>CAWEFT010000012.1:0-24977 GCA_963808365.1 uncultured Actinomycetota bacterium | reverse complement strand
AGCTTGGGTGACATGATCTGGGTCGCGGTGGTCATCGTGGTCGCAGTCATCGGCGTGATCTGGACCCTGTTCTACCGATGGTCTTCGCGGGTAGACGGGGAGCTTCGTGCCGAGGGCATGAAGTCGACGCCCATTTTCAATCTTCAACGCCGCTCCGTCGAACGGCGGACCAGTTCCATGTCGGGTTCCGGGTCAGTGCCCGTCGTCCCCGAGACCCAGAGCTGGACCCTCAAGCTGCCCGAGTGATCGCTGCCCACGCCGGGGAGATGGTTCATGGCGGGTAGGTGGTGTGGCCAGATCGTCCACCTCGATTGGGGTGCGATTGGCCAACCGGTGAGGCAGTACGTACGGAGTCCAAGAATTCTTTGCGCCCACCTGCAACGCTGACTGCGTTACTCGGATGATGGTGCATGATGGCCGCTTCGCCTTCCGACGACGAGCTCTGGAACAAGGTCCTCGCTGGTGATCCGGGGGCACTGACCCTGCTCTACGAGCGGCATGCTCCGGCCATCTTCAACCACTGCTATCAGCGGCTCCTGTCCCGATCCGACGCCGAAGACATCACCGCCGAGGTGTTCTCGACCGCCCTTGCCGCCCGCGGCCCGGTCACCGTGTTCCCGGACGCCGGGCTGCGGCCGTGGCTGTTCGGGGTGGCGAACAACCTGCTGCGCCGGTACCACTCCGCCCGTTCCGCATCCGACCGACTGGCCCGCCGACTCGCCGGCCGGTATGCCGATGTACCGGATATCGCCGAGGAATGCGCAGAACAGTCGGAGGACCGTCATTACGTCGCCTTGTTGAACGGCATTCTGCGGAAACTGGCCCCGGACGATCAGGACGTGATCCAACTTTGTGTCTTGCAGGGGCTTCCGCCCACGGTCGTGGCCGGAATCACCGGCAGCCGACCGGGAACCGTTCGCTCTCGTCTCTCCCGGGCGCTTTCTCGGGCGCGTCGTCATCTCGCGGCGCTCGAGTCGTCCCCGGTACCGACCAGAATTGCCGAAAGGACCTGAGGAAATGATCGAACTCGACGATGTGCTCGCCAAGATCGAACCCGTCGAACTGTCGCCGGAAATCCGTCAAATGCATCTGGCTCGTCTGCACGCTCTGCAGGCAGTCAAAAGCGCGGGCGGTATCGAATTGACCAATGATCATCACTGGCTGGGTTCGACCCGGACTCGGCGAGCCGTGTCCGGCGGTCTGGCTGCCGCTGCGGTGGCGGTCGTTGTCACCGCCTCTGCACTGATCGTGTCCAACCACCATGAGCCGGCCGCCTCGACTCAAGCGGCGGCGGGTGCCGCGACCACGACGAGCACCCGAGCTCCCGCCAGCACGTCCCCGGCTGTCCACGTGCCCGCCGGCAGCGCCGCCGTCGGTCTGTCCGATGCCCAATTCAGCAAACAGCTCGCGCAGATGCTCGGTTTGAGCCTGGACAGGGCCAATGTGGTCGCCACCGAGCTCGACGCGCTGGCCAAGAACGGCTCGATCGACGCAGCCTCAGCACAATTCTCCCGGATCGCCGCCGGGGCCGGGGTGACGCCGGACCGGCTGGCTGCGGCCGTCGACGAGATCAAGAAGGCTGCCGCCGGGGCCAGCGCCGCCAACACATCGGCCCAGCCGCGCGACGCCGCCGGCTTATCCGCGAAATCGGCCGCCGCGGCGGTCAAGGGCACTGGGCAGCATGCCGAACAGAATCTGCTCACCAGTACCCAGGGGATCGGTGCGCTGGCCACGGCGCTGCACCTCAGCCGGGCCAAGGCGACCGAATTGGCCGGCCGGCTGGTCACCCTGCAGAACGGCGGCGGCCTCGACCCGGAATCCGCTGCTTTCCGGGGCATCGCGCAGGATTTCGGCTTGACGGCCGAGCAGCTGGCCGGCGCCATCGGCGCGGTCAAGGCGAGCGGCCGATGAGGTGTAGGAGCTGGGCGCGCTGAGCGGCAGGTCGACGTTCGTCGGCGGATGCGTCCGGGCCGGCTTCTTCGCGCCGACTACGCGGGTGGCACCTCGACCCCTGCGGCGTCATGTCTGAGCTGCCGGTGCGCCTCGTGCACGGTGTCGAGCTCAGCGTCCGACGCCTCCTCGAATGCGATCAACGCGTTCGACGCGCGGGGCAAGGCATGCAGAATCTCGTCGAGCTTCCGCTGGGTCGCTCGCTGCTCGCGCGCTTGGGTGTGCTGAATCACGAAGACCATGCACAGGGTCAGTGCGGCGACCAGAGTCTGGAAGATCGTCTCCCACCGACTCGAGAAGTCGACAGCAACACTGAACGCCACCCAGCACAGGTCGGCGGCCAGGACCGTGACCGCAACCGCAGGATGCGAGGCCAACCGGTCGATCCGGTGCACGACGCCACTGGCACCGGTCCGATGGCCGCGCAGCGGCTTTCAGTCGATTCATCTTCAGCGATCACTGACAGCTCCATCACTTCCCTTGGGCATCGGCGGGGCCGGGCGGCCCGGCGCCAAGTAGAACATCCTGCTGACCAGCCGGATCTGGATCGACCAGGGAAGTCAGCGTCCTGGTCTCCTCGTCTCGGCGATCTTCGGTGGCTGGGTCACTTGCGTTGGCGTGACCTGACACTCGGTATGTCGTCTACGGCGCGGCTGGGACCGCTGTCGGGCCTGACCCGAAAATTGCCGCCGAAGGCGGGGATGAAGCCGAAAAATGGGTACCCCGAAGTCGGGCGGGCCCGCTGTAGGCGCCGGCCAACGATCGGGCCTCGGGCAAACGACCGGCCCGGATTTCGTTCCACGCCTTCGAAGGAGACCAGTTATGACGTTCGACAAAGACATGATTCTTCAGTTCTTGCACGGCAACGGCCAGCACGACCAGGCGGACCAGGCTGCTCAGGAGCTGCCGGACAAGGTGGACACCGACCAGCACGCCGGCCTGCTCGGTAAGTTCGGGATCAACCCGGCCGACCTGATTGCCAAACTGACCGGTGGTGGAGGTGGTGGCCAGCAGGGTGGTTTGGGCGGCCTGCTGGGAGGGCTTTCCTGACTCTGGTGGTGCCGTTGAGCCACTGCGTGCCCCGATCCCGGGAATCCGCCTCGCCCGACCCCGAGGCGCCATGGATCGGTCCGCGAAGTACCGTTCACTGCCCATCTGGGAGGAACGGTCCGGGAAGTTCACCCGTCGACGAGCAGCCCCCGCATGGGACCGAGCAGCCGTTCGGCGCGGCGCGAGATCGCCGGTAGCCGGACCACCCGGGTGGTGGGGCCCGGTTCCACGGCCGGTGCCGGCTCTCGAGGGTCGGTGTCGCCGACGAGCGGTTTCCAATACCGGTCGATCACCACGGCCGGGGGACCGTCGAGTCTCGTCCACCGGGCGCTCGAGGTGCTCCGACCACAGCTGCAGGCGGGTTTTCCGGGCCAGCTCCCGGTCCTGAGCTGAGCACGTTGACCTCGGTGTCGTTGAACAGCGAGTGTTCATTGAGGTTGGCAGATCCGATGGTCAGCCAACGGTCATCGACGATGCCGACCTTGGCGTGCACATAGATCGGCCCATGCGTGCCGGCTTCGTGTGATCGCACCGTCGCGGGCAGCAGTCGCTGGCCGTCGTCCGCCTCCAGGAGCCGCCCGAGTTGCCCACGCGTGGTATCAGCACCACTGCTCGGCCGGGTGGGCAGCACCAGCACAATTCGGAAATCCGCGCTGGGCGGCCGGCGAAGCTTGTTCACCAGAACGTCCACGATTTCGGTGGACCAGAGGAATTGGTTCTCCAGGTAGACGAATTCCTGGGCGGAGCCGAGCGCGCGCAAATAGGCGTCCAGGATTGAGAATTCGCCGCGGGGGGCGAAACGGTAGGTAGCGTCCGGGATGGTGCGGAGCATCTGAAGTTCGACCGACCCGGTCTTGGGTTGGGGCACCGGCGGGGGGATGTGCTGGGCGGTGACCTCGTTCCAGCGGCTGCGGAAGTGCGCGGCCACGTCGGTGACCACGGGTCCGGTCAGGCGGGTGGCGACGTCGTGCCAGCCGGTCGAGGTCCGGACGGGATGAGTCATTCCGGTCCCAGCGGTCGCCGGCCAGGTTCGTCAGGTCGATGCCGCCGACAAAGGCGATTTCATCATCGATCACGATCGTCTTCTCGTGGTGGCAGTGCAACGTGCGTTCCCGGGCATCGAGCGCGCAGGCGATGCGGGAGCCGGCATGGAGCTGATCGCGGACCCGGTGCATCGCTTGGCGAGTCGGGCGGAAGGCCGGTAGTGGAGGGCCGGCCCAGAGCAGGACCCGAACGTCGACGCTGTCGGCCCGCTCGGCCAGCAGGGCCTGGACGGTCGCGGCGTCCGGATGGCGCTCGAGTCGGAAGGAGGGTTCCAGATGCCATCCGGACACATGGATGTGGGAGCGGGCATCGCGGATGGCTAGGGCCATCTCGGCCAACGCCTCGCGGCCGTCGACGAGAACATCGACCGTGTTACCCGCCCGCACCGGGCCGCCGTCCGTTGACCACAGGCTGTGCTGCTCGTTCCCGGTCGGCTCCAGGATCGCGTGGCCGTTACGCGCCAACCGGCGACGGTGATGGCGACGCACCAGCTCATCGAGTTGGTCACCCAACACGTCGTCGAAGCGGCCCAAGGCACTCAATTCCCGAGTCGAGAGGTCGTCGTTCACGACAACACTGGTAGTCGAGGACACTACCTGGTCCGTCGGGCCGCGGTGAGGTGTGCGAACGCCGTGTTGGTAGGTGGCGCGCCCAAAAACGACACGGCTTGCGGCTGGACCACTCCTGCCGGCGAGCCCCGGCAGCGCCATTCCGGGCCTGCCCCGGGATGCTGATCGGAAAGCAGGCCAATGGATTTCGTCAGCCGGACGAATCAGCCTGCCCACGGAATGTGCCCAGGCTTGGGATAGGGCTTGCCTTTCGAGTCGTAGACGGTCAATGTCCCGGCCGCGGGAGGCTTGACGAAACCGTAAAAGGTTTTTGTTCGCCGGGTATCGCATGCGTTCCGAGATCGGTTTCTTTCCAGCGCGGACATGTCATCCGTTGGACGCTGGGTTCCGTTCGGCCGGTGGCACGGCGTGGCCGACCGTTTCGCGATTCAAGTGCACCGGCTGTGGAGGGAGACCGCGAACGGCGTGGACCATTCTGCGAGGCATTACCAAGCTGTTGCGGCCGGCTGGTTGCGTTGACGTCACTCGCCGTTGGCCGGATTCCCGCACCGAGGCTCAGTAGCATGCGTCGAGCTGGACTCCTTGCGGTGCATCGCGACTCGTACCGCCAGAGGAGCTTTCCGTGAGATTTGCTGTCATCGCCCGCGTCGCCACGTCATTGGTGCTGATCTGCGCATGCAGCCTGGCCACCAGTAGCTGCTCCCAGAGCAACTCCGGCGCCAGCACATCCACGGTCGCCGCTCCGGCAACCACGCAGTCACTCACCGCGTCCGCCCCGATCGTGGCCACGGCCGGCGCCGACGGCACGTTGTCCGCGGCCAGCAGCCACGAGACAGCCGTGGCGAGATGCGACAAGCTCACCCCGGCCGACGTGCAATTCCTGATGACCGATAAGGCGACCGGCCCCACCGTGACCCCGACAGGCACCGACCACAACGGTCAACGGTGCGACTTCAACAACGCTGACGTAGACCAGACTGTGGAAGTCGTCGTCTTCCCGTCATCGGATCCGACATTCGGCTATGAGGCCCAGAAGGACGGCAAACCAGGAGCGGTGCCGTTGAGCGGTGTCGGCGAACGGGCGTATCGCAAAGCGGACGATTATGCCCCGACTGCCGATGGCAACGGCGTCACCTGCTCGGTCTCGGCCAGCATCGATGACGTACCCGCCGCTGCCGCACTCCTCGTCGGTGGACACAGCATCACGCTGACCCCGACGCAGGAAACCGCGGTCGCGACGGCGTTGGGCGCTGTCTGCAACCGAATCTTTGGCTCCGGGAACACCATCCCGGACTGGACAGCGCTACACAGCTGAACCGCTCATGGTGGGTGCCGCCAGTTCTGTGCCGGTCATCGATCCCCCTACGGGACAGAGAAGTGCCTGCTTCCGGTCCGCCAGCCGGCCCCCGATTCGTCGGCCAGAAACCGGAAAAAGGCCGTCCAGAGTCGGCGGCCGGAGCGGCCGGAGCGGCCTCGTCCGACCCCCGGGTGCCCCGACGGCTGGGCAGGGGTCGACCATGACCGACGGCGCGGGTGTCAAAACACCGGGCGCCGGCAAGCGCACTGACGTAATGGACGTGATGGATGCCGACCCACCGGGCCGGCGCGAAAGGAGAACTGATGCCTACCCGTACAGCCCGCACCGAGTGGAGCGGCGGCCTGCAGGACGGATCGGGGAAGGTCACCCTGTCCAGCTCCGGCGTCGGCAGCTACGACGTGTCCTTTCCGCGGCGGGCCGCGGACGACGCGGGCGGGGTCACCAGCCCCGAAGAACTGGTGGCCGCCGCGCACTCGTCCTGTTATTCGATGGCCCTGTCCAACGAGTTGACCACCCGTGGCGGCACGGTGAAGAGCCTGATCACCGACGCCGCGGTGACCCTGGGCCCGGATCCGGCCGGCGGCTTTCGGCTCACCGGCATCAAGCTGACCGTGCGCGGTCAGGTCGACGGGCTTGATGAGGGTGCCTTCCAGGAGGCGGCCAACGCCGCCAAGTCCGGATGCCCGATCTCCAAAGCCCTGGCTGCCGTCACCATCACCCTGGACGCCGCTCTGGCCTGACCGGGCCGAACGAAAACTGCCGCCCACCCGCGAGAGCGGTGGGCGGCAGTTTCCTGAGCGGGGGATCGGTCAGGCGAGTAGCGACGCCGGGGTCACCGCCGAGATCTTGTGCGCCTGGCCCACCGGTTCGTTGGTCAGCTGACCGGCGTGCGTCGTGAGTCCGAGAGCCAGGGCGGGGTCCGCGGACAGGGCCGCCCGCCAGCCGTGTTCGGCCAGCGCCCCGACGTAGGGCAGCGTGGCGTTGGTCAGCGCGAAAGTGGAGCTGCGCGGGACGGCGCCGGGCATGTTGGCCACGCAGTAGAACACCGAGCCGTGCACCCGGAAGGTCGGGTCGTCGTGCGTGGTCGGGCGGGTGTCCTCGAAGCAACCACCCTGGTCGACGGCGATGTCCACCAGCACCGACCCCTCGCGCATGGAGCTGACGAGTTCGTTGGTGACCAGCTTCGGGGCCTTGGCCCCCGGGATCAGCACGGCCCCGATCACCAGGTCCGCATCCCGGACCGCCGCCGCGATGTTGTACGCGTTGGAGGCGATCGTCCGGGCCGCCCCATGGAACTGCAGATCGAGGCGCCGCAGGGTGGGCAGCGACAGGTCGATGATCGTCACCTCGGCGCGCATGCCCAGCGCGATGGTGGCGGCGTGCGCACCGGCGACGCCGCCCCCGAGAACGACGACCTTGCCGTTGTCGACACCGGGCACACCGCCCAGCAGGACGCCGCGGCCGCCTTCGTTGCGCATCAGGTGGTACCCGCCCACGAGCGGAGCCATCCGGCCGGCAATCTCGCTCATCGGGGCCAGCAGCGGCAGCGACCGATCGGACAATTGCACGGTCTCGTAGGCGACCGAGGTCGTTCCGGCGGCCAGCAGCCGTTCGGTCAGCGGCCGGTCGGCGGCCAGGTGGAGGTAGGTGAAGAGCACCAGGTCGTCGCGCAGGTAGCCGTATTCGGAGGCCACGGGCTCTTTGACCTTGACGACCATGTCCGCGTCGCCCCATGCGCTGGCCGCATCAGGAACGATCTTGGCGCCGGCCTCCTCGTACTCGGCGTCGGAGATCCGGGAGCCGGCGCCGGCGCCGGCCTGCACCAGGACCTGGTGTCCGGCGGCCGAGAGGTGGTGAGCTCCGGCCGGCGTCAGCGCGACCCGGTACTCGCGGTTCTTGACCTCTGCGGGCACGCCGATACGCATGGGCTTTCCTTCGGTTCAGTGAGCTGTCATTGGGCTGATTGTGCCAACTATTCTGAACTTTGCGTCGAGCCCAGGGAAGACGTCCGAATATCATTTTGGAATGGCCCGCACCACCGAACGAGCTACACCCAGCGGCAGGATGACGGCGGCTGCGGCGCACGAAGTTCGAGGACCGGGCCGCGCGCTTCCCGCGCCTCGTCGAATCGACGAGATCGACCGGCAGCTGCTACGCCTGCTGACCGCCGACGCCCGCTTGCCGAACAACGCCCTGGCCGAGGCGGTGGGGATTGCTCCGTCGACCTGTCTGAACCGAATCCGGCAGCTGCGCGATTCCGGGGTCATCCGGGGTTTCCATGCCGATGTCGATCCGGCGGCGCTGGGTCGGCCGCTGCGGGCCATGATCGCGGTTCGGCTGCGGGCCGGGGCCCGGGACCGGATGCTGGCCTTCCTGGATCGCATTCGGCGCCGGCCGGAGGTGGTCGACGTGTATTTCCTGGGCGGGGCCGACGACTTCCTGGTCAACATCGCTGTCGCCGACACTGCCGCGGTGCGGGAATTCGTCGTCGACGCGCTGTCGGCTCATCCCGAAGTGGCCCACACCGAAACGAATCTCATCTTCGAGCACTACCGGGGCACGGCCGCGGATTGAGGACAACGGGCGGTCCCGCGCGGCCACGGCAGCCGCCGAGGCGCGCTCTACACTCGCGCCCATGCCCGCAGCTGCCGGACTCGACCTGGCCCGAGCCCGCCTGAAGGACGATGGTGCGCACCCAGCGGCCATCGCCGCCTTCGAGCGCGCCTACGCCCAACTCGCCGCCGGCGAAACCGGCCTGTTGGCCGAGACGGAGTTGGAGCCCGTCGACGAACTCCCGCGGCTGGCGGATCTCGAATTCGACGAAGACGCCGCCCGCGAGGCACTGGCCCGGACCGCGGTGATCAAACTGAACGGCGGCCTCGGCACGTCCATGGGAATGGATCGCGCCAAATCACTGCTCCCGGTGCACGACGGCCTGAGCTTCCTGGACGTGATCGCCCGGCAGATTCTGGGCCTCCGCGAGCAGTTCGGAGTCGACCTGCCCTTGCTGCTGATGAACAGCTTCCGGACCGCGGCCGACACCATGCGGGTGCTGCAGGCGTATCCCGAACTCCGGGTCGACGGTCTCCCGCTGGAATTCCTCCAGAATAGGGAACCGAAGCTGCGTTCCGACGATTTGACCCCGGTCGCCTGGCCGGCTGACCCGGCGCTGGAGTGGTGTCCGCCCGGGCACGGCGACCTGTATCCCGCCTTGGTCGGTTCGGGGGTGCTCCGGGCCCTGATAGACCGCGGCTATCGCTATGCCTTCGTCTCGAATTCCGACAATCTGGGCGCCCGGCCCGACCCCCGGCTGGCCGCCTGGTTCGCCGGTTCGCACGCGCCCTTCGGGGCCGAGTACTGCCGGCGAACCGCTGCCGACCGCAAGGGCGGCCACCTGGCGCGCCGGAAGTCCGACGGCGGCCTGGTGCTGCGCGAGTCGGCGCAGACCGCCCCCGAGGACGTCGACGCCTTCCAGGACATCAACCGCCACCGCTTCTTCAACTCGAACAGCCTGTGGCTGGACCTGCCGGCCCTGGAAGCCACCATGGATCAGAACGGCGGCGTTTTGCCGCTTCCGATCATCCGCAATGTCAAGACGGTGGATCCGACCGACGACTCCTCGCCCGAGGTCATCCAGATCGAAACCGCCATGGGCGCGGCCATCTCGGTGTTCGAGGGGGCTGTGGCCGTCGAGGTGGAGCGGGCTCGTTTCCTGGCGGTGAAAGCCACCAGCGACCTGCTCGTCATCCGCTCCGACGCCTACCAGCTCACCGACGCGGCCGAGATGCGCCTGGCGGCCGGACGGCAGCGGGCACCACTTGCCGTTCTGGGCAAGCCGTACAAACTCATCGGGGACTTCGACGCCCGCTTTCCCCAGGGCGCGCCCTCCCTGGTCGAGGCGGAATCGCTGACGGTGCAAGGGGACTGGACGTTCGGAGCCGATGTCACGGTGCGCGGCCGCGTAGTGGTGGACGAGGCCGGATCGCCGGGGCACATCCACGACGGCGCGGTGCTGACCGGAGATCCGTCTTGACCAGCGTCGACCGGACCGAAGACCCTCCGGTGATGCGGCAGGTGTCCACCCGGGTGGCCTATGCCAATCCATGGCTGACCCTCCGCGAGGACGAGTTCGTCCGCGATGACGGGGTCAGCGGCATCTACAGCGTCGTCGACAAGAACGATTTCGCCATGGTCATCGCCGAGGAGAACGGCGGCTTTCACTTGGTCGAGCAGTTCCGGTACGCGATCGGCCGGCGCTCGCTCGAGTTCCCGCAGGGCGGGTTCCCGCCCGGCCGGTCCGGCACGCCGCTCGACCTCGCCCAGGCCGAGCTGGCGGAGGAGACCGGCTTCCGGGCCCGGAACTGGCGTCACCTCGGCCGGTTCTACGAAGCCATCGGCTACTGCAGCCAGGCCTACGACATCTTCCACGCGACGGATCTGACCCCCGGGCCGACGGCCAGGGAGGACACCGAGTCGGATATGACCTCGCAATGGGTCTCGGAGACCGAGTTCCGGCAGTTGCTGCTGGGCGGCGGAATCGTGGACGGTTGCACGGCCGCCGCCTACGGGTCGTTGGTGCTGCGGCGATGACCGAACCCGCGTCACCGGACTCGGCGACCGGCGCGCCCCCCGCGGACCTCCGAGGCGAAGAGAAGAAGCCGCTCGGACCGATCTGGACGATCCCCAACCTGCTGTCGTTCCTGCGGCTGCTGGGTGTGCCGCTGTTCCTCTATCTGCTGATCGCGACGCCGCACCACGACGGCTGGGCACTCACCGTGCTCACCGCCAGCGCCATCACCGACTGGCTGGACGGCAAGCTGGCCCGCCTCCTCAACCAGTTCAGCCGGCTGGGCGAATTGATGGACCCGGCCGCCGACCGGCTGTACATCTTCGCCACGCTGGTCGCCTTCGTTCTCCGGGGATTCCTGTTCTGGTGGGTCGCCGCGCTGATCGTTTCCCGCGATCTGGTGCTGGCCGTGGGATTGCGGCTCGTGCGGCGGCACGGGTACGTCGCGTTGCCGGTCCACTATCTGGGCAAGGCCGCCACGTTCTGTCTGCTTTATGCGTTCCCGCTGCTGCTCCTGGCCCAGGGCGACTCGTTCTGGTCCAGGCTGGCCCTGCCGACCAGCATCGCCTTCACCATCTGGGGCCTGGCGCTGTACTTCTGGTCGGGATGGCTCTATCTCAAGCAGGTGCGCTGGGTTCTGAAGAACACCCCGCTGGCTCCGACGGGGTAGCCGGGTACATTTCTCCCACACCCCGGGCGCTGCCACCGGCGTCACCTGTCCGACCCGCCCCCCGCGGGCCGCGCCGCAGGGAGGCCGCCGGCAGCCGAAGCTCGCCGTCGGGGATCCGCAACGAAAGGCCAGCCGGTGATTCCGCAGGATCTGCAGTACACCAGCGACCACGAGTGGATCCGCTCGGTCGGTGAGTCGGACGATCCGGTGGTGCGTATCGGCATCACGGACTACGCCCAGAACTCGCTGGGCGACATCGTTTTCGTGCAGTTGCCGGACATCGGCAGCGACGTCACGCCCGGAGACTCGGTGGGCGAGGTCGAGTCCACCAAATCCGTGTCCGACATCTTCGCGCCCGTCAGCGGCACGGTGGTGGCTCACAACGAAGGGCTCGACGGGCACCCGGAACTGGTCAACTCAGACCCCTACGGGGACGGCTGGATGTTCGAGATCCGGCTTTCGGACCCCGGGGAGCTCTCGGATCTCCTGGACGCCGGTGCCTATGCCGAAGTCATCGGAGAAGGCTGATCGGCCCGGCACTGCCGGACGCCGACTGGGAAACCGGTCGGCCATTCGGGGCCTCTTGACCCATGACGAGTCGGCTCCCCGGCCAGCGCGCGGTACGGTCTAGGCCACCGGTGCGGGTCCGTCCGACCCAGCCCCTCGGTACCAAATCGTCTTGGTTGAAGGAGTTCCAGTGACCACAAGTGGCCCGTTCGGGTTGGAATCGCCGGCCACCGGCGCTCGCCGCCCCGAGGTCTCGTCCGACACGACGACGGTATTCCCGGCCAACATGTTCGGCGACACCTCCGAGCAGGCCGTCGGCCTGGGCGGCATCGAGTCGCTGCCCGCAGACTCGGCGTTGCTGGTGGTCAAGCGGGGCCCCAACGCCGGGTCGCGGTTTTCGCTCGACAAGGACCTGGTCACCGCCGGCCGGCATCCGCAGAGCGACATCTTCCTCGACGACGTGACGGTGTCGCGTCGGCACGCCGAGTTCCGGCGCACCGGCAGCGGCTTCCAGGTGTCCGATGTGGGCTCGCTGAACGGGACCTACGTCAACCGAGAACCGATCGAGTCCTCGGTTCTGACCAACGGTGACGAGGTCCAGATCGGCAAATTCCGCCTGGTGTTCCTGTCGGGCACGCAGAACGAGGGTGCCCGCAGCTCATGACAGCGGCGGGAGGGTCGCTCGCGGACCCGCCCCCGAATCAGGGCGGCTCCCTCGGGAATCCGGCCCACGGGCACGTCGGGGCGCTGGGGAACTCCGCCCCTGAGCAGAACGGGTCGGTGAACGGCTCCGGGCCCGGTCGATCCGTGACGTCGGGGAGCCGCTCGTCCACCACCGGTGGCACGAGCACGGCCAGCATCGGCAGCGTCCTGGCCCGGCTGAAGCCCGACTTCCCGGATGTGACGATCTCCAAGATCCGGTTCCTGGAGTCCGAGGGGCTGGTGACCCCGGTGCGCACACCGGCCGGGTACCGGCAGTTCAGCCCCTACGACATCGAGCGCCTCAAATACGTTTTGGCCGCTCAGCGCGATCACTACCTGCCCTTGAAGGTGATCAAGGAGCAGCTCGACGCCGTTGATCGCGGGCTGGAGCCGGCTACTCCCAGCCCGAGGCTGCCGCGCGCGGTGGCGGTGGCCTCCTTGCCGGAAGCGGCTGGGTTGAACCCGACGCCGGTGGACGTCCGGATGAACCGGTCCGAGCTGCTGGCCGAGACCGGATTGACCAATGGCGATCTGCGCGAGCTGGAACAGTACGGGTTGGTGATGCCCAGCCACGGCGGCTTCTACGACGCGGAGGCGGTGCTGACCGCCCGTACGGTGGCCGAGCTGCTTGGCCGCCGGCTTGGAGCCTCGGCACCTGCGGCCCTTCCGGACCGCGGCGGACCGGGAATCCGTACTGATCGCGCAGCTGGTGGCGGCGCAGGCCCGGCAGCGGGACCCCGACGCCCGCGAGCGGGCCGGCACGGAGGCAGCGCAGCTCGCGGCGGTCGCCGTGCGGCTGCACGGGCTGCTTGTCAAGGCCGGCTTGCGGCGCGAACTCGGCCACTGATCACCGGACCAACACGCGACCGCCGGTCGCTGCGGATGGTGCCTGGCTGGCCGCTGCCTTGCTCGCGGCTTCCCATGTAGCGTTGCCGGAGAGCGGGTGTCGGCCCGATCCCCGCGGTGCGATCGACCTCGGGCCGCCCGGCACGCGTGCGGGAGAAAGGCTCACCGGGATGATCGAAATGCGCATCGTCGGCGTGCGGGTCGAGTTGACCAATCAGCAGCCGATCCTGCTGCTGGGCGAGTTGTCCGGACCGCGCAGCCTGCCCATCCTGATCGGCCAGGTGGAAGCCAACGCCATCGCCATGCACATGGAGGGCATGCGCCCGGCCCGTCCGTTGACCCACGATCTGCTCGGCAATGTCATCGCCGCCCTCGGCCGCAAGGTGGTGCAGGTGCGGGTGGTGGACTTCCGCGAGGGCACCTATTTCGGCGAGCTGGCCTTCGACGACGGCACCACGGTGTCCGCGCGCCCGTCCGACGCGGTGGCTCTGGCCGTGCGGCAGGACGTCCCGGTCTTGTCGCCGAGGCGGTGCTGGACGAGGCCGGCGTGGTGGTCGCCGGAGAGCGGTTCGCCGGAAGGCGACGCGACGGCGGACTCGGACGAGGTCGGCCGAGAACGCCGAGGAAGAGGTTGAGCGTTTCCGCGAGTTCCTGGATTCGGTCTCGCCCGAGGATTTCGGCGGCGGCAAGCCCTGATCCGCACGCCTCCGGGTGCGGGCGTGGCAAGCGATCCTCGCACCGGGCGCCGGGGTTTGGTGCATCGACAGAGTCCGTCCGAGTCTCGACCTGAGGTCGAGGTTGAGGACACGCCGGGGATGAGCGTTGCTTCCGCCCTCGGGCGGCCTACCGTCGAAACGAGTAACGTCGATGTGATTCGTCGGCGACCAAGGTGGGTGCGAGCGGCGTAGAGCCGGAGTGTCCGCGCGGAGACGGCCGCTTGTCCGGTCCGATGGCTGGAGAAAGGTGGCGCTCGTGGTCGAGAGCACCCAGGGCGCCCGACCGGCTGCCGTACAGGGCGCGCTGTTCCCCAATGACGCCGTGCCCGGACGATTACGTTGGGTACCGGGGGACAACCGCCTGTCAGGTGGTTGGCATCACGTACCGCCAGCTCGACTACTGGGCCCGCACCGGCCTGGTCGTTCCCACCATTCGGGACGCGAGTGGGTCCGGCACCCAGCGGCTGTACTCCTTCAAGGACGTGCTGGTGCTCAAGGTCGTCAAGCGACTCCTGGACACCGGGGTTTCCCTGCACAACATCCGGGTCGCGGTGGAGCACTTGCGTCGGCGCGGCGTGGAGGACCTGGCCGGCGTGACCCTGTTCTCCGACGGCGCGACGGTGTACGAGTGCATGTCGCCCGAAGAGATCGTGGATCTGCTGCAGGGCGGCCAGGGTGTGTTCGGCATCGCGGTGAGCGGCACCATGCGGGAGATCACCGGGCGATTGGCGGCCTTCCCGGCCGAGCGGGTCACCGATGGTCACCTTGTGGAGGTCCAGCAGGACGAGTTGTCCCGCCGCCGCCAGGCCCGCAACGCCGGCTGACGGCCGGCCGCTGTCCCTGGTCCACTCCGCCGTCAAAAATCTGGGCATATCGTTAGTTCGCCTCAGCAGTTGTGAGGTAAACTAACGATATGAGTGCTCCCGCCCCGTCCGTCGCCGGCCGGACCGCCGCGCTCGACCACGACTCCGTCGCCACGTTGCGCCGCGGGATTCTCATGCTCTCCCGCCGCATGCGCTACCAGCAGGCGGGTGCGGACATGTCCGCATCCGAGGCGGCGGTGCTCGGCCAGCTCGGCAAGGGCCCGGCCACCCCGGGCCAACTCGCCAGGTCGGAGCATGTCCAGCCGCCCTCGATGACCAAGATCATCGAACGACTTGAGAATCGCGCATTCCTGCGCCGCGAGCCCGATCCGAGCGACCGGCGCCAAGTGTTGCTGTTCCGAACACCGGCCGGCGACGACTACGCGGAGCGCACGCGGGAGATCCGCACGCAGTGGCTCACGGACAAGCTGGCTCAACTCAGTCCGGCCGAACAGCAGCTCATCGGGGCCGCCGCGGAAGCCCTCCGCCGACTTGCTGAACTCGACTGATCCATCTCCAGAGCCCATTGCTCTGATCCATTCCACCATGCATCCATTCCCCAGATCCATTCCTCAGATCAAATCGACAGCGCAGCGACGAACGACGACGAAACGAAGACACGTGACGACGATTCCCAAAGCCGACATTCCCTCCCCAACGGTCACTTCAGCTCTCGATTCCCGCTCCACCCGCCTTTCCCGCGACCCGCTCCGCGACAACCGCGGCGAGGCCGAACCGGTCCGGGACAGCGCCGCCCCACCGGAGGCCGGTGGCCCACCGCGAAGCGAAAAACCGGCCAAGGTCGGCACTTTCGCGGCCCTGCGCATCCGCAACTACCGCCTCTACTTCAGCGGCATGGTCATCTCCAACATCGGCACCTGGATGCAGCGGATCGCTCAGGACTGGCTGGTCCTGTCCCTGACCAACTCCCCGTTCGCGGTCGGCGTCACCACGGCCCTGCAGTTCGGGCCGATGTTGTTCTTCGGAGTCTTCGGGGGTCTGGCCGCGGATCGGTACTCCAAACGCACCCTGTTGCTGATCACCCAGAGCATCTTGGGGCTGCATCGCGGCGGTACTGGCGGTCCTCACCCTGACCGGCCACATCCAGGTGTGGCACATCTACCTGGCCGCGCTGGGCCTGGGTCTGGTCACCGTCGTGGACAACCCGGCCCGTCAGACGTTCGTCTCGGAGCTGGTGCCGCTGGACCTGATGCGCAACGCCGTTTCGCTGAACACCGGCAACTTCCAGCTCGCCCGGATGGTCGGCCCGGCGGTGGCCGGCGTCCTGATCAGCGCCGTCGGCTCGGGATACGCCATCGCCTTCAACGCCATCAGCTACGGCGCCGTGCTGATCGGACTGACGGCCATGCGCAAGCGAGAACTGCAACCGCAGCCCAGAGCGGCTCGGGGACGCGGCCAGCTGCGCGCCGGCTTCCGCTACGCGACCGGCAACCCGATCATCCTGTGGACGATCGTCCTGGTGTTCTTCGTCGGCACCTTCGGGTACAACTTCGCGATCATCCTGTCGGCCTACGCCAAGGATGTCTTCACCTCCGGCGCCTCGCTGTACGGCCTGCTCAACACGGTCATGGCGGCCGGCTCGCTGCTCGGTGCGGTCTTTGCGGCCCGGCGCACCAGCAGCCGGATGCTGCTGCTGTTCGGGGCGGCCGGTGCCTTTGCGGTGGCGCTGGCGGTGCTCGGCGTCGGCCGCTGGTTGCCGCTGTTCCTGGTGCTGCTGTTCCTCACCGGGCTGACCGGGGTCACCTTCAACACCATGGCCAACAGCACCGTTCAGCTGACCACCGACCCGGCCTTCCGCGGCCGGGTGATGAGCCTGTACTTCCTGGTGTTCATGGGTGGGACTCCGCTCGGGTCGCTGATCGTCGGCGCCATCGTCGACCACTGGGGCGCGCCGGCCGGACTGCTGGTGTCCGGTGGCATCTGCCTACTGGCCACCGTCGGCTGCGGCTGGTTGTACGCCCGCCGTCGCGGGCTGCGGATGCCCAACCTCAGCTGGGGCGCGGCCCGGCAGCTGATCGTCCGGCACTGACCACGGCCGGCGGCTCCGGCTGGTTACCATGACGGACGTCGACGATCCCTCGCGGGAGAGTCCGGACGTTGCCCGGTTCCCGGACCGCGTCCGGACGCCGAAGGAGCAAGCCTCCCCGCCAATCTCTCAGGCCACCAGACCGCGAGGATGTAGACACCTCTGGAAAGTGAGGGGCCCGGCGCACCGGGTCGCTCCGCCCACGGGGCAAGCCGCGCCAGGTGAAGCTCTCAGGCACCGATGACAGAAGGGGAGACCCCGAAGACGGGCGTGCCTGCGGCTGGAAGGCGTGGGCACACCCGACCGACTTCCCGGCGGGTGTCCGCCGGCGAGACCGAGGCGGAACCCATGACATCGACCCCCGACGCTCACCCGGCTCTGCGGCACTCCGCGGGCGCGCACACCGACTTCTCGGGCCCTTCTCCACTCGACCCGCAATCGTTCGCGGCCCGGCACATCGGACCGGACCAGCCGGGTCGGGCGGCCCTCCTGGAAGCGCTCGATCAACCCGACTTCGCCGCCCTGGCGGACCAGATCGTGCCGCCGGCCATCCGGCTCGACCGGCCGCTCGACCTGCCGCCGGCGCTGTCCGAAGCGGAAGCGATCGCCGAACTGCGCGGCCTGGCCGCCCGCAACCGGCCCATGGTGCAGATGATCGGCCTGGGGTACGCGGACACGCTGGTGCCCGGCGTGATCAAGCGGAACGTGCTGGAGAATCCGGCCTGGTACACCGCGTACACGCCGTACCAACCCGAGATCTCCCAGGGCCGGCTGGAGGCGCTGCTGAACTTCCAGACCGCCGTCGCCGATCTCACCGGCCTGGACATCGCCAACGCCTCCATGTTGGACGAAGCCACCGCCGCCGCCGAGGCGATGACCCTGATGAAGCGGACGGCCAAGTCGAAGTCGAATCGCTTCCTGGTGGACGCCGACACGCTGCCACAGACCGTCGAGGTGCTGCGGACCCGGGCCGAACCGATCGGCATCGACGTGGCGGTCGTCGATCTCGCGGCGGACCCCACCCCGGAAGCCGACTACTTCGGCGTGCTGCTGTCCTATCCCGCTGCCTCTGGCGCCGTCCGGGATCAGGCCGGGCATGTCGCCGAGGCGCACCGGCGCGGCGCCAAGGTGGCCGTGGCCACCGACCTGCTCGCGCTGACGCTGCTGCGTTCGCCGGGCGAGATCGGCGCGGACGTGGCTATCGGTTCGTCCCAGCGGTTCGGGGTGCCCATCGGTTTCGGGGGACCGCACGCCGGCTTCCTGGCGGTGCGTGCCGATGCTCAACGACAGCTGCCCGGCCGGCTGGTCGGCGTCTCGCACGACAGCCACGGAAATCCGGCCTATCGGCTGGCCCTGCAGACCCGGGAACAGCACATCCGTCGCGAAAAGGCCACCAGCAACATCTGCACGGCCCAGGTCCTGCTGGCCGTGATGGCCTCGATGTACGCCGTGTACCACGGGCCGGAGGGCCTTTCGGAGATCGCGCGCACCGTGCGGTCCAAGGCCTGGTGGCTAGCGGAATCGCTGCGACAGGGGGGATTTCGGCTCGACGGCGACCTGTTCTTCGACACCGTTCGGGTGGCTGCGCCGGGGCGAGCCAAGGCCATCGTCGCCCGCGCCCGCGAGCTGGGTGTCAACCTGTGGGCCGACGGCGATGATGCCGTCCAGATCGCGGTGTCCGAACCCACCACCGTGGGCGACCTGCGGCTGGTGGCGGAGGCCTTCGGGGTGGCGCTGGCGCCGACGGCGCCCGCCACGCCCGCCCTGCCCGAGCCGTTCGCCCGGACCACGCCGTACTTGACGCACCCGGTCTTCCACGAGCACCGCTCGGAGACCGCCCTGCTGCGCTACCTGCGGCGCCTCTCGGACATGGATCTGGCGCTCGACCGGACCATGATTCCGCTGGGGTCGTGCACGATGAAGCTGAACGCCTCGACCGAGATGGAGCCCATCACCTGGCCGGAATTCGCCGGACTCCACCCTTACGCGCCGGTGGAGGACGCCTCCGGAATGCTCGAACTGATCGACCAGCTGGAGCGATACCTGGTCGAGATCACGGGATACGCGGTGGTCTCCCTGCAGCCCAACGCCGGATCACAGGGGGAGTTCTCGGGTTTGATGGCCATCCGTGGCTATCACCGGTCCCGGCATGAAGCCCACCGCGACGTCTGCCTGATTCCCGCCAGCGCGCACGGCACCAACGCGGCGAGCGCGGTGATGGCCGGCATGAAGGTGGTTGTGGTGGCCACCGGGGCCGGGGGCAACATCGACCTGGACGACCTGCGGATCAAGCTCGACACCCACGCCGACCGGCTGGCAGCGATCATGGTCACCTATCCGTCGACCCACGGTGTTTTCGAGGACACGATCACCACGGTCGCCGAGTGGGTGCACACGGCCGGCGGTCAGGTCTACGTCGACGGAGCGAACCTGAACGCGCTGGTCGGCCTGGCGCAGCCGGGCGCCTTCGGGGGCGACGTGTCGCACTTGAACCTGCACAAGACCTTCTGCATCCCGCACGGCGGAGGCGGCCCCGGGGTCGGGCCTGTCGCGGTGGCGGCGCATCTGGCGCCGTTCCTGCCCCGCCATCCGCTGGCCGGTCTGCCCGCCGGTTCGACCCGGTCGCTGGGTGTGGACCGGCCCGAGTTCGGCGGCACCGGCGCCGTCGCCGCCGCCCCGTGGGGTTCGGCCTCGATCCTGCCGATCAGCTGGGCCTACATCCGGATGATGGGCGCCGAGGGACTGCGTACGGCCACCCTGACCGCCGTCGCGTCCGCCAACTACATCGCCCGCCGGCTGGACGAGCATTTCCCGGTGCTCTACACGGACGCGCACGGTTTCGTGGCACACGAGTGCATCCTGGATCTCCGGCCGATCACCGCCGCCACCGGCGTGACCGTCGACGACGTCGCCAAACGCCTGGCCGATTACGGCTTTCACGCCCCAACCATGTCGTTCCCGGTCGCCGGGACCCTGATGGTGGAGCCCACCGAGAGCGAAGACCTGGCCGAGCTCAACCGGTTCTGCGACGCCATGATCTCGATCAAGGGCGAGATCGACCGAGTCGCCGCCGAGGAGTGGCCGCTGACCGACAACCCGCTCCGTGGCGCGCCCCACACGGCGGCAGAGCTGGCGGGGGACTGGGCTCACCCCTACTCCCGTAGCGAGGCGGTCTTCCCGGCCGGCGTCAATCCGGCCCAGAAGTACTTCCCGCCGGTCGGCCGCATCGACGGAGCGTTCGGCGACCGGAATCTCGTCTGCTCGTGCCCGCCCGTCGAGGCCTACGCCTGACGCCGGTCCGGTCAGCCGAACCGCTTCGCGTCGTTCAGCCAGCCATCGAGCTGATCCGCGGCGACCGCGGTGAAGGAGCCGCGGCCGGCGCGAGCGATCTGGGTCATCGCATCCGCATCGACGTTCGCGGCCAGCCCCACGACGTCCAATTCCACGGTCGTCGCGGCGTTGGACGCGCTGTCGGACAGCGACGAGACGAGCTGGTCGCGCGGCAGACTCGGGGCGGCGTCCGAAGATGCGGTGATCAGCACGACGAAGTTCTTGCGGCTCGGCAGCGGATTCTGGGCGGCCCGGGCGTAGGCGGTCTGCAGTGCACCGTAGGAATTGCATTTCCCGGCGGCCGTGAACCCGGCCAGAGCACTGCTCAGCGTGGCGGCCCGGGTGGACGTGCCGGTTCGCCCCGCCAACGGCCCGGTTGTCACCGCCTGGTGGTAGCCGGCTGGGCCGACGGACGTGGACACCTCGTACAGGCCGGCGTCCGAGTTCGGCAGCCGGCGCAGGTAGTTCCCGAGGGCCGTCTTGACCCAGTCCAACCGGGACTTCCCATTGACCTGCTGGCTCATGGTGGCCGACGCGTCGATCAGGAAGGTGACCACCGGCCCGGTCGGACCGCTCGGGTCCGAGCCGGCCGACTTGGTGGCCGCCTTGGTGGACGACCCGGTGGGATCCGACGATCGGGTGGCGGTACCGCTGGTCGCGGCGGAAGCCAAGGTCGTGCCGGTGGCCGAGGCGGCCGGGGACGACGTGGCCGGGGGCGACGTGGTCGGGGACGACGTGGTCGGGGACACCGCTGGCGCCGCGCTGGTCGAGGCCGGGGAAGAGCCCGGGCTCGCTGCGGTGGTCAGGGCGGCAGCCAGGCCGGATTCCAGCCCCGCGGTGGGTGCCAGCGTGGTCACCTTGGCGGTCAGGTCGACACCCGGCAGCGCCTTGGCCGGCGTGGTTCCGGCGACCCGCAAGCCGTGGTCGGCGAGGCTCTGGCGACCGGGTTGATCGTCCAGGTAGGCGGAGAAGGCCGCGGCGGCGGCTTGTTCGGTCTCGTTGACCCATGACGCGGTGATCGGCACGACATACACCGGGGCGGCGACATCGGATCCCGCCGGGTAGAGCGCGGCGATGTGCCCGTCGGCTCCGGCCGCCGCGACCTGCGACTCGAAGGCGGGCACGGCCGTGAAGTCGGCTTTCCCGGACGCCAGCGCGGTGAGGGCGTCGGCCACCGATGACGGAGGATTCTTCGCCGCATTCCCACCGAGCTGGGCCAGAGCCGCCGCGGCGGTGCCGACGTCGGCCGCGGTGACCGGGACGCTGCTGGCCGCCTGACCGGCCACCACTGACTGCAGCGCGTAGTTCACCGGCAGGTTGTCGGCCGGGCTGGGCAGGGCCAGCGACCACGGACCCGAAGGTGGACTGATGGCCGTCCCGAGCGCGGGCAGCGAGGACCAGGTCAGCGCGTCGCCGGCGGCTCTGACCGCTTCCGCGTCCGAAGTCCGCACCGCCAGCACGACGGGGGAGGAGGCTATCGCGCTGGTCGACCGGCCGGCGACCAACGCACCATCGGTTCGGGCGATCGCATCGATGGCCGCCGTGGAGTCGGCCACCCACAGCGCGGGTGCATCGCCGCCGCCAGAACTGGACATCAACGCCGTCGCGGTCCGGCTGTCCGGCTGGCCGATGACTTTGGTCGTCACGCAGGCGGACCGGATGACGGGATGGGTGGCGTCGAAGGCGGCTGCGGCCGCGGTGACCGCGGCGGACAAATCGTCGGCGGACGTCACGGACAGCTGGACCGTCGCGGAACACCCGGACGTCGAGGACGTGTCGCGCCCTACCACCAGCACGAAGACCACGATGGCGATCGCCACCACGACGACCCCGGCGACGGCGGCTACGAGCCAACCGGCCACCCCCCGGCGACGTTGCGGGGCGCCGTGCCGACCCATCCGTCCTCCTCGGCCTCCTGGCTGATCCATGACCGGGCTGGCCGGTCGCGGGCGCGCAACCGGGTTGACGCACCCTGACGCCAGGGCCCTGATCATGCCCCGTTCGAGTCTGACACCACAGGCCAGGGTCTTCAGGCCAGCCAGACCGGGAACCGGCCAGACGGCGACGCCGGCTGACCCTGACGCGGTCGCCCGCCGAATATCCGGGGTTCCGGTGGCCGGTCGGGGCGGGGAGCGGGGATTTTGCCGGGGAACTCCCTGATGCCCTCCCGTCGCCAGGGCTCATGATGGAAGCTGAGAGCGTTACCTGACACGATGGGCTTCGGCAAGGGTTGCCGCGCCGGAGCCGCGGCACCCGCACTGGCGGAAGGAACCGAGAGACCAATGGCAAGCCCGTTCGTCAAGAGCTGGAAGTACCTGATGGCGTTGTTCTCGTCGAAGGTGGACGAGTACGCCGATCCCAAGGTGCAGATCCAGCAAGCCATCGAGGATGCTCAGCGGCAGCATGCCGCGCTCTCTCAGCAGGCGGCCGCGGTGATCGGCAACCAGCGCCAGCTGGAGATGAAGCTCACCCGGCAGATGGGCGAGGTCGAGCGGTTCCAGGCCTCGGCCCGGCAGGCGTTGGTGTTGGCCGACGAGGCGCGTGCCAAGGGCGACACGACCAAAGCCGCCGAATATGAGCAAACCGCCCAGATGTTCGCCACTCAGCTGGTGGCCGCGGAACAGCAGATGGAAGACCTCAAGCGCATGCACGACCAGGCGCTGCAGGCCGCCGAGCAGGCCAAGAGAGCCGTCGAGAACAACGCCATGATGCTGCAGACCAAGCTGGCCGAGCGGACCAAGCTGCTCTCCCAGTTGGAGCAGGCCAAGATGCAGGAGCAGGTGTCGGCGTCTTTGCAGTCCATGTCGCAGCTCTCGGCGCCTGGAAACACCCCCTCGCTGGACGAGGTCCGGGACAAGATCGAACGGCGCTACGCCAACGCGCTCGGCTCGGCGGAACTGTCGCAGAGTTCGGTCGAGGGCCGGATGCTCGAGGTGCAGAAGTCCACACTGGACATGGCTGGGGCTTCGCGCCTGGATCAGCTGCGGGCGCAGTTGCACCCCGAGCTGGCCGGCCAGCAGGGCCGGGCCATCGACGCCGGCACCGGCGCCGCCGCGCCCGGTGTGCCGGCGGCCCCGCAGTTCACCAAGCAGCCGAACCAGTAGCCGATGCGCCGCGCCTTGTTGCGGCAGCTGACCAACCTGCCGGCGGATCGAGCGATGGTCATGCGCGGGCGGGAAACCGCCCACCAGGTCAGCTCGGCAGCGTCGGAATTCGTGCGCACCCGGCGCGACCCAGCGTTGATCGCGTTACGCCGTCGAGACGCGGCCCGGCGCCGGGTGCAGGCCTGGGGAGTCGGCGCTGGTCTGGGGTTGGCCGGCACCGCTGCCGCGATCGTGTCGCTGGTCGGTGGTTCGGTCTCCGCCACCGTGATCTTCTTCCTGATCTTCGCCGCTGTGGTGCTCGCCTGGGCCGGCGCCGGGTTCGTTCGTGCCGTCGGCGATCTGCGGCGGCGCGGACGGGTGGTGGCCGCGCTTCCGCCGCCTCAGCCGGGTCGGGGTGTCGTGCACCTCTCGCTGCGCGGCGAGATGGATCGGCTCAGCGGCTATTCCGACAGCCTTCGTCAGCTGGTCGGCCTCGTCGGCGTGGTCGACGATTCGACGATGGGTGCGTTGCGGCGCGAGGTGATCGAGGAAGCCGACGCGGCGGAATTGCGCCTGCGACGCCTGGCCGGCGAGGCCACCGCGCTGCTCAAGGCCGGCGGCCGGAATGGTCACGGGGCGTCCCGGGCGCAGACGCTGCAGACCCAGATCGATGCCGGCGTGGCCGAGTACGGCCGGCTGGTCGGGGCGGTGTCCGATGCTGTCGAGGCCTCCGGGACCCTGCGTGAGCGGCTGGGGCAACTGGAGCCGGTGACCGAGCGGCTCACCGCGCTGACCCTGGGAATGCGGGAGCTGGCCGCCTGACGGCATTCCCGGCCGTGGCCGCCGTGGGGCGTTTCCGGTGGGATGCGGTCCGATCGGACGCGGGAACCAGCCCCGTTCTGGCACACTCACAGTGCCGCGGAACGGGGGAACGATTCGTGGTTCCGCCGGTGCCGCTCTGCCGAGTGCCGGCGGTTTTTCTGACGGTGGGAGAACCGATCCATCGGTGCCGTCACAACGCCGCACGCCACGAAGGAGGCTCTGACCGGTGAACCCACGGCCCGAGCCGCGTGACGTCCTGGGCATCGACTTCGGCAGGTCGAACACCGTCGCCGTATTGCTGTCGCCGGGCCGGCCGGCCCGGGTGCTGGCCATCGACGGCGGTAACTGGATTCCCTCCGCGATCTTCGTCGAGGAGGACACCATCAGCGTCGGCCGCGACGCCGACCAAGTCCCGAACCGCCCCCGAGCGGTTCGAGGCCAATCCCAAGCGCCGGATCGATGACGGTGACACCTGCTCGGTGCCCCGGCTCCCCGTGGTCGACGCCATCTCCGCGGTGCTGCACCGGGTGGCCGACGAGGCCCGCCGGCAGCTCAACGGGAAGTCGCCGGACGAAGTCCACCTGACCCACCCGGCCGCCTGGGGCTCGTCACGCAAGAACGTGCTGCTGGCCGCCGCCCGCGCGGCCGGCCTGGGGCCGTCGATCACCCTGATCCCCGAGCCGGTGGCCGCGGCCGCCCATTTCGCCTCGCTGCCGGGCAAGTCGTTGCCCGCTGGTTCCTGTCTGGCCGTGTACGACCTCGGCGGCGGCACCTTCGACTGTGCGGTCGTCGGTGCCAACCCACAAGGGTTCGCGGTTCTGGCCGAGTCCGGGTTGCCCGACGTCGGTGGCGTGGATTTCGACCAGGCCATCGTGGATCATCTCGGCCGCATA
>CAWEFT010000011.1:0-313080 GCA_963808365.1 uncultured Actinomycetota bacterium | reverse complement strand
GCGGCTCCGGCTGGTTACCATGACGGACGTCGACGATCCCTCGCGGGAGAGTCCTGACGTTGCCCGGTTCCCGGACCGCGTCCGGACGCCGAAGGAGCAAGCCTCCCTGCCAATCTCTCAGGCCACCAGACCGCGAGGATGTAGACACCTCTGGAAAGTGAGGGGCCCGGCGCACCGGGTCGCTCCGCCCACGGGGCAAGCCGCGCCAGGTGAAGCTCTCAGGCACCGATGACAGAAGGGGAGACCCCGAAGACGGGCGTGCCTGCGGCTGGAAGGCGTGGGCACACCCGACCGACTTCCCGGCGGGTGTCCGCCGGGGCGAGACCGAGGCGGAACCCATGACATCGACCCCCGACGCTCACCCGGCTCTGCGGCACTCCGCGGGCGCGCACACCGACTTCTCGGGCCCTTCTCCACTCGACCCGCAATCGTTCGCGGCCCGGCACATCGGACCGGACCAGCCGGGTCGGGCGGCCCTCCTGGAAGCGCTCGATCAACCCCAATCGGCCGCCCTGGCGGACCAGATCGTGCCGCCGGCCATCCGGCTCGACCGGCCGCTCGACCTGCCGCCGGCGCTGTCCGAAAAGCGGGGTAGCGATCGCCGAACTGCGCGGCCTGGCCGCCCGCAACCGGCCCATGGTGCAGATGATCGGCCTGGGGTACGCGGAGCACGCCGGTGCCCGGCGTGATCAAGCGGAACGTGCTGGAGAAACCGGCCTGGTACACCGCGTACACGCCGTACCAACCCGAGATTGCCCAGGGCCGGCTGGAGGCGCTGCTGAACTTCCAGACCGCCGTCGCCGATCTCACCGGCCTGGACATCGCCAACGCCTCCATGTTGGACGAAGCCACCGCCGCCGCCGAGGCGATCACCCTGATGAAGCGGACGGCCAAGTCGAAGTCGAATCGCTTCCTGGTGGACGCCGACACGCTGCCACAGACCGTCGAGGTGCTGCGGACCCGGGCGAACCGATCGGCATCGACGTGGCGGTCGTCGATCTCGCGGTGGACCCCACCCCGGAAGCCGACTACTTCGGCGTGCTGCTGTCCTATCCCGCTGCCTCTGGCGCCGTCCGGGATCAGGCCGGGCATGTCGCCGAGGCGCACCGGCGCGGCGCCAAGGTGGCCGTGGCCACCGACCTGCTCGCGCTGACGCTGCTGCGTTCGCCGGGCAAGACGCGCGGACGTGGCTATCGGTTCGTCCCAGCGGTTCGGGGTGCCCATCGGTTTCGGGGGACCGCACGCCGGCTTCCTGGCGGTGCGTGCCGATGCTCAACGACAGCTGCCCGGCCGGCTGGTCGGCGTCTCGCACGACAGCCACGGAAATCCGGCCTATCGGCTGGCCCTGCAGACCCGGGAACAGCACATCCGTCGCGAAAAGGCCACCAGCAACATCTGCACGGCCCAGGTCCTGCTGGCCGTGATGGCCTCGATGTACGCCGTGTACCACGGGCCGGAGGGCCTTTCGGAGATCGCGCGCACCGTGCGGTCCAAGGCCTGGTGGCTAGCGGAATCGCTGCGACAGGGGGGATTTCGGCTCGACGGCGACCTGTTCTTCGACACCGTTCGGGTGGCTGCGCCGGGGCGAGCCAAGGCCATCGTCGCCCGCGCCCGCGAGCTGGGTGTCAACCTGTGGGCCGACGGCGATGATGCCGTCCAGATCGCGGTGTCCGAACCCACCACCGTGGGCGACCTGCGGCTGGTGGCGGAGGCCTTCGGGGTGGCGCTGGCGCCGACGGCGCCCGCCACGCCCGCCCTGCCCGAGCCGTTCGCCCGGACCACGCCGTACTTGACGCACCCGGTCTTCCACGAGCACCGCTCGGAGACCGCCCTGCTGCGCTACCTGCGGCGCCTCTCGGACATGGATCTGGCGCTCGACCGGACCATGATTCCGCTGGGGTCGTGCACGATGAAGCTGAACGCCTCGACCGAGATGGAGCCCATCACCTGGCCGGAATTCGCCGGACTCCACCCTTACGCGCCGGTGGAGGACGCCTCCGGAATGCTCGAACTGATCGACCAGCTGGAGCGATACCTGGTCGAGATCACGGGATACGCGGTGGTCTCCCTGCAGCCCAACGCCGGATCACAGGGGGAGTTCTCGGGTTTGATGGCCATCCGTGGCTATCACCGGTCCCGGCATGAAGCCCACCGCGACGTCTGCCTGATTCCCGCCAGCGCGCACGGCACCAACGCGGCGAGCGCGGTGATGGCCGGCATGAAGGTGGTTGTGGTGGCCACCGGGGCCGGGGGCAACATCGACCTGGACGACCTGCGGATCAAGCTCGACACCCACGCCGACCGGCTGGCAGCGATCATGGTCACCTATCCGTCGACCCACGGTGTTTTCGAGGACACGATCACCACGGTCGCCGAGTGGGTGCACACGGCCGGCGGTCAGGTCTACGTCGACGGAGCGAACCTGAACGCGCTGGTCGGCCTGGCGCAGCCGGGCGCCTTCGGGGGCGACGTGTCGCACTTGAACCTGCACAAGACCTTCTGCATCCCGCACGGCGGAGGCGGCCCCGGGGTCGGGCCTGTCGCGGTGGCGGCGCATCTGGCGCCGTTCCTGCCCCGCCATCCGCTGGCCGGTCTGCCCGCCGGTTCGACCCGGTCGCTGGGTGTGGACCGGCCCGAGTTCGGCGGCACCGGCGCCGTCGCCGCCGCCCCGTGGGGTTCGGCCTCGATCCTGCCGATCAGCTGGGCCTACATCCGGATGATGGGCGCCGAGGGACTGCGTACGGCCACCCTGACCGCCGTCGCGTCCGCCAACTACATCGCCCGCCGGCTGGACGAGCATTTCCCGGTGCTCTACACGGACGCGCACGGTTTCGTGGCACACGAGTGCATCCTGGATCTCCGGCCGATCACCGCCGCCACCGGCGTGACCGTCGACGACGTCGCCAAACGCCTGGCCGATTACGGCTTTCACGCCCCAACCATGTCGTTCCCGGTCGCCGGGACCCTGATGGTGGAGCCCACCGAGAGCGAAGACCTGGCCGAGCTCAACCGGTTCTGCGACGCCATGATCTCGATCAAGGGCGAGATCGACCGAGTCGCCGCCGAGGAGTGGCCGCTGACCGACAACCCGCTCCGTGGCGCGCCCCACACGGCGGCAGAGCTGGCGGGGGACTGGGCTCACCCCTACTCCCGTAGCGAGGCGGTCTTCCCGGCCGGCGTCAATCCGGCCCAGAAGTACTTCCCGCCGGTCGGCCGCATCGACGGAGCGTTCGGCGACCGGAATCTCGTCTGCTCGTGCCCGCCCGTCGAGGCCTACGCCTGACGCCGGTCCGGTCAGCCGAACCGCTTCGCGTCGTTCAGCCAGCCATCGAGCTGATCCGCGGCGACCGCGGTGAAGGAGCCGCGGCCGGCGCGAGCGATCTGGGTCATCGCATCCGCATCGACGTTCGCGGCCAGCCCCACGACGTCCAATTCCACGGTCGTCGCGGCGTTGGACGCGCTGTCGGACAGCGACGAGACGAGCTGGTCGCGCGGCAGACTCGGGGCGGCGTCCGAAGATGCGGTGATCAGCACGACGAAGTTCTTGCGGCTCGGCAGCGGATTCTGGGCGGCCCGGGCGTAGGCGGTCTGCAGTGCACCGTAGGAATTGCATTTCCCGGCGGCCGTGAACCCGGCCAGAGCACTGCTCAGCGTGGCGGCCCGGGTGGACGTGCCGGTTCGCCCCGCCAACGGCCCGGTTGTCACCGCCTGGTGGTAGCCGGCTGGGCCGACGGACGTGGACACCTCGTACAGGCCGGCGTCCGAGTTCGGCAGCCGGCGCAGGTAGTTCCCGAGGGCCGTCTTGACCCAGTCCAACCGGGACTTCCCATTGACCTGCTGGCTCATGGTGGCCGACGCGTCGATCAGGAAGGTGACCACCGGCCCGGTCGGACCGCTCGGGTCCGAGCCGGCCGACTTGGTGGCCGCCTTGGTGGACGACCCGGTGGGATCCGACGATCGGGTGGCGGTACCGCTGGTCGCGGCGGAAGCCAAGGTCGTGCCGGTGGCCGAGGCGGCCGGGGACGACGTGGCCGGGGGCGACGTGGTCGGGGACGACGTGGTCGGGGACACCGCTGGCGCCGCGCTGGTCGAGGCCGGGGAAGAGCCCGGGCTCGCTGCGGTGGTCAGGGCGGCAGCCAGGCCGGATTCCAGCCCCGCGGTGGGTGCCAGCGTGGTCACCTTGGCGGTCAGGTCGACACCCGGCAGCGCCTTGGCCGGCGTGGTTCCGGCGACCCGCAAGCCGTGGTCGGCGAGGCTCTGGCGACCGGGTTGATCGTCCAGGTAGGCGGAGAAGGCCGCGGCGGCGGCTTGTTCGGTCTCGTTGACCCATGACGCGGTGATCGGCACGACATACACCGGGGCGGCGACATCGGATCCCGCCGGGTAGAGCGCGGCGATGTGCCCGTCGGCTCCGGCCGCCGCGACCTGCGACTCGAAGGCGGGCACGGCCGTGAAGTCGGCTTTCCCGGACGCCAGCGCGGTGAGGGCGTCGGCCACCGATGACGGAGGATTCTTCGCCGCATTCCCACCGAGCTGGGCCAGAGCCGCCGCGGCGGTGCCGACGTCGGCCGCGGTGACCGGGACGCTGCTGGCCGCCTGACCGGCCACCACTGACTGCAGCGCGTAGTTCACCGGCAGGTTGTCGGCCGGGCTGGGCAGGGCCAGCGACCACGGACCCGAAGGTGGACTGATGGCCGTCCCGAGCGCGGGCAGCGAGGACCAGGTCAGCGCGTCGCCGGCGGCTCTGACCGCTTCCGCGTCCGAAGTCCGCACCGCCAGCACGACGGGGGAGGAGGCTATCGCGCTGGTCGACCGGCCGGCGACCAACGCACCATCGGTTCGGGCGATCGCATCGATGGCCGCCGTGGAGTCGGCCACCCACAGCGCGGGTGCATCGCCGCCGCCAGAACTGGACATCAACGCCGTCGCGGTCCGGCTGTCCGGCTGGCCGATGACTTTGGTCGTCACGCAGGCGGACCGGATGACGGGATGGGTGGCGTCGAAGGCGGCTGCGGCCGCGGTGACCGCGGCGGACAAATCGTCGGCGGACGTCACGGACAGCTGGACCGTCGCGGAACACCCGGACGTCGAGGACGTGTCGCGCCCTACCACCAGCACGAAGACCACGATGGCGATCGCCACCACGACGACCCCGGCGACGGCGGCTACGAGCCAACCGGCCACCCCCCGGCGACGTTGCGGGGCGCCGTGCCGACCCATCCGTCCTCCTCGGCCTCCTGGCTGATCCATGACCGGGCTGGCCGGTCGCGGGCGCGCAACCGGGTTGACGCACCCTGACGCCAGGGCCCTGATCATGCCCCGTTCGAGTCTGACACCACAGGCCAGGGTCTTCAGGCCAGCCAGACCGGGAACCGGCCAGACGGCGACGCCGGCTGACCCTGACGCGGTCGCCCGCCGAATATCCGGGGTTCCGGTGGCCGGTCGGGGCGGGGAGCGGGGATTTTGCCGGGGAACTCCCTGATGCCCTCCCGTCGCCAGGGCTCATGATGGAAGCTGAGAGCGTTACCTGACACGATGGGCTTCGGCAAGGGTTGCCGCGCCGGAGCCGCGGCACCCGCACTGGCGGAAGGAACCGAGAGACCAATGGCAAGCCCGTTCGTCAAGAGCTGGAAGTACCTGATGGCGTTGTTCTCGTCGAAGGTGGACGAGTACGCCGATCCCAAGGTGCAGATCCAGCAAGCCATCGAGGATGCTCAGCGGCAGCATGCCGCGCTCTCTCAGCAGGCGGCCGCGGTGATCGGCAACCAGCGCCAGCTGGAGATGAAGCTCACCCGGCAGATGGGCGAGGTCGAGCGGTTCCAGGCCTCGGCCCGGCAGGCGTTGGTGTTGGCCGACGAGGCGCGTGCCAAGGGCGACACGACCAAAGCCGCCGAATATGAGCAAACCGCCCAGATGTTCGCCACTCAGCTGGTGGCCGCGGAACAGCAGATGGAAGACCTCAAGCGCATGCACGACCAGGCGCTGCAGGCCGCCGAGCAGGCCAAGAGAGCCGTCGAGAACAACGCCATGATGCTGCAGACCAAGCTGGCCGAGCGGACCAAGCTGCTCTCCCAGTTGGAGCAGGCCAAGATGCAGGAGCAGGTGTCGGCGTCTTTGCAGTCCATGTCGCAGCTCTCGGCGCCTGGAAACACCCCCTCGCTGGACGAGGTCCGGGACAAGATCGAACGGCGCTACGCCAACGCGCTCGGCTCGGCGGAACTGTCGCAGAGTTCGGTCGAGGGCCGGATGCTCGAGGTGCAGAAGTCCACACTGGACATGGCTGGGGCTTCGCGCCTGGATCAGCTGCGGGCGCAGTTGCACCCCGAGCTGGCCGGCCAGCAGGGCCGGGCCATCGACGCCGGCACCGGCGCCGCCGCGCCCGGTGTGCCGGCGGCCCCGCAGTTCACCAAGCAGCCGAACCAGTAGCCGATGCGCCGCGCCTTGTTGCGGCAGCTGACCAACCTGCCGGCGGATCGAGCGATGGTCATGCGCGGGCGGGAAACCGCCCACCAGGTCAGCTCGGCAGCGTCGGAATTCGTGCGCACCCGGCGCGACCCAGCGTTGATCGCGTTACGCCGTCGAGACGCGGCCCGGCGCCGGGTGCAGGCCTGGGGAGTCGGCGCTGGTCTGGGGTTGGCCGGCACCGCTGCCGCGATCGTGTCGCTGGTCGGTGGTTCGGTCTCCGCCACCGTGATCTTCTTCCTGATCTTCGCCGCTGTGGTGCTCGCCTGGGCCGGCGCCGGGTTCGTTCGTGCCGTCGGCGATCTGCGGCGGCGCGGACGGGTGGTGGCCGCGCTTCCGCCGCCTCAGCCGGGTCGGGGTGTCGTGCACCTCTCGCTGCGCGGCGAGATGGATCGGCTCAGCGGCTATTCCGACAGCCTTCGTCAGCTGGTCGGCCTCGTCGGCGTGGTCGACGATTCGACGATGGGTGCGTTGCGGCGCGAGGTGATCGAGGAAGCCGACGCGGCGGAATTGCGCCTGCGACGCCTGGCCCGCGAGGCCACCGCGCTGCTCAAGGCCGGCGGCCGGAATGGTCACGGGGCGTCCCGGGCGCAGACGCTGCAGACCCAGATCGATGCCGGCGTGGCCGAGTACGGCCGGCTGGTCGGGGCGGTGTCCGATGCCGTCGAGGCCTCCGGGACCCTGCGTGAGCGGCTGGGGCAACTGGAGCCGGTGACCGAGCGGCTCACCGCGCTGACCCTGGGAATGCGGGAGCTGGCCGCCTGACGGCATTCCCGGCCGTGGCCGCCGTGGGGCGTTTCCGGTGGGATGCGGTCCGATCGGACGCGGGAACCAGCCCCGTTCTGGCACACTCACAGTGCCGCGGAACGGGGGAACGATTCGTGGTTCCGCCGGTGCCGCTCTGCCGAGTGCCGGCGGTTTTTCTGACGGTGGGAGAACCGATCCATCGGTGCCGTCACAACGCCGCACGCCACGAAGGAGGCTCTGACCGGTGAACCCACGGCCCGAGCCGCGTGACGTCCTGGGCATCGACTTCGGCACGTCGAACACCGTCGCCGTATTGCTGTCGCCGGGCCGGCCGGCCCGGGTGCTGGCCATCGACGGCGGTAACTGGATTCCCTCCGCGATCTTCGTCGAGGAGGACGACACCATCAGCGTCGGCCGCGACGCCGAACGCAAGTCCCGAACCGCCCCCGAGCGGTTCGAGGCCAATCCCAAGCGCCGGATCGATGACGGTGACATCCTGCTCGGTGCCCGCGTGGTCCCCGTGGTCGACGCCATCTCCGCGGTGCTGCACCGGGTGGCCGACGAGGCCCGCCGGCAGCTCAACGGGAAGTCGCCGGACGAAGTCCACCTGACCCACCCGGCCGCCTGGGGCTCGTCACGCAAGAACGTGCTGCTGGCCGCCGCCCGCGCGGCCGGCCTGGGGCCGTCGATCACCCTGATCCCCGAGCCGGTGGCCGCGGCCGCCCATTTCGCCTCGCTGCCGGGCAAGTCGTTGCCCGCTGGTTCCTGTCTGGCCGTGTACGACCTCGGCGGCGGCACCTTCGACTGTGCGGTCGTCGGTGCCAACCCACAAGGGTTCGCGGTTCTGGCCGAGTCCGGGTTGCCCGACGTCGGTGGCGTGGATTTCGACCAGGCCATCGTGGATCATCTCGGCCGCACCATGTCGGCCGAGGATCCCGCTCGCTGGCAGGCCCTGTCCCGGCCTCGCACCGCCTCTGATCGGCGGGCGGCCCGGACTCTGCGGGAGGACGTGCGGGCTGCGAAGGAAACCCTGTCGCGCTACGCACAAACCGACCTGCCCATGCCGGAGCCCTTCGAGGACACCCTGCTGACCCGCAAGGAATTCGACGGGCTGGTGCGGCCGGTGATCGCCCGCACGGTGGACTCGGTCGACGAGACCGTTCGCCGGGCGGGTCTGACCCCACAGCAGCTGGCCGGCATTTATCTGGTGGGTGGCTCCAGCCGGATCCCCCTGGTGGCGTCGATGATCGGGGAGCGGCTCGGCGTTGTGGCCACCACCCTCGATCAGCCCGAAACGTCCGTGGCCATGGGCGCCGCGTTGGCCCCCAGCAATCCCCGCTCGCAAGGCGCGACGGAGAAGTTCCCCGACGGCCCGTCGAGCGCCGGGATCGCGGCGGCCCCGATGCCCAAGCCGGCGATGTCCCGTCCGATTTCAGGTCCGATGCCCGGGCCGATGTCGGGTCCGATGTCGGGGCCGATGCCCGTCTCCGGGACTGTGCCGCCGCCTTCTGCGCCTGTTCATCAGCCGCCTATGCCCTCCGGACCGATCCCGCCCGGACCGGGTAACCGGACATTCGGTGGTCCCGGTCCGCAATCAGTTCCTGGGCCCGGCGGGCAGTCCCGTCCAGGCGGCCCGCTCCCGCCGGCCAATGCCCGTCCGGTGGGAAATGGCCGTCCGCCCGGATCCGGTCAGGACAACCGCAAGCGCAATCGGCTGCTCGCCGTGATCGGAGCGGCCATCGCGGTGGTTGTGGTGGTGGTTCTGGTCGTGGTGTTCACCTCCACCGGGAGCGGTTCCACAACCGGGAATTCGTCGTCGACCACGTCCTCGTCGACGTCCTCGTCGACGTCCTCGTCGGCGTCCGTCTCGTCCCACACCACCACGACGAGCACCTCGTCCTCCGGCACCGTCGCCGTTATCAACTGCAGCACGACCAAGGACAGTTCCGGCCTCACGGATTGCATGAAGGCGGTCGGCGGTGGCCTGGTCACGTCCTCGTGCACGACGGATCTGAGTTCGCTGCACATGACGTCCAGCGACGAGTCCGTGTTCAAATCCCTGACCGACAGCACGGTCGTGTGCGCCGACTCGCAGACGGCGAAGATGGCGACGCTCGTCATGCAGGGCAAGACGAACGCCAATGCGGCCACGATTTGGAACGCCGTCAAGTCGCAGTTCACCCAGAGCACCAGCGGTTGCTGGGCGACGGCCGACAGCCGCTATCAGGGCCAGTACTCGGCCGGCAGCGATTCCGACGGCAACGGCATCGTGGGTTGGAAGTCGAGCAACACCCCGGTGGTCGCGTTCGTGGCGGGCAGCGGCATCGCCGCGAACTCGCTGCTCGATACCTGGAAGGGAAAGCTCCAGGTGGAGTTGAGCGGATGCTGACCGGGTGCCGCGCTCGGCTGTGGCCGTCGGATTGCCCGCGGTCGCCGGGGGAGGGCACGCGGCGGCCGTCGAACCGCACGCGGTGCTCGGGGGATGGCTACCGGCGGCCGTCGAACCGCGCGCGGTGGTCGGCGGTGTGCGGATGGCGGTCTGGTGCCACGATGGCCGGCGCGGCTGCCGCGGGCCGGGAGGCTTCGGCATGCGGCTGAACGAATTGCGCGCGCTGATGAATGCGCATTTCGGGCGGATCCGGGCGGCCTCGGTGGCCAGCGATCACGTGTTCTCCGCCCTGGACGGGCAGACCGTCGACGAGGCGCTGCGGGCCGGAATCGATCCCAAGAAGATCTGGGCGGCAGTCTGTGAGACGTTCGAGGTGCCCGCGGCCCTTTGGCACGGGTTGCCGGACTGACGGCTTCGTTGCGGGACTGACTGCCCTGTTGCCGGGCTGACGGCCCGGTGGTGCGCCCGACGGCCCGGTGGTGGGCCCGACGGCCCGGTGGTGCGCCCGACCGGCGATCCGGATCGGGTGGGATCCGTTCCGGTACGGGGTTGTCCATAGCCGCGCCGACGGGTCGCGACACGGAAAGAAAATCAATCCGACTCGCCGTGTCGTACCAGCACATCGAACGGGTGTACGTCTAAAGTCATCCACATAGCGGGATTGTCCACACTCAGGAAATCGCTCAGGGACGACTGTCGGTGCCTGGCTCTACCGTCGGTCACATCGCAGCACATCGACAACGGACGTTGGGGGAAAGCACCTCCGGTCGTCTCCATCGGCTCCCGGACCCCCGGTCAGTGAGCACATCAGAAGGGAACGTTCGGCCATGACGGCACCTGATCGGGACAAGGCGCTCACCATCGCGCTGGCCCAAATCGAGAAGCAGTTCGGCAAGGGATCGGTGATGCGGCTGGGCGACGACGGCCGGGCGCCGGTTGAGGTGATCCCGACCGGGTCGATCGCTCTCGACGTGGCGCTCGGCATCGGCGGGTTGCCCCGCGGTCGCATCGTCGAGATCTACGGCCCGGAATCGTCCGGCAAGACCACACTCACCCTGCATGCCGTGGCCAGCGTGCAGGCCGCCGGCGGTATCGCGGCCTTCATCGACGCCGAGCACGCTCTCGACCCCGAGTACGCCCGTCAATTGGGCGTCGACACCGATTCGCTGCTCGTCTCGCAGCCGGACACCGGTGAACAGGCGCTCGAAATCGCCGACATGCTGATCCGGTCGGGCGCCATCGATCTGGTGGTGGTCGATTCGGTCGCGGCGCTGGTGCCGCGGGCCGAGATCGAAGGGGAGATGGGCGACAGCCATGTCGGCCTGCAGGCCCGGCTGATGTCCCAGGCCCTACGCAAGACGGCCGGTGCGCTGAGCACCACCAACACCACCATGATCTTCATCAACCAGCTCCGCGAGAAGATCGGCGTGATGTTCGGGTCGCCGGAGACCACCACCGGCGGCAAGGCGCTGAAGTTCTACGCCTCGGTCCGGCTCGACATCCGCCGTATCGAGTCCCTCAAGGACGGCGCCGATATCGTCGGCAACCGGACCCGGGTGAAGGTCGTCAAGAACAAGATGGCGCCGCCGTTCAAACAGGCAGAGTTCGACATCATCTACGGCCAGGGCATCTCGCGTGAGGGATCGCTCATCGACGTCGGGGTCGAGCAGGGCTTCGTCCGCAAGGCCGGCGCCTGGTACACCTACGACGGCGAGCAGCTCGGCCAGGGCAAGGAGAACGCGCGGAACTTCTTGCGTGACAACCCGGACGTGGCGGAAGAGCTCAACAAGCGCATCAAGGAGAAGCTGGGCGTCGGCGCTCGCATCGACGACGAGCAGGCACCCGCCTCGGTGGACTTCTGACACCGATGAGTGCGGCCTCGTCGACTGGTCGGGATTCCTTCGATCACTCCGAGCCACCGGGCTGGGGGCCGAGTGAAGAACCGGACGACCGCCCCGCCCGGTTGGCCCGGCTCATGGCCGAGATCGCTGAGCTGGAGCGCCGGGCGGTCTCCCGCCCGGCCTCCGTCTCCGGTGATCCGGAGCGGGCGCCCGGCCCCGTCGGTCCGCAGGATTCCTCGGCCGGCCGCCGCGACCAGGCAGCCGAGGCGAGGGCCAAGAACATCTGCCTTCGACTGTTGACCGGATCGCCCAGGTCGCGGGCCGATCTGGCGTCGGCCCTGGCTCGGCGGGAGATCGACCCTGAGGTGGCCGAACGGGTCCTCGATCGGTTGCAAGAGGTCGGCTTGATCGACGATGCCGCCTACGCCGCCGCGTTCGTCCGGACCAAGGCGCGCGATCGAGGTCTGGCTCGGTCGGCGTTGGCCGGCGAGCTCCGTCGGCATGGTGTTCAAGCCGAGGTGGCCGGGGCGGCGCTGGCCGAGGTGGGCGACGATGCCGAACTCGGACGGGCGCAGCTGTTGCTCGACAAGCGCATCGATGCCGCCATGGAAGCTGGGTATGAGGCAGCTCGGCGGCGCCTCGTCGGATTGCTCGCCCGGCGGGGCTACACCCCAGCGGTGGCCGTCCGCGCCGTTGACGATGCGATCGCGCGGTATCTGGCTCAGTCCGGCTGACGAGAATGCCGCGCCGGCGGCCTGACCCGTGCCGCCCGTTGGGCGGCGCGAGATCCCGCCGACGTCCGTCGGCCCCGCGGGGTTGGTCAGCTGCGCCCAAGTCTGTCGGGCCTGGCGGTTTCGGTCGAACGGGGCGCTGTTGGCCGGCCTGGCTGCCTGTTCCAAAGCTGATCGCCCGCGTGATATGCACCCATACGGTGGGTAACGAGAGGGTGGAGATCCGGTGACCGGCGGGTCGGCTTGACCGCAGCGTAACCTTTCTTTAGCCTCGATGTCACAGGAGAATCACGAAACGCGCACGAGACGATCGTTCGCGGTTGATACAGATACTTGAGTAGTAGCTCGGCCCGGCCGAGCCTCGGTGGCGCCGCGTGCGAAGGTTCGTCGCAGGCGATGTCGCGTGAAGATCGAGCCCGCAGGGCCGTTTTCGCGATCCTCCCACCGCTCCGGAAGGGCGGTTGCTGCTACCCGCTGGGTAGCTGTGCCTAGGGAGGTGACATGTCCGCTGTAGTCATCGTCCTCACGCTGGCCTTGCTTGTGGCGCTGATTGCCGTGATATTCCTGGTCCGCCGCAAGCCGGCAGACTCGGGGCTCGACGAAGCATCGATCAAGCGTTTGCTGGCGGAGACTCTGGAAAAGGCCTCCACGGCACCGCCCGCGCGCGCCGCATCGGCGGCTCCCCCCGCGCAGCCAGGCCTCACCGAGAGCCCGGTAGCTCCGGATTCTGACGCCATCGATCGGCTCGCAATCCAAACCCTGCGGCAGGAGGCGACGGAGGTCGCACAGGAGATCCGGCGGGCCGCGGCCGAAGCGGCTGAGAACCTGCGCGAGCGATCCCGCGCCGACGCCGACAAGCTGCGTTCCGAAGCGCGGTCGGACGCCGATCGGCTGCTGGCCAACGCGAAAGCGGAGGTCACCGAGCTGCGCGCGGGCCTGGGCCAGGAGCGCGAGCGAATGGTCCGCGAGGTGTCCCAATCCCTGCTCGGGGAGCAGGCCGAACTGGATCGTGCCCGCAGCCGGCTGCAGGAGAACCTCGAGGCCCTCAACCATGACCGGCAGGCGTTGACCGAAGATCGGAAGCGGAGCCGCAGCGAACGGGACGAGCTCATCAGGCTGCAGGAGAAGCTGGATGCGCGCGCCGCCGCGGCGGGCGGAGAAGCGAACCGGTTGAACGCGCGTGCCGCGGAACTCGAGCAGGAATTCGCCCGGCTGGAGACCGAGAAGAACAACCAACTCACCGAGCTGACCCGGATCTCCGGCTTGACCGTGCCGGCCGCGCGGGCCGAGCTACTGGCTTCCCAAGAGGACGCCGTGCGCCGGGATGCCGCCTTTCTGGTCCGCCGCATCGAATCGGAAGCCATTGGTGAGGCCAAGCAGAAGGCCAGGGCGATCGTCGCGGAGGCCATCCAACGGGTGGCATCCGACCAGACCGCCCAGTCCGTGGTGTCGGTCGTGCACCTGCCCGCCGACGAGGTCAAAGGTCGCATCATCGGCCGCGAGGGCCGGAACATCCGCACCTTCGAAACGGTGACCGGCGTGAACGTCATCATCGACGACACCCCTGAGGCGGTGCTGCTGTCCTGTTTCGATCCGGTGCGACGCGAGGTGGGCCGCCTGACCCTGCAAATGCTCATCGAGGACGGCCGCATTCACCCGCACCGCATCGAGGAGGCCTTCGAGCGGGCTCAGGACGAGGTGGAGGCACTGTGTGCCAGAGCCGCCGACGACGCCCTGCTCGACGTGGGCATCAGCGACCTGCATCCCGAGCTGGTGAAGCTCGTCGGACGGTTGAAGTACCGAACCTCGTACGGGCAGAACGTTCTCGGTCATCTTGTGGAGACCTCGCACATTGCTCGCATCATGGCCGCCGAGTTGGGCATCGATGACCCGGTCATCGTGGCGCGCGGCGCTTTCCTGCACGACATCGGCAAGGCCCTGACGCACGAGGCTCAAGGCTCACACGCCATCGTCGGCGCGGAACTGGCCCGCCGTTACGGCGAATCGGAGGCTGTTGCCCATTGCATCGAGGCGCACCACGACGAGGTACTGCCGACCACGGTGGAGGCGGTGCTGACGCAGGCCGCGGATGCCTGCTCCGGTGGTCGCCCCGGCGCACGGCGTGAGTCGCTGGAGTCGTATGTGCAGCGGCTGGAGCACATCGAGGCCATCGCGGCCGGCAAGAAGGGTGTCGAGAAGGTCTTCGCCATGCAGGCCGGCCGTGAGCTTCGGGTCATGGTCAAGCCGGAAGTGGTGGACGACCTCGAGGCACACGTGCTGGCCCGGGAGGTGGCCAAGCAGATCGAGGAGGAGCTCACCTACCCGGGGCAGGTCAGGGTGACCGTCATCCGCGAGTCCCGGGCCACCGAGATCGCTCGCTGAACCGACCGCGACAGCCCCATCGGGAACCGCCGCCGATCGGCGTTGGCCGGTTGGTCCAACCGGACCGTCGTCTCGTCGACCGTCGCGCCGACGGCGGCCGGCTTGACTGCTTGTTCGGCCACGCGAACCGCGATCGGTCGTTCCACTGCCGCCGGGCGTCTTACCCTGGACCGTTGTGACCGCAGTTCTGCCTGATTCTCTGCCGCGCGAGGCGACCTCCCACCCGTCCGGGGCGGGCCGGACCTATCAGGTCCGGACCTACGGCTGTCAAATGAACGTGCACGACTCCGAGCGGATGGCCGGCCTGCTGGAACAGGCCGGTTACCTCCCCGTGGCCGACGGCCAGGCCGCCGACCTAGTGGTGTTCAACACCTGCGCCGTGCGCGAGAACGCGGACAACAAGCTCTACGGGAATCTCAGTCACCTGGCGCCGGCCAAGGCGGCGAGACCCGACATGCAGATCGCCGTGGGCGGTTGCCTGGCTCAGAAGGACCGCGGCGAGATCCTGCGCCGCGCCCCGTACGTGGACGTCGTCTTCGGGACCCACAATGTCGGCAGCCTGCCGGTGTTGCTGGAACGGGCGCGGCACCAGGCGGCCGCGGAAATCGAAATTCTGGAAGCCCTCGAAGTGTTCCCGTCGTCGCTGCCCGCGCGCCGCGACTCGACGTCATCGGCGTGGGTTTCCATCTCGGTGGGCTGCAACAACACCTGCACCTTCTGCATCGTGCCGTCGCTCCGCGGCAAGGAGGCAGACCGCCGGCCGGGCGACATCCTCGCCGAGGTGCAGATGCTGGCGGAACAGGGCGTTCTGGAGGTGACGCTGCTCGGGCAGAACGTCAACTCCTACGGGGCGCAATTCGGCGACCGGCAAGCGTTCGCCGATCTGCTGCGGGCTTGCGGCCGCATTGACGGCATCGAACGGATCAGGTTCACCTCGCCGCACCCGCGCGACTTCACCACCGATGTGCTGGATGCGATGGCGGCCACCCCGACGGTGTGCCCACAACTGCACATGCCGTTGCAGTCGGGCTCGGACCGAATTCTGAAAGCCATGCGCCGCAGTTACCGCAGCGAGCGCTACCTGAGCATTTTGGCCGAGGTGCGGGATCGGCTGCCCGATGCCGCGATCACCACCGACATCATCGTCGGCTTCCCCGGCGAGACCGAGGCGGATTTCCAGGCGACGCTCGACGTTGTGCGCGCATCGCGGTTCAGCGCCGCTTTCACATTCCAGTACTCGCCGCGACCCGGCACGCCGGCGGCCGGCCTACCGGACCAGGTCTCCAAAGACGTGGTCAGCGAGCGGTACGCCCGGCTCACCGCAGTGGTGGAGGAAGCGGCCCTGGCTGGAAACACCGCCCAGGTGGGCCGCACGGCCGAAGTGCTGGTGTCGGCGGGCGACGGGCGCAAGGACGCCGACACCCAACGGCTGTCCGGCCGGGCGCGCGACGGACGGCTCGTTCATTTCCGGCCCACGGGTCCGGCGGTGGACCGCTCGGTCCGGCCCGGCGACGTGGTGTCCGTGGTGATCACCCGGGCGGCGCCTCACCACCTGGTGGCGGACGGCGACCTGCGGTCGCACCGCCGCACCCGGGCCGGGGACCTTCACGACGCCGGTCAGTCCACCCACACCCCGGGCGTGGGGTTGGGTCTGCCGTCGTTCGGCCGGCCTCAGCGGCAGGCGGGATCCCAGCCGGTGTCGAGCTGCTCCGCTGTCTGAACCCGCTCATTCACGGTGTCCTGGACCGCGGCCGAGATTGAAGACCGGCCCCGGGTGCTGCGGCGCGCTCACATCTCGCCGTCTCCGCGCTTTTGGGCGATGCGTCGCGCGCTCGAGGTTTCGCCCGGTCCGGCGCTTGGTTGCGGTGCGCCGCTCAGGTCGCGGCGCCCTGAGCGGCGGCCAGCCACTCCTCCCACTGCCGGGCCTGCGCCTCGGCCTGCAGCGCCTTGCGCTCGTCGCCGGCCGCACGAGCCTTCGCGCTCTGCTGGCGGAAGGATTCCGCCCGACTCCGGAACTGCTCGATCCGCGCGACCGTCTCCGGATCCGTCCGCCGCCAATGGGAGTCCTCGGCCCGTTTGATCCGATCCTCCACGGCGTGCAGTCGTCCCTCGAACTCCCGGATGCGCTCCCGGGGCACCTTGCCGGCCGACTCCCATCGCTCCTGAACCGACCGTAGGGCTGCCCGCGCGGCATCGAGATTCTTGACCGGGTCGATCTTCTCGGCCTCGGCCAACAGCTTCTCCTTAGCCGCCGCGTTGGCCTCGAATTCGGCGTCCCGCTGGCTGAACGTCTGGTTACGTCGGGCGAAGAACTTCTCCTGAGCGGCGCGGAACCGGTTCCAAAGCTCGTCTTCGATGTCCCGCGGAGCCCGGCCGGAGGCCTTCCATTGCTCCATGAGTTGCCGGTAGTCGCCGGCGGTGCGGCCCCACTCGGAGGAGTCGGACAGCTCTTCGGCCCGGGCGATCAACTTTTCTTTCGCTTCGCGAGCCGAGGCACGCTGCTTGTCCAGGTCCGCGAAGTGCGTGCCGCGGTGCCGGGTGAAGGCATCACGGGCCTTGGCGAACCGCTTCCACAGCGCATCGTCGGTCTTGCGGTCGATCCCGTGAATGGTGCGCCACTCGTCGACGATGGCCTTGAGCCGGTCGCCGGTCGTTTTCCAGGCCGTGGACTCAGCCAGCGCTTCGGCCTCCGCGCACAGCGCTTCCTTGGCGGCGATGGCGCGAGACCGGGCGGCCGCTCGAGCCTTGCTGGCTCCGGCGATGGCAACGTCGGCCGCGCCGATCACGACTTCCAGCCGAATCGCGGCACTGTCGAAATCACCCACGGCCGCCAGCGAATCAACCGATTCGCGCAGTTCGATGGCGTGTTGCTTGGTCGCCTTGGGGTCCCCGGAGCCGGAGGCCAGACGGGTCTCCAAAAGGGCGATCTCGGTGACGAAGTCGTCGAAGCGCCGACCGAAGTGAGCGAGCCCGGCGTCCACGTCTCCGGCCTGCCAGTTGCCGACCGGCCGCTCTCCCGTGGAGGCTGAGTACACGTACACAACTCCGTTCTCGTCGATGCGTCCCCACTGGTGAGGATCGACGGGTTCGAAGCTGGGTTCCTTGGTGGCGGTGTGCGAAGCGGCGGCGGCGGGGCTCGGCCGAGTGACGGGATGCCGGTTGCCAGGCGCGCCGGGGCGGGGACCGCGGCCGGGCGCGGGACGGCCCGACGAAGATCCCTTGCTTCCCGAAGTGTCGGGTGCTGAGGTCTCCGGTGCCGACGTGTCGGGTGCTGACGTCTCCGCTGCCGACGTCTCCGGCGAGGTGTCTGGGGTCGTGGCGGGCTCGGCCTGGGACGGGTTTTCTGTCGCTGTTCCGTCCTGGGACGCCTCCGCCGCGGCCACCAGATCCGTCACGGCCGCCGACGAGGCGTCGGCCGGCTCGCCCGGTACGGCGGAATCGGCCGTTGCGGTCGGCTCACTCGGCGCGGGGCCGGCCGGAAGATCGTGCTCGCCCTCCGGCGCATGGCCGGTCTCATCATGGACGGCACCGACCGGCTCGGCGATTGGTCTATCGGCCGTCGCGGACTCGGTGTCAGCGATCGGTTCGGCATTCAGCGACGGATCGGCGGACAACTGCGCCGGGGTCGCGGACGGGACATCGGCCGAGCTGTCGCTGTCGACCGTTCCGGTTCCATGGTCCGCAATCGGCGCTCGTTGGTCGGCCGGCACCGAAGCGTCATTGGTGTCTGTCCACTCGGCCGTGGGCCGGTCATCGGTAGCGCTAGGCGCGCCAGCATCCGGAGCGCATCCGTCCGTGGACGTCGGCTGCTCGGGCGGCGTCGTGGCGTCGGGAGCCACCGGACTTCCGGGATCGCGGTCGGTCGCCGCGGACTCCGCGGTGGCGGACTCATCGGCCTGGGGGTGGTCACCGGCAGGAGTGCGATCCTCGACCGCCTGAGCGGCGAGAATTGTGTAGTCCGGCGGCGCCCCCAGAGCGGCCGCGGCGGCTGCCGTCGAGTCGGACTGGGCGGCGACAGGCGGATCGACGGGGCTGTCCGTCGCTGCGGCGCGATGGCCGGTTACCTCGTGCCCTTCGGTGGAACGGCTGCCGGTCAGCAACCCGGCCTCTCCGTTCGCATCCTCGCCCACGTTGGCGACCGCCTCGTCGCCCGGGAACCCGTCCGACGCGGCTGGGAGGCCCTGATCCGCGGAGCCCGCTGAGGTCCCGTCGACCGCCGGTTCGGGGAATTGGAGCCGGCTCTCGCTCGTCTCGCCGAGATCGATGTTTCGGTCTTCGGTCATCGAATGCGGGCCTTTCTGCTGCTCGATGGAGGCCGTGGGCTACGACCTCCCGCACCCGTGGGGCGCCGGAATCCAGGCGGCACCTGCGTCCGCCGTTCCAGTGTGCCCGCACGGCCAGGGCTCTGGCCAGCGGGTTCAATGGTGTGGCCTCATTATCGGGCACCAGGGCGGGAACGAACCACGGGCCTGGCGTGCAGGTGTCCTGGATGGCTGGGACGACTGCGTGCGGCCGCCCGCCCCGCGGTCCGGCGCCGGTCCGGCCGAGCCCGAATGTCGAGCGGCCGAGAGGATCGTCCGCCGCGCCATCCGTTGGATCGGCCGGCTCGCGACGGAACGCACGAAGGCGGACGGGCGTTTACGCTGTCGGCCGTGGCGGCGGCATCCCATCGGAGCGGCGCCCAGCGTTTGGTGGTGATAGCCGGGCCGACCGGCACCGGCAAATCGGACCTGTCCCTGGAGCTCGCCGATCGGCTCAACGGGGAGATCGTCAACGCCGACTCCATGCAGCTGTATCGAGGCATGGACATCGGGACCGCCAAAGTGCCGGTCGCGCACCGCCACGGCATCGCGCACCATCAGCTGGATGTCCTGGACATCGCGGAAGCGGCCAGCGTGGCCGCCTATCGCGACGGTGCCCGGGCCGCCATCGCGGAGATACTGCATCGCGGGCGAACCCCGTTGCTGGTGGGGGGTTCTGGCCTCTACATCCGCGCGGTGGTCGACGAGCTCGACTTCCCGGCGACCGATGCCACGGTTCGGGCCTATTGGCAGGAACGGCTGGTGGCCAGCGGTGCCGGGGCGTTGCACCGGATCCTGGCCGACCATGATCCGGCCGCGGCGTCCAGCATCGAAGCGTCTGACGGCCGGCGCGTCGTCCGGGCGCTCGAAGTGATCGAGCTGACCGGTCGCCCGTACTCCGCCCAGATGCCGGTCCCGGGCCCGCCGCGCTGGGACGCGGCCTTGTTCCTGCTCGACCGGCCGACGGGAGATCTGGACACCCGCCTGGCCGACCGTGTGGACGCCATGCTGAGGGCCGGGTTCCTCGATGAGGTCCGAGCGCTGGAGCGGCGCGGACTACGTACCGGTCCGACCGCTCCTCGCGCCCTCGGCTATGCACAGCTGCTCGATCACCTGGCCGGGCTCGTCTCGCTGGGCGAAGCCCGCGACCAGACCGTGCAAGCCACCAGACGTTTTGTTCGCCGTCAACGATCCTGGTTCGGTCGCGACCCGCGGTGGATGCGGATCGACGCCCATGCCCCCGATGTGATGGAAACCGTCGTCCGGGGGGTCACTGGCCAGGCAGGCGAAACGTCCGGGTCGACCGCGTCGAACTCCTAGAATGGCCTGGTGATAGCCGCTCTGTCGTTTGTCAAAGGGCACGGGACCGAGAACGATTTCGTTCTCATTCCCGACCCGGACGGCTCAGTCGACTTGTCCGCCGGGCAGATCAGGGCTCTGTGCGACCGTCGCGCCGGACTGGGGGCTGACGGCGTGATCCGGGTGACACCCGACGAGCGCGGCGGCTTTTTCATGGACTATCACAACGCCGACGCCTCGGCGGCCGAGATGTGCGGCAACGGCGCCCGGGTGTTCGTGCGGTTTCTGATCGAGGCAGGCTGGCAGGCCGCCGGTTCCTTCGACTTCTCCACCCGCGGTGGTCCGCGATCGGCCCACGCCGGGCCCTCCGGTGATGTGTCCATCTCGATGGGCCCGGTCGAGTTGGGCGGCCCGTCCACCGCGATCACCGCCGAACAGAGGTGGCCTGGCCTCGCGGCGGATGTGGGCAACCCGCATCTGGTGTGTCGCGTGGACCAGAACTTGACGGATTTGGACCTGTCGACTGCGCCCGAAATCGATCGGGCGATGTTCCCGGCCGGCGTCAACGTCGAGTTCGTGGACCTGCGCGCCGCCGGCGCTGTGACCATGCGGGTGTTCGAGCGAGGGTCCGGAGAGACCCGCTCCTGCGGAACCGGAACGGTGGCGGCGGCGGCCGTGCACCTCGCCGGAAGCGGAGGCCAGCAGGGTGACATCGACGTGCGCATCCCCGGTGGTCGAGTTCGCGTGGGACTGACCGGGGGCCAACGAGACGCCTCGGGGCGGATCGTGCACTACCGCGCGGCCACTCTCACCGGACCGGCTGTGCTGGTCGCCCGGGGCGAGATCGACGCGGAGTTTCTGGCCGCGCATCGGTGATCGCTCCTCGCGCCGGCGTCCGCGGCACCGTCCATCGACCGGCGCCTGGAGTAGGAAAACAAAAACTCGGTGGCGGCGACGCGTTCGCCGGGGCAGATTGGAAGTCCGAGCGGTCATCCAGCGTTGCACCGTGCAGCGTTGTACCGCCGGGCCGGATTCGAGAAGAAGAGCCCGCGCACGCCCGCTCGCGAACCCCTGGTGAAAGTGAGACCTTGGAACCTACTCGGCACGACACAGCCATCGACTCGAGTCACGAGTCTTTCTTTCCCGCCTTCACACCCCGAGTCGTCGACTATCCAGTTTCCGCGGTGGATCCGAGCGCCGGCGAACAGGATCTGGCCGACCGCAGCGCGCTGCGGCGCGTGGCGGGACTGTCCACCGAGCTCACCGACGTCACGGAGGTCGAGTACCGCAAGCTCCAGCTGGAGCGCGTGGTCCTGGTCGGTGTCTGGGCGGGCAGCGGTGCCCAGAATGCCGCGGCCGCCGACGCCTCGATGACCGAGCTCGCCCGGCTGGCCGAAACAGCCGGCTCGCTGGTGCTGGATGCTGTGGTTCAGCGCCGCAGCCATCCGGACGCCGCCACCTACATCGGATCCGGCAAGGTCACCGAACTCCTGGAGATCGTCAGCCGTACCGGCGCCGACACCGTCATCTGCGACGGTGAGCTCTCACCCGGCCAGCTCCGCAACCTGGAAGAGCGACTGAAAGTCAAGGTGGTCGACCGGACGGCCCTGATCCTGGACATTTTTGCCCAGCATGCTCGGTCCCGCGAAGGCAAGGCGCAGGTGGAGTTGGCGCAGCTGAATTACCTGGTGCCGCGGTTGCGGGGCTGGGGCGCGGCGTTGTCGCGCCAGCGCGGGGGCCGGGTGGCCGCCGGGGCCGGCATCGGCTCTCGGGGGCCGGGCGAGACCAAGCTGGAAATCGACCGTCGCCGGATCCACAAGCGGATCGCCGCGCTCAAGTCCGACCTGGCCGACATGCGACGGGTCCGAGACACCAAACGCTCGCAACGGCGTGCCCACGAGGTGCCCGCCGTGGCCATCGCCGGCTACACCAACGCGGGCAAGTCGTCGCTGCTCAATCGGCTGACCGACGCCGGTGTCCTGGTCGAGGACGCGCTGTTCGCGACCCTCGATCCGACCACCAGGCGCAGCCGGACCGCTGACGGCCGGGTGTACACGCTGACCGACACCGTCGGATTCGTGCGCCACCTTCCCCACCAGCTGGTCGAGTCGTTCCGCTCGACTCTGGAGGAGATCGGGGAAGCCGATCTGCTGCTGCACGTTGTCGACGGATCAGATCTGGCCGCCGAAGAGCAGGTGAACGCTGTCCACGAGGTACTGGCCGAGATCGACGCCCAGAAAGTGCCGGAATTGCTCGTTGTCAACAAGCTTGACGACGCACCAGCCGAAGAGATCCTCCGGCTGCGGCATCTTTTCGCCGGCGCCTATTTCGTCTCCGCCAAAACCGGCGAAGGCATCGATGAATTGCGGTTGGCCATCGCGGCGCACCTGCCTGATCCGGCCGTGACAGTTCGTGCCCTCATCCCATTCGACCAAGGCGCTCTGGTCTCCAAGGTGCACAGCCAGGGAACGGTGCTCTCCGAAGAACACACCGGCCAGGGAACGCTGGTCGTGGCCAAGGTGCCACGCTCGGTGGCCGGCCTGTTGTCGCGCTACCAGGAAAGCCTCGTCGTCGCACCCTGATCCGAACAAAGTGCCGCTATCCTGGTCTTGATTGCTCGATGCGAGGAGGACGTTCGTGGGTGGACTTGCCTGGTGGCACTGGGTCTTGATCATTGCGGCCTTTGTGCTCCTTTTCGGCGCCAAGAAGCTGCCCGACGCGGCTCGTGGCCTCGGACGGTCGTTGCGCATCCTGAAGGCCGAGGTGTCGGCCATGCACGAGGACGAGAAGAAGCCGACCACGCCCGCCGAGACGGACGTGTCCGCAGCGATGCCGACCCCGGGAGCTCAGGTGGCCGCGACTCCCATGATCGCGCCCACGGTCGCTCCGCCGGTGGTCGCTCCGGCACCTGCCCCGTTGGCACCGGAGCAGCAACGCGCCAGCTGAGGCGAACCGCCTCTTTTTTGACGTCAGGTGGCAGGGCGCTCGGTTCGACCGGGCGCCCTGCACCATTTCTGGACCTCTGCCGTCTGAGGCGGGGTGCTGTCTCGGGTCCTTGACTCGACCGCACCGCCGGCGGTGCCTCAGACCTTCCGCAGCAGAGTGACCACTCGACCCAGGATGACGGCGTCGTCTCCAGGAATGGGCGAGAAGGCGGCGTTATGAGGCATCAGCCAGACGTGCCCGTCCTTGCGCTTGTAAGTCTTGATCGTGGCCTCGCCATCGATCATCGCCGCGACGATGTCGCCGTTCTCGGCGACCGGTTGCTGACGCACCACAACCCAGTCGCCGTCGGTGATGGCAGCGTCGACCATGGAATCGCCCACCACCTTCAGCAGGAACAGCGTGCCTTCGCCGACCAGGTCCTTCGGCAGCGGGAACACGTCCTCCACGGCCTGCTCTGCCAGGATCGGACCACCGGCGGCAATGCGACCGACGACGGGTACATAGGCCGGGTGGGGCCGGGCGGCGTTTTCGAGAGCTTCTTCGGTCTCATCAGCCGTCCTGATGTCAACGGCTCGCGGCTTGTTCGGGTCCTTGCGAAGCAGACCTTTGCGCTGCAGGGCCGCCAACTGATGGGCGACCGAGGAGGGCGATTTCAGTCCCACGGCGTCGCCGATCTCGCGCACGCTCGGCGGATAGCCACGCCGGACCACCGAGTCCCGAATCACTTCCAGAATCTTGCGTTGCCGGACTGTCAGCACCTGGCCCGGCGGCTCGACATCGGGAAATTCGGTGACGTCCGCCGCGGTCGGTCCGCCCGCGCCGTTGTCCTCCGGGGTCGACGAATCGGATGTGACTGCGGGGACGGCCGACGGCGAGCCGGCGCGAGCGCGTGACCCAGGTCGTCCTCCCGTCGGCGCGCTCGGGGGAGAGGCGGGAGTTCGTCTGGTGGCCACGTCCGGTGCTTCCTTCCTGATGGTGGGTGTGCGTTGGTGCCTTGGTGCCTTGGTGCGTTGGTGCCTGGCCAGCCCGGTCGGTACTTGCCGTGTCGTGTCATGCCGGTGGGCACGGCAGGTGCGCTCTGGCCTCGGCGTCCCTGGTCACGGGGTGCGGCCGGGGCACTGGCCGGACTGAGCTGCGATTGCCTCCCGAGTCACCGTACGACTTCTTCCGTAACAATTCAAACATGCGTTCGACCAATTTGCCAGCAGATCTTCCGACTGTCGGTGCTCGGGTGTACAACTCGGTCAGGCGTTCGATAGTACGCCCGTTCTAGCTCGGAGTGTCGGATCTTCGCAGTCAGGGCGTGTCTCGAGACACGAGCCGAACGGCTCGCGTCGATAGGAGGAGCAGCATGAGCACATCGGCTGTCCGGATCGAGCGATTCGGTCGGATCGACATGGTCGGACGTCGCGCGGTGCGCGGATCGGCCGCCGCCGGTTCGGCGTTGGTGCGTCTGCTGCCCGGGCGTCGTCACAGCGCGCAGGATGGTCGGCCGGGCGGCGAATCGGGCGATCTCTGCCCTGCGATCCAGACCCGTCCGGCGCCGGAGCGCACCGCCACGCCGCGTACCGCGGCCGGGGATCGTGCCGTGGCGCGGCGGTCCCGACGGGACGCCCGGCTGCGTCCGGTCGCGGGGTCGCTGTACCGGGCGTCCAGGCCGGCCGGTGTCCGGTCCGCCGGCAGCGCCCGGCCCGTGGCGGGGATGGCTGCAGCCCCGGCGTGGTCTGCGGTGGCGACGGTGGCCGTTTTCGCGCTGGTGGCTGTGGTTCTCGTTCGCTCGGTCGCGACGATCCAGCCGACCGACGCTGGACGGAATATCACGGTCCTGCCCGGCGAGACGTTGTGGTCGATCGCGCAGCAGAGCCTCCCCGGCGTCGATCCGCGCGACGGCATCCTGCAGATCGAAAAGCTGAATGGCCTCACGTCCAGCCAGGTGCCAGCCGGCGTCGTGCTCCGCCTGCCGGCATCGATCGGCCCTTGATCAGTCCGAGGCCCGCTCGACCGTTCCGCGAACCGGTTTCCGGTGGGCGTGATGCTGTCTGGGTATGCGGCCGCAGGTGGGCGCGACCCTCCGGCGAGGGCACCGGATTCGGTTCTGACACGCCGAAGGTGGGCTTGTGTGATCAGCCATCGGCATCTACGGTTACCCCTACATCTAGTACTTACATGGATGTAAGATATCCACAGGTAGGGCTGAGTAGTCCACGGGCTGTCCACAGCCCAGGGCCACTTGTCCACCGGTCGTCCACCGGTCGTCCACCGGTCGTCGACCCGCAGTCCACACCGTCGCTGCTCGACGGCCGGCGGAGTGAATGGCCTGGCGCCGTTTGCATAGGGCATCGGCGAGATTTCGGGGAGGTGAGTCGGGGTGCGGTGTCCGTTCTGTAGGTTCGCCGATTCCCGGGTGATCGACTCCCGGGAAGTCGAGGACGGTCAAACGATCCGTCGTCGGCGTTCGTGCCCCGAATGCGGCCGGCGCTTCACCACGGTGGAGGAAGCCGTCCTCGCCGTCGTCAAGCGCAGCGGTGTCACCGAACCGTTCAGCCGGTCGAAGGTCGTCGACGGAGTGCGGCGTGCCTGTCAGGGCCGGCCGGTCGATGAAGACGCGTTGGCCTTGCTCGCCCAGCAAGTCGAGGAGGCAGTGCGGTCATCAGGTGCGGCGGAAGTGCCCAGCCACGAAATCGGGCTGGCGATTCTGGGTCCGCTGTCCGAACTGGATGAGGTGGCCTACCTGCGTTTCGCATCCGTGTACCGGTCGTTCTCCTCGGCCGCCGATTTCGCCGCCGAGATCGACCGATTGCATGCCGGACGAGCAGCGCCGGGGGCGCCCTGACCGGGCATTCGGCGTTCAGAACGGGCGGAAATCACGTCGTATCGCGTCACGCCGAGTCGCGTCATGTCGAGTCACGTCATGTCGGGACGAGGCCCCATCCGCTCGCGGACGGGTGATTTGGAGAACAGCGCAGGCCTGCTGCGCGACAGTCGGTCGCCGAACGACGGCCGTGGACAGAAAGAGAAAAACATGACCGAAACGCTCGGGGCTCTGTCGGATTCCGATTCCGACGCCGGCACGTCGTCCAGCCCGACGCGGGGCGCTCGCCCCGCGGGACGTCGGCGCGACCGCTCGGAGGAGTCGGCCGGTAGCAGCCGAGCCGCCGGATCAGCAGGTGCCGGCCTGCAGCTCGAGCGTGTCTACACGACCGCCGGCGTGCACCCGTACGACGAGGTCAGTTGGGAACGCCGAGATGTCGTGATGACGAACTGGCGCGACGGTTCCATCAATTTCGAACAGCGGGGCGTCGAGTTCCCGGACTTCTGGTCCATCAACGCCACCAACATCGTGACCAGCAAATACTTCCGTGGTGCACCGGGCACCGCGCAGCGCGAAGCCAGCCTCCGGCAGATCATCGACCGGGTCGTGTCCACATACACCGAGGCGGGCACCGCCAACGGCTACTTCGCCTCCGAGGCCGACGCCGAGGTCTTCAACCACGAATTGACCTGGATGCTGCTGCACCAGGTGTTCGCCTTCAATTCGCCGGTGTGGTTCAACGTCGGAACTTCCTCGCCGCAACAGGTGTCGGCCTGTTTCATCCTGTCGGTGGACGACACCATGGATTCGATCCTGAACTGGTACCGCGAAGAGGGCCTGATCTTCAAGGGCGGATCCGGGGCCGGTCTGAATCTGTCCCGCATCCGGTCGTCCAAGGAGTTGCTCTCCTCCGGAGGGACCGCCTCGGGACCGGTCTCGTTCATGCGCGGCGCCGACGCGTCGGCCGGCACCATCAAGTCCGGTGGGGCCACTCGCAGGGCGGCCAAGATGGTCGTCCTGGACGTCGACCACCCCGACATCGCCGAATTCGTCGAGACCAAGGCGAAGGAGGAACACAAGATCCGGGCGCTGCGAGATGCCGGGTTCGACATGGATCTCGGCGGCGACGACATCGTCTCGGTGCAGTACCAGAACGCCAACAACTCGGTACGGGTTTCCGATGAGTTCATGCGGGCGGTGGAGCACGATGCGGCCTTCGGGCTGCGGGCGCGCCAAACCGGAGAGGTCATCGAGAGCGTCTCCGCGCGCGAGCTGTTCGGCAAGATCACCAGCGCGGCGTGGGAATGCGCCGACCCCGGCATCCAGTACGACGACACCATCAACGATTGGCACACCTGCCCGGAGTCCGGACGCATCAACGCGTCGAATCCCTGCAGCGAATACATGCATCTGGACAATTCGTCCTGCAATTTGGCGTCGCTGAACCTTTTGAAGTTCCTGTCCCCGGAGGGCGTGTTCGACGGGAAGACCTTCGCCAAGGCGGTGGAGTTCGTCATCACGGCCATGGACATCTCCATCTGCTTTGCCGACTTCCCGACTCAACCCATCGCCGAGACCACCAGGGCCTTCCGTCAGTTGGGCATCGGTTACGCCAACCTCGGCGCGTTGTTGATGGCCACCGGTCACGCCTACGACTCGGATGGCGGGCGCTCGCTGGCCGCGGCGATCACCTCGCTGATGCAGGCAACCGCCTACCGGCGATCGGCCGAACTGGCTGGCGTGGTGGGCCCTTACGAGGGCTACGCCCGCAACGCCGACGCACACAAGCGCGTGATCCGCAAGCACGCCGCCGCCAACGACCAGGTTCGCGCCATCGGCGGCAACGACGCGGCCTTGCTCAAGTTGGCCACCCAAGAATGGGCGGCCACGTTGTCGGCCGGCGAACGGTTCGGTTACCGCAACGCCCAGGCGTCCGTGTTGGCTCCGACCGGCACCATCGGCCTGATGATGGACTGCGACACAACCGGTGTGGAGCCCGATCTCGCCCTCGTGAAGTTCAAGAAGCTGGTGGGGGGCGGTTCGATGCAGATCGTCAACCAGACTGTCCCGCGCGCGCTCAAGGCCCTGGGATACCAGAACGAGCAGATCGAGGCCATCACCGAGTACATCGGCGAGCACGGGCACGTCATCGACGCTCCGGGTCTGCGCCGGGAGCATTACGAGGTGTTCGACTGCGCCATGGGGGAGCGGTCCATCGCGCCCATGGGCCACGTGCGGATGATGGCCGCCATTCAGCCCTTCATCTCCGGTGCCATTTCCAAGACGGTGAACATGCCGGAATCGGCGTCGGTCGAAGACGTCGCGGAGATCTACACGCAGGGCTGGAAGCTGGGCCTCAAAGCGCTGGCGATTTACCGTGACAACTGCAAGGTTGGTCAGCCGCTGTCGGTGGCCAAGAGCAAGAACGCGGAAGCCACTGCCGCGGTGCCGGCGCCGGCCGAGACCGGGACGCTGCGGCCGATCCGCCGCAGGCTTCCGAAAAAGCGTCCGTCACAGACGGTCTCGTTCACTGTCGGCGGCGCCGAGGGCTATCTGACCACCGGTTCGTACCCGGATGACGGTCTGGGAGAGATCTTCGTCAAGCTGGGCAAACAAGGTTCCACCCTGGCCGGGGTGATGGACGCCTTCTCGATCGCCGTCTCCGTCGGGCTGCAGTACGGAATTCCGCTGGAGTCGTATGTCAACAAGTTCACCAATCTGCGGTTCGAGCCGGCCGGCATGACCGACGACCCGGATGTGCGGATGGCCACCTCGGTGATGGACTACCTGTTCCGTCGGATCGCGCTGGATTATCTGCCGGCGGAGTCCCGGGCCGAGCTCGGCATATTCACGGCCGAGGAACGGGCCGGCCAGGTGTCCGCGGCATACGGCGGCGAGGAAGCGGAAACAGTCGAGCAACTCCGCATCTCGGTCGACTCGACGCCGAACCCGGTGGCGACCGCCGAGGCGGTGACCGCCATTCCGTCCGGTGCTCCAATCGCTCATCCGGGGCAGGCCGGTTCTTCCACCGAGGTGCTCGAGCTGGTGATCGGCAAGTCAGCCGACGCCCCGTTGTGTTTCACCTGCGGCACCAAGATGCGGCCCTCCGGAGCCTGCTACGTCTGCGAGGGTTGCGGATCCACCTCCGGCTGCAGCTGACCGAATTGCCCGGGCGGCCATTTCGTCGGCCGCCCGGGCAGCGTCGCCGGTGGAACCGGTCGGTACGGCGGCGGGCGGGCGGCACGGACTGCCACCCAGTCCGCGGAGCTCGCCGTCGTGGCCCGCGCAGCGGTTGACGCCGGCGGAGAGCACCATGAAGACAGGGCCATCACCCGTGCTGTCCGCTTGGGCTTGCGCCGGTGGCGCCGGATGCTGATGGTCGACGAACTCCGCACGAAGCACTCCTGCGGCAAAGGAGAGGGAAAATGACAGCGATCATGAGGTGGATCGACAAGATTGTTTCCGCCGTGGCCCGGCGCAAGGTGAATCGCGACCCGAATTACCGTCCCCGCTGAAGCTGCCCAGCCGGTGTCGCTCCGGAAACGGGCGGCTGATCAACCGCGTACCGTCAGAGCTGACGCTGCTCGGCTCACACCCACGGGCGGAGCCGGCTTCGCGCTGCCCCGACATTACGGTTGTGGCGGGTCGTTTCTGGGCGGTGATGACCTCCGACGGTCGGTCCGGTTGTAGTGCTCGGCGGCGACTTCCGGGCGTTGTCTTGTTGACCGCCGCGCGCACGCGCTGGCCGAGCTCAACCCTTCGGCGGGGAAGCGGTCAGGGAGCCGAGTAGCGTCCGCTGAGTGACTTCCAACGATTCCAGCGTGCCGCCGGGCGGTTCGGCTTCACCAGCGCCCCAGGCGTCTTCGGCCATCAACCAAATCTCCGACCAGCTGGTTGTCGACCTGACGCGGGCCTCGCCGATGTTGGCCACGATGATCGGCGTCGAACAGGACGATTCTCGTCTCGACGACCTCAGTCCGGACGGCCTCGCCGAGGCGTACCGCATCAACGTCGCGGCGCGGGCGGCGTTGCAGAAGGCAGCGCCGACCGGCGAGCGGGACGAACTGGCCCTCGAAGTCGCCGTCGACCGCCTCGACGTCGAGGTCGACCGGTACGAATCCGGTTGGAGCCACGCCAACCTCAATGTCATCGATTCGCCGCTCCAAGCGGTGCGGATGATGTTCGACCTGATGCCGACGGAGTCCGAGACGGAGCGGGAGACCGTCGCGGCCCGACTTCGCGCCGTCCCGGAAGCCCTCCGTGGCTTTGCGCAGAGCCTCCGGCTGGGTGCGCGGGCCGGGCACGTGTCCGCGGCCCGGCAGGTCCGCAAATGTGCCGACCAGTGCGCGGTCTACTCCGGTACCAACGGCGGCCCCGGGTTCTTCGGCCCCTTCGTCTCGGGCATCAAAGGCGACGGCAGGCTGGGTGCGGAGCTGCAATCGGCGGGTGAGCAGGCGGCCCGGGCCTACGCCGACTTCGGCGATTTCCTGCGGGAAGAGCTGTTGCCCCAGGCGCCGGAACGGGACGCGGTCGGTCGAGACCGTTACGCGGTCGGCTCACGCGACTTCCTCGGCGCCGTCGTTGATCTCGATGAAACCTACGCCTGGGGTTGGGAGGAGTTCCTGCACATCGAGCGGGAGCTCATCGCGGTGGCCGAAAAAGTTGCTCCCGGGGCCGGACCGGCCGGCGCCGCGGCAGCCCTGGACGCCAACCCGGCGTACCAGATCTCCGGACAGGAAGCCCTCAAAGCCTGGATGCAACGGCTGTCCGACGAGGCGGTGGCCGAACTCGGACGCACTCATTTCGACGTCCCAGCGCCGATCGCTCGGCTCGAATGCCTGGTGGCCCCGCCCGGCGGCCCCGTGGGCGCCTACTACACCCCACCGAGCGATGATCTGACCAGACCCGGCCGGATGTGGTGGTCGGTGGCCGCCGACAAGGCCGACTTCGGCACCTGGCGGGAGCTCACCGTCATCTACCACGAGGGCGTGCCCGGGCACCATCTCCAGCTCGCCACCGCCGTGATCGAACGCGACAAGCTGAACGCTTTCCAGCGGCTTCTAGGCGGGACGTCGGGCCACGCGGAAGGCTGGGCGCTGTACGCGGAGCTGCTGATGAGAGATCTCGGCTTCCTGGACGACCCCGGCAACCTGCTGGGCATGCTCGACGGGCAGCTGTTCAGGGCGGCTCGGGTCATCGTCGACATCGGGATGCATCTGGAGCTGCCGATTCCGGCCGGTACCGGTTTCCACGAGGGGGAACGCTGGACTCCTGAGCTCGGGCTGGAATTCATGTTGAGCCGGACGCTCACCGATCCCGACCACGTGCGCGACGAGATCGACCGCTACTTGGGCTGGCCGGGTCAGGCGCCTGCCTACAAAGTCGGCGAACGCATCTGGTTGGAAGGCCGGGCGGCTGCTCGCGCCCAGCGCGGTGCCTCCTTCGACCTCAAGGAGTTCCATACCAAGGCGTTGCGGATGGGAAACATGGGTCTGGGCCCGCTGGCGCGGCGACTCCCCTTACTGTGACCGGGCCGCCGCGGCGCGGAAAGTCAGGGCGCCGCGGCTGGACGGCTTGCGCGTCACCGGCAGGCAGCGCCCGCGCCGGCCGCGACGGCGGACAATGGCAGCGGCCGACCCAGTACGGCGAACGGCCGCGGGTCGCCGGTGAAGCGGTAGTCGCGCAACACGTCGACGAACCCGAGGCGCCGGTACAGCCGCCAGGCCCGGTTGGTGCCCTCAGGTGTCGACAACAAGACAAGTGCTTCGGTCCGGCCGGTCAGCAGTTCGCTCAGAACCGCCTGACCGGTGCCGGCGCCCTGCGACTGGGGCTGCACATGTAGTTCGGTGAGCTCGAAGTAGTCGGCGAGCCACCGCGCGGCGTTCTCGCCCAGGCCGCGGTGCACCTCCGCGTACCACCACTGGCCAGGCTCGCCGCGATATCCGTATCCCAGGCCCAGCAATTCGCCGGCCGAGGATTCGGCGATCACGCAGGCGAAGCCGTCCCGGCGACTGTGCTCGGCCCACAACGCCAGCCGCGGCCCGAGTACCTGGTCCGGATAACGCATGGCCGCGATGTACAGCCGGACCAGATCTGGTAGGCGACTGCGGAATTCCGCAGGTGTGATGCGCCGAACCCTGACGCCGCCGGTTGGAACGGTCACCGGTTCGGTCAACGCGACGCTCGAACCGTGCGATGCCCGCGCGAAACGGCGCTGGCTGGAACGAACCTCACCTCGAGACCGGTAAACGAAGCTCTTCGCGCCTGCGGCTCGGCCGCTGACCGCAACTTCACCGATCCATCCCACCACATCCATGGGAATGAATGGGCCACTTTGCGGGTTCGAATCATTGACCGCGCGCTCGAACCCGCGTACGATAGAACACGGGTTCGAGATTGCCGCTCGATCAGCGGCAGTCAACCGGCAGCGGATCAGTAACGGAAGGAGCGTCCCGATGAGCGTCATAGCTGTGGACTTCGGCAGGCAGACCGGATCGAACGGGACGCAGTTGGCGTTCCCGGTTGAAGTGCCGATCGCCCCCGGACGAAACGACCGGTCCGGCGGGGTCTCCGGTAAAGGCCATGACGCTCTGCTGACCCTGCCGTTCGGCCCTGGTCGCGTGGCGGAGGTCGACGCGCGCCGGTCACCTCGAAAAGAGGCCCGGGCGACCAGCAGCGGTCGGCGGCGGACGAACGCAAGTCAGCCAGGTAGCGCTTCGCGCGCCGGTGGACGGCGGCAGCAACGGAGCGCGACATCGGGAGGGGTGCGGACGGTGGTGGCCCCACTGGGCACGGAGACGGCAGCGAGCCGAGGACCGGCGGTGTCGCAGGCGGCCAAGGACCTTTTCGCCGATGCCTGCCGTGGGCTGGGCCGGGCGATGCGGGCCTCGGATCCTGCCGATCGGTATGCCACCGCGCATCTCGCCGCCTTGCGAGCAACGGCCGCGATTCTGGCGGCCCGGGCGCGGCCCGGTCGAGGTCGGCAGTCCTCGGCGTGGGATCTGCTGTCCAGGGTGGCGCCTGAGTTCGGCGAGTGGGCCACGTTTTTCGCCGCCGGATCGGCGAAACGCCGTGCGGCCGAAGCTGGCATCGGGAACCGTATCTCGGCTCGCGAGGCCGACGACATGATCCGGTCGTGCTCGGCGTTCCTGGATCTCGTCGACGGAAGCCTCGCTTGAGGGGGATGGTCGCCAGGAGTGAATGCAACCAATTTTGAGGAGTAGCCCCGGCCGACTCGACAGTCGATCACGCGCGGCCGTGGCCGCGGCGAAGCCGCCACGCCGCACCGGCGGTGACCGACGCGAGGAGTTGATCCGTCGCACGGTGGGAGGGCGCCGACCTTCGCGCTGGACGCCGACCCACGGGTTTAGCGCCGCCGAGCAGTGTGGCGCCCGGAGACGGCGGTCCGGCTTGACGTCCGGTCCGACGGGATGGCTTCCTGGCCTGACGTCCGGCCGACGGGATGGCGTCCTGGCCTGACGTCCGGTCCGACGGGATGGCGTCCTGGCCCAAGGGCCGGTCCGACGGGTCGGCGTCCCCGCCCGGTCCGGGCCCGGCCGGTTCAGTCAGCGTTTCTTGCGACCGCTCACGGAGCGGAGGAGGCGTTCGAGTAGAGCGTCGAACATGACGGCGATCTCGCGCGCACCCGGAGTGGGCCAGCGGTGGATGGGCACCGCGGCGCCGGCGGCCTGGAGAACGGCCGAGCGATCGGGCAGCACGGGCTGGAGAACCAGCGGCCCGAAAAGTTCCCGCAGTTCGGCGAGTCGATATTCGTGTTCGGCCAATCGCGGCCGCACGCGGTTCACCACCACCCCGAGCGGTTGCAGCCGTCGACCCGAGAGCCGTTGCGCCTGCACCGCTTCCAGCGCCCGCTGAACGCCCGTGACGGCGTACAGCGACGGCTCGGTCACCAGGACGGCCCGGTCGGCGGCAACCAGTGCGCTCTTGGTGAGCTGCCCCAGCGATGGCGGACAGTCGATGATCACCAACTCTGGCGAAGGTTCGATCTTTTGCAACGCCGCGGACAGCCGGGCGAGCTTCTTGGAGCCGGGCTCCGGGTGGTTGTGGCTCTCGGTGCTCTCCCCGCCGGGCAGCACCCGCAGCCGGTCGCTCCAGGGGGAGGTCCGCAGCGCGCCGGCCACCACGGACCGCCGGGGGTCCTCCAGAACCGACGCGATGCCGGGCCCCTGCGGGTCGGCATCGGTGGTGGCGGTCGAGTTGCCCTGCGGATCGAGGTCGACAATGACGGTGTCGAGCCCGCGCTGAATGGCCGCGGAGGCCAGACCCAGGGCCACCGTCGTCTTGCCCACCCCGCCCTTCAGACTCAGGACCGCCGCCGTGATCACCTCGTGAACGCTACCGGCCGATCCCCTTCCATCCGCGCAACGCATTGCCGGCCGAGCTGCGGTACGGAGCGGTCCACCGCAGCGAAAGGGCCGGATGAGCGAAAGGGCCGGATCACTGCGCGCGGGCGGCGCACGCAGGGCGGGTTGCCCGCCGCCGTGCCGCCCGAGCCGCCGCGCAGGCCGAATACCAGGTGTCGCCGAAACGCCGCGACTCCAGGGTGGGATGCACGCCGTCGTGCTGCGCGGGCGGAGAATCGATCAGCACCGCCGGCCGCCGCCGCGCGCCCGCCGAGCGAAGCCGGCCGGGATCGACCGAGAGGACTTCTGGATGGGCGTCGCAGACCGCGCCGGGTTGACCGATCCGGTCGGTAAGGCTCTGGTGGCCCTGCTCGCAAGCCGTGCCGGGCCAGAGCCCGTCCACGTGGTCGACGTGGGCGGCGGCAGTGGGACCCGAGCGGTGCCGCTGGCCGCGGCGGGCTGCCGGGTCACCGTGATCGACACGTCGATCGATGCCCTGGCGATCCTGCGGCGGCGCTCCGTGGAAGCGGGCGTCGACGATCGCGTCGTCGCCGTGCAAGGTGACGCCGAATCGTTGACCGCCGTCGTCCCGGCCGGGTCGACGGACCTGGTCCTGTGCCACCACGTGTTGCAGGAGCTGACCAGCCGCACGGAGTCGCAGGCGGTCGTCGACCAGATGGCCGCGGTGTTGCGTCCGGGCGGCCACGCGTCCCTCGTGGTGCCGGGCCGGCTGGCCGCCGTGCTGGCCCTGGCCCTGGCCGGTCGCTATCGCGAATCGGCGGCGGTGCTCGGGGATCCGGACGGGCGCTCCGGCCCGGCCGACCCGGTGGCGCATCGCTTCGAGGAGTCGGAGTTGGCGGCCCTACTCGAACGGGCGCGGCTCACGGTGGGATCCATTCGCGGGTCCCGGGTCGTCGCCGACCTGCTGCCCGGAGCGGTGCGACTGGTCCAGGACACGGACGAACTCGCCTTCCTGGAAGAGGCCCTCGCCCAACATCCGGTCACCAACCGGCTGGGTGCGGAACTGCACGCCGTAGCCCGCCGGCCCGAGACCACCGGCACCGGGGCCTGACGGCGCCAGATGGGGCAGAGCGCCGACGGCCGCCGCCATGTCACCGCCGATCTGCGGGCGGTCGACGACACCGACTGCACGATCCTGCATGTCGACATGGACGCGTTCTTCGCGGCGGTCGAGCTGCGCCGGCGGCCGGATCTTCGCGGGGTCCCGATGATGGTGGCCGGCGACAGCCGCAGCGTGGTGCTCTCGGCGACATATGAGGCGCGGCAGTACGGCGTGCGTTCCGCGATGCCGGTCGGGGCGGCCAAGCGGCTCTGCCCAGGCATCGTCGTCATCCCGCCGGATCACCAGGCGTACCGAGCGGCATCGGCCGACGTGATGGCCCTGTTCGCGGATGTGACGCCGCTGGTGGAGCCGCTGTCCGTGGACGAGGCATTCCTGGACGTGGCCGGCGCCCGACGGACCCACGGCAGCCCGTCCGCCATCGCGGTGGCGCTGCGCGAGCGGATCCGCACGGAGCTCGGGCTGACCGCCACGGTCGGCGCGTCCAGCACGAAGTTCGTCGCCAAATTGGCCTCGGGACTGGCCAAACCCGACGGGCTACTGCTCGTACCGCCCGATCAGGTCGCCGCTCTGCTGAATCCGCTGCCGCTACGGGCGCTGTGGGGAGTCGGCCCCAAAACGGCTCGACATCTGGAGTCTCTGGGTTTCAGCACGGTCGGCGAGCTGGCCGCCACCAACCGTGCGGTGCTGGTGCGAGCCTTGGGCGACGCGGTCGGTGGCAAATTGCACGACCTGGCCAACGGCCGGGACGACCGTCGGGTGGAGGGCGATTCGTCCGAGGTCTCGATCGGTGCGGAAACCACCTTCGACCACGACACCGGAGACCGCCGGGTCCTGAGCCAGACACTGTTGAAGCTGGCCGATCGAACCGCCTCCCGCGCCCGGGCCGCCGGGCAGCGCGGTCGCACCGTGAGCCTGAAGCTGCGCTGGTCGGATTTCACCACCATCACCAGAGCCGAGACCCTGACCACCCCGACCGACACGGCCGCGGAAATCCACGAGACGGTGGTGGCGTTGCTGGACCGGGTCGGTGTTCTCGGCCGACGGGTGCGGCTCCTCGGCGTCCGGCTGGAGAACCTGGTCGCCGCCGGGTCCGTCACCGAGCAGCTGAGCCTGGAATTTCCGGTGCTGACCGACCGGTCGCGGTCGGCCGGCCGCATGTCACCGGGCGGCGCGGCGGCCCATCGGCCGGCGCGGCAGCAATGGCGGACAGCCGAAGGGGCGCTCGACGAGATCCAGGCCCGCTTCGGCAGTACCGCCCTGGGCCGGGCCTCGGCCTTGTCCGTCCCGCCGACGTCGCCAGAGGCGGCTCACCGGAATCTCCCGGCCGATCGAGCTGCGACAGACCAGCTGTCGAGGAGCTCCGGTCGACCCGGACCGGAGGTCGCCAGGGCGGAAGTTCCGAAGAACACACTTCCCGCCGAGCCCGCGGGCGTCCCGCAGACCGGGACCGCGGCCTCGCCAGGCCGCCCGCGCTGACGGCTCGTCGCCGGGAGGCGAGGCCCAACCGGTTTGTGCTCAGCCCCGCGAGCAGGCACGATGCCGCCCAAGACCCCACCGGTCCCGGTAGCCGGAGGCCGGACGCATCGCCCGGATGACGGGATGACGCGGGAATGACCGGCGGGTGCACGCCGCGAAAACCGAACCTCGGGTGCCTCGCGACCAATTGATACCCCCGGGCGCTGGCACCACGCGTCAAGTGCTCTTATCCTGGAGGTTGGACGCCAGGTGAGGCGCCAAAACAATGACCGCACAGTTGAGGTCCGGTGCCGGAGGAGTTACCAGCCATGCCGCTCTCCGAGCACGAGCAGAGAATGCTCGATGAGATTGAGCGGGCCCTCTACCAAGAGGATCCGAAGTTCGCCACCAGCGTCAACGTCAGGCGCATGCGCCGACGGCGCCCGATTCTCGCGACCCTGAGCTTTGTCGTCGGGCTCGTGCTGCTCGTCGTGGGCGTGATCGCCACGGAGCTGCTGCTGGTGTTGGGTGTGGTCGTCAGCGTCATCGGATTCCTGCTCATGGTCGCCTCCGCAGGTCTGTTCATGTTCGGCCAGCCGGGTGCTCGGACCACGCACCGCAGTCCGGAGGGCGCGAAGCCGGCGTCGTCGCTGTCGGAGCGGATGGAAGAGCGCTTCCGTCGCCGCTTCGACGAACAGGGCTGATTCCGCCAAGCTCGTCAGCCAAGCCGGGACGACCGTGATCGTCCCGGCTTTGTCATGTCACCGGTCGGCCGCGGCACGGAAGTGTCTGGCTCCAGCGCCCCAGCCGGCTCTGAACGCCGGCGGTACCTAGCGTGCCCAGCGCTGGCGGCCCGGGCCGCCATGCCGGTCGGGGCGCCTCCCGGCTCCCGGCGTAATTGAGGGAACCCCGGAGCCCCGACGATGTCGAGACCCGTCGGCGATTCCCGTCCTGAGTTCGGACGAGACCCGTCGATGATTCCCGTCGTGAGTCGGACGGGATCCGTCGGCGATTCCGGAGGGAATCAGCCGCGGGCCGAGCGGGTCAGCGACCGGGGCCACCAGCGGTCGAACGCCCCGATCTTGACGTTGCGCCGCATGCCCAATGCCACTCGGTGCACGGCCCGTTCCAGGTGCTGTCCCGATGGGCCCGTCCCGTCGGCCGAGCCTGCGCCCGTCCCGGCCGCCGCATACCACTCGTGCTCGGCGGCGAGGACCACCTCCCGTAGTCCGGCTCGCTCATCGGTGCCCAGCTGCGCCGTCCGGGCGAAGCGGTTGGAGGCGCTGCGGGCCGATTCGTCCGGTTTCAGCGACAGACCCAGGTCCAACGCCGTGTCCTCGATCTCCGTCCACGCCGCGGATGCCGACCCCACCTGCCCCGAGCGGGCCACGCTGAGGTGCTGTCGGCGTTTCCGTTGCCGCAGCGCTGTCGGCAGGATGAGGATCGCGAACACCACCAGGGCGCCGAGCGCGGACCAGCCGACCACCCGGAGCCAGTCCCCGCCGCCCGAGTTGGCCGACCCGGCCAGCGCCGTCGTGGTCACCGTGGTCGGGTCGTCCTGCAGCTGCGGGCCCTGAGCGGTGATGCTGGCTTTCGAGCTGCTCGTGGTGGAGGTGTCGCTCGATGACGTGGTGGGCGTGGTCTTGGACTGCGCCTGGAAACCTTGCTCGCCGCCCTGGCCGTTCACCAGCGGCGTCGGATCGAACCGGACCCACCCGTTGTGCGTGAAGTCGACCTCCACCCAGGCGTGGGCGTCGTGGTTGGAAATGATGTAGCTGCCGTCGGCCTGCTGATCGCCCTGGGTGAACCCGATGGCCACCCGGGCCGGAATGCCCAGGGTTCGCAACATGACCGCCAACGCCGATGCGTACTGCTCGCAGTAGCCCTTCTTGTTGTGCAGGAAGTCGACCAGGGCATCCCCGCTGTTGCCGGGGGGCACGGTCACCGAGTAGGAGAAGCCGTTGGCCGGATCACGGAACCAGTTGGTCAGGGCTTCCGCCTTGGCGAACGACGAGGTGGCCGCGGCGGTCACGCGCTGGGCGGTCTGTTGCACCTCGGCGGGAACGCCGGTGATGGTCGTCATGGGGCCACCCGTCGGCGTGGTGTCGGTCTCCAGGTCGGTGTCCAGCGCCTTCTGGGCGACGTAGTGCAGCGTGTACGACTGCGGATTCATCGCATTGGCACGATGCACCGACTCCAGGCCCTTGTCGTAACTCCAGCCGGACCCCAGGCCGCTGATCTGCTCCGTTCCGGCCAGGATGGGCAGGAACTTGTCCCGATAGGCGATCGACGACACTTTGACGGCGGTGGTGCCGCCCGTCGGACCGGTACCCGGCAGCGGGTCGGAAAAGTCGCCGGTGGTGTTGGTCAACGCTCCTAGGGACCAGCCTTGGTTGGGAACCCAATTGGTCAGCGCGGTCGTTCGCAGGTAGTCAGGGGTGGCCAGCCCCGACACCTTGAGTACGTCGATGGTGGCGCCCGGCTGCAGGTCCTGCTGCAGGTTGGCGAAGGGGGAGAGGCCGACCTCGCCGGTGGTGGCCGACGTTTTGGGCAGTCGGCCGGTCGTGCCTACCGACGTCACCAGCCCTGCGCCCACCAACGCGACCGCGATGGCCAGTACGGCGATGAGAGCGCCGTGAGCGCTCAACCCGATGCCCGCTCGCCAGCCGGTGCGACGCCCCCGATGCCCGGCCACCGCCAACAAGGCCACGTAGAGCGCCGCAGGGGCCGCGAAGCTGTACCACGGGAGCATGTCGTTGGCGATCGAAGCCGGCACGGAATACAGGCACAGCAGTGGCAACGCGACGAGGGCCGGCGAATCCGCCTCGGTGACCAGGAAGTCGACAGCGATGGCGGCCAGGCCGACGGCCATCGCAATCAGGAAATTGATCTGCGGCGTCGAGGGAGCCGGCGGCACCTCACCGCGGATCTGGTCCCAGGCCCCCGCGAACAGCCGCCCCATTTCACGCAGCACGTCCAGGTTCGGGATGACTCCGCCGTAACCACTGGACGTGAACAGTGACGTCAACGCGATCAGGCCGGCGCCGGCCTGGATGGCCACGGTGCCCGGCGCGGGCAGCCGGATCAATCGGCAGCCGATGCCGATCAAGGTGATGACCAGGACGACTTCGACCAGCGGAAGCACCCACGTCGAGCCCTCGATGATCACCGACAGGGCCGACGAGCCGGACAGAATCGCGGCCGCCCCCAGCACGGGCAGCAGAAAACCGCTGCCAGAACGGTTGTCATTCGCCGAACCGCGGCCCGGCCCGGCCGGCGGCCGTCCCGGCGCGGACCCCGCACCTGGCCCGGGCAGCGGCCGTGAGCCGGCCGGCGAACGGGGATCGAGAGTAGGAGCGCTCATCAGACCCTTCCACCCAAGCGTGCCGCGCAGGCCTGCTGCCAGGCGACGGCCAGATCGGCTCCTCGTCTGATCACCACGGTGCGCCAGCCGGCCGCCCCCAGCACTCGGGCGGCCGTGGGGAGATCGGACTCTCCGCTGGACATCGGCGGCCGCACCCCGTAGTCGAGCAGCCAGTCGGTCGTGTGCAGCACCAGAGCGACACCGTTCACGGACGGGGGCCGCGCCGCGGCGAGGGTGACGGCCTCCCGTTCGGTCAGTTCGCCAACCACGGCGATCAGCAGGCCGGACCGGCCGGCGCCCAGCACGTTCAGCCGGTGGCTTTCGTCCAACTGGACGGTGGCCAGAGCGGCGAGGACGTCGTCGGCGATGTCAGCGCCTTCGGCCATCACCGCGCCGGTGTGGGACACCAGTCGCACCTGGCGGTCCTGGCCCAGAAGGTGCAGGGCCGCGGAAGCCGCCATGACCACCGCGGTCTCGACGCTCGACGAGACGCCCTCACCGACATGGCTTTGGGCCCGGTGGTCCAGCAGCAGGGTCGCACCGCCGTGGGAGACCGGCTCCTCCAGGCGGACGACAAGATCGTCGTGCCGGGCGGAGGCCCGCCAATGGATGGTTCGGATGTCGTCCCCGGCCCGGTACGGCCGCACGCCGACATCCGGATCTCCGCCGACCGTCCCGGCCACGCTGCGGCCCGAGGCCGCCGACCGCGCACCGGAGCTCTGCGGCAGGCCGGTCAGGGCCACCACGGTCGGCACCACCAGGATTTCGGGCGATTGCGGGAGTAGCCGGTGCTCCTCCCACAGGTCGAACGGGTCCGCCACCTTGATGGTCGGGGGGCCCAGGAAGAACCGTCCCCGTCGCTCCGCCAGCAGCGGGTAGAAGATGGGCGCGGATTCGCGCGCCCGGATCGGGGCCAACAGGTGATGCATACCCAGCGTGAGACCAGGCGTCGGCGCCTCGGAGATCTCGATGGCGTTGGTGCGCCGCAGCCCGGTGTTGGTGATCCGCAGGATCACCTGACCACGGCTGCCCGGCTGCAGACGGTCTGGGAGGACCTGGTACTCGGCAGTGACCTGCGAGCGGCGCATCGCCGTCACCGCGATGGCCAGCAACGGCAGCGCACAGGCGACGAAGCCGACCCGGAGCAGATCTCGCTCGTTGAGCACGAAAGCGCAGATCGCCGCGGCGACTCCGCCGGCCAGTAGGCACCGGCCCCGGGTGGTCAGGCCCCGGCCCGCCCGGACCGCCCGGTTCTCCCCGTCAGCCACGGGCGCCTCGCGGCACCCGCACCCGGCTCAACAGCAGCCCGATGATGTCCTCGCCGGACCGGCGCGCGGCGTGGGCTTCCACGGTCAGCAGCAGTCGGTGCGCGAGCACCGGGCCGGCCAACCGCTGCACGTCATCGGGGAGCACGAAGTCGCGTCCGTCCAACGCGGCCGACGCCTTGGCGCACCGGGCCAGGTGCAGCACCGCCCGGGGCGATGCGCCCAGGCGCACGTCGGGCAGCACTCGGGTGTTGCGCACGATCTCGACGATGTACTGGCGCAACTCCGGGGCCAGATGCACCTCATTGACCGCAGCGATCAGCGCCGCCACCGTCGCCCCGTCGGTGGCCGGCTGCAGCCCGTCCAGCGGATCGCTGTGTTCGCGGCCGGCGAGCATGGCCACCTCGGTGCCCGGGTCGGGGTAGCCGATGGACGATCCGCGCGATGAACCGGTCGCGCTGCGCTTCCGGCAGCGGGTAAGTGCCCTCCATCTCCACCGGATTCTGAGTGGCCAGCACCAGGAAGGGCCGCGCCAGCGGATAGGTGGTGCCGTCCACCGTCACCTGCCGCTCTTCCATGGCTTCCAACAGCGCCGACTGGGTCTTCGGCGAGGCGCGGTTGATCTCGTCGGCCACGACGATGTTGGCGAAAACCGGACCCGGCTTGAATTCGAAAGAGCTGGAATGCCGGTCGTAGATGCTGACCCCGGTGACGTCACTGGGCATCAGGTCCGGGGTGAACTGCACCCGGGACACGGTGCAGGCCACCGACCTGGCGAGGGCCTTGGCCAAGTTCGTCTTGCCGGTGCCGGGAACGTCCTCGATCAGCAGGTGTCCCTCGGCGAGCATGCCGATGACCGCCATCCGCACCACGTCGGGCTTGCCCAGCAGCACCTGGGAAACGGTGGCCATGATGCGGCCGCCGGTGATCGCCACGGCCTCGGTGCCGGCAGATTTTGTCGTCGAACGGTCCTCGGTGCTTTCCCAGCCTGGGCGCTCGGAGCCACTGGGCACCGGCCTGGCGGCCGAGCCGTTCGCGTCCACTCCCGAGATCGGCTTGACCATCGGCATCGGCGCCGACGGCACTCCGGACACCGCGGAGGCCACGGCAACGGCCGGGTCAGCGGCGGCATGACCACCCGGAGCCCAGCCGCCGGGCGCCAACGGCGCCGGGCCTGACGGCGGATGCGGGTTGTACGAGCCGTTCTCGTAATGCTGTGCCACAGAGGGTCCCTTACCGGAGAGCGGACAGAGCGCGTTGGGTCGCCGGGCTGACGTACGCAGACCGAGCGGATACGGTTCGCCCGCCGGTCACCCGGCGCACCACGCCCTCGGCGGGCGTGAGCGATACGGCGCCGACTCCGGTGTCCGGCTTGGGTGCGTTGCCCCGCAAACCAGTCTGCCAGTTGCCACCGACATGGGCAGGTGAACCGAAACCAAGCGGAGGCGCCCCACCCCGCCCCACCGATTCCCCCCCGCGGCCGGCCGGCGGTTCGAAACAGCCGCTCACGGCATCCGGGTCAGTCCTTTCGCGACATCGGTGCAGGTCACCGCGGCGGTGGCGGCATACCGCGCAGGCAGCGGGCGGATCGGGCCCAGCCGGCTTCCCGGGCCAAGAAGTGAGCGCAGCGGTCTGTCCCCAACTCGCCGCCGGGCCGCTGACGACCGGAAACGGCGAGGACTGGCTCGACTGCGAGTGAAGGCTCCGGCGAATGCGAATCGCTGGCCCTAACCGGGGGGCAAAGTGGGGCGCAGTGGGTTATGGTGTGGAGGTCGGTGAGCGTGCCGGTGCCGGGCCCGAGTTCTGAGCCGGATGCGGGAGGTGGGTGATGGCGAATGCCTCTCGAGGGCTTCTTCGGCACCTACACCCCTCGGCTGGACGACAAGGGGCGGCTCACGCTGCCGGCGCGGTACCGCAAGGAGTTCGAGAACGGGGTGGTGATGACCAGGGGCCAGGACCACTGCCTGTACTTGTTCACGCCGGACGGGTTCTCCGAGTTCGCGGCCGCGGCGATCAACGCCTCCATCACCGATCCGGCGGCGCGCGGGTTTCAGCGATACATGTTGGCCAACACCGAGTTGCAGCAGCCGGACGCCCAATTCCGCATCACGGTACCGACACGCATGCGTGAGTACGCGGCACTGACCAAGGACGTCGCCGTCGTCGGCAGCGGACGACGGATGGAGGTGTGGGACGCACCGGCCTGGGCCGCGTACGAACTCGCCCAAGAAGCCGCCTACGCCCAACCGGAACGAGGTCTGCTGGACACGTGAGACCGCAGCTCCGGACGGCGTCCACCCACGGCGCCGGATCCCCCGCGACAACGTCCCCGAATCCACCGCCCCCCACCAGCCGTCCGTCCTGCGATCCCGGCCTGCACCCGCCTCGTTCCTGGCGCGACTTCCCCCGCGCCAGGCCCGATGCGGGTGGGGACCAGGCCGCAGGACGGATCGGCCGGTGCCATTGCCTCGCCGGTCCGTCGCTGCTTCACCAAGAGCGTGACGCACCTACGCCGGCAGCGGTGATTCGGGCACTGCCAGCCACTCGCGCCGCTCGGAAGGACGCCTCCATGCCGACGGACGGTCGCCCGGGCCCGACCGGAACACCGGATCAATTCGCCGGTCTGCACATTCCGGTTTTCGCCGATCGCGTCGATGAGGTGCTCACCCCGGCGCTGAGTGGTCCTGGCGCCGTCGTGGTGGACGCAACCCTGGGCCTGGCCGGCCACACCCTGCTCCTGTTGGACCGGCACCCCGGCCTCCGGGTGATCGGCATCGACCGCGACCCGGAAGCCCTGGAGATTTCCCGGCGCCGGTTGACCGCCCAGGGCTGGGCCGACCGTGTCGAGCTCGTGCATGCCGTGTACGACGAGATCGGTGACGTGATCGCCCGGCGGGCCCCGGCCGGCGTCCAGGGCATCCTGCTCGATCTCGGCGTCTCCTCGATGCAACTCGACCGGGCCGATCGCGGCTTCGCCTACGCCGTCGACGCTCCGCTGGACATGCGGATGGACGGCACCGCCGGAGCCACCGCCGCCGATGTGCTCAACACCTATTCGGCCGCGGCCCTCACCCGGCTCCTGCGCCAATACGGCGAGGAACGCTTCGCCTCCCGAATCGCGGCCGCGGTCGTCAAGCGCCGGGCCGTCACCCCGTTCACCACCAGCGGCGCGTTGGTCGAATTGATCCGGAACGCCATCCCGGCCCCGGCCCGACGGACCGGCGGTCACCCTGCCAAGCGCACCTTCCAGGCCTTGCGCATCGAGGTCAACGGTGAGCTGACCGCCCTGGAGCGGGCCATGCCGGCGGCCATCGGCGGCCTGGCCATCGGCGGCCGGATCGCGGTGTTGTCCTACCAGTCGCTGGAGGACCGGATCGTGAAGCGGGCACTGGCGGCCGCCACCGTTTCCACCGCTCCGCCCGACCTGCCGATCGACCTGCCGGGCCACGAACCTGAGCTGTCCTGGCTGGTGCGGGGCAGCCAACAACCGAGCGACACGGAGATCGGGCAGAACCCGCGGGCCGCTTCAGCGCGGCTGCGGGCCGCAGTGCGAGTGCGAAAGGCGGGGGCGTGACCAGAGCGATCCGGAACGATTCGGACCCAGGCGTCGACGGAGCGGGGGACGACCTTGAGTCGGTGTCGCCGGGCCGTCGTCCATCCACGGCCCTGGCCACGCGCGCGCAACCGGCGCCCACCGACGCCGGGTCCGGTCGCCCGAATCCCGCGCCGGCAGCCGCCCCGCCACCACGACTGCGGCCACCCACCCGCGAACGCCGGCCGGACCCGCAACGCGTCCGGGCCCGCCGCACCGTCCGTCGCAGCCCCGAAGCGTCGGTCCTCACCAGCACGGGCGCTCCCATCCGTGCGGCGCTGGGTCGCGTGCCGCTGGTGGTGACGACCATCTTGTTGCTGGGTGGCGCGATCGCCGCGGTGCTCGCCCTGACCACCGTGAGCGATGCCGACGCGCTGAAAACCAGCCATAGCCGGGTCGATCAGCTAGGCCTGCGTCAAGAGATCCAGATTGCTCAACAAGAAGTCGCCTCCCTGGGAGCGCTACCCCGAATCGCCGCTGCGGCAACGAGTCTCGGACTGGTGCCGGCCGGGGATGCGCCCATGCTGATGATCTCCTCCAACAGCACCACACTGCTGGGAACGCCCTCTGCGGTCGCCGCGCCGAAGCCGACCCCGGCCACCACTCCGGTCGCGGCTCCGGCCGCCACCACCGCGTCGACCCCGGCCACCGCGTCCACGGCGGCGACGACGCCGGCGACCACGAACGCGACCACGCCGGGAACCACAGCCAGTGCGCCGAGCACCGCCGCGCGGGTCAAGCCGGCGACGGGGACCGCGGGGGCAACGGCCGCCAAGACCTCACCGTCGGCGCCTGCGGCCGGAACGGCCGGCGGGGCGGCCGGCGCGGCCACGACCGGCTCCGTTTCCGCTACGGCCAAGCCGGCCGGCGGCAAGTCGACGGCGCCGGCGGTCACGGGCTCGGCCACCGGCACAACGGCCGGCCACAGCGCCACAGTCGCCGGCCAGACCGCCACCAGGAAGTCGACCTCGGGGTCGGGCCAGCCGACGAAGAAGACGACTTCGGCGGGCGGCGCGCCGGCCACGGGCACCACCACAGCCACGGGCACCACGAACCACGGGGGGACCAACCGGTGACGACCAGCATGAACCGAGTCGACCGGGACGCCGCCGGCCGCCTCCGGCCGGAAACGGGCCACGCGCGTCCGACGGCCGGCGAGGAACGGCGCCGCTCCGCGTTGATGGATCCGACCGCGGCGGACCCGCGAGATCGCCCAGTAGCCGGCCGCCGCCCGGTGGTGGAACCGGCGCCGGTCCGCGCTCGGGCGGCCGCCGGAACGGGCCGCCCACGCGCCGGCCGGAAGGCCGATGATCGCCGATCCGCGGCACGCCCGGGCGCTCGTCCGACGGGCCGTCCCGACCGGGACAGTGCCGGCTCGCCACGTCGCGCGGCCCGGACAGAGCCGACGCGTCCGGCCGCCGGCCAGGCCAAACCGGCGCGCAAGGTGGTCCACCGCGGGCGCCGCACCCGGCGGGGCGAGGTCCTGACGGTGAACCACAAGCGCCGCGGCTGGCTGGCCCTGAGCGTCCTGGTCGTGCTGCTCGGCGCCGCCATGGTCAAGCTGGTCGTCATCCAGGGCGTCGACGGACGGGCGCTGGCCAACGCCGGCCTGGAACTTCACCAATCGACCGTCACGCAGTTGGGTCTCCGCGGCGCCATCACCGACCGCGACGGGAGCGTGCTCGCAATGTCCGTGGCCGGCAAGGGAATCGGCATCCGGCCCAGCCTGGTCACCGACGACCCGCCGCTCACGGCGGCCGAACAGGCCAAAGCCAAAGCCGGCCAAACGGTGCGGCCCGTGTTGACCGCGGCCCAGAAGCGGGCCCAGATCGTGGCCATCCTGGTGAAGTACTTCCCGGGTCAGATCAACCCGGCCGCGGCCCTGCAAAGCCTGGTCAAGCCCAAGACGAAGATCGTCTATCTGGTCAACCGGGTGCTGCCGGATCCGGCGGTGGCGGCCACCAAGGACATGGCGAAGATGTTCGACACCGCCCACCAGAACGCGGTGGTGCTGGACGACCAGGAGATCCGCCAGTACCCCGACGGCGACATCGTGCACACCCTGATTGGCAGCACCGTCATGGGCGAGAACCAGCTGGCCGGCGCCTCCGGTATCGAAGCCAAGCTCAACCCCGTCCTGACCGGCAAGAACGGGTCCAAGAGCGGACAGACCGACTCGACCGGCACTTTCATTCCCGGCACCATGACCGTGAACAACCCCGCGGTCAACGGCTCTGACGTCCAGCTCACGCTGGACACCAACCTGCAGTACCAAGCCGGCGCCATGCTCAAGGCCCAGGTGGCCAAGACCAACTCCAAGGGCGGCTGCGTGGTGATCAAGGGTGTCACCGACGGCCAGATCTACGCGCTGAACTGCTACAACAGCAAGCTCAGCCAGGCCCAGATCGGGGATCCGGCCATCACCAACCCGTTCGAACCGGGGTCGGTCAACAAGGTCGTCACCTTCGCCGCAGCCCTGGACAAGGGCCTGATCACGCCCGACACCAAGATCCGGGTACCGGAAACCATCCAGATCGGCGGGCACGTCGTCCACGACGCCTGGGGGCACGGCTGGGTCGACATGAGTGCCACCGGCATCCTGGCCAAATCCTCGAACGTCGGCACCCTGAAGATCGCCCAGGAACTGGGCCCGGATGCCTTCGCCGCCCAGCTGGCCAGAATGGGACTGGGCACCAAGACAGGCATCGAGCTGCCCGGCGAGGCGTCCGGTTCCGTCCCGCCGCAGAAGCAGTGGTCGGCCACCAGTTTCGCGAACCTGCCGATCGGGCAGGGCCTTTCGATGACCATGCTGCAGCTGGTGGACATGTACCAGGCCATCGGCAACAACGGGGTGATGATCTCGCCCACCATCGTGGCCGGCACCAGCAAGGACGGGACCTTCACGGCCAACAGCAGCCAGACCCGCACCCAGGTGATGAAATCCACGACCGCGAACACGCTCAAGGACATGTTGCGGGCCACCATGCAGGGCGGCGGCTGGGACCAGGACGGCACCGGCAAGCTCGCCGCGATCACCGGCTACCAGGTCGCTGGTAAGACCGGCACCGCCCAGCAGGTCGACACGAAGACCAAGGCGTACTCGCAGACCGCGACGAATTCGACCTTTGCGGGCATCGTGCCCGCAGACCATCCCAAGTTCGCCATCGCGATCTGGCTGGACGACCCCGCCAACGGTGGCGAGGGCGGAGACAACGCGGCGCCGCTGTTCCACGACATCGCCTCCTACGCCATGCGGGAGGCGAACGTGGCCCCGTCGGCGTCCGCCGCGCCGGTCTACCGGCTGTACTACGACTGGCAGAACTAGGCTTGTCGCTCGTGTGTGCCGCAGCAGCTTCCGGTGCGCTGCCCCTGCGGCCGCGCCGGGTCGACGGCACCACCCTGGCTGACCTGCGGCAACTGGCGGCCGCAGGAGGTGTCGCCCGCCTGGAACCGGCGTCCGCGAGCCAGACCGTCACCGGCATCACGCTGCGCGCCCAACATGTACAGCCGGGGGACCTCTTCGCCGCCCGGCCCGGACACGCCGCCCACGGCGCCCAATATGCCGCCTTGGCCGTCGAGCGCGGAGCGGTGGCCGTGCTGACCGATCAAAGCGGCTGGGACCTGCTCTCGGGCCTGGACCTGCCGGCATTGGTCGTCGGCGACGTCGGCGCCGTCCTCGGCGAACTGTCGGCCGCCGTGTACGGCCGACCGAGCCGCCGGCTGGACGTTCTCGGCGTCACCGGCACGTCAGGCAAGACCACGACCACCTTCTTCCTGGAGGCGGCGCTGCGGGCGGGTGGCGTCCGGACCGGCCTGATCGGCACGGTGGGCACCCACATCGACGGTGAGCCCACACCCAGCGCGCTCACCACCCCAGAGGCTCCGGAACTGCAGGCGTTGTTCGCCGTCATGGTGGAGCGCGAGGTCCGGGCCGTGGCCATGGAGGTCTCGTCGCATTCGCTGAGCCTGGGCCGGGTCAGTGGCATCCACTACCGCGTCGCCGGGTTCTTGAACCTCTCCCAGGACCACCTGGACTTCCACGCCGACATGGAGGACTACTTCGCCGCCAAGGCGAAACTGTTCGACGCCCGGTCGGACCGGGCCGTCGTCAACGTCGACGACGATTGGGGGAGGCGGTTGGCGGCGGCGCGTCCGGACGCCGTGACGGTGGCCGGTGAACCCGACAACCCGGTGCCCGCGGACTGGCGCGTGCGGTCCGCCCGCACGCTGGCCGGCGGACTGCAGACGGCCGAGCTGTCGGGCCCAGGCGGCGACATCTCGGTGTCGCTGGCTCTGCCGGGCCGGTACAACGCGGCCAACGCGGCCATGGCTCTGGCCTGTCTGGACGTCGCCGATCTCGGCGTGGACACGATGACGGCGGCGGCCGCGCTGGCCGGCGCGGTGGTGCCCGGCCGAATGGAACGCATTCCGGCCGGGGAGATGACGGTGGTGGTTGACTACGCCCACAAACCGGCGGCCCTGAGCGCCATGTTGGCAGCCATGGCTTTTCAGTTGTCGGGCCGACTGATCGTCGTGGTCGGCGCCGGCGGCGACCGGGACCGCGGCAAGCGCACCGCCATGGGGGCGGCCGCGGCGGCTTGGGCCGACATCCTGGTGGTCACCGACGACAACCCGCGCAGCGAGCCGCCCGCGGTCATCCGCGCCGCCGTGCTCGACGGGGCCCGGCGGCCCGGCGACCGGTTCCGGCCCGGATCGGCCGAGGTGTTCGAAGTCGGCAACCGGCGGGAGGCGATCGACACGGCCGTGCGGCGGGCGCGCCCGGGCGACGTCGTGATCATCGCGGGCAAGGGCCACGAACCGGGCCAAGAAATCGCCGGCGTGGTGTACTCGTTCTCCGACCGCGAGGAAGCGGCGCGGGCCATCGCGGCGGTCGGAGCCGCCTCATGATTCCGCTGACCGTGGCCGAGATCGCCCGCATCGGCCAGGCCCAGCTCACTGGCGGTTCGCCGACCGCGGCTGCCGCCGTCGTCACCGGCGTCGAGTTCGATACTCGCCGGGTGCGGCCGGGCGCCTTGTTCGTCGCCTTGCCGGGCAGCCGCGTCGACGGGCACGACCTGGCTGAGGTGGCCGCCGCGGCCGGGGCGGTGGCCGTACTGGGTTCCCGCGACATCTCCGGTTCCCTCCCACTGCTGCGCACCGCTGATCCCGACGCCACCCTGGCCGCTCTGGCCCGGCTGGCCCACCACAACGCGGTCGTCCTCGCCGATCCGGGCCGCGGCGCGGACCGCCTGGTGATCGTGGGTGTCACCGGCTCGTCGGGCAAGACCTCGACCAAGGACCTCATCGCCGCCGTGCTCCGGGCCGGGGCGGCCAGCCCGGAGTTGGTGGTGGCGCCGCCGGAGTCGTTCAACAACGAACTGGGTCATCCCTACACGGTGCTGCAGGCGGGCCGAGCGACCCGCTTCTTGGCCCTGGAACTGTCCGCGCGCGGGCCTGGGCACATCGCGTCGTTGGCCCGGATCGCACCGCCGCAGATCGGCGCGGTGCTCAACGTCGGCTCCGCCCACCTGGGCGAGTTCGGCTCCGTGGAGGGCATCGCCGCCGCGAAAGGCGAACTGGTCGAAGCGCTGCCGCCGGCCGGCTCGGGACAGCCATTCGGCCCCGGCCTGCCCGACGGCGGGGTGGCCGTGCTGAACGCGGACGATCCCCGAGTACTGGCCATGGCGGCGCGGACGTCGGCCCGGGTGGTCACGGTGGGGACCGGCCGGGATGCCGAGGTTCGCGCCACCGACATCAGCCTCGACCCGCTCACCAGGGCGTCGTTCTCCCTGGTGACACCGGTGGGCACCGGCCCGGTGCGGCTGCAGGTGGCCGGCGCCCACCAGGTCGGCAACGCGCTCACCGCCGCCGCGGTCGGGCTGGTCGCCGGTCTCGACTTGGACGTCGTGGCCGCCGCGCTCTCGGCGGCCCGGCCGGCCTCGCGCTGGCGGATGGAGATGACCGACCGCAGCGACGGGGTGACCGTCATCAACGACTCCTACAACGCGAACCCCGATTCGCTGCGGGCGGCTTTGCAGTCCCTGGCCACCCTGGGCCAAGGTCCGCCGCCCCGCCGCACCTGGGCGGTGCTGGGTGAGATGGCCGAACTGGGGGCCGCGTCCCGCGACGCCCACGACGCCATCGGCCGGCTCGTCGTCCGGCTGAACATCGGCCAACTGATCGTGGTCGGTGAGAAGAACGACGGTGCCCGTGCCCTTCATCTGGGCGCGCATCTGGAAGGGTCATGGGACGGTGAGAGCGAACTGGTCCCGGACGTGCAGGCGGCGATCGATCGCATCGCTCCCGCGTTGCGCCCCGGCGATGTGGTGCTGGTGAAGGCCTCCCGATCGGCGGGGCTGGAACGGGTGGCCACCGCCTTGCTGGCCGGGCCGGTGCCGGCCTCCCAGTCGCCGGCGTCTTCGGAGTCCACGGCGACTGCGGCGACTGCGGCGACTGCGGCGACTGCGGCGACTGCGGCGAGTGCGGCGCCTGGGGCGCCTGTGGCCACTCTGGCTTCAGCGGCGACAGTCGAGGGCGAGAACGGGGACCGCGTGGCACCGAAGACGACGAGAGGCGGGCGGAGCGGGTGAAGTCCATCCTGATCGCGGCGATCGTCGGGCTGGCCGTGTCCATCCTGCTGACCCCCTACCTGATCAAGGTCTTCTCCCGGCAGGGTTTCGGCCAGGAGATCCGGGACGACGGGCCCCAGACGCACCTGACCAAACGAGGCACGCCGACCATGGGCGGCACCGCCATCGTCATCGCCATGTGGGCCGGGTGGGCGGTGGCGGTGGTCGTCCAGGCCATCACCAACGGCACGGGCCCCACGGCGTCGGCCTGGCTGCTGCTCTACCTGACCACCGGGCTGGGGTTCGTCGGGATGCTCGACGACTACATCAAGATCCGCAAACAGCGCAGCCTCGGGCTGGGCAAACGCGCCAAACTGGTCGGCCAGGGCTTCATCGCCGTGTCCTTCGGCGTGCTGGCCCTGCTGTTCCGCAGCGTCGGCGGCACCCGCGCGGACGGGGTGGCGTTGCCTGGGCTGACTCCCGGTTCGACCCACCTGTCCTACGCCCGCGACCTGACCTTCCTCTCGTTCGGGGCGGTGGGATTCGTCGTCCTGGCGGTGGTGATCATCGCCGCCTGGTCGAACGCGGTGAACTTCACCGACGGCCTCGACGGGCTGGCCGCCGGCACCACCGTGATGGTGCTCGGCACCTACGTTTTCATCGGCTTCTTCGAGTTCCGCAACGCCTGCTGGAACGGCGGGCTGAACCAGAACGCGATCGCCGGCTGCTACATGGTGCGCGACCCGCTGGACATCGCCACCGTCGCCGCGGCCGCGCTTGGCGGGTGCATCGGCTTCCTGTGGTGGAACGCCCATCCGGCCCGGATTTTCATGGGCGACTCCGGGTCGCTCGCTCTCGGCGGCCTGGTGGCCGGCCTGTCCATCCTGACCCGCACCGAGCTGCTGACCATCGTCATCGCCGGGCTGGCCGTGGTGGAGATGCTCTCCGTGGTGCTGCAGATGTTGGTCTACAAGGCCCGCAAGGTCCGCATCTTCAAGATGGCGCCCTTCCACCACCACTTCGAGGTGGGCGGCTGGACCGAGACCACCGTGATGGTGCGGTTCTGGCTGCTCGCGGCGATGTCGGCCGCTCTGGGTGCGGGCTTGTTCTACGCCGAGTGGCTGTCCAGGACAGGCGGGTGACCGCACCCGGCGACGTGCTGACCGGCGGATTGCCGGCCCCGGGGGAGCTGGTCGTGGTGGCCGGGTTCGGGGTGACCGGTCAGGCCGTCGTGGCCGCCTTGCTGGAGCGCGGCTTGCGGGTGGTGATCACCGCCGACCGCCGCCGGCCGGACCTGCCGGTCGAGTTCATCGCGACCGGGCGGGTGCAGGCGGTCGCCGACCTGCCCGCACCGCCGCCGGGTACCCGGCTGGTGGTGACCTCGCCCGGCTTCCGGCCCGACATCGCGCTGCAGCAGGCGGCGCGGGCGGCCGGCATCGAGGTGATCGGCGACGTCGAGCTGGCCTGGCGGCTTGACCGGGCCGCTCCCCGGCCGTGGGTCGTCGTCACCGGAACCAACGGCAAGACCACCACGATCGGCATGGTGGAATCGATCCTCCGTGCCGCCGGCCGGCGGGTGACTGCCTGTGGCAACGTGGGGTGGCCCGCCGTATCCGCGGTCCTGGCCGAACCGCGCCAGGAGGTTCTGGTGGCGGAACTGTCGAGCTTCCAACTGCACTACGCGCCGTCGGTCCGGCCGCTGGCCGGGGCCGTGCTGAACGTGGCGGCCGACCACCTCGACTGGTACGGCGGCGGGCCGGGCGGCGTGGACGACGCCACGGCCATGGCCGCCTACGCCGGCGACAAGGCCAGGGCGCTGACCGGGACGCTGGCCATTGCGGTGGCCGACGACCCGGGTGCGGCGGCGCTGCTGGCTGCGAGCCGCGCGGCCATCAAGATCACCGTCTCGGCCGGCTCGCCGCCCCCCGCGGCGGTGCAGCGGGCGGCCGATGGGAACGGGCCCGGTACAGCGGCCGGCGCCGCCGGCACCGGCGTCGCCCTGGATGGCGGCGCCCTCGGTGTGCACGGTGGCTGGCTGTGGGATGCCGCCTTCGGCTACGGCCCCTTGCTGCCGGTCGACGAGATCCGCCCGGCCGGCCGGCACAACGTGAGCAATGCGCTGGCCGCCGCCGCGCTGGCCATGGCCGTCGGCGCCACCGGTGCCGACGTCGCCGGCGGCCTGCGCGCCTTCGTGCCCGGTGACCACCGCAATGTGGTCGTCGGCCGCCGCGGCGGCGTGACGTTCATCGACGACTCCAAAGCCACCAATCCGCACGCCGCCGCCGCCTCGCTGGCGGCCTATCCGCAGGTCGTCTGGATCGCCGGGGGGCAACTCAAGGGCGCACCGGTCGACGAGCTGGTCGAGCGCTTCGCGGACCGTCTTTCCGGTGCCGTCGTACTCGGCGTCGACGCCCCGCTGATCATGGCCGCACTTTCCCGACACGCGCCGGATGTCCCGGCGATCCAGCTGTCCGGCACCGACGATGGAGCGATGACCGAGGCGGTGCGAGCGGCCATGTCGATGGCGAGTGCGGGCGATGTGGTGTTGCTGGCACCGGCGGCGGCATCGCTGGACATGTTCAGTTCGTACGCGGCTCGGGGGCGGGCGTTCCAGGCCGCCGTCCAGGCTGTGCTCTCCGATGCGGACGCGCCGGGCAGTCTCGCGTGAGCTCCGCGGTTGCTCCCGGCCAGGCCCGCTCCCCACGCGACGGCACGCCGGACGATTTCGGTGCGCGCCGGCCCTCGGCGGTGGCGCCGCGCGGCGGGCCGCTCCCACAACGCGGTCCGGGCCGCCCGCAGAAGCGCCGGAGCCGGGCGGCCAAGCTCATCCGGCCGCTGCGCGACTGGCTCGACCGCCCCATGACGTCTTTTCACCTGGTGCTCGCCCTGTTCGCCCTGCTGCTGTCGGCCGGCCTGCTCATGGTGTTGTCGGCCTCGTCCATCAGCTCCTACCGCACCGGGCAGTCGGCGCTGGACAAGGCCGCCGCCCGCACGGGCATGGTGGCGGCGTCGGCACCGGCGCACGCGGCGTTCACCAGTTTCTTCAACCAGGCGATCTTCGCCGGGCTCGGCCTGGTCGCCTTCGTCTTCGCCATGCGCGTCTCGCCGAACTTCCTGCGGCGGCTGTCGTGGTGGGGGATGCTCATCTCGCTCGCCCTGCTGGCGGCGGTGCTCATTCCCGGGCTCGGCACCGACCTCAACGGCGCCCGCAGCTGGATCTATCTGGGCCCGTTCAGCTTCCAGCCCAGCGAGCTGGCCAAACTGGCGCTGCTGCTCTGGATGGCGCACCTGCTGGCCGCCAAGCGGCCGCAACGCCGGGCGTATTACGGCCTGGCGCTGCGGGCCGGGCTGGTCTTCGTGATCATGGTCGGGCTGATCATGCTGCAGCCGGATCTGGGCACCACCATCACCTTGTGCCTGGTGTTCTTCGCGGTGCTGTGGTTCTCGGGCCTCTCGGGATGGATCTTCGCGGTCCTGCTGGCAGTCGGCGTGGTCGGGTCGGTGGGGCTCGGCTTGCTGGCCAGCTACCGAGTGGCCCGGATCGACGCCTGGCTGCACCCCAACTACACCAATGCCTACCAGCTGTTCCAAGGACTGTTCGGGCTCGGTCACGGCGGTTGGTTCGGCGTGGGTCTGGGGCAGTCGATGGAGAAGTGGGGAGCGCTGCCCAACGCGGACTCCGATTTCATCTTCGCCATCGTCGGCGAGGAACTCGGCCTGATCGGCACGGGCATCCTCGTCCTGCTCTACGGGCTGCTGGCCTACACCGGATTGCGCATCTACCGGCGCAATTACGACCCCTTCCTGAAGATCGTGGCCGGTGCCTCGACCGTGTGGCTGGTGGGGCAGGCGGCCATCAACATCTGTTACGTCGTCGGCCTGCTCCCGGTGACGGGAATCCCGCTGCCGATGATCTCGCGGGGGGGCACATCGCTTCTGGTCACCATGGTGGTCTTCGGCCTGCTGGCCAACTTCGCCCGGCATGAACCGCAGGCCGCCGCCGCCCTGTACACCCGCGGCCCCGGCCGGATCGGCCGCTTCCTGGGCCTGGAGGCCCCGGCGCCCGGCGAGTCGGTCAGCCCCCAGCGGCTGGTCAAGATCGAGGCGCGCAAGCAGCGCCGGCTGGAGAAGTCCGAGGCCCGCCGGCAACGGGCCAAGGAGGAGCAGGCGCGCCGGCACGCCGAACGAGTGGCCCGGGACGTCGAGTTCGCCCGCCGCAAGGCCGCTGCCGCCCGGGCAGCCGCCGGTGACGGGCGTCGCCCGGCCGGCGCCCCGGACCGGGCCCGCACCGCTGCCCGGTCCGCCGGTCGTCCAATGGCTCGCGGCGAGCAACGGTCGGTCCGGCCGGATTCCGGCGCCCGGCAGCCTGTCGATCCGGTGGCCCGCCCCCCGCGCCGCGACCGGGCTGAAGGTCCGGCCGACCCGGTCAGCCGGACCAGACGACCCCGACCCGACCGCATTCCCGGAGCCGAACAACACGACCCCTACCAGTCCGCGAACCGATACCGGGCAGCTGACCGCCGCCGCCCGGACGATGCCCGGCCGCGCCAGCAGCCGACCGACTGGTCCGCTCGGCCGGCCCCGGCGGGAGCGCGGCGGACCCGGTCCGACAGCCGCCCGCGCTGGGACGACGAAGATGGTCCCGTGACCCGCCGATGAGACCGTTTCCCCGCCGGCGCCCGGGAACCGACCGAAACGCCCTGCCGGCCACCGGGTTCGGTGCTCGTGTGCTGATTGCCGGCGGTGGTTCGGCCGGGCATGTGCAACCGGCGCTCGCCGTGGCCGACGCCCTGCGGCAACTCGACGACACCGTGGCGATCACCTGCCTGGGCACCGAACGCGGCCTCGAGGTCCAGCTGGTGCCCGAGCGTGGCTACGAGTTGCAGTTGATCCCCGAGGTCAAGTTCACCCGCCAGCTCAACCCGAAGACTCTCGCGCTGCCGGTCCGGCTGCTGGGCACTGTGCGCGCGGCTCGCCGAGTGGTCGAAAGCCACCGGACGGATGTGGTGGTCGGTTTCGGCGGCTATGTCGCCCTGCCCGCCTACTTGGCCGGTCGGCGGCGGGCCGCTGTGGTCGTGCACGAGGCGAATGCGCGCGCCGGCATCGCCAACCGCATCGGCGCCCGGTTCGCCGACGTGGTGGCGGCCGCCGTGCCCGGCACCAAGCTCAAGAAGGCCCGGGTGGTGGGCAATCCGGTGCGCCGCAGCCTGTCCACCCTGGATCGGCACGCGCTGCGGGCCCAGGCCCGCGCCTATTTCGGTCTGGATCCGGCCGCTCCGACCATCGCCGTCGTCGGCGGCTCACTCGGGGCCGTCAAGTTCAACGAGGTGTTCGCCGCGGCTGCCGACCGGACTGGGCGCGGCCGGGGTCGGCGTCCTGCACATCCACGGCCGCGGTAAGCCGATCGACCTCCCCGCTCCGGACCCCGGCCGGCCCGCCTACGTGGCCAAGCCCTACGAGGACCGGATGGATTTCGTGTACGCCGCCGCCGACCTCGTCGTGGCCCGGTCCGGCGCCATCACCGTGGCCGAGATCGCCGCCGTCCGCGCCCCGGTCGTCTATGTCCCGCTGGCCTTCGGCAACGGGGAACAGCGGCTCAATGCCGTGCCGCAGATCGAATCCGGCGCCGCTGAGCTGATCGCGGATTCCGAGCTGGACCCGGAAGCCGTGCTGACCCGGATCGTGCCGCTGGTCAAGGACGCCGGCGCGCTGGCCGCCATGGAGAAGGCCGCCGCCGGCTCCGCCACTCACGCCGACGAAGTGATGGCCAGGATCGTGCTGGCCGCGGCCCGCAAGTCGCGGTTGGCCCGGGGTCGCAAGCAGCCGGTCACGTGACCGGGTCCGATGCGCCGGCAGGCCCGTCGACCCAGGACGGGTCGTCGCTGAGTCGATCCCACCTGGTCGGTGCGGGCGGGGCGGGCATGAGCGCGATCGCCCGGATCCTGGCCGACCGCGGCCTGCCGGTGTCCGGATCTGACGCCAAGGCCTCGCATGTGCTGACCGGGCTGACCCAGCGGGGCGTGCGCACCGCGGTCGGGCACCGTGCCGAGAATCTCGACCTGCTGGCCGGGGGACCGACCGCCGTCGTGGTCTCCGCCGCGATCCGGCCGAGCAATCCCGAACTCGTCGAGGCCCGGCGTCGCGGGATTCCGGTGGTTCCCCGGGCCGAGGCCCTCGCCGCGCTGATGACCGGAAGCCGGAGCGTGTGCGTCGCCGGCACGCATGGCAAGACGTCCACCACCTCCATGCTCACCGTGGCCCTGCAGCGGGCCGGCCTGGATCCGTCGTTCGCCATCGGCGGCGAGCTGAACGAATCCGGGTCCGGTGCCCACCACGGCAGCGGCGACATCTTCGTGGCCGAGGCCGACGAATCGGACGGTTCCTTCCTGGCCTTCGCACCGCACGGCGCGGTGCTGACCAATCTGGAGCCCGACCATCTGGATCACCACGGCACCCCGGAGGCCTACGCGCTGGTCTTCGAACAGTTCGTGGACCGGATCCAACCCGGTGGCTTCCTGGTCGCCTGTGCCGACGACCCGGGGGTGACGGCGCTCGTCACGACCTTGACCGGGCGGGCCGGGGTGCCGCGCGTCGTGACCTACGGGTTCGGGGAGGACGCCCAGGTCCGGATCGTCCGGCATTCGGCCGCCGGTCACGGGTCGGTCGCCTCGGTGGAGCTGCCGGGTTCGCCCGGCACCGGCGGCGGGCTCGCCCGGGTGGACCTCACGCTGGCGGTGGCGGGTGAACACATGCTGGCCAACGCGGTGGGGGCGCTGGCCGCCGGGATGGCCCTGGGTATCGACCCTCGGACCATGGCTGACGGTCTGGCCGGCTACACCGGCGTGCGGCGCCGATTCGAATACCGGGGCCGGTCCGGGGGAGTCAGCGTCTACGACGACTACGCCCACCACCCGACGGAGGTCGCCGCCCAGCTGCGGGCGGCCCGCTCGGTGCTCGACCAGGACGGGCGGGGCCGGCTGGTGGTGATCTTCCAGCCGCATCTCTACTCGCGCACCAAGACTTTCGCCCGTGAGTTCGCCGGCGCCCTGGCCGCCGCGGACGTGGTGGTGGTGCTGGATGTCTACGGGGCCCGGGAGGATCCGCAGCCGGGCATCAGCGGCCGGCTGATCACCGACGCCATTCCGGCCGATGCGGCCGAAGTGCACTACCTGCCGTCGCTGGCCGAAGTCCCCGGCACCGTCGCCGGCCTGGTTCGGGACGGCGATCTGGTCATCACCATGGGCGCCGGTGACGTGACCATGCTGGCACCGGAACTGCTGCGCACCCTGGGAGAGTTTCGCGAGTGATGAGCACCGGATTTCAGGACGACCGGCGGCTGGCCGACGCCGAGGACCTCGACCTCGACCGCGAACCGCCGGCGCGGGAAGCACGCCGAGCGTGGCCCGTGGTGCTGGCCGTCACGCTGGTGCTGGCTCTGCTGGCGGGCGGCTACTACGTGGTGAGCTCCACCTCGCTGCTCGGGCTGCGGGACATCGCGGTCAGCGGCGCCGATCCTTCCTTGGCCGACGCCGTCCGGTTGGCTGCGGACGAGCCGGAAGGCACGCCGCTCCTGCTCATCGACACGAATCTGGTCCGCGCCCGGATCGGCGGTCTGCCCCAGGTCGAGTCGGTGACCGTGGAGCGGTCATGGCCGCACAGCCTGCTGGTCACGGTGGTCAGCCGGGTCGCGGTGGCGGTCACCCAGGCCAACGGATCGTTGTGGCTGATGGACTCGACCGGAGTTCCCTTCCAGAAGGTGGATGCGGCGCCGTCCGGCCTGGTCACCCTGGAACTGGCCACACCCGCGCCGGGTGACCCCGCCACTCGGGCCGCCCTGACCGTGGCGAACGCCTTCACCAGCGATTTTCGCGCCGAGGTCAGTACGGTCAGCGCTCCCACCGCTCACAGCGTGAGCCTGACGCTGAAGGACGGGAAGACCGTTGTGTGGGGCGGCCCCGACAACAGTGCCGAGAAGATGCGCATTCTGCCGGCTGTCCTGCAGCAGCCGGGCCAGACGTACGACGTGTCGGTGCCGGACATGGTCGTGGTGCACTGAACCCGCCGGCCGGCTCGCCCGCGCAGGCAGTCGCGATGACCCTCAGCCGATCCACAACCGGACGGCCAGGGCCAGGCCACCCAGGGAAACCACGGCCCGGATGACGGTGGCCGGGACCGTCCGCACCAGCGAAGGACCCAGCCGGCCGCCGACCAGGCAACCGATTGCCAGCGGCAGCACACTCCACCAGGACACCGGCGCAATGACGGCGAACAACACGGCCGCCACCCCGTTGGCCACTCCGAGCAGCACGTTCTTCAGGGCGTTGGCGGTCGGCATCAGTCGGTCGGTGGCCGCCAGCAGGACGGCCAGGATCATCACTCCGGCCGCCGCACCGAAATAGCCGCCGTAGATGCCGATGGCGAACACGGCCAGCCCGATGCCGAGCGGCCCGCCGTGCCGGCCGCGGTGCCTGGCCCAATCGCGGATGCGGGGGGAGAACCACAGCAGCGTCGCCGATCCCGCTACCAGGTACGGCACCACCACCTCGAAAGACCGGCCCGGTAGCAGCAACAGGAGCACCGCTCCGCAGACGCCGCCGACCAGGGCCCAGGGCACCCACTGCCGGATGGCGGCCCGCTCGGTGCCGAGTTCGCGCCGGCTGCCGGTCACCGAGCCGATCGAGGAGCCGATCAACGCCACCGTGTTGGTGACGTTCGCAGTCACCGGTGGCAGGCCCACGGCCAGCAGGGCCGGATACGAACAGAGCGACGCCAGTCCCGCCGTCGAACCGGCCACGCCGGCACCTATCCCGGCGCCCAGCAACAACAGCACGGAGCCGAGGGACACGTCGGCCACCCTATTGATTGCGGTGGGAGAAAAAGAATTCGCGCGGACGCGACCGATTCCGGCGCGCCTGCCACGCCGGTCGGGGCCGTCGTCCTACCGTTCTGCCCATCGGAAGACGGGAGTTCTCGCCCGAATTCTAACCGTATTGTTGAGGTAGAGGGTTGCGACACGCCGGTCCTGACCGGCAGTCGCACCCAGCGGTGGCCGTCGGACACGGGCACACGCAGAGCACTGACCCACGCAGGACGACACGCACAGGAAAGAGGGGCCGGCGATGACGCCTCCACACAACTACTTGGCCGTCATCAAGGTCGTCGGTATCGGCGGCGGCGGTGTGAACGCGGTCAACCGGATGATCGAGGTCGGCCTGCGCGGGGTCGAGTTCATCGCGATCAACACCGACGCGCAGGCCCTGCTGATGAGCGACGCCGACGTCAAGCTCGACGTCGGCCGGGAGCTGACGCGGGGCCTGGGCGCCGGGGCCAATCCCGACGTGGGCCGCAAGGCGGCCGAGGACCATCGCGACGAGATCGAAGAGGTCCTCAAGGGCGCCGACATGGTGTTCGTGACCGCCGGGGAGGGCGGCGGTACCGGCACCGGCGGTGCCCCGGTGGTGGCCTCCATCGCCCGCAAGCTCGGCGCTCTGACCATCGGCGTCGTCACCCGTCCTTTCGCTTTCGAGGGCAAGCGCCGGGGCGGCCAGGCCGAGTCCGGTATCCAGGACCTCCGCAACGAATGCGACACCCTGATCGTCATCCCGAACGATCGGCTGCTGCAGCTGGGTGACCTCGGCGTGTCGCTGATGGACGCCTTCCGCTCGGCGGACGAGGTGTTGCTCAACGGTGTGCAGGGCATCACCGACCTCATCACCACCCCCGGACTGATCAACGTGGACTTCGCGGACGTCAAATCGGTGATGGCCGGGGCAGGCACCGCCTTGATGGGTATCGGTTCGGCGCGCGGCGAGGGCCGTGCCGTGCAGGCAGCCGGCAAGGCCATCAACTCCCCACTCCTGGAATCTTCGATGGACGGCGCCCACGGGGTGCTGCTGTCCATCGCCGGCGGCAGCGACCTCGGTCTGTTCGAGATCAACGAGGCCGCTTCGCTGGTCCAGGAGGCGGCCCACGAGGACGCCAACATCATCTTCGGCACCGTCATCGACGATTCTTTGGGCGACGAGGTGCGCGTCACGGTCATCGCGGCCGGCTTCGACTCCACGCCGTCGGTGGTACCGCCTTCGATCGACCGGCGCATCGGCCGAGGGCTGGATCCCGCGCCGCCGACGGCGCCGGTGGAGCGAGTGGCTCCCGGTGGCTATCCGCCGCCGATGCAGCTCTACACGCCGCAGCCCGACCACGGTGGATACGCGCAGCAGCCCTACGTGCCGCGGGAACAGCCGGCGGCGCCGCCGGCCCACCATTTGCCGTTCGCTCCCCACCCGCTGGAGACCGACGACGACGATGTGGACGTGCCCCCGTTCATGAAGCGGTGAGCCGGCGGCTGTTCACCACGCGGCACGGGGGACTGTCCACCGGTCGCTTCGCCTCGTTCAATCTCGCCGGTCATGTCGGTGAGGCCGCCGAAATCGTGCAGACGAATCGCGAGCGGATCGCCTCGGTGATAGGCGTGCCGGCCGAACGGTTCGCCTGGATGGACCAGGTTCACGGCACCGCGGTTCGCGTGGTGGACGCCGAGAACGCCGGCGCCCATGACGCCACCGACGGCTTGGTCACCCGTCGATCCGGCGTGGCCCTGGCGGTGCTGGTCGCCGACTGCGTGCCGGTCCTGGCCGGCGACGACGAGGCCGGCGTGATCGGGGTGGCCCACGCCGGCCGGGTAGGAGCGGCAGCCGGGATCGGCCCCGCCTTGGTCGCGGCCATGACGGGTCTCGGTGCGGTGCCAGCCCGGATCCGAGTCACGCTGGGACCGGCCATCTGCGGCCGTTGCTACGAAGTACCGGCCGCCATGCGGGATGACGTCGAAGCCCGCCTGCCGGGCTCGGCGGCCAGCACGTCGTCGGCCACGCCAGGACTGGACCTGCGATCCGGGCTGCGGCGGCAGTTCGCCGGCCTGGGAGTGACCGAGGTGCGGACCGACCCGCGTTGCACCGCCACCGATGTCGACCTCTACAGCCATCGCCGGGCCACCCGGTCCGCGGGCGGTGTGCCGACCGGGCGCTTCGCGGGCCTGATCTGGATGCCGGAGGCGGTGTGTCGCACCGCTATCGGCGCACCCCGCGTCGATAGCCTCTGAACAAGCCGACTGGATCACAGACCAGGCAGCCAAGAAAGGCGAGATCAATGGGAATCGGACGACGGGTCGGAGCCTTCCTCGGCTTGGTACCGGAAGACCAACTGGCCGAACACGACGAGTTCGGTCCCGACGCGCACGACGACTACGACGATCGCCCGTCCGCTCGCACCGGTCACCCGATGGGTTACGGCGAATTCGACGGCCCCGACTACCGCCGCGCGGCGCGCTCGCTCGATGAGCACCCGGACCGCATGGCGCGGGCGCCGAGATTCGCCGAGGCGGGCGGTTCCCGGGAGCCGGTGGTGCACGGAGCGCTGGCCGTGAAACCGGAGCCGGCTCCGCGGCGCGATCCGATGGACGTCACCGCCTCCCGGCCCGCGGCAGTCAAGCTCACCGGCTTCGCCGAGGCGCGGGTCATCGGTGAGAAGTATCGCGAGGGCCAGTCGGTGATCCTGGACATGACGGACATGTCCGACTCCGACGCCCGCCGCCTGGTCGACTTCTCGGCCGGCTTGGCCTTCTCGCTGCACGGGTCCATCGAGAAGGTGGCCCCGAAGGTGTTCATGCTGCTCCCGCCGGACACCGACGTGGCTTCCCCGGCGGCGGAGAACCTGCTGCGCGACGCCCGGGCCTACGCGGGCCGCTGACCCGCCGGTCGGATCCGGCGGTGGGCCAGAGACGGTGGTTCGCCGCCGCGTGGTTTCCGGTGCTCATCTGAGTCGGGTACTAGTAGAAGAGTGAACATCCTCTGGCAGGTCGTCTACCTGCTGTTGTGGTTCTTCCGCCTGCTGCTGCTGGCTCGGATCGTCGTCGAATTCGTCAGGATGTTCGCTCGGCAATGGCGGCCGGCCGGGCGTCCCGCCGCGACCATGGAAATCCTGTACTCGACGACCGATCCACCCATCAAGTTGTTGCGCCGGGTGATTCCGAGCGTGCGAATCGGCGGGGTAGGGTTCGACCTCAGCGTGTTTGTGCTCTTTATCGTCGTGTTCATCCTGATGGACGTCGCGTCGGCACTGGCCTTGCGCGCCGCGCTGTCCTGACCCGGCACATATCGTTCCTGCGTGCCCGAGTTGTGTCACGGGCGGCAGTACGAGACATTGATCGGCACTACCCGGGTAACGCACGAGTTCTCGAGTATCACCGTTCGAAGTGATCGGTGATTCCGCCACGCAAGGGAGTTGGCCATGCGGCTCACGCCGGCAGACGTGCACAACGTCGCCTTCAAGAAACCGTCGATCGGTAAACGCGGATACGACGAAGACGAAGTCGACGCTTTTCTCGATCTGGTCGAGGCCGAGCTGGCGCGACTGATCGAAGAGAACAATGAACTGACGCAGCGGGTTTCGTCACTGCAGAGCGAACTCGGCTCGGCCCACAACGGCTCCGCGCACGCGACCGGCGCCCCGGTGCTCGAGAAGCAGCCGGACGTCGAGCCGGCCGCCGCGCAGCCCGGTGCCGACGCCGCGGTGGCCGCGCAGAGCCCCGTCGCCGACGCGCAGCCGGCCGACCACCACATGCAGGCCGCCCGGCTGCTCGGGTTGGCCCAGTCGACGGCCGACAAACTGACCGCGGATGCTGCCGCCGAGGCCGAACAGGTCCGCACCGAGGCGCACCAGGAGTCCGAAGCCCTGCTCAGCAACGCGCGCAACGAATCGGACCGGATGCTGGGCGAGGCCCACACCGAGTCGGAGCGGCTGGTCAGCGACGCCCGCAACGAGTCCGAGCGGATGGTCACCGAGGCCCGTGCCGAGGCCGAGAAGACCCTGAACGACGCCAAGCAGCATTCCGAGCAGCTCGTGAACGACGCCACCGCCAAAGCCGAGGCGCTGGAGCGGGACAGCCGCATCCGCTCCGAGGCGATGGACCGCGAGGCCCAGAACAAGTACAACTCGGTCATCGGGCAGTTGGCCGAGCAGCGGGCCACCCTGGAGAAGAAGATCGACGACCTGCACATCTACGAGCACGAGTACCGCAGCCGGCTGCGGGGGTGGATCACCGATCAACTCTCCCAACTCGACGACCGTGACGACGGTGCCGTGGAGGAGAACCAGGCCGAGCCGGCCGAGCAGCACAGCTGAGTCGGCGGAATCCGCGCGCCTCTGTCGCCCGCCCGCGTTAGAATCGAGTCCCCGGCCGCCGCAAGGTGACCGGGGACTTCGTTCGTCGGGGCCGCAGGTCCGCGTCGGGCGAAGGAAGGACTGACAACTCCACCGCACGGCGTCGACCCGGCCATCACCGGCGAGCCATCCGGAAGAACGGCCGCAGCCCGGACAGGCGACGGCTCACTAGAACCGGACGGGGCAGGCCCGACATCGCCTGAGAACGAAGCGGTCTGCACGTCGGCCATCCGGTCGGCCGCGGACAAGCGGGGTGGTACCGCGGGCGCTCGCGCTCGTCCCTGCAGCCATGGCACTGCAGACGACGAGGAGTACCCGATGACGGCTCGATATCCACTGGCCGGCACTGCCCCGGTGTCCGTCCGGCCTGACTTCCCGGCCCTCGAGGCCGAAGTGCTGGCGTACTGGGACGCGGACGACACCTTCCGGGCCAGCATCGCCCAACGGCCGGCCGGCGAGTACGGCGACAACGAATTCATCTTCTACGACGGGCCGCCCTTCGCCAACGGGCTGCCTCACTACGGCCATCTGCTGACCGGGTACGTCAAGGACCTGGTGGCCAGGTATCACACGATGCGCGGACAGCGGGTCGAGCGGCGGTTCGGCTGGGACACGCACGGCCTGCCCGCCGAGCTGGAGGCCGAGCGCCAGCTCGGCATCAAGGGCCGCGGCGAGATCCTCCAACTGGGCATCGACAAGTTCAACGACGCCTGCCGGGAGTCCGTGCTCCGCTACACCCACGAGTGGCGGGACTACGTGACCCGGCAGGCGCGGTGGGTCGACTTCGACAACGACTACAAGACGCTCAACCCCGAATACATGGAAAGCGTGCTGTGGGCGTTCAAGTCGCTGTACGACAAGGGGCTCCTCTACGAGGGCCAGCGGGTGCTGCCCTACTGCTGGGTGGATGAGACCCCGCTGTCCAACCATGAACTCCGGATGGACGACGACGTCTACCAGCTGCGCCAGGATCCGTCGGTGACCGTGTGGGTCCAACTCCTCGACGCCCCGCAGCCGGACGGAACGACGATCGGCGGCGAGCGACTGATGGCCTGGACCACCACGCCGTGGACGCTGCCGTCCAATCTGGCCATGGCCGTGGGCACGGACCTGGATTACGTGGTGGTGGCCCACGACGGTCACCGGTACGTCCTGGCCGAGGCCCGGCTGGGTGCGTACGCGCGCGAATTCGGCAGCGAACCCGAGGTGGTGGGCCGGCTCCGCGGCGCGGATCTGGTGGGCCGTCGCTATGCGCCGCTGTTCGGCTTTCTGACCGACGAAACGACATTCGGCACCGGCAATGCGTTCCGGGTCATCCCGGCCGAGCACGTGACCACCGACGAGGGGACCGGTGTGGTGCACATGGCCCCGGCCTACGGCGAGGAGGACCAGGCCGCGTGCGACGCCGCGGGCATTCCCACCGTGGTCACCGTCGACGACCGCGCCCGGTTCACCTCGCTGATCCCCGATTTCGAGGGTCTGCAGGTCTTCGCGGCCAACCGGCCCATCATCAACGCGCTGAAGGCGGCCGGAAACCTGGTGCGGGAGGCCAGCTACGAGCACAGTTACCCGCACTGTTGGCGCTGCCGGAAACCGTTGATCTACAAGGCGGTTTCGTCGTGGTTCGTGCAGGTCACCAAGTTCCGCGAGCGGATGGTGGAGCTGAACCAGCAGATCACTTGGGTGCCTGAGCATGTCAAGGATGGACAGTTCGGGAAATGGCTGGCCAACGCCCGTGATTGGTCCATCAGCCGAAACCGTTTCTGGGGCAGTCCCATCCCGGTGTGGAAGTCCGACGACCCCAGCTATCCCCGGATCGACGTGTACGGCTCGCTGGACGAATTGGAACGCGACTTCGGGGTGCGGCCGGCCGACCTGCACCGCCCGTTCATCGACGAGCTGACCCGGCCCAATCCCGACGACCCCACGGGCCGCTCGACGATGCGGCGGGTGACCGACGTGCTCGACGTGTGGTTCGACTCCGGATCGATGCCGTATGCGCAGGTTCACTATCCGTTTGAGAATCGATTTTGGTTCTTAGGAGCGACGCTTGCGGAGCGACCAGAGGGCACCGGCATCGAAACGCCGTTCGGTGAGCGGCTGGGAGCGCATTTCCCGGGCGATTTCATCGTCGAATACATCGGGCAGACCCGCGGCTGGTTCTACACGATGCACGTGCTGTCGACGGCGCTGTTCGACAAGCCGGCCTTCTCCACCTGCGTGAGTCACGGCGTCGTGCTGGGCGACGACGGCCAGAAGATGTCCAAATCGCTGCGCAACTATCCGGACGTCGGTGAGGTGTTCGCGCGGGACGGCTCGGACGCCATGCGGTGGTTTCTGATGTCCTCGCCCATCCTGCGGGGCGGCAACCTGATCGTCACCGAACAGGGCATCCGGGACGCCGTGCGGCAGGCGGTGCTGCCGCTGTGGAACGCCTGGTACTTCCTGACCCTCTACGCCGGCGCGTCCGATCGGGTCGGGCGAGTGCGGACCGATTCGCCGGACCTGTTGGACCGCTACATTCTGGCCGAGACCGCCCAGCTGGCCACGCAGCTGACCGGTCAGCTCGACGCCTACGACATCGCCGGCGCCTGCGCCAACGCCCGGGCATATCTGGAGGTGCTGACGAACTGGTACGTCCGCCGGAGCCGGGAACGGTTCTGGGAAGGGGACGCCGATGCCATCGACACGCTCCACACCGTGCTCGAAGTGCTGTCCCGGTTGCTTTCGCCGCTGCTCCCGCTGACCACCGAGGAGATTTGGCGCGGGTTGACGGGCGGCCGATCGGTCCACCTGGCCGACTGGCCGGCCGCGGACGAGCTGAGGCCCGACCCCGACCTGGTGGCCGCCATGACGGAGGTGCGCGAGGTCGCGTCCGTGGCGCTGTCGCTGCGTAAGGGAGCCGACATCCGGGTGCGCCAGCCGCTGGCGGCGCTGACCGTCGTGACAGCCGGAGCCGAACGGCTGCGCCCGTTCGTCGATCTCTTGGCGGACGAGATCAACGTGCAGGAGGTCCGGCTGGAGGAGCTCGCCGAGGGCGGTGCCTCGCCGGTCGAGCGGAGACTGGCGGTCAACGCCAGAGCGGCCGGTCCACGCCTGGGGAAGGCGGTGCAGCAGGTCATCAAGGCGGCCAAAGCGGGCGACTGGTCGGTGACGCCCGCTGCGGACGGCGACCGCGTGACGGTCGGCGGCGTCGAGCTGGCGGCGGGCGAGTACACCCTGGAGCTGGTCGCGGCCGGGGACGCCGCTGTTGGCGTGCTGCGGTCGGGCGGCTTCGTCAGCCTGGATACCGCGCTGACCGACGAGCTCGTCGACGAAGGCATGGTCCGCGATCTGGTGCGCGGAGTGCAGGACGTCCGAAAGTCGTTGTGCCTGGACGTATCGGATCGAATCTCATTGACGGTGATGTGCCCATCGGAGCGGGTGCGCGACGCGGTGTCCGCCCGGCTCAGCTGGATCGGCGAGCAGGTGCTCGCCCCCGAGCCGCGGGTGGTCGGGCCGGGGAAGCCGGCTGCCGACAGCGCCGGGCCGGGCGTGGCCGACGTCAAGCTGGGCGCCGACGGAGAGGCGACCGTGCGGGTGGTGGTCGTCCGGCTCTGACCGTCCGCCGCGCGTGCGGTGGGGCTTTCCCGCGTTGTCTATGACGCGTAAGGGCCCCACTCACCGCCGTTCGGCCGGCCCTCGCCGGACGACTCAGGCCAGCGCGTCCGCCAGCGCCGAGAGGGTCTCGCTGCAGCCCGTCTCGAGCTTGACGGTGGCCAGCTCGTCGCCGCGAGTCGCGCCGCGGTTCACGATGATCACCGGGGTGCCGTTGCGGGCGGCACGCCGCACGAACCGGAGCCCGGACATCACGGTGAGCGAGGAACCGGCCACCAACAGCGCGCCGGCGGCATCCACGCGGGCGAAACAATCGTCCACCACGGGTTTGGGCACGCTGTCGCCGAAGAAAACCACGCGGGGCTTGAGGACACCGGCACACCGCCGGCAGCTGGGAACCTGGAATCCGGCCGTGTCCTCGAGATCGACGTCGCCGTCGGGGGCCACGGTCAGGTCCAGTTCGGCTCCGAAGCCGGGGTTCAGCGCCGACATCCGGTGCTGCAGCTCGGCCCGCGGACTCACGTGCCCGCAGTCCAGGCAGATCACCTCGTCGATCCGGCCGTGCAGATCGATCACCGGACGGCTGCCCGCCAGACCGTGCAGCCCATCGACGTTCTGCGTGATCACCGAGTCCAGCAACCCGCCCTGGCCCAGCCGGGCCAAGGCGCAATGTCCGTCGTTGGGGACCGCGGCCCGCATGCGCTGCCAGCCCAGGTGGCTCCGGGCCCAGTAGCGTTGCCTGGCCACCGGACCGGACAGGAACTCGGCCTGGGTCATTGGAGTACGGACGGGCGCGCCCGGCGAACGGTAATCCGGGATTCCGGAGTCGGTGGACATGCCGGCGCCGGTCAGCGCCACCGCGCCGCCCCTGGCCACCAGCCGGCACGCCGTGGCCAAAGCGCCCCACGAGCCGTCGCTGAGGGCGTCCGTGACGGCGACTGGGCGGCTCACTTCGCCCAGAGTACCGACGCCGTCAGCTGACCCGGCCGTGCCGAAGCCGGATCCATCGGAAGCCGAACCCGTTCAGCGCCAGATTCTGCAGGTTCTTCTCGGGCTGCTCGTACGGCCCGTCGGCGAACATCTCCCACGGCCGGCCGGCGCCCGGTTGCGGTCCGAGGTCGACCGTGACCGCCTGGTCGGCCAGATTGTGCAGCAGCACGATGGAACCCTCGGGGGCGTCGAATCGGTGGGCCAGCACCGTCGGCCGGTCCACCAGGTCGAGGAGCTGGCAGTTGCCCACGCCGATTTCCGGGCACTCCCGGAGGACGGCGATCAGCTCCTGGAACCACCGGAGCAGCGAAGCCTGGTCGCGTTGCTGGGTCCGCACATTGACCGTGCGGTAGCCGAAAGGGCCCCGCGAGGTGACCGGGGTGATGAGCATGTCGGGGTCGGCGGTGGAGAAGCCGGCATTACGACCGTCATCCCATTGCATGGGGGTTCGGACGGAGTCGCGGCCGGGAAGGGCCAGGTTCTCGGTCATCCCGATTTCCTCGCCGTACCGGATGACCGGTGTGCCGGGCATCGCGAACTGCAAGGCGTACGCCAACCGGATGTGGCGCTGATCGTTGCCCAGCATGGGAGCCAGCCGGCGGCGGATCCCACGGTCGTAGATCTGCATGTTCTTGCGCGCGGCAAAGGCCTTGAACACCTCCGCCTTCTGCTGCGCGGTGAGCCGGGACAAGTCGAGTTCGTCGTGATTGCGCAGGAAGGTGGCCCACTGCGCCATGGCCTGCAGCGGCGGCAGATCGCGGAGCAGTTGCACCAGCGACTCGGGGCGCTGCCGGGCCAGTGACAGCCACAGATTGTCGTTGAGCAGGAAGGCGAACAGCATGTGGGCACGGTCGTTCGGGCCGTCCTTGACGACCCCGGTGAACTCGTGCAGCGCTTCGGCGGGCACATTGGCCTCGCAGAGCAGGATCGCCGACCCGGAACGCCACTGCAGGTCCTGGCGCCAGTCGTCCAGAATGGAAAAATCCAGCGGACCGGATTCCTGGCCCGGCGCGATCGCTTCCAGGACGAACGGAGCCGCGTCCACCCGGAAGCCGGACACGCCCAATTGCGTCCAGAAGCCCATGATCTTCTTCACCTCGTCCCGAACGGCGGGATTGGTGAAATTCAGGTCGGGCTGGAACTCGTAGAAACGGTGGAAATACCACTTCTGGGCGACCTCGTCGAAATCCCACGTCGCGGCCTGCTCACCGGGAAACACGATGCCCTGGCGCCGATCCGGCGGCTCGGTGTCACTCCAGACGTACCAATCGTGATACGGCGAATTCGGATCCGCCCGGGCGGACTGGAACCACGGGTGCTCATCAGAAGTGTGGTTCACCACCAAATCGAGCAGAATGCGAATACCGCGCTGTCGCGCCTCGAGCAGCAACTCGGCGAAATCGCCCAGCGAGCCGATTCTCGGGTCGACCGCGTAGTAGTCCGTGATGTCATAACCCTGGTCTCGCTGCGGCGAAGGGTGAATAGGATTCAGCCACAGACACGTCACCCCCAGCCGGGACAGGTAGTCCAGCCGGCTGATCAGCCCGCGCAGGTCGCCGATCCCGTCGGCGTTCGAGTCGAAGAACCGGTCGACCTGAACCGAATAGACGACCGCTTCCTTGTACCAGCGCTCCGACATCCACTCGTCCTTTCGAGTTCGCCCGCCCGGTGCCCGGTTGGGCATCCTGCCATCCTTGACGGTCATGGCGGAATGGGCCCAGGTGGCGGCGGCGGCGATGGCGCTGCCGGAGGTGGAGCAAACCGGCGCGCACGAATGGCGGGTGCGACGGAAACTGATCGCGTGGCGGCGGCCGCTGCGTCAGTCGGACCGCGACGCGCTGGGACCGGCTGCGCCGCAGGGGGAGATCCTGGCGGTACGAACGATGGACCTGGAGGCCAAGGACGAGTTGCTGGCCACCGATGCGGGCGTCTTCTTCACCACCCCGCATTTCGACGGCTATCCGGCCGTCCTCATCCGGCTGACCGAACTCGACGCGGCCGAGCTGCCTGGCCTGCTCACCGACGCTTGGCGTCGCCAGGCACCGAAATCGCTGGTCAAGGCGTGGGAGACACGGTCATGAATCGAAGCCCAGACCGAACCGATCCAGCGTTCTCAGCCACAGGTTCCGATGACCGGCCCGGGCATCGGCCCGGGCCACCGACCATCTGGTCAAGTTAACCACCGCCGACCGCATCGGCTCCGGTGGGAACGGCACCGGCTTGCCTTTGATGGTGTGCAGGCTGGTCAGATCGGTGCTTTCACCGGACAACAGATCCAGCATGACCTGGGCCCCGAAGCGGGTGGCGCCCACCCCAAGCCCGGTGTAGCCGACTGCGTAAGCCACCCGGCCGCCGAATCCGGTCCCGAAGAACGGGAAGAATCGCGAGCAGGTGTCGATCACTCCGCCCCAGGTGTGGGTGAAACGCAGCCCCTCCAATTGCGGGAACGTGGCGAAGAAGTGGTCGGCCAATCGCTGGTGGGTTTCCGGCCGCTGATCCAGCGCTGGTGAGATCTGGCCGCCGTAGTAATAGATCGCGTCGTAACCGCCCCACAGAATGCAGTTGTCGTCGGTCAAGCGGTAGTAGTGGAACAGATTGCCGGCGTCACCGACGCCCTGCCGATTACCCCAGCCGACAGTGGCCAACTGCGCCTCGGTGAGCGGTTCGGTGGCCATCGCGTAGTCGTAGACGGGGATGACGTACGGCCGGATGCGTTTGAGCAGGGGGGTGAAAGCGTTGGTACCCAGAGCGACTCGATCGGCCTGCAACCGGCCGTGGGCGGTGTGCAGCACCATTCCGGCGGCGTCGCGCTCCAGATGTTCCACGTGGGTGTTCTCGTGAATGCGGACGCCGAGCTTCTCGCACGCGCCGGCCAGGCCCCACACCAAGCGGGCCGGATCGACCAGGACTGTCTTGTCCTTACCCCAGACGGCACCCAGATAGGTCGGCGAATTCACCTGGGCCCTGGTGGCGTCGGTGTCCAGCAACACCGCGTCGTCACCGAAGTCCAGCATTCGCTCGTATTCGACGGCCAGATCGCCGATCTGGTAGCTCTCGGTGGCCACCCGGAGTTCGCCGGTTCGCTCCAGCTTGCAGTCGATCTCGAACTCGCCGATCGTTTTCACGATGCCCGCCAGGTTGTCCCGGCCGAGTCGCTCCAGCCGGGGCATGTCCTGCGGATACCACTCCATGCCGTTGGCTTGGCCGTGCGTCAGCGACGCCGAACAGAAGCCGCCGTTGCGGCCGGACGCGGCCCAGCCCAACGTTTTTCCTTCCAGCAGGACCACCTCCCGGCTGGGATCCTCCTGTTTGGCCAGCAGCGCCGTCCACAGGCCGGAGTAGCCGCCGCCGACGACGGCCAGCTCGGTGCGCGCCTCGCCGCTCAGCGGCTCCCGGGGCGGCGGCGCGTCGACGTCGTCGAGCCACCAGCAGACGGGCTCGGCGTCGCGGAGCGAGTTGCGCACAGCCTTGGCCCGAGAACGACCGCCGGGCAACAGCGGAGACATGCGAGACCCTTTCGGTCAGACGGAGAAGGTGCGGCCAACCCCACGACCGCTCCGGGAACCAGCCCTACGACGCCGGTGCCGGCGGGCATCCTGGCCGTGGCTGGGCGCTCGACGGGGCCGGTCTCTGTGCGCCGCGATCCAGGGCGGAACCGCCGGTGTGCATCAGGCGGGTCGGACGTGAATGCCGTGAGCCACGTCGAGCGGAAGTTCGGTGACGGTGTCACCGTCGATGGCCACGGCCGTCTTGCCACGCACCGCGAATTCCAGGCGGGCGCCGGGCATGATGCCGCCGTCGTGCAGTTGGCTCATCACCTCGGGCTGGTTCTGGACGATTTCGATGATCCGGCGGATCTCATAGCTGCCGCCCCGGCGGGCCGCGGTGGCGGCGTCGAGCAGATCGGCGTGCGTCTCCTCGACCGGCGAAAGGGCCTCACCCAGCTCCGCCAGGCCGGGAATGGGATTGCCGTACGGAGACACCCGCGGGTGCCCCAAGAGGGCCACGAGCTTCTGCTCCACCTCGTCGCTCATCACATGCTCCCAGCGGCAGGCCTCGACGTGCACGTCCCGCCAGTCGAGGCCGATGATGTCAAGCAGCAGCCGCTCGGCGAGGCGGTGCTTGCGCATGACGGCCACCGCGCGCTCGCGGCCGTGATCGGTGAGCTCCAGGTGCCGGTCGTCCGAGACGACCAGCAGGCCGTCGCGCTGCATGCGGGCGACGGTTTGGCTCACGGTGGGGCCGCTCTGGTTCAGCCGTTCGGCGATCCGGGCGCGCAAAGGGAAGATGCCCTCCTCTTCGAGTTCGAAGATGGTGCGGAGGTACATCTCGGTGGTGTCGATCAAGTCGTTCAATCGAATCCCTTCTCGCGGGACTCGATCCTACCGAGACGGGCCGGGCCGGATGAGGCGTCGAGCCGCCTACGACATCAGGCCCTCGCCCGGCGGATGCCGTGACGAGGGCCTGATGGGTCTGGCGTGGTCGGTCAGCTGGCGTACGCCCGTAGGGCTTCGCTCCGCTCGCCGGTGCGCAACTTGGCCATCGAATCGCGTTCGATCTGGCGGACGCGCTCCCGAGAGATGCCGAATGTGCGGCCGATCTCGTCGAGCGTACGGGGCCGGCCGTCGTCCAGCCCGTAACGGAGGCTGACCACGGCGCGTTCCCGGTCCTCGAGGGTGTGCAGGACGCGGCTGATGTCGTCGTGCATGAAGCCGGCGACCACGGCGGCCTCCGCCGAGGTGGACTCGGAATCCTCGATGAAGTCGCCCAGCGGGGCTTCCTCGTCACTGCCGACCGGCATGTCCAGGCTGACCGGGTCGCGGGCGTGGTCGAGCAGATCCGAGATGCGGTCCTCGGCAATACCCGACTCCGCGGCCAGTTCGGCCATGGTGGCGTCCCGGCCCAGCTGTTGGTGCAGTTCGCGCTTCAGGCGGGACAGTTTGTTGACCTGTTCCACCAGGTGGACGGGCAGCCGGATGGTGCGGCCCTGGTCGGCCATACCTCGGGAGATGGCTTGCCGGATCCACCACGTCGCGTAGGTCGAGAACTTGAAACCCTTGGTGTAGTCGAACTTCTCGACGGCGCGAATCAGACCCAGGTTGCCTTCCTGGATCAGGTCCAAGAGCGGCATGCCACGGCCGGTGTAGCGCTTGGCCAGCGAGACCACCAGCCGCAGATTCGCCACCAGCAGGTGATTACGAGCCCGGTTCCCGTCCCGCACGACGGCCCGCAGGTCGGCGCGCTTGGCTGGGGTCAGCCGCGGCGAGTTCTCCAGCTTGTGGTGGGCGAACACGCCCGCCTCGATCCGCTTGGCCAGTTCCACCTCTTGCTCCGCCGTCAGCAAAGCCGTCTTGCCGATGCCGTTGAGGTACACCCGGACCAGGTCCGCGGACGGTCCTTGGGCATCGATGTCTTCACCCTCGACGCGCGGCGACCGTCGGGACGACACGACGGTCAGGGTCGGCTCGCTGACTTCGGTGTCTTCGTCCCGGTCGTTGATCTCGAAGGCGTCGGCCGCAGCAGTCGAGTCAGCGGCGCCGGCCTCATCTGTAGCCTGATCCTGTTTGATCACGACCTTGGCTATTTTCTCTGCCGGTGTGGCGTTTTTGTGGGCTACCGTGTGGGAGACGGTCATCGTGGTTGCTCCCTTCTCGCTTCTGTCCGCGTTGCTGGAGAGCAACGCAGTCGACCCGCGCCCGGTTTCACGGAGCCGACACTTGTACGAACGTCGTAACTGGCGATTTCGTTCCCGGTTCGAACCAAATTGACGCGCTGGATTGGTCTCCATCAGCACATCGAGTCCGTTGCTGCCGGGGCTGTGGTCGCGATGAGAGGCCGATGGGAGGCGGGGGCTGCCTCGCTCCAGAGACGGCTCTAGAGCTCGATCAGCACGGTGAAAGGTCCGTCGTTCACGCTGCTCACAGCCATGTCGGCGCCGAAACGCCCGGTGTGGACGGTGGCTCCCCGACCGCGGAGCTCGTCGACCACCTCGCTGACCAGCGGTTCCGCCACGTCACCGGCGGCCGCCTCGATCCAGCTGGGACGACGTCCCTTTCTGGTCGCGCCATAAAGTGTGAATTGCGACACAACCAAAAGAGGCGCTCCGGTGGTGGCGCAAGATTGTTCGTCGCGCAGGATGCGTAGCTCGTACAGTTTGCCCGCCAGCTGCCGGGACGTGGCCGCGGTGTCGGCGTGGGTGATCCCGACCAGCACCAGCAGGCCCGGTCCCTGGAAGCCGCCTACCACCTCGCCGCCCACCGTCACCGCAGCGCCGTCCACCCGGCTGACCACGGCTCTCACCGCCGGCCATCCTGACGATTGCTGCGCCCGGTCACCGGTGCAGTCCGGGCGGAAGCAGCAGACCGCGGGTCACGCCGTTTCGGATGGCCGGAAGAACGGCTTCGGCCAGCTGGCCTGGCTCGATGTCGTGCGCCTGGGCGAGCAGCTGCACCAGGACGATCAATGGCAGCGCCCCGGTGCATCCGGCCAGCAGCGACTGTCCCCACTCGTCCAGCTGCAAAGTCGATCCAAGACCGCCGGCACGACGCAACATCCGCAGCACGGGCGTCCATCCCTCGTGCCCGAGCAGCGACCGCTGTTCCAGAGTGGCGTCCGGATGCAACCGGAAGGCAGTTTCCAGCAACGTGCGCTCGTCCGCTTCCTGCAGCCACCGGCGGCGCTCCAGGAATCCGGCCGCCTCCGGCCCGGTGACCTCCTCGCCCGCCCCGGGAATCTCATCCAGCGTGACGTCCGGGTCAGCGGAGCCGTTGCGCCGCAGGGTGATCAGACCCATCCCGAGGCCGGTCACCCGCTCGGCGGCAAGGTAGTCGAGCCAGCGCTCGGCGAGCGCATCAGCCGCCGGCCCGGTCTCGCCGGCGTCCCTCAGCCACAGCGCGACGTATTCGGCGGGATCGGCCAACTCGCGCTGCACGACCCAGGCGTCGCACCGGCTCGCCGCCACCCACTCGCCAACCCGGTCGCGCCAGTCAGCGCCCTCCCGGACCAGCCAATTGGCCAGCAGCTGAGCGGTGCCGCCGGGGTTCAGGTAATCGGTCACCTGGCGGACGAGCGTCTGACAAAGACTGTCGCCTGCCCAGCCGGAGTCGCGGTACTCGTAGTGCTGCTCGCCGGTGCCGATGACGAACGGTGGATTGCTGACCACCAGATCGAATCGTTCCCCGGCCACGGGCTCGAACAGCGAGCCGCGGCGCAGGTCCCATTCCTGACCCGAGAGCCGGGCGGTGGCCGCCGCCAGAGCCAGAGCCCGGGGATTGGTGTCCGTGGCCACGACGTGCTGGGCGTGCGAGGCACAGTGCAACGCCTGGACGCCGCACCCGGTGCCCAGATCCAGAACGGATGCCACCGGGTCCCGGATGACCGCCGCCGCCAGCGTCAGTGACGCGGTGCCGATGCCCAGCACGTAGTCGGGCTGCAGGCGGCCGGGTCGCACGTCGGTGTCGAGGTCGGAGACGACCAGGAATTCGTTCTCGCCATCGGCGTGCGGCCGGACGTCCAATGCGGCCCGGATTCCGGTGTTCGAGCGGGACAGGAGTCCCGTCCGGACGGCCCTGGCCACCCCCAGGCTGGGGAGCGCGGCGGCCACCGCCGATTCCGGCTCATCCAAGCCGAGCAGGAACAAGCGGATCAGGGTGGAGACGGGCGAACCGTCCCGGGTGGCCCGGTCCGCAGGCACCCGTTCGCCGCGGGCGAGAGCCCGATTGGCGCTGCCGCCCAGAAGTTCGCCGACTGTCTGCGTGTCGTAGCCGGCGGCGCGCAGGTCGTTTCCCAGCCGGTCGACGTCTTCGACGTCGGACAGGGGACGGGTGGCGGACTCGGACATCGCGATCACCATAGTGGCCGCGGATTCCCTCGTGGGAGCCGATTCCGTCGCCGCGTGGCCCGCCGGATCCAGGCAGGGTTTCGGCCCGCGAGCGGCGCCCGGCTGGGCTAAGGATCGTGACAAATCGAACCCGCGGAGAGGGTGTCTGCTCGGCGTAGCGTGAAAGGCAAGTCGCCGGTCGGACAAGCAGGCCGGGCTTCGTGGCCCGTTCTCTGATCGGACCAGACGTCGACCTCCGGGTCGGGACAGGAGACGGCGTGACCGACGACGTCCGCCGGGACCGGACTCCGCTGATCACCGCAGCGGAGTTGCCGTACGACAAGCAGGTCAGCATGCGCAAGCGCCGCTACCTGCTGATGATGTCCATGCGTATCCCGCTGCTGATCGCCGCGGCGGCCTGCTATCACACGCCTTGGCTGGCCATCTCGCTGCTCGTCGTTTCGGTACCGCTGCCCTGGATGGCGGTGCTGATCGCCAACGACCGTCCGGCGCGCAAGCCGGTCATCGTGCAACCCGGCACCATCAACCACGAGCGGGCCCTTCCGGCTGGTCATCGGGACGTCATCGACGGTTGAGAAGGCTCGGCCGACGGGCCGGGCCGGCGCCCACCGGCCTTGGGCGGCGAAGCGAGCCACCTTGTGCGCCGGCGCGGCTCATCCGGGCGCGCCCCGGTCAGAGCTCGGCGAGGGTCAGCGCAGCGTGCACCAGCGCGAGGTGCGAGAGCGCCTGAGGCAGATTGCCCAGGAAAGCGCCGGTGTTCGGTTCGATCATCTCGGCCAGCAGCCCGACATCGTTGGTCTGTTCGACCAGTTCGCCCATCAGCTTCTCGGCTTCGGCGCGCCGACCGACCAGGGCCAGCGCCGACACCATCCAGAATGAGCAGGCCACGAACGTCCCCTCCTGGCCGACGGCCTGGGAGTGGCGGTAGAGATGGGCGCCGACGCCCAGTTCCTGCTGGAGCGCGTCAAGCGTGGCCATCATGCGCGGTCCGCGGTCGTAACCACTGATGGCGTGCAGAACAACCGACGCGTCGAGGTCGTCGGTCCCGGGATACCAGACGTAGGCACCCCGCTCGGCCGACCAGCCGTTGGCGTCGATCCATTGACGGATGCGGTCCGCCTCGGTGCGCCATCGCTGGACGTCGCCGGGGATTTCCCCCAGCTCGGCCAGATCAGCCGCCTCGGTGAGCGCCTTCCAGCAGCCCATCTTGGAAGTCACGTAATGGCGTTCCTCGGTCAGCTCCCACATGCCCGAGTCGCGGGCGCGCCACACGTCGGCGGCCAGATCCGCCGTGGCGGCAAGGGTGCGGGCCGTGGCGGCGTCCAGCACGTTGCCGTTCTTGACGTAAAGCCCGACGATCGAGAACAGGTCTCCGAAGACGCCCAGCTGCAGCTGCGCCCGGGCCCGGTTGCCGGTCCGGACGGGCCCATGGCCTCGCCAGCCCGGAACGTCGCCCGCCTTCTCCTCGCCCAGTCGTGCCCCGTTGAGCCGGTACGCGACCTGCGGTTGCCCGTCCGCCCGGATGGTGTTGAGCATCCAGTTCATGGCCGCGTGAATCTCTTCCCGGAGGCCGAAGCGGAACAAGGCGGTCAGCGAATAGGCCGCGTCGCGGACCCAGGCGTAGCGGTAGTCCCAGTTCCGGTCCGTGCCCGGCCATTCCGGCAGCGAAGTGGTGGCCGCCGCCGCGATCGCCCCGGTGGGCCGAAGATGAGCAGCTTCAGGGCGAGCGTGCTCCGCCGCACCTGCTCGGGGAACGGCCCGTCGTACTCGACGCTTTCGGACCAACGCCGCCAATTCGCCACGGTGCGATCGACGCCGGCATCGATCACCGGCGGGTCGACCAACAGCAGCGGCTCGTCGGACGTCGCCACCACACCGAGCAGATGCCGGGAGCCGGGCCGGGTCCGGTATTCGACGCGGACGTGGTCGGTGCCGGTGCTGACCGCGGATTCCGCCCAGACCCGCACCGCCAAGTTGACGCCGTCGGCTTCGAGCACGGGTCCGAAAGCGGTCTGCCGAACCCACGGTGAGGCGGTGTTCAGACAGGTGCCCAGCTGGACCGTGCCTTCCATCGGCACCTCCCCCTCGAGCCCGTCGATCCGGCGGGCCAGTTCCGCCCAGGGCAATCGCCCCGCGACGCCGGAGTTCAGGCTGTCGGTGACTCGCACGACGCCACGAGCGGTCTGAAACGTGGTGGTCAGGACATTGGTGCCGGGCACATAGGACCGCGACACGGTGAACGGCTCGGTGGGTCGCAAGGCGACAAAGCCGCCGTTTTCGGCGTCCAGCAACGCGTCGAACACCGGCGTCGAGTCCAGGTCCGGCACCGGCAACCAGTCGATGCGGCCGTCCCGGGCGATGAGGGCCACAGTCCGGCCATCACCGATCGCCGCGTAGCTGCGCAGGTCCGCGTAGCCGGCATCGTCACGAAAGTCGTCCATGGCCGGACCAGCGTAGGTGAGCGGGCCGGCCGGTCCATGTCGTTCGCCGAAAGGGGCGGCGCCTTCGCCCGCTGATGTCAGGGCGTGCGCCCGCTGAAGGCGATCAGTCGCGTCAACTCGCCGGCGTCCTCCGGCACGTTCACCTCGGCCTCGAAACCCATACCGCGGTACTCCGGCTTCAGCATGCCGAGCATCGCCTCCAGACCGGGCGCGGCCTCCGCATCCGAGTACGGCACCGGCTGATCGGTGCCCTTGGCCAGGTCCCATCCGTGCAGGATGTATTCGGCGATGAGGATCTCCGTTGACGGCGACTTCTCCGGCTCCGGCTCGGAACCGTTCTTGACGGCCATCACCCGGGCCGCCGCCGCTCGGAAACCGGCCGCCGTGTCCGGCCCCACGGTCACCGCGTCCGGATCCTCGGCCGGTGGCTTGCCCTCGGCCCGCTCCGCGTAAGCATCGGTCCAGCCGGACAGGTGCTGGACAAGCCGTTCCACGTTCCAGTCGGTGCACGGCGTCGGATCGCCGTACTGCGCCGGCGTGACGTTGTCCACCAGGCCTGCTGTCTTGTCCAGCACGGCGGACAGCGTGGCGTTGTGATCAGCCATTGACGACCCTCCTTCGGCCCGCCGACCTCGGCGAGCGTTCCATCAGCCCGCCCCGGGCCGATTCCTAATGCATTTGGTGTAGCACCTCGCACCGACAACGGCCCTTCGGAGCGTTCGACGACCCGGACGAGGCAGTCGCGCGTCGACGTGCTCGCCGGGCACCGGCCTCGGCGTAATTTGACGCCCAGAGATCGCGACACGTTGTCGCGGACGGCGAGCAGCGGCGAAGGAGGAGCGTGTCCACGACTACCGAGGACCGGTCGGGCCCGCACGGGGCGGCTGAGCTGCCCAAACAGGCGGTCCACGAGCCGGCCACGGCCAAACCGGCCCATCAGGTCGACGAAGTCGTCATCCGCTTCGCCGGTGACTCCGGGGACGGCATGCAACTGACCGGAGACCGGTTCACCGTGGAAACCGCGGCCTTCGGGAACGGTCTCTCGACCCTGCCCGACTTTCCGGCCGAGATTCGCGCGCCCGCGGGGACGTTGCCCGGAGTGTCCGCCTTTCAACTCCATTTCGCCGATCACCAGGTGGTCACCCCAGGAGACGCTCCGACCGTCCTGGTGGCCATGAACCCCGCCGCGCTGAAAGCCAACGTCAAGGACGTGCCACCGGGCGGGACGGTCATCGTCGACACCGACGAGTTCACCAGCCGGAACCTGGCCAAAGTCGGGTATTCGTCCAATCCGCTGGAGGACGGCAGTCTCACCGCCTGGTCGGTACACGCCCTGCCGCTGACCCATCTGACCGTCGCTGCGGTCGCTGATGTCGGCCTGCACCGCAAAGAATCCGAGCGCGCCAAAAATATGTTCGCCCTCGGTCTGCTGTCCTGGATGTACTCGCGGCCCCTGGCCGGTACGCGGCTGTTCCTGGAAACCAAGTTCGCGCACAAGCCGGAAGTCTTGCGGGCCAACCTGTTGGCGCTGCACGCCGGCTGGAATTATGGCGAAACCACCGAAGAGTTCGCCGTCCACTACCAGGTCGCCCCGGCGACGCTGCCGCCCGGCCGCTACCGCACCATCCGCGGGAACCAAGCGCTGGCTTACGGTCTGGTCGCCGCCGCCCAGCGGTCCGGACTGCCGCTCTTTCTCGGCTCTTACCCGATCACCCCCGCTTCCGACATCCTGCACGAACTGGCGGCGCTGAAGAACTTCGGCGTGCGCACCTTCCAGGCCGAGGACGAGATCGCCGGCGTCGCTTCGGCCATCGGCGCGTCCTACGGAGGCGCGCTGGGGGTGACCACCACCTCCGGGCCCGGCGTGGCCCTGAAGAGCGAGGCCGTGGGGTTGGCCGTGTCCTTGGAACTGCCGCTCGTGGTCGTGGATGTCCAACGCGGCGGACCGTCCACGGGCCTGCCCACGAAAACGGAGCAGGCGGACCTTTTGCAGGTGATGTTCGGGCGCAACGGGGAAGCCCCGGTGCCGGTGCTGGCCGCTCGCAGTCCCTCGGACTGTTTCGCGGCCGCCCTGGAGGCGGCGCGGATCGCCACCACCTACCGCACGCCGGTCTTCCTGCTCTCCGACGGCTACCTGGCCAACGGGTCGGAGCCGTGGCTCATCCCCGACGTGCACGAGTTGCCGGACCTGAGGCCGAGCTTCGCCACCGAACCGAACCACGGGGACACCTTCTGGCCGTACCTGCGGGACGCCAATCTGGCCCGAGCCTGGGCTGTTCCCGGTACGCCCGGCCTGGAACACCGCATCGGGGGCATCGAGAAGTCCGACGGCAAGGGCGAGATCTCCTACGACCCCGCGAACCACGACCGGATGGTGGAATTGCGCGCCGCCAAAGTCGCCGGCATCGCCAAGGATGTGCCGCCGTTGGCGGTGGACGACCCGAACAACGAGGCCGACACCCTGGTGATCGGATGGGGATCGACCTTCGGGCCGATCACCGCGGCGGTCAGACTGCTGCGCGCGCAAGGCATTCCGGTGGCTCAAGCACACCTTCGGCACCTGAATCCGCTGCCGCCGGGAACCGGGGAAGTGCTGCGCCGCTACGCGAAGGTCATCGTGCCCGAGATGAACCTCGGGCAGCTGGCCTTCCTCCTGCGCGGGCTGTTCCTGGTCGATGTCATCGGCATCAATCAGGTTCGCGGGTTGCCATTTCGGGTCGGGGAACTCGAGCTGTCCATCCGCTCGGCCATGACCGGCCATCATCCGCGTCGCCCGGTCGGTTCGGCCGGCGCGTGGGGCACCGGGGTAGGAGTATTCGCATGACCACAGAGAACCCGTCAGGACCGAACCCGGCTCGCACGTCCGGTCTGGGTGCCTCCGCCGCCAGGAATGGGTCGGGCCCGCGAGCGACCCTCCCGTCCGATGGGTCGGGCCCGCGAGCGACCCTCCCGTCGAACGGGTCGGGCCCGCGAGCGACCCTCCCGTTGACCGCCAAGGACTTCAAGAGCGACCAGGAAGTCCGTTGGTGCCCGGGCTGCGGTGACTACGCCATCCTCGCCACCGTGCAGGGCTTCCTGCCCAAGCTCGGCATCCCCAGGGAGAACATCGTTTTCGTCTCCGGCATCGGATGCGCCGCCCGCTTCCCGTACTACCTCTCGACCTACGGGATGCATTCCATCCACGGCCGGGCGCCGGCCATCGCCACCGGCCTGGCGGTGAGTCGTCCCGACCTCTCCGTCTGGGTGGTCAGCGGAGACGGCGACGCCCTCTCGATCGGCGGCAATCACCTGATCCATGCCTTGCGGCGCAACGTGAATCTAAAGATCCTGTTGTTCAACAACCGCATCTACGGCCTGACCAAGGGGCAGTACTCCCCGACCTCCGAAGTCGGGAAGATCACCAAATCGACGCCGTTCGGGTCGCTGGACACGCCGTTCAATCCCATCTCGATAGCACTGGCCGCCGAAGCCGGCTTCGTGGCCCGGGCCCTCGACTCCGATCGTGCCCACCTCACCGAGGTGCTCGAGGCGGCAGCCCGCCATCCGGGCACCGCTCTGGTCGAGATCTACCAGAACTGCAATATCTTCAACGACAACGCGTTCGCGCCGCTGAAGGACGCGGCCAGCCGGGACGAGGTCACCATCCGCCTCGTCGACGGGGAACCGGTCGTCTTCGGCCGTGACCGGGACAAGGCCGTCATCCGCACGCCGGACGGACGTTTGCAAATCGGACCCGCGGACGGCAGCGCCGGACCGGTTCACGTGCACGACGCCCACGACCCTGATTCCTCGACTGCCTATGCGCTTTCCCGGCTGTCGGATCCGGCCACTCTGGCGGATACGCCGATGGGCGTCTTCCGTGACGTCCACAGACCGGTCTACGAGCGGGAACTGCAAAAGCAGCTTGCCGCCGCCGTACACCGGCAGGGACACGGCGATCTGGCGTCGCTGCTGGCCGGGCACGACTCTTGGACGGTCCCCGGCCGGCCGGCCAGGTGACGGACGCGCGCACGGACGGATTCGTCCTGGGCCGGCGGCGGGTGGCACCGGGTGAGCTGCTGGTCATGGCCATCGTCAACCGGACCCCCGACTCCTTCTACGACCGCGGTGCCACCTACACGGCGCACAAGGCGATGGAGCGGGTCCGGTCCGTGGTGGCCCAGGGCGCCGACCTGGTCGACATCGGTGGGGTCAAAGCCGGCTACGGCCGCTACGTCAGCCCGGCCGAGGAGATCGACCGCACCGCTGATTTCGTCGCCCGGGTCCGCGAAGAGTTTCCCCAATTGCCGATCTCGGTGGACACCTGGCGCAGTGAGGTCGCTCGCGAACTCGCCCGGGTCGGTGCCGACGTGCTCAACGACGCGTGGGGCGGTCACGATCCGCAGTTGGCCGCAGTGGCCGCCGAGTTCGACCTCGGGCTGATCTGTTGCCACACGGGAGGTCTGGCTCCGCGCACCGACCCGCACCGGGTGTCCTACATCGACGTGGTGGCCGACGTGCTGGTCCACGTCACAACTCTGGCCGAACGCGCTGTCCGACTGGGAGTTTCGCCGGAGAAGATCCTCATCGACCCGGCGCACGATTTCGGGAAGAACACCTGGCACTCGCTGGAGGTGACCCGCCGACTCGGCGAGCTGGCGGCCACCGGCTGGCCGGTGCTGGTGTCCCTGTCCAACAAGGATTTCATCGGGGAATCGCTGGGCGCGGACGTCGCCGACCGGTTACCCGGCACGCTGGCCGCCTCGGCCGTCAGCGCCTGGCTGGGCGCCTCCGTCTTCCGCGCCCACAACGTTGCCGAAACCCGGGCCGCGCTGGACATGGTGGCGACCATCCGCGGCGACCGAGAACCCAGTCGCGTCGTCCGAGGACTGGCGTGATCGTCTCGGCGCTGGTGTTGCCGGCCACGCCGCTGCTGCTGCCGGGTGTCACCGGCCGTCCGGTCCCCGAGGTGGAACGGTTGCGGGCAGCCTGCGTCGCCGCGTTGCGGACCGTCGTCGCGGCCGTCCCCGATCGGCTGGTGGTGGTCGGCGCACGCCGGCCGGGAGAGCCCAGCGGCCGGCCGAAGCTGCGAGACGAAGGGCCAGCTCACGGGTTCCGTCGCGGAGTAGACCGCCGACCGGGGGACCCGGATCTCCGCCCGGCACCGGCCCTGGCCGTCGCCCACAGCCTCTTTCTCGACGCCGGCATTGATCCGGCCCGCATCGAGTGGGACGTGATCGACGCCGCCGCCGGGCCGGTGGAATGCGCGGCCCACGGTGCGGACCTGGTGACCGGAGCTGATCGGGTGGCCCTGGTGGTGCTCGGTGACGGCTCGGCGCGGCGTCGGGAAGGGTCGCCCGGTCCGGTCGACGAACGGGCCGTCCGTGCTGATGAGACCGTCGAAAACGCCCTGTTGCGAGGGGACCTCGACGAGCTGATGGCGCTCGATCCGCTGATCGCCGACGAGCTGATGATCCATGGGCGGCCGGCCTGGCAGGTATTGGCCGGCGCTTTACGCACCGCAGCTGGGCAGCCGGCCGCATCGCCCGGGCGCGGTGGCGCGACCGTCAGCTATTCGGACGATCCCTTCGGCGTCTGGTACACCGTCGCGGCCTTCGCCTGCGAATAAGCGTGGTCCGCGCCACAGCCGCTGCCCCGCCCGTTTCTGACCTGTTCGCATGTATCGGTGCGATACATTGACAAAGGTATGCGTTTGTCAGGTCGAGAAGGAGGTGGCCCGTTGCCGCGCAGCCCGTCCGGTTCGTCGACCGGCTCCCGCTCTTCGGTCATCGAACTGGCGGTCCTCGGCCTGTTGGCCGAGTCGGACATGCACGGCTATGAGTTGCGGCAGAAACTCAGCGCCACTCTCGGCTCCTTGCGACTGCTGTCGTACGGGTCGATTTATCCCACCCTCCGGCGCTTGCTGGCGGCCGGTTCCGTGGTCCTGGCGGACGGCGAACCGGCTCCGGACGTCGCACCGCTGACCTTCAAACGATCGCGGATCGTGTACGTCCTGACGCCGGCGGGACGGCAGCGCCTGGCCGGTCTGTTGGCCGACGCCGGGCCCGAGTCCTGGTCGGACGAGGGCTTCGAGGTGCACCTGGCGTTCTTCGGCCGGACCAGGTCGGAGGACCGCGTACACATCCTGCAGGGTCGCCACCGGCGGGTGGCCGAGCGGCGAGATCGCCTGGCAGCGGCGCTGGCCCGGGCGGCCGATCGTCTCGACCCCTATACCGAACAGCTCCGGCGACTGGGGCTCGAAGCCGCCGACCGCGAGATCGCCTGGCTGGAAAAGCTCCTCGAAGCGGAGCCGCGCAGTCGCAGCCACCCGACGGAAAGTATCGCCCCGGCAACCGTTTGCATCAAGAAGAGGAAAAAATCATGACTGATCCGACCCCCGGCTCCCGGTCGAGCCATCCGATCCGAGTGGCGATTGTCGGCGTGGGCAACTGCGCGTCGTCGCTGGTTCAGGGTGTGCATTATTACCGCGATGCGGACCCGGCCCAGCGGGTCCCCGGGTTGATGCACGTGCAGTTCGGCGATTACCACGTCTCCGACCTGCGATTCGTCGCCGCGTTCGACGTCGACGCCAAAAAGGTGGGCACCGATCTCGCCGACGCCATCGGTGCCAGCCAAAACAACACCATCAAATTCGCCGACGTACCCGCCACCGGTGTGACGGTGCAACGCGGTCACACGCTGGACGGCCTGGGGCGTTACTACCGCGAGACGATCGCGGAAGCGGACGCCGAACCCGTTGACGTGGTGACAGCTCTTCGCGAGGCCGGAGTCGATGTCGTGGTGTGCTACCTGCCGGTCGGGTCCGAGCAGGCCGCCAAGTTCTACGCCCAATGTGCGATCGACGCCGGCTGCGCGTTCGTCAACGCCTTGCCGGTCTTCATCGCCGGCACCCCGGAATGGGCCGACAAGTTCCGGGCCGCCGGGCTGCCCATCATCGGCGACGACATCAAGAGCCAGGTCGGGGCCACCATCACGCATCGGGTGTTGGCCAAGTTGTTCGAGGACCGGGGCGTGCTGCTCGACCGCACCATGCAGCTGAACGTGGGCGGCAACATGGACTTCATGAACATGCTGGAGCGAGACAGGCTGGAGTCCAAGAAGATTTCCAAAACGCAGGCGGTCACTTCGCAGGTCGACCGCGATCTGGGCGCCGACAACGTGCACATCGGTCCCAGCGACTACGTGCCCTGGCTGGACGACCGGAAGTGGGCGTACGTGCGGCTGGAGGGAAGAGCCTTCGGTGACGTGCCCCTGAACCTGGAATACAAGCTCGAGGTGTGGGATTCGCCCAACTCCGCCGGAGTGATCATCGACGCGGTCCGGGCCGTCAAGATCGCCAAGGACCGGGGCATCGCCGGGCCGGTGTATTCACCGTCCTCGTACTTCATGAAATCGCCGCCGCAGCAATTCCCGGACGACCAGGCGCGTGACAACGTCGAGCGGTTCATTCGCGGAGAGATCGCGTCCTGACGGGGGCCATTGGGTATCAGACCCGCCCGGTTCGCCCGCCGCGGACCGGGCGGAGTCCTGCCCGTGGCCACTGAGAATTGGGGCTACCGCGGCACGCGGTAACCGGTGGCGTCGGGGCCTGGTTGATCGACCGGTACGTAGACGACGCCCTGGACCGCTCCGGCGGCCGAGACCACCATGCCGTTCCCCACGTACACGGCGACATGGCTCACCGGTGAGTAATAGGCGATGACGTCACCGGGTTGCCATTGCCGGCGCGGGACCGGCTTCAATGCGGCCGCCTGCTCGGAGGCCGTGCGCGGCAACGTGACTCCGGCTTGTGACCAGGCCGCCACGGCGAGCCCGGAAGCGTCGAAGGTCTTGGGCCCGGCGCCGCCGGCGGCGTAGCCCTGGCCGATCTGCATCATGGCGTAGTCGACGGCGAGTTGCGCCTGGGCATCTGGGGCCGGCGCCGCCGTCGGTGGCTGCAAGTTGATCTTGACGTTGACCACGACCGCATCGGTGATGCTCTGCGCTCGACCGAGTTGGGCCTGGTAATTGCTGCCGTCGGAGAATTCCGATCCCTGCACGGTCTGGGCGACCACCCAGGGATCCTGGCTCTGCCAGTTGGCCACGCCGACCATGCGGTCGTAGAACAAACCCGCCGCGATGGTCGGGTTCATCCGGTCGGCTTGCGAGCCCCAGCCGCGCAGCTGCTGGAAGACGCCCAGCGAGCTGGATGTGGCCGAATCGCCGTGGTCCACCGGGGTCAGCATGGACTCGGTCAGCCCGGTCATGATTCCGATCAGCACGCCCCGCTTGCCCAGTCCGCGACTCAGCGCGACGCCGGCGATGTCCTTGGCCACCTGCAGCTGGGTCGCGTCGAGCCCGCTCACACCTGGCACGGTGCTGACCTGCAGCCTGGCGTCGGCCGCGGCCAGCGCGGCCCCTTGGGCCACCGCGCTGGTGTGGGCGGCGGCGATGGCGACCTGCTGCTGGGCCGACAGTTGCAGGAACAGCGCCTCCGCCTTGGTGGCCTGGGCCCGGCTGGCCCGAGCGGCCTGGCGGGCGCGGGACTGGGCTCCGATCGCTGTCTCGGTAGCGGACGCGGCCGAGGTCACGGCCTGGTCAGCTGCCTTCTTGGCCGCCGCGGCGGCGTCGCGCGCCTGCTCGGCCGTGGCTCTGGATTGATCGGCGGACTGCCGGGCCAGGTCGGCCCGCAGGGCGGCCGCGGCCAGCCCGGCCTTGTCGTGCTGGGCCTTGGTCATGGCGGCCTGCTTGAACTGCGTCAACGCGGCGACGGCCTGTTCCTTGTCGAGCAGATTGTCCGCAGAGCTGGCGGTCAGGATGCTTTCCGCGTCCACCGGCACGGCGCCTTCCACCGACGAGTTGGCGATGAGATCGAGCGCCTGCTGGTCGGCGCTCAGCTCGGCGTCGGCGCTGGCGGTGGCTTGGTCGGCGGTAATTGCCCTTCGATCCGCGGCAGCGGCGACAGCGTCAGCGGAGGCCGCGACCGTCCGCGCCTGACTGAGGGCCGTGCCGGCCTGAACGGCGGCTTGACGAGCGGCCTTCTCCCGGACGCCGGCGGCGCTGACGGACTCGTTGGCGGCATCGAGTTTTTCGGCGAGCTGCTCCGCCGTGGAAACGGCGGCGGCCCAGACCGTCCGCGCCGACTCGGGGTTTCTCGGCTCGGTCGCACCGGCGGTCACGGTGAGACCGACGGATGACACCGTGACGGTGAGCCCAACGACGAACGCATGGAGTGTTCGTCGGGAAAGCACCCCGTTATCTTTCCGTAGCCGATGTGAGACCTTTGCTTAGCCTGCATCTAGAACACGTCACGACGGTGAGGGCAAGCCTCTAGCGCCCGATCGGCCCCCGGCGCCCGTTGGGCCCTGACAAGTGCGGTTCACCTGGGATGTCTCTGGCGATGCCGATGCCCACGACCACCCGCGTCACCGAGCGGCGAGGCACCCGGCGATCTGCCCGGCGAGTTCGGCGTTGGCCAGGACCAGCTCGACGTTCACCCGCAGACTCTCGCCGCCGGTGGCGGTGTGGAAGTACTCCAGCAGCCGCGGGGTGATGTCCTTGCCGGTCACCCGCTCGCCCTCCAGCATCGACAGGGCCGCCGCCAGCACCTGGTCGTGCCGGGTGGGATCCAGCTGTCGCCCCACCGGGACCGGGTTCGCCAGCACCATTCCCGCCCGGGACACACCCAGGCCGACCGCAGCGGCGAAGGCGGCCGCGGCCTGAGCCGGCGAGTCCACTCGCCAGGGCACTGCGTACCCCGAGTCGGCCAGATAGAAGCCGGGGAAGGCGCCGGTGCGATAGCCCAACACGGGGACGGAGAGAGTTTCCAGGTACTCCAGCGTGGCCGGTATGTCGAGGATGGACTTGACGCCGGCGCACACCACCAGAACCGGCGCGGTGGCCAGGGCGGGCAGATCGGCGGACACGTCGAAGCTGTGGCCGGCGCCGCGATGCACGCCACCCAAGCCACCGGTAGCGAAGACCCGGATCCCGACCCGGGCGGCGAGGGCCGACGTGGAGGCCACCGTGGTGGCGCCGTCGCGCCCGAGCGCCAATGCCGGGCCCAGGTCGCGGACGGACAGCTTGGCCACGTCATCGGCCGCGCACAGCCGGTCCAGCTCGGGAGCCGCCAGGCCGATACGGACGCGTCCGTCCAGGACCGCGATGGTCGCGGGCACCGCCCCCGTCGACCACACCTGCGCCTCGATCCGGTCGGCGGCGATGCGGTTGTCACCGCGCGGCAGCCCGTGGGCCAGGAGGGTCGACTCCAGGGCTACCACCGCTCGCCCGTCGGCCAGGGCCGCGCGCACCTCGTCGGTGACGCGGATCGCGGAGTCCGGGAGCGAGGAGGGCCACGGGGCAGGGGAAGTTCCGGTCACAATGGAACCTAATCAAACAAGGGCGATGAGCGGGTCACCGCGGAGCGGATCCGCGCCCACCGCCGCACGTGAGGAGAGGACGCGATGACCTCCACCGAGGTACTCGAACAGCCCACCGACACCGGGACCGACGACGGCCCGAAGATGTTCCACTACGTCCGGAAGGCGAAGATCGCCGAAAGTGCGGTGACCGGCTCCTATGTGGTCGCGCTGTGCGGGGAGACGTTTCCGGTGACCAAAGCGGCGAAGCCCGGGTCGCCGGTCTGCCCCGATTGCCGGAAGATCTACGACTCGATGCCCAAAGGCGTCTAGCTCTCCTACACCCGGCGCGGGCGTCCAGTTCCCACACATCCCAGCCCGGGCATTTTTTCGCAAACAGCGCGCTCCAGCGCGGTCCGGATGTTTTGCTCTGCCTGTGCAAACACCATTGGACACGGCGCCGGCTTCACCCGTGGCGCCGCGACGATCAGCCGCTCCGGTTCTGCTGGGCGTGCTGGTCGGCGGGGTGATCGTGGTGCTGGTCGCGGCCGTGCTGCTGCTGACCCACGTCATGTCGTTCGGCAGGACCACCACCGCGGCGCCCGCCGGGCCGGACGCCACCCCGGTGTCGCTGCCGGTCACCGTGGGCGCGTACCGCGACATCGATGATGTGATCGCCGGCAAGAACCAGTCGGCTGTCGGCAAGTCGGCCCAGGCCCAGGATCACGCCGACACGGCCAGATTGACAGTGGCCGCCTATCAGCAGGCGTTCCCCGGCGCCGGGATAGGCGTGCGGCAATATGCCGACGCCGATCTGGAGCACATGGCCGGTGTCATCGCGGTCCGCGCCCAGGCGCCCGGCCTGACCCTCGGCCTGGTCACGGATCCGGCCGAGCAGGGGCTGGTGGCCAACTACCAGGAGGTCCGCAGCCACGGCGACGCCCAATGCCTGGTGATCAATCAGCCGATCGCCAAAGGGCAGCCGGCCGACGATTCCAAAATGACTGTCGCCCGCTGCCAGAAGGCCTCGAAGTCGCTGACGGTGTGGGTCAGCGGCAGCGGTTTCACCGGGCCGCAGGGAATGACCGACATGGTCGATCTGGTCGATCACGCCTACTCCGCGGTGGCGGGCTCCGGCTCCTGAGCGACTGTCGCGGCGGTCAGCGGGTGGCGTCGCGCTCGGGGTCGTACCGATGCCAGTCGCGCAGCTCCCGCTTGGGGCGGCGGGGCGGGTAGTACTCCAGCAGCGCGTTGTTGAACTGGGCGCCGATGATGATGGCCATCGAAATGAAGTAGTAGAAGAGCAGGAACGTGATCGGCGTCGCCAGCGCGCCGTAGGTCAGGCCGTGCGAGTAGACGTAGGCCAGATAGAGGCGGAGTCCGAAGCTGGCCACGAAGAACAGCGCAGCGGCCAGCACGGCGCCCGGCAGCCCGCGTTTCCAGGCGATGCCGGTGCTTGGGGGCCACTTTGTACAAGGTGGTCAACAGCAGCAGCAATCCGATGCCTAGCAGCGGGTAATAGACGATGTTCACGATGATCGTCACGTTGTGCTGCCAGGAGGGCGGAAAAAGCCCAGGCAGCGCCTGCGGTCCGATCGCCAGCAGCGGCAGCCCGAAGATGCCGCCCACCAGGAAGACGAGATAGAGGCCGAGCGCGAAAAAGCGCTCCACGGCCGGATGCCGGACCTCGTGCTGGCAGTAGGCGATGGTGATCGATTCGACGAACGCGGACATGGCCGAGGAACCGGCCCACAGGCTGATGATCAGGCCGACGGACACCACGTCGGTGCGGCCCCGGTCCAGAATGGTGCGCACGGTGTCGCCGACCAGGTTGTTGGCTACGTCGGGGTTGAAAATCGTGTGCAGGAACGTGTCCATCTGCTACTGGATCTGGTTCAGCGTCTGCTTGCCCGAACAGCGGAGCGATGAACCCGACCAGGCCGAGCAGAGCCAGCAGCAAAGGTGCGGTCGACAGCGCGCACCAGAAGGCCGCCTGTGAACTCATGCCGAACAGGCTGTCGTCCCAGGCCTTCGCCAACGTCCGCCCCCAGACCCGGCGGATGCGGTGGGGAACCGGCTGGCCGACGGGCAGCACCGGTCCGGTGCCGTCGCGGTGCCAGGGGTAGGTGCGGGACTGGGGGTCCTGCGGTGAGTCGCGCTCCAACACCACCGTGTCCGCCGTATCGGCAGCGTCGTCCGGATCGGCGGGGAGCGGTGGTGGAGGGTGGCCGGCCGGCCCGGCCTGACCCGGCTGGGTCTTCGAGCGGACCAGGGGCGGTCGCGAGGTCGGGCGGCCGGGGTCCGGACGTCGGGAACGAGGCGACGCAGACCCGGATGTCGGGTCCGGGTCGCCGGGGATGAGTCGGCTCGGTCGGCTCACACTGGCAAGGATGCCCAATGCGGCGCGGATTTCCGGGCTGCCCGGGCGGCTTCGGAACACATTTGTGATGCAAATCGGCCGCCGGACGGCTCAGCAGCGCCACGCGGGACCACCTGCGCGCTTGCCGGACGCGCCGGGGCCCGGGCGCCCGCACGGGTAATCTGGCGCCCGGCCGACAGGGGAGCGGTCCGGCGCTCGAGGCGCAAATTCCGGGGAAGCGGCCCCACGAAGCAACGGTGAGGGAGGCGGTCGCGCGAATTTCGACCGCCGCCGTGTTCAGCCCGCCGACCCCGCCCGCGCTCCGCCCGTGGCAGTCGGATGCGCTGCGCGCCTACGACTCTGCCGACGCTCGCGACTTTTTGGTCACGGCCACGCCTGGGGCCGGTAAGACGACTTTCGCGTTGGCGGTGGCCATTCACCTGCTGACCCAGCGGATCGTCGGTCGGGTCGTGGTGGTGTGCCCCACCGATCATCTCCGCACGCAGTGGGCCGACGCCGCGGCCGCGGCCGGACTTCTCCTTGACCCGACGATGACCAACGCCCAGGGCCCGGTGCGGGACGGCGCCCACGGTTATGTCACCACCTATGCACAGGTCGCCCAGCGGCCGGCGATCCATGCTGCCCGCTGCCGCCGGATGCGAACTCTGGTCATCCTGGACGAGATCCATCATGCGGGCGACGGATTGAGCTGGGGTGAGGCCACCGCTGAGGCGTTCGCCGACGTGGCCAGGCGGCTTTCGCTCACCGGAACGCCGTTCCGCACCCGGCCGGAGGAGCGCATCCCCTTCGTTCGGTACGAGACCGACGGCGAACTGCTGTGTTCCATGGCCGACTACGCCTACGGCTATCGGGAGGCGTTGCGCGATCAGGTTGTCCGTCCGGTGGTGTTCGCCGCGTACACCGGCGTGAGTCGCTGGCGGAACAGCGCCGGCGAAGTACTGGCCGCGTCGTTGACCGACGCCGGCAGCAAATCGGTCGAGGCGGCCGCCTGGAAGACCGCCTTGGACCCGCAGGGCGGTTGGGTCGCGCACGTGATCGCGGCCATGGACGACCGGATCAGCCACCTGCGGGAAGCCGGCATGCCCGACGCCGCCGGACTGGTGCTGGCCAGTGACCAGGACGACGCGCGCGCTTACGCCGCCGTGGTCAAGAAGTTGACCGGCCAGCCGCCGGCCCTGATCCTGTCCGACGATCCGAGGGCGTCCAGCAAGATCGAGCAGTTCCGGGAGTCCGAGCAGCGCATGGCGGTGTGCGTGCGGATGATCTCCGAGGGAGTCGACGTGCCCCGCGCGGCTTGCCTGGCCTGGATGACCAGCTATCGGACTCCGCTGTTCTTCGCCCAGGCGGTGGGCCGTGTGGTCCGGGCGCGGAACCGGCAGGAATCCGCCACCGTGTTCCTGCCCGCCGTGCGGCCCCTGCTGGCCCTGGCCGCGGAGATGGAGATCGACCGCAACTTCGTGGTCATGCCGCCGCCCAAAGCGCCGGCCGACGAACTCGCCGACCCCCTGGACCTCCGGCCGGCCGACGACGACCTGGCTCCCAGTGGTCAGTTCGAGACCTTGCACTCCGAAGCGGCGTTCGCCCATGTGCTGCACTCCGGGCGGGCCGTGGTGGCCGAACAGCTGCGCGGGCCGTCCTCCGAGGAGGAAACCGATTTCCTGGGCCTGCCGGGTCTGCTGACGCCAGAACAGACGGCGGCCCTGCTGGCCAAGCGCGACTCGGCCGTGCGGCGGCGGGTGACGGCCGCAGCTCAAGAGGGTCTGTTCGGCGAAACGTCGGGGCCCCGGGCGACCGCGGCCGGCGCCGCCGGCGGGGACAGCTGGCGGCTGGCGGCAGAGCTGCGCCGTGAGGTCAACGCGTTGGTCGGAAGGGTGGCCGCACGCACCGGAGAGCCGCACGGCAAGGTGCATGCCCGCATCCGCCGGGAGGTACCCGGTCCGCCGTCGGCCGCCGCGTCGGTTTCTCTTCTCGAAGCGCGGCGCGACTACCTGCTCGGACTCACCTGACCGGTGCCGCTGCCGACAGCGGGCTCGATCCGCTGGTGGCCAGGGCGCGGCCGGCACCGATGAGGGCGAGGGGTCCGGCGGCGAGGAAGAAATACCAACCCGGTCCGGCGTACCGGAAGACCGTCGTGAACGACTCGGAAAGAGCCTGTTCACTGTTCAGCACCCACCACAGCTCGGCCGCCAGGCTGATCAGCCCGATGACCAAGGCCAGCACGGCAACCGGGCGGTGCCGGATGGGGACGACGGTCAGCACCCCGAGCAACGCCAGCACCGCTCCGGCGATGCCGACGGCCAAGATCGAATAACCGTTGATGGCGTACCGGGTCGATGTCGACGCCCCGGCCCGGCCCAGCTGGAAGAGAGTCCAACCGGTCAGGCTCGTGGTCTGCCCGGCCACCGTCGACGATGTCCACGAGGTGGCCAGCTGCGTCACTCCCGCCGCCCCGGCGACGAAGATCAACGCGCCGGCGATGGGGTCCGGGAGGCGCGACCCGCGGCCGGTGGGAGGCTCGGCTCGTGACCCGCGGGACGCTCCTGCGGCCGGTCCTGACCCCGACAAATGGTCCACGGTGCCCGATACTCTCATGGCCCTCACCCGGTTGGGCGGGTTTTTCCGGTCCTTGGCCACTGTGTGTGCCTGGGCAGCCCGCGGCGTCGGCTGGCAGGTCAGCCGGTTGGCGGGTCGCTGTCTTCGAGGTCGGTGAGCGGCGACTGGAGACCCGGGCGGACCCAGGCCGCCCCTAGAAAGCAAACAGGGCGGACCGGAAATCCGGTCCGCCCTGAAAACTTCGTCCGGCGCTGCGCCGGAACCGTTCAGCTGGTGATGCGGGTGTCGTGCAGCACAGCGGCCAACGACTCCAGCCTCGCCGAGTGCTGCCGGGCGTGATGGCCGCAGAAAAGCAATTCGCCACCCTGAGGGAGAACCGCACGCATCACTGCCGCAGCTCCGCACCGGTCGCAACGGTCAGCCGCAGTCAGCGCGGCCGGTATGGCCAAGGTGCCGGTCATGTCGTCCTCCCATCGATCGTGCCGCCTTTCGGCGGCTGACGGCCCTGAGGCCGCCCCGGGAACGTCGAGCCGATCGGCCCGCGCAGTTCCCTTACCTCTATTACGACGCCGAGGCGGGTGGGGATGTTCCGTGGGGCACCCGGATCTTTTTCATCCAGCTGTGGTGTCCGACATCCTTTCCGTCTCTGCATTGCTCGGTACCTCCATGGTGCCAAGCTCAGTCGTGCCGACCGGCTTGATTCGCCCTCGGCGAACGTCACAATCCTGTTTCCGTTGAGTGACGCGATCGCCGGGCCGGCCCGTTCCGCGCGGGGTCGCGGAGCTGATTCACGGCGATACCTGCGAAGATGCGGTCCCCGGCGCCTAGAATCGACACCAGCAGATTCAGGAGGTGTGGGTGGCAGGCCGCGGGGAACTGGAGCGCGCGGTCGTCGACATTCTCTGGGACGCCTCCGAGCCGCTGACGGCGCGCATCGTCGCGGACCGGCTGGCGGGTCGCAATCTGGCCGTCACGACCGTGCTGACCGTGCTCTCGCGGTTGGAAGCAAAGGGCGTGGTCCGCCGGGTGCGGGACGGTCGGGCGCACACCTACGCGCCGGTGGCTTCTCGCGAGGAGCACACAGCGAAGCTCATGCGTCAGGTGCTGGACAGTGCTGGCGACCGCGATGATGCGCTGGCCCGGTTCGTGGGCGCCGTTTCGCCCGCGGATGTCGAAGCGCTCCGTCGGGCGCTCGACGGTCGTTGAGGTGGCTCCGTCGTCCCCGCTGTAGCGGGCGGCGATCCTTGGGGGCTCGGGGGGCCGCGGTCATGATTATTGGGGCCGACTTGATGGCTCGGGGGGCGGCGGCGGAGGCGGCCGATGGGCGGCGGTGGCCAGACGATGCCCGCCGACCCGGCCGGTCATGAATCCCGCTTGGTTGGCGATCCTCCTGGCGCTCCTGTTCGTGGTGCTGGCGGCCCCGGTCAGTGCGGCGCTCGGGCGGGCGGCCTGGCCGAGCCGCTACCCCCGGGCGGTGCTGGTGTTGTGGCAGGCGATTTGCTTGGCGGCCGGGGTCAGCCTGGTGGGCGCCGGTCTGGTCATTGCGCTGGCGCCGTCCGGAGACAACATTTTCGCCGCCCTGGCTCGGCTGTGGCGGCACGCCTGGGCCGGTCATCCTTTTGCCGGCCTGGCCGCCCACCGAGTCGCGGCACTGACCCTGGCGCTGGCCGTGGCGGTCGTGCTGTTGGGTGCCCTGGTGCGGTCTGTCTTTCAGGCCACCCGGCGCCGCCGGGCCCACCGCCACCTGCTCGACCTGCTCACCGGTCAGCGACCCGACCGACCGCCGCTCGTCTCCGCCGACGTCGCGGAGCTGCTGGTCGACGTCCGCATCCTGGACCATGCCGACGCGATCGCCTACACGTTGCCGGGCTGGCACTCCCGGGTGGTGCTGTCGGCGGGCCTGGTCGGCCTGCTGTCCCGGGCGGAACTCGGCGCTGTCGTCGACCACGAGCGGGCTCACGTCCGGTCCCGCCACGACCTGCTGGCGCTGCCGTTCCAGGCGTGGGCGACGGTTCTCGGCTGGCTGCCCGGGGTTCGTGCGGCTCAGGCGTCGGTCGCTGAATTGATCGAGATGCTGGCCGATGACCTGGCCGCCCGCCGGTCCGGCCGGCCGGTGCTGGCGTCCGCTCTGGCCCGGGTGACTCTGGCCGGAGCCGAAAGGCCGAGCTGGGCGACCGAAGCCCGGCCGGCGGACACTCCGACTGCGGTGGCCAGGCGGGTCATCCGGCTGCGGATCGAAATGGGCGAGGACGGGCGCGGCCGGGCCGGTTGGATCTATCTGCTCGCCGTGGGTGTTCTGGCTTTGCCCGCGATGCTGATGATCTTCGGCTGGCGCTGACCGGGCCGTGGGCCTGGTCCAGACGAGTTTGGCGTGCCGCGACGGCTGCGGTCCTGGTGACGGGGGCCGACCCGGGCTGCCTGTGCGGGCCGATGTAGGTGTCCTTCCTGCCCCGGTGGCGCGCGCCGACGCCCCTTGAGGCTCGCTCAGCCGTGCGACCATGGCCGCGTGGTTGCCGACGAGAATCAGCCGGCCGGTGACGGCCCGTTTCATGAGGTCTTCCTGGAACTGTCCAGCGGGACCAGAGTGATCGTCGGCCGGAATCTACCGGACAGCGCCACCGCCAGCGACGTGGCCAACAAGTGGATCCGGTTGGCCCGGGATCATGCCGATGAGCTGCACCTGACGATGCCGCACAGTGGCACCCTGGTCCGTGGGTCAGCCATCGTCGCGATCCAGGCGCGGTTACAGCCGGTGAAGGGTTTGCTCAAACCGCCCCGGGAGGGCGTTTGGCTCTGAAGGTCGGCTGGCTGTCATGACGGCTGGGCCGTGCAGCCTCGCGCCGCGAAGCGGTGGGCTGCAGGGTTTCTCGCCGTGAAGGTGGCTTACTACGGGCGGTCATTGCCGGACCATTTGCTCTCAACGGGCCCGCGGGGGAGATCTGCCCGCAGTCGGTTTTCCGGGGGAAGTGGGAAGCACCAGAGTTGTGGTCAAAGCACCGAAGTCTTTGTTGCTCACCTGGACTAGCCCGGCCCGCGAGACGGCGCCCTCCGGGCTTCCTGGCCGGCGCTCTTTCGTTTCGGCCCGGATCGCGCGGGCCTCTCGGCTGGCCGCGGGCCGAAGTGCAGGTGTCGCGGGAATACAACGTCCCCGTGCAAATACAACGTGGGCCCACCTGGTATTTGCACGGGGGCGTTGTAAATAGCGGGCTCCAGAGACGCCGCCGCGGGGCGGCAAGCCGGACTTGCGGCCGCGGCTGGTTCCGCGGACCCGGGTGCCGACGGCTTCACCATGGATCGAGTGCGACCGAAAGGAGCGTGAGCCTCGGTCTGGCTGGCACGCGGGGGGCGGCTGCCGCTGTCGGACTCGGATGGTAGGACGGCACAGTGAGCGAAACCGACCCGAAACCCGAATCCACTCCTGCCCGAGCCAGTGCGAGTTCCCGCCCAGCGGCCGCCACCGGAACGACCCCTTTCGCCGCCCTCTCCGACTATGTGAGTCTGCCCAGGATCGCCGGCCTCGCCATGTCGACGGACGGGCGACGGTTGGTCGTCGGCGTCTCGGTGCCCAACCCGAAAGGGACCAAATACCAACAGTCGCTCTGGGACATCGATCCGGACGGCGTCCAGCCGGCACGGCGGCTGACCCGAGGGGCCACCGGAGAATCGTCCGCTACTTTCACCAGCGCCGGGGATCTGCTGTTCACGGCCAAACGCGTTGACCCCCAAGCGGAGTCGCCCGACGACGAGGCGGACCCGCTGTGGCGGCTGCGCCCTGGCGGTGGGGAGGCCGAGCTGCTGGCCCAGCGGCGCGGCGGCTTCGACGGCCTCAAGGCGGCGCGGTCGGGGCCCGTCCTGGCGGTGACCGCGTCCGTCCTGGCGGGCAACGATCTGAAATCCGACGACGACGGGCGCAAAGCCCGGCAGGACGCCGACGTTTCGGCGATCCTGCACGACGGCTATCCGATCCGGTTCTGGGATCACGACCTCGGGCCCGATTGGCCGCATCTGGCTGTGGCCGACCTGGCCGACGAGGCGGAGACCGCGGGTGTCCGCAATCCGGCGGTGGACTTCCGCGACCTGACTCCGCAGGCCGGTCTGGCCCTGGTGGAGGCCGCGTTCGACCTCAGCGCGGACGGCAGCTTCCTGGTGACCGGCTGGAACCGCAGGGGCCCCGGGCCGCAGTCCCGATCGGTACTCGTCCGGATCGACACGGCGACCGGCGCTCAGTCCGAGTTGCTGAGCGACCCGGATGCAGAACTCTCCGCCCCGGTGATCTCGCCCGACGGTCGGTGCGTGGTCTTCTCGCACGAGACGCTCGGATCGCCGCAGGACGCCGCCCGGATGGAGTTGCGCGCGCTGGACCTGGCCGAAGGGACGGTCCGGACGCTGGGCGGGGGATGGGACCGGCGGCCCACCGGAGCGGCGTTCCTACCGGACTCGGCTACCGTGCTCGTCACCGCCGACGACGACGGGCGCTCACCCATCTGGCGCATTCCGCTGGACGGCGGCCCGGCGGCCAAGGTCACCGACGATGACTACGCCTACTCCAACCTGCAGGTGCATCCGGACGGCGCGGTGGCCTTCGCGCTCCGGTCGTCCTACGCGGCACCGCCACACCCGGTCCGCGTCGACCTGGCGGACGGCTCGGCCACGGCGCTCCCGGGTCCGGTGCCGCTGCCGGAGTTGCCCGGCCGTTTGGAGGAGGTGCGCACCAGCGCCGCCGACGGCCATCCGGTGCGAGCCTGGTTGGCGCTGCCCGCCGAAGCAGGGCCGGACCGGCCGGCACCGCTGCTGCTGTGGATCCACGGCGGTCCGGTGTCGTCGTGGAATGCGTGGTCGTGGCGGTGGAACCCGTGGCTGATGGTGGCCCAGGGATACGCGGTGCTCTTGCCCGACCCCGCGTTGTCCACCGGATACGGACACGACTTCATCCAACGCGGTTGGGGCGCCTGGGGCGGCAATGCGTTCACCGACTTGATGGCGGTCACCGACGCTGTGGAGACCCGGGCGGACATCGATGCGACGCGGACCGCGGCCATGGGCGGATCGTTCGGCGGGTACATGGCGAATTGGGTGGCCGGGCACACGGAGCGCTTCTCGGCCATCGTCACGCACGCCAGCCTGTGGGCACTCGACGAGTTCGGCGGCACCACCGACGCCGGCTACTACTGGGATCGCGAGATGTCTCCGGAGATGATGCTGACCAACTCGCCGCACCTGTCCGTCGACCAGATCACCACTCCGATGCTGGTGGTGCACGGCGACAAGGATTATCGGGTGCCCATCGGTCAGGGGCTGCGGCTCTGGTACGACCTGTTGTCGAAGTCGGGTCGCCCGGCCGATGAGAACGGCCGCACCGTGCACCGATTCCTGTACTTCCCGTCCGAGAACCACTGGGTCCTGACGCCCCAGCACGCCGAACTCTGGTACCGGGTGGTGCTGGACTTCCTGGCCGAACACGTGTTGGGCGCCGCCCCAGCACCGTTACCGCGGCTGCTCGGAGGCCCGAAAGTGGGCTGAACGGGAGCCGCCGGAATGGCCACCACGGGGAACGGGCCGACGGCGGCAATGAGTGAAAGCCCAAAGGGGCAGGCGGCCCGGGTGGTGGTCGCCCTGGCGGCGCCCGAGTGGCGGCCATGCCCAGCGCGCGGAAGCCGAAACGGGAGACAAAAATGCGGAAGGCCCGGCCGTTGAGACCGGGCCTTCTTGCAAAAGGCCGCTTTACTCCAGGTAGTCGCGCAGCACCTGGGACCGCGACGGATGACGAAGCTTGGACATCGTCTTGGACTCGATCTGCCGGATACGCTCCCGCGTCACGCCGTAGACCTGGCCGATCTCGTCGAGTGTGCGCGGCTGACCGTCGGTCAGGCCGAAGCGCAGCCGGACCACGCCGGCTTCCCGCTCGGACAGCGTCTGCAGCACAGCCTGGAGCTGGTCTTGCAGCAAGGTGAAAGAGACGGCGTCCACCGCGACGACGGCTTCGCTGTCCTCGATGAAGTCGCCGAGCTGACTGTCGCCCTCATCGCCGATGGTCTGATCCAGCGAGATGGGCTCACGTGCGTACTGCTGGATCTCCAGCACCTTGTCCGGCGTGATGTCCATTTCCTTGGCCAACTCGTCGGGCGTGGGTTCGCGGCCCAGGTCCTGGAGCAGCTCCCGCTGGATGCGGCCCAGCTTGTTGATGACCTCCACCATGTGCACCGGAATACGGATGGTGCGGGCCTGGTCGGCCATGGCCCGGGTGATGGCTTGCCGGATCCACCACGTCGCATAGGTGGAGAACTTGTAGCCCTTGGTGTAGTCGAACTTCTCGACCGCCCGGATGAGACCCAGGTTCCCCTCCTGGATCAGATCCAGGAAGGCCATACCGCGGCCGGTGTAACGCTTGGCCAGCGACACGACCAGTCGCAGGTTGGCCTCCAGCAGGTGGTTCTTGGCCCGTTCGCCGTCCCGCCGCACCCAGTTCAGGTCACGCCGGTACTGCGTGGTGATCTTCTCCTGGGCGTCGACCAGCTGCCGGAGACGCTCCACCGCGTAGAGGCCGGCCTCGATTCGCTTGGCCAGGTCCACCTCTTCCTCGGCGTTGAGGAGGGCGACCTTGCCGATCTGCTTGAGATAGGCCCGCACCGAATCCGCGGAAGCGGTGAGTTCGGCGTCCTTCCGGGCCTGTTTGAGGGCCTCGGATTCCTCGTCGTCGTCCCAGGCGAACTCGTCGGATTCCTTCTCGGCGGGCGCGGCCGTCGCGGCCCCGGCCGCCGGCTCCTCGTCCTCTTCCTCGTCCGTGGCGCCGCCTGCGGGCACGGCCGCGGTCGCCGTCACTTCGACGGGCGCCTCAGCGGTTCCCAGCGCTTCGTCCAGGACGTCGACGCTGTCGAGATCCTCGTCGGTCGCCAGCTCGGCCAGCGCCTCCGGATCGGCGTCCGGTTCGGCATCGGCGGCGGCGGACCCGGCGGGATTGCCGGCCGGCACGTCGGCGTCGATCTTCTTGGCCCGGCTCGGGCGGGGCTTGGTCGCTGTCGCTGCTTTCCGTCCGCTCGCCGCGGCGTCCGGATCGGACACCACCGGACCAGCGGCCGGTGAACCGTCGAGCAACGCAACCGGGTGGTCCGGGTCGGTCACGACAGCGGATTCCGGTTCAGAACCAGAATCGGAATGGGTGGGATGCGCGGAAGCCGTTGCGCCAGCCACAGATGCCCTTTCACGACACGTTTCGTCCCGGGCGGGGACGGCCAATAACTGTTGGGACCGGCTCGTCGAACTCTGTCGAGCCCGGACGAGGGATGGTCCCCCGTTGAGATCGGGATTCGACATCGCCGATCGCAGACAGCCAGGCGCTTCCACGCGAGACGTCGCATCGGTTCTCGAACCCGGATTGTCGTCACCACGTGAGCAACTGTTCCAGTGTAACGGCGCTCGCCGATTCGCGCCGCCGTGACAGCTGGCGATCGGGCTCGGATTGACGCCGAATGACCGTCAGCGAGGCCAGTGCGGAGCCCGAAGCCCGTTTCCCGACAAGGGCATTGCCCGACGGTCAGACCGCTTCCGAGGCGCGAACGTCGTCAGGATTTTCTGACCGCGGTCCGCCGTCCGCCGCGCTCGGCTATCCCGGACGGCGGCCGTCGGAGCGGCCCCGGGCGCAAAGCAAACGGAAACTGAACACCTATTACGCGGAAAGCGTCGCCTCGTGGGCGGCCAGGGCCGATCCGACAATGCCGGCATTGTTGATCAAGGTGGCGATCACCGCCGGTGTGCGCATTTTCAGCAGCGGCATCCACTTGTCCGGCTTCTTCGAGATGCCACCACCCAGGATGAACAGTTCCGGCCACAGCAGGTTCTCCAGGGCCTGCAGATATTTGCTGGCTCGCTTGGCCCATTGTTCCCAGGACAGGTCCTCACGCTCGCGGGCCGAGGCGGCGGCCTTGCGCTCGGCGTCGTGGCCGTCGAGCTCGATGTGCCCGAGTTCGGCGTTGGGGACGAGTTGCCCGTTGTGGATGATCGCAGTGCCGATCCCGGTGCCCAGGGTCACCATGATCACCACACCGGAATGACCGCGGCCGGCGCCGTACCGCACCTCGGCCAGGCCGGCCGCGTCGGCGTCGTTCAGCGCGGTGATCTTGCCGGAGACGCGCTTGCTCATCTCTTCGACGAGGTTCGCGCCGATCCAGCTCTTGTCCACGTTGGCCGCCGTGTGCACGACGCCGTTCTGCACGACGCCCGGGAAATCCACGCCGATGGCGCCGGTGTAGTGGTGATCGCCGACGATCTTGGCCGCCACCTCGCAGACCGCTTCGGGCGTGGCCGGCTGTGGTGTGTCGAAGCGGAGCCGCTCGGTCAGCAGGTCACCAGTGGACAGGTCCACCACCGCGCCTTTGATGCCGGTGCCGCCGACGTCGATCCCGAACGCGCTGCCGCTGTGCTCGATTGCCACCTCGAAGCCTCCTTGCCGATGCTCGGGTTGTCGGTGCCGGGCCATGGGCAGTCCGACGATCCGGGGCGATCGTAGCCACTTGCCGCGAAGCGGCCGCCGCGCGCCCCGCGAGGCGGCGTCTCTACTCAGAGATCATCGCCGTCGCGCGGACCACGGTGCTGCAGGGCGGAGCAAGCGAGTCGCGGCCTCAGCCGCCCACGCCGCTGCTGAGCGCCTCGGTGGTGAGCGCGCCGGTCTGGGGCGCGGCCGACGTCCCCGCCAGACCCGATGACTGCGGCGCGGAGGCCGCCGAACCGGCCAGGCCGGACCCTCCCGACGATGCCGCCGATGCCGCCGATGCCCCCGACGCACCCGAGACGCCCAGGAGGGTCGACGAGCCGGTGGTGCCGCGGGAGGCGGGGGTGACGGACCCGGTCACCAACGGTCCGTTGGAACCGCAAATGACCCTGGGTAACGGTGGGATCGGCCCGAGGGTCCGGGCCGACGCCGTCTGCCCTTCGATGACCGCCGGCGGGATGTACTCCTGGTGGATCTGCAGGAGTTGCTGCTGCATGGCCGCCGACGCGGGAGTGAAGGCGAAGTTCGCCCCCAGAGCCAGATCGACGCTCGAATCCAGCCGACCATCCATGATCAGTTGGGCGCAGGGCATCACGATCAGCACGGTGCGGGCCTGGGCCAGTCCGGCCGGGCCGAATCGGATCTCGGTGGCGCACACCAGATCACTGGCCGGGTACAGCGGGTCGTTGCCGGCCGCCGCGATGGAGGTGAACCCGACGTCACGGAGATCCTGCGTGACGGTGCCCGCTTGACCCTTGGCGTTGCTGGCGTTCAGCACCGTCAGGTCGACGGTGGCCGGATCCGCGGGCCGGATACCGGACAGCGCGCTGACGGCCGTGAAGGTGCCCAGCGTCGTGACCGACGGCGTGCTGCTCGACGTCGACGAACTCGAGCTCGAGCTCGAGGCCCCGGACGCGCCGGTGGCGCCGGTCGCCGTCCTCGGAGTCGCCGCCGCGCTGGGCGAGACGCCGGTGGAACGGCTGGTCTGCGTGCTGGCGACGGTGGGCTTACCGGGTTGATTGCAGCCGCTCGCCGCGGCCGGTGGCGGCTTGAGGATGTGCAACCACAAGACCTCGGCTCCGGCCAACAGGAGCACGACGACCACCAGAATCGGCCAGCGGCGCCGGCGGCGATACCGCTCGGGCGGTGACTCGATGCTCACGCGGGCGCGGCCTCCTGTCGTCTCGTCGGTGTGCCAGTGCGTCTGGTCAGGCTGGTAATGCGTGGTCCTGGGCCGGGTGGTCCACCCCGCCGGTAGGGATTGCGCCCTGTCGGGGGCGGGGTCGGCCTGGGGCCATCCGCCCGCCGGGCGGCCGTCCGCAGGGGCAGCGGAGCGGGCGGGACCGTCTTGTTCCTGCCCGGCACTGAGGACTGCGGGCCCGGTCCGGCCGATCGGGTCAGTTCATCAGGGTAAGGGGCTCGCCGGTCAGGTGTGCGTCAGCGACCTGAGGGGCGGCGCCGGTGTTGCCTGCGGCTGGGTGGCGAGATGCATCACAGCGGCCGAGGGTGTACCGCACGAGATACGGCGGGTCGGTGCCGCCGACCATTTGGCGTCGGCTACCCTGCTGCCCGCTCCTGGTTGCCGTTCCGGTGCCCGGTCGGGCCGGAGAACTCCTCCAACCAGGAAAGGCACCCGGTGTCGGGCACAAAACCGGTTGCCGGTGCGTTACCTCCGGAGCACGGGAGCGAAAGCCCCCGCCAGCACCGCCGTAGATGGGCTCCGACCTGCGAAGAAAGCATGCTGCCGGGCTCGTCGACAGCCTCTCCCGGTGGTCACCTGCAGATGAGAATGAAGGACGGACATGGCTACTGACTACGACGCTCCCCGCCGGAACGAATCCGACGAGGTGGGCGAGGATTCGCTGGAAGAACTGAAGGCCCGCCGCAACGAGGCCCAGTCGTCGGTGGTCGACATCGACGAGGGGGACACGGCGGAATCCTTCGAGCTGCCCGGAGCCGACCTTTCGGGAGAGGAACTGGTCGTCAAGGTGGTGCCCAAGCAGGCGGACGAATTCACCTGCTCGGTGTGTTTCCTGGTGCAGCACCGCAGCCGGCTCGCCTACCAAAAAGGCGATCAGCTGGTGTGCGTCGACGACGCCTGACCGATGGGATCGCCCACACCGGAATGCACCGGTCTCGAGTTGTTGACCAGCGGTCCCAGCCGCATCGCCCGGCAGGTGCGGGATTTCCACCGCGCGTTCGACCTGCCGGTGCGGGAGGTGCCGGACATCGAGGTCGGCCCGGAGCAGGTGAGCCTGCGGGTGGCCCTTCTGGAGGAAGAGATCGGCGAGCTCCGGGACGCGGCGCACGCCGGTGACTTGGTCGGTATCGCCGATGCCCTGGCCGACATCGTCTACGTGGCCTACGGTTCGGCGCACGTGTACGGGATCGACCTGGACGCGGTCCTCGACGAGGTGCACGCCTCGAACATGACCAAGCTCGGCGCGGACGGGCGTCCTATCCACCGGGCGGACGGAAAGGTGATCAAGGGGCCCGCCTACCGGCCGCCGGCGGTGGACCGGGTGCTGGCGGCATCCGCGACAGCCAATTCGGGTCTTGATCCGCACGTTCTCGCGGCGCCTGCCGCCGGGCCGGCGCAGCCGTAGCGGCCCTCGATCCCCAAGTTTCCGCGGCGCCTGCCGGTGGGCCGCCGCAGCCGTAGACTGATTGGTACAAACGCGCCGGCCGAAATGGATTTGCCCGGTAGGAGGACCCATGAGCACCGCGATCGGACGCTGGTTCAAGAAGCTGACCACGGACGACGAGGCGATGGACGCCGATCAACTGTCGTCGGAGTCCACGGCGTCGGGTTGTCAGCGGGCCTCCGAGTGCTGGCAGGGTCAGCCGGTGGCCGTGCTCGGGCGGCTGCGCTCCGTTGATCTGCGGCCGACCGACTCGCTGGCCTCGCTGACGGCCGAGCTGTGGGACGGCACGGATGAGATCCAGTTGATCTGGCTGGGCCGGCGCTCCATTCCCGGCGTGGAAACCGGGCGCATCGTCAAGGTCAAGGGGCGTCTGGCCCTCAAGGACGGCCACAAGACGATCTACAACCCCGTGTACCAGTTGATGCCGGCTCATTCGTGACCGATCCGACGCCCCAGCCGGCGCCGGATTCCACGCGTCACATCAGGCCGTCCGCAGCCGGCGGAATGCCGGCCGTCGAAGCGGCCCAGCCACCGGATCCTGAGGCTCAGCCGCGGGCTCGTGACGAACTGCCGAGGGCAGGTGACGGTCAGCCGGTGCGCGAGCACGACGAGGAAACACCGGCCGCTGCGCCCACGATGTGGGAGCAGATGGGCGGCCCGATGGGGATGATCGACTCCGGTCTTCCCGTGGTCGTTTTCGTTCTCGTGGAATTGCTGGCCGGACTCGGCTGGGGGATCGCGGCGGCGCTGACCGCCGGAGTGCTCATCGCCATCTTCCGGTTGATCCGGCGCAAACCGGTGACGCAGGCCATCGGTGGCCTTTTCGCCGTCGGGGTGGCCGCATTCATTGCCGCTCGCACTCACAGCGCCAAGGGCTATTTCCTGTTCGGCATCTGGTCGTACGTCTTCTACGGCGGGGTGCTGTTGATCTCGATTCTGGTGCGCTGGCCGCTGATCGGCGCGCTATGGGAAGGCGTGAACGGCCGTGGTGCCGCCTGGCGGCGGGACAAGCGGCTGGTGCACCGGTACGACTGGGCCACCGTGGTGTGGGTGGTCGTTTTCGGGGCCCGCTTCGCTGTGCAGAACCAGCTCTACGCCCACGATCAGGTCGGCTGGCTGGCCACGGCCCGGCTGTTGATGGGCTACCCCGTCTATCTGTTGGCCGTGGTGGCCACCATTGTCATCGTGGGCAGCGCCAACGGCATGCGCCTGCCGGCCTGGCTCGGCCGCCGCACCGCCCACCGCGGACCGGTCGAATCCACCGGCACGGCCACCGGCGAGTCGGCCCCCTCGTCGCGCGGCTGATCCGCGGCCCGATCAGACCAGGGCTTCGCGGACCGCCTGCTCCACCTCGGTGGAGGCCACGAAAAGCAGCTCGTCGCCGGGCTCCAGCGGTTCGTCGGGCTGCGGCACGATGACCCGGCCCCCGCGCAGGATGGTGACCAGCGCGGCGTCCCGGGGCAGCGACAGGTCCCGGACCGGGCGGCCGGCCAGCGAGGTGGACGGCGGCAACGTCACCTCCACCAGGTTCGCCTGGCCCTGACGGAGGGTGAACAGCCGGACCAGGTCACCCACTGACACCGCTTCCTCCACCAGGGCGGCCAGGATGCGCGGGGTCGACACGGCCACATCGACGCCCCACGAGTCGTTGAACAACCACTCGTTGCGGGGATCGTTGACCCGGCCGACGACGCGGCCGACGGCGAACTCCGTCTTCGCCAGCAGCGCCACCACCAGATTCACTTTGTCGTCCCCGGTGCAGGCGATCACCACGTCGCACGTCTGCAGGCCGGCTTGCTCCAAGGATGCGACCTCGCAGGCGTCGGCCAGCACCCACTCCGCCGCCTCGACGCGCTCGGGTTTGATGGCCGCTTCGTCCCGGTCGATCAACATCACCTGATGGCCGTTCTCCACCAGCTCACCGGCGATGGACCGGCCCACCGAACCGGCGCCGGCAATGGCGATGCGCATCAGATGCCTTCCTCGGGCGAGACCTGGGCGTGTTCGGCGACGTTGGTCAGGTCGGTCGACAAGGCCGCGGCGTACACCTGGTCGCCCTCCTGAACCACCGTCTCGTGATCGGGCAGGAATCCGTTCCCGTACCGCACCACGAAGGCGGCCTTGGCTCCGAGTTCGCGTTCCAGGCTGAGCAGCGGCTTGCCGATCCAGTCCCGGTGGTACGGCACGTTGACGATGGTCACCGTGCCGGACGGATCCCGCCATTCACTGATCAGGCCGTCCGGAATGACCGCCCGCAGCAGCCGGTCCGTGGTCCACGGGACGGTGGCCACCGTCGGGATGCCCAGCCGTTCGTAGACCTGGGCCCGCTTGGCGTCGTAGATCCGCGCGACGACGGTGGGCACGCCGAACTGCTCGCGGGCCACCCGGGCGGCGATGATGTTCGAGTTGTCGCCGCTGGACACGGCCGCGAACGCATGGGCCTCTTCGATCCTGGCCTGCAGCAGGGTGTCCCGGTCGAAACCGATGCCCACCACCTGCTCGCCGTGGAAATTCGCGCCCAGCCTGCGAAAGGCCGCCGGCTCCCGGTCGATCACCGCGACCGAATGTCCGACCCCGGTCAGCGCCCGGGCGAGCCCCGAGCCGACCCGGCCGCACCCCATCACCACGATGTGCACTGAGCACCCCTTGCAATCGTCGATCGGCCGTCCGTCCCGGACGATTGGAAACCTACCGCCTGCCGGCGACGGTGCGGCCGGAGCGGTTTAGCGATTGTCCCGGCGCTGCCGCGCGACGTCGCAACGGTCGTCACCACCGTTTCCGGCCGCCGGCCCTGGCAGCCGGACGACCAACGGCCGGCGACAAGGCGACTCCGCGGCGGGCCGATTGGTTCGCCGCGACATCACGCCCATATTCGGGCCGTACGCTTCGTATTTGTGTCCAAGTTGACCGCATCGGCCAAGCGCCTCCTGGTAGGCCGGCCGTTCCGCAGCGACAAGCTCGCGCACACGCTGCTCCCCAAACGGATCGCGTTGCCGGTGTTCGCCTCCGACGCCTTGTCGTCGGTGGCGTATGCCCCGCAGGAGATCTTCGCGACCTTGTCGGTGGCCGGTCTGGCGGCGTATTCGTTCGCGCCCTGGATCGCCATCCTGGTCTGTCTGGTCATGCTGGTGGTGGTGGCCTCCTACCGGCAGAACGTGCACGCCTACCCGAGCGGGGGCGGCGACTACGAGGTGGCCACCACCAACCTCGGTCCGAAATTCGGTCTGACGGTGGCCAGTGCGCTGCTGGTGGACTACATCCTCACCGTGGCGGTGTCGACGGCGTCGGGCGTGGCCAATATCGGCTCCGCTATTCCGGCCGTGGGCAATCACCCGGTCATCTGGGCCGTGGTCATCATCGTGGTGATCACCGCGCTGAATCTGCGCGGTATCCGCGAGTCCGGTACCGCCTTTGCCATTCCGGTCTACGCCTTCATGGTCTCCATCCTGGTGATGATCGTGTACGGGCTGATCAGGGCGGCCACCGGCTCGGTGATGCACGCGGAGAGCGCCAACTTCACGTTGGTGGCCGAGCATTCGCTGTCCGGCTTCGCCCTGGTCTTCCTGGTGGCCCGCGGATTCTCCTCCGGGTCCGCCGCGCTCACCGGCGTGGAGGCCATCTCCAACGGTGTTCCGGCCTTCAAGAAGCCGAAATCCAAGAACGCGGCCACCACGCTGGCGATGATGGGCGGCCTGGCCGTGACCATGGTGCTGGGTCTGGTGTTCCTGTCGATCATCACCAAGACCAAGATCGCCGAGAACGTCGGCGACCTGAAGGGCGCCCCCTCGGGTTACTACCAGAAGACGATGATCGCTCAGATCGCCCAGACCGTGTTCTCCGGTTTCCCGGTCGGCTTCTACATCGTCTCGTTCACCACCGGGCTCATCCTGGTGCTGGCCTGCAACACGGCCTTCAACGGCTTCCCGGTGCTCGGTTCGATCCTCGCCCAGGACAGCTACCTGCCGCGCCAGTTGCACACCCGCGGTGATCGGCTGGCCTTCTCCAACGGCATCGTCTTTCTGGCCGTCATCGCGCTGATCCTGGTCGTCGCGTTCCAGGCCAACGTCAATGCGCTGATCCCGCTGTACACCGTGGGCGTCTTCGTGTCGTTCACCTGCTCGCAGGCCGGCATGATCCGGCACTGGAACCGGCATCTGAAGACCGAGACCGATCCGAAGGTCCGCCGGCGCATGCGACGCAGCCAAACGATCAATGCTGTCGGCTTCTGCTTCACCGCAGTCGTGCTGGTCATCGTGGTGGTGACCAAGTTCGCCAGCCGGCGCGTGGATCGCCATCGCGGCGATGCTCGTGTTCTTCGTGACGATGCGCGCCGTGAAGCGGCACTACACCCGGGTGTCGGTGGAGATCGCCGGCGAGGACTCGGACCTGGTGCTGCCCAGCCGGATCCATGCCATCGTGCTGGTCTCCAAACTGCATTTGCCGACTCTGCGGGCTCTGGCCTACGCCCGGGCCACCCGGCCGGACTCCATCGAGGCGGTGACCGTGAACGTGGATCCGGCCGACACGTCCGCGCTGGCTCGCGAGTGGGAGGACCGGGAGATCCCGGTGCCGCTCAAGGTCATCGACTCGCCCTATCGGGAGATCACGCGTCCGGTGCTGGATTACGTCCGCCGGGCCCGCAAGGACTCCCCGCGCGACGTGGTCACGGTCTTCATCCCGGAGTACGTCGTCGGGCACTGGTGGGAACAGTTGCTGCACAACCAATCGGCGCTGCGCCTGAAGGGACGGTTGCTGTTCACGCCGGGCGTCATGGTGACCTCGGTGCCGTGGCAGCTGACCTCCTCCGAGGGGCTCGATCGACGGATCCGCGAACGGGCCGAACGGGAGTTCCCGCTGCGCGCCCGGCTGCCCGGCGGGGTGGCGCCGGAGGATCTGCCGCGCCCGTCCGCCTCGCGTACCGATCTGCCGTCCGGCCCGTTGAACCGGGCCGGCGTCCGGGGTGACGAGCCGGTGCCCGGAGCCGGCCGCGGTGGCCCGGGGGCGGCGCGCGGCGACGGAAACCTGCGGGCAGCGTCAGCACGGGTGACCAACCGTCTCGGTCGGTCCGGCGACGGGGCCGACGGTTCCGATTCCAGCCTGCGGCGTCCGCGCACGCCGGTCGGCGGCGACGGCGAGTGAGCTCGGGTCCCTCGGCGGAAACTCTCTCGGCCGACGACCTGAGCGTCGGCGATGTGGTCGAGGTCCAGATCGGCCCGGTGGCTCACGGCGGCCATTGTGTGGCCCGCTACCAGGGGCGGGTCGTCTTCGTGCGGCTGGCGCTGCCGGAGGAGCGGTGTCTGGTCCGGTTGACCGAGGTCCGTAGCGGGTCGTTCTGCCGGGGCGAGGTGGTCGAGACGGTGACCGCTTCGCCGGATCGGATACCGGCGCCGTGCGCCCATTTCGGGCCGGGGCTGTGCGGGGGTTGCGATTGGCAACACGCGACGCCCGAGCGGCAACGAGCGCTCAAAGCGGCCGTGGTGGCGGAGCAACTGCAACGGCTGGCCGGGGTCGCCTGGTCCGGACCGGTGGAGACGCTGCCGGGAGACGGATTCGGCTGGCGGACCCGGGTGCGGTGGGCGATGGATCGTCGCGGACGGATCGGACCGCGCGCGGTTCGCTCGCACGACGTGATCTCGGTGTCCCTGGCGCAGCCCTGTCTGATCGCTCCCCTGGAGCTGACCGCGGCGGCCGTGGTGGCTGATCCGCCGCCGTCGGCCCGGTCGTCGGCGGCTTCCCGGGCGCCGTCGTCCCGGGGCCGGTCGCGCCAGCGTCGTGGCCCGGTGGCGGATCTGCCCGAGGTGGTTCTCGCGAGGCCCGCCCGCGGCCCGGTGGCCGCCGTATGGGCAGGCCAGACCGCCCCGACGATCCCGGAGGTGGCGGTCGGACGGGAGTTCGCGGTGGCCGCCGACGGCTTCTGGCAGGCGCATGTGGCGGCCGCGGACGTGCTGGCCGACGCGGTGCGGAGCGCGCTGACCGAGTTCGATCTGTCCGGCGGAACGGCCTGGGACCTGTACGGCGGAGTCGGCTTGTTCGCCGCCGTGCTGGCCCCGCTGACCGGACCCGCCGGCGCCGTCGTCACCGTCGAAGGGGATGCCACCGCCTCCGGTCTGGCGGCGGACAATCTGGCGGATCTGAGCTGGGCGTCGGCGCTGTGCGGTTCGGTGGAAACGGCCGTCGGCGACCTGCCCGGGCGGCCGGCGGCCGTCGTGCTCGACCCGCCGCGTTCGGGCGCCGGACCGGCCGTGTGCGCCGCGATCGCCGGGGGCGGCCCGGACGTGATCGTCTATGTGGCCTGTGATCCGGCCGCGCTGGGCCGGGACACGAGCGCGCTGCGGGACGCCGGCTACCGGCTCGACGGACTGCGGGCGTTCGACTGCTACCCGCAGACGCACCACGTCGAGTGTGTGGCCCGGTTCGTGCCGGCCCAGTAGACCGCTCGCCGTGCCGGCCCAGTAGACCGCCCGCCGTGGCGGCCGGGCCCCGCCGTTCTCGTGAGCCCGGCCACGCGGGAGCTCGGCCCGCAGAGCCGGCTCCTGGCGGTCAGCCCCCAGCCGGCCAGACGGCCTCTGTCACCCGGCCGGACCGCACCTCGGCGGTCAGCGCGGTCGGCCCGTCCGGCTTCACATACAGGTCGTAGCGGCCCTCGCTGAGGGCCGGAAAGACCAGGGACGGGATGTGCCCGCCGCCCGGCGTGGGTCGATTGACCACCGCCACATGCGGGGGAGCGCCCGGGCCGTGCGTGTGCTGCTCACCGCCGTGCGCATGCCACCCGCGGTGGCCGTCGTGCTGGTGGCCGATCGGCGGGTGACCGCCCTCGTGATCGGCGTGGGCGCCGGCGGACGGCGCGGCCCGAGTGCCGGCCGGCACGATCTCGACCTCCAGCCCGACGGTGTTCTCCGGCATGGTGACCACCAGCGCGCCGATCCCGTCGCCGATGTCCAGGACCACCGCCGACTTGCCCGCGTGCGGGTTCTCCTCGGCCCAGGGGTTGTCCGACCCGGCCGGGCGGGCCGGCGCGGGTCTGGTGGCCGTCATGACACCGCCGGGACGGGTGGGGTGGTGGCGTAGCCGCTGGCCGGCGGAGCCACATACGGGAACCGGTTGAGCAGCGGAGCATTGGTGTTCTTGGTGCCGTCGCCCAGGGCGTTGGTGGTCAGGATGGCGTCCACCTTGTACGTCGGGTAGGTCAGCGGAATGGTGAGCCCGGCGATCGCCCGCAGTTCGATGGTGGTGGTGTCGTCGATCAGCCGGCGGCCGTTGGGGAAGCCGCCGATGTCGCCGGCGACGACGCCGAGCGGATTCACCTTGTCGGGCGCCGTGGGCGGCACGGCCAGGTTGAGCCGGAGCAGGTCCGCCTCGGTGGACCCGGTGTAGGTGGTCAGCGCGTTGCCGAGGACGGCGCCCGGGATACCGGTCAGCAGAATGGCGTGCAGGTCGGTGCGGGGGTGGTTCGCGCTGGTGAACGCCTTCAGGTTGGGGAAGGCTCCCGGGTACAGCACAGGCAGCAGCTGGGCCAGTTCCGGCTGGTTCACGTACTTCGCGAATTCCCGGTCGTAGCGTGGCTCCACGGCATTCCAGCGGTCCTTGTCGGCCATCGGATTGATGACCTCGTTGACCAGCGGATTGCCGAGCCGGGACAGCTGGGCGAACCCACCGTACGGCTTGTAGCGGCACCATTTCGCGTCGTACACGAGCCCCCGGGCGCGGTAGGTCGACGACCAGACCCCGATCACCGAGGCGGTCGAATTGGGATCCGTCGGCCGATGGCCGCCGTGCGCCAGTTCGGTGATCGGCACCTGCAGGGCGATGGTGTGCACGTTCATGCCCTGCAGGCCGTTCATGCCCGCCATCACCGGCAGCGGGATCGCGTGCGCGTTGTTCAGCGGCCGGAGGCCGGCGAGATCGAAGACGCTGCCCAGATCGACGAAGAACGGATCGGAGCGCTGCCCGCAGAACACCTTGCGGCCGCCCGGGAGCGTCTGGACGGCCGGGGCACCGAGTTTGGCCTCGTAGTTCGGCGTGCTGCGCGGGCCGACGTTGCACGGCGGCACCTTCAGACCCCGGCCCAGCACCGTGGACGTGGTTCTGCCGTTGGCCGCCCGGACCACCTTGGTGACGGTGAAGGTTTGCGGCCGGTTGAAGTTGGGATCGGTGAGGCTGCCGATGGGCCCGACGTTGTACAGAAATGTGTCCGGATTCTTGATGGTCGTATGGAAAGTGAACTGGTAACTGATGTCGGCATGGGCGCCGGGGGAATTGGAGATGTTGATCGTGTACAGGACGGCATCCGAGAACTCGTTGAAGTTCGGTCCGCCGTAGGGGATCTCGAACGGATTGAAATTCGCGATCAGGGTCACGGTATTCGGGGCGTCGGGACTGACGAACGCATAGACATCGGTGTTGTCGGCGGTCGGGTCCTTGGAGATTTCGGGGGCTTCGCGGTGCGAGGACATGGTGGCCTTTCGAAGAAAAGGGCGCGGGGACAGGGCGTGGGAAAGCCGGCGCTACCCGGTGGGGGCGGAGATCAGTGTCCGGGCCTGGGCCTGGGCCGGGAACGGGCTCGGTCAGGAATGCGGCGCCCGGCCGGGCGCGGGAGAAGCGGTGGGCAGCCGCTCAGGCGGTCAGGTGCTGCTGGACCGCTTTGGCCAGCCTGGCGGTCACCCGGCGGTCGTACAGGGTCACCTCGTGTCCCTGGACCATCACGGTGATTTCGCCCTTCGTCACGTCGCCGATGTAGGCGACCAACGCACCTGAGGCGCCGGCGGGCAGAGCGGCGTCGGGTTCGCTGCTGGCGGAAGCGATGCCGGGGACGGCTACGGCCGTCCCGGCGGCCACCGCCCCGACGCCGGCGACCTTCATGAACGTGCGGCGATTTGATTCGGTCATGTCTCTCCTCGGGTAGCCCCGGTCGAAAGAAAAACGGAGTGGGCATGTGTCATTCGCACGCCGCCCGGCTTCGGATGCAGCAAAGACGCCCGAATTCTGACAATCACCCGAATGCCGAGGTTGCCATTCCTACGAGCGACCATCCGCCCACCGCAGCGCCCACGAATCCGAGGCAGTTACCAGCGGATGGAGATCGAAGTGGATGCGCCTCAACGACTCCGGGAACCACCGGCGAGCGGCTGGGTGACCCGGAAGGATGACGCGGAGAATTCGGGCGCTGCCTGGGAAGACCTGCTCGAGTCCGTGGCCGCGGGAGACGTGGGGGCCTTCGGGCGGCTGTACGACCTGGCCGGTGCGCTGCTTTTCCGGGCGGTGTGGCCGATTCTGCGGGACGTCGGTCACTCGGAGGAAGTGGTTCAGGAAATTTTTCTACAGGTGTGGCGAACCGCTCCGTCCTTCGACCGCCGACGCGGCTCGGCCGGCGCCTGGTTGCACACGATGGCCAGAGCCCGGGCCGTCGATCGGGTCCGGCGGGCGAAGACCTCCCGAGACTACGAGAGCCGTTACGGGCACCTGACCGTCGGCACTCCGGTCGACCATGTTGTCGAAGATGTGCTGCGGCACGACGAATACCGGACGGTGAGCTCGTCGTTGGAGCTCCTGTCCGCCGTACAGCGGGAAGCCGTGCGGCTGGTGTTCTTCACCGGGTTGACGTGTCCGGAAGCCAGCCGGATCGCCGGTGTGCCCTTGTCCACGTTGAAGGCCCGGTTGCGGTCGGCCTTGCGGCTGCTGCGGGCGGCGGCCCCCTGAGGCGCAGCGGCGATCAGGGAATGCTGCCGGTCCGGCCCTGCCAGGTGATCAACTCGGCCGGTCGGTTGGTGATGATGCCATCGATCCCGCTCCTGGTCAGGGACGCCCAGTCAGCCGGGTCGTCGACAGTCCAGGGCCAGAGCGCGATTCCGGCTCGGTGCAGCGCCGGTACGTCATCGACGTGCGCGGGCAGCAACCGGTGGTCGGGATTGAGCATGGTGGCACCGAGGCGGCGGCACACGCCAACCGGGTCGGCCGGCCAGTGCTCGACGAGCAGGCCCAGCGGCCGCTCCGGCCGCCGGTCATGGACCTCGGCCAGCGCCGATGGCTCGAACGACTCCAGAAAGACACGGTCGTCCACTCCGGACCGATCCAGCAGCTCCAGCAGCGCCGCGACCTGCGGGCCGGTGAAAGCCCCCTTGATCTCCAGGAGCACCTGCCGGCCCGCCGGCAGACCGTTCAGCAGATCGGACAACAGCGGGATCGGGGTACCCGCGAACGCGGGACCGAACCAGGAACCGGCATCCAGCCCGGCCCAGCCGGCATGGGGCAAGGACCGGATCGGACCGCTGCCATCGGTCGTGCGGTCGACGTCGTCGTCATGCAACAGGACGAACTCACCGTCGCCGGTGGGCTGCACATCGCACTCGATCCAGCGCGCTCCGGTCGCCCACGCCCGGCCGAAGGCCGGCAGCGTGTTCTCGGGCGCTTCGGCGCTGGCGCCGCGGTGGGCGACCACGAACGGCAGGCCGCCCGGTGGAGGCAGCATCGGATTCACGGGCCGACCTAATCACGCCTGGAGGGTGCGGCACCGTTTGGGTCGCAGCCGGTAACGTCGAGGGGCGATGACCCGACTCGTCCCGCCCGGCCGCCCGCCGCGGGCTGCCCACGAACGAGCCGGCCGGAACGAGCGAGGAGCCGCAGTGCCCGAAGGGCCGTCCGCCGCACAGCGCGCCAAGCAGGGATCGGCGAAGGGCCGCCCCGGCCACATCGGCGGGCTGCTGGGCCGCATCGCTTCGCCGGCCGATGTCCGCGCCCTCAATTCCACCGAACTGGCCGCGTTGGCCGGCGAGATCAGGACCTTCCTCGTGCAACAGGTGTCTCGCCGCGGGGGCCACCTGGGACCGAATCTCGGCGTGGTCGAACTGACCCTGGCGCTGCACCGGGTGTTCGACTCACCGGCGGATCCGATCGTCTTCGACACCGGCCACCAGGCCTATGTCCACAAGATCGTCACCGGCCGGGCGGCGGACTTCGAGAATTTGCGCACCCGCCACGGCCTCTCGGGCTATCCGAGCCGGGCGGAGTCGGTGCACGACTGGGTGGAGAACTCCCACGCCTCCACCTCCCTGTCCTACGCCGACGGTCTGGCCAAGGCCTTCGCGGTGCGCGGGGAGCGGGACCGCACGGTGGTCGCGGTGATCGGCGACGGTGCCTTGACCGGCGGCATGGCCTGGGAGGCGCTGAACAATCTGGCGGCCGCCAAGGATCGTTCCCTGGTGGTGGTGCTGAACGACAACGGGCGCTCCTATGCGCCGACCACCGGCGGCATGGCCCAGCGGCTCGCCGCCGTCCGGCTGCGACCCGGCTACGAACGGATGCTGGGGCAGGTCAAGAAGACACTGCCCAGGGCGCCGGTGTTGGGTCGGCCGTTGTACTCGGCCCTGCATGCGGTGAAGACGGCCATGAAGGACTGGCTGTTGCCACCGGTGATGTTCTCCGACCTGGGGCTGAAGTATCTAGGCCCGATCGACGGGCACGACATCGCCGCGCTGGAGGAGGCGCTGCGACGCGCCAAGGGCTTCCGCGGCCCGGTGGTGGTGCACATCGTCACCCGCAAGGGGCAGGGCTATCCGCCGGCGGAGAACGACGACGTCGAGCAGATGCACTCGCCGCCCGCTTTCAATCCGGCCACCGGGCTGCCCGTCTCTGCGCCCGTCACGACCTGGACCTCGGTCTTCGGGCAGCGGTTGGTGGATGCGGGCCACCGCCGTCCCGACCTGGTGGCCATCACGGCCGCGATGAGCGGCCCGACCGGGCTCGACGCGTTCGCGCGCGCCTTCCCGAATCGCTTCTACGACGTGGGCATCGCCGAACAGCACGCGCTGACCTCGGCCGCGGGATTGGCCATGGGTGGCCTGCACCCGGTGGTCGCCATCTATGCCACCTTCCTCAACCGCGGCTTCGACCAGCTGTTGATGGACTGTGCGTTGCACCGGTTGGGCGTCACGGTGGTGCTGGACCGGGCCGGAGTGACCGGTGAGGACGGCCCGAGCCACCACGGGATGTGGGACATGTCGATCGCCGCTCTGGTGCCGGGGCTGCGGCTGGCCGCCCCCCGGGACGCCGGGGCCCTGGTCGAGGAGTTCGACGAGGCGCTGGAAGTGGCCGACGGGCCGACCGTGCTGCGCTACCCCAAAGGCATCGCGCCGTTGCCGGTGCCGGCGCGGCGCCGGATCGCGGCCGGTGATCGCGGGCTGGAACCGGCTCTACGTGGCATCGGCGCCGTCGATGTGCTGGCCGAAGTCAGACCCGGTCTGGAACCCGATGTGCTGCTCGTGTCGGTCGGGGCATTCGGGGCCATGGCCGTGGAAGCCGCGGCCCGGCTGGCCGATCAGGGCATCGGAGTCACCGTGGTCGACCCGCGGTGGGCCCTGCCGGTGCCCGACGCGATCCGGCTGCTGGCCGCGCAGCACCGCATGGTCGTCACCGTCGAGGACGGCGGTCGCTCCGGAGGTGTGGGGTCGGCCGTCACCGATGCGCTGTCCGGGTTGGAGGTCCCGGTGACCGTCCTGGCCCTGCCGCAGCAGTTCCTGGAACCGGCGTGCCGGGCCGACCTGCTGGAGGAGTTCGGGTTGACGGCACGAGCCGTGGCCCGGGGCATCACGGAAACCATCGCCCGGCGGGCCCAGGCCCAACCGGTCGCAGGCTCACGTGCGATTCAAAGGTCCGACACAGACCGGTTGAGTTCTTCGGATCCATCATCGACGGCGGTGTCCGCGCCAGGATCGAAGTCCAGGCCTGCCGGCACCGATGCGGCTGACAAGGCCCGTCCAGACGAACCGAGCAGCGGAGAAGGTTGAGCGACATGCGGGTACTGGTAGTCGAGGACGAGCAGCGGTTGGCCGACGCCATCGCGCGTGGACTACGGGCCGAGGGCATGGCCGTGGATGTGGCCTACGACGGCAACGAGGGTCACGAGAAGGCCACCTTCACGCGGTACGACGTCGTCGTCCTGGACCGCGATCTGCCCGGCATGCACGGCGACGAGCTGTTGACCGAGCTGATCTCGGCCGGCGACATCGTCCGCGTCCTGATGCTCACCGCCTCGTCCGGCATCGACGCCCGGGTGGAGGGTCTGTCGCTGGGGGCCGACGACTACCTGGCCAAGCCGTTCGCCTTCCCGGAGTTGGTGGCGCGGGTGCGCGCCCTCGGCCGGCGGTCGACCCCGGCCGCGCCGCCCGTCCTCAAGGCGGCGGACGTCGAACTCGATCCGGCTCGCCGCACGGTCATGCGGGGCGGCAAGACCGTCGAGTTGACCCGCAAGGAGTTCGGCGTGCTGGAGGTGCTGATGAGTGCCGACGGGCAGGTGGTCTCCAGCGAGGAACTGCTGGAGCGGGTGTGGGACGAGAACGCCGATCCGTTCACGACCACCGTCCGGGTCACCGTGATGACTCTGCGCCGCAAGCTCGGTGATCCCGGGCTGATCGACACCGTGGTGGGCGCCGGTTACCGGGTCACCGCGGATGCCGGCGCCTGACCGGACACCCTCGGCCATTCCCGCTGAACCGGCCAAGCGGTCGCGGGTTGACCCGGAGCGGTCCGCCGACAGCCGGGGCGGGCTCCGGTTCCGGCTGACCTTGCTGTTCACGGCGCTGCTGGCCCTGGTCGGTGCCCTGATGCTCGCGCTGGCCTACTTGCTGGTCGGCCGGGTGGTCGCGGCGCTGCCGCAACTGCCAGCCGGAACCCAGGTCAACGTCAACGGAGTGAACACCGACGCCGGCGATTTCGCAGCCAGCGTGGTCGCCCAAGGCCGCCACATCGTGCTGATCGTCGGGATCACCGCCTTCCTGCTGCTGGTGATCGCGGGGGCGGTGGTGTCCTGGGTGCTGATCGGCCGGGCGCTCCGCCCGCTCTCCGTCCTGACGGCCGCCGCCCGGGGACTGTCGGAGTCGTCTCTCGACCGGCGTATCGACCTGGCCGGCCCGCGCGACGAGGTGGCTGAACTGGCGGACACCTTCGACGACATGCTCGACCGGCTGCAGGCCGCCTTCGAGGCGGAACGCCGCTTCGTGGCCAACGCCTCCCACGAGTTGCGCACGCCCCTCTCCGTGATCCGGACGGAGGTCGATGTCACGTTGGCCGATCCGCGGGCAGACGTGCCGGCGCTCCGGGAGATGGGTGAGGTGGTCCGCGAGGCCACCGACCGAGCGAACCTGCTGCTCAACTCGCTGCTGTTCCTGGCCCGCACCCAGGCCAGCGGAGTGGCCGAGAAGAAGATCGTCGACCTGGCCGAGCTACCGGAGGCCGCATTGCGCGCGGTGGAGGGGGAGCGGGCGGCCCGCAACATCCAGGTCGTCGTCGACCGCCGGCCGGCACGGGTGCTCGGCGACCGCGCGCTGCTGGAACGCATGGTCGGCAACCTCGTCGAGAACGCCATCCGGCACAACCTGCCCGGTGGCCCCATGCAGGTGTCGACCGGTACGTCGGGCGACCGGGCGTTCGTGCAGGTGCGCTCGGGCGGCACGGTCATCGCGCCGGAGACGGTGGCTGAACTGTTCGAACCGTTCCGGCAGGGGGAGCGGGCCCGGACCGGGCACCGGGGCAGCGGCCTCGGCCTTTCCATCGTCCGCGCCGTCGTTTCCGCCCACGGGGGCGGCGTGAGCGCCGATCCGGTACCGGGTGGCGGGCTCTGCGTCCGCGTCGAATTGCCGAGCGCCCCTTCCGGCGCCCGCGGGCCGGCGCTCGGGCCGTCCGGACGCCACCCGGCCGGCGAGGGGCCCGGCGACGCGGTGACCCGGCCGCTCCAACGCGTCAAGCCGGAAGCGTCGCCACCCCGGGAGGAGCGAACCGGCGACCGTTGACCCGTTCGGACACTCCCTCCCGGTCCAGGTAAGGGGTGATGCCGCCCAGCCAGAACGGCCAGCCGGCGCCGGTGAGCATGCCCAGGTCGATGTCGGCGGCGGCGGCCACCACACCTTCGTCCAGCATGAGCTGAGCCTCTCCAGCCGCGGCCGCGAGAGCTCGGTCGAAAACCTGCGGACCGGTGGACGGGGAGTCGCCCTGCTGCCAGAGGGCAGCGATCTCCGGGTCCAGCCGCTGTCGGCCGTCGTCGTCGAAGGCCACCAGGGTGCGATGGCCACCCGCGACGATCCGGGCCAGGTTCGCCGACACCGCGAAACGGTCCGGGAAGGCCGCGGCCAGCGTCTCCAGAACGTGCAGCGCCACGGCCGGACCGACCAGCTGCAGCAGCATGATCGGCGACATCGGCAGTCCCAGCGGCGCCAAGGCCTCGTCGGCCACCTGCGGGTCGGTGCCCTCGTCGATCGCCGTGATGACTTCGTTCATCACCCGGAGCAGTAGCCGGTTGACGACGAAGCCGGGCGCGTCGGCGGTCAGGATCGGGCCCTTCTTCAGATCCTGGGCCGCCCGCAACGCAGTGGCCACCGTGGCGTCGTCGGTGGCGGCGGTGCGGGAGATCTCCAGCAGCGGCATCACCGAAATGGGGTTGAAGAAATGGAAGCCGACGACTCGTTCCGGATGTTTTAGGTGCGCGCTCATCTCGGTCACCGACAGGGAGGAGGTGTTGGTGGCCAGGACGGCATCCGGTCGGATCACCTTCTCCAGGTCGGCGAACACCTGGCGCTTGACCGCCATCTCCTCGAACACCGCCTCGAGGACGAAATCGGCATCGGCGAAGGCGGAATAGTCCAGCGAGCCGGTGATCAGAGCGGCGACCCGGTTCGCCTCGGCGGCCGACATACGGCCTTTGGCCGCGCGTTCGGCGATCTTGCGGCGGACGCCGCCGACCCCCCTGTCCAGGCGCGCCTGGTCCACGTCGGTGAGAACGACCGGCACCTTGAGTTGCCGCGCGAACAGTTCGGCGATCTGGCCGGCCATCAACCCGGCCCCGATGACGCCCACCTTGGTCACCGGCCTGGCCAGCGCCGGATCGGTCGCGCCCGCGGGTTTACGAGCACGCCTTTGGGTGAGGTCGAACGAGTAGAGCCCGGCGCGGAATTGTTGCGACACGATGAGGTCGGCCACCGCATCCGCCTCGGCCGCCAAACCGTCCGACAACTCGGTGGTCCGCGACATTTCTATCATTTCCAGCGCCCGATAAGGCGACAGAACCGCGCCGTGCGTGCGCATATCGGCGACGATGCGGCCGCGTCGGAGGGCGGATTCCCACTCGGCGTCGAATTGGCTCTCGCGAAAGTTCTTTCGCGGCAACCTCTTCCGTCCGGCCAGGACATCGCTCAAGAAGACCAGGGACTGTTCGAGATAGTCCGCGGCATCCAGCACCGTGTCGACCAATCCGAGTTCCAGGGCTTCCTTCGGACGCAGCATACGGTTCTGGTTCAGCGAATTCTCGACAATGACGGTCACCGCATTTTCCGGACCGATCAGCCGGGGCAGTAATTGCGTCCCACTCCAGCCGGGCAGGATGCCGAGGAAAACCTCGGGAAAGGCGACCATGGCCGCGTTGGCGGCCAGCGTGCGGTAGTGACAGGCCACCGCGAGCTCCAGACCCCCGCCCAGCGCTGCGCCGTTGACGAAAGCGAACGTCGGAATGTCCGAGTCGTGCAGGCGACGCAACGTCGACTGCCCCAGCGCGCCGACGTCGTGAGCCGCGGCCCGGTCGGGAATGAGGCCGATCTGCGACAGATCGGCACCGGCCGCGAAGACGAAGGGCTTACCGGTCACCGCGATGGCCGCGGGCCGGGCGGCGAACGCCGCGTCCAGGGCCTGGTTCAACTCGGCCAGGCCCTGGGGGCCGAACGTCGACGGCCGCGAATGGTCGAGCCCGTTGTCCAGGGTGATCAGCGCGACCTGGCCGGCCACGCCCGGCACGTCCAGCAGCCGCAGGTGGGCGTGGGTGACGACTTCGGCGCGGGCCGGGCGCGCGGGGGCGGGGGCACTCATGCGCCGGCTCCTTCGGTGCTGCCGCCGGCTGACCCGGGCTCCGGTCGGGCGTGGTCAGGCTCCGCGGCATTGAAGTGCGGGTTCTCCCAGATGACCGAGCCGCCCATGCCGAGCCCGACGCACATCGTGGTCAAGCCGTAACGGACCTCGGGATGGTCGGCGAACTCGCGGGCCAACTGTGTCATCAGACGCACGCCCGAAGAAGCGAGGGGATGGCCCATGGCGATCGCGCCGCCGTACGGGTTCACCCTGGCATCGTCGTCGGCCAGCCCGAAGTGGTCGGTGAAGGCCAGCACCTGCACCGCGAACGCTTCGTTGATCTCGATCAGACCGATGTCGTCGATGGTCAAACCCGCCTTCGCCAGAGCCTTCTCGGTGGCCGGGATCGGCCCGGTGCCCATGGTTTCGGGCGCGACGCCGGCGAAAGCGAAGGCCACCATGCGCATCCGGATCAGCAACCCGAGTTCCCGGGCGGCCGCCTCGGAGGCCAGCAGGCAGCCGGTCGCACCGTCGGTGAGGCCCGAGGAATTGCCGGCCGTCACGCGTCCGTGGGGGCGGAACGGCGTGCGCAGGTTGGCCAGCGCTTCGACCGTGGTGCCGGGTCGGGCCAGTTCGTCGCTGCCCGCCAGACCCCAGCCGTGGATCGTCGAGCGGGTGGCGACCGGCACCAGGTCCGGCGTGATCTTGCCGTTGGCCACGGCTTTGGCGTATTTCTCCTGACTGGCGGCGGCGAAGGCGTCGGCCCGCTGCTTGGTCAGCCTCGGGTACTCGTCGTGCAGGTTCTCCGCGGTCGCGCCCATGTTCAGGGCCGCCGGGTCCACAATTCGGTCGGCCACGAATCTCGGGTTGGGATCGGCGCCGTCGCCCATCGGGTGGTGTCCCATGTGTTCGACGCCGCCCGCGATGACCACGTCGTACGCGCCGACGGCGATCCCGGAGGCGACGCTGGTGACCGCGGTCATGGCGCCGGCGCACATCCGGTCGATGGCGAAGCCGGGCACCGACCGGGGCAGTCCGGCCAGCAGCGCGGTGGTCCGGCCGATGGTGAGGCCCTGATCGCCGGTCTGGGTGGCGGCGGCCACCGCGACCTCGTCGACCCGGTCAGGCGGCAGCTCGGGATGGCGGCGCATCAGTTCCCGGATGACCTTGACCATCAGGTCGTCGGCGCGGGTCTCCGCGTACTGGCCCTTCTCGCCGGCCCGTCCGAAGGGCGTTCGCACGCCCTCGACGAAAACCACGTTCCGAAGATCTTGCCGAGCCGTCACCGTCGATGTCCTCTCGCTTCCAGCACCCGTGCACTGCGATGCTACGCGAAAGCTACTGACCGGTAACTTAGCTTGTTCCGGCATTCGGGTGGGCGGCGATCGCGCTGGTCAGCAGACCGGCCGTGAGGTCTACCTGCCAGGGTCGGGCGCCGCCGGCCGCCAGTAGCCGACGGACCTCGTCCTCGTCCGGCGGCGGTGGGCTCCACAACAACCGGCGCACCAGTTCGGGAGAGATCAGGTTCTCCACCGGGATCGACCACTGGGCCGACAGCTCGGCCAGTCGTCGGCGGCTGTCGGCCAGCCGAGCTGCTGCCACCGGGTCCTTGCCCGCCCAGCGGGGCGCTGGGGGAGGCCCGTTGCCGGCGGGCGAGACTTCAGGAAGTTCCTTCCGGTTCAGCGACATCGCTCGCTGGACGGCCGCGAACCACGATTGTGCTTGCCGCCGTTGGATCCGGCCCGAGAAGACCGGGAGCGCGGTCAGTGCGTCCAGGTTGGCCGGACGCGCGTTGGCGGCCGTGATGAGGGCCGAGTCCGGCAGCACCCGGTGCGGCGCGACGTTTCGGCGGCGGGCCAGATCGTCGCGAACCTTCCACAGTTCCCGGACCACGGCGAGCCCCCGGCTGTCTCGCACGCTGTGGATGCCCGACGTGCGCCGCCAGGGATCGGCTCGCGGCGGCGCGGGATCGGCGTTGACGAGCGCCGCGAATTCCTGGTGGGCGAACTCGAGTTTGCCCTGCCTCTCGAGTAGATCCGCCATGGCGTCTCGTAGTTCGAGCAGGACTTCGACGTCCAGCGCCGCGTAGTTCAGCCACGCTTCCGGCAGGGGCCGGGTCGACCAATCGGCGGCGCCGTGACCCTTGGCCAGCCCCAGTCCGAGCATCTGCTCGACCAGGGGAGCCAGACCGACGCGGGGCACACCCGCCAATCGACCCGCCAGTTCCGTGTCGAACAGGCGGCGAGGACGAATGCCGGCGTCGGCCAGGCAGGCCAAATCCTGGGAGGCGGCGTGCAGAACCCATTCCGACTGGGCCAGCGGCGCGTCGAGCACGGCCAGATCGCCCAGGGCGATGGGATCCAGCAGCACCGTGCCCAGATCGGCCCGGCGGAGCTGCACGAGGTACGCGCGCGAGCCGTACCGGAAACCCGATGCCCGCTCGGCGTCGAGGGCGACCGGCCCACCGGGTGCGGCCAGCGCGTCGGCCCACCGCAGGAGTTCCCGGGGGTCGGTCACCGGCTGATAGGGCCCGCCGGCCGCCTCGAGCAGCGGAACCACCGAGACGCCGACATCGGCCGGTTCGGCGAGAACCGAACCGGCCGATTCGTCGGCGCCGCTGGCGGAATCGAGAGCTTGGCTCAGGAGATGACTCCGGCTCGCATGGCCAGGGCGACCATGTGAGCGCGGTCCCCAGTGCCCAGCTTGCGCCCGATGCGCGCGAGGTGACTCTTCACGGTCAGCGCGGACAGCGAAAGCTGTTCGCCGATCCATTTGTTGGACCGCCCGTCGGCCACCAAGCGAATGACTTCGATCTCGCGCGAGGACAGGTCGTGAATGGACACCGGGATGTTCGCGGCCGCCGGGTTGGCGCGGCGGCCGATCAGCACGCCGTTGACCCCGGCACCGACGGCATCGATCACCGGTCCGATGTCCGCGGTCGGCGCCAGCGCCAGGACGCGGGTCCACCCGGCCGCCTTGAGTTGCTCGATCATGGACGTGGCGTACGGCCCGTTGGCCAGGCTGACCAGAGCCAGATCACCGCGCTTGCCCTGGGCGACCACCTCATCGACCACCGCGGCCGAGGCGGCCTCGACGACCGACCCGACTCCTACGTCGGTCAGCCCGTCCCGGAGCGACTCGCGGGTCGTCCGGTCCGGATCGACGAGCAGCACCGTAATGGCGCGCATCGCTTCGAATTGCGTGTCCAACACCGGTGTTCGCTGCGCAGGAACGAGCAGGCTCGCCGTTGTCGGCAACTCCTCGCTCGTGCCTGTGAGCGAACCCAAGTCGGTTCGCATTGCGGTCATGGCCATCTGTACGCCTCCCGAAAGCGTTTAACAGTGTTACTGCCCGTGTACTACCCGATGACGCCGAGCGTGTCGCCGGCGTACGTCCACTTCTCCCGTCCGACTCGTAACGAACTCCTTCGCTCCGGCGATGGGCAAGGAGAAGCCGAGCAGTGTCTGCCAGCGCTCCTCGTTGGACGCCGACCGTCCCGAGCTGCCCCGAGATCCGGGACATCTGACAAGCCTCGGCGAATCCTCTCGCAGGCGGCTGCCCTCTTTCGGGCTCCATCCGTCCGGTCGGTGCTCCGGTTTCTCATGTCCAGTCTCTGCTTGCTGTACGCAGCGGGTCAAGCACACGAACGGGCATTTGTTGACGTTTGGTAGTCAGAGTGAGCGTCCGTGTGAGCATGGCGACCCATTGCGCCCCCTCGGAGCCTTCGCGTCACCGAGCATGGAGGGTCACCACACCTTCCGGTGGGAGGCCGGCCGCGGTGGCCAGCAGTTCGGCGAAGGCCGCCAGATGAGCACCGACATGAGGGCCCGCGGCCGTCCACGACGCACGAATCTCCAGGTCATCGGTGCGCTGCGGCCCGGAGATGTCGCCGAAACGGGAGGACGACGTGGCCGTCACCGTTCCGCCGAGCGCGACATGAGTCGCCTGCCGCGCAGCGAGGCTGTCCGTCAGCCAACTCCACGCCACCTCGGGAAGTAAAGCGTCACCGGCTATTTCTGGATCGATCTCGGCGGTCGCGAAGATGACAACCCGTAAGCGGCCATCCCATGCCGTTACTCCATCCGGATCATAAAGAAGGATCAAACGCCCGGAAGCCGACTCCGCTCCGTCCGCACCGGAGAAAACGGTGGCGGACAGGGCATGACTCCAGGGGGCCAATTTGGCTGGCGCCGGTAGCTCGGCGACCTCGATTTCCGGGCGCAGCCGGACGGCAGCCAGTTCGTCCAGGGCCGCCTGGAATTCGGGCGGGGTGGCGAGGGTCGCCATAGCACTCATGCGGCGAGACTAGAACTGGGTCGGCCCGGATTGTCGGAAGCAAGGCGGGTACGCCGTGACCACAATGGCGGTAAGCACCGCCTGTCCGCGCAGCCTCCTGGTCACTGTTCGATACGACCGATAGGTCCGATCGGGAAGCGCGACGTGTCTGTCCTGAGCCGCATCGCCGCCGTGCTCGACAATTTTCTTGAGATTGCCGGTGTACACGACGCCGTACTCAGCGATGCCGACCACGCGATGAAAAGCGGGTGCCGAGCGCGCGCTACGGCGGGCAGAGCGTTCCGACGGCCGGCGGTGTGCCGTTGAGGAGGTAGGCGTTGACGGCTTTGGTGATGCAGGCGCTCGCCGGATAGGCGACGTGGTCGGAGGATTGCCAGCTCAGCAGGACGGCCGACGACAACTGGCCGCTCACGCTCTGGACGGCCGGATAGCTGGACAGCGGATCGTTGACCGCACCGATGACCACGACCGGCGGGGCCCCCAACGCCTTGACACCACCGAGAGGGGACTCGGGAGTTGGCCACGTGCCGCACAGGCCCAGCAAGCCGACCTCGAAGGCACCGAAGACCGGTGCCTTCTGCGCCGCCGCGGTCGCAGCCTGCGTCAGGGTGGCAGCCGTCAGGCGCTGGTCGTAGTCGTTGCAGCCGTACAACAACGAAGCGGTGACCAAAGCGGTGGGGTCGTCGGTGAGAAACGTGGCCAGCAGCGCCCCAGCGGCTTCCGGTTGGCCGTCCCGTAGACCGGCCAGCGCGGAAGCCAGCTTCCGCCAGGACTTCTGCTGACTGAGCGCCAACAACAGCAGAAGCAATACCGTCCCGCCGCCGAACGACTGGGCGCCGATGGTGTGCGCATTGGCCCGGTACCGCGAAGCGATCAGAGTGTTGAGGGCCGTGCCCGGGTCCGAGCCCAGAGGGCAGCCGCCATTGAAGGCGGGGCATGCGGCCAGAAAGCTCTTCAGAGTCGTCTCGGCGGCGACGGCATTGTTGGTGGCCACGCTGGTGGCGGTCAGCAGGGGATCGGTGGGGGCGTCGGCCACCAGGCGGCCGACCCGACCCGGATAACGGTCGGCGTAGATCACTCCGAGAGTGGCGCCGAAGCCCGTGCCCAGCAGGTTGATCGTCGACGCGCCCAGCGCGGCTCGCACCGAATCCAGGTCGTCGGCGGCAGCCGTCAGGTTGTAGCGGGTGAGATCGGTGTCCGCTTCATCGGAGCAAGTGAGCGTGACGGTCTTGCCGATGGCTTCGATGTCCGCCGCGTCGGTGCGCGCGTCGGGCAGATCGAGCAGGGCCGCCGCGACGCCGGAGCGCAGGCAGCCCAATGGGCTGGAGCCGCCGGTGCCGCGCAGGTCGACGACGACGATGGCGTATCGGGAGGTCACCGCGGCCGGAAGCGACGCGGCGACAGCCGAGATGTCGGCGGTGCCGGTTTTGGCGGGCGGCCCGGCCAGCACGAGCAGATCGGGCGCATCGGCTGCCAGGCCGCTCTGCCGGGCCCGGGCCACCCGCAGGCGGAAGCTGCCGTTTTCCGATGGATCGCTGGTGGTTCCGTAGACCCTCGGAACGATGAGCTGGGCGCAGTCGACCGTGAAGGATCGACCCGCGGCCGGCGCGGAGCCAAACGGGCACGATGACCAAGTGGCCAAAGGCTGTTCTTGTCCTGGTCCACCCTTTCCGGTGGGCCGGGTGCCGGATACGGTCCCCGAGCGAGCCGCCGATGGGCTAGGAGCGGCGCCGACCGGTCCCAGGGTGGCCAGTGGCGGCCGGGTCGAGGGCCCGACAGTGCATCCGGCGAGAAGTGTTGCCGCCGTGATCAACCCGGTCAGTGTCGACCAAGTTCGGCGTCGGGCGACGGATCGCCCGGTGGGTGGGGCCGCTCGTGGACGGCCCCTCATGAGGCCGTCCGCGTGCCATTCTCGGGTTCGTAGCCGGGACACCGGCGATGGTGGGCCTTTCATCCCGCCAGCCGATAGCGGGCCAGGAGATGGTCACCGGACCGCGCGATGCGCAAGAGCGTCCACCGTGTCGGGTCCAACGACCTCGATCCGGTGAGCCCCGGCTCGTCCGGCCCGACGAGGTACGGCGCGATCGTCAGACACAACTCGTCCAGCAGGCCGGCCGCCAGCAGACCCCCGAGCAGTTCCGGGCCGCCCTCGGTCTGCAGGCGCCGCAATCCCGAGGTGGCCAGCGCCGCCAACCCGGCCGTCAGGTCGACCGACTCCTTACCGGCCACGACCACCTCCGCCGGGAGCCCGGCCAGCGAGCCGCCGCCGGTCTCGCTGGTGAGCAGGACCGGGACCGGACCGGGGCCGGTGAAGATCGGCAGGTCGGCGGGCAGCCGCCCCGGGCCGCCGCGGGTGACCACGACCAGCCGAGGCGGTTCGCCGCGACCCCAGCGCCGGCGCCGGTCAGACAGTTGGAACTTGCCGTAACCCTCCGCGCGGATCGTTCCGGCGCCGACCAGAACCGCATCGGACAGGTCGCGCAGCAGTTCGAGGAGACGCTGGTCGGTCGGATTGCCGAGGCTGCCGGAGCGGCCCCGGAGGGTGGCCCGCCCGTCCAGGGATCCGATCATGCTGGCCCGGACGGAGAAGGCATGCTCCGCTCGGACCGGGGGCAACCACTGGTACTGGCGGCCCCAACCGTCGTCGTCCAAGGCACTCCCGGCCGTCTCGAGAAGATGAGCGCCCTCGCCCGGGTCGCCCGCCTGGGGGCCGACAGCGATCGGCGCGGCGCAACGCATCGGTCCATCCCATCACGGACGCCGGTGCGCAACCGGCGGTCGCGACGTCGATCGCCCGCTGCCCACTCGTCCGCCCGCCCGGGAAGGTGTCGTCTACGGCCGGCGCTCCGCTTCGGCAACCCGGGTCAGGCGGATCCGACCGCCTGCCTGCGGGCCGGAGCGGGTCCGGTCCCTTCACGCCCTAGGCTCGCATTCCGTGTGCGCCGCTCGTCTCGTCGAACTCGACCCGGTCGTCAGCCCGGACGAGTTGATCTCGGGCCTGGTGCCGCCGCCCCGTTTCGACGCCGTCCGATTCACCACCTATCGGCCCGACCCGAACGAGCCGTCCCAAGCGGCGGCGCTCGCCGCGCTCGAGCAGTTCGCAACCGAGATCGCTTCCCCTCCCCGCAAGAAGCTGTTCCGCAAGTCGGCGCCGACTCCTCGCGCCTACTACCTGGATGGGGGGTACGGGGTGGGGAAGACGCACCTGCTCGCCTCACTCTGGCACGCGGTTCCGGGACCGAAGGCCTACGGCACCTTCGTGGAGTACACGAACCTCGTCGGTGCGCTCGGGTTCGCCGAGACGATCACCCGGCTGTCGGGACACCGGCTCGTCGGCGTGGACGAGTTCGAACTCGACGACCCGGGCGACACGATGCTCATGACACGTCTGTTGGGTGAGCTGGCCAACGCCGGCGTCGCCCTGGCCGCCACCTCCAACACGTTGCCGGACAAGCTGGGCGAGGGCCGGTTCGCGGCCGACGATTTCCGCCGCGAGATCCGGGGGCTGTCCGATCGCTTCGTGACCCTGCGCATCGACGGGCCGGACTACCGGCATTCCGGTCTGGCCGCTGCCCCCGAGCCGCGCAGCGACGACGATCTGACGGCCGCGATCGGGGCCCGCCCCGGAGCTTCCCTGGACGACTTCGACACGCTGACCCGGAGATTGGCCCAACTCCACCCGTCCCGGTACGGGCGGTTGGTGGAACACATCAGCGCCGTCGGGATCCGCGCCGTGCACGCGGTTCCCGATCAGTCCGCGGCCCTGCGATGGGTGGTGTTCATCGACCGCCTCTACGACCGCAGCGTGCCGGTGCTGGCCTCCGGTGAACCGCTGGACGCGTTGTTCACACCCGAGATGCTGGGCGGCGGCTACCGCAAGAAGTACCTGCGCGCCACTTCCCGAGTGCTGGCCCTGGCCCGGGAAGCCGGTTAGCCGGCCGCCTTCCGGCGTTCCGCCAGTACCGACCCCAGCGTTTCGACGGCCAGGTCGATCTCGACTTCGGTGATGATCAGCGGGGGCGCGAAGCGCAGCGTGACGTCGTGGGTCTCCTTGACCAGCACGCCGCGCCGCGCCAACTCCTCGCTGACCGGCCGGCCGAGCCCGATCTCCGGGGCGAGATCCACGCCCGCCCAGAGGCCCCGGCCGTGCACGTCCGCCACCCCGCGACCGACGAGCGAAGCCAGGCCGTCGAGCAGCCGTGGGCCGAGTTCGGCCACCCGCGCCTGCATCTCGCCGGTGGCCAGCAACGCGATGACCGCGCGGCCGACGGCGCAGGCCAGCGGATTCCCGCCGAAGGTCGAGCCGTGGCTGCCCGGTTCCAGGACGCCGATGACGTCGTCACGTCCGACGACCGCCGACACCGGCAAGATGCCGCCGCCCAAGGCCTTGCCCAGCGTGTAGAGGTCGGCCCGCACGTTCTCCTGGTCCAGGGCCAGCACGGTGCCGGTCCGGCCCAGTCCCGACTGGATCTCGTCGGCGATCAGCAGCACGTTGTGCTCATCGCACAGCCGCCGTACCTCGGCGAGGTAGCCGGGCGGTGGCACGATCACGCCGGCCTCACCCTGGATCGGCTCCAGCAACACCGCCGCCGTGAGGTCCGGCGCGGCGGCGATCGCGGCGGCCATGGCTTCGGCGTCGCCGTACTTGACGTTCACGAAGCCTGGTGTGTACGGGCCATAATCGGCCACCGCGACCGGGTCGTCGGAGAAGCTGACGATCGAAATCGTGCGGCCGTGGAAGTTCCCGCCCGCCGTGACGATGCGAGCCTGGTTCTCCGGCACCTTCTTGACCCGATACGCCCATTTCCGGGCGACCTTGAGCGCCGATTCGACGGCCTCGGCTCCGGAGTTGGCGGGCAGGACCCGCTCGGTGCCGGTCAGTTCGGCCAGTTCCCGACAGAACAGCCCCAGCTGGTCGTGATGGAAGGCACGGGAAGTCAGGGTCACCCGGCCCAGTTGGGCCACGGTGGCCGCCACCAGGTCGGGGTGCCGGTGGCCGAAGTTCAACGCCGAGTAGCCGGCCAGCATGTCCAGATATCGCCGCCCCTCGACGTCGGTCATCCAGGCGCCGTCGGCCTCGGCGATGACCACGGGCAGCGGGTGGTAGTTGTGCGCACACCAGGCGTCGTCAAGACCCAGAAAATACTGCGAATCCTGTTGCTGGCCACCAGAAGGGGTGGGAACAGCGGTGGGTACTGGCTGGGCCTGGACGCCCGGGGTGGTCACTGCCGGATCTCCTTCACAACTGGACGACGACGATCTCGGTGCTAATCCGTCCCAACGGGGCGGACCGGACACGCACCCCCACTCTGCCGTATTTCTCCGCGCCGCCAGAATCGTTCCCATGGCCCCCGCCCCGCCCAGCAGTCAGTTCGCCCTGCCGCCCGGCCCCATCGATCTCGCCGATCTGGACACCGTCGGCCGCGATTACGGACCGCAGCACCGCCGACAGGCGGAAAAGGCGTTGGCGCGCTTGGGGAAGCGTTCGGCGAAACGGCAGAAGCCACTGTTCGCCCAAGCGACGTCCGGGGCCACGGACCGGCTGCTGGTCATCTTGCAGGGCATGGACACGGCCGGTAAGGACGGCGTTCTCAATCACGTTTTCACGGTGTTCAATCCTTCCGGGCTGCGGCTGGCCGCCTTCAAAGCGCCCACCGAGGAGGAGCGGGCCCACGATTTCCTGTGGCGGATCGAGCGTCAGGTGCCCGCGCCCGGCCTGATCGGCGTTTTCAACCGCTCCCATTACGAAGACGTGCTGATCGTCCGGGTGCACTCTTTGGTGCCGGATTCCGAATGGCAGCAGCGGTACGCCGTCATCAACCAGTTCGAGCAACACCTGGCCGAGGACGGCGTCTGCATCGTCAAGTGTTTTCTGCACGTCTCCCGCGAGGTGCAGAAGCAACGGCTGGCCGCCCGGCTCGCCGATCCGCGCAAATACTGGAAGTTCAATCCGGAGGACCTGAGCGAACGCGCCCTGTGGGCGCGCTACCAGGTCGCCTACGCCGACGCCCTGGCCCGGTGTCACACGGCGTTCGCGCCGTGGTACGTCGTCCCGGCCGACCGGAAGTGGTACCGGAACTGGGCGGTCGGTGCGCTGGTTGACGACGCCCTGACGCGCATGAAGCCTCGCTATCCGGCGCCCGATTTCGACCTGTCCACCGAGCGGCGGCGGGTGGCGGCCAGCTGATCGGCGCCGCGGGCGGCGTCCCTGGGCCAGGCGGCCTCGGGCCCTGAGTCGCCGCACAGGTCGGCGGACGGCCCCGCGCGGGCCGGGCTCGGTCGCAGAATGGTCGGGTGCCGCACGTCAATCCGCTGCCTTTCCGGGTGGTCGTCCCGGTGAAGTCGACGACCGTCGGAAAGAGCCGGTTGCGGCTGCCCGACCAGGTACGGGCTCGGCTGGCGGCCGCCATGGCCATCGACACCGTCACCGCCATCGGCCGGTCGCCCCTGGTGGCGCGGGTGGTCGTGGTGGTGGAGACCGATACCGACGCCGATCGGTTCGCCCGGTTGGACGCCACCGTGCTGTCCACGACCGTTCGTGGCCTCAACGAAGCGATCCAGGTCGGGCTGGATTCTCTGCCGCCCGGACCGGCCGCCGTGCTGCCCGCCGATCTACCCGGCTTGCTCGGCGAAGATTTGACCGCGGCCCTGCAGTTGGCGGCCGGAAGCCCGTTCTCGGTGGTGGCGGACGCGTCCGGCACCGGCACGACGCTCCTGGCGGGACGGACGCCGGGGCGGTTGCGACCGCACTACGGCCCGGATTCGTTCACTGCCCACCGCCGGGCGGGGGCGCTGCCGCTGCCGGTTCCGGTGTCTTCGTCGCTGCGCTGGGATGTGGATTTCGTGTCCGACCTGGGCCGTCCGGTGGGTGCGGCCACCGCCGCCGTCCTGCGCGAAGGCGGGCTGGCCAAAAAGGCCGTGACCTGCTGATCTCGTGGGCCGACCGGCCCCGCGGGGGCCGGGTCGTCGGTGCCTCGTTCACCTCGAACCCGCAGGTTGCGGTGTTACCGTCGCTGATGTGTACCGCCGTTTCACCAGGCCCGGCTGGATCGCCGGTCATCTGCTGGTGTTGGTGGCCGCCCTGGTGTGTCTGCGGCTGTCGTGGTGGCAATGGGAACGCACCCACGACCCCGACGGCACCATCCAGAATCTCGGCTACGCCGTGCTATGGCCGATCTTCGGCGCCTCGTTCATCTACATGTGGATCCGTTTCCTGAACTTGGAGGCGGCGCGGGACGACGCCGACGACGCCGAGGTGGCTGCCTTCGCGGCCGAACTCGACGTCCAGACGACAGCCCCCGACACGCCGACCGCGCCCGAACCGGCCGCGGGCGGCGACGAGCGCCCGGCACACCCTGGCCCGACGTCCCGTGCGGTTACCTTGTCCGTCGCCACCGTCGAACCGAACGCCGACGATGACCCCGAATTGGCCGCGTACAACCGTGCGCTCGCCGACCTTGCCGAGAAAGACCAACGCCGTGCCGTCTGACCCCGCCCTACCGACCGCCGACTCGGACGCGAACGTCGCCGCGCCCGCCGCGATTCCGGCCGCTGCGGACGCTCCGGCGGCCGCGGGTTCGGTGGTCGGGACGACCCCGGCGGGCGCCTCGGCGGCCCGGACGCCGTCGGCGGGGGCCGGTCGCCGCGGCCAGAACCGGGTCCGGCCCATGACGCCGTCCATCAAGGGAGCTTTGACGCGCTACCGCATCTCGGCGATCGTGGTGGGCTGGGGGCTGATCATCCTGTGCGTGACGATCGTGCTCAAATACGCCTTCGACATGAATTGGGCCGTCGCACTGTGGGGGCCCATCCACGGCGTGCTGTTCATCATCTACGTGCTGCTGGCGTTCGACCTGGCCTACAAGGACCGCTGGTCGCTGATCGGGACGCTCAAGGTGCTGGTCTCGGGCGTCATTCCGGGCGTGTCGTTCGTCACCGAGCGGTGGGCGACCCGGCGGGTGCTGGCTCGCCAGCGGGTCTGATCTTCATGCGCGCGGCGGCCGCGCACCGGAATGTGGTGGGCGATACTGGGATTGAACCAGTGGTCGAGGCATGTGGCGATACTGGAATTACGCTGGGGAACATGGCCGTCTCACCTGCTGCATATGACGAACATTTAGCGTCAGACTGGCATGGACACAAGTGGACATGGATACACTCTCTTATTGCACGCAAGTTGCACGGATTACGGGAGATGATCCATGACCAAACGGCGCGGGTTCGGAGCAGTTCGGCGCTTGCCGTCCAAGCGATACCAAGCCAGTTACGTCGGTCCTGACACCGCAGCGCCGCACAGCGCCTGACACATTCGAGACGGCGGAGGATGCAGCAGCGTGGCTCCGCGATCCGCCACAACGAAATAGCCGCAGGGACGTGGACACCCGACTCCGGGCCAGCGTGGCGCCATGATTGCCACGGCCCGCACCTTCGGCCCTTACGCCGAGGACTGGCTGACCGCACGCAAGCTAAAGCCGCGCACCCGCGAGCATTACCGCGCCGCTGTTCGATCGGCTGATCCTGACTGCCTTTGCCGACGTCCCGATCCAAGGCGATTACGGCCCGACGCCGTGCGGGCCTGGCACGTCAGGATGGGCGACAAGACGCCCACCCTGCGGGCACACGCCTACTCGCTGCTCCGTTCCGTGCTGCACGATGCCGTCGCAGACGGGCTCATACGCTGCGAATCCCTGCCACCTGCGCGGCGCGGGCAACGCCAAGCGGGTACACAAGATCAAGCCCGCCACCCTCTCCGAGCTTCAATCATTGGCCGCTGCCATGCCCGAGAGGCACCGCCCGATGGTTTTGCTCGCCGCGTGGTGTGCGCTGCGATTCGGTGAGCTAGTGGCGCTTCGACGGTCCGATGTTGACCTCACGCACGGGGTTATCCACGTCCGCCGCGGCGTTGTTCGAGTCGCGGGCGAGACGGTCGAGGACACCCCTAAGAGCAGCCGCCGGGATCCGGGACGTGGCGATCCCGCCGCACCTGCTACCGATGCTCCGCGAGCACCTGGCCAGGCAACGTCAATGGACGCGGCCGGCTGCTCTTCCCCGCGGCAGACGGCATCGGTCATCTTCAGCCTTCCGTCGTTCTATGGCCGAAGGCGCCAACCAAGACCGCGGTGCCGGTTTTGGTTTCTACGGCTGCCCGGTCTGCGGCCGGACGGCCTGATCTCCGTTTCCATGACCTTCGACATACCGGCGCAGTGCTCGCAGCGTCTACCGGCGCCACGCTTGCTGAACTAATGGCCCGGCTCGGTCACTCCACGGCGGGCGCAGCGATGCGGTATCAGCACGCCGCGTCCGAACGGGACCAAATCATCGCGGCCAAACTTTCTGAGTTGGCCCAGCTTCAAGGAGCGCCATAGTGACGAAGAACCGGGTGGGGTTGCCGATCGGCGATCTGTATTTGAAGCTCGTCTGCTCGCGGGGACACGCTGAGCACGAGGTCGAATGGATCACGGGTGCGATCGACGACAATGGTCGCCTTCACATGTTCGCGCACCATTTCGACTGGACTCAAGCCGGCACGCAGCACTTCTCGGGGCCGAATGCCTGGGAAGAGTGGCGCGACTTCGCCGCCAAGAATCCAGCGCCGAACTACCTCGACGCGCGCGACCCCAAGCGATCAGTACCGGATCAACGGATGTTTCGCGAAAACGAATCTTTCACGTGGCGGATCTTCTGCAAATCGTGTCGGCTTGATATCCAACTGCCTAACCCCGTGATCGCCGCCATCTTTCGTCAAGCTCAGCTTGACAACCGCCACAAAATCGACATTAGCGCGCCTGACGAGGTCGCCGTCCGCTGCTTCCCCGAACTACCGAAGAAAAAGTTGGCGATGACGCGCCGGTGGATTGACCATCTTCGGCTCGCGACCAACTGTGAGCACTGTGATACTCCAGTGAGTTGAAACGGGGGGCATCGCAATGAAGCGGTACGGGCGGATGGGCCTGGTTGCGGCGGGGCTTGTGCTTGCGGGGTGCTCCGCCGCGCCACAAGCGGCAGCGCCCATCACCGTGACGGCTACTTCGACAGTGTCCGGGCCAACGGTGACGGTGACGAGTGTGGAGGCGCCAACCACGGTGACCGTCACGGAAACTTCGCTGTCTACGTCAGTCGAGACGTCCACAGAGTCGGCCTCCCCGCCTTCCAACGACTCGCAGACGTTCACGCTGACGGGTTCTTTTCTCCTTGATGACGCCTCGGGCGTGGGCGTACCGGCGGACGGTTCCGGTGGATGTGACGGCATCAACGGGTATGACGACATCGCTGATGGCACGTCGGTCACGGTGTACGACGAATCAGACAAGGTTGTCGCGTCTGGCGACCTGGAGAACTCCCGCAAGGACTCGGGCGGTCACTGCAAGTTCGACGTGAACGTGCCAGATGTGCCAACTGGCCCGACGTTTTATCAGCCACCGAGGCAAGGTCACGGTTTCGGCGGCCGAAGCTGAAGCTGGCCTGTTCGGCGGGACGCTGGGCAGGACGAACGGCTGACTGTCGTACCCCTGTCCTATCCTCACCGGCATGGAGTCAGCGCGGGACGGTGGTATCCGCAGTTTCGAGGGTGAGGGCCGACGCGGTATGTGGCTGGACGCGAAACCTGCCGACCACACCCCGAGTTTGTTGGGCGTCTGCGTTGGGTGTGCCGCGATGCACAACAAGCCGCTGATGGACCCGCACGAGACGCCCGGCCTCGCGATGCGAATCCTGGCGACGCGGCCGGAGCAGTGCAAATGCCGGGCGCACAACGTGGGGATACGCGGGAGGCGGGCAGCGGGCTGACTGAGTTACAAGAGCTTCCTCGAATTTCGTCGTGTGAGGTTCCGTCCGCAAGATGGAAGATGCCGTTTTCGCCCTTCGTGCAGACGATTCTTGGAAGCAACGGCTATCATTACGGGTTTACTCGCCTCCGATGGACGCGCGCTCCGGAGCGTGGCGACGATTCGCACGGGGGTTTGCTACCCTGGGTTTGTCAGCTCCGCGGCCGCTGCGGTATGAGCCGGTATGAGATGGTGGAGCCATGGCCAACCTACAGATGTCGATCTTGGGATCGACTGAAACTGACATCGGGCTAGTAATAGCGGCCCTGGAGAACTCTGGCGTCAGGCTGGTGGAGGCGGCCGAGTTAGGGCGTGCAACGGTGCCCGACGTGGCGGATCACTTACCCCGCGCAGTCCAAGCCTGACATAGTCAAGACGCTGAATCTCTTGAAGAGAGAGAGTTCCCGAAGTTGGAGTGGCATGACTACGAACCACCGGCCAATGCCCCCTTCCCGCCCGGTGCGACTCGACGCTAGGACGGATAGTCTTCGTTGCGACAGGTGTTCTGACCCTCGCCACATGAGTCGAGTCGGTCCGAGCCGGTGGTATCCGGAGTTTTGACATGGGTTCGGATGTAGAGCGCGGCATTTGGGACCGAGCCCGGCCGCCGGAGCACAGCCGAAGTGTGGGGCGTCGGCTCTCGGGGCAGAGCGCCACGACGAGCCGCTGATGGATGCTGTCGAGACGCCCGATCTGGCGAAGCGGATCTTGGCTAGCCGGCCGGAGCAGTGCAAAATGCCGGGCGCGGAATGTGGGGATTCGGGGCAGGCGACAGCGAGGCTGATCAGTCCGCCCGGCAACGGTCCGAATTCACGGTCCGAGGTTACCTAGCACCCGTCGACATACAGGTCCGCTACATTGACCGATGTGTTGCGTACGCGCCGACTGTAGGCCGACAAGGCTCGGCTGTCCGTCTGTCGGGTGGTCCCATACCCGCCCGCGACTGAGCAGGTGCGCTGTCAGTCGGGTATGTTCTCAGGCCGGACATAGTCGCCCAGGGCGTGCACCATCCACCTTCCGGCCCTCGGTCGCCAGACCATAGTCACGACTGCCGGCAGTGCGACTATTTGTTCGTCCACGATGCGGTAGTTCGCGTCCTCGGGACGGAAGACGTGTACGTGGCCTGGAGAAACATCGACGCGACTGAAACCGGGTGTTCAGGGTCCCGTCGGGCAAAGCTTGTTCCGCCTCAGCGGGCGTGATCGGGGTTCGCCATTCGCTCTCGTCCATCCTCTGATTCGACCACAAACCGCCTCGCGGTGAGAAGCTGACCGCATGGCAGATATTTTCGGCAACCCGCAGCCTTGGTACGCGGCAGGGAAGCGCGTCCGGCCGAAGCGTGATCGCGACGGCCAGATCGGCCATCGTCATCGGGTTTCTCTGGTTGCATGGAAAGCAGGTCTCCGCCCCCAATCATTGGGCGAACCACCTCGCACTGCAGGTCTACTTCGAGCCGACTGGCGAATTGGTTACCTACATGGACGATGCGTTGGAACCCGCTGAGGACGAAGGCAGCTGATTCCCAAAGGTCCGCGTGCGGATCACGACTGCGCCCGAGCCGTCGTGAGGGCACCCGCCAGTTCACGGTGACCGCTCTGCACGCCAGTTTGGATCACGTCGCCCACCGCCGAGGAGAAGTTGTCATCAACGCGTCGAGAACAGTCCGCACATCAGCCGGGTAGATCTCGACGGGTCGGCCGCCGTAGGTGTAGAACACTCCGGCGAAGTTGAGGTCGACGTCGATCCGATCGAGGACGCAGCGCAGACGTTCCGCAGCCGCACGAACGTCCTCGGGCAGGCCGGTCACGACTGCGCCCGCGCTGTGTTGAGCGCCCCGACGAGAGCCCGGTTATTGGAGCTGACCTTGAACTCGATCATGCTGCCGACCGCCTGCGCCAACGGATCGCCGGAACCGATCGTGACCTGCATGATGATCGGCTGCGGCGCACCTGAGCGCCCGGAAGCTCGACTGCGCCGGGATGTTCGGGATGTTCACCATGCCCGACACCGCCGAATGGACCTGCCCGTACGAACCCAAAATGCCCTTCGTCAACCCGGCGCCGATGTTCAACCCGTGCGACTCGAACACCTTCGACGGAGAGTGGATCTGCAGCCTCTTGGTGAACGCACCCACGATCCGGTCGGCCATGTGGTTCATCGCGTTCTGCAGGTTCTTCTCCTGCGACTGCAAGCCCTTGATCAAACCCTGAGCCGCCGAAATACCTGCCCCTGTACATGGAGTCGCCGACCAGCGTCCCAGCCTTGTTCGCCGCGACGTTGGAGGCGTTCTGCTCCATGTTGATCGTTTTGATCTGACCCTTGCTGGCCTTCGCCAGGATCGCCGCGACGGAGCCGCCCTGATCCACACCGGCCGACGCGACCTGATTCAGCAGACCAGCAGACAACCCGTTCCTTTTCGCCGCCGCCAGGTTCGCCGCGAACGCCTGAGACTGCTTCGCGTCATACCCCATACCGGTGATCAGAGTGCCGATGTCGGTGCGGGTATCCGTGTGACCCAGAATCCCCGAATCGAAGTTCGACACGGTGCCCTGAATCCCGGAGATCGTCTGAGCCCGGCTGGACTGCAAATTGGAAAGGTTCGACTGCTCAGCCGTCAGCTTCGTTGCGGTGGCGTCGTAGCGGGCCGCCAAAGCCTGCTGGGCCTGATAAGTGCGCTGGCTGGCAGCCTGCAGGCGAACCTCAGCGTTCGCCCGGTCAGCGGCGGTCTGAGCGGCCTGCTTGTTCGCCACGTACTGCTTCGTCGTCGCAGTGACCAGCGCCCGCGCCGACGCCAACCCCTTCGCGTCGCTCTTAGACACCTGGCTGAGCGCGTTTTGCGCATCCTTCATCGCCTGCCACGAACTGTCCCGCGTCGACTTCGCATCACTCGCGGTCTGCGTTAGCGCGGTCACCGCATCCGCCAACATTGACAGCGCCTGCGCCACGTTCGACTCGACCGCGCCTGGCGCGTAGGGGCCACCGCCGGCCAACTGGTGCTTGCTCGGCAACACCACTATTTTCGCCGCGAAACCGGGCGCACTGTTGATCGCATGCAGCAGCCCTCGATGCTTAGCGGTGGATGCCGCGTTCACAACAAACTCGCCGTTCGACACCCGCGCCAGGATGCTGTCCGACCGACCTGAACCGCGCCCTGACACCGGACCACCAGCCGCGTAGGCGTGACCCTGATAGGCGTTGTCCAAACTGCCGTACGCTGCCAGCGCATACCAGGATCGACGCCAGAATGTTCGACAGCGGATCCCAAATGTTCGAGTTGTAGCCCGGTCAGCGCATACGTCCTGGAACGTCGGATATCGATGACCTGCAGCAAGTCCTTTCGACGGCATCACCGTTCTGCGCGTTGATGTCGTAGAGATTGATCGCCGCCGGATTACCTTCGACGACTCCGTGTCCATCTGGTGCAACAGTATCCGCCAGATGCGCGGGAGAAGAGACTGTTAGGTCATGTTTCAGCGCCTGAGTCGCCAAGCCCGTCCCACTGCTGCACACCCGACGACGCCGCCGGGATCGCAGCCGCAGCAGCCTTCTTGTCGCTGCAGCCGTGACCGCCTTCGACAGAGACGGAGTGATCAGATTCCCGTACGACGACGCAGCCGACGACATATCCGAACTGATCTGCGCCGCCGTGCTGGCCGTGCCGTTCGCGAACATGCTCAACGCCAAACCGCCCTGGGCGAAACCCTGCATTCACCTATTGATTGATCTGCCTGCAACAGCCCATAGATTCTCCGGAACCTGCGCCGCCCGAACAACGAACTCGCCATGAGACAGCATCGCCGGGATCGAATCAGACGTACCCGTACCCGGCCCGGAAACCCTGCCGCCAGTGGCAAAGCCCTTAGCGCCAGTGGACGTGGTGAACGAACTCTATCAGAGTTGATGGTCATCTTACCGCCGGACGCATCCACAGTCAGAGTGACGTGCTTGTCCTGGATGCTGTCCAAGGCGCCCTTGAGCGCATCGATCTTCGGGGTGGCCTGATCATCGCCGAAGATGCTGAACTTCTTGTCACCGATGCGTCGGGCGTTCAGATCCTCCAACTTCGTGATCGCCGCGCCATCATCAGTGTTGGCCTTGACTGTCTTGTCGGGAAGCTTGATCCCCATCAGCTTCAAGAGCGCGAGCACAGCGGGGTCGGTGTCCGCATTGACACCCTGAGTCTTGTCCTTCAACACCATCGCCGCGAGTTTCTGCAGCGACTTGACCGCCGGGTCGGTGTCCGCATCAACACCCATCTTCTTGTCCCGGATGCGCAACGCCTGCAGCTTCGACAGCACCGTATCGGCGAGCTTCGTATCAGCGGCGATACTCAGGGTCCGCTTCTTGGTAGCGTCCTCCGCAGCCTGCTTAGCCTGCTTAGCCTTCATCGATCAGGGCATCCGGATTGGCGTCCAGCACGGTAGTGACGTTCTTCGGGATAAGCCCGAGCACATAGGCGGACTTGCCTGCCTCGGCCGTGATCTTGCCAAGAGACTTAGCCTTCTCGTCATCCGTCATCGACGACTGCGCACCAGCGACGTAACTTGCGATGTACGCAGCCCGCTGATCCTGCATGTCCTTCGTGGCAATCTTCGCCCGCGCCCGAGTAGTCACCCTTCGTCGATGGCACCCTGAGTGTCTGCGGCAATCAACGCGGCGATCTGCGCCTGCGCCTGCTGCGCAACAACCGAGTTGCCCTTCATCGTCGCGTTCGCAGTGGCCAGCGCAGTGTTGTACGCCTGCTGCGCAGCCGTCAAATCCCGTTCCGCCGACGCAATATCAGAAGAGTTGCCACCCTTCAGTGCGGTATCAAGCGCAGCTTTCTTGGACGCCAAATCCGCCCCGGCCGTCTGCGCAGCTGTGAAAGCCTGCCCGACGGCCAGGATCGCGTCGGACGTAGACTGCAACTGTTGGGTGGCCGTCAAGTCCTTGCCGGATAGCTTCTGCAGCGTGAACGCGAACAGATCACCAGCCGTCTGTGCGGCAGACGCGTTGGTCTGAAACTTAGCGAACGCCTCCGACCACTTCGTGGAAAACGTCTCCACACCGTTCTGGTCAATGTTGACGGACAGGCCAACCTTCACCTGAGAAGGCAGATTCGCGAAATCGTTCTGGAACGCACCCAGGTTCTTCTGGAAGTCCTCGGCGCCGATCCCGGTGGAGGTGAACGCGCTCTTAAGAGCGGCCAGGGTCTGCGGCCCGGACTGCAGCGACTGCAGCGCCTTCGATCCGGCCGATCCGTAGGCGATCCAGCCGTTCGTGGTCCCGTGCAGGTTGATGCCAAGCTCCGACAGAGACGCCACATGTTGCTGTGTCGCCGACGCGGCCGCTTGCGCGGCGGCTGGCTGCTTTAGCCAACGACGCCCAGTAATCGTCCTGGGCATCCTTAGCCTTCAAGACGTTGGGGATCAACGACCCCCAGTAGGAATCCTGCGCGTCCTTCGCCTTCAACGTCGCACTGGTCACGCTGCCCGTAACGTCAACGTTGGCGGCCTGTGCCGCGTTGTACGCCAACTGGTACTGAGCGGCCTCGTCGCGATGTCGCCAGACTTGTTCATGCCGATGGCCCACTGGATAAGGCTCGCGACGTCGTAGTTGCCGTTCGTCTCCTTCAGGATCTTCCCGAAGTTGTTCGTCTTCCCCGTTAGGAAGTCCATCGCGTCGCCGTAACTCGCGCCCACCTTGATCAACGTCTGGAACTGGGACATTCCGGCGATGGACGCGACCTGCTGCTCGCGGATGATGTTGTTCCACTGACCGCCGTTAGCCACGAGCGCCGCGGTCAGCGTGTTCGTCTGGTCCGTGACGTCCTGCTGATTCTGCTTGATCTGATCGAACGCATCAGCGATCTGGTTGATCACAAGCGCCGCGCCAGCCACGAGCCCAGCCTTACCGATGCTCTGCGCCAACAGCCCCAATCCACGCCCGGCCGCGCCAGCAGCAGCGGCCAACGTCGGCAACATCTTCGCGAACAGGTAAATCCCCACTGTTGCCAACTGCGCAGTCGGATTCAACCCACCAAACCACTTGATCACACCAGCGATCGCATCACCGATCGGCTTCAACCACTGCGTAGCCCACTTTCGCCGCATCGCCCACACCGCGCAACACCGAACCGACACGATCAGTGAACCCGTTCGACTGCAACGTCTTGAACAGGTTTGCGATCGCATCCCGAACCGGAGTCGTCGCCGCAACAATGTTGTCCCACGCCTGCACCAAATCCGCGCCGAACTGCTTGATGTACGGCCACACCTTCTCAGCCAAACCAGCAGCACCCTGCACGATCGGCTTGAAGAAATCCCCCACACTAGCGAACGCAGCACCAACCTTGCTCAGACCTGGCCCAGAGATGAACGTCGACAGGTCCGCCATCCCGGAGGACACCGCATTGACAGCGGTCTGCATCCCCTTGGAAAGCTTCTCGCCGACCGTGACAGCCAGAGTCTCAGCCTGGTTCTGCAAGTTGGCGAAGGAGCCGCCTAGCCCGCTCATCTTCGCGGTCGAGAACGCAGCCGCACCGGCGCCGTCGAAGATCGCCTTGTTCATGGTGTTATAGCCGACAGCGCCGTTGTTCGCCATGATCGTGGCGCCCTGAATGGCCCTGGCGCCGAACACCACGGCTGCGGCAGTGTTGAACGCGGTCAAACCGAGTTTCTTCTTCGCTGCCGCGAGCTGCTGCTCAAGATTAATCGCCGAGACGTAATTGCCGTTAGAGTCGATGATCTGCAAACCCAAAGTCTTAATTGCCCCGGCGGCAGCTTTCGACGGGGCCTCAACCTTGAGCAGCTCCTCCTTAAGGATGTTGCCACCCTCAGCACCCTTGATGCCGGCCTGGGCGAACTGCGCCAAGATCGTCTGCTGATCTAGCAGAGTCAACCCGAAGTTGTGAGCGACCGCACCGGACTGCTTCAGCCCCTGCGCAAAGTCTGTTATCTCGCCATTCGCAGCGTTAGCGGTATTCGCCAAAATGTCGGCAACGTTCCCCGCCTGGGACGCCGAAATATGGAAAGCGTGGATGGCGTTGGCCTGGATCTCTGCCGCCTGAGACGCATCCACGCCAGCCGCAGCGGCCAACTGCAACGTGCCCTTCGCCGCCTGGAACGACTGCGAGATCGACAAGCCGCCCTTGGCCAACTCCGTCATGGCCACCGCAGCATCAGCAGCCGACGCACCAGCAATCGACGTGTCAGCGCCCAACTGCAACGCCAACGCCGACGCCTGCGCTGTCTGCGCATTCGTCGCCTTCGTGACAGCGCCCCACGTCAAGATCTGAGTCTCATAGTCAGACGTCTGCTTGACGACCGACTTGATCCCAGTGCCGACCGCCGCCAGCCCACCCGTGTAAGCCAGCATCTGTCCAAGACTGCCGCCGCCGAACATGCCGCCGAGGAAGCCTCCGGACTCGGCCGCACCACCGCCACCGCCACCGCCGCCGCCACCAGCGGCCCTGCGCAACGCATCGACCTGATCCCGCAAGGCCTTGATCTCAGCGTTGATCCCCGCCAGGTTGCCGATGCCGCCACCAGCGTCGCCGAGACGACGGAGGGCCGGGCCGATGCGGTCGATGTTGTCGATCAGGGACTGGATAGCGGCCGCGTCCATGCTGCCGAGCTGGCGGATCGCAGACGCAATCGCGCGGATATCCGCTGCCCCGCGAGTCAAATCCCCCGACGCAATCGCGCCCAAAGAACGCAGCGCCGGAGTGATATCCCGCAACCCCGCCAGCGCGCCCGTGCTGTTCGTACTGAAATTCCGCAGCGCAGTCGCGATCGTCCGCAGATTCCGGGCCAGATCAGTCATTCCCGAACCCGTCGCAGCGGTCGACAGATCACGGATCGCCACCGCCAGACGCGCCAGATCGGCGACGCCCGAACCGGAACCCGAGGACATCGCCCGGCCGATCCCGGAGAGCGACGACTGCAACGGCCGCAGATCCACACCGGCCAAGCTCTGCAGATGAGTCGCCAAGTCCCGCACCGGCGCAGTGGACGACGCGAACCCCCGACCGATCGCCTGACCAGCGACGCCCAGCCGCAGAGCATCCTGGGCGGCCTGGCGCATCGTCCCGGTGATTGGCGCGATGGCATCGCGAGCGGAGATCCCCGATCGGGCGAGACCGTCCAGTTCCGTCTTCGCCTGCCGGACAGCGCTGATGAACCCCTGCGCGTTGGCACTCAATGTCACTTTGACTGCGCGATCGACCATATCGTTAAAGGCCCCTTTGCGTTCCGTCCGCACCGAGCCGCGTGGCGCGCTCGTCCGCGGTCATGCGGTAGATCCCTGTCTCGGTCATCCGTTCCGGCTGGCCGTTCTCACGGGTCCACTGGTTCACGGCGTAGGCGAAGCGGAAGACCGCAACGGCGCGGGCGCTGTAACCACCGTCGCCGATATCGGTCGCAGCCGCGCCGATTCAGCGACGTCTTCGCCAAGTGAGCGGACACCCACGACCCGAACAACCCGCGGTCAGACCAAACCCGATGATCGGGATCGGCCAATTCGGCCGGCACGAGGCGCTCGGCCGCCTCGGCGACGACCTCGGCCTGACGGCGCTTCATCCGGCGAACCCCGCGGCGAGCCACCGCTGCCGCATGTCCAGGCACATCTGCCGGGTGCGGAGCCGGAACCGGCTCGGAAACGGCGTTTTTTTTTTTTTTTAAAAAAAAAAAAAAAAAAAAAAAAAAAAAAAAAAAAAAAAAAAAAAAAAAAAAAAAAAAAAAAAAAAAAAAAAAAAAAAAAAAAAAAAAAAAAAAAAAAAAAAAAAAAAAAAAAAAAAAAAAAAAAAAAAAAAAAAAAAAAAAAAAAAAGCAGGAAGGTCAACGGCGCCGGTCCCGGCGGGACCGGCCGTCGGCGCCTCACCGGGCCACCTTGATATGACCCTGCCAACGGGCCTGACCAGCCCGAGAAGCCCGCAACGTCTGAGCCGTCGGAACCTGCTGCCCGTCCTCATCCTTCAGCCCCAGAGCCGCCAGCAACCGGTGCAGCAAAGCCCGCTGACCACGGACCTCGGTTAGCGCCGGATTGACCACCATCTGGCCCTGAGAACCGGCCACCATGGTGCCGTTTTCGGCGATCGCAGCGGCCAACGCGTCGAGGTTGTCCAACGTCCGGCACGCCTCGGCCAGCAGCTCCAACTCAGAACTCGACGGGTCGAAATCCGCTGTCACGGAACGCCAAAAACGCCGACCCCGAGTACCGAGACCGGCTGGCGCAGACACTTTGTCAGTCACCCAAAGTCACCGCCCCAGGGAAAAATGAGCGCCAAGCATCGCCCTACCTCCGAGGGGCCTTTCCCTCGGTCCCCATCTGATGTGTGCTTGGGGGTAACCGCCCAGGGGGTGTCACGGTCCGTAGCCACGGCTTGGTCGACGTGCGCGGCATCGGTGGCCGGGCAAATTTGGGAACCCGTACACACCAGGATTTGCCTGCCCCCCGGTCCGCTCTCGATCAACGTCTGGGCGTTGCCCGGCCGGGGGTTGCAACCGCCTGGCGACATGTGCGCGCCGCCCTGCGCCGGTTCCCTCAGTTCCGGCGTCAGGGCGGCGGTCGGGCGCTGGCCGGTCTTTGCGGCAGAGGCGAATCCGCTCGCGGCCATGGCTCCGTGTTGGCCGTGCACGTGCGACGGCTTCGCGGCGGCGTTGACGCCCAAGTCAGACACCGGCAGCTCCGGTCATCGGGGCGCTCCGGTCGACGGCGTCGCGGTCCCAGATGTGCGGTTGGGCCATCGGTCCGTGCGGCTGGTGCGGTGCGATGCCGTTGTGGAGCACGCCGACGAGCGAGCCCAAGGCGTCTTCGAGCGCGGAGTTCTCGGCTTGGTCTTCGGCTGTGAACTGACGGACGAGCGCCTTCGCTGCTGCGTCGCCGCCTTGCTCGAATGCTTGGTTGATCGCCTGCTGCCGCTCCGCATGCCGCACTTGGTGGGCACTGTCGCGGACGTGGCGCTCGATGTCGGTGAGCGTCGGCCCCTCGGACCAGGCTTTCACTCGGGCAACGGCGGCGTCGAGACCGGGGTGTGCGAACGCTGCTTCGGGGTTCGCCATCGCCTCTTGCAGCATGGAGTAGGCCTGACCTCGATCGGGTTCGGCGGCGACGGCGTGCCGACAGCGCGCCGGGATCTGCAGCAGCAGCTCGGGCGGGATGCCGCTCGCGGTGAACGGTGGCAGGTCGGATCGGCCACCGTCGAACATCCGCGGCGGTTCGCCCCGATCGGCCAGTGCGGTCCGGTATTGCCACGACACGGCCGCGGCCAGGTCGTCGCCGACCGCGTTGGGTGCGTATGGGTCGAGTTCGACTTCCCGGTTGTGCCAGAACTGCGACGGCACCTTGACCGTGCGGCCGGCCATCAGGCGTCCACCGGCTCGATCAGGCCGGATGCCTGCAGGTAGCGGACTTCGTCGTTGTCGACCCAGGCCGGGACGAGTTGCCCTTCGCGAAGCTGGACCTGTTCGTGACCGCCTGCGGCGAACTCTCTGCGCACGAACGCGCCGCCGACGTAACAGACGCGAAACTGTGCGTCAGGCGATAGCTCGACCTTGGGTGTCGCGTTCACGTGCATTGCTCCTCGCGGCTGGCCAGGTAGGTGAGCACAGTGTCTTTGTCGAATGCCCAACACCGCGCGGAGATTTTCCGACCGTCCAAGCTTTTTGCCATCCGCTGCACTGTTCGTGGTGAACGGTTCAGCAGCCGAGCGGCTTCGACGGTCCCGATCTCTACAATTGATTCTGCGCTGACGTCTTCGCGTGCGACGTCGCTGTGTCCGTTATGCGACAGCGCCTCTGAGCCGAGAGCCATGATCGCTTGCTCGACAGCGGTTGCCAGTGCCGCAATCCGAGGTGACGGGCGAATGCCGTCTACCCGGGCAGCGCGAGTCGCCCGGACAAGCGCCCACCGTATATCCAGTAGAGCAGCACCTTTGACGAGCACGGCCGGTCCGAGATGCTGCACATCGTCGGTCACGTCTGCTCCCCGAACCGACGCGGCTGGACATCACGCCCGTATGGCGAAGCACCCGCGCCGGTTGCGATTCGCAGGCACTCCAGCCCGTCAGTCTCTCTCCACGAGTCCGCACCGCTGGCACCGCACGTCGCAGTGCTCGGCCGATGTGATTGTCCAGCTCGTGATCTTGTCGCAGGAATCGCAGTACCGCCGCCCGCTCAACGTCCCCGCCTCCGCTTGGCGGCGCGCCGGTCACTCCGGTTCTGCGTCACCGGAGACGCTTGTCGAGCGGAGGCTCCGAGGATGAAGCGGGCGAGGGCGCCGCGATCGAAAACCGGCTGGACATCCTCGCCACGCGCTGCCGCTTTGAGGTGCTCGGTCAGCCCGATACCGCTGGCTTCTACGATCGGCAGCACTCCGCCTAGCAAGTTTGCCAGGTGGGAAACCGCATAGGACAACAGCACCACTGCACCGTCTCCGGCCAGGTCGGTGGTCGTGGCGACGAGCGCGTCTAGTGCGATTTGATCGTCACCTGCGCCCAAAATGGCGGCTCGGCAGCCCATCTGCATGCCGGCTAGCGCCAAGTTGGCGTCGTGGTCCGTCAAGGGCTCGGTCATGAGGCTTCTCCCTATTCTCGAACAGAAGGATTGGTATCGGTCGGTCGTCCGACCTTGGCCCAGGAAATCCCGGCCGCCCCAAATGTGGGCTTTTTCCTTGGCGCGGTCTGCGTAGGCGCCGCACAAAGCGATGACCCGGCAGCGTTGACATTGGAGCTTTGCGAATTCTCGGTCCTCGGCGTCCCTGGCTGATCCATTCCAGCCGGTCGCGGCACGGTGTCGGGCCGAGTTCGTCCATCGATTCCTGTAGCGCCGTCCACGCGTCCTGGGCCGCCTTGGGGATCTGGAAGACGGGCGGTGGCGTGGCCATCTACCGGTCACCCCTAGGAAACGCCTTGTCGACCGCTCCACCCGCGAGGACGTCGACCGGAAGGCTCCGGTGCCGACGAATCCATCGGTGTCCACAAAGCAGACACACGATTTCGAATGGTCGCCAGGGATGCTGGCCGAACGGCCGCACAGCGCTGCACGAGTCGCACCAAAACATGGGCGCGCTCATGCAGCACCACCCGACCGGATCGCTTGGCCATGGCAAGGCGAGCAGCGACCGTCGGAAACCACGTCTCGCGGCTGGCGGCAGTCGCCGCAATATGTTCCCGCTCTTATACCTGGCGCGCACCGGCGGCAAGCCGTTCCTAGCTTCGTCGGCACGAGGTCAAAGCCAGTCGGTTGGCTGCAGACTGGGCACTCCCGCGGTGCAGTCGCGCCAATGCCGTCTCTATCTGCCGCGTGGCGCGACTGAGAGAACAAGGGCGGATCGGAGACCTGTTTATGCAGGTCACCGTCAGTTGCGCCACTCCAGCCAGTCGCGCCACTGGTGTGTGTGGTCGGGTCTGGCGCGACTGCGAGGAACCAGGTCGTGGTGGACGGGAAGCCGGAGCGCTCGACCCGGAAATCTGTGCCTCGGATGGCCCGTTGCAACGTGCGCTCCGAATGTTCCCGGCCAGCCGCCGCGATCACGTCCTTGCGCGGTGCGCCGCCGCCGTGCTGGCCTAGATACCATCGCAGCCACGAGACCGCGTCGTCGCGTTCGGTCTTTTCTTCAGCGTCGACCTGGGCACGTAGTAGATCAGCCGCTGTCGTCTGGACCGGTCCGTCTTCCCATTCGACACGCGCGCAGCCCAATTCATCGGCGGACACCAGTCGATAGGCCAAGGCCGCGGGCTCGGCCGCGATGTTCATTTTCGTAGGCGCAAAGATGCGGCGATCGTCATCGTCGGGATCCCGGGCGATTAGGTAGGCGGCCCTCGCAGCGCCAATGATGCCGATAGACCCGCCGCCGCGATAAAGGGCGTTCCCGCCAGCCATCTTGTTCAGATGCCGTACGAGGATTACACAGCACCCTGTGGCCTCAGCCATTGCCGCCAATGTGTGCAGTACAGCACGGACGTCTTGATCGCGGTGCGAATCGACACCGCCGGACAGATAGGCCATGAGAACGTCAACGACGAGGAGCTTGACCCGGTTCTGCTTGATTATTTCGGCGATGACCGGGATGTCGCGTGGTAGCGACGGCGGTACCAACGTCGGTTGACCGTCTGGCCCGGTCATCTCGACCTCGCGAAGCGCGTGGATTCGGGCCAAATTGGCACCGGCCGCCGTTGCTCTGGGGACGACAGTGTCTGCCAGTCCGTCTTCCGCTGATAGGAGAAGGACGTCAGCAGGTCCGGCGTTCGGGACACCGTCCGGCCATGCCTGGCCCGACGATGTTCGAGCGGCTATGTCGAGAGTCAGTGTTGATTTACCGGTGCTGGGATCACCGTCGAAAACGACCAGTTTGCCGAGAGGTAGCCGACCGGGCCACAGATACGAGATGCGCTCCGGTAAGACCGACGCCAAGGTAATCACGCTGCCACCGCCTTGCCGGCCCCTGAAAGGGCCGTCAGCAGCGGCGACATGTGCGCCCGGATCAGTGCCTCCAGGTCCGCAAGCTCGCCGGTCCACGAGCCTTTGGCGACAGCAAACGCGGCATGCTGGACCTGCTGGCGGAGTGCCGAGTCACGGCAGATCTCCGCCAGGGCATCCACCATGACGATCGGGGGTGCATCTGTCCGCAGGTCGACCAGCGTGGTTGCGACCAGCTTTCGTAGCCCCGGCGGTGGGGTCAGGCCGAGTCGGCGAGCGGTGTCGGCGACAGTGACCGGATTGCTAATGCGGCCGCGAGCGGCCGTGGCGAAGATCGAGCCGCACACCCATTCGCGTTCGGATCCGCGCATCGGAGCGCCAGCAGTCTGGATACGTAGCACAAGCGCCGGATCCGCGTTGTCGAGCATCGCGCCGTTTAGCTGATCGGCGGCTTGGTCCCAATTGCGCAATGCTTCGATATACTGAAACGGATCGCCGCCAAGCTGATCGGAGGCCGCTCCGCCCGCGGGGCGGCCTCGCTTGTTGTCAGGCAACCTGATCCCCGCCTGCGGTCGGAATCGGGCGAAGGGCACGGTCCAGCTCGCCGAGATCCACGCGGAGCAGGCGCTTTCCTACTCGATACGCGCTGATCTCGCCGCGAGCGATCATACGACGGATGGTTCTGGGATGGCAGCCGTTGGCGTCAGCAGCCTCTTGCAGGCTGACGCGTTGAGGCAGGGGACTTTTTGGCATCGGTTCGCCTTTCGGGCGCGATTCCTCGCGGTGGCTCCTCCGACGATGTTGCGTTGCGGAAGACCATCCTTGCCCGGACGCAATTAATGCCGGCGCCGGCCGAACCGATCTACCGTCAAGTCTAGCCCACGTCTGTCACGTTCTGTCCTTGATCATCCGAGGAAGCTCTCTTTGTAACTCGGTCAACCCGCTGACGCCTCCGGCGCCCGGTGCAGGTGCCGCACCGTCCCAATCGCTTCAACGACGTCCGTTGAACCTGCCGCGCCTGCTCTCGAAGCTCCGGCGAGCCCGCTCCACCGCCTCGCGCGATATTTCGAACCTCGCGCGAGACATCTCGAACCTAAGGCGGGCCTCCTGAGACCTGTTAGGGGCGGCGGCTCTCTCCTCGACGCGGCATTGACTGACCCGACCGCCTCGCCATCTGGACGGATCCGCATCTCGAAACCTCGCAGGAACGCAAACCATCGGCTCGCCGTCGGCGTCATGCATGGCCTACATGATCGCAAGAAACGGCCGCGTCCGGGAGTGCTCTGTTGTGCGCCCCGAACGCGGCCGTCGCGTCGGCCCTGCCTGCCTTCTGCTATTTGCCAGCGAGCGCAATCTCTGCGCGCATCCGCGCCGCCTCGGCCGCGACGTCCTCAGCCTCGGCGGCGATGACCGCAAAGAGGAGCAACGACGCGAGCGAGCGCGCCTCTGCGGCGCTGAGATCGAATCGCTCGACGATGCTCACATACGCGAGTCCGTCTGGCCGGCCGTCAAGCAGGTCCTGCGCCACGGCGACTGTGCACCGCCGGCCATCGAGATCCACGTAAGTGCCGAGCGCGTAACTGTCGAAGCCGTACGGTCCGAAGTCGAACCCAGGGATCGCGTCATTGATGGTCATCGTGCTTGCTGCCTTCACTGCCGACAGCTCGACGACCTCGATGACCGAGGACGAGGCGGTCTCCAGCAGGTGCGCAGCCTCCTGCTCGGCCTTATCCCGAGACGACCAGACAAAGTCTTGAAGCAGGCCGTTGACGATCACGGCAAAGCGCGGCGCGGGACCGCTCGGTGCGTCGTCGCCATGGGTGGGGCTGGACGCGGCGGTGATGGGCATGGTGCCTCTCCTTCGGTAACTCCCGAAGGTCAGAGCCAGTTGCACCTGGGTTGCACGCCGTGCGGTCAGATCAGCGTTTCCGCTGGTCAGGGTGGTGGGCGATACTGGGATTGAACCAGTGACCTCTTCCGTGTCAGGGAAGCGCTCTCCCGCTGAGCTAATCGCCCGGGATCGGCCGTGATGACCGAGATCGAGGTGGAGACGGGATTTGAACCCGTGTACACGGCTTTGCAGGCCGTTGCCTCGCCTCTCGGCCACCCCACCGTAGGCTCAGGCGTTTGACTGCCTGCTCCGAGCGGACGACGGGATTCGAACCCGCGACCCTCACCTTGGCAAGGTGATGCGCTACCAACTGCGCCACGTCCGCATTGCCGGCGCCGACCGCGGCCTCACAGGGAGGCGACACGGTCCAGCGGCTGGCGGTGCGAGGTGAAACTCTAGCCGACGTCGGTGGCCGATTCCAAAACAGCTGAACCTCCTCATGATGACCAGCACCGACCGTGCCTTCCCGGATAACGGCGACCGGGCCGCCTCGTGGCCCCAGACGGCGGTCGGGAACGCCCAGCGGGAACTCAGCCGGCTCCAGCCAGAACTGCGCCCCGGGTTGGAGAGACGAAACGACCGACGCGATCGGGATCCACCCCTCGTGGGATCCCGATCGCGTCGGTCAATATGGATCGAGAGTTGGCCTCGATCAGAGAAAAACTTTGTTGTCGTAGAAGAAGTCGCGTGTCAGAACGGGCTGGACGGGCCCGCGGTCGGCTAATCGGCCAGCAGTGCCATCTCCTGGTCGATGTCGAAGTACAGGTGCTCCTGATCCGGGGCCACCGCGTTGATCATGCGGCGGCAGAACGCGGTGACCTCATCCCGATCGGCCAGCAGGCGGGCCTGACCGCCGGGGGAGTTCAGTTCGAAGACCAGGCCGTCGGCGGTCGGGAACAGCTGTACGTCGCCGGTGCCGGCCGGCCCGAGCAGGCCGCCGATCATCAGGTCGCGGGCGAAAACCCACTCGACGTCGGCTGAGCCCGGGATGGTGAACACCACGCGGACCGCGAAGGGATCCCGGCTGTGGTACTGCAACTCGGCGCCGACGGCGACATGTTCGTGGTCCGTGTAGAGGCCCATGACCGTCTGCGCCACAACGGACTGATGGGCCGCGGTGATGTGCGGTGCGGTCATTTCAAGGCTCCTGCTGCTAGATGAGGTTTTTTGGGTTGAGGAGCGGCCGGTCTGGAAACCTTCTCGGACGCTCGATGTCAAAGAGACGAGGTGCACCGGCAGCCGTCACGCGACTTCGAATGGTTCACCCATTCGCCAAGTGACGAGGCCGGTCACTGCTGATATGTGGCTCGGAGTAAGTCGTTTCGGGCCAATCGAGGTGGTGGGCCGCCCGGGTGCCCGTGGAGTGGCCGGCCGCGTCACCAGGCTCGGTGCCGGGCGGCCTCAGTGCCTGCGCGCCTTTCGGTTTGAATCGGGCGCTGCGGGCGCTGTATGTTCGTCCGGTCCCGGGCGATTAGCTCAGCGGGAGAGCGCTTCGTTCACACCGAAGAGGTCGCAGGTTCGATCCCTGCATCGCCCACCCAGGTCTTGCCCCTCAGGGCGGTTCGTCGTCCGTGTGTCGTCTGCCGTCGGCGTTGGTGCACGTCATCGCCGGCCCGACCGGACCACCGGCGATCGATCTGGTCATGTCCAGCTCCTGGAAATCAGTTCCGCGTCCGGTTGTTCCGGAGTCAGTTCTGACAATGCCGGGCCCGGCTCGTCCCCACACTCGGCTGATCGCCCGGCCCACGGGTTGAGCTCCATGTCCCCCGATCGGGGGGTGACTCCCGGAGCGGCGATCAGCTGCGGTCACCGCAGGCAGCACTCGCGATCACGCCGGCAGGCGGCCCCGGGCAGACTGAACCAGTCGCGCCGGGGGCTCCCGACGACCCGGTGCGGGTGCCACGTGCGCGGGATAGTGGTTCGGCCCGAGGGGGTGCGTGTTGAAGGCTTTGCTGCGGGCGCCTGTGCTGGTGGTCACGGTGGTGCTGAGTGCCGTCATGATCGCCCTGGCCGTCGTACACCTGGCCCTGGGGGACGGCTCGGGATGGGTGTGGTTCGGAGTTTTCGGCGTCGTGCTGCTCGGCACCGGCTTCGCGCCTGCGCAGCGGCGCTCCAAACGCCGTCGGTGAGGGCCAGCCGGGTGCGGACCTCGGATCAGAGGTTGTGCCCCTCCAGCCAACTCAGGCAGCGGTCGGCGACGGCTCGCCATCCGCTGTCGATCGCGAGGGAATGGCCACGATCAGGAAAATCCACCAGGTCGGTCACGGCCGACGAGTGCCGGTACTGCTTGAGCGTCGACTTGGTGATGGTCTCCGGCACCGTGTGATCCTGCCCGCCCATGATGAGCAGCAAAGGACCGCGCTCGTCATTGTCGGTGTCGACCGTGGCCGGCGAGTGCCAGGAAAAATTGGCCGCCGCGGCCTCGAACAACGGCCGCCCGGGAGCCGGAATCGTCCACTTGTCGAACAGCGCGTTCGATTCGTCCTCGCTGACCGCGTTGCCGAACGCGTAGCGAAACTGCTCGGCGGTCAGTGAAACGGCCCGGTGCTTGTTGGCGGGATTCTTGAACACAGGCAGCGTGGCGTGCAGGGCCGACAGCGGTAGCGGCAGCACCCCTTTGATCTGAGCGGCGTCAATGGCGATGCCTGCCGCGCCGAGGCCCTGACCGAGCAACTTCTGCACCAGCATGCCTCCGAAGGAATGCCCGATCAGGATGGGCGGAGCCGACATCGCAGAGATGATGCCGGCATAGTGGTCCGCTACTTCCTCAATGCCGCGGTTGGCGATGGCATCGGGCTGGGCATGAGCGGCCTTCCGGACGGCGAAACGGCGAGAACGAGAGAGTGCACCGGGAAGCGCAGTCGGGAAGAACCTGGCTGCTCCCGGAATGCTGAGTCCTTCATCCTGGCCTGAGCCGCGTCCCACGAAGCAGCCGGATCGATCATTGGTCCGTCCGGCGCGTCCTGGCCGTTCACTGCGGCGCCCCGGCGAGTCGGGTCCCAGTACGCCACCGGTCTTCGCTTCGCTGATCAGGCCCGCCGTCGGTGCCGGTGCGTCACTCGTCCGGGCTATGCGCAACCGGTCCGCCTAGCGAGAACTGCGCAGCGTCGCCGGCTCGTTCCACCGTCCGGGCGCTCGGTGGGGACTCGCGACGGCCTATCGGCAGCAGCGGAAGTCGGTATCGACCTGGCGATGGGCCGGGCCTGAGAGCCCGCACCGCTGAGCGGGTATGCGATCGGGGAACAAACAGCCGCCTGCACCGGACAAAAGCCCTTCGACATTTGTTTGGTCCTGTGGACTGGGCGGATGCAGTCGGCAGAGTCCCGTGGAGTCGAGTCGACGTGAATGCACAATTGCGTCCGTGCGCGCCCGGAGAAATGCATTCTTCGCTTTTCATTTGCCTATCCAATAGCGGATGGAGACTTGGTAGAGCTTCGGACGTCCAGTGACGGTGCGTGCTCATACACCCAACGGGAGCCAGCGTAGAGCGCTCAGATCCGGCTCGTTGGTAGCCGGAGCAACGGAGTGATGCGCGGCACAGCTGGCGTCGTTACGAGCGGTTGCTGCCGTCGGTCGTTCACTGCTGTCGGCGATCGCGACGAGAAATCGCCGCGGCGACCGGAAGCTCTGGCAGCCTTCCAAGGAAGGCGGTGAGTCACGGCTGTACTTCGCCGCCGGTCGGCGGGGCAGCCGCTTCCGGGTGTCGGTCATCAAGACCTTGACGACGGTTTGGCTCTGGAATTAATTCGTAGCAAAGGGGTTTCGGCGAGGTAGGACCCCGATCGCTTTCGCCCCGCCGGCCCGCCGGACGCCGGCTTGGCGTCTGCTCCCACGGCGCGGAGGCTGCCGGGGCCGGCGGCATCGACAGCACCGGCGACTGCAGTACGTGACGGTCGACTACATAACGTTAATTTCACTCTGATGGGGTAGCCGTGCGCTGCCGACCCGCGAATGGTGACTGAAACGACAACTTGGATCTTGGAACGACGCTCCAGTACGCCCTGGAGGCGCTGTCAGCACATTCACGGACCGTAGTGCCGATTACAGATGGTAGTAACGCTGTGTAGATGAACGATTACGGAGGGTTGTGCTTTGCGGGCCAGCGACTTAATCTCATCTGGACGTCGTTACCGGGCCTCGAAAGGCCCTTCCTGACAAATCATCTAATCCCATGAGGGGTCGTTTATTATGCGTTTCCGTCGCTCATTGTCCCTGGCCGCCGTCCTCGGCACCGGCCTCTCCGCCGTCCTGCTCAGCACCTTCCCGGCCTCCGCCGCCAACGCCTCGACGGTCACGGTGGCGGGCGACAACTTTTCTCGCACGGTGGCCGCGGGCTTCGGACAGGCCGTCAGCGGCGGCGCCTGGACTCTGGCGGGTAACCCGACCGCCTCGGTCAAGTCCGGCGCCGCGACGTTCACCGCGATCGCCCCGACCAAGAGCGCCGAGGCCTACCTCCCGGGCAGCTCGGCCGGCGACGTCGTGGTCTCGGATGTGCTGTCCCTGCCGACGTTCACATCGTCCACCAACGCCTACCACGCGGTCGAGGCTCGGCGCCAGGCCGACGGCTCCGCCTACCTCGGTAAGGTCGTGGTGCTGGGCAACGGCCAGGTGCAAGTGTCCTTCTCCCGGCGGACCGGGCACACGGAAAGCGCTCTGGGTGCCGCCAAGGTTGTCGCCGTCAAGGCCTCCGCCACTCAGGCCATCCGCATCGACTTCTCGGTCGCCGGCACCAGCACTGTCACGCTGAAGATCCGGGCCTACGCCTACGGGTCGACCACGCCCGACTGGCAGTCCACCACCACCGATTCCGGCGCGGGTGTCATCGGCGCCGCGGGCGCCGTGGGCCTGTGGGACTACGTCGGATCATCCTCCAACGCCACCACTTTCGTGGACCGCGGCTTCCTGGCTCAAGGCCCCGCCAGCCCGCAGAAGGTCGATACCCCCGCCGTCGGATCCGCGGCCGCGGCATCCTCGAGCACCCCCAGCTCCACCTCCGTCGCGGCTCCGCCTTCGACCTGGTCCCAGCCGACGTCCGCTCCGGTCGCTTCCAGCCCCGCCGTATCCGCCCCGCCCAGCACCTGGGCTGCCCCGACCACGTCAGCGCCGGCGCCCGCGCCGAGCAACATCTCCACCCCGCCCGCCTCGCCCGGGTCTTCCCCGGCTCCGTCGTCCAACGCGGCCGCGCCGGCCGGAACGTCGGTCCCGGTGAGCAGCTCGCCGGCGCCGTCCACCAGCTCCGCACCGTCCACCAGCTCCGCGCCGTCCACTTCTTCGCCGGCGCCGTCGACCTCCTCGGCTCCGTCCACGTCGTCGCCGGCTCCGTCCACGTCGTCACCGGCCCCTTCTAGCTCGGCCCCGACCCAGCCGACGCAGCCGACGCAGCCGACCCAGCCGACCCAGCCGACCACCACCGCCCGGGGCGCCGTGCCCGTCGGTCAGGCTCAATACACCTACCCGACCAACGCCATCTTCGTGAGCCCGTCCGGATCCGACAGCAGCGACGGCAGCGTGGGCGCCCCGCTCCGCACCCTGACCGCTGCCGTGGCCAAAGCGACTGCGGGACAGACGGTTGTCCTGCGCGCCGGCACCTACCACGAGGGCCTCAGCGTCGCCAAGTCCATCACCATCGAGAACTACCCGGGTGAGGCCGCTTGGCTGGACGGTTCGCAGGTCGTTTCCGGCTGGACCGTTTCCGGCTCGTCCTGGTCCGTCCCCTGGACCACCCAGTTCGACCACAGCTCCTCCTTCGCCCGCGGTGACACCACCGGCCCCGGCCCGTCGGGCTGGAACTTCATCAGCCCGTCCGCCCCGCTGGCGTCCTGGCCCGACCAGGTCTTCGTCGACGGCGTCCAGCTGAACCAGGTGGCCTCGAACCCGACCGCCGGCCAGTTCGCGGTCGACTACACCAACAAGACGCTCACCCTGGGCAGCGACCCGACCGGACACACCGTCTCGGCCACCACCATCAACCGCGCGCTGACCGCGACGGCCCCGTCGGTCACCATCCGGGGGATCGGCATCCGGCGCTACGCGACGGCCCTGCCGGACATGGGTACCGTCTACCTCGGCGGCGTGAATGATGTGCTGCAGAACGTCGAGGTCGACGACTCGGCCACCCAGGCCGTGAGCGCCGACGCTGCCAACATCACGATCGATCATGTGACCGTCGTCAACCCGGGCATGGTTGGCTTCCACTCCAACCATGCCGACAACCTGCTTGTCGAGAACTCCCGGGTGCTGGGTGCCAACAGCCAACTGTTCAACACCGCGCCCTCCGCCGGCGGAATGAAGCTGACCCGCTCCAACAGCATCTCGGTAGTCAACAACGAGGTCACCGGTGGCCACAATGTGTCCGGCATCTGGCTGGACGAGAACGTCATCGGCCTGAACGTTATTGGTAACGACGTCAGCAACAATGGAAGCGCCGCTTCCGACATCATGATCGAGCTCTCGGGTGGCGGGACCACCGGTGGCATCGTCGCCAACAACACCTTGGGTGCGGCCGATAAGAACCTCTACATCTCCGACTCGGCCAACCTGAAGGTGTTCAACAACAGTTTCGCAAACGCCGGACACGGCGAGATCTGGGCCTGGATGGACGACCGTCGCATCAACCCGACGGCCGCGGCCAGCGTTCGTCCCTCGGCCGCCAACCCTTGGCTTCTGCAGAACATCCAGATCTCCAACAACCAGTTCGCCTACAACGGCACCAACCCGGGCGCTCAGCTCTATGTGGCTGACACCAGAACCGGCCTGGCCGCGTCGACCATGAACGTCACGATCGACGGGAACGCCTTCCACCAGAACACCGGCTCCTCGGAGCGGATGGTCGTCTGGGGCCAGGCCAACGGCAGCACCCTCGGCTACAGCACCCCGGCCCTGCTGAACTCGGCGCTGGGCAAGAGCTGGAACAACATCTTGGTGGCCGGCACCCCGTCGGTCAGCCAGATGAAGAGCGCCGCAGCGGCCGCCACCAACGGCCTGCCGTTGCCCGCCGATGTCGCCGCCGCGATCGGCCAGCCGACCGGAAGCACCCACATCGGAACCTTCTAAATCCCGGCGCGCCACGAGAAGCGGTGCAACACAAGACACACGAAACCAAATCAGCAGGGGGGCCGCCCGATCCCAGGATCGGGCGGCCCCCCTGCTTCGTTTTCATCGGGCCCGTTCGGCGCCCGGACCGGGTCGACGCCGGCCCGTTGCTGATCGCGCACCGAAGTACCGAGCATGATCGTCCCGCCGCCGGGTCGGGATCTAACCGGATGCTGAGAGAAAGGCCGCCCGGCTAGCATCGGTTGACCCGAACCGGCCCGGTTTGCGGCTGCGGACCGCCACGATCACGAAGGAGCGAATTCTCGTGTCCATCCCTGTCGCCCTCCCCACCGCTGCGCGCGTGCGGATACCGGCGGGGACCACGGCTTCTCAGGCGGTCGGGGACGCCGGGCTTCCCCGCTCCGGGCCGGAAGCGGTGGTGGTCGTCCGCGACCCTGACGGACGGCTCCGCGACCTGGCGTGGGCGCCGAACACCGACGTCGAGGTCGAGGCAGTCGCCGCAGGCTCGGCCGACGGACGCAATGTGATCCGGCATTCGGCGGCGCACGTCCTCGCCCAGGCGGTGCAGCAGAAGTTCCCGGACGCCAAGCTCGGCATCGGCCCGTTCATCCGGGACGGCTTCTACTACGACTTCCAGGTGGACAAGCCTTTCACCCCTGAGGACCTGGCCGATCTCGAGAAGCGAATGGCCAGAATCGTCAAGGCCGGACAGCGGTTCTCGCGGCGGCCGGTCACTCGTGAGCAGGCCCGCGCGAGCTGTCCAGCGAGCCCTTCAAACTCGAATTGATCGACGACAAGGGCTCCGCCGACGACGCGGAGGTCATGGAGATCGGCGCCGGCGGCGAGCTGACCATCTACGACAACCTGCACGCCCACACCGGCGAAAAGGTGTGGAGTGATCTGTGCCGCGGTCCGCACCTGCCCACCACCAAATACATCCCGGCCTTCCAATTGACCAAGTCGTCGGCGGCCTACTGGCGCGGCGATCAACGCAACGAGGATCTGCAGCGGATCTACGGCACCGCCTGGGAATCCCAGGAGGCGCTGGATGCCCATCTGCACGCCATCGAGGAAGCCGAGAAACGGGACCACCGCCGCTTGGGCGTGGAACTGGACCTGTTCAGTTTTCCGGACGAACTCGGGTCGGGGTTGGCGGTGTTCCATCCGCGCGGCGGCGTCATCAAACGCGAGATGGAGGACTACGTCCGTCGTCGCCATCTGGAAGAAGGGTTCTCGTACGTCGGAACTCCGCACATCAGCAAGGCCGGCCTGTTCCACACCTCGGGCCATTTGCCGCACTACGCGGACACCATGTTCCCGCCGATGAATGTCGACGAAGAGATCGACGCCGACGGCAATATCACCAAAGCCGGCCAGGAGTACTACCTGAAGGCCATGAATTGCCCCATGCACAATCTGATCTTCGCTTCGCGGGGCCGCAGCTACCGGGAACTTCCGTTGCGCTACTTCGAGTTCGGCAGTGTGTACCGGTACGAGAAGTCCGGCGTCGTGCACGGCCTGACCCGGGTCCGGGGGATGACCCAGGACGATTCACACTCCTATGTCACCGACGCGCAGGCGCCCGATGAAATCAAGCATCTGCTCAATTTCGTGTTGAGCCTGCTCAAGGACTTCGGTCTCGATGATTTCTATCTGGAACTGTCCACCCGCGAGGAGGGCAATCCGAAATTCATCGGGACCGACGAACAGTGGGCGCTGGCCACCGAAACATTGGAGGCGGTGGCCCGGGAGACCGGGCTGGAACTGGTTCCGGATCCCGGCGGGGCCGCGTTCTACGGACCGAAGATCTCGGTGCAGACCCGCGACGCCATCGGCCGGACCTGGCAGATGTCCACCGTGCAACTCGACTTCATGCAGCCGGAACGGTTCGGCCTCGAGTACACCGGCGCCGACGGAGCCAAACACCAGCCGGTGATGATCCACTCGGCCAAGTTCGGTTCGCTCGAGCGGTTCATCGGGGTGCTGACCGAGCATTACGCGGGCGCTTTCCCGGCCTGGTTGTCTCCGGTGCAAGTGGTGGGCATTCCGGTGGCCGAGGCTTTCGCGGATCATCTCGACGCCGTCATCGGCAGGTTGCGGGCGGTGGGCGTCCGGGCCGAGGTGGACCACTCCGACGACCGGATGCAGAAGAAGATCCGGACCCATACCACCGGGAAGGTGCCGTTCCTGCTGCTGGCCGGGGCCAAGGACGTCGAAGCCGAAGCGGTGTCCTTCCGGTTCCGGGACGGCACCCAGGTCAACGCCGTGCCGGTGGCCAAGGCGATCGAAGGCATCCGCGACTGGATCGCCCGGCGGGAGAACGCCTCGCCCAGTGCGGACAACTTCCCTTCGGTCTCCGACGAGCTCTGACGGTGGACGAAGATCCGGCATCGTCGGGCGGGTCGGCGAACCCGCGGCCCGAAACGCCCGCTGCTCCGCCCGGTGTGGAATTGGAGCATCAGGACGGCGTCGGAATCCGGGACCGCTGGCAGCGGCTGTGGACGCCGCACCGGATGGCCTACGTCACGGCGGGTGACCCGAGCAACGAGGGCGGCTGCGCCTTCTGCCGCATACCGACCCTGCCGGACGAAGAAGGCCTTCTCGTGGCCCGGGGCGACCTGGTCTACGCCGTGCTCAATCTGTTCCCGTACAACGCCGGCCACCTCATGGTGGTGCCCTATCGGCACATTCCCGACTACACCGACCTGACCGAGCCCGAGTTGGCCGAGTTCAGCGCCTTCACCCGGCGGGCCCTCACCGTCCTGCGGGCGGTGTCCGGGCCGCACGGCTTCAATCTCGGGATCAACGCCGGCAGCGCCGCCGGGGCCGGGATCGCCGCTCATCTGCACCAGCATGTGGTGCCGCGCTGGGGCGGCGATGCCAACTTCATGCCGGTGATCGGAGGCACGAAGGTGCTGCCCCAGCTGCTGTCTTCCACCCGTGAGCTGCTGGCCGGGAACTGGTAGCCGGCCGACCCCGGCCACTGGGCGCGGAAGGCAGGGTGGTGCCATCGATCGGCCGCGGCGTGTCGGAGCGGCCCCTCCGGCCGATATCGTGGAGGACCGGCCGTCCCCGGTCGGCTGGCCCCCAGGCCGTGGCTCCGGTGCCGAACCGGGAGCGGTCGGCACCGTCACGGAAGGAACTCGATGCTCAACGCGTTCGCCCGCGGCGGGGTGTCGAAGGTCACCGATCCGATCGGCCGCGGACTGCTCAAGATCGGCTTGTCGCCCGATCTGGTCACCGTGCTCGGCACGGTCGGCGTGGTGGCCGGAAGCGTCGCACTGGTGGCCCCGGGACAGCTGTTCGCCGGATGCGTGGTCGTCACCGTCTTCGTCTTCTTCGACCTGTTCGACGGTGCGATGGCCCGAGCGCGGGGTTACGGAACAAAGTTCGGCCTGGTGCTGGACGCCTCCTGTGACCGCATCGCCGACGGCGCCCTGTTCGGCTCCGCCGCCTACTACGCGTTCAACCACGGCCATCGTTGGCTGGGCGTGGCGTCGCTGATCATCCTGGTGGCCGGCCAGGTGGTGTCGTACGTCAAGGCGCGGGCCGACTCGGTGGACCTCAAGATCGGCGGGGCCCTGGCCGAGCGGGCCGAACGGAACGTCGTGGGCCTGGTCGGCGTGGGACTGGCCGGACTCGGCCTGCCGCCGGCTCTGGACATCTGCTTCTGGATCCTGGCCGCGGCGTGCGTCTTCACCATGGTCCAGCGCCTCCTGCAGGTGTTCCGCGCCGACCGGGCGGAACGGGCCGAGGCCGCCAACGAGGGTGAGGTCGCCGACAATCCGGCGCCCGTGGAGACCGCGCGTTTCCTGCCGTGGATGGCGGGTCGACGGGAGCGGCGCCTTCGCGGCGAGAGGCTGTCCGGCCCGTCCAAGGTCAAATGACCGATCGACCGGCCCCGCCCGAGCCAGAAATCTCCGAGACCCGAGCCGAGCGTCTCGCCGCCTGGGGTTATTCAGCCGGTTGGCGTGCCGTACGCGCGCTGCCCCGCTCGGTGGCGCTGCGCGGGGCGTACCTCGCGGCCGATGAAGCCTTCCGGCGGCGGGGACCCCGGGTGCTCCAATACGCGCGCAACCTGCGGCGGGTGCTGGATCATGCGGACGCTGGAGACGGCGCCGGGCCCGTCGAGCCGGCTGCTCGGCTGGCCCGGGAAACCAAACTCGGCTTGCGGTCCTACGCCCGGTTCTGGGTGGAGACGTTCCAGCTGCCTGGCATGGACCCGGCCGCGGTGGTGGAAAAGGTCCGGCCGACCACCTACGGCATGGAGCACGTTCAGGCGGCCGTCGACGCCGGCCGGGGCGTCGTTGTCGCGCTGCCTCATTCCGGCAATTGGGATGTGGCCGGACTGTTCGTCACTCGGGACCTGGTCCCCATCACCACGGTGGCCGAGCGGCTCAAGCCGGAGAGCCTGTACCGCGAATTCCTGGCCTACCGCGAGTCGCTGGGCATGGAGATCCTGCCGCTGACCGGCCCGGGCAGCGCGAACTCGTCCGCCGTCCTCAAGCAGCGGCTCCGTGCGGGTGGGGTGGTCTGCCTGGTGGGCGACCGGGACCTCACGTCCAGCGGCGTGCCCGTGACCTTCTTCGGCGAGGCCACCCGGATGCCGGCGGGACCGGCCATGCTGGCCGCGCTGACCGGGGCCGACCTGTGTCCGGTGCATTTGACTTTCCTGCCGGATGGTTGGAAGCAGGTGGTCCGGCCGCCGCTGCCGCTGCCCGGTACCCGGCTGTCACAGCAGGTGCGCGCCGGCACTCAGCTGCTGGCCGACGCGTTCGCGGCCGGCATCGCGGAGACGCCGCACGACTGGCACATGTTGCAGCCGCTGTGGCTGGACGACCTGGCCCGAACCGGCTCGGGGAGGCCGGAGAAGACGGCGCCGATTCCGGCGGAAACCAGCGATCGTCCGGTGACCGTCGCTGGGGCGCCATGAAGGTCGGCATCGTGTGCCCGTATTCGTTCGACGTCCCGGGCGGCGTGCAGACGCATGTCGCGGACCTGGCCCGGACCCTGCGCCAGCTCGGACACGAGGTCTCGGTCCTGGCCCCGGGGGAGGACGAGGACGGCGAACTGCCGGATTACGTGACGACCGCGGGCCGTAGCGTGGGTATCCCGTACAACGGCTCGGTGGCCCGCCTCTCCTTCGGCCCGGTGTCCTACGGGCGGGTCCGCCGTTGGATCAGGGCCGGCGGATTCGACGTCCTGCACGTTCACGAACCGGTGGCGCCCAGCCTGTCGATGCTGGCCCTGATGATTGCCGAAGGACCCATCGTCGCCACTTTCCACACCGCCAATCCGCGGTCGCGGATGCTGGCCGCCTTCCAAGGCGTATTGCAGCCCTTTCTGGAGAAGATCACCGGCCGGATCGCCGTGTCCGACGCGGCCCGGCAGGTGCAGGTCGAACATCTCGGCGGGGACGCGGTGGTGATTCCCAACGGGGTCGACGTCGCCTTCTTCGCAACTGCTCCCACGCTGGCCGGCTACCCCAGGCCAGGCGGGACAGTCGGTTTCATCGGTCGCTTCGCCGAACCGCGCAAGGGCATGGATGTACTGCTCGCCGCCCTGCGCAAGCTGGTGCTTGATCGGCCGGCCCTGCAACTGCTGGTGGCCGGCGTAGGGGACACCGAGGAATTGCTCGCTCAGGCCGGCGCGGGATTTTCCGATCACCTCGTCGCGCTCGGCAAGGTCAGCGACGAGGAGAAGGCGGCCCTGTTGCGCTCGGTGGATGTCTACTGCGCCCCGAACACCGGTGGGGAGAGTTTCGGCATCATCCTGACCGAGGCCATGAGCGCGGGTGCTCCGGTGGTGGCCAGTGACCTCGAGGCCTTCCGGCGCGTCCTCGACGGCGGCGCCGCGGGCCTGACATTCCCGGTCGGCGACGCCGAGGAGCTGGCCACCTGCCTGGCCCTGGTCCTCGACGACGCCGAGTTGCGGCTGAGCCTGGCCGCCCGGGGCCGGGAAGTGGTCGCCGCGTTCGACTGGCCGGTCATCGCGACGAAGGTGGTCAAGGTGTACGAGACGGTGGTGGCCGCCGATCCGCGTGCGGTGGCCGAAGCGGACTAACGGGGACACGTTCCGGTGCCAACCGTTCTGATCGTTGTGCTGGCCGTCCTGATGGCGGTGGCGGCTTTCCGGCTCTGGTCGACCGCCAACCGACTCGACCGCCTGCACATCAGGACGGAGGCGGCCTGGGTGGCCCTGGAAGGAGCCCTGTCCCGGCGCATCGTCGCGGCCCGGGCCGCTGCCGCCGCGGGCGCCTACTCCGAGGCGGACGCCGAATCGGTGCGGCACCTGACCGCGGTGTCCGATCGGGCGCCGCGCCGCCGCCGGGCCGACACCGAGAACGACCTGACGCGTCTGCTCACCGCGCTGCCGGCCCCTTCGGAACCGAGGCTGGCCGCCGAACTGCTGGATGCCGGTGAGCGGGTGGCCCTGGCCCGGAGCTTCTACAACGACGCCGTGCGGGACACCCGGGCGCTCCGGTCCGTGTGGTTCACCCGCTGGTTCCGATTGGCCGGAAGCGCCAAGCTGCCCGACTACTTCGAGATCGCCGACCCGGCCGCGGTCGGAGCCCCCGACACTCCCAATCGGCTGTCGGCGCGAGTGGTCCTGTTCGACCCGGACGAGCGGGTGCTGCTGTTCTGCAGCCGGGACGCGCACGGTCGTGCCATCTGGTTCACCCCCGGGGGCGGCGTCGAAGAGGGCGAGGACCTGGTGACCGCCGCCCGACGGGAACTCGCGGAAGAAACGTCGCTGCGGCTGCGGCCGGACGAACTGGCGGGTCCCATCTGGCGCCGGACGGCGCGGTTCGTCTTCGCCGGGGTGGCCTACCACCAGGCCGAGCTGTATCTCGGTGCTTTTGCCCCACCGGGTTTCTCGGTCGACACCGCGGGATTCACCGAGCTGGAGCGGGACAGCATCGATGCGTTTCGATGGTGGACGAAGGCAGAACTCGAGGCGACAGCCGACCTGGTCTATCCGGTGGAACTGGCCGCTCGACTGGGCGAGATGCTCACCCTGTTGCGCGCCGCCCCCGGGCCGGACGCCCAGTCCCTGGCCCTGACCGACATCGGCTGACGCGACCCCGACCTGGCCGTCCCCGCGGCGACGACGTCGGCGCTCCGGACACGGAAGCTCGCTGACAGAGACCGCAGCCCATTCGTCGCCGACCTGTGACACGCCGAACGGGACCGACACGACAGGCACACCGGGAATGTCAGGATGCAGCCACAACCAGATGGCTGGCCCTGTCGGATCGGAGATTGCCTCGATGCCTCACGCACGCGGATCAGGTCGCTGGGGGACGGTGGCCGGGCTGACCGCGTTGACGTTGACGCTGGTGGCCTGTTCGTCCTCGCCGTCGTCACCGGCCTCCTCCACGTCGTCATCCGCGGCGGTGTCCGGCTCCCAGGTCACGGTCCCGGCCTCCACTGCGCCGGCCTCCAGCCCCGTGTTGGGTTCGTCGATCGTGGCCAGCACGCTGCCGACCTCATCGCCACTGCCCAAAACCACCGAGACCACCGCCACCAAAACCGCGGCACCGAACGAGCCGACGGACCCGTTGACCGGTCTGAAGGTCAGCTCGAACCCGGTGATCGCCGTCAAGATCGACAACACCTATTTCGGGGTGGCCCAATTCGGGGTCTCGGACGCCGACATGGTGTTCGTCGAACAGGTGGAGGGCGGCCTGACGCGACTGATCTCGGTGTTCCACTCCGACCTGAAGGTGGAGGTCGGCCCGGTGCGTAGCGTGCGCAGCACCGACGCCGAATTGCTGCCCGTCTTCGGCCGGCCGGCCCTGGTGTTCTCCGGTGGTGCCGGCGGCCCGCTGGCCGACCTGGCCAAGACCGACATCGTCGACACCTCCAGCTACAGCGGCTATTTCCGGTCGAGCGTCGCCTACGGCACGTACAACTTGCACGCCAATCTGGAACAGATCGAGCAACAGGCCGCCCGGAACGGCATCGGGAAGGCCCGGCCGATCGGATTGACCTTCGCCGCCAACGACTCTCGCATCGGACGCGGCAAAACCGTGAAGTCCGTGACCGTCACCTGGCCGGCCGCCACCACCGAGTTCGCGTGGCTGAACGGGCACTACGTCCGGCAGCGCGACGGCGAGTCGGTCCGCGATTATCAGGGGCAACTCGAGCAGGCCGACAACCTCCTCGTCCTGCACGTCACCGACCGGCCGGACGGCACCGTCGACACCAACGGGCAGCCGTCCTATTTGACCAATACCGTCGGCACCGGCGCCCTGTCCCTGTTCCGGGACGGCCATCAGCTCAACGGCACCTGGACGCGGGCCTCGACGACATCGGCGTTCGTCTTCAAGGATGCGTCCGGAAAACCGTTGCCGTTCAAGCAGGGTAAAACCTGGGTGATACTGGCGCCGCAAACCGCTTCGGTGGCCACCGGCTGACGCTCGGCGCCACCGGACGGACCGGTTTCCGACGGTAAGCTCGGGGCATTCACCGCTGATCCGCCCGGAGGAGTTCACGTGTCTGCCTTGTCCCAGCCCGATGTCCGGTCCGCCGCGTCGCCGTCGGAAGAAGGCGGCCGCAGCTTGGGCACCGCCCGGGTGAAACGGGGCATGGCGGAGATGCTCAAGGGCGGCGTGATCATGGACGTGGTCACCCCCGAGCAGGCCAAGATCGCCGAGGACGCCGGGGCGGTGGCCGTCATGGCGTTGGAGCGGGTGCCGGCCGATATCCGTGCGCAGGGCGGTGTCTCGCGGATGAGTGACCCCGACATGATCGACGGCATCATCGCGGCGGTGTCGATTCCCGTCATGGCGAAGGCGCGGATCGGGCACTTCGCCGAGGCGCAGGTACTGCAGGCGCTCGGCGTCGACTACATCGACGAGTCCGAGGTGCTGACCCCGGCTGACTACACCCACCACATCGACAAGTGGTCGTTCACGGTCCCGTTCGTGTGCGGGGCCACGAATCTGGGTGAGGCGCTGCGGCGGATCACCGAGGGTGCCGCGATGATCAGATCGAAGGGCGAGGCGGGCACCGGCGACGTCTCCAACGCAGTCACCCACATGCGCCAGATCGGCGGGCAGATTCGCCGGCTCACCTCGCTGACACCGGACGAGCTCTATGCGGCGGCCAAGGATTTGCAAGCGCCGTACGAGCTGGTCGCCGAGGTGGCGGCGGCCGGCAAGCTGCCCGTGGTGTTGTTCACGGCGGGGGGGATCGCGACGCCCGCCGACGCGGCGATGATGATGCAGCTGGGTGCGCAAGGTGTCTTCGTGGGCTCCGGCATCTTCAAATCCGGGGATCCGCAGGCGCGGGCCGAGGCCATCGTCAAGGCGACCACGTTCTACGACGATCCGGACATGCTCGCCAAGGTGTCGCGCGGCTTGGGTGAAGCCATGGTCGGGATCAATGTGGACGACATTCCGCAGCCGCATCGGTTGGCGGAACGCGGCTGGTAGGACGGGCCAGCCTCACCGAGCGCGGGGGGCCAACCGGTAGAAGCGCAGCGAGCCGAATCCCTCGATCGGCAGGATCTGAAAGTCGGTCAGCCCGGCCGCCCGGCCGTATTCGGACAGGATGCTGGGGCGCATGACGGTTCCGGTCGCCGCCGACGGGCCCGGACCCGACCGGCCGTCCGGCAGGCAGACGAACAGGCTGCACCCGTACATGAGGCGGTCGACGGCTGTCCCCGGCGCGCGGAAATGCTCGTCAACCGCCTCGTCGACGACGATGACCACGCCTTCGGGCGCCAGGGCCCGCGCGGCGGCCCGCAGGACGCCGACCGGATCGGCAAGGTCGTGCACGCATTCGAAGAGGAACACCGCGTCGAACGGGCCGTTTTCGCGCAGCTCCGCCGCGTTGCCGAGGCGAAACTCGACGTCGAGCCCGGCCTGGGCCGCGGCCGCCCGCGCTGCCGCGACGGATGGCGCGTCGATGTCCACACCGACCACCCGGGCCTGCGGGTACGCCCGGGCCAGGGCCAGGGTGGACCAGCCGAAGCCGCAACCCACGTCCAGGAGCGCGTCTTGCGGCCGGGTCAGGGCTGTGTGCAGGTCGCTGACTGAGGCCAGCGCCGGCGCCAGTTCGCGATCGAACCAAGGACGGTTCAGCGCCGCCTGCGCCTCACGGGCGTTGTCGCCGAAATCGTTCCAGGACACGCCGCCACCCGCGCGATACGCCCGCAGCAGGTCCGGCAGCCGCTCAGCCACCCCGGCCAGCAGACGTGGGAACGGCCCGAGATAGCACAGGCTTTCCGAATCAGTGAGGACCTCGCGAGCGCCCGGCGTCAGCCCGAACCGCCGGGAGGCGGCGTCGCCCGCGGGCTCGTCGACGACGAGAATGCCGCCGACCGCCAGCATCTCCAGCCACTCACGGCCATAGCGCTCATCCGTCCCGTCCACCGCGGCCAGCTCCGCGGCCGTCATCGGCCCCCGCTCAGCCAACGCATTCAGCCAGCCCAGTCGATCGCCGGCGTACAACGCGAAGCACTCGAAGGCGCCGACGAAGGAAGCGGATAACCGCTCGGCGAAGGCCTCCGCCTCCGACATCGGCTGCGCAGTCGTCCGTGGCGCGCCGTCCGATGGTCTCGAACTGCCCGACGGCGCCGAATCGTTTGACATCAAACCTCCGAGAAAGGGTTGGCCGGACGATTGTGGCCCGGCAGCACGTAGGGGTGGTCGTCGGCGTGTCGCTCGAAGGCGGCCATCAAGTCCGGTGAGATCGCTTCGCGCGGGTCGGCGCAAGTTGGTCGCAGCACTTTTGCGTGTCTTCGAGTAACAGACGCCCCGCCATGCGTTGACCCGATCGGCGCCACCGTGGCACGCGGACGCGTTGCTCACGACGGGAGTGTCGTCGACGGGCGGGCACTCCGCAAGAGGTGCGGGATGGGTCGCCGGGAGGTTCGACCCTGTCCGACCGCTGTCACCAGCCGCGATGGCGGCGGCGGGAAGGCCGCCCAGCCGGCTGGCCTCTTGATATTGTGGGCCGCCCCAAAGCGACATGTCTTGGCGCAGTCAGGAGTGCTTCATGCCCTACACCGTGGACTTCCAGACCGTCTCCACCGTCGGCCTGGAGTCGTCGCCGGTCGCCTCCGCGCTGGCCGGCCTGCGGGCGAACGAAGCGCGCTACTTCAAGAACAAGTACGACCACGTTTTCACGGTGGAGCCCGCTGGCGATGCCGAGACGACGATCGAGTGGGTGCACCGGATCCTCAAGGAAGAGCGGGACATCGTCATCGCCTCACGGCCGCTCGAGGCCACGGAGTTCCAGGTCGAGAACATCCGCATGGCCTATGTCTTCTACGAGAGCGGCTTGTCGATCAACGTGATGTACACCGTGGACGATATAGGGAAAAGGGCGGTCGGGTTCAAGCTTTCGGAGGGCATGGAAGTGCCCACCGAACTCGCGTCGCGGTTCAAATTCGCCCGACAGAAATCCAAGCTGGCCGGAACCATTCGCGGTTCCTACTTCAACATCAAGAACGAATACTGATTTTTCGGGCGGCCAGGCGGTTTCGGACGGAATGGCCGGCGCAGCTCGCAAGGACCGTGCACGGGGCGAAGGGCTCAGCCATCTCCCGGCCGTATCTCGTCCACCGGTTCAGGCGGACCATTCGAGGGCGGTGGTTGGGTCTGCGATGTGGGCTCGTCCTTCCTGGACGGCTTTGATGAGGTTGCAGGCGGCGCACAGTCCTTGGCCGTTGCCGACGCTGGTGGGCCCGCCGTGGGCGGCGGGGTGACGGTGGTCGATGTGCCGGATGGGGGCGCCGCACCAGGGGGTGCGGCAGGTGCGGTCGCGGTAGCGGATGAACCGGCGTAAAGAGTCTGGGAACAGCCGGGCCCGGGCTTCCATGGCGGTCAACTGCCGGCTACCGGGCGCGGTGTAGAGGCGCCGGAGTTTGTCCCGGAGTTTGGAGTGTCCGGAGATGACCAGGTCGCGGGCGACGCCGGCGGGAATCGGTCCGTAGCCGACCAGCTCGGCGGGTTCGTCCCCGCCCTGCAGCAGGGTCTCGTCGGACATGATCACGGCGATCTCGATGGACAGCTCGGCGGCGGGCCGCTCGGTGGGCGCGGAGAGGCTGCGGCGGATGGGGGTGCCGTTCGTGTCGTGTCCGGCGATGGCGCCGTGGGTCAGCCGGGTGGCGAACTCGTCGGCCATGACCTGCCCGCGGCTGCGCGGCTGCTCGACGTGGTCCGGGCGCTGCTGATCACCGGTAGCGACGGTGGTGTCGGCGTGGCGGCGCAGCGCGGCGTAGCAGGCCACCGCGGTGGTCATGGGTAGCAGCGCGGTCAGGTACGCCATGGATTCGGGGGCGGGTCGGACGGTGATGGTGCGCTCGGCGGCGGCGTGGGCGGCCCGGTCCACGGAGCCGCGCGGATCAAGGCGGTAGGCGATGGCCCGGGCTTTCTTGTCCACATCCTGGTCACCGAGCCCGTCCAGCTGCGGGGCGATCTCGGCGTCCAACCCGTTCCCGATCGGCGTCGGTCAGGAACGTGGTGGCGGCGGCGATGAGCATCGCGCGGTGCTCGGACAGCACCCCGGCCTGCATCGCCGCGAAAGTCTCGGGCATCTGGATGTGAAGGGTGCGGGCCAAACCCAACAGCCGGCGGGCCTTGCGCGGTGATTCCCGCCGCGCCAGGGCGATCTGCCCAGTCGAGGCGCGGTCGGCGTCGGCCATGTCCCGACCCACCGCCGCACCGGCGGCCCGCTGGGAGGCGACCAGGTCGCTGGTCAGCTGGGCCTGCGCCGCGCCGGCCAGACACTTGATCTCCTCCCACAAGCGCAGCGCCGCCAGGCGCTCCTCATCGTCGGTGGCAGCGGACGGGGCAGCCAGCCGGGCACGGATCGCCCGCAGCTCCTCGACCTCCACTGTCTCGTTCACATGTTCGATTCTAGCCTACGACAAGCACCGATACAAGGGGCGGTGCGAAACTTTGTGAGCGACGCAGGAACGGTGCGCCCGACGCGGATAGGGCAGAGCCGGCGTCAGGGCCGGAGCAGGACGGCAGCCGCAAGGACGCCACGACGCCCAGCGACCGACCATGCAAGGTCAAACCCCTTGCGCAATCGCAAGGGGTGCGTGTACAGATGTAATCAGAGGTGCCCGCCGGGCGGCGCGTTCCGGGGGGTCACCGGCGCCTGGTGCAGGAGGTCGTATGACTAACAGGGTCGCCGATGACCTGCTGTCTGGCGGGCCGGGGTGGGGCACCGGGCCGCGGTGCGGCAACCGAGCTCTGATGGGGCACAGGTCGGCGCATCCGTGTCCGGCATCCACGGGCCGACGCCTGGGGTTTTCGCGACGTTCGAACAGCGCGGTTCGAACGGTCGCCTTCCGCGGTGACGGCGGTGAGCGCCGCCGTCACCACCGCGGAGGCGTTTTGACCTAGCGACACTTTGTTGATCAAGAGGTCGAAGATGACAAAGAACCTGCCGGGAATCAGCTCGTGACCACCACATTGCCGGATCCGGTCGTCCGGTCATCCGATCCGGCGGCCGACGTCGACCTCGCCGCCCTGGAGCGCGACCTGCGGGCCGCGGTCGACGGCGAAGTACGTTTCGACACCGGCTCACGAGCCGCTTACGCCACCGATGCCTCCAACTTCCGCCAGGTGCCGATCGCCGTGGTGATACCGCGGACCGTCGAGGCAGCCGCCGCCGCCGTGTCGATCTGCTATCGACACCATGCTCCGGTGCTGTCGCGCGGAGGGGGTACCAGCCTGGCCGGGGAATGCTGCAACACCGCGGTGGTGCTGGATTTCTCCAAGTACTGCAATCGGTTGGTGTCGGTCGATGTCGCCGCCCGGACCTGTGTCGTCGAACCCGGAATCGTCCTGGACGTGCTCAACCGTCGCCTGGCCGAGCATCATCTGCGGTACGGACCGGAACCGGCCACCCATTACAACTGCACGCTCGGCGGGATGATCGGGAACAATTCCTGCGGCGCGACGGCGCAGCGCACGGGAAAAGTTGTCGACAACGTCGAGCGGTTGGAAGTGCTGCTCTATGACGGCACCCGGTTCTGGTGTGGCCTGACCTCGGACGAGGAATACGCACAAATCGCCGCCGGCACGGACCGGCGCGCCGAGGTTTACCGCCAGTTGCGCGCATTGCGGGATACCTATTTGGGCCAGATCCGCACGGGTTATCCGCACATTCCGCGGCGCGTGTCCGGCTATAATCTCGATTCCCTACTGCCGGAGAACAATTTCCATGTCGCCCGTGCCCTGGTCGGCAGCGAAGCAACCCTGGTCACCGTGTTGCGGGCGGAGTTGTCACTGGTCGACGTGATCGACTATCGCTCGCTGGTGGTGCTCGGCTTTGACGCCATTGACCTGGCCGCGGACGCGGTTCCGGCCATTTTGCCTCATGAGCCGACCGCCCTGGAAGGGTTCGACGGTAAGATGGTCGACTTGGAGCGCGAGAAGAACGTGCATTCCGAGGCGCTGAAAATGCTGCCCGAAGGGGCGGGGTGGCTGATGGTCCAGTTCGGCGGCGATTCGCAGCCGGAGGCTGACCAGCGCGGGCGCGCTTTGATCGATGCCTTGGCCGGCACGGCGCACGAACCGCGGCACGCCTTTTTCGATGACCCGAAACGCGAGCAGGAATTGTGGTCCGTGCGGGAATCCGGGCTCGGCGCCACGGCGCATGTTCCCGGCCGAGCCGACAATTGGCCCGGCTGGGAGGACGCCGCGGTCGCTCCCGATCGGCTGGGGAATTATTTGCGAGATCTGCATGATCTCTATGCCGAGTTCGGTTACTCCATGGCGAGCATCTACGGCCACTTCGGACAGGGCTGCATACATTCCCGTATCCCTTTCGGATTGACCGAAGAAGCCGGTATCGCGCGGTACCGCCAGTTCCTGGAAAGGGCGGCGGATCTGGTCAGTTCCTACGGCGGCAGCCTCTCCGGCGAACACGGCGACGGCCAGCAACGCGGCGAACTGCTGATCCGCATGTTCGGTCCGGAGCTGATGAAGGCGTTCGGCCAGCTGAAGTCGATTTTCGATCCGACCAACCGGATGAACCCCGGCAAGGTGGTGGCCCCGTATCGGCTGGACGAAAACCTCCGGCTGGGCAGCACCTGGCGTCCCGCCGAGCCGACCGGCCTGTTCTTCGGATATCCCGCCGACGGAGGTTCGTTCGTCAAAGCAGCCAGCCGCTGCGTCGGGGTGGGAAAGTGCCGGCAGCACACCAGCGAAGGGACGGTGATGTGCCCCTCGTACCTGGTCTTGCACGAGGAGGAGCACGCGACCCGCGGCCGGGCTCGGTTGCTGTTCGAAATGCTGAACGGTCACCGCGACGGCCCCGTCAACGACGGATGGCGCTCGACCGCCGTGTTCGACGCGCTGGACCTCTGCCTGGCCTGCAAGGGTTGCAAGAAGGACTGCCCGGTCGACGTCGACATGGCCACCTACAAAGCGGAATTCTTGGCCCACTATTGGAAAGGACGATTGCGTCCCCGCTCCGACTACGCCATGGGTTATCTGCCGGTGGCTGCCGCGCTGGTCAGCCGGCTACGGATGGGCCGCGCGGTCAACGCGTTGACCCATGCCCCATTGCTCAGCCAGCTGGCCAGGGTCGCCGCCGGCATCGAGCATCGAGAAATCCCTCTGTTCGCCCACCGCTCGTTCCAGCATTGGTTCACCCACCGCGCGGCGCCGGCTGCGGCCCCGACACGCGGAACGGTGATGCTGTGGCCCGACACCTTCACGGCAAACTTCCACCCGCACATCGGCCAAGCGGCCGTCGAGGTGCTCGAAGCGGCCGGGTGGGAAGTCATCCTGCCCACCGAATCTCTGTGCTGCGGACTGACCTGGATTTCCACCGGTCAGCTGGAGACCGCCACCAAGGTGCTGACCAGAACCGTGCGGGCATTGTCGGCCCACGTTCGCGAGGGTGGTCTGATCGTGGGCCTGGAGCCCAGCTGCACGGCGGTGTTTCGGTCGGATCTGGTCGAACTGCTCGGCCACCATTCCGGTCTGGCTGCAGATGTCGCGGCCTTGAGCAAGCACGTCGTCACCCTGGCCGAGTTGCTGCACCAGCATTCGCCCGGCTGGCAGCCTCCCCATCTGGAGCGCGCGGCGACCATCCAGAAGCACTGTCACCAGCATGCCGTGCTTGGCGACGACGCCGACACCGCGCTCCTGCATGACATGGGCGTGACCGCGCAGCGGCTGGACTCGGGCTGCTGTGGGCTGGCCGGCAATTTCGGTTTCCAGCCGGGACATCTGGACGTGAGCCGCGACTGCGCCGAGCGGGTTCTGCTCCCTGCTCTCCGCCAGGCGCCGCGCGAGAACGTCATCTTGGCCGACGGGTTCAGCTGCCGCACGCAGATCCACCAGCTCAACAGCGGCGGCCGGGAGGGCGTGCACCTGGCCGAGATGGTGCACGCGGCGATGACGGAAGGGGATCGGGTCGAAGGGTGTCCGGAGCAGTTCATGGCCGAACGCCCGCCCGCGCCCAGCCGTCTCGACACCTCCTTGGCCCTGGCCGCCGCGGCGATCGCGGCGTTGGCAGGCGCGCTCGCTGGCCGCGCTCTCGTCCGGCATCGATAATTCACCTCGCCTGCGAGCGGTGCCCCGACTCGAGCAGCACGTGCCGACCACGACGGGGGCCGCCGGTCCAGCCGCGGCCGCTCCAAGCCGCGGAATGCCGTCCGCCTAAACTCCCGTTCATCGGCCGTACCGATCGGTCGCCGGACCGGGCACCGGGCTCGGCCCGGCATCGACAACATCTGGAGGCACAGATGCCCACACAACCAACTCCCGCGGACAAGTTCTCCTTCGGTCTCTGGACGGTCGGCTGGCAGGCTCGCGACCTGTTCGGGGAAGCCACCCGGCCCGTGCTCGCCGCGGTGGAGGCGGTGCACAAACTGACGGAGTTGGGTGCCTACGGCATCACCTTCCACGACGACGACCTGGTGCCTCCGGGCTCGTCGGCCGCCGAGCGGGACAAGATCATCACCGAGTTCAAGGCGGCGCTGGCCGACACCGGGATGGTCGTCCCCATGGTCACCACAAACCTGTTCGGCGACCCGGTGTTCAAGGATGGCGGATTCACCTCCAACGACCGGTCCGTCCGCCGGTACGCGCTGCGCAAGGTCATGCGGAACATGGACCTGGCGGCCGAGCTCGGCGCCGAAATCTATGTCTTCTGGGGCGGCCGTGAGGGGTCGGAGGTCGACTTCGCCAAGAACGTTCGCGCCGCCCTGGACCGCTACCGGGAAGGCATCGACCTGCTGGCCCAATACTCGATCGACAAGGGCTACGGTCTGCGCTTCGCCATCGAGCCCAAGCCGAACGAGCCGCGCGGCGACATCCTGCTGCCCTCCATCGGGCACGCCATCGCGTTCATCAACGAATGCGAACACGCCGACATGATCGGCATCAATCCCGAAACCGGGCACGAGCAGATGGCTTCGCTGAACTACACGCACGGCATCGCCCAGGCCCTCTGGCACGGCAAACTGTTCCACATCGACCTCAACGGGCAGAAGGGTCCTCGCTACGACCAGGACCTGGTCTTCGGCTACGGCGACCTGCTGCAAGCCTTCTCGACCGTCGACCTGTTGGAGAACGGCGCCCCCGGCGGCGGTCCCACCTACGACGGCGACCGGCACTTCGACTACAAACCGCTGCGCACCGAGAACATCGACGGGGTATGGGAATCGGCACGAGCGAACATGGAGCTGTACCTGGCGCTGCGTGAGCGCAGCAAGTCGTTCCGCGCCGATCCCGAAGTGCAGGAAGCGCTGGACGCGGCCGGCGTCGCCGAACTCGAACTGCCCACGCTGGGCGAGAGCGAGACCTACGACGACCTGCTGGCCGACCGGTCCGCTTTCGAGGACTACGACCTGGATGTCCCGCGGACCAAGGGCTACGGCTTCGCCCGGATCCAACGACTCGCCCTGGAACATCTCCTCGGCGTGCGATGAGAGAGGCGCCCGACAGCCCCTAGGCCCCCCTAGGCCCGAATGGCGTGACCGGTTCGACCGGCTGACCGAATCCACTATCCGTGGGTTCTCGCCGCGGCCCCGGAGTGACAGGCTGGGCGGATGCGAGTGGTGGTCTTCGGCGCGACCGGGATGGTCGGTCAGGGTGTGCTGCGCGAGTGTGTGCTGGCCGCGGACGTCGACGAGGTCGTGGTGGTGGGGCGGTCGACTGTGGGGCGGCGGCACCCGAAGATGACCGAATTGATCACGCCGGATCTGTTCGACCTTTCTGCGATATCCGGGCGCCTCGCCGGTCTGGACGCCTGCTTCTTCTGCTTGGGCGTCAGTTCTGTGGGCATGGATCTCCAGACGTATCGGCACATCACCCACGACCTCACCCTGTCGATTGCGGATGAACTCGTCCAGAAAAGCCAGGGAAAGCCGGATCTGGTCTTCGTGTACGTTTCCGGGGCGGGGACCGATTCCACCGAAAAAGGCCGGATCCGTTGGGCCAGAGTGAAGGGCGCGACCGAAAACGCCCTGCTGCGCATGCCTTTTCGGGCCTATGCGTTCCGGCCGGGCATCATCCAGCCGAAACATCGAGTGCAATCGAAAACGCGCTTGTACGCCGTGGCCTATGCCGTCCTGGGGCCGGTGCTCACCATTTTGGGAAAGGTGTGGCCCGCGCGGGTCACCACGTCTGAGAAAGTCGGCCGGGCGATGCTGCAGATCGCGCGTACGCGTCCGGACAACCGGGTGATCGAAATGGCCGACATCGCCCGGCTTGCCGGTTGACCGGCCACGACCGGCACCCGCGCGGACGAGCCCACTTGACGCAGTCAGCCGGAAGCGGCGCCGACCGCGCGGACGGAGAAGTCAGGCGATCCACCCCGGCAGTTCCGCCGGCCGGGAGACCGACGCCTGCCCGGAGATGGCCACGAGTCGCCGCACCGCCTCAGCCAGCGAATCAGGTGCCGTGAACGGTAGCCGTAGGTACGAGGCCATCGTCCCGTCCAGACCGAATCGCGGCCCGGCCGCGAACCGGACACCGACAGTGGGAGCGAGGCGGGCCAAGTCCACCGCGTAGGGGCCAGGCAGGCGTACCCAGAGAAAGGCGCCGCCGCCCGGGTTCGTCGAACGCCAGCCCGGAGCGGCGTCGGCGATGGCCTGCCGGGCGGCCACCACGCCCGCGGCCAGTCGATCCCGTTGCCCGGCCAGCGCTTCTGCCGGGTCGGCCAGCATTTCGGCCACGATCAATTGCTCCAGCACCGGCCCTGACATGTCGCCCAACGCGCGCGCCGCGCCCAGCCGCTCGATGATCGGTTCCGCAGCCCGGATCCAGCCGATTCGCAGACCACCCCAGAAGGACTTGGACACCGACCCGAGGCAGAGCAGCCGGTCCGGCTCGCCGACGGCCGCCATCGGACTCGGCAGCGGGTCCGGCCCGAACGGCACATCGCGGAAGGACTCGTCGACCAGCAGCGTCGTTCCCGACCGCCGGCAGGCGCTGACCAGTTGCTCGCGTTGCTCCTCGGTCATCAGAGCGCCGGTGGGGTTCTGGAAATCGGGGATCAAATAGGCCAGACGTGGGGCGCTCTGCCGCAGAATCGTGGCGATCATCTCGATGTCCCAATCGGTTTCGAGCGTGTCACCGACGTCTTCGCACAACATGTTGGCGGGCACGGGTACGCGAGCCGAAGACCGAATGGCGTCCAGCGCGACGGGGTAGGTCGGGCTTTCCACCAGGACGCGGTCGCCGGGATCGGACAGCGCGTGCAGCGCCACCGTCAGCGCGTGCTGCGCGCCGTTGGTCACCAAGATCTGCTCGGGTCGCGTCGGCGCTCCCGCCTTCGCGTAATGACGGGCGATCGCCTCCCGCAGCACCGGCAGACCGAACGGCGCGTAGCCGTCGAGCGACAAATACGCCGGCAGATTGGCCAGAGCGGCGTTGATGGCCGCCGTGAGCTGCTCCTGCGGCGCGGGCAGCGACGCGGTCGACAGGTCGATGACGTTCGGCTCGATGGACATCGGCCGGCCGAAGATTTCACCGGTGACCGGCGGAACCGGTCGCGCCGAGCTGGGCAGGGTGATACGGCTGCCCGAACCGCGCCGCGAGTCCAGCCAACCCTCCGCACGCAGCAGCGCGTAGGCCGCCGCCACGGTGGTGCGGGAGAGGGCCACCGCTCCGGCCAGTTCCCGCTCGCTCGGCAGGCCGCTGGACACGCTGATCCGGCCGTCCAGGACCGCTCCCCGGATCTGCTCGGCCAGCACGCGGTAGGCGGGAGCGCTGGAACCGGTGGGAAAGGCACCGAGGCGCCGCGCCAGCGAACTGGCTGTCAAGCGCGCCGCTGGAGGCGCAGAACTGGACCCGATGGACGCCCGCATTCAGTCCACTTTTCCCCAATTGGCTATGGAAGTCCAGGCCAATTCTTGGCCATGATGGCTTCATGAGTTCCGACGCGACCGCCGCCCCGGAGTCCGCCGGGGTCCGTCCCCGCCCGCCGGAGCCGGCGCAGCGGCCCTTTCTGGGCCTGCTCGCGCCGCTGCCGCGGGGCCGGATGCCTCGGCGGATCAGCCAGTTGCTGGTCGGCCTGGTGCTCTACGGCGTGACGATGGGCCTGATGGTGCGGGCCGTTCTGGGGCTGGACCCCTGGGACGTCTTCCATCAGGGCGTCACCAAGCTGGTCGGTCACTGGGTGACCGCTGTCCTACGGCACCGTCATCACCATCGTCTCGGTGCTGGTGCTGCTGGCGTGGATCCCGCTGCGCCAGCGGCCGGGATTGGGCACCGTGTGCAACGCGGCCATCATCGGCTGGACCACCGACGCCACCATGGCGGTCGTGCCGGTGCAACATTCGATGGGCTGGCGGATCGCGCTGCTGGTGGCCGCCGTCCTGGGTAATGCGCTGGCCGGAGCGCTTTACATCGGAGCCGGTCTCGGGCCCGGGCCTCGGGACGGCCTGATGACCGGGCTGGTGGCCAAGGGCGTCGGCTCGATCCGGGTGGTCCGGACGGCGATCGAGCTCACCGTGCTGTTGATCGGCTTCCTGCTCGGCGGCGCGGTCGGCGTCGGCACCGTGATCTATGCCCTGTGCATCGGTCCGATGCTGCACCTGCTGCTGCCCAAGTTGCGCGTCGCCGATACGCGGCCGGTGCGGTCCTGACCCGGAGTGCGTGAGGCACAGATTTTGCTCGGCGCCCGGAGTCCGGTGAAATGAAGTCCGATCGGCTTCTCGTCAGGTCCACACCCGGTCGAGGCGGGGAAAGTGATGCCATGAGTTGCCCGGCCCCAGTCATCGGGGTGCTGGCCCTGCAAGGGGATGTGCGGGAGCACCTCATGACCCTGGCCGGGCTGGGCGTGACCGCCCGGCCCGTCCGCCGGGCTGGTGAACTGGACGGCCTGGACGGGATCGTGATCCCGGGCGGCGAATCGACCACCATGTCCCGGTTGTTGGACGTCTTCGCGCTGCGCGAGGCCCTGTCGGCCCGGCTGGCCGGCGGACTGCCCGCTTTCGGCTCGTGCGCCGGGATGATCATGCTCGCCCAGGAGATCCTGGACGGACGGCCGGATCAGCGACCGCTGGGCGCGCTCGATATCACCGTGCGCCGCAACGCCTTCGGTCGCCAGGTCGACTCCTTCGAGGCCGACCTGCCGATCATCGGCCTGGTCGACGCCGGTGCGGGCGATCTTCATCCGGGCCCCTTGGGTCGAACGCGTCGGTGACGGAGTCGAGGTGCTGGCCCGGGTCGGTGAGCATCCGGTGGCGGTTCGTCAGGGTTCGGTACTGGCCACGTCGTTCCACCCGGAGGTGGCCGGGGACGATCGGCTGCACCAGCTGTTCCTCGACATGATCGGGGCTTCCCGCCGGTAGCATCGGGACCCGGAATTCAGCGGAACCGAACAGGCGTCAGTGGGCCGAGCCGGCCACGACGCGACCGGTTCGAAGAGGAAGCGGGAGCATGAGCGGGCACTCCAAGTGGGCCACCACCAAGCATCAGAAGGCGGCCAAGGACGCCAAGCGGGGCAAGCTGTTCGCCAAGCTGATCAAGAACATCGAGGTGGCGGCCCGCACGGGCGGCGGCGATCCCGGACGGCAACCCCACGCTGTACGACGCCATCCAGAAGGCGAAGAAGTCCTCGGTTCCCAACGACAACATCGACCGGGCCGTCAAGCGTGGATCCGGCGCCGAGGCCGGCGGCGCCGATTATCAGTCGATCACTTACGAGGGCTACGGCCCGAACGGCGTGGCGATGATGATCGAATGCCTGACCGACAACCGGAACCGGGCGGCATCGGAGGTTCGGGTCGCGGTGACCCGCAACGGCGGCACATGGCGGATCCGGGTTCGGTGGCCTACCTGTTCAACCGCAAGGGCGTGGTCACCGTGCCGAAGGCCGCGAACTGAGCGAGGACGACCTGCTGCTGGCGGTGCTGGACGCCGGCGCCGAGGAGGTGACCGACGCAGGGGAGTTCTTCGAGGTCATGTCCGAGCCGAGCGACATGCTGGCCGTCCGCAAGGCCGTTCAGGACGCCGGGATCGACTACGACTCCGCCGACCCGACGTTCGTCGCCTCCGCTCGATGTCCCGCTCGAGGTCGACGGCGCCCGCAAGGTCATGAAGCTGATCGACGCCATCGAAGATCTCGACGACGTGCAGAACGTCTTCACCAACGCCGACATCCCGGACGAGGTGCTGGCCCAACTCGACGAGGACTAGCGGCGGCCACCGCGAGCCTGCCGTACCGGACTGTCGTCGGCCGGTAGATTTCCGTCGGACAAGTGTTCGTGCCGCCGGGATCTCGGTGGCCGGTCCACGGCAATTTCGAGAAGGATCCGCTGCCGGGTGCGCGTGCTGGGAATCGATCCAGGCCTGACCCGCTGCGGCGTCGGCGTGGTGGACGGCGGCCCCGGGCGACCGCCCGTCCTGGTGGATGTTCGGGTGGTCCGCACTCCGGCCGACGTCGACATCTCCCACCGGCTGCTGATCGTGTGCCGTGGCCCATCGACGCCGTGCTCGATGCATTCCGCCCCGAGGCGGTGGCCATCGAGCGGGTGTTCAGCCAGGTCAACGTCCGCACGGTGATGGGGACGGCCCAGGCGGCCGGGGTAGCGGCCCTGGCCGCCGCCCGCCGTCGGATTCCGGTCGCCTGGCACACCCCCACGGAGGTCAAAGCGGCCGTCTCCGGTAACGGCAACGCCGACAAGGCGCAGGTCACGGCCATGGTGACCCGCCTGCTCCGGCTGAAGGCGCGCCCCGAAACCAGCCGACGCCGCCGATGCGCTGGCGCTGGCCATCTGTCACCTGTGGCGGGCGCCGTTGCAGAACCGCATGAGCGCCGCCCGGGCCGAGGCCGTCAACGGCTGGGGGACCCGGGTGGCCCGATGACCTCACTTTCGTATCCGGTGACTCGGAGGCCAGCGTGATCGCCTCGGTGCGCGGCACCGTGCTCAGCGCGTCACCCTGGACCACGCGGTGATCGAGGTGGGCGGCGTGGGCCTGGCCGTCCGGACCACCCCGGCGACGCTCGCCGGCCTGCGGCGCGGGCAATCGGCCCGGCTGTCCACCACGCTGGTCGTCCGCGAAGATTCCCTGACCCTGTTCGGTTTTGCCACCGACGAGGCCAAGGAACTCTTCGAACTGGTCCATGTCGGTGTCCGGCGTGGGCCCGAAGATCGCCCTCGCGCTGCTTGCCGTGCTCGACCCGGACCAGGTGCGGCGGGCCATCGCCAAGGGCGACACGGCGACCCTCACCCGGGCGCCCGGCATCGGCAAGAAGGGCGCCGAGCGACTGGTGCTGGAACTGCGGGACAAGGTCGGCGTCGTCCCGGGCGGAGCCGGGCCGGCCACCGGCGCGGTCGTCACGTCGCGGTGCCGCCTGGCGTCCCCAGCTGACCGAGGCGCTGCTCGGTCTCGGCTTCACCGTCAAACAGGCCGACGACGCGATCGGCAGCGCTGGCCGGCCGGACCGACGACGCCGACGAGACGGCCGACGTTGTCCGTCTTGCTGCGCGGGCTTTGAACGTGCTGGGCCGCACCGATGAAGGTACCCGGTGGCGCGGCACGCCGGATCGGTGCCCGCGAATCAGTGACGGTCCCGGCGCGTGGATCCCGCCCTGCTGCCGGGCGACGCCGACATCGAGGCGTCGCTGCGGCCGCGCTCGCTCGCGCGAATTCGTCGGCCAGCGGCCGGGTGCGCGAGCAGCTCGAACTGGTGCTGTCCGGCGCGAAACTACGCGGCACGCCGCCGGACCACGTCTTGCTGGCCGGGCCGCCGGGACTGGGCAAGACGTCGCTGGCCATGATCATCGCGGCCGAACTGGGCGCGGCGATCCGGCTGACCTCCGGGCCGGCGCTGGAACGGGCCGGCGACCTGGCCGCCATGCTGTCGAACCTGGTCGAGGGCGACGTGCTGTTCATCGATGAGATCCACCGCATCGCCCGGCCGGCCGAGGAAATGCTGTACCTGGCCATGGAGGACTTCCGGATCGACGTGGTGGTGGGCAAGGGCCCGGGCGCGACCTCGATTCCGCTGGACATCGCGCCCGTTCACGCTGGTCGGGTGCCACCACCAGGTCCGGGCAGCTGACCTCGCCGCTGCGGGACCGGTTCGGGTTCACCGCGCACATGGAGTTCTACTCAGCCGGCCGAGCTGGAGCAGGGTCCTCGCCCGCAGCGCCGGTGATCCTGGGCGTCGAACTGCCGCCCGACGGGGCGGCCGAGATCGCCAGGCGTTCCCGGGGTACCCCGCGGATCGCCAACCGGCTGCTGCGCCGGGTCCGGGACTTCGCCCAGGTCCGGTCGGACGGCGTGGCCACCCTGCGACGTCGCCCGGGCCGCCCTGGCGGTGTACGACGTCGACGAACTCGGACTGGATCGGCTGGACCGGGCGGTGCTGGGCGCGCTGTGCCGCTCGTTCGGCGGCGGCCCGGTGGGGCTGACCACGCTGGCCGTCGCCGTCGGCGAGGAACCGACCACGGTGGAGGAGGTGTGCGAGCCGTTCCTGGTTCGGCTGGGCATGCTGGCCCGGACCCCCCGGGGCCGGGTGGCCACCGATGGCCGCGTGGAAGCACCTGGGCCTGGAGCGACCCGTCGGGCCAGGTCAGCTCGGTCGCTCGGGTTCCCCGGCCATGGCGTCGGAGGTGACCAAACCTCGTTCGACGGGCTAGACTGAGCCGAAAACGAAACTGGCAGCCGTATCGGGCTGCCCTGGTCGAGCGATCCGAATCGGCGCGGGAACCGCGGCTCCGTTCTCAGCATCGTTGTGCGTTCCGGGAACCGCCCGGGAACGGCCGCGCCTGAACGGCCGGCCGAGACGGCGGGACATCGGCCGGGACCACCAGTCCGAACACCCAGACCGAGGAGTAAAGTGCAGAATTTGCAGAGCTTGCTGCTGCCGTTGGTCTTGTTCGCCGCCATCGGCGTGATGATGTACTTCAGCGTCAAGAAGCAGAAGCGCCAGGCGGCCACTGCCCGGAGATGCAGAACTCCATCGTCCCCGGTTCGCGGGTGATGACCACCTCCGGTCTGCACGGCACCGTCACGGCTGTCGCCGACGACACCATCGAGCTGGAAATCGCGCCGGGTGTGCACACCACCTGGATCCGCGCCGCGGTGCGCGAGGTCGTGGTGCCCGCGGTGTCGTCGGAGGCGCCCGATCTGGAGAGCATCGACGACGAGCCCGACCACTCTTCGGAGATCTCGCTCGACAAACCGCGCAACGATCTCAGCTAGCCTTCCTGGGTCGAAGCGTTCGTCCGGCCGTCCGGATCGATCGTCTCCGTCGGCTCACCGGCGCATTCGTCGAGGATCCTCGATCTTTGACCTCGGACTTGCACGTTGGGGCGCGCCACGCTGCGCGCCCCTTCTGCGCGTCCGGGATCAGAGCCATCCGAGGCCATCTCGGACGTCCGCGGCCGCTGGGCAATCAAGAAATCCGGTCCCCGTTCCGCCGGACCGGACAGCAACACCGGCCGACGACGGCCGGCAGACAGTGGCTGGCGCTTTGCCGGTCTGGAGGGCTTCGTAGGTGGCAGGTCCCGCGGCACAATTCCGTCCCGGCCGATATCTCGCGGTGTTTCTCGCGCTGATCGCCGTGCTCTACGCGCTGGTGCTGTTCACACCAGGCTCCAGAACGCCCAAGCTCGGCATCGACTTGCAGGGCGGCACCAGCATCACCATCACGGCGCAGACGACCAACGGTTCGTCGCCCACCAATACCCAGATGCAGCAGGCGCGCACCATCATGCAGAACCGGGTCAACGGTTCGGGCGTGGCCGGTGCCCAGGTGCAGATCCAGAGCACCAATCAGCTGGTCATCACGGTGCCCGGTAAGAACACCGATCTGGGTGAACTGACTCGGGCCGCGCGGCTGAACATGCGCCCTGAATTCGGCTGTCTGATCACTCAACCGTCCACGGGCTACAACTGCTCCCAGGGCGTCGATTACAGCCAGCTGATCACCTCGTCCGCAGCCACCTCGGGGACGACCGGGACCGCGAAGACCTCGGGGAGCCGCACCTCCAGCAGTACCGCGCGGACCACGACTGCGCCGGCCACCACGGCGCCCGCCATCGGCGACACCTCCACGCCGTCGGCCCCCACCGCCACTGCCACCGCCACCAGCGAGGCCAAGGTCGGCAACCCGGCCACGTCCGGCCCTGGATTGCGGGCACCGGCCGCGGCGACCGTGGCCGCCCCGGCTGCCACCGGAAGCGCGGCGGCTCCCGTCGCCGCGGCCAGTGGCGCGACGACGCAGCCGACATCCGGGGCCGGCGCGACCAAGCCGGTCGGTTCGACTCCGCCGTCGGCGTCCGGGGCGGCCGGCACCGGCAGTGGAGCGGTCAAAACCAGTAGCGGAACGGCCAGCACCGGTACCGCCAAGGCCACGGCTTCCACCGGCGCCGCATCCGGCTCGTCCATCGCGACCATCAGCGGCGCGGATCCCAAGAACCCCACCCAGCCGGCCGGCACCAACAAAACCGCCTGGACCACCTGGGAAACCGCGGTGCAGACCGCACTGGCGAGCGGCAGCATCAAGTGTTCTGACGTGGCCCCGTTCGCCGGACTCGACGACCCCAACCGGCCGTTGATCTCCTGTGGATCCGCCTCGTCCGGTTACGGATCGACGGTTTTCCTGCTGGACGCGACCCTGGTGGCCGGCAACCAGATCGATTCGGCCGCGGCGGTGCTGAACCAGAACGGCGCCGGCTACGTCATCAACCTGAACTTCAAGTCGCCAGGGCTTCTCGACGTGGTCGAACTACACGGCCAACCACAACGTGAACACGGTGGCGTCCGGCCAGAGCTCCTACGTCGACTTCACCCTCGACGGCGAGGTCATCTCGCCGACGCAGATCCAGGAGACCATCACCACCCCGGTCACCCAGATCTCCGGCAACTTCACCCAGACCTCGGCCACCCAGCTGGCCAACGCGCTGAACTTCGGCGCGCTGCCGTTGGCCTTCACCACCGGCACCGTCCACGACGGTGAGCGCCGAGCTGGGCTCGCAGTACCTTCAGCGCGGGCCTGATCGCCGGCGGCATCGGCCTGATTGCTCGTCATCCTCTACTGCCTGATCTACTACCGGCTGCTCGGCCTGGTCACCATCTTGTCGCTGGCTCTTTCCGGCAGCCATGGTCTACGCGATCATGACCCTGCTCGGCCGCTGGATCGGCCTGTCCCTGGACATCGCCGGCATCGCCGGTCTGATCGTGGCCATCGGTATCACCGCCGACTCGTTCGTCATCTACTTCGAACGACTCAAGGACGAGGTGCGGGAGGGCCGCACCTTCCGCTCGGCCGTTCCCCGGGCTGGCAGCGGGCCATCCGCACGATCCTGTCCGCCGACGCCATCTCCATCCTGTCGTCGGTGATCTTGTACATCGTCGCCGTCGGCGACGTGAAGGGCTTCGCGTTCACGCTGGGGCTCTCCACGGTGCTCGACCTGGTCATCGTGTTCCTGGTGACCCACCCGCTGGTGGCCCTCGCCTCCCGGTCGCGGGCCTTCCAGTCCGCCGCGCTACTCCGGTCTCGGCGCCGTCGCGCGGGCCGGCGCCGAGCACCGCGCGGTCGACCGCTCAATACCTGACCAAGGAGGCCTGAGATGTCCGACCTATCCGGCCCGGCCGAAGCGCCCGCTGTGGTCGGCTGCGACCACCGCACCACAGCTTCCTTTCCCGGCTGACCACCGGCACCGGCGCGTTCGACATGCTCGGACGCCGCCGGTACTACTACATCTTCTCCAGCATTCTGGTGCTGGCTTCGATCCTGTTCATCGTGTTCCGCGGCTTCCACTTCGGCATCGACTTCGCGGGCGGCACGCAGCTGCAGTTCCAGTTGCCGGCCGGGCAGAGCATCGAATCGATCCAGAACAGACGCCGGCTCGCGTGTTCGAGAAGGCGCACCGGGCACGCCGCCGACGCCATCCAGCAGGTGGGCACCGGACGCAGCTCGCAGGTCGAGATCAGCTCGGTCTCGCTTACCGACACGCAGGTCGCGGCGGCCAAGGCCGCGCTGACCAAGGCGTACCACCTCACGGCCAGCGACGTCTCGGATTCGCAGGTGTCCAACACGCTGGGGTTCGGAGATCACCTGGCGGGCCGATCCTGGCGGTGATCATCTTCCTGGTCGCCGTGGCCATCTTCATCTGGATCCGGTACGAGAGTCGGGTGGCGGTCGGCGCGGTCGAGCTCGGTGATCCATGACCTGCTGGTCACCGCCGGCATCTATGCGGCGATCGGGTTCGAGGTCAGCCCGGCCACCATCATCGGGCTGCTCACCATCCTGGGCTTCTCGCTGTACGACACGGTGGTGGTCTACGACAAGGTCCAGGAGAACAGCAAGGGCCTGACTCTCGCTGACTCGCCGCACCTATCCCGGAGGCGGCCAACCTGGCCGTCAACCAGACGCTGATGCGGTCGATCAACACCTCGCTGATCGCGCTTGCTGCCGGTGGCCGGCCTGCTGGTCGCCGGCGTGGCCATCCTCGGTCGGGCACGCTCAAGGACCTCGCCCTGGTGCTGCTGGTCGGCATGCTGGTCGGCGCCTACTCCTCGGTCTTCGTCGCCGTTCCGCTGGCCGTCGACCTGAAGATCCGCGAGCCGCAGATCAGGGCGCACACGCAGCGGGTGACTCGCCAAGCGCAAGCACGACGGCCTCAAGGTCGACGCCGCCGGTGACCCGATCGGCGCCGCCCGGGTGCCGACGGTGCCGGTCAAGGCCGACGAGCGATGGGCTCAACGTCCCGGGCGACCGCGACCCGAAACCGCGGCGCCAAACCGGCCCGGGCCCGGTGTTCGTCACTCCGCGTCGCCGCCGGCTGCGGGTGCGCTGAGCTCTCCAGCTGCCGACCGCCGGCGACCGACTCCGTTGACAGCCGGCGCTCCGCGGATTGCGATCGGCCGGGGATTCGGTCCCGCCTGCGCCTGCGCCGCGCCAGCCGGCGGCACCGGCGACCGGCTGGCGGGCCGCGCCGTGCTCGGTGGCCAAGCCCCGTCCGGGAGCCCGCCCCGCCGGGCAAGGGCGGAAAGCCGGCCGCGCGACCGACCGGAAAACGCGCTCGATGACCGTCGGGCCGCGGGTGCCCCGACGGCTTTCCTCGCGGAGGAGCGGGCCGTTCAGGCCATCCCGGCGGCCGACGCCGATCCGACGGTTGGTGCGGATCCAGCAGGATTTCCCGATCCCGGGGGTGCTGTTCCGCGATCTGACCCCGGTGCTGGCCGACGCCGAAGCGCTGCGGCTGGTGGCGGAGGCGCTGGCCACGGCTCACGGCCCGGTCGACCTGATCGCCGGGCTGGAATCGCGGGGATTCCTGCTGGCGGCGGCGGCCGCCATGGTCGCCGGTACCGGAGTGCTGGCCGATCCGCAAGCCGGGCAAACTGCCCGGTGCCGTGCTCGGCGAGGACTACGAGCTCGAATACGGCGCGGCCCGGCTGGAGCTGCATCCCGACGACGTGCCGGACGGTGCCCGGGTCCTGGTCATCGACGACGTGCTGGCCACCGGAGGCACGGCTGCGGCGGCCACCCGGTCTCATCGAGCGGGCCGGCGGCGCGGTGGCCGGCGTGGCCGTGGCGATCGAGTTGACTGGCCCTGCGGCGGCGCCGGCCGCGCTGCCGGACGTTCCGCTCTCGGCGATCATCTCGGTCTGACGGAAGCCCTGCTCGCCCGCGCCGGGTTGTCTCCACCGACGGGTCCGGGTGGACGGTCTGGCGCAGCCGAACGGAGCGACACCGGGCAGCGGCGTACCATGCCCGGTGGCTATCCTGAGGCGGGGCCGACTCGGTTGACCAGGACTCGGCGAGTCGGAGGTGACCGGTGAATGAGCTCAGTAAGCCGGCTGGCCCGGTCAGCGTCGCGTCAGCAGCAGTCGCAGCCACGGTAGGAAAGGTGGGCCGAGGTGACGCACTAGACCGGTCAACGCCGGAGCGAGCTCCGACGCGCTGTCCCGGCAGCGCTGGCCGCGGTCCATCCGCAGGCGCGGCCCGGAAGCGGCGAGGCCGGTTCGACGGCGGTCCTCGGCCGACCGCCTGAGGCGCCGCCCGGCCACGGTGTCGGCGACCCGGCGGGTGCGCAACCGCTGGCCCGCCGAATGAGTGGCCAGCGGGCCACCGGTCCCGACAACCGGACGGTGCTCGAGCCGCTGTTCGCGGTGCACCGCGGCCTGCATCCCAAGGCCGACCTCAAGGTCTGCAGCGCGCCTACGAGGTGGCCGAGAACGCTCACCGCGGCCAGTTCCGCAAGTCCGGCGATCCGTACATCACCCATCCACTCGCGGTGGCGACGATCCTGGCGGACCTCGGTATGGACACCACCACGCTGGTGGCGGCGCTGCTGCACGACACGGTCGAGGACACCCCCTACACGTTGGACGATGTGACCACCGATTTCGGCGCTGAGGTCGCGCATCTGGTCGACGGCGTGACCAAGCTCGACAAGGTCAAGTTCGGCGACGCCACCGAGGCCGAGACCATCCGCAAGATGATCATCGCGATGGCCCAGGACCCCCGGGTGCTGGTCATCAAGCTGTCCGACCGGCTGCACAACATGCGCACCATGCGCTTCCTGCCGCCGGACAAGCAGGCCCGCAAGGCCAAGGAAACGCTGGAGGTGCTGGCCCCGCTGGCCCATCGACTCGGCATGGCCACGGTCAAATGGGAGCTCGAGGACCTGGCCTTCGCGATCCTGCACTCCAAGCGGTACGACGAGATCGTCCGGCTGGTCGCGGACCGGGCCCCGTCGCGCGACACGTACCTGGCCGAAGTCACCGAGCAGCTGAACGGCGAGCTGAGTCGCCGCCAAGATCCCGGCCGAAATCGTCGGCCGCGGCAAGCACTATTACTCGATCTACCAGAAGATGCAGGTCCGGGGCCGCGAATTCGACGAGATCCACGACCTGGTCGCCGTCCGGATCCTGGTCGAACACCGTGCGGGAGTGTTACGCCGCGATGGGTGTCGTGCACGCCTTGTGGTCGCCGATGCCCGGTCGCTTCAAGGACTACATCGCGCAGCCGAGATTCGGTGTCTACCAGTCGCTTCACACCACCGTCATCGGGCCGGGCGGCAAGCCGCTCGAGGTGCAGATCCGCACCCACGAAATGCACCACACCGCCGAATACGGCATCGCCGCGCACTGGCGGTACAAAGAGACGCGCGGCACCCACGTCGGCGCCGGCGCCTCCGTCGACGAAATGGCCTGGATGCGGCAACTGCTCGACTGGCAGCGGGAAGCCGGCGACGCCGGCGAATTCCTGGACAATCTGCGCTTCGAAATGGCGTCGAGCGAAATCTTCGTCTTCACGCCCGAAAGGCGACCTCCACCAGCTGCCGGCCGGAGCGACGCCGGTCGATTTCGCGTACTCGGTGCACACCGAGGTCGGTAATCGCTGCATCGGCGCCAAGGTCGACGGTCGGCTGGTCGCCTTGGAAAAGCCGCTGGCCAACGGCCAGATCGTCGAGATCTTCACGTCGAAGGCGCCCGGGGCCGGGCCCAGTCGTGACTGGCTGAGCTTCGTCAAGTCGTCCCGGGCCAAGACCAAGATCCGGCAGCACTTCGCCAAGGAGCGGCGCGAAGAGGCCATCGACCTCGGCAAGGAGGCGATCGCCAAGGCCGCCCGCCGCGAGGGTCTGCCGGTGCAGCGGCTGGTCTCGCACGACGGTCTGGCCGCGGCCGCCCACGAGCTCGGGTTCAAGGACATCGCCGCAGCTGTACGCGGCGGTGGGGGAGAACCATGTCGCCGCCAAGACGGTCATCACCAGGGTGGTGGCGGCGCTGGGCGGTGCCGAGGAGGCCGGCGACGTCATCGCCGAGCGGTCCGTCGCCGTCGGTCGCCGCCGCACCCCGGCCCAACGCCAGCGTCGGAGTGCTGGTCAAGGGGGTGACCGACGTCCAGGTGAAGCTGGCCCGCTGCTGCACGCCGGTGCCCGGCGACGAGATCCTCGGGCTTCATCACCAAGGGCGGCGCGGTATCGGTGCACCGGATCGACTGCACCAACGCCACCTCGCTGCGGGCGAAGACGCGACCGCCTGGTCGATGTCACCTGGGACCCGCATTCGCAGTCCGTGTTCCTGGTGACCGTTCAGGTCGAGGCGCTCGACCGGCATCGGCTGCTGACCGACATCACCAAGACGCTGTCCGACGAGAAGGTCAGCATCCTGTCGGCCAACCTGTCGATGTCCAAGGACCGCATGGCGATCTCGCGTTTCTCGTTCGAGATGGCCGACCCCAAGCACCTCGGCCACCTGCTCCGCGCCATCCGCGGGGTGGAGGGCGTGTACGACGTCTACCGGGTGACCTCGGCCTGACCGGGGCCGCCCGCGACGTCCGGCCACGCGCGCCCTGGAACTTCACGGCAGGCCGCCAGCCCGGCGCGGGCCGACGGGTCCCGCGCCGTGCTGGCCCTGGAGGCTGGCCTGCTGGCCGCTGGTGGCTCCGGCCGGCCGAGCCGGCGGCGTGGCCGCTCCTGGGCCGCCCGGACGCCGGGGCACGCTGCCGCACCGGTCCGGGCGCCGGAGCCGGGCGCCGACGCGGTGCTCGGCGTGGGGGTCGGTACCGCGCACCGTCGTGGCTGACGGCGGCGGCGGGCACGGTCACCGAGGTGATCGTGACGGTCTCCGCCGGCGGCCGTCCTCGGCGCCGTTCTTCACGCCCTTGGCCGCGATCGCGTCGACGACCTTGAGCCCGGCGCTGGACATCTTGCCGAACACCGTGTAGCTGGGCGGGCAGCGTCGAGTCCTTGTAGACCAGGAAGAACTGCGAACCGTTGGTGTTCGGCGCCGGCGTTGGCCATGGCCAAGGTGCCCGCCTTGTAGGTATGTCCCGCTCGCGTCGGCTTGGCCCCGGTCAGCTCGTCCTTGAAGGAGTAGCCGGGTCCGCCGTTGCCGGTGCCGGACGGGTCACCGCACTGCAGCACCGACAGCGACGCCGAATTCGGTCAGTCGATGGCAAGGCGTGTTGTTGAAGTACTTCTGGTTGGCCAGCGAGACGAACGAATTGACCGTGCACGGCGCCGTGCGCGCGGTCCAGGGTGACGGGGACGGCCTGACCGTTGAGGCTGATGGTCGCGTCCACCGTGCCGGTGTACGGCGGGTCGACGTTGGTCGGCGGGTTGACCGCCTTGGCGGCGGTGCCGCCCTTGGTGTAGGTGCACGGGATCGGGCCGGCCGGCGCGCCGACGGCTGACTGCTCTGCGCGCTGTCCCCGCCGCTGCTGGCGGCGGCAGCGCTGCTGTCCGGCCGCGCTGTTCGGTGCCGGCTGCGGTGTTCCCGGAGCTGCCGGACGGCGACTTCTGGAATCAGCACGCCACCACGGCGACGACACCACGGCGGCCGCGACGGCGCCGACGATCAGCAACCGCTGGCGTCGCTGCTTTTCCCGCTGAATCGCGGCGGGCCAGCTGCCGCTCGAGCTTGCGCTTGGCGGCTTCGCGGCGCTGCTGATTGCTGGGCACGTCCGACTCCTCCTGCATGACTCTGGCCGGGGTGATCAGAACGTACCGGACGGAATCTGGCACTGTGCCGTCCATCGCCGCGGACCATCACCGGTCGTCACCGGCGCGATCACTCCCCGGGCGGGAAGTGTAGGGGACGACGCGGCAAAATCGATCGGCGGCTCGGATGGGAACGGCTGTGCAAGCGTCGGGACCTTCGCTCGGCGCTCCTTCCACCGGCCCGTCACGCGGTCCGGAGCGCGGATGTGACGGCGCCTTGGGCCCGAGATCGCTGGGCGCCGGACAACCTCGAGCCCGGGCTAACGTGGCTGCGTGTTCGTCGCCGGGTTTCCCGCTGGACCCTTGCAGGCCAATTGCTATGTGGTGGCGGCCGACCGGGGAGGCGCCGTGCGTCGTCGTCGACCCGGGTGACGACGCCGTGCCGACCTGCTGGATGCGGCGGCTGGCCGAGCACGCGCTGATGCCGGTGGCCGTCCTGCTGACGCACGGTCATCTCGACCACTGCGGGTCGGCGGCCGACGTGGCGCAGGGCCCGCGATCTGCCCGTCTACCTGCACGACGCCGACGAATACATGCTCGACGACCCGCTGGCCTCGCTGCCGCCGTCTTTTCTGGCCGATGTTGGCGGGGCGCGATCTCTCCGGCCTGCGGCCGCCGATGGTCGTGTCCGCTGGCGCGGCCGAGTCCGCGCCTGGACCTGGCCGGGCTGCTCAGCTGGCCGTCGACCACACGCCGGGACACACCGGCGGATCGGTCACTTTCCGGCTGGCCGCGTCGGACCGAGGCGCCGGAGCTGCTGTTCACCGGCGACACGCTGTTCGCCGGCTCGATCGGCCGCACCGACCTGCCCGGCGGGTCCAGCACCGAGATCCGCGCCTCGATCGCTGAGAAGCTGCTGACCAGGCGACGATCGCGCTGGTGCTTCCCGGGCCACGGGCCGACCAGCACCATCGGCGCCGAGCGTGCGTCAAACCCTTTCTGGACCTGGGAGGATCGACCCGCAGTTTCCAGGCAACGTTTCGATGTGACGGGCGGTCAAGCGATCGCCGAGGAGTGCACCACCGGCATGAACGCGATTCTCCGGCCCCAAAGGCGTGCCCGACTACTACCCGCCGCGATCGCGGAGCTTCGTCCGCGTGCGCGACGCGCTGCTGGCGGCGGCCGACCGCGCCGGCTACGGACCGATCGTCCTGCCCATTTTCGAAGAGACCGAGCTGTTCACCCGCGGCGTCGGGGAGTCGACCGATGTGGTCTCCAAGGAGATGTACACCTTCGACGACCGCGGCGGCCGGTCGCTGACCCTGCGGCCCGAAGGCACCGCCGGCGTCATGCGGGCCGTCATCGAGCACGGGCTGGACCGCGGCGCCCTGCCGGTCAAGCTGGTCTACGCCGGTGAATTCTTCCGCGCCGAACGACCCCAAGCGGGTCGCTACCGCCAGTTCCACCAGGTCGGAATCGAAGCGATCGGCACCGATGACCCGGCTCTGGATGCCGAAGTCATCGCCGTCGCCCACGAGGCGTTCAGGTCGCTGGGGCTGACCGGCTACCGCCTCGACCTGACCTCGCTGGGCGACGCGAACTGCCGGCCGGCCTACCGGGCGCTGCTGCAGGAATTCCTCGGCCGCCTGGACCTGGACGAGGCCACGCGCGAGCGGGCAGCGGTCAATCCGCTTCGGGTGCTCGACGACAAGCGGCCGCACGTCGTCGCTCAGCTGGCCGACGCTCCGCTGATGATCGATCACCTCTGCGCCGACTGTGCCGGTCACTTCGGCGCCGTCCGGTCCGTCCTGGACGCGCTCGACGTTCCGTATGTCCTCAACGGCCGGATGGTGCGCGGACTGGACTACTACACCCGCACGACCTTCGAGTTCGTCCACCCGGCGTTGGGTGCGCAATCCGGCATCGGCGGTGGCGGCCGGTACGACGGCCTGATGGCCGAGTTGGGCGGACATCAGCTGTCCGGCATCGGCTTCGGGCTGGGTGTCGACCGGACGCTGCTGGCCGTGGAGCAAACCGGATCCTTGCCCATCGCGGTTTCCAGCTGTGAGGTCTACGGCGTTCCCGTGGGCGCGGCCGCTTCGCGGGAATTGGCCGTGATCGCCGGTCAACTGCGGGAGCAGGGGATTCGGGTCGATCGTTCGTACGGCGGTCGCGGTCTCAAGGCGGCGATGAAGTCGGCGGACTCCTCGGGCGCGCGCTTCGCGCTGATCATCGGCGACCGGGAGCTGGAGAACAGTTCCTCGGTGCTGCGCGACCTGTCGTCGGGTGAGCAGACCACCGTTCCGCTGGAAGCCGTCGTGCCGGAACTGCGTCGCCGGCTGGGCTGATCACGCGGGACAAGCTACGCGCGTGCCTCACGCGCGGACGCCTTGCCTGCCGCGCTCGCCGGGCGCCCTTGCCAAGAACATTGGAACGGGTGTACGAAGTATTTGTGCGTTGGATGGAGCAGACGGTCGCCGCGGACCACGGCGAGGCCCTACCGGGACTGACCAGGCGAGCCGGGTTGGTGAGGTCGATCCAGACCCCCGAGTTCGCCGGAGTGACGTTCCACGAGGTGCTGGCCAAGTCGGCGTTGAACAAGGTGCCCGGCGGCTCCGCCATGCCGTTCTCGTGGACCATCAATCCGTACCGCGGATGCACCCACGGATGTGTGTACTGCTTTGCCCGCAACACCCACAGCTACCTCGACCTCGACACCGGTCGGGACTTCGACAGCCAGATCGTGGTCAAGATCAACGTCGCGGAACTGGTGGCGCGCGAAGTCCGGCGTCCGTCGTGGCGGGGTGAGCACGTCGCGATGGGCACCAACACGGACCCCTACCAGCGAGCCGAGGGCCGATACCGGCTGATGCCGGGCATCATTTCCGCCCTGACGAACTCCGGGACGCCCTTCTCGATCTTGACCAAGGGCACTCTGCTGGCCCGGGATCTCCCGGCTCTGTCTCGGGCAGCCGAGCAGGTGCCACTCGGTTTGGGCGTCTCGCTGGCCCTGCTCGACGACCAGTTGCAATCCCACCTGGAACCCGGTACGCCGTCGCCTCGCGGACGGCTGGAGCTGATCAGCAAAATCACCTCGGCGGGGCTGCCGTGCGGCGTGCTGTTGGCGCCGCTGCTGCCCTACCTCACGGATTCGACCGAGCAATTGACCGAATTGGTCGCTCGCGTCGTCGCCGCCGGTGCGACCGGAGTGTCCGGCATCGTGCTGCACCTGCGGCCCGGAACCCGGGATTGGTTCTTCGGCTGGTTGCGCGACCATCGGCCGGAGTTGGTGAGCGCCTACGAACAGCTCTACGCGCGGGGTTCGTATGCCCCGAAGGCGTATCGGGATGAGGTGGGTCGTCGGCTGTCCACCGTCCGTAGACGGTTCGGGCTCGGCGGCTTCCCGCCGGCTGCCCAGGTCAGGGGAGTGCCGGGCGATCCCGAAGCGACTTTTCCGGCCGGCAGCATGCCGCCGCCAGGCCGACCCGTGCTCCAGGAGGCGCTGTTTTGACCGGACAGCTCACCGATCGGTCAGCGCGCGAAGCGTCGACCGGGCGTGCGGGCCCCGGCGGCTTCCCGGCCACCCGACCGATATTCATCCCGGCCGCTGGGCCGGCCGGCCCGGAAAGGTCGGTCGCCGTAGCCACGGTCAGCCCGAGGCCGGGTCCGATCACGGTATTCGCCGCGATCACGGTCTGGGCGCTCGGCGCGATCCTCCGTGGTGTACGGCCGGATCCGCAGCGGCTGTCCGCTGACGATGGCCCTGCCGATGCGGCTCACGGCGTCGTGCGTCAATTCGCCGCCGATCTCCACCAGGGAGTAAGTGTCATAGATGTCGATCCGGCCGAGATCCTTCCCCCGCACGCCGCCCTCCGCGGTGATGGCACCGACGATGCCGGCCGGGCGAACGCCGTGCTGGCGCCCGACGGCCAGCCGGTAGAGCGGACCGGCCGCACTGCGCCCGGCGGTGCGCGGGCGATCGGGCCGGCTGCCGCCCCGCTCGGCACGCTGATCGAAGTCGGTCGCGGGGGCGGCCTCCTGATGCGAACGGGAACCGTCGTCACCGGCGGCCAGAGCGAGCAGGGCGACCGCCAGCTGTTCGCCCGTCACGCCGTCGTGCTCGGCGAGAAATTCGGCCACCGCCGTCCGGTACGGCGCCAGACCGCCGGCGGCGAAACGGTCCGCTGTCGCGGCCAGAGCAAGAGATGCCTTGTGCTGCAGCACGTCCAGCTCGCTGGGCAGATCGACCTGAACCAATTTGGTGCGAATGGTCTTTTCGATCAGGCGCAACCTGCTGACCTCGCGGGGCGTGAAGAAGGTCAGTGCCTGACCGCTGCGGCCGGCCCGGCCGGTACGTCCGATGCGATGCACGTAGGACTCCGGCTCACCCGGCGCGTCGAAGTTGACGACCAGGTCAACGCGATCGACGTCCAGGCCGCGGGCGGCGACGTCGGTGGCGACCAGGACGTCCAATTTGCCGGTCCGCAGTCGGTCGATGATGCGTTCCCGTTCTTTCTGCGGAACGTCACCGTTGATCGCGGCCGCCGAAATCCCGCGGGCGAGCAGTTCGGCACCGACCTGGTCGCACGCCTCCTTCGTGCGCACGAAAACGATCGTCGCGTCGCCCTCCGACACGCGGAGCACGCGGGTGAGGGCGTCGACCTTGTCGGAGAACCGAACCACCGCGTAGCTCTGGATCACGTTGGTGACCGTGGAGGACTGGCGCGTCACGGCCACGTCCACCGGGTCCGTCAGGTGCTTGTTGGCCACGGCGCGGATAGCCGGCGGCATGGTGGCGGAGAACAGGGCCGTCTGGCGCTCCCGAGGCGCACCTTCGAGGATCCGGTCGACGTCCTCGGCGAAACCCATGCGCAGCATTTCGTCGGCCTCGTCGAGGACCAAGAAGGACAGCGCCGAAATGTCCAGCGTGCCGCGCTCGAGATGGTCGATCACCCGGCCCGGAGTACCGACCACCACCTGCGCGCCCCTTTTCAGGGCCGACAGTTGCGGCACGAAGGAGGCGCCGCCATAAATCGGGACAACGGTGATGGCCGGCAGGTAGGTGGCGAATGAGCTCAGCGCGTCCGCGACCTGGATGGCCAGCTCCCGGGTCGGCGTGAGCACCAGCGCCTGGACCCTGGGCCGCTTGGGATCCACCGCGGCGAGCAGCGGCAGGCCGAAGGCTGCGGTCTTGCCCGTACCGGTTTGTGCGACTCCGGTGATGTCCTGGCCGTCCAGCAGGGCCGGAATTGCCCGCGCCTGAATCGCCGACGGCGTTTGGTACCCCAGGTCGGTGACGGCCCGGAGCAAAGCGCGGGGAAGCCCCAGGTCCTCGAAGCCGTCATCACCGGCGACATCGGCGGCGGCCAGGGCGTCCGGGGCGGCCAGGGCGTCTGGGGCGGCCAGGGTGTCCGGGGCGGCCAGGGTGTCGGCGGGGCGCTCCGAGCTGCGATCAGCAGGGGCGTGGTCGAAATCTGGGGTCGGCAGGGCAGGGTCGAGCAACGCGGAAGACATGAGAACCGTTCGGGGCAAAGGGAGAGGGTCCGAAACCGGGCCGGCTGCGAACAGTCGCAGTCCCGAGCACATTCGAAAGTTCCGAAGACGGGAGGCGCGACGCACTCCAAGATCACCGCCCAGCCTACTGGATCGATTCGGAATCCGGGGGCGCCGTGATGCAGATCGCCAGCTACCGGACAGTCGAACGGTGCCGGGACGCGGCAGCGCCCGGGAGTTCCGGCGGTGCTGACCTCATGGCGGCTGCGATCGCCAGTCAAGAAGCGGATTTTGCATCGGCTGGTATTCCCCGCCTGGATGCCGGGCGAGCGGATTCTCTAAGGTCGCCCCATGGCCAACCTGTCGAAGGACGGCTCCGGAGGAGATGCTCCGGTCCGGGACGATGGCGCGCCGCTGCTGGTCGTCGAGCATCTGGGAAAGACCTTCGGTTCTTTTGTGGCGCTCGAGGACGTCAACCTGCAGGTGTCCCGCGGCGAGGTCGTGGTCGTGGTCGGCGCCTCCGGATCGGGGAAGTCGACCCTGTGCCGCTGCATCAACCGCATGGAGAAGCACACCTCGGGCCGCATCACGATCGAGGGTCAGCCGCTCCCCGAGGAGGGCCGGGATCTTGCTCGGCTGCGTTCGAAGGTGGGCATGGTGTTCCAGTCCTTCAACCTCTTCGGGCATCTGACCGCCCTGCAGAACGTGATGTTGGGACCGATGAAGGTACGCAAGGTCGGCAAGGCGGAGGCGCGCGCGGAAGCCCAGCGCCTGCTGGACCGGGTCGGCATCGGCGCCAAGGCCGAGAGCTATCCGGCGGCCCTGTCCGGCGGCCAGCAACAGCGGGTCGCCATCGCCCGCGCCCTGGCCATGCGACCTTCGCTCATGCTGTTCGACGAGCCGACCAGCGCGCTGGACCCGGAAATGGTCCGTGAGGTGCTCGACGTGATGGTGGAACTCGCGGCGGAGGGTATGACCATGGTGGTGGTCACCCATGAAATGGGCTTCGCCCGGCAGGCGGCCAACCGGGTGGTCTTCATGGACGCCGGGCGAATTGTCGAGACCGCCAGCCCCGACGATTTCTTCGACCACCCGCGCACCGATCGGGCGCGTGACTTCCTGTCAAAAATCCTCAGCCACTGATCGGGATCGAAACAGCGGACCGCCGGTGGTACCAGAGAAAGGAAACTCATGTTCCGATTCGATTGCCGGTTACGGGGGAGATGGGTCAGCGGCGCCGCCGCCGTCGCGGCCGCGCTGACGTTGGTCGCCTGCTCGTCGAGTTCGGGTGGCGGCTCCTCCAGCTCGTCGTCCAGCACATCGTCGAGCGCGCCGACCAGCTCCTCCAGTTCGGCCGCGTCATCAGGCGGCTCGTCGGCGAGCGGGCCGTCGAGCTCGGGCGGGTCGTCGAGCTCCGGCGGAGCCATGACGTCGGCGGCCAACCTGACCGGTAGCGGCAACGGTCAGATCAACAGCGCCACCTACGACGCGGTCATCGCCGGCGGCCCCAAGGCGGACGCGGCCACCGTCGCCGCCAGTGCGTGGGCCCAGAAGATCAAGGCCCGCGGCGTGCTGAACACCGGGGGCACCGTCACCGGCCCGTTGTTCTCCCTGCAGGATCCGGCGACGGGCAAGATCACCGGATTCGACGCCGGCCTCGCCCAACTCCTGGCTCAGTACATCATCGGCTCACCGAGCATCAAGATCACGGTCACGACGGTCGACACCCGCGAGACGCTGATCGAGAACGGTACGGTGGACACTGTTTTCGCCACCTACTCCATCACGCCGGCGCGCGCCAAGAAGGTGGCCTTCGCCGGGCCGTACTTCATCTCGGGTGACGCGATCATGGTGAAGAAGGGCAACACGTCCATCACCAAACTGAGCGACCTGGCGGGCAAGAACGTCACCACCGAGTCCGGCTCCACCGCGGTGCAGGTGCTGCAGCAGAAAGTGCCGACCGCCAAGCTGCAACTGTTCGGCGAGGACGCCCAGTGCCTGGCCGCCGTGTCACAAGGACGCGCCGACGCCTACGTCCTGGACCAGTCGATCCTGATCTCCGACGCCATCAAGAATCCGGGTCTGCAGGTCGTGGGCACACCGTTCACCACCGACCCGTACGGCATCGGCGTCAGCCTCACCGATCCGACCGCCAAGAAGTTCGTCGATGCGTGGCTGCAGAAGATCTACGACGACGGCACCTGGGCCAAGTTGTGGAAGGCCACGATCGGCACCGTGGTCGCCGGCAACGCGCCGACGCCGCCGAAGATCGGTTCCGTTCCGGGTTCCTGACCGCGAATCCGCCGGCCCAGCAGGCATTCCGCGAGCGCCGGCGGACCGCAGGTCAATGCACGGGTGGAAACCGGCCGGGTCGCCAGAGCTGTCAGCGGCCCGGCCGGTGCCACATGATCGCCTCACCAGAAAGGTGCCCTGCCGATGGATGTCGTGTTCTCGCATCTCTCGGACGTTGCCAAGGCCCTGGGTACCACGGCCGAACTGGCCGTGCTGTCCTACGTCTTCGCGTTGGTGGTCGGCGTGCTGGTGGCGATCATGCGGATCAGCCCCATCGCGCCGCTGCGTTGGGCCGGCACCGTCTATGTGGAATTCTTCCGGAACGTTCCCTTGCTCTCGCTGCTGTTCGTGGTGGTGTTCGGGCTTCCGGACCTCGGCGTCACCTTCAGCCTGTTCGCGTCCGTGGTGATCGGCATCGCGCTGTCGTCAGCCGCGTTCGTGTGCGAGTCGGTCCGGTCCGGTATCAACACCGTGCCGATCGGCCAGGCCGAAGCGGCCAGAGCCATCGGACTGACGTTCTCCCAGTCGCTGCGCAGCGTCATCCTGCCGCAGGCGTTGCGGAGCATGGTGCAGCCGCTGACCAACGTCTGGATCGGCACGCTCATCGGCACGTCGATCGCCGCCAACGTCGGCGTATTCGAGCTGACGCAGGAGACGCACGTGCTGAACAATGAGTTCGCCGGCGGGCTGGCGTTGTACGGCGTCATCGCGCTGATCTACGTCGCGCTGTGCCTGCTGTCCGGGGCGCTGGGCGGATACATCGAGCGAAGACTGGCCGTGAGCCGGTGAGCTCCGCCCGCGTCCTGTTCGATCAGCCCGGGCCCAGGGCGAGACGCCGCACGCTCGTCATCACCATCGTGTCGCTGGTGGCGCTGGCCGCGCTGGTCTACTGGGTGATCGCCGCCTTTGCGGCCCACAGCACCTCCGACGTGCCGATTCAGCTGTCGGACGGCAGTTCCACGAACAACAAATGGGCCCCGCTGTTCCAGGGACCGATTCTGCGGAAGCTCGGCGACGCCTTGCTGTCCACCCTGGAAGTGGCCGGCATGTCGGCCGTCTTCGCTTTTCCGGCGGGCATCCTGCTGGCCGTCGGGCGACTGTCAGCGCACTCCTGGCTCCGGTGGATCGTCACCGTCTGGGTGGAAGTGTTCCGCTCGACGCCGTTGCTGCTGCTTATCTACATGTTCGTCGGAGCTCTGCCCTCGCTGGGGTTGAACTTCTCGCTGTTCTGGAAGGTGACCATTCCGGTCATCCTGGTCGGATCCGCGGTGATCGCCGAGGTGGTCCGCGCCGGCATCCTGGCCCTGCCGAAGGGTCAGAAAGAAGCCGGGATGGCCATCGGCTTGCGGCCCGGCCAGGTCATGCGGCTCATCATCCTGCCCCAGGCGCTCCGGCTGCTGATCCCGGCGCTGGTGACCCAATTGATCTCACTAGTCAAGGATTCGACGCTGGGCTATGCGGCCAGCTACCTGGAGCTGCTGTTCTATGCCCAGAGTCTGACCGCCTTCTACAACAACTTCATCCAGTCCTACCTGCTGGTGGCCCTGATCTACTTCCTGGTCTGCTGGCTGCTGTCGCTGCTCGCCCGGTGGCTGGAAATCCGGCTGCAGCGCGGCAAGAAGACGCGAGGACTGGCCACCCACGAGAACATCACGGCGGCGGAAGGGCTGGGTGCAGGTACCGGTGGTCCGGCGATGAACCTGTCGTAACCCGGTTCAGGACACGGTCACCGACCGGGTGGCCGTGCCGATCTGCTGATAGCTGTCCGACACGGTCAGGGTGATCCGGTAGGTGCCGGCGGTTTTGTAGGCGTGCGACGGCGCTCGGCCGGTGGACGTGCTGCCGTCACCCCAGGCCCAGCGGTAGGTGCCGATGGTGCCGCCCGGGTAGGGATCGGTCGCGCGGCCCGGAAACGCCCCGGCCCGAGCGACGCTCAGGGTGGTGGGGCCGCCGATGCTGACGGCGGGCTTCATGGGCTTGAACAAGGCGGTGCCGGTGGGACTGCCGACCCCGGACGCTCCGTCGAAGCCGGTAGCGGCATCGCAGGCGCGGCTGCCGGCCGACAAGGTGGCGGAATTGGGCAGAAACGCGCAGTCGAGAATTCCGTACCGCATCGCGTTGGGCGACCGCCCGAAGGCACGGGCGCAGGCTGTGCTGCTCTGCCCATCGCAGAATCCGCTGCCGCCCGAGGTCACGTCGAACACGCTGGCCGGGTCGGATTTGCTGTGGCCGTAGAGGTTCACCGCCGGATAGGCGGTGCCGCGGCCGCCGCCGGCGTCCGCCCACATGGCGGCAATCAGCGGCGCTGACAACGACGTGCCGCCCACCGTTTGCCAGCCGGAGTTCTGATAACTGTCGTAGACATCGAATCCAGTGAACGGGTCCGCGTCCGCGGACACATCTGCGACCAGCCGATGGCTGCCGCAGGTGGTCTGGCGCCATACCGCCAGCGCCGACTGCCACCGTGGCGCCGTGACCTTGGTGCTGCAGCCGCCGCCGGTCGCGCCGCGCGGGCCGGCACTCGCGCCGGTCACATCGTTGGGACCGTTCGCGTTCCACACCGTTTCCGAGCGGCGGGTGCCATTGCTGTTCAGGGTCAGCGACGTACCGCCCACCGCCACCACCGTGCGCAACGACGCGGGATAGTTCGGGGCGTTGCTGGATTCGAAGCCGGCATTGGCGACATCCCAGTCGAACATGCCGTCGTCGCCGGTGCTGGCCGTGATCACGACCCCGGAATGGTTGAACGCGGCCACGATCGAATTGGAGATGCCGGTGGCCGGCTCCGGGCCGCCGAACGAATTCGAGACCACGGTGGCGCCCAAGGTCACGGCGGCGTTCTCGGCGGCGGCAAAATTCGCTTCGTCAGCGGTGTTGGCCTCGACCAGCAGGATCGAGCATTTGTGGCACAGGCCACGCACGGCTTGCACGTCGAGGGAAATTTCCACGGCCCAACCGGCGTCGGAAGTCGGCAGCGGATTGCTTTTCCCACTCTGTGCCACCTTTTTGAACGACGTCGCCGTTTCCGCCGGCAGCCCATATTTCTTGTCGAAGACATTCAAGTCGGCCAGCGCCCGGGGATCGTCGTAGGCGTCCACGACGGCCACCTTTTGCGAAGTGGCCGCGCCGGAATTGACGATGCCGTACGCGGTGGCCAGGGAAGCGGGCGTGAAACCACCGGCCGGCCCGGCCGTCAATCCGGCCCGAGCGACGAACGGCTTCGCCCCGTCGCCGGGAGACGAGGTCGTCACCAACCGCTCGGCGAAACAGCCGAACCGGCCCGGCGCCGGATCGGCGCACGCGCGCTCGGCCTTTACGTACGTCGGCGCGGCGGCTCCGGATGAGTTCGGCGCGACGACGGACAGCCAGACCGACGCGGCGGCGAGGCCGGCCACTGCGAGCAGCGGACGGACAGCGAGCCGAACAGACAACAAAGTAAACCCCCCGTGAAAGCACTGATGCCCGGAAAGTGAAACACGCCGGGTCGCCGCGGGAGCACCGGTTTCTCGGGAAAGAAGGCTGTTCGTGACATTTCGGTGTCCCGAGGCGGCCTTCGCGGCCCCAACGTCCTCTCGGGGCGCTGCGTTCAGGACTGCGGCGACGAGATCAGCCGGTGCAGCGCGTCACCCGTCTGTTCGGCCAGCCGCTGCACCGCATCCTTCTCGCCGGCGGTGAACCGAACCAGGGCATGCTGGAACAAGCCGTCGAACATCGAATAGGCCACCGCCCGCTCGAGGCGGGGTGAAAGCGCCGAAACAAGTGGAAGTGTGGCCGGACCTGCCCCGATCCAAGGTCGGCAAAGTGCTCAAGAACGAGATCAAGAAGTCGCTCCTGACCTGAGGAAGCCCCGATATTCGGCGGGCCCCTGGCGTAGCCCTGGTCAACTCAGGATCGCGTCAGGGCCGCGGCGATCTGGTCCTTCCCGCCGCGTTTGGCGCGGTACATGGCCTCGTCCGCGGTGGCGTAAAGGCCACGGAGGTCGTTGGCGTGGCTCGGGGCGTGCGCCACCCCGATGCTCACCGAGATCGTCACGGCGGCGCCCACGCCCAGATCGAACCGATGAGCACGAATCGTGGTGAGCAAGCGTTCGGTCCGCGTCAGGGCGGCGTCGAGCGAGCACCCCGGCAGCAGCACGGCGATCTCGTCGCCGCCCAATCGGCTCACCACGTCGCTGGGCAGGCACTCGGCGCTGAGCAGGGCGGCCACCTGGATCAGCGCCTGGTCGCCGGCGGGATGACCGTAGGTGTCGTTGATCCGCTTGAACGCATCGATGTCGAGCAGGGCCAGAGCTGTCCCCTCGCCCGACGCGGCGCCGGACAGGGCGGAGACGGCGGCCTGGTCCAAGACGGTTCGGGTGGCCAAACCGGTCAGCGGATCGATCGCGGCCTGCCGGCGAAGCTGCCGAAGGAGGTGGTCTTGCCGTTGCGCCGCACTGATCAGCACCGCCCCGGTGGTCAGCAGCGCAGAGCCGACGTAACCGAACGAGACGACCGCCGACCAGAAGGGCAGCGAATACACCACGCAGATCTCGGCCACCAGGGCCGCGAGCGTGGCCGCCGCGGCCGCGCGACTTCGCAACTGCTTGCCGGCGAACAGCACGGGGAAGAACAGGAACACCTGCGCGGACACCGATGCGTCCTTGGTCAGCAGATCTTCGCCCACGATGCACAGCAGCGCGATGTACGGACCCAATGTCCAGGCGAGGGCCGGCAGTCGGCGCCGCCGCCAGACCCGGGCGGCGAACAGCAGCACGACCAGCCCGACACCGATGGTGGTGAGAATCGAGGCTCGCGAGGAACCGGGGCTCAGTGGCGCGAAAACCAGGGTCACCAGCCCCGCGACGGCTGTCAGGATCGCCAAGGACCGTGCCGCGTGCGCCGTATCCCGCGGCTGCGCGCTGGCAATCAGCGAGCGCACTGACATCGCCGTCCCTCCCGTCGCAGTCGTTCGGCCTCCATTATCGCTATTTCGGTACCCGCTGCAGCCGTCCTCCTACTCTGGGTAGCTGAAAGGGGTCGAGCCGGCCCGATGGAACCTCCTGGCCGTGATCACGCGCAGCTCCGCGGCGTGGCTGACAACGCGCCGCTCGATCCCCACGTCCGCGGCGTGGTCGACAACGCGCCGCTCGATCCCCACGTCCGCGGCGTGGCTACAACGTCCCCACGCATTTACAAGGTGTGCGCACTTGGTAAATGCGTGGCGCCGTTGTAAACCGGAGCCCGGCGGCGCGGGGAGGGGCAAGCTGGTCGGGGTGGAATGCGAGTTGCTGATCTACGGGGCCACCGCGGCCGGCGTGATGGCCGCCGTGGCCGCCGCTCGCCGCGGAACGCAAACGGTGCTGATCGAGCCGGGGCGGCACATCGGCGGCATGACATCCGGCGGACTGGGCTACACGGACGTCGGTGACCGCCGGGTGATCGGCGGTCTGGCCCTGGCGTTCCAGCAAGCCTGCGCGAACCACTACGGGGTGCCGCTGTGGACCTTCGCCGGCCCTGAACCGCACGTCGCCGAGGGCATTCTGAGCGGCTGGCTGGCCGAGGCCGGGGTTGACGTGGTCACCGAGTGCGCGCTGGAGGACGTGCGAAAGGTCGATGCCCGGATCACCGAGGTCGCTGCCGGCGGTCGCCGGTTCCGGCCCGGGGTGTGCGTGGACGCCGGCTATGAGGGCGACCTGATGGCGGCGGCCGGCGTCGACTCGGCGGCGGGTCGGGAGAGCCGCCAGTTGTACGGCGAACGCTTCGCCGGGCGACGGGAATACGCGCCCGGGCGGCACAATTTTCCGCCGTACCTCGATCCGTTCGCGGCCACCGGCGAATTGTTGCCCCTGATCCGCGACGAGCCACTGGCCGAGATCGGATCCGGTGATGGCGCGGTGATGGCCTACGGCTACCGGGTCTGCCTGACCACAGCATCGGACCGGCTGCCGTTCGCCGAGCGCCGTGGGTACGACCCGGGGCAGTGGGAGATCGGCCGACGGTATATCCGTGAATTGGTGCGCTCGGGCCTGCCCGTCCGGGCCGGCGACTTTCTCGGGTTGGAACCCAACCTGCCCCACGGAAAATGTGACGGAAACTCGCTGGGCCCGATATCGCTGAATCTGTTGGACGGCAGCAACATCGGCTACCCGACGGCCGGCGCCGCCGAGCGCAACCGCATCGTGCACCGCCATCGGGAATACACCCTGGACTTCTTGTGGTTTCTTTCGCACGATCCAGCGGTTCCGGCGGCGGTTCGAGCGGAGCTGAATCGGTGGGGTTGGCCACGCGACGAGTTCTCCGACACCGACGGATTACCTCATCAGCTCTACGTCCGCGAAGGCCGCCGGATGCGAGGTGAAGCGGTCCTCACCGAACACGACCTGCTCCCGGCGGGCCAGCCGTTCGAGGACTCGATCGGGATGGGTTCGTACCACATCGACATCCGCGAGGTGCAGCGCACCTGGATGCCGGTGTACGAACACCCGCAGCCCATTCCGATGGTGTTCAACGAGGGTTATCTGTCGGTGCCGGTGCCCGCCTACCGAATCCCGTACCGCGTTCTGCTGCCTCGTCGCGAGCAGTGTCGGAATCTCGTGGTGCCAGTGTGCGTCTCCGCATCGCATGTCGCCTTCGCCTCCCTCCGGATGGAGCCGCAGTACCAGATTTTGGGGCAGGCCGCTGGTACCGCTGCGGCCATCGCCCTCAGTCGCGGCCTCGATGTGGCGGAGATCCCGATAGGCCACTTGCAGCAGGCACTCCGCCGGGACGGACAGGTGTTGTCGCTGTGACGCCTCTTTCCCTCACCCAGAGGCTGGCCGAGATCGGTCCCCCCGCGCGACTGGTCGACCAACCGGCCACCGCAGCGAAGGCGAATCTGCACGACGTGCGGGTGCGACTGTCCGCGGCGTCGCCCGCTTCGTCCACCGCGGGTGCCTGGCGCGGCTCGCCGGAGGGTTACCGGCTAGAGGTGGGTGCCCAGTTCACGACCATCGAGGCGACCGACGAACGAGGTGTCCGCCAGGCCCGCCGCCTGCTCGATCGACTGTCCGGGCCGGAAGTCGTGTCCACCGGCACCATCGAGGACTGGCCCGAGGTACCCCGGCGTGGAATCGTCGAGGGTTTCTACGGTCCGCCTTGGTCATGGAGTGATCGCCGGGCCATGCTGGACTTCTCGGCCCGTAACCGGTTGAACGACTATGTCTACGCGCCCAAGGACGATCGGTTCGCCCGGGCCGACTGGCGCGAGGCCTACCCGGAATCCGAACTAGCGGCCCTGTCCGAGTTGGCCGTGCGCGCGGCGGAGCTCGGAATTCGCTTCGCCGTCGGCCTTTCCACGGGCTTGGACATGCAATATTCGCAGGCCGAGGAACAGGAGACGCTGCGCGGTAAAGCGGAACAATTGCGCCGGGCCGGCATAAATCATCTGGTGCTGTTGTTCGACGACATCAGCGAAACGCTCAGGCACCCAGCCGATCTGGCCCGGTTCGGGACCGGTGCGGCGGGCCTGGCCCGCGCCCACGCCTTCACCTGTGCGGTCCTCGCCGATGCGGTGTCAACCGATTCTCCGCTGGCCATGGTGCCCACCGACTACTCGTCGAATGCCGATTCCCTTTACCGTTCGGCCGTCCGCACCGCTCTTCCGGTCGGTATCGACGTGTATTGGACCGGGCCCGAAACGGTGACCGGCAGTATCAGCGCCGCCGATCTGCGGGCAGCGCGGGCGACGTTCGGTCGACCGGTGCAACTCTGGGACAACTTTCCCGTCAACGACTTCGCGCCGGAACGGCTGTTTCTCGGGCCCTTGACCGGGCGATCGGCCATTTTGGCTGCCGAGGACGTCTCCGGGGTCGCCGCCAACCCGATGATCGCAGCCATACCGTCCCAAGTGCCGGTGGCCACCTTCGCCGAATGGGCCTGGAACCCCGCCGCTTACCGGCCCGCGGCGGCCTGGACCCGGGCGCGTCGACAGATTGCCGGCACCGATGCTGAGGCGTTGGCCTTCCTGTTCGAGGCGGCCCGCGAGTGGCCCCCGGACGCCCCTCGACATCCACGCTTGGCCGCGCTGGTCGAGCGAGCCGTCCAGGAGCCGGCCAGCCGGGGCGTCTTGGCCGGCGAGCTCGCCGCCTGGACGGACCGCGGGCGGCTGCGGGGTGGTAATCCGGCTTTGCTCGCCGAACTGGCGCCTTGGCTTTCCGCCGCCGCCGCGGAGGCCGACGCCGTGCTGGCCGCGATCGCCGCGGTCGAGGGCCGGGGGTCCCGGGCCGCCGCCCTATCGGCGATCGAGGTGGCGCGGCAGCAAAGGGCCGACGTGTGCCGAGATCTGCTGCTCGGTGCAGCCGGCCGCATTCTCGGCGAACATGCCGGCGCCGGTGCGCGCGCGGATTGACCGCCTCAGCGCCACTGCGGAAGTTGTTGGAGCGTCCACCGGTTGCCGTCGGGGTCGGAGAACACCACGAAGCGGCCCCAGGGCTGCTCATCCACGTCGCTGGCGGCGACACCGGCCGCGCGCAGCTGGTCCCGGGCCGCCTCCGCGTCCGGAATGACGACCTGAATGCCGCGCTGGGACCCGGGCTCCATGTCGGAGAGGCCGCGACCGAACGCGATGGAGCAGGCCGATCCGGTCGGTGTCAGCTGCACGAAGCGGATCTCGTCGCTGACCGTCTGGTCGAAATCACAATGAAAGCCGACCTGGTCCACGTAGAAGGACTTGGCCCGCTCGACATCGCTGACCGGCACGAAGATCAGCTCGATTTTCCAGTCCATGGGATTGCCTCTCGTTCGCTGTCCGGTCCGGTGCCGGACTCCGCGTTCCACGCTACGAAGTTTTCCGGCCAGGTTCTGACCGCAATGGATGCCGCTCTATGAACATCCCCTCGAATTCGCCGTGGCCGGACTGCGGGTCAGCGGGGCGGCCCGAGCGATCGAGCTCTGGTGCGCCGCCTCGATCGACCTGACCCATCGCCGCAGCGGAGCGGCGTAGACCACGGTTCGGGGTCGGCTGATCGCCGGGAACGGAGTCGTGGAAGATTGCTGCAGCGGGCCGAAGGCACCAGAGGACGCCGGACGGAAGACAGGAGCGCTGCCGTGAGCGAGGGAATTTCCGGCGACGATTTGAGTCTGCAAGACCTGGATCGCGAATTGGCGCACTTGCACGTGAAGCGGCACGAAATCTTCGTCGAGGGCACCGCTCATCAATGGCGCAATCACTTGCACCGCACGGACGAGCTGGAGAGCGCCTACCTGCGACGGTTCGCCGATCGGGTGGCCGAGTCGGCCGCCAAACAACTGGGCCAACCGAAGGTGCGGCCGTCGCGGCCAACGTGAAACTGGTCCGCCACCCGGCCAATCCGATTCTGGCCCTCGATCCCTCGAGTCCCTGGCAGGCCGGCTCGGTGCTGAACCCCTGCGTGATCGACGACCGGGGCCGTCTGCGGATGTACTACCGGGCCACCAACGACATCCGGTTCGCCGAACGAGGCGGGTACGTCAGCGTGATCGGATACGCCGAAAGTGTCGACGGGGTGCAGTGGACCCGCCGGGCGGAGCCGGTGTTGACGCCGTCCGAGCCCTACGACTCGGACGCCTGCGAGGACGCACGAGTCACCCGCATCGCCGGCACGTACCTCATGCACTACACGGCTGTCGCGGACGCCGGCGACGGGCGCAAGGTCGTCCGGATTGCCCTCGCCACCAGCCACGACGGGATTTTGTGGCGGAAGCACGGCGTGGTGGGACCCGCCGGCAGCCGCTCCAAGGCGGCGACTGTCTTTCCCGAGGAGATCGGCGGGAAATTCTGGTGGCTGTACACCTGGGAAGCAGATTCGCCGCTGTCCTCGATCGTCGCGGTGGCCGCCGAAACCCTCGCGGACGTCATTCGGCCGCCGGCCGGCGCGGTGGCCCGAACCCTGGAGCATTTCGACGAATGGGCCGTGCTCGCTCCGGCGCACCAGGAGCGTACCCAGCGCGGACCGGAAGTCGGGGCTCCGCCCATCCGGACAGCGGCGGGCTGGCTGCTGGTGTACTGCGACGGCAACGGTCTCGCGAACGACCGCTGGACGGTCAAAGCCGCTCTGTTGGATTCGCGGGATCCGCGGATCGTCCTGTCCCGCACCAGGCATCCCATCCTGGAACCCGAAACCGAGGGCGACCGACATGGCGTCATCGCCGATGTGACGTTTCCGTCCGGCGCGATTGTCCGAGGCGACCTGCTGCATGTCTATTACGGGAGCGGTGACGCGAGCTGTTGCCTGGCCACCGGCAGCCTGACCGAGCTCTTGGGCGAGTTGACCGGCGGCTGAAAGCAACTGGACCTGGAAACTCTTGCGTTTCGCCCGCTAATGAACGGACTCCGGCCGAGCGCTCAACACCGAAGGTCTTGATCAGCAGAAGGTTTCGGACGCAGCGCGCAAGCGGTTGTGGTTCGGGCAGCAGGTGCCGTTGGTTCCAGTCCTGTCCGTCAGGAGTTGTCGGGCACCGGATCGGCAGGGTTGATGCTCTCCGGCGGGGCCACCTGACCCGCTTCGCGTGCCACCGCGACGTTGAACCAAGCGGTGTAGCGACGACGCAACTCGTCGATGGTGGCCCTGGTCGCGGCCACGTCGCCGGGATCCAACTGGTGAACCGCGGACGCCAGATCGTTCAGCTCCAGCAGGATCCGGTCCAGCTCCGCCGAACCGCGCCTGGACGTGTCGAGGTCGAGCTCCGTGATTCGGGCCAGTATCTCTTCGGGGGACATGAGGGAGCTCCTCAGGCGAGGCGATGGACGGTCGAACAGCCGGTTCCCCACCGCAAATCCGTTGACGCGACTTCGGCCCACGATGCGCGGTGAAGACGCCCACACGGCGGTCCCGAAGCGGATCAAGCCGGATCGGTGTGCTCCAGGTCACCGACCAGAATGATGTCTTCGGCCAGCTCCCGGACCTTGCGGTGCATCGCGTTACTGGCGACGACGATCCGCTGAAAGGCCTCGTCGGAGGTGTAGTGGTGTCGGCTCATGAGAATGCCGATTGCGCAACCGATGCGGCGGCTGGATTCCAGCGCGGCCGTGAGGTGCTCGATCTTCCGCGTGACTTGTGCCAGCTGTTCCTTGAGCTCGACCAGTTGGAGGTCCGGGGACGCGGACGAGACCGACGAATGTCCGTCCGGGGGCGTCCCGCCGGCGATCGCCGGGAAATCCTCTCCATCGGAATAGTCGAGCAATGTGTCTGATTGGTGCATGTGTAGATCACCGAGTGGTTCTCGGAGCCTGCGCAGCGGTTGACCCGCCTCGGGCGTCTTATCCGCACCCACAGCCATACTAGCGTTTGGCGGTCATCCAGAGCGGCGAAGGTACCCTGTGGGCGGTGCGTGTCGACTTCCGCCAAACAAGTGGACCGTCGCCGGGCGCCTGCTCGGCCGTGCCGCGCAGGGCCGCACGGAGGTAGGAGTCGGATGTCCCCGTCGGACGTAAATCTCAGCGAAGTGACCCTGGATCGCGACAGAGCGAACGGACCAGCGGTCGCCGATCTTGCGGCTGCCTATGTGGAGCTTCAGGACGCCTTGGTGGAGTCGGCGGACATTGCCGAATTCATGAGTCACGTGACCAGGCTGGCGGCGTGGGTCGCGCACTCGGTGACCTGCGGAGTGACGATGCGGCGCGGGGGAGAAGTGTCGACCGTCGCAGTGAGCGACGAGCTGGCCTCGCGCATCGACGAGATCCAGTACGGCCGCGGCCAAGGACCGTGTCTGCAGGCCCTGCACACCGGGGAGCAGGTCCTGGTTTCCGACCTCGCCACCGACGAGCGCTGGAGCGACTACCGGATCCACGCGCTCGCCTGGGGCATCCGCAGTTCCCTGTCGCTGCCATTGGCGGTCGACGGCGCCACCATCGGGGCGCTGAACATCTACAGCCTGGAAGCGGACAGCTTCGGGCGCCCAGAGCGGCAACACGCCGAACAATTCGCCCGGCAGGCCACCACCGCGCTGAAGATCGTGCTGCGTCGCATCGATCAGGTGGCGATCGAACAGCAACTTCGTGAGGCGCTGGCCACGCGGGCCGTCATCGACCAAGCCATCGGCATCATCATGGGGCAGCGCCGTATCTCCGGGCGTGACGCCTATGCGATTCTGCGGGAAACATCGCAAAACAGTAATCGCAAGCTGTTGGCCGTCGCCGCCGATCTCATCACCAATGCCACCGGCCACCCGCCCCATCCACCGAAGCCGTTCAGCAATCCTCGTTGATCCACGTCGGTCAGGGCCGGGAGTCCATGCGGCCGACTCCGTACTTGTAAACGAGCTGGCCCCCGAGGTAGGCGCCCGGCCCCACCAGAGCCAGGGCGATCAGGGCGACACGACGCGCCGCGCGGCGACTGCCCCGGCCCCGCAGCACCGAAGAAACGGTGTACAGGACCACCGAACTGGCATTGAGCGTCCAGTGCACCGCGGCGACGCGCCGGGCTGGGCCGTCGGTGCGCAGGAATTGGGTGATGCCGGTGAGGGCGGCGGGCACGGCGGTGACGATGCCGAATTTGAGGGCCGCGTCGGCCACCGTCTCGGCTCGGGAATCCGGGCGCAGGACGGACTGCGCGTCGAACCAGGCGGTGACGGCCCAGGCTCCCGCTGGAACGGTGACGATGGCGGGATGCGCCGGATGACCCAGCCAGCTCTCTCCGGACAGGGCCTTCACCACCGGTCGTAGCGCGGGTTGCGCGGCGATGCGGGCCACCCGGCTCTGCAGCGCGGCGGCCAGTTGATCGATTCGGTGGGTGGTCTCCTGGATGGGCAGATCCACCAGACCGAGGGTCGGCGCTGTCATGTCGCGTCCTTTCTGACAATGACGGCTCGGTCGCTCCCGCTGACCGAGTTCGAGCGGTGACCGGCGATTGCCGCCACCGGGGCTCACCACCACGGTTCCCCGCTGCGGCCGGGCCGACCATTCGAATCCCGTCCCGCTGACCGTCGTACCGCGCCTCCCGGGCCGTGATCACCCAGAAGTCGCTGATCCGGCGTACAGCGGCAGGGTGTCGCCGCGCGCGACATAGCGGATCCGCTCCTGCAACCCCCGCGCCTCGACGGCTGACCGGAAATCGGCCAGCGGGGACCGAAAGACGGTGTAGTCGTCATAGTGAACAGGGACAGCCACCACCGGGCGAACCAGGTCCAACAGCGCGGCCCCCTGCTCGCCGGTCATCGTGACCACCAGCCCACCGGGCAGGGTGGTGCCGCCCAGATGCAGAACTCCGGCATCGATGTGCGGATAACGCGCGGGAATCTGCCGCAGGTCGTCGATCAGCAGGGTGTCGCCGGAGATGTACATGCGCAGCCGAACCGGTCCACCGACCGGGCCGTACTCGAGCATCGACCCCATCACCGGCGGCAACAGCAACTGCGCGGGTCCCGGGCCGTGGCGGCCGGGGAGCGCGGTGACCACGACCTGTTCGCCTCCGGACACCAGGGTGTGAGACACCCAGGTGCGCAATCCCGTCGCCCGGGAGAATCGGCGCCACTGCAGCCGGCGCGCGGCGGCCGGGGTGGTGAGCACCGGCAGGTTGCGATCCAGTCCGCGCTGAGCCACCCGGTCCCAGTGATCACCGTGCAAGTGGGACAGCACGATCGCATCCAGGGGCGGAAGCTCGGAGATCGCGAGCGCCGGCTCGGTCAGCCGTTTGGACAGCAAGCCTTTGCCCAGGTATGCGTACTGCCCCTGATGCAGGAAGTTCGGGTCCGTCAGCAACGTGATGGCGCCGAGACGGATGAGCATCGTGGCATTGCCGATGAACAGCAAAGAACCCACCGGCTCCCGCTCGGGCGCTGCCGCAACTCTTTCGGTGTCCACGAATGTTCCTTCCTCGCCATCGAAACGCCGGGTTGGGTGGGCCGGCGCGACCGGTCAATTCGGCCTGGCCGTGCCCCACTTCTCGATGATCCGCTCCGGCTCCGGTCCGACCCGCTCCCCAGCGGACAGCAGGGCCGAGGCCAGCCGGGTGACCAATTCCGGTTTCCCGCGGGGCGGCAAGGCGGCATGCCGCATGCGCTCACCGCGGTAACGCACCCCGCCGCGGCAGCGCGCCCAGACAGCCAACCAAACGGTCACCGACCGCTCCAGCATCCACAGGGGCGCCCAGCAGGAGGCGGTGGCCGGAAATATCCGGGCGCCACCCGCCCGCCGCCGGCCCACCTCGGCCACTCCGGCGGCGCCGGCCAGGAACGTGAGCACTCCCCAGGGCCGCCGGAACACCGTGACCAGCATGGGCAGTAGGGCCAGCTCGGCCACCAGCCGGGCAGGCTGAGCGAAATCGTCGTACGCCTGCCGGACCCGCTGCCGGACGAATGCCCTCACCGGGGGTGGGCGCCGGGCGATGTAGAAGTCGCCCGCATTGTCCAGGCGCGCACCTGCGGCCACCAGAGTGCGCACCATCTGCAGGTTCTCGAACAGCACGTCCCCGTCGTATCCGCCGGCGCGCAGGAAGACGGATCTGCGCAGGCCGAAGGTCCCCGGGTAATCGGCGCCGAAAGCCCGATTGATCAGACTGCGGGCGGTGTCCCAGCGAGCGTGCCAGGGCCGGGGCGAGAACATGTTCTGCGGCCGGACCACGTCTGCCTCCGCCAGCCGATTCCGCATCTGGCTCAGGTCGGCAAGGGTGTATCTGACGTCCTCGTCGGCCACGATGACGAATTCGTGGTCGGTCGCGACCACGCCGGTGACGACCCCGGCTACTTTGCGGTTCCGGCCTGGCCACGGCCCTGGTGGCAGGACCCGAACGCCTTCGGGCCACCGCGAGAGGTTGTCCCGGAAACGCTCCGGCGTTGACCCGTCGACCACCACGATCGCCACGGCCGTACTGATGCCCGCCAGATAGCGAACGAGATCGGAGATGTCTTCGCCGCCGTCCGCGCGGAAGGGCACGATGTACGCCAGACCCGAATGCCCCGCTTCGCCCACTGCCGTAGCCTGAGTCACGAGTGCCATTCCTGCAGATCTTCCTGATGGGACAGCACTTTCAGCCCGTCGTGCGGGACCATCAGCCCGTCCAGCAACGCGGTGAACCGGCTGACCAGGCCTTCGGCCACCGATGCCGGCAGGTAGACCTCGAGGTGACCATCCTGCGTCAGATCCATGCACATGGCCGAAGGTGAGGCGAGGACAGCGTTCGGGTCGAGGACTTCGATTTCGCAGCGAATGGTGAGGTGATAGGTCGGAGCAGACATACCGGAATCCATCTCAGTCGGTCCGGGCCACCTCGGGAACGTCCGCGGCCGGCAAGACGGCGAAATCGATGGGCTTGCATACCCCGTCGTTGGACTTCTCCGCTGAACAGGCCGTCAATCCGACCAGCAGCGGCATCTCGGCGCGCAGTACGAGAAAGTCGCCCGCCCTCGATGTCGGCCGGCCGATGCTGAGCGTTCCCTCCGCCGTCCATGACACATTCATGAACACATTGAACGTGGTTCCTATCCGGGTCGGATCAACTCCGAACTGCACCAGGCCCTTGGTGAGATTCTCCAGGCAGCTGGGGTGATATTCGCCCTTGAACTCGGGATAAAGAAGATCGAACGTCGGCTGATCGCAGGGCGTCAGCAGAAAGTCATGGCGGCCGCAGGTGTCCTCGGTAATGGTCACCATGGGCCGGCTGCGGTCGCTGTACAGCACGTCGCCCTGCGAGAACAACAGCTTGTTCCCGTAGTCGATGCTTCGCCCGCTGGACAGCACTTCGCGCGGGTCCTCGGCACTGACGCAATAGAAGTCGCTGACCTGACCGCCCTGCGGATCGGTGATGACCAGCTGGTCGCCGGTGGCCAGCCGAAAGCCGGTGCCGGTCTGCGGCCGCAGCCGCTGGACGTTCTCGGGTTTCACGACCCCACCGCCTGCTCTCCGGGAAACGGTGCGGACCAGTCGGCTTCGACGGGCCGCCCGGAGTACTGGCGGGCCTCCGATGTCGCGCCGTGGTCTTCCACCATGGGGTTGATGCTTCCTTGCAGCCGGATGTCGCGCGTGCGAATGGCTTCCCGCATGCGGCTGTAGTGGCCGGACCGGCGCAGCAGCTGGAACTGCTCGTGAAAGTTGAACACCAGCACCGGTTGCGGGGTTCGCCGTGCCAGCCGTGAGGCGCGCGGATGCATACCGACCACGAAGTAAGGCGTTCCGCCCAGCGAGAACCCGAAGTGCGGATCTTTGGGATCCGGCGAGACCAGCGGGCTCCAGTCGGCCGGGTCGCTCCGATGCAGGCCCCGCAGCTCCGACCAGAGCAATTTCTCGAAGTGAGCTTCGTCGGTGATGTCGGGGCCGTCGTAAACGGCCAGGAAAGACGCGAATCCCTCGGACAAATCGGTGCCCGAGGTGTACTCGAGCAGGTCGGCCACTAATTGGTCATGATGCGCTGTGCCGCCCAATGTGCCGTAACGCCTGACCGCGAATCGGCCCCGATGAAACACCGACTTGGCGCCCAGACACGGGAAAGACACGTCCAGCACTTTGGCTTCGACCGCCTTTACGACATCGTCGTATTCAGTCATCGACACCAGCGTCGCTCCTTTGTACTGGCCAGATGGGTCGACGGCCACATGGGCTGGCGCCGGCACACCCATCCGCGGGAACGAGCGAGGCAATCGATCGCAGACGGGGACATGGAGCGTGGGGTGCAGCGGCTCACCGGCCCCCCGCGGTTCGGGGTTCGGCTGCTGTGTTCATTCCCGGCGCGGGGCATCGCGAAACACTGCGGGGTGCTGCCCGGGCCGCTCCGGTGGTTCAGCGCGGCCAGTCGGGTTCGGCGATAGGGGTGAACACCAGGTTCTGTCCGTAGGCGACGGCGGGCCGGCGCAAGGCGTGCACAATCTCCGCCGCCACGACATCAGGCGGCATCATGCGTTCGGCCGGAATGCCCCACCTTTGCATCATGGGGGTGTCCATCGCGGCCGGCATGATGCCTTGGATCCGGCAGTGATATTGGAACTCGAGGGCGTCCCGCTGAGCGATTTCCGTGGCTTTGGCCAGGGCCGCCTTGGAACTGTTGTAGGCCACGGCCCCGCTGCCCACGGTGATGGCGGACAGCGAGATGACGTTCACGATCTCGCCCTTGGGCCCGCTGCTGCCCGCCGGGAAGAGCTTGAGGAACTCGCTCATCAGGAAAACGGGTCCTTCGTAGTTGACCGCGTTCACTTCCTGGAAGTCGGCCAGGCTGACGTCGTGCAGATATCCGGGCCGGTCGATCCCCGCCACGTTGACCAGGATGTTGAACGCTTCTCCGTGAACCTGCCTGGCCTGCGCAATCGCCTGCTGCCGCTGCCGGTGGTCGGTGACGTCCAGCTCGACCGGTTCGCAGGTGCCTCCCGCGGCGGTCAGCAGGTTCTGCGTCAGCTGGGCACCCGAGGAGTCGATGTCGGCGATCAGCACGTGTACCCCCGCCGCAGCCAGGCTGAGGCTGGTGGCCCGGCCCAGCCCGCTGGCACCGCCGGTGACCAGGGCCACCCGACCGGTCAACTCCTTGCTCATCCGGGTTTCCTTTCTCATTGCCATCCCAGGTGCGACGCTCCGCGGCGTCTTCACCAATCGGAACGCTGTGCCGTTCCGAGTGGACGACCGCACGACGGTTTCGGCCGGGTTCGTAGCGTACTGGTCGGTTCCGGGCGATTAGGGCGGTCCCATCTCGGCTACTGACGATCGAGCCAGACCGAAGAGCGGGTGGCGGACAGAAGGAGTTCGGCAGATGCGTGCAGTGACTTGGCACGGTAAGCGCGACGTCCGCGTCGAAGAGGTGCCTGATCCCACTGTGCAGGAATCGACCGACGCGATCATCCGGATCACCTCGACGGCGATCTGCGGCTCGGACCTTCACCTGTACGAGGTTCTCGGTCCCTATATGACCAGCGGCGACATCCTCGGCCACGAGCCGATGGGCATCGTGGAGGAAGTCGGTGCCGACGTCGACCACATCAAGCCGGGCGATCGCGTCGTGGTGCCCTTCAACATCGCCTGCGGTCGTTGTGTGATGTGCACCCGTGGGCTGCAGAGTCAATGCGAGACGACGCAGGTGCGATCGCGCGGCACCGGCGCGGCCCTGTTCGGCTACAGCTCTCTTTACGGCGCCGTCCCCGGCGGTCAGGCCGAGTACCTGCGAGTGCCGCAGGCCCAATACGGACCGATCAAGGTCGATGCGAGCGGTCCGGACGAGAAATACTTGTTCCTGTCCGACATCTTGCCGACCGCTTGGCAGGCCGTCCGCTACGCCGATGTGCCGGAAGGTGGCGTGTTGGCGGTACTGGGCCTCGGCCCGGTCGGTCAGTTCTCCGCTCGCATCGGCCGGCATCTCGGACACCGCGTCATCGGGGTCGACCCCGTCCCAGAACGGCGGGCGATGGCGGCCCGGTACGGAGTGGAAACTTTCGACCCCGACGAGTTCGAGGACATCGCTGGGACTCTCCGGGAGGCCACCGCAGGAAACGGACCGGATTCAGTGGTGGACGCGGTTGGTATGGAAGCTCACGGTGGCTCCGGGGCAACGGCCGGGAAGATGGCGCAGGCCGCGGTCGGGCTGCTGCCCGACAAGGCCGCCCAAAAGCTCATCGAGACCGCCGGTGTCGATCGACTCACCGCCCTGTACACCGCCATCGACGCCGTTCGGCGGGGCGGCACCGTGTCGGTGAGCGGGGTTTATGGCGGCACGGCTGATCCGATGCCGATGATGAGTCTGTTCGACAAGCAGATCCAACTCCGCATGGGCCAGTGCAACGTGAAGAGCTGGATCGAGGAATTGCTGCCGCTGGTCGAGGATCCGGCCGACCCGCTGGGCACCTTGGATCTGACCACCCATGCCATACCGCTAAACGAAGCGCCGGACGGATACCGGGCTTTCCAGGAGAAGACCGACGGCTGCATCAAGGTCGTTCTGAAACCCTGATCTCGCAGGGGAGGGCCGGCGGAGGCGCTGGCTTGGTCCGGAAGTGGCGGTTCCCGTGGTCAAGCGGGACCGCCACTTGCGGCGTTCGGAGTGAAACTATGCTCTTTGGAGCGAATTACGTGCTCGCGAATTCCCGATCCGGCTTTTCGTCGATGACCTCGTGCCCACCTGATTTTTCACCCGCGCTGACAGCGATCTTGCGTGGCTTGGCCTTCTCGGCCACCGGAATGCGCAAGGTCAGCACGCCGGCCTGATAAGCGGCCTGAATGTTTTCGGTGTCCAGATTGTCGCCGAGCACCAACTGCCGACTGAAGACGCCGCGGGGCCGTTCGGCCGCCAGGAAGTCCATACCCGAAGGGGCGGTGGGCCGCTCGGCGCGCACCGTGACGACGTTCCGTTCGACGTCGACATCCATGGACTCGCCGGCGACGCCGGGAAGGTCGAATTCGACCACCAGAGTCTCGCCGTCCCGCCAAGCGTCCATTGGCATCACCGACGGCCGGGCCGGAGTGCCTTGGCTACCGAACATTTGCTGAGCGAGCCGATCCAGGTCGCGGAACGGATCTGTGCGCACCAGCATCGTGACCACCTCCACCAATCTGTTGACGGATGCCTTTCCGGTTACCCCACTGACCATTGATGATCTGTGGCGTGCGCTGTAGATTTGTTGTAGCACCGGCGACGAGCTTGTGCAAGCCCGATCGCCAGTCGGTCCGGCCGGATCCGACACCTGGAGGTACCTACGTGGCTGACACACCGCAGACGCCCTCGGAGCGGGTCGACCCGTCCCGAGGGGTCTACGGCATCTCGGTCGCGGCCGAGCTGGTCGGGATGGGTGTCCAGAACCTCCGGCTCTACGAGGCTCGAGGCCTGGTCGAACCGGACCGCACCGGCGGCGGGACCCGCCGCTACAGCCAGGATGATCTGGTCCGCCTGCGCCGGATCGGTGACCTCCTCGACGCGGGCCTCAATCTGGCCGGTATCGCGTTGGTGCTGTCGCTGGAACTGGAGAACGGTCAGTTGCGCGCCGCTGCCGCCGAGCAGACTCCTCGAAGCCGGTCGATCCGCAACCGGTGATGAGGTGGACCTTGACCGGCGCCGGATTGATCCGGTTGCCCCCGAACGACAATCGAAGGAGCATTCAGCAGCGGCCCAATGGGGATTGCGCCCGTGGCGGCGGCCTACTGTGGCGGCCGTGACCAACCCGCCGTTCGATCTGGCCGTGACCGACCGCCTGCTGACCACCACCCGCGCCGTTCGCAAACGGCTCGACCTGGACCGGCCCGTCGAACGCGAGGTCATCCTGGACTGCCTGCGGCTCGCCACCCAGGCACCGACCGGTAGCAACTCGCAGGGCTGGCGCTTCGTGGTGGTCACCGATTCGGCCAAACGATCAGTGATTGCCGACTACTACCGCCAGGGCAGCGAAGAGTATTTCGCCGCCACGGCTGGGGCGGCGACGGGGAACCGGGCGGCGGAGCGGGTGCGCAGCTCGGCCCAGTACCTGGTGGACGTTCTGGACCGCGTGCCCGTGCTGGTGATCCCTTGCCTTCTCGGCCGCCCGGCGGATCTGGTGTCGGCCGCCGGGTTCTTCGGGTCCATCCATCCGGCGGTCTGGAGTTTCCAGCTGGCCCTGCGGTCCCGGGGACTGGGGTCGGTATGGACGTCTTTCACCCTGGCCTACCAGCGCGAGATCGGCGACCTGCTCGGCATTCCCGACACGGTCACCCAGGCGGCCCTGCTGCCCGTCGCGTACACCAAGGGAACAGATTTCTCCCCGGCTCCCCGCCGCCCGGTCGAGGAGATCACCTATTTCGACAGCTGGAAGCACACCGTCGCCGCGGAGGCGTGACAGCGCACCCCAGCCACCTCCGTGTCCTGCTCTTGACGGCACCCACCGGCCGCGCGCGAAAATTTGTTCCGCCGGCTGTCGATCCGTTCGCTCCGAATCCGTCTCCTTGATGACGGCCGGCCGACAAGGCAGGCGCATTCCGACCGGCTCCGGCCGGAGGACAAGGAGGATTCACCATGCCCAAGTACTTTCTCGGCATCTGGGAGACCGAAGGTGCGTACGCGGAGAACGGCAACGCCGACTTCGACGCCGTGATCGCGGCGCACGGCGACTTCGCCCAGGCCGTGGAGGCCGCGGGCGCCAAGCTGGTGGCCGGCGACGCCCTGCAGCCGTCACCGACGGCCAGCTTCCTGCGCGGCACCCGGACCGACACCGTGACGCTGGTCGACAACCCGCTGCCCGAACTGAAGGAAATACTGGGCGGCTACTACGTCATCGACGCGCCGGACGACGCCACCGCCCTGGAACTGGCCAAGAAATGCCCGGCTCCGTTCGGCTTCATCGAGCTCCGCCCGGTTTGGAACTTCGGCTGAGCGAGACGGATCCTGGGACGCCGGGCCGGGCGAGGACGTCCACGGGCGACGCCCGGGGCGGGCTGGGTCCGGCCATCGCGCAAGCGGCGGCCACCGCCCGGCGGGAGCTGAGCGGACGGATCCTGGCCGCCACCTTGCGATCCGTGCGCGATCTGGACATCGCCGAGGAAGCCACCGCTGACGCCTTTCTGCTCGCTCTGCAGCACTGGCCCACCCGCGGGATCCCCGACTCGGTCGAGGCCTGGCTCATCACCGCTGCCCGGCGCCGCGCCATCGACAAGGTGCGGCAAGCCAAATCCGCTCGGCAGGCGCTGCTCAAGGAGGCGGGTGGCTGGTCGGGCGTCGCTCCTGGCGCCGACGGCGTGGCCGAGGCCGCCGTGGTGGGCGACGACGAACTCCGGATGGTCGTGCTCTGCTGCGACCCGCGGATCACCGTGGAGGAGCAGACCGCCCTCACGCTGCGCTTGGCCTGTGGAGTCTCCACCGCCGGAATCGCCCGCGCATTTCGGGTGCCCACGCCGACCATGGCCGCCCGGAACACCCGGGCCAAGGCCAAATTGGTACGGGCCGGCAAGGCGCTGGACCTGCCCGACAACCGGACCGTGGATGAACGGCTTCCCGTCGTGGTCAGCGTCGTTCATCTCGCCTTCACGCTGGCTCACACGGCCACGGACGGCGCCGCGCTGACCGATGAGGACCTGGCCGATCGCACCCAGTACCTGGCGGGCGTGCTCGCCGCGCTGCGTCCCGGGGAACCGGAGTTCCTGGGTCTGTTGGCGCTGATGCTGCTGACCCGGGCTCGCCAACCGGGACGGTTTGCCGACGACGGTGCCCAGGTCCTCCTCGAGGACACGGACCGTGGGCGTTGGAACGAAGCACTGCGACGCCGGGGTTTGCACGTGGCCGGCCAGGCCTGGGCCGCCAGTCCCGTTCCCGGCCGCATGACCTTGCAGGCGGCGATCGCGGCCGTACACGCCGCCGCTCCGACGTTCGCCGCCACCGACTGGGCCCGCATCGTCCAGCTGTACGGGCGGCTGCTGGTGGTCGACCCGGCGCCGGCCACCGCCGTCGGCCGGTCCATGGCGTTGTCCTACCTGCTCGGTCCGGCCGCCGGACTGGCCGACCTGGACGAAGTCCTCGAGCTGGTCGACCTGGCCGGTTACCCGTACGCGGCGGCGGCTCGAGCGCAACTCCTGGAACGCCTCGGGCAGTACGCGGAGGCGGGCCGGCACTGGCGCCAGGCGGCCGAACAAAGCCGCACCGAGGCCGAGCGGGCTTTCTTCACCTCCCGTGCCGACGGCCAACCCAGCTGAGGTCGTTCACGAAAGGCCCGCTTGCGCCGCCCGCCTGGACCCTCGCCGCTTCCACGCGCACACTGGTAACACCACGGAAATGCGTCTGTAACAAGCGGGAGGAACGACATGATCACCAAAGCCGGGGTGGCCGTGCCCGACGACATGGCCACGGTTCTGCAGCACGATCCGGATGCCGCCACCAAGTTCGCGGCCCTGCGGCCCGGTGACCAGCGCAAGTTCGTCGACTGGTTGGCCAAACCCGGCGCCCAGTCCCGTTCCCAGCGCCTCGCTGAGCTGGGCATGCATATCCAGCAGCACCGGGCCGCCGCTGGCTGACCGCCGGGGCACGGCCGGAGGTCCACGGTCGAAGACCAAGCGGCGAGGGGGTTCGGCGCGCGGCCATAGAATCAACCGGCCCCATCCGCCGCCCCTCCGAAAGGGACTCAGCCTGTGCTCCGCGACCGTCTTTCCGGCTCACTTCGTACCTCCGACGCCGGGACCACGGTCAATCTGGCCGGTTGGGTGGCCCGTCGCCGGGACCACGGTGGCGTGATCTTCATCGATCTGCGGGATGCCAGTGGCCTCGTGCAGGTGGTGTTTCGCCAGGGCGCCGTCTTGGCAGCCGCTCATCACCTGCGGAACGAGTTCTGCATTCGGGTCAGCGGGGTCGTCGAGGTCCGGCCGGAGGGCAACGAAAATTCCGAGCTGCCCACCGGTGGCATCGAGGTCAACGCCACCGAGCTCGATGTGCTCAGTGAGGCCGCGCCGCTGCCGTTCCAGATCGAAAGCGATGCCGGGAGTTCGGCGGCCGGTGAAGAGGCGCGTTTGAAATATCGTTACCTGGACCTGCGCCGGGCGCGGCCCGCGAAAGCGCTGCGGCTGCGCAGTGATGTGAACCGGGCCGCCCGGGACGTCTTGGCGCGGCACGATTTCGTGGAGATCGAGACTCCGACGCTGACTCGATCCACACCCGAAGGCGCGCGGGACTTCTTGGTTCCGGCGCGGCTCAAGCCCGGATCCTGGTACGCCCTGCCGCAGTCGCCGCAACTGTTCAAGCAGCTGTTGATGGTGGCCGGCATGGAACGGTACTACCAGATTGCCCGCTGCTATCGCGACGAGGATTTCCGTGCCGACCGGCAGCCAGAATTCACGCAGCTCGATATCGAAATGTCGTTCGTCGACCAGGACGATGTCATCGCGCTGGCCGAGGAAATCGTCGTCGCGCTGTGGCGGTTGATCGGCCATGAGGTCCAGACACCCATCCCACGCCTGAGTTTTCGGGAGGCGATGAACCGGTACGGGTCCGACAAACCGGATCTGCGCCTGGAACTGGAGATCACCGAGTTGACCGACTTCTTCGCCGCCACCCCGTTCCGGGTGTTCCAGGCGCCGTATGTCGGGGCCGTCGTGCAGCCCGGTGGCGCTTCGACTCCGCGCCGCGGCTTCGACGCCTGGCAGGAATGGGCCAAACAGCGCGGGGCGCGCGGTCTGGCTTACGTGACGGTGGGGGAGGACGGCACGCTGGCCGGACCGGTGGCCAAGAACATCTCCGAGGCCGAGCGGGCGAATTTGGCGCAGGCCACTGGAGCCGGGCCGGGCGATGCCATCTTCTTCGCGGCCGGCGCCCGGCGCGGCGCGCAGGAACTGCTCGGCGCGGCCCGGCTGGAAATCGGCCGGCGCGGCGGGTTGATCGACGAAGCGGCGTGGAAATTCTGCTGGGTTGTCGACGCCCCGCTTTTCGAGCTGGCCTCGGAAACCGATGACGTGACGGTCGGCGGCGCGGGCAGCACGTGGACCGCCGTGCACCACGCCTTCACCTCTCCGAAGCCCGAATTCTTGGATTCTTTTGACACCGATCCGGGCAGTGCCCAGGCGTACGCCTACGACATCGTCTGCAACGGCAACGAAATCGGCGGCGGCTCCATCCGTATCCACCGCCAGGACGTACAGGAACGCGTCTTCGCCGTGATGGGACTGTCCGCCGCGGAAGCTCGGGAGAAGTTCGGGTTCCTGCTGGACGCCTTCTCCTTCGGGGCGCCGCCGCACGGCGGCATCGCCTTCGGTTGGGACCGGGTGACCATGCTGCTGGCCGGGGAATCGTCGATCCGCGAGGTCATCGCCTTCCCGAAATCCGGCGGCGGATACGACCCGTTGACTGCGGCACCGGCCCCGATCACCGCGGCGCAGCGCAAAGAAGCGGGCGTGGACGCCGTTCCGCTGAAGCCGGAGAATCCCGGACCCGCCGACAGCTGAGCGCCGGCTCCCGTGAACCCAACCCTGCGTGGCTCCATGCAGGACGGATCCGTAAGCCCGACAGCTGTTTTCGGGTCGGTTCCAGAACCGGACCGCTGGTCCGAAGCGGGGATCGTCCAGCAATTGGTGTCGGCAGCCGGAGAGCACGGCCTGGCCGGCTTGACCTCTTTGGTGGACCGCGTCCTGGAAGACGACGGCGTGACGTACACGCCGATCGGCGCGGCTCCGGCCGGGGCGGCTGAGAAGACCGCGCAGCGCTGGCCCCTCGACCCGATCCCACTGGTGATCGACGGCGCCGACTGGATGCTGCTGGAGGCCGGGCTCCTGCAGCGGGCCCGCTTGCTCAACGCGGTCCTTCTGGACATCTACGGCTCCCGGTCGCTGATCAGCCGCGGGCTGATCCCGGCCCCGCTGATTTTCCGGCACGACCATTACCTCCGCCCGGCCCACGGCATCCGCATCCCTGGAATGGCGCAGCTGTTCTTCCACGCGGTCGACCTGGCCCGAACCGTCCGGGGTGATTTCGTGGCCCTTTCCGACCGGGCGCAGGCGCCGTCCGGGGCCGGGTATGCCATGGCCGACCGGCGCGTTCTCGCCAGGGTGCTTCCCGACCTGTTTCGCCGGGTCGGGCCCCGCGGCCTCTCGACCTTCTTCCACACCATGCTCGGCTCGCTGCAGGCGTTGGCGCCGGCGACCGTGTCGAATCCCGAAAGTCCGCGCGTGGTGGTGCTCAGTCCGGGTACGCATTCGGAGACCGCTTTCGACCAAGCCTTTCTCGCCTCGTTGCTGGGTGTTCCGCTGGTGGAGAGCGCCGATCTGACGGTGCGGGCGGGCCGGCTGTTCATGCGCGCGTTGGGCCACTACGAGCCGGTCGATGTGGTCCTCCGGCGCGTCGATGCGGCGTGGTCGGATCCGCTGGATCTCCGTCCGGACTCCGAGCTCGGCGTGGTCGGGCTGCTGGAGGCGTGCCGGCGCGGCACCGTGACGGTGGTCAACACGCTGGGCAGCGGCGCAGTTGAGAACCCGGGCTTGTTGCCCTTGCTGCCTGAGCTGTGCCACGAGTTGCTGGGTGAATCGCTGCTGCTGCCTTCGGTGACGACGGTGTGGTGCGGCCGGCCCGAAGGGCTCACCCGGGTACTGGACGAACTCGACGATCTGGTCATCAAGCCGCTCGGCGGGGGACGGTCCTACGCGCCGGCGACGCTGGCGCCGGCGGTCCGCGCCGAATTGGTGCGGCGGATCCGGTCGGACCCGGATGTCTGGGTCGGGCAGTCCCGGGCCGAATTCGGGCCGGCCGCGACGGTGGAGGAGGGCCGCCTGATCGAGCGTCGGGCGGGCCTACGCACCTTCGCGGTTGCGCACCAGGGCGGCTGGACGGTCATGCCCGGCGGGCTGGGCCGGGTGGTTGGCGAACCGGCCACCGAGCACCGATCGGGCGCGGTGGCCGCCAAGGACGTCTGGGTGCGCTCTGCTCACCCCGACCGGTCCGGGACGGCCCCGCAGGACGACTCCGGTTCGCTAGTCGTGGCCGTCGACATGACGGCCGCGGCGTCGCGCCGGGTACTGGAGGACCTGTTCTGGCTCGGGCGGTACGCCGAGCGCGCCGAGGATTTGACCCGGCTGTTGATCACCGCCGGGGAAGCAGCGGACGGTTTCCGTTTCCGCGCGCAGGATGCCGGCGCGGCCGCCGGGCCCGTGCTGGCGAGGGCGCTGGCGGAGGTGGCCGGCGCGCAGATCGACGTCGACCCCGCCGATCCGCTGCCGGGCATGCGAGCGCTGGTGCTGCGGTCGGAGGCGCCGGGGACGGTCGCCCACTCGTTCGCGGGTCTGCAGCAGACCGCCCGGTCGGTACGGATCAGCTCTCGTCCGACTCCTGGATGGTGTTGGCCGGCATCGACCGCGCCTTGGCCGAACTGGGCGCCACGCCGCACGACAGCGGTGTGCAGTTACAGGCCACGAACGCCGCCGTGCTGTCGGGGTTGCTGGCCTTGTCCGGTCTGGCCAGCGAGAACATGGTGCGTGACCCCGGCTGGTACCTGATGGATTTGGGGCGCCGGCTGGAACGGGCCCTGCAGCTGTCGGCTCTAATGAACGCCACGCTGACGGTGGTGAGGCCGCCGGCGGTCGACTCCGGCGTCATCGCATCCGTGGTGGCAGCCGCTGAATCCGGAGTGACGTACCGGCGCCGCTACTCCGGCCGGATGCAGGTGGGAACAGTCCTCGAGCTGCTGGTGCTCGACGCCGGAAATCCGCGGTCGCTCGCGTACCAGATCAGTGCGGCGGTCGACGACCTGCGGGCGTTACCCGAGGCGTCCGGAACCAGCCGGCCGGAGCGAATGGCCGAGGAACTTGTCGCCCGGGTCCGGCGGGCCCGGCCCGAAGAGCTCGACGACGTCGTGGACGGACGACGTCCGCAGCTGGCCGAGTTCCTGCGCCAGCTGCATGACAGTCTCCGAGCGCTCGCGGATGCGGTTGCCGCGCAGCACTTCTGGCGTTCCCGTTCGATGGTCCCGCTGGGTCCCACGCTGCGTCCGGAGCGGCAGGGACGGCGGTGAGCGCCGGACCGGAACGCTGGTACCGCGTCCAGCACCGCACCAGCTACAGCTATTCCGACACCGTGTCGGCGTCCTACGGCCGTGGTTATCTGCGCCCCCGGGACCTACCGACCCAGCGCTGCCACGAGTTCGAGCTCACCGTCGACCCGGCGCCGAGCGATCTGGCCGAATCGCTGGACGTGTACGGAAACGCCTGTAGCTACTTCCATGTCACCCGGCACCATCGTTGGCTCGAGGTGACGGCCACGTCCACCGTGTCGGTGGGCGCGCCGGCGCCGGTGGAGGCGGGCGGCGCGGGCTGGGAGTCGGCGCGGCCGGCCGCCGACCGGGATCCCCTGGCCCTCGAATTCACCGCGCCGTCCCCGATGGCCGAAAGCACGGCCGCGGTGAACGACTACGCCCGTTCGTGTTTCCCGCCCGAACGTCCACTGCTCGACGCCGTACGCGATCTGAACTCGCGCATCCACCTGGATTTCGCGTACCGGTCGGGCAGCACCACGGTCGGCACCTCGCTGGCCACGCTGATGGCCGACCGGTCGGGCGTCTGCCAGGACTTCGCGCACCTGGCGGTGGCGTGCCTGCGGTCACGCGGCCTGGCGGCGCGCTACGTCTCGGGTTATCTGGCCACCGACCCGCCGCCGGGCCAACAGCGCGTCGTCGGTGCCGACGCCACGCACGCCTGGGCGGCCGTGCGGCTTTCGGAAGGCAGTTGGCTGGCCTTCGACCCGACCAACGACCAGCTGGTGGACCAGAGATACATCACCGTGGCCTGGGGGCGTGATTATGGCGACGTCCCACCCTTGCGCGGGGTGATCTTCACCGACGCGACCAGCAGCACCATGACGGTGTCGGTGGACGTGGCGGCGGTCGCGGCGCCGAGCGCCTGGGCGGAGGAAAGTGGCGGCCGCGAAACGTGATCGAATGAAGCATGCGTGATTTTGCTTGTCCGCACTGCGGTCAGCGCCTGGCCTTCGAGAATTCGCAGTGCCTGCGCTGCGGATTTCGGGTGGCCTTCGACCTGAACACGGTGTCGTTCGCCCTCGTCGCTCCAGACGACACCGCGGTGGGTGACCCGTCGCGGGCGCGCTGCCTGAACAAGTCGATCGCCCGCTGCAACTGGCTGGCGCCGGCCCATACCGACCTGTGCCGCTCGTGCTCGCTGACCCGCACCCGGCCGTCCGACCACGACCCGGTGGCCCTGGCCGAGTTCGCGGACGCTGAGACGGCCAAGCGGCGGTTGGTGCTCGAGTTGACCGAACTGGATCTGCCCATCGTCGACCGCGCGCGGGATCCCGAACGGGGCCTGGCCTTCGATCTGCTGTCCAGCGCTCAGGAGCCGGTGGTCACCGGTCACGCTGACGGGCTGATCACGCTGGACCTGGCCGAGAGCGACGATGTCCACCGGGAGCAGCTGCGGGTGTCGATGGATGAGCCGTACCGGACGCTGCTCGGCCATTTCCGCCACGAGATCGGGCACTACTACTTTTTCGTGCTGGCGGAGCGGAACCCGGCCCGGCAGGAGTTCGCGCGCCTCTTCGGCGATCCCGATTCGGATTACCAAGCGGCCCTCGACCGCCATTACACGCAAGGGGCGCCGGCCGGCTGGGAAGAGACCTACGTGTCGTCCTACGCCACCATGCACCCGGCCGAGGACTGGGCCGAGACCTTCGCCCATTATCTCCATATCCGTGACACGCTTGACACCGCAGCGGCTTTCGGTTTGGCCCCGGCCGCCGCCACGCTGACCTCGCGATTGTCCGGTCGGGTCGGCTTCGACCGGATCATGGCGCTGTGGGTTCCGATGACCTGGTCGCTCAACATGATCAACCGGTCGATGGGTCACCCCGACCTTTACCCGTTCGTGCTGGCGCCTGCGGTGCTGGACAAGGTGGCGTTCGTCCATTCGCTGGTCGTCGGCTGACCGGCCCACAGCCCGTCTCGGGCGCCCGCGCGGGGCGTCAGTGGTGCTCGTGCAGGGCGGAATGGCTGGCCCCGACCGCATGCAGAATCTCGTGCACCTCTTCGTCGGCCACCGACCAGCGCCGGTAGCGGCCGTCGCGGCTGGCGGTGACCATCCCGGCGGTGCGCAGTGCGGAAAGCGCGTGTGACGCGGCGTTGTCCGAAATCCCAACGGCTGCAGCCAGTGTGCCGACGGTGATCCCCGGCGCGCGGTGCAGGGCCAACATGATGCGCAACCGATTCGGGTCGCCCAGCAGACCGAACCGGATCGACCAGCTCTCCAGGTGATCGGCCTCGGTCATCGCGCCGGCCGCCAATTCGTGGCGCAGCACGTCCCTGTCGACGACCGCCCGGTCGCTGGTCTGTGGGTCGACCGGGTTGATCGGGTCGGCTGCGGCCGCGCGACCGGCGTCCGCGTGGACGCCGGAGGTGTCGGCGGAAGCCATGGCCATGTGGCCAGTCTCCCACCGGGCACCGGCCTCGCCCCGGGATCGGCACACCGGGTGGATCGGGCCGCCGATCTCTCAGCCGCTGTGACTGTTCAAGGCCAGGCTCGGGCACATCGCGAAATTCGAGCCCGAGTTGAAATCGACGGTCACGTTGTCGGAGAGGTTGCCGCCGTCGTCGTCGAAGGCGTGCGATTCCTCCAGGACGACCCGGAACATAGTGGTGGCACCCGCCGGGATGCCGAGGGCGGTGAAACCGAGCAGAGTCTGATCGAGGGCGAACGTCTGGCCCGCCGTACCCGGATCCCCGAAGATGTGGCCGCCCTGGGCATGGAGGTTGGCCGAGAATCGACCGGTGTAGCGATCGTCGGTCACCGGTGTCTGGTCCAATCCCGCCGCCCACCCCGACCAGCGGGTGATGTCCAGATAGCCATCCGGGAACCGGTTCACAGTGGTGCCGGAGAAGATGCCGGCCGCAGCGGATACCGACGAGTTCCCGTTGAGCAACAGCGACGTGGACACGTCGACCACCACGTCTTCAGGCGCGGTGAACAGGAAATGGAAGACGAATTGACGGAGCGGGTGGCTGTGGCTGTCGTCGACAAGGATCTTGAAAAGGCTGCCGAAGGGTTGAACCGTGCTGTCCAGCCAGACGTCCGTTTCCGGATGCGGGAATTCCCACATCAGAAAGGGCTGATCGAGCGTCGCCGAGAAGGCGGCCGGCACGACAGCGAGAGGGCCACCGTCGGCGGTTTCACCTTCCGGCGGAGACGGTTCCGCCGGGTGGGGCCGTCCGCCGGCCGGCTCGGCCGGAACTTCCGGTCGATTTCGGTCGCGGCGTCGGGCGGGCGGCATTTTCTTGACCGCCGCGACCATCTCGTCCAGGTCCAGCAGGGCTTTTTCGGTCATCGTTGACTCCTTGGGCGGGCGAAAGGGACCGGGCGGCACTATGCCGTTCACCGCCCGAAGAATTGACGTCCAAGAGACGTTCCAGTCCTGCCTCGGGGTGGGGCCAAACCAAGCTGGCACGCCGGGGCCACTTCACGCTGTCACACTCAGGCGGTCCAGGAACACCAGCAAAGGGTGGAATCCATAGGTGTGTTTCCACGTCGCCGCCGCGTTCTCCTTGGCGTCGGAGTAGTCCAGGCAGATCGTGGCGTCCACGTCCAACACCAGGGCCTTTCCGGCCGGCGGGGCCGCACCCGCCGCCCACGCCGCCGCCCGGGCAGCAGCGCGTGCCTGTGCGATTCCCGGCAGATGGCCGGTGGTGATCCGCTCATCCAGCAGCCGCCACGTGGTGGTCGTCGACGCGACCGGACCGTGCAGATCACTCTGATCACCGACTACCGCGATCCCCGACACACAATCCGCGCCGTCCGCGACCGCCGCCGCGAGATCGGTGAACACCCGACCCGGCTCGTGCAACCACGGCCCGGCATAGGCATCCGCCAACACCTGAGTCACCCCCGCGGTCAGGCCGGTCAGCCCGGCGACCTCCCGCAGCAGCCCGACCCCGGCATGCGAGACGACCCCCGCGCCGTCCCCGGACACCCTCACCCGCGGCACCGGAAACATCCCCGACCCAGCCTTGCTACCCTTCACCTTGAAAGTGCCTCCTCGCTCCGGACATCGAACTGTCGCAAGAACGATTATCTCGTTACGAGACAGGCACTTTCGCCTATTCAACCCACGTGTCGCCCCAACTCGGGTGCAAAAACCGGGCTAGCAGTGGCGGGCACCGTGAGCCGCCCGGCGTTTGCCGGACTTGGAATCTGTTTAGTTTCCCGAAAATACATTCGCAATGCTTAAAGTGAGGTTATTGTCGTCGACGTGGACCACTGTCACCTCGACCTCGTCGCCCGCGGAATCAACCACCGTTACAGACGGGCGCTTCTGCAAATTGTGACTTACCGTCACTGTGTTGGACAGTGTGAAATCCTGGCGGAAGTACTTGTCGACGGCATTGTCTGGCTGCTGCACATCAACGGTGACATCAACGTCGTCATCGCCCACGATTATGTTGGTAGTTGAGTCGCCTACCTGGACAGCGGTCACGTATAGGTAGAAGATGCGCGAGTAGCTCTCTACGCCCTGCCCGTCAAGCAGCGTCAGCTTGGCCTGCCAAGCGCGGATGTCGATGTCTGTGTCGGTATCCGTCAGGGCGAAGCTAGCCACGTTTGCACTGGTCCCGCCGGTCCGGTCGAGGACCGGGTCGTACGCCGCTGATCGCCGCACCACGAGCGTCACTCTGCAGCCGGCCAAGTCGCGGTCGGTGCCATCCGGATTCTGGAACGCGAATGACAGGGTTGCTGCTGGGGCTTTGGTGAATTTAACTGAGATGCTCATGTATGCACTGATGATAGCGCGGAATTGACGTGTATCCAACCGTCGTGTAGATTACTGGGCTACGCGGCGCAACGTTCGTACAGGTCACCGGAGTGTTGGGAGGACAGTTTGCTCAAAGTCGCAGTCACGGGCTTCACGTTGAGTTCTGGCGACAAGATCGAGATTCCGCCGGCCGGCGTTGTGATTCTCGTCGGTCCCAATAACGTTGGGAAAAGCCGTAGTCTCCGTGACATACAAACCTTCCTCACGAACATCCCGGGAGAGCTTCCCGTCGTAAAGGACGTACAGCTCCTGCGTGAAGGAGCGGGTAGTGACGTAGCCGATTTCGTCGCGGCAAATTTCCCACACTATAGAACCGCGGAACAGCCGTCCGTCGAAACATATCGAGCCGGAGTACTTGCGGCGGGTCTGGACTACATCGCCCAGTGGTTCGACTCGTACCCACGGCTTCAAGCGACGAGCCCGATCTTTATGCTGCTCGCCGACGCTGCGCAACGTCTAAAGTCAAGTGATGCTTCTGACTCCTTCGACCCCCAACACGAGGCGCCAGGCAACCCCATTCAAGCCGCCTATATCGATCCCAACCTGGAATTAGCAATTGACCGATCCACACGCGCTGCGTTTGGTGCGAATGCGGTGTTGGATAGGCAGGCAGGCAGCCGGCTTCGGTTCCGTATTGGCCGGCGCCCTGTTAAGAGTGGATATTTGAACAATGTGCCTACCGCAGATTATTTGCGCGAATTGCGACGTATCCCGGCTCTTGAAGAGCAAGGAGACGGAATCCGAAGCTTTGTAGGGCTTACCCTTACAATACTGGCCGCGAAGCAAAGAATCTTACTTATTGATGAACCGGAGGCGTTCCTTCACCCTCCACAAGCACGGTTGCTCGGGCGTCAAATCGCCGAGAACCTCACCTCCGACCGTCAGGCTTTTGTGGCAACGCATAGCAAAGACGTTATCTTAGGCATCCTAGACGCCAAGGTTCCAGTAACTATAGTCAGGCTGACTCGAGAGGGTGAAATCAATAACGGGCGCATGCTCGACCGAGACATGATTGAATCTGTCTGGCAGGACGCGTTTCTTCGGCATTCAAATTTGTTGGATGGCCTTTTTCACGACGCTGTTGTGGTGTGCGAAGGAGACGTCGACTGCCGGTATTATGCTGCAGTGACTGAAACGTTACTTCTGCAGCGCCGCGCTAAGGCACCGGAAGAGGATGCGGTTCGTGACCCGGACATCTTATGGGTGAGTTCAAGCGGTAAGAGCAAAATGGGCGCGATGGTGAATGCGCTGACGCCGCTGGGCATCCCAGTGTTCGCCATCCCGGACTTCGACGTCCTGCGGGACGACAAGGAGTGGATTGCGCTGTCGGAAGCACTTGGCATGGCCAATGCTTACGACGTTGCTGATCTCCGCGCAGTGCGAGACGAGATGCGCTCGTCTAGTGTCCCGGATAAGGAGGCGCTCCGCAAGAAGTTCAATCAGGAACTCGCGGCCGTTGGTTCCCACCCATCTGATTCGGAGCTCGAAAGGCTCCGCGACATCTTCAAGCCTAGTAGCGACTGGACCCTAGTAAAGAGGTACGGCGTTGCGCACTTGGCGGAGTCCATGGAGGCGGCGATGCGACTCGTTGATGTCGGTCGTCGACATCGGCTCTTCATAGTTCATGAGGGCGAGCTTGAAAGCTGGGAGAAGTTGCCCGGAAAGCGTCTGAAAGGTGCTAGATGGTTCGATCAGGTTTCTAAGGCCGGTCTCTTGCAGGCACCGAGCCAGTCAATACGCGATTTTCTGAGTAAGATACTGGAAGTAATCGACAAAAATCCATCGGTCGAGTCGGGTCAGGCGGCGAAGTTCGGCGTCCAGGGTGTTGTCCAGGCGGGCGGCGCGGAGCTTGGTGAACAGCCGGTCGGCACGGTGCATGTGGACGGTGTGCCGGCGGCGGATGGCGATGTGGCCGAGAGCGGTGGCCAGGTGGGTTTTCCCGATGCCGACGGGGCCGAGGATCAGGACGTTGTGGCCGCCGTCGATGAACCGGAGCGAGGCCGGGCGGTGCAGTCCTCGGGCTCACGGGACCGTCATCACGCAGGATTGCACCGACCGTGGCCAGCATGACCGGCGCCTCGTCGCTGTTCCAGAACTCCTCTTCGCGCTCGGGGGTGACGCGGTCCCAGTCGAGCTCTTCGATGGCCTGGTTGTCGTCACCGTCGGCGTAGGAGCGCATCAGCTCCTTCAGGGAGTCGGCGCCGGCATCCCAGTTGACGTCACACGCCGGGTCTTCGGATGGTTCGGAGCCCTCGAGGTTGAAACCGGAGTGGTATCGCTCAGGCATCACCGCTCTCCGGGGGATCTCGCGCGGTCCAGGCCAGGGCGGCCACGTAGCGGTCACTGATCGGCTCGCCCTTCGCCATCCGGTCGATGGTGCTGCAGCACAGCTCAGCGAGCCGGTTGCCGGACAGGGCGGTGTCATACAGCGACTGTTTGATTAGAAGATAACGGGCCGGCTCGGTGACCATGAAGTTCTTGAGCCAAGCCATGGCACTGTCGGCTGCGGGGTGATACTCACCCTCAACGATCGTTGCTTCTGTCATAGGTGCTCCAATATCTAATTGTTTGGTAAGTGCGGTGGGTTCCATACCTGGCATAAGGAGGGCCAACCAGCGCGCTCCCCGCACGTTGCGTTGCTGGAACGCAATACCATGGTAGCGCGACGAGTGACACAGCGTGACGGCCGACTACGCTAAGTCCACCCACCTGGGCGATCGACTGCCTTGGTGCAGGGCGCTAGCCTTCAGAGGCCTGTACTGACAAACGGCCGAGCACCCGGTCGTAAACCGACTGTGGGGATGGAAATGAAGACAGCTCTTAACGTAATCTGGCTGCTATGCTGCGGCCTTTGGATGGCGATGACATATTTCATCGCTGGTGTGCTCGGCTTCCTCTTTGTGTTCACCATCCCTTGGGGGATCGCATCCTTCCGCTTGGCCAACTTCGCGCTGTGGCCGTTCGGCCGGAAGGTCGTCCAGAAGCCAGGAACCGGCACGCTGTCGTTCCTTGGCAACGTAATCTGGCTGTTCTCGGGCGGAGCGATGATTGCGTTTATGCACCTAGTGACGGGACTGCTCCTCATGCTCTCGATCGTCGGCATCCCGCTGGCTGCCGGCAACTTCAAGATGATCCCGATTTCACTAGCGCCGCTTGGGAAGGTGATCGTCCGCACCAACGCACCCCAGCAGGTTCTGGTTGCTGCCTGACCACCGCGCCGATCATCAGTTTCCCTGCACCCCTTGCTGGAACCCAATTTTTCTTGAGGCATAATGGGTGGCAACGCGGCAACGTGTTCAGGACACCATGAGATCCGCCCAGGCAATGGTTGTGCTGCAGGCGTATTGGTCCGGAAGGAGTGCTAGTGCAGTCACGGACGGGTCAAGAGTCTCGTCGATCTTTTGAGGGGTGCTTTTGAGTGGTATTTCATCCAACACTCCGGGCGTGTCCGACGGGATCTTGTCTTGAGGCAATGGTGTGGTGAAACTTGCGATTCGAGCCGTCACTCCGCTTTTGTTGAAGCTGTTATCCGCGTAACCCACGTAACCAGTGAGTCGTGTATAACCAGGCGACGGCAGTACGACGACGATTCGTGAAGCGTTTCCTGGATCACAGATTGATAAGGTTAAAGACTTGGGATACTTCTTCCCATCCATGAGCACTAAGCCTGGGCTAATGCCAGGCCCCGCAAACACGCCATCACCGGAGTATGTGGTGTAATCCAGATCGGTCAAGTACTTAGGCGCGGGCTTCGAGGCGGCAATGGTAGTCGGCGCCTTTGGAGATTGAGCCACGCTAGATGCGGTTGCACCAGACGTGTCAGAACCGGATGATTCAATGGGCCCCGGGTCAAGCGGATTCGATAACACTGTCGCCAGATTGGATGTTTGCGGACGGATCGATGGGGCGGGAGACTTGGACGAAGCCGCCGATGGGGACGACATGGCGGACGGCGTATTTGGGGCACGAAATGTCGACGGTGGGGTAGTAGGGGACGGTATCGCTTGTTGCGAAGCATGCAGCGTGGCCCAGGTGGTTACTGCTCCGACGACGATTGCAACAGCGATTCCTACGAGAACCCAGCCCGGGTGAGAACCTAGCGGCTTCCTCTCCGGCCTTGGAGTGGTGGTCCGAGGATCCTCAGGCGGTTGGTCATTAGCCATGGTTCATCGTACTCGACCAACCAGCGGCTCTGCGCAACCGTTGCAGAAGGCGCGTCTCACCGCCCTGTGAGCGCCCCGGCTCAAGAGTCGGTTCCGAGCGCCGGAGGGAGTTCTTCGATGTCGCACAATCTATGTTGTCGGACGTGCTTAACAGGGGTCGGCGAAATATTTTGCGTCGACGAGTCTTGTCAAGGGCCGCTCCGCCACTACACCCACCTCTGTTAATCAACATATCAGGACATAACGACCTATTTATGGCGAAGTATCCAGCGTTTCCGATGCACCGCTGGCGTGATCTCGCCCTGAAGATCGGAGTCGCGGAAGGCTTCGGTGCGGACGAAGGTGGAGCATCCGTTCCTGATCGTGAAGCGGGACTTCGGGTTCGCGAAGACCCGCTACCGCGGTTTGGCCAAGAACCTGAACCATCTGCACATGGCATTCGCGTCGGCGAACTGGTTGATGCGGGCCCGGGCCGTCACCCTGACCGGGTGACGGCTGGGCGGTAGCCTGCCCGAAAACCTCTGCAAGGCACCGAATCCGGGGCCGCAGGCAGACAAACCGGACACCAGACTGCTCCGGCGACCCGACCACGCAGAACCGCAGCCCATCACCCCCGAATCGCCCCGTAGATCAGCGCATCCTTAGACGCGATGGCAGCCACCAAAGGGCCTGACTATACTGGCTAATGAAGCTGCAGCAACAGCCTATCTCACGTCAGACGACGCCACTTAGATTCGCCCGCGAGAAGCGCGCAGAGCTTCGAGGATTCATCTATCGACTATGGTGGACTTCCTAAAGCTAGGATTCTTCCTGATCCACCGCCGAGCCTACAGCCGCCAGACGGTCCACCGGCGGCCAGACAACAAGGGCGGAACCACAACCATGAGCGAGAGCAAAGTAGATCTGGGTCGACGCCAGGGTCGGCGCATCAAGTGGATTGCCGCGTCCTGCCTCGTGCCGCTTCCAGGTTTCCTGGGACTTGCGCGTAAACTCGTCGGTCGATGCCTTCTCGAAAGGATCGCTGTTCGCATCACCTGTAACGCGGATCCACGCGGTCGAAGGGTACGTCGCAATGATTTTGGTTCTTGTGACGTATTCGTGATCCGTATGAGCTACAGACTGATGCCTGACCTCGATCACCTGAAGATGGCCAGTGTCTCCGATCACATATTTGTACCATCTCGTCGCCTCTATGTATGACAACGAATAATTGAACGGCCGCCCTTCGACATAATCGTCCACGGTGCCATCACTCAGCTCCACCCGTAGGTCATGCCACCGGTCCGAGTAGCTATCAGCATCTTCCTTCGAGAGGAAGCTGTCGCCGCGGATGTAGCGTGTTACGGGCTCTGCGTCTGCCATGCTGCCAATGGTAGAGCCGGACGAAGTCATCGCGCTGGTTGGACGGTCGCCAGACTTCGGCCAACCCTGACCATGGCGAGGCCGACTCGGCCGCCCGTAACGGCTGGTGCAGTCGTGGCCGATCCACGGCGCCGCCGGCCACTCTGCACTCTGTCAGTCGGACGGCTGTGCGCCCGACATGTTGCTCCCTTGGGCGGGCGCATCGCCCGTCTGGCGCAGAGAGGGCATCAAACATACCCGCCTCGCAGGCGTAGGCAATTGACGCTCGAATGGCTACCGTAGGATGCGTCGCTCGACGCTGAACGGCAAGCAACACGACGAGGAGGTCCTGATGCTCGGCAAGGGAAAAAGTGTCCAGGCTAAGCGCGACCTACGATGGAGAGGCGAAACCATTAGGGCCGGTTCAAAAGGTACGGTCATCACGGAGTCGATGTGGTCCCCCAAGTTTACTGTCACATTTAAGCAGGAGGGATTTCTGGGTGACAAGTTCATAACGGTCGAGGACCTCACCGCTGACGACATAGAAGAGAGATAGTGAGCACGTACCGAGTTGGCTGAGCCACTTACGCAGTCTGGTGCGCTACCCAGCCGAGTCCGTGGCGACTGCGCCCGACTCGGACTTTTGCACGGCGTCGCGCAGCACCATAATGGCCGTCTGCAAGTTCACGTGGTCCTCGCGTGTTGCCGCCGACGATGGCCGGCAGGCTCGCGAAGTGGTGAGCGTTGATGACAGCGGTCGGGTGATCATTGGGGTCGTGTCGTCGACCATGCCGTTCACCACCCGAAGAATTGACATCCAGCGGACGTTCCAATCGCGCCTCGGTTGCCATAAGCGCCCGTCGGGTGCGCGGGATCGACATCGCGGGCGCGGGCAGAACCTAGACTTTGCCGCATGGCGAAGCTGATCTACTCGGCCATCTGCTCACTCGACCTGTACATTAACGACGCCGGCGGCAGGTTCGAGTGGGCGGCTCCCGACGAGCAAGTGCACGCGTTCTTCAACGAGCAGGACCGCCCGATCGGCACCCACCTGCTCGGGCGCCGGATGTACGACACGCTCAAGGTCTGGGACACGCTCGGTTCTGACCCCGGGTCCTCTCCGGCGATACGCGAGTTCGCCGGAATCTGGCGGTCCGCCGACAAGGTCGTCTATTCAGCCAGTCTGCCTGCGGTAGAGACCAAACGGACGCAGCTCGAACGACATTTCGACCCCGCCGCTGTGCGGGCCACGGTCGACGCCGCGGAGCGCGATGTGAGTGTCGGCGGGGCGACGCTGGCGGCGTCAGCGCTCCGCGCCGGCATCGTCGATCGGGTCGACCTGTTCCTCAATCCGGTGGTGGTCGGGGGAGGTACGCGTGCCCTGCCGGACGGCGTCCGGCTCGACCTGGAACTGCTGGCCACCGAGCGCTTCGACAACGGAGTCGTGTATCTCCGCTACGCGGTCGCGCGGACCTGATGACCGTGGCCACGGGAAACGCCGTGGACGAGAGCCAGAGGGCCGGGGTCAGGCCGACGCCCGGACGCGGGACATCCACTCCCGGATGAGCGCGGACACCAGTTCCGCTCGTTCGTGAGCGAGCGCATGGCCGGCGCCCGCCACGACGGCCAGCGTGGCGTGCGGATAGTGGTCCAATAACGCCATCGCGTCCCGATAGCCGACAGTGGAATCATTCCGCCCCGCCACGATCAGGGTGGGCTTGGCGAACGGAGAAGTTCCCAGTTCGACCGCCCAATGCTGCAGGATCCGCTCCATCGCCGGTTGGTCGATCAGCCGGGTACCGGGCCACGACGCGTTCCGGAACCGACGAGCGGTGGCGGCGGTGCGCACCACGAAGTATTCCGCGAAGACGCGGCGCTGCTCCGGATCCAGTTCGTCGTACGCATCGTCGTCCTGTTCGATGACCACACCCGGAGGCACCTCGCTCGTCCGCTCGCCGATCGGCGCCAGCAGCGCGAGTCCACCCACCAGATCCGGGCGGCGTCCTGCCACGCCCCGGGCCAGGTAGGCGCCGTAGGAATGCCCGATCAGCATCACTGGGCCGGCTTGGAGCTGAGCGAGAAAGTCGAACAGCACTGTCACCACGTCGTCGTTGCCGGCGAGCCCATCGGCGCTCGAGCGGCCGAGACCCGGCAGATCCACATAGATGCGGCGCACTCCTTCGAATCCACCGCCGCCCTCGAGAGCGCCCGCGATATCCCGGTGGTCCACACCGGCGCCGTGCAGCGCCACCAGCGGCAGACCGTCGCCTCGCTCCACATAATGGAGCCGAACCTTCCCGATGTGGCTTTCCATGCGTTGGTCCTATGCCACCGGACCCGGGCTGGCAAGTCGCTATCGCTGCACCGGAGGGCCGTGGTTCGGGCGAACGCGTGCTCGGGTCGGCTGCCCGGCAAACCACCCGTCGCCGTATTGTCGCTGCTGATGGTTCTGTTCGGTCTCCTCGGCCCTTCGCCATGCCTCCGACCACGAGCCGCGCTGTTCAAGGGCGTGCAGCGCCACCTGGCCGGCCCGCCAGCACGGTGTTCAGCACCAGCCGCCAGGTCGGCGGAGCGCTGGCCCTGCCATTTTCGGGGAGTACTGGCGAATCAAGGGCACGTCAGGTCGGATTTCGCACCAACCAGGTGGTGTCAACTCGATGCTGGCCGCCGGCTTCGCCTTACGCCTGCAGAGCATTCAAGGAAGGGGAGAGGCACCGTGGGTTCCTGGACAGAGCACGAACTCGACGCCATCAGCCAGGCTGAGGAGGTGGACGTCATGACCGTCCGAGCCGATGGCAGCGCGCGGCGACCCGTGCCCATTTGGGTCGTTCGCGTCGGAAATGACGTCTACGTGCGCTCCTACCGCGGCTCGAACGGCGCGTGGTACCGCCATGCCCGCGCCGACGGCATCGGCCGGGTCCGAGTCGCCGACCTCGTACGGGACGTGAAATTTCACGCCGTCAGCGACCGGAATGCCTCCGATGCCGTCGATGCCGCCTACCGCGCCAAATACGCGCGTTACAGCGACAACTACCTCACGCCGATGGTCGCCCAGGCGGCTCAGACGGCAACGCTGCGGCTCACGCCCAGCGACAACTGATTTCCAAAAGGAGAACACCATGAAAGCAGCAATTTTCAAAGGCAAGGGTGTCATCGCGGTCGAGGAACGGCCGAAGCCGCCGGTGAGTGAGCCGACCGACGCCATCGTGCGGGTCGTGCTGGCCTGCGTGTGTGGCTCGGACCTGTGGTTCTACCGCGGCATCGTCGGACCTGCCGCACGGCGGTGTCGGACACGAGTTCATCGGCGTGGTCGACGACGTCGGTAGCGACGTCACCGACGTCGAGCCAGGGGATTTCGTCATCTCGCCGTTCTCCTGGAGCGACGGGACGTGCCGCAACTGCGAGCACGGTTTCCAGACCGCCTGCATTCACGGCGGTTTCTTCGGCCAAGGTGGCGACGGGGACGGCGGCCAGGCCGAGTTCGTCCGCGTGCCCCAGGCCGACGGCACTCTCATCAAGGTCCCCGGCTCAGACTTCTCCGAGGCAATGTTGGCCTCCCTGCTGGCGCTCACGGATGTCATGTCGACCGGCTACCACGCCGCCGTCAGCGCCGGCGTGACCGAGGGCATGACGGTCGCCGTGGTCGGTGACGGCGCGGTCGGCCTGTCCGGTGTGCTGGCGTCCAAATTGCTCGCCGCGAAGCGGATCATCGTGCTCGGCAGCACCCATGAGGACCGACACCAGTTGGCCCGGGAATGGGGGGCGACCGACATCATCAGCGTGCGCGGTGACGAGGCCATCGAGCAACTCCAGAGCCTGACCGACGGCTTCGGCGCTGACGCAGTCTTGGAATGTGTCGGCACCAAGGAATCCATGGAGACAGCATTCGCGGTCGCCGCGGCCGGTGCCATCGTCGGTCGCGTCGGAGTGCCGCACGGAGTCGAAATCGACGCCGAAGGCACGTTCTATCGCAACATCGGCCTCCGCGGTGGCCCCGCTCCGGCTCGCCACTACCAGCCCCACCTGCTCAAGCAGGTTCTGGACGGATCAATCAACCCCGGTAGGGTCTTCGACGCGACGTTCACCCTCGACGACATCGCCGAGGCCTACGCCGCCATGGACGAGCGGCGCGCCATCAAAGCGCTGGTGAAGGTCAGCGAACTGGCATGACCAGCAGCACGTCAGCCGAAGGCCTCACCATCAACGTGATCATGCCGGCCCATGCACAAAGGAAAACAAGATCATGAAATACACGAAGAGCGGCGGACAGACCGGCCTCGGCCCGGAAGAGTGGTTCACCGGCACCGTGTACATCGACGGCATCCGAAATCCCAACGAGCAGTCCGCGGTGGGCTGCGCCCACGTCCGGTTCACCCCTGGCGCTCGTACCGCCTGGCACCACCACCCGAAGGGCCAGACCCTCTACGTCACCGACGGCGTCGGGCTCGTCGCCACCCGCGGGGGTGGTGTCCAGGAAATCCGGCCCGGCGACGTCGTCTACATCGAACCGGGGGAGGAGCACTGGCACGGCGCCACCCCGGACCGGTTCATGGCCCACGTCGCCATCCACGAAGCCGACGACAACGGTCGCGTCGTCACCTGGCTCGACCACGTGACTGACGCGGAGTACACCGCAGCCGGATAGGTGTACGGAATTCCGACAGAGTTCTCGTCAGACCCCCTCAAGACACCGCTCGAATGTCCAACAGGTGGATCGTTTCCGGCCGGCGGCGCGGGATCCACACGCCCTGCGTGCTCAACAACCGGCCCGACACGGGGTGATCAACCGGTCCCTGGGGCGGTAGCGAGGGCAGGTTGGGGTGCGCGTCGATCGGCCCCTCCCAGCGAAGCTGGTAGGAGCGGGCGGCGTCCAGCCCGGGCACGCGGACGCGGATCCCGCGGTTGTGGGTTGATTCGTCGAGTTGGACGTGCGCGATCAGGGCTTGGCGCCGGTCGGTGGAAATGACGCCGTGCAGCAGTACCGCGGGGTCGGGGGAGTCGATCCGGACCACCCGCCCGCTGTGCAGCAGTGAGCGGTAGCGCCGGAACCGGTCGGTCCAGACGGCGAGTTGTTCCAGGTCCTCGTCGGAGGCTTTGGTCAGGTCCCATTCGATCCCGTACGCCCCGAAAAGTGCAGTGGCAGGCGGAAGTCGAGGGTGAAAGTGCGGCCCGTCTGGTGGGAGGTCGGCGCCGAGATGTGGGCGCCCATGTACTCCGGCGGGATCAACTGACTGGTCCATCGCTGAATGTGCTGCCGGGACAGCGCATCCGTCATGTCCGATGTCCACACCCGTTCCGCGCGCTCGAGAACGGCGAGGTCGATCCGCCCGCCGCCGGAGGCGCAGGACTCCCACGTCACTCGAGAATGCCGGGCGCGCAGCTCGTCGAGAAGCCGGTAGAAGGACAGGGTTTGCTCGTGGACGACAGGGGCGCCGTCGCGGGCCGGCGAACCGGCTTCGAGCAGGTCCCGGTTGAAATCCCATTTGACGAAACCGATGTCATTCTCGGTCAGGATGGCGTCGATGCGCTGGAGAACATAGTCATAGACCTCCGCACGGGTGAGGTCCAGAGCCAATTGATGGCGGTGCAGCATGGGTTCTCGACCCGGCGTACGCAGCACCCAATCCGGATGGGCACGGTAGAGATCGGAATCGGGATTGATCATCTCCGGCTCGAACCACAGCCCGAACTCCAGGCCGAGCCCGCGGACCTTGTCGATGAGGGGGGTCAAACCCTGCGGCCACACGGTCTTGTCCACGTACCAGTCGCCGAGTCCGGCGTGGTCGTCCCGCCGGTGCCGGAACCAACCGTCGTCCAGCACGAACCGCTCTATGCCGACCCGAGCGGCCAGCTCGGCGAGCCGGCTCAGCCGGTCCAGATCGTGGTCGAAATACACCGCTTCCCAGACGTTGAGGGTGGTCTTCTGCTCGACGGGATGGCTGGGCAGCGACCGCAGCCAGGCGTGGAACTGGCCGGCCACCCCGTCCAGCCCGTCCCGGGAGGCCGCGATGTACACCCACGGGCTGGCATAGGTCTGACCGGCGGCCAAGACGATCTCGCCGGGCAGCAGCAATTCGCCGCCGCCGATGGTGGTGCCGGATTTGTCGGTGCGCTCGCAGCGCAGCACGGTGTTACCACTCCAGCCGACATGCACGGCCAGCACGTCGGCGTCGGCGAACGAAAACCCTGGCGTCCCGGTCACCAGCATCATGCCGGTGGGCAAACCGGTGCTGCCCCAGCGTCCCTCGCGCAGCCACAGTCCGGTTTCGATGGCGTGCCGCTGCGGCTGGCGCTCCCGCTCGTGCCGGCCGGTGAAATCGAGCAACTCCCGGTGGCTGTCCGGGACCGGAATGACGATCTCCAGACCTTTGACGAGGTAGGGAAGAGCATCGGTGTTCGTGACCCGGGCCCGGCCGCGCAGGGCGCCGCCGGAAAGGGCCTCGAATTCGATCTGCAACTCGAGTCCGGCGTCGGCATCCATCGCCGAGACCTGCAGGATTGTCTCGCCGATGTCGACCTCGGACACCGAAAATGCGGTGGACCACGAGAATCCGGCGGCTGGCAGATCCGGCTTCTCGCCCAGTCGATGCCCGCGCAGCGCGGGCCGGCCGAACCAGTTCCGCCAGTGTTCGGGCAGAACGGGGGAACCCGACGCGCCGGCGGCGTCCGCGGCCGGCAGCGCCAGCGCCTCGGGGGTGGACTCGGACTCGGTGAGATCGCCTCGCGGTCCGACCCACGCGAGGACCGGCAGTCCGGGGCCACGCGAATCCAGGACCAGGGAGGTGGTCGCATCAGGGCCGTGGGCGGGAAACAGTAACGCGGGAGCGACATTCGCTGGTGTCGTGGGTGTGGCCATCTGGGTGGTTCTCGCTTTCCGGCGACGAGAGGCTGCGAATGGTGGTGCCATCGGCCCACGTCCATGATGACCATCCGACATGGACATCCGCCGGGGAGCCAGCCACGGCCGGCCAGATGCGCGAGCTGAACAGGCCGTCGTGCTCGGGCCACTACGGCGCGGCCGAAGCTCGTCGAAAGTCGGAGGTACCGTGGCCGACATGTCGGGGGTAGGTCACAAACGGTCGAAGTCGACGTCGGTAGTCAGCGGGCTGGGCAACCCGCATCCCGACGACCCGACGGTGCCCACGCTGGTGTTGCTGCACGGCCACGGATCACACGAGCAGGATTTGATCGGGCTGGTGCCGGCGATGCAGGCCTTCTTGCCCGGAGTGCAGGCGCGGGTGTTGGCGGTACGCGGGTCGTTTCCTGCCGTGGGGCGGCCCCGAGGATTCTCCTGGTTTCCCGGATCCGTATTCCAGCAGCCACCGGCTGAAGATGTCGCCGTGGCCGTCGACGATGTCGCGGCCGTGGTGCGCGAGCACAGCTCGGCAGCGGTGGTGCTCGGCTTCTCGCAAGGCATGTGTACGGCGATCACGTTGCTGCGGCGGCACCCGGAACTGGTCACGGCCGTAGTCGGATTGAGCGGCTTCATCTACGACGACTGGCAACCCGGTGACAGCGAATTGGCGGTACGGGTGGCTGCCGGCGTAGGTGTACCGGCGTTCTTCGGTTACGACCCGGCCGACCCGGTCGTCCCCGCTCCGGCCACCGAATGGGCGCGGCAGTTCCTCAAGGCACACACGGAGCTGGAGGAACACCGGTACCCAGGCATCGGTCACGGTGTCGGGTTGCCCGAGATCAGCGATGTCGCAGGGTTTCTGACGCGTTTCCTGAAGCAGTAGTGGGTTACCGACACCATCCCGGCGAAGCGCCTTCTTGCTCCCGCAGATGCACGCACCAAGGGCGTCGACATACGAACCTGAGGGGAAACCTGTGGGTCGGGCCCTATCCAGGGGCTGCGGACAGACTACAATTGCTGGTCCGTGACCACCTTGCCACTGTCGGAAGTGAAAGCGCGATTTTCCGAGATCGCCGACGAGGTCGCCAGGACACATGAGCGGATTCAGACCACCCGGAATGGCCGCGATTACGTCGTCCTACTGGCCTCCGAAGATCTGGAGTCGATCGAGGCCACCCTCGAGCTGCTGAGCGACCCCCAAGCGATGGCGCGAATCAACAGCGCGGAGCGGGACGTCGAGAACGGTGACGTCCTCGACGAGCGTCAGGTCCGCGCGCTCTTGTCGAGGTCGGCGGCGGCTGAATGACTTTTCGGGTCATCGTGACCCGAACCGCCGGCCGGCAGCTGGCTGACCATCTGCCAGAAGCCGCCGCAGCGGCTTGCGTCGAGTTCTTGTTCGGTCCACTGGCCGAAAACCCTCGTCGCGTTGGGGCCGCATTGCGGCCCCCGGTTCGCGGGTCAGTGGCGCGCCCGCCGGGGCGAATACCGAGTCCGATACCGCATCGACGCTTCTGAGAGCGCCGTCTACGTATTGGACGTCGACCATCGACGAGACGCGTACCGAACCTGACGTCGCGGACCGCCCTAGCGCTCACAAGACCAGTCGCACGACCGCAACATCCCCGGCCGGCAGCAGCTGGCCGGGCGACCAGCCGCGATCGGTGAGCAGGTCGGTGCCGGTGACCGGAAGGGCAACGTTCCGGTCGGAGTGATTGACGGCGAACAGGAATCGTTCGCCGTTGCCCTCCCGCACGGTCAGCTCCAGGCCGACCGGCCGCTCACCCTCGATGGCGATCACGGGTGTGCAGCCGGCCTCACCGCAGGCCCGGGCCAGCAGCGCCTGCAGGGCGGAGTCGGGCAGGTCGGTGGCCAGATACCAAGCGCCGCCGCTGCCGGCTGCGGTCGCGCGGCGGGTCAGGGCCGGCAACCCGGAAAGGTCGGAGCCGCCGAACCGCGCGAGAACCTCGGCGTCCGGGGCCGTTTCGGTGATCAGTTCCGACCAGACCGAGCCCAGCGCGTGGCCAGAGCCGACCAGGTCGGAATCGAACACGACATCGATCTGTTCGCCGGGCATCAGCGGAGCGAATTCCTCCACCCGAACGCCCAGCAGGTCCTGGAACGCGCCGGGATACCCGCCCAGCCGGATGTGGTCGTCGACGTCGACGATCCCGGAGAAGCTGCCCACCACCACGGCGCCGCCGCGATCCAGGACGGCGTGCAGGTTGGCGGCGACCGCGTCGTCACACAGATAGATCGCGGGCACCAGCACCGCCCGGTACGCGGACAGATCCCGGTCGGGATGAACGAAGTCGCAGGTGATCCCGAGCTCCCACAAAACCCGGTGCCACTGCCGTACCCGGGTCATCTGATCCATGTCGATGCTGGGATGCGAGTCGAGTTCCACGGCCCACCAGGCGTTCCAGTCGAACGCGATGGCCACCTCGGCGACCGTGCGAGTTCCGGTCACCGGGCCCAGCCGGGACAGGTCGGCGCCCAGCGCCACCACTTCCCGCCAGCGGGCCGAGTCGGTGCCCGCGTGGGGCAGCAGGGCGGAGTGGAACTTTTCGGCACCCGCTTGCGAGGCCCGCCATTGGAAGAACAGCGCCCCGTCCGCGCCGCGCGCGATGTGGGTCAGGCTGTCCCGTCGCATCTGTCCGGCCGGCTTGGCCGGGTTGCGTGGCTGCCAGTTGACCGCGGAGCTGGAGTGTTCCATCAGCAGCCACGGGGCGGTGTCGGCCAGCGAACGCATCAGGTCGGCGCTCATCGCCAGGTCGTGCGTGGCCCCGAACGATCCGGCCGCATCGCCGGTCCCCAAGGTGGCGACGCGGTAATGGTCGTTGGCGATGAGATCCATCGCCTGCGCCCAGGCCCAGTAGTCCATGGGTTTGAAGAAGCTCATGAAGTTGGTGGTGACCGGGGCGCGCGAGTGGGCCCTGAGAATGTCCGCCTCGGCGCGGAAACAGCCCAGCAACTCGTCGGAGCCGAACCGGGCGAAGTCGAGTTGCTGCGTCGGGTTGGCGAAGGTGTTGTAAGCGGGTCGCCGCGGCGGCAGGATCTCGTCCCAATCGTAGTAACGCTGACTCCAGAACGCCGTGCCCCAAGCCTCATTCAGATTTGCCAGCTCGCCATAACGGCGCCGCAACCACGACCGGAATGCCGCGGCCGAGGTGTCGCAGAAGCAGTTCCAGTTGTGGCAGCCGTACTCGTTGTGGACGTGCCACATGGCCACCGCCGGGTGGGCGGAATAGCGATCAGCGATGGCTTCGGTGAGCGCGGCGGCCGCCCGGCGGTAGTCCGGTGACGAAGGGCAGAAGGCCTGCCGACCCCCGTAGGACCGGCGAATGCCGTCGACATCGATAGGCAACGAGTCGGGATAGGCCCGTGAGAACCAGGGCGGTGGGGTGGCCGAGGCGTTGGCCAGGTCCACAGCGATGCCGGCATCGTGCAGGAGATCCAGGACGCGGTCGAGCCACCCGAATTCGTACCTGCCCTCCTTGGGTTCCAGCAGGGCCCAGGAGAAGATTCCCACCGAAACCAGGTTGACTCCGGCGGCCCGCATGAGCTCCACGTCCTCCGCCCACACGTGCTCGGGCCACTGCTCGGGGTTGTAGTCGCCGCCGAAGGCCAGCCGGCCGCCGAGCCGGTCCGTCAGCGCCGCGATCCCGGCGGCCAATTCCGTCCGTCGGCCCGGCAGGGCGCGGCTCAGCCGGCCGGCGGTCACCGGTGCACCTTCTTCGAGCCGGAGAATTTCGGCGGTCGCGCTCCCTGGATCGGTCGGGGCCCGATCACCCGGAACCCGGTCCCGATGTCGGCGGCGGTCATGTCGCTCTCCTGTCAGATTCCAATGAGCGCGGGCACGGGACGGTCCATCCTGATGAACTGACAGTCGTTCGAGCTTGCCGATTTTCGACGGTCGGAGGCCGGCCTGAAGGTTTCAGCGTAGGTCAGGCCAATGTTTTGCCGGTCATCAGACCGCCGTCCACCGGCAGCGTGTGACCGGTGATCCAAGCGGCGTCCCGGGACGCGAGAAACACGACGGCGGCCGCGACATCGTCAGGTTCACCGACCCGTCCCAGCGGATAGAGCGACCGCATGCGGTCGGCGCCGCCTTCCTGGGTGTCCCAGACCCGGGTCCGGATGGTGCCCGGGGCCACGCAATTCACCCGAATCCCTTCTGGTCCCAACTGGACGGCCAGGTTCAGGGTCAGCGACCCCAATCCCGCTTTGGCGGCCGAATACGGCTCACTGCCCAGGCCCAGGAGGGCATTCACCGAGCTGATGAGAACGATGGACGGAAAGGCCTGGCTGCGGCGCAGATGAGGGATCCCGGCTCGGCAGCACCGCACCGCTCCCAGCAGGTTCAACTCGATCATCTGCCGCCAGATGTCGTCGTCGGTGTGCTCGAAATCGCCGTGGGCGACGTCACCGCCGGCCACCAGCACGAGCGAGTCCAAGGCCCCGAGTTGGTCAACGGCCCGCCGCATCGCATTATCGACACTGCCCGGCTCGGTGACGTCCAATTCCACGGCGCAATGACCGGCTGCCGCGCCGCCGATGTCCTGCTGCAATCGTTGCGCGGCCGCCACATCGACATCCGCTATGGCCACCCTGGCGCCCTCGGCCGCCAGCCGCCGGACACAGGCACGACCTATTCCGTGCGCCCCACCCGTGACAAAGGCAGCTGCTCCGCGAAAACGCAGGATGGTCGGTGAGGTCATAGCTGCTCACCTTGCCAGCCGGCCGAATGCGGGTCATGCCGACCTGGGAGCGGCCCAACCGTGACCGTCGAGATCAGCAGCCGGTCACCGGCGGCAGGCGAATTCACCCGTTGGGCCCAGCCGGGTTGATCCGGCGTTGACTGCCCGTTGAACGCGATCCGGATAGTGAGGGACATCGGTCCGCCGCTCCCGCTGGAGGTTCCCCATGTCCCCGGTTGCCACCTACGTCTACGCCGACGATCCGATCCTGCAGGCCGGGGTCATCGCCCAGCTGCGGCTGCGGACCGAGATCGCCGTCATGGACGCCGCCGCACTCGACCGGGCCCAGGTCGCCGTCGTGGTCGCGGACGTCCTGGATGAAGAGGCGCTCCGGGTGCTGCGGGCCATGCGCCGGGGAAGCGCGCCGCGGACCGTGCTGGTCGCCCGCGTCATCGACGACCAAACGGTGGTGGCCGCCGCCGAGGCCGGTGTGGCCGGCATGGTGCGGCGCGTCGACGCCACGCCAGACACGTTGGTCCGGACCATTCTGCGGGTGGCCAACGGGCACGGTCACATTCCGGCCGATCTGGTCAGCCGCCTGCTCGGCCAGGTCGGTCGGCTGCAACGGCAGGTACTGACCCCACGGGGCATCTCGTTCTCCGGCCTGTCGGATCGCGAGGCCGATGTGCTGCGATTGGTGGCGGACGGGTGCGACACCGCCGAGATCGCCCGCCAACTGTGCTACAGCCAGCGGACCGTCAAGAACGTGCTGCACGATCTGACCACGCGATTGCAGCTGAAGAACCGCTCCCACGCGGTGGCGTACGCGGTCCGCGAGGGCCTGATCTAGGACGGGCCGGTTCCGGAACGCACCTCGGGGCACCGTGGCATCTTGCTCTAGAGTCCAATTCCAAGGCACTTGACTGAACTCGAGTCGAAGGAGTTGGTGCATGGCCTGGCCAAGCCGGCTGGTGAGAACACACCGACTGCAGCCGCTCGTCCTGGCCGTTGCTCTGGCCCTGATGCTCGCGGCCTGTACCGGATCCCACGGCGTCGGCAGCACGACCGCCGCCGTCACGCCCAGCCGCGCCGGCGCCGCGACGAGCGGCAGCGCACCCCGGTCCCTGACACCGAAGGGTCTGCCACCAACGGCGCTGGCCCGAACGTGTCCGGCCTTCCGAGTCCGGGAAGCAGCGCGGTGTCGAGCCGAACGCCGACCTCGGCACCTGCGATCGTCGATCTCATCCGCAGTGACATGGCGTCGATGAAGCTGCGGGCTGTGATCGTCAAGGTGACGAGCGGCGATAAAACCGTTGTCGAGCAGGCATTCGGGTCCTCAGTCGACAACGTGGCCGCCACCACAGCGATGCATTTCCGCAACGGTGCGGTGGCTTTTGCCTACCTGGGCACGCTGCTCGGCGAATTCGTCGACCGCCACCAAGTGAAGCTCGACGATCCCATCAGCCGGTGGATGCCCACCCTGCCCGAGGCCGGCAAGGTGACCTTGAAGATGTTGGCCAACCAGACGAGCGGTTATCCCGACTTCGAATCCGACGATGCCTGGACCACCGCCTTCAATCTGGATCCCTTCGCCGAACAGAGCTTTGACAGCCGACTGAAGTATGCGTTCGCCCGCCCCGTGCAGTTCCCGCCGGGAACGAATTGGAGTTACTCGCACACCAATTTCATGATTCTGGGCGAGATCCTGGCCAAAATCGGCGGGCAGCCGTTGGCCGTGCTGCTGAAGAACGACGTGCTGGAGCCGATGGGTTTGACGCAGACCATCGCGACCGACACGGCTGATCTGCCGCCACCGGTGCTGCACTCCTACAGCTCCGAACGACGCGTCACGTTGGGTATCCCGTCGGGCCGGCCGTTCTACGAGGAGTCCACCTACTTCAACTCGATGTGGGGAGTGCCGCCGGGTGCGAACGAATCCACCACCATCGACGACCTGATCAAGACGGCCAAGGCGGTGGGCACCGGAACGCTGCTGTCCGCGTCGTCCTACGACGCGATGACCGGGCCGCACCTTCTCGGCTTCGGGAAGAAGGCGGCGTCCTGCGTGCCCAGCTGTTTCACACAGGTGCCCGCCTACAACTACGGACTCGGCGTCGTGCGCGCGGGCAACTGGATCTTGCAGGATCCGCTGCTGGGTGGGTATTCCGCGACCGAGGCCTACCTGCCCGGTCGACAACTCGCGGTCGCCGTGGTGGTCACATATCTGCCTGCCGCTTTCAACGACCAAAGGGTGGAAGCGAACTCCAGCGACACCATTTTCCGCCAGATCTCGGCTGTCGTCGCGACCGACGACCGGGCACCGACCGGGTGAACAAGCGGCCGCTCTGCCGAGCGATCGCCAGGCGAGCCCGTTGTGGGGCCGTGATCAGGAAGATCTGCCGACGCATAAACGATGCGGCTCAAGCCAGTTGGGCGACCTGAAGCCGGTGATCCCGCCGGGTGCGCGCGGCGGCCGTGCTGTCGCCCGACCGGTCGTGCAGGTCGGCCAGCAGCTGCCACTGACGGTCGGAGTAGGGCTCCAGATCGATCGCCCGCCGGACCGCGGCGACCGCCTCGTCCCGACGGCCGATGTGCTCGAAATGGCGGGCGAGCGCGAAGGCGTTGGCCGCGGCCAACAGTCGCAGCCGCTCGCGCTCGGCCACCACATTATCGGCGGGACCTTCGTCGGCGAGCAGGTCGCCACGGTAGATGCGCAGCGCCCGGGACCTGGCCTCGACGACGTTGTCCAGCTCGCCGCGTCGACTGGCGAGATCGGCTGCTAGAATCAGCTTCTCGAAGGTGCAGACGTCCACCGACCGCTCGGGCGCCGACAGCAGATACGAATCCTCCCGCCGGGTCAACCGGATGGCCGGTGCATTTTCTTCCAGCCAATGGCGCACGGACGAGATCGCGACCTGGAGCCGGTGCATTCCCACCGCGGGTTCCGCCTCCGGCCACCACCATTCCACCAGCTGTTCCCGGTGCAGCGACTCGTTGGCGTGCAGGCTCAGCAGCCGGAGCACCGACCGGGCCCGAGGCCTGAGCGGATCCAGACTGAGTGGTGTTCCGGCGTCACGGATCTCGAAGCGGCCGAAACACCGGACCTGGAGCTCGTCACTCAGCGGTGTCCGGACGGGTAGGGATCGCCGGGTCACTCCGCTGGGGCCGGCATCGCCCAGAGCTTTGGTCCGGGCCAGCCACCGCTCTGCCTCCCGCTCGCTCAACTCCTCGTGGAAGAGCGTTTGCAGATACGACCGCAGCACCGGGTGGTAAGCGAAGGAGCCGGCGTCGTCGGTGGATTGGACGAAGATTTCGTCGCGCTCGAAGCCGGCCAGCCGGGTCGCGCTGCCCGATGCGCTCAGCAGCGCGTCCGCACGGGGACCGGTCAACGAATCCAAGAACGAGGTGAGCAGCAGAAAACGCCGGTCGTCGGCCGAAAGACTCTGCAGGATCTCGCTTTCCAGATACCGGCGGATCAATCGGCACTGGGTGGCCGGTTGGCCGGCCGCGTCGGCCCGGTGACCCGGCGGCAGGCCGGAGGTGGCGAGTTGGAACAAGGTCAGACCGGCTGCCCAGCCGCCGGTCTGCCGGGTGAGCGTCGCGACGGCTGACGGGGGCAGCGGTTCCCGGAAAACGGTGGCGAACAGTTCGCCGACCTCGGACGGGCGAAGCGCCAGGTCGGCGCCGCCGATCTCCACCACCGAGCCATTCAGCCGGAGGCGGGGGACATTCACGTCGATGGGGCGGCGGCCCGCCAAGACGATCGAGCAGCGCGGTGACCGCAGATCCACCAGGCGGGCCAACGCCTTCTCGGCCGGGGTGCCGGCGACGGCGGCACAGTCGTCGATGACCAGCAGAAGCGGCTCGGTCAGGGCGTCCAGGTCGGCGAGCAGGGCGCGGATGCCGCGGACCGCTCCCGAGTGACCCGGTTCCGGTATGACGCCGGTCCGTCCCGAGCGGGCGTCCAGCACGGCGCGGGAAAGCAGGGCCACCAGGCCCGCCTCGGAGCGCTCGTCGTCGGTCAGCCGGCACCAGGCCACCGGAACGGGGGCGGCGGCAGCGACCGCCGCCACCAGGGATGTCTTTCCGCTGCCCGCCGGCGCGACCACGGTGGCCAGGACCCCGCCGGGGTCGCCGGTCAGCGCATCCAACAGGCGGCGCTCGAGGCGTGGGCGGGCCAGCGGGGACGGATACGGTCGCCGCAGCTTTTCGGCCAGCACCGGCGGGTCGGTGAGCAGCTTCGGCGGAGCGATCATGGCGTGCCCTTCGTCGTGCTCGTTTCGAGCCGGTGAACACCCGGGACGACTGCCGATGTGGACGCTGGAGAATCGAAAAGAGTACTCACGGTGGCCGAAGTTCGCCTGATCGGACGCATCCGGGCAGGCGGAGTCGAGGTGACAGCAGGTCCTACGCCCGGTTGGGCTCACGCCGCCACGTGGCCCGGACGGGCGCCGCGGCTCGATTTAGACTGCGGCGATGACCGCGAAGATCAGGCACCACAATTCCGCCGGCCTGCCGACGAGTCCGGCTTTCTCCCATGCCGTGTCGGTGGAGGGTCAGGTGCGGACGGTGTATGTGGGCGGTCAGAACGCGGTCGGCCCGGAGGGCGTCATCGGAGACGACATCGGCACTCAGACGGCGGTGGCCCTGGACAACCTGACGACCGCGCTGGCCGCCGCGAACGCCGAACTGCGGCACGTGGTCACCTGGTCCATTTCGGTGGTGGGCAACGACGACCTCCGTCCGGCAGTGCGGGCTTTCGAAGCGGCCTGGGGGAGCGGCGGGGCGCCCCCGGCCATCACCGTGGCCCGGGTGTCGGGGTTGGCCACCCCACAGATGCTGGTCGAGATCAGCGCCATCGCCGCGGTGCCGCTGTAAAAGGAATCAGCCCGGGATGGGAACGGCGTACCCGCCGACGGAGATGCCGCCGTGAGCGGGGATGTCGACGAGAAGCAAGCCGGGGCGGCCGACATGGCGACCCTGGTGCACCACCACCCGGGCGGGCGGTCGCAGCAGGCCGAGTTCGCGCAGGTAACCGCCCAACGCGGTGGCCGCCGATCCGGTGGCCGGATCCTCATGCACCCCGCCGGGCGGGAACGGATTCCGTACCTCGAACTCGGTGTCCGAGATGCGGTGCGCCACCTGAACGGTGGTGGTCCAGCCCTGATCGCGCATCAGGTCGCGGAGCTCGTCTTCGGCGTAGTCGAGGTTCTGCAGCGCGACCGCTGTGACCGGCACGATCGGATGGGGGTTGCCGGTATTGCTGATCCGAATCGGTAGCGCAGCGTCCAGATCAAAGGCGGTGAGCCGCAATGCCGCCAACAGCCGGGCGCGCACATCGGCGGGCATGTCGGTGACAACCGGCGGCCGGCTGGTGAGGGTGGCGGTGACCCCCTGGTCCGTTCGCCCCGTCACGACTTCGATCGGGCCGACCTTGGTCTGCAGCATCAGCACCGTCGGAGTGGGGTCCGCGGGGGACCCCAGTTGGCGTTCGGCCGCGTGCGCCAGCGCCACGGCCGAGGCAATCGTGGCGTGCCCGCAGAACGGCACCTCGGCCAGGGGCGCGAAGTAGCGGACGTCGGCAGTGCCTGGTCCGGTCGGGAACAGAAAGGCCGTCTCCGAGTAGCCCAGGTCGGCCGCGATGTCCTGCATCGCCGCTTCACTCAGCCCAGTGGCATCCGGCACCACGCCCGCCGGGTTGCCACCCCGCGGATCGGTCGTGAACGCCGCGTACCGCAGGATCTCCATGAGCGGACAGCGTACGGAACCCGGGACGGCATCCAGGTCCGGCGCAATCGCTACGCTCGGCGAAACAATTTTGGTGCGCCCTCGCCGGGCACTGGAGCGGAGGAACCTATGGGCGATTCACTGTCGGCGACGACGGTCTCGCTGCCGGGCGACGGCGGCGATCGGATCGAGGCCTACCTGGCCCGTCCGGACGGAGCGGAAAGGCGCGGCGGAGTGGTCGTCATCCACCACCTGCCGGGCTACGACCGGGCGACCAAGGAGATCACGCGGCGGTTCGCCGAACTGGGCTTCGACGCGATCTGTCCGAACCTGTACTCGCGGGAGGCGCCCGGGGCGGCGCCGGACGACGCGGCCGCGATCGCCCGCGCCCAAGGTGGCATTCCGGACGCCCGGCTGGTGGGCGACGTGGCCGCCGCGGCTGAGTTCCTGAAGGCCCTTGAGACCTCGAACGGGAAGGTGGGGACCATCGGCTACTGCTCCGGCGGCCGGCAGAGTGTTCTGGCGGCCTGCCGCCTGCCGCTGGACGCCGCTGTCGACTGCTACGGCGCCTTCGTGACCGGAACACCGCCGGCCGGCTACGTTCTCAAGGTCACCAATCTGGTCGGCGAGCTGCCCCAGTTGTCGGCTCCGCTACTCGGCCTGTTCGGAAACGAGGACAAATCTCCCTCGCCCACGCACATCGACGAATTCACCCGAATTCTCGACGAGCTGGGTAAACCACACGAATTCCATCGCTATGACGAGGCGGGACATGCCTTCTTCGCGGTGGACCGGCCCAGCTATCGAGTGGCGGCCGCCAACGACGGCTGGAAACGCATCGAGAAATTCTTCGCCCGCCATCTCGGACGCTGAGGACAGCCCACCATGTGCACGTACGCGACTTTCCAGGTCTCGATCGACGGCAGCGCCAAGGGTCAGGGCGGTGACTGGGAGCACGTCGACGTGGCCACCGTCTATTTCGACCACCCGGTGCACGCCATGGCCGAGCACACGCTGAACATCGACCTGATGCCGACGGCCGGGCAACCCGGCGAACGGGTGGCCATGGAGCTCACCGCCGCGTCGGCCCGGGCGTTACGCGACGCCATCGACGCAGCCCTGGCGGCAGCGCCCGAGGCGCTGACCGCCTGAGCCGAAGGCGCTGATTTGGCAGAGCCGAAGGCGCTGATTTGGCAGAGCCGAAGGCGTTGACCGGCCGAGCGGGCGCGTCGGTAGCCTGCCAACGTGACTGATCCCGAGCCGGCTCTGTTCGGTGGGCCGTCCGAACCCGCCCCGGGCTCGGCTCCGGCCGGAACGCCGACAGCCACCGGCGCGGCGGTCGCCTACCAACAGGGACTCGCGCCGGTTGATCCGAAGGCGCCCCTGGCCGTGCGCATGCGACCACGCACGCTGGACGAGGTGGTCGGCCAGGCGCACCTGCTGGGCCGCGGCGCACCGCTCCGGCGTCTCGTCGAAGGCCAAGCGCCCGCGTCGATGCTGCTGTACGGACCACCGGGCACCGGCAAGACCACCTTGGCCACGCTGGTGGCGGGCACCACCGGCCGGCGCTTCGCGCAACTGTCGGCGCTGTCGGCCGGCGTGAAGGAGGTCCGCGCCGTCATCGCCGACGCGGCGGCCAACCTGCGCCGGACCGGCGAACAAACCGTGCTGTTCATCGACGAGGTGCACCGGTTCTCCAAGACGCAGCAGGACTCGCTGCTCGGCGCGGTGGAGAACCGGACCGTCGTGCTCATCGCGGCCACCACGGAAAATCCGTTCTTCTCGGTGGTCTCGCCGCTGCTGTCCAGATCTCTCGTGCTGCAGCTGCATCCGCTGGCCGACATCGAGGTGGGCGAGCTGATCGACCGGGCCCTCACCGACGAACGCGGACTGGACGGACGAATCGTCCTCGAGTCGGACGCGCGGACGCAGTTGATCGCCCTGTCCACCGGTGACGCCCGGCGCGCGCTCACTGCGCTGGAGGCCGCCGCCGACGGGGCGGGGGCCGACGCCGGGCCCGGCCGGACGCCGGTCATCGAGCTGGCCACCGTGGAGCGGGCGATCGACCAGGCCGCCGTGCGCTATGACCGCGACGGCGACCAGCACTACGACGTCACCAGCGCCTTCATCAAATCCATCCGGGGGAGCGATGTCGACGCCGCGTTGCATTACCTGGCCCGCATGATCGAAGCCGGGGAGGATCCCCGGTTCATCGCCCGCCGGCTGATAGTGCACGCCTCCGAGGACATCGGAATGGCTGATCCCAGCGCCCTTCTAGTCGCGGTGGCCGCTGCCCAAACCGTGCAGCTGGTGGGGTTGCCCGAGGCGAGGATCAATTTGGCGCAGGCCACCATTCATCTGGCCACGGCGCCCAAATCGAACGCGGTGGTGACGGCCATCGACGAAGCCCTGACGGACGTGCGCGAGGGCAAGGCCGGAAATGTGCCGCGGCATCTGCGCGACGGACACTATCCGGGCGCCAAGGCCTTGGGAAACGCCCAACGATACGTGTACCCGCACGGCCTGGCAGAAGGTGTGGCGCGGCAACAGTATCCGCCGGATGAATTGATCGGCCGGGACTATTACCGGCCCACCGGGCGCGGCCAGGAAGCCGGCCTGGCCGACCGGGTTCCCAAGCTGCGCCGGGTGATTCGCGGTACCGGGAACGAATCCGATCGAGGCGAAGGAGCGAGATCATGACCAATGCCATTGTCGTCGAGCAGGCGGGCGGGCCGGAGGTGTTGCAGCTCGGCGAGATCGACGTGCCGGCACCGGGTCCCGGCCAGGTCAAGATCGCGGTGGCCGCGGCGGGGGTGAATTTCATCGACGTCTACCGCCGGACCGGGGTCTACCCGGTGGATTTGCCCACCGTACCCGGCAGCGAAGGCAGCGGCCGGGTTCTCGAAATCGGTGACGGGGTCAGTGGTGTGGCGCCGGGTGACCGCGTTGCCTGGGCCGAGCTGCCTGGCTCCTACGCCGCTGAAGTGGTCGGCCCGGCCGACAAGGTGGTAGCCGTTCCGGACGGGGTCGACGACGAGATCGCCGGAGCGCTTCCGCTGCAGGGCTTTACGGCGCACTACCTGTCCCACGACACCTATCGCATCCGTCGGGGTGACACCGTGCTGATCCACGCGGGCGCCGGCGGCGTCGGCCTGCTGCTCATCCAGCTGGCCAAGAAGGCCGGCGCCACCGTCTTCACCACCGTATCCACCGACGAGAAGGCGCTGCTGGCGGAAGGGGCCGGGGCGGACGAAGTGATCGTCGGGTACACGGGATTCCGACAGCGGGTGCGCGAGCTGACTTCCGGTGCCGGCGTCCAGGTGGTGTACGACGGCGTCGGGCGGGATACGTTCGACGACTCGTTGGGCAGCCTGGCCACCCGCGGCATGCTGGTGCTCTTCGGTGGGTCCAGTGGGCAGGTGCCCCCCTTCGACATCCAACGTCTGAACGCCGGTGGTTCCCTGTTTCTGACCCGGCCGACCATGGGCCATTACCTGCGCACCCGCCCAGAACTGACGGCCCGGGCGGACGATCTGTTCGCCTGGGTGGCCGATGGTTCGCTGTCGGTGCGGGTCGGGGGCAGCTATCCGCTGGCCGATGCCGCGCAGGCCCACCGGGATCTCGAGGCGCGCCGCACCACCGGCAAACTGGTGCTGCGCCCATGACCGGCCCCCGGTGGCTTTCCCGTCCCGACGGTGCCGCCATCGCCTGGTACGACGACGGACTGCCGTCCGCGCCCGCGGTGCTGTTGTTGATGGGGCTCGGTTATCCCGCGGCGGCCTGGTTTCGCACCGTGACGGCCTTGGCCGGGGACTACCGCCTGTTGCGGCCGGACAACCGGGGCGCCGGCCTGACCGGAGATGTGCCGGGCGGGCCCTACTCCGTGGAAACCATGGCGGAGGATGCGGTGGCCGTGCTGGACGAGGCGGGCGTCGACGCAGCGCACGTGATCGGCATTTCGATGGGGGGCACGCTCGCCCAGGAGCTGGCGCTGACTCATCCCGGCCGGGTGCGCTCCTTGGCGCTGCTGGCCACCCATCCCGGGGCGGCGCAGTCCGTCTGGGACCCCGAAGCGATGGCCCTGCTGGGTGCGCGCGGGCAGGCCGGCCCGGCCCAGGCGGCGGAAGCCTCCATTCCGTTCAACTACGCGCCCGGCACGCCCCGCCAGCAGATCGAGGAGGACTGGGCGATCCGGTTACCGTTGGCCGCCTCGCCGCAGGGATACGCCCATCAACTCACCGGCACCAGCGGCTGGTCGAGCCTCGACCGGCTGGCCGGGTTGACGGTGCCGACGCTGGTGATGAGCGGCGCGCTGGATCGGCTGGTCCTGCCGGAGAACGGCCGAACCATCGCGGACGCCATTCCGGGCGCCGAGTACGTGCTGGTACCCGGGGCCAATCACCTGATGACCACCGACCAGCCCGACGTCGTGCATGGGGTCCTGCTGGACTGGTTGCACCGCCGGGAGAAAGGTTCGCGGTCATGACGCTGGCCGGCCGCCGCGCAGTGGTGACGGGAGGCGCCGGTGGTATCGGCGCCGCCTGCGCCCGCGGCCTGGCGGCAGCGGGCGCCGAGGTGGTCGTGGTCGACGTCGATGCCGAAGGCGCGGGGGCTGTGGCCGACGAGATCGGGGGCCGGGCTTGGACTCTCGACCTGCTGGACAGCGCGGCCCTGACCGGTCTGCGGTTGGACGCCGACATTCTGGTCAACAACGCGGGTATCCAGCACGTCGCCCCCATCGAAGAATTCCCGCCCGAGATGTTCGACCGCATCCTCGCTTTGATGTTGCGGGCGCCGTTCCTGCTCACCCGGGCCGCCCTGCCGCACATGTACCGGCAACGGTTCGGCCGGGTCATCAACATCTCGTCGGTCCACGGGATTCGGGCGTCGGCGTTCAAATCCGCGTACGTGGCGGCCAAACACGGCCTGGAGGGCTTGTCCAAGGTGATCGCGCTGGAGGGAGCCGAGCACGGGGTGACCAGCAATTGCATCTGCCCCAGCTACGTGCGGACCCCGCTGGTCGAGCGCCAGATCGCCGACCAGGCCAGGATCCACCGGATCCCGGAGCGCGAGGTCGTCGAGAAGATCATGCTGGCCGAGAACGCCGTGAAGCGGCTCGTCGAGCCGGACGAGGTGGCGGCGCTGGCGGTGTTCCTGGCTGGTCCCGACGCCGCCATGGCCACCGGGGGCTCCTACCTGCTGGACGGCGGCTGGTCGGCCCGCTGACGTTCGGCGGCCCGACCAGCCGGTCAGCCGGTCAGCCGGTCAGCAGAATGACGAGACCGTGCAGGTCACCCCGATCGACCTGACCGACCCGTTGCTCTTCAGTTGGAGCTTGAGCCCGACCGGCCGGCTGAAGTCGAACATGGACGTCAACGAGGCGGCGCGGGCATCGAACGACGCGTCGCCGATCCGGCCGGTTTTCCAGTTGTCCTCGATGAACCTGGTGATCGAGGTTTGCTCCGTCTGCGTGTGGTCGATGTAATCGACCTTGGAGAAGGGCGAGATGACGAGCAGCGGGAGGCGGGGTCCCGGACCGCAGCGATCCTGATAGCCGCCGGCCACCCCGACCGTCGAAGCCGCCGCGAGGCAAGCGGTGTCGTTGTTCGCGGCGTCCGTGGACCCGTTCTTCAGCGGCGCGTAGACATGGTCGTACCAGCCGTCGGAGTCGTCGTAGGCGAGGACGATCGCCGTCGAGCTCCATTGCTTCGAGGCCTGGATTTCGTTGATCGTCTTGACCAGGAACGTCTGTTCGTCAAGCGGATCGGAATAGCCGGCGTGGCCGTCCTGATAGGCCGGCGCCTTGAGGAAGCTGACCGACGGCAGATTGTTGGCCTTGGTCGCGGTGTCGAAGGCGGTCAGATCGTAGTTGTGATTGGCCTGGTCGGTGTGCCCGATCATGGCCACGGAGCTGGGCGGCAAGTGGTGCGGGTTGGCCGTTGATGCGTAGTAGGAGAAGGGATTGTGGTGCGGGCTGTAGTCCAGCTGCGCGGCGCCGACCAGATTGTCGTGGGAAGCACCGCATACCGCGTGCGTGCCCGACCCGGCGTACGGGGTGGTCGGGGCAAAACCGCCCTGGAACCAGCCCCAGGTCACGTTGTTGTTGTTGAGCAGGTTGCCGACATTCTTGCCGCCGAACTCGGCCAGGTTGTTGGTGCCGGTGCGGTTCTTGTTGGAGCAATCGTCGTAGGCGGGATCCGGGTCGTTGATCATGGTGCCGACCCCGTTGGCGTCCGGGGCCACGACCGCGTAGGCGTCCGTGGTGGGCTGCAGGGTGTCCGGGGTGACGGCGCGGACGCCGTGAGTCTGACCGGAGACGAGCTCGATGGCGCCCGGAGAGGACGGGCCGTAGGCGCTGCCGAAGAAATTGTCACTCATGGAGAAGAACTGGGCGTAGTTCCACATGGCCGTGACCGTGTTGCCGTCGTAGTAGTCCATCGACAGGCCCGGCTCGCCGAACAGGCCGCCGCTGCACTTGTCAACCGAGACGTTCTGGACGAACTTGTCCATCTTGCCGCCGTCGGCGGCCTTCTGCTCAGGCAGGTAATTGTGGTTCTGATCGCAGGTGGCCGCCTGCGCCGGCGACAGCCGTTGCGGTGCATAGAGGTTGGGATTCTGCGTCAGCAAGTGGGCGGAAGCGAGATTGTTGACCTTCGGTGAATAAGGCAGTGCGTAGAACGCGGTCCCGTCCGAATTGGGCGCCTTCGGGTACGTGGCGAAGTAGTGGTCGAACGAGACGTTCTCGTCGAAAATCACCACCAGATGCTTGATGGGCGTCGCGGTAGTACTCGTCGAGCTGACACTGAATCCCGCCACCGACCCCGGCGCGACCGCCGCCCCGGCCGATGCGGGCGCGGTAGCGGCGAAACCGAAGGCGGAAGCGGTCAACGCGCTCACCCCCGCCGCCAGCCACCTGCGCCTGCTGAGAGTCCTCGCGCGTGAAGTCACCGACCCTGCCTCCTTTGCCTGCCGCCTCGACAGGCAGATTCTCACCGCTCCGGCCGGCCGCCGCACCTCGGGGCCCGCGGAAGATGGTTCGCGTCGGGCAAAGTTCATCCATTCAGCAGACGCCGAGCCGGATCAATCCGCGGGACTGGTCCAGCCGAGCGCCCACAGGTGCGCAGGATCGGGTTCCCGGCCGGCGATGGCGAACATTCGCAGCCCGTCAGCCAGACACTCGCGGTCGGAGGGGCCCATCGCTTCGAGGATCTCCCGGACCGCCGCACGCCGCTTGGCCATGACGGTGCTGATCAACTCGGCACCCGTCTCCGTCAATTCCAGGGCAAGGTACCGCCGGTCCTCCGGGTTGTCGCGGCGGTCCAGAAACCCCATGCGCACCAGTCGGTCGCAGGCCCGGGTGGCGTTCGAGGGGTGCACTCCCATGGCCGCGGCCAATGCTTGCAGGCCGATCGGTCCCCGACTGTCGAGAATGACCAGGACCCGGAACAGCGGAAGGGAAAGCGTGTCGCCGACCTCGGCCATGGATTGTGCGCTGATGCCGACCAGCACCCGGCAGGCCGCCAGCACCGCTTCCACCTGTTCGGAGAGCGCGCGGGCAGTCTGCTTCCCGGTCCGGCGCGCCGCGTCCATCGGCCGAGTCTGCGGCAATAGGTTGCACGTCCGCAAGCTTTGCGAGTCACGCATCCAGGTGAGGCACCGACCGACCATTGCTGCTGGTCAGGACAGGGCCGGCTCCCGGGGCCGGCCTCGTCAGGTCCTGTCGGGCAATGCGGGTGGCACCCTCGGTCGATTCAGGCCGATGGACAGCGGCTGGGCGTCGGTCGTGCTGTGCAGCCGACGGTGGATGGAGTCCGCGATCCGGCTCGCCTGCACTTCGGCGTGCGATGCGACGGGGCCGGCATACAACTCGTCGATGGTCTCGGTCCACAGCGCCAGCCACCGCGCGAAGTGCGCCGCCGTCAGCTCCGCGCGCCGGTGCAGGCCGACGTGCACGGTGAACGCATTGCGTCGATACTTGCCCGCCCGGAACAGGACGGTCTCCCAGAAATCGCACATGATCGGCAGGTGGGCGTCGAGGTCCATCTGCGCGATGTCGGTGAAAATGGGGCCCAGCAAGGGATCTGCGAATGCTCGCCCATAGAATCGGCGCACGAGCGCCTCGACATCGCGGCGATCACGCAGATCTCGTCGCTCCGGGGCCGGCGCGCTCATCGCACCGACCCGGCGACGGCCACGATTCCCACCGTGAGCAGCAAGACGACCTTCAGCACCTCGAGGCCGATGTAGGCCACGTGTCCGGTGGACGGCCCGCGGTCGGCACCGGCCAGGACGGCTTGGGTGCGGCGGCCCAGAGCCGGTCGCACAGCGATCATCTGCACGAGCAGGACCGCCACAGCGAGGCCGGCTAGCGGCAGTCGGGCGGCCGGTGACCCGCCGAGCGCGGCACCGGCCAGCAGCGCAGCCGCGAAGACGACTTCACAGCCGTTCAAGGCGCGGAACACCAATCGGCCGATGCCCAGTCCCAGCGGCAGCGTGATGCCGGGAGCGCGAAACTTCAGCGGCGCTTCCAGGAAGGAGATGGCCAGCACCATCCCCAGCCAGACAAATGCGGCGATGATGGTCCCACCGTCAGCCAGTCGGGTCATGGCCCGTTCCGGTCGGCGTCGGCGGGAACCAGTCGGGCGAGACAGGACTGCGGATCGACGAACGGGATCAGCGATTCGGTCCGCAGCCCGGTCCCCAGTTCTTGCAGGGCTCCTCGCATCAAGCCGAGATGAAGCCCGCACACCAGGTCGCGATGCGTCTCCGCCATTTCCAGGAACGGGCAGTGCCGGAGCCGGATCTCGGTCTCGGCCGCCGGTCCGGTCGACAACTCGGGTGCGAATCCGACATCCGACAGCAGGTCGGTCAGCCGGAGCAGGCCGTCCGTCGTCGCGAGTCGTTGTCCGGGCGCCGGCGGCTGGACCAGGTAGCGGCCCCAGGCTTCTCCGGCGCTCTGTGCCGCCGCGGCCGGATCGTCCTGTCCGGCCAGATGACTGAGCAGCATCTCGGACAACAGCTGATAGTTGCGCGGGCCGCTGCGGTTCATCCCCGGTGTCAGCACGTATTGCGCACTGGGGCGGCCGGGACCATCCGACCGTCCCTCCTCGCGCCGAACCAGGCCGTGCCGGATCAGAGCGTCCAGGTGGAACCGGACGGTGTTGAGATGCAAGCCGAGTTCACCGGCGATCTCCCGGGCACTGAGGGGACGCTCGCTGGCGCGGAAGAACTCGATGATCTCGCCGCGGCGGCCACCCGGCAGGTTGTCCATCTCCACCCACCCTCGAAAACTCGGGGCCCCAAACGCCGCCGCACATTCTGCGGGCGGCACCGCAGCTCAGCGGCCCGGTCGACGAGATAAAACTATACTCACTAGGAATATCCGTCAAAACGTGACGGAAGCCTCAGGGAGGTGGCCCGGTCAGGGTCGGCGCAGGCGAGGGGGGCCGAGCACGATGGGCCCATCGCCGCGCCCGGCCAGCACCTCCAGACATGTTGCCGCCCAGTGCAAAACACCGGGCACGTCGATGCCGTGCGGCGCGGCGTCCCGGTAAGGCTCGATCGCAGCGCTCCCGCGGCGGAGCAGGGCAGCGGCGCCGCGCGTGTTCCCGCGGGCGGCGTGGGTCATGCCCACGGCCAGCTGAGCGAGGCCCTGCCACAGGCCTCGCTCCGGCCGGGGGGCCGTTTTCCAGGCCCCTTCCAACACTTCGTGCGCCTGAAAGGGCCAACCCCGATCGAGCAGATCCTGAGCGGCCGACAGCGCTTGCGTCGGCCCGAGTACGGAATCCTCGGGCCAGGGCGTGACCCCCACCTGACCACGGGGGAGCGGGCGGCCCAGCTGATCACGACCGCGGGCGTTCCGGGCGCGACCACGCTCGTCCCGGTCCCGGTCGTCACTCCGGGCGCGGCCCCGGTCCCGGTCCTGGTTCTGGTCGGGATCCGACATCATCCTCGCCTCCTGTCGGCCGTCCTCGGTCTGCTCGAGGGGACGCTCGTTCGGCGCGGCCCGAGTGGTCAGCGTAGGGCGAAGGAATCGAAGTACGCCTTTCCGGAGTTGTTCATCGACTTGAGATGGATCTGGAATGAAGTGGCGTTGGCGGGCGCCGTGCCGCGGACGGCGATGGTTTGCCATCTCTTGTTCGCCGGGTCGGCGGCGTGTGACTGGACGCCGCCCAGGTATTGCGTTCCGGCGAACCAGGCGATGGCGATACCGGTGGTGCCGGTCGCGTCCACCAGTTTGACGGCCACCCGCGCGTAGACCGATCGGCGCCCGGACAGCAGCAGAAAGCTCTGCATGACGGACGGGACGGCGCGATTGTCCCCGGTGGTCAGGCTGAGAACGGCGGACGCATTTCCATTGCTGGCCACGGCCACTCCGACGGTGGCAGCCTGGCTGGAGTCGAAGGTGTGCCAGGCCCCGAGCCGGCCCGTCGACGACGGGACCTGATCCTCCCGCTGGAATCCGCCGTCGAAGTCGATCTTTCTGGCGGCCAACGCGCCTGCGGTGACGCTCAAGGTGCTGCTCCCGGCGAACATGTCCCGCACCACGGCGGCCGCGGGTTTCCAGGTGCCGTCGAGTCGCCGCAGCCCGTAGCTGAGCGAGGTGGGCGTGCGGAGCGCCCCGGCAGCGGGCGTCCCGGCCGCTTGCAGATCCGACAGGATCCACGGTGCGAAGGTGGGGATGTGGTTGTCGGCCGCCAGCTGGGCCACCTCCTGGTAGAAGGTGAGCTGGGCCTGCTCGCCACCGACCGTTCCGCCCTCGGTCGGGGCGCCGGCCTCGCCGATCACCACGGGACGCCCTCGGGCGACGTTGCGGGCCGTGGCCAATTCGCCTGGCATCTTCTCCAACGAGCCGAACAGATGCACGTCGATCACATCCAGGTCGGCGTCCGGAATGCGCTCGGTCAGCTGCACGAGCGCCCCGAGGTCGTATTCCGACACCGAACGGGGCGTTCCGGGCAACAGAGTGGCCAGGAACGGAAGCATGGTCGCGCGCCCAGGCCACGGTGGTGTCGTTCACGGGCATTTCGTTCTGCAGCTCGACCCGGACCACCCGGGGATCACCGGTGTAAGGCCCCAGGAGTTGGCTGGCCCACGCCTGGGAATGGGCGATGTCGCTCCAGGAGTACCACAGGTCGAACAGGGTGAGTTCGACCGACAAGCCATGTGCCGCGGCGGTGTCGATCGCATCGCGCAAGGCAGCGGCCCCCGCTGCAGTCACCGTCGGCCAGCCAACCGCCGAGGGCTGCACAATGAGGCGCACAGTGGCGGCGCCCAGGTCGCCGATGGCCGCGAAATCGGCGTCGGTGCGCGCATGGGAGTAGTTGCTCCACATGTTGTTCCAGCTGGCTTCGGCCGGGTAGTAGTTCATCACCTTCAGGGCCGTGACCGCCGGGGCCGGATCCACCGCGTCGACGCCCGTTGGTCCGGCCGGTTGGGCGGCACCGGCCGGCGGCGACACCAGAACTGAGAGCAGCGCGGCACACAGAGCCACGGCGATCACCGTCGCTCGCGAAATGGGTCGTCGGCAGATGTCCATTGATGTTCCCCGCTGTTGGTTGCATGGTGACGGGCCGCGCCCGGTCCGATCGGCTTGACCGGCCCGAGTTCTCGGCTGACGCCGAGGCTGGCGTGGCGATTGTGCTGGCTGGCGATGCCCAGGGCAGCGGGTGGGCAAGGAGCGAACTGCGGGCCGATGCCTTCTTGCAGTCCCCGATGAGCCGTCCCTTGGAGATCCATTGTGACATTGCCCGGCGCCGGCCGCCGAGCGGAACCGTGGGACGAAGGGACGAACAACCCCGGTGCCGGTCACAGTGTGTGAACGCCAATTTGCGGGAGAGCGAAATTGCACCCGGTGTGTCTGCTGCGCCGGTCAAATCAATTCCGCATTACCCGCACGCTGTCACAAAAGGGTCGGGCGGCGGGAATCGGGTGAAAATTGCGGACACCAGCTCGCCGTTCGGTGACGCGAACGATGGTGGGACGCTCCTGAGCGATCAGCGCCGCTCCGGAGCGCTCATCGCGTCCAGCGAGCGAACCGTAGTGCGGTACGGCTGCTGAGCGTCGCCGAGCCCAATTTTTCCGTCGCAGCGCTGATCGCTTGCCGGGCAGGTCTTCTCACAGAGGAGGGCGCCGCGTGGGCACTTGACGGGGGCGGTCGATGACCGGCTTGATCACTCACAGTGATGGAAAGATCACCCGGAAGCATCGGACACGCAGAGTTAGAGTGCGCTACGCTCGGTGTCGAGCCCGGTGGGGTCCGACCAAGACATCCCGCGCTTCTCGATTGGCCTTCCAGTTGTTCCTGCCGGTTTCCCGACGTGAGGTATCGCGGTGTCCACATCAGTTCTGCCGGCGCCCCCGGGCGCCCCGCCGTCGGCGGGCTCTCCGGATGCCAATATCCCCTGGGCCGACGAGTCGTCACGGCTCGTAGCCGGCGAGACGGCCGCCAGCCAGCCTGCCCCGGCGGCTCCGGTCCGTCCCCGCCGCGCTGCTCGCAGCGACGCCTGGATCAAGGGCCAGGCCGGCCGCGTTCTGGGTGGCTGGGCGCGGCTGGTCCTCATGCTGGTGCTGGCGGCCCTGGTCGGTGTGTTGCTGGTACGACCTGCGCACAGCACTTCCTCCGTGGACCGTTCGGCCCTGGCCACGGAACTGGGGACCGCTCTGGCCGCGCAGTCCGGGATCAGTTCGGCGACCGGCAGCTACCTGCCGGGCACGGGTGTGATGGTGAGCGGCGCAGTCTCGGGCACCGTCACGCCGGCCTCGCTGCAGCAGACGCTCGGAGCTGCCCTGGATCCGCTGGCGCAACAGCTCGCTCAACTGCCGGGGTCGGAAGCGGTGGTCTGGCAGGCCGACCGGCGATGCAGCGTGGCTGGTGCGTGTGCCCAGCGCCGACGCGGCCGATCCCAGCAAGTGGACGATCGTGCCGGAAACGACGGGACCAGCAGCCTCGGCCGGCGCGAGCGTCGCGTCGTCCGGCCCTTCGGCCCCGTCGACCGCCGCATCGGGTGCCGCCGCGACCTCGGCGCAGCCGGCCGGTGCGGCGGCGACCTCATCCGCGACGTCGGCAGCAGCGACGCCCGCACCCGCCGCCGCCGGGAACGGATCCACCGGTGAGGCGGCCGCCGCCTCGACCAGTGCCGCGGGAGCGGCGACGGTGGCCACCGGCGCCTCGACCGGTGCGGATACCCAGCCGGCCGGCCCCTTCAGTGATTCCTTCACCAAGACCGACAGCTCCTGGCAGCCGCTGGTGGGCGACTGGAAGGTCACAGGCGGCGTTTACCAGCAGAGCCAGACCAATGGGTATGACCTGATTTCCGCATATACCGGCGCCATGCCGAAGAGCTACACGGTCTCCGTGCGTTTCCGCGGAGTAGGGGCCACGTCGAACGCCGGCCTGGTGCTCGGGTTGCCGCAACTCGGCTCCCGGATGGGCGGAACCCTGGTGGATCTGGCCAATCAGAACTACCTGCGCTGGGGCAAGTACGACGCCACCACCGGCAACTACACCTTCATCGGCGGTGTCACCCTCGGGGCGACCGTCGTGGCCAAGGCGTGGCAGACGCTGACCGTGCAGGAGACGCCGACCGGTTCGGTGGTTCTCTGGAACGGCAAGCGGGTCGGCACGTTCGACGCCATCGCCGCCGGATACGCCGGCTTGGCCAGCTCCGCAGTCCGCCGTCCAGTTCGACGATTTCGCGGTGACCACCAAATGACCGCCGCCCTCTTGGACCGACCGGCCGGTGCGCCCGGGTCCGCAGACGATGTCGCTGTTCCGGTGATCGAGGCGAGTGCGCCGGCGGCACCGAAGCGACGTGATTCCTTCCTCGACACGGTCAGAGCAGTCGCGCTGATCCGGGTCATCATCTGGCACACGCTCGCTCTCACCGTGGTGAGCTGGATCGTCGCCTCCATGCCGGCGATGTTCTTCGTCGCAGGAAGCCTGCTGGCACGCGGCCTGGACCGCCAGCCGCTGAAGCAGCTGTACACCACCCGCCTGAAGCGGTTGCTGATCCCGTTCTGGAGTTTTGCCGCGGTCGTGCTGACAGTCCTTGTCGTTGTCCATCACCTGGATCCGACCGCAGCCAACGGGTTCTCGCCGAAGTCCCTTCTCCCGTGGATCTTCCCGATCGTGGATCCGCACGGCAACGCCTGGGAAGCGGGTTGGGCGTCGACACCGCTCTGGTACCTGCGCTGCTATCTGTGGTTGCTCCTGCTGTCGCCACTGCTGCGCAAAGCCCACCGCCGCTGGGGTCTGAAGATTCTGGTCGTTCCGATCGTGCTGGTCTTCGTCCTGGACTACTACATCCGTCATCCGGAGTCGGACTCGGCCGTCTTCCACGCGGTCAGGTACTACCTGGCCGATGTGACGACCTTCAGCATCTTCTGGATCCTCGGCTTCAGCCACAGCGACGGGGCGATCGCGGGCCTGGATCGGCGGCACGCCTGGAATGGGCCGCCATCGGAGCGGCCGGCGCACTCGTGTGGGTAGAATTCATCGCTCCCTCGTCCCTGGTGGTCAACGACTCCTATCCACTCACACTCTTCGTCGGAATCGCTTGGCTGGGTGTGTTTCCTCGCTGCCGAGCAGTGGATCGAGCGTGCGACTCAGCATGGCATTCTGGGCCCGATCGTGCGCTGGCTGGGTCGCCGTTCTCTGACCGTGTACCTGTGGCATCCGATCGCAATCGTCGGTGCCTACTGGCTCCGCGCCGATTCCCCCCTAACCTGCCCCGTGTCGCGGTGCTGGTGGTCTTCCTCCTGGTGGTGGTGTTGTGTGTCCTTTTCGGGCGGATCGAGGACTATTCCGCCGGCCGGCCTGCCCAATGGTGGCCTGGAACGCGGATCCGGCGCCTTGCTGCGATTCGGCCGTCGGATCACCGCTTCTGCCCGCACCTCACCTCCGTCGATCGATGGTCATCGGAGCGGTGGTGGCGGTGCTGGTCTGCGTCCTGATTCCGACATCCAATGGCGTGGACCAGGTCCGGCCTCGTCGAGCGTCAACGGCCTTGCCCTGCCGCCGGCACCGTCCGCGAAGCCGGATGAGGTCAACTTCTCCGGCTCCGGCGCATTCGTCGACGACCGCGACGGCCTCGGTGCCGCGACTGCCGCAGCCGCCGGTGCCGGAGCCAGCGATGCCGGCCCCTCGGCGGCCGGTTCGGCCGCAGCAGCAGCGGCCTCGGCCGCGGCGGCAGCACCGCCTCCGGCCTGACAGCCGCCATTGCCGGCGGGGTGCTGGCCAACGCGCAGCCGCCGGCGGTGGGGGCCGCGACCGCACCCGCGAACACGGCCGCCACCACCGCCAAGATCCAGTCCGCGGTCGACTCCTGGCGCAGCCCCGCGGGTGGCCGGGTGCAGATGGGCGTGATGTACTGCGACGGTTCGACGTCACCCTGGTCAGCGGCAAGGACACGGACGGCAGTGCGCGAACCTCAACGGCCATTTCCCGGTCACGTCGGTGACGAAGACGATGACCTCGGCGATCACCTTGCAGTTGGTGAAGGAAGGCAAGATCGAGCTCGACGATATGCTGCCGGACATCACCGCCGTACCGAGCTGCCCTACGCGGGCAAGGTCACCATCCGGCAATTGCTCGACCACACCGCCGGAGTCATGCCCTACGACACCACCCCGGATACGCGGCCGCGAAGAACAAGGCCCTGACGCCGGAACCGGCACTCGCCCTGATCGTCAACCAGCCGTTGCAGTGGACGCCAGGCACCAAGGTCGGCTACTCCAATTCCGGATTCTCACCCTCGGCCTGCTGGACCACAGCTCGCCGGCGCGACTACCCGGCGTTGTTGCAGCAGTACGTGTTCGGCCCCTCGGGAATGCAGAACTCAGCTCGACACGGTTCCCACTGCCGGCTGGTCGGGATTCTCCGCCGGCGGCGTCATTCGACCGTGCCTGACTTGTTGACGTGGGGCGACGCGCTCTACCGGAAGCAGCAAGTCATCAATTCCCACTTGCTCGGGCAGATGCTGGACATCAGCAACACTTTCAATGCCGGTCTGGGTGCTTTCCCGATCTGTCCATGTCAAATGAAGAACGGTGTGAAGGTGTACCGCTCGATCGGCCACAACGGCGGCCAGGCGACGCTGCAATGGGATCCGTCCCAGAACGTGGTCCTGGCGCTGAACCTGACCGAGTCGATGTGGACGAATCACCTGACGCAGCAGAATGTCGCCGACCTGCTCACCGCGGTAGAAGCGGCGGCGACGTCATGACGGCACCCTGCGAGCAGCACGGGGGAGGCGTTCCTTTCTCCCGTGGGCGGGTCCGTCCGCTCCGCCGGGCCCGTGGTCGGTGACACCGACATGCTGGACCGGTTGGTCGAGTCGAACCTGCAGATCACCGAGGCGTTGATCACCAGTCAGGATCAGGTGGCCGCGCTGCGCGCGTTGGTGGAAGTCCCGGTCGGCTCGCTGGACGACGACGGATCGCTGCGCCGCATCCTGCAGGAGGGTCTGGAGCTGACCGGCTCCGACTGCGCGGTACTGGTTCTCGAGCGTGGGCCGCTCCTGGTCGGCAATCAGGCCGACGCCGCCGAACTCCAGCAGTTGCTGGCCCGCGGCGTGACGGAGGAGGCCCGGGGCGCCCTGCCGCGGCCCTTCCTGACCGGCTGGGCGGTCGCGGGACGGTGCGGCCCGAACGGGGAAGCGCTGTTCGGCGTGGCCCGACGCGAGCCGGCCCCTTATTCCACCGGTGATGTCCAGCTGATCGACGCGGTGCTGGCCGCCGTCGACAAGATGATGGCGTTGCTGTCCTTGCACCGCACGGCGGTCCGGCGTGCCGCCATCGAACGTGAACACGAGGTCGCTTCGTCGCTGGCCCAGGCGGTGCTGCCCAGCACCGTTCCGGATGTCGCGGGTGTCGATCTGTTCGCGCTGTGCCAGCCGGCCCATCTGGCCGGCGGCGACATCCTGGTGCTGGACGTCGTCGACGGGGCGCTGTGGTTCGCCGTCGGTGACGTGGCCGGCAAGGGTTTACCGGCCGCGATCGTCATGACCAGGGCGGTCAGCGCGGCCCGGATGGCGTTCCGGGGAGTGGCCGGGCACGATCCGGCGGCCGCGTTGGCCACCATCGACGCTGAGCTGCACGACTATCTGGTGTCAGTGGGTCTGTTCGTGACCATGGTGGTGGGCGTGCACCTGCCCGGCAGCGGGGAAGTGGTGTTGTGCAACTCGGGCCATTCCCCGGTGCTGTCGGTGTCGGAGCCAGGACGGCCAGCCGGTCGGTGACTTCGTCCAGAGCGGCCAACCCGCCGTTGGGCGTGTGGCCCGGGGCCGGACCGGTGCGCCGGGTCCCGCTGGCGGCGGGGGACTGCGTGATCATCGGGTCCGACGGATTGGTGGAGCAAGAGGATCCGGACGGTATGGCCCTGGGCTACGAGGCGTTCCGGACCTCCGCCGTCGAGCACGCTCATCTGCCCGCGGCCGAGCTGGGCGACTTCTTGATGCGCCAGGTGGTCGATCATGCCGCCGGGGCGGCCTCTTCCGACGATCGGACGCTGTTGATCCTCCGGTCCCGCTGACCGGCCCGGGAACCGCTTCAGGCTCGCTGTTCTCCGGCCGCTGTTTTCAGGCTCGAGGTGTCGCCCCCGGCGGCGGCCACACCGGTGGTTCCTCGGGGTTGCGGTGCCGTCCGCGGCGCGGACGATGTCGGGTCAGCCACCAGCGCACCAGCAGCAGCAGAAGCACCGCCGCCACCAGACCGGCGATCCGATAGAACTTGCCGCTCAGCAGGTCGGTGATACCCGGCCGGGGAACGGCGGTCAGGTCGGCGCCGGGGGCGACGAGCGCGGCGGCCGGTTTGCTGCTTCCGTCGCTGCGCAGCAGCCCCCGGCCGTCGGATCCGTTGTCCAGCAGCGCCCCAACGCTGAACGCCCGCACTCCGGCGCCGCGAAGGGCACCGAGTTCGTCGGCCAGGGTGGCCGCTTGCCGGATTTCGGTGCGTGGGAACGGACTCCACCCACCGTCGGAGGCCGGGCCCGGGGTGACGACCATGACCGATTTGGCGCCGGCGGCTCCCCGGGCGGCGGTGAGGGTGGCCTCGGACGGCGTCCCGTTCGGCACGGCCAGGGTGACGATGTCGACCAGCGACCCGACTCCCGGGGCCGTCGCCGATGCGACGTCCGGCCACCCGATCGTCACCGGCGCCGTGGACCTGGTGATCGCGCCGGCCTGGCGCAGCAGCTGCGCTTCTTGGACCAGAAAGGCCCGAACCTCCGTGGTCGTGGCAGCGCCGGCGTGTGAGTCGGGGTCGTCCAGCAGGTCCCAGGCCAGCAGGGCGGGTGCCGATCCGACGGCGGCCACGATCGCGGTGACCTCGTGATCGGCCGCGGACCAGCCGCCGGGCGCGAGGTCGGTGATGCCATCCAGCAGCACCGGCTCGACGGTGAGCCCGCGCTGCCGTGCCGCGGACAGCAGCGCGGGAAGCGCGGCCAGCGCCTGGGCGCGGCCGGTGCCCTCGCCGAAAACGCTGAAGGGCAGCGGTATCCGGACAGTGGTCAGGCCCAGGGCCTTGAGCCGGGTCAGATCCGGTGCGGCGGCCGCGACTCCGGCGGTCGTCCAGGAGGCCAGCCGATATTCGGTGGCCCGGATGTCGGGCAGCGGACTCGCCGTCGCGGGCGTGATCCCGGTGACGAAGATGCTCCCGCCCGCGGCGGAGCTGACCGTTTGCACGACCGGCTGCGCCAGTCGGCGCAGCTGGCGCACGCGCCAGTAGCCGTCCTCCAGCACCATGACGACGTCGTAGTTCTCCTGCGAGAGCACGACCGTTTCCTGTCCGCCGGTTTCGGCGATGGTGCGCACCAACTCGGCGTCGGTATCGGTGAACGCAGCGGTGGCCCCGTCGAGCGCGTAGAAGGTCAGTTGCAGCCGGTGGCTGGTGTCCCAGGTGGCGACCTGCCCCGAGCGAGGCGTCTGCAGCGCGAGCTGACGGGCGGGTCCGCTGAAAGTGTCTTCCAGAGCGGCGGAGTCGCCGGTGGACTCGTACCGGCCCAGGGCCGCCCAGGCTCGGACGTAAGCGGCCGACAAGGCGGTCCGCGTCGCCGGTTCGAGCTGTCGGGGCCGGGTCCAGGCGTCCTTGGTCCAGGCGACGAGCTGATCGGCGTCGGCCGGCACGGCCTGCACCTGATGGTAGGCACTGGCACTGTCCGCACCGGTCGAGGAGTCGTAGACGACCTTGGCGGCCACCAGCAATCCGCTGAAGGCGATGACGATGCCGACGAGGATCAGGACCTGGACCCCGAGAAACTTTGCGCGGAGCCACGAGATCACGGCAGGTGAGCCGTCCCGGTGCCGCCCAGCACCGCGGCTGTCAGGGCCAACCCGCCGGACAGGCCCGCGCTGGGCACCGTCAGGGTGACCGTCCCGCTCACCAGGCCGCCGCTGGCCTGGACGGCATGACCTGTGGCGTCGGTGATCCCCAGGGTGACCACTGAGCCGTCGGGGACGAAGGAACCGTGCGGTTCGATGACCGGGCCCACCGTGGCCACCACGTTCGGGCCCGAACGCTGGGCGGTGACCGGAACTGCCGCCACGCCGGAGCTGAACGGCACCGCCAGTGCGGTGGCGGTCGAGGTGCCCCGGCTGGTGCCCCGGATCTGGAAGGTCGCCGGCCGGTCGGGCGCCTGCACGGACAGCCGGGCCACCCCACCGATGGTGGTGCCCGTCGCCGTGGCCGGACCCTCCGGCTCGTCCCAGCTGAGCACCACCGTCGTGCCATCGGGTTCGAGGTTGCCGTACTTGTCCCTCAGCACCGAGGTCTGCAGGGCGAGCAGGCTCTGCCCGTCGGCGATGAGCGCTCCGGCCGCTTGCGGGTCGGAGCGGAGAACGGAGAACGGTTGTGGGGCACCGGCCACTTCGTCCAGCGAAACCTGCGGGCCGGTCGCCGAACCCACGTCGATCCACACCTGGCCGCTCCCCGCGACCGTTCCGGAGGGCAGGTCGCGCCAGGCGAGGAGGTGCGCAACCACCGTCGGATTGTCCGACACGTTCCCGTTGGGCGAGCGTCGCTGGACGGCCACCGGAGTGTTGTCGGCCACGGCGTTGCCGAGCCGGTCGACCGGGATGGCCACCACCATGGCCAGGTCGGTTCCGTCGGCCACGATGGACCGGGGCCCGACCACGGCCTGGATAGGCGCGACCACCGACCCGGGTGCGAGCGCCACCTCCGCCTGGGCGGTGACTCCTCCGTCGGCGGCCAGCACGGTCACCGCCCCGGCCGCGGCGGTGACCGTGCTCGGGAGCAGGAAACTGGCCTGGTGGCCGGTGCTGGTCGCGGTCAGCGTGCTGGTGCCCAGCGATCCCACGGTCGTGAGGGTGACCGCGGATCCGTCGACGGTGCCGGTGACCTGCACGGTGAGCGCCGTGCCGGCGGCGGCGCGGGCCGCGACGTGCACCGACAGGTCGGTGGGTGCCGCCGTGCTGACCGGTCGGTGCGGCCACCACAGCAGCGCGGCGGCCGCGGCCACGACGGCGACCGCCACCGCGATCAGGGCGCGCCGGACGGGGCGGCGCCGCCATGCCGCGGTCCGCCGCTTCGGCCCGGACTCCGGCGTCGCCCCTTCGGCTGGCTCAGTCATCCGCGGTCGCGCCCCGGTAGTAGCTGTCGGTCCACAGGCTGACCGTCGTGAAGCCGGTGGCCGCGGGCAGCGTCAGGGTCGGCGCGGGCAGGGCGGCGGGAGGGGAGTGGACGGGTCCGGCGTAGACGCCCGGCGCGATGCCCGAATCCTTCAGGGGGGCGCTGTCGGCGATGGCCACCTGGAACGGGCTGCTGGCCTGGGGAGCGACGCTGTGGGCCAGATAGGCGTGGTCGACCCAGGCCAGTTTGCCGTCGGCCCCGGTGTAGGCCAGCAGGAGGTGGGGGACGGCCGCCTGGGTGGTGCCGTCGTTGCGGATCTGTCCGGCGATGGCATAGCCGCCGGAAGGCGTGCGCACCGTGTGCGCTCCCAGAATCTGTAGATCGCTCGGCGGGGCGGCGGCGGTGACGACGGCTTGGGCGTAGACCCCGACCGATCCGACTGTCGCGCTGGGCGCCAGGACCAGGGGGGTGATGGTTTGCGGGTCGAACTCGACGGGACCGTGCAGGTTGGCCGACGAGGACTTGACCGGGCTCACATTGACGCTGGCGCCGCGGGTGCCGCCCACCCCGGTACTGCCGGTGCCGGCATCCTTGACCCCGCCGTCGGCCTCTACTCCGTAATCCCCGACGCCGGCGATGCTTTGGAACTCGATCCGGAACGGGCTGGTCTGCCCGGGCCGCAATTTGTGGATCAGCACCTGCGAGGCGTCCCATTCGGCCAGCAGGGTGCCGCCGGGGTCGCGGAGTTCGGCCTGGACGGTGACGTCGGCGGGGTCGACATCGGCGTTGGTGACTTCGCCGATGACGACCCAACGACCGTCGACCTTCAGCGAGCGAACGTCCCGCAACGTCAGTTCCGGCCGGTCCAGGACGTCGACGGTGGAGGTGGCGTCGCTCAGCAGCGACCGGCGGCCCTGGGACAGGTAGTCCACCCCGGGTCGGGAGGTGAATTCGTCCGGCGGAATGGTGGCATCCGCCGGCGGCAGGTCGATGGTCCAGGTGTCGCCGTGCTGCCGCAGCACCATGTCGGTGTCCACTTCGTAGGACTGCAGCGAGGTCAGGAACGTCAGTTCCGTGTGGACGACCACCCGTCCGGGAGTTTGCGAGGTGACGGTGGCGACGACGTCGTCGAGTTTGGCGTAGGAGGCGACCAGTCCGCCGTCGCGGCCTAGTTCGGTCTGGTAGGTGGTGAAGTCGGGGCGGGTGTCCGGATCGAGCCGGTCGTAGGCATCGGAGAAGCGGCGGAAATCCAGGTCCGTCCAGTAGCCCTCGACGACGGCCGTGGGAGCGGGTCGCTGGGGCCAGAGCACCAGCACGGCGCCGCCGACTCCGCCGACGATCAACACCGCGGTGGCGATGAGCGCGTGACGCCGTCGGCGACGACGGTCCAGGCGACGGCGAAGACGACGGCGGACCAGCGGAACCAATGGGGGCCACGGCAACCACCGGGTCGGGGCCACCGGATCGGGACCGGTCGCCACCTTGCCGGCCTGCAGAGCCAGGAATCGGTCGGCCGCGTGCAGAGGCCTGGTGTAGAACCGGCTCGGCCAGGCCAGGACGAGCCGCAATCGTCGCGGTAGGGTCGGTATTCGCCCCGGTGATCCGATGGCGAACCAGAGCAGGGTCAGGGTGGCCAACAGCAGTGATCCGGGCGGCACGATGCCCCACATGTAGCGTTCCCACGCCGGGGCCAGGTGCGAGACCGCCTCGGCAGGCAGCGGTGGCACGTCGGCGCGTTCCCAGACCTCGATGCCGTTGGGCAGCGGCCCGAGGTCGGTCCAGCCGCTCGAGTCCAGCAGCGGTGAATAGAAGTCGTCGTTGGAGAAGACGTATTTCAGGTTGTACCGCTCGGGGACGGCCAGGAACTGTTGCAGGCTGCCGATACCCGGCACACCGGAGTATTTCGAGCCTTCCAGCCGCTCCACCGGTCTGCTGGTCAGCTCCGGCAGTTGCCGGGCCGAATGGTAGTCACCGTCCACGGTTTGCGCGGTGGTGTTGGCGCCCAGCCAGGCCATCTGGTCGCCGAAGCCGAGCGTCAGGTACCGCCAGTCGGAGTGTTGGTCCTTGTCCAGAAACGTGGTGATCGGCGTCATGTCGATGGCCGCGGGCTGAAACGGCCGATAGTGGGTCAGGTTCGCGGCATACAGGGTGACGACCAGATGCGCGACGGCGACAATGCCGACGAAGACGGCCGCCAGGGTCCGCCCGACCTGGGCGACCAGCCATTGTCGAATGGTGCCTTGGACCGCGCTGACGACGAATTGCCCGGCCAGCGGCAGGATGCTGATGGTGGCCCAGAAGGTGAAGCGGTCCAGCGTGAGGATGTCGTACGCCCCGCCCAGGATCAGTTTGGGCAGCGGAGTGGTCCCGCCGGTGCCGAGCAGCGTGAGCATGGCCAAAGACGCGGCCAGGGGCCAGGTTTTCGCGCTGAACCCGCGGATCAACGCGTAGGGCAGCGCGAGTAGCATTGTGCCCCAAGGGATCAGCCAGAACACCAGGCCGGCGTTGACGTTGACCAGGTAGTTGTCCCGGCTGGCGTGCGGAATCTCGACCTGGGTGATGGGGTCGCTGTGCGAGTACAGCCAGTAGGGCAGCACCACGAAGATCAGCGCGACGACGACCAGCACCCCGTAGACCGCGGCGCGGCCGGTCGCCGGAAGGGCTCGCCGCGAGCGCCGGGCGATCAGCGAGAACACGGCCGACCAGCCGACCCGCTGCGGGTGCCCGGGCGGTTCGTCCGACCGGGGCTGTCGAGCCGCGGCGGTCAGCGCCGCCACCAACACCGGTCCAAGGAAGAACACCGCGCCGAACAAGGTGGTGACGTGATGGCCGGCGGTGCAAGCCATGGTGCAGACGATGCCGCCGAACAGCGCCTTGCGGTTTCCGCGGCGCACCCACTGGTCGGCGAAGGGCAGCGATTGCAGCAGGAATCCGAGCGAGAACGTGGTGGGGAGCTGGCCGAAAACGTGCACCGTTTCGGCGATCGACGAGCTCAGCACCAGCAGAATGGCGGCGGCGCCGGCGGCGGTGTCGCTCACCCAGATCCGCGACCACCGGTACACCCCGACCGTGAGATTGAGCAGCGCAGCCAGTTGCACGATGACGAAGGCCGGCCGCAGGCCGACCAGGAAACTGACCAGGGCAATGGACTGGTGGCTGCCCGGCGGGTAACTGAAGACGGAAAACCCGGTGTACCAACGATCGTCCCAGTTGGAGAACCAGTCCCGGCGGTAATGATCGGCGAAGAAGATGTGCACGTAGGCGTCGTAGGTGCGCTGATAACTGCCGGCCAGCAACAGACCGCCGTGATAGGTGACCGTGAGCAGCAGGGCGATCAGCAGCAAGCGGTGACGCCGGACGAAACCCCGTCGTGGTGCGGGTTCGACCTCTTCGAATCTGGACGGCTCGAGGGCGATGGTCGTCGTCGCGGTGGCCAGCCCCGCGCTCACCCGCTTCTCCGGCGTCGCGCCGTGGGTCGGGTGAGGCGTTGGTTCCGGCGGACGTGGCCCCCGATGGTGTTCCCGGTGTGCGGGTGCCGGACAGCGATCACCACTGCCCGGGGCCGGAGATCATGCGGAACACCTGGTCGAACTGAGTCAGCCGGAAAACGCGTTGCGCCTCTTCGGCCTGTGGTTTGACAAGCACGACTTCACCGCCGCTGGCTCCGGCCAGGCGCCGGGCCCGCACCAGGACCGCCAGCCCGGCGCTGTCGATGAAGGACAGCTGGGACAAATCCACCAGCAGCCGGAACCGGTCCTCGTCGAGAAGGGTGTCCAGTTTCTCCCGCAGCACCGGTGCCTCGACCGCATCCAGCCGTCCGGTGAGCGTCACGGTGGCCGATCCGGCACTCAGGCCGGTGCTCACGACCAGCGGCGACCGTTCGGGCTGAGAAGATCGCGTTTCCGGCATAGTGTCTCCTGAATCGTTTGCTTGGTCTCGCTGCAACCACGACAGCGTCCCGCTGACCCCACGTCAGCGTGCCGCTGAACCGACATCAGCGTCCCGCTGAACCGACATCAGCCGGCTGGTCGTGTCATCGCCCGACGTCGTGCCCCACACCGTGTTCCAGCTGGAACACCCGCTCGAATCCGGTGAGTTCCAAGATCACCCGCACCGGATCGGAGGGATCGACCAGGGCGACGGCCCCGCCCTTTTCGTGGGCCAGCTTCTGCAGATGCATCAGTTCGGCCAGGGCCGTGGAGTCGAGGAAGACCACGTTGGACAGGTCGATGGCGAGCCGGCCCCCGTCGGTGGCGAGCAAGGGCTCGACCGTGGCCCGGAAAGCCGCGGTTTCGTGGGCGTCGAACCGGCCGATGAGCTGCACGAGCGGTCGGCCCAGGCCGGATGATGTGATCGTCTTCATCGGGTTCTCCTCGTTCAGGTCTGGGCCGGAGTCGGTGACTTCTGCTCGAATCGGTAGCGCCCCAGCAAGTCCCGGATTTTCACCCGAGCCAGGTCACGCAAGAACTGCAGGCTCACCTTGGCGGCGTCGACGGTCGAGCCCGGTGCATCGATCCACTCCACCGGAACCTCGGCCACTTTCATGTGCAGCCGGGCGGCCAGGTAGAGAATCTCCAGGTCGAACGAGAAACCTTGTATCTGCTGGAGATTGAACAGGCGACGCGCTGCCGACGCGGTGAACAGCTTGAAGCCGCACTGCGTGTCGGACACCTGGATCCCGAAACCGAGCGAGACCAGAAGGTGCAGGCCACCGGACAGCACGCGGCGCAGCCGGCTTTTGGCCTGCACGTCGGCGCCCTCGGCGGCCCGGGACCCGACGACCACGTCGTAGCCGTCGGACACCCGGTCCATCAAGGTCTCGAATTGTTGGATGGGGGTGGATTGGTCGGCGTCCGCGAACAACACCACGTCTCCCCGCGCGGCCAGGACGCCTCGCCGCACGGCGTTGCCCTTGCCCCGGTTGCGGTCGCCGACCAGGATGCGCATGTTCGGAAAGCGCAGTCCCTCGAGCAGGGCCACGGTGCTGTCGGAAGAGCCGTCGTCGGCCACGATCAACTCCCACGGCTGCTGCCGGGCGCTGATGTGAGTGGCGATCGCGCCGATCGTGGGCAGGATCCGCCATTCCTCGTTGTAGGTCGGAATGACCACGGAGATCACCGGCGGCACCTCGAGCGGGGTATCCACCCATCGCCGGTAGGCCTGATAGACATTCGACGGTTGACTCATGTCGCCTGCTCCAGGCCGGCAGCCGCTGGCACCGGCTCGCCCTGCGGTCCCCGATGGCGGTGTCGATGCACGGCGGCGCCGCCCATGACCGCGACGAGCAGGGCCATGACGGCCGCCTGACCGATGATCAGGTGAATGACCGAGTGGTATCTGGCCAGGCCGAGCAGTACGAGCACCTGCAACACCGAACCGCCCACCAGCAGCCACGCGTCGGAATTGCGGCCCAGCGAAAGCGTGTGGCTGGCGACCAGATTCGCCATGGCGAACAGGGTGGTCATGGCGGCGTAGGCGGCCAGGGGACCGGAGAGCCGGTCGTAGTCGGGGCCCAACACCACCTTCAGAACGGGACCGCCGGCCGTCAGCGCCGCCAGCGTGCACACCGCCCCGATAGCGGCTACCGCGATCAGGCTTCCCCGCAGCAGCGATCCGGTGGCCCCGCCCCGGGCGTGTCGGGCCGCCACGGCGGGGAACACCACCGTGGCGACCGACCAGGACAGGAAGAAGACCGCCCGTCCCACCAGGGCCACCGCCGAGTAGATGCCGGCAGCGTGCGGCGTGAAGTACGCCTTGGCGATCAGCACGTCGCTGTTGTTGGCGATGATCTGTCCCACCAGCAGCACCGACACCGAACCGGCGTAGACGCGGATCTGCCGGGTGGTCACGCCGGCGGCAACCGGCCGGGGTGCGCGGCCGGCCAACAATCGGACGGCGATCCAGGTGCCCACGAAGGAACAGGACAGCGCGATGGTGGCTCCGTTGACGCCCAGCCCGGCGGCCACCAGCACGACGCCGGTACCGACTCGGATCACCATCTCGATCAGGAACGTGGCCGCCAGGGGGCGGAACTGCAGCCGGCCCTGCATGACGCCGCGCCCGACCGCTTGCACCAGGTAGAAGGGCATTCCGGCGCCCAGCACCACGAACGGAACCCAGCTGCCGGTGTGGAAGATGTGTTGCCACAACACGGCCGGCGCGGCCAGCAGCAGCGCGGTCAACACCCCGGCCGACCATCCGGCGCGGCGCAGCGTCCGGGCCAGCCCGGCCGATCGCCCCTCCGCGTCGCCCCCGTCGCCCGCGTGGTCCCGGTCGACGACCCCGGTGAAATGCGCCGCCACCAACTGCAGACACAACGCGATCGAGGTCAGCGTGAGCATCAGCGTGACCATCAGATTGGCGTCGGCGAATTCCGGCGGGGTCAGCCAGCGCCCCAACAACAGATTCAGGATGTAGTTGCCGGCGTTGGCGGCCACCATGGCGACGGCCAGGACGGTGCCGCCGCCGAGCAGTTCCCGCGTGGTGACACCTGGTTCGGTGACGGCCTCGGGCACGTCGATCGGCTCGACCAGGCGGGAGGTCGTCATGCGCTCACCTTCGCCCGGCGGTCGAGGAGGCGGCGCACGTGCACCGTGTGCCAGTGCGCGACCTCGAACATGGGGATACCGGTCGCCGCCGCATAGTTGGCCCGGCCCAGGTCGACCCGGGTGGCCGGATCGTCCAGCACGGCGGCGAGGGCATCGGCCAGGCTGTCGGCGTCCCCCGGCTCGAAGTAGACGCCGCGGAAACCCTCCTCCTCCACGATGTCGACGAGGTCGCCGATCCGGGGCAGCACCGCGGCGCGGCCGAATTCGCCCGCCTGGTGCAGCACCCCGGAGCTTCCGGTGGTCGATGTGTAGGGAAAAGCCACCACCGCCGCGGAGGTGAACAGGCCCGGCACCGCCTCTTCCGCGACGTAGCCGGGAAACTCCAAATGCGGCACGCTGCGGTAGCGATCCCGAGCGGCGTCCATGTATCCGGCCGAATTGGGGCTGTCGGTGCCGGCCAGCACCAACTCCAAGTCGTCGTGGCCGCGGTTCAGAAGCACCCGGTAGGCGTCGACGAGCAGATCGACGGTTTTGTAGGTGCCCCACTTGCCGAAGGCCAGGATTTTCTTGCGGCCGGCCGGAATGTCGAACGACGGCGAGTCGATCTCGGTGAAGCTGCCGTGCGGAGCCAGCAGGACGTTGCGGGCTCCGTAGCTGCTGTGCAGGAATTCGACGTAGCGGGGGATGGTCACCGCGACCAGGTTGGCGGCGAGCAGGGCCCGGGTCAGGGCCCGCCCGGCCAGCTTCATCAAGCGGGCGGTGAGCGCCGAGCCGGCGAAGCCGGCGTCCTGCATGTCCACGTTGTCGGCCAGGTTGTGCAGGATGACGATGGTGGGCACGCGAAGCAGCCGCAAGACGGCCGGTATCAGCAGGCCGAGACCGCCCGCGATGCGGGAGTCTCCGAACGTCGCGAATTGCAGGTTGAGCAGCACGGCGTCCGGCTTGGTGCGGCGGACGGCCCGGACGACGCTGATCAGGTTGCCGATCGAGTTGAAGGTCCAGCAGGAGGCGTCGGTGACCCGCTGCAGCCGGACCGGCGGGCCCGCCGCGGTGCGGTCCGCGTACAGCACCACCTCGTCGACGTCATCCTGCTCGGCGAGGTGCCGAACCAAGTGGTAGCCGAATTCATTCAGGCTGTTGCGCCCAGGCGGGAAAGCAGTGACCACGCCTATGCGCAGGGCGGTCGGTGCAGGGCGCGCCGACTGGTGAGTCATCACAGTGAGTGATTGTAGCGGTACTGATCGTGGTCGTCATGCCCTGGGCGACGAGACAATCCTCTTGCCCTTCCGTGTCACTACATAGGGGCAACGGCAGCTTTCGCCCCGCCCAGACTTCTGCGGTCGGCACCGCCAACCGGGGCGCACCGGGCTCTCCCGGTCAGCCGAGTGTCCGTTCTGTTCACCAACGGTGACGAAGTGGCAGCGTCGGCGGGAACTGTGGACCGGGGCGGGTCGGGCGTCCGGGCGACCGCCCTGGCAGACGGCGGATCGTGCCCCGAGCGGCTGGTGCTGCTTGTCCGAATCTGCCAGAATCGGCTCGAATTGCGCAGTAATGCTCAGCCTTGATTCCTTCTCCTCCGAGGGAGCGCGCATGGCGTCGTTCGTAGCTGCGGAAATCGCGTCTCAGCCGGCGGTGTGGGCCCAGGCGGCCGCGCTCGCGGACCGACCCGAGGTGCGGGAGGCGCTGCCCAGCCCCGGTGAGCGGGTGGCCCTGGTCGGGTGCGGGACGTCCCTGTACATGTCCCGGTGCTGCGCGGTCCTCCGCGAAGCGGCCGGGCAGGGCGAGACCGATGCTTTCCCGGCGTCCGAGTTCCCGGCGGACCGGCACTACGACCGCGTCATCGCCCTGACCCGATCCGGCACGACGACCGAGGTGGTCCGGCGGCTGGAAGCGCTGGCCGGCACGAACACCACGGTGATCACCACCCAAGCTCGGCACCCAGTGGTGGAATCGGCTCGTCAGGCCATTCTGCTCGGCTTCGCCGATGAGCAGTCGGTCGTGCAGACACGTTTTGCCACAGCCATTCTCGCGCTCTGGCGGGCTTTCCTGGGCGACGATCTCCGCGCCGCCGGCCAGGCCGCGGCGGCCATGCTGGCGAGCGGCCTGGATCCCGGGCTGGCCGCCGCCGAGCAATTCACCTTTCTGGGCACCGGCTGGACGGTGGGCCTGGCCGAGGAGGCCGCCCTCAAGTTGCGAGAGGCCGCGCAGGCGTGGACCGAGTCCTACCCGGCGATGGAGTTCCGCCACGGCCCCATCAGCGTGGTCGACGCACGTTCGCTGGTGTGGGTGTTCGGTGACATGCCCGCCGGGCTGGCCGCCGACGTGGCCACCACCGGCGCTCGCCTGGTGCACCGGGCTTCCGTTGATCCGCTGGCCCAGCTGGTCGAAGCGCAGCTGCTGGCCGTGGCGGTGGCCGAGGCACGGGGCTGCGACCCGGACCGGCCGCGCCACCTCAGCCGGTCGATCGTGCTGTCCGGCGACGGTTCCGCGGTCGGGCTCTCGGCTTGATCGCTGACCGGGATGTGGCCGAGGCAACGGAGTCGGTGGTGGCCGTCGACGTCGGCGGCACGTCGGTCAAGGGCGCTCTGCTCGATCGACGCGGCCGGGTCCTGACCGAACGCCGGGTGCGGACGCCGGTCGACGAGGGACCGGAGCGGGTGATCGCCGCGATCGAGGACGTGGCCGCCGAATTGGCCGACATCGGCAGCGGAACCGTGCGCGCCGCCGGTGTGGCGGTTCCCGGTCAGGTCGACCCGGTGGCCGGTGTCGCCCGGTACGCCGCCAATCTCGGCCTGCGGGACGCGCCGCTGCGCGATCGAGTGGCCGCGCGACTCGGGCTGCCGGTGGTGCTCACCCATGACGTCCGCGCCGCCTCCGTGGCCGAACGGGATTTCGGCGCGGCCCGTGGTGTCCGCAATGTCGTGGTGGTGGTCATCGGCACCGGCATTGCCGCCACGCTCGTCTGCGACGACCGCCCCCTCGGCGGTGATCTGGGCCTGGCCGGTGAACTGGGGCATGTCCCGGTGCGACCCGGCGGGGAGCGCTGCCCGTGTGGTCAACGCGGCTGCCTCGAGGTGTACGCGTCGGCTTCGGGCATCGCCCGCCGTTACCGCGCGGCCGGCGGCGCTGACCCCGGCGATCTCGGTGCCGCCGCCGTGGTGCAGCGATTGACGACCGACGCGGTGGCCGCGCGGATCTGGGACGAGGCGATCGCCGCGTTGGTCACCGCGCTGGTCACCGCGACGATGCTGGCCGACCCGGAACTGTTCGTGCTCGGCGGGGGTTTGAGCGCCGCGGGCGGAAAGCTGCTGGAACCGCTCCGCCACGGTGTGGCCGGCGGCCTGACATGGCGACCGGCGCCGCGCATCGCGCTGTCCCCGCTCGGGGAGAGCGCCGGCCGGCTCGGCGCCGGACTGCTGGCCTGGCGACTGGCCGACGAAGGTCGGTGATCACACCAGGCGGACGTCCACGCCCGCATTTCCGAACGCCCGCACGATGTCCGGGTCGGCCTCCGTGTCGGTGATCAGCACGTCCACCCGGGCGGTCGGGCAGATCGAACAGAAGGCGTGTTGGCCGAGCTTGGTGCTGTCCGCCACTACCACCACCTGGCCGCACCGTTCGACCATTCTCTTGTTGATCTCCGCTTCACCTTCGTGATTGGCGGCCGCGCCGCGATCAGGCGCGATCCCGTTGACTCCCAACACCATCACGTCCAGCGTGAGGTCCGCCAGCACCGCCGCGGCGAACGGCCCGATCAACTCGAAGCTCTGGGGCCGGACGACGCCGCCGATGACCACGATCTTCAGCTGCGGACGCACGGCCAGCTCGTTGGCGATGTTCAGTGCGTTGGTCACCACCGTCAGCGCGGGGGGGCCACCGGTGTCCGAGCGGACCAGATCGGCGCGGGTCGCGATGCCCCGGGCCACCAGGGTGTTGGTGGTGCCGCCGTTGATGCCCACGATGGTTCCGGGCGAGATCAGTTCCGCCGCCGCCGCGGCAATGCGTTGTTTCTGTTCTGGCTGCCGGCCGCCCTTGTAGCGCAGTGGGAGGTCGTAGCTGACGGTGTGGGTGACGGCGCCGCCCCGGGTACGGAGCACGAGTTGCTGTTCGGCCAATTCGTCGAGGTCTCGGCGTGCCGTCGCCGCCGATACGTCGAAAGCGGTCACCGCGTCCTCGACGCTCAACGACCCCCGGTCGGCGACGAGTTCCACCATGGCGGTCAATCGCTCGTGACGCAACATGACGCACCCTTTTCCATCGCCATGCGGTGACCTTCGCTCATCGGGCGGTGCTCCACTCGGCCAGGCCGACGCGCATCCGGTCGTACACCGGGTCGGAGACGGAAATGCCCAGGGCGCGCAGGCCGAGGACCGCCGCACCGAGCAAACCGTCCGCCGCCGGCCGGACGTCAGGAACCCAGCCATGCGCGCGCTGCAGGTCGGCCAGGGCGTCCGGCAATCCCGGAAGGGCCCGGGCCACACCGCCACTGAGCACGATCGGCCCCGGCTGCGACGGTTCCAGGACGTCGCCCACCGTGGCGAGCAGTTCACCGACGGCCGCCCGGACGATCGCCGTGGCCTCGGGGTCGCCGGTCGCCGCGACCCGGATCGCCACCCGGGCGTACCGGGCCAGTTCCACAGGGGCCGCATCGTATGTGGCCCGGACCAACGGAATCACCGCCGGATGACGGCTTTCCGGGCCGGGCCACGCCGAGGGAATGCCCTGCTCGGCCAGCACCGCCTCGGCCAACGCAGACATCCGCCCCCGCCGGTCCAGCGCCCGCATGGTGGCCTGGACGGTGCGCAGTCCGATCCAGAAACCCGATCCCCGGTCCCCGAGCAGCCAGCCCACGCCATCGACAACCGCCTCCTCCACCCCGTCGGCCACGCGGATGGCCGCGGCCCCGGTTCCGGCCACCAGGCCATAACCGGCCGGCTCCAGGGCGGCGGAGAGATATCCGGCCAACAGGTCGGAGGCCATGACCAGATCGCCGTCGACACCTAGTTCGAGGAGTTCGGTGCGCACCACGGAATCGTCCGACCGGCTCCCGCCCGCCATGGCCAGCACGGCCACTCGGGGCCGGGTCGGGCCGGCAAAGCGACCGGCGGGTCCCGCCGCGGCGGCCAGCGCGACGGCCAGCTGAGCGGCCGCCGCCTCGGCGCCACGAGAAATCGGATTGCCACCGGCGGCGCGCCCGACACCCAGGCAGCGGCCGTCCGCCGCGAACCAACCGGCGCGTGTCCAGGTGCCCCCGGCATCGACGGCGACGACGGTGGGCTGGGCGGACGGAGGTTTTTGGTTGCGGTTCGGCGGCGCGCCGATACCGGTTTTGCAGTGCACCGTCATGGGCTCTTCCCTCGGAGGCGTTGCCCGCCTATTGTACGTTGATGCTCCAAGACGGAGACATTCGCGCATGAACGAACGAATGCCAGAGGGCGGCCCGGTGGCTACGGCGGCCGAGAGCGCCGCGGGTGCCGCCGGTTCCGGTTCAGCGGCACCGGACCGGGCCTTCGCGCTGGAGGTCGGGCGCCGGTTGGCGGCGCTGGCCGAGCTGGCCGCGACGGGCGGCCTCGACGAGGCCATCGCGTTGTTGGCCGACGCCATCGCGGCCGGCGGCGTGGTGCAGGCGTTCGGCACCGGGCACTCCCAGGCCTTCGCCATGGAAATCGCCGGCCGGGCCGGTGGTCTGATTCCCACCAACCGGATCACGTTGTCCGATCTGGTGCTTCGCGGCGGTCGGTCGCCGGACGTTCTGGGATCGAAACTGGAGCGGGAACCCTGGCTCGTCGAGGAGCTGTTCGGGCTCTATCCGATCCAGCCGGCCGATATCTTCATCATCGCGTCGAATTCCGGTGTCAACGGCTCGATCGTCGGCATGGCGCTGAAGGCCAAAGAGACCGGTCATCGGGTCATCGCCGTGACCAGTCTGGAGCACACCGCCGGTGTGACGTCGAAACACCCGAGCGGTCAGCGGCTTTCCGAGGTGGCCGATGTCGTCTTGGACAACCTCGCGCCCTATGGGGATGCGACGCTGGAACTGGCGCCGGGCCTCAAGGTCGGGGCGGTGTCCTCGGTGACGGCCGCGTACATCGCGCAATTGTTGACCATCGGCGTGGTGCAGCGACTTGCCGACCAGGGATATCCACCGCCCGTTTATCTGTCCGCCAACATTCCAGGAGGCGACGCCCACAACGACGTGCTGGAAGCCCGTTACGGTAACCGGATCTTGCGCAATGCCTAGCGGCCCGCGCTCATCACGAGCCACCATTTCTTGACGCCATCTTCGAGAGGCAGGACATGACCAACCCGCTGTTCCCACCCAAGCCCGGAATGTCGCGCCGCAGCTTGTTGCGCGGCGCTCTGCTGTCGGCCGCCGCCATTCCGTTGGCCGCGTGCGCGGCCACGAACAGTGGCGGCAACAACAGTTCGTCGTCGTCCAGTTCGTCGTCGTCCTCCAGTTCCGCGAGTTCGTCAGCGACTTCGTCGGCCGGCTCCTCGTCGGCCGTCACCGGGACCGGTTCGTCCCCGACCGCCAGCACCGGTTCGAGCAGCAGCGGCACCAGCAGCACCGGCAGCGGCGGCGGCAGCAATCCGTTCAACCTGGCGAACAACGCGACGGTCGACGCGGTGATCTTCAACGGCGGCTACGGGTACGACTACGTGACCTTCGCCGCCGACGTCATGAAGAAGAAGAACCCCGGCGTCACCGTGAACGTCGCCCCGTCCACGCAGATCTCGCAGCAACTGCAGCCCCGCTTCGTGGGCGGCAACCCACCCGACCTGATCGACAACTCCGGCGCCAACGCCATCGGGTTTTCCTCCATCCTGAGCCAGTTGGCCACCCTGGACGACGTTTTCGACGCCACCAATTACGAGGGCCAGAAGATCTCGGACACGCTGTACCCCGGTGTGAAGACGCCCGGCACCTTCGGCGGCAAGTTCGTGGCGCTGAACTACGTCCTCACGGTGTACGGCCTGTGGTACTCGGCCAGCCTGTTCCAGGAGAACGGCTGGACGCCCCCGAAGACCTGGTCGGACCTGCAGGACCTGGGAGCCAAGGCGAAGGCCAAGGGCAAGTACCTGTTCGTGTGGGGCAAGGAGGCCGCGACCTACTACCTCACGCTGGCCATCGGCTCGGCCGTCAAGGAAGGCGGCCTGGACGTGCTGTCCGAGCTGCAGAACCTGAAGCCGAAAGCGTGGTCGCAGAAACCCATTCAGGACGTCTTCACGGCCATGTACAACATCGTCAAGGCCGGTTATTTCGTGCCGGGCGGCGCCGGTACCCAATTCACCGCGGCCCAGGCGCAGTGGTCGAACGACCAGAAGGCCATCCTCTACCCGTCCGGGTCGTGGATCGAGAACGAAATGAAGAAGGCCACCAAAGCCGGGTTCCAGATGACCGGCATTCCCGAGCCCACCGTCACGTCGAGCTCGAAGCTGCCGTACACCGCCCTGCACAGCGCGGCCGGTGAGCCGTACGTCGTGCCCTCCGGCAGCAAGGACCCGGCCGGCGGCAAGGAACTCTTGCGCGCCATGCTCAGCAAGGACGCCGCGACGAACTTCGCCAAGACCAAGCTCACCTCGACGATCGTCAAGGGCCTGGTTCCCGCCAACGGATTCGGCTCCACCGCGCTGGTCTCCCAGAGCAAGATGCTGGACGCCGCCGGCACCAACGTGTTCGACTTCCAGTTCATCAACCTCTACGGCATGAACACCGATCAGCTGGTCGTCTGGAACACGTTCCTGTCGGGCAACACCGACGTGGCGGGGTTGACCTCGAAGATGCAGGAGATCTCCGACAAGGTGGCCAGCGACTCGTCCGTCACCAAAGTCACCTTCTAGAAATCGTGTCCGTCCCTGTCGTTGCGGGTGGCGGCGGCCCGGCCAAGGCCGCCGCCCCCGTGCGCTCACGCAACCGGAAGCTGACCTTCGACCGCGTCAGTTTCATCGCGGTGTTTCTCGGGCTGCCGCTCATCATCTTCCTGCTCTTCGTGATCTGGCCGGTGCTGCAGGCGATCTACTATTCGCTCACCAATTGGGGCGGCTTCACCAATACCTTCAAGCTGGTCGGGCTGGACAACTACGAGAAGCTCTGGCACGACGACATCTTCCGGCGTGCGGTGTTCAACAACATCGAACTCGGTATCGTCGTCCCGCTTGGTCACCATCATCCTGGCGCTGTCGCTGGCCAGCCTGGTCACCGTGGCCGGATCGAGCCGCGGAAATGTCCGCGGCATCAAAGGCGGCAGTTTCTACCGGATCATCTCGTTCTTTCCCGTACTGCATTCCGGCCATCGTCATCGGGCTGATCTGGGCGCAGGTCTACGACCCGAATGCCGGTGCGCTGAACGGGATCCTCACCTCGCATCGGGCTCGACAAGTTCCAGTCGTTTCGCCTGGCTGGGTGTGCAGGGCACCGCGATGTGGGCGTCCATGTTCGTCATCATCTGGGGCTTCGTCGGGCTTCTATTCGGTGCTGTTCGTGGCGGCCATCAAAGGCGTGCCGGCGGAGATCTACGAGGCCGTCCGCATCGACGGCGCCGGCCGGTTCCGCACGGCGATCTCGGTGACCATTCCACTGATCCGGGACACCATCCAGACGTCGTACATCTATCTCGGCATCGTGGCCCTGGATGCCTTCGTCTACATGGCGGCGCTGAATCCGCAGGGCGGCCCGAACAACTCGACCCTGACGATGAGTCAGGACCTGTTCAACACGGCATTCCGCAAGGGCCAGTTCGGTTATGCGTCGGCCATGGGCGTCACGCTGGCGGTCGTCACCCTGCTGTTCGCCGCGCTGGTGTTTGTGGTCATCCGGCTGACCGGTCGGCCGCGACAGTGGAGGACTGCGATGACCACGCCCGCCGCACCGACATCGCCGGTGCGCCCATCCCGGCGACGAGACGGGTCACCCGGACCCGGCCGGAGACCCGGAAAAGCCAGGCACACGGTCGGCGACCGGGTCGTCTCCGGCTTTTCCCACACCAGTGCTGATCATCTGGGCCGCCCTGGTCATCCTGCCGCTGCTGTGGACGCTGATGTCGTCGTTCAAGACGAGCGACGAAATCCTGCTCTCACCGCTGTCGCTGCCCAAGCACTTCAGCTTCACCAACTACTCCAGCGCCTGGACCACCTCCGGCGTCGGCAGTTATCTGCTCAACACCGTCATCGTGGTCGGGCTGTTCACTGGTGCTGGTCATGCTGCTCGGCGCCATGTGCGCATACGTGCTGGCCCGGTTCAACTTCTTCGGATCGCGCTTCATCTACTACCTGATGCTGGCCGGTCTGACCTTTCCGATCTTCCTGGCCATCGTGCCGTTGTTCTTCGTCCTGAAGAACCTCGGGCTGCTGAACACCCTGCCGGGCCTGATCATCACCTACGTTGCGTTCGCGCTGCCGTTCACCGTGTTCTTCCTGTATTCGTTCTTCCGGGCGTTGCCGTACGAGATCTACGAGGCGGCCCAGATCGACGGCGCCAGCGAGTGGCGCACCTTCTTCCAGGTGATGCTGCCGATGGCCGGACCGGGCATGTCGGCCGTGGCGATCTTCAATTTCCTGGGTCTGTGGAACCAGTTCCTGCTGCCGGTGGCCCTCAACACGCACGCCGAGCCACTATGTCCTCAGCCAGGGGATGGCCAGTTTCGCCTCGCAGGCCGGTTATTCGGTCGATTTCGGCGCCCTGTTCGCGGCGGTGGTGATCACCGTCATCCCGGTCCTGGTCGTCTACGTCCTGTTCCAACGGCGCCTGCAGGGTTCGGTGTCGCCGGGCACCAACAAGTAGCCGCCCCGGGACCGGACAGGACAGGCACGAGCCCGGTATGGATTTCGGCAGGCTGACCCCGGTGCGGGAGTCGTTGTTGCTGCTGCCCGCGGTGCCTGTCGGGCCGCCGAGTGCCTTCCCGGATCTGGCCACCGGTCCCGACGCTCCCGTCGACGTCGGCCCGCTCGGCGAGAACACGGTGGACCTGTCCGGAGCCGCCGCCAATGTCTTCCCGTACCGCCCGCTCGAGAAGTACGGCCGCGAGGCGCGGGCGCGCGAATTCCGCTCCGTGGTGCTGGAAAACGACCGGCTGCGGGCCGAATTCCTCCCGGAGCTGGGCGGCCGGCTCTGGAGCCTGGTCGACCGCACCACCGGCCGCGACTTGCTGCACACGCCGGACCGGGTCCAGCTGGCCAATTTGGCGCTGCGCAACGCCTGGTTCTGCGGCGGCATCGAATTCAACATCGGCACCCGCGGTCACGCGGCATACACCTGTGAGCCGATCGGTGCCGGCCGCGTGGTCGGCCCGGGTGGCGAATCTCTTCGGCTGTGGGAATTCGACCGCCTTCGTGAGGTGGTCTTCCAGATCGATGTCTGCCTCCCGGCATCGTCGTCCGCGCTGGTGGTCGGCGTCCGCATCGTCAACCCGAACGCCGGGCCGACGCCGATGTACTGGTGGACCAACGCGGCTGTCCCGCAAACGGACAGCCTACGGGTGCTGGCGCCGGCCCCGACGGCGATCCTCACCGACGACAAGGGCCGGCTGCGGCGCGTCGACCTGACCGGCCCCGACGCGACCCGGCGCGTCACGCCCGCGTCCGCCCGGCAGGCGTTCGATCTGTTCTTCGAGAACCCGCCCGCCGAACGGCCCTGGATCGCCGCCGTGGACGAATCCGGCTCCGGCCTGGCCGTCGTGTCCGGGGCCCGGGCCCGGGGCCGCAAGTTGTTCGGCTGGGGCACCGGTCCGGGCGGGAAGCGCTGGCAGAACTGGCTGAGTCCCGGCGGCGGACACTACTGCGAGATCCAGTCGGGACTGGCCCGGACACAGTACGAACACCCGACCATGCCCGGCGGCTCGTCGTGGTCCTGGGTGGAGAGCTATGGCCCCATCCGATTGGATCCCGTCGTGGCCCTGGACGCGGACCATGCGGCGGCCGTCCGGCACGCCGCCGCCGTCGTCGATCGCGACTTCAGCGCCGGTGATCTGGTCGCGGCGGAGCAATGGCACCAGGTCCAGGCCGGCCGGCCCGTCGACACCGTGTGGCATCCCGCCAGCCCGTGGGGGACGCTGGAACGACTTCGCCGCGTCGCCACCGGCACCGGATGGGTGGACGAGGCCGTCACACCGTTCCCGGCCCAGCCCGGCGTCGAGCAGGCCTATTGGACGAAGCTGCTGACCGGCGCACCGGCCGGAGAACAGCCGGAGATCCCTGACTCGTTCGTCCGGGGACCGGACTGGGAAAGGGCCCTTCGCGCCGTCCCGCCGGACGCCACTTCGACGCTCCATCTCGGTCTGATGGCCCTGGCTCGCGGGGCCGTCGTCGAGGCGGAAGGAAAGCTCCGCGACTCGCTGGGCTTTCGGGGCCGTCCGTGGACCCGCTACTTCCTGGCCATCACGCTGCTGCAGCGCGGCGATACCGGCTCGGCCGTCGGGGAACTGGTCGAGGCGGGAGGAGCCGGCGCGGGCGACCCGGACCTGGTGCAGGTGGTCGCCGTCGCCCTGTTGCGGGCCGGCGCGCCCGAGAAGGCTCACCGGGTACTGGACACCGTCCCGGCCGGCGCCCGGACCCCGCGCCTGGAGCTGCTCGCCCTGGCCTGTCTGGCCGCAATGGACCGCCGCGACGAACTGCGCGAGGGCCTGGCGCATCCGCCGGTCGTCCCCGACATCCGCGAGGGGGAGACGTCCCTGGCCGCGCTGTGGCGACTCGCCCATCCGAACGAGCCGGTACCGCCGGAGCTCGATTTCCGCATGCACGGCGATGTCCCGACTCGCGCAGGCTGAGAGAAGACCATGGGCTTGATCCTTTCCGCCGGGACGGTCGTGGCCGGCGGCACCTTGCACCGGCCCGGCTGGCTGGAGCTCGACGACGGCCGGGTGGCCGCGGCGGGCAGCGGCCGGCCACCGAAACCAGCCACCGACGAGCGCCCGACATCCACCGTGGTTCCCGGGTTCCTGGACCTGCACGTGCACGGCGGAGGCGGCGGCATGTTCGGACAGGGGCAGCGACAGGCCCGCCGCGCCGTCGCCATCCACCGCGCTCACGGCACCACCGGCATGATGGCCAGCCTGGTGAGCGCCCACCCGGAGCCGCTCCTGCGGCAGGTGGCCGAACTGGCAGAGCTGGTGGACGGCGGTGAAATCGTCGGCATCCACCTGGAGGGGCCGTGGCTGTCGCCGAATCGGTTGGGCGCGCACGACGCGACGGCCCTGCGCCCGCCCGACCGGGCGGAGATCGCCGCCGTGCTGGCCGCCGGCCGAGGCGCCGTCCGCATGGTGACCATCGCCCCGGAACTGCCCGGCGCGATCGACGCGATCAAGGCACTCCGGGACGCCGGCGTTCTCGTGGCGGTGGGACACACCGAGGCCACCTATGACCAGACCGGAGCGGCCATCGCGGCCGGTGCGACGGTGGCCACTCACCTGTTCAACGCCATGCGCCCCATCGCACACCGGGAGCCGGGACCCATTGTGGCACTGGCCGAATCACCCCAGGTGGTGGTGGAAATGATTCTGGACGGCATCCACGTGCACCCGGCCGTCTACCGCCAAGTGCGGCGCTGGGTCGGTCCCGATCGGCTCGCCCTGGTCACCGACGCGATGGCCGCCGCCGGCGCACCCGACGGGGATTACCGGCTCGGCACGGTCGACGTGACGGTGACCGACGGTGTGGCGCGGGTGGGCGGCTCCGACACCCTGGCCGGCAGCACGGCCACCACCGGGGAGCTGTTCCGGAACGCGTGCAGATTCGCCGCCGGTGACCCGGATGACGTCCTTCTCGACGCCGTTCGGCAGACCTCGGCCGTTCCGGCCCGCGTCCTCGGGCTGGCCGGTACGGACCTGGCTCCCGGCGGCGCGGGGAACCTGGTGATCCTGAATTCCGAGGGCGCGGTCGACGAGGTGTGGATCGCCGGTCCCCGGTGGGCGCCGTGACCTTGGGCTGCTGAAGACGGGCGACCGCCGGCCCAGGGTCGGCGCCGTCGGTCAGCCGGCCACCCGCACACCCAGGTAGGCCACCGCGGCCACCAACACCCAGGACGCCAGCCCGAGTCCCAACGCTCGTCCGCCGGCGTGTTTCAGGACTTTCGCGGTGATGCCCGTGCCCAGACCGACCAAGGCCGCGGTCAGCAGCACCCCCTGGGCGGTTTTGGCGGCCTGCAACACGCCGCTGGGGACGATGCCGGTGCTGGTCAGCGCAATGGCGAGCAGGAAGCCGGCCACGAACAGGGGCACCACGGCCGGCCGGTGGCCGGCGGACACGGCTTCCGAATGTCGCCGATGAAGCCCGACCCCGGCTACCAGGGGCGCCAGCAGCACCACTCGGGTCAACTTCACCACCACGGCGTTGGTCAGTGCGCCCGGCACCCGATTCGCGGTCGCCACCGTCTGTCCGACGTCGTGCACGCTGGCCCCCACCCAGGCGCCGAACAGGCCCGGCTCCAGACCCAACGGCACCCGTAGTGGCGGCAACACCAGAATGGCCAGGCTTCCGCACAGGGTCACCAGCGCCACCGCCACCGCCGTGTCCTCGTCATTTCCGCCGGAGACGGGCCGCATGGCCGCCACCGCCGAGGCTCCGCAGATCGCGAAGCCGGTCGCCACCAGCAGGCGGCGGGCCGGGGGCACCCCGAGCCAGCGACCCAGCAGGTGTGTTCCGAAAAAGGTGACCGTCACCGTGACGACCACCACCCCCAGCCCCGGCGCTCCGATCTGACTGAGCTGTCGCAGCGAAACCTGCAGACCCAAAAGCACAATGGCCACGCGCAGCAACCGCTTCGCCGCGAACGCCGTGCCGGGCACCAACACCGGGCGATGCAGCCCCAGGTTCGCCACCAGCGCGCCGAACAGCACCCCAGCGGTCGAGGGATTCAATCCGGGCACCGCGGCACCGATCGCGTAGGCGGCAGCGGTCCCGACGGCAACCAGCGCCAGTCCTGGCAGCACGTCCGCGACCGCCCGTCGATATCTGGCCAGCTCCATGTGGATGCGACTGGCTAGGGTTGCCGTCGTGGGGTCGGGATCTGACCCGTGAGCAGCACTTCGGCGGCCAGGTCACGCACCTTGCGTTGTCGCTGATGGCTGGCGTCCACCAGACGGTCGAAAGCCGCTTGATAATCCAGATGCTCGCTGTACGCGGCGATGCCGACCGCCTCCGGCTTTCGCTGCCGGGGCGGGCTGGCGCCGGGGACGGTGGGCGCGCTCAGGCCACTGCCGAGGTAGCCGACGTGGTCTGTCGGGATCGGACGGTAGCGGTTTCCCATGATCAGCTCCGGTGGAACAGCGTGGTCGCTCCTCGTTCAGTGCGGACGAATGAGCTTCATTATCGATCACCCTCGGGCGGCCGCCGGAAACGTCCGGGCGAGGACGAATGCTGATCGGCTCGGCCCGTTGATCCGGCCTGGCCCGGTGTATTCCGACACGGCTGCGGTCGGCGTGGCATCATGCGCGAGTGAGCACCAGCGGGGCTGATGACGGCGCCAATGCCGGTCCGTGGGTTGTCGTCGTCGGCGCGTCGGCGGGCGGGGTCGAGAGCCTGAAGGCATTCGTGTCCACGTTGCCTGGCGACCTGCCTGCCGCGGTGCTGGTGGTCTTGCATCTTCCGGCCTACGGAGGCACCGCTCTGCCGATGATCCTGGCGAAGGCCGGTCCGCTGCCTGTCGAGAGCGCGGTGCCCGATCGTCCGCTGACCATTGGCCGGATCGTCGTCGCGCCGCCGGATCACCACCTCGTGGTGGTCGGCGGGCATGTACGGACCAGTCGGGGACCGCGGGAGAACGGCCACCGCCTAGCGGCCACCCCCTGCCGCAGTGGACAGGGAGTCCGAGCTGATGCGCCTCGAGGTCGACATGGCCATTCTGCAGCCGGACGCCATGGATCAACGCGACCGACCCGGTGCGCCCGCGGGCTATTCGTGCCCCGACTGCCATGGCACTCTGTTCGAGATCAAGGAAGCCGACATCACCCGGTACCGCTGCCGGGTCGGGCATGCCTGGTCGGCCGAGGGCCTGCTGGGTGAGCAAGGCCTGGCCCTGGAATCGGCATTGTGGCTCGCGCTGCGCAATTTGCAGGAGCGGGCGGCACTCAGCAACACTCTGGGGGAGCGAGCGCTCGAACGGGGCAGCAAATTCTCAGGCGAGCGTTTTCATGAGCAGTCCCAGCAAGCCACCAGAGCCGCCGATGTGGTGCGCGACCTGATCGAGCGGTTACCTGCCGTCGAGGACGCTTTGTTGGCATGACAAATCAGCCAGCGCCCGAACGACGCAGCGGAGCGGCGGGTGTTCCCCAGCAGAATCCCGATTTCGAACGGCTCCTGCACTTCTTGAAGGAGAGCCGGGCCTTCGACTTCACCGGCTACAAGCGGCTCAGCCTCATGCGCCGGTTCCGTCATCGAATGGCCGAGGTCGGCGTCGGCTCGTTCGTCGAGTATCTGGACCATCTGCAGGTCCATCCCGAAGAGTTCACGCCGCTGTTCAACAGCATCCTGATCAACGTCACGGCATTCTTCCGCGACCCCGATTCTTGGCATGACCTGGAAACGGACATACTCCCGGCTCTGTTGAACCGCCGATCAGGTGAGCCTGTGCGGGTGTGGAGCGCCGGCTGTTCGGCCGGCCAAGAGGCCTACTCGATCGCCATGGTCCTGCACAAGCTGATCGTTTCCGATTTCCGCGACCGGGTCAAGATCTACGCCACGGACGTCGACGAGGACGCCTTGAATTACGCCCGGCAGGGCTCGTACACGGAGCGAGAAGCCCGCAGCGTTCCGGCGGAATTCCGGGAGAAATACCTGGAACCGGTCGGCGATCGGTACGTGGTGCGGCCGGAGCTGCGCCGCAGCGTCATCTTCGGCCGCAACGATCTGGCCAATGACGCGCCGATCTCGCGGATCGACATCCTGTTGTGCCGCAACAGCCTGATGTATTTCAATGCCGAGACCCAGAGCCGAATCATCTCGCGGCTGGGTTTCGCGCTCCGGCCGGATGGCCTGCTCTTCCTTGGCAAGGCGGAGATGCTCCTCACCCACGGGGACGTGTTCGAGCCGTTCGACCTCCGGCGACGATTCTTCCGGAAGATCTCGTCCGACCCGGTGGCCGCCCACGAACGGGCCACCGGCCGAGCGTCGCCGGCGCTGCCGCCCAGCCTGGACAACCACATGCAGCTCAGGAACGCCGTGCTGGCCGAGAGCCCGCTCGCTCAGATCGCGGTGGCCCTGGACGGCCGGCTCGCCGTGGTCAGCCAGAAGGCGCAGACCTTTCTGCACATCACGGATCGGGATCTGGGCCGCCCCTTCCAGGACCTCGACGTCTCCTACCGACCGGTGGAATTGCGGTCCCAGGTCAATGCGGTGATCGCCTCTCGTGTTCCGATCATGTTGCGCCAGGTGGAGTGGGTGGATCAGCCCAGTCCGCTCTCGCGGACCTACGTCGACATCCAGCTGGTTCCGTTGCTGAGTAACACCCGACAATTGATCGGGGTGGCCATCAATTTCACCGACGTCACCCATTCCAGGGCCCTGCAGGACCAGTTGGAGATGGCCAACCATCAGCTGGAAACCGCTTATGAGGAATTGCAGTCCACCAACGAAGAACTGGAAACCACCAACGAGGAACTCCAGTCGACGGTGGAGGAGCTGGAAACGACGAACGAGGAGCTGCAGTCCACCAACGAAGAGCTCGAGACCATGAACGAGGAATTGCAGTCCACCAACGACGAGCTGCAGTTCGTCAACGAGCAGCTCCGGCTGCGGAGCGAGGACCTCTCCAATCTCAGTGATTTCATGTTGTCGATTCTGGGCAGCCTGTCCTCAGCCGTCGTTGTGGTCGACAAAGGCTTGATCATTCAGGTGTGGACCCGACAGGCGCAGGAATTGTGGGGGGTGCGGGAAGCGGAAGCGGTGGGTCAGCACCTCCTGAACATCGATTCGGGACTTCCCGGCATTCAATTGCTGCCTGCCCTCAAGTCGGTCATCTCCGGTCGGCCACCAGACACTATCGACAGACTCGAGGTCATCAACCGTCGCGGCCGGGCCATCGCCCTGCAGGTCACCGTGTCCAGTCTGACCGCGGGCACCGGAGAAATCACCGGCGCACTATTGATCATGCATAAGGAGACAGAGTCCGGCGGGTCTGATTCCGTGGATGCGGAACGGTAGTCCAAGCCGGGTACGTTCAGGCCGAGCAGGGCGGTCAGGACAGGTGCTCCATTTCCCAGAGCACATGCTCGAGAACCTGATAGTCGAGGGCTGGCAGGATGAGCGCGTCGTGCAGGGCCGCTTCCAGTTCGAAACACGAACCGGTGCCGGTCAGGGAAACATATCCCAACCACAGGTCGTCGACGGTGCATTCCATGGCCTGCATGCGTAGCAAGAGTGCGGACATCGGACTGCGGTGGGGAACCAGCGAAGAGCTTCGGCCGCGTTCTGAACTGCCCCATGCCCGCCCGCACGCTGGTCGGCCGGCGAAGGCCCGAGCGAACTCGGTGGCTCGTACGGCCCGCCCCTGCGCGTCGACGAGACGCTGTTGCGCCAGCTGGACGTCCGCCCGCGAGCTACCCCCGCCGCTGGCCAGGCGATCCACTCGGGACCGGCACTCTCGCGCTCGGTCGGCCGCCGCCGCAGCCGCGGAATGCCACACCTCGGGGTTCACTCACCCAGTGTGCCGCGTCCGCGGCCGGGCTCCGACCCCTGCCTCCAATCGGCCTCGCCGGCCCGAGCTCAGTTCCTGGCCAGCCGCGACGCGGCCAGCAGGTCGCCGCCGACCAGTCCGGGCAGCTCCGGCTCGGGGCGGGCCGCGCAGTACCGGAATCCCTGCACCACGTGACAGCCGAGCTTTTGCAGATGTGCTTCCTGTTGCGAGGTTTCCACCCCTTCGGCGACGACCTGCAGGTGCAGGCCGGAAGCCAGGGAGATGATGGCCCGGACGACGGCGTCCACCGTGTCATTCTGGCCGATACGCGCCACGAAGCTCCGGTCGATCTTGAGAATGTCGACCGGCAATTCGGTCAACCGGGCCAGGCTCGAATAGCCGGTACCGATGTCGTCGATCGCGAATCGGATGCCCTCCTCTCGCATCGCCTCGATGTCGCCCAACAGCGATCCGTTGATCAGCGGCGTGGTCGTTTCGGTGAGTTCGAGCACCAGTCGATCCGCCGGTATCTGCGCGCCGTTCAGGGCGTCCCAGACGTCCTGACGCAGCAGACCCGATTCGAGCTGGCGGCCGGAGATGTTCACGAACACGTCCGGCAGCCGTCCGTTCGGCTGCACCGGCAGATCGGCCGCGATGCGACACGCTTCCTGAAGCACCCATCGGCCCAGACGGTTCATCAACGGACTGTTCTCGGCCACCTCCAGAAACTCGCCGGGCGGCAGCAGCCCACGCGACGGGTGCTGCCAGCGGATAAGCATCTCGACGGCCACAACATTCCCGGTGGCCAACGACAGCACCGGCTGCCCGTGGAGCACGAACTCGGAGCGCAGCAGTGCGGAGTCCAGTTCTGACTCGATCTGCAGGTGTCGTTCGGCCAACGAGCCGCCCGAACTCCGGGGCGCCAGATCACCGCTGTGGTGCACCCGGTTCTTGCCGTTGTCCTTGGCGATGTACATCGCGACGTCGGCCCGCCGGAAAAGGTCCTGCGCGGTGCCGCCTTGGGTGGCCACGGCGACCCCGATGCTGGCACTGAGGCGGAAAAGGCGGCCGTTCCATGGATACGGCTCGGCCAACAGCTTGAGCAACCGAGGCGCCAGCACACGCGGGTCGCTGCCGACGGGGAAGTCCGGGCACAGCACCACGAACTCGTCGCCGCCGAGCCGGGCGACGGTGTCACCGGGGCGGACATGTTGCGCCAGCCGCTGAGCCACCATCTTCAGCACCTCGTCGCCCGCCAGATGACCCGCCTGGTCGTTCACCGACTTGAACCCGTCGAGGTCCAAGTAGTAGAGCGCTACCGACTCCTTCGATCGGACGGCGGCCGCCAGGGCGTGTTCCACGCGGTCCAGCAGCAGGGAGCGATTCGGCAGCCCGGTGAGCCCGTCGTGCAGTGCCATGTAGGACAGCCGAGCCTCCGCCTCCTTCCGGTCGGTGATGTCCTCGGTCATGCACACCATGAACTTGGCGGCCTCGTGTTTGACGGTCGTCGTGCTGATCTGCACCCAGACGTCATGGCCGCCGGCGTTCAGCCAATGGCGCTCGCCGCTGTTCATCTGGACGCGGCCGGACTGCATGTCCTCCAGAGCCTTCGCGACGAGCCCCTGGTGCTCCGGGTGCACCAGATCGCTGAGCTTCATGCCGATCAGCTGCTCTTGCGGGTAGCCGGTGATCCGGCACAGCGCCGGGTTGACCCGGACGATGTGCCCGGTGGCCGCGCCGTCCATGGCCATCAGCAGGATGCCGGTTCCGGCGTTGTCGAAGACTTCTTCGAAGAGCGCCTCGGTCATCGCCAGGGCCCGCTCGGCGTTCACCTGAGCGGTGATGTCCGTGCCGACTTTGAGATACCCGTTGATCTGCCCGTCGAGCCCGCGCATGGCCGTCACGGTCAGCATCACCTGCTTGCGGGTGCCGTCCCGGGTGATGTAGGTCCAGTCCCGCATCTCGGGCTCCGCGAGTTGCGCACGCCCGACAATGACCTTGAAGTCCGGCACCACTCCGGCGACCTTCGCTCGCTGGTGAACCTGTTCACGGTCGTGAACCTCGAGAATGCGGTTCTTGCCGATCATCTCGGCCGCGGAATAGCCGAGCATCTTCTCCGCGCCGGTGTTGAAGATGGTGATCACGCCGGACGGATCCAGCCCAATGATGGTCTGTTCCGTCGCGGTCTCCAGCACGCCCGCGAAAAGGTCCCTGGTCCGGGCCAGCTCACCGGAAACACGCCGGGTTTCGGTCACGTCCATCAGGCTGCCCATGGCCAGCACCACCAGCCCGTCCACGACCTTCGCGCGGCCCCAACCGTGGACCCAGCGGACCTCGCCGTCGGGCCAGACGATGCGGTGTTCCAACTCGAACCGGCCCTCGCGGGGCAGGGTGGCCCACAAGGCGGTCCGCACCTTGTCCCGATCCGAAGGGTGCACCCTGTCCAGGAACGTCTCGAAGGTGGTCGGCGCGGGCACGTCGGCGCCGCCGAAGATCTGGCTCAGCTGCTGGGACCAGCCCACCAGTCCCTCCTGGCGAGACCAGGTCCAGACACCGACCCCGGCGATATCGGAGAGCCGCGACAGCATCGCGTCCCGCAGGACGCTTCGGTCCGCCGGTGAGTCGGGAATGTCCTCGCTCGAATCCACGTCTCAGAATTGCGCGTCGCCCGCGCAGAAGCCAATCGTCCTTCCTGATGTCACTCGGCAGCGCGCACAAATACCCGTTCACCCGAACAGTCGTGGATTTTTCACGCACAGTAACCGCGGACTGTCCGGTGGCCGGATTTTGTGGGATGGCGTCTCGCACTGACGCAAGGCCGGGCGACCCGGCGCCGGGTTCGTGCCCAGGTGGTGGTGTCATCCGCGGCGGCGGTGGGCACAGTGCAGGCACTCCCTAATATCACTGACCCGAGGAGCTGGGTGTGCCCAAATCGCGTCAACCTGATCAAGCGGCGCCCGCGCCCGCCGGCCCCACCGGACAGCCGCGCACCGAGGCGCCGGGCCAGGACACCCGGGCCCAGGCGGGCCAATTCCTGACGACCGCGAATGGTCTTCGCCTGCCCGACACCGACCATTCGCTGAAGGCCGGACGACGGGGTCCCTCCCTGCTGGAGGATTTCCATCTCCGGGAGAAGATCACCCACTTCGACCACGAGCGCATCCCCGAGCGGGTGGTGCACGCCCGCGGAGCCGCTGCCCACGGCATCTTCGAGTCGTACGGCACGGCCGCCGCGGTGACGAAGGCTGCCTTCCTGGGCGAGAAGGGAACCACCACCGACGTATTCGTTCGCTTCTCCACCGTCCTGGGTTCCCGCGGGTCCGCCGACACCGTCCGGGACACCCGCGGTTTTGCGGTGAAGTTCTACACCACCGAAGGCAATTTCGATCTGGTCGGCAACAACATGCCGGTGTTCTTCATCCAGGACGCCATCAAGTTCCCGGACATCATCCATGCCGGAAAGCCGCATCCCGATCGCGAAATCCCGCAGGCCCAGTCCGCCCACGACACCTTCTGGGACTTCGTGTCGTTGCACACCGAGGCCACTCATCATGTCCTGTGGAACATGAGCGACCGGGGCATTCCACGGTCCTTCCGCACCATGGAGGGCTTCGGGGTGCACACCTTCCGGCTGGTCAACGCCGCCGGTGAGACGTCCCTGGTCAAATTCCACTGGAAGCCTGTCGCCGGAGTGCACTCCCTGGTGTGGGAGGAAGCCCAACTGACGGCCGGCTTCGACCCCGACTTCCACCGTCGCGACATGGCCGACGGAATCGAAGCCGGCGCCTTCCTCGAATATCAGCTGGGGCTGCAGGTGATGCCGGACGACGGCAGTGAAACGTTTGCCGGCATCGACCTGCTGGACCCCACCAAGTTGGTACCGGAGGAACTGGCCCCGGTGCAGTTCGTCGGCAAGCTCACGCTGAACCGCAACCCCACCAACTACTTCGCCGAAACCGAACAGGTCGCCTTCCACACCGGGCATTTGGTGCCCGGCATCGAGGTGACGAACGACCCGCTGCTGCAGGGGCGGATGTTCTCCTATCTCGACACCCAGATCACCAGGCTGGGCGGGCCGAACTTTCCGCAGCTCCCGATCAACCGCCCGCACGCGCCGGTGAACGACCTGCTGCGAGACGGCATGCACCAGACCGCCGTTCACACCGGCCTGGCCGCCTATGTGCCCAACAGCATCGACGACGACGAACCTTTGATGGCCGGCGTAGACGAGGGCGGCTACGTGCAGACACCGCAACTCGTTTCGGGTGACGTGGTGCGCGGGGCGCCCGCCTCGTTCGACGATCACTATTCACAGGCGACGCTTTTCTTCCGCAGCCTGACGCCGCTGGAGCAGGACCACGTGGTCGAGGCCTTCACCTTCGAGCTCGGTAAGTGCTACGAAAAAGTCATCAAGGAACGGGAATTGGCGGTGCTGGCCAACGTCGACGCGGAGCTGTGCGAACGAGTCGCAGCCGGTCTCGGCCTGCCGGCACCGACCGGGCGGCCCGCCGAGGTGGCTCCGTCACCGGCGCTTTCCCAGATCACCACCGTTCCCGGTCCGGTGGCGGGCCGGAAAGTGGGTGTCATCGCCGACGGTACGGCCGACCTGGCCGGCCTGCGAGCGCTGCGCGACACGCTGGGGGCCGTCGGGGTGACGGTCTTGGTGATCGGGCCGGTGGGCGGCACCCTCGGCCAGGGCGCCCGTCAGGTGACCGTCGACCGGACCACCGACACGGCGCGGTCCATCGAATTCGACGCCGTCCTGGTGGCCGCCGGCACCACGCCGACCGGCAACATCAAGCAGACCGTGCTGCTCCAGGAGGCCTACCGGCACTGCAAGCCCATGGGGGCCTGGGGGGACGGGGCGACCGTGCTCGCGGATGCGGGCATCCCGGTCGAGGCCCCAGGGGTCCTGATCACCAAGGCGGCCAACAAGACGTTCGGGAAGAGCCTGACGACGGCGCTCGGCCTGCACCGGGCCTGGCCGCGAGCCGCCCTGGTGATGGCCTCGGCCGCACCGCCGGTCCGCTGAAGCGGCCCGATTTTCCGCTTGGCGGCCGTGGCCTCGCTGGCGTCGGTGATCGCTGGTCCGGGATTGGCTGCCGCTGCATCGCCCGTCGGTGCGGCGGGTCAGCTGTAGGCCACCCAACCCCGAGGGCCTCGTCCCATCCGGTGCGGCATGGTCGGGCCCGGAGTGGCCAACGTGGTCGGGTCGACGCCCACGCCGAGGAGCGTGCGGGTGACGCCCTGTTCCGAATCAAGCAGGTCGTCGGCCGCTCGCGCCAGCTGGGCCGCGGTCACCGTCTGCAAAGGCGATTGGTCTCGTAGGGATTCCAGCACGGCCCGACGGACCAGCTCCTTGAGGAACGACGCGGTGACCCCTTCCGTTCGCTCGAGCACGGCGGCGCGTTCCGCCGCTGTGAGCGAGAGCGGCACCCCGCGGCTGTACAGCTCGAGCAGCCGACCGCGGGCCTCGGCGTCGGGAAGGGCGATCTCGACGGCCACGTCCACCCGGCCCGGCCGGGTGGCGAGTGCGGGCTCGAGGAGGTCGGCCCGGTTGGTGGTGAGCAGGAAGAGCAGGTCGGCATCACCGGCGGCGCCGTCCATGGCGTCGAGGAGCTCGAACAGGATCGACCCGCCGCGCCCGAAGGACCGGTCCTCGGCCACCAGGTCGACGTCTTCGAGGACGACGACCGAGGGTTCCAGCGCGCGAGCCAACTCGGTGATGGCTCCGACCGCCTGCAACGCCCGACCTGTCATCACCAGCCGGGTGGTGCCCGTCATCTGGTTCACCAGGTAGCGGGTGGTGTGGGTCTTTCCCGTGCCGGGCGGCCCGTAGAGCAACAGCCCGCGTTTGAGGTGCTGCCCGACGGCCAGCAACTGATCCCGGTATTCGGCGATTCCCAGGGCGTGTCGCTCGACCCGGGTCAGGACGACCTCGGGGAGAACGACATCGGCTCGTTGGGTGGGCGGCAGGTTCGCGAACGCCAGGGAGGCGCCGCCCATCCCGTCCAGACTGACCTCGACGACCTGGCCGCGATAAACGTTGAGCCGCAGCCGCAGGGCGTCCAACTCGGCGAGTACCTGCTGCGCCGTGGCGACCGGGAGTCCGGCGACTTCCATACTCAACACGGGCTCGTGCTCGGACGGCCCATTGATCAGCAGCAGGTAGCGTCCCCGGTCGTCAGTGACCTCCAGCAGAGCCATCCTCAGGCAGGCCAGGGTGGTGCGGGGACCGTTCGCCAGGTCGACCATGGCGGGAGCGGTCAGCCGGAGCGGCGGCAGCATCTCGCCGCCGATCAACTGCTGCAGGCTCACCCGGCCGTGGTGCGGCGGAACGGCGAAGCCGTGCACCTGCACCGACCGCCCGGCCTCGGCCGACCAATGATTCAGGGCGGTCTGCACGTTCACATGCTCGAAAACCGACAGGCTGCGGTCGACCACCGACTCGGTGGCCCCTTGTGGCCCCAGGACCTCCGCCACCAGGGCCACGACTTCGTTGTCCGTCCGGTCCGGCCATGCCGATTGCACCCAATCGAGGAACCGCCGGAAGGCGACCGCGAATTCGCGGGCTGACTCCGGCTGTTGTGTTTCGCTCATGCGTTCCCCCTGTGTGGCCACCGAACGGCTGTAGTCCGCCCGGCGGTCACCGGACCGGAAGTGCCGTTTGGTCGGCGTCATTGTGCCGGTTGCCCCCGACAGTGCTGCGCAACGGGCGATCGCACCTCGCTCGCGGGGCGGGACGCACCGTTCCTCGACCGGCCGTGCCTACGCCGCAAGGGGACGGCCGAGGGCAAGTTGCCCGTGGTCGACGAGCCAGCGCACCGACTCCAGGACGGCCTCCTCCGGTTCGTACCGCGGGCGGTAGCCGAGGACCGTGCGCGCCTTGTCGATGCTGACGTAATGGCTGCGCATCAGGTGCTCCCAGCTGGTGGCCGAGATTTCCTCCGGGGTGCGGCGGCGAAACTCCTCCCACGTCACCGGACGCAGTTCCGCGGTCCGGCCGAACCAGGCGGCCGCGATCTGCGCGTACCCACGCACGTTGAGGGCGGAGGGCGCGACGATGTTGAAGTCCTCGCCGGCGGCGGCCTCGCGGTGGTCGACGGCGGCTTGAAAGGCTTGGGCCACATCGTCGGCGTGCACGTGATGCAGAAATTCAGTCCCGATGCCGGGCACGTCGATGGGCTGCCCGGCCGAGAGCCTGAACCACACGGTCGGGTCGAAATTGCCGAGGGGACCGACCGGATGCCAGCCCGGACCGACGATGTGGCCCGGATGCAGCGAGGTGGTCGCGAGCCCACCGGATCTGGTCTCCTCCTGCAGCATCTGAGCAATGGCCGCCTTGGCGAGCCCGTATTCGCCGAGAGGCGGCGCTCCATTGTCTTCGGTGATTGGAAATCTCAGGCTCGGGCCGTGGCGCCAGATGGAGCCGCAAGACAACAGATGTCCCGTTTCGTGACGGAGCCGCTCCACCAGAGCGGTCGCCGAATCCGGCGTGAAACAAATGAGGTCGATGACCACGTCCGGGGAAAGGTCGACGACGCGGCTGGGGAATGTGCCGTCGCGGTCCTCGGCCGCCCGGTCGGCGGGCACGTGACGAACCTCTGCCCAAGCCGGGTCGTCGACGTAGCTGGACCGCTGCCCTCGGCTGATGTTGATCACCTCGTGTCCCGCGCGAACCAGCCGGGGAACAAGAAACGTGCCGATATGGCCGCTTCCACCGATGACGACGATTCTCATGGGCAAAGGCTAAGGGCAGCATCGCCGTACGTCGGATTCGGTGGGGGACTCTGGTCACCGGAATCTCAGCGTTTGACGGTGATAACGGTGTGAACGCCTTGAATCCATCTGGTCCCGAAGAGGTGCCGCGGACGTGCGTCCCCGGAGCCAGCGGTCTGATCACTGCGATCCAGCCGTCGGCGACGAAGTATCCCGTGGTCGCGGCCGGGTCGCCGAAGATGTTGTCGGTCGGCAGCACGACCGGGACCTTCGGTGTGTGCACCTTTTCCGTGGCAACTGGCTTGTTGTCCACCGTCAGAGAGGTCTTCACGCCTCCGTTCAGCGCTTGGGCACAGAAGGGAGCTCCGGAACGGTTGAACCTTCGAAGGGTGCTGCATTCGTTTGTAGTGGGGGTGACAACCAGAAAGGTGCCACGTCGGACGGTGCAAGCCGGAACCTTGTCCGGCCCGAAGGGCGATATCACCCCGGGAGCCAGTTGAAGGTAGCTGGCTGGCACCCCGCCCGTACCGAAGGGATTACGCGGGCTCGGCGTTTTGAAGACCTTGAACCAAGTGCACTGAGGGCGGTCACCGCCGGCCCAGAGGATGGTGTGGTGGCACCGGCCGGGAGCACCATCACGACGGGCACCAGACAAGCAAGCAGCACAATCCGTATGCAACGCCACATGGCAACTTCCTCGGACCTCGGACATCATTTAACGGTTTGGAGCACCCGACCGACCTGCGTTGGAAAGTGGCTATACGCCAATGGCGTTTTCTTGGGTCTGAGCAGATAGGCCAAGGCGCCGCAGCGAGGATAAGCGGCGAAGTAGACGGTGGCCGCGGTGGTCGTGGCGTTGTCGACGGACGAGATTCGGTGGCCGGCGAATGCAGGCCGCGCACTGCACCTGACGGCGATGACCCGGCGAAACTCGGTGATCACCTGCTATGGCCTCCGAGCGTGGATAATAGTTCGACCGGCCCAGCGGGCAATCTGAAACGGATCGAAATATCGAACTGCGGCTTTCCACGACGATATCGATCCGGCCCACCGGTGACTTGTACCGTCGATGGGATTTGGCCGCCGCTCCGACACCGACCAGGCGGGCTGTATTTGCATCGCCTGCGGGAGGGGTCGAGCCATCCCGCGGACGAGCGTGGGCCGCGCGTGTCGGCCGGTTCAGGCGCACCATTCGAGGGCGGTGGTTGGCTCTGCGATGTGGGCGTGTCCTTCCTGGACGGCTTTGATGAGGTTGCAGGCGGCGCACAGTCCTTGGCCGTTGGTCGCGGTGGTGGGTCCGCCGTGGGCGGCGGGGTGATGGTGGTCGATGTGCAGGATGGGGGCGCCGCACCAGGGGGTGCGGCAGGTCCGGTCGCGGTAGCGGATGAACCGGCGTAAGGAGTCGGGGAACAGCCGGGCCCGGGCTTCCATGGCGGTCAACTGTCGGCTGCCCGGCGCGGTGTACAGCCGTCGCAGTTTGTCCCGGAGCTTGGAGTGTCCGGATAGCACGAGGTGGCGGGCGATGCCGGCGGGGAGAGGTCCGTAGCCGACCAGTTCGGCGGGTTCGTCCCCGCCCTGCAGCAGGGTCTCGTCGGTCATGATGACGGCGATCTCGATGGACAGCTCGGCGGCGGGCCGCTCCGCCGAGGACGACGGGCTGCGGCGGATGGGGGTGCCGTTCGTGTCGTGTCCGGCGATGGCGCCGTAGGTCAGCCGGGTGGCGAACTCGTCGGCCATGACCTGCCCGCGGCTGCGGGGCTGCTCGACTTGGTCGGGGCGCTGCTGATCACCGCTAGCGACGGTGGTGTCGGCGTGGCGGCGCAGCGCGGCGTAACAGGCCACCGCCGTGGTCATGGGCAGCAGCGCGGTCAGATACGCCATCGACTCGGGGGCGGGTCGGACGGTGATGGTGCGGTCGGCGGCAGCATGGGCGGCCCGGTCCACCGAGCCGCGCGGGTCCAGCCGGTAGGCGATGGCCCGGGCTTTCTTGTCCACATCCTGATCACCGAGCCCGTCCAGCTGCGGGGCGATCTCGGCGTCCAACCGGGCCCGATCGGCGTCGGTCAGGAACGTGGTGGCGGCGGCGATGAGCATCGCGCGGTGCTCGGACAGCACCCCGGCCTGCATCGCCGCGAAAGTCTCGGGCATCTGGGTGGCCAAGGTGCGGGCCAAACCCAACAGCCGGCGGGCCTTGCGCGGTGATTCCCGCCGCGCCAGGGCTATCTGCCCGGTGCAGGCCCGGTCAGCGTCGGCCATGTCCCGACCCACCGCCGCGCCGGCGGCCCGTTGGGAGGCGACCAGGTCGCTGGTCAGCTGGGCCTGCGCGGCGCCGGCCAGACACTTGATCTCCTCCCACAACCGCAGCGCGGCCAGGCGCTCCTCATCGTCGGCGGCAGCGGACGGGGCAGCCAGCCGGGCGCGGATCGCCCGCAGCTCCTCGACACGCAGCCGTTCCAACATACGTTCGATTCTAGTTGCCGACGGGCGACGATGCAAGAGGCACTTTGCAAGTCGGTACATCGGCGGCCACTGTTGCTCGTCAACTCCGGGGCGCAGGCGGCTTTGAGAGCACCGGTCAGTCGGCTCGGAAGAGCTCGAACTTTGACCATGCCCGCGGCGCCACAAACCAACTGTGTCAGCGAACCGGAACGCCAGGAGGCATCCGGATACCGCTTGCGCAGCTTCCAGTCCAGGCTTGCCGCCATTGCGTTGGCATTGATTCAGCACATGCTTCTCAGCGCGAGCGCATTGCGGACAGCATTCCCGCCGCCATCATTGTTGAAGTACACGAAAACGTCTCGCCCCTGTGCTTGCCATTCTCGTATCCGTCCGGCCCACCAGCGCAGGTCGTCGTCGGAGTAGGAGCCCGCATAAAGGTGACCGGTGTCCGGCCCGTGCATGCGCACGTACACAAAATCGGCAGTCGCCCGGAGTACGCACGGCAATTGTGCGCCGCTCATCACGCAATAGGCCGTTCCCCGCGCCTCCAGCAGCGAAAATACTTCGTCGGCAACCCAACTCGGATGCCGGAATTCCACCGCGACCCGGATCCACCGGGGCAGCGCGTCGAGAAAGTAGGCGAGCCGCGCGTCGTCGCGCTCGTGGTTCGGCGACAGCTGGACCAACAGGACCGCCCGGCGATCACCGAGCTCATGCCATCCGGCGGTGATCCGCTTGACCCAAACCTCCGGCGCATAGAGCTTTTTCGCATGAGTGAGACCGCGCGGGGCCTTGGCCGACAGCAGGAAGCCGGGCGGAAGCCGGCGCCGCCAACCGGCGAACGTCGAATCCTTGGGCCAGCGATAGAAACTGGCGTTGAGCTCCGCGGTGGCGAACTGCTGCACGAAGTGGTCGAGACGCCGAAAGGGCGGCGTGCCCGGCGGATAGAGCACCCCGTCCCAGTGCGGATAGCTCCATCCGGACGTTCCGATGTGGATCACCGGCCCCGCCCGTCACTCCGGAACCGGGATGGCGACGATGACCCAGTCCGCCACGTGCGTCTGGCCGGGTGGCAGCAGGGGCGGTCCGGACGGCGCGTTGAAGGCGTCCGGCGGGCAACTCATGGGCTCCAGCGCCAGCCCGGCTCGGTCATGGCGCGGTTCGGGCCGATCGGCGGTGTGCACCTGGATCCACGGTGCCCAGCGACCCCAACTGATCCGCACCCCGGTGCCGTCAGCGGCGGTCAGGGAGGCCGTGGCCAGTCCGTCCGCATC
>CAWEFT010000010.1:0-648939 GCA_963808365.1 uncultured Actinomycetota bacterium | reverse complement strand
TTGGTTCCAGTGTCGCTCCGCTTCGTTCGGTGTGATGTAGCCGAGCGCGGAGTGCAACCTGATCTGATTGTATCGTAGCTCGATATAGCGGGTGATGTCAATACGGGCTTGTTCTCGTGTTGGATAGGTCGTGCGATTGACCCGTTCAATTTTGATGGTACCGTTCAATGATTCCGCCGCCGCGTTGTCATAGCAGCAGCCGGTTTTGCCGACGGACCGGCGAATTCCGGCTCTCTCGGTGTAGTCGGCGAATTCTTGACTGGTGTATTGGCAGCCGCGGTCGCTGTGGAAGATGGCCCCGCCAATGATCGGGGTATTGCGGATCGCCATGGCCAGGGCGTCGATGACCAGGGAGGTGCGCATATGTTCGGCCATGGCGTAGCCGATGACTTTCTTGGTCGCCAGGTCCATGACGGTGGCGAGATACAGCCAGCCCTCCCAGGTCGGGATGTAGGTGATGTCACCGACCAGCTTGGCGCCGGGCCGGTCGCCGGTGAAGTCGCGTTTGACCAGGTCTGGGGTGTCGCCGGCGTCGCCGGCGATGGTGGTGGTGGGCCGGAACGGCCGCGGCTGACAGGGCACCAGGTCGAGCTCCCGCATGATCTTGCGGACCGTCTCGTCGTCAGCCCAGAAGCCCGATCGGCGCAGATCAGCGTGGATGCGCCGATACCCGTAGGTGCCGTCCGAGGCTTCGAACAGCGCCCGGATCACGCTGGCCAGCTTGGACCGCCGCCGCGCGGTCGCCGACGGCTCGCGGGAGCGCCACTCGTAGAACCCGGACGCCGACACCTTCGCCCACTTGAACATCAAGTTCATCGGATAGTTGCCCTCTTCGCTGGCGATGAACGCGTATTTCACGCTCACTGCGATTTCTTGGCGAAGAAGGGCTTGATATGCGGGTGATCTGACACGTCGGGTGTCAGCCTTGGGGCCGGTCCCGGATGGGGCCGGTTGAGGAGGTCCCGTGATGGAGTTCGTGCCCTTTTTGCAGCGGTCTGATGGTGAGCCGCCTCGGCTGGGAGAGCGGCTGCTGGATGAGTATCTGCGGTTCGTGGCGGCGCGGTGCCGGCCGAACACGTTGCTGGCGCAGATGTTCGATCTGAAGGTGTTCTTCACCGTCGTCGGCCGGCCGCCGGTAGAGGTGACGACGGCGGACGTCCTCGGGTTCATCGAGGCCCAGCGGGCGGCCAGGAACGGCAACGTGGTACGGCTCGTCGACGGCGAGGGCGGGCTGGCGTTGTCGACGATCAAGCGGCGGTTGGCGACGGTGTCCGCGCTGTTCGAGTATCTGAGCGCCCGTGGCGAGGTGATACGAAACCCGGTGCCACGCAGCTTGTCCGCGCGGCCGCACGGTTCGCCGCTGCGGGGTGCGCCGCTGGTCCGGGCGCCGCGGCGGCTGCCGCGGGTCCTCGCCCCGGCCGAGGTGAACGCGCTGGTCGGCGCGTTACGGACGGCGCGTGATCGGGCGATGGGGTGGTTGATGCTGCTCGGCGGGCTGCGTCGGTGTGAGGTCCTTGGCCTGCGCCACGGCGACGTCCACCCGGGCGAGCGGCGGGTGTTCATCGGCGCCGGGAAGGGCGGTCATCAGCGGATCGTTCCGGTCGGGGAGGCGTTCTTCGTCGAGTTGGCCGCCTACTACGCGGCGGAGCGGCCGGCGACGGACACGGACCGGGTGTTCGTGGTGCTCAAGGGCCCGCGACGTGGTCGGCCGTTGACCGCAGCCGGGGTGGATGAGGTGCTGTCCGGCGCCCGGGTTCGAGCCGGGTTGTCCCACGCCACCTGCCACGAGTTGCGGCACACCTGCTTCACTCGGCTCCGCGAGTCGGGGATGGCGTTGGAGGCCATCCAGGCCCAGGCCGGGCACGTGTCGATCGAGACCACCAAGATCTATCTGCATCTCGCGCCGGACTGGCTGGTCGATGAGTACCGCAAGGCCATGGACATTCTCGACGGCATCGTCGGGGCGCAGCAGTGAGCCGCGCAGCGGCCGCGGCGGTCACCGCGGATACCACCAGCACGGATGTGTTCGGCGCGGCTTGCTCGGCGTACCTGGCCGTTGCTGTGACCGAGCCGGCCAGGCTGGCCCGGGCGCAGACGACCGGCCGGTTCATCGACGAGTTCGGCGACTTGGCGGCGTGGCGGGCCTGCCCAATCCCGCGGCGCCTGGCCGGCGGCGAGCAGGCCAAGGCGTTCGCGAACTTCGCCGCCGTCTGGGCCCGGATCCCGCTCGAGCCGGACTACGTGGTGGCCGCCGTGTCCAGGTGGGGCCACTACCTGACGGGGCGAGACCCCGAGCAGGCCAATAGATTCCGGCTCCAGGCCGGATCGTTGAGCTTCGGCCGGTTGGAGATCGACAAGATGTGGTCCAAGCTCGCCCAGATCTGCGTGATCACCGGCAGCAGCCCAGACCAGCTGAGCGCCGACGATTACCTGGCTGGCCGGGCGGCGTTCTGGGCGGCGGTCGTCGCCAAGCACGGCGGCACCGTCCCGAAGTCGCTGGCCACACCGCTGTTCGGGCTGGATGCGGTGATGTTCCACCGCGGCCAGGCGCCCCGACCGGCGGCGCGTAAGCCCTGGGCCGCCCGCTCGGTGCCGGAGATCGGCTGGGACGAGGTCACCGCCGCCGCGCCGGTGCTGGCCGCGACGATGCGCCGCTACCTCGACCAGCTCGCCGTCAGCCTGCGCCCCGGATCGGTCGCGGCGATCGAGATCACGCTGCGGCAGTTCGCCGGGCACCTGGTCGAAACCGGCACCGTCACCGCGGTCGCCGAGATCGGACGCCTGGAGGTCGAGGCCTACCGGACATGGCTGGCCGGCCGCGGCGGCTACCGGAAGAACTCCACGATCAGCAACACCACCATCGGAATGCGGATGTGTCACCTCGGCGCGTTCTTCCGCCGCATCATCGAGTGGGGCTACCCAGACATACCCGCTCGTTCACCGGTTTTCGCGTCCGACCGGCCGATGAAGGACAAACCCCTCCCACGGTTTCTGGACGACGCCGCCACCGGCAAGTTCATGGCCGCCGCCCGGGAACTGCCCGACACGTTCGGTCGGCTGGCCATCGAGATCCTGGCCCGCACCGGCATGCGCAAGGGCGAACTCCTCGGCCTGACCGCCGACGCGGTCGTGCAGATCGGCTCCGCCTACTGGCTGCGCATCCCCGTCGGGAAACTCCACAACGACCGCTACGTCCCGCTCCACCCGCAGCTGAAGACCATGATCGACAACTGGCTCGCCGAGCGGCCCGGCTGGCAGAACAGCCCCCTGCTCTTCACCGACCGGGGACGGCCGATCCCACCCACCCGGGTCGACCACGCCGTTCAAACCGCAGCCACCGCAGCAGGAATCGGCCACGTCCACCCACACCAGCTACGCCACACCCTGGCCACCCAGGCCATCAACCGCGGCATGAGCCTGGAAGCGATCGCCGCGCTCCTGGGGCACAAGACGATGACCATGACCCTGGTCTACGCCCGCATCGCCGACCGCACCGTCGCCGACCAGTACTTCGCTGTCACCGAGAAAGTCCAAGCCCTCTACCAAAAACAACAACCCGCCGTCCTGCCCGCCGCCGACGAACCCGCCGCAATGCGGAAACTCCGCGTCGAACACAGCAAACGCATGCTCGGCAACGGCTTCTGCAGCAGGCCCGCCGAACTCGACTGCCACTACGAGACAATCTGCGAGTCCTGCACCTTCTTCGTCACCACCATCGAGTTCCGACCCACCCTGCAAGCTCAACGCGACGACGCCGCCGCCAAGGGCCAAACCGGCCGGCAAAAAATCTACGACGGACTCCTCCAACGACTCGACAACACCGCCTCTTGACACCGATCACCCACATAAGCCGTCGCTTTTCCCAGGAACTCGTTCTCCATTCGCAGTTCACGGTTCTCGCGTTCCAACTCGCGTAACCTGGCCCGCTCCGGAACGGTCAACTCCGGTTCCGTCTGCTCACCGGCATGAAATTCCCGGTAGGCTTTCACCCAATGACCCAATGTCTGCTCGACCACGCCCAGACTGCGAGCCACATCCGCGATCGACCGTGAATTCTCGACGACTTCCCGGACCGCCGCTTCCTTGAACTCCGGCGAATACTTCATTCTCTGGCTGGCTACCATTCGGGTTCCTCCGTTTCAGACCAATTCTACTTTGGCCCCCTGTCCGGAGTTCATAGGGCACCTCAAGTCGTAGTTGTATGTAGTCACTGGGAGCGGGTTTCCGGTGGCTGGTTGCGCAGAAGGGGAGGTTGAGCAGATCTGGCCGGCCTGGGCTGCTGAGACACAGCTGCCGGTTCCGGCTGCAGTGTAGTAGCTGGTGATGGTGCTCCGGGTGTCCCCGCCGGAGGCGCCGGCGGGGAGGCGCTGTTCGATGATGCGCCCGAGGCTGTCGTAGCGGATCGTGGTGACCAAATCCGCCGCCGATGGGGTGGAACCCATCTGAACAATCTGGGTCGTTGGTTGGCCAAGCACCCAGCCTGAGACGTCTCCGGTGGTAATGGCCGCGTATCCGGTGTGGGTGATGGAGGCGTCGTGGTCGATACCGTCCAGGGTCTGCCCGGAGGTAATGCTGGTGGTTGGCAGCCCGGTGAGCGTTGTTCCGTCATTGGGGTTGCCTTCGTCATAGACGGTGGCTATGTGATCGCGAGCGTCGCAAGTGGTAGCGGTGGGATGTTGCGCGTCGCAAGAATCCACGAAGGTCACCGCATGAGTGGGGCCATAGGTATCGGTGACTTCTGCCGGATTGGTGGGGTTGTAGGTGGTGGTGGAGGCGAGGAGGTTCGCCCGGTCGGCGGACTTGGTGGTGGCGGCGACAGCGGGGTCGGTATCAGACATTGGGGTGAGCGCCTGGGCCCGGTTGCTGGGAGTGAGCGACCAGATCTGGTTGCCATTGTTGTCGTAGGTCATAGCGTCGTACTGCCACGTCGCCGCCCCATAGGTAGCGGTGTTCACCTTTCGGCCGTTGACGTCCAGGTAGTCAATGGATGCGTACGGCCAATCCGTCAATCCCACCGGGGGGACGGTTGTGCCGGCGGGGACGCGGTTGGGGGCGAAGACAGCCGTTCCAGTGGCGGCGATGTCGCCGCTTTGTCCCCAGGTGGCGGAGGTATTCGCGGAGAGGTCGATGGGACCACCGTCCGTGGTTGTGGTAGGTATCGAGTAGACGATGGTCCATTGGGCTGTGACGCCGGAAGGATCGGGACGGCTAACCGTGACCAGTTGTCCTGAACCGTTATAGGACAGAGTCCAGGCGGCGAGTCCGGGCGGTGTGAGCGTGGCTAAACGGCCCGCTGAGTTGTAGGTGTAGGTGGTTTTCAGAGCGGGGCTGAGCCTAGGATCCCACTCTTGGTAGAGGCGGCCGTTGGTGTCGTAGCTGTAGGCGGCAATCTGGGTGGTGGCCATCGCAGAGGTGGTGGGGTTGTAGGCCACCAGGTTGATCCCCGAGAGCCGGGTCTTGGCGCTTCCGCCGACGGTGATGGTGGTGTATGTGAAGGTCAACGCCCGGCAGCCGGCAGAAGCTGAGGACGCGTACGGGTAGGTGCACGTGATGGTAGGTGAGGCGGGCGGGACAGCACCAAGGATGCTTGTGAGTTGGCCACCGGTGTAGCTGTAGGTGGCCACGTTCGTAGATCCGGCTTGAACGATGGTGGTCACGGCCCACCCAGCGCTGGTATTGATCCACGTGGTTTTTGTGCCGTCGGTGTCGGTCATGGTGATGGAACTGACTGACACCATGATGACCGTTGCCTTGTCAGCAGCCGCATCGCCGACACCGACAAAGCTGGTCGGATAGGTACCGTTGGAGTGGTCGCTTCGTAGGTCTTGACCGAGCCGTCAGCGGCGGTGAAGTTCAAGACACCTTGCGTTGACTTGTCTGTCACGGAAAAGTCAGCGTCACCGAGTGACGGGCCATTTAACGATGCTGTCCATGATGGGCCGAACACTCCGGCGGGACCTGCTTGTTCGCCTGTCGGAGACAGGGTGGTTAAGGAACGACCCACCGATAGGTCACCGAGGTAGGCCGATACGTCGGCGTCGGTGGCGTCGACGGAGTAGTCACCGGTCAGTTCCGAGACTGTTCCTGGCCCGACGTCCGATGTTGCGTAGGCATTTTGAAATCCGTCAACACCGAGTTGGACGTTCGCGGGCATGGAGCACGCTGGGCTGGGGTCGATGGAGGAGGTGCCGTAGCAGGCTTCCACTTGGACGAGTTGGTCAGATAGGCCAACCGTGCCAGGAACGTCCCAGGTGTATGCGGAGAAGGCCCCGGCCGTCTTAGTGACCGGCCACGCCGATGGGTGGGTGCTGGTGCCGGGGACGACCACGTTGGCGACGGGCACGTTGGCGAACGAGGCGGTTAAGCCGGAGCGGTATTTGTAGGTGACCCACGAGCCGCCGCTCGCACCTGCCTGCAGCGTGGCGTACCGGCCGGTGATCGTCTGGCCGTTGCTGATTGGGGACAGGACGTTGGAGTACCAGCCCTCCACATCCAGCACTACATAAAGGGCGTCGGCGCCGGCGACGCGGAGTTTAATAGCGCCGTCCGCGCCCACCTGGACGATCGCAAGCGACGAGCGATAGCCGTTAGTGATGGGGTAATTCAGTTGTGTGACCCCGGGCTCTGATCGGTCGTCCGGCCACAACCGCAGGTAACCGGCGGCGGTACCGCCGGCGGGCTTGACTGATTGAATGTTGATGGCTAACGCGGAGATGCCGGCGCCAGCAGCGGGGACACCCGCGATCCCTGCGACCGGAATGGTGTTGACTGAATTTCCGGCCAGCATGATAGAGGCGGAGCGTTTGTCGTAGACCCGGGCAGCTCCCGGCGTGAACGCACCGGTCGTGCCGGCGACGGCGGTGTAGTAGCCGGTGACATCGACCACGACGTCCACCGCCGGGCCGGCGATGACCGACAGCAGGAATGTCCCGGTATCGGACAGGGGGATGTTCGCCCCGATCGACGTGTTTATTCCGGCTTGGTAGTTGAATGGTGTGGACAGGCTGGTGGAATCTGAGCCGGTGGTTAAATAACCCGCGCCGGTCCCGGAGGAGTTGAGCACGCTGACCGTTGCCGACACCGCCATGGCATTCGCCGGCACACCGTTCAACCCGCCTACGGTGATGGTTGCCGAAGATCCGGCGGCCTTTTTTCCGCTGGGTAGACCTGTTCCGTTGCGAGTGTCCACAAAGCGAGCGCCAGCAAGTGGGATGAATCCTCCAGGCGCGGCTGTGCCATCACCGGCGGTGAAATAACCCTCCACGTCTACTACAACTGATGCATCAGTGGTGGTACGGACATTGATCTTTCCGTCCGAGCCGACGGCGGTCATCGCCGAACCCGACACGTTTGTAGTGCCCATGGCCGGGTCGTAAATCAGCGAGTTCACCACTGGCGCGCCGGTGCAAGCCGACGAGGCGGTGTAGACGTTTCCGCCCGTCGACGGGCCGATCACCGTAATCATCACCGAGACCGCTGACACGTTCGTCGAGGGCACATCACCCACGCCGGTGACCTGGACCGCATGCCATGCATTCGCCGACAGGCTGCCGTTGTAGCCGCCCGTCCCGTTGCGGGTGTCAAGGACTCGGGCCGACGCCGGCACAAACACACCCGCCGTTCCCGTCGCCCCACCACCGCCAGTCATCGGCGCCAGCGGCACCGCGCTTGCTGATGTCGCGTTCAACACGCCGACGACCAACACCGCAACCAGCAGTAGGGCCAACCGCACCAGAAGCGGACGGCACACCACACGCGCAGAACGACGAAAAGGAGCCACTACGCCCACCCATCAATGGAAGAAGGACAAACGCTCTTGGGTGCAAAGGCCCACTCGCCCAGATCAAGAGCCGTAGCGATATCTCATCATACGTTCACATAAATCTTATAATCACGATCGAGGGCATCAAAATGCAGTCTTGACCACTCGATGGGGCTGCTATTGTGACCAGCTGCCACGAAGGCCGGGCTATGAGGAAGTCCCAGTACCTCCGACGAGGGCTTGCTCCGTTGAGCCGTTCATGCGGACTCAACCGGGCCCGTTACTTAGAGTGAGTGTCACACGTGCAGAATTCTCGCACAACCGGGTGAGGTCCTTGCTGGTGGTGTGTCAGCCGGAGTGGCCTGACCCCCTCCGGTTGATCCGCTCGCAATGAGAGTCTTGATTGTCGCTTCGGGGGCAGGAAGGCTCGATGATCATGGCGACGAGGAGACGGCATACGCCGGAGCAGGTGGTCTGCTTGCAGGTCCGCGGTGAGGGCGACGATGCGGCGGTCCTCGGCGCCGCGGCTCAGGCTGGTGACGCGGGCCTGGATGGAGTTGATTGAGTGCTCGAGCTGGCGCCGGGACGCGGCGTCGGCGCCCAGCACGAGACGGTCAGGTCGCGGATCTGCTCGGGGATCTTCTCTGCGAGCACCGTCAGGGCTTGTTCTTTCTCGGCGACCACGAGCACGCGGTGGCCGTAGGCGACATAGTGCGAGATCAGGTTGGCGATGGTGTGGGACTTCCCGGTGCCGGGCGGCCCCTGCACGATGACGCCGCTCTGCCGCCGCGCCAACTGCAGGATGCGTTGTTGTTCCTCGTTCGACGGCAGCGGCAGCAGCAGCGGCTCGGCCGTCGCCGCACCAGACACACCGATTTCGCCGGACACGTCGCCGAGAGACCGCCGTCGTCCTCGAGGGCGAACTCCGACGGGGTGTCCACGACCAGCGAGCTGAGCGCATCCGGCGGGATCGCGCCCGTCTCATACAACTCCCGCATCCGGTCCAGGAACCCCTGGCGGTCTGGCCGGCGCCGTCGGGTATACAGCACCCAGCCGGTGTCCACCACCGGTGCGGCCGGCCGGGCGGCGCCCTCACCAGCGACGACACCGTCATGGTGCAGCGCCCGCACCACCGTCCGGGACCGCGCCACGAGCTGCTCGCCGGTCCACGGGTCGAACGGCTCTCTATTGACCGCGTCGCGGACCTCGGACAGCGCTGCACGGTCGGCCAACGCCACCGCGGCGAAGGGCAGAGTCTCGACTTCCAGCGGCTGCGTCGGCGTCACCAGCAGGGCGTTGTTATCGCCGTCGGTGACCTCGACCACCGTGGTGAACAGTGGGTGTCGGATCCGCACGGCGTCGCCGCGCTCGCTGGTCGCTTCGCGGTTGTTATCGCCGGTCGTCCAATCGAGCTGAGAGAACCCCCACACCATCTCGTAGGTCTCGCGGTCGTTGGTGATCAGCTGCTGCTGCTCGAACAGCTGCCGGTAGAAGTCCTTGGCCTGCTGCGCGTTCCGGTACGCCGTCGACCACGGCTCCCACACCGCGTCGACCCACTGCCGCGCGGCGGCAAGGCGTTCTGCACCCAGCCCGGTGAGCACCAGCTCCGCCGGCTTCACACCGTCGGCGACAGCCTCGGCCGGGGGATCCGCTCCTGGAGCGTCGCTGCCGGCATGGCGGTCCGGTTGCAGGTCCCGCTCCGGGACCGCCGGCACCGGTCGGATCGCCGGCGACAGGTTTTGGTGCTCCGGCAAGAGGTAGTCGACCAGGTCCGTCGGCACCACTGGAGCTGAGGGGAGATCGACGAAGTCCACGCGCAGCCACTGCTCGCCTCCGCCGGACAAGGTCAAGCCCGGGACGGCCGGAAGCCGGTCGTCCCGCACGGTGAACAGGCCGTAGTTGGTGATGTCAGTGACCGGCGGGTTCTTCTGCGCGTCGAAGTCCTTCAAGAAGTCGACCACGCTCATCACCCGGGCCCGGTGGGCGCAAGCGTTACGTGGGGCCGGAGCGGATGTCGTGATGGTGCAGCGGGCCGGGACACATGGCGGCCCGTTCTTCAGGCAGGAGTTGCCACGGATGGCGGCCTGGGCATTCGTCTGATGAACCGAGAGAGCCCCTGTCCGCCAATAGGTGCCCTCGTGTCCACCGATCGGCGAATTCCTCATCAGCTGCTTCGTCCCATGATCGGTGGATGGGTGCGAGGCCCCGAAGGTGGCAAATTTGCAGTCGTTGCCGGGAAAGTCCCGACAATGACTCTAGTGAAGGAGAATGGATGAGCAAACTGCTTGTCGTTGCCGCAATGTCCGGGGCCGGTTTGATGGCCGGACTCGGAACCGCCGAGGCCCAGACGGGCAAACCTGTCATCGGTTCGATCAAGGAGTTCGCGACCGCCTACAGCAGCCCGTCCAACCAGTCGTCGGCGATGTATTTCCTCCAGGCGGGAACCCAGGTGGACACCCATTGCTTCCGAGAGGGGCAGGTGCTGAACGGAAATCCCCTGTGGTTCATCATCAACGTGGACGGTGCCTCCGCCTATGTGCACCGTGATGTGATCAGTGTGGGCCAGGTTCCGCACTGCTGATCTCACCGGGCCCGGGTCAGGGCTGCTTTCAGCAGCCCAGATCCGGGCCCGGGCTCGGTCGTCGAGTCGCTGGTCGCAAGGCGAGGACGGCCACCGCCACCGCCCTTCCACATCAACCCGTCCCGACGTCGGCGAGCCCTTCGACCGACGTCCCTCCGCTGCCTCAGGATCGAAAGATGGCGACACGAGAATATCCATCCGACGAGAGGGCGTTGAAGGTTTCCGTCATCGTCTCTTCGGTGTTCGCAGTGGTTTCCCTGATTTGGGGCTGGGCCACCAACTCCCAGCTGATCACGTTCGACGGGCTCTACACGAGCGCGGCCGTTTTCCTTTCGCTCCTCGGCGTCCGGACCCTGCACACGGTGGCCAAGGGCGCCGACGCGCGGTACCCGTGGGGCCGGGAGATCTTCGAACCGCTGACGATCATCGTCAAAGCGGCGGCCCTGGGCGGATTGTGCGTCTATGCCGACGTCACCGCAATTTCCGAACTTCTCACCGGCGGTCGCGAAATCGCTGCCGGCTGGGCGTTGATCTATGGCGTCACATCGTTCCTGACCTGTCTCGCCGTCACGCTGTACCTGCGGCGCGTCAAGGGAAAGTCGGAACTGGTCAGGGCCGAGGCCGCCGAATGGTCCGGCGACGCGATGCTGACCGGCGCGACGCTGATCGGCTTCGTGATCGCCGTCGTCCTGACCGCCACCGGCCACCACGGACTGGCCGCCTATGTCGATCCCATCATGGTCATCTTGTCCTCCACCGCCTTCCTGGTGGTGCCGGCCGGCCTGATCCGCAGTGGCCTGCGGGAGGTCCTGACCATGGCGCCCAGTGAGGCGGTCAGGGGACAGCTACAGCAAATCGTCGACGACGTCTGCGCGCAGTACCGGTTCGCCGAATCATTTCTCCGGGCGTCGAAGACCGGCAGCCGGCTGGACATCGAAATCTTCTTCGTGACCGATGACCGTTCGCTGGCTCAGGACGTGCGTCAGTTGGACGCCGTCCGGCAGGCGCTGCACGAGCGGCTGGAACCGCTCGGCCTGGACCGCGCCGTCACGGTGGCGTTCACCGCCGACCGCTCGTGGGCGGTGTGAGGAGTGCCCAGAGTCGCCACAGCCAGCACCAAGTAGCCGCGGTCAGGCTTTTTCGCGCCGCACCCAATTCGGGCTCCCGGTGAACGCCGACGAGCACAAGACGCCGATCATGCTACGCAGGGACTCAAAGCCGATGCGGTTGCGGAACAGTGAGCGAGAAGAACTCCGCGCGAGCGGACGCATCGTTACGCAGAACGCCTTTGAGCGCTGAGGTCACGGTGCTGGCGCCGACGGCGCGAACGCCGCGCAAGGACATGCACTGGTGTTCGGCCTCGAGGACGACACCCACTCCGCGGGGCCGCAAGTTCGTCTGCAGCCACTCGGCGATCTGCTGGGTGAGCCTTTCCTGCACTTGAGGGCTGCGGGCGAACATCTCGACCACCCGGGCGAGCTTGGACAGGCCCAGGATGCGGTGCCCAGGAAGATAGCCGACATGAGCGACACCGACAAAAGGCAACAAGTGGTGCTCGCACATCGATTGCACAGGAATGCCGCGCGCCAGCACCAATTCGTCGTAACCCTCGTCATTGGGAAATGTCGTCAGATCGAAGGGGCGGGGCGCGAACATCTCGGCGTAAGCCCGGGCCATCCGAGCCGGAGTTTCGCGGCGGCTCTCAGTGTCCAGGTCGATGCCCAGGGCGGTGAGGAAGTTCCCGGCTGCTTGTTCCGCGGCTTGCATATCGACTCCGGCGGAGGCATGGGCCACCCAGGAGCGTGGCCGCCACCCGATGGGAGCCGACTGCGCGTCCACTGTTTCAGCCCGCACGGGAGCGGTGGTCACGAGCGATCGTCCAGAGTCATCGCCGGCACGTCCGCGGTGTGCGATTGGGGCGCAGGCGCGCTCGGTCGTCGTGCTGTGGGTCGCCAACGTTGCCTCCGAGTCTAAAGGACACTAGTCTGTACGTTAGAGTCGGCCGGGTGGGTCGGTCAAGATGCATCCAGCCGCCAGGAAGGTCGGGAATGGGGAGCCAGGACTTCGTCGAGCAAGTCAGCGGTGTGGCGTCGTTGGCCGATCCGGTGCGCCGAAAGCTCTACCTGTGGGTGGCCGGACAGCCTCATCCGGCCAGCCGGGATCTGGCTGCCGAAAGCCTCGACCTCCCGCGGCACACCGTGAAGTTCCACCTGGACAAATTGGTCGAGCAGGGTTTGCTGGACGTCACTTTCGAAAGACTCACCGGTCGTCGCGGGCCGGGCGCCGGGCGGCCCACCAAGTTGTATCGCCGTTCGGCGCAGCAGGTGACGGTCACTCTGCCCGAACGCCGCTATGACCTGGCCGGGCAGCTGCTGGCCGGCTCCATCGAGCAGTCCACGACCACGGGAACGCCGGTGCTGGATGCCTTGCAGGCCGCCGCCGGCCGGCTCGGCCGTCAACTCGGCGACCTGGTCCACGAGGTCAGAGGGGCGGATTCGAGTCCCCGAACGTCGCATCGCGGTCGCCTGCTCGACTCTGGCCACTCAAGGCTATGAGCCGCGCCGGAACCGCGACACCATCACGTTGGTCAACTGCCCGTTCGATGCGCTGGCGCGCGAACACACGAAGTTGATATGTGGCATGAACCTCGCGCTTCTGGAGGGCTTCGCTTCCCGGTTGGGCAACGATATCCGCGCCCGATTGGAGCCGGCGGAAGGCCGGTGTTGTGTGGTCATGTATCCCGCCCCGGAAATCTGAGGAGCTCACCGCGGGCACCGACACCACGGAATTTGAGAGGTCGCGCGGACAATTGATCATTTGCAATGGGAAGTCCAAGCGAGGGCTCACAAATTGGTGGCCGGAACAATCGGGCCGGCGTATATCTCGACGACCCGACGACCACGGTCAGGAGGGAAAGGAGAAGCAAGCGATCGCGACCGCCAGGACGGCAGCGGCGACCCAGTCGACGGCCGCGCAGAACGGCGGCCACCACCGCGTGCCGGTGACGAAATCGGTGCGGTGCTGCCAGGCATCCTTGACGCCGTGGCCGGCGAGACCCGCCACGATCAGCCACGGCGAGACAGTCACCGCCACGGTGGCCACCACCACGAAAATGGCCGCGACGATCGACTCCACGACCAGAACATGCCGGCGTCCGTCGGCAACAGCGAAACCGAGGTACACCGCGGCGATCAGGACCAACCCCAGGGCATAGACCGTGGCCGGATCCAGCCACCGCAGGGCCAACGGGGACGCGGCCTGGATGACCCCGAACACGACGCCCCACAGCACCGGCGTACGGAGCGAGCGCCCGGTCGCGCGGGCGGAATCAAGTGTGGCTGCCACCCGGATCACCGGGCCGCTTCCAGCCACGACGGTCGGACGGTCGGGGACGCCAAGACGTCGCCCGCCAGTCGGTCGGCCAGCGCAGCCGCATCGACGCCGACAAAGCCGAGCAGCGCCGATCCGCGAGTGCGCTGCCAAGGCAGACCCAGGAAGTAGAGGCCGGGCACCTCGCTGACCCCGCCGGTGTGGCGGATCGCGCCGTCGCCGTCGAAGACGCCCGGCACGTGCAGCCACGAGTAGTCGGGTCGGTAGCCGGTGGCCCACACCACCGCATCCACCTCCAGCTGGCTGCCGTCGGCGAAACGGGCTACCCGATCAGTGATTCCGATCAGCCGGGGCCGGAAGGAAATGCCCCGCCGGCGCAGGGTTCGGACCCGGTTGCCGATGATCAGGTCGCCGCGGGCGCGGAGCCGACGGCCGACCCCGGAGTCGGCGGGCACGGTGAAGAACCCCGCCCCGCGTAGCCAGGTGAACACATCGCGGCCGGCGATGCGCTGCGGTAATTGCGTCGGGGTGGAACCGGCCGCCACTGACAGCCTGCACCGCGCAACGAGTTCGGTCGCGATCTGCAGCCCGGAGTTGGCGGCGCCGACGACCAGGACACGGCCGCCGGCGGGCAACTGGGCAGGGTTGCGGTAACCGGCGCTGTGCAGCTGCCGCACCGAAGGGTCCAGCTGCTCGGCGAAGGCGGGCACGAACGGGGTTTGGAACGGGCCGGTGGCCACCACGACCTGCTTCGAACGTAGGACGCCGGTCGGGGTTGCGATGGCGTAGGTCCCGTCATCCTCCCGATGCACCCGTTGCGCCGGGCAGTTCAACCGCACGGGCAGCGAGAAGCGAGCGGCATAGCGCTGCAGGTAGTCGGCGACGTCGTCCTTGCCCGGGTGCGTGTCGGCCGGGGCAGGAAAAGGCAGGCCCGGCAGCCCGTCGTACTGCGCCGGAGTGAACAGCCGCAGCGAATCCCAGCGGGTGCGCCAGGAGTGGCCGATGTCGGTACTTGCGTCAAGGAGCAGGAAGTCGGAGTGGTGTCGCGCGAGGTGAAAGCCGAGGGCGAGACCGGCCTGGCCGGCACCCACGACGATCACGTCGTGCCGGCCGTCGGCGGTGAGCATGGCGGGCATGAGTGCTCCTCCTGGTGGTTGGGCTGTGCACCAGACGCTACGAAGCAGTCGTCGGCGTCACGCCGGTAGAACCGCCAGGTCTTGACGCGCTCACGCGAGAAGGAGCCCGTTGCCTACGACTGCAGACGGCCCAACAACCGAGCCCACGCCGCGCGGTTCATCAGCGCCCGCGACAGCTGCGCGGCTTACAGGTCCAAGGGAAGGGCGATGAGTTCGGCGCGGGAGGCGACGCCCAGCTTGGTGAACACGTTGCGCAGATGGAAGTCGACGGTGCGGGGGCTGACGAACAGCTGCGCAGCAGCGTCCCGGTTGGACAGCCCCTGCCGAACGATCACGGCGACCTGGCGTTCCTGGGCGGTCAGATCGGTCGTGGTGGTCACGTCGCGGCGCCGGGCGGTCTCCCCCGAAGCGCGCAACTCCTGGGCGGCCCGCTCCGACCACCGGACGGCGCCGAGGTCCTCGAACAGCGCCAGCGCACTGCGCAGGTGCTCACGGGCGTCGATCCGCCGACGCGCCCGGCGCAGGTACTGGCCGTAACTCAGCAGCGTGCGGGCCAGATCGGGGATCCGCAGGGAGCCGGCGTGCGCGTCGAGAGCACGGCGGAAGTGCGCCTCGGCGTCCCCCTCTTCGGGCCAGCAGCGCCCGCCCGTGTTCCAGGACCGCCACTGCGGCGGGACGGCCAGTGCCCTTGGCGAAGTCATCGACTTCGACCAGCCAGGAACCGGCCAGATCCGCCCGGCCCGCCCGGATGGCGGTCTCGACGCGATCCTGGGCCGCCATCCGGCGCAGCCGCGGATCGCTGATCTGGGCCAGGTGGTGCAGCGCCTTGGGCGGGTCACCGGCGTCGCGCAAGCCGCGCGCCCAGTGGGCGAGATCCACGACGAGAAAGTCGCTCAGCCCGACGGGGTGTTGGTCGCGGATCGCCATCACCTCCGCCACATGGCGGTCGACGGCATCGTCGCCGCGAAGGCCTGCCAGAACGGCCAGCTCCGCGGTCGGCAGGGCCGTGAGGCCGGGGTGCCCGGTGGCAGTGCTCAGCGCCAGCGCCTCGGTAGCAGCGGCTGCGGCCTTGGCCCACGCCCCGGTCGCGATCTGGGCCTGGACTCCGCGAGTGAGGGCATGCTCCACCATGCTCAGCGCGCCGGCCCGGCGGGCCGCGGTGAGCTGCTGCTCGTGCAGCCACAGATCCCGCTCGTCGTCGTCGATCAGCCACGCAGCCACCCCCAGGTTGGGCTGCACTACGTGGTCGTTGACGGGGTGAGCGTCGGTGAGGGCGAATGCGCACCCGAAATCCTGGGCCGCGGTTGCCCATTCGTGGCGGGCGGCGGCGAGGAACCCGCTCAGCAGGGCCCGGGCCGCTCGCTCCGGCAGCGGAGCGTCGTGCGCGGGCGCCGGCACCAACCGGCCCAGGTCCACGGCCCGGGACGGCCGCGCGCCGCAGGCGGCCAGCGCCGCGGCGAGCATCGCCAGCCGCTGTGCCAACGCTTCGTCAACTTCCGCGGCAGTCTCCGCCGCCTGCACAATGAGGTCGCATCCGGCGTGCAGCGAGTGCGTGTTCCACTCGATTTGTCCCTGCAGCACCAGCAGCTGAGCATGCAGTAGCGGATCGGTCACGTCGGCCGCCGCGGCGGCGGCGAGCGCCGCTGCCCGGGTCGGGTGCGCAGCCAGCCAGGCCGACGACGCGGCCCGATACAGCCGCCGTCCGCGCTCCTCACCGCCGATGGTGAGCTCGGCGGCGCGGGCGAAGCCTGCCGCGGCGGCCTCGTGCCCACCACGCGCCGCCGCCCGCTCGGCTACGCCGTCGAGCGCGGCGACGACCCCTGCGTCGGGCCGGTCGGCGGCTGCGGCAAGATGCCAGGCCCGCCGGTCCGGGTCGCCGGTCAGCGCATCGGCCAGCGCCCGGTGCACGGCCCGGAGCTGCGCGCTGGTCGCCGACCGATAGACGGCCGAGCGCACGAGCGGGTGGTACAGCGACAACATCGGTCCATCGGTGCGCAGCAATCCGGAGCGCTCCACGGCGTCCATGGCGGCTTCGCCCGCGTCCATACGGTCGGCGGCGTCACGCACCACAGTCAGCCGGCCGGTGTCGTCGGCCGCGGCCACCAGCAGCCATCGCTGCGCCCGTTCGTCGAGGCGCCGGTAGCGGTCGCCGAAGGCGCGCTCCACCCCACCGGTCAGCGGCAGTGGGCTCGGTAGGGGCCAACGACCAGCCAACTGCTCGGCAGAAAGCATGGCGGCCAGCTCGACAAGCGCCAGCGGGTTACCGCCGGTACCGGCGACGAGTTGGTCCCGGACGGTCGGATCGATGGGCCCGCCGACCTGGGCGGTCAGCAGCGCCTCGGCGTCCGCGGCGCTCACTGCGCCGAGCACAACGGTCGGCAGCTCGGGCGCGTGAAAATCACGGGTGTCGCCGTCGCGTGCGGCGAACAGCACCGCGATCCGCTCCTCATTCAGTCGCCGGGCCGCGAACTGCAGCGCTGCTCTCGAAGCGTCATCCAGCCAGTGAGCGTCGTCGATGACCACCAGCACCGGCGCCTCCTCGCCGGCATCAGCCAGCAGGCTCAGCGTGCCGAGGAACGTCAGGAACCGGTCGCCGTCACCGGGCGCCTCCCCCATGGCCGCGCGCAGCGCCCCCGCCTGCGGCGCCGGCAGCGATTCGATTCGAGCGCGTAACGGCCACAGCAGACGTTGCAGCGCCGCGAACGCCAGCGGAGATTCCGATTCCACGCCACAGGTACGCAACACCCGCCAACCCTCCGCCAGGGTCACGACGTCAGCCAGCAGCGTCGATTTCCCGGACCCGGCGACGCCGCGCACCAGCAGGGCGCCCCCGCGGCCGGCGCGGGCCGCGTCCAGCACCGCGGCGATCGCCGCCCGTTCGGGCTCACGTCCGGACAGCACGGGCCAGAGGTTACCCACTGCGTCGGCTCGGCGCGGGATGGAATCGGTGATCGAGAACCCTCACCAAGGCTCCCGGTCTTCACAAGTGCCAGCGGTTGCGAAGACCGAGAGTCCTTGTCAAGCCTGGCCATAGAACCTGGCGATTTCCCGGTGAGAAACGTCCATCGCGGCAGGCACTCTCGATCCGACCACCCACCACCGGCTCTCGAGGAGTTCCCATGCTGGCCAGCACACCGCACACGTTCTTCGGCTCGACCACTTTCCAGGTGACGGGCATGACCTGCGCGCACTGCGAGCGCGCCGTTGTCCAAGAAATCGCGGCCGTCGAGGGGGTCGGGTCGGTCACCGTCGACCTGCCCACCGGCACAGTGACCGTCGTCGCCACCAAGCCGGTCGACCGCGCCGAGATCGCCGTCGCCATCGACGAAGCCGGATACGCGCTGGTCCCGTGATTCCCCACGGAGCACCGGACCTGGTGATTTGCCCGGTGCGAGGCCCCGGCCCCACCCGAATCATCACCCGTAGCCAATTCCGACCCGGCCCCTCGAGGAGAGTGCGATGACGACCACCACACCGACCGCCGCAGCGACGCTGCCGACCGCCGGTTGCCTTCTCGACATCGGCGGAATGACGTGCGCCTCCTGCGTCGGCCGGGTGGAGAAGGCGCTCCGCCGCGTCGACGGGGTAGCCGGCGCCGAAGTGAACCTGGCCACCGAGGTCGCCACCGTGCGCTTCGACCCTTTCCGGGTGGGACTGGTCGAGCTGACCAGCGCGGTCAGGCGCGCCGGCTACACCGCGACCCCGCGATCGGACGTCCGGACGTCCGCCGCCCGACCCGAACCAATCGTCGACACACCGCCCGAGGGCGACGACGGGACGCAGCTGGCCTCGCTCCGCCGCAAATGGCAGCTGACGCTCGGGGTCGGCCTGGCCCTGATGGTTTTGATGTACGTCCCGCTCTACCTGGACACCATGGACTGGCTGATGCCGGCCATTCTGGTGGTCGCCACCGTCGTGCAGTTCTGGGCCGGCCTCGACATCTACCGGGCAGCCTGGGCCGCCGCCCGGCACGGCAGCACCAACATGAACACCCTGGTGGCGTTGGGCACCGGCGTCGCCTACGGCTACAGCGCTTTTGTGACGTTGTGGCCGGCGGCTGCGGAGCGGTGGGGTCTGCCGCTGCACGTGTATTTCGAGACCAGCCTGGTCGTCCTGGCTCTCGTCCTGGCCGGCCGCTGGATGGAGGCCAAGGCCAAGAAGCAGACCGCGGCGGCCATCGGCAGCCTCGTCGGCCTCGCGCCCAGGACCGCCCGGGTGCTGCGAGACGGCACGGAGGTCGATGTCGGCGTGGAGCAAGTCGTCGTCGGCGACCTGGTTCGGATCCGGCCCGGGGGGAAGGTGCCGGTGGACGGGGTCGTCATCGAGGGGACCACCGCCATCGACGAGAGCATGCTGACCGGGGAGAGCCTGCCGGTCGACAAGAGAGTCGGCGATCAGGTGATCGGCGCGACCGTCAACCGCACCGGCAGCGTCCTCATGCGGGCCACCGCGGTGGGCGCCGACACCGCGCTCGCGCAAATCGTCCGACTGGTCGAGGACGCGCAGGGTGCGAAGGTACCGCTGCAGCGCCTGGCCGACCGGGTGTCCGCCTGGTTCGTCCCGATTGTGCTCGGCCTCGCCGCGGCCACGTTCGTCGCTTGGGTGCTTCTCGGTCCGGACACCGGCCGGCTCACCATGGCCATCACCACGACAATCGCCGTGCTGATCATTGCCTGCCCCTGCGCGCTCGGCCTGGCCACGCCGACGGCAGTGATGGTCGGTACCGGTCGTGCGGCCCAATTGGGCATCCTCATCGGCAACGGCGACGCGCTCCAGACGGCCCGAGGCATCACCGTGGTCGTGCTGGACAAGACCGGCACCATCACGCGCGGCAAGCCGACACTCACCAGCATCGCCACCACCGGCGAGTGGGTGGAGAACGACCTGCTGGCCCTGGTCGCCGCGGCCGAGACCGGCAGCGAGCACCCCCTCGGCGAGGCCATCGTCGGCGAAGCCGCCGCCCGCCACCTGGACCTGCCGCCGCTGCGCTCCTTCGACGCCGTGCCCGGCCACGGCCTGGATGCCCGAGTCGCCGACCGGGACGTGCACATCGGCAACGCCGGGCTGATGGCGGCCCGTGGGGTAGACGTCACTGCGCTGCAGCCGGCGGCCCAGCGTGAGGCGGCGGCCGGCCGGACCCCGATGTTCGTCGCCGTGGACGGCCGGCTGGCCGCGCTGCTCACGGTGGCCGACACGGTCAAACCCGAATCCGCCGAGGCCGTCGCCCAGCTGCACGCTCTCGGCCTTGAACTGTGGATGGTCACCGGCGACAACCCGGCCACCGCAAAGGCAATCGCCGCCCAGATCGGGATCCATCACGTCCTCGCCGAGGTGCTGCCGGCCAACAAGGCGGCGAAGGTGCGCGAGTTGCAAGAGCAGGGGCATGCCGTCGCGATGGCCGGCGACGGCATCAACGACGCTGCGGCGCTCAGTACGGCCGACCTGGGCATTGCCATCGGCACCGGTGCCGACGTGGCCATCGCCGCCTCGGACATCACCCTCGTGGGCGGTGATCTGCACGGGATCGTCTCGGCGATTGCGCTGTCCCGGCGCACGGTCACCACGATGAAGCAGGGCTTGGGATGGGCGTTCGGCTACAACCTGCTGCTCCTCCCGGTCGCCGCCGGCGCCCTGTTCTGGTGGCACCACTTGCTGTTGGACCCGGTACTGGCGTCCGCGGCGATGGCCATGAGCTCGGTCAGCGTGGTCACCAACGCGCTGCGGCTGCGGCGCTTCCGCCGGCCCGCCACCGCGACGCAAATACTGCGGCCACCCTGGCGCGCCCGGATTGCTCAGTATGCGTATTTGACCGGAGTGGCGGTGGTGGCGATCGCTCTGGGCGGCGGGCTGACAGCGGTGTCGCGTATGGACTTTGCCGCTCGCGGCATGAACGGGGAACTCGCCTGGACCGAAGGCGCCGGCATGCCCATGCGACCCACGATGAGCGTGATGATGACCGCCGAGGTGCAGCCCGTCGAGGCCGCCGACGCCGGCTTGGACGTCCGCCTCGAATTGCCGGGAGCGGTTCGACCCGGAGAGCCGACTCGGCTGCTGATCAGCGTCACCAACACCCGGACCGGCGGACCGGTGGAAGACCTCACCCGCAGTCACGAAGCGTGGATGCACCTGATCGCCACTCGCGACGATCTGGGCACCTTCTCCCATATTCACCCGCAGCCCACCGGCCGTCCCGGCCAGCTCGCCGTCGACATCACCTTCCCGACCTCCGGGCGTTACGTCGTGAACACCGAATTCCGCCGCCAGGGCCAGATGGCCGACGTGCACGCCCGACAGGTGCTCACGATCTTCGGGCCGGTCCCCCAGCCGGTGACCCTGACGGCCGGACCGCGCACCGCGGTACTCCACGGAGTCCGTGTCCGGCTCGACGGCGACGTGAAGGCCGGTCAAGTCAGCGACCTGCATTACACGTTCGCCGACGCCGCCACCGGCCGGCCAGTGGACGACCTGCAGCCATATCTCGCCGCCGCCGGGCACATCGTGATCATGCGGGCCGACGGCCAGACCTTCGCCCACGAGCACGCCACGGCCACCGACAGCGACGGCCGGCCGATCTTCGCCCTGCCCGGCACCACCTTCGGCCCCGGCCTGAACGTACACGCGGAGTTTCCGACCGCCGGCATCTATCAGCTATGGGCCCAGTTCCGCCTGGCCGGCGGCGGCGTCATCACCGTGCCCTTTACCGTCGACGCCCGGTGAGCCTCCCGGCCCCTCGCGTCCAGGCCATGCTCGACCTGGCCGGACTGACGCCGACCGCACCTTTCAACGGCTCGTTTGTGCCCTCATCTATTTGGGTTGAGCAGCACGGGCTGTGGTCGAGCAAACCCGCAATTGCTCGACGCCATTCGATCGGGAACGCCTGTGCACAGTACATTCGGCTGAATCGTGTCGCACTCGCTATGCGATGTGAATTGCTGAGCTGGACCTGACCGGGAGCATGCGGAAGCCGGAGCACGATAACGGTCGTGACGATCGCCCTGCAGGGCCCAGGGGTCGACCGGCCCCGGTGGTTGGCACTTGGCCTCATCGGCGTCCTGGTGGCCGCCGGCTTCCTGTACGGCTGGAGGGCGGCCGGCAATCTGGAGATCTACTACGCCGCCGCCGTTCGCAGTATGGCCACCAGTTGGCACAATTTCTTTTTCGCTTCCTTCGACCCGGCCGGCACGATCTCGGTGGACAAGCTGCCCGGCGCCTTCTGGGTGCAGGCCGCCTTTGTCAGGTTGTTCGGGCCGCGTCCGTGGGCGTTCGTGGCTCCGCAGGTGCTCGAGGGCGTCGGAAGTGTCGGCTTGATGTTCCGGATCGTCGCCCGGCTGGCCGGTTGGGCGGCCGGCCTGATGGCGGCGATTGTGCTCACCGTTTCCCCGGCCGTCGTCGCTCTGGACCGGGGGAACATCTCCGACACCCTGATGATCCTGTTGTTGTTGGCGGCCGCCGACGCCACCCTGACCGCTACCGAGCGCGGCCGCTGGCGTTGGATCGTGGCGGCAGGAATATGGATCGGACTGGCCTTCCAAGCCAAGATGCTCGAGGCGTGGGTGGTCGCGATCGCGATTGCTGCCCTTTATTTGGTGAGCGGGCCCGGGTCGCGGGTGGCGCGCCTTGTTCGGACCGCGGCGATGGCTGGAGTCGCCGTGGTGGTGTCGCTCGTGTGGATGATCGTCGTCGAGTTGTGGCCGGCCGGCAGCCGCCCGTACGTCGACGGAAGCCAACACGACTCAATTTTCGCTCAGGTGTTCGCCTACAACGGTTTCGGACGCATCGACGCGGCCACGCCCAATCAGATCCTGAGCCAGACGATCGACGGCGGCTTGCTGGACACCCGCGGGAGCAGCATCGGCCGGCTGCTCTCGGGTTCCTTCGGTCTCGACGCCGCCTGGTTGGTGCCGCTGGCGGTGGTGTGTTGGGGCGGCATCATCTGGACGCATCGCTCGTCCGGCCGGCGCCATCCCGCGGTGGCGGCCGCCGTGCTCTGGGGAGTCTGGCTGGCGGTGCTTCTCGTGGTCTTCAGTGTGAGCACCTCCATCAATTCCTATTACCTGGCCGCGCTGGCGCCGCCCACGGCCGGCCTGGTGGCGACCGGCGTGACGTTGGCCTGGCGGGAGCGGTGCTCTCGCCGCGTCCGCGGGTTGGCGGCGATCGCCGTCGCCGTCACCGCCGGCTACGCGATCTGGTTGCTCCCGCGGTCCGGCCAAGGGCTGCCAGCGGGTTTGTGGGTCATCCTCGCCGTGCTCGCCGTCGGTGCGGTGGCCGCCGCCGCGGCCGGGCACAGCGCCTACCTGGTCGCCGGCTTCGCGGTGTGCCTGCTGGCGCCGGCCATCGCCAGCGTTTCCCTGGTGGTCAAGACGTTTGGTCCCTTCGACACACCGTTCGAGTCCGTTGCCGCCGCGGCCCGAAGCCGCGCCCTCGCCGACGTGGCCGCGCTGGTCCGACCAGACGTCCCCCGCCTGGAAAAGGCAGCCGGCACAGTGGCCTTGGCCGCGACGCAAAGCGCGGCGCTAGCCGCCCCGTTCATCTTCGACACGGGGCAAGAGCTGTTGCCCATCGGTGGCTTCGACAGCTCCATCCCTGAACCGACCCTGACTGCGCTGCAAAACGACCTCCGGTCCGGTGCCGTCCATCTCGTCATCCAAGCCTCGACCGTCACGGATCCGAGACTGCAATGGGTACAGGAGCATTGCGACCGGCTCATCGCGGCCAACCCCAACGCCAAGGATGTGCAATTCGACGTCTATTACTGCTTGTGAGCGAAATGGGCGTCTGCCCCCTTCGGCGTCCCTCCAGGCAATGGTCACGAGACGTCCGAGAGGTGACAATTCGGCCGCCGAGGGCTCGCCATCGATTCGATGGCGAGCCCTCGGTCGTCGCAGGATGAGGTTTACAGCGCGACGATTCCTTCTCCCCCGCCCCGCCCGGCACGGTGACCGAGCCGATGGGGCGCAGCGATCCGTCGGAAGCGATCCGGTAGGCGTCGACCAGGCCGGCCTTCCCGGTCTGGACGTACAGGTTCTTGCCGTCCACCGACACCGCCGCGTCCACCGTGCCCGCGTCGGTGGCCTTCGTGCCGCGATCGGTCAGCCTGCCATGGGCGTCCACTTCGGCGAGGGACAGCGTGCCGCTGCCGGCGTTCGAGGCATAGAGCGTGGCGTCGCTGTGCACGATCCAGCAGGTGGCCGCCTGGCCCGTCGCGAGGCTGTCAATTGCGGTGAGACGGCCGCTCCGCCCGACGGCGAAAGTGACCACGCTGTTGGTGCCGGCCTCCGTGAGCGCGAGGTGGCCGCGACGATCAAAGGTGAAACCGAAGGGAACGGTCCCCGGCAGCGAATTGACCACCGGTACCCGCGACGGACCCACAATGCTGACCGCGAACGATTCGACGCTGTTTCCGCCGTTCTTCGTGGCGACCAGCAATTGGCTGCCGCCAGGGGCGAATCCTATTTGCCCCGGCGTGCTGGTGAATTCGTTGGGCATGCCTTCGCTGGACGTGTTCAGATGCAATTCCCGATGCCAGGCGCGCACCGGGAGCAGATACCCGGCCACCTCGACATATCCGGAGATCGAGCCGCCGTTCCGCGCGTTCAGCACGTAGACCAGGTGGTCGTGAACCGTGATGCTGACCGGGAATTCACCGTCGGACGAGATGATTTGGCGACGAGTGAGATGGTCGCCTCTGACGGCGAAGGTGGTGATGGTGTCACTGCCGGCATTCACGGCGATCAGGAGCCGGTCCGACCGGTCGTACGCCAGCGAGCCCTCGGAGGCCAGGTGATCGGCCACGGAACCGGAAAGCACCCCGCCACGTCCACCGGTTGAAAAGGTGCCGGCCTGGCTGAGGCGCCCGCCGCTTCCCCGGTCGAAGGCGATGATCGCATTCCCGGCGGGATTGTCGTTCTGGACGAAAACGACGTGATTCGGCGAGCCCGTGGTGTTCGCGGGTTCGGCGGCGCTGACCGGTGCGGCCAGTGCCGCGCTGATCAGGATGCAGGCGCCGACGGTCGGCACGACCTTCCAGATTGATTTCATGACGCTCCTTGGGGACAGGAATGCGGACGGAGGGGAGGTTCGTCTTCACCCTGGCCAGTCCGGGGCACCGGAGGCCAGTCGCGTTCGCGTTTCGTAAGAATTGCCCGCCGCTGCGGCTCCGGGGAGTCGTCAGCGACGACGCGGACTCGCGGCGGCCCGTACACGAACAGGAAAGGGCCACGCTCGGCGGTCGGCCTACCACTCGGAGCGAAGATCAACTATACGTACTACTGGGGAGCTGAAGGCGGAAACGGCAGCCACGCTGGACGTTCTCGACCTCGATCCGACCGTGGTGGGCCTGGAGAATGCCGCGCGCGATGGGCAGTCCGAGGCCGGCACCGCCGTCCTGAGGATGGCGGGCGGAAGACCCCCGGTAACCGACATCGAAGATCCGCGCCATGATGTCGGCCGGGATGCCGCCACACCCGTCGGTCACACTCACTTCCGCCCACCCGATCGCAGCCCGGCCGACGCGTACCTCGACCACGCCGTCCGGCGGGGTGTGGCGGATCGCGTTCGCCACCACGTTGGTCAGCGCGCGGTCCAATTCGGCCACGCCGCCCGTCGTCGACACCGGCGCCTCGACATGGCCGACCAGCCGGACCTGCTGAGCCGAGGCCAGCGGGCGGAGCGCCGCGATGCAGTCCGAAACCAGATCCACGAGATCAATCGGATCTCGGGACTGACCCAGCGACCCGGCCTGCACCCGCGACAATTCGAACAGGTCGTTGACCATTCCCGTCAGCCGATCCACCGCCGCGCCCATTTCGCGATAGAGCAGATGCGGTTCGTCGGTCAGATCGTCCTCCAAGGCCTCCGTCATGGCGCGAAGACCGGTCAGCGGCGTGCGCAGGTCGTGGCTGATCCAGGCGATCAGTTCCCGGCGAGACGCCTCCAGGGTCTGCTCCCGCTCCCGCGACCGGGCCAGCGCCGCCGCCGTGTTCCGCAGTTGATCGCGCAGGTCGCCGAGCCCCCGTCGACGGTGATCGATTTCGGCGACATTCTCCGACTGCCCCGTCGCCAATTGCGCCAAGCCCGAAGTCACCGCCCGGTGTTCACGGTTGATCCGGCCGGCCACCGCCGCGGCCACGCCCAGTCCCAGGGCGCCGCTGATGACCGTCACCCAGACCAGCGGCACGGTCAGGTCCATCGGAACGAGCATGGTGTGAATAGCACCGAACAATGCGCCAATGGATGCGGCCGTTCCGGTGACGGCCACCGAGAGCACCAACCACCGCACCGAAAGCCGGCGGACGGGCCAGGATGCCAGCCAGGCGACGACAGCCGCCACCGCAGCCCACATCAAAGCGACGGCAACGTCTCTCGCGGTCAGGATCATGGCTGCACGCTCCCGGCGACACCGGAGCCGTCGTCCCGGCCGGCTGGCGGCTGCAGCAAATAGCCGACTCCCCAAACGGTTTGCAGCAAGGTGGGCCGAGCCGGATCATCTTCCACCTTCTCCCGCAGGCGACGAATGTGTACGGTCACCGTGGATTGATCACCGAATGTCCATCCCCACACCTCCCGCATCAGCGTCTCGCGGCTGAAGGCCACGCCTGGCCGGCCCATCAAGAACGCCAACAACTCGAATTCCCGAACCGTCAGATTCAACGCCACCCCGAGCCGGGTGGCCTCGTGCCGTTCGGTGTCCAAGCGGACGGTGCCGGCGACCAGGGAGCGCGGGGCCGCCGGCTTGGCTCGGGTGGAGCGGCGGAGCACCGAGTCGATGCGCAGCACCAACTCGCGGGGCGAAAAGGGCTTCGTGACATAGTCATCCGCGCCCACCTCCAGCCCAGCGATCCGGTCGCTGACCCCGCTGAGCGCCGTCAGCATGATGACGGGAAGTTGCGGATGGGTTCTGCGCAGTCGCCGGCAGACCTCGATCCCATCCACATCGGGCAGCATCACGTCCAGCAACACCAAATCGGGCCGCTCGGCGCCGACCACTTCCAGCGCCCGATCACCGGTGGCGGCATAGCGGACCCGATGCCCGGCCCGCCGCAGGTAATCGGCGACGACGGACGCCAACGTCGCGTCGTCCTCGACCACCAGCACCAAGGCAGCCGATGTGTCCTCGCCGACGGGCCGGCCGACGGCGGCGCCGCTGACGACACTGTGATCAGTCATCAGCAGCAGTGTGCTCGCAGATTGACCCGTCGCGCGCGGTGATACGCCCAGCGGGGCCGGCCGGCACGCTGCTGACGTCCGCGCATGTTCAGCGGCAAAGGGCTTCGGGGCCGGGTGGCAGTCTTGATATCGCAACACACCGAACCGGCGGAGACCGTCGCGGTGACGGTGTACCTGCACGTCTACGGCAACCGACCAAGCTGTCGATCGCGCTGGACGGACGCGCTTTGGAATTCGAGGTGCCGTTGATCTGGCGCCAGGATGCGGCCAGGTTCGTCGCCGCCCTGACGGCCGGACGCCAGTAGCCGCGTCCTTCGGCTCGACGAGTGCAGTCCGACCAGGGGGAAGACGGGCCAACCGGGGGCCCGACGCCTGTTGCTTGACAACGGTTCCCGGTCTTCACCACCGATTGCGCCGTTGTCGAGACCGAAACCGTTGCGGGACGCTGGTGCTCGCCCAAACCGGGTGCGCATCGGTGGCGGCGCATCACTCGGCCAGTCCGTCTCCGGTCGCCGCATTGGGGTCACCAAACTTCGACCGGCAACGCGCCCGTCACCGCCATCGCCGTACGGTTGATTCCGGCCCGTGGCGCACCGGCTTCGCCCGGCCGGAAGGATCACGTCCGAAACTCCGACTCCCCTCTGCGGACGCCCACTGCCTGCCGAGGTAGGGCCGAGCGTCGTGGGATATGACAGACCGAGCCAGTCCCGAGGTCAGGAAGGGGGAGCCGGGTGCGGTCGCGACCAAGGCGGTTGACCCTCCAGCCGGGGGTTCGGCTTCGTCGCCTGCTGTGGTGGATCTGGCCGTCCTTGCCCACCACGTGGTCGCAGGTACCGGCCCGGATCCGGCCGGCGACCGTGCAGATCGCGCGGCTCACGGCGGCCGCCGTGATCGCCTATCTCGTGTCTCAGGCGCTGTCCCCCGGCATCCTCGACCTCACTGCCCCCCTCACCGCGCTGCTGGTGGTCCAGGCGTCGACGGTGGGCACCCTTCGGATGGGGCTGGTCCGGGTGGCCGCCGTCATGACCGGCGTGCTGGTGGCGGTCGCGCTGACGACCTTCATCCGGTTGTCGTGGTGGAGCCTGGCGCTGGCCATCTGCACCTCGCTGGCGCTGGCCCGGGTGCTGCGCCTCGGCGAGCAATCGCTGGAGGCGCCGATCAGCGCCATGCTCATCCTCGCCGTGGCCACGCCCGACTCGGCCGGACAGGGCCGGCTCATCAACACCCTTGTCGGGACGGCGGTAGGCGTCGGATTCACCTTGTTGGTACCGGTGTCCATTCCCAATGCCGCAGCCAGCGACGCGGTACGTCGCGTCGCCCGATCGCAGTCCGCTCTGCTCAACGAGGTGGCCAACGCATTGGGCGACCGGGCGCCACAGCCAGAGGAAATCGCGGCGTGGTCGGAATGGGCCGATTCCATCAGCGTGGACGTGGCCGACGCCGCCACGGCCGTCGCCGCCGCGGAAGAGAGTCGCAAATTCAACCCGCGGGCCCTGGCCGCCCACCGAGTGCATCCGACCCTGCGATTCGCACTCGACCGGCTCGAAGCCTGCTTGTCGGCGATTCGCGCCCTGCTGGTCGTCATCACCGACGAGGCCCCGGTCGGGCCGGGTGAGCCGCCCAACGCCAACGCAGCCGACTTGCATCGCACCCTGGCCGTGGTGCTGGACGACGTGGCCAGCGCGCTACGAGCCTTCGGCGACCGGATCAGCGCGGAAGCGGAAGGTGGCCGCTCCGATGAGGTCGACACGGCCCGGGAACAGACACAGGAGATCGTGCGGGAGACCCGCGCGCTGCTGGCCGAGCTCATGATCGTCGGTGTGGATCCGCGTGAGCAGACCGACCTGTGGATGCTGCACGGATCGGTACTCGCCGCGGTCGATCACCTACTCCGCCAGCTGGACGTGGACCAGTTGCGGAGCGAGGCGACTCGTTTCGATCCACTGCTCGACCGGTGGCGGCCGACGACTTGGCGGTGGGGGCGGCAATCCGGCATCGACGAGCCATCGGCGGACGGCACTCAGCACTGAGCTTCGGGTATTGCGGACAATAGTTTCCGGCCTCAGCAAACGGCGTCTTGAAAAGATCGCGTCGCCATTCTGGTTGTCGGTGCCGCCCAGCAGACCGGCCCAGAGGTGGTTGAACGGTCGCCGCCGGCATTGGACCAAACCGTCAGCACTATGAATTCGCGACCGAATGCCTCAGGAGTTCGGCCCGCGACCCTCGGGAGAAACCGCGTCGCCGTCGGCCTCCTTCTCGGCACGGGCCTGCTCCCGAGTCAGCCAACCCGACACGGTCGGCACGATCACCGTCGGAAAGAGCACCGGCAGCAACAGGAGCTTGACCCAGTCGAACAGGGTATTGCCTTCGAACCCGGTCCACGCCCAGCGCAACAGGTAGCCGCAGGCGACCAGGGCCAGCATGCCCACGACCAGAACGCCGGCCGCTACCCGGTGGCGGGCGCAGATGTCCCGCTCCTCGCGCACGAACCGGACGCTGATGATGGTCACCGGCAGGAGGACGAGGGAGATCCAGTCCCAAAGGGTGTTGTCACCGAATCCGGTCCACTGCCAGGGCACCAGATAACCACACACCACAAAGGTGGCAAAGACGACGAGCGCCAGCCACAACAGTTGCTTGCGGCCCTTGCTCATGGCGCGACGACGGCGCATGGCCAAGGGCAGCGTGGCGAACGCCACGGGCAGCAGGAGCATCTGCAGCCAGTCCCACAGTGTCTTGCTGGCGTCCACCCCGGTCCAGGACCAACCCTTGTCATAGCCGCCGTACATCATCACAGCCACACCGATTCCCAGCATCGCCGCAGCGGTCGAAACCCGCCGGCTCTGGCGGCGTCGGTCATCGTCGGCTGAAACGCCGGGCTGGGCGCTCACTTTGGCCGGCGACGCGCTGGGTCGGGTCTGCTGCTGCACGCTCACGAAGTCCTCCTGGGCGCTTTTCTCGGGTTCTGTGCTTCCAGACTGTCAAGCGCGCTGGTTCGACGGCGTCCGCCGACCGGTGGATCGATCGGCGGAATCGCGGATCCCCCCGTGGGCTCGACTGCCCTGGTGCCGGACGGTGGAACTGAGCGGCCGTTCCGTACTACCAGCTCGGTAGTTTGGCTCTTCGTACCCCCGGGCATTCGTAACCGAAGAGGGGCCGCTGCCACCCGGCGGGCGGATCGTGAATGCAGCAACGCATGCGCGGTGTTCCCACGGGCAGAGGGGTTCCGAAGTGATGATCGACCAGAAGTCAGTAGCCGGTGAGGCCGGCAGCCAACTGCCGGTCGGTGCCGAACGGGGTCGTGGCCGCCGCCTGCGGCTGCGGTACGAGCTGCTGGGATGCGCGCTCCATGGCCACTTGTTGGCCAGTTCGGCGCAGGCAGAATCGTCCGGTCAACGGGACCTGCTGACCCGCATCGACCCCGATCACGATGGGGTGCGTTGGTTTCGTTGCTTGCGCTGCGACGCCTGGATCCCGATGCTGGACGCGGGCGGTGGCACGTCAACTGGCGCCGCGAGCGTGGCGCCGGTCCAGGTGCCGCTACGTGGCCGCCCGCTTCGCGACCGCGTGGTGCTGCGCATCATCGCGATCGACCGGATCGTCCACCTGGTTTTGATCGGTGCTCTCGCGGTTGCGATCTTCCTGTTCGCCGACCACCGGCAACAACTGCTGGGCGACTACACCCGGGTGCTGAACCGGCTGCAAGCCGCTGTCGGAGGCCCGCTGACCGACACTCCGGGCGCCGGAATCCTGCGCGACCTGGACCGCCTGTTCTCCTTGTCGCCGGGCCGGCTGTACCTCTACGGCATTGCCATCGCGGCCTATGCATTGATCAACGGCATCGAAGCGGTCGGTCTGTGGGGTGCCCGCCGCTGGGCCGAATATCTCACCCTCATCGAGGTGGGTGTGTTCCTGCCGATTGAAGTGCACGAGCTGTTCGTGCGAGTGAGTCCCCTGAAGCTGATCACCCTGGTGCTCAACCTCGCCGTCTTCGCCTACTTGCTGTTCGCGCACCGCTTGTTCGGGCTGCGCGGAGGTGGTCACGCCGACCGCGCGGAGAAGGAACGCGACACCGGCTGGCCGCCCTTGCAACGCACCACACCCTGGCCGTCGGGAAGCGCCGCCCCGGTGCCGGCGGACGGTCCCTCGCCCGCCGACCGTTCCATCTGACGGCGTCGTCCCGGTGGCTTCCGAGCCCGGGGTGCGCAACGATCGCGGAGTGACTCCCCCAGACGCCGCGGCCGCCTACCGGGGGCTGCGCATCGCCCACGTCAATCAGATCCGCGCCGCCTTGGAAGATCACCTCCCGCGGCTGGACTGGTCACGATCGAAGATCGAAGACGTGCAGACGCTCCGGCTCCGTGCGCTGCTCGGCATCGCGCGGCGGCGATCGCCGTTCCATGCGGCCCGACTCGCCGACGTCGACCCGGCCACCGCCACACCCGCGGATCTGTCCCGGATCCCACCCATGGTGAAAGCCGAGACCCAGCAGCACTGGGACGACATCATCACCGTCCCGGGTCTGGACCGAGCCGATGCCGAAACAATTCTGGCCACCCAGCAGTGGTATTCGTACACCCCGGACGGTCATCAAATCTTCAGCTCCGGTGGTTCCACTGGCGTCCGGGGTGTGTACGTCTGGGGGTGGGAACAGCTGGTCACGTTGGCCTGCCTGGCCTGGCGATGGCAGGTGCGGGCGGAACGGGCGGCCGGCACGTTCGAACGCCCCGCCCGGATGGCCGTGTTGGCCGCCGGCGGCCCACCGCATGCCAGCACTCCGCTGTTCGACGTGGCGACCGGGCCGCACATGAATACGACGGTCATCACCGCGGGCGCGCCGTTCTCCGAGGTACAGGCGGCTGTGGCCGCCGTCCGTCCGACCCATCTGGTCGGTTACGCGTCGGTGATCGGCCGGCTGGCCCGGGCCTGCCTGGCCGGCGACGTCGATCTCCAGCCGGTCCGGGTGAGCACGAATTCCGAACCGCTGACCGAGGAGGACCGCGACGCGATCCGGTCGGCGTGGGGAGCCGACATCCACAACCTCTGGGGATCCACCGAAATCGGTGTCCAGGCGGTCGGTTGCGGGCGCGGCGAGGGGCTGCACATCTGCGAGGACGAGGTCATCCTGGAGCGGGTCGACGCGGACGGGCGCCCGGTGGGGCACGGTGAGCCGGCGGTCCGGACGCTGGCCACCGGCCTGGCGGGCCTCAGTTTTCCGTTCCTGCGCTACGACCTCGGCGACGAGGTGACCCTGGAACCGGGCCGCTGCCAATGCGGAAGCGCGATGCTGCGAGTGGCCGACATCGCCGGACGACGCGACGACGATTTCCGCTACGGCGAAACCACGGTCCCGGCGAGCGCCTTCCGGCATGTCCTGGGAACCGAACCCCGGATCTCGGAATATCAGGTTCGGCAAACACCCGCCGGAGCCAAGGCTCTCATCGTCGGATCGGCCGATCCGGACGTCGTCCGCGACGGCCTGCTGAACTCGCTGCGGCGCTATGGGCTGGCCCAGCCGGAAATCGAGGTCCACCAGGTCGACGTGATCGAGCGGCACGCGGCCACCGGAAAGCTGAAGCGGTTCGTCCCGCTGGGCTGAAGGAGACGCCGGCCCCCTCGACGAGCGCCGGCCCCAAGCGACAGGTTCTTCGCCGGCGAATGGCCGGACGCACCGCCCCGATTCGCAGGCACACTGGAGAAGGACCGCGAATGTGCGGGTGCTCTCGAGAAAGGACCATCGTGGCCGAAGAACCGTTCGGATTCGACCCGGAGGACGTCGAGCGCTTCATGCAGGGCCTCACGGCGCGGCTGCGCGGCGCGTTCGGCCAAATGTCCGCGAACAGCGGGGAACGGCCACCCTGGGCGGCATTCTTCGAGCAGGGCGGCCGCAGTGCGCGACCCGCTCCCGAGCCCCCGACCACCGGTGAAACGGGCGACGGCGTGTGGGTGATCTACACGGCCGGCGAGACCGGCAACGCGCAGATCGAGCAGGTCTTCCCCAACGAGCTGGATGCGTTGCGGGCGAACAAGCACAACACCGACGGGGGCCGCAAAGTGCGGTTCCTTCCCTACGGCATTGCGGTCAGCGTGCTGGATCTGCCAGAGGATCAGGCCGAGAACTGACGGTTCCGCCCAGCTGCCCCCATCCGGGCTCCTCGCTGCGGTCGACGGCCCCAAAGACAGGCGGTGGAGCGTCAAGCCTCGTCCATGCGTGGGAACAGGACCTCACGGGTGACCAGCAGCACCGCCGCGGCGGCCGGGATGGCAACGAGCGCACCGATGATGCCCAATAGCGCTCCGCCGATCAGCACGGCGACGACGGTGACCAGGGCGGGAACCTTGACCGCGCGGCCGATGATGCGCGGCACCAGCAGGTAATCCTCCGCCGATCGGTAGATGACGAAAAAGGCGATGGTGGCCACGCACAGCGGAACCGAGACGGTCAGGGCAGCGGCCGCGACGACAATGCCGGCGATGGTCGAACCGACGACCGGGACCAGGTCGAGAAGCGCCACCATGATGGACAGCAGAGCGGCGTAGGGCACGGAGAAGGCAATCAGCCACCCGAAGGTCAGGCCGCCGGCAATCAGGGAGATCAGTAGGTTGCCCAGGACATAGGTGCCGACCTTGGCCAGGATGTCGTCGCCCATCAGGATGGCTCGAGGTCGGCGGGTGTGCGGAATGAAGCGGTAGATGAAAGCGCGGATGCGAGGCATATCGGCCAGGAAATAGGCCATCAAAATCAGCACGATGACGGTGTTGGTGAGAGCGGAGAACACCGCGGCTCCGGCGGACAACACACCGTTGAAGCTGATCGAACCGGGTGAGTTCATCAGCGACTGCAACTTCTGGGTCAGGTGCAGCCGGGCGCTGATCTTCCCGATGAAAGTGCTGTGCTCCTGTGCATGCTGCAGATAGCGGGGAGCATTGCTTATCAATTGTTGGCCCTGGACGACCAGAGCCGGAATCGCGGCCGCCATGAAGCCGGCGATGATTCCCAGGATGAGCAGCAGGATGGCCGCCACCCCGAGCGGCCGCCGCCAGTGATGCTTCACGAGGAAGGAGACGGCAGGTTCGAGTCCCACGGCCAGGAAGAAGGCCAGTCCGATCAGAATCAACATATGGCCGGCCAGGAGCAACAACTGGAGAACGCCGTAGGTCAGCGCGACCCCTGCGGTGGCTGTCATTCCGACAAAGAACGGTGACTTGCGGTTGAACCGGCGACCCACCGGGCCCATGGGTTGTTCCTCGGTGCTGATCGCCGCGGCCACGGCCTCGGCCTCGGCCACCGGTCCCTCCTCGGCGACCTCGTCCGCCGGCCTGGAGAACGTCTTTTGTTCCGGCTCCGTCCGGGGCCTCACCGCAGCGCCGAGGCTGAGCCGCGCGGACGGGCTCGGCGCGTTCTGGTCGAACCGTGGCTGAGAGCCGGAGACGTGGCGTTCGACCAGCCGGGCCAGCGCGGCACGGCGGCGACCGCGCCAGGCAGGATCCGAGCGGGACTGGCGGCGAGGCGAGGTGGAACCCGGCCTTTCCGGCTCGGCCGGACCGCCACCGGTGGACACTTGACCAGCCCGCAGGTGGCTACTTGACAGCAACGGACCACCGGCCACGCGTCCAGCCAATCACCCTCGGGGGTCGGCCGGTACACCCCTAGGGAGGTTGGTCGAACTCTCAGGGGACTTAAAATAGTCCGATCAGCGTGTCGGGCATGTGCTCCCGTGTCGGCACCAGTCCGAACGGCCCAGGGGGGCCAACAGCGGCCTCACCTGGACGTGATCCAGGCTCGGTCCGGAAGGCCGAGAATGGCCACGAGCCCGGCGCGGCCCGCACCCGGGCGGCCCGAACGTACCGACCACGGAAGCAAACATGCGGAGGTGTTGATGACCCTGACCGGTGATGTGCTCGCCGGCCGCTACCGACTGGTGCACCGGGTCGCCACCGGCGGCATGGGGACGGTGTGGGAGGCGTGGGACGAGCTGCTGCAGCGGCCGGTGGCGATCAAGGAGTTGCTGTCCCAGCCGACCCTGCGTGAACACGACGCCGCCATGGCCCGGAACCGCGTCATCCGGGAGGCGCGCATCACCGCCCGGCTGCATCATCCGCATGCCGTCACCCTGTACGACGTCATCGACCACGGCGGACAGCCCTGCCTCGTCCTGCAGTTCGTGCCATCCCGGACGCTGAGCTCGATGCTGAAGGAGCAGGGTTCGCTGCCGGTTGCCTTTGTGATCGGCGTCGGCGCCGAGATTGCCTCGGCCCTGGCGGCAGCGCATGAGGTCGGCATCGTTCACCGGGATGTCAAACCGAGCAACGTCTTGATCACCGCCGCCGGTGCTGCCATGATCACCGACTTCGGCATTTCGCACGCCGTGGGCGACGTCACTCTCACCTCGACCGGCATGGTGAGCGGTACACCGGCTTTTCTGGCCCCCGAAGTCGCCCGCGGCGCCCGGTCGGGATTCCCGGCCGACGTCTTCTCCCTCGGCGCGACGCTCTACACCGCTGTCGAGGGCGCGCCGCCATTCGGTGCCGATCAGAACGCCATGGCCCTGCTGCACAAGGTCGCCTCGGGTCAGATCACGCCGCCGCAGCGAAGCGGTCGACTGACCGACTTGCTCCATCGCATGCTGGCCACCGATCCCGCCGCTCGACCCGCCATGTCCGAAGTGGCTCGCCTTTTGGCCGGACTTCGGGACCAGAAGGTCGCCCCCGCCTCGACCTCCGAGCTGCCCACTGCCGCGGTGCCTCCGCCCACCGCTCGCGAATGGCTCTCCGATCACGACCCCGGCCGCAGCCCGGCCGTGCCGACAGCCAGCCCGCTCCCGCTCGCGGCATCGGCTCCGCCCAATGGTCGCTCCCGGCGCCGACTCACCCTCCTGCTCATCGCGGCGGCTGTTGTGCTTCTGGCCGGTGTCGGAACCTGGCTGCTGGTGGCCGAGAACCACCCCGCGCAGCCGACGGCCAGCAAGGGTTCAGTGAGCGCGCCGTTGTCACTGACATCGGGTGCGGTGACTACCGATCCGTCGCGGTCCACCTCACATCGGCCCACCAGCTCCCGCACGGTGGCCACCTCGGCGCGGCCGACCTCGTCGTCGCCCGTCAGCAGGGCGGTTGTCGCGGAACCGTCGACGAGCGGGGCGCCGGCGAGGCAGGCCACCCGCCCCACGGTGGCCCGGACGTCCGCGGTCACCACATCGCCGGCCGCCCGAACCTCCTCCGCAACTTCACGGACGAGTACGACACCAGCCAGCCCCAGTCCGTCGGCACTCGCCGCGGCCATTACCGACTACTACGCGATGCTGCCGGGAGACACCGATCAGGGCTGGGCTCATCTGACGAGTAAGTTCCAGAACGGTACGGCCCACGATCGGCAGTACTACCAACGTTTCTGGGACGGCGTGGGACGTGTGACGGCCTCCGATGCCAAGAGCACCGGCCCGGACACCGTCCAGGCCACGATCACCTATTACTTCAAAGACGGCCGGACAGTCGTCGAACCGACCGTCTACACCCTTGTGTCGCAGAACGGCATCCTGAAGATCGATGATTCGAACGTGCTCAGTAGCACCACCCAATGAATCCCCCGGTCATCGGCCCGGAAGTCGAGACCGTCGCGGGTGACCCGAGAACGAAATCATTCGTTCAAAGGTCTTTACGCCAGCGGCGCCGGAGTGCGAAGGCGGCGGACTTGGGTTGACGGTCCCGGGTGAAGGCGCCCTTTCGGTTGCCGCCGACCCGCATGATGCCGGAGGTGGTAGCGAAGTCGGCGAAGTTCCACATCTGTTCGCCCACTACCGCGTCGATGCGGTCGAAAACTCGGTGGTTCATGTCGAGGTATTCGACCTGGTATTCCTCGGTCCATGGTGTCGGGGTGACCGAGTGCAGCCCCGGGTAGGTGTCGGCGCCGTACTCGGTGATGATGATCGGCTTGCCTTCGCCGGCCCAGCCGCGAAGTTCTTCTTCCCAGGCGATCTCGGCCGCCTTCAGTTCCCCCGTGTTGACATACCAGCCGTAGTAGCGGTTCAGCATGAGGACGTCGCCGAATTGCGAGACACGGCATGTGCCGTAGGGCGCCAGCATGACGTTGACGAATCCGACCGGCCGGTGCGGATCGAGCTCTTTGGCCAGTTGGAACAGCGGCCGGAAATAGTTCTCGGCGGCTTCGGTCTCTGATTCGGGTTCGTTGGCGATGGACCAGATCACCACGCTGGGGTGGTTCTTGTCGCGGGCGATGAGTTCGCGGATCGCCTGCCCGTGGACCTCGCGACTCTTCTCGTTGATGGTGTCCGGGGAGAAGGTGGTGTAGCCCTGGGTGCCGAAGATGCCGCCGCCCAGGCCCATGTTCATTCCCACGGCGGCGACCTCGTCGATGATGACGATGCCTTCCCGGTCGGCGAAGTCGAGAACGTCTTCCGAGTAGGGATAGTGGGAAGTGCGGAAGGAGTTCGCGCCGACCCACTTCAACAGCTCGAAATCGTGGATCATATTGGCGTCGTTGTGGCCCTTGCCGAGCACGCCGTGGTCCTCGTGCATGCCGAACCCGGTGAAGTAGAACGGCTCTCCGTTGATCAGGAACCTAATGCCGTCCACCTGAACAGTGCGGACGCCGACCCGCTGGTGATACTCGTCCACCAGCTCTCCCCGCTTCATCGCGGAGCGAGATTTCCAGGTCGTACAGATAGCCATCCCCGGGCGCCCAGCGATGCACGTCCGGCACGATCAGCCGACCCTCGGCGACATTGCCGACGGCCACCTGAGTCCCGGCCGAGTCCCGCAGCACCACACTGACGGCGGTGCCGTCGGGGGCTTCGGCAACGGTGGCGTAGTCCACGGTCCCGTTGGCGCCGTCGAGACCGGTGCGCACGGTGATGTCGGTCAGTAGGTCCGTCCCGTGCTGTAGAGCCACACCGTGCGATGCAGCCCCGCGTAATTGAAGAAGTCGTGGAAGTAGCGCTGCCGCTTGCCGTCGGGAGTGTCCTCGATGACTCCTGGCGGAACGGATTGAAAGGACAAAGTGTTGTTCACCCGGACGGTGATCCGGGCTTCGCCGCCCGGGGTCACATGATCGGTGACATCGAATTCGAAAGGGGTGTAGCCACCTTCGTGGCCGCCCAGTTCCACCTCGTCAACCCAGACCGTCGCTCGATGCGTGGCGGATTCGAAATTGAGCACGATCCGCCGTTCGGCCCAGCCTCGCGGAACCCGGACGGTGGTCTGATACCAGACGTCGCCAAAGAAATCCCGGACCGAAGCGTCCGCGACAATATCGTTGAAACTTGCCGGCACAGCCATCGGTCGGGCTCCGGGCAACGGTCCGGCGAACCAGCGACCCGATCGTCCCACCCCCTCACCGTCGAGGGCGAACTGCCAGATTCCGTTCAGAGACTTTCGTTCCCGGAACGCGGTGTCCTGCGGACGAAGCATCAATGCACTCCTTTTTGGTCGGCCGAATGGTCATTGGCTCTGACGTCCATTGACGCTCATTCGTCGGACGGCGGGCAAGCGGTTGCCACGGGTTGCCCGTTTCATACGGTCGGTTGCGCGGGAGACTCCCGTGCCGGCGGGCTTTTGCTCAGGGGCTTGGCGGGGCCTGGGGCGGAGAAAGCCAGGCGAGCGCGGCAACCACCAACGCTTGGGTGCCCGTGTCGAGCGTGGGTTGCAATACCGGGGCGAAGCTGGGCGAATGGTTGACCGGGATGTCCTGGGAGATGCGTCCAGCCGCCTCGGCCTGGCGGTAGGTGTCAGCGTCCACACCGCCGATCCCCCAATACGTATAGGGAACCTGGAAGGCGTTGGGCAGGTCGCTGAAATCCTCGCTGGCCGTCTGCAGAGGCAGGTCGTGGGCGCGATCGCCGAAGAAATCATCGAAGGCGGCGCGGACGCGCGCGGTGGCAGCCGGGTCGTTGTGGGTGGGCGGGAAGCGGTCGAACAGTTCGAAGTCCGGCGCGGCGGGTGAATCGGACGCCTGGCATTCGGCGAGACACGATTCTGCGCACGGCGTCCAAAATCATCGCGCGGGTGTGTTCGTCATAGCTGCGGACGTTCAGTTCGAGGACGGCGTGATCGTCGATGACGTTGCTCTTGGTGCCGGCCCGGATGCTGCCGACGGTGAGCACAGCCGGATCGGTCGGGGCCACCTCCCGCGCGACGACGGTCTGCAGCCGCACCACGATCATGGCCGCCAGGACGACGGGATCGATGGCGGCCTGCGGCATGGACCCATGGGCGCCCCGGCCGTGAACGGTGATGCGCATGCTGTCCGCCGCGGACAACACCGGGCCGGGGCGGGTGGCGACCTGGCCGGTCGTGAAAGGCAGCACGTGCTGGGCCAGCGCCACGTCGACGTCGCCGACGAGGGACGTGACGTCGTCCTCAACCATCCGGCGCGCGCCGTCACCGAGTTCCTCGGCCGGCTGGAACAAGGCGATAAGGGTGCCGCGCCATTTACTCCGGGCGTCGGCGAGCAAAGTGGCCGCGCCGACCAAACAGGTGACGTGCACATCGTGGCCACAGGCATGCATGACCGGCACCTGGTGGCCGTCCTGGTCGGTGGCCGTGTCTGTGCTGGCGTACGGGAGCCCGGTCTGCTCGCGGACCGGAAGCGCATCCATGTCGGCCCGGAGCAACACCGACGGCCCGTCGCCGTTGCGCAGAATGCCCACGACACCGGTTCCGCCCACCTTTTCGTGGACGTCGTAGCCGGAGCCGCGCAGCCGCTCCGCCACGCCGGCGGCGCAGTGTTGCTCCTGGTGCGACAGCTCCGGATGTTGGTGCAGCCGGCGGTAGAAGTCTTCCTGCCAGCTCCGAATGTCGTCCTGCCCCGCGAGCACCGTTGTGGTCGGTGAATTCGTATGCATCAGCTGTCCTCATCTTCTGTCGACGGTTCCCGATTCAAACGGCGCGCTCGGGGGCTCACCCGACCCCGCACTCGGCGAACGACCCTCGCGGGCGACCACGCGTCTCCGCTGGGCAGAATCCAGCCCCGCCAGCGGGCCAGCAGGCACAAACCGGCGCCGACCACCAACGCGACCAGCGAACCAGCAGCTGGCTGGCCCGCCTTGTCCAGGACGACCAAGACGGCACTGGCGACGACGGCGCAGGTCACATAGAGGGTGTTTCCGCCCAGGACGGCGGGCACCCGGCGCAGCACGATGTCCCGCAAAGCGCCGCCGCCGGCCACGGTCATCGTGCCCAGCAGCACCGCAGGCAGCCAGCCCAGGCCGGCATCCAAGGTCTTCTGCGCGCCGGCCGCAGCCCAACAGCCCAACGCGAGCGCGTCGATGACCGGCCACACCCTGTCCCAGAGCCGGCCCTCCACCCGCACGATGAACGTCAAGGCCGCGCCGGCCAGCGCAGTCAGGACATAGGCGTAGTCGGTCAGCGCGACCGGGGTTCCCTTCTGCAACAACACGTCGCGGATGATCCCGCCGCCCAGGCCGGACAGCACCGCCAGCGTCGCGAAGCCCACCGGATCCAACTTCTGCCGCCGGGCGATGACACCACCCAGCATCGCGTTGCCGAACACCCCGGTCAGGTCCAACACTCGCAACAGGTCGGACACCGGAACAAGTTCAACCGCCATACCCGGCCTCCCGCCATGCCGGTCGTTGACCACCAGAACGTCACGACCGATGTGGTGATCAGTCTCCGCCGGCTGCCGACGACCGGTGCAGGCCGGTGCTCAGCCGCCGGGCTGGCCCTTGGTCTGCTGCGTTACGGCGATGCCTGCGACGGCCGTCGGAATGGTCGGGACGGTCCGCGTTTTCGTTTCCCGCTGCGGCTTACCGATCCGCTGGTCAACGAGTACACGCTCGAAGAAGCAGGCGCCGGGGTTCATTCGAAACAACCGTTGGCAACCGATTGCTGCACGGAACGGGCCGGCGACATCCTGGTGTTACCAGCGAGCGCAGATCAGCGCAGACCAAAAGCCACGACGAGGGCACATGAGCATCACCATCTCCCTGAAGCCGACAATTCAAGGCGGCGCATCCTCCCGGTTGCCCTTGAAATCGGTGATCGGGTACGGCTCGGGCGACGCCGCCAACAATCTGGCCTTCACCCTGGGCACCACATTCCTGCTGTTGTATTACACCAACGTCGTCCGCCTGTCCGCAGCGGCGATCGGCACCATGTTCCTGATCGTCCGCCTGTGGGACGCCTTCACCGACCTGTACGCCGGACGAGTCATCGATCGGACCATGACCCGCTGGGGAAAGTTCCGGCCGTTCCTCCTGTTCGGTTCGGTTCCGGTGCTGGTGATGAGCATGCTCACCTTCGCCGTGCCGGCCGGCTGGAACGGCGGCGCGCAACTCCTGTACGCGTACATCACCTACGCCGTCCTGGGACTGGCCTACTCCATGGTCAACATTCCCTACGGGTCGCTCGCCACCGTCATGACCCAGGTATCCCGCGAACGCGCCAAGCTGGCCATGTCCCGCACCATCGGGGCCGGTCTGGCGGGCCTTCTGCTCACCTTCATCATCTCGCCCCGCATTCAGCACATCACCGCCGACAAGTCGCTGACCGCCGGCGAACGCGCACATCAACTGCAATCTGTGTTCTTCCAGACCACCCTCTTCTTCATCCTTCTCGGATTTGCCCTCTATTTCCTGACCTTCCGTTACTGCCAAGAATCGGTCGTGCGGACCGAACCACGCATCAGCATCCGGGACACCCTCAAGACCGTCCGCACCAACAAACCGCTCGGCATCCTGTGTGCCTCCAGCTTCTTTTACCTGATCGGCGCCTTCGCCGTCGGCGGCTCCACCGCCTACTACGCCATCTACGTTCTGGGCAACGCAACCTACGTCATCTGGATCACGCTGGCCACGTTTCTCATTCAGCTGCTCATCGCTCCGATCGTGCCCAGCTTGGTGGTGCGGTTCGGCAAGCGGAATCTGTACCAGTACTGCGGTCTGTTCACCGTGATCGGCGGCGTTGCCCTGTTCTTCGTCCCCGGCAACCACATCGCTCTGGCCCTGTTCTGCATCGCAGTCAAGGGTCTCGGTGTGTCCCTGATCAACACCCTGATGTTCGCATTGGAGGCCGAGACGGTCGACTACGCGGAATGGAAGACCGGGCACCGCTCGGAAGGCGCCAGCTACGCCATCTTCTCCTTCACCCGCAAGATCACCCAGTCCATCGGCGGGGCACTGGGCGCCTTCGCCCTGGCTTTGGGCGGCTACGTCACCAAACTCGCCGCCGGGCAGGTTCAGCCCGATTCCGCGCTGACCGCCATCAAGGCCTCCATCGGGCTGGTACCCGCCGTCGCCGCGGTCCTGGGCATGCTCTGCTTCATTGCCTATCCGTTGACCGAGAAACGCTTCGCCGCAATCGTCGCCGAAACGGAAGCCCGGAAGGCCGCCGTGCTCCAGCCAGAAGCAATTGACGCCCGCATGCTGATCCCGTCAGGCAGCTGACTTGACGACAATACCGACGTTCACGGCCTGGGGCGGCCACCAACAACCATCCGCCGGCCAGACATTTCTCCACAGCACGGCCCGCAGGCGACAACCTTTTCACCCTCAGCGAATCGAGAGCAGAACAACAATGCGGAATTCCACCCTGCACCCAGCGCCCGTCTTGGTGGTCATGGGTGTTTCCGGATCCGGAAAATCCACCCTGGCCACGATTTTGGCCGGCGACCTGGGCTGGGAACTGGCCGAGGGCGACGATCTCCACCCGGACGCGAACGTCCGGAAAATGTCGACCGGCCATCCGCTCACCGATGAAGATCGCTGGCCGTGGCTCCACGCGGTCGCCTCGTGGATTGGCGAACACACCACCGCCGGCGTACCTGGCGTCATCACGTGTTCGGCTCTCAAACGCAGCTACCGCGACAGACGGCGGGGGCCGAACGTGATCTTCATCCATCTCGACGGAAGCAAAGAGCAGATCCACGACCGCCTTGCCGCGCGAACAAACCACTACATGCCGGCCGAGCTTCTCGAGTCACAGACTGCCACCCTGGGAATTTCCCGAACCGGACGAGAACGTCCTCACGGTGGCCGGTGGGCGCACGTCTCCCGAAGAGGTCGCTGGCATCATCCAGCAACCTGGGCTTCGCTGTCACGGGATTGACCAGCACACCGTCAGGCTCTGAGCACCTGGTCACTGCGAGGAGGCCAAAACCGCCGTCGACCTGTACCGCCCGGTGATCCATACTTCTGCGATGGTCGACTGGGACGGCGCCGAATACGTGCGAGTCAGTGGTCTGCAGCAGTGGCTGGCCGAGCGCGCCCTGCAGGATCTCGATCTCAGTGGCGTGCGGAGCGTGCTGGACATCGGCTGCGGTGACGGGCGGATCACCGCGGAGATCGCCCGACGACTGGGCGACGCCCGGGTGGTGGGCATCGATCCGTCGCCTCGGATGATCGCCATGGCCCCGAGCGCGCCGGGCCTGAGCTTCGAACGTGGCGACGTCCTCGACCTCGGCCGGCCGGGCGAGTTCGACCTCGTCACATCGTTCAACGCCCTGCACTGGGTGGCGCAGCAGAAGCAGGCCCTTCAACGCATCTCCGAGGCAATCGCCGCTCCGGGACGTGCCTTGCTGGTGTTGGTCTGCGCAGGGGAACGCCAGAGCCTGGAGGCGACGGCCACCAAGATCACCGCGACTCCTCGCTGGGCGCCCGCGTTCAGCGGCTTCGAGCCGCCGTTCGTGCACCCGGAGCCCGCGCTGTGGTCGCAGTTGGCCGAGCGCGCGGGTTTCGCCGTCGACCACCTGGACGTAGACGACCTGAAATGGGACTTCGGCTCACGTTCCACCTTCGCGAAATGGTGCACGGTGGGTTTCGGCGATTGGACATCGCGACTTTCCGACCGCGACGCCGAGGCGTTCGTCGAGGATGTGGTCGATGCCTACACCGACGTTGTCGGCACGGACCACCTCTTCCACTTCATGCAAATGCGGGCCCGGCTGAGCAAAGCGGCCTGAGGCAGGCTCGCGGGCGAGCGGGCGGTGAGTCGGCCACCCGCTCGGCGCGCGTGGTCGGCCGCACCGAGGACCGAAACGGGTGCTCCGGTATGCCTCTCGAGCGCTTCAGCACCGCGCCGAGCGTCTGGTCCACTCGTAGAGTTGGCGGGCCGTTCGATCGTAAGACGAACGATTTCTCCTCCGCCGAGACCATTGGTGAGCGTGTCGGCCACGACGGCCCGAGGATGCCGAAAATTGTCCGGCCGTATGCCAAACCGGGCGACCGGCGGTCAGGGTGCAGCACCGTCGGCGCGGTCCGGTTGCTGGCCCGGACGGATCTCCGCTTGCCGGTCGGCAATGTGGTCAGGTCGCCGGCCGGGCCGGGCCGCGATGAGTGCGCCGACCATCAAGGCCGCTTGGAAGACCTGGTTGACGTAGGAAGACACGTTGGCCAGCGAGAGGCCGTTGTCCACGACGCTGATCACCACAAGCGTCACCATGGTGCCCGGTATCGACCCCCGGCCACCCGACAGCCGGCCACCACCCAGCAGAACTGCTGCGGTCACGGTGATCTCCAGTCCGGTTCCAGCTGTCGGCAGGCCGGTGCTCAGCTCAGAGGTCCTGATCAGTCCGGCGAGCGTGGCCCCGAGCGCCGTCAAACCGAACAGGGAGACCAGTGTCCACCGGTCGCGTGGGCTCGCCAGCCGCTTCTCGCGCGGTTGCCGCCCGAGTTCACTGATCCGGCGCCCGAACGACCGGCGCGCCGCCGTCAGCCCGACAGCCGCTTCGGCCAGAAAGATCAGGGCCGGAAGCGGTATGCCAAGAAGCGGATGCGCGTAAGCGAGCGCCGAGAACCCGGGTACCACCACGGCCAGTCCGCTCGGAATGAGATATGACAGGCCTCGCAGCAGCGCCATGACCCCGAATGTCACCAGAACGCTGTCCAGGCCGAGAAGGGTGACCAACAGCGCGTTGGCGATGCCGATGATCAGTCCGATCCCGACTACCAAAACGATGGCGGCAGCAAGTCCCTGGCGTGGGGCTTGCGCTGCCAGCACGACGCCGGCAAAACCCGCGGTGGCTCCGACCGAAAGATCAACCGCACCGGTCATGATCAGAAACGTTGCTGGTACCGCCACGACGCCGGCTTCCGCGACATCGCCGACAATGTTGAGCAGGTTGTCGGCCGACAGGAAGTAGGGGCTCCGAAAGGCGAAGACGCCCACGGCCAGCACGCCCAGCGCGAGCCAGACGTATATCAGCCGACCAGAGGGCTGATAGCCCGGGTGGGTTCGCTTCATCCGGTGCAGCTGCCGGTGTCGTAGAAGTCGCCAAGGGTGGACCGGGTCACGAACGCGGTCGGCACCCTGATCGCCTGGGCCGCCACCTTTCCCGCGATGGCGTCGAGCACCGCCGGTACGACGACGTCGCCGTACTTTTCCGGGAACAAGGCGATGTCCCCGACCCAGGGTGGACCGTTGGCGATCTGGCAGCGAGCTCGTTGATCCAGTCCGATCGCCACCAGCGTGACAGCTTCCCGACGGGCCGTCGGTATGGCTTGAACCGTCGCCAATGCGGCGCCGTCATCGACGGCCGCAATCAGAACCTTGGCCGTCTCGGGAAGATCAGACATCGCGGCAGCGATCGATGCCGCACCGTGCTCCGCTGCAGTCACCGCTACCTCAACGGGTTGCTGGTCGGGACAATGGCCGGCCAGGCCGGCGCGGATTCCCTCGGCCCGCGCCGTGCTTCCCGCATTGCCGGCCGGGTCGGTGATCAGGAGGATCCGGTCGCGGCCGCATGCCCCGCGGGCGTCGAGGCGGCTCAGAGCCTGGCCGGCCGAGAAGCCGACCTGCTCATCGTCGACGCCCACCAGTACCGTCGCGCAGGAAGCAGAAGTGTCACCGACCACGACCAGCGGCTTGGCCACCGGACCCACACCGCACAGCGCCGGACCCGCCTCGCCGGGATCGACGACGATCCAGCCGTCCACTCGTTGTGTCGCCAGCCGCCGGGCGCAGTCGAGCATCACGTTCGGATCGTTGCCCGAGTCGCAGCGGGTCAGCTGCACACCGGCGGTGTCGGCTCGCGCGATGATCGACGTGGTGACCGCCTGGGCGAACGGGTCGGAGTTCGTCGGCGCGATCAGCCCGAGACGTTCGACACGTCCGAGTGCCGACGCGATGCTGCCGACCGGCATGGTCGACTCCGCGCCAGCGGTGACCGTCGTGCGCACAGATGGGCCGGCCGCCGTCGACGCCGCCGACGCGGCCGACCGGGACCCGGTGGAGCTGCTGTGATCCACGCCCTGCCCGGAGGAGCAGGCTGCCACCAGCAGCAGGAGGAACAGCATCGGCGGGCAGCGGCTCGAATGATGGCGAACACGTCGGCCGTTAGGCTTCGAAGCCGTACGGCAACACGGTAGGCCACGGCCGCTGAGAATCATCGGCGTCCTCCTGGAGCGATCCGCCGACTGTAATCTCAACACCTGCATGAGGACCCGATGCGAGCACGCCGGATCTGGCCACTTCTGGCCGCAGTCCTACTCTGGTCGCCGTCCGCCTGCAGCGCGGCCGATCCCTCTGATACGCCCGCCGTCGATACACTCATCCGTTCCTACGACCCGACCAGCGGTGTGTGGCCGACGACCGGCTGGTGGAACAGCGCCAACGCGCTGACCGCGCTGACCGACTACATGATCGCCTCCGGCGACCACCGCTACGAATGGGTGCTGCAGAACACGTACACCAAGAAGCGATCCGCGGCCGACGGAGATTTCGTCAACCAGCTGACGGACGACACTGGTTGGTGGGCGCTCGCCTGGATCCGCGGGTACGACCTGACCCACGACAGGAAGTACCTCAGCACAGCGCAACATGACGTGGACGCCATGTGGGCCCGAGAGGACAACGTGTGCGGAGGCGGTCTGTGGTGGACCACGGCCCGCCAGTACAAGAACGCGATCGCCAACGAGCTGTTCGTCAAAGCGGCCGCGGAACTCGCCGATCGGCTACCTGCCGGCGGTAAATCGTATCGGGATCACGCCGTCGCGGTGTGGCAGTGGTTCGACGGTTCCGGCCTGATCAATGACACGCTATTGATCAACGATGGACTGGACGCGAACTGCCGGAACAACCACGGCACCGAATGGACCTACAACCAGGGTGTCGTCCTGGGAGCGCTGGTCGCCCTGCGCAAGCTCACCGGGAAGGAAAGCTACATCGAACGCGCCCGTCAATTGGCCAACACATCGACGACATCACCGGCCCTGCACGACCACGGGGTCCTCACCGAACCGTGTGAAAAAACCGGCTGCTCCATTGACGGGCCCAGTTTCAAGGGCATTTACATTCGGAACCTGGGGGAATTGAACCGGGCCCTGGCCGATCACCCCTACACCGACTACATCACAACCCAGGCGAGTACCGCCTACGACAACGATCGCACCAAGAACGCCGAATACGGCTTGCACTGGGCCGGTCCCATCGCCTTCCTCAGCGGTGCGACCCAACAAAGCGCCGTGGACCTTCTCGTGGCCGCACGAATGGCGACTCAACCGCCATCCTCCCGAGGTGATGAACCCTGAGAGCTCGCCGCTGACGGGAAGCAAGTGAGCACCGGGGAATCCGGGTGCCGACCCGCCCGGCTCGGGACTCGATGACCCGACCGGCGGGGCGATACGAAGCCAAGCGAAATTAGGAGCTGCCACCACGAGCCAGCCGTTCCATGTTGAAATGCGATGCCGCCGGATCAGCCCCGCAGTAGCCGCAACTCCTGCTGCCAGTTGTGTTCCGGCGCGTAACCGAGGAGTCGCTTGGCTTTTTCGATACCCAGGAGGGTCTCGCGTCCCTGCAACGGGCGCTTGAGCGGGACGTCGGGGAACACCCCGGCGGCCAATTCCGCGCTGGGCCGCTCCATGACCGTGTCCTCGTTCGCGATGATGAAGGTCTCGAACCCGGGTCGCGGATAAGCCAGTGCTTTGGAAACGGCTTGAGCCGCGTCGCGCCGGTCGATATAACCCCAGAGGTTCCAGCGACGCTTGTCCACGTCGTCCTGGAAAGACGGGAACTTGGCGTAGTCCTCGGGCGCCATGACATTGGAAACCCGGAGCGCCGAGATGGTCAGCCGGCGGTCCCAGCGGCAGAGCTGGATACACATCTGTTCTTCCAGGTGCTTGACGAGCGAGTAGATGCTCTCCGGCCGGGCCGGGTATTCCTCGTCCACCGGGAGGTACGGCGGCGGCGTCTCGAACGGCAGCCCGAGCACCGTCTCGCTCGACGCGGTGACGATGCGGGAAATTCCCGCTCGCCGGCACGCATGCAGCACGTTGAACGTCGCCAGCATGTTGTTCCGGAACGTCTCGGCGTCCGGTGCGATGCCCGGCGCCGGAATGGCCGCGAGGTGCACCATGGCGTCGACATCGCCGATGCCGAGAACGGCGTCCACCACCTGCCCGTAATCGGCGAGGTCGACCGCGGTGGTCGGGCTGTCCCGAACCGGATTGCGATCGAAGACGAACGTCTCCATGCCCAGGGCGGTCAGGTGCTCGACCACCGCGACGCCCAGCTTCCCGTGTCCTCCGGTGACGACGACTCGCATCCGTGCTCCTTTGCTCGATTCCTGTGCTGCCTGGGCGATTGACATCGCTCCACCGGCTCCTTAGCTTAAGCATGACGGAAAAGTCGCGTTCACGTTTACGAAACTTTCGCGAGCAGGTGACCATCATTACCCGTTCCCACAGCCTCCGCTCGACCCTCCAGGTCCGTGGTTCCGATTTCGTCGACGGCACCGGGCAGCCGGTCCGGCTGCGCGGCGTCTGCCTGGGTGGCTGGCTGAACATGGAGAACTTCATCAGCGGCTATGCGGCCAACGAGTCACTGATGCGCAGCACCGTGGCCGCCGCCATCGGCCCGGACCGGGCGGCAACCTTCTTCCAACGGCTGGTCCAGAGTTTCTTCGGCGAGGCGGACGCTCGGTGGCTCGGCAACTCCGGCTTCAACGTCGCCCGGATTCCGGTGAATTATCACCACCTGGAGTCCGACGACCGGCCGTTCCACATCCTCGACGCCGGCTTCGCCCACCTGGATCGCGCCATCGCCACGCTGGCCGCGCACGGTGTCTATTCCGTACTCGACTTGCACACGGTGCCCGGTGCGCAGAACCACCACTGGCACTCCGACAATCCGACCCACGTGCCGGCGTTCTGGCAGCAGCGCCAGTTCCAGGACCGGGCGGTCAACCTCTGGCAGGCCATCGCCACTCGGTACCGCGACGAACCTGCGGTCGCCGGCTACAACCTCCTCAACGAACCGGCCGACGAATCACGGGTAGCCATCGGTCCGTTCTACGAGCGGCTCGGCGCTGCCATCCGCGAGATCGACCCGCATCACATCCATTTCCTGGACGGCAACACCTACGCGACCGAGTTCGAGTTCTTCGGGAAACCGGCCGCCAACACGGTGTACACCCTGCACGACTATGTGCCCGCCGGGCTGGGGCGGGGTCGCGGCTATCCGGGCACGGTCGACGGCACCTACTACGACCGCGACGCCGTGAAGAACAAATTCCTCGACCGCTCGGCGTACGCGCGGTCGACCGGCACCCCGCTGATGGTCGGGGAATTCGGCCCCATTTACACCGGCCGCGCCGCCGAGGACGAGCAGCGACTGCAGCTGCTGGGCGACCAGCTCGGCATCTACGACGAGCACAACGCCAGCTGGACCCTGTGGACATACAAGGACGTGGGCAAACAAGGGCTCGTCACCGTCCGCCCCGACTCGCCCTACCTGCAGCGGTTCGCCGGCTTTATCGCCAAGAAAGACCGCCTGGCGGCCGACAAATGGGGCAGCGACGGGGAAGGCGTGGTCGAGGTGACCGGCCCTGTACAAGATCTCATCGGCCGGGAGTTCCCCGACTTCGCCCCGTACCCGTGGGGGCGCACCGACTGGGTACGCACTCTGCTGCTCAACATCCTGTTCGCCCAGCCCCTGGCCTATGAGTACGCCGACCTGCTCAAGGGTCTGGACGACAGCGAACTCACCGCATTGGCCGACTCGTTCGCCTTCGAGAACTGTGTGGTCCGCGACCCCCTGCTGGCCCGGTTGCAGGAGGCGCTGTGAAAGCGGCTGTCCTGCGGGCGGTCCGGGAACCGGTGCAGGTGCAAGAGTTGGATCTCGCCGATCCCGGCCCGGGGGAGATCGCCGTCCGCATCGAGGCCGCCGGAGTGTGTCACAGCGACCTGCACTACATAACCGGCGATCTGGCCGCCCGATTGCCCGTCGTGCTCGGGCACGAGGGCGCGGGAATCGTGGAGGCGCTCGGGCCCGGTGCCGGCCGGACGGTGCGGGTCGGCGATCGGGTCGCCTTGCTGTGGCGCCCGCGCTGTGGGCACTGCACCGCCTGCGTGGCCGGAAACCCGGTGCTGTGCGAGTACGGCAGGGTCTTCGCCAGCACCAACGGCCTGATGGACGGCACCACTCGGCTACGCCGGGGCAACGAGACCGTTCATCATCTGATGGGGGTTTCCTGCTTCGCCGAGCACGTTGTCGTCGACGAATCGAGCGCCCTGCCGGTGCCGGACGGCATCTCACCGGAGATCGCCGCCATCTCGACCTGTGCGGTCATCACCGGGGCCGGTGCCGTCCTGCATCATGCGACGGAAGCGACGGGACGGGCGTTCGTGGTCGTCGGCGCCGGAGGGGTCGGGCTGTCCGCCGTGCTGGGAGCGGCCGCAGTCGGCGCCCAGCCCCTGGTGGTGGTGGACCTCGACGCGCAGAAGTTGGCGCTGGCCCGTTCCCTCGGCGCCACGCACACCGTCGACGCCTCGGCCGGCGACCCGCTGCCCGCGCTGCTCGAACTCACCGGCGGCGGCGCGCCATGGGCTCTGGACGCGGTCGGCGCGCCGCAGACGATGCAGAACGCCTTCGCCGCGTTGGGCCCGGGTGGCACCCTGATCGCCGTGGGTCTGAACGACGCTGCCGCCCGCTTCGCGGTTCCCATCAACGAGTTGGTCCAACGCCAGAAAAGCGTGGTCGGCGCCCTGTACGGCGGCACCAACCCGCGTCTGGACCTGCCCCGCATCTACGCGCTCCATCTGGCCGGCCGGCTGCCGCTCGATCGGCTGCTCGGGACGCGCTACCCCCTCGAGGCCGTGAACGAGGCCTACGCCGACCTGCGACGCGGTGTGCCTGGCCGCGGAATTCTGCTGCCGCACGGTGAAAGGGAGTCCGGCCGGTGATCGCTGACGAGATCGAAGACGGTGAGCGGACGCTCCATTCCGGCGGCCCGGTGGCCGAACCGGCCACCGGGCTGTTCCGGGGACCGGACGGTGCATGGTTGTTCCGTGACCCCACCGGCCTGCGCGATGTCGGCACGTCGCTGGCCGATCTGTTGGGCCGGCCGCTGACCGAGGCTCGTGCGCTTCTCGCCGCGGCCCCGCTGGTCGGGAAAGCCGGTCTGGGAACAGGTTTCACGCCGGTCCGGCCGCCGGTGGACGTCCAGGAGATCTGGGCGGCCGGAGTGACGTACGAGCGCAGCCGGGATGGGCGGATCGACGAGTCGGTGGACGGTTCGATCTACGACCGGGTCTACGTCGCCGAGCGGCCGGAATTGTTCCTGAAGGCGACCGCCGCCCGGGTGGTGGGCCCCGGCGAGCCCGTCGGCATCCGCGCCGACTCGGAGTGGGACGTACCGGAGCCTGAGCTCGGGCTGGTGGTGAATTCCCAAGCCGAGTTGTTCGGGTATGTGGTCGGCAACGACATGAGCAGCCGGTCCATCGAGGGCGCCAACCCGCTGTACCTCCCGCAGGCGAAGCTGTACGACCGCAGCTGTGCACTCGGTGCGGTGATTGTGCCGTCGTGGCTGGTCGACGGACCGTTCCGGATCAGCCTGGACGTGACGCGAGCGGGCGCCACCGTCGCGGCCGGCACGACCTCCACCGCTGCCCTGCGCCGCACCCCCGCAGATCTGATCCGCTGGCTGTTCGCCGGATTGGCATTTCCAGCCGGAGTGGTGATCCTGACCGGAACCGGGATCGTGCCGGGCGGCGATTTCACCCTCGCGGAGGGGGATGTCGTCACCATCGACATCGCCGGGGTCGGGCGGCTGACCAATCCGGTCACCGTGGTGGCCCGCCGGGTGGGGCCGTCATGACCGAGCCGGACGCCGACGCTGCCCCCGACCGCTACCAGGCCGTGCTTTCCGCCGCGGCGGCCGCGGCAGACCCGCTGTCCCGCGCCGGCCTGGCGGAGCGGGCGGACCGGTTGGATGCGGTGGCGGACGCCTTGGACGCGGACTCCGAGCGGCTGGTCCCGCTGGCCGGGCAGGAGTCACACCTGCCCGAGGCGCGGCTGACCGGCGAACTGAAGCGCACCACCTTCCAACTGCGCCTTTTCGCGTCGGTGATCCGCACCGGCGAGTACCTGGAGGCGACCATCGACCACGCCGACGCCACCTGGGGCATGGGACCGCGGCCGGACCTGCGGCGCATGCAACGGCCGATCGGGGTGGTCGCTGTGTTCGCGGCCAGCAACTTCCCGTTCGCGTTCAGCGTGGCCGGCGGGGACACGGCGGCGGCCCTGGCCGTCGGAGCACCGGTGGTCGTCAAGACTCATCCCGGCCATCCGCAGCTGTCCGCAGCCACCGCCGCAGTGGTCGACTCCACCCTGCGCGCGGCCGGCGCGCCGGCCGGGACCTTCGCCACCGTGGCCGGCGTGCAAACCGGCCGGACGTTGGTGGCCGACGAGCGGATCGCGGCCGCCTCCTTCACCGGCTCGGAGCCGGCGGGACGGGCCCTGTTCGACATCGCCAGTCGCCGCCCGCGGCCCATTCCGTTCTTCGGCGAGCTCGGCAGCGTCAATCCCGCCTTCCTCACCCGGGGGGCCGCCGATGAGCGCGGTGAAGCGGTGGCGTCGGGCTTCGTGGCGTCGATGACGCTGGGTGCCGGGCAGTTCTGCACCAAGCCGGGAATCTTCGCGGTTCCCAACAACAGCGCGGTGACCGACCTGGTCGCCGACAAGGTGCGCGCCGTCGCCGCGGCGCCCATGTTGAACGATCGCATCGCCGCCGGCTTCCGGCGAACTCTGGACGACTTGGCCGACGATCCCGACGTGGAGGTTCTCGTCGACGGGTCGCTGGGCACAGTCGCCGACGCCCCGGCCCCGTCGGTCCTGCGCACCGACGTCACCGCGGTCCTCCGCGACCCGGAGCGGCTGCTGGCCGAGCGGTTCGGGCCGGCCGCCCTGCTGGTCGGCTACGACTCCGAGGACCAACTCCTGCAGCTGGCCGAGGTGTTGTCGGGACAACTGACGGCGAGCGTGCACGGCCTGGACGCTGACCCCATCGCCGCTCCCCTGCTCGCCGCCCTGTCGAACCGGGCGGGCCGGGTGCTGTGGAACGAGTGGCCGACGGGCGTTTCCGTCACGTACGCGATGCAGCACGGCGGACCGTACCCGGCGACCACGTCGGTGCAGACCACGTCGGTCGGCACCACCGCGGTGGCCCGATTCTTGCGACCGGTGAGCTACCAGAACGTGCCGCAGCCGCTGCTGCCGCCGCCCCTGCGCGACGACAATCCCTGGCGGATCCCACAGCGGGTCGACGGAGTGCTGCGGCTCCCGAACTGAGCGGGAAGCCGCTCAGCCGGCGAACGGGAACGGTTGCCGTCCGCGATAAGGCACGTCGGCGGCGAAAACCGCTCCGGCCGCGGGCTCGGCATCGTCGCCCAGACCCTCCCGGGACGTGGTGATGTACAAGGTGGCCAGGTCCGGGCCGCCGAAGGTGCACGCGGTGACCTGCGCAACGGGGAACTCGATGCGGTCCGTGAGCTGCCCGGATTGGTCATAGCGATGTACGGCTCCCCCGCTCCACAGGGCGACCCAAACGCCGCCCTGGTCATCCATCGCCATACCGTCCGGCTGGCCGTGCCGGTCTTCGACGGTGACGAAAAGCCGGCGCTCGCCGAAGGTTCCGGTGGTCGCGTCGAAATCCATCACCGCCACCGCTCCGGTGGGGGTGTCGTTGTAGTAAGCGCGCCGGCCGTCGGGATGCCACTGCAGGCCGTTGGAAACTGTCACGCCGCCGAACACGGGCTGAGTTGAGCCGTCCGGGTCCAGTCGGTAGAGCGCGCCGGCACCTGGAGTCGAGTCGTAGGCCATGGTGCCGCAGTAGAAACGGCCCTGCGGATCACAACCGCCGTCGTTCATCCGGACCTTCGGATCGTCGAAGGCCACGATTGCCGGGCCGTCGGGCTCGAAGTCCTCCGTCAGCAGCTGGAACCCGTGCTCGTTCGCAATGACATACCCACCGCGTTGCCGCGCCCGGATGGCGGCCACCACCCCGCCGATGTCGTGACGCCGAGTGCCACCCTGGGCGTCGATCTCGACGATGGCACCACGCAGCATGTCGACGATGAGCAGACGGTCGCGGGCGGGATCCCAGAACGGCCCCTCGCCGTGTTCGGTACACACCTGTGTGAGTTGCCGTGGCGTGGTCACATCCACCCTCCGTCGACTATCCAGCGCTGTGCTGTACAGCCGCCCGAATCGTCGGCCGCCAACCACAGCACCATACGGGCCACGTCGGCCGGTACCAGCTTGCGCGGCAGACATTGGTTGCGAGCGATGGATGCCTCTGCCTCGGGCGTGATCCAGAGTTCGAGCTGCTTGGCCGTCATTATCCAGCCCGGGATCACGCAGTTGACCCGGATTCCGGAAGGTCCCAGCTCCCGGGCCAGGGTGTGCGTCAGGCCCTCGATGCCGGCCTTGGCCGTGATGTAGGCGGCCAGATCCGTCAGGTCGATGTGGGCGCTGATCGAGCCGAGGTTGATGATCGACCCGCCGCCCGCGTCGCGCATCATCGGCGCCACGGCCTGCGCGGCGAAGAAATGGTGGCGGACGTTCGCGGCGAGACCTTCGTCCCAGGCCGCCACGTCGATGTCGGCGCTACGCCGCCGGGTGTCGTCGGCGGCGTTGTTGACCAGTACGCGAATCGGGCCCCACGCATCGGCGGCGTCGGTAATCGCCCGCTGCAGAGCCGGCACGTCCCGGACATCGGCCACCGTGAACGCCACCGAGTGCCCGGCCTCGGAAAGTTCTCTGTGCAGCGACGACCCACGCGAGTCATCAATGTCGACGAAGGCCACCCGCGCGTGCTGCGCCGCCAGCTGGCGGACGAACTCCTCGCCCAGGCCGGATGCCCCGCCGCTGACGAACGCGACGCGATCCCGCAGCGAGGGGTACGTCGCGAAGGCGGCACCGCCCTTATCGCTCACACCACACTCCGGCGCGGAGAGTTGCGGCGTCCGGCCCAGAAAGTTTCGCGTCCTGTCATGGTGAGGCGGCCGATCTTTCTGCCGCCTCGTGCTGAGCGGCCGTCATCGAGACCCCCGCGCTTCGGATGGGTCGAGCCACAGCTCGGACGCCGGCACGAGCCGGGCGAGTTCGTCCCACACACCCTCGTCGATCCGGAGCTCGGCCAGCTCGACGGTTTGCCGGACCCGCTCGGGCGAGGAAATTCCGACCACGGTGGCGTCGACGAACCGGGCGCGCATGGAGAACTGCAACGCGAGCGCCGGCAAGGGTACGCCCACCTCCGCCGCCACTCCGGCCATGGCCGCCGCGGCCTGGCCGATGGCGTCGTTCCGCTCGCCATAGGCGTAGGTGCTGTGCTGCTCGGGCCCCCGCGACAGCATGCCGCCGCCGTAGGGCGCCGCGTTGAGCACTCCGATGCCGCGGTCGTGGGCGTCAAGGAACAGGCCCGCCGCGGACTGGTCCAGCAAGGTGTACCGGTTGTGGCTCAGCACCACCTCGAACACTCCGGTGTCCAGGTACTGGCGTAGCAGCGGTACCGGGCCGCCGGCCACGCCGAGGTGGCGGGCCAGACCCTCGTCGCGCAACCGGATCAGCGTCTCCACCGGTCCCCCGGCGGCCATGCCGGCCGCGAAGTCGATGCGTTCGGGGTCGTGGAGATGCAGCAATTCCACGTGGTCGACGCCGAGCCGCTGGAGGCTCTCCGCCAAGGACGCCCGCACCCGGTCGCCCGAGAAGTCGCCGGTATCCGGATCCGGATCGACCTTCGTGGCCAGCAGCACATCGGAAGGCAGGCCGCCGCGCCGGCGCAGGGCGGCCCCGATGCGGCGTTCCGCAGAGCCGTCGACTCCGTAACCGTTGGAGGTGTCGAGGAACCGGATCGGACTGTCCAAGGCGGCCTCCACGGTCGCGATGGCCCGATCCTCGCTGACCGGGTAGCCGTAGAGCTGCGGCAAGCTGGCCAGCGGGCTGGTACCGACGCCGATGACCGTGGTGGAAAGGCCGGTCCGCCCCAGGGTTGTGTGCGCCAGCCCCGTCATGACCGCACCATCGCTTCGGCTCCGTGGGCCACGAACACACTCCGCGCCGCGTGATAGCCCTGGACGATGCGGTCGAGTACCTGATCGGTGTCGGCATCGGCCCGGGTCGACTCGGGGTGCCGTCGACGCCAGGCGACCATCCGTTGCGCCGCGCGGTGGAAGGTGAGCCGCGGCTGGAACGACGGAACGAAGGTCTGAATCTTCCGGGCGTCGAACACCGCGCTGTGCCCGATGTCGTCGAGCACTTCTCCTGACCAGAACCAGTCGGGTGCGATGAGTGGATACATCTCCGAGGCCACGTGCACGAGGCGGGGCTCGACGCCCAGCGCCCCGGCCACGATCGTGTAGATCTGATTCCAGGTGTAGACGTCGGGACCGGTGATGTTGAAGACCTCGCCGATCGCCCGCGGATTTCCCAAGAGACCCACCAGACCGCGTGCGAAATCCTCGGCGTGAGTAACCGTCCACAACGAATTGCCGTCGCCGTGCACCGGTATCTCGGCGCCCCGCGCAATCCGGTCGACCGCGGTCCAGCCGCCCGGCAACGGCGGGTTGGCGTCGTCGTAGGTGTGTGAGGGGCGAACGATCGTCAGCGGGAACCCGTGCTCCCGATGCGCGGCCAGCAGGGCTCCTTCAGCCCGCCATTTCGCGGTCGCGTACGGCAGGTGAGCGCTCGGACCCGTGGGCGTCGATTCCGAGATGGGCAGCTGCTGGACAGGTTTGGCATAGATGGAGCCGGAACTGATGTGCAGGTACTGGCGCGTCCGGTCAGCGAACAACTCGACCATCCGGCCGGCGTCCGGGGCGTCGTAGGACAAGAAGTTGACCACCGCGTCGAAGACCCGGGACCCGAGCGCGCTGGCCAGGTGCGCCTGGTCGGTGATGTCGGCGACCAGGAACTCGACGCCCTCCGGCAGCTCCCGTCCGGCGGAATTGCGCCCGCGGTTGACCACCGCTACCCGCATCCCGCTCGCCGCGGCCTGCCGCACGCAGGAAGCGCTGATGGTTCCGGTGCCGCCCAGGAACAGCACCCGCAGATCAGCCGAGTCGAATTCCAGCATGAGGTCCCCTCTCGAATGTCCGTTGTCAGGCCCGACCGGCGTACCAGTCGTCGAAACCGTTCTCGACCAACGAAATCAGCACGTCTTCCGACCGTATCCCGATCGCCGCCAGGCGGCGGACGACGGCTTGGAAGAGCGCCTTCTTGGTGGCGGTGGGGTACATGTGGACGGCCGTCACGCGCAGCACGACCAGCGCCTTCCGGTCCACCCCGTTGTACCCGGGGTCGAAGACGAGTTCGCCGTCATCGTGCGGGGTGTACACCTGGAATCGGTCGTCGGCCGGAATTCCCAGCGCCTCTATCTGGGCGGCGTGAATGGCCTCCTCGATGTCCGGGCGGTGGTCGTTGAACGTGGTCCGGGCGAGGTGGACCTCGATGAGCGGCACGTCGGCGCCTTCCCTCTCCGGGACGCGTTGCCCCGTCTGACGTTGCTGCGAAACGGCGCGGGTTCGCCGCGCCGGTGACCCGGCCGGATCCGCGCCTTCGCGCCTCTTACTTGATCGCACCCGATGACAGGCCGCGCTCGAACAAGCCCTGCAGGCAGAGATAGGCCAAGACCTCCGGAATGGCCGTGATCACCGCCGAGGCCAGGATCTTCGTTTGATCGTTGCTGAATTCACCGGCGAAGTACTGCGGTACCAGGGTGATCGTCTGCATATTGGTCGTCTGCAGGAAGACCAGAGGCATCAAGTAGTCGTTCCAGGCGCCGATGATGGTGAAGATCACCACGGCCGCGCCGATGGGGCGGGTCAGCGGAAGCACCTGATAGCGAAAGATCTTCCAACTGTTGGCCCCGTCGATCCGGGCGGCCTCGAACAACTCGTTGGGCAGGCCGCTGATGAAGTTCCGGGTCAGCAGAACGGCGAACGGGATCTGCAACGCCGCCAATGGCAGGACCACGGCCCAATATGTGTCGTACAGCCCGAGCCGGTAGTCGGTGGCGAACAACGGCGCCAGCAGCACCACCTCGGGCAGCGTGAGACAGGCGAGCAGAAGCCAGAAATAGAACTCGCGGAAGCGGAGGTGCAGCTTCTCGAACGCGAAGGCCGCCATCATCGTGAACACGTACACGACCGCTACCACGATCACCGCGATCAGGGCGCTGTTGACGAAGAACCGGCCCAGCCCAGGAACTCCGAACACCGCCCCGTAGTTGGCGAACCCCCGACCGGCCAACGAACCTTTGACCATCACCACCAACGGGAACAGGAACGGAATCACCATCAGCGTGATGATCACCTGAAGGACGGTCCGGCCCTTCCACGTCCGAATCTCGAACATCGAAACCTATGTCCTTCGTTCGCGTCCGGAGATCCGGATGACGATGGCGATGACCAGCGCGATCAACAGCAGCACGATGGCCAATGCCGCGGCATAACCGAGATGGTTGAGCTGCACGGTCTCCTGGTAGATGTAGGTGCCCAGGAATTCGGTGGCGTAGTTGGGGCCGGCGATGGTGACCAGCCACGGCACATCGAACGTCTTGAGGGCGCCGATGACGCTGAGGATCCCCAGCGCCACCGTGGTGCCGCGCACCGCCGGCCACACGATGCTCACCAGGACTCGGAAGTTCCCGGCGCCGTCGATGCGCGCGGCTTCCAGAATCGACAGGTCGACCTGGGTGATGGCCGCGAAATACAGCACGAACGTCAACCCGGTCCATTGCCAGATCGTGATCGCCATGATGACCCACAGGGCCGTGCTGGTCTGACCGATCCACGGCTGAGCCAGCGATCCCAACCCGAGCGTCTTCAGCACCCCGTTGAATTCGCCGTCCGGGGCGAAGATGTGCCGGAACACCGGCGCCATGATCGCCGGGGCCAACACCACCGGAATGAAAACGATTACCTTGTAGAGCGTTCCGAGCCACACCCTGGTGTGCAGCAACACCGCGAAGACCAGACCCAGTAACGTCTGGGCCACGAACGTCACGGCGAAGAACTCAACGGTGTGCCCGATGGCCTTCCAGAAGACCGGGTCGTGCCACATCCGGGTGTAATTGCCGAATCCCACTCCGGGTGGATTGGGACTGACGCCGTCCCAGTTCAAGGTCGAGATGTACCCGGTGTAGCCGATGCAGTAGTACAGAAGGCCGACGCTGAGCACCAACGCGGGCAACAACCACGGCAGCCCGGGCGACTGAACCCGGCGACCGCGCCGGCGACCGGCGGCGGGCCCGATCACCGGCGCCACCGGGCGGGACGGATCCCCGCCGGCGACGACCTCGATTGACGTGTCCGTCATGACGCTGACGTCGCTCCCACCGTCACTTGAATTTCTCGCCGGCGGCCTCGGCCGCCTGCTGCAGCGTGTTCGCCGCATCCTGCGGAGAGGCGCTGCCCGTGGCCACCGACTGGGCGGCGGCCAGAATGGCGTTCTGGACGTCGGTGCTCAACAACGCTTCCCGAGGTTCGGTCACCCCCGCAACCTTGGTGACCAGGTCCTTCACCGCGGTTGCCTGTTGCGCCGGGTCCACCAGCTGGATGGTCGTGAAGTCCGGTGTCACGCCCTTGAGCGCCGGCAGATCGTCGAGCTGGTTGGCCACGACCTGCTGGCCCTGGGTGGTGGTGGTCATCCATTTGACGAAGGTCTCCGCCGCGGTCTTGTTCTGCGACTTCGACGCCACCGCCAAGCCGAAGTCGGCGTCGCCGTACATCTCGCTCTGGTGACCGGCACCGGCCACGTCCGGGAAGGCGGTCGGCAGAATCGGGAACGGTTTGGCTCCGCTCACGCCGGCCGCCGAAATGGCCGCCGTCATAGCTTTCTGGGTGGCGTATTGGGTGTACCAGGTGCCCATCATGACCATTCCGTACTTCCCTGACAGGAAGTCGTTGTTGGCGTCGGGATACTGCTGATAACCCACCGCGCCCGATTGCATGATCCCGTCGGAGAACATCTGCTTCCAGATCGTCAGTGTCTTGACGATGCCCGCGTCGTTCCATTTCGCGTCGCCGGTGGAGGCCTTCGTCCACAGGCCCGGTTGCACGGAATTGGCGATCGACTGCAGGGTGTCCTGGTCGAAGCCCTCCTGGGCCGCACCCTGGACGAAACAACCGACGTTGTTGGATTTGAGCGTCTGGCAGACCTTTTCCCAGTCGGCCATCGTCTTGGGCGGTGTGAGGCTGTACTTCTTGAAGATGTCGGCGTTGTACCAGAGCATCCCGGCGTACACCGCGCCGACCGACATCGCGGTCAATTTGCCGTTCGAGGTCAGTCCGCTGATGCCGATCGGTGCGACCTTGTTCTTCCAGTCCGCACCGAGCCAGTTCGATGCGAGAGGCGTCAGGTCCTCGGCGAACGACCCGAACTGGGTCACGTAGGCCCCCGGCTGCATGTCGAAGACGTCGGGTCCCTGGCCGGAGACCAGGGCCGGCCGGAGGGCGGCCACCCAGTCGGAGATGTTGACCAGCTTGTAGTTGATCTTCACGTTCGGGTACTGCTTGTTGAACGCCGCGATGTAGTCGTTGGCAGTGGCCGTGTCCGTCGGCGTCCAGCCCCACCAGTTCACCGTGCCGGAAACGGAAGTGTCGCCGCCGCTCTGCGCTGATGGGCTACCGCCGCCACCGGCTGTGGTGCCGGAACTCGTGCCGGTCGGAGCGCTTCCGCCGGTTTGCGTGGCACTGCTGCTCGAGGAACTGCTGCTGGTCGAAGAACTGCTGGTCGAAGAGCCGGTGCTGCTGCTGCACGCGGCGACACCGGCAACGAGAAGAGCCGAAGTGAGCACGCTGAGAGCTTTGCGTGTCGATCCGGCTATGACGCGAACATGCATGTGGGATCCCTCATCTGTCGGGGTCGAGCAGTGACTCGACCTGGGCCGCACCGTTGGTCGGCCACCCATAAAAGACAAGGGCCAGCAAGGGATCTGACGGCGAACGGGATACGCGGCGCGGGCCCGGCGGGTGCGCTGACGAAGCGTTCGCGACATCCCACGAAGGCAAAATGTCGTGACGGCGGCTCTGTCGACCAGGACAAAGCGTAAATGTTTCGCAACTTGGCCGTCAAGATGCGGCTGAAGTTTACGAAAGTTTCGTTATTTGCGTGACCTGCCCGGCGGGGCCGTGCTGTCGCGCACCACCAGCGAGGTGTCCATGTCGACGCGGCTGAAGGCGAGCTGCGGTTCGCTGCGCAGCCGGGTCAACAGGTGCATCGCCTCATTGACCATCGCGGCGATCGGCACATGCACCGTGGTCAGCGGCGGCCCGGCCCACTGCGCGATCGGCAAGTCGTCGTAGCCGACCACCGACAGATCACGCGGAATTTCGATGCCCAATGAGCGCGCCGCCTCATAGACGCCCAGAGCGTAGAGGTCCGAGGAGGCGAAGATCGCCGTGGGCCGGTCCGCCCGGTCCAGCAGCGCCCGGCCTTCGCGGACGCCGTCCTGATGGTGGAACTCGCCGGGCCGGATGAGGTCCGCGACGACCGGCACCCCGGCCGCTTCCAGCGCCGCCCGATAGCCCGACAGCCGGGCGGCCGAGGCCAGCATCTGTTCCGGCCCGATGATGGTGCCGATCCGAGTGTGGCCCAGGTCGACCAGGTGTTTCGTCGCCTGGAACGCCCCCCGCCAATCGGCCGACCCGATGGCCGGCACGTCCGGGGCGGGGGTACCGGCGGGGTCCACCATGACGATCGGGATGTTCGACGAACGGAACCTCACCTGGTCCTTGGCCGGCAGCAGACTGGCTACCAGGACCACGCCGATCGGCTGGCGCTGCAAGACATCCGCGACCCAGGACCGGTCCGGCAGCTTTCGGTTCGTCGCGCCGGTGAGCACCATGCCGAGCTGTTGTTCCCGGGCCACGGCCTCTAGATGGGCGATGACTTCGCTGGCGAAGGGAGTCCCGATTTCGTAACAGAGCACATCAACCAGCGGCGCCCCCACCCGGCGCGACGGCCGCCGGTTGTAGTGGTGGTCGTGCAGGATCGCCTCCACGCGCGCGCGAGTTTCGCTGGACACGCCGGTCCGTCCATTGAGCACCTTCGACACGGTGGAGATGGACACGTCGGCCATGGACGCCACGCGAGAAAGAGTGGGGCGTTGACGGGGCTGCTCTTCGGACACCGGGCTCGGCACCCGAAAAGCGTAATCTGCCAGGTGTTGTTTCGCGTGCTGCGGGGCCGACACGCGCCCGGTTGACGGGCAGGACCCCGGTGCTTACCCTCACCATCGTTCGATACTTTCGGGTGGCTGGTCGAAATATTTTGGAACGGGCGTCGCCAACGATCAGGTCCACCAGAATCTTGGGGCCGAGATCCCTGAACATCGGGGCGGTGCACCGGTCGGAATGGCGGAGGCGACGTTGTCCGAGAAGGGTCGAATGATCGAGCACCGAAACGGCGAGGTGACGCTGACCGTCATGGACGGGGCCGGCAGTCCAGCCGCGCACCTGGATGTGACGGTCGAGCAACGCCGGCACGCCTTTGGCTTCGGGAACATCGGTTTCGACTTCTTGTCCGCCGTCGGCGGCACCGAGCCACCGGGCACGTCCGACGTGGAAGGTTTCGGCGGCGGGAGCACCCTTCCGCTCGAGCGGCTCAGCGGGCTGTGGTTGAACCTGTTCAACGCGGCCACTCTGCCGTTCTACTGGGGCCGTTACGAACCGCGCCGCGGGGCCACCGACGTCGAGCGGCTCGCCCGCACCGCCCGCTGGCTCACCGAACACGGCGTGGCGGTCAAGGGACACCCGCTGGTCTGGCACACCTCTCAACCGGCCTGGCTGCTCGATCTGGACTCCGGCGAGGTGGAAACTTTGCTGCGGCAACGGATTCACGATCTGGTGGCCGGTTTCGCCGGCCTCATCGACACCTGGGATGCCATCAACGAAACGGTTATCATGCCGGTGTTCGCCAATGGCGACAACGGCGTCACCAGGCTGGCCCGGCTGCGCGGCCGGGAACACATGATCCGGCTGGCGTTCCAAGAAGCGCGCCGGGCAAATCCGTCGGCCACGTTGCTGATCAACGACTTCGACCTGAGCAGCGCCTACGAGACGGTGATCGCCCAGGCTCTGGAGGCCGGTATAGGTATCGACGCGATCGGTTTACAGACGCACATGCACCAGGGTTACCGCGGCGAGCAACGAGTGCTGGAGGCGGTGGAGCGATTCGCCCAGTTCGGCCTGCCTCTGCACATGAGCGAAAATACCTTGGTGTCCGGTGATCTCATGCCGGCGGCCATCGAGGACCTCAACGACTACCAAATCCCGGATTGGCCGACCACGGCGGAGGGCGAGGCCCGCCAGGCCGAGGAAATCGTGCGGCACTACCGGGCACTGGTCGGGCATCCGGCGGTCGCCTCGATCACCTACTGGGGGTTGACGGACGAGGGCTCCTGGCTCGGTGCCCCCGTCGGGCTGGTGCGCAAGGACGGCAGCCGCAAACCGGCGTACGACGCGCTGGAAGGCCTCATCAAGGGCGAGTGGTGGTTGCCGAAGACGTTCCGGCGAACGGACGGGAATGGCCGGCTGACCGTATCGGGTTTCTGCGGCGACTACGCGGTGTCGACGGCCACCGACTCGGCGACTTTCGCCATCGGCCCCGGCTCGTCCCAGCTGACGGTGCGGCTGAGCTGAATTCCGGCTTTGGCGGTCAGCCGGTCGCCCCCACCAACTCGTCGATCCTGTTCAGCACGAAGGTTGGCCGCTGGTCCTCCGCGGCAGCGGCCAGCGTCTCGGACGTCGTCTCCCCGGTCAGCACCAACGCGGAGTCCATGCCGGCTCGTAGGGCCATGGCGATGTCCGTGTAAAGCCGGTCGCCGACCATGACGCAGTCTGTCGGAGCCAACTCCAGGATGTCCATGGCCGTCTGCAGCATCAGAGCGTCAGGCTTGCCCGCGTTCACCACGCAGCGCGTGCCGGTGGATGCCTCGATGGCGGCCACGATGGCGCCGGCGTCGGGCTCGCCGCGGCCGCCCGGGAACGGGCAGTAGCCGTCGGGGTTGGTGGTCACCAGGATCGCGCCGTTCAGGGTGATGGCGTCGAAAGCGGTCTGCAGCTTGGCGTAGGTGAAACCGCGGTCGTAACTGGCCACCACGATGCCGATCTCGGCCGGATCCGAACTGAACTCGATGCCGCCGGCCCGCAGAGCATCGGTCAGCGGCGCCTCACCGAGAACGAACACCTTGCGACCGTCCGCGTTCTGCTGCAGCCAGGCGGTCATGGTGACCACCGTGTTCAGGATCTCGGAAAGGTCGGCCGTGATGCCGAGGCCCCGCAGCTTGGCCACGTACATGTCGCGGTTCTTGGTCGGATTGTTCGACAGGAACAGCACCCGGGCCTGGCGCCGCCGCAGTTCGGTGAGCAGTTCCAGCGCGCCGGGCAGCAAGGCGTCGCCCAGGTAGATCGTCCCGTCCAGGTCGAAGATGTACCCGCGATAGGCGCCGGGCGTCGCGCGACTGGCGCCGGTCACGACTGGGCCGCCTTGGCCAGCCGGCCGAAGAGCCCACGCACGGAGGGGAAGATGTCGCGATAGACGTCGTAAAGGCGGGCGTATTGGTCGATGGTCTCCGGGTCCGGCGAAAAAGCCGCGCCGGTGCCGGTCATCGCCTGGGCGGCCTCGGCGATGCTCGAATGCAGCCCGGTGGCCGCGGCGGCCAGGATGCCGGCGCCCAGACAGGTGCTTTCCGGCTCCCGAACCACCTCGACCCGGCGTTGCAGCACGTCGGCGACGATCTGGCACCAGACCTTGCTGCGGGAACCGCCACCCAGGGCGATGATTCGCGAGATCGGATGGCCCAGTGCGCTTTCGGCACCGGTGGTGAGCAATCGTTGTTCGAACGCGATGCTCTCCAGCAGCGCCCGATAGACGTGCGCTTTGCCGTGTAGACCGGTGAGACCGAGGAGGACCCCGCGCGCATCGGAGTCCCAGTACGGCGTAAGCGCCCCGGTCCAGTACGGCAGGGCCAGCAGCCCGTGCGCTCCCGGCGGCAATTGCGCCGCGGCCGCTTCCAGAACCTGCTCCGGGGACAGCTCCAGACCGAGCATCCGGGTGTCGACGCCGGCGAACCGCTCGACGAACCAGCGGACGTTGTAGGTGCCGCCGCCGATGAATGTTTCCAGGGTGTAACCGCGGTCGTTGCCGGCGGCCAGGGTGCGGAACCGCACGTCGCTGGCGTAACTCTGGCTGAATGTCCCCGACACCACGCCGGTGCCCAGGTTCAGGTACGCGTCGCCGGGTGCGGTGATCCCGCAGCCCAGCTGGGCGGACTGACCGTCGCCTGTGCCGGCCACCACCGGAAGACCGTGGGGCAGCCCCAGTTCTGCCGCCACCAGCGGCGCGACGACGCCGATCACCGTGCCCGGTTCGACCAGCATGGGGAACTGGTGGCGGCGCAGACCGGCCGCCTCCAACAGCGGATCCGAGTAATCGAAGGTGGCCATGTCGACGACCCCCAGCGGATCCGCGCTGGCCCAGCTGGTGGCCCAGCTACCGGTCATCCGGCCGACCAGGAAACCCTGGACGTCCACGACGGTCGCGGTGCGGCGCAACGTCTCCGGCTCGTTCTCGGCCAGCCACAGCAGCTTGTACCAGGCTGGGGTGGGGTTCGGCGGCTTCCCCGTGATCCGGTGCACCTCGTCGCTGCCGAACCGGCGGACCTGCTCGGTGGCGCGGCCGTCGGCCCAGATCATGGCGGGGCGCAGTGGTTGCCCGGCCGCGTCCAGGCAGACGAAAGTCTCCCGCTGGTGGGTGATGCACAGGGCGGCGATCCGGTCGTGCGGCACGGTTTGCACGGCCCTGGCAATGGCGGCGCGGGTCGCCGCCCACCAGTCCTCGGCGTTCTGCTCCGCCCAGGTCGGCTTGGGATGCAGGAGTTCGAACTCCGATCGGGCCTGGGATTGCACCTGCCCGGCCATGTTCCAGACGACGGCCTTGGCGGCGGTGGTGGAACAGTCGATCCCGATGACGAGGTCGCGTTCGGTCATCGCGCGGCCTCGGCGTCCTGCACCGCCTGCTCGGCCCGGGCCAGAACGGCCCGCACGTCCGCGGCCTCCCACCAGCCCAGCGCGACGAACAGGTCCAGCACGGTGACCCGGTTACGCATGAAGGCGCTGTTGCTGACGGCCCATACGGCCATGTCGGCGTCGACGACCGAATGGAGCTCGCTCAGCCGGGCCGTGGCGCCGGCGCCCACCAGGCCGGTGGCAATGCTGCGGGAGGACCGCAGCAGCTCCCCCAGCCGGGCCCGGTGAGCGGGCCACTCGGCCAAGAGCGCGACCAGATCCGCCCGATGAGCCTGCAGCGCAGCGGCTTTCTTGGCGTAGTCGGCCCAGCATTCGCCGCCCACCCGCCCGGTCGGGTCGAGTTCGGCGAAGGCGGCCTCGACCTGATCACGCTCGGCCGTGGCCACCCGGTCCGGGAGACGCGACGCCACGCCGGGATCGCTGTCCAGCCGGTCGAACAACTCCTCCCAGGCGGCAGCGGCCACCACCGAGCCGGCTCCGACCTGCAGACCGTGCAGGCCGATGGGCCGGCCGTGAAATCCGTTGTTCATGTCGAGCATGTGGCTGATCAGGTGCTCCACACCGGAAAGGCAAGCGGTGGAACCAGAGACCCCGGTCGCGATGCCGCGAATGGCCAGGGCCCGGGTCAGCCGCTCGGTCGACTCGGGCCGGACGCCCAGACCGGCGGACCATTCCTCGACTCCCTCGGCGACCCGCTCCAGCAGCCGGATCGGCATCTCGTGGAACGAGGTGTCGACGCCCAGCAGGGCCGCCAGCAACCAGTCGGCGGGTGCCGTGAACATCGAGTTGATCTCGCCGAATCCGGCGATGTTCATCCGCGGAGGCGCGTGTCCGATCGTCTCGACGTCTGCGATGACCACGTCGGGCCAGCGGGAGGGAATCGTCCGCTTGACGCCGTTGCGCAGGACCACCGACACGTCGTCGGTGAAACCGTCGACGGAGGCGGCTGTCTGAATGGCGACCAGCGGGATGTCGGCCAACGCATGGGTGGCCACCTTCCCGATGTCGGTGATCGTGCCGCCGCCGACGCTGACCACCGCGTCGACGCCGCGGAGCAACTCGGTGGCGCGCTCCAGCACCTTCTCGTCGGCATGCAGTTCCGAATGGCCGTCGTCGAGGCGGACCGGGCGGACCCGGAAAGCCTGCCCCAGAGCCGCTTCCACATCTTCCTTGAGATCACGTCCGGCCCGGGTGATCCGGGTGGTGTCCCCCAGCACCGCGACCTCGACCGGCTCCGACGGGTCACCGCCCAGCAATCCGGTCACGGCGTCGGTGACCCGCGACCACACGTCGGGCCCTAGGTGCACCGCGGAGATTCCGCAGACCGGCAATTCGCCGGCCGGGTCGTAGGCAGCGACCACCTCGCGGATGACAGGAATGACATCGTCGGCGGGCAAAGGGATTTCCTTCCGTACGGGATCAGAGGTCGGACGAGGCCGCGAGGGCGGCGTCCCGGTCGGCGGCCGCCAGCTCGACCGAAACCGTGGTCACGGTGCGGTTGAAGGCAGCGACGATCACGGCGGCCACCGAGTCGACATCGGTCCCGGGCAGCTCCTCGGCCAGCGCGCCGACGGACCGGATGTCGCAGGGCAGGTGCAACGCGCGGTAGACGTCCCCGACCACCGCCCGGACGGGTTCGGGGTCGGCCACCAGGACCACGCCGCTGAGCATCACGGCGCCGCGCACCCGGCGGGCCGCCGTACCCACCAGCTTGACCAGACCCCGGGCGTTGACGCTGTATTGGCCCGGGCAGTACTCGTCCGGCACCTCGCCGAGCCGGGCGTCCACGCCCAGCTCCCGCAAGGCGTCGACGAGCACCGTGCCCAACACGGCCAGCCGCAGCACCGGTGAAATCGCGCCGTCCAGATCGGGCAGGACCAGGTCGAAACACACCGAACCGCGGTGCAAAGCCGCGGCCCGGCCGCCTTGCGGTCGGCGGACCGGTCGAAAGCCGTGCTGTCGGGCCATCTCCAGTGCGGCGTCCCGGCCGTCGGCCTGCAGGTCGCGGCCGGTGAACGCCAGCGTCGGACGGGGCCGGTAGAGCCGCAGCGTCCCGTGCTCGACCGGTCCGGTGCGATCCTCGGGTCCAGCCGTGACGGCCGCCGCGAGCGACCGCGTGAGCACGGTACTGAGCGCCGCGTCCGCGACCGGGTCCAGCGGGCTTTCCTGTCGGAGTACATCCAGCCGGGAAACGCCGGCCAGCAAGACGTCCGCCACCGACGCCGGATCGACGATCCGGCGGGCCACGTCGGCCGGGGCGGACGTCGAGATCACCAGGCGCCTTGTTCGAGGAAAGTTCGCACGCCGACCAGCATGCCCGCGCCCGTGGCTCCGTCGACGGCCCGGTGATCGCAGGTCAAGGTGAAGGTGGCCACCGGCCGGACCTGCACCTCGTCGCCGACGGCCACCGGTATGCGGCGGGTGCTGCCGACGGCGAGAATGCCCACCTGCGGCGGGTTCAGGATGGCGTCAAAGCGGTCGATGCCGAGCATGCCCAAGTTGGACACGGTGAAGGTGCCCCCGACCACATCCTTCATGGTGAGCTTTCCGGCCCGGGCCCGGGTAACGACATCCTTTCGCTGTACGGCGATCTCGGCGATGCTCTGATCAGCCAGGCCGAACAGGACGGGCACCGTCAGACCGGCGTCGGTGGCCACCGCCAGTCCCAGATTGACGTCGGAGAACGTCGTCAGGGTGGTGTCGGCGAAGTGCGCGTTCAGGTTGGGGTTCGCCGCCAGGGCAGACGCACAGGCGGCCAGGATGACATCGGTGACGGTGGCACCCTGACTGCGCAGGTCGGCGGCCAACACTGCGCTCATGTCCACGTCGACCTGGAGGTGGAACACCGGCGCGGCCCACGCTTCGACCATCCGCCGGGCGGCGACCTTGCGCATTCCGGTCAGGGCGATGGCCGTGCCCTGGGGAGTCGTGGTGGCGGCGCTCATGCCGACGCCACCAGGTCGCTGCTCTGCATGGCGGCACCGGCCTTGCCCGCGCTGCCGTACAGGCGCATCTTCTCGACCGCGGCGTCCACCATGAGATCGCGGCCGCGCGTCAGCACGTACTCCAACTGTCGGTCGCCCTCGGCCCACGCCTGTTCGATGCCGGTCCGGAAGGCGTGCCGCAGGTCGGTGTCGGCGTTGAACTTGTGCACGCCGGCGCCGATGGCGTCCCGGATTTCGCTGTCCGGTACGCCCGAGGCACCGTGCAACACCAGTGGAACCGGAACGACTTCACGAATCCGGGAAATGAGGTCGATGGCCAGCGGCTCCTGCTCCAGACCCGGAATGACGCCGTGCACGACGCCGGCCGAGATCGCCAGGAAATCCACGCCGGTTTCGGCGACGAACCGCTCGGCCTCATCGACATCGGTGTAGAACGACGCCCACTCGACCTTCTGGTCGGCGTCCGGGATCTTGCCCAGCTCTGCCTCGACCGGAATGCCGTAGTCATGAGCCAGTTCGACGACGCGCTTGGTGGTTTTGATGTTGTCTTCGAACGGCAGGTGCGCGCCGTCGTACATGATCGAGTCGAACCCGAGGCGGACAGCCAGCAACACCTCGTCCCAGGTGCCGTGATCGAGATGGATCACCGACTCGACGTCCTCGAAGCCCTCCAGATTGCGGACGGTCATCTCATAGGCTTTCCGCACACCGATGTGCGGAATGATGGCTCGACCGACCTGGAGGAACACCGGCGCGTCCGCTTTCCGGGCCGCCAGTAACAAGGCCTGCGTCGTTTCGTCGTTGTGCTGGTTGAACGCGCCGACCGCGTAGCCGCCGGCTTTGGCGGCCGCGATCCAGCTCGTCGGTTTTGACTCGATCATGGTCTACCTTCCTGGTGTGTGACGCACAGTGCGCCATCTGGTCAACGTGTCGGTGCGTCATGCAAAAAGCGTTGTTGGGCTGGCTTCTCAGGCCGAACCCGCGAAGCGACTCGGCAAGGTCCGGTCGACCGCTTCGTGCCAGCCGGCGATCAGTTCGGCGCGGTGATCCGCGTCGAGATTCGGGTGGAACTCCCGTTCGCAGCTCCACAAACGCTCGACATCGCTCTGGCCCGACCACATCCCGACGGCTGAGCCGGCCACAAAGGCGACTCCGAGCGCGGTTCTCTCCAGCTCGGTCGGACGCCGGATGACCTTGCCGGTGATGTCGGCCAGGAACTGGGCCAGCAGATTGTTGCGGGCGGCGCCGCCGTCCACCTTGAGATCCACCACGCCCAGACCGGCCTCGTCGAGCTCGGCCACGATGTCGTAGGTCTGGTAGGCCATCGCCTCCACCGCCGCCCTGACCAGATGGGCAGCATGCGTGTCCAGGGTCATCCCGACGACCGAGGCCCGCGCGGCCCGGTCCCAGTGCGGTGCGCACATGCCACCGAAGGCGGGAACCAGGTACACGCCGCCGTTGTCGTCGACCGATGAGGCCAGCCGTTCGATGTCGGAGGCGTCGTCGAAGAGGCCGAGGCCCTCGCGCAGCCACTGCAGCGTCTGCCCGCTGTGGAAGACGACGCCCTCGAGTTCGTAGGCGGTGCGCCCGCCGACCGTCCAGCCCACGCTGGAGGTCAGACCCTCGGCCAGCTGCGGGACGTCGCCGGAATTGATGGTCAGCACCCCGGCGGTGCCGAAGGTGTTCTTGGCCGACCCCGGCCCGAAACACGCCTGGCCGTACATGCCGGCCTGCTGGTCGGCCAGCACTCCCCGAATGGGCACCCTGGCCCCGACCACGCCGGGATCGGTGTAGCCGAACTCGCCGTCCGAGTCGATGACCTCGGGCAGCAGCGCAGTAGGGATGTCGAGCAGCTCGCACAGTTCCTGGTCCCACTGGCGGTCGGCCAGATTGAACAGCGCTGTCCGGGACGCACAGGATGGATCGGTCCGGTGCGACGTGCCGCCGGACAGCCGCCAGACCAGCCAGGTGTCCACCGTGCCGAGGGCCAGCTCACCGGACTCGGCCCGGCGGCGGAGTCCGTCGACGTTCTCCAGCAGCCAAGCGACCTTGCCGGCCGAGAAGAACGAATCGTTGCGCAGTCCGGTGCGACGCCGGAATTCCCCGTCCAGACCGGCGGCGCGCCAACGGTTGACGATGTCGTCGGTCTGTTTGGAGATCCACACCAGCGCGTTGTGCAGCGGCCGGCCGGTAGCGCGGTCCCAGATCATCACCGTCTCGCGGTGCGAGGTGACCGCCACCGCGGCCAGATCGCTGCCGGTCGCTCCGGTCTGGCTCATCGCGCGATGCACGGTGTCCAGCTGCAACTGCCACAACGCGTCGGGATCCAGCTCCACCCAGCCGGGCCGCGGCCGCTGCCAGGGCACCTGGGCCCTGGCCTCCGCAACGATGTGCCCCCCGGAGTCGACCAGCACCGAGCGGGCGCTGGTCGATCCTTCGTCGAGAGCCAGAACGTAACCCCCGGTCATGTCGAGGCGCCGACCTTGGTGTTGGCCGCACCGGCGCCGAACGAGTCGGAGCGCGGGCCGTTGACGTCCGGGATGGCCAGGTGATCGAGCCATGTCCGGTAGCCGTCGAGTTCCACCTGGCGACGCTGCTCGTCCCAGCCGAGATGCCCGGCCAGGACCGAGATGATGGCATCCATGCTGTCCCAGCCGTGGTCCGGCTGAAACGCGGTGAGCGTGCGCCGAGCCAGCACGTCGGCCAGGGTCTGGGCCAGATCGACGTCGACCGCGAAGACCAGTTCGGCACCGATCAGATTCGACGCCGGCTCGACCACCTCGGCGAGCTCCGGCTGGGCCGCGGCCAGATCGAGAACGGCGACGGCTCGGCTGCCGTAGAACCGGACCAGGCGGTCCACCACCGCCGCCGGCACCACGTTGCGGGCCGTGAGCGACGCCCGCAACGCCTCCAGGTCAACGACCTGCGCACCGGGAAGCGGGCGGTTTCGGGTCGGGCACTTCGGAGCCTTGCGGCCGAGCCGGGCGAAGATGTCGTCGACGGCGTCCTCGGCGAGCTGCCGGTAGGTGGTCAGCTTGCCCCCCACCACGGTGACCAGGTTCTTCAACCCGGAGGCCGCGTGGTCGTGCAGGACGTGCGACCTGGGAACCGAGGATTCGGCTTTGTCCGGCACATAAGGAAGTGGACGCACCCCGCTGAACGTGTACAGCACGTCGTCCAAGGTCAGATGCGCTTCCGGCACCAGCGCATTGACCTCGCCGAGCAGATACTCGACCTCGCCGATGTCGCAGCGGGCCTTGTCCGGATCTTCGTCGAACCGGATGTCGGTGGTGCCGATCATGTACCGGCCGAACCAGGGAATGACCAGCACCAACCGGCCGTCCCGCCGCGATTCGTAGTAGACGACATCCTTGGGCGCGCCGGGGAACGGATCGACGATGAGATGAGATCCCTTGGTGCCGCCGTTGAGCCGCGGTTGGGCCGGCTGACCGGCGTAGGACAGCGCCCGGTCGATCCACGGCCCGGCGGCGTTGTACACCAGATCGGCCCGGACTTCACCGGACTCTCCGGTCAGGGTGTCCGTGTACGTCACCCCGGTGACGACGCCGTTCTCCACGATCGGGGCGGTGACCCTGGTGTGCAGCGCGATGACGGCGCCGTTGGCCTTGGCGTCGACCGCCAGCTCCACACAGAGCCGCTCGGCGAGCTCCAGTTGGCCGTCGTAGAACACGGCCGCACCGGACAGTCCCTCGGTGGCCAGACCGGAGAAACGCTTCTTGGCCCGCTTTTTCCCCAGGATGCGGTGCATGGGAGGCGTTTTGCCCACGGACAGCGCGTCGTAGGTGACCATGCCCAGTTCGACCATCCAGCCGGGCCGGCGGTTGTGCTTGTACAACGGAATCATCAGGGGGACCGGACGCACGAGGTGCGGCGCCAACCGGAACAGCCGCTCGCGCTCCGACAGCGATTCCCGGACCAGCAGGAAGTCATACTGCTCCAGGTACCGCAGGCCACCGTGCACCAGCCGACCGGACCAGGCGGAGACGCCGAAGCACACGTCCTCCTGCTCCAGCAGAGCCACCCGCAGGCCACGCAGGGCCGCGTCCTGGGCGATGCCGAGCCCGTTGATCCCCGCTCCGACGATGACGACGTCGAATCGGCCGGAGAGTTCCGGACGCGCCACGTTCTCACTTCCTTCTCAGACGATGGGGTACAGGTGGAGGTGGGGATGGTGGCCCGGCTGTGGTCGCCGGGACATCAACCTCTCCAATGAGAATCGGCTTCCGACGGAGAATCAGTCGGCTTCGATGACCGCCACCAGGGTGCGTACCTCGACGGTTTCGCCCTCCTGGACGACGATTTCGCTGAGGGTGCCGGTGGCCGGCGCTTCGAGGGTTTCCGACACCTTTTCAGCATCCACTTCCGCCAAGGGCTCGTCCTCGTCCACGTGGTCGCCGACGGCCTTCAGCCAGGCGGTGATGGTGCCTTCGCTCATTCCCATGCCCCACTGCGGCAACAGAACTTCGACCCTGCTCATGCGGAAACCTCTTCTTTCGGACGGACACCGAGTTGAGCGCGGACGGCGTCGGCGATGGTGATACGGGACGGGTACAGCTGCTTCTCCAGAGCCGGCGAGAACGGGATCTGGGTGTCGGGGGTGGTGATCCGGCGGACCGGCGCCTTGAGCGAGTCGAAGACGTGCTCGGCTACCAGCGCCGAGATTTCGGCGGCGGCGCCGCAGGTGCGGTGGGCCGGGTCGGCCACCACAACGCGACCGGTCTTGGCGGCCGCGGTGAGCAGGCCGTCGGTGTCCAGCGGCACCAGGGTCCGCGGGTCGAAGACCTCGACCGAGATGCCCTCAGCAGCCAGGGCATCGGCGGCGGCGACCGCCTCCGGCACGGCGCCCGAGACCGCCAGGACGGTGGCGTCGGTGCCCTCGCGGAGCGTGCGGCCGACACCGAACGGGGTGAAGTACTCGTTCTCGTCGACGTCTTCCTTGCTGCCCCAGAGTGTGCAGGCCTCGAAGATGAGCACCGGGTCGTCGGAGGCCACCGCGGACCGCAGCAGACCCTTGGCGTCGCTGGGGTACGCCGGTGTGACGATCTTCAGGCCCGGCACGTTCATGAACATGGGGTAGGGCCGGTCGGAGTGGTGGGCTCCGGTGTTCAGGCCGTAGAACATGGCCGAGCGGAACACCACCGGAATGCTGGCCTGGCCGCCGAACATGTAGCGGTTCTTGGCCGCCTGGTTCACGAACTGGTCCATGGCCATGTAGAGGAAGCTCGAGTAGGACAGGTCGACGATGGGGCGCAGACCCGTCATCGCCGCGCCGATGGCGGCACCCACGATGACCTCTTCGGAGATCGGAGTGTTGCGGATGCGGTTGGCCCCGAACATTTCCAGGAAGTCACCGGACGCCGCGCGCGATTTGCCCGCCCCCCCGGTGGTGCCGTAGACGTTGGCCTCGACGTCCTCGCCGATGATCACCACCCGGTCGTCGGCCTGCATGGCCTCCCGTTGGGCCGCGCCGATCGCGCCCAAATAGCTCATCACGGTCATCGGGGAACACCTGCCGTTTCGGGGGTCTGGATGGTTTCGACAACAGGCAGCTCGGGAGCGTCGAAAGACCTTCCGCTGCCATCGGTGTAGAGGTCCTGGAAGGCAATGTCCCGGTCGGGGTAGGGGCTCTCGTCGGTGAACTTGACGGCTTCGTCGATCTCGGCGAGCACGTCGGCCTCGAGCGCGTCGAGCTCTTCGGCGGTGGCGGCTCCGCGCTCGATGAGCACCTTGCGGAACAGTCCGATCGGGTCCTTGGCCACCCACTCCGCCTTCTCGTCGGCGTTGCGGTAGTCCACACCCAGGCGCAGCCCCTCGGAGTGCTCGTTGAACCGGTAGGTGACCACCTCGACCAGCGTCGGCCCCTCGTCGTTGCGAGCCCGCGCCACCGCTTCGGACACCGCGTCGTAGACCGCCAGCACGTCCTGGCCGTTCTCCACCCGCACGCCGGGAAGCCCGAAACCCGCGGCCCGCTCGGCGATGACGCCCGAGGTGACGGTGTGCGCCGGCGTGGACAGCGCGTACTGGTTGTTCTCGCACAAATAGATCACCGGCAGTTTCCACACCCCGGCGATGTTGAGCGATTCGTAGAGGCAACCCTGATTGGCAGCGCCGTCACCGAAGAAGGCCAATGCCACCCGGCCGTTCTTCAGCACCTTCGACGACAGCCCGGCACCGGTGGCGATGGGAATGGACGAACCGACGATGCCGGATTCACCCAGGCTGCCGACCGCGAAGTCGGCCAGGTGCAGTGAGCCACCTTTGCCCTGACACACACCCCCGGACTTGCCGACCAATTCGGCCATCAACGGACCCAGCGGGGCCCCTTTGCCAATGGGGTGGCCGTGGCTGCGGTGGTTGCCGGACATGTAGTCGTGCTGGCCGAGGGCCATGCAGGCGCCGACCACCTGGGCCTCCTGGCCGATGCTGGTGTGCACCGTGCCCGGGATCTGGCCGCGCTTGACCATTTTGGATGCGCGTTCGTCGAAGCGGCGGATCCGCAGCATGCGCCGCTGCATCTCCAGCAACGTCTCGACCGGAAGGTCACTCATGAATTTCCTCCGTACTTCCGGGGGGATGGGACAGGGGCGTGGGTTCAGGCCCGGCGACGGGCACCGACCCGGTCAGTCAGGACGGCAGCCAGGATGACTGCGCCGATGACCACCGACTGCAGGTTGGGATTGACGTGCAAAAGCGAGAGTCCGTTGTTCAGAACGCCGATGATCAACAAGCCGACGAAAGTCCCGCCCATGGAACCGATACCGCCGGCCAGGCTGGCGCCGCCGATGACGACCACGGCGATCACGTTCAGCAGGTAATTGCTGCCGGCGGTGGGTTGCGCCGAATCCAGCAGCGAGATATCGATCCAGCCGGCCACCGCCGCCAAGGCCCCGGCGATCATGTAGACGCGTGTCTTGTGCCAGCGCACGTTCAGACCCGACAGCCGGGCGGCCTCCTCGTTGCCACCGATCGCGTACAACGCGCGGCCGCCGGGCCGATACCGGAGCCAGAATCCCATGGCCAGATACACGACGACCAGGAGAATGCCCTGCAGCGGGATGCCGACCACCGAGTGGGACGTCAGGTTGTCGAACCAATCCGGGAAGCCGTTCAGCGTGTTGCCGTTCGTGATGAACAGCGCGAATCCGGCCGCGGCCGACATGGTGGCCAGCGTGGCGACGAACGCCTGGACGCGCCCGTAGGCGGTCAGCACGCCGTTGATGAGCCCGATGAGCGCCCCGAGGGCCAGACCGAACAGCATGGCCAGCGGCCAGGGGAAATGCACCGTCTGAAACAGCCAGGCACTGAACATGATGGTCAGGGCCAGCACCGCGGCGACCGACAGATCGATGCCGCCGATCAGAATGACCAGAGTCGCGCCGGCGGCCATGATCCCGATGTCGGAAATCTGCGAGATGATGTTGCTGAAGTTGTGGCCCTTGAAGAAATAGGGCGACAGGAACGACAGGGCGATGATCATGACGATCAGGCCGATGAGCGGCCCGCCCAAGGACTTTGCCCGCTGCACAGCGACCGATGCGAATTGGTTTCGCCCGGACGCCGGGGGCGGCGGCGAATCGGTCGGCGGATTCGGCGGTGGAGCGGGGCTGCTGCCCTTGGACAAACTCTGGGTCATCGTTGACTTCCCATCGGGACGGCGAGATGCATGACGTTTTCGGAGGTGGCCTGTTCACGGGGCAGAATGTCGCGTTGGCGGCCACCGGACATGACCAGGACCCGATGCGACAGTCCCAGTACCTCCTCCAGTTCGGAGGACACGACGATCACTGCCACGCCGCGGGCAGCGCATTTGCGGATGATCTCGTAGATGGCCATTTTGGCGCCCACGTCGACGCCGCGGGTGGGCTCGTCCAGGATGAGCACCTTCGGTTCCTTGACCAGCCACTTGGCCAACAGGACCTTCTGCTGGTTGCCGCCGGACAGCCGGATCACCGGAATGTCCATGTTGCCGCGGATGTCGAAATCCTCGCGGGCCTTCGTGGCCAGCCTCTTGAGCATCCGGTTGGTGATGAGCCGGCCCCGGCCCAGCGACCTCTCCCACGGCGTCACGATGTTCTCGGCGCTGGTGCGGGTCAGGTTCAGGCCCTGGCCCTTCCGGTCCTCGGGCACCAGCACAATGCCCGCGGCGATGGCATCAGCCGGCGACTTGCAGCGGATGGGACGGCCCTCGATTTCCACCGTGCCCGCGTCGGCCTGGTCGGCCCCGGAGATGACACGAACAACCTCGGTGCGACCGGCACCGACCAGCCCGGCAATGCCGAGGATCTCGCCCCGGGCGACGTCGAAGTTGATGTCCGAGAACACGCCCTTACGAGCCAGACCCCTTACGGACAAGACGGTGTCGTTCCCGGCCGGATCGGGGGCGTGGTGTTCGAACGCGAAGTCGCGACCGACCATTGCCGATACCAACGCTTGCTGTTCGACGGCGCCGGTGCTCCACTGCTGCACAAGTCGGCCATCCCGCAGGCACACGATCTGGTCGGCGACGGACCGAATTTCCTCCAGGCGGTGCGAGATGTATATGACACCCACGCCGTGCTGCCCCATTCGACGGATCTGGTCGAGCACCCGGTCGGTCTCGTGCCCGGTCAGCGAGGCCGACGGCTCGTCGAAGATGACGTAATCGGGCTGGCGGGCGATTGCCTTGGCGATTTCGATGCTCTGTTGGGTCGCCATGGAAAGGCCCGCGACCTGTCGCCGCGGATCGAGCTCGATCCCGAGCAGATCGAGCACGTCGCCGGCTTGCTGGACCATCCCCCGCGTGTCCAACCGGCCGGCGCGGGTAGGCACACGACCCAGGAAGATGTTCTCCGCTACCGACAGCTGCGGCACCATGCGGATTTCCTGGTGGATCAGGGCGACGCCCTTGCTGAGTGCCTCTTGTGGTGACCCCGGGGCGTACGGCGCCCCGTTGAGGGTCATCGTTCCCGCGGAGGGCGGCACGATGCCGGCGATGATCGAGCTGAGCGTGGATTTGCCGGCCCCGTTCTCGCCGATCAGGCCGATGACCTGACCGGCGGGAACGGAGAAGCTCACACCCTTGAGCACGGTCACGCCGGCGTAGCTCTTCTCCAGGCCGGACAACTCGAGCGAACCGGCGGTGCCGCGGTCGGCATCGAACATCCCGTCCTCGGTCGGACTGCTGGTCACGAGTGGGGCTCCGTCTTCGTTAGGGGCTGGCGGCCGATGGACGAGAAGGAGCTACTTGACGTTGGGGCCGTAGAACACGGTCGGATCGATCGAGTTGACGTTCGCCTGAGTGACCAGCACGGTGGCCTGGTATTGCAGCGCCGGCACCTGAGAACCCTGACCGTCCAGGATGAGTAACGCGTCGGCGACCGACAGCTGGCCCATGTGATAAGGCTGCTGGGCCTCGGTCGCGCTGGTCAGGCCCGCTTTGATGCCCGCGATCATGGTCGGGAAGCCGTCGATGCCCACCGTGATGATCTTCTTGCCGGCGTCCTTGGCGGCCTTGGCGGCACCCAGGCCCATGGCGTCGCTCTCGCCGACGATGGCTTTGACGCTGGGGTTGGCCTGCAGCATGTTCTGAGCCGCCTTGTAGCCCTGGGTCTCGTCCCAGTTGGCCGACTGCTTGGCGACGACCTTGATGTTCTTGTTCGCGTCGAGCGCCTGCTGGCAGCCCTGACTGCGCTGCAGCTCGGCCGTGGCACCGAGAACACCCTGCAGGATGCCGATGTCGCCGGAGCCGCCCATCTGCTGGAAGACCCAGCTGCACAGGGCATTGGCCGCGTTGACGCTGTTGCTGGCGATGTAAGTGGCCAGCTTGCCGTTTCCGCTCTCCGGCTTCTCGTCGACGGCGACGACCGGGATGTTGGCCTTGTTGGCGGCCCGCACGCCGGCGGCCGCCGAGGTGGCGTCCTGGGCGATGAAGATAAGGGCATTGACGTTCTGGGTGATCAGGTCGTTGACCTGGTTGACCTGCTGATTGGAGTTGTTGTCCGCGGACAGCACCACGGTCTTGACCCCGTATTTGGCCGCGGCGGCCTTCATGCCGTCGACCGCTGCGATGTAAAACAACGACTTCTGGTCGGCCACGGAGATGCCGATGGTGTACTTGGACTGGTCGCCTGAGACGGCGGGCAATGACGTCGATATGCCGTTGCCGCCCCCCGTCGACGCGGAGCCGGCCCCGCCCGAGGCGGTGCCGCTTCCCCCGGCGGCCGAGCTGGCCCCAGCTCCGGAGGAGGACGACCCTGAAGACGAAGAGTTGCTGGCCGCCGAGCTCCCGGAACTGGCTGCGGAGCTGCTGGACGTGGAGCTCGATGAGCTCGAGCCCGAGCCGCTGGTGCTGGAGGAGCTGCAACCCGTGATCACAAGCGCAGCCGCCGTGAGAGCGGTCATCGCGGTCAGGCGTCCACGTTTGAAAGCCACATTGCCTCTTCTCGTCATGCGCCGGGCTCTCCCGGCACTGGCTCTGAATGAATATTCGATCGCGGCATCTTTATTTCGCGACCGGCTCCTAAAGTATGAGATGGGTTTCGGGGACGTCAATGGTCCGATCGGGTGGCCTTCTCGTCGCTCACCGGCAATGGGGAGGTAACAGGGGTGGCAAGTCCGGATTCGAGCCTGCAGCGACTCATGGCCACGGTTGCGTGGCTCTACCACACCCGCGGACTGCGCCAGGGGGAGATCGCCGAGCGGCTCAACATCTCCCAACCGCGGGTTTCGCGGTTGCTCGATCAGGCCGTGCGGTCTGGCATCGTGCGCACCGTGGTGATGCTGCCCAGCCACGACCAGTCGGTTCTGGAGTCCGAACTGGAATCGGCGTACGGGCTGCGAGAAGCGCACGTCTACGACCTCGGCACCGTGGGCGACGAAGCTCAGCTGATCGCGGAGCTGGGCCAGTTGCTGGCCCTGCAGTTCCAAGCCGCTCCGCTGGATGCCGAGATCATCGGCTTCACCTCTTGGAGCCGGACGCTGCAGGAGGCGGTCACCAATCTCGGTCCACTACCCAACTCCAGAGCCCACTACGTCGTGGAGACGTTGGGCGATCTGGGCCCACCCCGATTGCAGCACCACGCCGCCCAGATGACCTCCCGGCTGGCGGAATTGACGGGTGCCACCCCACTGTTCCTGCGCATTCCGGGGGTCAGCCCGACACCCGCCGTGAAGGAGACGCTGCTCGCGCACGACGCGCACGCCCGCAATGTGCTGGAGATGCTCGATCGGATCGACCTCGCCCTCGTGGGCATCGGGACCGGCCACATCGTGGCGCCGCTGGAAGGCGGTGACAACTTCTTCACCGCGCAACAGCTGAAGATGGCCCGGTCGCGCGGGGCGGTGGCCGAGCTCAATCTGCGCTTCATCGACGAAGACGGGCAACCGGTGCCGACCGAATTGGATGATTTGGTCATCGGGGCCACGCTGGAACAACTGAAATCCGCGCCTCGCCGGCTTGGGGTCGCGGGCGGCCCATCCAAGTACAGCGCGATCAGGGCAGCTCTCCGCGGCGGTTGGCTCAACACCTTCGTCACCGACGCTACGACGGCGGAGTTCCTCATCACCAATCGAGACGATTGAAAGGCTTCGGACGGCTATCGCTGATCGGCCGAATCAACCGATATCGGGCCCTCGTCTCGACACGAGGAGGCGGGCGAGCCAGCGCGTCCTGTGTTGGGATGGTTCGGTGGCCGACGGCGACCTCCAGTCCAGAGCGCACCTGACTCCGCGGCACGACGCGATGCCGTGGTGCCGGTGATCTTCGTCGAACTCGCATTTCCGGCCACGCCAGAAGTGTTCCGGCGGTAGTCGGTGGACATCGGCAGCCGGCCATGCTGACCGCGAAGCCGGAGGTCCGGCTGGCCGAACTGGTGGCGTCACTGTCGCTGGCCACGGATCTCGGTCTGGGCCTGCCCGAAGAACATGTCCTCCGCCAAACCGTCATCGCCGGCCGGTTGGGCCGCTTGGCCCAACTCGACGATGACGAACAGGGCGGCCTTTTCTACGTTTCGCTGCTCGCTTGGGTCGGTTGCGTCGCCGATTCCCACGAACTCGCCCACTGGTTCACCGACGATCGGCAGATCCGCGCCGACAGCTATGCGATCGACAAGGTCGGCCTGCCGATGATGCGGATGATGCTCGGGCACGTGGCCACCGGGTCGGGGCCGATCCGGCGCATGACGATGCTCGGGCGCTTTCTGACCGGCGGTTTCCGCGACGCCATGGGCACATACATCACGCATTGCCAAACCACCGCCGGCATTGCCGACCGACTGGGCCTGGATGCACGGATCGGCCATGCCCTGGGTCAGGCCTTCGAACGCTGGGACGGCAAGGGGGTCCCCGGTCAGGCCGCGGGCGAGTCGATCGAACGAATGACGCGGATCGTGCAACTCGCTGATGACGCCGAGGTCTTTGCCCGCACCGGCGGTGTCGCCGCCGTCGTCGAGATGCTCCGATCGCGTCGCGGCACCGAATTCGATCCGGCCCTGGTGGACCTGGCTGTCGAGCACGCCGAGGCCATCTTCGGTGGTGTGGACGAAACCAGCTCCTGGGAAAGCGTTCTCGCCGGTGCCGGCCTGCTGGATCGGCGGATCAGCGAAAGCGATTTGGACGCTGTCCTGACGATTTTCGGCGACTACGCAGATTTGAAGTCACCCTGGTATCTGGGCCATTCCCGCGCGGTCGCCGATCTGGCGGCCCGCGCCGCCGAGTCGCTGGGCCTTCCCACCGAGGACGTGACGTTGGTACGCCGGGCGGCCTTGACGCACCGCCTGGGCGCGACCGGCGTGTCAACGAGCGTCTGGAACAAGGCCACGCCGCTGACCGCCAGCGAATCGGAACATGCGCGCACCGTGCCCTATCTGACCGAGCGCATCCTGGCGCGCCAACCGCGGTTGGCCGCGATCGGTGCACTGGCGGCGATGGCGCATGAGCGGATGGACGGGTCCGGCTATCCGCGCGGGCTGTCGGGCGCCATGATTTCGGTGACGGCCAGGGTTCTCGCTGCGGCGGATGTGTACCAGACCTGGTCGGAACATCGCCCCGGGCGGCCGGCGCTGAGCCCGTCCGACCGCGAACGGGTCTTGCTGGCTGAGGTGGACTCGGGTCGCCTCGACGGCTCGTCGGCCAGAGCTGTGTTGACCGCTGCGGGCCACACCGTCCGCCGGCGGGCGAACCTCGTCGCCGGGCTCACGGCGCGAGAGGCTGAGGTGCTCGCGCTGCTCGTCCGCGGCTACTCGAACAAGCAGATCGCCCAACAGCTGACGATCACGCCACGCACCGCGGCCAGTCACATCGAGCACATCTTCGTCAAAACCGTCACGAGTACGCGCGGGGCGGCGGCGATGTTCGCGCTCCGGCATGGCCTCGTCGACCCGACGGTGCGGCCGCCCGATCCGGCTTAGCCGCACCGCAGAGATTGCGAAAGACCGGCAATTCTGCCGATGTGTCCGGTTCGGCCAGGCCCGTAGAAACATGGCCACGACAACAACCCAGAACGCGGCCGCGACCGTCGTCGACATGCGCGGGTCCCAGCCGGTCAACGAACTCCTCGTCGACGCCCTGACCCGGCGCGATTTCGCCGCGCTCGAGGCATGCCTGGACGAGCACGTCCGCTTCCGGGCGCTCATCCCGCCCGGGCTGGTCGAGCACGACAACCCCGCCGATGTCGCGGCCCCGTTCGCCGCGTGGTTCGGTGGAGGAGACACCTTCGAAGTCGTCGACACCTCGACCGGACAAGTCGGCACCAAGCCTTACGCCCGGTGGAAGGTGCGCATGGCCCCCGTCGGCACACCGGGCCTGGCCCGAATCGCCGAGCAACACGTGTACGTCACCGGCGGCGACCGCGTCGAGTCCCTGGACTTGCTCTGCTCCGAATTTCACCGGGAGACGGCGTCGTCCTGATCCAGCGCCTCCGCGTGAGTCCCCCCGTCGGTGCAGGTTCTTGGCTGTACACGGCCACCAGTCTTCACCGACGAGCCGTGAATGCCGTTGCGGCGACAGCGGTTCGCGGGTGGCAGGGCTCCGGCAAAAGGGCGCGTGTCATGCTCGCGGGACGCGCCATCTCCGTATTGGGTCATCCTGGATTCCAACACGTCCCGACCTCCCAGACGCCCGTCCCGGTGAGTAGGGGTGAGCGGGAGGCGGCCATGTCGGAGATTGCCCCCCGGACCGACGGCGGGCGCTGGGACGTTGCCATCGTCGGCGGCGGGCCCGTCGGTCTGCTGCTGGCCGGGCAACTGGCCGAGCGCCAAGTGCGGGCCGTCGTCCTGGAGCGAGCCACCGCGCCGGCCACCCTGGCGAAGGCCAATGGCATTGTCGGCCGCACCGCTGTAGAACTGCGGCGGCGCGGGATCCTGACAGGACCGGCATTTCGGGTGCGGCGACCATCGCGATTCTCGTTCGGTTCGTTGGTGCTTCGACTCGGGATCGGACCTTGGACGCCAGGGAACCCGCTCCACATCTTGCTGATCCCGCAAGTCCGATTGGAGCAACTGCTCGAGGCCCGGGCCGTCCGGTCCGGCGTTGAGTTGCGACGCGGCCAAGAATTCATCGGCTTCACCCAGAACGCCGACGACGTCACCCTGGACCTTCGCGCGCCCGCCCCGACGCCGCTTCGGGCGCGGTTCCTGGTGGGGTGCGACGGAGCGCACAGCCTGGTGCGTAAACAGGCCGGCATCGACTTTCCCGGTCACACCGGCGAGGAAATCGTCCGGATCGCCCGGGTCACCATCCCGACGTCCAAGATCGCCCGCATCGTCGATCGCTCGCAGATCAGCCTGAAGATCGCCGGCGTGGGGACGTTCACCGCGATGACATCGAATCGGCTGTCCGGAGGCAGGTTCTCGATCGCTCCGGTGGCCGTGCTCGACCCGGCCGCCCCCATGGACCGCTACGTGATCGCCGTGCATGAGTTGCGGAACACCACGGAGGCGGCCGATCACAGCGTGACGATCGAGGAATTGCGGGCCAGTCTTCGGCGCGTCCTGGGCGCCGACCTGCCCTTCACGGACGCGACCGATCTGCGCGCCACGATCGGCAACAGCCGCCTGGCCGAGAGCTACCGGTCCGGGCGCGTTTTCCTGGCCGGCGATGCCGCGCACAGCTTCGGCGCAGGCGGCACCGCGTTGAACATCGGCTTACAGGACGCGCTGGATCTGGCCGATCGGCTCAGCGCGGTGCTCCGCGACAACGCATCCGAGGACGACCTCGACGGCTACCACACCGCTCGCCACGCCGCCGGCCGATTGGCGTTGCAACACACCCGGGTCCAAGCCGCACTCAGCCGTAACGACGACGAAGGCCAGGCGCTCCGCGAGACGCTCGGCCCCGCCATCACTCGGGGTCGAGCGGCGCGGCGACTCGCGCGCCTGTTGGAACAAGCCTGAGGCGGAACAAGTCTTCAGCGCGCGGGTCCCGCGTCTGTCCGGCTCGGCCGACTCGGCCACAACATCGCGGCGAAACGGTTTGGGCAAGCCCACTTTCAGCAACGTATGCCCCACAAATGCTGCGGGAGAGCGATTGCGGCGGCGAAGGTGCGAACCCGAGAAGGTGCGGAGGCCGAATAGGATCCTGGCGTGAGTGACTGGAGTGAGCTGCGCGATCCTGCCGAACTGACTGCTCTGCTGGGACTCCCCAGCGGGCCGGCCGTCTTCAAGGAGCGCCCCGCTTTGCACGAGCTCGACCGACAATGGCTGGCGGCTTCGCCATTCTGCTTGGTGGCGACGTCCACGCGAACGGGAACTGCGATGTCTCCCCCAAGGGCGACCCTGCTGGGTTCACCGTCGTGCTGGACGAGCACACGATCGCACTTCCGGAGCGGGCCGGTAACCACCGGGCCGACGGCTTCCACAACATCCTCAGCAACCCGCACGTCGGCTTGCTCTACTTCGTTCCCGGCCGCGGCGACACCCTTCGCATCAACGGCCGAGCGCGCCTGGTTCGCGACGCTCCGTTTTTCGACCGGATGATCGTGAAGGGTCACCGCCCGGTGCTGGCCATGGTCGTGGAGATCGATCAGGTCTTCCACCACTGTTCCAAGGCGTTTCTCCGGTCACAGCTGTGGGATCCGCAGACCTGGAGTCCGGATGCCGCCCCGCGCCGCGCGATCATCGCCAAGACGCTGGAGCGACCGAACGAAGACTTCGCGGACATCGAGGCGCACTACGGGCCCGCATATGCCGCCGGGCTCTACCCAGCAGGCTGATTCGCAGCCGGCGGCTTGCCGGGAAAGGGCATCACCCGGGTCAGAATCACCAGTTGGTGCGTCGCCCGCGTCATCGCGACATAACGGTCCACCGCTCCGGTCAGGCCGGGGCCAAACGCTTCCGGGTCCACCAGAACGATCAGGTCGAACTCCAGCCCTTTGACCAAATGGGGGGCCAACGAGCGAACGCGGGGCCGCGGCGTGAAGGTCGGATCACCGATCACACAGACGACGCCCTCGCGGTGCTCGGCGATCCACGAGTCGATGATTTGATCGGCCGCTGCGACCGGGCCGCGCACCACCGATCGGCCCGAGCTGCGGATGGAGGTCGGCACGTTGGCATCGGGAAGGTACGTCCGGATGACCGGTTCCGCCTCCGCCATGACTTCCTTCGGTGTCCGGTAATTGATGCTCAGCGAGGCCAGTTGCACTTGGCCGACGCCGATCCGCTCCAGCCGCTCCAGCCACGACTCCGGAAATCCCCGCCGTGCCTGCGCGCGGTCCCCGACAATCGTCAGGCTGCGGGACGGGCATCGTCGCAGCACCATCTGCCACTCGGCGTCGGTGAGTTCTTGGGCCTCATCCACCACGACGTGGGCGAAAGGGCCGGCCAGCAGGTCGGGCTCGACGGCGGGGATCGCGTTTTCGTCGACCAGCGCGTCGCGCAGATCCTCGCCCCGGAGCATTGTCACGGCACCTTCGCCGTCATCGTCGGCTTCCAGCAGATCCTCCACCACTCGGGCCATCTGGGCGCGCTGCTCGGCTTCGGCGGCTTGGTGCCGGCGCCGACGCAGCGGGCTCGCCGGATCCCCGAGACGGTCCCGGGCCGCGTCCAGCAGGGGCAGATCCGACACGGTCCAGGCCTGCGGTTCCCGGCGCTGTAAAGTCCGCACTTCGTCAGCCGTCAGCCATGGCGCGCACCGCCGCAAATAAGCGGGCACGGACCACAGGTCGCCGACGAGGTCGGCAGCGTCGATCAGCGGCCAGGCCCGGCTCACCGCGGCCACCAGTCGCTCGTTGCGGGACAGGGCCGATCTGAGCACCGCCGGTGGAACACCGGAGTTCTCCAACTGGTCCATCAGCCCGGTGAGCAGCGCCGCCCAGACCTGTTCTCGCGCTTCGTTGTGCGGAGTCCCGGCCTCCGGCGCATCAAAAGCCGCTGCCCAGTCATCCGCTCCCAATCGCAGGTCCGCCCAGGGCGTCTCGACCTCCAACTCGGCGGTAGGTGGCTCCTCATAGAACCGCACGGCGGCCTCGATGACGTCCGCCATGCGGACCGAGGCCTTCAACGACGCCACGACGGGGTCGATCTCCACGCCGGCGGTCGCTCCCTGACTGACCAGGTCGCGAAGCGTGCAGGTCTGTACGCCTTCCTCACCCAAGCTGGGTAACACGTCGGCCACGTAGGCGAGATAGGGCTGGTGGGGACCGACGAAAAGGACCTCGCCGCGATGGTGACCCATCCGCGGATCGGCGTACAGCAAATAGGCGGCGCGGTGCAGGGCCACCACCGTCTTACCCGTCCCCGGGCCGCCGTCGACGACCAGGGCACCGCGGGATCCGGCGCGGATGATCACGTCCTGCTCCGCCGCGATGGTGCCCAGCACATCGCGCATCTGCTCGGCCCGGGACGTGCCCAGACTGGCGAGGAAGGCGGAATCTTCGTCCACCGCGGCCGGCAGCTCCGGGCCGCCGGCGAAAATCTCATCCCAATAGTCAGTGATCCGTCCGCGGCTCCACCGGTACCTGCGCCGCTGAACCAACCCCATGGGGTGCGCGTGGGTGGCGGCGAAGAACGGTTCGGCAGCGGGCGAACGCCAGTCGACCAGCAGACGCCGGCCATCGCCGTCAGCGAGTCCCAGCCGCCCGATGTAGGTCGGCGGACCGCCGTCGGCCGGAACGGTGCGACCCAGGCACAGGTCAAGGCCGTAGCGTCGGAGCACCCGTAGTCGGGCGGTCAGTCGGTGGACCTGCATGTCGCGCTCCATCGCTTGCTGCCCCTTGCCGCCGGGTGCCTTCAGCTCATTCGCCAGTTGGGCAGCCAGCTCGGCGACCGATTGGTCGAGCCAACGGGCCACGACGGCGAAATGCTCTTCGTCGTCAGCGATCAGGGCCGGATCGCTCTTGGCGGTCGGACCCGCCGACAGGTCGAACGGGCTCATCGGTGCTCCGCTGGCGGTATCGCTGGGGCGAAGGGCGGCGGAATCAATTCGATGGAGCCGGTCGTCCGGGCCCCGATGAGGTGTGTGCGCGGAAAAGTGATGTGGCATTCGCGATCCTCCCGACGGTCCGGCGGGAATTGTGCGCGCTCATCCGGGTCTTGCCACAAGCCCCCGGGTGCGCTATAGATTCAAATGGGAGGAGTCCGCAGCATCCCGCCGGGTTCGCAAGGCGTGCACACGCTGCGAACGCGGGCAATGGTTGCGAACTCGCCGATCGCACCGGCGGCTGGGACAATTGCCGCCGCCAGTTCCACCGTTCCACCGCTGTCTCGTCGGACATCATCAACACATTCGTCGGCGGAACCGTGTCGATCTGCGGGAAAGGTTCGCATCGGTAGGACAGCACCCTTGTGGGAAAGGAATGTTCATGGCCCGGTTCCTGGTATTGATCTACGGCGACGAGCAGCGGTGGGCGGCCGCGACCCCGGAGTGGAACGAGAAGAACGGACGGCGTCATCGTGCGTTCCTGGACGCCGCCGGACCGGCGGTGATCGCCGGCGGGGAGCTGGTGCCCTCGGCCCGGGCCGTGTCCATCCGCGGCGACGAACCGGCCGGCTCCACCTCCGCGGGTCCATTCGTCGCGACCGATCCAGGGATCGGCGGCTTTTATCTCATCGAGGCCGAGGACTTGGAGCGGGCCATCGAATGCGCCCGCGGCATCCCAGAGGCGTCCGCCGAGTTCAGCGGCGTCGAGGTGCGCCCGATGGCCTGACATGCCACGCAGGCCTATGTCACCGCGTCGCGCAGACCTCGGCGAGACGACGTTCCAGGAACGTGGCCTCGATGGCGTTGCCGGTGCGCGACAAAGCGTCCCGATAGGCCGCGGCGGCGTCGCCATGGCGACCGAGCCGACGCAGGAAGTCGGCCCGCGCCGCCGGCAGGTAGGGATACTCCGCCAAATCCGGATGCCGGTCCAGCCGGTCGAGGGCAGCCAGGCCGGCCCCCGGTCCATAGGCGGCACCGACCGCGATCGCCCGGTTGAGCGCGACGACGGCGGTCGGCCAGCGGCGCAACAGCTGTTCGTAAAGCCGCACGATCTCGTGCCAGTCCGTTTCGTCCGCTGTCGCGGCTTCGGCGTGCACGGCCGCAATGCAGGCCATCACCGCGTAGCGACCACGGGCCCCGCCGTTCAAGGCGTTGTGCAACAGGGTCAGGCCCTCGGCGATAGCGCCCCGATCCCACAGCGTGCGATCCTGCTCGTCCAGCGGAACCAGAAGTCCCGCAGTGTCCACCCGGGCGGACCGGCGCGCCTCGGTGAGCAGCAGCATCGCGAGCAGAGCCGCGCTTTCGCCGTCGTCGGGCATCAGATCGTGCAGCATCCGCGCCACCTGCAACGCTCGGTCGGCGAGGTCGACCCGCATCAGGGTGTCGCCGGCCGGAGCGACATGGCCGGCGTTGTAGACAAGGTGCACGACGTCGAAGACCGATTCCAGGCGCTCCGGCAGCTCGGTGGCGGTCGGCGCGCGGTACGGGATGGCCGCTTCGGCGATCTTCTTCTTTGCCCGGGTGAGGCGAGCTTGCATGGTCGCGTCCTTGACGAGGAACGCCTTGGCGACTTCGGCCGAACTGAGCCCGCACACCATGCGCAAAGTGAGCGCCACCCGCGTCTGGGGAGCCAGTGCCGGATGGCAGCAGGTGAAGATGAGCCGCAGCCGATCGTCGGGCAGTTGCTGGAACACGGTGCCGGCAGCGGGATCCGCGGGCCCGTCGCCGTCCTGGATCACCAGTGCGGGCAGGTTTCGAGCGGCCGTGGCGGCGCGCCGTTTGCCCTGGAGGGCCTCACGCACCGCCACGGTCGTCAGCCAGGCGCCGGGCCGGTCGGGGATCCCGTCGCGTTCCCAGCGCGACACTGCCTGGGCGAAGGCGTCCTGCACGCAATCCTCGGCGATGTCGAAGTCCCGGGCGACGCGCACCACGGTGGCCAAGACCTGCGCCCACTCGTGGCGATACGCCGAAGCCACGGCAGCGGCGACCGTGCTCGCGTCGGCTCTCACCGCTCGGACCGGACCGGTCGGATCTCCACGGCGCGGGCCTCCAGGGCGATGGCTTTCGCGCTCGCCAACGCGTCGTCCAGGTGCGCGGCCTCCACGACGCACACCCGCGTCAACCGCTCGGCCGACGGTGACGACGTCCCGTCGACAACCAGCACCCCAGAGGCGGTACGGAGCACCGTGGTGGCCGCGTGACCCGCACGCAGACGATGGTCGGCCAGGATCCGTACCGTACCCTCGGCCGGGACAGGCGACTGGGACGGCTCCGCCGCGGCGTCACCGTGCCCGTCCTGGTACATCAACAAGACATACCGCACCTGATCCCGACCGTCACTGACCCGTATCCGCGGGAGCCTGATCGGACGCCAGCGGCCAGAACTCTCGGACCTCGATCCGGCCCTCACGAGCCATCGGATGCTTCGCCGCGATCTCGATGGCTCGCTCGATGGATTCGCATTCCAGAATATCGAAACCGGCGATCCATTCCTTGGATTCCGTGAACGCGCCGTCGGTCACCAGCACCTCGCCGTCCCGGACCCGAACCAACTTGGCGTCCCGCACCGGGCGCAACCGCTCGCCGAGCACCCAGCTGTCGGCGATTTCATTGAACCAGTCGTCGACCGACGGAACTTCGGCCGTGGACGTGTCCGGCTCGGGATCGACAGCGACAAACATGATGTAACGCACGAGAACAGTCTCCTTCTGGATTGGTGATGAGGGAAGCAAAACTCGATCAGTGAAGCGGAGTGGCCCGCGATCGTCATACTCGACCATCAGCGCTCGCAGCCTGACCGTCGGCCCAGAACGCCTCGACCGCCTGCCTGCTGGGAGGCCCCGCGCGGGCCGGGCATCCCGGGCCCGCCCGTCCGGGCGGCCTATCGACGGCCCCGGGCATCGCCAACGTCAACATGAAACCTCCTGCCAGTCTGTCGAAGCACTCCGTCCGACCTACCGATGCGCACATCGGCCGGAGATCGACAACTGGCCGGATCCGGGTCGATCCCGGCACTGCCGTCGGGCGGCCGCTGCGCGCCCGGCGTCCGCACGCGGCGACGGCGACGGCGACGGCGAGACATCGGCTACCCCTGCGGGACGGATCGCCGGCCCAGGTACGGGTGGTACCCATGAATCAGGCGGGCGCCTTCGGCGCTCCGCCCACCGACTCGGTACAGGAGGACCAAGTCATGGGACGACCGGTAGTTGCGGTGCTCTACGTGCTCGCGATGGTGGCCGTCGTCGTGGCCGTGGACATCCTGTTCTTCCGGAACCAGGTTTGGCCGCGCCTGGCCTCCAACGTCGGAATCGTGCTCGTATTCGCGGCGTTTTATTTCCGGTTCTTCCGGCATGTGTGAATGTCGCGCCGTGGCTTGATGAATCGCGGCTGAATTCCGGCTGTCCGGCCCACCCCGGAAGACCGGTTTCTCACCGGAGCAGTCTGGCTTGATCTTTCCGGACCAGCGCGGGAACGGGCCATGGGGCGCTGGCCGCCGGGCGCGGGAATGTAGTGCTGTCACCATTCCGTCTCGGCCCCGTCCCTGCAAGCTCACCGTCATCGGCGGCGCCGGTTCGGCCCTTCAGCGGTGGGTGGCCAGCGCACGCCGTCGGTCTCCGACCGGCCCAGCCTGTCATCCACTTGTCGGCACAGGAGGAACCTTGACTCGATCACCGTGGAGCCGCGAACGAGGGCGTTCAGGAATGTGGCTTCCCAGAGCGATGCGCGGCACCGTTGTCGTTGTCGCCGCCGCCATGTGTCTGGCGGGGTGCTCTGCGGGCGTGGTGCCGCAGGCGGCGGAATCCACCGCCAACGGGACGGCATCCGGAGCCGCGTCGTCGACAGGGCCGTCGACAACCACGGCTCCCGTGACGTCGGGCGGGAATGGCAAACCTGTCAATGGACTCGATCCGTCCGCGCTCAAAATCATGAATCAACCGGCCTATCGGATGGGCCAATGGGCGATCTCCGTTCGCGACCTGGACTCCGGTCAGCAGATCATCTCTTTGCATGCGGACACGTTGTTCGAACCCGGGTCGGTGACCAAGACCTACAGCGTAGGAGCGGCGTGGCAGCAATTCGGTCCCAACAGAACTCTGGTCACACCGGTGAAGGAGACCGGGAAGGTGGTGGGAGGAACACTGCGAGGCAATCTCATCGTTGTCGGCGTCGGCGACCTGACGCTGGGTGGCCGCACCAAGCCGGACGGATCGGTCGACTGCACCAACCTTGACCACAACGATGCCAACAGCCTCCCGGGAGCCACTCTCACCCCCGAGGACCCGCTGACCGGGCTTGACCGCCTGGCCGCGCAGGTGAAGAGCGCCGGCATCAACAAGGTTTCCGGAAACGTTCTGGTCGACAACCGGCTCTGGCAACCGTACGAATTGGAGAACGGTCCGGTCACGCCCCTGGAGATCAACCAGAACCTGATCGACATCACCACCCGCCCCGGACGTAGCGGTCAGATCGCCACGGCGGTCATCCGACCCCAAGTGGCCCCCTGGACCGTGACCAGCAAGGTCAAGTCGGTCGCCCCCGGGCAACCCACCTCCATCACGGTCGCGGCTCCCCGGGAAGGGCCCATCGTCGTGTCCGGCACCATCGCCGCCAACAGCGCGCCGGCGGTCAACGTCTACGCCTACAAGGACCCTGGTAAGTACGCCAGGACCGCCTTCATCGAAGCGCTCGCCCGGAACGGCGTCACGGTCACCGCCAACCCGGTGGCCGAGAACTCGGCGAGCCAGCTCCCCTCCCGCGCCTCCGTTGCCGCCCTACCGACCGTGGCCTCCCTGAAATCACTTCCGCTGGCCGAGGATGCCAAGTACACCCTGAAGGTCAGTTACAACCGTGGCGCGGAGACCTTCGTCTGCCTGCTGGCTGTGCAAGCGGGCAGCACCGACTGCAACGACGGGATCGCCCGGGAGGGGCAGATATGGCGGAAGGCGGGGTTGAACACCGCCAGCGCCGTCCTCAACGACGGCTCCGGTGCGCCGGACAACTTCATCACTCCGAACAATCAGGTGCAATTGCAAAGCATCATGGCCCAGCGCCCCGACGCGGCCCGTTGGAAGGCCGGCCTGCCTATCCTCGGAGTGGATGGGTCGCTGGCGCTCGTCCAGCCGAACGGACCAGCCAAGGGCAAAGTGTTCGCCAAGACCGGCTCGGTAGCCGGCAGCGACCTGTTCAACGGCCGGATCCTGCTGCAGGCCAAAGCCCTGGGCGGATACATCGACACCAAGTCGGGGCGGCATTTCGCCTTCGCCATCATCGCGGCCAACAGCGTCTACTCCGACATCGAAGGGGTTTTCGCGGCCAACGATGACGTCGGCAAAGTGGTCGCCATCATTCAACAGAGCTATTGACCCACGCTCACCGAAATGCCCACCGTCGGGGACGGGGCCGGGACAGAAGTGAGCCCACTCCTGGGTTTGCTTTCGCCGCTTGTGTGATCCGCGCGCCCCCAGGGACGCGCGGGTCGGCACGGGAAGGAACCTGGTGACGCCGACGTTGACAGGAAAGATGCCCAGACCCGCTGCCATTCTGACCGATCCCGCGGCTCCCGGGCCGTTCGCTCCCGCGCCGACCAAACTTTGGGTCCCGCGCCACGTCCGCATCACGCGATCGGCGGCCGATTTGCCGCATACCGCTGAAGTCGTCCGCCGGTGTGTCGCGCTCGGAGTGCAGGACATCGAGGTTCTGCCCGGTAACGCGCTCACCGGGCTGCGCGGCGAAACCGAGCGGGAGATGTACGTCCGCGCGAAAAGCACCTTGGCGGTGGTCGTTGCCCCACCCAGCGCGCTGCGCCCGCAACCCATCCCACCGAGCGCTGACTGGCGAATCGACCTGGCTCGCGGCTGCCCGGCGCACTGCCAGTACTGCTACTTGGCCGGTTCGCTGACCGGGCCGCCCGTCACCCGGGTGTACGCGAATCTGGACGAGGTACTGGATGGTATCCGCGCCCATGTCGGCCAAGGCCGGGTGACCAGCGGCACGGCGGAACGCGGCGCCGAGGGCACGACGTTCGAGATGTCCTGCTACACGGACCCGCTCGCTCTGGAGCAGCTGACCGGTTCGCTGGCGGCCGCGATCGGGCGCGCGGGAGCCGGCGAGTGGGGGACGAACCTGCAGCTGCGGCTGACCACCAAATTCGACGATGTACGCCAGCTGGTCGGCCTGCGGCACCAGGGCCGGACCCGCGTTCGCTTCTCGGTCAACGCAGCCGAGGTGGCGAATCGGTTCGAGGGCGGTACCGCCCGCGTGCCGGCCCGGCTGCAGGCCCTGCGGGCGCTGGCTTTGGCGGGCTATCCGGTGTGACGATTGCGCCGGTCATGCCGGTCGACGGCTGGCGCGAGGGTTACGGGCGGTTGCTCGACGATGTGGTCGCCGCGGTGGACGGCATCCGCGACCTGGATTTGACCGTGGAGTTGATCACCCACCGGTTCACCCCAGCGAGCAAGGACGTGCTGCTGGGTTGGTATCCGCGGACGAAGCTCGAGATGGATGACGATTCTCGCAGCCATCGCCTTCCGACGTCGGTGAGCGACCAACGCGGCCTGCTCGGCGACCGCGCCGTCCAGGCGATGCAGAAGCGATACGCGGCATCGGCATTGGCGAATCGGTGGGCATCCCCAAGGGCCGCGGCGTAGCAGGACGCGGTAACCACACCCACGCCGGGAATCGAGGATGGTCGGGTCGAATGGCCATTGCGAGCGCAGCACGGCGAACGCGAGTCGGTGGGCCCGATGGGCCGCGGCGATCGTCGCCACAATCGGCTTGCCCAGCAGTTCGGCGGGACAAATGCGATGGCGCCGGGCACGCCAGCGGCGGTCTTGCGCTCCGTAACGATGGATACCAGCGGGTTTCGTCCTACCGGGTTCGCTGCCACTGCTCTCAGTTTTCGTGCTACCCCTTCTTGGGTCATAATCTACAGCCATTCCAAGCCTGCGGTATTTGGTGGCACGGGAATGAGTACCGCCGAAATCCAAAAGATCGAATCCGAGGACTGCATTCTTTTAGTCGTCGTCGATGCGAACAAGGGCGAAGTCCTTACCATCAACCAGCTGTGTCAGCCACCCGCCGGATAGAATCGGTTACACGGCTGGTATGGCAGCCGGTCCTTCACGGAATGCAACCCTCGACAGCGCTGGACGAGATGGGCAGAACGAACCCGTTCGCCCGTTCCCAGGACGACAACCGGACGCGTCGCGAGGCCGCCTGCGCCACCTCCGCTGGTGTCACTGCTCCGACCAACAGCGGCTGAACTGCACGACTTCAACGACGATCGCCGGATCCACAGGCACGACCGCGGGATGCTCAGTCGCCACTAGCTCAGATCCTGGTTCGTGCCCAACACGACCGTGCCGGTGGCGGCATCCACGACGTAGCTTTGGACCGAGGTTCTACTTCTGCCGTCCGTGATTGGACCGGCTCGTTCGGCATCCGCTCACCCATATCGGCCGGCCATCCGGTTGTCGCAATTCGAACGACCACAACCCATATCGAATGATCACCCGAAATATGCGGCTGTCTGGCAAGGCCGAACCTGGCGTCAAAGGCGGCCATGTTCGTCCTGTAGGCAGCAACGTGCGCGCCAGGGTTGTTCGCAGGGCTGCCGCCCCATCCGGAATTCCCAGGCGCGGGCGACTGCCTGATCGGATGTGAGCCATTGAGCCGCCGGCGGCAACACTCCGGGGGACGGGACGTTAATGGCTGACGCACCAAGCGGGAGCGAAGACGAACCCATGTACTGCGTACTGGCGTAGTCCAGTGAGGAACCCGACGCGGCTGCGCCAGCCGCAGGTCGACTGGCCACCTCACCCGGTCGCACGCAAGATGCGGCTGCCTAGACGCGGAACACGGCTCCTACCAGCAGCCACCGACCGAGGCGCCACAGAAACGGCACGGGCTGTTGGATCGGCAGGCGATCGGTCGCGAGGTCGGCTCGCCTGGAACTCTCCGACCAACCGCGCAGAATCGCAACCAACCGGAGACTGATGCTCCTATTGGTTGTCAAGCGGCTTTGAGCCAGGTTCGGTAGCGGCCGGCGAGTTCGTCGTTGGGTCGTCGGCCGAGTTCGAGTTCTCCGATGCGGGCGGGCCAGACGCCCAGGTGTGTGGCTGCGGCGGTGAGGGTGAGGTTTTTGGCGCTTTCCTCGGAACCGGTTAAAAAGGCTGCTTTCGGATTTGTTGGTGGGTAAATGATCGACTGCACGTGACCGGTCGGGGTCAGCACGAACTCGGTGTGTCCCCCTAATAGCCGCCTGGTTGTGTAGCAGGCCCTCCAGGAGGAAATGTGGTCGGTTTGGCCGGCAATGGCGTACGTGTCTGTGGTGATTTTAGACAGATCGACCGGCTGACCGAAAAGGGTCATTCCGTCCGGCCGTGCCAGGCTGTTGTCCAGCGACATACGCCCGAGTTCGAGTGCCAATCTACTGGGCAGGCCTTGGCCGTCGTTGTTCCAGTGCAGAACGTCGAAAGCCGGGGGCGGTTGACCGAGGAACCAGTTGTTGATCGCGTACCGCCACACGAGGTCGTCGGGCCGCATCCAGACAAAGGTGGCTCCGATGTCGCCGGCGCTGATCACCTCGTTGCGATCGGCCCGGGCGCGAAGGCTCTGCAAGGCCCCCTTTGACGCTGTCATTCCGACCCCGGAGGGCTGACTCATGTCGGTCACAGTGACGCCCAGCGTGGCCGAACGGGAGCCGGTCGGTGTGCTGCGCCGCCTCTGACGCCATGAGCAAGGTGGCAAACAGACCACCCGAACAGTCGCCGAACACGTGCACATTTGCCGACTCGGCGATGGTGCGAACGACGTCGACTGCGTCGGACTGGGCGCGGACGTAGTCCTCGACACCCCACGAGCCATGGCCCGGTTTCGGATCCCGCCATACCATCGTGAAGAAAGGAATGCCCTTTTCAACCACATACTCGATGAGGCTGCAGCCCGGGGAGAGGTCGAAAAAGTAGTACTTGTTCACCGGTGGGGACAGAAGCAGCAGCGGGGTATCCCAGACCTGTTCGGTGATCTCCCTGTATTGAAGTAATTCGAACATTTCGGTGCGGTGCACCACAACACCCGGTGTCGCGGCGACGTTTTGTCCGAGCACAAATGACGATGAATCTACCTGGGATGGCAGCCCGCCGTTGTTCGCCACGTCCGAGAGGAAATTGTTGAATCCGTCCAGCACGGACGAGCCAGCCGTTTCAAAGGCCGCGTTTCAGCGCCGCCGGATTTGTAAAGGGATTGTTACTGGGGGCTGGGATGCTGGTGAGCACCCCCATTAAGAATTGACCCCGTTCGCGAGTACGCCAATCGACATTATCGTTGTCGGTTAAAAGTTTCATTTCCGCAGACCACAATAGATAGGCCTGGGCCAGCCCATGAAACGCGGCGTTGTCGGTCCAGGTTGGGTCCTTGAAGCGCGAATCCCCGCGGCGATATCGTGGCCTCCGACCGGCCCATCGCGATCCTGGCCCACCCTGGGAGTAACCGGCCTAGAGCGTGTCTGCTAATCAGCGCAGGTGCAGGACGCTGACCACGAGGTGGACCCCGCCCAAAAACGTCAGGGCGTGTTTGTCATAGCGGGTGGCGATGCCCCGCCACTGCTTGACCCGGGCGTAACCGCGTTCCACGGTGTTGCGTTTCTTGTACGCCTCGGCGTCGAACGCGGGCGGCCGGCCACCCTTCGAGCCCTTCTTCTTGCGGTGGGCCTGTTGATCGGAGCGTTGCGGGATGGTGTTGCTGATCCGTCTGCGCCGCAGCTCGGTCCGCGTCGAGGGATGCGAGTACGCCTTATCCGCCAACACCCTGACCCGGCCGTGGGCCCGCCCGGGACGCCGCCGGTCCAGGTCCAGAAGCGGCACCAACTGCGGGTTGTCCCCGCTCTGCCCGCCGGTCAGGATCACCGTCACCGGACACGCCCGCTGATCGGTCAGGGTGTGGATCTTGGTGGACAGGCCACCACGAGAACGACCCAACGCGTGATCGGCCGGCTCGACCGCGAAATTCTTGTCATTCGACCGAGCCCCCTGTGCGGCCCGGGACCGTCGAGGTGGCCTCCGGATCGCCGGTGCCCTTGCGGGCCCCGGCGGCGTGCTGATGCGCCCGGACCACGGTGGAATCGGCCGACAACAACCGCTCCACCACATCACCCTGCTCGCCGCCATGGTGCCCGGCCCTCGTCGCCTCGGCCAGGATCCGCTCGTAGGTGCCATCGGTTGACCAGCGGAAATGCCGTGCCCACACGGTCTGCCATCGCCCGAACTCCTCGGGCAGATCCCGCCACGGCGAACCGGTGCGGTAGCGCCAGCAGATCCCTTCCAGCACTGTCCGGTGGTCATTCCAGGGCCGACCACGACGGCCACCATAGGCCGGCAACAACGGCTCGACCACCGACCAGAACTCGTCCGAAATCACTCCACCACGCGCCATACCAAGATCATCAACGACAGGGGCGCCCAGCATTAGCAGACACGCTCTAGGCCAGAAAGTACCGCCTGGGGCCGGACGGTACGCAGCAGCGACTCGACCAGGAGCAGCGGATCAAGGGATCCGACGAGGTCTCCTCCGATCGCGGCTGCGGTGGCATCCTCTTGATCCACCGGCGAAAGTGCTGCCGCGGTCATGCGGCGGCGAGCGGGGTCGCACCCTCGAGGAATCTCCGAATGATCGGCTCGACGGTCTCGGGTTGATCGAACAAGAACAGATGCCCCCCGGGCTTGGTCACCTCCAGTCCCGCATGCCTGAGCAGGCTCGTTATGAGCTTGGCGTTCGGCAACGGCGCCATCGGATCCTCCGCACCGCCGAGTACCAACACCTCCTGGGGTAGGGAACATAACCAGGGCACGCTGGTCCACGTCGGGTCGTCCTAGGATCGGTTCGGTTCGGTTGGTGCGCTCACTCTGGAGAGCGCAGGCCTGCCGCTGACAGACGATCGTCAGGACTGACACCGGGCGGCGCGTCGCGGTCCAGGAACAGGCCCAGCGCTCGTAGACCACCGATCACGGTGACGCTGTCGACCGGACCGATCAGGTGGTGGCTGACGATCAGGCCGTGGAGCAGGCTCGACAGGACGTAGGCGGCGCCCGTCACGTCGACGTCCCGCCGGAACTGACCGCAGGTTTGCCACACCCGCATGATGGCCGCGATGCTGGTCAAAGACTCGCCGTAGAGGGTTCCGGCCCTTGCTTGTAGGTGCGGGCTGCGCACTGCCTCCGCCCAAGTGGACATGGCGAGCCTGGTCAGGTCGTAGCTGTCGTGCGTCGCTCTCCGGTGTAGCGCATGGACCAGCGCTTCGATCAACTGCTGAGGGCCGGGAACAGGGACCTGCGCTTGTGCCCGTTCGAAAACGTCCCGGACGACGGTCATCCCTTCCTCGGCGCTGGCATCGATGAGTTCATCCTTGCTGCGGAAATACCGGTAGACGGCACTGGAGGACATTCCGGTTTCGGTGATCACGTCGTCCATGGACGTTTGGTGATATCCGTTGCGCGAAAAACAGACCCAGGCGCTGGTCAGCACATGGGCACGGCGTTCGGCGCGAGTCGCATCCGTCAGTCGCGGCATGGGCCCAGGCTAAACGAAAACGGATCCTTGCGTATAAGGCGGCACCGGGTCTAGGCTTCCCCAAACGCCAACGTACGTTTCTCCTTTGAGGTGACAATGACGCTCCTCGCGCTCACCGGGATCCACCATGTGAGGTTCCCGGTGTCCGACATCGTCCGGAGTGTCGACTGGTATGAGGCAGTGCTCGGTGCGGTCCTGTTGCCTCACCTGGGCCACCGCGACGCCGACGATAAGCGCCGCGGTTCTGGCGCGGCCCGGAACGTCGACGTTTCTGCAACTGCGGCTGGCCGCAGACAATCCCGTCGGTGGATTCGACCCGATCACCTTCGCGGTCCTGGACTCGGCCGCCCTGGCCGACTGGGCGAAGTCCCTCGACATCCGGACGGCACCAAGCTCCGCCTCTACACTCAGCCGGATTTCGACGCGCTCGCCGCTGTTGTGGCCGTGACCGGTCGGGTCGAAGCGGCAACCGTCGAAGCGTGGTGATCACCTACCGTCAGGCCGTCGAGATCGTTGCCAGCGCAATTGATCTCGCCGAAGAGCATCAGTATCCTCCGATGACGGTTGCGGTGCTGGATGCGGGCGGCCACCTGGTGGCTTTCGGTCGCCAGGACGGATCGAGTCTGCTCCGCGAACAGATCGCTCGGGGGAAGGCCGCCGGCGCTTTGAACATGGGGGTAGGCTCCCGGGCGCTGGCTGACCGAGCGGACAGTCACCCGCAGTTCTTCCACGCTGTCATCACCCTGGCCGGCGGCGCGTTGGTCGCCGTTCCCGGTGGCGTCCTCGTCCGGGATTCCGGCGGCGCGGTAATCGGTGCCGTCGGTGTCAGTGGCCACCTTCCGGACGCTGACGAGGCCTGCGCGATCCACGGTATCCAGACCGTCGAGCTCACCGCCGACCCCGGCGAATGACACACGGTTCCCTCCACCCGCTGCCAGGAAAGGTCGACGATGACCACCAGGATGCCCCGCGCACAGTACGACGATGACGATCTGCTGCTTTGTCGATCGCGGGCCGGTGAGGGCGTCGTGGAGGCTGCGAGCCAGGGCGGCCGAGCCGCGCTGATCGGTTCTGCTCACCTCGGTGAGTTCGATGTCGGTGGGGGCAATGTCCTGCGCGCTCATCGCGGTTGATCGACGGGTACGACACCCAAGTCATCGCCTTGGCCGCTCTGGGCATCGCATTGTCGGCGGCACCCTGATCGGTGGCCGGCATCCTGATCGGTGGCAACGGCGGCATCGCCAACATCCTGCTATTCACCGCAGTGGCCCCGGTGTAGCGCCGCGGCCGTCCTGGTCATCGGCTTCGTCGGTGCCAAGCGGGACATCGCCTTCACCAATGCCGGTGCTTGCTCCGGTCGTCCACGGCTGACCGGGAGAATGTGAATGCCTGAGAGAAAACGGCTCGTCGACCTGCTGGACGCGAACATCGTGCCCATCGGCATGCAGTGTTTCACCGGCGACCACACGCTCATAGAGGTCATGGGCGCCGCCGGGTTCGACTACGTCTGGCTCGACACCGAGCATTCCGCGCTCAACCCACGAGCGCTCGAAGACACCATGCGGACCTGCGAGATGGCGGGTCTGATCCCGCTCGTGCGGATCCCGGAGCCGACGGACGGCACGTCCGCCCGGCGGGCCTTGGAGGCCGGAGCCGAAGGCATCATCGTGCCCATGGTGCGGTCCGCCAAGGACATCCAGAGGATCGTCGCCGCGCTCACCTTTCCCCCGCGTGGCACTCGCGGGCTGTGCCCCGCGCTACGCGTTCCCGGATACTCGGTCACCCAATTCAACGACTACATGCGGAACAGCAACGACAACCTGCTCATCATCCCAATGATCGAGACCGTCGAGGCCCTCGCCGATATCGATGCGATCTGCGCGCTGCAACAGGTGCGCATCCTTGTCTTCGCCGCCGGTGAGTTGGCCTTCGCCATGGGAGAGGGAGCCGCCATGCACAGCAGTGCGGAAGTCAAAACCGCGCAACAGGAAGTATTCGCAGCGGCCCGCCGGCACGGCGTCGCCCTGATCGGCGGGCCAATCCTGGACCCCTCGGCACAGAGTTGCGCTCAGGCGCTGGACGACGGGATCTCAGTACTCTGCCTCGGGATCGACGTCCTCGCCTTCCGCCGACTGTGTGAAACAACGGTTGCCGCCGCCACCACCGCCGTCGCTGCCCACGCACAGTTGTCCAGACCACCGGCCCCGCCAAGCGGCTTCCCCGCATCTTTGTGACAAGCCCGGAACCCACCACCTGATCGTCACCTGTGAAGGGAACAGCCATGGCAGATTTGAAACGTTACGTCGTCGGCCTGAACGAGCATGGCCGCTCGGCCGTCGTGGACAGCGGGGTGCCCAATCAACAGGAGAAACCCGACTTCTTCTGGCGGGCGACCCTGTGGAAGACCCGCGAAACACCCGTGGACAACACCATTCCCGGTGACCGTTCCTTGGACGGCGGCGCCGCCCGATCCCCCTACCCGAACGGGATGCTGGTCCGGTGTCTTGAACTGTGGCCCGATCCCGATCCCGACACTCACCGGCAGATGTTCGCCGAAACCAACCGGCTGGTCGAACAGAAACACACCCCGACCGAGGGCGACAGCAACCGCAGCCCCACCATGCACAAAACCGACACCCTTGATGTGATCTCGGTGATCCGCGGCGAGATCTACTTGATGCTGGACGACGAGGAAATTCTCATGAAACCCGGTGACACAGTGATCATCAAGGGCACGAATCACGGCTGGAGCAACCGATCCACCGAACCATGCCTACTGATCGGCACGATGACCGACGCCGTTCCGCAGGAATAAATAGCCAATCCGCAGTCCGGGCCTAGGTCGGCGCTGAGCACAGCGCGCTGCGCGGGACCGCCGACGATGGTGCAACACCGCGGGATGTCACTCGAGGAAACTGAGCGACTGTTCTTGAGCGGCGGCGCGATGGCATTTCTGGTCCGGATCTCGATTCCGAACGGGCCGACACAGCATCGGTGGAGGCTGCGGCCGGCCGTCTGGCGAATCGTTGGCGGGTTACTTGGGTGCGCATTCGGTAGGGAAGAACTCGTGTGGCACGGATCGGTGGCCACGAATGAATGAACTGAAGGAGCAGTAGATGAGCACGGTAGAGACGAAACAAGGCGCGATCGCGGGGTTGGAGCAGGACGGCGTCCACTCCTTCCTGGGAATTCCTTACGCGGCCCCACCGGTCGGAGAGCTTCGTTGGCGGGCGCCTCAGCCGCCGGCCTCGTGGGAGGGAGTACGTGAGGCGACCAAGTTCGGGAACGCTGCGATTCAAACGGTCGACACGGGCATGAACTTGCGTGCGGAGCAGAGTGAGGACTGCCTAAATCTGAACGTATGGACCACAGCCCGCAGCCCGGATGCAGACGCGAAGCACCCGGTGATGGTGTGGATCCACGGTGGTGGGTTCCTGAACGGTTCGTCTTCGCTGACGAACTGGCCAGGTGACCAGCTGTGCCGCTCCGGCGTGGTCGTTGTGTCAATGAATTACAGGCTCGGTGCGTTCGGATTCTTGACGGATCCGGAGGCCGGGGCCAACTTCGGGGCACTGGACTGGGTCGCCGCCCTGGAGTGGGTCAAGGCCAACGTCCGCGGCTTCGGCGGGGATCCGCAGAACGTGACGGTCTTCGGCCAGTCGGCAGGCGGCGCGGCCAGTCGTGCACTGTTATCTGTGCCCTCGGCGCGCGGACTGTTCCACAAGGCGATCATCCAGTCGGCCGGTTTCGAGGACTACGCGGTGGTCGGCTCGCCCTCGTACGAGCGTTCAGCGACGGCGTCGGCTGCGCTGCTGGAGCGTCTTGGCGCCGACAGCGTCCAGGCGGCACGTTCGGCCACAACGGAGCAGATACGCGAGGCATCCTTCGTCCTGTCCGGAACGAACCCGCCCGAGGGTCAAGTGCACACACCGGCGAATCTGACGTGGTATCCGATCGTGGACGGTTCGACCATGCTGGACGGGTTCGCCGCATGGCCGGAGGACGTGCCGGTGATGTTGGGTTGCACCCAGGACGAGGCGCGGATGTTCGTGCAGCCGACGATGCTCTACGCGCACCCTGAGATGACGCCAGAGGCAACGTACACGCCGAAGACTCTCGAAGCGATGGCACAAGCAATGGGAGGCGACAGCAGCGGGGAAATCCTGGCCTACTTCGACGAGAACGACATCGGCGACTATGCGGCGATCGCGGAAGTGATCACGGCGGGTGTCTGGCACGAGCCGGCGGCGGCGACGCTGAAACGATTCGCCGGCCTCGGGCGCACCATCTACACCTATCGGTTTGCGCGGGTGTCACCCGGTGCCGAAAAGTCGGCGCTGCTGGCCAAACATTCGGCCGAGATCGCCTACCTGTTCGGCAGCATGACCCCACCGCAGGCCTACGACGAGACGGATGCCCAGGTGGCCCGCGAGGTCCAGCAGGCCTGGAGCGAGTTCGCCCGCACCGGAACGCCGCGTTCCGTGGATGGCTCGTCCTGGCCTCAATACACCAACGAAGATCCTGAGATCGCCTGGATCGGCGACACCACAAAGGCCCGACCCCTGGCACCGAGCAGGGTCGAAGAGCTGATCCGCGAGTCCCGCGCCAGCAGCTGACCGGGAAATCCGATGCCTACCTTTCGCACCGCCGATGCCCGCACCCTCGCCTATACGGTGAGCGGTGCGGGACCGCTGGCGGTCCTACTTCCCGGCGGCCCCGGCATCGACCCGGCCGCCTACTACGCCGGAACCCAGCTGCCCGGCTTTCAGCAAGTCATCTTGTTTCCACGGGGGACCGGCAAATCCGATCCGCCCGCCACACCAGACGGATACCGGGTCGCCGGTTACATCGATGACGTAGAAGAATTGCGCCGTCACCTCGATGTGCCCCGTCTCACCGTCTATGGCAGCAGCCACGGCGCCTCCATCGCGCTTGGCTACGCTTCCGCGCACCCTGAGTCCGTCGAACGGATGGTGCTGGCCGCGGGGCCGGCGCGGATGGACGCATCGTTCGGAACCGCTTTGGCGCGTGCCCGTGCCCGATTTGAAGACGCTGCGCCTCGAGGAGCTGACCGATTGGCGGCATCCGACGAGGCAGGTCGGTGGATGCGCGGCTCGCTCACCGAAGACGAACGTCGGGCCGCGACTCGCACGATGATCGACGTCTATATCGCCCATCCCACGGGTTCGACGGCGCGCTTCATGGATGAGCTGGCGATGGCACAGGCCAATCCGGGTGCCGTCGCCCCGATGGCCGCCGAGATGATCGGTGGTCTTGACCTATTGGTAAACGCGGACGCGATCTCGGCTCCCACCCTCGTCCTGACCGGCGAGCTGGACGTGCGGGTACCCGCCGAGCACCAACAGCTCATCGCGGATGCGCTTCCGCACGCTGAACTTGAGACCTTCGCCGGCGCCGGCCATCTCCTCCACGTCGAAGCACCCGACAAGTGGAGATCCGTCGTCAGCACTTTCCTCAGAAAACAGTGACCGGGAAACAGAACCCCGCGTGACGGGACGTGAGGGTCCGCCTCCTAATGCTCGAGCTGGGATCCGATCTGCTGGGCGGCGGACTGCCCGTGAATGACGTCGAAGATGCCCTACGCCGCCTCGGCGCCGCACTCGGGAAGCCGTATGTGGCGGTCGCCGCGTTCCCCACTGGACTCTTCGTCACGCTCGCGCCCGGCGCGGGCGCCAGTTTCCGCCCGGTCGGCGCCCCCCTCCGATTCGAGCAGACGGCCGACATTCTGAACCTCGGACGCCGGGTAGGCGGCGGCACATCGACGCCGGCGACGCTCTTTTGGCCTTGCGGCAGATCCGCCGCCCGCCTGCCCGATGGCCGAAGTACCACTGGGAGCCCTTCCTAGTCTGATGCATGTCCGGGTCGCTTTCACCCGTCGCGTTCTTCGTCGATGACGGCGCCGCGATGATCGTTGGCGTCCACGATGCTGCCGCCCCGCATGATCCAGCCCTGCTCATGGAAGATCCGGTTCGGCAACTCGAACAACTTGCGGCCCAACTGGGGCTCCTCCAACAAGTGCCAAAAATGCAGCCACGTCGTCGCGTCCGGGACCTGCTCGATCGTGAAGTCCAACCCCAGAAACTTCCGCATCGCATACGAGTCGTAGATCGCGTCCTCCACGCCCTCATCCGAGAGGGAGAACCACACCGGCAGCAGCGACATCCGCAACAACGTCTGCACCGGCTTGGCCTTACGGCCCTTTATCCCCGGGGACGACGCGTAATAGTGCGGCCCGATCAGAGCGACCCACTGCGCCCACGGGATCGTCGCCCACATCGTGACCAGAAACCGCTCCCGGCGGGAACGCGCCGCAGGTGGCCGAACTCGACATCGGCGAAACTCGGCTGATCAGTATCCACGCCCCATCCTCCCGCCGACCCCGCCACCAGCACTGTTGCCGCCCCGAGCAACCGAGGAAATCAGCGCATCCCTAGAGACGCGAGAGCGGATGACCGCTGGGCGCTGGGCGCTGATCGTAGCCACGATCGCCCCAAGCTGTAGCCGCCGTCGCTAACCTCATCCGGTCCCTCAGGGGCACGTCGCACCCTCGGGGCCTGGGCGCCGCGGACACGACGTCCAGCCCCGACCATGCCACAAATTGCCTGCCGTTGACGGGCCTCAGCCTCGCGCTTTCGTGCGCCCAGTGGAACGGGAGGTGCCTCAAAAAGAAAGACGGCGCAACACCTCACCACGAAGGTGCGCCTGCAGAAGGTGCGCCTGCAACTAAACATCAAACTCGGTGAACTCGGACCGCTCTTGAATCAGAAGGTATGAGTCGCTCGCAGCCCCGTACCGAGGCACTCGAGAGTTGTCGCCCAAGTCATCGCTCATCCCGGTTGGCAGGAGGCCGAGCGGCCAACCATGCTCGGAATGCCTGTCCATCCAGCATCGGGGGTCGCCTGTCCGGCCAGTCCGCCTCCGGAGCCCGCACGTCGGGTGTATCTCTCTGACGGCAGCGCTCGCTCAATCCTGTGATGCGCTCTGAGGCGTGGTGTTGCGTGAGCATGTCGGTGCCGTGATCTTCGGCGTCAGCTGCGGCCCTGCATTCGAAGGCCGTCGAGGGCGACGGCCAGGATGGGTTTCAGGTTCTCGGGTCGTCGATCGAGCCGCACGATGGCCAGTACGAGGTCGAGGGCCTGTTCGAGGGTGACATCGTCGCGCACCTGACCGGCGCGTTGGGCGGCGGCGAGCAGGGGTTCGCCGGCGGCTAGTACACGCTGGCGGCTACTGCCGAACACCGGATCTTGCGCGTCGGTGTGCTCGAGCAGTTCGTGAACGATCGCATGTTTGCTGTCCTGAAAACTTGCAAAGTGGTACAGCCAGTCCACGAGCGCAGCGCCAGGATCGTCGGCCTGTGGTTTGGCGGCCGCGATCACGGCAGCCACCTCCTCCGCGAACAGCGCCTCCAGCAGTTCTCGCCGTCCCGGGAAGTTCCGGTACAGCGTGGCCCGTCCCACACCCGCGCGGCGCGCCACCTCCGCCAACGAGTGCTCCGCCCCGGGCGTCGTCGCTGCCGATGTGTCGGCCGCAGCTTCGGCGAAGACAAGCCGTGCCGCGTCCAGGATCCGCGCGCGATTGCGTTGCGCGTCTGCGCGCGGCGAACCCGTTGGCGGCGGCCCTTCCTTCATTTGAACCTCCGAAGTGGACAGGGTGACCGTCTTAAGCTAGCTTCGACTTTCGAACAGGGTGTCCGTTTCGGTGCCAGCGTACCGCCCGGCGGGTAAACGCGCGCATACCCGCGACGCGCGCACCTTCACCCAGTCAGCAACGACCAGCTATGAAGGAGCGAACATGCAGCAGCGGCCTCTCGGGGAAACAGGGATCTGGGTTAGTGAGCTATGCCTTGGCGCCATGATGTTCGGCGCAATGGGCAACAACGACCACAAGGAATGCGTCAACATCGTGCACCGCGCCCTCGACGCCGGCATCAACTTCTTCAACACCGCCGACGGGTACTCCGGTGGCGAGTCCGAGCAAATCCTCGGCGAGGCCCTGACCGAGGGTCGCCGCGACGAGGCCGTCATCTCGGTCAAGACCGGGTTGGTGCTCGACGGCAACAACAATCACGGCGGCGGCTCGCGCCGCTGGCTCAACCAGGCGGTGGAGGGTTCCCTACACCGGCTGAACACCGACTACATCGACGTCTACGAGCTCGGTGTGCCCGACGCCATGACCGACCTGGATGAGACGCTGAGCGCCATGACCGACCTGGTGCGGGCCGGTAAGATCCGCACCTTCGGCACATCCAAGCAGCCGCCGTCGCGTCTGGTCGAGGCGCGGGCGTTGGCCGAGCGGCGCGGCCACGGCTTCTTCCGCACCGAGGAGGTGCCGTACTCGATGATCAACCGGGCCGTGGAGTACGACCTGCTGCCTACCTGCCAACGTCTGGGCAACGGCGTGTTGGCGTTCAGCGCCCTGTCGGGCGGATGGCTGTCCGGCCGCTATCAGGACACCTCAACAGCGCGCGGCGCGGGATCTCCAGTGCGCGCCCGCCTGACCCGGATGGATGCGGACGATCCAGCCAATGCCACCAAGCTCGCCGCGGTGCAGGCGCTCGGTGACCTCGCGAAGAACGCCGGGCTGACCTTGATCCAGCTGGCCACCGCGTTCGTGCTACGTCACCCCGGCGTGACGTCGGCCGTCATCGGACCACGCAAGCTCGACCAGATCGAGGGCTACCTGGCCGTCGACGGCGTCCACCTCAGCGACGACGTCCTCGACCAGATCGACGCGATCGTCCCCCCCGCGGCGAACATTGACATCGCCGACACCATGTGGCAGTTCGGCGGTCCCGCCCTGCAACCCCAGAACCGGCGGCGCACCCCCGTCGCCGGCGCCACCATGTAAACATCGCCGACTCCGGCTCAGTTCGCCGCGGGCCGGTGGCGTTTCCGAGTGGTGCCGGGCCAGCGCCGCAGCTCCAACTACCCCGGCTAACCAACTGAACGGAGCAGACAGGACCATCACTACCACGACCACCGACGGAGTTATGTGATGGCCCCGCTGGCCCTGGTGAACGGTGCCTCCTCAGGCATCGGGCGGGCGTTCGCCGAACACCTCGCCCGCCGCGGCTATGACTTGATCGTTGTTGGCTGCCGGGAGGACCGACTCGCTGCACTGGCCGCAGCCCTGAGCGACGTACACGTAGAGGTGATGGCCGTCGACCTGTCCACGTCTGCCGGCATCGACACCGTCGCCGCGGTCTGTGCCGAGCAACCGCTCTCGACGCTGGTCAAAAAGCCGGCATCGCCCACTACAAGCCGATGGCTGAACTCTCGGCCCGGCGAGCCCGCGACCTGGTGAACATCAAGTTCTCGCCCCACCATCAAAGTTCTCGCTCCCACCATACTCACCCGCGCCGTCCTACCCGGCATGATGGAATGCCACGCCGGAACATCATCAACATCGCCGGAATGATCGCCTTCTCCGGGCCCGGCCCAGCCGCCCCACCGCCGGGGCAACGCGCCGTCTTCACCGGCACCCTGGCCGCGACCGTCGCGATGACCCAAACCCTGAACACCGAGCTCGCCGGACCCGCGGGTATGGCCGCGGCCGTGGTGTACCAAGGAGAGGTCCTCTACGCCAAGGGTTTCGGTGTCCAGAAGGTCGGCGATCCGGGCGCGGTGGACGCCCACACCGTTTTCCAATTGGCTTCGGATTCCAAGCCGCTCGGCGCGACCGTGGTCGCCCACCAAGTCACCGCGGGCACAGTGACCTGGGCCACTCCGCTGGTGCAGAATCTGCCCGACTTCCAGCTGTCCGAGCCCTACGTCACCAGCCACGTGACCATCGGCCACATGTATGCGCACCGGTCCGGGCTACCGGAGCACGCCGGAGATCTGCTCGAGGATCTGGGCTATGACCGGGCCGAGATCCTCACTCGGTTGCGGGCGCTCGATCTGCATGCGTTCGGCACCTACGACTACACCAGCTTCGGAATGACGGCAGGCGCCGAGTCGGTGGCCGCGGCCGCCGGAACGGATTGGGCGACCCTCTCCCAAAAGGTTCTGTACGGCCCGCTCGGCATGACGAGCACGAGTTCCCGATTTTCCGACTACATCGCTCGGCCGGACCGGGCGTGGACGCACTCGCGGGTGGACGGCACCTGGGAGGCCAGAGTCGTTCGCGATCCCGATGCGCAGTCGCCCGCCGGCGGCGTCAGCTCCTCGGTCGACGACGCCGCCAAGTGGATGATCATGCTGCTCAACGGGGGGACCGGGGCCAACGGGGCTGTCATCGCGTCACCAGAAGCCCTTACCCCGGCGATGACGCCGCAGATCGTCTCCAAGCCGGTTCTGAACGGGGACCCGTCGACGCGCGCCGGATACTACGGCTTCGGTTTCGACGTGAACACCCAAAGTTCCAGCCGCCAGCAGGTCAGTCACTCCGGCGCGTTCAACGCGGGGGCCGCCACCAACTTCCTACTCGACCCGGGTGCGAAATTGGGGGTTGTCGCCCTGGCCAATGGCTCACCGATCGGCGCCGTCGAAGCGGTCGCGCAGGAGTTCATGGACCGAGCCGTGTACGGCAGCCCCCAATTCGATTGATGGGCGCTTTACAAAGAGGCCTTCAAGAGTATGAGCGCTCCTTCCGGTTCGCTGGTCGGTGTGGACCCGCCCGCTTCGCCGACACCAGCCGCGCCGTTGACCGCCTACGTGGGCACCTACGGCAACGATTACGTCGGCCCGGCGACGATCAGCCAGAACGATGGCGAACTGACGCTCAGTCTGGGCCCGAAGACCATGACCTTTCCCCTGACGCACTGGGACGGAGACACTTTCATTTACGTGCCGACCGGGGAATCCGCCAATTTCGGGAGCCTCTCCAAGCTCGCCTTCACGCGGGCTACCAATGGCACGGCCACCAGCATGGACGTAGAGTATTACGAAAGAGACGGCCAGAACATTTTCACCCGGTGAGTCAGCTGGGGCTTCGCCTCCCTCCCCGGCCCGCCGGCCCTCACCAGCAACCGGGGCGGCCGCTTCGGTGTGCGAGGCGTGCACGCCGGCCTCCGGTTGGGCGCACGCTCCGTTGACTTCGGCGAACTCAACCCCAATTGTTGTCACTGTGCCGCTCACGACGACCCGAACCGATGGGCCGACCGTCGTCACCGCCAGTTGGAACTCGTCATCAGGGCTCCGTCTGGCCCTGGGTGCGCTGCTGATGATGGGATTACTGGGCGCGGCTGTCGAGTACGGCTCCATAGTGACAGCCGACCACCGGTACGGAGGCTGGGTGGGGCTGCAGACCGTCGTGGGGATGGTGTATCTGGCCGTTGGCGCGGTGGCCTGGGATCGGCGCCCCAGCAACCGAACCGGGCTTCTCCTCGCCGTGGCGGGTATGTCTCATTTGGCCGCCGCACTCAACAACGTACCGAATTCTTTCCTTTTCCTCATCGGCTATCTCACCGCACAGGCTCCCATTCCGGCCGTGATGCATGTCCTGCTCGCCTTCCCGTCGGGCCGTTTGCGGACCCGCTTGAACCGCGGTCTGACCGTTGCCATCTACCTGCCGTTGGTCGGCTTGCAGGTGCCGCGCTACTGCTGGGGTGGTGGCGGATCCAGAGCAATGCCCTCACTCGTCATCGCCGACCGGCCGGAGGTCGCGTCGTTCTTCAAGAATCTGCAGTCCTGCATTGGGATTCCCGCCGTGCTGGTCACGGCGGTCGTTCTGGCGTTGCGGTACCGTTCCTCCCGCAAATCCCTGGGCCGCGGGCGAGCTCGCGGGATTGTCTACAGCTACGGGATATCAGCCATCCTCTACCTTCCACTGAGCGCCCAGATCCTGCGCAAGGTGTGGCACTGGTCCGATATCGCGTTCTTCGTCTCCCAATTGGCCGCCTTGATAGGCGTGCCCTTTGTCGTCGCCACCGCGCTGCTGCGCGGCGGATTCGCCCGCACCGGCCGCATCGAAGAGCTGGCCGCCTGGCTCGGCAGCCGCGACAGCGCGCGGGTGCCGATCCGGGACGCCTTGGCCGAATCACTGGGCGATCAATCTCTCCAACTGTTGTACCGGCACAGCGACACCGGTGACCTGCTCGACGCCGACGGCCGTCTGGCCGAACCACCGTCCGGACCCATGGTCGGCATCATCGGAGTGGAAGTCCGCGGTAGCCAAACCGCCGTCATCGTCTACGACTGCACTCTGGTCGCCGACCCCGCGCTGGTCGAGTCGGCCGGACGCGTCGTCGCCCTGGCCATGGAACGGGAGAAGCTCTTGGCTGAGTTGGTCGCCTCACGAGAGGCGGTTCGTGAATCCCGATCTCGAATCGCCGAAATCGGCGACCTCGAGCGGCGGCGATTCGCGCAGGACCTCCATGACGTGATGCAGGGCCGGTTGGTGCTCGCCGCGCTTCAAGCGGGCGCACTGGCGATCGACATGGCCGACGGCCCCCAGAAGGCACGGGCCGACCAGCTACGCCATTCCTTGGACGACAGCATCACCGAACTTCGCCGGCTTGTCCGCGGAGTGATGCCCGCGCTGCTCGTCGAGCGCGGCTTGCTCGCCGCCACCGAGGACCTCCTGGACCGCATGCCCATTCCGGTCGAGGCGGAGCTGCCCGCCCATGAGCCGGTGCTCCCGCCACTGGTGACGACCACGGCTTACCTGGTTCTCGCCGAGGCCGCCGCCAACGTCGTGAAACACGCACGGGCCAACGCTTTCCAAGTGCTGATCCGGATTGCGCACAGCGCCTCGGCCGGCTGCCGGGATCTGCTGATGACCATCGCGGACGACGGCATCGGAGGCGCCCACCCCACCGGCGCCGGAGTGCGCGGCATGACTGACCGCGTCGAGGCCATCGATGGGACCATCTCCATCTCCAGTCCCCCGCAGGCCGGTACCACAATCGAGATCAGGCTGCCGTGCGGGTCCTGATCGCCGAAGACGACACCCTGTTCCGCGAGGGACTCAACCTGGTCCTGACCGCCGTCGGCATGAAGGTCGTCGGCTCCGCCGGCGACGCACCTCTCTCGTCCGTCTGAGCAGCGAAACCCATCCGGACATCGTCATCACCGACATCCGGATGCCTCCGGATCACACCGACGACGGGCTGCGCGCCGCCCTGCACATCCGCCGCACCCAGCCCGGGGTCGGAGTCATGGTGTTGTCCCAATTCGTCCAGCGCCGTTACGCCGTGGAACTCTTCGGCGAAAATCCCGCTGGGGCCGGCTATTTGCTGAAGCAGCGAGTCGCCGACGTGGCCAGATTCGTCGATGACGTTCGGGACGTCGCGAACGGCGGGACCGTCCTTGACCCCGACGTCGTGGAGGTCATGCTCGCCCGGGCCGACCGCCGACGAGGCGACGCCGAACATCTCACGCCTCGCCAGCAAGAAGTCCTGAGCCTGGTGGCGCAAGGCCGCAGCAACTCCGCGATCGCCACCAAGCTGGGGATCTCCGAAAAAGCTGTGGTGCAGCACGTCTCGAACATCTACGAGCAATTCAACATCCCGGCCACCGCCAATGACCACCGTCGGGTCTTGGCGGTGATGCGCTACCTGTCGTGAGCGGCGAATGGTTCCCGCAGCCGCGGCCTGACCCAAATCTGCTTCCCAGTCCAGGCTCGGTTGCTGAGTCCTCGATATTCCAACCGGGAATGAAGTCAGCCCGGATCCGGGGAGGTGGATCCGGGCTGAGGACGGGACAGCACGGTCATGACTGATGCGCATGCACGGCGATCAGCTCGTTACGCAGCCGCGGGGAGGCCTCGTTCAGGATGCGGTGGAATTCGGACTGCTGGCGACGCAGGTGGCTGCGGGCCCTCCGCTGGCTGACAGCTGCGCGAACGCGGGCCCGGAGCCCGGCCGAACTGGGGGCAACGGCGATTCCCGAAGAAGTTGAGGTCGTGGTCGAGGCGGTCGTGATGGTGGTCATGGCGTTCATTCCGTTTCTGGGCCGGTTCTAGGTGGACAAGACAAAGGTCTCTCCACTGGGCCCCCACCGGTGTCCGTCGATTGGCCTTCCCCCGGGATGAACTCGTCGTCGACCGATCGGTGGACCGGGTCAGCGACGGAGGAGGTCGGCAGGGCACTGGCTGCGATTTCATGGGGCGCAGTTGGGGGCGGTCTTCCAGCCGTTCCCTGGCTCACAGCGGAACAATTCGTGCATGCCCAGCAGCGACTACGAATTCTTCACGGCATGGCGGGTTCCGGGTACCGTCGACGAAGTCGTGGACGTTCTGGGCGACGGCGACAGCCTGGCCCGCTGGTGGCCGGCGGTGTACCTGGCGGTCGTACCGGTGCGGGAGGGCGGCCCGGACGGGCTCGGCCGACAGGTCGATCTGTTCACCAAAGGGTGGTTGCCCTACACCTTGCGCTGGCGGCTGACGATTGTGGAGCCGCTCACCGAGACCGGCTTCACCCTGACGGCTGCGGGTGATCTCAACGGGGTGGGCGTCTGGCACTTCCGGCCGGACGGGCCCGAGGTCGTGATCACCTACGAATGGCGGGTCAGCGCCGCCAAGCCCTTGTTACGCAGCCTGAGCTGGTTGTTGAAGCCGGTCTTCGCCTGGAATCACCGATGGGCGATGGCACGCGGTGAGGAAAGTCTGAAGCTGGAACTGCGACGTCGCCGGGGCGTCCGCGGGATCGGCAACCCCGAGGTGCCGCCCCCTCCGCACGCCACCTTCCGCTCACTGACCCGGTTCTCGGCTCATCAGCGACAGGAGCGAGGCGGTGATGAGTCGTCGGCCGCATCTGAGCGCTGCTCGTAGCCGGCATGTCACTGCCGCAACCGGACAGCCCCGGAACGGTGACCCTGAGGCCAGGCCCGGTTTTGCTGAACGGCCAATGGAACCGGATCTCACGAGTTACGAGGGGTGGCCGGCGGACCACGAATGGTGAGCGCAAGAACAAACACCTGCGAATATCTGTGTGCGGGGACCAGCAGGAATACCGAATCAATATTTACCCGGAATCGCCAACCGCAAAATTAATTGTCCGTACGTCGGGGCCTACGACGTCAAGGATTCGCACTCCCTTGGACCGAGTCAGCCGCGGAATCGTGATGTCCAGCCCTTGTCACGGCAGCTCGGGACACCCGTCGAACGACGAGATGTCGCGCTCACCAACGGACCGCAAGCAAGTGGTCGCCGACCACGGTGGTCGAGCCGAACACCGTCCTGGACAGGCGTTGCTGTTTGCCAGCAGCCCGGCTCTCCACAAATTCGGATGCCGCTGCGCCGTCATCGACCAGGCGGCAGCCGATCACCCGCACCGATTTCGCACGGGGCCCCGGATTCTCGACCACCGAATCACGTTGCGCGACGGCCCGAACCGATTTCAGCCCCCTTTAGGGTGTAGCGGCGGGCCCCACCAGGATGGTCTACTGAAGTCTGGTGTTGACTCCTACGCCGTTGTAGGAAGAGATGCTGTAGGAACTGAAGGTGTCACTGATGGCCGCGTCGCTCCAAGGAGGATCAGCGTGATGAATGAATGTTCGCGAGCCTCGCCCTCGCCCAACCGAGACTGGGCTGTTGGAGGCCATAGAGGTCCAGAAGCTGGCGCATGCGGGTGATATCCGCTCGGTCGGGCGATGCTCGGAGAGGGATGTCCGTGCGGCGTCCCTTCTCACGCGGCACTCGTGCCCAAGGCACTCGCGATGCGTCACGACCGCCAGCGCGCCCTCGATTGGCCGAGCCGCCGGCCCAGATCAGGCACGATCGCGGCCGTCGTTCCAGCCACGCCGCGTTCACGCCGCAATTCCGCGGACACTTGTTCACCGGAAGGAATTCACCATGATTTTGCTCATCGTTTTGTTGATCATCGTTGGTATTGTGACCGGAATTCTGGGTTTTGTTGTCAAAGGCCTGATTTGGCTCGCCATCATCGGCATCGTGTTGTTCCTGATCGGAGCCGTCGTGGGACTGTTCAATCGGGGTCGTTCTCGCGTCTGAGTGAGGCCGCCTCGACGACAGACGCGCCTCGTACCTCCACTGCGGCACACGCATGCGCTGCGGTCGTCATGTCAGGCGAAGTGTTCGGACCAACGTGAGGAGTCGCCCGTGAGCAGCATCGATGCGCAGATCGCGTCGGGTTGGATGTACCCGATCGTTTCGGTGAATGACCGCCGGCCCAAGGGAATCGACGATTTCGTCGGCGACGAAGGCACCTTCGACATCGAGCTGGGCAGCCGGCAGGTCAGGGTGCATGGAGCGGGCACCCTGCGAGAAGACGGCTCGGTTCGGTTTCATGAGAAGGACCCGCTGTCCACGAAGGATGTCAGGGTGTGGTGGATTGAGCGCCACGACGGCGGTTTCACCGCGGAAGCGCTCAGTGCCACCACGCCCGGGAAACGCTAGCGCCGTCCCGCGCTTCCGGCGGTCAGAAGGACAAGCGTTTCGCGCCTGAACCCGTCAAGCACAGAAGCGAAACCCCGGCCCGAAGGATCGGGGTTTCTCGGCGCCCGCACGAAATCAGCTCCCACTTCCGTGCTCGTCCGCCCACTGCTCTTGATCCGAGACCCACGTGTCCGCGTGATCGGAGGAGGTCGCGGAGGCCGAGTGATCGTCCGCCCACTGCTCCTGATCGGACACCCAGGAGTCGGGCTGATCGGAGGACGAGGAGGACGAGGAAGTCGAGTGGTCGTCCCCGGTGTCCGTGGACTGCACGACAGCGTCGCCCTCCTGGTCTGCGTACGCCACATATTCGCCGTCCCCGGACATCACATACGTCTCGTGGTGGGCGGTGTCGTCGACCGTGAAGGTGTCGGAGTTGGGATCGTAAGTGGTGACCTCGTTCCAGTGGCCGTTGTGGGCGGAGTCGGTGTAGGCGGTGTCGTAGACGCCGTCGTGGTGGCTGGACACCAGGATGGTGTCAGCCACCCCGTCGCCGTTCGAGTCCCAGGCGATCGAGTCGTCGTGACCGGACCCGTCGAAGTCGAGGTAGACGCCATCCGGCACCCCGTCGCCGTTGACGTCGACATCGGCCTGGCTGTGGTAGGTCTCGGTGGGGGTGTGTGAATCGCCGAAGGAGTAGCTGATCTCGGGCATGTGAGCGATTTTCCTTTTCTCGCCGCTCGCTCCGGCCGATCCGGAGCACTGGCAGATCGGACGGAAGGGATGGCCGGTCGGTTCCATGTGAGTTTCGGCCTCAGCTGAGCGGCAGTCTGGCGGATGCCCGGGCCGCGCGCAAGAGACCTGTTCGGTCCGCCCCGCGGCCCGGTGGCCAGCGACGCCGGCCCCACGACGGAACCCGACGAACCCTGGCGTTCCGGCCCCGCACGGTCGTCCGGGCTTCCCGGCGTACCGGCTACCGTGGGACGACTCGAGGAGGGCGAAGTGGTGGACGCGGACCAGTTGACTGCGGCGATCCCGGCCGGCGGCGTCCTCACCGATCCGGACACCATGGCCCGCTACGCCCACGACGAGGCGGAATGGGCACCGCACGGTCGCCCCCTCGCCGTGGTCCGCGCCCGCAGCACCCTCGAGGTGCAAGCCGCGGTTCGCCACTGCTTCCAGCATCGGATTCCGCTGGTCATCCGGGGGGCGGGCACCGGTCTGTCCGGCGGCGCCAACGCGGTCGACGGGTGTGTCGTCCTGTCGCTGGAGGCGATGAACCAGATCCTGGAAATCAACGCCGCCGAGCATCTTGCCGTCGTCCAACCCGGCGTGATCAACGACGACCTGCGCGCCGCCTGCGCCGCCGAAGGACTGTGGTATCCCCCCGATCCGGCCAGCGCGCCCTGGTCGACCCTCGGCGGGAACGCCGCCACCAACGCCGGTGGGCTGTGCTGCGTGAAATATGGCGTCACCGGTGACTACGTGCTGGCCATGGAGGTCGTCACCGGAACCGGCGAGATCGTCCGCCTCGGCCGCCGGACCGCCAAGGGCGTGGCCGGCTATGACCTCTGTCATCTGCTGGTCGGGTCCGAGGGCACGTTGGGCGTCATCACCGAGCTGACGGTCCGGCTGCGTCCCGCCCGCGCCCCGGAACGAACGGTGGCGGGCTACTTCGATTCGGTCGTTGACGCCGGGCGGGCGGTGGCCGCCGTCGCCGCGGCGGGCATCCTGCCCTCGGCCCTGGAACTGCTCGATCGGTATTGCCTCGAAGCCGTGGACGCGTGGAAGCATCTCGGGCTGACGATGGAAGCGAATGTCGTCCTGCTCGGCCGGTGCGACACCCGGGGCGCCGCTGGCGACGACGAGGCCGCCCGCATGCTGGCCTGTTTCGAGGAGGCCGGAGCTGGTTGGGCCGCGGTGTCCACTGACCAGGTGGAAGCCGACGCTCTGTTCGAAGCCCGCCGGCTGGCTTATCCGGCCCTCGAACGCCTGGGACCCGTCCTCACCGAGGACATCTGCGTCCCCGTCGCGCTGGTTCCCGACATGCTGGCCCGGATCGAAAAGGCCGCCCACAGCCACCGGGTGCACATCGCCAACATCGCCCACGCCGGCGACGGAAACCTGCACCCGTTGCTCGTCGTTCCGGCCAACGACACGGACGCTCGGCAGCGCGCGCAGGCCGCCTTCGAGGAGATCATCAGTGACGCCATCGCGCTGGGCGGAACCGTCACCGGCGAACACGGTGTCGGCCTCCTGAAACGGCCTGGCCTGGAACAAGAATTGTCGCCGGCCGTGCTGGACTTGCACCGGGCCGTGCAAAAGGCGCTCGACCCAGCCGGAATCCTGAACCCCGGCAAGGTTTTCGCCCGCTGATTCACCACTGATGCCCACCAATAGACGAGGCGCCCTGACCCGGCGCCGGAGGAGCCGACGTGCCTGAATTCACGACCTCCGACGGAGTTCGCCTGCACTACAGCGACTCCGGCAGCGGCCGTCCGGTCGTGCTGGTGGCCGGCTACCTGGCGCCGGCCGCCAGCTGGTTGTTCCAGCAGCAGGCGTTGGCGGCGGCGGGCTACCGGGTCCTCTCGCTGGACCGGCGATCGCACGGCGAGTCCGAGGATCCGCCCTTCGGTCACCGGATGGCCAGGCACGGTGCGGATCTCGGCGAATTCCTGGCCACCGTCGATGTCACCGACGCCGTGCTGGTCGGTGGTTCGCAGGGCGGCAACGCCATCTGGGCGATGGTGGACCTGATCGGCACCGGTCGCATCGCCGCGATCGTGATCGTCGATCAGACACCGAAGATGTTCAACGCGCCGGATTGGGAGTTTGGCTTCTACGGGCTGACGGCCGAGAGCGCGGGCACCTTCTTCACGGCCGGGGTGCCGGCCACCGGGCGCGGACGCTGGGTGGGCCCTCCACCGGACCGGGCCGCCGAGCTGGCCAGCCGCCTGCTGCCTCCGCCGACCCCGGACAAGGTGAACCAGTTGTACCCGCTGCTGTTCGACCACGCCGTCCAGGACTGGCGGGACGTCATCGCCCGGGTCCGGGTGCCGACCCTGTTCGTGGCCGGGCGGCAGAGCGGATTTTGGCCCTGTGAACATGCGGCCGCCTCGGCGGCGCTGACTCCAACCGGGCGGTCCACAGTTCTGGAGGCGGCCGGGCACGCCGCCAACATCGACGATCCCGACGGTTTCAATGCCGCCTTGCTGGAGTTCCTGGCCGCTGTTTGAACCGCCTGGACCGCCGAGTCAGCCAGCCGACCACAGCGGCGAGCGCCAGCACCAGCACGGCGATCACCGCCGCCACCCGACCGGAGTGCGACTCCGTCGAGGTCGGCAAGGTGGGTCCGGTGGTGGAGGTGGGACCGGCGCTCTCCACTCCCCCGGCGGAGGCGCCGCCGAACCCGCCGGCCGACCGGCCGGAGCCACCGTCGGACCCCGCACCCAAGGCCGCGGATTCCCCACCCGACGCCGCGGCCGAGAACACGGATGCAGGCACTGAAGACAGCGGCGAACCGGATCCGGGCCCGATCGGGAGCAGGACCACCGCGGCAACCGCGGCCGCCGCCAGTCCGCCGGCACGCACTGAACCGAGGTCAGGCCGTCTTGACCGGATTGGCCGGCACCTCGATGTCGTTGTCCGACGATGCGCCCCGCCGGTTGCGGACCAAGCTGGTCAGGAAGGCTGCGCCGATCAGCACGACGCCGACGAGCCCGGTGACGACCTCGTTGATCTCGACCCGGATGGTCACCAACAAGATGATGGCCAGCGCGCCGATCGCCCAGTGCGCGCCGTGCTCCAGGTACACGTACTCGGACAGAGTGCCCTTGCGCACCAGGAACACGGTCAGGGACCGGACGAACAGGGCGCCGATCAGGCCGAGACCGAGCGCGATGATGATCGGGTCGGGGGTGATGGCGAAGGCACCGATCACGCCGTCGAAGCTGAACGAGGCGTCCAGCACTTCCAGGTACAGGAACAGGAAGAAGGCGGCCCGGCCCGTGGCCAATGCCAACTGGCTCGGCCCGGAGTGCGCCCGCTCCTCGAACACCTCTTCCTGGTGCTCCTCGAAGGATTCGAACAGGCCGCCCAGGCCGTTGACGGCCAGATACGCGACGATGCCCAGAATCCCGGACACCAGAATGGCGGCCGTCTTGTCCGGTTGGTCGAGCCGCACTCCGTCGAGATGTTCGGTGTGCGCGCCGCCCATCGTCTCGGCGAACACCACCAGCACGACGCCGGCGATGATCACCGAGACGGTGTCGAGTTTGCCGACCCTGGCCAGCGGTCGTTCCAGCCAGCCCAGCCAATGGATGTCGCGTTCCTCGAACAGCCAGTCCAGGAACAGCAGCAGCAGGAACATGCCGCCGAACGCCGCGATCTGCGGGTGCGCGTCGTGCAGCAGCTGCGCGTAACTACCCGATTCGGTGATGGGCTTCTTCTCGAAGGCCAGCTTGACGGCGTCGACCGGATTGAGGCTGGCCGTGATGGACACCACCAGCAGCGGGAAGATCAGTCGCATCCCGAAGACGGCGATGACGATGCCGACCGTGAGGAACAGCTGTTGCCAGCGTTCGTTCATCCGCTCGAGCACCTTGGCGTTGACCACCGCGTTGTCGAACGACAACGACACCTCGAGGATGCCGAGGATGAGCGTCAGGCCCGCGGCCTGCACACCGCCATAGAAGAAGGCGACGATGATCGCGGCGACCGAGACGATCGCCGAGATCCCGAAGATGCGCGTCGCGCTGTGCTCCTTGGTGGGAACCGCGGCGCTGCTCAACCGACGTTCACCCCGAAGTCCAGAGCGATGCCACGGAGTCCGGATGCGTAGCCCTGGCCGATGGCCCGGAACTTCCACTCGCCGCCGTACCGGTACAGCTCGCCGAACACCATGGCCGTCTCGGTGGAGGCGTCCTCGGTGAGGTCGAAGCGGGTCAGCTCGACGCCGGTGTTCCGGTCGACGACGCGGATGAACGCCCCCCGCACCTGCCCGAACGACTGCCGCCGCTGGTCGGCATCGTAGATGGACACGGCGAACACGATCGAGCTGACCTCGGGTTTCACGGCTGTCAGGTCGATGTTGATCTGCTCGTCGTCGCCACCGCCGCCGCCCACCAGATTGTCGCCGAGGTGCTCGATAGAACCGTCAGGGGACCGCAGATTGTTGAAGAACACGAACCACGGATCACCCAGGATCTTGTGATCGGCGCCGAGGGCCAGCGCGCTGGCGTCCAGGTCGTAGTCGGCGCCGGTGCTGGCCCGCACTTGCCATCCCAGGCCCACCGTCACCGCGGTCAGGTTCGGGGCGGCCTTGGTCAACGAGACGTTGCCGCCCTTGGACAAGGTGACGCTCATCGAGTGGTCTCCTTCGTATCGGCGCTGCAGTGGTGCCAAGTGGTGCTGCAGTGGCGCGGGAAGTGCTTGCGCTTGCCTAACGCAGAACGCGTGACGCCGGTGCCCAGGATCGCATGCGCCACACTCACCACACAGGCAAAGCCGGACACTACCGGCCGATCGCCGTGGTTGACATGGCCGCGAACGAGCCCCCACGTGTGCTTGAGTGAGTCGTGACCGAGCTGCGGGCGACCGACGGGAGAGATCCTGCCGTGCCCAGAACTGACCGATCGCCCGGCAACATCCGGCCGTTGGAAGCCGGAATCGAGCGGGACCTCGCCGATCTGGATTACGCCGGGTACCTCGATCTGGGCACGTTGCTCGCCGCGCAGCACCCGCGGTCCTCGCATCACGACGAGATGCTTTTCCTGATCCAGCATCAGACCACCGAGCTCTGGATGAAGCTGCTCATCCACGAGCTGCGTTCGGCGATGCGATTGTTCCGGGACGACGAGATCGGTCCCGCGCTCAAGCGGTTGGCCCGGGTCAAGCAGGTGCTGCGCCAGATGACTGACCAGTGGTCGGTGCTGGCCACCTTGACTCCCACCGAGTACGTCCAGTTCCGGGGAGTGCTCGGCAAGGCGTCAGGTTTCCAGTCGGTACAGTACCGGCTGCTGGAATTCTTGATGGGTAACAAGAATCCGGCCATGCTGTCCGTGTTCCGGCACCGGCCCGAGGCCCAGGCCGAGCTGGCGGAGGCTCTCGAGGCGCCCAGCCTGTACGACGAGTTCCTGATCCTGCTGGCCCGGCGGGGCTACCCGGTTCCGGATCAGCTGACCGATCGGGACTGGACCCGGCCGCACGAGTTGGACACCGACCTGGTGCGAATCTTCGCCGGGGTCTACCGCGAACCGGACTCGCAATGGGACGTCTACGAAACCTGCGAAGAACTGGTCGATGTGGAGGACAGCTTCCAGACCTGGCGATTCCGGCACCTGAAAACGGTGGAACGGGTCATCGGTTTCAAGCGCGGCACCGGCGGCTCGTCGGGGGTCTCGTTCTTGAAACGGGCCCTGGATCTCACGTTTTTCCCCGAGCTGTACGCCGTCCGGACGGAGATCGGTTCATGAGCGCACCCTCTCGCGCGGACGCCCAGGCGCTGGACGCGGCCGACCCACTCGCGGACTTCCGGACGCGCTATGTGCCCCTGGCCGACGACGTGCTGGCCTACTTCGACGGCAACTCGCTCGGGCGCCCGCTGACCGCCATCGCCCGGATGTGGGCTGATTTTCCGCAATCCCAGTGGGCGAACCGGCTGATCCGGGGCTGGACCGAGGGCTGGATGGACCTGCCGGGGCAGGTCGGCGACGAGCTGGGGTCGGCGCTGCTGGGCGCCGCCGCTGGGCAGACGGTGCTGGCCGATTCCACCACCGTAAACTTCTACAAGGCGATGCGGGCGGCGCTGAATCTGCGGCCGGACCGGACTCGGGTGGTGCTCGACCGGGCCAACTTCCCCACCGACCGGTACGTGGTGGAATCACTGGCCCGCGACCTCGGGCTGGAGATCGTCTGGATCACGCCGGGCGAATTCGGCGGAGTCACGGTCGGCGATCTGCAGCCGGTGCTCGACGATCGCGTCGCGGTGGTGACCCTCAGCCAGATCGCTTACCACTCGGGGTATCTCAGCGACATGGACGCGATCAACTCGGCCGTGCATGCCGTGGGCGCGCTGACGGTATGGGATCTGTCCCATTCGGTGGGGGTGTATCCCGTCGAGTTGGATCGCACCGAGGCGGATTTCGCGGTCGGCTGCAGCTACAAGTTCGTGGGCGGCGGTCCAGGAGCCCCGGCTTTCTTGTACGCCGCGGCACGGCATCACGGCCGCCTGGACCAGCCGATCTGGGGTTGGTTGGGCCGGTCCGATTCGTTCGAGATGGCCCAGGACTACATCCCGGCCGCGGGGGTGGCGCCCATGCTGTCGGGCACTCCTCCGGTGCCGGCCATGCTGGCGGTCCGCGAGGGCGTCCGGCATCTGGCCGCGATCGGTATCGACCGGGTGCACGCCAAGGCGGTGGCCTTGACCGACTTCGCTCTGACGCTCTACGACAACTGGCTGGCGCCGCTGGGTTTCGGGCTGGCTTCGCCGCGTGATGCGGCCGTGCGCGGTGCCCACCTGTCGGTGACGCGGGCCGACGCGCGGGAGCTGTGCGCCCGGTTGGTGGCGGCCGGCGTGATACCGGACTTCCGCACCCCCGACGCCATCCGCATCGGCCTCTCGCCGGTACCGGCGTCCTACACCGAAGTGTGGGACGGACTGTCACGTTTCGCCGAGCTCGCCGCGGGCTGAGCCAGCCGACTCCGACACCTCCGAACGCCGAAGGGCCGGCCGGGAACTCGTCCCGGCCGGCCCTTTTGCGTAAAGAACTAGCCTTCTAGCCCAGAGCGGACAGCCACTTGGCGGTGGGGCTGCCCACGCCGGTGACGTTGTCCCAGCCAGTGGTGACCTTCAGGCTGCTGTCCTGGTTGAAGGTGCGCACCGAGTACAGCAGGCCGCCGCTGGCGTCCTGGGTGTTGGCATAGTCAACCCGGACGACGCCGGCCTGCGCGGGATTGCCCTTCACGTCCATAAATGTGCCGTTGGAGGCGTTGGCGTAGACGATCGGGTTCAGCAAACCAGCTCTGGAACCGGCCTTCTGGGCGGCCAGCGCCGTCATGCCGGCGAACAGCGGCGACGCCAGGCTGGTGCCGCCGATCCGGTACTCGTCGTAGTACGCGCCGTTCGAGAATTGCTGCGTCTGGCCGATGAGCATGCCGGTTTGCGGGTCGGCGTCCAGCGCGACGTCGGGCACCTGTCGGGTGGCCCCGGGGGTCACGCCGACCTGGTAGGCCGGCTTGTTGAACAGCGCGGAGCTACCGCCGCCGGCGCCGTACAGATAGCCGACCGGAGTCCAGCTCTTGCCGTCCGCCGCCAGCGAGTACTTCACCGTGCCCCAACCGGTCTCCGCCTGCAGTTTGCCGCTGGCGTCGATGGCGGTCGATGTGCCGCCCACACTGGTCACGTACGGATCCGAGGTCGGATAGTCGGCCTGCTTGACGCCGGTGTTGGCCAGCTCGTCCCCGTTGTCGCCAGAAGAGAACATGAAGCTGATGCCCTGCATGGCGCCCTGCAGGAAGACCTGCTCGTACGCCGCGACCCCGTCGGGGCCTTCGTTCTCCTCCACGTCGCCCCAGGAATTGGTCACCAGTTGGGCCTTGTTGTCGTCGACCACCCGGGCCAGCGCGGCCAACAGATCGGGATCTTCGCAGCTCCGGGCCCCGTAGTAGCGGATGTTGGCGCCGGGGGCCATGGCGTGCACGGCCTCGACGTCCAGCGTTTCCTCACCCCACCAACCATTCTCGCCGCAGCTGCTGCTGTCCCGGAAGGCACCCAGCTTGGTCTGGGTCAGCTGGCCCTTGGCGTAGGAGCCGTCCCCGTGGTTGATGGCGTAGGTGCTGGCGTCGGAGGCGATCGTCGGCGAGGCGTAGGCGTCGGTGATGGCCACGGTGACGCCGGTGCCGCGCAGAGCAGAGTCACCCTCGTAGGCGGCCCGGAACTGGGTGCCCGTGTAGCCGCAGGGCGCGTAGGTCAGGGTCTTGCCGTTGAACTTCGGCAGCGGCGTCTTGTAGTCGGCCTGGTACTTGGCCGCGATCTGGCCGAAATAGATCGAGCACGGACGCGCGTTGCGGAAGCCCGCCGGCGGTGGCTCCTGCTGCTTGCTGGCCGGGGCCATCGTGTGCGTGCTGGTGTCCAGACCGGTGACGGTGAGGACCGCAGAGGCCACTGCCGTCGGCAGCACCACCGCTGACGTCGGAGCCTGGACCGTCTGCCCCTTGTGCTGGAAGCGCTGGATCGACGTGCCGAAGGCCTTCTGCGCGGCGGCGACATTGCCGGACACGCTGATGTACCGGTCGGACGCCTCGACGCCCGTCACCTTCAGGCCGGCGGCGGTCACGTACGACTTGACGGCGGCCACGGTGGCGGCCGACGGCGCATACTGCGCGCGGTACTGGGCCGGAGACAGGAACTGGTGGTAGCTGGCCGATCCCGGCGTGCTCACCGCCAGCACCTGCGCCTTGAGGGCGTCGAGCCCACCTCTGGGCGCCAGGTAGATGCGGGCGCTGACACTCGCGGACGGGGAAGCGCTGCCCAAATGTTTGGCGGCGGCGATCCAGTTGGGCGCCGTGTTGGGAATCGCCTTGTGCGGCGTGGCTGCCGAGGCGCTGGGGGCGGCCAACAGTGCCGTGGCCAGGGTGGTGGCCGCGGCGACAGCGGCCACGGTCAATTTCCTTCTGAGCATCAAAAGGATGATCCTTTCGCACTGGGAACTTCCGACCCGTGGAGTGTGCGCCCGGGAAGCGCTCCGGGCAAGGGCCCGTCCCACTCAAATTTTTGCGGATGCTCACGCGATTCCCCGCCAACTTTGCGGTTTCTGGCGCGACGAAGAGAGCCGGACCGCCATCGCTGCCGACGACCCGCCCCGAGCGGGTGGCGACCGGACCGGCGCTGCGGCGGCGGGTTGAGACCGCGCGCGGGCAAGCACCCCCGGCCCGCGGAAACGGCTCCACCAAAGGGCGCTGGCGGCCACTCTAGAACCCGCACCCCCGTGCGATCCGCGCCGGTCAGCCTGGGCCCGAACTGTCCGCTTTGACCGATTCAAGTTGTGCAGTCAGCTTTTTCGGCGCCACCGCCCGGTAGCTCTCCACCACCCAGTCGAGCAGCAGATCCATCGGCACGGCGTTCGTGAGCTCGACCAACACCCAACCGGACCGGCCGAGGCCGTAGCCGGCCGGCGCGACGGACGGAAAGTTCAGCGCCTCGTCCAGCGACCCGGTGAGCTTGACGGTGATCCGCGGTGCGTCAGACTTCGCGACGCCCAGAAAAACGAAAACCTTCTTGCCCACCTTGACGACTTCGTCGTCTTCCCACGGCATGTCCGCCCACGCCCCGGGCAACGACAAGGCCTGCCGCCGGATTCGGGCCCGAGCATCGGTCATGTCGGCATCCAGAACGGACTGGTGAGGGTCAGCGACTCACCGTCACCCCGTGCCAGAAGGCCACCCGGCCGGTGATCTCCTGGGCGGCTTGCTTCGGCTCCGGGTAGTACCACACCGCATCCGCATTCGTTTTTCCGTCCACCTCGACGTTGTAGTACGAGGCGGTCCCCTTCCACGGGCACACGGTGTGGGTGTCCGACGGGCTCAACACCTCCGGGCGCACCGAATCGAGAGGGAAGTACAGATTGCCTTCGACGACGACGATGTCGTCACTCTCGGCGATCACCGTGCCGTTCCAAGTGGCAGTGGCCATGGCCTTGCTCCTTTTCTGCTGAATTCAAGCTAGCGCGCCAGCGGGTGCACCTTCAGCCCGCGATCCGGTAGGTGCCTACCAGCAACCCCCGGGCCAGAGTGTGGAAGACGAGGTTGAAGGCCAGCACGGTGGGTGTGGCCGACGGGTCCAGGTCCAGGGTCGGCACGTCTACGGCGTGCACAGCGAAGTAATAGCGATGGGCGCGGTCGCCCGCCGGCGGGTACGGCCCCATGTATTCGGGTGCCCCCATGTCGTGCCGCAGCTGCAGTGCTCCGGTGGGCAACTGCCCGTGCTCCTTGTCGCCCGCTCCTTGCACCAGGTCGGTGACGCCGGCGGGGATGTCACACACCGCCCAGTGCCAAAAACCGGACGGGGTGGGTGCATCCGGATCGAACACAGTGACCGCGAAGCTCTTCGTCTCCGCTGGAAAACCAGACCAGCTCAATTGCGGCGAAGTGTTCTCGCCGTCCCCTGCGAAGGTGGACGGAATCTCTTCGCCGTTCGCGAAGTCCGCGCTGGTCACCTGAAGTTCCGGTGCGGCGGACAGTTTCTCGTACGGGTCCTGGGCCAGCGGGCGGTCGAGCATGGCAGTCTGCCTTCCGGTTCTCGTTTGTTGTGACCAGTGAACACGCTCAGCCGGCCGTCCGGCGGACCAGGGCCGCCGCTGCCCTCGCGATGGCCAGTTCCTCGTTCGTCGGGATGACCAAGACGGCGACCGGCGCGCCGTCGGGTGAGATCACCCTGGGCTGAGCCAATCGGGCGTGATTGCGGGCCGGGTCGATGGCAATGCCGAACGACTGCAGACCCTGCACGATCTGGCCGCGCACGCCGGCCGCGTTCTCGCCCACACCGGCGGTGAACACCACGGCGTCGGCGCCGCCCAGGACGGCCAGGTAGGCGCCGACGTATTTACGAGCGCGATGACAGTAGACGTCCAACGCGAGCCGAGCCTTGGCGTCGCCCGCTTCCGCCCGGTCGGCCAGGTCGCGGAAATCGTTCACCCCAGAAAGACCGAGGACGCCGGAGCGCTTGTTCAGCAAGTCGTCCAATCCGTCCGCATCGAAATCGCCGCTCCGGAGCAGGAACAGCAGGACTCCGGGGTCGATGTCGCCGCTGCGGGTGCCCATCACCAGACCTTCCAGGGGCGACAACCCCATGGATGTCTCGACCGCCCGATTCCCCTGGATGGCCGAGGCCGAGGCGCCGTTGCCAAGGTGCAGGACGATCTGCTTCAGCTCGGAAATGTCCCGGCCGAGAAAATCGGCCGCCCGGACCGACACATATTGATGTGAGGTGCCATGAAAGCCGTAGCGGCGGATTCCGTATTTCTGGGCCACTTGGTGGTCGAGTGCATAAGTGGCCGCAGCCTCGGGCAGATGCGCGAAGAAGGCGGTGTCGAACACGGCGACCTGGGGTACCCCCGGGAATATCTCCTGCGCCCGTTCGATCCCTTCGGCGTTCGCGGGATTGTGCAGGGGCGCCAAGCCCGAAAGGGCTTTGATCTCGGCCAGATCGCCCGGCTCGACCACCACCGGATCGGTGAAGTGCTGCCCGCCGTGCACCACTCGGTGCCCGACGGCCAGCAGGTCGGCGGCGCGGAGGCTGTGTCCGGCATCGGCGAACAACCGCAGCATGAGGTGCAGTGCCGCACTGTGGTTCGGAATCGATCCATCGAAACGCCGTTCGCCGTCGGAACTGCGGTGAACGGCCGATCCGCTCGGTTCCCCGATCCGCTCCACGACGCCGCCGGCCGCCGCGCGACCCGAATCCGGCTCCAGCAGCTGGTATTTCAGCGAAGAAGAGCCGGAATTGAGCACCAGCACCTGCTGCCGGTCCGAACGGTTGTTCACGCCAGAGCCCCGGGGTTCACATCCGAAAGCCGGGCCGCGGGATCCTCGGGCCCTTTCGGGCCGATTGAACCAGGCTGACGCGCAGCCGGCTCGGAATTCCCCGGTCGGCCGGATTGTTCGGACTCTTCTGAATCCGAGTTCCGGGCACCTGCCGCCTGTTCCGAAGCCTGAATGGCCGTGATGGCCACCGTATTGACGATATCGGCCACCAGGGCACCGCGGGACAGGTCGTTGACCGGCTTGTTCAGGCCCTGCAGCACCGGCCCGATGGCCACCGCCCCGGCACTGCGTTGCACCGCCTTGTAGGTGTTGTTGCCGGTGTTCAGGTCCGGGAAAGATCAACACGGTGGCGTGCCCGGCAACCTGCGAATTCGGCAGTTTCGTCCGGGCCACGGAGATGTCGACGGCGGCGTCGTATTGGATCGGGCCCTCGACGAGCAGGTCGGGACGCTTCTCGTGCACCAGCTCGGTGGCCCGCCTGACCTTGTCCACGTCCGCACCGGCCCCGGAACTGCCCGTCGAGTAGGAAAGCATGGCCACCTTCGGTTCCACCCCGAAACGCGCCGCCGTGGCGGCCGAGGAGATGGCGATGTCGGCGAGTTGCTCGGCGTCGGGTCCGGGTTCACCGCACAATCGCCGTAGATCAGCACCCGGTCGGCCAGGCACATCAGGAACACACTGGACACGATCGATGTCCCCGGCACCGTCTTGATGATCTCGAAGGAGGGCTTGATCGTGTGTGCCGTGGTGTGCCTCGCTCCCGACACCATGCCGTCGGCCATGCCCAGGTGGACCATCATGGTGCCGAAATACGAGACGTCCCGACGATGTCGCGCGCCCTCTCCATCGTCATGCCCTTCGCCGCGCGGAGTCGCGCGTACTCCTGAGCGAACCGTTCGACCACTTCCTCGTCGTCGGGCGAAACGATGTGCGCCAGCTCTATGTCGACGCCCGCGGCCGCCGCTGCCTGTCCTGATGGCCGCCGGAGAGCCCAGCAGGGTCAACTCGGCCACGCCGAGCTGCAGCAAGCTGGCTGCGGCCGTGAGGATCCGGGGATCTTCGCCTTCGGGAAGCACGATGTGCTTTTGCACCTGCCGCGCGCGGTCGAGCAATTGGTATTGGAACATCAGCGGCGTCACCACGCCGGTCTGCTCGGGTCCGGCCACGTCGATGGCGGCCAGCAGCGCGTCGGCATCGACCGACTCGGTGAAAACGCGCAGGGCTGTGGCGATCTTGACCGGCGAGCCGGCCGTGAGCCGGCCGCGCACCGACGCCAAAGTGGTGGCCGTCTCGAAGGTTCCGCCGTGCTGGCCACCAGAATGGGCAGATCGGGATGCACACCGTCGATCAGCCGGCTCACCGACTCCGGCGGAGTGTAGCCGCCGGTGAGCACGATGGCGGCCAAGCGCGGAAATGTCCCGGACTGATGGGCCATCACCAAGCCCGGGCAGAAGGTCGTACCGATCCCCGGGAGCGATCACCGTGACGTCCTCGCGCAGCCGGATCAGCACGTTGGGCAAGGACATGGCCGCTACCAGGAAGCCGAGGGACTCCCGCTCCAGCAGCGCCGGATCGCCGCGCACCAGGCTGGCGCCGACCGCGTCCCGGAGCGCCGAGACCGGCGGTGCCGCCAACACGGGACTTCGGGATCGCGACCACCGGCGCTGTGACGCCCCGCGGCCAAGGCGAATGACACCGCCGCGCACTGCGCCGGGTCCACCCGGCTGGCGAGAATGGCGATCGGATGTACATGCGCGGCCGCGAGTTCCACCTCAGCCACATCGGCCGCCGCCCGCACCTGGTCGGGCGTGCGGCCACGGCCGTGCACGATCAGGATCGGCGCAGCCCCCAGGTTGGCCGCCACTCGCGCGTTGAAGGCCAGTTCGTTGGGCGTGGAAACGTCCGTGTAGTCACTGCCCAGCACGACCAAGACGTCGTAGCGGGCGGCCAGCGCGCGGTGCCGGCGCACAATCTCGGCCTGCGCCGCCTCCGGATCCGCGTGCATCTGGGCATAGTCCAGCCCGATCGCGGCGGCGTAGTCCTGCTCCACGCCGGGTGGGCCAGCAACATCTCGACCACCAAGTCGAGTCTCGGCGTGCGACTCCGTCACCGGGCGGAAAACACCGACCCGGCCGACCCGGCGGCTGAGCAGGTCCACCAGGCCGAGGGCCACGGTCGATTTACCCGACTCGCCCTCGGGAGCCACCAGGTACACGCTGCGCGACATGTGCGCCATTCTCGCCTGCCGTTCGGTGCCGGCGTGCGGGCGGCCAGGCGGCGCCGATCCCTCGCCAGCGGAAATTCATCACCTGTTGACTTCGGCGACTTTCTGACGCACAGTCGAAGTCATCGAGTGGTGAATTGGCTGTCTCGGACGAAACTTGGGAGGTCCCCATGGCCGCGATCACGATCGACGACCTCACTATCCGGCGCGGGCCCTTTGCCGCTGTTCGCGGACTGTCGGCCACCGTCGAAGAGGGCATGGTCACCGGGCTTCTCGGTCCCTCGGGATCGGGTAAGACGACCGTCATCCGGGCCATCGCCGGAGTGCAGCGCATCACCGCCGGCCGGATATCCGTCCTCGGGGAACCGGCCGGCGCCCGCTCCCTGCGGGGTCGGGTCGGTTACATGACGCAGGCGCCGGCCATCTACGACGACCTGTCTGTGCTGGAGAACGTCGCCTACTTCGGCGCCATCGTCGGCGCGGACCGCCCGGCCGCCGCTCGCCTGTTGGCCGAGGTGGGGCTGGGCGGCCGCGAGAAGTCGCTGACCCGCAATCTGTCGGGCGGCCAACGGGCCCGGGTGAGCCTGGCGTGTGCTCTGATCGGCAATCCCGCACTGCTGCTGCTCGACGAGCCCACGGTGGGACAGGATCCGGTGTTGCGGGAGGAGCTCTGGTCCGGGTTCCGGGCGCGGGCCCGCCGAGGTGCCACCGTGCTGGTGTCCAGTCATGTGATGGACGAGGCGGCTCGCTGCGACGCGTTGCTGCTGCTGCGGGACGGTGCCTTGCTTGCCGCCGGCCCGCCGCCCGACATCTTGCGCCAAGCGAACGCCGCGGACATGGACGCGGCGTTCCTGACCCTCATCCGACGCGCCGAACAGGCGGGAGCGCCCGCATGAACCCGTTGCTGGCCACCGCGGCCCGCTCACTTCGCCAACTACGCCACGATCCGCGTTCGGTGGCGATGATCGTCGCCGTCCCGGTCGTGCTCCTGACGCTGCTGTACTACATGTTCTCCGGCCAGCGCCTCGTCTTCGGGCACGTCGCTCCGGTTCTGCTGGCGCTGTTCCCGTTCATCATCATGTTCCTGATCACCAGCATCGCGATGCTGCGCGAACGGACGGGCGGCACGCTGGAGCGGCTCATGACGACCCGGATCCGGGCCATCGACCTGCTCGGCGGTTACGGGCTGGCATTCGGCGTCCTGGCGGCGCTGCAGGCGGCGCTGGCCGCCGGCATCTCGGCCTGGTGGTTCGGCCTGGATACGGCCGGCGGTCTCGGTCTGGTGATCCTGACCGCCGTCCTCACCGCGCTTCTCGGCGTCGGGCTCGGTCTGTTCTGTTCGGCCTTCGCCAGGACCGAGTTCCAGGCGGTCCAGATGCTGCCGGTGGTGGTCATCCCGCAGCTGTTGTTGTGCGGACTGTTCGTGGCCAGGTCCGCGATGGCCGGCTGGCTGCGAGGCATCAGCGACGTGCTGCCGCTGTCCTATGCCGTGGAAGCCATGCAGGAGGTCGACCGTTCGGCGGCGGCGACGGCCACGCTGTGGCGGGACCTCGGGATCCTGGCCGGATGTGTGATCCTGGCCTTGGCGCTCGCAGCTGCGACCATGCGACGCCGGACGGCCTGAGCCACATCCGGGGTCGCGAACCCACCAACCGGGCACCGAAGGAAGTCATGGCCGACCCCGCGACCCATGCGACGACGCGCTCGCCGCAGCGGCGCCGTACCGGCCGTCGACCAGGCAATCCCGACACCCGCCAGGCGGTGATCGATGCCGCCAGGACGGTTTTCGCCGATCACGGCTACACCCGCGCCACCATCCGGTCGATCGCCGGGGTGGCCGACGTCGACGCGGCCCTGGTGCACCACTACTTCGGCTCCAAGAAGGATCTATTCCTGGCCACCGTCGCGGTGCCGGTCGACCCCGGCGAGTTGCTCGGCCGGCTCGCCGCCGGTGGCCTGGACGGACTGGGTGGTCGGCTGATCGGCACCGTTCTGACCGTCTGGGATTCGCCCGCCCAGCCCGCGCTGCTGGCCGCGTTGCGGATGGCCCTGGACGACCCGCACGGCAGCCGGCTGATGCGCGAATTCCTGGCCACCGAAATCATCGCGCGGCTGTTGGCCGACCTCGGCTTCACCGGCCGGGAGGCGGTCGATCGCGGGGCACTGGTCGCGTCCCAGCTCATCGGACTCATCGTGGGGCGTTATTTGTTGGCCGTACCCGGTCTGGCCGACGCACCGGTGTCCCGGTTGGTGGAGCGGGTCGGCCCGACCATTCAGCGGTATCTGACCGATCAGTGGTCGCCGTGACCTCCCGACCGCTGGAACCCTCGCCCGACCAGGCCGCGGCCGAACTGTCCGACGACGCCGTCGAGCCGTCGGCCGCCGCGCCGCGCCCCTGGTGGCATTGGGCGCTCCGGATCGTCGCCGGCTTGGTCGTGGCCACGGTGGTGGTGGCGGTGCTGTGGGACAAGGTGCCTTCCCCACACGAGGTCGCTGTGTCGTTCCGTCGGGCCCGTTGGTGGTGGGTGGGTGCCGCGGCCGCTTTCCAAGCGGCCTCGATCGGCATGTTGATTCGGCAGCAGCGCCGGCTGCTCCGGGCCTTCGGCGTTCAGGTGTCGCTGTTCCAGGTGGGGGTCATCACCTACTCGAGCACCGCGATGACCATGAGCCTGCCGGCCGGGAGCGCGCTGGGGGCGGGCTTTTCCTATCGCCAGTACCGAGCGCACGGCGCCAGCGCCGCGACAGCCGCGACCGTGCTGCTCATCTCGGGCGTGCTGTCGCTGAGCGCGCTGGTGCTGCTGTACGTCGGTGGTGTGGGGCTGGCCGCCGGCAGCCACTTTCTGCACCTCGGCCAGGCCTATCCGTTGTTGGCGGCGCTGATCGGGCTGGGCATCTGCGCGGCGTTGGTGGGGCTGGTGTGGTTGTCCAACCGGCCGGCCCGGATGGCCGCTGCGCAACGGCCGGCCCGGGAGCTCGGCCCTCGGGTGCGTCGATTTGCCGCCTGGCTTGATCGGCACCCGAAGCTGAAGGCCGGGTTCCGGCAGATGCTGGACACCGGTCGGCAAGCCGGGCGTGTCCGCGGGCACGACTGGCGGCTGGCTCTGTGGACGTCGGCCCTGAACTGGGGCCTGGATTTGTGTTGTCTCTACGCCAGTTGTCGGGCCTTTGCCATTGTGATCGACCCGTTCCAGTTGGCGCTGATCTACCTCGGGATCCAGGTGGTGCGGCAGATCCCGCTCACGCCTGGGGGGATCGGGGTCATCGAGGCGACGCTCCTGGCCTCCCTGGTGGCGGCCCATGCCGCGCAGGGACCGGCCTCGGCCGCGGTGTTGGTCTATCGGCTGTTCTCCGCCTGGCTCATCGTGCCGATCGGCTATTTGTCCATGACGCTTCTGCGCCGTCGGAAGCCGCGAGTCGCCGGCTGAGCGGTCGGGCGGGTCAGAAAGTCTGTTCCCAGGTCTTTGAGTGAACGATTCGGCTGGTTGAGCGGTTTGGCCCGTCGCCGCGCGTGTTCGTCCGCCTGATGCCTGGCCGACGCTCGGCGCCGTTACGCTGCCGTCCATGACCAGCCCGGACACGCCGGTTCTTCCGCCCCGGCAACGCAATGTCGGTCAAGTGGTGGCCTGGTCGTTCTGGGATTGGGGCTCGGCGGCCTTCAACACCGTGGTCGTCACCTTCATCTTCTCCGTCTACCTCACCGAATCCGTCGGCGAGAACCTGCGCTCTCCCGGCGCGAGCACTTGGTACGGCATCTCCGTCGGTATCTCAGGCTTCTTCATCGCCGTGCTGGCTCCCGTCACCGGCCAGCGCGCCGATGCCGGGGGGCAACGGAAACGGTCGCTGGGCATCTACACGGCCCTGGTGGTCCTGTCGACACTCGGCTTGTTCTTCGTGCACGACAGCACCGGCTATTTCCTGCTCGGCGCCATCCTCATCGGGCTGGGGTCGATCTTCTTCGAAATCGCCGCTGTGTTCTACAACGCCATGCTCCGGCAGATCTCCACCCCCGCCACCATCGGGCGCGTCTCCGGCTTCGGCTGGAGCATGGGCTATTTCGGCGGCATTTTCCTGTTGCTCATCTGCTACTTCGGCTTCATCGCCGGCGACGGGCCGACCCGCGGATTCTTCGGCATTTCGCACACCGACGGTTTCAACGTCCGGCTGATCGCCCTGGTGGCCGCGGTGTGGTTCACGCTGTCGGCGCTGCCGCTGTTCTTCAAAGTGCCGGAGGTGCCGCCCGGACCGGCCGGCCGGCGGGTCGGCTTTTTCGCCGCGTACAAATTGTTGTTCTCCGACATCCGACGGTTGATCCGCGAGGATCCGGTCATGGCGCGGTTCCTGTTCGCCAGCGCCATCTTCCGAGACGGCCTCGCCGGCGTCTTCCATTTCGGCGCCATCCTGGCCGCCGTGTACGGCATCGCCTCGGGCCAGGTGCTCATCTTCGGCGTGGCCGCCAACATCGTGTCGGCGCTGGGCGCCGTGGTGGCCGGACGCTTCGACGACCGCATCGGACCGAAGGCGGTCATCATCGCCTCACTCATCGGCTTGCTGGTGGCCGGCACCATCGTCGCCTTCCTCAACGGACCCAGCGCGTTCTGGATCTTCGGGCTGATCCTGTGCCTGTTCGTCGGACCGGCCCAGTCCGCGTCGCGCACATATCTGGCTCGGCTGATCCCGCCCGGCCGGGAGAGCGAGATCTTCGGTCTGTACGCCACCACCGGCCGGGCGGTCTCGTTCCTGTCGGCGTCGCTGTGGGCCGTCTTCACCGGTGTCACCGGCTCCCAGAAGGCGGGCGTCTGGGGCATCCTTCTCGTGCTGGCCGCCGGATTGTTGCTGATGATTCCGCTGGCCAAGCCGCACGACCGGTTGGTCGGCGTCGCCGTCGCCGCCGACCGGGGCTGACCCTCCGCGGGATCGGCTGGGCCCGAGCGTCTCGGCCTTCGCAACGGCGTGAACCGATGTCAAAGCGGAGCGCTGTTGTGAAGGCACGCACCGGGCAGGTCATGCACGATCACCCCAGGTCCCGCCGGCCGAACACCACGGCTGAGAGCGCAAGGACGACCAGGGCACCTGCGCCGATGGCGGCGCTCGTCCCGGTGAGCAGCTCGCCGGATTCCAGCGCGGGCATGTGGGCGAAGGGCGCGAGCCCGGCGACCCAGCCGGGCAGATTCAGGCTCGGACCCAGTTCGGCTAGCAGGAACACCGCGCCGAGCACGGCCCAGGCGCCGGCCACCCAGCGCGGCGAAGCCGCCACGAACAGCAAGGCCACCGCCACCACCGCCAGCACCGCCGGGAATTGGGCCAGCGCCGCGATGACCGTTTTGCCCACCACCCGCTCGCTCGGATCGGCCAGCTGGGCGGCCAGCCCGGCGGCCGCACCGCCGATCGCCAGCAGCAGAAGCGGGCCGCCGGCCACGGTCAGCAGAGAACCGCCGATCATTCGCAGCCGCCCGGACCACCGCGGGCGTCGGGCCAGCAACAGTTCGAGCTGCCCCGATCGTTCCTGCGCGGCCACACCCGCTGCACAGGCGACTCCCACGACCGCCCCGACCAGACCCGCCACCTGAATCATGATGGACAGGAAAGCGATGTCGGCTGCGGTGGCCCCGCCCATGCGAACCAGCAGTTCGCGGCTCGGGCCACCCCCGAAAATGTCACCGATCCCCGGCGCGCTCGCCCCGGCGAAGGCCAGAAGCGCAGCCGTAGAGACGATCCAGACCAGGATCTGCCCTCTGTCCCGTCGCCAGGCCAACCCGGCCGGACCGCTCAAAACCCGGGAGGCGTAAGCCTTCCCGGGCCGGGACCGCAACCAACCGGCCCCCAGGTCGCGGCGACCGGCCCGGGCCAGGGCCGCACCGCCGGTCACCGCGGCCAAGCCGGCCGGCAGGGCCAGCACCGCCCAATTGTTGTCCGAGAACCAGTTGCCCCGTTCCACCCAGCCGATCGGCGAGAGCCAGGCGAGAAACGATGTCGACGTTCCGGAGTCGCCCGCCGCGCGAAGGACGAAAAACGCGACGGCTGCCCCGACCCCGAGATTGTTGGCCCCTCGGCTGGTTTCGGCGAGTTGCGCTGCCAGCGCGGCTATGCCGGCGAAGGCCGCGCCGAGCAGCATCCACGACAAGCCCAGGCCGGCGCTTCCCGCCCACGGCAGGCCCGTCAGCCGAAAGACCAGGATCGCCAACACCCCGATCAGCACGTCAGTGCCAGCAGCCAGCATGAGGGCCGTGTAAGCCAATGCCGCACGAGCCGGGCCCCGGGCGAGCAGGAGTTCGGCCCGGCCGCTTTCCTCCTCCGCCCGCGTGTGGCGAACGACAAGTAGAACGTTGAAAATGCCCACGGCCAAACCGCCCAGCGCGACGAGCCGCCACGCCACGAGGTCGCCCAGGCTCTCTCCGTTGATGCGTCCTGACAGGGCCAGCAGAGCAACCGTCTCCTTCACCCCCACGGCGAGGGAATGCCGCGCCTGCGGAGTCGGATACAACGACTTGAAACTCACGACCGTGCTGGCCGCGGTGGCCACCAACGCGTAGACCCAAACGGCCACGAAGATCCGGCTGCGACGGGCGTCCAACTCCAGCAGCACCCGGAAGCGGGTTCGCGGAGATCCGGCGGTCGTCACGAGGGTCCGGCCGAGCGAGTGGACCCGTAGTGACGGAGGAACAACTCCTCCAGACTGGGTGGGCGGCATTCCAGATTGATCAAGCCAAACCCGGCCAACGCTCCCGTCAGCGCGGGCAACGCGGCGGCCTCGGCCTGGCAGCGCACTCGAGTTCCGTCGACCTGGACATCAGCCACGCCGGGAATGCGCGCCAGTTCCGCGGCAAGCGGTGGCGGCTTCGACAGCGTGGCCTCGACGACGTTCCGTGACAGATGGCGCATGTCGGCCAACGACCCGGATTCGACCACCCGTCCCGCGGCCACGATGGTGACCCGCTCGCAGAGCGTTTCCACCTCGGACAGAATGTGGCTGGACAGCAACACGGTGGCGCCGCGGCCGACGGCATCGCGCACGCAGCCCCGGAAGACTTCCTCCATCAAGGGGTCCAGCCCTGACGTCGGCTCGTCGAGCACCAGCAGTTCCGCGTCGACCGCCAACGCGGCCACCAGCGCGACCTTTTGGCGATTGCCCTTCGAGTAGGCCTTGGCCTTTCGGCCGGGATCCAGCTGGAACCGTTCCAACAGTTCCGCTTTCCGCGCCGGCACGGCGCCGCCCGTGTGCAGCCGGCAGAGCAGATCGACGGTTTCGCCACCGGTCAGGCCGGGCCACAGTGCCACGTCCCCGGGTACGTAGGCGATTGCGCCCGTGGTACTCCGGCGCTGCCACGGATCCGCGCCCAGCACCCGAGCACGACCGCTATCGGCGCGCAACAGCCCCAGCAAGATGCGCAGGGTCGTCGATTTGCCGGCGCCGTTGGGTCCCAGGAAGCCGTGCACCTCACCTCGCTGGACACACAGGTCCAGGCCGTCGAGCGCGGTCGTTCGACCGAAGCGCTTGACGAGACCCGCCACGTCAACGACCCCGCCGGAATCCATGTGCCGAGGCTACACATATTTCAGTAATTTATGAAGATTCAGAACTGCGTTAACGTGTACTCATGAGCGTCACTGGCTCACGGTCGGCTCCGGGCCGAGCGACTGCCGAGCCGACCCGTCAGCGCCGGCGGCCGCAGTCGGCGGCCGTGCGGACGGCTCTCCCAGAGACCAGTTCGGCGGAGAATGCGCCCCGGAACTTCATCGCGGACTTCAGCGAATCCCTCACCCGTTCGGGAATGGCCCGGATGCCGAGCCGGGTTTTCAGCGCCCTGCTGGTTTCCGAGCGCGGATCGCTCACGGCTGCGGAGTTGGCCACCACTCTGCAGGCCAGCCCGGCGGGGATCTCGGGGGCCGTGAACTACCTCATCCGGGTCGGGCTCATCCGGCGGTCGCGGGAACTGGGGTCGCGCCGGGACGTGTTCTCCGTCGACGGTGACCAGTGGTTGTCCACGTTCACGTCGGAAACCCGCAGTCTGCGCATGCTCATCGAGTCACTGCAAGCCGGGGTGAGGTCGGTCGGCAGCCGAACCGCGGCCGGCGCGCGCCTGCAGGAGACCGTGGACTTCTTCGAATTTCTGGCCACGGAGCTGGCGTCCATGCTGGAGCGCTGGAAAGCGAGCCGTCGGAATTGACGGTGCTCGACGATGAAGGCGATGCCGGCGCTGTCGGTGCCCCGCGCTTTGATGTGCTCATGACCGAACCGACGCCATCAACCGACCCCGGTGCCGTGCTGTTCGATGTGATCGCGCTGGACACGCCCGAACCGCGGCGGCTGGCCGATTTCTACGCGGCCGTCCTCGGCTGGGAGATCACCGGCGAGGACGACGATTGGGTGACGGTGCGGCCGCCCGGCGGAGCCCGCGGCCGGGCCATCGCCTTCCAGCTGGCCACCGAGTTCACCCCGCCGACCTGGCCCGATCCCGCGATCCCGCAACAGATGCACCTCGATTTCTACGTCCGCGACATCGAAGCCGCCGAGCAGCGGGTGCTCACCCTGGGCGCCCGGGCCACCGGGCTGCCGGAGGATACGGCGCTGCAGTTCCGCGTCTATCGAGACCCGTCCGGGCATCCGTTCTGCTTGTGTTGGGACAGCTGACCGGAAAGTGTCCGAACATCCTCCGACCCGCGGGGGCGGCCGGTTCGCCCCGAGCCCGTCGGGTGACCTGCATGTGGGCAACCTCCGGACTGCGCTGCTGGCCTGGTTGTTCGCGCGGACCAGCGGTCGTACTTTCGGGATGCGAATCGAAGATCTCGACCGGGTCCGGGCCGGCGCGGCGGACCGGCAGCTCGCGGATCTGGCGGCGCTCGGACTCACCTGGCGATCACCCGTCAGCTGGCAGTCCCAGCGACGCCCGCTCTACGACGCGGCGGTGCATCGGCTGATCGACGCCGGACTGACCTACGAATGCTTCTGTACCCGGCGGGAGGTTTTGGAGGCGGCTGTCGCCCCGCACGGTCCCCCGGGGACCTATCCAGGGACGTGCCGCCGGTTGACCGACGCGGAGCGGGACGAGCGCCGCCAGGACCGGGCGCCGGCCCTACGATTGCGGTCCGAGGTCGCGACCTGGACTGTTCTGGACCGCCTGGCCGGGCCGTTCACCGGGGTGGTCGACGACTTCGTGTTGCGCCGCGGGGATGGGTTGATCGCCTACAACCTCGCCGTCGTCGTCGACGACGGGGCGCAAGGCGTCGACCAGGTGGTGCGGGGCGATGACCTGTTGCCGTCCAGTCCCCGGCAGGCCTATTTGGCGGACCTGCTGGGACTGCCCGCTGTGGAGTACGCCCACGTCCCGTTGGCGCTCAACGGCCAGGGGCAACGGCTGGCCAAACGGGATGGCGCTGTCACGTTGGCGCAGCTGGGACAGCACGGCATCGGGCCGTCGGTCGTGCTCTCCGTACTGGCGGCCAGCGTGGGTCTGGCGGCCGTCGGTGAGCCGGTGACCGTGGAGCAGCTGGCCGGCCGTTTCGATCCTGACCGGTTGCCGCGCGAACCATGGATCGTGGATCCCGCTCGCATCGGTGATTGAGAACCCAGCCGACATTGCTGGTTGAATCTGTCCGCGTGACAGTTCCTGACAACCTGCCCGCGGCGGCCGAAGGTGCACCGGGCCTTGGCCGGATCACGGCGGGACGTGCCCCCGACAGCCTCGCTCCGGCCGAACGCTCGTGGGGACGGCGGGTGACCGACTTCCTCACCGGCCGGACGCCGGTGCCCGGCGTGGCATTCGCCCGGCCCAGCCTAGGCATCTATCCGGTCCTGGTCGCGGTGTTCTGCTGCCTGTTGCTGCTGTCGAACATCTCGGCGACCAAGGGCATTCAGTTCGGGTTCATCACCACCGACGGTGGCCTGTACCTGTACCCCCTGACCTACATCATCGGTGACGTGCTGGCCGAGGTGTACGGGCTGCGGGCCACCCGCCGCACGATCTGGCTCGGTTTTGCCATGTCGCTGATCGCCAGCATCAACTTCTGGATCGTCATCAAATCCCCGCCGACCGGCTACTTCGGCGCGGTCGACCCGAGCGCCCATTACAGTCCGCAGCAGGCGTTCGAAACCACACTCGGTCCGGTGCCCCAGATCCTGCTGGCCAGCGTGTGCGGCTACCTGGTCGGCGAGTTCATGAACTCGTTCGTTCTGGTCAAGATCAAGCAGCGGACGCGGGAGAAACACCTGTGGGCGCGGTTGGTCAGTTCGACGGTGGTGTCCGAACTGTTCGACACGGCCATCTTCTGCGCGATCGCCGCCCCGGTCATCGGCGCGGACACGTTCGGGCTGTACCTGAACTACGCCTTCTTCGGGTTCGTCTACAAGTGCGGGCTGGAGATCATCCTGCTGCCGGTCACCTACCGGGTCATCCGCGTCATCAAGCGGCGGGAACCGACCTACCAACAGGCTATGCGCGAAGTGGATCTCGGGGTGCGCTGAACGAGCCGCGCACGCCGGGAGACGCGCGGGATCCGCTGAACCCGACCCCGGTGGCGTTCGGGTCCGGGGCCCTCCCGCCGACCTCCGGCCGCCGAGACCACCCGTGGACGGAAGTCCGAGATTCTTCTCGTTCACCGCACAACGAACGGGGAGCAGTCGCGTCTCACTGGTGGAAGCGGCGAGGTGCGAAGCCCGCAAACCGCTGGGATGGTCAAGCCGACCGTCCCACGGATCCCCCCGCCGCTGCCTGAAAATCAGCGCAGCCCAGCCACATCTGCCCGTCTGAGTGTGTTTCGGGGCCAAGCCGGCCTCACGTGGCTTACATACCCTTTTGACAGGTGCCTCCTCAGCCAGTCTCAGGGGCGTCGACCAAGTTTGTCCTCACGGCCGCGGAACCGGGTGGCTCCCGGGGAAATCCGTTCCACGTCACGGATTTCCCCGGCACAACCCGGGACCGGCCGTCCAACCCTCCCCAAGACCTGTGCCCGCGCAACGCGCGGGCACAGGCACGTTCAGGGCCGCCCGCCGAACTCCGCCGCAGGTGGCCGGGCGCCGTAGTAGCGGCCGAGGAACTCGTCCCGAAATTCGCTGTAGAAACCGCCCTCGATGGCGCTCCGGATCTGATCAACGAGCCCCACGATGAAGTGCTCGTTGTGGATCGTGGCCAGGGTCGCCGACAACATCTCCTTGCCCTTGAACAGGTGGTGCAGGTAGGCCCGGCTGTAGTGGGTGCAGGTGTAGCAGCCGCAGCCCTCGACCAGCGGGCCGAAGTTGCGCCGGTTCGCTGCCGTCACCACGTTGATCCGGCCGTCCGGGGTGTAGATGGATCCGTTGCGGGCGACCCGGGACGGCGAGACGCAGTCGAAGGTGTCCGCGCCGCTCTCGATGGCCGCGAAGATGTCGTCCGGCTCGGAGATGCCCAACAGATGGCGCGGCAGTTCCTCGGGCATCTCCTCGCAGCACCACCGCACGATGGTGCCGAGGTTGTGTTTCTCCAACGCGCCGCCGATGCCGAGCCCGTCGAAGCCCGCCAGGCCCGGATGCTCGCCGGGAATGCTGAGCAGATCTCGCACCGCTCGCCGCCGCAGATCCTCGTACTGGGCGCCCTGCACGACCCCGAACAGCGCCTGGTACGGCCGGCCCTGTCGTTCCCGGGTCAGCCGGCCGTGTTCCGCCAGGCAGCGGACGGCCCACCGCAAGGTCCGGGCGACCGACGCCTCCTGGTAGCCGCGGGTGTTCAGCAAAGTGGTGCACTCGTCGAAGGCGAAGATGACGTCCGCTCCCAGCTGGTGCTGGATCTGCATCGACACCTCGGGGGTGAACCGGTGCCGCGAGCCGTTGAGATGCGATTTGAACGTGACGCCCTCCTCGTCCACATGGGCGAGCCGCTGTTTGCCGACGGCGATGACATCGTCGGACTGCAGGCCGTCGACGCTCATGGCCAACACCTTCTTGAAACCGGCGCCCAGCGAGAGCACCTGGAAACCACCGCTGTCGGTGAACGTCGGGCCGGGCCAGTTCATGAAGGCGCCCAGACCGCCGGCCTGCTCGACGATGTCCGGCCCGGGCTGCAGGTACAGGTGATATGCGTTGGCCAGCACGGCCTGGGCGCCGAGCTCCGCCATGGTCTCGGGAAGCACGGACTTGACCGTCGCCTTGGTGCCCACCGCGACAAAAGCGGGAGTGGCGATGGTGCCGTGGGGGGTGGTCAGCTCACCGACGCGGCCCAGCTTTCCCTCCAGCCGGGCGGTGACCTTGAAGGTGCTCACCCGGTCATCTCAGCAGGCCAACGGCGCCCTCGAGGTCAACGATTGAATCGCCGCACGCTGCGGCCCGGCAGCCGCGGGTCGAAATGGGCGCGCACCTCCGGTCGCAGCACGCAGTACAACAGTCCGGCCAGCACCAGCGCCTGCACCAGCTGCTCGACCCGCATCCACGCCGGATATGGCGTGAACTGCAGCAAGAGCAGCCCCAAGATGCCCAGAGCGCTGACCAGAATGACCCGGCGATACGCCCACCGCCGACCGCGGAACAAGGCGCGCACCAGGAAGGCGTAGACGATGCTGACCAAGATGTTGACGACGGCCCGCGTCATGGTCGTGACGTAGTAACTGTGTTGCAGCGTCTGGCGCACGGCCGGGTTGGTGATGTGCCGGTGGTCCAGTTGGTAATCGATGACCGACTGATGAAAGAGAAAGGTCACCACCGTGAGCAGCACGGACAAGGCCAGGTTCGTGATCAGCAGCGCGACCACCGGCTTCAGTGCGGAGGGTGTGTCGCCGGCGGCGAACCAGCCTGCTGTGCCGGCGCTGTTCGGATCGGAGGGGTAGGGCGGGAACTGGCCTTCGGACATGTTCATGGTGGTGCGCACCTCACAACAGTGGGTTTCGGGGCCCGTCGGGGGCGGCCCCAGGCCGCTCAGTACCGTGGCCTCACAGCTCGATCATCAACGCAGAAGGGTCGGGAGACCGTGAGGATCCACCTCACCAGCGTGTATGTCGACGATCAAGCCAAGGCGCTCGCCTTTTACACCGACGTCCTCGGCTTTCTCAAGAAATCGGATGTGCCGGTCGGCGACTTCCGCTGGCTGACGGTGGTGTCGCCGGCGGACCCGGACGGACCTGAGCTGTTGCTGGAGCCGGACGCCCATCAAGCGGTGCCGCCGTATCAACAGGCCCTGAAAAACGACGGCATCCCCCTCGCCTCTTTCGCGGTCGACGACGTGGGCGTCGAGTACGAGCGGCTCCGCGGCCGGGGCGTCCGCTTCACGCAGCAGCCGACCGCGATGGGGCCGGTCATCACCGCGGTGTTCGACGACACGTGCGGGAACCTCGTGCAGATCACCGCGCCAGCTCAAGCCTGACCAGGCTGCCCGAGCACCGGATCCCGGCCCAGACGCTCCGGATCCGCCCGAGGCGCTCCGTCCGTGAACATAGATGGCGGTATATCGCCACCGATGTTCACGGACACCCGGACCACGCTGCCGAGCACCTGGCCCGGCCCGAGAACCGTGCCTACCGAGCCCCTCCGTCCGTGACGGTTGTGGCTGTATAAGACCACCTACCTCCACGTACACCCGGACATCCGCCCGCCGCAAAACAGGTCGTTCGAGACGGATGCTCTGAGCCCGACCGCGGGCCGCCCATTCGACGTAGCGTGGCCGGGTGAGCCGCCGCGGCCAGGGCCTGACCCTTCTGGTGGCGGTGCTGATCGTCTTCGTCGCCGGGCTCGCCGTGGCCGCCCCGCGGGTGCCCGGCCTGGCGGTCGCGATCCCACCGCCCGGACCGCCGGCAGTCGGAATGTGTGCGGGGTCGGTGTCCGGCGAGCACGAGTTGCTGAGATCGGGCCGGATCGGTTACGACGAGTTCGTCCCGCAGCCCTGCCAGGGCGCCGCGCCGCCGAGGTCGCTGGGGTCCTGAAATCGCCGCTCTCGCTGCCGAAATGTGAGTGGGACGCTGCCGGATGCATCGACACGATCTTCGGGCCGATGGCGATCAACGACCCGAATCAGCCCGGTTGCGACGACCTGGCCCGCCGGTATGTCGGCCTGCCCGCCGTGGACACGACCGTCGACTCGTGGACCGTGACCGCCGCGGTCACCGGCGTGCTCGCCGGTCCGTCCGACCGCCAAGTGGCGTCCGGCCAGCACTGGCTGGCCTGCCTGATGCAGGACTCGGCCAAGACCAACGGCGGGGATCCGGTGTTCGCCGCGTCGGTGCGCGATGTTTTCGCGTCCTATCCGGTGCCGGCGGACCTGACCGCCTGCGGCACTCCGGATCCGCTGCCTACGCCGTGCGACGTACAGCACCAGGTTGAGATTTTCGGCAGTTCGGACCAAGCGACTGATCCGGCTGCCCTGAAAAGCTCTTGTGCACAATTGGTTTCCAGCCGTACCCAGATCCCCGACCTGGCCGCGGACGATCTGCGCGCCGATGTGGTGCCTATCGACCAGGCGGAGCCGCTGTACTGCGTCGCGATCGTCACGTCCCCGGACCGCTGGCTGGATGCATCGTTGCTCAACGTGGGAACCCGCCCGCTGCCCTGGATGGCGTCCTGAGCGGTTCGTCGGGGTGGACGACAGGTCAGCCGCCGACGCCGGCCCGCGGGGCGATTTTCCGTCGTACAACGGTTGAGGCCCCGGTCGCAAAAAGATGCGAAACGGGCTCCGGCCAAGCACATCTGCTCTGACCAAAGCCCGTTCCGGGTGGCGGTAGCGATGGGATTTGAACCCATGGAACGCTTTCACGCTCACACGCTTTCGAGGCGTGCTCCTTAGGCCGCTCGGACACGCTACCGCCGGAAAGACTACCCGACCCAGCGCCCGGGCCGGACCCACCCGCGCGCCGACCAGCGCCGGGCCAACCGTCGTCACATCGCCAGCCGCGGAACCGGTCGCCCGCGGGAGGACGCCCTCAGATCACCGGACCGGAAGCCGGCCGGCGTTGCCACATGGTCCACAGCGGCCGGTAGCCCATCCGATGCCAGAACGGCACCGACAACGGATTCGGCAGGGCCACGTGAAGCATGGTCAGCGGAATGCCGGCGTCGTCGAGCGCGGCGTGGGCCGCGGACGCCAGCGCGCGTCCGGCGCCACACCCGCGCGCGGCCGGTTCCACATAGGCCTCCCCCAGGTAGGCCGCGCAACCGCCGGCGATGCTCATCTCGGCCATCCACACCGCTTGCTCGGGCCGCTGCACCTGCAGGAACCCGGCCGGGCGCGCACGGGGCCCCACCACCCAGGTCCAGCCCGGCGCTCCGGACCAATAATCGGCGACCATCTGGTGGGCCAGCTCCACAACGCGCTCCCGCTCGGTCAACACCCCCGACGCGACGTCGTAGCGCTGCAGTGCAGCGGTGAGCTCACCGAGCCGATCCAGGTCCTCGCACCCGGCGGTCCGGACCAGGTGCCCCGGGGGCGCCGGTGGCATCGGGGCACCGCGAGGGCGGACGAGCACCCCGATCAGCGGGGCAAACCCCAGTTCCAGCAACGGAATCCGATAATCCGGATCGCGGCTGGGCACCGTGACCGCGACCGTGGTGTCCCAGTCCCCCACCGGCAACACCAGGGCGGAGAGCCACTGACCCAAGAGCTCGCGGAACACCGCGGTCCGGTGGGAGCCGGCCAGCCGCGGAACCAGCGAGTAGCGACGCAACGCGCCCCAGAGGGCGTCGTTGGAGTCGGGCAGAGCGGCGGCGAATCGAGCCAGTGCCCGACCCTGCGACCCGCCGATCTCCGCGGTGATGATCACTTCGCCGTCGCCGGCGTCGAGATCGGGCAATTCGGGCAGCAACGGATCCAGGTCCCGGGTATGCCGGGCGTGCTCCCGGTCCACCGGATTGCCCATGGCCGAAGCTAACCATCCTTGGGCGCCGAGGAGGGTCAGCGGCCTGAACCACAGGCGGTGTTGCGGCTGGACTCCGTCGGGCTTACGTGCGCGGATAAGCCTCAACCCAGCGCGCTGTGCACCAGGGGCGCCACCCGGGTGCCGAGCAATTCGATCGCCCGCAGCGACTGATCTTGCGGCACGCTCGACAGGTCCATCTGGAAGATCTGCCGGTCGTGACCCAACACGGTATGCAGATCGACGATCCGTTCGGCCACCTGCTCCGGATTTCCCACGAAGTAGGCGCCGCCGCGCGCGGCCTGAGCGTCGAAGGACGCCTTGTCGGGAGCCGGAAATCCGCGCTCCCGGGAGATCCGGCGCATCGAATCCAGCCAGTGCGGAAAAAGGTCTTCGTCGCCTGTTCGAAGGTGTCGGCGACGAAGCCCATCCCGGAAATGGTGACACCGGAATGGGTCCGCTCCCGCTCGGACTGCGCGAAGGCCCGTCGGTACAGGTCCACGAGTGGCGCGAACCGCGCCGGCATGCCGCCGATGATCGCATAGTTGACCGGCAGCCCCAGTAATCCGGCCCGGACCGACGACTCGGGATTGCCGCCGGTGGCAATGGAAATCGCCAGATGCTCGCCCCACTCGGGCTTGTCGTACGGTCGCGGCAAGATCGTGGCGTCGTTCAGGGGCGGCCGGAATCGTCCGGACCACGTCACCGGATTGCCGTCGTCGATCCGCAGGAGCAGCGAGATCTTCTCGTCGTACAACGCGTCGTAGTCGGACAGGTCCGCGCCGAACAGCGCATACGACTCGATGAACGAGCCACGCCCGGCGACCAGTTCGATCCGGCCCCGTGAGATCAGGTCCATGGTGGCGAACTGCTGGTACACCCGCACCGGGTCCTCGGTCGACAGCACCGTGACCGCGGAACCCAGCTGGATCCGCTGGGTTTGTGCCGCAGCGGCGGCCAGCACGGTCGACGGACTGCTCACCGCGTAATCCGGCCGGTGGTGCTCACCGACGCCGAAGAAGTCCAGCCCGACCTGTTCGGCGAGCCGGATGCGTTCCAGCAGGTCGGCCACGCGCTGCGCGGGGCTCGTCGTCGCCCGGGTCACCGGATGGGGATGGATGTCGCCGAAGCTGTAAACGCCGAGTTGCACGGACGAGCCAACGTGTCGGCGGCGCCGGATGTTCCTGGCCGGTCGGCCATCCCGGAGTCCGCCGCCTTGACCGCGTCTGACCGCCGGGCGGCGAAGAGCCTCCCCAGCAGCGCGGCCCTTTCACCGCCGGGCCGCGAAAAAGGCCTCCAGCAAGGCCGCGCACTCCGCGGCCAGCACCCCGCCCCGCACCTCCGGCCGGTGAGTGAGCCGCCGATCGCGGACGACGTCGAACAGCGAGCCGACCGCGCCCGTCTTGGGTTCCCAGCACCCGAACACCAGACGGTCCACCCGGGCCAGCACCAGCGCGCCGGCGCACATGGTGCACGGCTCACAGGTCACGGCCAGCGTGCAACCCGACAGGTTCCAATCGTCCCGGACCCGGGCCGCCGCCCGGAGCGCCAGGATCTCGGCGTGTGCGGTCGGATCACCAGCGGCCTCGCGGGCATTGGCCGCCGCGGCCAACTCGGCGCCGCCCGGACCGATGACCACTGCCCCGATCGGGATGTCGTCCCCGGCGCGGCCGGCGACCTGCAGCGCGCGCCGGATCAAGGCCTCGTCAGCGGCCGGCGCGAACGGCATCGGACCGGTCAGGTCCGATCGACGAGCCGGTTGAACTGGTCGGCGAATCCGCAGCGCTCGGCGACCATGGCCAGCTGTTCGTCGGGGTAGAGGTCGTCGTCGCCCACGATGATCTGCATTTCCTGTTCGTTCAGGCCGAGGTCGGCCAGCAGGTTCAGGTCACCTTCGGGCCACGGTTCGTCGTCGATGTCCTCGTCGTCGGGCAACTCGACATGCAGCAGATCGAGCACGTCGGCGGCCAGGTCGTAGTCCAGCGCGGCGGTGGCGTCGGACAGCAGCACCGTAGCGCCACCGGGGATCGGCCGGACCAGCACGAAGAACTCGTCGTCCACCGCGACCAGCCCGAATACGGCTCCCGCCGCGGCCACCCGGCGCAGGGCGGTGATCAGGCCATCCAGGTCGTCGAGCAACTCGGAGCCCAGCAGCGAGCACTTCCAGTTGGTCTCGTCGCGGACCGCCGCGATCGCAAACCCACTCGGCGGAGCTGCCGTTTCCGCTCCCGAACTCGCGCCATCAGTCACCGGGCAAACGTTACGCAGGTTCCCGCACCGCGGCTACGCGGGAGTCGCCGAGCCGCCGCCACCACGCCGATAGGCCAACAAAGCGACGAAAAGGCGATCTGGTTCACTGAGATCTCACCCATCGGTGGGCATCTTCTGGCGTCCCGGCACGAAAGAATCTTCAATATGAGCGGCGGGTTGTGTGTGCTCGGACTCGGCCTGATCGGCGGATCGCTGTTGCGGGCGCAGCCGGGCGAGAGCTTCGGATGGTCGCCCAGCGAGGGCACTCGGGCCGCGGCGGCCGGCGACGGCTTCGAGGTGCTGTCCACGATCGAGCAGGCCCTGGAACGGGCCGCTGCCAAGGATGCGCTGGTCGTCCTGGCCGCCCCGCTCACTGCCTTCGGTGACATGTTCCGCCGGATCGACGCCGTCGCCCCCACGGCGCGGGTCACCGACGTCGGCAGCGTGAAGGGGCGGGTTCACGAGCAGGCCGCCGAATTCGCCCCGCGAGCCCGGTTCATCGGTTCCCATCCGATGGCGGGTACGCAGCATTCGGGTTGGGCCGCGGGCAGCCCGGAGCTGTTCCAGGGCGCGGCCTGGGTGACCACCATGGACGAGGAGAGCGAGGCCGACGTCTGGGCGGACGTGGCTGAGTTGGCTCTGGGCCTGGGTTGCCGGGTGGTGCCGGCCGACCCGGCCGCTCATGACGCCGCAGTCGCCCGGGTCTCGCACCTGCCGCACATGCTGGCGCTGACGCTGGCCCAGGTCGGCGAGGCGGGCGGGGCACTGGCCATGTCGCTGGCCGCGTCGTCGTTCGCCGACGGCACCCGGGTGGCGGCCACCCGACCGGAACTGATCCGGGCCATGTGTGAGACCAATCGGGATGCCTTGGTGCGGGCCGTTGACGATGCCTTGGGGATCCTCGGTGTGGCCCGCGGCTCCCTCGCCTCCACCGGCGCGCTCCGCAAACTGACCGAGGGCGGGCACGACAGCCGCACCGTCTTCGAGTCTCGCGGTCAGGATCTGGAAGCCGTCACCCTGAGCGGCGACGACCTGGTCGATCAGCTGCTGGCCGTCGGCTCGTCCGGCGGGCACGTGTCCGCCATCGAGCGGACCGGCGATGGCTTGGTGGTCTCGGCCTGGTTCCCGGGCGAATAACGCGGCGGCCTGCGACCCCTGCGGCCGGCCCGGGACGACTCGGAAAGGGTCCGGCGGATCGACGTGGCCGCCGGACCGATGCCCTAACCCAGCCAGCCGCCCTGACCGACTACGACCGCCCCGTCAGAACGGGGTGACGGACGTCCTGGTCAGTACGACGGCCACCCCGAAGGCAACGGCCAGCACCAGCAGCTCCAGCCCGCACCAGAGCGCGATGGCCGTGCTCTTGCGGGCCATGACCTGCGGCAATATTCGAAACCGCACCCGGGTGGCGATCACCGCGATGGCGCCCATGCAGGCCGCCTTGGCCAGCAGCAGCACGCCGTAGCGAGTGGTGAACAGCGAGCCCGGCAGGTGCGTGATGGGCGACAGCGCGAGTTCCAGCAGCCCGTTGAAGACGCCGGTCACCGCCACGAGGAACACACACCAGGTGGCCAGCTTCGAGAAGCGCGGCAACGCTTCGACCAGCAACGCCGGGTGCCGGGCCAGGAAGATGACGACCGCCGCCAGTCCGCCGAACCAGGCGGTGGCCGCCACGACGTGCAGCTCCATCGAGACCATCGAAAGGTCGTGGTAATGCCAGTCGGCGGCGTGGCCGGTCAGCGGAAGCGGGAGCAGGCCGAAGAGGGCCACTCCGGTGCGCAGTTCGGCCGGCACCTGCTCTCCATGGCGCACGGCGACCTTCGCCAGCCATACCGAGAGCAGTGCGCAACCGGCCGACATGAGCAGGCCCTTGCCGGCCGCGATGGCCGAGATGTAAGCCCACACGCCGGCCGGGGTCGGACGGCCGCCGAGTTCCACGGTGAGCAGGACGATCGAGACGAGCGCCGCGACGGCCCAGGCCACCGAGGTCCACACCGCCGCGCGGCGGGCCGGTTTCAGGATCGACTCGGTTCCTTCCGGACGGTCGAAACCGACCAGCCGCGGCAGCAGGCTCAGTCCGGCCGTGGCGACCGCGCCGAAGTCGAGCAGCATTCTCATCAGTGGGATGCCGTAACGCACCAGAATCGTCGGCTCGGCGATGCCCAGGGCTGCGGGTTCGGCCGTGACGCCGGTGCCGATCACCGCAGCGACCACGCCGGCCGCCACCAGGAGCCCGGCGAATGCGGCGCCGCCCTGGACCAGACCGGCGAACTTTCGTTCCGCCGTGAGGCTGGGCGCGGATGGGGACGCACCCGGCCCGGATGACGGGGCGGAGTTCGTCGGCCGGGACCTCAGGGGCGACCGGGTCGGCTGGGACGACGAGGGAGACCGGGCCGCCGATCGCGACCCGGAACGCGCGGCCGCCGGCTTTGTCACCCGTTCATGGTCCCATGTGTTCCGCGGGTACCCGGGCTGATCACCGGGCCGGGGAACCGCACCGGGCCTCTGCACCGTTGCCCAGTCGGAAGACATCGAGGAGAAGGAGAAACGGTGGTCGACTTCACGGAGTGGAAGGACAAGGCCGAAAGCCTGGTCGCCGAGCATTCCGAGCAGATCAAGGGCGGCGTCGACAAGGTCGGCGACTTCCTGGAGAGCAAGCTCGGTGCCGAGCACGCGGGAAAGATCGACGCGGCCCAGGGCAAGATCGGCGGGTTCGTCGACACCATCGCCGCTTCCCACCAGGCGCGGGAACAGCAGAAGCCGGCCGGACAGTAGGGCGCGAACAGCGGGCGCCGTCCAGACAAGCACCAAACTTCGCCGGCTGGCACCGAAGTTGGCGTTGCCAGCCGCACAACTCTGGTGCTACCTGCCCCGCCACTACCGGCGAGCGCCGGCGTCACCAGGCACGACCGGCCACGACCGAGCCGCACGAATCAGCGCAACTCAGCGATCGCCTGCCGAATCCGCTTGGCCGACACCGGCACGGCGGTACGCATCGGCTGGGCGAACACGGCGACCCGGTATTCGTCGAGCATCCGGCCCACAGTGCGGACGTCCTCGTCGTTGGCCCGCTCCGCTGAGCGGCCGGCGATGGCGGCGGCGAACTCGTCCGCCAGCTCGGTGATCTCCGCCATCCGAGCCCGGTCCCGATCGGGGTTGTCGCGGACCCGCTCGGCCCGGATGGTCAGCGCCTCCAGCCAGCGGACCAGGTCGCCGAGGTGGCCGGCACCGGTGGCGGTCAGGAACCCGGGCCGCACCAGACGGCTGAGCGTGGCCCGCATGTCGGCCAACAGATCCGCCGACCGGGCGGCGACCGGGGCAGCCGCGGTCGTCTCGATGGCCGAAGCGGCCTGGTGGGTGGCCCGGAGCACCCGAACGGCCGCCAACACGATGTCCATCACGGCCGGGAACAGCGCCGGCAACAGCCGACCCCGCAGGCGAGCGAACGCCTCAGCCGTCCAGGCCGGCCCGCCCGCCCAGTCCAGCAACGCGTCCACCCCGGCCCCGACGGCGTCGGGCACCAAGGTGGCCAGCGCGCCGTGCGCCGAAGCGGCCAGCACGAATTGGTCGGTGCGGCTCAACCCGTTGCGCACCTGGGCCACCGACACCTGAGCCGCCCGCAGCAGCAACCGCCGGTTACCGGCCCGCACGGACCGGGCCTGGTCGGCCGGGCTGGTGAACACCGCAACCCCCACGGTGTCGCCCTCGTCGGTCAACGCCGGGTAACCAACCACCAGCTGCCCGCCGATCTCGGTTTCGAAGCGACGAGGAATGCCCTCGGCCGGGAACTCCGTCAGACCGGTGCGGCTCCGCGCCGCCCCCGTCGCCGCTTCGGCCAGGGCCTGGCGGGTGTCCGGACGCAGCCGGTCCTGCAACGCCGGCAGATTCTTGCCGGTGGCCACTTCGCGGCCGGCGTCGTCGACCACCCGGAAGGTCATCAGCAAATGATCCGGGACCTTGCTCAGGTCGAAGTCGGAGGTCCGGATCGGAATTCCGGATAATGCGGTCAGCGATCTGGCCAGATCATCGGTCAGCGAACGGGTGCCGTCGGAGATCCCCGCCAGGGCCCGGTCAGCGAAGTCCGGAGCGGGTACGAAATTGCGCCGCAACGTCTTCGGCAACGAACGGAGCAGCGCGACCACGAAATCCCGCCGCAGCCCGGGGATCTGGGCTTCGAAAGCCGCGGGATCGACGCGGTGCAAGACGTTCAGCGGAATGCGGACGTTGACTCCGTCGTCGGGCCGGGTGGGGTCGAAGACGTAGTCGAGCGGCAGGTCCACCGGCCCGGCGCTGTACGAGGTGGGAAATTCCTCGGGATCGATGTCCGCGCCGGCCGTGGTGAGCATCGCCGGCGTGAAATCCAGGAGCTGCGGCGTGCGCCGCGACTGGGAGCGCCACCAGGAGTCGAAATGCCGTCCGGAGACGACATCCGCCGGAATCCGCTCGTCGTACAGCCGGTAGAGCGACTCGTCGTCGAGGAGCAGGTCGCGCCGCCGGACCCGGTCCTCCAGCGCGCTGACCTCCGCCCGGGCCGCGTCGTTATGGGCCAGAAACGCATGCCGGCTGGGCCAGTCCCGTTCCACCAGAGCGTGCCGGATGAACAGTTCGCGGGAGAGCTCCGGGTCGATGCGGGCGTACTGCACGGTCCGCGCCGGCACGATGGTCACGCCCAGCAGAGTCACCTTCTCGGTGGCCACCACGCTGGCCCGCCGACCGTCCCAGCGAGGTTCGGAATATGTGCGACGCAGCAGGTCCCCACCGACGGCCTCGACCCAGTCCGGCTCGATGCGCGCGACTACGCGGGCCCACAACCGCGCCGTCTCGATCAGTTCGGCGGCCATCACCAGGGCCGGCGAGTTCTTGGTCAAAGCCGACCCGGGCCAGATGGCGAAACTGGTGCCGCGGGCTCCCTGGTAGGGGGCCGCCGCTCCCCGGGCCGGTCGGGCGCCCTTGGTCACCTCCGAACGCAAACCGATGTGGGAGAGCAGTCCGGTCAGCAGAGCCAAGTGCACAGACTTGGTGTCGATAGCGGCAACGGCCAGCGAACCTCGTCCCCCGGTAGCCGGACGGCCGTCCCCCTGGTCGGCGGGGGCCGCGGTCGCCGGTTCCCGTTCGGCGGCGTTCACGGTCATCTTGAGACTGCGACAGACGCCGGCCAACTGGGTGTAAAGATCCTGCCACTCCCGTATCCGCAGGTAGTGCAGATACTCGGACCGGCACATGCGGCGGAAACCGTTCCCGGACCGCGCCTTCGCCTCTCGTTGCAGGTGATGCCAGAGGTTCAGGTAAGAGAGGAAATCTGACGTGGGATCCACGAAACGGGAGTGGGCCGCCACCGCCCTGTCCCGGTCGTCCAACGGATATTCCCGTACGTCCTGGACGGCCAGACCGGCCACCACGACGAGAACGTCGGCCAGGCAGCCGCGCCGATCGCCTTCCACGATCATCCGGGCCAGGCGCGGGTCCACCGGCAGGGTGGCCAGCTGTCGCCCGGTCGGTGTCAGCCGCCATCCCGCCGGTGCGGCGTCGGTGCCCGATGACCTCTCCAGCGCACCGAGCTCGCCGAGAACTGTCATCCCATCGGCGATCTGCCGCTGATCGGGTGGGTCCAGGAAGGGAAATGACGCGATGTCACCGAGTTCCAAGGCCGCCATCTTCAAGATGACCGAGGCCAGCGACGTACGCACGATCTCGGGATCGGTGAACTCCGGCCGGGCGGAGAAATCGGCTTCCGAGTAGAGCCGGATACACACGCCGTCCGCCACCCGGCCGCAGCGACCCGCCCGCTGCCCAGCCGACGCCTGCGAGATCTTCTCGATCGGCAACCGCTGCACCTTGGTCCGTGGCGAGTACCTCGAGATCCGCGCGGTACCAGGATCGATCACGTAGCGAATGCCGGGAACGGTCAGTGAGGTCTCGGCCACGTTGGTGGACAACACGATTCGCCGGCCGGGATGGTCGGTGAAGATGCGATGCTGATCGGCCGCCGAGAGCCGCCCGTAGAGCGGTAGCACCTCGACCACACCCGGGCGTCCGGCCAAATGGCCGCGCAGAACCTCGGCGGTGTCGGTGATCTCCCGCTCACCGGACAGGAACACCAGGATGTCGCCGTCGCCCGTGGCGCACAGTTCGTCGACCGCCGCCGCAATGGCCTGGCTCTGATCCATCGCCTCCGCAGCACGGTCGTCGCCGGGGCCGGCCTGCTGATGCTCGTCCGGATCATCGCTCTGGCCGGAGGTTTCGTCCACACCGTAGGGCCGGTATCGAATCTCGACCGGATAGGTCCGGCCCGACACCTCGACGACCGGGGCATTCCCGAAATGCCGGGAGAACCGTTCGGGATCGATGGTCGCGGAGGTGACGATGACCTTCAGGTCCGGGCGGCGGGGCAACAACTCCGAGAGGTATCCGAGCAGGAAATCGATGTTCAGACTGCGCTCGTGCGCCTCGTCGAGAATGATCGTGTCGTACCTGGACAACAGCCGGTCGGAGTTGATCTCGGCGAGCAAGATGCCGTCGGTCATCAGCTTGACCAGGGTGTCCGGGCCGGTGTGGTCACCGAAGCGGATCGAATAGCCGATGGCGCCGCCGACCTCGGTGCCGGTCTCTTCGGCTATCCGCTCGGCCAGGGCGCGGGCAGCGATCCGCCTCGGCTGGGTGTGGCCGATCATGCCGCGCACGCCGCGGCCGAGGTTCAGGCAGATCTTGGGCAACTGAGTGGACTTACCCGAGCCCGTTTCTCCGGCCACGATCACCACCTGATGGCGGTCGATGACTTCCGTCAGGTCGACCACCCGGGCCGAGACCGGCAACTCGTCGGGAAAGCTGATCTCCGGCACGGCTGCGGCCCGGCGCAGGAGCGCCAGCTCCGCCCGGTCGACCGCGGTGCGCACGTCGGCCACCGCTCCGTCCCGGCGGCTCTGGTCCTTGATCTTCCCGGCACTGGCCAGGCGTCGGCTCAAGCGGCGGGCGTCGGCGAAACCGAGCGCGTCAATGCGAGCGTCCAAGTCACGGGTAGCAGGGAAACGGTCGGCGGTCGGGAAAGCGGAAAAGGACATGACGCCGTCCAGGATAGGAGCGCGTCGCCCCGTGCACCGCAACATGCAGCGCAGCTGCGGCGCGGCCGGGAGTCGGCGGACGCCGTCCATTGCACTGGTCGATTACCCGGGAGGCCGGCATTGCCGAGCGGGACGACGCTATATGACGGGATTGTTCGTCGATTTGAGACACTGCTGCCGTGATCGTCGGTTACCTGCTCGTCGTGCTGGCCGCCGTGGCGTCCGGCTCGGGCTCGGTACTCGAGTCGATCGGCGTGCAACGCTCCGGCGCGTTCGGCGGCGATAGCAGCGACATGCACAAGGTCGCCCACCAGCCGCTCTACTGGGTCGGTTTGTTCGTGGATGTGCTGGGTTTTCTGCTGTCCACGGCGGCCCTGCATCGGCTGCCGCTGTTCCTGGTGCAGTCGGTCATGGCCTTCAGCGTGGGGGTCACGGCCACCATCACAGCGGTGCTGGGCGTCCGGCTGGGACGCCGGGGCTGGACCGCATTGGCCATCGCCTCGCTGGGACTGATCACCCTGGGCTTTTCCGCACAGGCCAGCGACGCGCCGGCCCTGCCGCCCGGATGGCGCTGGATCCTCATCGGTTCGGCCGTCGTGCTGTGCGTGGCCGGGGTTCTGGTCAACCGCACGAACCAGCGGTGGACCGCCCCGGTGCTGGGCTTTCTGTCCGGTTGTGGTTTCGCCGGGATTGCCATCGCGGCCCGGACCCTGCACCTGCACGGCTCCTTCTGGAGCGTCTTCGTGGAGCCGCAAGGCTGGGCCATCGGCGCCAACGGGTTCGCCGGAGCTTTCGTCCTGGTCATGGCCCTGCAGAAGGGGAACGCGACGCCGGTGACCGCGGTCATGTTCACCACGAACACGGTGATTCCGTCCGCGATCGGCTATCTGCTGCTGAGCGACACGTTCCGGCCGGGCTGGGTGATCCCCGGCTGGGCGGGCTTCGTCGTGGCGATTGCCGCGGCCATCGCGGTGGCGCACTACTCGTCGGTCGCCGGACTGCCCGACGTCGGCCGCCACCAGCATCCACCCCGGCGCCCCACGACCGAGGCCGAAGCGTTCGACGCAGCGGTCCAGCCGGCGACCACACGGGATTGACTGGCTACTCGGGCCCTCAAGCGGCTCCGAGGCGCTTCGAAGTAGGCCTGCGGACCGAACAGTTCGCGGGCCAGCCGGCCTACCCGCTGAGTCTCGGTGCTGTCGTTGACTGTCACCGGGTAACCGACCCGGTAGTCGACGGTCGCCGTCAGGCCGTGCGCCTGCGCGATGTGCTCACACATCTGCCGGAAGACTAGGGCACCGCGCGGGCAACCGCGGGAAATGGTGTGCCGGAAGATTTGTCTTGCAAAGTAAGGTGCTAACCGGCCCGGGATCCAGATCAGTCCCGGGCAGAATGAGCCGACAACGAAGCGCCACCACGAGACAGCGGCTCCTGGCAGCACTGATCTTCGTGCGCACGTTCGTAGGAGATCACATGTACACGCCATGGGGGACGGGCGTGGGGCGTAGACCGGCGTCGCTGCCGGCCCAGCGGGTGTCGGTCGCCGCGGAGTTCCTCCTGATGGGCGCGACCACCGGCAGCTGGGCCTCGCGCATTCCGGACGTTCGGCGCCAGCTCTCGCTGTCGGATCCGCAATGGGGCCTGGCCACTCTGGCGTCCACGGCCGGCAGCCTGATCTCGATGTTGACCGTCCTGGCGCTGATCCGCCGGCTCGGCCCCCGCGGAATGGCCTTGTCCGGTGCGGTGCTGCTGGTGGTCAATGCCCCCATTCTGGCGTTTTCCGCTTCTCCGGTCCGGCTGGTCGTCGGGCTGCTCGTACAGGGTCTGTCGACCGGAATGCTGGCCCCCTCGATGAACGCCCAGGCGGTGGAGGTGGAGAAGGCCTACTCGCGCCGCATCATGTCGACCTTCCACGCCTGTTTCTCGACCGGTCAGCTGCTGGGCGGGGTGGCCGGCACGGTGGCCGCCCGCTTCGGGCTGTCGCCCGGGAACCAGATGTTGATCTCTGGCGCCGTGCTGTTGGCTCTGGTGGGCGGCGTGTTCCGCACGCTGCCCGCCGATCCGGCCGTGCCCTCGCATTCCGGGGCCCAGCCCCACCGCAAACGCCGGTTCACTCCCCAGCTGCTCATCCTGTTCGTCGTTTCGTTCCTGGCGTCGATCAACGAGGGCTCCGCGACGCAGTGGTCCGCGCAGTACACGTCGCACACGCTGGCGGCCGGGACCGCGTTGGGGGCGGCAACCTTCACCGGGTTCTCCATTGCCATGACGGTGTCCCGGTCGACCGGAGACCGGTTCGTCAATCGACTGGGCGCGCGCAGATTCGTGCAACTGTCGGAAGCGGTGGTGGTCATCGGCTTCGGTTCCGGCTTGTTGATCGGCACCACCTGGAGTGCCATCGGGGGCTTCGTGCTGCTCGGACTGGGGTCGGCCTGCGTGGTGCCGACACTGATGGGGCTGGCCGGGAACCAACCCGGGATCGCGGCCGGGCAGGGCGTCGCTGTGGTGTCGCTGGGTCAGTGGCCGGCGGTCTTGACCGGGCCGCCGCTGATCGGCGCGTTGGCCGGGTGGTTAGGTTTACGCGCCGCTCTGGCCATATTGGTCTGCAGCGCCCTGGCCATCATCGTTCTCGCACGCTGGATCCGGGTCCCGGCGTCGCCGGCGCCGCGGATGGGTTCCGATCCGGTCGAGGAAATCGCTGAGAGTCTCGGCTAGCTCGCCGAGATGTGCGGTCAGCTGTGCGACGGGCCGATGGACGGCGTACCCCGAAAATAGACGTGGAGGTATGCCCCAGAGGCCATCGGAACGGACCCGGAGAATCGGCCACGGGCATCGGTCTTCAGGTCGGCCAGATGCGCCTGGCCTCCAGCGGCCGTCTTGGACACCCACACCTCCACGGTCGATCCGGCCAGCGGCCGGTGCCTCGAAGTGTCGGTCAGCGTGCCGGTGACGTGGCGGCCGGATAGGTGAGCGGTCACCGAGGTCGAGTGGCGCTGGCCGAGGATGCGGGCGACGGCGCTGGCGGCGGAGCCGGCGGAGGCACTGTCATACGTGGCCCGGTAGTCGGCCCCCTGCCAGCTGACCGGGACGGCGGCGGTGTAGTCGCCGTGGGCATTGGTGCGCACCAGCACCAGGTGATGCCAGGTGGACGTACCGATCGGGCGTCGCCACAACCACACCGCGCTGGCGATGATGGCGTGACGGTCGGCGGTCGTCAGCTGCCCGGTGATGACGGCCGACGTGCCGTCCAACGTTTTGGCGGGCGCGTTGATGCTCAGCGTCGGATGCGGTAGCACCTTCGGGCGGCCGACCATGATGGCGGCCAGAATGCCGCGCGGCGCGGTCGACGTCAGATAGGACAGCGGGACCTGGGACGCGAATTCGACGGTGACGGCGGCCCCTTTCTGGTTCGCGGTCAGCCAGCCGGTCATGGAGCCATGGCAGCCGCCGAAGCAGGTGAAGGCCTTCTGCGGCAGGTGCAGGTCGGCGACGAGGGCCTGGCGGAAGGGCACATCCCGGCCACCGCCGTCAGTGGTGTCGACACCGTCCAGGGGCTGGTGCATCGAGACCATCCGATTCGGCTTGACCGCCCGTAAGAAGGTGTACATGGCCCTGGTTTCCGGTTCGGACAGGGCCTGGGGACCGGAAAAGTGGTTGTCGAACTTGTCGTTCGGGTCGTCGCCCAACAAGGTGAAGTCGTGCGGCCAGTTGCGGTTCAGGTCAACGTCGTGCGCGTTACCGCGCTGGTGCAACGCGTCTCCGTCGGGGTTGATGGTGTCGATGACCCACAGGTTCAGGCCGGCCGGGATCGGCAGCGAACGCAGGGCTCTGGTCACGGTTTCGCCGGCTCGCTCGAAGTAGCCGTGCATGGAACCGAGAACGACCGCGGTGAACGGCGCGTGCGGGTTTCCGAGTTCGTAAGCGGTGATCGGCCGGTGTTGGACGCTGTAGCCGATGATCTCGGTCCTGAGAACGTCAGCAGTTGGGACGGTCGCCGCCGGGGCCGGTCTGGCGGTCAGCGCCCCGAGGGCGAACGCCGCTGAGGCGATCGCGCCGATTCCCCATCGAGATCGCCTCCGCTGCCCGCTGTTCCGCATCTGCCTGCCGTTCTCTGCGCCACTGCCAGGCGAAAGGGGCCCGCCAACGCCGGATTCTGGCAGCTGAGCGAGAAGCCATCCGGCATTTGACGCCGACCGAGCGTGGCGGTCGAGGCACGTTCAGCCATATTCGGCCCGGAAAACCGTTTACCTAGGCGAACGAATTGACTCGACGATCAGTGAGGAGTCGCAACCTGGCGAAAGTCACGCCATTGAGCTATTGCCCAACCATGATCCTGATCACTAATCTTCTGGGCTCGTCAGGTTTCTGTGAGATCCAGCCGTGAGATGGGGAGTCAGGAATGAATCGAAAGGCCCTTCGCCGCGTGATCGTGGTCGCCACGGGGGTGGTCACCGCCATGGCGCTGGCCGGCCCAGCCGAGGCCGCCGCGACGCAGGCGAGTTCCGGCCCCGTGGTGGTGGTGTCGGGACTGAACAACCCCCGTGGCCTCGAACTGGTCCAGGACCAGGTGTTGCTGATCGCCGAGGCGGGGCGAGGTGGCACGGTCGCCACCATCAACGATCCCGAAGGTGGAGCGCAGGGACTCGGCTACACCGGCTCGGTGTCCGCGGTGCTCTCGCCGGCCACCGCCAGTGGCCAGCACCCACGTCGAATCGTCACCGGTCTGCTGTCCGCGGCCGCGGCGACGCCTAGCGATCAAGGCCCGGTGGGCAGCGGAGCGACCGGCCCGGACGGCGTGGCGGTGAATACCTCCACGGCGCAACTGGCCGTCATCGAGACAACCTTCGGGCCGGCCGCACCGGCCCAGGCCAAGGCCAGGGACGGCCATCTGCTGGTCGCTTCGCCGTCGAAGGCCCTGTACCCGCTGGCCGACATCACCGGTTACGAGGCCGCTCACGATCCTGACAAGAAGGGCTTCGACTCCAACCCCTACGCGGTGATCGCCTACGGCACGGGGTGGCTGGTCGCCGACGCAGCCGGTAACGACGTGCTCAAGGTCAGCGCCACCGGTTCCATTTCGGTGCTGCACGTCTTCCCGAACGTCACGTCCGGGGACTGCGCGGGCCAGGCCGACCCGACTCCCGCCTTCCCGGGCTGCAACTTCGTGCCGACGTCGCTGGCCACCGATTCGGCGGGCAACGTCTACGTCGGCGGGCTGTCCAGTTTGACGCCGGGTGCGGCGCGGGTGGTCAAGCTGAGCCCGCGCGGATTGGTGATGAAGACCTGGTCCGGCTTCTCGGCGGTCACCGGCGTGGCGGTCGGTCCGGATGGATCGCTCTACGTCAGCCAGCTTTTCGGCCAGGAGGCACATCCGGTGGCCAACGGCGTGACCGGCGTGGTGACTCGGATCCACAATCGTCAGCAGACCAGCATCGACGTGCCTTTCGCGGCCGGCCTGGCCGTCGACCGTGACAACAACGTGTACGTGTCGGCGTTCTCGATCATGCCGGCCGCCGGATTCGGGATTCCCAGACTCAATACCTCTGGCCAGGTCTGGCGCTTGCACTTCTAGGACTGCTTCGGGGAAGGCTGGGACGGGCACCGCATCGGGACCGTCCCGGTCTTTCGCGTCAGATGCGCTGGCCGGGGATCGTAGCGCCAGCTATTCGGGCGCCGGGTCGAAGAGCCGCGCTATGGCGGCGTGGTCGGCCGGGTCGGCGAGAACCAACAGCGTGTCGGCGGGCCGGAGCAGGGTGCTACCGGTGACCGGGATGGGCTGGTGGTCGCGGATGAGCAGGGTGACCCAGAAGCGGCCGTCGGCAACGTCGGCAATCGAGCGGTGGCCGGCCGACGATTCGGCCGCCACGGTGACCTGGCTGACTTTGTCCGGGTGCTCGGCCAGCCGCACACCGACGGTCCACGGCTGCGGCGTCACGGTCTCCATCGGCACCCGGAAGGCGCGGGCGAGCGCCGGTACCGCGCTTCCCTGCACGAACACCGAGAACACCACCACGATCACCACGATCCCGTACAGCCGGGGCGTATCCAGGACCGATGTCGTGAGGATGTAGGTGCCCAGCAGGATGGGCACGGCGCCCTTCAACCCGGACAACAGCACGAACGCCTTCTCACCCCGGCTCATACGAATGAGCGCCAGGCACGGACCGGCCAGCAGCGGTCGGATGACCAGAGCCAGCAGAGCCCCCGTCACCAGCCCGGGGATCCAGACATCGGCGCGGCCCAGCACCCCCAGGTCGATGGTCAGGCCCAGCAGCACGAACGCGACGATTTCGCCCAGGCTGGCCAAGGCCGCGTGGAAGCGGCGCGCCTCCCGCTGGTAGGGCGCCCGGACGTCGCCGAGCAGTATGCCCGCCACGAAGACGGCCAAGAAGCCGGATCCATGCGCGACGGCGGCGATGCCGTACACCGCGAGGGCGGACGCCAGGGTGCGGAGGGGATACAGGCCCTCGCCGGGGAGCGGCACCCGGCGGACCATCCAATTCAGGGCGGTACCGCCCACGAAACCGATCGCGCCGCCGACCGCCATCTGCAGCCCGAACTCCGCCGCGACGTGCCCGAACGCGCCGCCAGGCGAACTCCCCGCCCCCAGCAGGCCGGCCATCAGCGCGATTCCCACTGGGTCGTTGGCCCCGGACTCGCCTTCCAGGACTGTTCCGCTCCGGCCCGTCACCTCTCGCTGGCCGAGGACGGAGAACACCACCGCCGGATCCGTCGGGGCGATCGCGGTGGCCACCAGCAGGGACGGATACCACGGAAGTCCGAACACGAGATGCAGGAGAACCGCGACACCGCCGGCCGTGAGAAATGTGCCCGCCACGCCCACGACGGAAATCGGTACCCAAGCGGCGCGAAACCGCCGAGCGCCCATGTGCATTCCGCCGTCGAACAGGATGGCGATCAGAGCCACCGTGACGACCCGCTCGACCAACTGCTCACTGGGCCGGTGCCAGGCCGGCACGACATGGACGGCCACGGCCGCCGCGATGAGCAGCAGCCCGGGGGTGGGAATTCGCAACCAGAACGCCAGTTGATTGGACAGGACCGCACCCAGGCCGACCAGCGCGACCACGAGTACCAGCTCGGCGAAGGGCACGGAGTCGCTCATCTCGGAGTCCCTTCACGACGGCAGCAGGCCACGGCCGCCGACCAGTCTTCCCGGCACTCCGCGGCTGAGCTTACTGAACAGAAGGAAAAGCTCTCCAGCGTGCGGCTGCGCGTCGGCAACGGACGCGAGAACCTGGCCGCGTCGAGCCCCGCCCAACGCAACCGGGATAGCGGGGCCGGTCAGCGACCGCCGGTCAGGCCGAAGCCCTCTTGAGCTCCGGCAGGATCTCCGATTTCGCGGCCGGGAAAAAACTCTCCTGCGCGTCGTCGCCGATCTGCACCAGGGCGAGGTCGGTGTAGCCGGCGTCGAAGAACTTCTGCGCCGCCTCCACCACCGCGCCGACATCGGCACCGCACGGGATGCTTTCCGTCAGATCGTCCGGCCGGACAAAACTGGATGCCGTGTCGAACGCCGCCGGTGACGGCAACTCGGCGTTGACCTTCCAGTCTCCGGCACTCCACCGGAACAGCCGGTGCGCTCGCTCCTTGGCGGCGTCCGCGTCGCGGTCCCAGCTGATCGGCAGCTGCGCCACTTTCCGGGTCGACGCACCGTGGGCGGCGTCCCACCATTTCGTCAGGTCCGCTTCGGGGTCGATGCCGACCATCACGTCGGCCAGCGGCCCGAACAGTTCGCACGACTGCCGGCCGGACACCGCGATCCCCAACGGCACCGGCCTTTCCGGCAGATCCCACAGCCGGGCCGAGTCCACGACATAGTGGTCGCCGCTGAAGTTCACCGAGCCGCCTTCGAACAACTGGCGAATGATCTGGACGGCTTCGGCGAGCTTGGCCTGGCGGAGGTTGGCGGACGGCCAGGCCCCGACGATGTGCTCGTTCAGCGACTCACCGGCGCCCAGACCGAGAGTGAACCGGTTGTCGGAGACGATCTGGAGGGTGGCGGCCTGCTGCGCCACCACCACCGGGTGATAGCGGAAGGTCGGGCAGGTCACGTAGGTCATCAGGCCCATCGATTCGGTGGCCTGGGCCACCGCGCCCAGAGTCACCCAGGCGTTCGGGGAATGGCCCATTTCCTCCAACCACGGGAAGAGATGGTCGCTGGATACCGCGAAATCGAAGCCGGTCTTCTCGGCCTGCTGCGCGTAGCCGATCAATTGACGGGGACCGGACTGCTCGGTCATCAACGTGTAGCCGATATTGGGCATGACTGATCAGGCGCTTTCAGGAAGGTCGGACAAAGGACTGAAGACGGCGACGGACTCAGACCGATGAAGATTCGGCGACCGAGGCGGATTGGGCCGAATAGGCGGCGCCGTCCGCGGCGGCGGCGGCTTCGGTGGTGTCGCCCGCGGTGGCCAGTGCACCCCCGGCGTTCTCCAGGTGGGCGCGGACGAACCAATGGAACTGCTCGATCTTGTGCAGCTGACCGATCAACAGGTCGTTGGTGACGGGATCGAGATCCTCGGTGTCTTCCGCGGCCTTCCGATGGTCGGCGATGACGCCCTGGTACACCACATCCAGCGCGCCAAGATGGGCGACCGCGTCCGCACGGCCGATGGAGTAGTCCTCCCAGGTGCGGGCCTGTACCAAGGCGCCCGGTGTGCCCTGGACATCAGCACCCAGCGTCGCGATGCGCTCGGCGACCTCGTCGGCGTCCGTGCGAATGATCTCCACCTGCGGGTCCAGCATCTCGTGCACCGAGATGAAGTGCGGACCGACCACGTTCCAATGCACGTGCTTGAGCGTCAGGTGCAGGTCGTTGAGCGCATGCAGCCGTTGCTGCAATATCGCGGCGACCTTCGCCCCGTCGGCCGGGGTCAACCCCGGAACGGTGAACTTGGGCAGTGAGTTGCTCTTGGCCATGCCTGCCGATACCCGGCCCCCTCCGGCGACAAACCGAGCCCGGGCGGAGGTGGATCGCGTCCGGACAGTCCCACCACGCGCCCGAGCAGAGTGTGACGTGACGCTGGGCAGCGCACTGGCCTCGTTCGCTGTGGTCGCCGGTTTGTTGACCATCATCCCGGGGTTGGACACGGCACTTGTGCTCCGAGCGGTTGCCGCATCTGGCCATGGGGCTGCTGCTGGCTCTGGTCCACGACCTCGAGAGCCTGGTGTGGTTCACCGGCATCATTTTCGGTGCCGGCCGGGTCCGTCACTGGATGCGGCGGCGTTCGGCGCAACAGGCCGTGGACAGCGGGACCGGCGTGGTCCTGGTGGGAATGGGGATCAAACTCGCTCTGACCAGGTGAACGGCCTTGCCGACTTCCCGCCGTCAGGCGCGACGGTCAGGGCAGCGCAGCGCCGGGGAACCCTCGCACCGGGTGGATTTCGAAGGTGAAGATTCCGGCGCGCACACCGGGGTCGGCTTCCATCACCGTTTTGGCGTCCTCGGCGCCGAGGGCGAAGATTCCGATTCCGGACAGAGCGGAGTCGTCGGAACCCGGCAGGACGACGGACAGCCAGCCGGCTTCCACCAGGGCCATGTTGCGGCGGCCGTGTTCCCAGATGACCGGATCGACGGCCGGGCGGACGAAAGCGGGGGTGCGGAACAGCAGAACCGCGGAATACGCAGCGGCACCGGCCAATCTCGCTCGCATCGTTTCATCGGAGACGACCGGCAGAGCCCGGCCGAACAACATCTCGGAAGCCCCGGACGACTGGGCGGCCCGCGCGAACCCGGCCAGGCTCCAGCCCGCCCCGACCGCGTCCCGCATCTTCTCCCACCCGTCGCCGTGCCGGTCGAGGTGGCGGTGCGTCAAAACGACGTGGGTTCGGTCCGGCGCCTTTGCAGTGAAAGTGATCTCGACCTCGCTGGTCTTGGCCGGGTCGGTCTCGAGCTGCCAATTCAAGTTGATGTCCCAACTGAAACAGACCCGGTCGGGCGGGTCGTAGGCCAGCACCCGGGCCCACCGGCATTCGCTACCGTCCGTACCTATGTCCACTATGTTTCCGCCGACCCGCGGCTCGAAGACCATGACGGCCAGCGGACCTTCGAGAATGTGCTTGTCCTGGTCCCACCAGGTACCGATCCCCGCGGTGAAAACCTCAAAGCACCGATCGATCGGAGCTTCGACGTCCATTTCCGTACTGACCCAGGTGGTCAGGTGTGTTGTCGTCATGCTTCCTCCGGCTTTTCGGCCGCGTCCCGGAACGCGGACAGAGATCGAGTCCAAAACGCATCGAAATACCCCCGGATGAGTTCGAGCGCGGCGGGTTCGACGCTGTACACCCGCCGGGTGCCGACTGCCCGATCCGTCACCAGACCAACGGACTTCAGAATCTGCAGGTGCTGGGAGACCGCCGGCCGGGTGATCGGCAGTTCCTTGGCCAGCTCGGTGACCGCGGCCGGCCGGTCGACGAGTAGCTCGACGATGCTGCGGCGGGTCGGCTCACCGATCGCATCCAGTAGCGCAGAGACGTTAGTCATGGCTTACGTAAGTTATGACTATCGCTTGACCGCGTCAAGGGCCACGCTGATCTTCTTGGGTCAGCGGCGATGGCCCTCACGGATCGACGCGAGGTTCCACGGTCACGAGAAACAGGGTGACCGAGGCGAAGAACGGTTGGCTGATCAGGGATTCCAACCATCGATCGGCGGTGGCCGCGTCGAGGTAGCCCGCGCTGACCGCCCGCTCGGTCACGCGCTGGAAGCCCAGAACTCTGTCGGCTGCCATGGCGTCCCGAAATACGTGCGTGAAGCCGGTGACGCGGCGGACGGCCAAACCGGACTGTTCCGCCAGCCCGCCGAGTTGGCGTCCGATGCAGGCATTGCGCACGATGCGATCGACCACGAATTGCCGATAGGCGCGGGGCACGGCGAGATCCGGGTAGTCGATGGCCAGGGTGTCCCAGTCCGGTTCGCTGAACACCGCCCGGCCATCCGGACGCAACAGTCGGTGCACCTCGCGCAGCACGCCGGCGGGATCCGCGACATGTTGCAGCGCCCGGTCGGTGAGAAGCCGGTCGACGCTTCGGGAGGGGAGACCGGTGCGATGCATGTCCGCGTGGTGGACGCTGACGACCGGCAGGGCAGCGACCCGTTCCCGAGCCCGGGCGACGGCTTCCGGATCCTGGTCCAGCCCGATGACGGATCCCAGAGGTCCTGTTTTCCGGGCCAGAGCGGGCAGGTCGGTGCCGGGTCCACAACCCAGGTCAGCGACGGCGTGGCCCGGACGGACGTCCAGTTCGTCCGCAGCCAGGGCTTTGTACGCCCGCCCGGGCTCGGAATCCGCCAGCCTGAGCAGATAGTTCGCCGGACGCGTCGATTCGAATGCCGGGTGCTCCACCACCTGATCTTCCAATGCGTCGCTCGGCCGCACGCGCGCCGGTACGATCCCGCGCATGGCGCAGAAGACGATCCTGGTCGACGACATCGACGGCTCCGAAGAGGACGTCGAAACGGTCGAGTTCGCGTGGGACGGCGCCCGCTACCGGATCGATCTGAGCCCCGAGAACCGCGCGAAGCTGGCTGACTTCATGGCGCTTTATGTCAGTCATGGCACTCGTCTGACCGCCGCGGGCCGTACCGTCACCCGAACGCAGCTTCCGACGGACAATGCCGCCGCCGGCACCACCGGTTCCGGCCGCTCGCGCGAGCAATTGGCCGCTATCCGCGAGTGGGCAGTTGCCGAGGGTTACGAGGTGGCGCCCAAGGGGCGGGTGAAGGCGGACATCATCGAGGCCTACGACCAGGCGCACTGACGAGCGCACTGACGACAAGCCGCCGGCGTCGGCGGGCGACATCTGGCGGGCGTGGCCGCGTGTGTGATTGAGTTGAAGAATCGGCGCGGACGTTCACCCCTGGCCGTCGGCCGACCGTCGAGTGAGGGGTCCAGTGGTCGACAGCAAAGCTCCCGACCTGGTGATCGAGCCGCCCAAAGTGCTCGGCCGTTGGTCACCCGGCGAGGTCCCATCCTGGTTCCAGCTGATCAAGCGAGTTCCGTTCACCACCGCCTATGTGGTCGTCACGATGGTGTTGTCGATCGTGTTCGGCACCTTGTGGCAGCGGATCGATTCCAAATCCTGGTATAGCGATATCGCCTACGGACTGCCATCGTTCGAGGCGGGCAAATGGTGGACGCTGATCACCGGCAACTTCTTCGCGCTCTATCCGATCTACTACGTCTTCGTGGCGGGTGCCTTCGCACTGCTGACCGGGTTTGCCGAATGGAAGCTCGGCACCAGACGCACGATCGTTCTCACCGTCGTCTACCAGCTGGCGGCCGTACTGTTGACGGCCGCCTTGTTCCTGATCTTTCGCGGCACCGGATGGGAGTGGGCCGCCGAGAAGTCGACGGAGACGGACGTCGGCTTCTCCGCCGGCATGATGGCCGCCATCGGAGTGGCCAGCGCCGCCGTGAAACCGCCGTGGCGGCTCCGGCTGCGGCTGGCCATCTGGGCCTATGTCGGCTTCTCGATCCTGTTCGTCGGGCAGATGGCCGACGGCGAACATTTTCTCGCCGTGGCGCTGAGTCTGCCCTTCTCCACGCGGCTGGCCGGACCCCGCGGGCTCAAGGCGCGGGCGTGGCCGACCCGGCATGAGATCCGGCTGCTGGCCTTCGTGGGCGTGCTGATCAGTTCAGCGTCCCAACTGGTCTCGGTGCTGCTACCCGATCGGCTGACTCCGTTCGGCTCCGACGACAGCGGCGACAACACCTGGTGGGTCCTGGCCATCGAATTGGCGATCACACTACTGATCGCCAACGGCTTGCGTCGCGGTTACCGCTGGGCGTGGTGGGTCCAGGTGATTTCGCTGGCCTTCCTGGTCCTACTCGGAGTTCTGGTGTTTCTGCTCTGGATTGTCGTGCTGGTCACCGGCCAGAGCGCCGAAGCGGAATTCACCGGCGTTTCGGGATTCGCGGCCAACGTCCTGGTCTCGCTGGCCTTTTTCGTCATGCTCATCGCCGGCCGGCGCTCGTTCCGGGTTCCCCGGCGCAGCAAACGCAAATTGGCCACGGGCACCTCGCATCCGGACACCGCCAAGGAGCTGCTGCGCCGTTACGGTGGCGACACCATTTCCTGGATGACGACGTGGCCGGAGAACCGCCATATGCTCACCGCCGACGGACAGAGCTACCTGGCCTTCGTCCGGCATGCCGGTGTCGCCGTCGCGCTGGGCGATCCGATCGGGCCGCCCGGTTCCGCCGCCGACACCATCGGTGATTTCGTTTCCCTCTGCGACCGGGCCGGTATGGTGCCATACCTTTTCTCTTGCAGCGCTACCACAGTCGGGGTGACCGATCGGCTGGGCTGGAAGAGCGCTCAGGTGGCCGAGGACAACCTGATCGATCTGCCGGATCTCGAGTTCAAAGGCAAGAAATGGCAGGACATCCGCACCGCGTTGAACAAGGCGGCCAAGGAGAACATCGGCTTCCGGATGGTGCAACTGGCTGAGCAGCCCTGGTCGGTGGTCCGTCAGGTGGAGCACCTGTCGGAGGAATGGCTCGGCGACAAAAAGCTGCCGGAAATGGGCTTCACCCTCGGTGGAGTCACGGAGGCCCTCGATCCGGATGTGCGCGTCGGCTTGGCGATCGGGCCAGACGGGACCGTCCACGGGGTGACATCCTGGTTGCCGGTTCACGGTGGGGAGAACCAGATCGTCGGCTGGACCTTGGATTTGATGCGCCGGGCCGACGGTGGCTTCCGGGCCACCATGGAGTTCTTGATCGCTTCGTCCGCCCTGTACTTCCAGGGCGAGGGCGCTCGCTTCATGTCCCTGTCCGGGGCACCCTTGGCGCGCTCCGGACCGGTCGCCGATAGCGACCAGAGCGCCATAGACCGGTTCCTCGAGACTCTGGGCGGCGCCCTGGAGCCGGTGTACGGGTTCCGGTCGCTGCACGCATTCAAGAGCAAATTCCAGCCCCGCCACCAGCCCATGTACATGGTCTTCCGGGACGAGGCCGATCTTCCGCGCATCGGCATCGCCATCACCCGCGCCTATCTTCCGACCGCCGGGCTCGGCGACATGGTGTCGATGATGCGACAGCACTGAAGCGGGCCCGATGACCCAGCGCTAGGCCGAACGGAGGGCGGATCGAAAAGCGGGGAACGGATGCGACCGGGCAGGCGTCTGTGTCAGGCAAGCACCCGTCAAACCCGCCCTGAATTCCCCCCGCAGGAGCGCTGATCACCTTGCCGACACGAGATCGAAGTTCCATCAGCAAACGCCCTCGGGGCGGTGCGTGATGCCCAAGGCAACGGTGCCTTTCGCGCCCCGAGCGTTGATCTACATACCGGGCTTGGGCCAGGACGCGGTGAACTCAGCGGCCGCCGCCGCCGAATCGATCGCCCGCACCCTCGACCGGCGACGTCCGGACTCGGTCACCACCAGCCAGGAGTCACCGGCCGCGCCGCGCGGGCTCAAGGCGGTCTGCACCTTGATCACCGATCACGACGAACGGCTTTTCGATCTGTACGAATTGGATTATCGCGATCGCCTCGAGGACCTGGATCGCGAGGACGACGGCACCGAGGGCACCGCACCCAACGTCCTGACGTCGGTCTGGTACTTGATCCGGATGATCGTTCTGTTCATCAAGGCGACCTTTTACCCGTACAAGTCGAAGGTCGTGAAGTATCAGCTTTTCATCGGTTTTCTGCTGATGGCGGTGGCCACCATGGCCTGCCTCTACGTCGGGGCGCTTTTCGTCGTCACCGCGTTGCAGAGCTGGCTGCGACTGCCCCATTGGCTCACTGTGCTGTTCCAGGTGGATGGTCGGGTGGCTGTGATCGGCGGGCTGCTCAGTGGGGCCGCCTATCTCCGCTTCCGCAAGTCACTACTGCGCAGTGCGCGCCGGATCCGGCAGGTGATGATCTATTTGGACGACGGCGCCAAGGCGGCCATGGTGACGGCGGCGGTCGCGGACGGCGTGGATTCGCTGCGCGACCTTCCCTACGACGGCGAGATCCACCTGTTGGCCTACAGTTTCGGCGGTATCGTCTTGCTCGACGAACTGCTCCCGGCGTCTGGGGCGCGGGCCAATACCGCCCATTGGGTACACCGGGTCAGCAGTATCACCACGATCGGTTGTCCCATTGATTTCTTGCGCCTGTACTACCCCGACTATTACCAGGACCGAACCGCGCTGCGCCAGGACATCCCCTGGCAGAACGTGTTCATCGCCGCCGACGCGTTCGGATCCAACCTCGCTTACAAGGGCATGCCCGCCAATATGGTCTGCGCGCCCAAGGAGGCCAAGACGATAAATGGATCCCACGTCGACGCCGCCTGCGGGGTTTTCAGCGGGGAGAGAATACCGGGCGGTCTGCAGGTGATGTCCAGCCGCTACCTGACCGGCCAGTTCGGATTCTGGAGCAGCCTGGCCCAGGCGGCACTGCGGCAGCATCAGCGCTATTGGTCGGCCGCCGCCGGGTGCTGGGACACCGTGAAGGTACTGACCGACGTCTGCGACGGCTTGGCGGAGCTCAACGGGCCGGTCCCCGGGCCGGGTCAAGACGAGACGGACGTCCCGGCGCTGGCGGCCTGATCCGGTCACCGGACCGATGAGAGCCGTTCGGCCAGGACGCGCGCGTGGCTGAGGTCCAGATCCCGGGTCGCGGTCAGCAGGGTCAGCCGACCGCGACTCCGGGTCAGCAGTTGGGCGAGCGCGCCCGCATGGCCGTCGTCATCGAGTTCGGCGAGGTACCGATCCCGGAAGGCGGGGAATCGCTCCTGTTCATGCCCATACCAGCGGCGCAATTCGGCTGATGGTGCGATGTCCCGGCACCATTCGTCGATGGCGGCGCGGCTCTTGGCCAGACCACGGGGCCAGAGCCGGTCGACCAGGGCGCGGTAGCCGTCATCGGACGTGGGTGGGTCGTAGATCCGGCGTACCTCGATCATTGGCGCTTCCCTTCGCCGGGGGCGTTGTCCGTTACTTGCCCAAATTCATGGTGGCCGCCTGCTGCCCCGTCCGGCGTCACCGCGCGCGCAGGAATCGCATCCCGGCTACAAATCACGGCGTCTTTGGCGCCGCCCGTTCGAACCGCGCCAAGATGGCTGCGCCCGCCGGAGTCACCGCCCGACATTCCAGGAACAGTGGCGGCCGACCGGCGGGGAAGAGTTGATCGCCCTGGCCGAGGACGGTTGGAAAGATCAACAGCCGGTATTCGTCCACCAGGTCGTGAGTCATCAGCGTCTGGACGATGCCCAGACTGCCCGTGATGATCACGTCGCGATGCTCGGCCTGGACCGCCGCGATCGGGTCGCCGGTGATCAGCTGAGAGTTCGGCCAGGCCGAGAGGTCAGCGAGGGTGCGTGAGGCGACCAGTTTCGGAATGGCGTTCATGCGCGCGGAGAACGGGTCGGTCCGGCTGGGCCAGAGCCTCGAGAACAACTGCCAGGTCCGGCGGCCGAGCAGCATCACGCCCTCGTCCATGGTCGCGCCGAGCTGAAACTTGTCACCGGCCACGGTTTCCGGGCCGTGCCGGAATGCCCATCCGCCGGTGCTGGTCCCCGCGCTGCCGTCGGGGTCGCTGACTCTTCCGTCCAAAGTCAGAAACTCGATGACGATCACACTCACGTGCTTCTCCTTCTCCGGCGATCCATGGTCACCGGTACATACCGGCGACATGCGGCCGACTCATCGCAGCGGGCGCAGCTCAGTTTCCCGAGAGGGTCTCGGGCACTCCGAAGAACGCGAACACCTCGCGGTCGGCGAAGACCACGTTGCGGGCGATGCGGCCACCGGTGACGGTGAGGACCTGCAGCGTGTGCAGGACATGGTCTCCGGCCGATCCGGGAGCGTAGGCAGCGAGCGCGGGTTGGCCGTTGGCGGAAAGCGGCCGCATTCGCCAGCCGATCCCGCGCATTTTCGAAGACGCGGCTCAGGAAACGCCCGTAATCCCGGCTACCGCGGTACCACAACGGCACCGGGGGCATCTCCAGAATGGCGTCCTCGGTCAGCAGCCCTACCAAGGCCGTCACGTCGGCCGCCTCGAAGGCCTGCACATACCGGGACACGGCAGCCTGAACGTCGGGGTCGTCGGGCTCGGTGACCGCGTCGATGTCACCGGCCTTGGCCAATGCCGCGCGGGCTCGCTGCAGCGCGCTGTTCACCGCGGCGACGCTGGTATCCAGTTGTTGGGCCACCTCAGCGGCGGTGAACTCCAGCACGTCGCGCAGGAGCAGCACGGCTCGTTGCCGCGGCGCCAGCACCTGCATCGCCGCCACCAGCGCCAACCGCAGATCCGATCGCCACTCCAGGTCGAAGCGCGCATCGGGAAAGGGCTGCAGCCAGGGAATGTCCGGTGCCGGCCGCAGCGGTGCATTGCTGTCCTCCGACGGCGCGCCCAATCCGGACGGCAGCGGCCGGCGCACTCGACCTGCGAGCGCCGTCAAGCAAACATTCGTCGCGATCCGGTACAGCCAGGTCCGCGCCGAAGCCCGCGCGCTGTCGTACCGATCGCGCGCCCGCCAGGCCCGCAACATGGTCTCTTGTACCAGGTCTTCGGCGTCAGAAACGGAACCCAGCATCCGATAGCAATAGGCCACCAGCTCTCCCCGGTAGGGCTCCCAGTCCACGCCCACATCTTCGACCGAGCCCTGCTGGGGCGGACACAGGACCTCCACCGGCAGCGGCCGCGGCCGCGGGGGGAAATCAGAGCGAATCGGTCAGGTTGACCAGCACCTTGATGTGATGGCCCGACGTCGAGAGGGCGAAGGCCTCCGCCACCCCCTCCAGGGGATGGATGGCGGTGATGAAGTCGTCGGCCCGCACGGCGCCCTGTTCGAGCAGGGCGATCGAGTCGGCGTAGTCCTCCGGAAGGTAGGTCGCGCTGCCCTGGATCCGGATCTTATGGTCCTGGACCACCGGCAACGGGACGGTCACATCGGCGGCCGGGACGCCGACAATGACGACGGTACCGCCCTTGTCGGCCATGGCGATGGCTTGCCGCACCGATGACTGAATGGCTACGCAATCGAAGACGACGTCAGCGCTCTGGCCCAGCGCGCCGCGGACCTGGTCCACCACATCGGGCGCCAGTGCGTCGACCACCGCGTCAGCACCCAGCGCCGAAGCCCGGCTGCGCTTGTCCGGCAACGGGTCGGTGACCACCACCCGGCCGACGCCACGAGCCCGCAGCACCGACAACAGCAGCAAGCCGATGGTGCCGGCCCCGAGCACCACCGCCGACCGACCCGCGACGTCTCCGGACAGCCGGACCGCATGGACCGGCGTGGACAACGGCTCGATCAGCGCCGCGGCCCGGAAATCGAGACCGTCCGGAACTTTGTGCAGCCGGTTGGCCGGCAGCGTGAAAAAGTCGGCCATGCCGCCCTGTTCATATCCGCACCCGAAGAACCGCAGGTTCTCGCACAGGTTTTCCCGGCCGGTCGTGCACATCTTGCAGTGCCAGCACGGTAGGTCGGGTTCCGCCGTGACCCGGTCCCCGACAGCCAGGGTGTGCACCTCGGAGCCGACGGCTGCGACAACCCCGACGACTTCGTGTCCGGGGTGGTAGGGCAGGGCCACGAAGGGATGCCGGCCGTGGGCGGCATGGGTGTCGGATCCGCAGACGCCGCTGACGACGCTGCGGACCAACGCCTCATCCGGCAATGGCGCGGGCACTTCAGCCGTCTCCACAGAGATGCTGCCGGGGCGTACGACGACGCGGCGCATGGAGGTCATGGCGATGTCCCTTCAAATAATTGATCGGCGGAGTGGTCAGGCTTCGGCAATGACGGTCGCGAGCTCACGCACCGTCTCGGTGACGGCATCACGCCCCGCCCGCAAGTATGACCGGGGGTCCACGGAAGCATTGTCGGCCAGGAAGTCTCGAACCGCGGCGGTGAACGAGACGTTCAAAGCGGTTCCGATGTTCACTTTGCGGATGCCGGCCCGCACTGCCTGTTGCAGATCGCCGTCGGCCACCCCGGACGAACCGTGCAGGACCAGCGGAACCGGTGTCGCATCCCGCAGCCGGCTGATCAAGTCAAAATCCAGACTGGCCACCCGGGAAGTCATCGCGTGTGAGCTGCCGACGGCAACCGCCAGGGCATCGACCGCAGTACCGGCCACGAATCCAGCCGCCTCCGCGGGATCGGTGCGCACGCCCGCCGTGTGGGCACTGGCCACCTGCGTCGGCTTGCCACCGACGTACCCGAGCTCGGCTTCGACATAGATGCCCTTCTTGTGCAACCGGCGGGCGTGATCGGCGGTCTGAGAAACGTTGTCCGCGTAAGCCAACCGGCCGGCATCAACCATGATCGAGCTGAAGCCGGCGTCCGCGCCACGTTCGACGAGAGCACCATCCTCGACATGGTCCAGATGCAGGGATACCGGCACGCTGGCCTCTCCCGCCATGGCGAGCAAAGCAGCCGTGATGGGGACGAGCGCACCGCCGCGGAACGCGACCGCATTCGGGCTGAGCTGCAAGATCACCCCCACTCCGGCGGCTTCCGCCCCGCCGATGATTCCCTCGGCGTGCTCGAGAGTGATCACGTTGAAGGCGGCGACCGCGCCACCGCGGGCCTGGGCGTCCGTCATCAGCGCCGCGGTGGTGATCAGTGGCATGTCGCCCCTTTGACCTCAGTGATCGCGCCAACGCCTGCTGAGCGGATGGACGCCTTGACCCCAAGAATATACAATGAAACCCAACGAATCCCAATGACCCCGAGATTGGACGGCCACAGATGCCAGCGTGGGCAGGTCTCGACGCGACGGCACCACCACGAAATTCAACGCACCAGGCGCCGGCCTGACGCCGGAGGAGGTGGCCGCCATTCTCTCGGCGGCCGACGAGGCCAGCACCGCTGGCGAGTGGGTGGCGTGGTGCGGGAGCCTGCCCACCGGATTCCCGGAGCGCGAGCTGGCCGGGGCGGTCGCTCTCGGTCGGGCGTCGGGACGGCTGGTCGCGCTGGACAGCTCCGGCGCCGCGCTGGCCGGTGTCCTCGCCGGGCCGCGCGCCGCCCTTCCGCATCTGATCAAGCCGAATGCCGAGGAACTGTCCGAACTGGTCGGCCGGCCACTTGCCACCGTCGGCGCGGTCGCTGAAGCGGCCCGAGATCTGGTCGGCGCCGGAATCGAGACCGTGCTGGTCAGTCTGGGCGGCCACGGGGCCGTGCTGGTGAGGGCCGACGTCGCTTTGTACGGAACTGCCCCGGCGAGCCGGGTCGTGAACACGGCGGGCGCCGGAGACGCTTTCCTGGCCGGCTATTTCGCGGCCGACGGCGGGTCGGCGCACGAACAACTGGCGTCCGCGCTTCGCTTCGGCGCGGCGGCGGTGGCCCACACCGGCACCCTGCTGACTGATCTGCCCACCAGCGGAGCCGGCGCCGGCTCCGGCTCCGGCTCGGTCAGGATCGACGACATCGAGACGCATGAAGATCGCCTTCTCGGCTGAATGTGCCTTGGGCAGGGGCGAACACGGGCGAATTCTGAGAACGAACACCAAGCGCTATTCGAGAATTCACCGCGCAACTCGGAAGTCCGCCACACCGACGTCACCACCAGCAATTGATTGCGATCAAGGGGCCGCCGCGCTCCGGCCGCCGGTGAGCATTCCCGAGGCCGATCGAGCCGAGTGGTGTTGGTCGGCCAGCGCCCGAGTCCGCGTCACCTAGGGACAGCGAGTGTTCCGCTGACCGGCTGGTCGCCGCATTGGACCGACCGACTCCGAAGCGATCCGATAGCGCGGTGCAGCTGTCGGCGTTGTGACCATCCGTAATGGGTGACCGACCTCTGGACGCGGATGGCTTCGAACGATAGCTGATTGGCCGGACAACTGCGCCGACTCGTTACTCGTTGCCCTCGGGGTCTTGCGCGTTGGGAGGTCGTGAGCCACGATCGAGCGGCCTGCCGCCCTCCGCGGCCACCGCACGTCCAGTCATTGCCCAGGAGCATCGTGACGACTGCATCGAAGAAACCTTGGAGCCGCCGGGCGCGACTTCTGTCCACGGCCCTACTGGCCAGCGCCGTCGCGATAGCCACGGCTGGGCCAGCCGGCGCCGCACCGAGATCCGCGACCGGGATCGCCCCGTCGGCGGCCAGCACGGCGCAGGCCGGCGCCGAACCGACGGCGAGCAGCGCCAGCACGGTCAAGGTGATTGTCGTGTTGAAGGATCAACTGACGGCTACGCCGGCGGACCGCTCTCATGTCGGCCGCCGAGCGTCCGCCGCTCGAGCCGATCAGTCCACGGTGCTTGACCGCCTGGCTGGGCCGGCCCCCAAGAACGTCAAGCACTTCACTTTGGGCAACGCCTTCTCCGCGACGGTCACCGCGGCGCAGCAGGCTGCGTTGGCGGCCGATCCCGCGGTGGCCAGCGTCACCGAGGACAAGACCGTCTCGCTCACTCCGACCAACAGCACAAGTTCGTCGATCACCTCGCATTTGCAGACGCGGGCGGTGACGCCACCGTCGCCCGTCCCGGCGAGCGTGTGCTCCACCGACCCGAAGAAGCCGGGTCTGGAACCCGAGGCGCTCCAGACCATGAACGTCCGATCTGATGACCCGCACGCCAAGACGGCGGCCGCCCTTGGCATCGACGGCACGGGAGTGAAGGTCGCTTACATCGCGGACGGAATCAATCCGGACAACGCCGGCTTCCTCCGGACGGACGGCACGTCGGCCATCGTCGATTACAAAGACTTCTATGGAGATGGGCCGAATGCGCCGACCAGTGGAGCTGAGGCGTTCGGGGACGCGTCTGCGATGGTGGCCCAAGGCAATGTCGTCTACGACTTGGCCACTTTCGGCAATCCGAAGGCCGTCAGCTATCCCGGCGGCCACTGTTATGCCAAAATCGTCGGTGTAGCGCCCGGGGCCAGTCTGGTGGCGCTCAAGGCCGGGTCGGAATTGCTGCCGAACTCGGCCATCTTGCAAGCCATCGATTATGCGGTAACGGTCGACCACGTGGACGTCCTCAACGAATCATTCGGCGCGAATTTGGTGGCCGACTCCGGCACGCGCAATACCTTGCAATTGTTCGACGAACAGGCCGTCGCGGCCGGGGTGACCATCACCACCAGTTCGGGTGATGCCGGAATCACCAGCACGATCGGTAACCCGGCCGCGTCCGGCAAATTCATCGCGGCTGGCGCAACCACCGACTCCCGTGCTTACGAGCAGACGGGCTACGCGTTGGCCCCTCGGTTCAGCAACGGCAGCTGGCAGGACAGCAACATCTCGGCATTGTCCTCGGCCGGTATCACCCAAACCGGGGGGACGATCGACGTTTCGGCGCCCGGCGAGGCCGACTGGGCGGTGTGCGACGACTCCGGCAATTTCACCGGGTGCACTAAATTTGCGGGCGGCTACAGCCCGTTCCAACTGTTCGGCGGGACCAGCCAGTCGGCGCCCCTCACGGCCGGAGTGGCTGCCCTGGTCATTCAGGCCTATCGCAAGACCCATGCCGGTGTGTCGCCGACCCCTGCCCAGGTCAAGCGGTTCATCACCAGCACCGCCCGTGATCTCGGTTTCGCTGGCGATGACCAGGGCACCGGCCTCATCGACGCTCGCGCCGCGGTAGAGGCCGCGCTCACGGCACCGGGCGCGACATCGGCGACTCCGGCCGCCAGTTCGAACATCACCTTGTCAACGGACCAGCTCAGCTTGTCCGGTGCGCCGGGCTCAGCCAGGACCGGTTCGGTGACCGTGACCAACGTCGGCACCCAGAAGATCACGGTGGTGCCGTCCACCCGGCGATACGCGACCATCGGCCAACAGAACTTGACCACGACCCTGAATACATCGCTGCCGACCTTGCCCTATCCCACCAATGGGGCTAACTGGTACTACCAGAAACTGACCTTCGACGTGCCGGCTGGCACCGATGTGCTGAACTCGTCCATCTACTGGTCCAGCGGTTCGGTGCTCGGTCGGCCGGGCCCGGTGGTTCGGCTTTCGCTGTTCGACCCGAACGGCGCTTTTGCGACGAATACGCGACCTCAAGGCGGAGCGGTCCCGGCAAACTACGGAACGGTACTCGTCGGCAGACCAGCGGCGGGCACCTGGACAGCGGTGCTGTACACCCCAGCCGCAGGTGGCTTTTCGGGAACGGTGAACTTGAATGCCCAGTTCCAGCGGGCCATCCCGGCGGGGTCGGTTTCTCCGTCGCTGTTCACCCTGGCCCCGGGCGCGAGCCGAAAGGTCAACGTCATGCTGCCGACCGCCCCGGTCGGCGGGGATAACGCCTACACCCTTTCACTGGGCACGTCGACCGGACACCAGGTGGCGGTCCCGCTGATTGTCCGCACCGTCGTGCCCACCAAGTCCGGGTTCGGGGTGTTCTCCGGGACGATCACCGGCGGCAACGCCCGCCAGTTCCCGGCTCAAACGTTCACCTACGCATTTGACGTGCCAGCCGGGCTGCGCGACGCCACCGTGACGACCGTCCTGCCGAAGGCGGGGGACGTGCTCGAGACGGCCCTGATCGATCCCCGCGGTGAAGTGCCGTCGATCGAAACCACGCTCGACCCAGCGATCACGAGCACGTCACACGCGGTGACCAACGTGGTGGCCAAACCTATCGCCGGCCGTTGGCGCTTGGTGGTGAACGTGGTCGGCCCCGTCACCGGAACCGAATTGAGTCAGACATTCACGGGCGCCGTGGCATTCAATGCCCAGCGCGTGGCGGCCCATAACGTGCCGTCGGCTGGCGTTATCAAGGCCGGGCAGACCCGGACAGCGACGATTTCGGTCAAGAACCCAACCCCGGCCTCCATGTATGTGCAGCTCGATCCGCGGCTGGCCGGTAAGCGGACCTTCCAGCTCGCCCCGGTGGCAGGCTCCAACACGGTGGCCATGCCGGTGAGCGTGGACGACTTGTCCGGGTTGCCGGTGTATTTGGTGCCGCCTCAAATCAACTCGCTGAGCCTGTCGGCGTCGGCCGATGTTCCGCTGCAGATCGAGTTGTCGTCGCCAAGTGGTGGCATCGACGTGTTGGGTGATCTGCAGACGGCAAAGGACGGCAGCACCGTCTCTACCGCGACGGTTTCCGAGTCGCGCGATTCGGTCGGTCAGGGTTTCTGGAGCGGGTGGCCACAAGAAATCGGTCCCTATGGTGATGGCGGTGCTCCGGCCGCCACCGCCCATCTGGTGGCCACCGCCACCGGCCGGCCATTCGCCACCTCGATCACCAGCTCGACCGGTGACCCTTACCTGCAGGCGTTGGATCCCACGGCCGATCCGGGCACGGCACTCGTGATCAACCCCGGCCAGACCAAGACCATCACGGTCACCTTCGCCGCGTCCGGTCACTCAGGGCAGAAGATCAGCGGCGTGCTCAACGTGGTGACGACGCCATACGGAACGCCATCTGGGTATAACCCAACCGGTGATGTGGTGGCGATTCTGCCGTTCTCGTACACAGTCGGATGATCACCCGCGATTAGCTGACCGCTCGAAATGGATGCCCCCGCCGGATACTCACCGGCGGGGGCATCCGCTATTCGAGTCAGGACGGCGCGTAGGCCAGCGCGACGGTGTCGCAACGGCACTTCAGCTGAGGTTCCCCGACGGTCGATCTGACCCCGCCTTTCAGCGAGCATTACGCCCGTGATTTCGGTGGCGGCAACGCTCGGCATCGCTCTCTTGCTTGGAATAGCTTTCTTCAGGTCAGAGGCGCACTTTGTCATATCGGCGGCGCTGGCCCTTTCGGTTTTCTCGGTGCCGCATTTTCTTTATCACGTCGGCCACCTCGAGGGTGCGACCGACTTAGTGGACTTGCCGGTTGCCGCAGGGACCGAGGCTTGTTCGAACCTGCATCAACGTCTCCGCCGGTCTGTTGCGCACCGGCGCAACGTCAGCCGGGCTGCTGACGCTGAGCTCATCGACGTGTGTTAACAGTTGGTTCGCTCTCTCCGGAGAAACTCCAGACGGGCCGGCAGGCACGAGGCCGTCGTCTGGCGGAGCGCTTCCCCTCGACGTCATCAGCGAGCCGACCACGGGCGGCTCATCGCCGTCCGCTGGCTCCAGTGACGCTGCGCACGGAGCGGCGCCGGTCAAGCAGCCCCTGTTGACCGGAACCAGTGAGCGGGTGAGTCGCTGATCCGACGCTTCCCGTCGGCTCGCATCCGGCGGCGCGATTCGAGGCCCGGAGGGCCGCCGCCCCGCACGCCACGCAGTCGCTTGCGGCTGGTCAATGAAGAAGCCGATCGAGAGCTTCGGAATCCGTGAACACGTGACGCTCCGCTAGCGGTTGAGAGCGGCGCAATACTGGCGCACCGGTCCGGAATGGGCCTAAGGGTGAAAGATCAACTAATCGATTTGACTATTTGCGGAAAGGCGTCACACTAGGTGAGGAGGGATAGGCCGAGTTAGTGACGAAGGGGCGGGGGGCCAAGCCAAAATTTGAGGCGATGTGACACCGCATGAATGCGGAGAGTCACCCCAGCGAAAAGAGCAGGGACCTCAACAGCGGCCCGTAAGCCTGGACGTCCAGTCCAGTTGTTGCCGTAGCGCTGCCCTACATGAGCCGGAGGCCAGTGCGGCAGCTCGAGTCAAGGGGAGAACTCAATGCCGACGCGTTCAATCGGGCGGCTGGCTTCGGCCGCGTCATCTATCGCTGTCGTGATCCTGTCGTTGGTGATTCCGGCAGTCGTTGCGCCGGCGGCCTCGGCAAGCACGGCCGCGCCAGCGCGAGCCGCAATAACAGCCGCGACGGCGGCGAGCGGACCTGGCCCGGTGCTGCAGATCGGCAGCTCCAACGTCACGGCCGACGCGCTACCCACCGTGCAGATAGACGGGGTCGTGTGGACCCAGATCATCGCCGGCAACACCGTGTACGCCGGCGGATCCTTCGCCAACGCCCGGCCGGCCGGCGCGCCATCAGGCACGCAGCTGACCCCGCGTACCAACCTGCTGGCCTACAACCTGACCACCGGCGCATTGATCACCACCTTCGTGCCTAATTTGAACGGCCAGGTCAAGGCGCTGGCCATCTCCACGGACGGCACGAAGCTGTTCGCCGCCGGTGACTTCACCACCGCGTCCGGCGCCACCCACAACCACTTCGTCGCGCTCAACCCGTCCACCGGCGTCGCTCTTCCGCTCGGTTTCGACCTCAACAGCCAGGTCGACGCCATCCAGGTATCGAGCTCGGCGGTCTACATCGGCGGCAACTTCACCACCGCCAACTCGACCACCCGCAATCATCTGGCCGCGTACGATCCCTCGACGGGAGCGCTGCTCGGTTGGCGGCCGAGCGCGGATCAGAACGTGGCCGCGATGGTGTTGGGGCCCGGCGGAACAAAGATGTACGTGGGCGGAAAGTTTCAGCATATGAATGGGTCCGCGGCCTATGGACTGGCCGAGGTCGACCTCAATATCGGCGCCGTCACCCCTTGGGCTGTGAATCAGGTAATCAGGGACGCCGGTACCAATGCGGGAATCACGTCGCTGCACACCGACGGCACGAACATCCTGGGCACCGGCTTCGTCTACGGCACCACCGGTAACTTCGAGGGCACCTTCTCCGCCGACCCGAACTCCGGGGCCATCGTGTGGATGGAGGATTGCCACGGCGACACCTACGACTCGTATACCAGCGCCAGGATCACGTATACGGTGAGCCACGCGCACTACTGCGGCGCAGTCGGCGGCTTCCCGCAGACCGACGCGAACTGGGCGATCAACGAGCGGCACACCATCGCGTTCACCGACTACGCCACCGGCACTCTGGCCCACGATCAGTACAGCAATTACCCTGACTGGTACGGGCAGCCGTCCCCGTCCATGTATTACTGGTTCCCGACCTACGCCATCGGTACGTACACAGGGCAGGGCCAGGCGGCGTGGAGCGTCACCGGTAACGGGACGTACGTCATCGAGGGCGGCGAATTCCCCAGCGTCAACAACACTGCCCAGCAGGGCTTGGTCCGCTTCGCGGTCCGGCCTCCGGCTCCCGGCCGGCAGGGTCCGCTGAACGTCCAAAGCAACTTCGTGCCAACCCTTCTGCCGTTCACGACCACGACACTGCGTGTGTCCTGGATCGCCAACACCGACCGGGACGACTTGAACCTGACTTACAAGGCTTACCGGAATGGCGTGCTGGTGAAAACGCTGACGGACTCTTCCCCCTACTGGAACCTGGCCACCCTGGGTTTTAAGGAGTCCGGTCTCACGCCTGGCGCCAAATACAACTATCAGCTCAGCGCGACCGACTCCACGGGCAATGTTTCGTGGGGAGCCGTCACCAGCGTGACGATGCCGACGACCAACCCCGGTTCCAATAACGCCTACGCGACGCGCGTGACGGCTGACGGCGCCACGTCCTACTGGCCGCTTGACGAGGCGTCGGGCCATGTTGCCTACGACCACGTCGCCTTCAACGATCTGGACGAGGGCACCGGCATCACCGACGGGACCTCCGGCGCCATCGCCGGTGATACCGCCGCCACCTTCAGCGGCGCCAACACTGCCTCCGGGGCCACTCGCAACCCCATCCCTGGACCGGACGTTGTCACGGTGTCCGCCTGGTTCCGGACGACAAGCACCGGCGGCGGCAAGATCATCGGATTCGGCAACAGCCGAACCGGCGAGTCCACCAGCTACGACCGACAGCTTTATACGGACAACGCCGGCCACGTGTTCTGGGGCGTCTGCGGCAGCATCTGCCCGGCTGCGGTGAGCTCCACCCGGACTTACAACGATGGCAACTGGCATCAGGTGGTCGGCACCCTGAGCGCCTCGGGCCTTGTCCTCTACGTCGACGGGGCGAAGGTGGCGAGCCGCACCGACGTCACGGCGGGTCAGGCGTTCAGCGGCTACTGGCGGGTCGGCGGAGACAATCTCAGCGGCTGGCCGAACAGGCCGACCAACGATTTCTTCCCCGGTGCCATCGATGAGGTGTCGGTCTTCAGCGGCAGGGCGTTGGACAGCACTGCGGTCAGCGCCGAGTACGTTGCCAGCGGCCGCTGAGGCGCCCGCCGCCCAGCAGTCCAACCTCCGCGCGATGACCGCTGGTGGGCAGGTGCCGCCACCGGTGGAAGGTGGTCAAAGGCTCATTTGACGGCAGCGATGCGGCCCACGAGTTCGGCGAACGCGTCGTGAGCCGCCTGCGGCTGCTCGATCCACAGGAAATGGCCCGCGCCCGTAACGGTGCGCCGGATGACGTTCGGGCCGCCGTAACGAGGATCGTCCCATAGCCGCTGAGTGACGATCCGGTCCTCGGCGCCGCTGAGCACCAGAGTGGGCAGCTGCTGCGGCCACCACGTGGCCCGGTAAGTGTGGTCGAAGTGCTGGTCGGACCACTCGACGGCGGCCATGTTGTAGGGCATACGTCTCAACAGCTCTCGGCCGCGCTCGAGGCCGGCGGGGCCGAAGTTCCAAGGCGCGGATTCGACGGCCATCCTGGCCAGCGCCGCATTGGAAGGCTTGCGCATGTACCGCTCGGCGGCATCGACGACGCCGGGAAGCGGGTTCGTCTCGGTCATGGCCTGATAAACCGGCATCCAGCCGGCATTCGGTGCGGTGCTGACCAGCGCCAGCCCGCGGATCCGGTCCTCCAAGTCCAGGATGGACAGCAAATACTCGCCGCCGGTGGAATGGCCGACGCAGACCGGGTTGTCGACCGCCGCGACTGCCTCCAGGAATACCTGCGGCCAGACCGAATACGGGTCGGGCGGCGCACCGGGCGGGGTCGGCGCCCACGACAGACCTGTGCAGGACGCGTCGGCCAAGCCCACCGCGGGAGTGGTGGCGGATCTGCTTCGCCTGCCAGCTGAACTCGACCCTCCATCTGGCTGCTCAACGACGACGGGGCCCAGCCCAAGCCCGCGCCGACGCCCAGGCCACGACGAGGTAGTCAGCTGCGAAAGCCGGCGTCGCGGACAGTCCCCGGGCTGTTGAATCGCGGTGAAGCAACCGAAACGACGACGACGGTCGGCTGGACGAGGTTACGGCCGCGGCTCGGGCGGCGATCAGGCAGCCGTCAGCAATCGCAGCGGGTCCGCGGGATCTCAGCCAAGGCTTGTGATTCCGCGAACGCGGGTGTCGGTGCGATGCCCAGCCCGTGGCGATTTCGCCGGCGGCTTTGGCGTGGGCGGCTGTGTGGGCGGATTGGTCAGCAGAGCGGTCTGGGCGGCCCGGTCCAGGGTAGCCGCGGTGGCCGACTGGTCCGGTATTGGGTGCCGAGCACGACGTCGGACACAGGCTTCCCGGAGACGTCGCTGAGCGCCTGGGCCTGGGCCTGGCGGCAATGTCGTTGGGTTGGCGACCAGTGCGGTGGTGGGGGCCGGTTTCAGCAATGCCGCGGTGGCCAGCGACTGGAGGTTGGGCACGATGCTCGGGTCGGTGGCGGCCGCCTTCACCGTCGCGTTCTCGGCTGCACCCAGCGCCGGCTCCGGCTGCGGTCACCTGCGGCCCGTGGTCGACCAGGGTGCTGGTGGCCGGGATCGCGAAGATCAGGCCGATCAGCGGAGCAGCGGGACGATTCGTCTCGGACATTGGCCCCCTCGCCGCACGACGGGTGGCGCAATGCGCCGCACACTGTGGTGAGTCAGGTTTAGTCTAAACTCTACTAAGCTAAGTCGCCCGGGAGTTGGCCGCACGGCGCGTCCCGCGAATCCAGTTGACAGTGAGAAGGACCGTCCAAGCTAGCCAGAGTAACGGCCCACCTGCCAGAAATACTATGAAGAAGCCAGCAGCGTTGAAATCAAGCGGTTCGAGGCTGCCGAGCAGCCAGGCGGAACCCGCAATGACGCCCAGCCAGCCCAACCACAGTCTCTTGTCTGATAGGCGCAGGAAACAGATCGCCAGAATGAGGGTCCAGACACCGGTCAAGATCGCAAAAAGTTGCTCGCCCAGAGTTATCCCCAGGTAGTAGCTGATGGTTTGGTAGTCGACTTCGATGGCGGCGCGGGACGCAGCGCTCGCGGAGGGGCTGTCGTACTGCTGCTTCAGGAATGGAAGGACAACGAGCCAACGCGAGGCGGACAATGCAAGCAGCAAACCCGCGAGGGCCTGACAGGTGGCAGCTACTCGCAGCCATGGATATCCGGTGCGGTCGAAGCGCAAATAGAGCAGAGCAGCAGTGGCGACAAACAGTAAACCGACAAGAATGCCTCCACCGTACGTCACAAAAATCGGAAGGGGGTGCCGCTCGTACGCGGAAAAAGAAACGGCGGCGGAATCTTCCGAGATGCCGAGCCCCAATCGCCCTATCAGGTTATATGCAACCGTTCCAGCAGCTGCCGCAAGCAGCAATATACCGGTGGTGCGGCCGCTGTTTGACCGCGCGGCCACCGGCGGTTCTTTACTGCCGCGGGAATTCTCGGCCATTTGTTGATGCCCTTCCAATCGCTGTTCTGGTTGGTGGAATACGCTAATCAGAGGGTCAACAGCACGTGTCCGGTCAGTGGGCTGTTAGGAGACCACGACGAGGGTGCCTCTCCTCACAGCGTTGACTGTGACCGCGATGGTGACGACTCCTGCCTTGTTCATCCTGACCACTCCGTAGGCGTTCACGGATGCGATGTGGGATTGCTGTCGGTGTAGGTCACCTTGGCCTGGGACATGTTGCCGATGGTTTCGCAGTTGTTCGAGGGTCCGACGATGTGGTTGGCCTTGATGGACTGGTTTCCGGCCCGGCTGGACGCCGGCCCGGCAGTGTCTCAGCGCGCCGAGGGTGTCCAGGCCGGTCTCAATCAGATGTCGACGCTCGCGTAATTCCCGGTGGCTGGGCTGTGGTATTTCAGCAGGGCTGAGGGTCAGGTGATAGTTCTACCTGTTGGTTGGTCTCCTGCCTGGTTTCGGCGAAAAGCCTGGCCGCGCACTAATTGGCACCGAAGCGGCCGTACCGCCGGGGAAGCGTTACCTACCATGGACCCACACCGCACTGTGGTGGTGTGACGAATCGGCGGCGGCCCATTTGTGGTGAGCCGCCGCTGATCCGTTGGTGGGAATTGTTCTCGCTACCCGCGAACGACGCTATTTGTGAACGGCGTAGCCGGTGACCGTCGATCCGGACTTGATCGTGACGGTCTTGCTCAGTGCGACCCTGCTTTCGGAGGGGCCGACCTGCAGGCCCCGGGCACCGGCGGCTGTGGTCCAGCCGGCGCCGTCGGTCCAGTACTGGAGTTGCCGCAGCGGGACGTGCAGCGAGACGGTGCTGGTCTGTCCTGCTGCCAGGGTGATCCGGCCGTAGGCGGCGAGTGCCTTCTCGGCGAACTGCACTCCGGCGGGCACGGTAGTCGGGGTCGTCAGATACACCTGCGGAACCTCAGCGCCGGCGGTCGAGCCGGTGTTCCGGACCCGGAAGCTGACGTTCAACCCGCCGTCGGATGCGGTTGCGGTCTGCAGACCCGAGTAGGCGAACTTCGTGTAGGACAGACCATATCCGAACGGGTACAGCGGTGTTTCGTTGGTGGCGTCGAAGAACCGGTAGCCGATGTTGAGACCCTCGGAGTAGGTCGTCTGGCAGGTCGGATCGGGGGTGAAACCCGCGGGCGCGTGGCAGAGGGTCCCGTCGGCGTGCGCGCCGTTGGACGTCCGCTCGGGGTGGGCGGCCTGGTGGGAGACTTCCTGGTCCAGGCTGACCGGCCAGGTGAACGGCAGCCGACCGGCGGGATTTGTCCTGCCCAGCAGCACGTTGGCCTGAGCCACGCCGGCCTGATCGCCGCCGTAGTAAACCTCCAACACTGACTTGACCTTCGACAGCCACGGCATCGCGATGGGTTGGTTGGACTGCAGCACCACGATGGTGTGGGGGTTGACCGCCGCAACGTCGGCGATCAGCTGGTCCTGATTGTCCGGCAGCGGCGTCGACAGGTCACCGGATCCGGTGGCCCAGACGAAGACGACCGCGGTCTTGGCCTTCTTGGCTGCGGTGACCGCGGCGTCGTGGTTGGCCTGCTGCTGCGCCGGTGTCACCCAGGCCAGGCGGATCTGTATCGGGCGACCGGAAACATCCGGGGTCGCGGTGACGGACAGGGTGTGCGGGCCGGCGGTCAACGCGACCAGGGTGCGTCCGTTGGCCAGGCCGTCGGTGGTGGCCGTTGGGGCGTTGCCGTCGGTGGGGTGCACGATGCCGTACCGCGCCGCGGGGCCGAGGAAGCTGCCGCCGACGACGTTCACGCTGTTGCCGTCGACGGTCAGACTGCCGGTGCCGCCCAGGGCTTGGATGTTCAACCAGTAGCTACCGGCCGTGGGTACGGCCAGGCTTCCGGTCCAGGTGTCGGTGGCGCCGACCGGAAGCGCGTTGTGGGCGCTGGTGGTGAAGTTCAGCTGCGCATCGACCTGCGTGGCGTGGCTGCTGTTGTTGGTACGCAGCAGCCCGGCCTTCCCGTCGTGGGACAGGGCTGATGCGGGGACCGGGTGCCGGTGAGGTCATCCGCGACGGCGTAGTCGATGTGCGCGTCCTGACCCTTGGTGGCGTTGCGCAACGTGGTCAACGCACTGACCTGCTGGTCGAGAAGACCTCCTGCTACCTCACCGCCACCGTTGGTGGCAATGGTCTGGCCACCGCCCGGCCCGATCACGGCGAGCGACGATAGCGACGTCTTGCTCAACGGCAGAGTGTTGCCGGTGTTCTGCAGCAGCGTGGCGGAATCCTGCGCGGTCTGCAGGACCGTCCGCTGGTTGGCCGCGGTGGTCTCGGCGGTCACGGTGTGCTTGGAGTTGCCGGTGAGCAATCCGAACCGGTCCATCTCGAATAGGATCCGGCCGGCTGCCTCGGTCACCCGGGCCGCCTGGATCGAGCCGCTGTTGATCGCCGCGGTCAGGGCGGTCTTGGTGAAGTACTGCGGGAGGATCCCGTTCAACCCGCCGCCGGGCATCTCCATGTCCACACCGGCATTGAGGTCGGTCGTTGTGTGGTTGGCGCCCCAGTCGGAGGTGACGAAACCCTGAAACCCAACTCGTTCCGCAGGATCTGAGTGAGCGTGGTGGCGTTCGCGCAGGACTGGTAGCCGTTGACGACGTTGTAAGAGCACATCACCGACGACACGCCGGCGTTCACCGCGTCGGTGAACGGCTGCAGGTAGATCTCGTGCAGCGTCTGCGAGTCCACGGTGACGCTGTTGAATCCGCCGTCAAAGGCGATGTAGTGCTTGACCTGTGCCATCACGCCCTGCGCCTGGGTGCCGGTGATCTCGGCTGCGCCAGTCTGTCCGGTGAGCAGCGGATCCTCACCGAAGGTGTTGAACGAGCGCGCCCAACTGGTGTCCCGGTCCATGTTGACGAAGGGTTCCAGGACCAGGTCCTGGCCCAACGCCTTGGCGTCCCGGCCGATGACCGCCCCGTTGGCCCTGGCATCGCTCTGGCTGAACGTCGCGGCAACACCCATCGTGGAAGTCATGCCGGTGGAGTCCTGCTTCGTGATGACGCCGGGCGGACCATCGGTCAACTTCAACGACGGGATCCCGAGGCGAGGAATCCCTGGCAGGTAGCCGCCCTGGTACTGCGAGTTCGCAGTGACGGCCTCCGCCTCCCCCTCCAACAGCGTCAGCTTCTCGTCCAGGGTCATCCTGGCCAGCAGTCGGTCGACCCGGGCGTCACCCGTCACCGTTGGAGCCGTTCTGACGGATGGAGCACTAGTAGCGGGCGGCGGCGTAGCGGAAGCCGGGGAAAACCCGGCCACCAGAATTGCGGCAGCCGTCAGCCCGACGGCGGCGGTCGCCGCAGTCCGAGGACGTCTTCGAATAGCTGACATGTAAGGACCTTTCAACATTGAAGGGTGATTTCGGCGATGGGTTCGTTTTCCTGCCGAACGAACGGAATGGACGTCAGAACAGGGGTTTGATCGGGAGTTGCAGGTAGGAGCCGTGTTCGCCGCCGGTGTGGATGACATGTTGGCCGGCGTTGGCCCCGACGTATTCGCGGATCCCGGGCATGAGGGTTCCGAGCAGATTCCCGGAACTGATGACGAGTCGAAGCAGCTCGCCCGGATGGAACGTCAGTCCGATCGGGAGCAGTTCGACGTCGATGTCGACGATCTCGCCGGGCGAGAGTTTCTCGATCCGATCGAAGCTGTGCGCGGGTATATCGTCGGTGGATAGCGACTCATCCAGGTGGCGAGCCGAAACACGCAGCCGTCCGTCAAAACCCTTGTATCGCAGGATGGTAGCGCCATGATCAGTGAGATCGTGGGCCATGGCGCTCTGGTTGGGCACGGTGAATGCCTGCAATGGTGTCCCGTAGGCATCGAGCTTTTGCACGAGCATGAACAGGTCCATGTCGTCGGCGCCTCGCGCCTCCACGCACAGGTGTGCCTTCGGGTATCCGACCAGCACTGTCTCCTGGTCGAACCGGAGCAGAAACGACACCGCGTTCGGGTTGGCGTCGACAGTGTAGAGGACGGGCACCTCGTCGGTGGGTGCGTCCGCGACGAGTTTGCGAGCGCGGCCGTCGAGGTAGTACCTGGTGGAGACGACATCCTCCGGCGGAAACGCGTCGGCTGCGAGATTGATCCGGTCGCCGCCCTCGAGGTCGAGGAGTGAGTAACGGACGCGGGGCGTCTGCTCCCACCCGTTCTCCTCGTCCTTCAAGTAGCGGTTGAAAAAGCGCTGCAGATCCGCCCGGTTCACCTCGTCGTAATAGTCGGACCACTCCTGGCCATTGTGGATGCGCAACCACTTGTCTTCCGATGCGATCCGGCGCCAGGCGCGGAAAGTCCCCGCGGTGTGCAGGGTGTTCGAATAGCTGGCCACGACGTAGGCCGGCACGGTGATGCGGTCGAAGACGGGAATTTTGTTTTCCCACAGGTCGGTCATCAACGGATACCGGTCCGCCTCGGCGAGGATGTCCTCCTTCTGGTTCTTGCCGAAGAAGCTTCCCTCCTGTAGTTGTTGGGCGAAACCGGTATCGGGCATTCCACCCCGGAATATCAGGTCGCGGTAGACGTCGCTCACGCCCTCCCACGGGTTGATAGCGGCCAGGTGAGGAGGTTGCTCGGCTGCCGTAAACCATTGGGAGGCAGCCAGATAGGAAGTTCCGCTCATTCCGACTTTGCCGGTGCACCACTCCTGTTCGGCCAGCCACTCGATCAGGTCGTAACAGTCGCGGCCGTCTTGGCGATCCCAGAGCACGCTGTCGCCTTCGGAGTCGACGACGCCGCGGATGTCCGGGTTGCAGATCGCATACCCCTGCGCGCACCAGAACGCCGGATCGGGAGCTTCGAATTTCTCCAGACCGGAGACGATTCCGTTGCTCAGACCGACCAGTCCGAACACGCCCATCACGCTGACAGATGTGCCCTGACCCTTGCCGTACGGGCTGTACGCGACGATCACCGGCACCTTGTCCGTTCCGGCAGGCCGGAAGACGTCGACATGGATCGTGACACCGTCCCGGAGTTGGACGGCGACGTCCTTCTCGAAAACGATGTCGACCGGCAAGGGCAGAAACTGCGGCGCGATCTGAAATCCGGCTTCCAGGGTGCGCGTGCCAGGGTCGAAACCGGTCAACAGCCCCGTCCTGGGTGCCGGTAGCGGCTGGGATGGCACGAACATCATTTGATCGTCACTCATGGTGGGTTCCTTCTATCCCGAAAGTCCTGGAACACAGCGAACTTTCGCCGCCGCGAGGCAACATGTGGACGTAGGTCCCGATGTGTTCCGCCAGCTGTTCGCGGTGAGCGGATGCAGACCGACGCTACGGCAATAATCTCGGCTGATCGTGGTCGGCATTCGGAGGTGACCGCGGACAGGTTGACAAGACCGAGTAGATGTTTATGCGACCACGCAGCCATCGTGACCCGGTATCTCGCGGAGCAGCGCAGGGTTGGTGGCGGTCGACATCGCATCCCCGTCCCGGACATCTGCGGCCGTGAAATCCCAGCGAGACCAGACTGGCTTGGCTCGACGATCCGGTTTGGCAATTGAACCGAACCAATAGGTTCTTATTTTGCATCGAGTCGACGCCCGTGTCAAGAAGCTCCGTCGAGCTTGCATCGACGAATCGACCTTGAACGCCATGACGCGCCGCAGGCAGCGCTCCGCCGGCTCCGACAGCTGCGTCACTTGCCCGGCACGATGGGCAACTGCAGGTAGCTGGGGTGATCCGGGCCGGTGTACACCGTGTTGGTGGCTCCGACGTGATAGCTCTCGTCGTACGCGCGGGATGGCACACCCGCCGGGGAGTAGGGCTGGATATCGATCCGCAATCGGCAGCCGCGACGAATCATTGCCGTGCTCGGGTACAGGCCGACCTCGATCTCGGCGATCTCGCCGTTTTCAAGAGGTTGGTGATCGGCTTCGAGATGAGTGGGGACCGGCCAGTATTCGGTGGACCGGGCGTCGTCGAGCATGCGGTGCGACACCTTGAGCAGGCCGTGCCCGACGGGATGAATGTTCGCCGGATCGATGGGCGGAACCAAGGACTCATAGCGTATTTCCCGGTCGTGCTCGTCGAGCACGCGCAGCGAGACGTACACGTCCATATCGGTGCTCGTGGATGACACCCACAGACCCGCCTTCATGTAGCCGGCCAGCACCATGTCGTCCGGCAACGGGTCGCTGATGAAGGAAACGCCGGTCGACCAGCGGGGCGTGCCACCGACAAAACCGGTCGGCGCCATGATCGGCCGACCCCGGTCGAGGTCGGCCTGGTAGCTCGCAGAAGTCCCGGTGGCCGGGGGCTTTTCGCTGATGCGTAGGAAATCGGCTCGGCGCCCATCGCCGTTCCACCCTGATGGGCTTGCGTCCAGATACCATCTCCGGTATTCGGTCCGCGCAATCGGCCACTCCTGCTCCTCGGTGACGAAGTGCGCACCGTCGCCGGTCCTGACCTCGACTCGTACCGGGTCGCCGTCCATCACGCCGTTGTCCTGGCCCTTGAGCCAATGGTCGAAGAACTCCATGTGTTCGGCGATCGTCGACGTCTGGTAGCTGTGTGGGAACCAAGCATCGACGAAGTCGAACTTCTTGGCCGTGACACCTGTTGCGGAGATGAAGGTTTCGCTGCTGCCGAGCTGGTGGATGACGACGCCCGTCTGCGGGCCCACAATCCATACCGGGGTGGTCGCCTTCTCGATCTCGGGCCGCATGAAGATTGACCCGTGACTTCCGTAGGCGGCTGGGTCGTTGAACGGGGTGGCCAGCATCTGTGCAAGCCAGTCGGTTTCCCGCCGCTCGCCGTTGTAGTTGTGGCCGGCCATCGTCGCTCGCCACCAGGTCCAAAACCCCTCTCCGAAAAGGCCGCCGCCGTAGATCGCTTCGTTGTACAGGTCGGCATCCGTACCCAGGGCGATCATTGCCTTGAGATGCGGTGGGGTCAAACTGGCGACGGTGTGCTGGGTGATCGCCAGGTACGACATCCCCCACAGGCCGACATAGCCGTTGGACCAGGGCTGGGTTCCGGCCCATTCGATCGCGTCGTAGTAGTCCTGCGCCTGCTGGACGCTGAACGGGGCCTGCAGGCCAGGACTGTTGCCGACGCCCCGCGCATCGACTCTGATGCAGACGTATCCGTTGGGCACCCAGACCGATGAGTCCACGCTTTCGTGATTCTCGTATTGCAGGCCGTCGGGGTTTCCCGTGAAGTACCGGTCCTCGAGCTCCTCCTTTTCCAGAGCGTCCCGTTCGTTGCCGATGCAGCCGTGGTTGAAGCTCTTGCCGTAAAAGCCCTGATTCATGACGACCGGATGTTGACCGTCCTCAGCCGGGCGGAAGACGTCCGCGCAGACGAAAGAGCCGTCGCGCAACGGAATCCTGACGTCCGTCATCTTCACGATGCCGCGGATGTTCCGGCGCAGCTCGTTTCGCGCCGCGGCGCCGTTGCGGAGACGGCGGGGGATGTTCCCGGTGAAAACGCCAGGCGTCCGATTCAGCTTCTCCAGCAGCGCAGTGACCGCGGGATCAGTGGCAAAGGTGATCGTCTGATCGGTGGCAAACGCGACCATTGCCGCTGGACCGGAGCTAGCGGCCGCCGGGGCGTCGGCATCCGCCTGCGCAGCGTCGGTGTCAGCCTGATTGAAGTTGATGACCATCGGTTCGACCAGCTCGTGCACGATCGGCGCGATCGTGACACCGTTCTCACCGTCGCCGTGTTGGTCAAGCGTCTGGACCAGCCTGGCCAGGTTGGTCACCATCGGGTCGTGCAGCCGGTCGATCTTCCCGTCGGCGCGGTTGATGAGTTGCGCCAGGTTCAGCGTGGGTGCAGCCGCGACCGACCCCAACACCAGGCCGCCGACGCGGAAGGCGATCGCCTCGCCCGCCCGGTATCGAAATTCACCCCGTTCGTTCGTCGTGCCCGCCTGAGTGGGCGTCCGATATCTCAAACCGACGATCGGACCGGCGAAAATACCGGTCTCGACCTCTGCCGCATCCCGGTCCAGGGAGTTCCGGGTCATTTTGCCGTGATGGCCGTCAGGAAGGTGATCTTCCCTTGGTCGGCATGCTCGCTCAGCACGTTCAGGTGCATGTCGGGCTGGTGTTCCTTGTGCGGCTCGGGGACTGACGGATTGCCACTCCAGGACTGCAGCCGGCAGACCCGATGGTGTATCCGCCAACCCTGTTCGGTTCGGACGAGTTCGTCGTCGTACCAGCCCGTGCCGAGCCAGGTGGTGCCGCCTTCGGCCGCCTCCCGCACCAGCAGCCAGTTGCCGTAGCTGAAGGCGTTGGCCTTGTCTCCGTCCACGTGCACCAGCTGACCCATCATGGTGTGCTGGTGGCTGTCCAGCCGGTCGTGGAATTCGGCGAAGGAGCGTTTGAACTCATCCAGGCCCCTCCATGCGGCTCCGGCCGGGCCGAATTCGGCGACCACATCGTCGGAGAAGACGCGGTCGAACAAGTCCCATTGGCGGGCGTCCAGTGCGAATCCATACAGGTTCAGGAGTTCGATGATCTCGGCCTTGTCCTGGTAGTGCGTCGCGCTGATATCCATGCTCAGTTGCCTTTCTTGATGGTTCAGTGGAGGTGGACCGGTCAGGCCCGGGTGCTGGTTTTCGCGCCCGCAGTCGCGGCGACGCCCTTGAGTTTTTCGACCCAGGTATGGATCTGCTGAGTTCCTACGGAGGTGGGCAGGCCGGTCATCCGGATCGCGAGCGGGGGCGAGCCTGTTGTTGTCGGAACGGGTACGACGATTGATCCGACGTCATACCGCTGGCCGCGAACCAGATCCGGGCAGAAGAGATCGGCCAGCTCTGAGGTGGCCTGCTGCACCGCCTGGTGATGGCGTGGCAGGCGGTCCGCCAGCTTGAAGGCGACCAGCGCCGCCTGATGACGCCGGAGCAGGTCCGGTTCGGCGGCCAGGAGAATCGAATAGCCCCACTCCCGGACGCGTTCGAGCCTGGCGCGGTAGTGGTTGCGGCGGTCGGAACCGTCGTCCGGAACGGTACTCAGCCATTCGTCCACCTCGGCCGGCGTCGAGTTCACCATGAAGACTGCCCCGAGCGGTGCGATGATGGGTTGCCGATGTCCCAACGGGAACGGTTCGACGACGGATCCTTGATTGGCGGCCAACACCTGCACCGAATCCCCGCCGATCTTGACGACGATGCTGCAGTTGACAGCGAGTTCGGTGCTGAGCTGTTCGACCTGGGGCCGCACGGCCTCGGCCAGCTGGGCGGCCTGGATCAACTCCGGATCCGGCGCGGCGATGAACGACCTCGGCGTGAACCTCCCGTAGCCACCTTGGAAGAACAGCAGGGGCAGCGTTGATCGTTCGACCGCGAGCTCGTGCACACGCCCGAGCACGATGTAATGGTCGCCGGCCTCCCGGATGTCCTCGAACGAGCATTCGATCCAGGACACCGCGCCATCGAGAATCGGCGACCCGAGAGGCCCCCGCCGCCAACGCACCCCGTCGAACTTGCCCGCTCCGCCGGTCGCCATTCGGCGGCAGAGCGGCTCCTGGTCGGAGGCCAGCACGTTGATGCAGAATGTCGGGGCGGTACGCAGGTGCTCGAAGCTGCCAGAGTTGGTGGCCGGAAAGAAGGCGATCAGCGGCGGGTCAAGGGAAACCGAGGAGAACGTGCCGACGACCATACCGGCCGGCTTGCCGTTCTCTGCGACAGCAGTCACCACGGCCACCCCGGTCGGGTAGTGGCCGAGCGTTTCACGAAACAGCGCAGGCTCGATGGTTTTCGTCATTGAAACCTCCATCATGGGCGTCAGTTGCTCCGAACGCCGTTGCTGACAATAGATTGTCCGGGCAACGCCTCCTGGGCCGGTCGGTCAGGAATCACGGCCTTCTTCGCCGCCGGCAGTTTCGTCGTTTGCATGTTCGTCACACCGACCCGTTCGCACCGACATGGCGGTCGGCCTTGTCGAGTTCCAATTCATCGCGGTCCAGTCGCTGTTCGGTCAGCGACGCGCGGGGAATCTCGCTGACCACCCGACCGTCCTTCAGCACCAGAACACGGTCGCACAAGGTCACGAGTTCCTTGGTGTCCGGCGGGCACAGCAGGACACCGGCCCCGTCGCGGCGCGCGGTCAGGATCAAGTCGTAGATGGCCGCCTTTGCGGCCACATCGACACCCTGGGTGGGCTCGTCCAGGAGCAGCACCCGGGGGCGGACCCGCAGCCACTTGGCCAACACGACCTTCTGCTGGTTGCCCCCGCTGAACAGCTTCAGCGGCTGTTCCGGATTGGCGGGGCGCAGCCCGACTCTGCGCACGCACGACCGGGTCTCGGCCCGCTCGGCTCGCCCATCCAGACGCCCCAAGGGCCGCCGCAGCGGACGCATCAGCGGCAAGGTGAGGTTCTCCCGGACATTCATCTCCATCACCGCGCCGCCGCGGCGGCGATCGGCCGGCACGTAGGCCATCCCGCTCGCGATCGCCGCCACGGTGTCTTCGGCAACTAGTTCCTGCCCGCACACATCCACCCGACCACCGGTTCGGTGGGCAGCTCCGAACAACATGGGGCCGAGCTGCTCCCGGCCTGAGCCGAGAATGCCTCCGATACCGACGATCTCGGCCGCCCGCAGTTCCATGGAGAAATCGCTGAGCTCCGGACCACTGATTCCGGCCACGGTCAACACCGACTCTCCGGTCTCTCCGTGGCTTGTCGCGTCGGTCTCGGCGATCTTGCGACCGGCGATGAGCGTCACCATCGCGTCGTAGTCGAGTTTGCTGGTGGCCTCCTGCGCCACCACCTGCCCGTCGCGCAGCACGACCACCCGGTCGGCCAACTCGAGCACCTCATCGAGCCGGTGGGAGATGAAAACGACCCCGGCTCCGGAGCGGGCGACCCGCCGCACCGCGGTGAAGAGCACCTGCACCTCATCGCCGTGCAGGGCCGCGGTCGGCTCGTCGAGCAGCAGCACGTTGTCCGGGTGGGTCCATCCGTCCAGCGCCCGGGCGATCGCGACGATCGTCCGCTGGGCGGGCGACAACTTCCCCACCGGAACGGTGACATCGAAGCCGACCCCGAACGGGCCGATGAGCTGCTGCGCTCGCCGGCGCTCAGCGGCGTCGTGGACCGGGGCGAGACCGCCCCAGCCGGTCGAGTTGCCCAGCCCCAGGTTCTCCACCGTCGTGAGGATGTCGGCCACGCCGAGATCCTGGTGGATGAAGGGCAATTCGTCGCGCGCCGCCGTGCCTGTCGCGAGCTCACCGTGGGCGTTGCGAACCTGCACGACGGCTCCAGGATCGGCCTGATGCACACCGGCCAGGATCTTTACCAGGGTGGACTTGCCCGAGCCGTTGTGCCCCAGCACCGCGACGACTTCTCCTGGATAAACCTCCGGCGACACGTCGTCCAAGGCCTTCAGGCCGGGGAACGTCTTCGACATGCGCTCGATCCGAAGCAGCGGAGCTGAAGCACTGCCTGCTATGACGTCAGCCATAGCTTGGCGAAACGCTGGGGGAAGTCGGGAAACGCGGACCAGCCCTTGGTCGGGTCGAAGGTGATGTCCTTCTGTGCCAAGAACTGCTCGGGGACTTCCCCGGCCTGTTCGCTCGCAGTCGGCTGCGCACCCTCGAGCAGGCGTGCAGCCACGTCGACCGCCGTCCAGGTGGAGACCGGGAAGTCGATGTTCAGCGCGGCGGTGAGTCCACCGGATTTGATGTCCGCGAGATTGCCGGCCGTCGGCCCGAAGCCGACAGTCGTGACGGACCGGCCGGCCGCATTCAGCGCGGCAGGCAGCCCGGTCGCTGCCGACAGGCTGACGAACACCGCCGTGTTGGTGTCCGGGTGCGCCTGCAGATCGGTGACGACGGTTCGCGGGGCTGTGCTTCCGATAGTGCTGACGTCGATGGGGACCACCCGCACCGTGCACGACGGGCAATTTGCCTTCATCTCGGCGTGGAAGGCGGCCTGTACCGGAGCGGAGATAGCAAGGGCAGGCAGCGTGTACAGCACCGCGTTGGTCTGCGCGCCCTTGTTGGCGATCACCCAATCCGCCAGCAGTTTTCCATTTCGCTGGCTGAGATCCGTGCCGAGGTAATTGAAGGTGATGCCGTACGGCTTCACGTCCTTGTCGACCTGCAGGGAGACCAACTTGACGCCGGAATCGGACAACGTCTTGAGTCCGCCGCCGAACAGGGCCGGATCGATCGCGCCGAGGAGCACGGCGTCGGGCTTGAGAGCGAGCGCCGTCGACGCGGCGGCCTGAGCCGTCTGGGCCGTTGATCCGGCGTTCACCACGGTCATCGTCCCACCGATCGCCGTGACAGCTCCCTTCAGCAGGTTTCCGACCAGGGCGCAGATCGGCGTACCGCACTGTAGGTAGACGAACTTCTTCCCGGCCGCGAGCTTTGCCTTGAGCGGGTCGGTCACCGGAAAGCTCGTCGGGGGGACGGTGTAGGCCGCAATGGCCGCCTTTGCTGCCGCGGTGTCCGCCCCGGCGGCCGAGGCCGGCGCAGCGGACGTGGGTGACGCCGAGGACGTGGGTGACGCCGCTGAGGATGTGCAGGCCGCCAGCGATACGGCGGCCGCCGCGGAGACGCCGGCTACCAGCACTTTCCAGGCGGCACCACGGTTCGAGCGCCTAGCCGTATTTCGGGTCCCGGTCGGCGGTCGGGAATCCGGACCGGATCGAGCCGGTTCGTCGGTAACCCCTCGGGTGACGCTGCCGCACTGCAGGTCACCGTTATTTGCGAGCACTGCCACTCTCCTGTTGATCGAGGAACGAACGATGGCTTGCCGCGAGCGGGATCTTGCTCCCGGATGGGGCCCTGCGAACCTCCGCGAGACCGAAGAGCCACCCGGTTCCGGCAATTGGGCCGAACCAATAGGACCTTACCCTGCATCGCGTCGGCGTTCCTGTCAAGCAGATCCTTCAACTCGGCGTCCAGCCAGGTCCGACTGCCTCAACAGCCCTATTGGTCCGGTGTGATTGCTCAACGCTGACGTCGTCGCCGGATGACCACCCGAGGCATGTTCTCCGGATCCAGGGCGACCGAAAGCATTGCAGTCAGGAGACTGTCCGCGCGCCTGGTGGCCGGTACTCGACTGGAAGGCACGAGCTCATCTACCCGCGGTCGGTGTGCTCATCACTGCGATCAACGCGACTGCCAGCACGCGGCCATCGCCGGCCGGGGACTCAGCCCTGGTGGCGGTGCACTTCTGCAGCCCGCTGCGCGGCGCCGACGTCGCCGGCCGCGATCGCGGCCACCAGGTCAGTGTGGACTTTCAGTCGCTGCGCAAGATAGTCGCTGTCACGGGGCTGAGGGTTTACCAGCGACACCTGGTTGACGAATTCGTAAAGGCCGACGTATGTGCCACGCAGCACGGCGTTCGGCGAGATGGCCGCGATCCGGGTATGCAGGTCCCAATTCAATGATACGAACTGCTTGATGTCGTCGACGTTCTTCTTCATCGCCGTGATCAGCGACTTGAGCTCGCGTACATCTTTCGCCGTACGGTGTTGTGCCGCATGGGCGGCGACCAGCGGCTCGAGTTGCTCGCGGACCTCGATCGCCCCAGCGACCGCCAGTGGCTCACCGTGAACCGTGAGCAGAGTGCGCCCGAGACGTACGACGGGATCGGTATCGGCGACGAACAGTCCCCCACCCGGACCAGGTCGCAGCACGATTCGCCGTCGTTCCTGCAGCAGCCGGATCGCCTCGTTGATGGTCGCCCGCGCGACTCCGGTCTGGTCGCGCAGGTCGGCCCGGGTGCCGATGTGATCACCAGGCCGCAAGCGGCGCTCCCCGATCGCGTCCTCGACATAGGCGACGACATCCTCGGCGCGACTTCGTTGAACGGGTAACGCCATGCATCGATGCTAACGGATAGTCCCGATCTCGAGCAGCGACCGGCGCCGTGTCCGCACGCCCCTGCGGGCATGGCATCGCCGGACACCTCCAGGAAAACCCACAGACACCTTGACGAAACAAGCCGCAGATCGCATGATGTTCAGACCTAATGGTTAGCCTCGATTCCTGTCGCCTGACGACAGCGCGGCTCGGTCCCCGGGTCGGGATACTTGGTCTGGTTCGTACTTCCGTCGGAGGCACTCATCAGACCGTGACGAAATGGAAAGGCGTTGCCGTGAGATTGGTCGGGTATCGCACAGCGGAGAGCTGCGGCATTGGTCGGCGGGATGGCGAATCCAAGGTGGTTCCGCTGGGCAGCATGGAGCAGTTCTGGGCCGATCCCGCACGAGCGATCCTACGGTCGACGGAGCATGGCCTCGATCTTGCCGATTTGACCCTGGTGCCACCCGTTCCGGCCGGCGCCCGCATCCTGTGCGTGGGTTTGAACTATCCCGCGCACGTGGACGAGGGTGCGTTCCAGCGCCCGTCGCACCCGTCGGTCTTCGGCCGCTGGACCCGGTCACTCACCGTCGCCGACACGCCGGCTCCTGTCCCGGCGGGCGAACAAGGACTGGACTGGGAAGGCGAGCTGATGGCCGTGGTGGGCCGGGAGCTCAAGAACGCGTCGGCTGCGGAAGCCCTCGACGGGGTCTTCGGGTACGCCGCATTCAATGATCTCACCGCCCGGACAACCCAACACCGTACGACGCAATGGACCGTCGGCAAGAACGCCGACCAGAGCGGTCCGATGAGCGATATCGTCACCACCGACGAAGCGGGCGACCCGCGGACCGGGCTCCGGATCGTCACCAGAGTCAACGGGGAGATCATGCAGGACGGCAACACCGCGGACATGATCTTCGGTGTCGGGGAGATCCTGGCATACCTGAGCGAGACGATGACCCTCTATCCAGGCGATCTGGTCGCTACCGGCACCCCGAACGGCGTCGGCTATGCCCGCAATCCGCCACGGTTCCTGCACCCCGGTGACGAGGTAACGGTCGATATCGACGGCATCGGATCTGTCCGAACGCCGATCGTCGCGACCACCGGAGCTTCGTCATGACGCCGCGGGTGCACCGGATCGCCGACGCTGCTGCGTTCAAACCCGAAGGGCATGAGGGTGTTTCGCCGGTTCGGCTGACGGGGACGATGCCGGGCGAATCCATCAGTGTCGTGCTGTCGACCTACGAAAGCGGCGCCCACGCCGAAATGTCACCGGTCGCCCTGGACACCGTCTACGTCCTGCTGACCGGGACGCTGACGATCAGCTTCGGCGACGAGCAGGTCGAACTCGGCCACCTGGACTCGGTGTTCCTGCCGGCCGGCTGCGTCCGCGCGGTCGACAACTTCACCGCAGAGCCGGCCAGTATGTTCGTCATCCGGCCGTCCGTAGTCGGTTGAATTGAACGGCTCTCGACCTCAGGAACAGCGTCGTCCTGACTCGGCCACCGGCGATTCGGCGTCCACGACAAGCAGCATTCAAGCGGGAATCATCGACCGTCCCGGTGCCCGACCACGGGTCGGCTTGGTCCAGCTGCCGTTGCGAGCGTCCGGCACCACCCTAGTGGCCGTGGTCGCGGCGCCGCTGAACCCGCTCGACCTGCTGATCGCATCCGGGACGTTCCACTCGGCCCGCCATGAAGCCGCATACGTTCCTGGCAGCGAGTGCGTCGGCACCGTTGTCGCCTCCGACCGCTACCCACTTGGCTCGTTGGTCTATGCCGAGTGTCACGCAGGACCCGGCGCCCCGGGTGCTTTGGCCGCGCAGGTCATCGTCGCCGACGAAGACGTGCTGCGGCTGCCGGATGGGGTTGACCCGGTGCTGGCGGCAGCGGTCGGCAACTCCGGCGTCGCGGCACACATGCCGCTGGTCCGGGATGCCGGCTTGCGGGCCGGAGAGACGGTCCTGGTCCTGGGAGCCACGGGCGCGGTGGGGCAGCTGGCCATCCAGATCGCGCACCTGCGCGAAGCTGGCCGGGTAGTCGGGGTCGGCCGCGATCCGGGGACGCTGGCGCGCTTGCTCGGGATCGGCGCTGACGCCGTCGTCAGTCTGCGCCCGGGCGAAAGTGCTGACGAGCTGGCGGGCCGGTTGTCGGCGGTGGCCGGGCCGGTACACGTCGTCCTGGACGGCCTGTTCGGGTTGCCTCTGGAGGCGGCGCTGCGGGTGTGCGCCCCCCGGGCTCGGCTGGTCAACATCGGAAACTCGGCCGGCCCGACGGCGGAGATCCCCGCAGGGCTGCTGCGCGGCAAACAGCTGACCGTGTCCGGTTTCGCCGGTCTGCACACCTCGTTGATCGAGAAGCAGGTCGCACTGAACTGGTTGTGGGTCAAGCTGTCCGCCGGCGAACTGCAGGTCGACGTCAAGACGTTTCCGCTCCAGCAACTGCCTGCGGCCTGGCTCGACCAGGCGGCATCACCCCACGCCAAGTACGTTCTGACGCCTGATCATCGAGGATCCACGTCATGACGCCGCCAGCAGAGCCGTACACCGCCGTCGCGCTGCGGCCGGTGGTCGACTGCGTCATCGTCGGCGGCGGTCCGGTTGGCCTGCTGACGGCGATTTTCCTGGGCCAGGCCGGCCTGCAGGTGTCCGTCTTCGAGCGTCAGCCGCGGCGACACCCGTTGCCACGGGCCTGCACGATCGATCATGAGTCGCTGCGCATCCTGCAGGCCGCGGGGCTGATGACCGACCACGCCGACCTGTTCGAACCATCCCGCGGTGAACGCGGGGGGTACGAATTCCGCAACGGCCAAGGCGAGCTTTTGCAGGCCATCGACTGGAACCGGGTTGCCGAGTCCGGTTGGGCAAATACCAACGGCTTCTACCAGCCCGACCTGGAGGCCACGCTGGAAGCCATGGCGATAGCCACACCCGGAGTGCAGGTCCATCGCGGATGGACGTTCCAGGGCCTTACGCAGGACTCGCAAGCGGTTTCGGTGAAAGTCAGTGCTACCGAGCAGTCGGCGGAGGCCGCGCAGGTCCGAGCGCGGTGGCTGGTGGGGGCCGACGGGGCAAACAGTCCAGTGCGCAACCACCTGGGCATCGAAGTCGGCGACTCGGGGTTCCAGGCCGACTGGTTGGTGGTGGACTACGAGCCCCTGGTCGATCAGGACTGGACCGCCTTCGTCACCCAGTACTGCGACCCGGCGCAGCCGGCGACCGCGGTGAACAGCGGTCCCGGGCGACGTCGATTCGAGTTCATGCGCCTCGCGGGTATGACCGTCGCCGAGCTGAACCAGACCAGCACGGCCTGGGCCCTGATGGCGCCGTGGGGCGTGACCCCCCAGACCGCTCGGCTGGAAAGGCATGCCGTGTATACGTTCCGGGGACGCTGGGCGCAGACCTGGCGAGAGGGGAACGTATTTCTCGCGGGTGACGCTGCTCATCTGATGCCGCCGTTTCTCGGGCAGGGGCTCTGCGCCGGCTTGCGTGATGCGCGAGCGTTGTCCTGGCGGCTGGCCATGGTGCATCAGGGCCTGGCGACGGCGGATGTGCTGGACACGTACGGTCCGGAACGATCCGGTCACGTCCGGGAGATCATCGACGAGGCGGTGGCGGCCGGACGGGTGATCTGCGAACTCGACGTCGAACGGGCGGCCGCCCGCGATGCGGAGATGCGGGAGCGGTCGCGCGATCCGGACGCCGCCACCCGGCAACCGCCGCACCCCCGCCTGGGCGAGCCCTCGTTGACCGACGCCGGCGGCGGCCGGCTGGCCCCGCAGGGACAGGTCCGGGTCGCCGACCGGGTCGGGCTCTTCGACGACATCGTCGGCGGCAGCTGGCAGCTGATCAGCCGCTCCGGGGATCCCACCGATCTCCTGACCGACGAAGACGCGTCCTGGTTCCGACAGATCGGCGGGGTGTTCGCAGATCTGTCAACGGACGGTCCGGTCGTCGATGTCGACGGCGGCTACCAGCGCTGGTTCGCCGAACGCGGCTGCGACGTAGTTCTGGCCCGCCCGGACTTCTACGTGTTCGCGGCCGGCGAGCACGCCCACATCCCGCACTTCCTCTCGCGCCTACGCCAGGCACTCGAACCGGCCGCGGCCGAGTCATCTCACGAGCAAAATCTGGAGGACCGCCATGACAACGTCGTCGCAGCATGCCCATCCGAGCGGTGAGCTGCCCGAAGCGCACCGGCCAAGGCCGGAGGGTTCGTTCGACGCGACCGCGATCACCTTCGCGGCCATGGGTCTGTTCGACGCCCTGAGCGCCGATCAACGGGCGCGGGTGTGGCTGCCCCAAACGGACTCCGGGCGAACCCACTGGAATTTCCTGCCCGAGTCCGGTCGGCACGGACTGGCTCTCGGAGAGCTCGACCGCCACCAGGAGGTGTCGGCGCACCGGTTGATCGCCGAGTCGATGTCGATCCCCGCCTACGCCAGAGTCGTCCAGGTCATGGCCAACGAGCACATTCTCCGGGAGCTCAACCTGCCGCTGTTCGGGCACGTCGCCGCCACTTTGCGCGATGCGCGCGGTTACTTCTTCACCTTCTTCGGCCAGCCGCAGCCGGACAGCACCTGGGGATGGCGGCTCGTCGGTCACCACTTGTCGCTCAACGTCACCGTGGTGGATGGCGACCTGGTCAGCGCCACCCCATTTCTGCTCGGCGCCGAACCGGCCCGTTTCGGCCCGTTCCGGATCCTCGGCGGGGAGGAGGACGCCGCCTTCGCCCTGCTGGACAACCTCACCGATTCCCAGCAGCGGCAGGCGATCATCCATCACCGGCCGCCGGCTGATTTCGTCACCCGGACCGTCGCCACCATCGGTGAGGTCGAGTACCCGGACTACCACGGCGTCGGGCGTCGGGACGCGATGATCACTGACGAGGACCGAAAAGCGTTGGCCTACTTCCGCGCCCATCCACGTGGAGTCCGCGCCGGCGACCTGTCAGCTGGTCAGCGGGGACAATTCGACGACCTGCTCGCGCAGTTCGTCGAGCGTTCCCGGCCCGCCCTCGTCGGCTACGAAATGGACCGCATCGCCGCCGCCGGCGGAGTGGACGAACTGCATTTCGCCTGGGCCGGTGGCACGTCCATCGAGCAACCGCACTACTTCCGGATCCAGGGCCCGGCGACCCTTGTCGAGTTCGACAACGCCGAGGACAACGCGAACCACGTACACAGCGTCTGGCGCGACCCGTCCAACGACTTCGCCGCTGACCTGCTGATGCAACACCACCTCGAGCACGACCACGCCGGGCCGCGGACAGGAGTGCAGGGTTGATCCTCGTGACTGCCGCAAACGGCAACCAAGGCAAGTTGTTGATCCCGCGCCTGGTGACCGCCGGGCACGCCGTTCGTGCCTGCGTCCGAACCGACGCATCGGCGGAAGCCCTCGGCCGGGCCGGCCTGAGCGACATCGTCGTCGGCGACATCTCCGATCCGGACGTACTTTCCCGCGCCATGGACGGCATTGAGAAGGTCCACTACATCAGCCCGGCGCTGCATCCGAACGAGGCGGTGATGGGCACCACCGTCATCGACGCAGCCCGGGCGGCCGGCGTGCAACATTTCGTTTTCAGTTCGGTGCTGCACGCCATCATCACCGATCTGATCCAACACGAGATCAAACGTGATCTCGAGGAATACCTGCTGTCCTCGGGGCTGGAATTCAGCATCCTCCAACCGGCCAACTACATGCTGCGCCACCGCCTCACCCCCGCGTTCACCAAAGGTGTCTTCCGGCTGTCCTGGGCGCTGGATCGCCGCCAGTCGATGGTCGACCTGGGCGATGTCACCGAGGTGGCCGCGGCCATTCTCGCGGACAGCGACCATCACGCGGGGGCCACCTACGAGCTGGTGGCACCGGGGCGGTACACCGGATACGACCTAGCCGCAGCAATTTCCGCCGTGCTAGGTCGCCCCGTAGTCGCCGAGGAGATCGGTTCCGACGTGTTCCTCAAAGCTGCCTTGGGGACAGAAGACCCGAGTGAGTTCCCATATCAGGCGCGAGCACTGCGGGCGATCAGCAATCGCTACAGCAGCCATGATTTCATCGGCAACCCGAACGTGCTCGAATGGCTGCTGGGCCGGCCGCCCACCACCTTCGAACAGTTCGTGGAGCGCGAATTCGCCTCGTTCGAAGTGGCGAACGCCCGACGAGAACAGGCCCCCTGATGAGCACCTTCAACGTTGAACCTCCTCCGCCGGAGTCGACACCGACACGCCGCGTTGCATTGGTGACCGGCGGTGCTCGCGGCCTCGGACACGCATGTGCGCTGCGTCTGGCGGAGCGCGGCTATGACCTCGCGATCGTCGATCTGATCGATCCTGTCGACACTGCGGTCGCGGTCCGCGCGACCGGCCGCCGTGCGCTGGCCATCGAATGCGACGTAGCGGTGCCGGACGACGTGGCACGGGCGGTCGCGGCCGTCGACAGGGAGTTCGGCCGCTGCGATGTCCTGGTCAACAACGCCGGCATCTTTCCACGCCGGACATTCGACGATCTCGACCTCGTCCTGTGGCGCCGGGTGCTCGACATCAACCTCACCGCCGCATTCCTGTTCAGCAAAGCGGTCGTTCCGGGCATGACCGATCGTGGATTCGGCCGCATCATCAACATCTCGTCGAACACGGTCGGCCTGCCCGTCGAAGGAATGACCCACTACATCACCAGCAAGGCCGCCGTCATCGGCTTCACCCGGGCGCTGGCCTCCGAGGTCGGCAAGCACGGCATCACCGTCAACAGCGTGGCACCAGGCCTCACGCCCACCGAAGGCCTCCTCGCCAACCAACCGACACCGACCGTTGGCGAGCAACTGCTCGAGCAGATGGTGGCGCGCCAGCCCGTCAAACGGGTTAGTCGCCCGACGGACATCGCCGACACGGTGGTGTGGTTCGCCTCCGATGCGGCAGCATTCGTGTCCGCCCAGACCCTGGTCGTCGACGGCGGCCTGGTGCGTCTGTGACGATTCGCTCGCCCTCGGCCAGCCCAGATTGCCTTGACACACTCGTTGCCACAGGGCACGCTAAAGACCTATTGGTTCGGTCTATTTCGTTCGCCGGTGGGTCCCCGAGGACGGTCGTCGATGAACACGATCGCCAGCCGGAGCTGATCGCCAGCCGGAGCTATCTGAACGCGTGGAACGTTGAATGACAGAGGAGAAAGCAATGACGCTTGCGACACAGACCACATCGGAAAGACTGACCACGATCCTGGACAAGGTTCGTGAGCTCGGACCCACCTTGCGCAGCCGCGCCCTCGACGCCGAACGCGCCGGCCGGCATTCGGACGAGACGATCGCCGACCTCGATGCCACCGGTGCCTTCAACATCGGCAGCCCCGCTGAGTTCGGCGGCGACGAGCTCTCCGTCCGGCAGCAACTCGACGTCGTGTCCGAGGTTTCCAAATGGGATGGCTCCTGCGGATGGACCGTCTGGGTGGGCGCCTCGACGAACTGGATTCCAGCCGGCTCCGGCGCTCGCGTCGTAGAAGAGGTTTACGGCCCCAACTGGGTCGGGCCGCGCGTAGCTGGTTCCAGCCACTTTCCGGCATCCCGCGGCCGGGTGCGGCGCGTCGAGGACGGCTGGATCGTCTCCGGTGGCCCCTGGACGTTCGGGAGCGACTCCCTCTGGGCGCCCTTCACCAACCTCGGGTGCATCGCCACCGACGACGCCGGGGCCCCGTACCTGGTCGGCGTTCAGGTGCCGCTAGATGAGCTACGGTTTCTCGACGACTGGAAGGTCGCCGGCATGCGCGCCACAGGCAGCGTTTCCGCCACGCTGGCCACCGACGAACTGTTCGTCCCGGAATATCGCGGCGTCGACTTCCGGGACATCGTGGGCGCGACGATCGACAACGGGCTGGCCGGATCCCTCTGGAAAGCACCTTCACTCGGCTGGGCCTTTAGCCTGATGGCGGGCATGTCCATCGGTATCGCCCAAGGCGCCCTGGAACGTTTCCTCGAGCGCTCCGCGGGCCGACCGATCCGCGGCACCACCTACAAGAATCAGCTGGAGGCACCCCTCACCCACCTGATGCTCGCCGAGGTTCATTCCAAGATCCAGTCCGCGACCTTGATGGCGCGCGCGAACGCCGAAGAGACCGATGAGCTCGGCGCGCTCGCCGCTGCCGGCACCCCCGCCGACCCGGAATACATGCAGCTGTTCTGCGCCAGAGTGCTCGTCGAGACCGCATACGCGGCCAAGTGGTGCGCCGAAGCCATTGAGCTGCTGCAACGGAATTCAGGGTCCACGGCGATCATGGATTTCGAACCGATCCAGCGCGCCTGGCGCGACGCACGCGTGATCACCTTGCACGGAGCCCTGAACCTGGAGGCGCTGTCGGAAAACTACGGACGACTGATGGCGGGAATGCAACCGCATCAGTTCGCCGGTATCACCACCCTGGACCGTTTCACACCCACCGCGGTGAAAAAAGTCGACTAGTTCTGCGGTGCACGGGACACCCGCTGTCGGTCAGCGGATCCGCGATCCGATGGTGTAGTCGATATTCGATCGGAGCCGAGAGGTCTTTGTGAACCAGACTCAACAAGAGGTCGACGCTGCGTCGAGCGCCCGGCGGATCTGGGAACAGCAGGCTGCGCAGGTACTCCGAAAGGCGCGCCGACTGCAGCCGGACAGCCCGGATGACCAGGCTTGGGCAGCACTGTCGGCGACCACCGTCGAGGGTGTCACGATTCCCCCGCTCGGAGTTCCCGGGCCGTCAGCGTGGCAGTGGGATGACGGCCGACGCCGGAATGGCGCGGGTTGGGCCACCCGACCGCACATTGTGGGCGCCGATCCGAGCGTTGCCGCCGAGGCCGCCTTTCAAGAGTGGCAGCACGATTCTGCCTCGATCTGGGTCACCGTAGGTGGCTCCGGCGCCGCGCCCGCCGTGCTCAGCCGGACACTGGATCGCATCCCACTGGACACATTTCCGGTAGCCATCAGCGCGGCTGATCCGACCACCGACGTTCAAGCGGCGCAGGCGTTCTCCGACGTCCTGCAGCGCCGCGGCCTGCGACCTGCCCGGGGTGGTTCGTTGGGCGCGGATCCGGTGGGTCGGCTGTTGCGGACTGGCTCGCCGAGCCCCGGATCGGCGATCGGCGCCGTGATCGGCGACGTGGCCTCGCTGGCCACGGACCTCGCGACCCGAGCGCTGGTGGCGGACGGCACAACTGCGCATGTGCGGGGAGCGGGCGATGCAGCAGAGATCGGCTTCGTCCTCGCCACCGGAGTTCACTACCTCCGCGAACTGGAGCGTCTGGGGTATCCACTGGCCGCTGGGCTCGGTCTGATCGGCCTGCGACTCGCCGCAACGGACGACCAGTTCGTGACGATTGCGAAGTTCCGTGCGGCCCGGGCGTTGTGGAAGCGGATCGCGCATTTATCCGGAGGATCCCCGACGTCGGGTTCGGAGATCCATGCCGTGACGTCCGTGCCGATGATGACCCGATACGACCCGTGGACCAATCTGCTTCGCACCACCGTGGCTGCCTTCGCCGCCGGCGTCGGGGGCGCCGACGTCATCACCGTCGAGCCGTTCGATGCGGCCCTGGGTGTGCCCGAGGCGCAGGGAAGACGACTGGCGCGCAACATCTCCGCGCTGTTGCTGCAGGAGGCACACGTTGGAGATGTAGCCGATCCAGCCGGCGGATCGTGGGCGATAGAAACATTGACCGACTCCGTCGCCGACGCCGCGTGGGCCGAATTTCTGCTCATCGAAGGTAGCGGCGGCATCACGACAGTGGTGCTCGACGGCAGCCTGCGATCGAGGTTCGCGACCACCCGGGAGCGGCGGGCCGCTCGTATCGACACCAGAAGGCAGGCCATCACCGGCATCACCGAATTCCCTGAGGCTGGGGAACAACTGCTCGTGCGCGATCCGTACCCAACTGCCCACCCCGACTTCGACGACGCGGACACCTCGTCCTGGACAGCCGCGTACGAAGCCCTCCGCGATGACCCCCCCGCCGAACCTGTCTTCCTGGCCACGCTCGGCCCGTTGGCGGCGCATGGGGCCCGCGCCGCATTCGTCACCAATGCTCTCGCCGCCGGGGGACTTTCGGTAGTCGCGGCCGGCCCGACCAGCACCGTCCACGATCTCCTGAGCGCGTTCCGCGATTCGCCCAGCCCGGTTGTGTGTGTGGCCGGCACCGACGTCGCCTACGCCGAATTCGGCAGCCCCATGGTCGTGGCGCTCCGTGATGCCGGAGCTCGATGGTTCATCCTGGCCGGAAAGCCGTCCGCGGAACTGGATGCTCTCTTTCACGACCACATCGCAGTCGGCGATGACCAGCTGGCCTTTCTGCGCCGAACCAGGGCGGCACTGAGAGCCGCCGCCCCGGCTGGTCAAGGAGCGAGAACATGAGTGTCCCCTCCGATTTCACCGGGTTGGCCTGGCGCGGTTCCACGGTGCCGCCGACCATCGCGGCCCACGATCAGGCGGACCCATGGATGTCACCGGAGGTTGTCGAGATCCGGCCGGTGTACTCGGCCTCCGATCTGGACGGGATCGACACGCTGGGCACGTTCCCCGGGTCGCCGCCCTTTCTGCGGGGGCCGTACCCGACGATGTACACCACCCAGCCATGGACGATCCGGCAGTACGCCGGATTCTCCACCGCCACCGAATCCAACGCCTTCTACCGCCGGAACCTGGCCGCCGGACAGAAGGGCCTCTCCGTCGCGTTCGACCTCCCGACCCACCGCGGCTACGACTCCGACCACCCCCGCGTGCCTGGCGACGTCGGCATGGCCGGCGTCGCCATCGACTCCATCCTGGACATGCGGGAACTGTTCGACCACATCCCACTCGACCAAACATCGGTGTCGATGACGATGAACGGTGCCGTGCTACCCATCCTGGCCCTGTACATCGTCGCCGCCGAAGAGCAAGGCATCCCCACCGAGCAACTGTCCGGGACCATCCAGAACGACATCCTCAAAGAATTCATGGTCCGCAACACGTATATCTACCCGCCCGCACCGTCGATGCGGATCACGTCCGACATCTTCACCTACACCGCCGCCAAGATGCCGAAATTCAACTCCATCTCCATCTCCGGTTACCACCTGCAAGAAGCCGGCGCCACCGCCGACCTGGAACTGGCCTACACGCTGGCCGACGGCATCGCCTACCTGAAAGCCGGCCAGGACGCCGGCCTGGACATCGACGCGTTCGCCCCCCGCTTGAGCTTCTTCTGGGCCATCGGGATGAAGTACTTCATGGAAGTCGCGAAACTCCGCGCCGCCCGGCTCCTGTGGGCCCGCATTGTCGAAGGCTTCGGCGCGACCAACCCCAGATCGATGTCCCTGCGCGCACACTCGCAAACTTCCGGCTGGTCGCTGACCGCCCAATCGCCGTTCAACAACATCGCCCGCACCTGCATCGAGGCCATGGCCGCCACCGCCGGGCACACCCAATCCCTGCACACCAACGCCCTCGACGAAGCGATCGCGCTACCCACCGACTTCTCCGCCCGGATCGCCCGCAACACCCAACTCCTACTGCAACAAGAAGCCGGCACCACCGACATCATCGACCCGTGGGGCGGCTCCTTCTACGTCGAACGCCTCACCCAGGATCTGGCCGACCGGGCCTGGGGTCACATCCAGGAAATCGAGACCGCCGGAGGCATGGCGAAAGCCATTGAAGCGGGCATCCCAAAACTGCGGATCGAGGAAGCGGCCGCCCGCACCCAGGCCCGGATCGACGCCGGCAGCCAACCCGTGATCGGCATCAACACCCACCTCGCCGACGACGAACCCCTCGAAGTCCGCAAAGTCGACAACCGGGCCGTCCTGGCCACTCAAGTGGCCAAACTCGCGCAACTACGCGCCAACCGCGACCCCGCAGCAGTTGCCTCCGCGCTCGCCGCTCTGACCGTCGCCGCCCGCCAACCCACCAACCGCACCAGCAGCGACAGCGATAGCGGCACCGGCGATGTGGCCGGCGCCGGCGAGCTGACCGGAAACCTGCTGGCCCTGGCCGTCGACGCCGCCCGCGCCCACGCCACCGTCGGCGAAATCTCCGAGGCCCTCGAAACCGCCTTCGGCCGGCATACCGCCGTCATCAGAACCATCACCGGGGCCTACAGACAAGCCGCCGGCGACACCGACACGATCCGGAAGACCCTGGCCGCCACCGCCGCCTTCGCCGAAACCGAAGGCCGACGGCCCCGCATCCTGGTCGCAAAAATGGGCCAGGACGGCCACGACCGCGGCCAAAAGGTCATCGTCACCGCCTTCGCCGACCTCGGCTTCGACACCGACGTCGGACCACTGTTCTCCACCCCCGAAGAAGTCGCCCAACAAGCCGTCGACAACGACGTCCACATCGTCGGCGTCAACTCCCTCGCCGCCGGCCACCTCACCCTCGTCCCCCAACTCAAAACGGCCCTCACCGACCTCGGCCGACCCGACATCATGATCATCGTCGGCGGGGTGATCCCACCGGATGACATACCCCTGCTCATCCAAGCCGGCGCCACCGCCGTCTTCGGCCCCGGCGCCGTCATCGCCGCCGCCGCCCTCGACCTGGTGCAACGGCTCTCACCACCCGACCAAAGCTGGCCGCGAACGCTCCAAATCTGACACGGGACTCCGCGCTACATCGGCAGACTCTGGATCGAAATCCGCGCCCACGATCCGGACAGCGCAGCGCACACCATGCGACAGCATTCGAAGGCACCTACCCCCCCATGGATGGTGTGGGGCCGGTCGTGGAGCTCATCGGCGTTGTCTCCAAGCCCCGTGCGGGTGCGGATGGCGGCTAGTTGACGGTGAGGACGAGCTTGCCGCGGACCGTGCCGGACTCGCCAACCCGGTGCGCCTGGGCGACCTCGATCAGGGGGAACGCCTGACCCACCGGGATGCGGAACGTGCCCTGGTCGATCAATTGCATGGCCAGGGCGAGCGCGTAGTCGGCGCGGCCGGAGTCTCCCCGGCTGAACCGCACCCCGTACTGCTGCGCGCCGGGGAAATCCGCGATCGTGACCACGTTCCCCGCACCGCCGGCGAGCCCGATCAGCTCCGGCAGCACACCGCTTCCGGCGACGTCGAGTGCGTAGTCGACCCCGGCGGGAACGATCGCCCGAACCCGATCGGCCATCCCGTCGCCGTAAGCGACGGGATGTGCGCCGAGACCGCCGAGGTATCCGTGGGTCGCCGGGCTGGCCGTGCCGATCACCCGAGCGCCGCGATACACTGCGAACTGCACCGCGGCGCTGCCGATGCTCCCGGACGCCCCGTTGATCAGCACCGTGCTGCCCTTGCCCACGCCCAGTTGGTCCAGAGCCCGCGCGGCGGTCTCCACCGTCGAGGGCAACGCCGCCGCATCGACGAAGTCCAACGACGCCGGGATCGGAGCCCACGAGGACAGGACCGCGTACTCGGCCTGTGCCGCGCCGCCGTCGCCGACACCGACAACCGCCTCACCCACCCGCGTCCCGTTGACACCGTCGCCGATCTCGTCGACGACGCCGGCCGCCTCGTAACCCATCGTCTGTGGCAGATGCTGGTCCATCTGCCCAAGCCGCTTTTTCCAATCGCTGGCATTCACCCCGGCCGCCCGCACCCGAATACGCACCTCGCCGCTACCGGCGTGCGGTTCCGGCAGGTCCACGATCTCGAGCACCTCCGGGCCGCCGAACCGGCTGAACTGTGCTGCTTTCATCGTGATGCTCCATTCCTGCTCGGTGACGTGCGGGCCGGCGCGGCTATCGTCAGCTCGGCCCGACGAACCGGCATCTCTACCGGCGTCACCACCGACTCATCACGGTTAGATAACTCGATACCGGCGTCCTGTAACACCCAGTGAGCAGGTGCGAAGGAAAGTCCCAACTGTGGATCGGTGACCGGTCAGCGAACCCCTGCTGGCAGCACTGCAGGTGGCAGGCAGCGCGCTTCCCTCGGGTGCCCGCATGACCCGCCCGGTGGCGATTCACGTAGCGGTACCTCATACGGAGCGTCTGCGTCTGGATTTCTGGCCCCCTGTAGCCCGTCGGCCGGTCAACCCATCGCACCGGCAACTCAGCCGCCTGGGTGTACGTCCCTTACGGAATCGAGCCGCTCAATGAGCTGGTTGGCCCAGGGCCCGGTCTACGCGACTGATGACCCGGCCGGTGGACCGATCTCCCTCTCAACCACCAAGGACGGCGGCAAACGCGAACGGTATGACTTGGCTCGTCCTGGGCTCCCGCTTGGGCCTCCATCTATTTTCAAAGCGGTGAGTAAACGGTGGGTTGGGACCACACAACACCCTGAAGCGACTCAGCCCCTCGACCTGTTCTCACAGGTGAGGGCTGTTTTCGGAGCGCGCCTGGAGGGATTCGAACCCCCAACCTTCTGATCCGTAGTCAGATGCTCTATCCGTTGAGCTACAGGCGCCTGTTCTTCAGTTGTGCTGCTACCGGGCGTGAGCGACCGGAGCGCGGAAGCGGAGGGATTTGAACCCTCGGTGCCCTTGACGAGCACAACACATTAGCAGTGTGTCCCATTCGGCCGCTCTGGCACGCTTCCCAGGGCCGCCGCCGGGCGACGACCACCAGCAGGAGACCTTACCGGCCCGGCGCACGGTCGCCAAACGGATGTCGCTGTCAGGACAGGCACTGGTCCATGGACAGCCGGTTGATGTCAGGCTGCTGTCCGTTGGCCGAGCAGCCGATCGGCGCGAAGGTGACGTCGTGCCACGAGTAGACCGTCCACACCGTCTGGCCGTTGGCCGTGTCCTGGATCGCGAAGCCGGTGTCGCCGTCCAGGTCCAGAGTGACGGCGGCGCCGGTCGATGACGGAAAGCCACTGCCGTCCCCCACGGCGGTCCACTGGCCGTTCGCTCCCAGGGCGAAGGCCGAGACGACTGCTGTCCCGTCCGCAGTGAGCGAGATGACCAGACACCGGCCGCCCAGATCGCAGGGCAGCAACCGGCCCGGCGGGGAGGGGAACGTCGACCCATTGACGACATTGGTGGCCGCACCCACACTGCCGTCGGCTCGCAGCGAAATCAGGGCTACCCGGCCTCCCACGCTGATCAGGGCGGCCGAGAACCCCGGCACCACGCCGCGGTGACTGGCTAGCACGGTGCACGCCGGGCAGCCGGCCACCTGCAGCGCCACGGTGGCTCCGGTGGCCGGCGGCGCCGACGGCGGAGCCACGGACGACGGCCCGGACGATGCCCCGACCGACCGGGCGATCGACTTGCCCGCGGTCGTGGGCGGCGATGCCGGACCTGTGGTCGGCGTGGTCGCGGAACGTGGTGCCCTGCCGCTGGTCCAGGTGGCTGCTTGCATCGTCGCTCCCGAACCCGACGGGACCGACACGACCACCGCCGCGGCCGACGTGCTGGCCGGCGCGGAACCGCTCGGACCGATCAAATCCGCCAGTCCGGGCACGGTGACCACCAGCGTTCCCGGCTCGGCCGCGGCCGGTTCGGCCACCACCGCGGAAGCCGCAGATGACGTCGCGGAAGCGGTGCTCCTCACGGGCACGGTGCAACCGGTCAAGCCCAACAGCCCCAGCAGGACCGCTGCGCCTCGGATCCGACGGCCTCGCATACCTCCGTTCCTACCCGACGCCCTGCGAGCGACAGGTGAGGCGCGAACTCCGACCGGACGTGCGGATAGATTCGCCGACATCCAGAACGAAGGAGTTTCGAACATGACCGTGCGGCTGCGAGCGGCGCTTGATTCGCTGCCGGCCTACGCCCCCGGACGCAATGTTCCGGGCGCCGTGAAGCTGGCGTCCAACGAAATTCCCTTCCCCGCGCTTCCGGAGGTCGTCGACGCCATCTCCGCCGCCATCAACGGCGACACCCCTGCCGTCGGAATCAACCGGTATCCGGACAACGGCGCCCAGACGCTCACCGGGCGGCTGGCCGAACACCTGGGCCAACCGGCCGACCGCATCGCGGCGGGCGGCGGATCTGTCGCCCTGTGCCAGCAATTGGCGCAGATCACCGCCGGCGAGGGCGACGAGGTGCTGTTCAACTGGCGCAGCTTCGAGGCGTATCCGATCGTCACGCAGATCACCGGAAGCGTGCCGGTGCGCGTTCCGTTGCGACCCGACCACGCCCTCGACCTCGACGCGCTGGCCGCCGCCATCACCCCGCGTACGCGGCTCATCTTCGTCTGCACGCCGAACAACCCGACCGGCACAGTGGTCCACCAAGACGAGCTCGACCGCTTCCTGGCCCGGGTTCCCGATGACGTGCTGGTCGTGATCGACGAGGCGTACCGCGAGTTCAACACCGACCCCGCCACGCCGGATGGAGTCGTCGAGGCGGGTCAGCGAGGCAACGTGCTGGCGCTGCGGACGCTGTCCAAGGCGTACGGGCTGGCCGGATTGCGGTGTGGCTACGCGGTCGGCGCGGCTGAGGTGGTGACGGCCTTGAAAAAGGTGGCCATCCCGTTCGCCCTCAATTCCCTGGCCCAGTCCGCGGCGGTGGTCGCCCTCGGCCTTCGCGACCAGCTCGAACCCCGATGGCGGCAGATCGTCACCGAACGGGACCGAGTTCAGGGCGGCCTACGGTCGGCGGGCTATCAGGTACCGACCTCTCAGGCCAACTTCGTCTGGCTGCCGCTGCGGGAACGTGCGGCCGACTTCGCAGCTCATTGCGAGGCGGCCAGGGTGATCGTCCGGCCGTTCTCCGATGCCACCGGCGGAGTGCGCATCACCATCGGCGCACCGGCCGAGAACGACGCGCTCCTGGCCGCCGCCCGGACCTGGCCCGGGCTGGGCGGCTGACCCAGGGTTTCAGAATCCCGGCGTTTGCAATAGCCGAGCGAGCTCGGCCGTCGCCTCGGCGCTCGGGAGCGGGGCCCCGTCCAAGGCGGTCACCGGGGCCAACAACCGGACGCTGGACGCCAACCACACGCCGTCGGCGTTGCGGAGGTCGTCCGGACGAAGGCGCCGGTATTCGGTCTTCCATTCGGCTTCCCCGGCCGCGGCGAACAGCCGGCGGACCGTGATGCCGTCCAGCACCCCTTCCAACGGTGGGGTGGCCAGGGTGCCTTGGTGCGCCGCGACGACCGTCGCGGTGGGCGCCTCGAGGATGTAACCGTCCGCGCCGACGAAAATGACGTCGTCCGCGCCGTGGGCCGTGGCGTAGCGGAGTGCGGCCATGTTGATCGCGTACGAGAGCGTCTTCGCTCCGGCCAGCAACCAGGGCGACTTGACGACGTCCGGTCCGGAGAACCCGCGGTCGAGAAGCAGCGCCGAGACGCCACGGCTGCGTTGGGCGACGGCGGCGGGTGAGACCGGGTCGCCGGAAACCCAACAGGTCGATGCGGACGCATCGGGCCCGCGGGTCGCGAGCAGTCGCAGTGTCATGTCCCCGCCGTTCCAGGCTCCGACGACAGCGTTGACGGCGACGCGCCACTCGGCGGCTGACGGAATCGTCAGTTGCAGAGCGGCAGCGGAAGCGGCGAGCCGGTCGAAATGCTCGTCCAGATCGCGTGGCTGCCGATCGACCACCAGGGTGGTCTCGAAGATGCCATCGCCCCGGGTCAGACCCAGATCATCCGGGCGGATCAGCGGTTCGGTCGAGGGGACGAGCCGCCCGTCGAGCAGGGCGACCAGATGCTGGGCGGTCACGCGGACCGACGTTAGCCGAGATCGACGATCAAGGCCCGGTGATCGGACAGCGGCAGCTCCGGCGCGGTACTAGAAGTGACCTCGACGCGCGCGCCGCGCAGCAAAATGTGATCCAGCTGCTGGGTGGAATCCGCGACCGGGAACGTCGGGTGCGCGGCCAGGCTGCGGAAGCCGGTCAGCCGGGACGGCCCCGGCGCGTCCATGTTCAGGTCGCCCATCAGCAGCACCGGGTCGGCGAAACCGTTCAGGTCTTTGGCCAGCCGGCGTAGTTGCATGCGGTTCCAGCCCGGCACGAACGACAGGTGCGTGCAAGCCACGGTCCACACCCCGCGCGGGGTCTGAATCGCTCCGACCACGGCGGACCTCGGTTCCTCGTGAACCGTGATGACCTTCCGGGCGTGCCGCAGGTAGAGCGGAAACTTGACGGGAATGCGCGGCAGCCGAACCACTTGCCAGCTTTCGGCTGGGAAACGCGAGAGCAGCGCCACCCCGTACGAGGCGGTGCCGGCCAGTTCCCTCCCGGTGGCCGCCAACCAGGTCGCGCCGGGTGTGCCGGAGATGGCCGCCGCGAATCGATGCGACGTCGCCCCCATCGCGTCCGCGGCCACAGCGGTGAGATCGGCCAGATGCGACCGCGGCTGGTCACGGTCCACTTCCTGCAGGGCGAGAATGTCGGCGTCGATGGTGCGAATGGCGTCGGCGAAACGGTCCAGGTTGACCTGGCCGTCGGCGGGTGACCTTCCGTGCAAGATGTTGAACGTTGCCAAGCGCATCTTCTGGAGGTACCACGAATGACGGTCGACGACACGGCAGACGAGTTCGTCGCCGGGCGCGACCGATTGCGCACGGCATTGAAGCGGTCGGCGTCCCGGCTGAAGGAAGAGGGGATCCGGTTCGCTTTGGCCGGTGGATACGCCCTCTGGGCGCGCGGCGCTCCGGAGACCGAGCACGACGTCGATCTGGTGGTGGTCGAGGCCGACGTCGAACGCGCCGCCGCCGCCCTTGCGGACGCCGGATTCGACGTCGAGCGCCCACCCGAGGACTGGCTGTTCAAGGCGTACTTCAATGGCGCCATGGTCGATGTGTTGCACGCGCTGGATTCCGTGCCGGTTGACGAGGCACTGGTCAATTCGGCCGAGCATCTGGACGTCCTCGGTCTGCACATTCCGGTGCTGACGGCCACGAACATCATGTCCGGGAAGCTTGCCGTGATGTCCGAACGTTACTGCGATTTCGGAGCGTTGCTGCCGTTGGTCCGGGCCGTACGCGAGCAGCTGGACTGGCCGGCGATACGAAAGACGACTGCCGGCAATCCCTTTGCCGAGGCATTCCTGTTTCTCTGCGATCGCCTGGAAATCTCCGGCTGACGGGGCCGCCGCCAATCACCTGCCGCGCTGGGCTGTCGTAGCTCTTCCCCGCCGGGGTGACGGTGCTGACCACGCCGCCCGATGCAGCCACGGTCGCCCATCCGAGAAGGGACACAAGGTAATTGCAGCTCGCGCACAGTCCCTGCGCGTTGGCCAGACTGGTTTCGCCACCCGCCGACACCGGCCGGATGTGGTCGGCGTGGCGGATCGGGGCACCGCACCACGGCATTCGACATCGCTGATCGCGGAGCCGCAGGAATTTCTTGATGTTTTCGGGGAACTGACTCCGGCGGGAATCCATGTCCAGCAATTCACCGGTTCTCGGCGACCGGTACAACCGGCGGAAGAACGTCTTGTCGGCGCTCGTGCCGCAAAGAAGAAGATCTCGCGCCAGCGGAGCCGGTATCGGTCCGTGGCCCACCACATGGGCGGGCTCGTCGCCGTTGGCGAACAGGGACGCATCGGTGATGACCACCTCGATCTCGGTGACGACGTCGGAGCCGCTCGGTTTGTTCAAGCGATCGGCGCCGGCGGGACGCTCGGATCGGAGCGGACGGCCGTCGTCGTCGACACCGAGAACGGCGCCTTGGGTCAACCGGGCCGTGAACTCGTCGGCCATCACCTGGTCCCGCGAGCGTGGGCTCAACTCACCCGGGCGACCGGAATCCCCCGTCGCCACTGCGGTTTCAGCGAACGTCTTCAGCGAGGCATAGCAGGTGACGGCGGTGGCCACCGGCAAAAGGGCCGTCAAATAGGCCATGGTGTCCGGTGCCGGACGTATCGAGACACGTCGGTCTTTGGCGGCCTGACGCGACCGGTTGGTGAAACCCTCCGGATCGAGTCGATAGGCGATGGCATCGACGGCCGCTTCTGTCCCATGATTGCCCAACTGGCTGAGCTGAGGGGCGAGGAGGTCGTCCACCACTGAACGTTGTTCCGAGGTCAGGAATTGGGTATTGCGAACGGCGATCTCGACGCGGTACTCGTTTGTTTCGCCCGCCTCCAGAGCACGCAGCGTTCCTGGCAGGTCGGTGCACAAGGTCCGGGCCAGTCCGAGGAGGCGGCCGCCCCGGGACTGGGATTCCCGCCGCGCCAGGGCGACTTGGCCGCCGACCGAGCGATAGGCCTCGGTGATCGGGCGCCCGGCCGCTTCCGTGGCCTTGATCTCCATGTTGAGGAGCCGATTCGTGAGCCGAGCCTGCGCCGCACTCATCGACGCCTTGAGCTGCTCGAGGCTGGCGATCCGCTCCACCAACTCCGCCGGTCCCGCAGGCTGACTGGCGAGATCAGGCAGGGCGCGCAGCACCTCACGCAGCCCCGCGGTGCCCAGTGCCTCGTTCACATGTTCGATTCTACGCCGGTCCGATGCTCGGCGCAATACACATGTTCGAATACTGCCGTCGGTTCTGGACCGCGGGAACCGCGGGCAGCACCGGTCCGGCCCCACACCAAGGCATAGGTCCCCCAGACCACCCCGCGCCGCGCCGCAACTCCCCTCGCGCGAGGATGAAAGTGACCGCACCAGCCGAAGGGATTGCGTGGCCATGAAGATCTGCCGCACCTGCGCCGTCGAGTATGGCGAACCGCTCCCCGAGGTCTGCCCCATCTGCGCCGACGAGCGACAGTGGGTGCCGGCCGACGGACAACTGTGGACATCCCTGGACGAGCTCGCCGCAGCCGGTCAGCGGCTGTCGCGCAAGGAACTGGAACCGCATCTGCTCGGCCTCACCACTGACCCGAGTGTGGGAATTGGGCAGCAGAGCAAACTCGTCACCACCCCGTCCGGCTCACTGCTTTGGGATCCCGCCGGATATGTCGACGATGACACCGCCGCAGAGGTTCTCGCGCGGGGACCCGTCCTGGCCATCGCTTCCAGTCATCCGCACATGTTCGGTGTCCAGGTGGAATGGTCACGGCGCCTCGGCGACCCGCCGGTCCTGGTCTGTGACGCCGACCGAGAATGGTTGGGCCGGCAAGATTCCTGCATTCAATTCTGGTCGAAATCCTTTTCGGTCAACGACCAGCTGACGCTGCATCAAGTGGGCGGGCACTTCGTAGGCAGCGCGGTCGCCGTGTGGTCGGCCGGTGCCGCCGGCCGTGGCGTGCTGCTTTCGGGCGACACAGTTTTCCCGAATCCCGATCGCACGTCCTTGGGGTTCCTACGCAGTTACCCGAACAAGATTCCGCTCTCCTGGCGAGTAGTGGAACGCATCGCCGACCAGCTCGGTCATTTGGTCTTCGACCGCATCTACGGCAATTTCGACAATCGCATCGCGGCCGACGCCCAGGCGGTCCTGCGCTTTTCGGCCGATCGGCACATCGGGTGGGCACGCGGTGATTTCGACGATCTTACGTGAACCGCGGGTCAGAAGAGGGCCGCGGTCCCGGCTGGGCAGATGGCATTGTCAAAGTTTGCGAAGCCGAACGGTCTGCACCGCATGGTCTGGGCCTTTGCTGAGCACCAGATTCGCCCGCCCTCGGGTCGGCAGGATGTTCTCGACCAGATTGGCCTCGTTGATCGACGTCCAGATGGAGTTGGCCAGTTCGATCGCCCGCTCGTCGGACAGCTCCGCGAACCGTACGAAAAAAGATTCCGGATCATTGAAGGCGGTCTGCCGTAGCCGCAGAAATCGCTCCACGAACCACCGTCGGATGTCCTCGGTCGCGGCGTCGACATAAATGGAGAAGTCGAAGAAGTCGCTGACCGCCATGGCGGAGGCGTCGTGGCCGAGCCGAGCCGGCTGCAACACGTTCAGGCCTTCGACAATCAGCACATCCGGCCGGTGCACAACCACTTCGTCGTCGGGCAGGATGTCGTAAGTCAGGTGGTCGTAGCGCGGCGCGCGCACCTCCGCCGCGCCGGACTTGACCGATGCCACGAACGACAGCAACGCCCGACGGTCGTATGACTCCGGAAAGCCCTTGCGCAGCATCAAGCCTCGCTGCTCCAGGACAGCGTTCGGGAACAAGAAGCCGTCCGTGGTGACCAGTTCGACCCGCGGCGTGTCCGGCCAGCGGGCCAGCAGTTCCCGCAAGACTCGGGCCGTGGTGGATTTGCCGACCGCGACGGAACCGGCCACACCGATCACAAACGGCGTGCGAGCCAACCGTTCGCCCAAGAAGGTCGATGTGACCCGGTGCAGAGTGCCGGTGCCGGCGACGTACAGATTCAGCAGCCGGGACAGCGGCAGGTAGACGGTGGCGACCTCGTCGAGGTCGATGGGATCCTCCAGACCCGCCAGGCGTTGCAGTTCGCCGGCCGTGAGCGGCAAAGGCGTTTCCTCCGCCCGCTGCGCCCACTGCTCGCGACTCAACTCCACGAACGGGCTGATGGGCGGGGAAGCCGGTCGCTGCGCGAACCGCGCCCGCCCGTCACTCCGCAGTCGCAGCGCGGCATCCAGGATCGCCAGGTCGCCGCCCACCGAGCTCGGCTGCGATCCCTCGACTTCAGTGGCCATGGTGTTCGCATTCTGCCCGTGGTCGCCCGGCGCGGTGCACCTGCGCGCCGTCAAGGGCCAAGGAACTGGAAAATCGCAACACCGGCAGCTCGACCTACCATCGCAGAGTGACTGTTCGATCCCCGCTGCTCGACCTCCCGGGCGCCGTTCCCGCCACCGGACCCGACGAAGGGGTGGCCTGGCACTACGGCGATCCGATGGGTGAACAGCGGGCGGCGACTGACCGAGCCGCCGTCGTGGATCTGTCTCACCGTGGGCTGATCGCCGTGACCGGCCCCGACCGGCTGACCTGGCTGCACACCCTGACCAGCCAGCATCTGTCCGGACTCGGCGAGCGAACGGCGACGGAGGCGCTGATCCTGTCGCCACAGGGTCACGTCGAACACCACTTCGGAGTGGCTGAATTCGACGATGCCACCTACCTGGATACAGAGTGGGGTCGGGCCGCCGAGCTGCTGGACTACCTCGCGAAGATGGTGTTCTGGTCGAAGGCGGAGCCGGTCGATCGAACGGACAGCCTGGGCCAGCTGCGCCTGATCGGTCCTGATCGCCGCGACGTACTGCTCAGCCTCGACCCCAGTGCCGGGCCAGCGGAGAGCGACCTGTCGGCCCGGACCGTCATTGCGCTGCCGGGCGGCGGCCACGCCGTCGGCGGGCCTGACGCGGTGGACCTTTTCGTACCCCGGAGTGACCTGGCCGCTTGGGTAACCAGACTGCGCGACGCCGGGGCCCGTCCGGCCGGCAGTTGGGCGGCCGACGCCTTACGCATCGAGGCCCGCCGGCCCCGCATCGGGCTGGACACGGACGACCGCACCATCCCCAACGAAACCCGTTGGCTGGTTGACGCCGTCCATCTGGACAAGGGCTGTTACCGCGGTCAGGAGACGGTGGCTCGCGTCCACAACCTGGGTCGTCCGCCGCGCCGGCTGGTGCTGCTGAACCTGGACGGGTCTGTCGACCGGCTGCCGGAGGTCGGTGCCGCGGTGCTCACCGACCAGGGTCGGGCGGTGGGCCGGGTCGGTACGTCCGCGCACCACCACGAGTTCGGACCGATCGCCCTGGCGTTGGTGAAGAGGTCAGTCGGGCCGGGAACGCCGTTGCTGGCCGATGGCATCGACGCCGCCGTCGACCCGGACGACGCGGTCCAGGACAACGGGATCCCGCAGTCGGTGGTCGACCGGTCTGCCCTGCTGGACCTGCGGCGCCGGTGACCACCGATACGGACCTCGCGGTCGGTCTGGCGGACGTGCAAGCGGCGGCGGAGCGGATCCGCGGCCACGCCGTGCGCACTCCCCTGCTGCCGACTCCTTGGCCGGGGTTGTCGTTGAAGCCGGAGTTCCTGCAGCCCGTCGGCGCCTTCAAAATCCGCGGTGCGCTGAACGCCATCGCCCGGCTGTCTCCAGAGGAACGCCGAGGCGGCGTGCTCGCGCATTCGTCCGGCAACCACGCCCAGGCCGTGGCCTACGCGGCCCGGGTCTTCGGCATCGCCGCGCACATCGTCATTCCGGACAACGCCGCGCCGGGCAAGATCGCCGCTACCCGGGCGTTGGGGGCCACCGTCGAGCTGGTACCGCTGGCGGAGCGGTTCTCCCGGCCCGAGGAGCTGGCCCGGGCCACCGGCAAGCCGATGATTCCGCCATTCGACCATCCCGACGTCATCGCCGGTCAGGGCACGGTCGGCTTGGAAATCGCGGCCGACGATGCCGCGCATGCGATCCACACCGTGTTGGTGCCGGTGTCGGGAGGCGGCCTGCTGTCCGGCATCGCCACCGTGCTGGCAGCCCTGCGCCCGGACATCACCGTGGTCGGGGTGGAACCGGAATTGGCCGGCGACGCCGCCGAGTCGTTGCGGACCGGCACTCGCCACGTGTGGCCCGCCGAACAAACGGCCCGCACCGTCGCCGACGGGCTCCGGACCCCGTCGTTGGGGCAACTGCCGTGGGCCTTGATCCACCGGTACGTGCACCACATCGTGACTGTCTCTGAAGAGGAAATCCTCGAGGCCGTCAAACGACTCGCCGTTCAGGCCAAGGTCGTCGCCGAACCCAGCGGCGCGGTGCCGGTGGCGGCGTTCCTGCATCACCGCGACGAGTTCCCGGCCGGGCCGGCGGTGGCCGTGGTATCCGGCGGGAACATCGATCCGGCCTTGTTGGCCAGGTTGCTCGCGGAGTGACGGCTCCGGTCCTGATCAGCGTGGTCCCGGCCGCCGCGCCGCTGGCCGAACTTCTGCGCCTCGCCATCGACGCCGAACAGGTCGGTGCGGGCCGGATCCTGCTGGGCGAAGCCCTGAACATTAAGACCGTGAGAGAAGCCCTCCAGATGCACACCGGCCTGCTGATCAGCACGCCGGACGACCCGGGACCGTGGCCGGACGTCACGGTGCCCGACGGCGAGCCTCTCGATGTGGTGCGCACCGTGACGACACTGATCGGTTCGCATGACGGGGCCGTGAGCATCGGCGGACCCCTGCCTGCTTTGTTCGCGGCGCTGGCGGCGGGCGGTCATCTTCTGGTCCAGCCGCCTCGCCCGGCCGATGCGCCACACACACATGCCGCCCTGGTAGCTCGGGCCGCCGGCTTGGCCCGGATCGCCGGCCGGCCGGCCATCTCCGGCGAACAGGCGAAAACCCTCCGACTCCCGCGAGAATGGATCCCGTGACCGCTCCACAGTGCCAGCTGAACGCCCGATGACCGCCCCCCGCACAGCCTCTGCGCTGCCCGTCGAACTCGTCCGAGTCGTCCGCTCCGGTTTCCATGAGGGCAGCCATTACGGCGCCGTGGTTGTCGTGGACGGCGACGGGCAGGTGCTGCATGCGCGAGGACCGATCGATGCGCCGATGTTCCCGCGGTCGGCGGCCAAACCGTTCCAGGCGACGGCGATGTTGCTCGCCGGCGCTGAACTCGCCGGTCCCGACCTGGCTCTGGCCTCGGCGTCGCATTCGGGTGAGCCGATGCACACGGACCGGGTCGCCGACCTGCTGGACGCGGCCGGACTGACCGAGGCCGACCTCCAGTGCCCCGAGGCCTGGCCCCTGCATGAACCGACCAAACTGCATGTGCAGGAGTCAGGCGGCGCTCCTCGCCGCATCTACATGAACTGCTCCGGTAAACACGCCGGCATGCTCGGCGCCTGCGTGGTCAACCACTGGGACACGGCGAGCTATCTGGACCCGCATCACCCGCTGCAGGAAATGGTCCGGGAACAGGTCGTGCGGCTGGGCGGCGTGGACCCGACGGCCGTGGCCGTCGACGGGTGCGGTGCCCCGCTGTTCGACATGCCGCTGGTGGCGCTGGCGCGGGCATTCGGTGCGGTGGCCGGGGCGAAGCCCGGTACCGCGGAGCACGCCGTCGGCGCCGCGATGCGCGAGTACCCGGAGATGGTGGGCGGGTCCGGCCGGGAAGACACCTGGTTGATGCGCGCTCACCCCGGTCTGCTGGTCAAGGCGGGGGCCGAAGGCGTGCACTGCGCCGCTCTGGCGGACGGGCGAGCGGTCGCCATGAAGGTGTCCGACGGTGCGGAACGGGCCCGGATGCCGGTGATCGCGGCCGCGCTGCGCTCGCTGGGCCTGCACTCCGACCTGCTGGACGAGCTGTCCACCGGTGCGGTTCTCGGTGGGGGTCGACCGGTGGGCACGATCGCGCTCGCCCCCGGCGTCTTCTGAGCAACCCAGACCGGCACGAGTCGCAGGACTTCCACCACACCGACGGCACCAGCCGCAGCGCCGCGCCTCCGCCGTTGACCTGCGGCAACACGGATTCCGGCGGACCTCATCCGACACGCCGACAGTCGCCCCGGCGAAGCTGTACGCTGATGGCACGACAAATTACTGAGCCCGGGGCCGCCGCTTGTCGGCCGCCCCGCTTCTTTGTGCAAGGGGGTCCCGCTCATGGGGCGTGGCCGTCAGAAGGCGAAGCAGACCAAGGTCGCCCGGGAATTGAAGTACCAGAACCGGGAGATCGACACTGCAGCCTTGCAGCGCGAACTCGCTGGGCCCCCGGTCAACGGGCATGGTCCTGCCGATGACGACGATTCCGAGGACGACGAGTACCCCGGCTACGCGTCGTACTTGAGCCCTGAGGACGAGGACGACGGCTATCAGCCCGCCCGCGCCCATCGCTGACCAGGGCTGAGCGATTCCGACCGAGCCGTGTCCGGCTCCGCGATCACCAGCATGGTTTCCGTTCCGGCGGCGGTTCTGGCAGCCGTCGCGCCGGCACCGCGCGGCCTGCTGACGCCATCGGCGTCGGACGTGGCCGTCCCGGCGGAGCGGCTGGCGGATCCTGTCGTTCTGAGGGCCGAACTCGATGCGGCGGCCTCGTTCTGGGGCACTGAGGATCGGGCCGTGCTCGCTGCCCTCTTCTGGTATGGCGTGGGCCAGGTGCTGTTGGCTCCGGCCGCGGCGGGCGCCGTCACCGGCGGCTCCTTGTCCGCCGACCCGGCCAAGCTGACGCTCTACCGGTCGGGGTTGTTCTTCACGGCTGCGGCGACGTCGGAGCCGGCCGCATCTTCGGATGCCGCCGCCCTCGAAGCACTGATGGCGACGCTGTCGCAGGTCGGCGGCCAGCCGAGGGGCGTGTTCCGCGCCCTGGCCGCTGATTCGCTGGCCACCTTGGCCCTGCGGTTCGGTCCGCCGGAGGCGTCGAAGATTTACGCGCTGGCGGAGGAACTCCGGCTTCCCGTCCCCCGCTTCGGCCAGGGACCGGACGGCATCGCCGTGCACCGGCAGTCCTGCTGCCAGCTCTACCGAACACCGCACGGCGGTCTGTGCAGCGCCTGTCCCCGGCGCGGCCCAACAACTTTGCGCTGACGCGGTGTCAGAACCGCGGGTGGGAACCCGAAATCGCGACCTTGCCGCCGTCTTTGCCCGCCACGGAACCGGTTTCCACGGTGCCGAGCACGTACGACGGCACATGACCGGCGGTCAGGACGGCCATGGCCCGGTCGACGTCGTCGGCCGGGAGCACCGCCACCATGCCGATGCCCATGTTGAAGGCCTTGTCCATCTCGTCCTGCTCGATCCGGCCGTGGCCCGCGATGTATCCGAACACCGGCAGTGGCGTCCACGACGCCCGGTTCACGGTGGCGTGCAGACCATTCGGCAGCACCCGCGCCAGATTACCGCCCAAACCGCCGCCGGTGATGTGCGCGAAGGCGTGCACACCGGTTTCCCGGACCAGCGACAGGCAGAGCTTCGCGTAGATGCGGCACGGCTCGAGCAGCTCCTCGCCCAGTGACCGGCCGAACTCCTCGACCTGGCCGTCCAGCGGCAGCCGGGCGATGTCCAGCAGCACGTGACGGGCGAGCGAAAACCCGTTGGCGTGCAGCCCGGAAGACTGCATTCCCAGGACCACATCGCCGGCCCGCACCCGATCCGGACCGAGAATGTCTTCGTACTCGACCACACCGACCCCAGTGGCCGCCAGGTCGTACTCCTCGGGCCGCATCAGTCCCGGATGTTCCGCGGTCTCCCCGCCCACGAGCGCGCAACCGGACTTCACGCAGCCGTCAGCAATCCCGGACACGATTCCGGCGATCTTGGTGGGGTCGACCTTCCCGCACGCGATGTAGTCCTGCAGGAACAGCGGCTCCGCACCGCACACCACCAGGTCGTCGACGACCATGGCCACCAGGTCTATCCCGATGGTGTTGTGTGCGTCCATGGCCTGCGCGATGGCGACCTTTGTGCCGACACCGTCCGTCGAGGACGCCAGCACCGGCTCCTTGTACTTGTCCTTCGGCAACCGGAACAGCGACGCGAATCCGCCTATCCCACCAAGAACCTCCGACCGGCGCGTCCTGGTTGTGAAGGGCCGCATTCGTTCCACGGCCTCATCACCGGCGGCGATCGACACGCCAGCGGCCGCATAGGTCGCCGCGGGATCCGCCAGGGGATCTTTCACTTTTGGTTTTGTCCTCTTCGCGAGATCAGGGCCGCGACAATGCGTCCGCCGCACCGTATCCGCCGACGGGAACCGGCGGAGTACCAGCCGACACGCCGCGCTCGATGCCTTCGAGCACGTGCTTTCCGATGGTGTCCGGAATGGCAATCGGGTATTCGCCGGTGAAACAGGCGGTGCACAAACGGTTTCGAGGCTGCTCGGTGGCGAAGATCAAGCCGTCCAACGAGATGTAGTCCAGCGAATCGGCGCCAATGGACCGGCGCACCGATTCGACCTCGCCGGCATTGGCGATCAGCTCCGCCCGCGAAGCGAAGTCGATGCCGTAGAAACAGGGCCAACGCACCGGCGGGGAGGCGATCCGCACATGAACCTCCAGCGCGCCGGCTTCGCGCAGCATGCGGACCAATGCCCGCTGGGTGTTTCCGCGGACGATGGAATCGTCCACCACCACCAGGCGCTTGCCGCGGATGACGTCCCGCAGCGGATTCAGCTTCAGCCGAATACCCAACTGCCGGATGGTCTGCGAGGGCTGGATGAAGGTGCGGCCCACGTAGGCGTTCTTGACCAGACCCTGGCCGTAGGGAATTCCGGACGCCTGCGCGTAGCCGATGGCCGCCGGGGTTCCGGACTCGGGCACCGGAATGACCAGGTCGCCGTCAACCGGGGCCTCCTGGGCCAGCCGGCGGCCGATGTCCACTCGGGCGGCGTGCACGCCCCGGCCCGCGATGGTGGTGTCCGGACGCGCCAGGTAGACGTACTCGAAGACACAGCCTTTGGGTTCCGCCGGCGCGAACCGCTCGCTGCGCAGCCCGTCGGCGTCAATGGCGAGCAGCTCACCCGGTTCGACCTCCCGGACGAAGGACGCCCCCACGATGTCCAGGGCCGCGGTTTCCGACGCCACCACCCAGCCGCGCTCCAGCCGTCCCAGCACCAGAGGCCGGACGCCGTGGGCATCGCGGGCGGCGTAGAGAGTGTGCTCGTCGCAGAACACGACGCTGAATGCGCCCTCCAGGGTGGGCAGGAGCTCCAGCGCGGCGGACTGCAGCCCCGAATCGGTGGAGGCCTCGACCATGAGCCGGGCCACCACATCGGAGTCGGTGGAGCACTTCGAACGTCCGGCCCGACCCGGCAGGTTGTTGGCCAGCACAGCCAGCTCGGAGGTGTTGACCAGGTTCCCGTTGTGGCCCAGGGCGAGCCCGGAGCCCACGCTGGAGATGGCGAAGGCGGGCTGGGCGTTTTCCCAGGTGGTAGAGCCAGTGGTGGAGTACCGGCAGTGGCCCACCGCGATGTGGCCGCGCAGCGAAGAGAGGGTCTGCTCGTCGAAGACCTGCGAGACCAGGCCCAGATCCTTGAACACGACGATCTGGCTGCCGTCCGCCACAGCGATGCCCGCGGCTTCCTGCCCGCGGTGCTGCAGGGCGTAGAGGCCGTAGAAGGTCAGCTTGGCGACATCGTCGCCCGGCGCCCAAACGCCGAAGACACCGCATTCCTCCTTGGGTCCGGCGAACGGGTCCTGTCCTGCACGCGCCTCGTCCACCGCACTCCTGTCGCCGAGCTTGACGTTCGTCTGTCGTGGCGGCCGACGCTTGAGTCCACATCAGGGTTTCCATCTGAATCGGAACCTCAATGGAAACCGGCCGGCTGCGGTAACCAATGGTACCCGGCGGCTGGCGGCCGCGGCCCGTCGCGCGGACCGCCGACCGTCAGCCGTTCGGGTCGACGGCGGCCTGGGCGGTTCTGGTCACCGCGTCGACGGCGGCCTCGGCACCGGGGTCCTCGAGCAACTCCTCAGGGGTGCCCAGCACGTGGTAGCTGGCATCCGGTTGCGCGGTGGACAACACCACGATGATCTCGTCCGCGCTGAAGCCCATGGAGTGGATGGCCATCACTCCGCCCAGGCAACAGCCCCAACCCTGCTTCGATCCGGTGCCGGGGATGTGATTGACGCCGAAGTTCTGGTCGTATCCGTCGTCGCCGGTGTCCACCGAATTGACCATGGCGTTGCCCAGCCAAGGTCCGACCAAGGGATCGGCCAGCGCCTCGCGCAGGAATTTGGCCTCGTCCGACGCGGTGATCCGCACGTCACCCCAGTACCGGTCCTCGGAGGTCGGCGCGGTTTCCGTGAGGTCGTACCGGTTGATGACCCGTTCGATGATGGCGTTGCCGCCGTCGGCGTCCCAGAAGTCCTGCATGATTCCGTCGTCGGACGCGGTGATCATCTTCCACAGGTTCGCCTGGGTGGTGGCGTCCAGCTCGTTGATGCCGCCGTTGCGGGTGAGGACGTCAGCGGCCACGAACGCCTTGACCAGGCTCATGGCCGGCACCGAATCGTCGGCGTCGTGTGTGTAGACGATGGCGCCGGTGTGCCGTTTCATCACCTCGACGTGTTCGTCGATGCCTTGATCCGCCGCCGCGTCCACCTGGTCCTCGACGGCGCCGGCGACCTGTTCCGCCGAGCCGTTGGTCTTGGGCAACGGGGCGGACGGGGTGACCGGAACAAAGGTGGGCGCGACATCTGATGTCGAGGTGGAAGTCGATGACGACGTGGAGTCGGCATGACTGGCGGACGGTGGGGTCTTGGCCGTCGAGCTGCCGGCCTTGGCCGGGCGCTTCCCCGCCGAGCGGGAAGTCGGGCTGAAGGTGGTCGCAGAGCCGCTGGTGCGGGTGGCGAAAGGCGCAGTGCTGGTCGACGTGGTGGTCGCGCGCGGAACGACCGGCATGGACTCCACCGAGGTGTCCGCTGCGCTGGACAGCGGTGTGGTGGCCAGTTCGGGCACCGTGACGGCCGGGGACGGTGTGACCGCCGGCCCGCCCGTGTGCTTACTGACCGACGCCGACGCCGATCCCGACGCCGATACCGACGCCGACGGCCGCGACTCGGCATGCACCACCGCTGCGCCGCAGCCGAGCACTACCACCGTAGCGATCGCACTGATCAGCACAATTCGGCCACGCCGCATTCCTGGTTTCTCTTTTCGTCGACGGTTCGTCCACCGGGATCGGACGTCATTGACAGATTTCCCAGGTTCGCCGAGTTTACCGAGATCAACGTGGGATCGACCTGTGGAAGAGCTGTCCGAACGGGTTTCGCCCACGAGAAGTGACCGGTATCTCGCCGGAAAAGTTGGCGGTATTCGCGGGGTGAAAGGTCAGCGCACCGGCAGCTGAGCGGCCAAATTCGCCCGGGTCCCGCTGGCCCGGATGCCGCCGGTCGCGACCGCCTCGTCCCAGGTCAGCGCACCCGTGGCCAGCCGCAGCCAGGTCAGCGGGGCCAACTCGACCACGTTGGGCGGTGTGCCTCGGGTGTGGCGGGGGCCGGGGATCGCCTGGACGGCGGCGTGCGGCGGGACCCGCACCTCCACCGACCGGCCGGGATGCCGCTGGGCGAATCCGGTCAGCGTCGTGCGAACCCATTCTGCGATCAACGCTCGTTCGGTGGCCGGAGCCGATTCGTCGTGCTGGGCGAGCCACTGCGCCGCTTGGGTGAGCGCATCCGTCAGTTCCGCTTCGGTCACCGCTCGCCTGGGCACGATCGTCCAGGGTACGAGCCGGTTGGGCAGAATGGAGCGGTGCTGCGATCGCCGGCCGGTGCCCGACTCTGGTTGCTAGGACACGGCCCCGAGGATCCCAGCGCCTTGGTGGTGGTGATCCACGGCGGCAGTGAGCGCACCCGCACCCCATCGTGGGGCTGGCATCCGGCGATCGCCCGGATGTGGCCGATCGCTGAGGTCATTCGCCATCAGTTGCCAGACGTCCGGGTCGCGCTGCTGGGTTTCCATCTCTCCGGCTGGAACGACGACGGCGCTGACGTGCTGGCCGACACTCGCTGGGCGCTGGAGCGGTTGCGCGGCCGTTTCCCCGGCCGACCGATCGTGTTGGTCGGTCACTCCCTGGGCGGCCGGGTGGTCATGCAGGTCGGCGGCGACCCCGACGTGGTCGGAGTGATCGGTCTGGCCCCTTGGGCACCCGACGGGGATCCGGTGGAGCAGCTGGCCGGTCAGTCCGTCGTCGTGTTGCACGGCGACCACGACCGCGAGGTCTCCGAACCCAGCGAGCGCGCTTTTCTGGCCGCGGCGGAGCGGGCCGGCGCCCGGGTGTCCAAGCACGTCCTTCCGGGCCTCGGCCACACCATGGTCAAGCGGTTCCGGGTTTGGGATCGGCTGACCGTCTCCGCCGTCCGGCGGCTCGTCGCCGAGGCCGGTCCGGTCAGTCCTGGTTGATCCGCACGGAGCGGCCGGTGCGCAGACTCTCGTTGGCGGCGTCGGCCAGGACCAGCGCCTCGCGGCCGTCCCGGAAGCCCGGGTCAGGAGCCGTTCCGTTCTCGACCGATGAGATGAAGTGGTCCAGTTCGGCCCGGTAGGCCGGCGTGTACCGGTCGAGGAAGAAGTTGAAGAACGGTGGCGCAGCGCCGGTCAGCGTGTCGTCATAGCGAGTCACGCTGGTGGGCAACTGGTTCGCCGCCGACAACATCGCCTTCTCGCCGAACGCCTCCAGCCGTTGGTCGTATCCGAACGAGCAGCGCCGGCTGTTGGTGATGCTGGCCAGCGCACCGTCCGCGCCGCGGAGCACGACGACGGCGCTGTCGATATCGCCGGCCTGTTTGATCTCGTCGGAAATCAAGTTGGCCCCGGCGGCCTGAACCTCGACGATGTCACCCAGGAAGAAGCGGGCCATGTCGAAGTCGTGGATGGTCATGTCGCGGAAGAGGCCACCGGACTGGCCGATGTAGGCAACAGGCGGCGGCGCCGGATCGCGGCTGATGATCACCAGCTGCTCCAGGCGGCCGATGGCGCCCTCTCGCACCTGGTCGCGAATGCTTTTGAACGACGGATCGAAGCGCCGGTTGAAGCCGATCATCACGGTCGGATCGGAAGAGCCGATGGCGGCCCAGCACTCGTCCACCCGGGCCAGATCAAGATCGATCGGCTTCTCACAGAGAACGGCTTTGCCGGCCTGGACGGCCCGCGTCATCAGATCGACGTGGGTGGGCGTCGGAGCGGCGATCACGACGGCGTCCACCGCATCGTCGGCCAGCACCGCATCGACGTCCGGCGCGACCCGGGCGCCGTATTGATCGGCGACTTGTTGCGCGGCCGGGGCCATCGCGTCGTAGATCCAGCGGAACTCGGCTCGCGGGTGAGCGGCCAGCGAGTCCGCGTGGACCCGGCCGATCCGTCCCGCGCCCAGCAGTGCCAGTCCGACCATGATGAGCGGTTCTCCTTCTTCGCAGCTCGCTTGGAGTCCGAAGCCATGGCACCAGCGCGCCGGCGGCGCACTGGCGAGCGCGTCCCAGCGGGGACTTTGTTCGGACATAAGAGTTATAGCGGCGAACGCTAGACCGGTCAAGCGGTGGCCGGCTGGCTCAGCACTTGTTCGTGGCATCGGCGCGGCGGCACCGGGCGATGGCGAGGTCGGCCGCGCCCGTAGTGGATGTCATGAACAAACGCCCGGCTTCAATCTCCAGAATGCAGCCGAACTCGCACTCAAGTCTTGTTGGTACCGATTTCGCCGGCCGAAAACGATTTTGAAGCTCGCGCGCCCCCTATTTGCCCTTTCCTTTTTTGTCGTCGAAGATACCGCCGATCAGGCTGCCCACCTCGCCGCCGGCCGGCCCACCGAGCAGGGCACCGATACCAGCCCCGATGGCGGCACCCGCTTGTCCGTAACTCTGCCGGTACACGGTGATGACGGGCGCGCCATCAGGGCCTTCCGAGAGGTTGAAGCTACCGACGGCTGCGGAAGCCACCACCATGGCCACCGGACTCGCGGTGCCGCTGACAACCATCGTGTTGTAAGCGGCACGCGTATCGAAAAATGCTTTCTGTGCACCGGCCTTGCCCTCGCCGGCTTCGTAGCCGATTTTTGTACATTTTCAGCAGGGTGTCCGCTTCGGCTTCGCTGATCATTTTCGCGGTGAGCAGTCGCTCGAGCACACTTCTGTGCTCGCCCACCAAATCTCCGGCGTTTGTTTCCATGACCCGGCTGGCTTCGGCGCGGGCGGCATGCATCAGGTCGGTCAGACCTCCGGCGGAAAGCACGGGGAAATCCATCTCATTCACTTTTCGGTTGAAGGTGGAGTGAGATGCGTCACATTACCAGCCCGGCGTCACCGGCCGGGCAATTTGTGGAGACGCCCGTCCGCGACTGACCGGAGTTGGCTCAGCCGTGGGGCGCGACCGTGGGCCGCGCTTCCCAGCCCTAGGCCGAGAGCGCCAGCAGACCGTCGGGCGCGGCTGGCGTCAGGCTTCGAAAATGGCAGGCAGCGTCGAGATCCAGGCCTCGCGGAGTTCCGTCAACGTCAACGTCGTCACGTCTTGGATGTCCAGGGTTGCGGACGCGGCGTCGACCGCGCCGATCTTGACCCAGGGCTGTCGGCGGGCCGTGCACATCTCGGTGAACCGCAGCTCCTCCGAGCGCGGGACCGCGACCACAACCCGCGCGGTCGACTCGGAGAACAACTGCACGAAGGGCTCGATGCCTTCCGGCAGGACGATCCGAGCACCGGTTTCCCCGACCAGGCACATCTCCACCAGCGCCTGGGCCAATCCGCCTTCCGACAGGTCGTGCGCCGCGGAGACCATCCCGTCCCGCGAGCCCGCGACCAGGATTTCGCCGAGGAGCCGCTCCGCTTCCAGGTCTACCTGTGGCGGGAGTCCGCCCAGGTGACCGTGAATCACCCGTGCCCATTCGGAACCGTCGAGCTCGTCGCGGGTTTCGCCCAGGAGCAGCAGTGATTCGCCGGTGTCGTGACCGATTCCGGGTACGGTGCGCCGGGTCACGTCGTCGATCACACCGAGGACGCCCACCACCGGCGTGGGCAGGATGGCAGCGCCGCCGGTCTGGTTGTACAGGCTCACGTTGCCACCGGTGACCGGGATGCCCAGCGTGCCGCAGCCGTCGGCCAGTCCGCGCACGGCCTCGGCGAACTGCCACATCACGGCCGGATCCTCGGGCGAGCCGAAATTGAGGCAATCGGTGACCGCCAACGGGACCGCACCGACCGTGCAGACATTGCGATAAGCCTCGGCCAGGGCCAGCTGCGCCCCGGCGTAGGGGTCCAGCATGGCGTACCGGCCGTTGCAGTCGGTGGACATGGCCAGCCCCAGCTTGGTGTCGTCGGCCACCCGGACGATTCCGGCGTCCGACGGCTGGGCCAGCACGGTATTGCCCCGGACGTAGCGGTCGTACTGATCGGTGACCCAGCCGCGCGAGCACAGGTTCTCTGAGGCGGCCATGGTGCGGATCAACGGGCCGAGCTCGGACATTGCGGGCCGCGCCAGGCCAGCAGAAGTATTGGCCTGCAGAGTGTCCTGCCCGGCTGGCCGGGTGTAGGGACGTGAATAGACAGGCCCGTCGTGAGCCACCGTGCGCGGGGGCACGTCGACGACGACCTCACCGCCGTGGGTGATCACCAGCCGGCCGGTTCCGGTGACCTCGCCGATGACGTCGGCCTCGATCTCCCACTTGCGGCACACCGCCAGGAACGCGTCCACCTTGTCCGGTTCGACGACCGCGCACATGCGTTCCTGGGACTCGCTGGACAAGATTTCCGCCGCTGTCATGCCCTCGGCGCGCAGAGGCACCTGATCCAGGTCGATGAGCATGCCGCCGTCCCCGGCCGAGGCCAGTTCCGAAGTGGCGCAGGACAAACCGGCCCCGCCCAGGTCCTGGATGCCGACCACCAGCTTGGCGGCGAATACCTCGAGAGTGCATTCGATGAGCACCTTTTCGGCGAACGGGTCGCCCACCTGGACACTGGGCAGCTTCCGCCGGGCCCCGCTGCCGGCACCGGCGTGCGCTTCGGCCGAAAAGGTGTCGGAGGCCAGCACCGACACGCCGCCGATGCCGTCCAGGCCGGTTCGGGAGCCGTACAGGATGACCTTGTTGCCCGCGCCGGTGGCGTGGGCGGTGTACATGTCGCTGGCCCGGAGCACGCCGATGCAACCGGCGTTCACCAACGGGTTGTCCGCGTAGGACGGGTCGAACACGACCTCGCCGCCGATGTTGGGCAGGCCCAGACAGTTTCCGTAGCCGCCGACGCCGGCCACGACGCCGGGTACCACTCGCTGCGAATCGGGGGCCTTCGCAGGCCCGAAGCGGAGCTGGTCCATCACGGCCACCGGGCGGGCGCCCATGGCGAGAATGTCGCGGACGATGCCGCCGACGCCGGTGGCCGCTCCTTGGTACGGCTCGACGTACGAGGGGTGATTGTGCGACTCGACCTTGAACGTGACGGCCCAGCCGTCTCCGATGTCGACGACGCCGGCGTTCTCGCCGATTCCGGCCAGCATCTTGGCCCGCATTTCGGGGGTGGTGGTGCGGCCGAAGTAGGCCAGGTGCACCTTCGAGGATTTGTAGGAGCAGTGCTCGGACCACATCACCGAGTACATGGCCAGCTCGGCGTCCGACGGCCGGCGGCCCAGGATCTCCCGGATCCGCTGATACTCGTCGTTTTTCAAGCCGAGCTCGCGGAAAGGCTGTGGCTGGTCGGGGTTTTGGGCCGCGGTCGCGACGGTGTCCTGGGTCAGCGTCGACGTCACGCGGCCGCTCCCACCAGGTGGTCCAGCGCCGACAGGAACAGGCCCAGGCCGTCGTCGGTCGGACCCGTCAAGGCGTCGATGGCGTGCTCGGGATGGGGCATCAGCGCGGCGATCCGGCCGTCCGCCGAACAAATGCCGGCGATGTCCCGCAGCGAACCGTTCGGATTGGCGTTCTGATCGGCGCTGGAGAACGGTGCGAGGCTGCCGACATACCGGAACAGCACGCGGTTTTCGGCTTCCAGTTCGTCGAGCGTGCGCTCGTCGGCGGAGTAGCGGCCGTCGGCGTTCTTGAGAGGGATGAGGATCTCAGCGCCGGGCTCGAACCGCGACGTCCAGATCGACGAGGTGTTCTCCACCCGCAGCCATTGATCCCGGCAGACGAACTTGCGGCGGGCATTGGGGAGCAGCGCCCCGGGCAGTAGTCCGGCCTCGCAGAGGATCTGAAAACCGTTGCAGATACCCAACACCGGGAGTCCCCGACGCGCCGCGTCGAGCACCGCCCGCATCACCGGCGCGCGCGCGGCGATGGCGCCCGCTCGCAGATAGTCGCCGTAGGAGAAACCGCCGGGCACGATGACCGCGTCGACCGATTTCAGATCGGCGTCCGCGTGCCAAAGGCTGACCGGCTCGGCCTCGGCGACCGCGACCGCCCGGGCGGCATCAACGTCGTCCAGCGTCCCGGGGAAAGTGATGACTCCGATCCGAGCGGTCATGCGGCGCCTCCATCCAGGCGGGTGACGGTCCACGTCTCGATCACCGGATTGGCCAGCAGGTGGCCGGCGATCTCCTCCAACTCGTCGTCGGTGACCGAGTCGTCCACCTCGAGGTCGAAGTGCTTGCCCTGCCGGACCGACACGATGCCCGGATGCCCGGTGCGGCCCAGGGCCGCCAGGATGGCCTTGCCCTGCGGATCGAGAATTTCGGCTTTGATGACGACGTCGACGGACACGCGGCCCACGCGGCTACTCCCCTGCGGTTCGGGTGAAGGACGTACCCCACCTTATCCGGCCCCCGGGCTCGGGCCGGGGCTGCGCCTGAGCGCCCCGCCGGCGCATCCACCCGCGCACCTGGGCGTCGCCTCCACCCGCCCACCTGGGCGTCGCCTCCACCCGCCCACCTGGGCGTCGCCTCCACCCGCCCACCTGGGCGTCGCCTCCACCGGGCGTGCCTGAGTAAGGCCCGGGGCCGTCAGCCGTCGCATACAACGCGGTGCGGCCCCACGCCAACCGGGCCCGAGAGCGTGGGGCCCTGACCCGTCACATACGACGTGGTGCGGCCCACGCAGAACTCATTGTGGATGGCCGCGCCTGCTCCCGAGCCCGATCCGGGAGCATCGACGGGTGGCAACGAAGCCGATGCAAATCTTCGCGAGACAGGCCGGGGTCGCGGCCCAGAGTCAGCTGCTGGCGGCCGGAGTCGCGGCGGGACTGATCCGCTCCCGGATACAAAAGGGCGAATGGGAGCTGGTGCACCCCGGCGTGTACCGGCTGACCGGTGTGCCGCTCAGCCCGGAGGCACGGGTCCGGGCAGCCACACTGTGGGCCGGCGCCGGATCAGCAATCGCGGGGGCCGCCGCCGCATGGTGGTGGGAACTCACCGAGGACTGCCCGCGCCGGATCGATGTGGTCATCACCCGGAACCGGCATCTGCGCCCCACCCGAGACGTCCGAGTGGTTCGTCCGCGATCGCGGCCGGCGGAGACGACTTATCGCCGCCTTCGGGTGGTCACGCTGGCGCACGCGGCGGTCTTCGGTGCCGCGGCCCTGGGCGGCGAGGGACAGGCTGTGCTCGATCGGGCCCTTCAACGGAGGATCACCGTCGAGGCGGCGGTGAACGTGCTGGCCGCACACCCGCACTCGCCGGGCTCGGCTCTGGCCCGTCGCTGGCTCGCCGCGGCCGCCGATCAGAGTGCCTCGGAACTCGAGCGCCTGTTCCTCCGGATCATGGCGGACGCGAGAATCGGCCCCTGGGAGGTCAACCGGGACGTCATATCCGTTGCCGGTCAGGCTCGGCCGGACTGTCGGCTGCGCGGCACGCGGCTGCTGGTGGAACTGGACGGATGGGCCTTCCACTCGTCCCCGGAGTCGTTCGCCCGGGACCGCCAGCGCCAGAATGCGTTGGTCAGCGCCGGTTGGCTGGTGCTGCGATTCACCTGGCGCGACCTGACCGAACGCCATGACCAGGTGGTCGCCGAGGTTCGCGCCGCTCTCCGGCGGGTCGCTTGAGCGTGCTGGCCTACCTTGAACGTCCTGGCCTGCTCTGCGCGGCCAGCCCAGCGATGTGGGGCCCTGACCGGTTGCATACGACGCAGTAAGACCCCACGCGGACCGAATCCCGCAGCGTGGGGCCATGAGCGGCTGCATACGACGCCGTACGGCCCCACGCGGGCGAGGCGGGCGGGAGGCTCGGCCGAGGAAGAGCGGAGACGCAAATCGCCCCACGCAGAGCTCGGGCCGGCGAGTCCCCAAGCGGCGAAGAGCCCGGGAGGTCGGGCGGGGCGGGGGATAGGTCAGGCCGGCCGAGCGAGCCGGCGCCGCTCGTGGCGCCGGTGCCGGACGTAGAAGAACCAGATCACCGGGAGGGTGCAGATCAGCGGGAACACGATGGCCACGGGGCGCAGGAGCCACCAGTTCCAGGTGGGTGAGGTGGCCTCGATCCGAGTGCCGAAGATGGCCCATTCGATGCCCCGGGACAGCGCCATGCCGGTGGTGTGGAACAGGAACAGCGGCAGGGCGAACCGGGTGATGACTCCCATGATCCTGGCGAACGCGCCACCCCGCCCCAGCGTGTGCAGGACCGCCGGCCGGATCAGCTCGGCCACCCCGACCTGGAACACGGAAAGCGCGACGATGCAGACCGTGGGCGGAGCCATGTTGGAGCTCTCGCCCGGCACGCCGACCATCGAGCCCGGGTACAGGCCGGAGAACACCAGCCCGATCAGGCCGAACAGCCCGGTGAATGTCATCACCAGCGCGGCCTGCCGCGATCGCTCGGTCTGATACGCCCAGTCGATCCGGCCGTCGGACAACCGGTGCGGGTGGTCCAGACCGGTGATCTGGCGGTGGAAAAACCCCAGCTGGAACGCGAAGCCCCAGACGAACAGCATGTTGGCCCACTCGACATACGGGACGTCGTAACGGAACCGCAAGATGTCCACGATGATGGCCAGCCCGCCGAACACCACCAGCACCAGCATGTCGAACTTCCGGTGCAGCCAGTAGGTGATCGGCATGAGCAGGATGAACACCAGGTAGGCGGCCACGAACCACAGCGGCGAGATGACCAGCATGACCCCGCGGCCGATCCAGTCGATGTTGAAGACGGTGCCCACGATGGTGCCCAGGATGATCCAGACGATCAGCAGCAGCGCCGACGGGACGGCGAGTTCCCGGGCCTGGCGGACGACGAAATGCCAGATCCGGTCGCCGCGGGCGCGGGCGCGTTCCCAGGCCAGCACGTTGACGTACGCCCCGATGTAGAAGAACACCGGCATGATCTGCAGCAACCAGGTCAGGATCCAGAGTCCGGAGGTGAAACCCAGGGGGCTGGTGGCCGACGGGCCGTCCGATCCGAAGATCAGGATGGTGAAACACCAATGCCAGAGCACCACCACCATCAATGAGAACGCTCGCAGAAAATCCGCATACGGGTCACGGCCGTTCGCCTTGGACCCTGCCCGGGAGGCCTGCATGGTTTGCTCGGCCATCCGTGTCTCACCCCTCAACTTGCCCAACCGCGTCTGACTGCCGTCTTTCCAGAGCGGGCGAACCGTTCTCGACGTCAGACAGCGTCAAGACAGGACCCGGGTTCACCATAGAAGGCATGGCACCACCCGTCGCCGCCACCGACACCGCCCCAGCCGCGGGTCGACCGCGGACAGGGTTGAGTCGCCGGCGCAAACGGCACATCGGCCTGGCGGCGGCAATTGCACTGGTCGCCGTTTCCAACGTCATGTCCAACCGGATCCTTCCGGCGTGGGCCTACGTGCCCTGGAATTGTTCGGTCGCCATCGCGCTGCTGCTCATCGCCTACGTGTCAGGTCTGAAGCCGGTGGCCGTGGGTCTGGGCATCCGGCACTGGCACCGCCCGGTCAGCGTCGGCCTGTTCCTGGCTACCGCGACGGCCATCGTTTTCACGCTCGGCGTGCTGCTGCCCGGCACGCGCACGGCCTTCTTGGACAGCCGCGCGAACGGCGGCCTGGCCACGATGCTGTATCAGGTGCTCCTCCGCATCCCACTGGGCACGGCCTTCCTCGAGGAGGTCGCCTTCCGCGGGGTGCTGCCGGCGCTGATGGGAGCGAGTCCGGCCATTCGCTGGCGCTGGGGTCCCGTCCTCGGCGCGTCGTTCCTGTTCGGGCTGTGGCACATCCTGCCCTCCATGGGCATCAACACCGGGAACAAGGCGGTGGCCGACACCCTGCACGGATCACAGTGGCTGACCAGCTCGCTGGCGGTGCTGTCCATGTTCGCCTGCGGCATCGCACTCTGCGCCCTGGCCAGGCTGGGCAAGGGCATCAAGACGACCATGCTGCTGCACTGGGCCACGAACTCGCTCGGCTACGTCGCCGCCTGGTCGCTGCTGCACTGACGTCCGCGCGTCGCCTGGTCGTCGCTACCGTTGAGCACGCCGCCGCCTGGTCGCCACCGCCTGAAGCGGGTGGCCGGGAAAATGGACTTCCCGGCCACGAGAAGATGCCCGCATGGGGACCCGCGAGGCGCTGACGCCGCTCTGGCCGCTGTACGGATTGCGGCTGTGCACTCCCCGACTCGAACTGGCACCGATTTGCGACGACGACCTCGCCGAGCTGGTGGCGGTGGCCCAGGCAGGCGTCCACGACCCCGCCACCATGCCGTTCTCCCACCCGTGGACAGACGCTCCGGCCGCCGAACTGCCCGGCGACATCCTCCGATTCTTCTGGCACAAACGCGCCGTCGACGCAGCCGACAGATGGTCGCTGCCGTTCGCCGTGCGCCGCGACGGGCGCCTGCTGGGTGTCCAGGAGCTGATGGCCGAGAAGTTCGCCGTACGCGGTGTGGTCACTACCGGTTCATGGTTGGGCCGTCGCTTCCAGGGCGACGGTGTCGGTACCGAAATGCGATGCGCGGTGCTGATGTTCGCCTTCGACGAGCTCAAGGCCTGGCGAGCGGAGACCGAGGCGTTCGTCGACAACCCGGCTTCGCTGGCCTTGACCCGTGGTCTCGGCTATCGGCCCAACGGCGAGGCGCTGCTGGAACGGCGCCCCGGGGAGGTGGTCGCCAATCTCCGGTTCGTCCTCGACGCCGCCGCCTTCCGGCGGCCGACCTGGGCGCTGCGGGTGGAGGGGTTGAACGCCTGTCGCTCCGAACTGGGCGCCGGCTGACACTTCTTCCCGGCACCGGTCGTAGCGTGGCACCCATGCAGATCACCAAGCTCGGCCATGCCTGCCTGCACGTGATTGACGGCGACGCCAACATCCTGATCGACCCGGGCAACTTCTCGACCGGCTTCGAGGAGCTGGCCGGTCTGACCGCCATTCTGGTGACGCATCAACACCCGGACCACCTCGACCAGGGGAAACTGCCGGCGTTGTTGGACGCCAACAAGGACGCGGCCGTCTACACCGACCACGGGAGCGCGGAGCAGCTGGAAAAGGCCGGCATCGGAACGGGCCGGATCCGGTCGGTGGCGGCCGGGCAGACCCTCGACGTCGGGACCTCCGTGCGGGTGCACGGCGTCGACCATGCGGTGATCCACCGCGAGATCCCGATCATCCCGAACGTCGGCTACTTCATCGGCGGCCGGCTGCTGCACCCTGGCGATGCCCTGACGGTGGTCGACGAGAACGTCGACATTCTGGCCCTGCCGGCGGCCGCGCCGTGGATGGCGCTCAAGGAAGCCATCGACTACCAGCGGGCCGTCGGTGCGCACGTCAGCTTCCCGATCCACACCGCCACCGTGGCCGACTATGCGCTGCCCATGTACTACAGCCGGTTCGAGACGATGGGGCCGGACGGTGCCCGGTTCGTCAACCTGGACAATTCCGAGCCCGTCGATTTCTGAGCGTCAGCTCGGGGCGGTCGGGCGGAACCCGGGCGCGACTTGGCCGAGCCAGTTGAACGACGCCGCGACCAGCGGTACCCATACCCCGAACCGGTGGCCGGCGTCCTTGAGCACATCGGCGGTCACCGACATCGGCGGCCGGGCGTCGGCGACGACCTGCTGGGTGGTGTTGTACGACATGGGATCGACCGGAGACGTCTCCACCCACAGCGCGATCGGCGGCGGATTGTCGCTCCGGGCCAGGGCGACCAGGTCGTATTGCCGGGCGAGCGCGCTGTTGGGCGGGAACGGGTCGTAGGACTTCTCGAAGGTCGGCTGGAAGTAGCCGCCCAGGCTGACGGCCGCCGAGAACCGATCGGGATGCAGCATGGCCATCATCGATGCGCAGTACGCGCCGGCGCTGTAACCCAGCGTTGCCCAGGCACCGCGACTGTCGTTGACCCGCAGATGCGTGCGGATCCACTTGGTGACGGTGTCGGTCAGCCACGTCTCCATCTGGATCGCGCCCGGGCCGCCGTTGACGCACTCGGTGTCGATGCCGTGCGGAGCGATCGTCGGCATCACGATGATCGACTCGGCGATCCTGCCGCTGTTGGCCTCTTGCGTCATCAAGCGACCGATGGCGAAGGAGGTGACGAACTGCCGCGGTGAACCGGGCCAGCCATGGAACGCCTCGATGACGGGGTACGTCCTGGTCGCGGCAGCGGCGCTGGTGTAGGAGGTGGGGAACCACACCGTGACATCGTTCGTCTGGTTCGCCTTCGGACCGCGGAGAGCGAAGGTCTTGTACTGGCCATCCGGCCCCGGGTTGGCCGACAGGCCCAGCGCGGCCGCGCTGGGCAGGACGTTGACCGGCACCGGCTTGACCAGCGGGTCGTTCGAAGCGGTCGGCGCGGCGGCGGCGGCGGCCTGCGCGGCCCCGCCGCCGGTGACCAGCTGGCCCGCGGGTGGGGCCTCGGTGCCGAAGCTGTTGGTCAAGTCCTCCCAGCTGGAGTACCAGTCGTTGGCGTCGTTGAGCGAGACGAACACAGCCAGCAACACCAGCACCAGCACGGCAAGCTGATAGCCGACCCGGGTCAGCACAGCTCCCACGGAGGTTCCGGCCGACTTGGGCCAGGCGTAGATGATCCAGCCGAACAGGGCAGCCGAGGCGATCCACAACACCCAGATCAACAGTGGTCCGGTCAGCGACACTCGGCGCGATTCCTCTCTGGCCTGAGCGCAGGGCGCCGGAGCCCGACCCGATTTCGGCTACCCGCTCCCGCGAGTATTGCTGCAGCTGAGCCGCCGGGTCGCTCGCTGCCGTTTTTGCAGGGTAGCCCGCACCGCACGTCCAAAGTCGGTTACCGTGCGTGCGTGCCTGCTCGAACACTGCGTAGCGGAACAAGTGTCGGAGCTGAACGAGTCGCTCGCTGGACCGTCGTGGTGTACCTGGTGACCAGCTTGTTCAGCCTGTTCTGGCTGCCCATCCGGCGCGGCCCGGAACGCATCGGCTGGACGGACACGGTGGCTGACGCGCTCAACCTGCCGCTGCTGCACAACCTCTTCGGCGTTCTGATGCTGTTCCTGCTGACCGGCGCGCTGGTCAGACGGAAGCGCTTCGCCCTGTGGCTGGTCATCCTCACTCAAGTCTTCGGTGTGCTGTACGGCATCTCGATGCTGGTGCGGCGCCTGTCCGGATGGCGCCTCCGATCGCTGGGCAACCAGGTGCCGACCACCTACGACGAGGTCATGGCCTACGTGGGCGGCGTTCTCGGATTGGTGCTGGTGGGGGTGCTGTGGTGGGCGCGACCCGCCTTCCCGGCGCGCCGCTCCCCCGGCTCTTACGGCATCGCCGCTCTGACGGCGGTGATCGGGCTGGCCGCGTCCGCACTGATCACGATCGGGCTGGCGCTTTCCACCAAGGGCGGCACTCAGCCCGCCGGTCCGGTCGTCGTGGACAGCCTCCGGGCCGCTTGGGGCCTGGATCTCGTGCTGCCGAGCCGGGGCGTACACATCCACCCGTGGCTGGGTACGACGGCGGGCGTGATGTCGGCGCTGGTCCTGCTGGCCTCGGTCACCGTCTTCCTGCGTTCCTCCCGAGGCCCTGACCCGCTCAGTGAGGCCGACGAACTGACTGTGCGCACGATGCTGGCCACCGGCTCGCACGACGACTCGCTCGGCTATTTCGCCACCCGGCGGGACAAGTCCCTGATCACCAGCGCCGACGGCAAGGCGGCCGTCAGCTACCGGGTGATCGCCTCGGTGTCCTTGGCCTCGGCCGACCCGCTCGGCGAGCCCGGCTCCTGGTCCGGAGCCATCGACGCCTGGCTGGACGAGGCCCGCCGCTACGGCTGGGTGCCCGCTGCCCTTTCTCCGGGGCGGGAGGGAACCCAGGCCTACGTGGACGCCGGCCTGCGCGCCATCCCTCTCGGTGACGAGGCGGTCATCGACGCGGAGCACTTCGCCTTGCTCGGCCCCGAGATGAAGCAGGTTCGCCAGGCTGTGACGCGCGTTCGGCGGGCCGGCTACACCATCGCCATCCGCCGGCATGTCGACATCGAACCGGAGGAAATGGCCGCCTTGATCGCCGCCGCCGAACGGTGGCGAGGCGACGCTCCGGAGCGCGGGTTCTCGATGGCTCTGTCCAGACTGGGTGACCCGGTGGACGAGCGCTGCCTGATGGTGACGGCGTCCGACGGACAGGGCGAGATCGTCGGATTGCTGTCGTTCGTGCCGTGGGGTCGGGCAGCCGTCTCCCTGGATCTCATGCGCCGGGACCGGGCCAGCGTCAACGGGGTCATCGAAATGATGGTCACCGCGCTGATCGAGCGGCGCGCCGAATTCGGTATTCGCCGGATCTCACTGAACTTCGCCATGTTCCGGTCGGTTTTCGCGCGGGCGGACGAGCTCGGCGCGGGGCCCCTCGTCCGGCTCAACAACGCTGTGCTGGGAGTTTTCTCAAGATTCTTCCAGCTGGAAAGCCTCTATCGCTCGAACGCCAAGTACCAGCCGGCCTGGATCCCCCGCTATCTGTGCCTCGATTCCGGCCTTTCGTTGCCACGGGTGTCCGTGGCCGCGGGCGTGGCCGAGGGCTTTCTCCCCCAGTTGCCCACCAAGGACCGGAAGATCCGGACCCGTTCCGAACCGGAACTGCAGGCGGCGGTACGACAGCTGGACGCGGCCCAATTGGCCCGGCCCCTACCGACCCGTCGGCTCAAGGATCAGGAGCGGGTCCGCCGGGATCATCTCGTCGAGCTGCAGCGGAGCGGGATGACCGGATATCCGGTGCAGGTGCCCAGCACCGTCTCACTGGCCGACCTCCCCTTCGACGCGCCGGATCGCGGTGTGATCAGCGTGGTGGGCCGGGTCCGGGCCACCCGCGACTTCGGCGGGGTGTGCTTCGCGGTGCTGGTCGACCGCGGCGTCCGTCTGCAGGTGGTGCTGGAACGCGCCGCCGTCCCGGCGGAGCAGTTCCGGCTGTGGCGACGGACCGTGGATCCGACCGACATCGTCTCGGTGACCGGGCGTCTCGGCTACAGCCGGTCCGGACATCCGTCGCTGCTGGCACAGAGCTGGGTGATGGCCTCGAAATCGTTGCGCGCCTTGCCTCCGCTGTACGGCTCGTTCACCGATCCGGAAGCGCGGCTCCGCGACCGGTCGGCGGATCTGCTCGTCAACGAACGGTCGGCCGAACTGGTGGGAGCCCGCAGCCGCGCGGTCGACGCGCTGCGGCGGGCGTTCGCCGACCGCGGTTTCCGCGAAGTGGAAACGCCGATCCTGCAACCCATTCACGGCGGCGCCACCGCCCGGCCGTTCCGCACCCACATCAACGCCTACTCGCGGGATCTGACGCTGCGCATCGCCCCCGAGCTGTATCTGAAGCGGCTGGTCGTCGGCGGCAGCGGCCCCATCTTCGAAATGGCCCGCAACTTCCGCAACGAGGGCGCCGACGCCACTCACAATCCCGAGTTCACGTCTCTGGAGGCCTACCGGCCACTGTCCGACTACGACGACCTGCGCCGGTTGACCACCGCCGTCATCCGCGAGGTGGCCAGGGCCGTCAACGGCGAAGAGGTCGTTATGCGGCGGAACTTCGACGGCACGCACACCCGGGTCAGGCTTCCCGAGGAGTGGCCGGCGGTGCCCGTCCACGAAGCGGTGTCGAAGGCCTGCGGGGTGATGGTCGACCCAGGTACGCCGGTCGCCGACCTGCTTCCCCTGGCCGAGGCCAACGGGGTGCGGGGCGTCGAAGAATTGACCGCCGGCGAGATCGTTTCCGCGCTCTACGAGCATCTGGTGGAGCCGGCCACCGAGTCACCTACGTTCTACTGCGACTTTCCGATCGAAACCTCACCCCTGACCCGGCCGAACCGGACCGATCCACGGCTGGCCGAGCGGTGGGACCTGGTGGCGTTCGGCATGGAGCTGGGCACCGCTTATTCTGAGTTGACCGACCCCATCGACCAGCGGGATCGGCTGACCCGCCAGTCGCTGCGGGCGGCCGCCGGCGACGAAGAGGCGATGGAGCTGGACGAGGACTTCCTCTCGGCTCTCGAACTCGGCATGCCGCCCACCGGTGGACTGGGCATCGGCGTGGACCGGTTGATCATGCTGCTCACCGGCGAACCCATTCGGTCGGTCCTGACCTTCCCGTTCGTGCGCCCGCTGGACCGGCGCTAAACCGCAACGACCAGCGCCGAGTGCGCCGAAAGGCGGTTGGACGACCCGGTTGCCGAGAAATCACGTTTGTTTCTGCCGCAATCGGGTACGGGACAACTGGTCATCGACCGTTTGGTGCCGCAGTGTGCCCAGCGACGTTCAACCGCGAACGCCTTCCCGCCAACATGTGCGGCCCGGAACGATCTGGCCGCCCGCCCGCAACCCCTGCCCGCCGGGCCCGCTCACTGTGCCGACCGGCGAAGGGAGCCGATGTGGGCAGCGCAACAGGAACCGTGCGCAACGAAGCCGAACAGGCCCGGGACGACTGGGAACGGCGGATCTACCGCCGCCTGACCGACGCCGACGGCGGCGGCACCCTCCGGCCGGGATCCGAACTCGCGCCACCCGGGTCGCTCCGCGCCACGCCGGGCGCTGGTCACGTCCGCCTGGACTGGTCGGCGGTCCCCGGCGCGGCCGGTTACGTCATCGAGCGCACCGACCCGGACGGTCAGCCCCGGGTGCTGCTACACGGCGGGGCCGACGTGGCCGCCGTGCCGGCGATCCACTTCGCCGACACCGGACTGACCGACGGCGTGGTGTACCGCTATCGAGTGGCCGCTGTGCTGGGCAACGACTTTCCGGCCGGCCAGTGGTCCGTCCAGGTCAGTGCCGGACCGTCCGGATCGCTGGCCGGTCCGGTCCACGTGCGGGTGGCTGCCGATCGGGTGGCCGGCCGTAAACGCCCGCTCTGGCACATGATCGGCTCGGAACGGCTGAGCCAATTGCGGTTCGGCGACGACGGGCACGGGCACGACATCGGGCGCGAGTTCACCGAGGCCCTGCGGATCGCCCGGACGGACCTGGGCGTGACCCACGTGCGGGCCCACGCGATCCTGCACGACGACAACGCGGTGGTGAGCCGGGGTCCGGACGGGGCGCTGGCCTTCAACTTCACCGTCGTCGACGACCTCTACGACCAACTCCGTGCGCTCGATCTGCGGCCGGTGGTGGAGCTCTCGTTCATGCCGGCGGTTCTGGCCCGCGAGCCCGGCGAGACGGTTTTCGCCTACCGGGGCATCATTTCCCCGCCCCGCGACTGGGCCGAGTGGCGGGCCACGGTCAAGGCCCTGACGACTCACCTGGTCGACCGGTACGGGCGCGATGAGGTGCGCCGGTGGGGCTTCGAGGTGTGGAACGAGCCGAATCTCGAGGTCTTCTGGAGCGGTAGCCGGGACGAGTACTTCCGGCTGTATCTGGAGGCGGCCCAGGCGATCCGCGAGGTCGACGCCGGGCTGCCGGTCGGCGGCCCGTCGACCGCGGCCGCCGAATGGGTGCCGGCGCTGGCCGAGTTCGCCGCTGAACGCGGTCTTCCCCTGGACTTCGCCTCCACCCACACCTACGGCAATCTGCCCCTGACCTTCCGGTCCGCGCTGCGGGACAGCGGTTTCGCGGATGCCGAGATCTACTGGACGGAATGGGGTGTCGGTTCGACGCACTACGGCCCGATCCACGACGGGGTCAGCGGCGCTCCGTTCGCCCTGGCCGGTTTCAAGGACTCGCAGGACAGGGTGGACCGGCTGGCCTACTGGGTGATCAGCGATCACTTCGAGGAACTCGGTCGCCCACCGGCGTTGTTCCACAACGGCTTCGGTCTGTTGACGGTGGGCAACCTGCGCAAGCCGCGCTATTGGGCGGTGCTGCTGGCGCAGCAGCTGGGTCCGGAGCTGCTGGACGTGCACCTCGATGGCGACGGCGCCCACGTGCTCGTCGACGCCTGGGCCGGCCGCCACGAGGACGGCACCGTCGATGTGTTGGTCTTCAACGGCACCATCAATGCGGCCGTGATGAACGGCGACCCGCGGCTGGATCGCGAGGTGGCCGTCCGGATCGACGGTCTGGCGGCGCCGAGCTACCGGGCGGAGCTCGCTCGGGTGGACCGCACGCACTCCAACGTGCTGGCCGGATATCCGGACGGCCTGGACTGGCCGGACGCCGAGCGGCTGGCCGCCATGCGGGAGGCCGACCGGCTGGACACCCAGGCGGTGCCCGTCGAATTCAGCGGAGCCAGCGCGACTCTCCGGCTGACCGTGCCCCAGCCGGGCGTGGCCCGGATCCGGCTCGTCCCGGGTGGACGGTCGTGAAGCGCCGGCTGGTGCCTGCGCTGGCCGCCCTGTGCACCAGCGTCGTGCTGGTGGCCACGGGTTGCGCCGGTAACGCCTACTCGGGTGCGCAGAACGCCAACACGCTGGTCGTCCAGGGGGACGCCGGAAACCCCACTCTGGTCGAGGACTTCAATCCTTTCGCGGGCGGCCAACTCGGCGGCACCCGGCTGATCTACGAACCGCTGGAGATCGCCAGCCCGATCGATGGATCGTTCGACGAGTTCCTGGCCACCAAACACACGTTCACGAACGCCACCACGCTGGTCTTCACGCTGCGCCAGGGCGTGAAATGGACCGACGGGCAACCGTTCACGTCCGCCGATGTGCTCTTCACCTTCAACCTGCTCAAGAAGTACAAGGCGCTGGACACCACCGGCGTGTGGAGCGTGATCAAGTCGGTCAGTGCGTCCGGCGACACCTTCACCGCCACCTTCGACAAGGCCAACGTGCCGTTCGCGGTGACGGTCGCCGCGGTGCCCATCGTGCCGCAGCACTTGTGGGCGAACGTCGGTGACCCGACCAAGTACGCCAATACCTCTCCGATCGGCACCGGCCCGTTCACGCTGTCGTCCTTCGCCCCCACCGAATACGCGTTGGCCAAGAACCAGAACTATTGGCAGGCGGCCAAGGTCGCGCCCGACACCGTGCTGTTCCCCGCCCAGTCCACCAACCAGAGCACCAACCAGCTCAATGTGGTGGCGGGCGACTTCGACTGGTCCTACAACTACCTGCCGAAAGTGAAGAAGACCTTCACCCAGCGCAGTCCGGACAACGTTTACTGGTTCCCGCCCGGCGGGGCCATCGGTCTGTTCATGAACCTGACGAAAGCGCGGTATACCAACGCCGACTTCCGCAAGGGCATCTCGCTGGCCCTGAACCGGGACACCATCGCGCAGAAGGCGGTCAACGGCTACACCACAGCCGCCAGCATGTCCGGCCTGGTGCTCCCCAACATGCAGAAGTGGCTCGACCCCTCGCTGCCGAACAAGGGCTACGTCACCCAGGACCTGACCGCGGCCAAGGCGTCGTTCGCCAAAGCCGGCTACACCGAATCGAACGGCCGGCTGGTCGACAGCAAGGGCCAACAGGTCACCATGACACTGTCCATGCCGGGCAACTACTCCGACTGGGTCACCGCCGGCAAGGAAACCGCCAACCAACTGGGCAACATCGGCATCAAGGTGAACCTCGACCTGCCGCAGGCCACCCAATTCCAAACCGAGATCCAGTCGGGCAACTTCGATGTGGCGATGAACGGCTTCGCCGGGTCCGGTGTTCCCTACACGGACTTCAACAACGGCCTGGCCTCGGCGTTCGCCACTCCGATCAACACCCCTACGGTCAACAACTTCGAGCGGTACAAGAACCCGGACCTGGACAAGGCACTGGCCACCCTGGCCGCCGCCACCGACCTGAAGGCCCAACAGCAGGCCACCTACCAGCTGGAACAGATCATGTACACCCAGACCCCGGTGGTGCTGCTGTACTACGGCGGCAGTTGGGGCTTGTTCTCCACCCGGCATTTCACCGGTTGGCCCTCGGCCGAGAACCCTTACACCCTGCCGACCAGCTACAACAGTTCGATCCTGGTCGTCCTGACCCACTTGAAGAAGGCGTGACATGCGCTACGCCACCCGGAAGATAGTGCTGTTCGTGATCACGCTGTGGGCCGCCGTCACCCTGAACTTCCTACTGCCCCGGCTGATGCCCGGATCGCCGGCCGACGCGGCCCTGGCCAAGCTGGCCTCCACCGGTCAGCCCATCACCAACGCCCAGCGCGATGCGATCGAGGCCCAGTTGGGCGGCGCGCACGGCAACATCATCAGTCAGTACTTCTCCTACCTGGGCAACATCTTCACCTTCCGTTGGGGACGGTCGTACTCCTACCCGACGGAGACGGTGGCCCACAGCATCGGAAGGGCCTTGCCCTGGACCCTGATCCTGGTCGGGGTGACCACCATCGTGGCCTTCGTCATCGGCACGCTGCTCGGCGTGTACGCCGGCTGGCGGCGTGGGAGAGCGGCCGATACCACGGTCACCGTGGGCGCCACCTTCCTGGCCGCCTTCCCCCCGTTCTGGCTCGGACTTTTGCTCCTGTACGTCTTCGCCTTCGAATTCAACTGGTTCCCGATCACCGGCGGTTACTCGGCCGGCGCGTCACCGGAGTGGTCCTGGTCGTTCTTCGTCGATGCCTTCGAGCACAGCGTCATTCCGGCCTTCACCCTGGCCGTCACCTCGCTGTCCGGCTGGGTGTTCGGAATGCGCAACAACATGATCAACACCCTCGGCGAGGACTATGTGACGTTCGCCGAGGCCAACGGGCTGCGCGGGCGCACCATCGCCCTGTTGTACGCCGCCCGAAATGCCCTGCTGCCCAACGTGACCGCCTTCGGGTTGTCGCTGGGCGCGGTGGTGGGCGGGTCGGTGCTGGTCGAGGGCATCTTCGGCTATCCGGGGATCGGCAACCTGCTCTACACCGCGGTCATCAACCAGGACTACCCGCTCATGCAGGCGCTGTTCCTGGTCATCACCATCAGCATGCTGGTGGCCATCTTCGTGGTCGACCTGCTCTACGCCAGACTGGATCCCCGGGTCCGGATGGGAGCGCAAGCATGACCGTCCTGAACACGGTGCCGGCCACCCCGAGCGAAACGCCGGACAGCGCCATCCCGGTCAAGCCGGGTTCCCAGGTCCCGGGCCCGCTGCGGTTCCTCGGCCGGGCCATCGCCACCCTGTGGAGCAACGGCAAGGCCCGAATCGGCCTGGTCATCCTGGGCCTGTTCCTGCTCATCGCCATCTTCGCGCCGCTGATCGCCCACCAGTCCCCGACGTCGACCGATTTCATCCCGTACCAGAACCCGAGTTCCACCAACTGGTTCGGCACCACCGGCAACGGCCAAGACGTCTTCGCCCAAATGATCTACGGCAGCCGGGTCTCCCTGCTGGTCGGCCTGCTCGCCGGACTGGGCGCCACCCTGGTGGCCGTGGTCATCGGCCTGGTGGCCGGCTACCGGCCCGGAGCAGTCGACGAGGTGCTCAGCTTTCTCACCAGTCTGGTCCTGGTCATTCCCGGTATCCCGTTGATGATCATCCTGGCCGCCTACCTGCAGGGCCGGTCGGTGTGGACCATCGTGCTGGTGGTGGCGTTCACCAGCTGGGCCACCGGGGCCCGGGTCATCCGCAGCCAGGCGGCGACCTTGCGCAACCGGGATTTCATCACCGCAGCGGTGTTTTCCGGCGAGCGGCTGTTCCGGGTGGTGTTCCGGGAGATCCTGCCCAACATGACCTCGCTGGTGGCGGCCAGCTTCTTCAGCGCCGCCACCGCCGCGGTGATGGCCGAGGCGAGCCTGGAGTTCCTCGGGCTGGGCAACCCGAACACGGTGTCCTGGGGCACGATCCTTTATTACGCCCAGCAGCAGAACGCCCTGCTCACCGGCCAATGGCTGCTCGTCTTCGCCCCTGGCCTGGCCATCGCCCTGCTCGCGGTGTCCTTCACCCTGATCAATTTCGGGGTCGACACCCTGTCCAACCCACGCCTGAGGGAGAAGTGATGAGCGATCAGGCGCTGCTGGACGCGCGCGGGGTCAGCGTCGCGTACGAACCGGCCCGCGGAGTCCGGATCTGGTCGGTGCGCGACCTCGACCTGTTGATCGACGAGGGCGAGTTCGTCGGCCTGGTCGGTGAATCCGGTTGCGGCAAGTCCACTCTCGGGTTCGCCCTGACCCGGATGCTGCAGCCCCCGGCGCGGCTCATCGACGGAGAAATCCGGTTCGACGGGTCGGACATCGCCGGCCTGACCGGCGAACAACTCCGCGCCGCACGCCAGGGCGGGTTCGCCCTGGTCCTGCAGAGCGGGATGAACGCGCTGAACCCGGTCCGCACCATCGGCAAGCACTTCGCCGACATCCTCAAGGCGCACGGCCTGAACGCCGCGAGCGCGCACGAACGGGGCGCGGAGCTGCTGGCCAATGTGCACCTGGACGCCCACGTCCTCGACCGCTATCCGCACGAGCTGTCCGGCGGCATGCGGCAGCGGGTGTCCATCGCCCTGGTCCTCGCTCTGGAGCCCAAGCTCATCGTGTTCGACGAGCCCACGACGGCCCTCGACGTCATCGTCCAGGGCGCCGTGATGGAAACCATCAAGGAATTGCAGCGCACCCAGGGCTTCACCGGCATCCTGATCAGCCACGACCTGGGCACCGTCCTGGAGGCCACCGACCGGGTGTTGGTCATGTACGCCGGGCAGATCGTGGAGGACCAGCCGGCCGGCGACCTGGTCAGCGGACCGCACCATCCGTACACCGAGGCGCTGCTGTCCTGCTACGCCGACCCGCGGGCCGACGAGGTGTTTCTGGGCGGCATTCCCGGATCACCGCCCGACCTCTCCCAGCCGATCCACGGCTGTCCGTTCGCACCGCGCTGCCCGTTGGTCCAGGACATCTGCCGCGAGGTCGACCCGCCGCTGGAGCCGCTGGGCCGGGGAGTGGCCGCCTGCCACGTCCGGGCCGGCAGCCCCGCCGCGGCCGCGGTCGGTGTCGGCCCCACGCTGGCCAGGAGGACGTCATGAGCGTTGAGCCGGCCCGGAAGGCATCGGCCACCGCGCCGCTGACCGTCGACAACGTGCGCAAGACCTACACCCAACGGGAGAAGCACCACGGCCGCCGTGAGATCCCGGCGGTGGACGGCGTCTCGTTCACCGTCGAACCCGGGGCCGCGGTCGGGCTGGTGGGCGCGAGCGGAAGCGGTAAGAGCACGCTGGCCAAGTTGATCACCGGGTCCGAACGGCCGACCGAGGGATCCATTCGGTTCGGTGATCTCGATGTCGGCCGGCTGAGCCGTGGTCAGCTGCGCAGTTACCACAGCCGGGTGCAGCTGATCTTCCAGGACCCGTACGGTGCGCTGAATCCGTTGCACACCATCGGGTACACCATCGCCCGGCCGGTGGCCAACTTCCGCGGCCTGGACGCCACCCGCACCCTGGACCGCGTGCACGAGCTCCTGGAAACCGTGGGTCTGACCCCGTCCGAGCAGTTCGTGGGCAAGCTCCCCCACCAGCTGTCCGGCGGCCAGCGGCAACGGGTGCTGATCGCCCGGGTGCTGGCCTGCGAGCCGGAGCTGGTGGTGGCCGACGAACCGGTGTCCATGCTGGACGTCTCGCTCCGGGCCGGCATCCTGCGGCTGTTGGCGAAACTCCGCGCCGATCATGGGCTCTCGCTGTTGTACATCACCCATGATCTGCTGTCCGCCCGCATCGTCACCGACCAGCTGCTGGTGCTGAACAAGGGTGTGGTCGTCGAGCGGGGCGAGACCAAGCACGTGCTCCAGCACCCGCAGGACGACTACACGATCAAGCTGCTCGACGCCGTGCCCAACCCGCGGGCACACGCGAACCCGAAGACGCACAGCTCACCCCACGAAGGGATCCTGGCATGAAGCGACGTCGGTACCGATTGACCGCCGGAATTCTCGCCCTGGCCACCGCCCTGGGCCTGGGGCTGACCGCCCCGGCCGCGGCGGCTGCTCCGGACTGGCACGGCGGCTCGGGCGACCTCAGCCGTGCGCAGCGCACCCAGCTGTCCGCCATGGCCGCCGCGACCTGGAACTTCTTCAAGGCCGACGTCGACCCCAAGACGCATCTGCCGCTGGACAATCTCGGACCCGGCACCACGCGGGGGGCGTACACCTCAGCGGCCAACGTCGGGGTGTACCTGTGGTCCGTCGTGTCGGCCAAGGATCTGGGGCTCATCTCGCGGGCGGACGCCGACCGCATGGTCACGCAGACGCTTCGCACCGTCAGCCATCTCAAGCGCAGTCACGGCTTCCTGTACCAGTGGTACGACACCTCGACCGGGGCGGTGCTGACCAATCCGGGCGGAGCCAGTTGCGCCACCGAGACCACGCCGGCCCAGGACAACTGCTACTTCCTGTCCGCGGTCGACAACGGCTGGTACGCGTCCGGTCTGGTGATCGCTCGGCAGGCCCTACCGGAGACCTCGCGGCTGGCCTCGTCGCTGTTGAAGCAGATGAACTTCTCGATCTTCTACGACAACCGGGCGCAGACCGCCTGCAACACCAACGCGAGCATCGAGGGAAATCAGCCGACCGGGCAGATGTACGGCGGCTACTACGTGAACCAGGGGCCGGCCGGTTATCACAACGGCGCCATCTACTCCGATCCGCGCATCGCCATGTACCTGGGCATGGGGCTGGGGCAGATGCCCGGCGACGTGTGGTGGCGGACCTGGCGCACCCTGCCTCCGCAGCGCTGCTCCACCGACCCGGACTTCTCCTGGCAGGGTCAGTGGCCGCCGCAGGGCAAGTGGGTCACGGTTACCGATCCGTTGTCGCACAAGAAGTTCCCGGTTTGGGAGGGTCACTACACCTATCCCGGCACGAAGCTGAACTACTTGCCCACGTTCGGGGGCGGCATGTTCGAGGCGCTGATGGCCAACCTGGTGGTGCCCGAGACGAGCTGGGGTAAGCAAGGTTTCGGTCAGGCCGACCGGTTGACCCCGGCCGTGCAGATTCTGGACGCCGTCAAGCTGGGTTACCCGGTCTGGGGCATGTCCCCGTCCAGCACGGCCGACGACACCGGCGGCTACGGCGCTTTCGGCGCCGTCGGATTGACCTATCCCACCGGGAAGCGGCTGGCCCAGTGCACCACCTGCAACGCCGAGACCACGGTGACCCCGCATGCGTCGTTCCTGGCGCTGACGGTGGCCCCGCAGCTGGCGTACGCAAACATCCAGAAGCTGCGCACGCTGTACCCGGGCATCTACTCGAGCAACGGCGGCTTCTACGACGCCGTCGATCCGGTCACCGGCCAGGTCGGGCATCGCCGGCTGGTGCTCGACCAGTCGATGATCCTGGCCTCGCTGGACAATGCACTCAACCACAACGCGCTGCAGCGCTACTTCGCCCAGGACAAGACGAGCTGGGCCGCCCGCGCCGAGTTGGGCGCCGAACGGATGACCATCACCGGGGCCTGAGGAGTACGGCGCTCCGGGAGAGCGGTCGGCGACGGCCTACGTGGCGCCGCCGACCGCCCTGAAAGACCTCGCTCGGGCTCCGACCAGTGCGTTCCTGCGGTGCCGCAAACCGGAACGCACCCGCCATCCGAGGAGCGCCCGTAAGCAGATCCGCTTTCGAGGCAGCGCCGTCGGAATGCGCGCAAACCTGGTGCGCATGCGGGACGGTCAAATCGAATAGCGTCGCTGACGATGTCAGACATGAATGGGATGCACGAGGGCGAGGTCACGATCAGCGACGTGCTGGTTCGCCGGCTGGTTGATCAGCAATTCCCGTCATGGGCTTCGGCCGCTCTCGTTCGGCTACCACCGTCGGGCACCGACAACCAGTTGTTCCGACTGGGTGAGGATTTGCTTGTGCGAATGCCGCGCATCGGCTGGGCGGCTGCTTCGGTGGTGTGGGAGTACCAGTGGCTGCCGAGGCTGGCCGCGTACCTGAGCACGCCGATTCCCGCACCGGTCGCGCTCGGCCAGCCGGGCGAGGGCTATCCGTGGCATTGGACGGTGGTGGCGTGGATTGAGGGACGCACGCCTACACCCGACATCTTCGAGCCTGAGCAATGGGCAGTCAGCCTGGGCACGTTCGTCCGCGAGCTGCGCAGGGCGCCGGGAATGGACGCACCCGTGAAGTCTGAGGGCCGCGGCGCGCCGTTGGGCTCGCTCGATGAGTGGGTCCGGAAGTGGACCAACCGCGTCGACGCCACCGAGGTCGACCCGCAAGCGGTGCTGGCAGTGTGGCGCGATGCCCTTGACGCCCCGACGTGGGACGGTGAACCCGCGTGGTTCCACGGAGACCTACACGACGGCAACGTGCTGGTGCGCAATGGCGGGTTGGCTGCGGTGATCGATTGGGGGAGTGCCGGTCGCGGGGATCCAGCGGTCGAGCTCAACGCGATGTGGGGTTATGTCCCTGCATCGGTGTCCGAGCTTTACCGTGCCACCGTCGGGCTGGACGAGGCGGCCTACCGCAGGGCCCGGGGTTTCGCTCTCGCTCCGGCTATCAGTGGCTGGACCTATTACCGCGACACCGCCCCGCATCTGTCCGCGCTCGGGCTCGCGACGGTGAAAGCGCTCATCGCATCCCTGTGACGACCCAGCAGCGGGATAGGGCGGCGCGTCACCGGAGTCCCGTTCACGTGCGTCCCGCACGTGGATCGCTCCGTGCGGTCCGGCACCAGGATCGCTCTGTGCGGTCCCGCAAGCGGATCGCCAACTGAGACGGCCGCTATGCGAGGTCCAAGTCGAAGGCGTCGCTGATTGCGCGGGCCAGTTCTGGTTCCTGGTCGTCGAGGAGGATGCCGATCGTGGCGCCCACCGCGGCTCGGCGCACGGCCGTGATGTTGTCGCAGCTGACGACGCTGTCGTGGTCGAGCCCGTTGCGTGACCCGACCGGTACCTCGCTGGTGATGCCCCGGATCGTGCTGGTGATTGGCGCGACCGTCACCCAGTTCAGCAGGTGAAGATTCGATTGTCGCGTCAAGATCAGCGCAGGTCGCCACTCGTCCAATTGCACCGAGGCGATGGTGTGCACATCAGTCCAGCGTGGGATACCGGAGGTCGAGCACGCCGTTGAGGTCTGGATAAACGGATTCGCCGCGTCGCGCAAGATCTACAAGGAGAACCTCTTCGCTGCGGTAACGCCGGATCCGCTGGAGGTGGGCGATCCCGTGGCGGACGGCTTCTGACCTGTTCGCGGCGCGGCCTTCCGCGACCTCGGCGTCCAGAGCGGCAAGCTCCTGGTTGTCCAGACGGATGGCAATCTGAGTGGTCATTCGCCGATGATAGGCACGCGTCAACCATTTGGTATGCGTCGGGGTTCGGCGCTGCCGCGGTCAGGAGTTGCTTGCCGTGCCGTTCACCGGCTCGGTTTTAAGCATCCTGATGGCTCTTCGTCGGCGTCGGTCGCACGCGGGTCGCCGACGTGCCAGCCGTGCAACTCGCGTCCGCGCTTGCCGAGCGGATCGTCCCGGCTCTGCCGGGGGCCGGCGACGAAGCCGGCGAGGGAGATTGACATGTGGCAGGTCGTGTCGAACATCTGCATCTCCCAGGAAGCAGTGGCAGGTGGCAAAAGGTAGGCGTCGCCATAGCAAAATTCGCTTGTGGGTGAGGCGGGACACGCTTCACTTTCCGGTGGTGATGCCGTCGAGCAGGATGTCGGCAACGGTGGCGGCGTACCGGTCGGCGTCAGTGTCGGGGTGGGCGTCGAGGTAGCTGAGCATGGCATCGACCGCCCCTTGGTAGGTGACCGCGAGGTAGCGGGTGTCCACACGGCGCAGGCTGCCTTCGTCCTGGCCCCGCTGGAACAGGGCAGCCTGCTGCTGGTAGGTCTGTTCGTACTCTTTCAGTCCGAGCCGATGCGTCCCGTCCGGATGGCGCAAGTTGTCCACGATCTCGCGCATGGCCCGTAGTTCGGCCCGGTGGCTCTGGTGCAGGGCGGCCGCGCGGTGGATTGCAGCGCGGATCACCTGTGGGATGGGGGCGGACAGGTCCAGGTCGGCGGCGACGGTTTCTCGCAGGTTGATCAGCGTGGCCCGCGCGGTGGCTTCCATCAACTCCTCGCCATCGGCGAAGTAGTGCCACAGCAAACCCTTGGACATCCCGGCTTCAGCCGCGACCGCGGCCAGCGACGCGTTCTGATAGCCCAGGCGGGAGATGACCGCGACGGTTGCCCGAATGAGCTGCTCGCGTCGCTGCTCGGCAGACAGCCGCTGTCGACGCGCCGGGCGAGCGGCCGACCGGTTGCTGGCTGTGGTCATGGCAGTGATGATCTCAGCCGTGCGGCTCGGCGAGGGCTTCGCGGATCACCAGCCCGATCAGGGCCGCCATCAGCACGGCGATACCGACCATGACCACGCGCAGCCACACTGGGAACAGGCCGGGAATGAACACCTCGATCACGTTCACCAGGAACAACGCCGCTGAGATCAGCCCGACCGCGCGCAGCCCGCCTCTGCTGCCCAGTCTCGCCGGGCGCAGCCGCAGTGGCAGGAGCACCGCGAACACCGCGACGATCACCGCGTGCACCCACGCCTCCGTGGTGGCCTGCGGGGGCGCGGTCGCGGACAGGATGCCCAGCGACACGATCGTGCCCAGCACGACCGCCACGTAGACGACCACCAGAACGCCCATCGCCTGCGTTCGCCTGCGCCGGGATATCAAGTTGTTGACCATACGGTCAATGCTAGTGACCGGCAGGTCAATAGTCAACACGTCGGACGGGGCCTTCCAGCAGCCGACCGGTCATGGGACGCCCAAGCGGGATCGTTTCATCGAGGGGCAGATCAACCGCGCCCGAACTGCACTGCCCATTGAGCACGTCTCACCCACAGGACGACGCTCGTGTAGGGGCGATCCCGTGGGTGGTGTGCGTAGCTGCCCGCCCGTTGATCAGTGTCAAGGTGAACCAGGGAAGGCGACTTGGCCGCCGCACGTGGGCGGCTCAGGCGGCGCGCCTGAGGGCCGCGGACAGGATCTTATCGACCTCTTGGAGACCGGAGGGAAACTGGATCTTCTTCGCGGCTCGGCGGCACCAGTACAGCGCAGTCCGGCTCTGGACCGGATCGCGGTGGTGCGGATCGGCGCCGCGGGCAAGCAGGTGAGCCACTGACCGCGCTCGCCCACGTTCGGCGGCCAGTCGAAGCGCCTGCCGTCCGAACCTCTCGTCTTCAGCGTCGATCGGCGTGCCCGCCTCAAGCAGTGCATCGATGACCTCAAGTCGCTGGTGGTCGGAGGCCATGATCAGCGCAAGCAGCCGATCCTCATCCGAGGCCCCATCGACGGTCCAACCGGTCAGATCGCCAGCTGCAGCAGCAAGCACGACGCTGTCCACTCTCGCCCCGGCCGCGATGAGAATGTCGAGCACCTCGGTCGTGCCGAAGACCGCTGCGTGGGTGAGCGCCGACGCCGACGGGACACCGCCTGCATTCGGCGCCGACAGTGTCTCCAGAGCGGCGCCTGCCCCGATCAGGACACGCGCGACCTCGGCGTCGCCGTAGCTCGCAGCGGTGATCAGCGGCGTCTCGCGGTCCCCGGGACGACCATCCACGTGGGCGCCGGCGGCGATGAGCTGCCGGGCGATCTGGCCAGTACCGGGCATATCGCGCCAGACTCCTTCACCGACGACGCAACGCATGAGGGCGACGTAACTCAACGGTGCAATGGTGCCGTGGTCCGACCAGCCGCTCATATCCTCGGTCGCGAGCTGCGGCTGCCCGGCGATCAGGGCGGCAAGCCGCACCGGGTCACGGCTATCAAGGATTCTGCGGCGCTCAACCTCAGCCTTCAGCCGTGGCCAGTTCGAGAAGCCGTAGGCCCGCGCAACGGCAAGCTGGGCGTGGCTGAGCGACGCGATCTCCAGCGTCGCGGTTCCCGCTTTCGCGGCGCGCAGCAGATCCTTCGCCTGATGGCGCAGCTGATCGAGATCCGGGCGGGGAGGGAGCGTGGACACGATGTCTCCTTCGTGTTCCGGCGGTCCGCGGGCCGGCACGAGGAGAGATCGGTCTCTACACTCACGTCAAGACTTGGAGGCGAACTCAGTTCTTCCCGCGGACCCGGACGCGTCCTCCGACGCACAACCGACCATATCATGATGTTGATGCCGCTGACCGGAATCCAGCGTGCCTCAACACATTTGAGCGCGCCGCCGGAAGGACGTACACGTCGTGGAAGGCAGCATCGGCATGGCCGCCAGACGGCAGGTAACCAACAATCTCTTCCGGGAACGCAGTGAACGCAAGGATGTCATCGCGGACGTCCTGCAGGTGTTCGGCCACCGACGGGGAGCTTGCCGCTCAGGGCGTTGATGAACCGGTCGAGCTGTGGCGCGCCGGCAAGCACACCAGCGCCGAGCTCGCCGAACTGTTCTGCGTCGCCCGTTCCACGGTCTACCGAGCCGTCCAACGTGCCGGCGACTCCAAGACCGTTCGGACCGGTGGAGCGTGAACGGCGGCCATGTCTTCGTTGACGAATCCAGGCAGGGCGATTACCTCCTGGTCGCCGCCGTCCTTGTGCCGACCGATCTCGCCACCGCCCGCCGCTCACTGCGTGCCCTCGTGATGCCGGGTCAGCGACGGCTCCATATGAAGAAGGAGAGTCGCGCCCGCCGCCGCGCGATCATCGAGGCCATCGCCTCGACCGGCGCATCGGCAATCATCTACAACGCAGGCCTCCCGGGTCGTCGAGAACTCGACGCACGCGCGGGCTGCCTGCGGGCCGTCCTGGCCGACGTCGTTACCGCCGGCCACCACATGATCATCTTCGAACAGGACGACTCGCTGCTGTGGTGGGACCAGCAACGCCTCATCGAAATCACCCGCGAGGTCGGGAGCCGCGCCACCCTCCGCTACGAACACCAGCGCGCGGAACACGAACTGCTGCTGGCGATGCCCGACGCGATCGCCTAATGCTGGGCCAATGGCGGACAGTAGCAGGAACGGGTGCAGCCAATCGTGACCGAGGTCCGTTCGATCTGAGCCCGGACAGCGCGAAGCCCGGCTCACCGACCGTCCGGACGGCTACCGGGCTCACTTCCTGAAGCTCAGCGCAACAGGCACCATGGAGTGGAGAGCACCCACGCGGTAGTCGTCAAACGCGTTCCAGGATGGTGACGTTGGCCTGGCCGCCAGCCTCGCACATGGTCTGCAGGCCGTAGCGCGCGCCGCGGCGCTCCATCTCGTTGAGCAAGGTGATCATCAGCCGGGCGCCGGTGGCCCCCAGCGGGTGTCCCAGCGCGATGGCCCCGCCGTTGACGTTGACCTTGGCCGGATCGGCCCTGGTCTCCGCCTGCCAGGCCATCACCACCGGCGCAAAGGCCTCGTTGATCTCCACCAGATCGATGTCGTCCAGCGTGAGACCGGTCTTGGCCAACGCGTATTCGGTGGCCGGGATGGGTGCGGTCAGCATCATGATCGGGTCGTCGCCGCGCGCGGAAATGTGGTGGATCCGGGCTCGCGGCGTCAAACCGTGGGTCTTCACCCCCTCCTCGGAGGCGATCAACAAAGCCGCCGCGCCGTCGGAGATCTGCGACGCCATCGCCGCTGTGATCCGGCCACCCGGCTGGATCGGCTTGAGCGAGGCGATCTTGGTCCGGTCCGGCACCCGCGGTCCCTCGTCGGCGCTCAGCCCGGCCAACGGAGCGATCTCGGCATCGAACCGACCCGCCGCCTGAGCGGCCAGCGCTCGTTCGTGGGACGTGATGGAGAACTCCTCGAGCGCCTCGCGGTCGAAGCCCCACTTCTCGGTCATCATTTCGGCGCCGTAGAACTGGCTGATCGGCTGATCGCCGTAGCGCGCCTGCCATCCCGCCGATCCGGCGAACGGATTCTCGAAGCCGAGCGGCCGCGCTGCCTCGGTGTTGGCGTACATCATCGGGATGGTGGACATGCTCTGCACGCCGCCGGCCACCACCAGATCTGCGAAGCCCGAGCGCACGGCCATCGCCGCGAAGGACACCGCCTGCTGGGATGACCCGCACTGCCGGTCGATCGTCGTGCCGGGCACGGTTTCCGGCAGCCCGGCGGCCAACCATGCGTTACGGGCGATGTCCATGGCCTGCGGACCGACCTGGTCCAGACATCCGAACACCACCTCGTCGACCGCGGCCGGGTCGATGCCGGTGCGCTCGATCAACGCGGTCAACGGATGAGCGGCCAGGTCGATGGGATGAATCCCCGACAACCCGCCAGCGCGCTTGCCGACCGGCGTCCGCACCGCATCGACGATGTATGCCTGCACCATGAACCGTTCCTTCGTTGGATGTGACGGGCCAGCAGCCCCGTTTCACGGTAACCCCGTCTGACCTGGTCAACGCCCCGCAGTGGGCGGAGATTCCGCCTTCCCGGCTGCGTCGGGCGTCGGCCGGCCGCACCAGTCGGCGAAGGAGAGACCGGAAATCCGCTCGTAGGCCTCGATGTACCGGGCGCGAGTCGCGGCCACCACGTCGGCCGGCAGCGGCGGGGGCGGCGGGTCCGCCGATCGGTCCCATCCGGAGGCCGGCGAGGTGAGCCAGTCGCGGACGTACTGCTTGTCGAAAGACGGCTGCGCGCGGCCGGCGCCATAGCCGTCGGCCGGCCAGTAACGGGACGAATCCGGGGTCAGCACCTCGTCGCCCAGCACCAGCCGGCCACCCAGCACACCGAACTCGAACTTCGTGTCGGCCAGCAGAATCCCGCGGGAGACCGCGTGTGCGCGGGCCCGCGCGTAAACCCGCAGAGTCACATCGCGCAACTGCTCGGCGCGCGACAGTCCCACTCGGTCGATCACCTGACGAAAGGTGATGTTCTCGTCGTGCGCGCCCAACTCCGCCTTGGCCGCCGGAGTGAAGATCGGGATGGGCAGTTCGGAGGCCTCCACCAGCCCGGCCGGCAACGAAACGGCGCACACCGCCCCGGTGGCGCGGTATTCGGAGAGACCGCTACCGGTCAGATAACCGCGGGCCACGCACTCGATCGGCAGCATGTCGAGCCGGCGGACCAGCATGGCACGTCCACGTACCGCGGCCGGGATCTCCGGGGAGTCGACGGCGACGACATGGTTGTCCACGATCTCGCCCAGGAGGGCGAACCAGAACGCGCTCATGGCCGTCAGCACCCGGCCCTTGTCCGGGATCGGCGTCGGGAGCACATGGTCATAGGCGCTGATCCGGTCGGACGCCACCATGAGCAGCTGGTCGGATCCGTCCGCCCGGTACAGATCACGCACCTTGCCGGAAGCCACGTGGGTGTAGCCGGGCAGCGTCAGGGGGCTGGTCACCGGTATTGCTTATGCCATCGCCGCGATCCGGGGCAAATGCCGATTCCGACCGGTTGACGCTTGGAGATCAGGCCGGATGGGTCAAGCCGCGCCGCCGCAGCAGCGGTTCGATGTCGGCGTCCCGGCCGCGCACGTCCCGGAAAGCCTGCAGGGCATCCACGGCTCCACCGCGGGACAGCAGCTTGGCCCGGAAGACGTCGCCGTTCTCCCGCCGCAGGCCACCGTTCTCCTTGAACCATTCGACGGTGTCGGCGTCCAGCACTTCCGCCCAGATGTAGGAGTAGTAACCCGCCGAGTACCCGCCCGCGAAGATGTGCTGGAAGTTGGCGGTCCGGTAGCGCGGCGGCACCAGATCGTCGGCCACGCCGGCGTCGCGCAGGGCCTGCTGTTCGAACGTCAGCGGGTCGCCGACGTCCGTGCCGGCCGGGATCCGGTGCCAGGCCTGGTCCAGCAGGGTGGCGGCCAGGTATTCGAAGGTGGCAAAACCCTGGCCCCACAATTCAGCGTTCTTGATCGCGGTGACCGTTTCGGCTGGCAGCGACTCGCCGGTGTCGACGTGGACGGCGTAGTTGGCCAGGATCTCCGGCCACTGCATCCACATCTCGTTGACCTGGCTCGGGAACTCGACGAAATCGCGCGCCACGTTGGTGCCCGACAGCCGCGGGTAGGTGACGTCGGAGAACAGTCCGTGCAGGGAATGGCCGAACTCGTGAAAGAACGTGTTGACCTCATCGAAGGTCAGCAGTGCCTTTCCGCCGGGCGGCGGCTTCGGGACATTGAGATTGTTCACCACCACGGCGACCGTCCCGTCCAGGTGGGCCTGATCGACGAAGCTCGACATCCAGGCGCCACCCCGCTTGCCTTCCCGGGCGTAGAAGTCGCCGAGGAACAGGCCCTGCAGCGAGCCGTCCGCGTTGCGGACCTCCCAGACCCGGACGTCCGGGTGATAACCCTCCAAATCGTGGCGCGGCGTGAAGGACAGGCCGTAGACCTGTCCGGCGGCGTAGAAGACTCCGTCGTGCAGCACCCGGTCCAACTCGAAATACGGACGCAACGCGGTGGTGTCGACCGAAAACTGCTGAGCCCGGACCCGTTCGGAATAGAACGCCCAGTCCCAGGGCGCCAGCTCGACATCGTCCTTGGCGGCCTCGGCGGCCAGGATGTCGCGTTCTCGGCGCAGGTTCGCCACGGCCGGGGGCACCAGTCGCGCCAGGAGCTCGTCGACGTGGGCGCTGGTGCCGGCGGTCTGGTCGGCCACAGACAAGTCGGCGTGACTCGGAAACCCGAGCAGCGCTGCCCGTTCGGCGCGCAACGCGGCCATCTGCACGGCAATGGCGGTGTTGTCGTGCTCCCCGGACGACGCCCGGTTCACCGATGCCTCGAACAGTCGCCGGCGCACCGACCGGTCGCGCAGGTCGGCCAGCGCCGGTTGTGAGCACGGCAGTATCAGCGGCAGCACGTACTTGCCGTCCTGGCCGCGCGCTGTGGCGGCCTCCGCCGCCGCGGAGATTTGCTCATCGGTCAGTCCATCGAGCTCGGCGCGGCTGTCGACCACGAGTGCCGACGCGTCCGACGCGGCCTGCAGGTTCTGCCCGAAGGCCGTCGAGAGTTTGGACAGCTCCTGATTCAGCTCGCGCAACTTCTCGCGGCCCGCTTCATCGAGTCGGGCACCCGCCAGTACGTAGTCGGTGTGATACCGCTCGATCAACTGGAGTTGCTCCGGAGTGAGCCCGGCCTCTTGGCGGCTCTGATGGACGGCGTCGATCCGCGCGAACAAGGCGGGATTGAGCTGGATGGCGTCGCTGTGGGCCGCCATCCTGGGTGCCCATTCGCGTTCGAGTGCCTCGAGCTCCGGCGTTCCCAGCGAGGACAACAAATTGTAGAAAGCGAAGGCGACCCGGCCGAGGAGACGGCCCGACCGCTCGATCGCCACCAGTGTGTTGTCGAAGCTGGCCGGCTCCGGGTTGTCGGTGATGGCGGCGACCTCAGCCAGTTGCGCCTGCATGCCCGCCGCAAAGGCCGGCCCGTAATGCTCCAGCCGGATGTCGGCGAACGGCGGTAGCCGGAACGGCAAAGTGGACTCGGTGGAGAACGGGTTGGACGGGTCCAGGTCAGGTTCTGGCATCGGCAGATTCCTCTCGGATCGGGCGATTGCCAACGTACCTGGGCCGTCTCTGCGGCGTCGGTCGTATCGAGTGAGTTGCTGCGGTCACCGATTCCGGTGACAGTACGCAACTCTCAGTGTTCGAAGCCCTCCTTGACCTGGTTTTGGCTGCCGGCGACACGGCCATCGCCAGCGCCACCTATTCGCTCGACGCGCAGGTTGACCAGGTTTCGACCGCGACGGCACGGCCCAGCTCGGCCAGCTTGGTCAAAGGGACAAGAGCACGCCACTTTTCGATCCCGCGACCGGGAGAGCGGCGTCCTGCACCGGGTATCCGCCGGTCGAATCGGTGGGCGCCCACCAATGGTTGAAGACGGTTGCGGCGACCTGGCGATTCCGCCAGATCAACGAACGGCTTCTGGCCGGCCAGCGGAATTCTCGTTCAGGCTCGGTAAAGCGGGAAGAAGCCGGTCATGTCAGTCGGGTCGTCCAGCGGATGGCTGGCCCGGGCGAGCTCACGGTAGGCGTCGGGCTGGCCGATCACCCGGAGCGTCTGGAAGGCGTGCCGTCGTGGCGAGAAGCCCCTCTTGAACTCAAAGAGGGAGTCCTCCCGGCCGCCGACGCCACCGCCCAGATGAAACGCGTCGTAACCGTGCTCATGACCCCAGCGGACCTCCTCGTTGACCAGGAACCGGGGACTGCCTTCGGTCCGCTGGAACTGGGACCGGATGCCAGCCAGATGGGCCTGCATGATGCCGCCGCCGCCGGTGAGCAGGACACTGCCGCCCATCGGTTCGCCGTCGGCCAACAGCATCAGCAAATGCACCGTCTGGTCCCCCAGACTTTCCCGCAGACGTTCGAAATAATCCCGGCCGAAATAATAGCCGGACGTGGCTCCAACACGATCCATCGTTTCTCGATACATCGCGATGAAGTCGTCGAGATATCCCCAGTCGTCCATCACGGAGGTCCGGCCGAGGCGCCGGGACCGATTGATCGCTCCCCGGTGATCTTTTCGCACCTGCGTCCACCACTGTTCGCGAGTCAGGCGCAGATCGATGGACACCGTCGAGCCGTGCGTATGCAGCAGCCCGATCTGGCTCAGCGGCTGGCTGGGTATCGTTTGCAGCGGGTCCAGCCGCACGAACAACGACACCAGGCCAGCTTCCCGCAACGACTCCAGCAGCGCCGCGGAAGCCCGGCCCCAGAATGCCTGGTCGTAGCGGTTGGCGACTGGCCCCGGATATCCGTAGGGAGAAATGGCGTCGAAAAGGGAAGTCCCGGGAATCGGCCGCACCGCGAACGGCAGTAGAAGGACGTAGTCGCCTTCGGTGTAAAGGAACGCGACCGGCGACGCACCGGTCAGTTCGGCGTCGAACCGGACATATTCTGGCAATTGGTAAACCTGATGCCAGCAATTGTCCAATGCCCCCCGCCAGCGTGGTGAATCGGGACCGATAAGTTCCCCGGCCGTGGCCGACATTGACCCCCCTCGAACAACAGCAAAGCCGACAAACACCGACCATACATGCCCTGCCGCCTGGCCCACGGTGGCAACGACCGGGAAACGGCGTCGGGTGGAGGCCCGTGCTCGAGCCCTCACTGGAAACCTGCCGTGGCTGCGCTGCGCCCACACGACCATCGGGCGGCCCGTTCCGGGGGCACCGGCCCAACGAAGCCGCCGTCAGCGGGCCGCCGTTGGCCAGGGCCGATTCACCCGATGGGACGGTTATTTGCGTGTCACCTTCTCGATCGACATGACCAGAATGACGCGGTCGGCACTGTCGGGCGGCGGTTGCTGGCCGGCGTTGCCGTAGCGACGCCCCAACCGAACGTAGAAGTCGCCGGCCGGATCCGGGATTGTCTCAGTCAACCGGCCGCGAAGCTCGACGAACCGGTAGCCGTCGTCCGGGTCGATGACCAGCAGGCTCATGGTCGGGTTGCTCCGCAGGTTGCGGTATTTCGCCCGAGTGGTGGTGTGGGTGAACCGAACGGTGTCGTCGATCAGTTCGAACCACATCGGGTTGACCTGGACGGTGCCGTCGGGACGGGCGGTGCCGAGCGCGCCGAAGAGCGGGCGCTCGATCAGATCGATCAGGTCGTCAGGGATGGTCGTCATGCCCTCTACTTCACCAGACGATTTCGGCAGGGCCACGCGAGGTCCGTCGGAACGCAACCCCGCCGCCGTGCGGATACTCGTCGCATGGCCGAGACGAAGACGACCCTGCAGCGCTGGACCATGGCCACGGAGCAACCGGACATGTGGGTCGACCCGGCGGACGACCCCCGCGAGACGGCTTCGGTGCTGAACGACGAGCGGTCAACGCTGCTGGACTATCTGGGCCGATACCGCAGAACGCTGGAGATGAAGTGCGCCGGCCTGAACGACGAGCAACTGGCCCGCCGGTCGGTTCCGCCTTCGAGCATGTCGTTGCTCGGCCTGATCCGGCACATGGCCGAGGTGGAACGCGGCTGGTTCCGGCGGGGCATGGCCCGAGACGAGGCCCCGAAGCTCTACTGCACGAAAGAGAATCGGGACGGCGACTGGGACGGCGCGACCGCGTCGCCCGACATCGTGGCCGACGCGTGGCGCGCTTGGCGGGCCGAGGTCGAATTCGCGGAAGGCTACGCGGCCCGGACCGAGAACCTGGACACGGTGTGCAGTAACGGGTCCCAGTTCCGGGACATCCTGGTCCACATGATCGAAGAATATGCCCGGCATTGCGGGCACGCCGACCTGTTGCGGGAATGCATCGACGGCCGCGTCGGCCAGTAGGGCACCAAAGCGGTAGTTCCGTCACCAAGGTGAGCCGGAACCGATGACCTACAGGATGGGGGCCGGTTGGTACCCGGCGGCACCCGGATAGCGGGCCGCGACCTGGTCGACCGACGCGACGACGGCGGCCACCTGGTCAGCGGCCACTCCGGTGAAGGTCAACGGATCCCGCAGCAGGTTCTCCAGGTCGACACGCGACAACGGTAGCCGCGAATCGGCGGCCAGCCGATCCAGCAGATCGTTCTCGGCCTGGCCCCTCTCGCGCATGGCCAGCGCCACCGCCACCGCATGTTCCTTGATGGCCTCGTGGGCGGTTTCCCGGCCCACCCCGGCTCGCACCGCGGCGATGAGAACTTTGGTGGTGGCCAAGAACGGTAGATAACGCTGCAGCTCCCGCTCGAGAACGGCGGGGTAGGCGCCGAAATCCGTCAGCACGGTCAGGAAGGTCTCCAACAGACCGTCCAGCGCGTAGAAGGCATCCGGCAGCGCAACACGTCGCACCACCGAGCAAAAGACGTCGCCCTCGTTCCACTGTGCGCCGGCCAACTCGCCCACCATGGACGCGTAACCACGCAACACCACAGCCAGACCGCAGATCCGTTCGCAGGAGCGGGCATTCATCTTGTGCGGCATGGCCGATGAGCCGACCTGGCCGGGCTGGAACCCTTCGGTGGCCAACTCCGCCCCGGCCATCAGGCGGATCGTGGTGGCCAGCGACGCCGGCCCCGCGGCCAGCTGCACGAGAGCCGAAACCACCTCATAGTCCAGGGATCTCGGGTACACCTGTCCCACCGAGGTGAAAACGCCGGACACGTCGGCCGCCTCGCGGACCACCGCCGCTTCCAGGCGGTTCAACGCCTCGGCGGAGCCGAGCAGGTCCACCATGTCCTGGCCGGTGCCCACCGGACCCTTGATGCCCCGCATCGGATAGCGGGACAGCAGCTCCTCGATCCGCCGGAAGGCCACAAGCATCTCGTCGGCCGCCGACGCGAACCGCTTGCCCAGCGTCGTGGCCTGGGCCGGCACGTTGTGCGACCGCCCGGCCATGACCAACTCGGCATACTCGGCTGCCCGCACCGCCAGCCGACTCAATGCCGCCACGGTCCGGTCCCGCACCAACCGCAGGCTGGCCAGGATCTGCGCCTGTTCGACGTTCTCGGTGAGATCCCGGCTGGTCATGCCCTTGTGGATCTGCTCGTGCCCGGCCAGCGCATTGAATTCCTCGATACGGGCCTTGACGTCATGCCGGGTGACCCGCTCGCGCGCCGCGATGGCCGCCAGATCGACGCGGTCGAGTACCGCCTCGTAGTCAGCGACGACGGCAGGATCAACCGCGCTGCCCAGTTCCGACTGGGCCCGCAACACCGCCAGCCACAGGCGGCGCTCGGCCCGGATCTTGTTCTCGGCGGACCAGATCGCCACCATTTCCGCCGAGGCGTAGCGGCCGGCCAGGACATTGCTGACCCGCGGTTTCTCGGTCGTCGGTGCGGCGGACGCGGGAATGCTCACGGGCGCCATTCTCGCGCACCGCACGGACGGGTCAGCGCTTCAGCGCGGTGACCGCCTGCTCGCCGGCCGCCGCCAGCCGGCTATCGCTGAGGCCGGACCCGGTCACGCCGGTGATGCGAAGATCCCACGGCTCCTCTACGAAGCGCATGGCCGAGGTGTGCCCGACCGGGCCGACGGCGTAGACGTCGGTGTAGCCGGGCACGGCCCGGCATTCGGATGCGGGAGGACAGTGCCCGGCCGCATGCGGGGTCACGGTCAGCGTCAGGTTCGATCGTCCGTCGGACCCGCGCAGCACCAGGGCGGCCGACGAACTCCGGCAGCCGGACACGCGCGGCGCGGAGTAACTCCCGCTCGGCAGGGCCGCCCGAAAGGCGATGGCCGCCGCCGTCGCTCGAGCACAGAGTTCGCTCGCGGACGCCGGCTGCTCGCCGCCACTGGCCCCACCCGAGGACGCCGCGGATGAGGCCGAGGAGACGGGTGCCGGCGACCCCGACCCCGGGGCGCCGGCCAAGGACGAAGACGCCGAAGACGAGGACGACGACTGGTCGTAACCCGGACCGGCCGCCGAACCGGCCGCCTCCGAACCGGCCGGGCCTGCCGAGCTGGCTGCGGCCGTCGTCAACGGATCCGTGGCAGAACCCCCGGATGCGCTGCTGGAGGAGGACCGTCCGCTCCCCGCACCACCGGCCAGCGAACCGGCCGCTGTGGGAGCGCCCGACGACGAGGCCGACGAGGACGACGACGAGGACGACGAAGACCCGGCGTTCGATTCCGAGGGCTGCTGGACGAGCCTCGTCACGCCGAAGACAACCAGAGCCGTCACGGCCGCCACTCCGATCCAGACGACGACCCTCCGGCCCACGGCGGTCCGGCCCCGACCGTCAGCGCCCTGTTCGAACTGAGCCCGCCGGATCACGTCCGCCGCGACGAAACCCGAGGGCGGTTCGTCGCCGAGCGCGGTGGTGAACAGGTCGTGCAACACCTGCTCCCGGATCCGTTCCGGCTCCTCCGGTTGTTGATCCTGGTTGTTCATTCCTGTTCACCTCCTGCCGACACGCCGGCCTGGTTCAGGGCCGATTTCAACGCCGCCAGGCCCCTGGCGGTCTGCGACTTGACGTTGCCTTCCGAACAGCCCAAGGCTTTGGCGGCCGACGCGACGTCCAAGCCTTCGAAGAAGCGAAGGACCAGCACCGCCCGCTGACCGGCGGGGACCTGCGCGAGAGCGCTCCTGACCACTTCGCGGTCGGCCACCTGGGCGGCGATGTCCGAGAAATCGGGCAGCTCGGGCAAGATCTCGGTGACCCGCTCCCGCCGCCACGGCCGGCGGGACTCGTCGATCGCCGAACGCGTCAGCGTCGACCTGACATAGGCATCTACGGCGCCAGGGTCCCGAATCCTTTCCCACGACGTGTACAGCTTCACGAATGCGGTTTGGGTGAGGTCGTCGGCCTTGGCCCAGTCGCCGCAGATCAGGAAGGCAATGCGGCGCACCTGGTCGCGACGGTTGGTGACGTAGGACGAAAACGCCGCCTCCTGCTGCGGGTGCACCGACTGCTCACCTCACTGTCCCGACGTAGTGACCAGCCCGAGCGGTTGCACATGATGCGGCCCGCGATGGTCACGCCGGGCCAGCTGCCGTGGCGATTGTTGCTCACCGCTCGGCGGAAACGAGCGCTCGGATGATCACCGTTCGAGTACGACCCGGCTACAAGTGGTGTGTGCTCGCGCCCAGGTGTCGGCCGGCCCGATGCCCGATGGCCAGGAAGCGAGCGCCAGAATGGGGCATCGTGACGGCTGTGCGCGATCGGCGGGCCACGGCGGCGACCTTGGGCCTCCTGGCCGTGGCCGTGTGTTGGGGATCCAGTTTTCCCTTGACCAAGAACCTTTTCCCGGCCCTGAGCGCGATCGACTTCCTCGGCCTTCGCTTCCCCATGGCGGGCGCGTTGCTGCTGGTCGTCTTCTTCCGGTCCGTCCGCCGGCTGCCGGCCCGTGCAGTGGGCCACGGCGTCGTGCTGGGTGCGGCGTACGGCCTGGCTCAGGTGCTCCAGACCCAGGGCCTGGAGCACCTGTCGGCCAGTGCGTCGGGGTTCATCACCGGTTCGTACGTGGTCATCACGCCGCTGCTGGCGGCGCTGTTGTTCCGGAAGCGGGTCGGCGGTCTGGCCTGGCTGGGAGCGGTGTTGTCCGCGGCCGGTCTGGCCTGCCTGTCGCTGCGTGGCGTGGCCATCGGCGGCCCGGAATTGCTGACGCTGGCGTCATCGGCGATCTACGCCTTGCACATCCTGGGACTGGGCCGTTGGTCTACCCCCGAGCGGGCATTCGGGCTGGCGGCGGTGCAGATGGTCACCGTCGGGGTGGTCTGCTTCGGGACCGCCGTCGTCCACGACGGACACCTCCCGGCCGCCCCACCGACCGCATTCGGGTGGATCTCGGTCCTGTACATGGTGGTCGTCTCCGGCGCGGTCGCCATGGTGGTGCAGTCCTGGGCACAGGCGCACGTGCCGCCCACCCGCGCGGCGATCGTGATGGCCTCGGAGCCGGTATGGGCCGCCACGCTGTCGGTGATCTTTCTGGGCGACCCGTTGACCTGGCGATTCACCGTGGGGGGCGGCCTCATGATCGCGGCGATCGCGGTGGTGGAGGTCGTGCCGGCCATTCCCAGGCGCCGGCGTCGGGTGTTCGAGAGCTCGGCCGTGGCGGACGGCGAATTGCCGACGGACCCGGCCGAGTACTTCAACCCGACCGGGTCCCACCTCTGAGCGCCGGCGAACGTCAACTGGTCAGACTGGCCGCCCAAACCGGGGTGGTGGTCGGTTCCTTGGATCCGCCAGCCGGCTCCACCGAGACGGCCACCAGGCTTTCGCCCGACTGGATCTGCACCATCGTCGGTTTCAAGCCCCCGCCGGCATTGTTCGACAACAAGCCCAGCGACCGCGCGTGCGCAGCGTCCGTGCCCTTGATGGCCCAGAGCTGATAGACCTTGCCCGCCGGTAAAGCGGCCAGGCCGGCCGGGGTGACCGTCGCCTGTGCACAGGACTGCGAGTAGATGACGTCGCCCTGCTTCCCTGAGGCCGGCGCGAGGGTGCGGACATCGGACGCGGTCGAGAAACAGCTGTTGGCCGCACTGTTGCCCGGGTTGCTGGTGGACCGGGTGAGCACGAACGCGCCCACCGCGATCACCACGACCGCCGCGGCCGCCGCGATCAGCCCCTGCGGACGGCGGTACCAGGGCCGACGCAATGGGACGACGTTGCTCGGCGGCGCCTCGCTTTGCGTCGGCTCCGGCGTATCGGTAGCCGGCTCGTTCGTGCGGTGCCGACCGAGGATAGCCGGGCCGCCGGGCTCGGACACCAGCGGCGGCAGCTGCGGAGTCACCCGGATTGCTTCCAGGACCGAGGTGCGCAGGCCGGCGGGCGGTGTCACGGCCGCGGCGGAACCGAGCAACGCGGCGGTCTCCAGGAAGCCGACCAGCTCGGCGGCGCAGCTTTCGCAAGTGGACAGGTGATCGGTGAACTCGATCGCCTCGTCGGGCGGAAGGCAATCGAGAGCCATCGCACCGGTGCCCAGGTGGATGTCTGAGGTGGTGTCGCCCGGATTCATGCTCCGACTCCCAAGCAATCGCGGAGCCGGATCATGCCGTCTCGCAGTCTGGTTTTCACGGTGGGTAGAGGTGTGGTGAGCAGTTCCGCCACCTCCCGATAGGTGTAGCCGCTGTAGTAGGCCAGGACGAGGGACTCGCGCTGCAGCTCGGTGAGCGTGCCCAGGCAGCGCTGCACGGCCCGCCGCTCGAAGTTCGCCTCGACGGCTTCCACCACCGAGTCGTGATCCCGCTCGGTGGAGGCATTGGCCACCTTGGTTTCCCGATCGACGGCGGACTGGGCGGACCGCACCCGGTCGACGGCTCTGGCGTGGGTGAGGGTCATCAGCCAGCTGGTGGCCGAACCCCGGGCGGGGTCGAAGCGGCTGGCTCGCCGCCAGACCTCGAGGAACACCTCCTGGGCGACCTCTTCGGCCTGACTGGGATCACGAACCACCCGCCGAGCCAATCCGAAGACCCGAGCGGAGAACGTGTCGTAGATGGCGGTGAAGGCATGTTCGTCGCCCAGAGCCGTCCGGCGGAGAAGTTCCTCGGGGCTGGGCGGTGAGCTCGCCGGGTCGTCAGGAGGATCCGGCACCGCGGACAGGCCCCGCTCGGTCGGTGGCATCAAGGCTCCTTCTGGTCAGGCCGATGTGGGTATGCAGGCCCATGGCCTGATCCCCCGCATCCTTCCGGCCGACGACGCCGCGGCCCGATGGACACTCGGAATTCGTCGCACCGGATGGCTTGGATGGCCAAAAAATTACGGCTCGCTTGCACGGCCCCCATCCGCGGCCGATCTGCGGTCGAATGGAGATTGTGACCCTCGCTCCCCCTACCTCCGTTGACGCCGAACCAGATCACAGCACCAAGCCGTGGCGGCCCGGCCTGTGGGCGGCCGCCGGCGTCGGCCTGGTCACCGTGGCACTGGCCTTCGGCGTCGCGGAACTGCTGGCCGCGTTGGGTGGCTGGCTCGGCATGTTCCACATCAACGCCTCCCCGTTCAATTCGCTCGGCAAGGGCTTCATCGACCTCACCCCGGAATGGCTGAAAGAGCTGGCCATCCGGCAGTTCGGCACGCATGACAAGGACGCCTTGCGGGCCGGAATGGTGGTCACCCTGATCGTTTTGTCCGCACTGCTGGGATTGCTGGCCCGCCGCACGCCGCGACTGGCCGCAGGTGTGCTGATCGCCTTCGTGGCGGTGACCATTTTCGCCGTCTACGCCTCCCAGTCCGGTGCCGGGCCGTTGGACTGGGCTCCCGCGGCCATCGGCGGCTTCTGGGCCACTTGGTTCTTGGTGGCCAGATTCCGCCGGGTGCTCATTCCGCGCTTGGGACCCGAACGCGCCGCGCCGGCCAAAGGCATCGACCGGCGCCAGTTCTTCCGCGCCTCCGGCATCGGGCTGGCCGTCGCTCTGGTCGCCGGGTCGGTGAGCCGGCTGGTGCCCAGCGCGGCCGACGTGGCCGCCAGTATCGCCAACTCTCACGTGCCGACCCGCTTCGACCCGCAGCCGGTGCCGGCCGGCGTGGACCAGAAGGTGTCCGGTCAGTCGTCTTTCTTCACCGCGAACCAAGACTTCTACCGCGTCGACACGGCGTTCGTGGTCCCCCAGGTGACCGCCGAGGAATGGCAACTCCGCATTCACGGCATGGTCGACAAGGAGATCACCCTCACCTACCAGGACCTGCTGGACCGGCCGCAGTTCCAGCGGGCCATCACCTTGACCTGCGTGTCCAACGAAGTAGGCGGCGACCTGGTCGGCAACGCCACCTGGATCGGCGCCCACCTGGGTGACCTGATCAAGGAGGCCGGCCCGCGGGCCGGGGCCGACTGCGTCCTGTGCACCAGCAAGGACGACTTCACCTCCTCCACTCCGCTGGAGGCCTTGACCGACGGGCGAGACGCGTTGCTGGCCGTGGCCATGAACGGCGAGGTGCTCCCCCAGCAACACGGCTTCCCCGTCCGCATGGTGGTGCCGGGACTGTACGGCTACGTTTCGGCGACCAAGTGGGTCGTCGACCTCAACGTCACCCAATTCTCGAAGGTGACGGCGTACTGGACGTCTCGCGGCTGGGACGCACAGGCACCCATCAAGACATCGTCCCGGTTCGACGTCCCCCGCGGATTCGCCAACTACACCCAGGGCCAGCAGGTGGTTCTGGCCGGCGTGGCGTGGGCGCAACATCGCGGCATCTCGGCGGTCCAGGTGCAGGTGGACGACGGTGAATGGCAGGCCGCCCAGTTGTCCGAGCCGCTGTCGAACGACACGTGGCGGCAATGGAAGCTGCCCTGGACGGCCATTTCGGGCCAGCACACGCTGCAAGTGCGGGCGGTGGACGGTTCCGGCGCGGTACAAAGTGCCACCCAGCAGCCCCCGGCTCCGAATGGCGCCAGTGGGTACGACTCGCGGACGGTGTCGGTCACCTGATGTGGGCAATATCGGTGGTCGTGACCGGTCGCCTTCTGTCACCCTGTCCGGCGTGGGTCATGTGGACGTCAATTCGATCAGCTACGACCTGGCCGACGGCCGACCGCTGCTGATCGACGTCAGTTTCCGGGTGGGTGACGGCGCCAAAGTGGCCCTCATCGGGCCGAACGGAACCGGCAAGACGACACTGTGCCGCATCGTCGCCGGCGACCTGGTGGCCGCCGAAGGCGCGGTGACCCGGATCGGCGGCCTGGGCGTCATGAGCCAGTTCATCGGCAGCGTCCGAGACCACTCCACCGTCCGCGACCTGCTGTTGTCAGTGGCGCCGCCGCCCATTCGTGACGTGGCCGCGCGGATCGACCGCATCGAGCTCGAACTGATGGAGGACGACGCCGAGTCGGTGCAGATGCAGTACGCCCAAGCCTTGGCCGACTGGTCCGACGCGGGCGGCTATGACTACGAAACGCGCTGGGACGTCTGCACTGTCGCCGCCCTGGGCATTCCCTACGACCGCGCGCAGTATCGCGACGTCAATACGCTGTCCGGCGGTGAGCAGAAGCGGCTGGCCCTGGAGGCACTGTTGCGCGGTCCCGACGAGGTGCTGCTGCTCGACGAACCGGACAACTATCTGGACGTGCCGGCCAAAAGGGCGCTCGAAGACGCCTTGATAGCCTCACCGAAGACGGTGTTGTTCGTCAGCCACGACCGCGAGTTGCTCAACCGAGTGGCCACCAGGATTGTCACGCTGGAACGGGGCGCGGCCGGCAATTCCGTGTGGACGCATCCCGGTCCGTTCGCTACTTACGCCCGGGCCCGGGAGGATCGCTTCGCCAAGCTGGAGGAGATGCGGCGCCGCTGGGACGAGGAGCACGCCAAACTCCGTGCCCTGATGCTGATGTACAAGCAGAAGGCCGCCTACAACAGCGACATGTCCAGCCGGTACCACGCTGCCGAGACCCGGCTTCGCCGATTCGAGGAGGCGGGGCCGCCGGAGGCGATTCCGTTGCGGCAACACGTGTCCATGCGGCTGCAGGGCGGGCGCACCGCGAAACGCGCGGTGGTGTGCCAACACTTGGAATTGCTCGGTCTGATGAAGCCCTTCGACGAGGAGATCTTCTACGGCGAGCGGGTCGCCGTGTTGGGCAGCAACGGATCCGGGAAATCGCATTTCCTGCGGTTGCTGGCCGCCGGCGGCACGCACCCGGAGCCGGAACACGAACCGGTCGGCGACGTGCGTCCTGAACCGGTGCACTGTGCCGGGTCCGCCCGCCTCGGGTCGCGCGTTCGGCCCGGCTGGTTCGCGCAGACGCATCAGCATCCCGCCCTATCCGGGCGAACCCTGCTGGAAATCCTGCACCGCGGGGATGAACACCGCCGCGGCATGCCGCGCGAGGAAGCCTCGCGAGCGCTGGACCGTTATGAACTGGCCCGCAGCGCGGAACAGACCTTCGACACCCTGTCCGGCGGCCAGCAGGCCCGGTTCCAGGTGCTGTTGCTGGAGTTGTCCGGCGCGACGCTGCTGTTGCTGGACGAGCCGACGGACAATCTCGACCTGCATTCGGCCGAGGCGCTGGAGGCGGCGCTGGACGCCTTCAACGGCACGGTGCTGGCGGTGACACACGACCGCTGGTTCGCCCGCGGCTTCGACCGGCACCTCGTCTTCGGTGCCGACGGTACGGTTTACTCGTCCGACGAGCCGGTCTGGGACGAGACCAGGGTGCGCCGGGCCCGTTAGTCCCGGGGCGCCTCCCGGAAGCGGCTTTCGGGCACCAATACGGCGCGCACCCATCCGCGGACCACCGGGCCCCGAAACACAGCTGACCGACGGAAAGTGGCGCCACATTTCGCACAGGTCGCTCATTTTTCGCTCGGCCGCCGGAATTCCTGGGGGCCGCCATTGGGACGGGGTTTTCATTTTCATGCTCATCAAAAAGATTGCCGGCATCACGGTCGCCGGCGCGCTGGCCCTGACGCTGGCCGCCTGTGGAACCTCGACCGGTGCCTCCTCGTCGTCCTCATCCGTGACGTCAACCTCCGCCGCGACGAGCACACCGGCCTCGACCGGCATGATGTCTTCGGGCGGAATGACCTCGGGCGCCATGTCCTCCGGCGCCAAGTCCTCCGGCGCGATGACTTCCGGACCGATGTCTTCGGGTGCCATGTCTTCGGGTGCCATGTCGTCCGGTGCCATGTCGTCCGGTGCCATGTCGTCCGGTGCCATGTCTTCCGGTGCCATGATGTCCGGTTCGATGTCGTCAAGCGGGATGTCGTCCGGGGCGATGTCGTCGGGCCCCATGTCTTCCGGTGCCATGTCGTCCGGTGCCATGTCTTCCGGCGCCATGGCCGGTCAGCTGGTCGGGTCGGGATGTGCGGCCTACGCCAAGGCGAATCCCGCCGGCGCCGGCTCGGTGTCCGGCATGGCGACCGATCCGGTGGCGGTGGCGGCCTCGAACAATCCGCTGCTCAAGACGCTGGTGGCGGCGGTGTCCGGGAAGCTCAACCCCAAGGTCAACCTGGTTCAGACGCTGGACAGCTCCGAGTTCACGGTCTTCGCCCCGGTCGATTCGGCCTTCGCCAAAATTCCGGCCGCCACCCTGAATTCGTTGAAGACGGACAGCGCGACGCTGACCAAAATCCTAACCTACCACGTGGTCGCGGGACAATTGGCGCCCAGCCAGATCGTCGGAGCACACAAGACGGTCGAAGGCGGTTCGGTGACCGTGACCGGCTCCGGAAACAACCTGAAGGTCAACAACGCCTCGGTGGTCTGCGGTGGCGTCAAGACCAAGAACGCGACGGTCTACCTCATCGACACGGTGCTGATGCCCACCAATTGAGCACCGATGGATGCTCAGCCGGCGCAAGCGGCGGGACTTTCGATGCCCAGCCGGATCAGCGCAGGTTGCGGCGGTACATCGGGCCGCCGATGCGGCGCCGATTGGCCACCGCTCCGACGATGTACACCACCCCAGCCACCAGGGCCAAGAAGAACACCGTCTTGAATACCGCCGCCACCAGCCAGCCGACGAGGCCCAACGCGATCCAGGCCACGACGATGATGCCGACGACCTTGAAGAACTTGTCCATGTCCGTTCCCTACTCCCATGTGGCGCCGACAGTCTCGTTGGCGCCCGGCAAGTCCCGGGCCACTCAGCGGGCGGAGCTGTCAGCTGCTCTCCACCGGCTCTTCCACTATGGGCCGCCGGGTTGCCAATGGCGTCGGTTGTTTCCCTGAGCAGACCCTGAAAAACGACCCGGAACGGCCAACGCTGGGCCGTCCGTCTCCGAGGCCGGCACTCAGCCTCGGCCGTGCAGGAACCGGCCGAGCCCGTCGAGCCCACCTTCGATCGTGGCGGCGGAGCCGGCGAAGGAAAAACGGATGGTGTGCCGGCCGTCTACCGGGTCGAAATCGATACCGGGTGCAATGGCCACACCGGTCGTCGCCAGCAGGTCGAAGCAGAACTGTTCGCTGTCGTCCACAATTCCGGCCAGATCGGCATACACGTAAAACGCGCCGTCGGCCGGGGCCAGGCGGGTCAGCCCGAGCCGGCGGAGTCCGTCCAGCAGCAGCGCCCGGTTCTGCCGGTACCGCACGACATGACCGTCGCACTCGCCGTAGGCGGAAAACGCCGCCATGGCGGCATGCTGCGACAGCGCAGGCGGGCAGATGGACATGTTGCCCGCCAACGCATCAACGGGTTCCAGAAGGTCCTCCGGCAGCAGAAGCCAACCGATCCGCCAGCCGGTCATCGAGAAGTATTTGCTGAACGAGTTGACGACGATTCCCGATCGGTCGACCGACCAGCTGCAGGTGTCACCGCCGACGTAGTTGATGCCGTGGTAGATCTCGTCGGACAGGAACCGGATTCCCTGATCGGCGCAGAACCGGGTGATGCCGGTGAGCTGATCCGCAGTCAGGGTCGAGCCGGTGGGGTTGGCCGGAGAGGCGACGATCAATCCGTCCAGCTCAGCCGCGCGGATCATGTCAATGGTCGGCTGGTAACCCGACTCCGGCCCGCAGGCCAGTTCCACGACCTGACATCCCAATGCCCGCAATATGTTCCGATACGCGGGATATCCCGGTTTCACCAGGCCGACGCGATCGCCGGCCTCGAACGCGGCCAAAAAGGCCAGCAGGAAACCGCCCGACGACCCGGTGGTGACAAACACCTGGTCCGGATTCACCTTCAGCCCGTACCGGACGTTGTAGTGCTGGGCGATCGCCTCCCGGAGCGGCCGGATGCCCGGCGTTTCCGTGTAACCGAGTAGGTCGTTGTCCAGGGCTCGGTGCGCCGCGGCCAGCACCGGCTGCGGCGCCGGGGTGGACGGCTGGCCGGCCGTGAGGTTGTAGACCGAGAGCCCCAGGGCCGCCCGTTCCGCGGCCGCGGCCAGGACGCGCATGACGTGGAACGGGGCCACGGCCGAGCGTTGCGACGCGACCAGGCGGGAAGGGGACGCAGGCGGGTCGAGCACTCTGCCATGCTGCCCGGCGGCTCCTGTCGTCATGGCCCGGGGGCGCTGATCCGGCCGGCGACCGTCCCCGCGGCCCGGCTCGTTGTCGCCACGGCGATGACGATCACGGCGGGTGATCTCACCGCCTGGGCACGCTGACCCGGCCGGCGACCGCCTCGGCGGCGATGTCGGTCCGGTGCTGCGAGGCCCGCAGTTCGACCTGGTCGACGAGCCGGTACGCCTTGGACCGGGCGTCGGCGAGATTGTCGCCCCGGGCCGTGGCGGACAGCACCCGGCCGCCAGCGGAAACCACGCGTCCCTCGGCGTCGAGCTTGGTGCCGGCGTGCAGAATTCCGTCGGCATCTGCCCCGGCGATCAGGTCGCCGGTGACCGGAGGCCGGGGGTAATTCTCGGCGGCGATGACGACGGTGACCGCCGAGCCGGGAAACCACTGCAACTCGGTGTGCTCGGACAGATCCCCCCGGGCGGCTGCCAGCAGCAGGCCGGCCAGTGGGGTCTGCAGCAGCTCCAGCACGACCTGCGTTTCCGGGTCACCGAATCGGCAGTTGAACTCGATCACCTTCGGTCCATCGGCGGTGAGCACCAGTCCGGCGTACAGCAGGCCGACGAACGGCGAGCCCGCCGCGGCCAGCCCGGCGAGTACGGGATCGATGATGCCCGCCGTCACCTGCGCGATGAGGTCGACCGGCGTCCACGGCAGCGGCGCGTAGGCCCCCATGCCGCCGGTGTTGGGCCCTTGGTCACCGTCGCCCAGCCGCTTGAAGTCCTGGGCCGGTAGCAACGGAACCGCGCGACGCCCGTCGCAGACGGCGAACAGCGAAACCTCCGGCCCAGCCAGATATTCCTCGACCAGCACCGGGTGACCGCCGCTAAGCACATCCTCGGCGTGCGCCCGGGCGGTGGCCCGGTCCGACGTGACAACGACGCCCTTGCCCGCGGCCAGACCGTCGTCCTTGACGACGTACGGCGATCCGCATTCGTTCAGCGCCGCATCTATCTCGTCCACCGTTCCGACCGCGACCGAGGCGGCGGTGGCGACCCCGGCGCGGGCCATGATCTGCTTCGCGAACGCCTTGGAGCCCTCGATCCGCGCTGCGGCCTGGGACGGTCCGAAGACGGCGAACCCGTTTGCGCGGAGTTGGTCCGCGGCCCCGGCCACCAATGGGACCTCCGGGCCGATCACCACCAGATCCGGTTTCAGCACCGCGGCGAGTTCAGCGGGGGCCGTGGGATGGTTGACGTCGAGCGGATGTGCGGTGGCCAGCGCCGTCGTGCCGGCGTTGCCGGGCGCGACATGCAGGTCGTGAACCGCTGGGTCACGCCGGAACGCTCGCAACAGGGCGTGCTCGCGAGCGCCGGAGCCGATGACGAGGATGCGCACGAGGGCTGAGGGTATCGACGTCGCGACCGTCCCCGGAAATGCCGCCTGCTGGACGCGGCCCCGCCGTCAACCGGCGGCGAGGGAAACCGGCTGGCCGTCGACCAGAACATGCACTCGCCCGAGGTGCCTCGCGGCAGTCAGGACGGCCCAGCCGGTCTTCGCCACGCTCGTCGCCATCACCGCCGTCGGGCGTGCATGTTTAAGTGACGACCATGACCGGTTTCCTCGCGTTCTCCGACCACCTGGCCGCCATCACCGAGGCCACCGCCCGCTTCGTCGAAGACAGCCGGGCCGCCGGTGGCGCCGCCAGGGTGCCGGCCACCCCGGACTGGGATGTGGCCGACCTGGTCGCGCATCAGGGCACGGTGCACCGCTGGGCGGCCGGCGTGGTGCACGACGGTTTGACATCACTGGACGGTCGCGCCGAGGAGCACGTGGCCGCGGCGGAACGGCACGCACCGGCGAACTTCGCGACCAGGCTGGATTGGCTCAGCCACGGGGCGGCTCAGCTGGTCGAGGAGCTGCGGGAGGCCCCCGAGGACCTCAAGGCGATGGTGTTCCTGAAGTCGGCGCCCGCTCCTCGCCAGTTCTGGGCTCGCCGGCAGGCGCATGAGACCACCATTCACCGGATCGACGCGCTGTCCGCCCGGCTCGAACACCTGCCGACCACGGCGCAGGCGGATCTATCGCCCGAATTCGCCGCGGACGGAGTGGACGAACTACTCACCGGCTTCGTGCCACGCAAGTCGACGAAGCTGCACAGCGAAGAGCCGATCCGGGTTCTCGTCGCCGCGACGGACATCGAAGCGGAGTGGTTGCTCACCATCAGCCGTCTGCCCCCGGTGACGACGCGGGAGTCGACGGCCGAGCCCGACGCCCGCATCACCGGGACGGCCGCCGGCTTGTATCTGGGCCTGTGGAACCGCGGCGACGATCTCGCCGAATCCGGAATGAGCGACGTGATGGGCTTGTGGCGGGACAAGGTGCGGATCAGCTGGCGATGAGGCCCTCCCGCGTGGGCGTGTGCTTTGCGCTCTTCCGGCGCGAAGCTTGATCGAGGGAATTCAGGCGAGGACGTCGTGGCAGACGATCGTCTGCTCGCGGCCCGGCCCCACGCCGATGGCCGACACCCGTGCTCCGGAGAGCTCCTCGAGCCGGCGCACGTACGCCTGGGCGTTGGCCGGCAACTCATCGAACTCCCGAGCGCCGGAGATGTCCTCGAACCAGCCGGGCATCTCCTCGTAGATCGGGGTGGCGTGATGGAACCCGGTTTGCGTCATGGGCATCTCGTCACACCGCCGGCCGTCCACGTCGTAGGCGACGCAGATCGGCACCCGCTCCAGGGACGAGAGAACGTCGAGTTTGGTCAGGAAGTAGTCGGTGATCCCGTTGACCCGGGACGCGTAGCGGGCGATGACCGCGTCGAACCAGCCGCAGCGCCGGAGCCGACCCGTCGTCACCCCGACCTCGCCGCCGGTCTTCCGCAGATACTCGCCCCACTCGTCCTCCAGCTCGGTGGGGAACGGCCCCGATCCGACACGGGTGGTGTAGGCCTTCAGGATCCCCAGCACGGTGGTGATCGCGGTCGGCCCGATACCCGCTCCGACCGCCGCTCCCCCGGCCGTCGGATTCGACGAGGTGACGAACGGATACGTGCCGTGGTCGACGTCCAGCAGGGTGCCCTGCGACCCCTCCAGCAGGATGTTCTCGCCGCGTTGAACGGCATTGCCGAGCGCCAGCCGGGTGTCGGCGATCCGGTGCCGGAAACCGTCGGCCTGCTCGAGGGCCGCGTCCACGATCCGGCCCGGATCGAGCGCCTGGCGGTTGTAGATCTTGACCAGCATCTGGTTCTTCACGGCCAGCGCCGATTCGACCTTCTGGCGCAGGATGGACGGGTCGAGGAGATCCTGGACGCGCACCCCGAGGCGGGCGACCTTGTCCTGGTAGGCGGGGCCGATCCCGCGTCCGGTGGTGCCAATTTTGGCCTTGCCAAGGTACCGCTCGGAGACTTTGTCGATGGCCACGTGGTACGGCATGATCAAGTGCGCGTCGGCCGAGATCATCAGGCCGGACGTGTCGACCCCACGCTCGTCCAGGCCCGCCAGTTCGGTGAGCAGCACCCCCGGATCGATGACGACTCCGTTGCCGATGACGTTCTTCACTCCCGGCGTCAGGATTCCCGACGGGATCAGATGCAGCGCGAACTTCTGCCCGTCCGGCAACACGACCGTGTGACCGGCGTTGTTGCCGCCCTGATAGCGCACGACCCACTGCACGCGTTCGCCCAGCAGATCGGTCGCCTTGCCCTTGCCCTCATCGCCCCATTGGGCGCCAATCAGCACCATCACGGCCATGGCACACTCCTGAAACGAGAAGCCGGGCGGCAGGAAGCGGCCCTTTCGCCGCGCGAGTCGGGCACGGAGAAAGGGTAATCGTTGGATGAGGTTCTCGTTCTGGTGTGCCGGGCGGAGCTGACCGATCCCGAGCTGCGCGGGATAGTCCCGGCCCTGGTGGGCCTGAAGATCCACGCGGTCGGACCACGGCCAGGACGCGAAATCGACCACCTGCTGGCGGGCCGGGTGCTGGTGGTCGGCGACGACGCGGATCTTTCGGCCGTCGTTCTCCGCCTGCTCCGTCGGGAGCTCCTCCGGCAGGTGGTGGTGGCCTACGTGGCGGCCACGCCCACGCCCGTCACCGACCTGCACTCGTTGCCAACCGGCGCGGCCGCGGCCAGGTTGGCCCGGCTCGGCGACCCCGATGTCGTGCCGCTGGTCCGCGACGACGTCGGGGGCATCCTGCTCGGGCGTGCCCAGCTGGTACCCATCGACGGCACCGTCTACGTGGACGATCGCCGCGTCCTCAAGGGCAGCGCCCGGGGACTGATCGTCTTCCCGGATGCGGACAAGGGATTGGAAGCCACCGTCATCCACAACCGGGTGCTCGGAATCGGCAAGCGCCCACGTCGCTACCCCGGCCGGGCGGTGCAGATCGGGACCACCGACACGACGGTGGTCGCCGACGGCGTGCGCTATCCCCGGGCCATGACCCGGTGGACGTTCTACAAGCACACCGAGCCGCTGCGGCTGGTGCGCGGGGTCGTCGCCTGACCGGTCACGAAGCGGTCGGGCGGCCGGTGGGCGTTCGTCGCGCGACCGGGCCGAGCCGCTAGAAGAGCAGCTCGACCGGCACGTCCGGATCGGAATCCATCAACAGCGCCCTCACCCGGGCGACCTCGGTCGACTCGTCGATCAAGGCGGCAGCCTGACCGAGAGCGGACAGCGCCCGCAAGAACCCCCGATTCGGCTCGTGCGACCACGGCACCGGCCCAGCACCCTTCCACCCGCTGCGCCGGAGGGCGTCCAGCCCGCGGTGGTAGCCGACTCGGGCGAAGGCATAGGCCCGAACGTCCTCTCCGGCGTCGAGCGCTGCCTCCGCCAGGGTGGCCCAGGCCAGGCTGGACGCCGGATACCGCCGCGCCACCACCTCGGCATCCTCGCCGGCCGCGAGCGCGGCGGCGGCGGGATCCTCCGGCAACTGGATGGGAGGCGGGCCGAGGAGATTGGTCGAGGTCACTTGCTCATCTTGCCCCGCCCGGATCTGCGCCGATCAGTGTGATTGGGCCGTCCGGACTCACGGCGCGTCGCGATCGCCCCGGTCGGGGAGATAACGTCGCGGTTTCCAGGTGTGTGCGTGGGGGTCCCACACAGTGGGGTCGTTCAGGTCCGGGTCGGCGGGCGGCCCGTCGTGGAGGTGGTGCAACAGCGGGTTCGCGAAGGCGCCCAGCCGTCTAAGCGCATCGTCCAGCCGCCGCGCCTCCGGCGGCACGGCCGGTTCGTTGGTGGCCCACCTTTGGTAGCCGCTGACCCACGACGGGTGTGGGGCGGTGAGCCGGTCCGGCAGCCGCATGCGTCTGCGGGCTTCCTGGCCGAGCATCGCGGTCCGGGTCGCGGCGAAGCCCACCGGCTTGCTGTCGGTGATCAGGATGAGGTCGGCGAGGTCGCGATAGCGGCTGGACGGCGCCTGCGCATCGCCGTGAGTCTCGTACATCGCGCAGAGCTTGTCGGCGATGTGGGCGGGCAGCGGGTGCAGGCGCAGCGGCGGGAGCGGCCCGAGGTCGTCGACGTCCAGTACCGGGCTGGCGGCGACGGTGTCGGCGGCCGGCGGGTCCAGCGCCACAGTCAAGTCCACCGGGAACGACTCGAAAACGACACGGCCGATGTAGGCCTTCACGGTGAGTTCGAGGCCGCCAGCATGCCCGGTCATCTGCCGCGACGGGCCGACGACAAAAGTGATGTGCGGGTCCAGAGGGAACTCGGCCGCGAGGGCGAGCGCGGTGACGGCATCGACCTGCCCTTCCGTGAAGTGCAGATCCACGTCCTTGCTGAACCGGGGCGCGTCGAGGCGAAACACCAGCGCGGCGCCGCCCTTCAAAGTCCACTGGTCCCGGTTGCGGCCGCTGAACACGCAGGCGACGAACCGTTCGATGATGAAGCTGCGGCGCAGCTTGGCCTGCGGGACGCCGGTGGTCCTGCTGGCAGCGTTGAGTTTGGCGGTGAGGGCGGCGCGGAAATCCTGCGGCGACGCATACCGGGTCAAGCGGTGTCCTCCGCAGGGGTGGGCGCGGGGAGCAGTTCACGCGCGGGCACGGGCGCCGTGGGGACATTCTCGTTGGTGTTCCCGGTGGCGGCGTGGGCGACCTCCCCCATCGGCCGGACCATCAGGGCGTCGAGGCCGGCCGGCGGCAGGAGGTTCCGTATCGCCTCCGTCAGGGACGGGTCGAGGCGTTCGATCCCGCCGGCGGAGCCGCTCAGCCCGATGAGCGCGGCGCGGAGCTGTTCCGAAAGTGTGCCGGTAACGGGACCGTTGAGGACTTGGGTGATCAGCGGCCGCAGCGACCTCGTCACATCCGGGGACAGTTTGTCCAGACCCATCGATCGGATGATGTCGCTGGTGCCGGGGCTGAGCGCCGGGAGTGCCCTGGCGATCGCTGCGCGGCTGAGGCTTTCAGGGATGCCCGCCTGGGTGAGGAAGTCGTCGACGAGGCCCTGCCCATCGCCGAGGGTTGCCCCGTACTTGTGGGCGTAGGGCCGCAGGATGGCCGCCACATCATCGGTGTCCATGCCGTGCTTGACGATGGCGTCGCGGACGATCTGGGCGAGGTGGCCGCCGTCAAGGCCAGTGGCGGCGAGATCGGCAACGGTGACTGCCACCGTGGTGGTCGGCAGCCCGTCCACGAGTGTCCACTGGTTGGAAGTGAGTCGCCGGACATGGAAGCGAATCCCACCATCCCGGGTGTGTTTCCGGGTGGGGACGGTGAACTCGACCCGGTCAGCCTCGACGGTGCCGAGGTCGTGCAAGTCGGCGGCGGACTGGTGCGACACCACCGCTGCTGGCGGGTCGTTGTTCGCATCAGGGTCGGGGGTGACGGCCAGCCAGGCGGCGCGGAGATCGTCGAGCGGGCCTGGAGGGGCACCCGTGAGCCGGTACACGCCGTGACGGACACGTTGGATCGCTCCGGCCGCTTCGAGCCGGGTCAGGGTGCTGTACGTGGCGCCGGCGTTGCGCGCCTGGCTGGTGGTGAATAGTCCCCACTGTTCGGCAGCGACATCCGCCAGCCACAGCACGTCAAACCTTGCAGTCATAGCGCCAATACTACCGGTCTGAGTGCAAGGATCGCAGCCTTCGGCGGTAGTTTCGGCACCTTGCAGACATTATTCGCGCCCACGCCCCGCGCCGGACCGCTCGCTAGAGACATTGTGAGTGTTCAACATTGGGTCGCTGCTCATCCCGCGGGAACCTGCCGACCGGGACCACCCACACCGGGAACCACACGCTCGTTGCGCCGGCTCGACAGGCGGTGCGACATCTGCTGGGCCGCGGCGCCACGCTGCGACCACGGTAAGGCCGGCGATGAACTACGCGTGGGCCGCCCACTCGCCCCGACACGCCCGACCAGCCGGGGCAGGATTTTTGTCGTGGGCCCGGGGCGACGCCTTCGGTCTGCCGGCCGCCCGGCTACGGGCCCGGCGTGGGCCTGATGATCGATGGCCGGACGCGGCGACGCGCCTCAGCGGCTCCCGGCCCTGCCGCGGCGCAGTCCCCAGGCCACCGAACGCACAACCACTCCCCAGCACCATGTGCAGCGATCACAGTGAGCCGGTGGCGACATTTCAGCCTCGCTCGTAAACCGGGGTGGCTGGGCGTTCATAGGCTCCCGTTCATGGCGACCTTGGGCGAGCTCGTCGGGGCTGTCGACCACCCGGGGACTCGCGCTGTCGAGAGCGCGAACTGAGTCACGGCTCGTTCGGCGGTCCGGTGCGCATCATCCGGCGAACTGGGCCGCCAGCATGGCGTCCGTCTCCGCGTAGCGCCGGCGGGCTTCGTCGAGCAGCTCGGTCAGGCGGCGCAACATGATCTGCCGCTCTGCTGCGTTGGCTGACCATTTGGCTTTCAGCGCCAGGTACTGCTGCAGGGCCGCCGCCTGGAGGTCACCGGTCTGCGCCACCGCGGCATCGAGGTCGGCCAGGTGTGCTTCTATCCGCTGCCAACTGGCCGTCAGGTCGTCGCGACCCCGCTCCATGGCTCCGTAATCCGCCGTGATGGTGCCCATCAGCGCCCACCACCGAAGGAGTCGGCAACGTCGGTTTCGGTCTGATCGAAGACCTGCCCCGTGTGCGTCAGGGCGTGACCTTGGTCGGTCAGCGACTTCCGCAGCGCCGCCGCGTCGGCCAGATAGTCGAGCAGCACGCCGGCGAATCGGGGCGCGGCCCGGTCGGAGCTCCAGCCGGCCTGAATCTGCTCGAGGCTGACCCGCAGGGCACCTATTTCGTGGTCGAGTTCGGCGGCGATGTCCACCACCTCGGCTCCGGCTCGGCCGACCCGGTCCGTACTGACGAAAATCGAATTCATCCCTGTGCTCCTTGCGCTAGGACTTCAGAACCGTGTTCCAGGCTGAGGCTCGACCGGGCCCAAGGCGACACGCCCTTGCTCCGGTGTGGAGAAATCCGCGACTGTGAATGCTTTGGCCGACGACCCGCCGGGCCCACGCCGAACACGTTTCCACTGCCCGCATCGGCTGTCCGGCCCGACCAGCCTCCGTTCGGCTCACCGGCCCAGCCGGAATATCCGCGGCCCGGGACGGGTAGAGAAGCAAGGAGAGGCACCTTGAGCAGGAAGGACCACCATGAGCGAAGGCACCTACATCCCCAGCCCGGCCAAGCGAGCGGCTGACCAGGTCGAGACTTACGAGCGGACCGACGGCCGCGAGGGCGGCGACCTGAGGGGCGTACCGGTGATCATCCTGACCACTCGGGGCCGCAAGACGGGCGCCATCCGGAAAACACCGCTCATGCGGGTCAACGACGGCGAGGAATACGCCGTCGTGGCGTCCAAAGGCGGTGCGCCAGAGCACCCGGTCTGGTACCTGAACATTCGGAACGATCCGACGGTGCAACTGCAGGACGGCAGTGTCAAGAAGACGTATCGCGCGCACGAGGCCGAAGGGGCCGAGCGCGCGGAATGGTGGCGTAAGGCGACCGCGGTCTGGCCGGACTACGACGATTACCAGGCCAAGACAGATCGACAGATCCCTCTTGTGATCCTGACTCCGGAAACGGCCGGGTCGGCGTGACCGAGGAGCGAACATGAGAATCTTGGTCACCGGCGCCTCCGGATTCATCGGATCCCACCTGGTTGACCGATTGGTGGCGGAGGGGCACCAGGTCCGCAGCATGACGCGCCGCCCGGACGACTACCACGGAGCGGGCGAGGCGGTCGCCGGCGACGTCGCGGACCGCGAGTCCCTGCAGAAGGCTCTCGCCGGCGTCGAGGCCGCCTACTACCTGATTCATTCGCTCGAGTCCGACGACTTCGCGGCCAAAGACGCTGAGGGCGCGCGCAATTTCTCCCAGGCGGCGGCCGACGGCGGTGTGCAACGCATCATCTACCTCGGCGGCTTGGGCAAGGAAGGAGATTCGCTGTCCCCCCACTTGAAGTCCAGGCGGGAGGTGGAGCGGCTTCTGGCTGAGTCAGGGGTTCCGGTCACGGTGTTGCGGGCGGCGGTGGTCATCGGTCACGGCGGCATTTCCTGGGAGATCACCCGCCAACTGGTCGCTCACCTGCCGGCGATGGTCACTCCCCGGTGGACCCAAACGCGGACGCAACCCATCGCTCTGCCGGATGTCATCCGTTACCTGGTCGGCGTTCTGGAGCATCCTGAGACGGCGGGGCGGACTTACGACATCGGCGGACCGGAGGTGCTGCGCTACCTCGACATGCTGAAACGAGCAGCGGTCATCATCAATCACCGTCCGCTGCCAGTGGTTTCGGTGCCGCTGTTGACACCCCGGCTGTCGTCGGGCTGGTTGTCTCTCGTCACGGACGTCGACATCGCCACATCCCGAAACCTGATCGATTCGATCGCCAATGAAGTCGTGGTGCAGAACGACGAGATCACCCGCATCATCCCGGGCGAGCTGATCGGCTACGACGAGGCGGTCGAACGCGCGATGCAAGAACGTGAGAAGGCTCGGGCGGCGAAGCATGGCTGACCGGCCGGCCGACGAATCGCCCACCCGCCCGCCGACGAGCCACCCCTCGGTCGCCGCGCGACGGGAGCGGTTCGGTTGGGCCGGTCGAGCTTTTCGTGCGGCGCTCGTTGACCGGGTGGAGCGGGATCACTCCGAGCCGGACCCGCTGTTCCGCCGCCGGCGCGTGACGGTGCTGATCGTGTTGATCATCGGCGCCACCCTGCTCGGCATCTCACTGGGTGTGCCGCCCTCGTCAAAAGCCTTCTACCCGCTCACTTTCGCGCTGGCGGGCGTCTGGGCGGCCGGCGCCATGCTGTCCGGCCGGTTGCACCTGGGGTACGAGCGCCGAAACACACGCCTGATCCGCCCGATCGTCACGCCGTTCGTCCTCGGTCTGGTGCTGGCCGGAATCTTCGTTCTCGGGGCCCTGGTAGTGCGCGAGATTCCTTTTCTGGACCGCATTGTCAAGGATGTTCTCGCTCATGCCCAAGCCGGCAACCTCGCGGTGGTCGCGGTCATCACCTTCGTCAACGGGCTGGCGGAGGAAACGTTCTTCCGCGGCGCGCTGTTCGCCGCCATCGGCAGGCGGGCGCCGGTGGTCATCTCGACCGCTATCTACACCTTAGCCATGGTGGCAACCGGCAATTTGATGTTGGTCTTCGCGGCCGTCACGCTCGGATTCGTGTGGGCGCTTCAGCGTCGGGCCAGCGGGGGAATCCTCGCCTCGATGATCACTCACGTCACCTGGTCGCTGACGATGTTGTTCGTGCTGCCGCCGATCTTCGGGCGGTGATGGCCGCCGCACGGCCGATAGTGCCTGTGATGCCGCAATTCGCTGAGCCAGCAGCGACAATTCTTCGATTGCCGGCCGACGGGAGTCCGCCGCTTCTGCAGATCGGCTCGGTCGATCCGTGACATTCATTCCACGGGAAGCAGTTGGCTCGGGCAGGAACTGAGCACGTGGGCCATGGCGTCGTGTTCCGCCCGGGTGACCGCCAGCCCGTACCGGGCCTTGACCCCGATCTGTCGGGCGACGTATGAACAGCGGTCGCCCTTGGCGGGCGGAAGCCAACTAGCGGCGTCGGAATCGCCCTTGGTGTTGTTGGTCGGCCCGTCCACGGCCAGGAGTTCCAGCGGATCATTGGCGAAGTCGGTGCGGGTGGCGGCAGTCCACTTCTGGGCGCCCAATTGCCAGGCGTCCCCCAAAGCCACGACGTGGTCGATCTGGACTTCCGCAGAAGTGCTGGCACCGCGGGTGAACGAGATGGTGTGGCCGGTATAGGGATCGTGGAGAACGCCAGTGAGGACGACGCAGCCACCGGTCCCCGGTTTCAGCTGGATCGTGACCAGGTCCCGGCGCAGGATGTCGTTGCGGGTGTCGCAACCGTTATGGCCGAGTGGGTCGTTGTTGTCGTCTGTCCACGCCGGCCCGAACTTGTCGCGGGCGTAACCGGTCATCGGCGCGCGGCCCTGAACCTTCAATCCGCCCAAGGCCGCCGAAGCCGATTCGGCTTGCGGCGATCCGTCGCTGGTCGCGGCCTTCGTCGATGCTGCGGTCGCTCCGGCGCCCGCCGAGGCCGAGGGCACAGACACGGACGGGCTGGTGTGGGGTTCGCTACCGCTGGCCGTGCACCCGCTGACCGCGAAGGCCAGGGCGATCAGCGTGCCCGTGTAGCTGCGGCGCGACAACATGCTCCCTCGGCTCGGGTCGCTGCCCGCCAGCGACCGACAAGCCAGTCAACCCGCCTCGAGCCACGCGGCAGAAGCGACACGCGGGTCGGCGGACGCCGGGCGAGTCCCACCAGGAGCCCGGGAGGAGCTAGCGAGGACCACGACGGTTCCGACTCGGAAAGCGACGGTCCTCCGCGTGTGCGGACCGCGTAGGCGAGTGCCGATTTGGATAGGAATCGATGGTCGGACCGCATGCGAGGACATGAAATCCGGCTTTTCAACGGCAATCCAGCCGCTTTCACGAGCCGCTGACGGCCGAACTCGGCGCTCCGGTCGCACCCTCGACCGGCGGGGAACTCAGCGCTCTGGCCAGCAGCCGGACCAGGAAGAGGAACGGCCTGTCACCCGTCCGGCGACGCCTGATCAAAGAAATCAGAAGTGCCCGGCTTTCCCGATACGCGGAGTGGGTCTCATGCATGGAGTAGGGAATCTGAGAACGGAGCAGATCACCCGAGGCGCCGTAACCCGCTACAACCGTGCCGAACACGTCGTCTCCGCACCGTAGAGGCGGAAAGGCCCTTCACCACCAGTAGTTGTCCTGAGCGGTGTAGGGCTTTTCGAGTGCGGTGATTTCGTCCTCAGCGAGTGCGACTTCCAGGCTGGCGACCGCGTCCTGGAGATGATTCGCCTTGGTGGCTCCCACGATCGGACAGGACACCACTGGCTTGGACAGCACCCAGGCGAGCGCGATCTGAGCCATGGGAATGCCCCGGGCCTCAGCGATCCTCTGGATCACGTCAACGACTGCACGGTCCACGTCGCGGTCGAAGGCCTTGGCCACCGCGTCAGCAGATGACCTGGCCGTTTGCTCCCCCCAGGGTCGCGCGGCCCGGCCCTTTGCCAACGGCGAATAGGGAGTCAAGCCGACGCCCTGGTCCAGGCACATCGGAATCATGTCCCGCTCTTCCTCACGCCGCAGCACGTTGTACTGGTCCTCCATCGCGGAGAACGTCGTACAACCGTTCAACACGGCGACATGCTGCATCTTCGCGAGCTGCCAGGCCCACATCGATGAAGCGCCCAGATAGCGGACCTTGCCGGCCGTGACGACGTCGTGGAGGACCTGCATGGTTTCCTCGACTGGCACTTGGTCATCGAACCGGTGGATGTAGTACACGTCGATGTAGTCGGTGTCCAGTCGTCGCAGTGACGCATCCAGTTGTTCCAGGATGGCTTTGCGAGACAGGCCGCTGCCGCCGGGTCCATCGTGCATTTTCCCCCAGACCTTCGTGGCCACGACGATGTCTTCGCGGCGGGAATACCTCCGGATGGCCCGACCCACGAACTCTTCCGAGGTGCCGTTCTGGTAGCCGTTGGCCGTATCCCAGAAGGTGACCCCCAACTCGACTGCCTGCTGGAAGAAGGGCGCGGCAGCTTCCTCATTTAAAGTCCATTGGTGTAGCCCGGTCGCTGCTTGCCCGTAACTCATACAGCCCAGACCGACACGACTCACCATTAGGCCCGATCGCCCAAGGCGCCCGTACTCCATCTCCACCACCTAACGGCCGGCTCCCAGGTCGGGATCGGCGTTGACTCGACTCCTAGGCGCCCGGGGAGTGCCTCAGCGTTAGCACGGCCGGAGCCTAGTCGGCCGTCCGGGTAGTCCGTTTGGATGACGTCCGAGCTGTAGCGCGATGAGTAGGTGAGAAGCGACGTTCATGGCCACAGTGAGAGTCACATGATCTTCACGCGCAAACTGGCGCTAGCAGCCTTTCCCTTGACACAGCGCAGACGAGATAGACCAGAGGCCCGGAGCGGCGTGCTCCGGGCCTCTCGGGCTCCGCGCGTCTGTCGTGCTTGGCAGCGGCGGGCGATCGGGGAAGCACTCCGGGAAGTACTTCACTTCTCAATTATCGCAGCCGCATGGCCTCCGTTACAGGAAATCGGCGAAATCCGTCCAAACGGTCAGACGCTGACCTTGCCCTCCCAGGCCGCTTTCCAGGTGCGGGGGCCAATGAGGCCCGATCCGCCCAGGTGGTTGGCGTCCTGGATGCTTTTGGCTGCGGCCAGCGTGTGCGAACCGTAGTAGCCGTTGCCGTGCAGCTTGGTGTAACCGCGGTGGTTCATCTGCATCTGCCAGCACGCCAGCATCTTGGACGAGTCGTTCATGGTCCAGGACTCGTTCGGCCAAGCCGGCGCCTTGGCGGCCCCGACGTGGCAGTAGGAGGCGCTGATCCCGGGCCACAGCGCGTCTTCGCCGCTGACCGGTTTCGAGGGCTTGGAACTGCTCGGCTTCGAACTCGTGGGCTTGGAACTCGTCGGTTTCGACGTCGGCGCCTTGGCCGGCGTGGTGGAAACGCCGGGCTTGACTCCGCCGGACTTGCCCCAGGCCGCCACCCACACCGACATGGTGACCACGTTGGTGATCGCCAGATGCTTGTCGGCCTCGAACTTGTGCAGGGCCGCCAGGGTGTGAGAGCCGAAATACCCCGAGCCGCTCAGACCGTACCCGAGATGCCCCAGCTGCTTCTGGAAGCAGATCATGTCCCGATAGGTGTTGCCCTCGGTGAAGTTCACGCCACCCCAGGGTGGCGCCGTCGACGACCCGACCTTGCACGCCGAGGTATCGGGTTCGGTGAAGTTGCTGGTCCCCCCACTTATGTACGCGCTGTCCCCGTACGTCGGCGCCTTGTGAGAGCCGCCGCTGGAGTCCTGCTTCAGGCCGGCCAGCGATGCGCAGATCCACGGGGACCACCCGCGCATGCGGTACAGGTACAAGGCCCGATAGTCCTGCTCCTTCTCAGTGGCATCACTGGGCAGGCCCTGCCCACCGACCGACTGCCACGTCGGGATGTCGAACTGGTAAGCCCCGTAGTACCCGTTGCCGGTGTTGATCGAGTAGTCCCCGCTCGATTCGCACTGGCGCAACGACGCCCAGTCGCTGGCGGACGGATCGGCCAGGGCCGTCCCCGCGCCGACGAAGACCAGCGATCCGACCACAGCGCAGGCGGCCACCCCCACGGCCAGCAGCTTTTTCATGCAGGTTCCTTCCCACGGCCTTGGGTTGCGTGGGGCGCCGCAGGCCGAGCACCGGGAATCACTCGCCGGTGTGACGACTCACGATGCTGGCGATGCCTCTTCCCTTGGCACCGCGACGCAACGAACCCCCGCGCAAGCCTTCAAGTTTCGGTGCGGAGACGCTGATCGACGGGGAGGGGCGAGGGGCCGACTCCGGCGATGGACTCACCCGATCGAGTCCGAATCGAAGCGTAAACCACCGTCACAGGAGTCACAAGACTCCCAGCGAACACATTCTGCACAGGAGTTTTCCCGAAGACCGGTCCGACACGCCGCTGTGTTCGAAATACCACCCGTGTCATTCGGCCGCCGTCACGCCCTGCAACGCAATCCCGTTCGCAAAGCCGCCCAATCCGCGCTTTCCGCAGGAAAACGCCAGTTTTCCTGCCGCACATGCTGCAGAGGAACGAACTGGCCGGACAACGATCGGTTCGGATAGCGTGAAGTCCGACCACCGCCGGCCAGCGTGGCGACCGTTGGATGGGGCGCAGTCCCTCACCGCATGCGCACCGCAGCCAAGCCGCGCTTCGTGTGGCTGGCGACACCGAAACGCTTTGCGAGGCCGACGACGGCCATCAGCGACCGACCATGGGAGGTGGCCCGGATGACGCGACGGGGCTGGCTGCTCTTCCTGACCATGAGTGTCATCTGGGGTGTGCCCTATCTGATGATCAAGGTCGCCGTCCACGACCTCGATCCCGTCGTCGTCGCGGCCGGTCGCACCACTCTGGGCGCACTTCTGCTGCTGCCGATCGCGGTGGCCCGCCGCTCTCTCGCGCCGGTGTTCCGGCGCTGGAAGTGGTTGCTGGCGTACACCATCGCGGAAATCAGCGGACCCTGGGTGCTCTTGGGACACGCCGAGACCCAACTCTCCAGTTCCACCACCGGCCTGTTGGTGGCAATGGTGCCGCTGGTGGCGGCAGTCATTCTCTGGGTGACCGGTCACGACCGCTTGGACCGGCGTCGGATCCTCGGGCTGGCGGTCGGTTTCGCCGGCGTCGCGATCCTGGTCGGGCTGGACATCAGAGGCGATCTGCTGTCCGTGGGAGCTGTGCTGCTCGTGTCGGTCGGCTACGCGCTCGGACCGATCTTGATCAACCGGAAACTCGCCGACCTACCGCCGATCGGCGTGGTCACCGCATCCCTGGCCGTGGCCGCCGTGCTCTATTGGCCGTTCGTGCCCTTCCTGTGGCCGACCCATACCGTGCACGTCAACGCGCTGCTGTCGGTGCTCGGTCTCGCCGTCATCTGTACGGCGATCGCCTTCCTGCTGTTCTTCGCCCTGATCGCCGAGGTCGGGCCGGCGCGGTCGACGGTGATCACCTACATCAACCCGGCGGTGGCCTTACTGCTCGGCGTCCTGGTGCTGGGCGAGAAGTTCACCGTGGGCATGGCCATCGGTTTCCCACTCGTCATTTTGGGCTCCGTACTCGCCACCGCGAAGGCACGGGTCAAGGCGCCCCTCGCCGAACCCGTCGCGGCCGGCTGAAGCGGGTGCGCTGGTCCAGAGCCCAGCTGCGGGCCGCCAACCCTGTCCGGAACTCGGCGCGGGCCGCCAGCCGCGCCCCAGCGGCCCATGCGAAAGCCCCGCAACCCGACGCAGAACCGCAGGTCGCGGGGCCGATCGCTTCTCGTTATTTCGCCGTCGGTGACGTGCCCGCCGATCCCAACTGCTGGCACGCCTCGACGATCCGCTCAGCCATTCCCTTCTCACCCAGCTTCAGGTAGGAGCGCGGGTCGTAGGCCTTCTTGTTGCCCACCTCGCCGTCCACCTTCAGCACGCCGTCGTAGTTGGTGAAGAAGTGCCCGACCAAAGGACGGGTGAAGGCGTACTGGGTGTCCGTGTCGATGTTCATCTTCACCACGCCGTAGGACACCGCCTCGGCGATCTCCTCGGCGGTGGAGCCCGACCCACCGTGGAACACCAGCGACAGCGGCTTGGACCCGGCCGGAAGACCGAGATGTTCGACGAGGGCCTCCTGACCCTCCTTCAGCACCTCGGGGCGCAGTTTCACGTTGCCCGGCTTGTAGACGCCGTGCACGTTGCCGAAGGTGGCGGCCACGATGTAGTTGTTGGCTTCGGGAGCGCCGAGCGCATCGACTGTGGCGATCAGATCGGCCGGCGTCGTGTACAGCTTGTCGTTGATCTCGTTGGCCACACCGTCCTCTTCGCCGCCCACCACACCGATCTCGATCTCGAGAATCACGTTGGCCGCCTTCGTCAGGGCGAGCAGCTCCTGCGCGACCGAAAGGTTCTCGGCCAGCGGTACCGCGGAGCCGTCCCACATGTGCGACTGGAACAGCGGATTACCGCCCGCCTTGACGCGGTCGGCCGAAATGGCCAGCAGCGGCCGGACGTATCCATCCAGCTTGTCCTTGGGGCAGTGGTCGGTGTGCAGCGCGATGGTGACGCCGTACTTGGCCGCCACGACCGCCGCGAACTCGGCCAGCCCGACGGCGCCGGTGACCATGTCCTTCACGTTCAGGCCCGAGGCGAACTCGGCCCCACCGGTGGAGACCTGGATGATGCCGTCGCTACCCGCGTCGGCGAAACCCTTGATGGCCGCATTGACGGTCTCCGAGGACGTCACATTGATTGCGGGGTAGGCGAAGCCGCCGTCCTTGGCCCGTTGGAGCATCGCGGAGTAAGTCTCCGGCGTGGCGAGAGGCATCGTGTCCCTTTCTTGGCATTCGGTCCGCACCGGCCGCGCGGGCGGCCAGTGCCGGACTCATGAGGCGTTCCGGTCAGCAGGCGCGAACAGTATCCCCCAGCCCCGCTGACCTGCACGCGCCCGGCCGGTTCGGCCAATCGCATCCCACCCGGCCCATCGGTCCATTTTCCCGGCCTGAACAGGTTCGATCGGCTGCGCGCGGTCACCGGCACAGCAGCGCCGCCGAGCCGGAGCACCGGTCGGGAAACTTTTCATCGAAACGATTCGACAAACGGGCGCGGCGACAGCAGAATGGCCCCCGAAGGGCACCGTCGCCACTGGGTTCCAGGCGCCGCGCCACTAGCGGCGGCGGCCATTCCCGACCACAAAATCGCGCGGCGCAGAAGCCGCGAATCCTAGCTCTCCAGGAGTACTCGGCCATGCCCCGTGCGCTTGTCGCTCTGGCCATCGGTGCCTTCGCCATCGGCTGCACCGAATTCGTCATCATGGGCCTGCTGCCGCAGATCGGCGCCGACCTGCACGCATCCGTGCCCGCCATGGGCATGCTCATCACCGCTTATGCGATCGGCGTCCTGGTGGGCGCCCCGGTTCTGACCGCCTTGGCGGCGGTCATGGGTACCCGGCCCACGCTGATCACCCTGGCGGCGATCTTCACCGTCGGCAACCTGCTGGCGGCCGGAGCGGTCAACTACGACATGATGCTGCTGGCCCGGCTGGTCACCGCATTGGCTCACGGGTCGTTCTTCGGCGTCGGCGCCATCGCCGCCCGCCGACTCGTCGCGCCCGACAAGGCCACCCAGGCCATCGCCCTGATGTTCGTCGGCCTGACGTTCGCCAACATCGCCGGCGTCCCGCTGTCCACCTTCGTCGGTCAGCACGTCTCGTGGCGCTTCACGTTCGCAGGCATCGCCGCGCTCGGTGTGGTGACCATGGCGGCGCTGCGCGCGTTCCTGCCCGACGACCCGACGCGTATCAATCTCCGCTCGGAGCTGGCCAGCTTCCGGGAAACCGACGTATGGCTGGGCCTGATCACCACGGCCGTGGGCTTCGGCGGCCTGTTCGCCGTGTACTCCTACATCAACCCGATCCTCACGGGTCTGGCCCACGTCGGACCGCTCGGGCTGACCATCGCGCTGTCGCTGTTCGGGGTGGGCACCACCGTGGGTACCCTCCTCGGCGGCAAGCTCGGCGACCGGTACGGACTGCGGGCCGTGGTGGCTGAATTCGCCGTCGTCATCGGGCTGCTGATCGCCTTCACCGCGACGAGTCAGCACGCCCTGACCGCCGTGACCACGCTGGTGGCCTTCGGAATGGCCGCTTTCACACTCGGCCCGGCCATTCAGAACCGCATTATCGTGGCCGCCGCGGGGGTCCGGCCGGCCGACTCCGCCGAGGGAGCGGGCGCGTCCAGCGGCAGTCTGGTCTCGGCCGCCAACCAGGGCGCTTTCAACCTCGCGAACGCGCTCGGGGCTTCCCTCGGAGCCTTCGTGATCGGCCAGGGGTACGGCTATACCGCCACCATGTGGGTGGGCGCCGGGTTGTCGGCGCTCGGTCTGGGGCTGGTCATTCTGACCGGGCTCGTGGCCCGCCGGAGGCGGTTGCGCGGACCTGTCGTCCGCCGGGATTTGGCCCTGGCCGGCCAGCACTGATCCCCGCGGAAACGTCGCGCGGTCGTCGGCCAGAATCAACCGGCGAAGCGTGCGACACGGTAGGGCTGGGACCGACCGGTGCCGCGCATCCGACCATGACCCTTCGTCCGAGAGGCCGAGCACCGATGCCTTCTCCACTCAGCACTCGTGATGACCCCGAGGCCGTCGAAGCGGAAATCAGACGACGCGCGGGCACGTTGTCGCTGGAGGCGAAAGTCAGGCTGCTCTCCGGCCAGGACCACTGGAGCACCTATGCCGAACCGGCGATCGGCTTGCGCTCGATCGTGGTCTCCGACGGCACCGTGGGCATTCGCGGGGTGCGCTGGTCGGAGGAGCACACGTCGATCAACACGCCGTCGGCCACCGCGATCGCCGCGTCCTTCGATCCGACGATGGCGCACGCCGCGGGTGTCCTGATCGGCGACGAGGCCAGGCGCAAGGGCGTCGATGTGGTGCTCGGGCCGGTGGTCAACTTGCAGCGCAGCCCGTACAACGGGAGGCATTTCGAGGCCTTCAGCGAGGATCCGGTGCTCACCGCCAGCATCGGCGCCGCCATGGTCGCCGGGATCCAGGAACGCGGCCCGGCCACCACGACCAAGCATTTCGTGGGCAACGAAGCCGAGACGGACCGGCTCAACTCCGACTCGGTCATCGACGAGCAAGCGCTCCGCGAGGTCTACCTGACACCGTTCGAAGAGATCGTCGCCGCCGGAGGCGCCGGCGTCATGTCCGCCTACAACCGGGTCAACGGAACCAGCGCCACGGACACCGACCTGCTGTCCGACGTCCTCAAGGGTGAATGGGGATTCGACGGGCTGGTGATCTCGGACTGGGGCGCCATCCGCAGCGTGGTGGAAAGCGGCAACGGCCCCACCGACCTGGCCATGCCCGGCCCCCGCACCCGATGGGCCGCCGGGTTGGTCGACGCCGTACGAGACGGCCGGGTCCGCCAGGCGGCGGTCGACGACAAGGTGCTGCGCTTGCTGCGGCTGGCCGCCCGGGTCGGGGCGCTGACCGGCATCGACCCCCTGGTCGACGCCTCCCAACTGCCCGCTGCACCAGTCGCTGAGGACGCCGGCATCGCGGCGCGGCTCCGAAGGCTCGGCGCCGCCGGCACCGTCCTGCTCCGCAACGAGCCGGTGAACGGAAAACGTTTACTGCCAATTGATCCCACCACGATCTCCACCATCGCCGTGATCGGCCCAGTGGCCACGGCGCCCCGGATCAACGGCGGCGGCAGCGCCGCGGTCATCCCCCCACCGGTCCTCACCCCGCTCGATGCGATCGTCACGGCCTTCCCCGACGCCGACGTCCGATACGCGGAGGGAGCCAGACCGGCCACCCTGATCAGTCCGCTGACCGCGCGCCACGGCGCGGCGCGGCTCGGCTCGCGAACAGGCGTTGTCCTCGTCGAGTTCCTCGCAGCCGACGGCGAGGTCGTCGGGCAGGAACTCCGCGACCAATGCGACACCTTGATCTACGGGATGGGTTACCCCCCAGGAGTTCCCGAGGAGCGGGTGGCCCGGATCCGGGCCACGACTGCCATTTCGGTGGATGCCGACGGGAACTACCTGCTCGCCTGCGCCGGGGTCGGGCACGCCCGGGTCAGCATCGACGGCGACGTGCGCGTCGACGAGACGCTCACCCCGATCAACGCCGATGCCGTGGTCGGGATGTCGCTGCCCCCCCAGGCGATTCTCCATCTCGCCCTCACGGCCGGAAAGCCCATCAACGTCACGTTCGAATACACGCCCGCGCCGCGGACCGTGGCCGCGCTGCGGTTGGGATTCGACGCGGCGGCCGCTTCGGACGAGGACCTCCTGGCCGCCGCGGTCGCCGTCGCCACCGGAGCGGACCTCGCGCTGGTCCTCGTCGGCTCGGGCCCCGAGGACGAAGCGGAAGGCTTCGACCGGTCGGATTTGGCGCTGGGCGGCCGGCAGGACGACCTGGTCAGGGCGGTGGCGGCGGCCAATCCGCGGACCGTGGTGGTGGTCAACGCCGGCGCACCGGTGCTGCTGCCCTGGCGTTCCGAGGTGGCCGCCATTGTGCTGCCGTGGTTCGGCGGCCAGGAAATGAGCACGAGTCTGGTCGAGGTGCTGACCGGGATCGCCGAACCAGGCGGCCGCCTGCCCGTCACCTTTCCGGCCGTCGAGGGGCCGCCGCTGGCGTCTCCGGTCCCCGTGGACGGGCGGGTGGTGTACTCCGAGGGCCTCCAGATCGGGTACCGGGCCTTTGCCCGATCCGGGATCGAACCCGCCTATGCGTTCGGCTTCGGCCTGGGCTACACCTCCTGGAGTCTGGGAAGCCCGACCGCGCAGAACACTCCCGAGGGCGTCACCGTACGGGTGCCGGTGCAGAACACCGGAGAACGCGCCGGCCGGCAAATCGTCCAGGTGTACCTGTCCCGTCCGGAATCGACGGTCAATCGCCCGGCGATCTGGTTCGCCGGCGCAGCGGCCGCGACCCTCTCGGCCGGCGCGGAGGAAGTGGTCGAGATCAGGTTGCCCCGAAGGCGATTCGAGCATTGGGATCCGGCGGCCCACGCCTGGGCGCTGGAATCCGGCGCGTTCCGGCTGGCCGTGGGCACGTCGTCCGAACGTCTGTCCGCCGAATTCGACGTCGTGCCACACTGAAAGCCCGCTCGACTTTCGCTTGGCTCCTTCGGCGGCCATCCCGCCCGGTTCCCCCCAGAAAGCAGGCATGTCTTTGTCCGCCCAGCTCGAGACCACCGACACGGTCGCTCCCCTGACACCGTGGTGGCGCACCGCCGTCATCTATCAGATCTATCCGCGCAGCTTCGCCGATTCCAACGGCGACGGAATCGGTGACCTGAACGGTGTTCGCAGTCGCCTGCCGTACTTGGCGGAGTTGGGCATCGACGCCATCTGGCTCAGCCCGTTCTATCCGTCGCCGCAGGCCGACGCGGGTTACGACGTGTCGGACTATCGCGACGTCGACCCCATCTTCGGCACCCTGCAGGACGCCCGGCAGCTGATCGAAGAGGCTCACGCCAAAGGCTTGCGCATCATCGTCGACATCGTCCCGAACCACACCTCCGACCAGCACGCCTGGTTCCGCGCCGCGCTGGCCGCCCCGCCAGGAAGTGCCGAACGGGCCCGCTACCTTTTTCGCCCTGGCCGCGGAGCCAACGGTGAATCGCCTCCCAACAATTGGGTTTCGAATTTCGGCGGGCCGGCCTGGACCCGGGTGCCGGACGGCCAGTGGTACCTGCACCTTTTCGCGCCGGAGCAACCGGATCTGGACTGGACCAATCCGGACGTCATCGCCGAGTTCCAGAGCATCTTGCGGTTCTGGCTAGAACTGGGAGCCGATGGGTTTCGCATCGACGTGGCGCACGGCCTGGCCAAGGACCCGGACCTGGCCGATCTGGTCACGGGGCCGGCCGGCCATTTGCTGACGGCGGCGAATTCCGGTGACCATCCGCATTGGGATCGCGATGGCGTTCACGAGGTCTACCGCGGTTGGCGACGGGTGGCCGACGAGTATCCGGGAGACCGCGTTTTCGTCGCCGAGGCGTGGGTCCCCAACGCCGATCGATTTGCCCAATACCTTCGCTCCGACGAATTGCACACCGCCTTCAACTTCAGTTTCCTGACAGCCGGTTGGGACGCGCCCAGTGTTCGCGACGTCGTCACGCAGACACTGGGTCAGCTCGAAGGGGTGGGAGCGCCTGCCACCTGGGTGTTCTCCAACCACGACGTGACCCGACATCGCACCCGGTTCGGCGGCGGTGAACAGGGCCTGCATCGGGCCCGCGCCGCCACGCTGTTGATGCTGGCGCTGCCCGGCGGCGCCTACATTTACCAGGGGGAAGAACTCGGTTTGGAAGAAGTAGGGGACATTCCTGCTGACCTACGCCAAGACCCCATCTTCGCCCGCACGGCAGGCGAACGAATCGGTCGGGACGGCTGCCGGGTGCCGTTGCCCTGGAGCGGCACCGAGCCGCCGTTCGGATTCGGGCCCTCCGCCGATACCTGGTTACCGCAGCCGACCAGCTGGGCCGACCAGACCGTGGAAGCCGAGAACCAAGACCCCGCTTCGACTCTCAACTTCTACCGAGCCGCGCTGACTGCGCGCCGGAGCGTGGTCCCCACCGCGCCGGAGTCCCTGGACTGGCTCTCGCCGGCGGACGGTGTTCTGGCCTTCACCCGAAACTGGACATTTGCCTGTGTCGTGAATTACAACGGCAAGGCCGCCGCGATCCCCGCGGAACTGGCGGGCTGGGAGCTGGTGATCGCCAGTCGGGACGCGGAAGACGGACAGCTGGCCCCGGACAGCGCGGCCTGGTTCCGCCTGACCCGCTAACGTCGCGGGGGTGCGGTGGTGTGCCGGAGAATCAGCTCCGGCAGCACCGTGATGCTCTCCGCGCCGGGAAGTTCACCCGACATCTGTTGCAGCAGCAACTGTCCGCCCAGTCGGCCCTGCTCGCGGGCCGGCTGGGCGATGGTGGTGAGCTGAAAAAGGTAGGCGTAGTCGTGGTTGTCGATCCCGATCACCGACAGGTCCTCGGGCACCCGCAGGCCGGCGCGGTTCGCCGCGTGGATGATCCCCATGGCCACCTCGTCGCTCACCGCGAAAATGCCGGTCGGCAATTGGTTCCGGTCGGCGATGGCGTCTTCGGCCAGTTGTCGGAAGCCGGCCTCGCCGCCGGTGACCGAAAATCCAGTGGTCTTGATGAGTTTGCGGTCGATCGGCACTCCGGCTTGTCGCAGCGCTTGGCGATAACCCCGCAGCCGGTTGGCGGCCGTGACGAAGCCGAATTTCTGGTCGGGATCGGTACCCAAGAAGGCGATTCGCCGATGGCCCAGCTCCAGGAGATGGCGGGTCGCGTTCTCGCCCACCGAAACGTCGTCCAACAGAACGCCGGCCACGCCCTCGATGCCCTCACCGATCGTCACCAAGGGCTGGTGCAGATCGCGATCGGCCAGACTGCGAACCACCGGGGGGACATTGATGCGGAGCAGACCGTCGACCTGTTTGAGGAACCGCGCGATGTTCACCGCGACCAGATCGGCGTTTCCGTCGATCGGATACAGCATGATGTCGATGTCGAATCCAGCCGGGGTGAGTACCTCGCGCAGGCCCTCGACGACCGCACCGAAGAACCAGCGCGAAACCCACGGGGCCAGCACGCCCACCGCGTTGGTCTGGCCCCGGGCGAGCGCGGAGGCGATCGGTGACCGGACATAGCCGAGGGCTGCGGCTGCTTCGACGACTTTGGCTCGAGTGTCCGCCGCCACGCCGGGATGGGCAGTCAAAGCCCGGGAGACGGTGGCCGCCGAAACTCCGGCCCGCTCGGCGACATCCTGGATACCGACCGTCCGCCGGTCATCGGGTGGACGCTCTCGGGGGCGCCGCCTCGGCTGCGGATGCGACGCCGGAAGATGCTGTGGGCCGACCGGATTGATTGCCGACTGGGTTGAAGACAGGACAGCCGACGGCTTTTCGATGGGCGACGGCGATGCGGCTGCGCCGCCGAACCGAGCCGATGAGGCGACCGCGGGCTCGGGCTGCCGATATCCCAGCTTCGAGGCGGCAGTCCGCACTCGGGCGGTGGTGTGAACGGAAATCCCGGGCGTTCCCCGGAGGGCCCGCGACACCGTCGACTTCGACAGCCCCGTCACTTCGGCGATCTGGTCCAGTCCGACTTGAGAGTTGTTCATCGACCCCTCTCACCACTGGCTGGGCCGGCGCCGGTAACGCGCACGCTCATCGAGCGGGTGTGCACCTCCGATGGCCAGGCGCGGCGGCAGGACCGCCCCCGCGCCCGGCTCGGAGGAGCAACTCGTTGGGCCGCCGAGTATGTCCGATGCGGTGACCCGAACTCCCGGTTCGGCGTCTAGCCCTTCACTCCGCCGGCCGTCAGTCCCGACACGATCCGCCGCTGGAACAACAGCACCACGATGATCAGCGGGATGGTGACCACGATGCCCGCCGCCATGGTTTGGGTGTAGGGCACGATGTGCGGGCCCGCGGTGAAGTTGGCGATCGCCACCGTCGACGGCTCCACCGAGTTGACGCTGTTGGACAGAGTGTTGGACAGCAGGTACTCGTTCCAGGAGGCCAGGAACACCAGGATCGACGTGGTGAACATGGCCGGCGCCGCCAGCGGCAGGATCACCTTCCGGAACGCCTGTCCCGGCGTGCATCCGTCCACCCGAGCCGCCTGTTCCAGCTCCCACGGCATGTCCGCGAAGAAGCTGGTCAGCGTGTAGACCGCCAGTGGCAGCGAGAACGAGATCTGCGGAAGGATCAGGGCCTGGTACTTGCCCAACCAGCCGAAGTCCGATGAACAACTGGAAGATCGGGGTCAGGATCGCCACGCCGGGGAACATCGACGCGCCCAGAATGCAGGCGAGCAGAATTCCCTTCCCACGGAAACTCAGTCGCGCCAGGGCGTAGGCAGCGGTCACGCCGATCCCCATGGCGATGATCGTCACCACCGCACCGATGAACAAGCTGTTCAGCAGTGACCGGCCGAACGTGTTGTTCGTGGTGTCGAACGCATACGAGAAGTTCGAGAACGTGTTGTGCACGAACCATGGCGTGGTCTCGAACGTGTAGTTCGGATCCCGGAACGCGAGCACCAGCATCCAGTAGAACGGCGCGATACACCAGAAGATGATGACGATGAAGGTGACCGCGCTGCCGATGTTCGGCCAGATCCGAGAATCCGCCTTCTTGGCGGCGGTCCGCGGAGCGCCGCTGGTCGGCGGGGCGACAGTGGCGGTGCTCATGCCGGCTTCAACTCCTTCTTGGACTTCTTGGCTTTCGGCTGCGCCCCGGTGATGTTGGCGTTGAACAAGCCGCACCAGCAGCAGCGCGATACCGAAGATGAAGATGAACGCGATGGTGGACAGCGCAGAAGCGGAGTTGATGCCGCTGTGCAGCTGCTGGACCACCAGGATGGAAATGGTGGTGGTGCCGTTGGCGCCGCCGGTCAGGATCTGCGGCAGGTCGTACATGCGCAGCGCGTCCAGTGACCGGAAGATCACGGCGACGGCCAAGGCCGGCCTGACCAAGGGGAAAGTGATCTTCCAGAATCGCTGCCAGGCCGTCGCGCCGTCGACCTTGGCCGCCTCGTACGTTTCGGCCGATGATGCCCTGCAGCCCGGCGAGGATCAGCAGCGCGATGAAGGGCGATGTCTTCCACGTGTCGGCGATGATGATCGCCGCCCGGGCCGGTCCGACCTGCGAGGTCCACAGGAAATGCGTTCCCAGCACCTTGTTCAGGATGCCGCTGGGATCGAAGACCACGCCCCACAGCTTGGAGGTGACGGCCGTCGGGATGGCCCACGGGATGAGAATCGCGGCCCGGACGATGGAGCGGCCCGGAAACGCCCGGTTCATGATCAACGCGAAGATCATGCCGATGATGGTCTCGAGAACGACGGTCGCCACCGCGAACAGCAGCGTGGTGTAGATGGAACTCCAGAACTGATCACCCAGGTTGCCGGGCGGACAGCTGGTGGTGCCGCAGCGCTGCAGCAGCCAGTGCTTGTAGTTGGTCAGGCCGTTCCAGGCTCCGCCCTTGTTGAAGAACCCGGTGGCGGGATCCAGGCCGGGATCGGTCTCGAAGGAGGAGATGACACCCTTCACGATCGGATAGCCGACGATCAGGATGAGCAGAATGATCGTGGGGGCGATCAGCATGAAGGCCAGCCTGCGGTCTCCGGTCTTGATCGGTTTGTTCGCCCGGATTGGCGTGGGTGTCGGCCCAGCGCTGTTCGAACGCTGCGCGACGTCTCCGGCAGCTGTCATTGATCCCTCCTAGGGACTGCAATGAGCGGGTTTCGGATGAAATGCCTGCCGGCCACGGGATCGGACCGGGTGGATCGAGATGTCAGCCGGCGCGCCGCGAGTCGTGAGACCGGCGAGACCTGTAGGGCCTCACCGGTCTCACGACGTCACTTACGGGCGACGGACACGGTGCTACTGACCGGAAGCTGCGGATGTGATGGCCGCCTGCAGGTCGGAAAGCGCCTGTTGCGTGCTCTTCTGGCCCTGCAGGGCCGCGTAGACGTTGGTCTCGATCGCTTCGGTCACGGCCGGGTAGAAGGGCGTGATCGGGCGGGGCACCGCGGTCTGGATGGACTTCAGCAGCACCGGCAGGTACGGGAACTTGGCGACCAGGGTCGGATCGGTGTACAGCGAGGCCACCACCGGAGCCAGCGTGCCGACGTTGAGGTCGTACTTCTGGATCTGGTCGGACTCGATGAACTTCAGGAAGTCGAGGTCCGTCTTCGGGTACTTGGAGTAGACGCTGATGCCCAGGCTGTGGCCGCCGAGGCTGGAAGCGCCCTGGCCGTTCTGGCCCGGCAGCGGGGCGATGCCGAACTTGCCGGCCACCTTGGAGTCCTTACCCGACAGGATGGCGTCGGCGTACGGCCAGTTGCGCATGAACATCAGCTGGCCGGCCTCGAAGGTGTTCAGGCTCTGGGTCTCCTGGTAGCCCAGGGCTTCCTTGGGGATGTAGCCGTCCTTGAACCCGTTCACCAGGAAGTTCAGACCCGGTCGTGGCCTGCGGGGAGGTCGACCATCGGGTGTCTTGCCGTCCGGCCCGACGATGACGCCGCCGGCGCCGTTGATCGCCTCGGCCGCGTTGACGGTCAGACCTTCGTACTTGGCGAACTGCCCGGCGTAGCAGGCCGGCTTGGCCAGCGTGGCCGACTGGGTGGAGTTGACCGTCTTGGTGCCCACCGCGCAATCGGCGATCATCTCCGCCCAGGTGGTGGGCGGGGTGGAGACGAGATCCTTGCGGTAGTACAGCAAGCCGCCGTCCGAGGCGTACGGCGCGGCGTACAGCTGTGCCTGCGTAGGTGGCGGCCTTCACCGTGGCCGGCAGCAGGGTGCTGGTGGGCAGCGCGTTGTCACCGGTCAGCGGGACCAGCCACTGCTTGGCGGCGAACTCGGCGGTCCACACCACGTCCACGGTCACGACGTCGTAGCCGGGATCCTTGGCCTGGAAGTGCTGCTCGAGGTCGGACAGCTGCGCATCGGCCTGGTCGGACTGCTGCTTGATCGTGACCTGCTCCTTGGGATGCGTGGCATTCCAGGTGCTGGCGATGTACGGCATGATGCCGGAGTTGTCCTTGCCGGTCACGAAGGTGATCGGGCCCCGGCCGCTCATGTCCGTCGGGTTGGAGGTGGTCATCGTGTTCGCGACGCCGGAGGCTGTCTTGATCGGACCGGACGACGAGGACGGCGAGGCCGAGCTGGAGGCGCCGCCGCCGCCGGAGCTGGGGGCCGACGACGAACTCGACGACGACGATGACGAGCCGGAGCCTCCAGCCGGGGCCGACGACGAGCTGCTCGTCGAGCTCGACGAGCTACCGCCCCCTGAGGTGCTGCTCGAACATGCAGCAGCGACCAGCGAGAGGGCCAGGGCCGACACGGCGGCCACTGCGATCTTTGAACGCATAAACGTCCTTTCATAGCTCTTCACCACGGTTTGCAACCGCAGCCTTGTAACCGCTTGCAGGGCAAGAATTGACTTCCCCGCCCCTGTCGTAAACACCGGCGGTAATAACGATGCCGAACTGTTACCGGGACATTGCCAAACCGGTTCAGCCGTGTGTGGCACGCGGAAACTCGGGGTCGGGGCAACGCCCGCCGGCCGTGGGGCGGGTGGCGGCGACCGGAATGACCGGCCTTCTCAGGTGTGGACGGCTGGACTCCGGGCGGCTATTTGGCTGACGAAAACCTTGAGCCGCGCAGTCAGTCTCGGCTTCGTGACGGGCAGCACGGGCTGCAGCAGGGAAGGTGGGACGTCGACGGCACTTCCGTTGTGCCGAAGAATTCGGATTGTTTCGCTGCCGCGGACATCGGCCAGCCCGACCCCCGCGAGATCCGCCCAGTCCACGAATTGTGTTTGCCGGATGTACCGCACGAACAGACCGCGGTCATCCACCCAGAACGCCAGTCGCGCCGTGGTCAACCCGATGCCGAGCGCGGCCACGCCGACGACGACCATGACGATGATCAATCCCAGACTCGGATGCCCGTACAGAGCGCGAGCGGCGCATCCGCAGGCGACCAACATGGCCACGGCGGTCACCGTCGGCGGAAAGTGCCACAGCAACGGTTCCGTGTCGGTCGCCGCTTCGCGCGGCGACGGGTAACCGGCGTCCGGTGCAGAGGCATTTCCGGCGCTCTCGCGGACTAGCTCACCGGGATCGAGGTCGGCGCGATCGGTCACCGTCAGGCCTAGTGATGGGAAATCGCGCCCGGGACGATTCCTTCAGCCGCCCCGTCGGCGCGCCGATCGGCATCCGCGGTCGCGGATTCGTCGTCCACGCGCTCAACGGCGTCGAGCTCCTCGACCCCGCCGAGCTCGCCTTCGGCGGCGGCCCGGTCCAACGGGCTGTTGCCGGAACCAGCTGCCTGCGGTTCTTCGGACATCATGAACCTCCTTGTTCATGATCAGACTAACTCAGGTGTGACGCCGGTCAACCCTGGTGTTTCCGGCTCCGCGCGGGCTTCGGCTGCGCCGGCGAGTCGGCGCGACGCGGGCGGACCGACTGTGTCGCAGCGCGGAACGGAACAGTCAGCCAAGCCTCCGCCCGGCGAAACGCCTGACCCGATCCGGAGCGGTATGGGACCATGGCCCTCGAACCGACCTCGGCGCGAAGGGTGAGACGGGCGTGAGTCTTCGATGACCGTTCCAACCGGAGAGCCGGCGGATACCGAACCGTGGCCCGACGAATTGGATCCCGCGGAGGTCGATCCCGTCGAGGATTCGGCTTTCGCCGAGACCGAGTCATTGGTCGAGCGGACCTTCACCGCGCTGGCCGCCATCCCGTTCGGGTCCGAGCCTCCCGCCGCGCCCAGAACCGAGTCGGCGACCATCGACGACATCTACCGGACGCGCCGGATGGGGATGGTGCGACTCGCCATCCTGCTGGTCGACGACCAGGCCAGCGCGGAGGACGTGGTTCAGGAGGCGTTCGCCGGGTTGTTCCGACATTGGTCATCGTTGCGGGACACCCAGGCCGCGCTGGGATACCTCCGCACCGCGGTCGTGAACGGTTCCCGATCGATGCTGCGGCGGCGGCGCACGGCCCGGGCCTATGTTCCCCCGCACGCGGGGACGGCCCGGTCGGCCGAATCCTTGGCCATGCTCTCAGCGGAGCATCAAGCCGTCGTCACCGCGCTGGCCGATCTCGCTCCCCGGCAGCGCGAGGTTCTCGTGCTCCGTTATTACGGGGGTCTGTCCGAAGCCGAGATCGCCGAGGCCACCGGGCTGTCCAAAGGCACGGTCAAATCAACGGCCAGTCGAGCGGTGGCCAAGCTCGGCGAGGCCATGCGCGCCCGGTGAACTCCCCGCGCAGAACCGGAGCGTCAGCGGCAACGCCGGAGTCCGGGAAGCCATGACCGAACAGCCGGCGGGACAACGCCCGGACGCCGGTCCGCCCGGCGCCCGGCGAACCGTGCGCAGCACCGCATCCGGACTGGGCGCTGGAGAGCCCGACGGCGAGCCGGCGCAAGTTCTCAGCCAGGCACTGCAAGCGATGGTGGGCGGGTCTGCCCGCCCGACGACGACCGACGCCGGTCCGGCGACGAAGCCGGACGTGGCGGAGTTCCACCGCTGGCTGCTGCTGGCCGTGGCGGTGGGTCTGGCCGTGGGCGCGCTGATCGGAGCGTTGTCACTGGCTTTGTGAGCAGGCGGCCAGAACGACCGAATTTCTGTGAGCCCGGCTCCAAAGCCCGCGTACCCGTCGGTAATCACCGTTGTCCCCGGTACCGTTACTGCCTGTGACCCCTGTACAAGCCGGCATTCTGCCGACCTGGCTCGATCCGCAACACTTCCTGGCCGGCGCGACCCCCACCGTGACGCTGATCATGATGGCGATTTTGTTCGCCGAATGCGGCATTCTGATCGGCTTCTTCCTGCCCGGTGACACCATGCTGTTTGTCGGCGGCCTGTTGATCTACAAGCACGCGCTGCACATCAACATCGTCCTGATGATCGTCCTGCTGTGGGTGGCCGCATTCCTCGGCAACATGGTGGGCTACGCGATCGGCCGCCGGCTCGGGCCGGCTGTGTTCTCGCGACCGGACGCGAAGTTGCTGAAGCCGGAATACATCGAGCGGTCAACGGCCTTTTATGCCCGGTGGGGGCGGTTGACCGTCATTCTGGCCCGCTTCGTGCCGGTCGTGCGGACGATCGCCACCGTGATGGCCGGGGCGTCCAAGATGCCGGCTCGCCTGTACGCGCTGTATTCGGCGCTGGGTGGACTGCTGTGGGTCGCCCTCGTGACGTTGGCCGGCTATTTCCTGGGGACGATAAAGTTCGTGGCCGACAATGTCGACGTCATCTTCGTCCTCGCCGTGGTCGTGGTGGTGTGTGTGTCCATCGTGCCGGCGGTGCTGCACTTGCGCGGGCGGCGCAATCAACTCCGACGCGAAACGAACTCCTGAGGTCGGAATGGGCGGCGTAGCGGTCTTGAGCCCAACAGTTTCACGCCGGACCTGGAAAGTCAGCTGCAACCGGGCAACGTGACCTGCAGACCCAGGAATGACGGGTGGGTATTGCAGTACTCCGCTGTCGCTCGGCCCTCGGCCTTGCCGACCGCCGAATTGAACGAGTCCGTGATGTGCTGCCGCTGCTGGAAGAACACCACCACGAGCACCGCGGCGAGCACCAGCGAAATGATCTTGCCCAGAATCTTCTTGAGGATGATCGCCAAGAGGATGCCGCCCACCGCCACGACGATGAGGGCCACCAGGGCGGCGTTCTTGATCGCGGTGTAGTCCACCGGAGCAATTTACGACAGCGACGGCCGGTGGTCGGCTCGTTCGCGGTGACATTCAGCAGTTTCCCATGTCCGCCCAGCCGCGGTCACCACGCCCGCCGCAGGTCGGCGTGCTGGCGAATCCAGGTGTGCATCGCGATTCCGGCCGCCACCCCGACATTGATGGATCGGGTCGAGCCGAATTGGGCGATCGACACCGTTCGCCAGGCCTGCGTCGTCGATTCCGCGGACAGCCCGTCCGACTCGGACCCGAACAACAACAGGCACACGGGTGGCAGCTGGACCGTCTCGAGGGGCACCGCGCCCGGCAGGTTGTCCACGGCGACCACCGGAAGGCCGGAGTGGGCCGCGTAGTCGAAGAGCTCAGCCATCGTCGCGTGGTGGGTCAGATGCTGGTAGCGGTCGGTCACCATGGCGCCGCGCCGGTTCCAGCGGCGCCGGCCGACGATGTGCACCTGCCGGGCGGCGAACGCATTGGCCGTCCGCACCACGGTGCCGATGTTGTGATCGTGGCCGAAGTTTTCGATGGCCACCTCGAATGGGTGGCGGCGGGTGTCCAGTTCCGCGATGATGGCGGCCCGCCGCCAGTAGCGGAAGGCATCCACCACGTTGCGGCGGTCGCCGGCGGCGAGCAGTTCGGGATCCAGCCGGGGGTCGTCGGGCCACGGTTGCGGATGAGGGCCGACTCCGACGACGGTCGGCCATTCGGTCGGCCCGGGGGCGTCCAGTTCGTCGCCGGTCAGCGCGTTCAGCTCGTCGCCGGTCAGCGCGTTCGGCTGGTCGCCGGTCAAAGCGTCCAGTTCCTCGCCGGTCAGGCCAGCCCCAAATCGGCGAGCCCCAACAGATAGCGGTAGGGCAGGCCGCGGGCCGCGATCGCTTCGGCCGCCCCGGTCGCCCGGTCCAGTACCGTCGCGACGCCCACTACCGTGGCTCCGGCCTCCCTGAGTGCCTCGACCGCGTGCAGAACAGAGCCGCCCGTTGTGGAGGTGTCTTCCACCGCCAACACCCGCTTGCCGGTCACCGGCGGCCCTTCGATGCGCCGCTGCAGTCCGTGGGCTTTGGTTTCCTTGCGAACGACGAAGGCATCGAGGGGCCGGCCGGGCGCGTGCATCATCGCCGTGGCGATCGGGTCCGCCCCGAGCGTCAGGCCGCCCACGGCGTCGTACTCCCAATCCGCGGTCAGCTGGCGGAGCAGCACCCCGATCAACGGCGACGCTTCGTGATGCAGCGATGGCAGCCGGCCGTCGATGTAGTAGTCGGCCTCGCGGGCCGACGCCAGCGTCACCCGGCCGTGGACCACGGCCAGGTCCCGGACCAGCTCCGCCAGGCGTTCCGTCGCCGCCGCGTCGGGCACGGGCGCACCGGCATCACCATGACGGATGCCGACGAAGCCGGCGGAGTCAGAGCTGGTCACGGAACAACTCTGGCACACCGGCCTGGTGCCCCGATCGGGAGCGATGTGAGTTCACAGCCTTTTCCCTCGTAGTTCGGCCCCTCAGTCACCCGGGGTGAACCCGATCTCACGGCGCCGGCGCCTACGGGCACAAATCGTCTTCCGCGGCCGGTCAGGTGCGGCCCTGGTTGTTGACGCGGGCGGCCACCGCGCGCACCAGGTCGCGGGGCGCGAACCGGGCCGCGTTGACCATCACCTTGTAGAGCGCGCCCGGAACGACGAGTGGCCGGCGAGTGGCAATGGCGCGCATGGCGTCGGCCACCACCTTGTCCGCGTCGACGTAGAGCGCGCTGGGAGTGGACGACATGTCGACCCCGGCCCGGGAGTGGAACTCTGTGCGGACGAAACCCGGACACACCGCGGTGATCCGCACCCCGGTCCCGCGCAGCGACATGGCCAGACCCTCCGTCAGGCTGATGACGAACGCCTTGGCCGCCGAGTAGGTGGAGCCCCGGCCCGGCACCAGGCCGGCCACGGACGCCACGTTGACCACAGCCCCGAAGCCCCGCTCCACCATGCCGGGCAGGACCGCCCGGGTCAGCGCGGTCAGTGCCACGGCCAGCAATTCGATCTGATCGTGCAACTCCTGCTGGCTGGACTCTAGGAAGTCCTTGCCCAGGGCGGCACCGGCGTTGTTCACCAGGAGGTCAACGGGGCGGCCGGTGTCGGACAGCCGGTCGACGACGGCCTGCCGCTGGGCCGGGTCGACCAGGTCGGCGGGAAGCATTTCGACGTCGGGGGCGCCCAGTGCGAGCGCACTGGCCCGACGCTCGGTGAGGCGGGACTCGTCCCGGGCCACCAGCACCAGGCGGTACCCGGACGATGCGAGGTGGCGGACAAAGACAGCACCGATGCCAGAAGTGGCACCGGTGACCAGAGCGGTAGGCATGCTCCGACCGTACTGATCGCCGGCCGCCCGGCGTCTGGGGGAGCCGACGGCTAGAGCGTGTCTGCTAATCAGCGCAGGTGCAGGACGCTGACCACGAGGTGGACACCGCCCAAAAACGTCAGGGCGTGTTTGTCATAGCGGGTGGCGATGCCCCGCCACTGCTTGACCCGGGCGTAGCCGCGTTCCACGGTGTTGCGTTTCTTGTACGCCTCGGCGTCGAACGCGGGCGGCCGGCCACCCTTCGAGCCCTTCTTTTTGCGGTGGGCCTGTTGATCGGAGCGTTGCGGGATGGTGTTGCTGATCCGTCTGCGCCGCAACTCGGTCCGCGTCGAGGGATGCGAGTACGCCTTATCCGCCAACACCCTGACCCGGCCGTGGGCCCGCCCGGGACGCCGCCGGTCCAGGTCCAAAAGCGGCACCAACTGCGGGTTGTCCCCGCTGTGCCCGCCGGTCAGGATCACCGTCACCGGACACGCCCGCTGATCGGTCAGGGTGTGGATCTTGGTGGACAGGCCACCACGAGAACGACCCAACGCGTGATCGGCCGGCTCGACCGCGAAATTCTTGTCATTCGACCGAGCCCCCTGTGTGGCCGGGGACCGTCGAGGTGGCCTCCGGATCGCCGGTGCCCTTGCGGGCCCCGGCGGCGTGCTGATGCGCCCGGACCACGGTGGAATCGGCCGCCAACAACCGCTCCACCACATCACCCCGCTCGCCGCCGTCATGCCCGACCATCGTCGCCTCGGCCAGGATCCGCTCGTAGGTGCCATCAGTTGACCAGCGGAAATGCCGCGCCCACACGGTCTGCCATCGCCCGAACTCCTCGGGCAGATCCCGCCACGGCGAACCGGTGCGGTAGCGCCAACAGATCCCCTCCAACACTGTCCGGTGGTCATTCCAGGGCCGACCACGACGGCCACCATAGGCCGGCAACAACGGCTCGACCACCGACCAAAACTCGTCCGAAATCACTCCACCACGCGCCATACTCCAAGATCATCAACGACAGGCGCGCCCAGTATTAGCAGACACGCTCTAGGTGCGCAGGTGAGCCAGGGCCTCGTCGGCATGCGTGGCCATGCTGAACTCGCTGCTGATCACCTTTTCGATGCGGCGATCGCGGCCGATCACCAAGGTGACCCGCTTGACCGGGGTCAGGAAACGGCGTTTCACGCCCATTTCGGTGGCCACGGCGCCGTCGGCGTCCGAGAGCAGCGGGTAGCCCAGGCCGTTGCGGGCGTCGAACTGGGCCTGTTTGCCCACCGCATCGGTGCTGATCCCGACGGGTTGAGCGCCCACGGCCGCGAACTCGGCGACCAGGTCGCGGAAATGACACGCCTCACTGGTGCATCCGGACGACAAAGCCGCCGGATAGAAGAACAGCACCACGGGGCCGGCGGCCAACAGGTCGGACAATTGCCGCGGGGTCCCGGATTGATCCGGCAGCTCGAAATCCGGCGCGACGGCTCCCTCCTCGATCGTTTTCACGACGACGATTCGAACACGCCGCGCGAACCGGTCAACCCCGAGGTCCCGTCCGTGTTCGGCTTCACGGCCAGGATCTGATCGACACCCATCCGGCCCTCCGCGAACGCCAATGCCCCGCCCACCAGATAGAGGCGCCATACCCGCGCCCCCAGCTCGCCGATCTCAGCCACCACGTCGGGCCAGCGCCGTTCCAGGGTCGCCTGCCAGGCACTGATCGTCCAGTCGTAGTGCTCGCGCAGGGCGTGGACGTCACGGACCTCCAGTCCCGAGTCGGTCAGCAGGTTCACCGTGGTTCCCAGCGGCTTCATGTGCATGTCCGGCGCGATATACGTCTCGATGAAGGCCCCGCCTCCCGGGGGATTGCGTCCCCGAGACATCTGCTGGACCAAGGCGCGACCGCCGGGCCGCAGTGCCGCTGCCAGGATCCCGGCGAAGGCCGGGTATTCGGCGTCTCCGACGTGCTCCCCCATCTCGATGGTGGAGACGGCGTCGAAGGCGCCGCGGACAGCCGCATCGTCCGCCAGCTCCCGGTAGTCGGCGTGCCGGACAGTCACCCGGTCCGCCAGACCGGCGGCAGCGACCCGTTTGCTGACGTACTCGAACTGTGCCCGGGACAAGGTGACGCCCGTGGACACCGTGCCGTAGTGCTCGGCGGCGTGGCAGAGCAGAGATCCCCAGCCGCAACCGATGTCGAGATGCCGAGAACCTTCGTGCAGGCCGAGCTTGCGGCAGATCAGATCGAGTTTCGCGCGCTGCGCGTCGGCAAGGTCCATCCCGGGACCGTCGACGTAGTAGCCGCAGCTGTACGCCATCGACTCGTCGAGCAGGAGCTCGTAGAAGTCGTTGGACAGGTCGTAGTGGTGCGCGATGGCGGCGCGGTCGCGGTCGCGGGAGTGCACCAGACCATCGAGGCGCGCCTGTCCGGGAGCGGGTGGCCGCCATCCGATCGCGCCCAGGCGGGCGGCTTCGGCCGTCAGTCCCAGCCATTCGCGCGCCGCCGGCTTGCGGGCCGCGACCGATCCAACTCGCAGGGCGGACCACATGATGGACAGGCCACTGCGCAGGTCGCCATCGACGTCCAGGTCGCCGGAGACGTACGCCTCAGCGAGTCCGAGTTCGCCGGGTTTCCACAGCAAACGGCGCAAGGCCCGGCGGTTGTTGATCACCAGGACCGGCAGTTCGGCGGCCACATCGCTCGGCCGGGCGGCGGCGGACGGGTTCCATTCCGACCCGTCCCAGGCGCGGAGCCCGATGGGAAGCGGGCCGCCGAGGATCGACGCGGCCAGCTCGGCCAGACGGTCGGCGATGCGGCGGGAGGAGCGGGGATGGCTGGGCACGGGTCTCCTTGTGGGCCTGGTCTGTCGTCCGGGACATGCCCGCAGCGGGGCGAGGCGAAACTCGACCGGCGCGGTGGCCGGGTGATAGTCAGCCGTCGCGGTCCGCGGTGGCGGGCCGGCGCCCGACCGTCGCGTCCCGACGCACTCGGGGAGATGGCAACGGGGACTGATCGAGCGCCGACTGCCGGTGGTTCGTAGTCCGGAGCCCGCCGGATGGGACGCCCGGTTCGGACCCGCCCGGGATTCCGTCGGGCAGCGGTGGCGGGGAGCCGGGCGGCTCTGTCATCATCGGCAGCGTCCGTCGATGGCCGACGGCGTCAACTCGGGGTGGGGCTGATGCTGTACCTGGACGGGTTCTTCGGGCTGATCTTCCTGGCCGTTTGGATTTTCTGCCTGATCGACGTGATCACCACCCCGGCAGACTCCGTACGCAATCTGCCCAAGATCGCCTGGGTCATCATCGTGCTGGTGCTGGACATTCTCGGTGCGGTCATCTGGTTGGTGGCCGGCCGACCCCAGGCCGGTGCGACCGGAAACCGACTTGTGCCGCCGACCGACGGATTTCCTGAGTACGAACGTCTCGGCCGAGCCACTGGTACCAGCGCCACCAGCGACGACGAGTTCCTGCGCGAGTGCCGTGCGCGGGCCGAGGTGCAACGCGAAAAGTACCGCCGCGAGCACGGCGCCGCGTAACTCCCGTTCCGGCCGGCGCGGTTTTCACACCGCGACGGCGCGCGGCTCCCGACCCGGGCGCAGGAGGTTTTACAAGGTCGTCGTGCATTTACAAGGTCTGCGCACGTTGTAGATGCACGAGCGCCTTGTAAACCGGTTACCGGGCCGGGCTCAGGTCGGATCAGACGGTCACCGGGGTCGCCGGAGTCACCGGCGAGACCTGCAATCGGGCCGGATCAGCGGCGGAGACGTCCACTCGCACGGTGTCGCCGTCCCGCACGATGCCGCTCAGCAGCTCGCGGGCCAGCTGATCGCCGACCGCCGACTGCACCAGCCGGCGCAACGGACGTGCCCCGAACAGCGGGTCGAACCCATTGAGCGCCAGCCAGTCCCGGGCATCCTCGGTGACGTCCAGGGTCAACCGCCGCGCCGAGAGCCGCTGGCCCAGCGCCGCCAGCTGGATGTCGACGATCCGCTCCAACTCGGCGGTCCCGAGGGCGTGGAAGAACACGATCTCGTCGAGCCGGTTCAGGAACTCGGGCTTGAACGAGGCGCGGACCACGTTCATCACGGCGTTCTGGCGCTGCTGGTCCGTCAGGGTGGCGTCCATGATGGCCGAGGACCCGAGGTTGGAGGTCAGGATCAGCACGGTGTTCCGGAAATCCACCGTGCGACCCTGACCGTCGGTCAGCCGGCCGTCGTCGAGAACCTGCAGCAGGATGTCGAAGACATCCGGATGCGCCTTCTCGACCTCGTCCAGCAAAATCACTGAATACGGACGCCGACGCACCGCCTCGGTCAGCTGACCGCCCTCGTCGTAGCCGACGTAGCCGGGGGGCGCACCCACCAGACGGGCCACCGAATGCTTTTCCGAGTACTCACTCATGTCCACCCGCACCATGGCCCGGGCATCGTCGAACAGGAAGTCCGCCAACGCCTTCGCCAGTTCGGTTTTACCGACGCCGGTAGGCCCGAGGAACAGGAACGATCCGGTGGGGCGGTCGGGATCGGAAATGCCGGCCCGCGCGCGCCGCACCGCATCGGAAACCGCCCGCACCGCTTCCGGCTGGCCGACGAGCCGCCGCGCGAGTTCGTCCTCCATCCGCAACAGCTTGGCCGTCTCACCCTCCAGCAGCCGCCCGGCCGGGATGCCGGTCCACGCCGCGATCACCGTCGCGATGTCGTCCGGGCCGACCTCTTCGGACACCATGGGCGCCGTTTCCGACTCCGCCGCCGATTGTTCGGAGGCCTCGACCAGCTCCCGCTCGAGCGCCGGAATCTGGCCGTACAGCAGCTCGGAGGCCTTGGCCAGATCGCCTTCGCGCTGCGCCCGCTCCGCTTGCATGCGCAGCTCGTCCAGTTGCTTCTTCAGATTCCCGACCCGGTTGAGCCCGGACTTCTCCTGCTCCCAACGGGCGTTGAGCGCCGCCAACTGCTCGGACCGGTCGGCCAGGTCGAAGGCCAGCCGCGACAGTCGTTCCTTGGAGGCTTCATCCGATTCCTTGGCCAGGGCCAGCTCTTCCATCTTCAGCCGATCGACAACCCGCTGCAGTTCGTCGATCTCCACCGGGCGGGAGTCGATCTCCATGCGCAGCCGGGACGCGGCCTCGTCGATGAGGTCGATGGCCTTGTCCGGCAGGAAGCGCGCGGTGATGTAGCGATCGGACAGGCTCGCGGCCGCCACCAGCGCCGCGTCGGCTATCCGCACGCCGTGGTGCGCCTCGTAGCGCTCCTTGATGCCGCGCAGGATGCCGATGGTGTCCTCCACACTCGGCTCCCCCACCAGCACCTGCTGGAACCGGCGCTCCAGCGCCGGGTCCTTCTCGATGTGCTCGCGGTACTCGTCCAGCGTTGTGGCACCGACCATCCGCAGCTCGCCGCGGGCCAGCATCGGCTTGAGCATGTTGCCGGCGTCCATCGCCCCCTCGCCGGTGGCGCCGGCGCCGACCACGGTGTGCAGCTCGTCGATGAAGGTGACGATTTGGCCGTTCGAGTTGCGGATCTCCTCCAGGACGGCCTTCAGCCGTTCCTCGAACTCGCCGCGGTACTTGGCTCCGGCGATCATCGCTCCGAGGTCGAGCGCGATGAGCCGCTTGCCGCGCAACGACTCGGGAACGTCACCGGCCACGATCCGCTGGGCCAGGCCCTCGACCACTGCCGTCTTGCCGACGCCGGGTTCGCCGATGAGCACCGGGTTGTTCTTGGTGCGGCGGGAGAGCACCTGCACCACGCGGCGGATCTCGGCGTCCCGGCCGATGACGGGATCGAGCTTGCCTTCGCGGGCGGACGCGGTGAGGTCGACGCCGTACTTCTCCAGGGCCTTGTATTGGCCTTCGGGGTCGGACGTGGTCACCTTGCGGTCGCCGCCGCGGACGATCGGGAACGCCTCGACCAGCGCGTCGGTTCCGGCTCCGGCCGCGGTGAGCATGTCGCCGACGTCGGTGCCCTTGCGCGCCAGCGCGGACATGAGGTGCTCGGTGGAAATGAACTCATCGCCGCCGGAGCGCATGATCTGCTCGGCGCCGGTGATGATGTTGGCCACCGCCCGGGACACCTGTGGCTGGGCCACGGTCGCGCCGGCGGCGGACGGCATCCGCGTCAGGATCTGCTGAGTTCGGGCGGCGATCTGATTGGGGTCCGCGCCGACGGCCCGCAACAGCGCTGGGGCGGTCGATCCGTCTGTGGACAGCAATGCCGCCAACAAGTGCGCCGGCTCGACAGTGGCGTGCCCGGCGTTGGTCGCCGCTGAAATGGCCGTGGTCAGCGCCTCGCGGCTCTTGGTGGTGAGGAGGTCGAGGTTCATGCTCGGTTCGTCTTTCCGTCTCGGTTCCAGGAGGCCTCCGGCGATTCATCGCACTCCCGCGACGATCCCGCGGCGGCCACACAAGGTCCAACGCAGCTAAGTTGAGTCTATTCCACTCAACACGGCCAGGCGCGACGTCCGGTCGATTCGCAGCTAGCCGCGGGTCATCAGGTCGACGCCCGGAATCGGTTCGGTCGTCGCGAGGCCATGGTCCCGGGCGAAGGCCAGATAGGGCCCGGTCCAGGTCTGGGTGAGATGTTGCTGGGAGACGAGCCAGATCCGGCCGGCCGGGCGGCCCTTCGCCAAGGTCGCTGCTTGCTCCATGGCGGCGTCGACATCGGCCGTCGACCGACTGGCGGCGACGACGATGTCCGACCCGGGCGGCTGCACCACCACGAACTGCACCGCCACGGCGGCCGATCGCTGCACGATGGGTTGCCCGTGCGGCCAGTAGTACCCGAAGCCCCAGTTGGAGCGGGCCTCCACCACCACGATGTCCCCCGGCTGCCGGTGGTCCGCCACGTAGTACGTCGGCGTCCGGATGTCCTCGTCGATGATGGAATGAGTCCGCAGCAGCGACCAGTTGTGTTGCAGGAACAGGGCCGCGGCCAGCGTGAGCACGGCCGTCGATCCAACCGCCGGGCGGCGCGCGGAGATGCGGACCAGCAGAGCGGCCAGGCCGGCGGCCCCGATGGCGGCCGTTACCGCGAGCACCGTGGTCAAGAAGTGGCTGGTTCGCAGGTCGAACAGCGGATAGAGCTTCAGGGCGCCGGCCAGCAGCAGACCCACCATCAGGAGGGGCACCGACAGCGCCAGGGCCGGGCGGCGCAGCCGAACCAGGGTCACCACCCCGGCCGCCAGCAGCACGGCGGTGAGCAGCACACTTCCGGTGCCCATCCAGGCCACCAGATTCACGGTGCCGGCCCTGAGGAAAGCCCAGGTGGCCGCCCAGCCGCCGGAGATCGGCAGATAGGCATAGCCCCAATACTCGGTGAGGGACGGCGGCACGTTCGGCCGGTAGAAGGCCAGATAGATGGCGGCGAGCAGCGCCGCGGACGATCCGGCCACCACCGCCAACTCGGCCAGCCGCGGCCAGGAGCGGTGCGCGACGGTGATGAGCAGCAGGCTGCCCAGTGCCGCTACCCCGACGAACGCGGACGCGTCGGAGACCAAGAAGCCCGCCACCACGGTCGCTCCGAGCGCAATCACCCGCCGCCGGGTCCAACCGGCTTCAACGGCGGCCAGCCGCACCAGGATCAGCAGCGCGACGAACGCGTCGGTCGTGTACTGCTTGAGGTCGTCGCGGAACATGGCGGACGGCAGAGTCAGTGCCATCAGGCCGGCGAGCACACCCGACAACCGCGCCAGCCATCGCGTCGGCCACGCGGGCGCGACACCGAGGTAGTAGGCGGCTGCCGCGGTGAGTCCGGCGGCGGCCAGGGGCACCAACCGGTACCGCTCCGGTCCGCCGACGAAGACCACCCGCAACAGCAGCGACCAACCGATGGGCGTGCTGGCCGTGGTGAGCGGCAAATCGCTCAACGGCAGCCGCGTTGAGACGGCCACCCAGCTCTCGTCCGTCCACAACGGCTGCGACAGCATGTAGGGCACGTCGTGGACCACCAGCACGGCCAGTCCGAGGATGGTGGCCAGCACGATGTCCGGCCCGCCGGCGCGACGCCTGGCCATCCAGCCGGCCCAACGCGACGCGGTCCGGGGCGTGGTACCGGCCGGCGTCGACGTCGCGGGCTCGACCGGCACGCTCACCGCCGAATTACTTGATCGGCTTCCGCAGCCGCTCGCGCAGCAGAATGCGGATGGCGTCGACGCCGTCCTTCCACGTCAACTTCTTGCCTTCTTCGCGGGACCGGGCGCGATAGCTGATCGGCACCTCGTACGGGCGAATGCCCCGGCGCAGGATCTTGCCGGTGATCTCCGCCTCCATGCCGAAGCCGGCGGATTTCACGTCCAGCTTCCGATAGAGCTCCAGAGGCATCAGCTTGAAGCACGTCTCGAGATCACTGATATAGCAATTGAAAAGGACGTTGGCGGCCGTGGTGACGCCCCGGTTGCCCAGCACGTACAGGTAGGAATAAGCATTGTGGCTGCCGAAAGTCCTGGTGCCGTAAACGACATCAGACTGCTTGTCCAGGATCGGCTGCAACAGGGCCGGTATTTCCTCGGGGGCGTATTCCAGGTCGGCGTCACACATGATCACGTAGTCGCCGGTCGCCAGTTCGGCGCCCTTGCGAATCGCCGAACCCTTGCCGCCGTTCTCCTTCTTCAGGTGAATGACGACGCGATCTTCGTCGGCCCAGCGGCTGTAGAGCTCTCTCGTTCCGTCGGTGCTGCCATCGTCGACGATGACCAGCTCCATGTCGACCGGGTAGTCGACGTCCAGAACGCGCTTGACGGCCGACTCCAAGGTGCTCAGCTCGTTGTAGACGGGCATGAGGATCGAAAGTTTCACGGCGAGCATCATACCGACCACCTCGTGTTGTCCGGATGTTCTGAGCCGGCGCCGAGCCGCGCTCCGTCGCCCGTTCTCGAGTAACCGGCCATGCCGGCGGGCGCGGCGAGCCGTGATGAGTGACCGGCCGGGTATCGGATCGTTATTGTCTTGATCCGGCAGGCTTTGTTCCGCAGCGCCTGGCGTCGCCGCGTCCGGGCACACCGCCGCGCGGCTGAGCGGATGTGAGTGCAGGGAGAGGACGTCATGGTCGACCGCCGAATTCTGGTGACCGGAGGAGCCGGTTTCATCGGATCACACGTGGTGCGGCGCCTTCTGCACGAAGGCAACGAGGTCCTGGTCGCCGACAACTTCTACTCGGGCAGCCGGTTGAACCTCACCGATGTGCTGGACAATCCCCGCCTGGAGGTGCTCCGGCATGACATCACCTTCCCCCTGTACGTCGAGGTCGACGAGATCTATCACCTGGCCTGCCCGGCGTCCCCGGTGTTCTACCAGCGCGACCCGGTGCAGACCACCAAGACGTCCGTGGTGGGGTCCATCAACATGCTGGGGTTGGCGAAGCGGTGCAAGGCCAAGATCCTGCTGGCCTCCACTTCGGAGGTGTACGGCGATCCCGAGGAGCACCCCCAGCGGGAGAGCTACTGGGGTCACGTCAACCCCATCGGCATCCGGTCGTGCTATGACGAAGGCAAGCGCTGCGCCGAAACCCTGTTCTTCGACTATCGGCGCCAGCACGACATGCCGATCAAGGTGGCCCGGATCTTCAACACCTACGGTCCGCGGATGCGGCCGGACGATGGCCGAGTCGTCTCCAACTTCATCGTGTCCGCGCTGACCGGACAGCCGCTCACCATCTACGGCGACGGAACGCAGACCCGCTCGTTCTGCTTCGTCGACGACCTGGTCGAGGGCCTGATCAGGCTGATGGCCACTCCGCACGACGTGACCGGTCCGATCAACCTGGGCAACCCGCACGAGTTCACCATGACGGAGCTGGCCGACCAGGTGGTCGCACAGGTGGGTACGGACGTAGTGGTCGAACACCGCCCCCTGCCCTCGGACGATCCGACGCGGCGGCGGCCCGACATCAGCCAGGCGAAGCGGGTGTTGAGCTGGGAGCCCCAGAAGCACCTCAAGGAGGGGCTGGCGGAGACCATCGCGTACTTCCGGCGGTCGCTGAACGACCGGGTTCCCGCACCGTCGACCTGATTCGCGGATCGGTGTGACCCAGACCACGGAACCGCTCGGACCCGGGCCACCTCTGAGGTTCATCCCCTCCACCCCAGGAGTTCAGAATGAACTATCAGACTTTCCCGAATCGGCTGCCCGGCAAGCCCATTGCCGTTCTCTGGGTGTCCGGCATTTTCCTCGCGCTCACTCTTGTGGGCCTCTTCCAAGCCCTGAGCCTGCGCCACGAGGTGTCGTACGCCCAACGCCCGGTCGTCGACCTGATCCTGTGGATCGGCGCCGCCGAATTCGTACTGTTCCTGGGCGCGACGATCCTGCTCGGCTCCAAGATCACGGCGGTTCCGCTGTCGGTCCTGTCCGCCCTCTTCCTCGCCCTTTCATTGCTCTCGATCGGCAGGGTGACAACCCTGTCCTTGCTGTCCGGTGTGGTGCCGATGGTCGTGGTGTTGGCACTGCTGCGGTCGAGCGACGTACGTCAGTTCTTCAGCGCGCGCAGGTGGTATCGACAGAACACGAAGCAGGCCGCCCGGCGTGAACCGATGGTTCTCACCGACGTCTGATTCCCGCCGCTCCGTCAGGCCGCGGGCACCGCGGGCTTCGCGATCGACTCCGGCACCTGACGGGCGGCCGAGCGGTGAACCAGCATTCGGCGGACGACCAGAATGACGGCGATCATCGCGATGGAGACAATGCCGTCGAGCCACCAGTGATTGCCGGTCGCCACTACCACCCAGAACGTGACGATGGGGTGCGCCAGGATGAGCCACCGCTTCCACGTGCGGCCCACCATCACCACGGTGCCGGCGATGAGGACGGACCAACCGACGTGTTCGGACGGCATGGCCAGTAGGTCGCCGGCGCCGAAACCGCCCGCTCCGTACATGGATTGATGGAAGCGGGCGGCGATGTCCACGAAGCCCAGTTCTGGGAACAGGCGGGGCGGCGCCACGCCGATCAACTGGATCAAACCGGCCCACAAAATATAGATGGCCACGACGGTACGAACCGGCCCATAGCGGTTGCGGTGCCGCCAGAACAGCCAGACCAAGAAGATGCCCATCGAGGGCAGGTGCACCGAGGCGTAATAGAGGTTGGCCGCCTGCGCCAGCAGCGGGTGATCGAGCAGTGGGATTTGCAAGTCCTGCTCGGCCGGCAGGTGGATCAGCCGCTCGAATTGGTCGATCCAGCGGGCTCGCGAGAAGGCGCCGGCGACCGCATGGTGCGCGAAGGCGCCGGCGAACATCCACACCGAATACAGCACGGCCACGATCGAGGCCTCGCGAAGAAACGGCGCGGCTCGCAGCGCTCCCTGACCGCCGGAACGAACCAGGCCCCAGGCGGTACCGGCCAGCCCGGCGGCCAGCAGGAAACCGGCCCACCAGGGCAACAGCCAGGAGCCGGCCAGGTGCAGGCCTCCGGCCGAGTCCGTGCCGGCTGCCGCTTGCATTCCCGACACCCTACGTTCGCGACGTCCCGGAAGGTAGCGCCCGCGTCGCGCCCCGGCCCCAGCGGAGGGCGGCGCGCTTTGGCCGGGCCGCCAACGCTGTACCGGGGCCGGTCGGCCGCGCTCGGCCGCCGCTGCCCGAATTGGTGCCCCCGAGGCCCTTCCGCGTCCTGAGTGTGAAGTCTACGTTTGGTCGGTCAGGCTTGTTCTCGATCGGAACACCGGCTCCGATCCAAGCCGCCACTCGCGAGCGGGGCGCGGGCGCTGACGACCGGGAGGTCACTCCATGCGCCGCTTCCGATCCCTGCTCGCTGCTTTTGCCGTCGGGGCCATCCTGGCCGCGACCGGAATACTCGCCACCGGCCTGGCCTCGGCCACGGCGGGTTCGGCGACCATGGCGCACGCCGACAGTTCGGCGCCCCGCCAAGACCTCGCACCGATGCGCGCCAAGCTGGCCCAAGTACTGGTCCCGACCCAGACCAACACTCTGTACGTGGCGATCACGCCCTGCCGCATTGTGGACACCCGCATGGCCGGCGGTGCGATGGGAAACAACGTGACCCGCAACTTCAACGTGTCCGGGACGCTGGGCTTCGTGTTTCAGGGCGGGAATCGGGCGGCTGCGGGATTCCGGCCGTGGCCACGTCCATCTCCGCGAACTTGTCGGCAATCACGCCCGCAGCGGCGGGCTTCCTCCGCGCGTGGCCGAAGAACGTGGCGACCGAACCGAACGCGACGTTGCTCAATTATTCGAAGTCCGTGAACATCACCGGTGGGGCGATCATCCCGATCACTCCGAATGCGGCTCCCGCCGTCTCAGTGCGAAATCACGGTGGACCGACCCACCTGACCATTGACGTGACCGGTTATTACGAGCCACAAATTCACGGCATGGTGGCTCCCGGCGGCGCCATCTATTCAGGCTCTTCCCGCCTGATCTCCGCGACCAACCCGAGTGCCGGTCATTACGTTGTCACGTTCGACAGCAACGTCGCCAACTGCACGCCCATGGTGGACACGTACAACGCCGGTGCCGGCATTTACGGCGCGGCGTACAACTTCAATGGCAACACGGCCAACGTGTACACCTGGTACCTCAGCTCGACCACACATCTGGAGACGCTCAACAGCTACTACTTCTACATTTCTGTTCTCTGCTGATCGGCTGGGTGCCGACCGCCGGCTGCGGAATCACCGCCGGCGGGGCGGGCGCCAACTGACCAGCGAGGTCCCGGTCGTGCGCCACGGCACCAGATCCCGGCGCAACGCGGAGACCGCGTTGGCGGCGGCGTTCGCCGCGTCGACCTGCGACTGCAAGAGTTGCGCCTGCAAGTCGCGCAGCTCCTGCTGCATCTCGGCCAGGCGGCCCCGCAAGGCGTCGACCTGGGATTCCAGCTCGATCACCCGCCGGATACCGGCCCGGTTGACGCCCTCCTCCTGCGAGAGTCGTTGCACTTCCCGCAGCAGTTCGATATCTCGTTGGGAATAGCGGCGACCGCCGCCGCTGGTCCGGCCGGGCGACACCAGGCCCTCGCGGTCGTAGGACCGGAGGGTCTGGGCGTGCATGCCGGCCAGCTGAGCGGCCACCGAAATCACGAAAACCGGTGAGTCGGGCGTGAATCCGCCGAGGCTCGGGAATCCGGGCGCGTCCTTCGCCGCATCGCCGCTCATGACGTCACGGCTCCCACCGCCCGGGTGATCGACGGCCGCGGGTCCTCGGTCTCGGCCGCCGCGAAGGCCTCGAGCGCCTGCCTGGCTTCGGTCGACAACCGTTGCGGCACCTTGACTTCGACGGTTACGATCAGATCACCGACGGAGTCGCGTTTGGCTACGCCGGCTCCACGCACCCGGAACTTCTTGCCCGTCTGAGTTCCGGCCGGCACCCGCAGGCTGACCGCCTTGTCCAGGGTCGGCACGGTCAGCGTGGTGCCCAGCGCGAGCTCCGCGAAAGTGACCGGCACCGTCAACGTCAGATTGTTCTCGTTGCGCCCGAAAAGCTCATGCGCTCCGACGTGGACGACCACGAAAAGGTCGCCGGCCGGGCCGCCATTCACGCCGGCACCGCCCCGTCCGGCCAGCCGGATGCGCTGGCCGTCCGAGACACCGGCCGGAATGCGGGTGGACAGCGTGCGGCTTTCGAGCACGGTGCGCTCGCCATGGCACGTCGGGCAGGGATCGTCGATGATCGACCCCCGACCTCCACAGTTGGTGCACGGCTCGGAGAACGCGAAGGAGCCCTGGTTGCGAGTCGTCAGCCCGGTACCACCACAGACCGGGCATTCGCGCGGCGAGGTGCCGGGCTTGGCGCCGGTGCCGTGGCAGGTCGGACAGGTCGTCCGCTCGGCGATCCGCAGCGGAACGGTGACGCCGCGCATGGACTCGACGAAGGAGATGCGGACCTCCGTTTCGACGTCCCCACCGCGGCGGCCGCGGGAAGCGGTCGACGTGGACCGATTGAACAGCCCGCCGAAGAGGTCCGAAAAACCGCCGCCGCCGGCGCCGCCGCCACTCCCGGCATTCCGGAAGAGGTCGCCCAGATCGAAAGTGCCGGATCCGCCGGCGTTCTGGCCGCCGAAGCCCGGAACGCTGCGGAAGGCGCCGGATGCGGCCAATTGGCGCGCCTCGTCGTATTCCTTGCGCTTGGCGTCGTCCGAAAGGACGTCGTAAGCCTCAGAGACGTCCTTGAAGCGATCCTCGGCGCTCTTGTTACCGGGATTCTTGTCGGGATGCAGGTCACGAGCGAGCTTGCGGTAGGCCTTCTTGATCTCCGCCGCGGTCGCCGTCTTGGAGACGCCCAGCGCACCGTAGTAGTCCTTCTCGTAGTAGTCCTTGGCGCTCACCCGACACCTCCTGTTCTATCGATTGGGTCCCGACCGTGGTCGTACGGAAACAGATGCGCGGGCCGGACCGAGCAGCGCCCGATCCGGCCGGCGATTTCCACTGGTGGAATGGTGGATCAGGACGTCTCGCCGTCCGCGTCGGGACGCGGCGACCCATCAGGTCCCACGCCGCCGTGGCCGCCGGAGTCGCCGGTGGTGGCGCCGGGTTGCCAATTGCCTTTGGGCGCACCGACATCGGTTTCCTCCGGAGCGTTCGGCTCGCCGTGGCCGCCGTGCCCATCGGGCGACACGCCGCCGTGGCCACCAGAACTACCCGGATTTGTCTCCGTCATGTCGTTCTCCTCTGTGGCCCGGGCTGGCGTTCCCGATTCTGGCGCGCTCGACGCGGATCCCGACCCGGCGCCTTCGCCCGGTCCGGTGACGGCGACCATCGCGGCGCGCACCAACCGGTCACCGAGCGAATAGCCGTGCCGGAACACCGCATCCACTGTCTGTACCGAGACGTTCGGGGAAGTGGTGAACTGCACGGCCTCGTGTTTGGCCGGGTCGAACTCGTCGCCCGGGCGTGCCGAATTGGGTCAGCCCCAGCCGCTTCAGCATCCCGGTCAACCGCTCGGCCACCGCCTTGAAACTGCCGGTCAGATCGCCGTGATTTTCCGCATTGTCGATGTCGTCCAGCACGGTGAGCATTTCGGTCAGCACCTTGGCCTTGGCGTTTTCAGCCATCACTTCGCGGTCGCGGTCGGCGCGCTTGCGGTAGTTGGCGTACTCGGCCGTGATGCGCTGCAGGTCCGCGAGCCGTTCGGCCGCTTCCTGCTGCGCCGCCTCAACTCGCGCGCTCGGCGCCGGCGTGGCCGAGATCGGCTGCGCAGCCCCGGCCGGGTCCCGGGATCGGATCCTGACGCGAACGGCGAAGCCGCATGCCCGGAGGCGCAACCCGTGGTTCCGGGTCGATCCGGCGCTTGTCGTTCACCACAACTCTTTCCTGTTCGCCGTTCTGGCCGTCCAGGCCATGCTTGTCACTCTTGGACATTCGAAACTCCTTGCCGTAGCGGAGAGAAAGCGGCAGCGGGTCCGGCCGGTCCGGGAAGAACCGACCGGAACCCGGAGCACTTACTTCTCGTCCACGATCTCGGCGTCGACGATCTCGTCCTCGGCATTGGCACCGTTGCCGTGCCGCCGGCGGCACCCGTCCGGCGATCCGCCGCTGGCGGCGGTCTGCGCGTAGAGCGCCGAACCCAACTGCTGGGACTCGGTGGCCAAGGTCTCGACCGCGGTCTTGATCGCCCCCATATCGCTGCCCTTCAGCGATTCGGTGACCGCGGTGATGGCGTCGCGGACCCGGGTCTTCGGCTCCTCCGGGCAGCTTGTCGTCGTTGTCCTTGAGGAACTTCTCGGTCTGGAACACCAGAGCCTCGGCCTGGTTGCGGGTCTCGGCCTCCTCGCGGCGGAGCTTGTCCTCCTCGGCGTGCGCCTCGGCGTCCTTCATCATCCGGTCGATCTCGTCCTTGGGCAGCGCGCTGCCGCCGGTCAGCTTGATCGACTGCTCCTTGCCGGTGCCCAGATCCTTGGCCGTGACGTGCACGATGCCGTTGGCGTCGATGTCGAAGGTGACCTCGATCTGCGGCACGTTGCGCGGAGCCGGCGGCAGCCCGGTCAGCTCGAACATGGCCAGCTTCTTGTTGTAGGCGGCCACTTCCCGCTCGCCCTGATACACCTGGATCTGCACCGACGGCTGGTTGTCCTCGGCGGTGGTGAAGATCTCCGAGCGCTTGGTCGGGATGGTGGTGTTCCGCTCGATCAGCTTGGTCATGATGCCGCCCTTGGTCTCGATGCCCAGGGACAGCGGGGTGACGTCGAGCAGCAGTACGTCCTTGACCTCGCCGCGCAGCACACCGGCCTGCAGGGCGGCTCCGACAGCAACGACCTCGTCCGGGTTGACGCCCTTGTTGGGCTCCTTGCCGCCGGTCAGTTCCTTGACCAGTTCGGTGACGGCGGGCATCCGGGTGGAGCCGCCGACCAGCACCACGTGGTCGATGTCGGACACCTTGACGCCGGCGTCCTTGATCACCTGGTGGAACGGGGTTGCGGGTGCGGTCGAGCAGGTCGGAGGTGATCCGCTGGAACTCGGACGCGGCTCAGGCTCTCGTCCAGGAACAGCGGGTTCTTCTCCGCGTCGACGGTGATGTACGGCAGGTTGATCGAGGTGGTCTGGCTCGACGGACAGCTCGATCTTGGCCTTCTCCGCGTCCTCACGGATCCGCTGCATGGCCATCTTGTCCTTGGTCAGGTCGATGCCGTTGGCGGCCTTGAACTTGTCGACCAGCCAGTTGACGATCGCGCTCGTCCCAGTCGTCGCCGCCCAGCCGGTTGTCACCGGCGGTCGCCTTGACCTCGACGACGCCGTCGCCGATCTCCAGCAGCGACACGTCGAACGTGCCACCACCGAGGTCGAAGACCAGGATGGTCTGCTCCTTCTCGCCCTTGTCCAAGCCGTAGGCCAGGGCAGCGGCGGTCGGCTCGTTGACGATGCGCAGGACGTTCAGCCCGGCGATCTCGCCGGCTTCCTTGGTCGCCTGGCGCTGCGAGTCGTTGAAGTACGCGGGCACGGTGATGACCGCGTCGGAGATCGTCTCGCCCAGGTAGGACTCGGCGTCGCGCTTCAGCTTGCCGAGCACGCGGGCGCTGATCTCCTGTGCGGTGTACGACTTTCCATCGATGTCGATGGACCACTTGGTGCCCATGTGGCGCTTGACCGAGCGGATGGTGCGGTCGACGTTGGTCACCGCCTGACGCTTGGCGACCTCACCGACCAGGACCTCGCCGTTCTTGGCGAAGGCGACGATGGACGGAGTGGTGCGGGCGCCTTCGGCGTTGGCGATGACGGTCGGCTCGCCGCCCTCCAGGACGGCGACGACCGAGTTGGTGGTACCGAGATCGATACCGACGGCACGCGACATGCTGCGTTCCTCCTGCAATCTGGTGGGACGGCACCTGCGCCGTTCCCTGGGACTTCTGGACTTGGTTCTCATGCGTTGGACTTGAGCCACGCCCACTCAAGAATTGACCGGCGAAGCCCGCCTGTCAAACTCTTGCGTCAGATCGACTCAACTTTACTGACTCGTCCAACGGTGGGCTCCTGGAAAATGTTCCCGAGTCAACCCGGCTGATCCTCCGGCCGGGGCCAGGTGCCTGGGCTCAGGTCACTTGGCCAAGGTCAACAGGGACGAAGTCGTTATCCCGATCGCTCGGCGGGCGCGCTGCAGGACCGGATCGGAGACCGCGATGGCCCTCTGGGCGCCGTCCGCGAGGTGGTGACGGAGCTCGTCCTGGTCGCGGACAAGCTCGCCGTGCCGATGCCGCACCGGGGTGAGCTCAGCGATCACGGCATCGGCGCAGATGTCCTTCAATTCACCGTACGACCGGACGCTGGTCAGCACCTGCTCTGGTGTGCGGTCAGTGAGGACGGCCACGATTTCGGCCAGATTGGCCAGGCCCGGTTGGCCGACTGGGTCGTATCGCAAATCATTGGCGCCGTCGGTCACGGCGCGGCGGATCTTGCGGCGCACGACGTCGGGGCCGTCGAGAAGACGAATCACCCCCGGCGCGTCGGCGGGCGCCGATTTGCTCATCTTCCGGTGCGGCTCGGCCAGATCGCGAACCCGCGTGGCCACGCCGTCCGGAATCAGCTCGGGCACGGTGAAGGTCGGTCCGTAGGACGCGTTGAAGCGTTGCGCCAGGTCGCGGGTGAGCTCGACGTGCTGTGACTGGTCACCACCCACCGGGACGCTGGCCGCGTCGTACAGCAGGATGTCCGCGGCCATGAGGCACGGGTAGGTGAACAGTGATGCCCGAGCGCCGGGTCGGCCGCCTTTCTCTTTGAACTGGATCATCCGGCCTAGTTCGCCCACGTGAGCCGTGGACTCCAGCAGGTAGCCGAGTTCGACGTGGGCCGGGACGTCCGACTGGACGAAGACAGTCGCGCGGTCGGCATCCAGCCCGGACGCGAAGAACAGAGCGGCTGTGGAGAGGGTGAGCTCCCGGAGTTGGTCCGGCCGATGCTCCGTGGTCAGGGCGTGCAAGTTGGCCACGAAGTAGAAGCCGTGGTCCTGATGCTCACGGAATCGCCGGAGGGCGCCGAGGTAGTTCCCCAGCGTCAGGTGACCCGAGGGGGTGATCCCGGACAGTTCGCGGGTGGCAGCGGTGGTGGATGGCGTTGACATGAGATGTCTCCAGGGGTCGAGCCCGCCGACCGGCCTGAAGACGCATCAAGCCGCCCGAACGGGCGGCTTGAGCAGGGTGCGTGGGGATAAGCCGTCCGTCAGGACAGCCACCAGGCGTTTCCACGCGTGAGCATGCCGGCATGCTACGAGCCGCGGTTCCCCGGGCGCAACTGGTTCTAGCGTCGTTGACGCGGACGGCTGAGCGAGCGTCGACCAGCCGCCGCTGGAAGCGCCTCAGCACGGCCGCGCACCCAGACAGGGGCGCCTCGCCATTAAGCGCCCGCGTGCACCGTCGAACGAACCCCATCCGACCTTATGAGCACCCGAAGCTGGTCCTACTCCGCCGACCGCAAACGTGCTGGCGACATCGAGCGCCGGGCCGTTCAAGCCATCGCCTACGGGCTGCCGCGGGCTGGTCCAGCAGATTCGGCGAGTCTGTGGACAATCGAACATGCGTACCGTTTCGGGTGTAGACTAGGTGCTATGAGCGGGTGGGGTGTCGTCGACGTCGAGCAGGTCGACGTGCTGCTCGCCGGGATGGAGCAGGCGCTGGACGGTTTGGCCGGGGTGCGGTGGTGGCGGCTGCCCGAGACGGATCTGCTCGCGGTCACCCAGCGGGTGGAGCGGGTCGCGCGGCGGCTGCAGGTTCCGCAGATCGGGGCGGCCGCGGAGATCGACGCCCGCGGCCTGGCCGACCAGCACGCCGTGCGATCCACCACCGCGTTGCTGTCGAACCTGCTGACCATCACCCCGACCGAGGCGGCCGGGCGGGTCGCCGCCGCCGGCGCGATCCTGCCTCCCGACACCACCCCCACTTCCGGAGCCGACCACCCTGCACCGGTGCTGGCCTACACGGCCGCCGCGGTGGGCCGTGGGGAGCTGGGCGGCGACCAGTTGCGGATCATCACCACAACGATGCGCAAACTGTCCGCCGCCGTCGACGCGGAAACCCGGGCGTTGTGCGAGAAAACCCTCGTCGAGGAGGCCCACACCCGGCCGGCGCCGAAGCTGGCCGTGGTGGCCGAGCAGATCCTGGCCATCACCGATCCCGACGGCACCGACCACGAGACGCACGCGCCCGACCGCGCCGAACTGACCATCGGCGCGACCCGGCGCAACGGCCTCACCCCGATCACCGGTCTGCTCGACCCGCTGGGCATCGAAACGCTGCGCCAGGCCCTCGAGCCGCTGGCCGCTCCGACACCCGGAGGCGACGGCGTTCCCGATCCGCGGTCGGCCGCCACCCGACGGGCTCACGCGCTGGTCGAGCTGGCCCGGCGGTGGCTCACCAGCGGGGGCGGACCGAAAAGCCAGGGTGTGCGGCCGCACGCCACCATCGTCTGCACACTTGACCAGCTCCGCGACGGCGTCGGAGCCGCCCTGCTCGACTACGCCGGCACCGCCGGGGCCGGACTGACCCGCCTGCTGACCTGCGACGCGCAGACCACCCTGCTCGCCGTGGACCACCACGGCCGCATCCTCGACGGCACCGGCGAGTTCCGCTTGTTCAGCGCGGCGCAACGCAAAGCCCTCGCCGTCCGCGACGGCGGCTGCGCCTTTCCCGGGTGTGACATCCCGGCCGCCTGGACCGATGCACACCACATCAAACACTGGGCGGACGGCGGCCCCACCGTGGTGGACAACGGCGTGCTGCTGTGCGGCTATCACCACGGCGTCGTGCACCGCCACAACGCCGGCTGGGCTATAAGTCTGGATCCCGACGACCGCAAACCATGGTTCGTCCCACCCCCGTGGATCGACCCCGACCAGGTACCGCTCCGCAACCACCTCCACACCCTGAACCACATCCCCAGCCAGATCACCCCGACGCTGCGGCGATGAAGGCGGCTACTGAGCAACCCAGCGCCTACCGGCGTGCGTCCACTCATGATGACCGCGAACGCCCGGACCCAACGACCCTGCATCTTGGCGCCGGATTAGTCGTGCCCTGATGCTGGTGGCCTGTACATCCCCGCGTCTTTGGTGCGGACTTCATCCGCCTCGTCGACCGCTTCGGTGCGTACGTCGGCCAAGTCGCAGGCCGACCGCCGTCTCACTTTCCCCGCCAGCGGCCGAGCGACCAACACCACTAGCGCGGCCCAGCAGCTGGCCCGGGCGGTCGATGACACACCGCTCGGGGCGCCGTTCGAGACATCGTGTCCGACCGCGGGGCCGGCGTCCTATCGTCGGCTCACTTTCACCAAGGTCGACGGTCGCTATGTGGTCGACGATGGTGGCGCCTCCTGCGTCGGTCATTGCGACCTGACGACACCACGTCGGAAAGACGTCCTCTTGGCGAGTTGCTCTTTCGAGACGGTTCTGAATCAGGTCTCAGCGACGTCTGCGGGCCGGTGACCGGATCCTTCGAAAGTCAGGCCCGCCCCGCGATCAGATCCTCCGACACCAACCACAGCCGCCGAGCCACAGCGGTGTCTCGCGCGGCCAGAGCCGGCACCTCCAGCACCGGCGCACCGCGGAAAAGCCAACGCGGGCCGTACAACTCACCGCCTCGCACCGGCGGGTCCGTCGCCGCTCGCAGAATCGGCAGCGCGCCGGACGCGGCCGCCTGGCCGACCAGCGGCAAACCTACGACCACCAGCCGATTGAACAACGAGCTGCCCTGCCGCCCCAGATGGCTGCGCACCGTGCCCGGATGCGCCGCCAGCGCGGAACACGGACGCCCGGCCTCGACGAACTGTTGCTGCAGCTCCGCCGTGAACAGCAGCAGCGCCAGTTTGCTCTGGGCGTAGGCGCGCCAGCGGTGATAACGGCGCTGACCCATCAGGTCGTCGAAATTGATGCGTCCCCGCTTGTGCGCCATGCTCGACACGCTGACCACTCGCGCGCCGACGGTCGCCTCGATCCGCGGCCGCAAGGCCTGAACGAGCGCGAAGTGGCCGAGATAGTTGACGCCGAAATGTGTTTCAAAGCCGTCCACAGTTTTACCCTGATCGACGGCCATCACCCCAGCGTTGGCCACCAGCAGATCGATCTGGTCGGCGTCCAGGGCATCGGCGAACTGCCGGACGCTGGCCAGCGAGGCCAGGTCCATTTGCTGGACTTGGACCCGGCTGGCGTGCGGCAGGGTGGACCGGGCCTGCGCCGCCCGGCCCGGATCGCGGCAGGCCATCACCACGCGCGCCCCGGCAGCGCTCAGGGCCTTGGTCACGGCCAGACCGACCCCGGAATTTGCGCCGGTGACGACGGCGGTTCGTCCGGACAGGTCAGGTAGATCCTGAATTGTCCAACCTCGCCGCGGTTCGCTCACGAACCCAGTTGACCATGGGGCGAACCACCGCTGCCGCAGACGGGCGGGAGTCCGGACCGCTCGGCCAGCACGGCCACCGGTCGCGCGTCGACGTCGCCGTATAAACCCGAATGTCCTGACACGTCCGGAGTGCCGGAAACGAGGCGGCCCCCAACGGCATCAAGCGCCGGACACCACTTTGTCGCCAACCGGGGCAAAGCAGGCCGAATTCATGGCCAGCACCAGCCCGTCCACCAACCGATCGAAACTCCGGTCGACGTCCCGGGGAATCCCGAACCCGCCGCTCTGCTCCAAGGTGATGAACCCGTGCAGGGACGCGCGCAGAAAGCGGATGGCATCGACCTCCGACTCGGACGTGAGCGCCAAGGGCTTCAGCACGGCCGCGACCACGTCGTAGACCTCGGCACTGGCCGCCATGGAGTCGGGCTGAGCGGGGTCGGGCGCCCGCACCGTGGCGGCGTAGCGACCCGGGAAACGGGTGGCCCACGCGCGGTACGCCCGCGCCACGGTCCGCAGGGCATCGTCGCCGGACCGACCGACGCTGGCCGTGGCCAAGGCGCGCGCCAACTGATGGCGGGCGCGGACGCCCAGTTCGGCCTGCACGTGGCCGAGGCTTTCGACGTGCTTGTAGAGCGACGGCATCCGCACCCCCAACCGATCCGCCACCCGCGCCAGGGTGAGCTGGGCCAGGCCCACCTCGTCGGCCAGCAGCTCCGCTTCCTCGAGGACGCGCCCCGGAGTCAGGCCCGCCCTAGGCATCCCGAGTCACTCGACGAACGAAACGAACCAGCGCCGGGCCGACCTCGTCCGGTTGCTGGGACTGCGGGTAGTGACCGCACTGGTCGACCGTGATCAATTCGGCGTCGAGTTGGTCAGCCATCCACCGGGCCTCCGCTTTCGGGTCCGGATAGTCCGGGTCCTGAAGGCCCACGACGATCAGCGCCGGCGCCTTCACCCGCGCCAGCGCGCGCTCGGCCGGGTCGTGGTTGAGGGTCCTGGTCAGCTGGGCGAAGGCCTTGGCGTGACCGGGGCGCCCGAGCGCTTCACCGATCTGCTTCCGGTACGCCGCAAAGTCGGTCGGCTTCCGCCCGGCGAACAGCTTCGGCAAGTAGGCGTTCCAGGCCGGGCGGATCCAAAGCGGCTGCATCACCAGCCGCACCAGGAGTCGGGACAGCGCCGTCGTCGGCTGCTCGCGCAGCAGCGGCCCCACCAGGGCCAGCCCCACCACTCGCGCCGGATGTTCGGCGGCGACGATCGCGGAGGCGGCCGCAGCCATCGAATTGCCCACCAGGACCGCGGGGGTGTCCAGCTCCGTGAGCAACGCAGCGATGTCGCCCGCCGTCTCCACGTCGCCGTAGCCGGAAAATGTCGCGTCGCTGTCGCCGTGGCCACGAAGGTCCGTGGTCACCACGCGGAAACCGGCCGAAAGCAAATCCGGGACCACGAACCGGAAACTGGCGCGCAGATCGCCCATCCCCGGAATCAAGACGACCAGCGGCCCGGAATCCGGACCCGAGACGTCGTAGGCGATGGCCCCTTCGGGCCGCTGCAGGATGAGACATTGGCTAGTGGTCATAGCCACGAAGCTATTTCTGATAGCCACGAGTGTCAAGCCCTTCTCTTGACCCGACGCCGCGAGTGGATACCGTGTCCCGATGCAGGTGCAGCTTCGGCACAATCCGGCTTTCACTGTCGCCCGTCTGTTCCTCGCTCCGCAGGAGAGCGCGCGGGTGGAAGCGGGCGCCATGATCGCGATGAGTGACGGCATGAATCTGGAGGCCCGGTCGGAGGGCGGCATCATGGCCGGACTTCGCCGCTCGGTGCTGGGCGGCGGGTCTTTCTTCGTCTCGACCTACACCGCACCGCCGCAGGGCGGCTGGGTGGACGTGGCCGGGGTGCTGCCCGGCGACATCCTGCCCATCGACATTTCGCCGAACCGGCCGTATTTCCTGGCCCGCGGCAACTGGATCGCCAATGACCAGGGCGTGCAGATCGACAGCCAGTGGGGTGGCATGGCCAACCTCTTCGGCGGCGAGGGCGGGTTCGGCATTCGGGCCAACGGGCAGGGTCAGGCATTGGTCTCCGTGTACGGAGCCATCGACGTCTTCGATCTGCAACCGGGCCAGCCGGTCACCATCGACACCGGACACGTCGTGGCGTACGACCTGAACATCACCTTCCGGATGCGCCGGGCCGCCCAGGGGCGCACCCTCCAGTCCATGAAATCGGGCGAGGGATGGGTGTTCGATTTCACCGGCCCCGGCCGCGTGCTCTTGCAGACCCGCAATCCCGAGGCGTTCGCCAAGTGGGCCCGCGACGTTTCCCCGAGCGAGAACCCGCGGAGCGGCCTGTTCGGCTGAGCGGGGGCATCGCAGGCCAACCAGGCGGCACGCTCGGGTAGCGCGTAATCCCGGGCCAACCGCGCGCCGGGGTAGCCCGGCATTGCAGGCGAACCGCGCGGCGGGCTGGGGTGGCCCGGCGCGCCCGCTTCGTCACCCCGGTCGCAAAACCCTCATTTCGCCACGACGGCCGCACAGGTCTGTGTACTGTCTGGTGCGGTTCAGCGGATCGATCTGTCGACGCCGCTGCCACCCCCGAGCTCGACTCAACGCCTGTCCAGGAGGACCCTCATGAAGCGAACACTGCTCGGCGCTTTCGCCGCCGGTGTCCTACTTCTCTCGGCCGCATGCAGCAATTCAACGGGTGGCAGCGCTTCGGCTCCGTCCAGTTCCAGCAGCTCCAGTTCCAGCAGCGCACCCGTCGCGACGAGCGCCGCATCCAGCTCCGCGGCCAGCTCAGCCGCCGGCGGCGGACCGACGTCGTCCAGTTCCATGGCGAGCAACTCCTCCGACACCGCGTCGGCGTCCGCAGGTTCGGGATCGAGTTCGGCTGGATCGAGTTCCTCGGAGGACACGAATCTCACCACCACCAAGGTCGTCAGCGGTAACCTCGACGGCCAGTCCACGGCCTGGTTCTCGACGATGTGCGATGGTCTGAGCCCGCTGGAGAAGCTCGGGCAGAACATGAGCAGCTCCGGCACCTCGAGCGGCCCCAGCGCCATGAGCGATATCGGCAAGGAACTCAGCGAGGCCGGGAAAGCGATGGTGTCGACTGCCCAGAAGCTCGCTCAGCAGCCGCCTCCCACGGTGTCCAACGGCAGTCAATTCGCCGGCACCTTCATCAAGGCGCTGCAGACCTTCGGCTCGGAGCTCCAGGCGGCCGGCCAGAAGGTGGCCAAGGGCGACACGTCCGCGTTGACCGACTTCCAGTCGCAGGCCGATTCGCTGTCGAAGGAGCTCAACAGCTTCAAGCCGACGCCAGATCTGCAGAAGCAGATCGAAGCCATTCCGTCGTGCAAGGCGGCGAATCTGAACTTCAGCAGCTGAGCCGTCTGATCCCCGGACCGCCGGGCTCGGCCACCTGAGGCGAGCCCGGCGGTCCCGGTTTCTGCTAGCCATACCCAGCAACTCTGTCCTCAGCTGGCCATGGCCAGCAACTTTGTCCTCAGCTGGCCATGGCCAGCAACTTTGTCCTCAGCTGGCCATGGCCAGCAACCTGGTCTTCAGCTGGCCATGGCCAGCAACTTTGTCCTCAGCTGACCATGGCCAGCAACTTTGTCACGGTGTCCCAATTCCGCATGGTGACGTCGACGCCGAGGATCTTGGTCCAGTCGACCGTGGCGAAGATGGATTCATGGACGTTCACCGGGCACCACAGGTGGACATGGTCGCCCCGGATCTCATACCGGTCGCCGGAGTCCTTGCCGCCCTTCGCCTGTCGTCGCTCGACCGCTTCAGCCAGGTCGCGCACCGCCGCGGCCGCGGGTCGGTCCGAGAAGAACCCCAGCAGATGTGTTTTCGGATTCGTGGCCACCGAGCCGAACGGGTCGTCGTCGATCGCCTTGGCCAATTGAGCCGCGGTCCGCACGATCATGGGCACCGCGAGACCCATTTCCGCCGCCAGCGCGGCCCGAATCCGGGTGGCGATCGCCTCGACGGAACCCGATGCGGAAAACACCGCGTTGCCGCTTTGCAGCAGGGTCGCCACGTCGGTGAACCCGGACTCCGCCAGCACGCGGCGTAGCTCCGGCATCGAGACCCGGTTCTGTTTGCCGACGTTGATGCCCCGCCACAGAGCCACGAATTTCGTCATCCGCTTCTTTGCCTCCTCGGCCGGATCGATATTCGTGCCCGGTCCGTGCGGCCGGCGCACGACCTCGGGTTGCACAATGATCGCCATGAGCGATTCCCCGCGGAAGCAGGCCCCCGAGAAGATCGCCGACAGTGCGCTCGGCTCTGGCAACGCCTCGGCCGGCGCGGCCACTGTCTTGCCCGACGGAAACGGACGGGCGAACCAGGCCGCCATTGCGGAGGGCGACGGCGTCCTGGACCGGGTGACGTCGGAGATCACCGACCCGAGGCCGAACCAACCGAGCGAGCCCTCGGGGAACTTCCCCCCGATCGCCGATTATGCGTTTCTGTCGGATTGTGAGACGAACTGCCTGATGGCGCCGTCGGGGGCCGTGGAGTGGATGTGCATTCCGCGACCCGACTCACCGAGCGTTTTCACCGCGATCCTGGATCGCTCCGGCGGCTCGTTCCGCGTGGGTCCCGATGGCGTCCAAGTACCGGCCGCCCGGCGGTACCTGCCGGGCACCCTGGTCCTGGAGACCACCTGGCAGGCGCCCACCGGATGGCTGATCATTCGTGACGCGCTGGTCATGGGACCGTGGCACAACGTCGAGGAGCGGTCCCGCACTCATCACCGGACCCCGACCGATGTCGATGCCCGGCACACGTTGCTGCGGACCATCAAATGCGTCTACGGGACCGTGGATCTCTCGCTGCACTGCGAGCCGGTGTTCGACTACGGCCGGACCGGCGCGACCTGGGAATACGACCAGGAGGGGTACCACTCCGTCGTCGCCAGCGCCGAAGGCCATCCCACTCTGCGGCTGACCAGTTCCATGCGGATGGGCGTTGAGGGCCGTGCGGTATTGGCCCGGACCAAGATGAGCCTGGACGACACCCATTACGTTTCGCTGTCCTTCTCGGAGCTGCCGGGTCCCGATTCCCAGGCCGAGGCCGAGGACCAGATGTGGCGCACCGGCGAGTACTGGCGGGAATGGCTCAGTCAGGGCTCGTTTCCCGATCATCCGTGGCGCAGCTTCCTGCAGACGTCGGCGCTGGCCCTCAAGGGGCTCACCTTCGCCCCCTCCGGCGCATTGCTGGCAGCCGCTTCCACGTCACTCCCGGAGACGCCCGGCGGGGAGCGGAACTGGGACTACCGGTATGCCTGGATCAGGGATTCCACCTTCGCCCTCTGGGGCCTGTACACCCTGGGCTTCGATCGAGAGGCGAACGACTTCTTCTACTTCATCCACGACGTGTGCAAGGACTTTCCGGATTCCCTGCAGGTCATGTACGGCATCGACGGTCGGCGCGATCTCACCGAATCAGTGCTCGATCACCTGACCGGCTACGACGACGCCCGGCCGGTCCGGATCGGCAACGATGCCTTCAACCAGAAACAGCACGACGTCTGGGGCGCGTTGCTCGACTCCATCTACCTGCACGCGAAATCTCGGGAACAACTGCCCGAGGAGTTGTGGCCCATCGTCAAGGCCCAGGTGGAGCAGGCATCCGCTCATTGGCGGGCGCCGGACCGTGGCATCTGGGAGGTGCGCGGCGAGCCCCAGCACTTCGTTTCTTCCAAGATCATGTGTTGGGTGGCGCTCGATCGCGGGGTCCGGCTGGCCCGGCTGCACGACTCGCAGGAAACCGCCGCCAAGTGGGAGGCGATCGCCGACGAGATCCACGCGGACATCCTGGCCAACGGAGTCGACTCGCGCGGCGCCCTGGTGCAGCGCTACGGCAGTGACGCCCTGGACGCCTCCCTGCTGCTGGCTCCGCTGCTCCGGTTCCTGCCGCCCGACGATCCACGCATCCGAGCCACCGTGCTCGCCATCGCCGACGAACTCACTCAGGACGGTTTCGTGCTGCGGTACCGCGTCGAGGAGACCGACGACGGGCTGTCCGGCGAAGAGGGCACCTTCACCATTTGCTCTTTCTGGCTGGTGTCCGCTCTGGTGGAAGTGGACGAGATCGACCGGGCCCGGGCTCTGTGCGAGCGACTGCTGTCCCATGCGTCCCCGCTGGGCCTGTATGCCGAGGAGTTGGACACGCGCACCGGACGGCACCTGGGCAACTTCCCGCAGGCGTTCACCCACCTGGCGTTGATCAACGCCGTCACCCACGTCATCCGGGCCCAGGGACACCAGCGCCGGTTCTCCTTCAGCCCGGCGAACCGGCAGGGTTAGCGCTGGACGGGCGCGGCCTCAGCGGCCGACCGACCCGCGGCACCGTCCGCGGCGGCGCGGACGACGGCCTCAGCGGCCCAGGGAACGGCGGATCTCGTCGAGTTTGGCCCGGGCCAGCTGCTCCCGGTCGTCGGCCTGCCGCTGCCGGCGCTCCTGCTCCTCCCGCACCCGCTCCGGGACGGCCGCCTCGGCCAACTCGGTCGCCCCGACGGCGGTGCCAAGGCGCTTCTCGATCCGGTCACGCACGAAGTCGAGCGTGGGTACGCCGGCGTCCGAGTAATCGAAGCCGGGCATCGGCGCACCGGTGAGCGGATCGGGAGGCAGTGGCGGGGCCGACGCAGCCGGCGCCGGAAGGGGCGGAGTGGGCACGATCTGCGCGTCTTCGATGTCATCATGCTTGCCGGACGTCGAATCCGGGGATTGTTCGGTCATCGCGCACTCCTGGTGGGCCGGCGGTCGAGTGCCACGGTAGCGACGCCCGGACGCCGCGTCTTCGGGATCGGACCCTGAACAGCCCCTGGTTTCCGTCGCATCCGTACCGATCGGCGAGGCGCCACTAGGGTCGAAGGTCCCGTCAGCACGAAGCTTCGAAAGGCGCGGAAGATGCACCGGTTGAGCCGACTCACTGCCTTGCTGCTGATCGTCCTGGCACTGCTCGCCACGATGGTCGGCCCGGCCGCCGCCCAGGCTCCCGCTCGCCTGTCACAGCAGGTGACCGATCCGAATGGGCTCTTCGGCTCGCGGACGAACGACGTCCAGAACGCGATCGACGAGCTGTACAACGCCGACCGAGTGCGGCTGTGGGTGGTGTTCGTCGACACCTTCAGCGGTCAGACCGGCTCGGCCTGGGCGCAGCAGACCTTCAGGCTGTCCGAGCTGGGGTCGTCTGACGTGCTGCTGGCGGTGGCCACCCAGGATGGCTCGGACCAGTTCATCTCGACCGCGAGCTCCGCCGAAGCCGGCAAGCTCGACGGCATCCGGACCAACAACATCGAGCCCAAGCTGCACAACCACGACTGGGCCGGCGCGGCCATCGCCGCCGCGAACGGACTCAAAGCGGGTGCCGGAACCTCCTCGTCCTCGTCGAGTCTTTTGTGGTTGATCCTCGTTGTGGTCCTGGTCGTCGCCGGGATCGTGGTGTGGACGAGGTTGCGGCGGCGGACGCGGGCCGACGCGGGTTCCGGGTCCGGGTCGGCTCACCTGCCGCGAGGTCGGCGGCGGTGCCGGTCGAGCCCTACGAACAGCTTTCGGCCCGAAGCGTCCAGGCTCTCATCGACACCGACAACGCCGTCCGGACCAGCGAGAATCAACTGAAGCTGGCCGAGCAGACATTCGGAACCGCGGCGGTCTCCGACTTCCGGCAGGCCTACGATCAAGCCCACACGTCGCTGGCCGCGGCTTTTCAGCTGCGCCAGCAGATCGACGACGAGCAGCCCGAGGACGAAGCCACCCGGCGGCAGTGGATGGCCGAGATCCTGCAGCGCTGCGGCGACGCGGCCCGATCGTTGGCCGCCCAGAGCGAGCGCTTCGACGAACTCTTGGACATCAAGAACCGGCTGCCCGCGGTGCTGGCCACCCTGCCCGGGCAGATCGACACCCAGGCCGTCCGGATTCGGGCCGCCTCCGCCGCGCTGCAGCGGCTGGGCCAGACGTACGCGGACTCGGCCATCGCCACGGTGGCCGGCAACGACGTCGCTGCGGGACACCGGCTCGACCTGGCCCGCTCCGCCCTGGCCGAAGCCGGCGCCGCCACCGACTCCACCTCAGGAGCGGTCGCCGCACGCACCGCCGACGAGGCCGTCGACCAGGCCAAGAGCCTGCTGGACGCGATCGACAAGCTCGAGGCGGACCTCACCGCGGCGGTGGCCGGCTTGCCTGCGGCCCTTCAACCCGTCCAATCCGAACTGGCCGCGGCCCGCTCCGCGCTGGCGCAGAACTCGACAGGGTCCGAGGCGACGTCCCTGACCCAGCGGCTCGATCAGGTGCAGGCCGCCTTGACCGCGGCGGCCGGAGCGGCCGGGCGGCAGGATCCGCTCCTGGCCCAGCAGCGCATCCGGGAAGCCGACCAGGCGCTGGACGGCATTCTGGCCGATACCCGCTCCGCCCAGCAGAACGAGCAGAAGGCGGCGGCCTCGCTGGTCGACGCGGTCAACGCCGCTCGGGCGACCATCGACCGGGCCTCTGACTATGTCAATGCCCGCCGCGGGGCGGTGGGATCGACGGCCCGCACCCGGCTGGCGGAAGCCGAGCGGCACCTGGCCACCGCCACCTCCACATCGGACGCCGGACTCGGCCTGGCGGAGGCCCGGCAGGCGCAGAACCTGGCCACCGAAGCGATCTCGCTCGCCCAGGACGACTACGCCGGCTTCGGCGGTATGGGCGGATACGGCGGCGGTTTCGGTGGTGGCTTCCCGGGCAGCTATGGCGGGGGGTACGGACGCGGTGGCGGCTTCGGCTCCGGTTTCGGCGGCGCCGTGGTGGGCGGCATTCTCGGTGGACTGCTCTCCGGGGCCGGCGAGCACCGCGGCGGCGGCTGGGGTGGCTACGGGGGCGGCTTCGGCGGGGGCGGCTTCGGCGGCGGTGGTTTCGGCGGCGACGGTGGGTTCAGCGGTGGGGGCGGGGACTTCGGCGGTGGCGGCGGCGGGGACGACGGGTTCTCCGGTGGTGGCGGCCGCTTCTGAGCCGCGCCGGTTCTCCGGCTCAGTCGGCCCGGCTCGGAAGCCGTGCTGCCGTCCCGTCCCGTTCTCAGCTGATATCTGGTCGCTTCACGCCGGCCAACAGGACCTGGGCGACGTCGAGGACCTGGACGCCACGGCCGCGAGGTCCGGCGCCGCCCGTATCGGCGGGTTGGTTCTGCCGGTTGGTGAGCCCGTCGGTGAGCATGATCCGGCAGAACGGGCAGCCGGTGACGATCGCTTCGGCTCCGGTGTCCAGTGCCTCGTCGATGCGCTCCAGGTTGATGCCGCTTGCCGATCTTCTCCTCCATCCACATCCGGGCGCCGCCGGCGCCGCAGCACATGGCCCGCGCCGAATTCCGCGGCATCTCGGTCAGTGTCGCCCCCGAGGCCGCGATCAGCTCCCGCGGCGGGGAGTAGATCTGGTTGTGCCGGCCCGAGATAGCACGGGTCGTGATAGGTCACCATCGCCGGTGTCACGGTCGGCGCGTCTGCCGCTGGGACACCCGCGGGGCGGGCGGGGTCCAGTTGACGGACCAGCCGCTTGTCCCGGACCAGCCGGTTCAGCAACTGGGTGTGGTGGACGACCTCGTACCGCCGCCCAGGTGCGGGTACTCGTTGGCCAGCGTGTTGAAGCAGTGCGCGCAGGTGACCACGATCTTGCGGCTGCGGCCGGTCGCCGAAGGCGGCGTTGATCGTCTCCACGTTCTGCTGCGGCGAGCATCTGGAACAGGAACTCGTTGCCGGCCCGCCGGGCCGGGTCCCCGGTGCAGGTCTCGCCCTGTGCCCAGCACCGCGAAGCCCGACCGCGGCCAGGTGCAGCAGCTCGGCCACCGCCCGGGTGGTCTTCCTGGCGCTGTCCTCGAACGCGCCGGCGCAGCCCACCCAGAACAGGTATTCGTGGTCGTCGTCGATCACGTCGGTCGACCACCGGCACCTCGAACGGCAGGTCCTTGGCCCAGTCCATCCGCGCCGGCTGGTTCTGCCCCCACGGGTTGCCCTTGTTCTCCAGATTCCGGAACAGCCCACCCAGCTCCGACGGGAACTCCGACTCGATCATCACCTGGTACCGGCGCATGTCCACGATGTGGTCGACGTGCTCGATGTCCACCGGGCACTGCTCCACGCACGCCCCGCAGCTGGTGCAGTCCCACAGCACCTCGGGATCGATGATCCCGTTCACCTCGGGTCCGCCGACCAACGGCCGCTCGGCCTCAACAGCGCCCGGGTCGCGTGCACCAGCGCCAGCTGGTCGGCCGTCGGCCTTTTCGCTCCCCTCGGCGGTCAGTGCCGCCGCCCGCGGCCAGGTACGGCGCCTTCGCGATAGGCATGATCACGCAACGACAGGATCAGCAGCTTCGGCGACAGCGGCTTAGCGGTGTTCCAGGCCGGGCACTGCGACTGGCATCGGCCGCATTCGGTGCAGGTGGAAAAGTCCAGCCAGCCCTTCCAGGAGAAGTCCTCGATCTTGCCGGCGCCGAACGTCGTCCTTCTCCGGGTCGGCCTTCTCGAAATCCAGCGGCTGTCCGCCGGACATCATCGGCTTGAGCGCACCCAGCGCCACGCCGCCGTCGGCCTCCCGCTTGAAGTAGATGTTGAAAAAGGCCAGGAACCGGTGCCAGGCCACGCCCATGGTCAGGTTCACCGCGATGACGATCGCCCACACCATCGACACGATCACCTTGACCAGCGCGACCACGCTGATGGCCGCTGCCCACCCTGACGCCCGGCAGCAGGTGCCCAACGCGGTGGAGATCGGCGCCGCCCACTGCCGGATACGGCAGGTTCACCGGTGGCGGACTTGAACCCGCGGATCAGGAAGATGCACATCCGCGATGCACGAAGATCACCGACTTCCACGAAGTAGGCCTGCCGGAAGTTCGAGCCCGCGAACCGCGACCGGCCGTTGCCCGCCGCGGATGGCCGAACTGCCGGATCACGATCAGGGTGCCGATCCCGGCGACCGTGGTCAACGCGATCAACTCGACGAACAGCCCGTACCAGGCCTGATGCCCCAACCACGGGATCTCCCAAGTCGGCGAGAACGTCTCCCCCGCCGCCTCGACCAGCGTCAGCACCAGAGCGCCGAAGCCGACCATCACGAACCAGTGCGCCACCCCGACGATGCCCCACTTCAACATCCGGGTATGCCCGAGGAACTCCTTCACCAACGTGGCCGACCGCGCCCCCACGCGGGCCGGCCGCGGTGCGGATCGGGCTGACCCAACCGCACCGTCCGGTAGATCTGCACGGCGGCCCGGCCCAGCAAACGCGAACCCGACCACCAACAGCACCGCCGCCAACGGACCGGTCGCCCAGGTCACTGCCGGTCATCGTTCCTGCCTATCTGGTCAGCGGCGTCTGCCCGACGCGGTCGACGGTCACGCTCTCGCTGCCTGCGATGTTACCGGTCAGTAACTTTTCTCCATCGGTGCCGAGTTGAACCCGGCACCCACCCGCTGTCAGCGGCGAGTGTCGTCCCGCCGGAAGTTCAGGTACGACCGGGACGGGGTCGGGCCGCGCTGGCCCTGATAACGCGAGCCGTAGCTCGGCCGAGCCGTAGGGATGCAACGACGCTGACGTCAGCCGGAACAGGCAGAGCTGGCCGACCTTCATGCCCGGCCACAGGGTGATCGGCAGATTGGCCGCATTGGACAGCTCGAGGGTGATGTGGCCGGTGAAGCCGGGATCGATGAACCCGGCGGTGGAATGGGTCAGCAGACCCAGGCGTCCGAGCGACGACTTGCCCTCCAGCCGCCCCGCGAGGGTGTCGGGCAGCGTCACCTGCCTCGAAGGTCGAGCCGAGCACGAATTCGCCGGGATGCAGCACGAATGCGTCGCCGGCCGGAACCTCGACCAGCTCGGTCAGCTCGTCCTGCTGAATGGCCGGATCGATGTGCGTGTACTTGGAGTTGTTGAAAACCCGGAAATACCGGTCCAGGCGCACGTCGATGCTGGCCGGCTGAATCAGCGTCGGGTCGAAGGGGTCGAGGCCGAACGACCCGGCTTCGATCTCGGCCCGCAGGTCACGGTCGGACAGCAGCATTCGGGCAGCTTACGGTCTGGACCGATCAACCCCGCGAGCGTGACCCAGCAGCCGCCGCCGCATCCACGTGGAGCGGGTGACGAGAATCGAACTCGCGCTATCAGCTTGGGAAGCTGAAGTTCTGCCACTGAACTACACCCGCAATGCCCGACCACTATAGCGGTCGGACGATCGGCGAACCGACTCCTCGACCCGTCCCAGGCGGCCTCGAAGCCGTCGCGGAACCGTGGAAAACCCGGCCTCAGCCGCGAACGTCGTGCAGGTGGTGCAGCACATCGTGCAGGAAGTAGCGGCCGATGGTGGCGACCGTGAACTCCGAGCCGTTGGAGCGGAACCCGCGGCGCTGCCAATCCGTGTCCCGAACGGAAGCGAACGTCGCCGCTGCGGCGGACGCCGCCTCGGACAGTTCGCCGCTGAGCACCCTCGGATCGCTCTCCCAATAGCGCTCGCTCAGCGCCGTCTCGTCCTGGTCCCAGTTGGCGAAGCGGGGATCGTCGACGGTCAGCATCAACTGCACCCGCTGATCGAAGATGCGGTAGACGTCACGGACGTGGGCGGCGTACTCCAGGGGTGACCAGACCGCCGCTCGGGTGCGCCGATCGACGTCCGGCCGGGCCAGTACGGCCGTCCACCGGCGGCCGTATTCCGCCAGCAGATCGGAAACCGCCCCCGCCTCGACACGGGCGCCAGCGAATCCGCATTCGGGGCACGGCTGGTCGATGACCCAGGTCCAGTCCTTGTCGTCCTTGTCCGGAGTCGCCGGTGCCTGCATGACGTGCACGGTACGGGCCGCCGGGCCTGGTCTGGGAGTTGGCCGCGGCAGTAGCTGTTCTCAGGTGCGGGCCGGCGGTGGCGGGTTACGGGGTCAGCCGCCCTGAGCGGACCAACCGGTCCACCGGGTGATGCGCGCCCGCACGACGACGCCGTCGGGCCGGGTCCGCCGGTACTCCGGGTACTTGGCGGCCAATGCATCGACGGCCGCTTCGTAGTCGGTGGCGTCCGCCCCCTTGTCGTCCCCCGCCTCGACACCCGGCCCGCGGGCCGACCGGTCGGTGCGCGCCGTCGCGTCCGCCCGCACCCACCACAGCGTCGACCAGTCCTCGTCGTAGTGATCGGCGAGGAAGGCCACCCGTGGCTCGGCCGCGATGTTGCTCAGCCGCCGCAACGCCGTGGTGGACTTCGGCTTGTGGTCGACCGCAAACACGACCTCCGCACCGACCAGAGCAGCCGTCACCGGCACCAGGTGTGGCGCACCCGTCGGATCGACGGTGGCCAGGCGGTAGCAGCGGGCTGCCGCAAAGAGGGTTCGGCAGCGATCCAGGTCGAGGCGGGGCACTGCTATTTGGCCTCCGAGTAACGCCGGACCACCACGGGCCGGACCGGTAACTGAGCCGCCGCGCCCGGAAACACCAGCCGGCGAGCCGTTTCGGCCGCCGTCACGCACGCGCTCCGAACAGCGTCGGTGAGTGGCTCCGGACAGTGCACCACGATTTCGTCGTGCTGGAAGAACACCAACTCGGCACCCGGCAGCACGAACAGCTCCTGTCGGAGCACTGACAACCACACCCCGGCCCAATCGGCGGCGCTGCCCTGCACCACGAAGTTCCGGGTGAACCGCCCCCAACTCCGGGCCACTTGTTGACCGCGGCGCTCCTGACCGGCGCTGGCATCGGGCAGGGCGCCGGCCAACACTGTGTCGCGCCAATTCTGGCCGGGCGGCGGGCTGGCGCGGCCGAGCACCGACCGGACACACTCGCCGCGTTCGCCCTGTCGCGCTGCCGCTTCGACGTAGTTCATGGCCACGGGATAGCGGGACCGGAGGATGGGTAACAGCCGACCGGAGGCGCCGGTGGTCGCTCCGTACATGGCTCCCAGCATGGCGACCTTCGCCTTGGCGCGGTCACCGGCGAAAGCGTCGGCCGCCAGGGCCGCGTACAGGTCATCCGACTCCGAGATCGCTTGCAGGACCGGATCACCGGAGATGGCCGCCAACACCCGGGGCTCGAGTTGCGCGGCGTCTGCGACCACGAACACGTACCCCGGGTCGGCGATCACCGCCTGCCGGACCAGCTTCGGGATTTGCAGAGCGCCGCCGCCGCGGGCGGCCCAGCGGCCGGAGACGACCCCGGCCGGGACGTACTCAGCATGAAATCGGCCCTCGGTCACCCACTCGTCCAGCCAGGACCAGCCGTTCGCCGACCACAGCCGCGCGAGTTCCTTGTACTCCAGCACGGGCGCCACCGCGGGATGATCGAGCTCGCGGAGCACCCAGGCGCGGGTGGTGTCCACATCGAAGCCCGCCCGCCGAAACCCTTCCTTCAGGCTGGCCGGCGAATCGGCGTTGACCTCGAAGCCGAAGGCGGCGTTGATCTTTCCGGCCAGTTCTTCCAGCGCTGACGGCCGGCCGCCGCGAGGCGGACGCGAGCCCAGTGCCTCCTCCAACAAGCGCCGGTGCTCACCCGCATCGAAGGGCATTCCTACCGCGCCCATCTCCACGGCCAGCAAGGCGCCGGTGGAGTCGACGGCCGCCAACAATTTCAGCGCGCCGTCGGAGCCCAAGCGGGACAGCTGATCTCGCAGGGCGGCCGCCAGGATTTCCGGCCCGGCGTCGTCGACCGTTTCGTCCGTGGTGAACAGGGCGGGAAGGCCGTCATCGGCTTTGGTGACCGGGTCGGGCGGCGGCTCCGCTCCGTCTCGCCTGGCCACGACGGCCGCCGCCGCACACGGCTCGCCGAACCCGCCCTCGCGGCCACGCAACAGTCGCTCGACCAGCCACACATCGTGGGCCCGGCCCAGCCGCACACCCGCGCGCAGCAACGCGTGGTACGCCACCGAGGTCTGGTCGAACACCCACCGCAGGCCGGGTAAGGCCGCCTCCAACCGGGCGACACCCTCCACCGCAACCGTCTCAACCGGTCCGATCGGGACGCCGTCGGGGCCCAACCGTTGCATCAGGTACCCGTCCGCAGCCGTCCGGTCGCCCGGGGCGGCCGTTCGCGGGGCAGCGGACAGTGCGGCGTACACCCGGTCATTGTCGACGTCACCACCGACAGCGGGCTCAAGTCGGCCGCGCCGGGCCGCCGAGTGGCGGGCTCGGACCGGGCTGACGAGGGTCAGATGCCGGGAGGAGTGTTCATCGACCTGATGACCTGCGCCGAGGTCAGCACCTGGCCGAGATACCGGACCTTGACGATGGCACCCGACCGCTCGGTCTGGATACGAATGCCGGCCACGGCAGCCGACGACTTCAGACGACGGCACACAGTGTCGACGTCCCTGTCGAAGCCGTCGCACCGAACCGGCTCTACCGTGTGGTGCTCGGCGAGACGCTTGATCACGTCCGCCGCAGTAACGGAATGGCCGTTGTCGTCCACCATTTCCCTACCCCGCTCTCGACCGACGTCGAGGGTTCGGAACAGAGGTTGGTCCCGGATGCCTCCGGGTTGCCAATTTCACAAAGTTTTTTCTTGGGCGGTCCGGCCGGGGCTCTGGGCGCCACGCGCGGGCGCCCGTCAGGCCCTGGCCAGACGCTCGCGCAGGCCGGATGCGCGAGTCGCCGCGGTGGCGATGGCCAGCCGGATCTGGTCGGCGCCGCCGAGAATGCGTACCCGGTGCCGCGCCCGGGTGACGGCCGTATACAGCAGCTCCCGGGTGAGCAGCGGCGAATCGAGCGGCGGCAATATCAGGCTGACCTGGTCGTATTGCGAACCCTGGCTTCGGTGCACGGTCAGCGCGTAGGCGGTCTCCACGGTGGACAACCGGCTGGGCGGCAACCGCGTCAGTGTGGTGCCGCGTTGGAACAGGACCACGAGTCCCCCGTCGGCGCCGCGCACGGTGACCCCGGTATCGCCGTTGTACAGACCGAGGGTGATGTCGTTGCGGACGACCAGTAGCGGTCGCCCGGCGAACCACTCGCCTCGACCCCGCCGGACCCCGCTCACCCAGCCGGCCACCCGGGAATTCCACAGGGCGACACCGGCCGGTCCCGAGCGGTGTGCACACAGCAGGCGGTGCCGGGCCAGGGCGGCGAAGGCGGCGTCCGCGTCGCCGAGTTCGGCCGCCTCCACCAGCCGCAGAGCCGACGCGGTCATCTCGGCCGCGACGACCTCGCCGAGGTCAGGACCGAATTCCACATCGTCCGTGCCGCTTTCCAGCACCGCGAGGGCGCGGTCGGCATCTCCGGACCGGATCGCCGAGGCCAGGTCGGCGATGCCGCCGTGGAAGCGGTAGGAGTTGGTCAGGGTGACCACGCCGCTGATGCGGGCCTGCTCCGCGTCGGTCTCGGGTTCCAGGTCGTCTGTCCCCCGGGCTCGGGCGGTTGGTGTGCCGTCCGGGCTGCCTGTGTGCGGGGCTCGGGCGGTTGGTGTGCCGTCCGGGCTGCCTGTGTGCGGGGCTCGGGCGGTTGGTGTGCCGTCCGGGCTGCCCGTCAGCCGGGCTCGGGCGGTCAGGCCGGCGACCAGATCGGCGAGCACCACCCCCGCCTCCACCGACTCCAGCTGCGACGGATCGCCGACCAGGATCAGCCGGGCGTCCGGCCGCATCGCCTCCAGCAACCGGGCCGTCAGGGTGAGCGAGAGCATCGACGCTTCGTCGACCACCACGATGTCGTGCGGCAGCCGCCGGCTGCGCCGATGGGCGAACCGATTGCGGCTGCCGGGCTCCCAGCCGAGCAGCCGGTGCACGGTCGAGGCGGTCAGCCCCGCGATCCGGTCCCGATCGGCCGGAGCGAACGCGGCGGCTTCCGCTTGCACCGCCTCTTGCAACCGGGCGGCGGCCTTTCCGGTCGGCGCCGCCAGACCGATCCGCACCGTTCGGGTCGAGTGACCGGTCAAGCCCGGATCGCTCACATCGGCCAGCACCGCCAGCATGCGGGCCACGGTGGTGGTCTTGCCCGTGCCCGGTCCGCCGCCCACCACGGTCGTCCACCGGGACGCCGCCACCTCGGCGGCCAACCGTTGATTTGCGTCGCCGTCGCGAAACAACCGGTGGAGGGCGGCGTCGAGCCGGGCCCGGTCGACGGCGGGCGGACGGCTGCTCTGCCGGTCCAGCAGGTCGGCGCACACCTGCGATTCCTGCTCGTGATAGCGGTGCAGGTAGAGCCGGTCGAGGTCCCAGATCAGTGGGCGGCCGGGGCCGGTCAATGGGCTGGACCTCAGGGCGGCGGTCCACGCGGCGACCTCCGGCCAGGTGGGCCCGGGATCGGGCAGTGCTCGCGTCACCACGTCGGCGGGGTCCAGACATACGGCGCCGCCTCGCAGCGCGCGCACCGCCATGGCGGCGCCCAACAGGGCGGCGGGGTCGGATTCGCCGGCCAGCCGACCCAGGGTGGTCGCCACCTGGATGTCGGCGGAAGTGATCACCTCGGCCTGGTTGAAGGCGGCCAGCAGCCCCTCGGCGCGGACGGCCCGGTCGGCGTGCCATCGGTCTCGCCCGGGCGCCACGGATCCCTGCACGTCCGCGGTCGTCATCGTCGATCACCGTCCAGCAGGGCCGAGAGGGCCTCGATCAGCGGAACCGGGGGCCGCCAGTCGAAGACGCCGCAGGGCGTGCCGTTGACGATGGGCGTGGCCGGCCCGACCATGCCGCGCACGAACAAATACTTGATGCCGGCCAGGTGACGCTCCGGGTCGTAATCGGGTTGCCGCCACCGCAGGAAGCGGTGCAGGGCAACGCTGTACAGCAGGGCTTGCAGGGGATAGTCGGAGCCGGCCATGGCCGCGGCCACCGCGCTGGGCCGATAGTGGAAGGTGCTGAGAACGCTGCCGGGCTCCGCGGCCAGGGGCGGCGGGCCGAGCCAGTTGGTCTTGTAGTCCACGACTGTGTATGCCGGCACGCCGTCGGCGCCGCGCAGGCGAAGCACCGCGTCGATGCTGCCGTTCAGGTAGCCGCGCAGCGGACGGTCGCTCAGGTCGGGGTCGGTGAGCCGGACGGCATAGCCGGCCACCGGATCGTCGACCGGCAGGTGATGCGTCAGCAGCGGGCCCAGCTCGCCGAGGGTGTGGGAGGCGGTCGGATTGTCGCCGCCGGCCAGGGGCAGCTCGAACAGCAGCTCGGCGAGACGATCGCCCCGCCCGAACGAGGCCAGCGTCAGCCCGGAATGGGTCAGCGGGCTGCGCACCACCGCCGCCAGCGCCGTCGCGAGCGCTCGGGGGCTGAAATCGCCGGCTCGACCCGACAGCTGTTCGCGGCAGTGGGCCAGCAGGTCATCGTCCAGTGTCGGCGAGGCGAAATCGACCTCTTCCAGCACGGCATGCACCAGCGTCCCGAACAGCGTCCCGGCCGGCAGGTCCGCCATCGCGGACGCTGGCCATTCCGCGCCGGTATCGGCTCCGTCCAGGGGCGGCGGACCCGGCGGCCCGCCGGGCCCCTGGAGGGGGTCGTCGAGAACCGCGGCGGCCAACGTTTCGTCGATCCGGTCGGCCGACTCCGGTTCGCTCTCCACCCCGGGAGCGGCGGACGCGTGATCGGCGTCCGCGGTGAGCGAGCTGAAGGAGGAGCGCCGCCACCCCAGATCGATGCTGCGGTTGAACAGCCGCACGGACCGCTGAGTCGTCTCGGACGACGGCGTCCGGTACACCTCGGCAACGGGACCCGGGGTGGTCATCTCGACCGCGAGCCCACCCAGATTTGCCCATTCCTCGAGGCGCAGGCTGACATCGCGGTCGGGCGGAACCGGCACCTCGCCGCGGATGACGGGGCGGTCGCGTCCGAACAGCACGCGGTGCAGACCGGACCGCGGCGTGTTCTTCGTCGGCGCCCACCACACCACCAGCTGCGACTGGGCCCGGGTCAGCCCCACATAGAGGACGCGCAGCGCCTCGGCGTCCTGTTCGGCATCCGCGGCGGCGACCCGTTCCCGGCGCCGCGTCCGGTCATCGGGCGAGGTGCCGGCCAGATTGCCGCCACCGACGTCCAGGACCCGCCGGCCGGCCTCGTGCAGTTGGAGGAAGTCGGGGCTGTCGTTGACCCAGCGGTCGAAAGCGAACGGCAGATAGACGATCGGGAACTCCAGTCCTTTGCTGCCGTGCACCGTCAGGATCTGAACGGCGGCGGCGTCGGAATCCAGCCGCCGCTGACCGCTCCCGGTCCTGGTCATCCGCGGCTTCGGTGCGCCGGCGGCGCAACCACGCGGCCAATGACCCCGCCCGAGCGCCTCCTGCCGCGCGGCCACATGCAGGTCCTCGCCGATGTGCCGCAGGTCGGTCAGGCGGCGTTCACCGCCCCGCCAGGCCAGCGTCCGCGACCACAGCCCGTTGGTATCGGTGATGACCTCGAGGACGGCCGCGATGCCGCGGGCGGAGAGCAAGGCCGCCCACCCGGCGATCACCGTGGTAAGCCGGTCGGTCAGGTCGGCGCCCCCGGCGTCGAGTTCGGCGGCCGAGTACCCCAGGAAGGGCGTCAAAGCGGCCGAGCGCACCCGATCGGCGCGATGGGGCTGTTCCAGCGCTTCCAGTAACACCTGCCAATCCGCCGCCGCGGCGCTGCCGTACACGCTGCCGGACCCGCCGAGCACGGCCGGGACGCCCGCGGCGGATAGCGCGCCCTGTACCTCCGCCGCGTTGGCGTTGGTGTTCACCAGGACGGCGATATGCCCGGCCCGGACGGGGTGACCGTCGAAGGCCGCGGCGGAGTTCAGCAGCCGGACGATGTCGGCGGTCAGGTCCGCGCCGATGTGCTCGCGGACATCACGAATGGGCGGCAGGCTCGTCGCCTGACCCGGGATCAGCTGCCGGGGTACCCGCCGCAACCGCAGCGGCGCACGGTTCGGACCGGCCAGCCGGGAGCCGGGGTGCGATGCCGTGACCGGGCGGACGACGATCTCGGTCGCTCCCAGTTCGGCACCGCCCAACAACACCTGCAGCCGGTCGACGAGCTCGGAGTCGGTTCGCCAGTTGGTGGCCAGCGTCGCCTTGCCGGCGGTCCGGGTGGCCTGGAGATAGGTGACCACGTCGCCGCCGCGGAAGCCGTAGATGGCTTGCTTCGGATCGCCGATCAACACCAGTGTGGTCGGGGAGGACGGCACCTCTCCGACCTCTCGACTTCTTCGGCCGATCGTCGACGAACGCCTGGCGCAACACCGACCACTGGACGGGTCGGTGTCCTGGAATTCATCGACCAGCACGATGGACCAGCGGGAACGCATCCGTTCCCGGGCCGAGAAGGCCGCCGGGCCGGCCAGGGCCGGATCCAGGGAATCGGCGAGGCGGCTCAGCAGGTCGTCGTAATCGAGCACCCCGCGCACCCGCTTGCGGTGCGCGAACTCGGCCCGGATCTCACGACCGAACTCGAACCTGGCCGCCGCCACGCTGCCCGGGGCGGCCTCGGCCGGCTCCAGGTGCGCCTGCGGATCGGCCGCGACCTGGCGCCCGATGGCCAGGGCCGTCGCATGGTCGAACGGCGGGACCGGGGCCTCGGGGGCGGCAAAGCGGCGGACGTAGAGATCGTCGACCACCTGGACCAGCAGATCGTCGAGGTTCTCGACCAGCGTCGCGTCCGGATCGGCGTCGCCGGCGACGCCCAGCATGGCCAGCACCTGCTGACAGAACTGGTGGGTGGTGGCGATGGAGGCGGCGTCGAAATCGCTGAGGGCGGCCCCCAGGCGGCCCCGCCGCTCGGCGATCTCGTCGCTGTCGCCGGTGGCCAGTTGCCGGACGAAGGCGTCGCCCTCGATTCGGGCCCGACCCGGGTCGGCGAGCGCCAGTTCGGTGGCGAAGAGGCAGACCCGGACCCGCTCCCGCAATTCCTGACTGGCCGCGCGGCCGAACGTCACGATCAGCAGCTGGTCGAGAGTGGCCACCCCCTCCGCCAGGTAGCGGGCCACCAAAGCCGCCACGGTGTATGTCTTGCCGGTGCCGGCGCTGGCCTCCAGCAAGGTGAGCCCGCGGGGCAACGGCCCGGTGAGGTCGAAAGCAGGCAGGTCGTCGACCAACGACAGCGGCGCGACGCTCACAGCCAGGCCAACCGTTCGTGCTCGAGCAGCGGCTTCCAGACCGTCCGCACCAACTCGTCCAGCCAACTCGCCCCTTCGGCGCCGGCCGGCGGAGCGGTCGAAGCTTCGTCCCGCCCGGCCCCGGGTTCGGGCGGGCGGGCCTGCTCGAGACGCTCCAGCGCAGCACCGACCCCCCACACCCGGACGTTGTCCGGCTCGCGGTTCTCACCGAACCGGCCGGCCCAGAAGACGGCGGCTTGGCGTACCGCCCCGGGCCGTCCGGCGCTGGATCGGCGCGCCACGGCATAGGCCTCCGCCGTCTTGACCGGAATGGGCAACGGTTGCTGCAAGCCTTGCCGGTAGACAGCGACCAGTTGGTTGAGACATTCCCGCGCCAGCGAGAGCGGCACCGGGCCGAGCTCGGACGCCCGGGCGCTGCCGTCCTGCAGCCCGACCGTGGTCGCTCGCCAGGGGCTATCGGAGTAGGCGGCGGTCAACGCCAGCAGCCGTACCCAAGCGCGCAGCCGGGCGGCCGGCTGGACCTTGCCGAACTGGACCGCGACCAGGCGATCGCCCCGCACCCCGGCGACACTGCCGCGCAGCTCCAGCCCGGCAGCCACCGGCACCGTGATCTCCAGGGTGGTGGCGGGCGACGAACACAGCGGTTGGGCGGCCGCCACCACCGTCTCCACCGAATCCATCAACTCGTTCAACAGCCGATTCCCGAGCGGACCAGGAGGCAGCGAACCGCGACGCCATTCGGCCTGCCGGACGGCGGTCACCTCCACGCCGGCCATCCGGGATTCCAGCAGTCTGGTGCCCATGTCCCAGCGTTGCAGCCCGTCGACCGCAATGGTGAGGTCGTCCCGGGGGTCGTCGTCTTCGTCGGCCGTGCGGAGCTGCAGCCGCTGTCGCAGGAACCCGCCGGCCGGCTTGGTGAGCAGCCGAATCATCTGGTCGAGGTCGACGGGATCCGCGGCCGGCGGCGGCAACGGAGTGGGCAGCAGCGCCGGCTCCGGACGGCGGATTTCACTGGCCGCTCGTGCGGCGTCCAGAGCCGGTCGGTCGAACGTGAACGGCACCGGGTGGTGCGGTTCCAGGGCGCCGGGCGAGACCAGCCGCTCGTCGAACGGCTGCAGCGGTTGCACCACCAGGACCTGGGCCGACACCAATCGATCCTGGGCGGAGGACCACGCCGGCGGCCCGGGAGGCGGCTCCGCCGTCAGGTCGAGCACGTCCAGCAGTTCGGCCAGTGGAACGGCGGGGGGCCGGGGTTGGCCGGTGCGGACGTCGGCTCCCGTGTAGGTGAGAACCACTTTTTCCGTGGCGGCCATCAACGCATCGAGCATCAGCTGGCGGTCCTCGGCCCGGGCATCCCGCTCCCCGACCAGCGGATCCCGGGCGAGGACGTCGTCGCCGTCCGTGCCCGCGGCTCGCGGGAAGCTGCCGTCGTCCAGGCCGAGCAGGCAGACCACCCGGTGGGGAACGGACCGCATCGGGACCATCGTGCAGATCGTCAGCGCGCCGGTCCGGAAGTTCGCCCGGGTGGGTCGCCCCTTCAGCCGATCGGCCAGCAACGCCCGCACCTCGGGCAGCGTCAGTTGGGCGCGCTGGGCCAGTTCACCGGCCTCGGCGCGGGACGAGGTCAGTTGCCGGGACAGCTCCGTGAGTTGCCACGCCTCGGTGGGGGGCGTGTCCGCGAGCGCATCGACACCGTCGGCGAGCCGCTGGATCCAGGCGTCCAGCGTGCCGCCCGACCGCAGGCCCGACAGCGCGCCGCGCAGCCGATCGAGGAACTCGGCGAAGCGGCCGGCCAGCACCACGTCGGCACTGCCCACATCGTCCAGGGGAAGAGCCCGGCCCAGCCACACCCCGGGTTCCTCGGGCATGGCCACCCCGAGCAGCAGCCGGTCCAAGCCGGCGGCCCAGGTGTTCTGGGGAAACGCCGCCAAGCCGAACGGCTCGCGATCGGCGGCGTCCAGTCCCCACCGCACGCCCGCGTCGGCGATCCAGCCGGCCAGCACCGAGAGGGCGTCGTCGTCGAATCCGAAGCGACGGCGCACCGACTCGGTGCCGGCCAGGTCGAGGATCTGGGAGGCCGTGACCCGCGCGTCGGCCAGGTCGAGCAGCCGGGCCGCCGTGTCGATCAACGGGTTGGTCTGGCGCAGGGACCGGTCGGCCAGCCGGACCGACAGCGAATGGGCGGGGTGGGCTGCGCCGAGCACGTCGCCGAGTCCGAAGGACGCCTGGAGCAGCGGCGCGTACCGCTCGATGTCCGGGCACATCACGATGATGTCGCGCGGTTCCAGAGTCGGATCGTCGGCCAACATGCCCATGATGGCGTCCCGCAGCGCATCGACCTGGCGGGCCGGGCCATGGCAGGAATGCACCCGCACGCTGCGGTCGTCGGGTTTCAGCGGTCGCCGGTGGGGCAGTTGATTCGCTCGGATGTCGTCCTGCAGCCGGCGGAGCAAGTGATCCGGGCCGGCGTCGGGCACGTCGTCGCCCGACGAGGAGTTCGCAGCTCCGGCCAGGGTTTCGGCCAGCTCGCGGGACTCCCGGCCGAGCGAGCGCAGCAACGGATGCACCGCCAGCTGGGCGGTTTGGTCGGCCCGGCGGGGCGCGGCCACCCTGTCGGCGCCGGCCGCCGGGATCACCGCGTCCCACAGCGCCCCGGACGGATGCGGTAACCACAGGTGCACGTCCCGGTGTTCAGCCAGGCAGGCGAGCGCCGCGCGGTCCGCCCGGGACAACCGGGTGATCCCGAAGACGCTGACCCGGGCGGGCAGATCGTGGGCAGCTGGATCAGCACGCAGGTCGCCCATCGCTGTGTCGAACCGTTCGATGGGGTCGGGAGACGGAACGCGGCTTCTGGTCTCCCGCCACAGCTGCGCCTGCCACTTGAGGTCGGCGGGCAGCGGTCGACCGGCTCCATCGGTGTCCCGGTCCGCGCGCCAGTCCCGGAGCAGCGACGGCCGGTAGGCGGCGTACCCGGCGAAGAGATGGGCCAAGCGCCGGGCGACGGGAAACCGGCGCCCCCGCCGCAGATCGTTGTCAGTGGCGGAATCGGTGGCGGAATCGGCGGCGGAATCGACGGCGGAATCGGCGCCCAGATGACGGTTGAGTTCCGCACACCACGGCTCGCCCAACACGTCCCCGATCGCAGACAGAACGGTCCAGGCCAAGGCGTCTGCTGACCAGGGGTCGGGGGCAGGCACCATCAGAATCTCGGCCAGTAGCCCGGGCAGGGAGGGAAACCGGACCGCCGCACACACCCCGGCCTCGCCGCCCGCCGAGCGGCCCAGCCGATGCGAGAGGCGCTGCATCAGCCATCGCTCCACCCCGCGCGACGGAACCGCGATGATTTCGTCGGCGAAGACGTCGGCCAGCGGCTCGGCCAGCACCTCCGCCAGGGCATCGGCCAACCAGTCGGCCCGCGCGGCCCGGTGCACCACCAACGTCATCGTCGCGCCGCCTGCCAGTGCCCCCCGCCAACCATGCGCCGATGGTGCACCATGCCACCGACAATGCCCACGCCCCGCCCGGTGGCCGGTGGATCGCCCTGGTCAGCGCGGATGTCGGTGGCGCGCTCTAGGGTCGCCGCCATGAGTGTTCGCTGGTATTCCGTCGTCATCGATTGCCACGACATCGCCGCGCAGGGCCGCTGGTGGGCGCAGGCGCTCGACTACCGCATCGCCTACGAGGCCGACGACGAACTGGTCCTCGTCCCGCCGCACGCGCTCGCCGAAGCGGACTCCACGCCGGTTGAGAAGCAGGGCCCAGGGCTGGTTTTCGTCCGGGTGCCGGACAGCAAGGCGGTCAAGAACCGCCTGCACCTCGATCTGGCTCCGCGCGCCGATGACGACCATGATGCCGAGGTTCGCCGCCTCGAGGAGCTGGGCGCCAGCCGGGTCGACGTGGGGCAAGGGGGCAGCCCTTGGGTGGTGCTGGCCGACCCGGAAGGCAACGAATTCTGTGTCTTGACTCCCAGGAACTGAGATCCGGTTGCCTAAGTTACCGGCCAGTAATAACCTGACCCTACTGGCCGGTAACTTAGCTCGACCGGCAGGCCCGGCGGTCGCCCGCGTGTTCGCGTACCGCCGGACGTTTCGACAGCGGAGGACGGTCAACGGCCATGGGGCACTACAAGGCGAACCTGCGAGACCTGGAATTCAACCTGTTCGAGGTCTTTCACTCGGAGTCCGTCATGGGGCTGGGCCCGTTCGCCGACATGGACCCGGACTCAGCTCGCGGCGTGCTGACCGAGTTGGAGCGCCTGGCCACCGGCCCGCTGGCCGACAGTTGGGCGGACGCCGACCGGCATCCCGCCGAGTACGACCCGACGTCGTTTTCGGTGACCTTGCCCGAGTCGTTCAAGAAGTCCTACCGGGCGCTCATCGACGGCGAATGGTGGCGCTTGGAGTTGCCGGCGGAGCTGGGCGGCTTCGGCGCACCGCACACCTTGCGGTGGGCCTGCGCGGAGCTGGTGCTCGGCGCCAATCCGGCCGTCTTCATGTACGGCGGCGCGAACTTCGCCTCGGCGTTGCACATGTTGGGCACCGAGGACCAGAAGCGATTGGCCCAGCTCATGATCGACAACGTCTGGAGCGCCACCATGGTGCTCACCGAACCGGACGCCGGCAGTGATGTCGGTGCCGGCCGGACCCGCGCGATCCGCCAGTCGGACGGCACGTGGCAGCTGGAAGGTGTCAAACGCTTCATCACCTCGGCCGATCACGACCTGTCCGAGAACATCGTTCACCTGGTGCTGGCCCGACCGGAAGGCGAGGGCGTTGAATCCCGGCTCGGGACGAAAGGTCTGAGCCTGTTCGCGGTTCCCAAGTTCCACGTCGACCTCCGAACCGGAGAGCTCGGTGAGCGCAACGGCGTTTTCGTCACCAACGTCGAGCACAAGATGGGCCTCAAGGTCTCCGCCACCTGCGAAGTTTCCTTCGGCCTGCACGGGATTCCGGCGGTGGGCACCCTGGTCGGCGGAGTGCACGACGGCATCGCCCAAATGTTCAAGATCATCGAGTATGCCCGCATGATGGTGGGAACCAAGGCGATCGCCACTCTGTCGACCGGCTACCTCAACGCGCTCGACTACGCCAAACAGCGCGTGCAGGGCGCCGACCTGATCAACGTCGCGGACAAGTCCGCGCCACGGGTCACCATCATGCGGCACCCGGATGTCCGTCGGATCTTGATGCGGCAGAAGGCGTACGCGGAGGGTCTGCGGGCCGTGTACTTCTATACCGGCAGCTGGCAGGACCGCATTTCGCTGGGCGAGCTCGCCTCGAGCGACCCGCTTTCCCGGGGCGTCGACCTGGTGACGGCCCGAAAGGTGAACGACCTGCTACTGCCGATTGTCAAGGGTGTCGGATCCGAGCGCGCGTACGAGAACCTGGCCCTTTCTCTGCAGACGCTGGGTGGATCCGGATATACGCAGGACTATCCCTTCGAGCAATACCTCCGCGACGCCAAGATCGACACCCTCTACGAGGGCACCACCGCCATCCAGGCCCAGGACTTCTTCTTCCGGAAAATAGTCCGCGACGGCGGGACCGCCCTGGGCGTCGTTGTCGACGAGATCGGGCAGTTGCTCGATCTCCTCAAGGACGAAGGACGGCTGAAGGAAGAAGCCGCCGCCGTGGCGGCCGCACTGATCGACACCCAGGCCATCGTCACGTCTTTGACCGGCCACGCGATCGCTTCCATGCAGAAGCCCAGCGAGATCTACAAGGTGGGAGAGCATGCCGTCACATTGCTGATGAGCGCCGGCGATCTGCTGATCGGCTATCTGCTCCTGCGTCAGGCGGTGATTGCCCAGGCCGCTCTCGATGCCGGGGCAAAGGGCAGGGACGAGGCCTTCTATGTCGGCAAGCTGGCGGCCGCGCACTGGTTCGCCCGCAACGTGCTGCCCGAAATCACCTCGCGCCGAGCCATTGTCGAGGCGGCCGACAGCTCCCTGATGGAGATCGACGAAGCGGCGTTTTGAGTGTCGCTCGATACCGCTGAGGCGGCGGCGGATTGCCACTCGCTGCTGGAACTGGAGGCGGTCATCACCCGGTGCCGGGCTTGTCCGCGCCTGGTCCAGTGGCGGGAGGCCGTCGCGGTCAGCAAACGTGCGGCCTACCGCGACGAGACGTACTGGGCCAGGCCGGTTCCCGGGTGGGGCGACGAGCGTGCTGCTGTGGTCATCGTCGGGCTCGCGCCGGCGGCGCACGGCGGCAATCGCACCGGTCGCATGTTCACCGGAGACCGCAGCGGTGATGTGTTGTTCGCCGCCCTCCACCGGACCGGCTTCGCCTCACAGCCGCTGTCGGTGCACGCCGGCGACGGACTCGTGTTGAAAGATGCCCGGGTGACGGCGCCCGTGCACTGTGCCCCGCCGGACAACAAGCCGACGGTCGGCGAGCGCGACCGGTGTGCGGCCTACCTGGCCCGCGAATTGGAGTTGCTCGGCCCACAGCTGAAAGTGGCTGTTGTGCTGGGCGGTTTCGGTTGGCAGACCCTGCTGAGCACACTGGACGGTCTGGGTTGGACCGTGCCTCGGCCCCGCCCGAAGTTCGGTCACGGCGCCGTAGCCACCATCACCCATGGGAACCGGCGGCTCACCATGGTCGGCAGCTATCACGTGAGCCAGCAGAACACCTTCACCGGACGTCTTACCCCCGACATGCTGGACCAGGTGCTGCGCCAGGCGCGGGAGATCGCCGGTCTGGGCTGAGGCTCGACCCGGCTCCGCGGTGCTGCGAGCCAGGAGACGCCGGGAGGCGACGGAGCCGCCGGGTCATGTTGTCCGTGGTGTGGCCGGTCCTGAAGTCGGTCCCGATGCGGTGCTGCTCGCCGGTGCGTCCGGCGGAATCAAGGGCAGCGCCAGCGCCGGAAAGAGCGCCGCCGCCGCGAACGTCCAGGGGAAACCGATCAGGCCCACGGCCACCCCGGCCAACGGCACCACGGCCGAACCGGCCAGATACTGCGCCGTGTTCTGCACCCCGAGCGCCCGGCCCGACCAGAACGGGCCGCCGATCTCCGCCACCGAGGTGAAGGCCAGGCCGTTGTCGGCCACCGTCACGACGGTCGCCACCACGATCAACACGTCGGCGGCCGACGAGTGCCACCAGTCGGTGAGTGCCAGGGCTGCCATTGTCAACCCGGCCGCCGCGGCTACCCACCGGAGCGGGCGCATCCGGCTACCCACCCGATCCGACAGGTGCCCCACCGCGACCCGCCCGATTGCCCCCAGGACTTGGGCGACCGTGATGAGCACCCCGGCCGACGCGGCCGCGAAGTGCCGGTCCTCCTGCAGCCAGACCAGCGCGAAGCTGCTGACCAGGAACTGTGGGGCCACCAGCAGGACTGACACCGCGTGGATTCGCCACAACAGGCGCGAGGCTCGATACGGGTTCGTCAGCAACTCGGCGCTGGCCTGGGCTCGCGGCGGCCGCGGCGGATCGACCACGCCCCACCAGCAGCCCAGGCCGGCCAGCCCCGCCAGCACCAACGGTACCCACAGCGCGGCGGACACACCGCGCGATTCGGCAATCACGGGCATGGTCAGCGCGGCCAGGGCAGTCCCGAGTGGTTGGGCCATTTGGCGAAGGCCCATCACCAAACCGCGCCGGTCCGCCGGGAACCATCCCACCACCACCCGACCGCTGGCGGCGTTGGCGCTCGCCGACGCGGCCCCGGCGAGGAACAGGAAAGCCCCCAGCCAGAAGTGCGACGACGCGGTGAGGGCCGCGCCCACGGCGGCCAAGGCGGTGCCGATCATGCCGACCGCCAGGACCACCCGTTCCCCGATGGCGTCGGTCAGGGCTCCCCACGCGATCAGGGTGGCCATGATGCCAAAGGAGGGCATGGTGACGATGACGCCGGCGCTGCCCAGGGACAGTCCCTGGGTGTGCAGGGCGGGTAGCAGGAAAGGAGCGCCCAGCGCGAACGCCCCCGACGCGGCCTGCGCGGTCATGCCCAGACCCAGCATGAGCCAGGGTGACCGCGCAGGCCTGCTCATCGGGCTCGCTGTTCTCACATTCTGGGAAGATCATCTCATTCTAGGAGCTGTCGGTACACCATACGCCGAACGACCCGAGCGGCTGTTTCTCGGGCTGGATCGCTCGAGAAAGTCGCCGTCGGGTCATCGACGCCGGTGAGCACCGGTCAGGAGTCCCAAATGGGCCCGAAGGCCGGGATCCCCCGCTCCTGCAGCTCGCGTACGACCTTGAGGGTGGCCTTCTTGTTCGAGATGCAGATGACGGCTTCGGCTCCGCTTTCCACCACCGCCTGGTAGGCCAGCTCCGTCAGATTCGGCTTGCCGTGGGCGTCGGTGTCCCAGAGTTTGGCAGTCGGCTGGGCTTTGAAGATCTCGCCCACGAGTTCCTCCCCGTAGGTGCGGTCCGGATTGCGAGTGACCCACACCAGTTGCGCGGGCGTCGGATCGTTCAGCAGATGGGGAAGAGCCGGGGCGATCCCGCTTCCGGTGGCGATCCAGACGACTCGAGTGAACAGCCGGCCGACCGAGCCCACGCCGGTGGTGGGGACGCCCCTGGTCCAGACGTGAGTGGGCTGGTCGGCGATGAATTCCGATGTCCATTCCCCGGCGCGGGACACCGCGATGCGGTATCCGTCCCGATCGGGGTAGGTCATGTTGGCGAAGGAATGCCACTGCCCGAGGGGCCGGCGGGCGATGCGACTCGCCGATCCGGTCCGCACTTGGCCGTGTCCGAAGGTGACGAGCGAGACGTGGCTGGAGGGGTTGGACACTTCCACCGGCACTCGACGGAGCTGCAACCACGGGATGGCGGCGAAGAGGAACAGAGCGACCAGGATCCAGGTGTTGGGCGATTGCAAGATGGCGATTCCGGCCGGGCCGGGGCCGGCCGCGGCATGCAGGAAAGTGAGCGCGGTGAACAGCGCCAACGCCAGCCAGCCGCCGAACCGATGAGTCGCCTCGAACAGGTCGTGGTGGGCTTCTCGCATCGAGGGCCGAGCACACAGCGCCATACCCACCAACACCATCAGGATCGCGGCAACGACCGCGACGATGGCCGCGTACTGGGCGGTGCCCGCGGTGGACGGCGCCGAGATCAGCACACCGCCGGTGTAGAGCGCGAACCACAGAGTGGCTGAGATCGACGCCCCGACGTGAACACCGCCGCCGACGTGGTGCACCTGGGCCAGCGCCGCCCGAACCTTCAACGGCCAGCGCAGCGGCGCCGAGGTGACCACCGAGAACAGCGCATTCACGAAGTACTGCTGGCGCATCAGCGCCGCCAGCCCGATGTTGACGCTCGCGGCGGTGAGAGCGGCGGTGAGCTGCGAATTCCACGAGGGGGCATGGGCGAAGAAGATGGCCGCGAAGATCGCGTTCCCGGCCAAAACCGCGTACAGGAACCGGTGGAAAGGCAGAAAAAGCCGGTGCCTGCGAATGGATGTCGTGATGGTCGCCGACTCGGCGGCTGGAGAATTCAAGGGAACCGCGACCGACACGGGGATCGATCGCTCCTGGACTGATGCGCTCATGTCTGCCTCCCGGGCGAAAGTGGTGGGGGCCGCTACCGGCCTACTTCGAGCCTGGCCGAAGCCACCTCCCGGTGATGTCCGGCGATGGACCCCCACAGCGGTGGACATCGTGTCCACCGATCGGTGGAGCGCGCGCTTAAGGTGACCCGACGAGGAGGTGCGGTTTGGTCCTGAGGTCGACTTCGTCCGGCCGCGCGGGCGCAGCCGGCCAGCGGCGCTGGGGCGTGGCTGCAGCGGTTCCGTTCGCCGCTACGCTGTTCACCGGAATCCTCGTCGCCGTGACTCTCCCGTCGCTCCGGCAGCCCTTTTGGTTCGACGAGCAGTGGCGCGCCTATGACGTGAGCGCCGGAGCTGGTTGGTGGAGCACCATCGCGCACAGCCGGGCCCCCATGTCGGCGGGCTGGTATGTCGTCGAGAAGCTCGGAATCTGGTGGGGCGGCAACACGGAACTCGCCCTCCGGCTGGCCAATCTTGCCTGGCTGCCCGTGCTCGGATACTCGACCTTTGCGCTGGCCCGGCGTCTGTTGGGGGCGGTGTGGGGTGCAGCGGCGGCCGCTGCCGTCATGGTCAACGGCGTGATTCTGGGGTACGCCATTCAATTCAAGCCGTTCGTCGCCGACGCGGCCGGCACAGTCACCACCGTCGCCGCCCTGACCTGGCTGCTGCAAAAGGATGCCGGTGACCGGCGCCGCTGGTGGGGCATCGCCGCTGCCTCCGCCGGCCTGCTGGTGGCCACGCCGGCCGTGTTTGCGGCCGGACCGTTGTTGGTGCTGCTGCTGTGGACCTGGTGGCGGGGCGGTCGACAGGATCGCCTGTTGCTGGCCGGCCCGCTGGTCGCCGGCTTCGTCGGCCTCGCGCATCTGAGCCTTTTTGTGCTCCGCCAGAACTCGCTGTCGGCCAGCAACTATTGGAACCCGTATTTCCCGCCGCATTCGGCCGGCGGGCTCCTCGCCTTCGTGGTGAACAAGACGGCGGGCTTTTTTCCGCATTTCGTGTCCGGAGACGCCGGTCCCACTGTCGGCAGCACCTATCGCCTCGGCCTGCCTGGACCCCTGTCGATCCTGCTCGGTGTACTCCTTGTGCTGCTGCTTTGCCTGGGCGGCTGGCAGGCATGGGAATCCGCGGCCGGCCGGGTGCTGCTGGTGGCTATCGTCTTCTCCTTTCCGGTGACGTTGCTGGCCGCCTGGTTACGTCTGTGGCCATACGGTTTCGTCCGGACGAACTTTTATGAGATTCCGCTGCTGTACCTCGTCGCGGTGCTCGGGCTGCGCAAAGCGGCCGCTCTGTTCGGGGCGATCAATTCCGAAGTCGCGGCCGCGGTCGTCGCCGGTCTGGCCATCTTTCCGGCGCTTGTGGCCGGCTGGGTCACGATCGGGACCATCGGGCCGGCCACCTCCCCGGCGCAGGGACGCTACGGCGGTGCCATCGAGCAAGCCGTGGCGCAGGTGCGCGTGCACGCAGATGCCAGCACCGTGGTGGTCGTCGCCGGCGACATGGCCTACGAAGGCTGGCATTACTACATGTATTTTCGCCGGAACGAACCCAGCAGCGAGATCCCTGCGTCGCAATCGATTTTCGTCGTCGACCACGGCGATTCGGCTGTGGGGCGATTCGTGTCAGCTCGGCCGGCCACGCGGACGACGTACTACTACGTTCCGGTAGGGGCGACCGGCGCTGAGGTGGCCGCCGACAAGGCGGTGCTGCGCAACGTCGGCTTCTGTACCGCGCAGGCCTGGACGATTCCGGTCAGTGGGTTGCTGATTCGCATGACGCGCTGCTGATCACTCATCCGCACCACCTACGACACTCCACCCGGAACCGCGGTTTCAGAAGCCGGCCGAAAACAGAGCGCTCAAAGCTGCCTGGGCACGGCTATCTCGGGCCGCCAGGGTCGACAGTTCTCTCGCCAGCAGCACAACCCATTCGTCGACGCCGACCTGCTTTCGAGAGATGACGACGCCGTTGACGGCTCGTCGCACCTCGGCGACCACCCGACCACGGGACTCGCCGATCTCCAGATCGCCGTCGGCTCCGTGCAGCACCACCCGGACCGGACGACCGGGGCGGCCGGCGAGACGATCAGCGAGGTTTCGGTCGTAATCGATGTCCACCAGGCCCGGAGGCAGCGCCGACGACAGGGTGGTCGAAAGAATCCTTACATAGGAACCGATGTCGTCGCCGTCGCGCCGCAACATGGCCGCCATCAGCTGGATGTCGCCGAGCGGGCCGAGGCCACTGGGTGTCACCGGCTCCGGCTCCTGGACCGGCGCTGGCACTGGCGCTGGCTCCGATTCCGGCGACGGCACCGGCTGATGCGGATCATTCGGCGGACCGCCGAACGTCGGAGGCCGGCTCATCGATCGACCAGCGGCAGCACGAGTTGCGGCGTGGCAATGGTGTGATCGGAGCGCAACGGACGGACTGCCGTTCCCACCGCGAAGAACTCGGTCGTGTGGCCGCCCCACCGATGCGGCAGAGACAGCAGTTGCATACCGACGATGCCCTCCGCGTGCAACGCCTCACCCTCGGCCTGCATGCGGCTCATCGCCAATTCCCGGGCGTCGTACAGCGCCTCGGTGAACTGCGGGATCTCCGTGTTCTGGCCGATGTTGCCCATCGACTGCCAAAACCGCTGATGCGCGATGTGGTAGACGCAGGTGCCCATGACCATCCCCAGCGGCGCGTATCCGGCCTGCAGCAAAGTCCAGAAGTCCTGGCCGGAAAGGTCCGAGGTGAAGGGCTTACCCGTGTTGGGTCGCCAACCGTAGCCGTCGGGCGTGGTGGGACTGTCCGCCTTGACCGCGGTTCCGACGGCGGTGAATTCCGCCAGGTCGGAGCCGAACTCCTTGAACTCGATCTCCAACCGCACCGCCACCACCCCGTCGGCCCCGAGCACGTCGGCCTCGGCCTCCATGCGGGTCATGGCCAGTTCGCGGGCGTGGTACATGGCCTGCGACAACGTGGAGAGTTCCTGGTTCTGGCTCCACCGGCCCATCTGGAAACCGACGTGATAAATGCTGGAACCGAAAACCAGGCCCAACGGCCGGAATCCGGCCTCCCGCACGAGCAGGAACTCGTTCACCGACAGGTCGGACGTGAACATCGAAGTGGCCTGTCCCGGCCGCATCGTGGCCAGCCGGCGCAGGGCGTCCTCGGGGACACCGGCAGCAGCGGGATCGAGAGTCATCGGGCGGACACTCCTGACGTGAACGGGCGAAGCGGCAGAATGGTCAACGGCGAAGCCACCGGGTCGGGCCGGGAGGACTCCATCTTCAACAGTGCGGTGGCGAACATCCGAGACTCGGCGATGTGATCGCGGTGTCCTTCCGACGGTTCCTGTTCCCAGACCCGCAGGTTCTGGTCGGTGACCAGCAACCCGTCGAACTGACGCGATTGCGCCATCAGATCGGCACGGCCGCCGCTGCGAACGGTGGTCACCAACTCGGTGAACCCACTGACTTCGGTGTTCCACGACGAAAACCCGGCCTGCATCTGAGTGGTCCAGTCGTCGTGGCGCACACCCACCGACAGGCCGAACACCACGTTGACCGGCAACCATCCCGCCAGCAGCAGCTTGGCGACATCGACCCCGGACAAGTCCGTCAGAAACATTTGCCGGGCCGGATGCGGAGCACTGCCGGTCCGGAACACCACCGCCGTTCCCAGGTACACGAATTCATAGGTGTCGTAATCCATTCGGGACGCCGTGATCCGGATGTCGATCACCCCGTGCGCGCCGAGCTGGCGAGCCTCGGCTTCCAACCGCGATTGCGCGGTGGCATAACCGTGCCGGACGGCGTTGGTGTACGGGGCGAAGCCCTGGACCACGCCGCCACCGCCGGAGTTCATCCCGAAACGCCCGCCGAAGGAGCCGTACCCGTACATCCCGCAGCCGCCCCAACCCTGCCAGCCGATGTGGTGGACACAGCAGCCCATCACCTCGCCCACCGGCTCCAGACCGACCACCTCGTCGGCCATCGTGCTGGGCACCGACAGCATCGATGTCTTCAGCCCGTCGGCACTGGCCCGAGCCAGCCGCGCGGCCGCCACCGGCGGCAGGCCGCGACCGTCCCACGGCGCCGTCACGAGCGGACGATCCCTTGGGCCCGGGCGGCGCGCACCCAGTCCGGGAACTCGTGCAGCAGCCGGCGGTAGAGCTCTGAATCGTCGATCCTGTCGATGTCCGAAACTGCGAAGAACCCGCAGTTGTCCACGACGCGGCCGGACATTTCGTCCAGCTTCTCCAGGATGCCGAAATTGTTCCTGCCGATACCGACGAACTGCCAGAAGGCCGGCAGCGACGCGGCCTTCTTCATCAGGTTGGTGATTTCTTTCTTTTTGTGGAAGCCGCCGTCGGTGAAGAACAACACGAGGGTGGGTTGTTGCTGATGCTTCAGTGTCGCGATGATCTCGTCCATGATGGGGATCTCGTCGTTGTATCCCCCGATGGCGTTGTAGTCGATGCCCTGATGATGGCCGGACAGATGAATGAAGTCATCGAGCCAACGATCCAGATACTCCACCCTGACATCCGGCAACTGCGCGAATGTCACGGCGTAAAGATAGGCTTCGAGCGAGCCGTTGTCGTCCAGTTGGATGGCGACCGGCACCATCTTCTCGACGACCCGTCGCACGTTGCCGCTGGAATATTCACGGGACATCGAGCCGGTCTTGTCGATGACCAGTACCACCCGGGCGCGCTCGTTCTGGGCGCCCTTGGACAGCAGCACCTTGGCGACCTCCTTCTTGCGGAGGTCGAGTTTTTGCCGCTTCACCAGATCCAGGGACGCCTCGCCGGGCACCGACCGCACGGCCGCATCGACGATCTGCGCGCCACCGGTCGCCGGTGCCGGCGGCGCGACGCCGTGAGCCGGGGCGAGCGGCCCGGCCACCTGTGGTTGCCCGAGTGGTGCCACCGGCGGCTGAGCTGCCGGCGGCGCGGACGGAGCCGGCGCGGCGGCGGGTTCGTCCACGCTGACACCGTGTTCACGAGCCAGGCCGGCCAGGCCTTCGGTCCAGCCGGCCGACACGTTGCGGATCTTCCACGCCCCCTCGCGCCGGTAGAGCTCGACCAACACGGCGGCCCGTTCGCTGGTCAGACCGGACGCCGGCGCGGAATGCTGTTCCCCGCCACCGGTAGCCGTCACAGCCAGACCCGGAATAGTCGCCAGCGAGCCCAGTACCGAGTCGTCGAGAGCGACAGCGACCGCGAGGGTTTCGATGTCGGGCGGTACGGCCGGCAGATTGACGAGCACGCGGTCCGGTCCGGTCAGCCGGACGGCGCCTTCGGGCGAAGTCGGCTGGTTGAAGAAGACGAAATCGGCGTCGCTGCGGACTTTGCGGGTGTTGGCCAACTGGAAGACCATCAGGTCCACCGCACCTTGGCGGGCTCCGGCGACCGCCAACTCCACCGGTTGTCCACTCAGCGGGGCATTGCCGCCCCGGGTCAAGTCGGCCATGCCTTTCACCCTGCCAGAGAGCCCGGGACGACGTGCGGGATCCCGGCGAAAGACACAGTCAGTGACCCGGCAAGGAGCCACCCGGCGGCGTCCAGCCACCGATTTGCGCTGGGACCGGCGGATTGGCGTACGGGGGGAGGGTGCCGCCCGGCGGCGGCCAGCTGCCGTACTGACCTGCTGGTGGAGCGGGAGCGGCGGCGGCCGCCACGGCCGGGACCGGAGTCGGCGCCTGGCCCGTCCCGGCCGCCGGGTACGCGCTCGGGCGCATGGGCAGGAGAAGGCAGGTACGGCGACGGCAACCCGGCGGCAGGCGCGGCAGGCGCGGCAGTCGGCCCCGGCGTGGCCGCAGCCGGCGGCGCCTCGTCCACGTCGACTCCGTGTTCGCGGGCCAGCGAAGGCAGGCCCGCCGCCCAACCGGCCGACACGTTCCGGATCTTCCAGGCGCCCTGCCGGCGGTAGATCTCGACGAGCACGGCGGCCCGCTCCGCGGTCAGCCCCACCGCCGGTGCCTGCACGTCCCACCCCGGCTGCGGATTCGACGACACACCCGAGCCGGCGGCCGTCACGGTCACCGCCAGCCCGGAAATGGCGGCCAGCGAGCCGGGCACCGAATCGTCCAGCGCGACCGCCACGGCGAGCGTCTCGACCGTCGGGGGCAGCCGGGTCAGGTCCGCCGAGATGCGGTCTCCGGCGACCAGCCGCACCGCCCCTTCCGGCGAGGTCGGCTGGTTGAAGAAGACGAAGTCGGCGTCCGAGCGCACCTTCCGGTCGGGCCCCAGCTGGAACACCATCAGATCCACGGCGCCCTGGCGAGCGCCGGAAACGGCCAGATCCAGCGACCCGGCGGGCAGAGCGGTGTTCGCGCCGCGGCTGAGCTCAGGCATCGTTCAGGCCCGTGCGCCCACAGGCAGTTCGACGCGCTCGCGCACTTCGGCCATCGGCGCTTCCTGCGACACCCGAGCGATGGCCCGCATCTTGTTGACCGCGTCCAGCGCCGCCACCTTGTAGGACTCGGCCAAGGTCGGATAGTTGAACACCGCGTCCACCAGGTAGTCCACGGTCCCGCCGAGACCCATCACGGTCTGGCCGATGTGCACCAGCTCGGTGGCGTTGGAGCCGAACACGTGCACGCCGAGCAACTGCCGGGTCTCGGCGTGCACCAGCAACTTGAGCACGCCGTAGGAATCACCGAGGATCGCGCCGCGCGCCAGTTCCCGGTACCGGGAAACTCCCACCTCGTACGGGATGTTGGAGCCGGTCAGCTCCGCCTCGCTGTGGCCGACATAGGAGATTTCCGGAATCGAGTAGATCCCGATGGGCTGCAGGTCGCCGAGGCTGGCCGCCGACCGGCTCGCCGAAGGCGTGGTACGTCGCCCGCCGGCCCTGCTCCATCGAGGTGGCCGCCAGCGCGGGAAACCCGATGATGTCACCCACCGCGTAGATGTGCTCGACCGAGGTCTGGAAATTCTGGTTGACCGCCAGCCGGCCACGATCGGCCGGTCTCGATCCCGGCCGCCTCGACGTGCAAGGTGTCCGAAACACCCTGCCGTCCGGCGGAATACAGAACCGTCTCGGCCGGGAACTTCTTGCCCGACTCCAGGATGGTCAGCGTCCCGTGTTCGTGCCGTTCGACGGTGCGCACCGATTCGCCGAACCGGAACGTCACCGCCAGGTCCCGCAGCTGATACTTCAGCGCCTCCACGATCTCCTCGTCGCAGAACTCCAGCATCTTGCGGACGCTTCTCCACGACGGTGACCTTGGTGCCCAGCGCCGCGAACATGGATGCGTATTCGATGCCGATGACGCCGGCCCCGACCACCACCATGCTGGCCGGCACCTTGTTCATGTTGAGGATCTGGTCGGAGTCGACGATCGTCTCGCCATCGAAATCCACACTCGCCGGGCGAGCCGGACGGGTACCGACCGCGATGACGAACTTGTCGGCCACCACCTCCTGCGTGATGCCGGCCTCGTTCTCCACCTCCAGGGTGAAGGGGTCCATGAACCGGGCGGTACCCGGGATCATGGCCACCCGGTTGCGGGACAGCTGATTGCGAATGACGTCGATCTCGCGGGCGATGACGTGGTGGGTCCGCGCGGACAGATCGGCGACGGTGATGTCGTCCTTGACGCGGTACGCGGAGCCGTAGAGCTCGCGCTGGTTCATGCCGGTCAGGTACAGGACTGCCTCGCGGAGCGTCTTGGACGGAATGGTGCCGGTGTTGATGCAGACTCCGCCGACCATGTCCCGCCGCTCCACCACCGCCGATCGGCGGCCCAGTTTGGCAGCGGCGATGGCTGCCTTCTGTCCGGCCGGACCGGATCCGATGACGACCAGGTCGTAGCGATCCGTCATATCCAGCGTGCTCCTGCCCTCAAAAAAGCCTGCGGACGTCAGTCACGGCCATCTTTGCGCATCAGGAGTGGCCGCGGACGGCCGCCGGTGGATTCGCGGAGGCTGGACAACCGCGCGTTCGGACGGCAGCCGGACGCCGCTACAGGTACAGGCCGGTGCCGCCCTGCGGGACTTCCTTGGTGACGGCTTGCAAATCTCGCTCGCGCAGCACCAAATAGGCCTCGCCGCCCACCTCGACCTCGTACTGATCCTCCGGGCTGAACAGGACGCGATCGCCCGACTTCACCGAGCGAACGTGCTGACCGACGCCGGCGACCTCGCCCCACACCAGGCGTTTGGCGACCTCCGCGGTGGCCGGAATGAGAATGCCGCCCCGGGAGGTCCGCTCGCCCGGATGGCCCGACTGCTTGATCAGGATCTTGTCGTGCAGCATCTGGATGGTTCGGGGCTGATCGGACACCGGAAAAGACTACTGGCCGAGCCGGTCGTCGAGCGGGACCAACGAGTGGCCGGCAGCGGCGGACGACGCCGCCGCCAAGCGGGCCAGCACGGCCAAGGCGTAGGCATCGGGCGCTTCCTCGGCGGTCAACGTCTCGACCGGACGATCGGGCAGTTCGATGGTCACCGCGAAACCCCCGGGGGAGGCTTGCAGGCTGCGAAAGTAGGGGCCCAGCAACTCCCGGAGCTGATCCTCCCGGGGCAACCACAGCGCCTCGGCCAGGTCCACCGAGTCCAGGGCCCATTCCGTGGTGCCGTTGAACCCGAGCACCGGCTTGTCGGGTGGCCCGTGCGGCTCCACCGTCATGTCGGCGAGCGTGAAGACGTCGTCGGCGAACGCCGGGTCCAGCAAGGAGAAGCGGTCACCGGCCCGTGGGGTCCAGCGGACGCCGGCCTCGTGCAGGGCAATGGCGAGTTCGCGGCCGATCATGCCGGCTTGTGGCCGACCAGGAAGATCCGCCGGTAGGTCAGTAACGTGACGCCGTTCACCGCGGGATAGGCCTCGTCCAGCGCCGCACCGTAGACCGACTCGAACTCGGCTCGGTCGGCTTCCGGGAGCGCCTGCAACACCGGGCGGAGACCGGTGCCTCGCATCCAGTCGAGCACCGGCGTTTCGCCGGTGAGGGCGTGCACGAAGGTGGTCTCCCAGACATCCGGCCACCAGCCGGCTCGTACCAGCCGTTGCGCGTAAGCCTCCGGTTCGTCGACCGCGTCCGGCCGCAGCGCGGCAGCACCCGCCGACCATCGCGGCCGGGCGGTCAGATCGTGCAGCAGCGTATGGGACGGAGCGCGGAAGTTCGCCGGCACCTGGACGGCCACCCAAGCGCCGGGCGGTAGGGCCTCGAGCCAGGCGTCCAGCAGGTCACGGTGATTGGGCACCCATTGCAGCGCCGCATTGCTGACCAGCACATCCAGGTCGGGGTCGGGCCGGTAGTCCTCGATGCGCTGCTGACGAAAGCTCAGGCCCGGACGCTCCGGCGCCCGGCTCAACATCTCCGGCGAAGAGTCGATGCCGAGTATCCGAGCCGTTGGCCAGCGCTCCACCAGCGTCGCGGTCAGCTCACCGCTGCCGCAGCCCAGATCGACGATTCGGGCCGGCCGTTCGGCTCCCACGCGGCGCACCAACTCGTGGAACGGGCGGCTACGGAATTCGGCATAGCGGCCGTACTGCGCCGGGTCCCAGATGACGGATGACACCGCTCCACCGTAGCGAGCAGCAACCAGAAGACCCCGGTTGCTGCCGGGTCGGGGGTCCGGCAGCAATCGGGGTCACAGGTCATGTCGAGCCGATGTTTGAAAGCGTTACAACTTTGGCTCGAGAAATTCGGCCGGGCGCCTCGGCGCCCGGGGATCAGCGGGCCAGGTCGCTGGAGCGCTGCGCCAGGATGAGCAGCTCGTCACGCATCGACCGCGACGCGGCGTTGTCGATGGCGCGGGAGATGGCCCGACGGTTCTTGGAACTTTCACGATGGCTGCGAATGGCCTTCGCGACGGAACGCATGGAATACACCTTCTTCTGTGGATGGACTGTCACCTTCTATAAGACCATCCACCCCCCGTTTCCTTCCACGATTGGACGGTGAAACGTCTCACAGACCGGACGATCGCCGGCAAGCAGCCGTTTTGGCCTTCGAATCGTCACTCCGGCCAGGCGAGGGGGTCCGGCCGGAAGGGCAGCCCCGGGTCGGTCGCAAAGCCGGGGCAGGGCCGGTTGGGCCGAGCTGGGCGGGCCGGTCAGAAGGCCAGAGCCAGCCCCGGCTCGGCCAGCAGGGCTCCCACGTCGGCGAGGAACTGCGAGCCCTGGGCTGCCGTCGACGACCCGGTGGTCGAAAGACAGCGCCAGCTGGCACACCTTCCGGACGGCCAGCTGGCCGTCGACGACCCACGGGGCGTCCTTGATGGACCCGAGCGCCAGGATCGCCGACTCGCCGGGATTGATGATCGGCGTGCCGGTGTCGATGCCGAAGACGCCGACGTTGGTGATGGTGAAGGTGCCGCCGAGCATGTCCCCGGGTGGCGTTTTCCCGGCCCGGGCGGTGTCCGCCAGAGTGGAAAGCGCCACCGCCAGGTCCCGCAGCCCCAGCCGGTCGGCGTCCTTGACGTTGGGCACCATCAGTCCCCTGGGCGTCGCGGCGGCGATGCCCAGGTGCACGTATTCCTTGTAGACGATCTCCCCGTGGTCGGCATCCCACACCGCGTTGACCTCCGGCGTCCGGCGGGCCGCGAGGCACACGGCGCGGGCCGCGAACGCCAACGGCGTGATCTTCACCTCGGCGAAGTCCCGCCGGCTGCGCAGCCGGTCCCGCAGCGACATGGTCTCGGTGACGTCGACGGTCAGGAACTCGGTGACGTGCGGCGCCGTGAAGGCGCTGCTCACCATGGCCGCCGCCGTCGCCCGCCGGACGCCCTTGATCGGAACCCGGCGCTCGCGAGTGGCCGGGTCGTAGGCAGGCTCGACCGGGGCGGGACGCGGAACGCTGGCCACGGGCGACTGCTCGGCCGGCAACTCGACGGCCGACTCCACGTCCACCCGGCTGATGACGCCGTCCGCCCGGCTGGGCTGTACGTCGCGCAGATCGACCCCCAGATCCTTGGCCAGCTTTCGCACGGGGGGAGCCGCCAGCGGTGCCTGCCCGGCGCGCGCCGGTTCGGGCCCCGGGGCCAGCCGGCGCCGCCGCCCGCCCGCGGCGTCGGGGGCCACGTATCCGACGAGGGTGGCGATCCGCCCGTCTGCCAACGGCTGCCCGATCGTGGCGCCGCCGTGGGCCTCGGACGAAGCCGCCGGCGACCCGCCCGCCTCGGCGGAACCGGCGGGCGCGGTGCTCGGGGGACGTCTCGGTGCCCGGGGACGTCTCGATGGAGATGATCGGGGTCCCCACCGCGATCATCACGCCCGGATCCACCAGCAGCTGGAGAACCCGGCCGGCGAACGGCGACGGCAACTCGACGGCCGCCTTGGCCGTTTCGATCTCGACCAGAACTTGGTTGACCGTGACGTCGTCGCCCACGGCCACATGCCAATTCACGATCTCGGCCTCGGTGAGGCCCTCGCCGACGTCCGGCAGCGGGAAAGTCTGGATGCTCAACGGAGTCCTTTCCTGATCAGTAGGCCAGGGCGCGGTCGACCGCTTCCAGCACCCGGTCCACATCCGGAAGGTAGTGCTCCTCCAGCCGCGACGGCGGGTACGGCACGTCGTAGCCCGCGACCCGGATGACCGGTGCGGCCAGCGAGTAGAAGGCCTCCTCGGTCACCCGCGCGGCGATCTCACCGGTGATCGACGCCTCCGACGGCGCCTCGGAAACGACGACCAGCCGCCCGGTCTTCCGCACGGATTCGACCACCGGGTCCAGATCGAGCGGCGACAGCGTGCGCAGGTCGACGACTTCCAAGGAGGTGCCTTCCTCGGCGGCGACGGCCGCGGCCGCCTGGACAACCGTCATGGAAGGCCCGTAGGACACCACGGTGGCATCGGTACCCGTTCGCCGGACCACTGCCGAGAAGGTGCTTCCGGGCGACGCGCTCACATCGAGGTCGGCCTTTTCCCAGTAACGGCGTTTGGGCTCCAAGAAGATCACCGGGTCGTCGCAGGCGATGGCCTCTTGGATCATGAAATACGCGTCGCCGGCGTTCGAGGGCGAGACCACTCGCAGCCCGGCGATGTGACAGAAGAACGACTCGGGGGCCTCCGAATGGTGTTCAACGGCTCCGATGCCGCCTCCGAACGGGATCCGCACGACGACCGGCACCTTGACCGCGCCCTGGGTGCGGAAATGTAGCTTGGCCAACTGAGAAATGATGGCGTCGAAAGCCGGGAACACGAAACCGTCGAATTGGATCTCCGTCACCGGCCGATAACCTCGCAGCGCCAGCCCAATGGCGGTGCCCAAAATTCCGGACTCGGCCAACGGCGTATCCATCACCCGGTGTTCGCCGAAGTCCTTTTGCAGCGAGTCGGTCACCCGGAAGACGCCGCCCAGTTTGCCGACGTCCTCACCCAGAATGAGCACCTTGGGGTCGGCGTCCATCGCCGCCCGCAGGCCCGTGTTCAAAGCCTTCGCCATACTGGTGGAGACGGCCTGGCCGGCCTCGGCCGGCTCCGTGCTCCGAACCGCCGCGCTCACCTCCGGCCCTCGCTCTCGAAGCCGGCCAGATAGTCGAGGAACTGGGCGCGCTGCCGGTCGACACCGGGGTGCGGCTCGGCGTACACATGGCTGAAAATCCGTTCCGCGGGGGGATTCTCAATGGCCAGGCAGCTGGCCCGGAAACGGGCCGCCAATTCGTCGGCCTCCTGCTGGACCGCGGCGAAGAATTCGGCATCGGCCTTGCCGGAGCGGACCAGGTGGACGCGGACCCGTTCGATCGGATCGAGCAACGCCCACACCTGCGACTCCCCGGCCGTGCGGTACCGGGTGGGATCGTCGGACGTGGTGTGGGCATCCATCCGGTAGGTGAACGCCTCGACCAGCACGGGTCCGTTGCCAGAACGACATTCGTCGAGCGCCCAGCGGGTGACCGCCAGGCAGGCCAGCACATCGTTGCCGTCGACGCGCAATCCCGGGAACCCGTAGCCGCGCGCCCGATGGTGCAGCGGCACCCGGGACTGCTTTTCGACCGGCTCGGAGATGGCCCACTGATTGTTCTGGCAGTAGAAGACGACCGGAGCGTCGAAGGCGGCCGCGAAGACCATGCCTTCGTGCACGTCGCCCTGACTGGTCGCGCCGTCGCCGAAATAGACGATGGTGGCCTGGTCGTCGTCCAGATCCCCGGACCCGACCTTGCCGTCCAGCCGCTGGCCCATCGCATAGCCAGCCGCGTTGGTCACCTGGTTACCGATGACGATGGTGTAGCTGTGGAACCCGGTGGCCACCGGATCCCAACCGCAATGGTCGGTGCCGCGGAAGACGCCCAGCAGCTGAACCGGATCGATGCCTCGGGCCCAGGCCACTCCGTGTTCGCGATAGGAAGGGAACACGTGGTCCTGGGCGCGGACGGCGCGACCGGATCCGATCTGGGCGGCTTCCTGACCGAGCAGCGGTACCCAGAGTCCGAGTTGTCCCTGCCGCTGGAGCGCGTTGCCCTCGCGGTCGAACCGGCGTACCAGCACCATGTCTCGGTACAGATCGCGCAGCAGCTCGTCGGTCACCTGCAGCGGGAAGTCGGCGTTGGGTGTCAGTTCACCCTCGGGCGTGAGCAGCTGGATGGCTTCCGGGTCCTGCCCGGTGGCCTTGAGGCCGGCCACCACTTCGTCGGGTGCGGGCAGGGAATGGGGCGTACCGCCGGCGCCCGACAGGCCGCGTCGGTGCTTGACCGCGTGGGCACCCGCACCGCCGTCCGACTCGATCGCTCCGTTCTCCGTCCCTGGGGCCACCGCCGGGTCGTACCCGTGGTGATGCCTTTTCTTGGTCATCCGCGCGCCTCTCCTCGCACCGGGGTCTCCGGCGTCGCTGGTCCGGTCGCCGCCTCCCCCGCCAACCCGCCGGGACGTCCGGGGGTGATGGCACTCGGCGCCAGGCCGGCAGGAGTGGTCAGCCACTGGCCGCCCGCCGCGCCGGTCGGGCCCGGGACAGCGGCCAGTAGTTCGATACTGGCACGTTTCTCGGCCCCGGTGATCCGCGCCACGTCCGACGATCGGAGCACCGACGTTCGGTAGCGCACAGCGCCCGACTCGCCCTCCGGCGTGGGCCGACCAGCGGTCCCGCGACGCGCTCAGCAGGCACGACCTACGATCAACGTCGATTTCAATTGCGTCCCAGGAGGTCGTCGTGGAACTGGAACATCGCTTCGAGATGCCGGTGGGGATCGACACCGCCTGGGACACGTTGCTCGACATCAACAAAGTGGGCCCCTGCTTCCCGGGAGCCACGCTCGATTCGGTTAACGGCGACGAGTTCGAGGGATCCGTCAAGCTCAAGCTCGGACCGATCCAACTGGTGTACAAGGGCCAGGCGAAGATCGTCGACAAGGACGACACGGCGCACCGCGCGAGGATCGAGGCCACCGGTCACGCGGCCCGTTCGGCCTCCACCGCCGCCATGCTCGTGACCGCCACAGCCACCGCTCTGTCGCCCAGTCGCACCGTGGTGGATCTGGTCACCACCCTGTCCATCACGGGCCGCCCCGCGCAGTTCGGCCGCGGGCGTCATGGTGGAGGTCGGGAACAAGCTGATCGGCCAGTTCGCCGACTCGGTCTCGCAACAACTGGTCGGCCGCAAGGCCGGTGGCGCGGAACTCGTCGATGTGACCATCCCCGAAGAGGTGGCCGCCGAAGTCACCGGCCAGGAACCGGACGCCGACATCGCTGTGCTGTCCGGCGGCGGCCGCGCACCGATCGGCGCCCGGCGGGTCCCGGACGCCGCCCCCATCAATCTGATCGAATCGGCGGGCGCGCCCCTGCTCAAGCGCATACTCCCCGTCGCGCTCGGCGTGGTGGCGCTGTTCTTGCTGCGCAAGCTGCTCAAGAGGAACAAATCCGCCTGAACCCGCTCGCCGGTCGGCGGCCGCGGCGGGCGCCGGAGAAGCCGAACGGCCCGCATTCCCTGGGGAAACGCGGGCCGTTCGTCGGTTCTGGGACTACCAGATCAGCTGTTGGATGCGCCGGTCATGGCACCGGCGATGTTGCTGGCGGTGGAGGCACCGGTGGACGTGGCCGGGACGGCGGCCGACGTGTCGCCCGAGGCCACGCCGCTGGTAACGCTGGACGTGGACGACTCGCCCTGGGCCACACCGGTGGTCCCGGTCGAGTTGCTGGTCTCGTTGGAGGCTCCGGTGTACGAGGCATCGTTGGTACCGGTCTCGCTGGCGGAGGTGGTCGAGTTGCCGGCGCCGTCCTGGACGAAATTGCCGTTGGCGTCGATGTGTCCGGTGGCCACCTGCTCCCAGCCGCCATGGCCGTCGGACTGGCCGATCACCACGGAACCGTCCGGGGAGATCTGGGTGACGGTGTCGGCCTGGCCATCGCCGTTGGTGTCGGAGTAACCGACCACGGTGCCGTCCGACTCGTGGGTGACCACGGTGTCCGGGGTGCCGTCGCCGGTCATGTCGACGGTCGGTGCGCCCAGGTCGTAGTCATGGCCGTTGGCATCGAAGGTGATGTCCCCGGCGGCCGCTGACTGAGTGCCGGCCTGGGTGCCGGTCTGGGTGCCGGCCTGGGTGCCGGTCTGGGTGCCGGCCTCGGTGCCGGTGGCGGTGCCGGTCTGGGTGTGGCTGGTGTCGCTCTGGGTGCCCTGCTGATCGGAGACGTCGGTGCCGGTGTTGGCTCCGGTATTCGGGCCGGAGTCCTCGACGACGTTGCCGTTGGCATCGATGTGACCGGTGGCCGCCACTTCCCAGCCGCCGTGTCCGTCGCTGACCGCGACGGTCACATGACCTTCGGCGTCGACCTGCGTGATGGTGTCCGCCTGGCCGTCACCATTGGTGTCGGTGAAGGCATTCACAGTGCCGTCCTGGCCCTGGACCACGGCGGTGTCCGGGGTGCCGTCGCCGGTCAGGTCGGCGGTCGGGGCGCCGGCGTCGTAGGTGTGACCGTCGGCGGTGACCTCGATGTCGCCGGCCGAGCCCGAGTGCGTGCTGGTGTGGTCGGTGGTGTCGGTGGCCTGGCCGTGGGTGGTGTCGGAGTTGGAGTCGGAGGCGAGTCCGGCGTCGGTGCCCTCGGCGGCGATGACATGTCCGCTCGAGTCGACCTCCGCGTAGCCGTCGACGGTGCCGTCGTGGTTGGCGTCCGTGATCACGTAAACGTCCTCGCCGCTGGCGACGGCCACGGAGTCGGCCACTCCGTCGTTGTTCGTATCGATGGTGGCCGGACCCAGGTCCTGGCCCTCGAAGGTGATGTCGTGGCCGGAGGCGACGTCGGTCGAGTCGTCGTACTGCATGTCATTTCTCCTTGATGATGCGAACCCTCTGTGGGGCACGGGATGTCGGGGGTGGCGGCCCTGGTGGCCAGTCCGGCGCCACCGGATGATTCCGGCCGCTCCGGTGAAGCTTTGTACCGATCTGACGGACCCCTCCTGCGTTCGGTTCCCGAGACCGCGGCCGAATTTCGCGAATTTTTCAGCCCGTTTGTCTCATCCGACGAGGCGGTTCGTCAATGGTTCGCGCCGAACTCGTGTGAGTTCGGTGTTGTCCGGGTTTCTGATGGTTGCGGCATCGTCGCCAAAGGCCGAGCGGCCCGGGTCGGCTTAGACCGATTCGACATTTCCGGACTGCCCGGCCCCGACACTCGCCCACTGGCCGTCCGCCCCGAGCTGGTAGGCCGCCGTCACCTGCCCCGAAGCGTCTGTGGCCCAGGCTTTGTCGGCGACCCCATCGCCGTTGCTGTCCTGATAGTGCAACGTGGTGTCGTTGGGCCCGGGGATCTCGACGGTGTCCGGCCGGCCGTCCCCGTCGGTGTCCACCGTGGGCGGACCGGCGTCGAATTCCTGCCCGTTGACGTCGACCATCACCGACTCGGGTGACTGTTCCGCCGAATGAGCCTGCGGGTCAAGGGTTTCTGTCTGCTGTCCGACCGCTGTCCCCACCTGTTCGGTGGCGTCGCTCTGGTCGGTCGGATCTGTCGCCTGCCCGGAATATTCGGTGGCGGCCGATTGGCCCAGCGTGACATCCGCTCCGGGAACCGCTTCTCCGCCCGCGGTGTGCAGAACGGATACGGCTGACGAGAACGAAAAAGCCACCGGAGTGGTCGTCGCCTTCGCATCCCCGCCCGCCCCGACCTCGTTCGGCGCCGACGACCGGCCATCGGCGGTGTCGCCGGCGGCCGGCTGCGGGTGCGCACCGGTTTCGGCCACGCCGGCTTGGCTCAGCGCGGACGGCTCGGTGGCCGCCACCTGCGCGTTGACGGTGGGGTCGAGCACCGCATCGCCGTGGGAGTCCAGGTGTCCGGTCGCCACCGCCGACCACGTGTGGCCGTCGGAGCCCCAGACGGCGAAGCTGCCGTCGGGCTCGATGCGTACCACCTGGTCGACGGTCCCGTTGTGGTCGGCGTCCAAGTACGCCTCGACCGATCCGTCCACCGCCTCGACGGCTACGGCGTTCGGTTCGCCGCCGTCGTACGAAAGATTGGGAGCGCCCAGATCGACCCGGCCGGACGCGCCACTGACCGTGAGGGCGGCGTCCGTGGAACCGCCGTCGGCCGGCCCCGACAGGGACTGATCGGTCGCGTCAAAGCTGCCGTGCGACGCGTCGGAGGAATCCGGGTCCGGCGCATTCAGGCCCAGATTGTGATCGATGTCCGCCGCCACACCGACGCCCTGGTCGGAGCCGTCCCCGCCGCCGAAGTCGTGGTCGCCGGAAGCCGCCGCGGTCACATCGTTCTCGTCCGCGGTTGACACGGCGTCCGTCATCTCATCGTCCGAATACATCCGGTGCCCCTTTCCTGCCGACCGATCCAGCGCGTGGCCTCACCTGGCCCGGCGCCGACTCGGTCGTGATGGTGATTTCCCCTCGGACTGTTCTGGCGGCGGCCGGGTTCCCTCAGTCGTCCTCGCGGGCGGCGTGCCGCCCGGGGCGGTGCGGCGGCACCGGCGGCCGGGAGTCCGGAGCGTCGCCCGGCCCCGGGGGTGGGACCGAGCCGGCGGCGCGGCGCATCAACAGTTCCTGGAGGGCAGCGGGCACCTTGATGGACCGCGGACCACCCGGTGGAACCGGCGGCGCGGCCGGTGGCGGGGTGGCGGCGAGCGGCGGGGCGGCGCGCGGTGCGGGTGCGGGCGGCGCACTGGGAACCGAGGCCGGCGTCGCCGGCGGAGTGGCGGCCGGGGCTGGTGCGAGCGCCCCACCCGGGACCCAGGCCGGCCCAGCCGACCCAACCGGCGCCGCACCGGTCGGCAGCACGCCGGCGGGCATCATCGCTCTGAGCACACCAGCCACGTTGACCGGTGGCCGCGTCCTATCTCCCGGGGCGGGCGGACGGATGAGCGGGCGACCGGCGGGCACCGCCAAGGGTGGGCGGAGCGCTGGTCCGCCGGGCGGCGGACCGCCTGGCCGCGGTGTGGCTGGTCGTCCTGGCGGCGGTGCCACCGGCCCGCCTGGTCCCGCTGCCACCGCGACCGGCACCGCCTCAGGAGCGGGGGCCAGTGCACTTCCGGCCCGGGCGGCCGCGCGGATGGCGTCCAAACCGGCCTGGGCCGGACCGGCCGTGATCGCCTTGGTATTGCGAATCCGCTGCAGCAGACTCTCGCCGGCCGAAAGAATCGTCTGCGCCGACGCCCGGCGCTCGTCGAGGGCACGCATTCGCGAGGCCCGTTCGGTGGCATCGAGTTTCAGAGCGCCGTCCACCTCGCGGATCTCCGCCTCGAGGGCGGCCACCTGCTTGCCCAGCGCATCGTCCAGGGCGAGCGTCAATTGCTCGTCGGCATCGACGAATTGTTCCGCCACTGACTGGTCGACCTGCGCCTTGGCCTCGTTCAGCATTTCCATCAGCCACTGCTTCATCTGCTGGCGGGTGGCCATCCGTTTACGAGACCGCATCATGTAGATGGCCGCAGCGCCGCCCACCACAGCCGTGACGGGCGCGAGCACAATGCCCAGAATGGGCGCCGCCGCCAGCGACAGGCCCAGCGTCGTGGGCAGGGTCAACACGGTGTGCGACAACGAGAATCCGAGACTGGCGCCCGACAACGCCATGATCCGGTCGTCCACGTTCTGCGCCCGTTCCAGCGCCCGCGCCGACATGGCCTCGTACGGGCGGGTGGACAGCCGGCCGACCAGCACCCGCAATTCTTCCGGAGTGAACAATTCGGACAGCACGGTTTGGCAGATGCGGCCCATGGAATCGACCAGCCGTGCGTGCCCGCGTTGGGTCATGGCCTGGACATAGGCGTTGATGTGCAGGGGCAGATTCTTCAGCTCTTCGTTGTCGGCCTGGTCGATCGCTCCCCGGAACATCTGCGATGCCTCCCGCACCTCCCGGGACGTTTCGTGCGACAAGTCCACCCGCGCCCGCTGGATCTCCGCCCGCAAACCGACCTGAAAGCTCCGGCCGCCCGTCTTCCGCTGGTTCATCAGTTCTTCGCGGCGAGCCTTGAGTTGATCGGCCTGCGCGGCGCCGGCGGTGAAGGCGCGGCGCGAATTCTCCAATTGTTGGACTGCGCCCTGGACGACCGTCATGGTGCTGCGGATGATGTTGGCGTCGAACAACATCGCGGATGCCGCCGCCACCTCGTCCACCAGGAACTTCCGCAATTTCGGAATTCCCGACTGATCGGCCAGCACCGACGCGACCTGTGGATTGCTCTGGCCCAGGGAGGCCTCCATCAGCCGGCTGGACACGGGATGGAATTCGGCGCCGGAAAAGCGTGGCGCATAACGGGCCAGCAATTGCCGATCAGCATCGACGATTTCGCGCCAGCCGCGGTAGGCATCGGTCTTGGTGACCGCGAAATGGACCGTGTCCACCCGGTCGCCGATGGCGGCCAGAAAATCCAGCTCGCCCCGGGTGAAGGGTGCGGAGGCGTCCACCACGAACAGCAGCGCGGCGGCCGCCGCCGCGGCCTCGGCCGCCAGTTCACCGTGCGCGGCGACTAGCCCGCCGACGCCAGGGGTGTCGACCAGGGTGACCCGCTTGGTCAACTCGACGGGGACGCCCACTTCGATCCAGCGCGGTGGCGGCAGATCGACGTCCGGGTCGCCATCGACCGTCGCCCACCGGCGCAGGTCGGCTGCCGGGAAGGTCACGTCGGCCAGCCCGCCGCCGAACCGCGCCACCGAATACGGCTGCGCCGAGTGCCTGAAAACCAGGTAGACACTGGTGGCGGTGCCGGCGTCGACCGGCGACAGCCCGGACACCCCCAGCAGCCCATTGACCAACGAGGACTTTCCGCGATTCGTTTCCCCCACGATCACCAGCCGGGGCGGCTCCGTCGGCGGGGTGCGGGCGGCCAGCACGCTGGCGGCGTCGGGGTCGTCGGTCCTGATCCAGGCGACCGAGTTCTCCCGCCAGCCCTTGACGGCCTGCGGCAGCGGAACGGCCGGGCGCACCGGCGCCGTGGCGGCGGCCCGGGGCGAACGCAGGCCGAGGGCGGCCACCGCGGCGAACGGGTCAGGGCTGGTCATCCGCCGAAACTACCTGGCCGCAAGCGGTCAGGAGGCAGGAACTCGACAGCCGCTCAGCGCCAATCCATGCCCGGCGGCCGGGGCGGCAGCCCCAGGGCGCCGACCGGCGCGGAGGGCATGTTTCCCTTCAGCTCCTGCCACAACAAGAAGTAGGCGCGGTGCACCACGTGGGCGACGCGGCTCTGGGCGGGGGTCGACCCGAAGGTGGCAAAGGAACGCCACCATCCGGCCCGCTCCAGCGCGATGGTCTGCAGTTCGGACTGATTACCGCCCGGCCGGCCGAGCTGCTCGTCCGGCTTGGTCGACCCGCCCAGCCGGAGAATCTCGAGCATCAGATCGTCCGGCATCTGCACGGCGCCGCTCGACACCAGGGTCAACGCCTCCAGCAGCCGCAGCTGATGCGCCTCCGGCCGCTGCAACAGCACTTCGATGGCGTCATGGATGCGTTGGCGTTCCGCCCAGTCCGGGGAGCCGGCCGCCATCGACGCCAGCGAGGCCAGCGCGGCACTGGCCTTGATCCCGTCCGCGCGGGAGGCGAAGACCTCGGTCAGCCGGGAACGCAGCCGGGCCAGTCCGGACGCGTCCAGCAGACGTCGGCGCAGTTCGCCGGCCGGCAGATGCGGCTCCGCGCGCAGTTGGCGGACGGCCTCACTGATCCCGTAGAGATCCAGCAGCTGCAGCAGCCGGACCCGAGTGGCCCGGTCCACCGGGGCATCCATGACGGTGAACAGGTCGGCGGCCATCAGCATGGTGTCGAACAGGGCCGGTTCCATGGCCGCCAGGGACCGGAGTGCTTCGGCGTCGCCGGCCGTGAAGGCTCCGGTCTCCGCCGTCTCCGCCAGCAGACCGATCAGCGGGAGCACGTCCGCCACCCGCGGGCGCAGGATCTCCCCCTGGGCGTCGGCCATCAGCTGGGCCGCCCGCCACACGGATGCATGGGCACCCGCCACCGACTCCGGAGCGATGGTGTCGGCCTTGCTCAGTACGGCCAGCGCGTTGATCGGGCCGGCCTCCCGCGACGCCGTGGCCTTGGCGAACGAGTTGAGCACGGCCGAATCGTCGGCCCGGACCGACTGGGTGAACACGTAGATGACCGCTTCCGCGCCGGCGACCGCGTACTTGGAGGTGGTGTCCAGTTCCCCGTCTGCCGCGTCGGCCGGATCCACCGGACGTCACGACCTCGGACCGGGCTTTTCCGCTCGATCTCAGGCCCGGATCCGAGCCGGACGACGAGGCCACGCCCAGCAGCGTCTCGGTTCGCGACACCGAAGCCGAGTCCAGCGAGCCGAGCCCGGGCGTATCGATCACCGTGATGTCGTTCAGCAACGCGCTGGTCAGGAACGCCTCGAGATGCGAGATCTTCTCGATGTCCATACCCAGGTCGGCCGGGATCCCGCCGTCCGGGGCGAACGGGATGGCCGTGCGATGGCCATCGAGGAAGACGACCTCGATCCGGTCGACGGTCCCATATTGGAAGCGGGTGACCAGCCGCGTGCATTCACCGACGTCGGTGGGTGCGACCCGCCGTCCGATCAGCGCGTTCACCAGGGTCGATTTCCCCGATTTGATGCGGCCGGCCACGGCCAGCTGCAACGGCGTGTCCAGCCGGCTCAACACCCCGAGCACCCCGCGCCGGGTCCGCTCCGACACCTGCGGCAACAGCGCCGTGCACATCCCGGCCACGGCCTGAGACAGGGGACCCTGCATGGCAGCCATCTTGGCAGACGGGGCGCCGCCGCCAGGATCTCCAGCGCTGCGCCGCGATCAGCTCCACCAGCGCTGGACCAGAGGAATCACCCGGAAGAGCAGCACCACACCGGGAATCAGGGCCAGCACCGCCAGCAACTCCACTGCGTCCCACAACCTGGCCACCCGGGCCGCGGGGACGTCCGCCAGCCGGCCGAGGCCCGCCACCACCACCAGAGCCGCCCAGCACGATCAGACCCGCGAGGCCGGCGCCCGCCGCCGCTGAGCCGGACAGGCTGAGCCAGGCCGGGAGTTGCGACACGACGGCCAGGCCGGCTACCACGCCGGCGGCGAGCAGCGGCGCGATGTGGATGGCCCGGCTGAACATGCGCGAGCGCAGGACCAGCACCAACCCGCCCAAAGCACCCAACGCTGGGGCCACCCATGGGCCCTGACCGACCCGGCCCGACGGTGCCGTCCCGCCCACCACCAATTCGAAACAGGAAAGTCCCCCCAGCACCGCGGCCGCCCACACCATGCCGGTGGCCAGCGACAGACCGCGGCTGACCGCGTCGACCACCCGCTGGCGGGCGGCCCGGCGCCCGGACTCGTCGGCGACCATCAGGTCGACCAGGCCGGCCCCGCCCAGTGCCGATCGGGCCCGCCGACGCGATGATGACCACCGCCGCAACCAGTCCGAGCCCGGCGGTGCGCACGGCGGGCATCCCGAAATGGTCCGCGACCAGCGCCAGCACTCCGGCGACCAACACGACCAGACCGGCGAGTACACCGCCGGCCACCCGCCGGGCCGCGGCCAGGGCGGCGACGGCGGCGGCCAGCCCGATACCCACGACCAACCGGAAGCCGACCCAGGATGTCGATGCCGTGACCATCGAGAGCGGTGTCGATCCCGACGGGGCCAGAGTGGAACGCGTCACCGCCAAGCCGTAGAGCAGCGACACCACAGCGGGAAAGGCGGTCAGGCCGGCCAGCAGCCCGCCCCGACCCGGGAGCAGGGCCGCCGCCGCCAACGCGGCGGCGAGGGCCAGGCCGGGCGCCACCCATGACACCGGCGCCGGGCTGGCGAAGCCGAGCACAGCCAGGGCCACAGCGACCAGAGCCCCCACGCCGCCCACCCCACCGCGCCGGGCGGCGCCGGACCATGGTGCCGCAACTCGGCTGACCTGCACCGCGACCTCGCGTTCGAGGTCGTCCACGAACGGGGGCGGCGGGGCCGCTTCCGCTTCCGTCAGGTGCAGCACGGTTCCGTCCAGAACGCCCTGGTCGTCCAGGCTCCGATCCGGACGCAGGGTGCCGAACTCTGGTGCGGCGAGGCGCCACCGGACCGGGGTCGAGCTGGGCGGCACCGAGAGCAGGCGCAGCACGGCCGGAAGTTGCCCGACCAGCGGGGCGTCAGCGGGAAACGAGATGTCGACCTGCCGGCGCTCACCGACGACGGTGACCCGGGTGAATCGAGTGCCCATTCCGCCTTCCGCCGGCGGGACGCCGCCCGCTCCGCCGAGCCCGGGCCGGTTGTGGAAAACCCCGCCAGGCCTGTCGCCGCCCGCCCTAACCTTTGACGAGTCTCGCACGGGAGCGGGAGCCATCGGCTGGTTATGCACAACCGGCCGTCGGCCCGGCCGGACAACCGCCAGGCCGGTGGCGCAGGTAACTCGCCGGCCAGGGACCAGAGCTCGGAATGCCTGGAGGAACGCGAAAAGGATGGCGAGATGACGCAGCGGGTGATGCACCGACCGGCCCGCGGTCCCTCGCCGGATTTCGACGCCGCGCCGATCGCCTTGATCGCACCACCGACAATGCCCGACGCCGGGGCCGGTTTCCAGGGCGCGATGCAGGTCATCATGCCGGTCATGGGCGGCGCCGGGTCGCTGATCATGATTGTCGCCAACAAGAACCCGGTGATGCTCATCGCCGGCGGGTTGATGTTGATCGCCACCGTGCTGGGCGCCGTAGCCATGTTCGTGGCCCAGCGCACCGGAGCCGGCAAGCGGGCGGCCGATCTCCGGCGCCGGTACCTCGACTATCTGGACGGCGTCCGAGCTGAGCTTTTCGAAGCGGCCGATGCGCAGCTCAAGCTGGCGGTGTTCCACCATCCCGAGCCGGCCGCGTTGCCCGACATCATCCGCAATCCGGTCCGGCTCTGGGAGAGACGACCCGACCATCCCGACTTCCTGGTGGTCCGCATCGGGACCGGCAGCGCGCCACTGTGGTCGTCTGTGACCACACCGTCCAACCGGGATCCGCTGGCCGAGCCGGACATCGTGACCAGCGCCGCGATGCACCGGCTGGTGCAGCGTGACCGGATGGTGTCGGACATGCCTCTCGGGCTGCCGATTGCCGGCCGGGTGAGCATCCGCGGCCCGTCCGCGGCGACCCGCGCGGTCACGTCGGCGGCCCTGGCGCAACTCGTCACCTGGCACAGCCCCGAGGACGTGAAGGTCATCAGCTGCGTGCCTCGCCACGCCAGCGGGTGGCTCGAGTGGCTCAAGTGGATGCCCCACGGTCTGTCCGCCGAAGAGATAGACGGCAACGCCCCCGCGCGATTGGCCGTCAGCCACCCCGACGAGCTGACCGCACTGATCGGGCCAGAACTGTCCCGGCGCGCCGGCGAGGCGGGCCGCCCGGCGGGTCGCCACGCCGGGGCCGGCCGGCTGGGGCCGGCTTTGGTGCTGGTCATCGACAACCTGGCCGGCCCGGCCTTCGACCCGTTCGCCGGCCTGCCGCCGGGCGTGCCACCCGCCGATCTGGGCCTGCACGTCGTCAGCTTGGTGGAGCGGAGCGACTGCGAACTGACCGCCGTGGACGTGCGGGTCACCTGCTCCGACGCGGCGGACCAGGGCGTGGCTGTGCTGGACCTTCGCCCGGCACCGGACGACCCGGTCACGGCGGAACGCCGACGCCGCGCCGCCGGAGCGAGCCGGGGTGTCGCGGACTGGCTCACCGGCCCGGTCCGGGAGGCCCTGACCCGCGAGCTCACTGCTGTCCGGGTCATCGAGGAGAAGGGCGCCGAGGCGCCGTTGGAGGCGACCCTGTCGCTGACCGAGCTGGTCGGAGTCGCCGACGCCGCCGATTTCGATCCGCGGATCACCTGGGCGCCGCGCCCCACTCCGGACTTCCTGCGGGTGCCGTTCGGGCTCGGACCGGCCGGGGAGCGGGTCTACCTGGATCTGAAGGAACCGGCGCTGGGCGGCATGGGACCGCACGGGCTGTGCGTCGGCGCGACCGGCTCGGGCAAGTCCGAGGTGCTGCGGACGCTGGTGCTGACGCTGGCCATGACCCATCCACCGGAGCGGCTGGCCATGGTGCTCGTCGACTACAAGGGCGGCGCCACCTTCGCCGGTCTGGAGAACGTACCGCACTGCGCGGCGATGATCTCCAACCTCTCCGACGACACCGGCCTGGTCGACCGGCTGCACGACGCGCTGTTCGGCGAGATGAAACGCCGTCAGCAGCTGCTCGCCGACGCCGGCAATCTGCCCAACATCACCGAATACAACCGTCGCCGCGACCTACGGTGGTGGGAGCGGCGGAGGGTGGTGGCGACAGTGATGACGGCGTCACACCCTTGCCGCCGTTGCCCAATCTGTTCGTGGTCATCGACGAGTTCGGCGAGCTGCTCACCGCCAAGCCCGACTTCATCGAGCTGTTCCTGGCCATCGGCCGGATCGGCCGATCGATCGGAGTGCATCTGCTGCTGGCCAGCCAGCGGCTGGAGGAAGGACGCCTGCGCGGGCTGGAGTCGTTTCCTGTCCTACCGGCTCGGGTCTGCGCACCTTCAACGCCGGCGAATCACGCGCGGTGCTGGGCGTCCCGCGACGCCTACGAGCTGCCGCCGATTCCCGGCTCCGGGTATCTGAAGGTCGACTCCACCATCTTCCAACGGTTCAAGCCGGTTATGTCTCCGGCGCAGTACCGGCCGCCGGTGACCGGCCGGGACACCGAGATAAGAGTGCGAACCGATTGCCACGGCGCCGTTTCCCGCTGTTCAACGACACCGCGGCCTACCTGGCGGCGGTGGCGGGTCCGGGCGGAGGTCCGGAGCCGACCGACGACCAGCCGCTCGCTCCCACCGTGCTGGACGTCGCCGTCGACAGTCTCGCCACAGGCCGGCCGCCAGGTGAGCCCAGATCTGGCTGCCGCCGCTGCCCGCGGCTTCCACGCTGGATCGCGCTGACCGGTCCGGTCTCGTGGACCCGGTCCGCGGCCTGCGGTCCGCCGCCGCCGGGACCGGATCCGGCGCTGCCGTGCGGGCTGACCGTACGGTGCTGCTGGACGGCCGGCCGAGCAGACGACAGGAGGCCGCTGGTGCTGGACCTGGCCGCATCCGGCGGCCATCTGGCCATCCTGGGCGCCCCGCAGAGCGGCAAGTCGGTGCTGCACCCGCACGCTCGCCGCTGTCCGCTGGCGCTGACCCACCGGCCGGGCGAACTGTCGCTCTACTGCCTGGATCTCGGCGGGGGCGCCCTGCGAGTGCTGGAAGGTCTGCCGCACGTCGCGGGCGTGGCCCCGCGCTGGACGGCGACCGGGTGCGCCGCACGGTGGCCGAGGTAGCCACCGCGCTGGCGGAGCGGGAGGCGCTGTTCGGCGGCTCGGGGCATCGACTCCGTCGACGCCATGCGCGAGCGTTGGCGGGCGGGCCGGCTGGCCGAACTGGACGTCGCCGACATCTTCCTGGTCATCGACAACTTCCCGGTGCTGCGGGCCGACTTCGAGACCTCGCCGACCTGGTGCAGGACCTGGCCACCCGCGGCCCCGGCTACGGCATCCATCTGATGCTGACGTCGGGTCGGTGGGCCGACCTCCGGATGCAGCTGCAGGCCGCCATGGGCACCCGAGTGGAGTTGCGGCTGAACGATTCGGGGCGACTCGACGATCTCCCGCAAGGCGGCGGTCAACCTGCGCGCCGACACCCCGGGGCGGCTGTCTGGTCGGGGAAGGCGACGGGTTGCAGGCCCAGGTCTGCCTGCCGGTCGTGCGGAGCCTGCCCGAAGGGCTGGGGCCGGCGGTCGAGCGGGTCCGGCCCAATGAGGCGCCGCCGGCGAGCCGGCTCGATGAGGCGCCGCCGACGAACCGGCCCGAGCCCGACACCGGGCCGAACGCCGGCTCCGGGGGCCGCGACGGGGCCGGTCCGACGGAGCGGCTCGTTGCTGCCATCGCCCAGGGCTGGCCGCACGCACGGGTGCCGGAAATCCGCTTGCTGCCGACCCACGTTTCGGCCGCCCACGCGCGGGCCGCGGCCGGCGAGCGGACCGGCGTGGTGGTGGGCGTCGACGAAAGCGAGCTGCGACCGGTCGTGCTGGATTTCCGGGGAACCGACCAGCACCTGATGATCATCGGGGACGCCGAGTCCGGCAAGACCGCGCTGTTGCGGCTGATCGTCGACGATCTCACCGCGCGGCATTCGGATCAGGAGGTGGTCTTCGCCGTCTTCGACCTGCGGCGGACCTTGCTCGACGTGGTCCCGGACGATTATCTGGGCGCCTACGCCGGCACCGCGGCCACCGCCGCCGGGATGGCCGCCGGCGTGGCCGGTGAACTGCGGAAGCGGCTACCACCCGATGACGTCACTCCCGCTCAGCTGCGGAACCGGTCGTGGTGGCGAGGGCCGGAGATCTTCGTCGTGGCCGACGACTACGACCTGCTGGCCTCCGGTGGACCGGGGCCGTTGGCGCCTTTCCTGGAGTTCCTGCCGCAAGCCCGGGATCTCGGCTTCCACTTGCTGCTCGCCCGGCGGTCCGGCGGGGCGGGCCGGGCGCTCTTCGAGCCCGTGCCGCAGCGGCTGCGGGAGGTCGGCTGCTCCGCCCTGCTGCTGTCCGGGGATCGGCAGGAGGGACAGCTGTTCCCCGGCGTCCACCTCACGGTGCAGCCGCCGGGCCGGGGCATGCTGGTGCGGCGCGGCCGGAAGCCGCAGCTCGTGCAGCTGGCGTACCTGCCCGGATCCGGCGGTTGAGGGGGGTCTTCGATGGGCGAGCACCGCCGAGTACAGCTTCAGTCCTGCCGTGACCAGCCCCGGGCCGGGGACCGTGCCCGGCACGAGGATGCGGGCAGCGACGACTATCCGGACGGCGACGATTTTGTTCCGGTGGAATGCGCCGCCATCGGGCGAGTCCGGCGCCGCGCCGGTCCGCGACCAGCCGCGGGCCCTCGGCTTCACCAAGGGTTTTCCCACCCTGGTGCGCCGGCGACTCGGCCGCCCGGCCGGAGAATGACGCAATGACCTCACCCAAGCCCAAGGTGGTGCTCCAGGCCCATGCCACCCGCTCGCTGACCGCCTTGGCGCTGCTGCTGCACGGCCGCGACCGCAACGCCCGCGATCTGAAGAAGCCGACGAACGCTCTGATCGCCAGTCTGGTCATCGCGGTGGTCATCGTCGTGGGGGTGGCCGTGGGCGGCCGCATCAGTCATCTGTTGCACCAGTAGGGGTTTCGGGCACCTGCTGTTGCCCGCACCAGCAGCATCGACGAGGCGATCGTTTCACCGTCGACTCCGGCCCGCCTGTGCCGCCAGGATGTCCACAGGGCGCAATGGAAAGATCGGGGCCAGGGATCAGCCGGCGGACGTCCGCGGTGTCGGTCACGTACCGTCCCGGAAAGGCGCTGAAGGTGATCGAAATCGACCAGCTGCGCAAGGTCTACGGCCAAACAGTCGCCGTGGACGGGTTGTCCTTCGAGGTGCAGCCGGGCATGGTGACCGGTTTCCTGGGCCCGAACGGGGCCGGCAAGTCGACGACCATGCGGATGATCCTCGGCCTGGACAATCCGACGTCCGGCCGGGCCCTGATCGACGGTCGCCCGTACGCCGCACTGCACCGGCCGCTCTCGACGGTGGGGGCTCTTCTCGACGCGACATGGGTACACCCGAACCGGTCGGCGCGGGCGCACCTGAAGTGGATGGCCGCGTCCAACCACCTGGCCGCGCGGCGGGTCGACGAGGTACTCGACCTGGTGGGGCTGACTGCGGTGGCCAAGAAACCGGCCGGCAAGTTCTCGCTCGGCATGAAGCAGCGACTGGGTCTGGCCGGCGCCCTGCTGGGTGATCCGGAAATCCTGCTGTTCGACGAACCGGTCAACGGCCTGGACCCGGAGGGCATTCTCTGGATCCGCAATTTCATGAAGAGCCTGGCCGCCGCCGGCCGCACCGTGCTGGTGTCCTCCCACCTGTTGTCCGAGATGGCGGTTACCGCAGAACATCTGGTGGTCATCGGCCGCGGTCGGTTGATCGCGGACTGCACCACCGAAGAGTTCATCCAGCGCTCGACGGAGACCACCGTGCGCATCCGCACCCCGCATCCGGATCGGTTGGTGGCCGCGTTGACCGGGCGCGGGGCCCGGTTCACGACCGCCGAGCTGACCACCGCCGAGACCGAGTCGGCGCCCGCCGACCGGGCTTTCTCGGTGTCCGGCATGCGAGTCGAGGATCTGGGCGAGCTGGCGGCGACCGCGGGAGTGGTGTTGCACGGGCTGACGCCCGTCACCGGTTCGTTGGAGGAGGCCTTCATGCAGATCACCGGCGATTCAGTGGAATTCGGCGGGCATGAGCTGCCGGTCACGGCGGAGGTGACCCCGTGAGCCTGCTGGCCGTCGAGCGCATCAAACTGTTCAGCACCCGATCCCCTTACTGGTGTGTCGCGTCGTCTCTCGCCGCGTTCCTGTTGATCTCGCTGATCCTGGGACTGGCGGATCAGGGCACCCACGCCACCCCGGCGACCGCCACCGGGGGCGCCAATTTGGCTCGCTCCGTGTTCATGATCCTGGCCGCGCTGGCCGCCACCACCGAGTATCGCTTCAGCACGATCCGGACCACCTTCCTGGCCCGGCCGGTGCGCTGGCAGACGCTGGCCGCCAAGACTGTGCTCGTCGCCGTACTGGGAGCGGTCGTCGGGTTCATCGGCGCCATGGTCGGTTTCTTCCTGACCAAGGCACTGGCCAAGCAACCGGCGTCCCCGATGGTCCTGGACGGCACCGGCTGGCGTGTCGTGGCCGGCTGGTCACCGATCTTCGCGATCTCCGCGGTCGTGGCCATCAGCGTGGGCATGCTCATCCGGCAGTCGGCCGGTGCCATCTCGCTGGTGTTGTTGTGGCCGTTGCTGATCGAGAGTCTGGTGCTGCTCATTCCGACCGTCGGCGAAAAGATTCATCCGTGGTTGCCGTTCGCCGCCGGTGGCGCGTTCACCGCCGGTCCGACGAATGACCAGGCTGCCGGCGGGGGCGGGCCGTTCGGGGCCGCCTTGAACTCCAACGTCGCACATCCGTCGCCCCTGGGCGGGCTGCTGCTGTTCCTGGCCTACGCCGTTGTGCTCTGGTGCCTGGCCCTGTTCGTCCTGCGTCGACGGGACGCCTGACGGCCGTGCCGGAGCCCCGCACCGAACGGCCTGGTTCCGCCCCGTCGGGGGGCGACCCTGGCCGGGACGCGGAGCCGGCCCGTCACCGCCGGGTGGTCAGTTTCGCCCCGCGCAGCGGCCGGCTGAACGATGTCCAGAAACGGGCCTGGGCCGCCCACGCCGACGAATGGCTGCTCGACGCGAACCACTTCGCACCCGGCGCACCCTTCGATCAACATCGGGCGTTCGGCCGGACCGGGCCATTGGTCCTGGAGATCGGCTCCGGCATGGGCGAATCGACGGCGGCGATGGCGGTCGCCCGGCCGGACGTCGATCTGCTCGCCGTCGACGTCTACAAGCCGGGTGTGGCCCAGACGTTGTTCCACCTGGCCCGCACCGGCGCCACCAACGTCCGGATACTGCGCGCCGATGCCGTCCAGGTGTTGGAGAGCCAGATACCCCCGGCCCGGCTGGACGAAATCTGGTTGTTCTTTCCGGATCCGTGGCCGAAGAGAAAGCACATCAAGCGCCGCCTGGTGACGGAATCTTTCGTTCAGCTGGTGACATCACGCCTGCAGTCCGGCGGCGTCTTCCGGATGGCGACGGACTGGGAACCGTACGCGGTGCAGATGCTGAAGTCCGCCTCAGCCGTGTCCGGCTTGGAAAATGTCCATCCGAAGTGGGCGGCCCGACCGGAGTTCCGCCCCATCACCCGGTTCGAGAACCGCGGTCAGGGGGCAGGCCGCGTCATCTTCGACCTGGAATTCCGCCGCACCGGCTGAACTGCCGACCGGTGCGGCCCGATTCTCGACTCGTCTCAGGCGGACCAGCGACCGACGGCCGCCAGCGCGGCCAGCTGCTGCTGCCAATCACTCCAGGCCTGAGCGAGAGCCGAGCCGCTGTCCTCCCAGCCAGAACCGGACGAGGCGCCCGTCCCGTCACCGGAAGCGCCGCTGCCGCCCACCGTAATCCAGCCGTCCGTCCAGCCGTCCGACCAGCCGCCGGAACCCCACGGGTAACCGGTCAGCCCGGTGGAACCGGAGTCGGCACCCGTGCCGCCCTGGCCGGAGCCGTCGCCCGTGCCGCCCTGGCCGTAGCCGCCGCCCGTGCCGCCCTGGCCGTAGCCGTCGCCCGTGCCGCCCTGGCCGGAGCCGCCGGAGCCGTCTCCCGTGCCGCCAGAGCCACTGGAGCCGCTGCCTTGGCCGGCGCCCTGCCCGAACCCACCACCGATACCGAAGGGTTGCTGGCCGGTGGAGCCGGCCGATTTCCAGGTCACCGTGAAAGCAGCCCCCGATGCCGTCGTCGACAATGTCGACGTGGAGGCCTTGGTGCTTCCGGTGTTGTCGGCCATGTCGATGGCGGTCGCGTCGCTCGACAACGGCTTGCCGTTCACCTTGACGTCGGTGAATTTCACTTTGGCGAAGTTGGCCAGCGGCAACACGTTTCCTGCCCGAGCGCTCGACGGCGCCTCCGCGATGATCTCGGCGGAGGCGTTCTGCGCATCGGGGGCCGAACCGGTTTCGGTCTTCGTCCAACCCTGGGTCTTGTCGGTCAGGACCAGCTTGTAGGTGCCTGCCGACGAGGCCGTGACGGTGGCCGTCAGCTGGTCACCCGCCTTCACCGTGGCGGCAAGATCCTGCGACGCCTGGGGGTAGAACTCGTACCAAGCCGAATAAGTAGGCGTGCCGTTGTCGCAGTCCGACGAGGTGCCGATCTGCTCCACCGATTCGCTCCCGTCGCCATCCAGGCCGACCCAGAAGGCGGAATAGGACGTCTCTCCGGTGGTACAGGAGACGGTGGGCTGCACCCACGATGCGGACACGGACTTGTAGTCGCCGTTGGTCACGTCGTAACCGGCCCAGTCGCTGCTGGCCTCGCCATTACCGCCGGATGTTCCGGCCTGGTCGGTGCCGTAGTAGAGCTGTCGGGGTGCGGTCGTCGCCGCGGAAGCGGGCAGCGCTATCAAACCGGATGTGAGCAGTACGGCTGTCGAGGCCGCGGCCACCCGGGCCAGGGTGCGCCGGGTTTTCACCTGCCGGAGACCGGAGGATGCGCGAAAGTGATGCATCGGAGAAGTCCTTCCTTCGACCGGCTCCGCCTGGTGGCCTGGGCCTGGCCATCTCGGCGGCGCGCTCGGTGTGTCCGCTATCAGTTGTACGAACCCCGGATGTGGAAACTCCGTGACCGCGCGACAGCTTTCCTGTGAACGAGATCCTTTGGCTACGCTTGCTTCATGACGAACGACCCCGCCGTACAAGTGGTCGACAATCCCACGGAAGAACGCTTTGAAATCACCGTGAACGGTGCGCCGGCCGGATTGCTCGCCTATCATCCTGCCGGTCACGAGGCCTGGAGTTTGGTGCACACGGAGATAGACGCCGCTTACTCCGGACAGGGCCTGGGCACGCAGTTGATCTCTCAAGCGCTGGGCGCGATGCGTACTCGCGGGCTGTCGGTGCTCCCCTACTGTCCTTTTGTGCGGTCCTATCTTTCCAAGCACCCGGACCAGCTGGATCTGGTCCCGGCCGGACGTCGCGCCGACTTCGGGCTCTGACCGCTGCTCCGGCGATTTCCGCCGGTTCGGGCGAAGCCGTTTCGCGGACGCCGAAAGGGCCGGGTGCCCGCCCTGCGGCGGGCACCCGGCCCTTTCGGTGAGATCAGCTCAGTTCGCGGCGGCGTACAGATCCCGCACGTGCTGGGAGATGCGGCCGCGGTCGGCAACGTGAACGCCGCTCTCCTTGGCCCAGGCGCGAATGGCGTCCAGCTCGGCCTTGGGAGACCGGGTGCTGGCCGTCGGCTGGCGACGGGAACGGGTCACCGGCGTGGCAGCGGCGGTCTTCTTGATCGACCGGGCGGCGGAGACGAACTCCGAGAACGCCTTGCGTAAGACGGCGGCATTCTTCTTCGTCAAATCGATCTCGTAGTCGGCGCCGTCGAGGCTGAACTTGACTGTCTCGTCCGCTTTCTTGCCGTCGATGTCGTCCGTGTAGGTGACGTTGGTGACGGAGGCCATGATTCGAGAGGGTCCTTTCCCTGTCTTCTGAGTCGGCTGGACTCGTCAGGCTATTGATCTTGTCTCTGTCAATATACGCCACGAACGGAGCAACGCTAGTCTAGGCGGCCCGATTGCCTGTATTTCGGCGGTCGCTCGGGGCCGATGACCGTCCCCCAAGGCGTCAGCCACGAAAATTCATTCGCCGATGTGAACCATTTTGCTCGCGTCCGGCGCCGGACGCCGGGCGTTCGGAGAAGGGCGTTAGCGGCCGTCGGTAAAGACAAATCTGACCCGGGTGCCCGGGCCGAGCTGAGCGGCCGAACGAAGTGAGTCTGCCGTCAGGACAGCGATCACCGGGTATCCTCCGGTGACCGGGCAGTCGGCCAGAAATATGACGGGCTGGCCGTCCGGAGGAATCTGGACTGCGCCCGGCAACATCGGCTCGCTTGCCATTTCCGGCTCGATCTTGCGCATCATCGGCGGGTGAGCGTGCAACCGCAAACCCACTCTGTTCGAGTTAATCGTGACGACGAAATCCCGCTCGGAAAGCGCGCGCCAATCAACGACCCAGTCTTCACGGGGCCCCGGTACGACCTCCAACGGCACTACTCCATTCGAGGCGACCGCCCCGCTTTCGAGTGGCCGGGCGGGTGGTCGTACTCGGCTGGGCCCATAGAGCGCGGCGGGTGCGGCCGACCGCCCGGCCCCTTCTTCGGCGCCGGCGGTTACGGAGATGAACTGGCCGGCCGACAATGCGGGCGGACCCAATCCCGACAGCAGATCAGTGGCACAGCTGTTCAACTCCCGGGGAAACGACCATCCACCCGTGACCGCCAGATAATTGCGCAACCCGATGTTCGGTTTACCGATTTCCCATGTTGAATTCGGCCGCATCCGGACGAGGTGCGCCGTGCCCGCCGGGTCCGCCACGTCGGGGCGGTCCAGACAGCGAAGCGTGGTCGGTGCCCCGGTCACGGCCAGCCGGAGGTGGCCGCGCACCCGGAACCGGAATCGTCCCAGAGTGGTTTCCACCACAGCAGCATCGTCGGGGTTGCCGGCCAGGCGATTGGCCAGGACGGCCGACTCGCGGTCAGCCGCCCCGGACCGCGGCACGCCGAGAGATGCCAATCCCGGTCGCCCGAGATCCTGGGCCGTGGCCAGAATGCCCGACCGCAGAATTTCGATACCCGCACCGGTGAGTCCGGGCGCCGAGCCGGTCTCCGGGACGCGCGGCGGCATTCTCTCCGCGAGGTCCGGCAATGTGCTCACGGCTTGGAAACGGACGATCGCTCCCGGCTGTAGAAGGGCCGGAGGGTGGCGTGTTGCATCCCATAAGGAGACATTGGCGCGGCCGATGAGCTGCCAACCGCCGGGCGAGGACCGTGGATAGATTCCGCTGTATGACCCGGCCAGGCCGAGGGAACCGACCGGCACCGACGTTCGGGCGCTGGCGCGGCGTGGCACGGGGGGCAGACCCGGCCCGGTGGCGGGAACCAGATATCCGAAGCCCGGCGTGAATCCGGCAAAGGCGACGACATAGTCGACGCTGGCATGTCGCCGGACCACGTCCTGCTCGGTGATGCCCAGCAGGCCGGCGACTTCGGGCAGGTCTTCGCCGTCGTAGCGAATGGGAATCTCAATCGGCACCGAAGGCCCGCTCGGCGCTGGGGCGCCACCCATGTCCATGTTCTGGCGGTGCCGGTCCACGGCCGCGGCCGCGGCATCCCGGCTGCCGACCGTGTCGAATTCGAGCAGCACCGTCTTTTCGCCCGCGACGGCTTGAATGAGCCCTGGCAGCGGGTCGCTGTCCATGGCCCGGCGGAACCCGAGCGCCGTCAGCGTGTCCGGCAGGTCGATGAACCATGCGGTCTGGCCATAGGGGCGCCGGGTCGACGGCTTCGCCGGTGTGGAGCCCGTCACGATCTACCGGCCGGCTTCCGCAACAAAAGACCGCACGGATAGACCAGCAGCGTCGAGCGCCTTCCGCACCGCTGCGGCTATGGCGACCGCGCCATCCGTGTCGCCGTGCACACAAAGGCTCTGCGCCGGAATCGGAACGGTCGTGCCTGCCTCGCTGATGACCGTTCCCGTCGTCACCAGCGAAATCACCTGCCGGACCACCGCGCCCGGTTCGGTCAGCACGGCCCCGGGATTTTTTCTGGGCACCAGGGATCCGTCGGCCCGGTAACGACGGTCGGCGAAGGCCTCCGGAACCGCGGTCAGGCCCTTTTCCGCCGCCGCCGCCAGAAATGCCGAGGCAGGCAGACCGAGCACCGGCAGGGTCGGGTCGTAGAGCCGCACGGCCTCGGCCACGGCGATGGCTTGCTCTCGATGACGGACGATCGCGTTGTAAAGGGCGCCGTGCGGTTTGACATAGCGCACCCGGATGCCTTCCGCCCGGCACAGGCCGTCCAAAGCCCCAATCTGATAAATCGTTTCGGCGAGAAGCTCTCCGGGGTCGATATCGAGAAATCGACGCCCGAACCCGACCAGATCGCGATAGCCGACCTGCGCACCCACGGTCACGCCGGCCCCCGCCGCTGCGGCGACGGTGCGGCGCAACGTCAAAGGATCCCCGGCGTGAAACCCGCAGGCCACATTGGCACTGGTGATCAGGGGGATCAGGGCCATGTCGTCGCCGAGTTGCCAGCGGCCGAAGCTCTCGCCGACATCGGCGTTCAAATCGATGGTGCGCGCAATCCCGGCAACCGGTTCGGGCATGGCTTTCACCCTGTCACGTACCCGGCCCGGCGCCCGCCAGGCCCCTCCCGAAGTGGAAGGGGGCCCGGCGGCCTGTGACCGGGGTCAGCGGGTCAACAGGGCCCGCAGCTCCGCCGTTTGCTCGTCGCGGTAGCTGTCGAGCATGGTCAAGAAGTCGATCCGGTCCGACTCGGTGGAGTACAGGGCGAGTTCACGGCGCAGACTTCGGCGCTGCGCCCGCTCGAAGCGGCGCACCTCACGCAGCCCGGAGCGGGTTTGCCGGCGGCTGAGGGTGCGGGCGGCCGGCCGAATGGCCGACTGCGGGCTGGGTAGCCCGGAAATGCTGGTGGTGGTGTTCATGTCCTTCGTTTCTCCTGCTCTTGAGGTGCTGCGGGTCAGCCGGGCATAGCCCGGTGCGACCGGATGCGAAGGAAATGCGCTGGCCAGATAGTCCGGGCATTTCCTCATCCGGGTGGCCACGCTGCCGGCGCGACGGGCTCGGAAGCCCTCGCGCCTCGATCCGACCAAAGCGTCTGGATCGATTCAGTACGGCTCCACTGTAGCTGATGCGGCCCACGGGCCGGAGCTGATGCGGCCCACGGGCCGGTCGAACAGGCCGCACTTCTCCGGCTCGCTCCTGAGGCGGACGCTGGTGCCCAGAGGGCCTGCGGGTCGGCCGAGCACCCTGCGAGTTGTGTCGGCTGCGCATGGTGATCAGCCAACATCGTTGCCCCGCAGCGGGTTCGGCGGGGAAATCCGGCGAATCGGCCGCCCGGAGCGATCGGTTCGGGAGTAAGATCTCCGTGTGGCGCTTTGGCTGTGGCTCACGATCGCGCTGGTCGCGCTGGTCGTGATGGCGCTCGGTCTGATGACGGCCGCTCATCGCGCCGGCGCGGGGGTGGACCCGACTCAACTGACGTTCTCCGCGGAACTGATGGCGGAGGTCGAGACCCTGGTCCGGACGCACCACCGGATGGCGGGGATCGCATTGCTCCGCGAACGCACGCCTGGCCTGTCAGTTCTGCACGCCAGGAACATGGTCGACCGGATCGCCGCTCGCGGCCAGGCGGCCGACCGAGCGGCCGAGGAAGCCGACCGAGCGGCCCAGGCAGCCGACCAGGCGGGCGAGGCAGCCGACCGAGCGGCCCAGGCAGCCGGGCAGGCGGCCGAGGCACCCCAGCTTGCCCGTCCGGCCGATCAAGGACTCACGGAGGCCGCACCCGCGCCCGCGCCACCGTTCGAGCAGCCAGCGGAGCCCGCGGAGTCGGTGCCGGCGGCACGACCCACCATCGGCCTTCCGGAGCAGCCTCGGTGGCCCGATCACGACCGCTTGCCGAGCACTTCCGACGTCCCCCTGGAAGTTGAACTGCAGGTGCGCGGCCTCCTGGCGCACGACGAACACACTGCCGCCCTGACGGCCTTGCGGCAGGCCACCGGCTGGGAATCAGACCGCGCTGGTCAATACCTTTCCGCGCTGTCCTGAGCGACGGATTCGGCTTCGCCCCGTGGATGTGGAGTGGCACACCCCTCCTCGATCGAGTGATTACTGGAATTCGGACGCTTTCACCCGTTCCGGTCAGCAGGCCGGTCGGCGCCCTCGGACATTCGTCGGCAAAGGCGCACGCTAAGTGAACAATACGGGCATCACGCGGCCGACGTGATGACCTCTCGGGCGCAAGATTGGTTCTTCCGGGGGCATTTTTCGCGGGCCGTGAGTTACGCAAAGTACGCACGCACAGCGACGGAACGAAGACCGTTGCCCATCGGGACCTACCCGGCCGGACCAATGCACGCTCCGTGATACTCGATCACGTAGCGCTATAGACAGGGCTGGTCAAATAGAAATCGGCAATCATCCAGCCGCTTTCCAGGGCCCCGCGCCGGGGCCCCCAACCATTCGGGAACCGCCATGACCACCCTTGTTTCCTCGTCCGACGTCACCGCCCACCAGGAGAAGACGCGGCGCGAAGGACGTTCCAGAATTCGTCCGGCCATCGTCCTGCTCTCTGTGGCTACCGGTTTACTGGGTACGGCGCTGACCGGCCCGGCCGCATCAGCGACCACCACGCTGACCACCGCATCCGCGCTCTATGCCTCGCCGGCCGGCACCGGCAAGACCTGTACGGCAGCAGCTCCCTGTACGGCCGCCACCGCGGTCTCCATCGCGCCGGCGGGCGCTACGGTCAACCTGGGCGCGGGCGACTACGGCAGCGTGACCTTCACCGGTGGCCACGGCAACCCGGCGAACCGGGTCACGGTCAAGGGTGCGGCCGGCGGTGCGTCGACCTTCTTCAACCTCAAGACCCAGTCGCCCAACGTCTATTGGACCGGCGTCACCGCCACCAATGTGTTCTACATGTACGCAGATGCCGTGAATACCTACATCAATGCGGTCGATCTCAACGGCGCCGGCATGTTCATTCATTCGAACAACACCACCGTGGTGAACTCGACATTCCACGACGGGAAGTCGATCGACGGGATCAACATCGGCGGCGCCAACGGAGTGGTCATCGCGGGCAATGATGTCCACGACTACAACCAGAGCGGCACTTCCGGCCTGCATGCCGACTGCATCCAGCTGTTCGACTCGTCCAACATCACCATCACCGGCAACCGGCTGCACAACTGCTACAACTCCGGAATCATCTTCTCCGGGGGTGCCGACAAGGGCATCAACAATGTCGATGTCGAGTCCAACTTCATCGAGGGCTGCATGGTCAAGAGCCAGCTGTGCAACAACGGCAACGATCTGGATCTCCGCTACACCAAGACCTCCAATATCACCGTGCGGTACAACACCTTTGCTTACGGCACCGTTCAATTGAGCAGCCCCCGGACGGTTTTCGACCACAACATCGTCCACTATCTGAGTGACTGCACCTCCTCGATGACCAACTCCATCATCGAGGACTGGAACCACGGCCTGTGCAAGTTCCCGAACGCGCTGGGACAGAACGGTAACCGGCAATCGACGGTCAACTATGTGAACCCCGCCACCGACGACCTGCACCTGCTTGTCCCCGCTCAGGCCCAGATCTTCCCCTCCGCCAACCCGCAGGTTTCCCCCAAGGCCGTGGACTTCGACGGCAACGCGATCCAGGTCAATGTGGCCGGGGCGCACACCCCGATGGTGTCCACGTCACTGACCACCGACACGTCCGCGCCGAGCGTGACGGTGCTGTCGCCCACCGCCGGCACCGCGGTCAAGGGCACCGTGCAGGCAGTTGCCTCAGCCACCGACAACGTCGGTGTCGTCGCGGTCAACTTCTACATCAACGGCTCCCTGGCCGGCCCCGCCAAGCTGGTCAACGGTCAGTGGGTGCTGAGCATCAATTCCGCCGGTACGCCCAAGGGCACCTACCAAGTCACCGCGCAGGCGTTCGACGCGGCCGGGAACCACAGTGCCAGCAACCTGGTCCCGGTCCGGGTGAGCTGACAGATCCGTCTTATACAGCACAAAGGGCGGTGCCGGTCATTGACCGGCACCGCCCTTTGGTCGCGATCGAGGGATCAGTTCTTGTCGATGACCTGCACCGCCGCACTGGTGCCCAGGTTGCCGGCCGCGTCCTTGGCCTTGGCGACCAATGAGTACGTGCCGTTCGGATACTTCGACGAGCTCATCACCAGGTTCCAGGTGCCCGACGTACTCAAGGTGGCGTTGCCCAGGTTGACCGTGCCCACATAGAAGGTGACAGAGGCGACGCCGACGTTGTCCGACGCCTTGGCCTGGAGGGTGACATCCCCGGTCAGGGTGCTACCGGCGGTGGGCGACTGGATCGACACGGTGGGCGCCGTCTTGTCCGCCACGGTCGTGGTCGTGGTGGTGGTCGTCGTGGTCGTCGTGGTCGTGGTCGGTGGTGGGCGACGTGGTCGTCGTCGGGACCGTCGGCAAGCCGCCGCCGCTGTCCTGGGCCGTGCTCACCTCGTATCCGAAGTAGGTGCCCGCGATCGGATGGAGCGGATCGCCGTGGAAAACGTGACCGCGCGCTGCGGCCGCGGCCGCCTCATCCATGATCGTGGCGCGGATCTGCGGGACCGTCTCACCGACGCAGGTGCCTCCCGGCCGCAGGCAGTCCAGCACCACTCCGCTCACCACGGCGGCCGACATGCTGGTGCCCGACTGGATGTAGCCGTACTGGTTGCCCTTTTTGGTGGTGTAGGGGCACACGCCCGGAGCGGCGACCACATGGGCCTTGTCGGCGGCCGAGACGGCGTAGTTGCTGTTCTTGTAGGCGGTGTCGTCCGCAGTCGGGGAGGTGCAGGGCGCGGTGGCCTTGCCTCCCGGGATCCCGTCGTAGTCGGCGACATCGGTGGCGGTCAGCACCTCGTCGTAGGCGGCCGGCACGAGCTTGCCGAAGTCCTCGGTCTCGTTGCCCGCCGAACCGACCACAGTGACGCCGGCCGCGGCCAACTGGCAGATCTCCTGATGGATGACGTCATTGTTGGTCTGGCCGCAGTTGCCGTCGTCGGTGCCCGGATAGGCCAGGCTCATGTTGGCGACCTTGATGTTGTACTTGCTCGCGTTGGCCAGCACCCACTGCAGACCGCAGGAGACAGTGCTGACCGAACCGGACAGCTTCGAGTCCAGCACCCGGACCGAGTAGATCGGCGCACCGGGGGCGATGCCCACGATGCCCTGGCTGTTGTCGATGGCGGCGATCATTCCGGCGACCCCGGTGCCGTGCCCGTTCCCGTCGTTGCCAGAGCCCAGGCCCGTGCAGTCAATCGCCGACTTGAGGTTGTAGTCCACGTGCGGATCGACGCCCGAGTCGATCACCGCCACGGCGGGACCGTCCCAGGCGCGGCCGGTGCCGGCCGAGACGGGGGCACCGGTGGCTTCGACGGACTTCACCGCGGGGGCGACCGTCTGGGTCGCGGCCTGTGCCGTACCGGCCCCCACCCCCGTGATCACCGCCGCGCTGATCGCCGCCGCCGCCAGGAACAGCCGGATACTGCGTGATCGGACCAGATGCATCAGAAACCCTCTCGGGAAAAGCCGGTAATGGACCGCATGCTGGTTCGTGGTCCCCAACGGATCGACTCCGCACCACGAACAAACCGCCGACGGCGGTGAGGTTCGCAGGAAGTATGCGGTACCGATCACCCCGAGCAACAGCTCAGGAAAGAAATTAGCACGAACGTTACAGCGAACGGGTCAGTTCATAGCCCGGCAGTGGCTGTCCGTGACCGCCTTCGCTCGCCCGGGCGAGCGGGAAAGTCGCCGGGTCGGGTGGGCCGATAGGCCGACCGAGTTCACCCCGTCCGACGCGATCCCAGCGCCACGCCGAGGATGTCCTCATGCCTGGCGGCCCAGGAATTGGCCGCCAGGAACGCTTGTCGCTCTGGCTCCGCAGCTGGTCCCAAGCCGAGCGCCTGGTCCAGCACGTCGACGAAGTCAGCGACGGTCTCGGTCAGCAACACCCGGTCGGAGATGTCGCGGCAGGGAGGAAGGTCTGTGCAGAGCACCGGACGGCCGGCAGCCAGATATTCGTAGATCTTCAGGGGGCTCATGGCCCGGGTCAGTCTGGTGTTGCGATGAGCCACCAGGCAGAGCTCGGAATTTCGGATGGCCGCCACCAGGAGGGGACGCGAGGTGACCGGCGGCACGATATGGATGTTGGGGACGTCGGAAAGCATCCGCAGGAATTCACCCTCGGTTTGCGCACCCAGCAGAATGATGTGCAGGTCGGGTCGTGCCGCCGCGAGGACCTGCAGCCCGTCCAGGTCCAGCCGCGAATCCAGCGTCCCGACGTAGAGCGCCCGGGGATGCGGAATGTGGCGCAGGAAGGCCGGTTCCGGGGGCGGTGGCCCGGCCCATTCCGTCGGCTCCACGCCGTTGGGGACCACCAGAGCCGGCCCCGTGGGCTCGATCCGGTCCAGGATCTGTTGGGAAACCGCCACGATGGCCCGGCCCTCGGCGCTGATCCGGCGGTAGGCCGCCCGAATGGCCGGCCACCACGGCCGGCGGGCCGGCAGTTCGGCCCAGTCGTCGCGGGCGTAATAGGTGACCCCATCACCCCAGGCGAAGTCGCAGAATCCGGCCGTCAACGGGTTCGCCGTGATGACGGCGGGGTCGGTCAACCCCCGGACGGCCGCCGCGACGCGGAGCCGCTCGTCGTATTCCGCATACCCGCGGGCCAGCCGCGGAACATCAGTGGCGTCCTGGCGCCGCCAGCGCATCGGCGTGTACAGGCTCTGCTCGGCCGTGGCCGGAAAGGCGATGTCGCCCTGGCGCAGAACTCCACGCGCAGCCCGAATGACGAAACTACGGAAAGGGTTGGCCACCAACAACTTCCCGACGTCCGGGTGCCGTCTGAGGCTGGCGAGCAGCCGCTCGGGCGGCCGGTTCATTCCGCGTTTGACCGCGTCGGAATACGTCTCGAAGGTGAAGGTGAAGACCACATCGGAGCGCCGGCGGGGCGGCATCTGCGCCCGCACGGCGGTGCTGAGTGGGGCGTTCATGCCGCCTCCGGCACCGGGAACAGGGTCTGGCGGGCCCGGGGGTAGCCGTCCCGCCAATCGGCCCGCCTCGCCCACACGTCGTTCCAATTCGTCGCGCCCCGACCCGTCACCCGGCCGGCCAGCGCGCGGACCAAAGCACCCGCCTGCAGCAGGGCGATACCGGCGCCCGCCCGCCAGGGGGACCAGTGCCGGCGCAGATAGGTGCTCCGGCCCGCCCACACCATGGCCATCTTCCGCCCGGAACCGGCCGTGGACCCGCCGTTGTCATGAATGATCACGGCGCCCGGCACGATCACCGGGCGCAGCCCCGCCTGCCGCGCCCGCAAACTGAAGTCGGCGTCCTCGCCGTACAGGAAGTACGTTTTCGTCGAATCCCCCGAGCAACTCGAAATCACGCTTGGAGATCAGCAGCAGGCATCCGGTGACGATCGGCACCTCCCGGACGGTGTCGCGATTCCAGTGACCGAGCGATTCCGGGTCGAAGATCGGCGACCGGCGGAACACCGACGAGAGGCCGGCCGCCCAACAGAACAGCGACCACAGGCTGGGGTCACCCCAACAAGAACTGGGATCCAGGGTCTGGTCCGGCCGCAGCGTGCGGCCGCCGTAGAGCCGATGTTCCGGATGCTCGTGCGCGAAATCGATCAGTGTGCCGAGCGAACCCGGCAACACGGTGGTGTCCGGGTTGAGCAGGATGAGCGGGCCCTGGGCAGCGGACCGGGCGGCCAGATTGACGGCGGGGCCGAAGCCCAGGTTCTCGGCCGACCGGATGAGCCGGACGCTGGCGAATTGCTCGGCGATGGCCGCGGCACTGCCGTCCGTCGAACCGTTGTCGACGACGACCACCTCCAAACGCTCGACGCCTGAATCCGCCAGCGATCGCAGGGACTGAAGAATGCGGTCTTTGGTGTTGAAGCTGACCATGAGCACGGTCGCCGTGGGCGGAGTGCCGTTGTCCTCGCGCGGTTCTCCGGCCGGCCGGAAGGAGCGCGTCATTTCGATGCCTCCGGGCCGGATGGCGGCGTGGCATCGGCAGGGCTTCCGGGCCCGGCCGCTTCGGGCCGACGGCCCACCACCCGTGCCGGTACGCCTACCGCGATCGCTTGCGCGGGAACGTCTTTGGTGACCACCGCGCCGGCCCCGATGATCGCGCCGTCGCCGATGTGCACGCCGGCAGTGACGATCACGCCGGCGCCGAGCCACACGTCGTCGCCCAGCACGATGTCCTTCTCCACCTTCGGCTGGTCCATCACCGGAGTGCCCTGGATGATTCCGTAATTCGAAGCGGACAACGTGCAGCGCGGGCCGAGCAGGCACTTCGCGCCGAAGACGATGCGGCCGGTGCTGTTGCCCGCCCAGAGCACCGAGTGCTCACCGATGTGGGAACCGGCGCCCAGGGTGATGCGCTCGGCGTTGCGAAAGGAGACATTGGGCGCAAAGGTGACCCTCGGCCCCGCCTGAAGTTTCCGGACCTGCCCGGTATGGCTGTAGGCGTAGAAGTGGGCCAGCCGCAACACATGGAGGTAGCTGCGCACGTCGGTGAGCGAGCGGCGAAGGCCGGCGCCACGTCGACTCATCCTGCTGCTCCTGCCTGTTCGAGAAACGCCTGTCGCATCGCGGCAGCCAGCGCGTCGGCATCGACCCCCGGGCCGGCGGTGAGCCCGATCGTGAGCTGGTCGACCACGGACAAGGACAGGGCGGCACACTGCTCACGGGGATCCATGGCCGGCCACAGCATCATCTCGACAACCGGCCGTTCCATCATGGTCACACTTCGGCGTGGGCCAGGTAGAAAGGTACTGTACGCCTGCCAATCTCCCGGACGGTGACCGCTCGAGCCAGCGGCCGCCGGCGCACCAGGCGACGTCAAACCGCCTGCAACAGCGGCCATCTGCCCGACAGTCGCCTCCAGAACCTCGGTCAGGTCGGTCGAATGCGGCAATTGGAGCACGACGATCTTCACCCGGTTGGCCTGCTTTTCCGTCGCTCCGCCACGGACCGCTACCGGCACCATGACCCGAATCGGTTCTTTTCCGGCGCGGAGCGATGAGATCGCGACGACCAATGCGGCCGTGGTGGCATCACCGAGTGAGGCGGAGTGGGTCCGGGCCAGCCGGCGGATCGGCGCCAGCGGCACACTCACCCGCCGCGGCTCGACCGGAAGCCGGTCCCGGCCGCGGCGGCTCAGCCAGAAATTACGGACCGGACGCAGGTTTCGTCCCACCACGCGCCGCAGCCGATCCCGCAACGGGATCGCGCGCCAGCCGGTCCACAGCGCCCGTAGCCCGCCGGAATCGCATTTCTCCGCCCGGAACCGGCGCAGCAATGCCCAGGCGATGCCGAGTTCCGATTTCGGGCTCGGGCCGCGCGCCGGCAGCGCTGGCCATTCGGCGCCGTGTTGACGTCGCCGGCCTTCGTCGGTCAGTCCGAGGAACAACGCGCGACCGACCAGACCATCCACCGCGACGTGGTGGATACGCATGACCAGCAACATGTTTCCGTCGCTCAAGTCGGCGACCAGGAAATCCCAGGGCCCCCGGTGGCGCGACATGGGCCCGTTCTCGAAGCCGCCCAGCAGCCGGCCGGGAATCGCGTCGGCGTCGACCACGCCCGGGTGCCGCCGGATGTGCCAGTCGAGGTCGAAGGTCGGGTCGTCGGTCCACACCGGTGCGTGCAGTCCGAGCGGCGCCAGCCGGATGCGCTGGGTGAGCCGGGGAAAGTTGGCGACCAGCAGCACACCCAGACGCCGCACCGGCTCGAGATCGATCGCGCCATCAGCGGTCCGGGCCGGGTTGGCCACGATGGCCGTGGCCGTCGGCCGAAAGGCTTGCCAGGCAATGGAACTGGCCAGATATCGTTCGTCCACAGTCGACAGCGGAATCACCACCGGCGACGTCCGGCGGTCTGCTCGCGGTCCCCGTCGTCCCCGCCGCCACCTCATGAGGGCCGGGCCTGGTCGGCCAGCGGATCGGACGGCCCTTCCCGCCCGGCCGTCGGGTGGCCGGTCCCGGCGACGGGCTCGCTCAGCTCGGTCGACCGGAGCGCCCGAAAACAAATCACCGTCCATCGGCAGGCGAACGCCGACGGCCACGCCGCCGACAAAACCCCGGACCAGGGCCCAGTACGAGGCGGCCGCCTCGTGCCGCCCGATCGTGCGGCGGAGCGCGTCGGCACCGGCCCGGTACCCGACCAGCAGCAGCATGTGCACACCGAGGACCCGGTCCACCCGGCAGAACTTCGCCGCCATGGCCCCGAGGCCCAGCCCGTAGCCGCGCAGCAGTTCGGCGTGCTCGGCGTTCAGCCGCTGATTCAGGTGCCGGACATAAGCCGCCGGTTCGTAGGCCACCAGCCATCCGGCTCGCAGGAACCGGCAGAACATGTCCAGGTCCTCGGCTCCCGGGAGCGAACTGCCGGCCCCGAGCAGCTCGTCGAACCCACCCAGTTCCAGAGCCGCCCGGCGATCGAACGCCATGATGGCGCCGTGCCCGGCGTCCAGACCGTCGATGGTGCGATTGAAACGTCGACCCGGCCGATCGAAATCGAGGGGTTCACCGGCGTCCAGCATGGAGCCGGACGTTGCGCCCACGCGCCAATCGCCGAAGGGCGTCAGCAGCGGCGCACACCAGTCGGGCCCCGCTTCGCAATCGTCGTCGGTGTAGATGACGACGTCCCCCGAGGCATGAGTGAGACCGACGTTGCGGGCGATCGAGAGGCCCTTTCGATCGGCCCGGACCCATCGCACGCCCGCTCGGGCGGCGACCTCAGCGGTTTCGGGGCCGTCCGATGCTGAATCCACCACGAGAACTTCGACCGCGGCGTCGGTATGGGCCACGATCGAAGCAAGCGCGTGTGCCAGCATGACCGGCCGGTTCCGGGTACAGACCACAACGGTGGCGGAAGGCGGCCCTTGGCGACGGCTCACCGGCCCTGCCGCTCCGCGCGCCCGGGCGTCCGGTCCAGAACCACCTGCTGGTACGCCCGCACCAGCGCTTCGGTGGCGTCGGACCAGGTCAGCACCCGGGCGGCGAGTGCCGCTGCGGCCGACATCCGGGCCAGCCGATCGGGATCGGCGGCCAGCGCGTCGAGTTGCGCGGTCAGCGTGGCCACATCGCCGACCCGATGGAGTTCGCCGCTGACGCCCGGCTCCAGGTAGGCGCCGGCCGCATCGGAGACCAACGGCACGCATCCGGCCGCCATGGCCTCGTAGGTGACCAGAGCGCTGCCCTCCTCCACGGTGGGCAGGAGCAGCACATCGGCCTGGCGGAGTTCGCGGGCCACCGCGCCGCTGAATCCCATGGTCCGGACACTCGGATGAGAAAGCTGATCGTTCAGCAGCTCTCGATAGCCGGGCGCGAAGTTTCCGAAAATGGCGAACTGTCCGGTCCGGGCCGCCGTGGAGTTCAGCCACGCGGCCAAGGCATGGTGCAGGCCTTTGCGGGGCTCCGCGCGGCCGACGAAGACCGCGTGCAGGCCGGAGCCGCCGTGCCGCCGGCCCTCGCCGGGCCCGGTTGGAAATTGAGCCGGGTCGTAGCCATAGCGATGCCGGAGCACGTGATCCAGCCCGGCGGCCCGGAACGATTCGGCCACCGCCTCCGAGGGAGCGAGTATGCCGCCGGCCAGGTCCCATTCCCGCTGTTCCCGAGCCAGCCGGCCGGCGTTCGCCCGGTGCGGGTTGTCAGCGGCGAATTGCAGGCCCAGCCGCGACATTTCCTCGGCCACGACTCGGTAAGCGTGGCCGGTGTGGGTGTTGGGAGCCTCCCGCACAGCGGGAACGCCGAGCCTCCGGGCCAGCTCCATCGTGCGCACGCCGGCCAGGGGCCAGGTGTGGACCACGTCGAAGCTGTCCGGCGCCCGGCGCAGGAGCCGGGCGGTCACCAGGTCGTGCCAGGCCAGTGCCCTGTCCACCCCGAGCATCCGGTGCGAGATGCGCCGCCCCGCCAGGTGCAGGGTCTGGACGGTGCGAGCCGGTTCGGCCACCGGCCGGGCCAGGCTGGTGACCACGAGCGTCACCTGATGGCCTTTGCGCACCAGTTGGTCGACCTGATGCCACGCGGTGGTGCCGATGCCCGGGCCGCCCAGAGCATGCGGGAAGCTGTACAGCACCCGCAGTGGCGCCTGAATGCGCACGTCAAGATGGCTGGATCCGTCCTCGATGGCCGGCTGTTCAGACCGCGCGGACAAGGCCACCTCCTCGCATGTTTCAGACTCTGACGATGGTCGGACGGCGGCCGGCCCGCAGTGGTGGGAAGTCCCCGCATCTACCACCACCGATCCGATCGATCGGCACACCGGTCGACGGGCGCACCTGGACCCCCACCGCCCGGCCTATGTGCCGGGAACGTTACCGGCCACCAGAACAGAAACGAAACACGTCGCCCGTTTGGCGAGACAATCGCCACACCGCCGAGTGAATGGCAGCCGTATTGCCACCGATGCGCTGAACTTTTCGCGCCGCTGAGTAATTGTCGCGGAAAAGAGTCGCTCTGCGTCATGAACAACCCGCGGGGACGCCAGCCCCCCGCGGCCGATCTGTTCGACCAAAACGGTTGTCTGGCAGGAAGTCTGCCGCAGCGCGGACACCAGCATTCCGATCGACCCGGATCACGCAGTGTTCCCCGGCCGGAAACGTGGCGTTCATGCCCGCCACGCGATACTGGTGGCGGTCCGGTTGCCGATGGCATACTGCCTGGGTCGTCCGGACTCCGATGGCGGCGGGGTGGGGATGGCGCGTGCGCCTTGACCGCTTCGCCGGGGACGCGTTCTGGCCGAAAAGCGCAGAAACGTTTCGACGGTGCAGCCCGATAGCAACAACAACGAGAAGTATCTGGCACCGGCGCCAGCGGAATCTGATTCCCGGTCGACACGCGCCAGTGCCGATCGGGCGGGTGTCCGGCTCCAGCCGTTGGGCGTGGATCCGGAATCAACGCCGGCGTCTATGTCTGAGCGGTGCTCGGGCCAGGCGGCAGATGTTTGTTTCCCAGTTCTTGAAGCGGTGAAACCGGCCCTGGTGCTCGGTTCTGAACAGGTTGGAGCGTGCGGTGGACCTGCCCTTGTACGGAAAAGCTTTGTGGACCTACAAGTGGCTGTTGCTGGTCGGGGTGGTGGCCGCGGTCGCCGCGGCGCTGTTCTCCGGTTATCGAATCCAGGACGGCCATCTGCAGTCGCGGAGTGCCGCCAGCTATTCGGCGAACACCACGGTCCTGCTGACCAACGAGAACTCGATCTTCCGAGCCGTCGAACCGGGACAGGCCGTGCAAACGGGCCTGTCGGCTCCGCAACAGACCGACCTCGGCCGAGTCGCCCAGATCTATGCGTACTACGCCACCGGTGATCAGATCCGCGCCGACGTCCAGGCTCGCATCGGTGCGCTCGGCTCGGGTGACGACCTCACCGCTTTGCAGCGGACCGCCCCTCCCGGCGCCGACATCAGCACCACCGGTCGCGACAACCTGCCGGTCCTCACCATCATCGGCAAGGCTTCCAGTGCCGCTCGTGCTCAGCTGATCTCTCGCCAGGCCACGGCCTCCTTCGAGGCCTACGTGACCCAGCGCCAGGATGTCGCCAAGATCCCGGCCGCTCAGCGGATCGGGCTGACCGTGCTGTCCCAGCAGACGGCCGTGGCCGCCAAGTCCAGCAATCCGCTGGTGGGTGTGGTGGTGGTCGGAGCCGGCGTGCTGCTGATCTTCGTCGTGGTGATCTTCGGCCTGTTCAACATCCGTCGTCGCCGGGCCGAGAACGCCGCGGCCGCGACCGCCTCCGAGGTCCGGCGCCACGAGTCGCTCGACGCCACCGATGACCTGCCGGCGGTGCGTCGAGGTGGCCTCGTCGACGAGGCCGTTGATGGCCACCACAGCTGAGCTGGCCGGTCCTGAGCTCGGCGAGGAACCCACCGACAAGGACGCCGGCTCCAGACGCGGTCCGGGCCGGCGCCGGCGGCGGAACCCCACGCCCACCACGGCGGGGACCCGTTGGTACCGCACCCGCGTGGGCGTTGCCGGACTGCTGATCGCGGCGGTCTGTGTGGCCGCGGCCATGATGTTCCCCTGGCAGATCGTCGGCGCCGTGCTTATCGTCGTCTCGTTGCTGTGGCTCGTTCACCGGCCGCTCTTCAGCTGGACCGGGTTGCTCAGCACCATGGTGGCGGTGATCCTGTTCATCCCGGTCCGCCGGTTCAAGCTGCCTATCCCGCTGTCCTTCGCGCTCGAGCCCTACCGGTTCATTCTCGTGGCGCTGATGGCCGCCATCTTCGTCTCGTTGCTGGTGGATCCGCGGTTCTCCTGGCGGCGAGCCGGTTTCGGCGGGTCGGTCGGCTTCTTCCTGGCCACGTTGTTCTGCTCGCTGGCCGTGAACGTCGGGAGTCTGAGCGGGGTCGGCCTGATGAGCGGCTCCGTCGGCGCCCTGCTGAACTACGTGTTCCTGTTCGGCGTCTTCTTTGTCACCCGGGTGTTGATCCGCTCCGCCGCCACCGTGCGGATGCTGGTCACCTTTCTCACGCTGGGCGGCGCTTTCGTGGGCGCAGCCGCGGCCGTGGAACGGGTGACGCGTGTGAACATCTTCCTGCGGATACCGCGGTATCTGGGACTCACGGCCATGTCGGACCCGGCCACCCTGGTCCGCGGCGGCGGCGTCCGGTCGTTCGGATCCGCCCAGCACCCGATCGCGCTCGGCGTCTTCCTCACCATGCTCATCCCCCTGGCCGTGTACCAGGCCCGGCACGCCGGTTGGCCCTCGAAATCGGCCCCTCGGCAGACGTTCTGGGTGGGGTGTGCATTGCTGATGATGATCGGCGTCATCTGCACGGCGTCCCGGACCAGTTTCGTGATGCTGGGCGCCATGGTCGTCGTGGCGGTGTGGCAGCGTCCGGCTCTGTTCGGGCGGCTCATCCTGGTCGGCATCCCGGCCGGCGGGCTGGCGTCGCTGGTCGCGCCCAGCCTGGTGCTGAACATGGCCAGGAGCTTTTTCAACCCGAGTTCGCTGATCGCCACCCAGTACGCCGACGCCGGCTGGCGCGGCAGCGGGCGGCTCGCCGACCTGGGACCGAACCTGGTCATCGCCATGCAGCACCCGTTCTTCGGGACCGGCGTGGGCAGCCGCATCGTCACCGGCCCCAGCGCCAACGCGTTGATCCTGGACGACCAACTGCTGGGCACCCTGCTGGAAGCGGGTCTTCTCGGTCTGCTGGGCATTCTGGTGCTGATCCTGGGTCCGGCGGCCCGGCTGTGGCGGTTCGGCAAGTCGCCGACCACCCCGTCCCGCTACACCGACCTGGCCGTCGCCTTGTCCGTGGCCATGATCGGCTATCTGGTCTCGCTGTTCTTCTTCGACGGGTTCGGCTTCCTGCAGACCGTGATGGTGTTCTGCATCATGCTGGCCATCGGCGGCTGGCTGATCACCGAGGTGCCGTACACCCGTCGGCGCGTCTCGACCGCCCTCCGCTCCCCGGTCTCCCGCACCACCTCGACGGCGGAGACGGCGGCTCCGGCAGCAGCATGAGCGCGCGCCTGAGTGTGGTCATCCCGGCGCACAACGAGTCGGCCGTGCTGGGCCGGACGCTGGCCTCGATCACCTCGAGCGAGTTCCGGGACCAGCTGGAGATCGTCGTCGCCGCCAACGGATGCACGGACGACACCGCCGAAGTGGCTCGCGGCTTCGGCGTTCGGGTGGTGGAGTTGACGACCGCCTCGAAGGTGGCCGCGCTCAACGCTGCCGACGAGATCGCCACCGTGTTTCCGCGTGCGTACGTCGACGCGGACATCGACGTCACGGCGGACACCCTGATGGAGCTGGCCGACGTGCTCGCCGCCCCGGAAGGCCCCTTGGTGGCCACCCCGACCATGCGGGTCGACGTCTCCAGGTCCTCCTGGGCGGTGCGCGCCCATTACCGCATCTGGGAGCTCTCCGCGTTCCGGCAAGCCGGTCACATCGGGTCCGGCATCTACGCGCTGTCGGCCCGCGGAAGGGCCCGGTTCGGCCGATTTCCTGATGTCATCGCCGACGACCGTTACGTCCAGCAGCTTTTCGCTCCGCATGAGCGGGGAACCACGCCCACCGGACAGTTCACGATGCACGCGCCCCGGCACTTGCGGGCGTTGATCCACCGGTCGGCGCGCGCGGCCGCGGGCAACAAGCAACTCGGTATGGCCGGGCTCGACGGTCAGGCGGTCGGCGACCGCCCGTCGACAACGGTGGGGATGCGCGCCCTGGTGCACCGGGTCACGAGGCGGCCGGTGTTGTGGCCGGCCTTCGCTGTCTATTGCACCAGCTACGCGCTGCCGCGAGTTCTGGCCCGGCGCCGGGCGGCGCAGGAGAACTGGACCTGGGCCCGCGACGAGACGAGCCGCTCATGAGCGGCCAGCACCGGGTCGAGGCCCCGGGCCAGCCCATTCGCACCGACGACCCGGGCGAGCGCAGCCTCCTGGACCTCAGTCCCGAACCCACCCTGCTCGAGGTCGAGGAAGAGGCACTCAGCGAACCGAAGCCGGCTGGGCCGAGCCTGGGCCGGGCGGCCGGTCGCGGCGTGCTGGTCACGCTCGGTGGGCAGTGGGGACGGACGCTGATCCAGACCATCTCCACGGTGGTGCTGGGCCGGCTGCTGCTGAAACAAGATTTCGGCCTGCTGGCCGAGGTGACCGTGATCGTCGGTGTCGCCGACCTGCTGCGCGACTTCGGCCTCAGCGCGGCCATGGTGCAGGCCCGCAAGATCGATGACGCCCTGTGGGCTCAGCTGTGGTGGATGTCGCTGGCCATCGGGGCCGGCCTCGCCACGTTGGTGGCGTGCTGTTCGCCGCTGGTGGCGCACATGTACGCCGAGCCGCGGCTGACCGTGCTGATGGTGGTGCTGTCGCCCGGCCTGCTGGTCAATGCGGCGTGCATGCCGCTGCAGGCCCGAGCGCAGCGGGACCTGCGGTTCGGGATGCTGGCCAAGATCGACATCCTGTCCATGCTGCTCAGCGTGGTGGCGGCCGTTGGCACGGCGGCGTTGGGCTGGGGCGTGTGGTCGCTGGTGCTGATGACCGGAGTGGCCGCCGTCTACCGGCTGATCGCCCTGGTGCTGGCGGTGCGTCCGCAGGTCGGACGGCCCCGGATCAGCCGCGAGGTCCGGCCGCTGCTCAGTTTCGGCGCCAACATGTTCGGCGTCCAGTTGCTCATCTACGTCTCGCGGAATCTGGACAACGTGGTCGTCGGCCGCTACGGCGGGGCCGCCGAACTCGGTGTCTACAGCCGCGCCTACAACCTCATGCTGCTGCCGCTTTCGCAGCTCAACGGCCCTCTCGCCCGGGTGGCGCTGCCGGTGTTGTCCCGCCTGCAGGACGACGCCCAGCGGTATCGCAAGTACATCTCGTCGGCCCTGCTGGTCATCGGCTACCTGTCCGGTCCGGTCTTCGCCGTGGCGGCGGCGGTGGCCGTCCCGCTGTTCCGGGTGCTGCTCGGCCCGCAGTGGAGCCAGGCCGGTCAGGTCTTCTCCATCCTGGCGATCGCGGGCCTGGCGCAGGCGTTCTCGAATCCGCAGGGCTGGCTCTACACGACGCTGGGCCGGGCCCGGGCGCAGCTGATCTACTTCATCTGGACACGCCCGTTCATCCTGGGCTCGTTCTTCGTCGGCTACTTCGCCGGCGGGATCTCCGGATTGGCCCTGGCCTACGGCACCGTCACGGTGCTGCTGCTGGTACCCGGCTTCGCGTCCGCGATCCGCGGCACCTTCGTAACCGCGGCCGACATCCTTCGCCCGATCTGGCGGCCGCTGATCCTGGTGCCTCCCATCTTCGGGGCCAGCTGGTGGGGCGCTCATGCCTATCGGCTGCCGGACGCTGTGCATTTGGTGGCCGGCGGGGCCGCCGGACTGGTGGTCTTCGCCCTGTTCCAGCTGATCCCCGCCTACCGGGCGGACGTCCGCGATTTGCTGACCCTGGTCAAGACCATGCGAAAAGGCGGCTGAGTGGTGCGCACCCCCGTTCGCCGACTGTGCGGAGCAGTGGCCCTGGCGATCCTGCTGCTCGGCGCGTGCTCGCATCCCGTTCCGCCGCCGGCACCGACCACCACCGCCACGCCGGCCGTTTCGGTGCTGTCCAAGCTGCATTCGGTGGCCGCCATCGGGGACTCGATCAGCCAGGCGGTCAACGCCTGCGACACCGTCGGAGCCTGCCCTGAGGCATCTTGGGCGACCGGCTCGCGCAGCGACGTCGACAGCGTGGCCCGCCGGCTCACCGCCACCTACGGGACCGGTGTCCAGGTGTTCAACGACGCCAAAGCCGGTGCCAAGGCCAGCGGATTGGGGCCGCAGGTCCAGGCGGCCGTCGCCCAGAAGCCGGCGCTCGTCACCCTGCTCGTGGGCAGCAACGACATCTGCACCTCGACACTGAAGTCGATGACCTCCACCGCCGACTTCCGGACCGACGTCCAGTCCGCCGTGACGGCGCTCCGGACCGCGCTGCCCAACACCTATCTCTTCGTGTTCTCGCTGCCGGACATTCCGGGGCTGAAGATGGCGGCCCAGACCTCACCCGCGGCCGCCAACACCTGGCGCACCACCCACATCTGCCAGTCGGTCCTCAAGGCGGACAGCGCCGCGGCCGAGCGGGAGTCCGAATCGGCCGACCGGATCACCGACTACAACGCCGCGCTGGCCCAGATCTGTGCGGCCACCGCAAAGTGCATCTTCGACCACGGGCAGCTGCACGCCGAGAAGTTCTCGGCCGCCGACGTGACGACCATCGACTATTTCCACCCGTCGATCGGCGGCCAACACCTGCTGGCCGCGACGGCGTGGAACGTGTTGCAGTCGTTCGCGGCGAGCTGCCAACGGCAGCGGGCGGCGAGTTGTTGACCGGGCCAGCCGCACCCGGCGACCCGGCTCAGCCGGCGGCCACTGCCCGCACCCGGCGCCGGCTGTTCTGGGGGCTGGCTCTGGTGCTGATCGTCGCCGCCGCGGCCGTCACCGTCATCCTCGTCCGGGCGACGCCTCCCGTCTCCGGACAACCCAGCGGCGGGCCGGCCGCGTCGGCTGCGCCGCACGGCTCGTCGACCGCGATGGCGGTGCCCCCGGACACGGCCACCGCATCCGGTACCGCCCTGCCGAAGATCGTCGCGGCCGGCGACGCCCTGTACGCGTCACCCGCGGGAACCGGTAAAGCCTGCTCGGCCACCAGCCCCTGCCTTCTCGCGGCGGCGGTCACCGGGCTCAAGGACGAGACCGGGCACCGACAGATCCTACTGAACTCGGGCGACTACGGCGCGCTGCGGCTGCTGCCCCCGGCCAAGTCCAGCCTCCCGTCGCTGGAGATCGCCCCGGCCCCGGGCGCCACCGTGCACATCGCCTCCCTGCAGAGCTACCTGGCCCACACCACCTGGCGGAACCTGACCATCAGCGGCGTGCTCTACCTGCGCCCGGCGGCGGTGGGCAGCGAACTGGACCACGTGACCGTCGACGGCGCCGGCCTGTTCCTGCGGTCGGACGACACCTATGTCCACGACTCGACTTTCGAGAACGGCGCCTCGACGGACGGTATCCAGATCGGCGGCGCCCACGGTGTGCGGATCGAACGCGTGCTCATTCACGACTACAACCAGGAGGGCAGCGGCGGGTACCACTCCGACTGCATCCAGATGTTCGACTCCTCCGACATCGTGATTCAGCAGAGCCGAATGTCCAACTGCTACGACGACGGCATCATCTTCTCCGGCGGCGCCGGCAAGGGGCTGCAGAACGTGCTCATCGAGTCGAACTTCATCCAGGGCTGCATCCAGCGCGACAAGGCCTGCAAGGGCGGCGCCGCCATGGACATCCGGGAGGCGTCCGCGACCGGGGTGATCGTCCGGAACAACACGATCCTGACCGGGTCGGTGCGGATCGGCACTCAGCCCGGTCTGGTGTTCGACCGGAACATCGTGGGATATCTGGCCAATTGCGACGCGCACGTCACCAACAGCCTGGTGGCCAAATGGAACACCGGGCTGTGCCACACACTTGACACCGTCGGCACGCAGACCGGCACCAGGATCGCCACCGTGGCCGTGGTCGACGAGACGGCCGGCGACCTCGACCCGAAGGACCCGAGCCAGGTGCGCATCCAACCCGTCGGTTCGGCCACTCCGGCCAGTCAGACGCTGGACGGGGCCCCGATGCCGGCCGACGTCGTCGGCGCGATGCCGTAGTCGATGGCCTGCAACGCCAATCGCAGCGACTGACCCGCTCCCGCGGCCAGCTGTTCGACGCCGTCGGCCAGCCGGGGCCGCACCTCGTCCTGTCGCTGCAACAGCCGGTCGAAGCCCTCGGCCAGGGCCGCGCCAGAAATGTCCACCGAGTCGAGGACCAGCTCGGGCGCACCCAGCTGGCCGAAGACGGTGTGGGTCTTGAACTCGTACGCCACCGGCAACACCAGGGTGCCGGCCGCCAAGCCGAGAATGCAGGCGTGCAAACGCGTCCCGACCAGCACGTCGAAACCGGCCAAAGTCTGGACCAGCTGTGCGGTGGTGCGGAATTCCCGGTCGACCGTGACCGACGTACGGACGTCGGACGGGAGCTCGCCGGCGATTGCGGTCGCCACCGCCGAGTCGTCCGTCCAGTAGTCGGGGATGCCCTGGCACGTGCTGACGAAGGTGACCCGGGCGCCCCGGCGCCGGACCAAATCGGTGACCAGGGCCACCATGGCTTCCGAAAAGCGCTGCGGCACATCGTGGTCGGTGAGCTCTTTGTAGTTGTCGAGCTGCCGAACGCTGATGGCCACCCGAAGCTCGCGATCCGGCGTCCGGCGTTCCCGCAACCGGGTGGTGGACGTTTCGTCGGCCAGCGCGAACACCACATCCGGGATCACCCTTACCCGGCTGACATCCGCGCCGATGGCCCGAAGGTGCTCGAGCGAGCGGTCGTCGCGCACCATGACCGAAGCGGCGTGCCGGGCGATGCGGCGCATGGCTTTGATGTTCGCCGGGGCCCGAAACGGCCCCAGGCTCTGCGGCAACAGCACGTACGGCACCCCGAGCACCCGGGCCAGGTCGAATTCGAACACCTTGGGCGTCATCCAGTACGCCTCGACCAGGGTCGTTCCCCCGGTGTGCAGCGACAGCGCGAAGCCCCGCCAAGTGGTGAGCACTTCCCATTCGGCGCTGGTCACCAGCGGACGGGCCAGCGCGCGGATCCCGGTCCTGGCCCATACCCGGCCGGCCGCCAGCACCCGGTGGTACGACAGCCGCTTGTGAACGCGCGAAAGCCGCGAATCGATGCCCGCCAACCGCAGAAATGGCTGCGGGAGCACCTCCAGGTCCGGATCCACGATCCGGCGCGCGACCTCGGCCCGGTTGTCGCTGATGGAGACGACAGCGTCCGGCAGCGCCCGGCGCAGCAATTCCCGCTCGACTTCCAGGATGGCCCGGTCACCACCGTTGCTGACCACCGTTCCGGTGATCAGGATCTTCGGTCCCGCCGGCGCTGGGCTTGTCATTCCGGGCTCCTTGTCGATCCGCGGCTGATGGCGCCCGCCGTCCAGGCAAAGTTTAACCCACACCGGCGGTATCGCCGGATCGGCGAACGAAAGCGCCGATCCTGTTCTCGTTTTCGCGTCGGAACGGGCCGGAACACGCTGCGGGTGCAGTAGATTTGTCTCATGCGTATCCCGGTCGCCGACCTGTCCACGAACTGGTGACCAGTTCGCCCGGCGCCGTGGCGGATCCCCTTGCTTCCGAGTCGTCGGGCGTCATCGTCTACGTGCTCTCGCGGTATCCGCAGCTGTCCGAGACCTTCGTCAGCAACGAAATCGCCGGGCTGCGCCGGCGCGGATTCCAGGTCCGGGTGATCGCCCTCGGGCGTGGGGACACCGAGGTGGCCGACGGACCGGCCGACCTGCAACTGCTCGAAGGTCGCCGGTGGTCGGTGCGACGGCTGCTCGCGGTGTTCCGGGCTCGACCCGACTATAGGAGCCGGCTGCTGCGACTGCTGGTCGGTCAACGCCTGACGTACGCCGTGTCGTTCGTCAAGGCGCTGCCCGACCTGGTCGACTATCTGGCCACCCTCGGCCCGATCGAACGCGTGCACACCCATTTCGCCTGGGCCGCTTCCTCGGTCGGCATGTACGTATCCGCCCTGACCGGGCGGCCGTTGTCGATCACGGTGCACGCCCGGGACCTGTACATCTCGCCGAAGTACCTGCAGGCCAAGATCGACGCCTGCGATCCGCTGGTCACGGTGTGCGATTACAACCGCCAATGGTTGGCCGACAGGAACTTTCGGGTCGACCGGTTGGCCGTCGTGCCCTGCGGGGTCCAGGTGGAGCCGGTCGCTCCCCAGGAACGAACCGGGGCCAACCTCGTCGGAGTCGGCCGCCTGGTGGAGAAGAAGGGCTTCGACCTGGCCGTCCGGGCGCTCCCGGCGGTGCGGACCCGGGTCCCGGACGTGCACCTGGATCTGGTGGGCGACGGTCCGGAGCGGCAGCGGCTCGAGTCGCTGGCCCGGGAATGCGGCGTCGCGGATCTGGTCACGTTCCATGGCGCCCGCCCCCACGCCGAGGCCTTGGCCATGATCGACGCGGCCACGGCCTTCGTGCTGCCCTGCCGGATCGACAGCGAGGGCGACAGTGACGCCCTGCCCGTGGTTCTCCGGGAGGCCATGGCCCGAGGCGCCGCGGTCGTCTCGACCACCGTGGCCGGCATTCCGGAAACGATCACGCCCGACACCGGGTGGCTGGTCGCTCCCGACGACGAGATGGCGCTGGCTGACGCCATTTCCGCGGTCCTCACCGATCCGGCCGAACGGCGCCGGCGGGTGCTGGCCGCTCACCAGCGAGTGCTCGCCCGCTACACGATCGAGGTCGGCGTGAGCGAACTGCTGCAGGCGTGGCGACTGCCGCCGGCGCCGCGGCCGACAGCCCCGGCAAGCGCCTGGTGAACGACGGCGCAAAGAAACCGGGGATCAGGCCGACGCGTTGCGCTGCATGGGAATCGGCGGGACTACAGATCTCCGGGGGTGGATCCCGTACTTGGAGAAGAACTTCACGCTCGACCGAATGTGGCGTCGGGTCAGCGGGTTCGTGAAGATGGCTGCCGCCCCGCCTTTGGCCGACGCACGCGCCCAGAGGTGCACGCACTGGGCCGAGGGATCATGGACGACGCGCCAGCCCGAGCGCCAGAACTGCAGACACCAGTCGACGTCCTCGAAGTAGAGGAAATAGCTCTCGTCCAAGGGTCCGACGTCACGAGCCGCCGATCTGCGCACCAACAAGGCCGCGCCCATCAGCCAGTCGGCGTCGACGATTCCGCCCCGACCGCGGGCCGCTTCCACCTCATCATGCATCCGGAAGCGCTGCAGCTCACGCTGTCCGCGCCGGGTGCGGCCGAGCGGAGTTCGCCGGTAGAGCACGGTCGCCGGGCGGTAGAAGGCGAAGGCGCTTTCCTGCGGACGGCCGTCGGAATAGGTCACCGCCGGACCGATGATGCCGACGTCAGGATGCTGTTCCATCTGGTCCAGCAACTTCGGCAGCGTGTCGGCTTCCAACCGGATGTCCGCGTTCAGTACGAAGACGAACGGCCGATCGGTGATGTCCATGCTGGCGTTCACCAAGGCCGCGTAGCCGCAGTTGTAACGGAAGGGCAGGTAGTAGGCCGACGGGAACTCCTCGGCGACGAGCTGCCCCGCCCCCGCCAGCGCGTCGGAATCAGCCACGACCACCTCGAGGTCGCTGGAGTACGGGAGGTTCCGCAGAGTGTTCAGGCAGCCGCGCAGTTCGTCCAGAGCCCGGAAGTGCGTGATGACCACGGTGACCTGATGGGCACGCGTGAACGATCGGGGCTGAGCCAGTTGCTGTTCCAGGTGATGCACGCTGCTCATGCCGCCAGACCCCTTCGGCCGAGTTTGAACGGTTGCGGATGCGCTGCCCGTTCAGCCGCGCGTCCCGCCGCCTCGCGCAGCACAGCCTCCGAGAGTTCGTGAGGCTCGCATCTGATCGCGAGTCGACGGCCCTGCAGTTCGTCGGCAATCTGAATCTGGTGGTCGTCGACGTGTTCGGCGTGACGGGCCAATCGAGGCACCAGGATCGGGCATTTGCCTGCCTCCAGCGCGGTCAGCGCGGCACCGGTGCCCGCGTGGGAGATCACCACATCGGCGGCGGCGACCGCCGATACCAGTTCTTCGTGCGGGACGGTCTCCCGACCGGCGATGTCCAAGCCGGACAGCTCGGTCCGGCCGGTCTGCCACAGCACATCCCAGCCGGCGAGCAGCGGCACCAGCGCCGAGATCAGGCGCCGGAAGCCGTAGGACTCCGTGGTTCCCACGGTCACGACGGCCCGGGGCCGATCGCCCAGCTCTCGCCGCATGGCCGGTCCGGGCCCGAACTGGTCGAAGATCGAACCCCGGTACTGCCAACGCTCGTCGGCCCACGCCCGGTACTGCGTGTATGTGGCGATCCGGCGATCACGGGCGATCAACTTCCCGGTCAGCGACGGCCCGGAGGCGCGAGCCGCGGTTTCTACGAAGTGACAATCAATGCCGCGCCGGGCGGCAATGGGCAGGAATGACACGGCCAGACTGGCACCCGTGCTGATGGCCAAGGCGAAGCGGCCGGGCGTCAACATGTTCCGGGCCAGCCGCACGTTTCGCACGATGTTGACCGCGTCTCTCGGCGCGGCATAGGTGGCGAACACGGTTTCCCGGCCGGCCAGCAAGCTGCGGCTCAAACCGGTGTCGAACGTCACCCACACCTGCTGCTCGACGGGTATGCCCACCCGATCGGCCAACTGGTGCAATTGCTTGAGATGTCCACCGCCGGAGCAGACCAAAAGCGCTTGGCCAGTCACATCGACGCCGCCGTGGTTCGGCCCATTGTTTCGTCCCGATCGCATCAGTAGGCACCCTGACGTGCGACCAAAGCTCTGACGGTTTGCAGAAGAATCACCAGATCGCCGACCAGCGACCAATTCTCGACGTAATACAGATCGAGCCGCACGCTTTCGTCCCACTCGATGTCCGAGCGGCCCGACACCTGCCACAAGCCGGTCATTCCCGGCTTGACCCACAGCTTCCGGTAGACCTCGGAGTCGTACTGGGCGACTTCGTGCAGCAGGGGCGGCCGCGGGCCGACCAGGCTCATGGTTCCGGTCAGCACGTTGAACAGCTGCGGCAACTCGTCCAGCGAGGTGCGCCGCAGGAATTTGCCCACCCGGGTCACCCGGGGATCGTTGTGCATCTTGAACAGCACGCCGTTGCCCTCGGAATGGTCGCGCAGATCGGCGATCCTGGCCTCGGCGTCCGGCACCATGCTGCGGAACTTCCACATGGCGAACGGTTTGCCGCGCCGGCCGATCCGCTCCTGCCGAAAGAACACCGGACCACCGTCGTCCACTTTGATCGCCAGCGCGCAGGCCAGCAGCAACGGGCTGGCCAACAACAGGACCAGCGACCCGATCAGCACATCGGAGAGCACCTTCAGCGCGTGCTGCGCGCCACGCAGCCGGGCCTCCTCGACGTGCATCAGCGGCAGCCCGGCGATGGTCCGCAGCCGAACACGGGGCTGGGCCAGGTCATCCACAGCGGGCGCCAGCACCAGCCGCACTCCGGTTCCCTCCAGCGACCACGACAGATTCCGGACCTCGCGCGGCCCGTAACCGTCGGTCGGCGCCACCGCCACCACGGCGATCGAGCACCGTTCGATGGCCGCAACCACCTCATGCAGACCGCCGACCACCGGAATGCCGGCCAGCCGCGGATGGTTCTCCGGCTGCGCGCCCAGCGGCTCCCGCTCGGTGCCCGCTCCACCGGGCACACACAGCCCAGCCACGCGGTATCCGCCGTGCCGGGAGCGCCGGAACTGCTGGGCCAGCAGCATGGCGCTGACCCGGCCACCCACCACCAGCACGTTGGTGACGCCTTTGCCGTTGGCCCATTGGCGACGAAGCCCGTGCCGCAGCAACAGCCGGACCGCCATCATGCACAGGGTGGCCAGGGGTAGCGCCAGCAGCAAATAACCCCGCGCGATGTCGAGCCGAAGGAGATAATCCAGCGTCACCGTCAGGCTGAAGACGAACACCGAACAGGTGGCCAGACGGCGGAACTCGGTAGGACCTTCTAAAGGAAGGCGCGGTGACCAGCAGCCGGACAGGGCCAGGGCCAAGATCCACAAACCGGCGGTGGCCAACACGACCACCGCGTAGGGCACGGCGAAGCCTTGGGTCGGGGTCGCGAGCCTGGCGTTGGTCAAACCGAACCGCGCGGTCCAGGCCACCACGGTGGACACCGAGACGATGATCAAATCGGCCAGCACCGTCTTGATGCGGTACCGGAAAGTGCTGTCCTGGTTCAAATAACTGGTGTCGGGCACGCCGCTGATGCGCCAGGCATCGAAATTCAGGACGACCGGGCGGCGCGGTTCGGTGACGGATTCGGGCCGATCCGACCGATGCGCCGAGGCCTGACGCTCATCCGGCGTCGACCCGACGGCCAGGCTCGCGCCCGACGCCGGAATAACGGTTTCGCTCACGTCACCTTCCCATTCCTGACCACTGAGCATCTGCTGAGCGCCACACCCGAAATCGCTCAACTACTTCGCACAATGAAGCAGCCCACGCCGCAACCAACGTCGGGCGGGACTCCGCGACTGCGAAGCCTCGCCCGCTGACGAGATGGCGCCACTGCCGCTCACAGGAATCGCTGCACGCTCGGTCGCCGGCCCACATCGGCTTCCGGAGGTTGTTGTCCGGCCCCATTTCCCGCCGGGCAACACGCCAACCTTATCCGGCCCGGTCAGTGGCTTGTCCAGTCCGCGCCCAGCCGATACCTCTCGAGCGCCGCAATCCCACCTGGTCGGCCCAACGACTCTGCCCGGGGCTGGTTACGGAGTGCAGCGATAGGACCCGGTGAAATGCCATTCGCATGTCGCGATGACACGTTCGGGCGCGCCAATTGACCGATCGAGTCGCTGTGTCCCTGGTCACCATGGGTTCCCGGGACAGTACGCGCCCGCAGCCGCCGCCGGCGAACCGTCGAAGTGATCGAAAACGTTCGAAGAACAACAGGTTTCGGGCAGGTGACGAGTGGCGAGGGAATCACTCCGGAGCGCTCGCGGGTTGTCACCGGGCCGGGTGAAGAAATTCGAAATTCCGGCGCATTTGTCACACTCGGTGCCACCGAACTTTAGCCGTTCAGCCGGTGGGAAACGCGCCGGAATACCACAACGCACAGCGAGTGATTTTCGGGGTGGCTCCGTTATGTCTGCCGCGGACCGGTGCCCCCCATCATTTCGCGGCGCGGGGTCGCCAAGCGACCGCAGCCGAGCGCGCCGCGGTCGCTGGCGGCCGGTCCGCATGGGTCGGCGATCAGGACACTTCGGCGGTCGGGGCAGCGGGCGTAGGGCGTGGGCGATTCCTGACTCCATGTCGTTTCCGGTAGCCAGTGTGTTACGCGGTGCTCATGGTGGAGCTAGGAACGCCTTCTATGGGGCGCCGGTCGCCCGTCCCGCTCCCGAAGATCGGATACGGAGCTCGCCGACGATTACGCACAGCAATTTTTTCTTCCCTCTTGCGAACTCTGCGTAGTTCTACTACTGTCTGTATCTAGAGCACGACGGAGCGTAATGATCCGAGTGCCACCGCTCTTCTCCCCTTTCTCTCCGCCTCAAGGAGCTCCGCCATGCGTATCGTCCGTCTCTCCGCCGCTCTGCTGGCCGCCGCGGCTGCCGTCGTCCTGGGCGCCGGGGTCGCGTCCGCCAGCACCGCCGACGTTGCGTCAGGCCCGACTCATTATGTGGCCCTTGGCGACTCGTACTCCTCCGGAGTCGGTGCCGGCAACTACATCCAGAACTCCTGCAGCCGCAGCGGCAACGCCTACTCCCAGCAGTGGTCCGCCTCGAACCATCCGGCCAGCTTCAGCTTTGCCGCCTGCTCCGGTGCCACCGTCCCCACCGTCAAGTCGAACCAGCTCGGCTCGCTCTCCGCGACCACGGACCTGGTCAGCATCACCGTGGGTGGAAACGACGTCGGGTTCGCCAACGTGATGCAGACGTGCACGCTCTCGTCGGAGGCCAGCTGCATCACTGCGGTCAACAGCATGGAGGCCAAAGCCCAGAAAACACTGCCGGCGTCGCTCGACGCCTTGTACACGCAGATCAGCTCGGCCTCGCCGCTGGCCAAGGTCGTCGTGCTCGACTACCCGCATCTGTTCAGCACCACCAGCGCGTCGTGTTTCGGTCCGGATGCCAAGTCCCGTGCCAAATTGAACGAGGGTGCTGACGTGCTCGACACCGCGATCGCGACGGTCGCCGCCAAACACGGCTTCTCCTTCGCCGACGTCCGCCCGTCGTTCACCGGACACGAGATCTGCTCCGCCTCACCGTGGCTGAATGGCGTGGACTTCGCCACCCTGTCCAGCAGCTACCACCCGACGCAGACCGGCCAGATCAACGGATACCTGCCGGCTTTCGCGGCGGCCGCCTGATCTTCGCCCCCGGGATCAATCGTCCCCCGGTACGCCACCCCCTCCGCTTCTTCTGAGCTTCTCTGATCACCTTCTCCATATTGATTTCCAGAGCCCGCCGGTCGAATCCCGATCACCGGCGGGCTCTGGTGCTGTTCGCGGTGTCCCTGTCGGCGCCCCGCGCGCCGCTAGACTTCCGCGCACCGGAGCACGTGACGCGGAAGGAGTGCATTCGTGAAGATCACGGTCATCGGCACGGGATATCTCGGCGCCGTCCACGCGACCTGCATGGCCGAGATCGGCCATGATGTCCTCGGCGTCGACGTCGACGAGCGCAAGATCGCTGCCCTGACCGCGGGCGAGGCCCCGTTTTTCGAGCCCGGGCTGGAAGAATCGCTGAGCCGGACGGTGTCCGCCGGTCGACTGCGCTTCACCAGTTCCCTCCAGGAGGCGGCCGCGTTCGGTGACGTCCACTTCGTGTGTGTCGGGACCCCGCAAGCGCCCGGATCCTTCGCCGCCGATCTGAAGTACGTCGACGCCGCCGTCGACGGGTTGCTGCCGCACATCAAGGCCGGCGCCCTGATCGTCGGTAAGTCGACGGTCCCGGTCGGCACGGCGGCCCGGCTGGCCGCGAAGGCGGCTGCGTTCTCCACCGACCAAGCGCCGATCGAGCTGGCCTGGAATCCGGAGTTCCTCCGCGAAGGCTTCGCCATGGACGACACCCTTTCCCCCGACCGTTTGGTTTTCGGCGTGGAAAGCGAATCGTCCGAGCAGGTGTTGCGCGAACTCTACGGCCCGATCCTGGAGAAGGGCACTCCCCTGGTGGTCACCGATTTCCCCACCGCCGAACTCGTCAAGGTGGCCGCGAATGCGTTTCTGGCCACGAAGATCTCCTTCATCAATGCAATGGCCGAGGTCTGCGAAGCGGCCGGCGGCGATGTGGTGACCCTCTCCCGCGCCATCGGCCACGACGCGCGGATCGGACACCGCTTCCTGGCGGCCGGGCTCGGCTTCGGCGGCGGGTGCCTACCCAAGGACATCCGCGCCTTCCGGGCCCGGGCCGGCGAGCTCGGGGCCGACGAAGCGCTGTCCTTCTTGCGCGAGGTCGACGAGATCAACATGCGCCGGCGGGAACACGCCGTCGACCTGGTTCGCGAGATGCTGGGCGGAAACCTGCTGTCGCACAACGTGAGCGTGTTGGGTGCCGCTTTCAAACCGAACAGCGACGACGTCCGCGACTCCCCCGCCCTGGCCATTGCCGCCGCCATGCAGCTCAAGGGGGCCAATGTCACCGTGCACGATCCCGAGGCCATCGACAATGCCAGGCGGAATTTCCCCACTCTGCGCTACGCGAATTCCCTGGACGACGCCCTGGCCCACGCCGAGATCGTGGTGCTGGCCACCGAGTGGAACGTCTACCGCGGCGCCGACCCGGCCGAGATGAGACAAAAGGTCCGCACCCCCCGCATTCTCGACACGCGCAATGTTCTCGACATTCCCAGTTGGCGGGCCGCTGGCTGGACCATCAGGGGGATCGGGCGACCGCGCGCTTGATCCGGACCGGCCGAAGGGCGGCGTGGCCGGTCAGAACAGCGACAGCCGCCGCAGGTCGTGCTCACCTCCGGCTCTGGCGTACTCGTAGAACGCGTACGGTCCGGCGACGCTCAGATACCGCAAACCGTGACCGCCCTCGTGCGACTCGGCGACCGGGACGCCGGTCCACCGCGAGAACGGGCCGCCCGGCGAGGTCGCCAGGGCGGCCCCGGTTCGTTCCTCGAAATTCTCGGCCGCGTCGGCGCGCCCGTCGTAGAAGGCCACGACGGCATCGGTCGTCTGCAGCACATCGCTGATCCGAACCCCCCGGGCATCCCAACCGCCGGGCTGCGGTTCCAGCGCCGTACCGGCCCATCGCCACCGCCACCCGTCCTCGCTGCGGGCATATCGGGTGAACATCCGGTCCGTGGCGTCCGGATCGGCGAGCGGGTGCAGGCACACCCAGGCATGCCAGCCGTCCGTCCGGCGGACGATCACCGGATCCTTGGCCGCGAATCCGTCGTCGCCGCGCCAGATGTCCACGGCGGGCGCGTTGGCCAGCTCATCCAGCTGACCCGCCTCCACGGCCACCACGCGCCAGTGCTTCGAGCCCGGCGTGGCACACGACAGATACAACCGCCAGCCATCGGGCACCCGCACCAGCCAGGGCCGCTCCAGCGACTCCGCGCCGTACGGCTCCTTGCGGATCTCGGCCACGGTGCTGCCCCGGCCGCGCGCGTCGACCCGGGCGATGACCACCGCCACCCCGCGCCCCTGACCCTCCGGACGCCGCAGCCGGTACGCCAGGACTGTCTCGCCACCGTCGGCCACCGCGGACGGGGCTCCGGCCCACCACCCGGGCCCGGTGGCCGGCGCCGCAACGACGACCTCGCCGCGATCCGGATTCAACCGGCCGATCAGCTCGGCCGCGGAGAGCGGCACGGCGGAGGTCATGCTGCCATCCCAGCAAACGTCGCTCCCAGGGCCGACGCCCGGCCGGTGGCGCCGGCGCAGTCCACTGAAGAGTGATGCTGACCGCCGCTCGGGCCAGACCTCCGCGTTCGCCTTGACGGTCGGCGAGTCGCGCCCCTAGCGTTGCTCCGTCCGTGGGAACGAATTCCGGGGATCCTTGGGTTTGCGCACACATCGCCGCGTCCCGCGACCACGAAAGAGGCAGGCACAGTGGCGATGGCTCGGCCCTCCCTCCAGGTGGACCCGGCAAGTGTCCGCCCCCGGGTCGCCGCCCGCGGGTTCCGGCCGGACGTCGAAGGCTTGCGGGCCGTCGCGGTGGTGCTGGTGGTCCTCAACCACGTCTGGGGGAAACCGACCGGCGGCTTCGTCGGCGTCGATGTCTTCTACGTCATCTCCGGCTTCCTGATCACCGGGCTGTTGCTCCGCGAATTCGAACGGACGGGCAGCATCTCCTTCGCCGGCTTCTACGCCCGCCGCATCAAGCGAATCCTGCCCGCCGCGGTGCTCGTTCTCGTGCTCACCACGGTGGTCGCGTACCTGATTTGGTACCGGTCCCGGTCCGACCAGACCCTGGCCGATTCGCTCTCGGCGCTGCTGTTCGTGTCCAACTGGCACTTCATCCGGCTGGGGACCGACTACCTGCAGGCCGCCGGTCCCATCTCACCGGTGCAGCACTACTGGTCCCTCGCAGTCGAGGAGCAGTTCTACGTCCTGTGGCCGCCGCTGGTGCTCCTGGTCCTGTGGTTGTGCGCCCGTCGCGGCCTCGACGCACGCCGGCGCCGGACGGCGCTGACCGTCACGCTCGGCACTTTGTCGGTGTTGTCGTTCGCCTGGGCTTGCTGGCGGACGCACAGCAAGCCGGCGTTCGCCTACTTCGACAGCGTCTCGCGGGCGTGGGAACTCGGTGTCGGCGCGATGCTGGCCATCGCCGCCGTGTCGATCACCGGCAGCCTGACCGACCAGGCCGCGGGCGGCCGAAGCGGCACTCATCGGCGCGCGGGCCTGTCGACCACCACCGCGTCGCTCGTCGTGGCGGCCGGGATCGTCGTTCTCATTGTTTCGGCCATCGTCATCACCCCGTCCTGGCCGTTCCCGGGACCGTGGGCGGTACTGCCGGTGGTGGCGGCGGGCGCGATCGTGTTCGCGGGCGGCCGCAGCCTGCCCTGGGCGACGTGGCTGTTGACCAACCCGATCTCCCGGTACATCGGGCGGATCTCCTACTCGCTGTACCTGTGGCACTTCCCGGTCGTCATCTTCGCCCAGTCGGTTCACCCGCACGGAGGGCTGCTGTTCGACCTCGCCCTCGTGGCCGTCATGCTGGCCCTGTCCGCGCTGTCGTACGCGTTCGTGGAGGAACCAGTGCGGCGCTCCCGGTGGCTCAAGGGCGCGGCGGCGGGTGGCCGGCGGCGGCAGTTCCTGATCCCGGTAGGGGTAGGGGCCGTCATCGTGGTGCTCGCGGTCGCGCAGTACAAGGGCCCGGCGTCGCTGTCGGACGGTCCGCGTCTCACCGCGGCTCTCGGCTTCGGAGAGCCGACCACTACGGCGCCGGCGCCGCCGTTCGGGTCCGCGGCCCTACTACAGGCCGACCTGACGGCCGCGGCGGGGGCGACGTCGTGGCCCGCGCTGACCCCGTCGCTGAACGCTGTCAGCGACGCGGACGAAGCGCCGGCCATGAGCACCACCGCGGGCTGCCGCAACGACGTGGCCACCACCACCGTCCACTACTGCGACTCCGGCGGGCCGCCCGGCGCGGAGCATCCGAAGACCGCGGTGGTCATCGGCGATTCGGTGGCCGCCAGCTGGATGCCGGCCGTGCAGGCGGCCCTGGTACCCGACGGTTATCGCGTGCGAGGCCTGATGTTCGCCAACTGCCCCATCAGCACCGCCCATGCGCTGCCGCGCGTCTACACGGCGACGTTCCTGCACCAGTGCGACAACCGCCGGGCCGAAATGATCACCTGGGCGATCGCCGCCCATCCTGACCTGATCGTGGTGTCCAACGCGGGCGGCTATCTGGATACCCTGGCCAGTGGCGCCAAAGGCCCTGCGGCTCAGCAGGAATGGCAGACCGGGGTTGCCGCTGCGCTCCAGCCGCTGGCCGGCCACCGGCATTTGGTCCTGCTGTCGAACCCGCCGGTGGGCGGCGAGATTCCCGGCTGCGCCACGAAGCTGACGTCGCCGGCGGCCTGTCGGTCGGACATCGCCGCGACCTACGGCGAGAAGGCGACCGCGGAGCGCGCGGCGGCCGTGGCCACCGGGGGCACCTTGATCGACACCGCCGACTGGTTCTGCACGACAGCCGGCCAGTGTCCGGCCTTCGCCGGCAGCACCTTGATGCGCATCGACGACACCCATCTGACCGACCGATACGCCACCGCTCTGGCTCCCTTGATGCGAGCGGCTCTGGTGCCCGAAGCCCAGTGACTCAACAGAGGTGAACACGGTGGTGTTTGCTTCTGTTTGACACGGGAATGAGGCCCATCGTCCCCCTGAAGATGGTTTCGACGCTGATCACCGATTCCGGGCTCGCGCCCGACGCGGCCGAGATGATCCGCGGCGAGGTCGGCGAACTCCTGATCACCCACCGGATGCGCACGACGCACCGGACGAAAGTTAAGGAAGCCCGAGGCAGATGAAGACTCTGGTCGTCGGAGGTGCCGGCTACATCGGCTCGGTGGTCACCCGGCTGTTGGCCTCACAGGGTCACCAGGTGGTGGTGCTGGACGATTGCTCGACCGGTCATGCCGATTCGGTGCCGGCTGGCATTCCCTTGGTACGCAGCGACATAGGCAACGCCGGCTCGGTGCTGGCCGCCGGCGGTTTCGACGCCGTGTTGCACTTCGCGGCCAAGTCGCTGGTCGGCGAATCGGTCGCGCAACCGTCGAAATATTGGCGCACCAACGTTTCGGGGACCCGGGCGCTGTTGGACGCGATGGCCGAGCACGGCGTCCGCCGGCTGGTCTTCTCCTCGACGGCGGCCGTGTACGGCGAGCCCGAGGAGATGCCCATTCTCGAGTCGGCGCCGGCCCGGCCCACGAGCACCTACGGCGCCACCAAGCTGGCCGTGGACCTGATGATCGGCAACGAGTGCGCTGCCTCGGAACTGGCCGCCGTCTCGCTGCGCTATTTCAACGTGGCCGGCGCGGCACTCGGCGCCGGGGAACGGCACCTGACCGAAACCCACCTCATCCCGCTCGCCCTGGACGCGGTGGCCGGCCGGCGCGACAAGCTGTCCATCTTCGGGGACGACTGGCCGACGCCGGACGGGACTCCGATTCGTGATTACGTGCACGTCGCCGACCTGGCCGAGGCCCATGTGCTGGCCCTGCAGGCGGCGGTGTCCGGCGAGCATCTGATCTGCAACCTCGGTAACGGGGACGGCTTCTCGGTCCGGCAGGTGCTGGCCTGCGTCGAGCAGGTGACCGGCCGCCCGGTCCCGGCAGCGGTGACCGGCCGGCGGGCGGGTGACCCGGCGCGGCTGGTGGCCTCGGCCCGGCTGGCCGGTGAGCGACTGGGCTGGCGGGCTCAGCTCGATTTGCAGCGCATGGTGGCCGACGCGTGGGAGTTCCGGCAGGAGCGGGAGTCGATCGGGGCGGCTTTCTGAGCGACTCGGCGGCGTCGCGGGTGTCCGGAGCCGCGACGGCGTCGTTGTGGCGGATTCCGGCCATGCGCGATCTGGTGGTGGTGGCGTTCGTCGCCTTCACCAGCTTCTGCCTGACCCTGTCCGCGCTGCCGCTGCACGCGGCGGCGGAGGGCAGTGGCGCCGGTCAGGCCGGGCTGGTCACGACCGCATTGTTGGTGGTGACCGTGCTCGGCCAGTTCTGGGTGCCGGTATGGGTGGCCCGGTTCGGTGAACGGGCTGTGGTGATCGCCGGGTTGCTGCTGCTGGCCGTTCCTTCGCCGCTGTACCTGGCCGGTCGCGGTCTGGCGGTGCTGCTGGCCTGCTCGGCCGTCCGTGGCCTCGGCTTCGCCATCGTCACCGTGCTGCTGCCGCTGTTGGCGGCCGCCCTGGTCGCGGACGAGCGCCGCGGTGAGGCCACCGGCATCTACGGCCTGGCCGTGGCGTTGCCCAATCTCGCGGCGGTGCCGGCGGGGGTGGCGCTCACGGCCGCCGGCCATTTCGCCGTCGTCGCCTGGCTGGCGGCGGTGCCCGTGCTGGCGATCCCGTTCACCGGTCGGCTCCCCCGGTCCACCGTGGCGCCGGCCCACCCAGGTCCGGCCGGCTCGCCGTCACCCGCCGTTCCGGACAGCACGGTGGTTCGCACATTGCGGGCCGTAGCCGGACTCGTGGTGCTGCAGTTCGCCGTGACCATGGCCGGCGGAGCACTGGTGACCTATCTACCGATCGTTCGCCGGTCCGGTTCGCTGGCCACCGTGGCGTTGCTGGTCTTCGGGCTCACCGGTGCGCTGGTGCGTTGGCTGGCCGGCGTGGGCTCCGACCGCTGGGGTTACCGGCGGCTGGTGCCCATCGGGGTCGGCGTCGCAGTGGTCGGGGTGCTGATGTTGGCGGCCGGCGTCGCGACGGGACCTGACGGGTTGATCCTGGCCGGTGCCGCCGTCGCCGGTCTGGGCTACGGGTCGGCGCAGAACCTGGTGTTGTTGGCGGCGTTCGACCGGGTCGCTCCGGCCCGCCGGCCGCTGGCCTCGGCGGCCTGGAATGCCGCCTTCGACACCGGCACTGCGGTGGGCGCGGCGCTCATCGGTCCGGTCGCGGCCGGATGGGGATTCGGCTGGGCGCTGGTGGGCGCGGCGGTGGTGGTGGCGGCGTCCCTGCCGTTCGCCGTACGCCGCTGAACTCCGACGTCGGTTACTCCGAAGTCGATTACCAGGAAACCGTGCTGTCGCGCAGCCGGGCGTACTGCTCCCGGATCACCGGTTCGGCCGGTCCCTCGAAATGCTCGCTGGGAGCCGGGGCCCAGGTCGGCGGCTCCGCCGCCCCGGACAACGCCCAGGCCGCCTGGCGAGCGGCTCCCAGAGCCACGTATTCGCCGGGTTCCATCACTTGCACGCCCATGCCGAACACCGAGGGCGCCAGTTGTTGCACGGCGGAGTTCCGGGATCCGCCGCCGATCAGCAGGATCCGGCGCGGGCGCCAGTCGTCCGACGTGGCCAGGGCGTCCACCGCGTCGGCCAGCGAACACAGCAGTGACTCCACGGCCGCCCGGGCCAAATCCTCGCGGGTCACCGCCGAGGTGAGGCCGCGCAGCACGCCGGTGGCGCCGGGCCGGTTCGGGGTGCGCTCGCCGTCCAGGTACGGCAACAGCGTCAGTCCGTGAGCACCGGGTGTGCCGGCCAGCGCCAGCCGGCCGAACTCCGTCGTAGTCGACCCCGAGCAACCGGCCGGTCACCGACAGGATGCGGGAGGCGTTGATGGTGCACACCAGGGGCAGGTAGTGACCGGTGGCGTCGGCGAAGCCGGACACCGACCCGCTCGGATCCGCGGTCGCCGCGGCGGCGATGCAGAACGCGGTCCCGGATGTGCCGATCGACACCACCACGTCGCCGGGCTCGATGGCCAGACCGAGGGCCGCCGCCATGTTGTCGCCGGTTCCAGCGGACAGGGCCGCGCCGGTAGCCGTGCGGCCGACGATCTCAGCCGGACCGGCCAACCGGGGCAGGCCCGGGGGCTCCTCCCGGCCCAACGCCCAGGCGGCCACCTCCGGCCGCCAGCGACGCTCGGCCGGCGAGTAGTAGCCGGTGCCCGACGCCTCACCGTGGTCGGTGGCCAACTGATCACGGCCACCCAGTTGCCAGGTCAGCCAGTCGTGCGGCAAACCGACCGCCGCGGTCCGCGCCGCGTTCTCCGGTTCCTGCTCGAACATCCAGCGGAGCTTGGTGACGGTGAACGACGCGGTGGGCACGGAGCCGATCGCCTCGGCGGTGGCCTGCTCACCGCCCAGTCGCTCGACGACGGTCCGGCACTGCGGCGCCGAACGCAGGTCGTTCCACAACAGCGCCGGACGGACCACTTCACCCGCGGTGGTCAGCGCCACCATGCCGTGTTGCTGCCCGCCCACCCCGATGGCGGCCGCTCGGTCCAGAAGGCCGGAACCGGCCCGCTGCAGCGCCTCCCACCAGGCGGCCGGATCCACCTCGGTGCCGTCCGGGTGGGGCGCGGACGCCTGGTCGACCACGACGCCGTCGGACGCCCGGACCAGGAGCACCTTGGTGGACTGTGTCGAGGAATCGATACCCGCGACAAGGACGTCGTCGGCAGCTGCGGTGGTCATAGAGGCAACCTAACGTCGCACAGATCAGCCGGGCACCCGCTGCCCCACCAGGGGGGCGGGCTGGACCAGCGACGGGTCGGAGATCAACAGGTCGATGCCGGCGTGCGCGGCACCCAGGGCGGGCGCCTCGTACCCCAGCGCGGAGAACTCCAGCCGGGTACGCGGCGGATTGGCCATCACACCGCCGGCGAACGCCCGTTCCACGGCGGCTCGCCAAATACGCGGACAACGCGGTGAAGTGACCGCCCAGCACGATCACCTCCGGGTCCAGCACGTTGGCCAGGACCGAAGCGCCGACACCCAGCCAGTTGCCCATGTCCTTGAGGCTCGACAACACGGCCGGATCGCCTTCGTCGGCCCGGCGCACGATCTCGGCCAGCCGGACGTCGAAACCACCGAACACCTGCGCGTCCGGGTGGGCCAGCTCCGCGATGTCCGGCAGCAGGGACGCCAGCGCCCGGAGGCCCACCGACATCTCCCAGCAACCTCGGCGGCCGCAACCGCACTGGGTCTCCGGATGGCCGATGGGCATGTGCCCCACCTCGCCGGCGAAGCCGGTCGCTCCGCGCTGCAGCCGGCCGTCGACCATCAGCCCGGCCCCGACCCCGATCTCGCCGACCAGGTAGAGCAGGTTCCGGCTGCCCGCCGACCTTCCGACGGCGTACTCGGCCATGGCGCCGAGGTTGGCGTCGTTGTCCACCCGGATGCGCGCCCGGGGCCAGCCGAGGCGGCCCATCAGGGTGTGCACCAGGTCGACCTGCCGCCAGCGCAAGTTCGGTGCGTAGTAAAGGATCCCGTCCTCGATGTCGATCATGCCGGGCACCGAGAGAGTCAGCGTCTCGACCTGTTCGGGGGCGCAGCCGGCCGCCGCGACCAGGGCGCGCGCCACCTCCGCCACCCGGCCGAGGCCCCGCGCCGGTCCGAGATCGACCACCCCGATCGCCTGCCGGTGCCGAGCCAGCACGGTACCGGTCAGGTCGGTGATGACGCCCGCCACGTAGTCGACGTTCAGCTCCAGCCCGATGGACCGCAGTCGGCTCCGGTCGACCTGGACCGCCCGGCTGGGCCGTCCGACGCCGGACCGGTCGACGCTGCCTTCGGTCACCATGCCGCGCTCGGCCAGCTCGCTGACCAGGCTGGACACCGTGGCCTTGTTCAGCCCGGTGTCCTCAGCGAGCCGGGCCCGGGACCGCGGGCCGCCACTGACCAGGCTGCGCATGAGCAAACCGAGGTTGAGCCGCCGCACGGTGGCCTGGTCGGCGGGCAACCGGCCGGCCAAGCCGGCCCGGGCCGCGATCGGGCCACCGAGGCCCTGAGCGCTTCTCATGTCCTCCCTCACTCCGGCGCGGACCGCGTGCGCTTTCCGCGCCGGATCCGGACCGGAGTCACCGTCCGGTGCTGGCCCGCCGCCGTCGGGTCACGGCATCGATCGCCGCGGCCAGCAAGAGCACACCGCCGGTGATGATGTAGACCCACACCGAGCTCTGGGTGATCAGGTCGATGCCGTTGGGGATCAGGGCAGATCACCAGACCGCCGATGATGGCGTCGCGCGGCCTTACCGCGGCCGCCGAACAGTGAGGTGCCGCCGATGACGGCCGCCGCGACGGCGAACAACAGCTGGTTGCCGGTGCCCGAGCTCGCCGCCACCGAGCCGAGCCGGGACGCTTCGATGACGCCCGAGAAAGCGGCCATGCCGGAGCTGATCATGAAGCAGCAGATCATGATCCGACCGGACCCGGATGCCCGCCCGGCGCGCTGCCTCCTTGTTCCCACCGACCGCATAGACGTATCGGCCGAACACCGTGCGGCCCAACACGAACGTCCACAGGATGAACAGCAGGCCCGACGATCGGCACGATCCAGGGAATGCCGGCCTGATCGGCCCCGAAACCGCGGTTGACCGACAGGTACCAGGCGACCAGCGCGAGCACCACACCGAAGCCGGCCGACCGCAGGATGACGACCGGGAACGGGATGTTCAGCAGCTTGCGGCGACGGCGCTCGTTCCAGGTGTAGATGTTGAAGGCCAGGTAGACCACGATGACGGCGATCACGCCGATCCAGCTCCACAGCGGTGTGGGCTGGCTGTTTTCGATGGCCACCAACTGGCTCTGGTTGATGGCGATGGTTCCGCCCTCGCCGGCGATGGCCAGCAGGACACCCTGCCAGGCCAGGAAGAAGGCCAGTGAGACCACGAACGACGGAATGCCGACCACGGCCACCAGGAACCCGGTCAGCGCCCCCATCGCGACACCGATGACGATGCCGAAGAGCAGCGCGATCCACCACACCCAGTTGTGGTTGACGATTTGGACGGCCATGGCCGCCGAGGCCACACCGCCGACCACGCCTGCGGCCAGGTCGATTTCGCCGAGCAGCAGAACGAACACGATGCCCATGGCCAGCACCCATGACGGAGCCGGCCTGGGTCATCAGGTTGGCGAAGTTGTGCGCGCCGACGAACACCGACCCGTTGGCGCCCAGAAGACGGCCACCAGCACGATGAGCCCGAGAAGGGCTGGCAGGGCGCCGACCTCACCGCCGCGCACCCGGATGAACCAATTCCGGTAGTAGGAGCCGACGGTGTCCTGGCCCCGGTCACCGGAGAATCCGGTGCGGGCCTCCAGCGCCTCGGAGTCGGAGACGACGGCTTCCTGGGTGGACGACGACGTCTCGGCCGGGGCGCCGAAACCCGAAGCCGAGGCGGCGTTCTGGTTCATCTCCGGTTCGCTCATGCCGACTCCTGCACAATCACTCGAGGAAGGCCGATGTCACCGGTGCGACCGGTGGTGATCAGTTCGACGATCTGACCGGTGGTGACGTCGGAAGCGGCGACTTCGGCGGCGACCCGACCCAGATAGAGCGGGGTGATCCGGTCGGACACCTCCTTGACGTCGTTCATGTTGTGGCTGATCAGCATGACCGCCAGGCCGTTGTCGGCCAGCCGGCGCACCAGGTCGAGCACCTGCCGGGTCTGCGCCACACCGAGCGCGGCGGTCGGCTCGTCGAGCATGACGACCTTGGAGTTCCACAGCACCGCCTTGGCGATGGCCACCGTCTGCCGCTGACCACCCGACAGACTCGAGACCAGTTGCCGCACCGAGGAAACGGTGCGCACGGACAACGACGCCAGGGTCTCGCGTGGCGCGCTGCTCCATGGTCGCCCTCGTCCAGCGTGACGCCCGTTGGTCGGCTCGCGGCCGAGGAACATGTTCTGGACGATGTCCAGGTTGTCGCACAAGGCCAGGTCCTGGTACACGATTTCGATGCCCGAGGTCCGAGGCGTCCCGCGGCCCGCTGACGTGAACGGGCTTACCGTTGAAAAGGTAGTCGCCGGAATCGATGCCGTGGATGCCGGCGATGCACTTCACCAGCGTCGACTTGCCGGCTCCGTTGTCACCGACCAGCGCCGTCACCTGCCGGGGTAGAGGGCCAGATTCACGTCGTGCAGCACCTGAACGGCACCGAAACTCTTGTTCACCCCCCGCAACTGGAGAATCGGCTCGCTGGCAACGGTCATGAGGATTCCCTTCTGACAAAAGGAGTGGGCCCGGCGGATTTCAGGTCACGCGGGAGTGACGGCGGCGGAAGGCGAATGGCGGCCGGATATGCCGACGGCGCGGCGGGTGAGCACGAGTGCGTGCCCGCCGCCGCGCCGCGTCATGTGCAGAGTTACAGGCCCGCAGCGGTGCACTTGGCCGCATAGGCCGAGGTGCACAGGTCGGACTTGCTGACGTAACCGTCGTTGACGACGTCCTTGATGTTCGTCTTGGTGATCGCCTCCGGGGTGAGGAGCACCGCCGGGACCTGCTTGTTCGACTGGGTGTCGGTCATCGTGCCGGTGGTGGCGACATTGGCCCCCTTGAGCAGTGCGATGGCCGCCTGGGTCAGCGCCGTCGCTTCCTTCTTGACCGCCTTGTAGACCGTCATGCACTGGGTGCCGTCGAGGATGTTCTGCAGACCCTGGACGGTGGCATCCTGACCGGTGACCGGGATGGTCTTGTTGTTCTTCTTCAGGATGGTGATCGCCGCGTTGCCCAGGCCGTCATTGGCAGCCAGCACGCCGTCGACCTTGCCCTGCGCCTTGGTGAACAGCTGCTCGAAGTCGGTGGCCGCCACCTGGTTGTCCCACTTGGCCACGGACTGCTCGCCGACGACCGTGTAGTTCTTCATGGCGTCCAGGACCTTGTGAGCGCCGGCCTTGAAGGCGGCGGCGTTCGAATCGTCCGGCGAGCCGTCCAAGTAGATGATGTTCTTGTTGCCCGAACCCAGGCAGTTCGCCAGGCCCTGGCCCTGCAGCTCGCCGACCTTCTCGTTGTCGAACGAGATGTAGGCGGAGGCGTTGCCGCCCAGTGTCAACCGGTCGTAGTCGAGGGTCTTGACGCCGGAGGAAGCGGCCTTCTTCTCGATGGCGGCACCGGAGGCGTTGTCCAGGTTGACGATGGCCAGCACCTTGACACCCTTGGAGATCATGCCGTCGGCGATGGTCGCCATGCTGCTGGCCGAGCCCTGGGCGTTCTCGACATAAGCCGTGACGCCGGCCGCCTTGAACGCTGCCTGCAGCAGGGGCAGGTCGTCGTTCTGCCAGCGGGCCGAGGACTTGGTGTCGGGGAGGATGACACCGACAGCACCGGAAACCGTTCCGCCGCCGGCCGAGCTGCTGCCGGAGGACGAACCGCTGCTGGCCGGCGCGCTCGACGATCCCGAACCGCCGCCGGCCGAGCCACTGCCCGACGACGAACCGCTGCTGGCGGGCGCGCTCGAGGACGAACCGCTGCCGCCGGCGGGCGCGGAGGACGAGCCACCACCGGCGGGTGCCGAGCTGGAGGCGCTCGACGAACTCGACGAGCTCGACGAGCTCGACGAGCTTGAGGTGCTCGAACCCGAGCTGCTGCCGCAAGCGGTGACCACCAGTGCGCTGGCCACAACCAGGCCCAGCGCCGCAGTTGTCTTGAGCCGCATTGAGTTTCCTTTCCTTTGCCGACCTGTGTCCCGGTTGGGGCACGAGGGGGAGCGCTCACTCGAGCGCGGTTGAGGGATGGGCAGACGTGCCCGAATTCGTTCTCGGGCGAGGGATGAAGCCGGAGATGTCAGGCGTCCCGCCGAGTCCGGTCAGGGTGAACAGCCGGGGCCGGGCGAGTACCGAACAGACATCTTCGTCCTTCGCTAACAGGAGACGCCGCGCTGAACGCGGACAGGTCCGGTGGATTAGGTCAGTGGTTGTCCAAACTAGGGAGGCCCATTTGCCCTGTCAAGTCCCTCCAGCATCTCCTTTTGCCAACCCGGGTACCGAAATGATTACGTTGAGATCACGGACCATCGCGGGTGAGCAATTCTGCCTGCCGGGCAGCGAAACCGCGGACGGAAGCGCGCGCCCGCCGACCTGCTTCTCTTCATCAACGCGACGACCCCGCCGGTGAACTTGAATCGTCTCAAGAGGCCGTCATTTCGAATTTTCGCTAATCCCGCCGAGTGACAGAACGTCGCTGTACAGTGTCGGATTTGTTTGATGGGTGACCAAATCGAGATCTCAGAGATATCGCGCGCTCACGCGCTCATCACGCCCCCGTCGCCGCCGCCGGGGCGCCCGCGTGACGCTCACCCGATGCCGGCCGCACGACAGGAAGCCGCCAACCCCCCGGCGCACAGCTGATCGCCGGAGACGTAGCCGTCGGACACCACCGCCGCGACGTTTGCTGCGGTGATCACCTGGCCCGGAACCAGAACCGCCGCCACCGGGCGACCATCGGTGGGGTGGGTGACGTCGGTGCCGGGGTCGGCTCCCGGCGATCGGCTGGTGAGCAGTCCCGTCGCCGCCACCACCACGGCGGCCGCCTCGCGCTTGGGGCTGACGTAGACGGTGGCGCATTGCGTGCCCGCCAGAATGCGCCGCAGACCGCCGACCGTGGCGCCTTGGCCGACTACCCGGGCTTTGATCCGGTGCGCGGCCAGCACCTGGATGACGCCGGCGGCCAGATCGTCGCTGCCGGCCACCACCCCGTCGAACTGCCCGCCGATGTGCGCGTAGAGCCGGCCGAGGGCGGCGTTGCCGGCTGTGGACGTCCAGTCGTCCGCGGTCGGCGGGCGGCAGAGCTCGATCCCATCGGACGGGCGGTCGAGGAGTCGATCGTGGTGCTGGCCGGCTTGGCCTGTCCGGCCAGGTGGTATCCGGGGGTCGTGCGCAGTACGGCCCTGGCCCCGCGGCTGAGCGCACCGGCCGCCGCGTCGCCCGAGGGACCGTCCAGAAACACCACGCGGCGAGACTGGGGCGAAAGGCAGCCGGCCGCCGCGGTGCCCATCAGCCGGCCGGTCTGCTCGTCGTCGGACATGACCACCTCGACCGCGTGTCCGCCCGGCACCAACCGCCCGAAGTCCAAGACGGCGATATCTCTACGCCCCGCGTTGTTCTCGATCGTCCGCCCCGTGCCGTCGTCCATGGCCGCCACGACCAGGACCTTGACACCGCTGGCGATCATGGCCTCGCTTTGGGACAGCATCACGGTTGCGGACCCACCGGCGTTGGCCACCACCGCGGAGATGCCGGCGGCCTGGAAATCGGCGCTGATGGCTCGGCCGCCCGCGCTCCATTGCGGGGCGTTGGCATCGGGAAGCAGCACACCCACCTGCGGGTGACCCGGCAACGGGGCCAGCCCGGTGGCGCCCGTGGCGGCGCCGCCATCCTGGCCCGCTGGTCCCACGGTTGTGAGCTCCGTACCGGCGGGCGTCCCGGGCGTGGTGGGGACGGGCGTCTCATCGTCGCTGCCCGCGCCGCCGGCCTCCGTCGGCGACTGGCCCAGGTCCGGCAGCGACAGCGCCGGTTGGCCCGGCACACCGCCCCCGGGGGATGAGCCCGCGGATGAGTGGGAACCGTCGGCCGCGCCCGGTTGGCTTGCGCCGGCCGCTGACCCGTCGGTGGACGCCAGGCCGGTCGCCGCGGGGCTCGGCGTCAACGGTCCGGCAGCGATCGGGCGTTCGGTACGGTTGCCGGTCACCAGCACCACCGTGGTGACCACCGCGGCCACCAGCAGGACGCCCGCCACCACCCAGCCGGTTCGCCAAGTCCGCCGGCGCCGCGACCTCCGGATCGGCGGGGCCGCCGGGGAGGGACCGGCGGCAATCGGGCCCGTGTCCTGGACGGCGGCCGGGCCGGGAGGCGGAGTCGCGGCGGCCCCGCCAACGGGCGGAACCACGGCGGCCGGGCCAGTGGCCGGAGTTCCAGCGGCCCCGCCGACGGGCGGAACCACGGCGACGCCCGGCGGCGTCCCGACCAAGGCCGCGAGGACCGCTGCCGAGCCGTCTTCCGGCGAAGCCACCTCGGCCCGTGCCATCTCGCTGTGGGCGGCCGAGACCGGGACAAGCTGCACCGGCCCGTCGAACCGCGTCCGGCGCAGGGCAGCCACCAGCGCCTGCCGCCGGCGCTCATCCCAGCCGGACGGATGCAGCAGCCGGATCTCATCCGGCCAGTCGCCGTCCAGCCGCCGGCGAGCCTGCGCCACCACCGTGACCAGCACTGCCGCCAGCAGATCCCGGACCGGCACGGTCCGATCCCCCAGCCGCACGTCCGGCACGTCCATCCGGCTGATCGGGGACGGCTCATAGCTCGCTGGTTCACTGCGCCCGAGTCGCGCGCCCTCCAGTCCCACGGCGAAGGTGCCGTTAGCGGACAGGAAAACCCCGGACAGCAACGACGGCTCCCCGTCGAAGGTCAGGATGGCGGCGGGCGCGTCGTCGTCGAGCAGCGCCGCCACAGTGCTGGTGACACCGACCTCGACCGCCAGGATCCGCACTTCTCGGATTGTGCCGGAAACCCGTTGCGGTGCTCAGGCGGTTCGGCGGAATCGTCGCGCCAATTCGCGGGTCACGGCATCGGGATCCGCGGGCGTCCGGACACGGATCTCCGGTGGCCCAGCCTCCAGCTGGCAGGGTCTGGAGACCGGCGGACTCTCAGTACGAGTAGAGCGACCCGGGAACCTGCCCGCGCCCGGTCATGACATGGACGCCGGCCGCTGTCCCCACCAGATCGGCGCCCGCCACCAACACCGAGCGCACCTGTTCGAGGGTCTTGATCCCGCCGGTGGCTTTGACGCCGATCGAGGCGGGCACCGAGCGGCGGAGGTAGCTGATGGTGGCCGGATCGGCGATCCCGATGCCGCCGCGCGAGGCGTTCTCCACGAACGCGACCCCGGCATCGACCGCCGCCCGGACCGCCTTCTCGCGCTGCGATTTGTCGAGCAGCGGAAGCTCGAGCATCACCTTCACGCCGATGGGCGACGCAGCCGACACCAGCGCCTGCAAATCGTTGGTGAATTCCACCGTGCGACTGGAGAGCAGGTAGCCGATGTTGACGGTGGCGTCGAGCTCATCCACACCCGCGTCGACCAGGGATTTCACCTCGGCCACCCGTCCGGCCGTGGTTGAGCAGCCGTGCGGGTAGTCGACGATCGCCCCGATGCGGCCGTGCCCGTTCATTTCGCGACGGGCCCGGGCGACCCAGGCCGGCGGTACGAAGGCGGCGTCGAAGCTGAACTCCAGCGTCTCCTCCACGTGTCGGACGACCTGCGCCTCGGTGATCGCCTGACCGACCAGCGCGTGCTGGATGCGGCCGGCCAGCTGGGCGGGCGGCAGCACGGCGGCCGGGTGCGGCGGAACGAACGGCCTGTCGTCGTCCTCCGCGAGCAGCCGGGCGAGATCGACATCCGGGAGCGGTGCGACCATCGCAGGTCCTCCTTGCCGGTGTGGGGTCAAGTTCCACGCTGCCACACAATTTCTTTCCCGGCGACAGGCCCCTCAATGCCACCGGACTCGGTCAAGGTGCAACCCGGCCGAACAGAACAGCACACGGTCACCGGCCACCTGACCCAGATTTGCCGAGCAGTCGACGGCCGACTGGGGCACAGGTGTCCTGGACCGGTCGCGGGCGGGCAGACTGCAGCAGTGCGGATCCTGTCCATCCAGTCCTCCGTGGCCTACGGCCACGTCGGTAACAGCGCGGCGACGTTTCCGCTGCAGCGGCTGGGTCACGAAGTGTGGCCGGTCCTCACCGTGCACTTCTCCAATCACACCGGCTATGGACAATGGCGGGGCATCGTTTTTGATGCCGCCGTGGTCGCCGAAGTGCTGCAGGGCATGGACGAGCGCGGCGTGTTCGACTCGGTGGATGCTGTGCTGACCGGTTACCTGGGTTCACCCGGTGTGGCCGAAGTGGTGCTGTCCACGGTCAGCCGAATCCGTTCGCTGCGCAGCGATCTCGTGTATTGCTGTGATCCGGTGATGGGCGACGTCGGGCGCGGCCTGTTCGTGCTGCCCGGATTGCCTGAGCTGATTGCCAAACGCGTCGTGCCGACCGCTGATGTGTTGACGCCCAATCTTTTTGAGTTGGCGTACCTTTCCGGGCACCCGGTCGAGTCGCTCGATTCGGCGAAGGCATTGCTGACCGCAATCGATTCCCTAAGGTCGACAGGACCTTCGACAATTCTGGTGACGTCGGTGAATTCGCCGAACCGGCCTGACCAGATCGGGATGGTGGCCGTTTCCGAGACGGGCGCCTGGGCGGTATGGACACCTCGACGGAACGTGGTGCTGAACGGACTTGGCGACGTCACCGCGGCATTGTTCTTGGCCCACTTGGCCGCCGGGCCGGCAGAAGCGTTGCGCCGACTCGCTTCCTCGATCGCCGCCATCGTGGACGAAACGGCCAGGGTGGGCGCGCAGGAGATTCAATTGGTGGCTGCGCAGGAGGCCATCGCCGCGCCGGCAGGTGAATTCCCGGTGGAAGATTGGAGCGATCGGCTGCGGGCTGGTCCGAGGGGCTGATGTTCGAGATCGACGATCCTGAGCCGTCTGTGTCGTGGCGCTTGCGGTCTACGGGGGATTTCGCCAGCGATTGTCGATGCTCGTCTCGTATCCCATCGTTTACCGTCGTCCGTCCGGTCGTCAGTCGTCGCGGTTTGTCTCATCAGTCTCATGCGTCTCAGTGGCTCCATCAGTGACACCCTTTGTGCAGCAGCACTCTTCCGCTGACACATCTTAAAGATCTTGGTTCACGCCCTTGAACGTGTGTTCGATTTTATGTACACTCGAACGTATGAACGACCAGGCTGGTGAGACGCTGCAAGGCTTCGTGCGGGCTGTCCCCGGCCTGACCGACGCCACCGGTGTCTCGGACGCTGAGCTGGTTCAGCGCTTGACCCTGATGGAGAGCGCCAAGGCCGCACTCTGTGCAGCCCAGGTTTGGGTCACGAACGAGCTGCTTGAGCGTCAGCTTGCCGCAACGACAGCGGCCGGTCGGCGAGAGATTGATGCATACCGGTCGGTGGGTGGGCAGCTCGCCCTGGCCCGGCACGAATCCCAGTTCCGCGGCCGCCGGCTGCTCGGTCTGGCCCGGACGTTGTGCACCGACCTGCCGCACACCCTGGCCGCCCTGCAAGCCGGCGAGACCAACGAACGCCGCGTCGAGATGATCGTCGCCGCCTGCGGTTTCCTCACCCCAGCGCAGCGGCAGACGCTGGACGCCGAACCGGCCCCGCAACTGGCTTCCCTGGGCGACGTGCACACCGAAGCCACCGCCCACGCCATCGCCTACCGGCTGGACCCGCACGGGTTCACCGACCGGTGCCGGCAAGCCGCGAAAGACCGGCGCATCACCCTGCGACCCGCCCCCGACACCATGGCGTACCTGACCGCGCTGCTCCCGGTGGCCACCGCCGTGGCCTGCTACGCCGCCCTGAAAAACCACGCCGACACCACCATCGCCACCGGCGACCCCCACCGCCCCCACCCCGACAACACCGACACCGGCGACCCTGAGACCCGGCCGCGGAGCCGGGACCAGGTGATGGCTGACGAACTACTCAACCGCCTCACTCACGGCGCCATCACCGGCGTCAACGACCACGGCCTACCCATCCGCGGCCACCACCAGGACCACAACCGAGGCTCCACCGCACCCCCGACGGCGCGGACTTCTCCGGTGACACCGCCGCCAGGTGGCGGCGCCGACGACGGCAGCGACCGACCGCCCACCGCGACCGGACGACCCCCGAAAGCACTGCCGGCAGCCCCAGACGCCGAGGCCCCTGCCGAGCGCAGCGAGCCGGCCGGTGAGCACCGCCCCGACACCACCGCCGAGGTGGTCACCGAGATCGAACTGATCATCACCGACCGCACCCTGTTGAACCTGTCCGACGAACCCGCCCACCTCGTCGGCTACGGACCCATCCCCGCCCCGCTGGCCCGCGACCTGATCCTCACCGGCGATCCCCACCACCGAACCTTCTTCCGCCGCCTCTACCAACAACCCCACACCGGCGAACTACTCACCATGGACTCCCGGCGCCGCACCTTCCCACCCGGCATCAAAAAATTCCTCCGCCTCCGCGACCAACACTGCCGCATGCCCTGGTGCGGCGCCCCCATCCGCCACGGCGACCACATCCAACCCGCCCACACCGGCGGCCCCACCACCCTGACCAACGCCCAAGGCCTCTGCGCCCACTGCAACTACCTCGTCAGCCTCTACGGCTGGACCACCATCGCCACCTCCGGCGGCGCCATCACCACCACCACACCCACCGGCACCACCTACCACAGCCCACCCCGGTCGCCGCTTTCGGCGGCCCTGCGACAGGAGCTCGCTAACAGCTCGCGGCTCGCACGGCTGTCCAGGTCCGGGCGTCGGCCACTCCCGTCGGAGGCAGATGATGAGCGCTCTGAAAACGGCTGACCGCGGACTTCGTCCCGGCGGTGTAGGAGCCCCAATGGTTTCCGAGATCAGGAATGGAATATCCCAACCGGTCGGCCACGGCTCGCTGCAGCTCGCCCACCCAGGCACCGCTCGAGCCGGGGCCGAGGTTGGGCGGATGGGCCGAGCTCGGGCACAGGCACGAGTAATAGGTATGGCTCGTCGCAGGGTTGGCGCCGCGAATCAACGCATCGGCCGGACCAGCCAGCCGAACGGCGCAACCGTCATAGGGATTTTGGTACGGACCGGCGTACAAGATCATCGTTTTCGTCGCCCCGGTGAACAGCTGGCACGACTTGGCCGAATCGGCCGCCAAGGCTCCGGCGGGCACCTCGCCCTGGGACTTCAGCGACGAAACCCGTTGGGTGAACGCCGGGGCGCTGACATCGGACGCCAACTGCACGATGAAACCGCTGCTGCAGCTGATGTTCTTGGTGGGGACGCCGAAGTCGGGCGCCTTACTGGTCGTCGGCTTGGGCGTGCTCTTCGAAGGCGTCGTTTTCGGGGTGGCGGTGGCAGTGGGCTTGGTGGAGTTGGACGTATTCGTCTTCGCAACACCGGACGAGGTGGAGCTGGTCGCGGTGTCCGTCACCGTGACGGTGCTCCGGACGGCGCTCTGCGCGACAGTGGAGGTAGCCGTGCCCGCTGAAGTGGCGCTCGGTCCGGGCTGGAGGGCGATGGTGGCGCCGCCCGTAGGTCCCGGCGACAACGAGCCGGACGATGCCGGTGCTGATGAGCTCACCGCCGTGGACGATTGCGGTGCGGGCCCTTTGCTGCGGTCGGCGCTGTTCTTGCCGCTGTTGAAGGTGGGCGCGATCAGCAAGGCCGCCACGATCACCACCGCCGTGGCCAGGGCGACGGCCAGCACGCCGTATACGGCTCGCCGGCGACGCTGGTTCGGATCCAGCGGCGGACCGGCCGGGACAACGGGCATCACGCCGGTCCAACCGGAGTTCACGCCCGGCTCCGATTGCGACCACGCCTGGCTGCCCGCCGGGCGGGAGAAGCCGGCCGTGCCGAAGCCAGCGCCCGGGGCCGGCGGGGCTGCGCGGACCTGCTCAGTCGGGAACATGTCCGGCCCGACCCGCGCTTGCGGCGCGGGCCCGGTGGTCCTCGGCAGCGTCGGCAGGGTCGGCGCCTCGTCCGTCCCAGCGGAGGGCGGTTGGTGGGTGAACAGCTGGTCACCGACCGGGTCAGCGAGGACGATCGGCGGGATTTCGGTGCCGCATTCGCCGCAGAAGCGGGCCGTCGCCGGCGCACCGCAATGCGGACACCGTCGGTCGACCTCCGCCACGACCTGCCGCACCTCCAGATTGATTCTCGGCCGCTGTGGACGGCCGCCTGGTTCCCCATTGTGCCGTCCGGCAAGCCGAAAGGGGACAATCACTCCATGACCGCGCCGGAAACACAGTCGGCGGACACGTTCGCCGTACCTGCCGTCGACATCTCCTCATGGGTCAGCGACGGTGTCGCGGACACCCGGTCGGCTGCCGCCCACGACCTCGATCAGGCCTGCCGCACGGTCGGTTTCGTGCAGATCCACGGCCACGGGGTGCCCGAAGAAACAACGGCCGGTCTGGGTCGCGCCATGGACGCCTTCTTCGGTCAGGACCTGGCTACCAAGAAGCGATACCGGACCCCGGCGGAGATCAACCGCGGGTACACCGCCCCGAAAACCGAGTCGCTGTCCCTGTCGCTCGGCGTCGAGCAGGCCAGCCGGATGAATGACTTCTTCGAAGCCTTCAACGTCGGGGCCGGGGTCGCCGACTACCCGGACGCCGTCGGCCTCCCCGAGCAGGAGTACGCGGCGAACGTGTGGCCGACCAGCGGCCCCGGTTTCGACGGCGACGAGTTCCGCACCCTCGTCCAGAATTACTTCGCCGAAGCCACGCGCGTCGCCCGCGTCCTGACCCGCATGTTCGCCTCGGCCCTGGGCGTGGATCCGGACGTGTTCGACTCGGCCACCGACCATTCCCTGGATGTGCTGCGGATGAACAATTACGCGTTGCCGCCGGGCACCGTCGACCTGGACGGCGACCTCATCGGTATGGGTGAGCACACCGATTACGGCATCGTCACCGTGCTGTGGGCCGACCAGGCCCCCGGTCTTCAGGTGCTGGGCGCCGACCAGCGCTGGCACGACGTGTCTCCCGAGCCGGGTGCCCTTTTGGTCAATCTGGGCGATCTGACCGCGCGTTGGACCAACGAGAACTGGCTCTCGACCCTGCACCGGGTCAAGCCGCCCATCGTGAACGGCACCATCCGAAGACGCCGCTCGGCTGCCTTCTTCCACGACGGGAACATCGACGCGGTGATCAGCGCCCTGCCGTCCTGCGTGGGCGAGGAGGGCGCGCTCTATCCGCCGATCACCGTGGGCGAGCACCTCGCCGCGAAGCTGGCCGGGTCGCGGGCCGGAGTGACCAACACGGCGGCAGAACGGGAATCGGCCCGGGTGCTGGGCGCCCGGAACTGCCGAGAAATAACTAGCCGGGGGAGCGTCAGTCGGCGAAGGACCAGTGCACGGTCACCGCCGTGCTGACCGACGAGTCCCCGGTGGCCACCGGTACGGCCGCCGCCGGCGCCCGGAAGGGAACGGTCATTACTCGAGGGCCGCCGTCCGGCGCCCTCCTGAACAAGGCGCACCTCACCCAACGACCGGCCGGCCAACGCGGCCACCTGTTCCGCCTTCACCCGGGCATCGGCCATGGCCTGCTCCCGCGCCTCGCGGTGTGCCTCGGCCGGATCCGACGGGCTGAGCAGCACGTTCTCGATCCGCAGGCTGTCCCCGCCGGTGAGGGCCACGTCCTCGAGCAGTCGCTCGAAGCCCGACAAACCGGGCAGCCGGATGATCAACCGCTGGGTGGCCGTATAACCCAGCACGATCTCGCGTTCGTCCTGCCACCTGGTTCGGGGACCGAGGGTCAGGTCCTGAGTTCGCACCCGCCGGGCATCCACACCGTCGTCGGCCAGCGCCGCCAACACCCGGGTCGCCGTCTGCCCGATGGCCCGGAACGCCTCGGCGGCGCTGGCGCGGGTATCGACCAGGTTGATGGTCAGGACCACGCTGTCCACGGCGGCGGCGGCGGTCCCTTCACCGGTCACCACGATGCCCGTCTGCTCCTCGCTCATGACTTTCAGTGTGCCCGGACGGTGCCGAGGGGCGGGATAATCCCCCCGTGCAGCCTTTCGATCTTCGTGCCGAGGTCGCCGGCTGGCCGGTGGGCCAGGCGTCGGTAGCCGTTCTGGACCCCAGCGGGGTACTCGATCGGGTCGATCCCGGTGGCCGTTACCCGTGGGCCTCCGTCACCAAGATCGTCACGGCGCTCACCGTGCTGGACGGTTGCGCCGACGGCACCGTCGATCTGGACGACCAAGTGGGACCGCCCGGATCGACCCTTCGCCACCTGTTGGCCCACGCCGCCGGCCTCGCCTTCGACGAGCGCCGGTCCGTCGCGGCGCCGGGCGCCAAACGCACCTATTCCAACTCCGGAATCGAATGGGCCGCCGACCATTTGGCCGCGCAAGCCGGCGGACCGTTCCGGGACGAGTTGCACGGTCGGGTTCTGGGGCCGCTCGGCATGACGGCGACCACCGTCGATGGCTCACCCGCCAGCAGCGGCGCGGGGCCGTTGGAGGACCTCGTCCTGCTGGCCTGGGAACTGCTGGTGCCCCGGGTGCTGGGACCGGAGATCGTGTCCGCTGCGTCCACGCTGCAATTCCCCGGCTTGGCCGGCGTGTTGCCGGGGTTCGGCCGGCAGGTCAACAACGACTGGGGTCTGGGCTGCGAGATCCGGGATGCCAAATCACCGCACTGGACCAGCGTCGAGAATTCGCCCCGCACGTTCGGGCATTTCGGGCAGCACGGCGGTTTCCTGTGGGTGGATCCCGAGCTGGCGTTGGCCTGCGTCTGCCTGTCCGACACCCCGTTCGGTCCGTGGGCCGCCGACGCCTGGCCGAAGCTGTCCACCGCGCTCATCCGGGCCCATCGCGGCTGACTCCGAGACGGCGGTCAAAGCAGCGCCCGGCTGATCGGCAGCCCCAGCCCCGAACCCGCGCCGCTGCGGGCGTCGTCGAGGCGAACCAGGCGGTCGAAGATCCGTTCCCGCCCGGCGGCCGGAACACCGAGGCCATCGTCGGACACCGTCAGGACAACCGAGCCATCAGCACCAGGTCGTCGACCAGTCGGGCGGCCCGCCTGCAGCGGAACGAGCGGAACCACGGAACGTCCGGCAGCGGTAGTTCCAGCAGCAGCAGCACGTCACCGACCACGTCGTGAGACCGCTGACGGGGCAGTCCGCACACGACCGGCGGTGCTGGTGTCGAAGTCGGTCACCTCCATCTGCAACGCCGCCGCCAAGCGGGCCAGGGTGCCGTCGAGCAGGGTGAGATCGCGCAACGCCGAACTCGCCGCCGACTCCCCGGGCGGCAGGCTTCGGGACGCCACCTCGAACAGCGCGGCGGACCGCGTGAACGTCTTGGTCTCCCCCGTCTCGATGCGCTTCTCGATCGCCTCGGCCGACGCCTTCAGCTGAGCCGCCGCCCGGACCAGCGTCGGATTGTCCAGATGGCCAACCGCGTCGGCTTCGGACGCCAGCGAGCGGGAATAGTTGCGGGCGGCCGCACTCACCGAGCGAATCTCCGCCAGCTGCGCGGATTTCCGGCCGAAGGTGGCCGACCGCAACGGCGCGGCCGTTGCCTCGAGTGAGGCGTAGGCAGCGTCCTGGTCCCGGATGAGTTCGAGCATGCTGGGCGGCCTCGAGTCCGGATCGGCGGGATCGGCCGGCGTCGGCGGCACACCCGTCAGCCGGTTCAGCGAGGCATCCAGCAGCGCCCGGAACTCCCGGAACCACAGCAGAGCGCCGGCGGTCAGCACCCGCTGGGGCCGCAGCGGCACGATCAGCACGACCGTGAGGGCGACAACGCCGACGCCGACCGCGGTTTCGGCCAGCCGCAGCGTCAACAAGCTCCAGCTGAACTCTCCGAGCTGGGCGTACAGCAAGGCCATGGTCACGGTGATGCCGATGACCATGAAGGTGTAGTTGATCCGGATCAGGTAGATGCCCAGAAAGAGCGAAACCAGAACGATGATCAGGGACGGCCACACCTGGGCGTTGGTGGCGTGCACGAACACGTCCCCGATGACGATGCCGATGGCTGTGCCGCTGAGCCGGAACAGCGCCTTGCGGACCTGCTCGCCGGAATTCGTGGTGGCCATGAAGGCCAGGAAGGTGGCCAACACCGCCCAGTACAGGCGCTGATTCGACACCAGCCCGCCGATCAGCACCGCCAGCGTCGAGGCGACAGCCATCTGGATGGCCGCCCGGGTGTAGGTCGGCAGCGTCGCGCGGTCCAGGAAACCGCCTCGGCCCGGCGTCGTCGACGCCTGGTTGGCCACCGGGGCACTGCCCGGCAGCACGCCCGCGTTCAGTTGCGCCGCCGGCCGGTACTCGCCCAGCGCCGTCATCCGGGCGCGGGCGTCGACGATGGCCTGGACGTTCTGGTTCGCCGTGGCCGCCTGGGCGATCGATTCACCGAGGCGGTGCAGCAGGACAGTGGCCCTGGCCGTCGGACCGCGCAACTCGCACAGCGAACGCCCCAGGCGCCGGGCCCGTTCCCAGTCGCTGTCCCGCAGGGCCGCCAGCGCCTCGCGGGTGGTGCGGCGGGGCTCCAGGCCGACCCGGGCGTTGGGCAGCGCCGAAGCGAACCGCGCGCAGTTCGACAGCGCCAGCTCCGCGTCGAACAGGTTCTGCGCCTGCGCTGTGGCGGTGGCCGGAGTGGCCACCACCAGTTCGGCGTCGACCATCAGGGTGGCCTCGTTGAGCCGGACCATCTGCCGACGCAATTGCTCGCCGGCCCGGGCCACGCCGGCGCTGCTCGCTTCGCCGGTTTCCTCAGCCGCATCCAGCACGTCGATGGTCTCGGCCAGCACCCGCCGGGACCGGGCCTGCCATGAGTGCCGCATGCGATCCAGGGCCGCCACCGGATCCGGGCGGACGAACACGAACCGGACGATCAGCGACGCCAGTATGCCGATTCCCAGATCCGCGGCCAGCCAGCCCACCTGCGACAACTTCAGTTCGGCGTGCAGGAAGAAGCCGAGGAACGATCCGTTGAAGAACACGATGCCCAGCGAGTTGCCGCGCGGTCCGAACCGCCGCGCGTAGACCGCGCCGGTTTGCGCGAGAATCAGCCAGATCAAGGCGACCGGCCGGGAGAACCCGACCAGAAAACCCAGCACCAGCGCCAGCAGCATGACCACCGGCAGCAGCAGGGTCGACACGAGCTGGCCGCGGACGGTCTCGTCGTTGACCATCATCCCGGCCATCATCGCGATCATGCCGGCCACCAGCATGGCCACGATCAACAAACCGTGGTTGGTCCGTTGCACCACCTCGGCCGGTGCCGAGCCGGGCGGGAGCTGCAGGGCACCGGTCAGCGAGACGAAGAGGTACACCAACCCGACGGCCAGGGCGATGCCACCCGCCGCCCGGATGGCGGTACGCAGTTGGAAGCCGCCGGGATCGGCGCCCAGCAGCCGGTCGACCCCCTCGCGGACGTAAGCCTTGACGGTGGCGGCGCGGGGCTCGACGGTGAAGGCGTCGTCGGTGACGCTCGGAGCCGGCGGTGATTCAGGAGAAGCCGCTGCCCCACCAGAAGCCGGCCCGTCGCTCACCGTCCGATCTTTTCACCCGGCGCCGGCTCGGTGTCCGCGCCCGCCGCCGGATCGGGAGGGGCAGCGTTTCACAGGACGGCGATCACGGCACCGACCAGCGCCAGCACGGCTACGACCACCAGCAGCGCGCCCGCGACGAATTGGGGCTGTTTGGAGCGGGGGACGGGCTGCGCATCCGGCGTCGCCGACGGCCGGTCCAACCACAACGGCTTGTTGTCCGCCACGGTGATGACCGTGCCGTCCCACCGCAGTCGGCCGGTGAACGTGATCTTGTCGGCGGGTGGGACGGCGTACTCGCCCTGTCGATAGCCGTCTGTTCGCCAGTCGGCCGGCGGACGGACGTTGCGCAGGTAGAAATTGGCCCCGCCCAGGTCGGGCGCGGTCTCCGACTGGGCGGTTCGCCAACGGGCGTCGGGAATGACCGGTGTCATGTCAACCGGCGCCTTGGCGGTCCCGTCGTCCAGGACAACCGTGCCGCCGTCCAGGTGACCCAGGGTCCGGCTCAGCCCGGTCGGCTGACGCACCGACGCCTCCGTGCTCGGATCGCGGTGCTCGCTGGTGTCCTTGCGGACGATGAGCACCCGCCACCACACACAGGCGGCCCGGGCCACTGGACTGCGCAGCACCCCGTCGGGACCGGGCCGGGCGGTACCGCTCACCGACACCATGCCACCGCCCGGAGCGCCGGCTCCCGGCCCGGCGATCAAGTCGGCCACCGAGATCGGCTGAGCCGCCGCCCGGGCGTGGGCCAGGGCGCTGGTCCGGACAGCCAGCCAGAGCAGCACGCCGCCGACCAGCGCACAGATCAGCCCGAGAGTCAGCAGGAAGGCGAAGGCCATGGCGCCGAAGAATACGGCCGCTCAGGCCAGTCCCTCCTGCTCGGCGACCGACGCGCCGCTCGGCGACCACACGTCCAATAGGAAGTCGCGTTCCACATGGTGCGCCACCCGCCGCCGCCTTGCCCCCAGCGCCCGGTGGACCGTCTCCGCCCGGCCCGGATATTCCGGCACCTCATGCCGCCAGTGGCAGGCCAGCACTACTCCGTCGGGGCGCAGCGAGTCGGTGACCCGGCGGCCGAACCAGGCCAGGTCCTCCGCGCCCAGGTAGTAGCCGACCTCCGAAACCACGACGCAGTCGAACGAACCCGTCGGCCATTCGGCGGGTACGGCCAGCTTCTGCACCTCGACATTGGCCAAACCGGCCAGCCGGGCGCGCGCCTGGCGTAGCGGCGCCTCGGCGATGTCCGAGGCGACCAACGCGTCGCAGCGCCGCGCCAGCTCGGCCGAGAGCACCCCGATGGAACAGCCCGGTTCGAAGATGCGCCCGAAGCGCCGTCGCGGCAGCGCCGCCAAAGTGAGGTTGCGCTTGCGCTCCTCGTACCAGCGGGTACGAAACGCCCAGGGATCGGCGCGGTCCCCGTAGAACTCGTCGAAGAACCCCTCGCTCAGCGTGGGACGCGCGGACGGCTGGGCCACGAAGATCTCGTACGGTCGCCGGAAATGCTCGAGAAAGGCGGGTGACAACAGCACCTCATCGCCCGGCTCGTCCGACAACGGCTCGATCTGAGTGGTGTGCCGGCGGAGCGCCAGTCCCTTCGCCGACCGCTCCGACGGTTCGAGGTCGAGGCGCACCAGCCCGGGGGCCACGTCCGTGGGCCGACCCCAATGCCACCACCAAATGGGATAACGCCACAGCGTCGCCGCACTGTGCGCTCCGCACGCCAGCTCGGCCGCCCGAGCTGCCGCGGTGTGGTCCGGATGCCCGTCCCCTTCCCACGGCGAGACGACCAGGGTGGGCCGGTCGCTCAGCCGGGAGGCGAGCCGATCAGCCAGCGCGTCGATGTGGGCCTCGAGCTCGCCGTCGGGCAGCCCGAGCAGGGTGACGTCGGCGTCCGGCGCCAGGTCGTCCACGGCTTCCCGGACCTCGGCTCGGCGGAGCCGGGCCAGTTCGGCCGGACGAAGGGTCGGTGAATGGGGGTGCGAGGCGCTGCCGTCGGTGGCGACGAGCACCGACACCGCCAGCCCCATCCGGGCCGCCCGGTGCAGCAACCCGCCGGCAGCCAAGGTTTCGTCGTCCGGGTGGGCGGCCACCACCGTGACGGCGTCGAACCCGGAGAGGTCAGCCGCGGGCAGCGACCGCCAATTCGCTTGCTGCCACTCGTTTTCGGGAGTGCCGGCGTCGTCGTGGCGGAAGGCCGGCCCGGTCACGCCCGGTCCAGGACCAGACGCCCCAGCGCGGCGAGATCCCGCTCGGCGTGGTGCTGCCGCACATACACCTGCAGGTCGGCCACCCGCCGGGCATGCTCCTCGTTCTGGGTCAACGGCGCCGGCCCGAGGGCATGGCCGGCCCGGCGCAACACGTCCTCCGCCGCGTCCGCCACGACCTGACGAACCCGCAGCGCCCATCGCGCGCCGTTCTGGCCGTCCGCGGCGCCGGCGTCGACAGCGGCGGCGGCGGCGGCGAGCAGCTGCTCGGCGGCGAAGAGTTCGGCATCGACGGCGCCGAGGTGCATGAGAGCCACCTGGTCCGCCGGCCGCCGGGCCGCGGCGGCGGTCAGAGTGTCGCCCAGAGCACGCGCTCCGCCCAACCAGCAGGCCGCGACACCCATACCGCCCCAGGCGAATCCCGCCCGCTGGAGATACCAGCCCGCCAGGCCCACCGGCTCGGCCGGGACCTCAGCGAAATCGACCGGGCCGGAGGGGATCTCGGCCAGACCGCGAGAGACCCACGTGCCGGCCCGAGGTCGCACTCCCGGTTCGCCCAGCGCTACGGCGTAAAGCCGGCGGCCCGCCTGCGTGTGGGCGGTGACAAGGGCGTGACTGAGCCTTTCGGCCAGCGAGCACCACGGCTTGACCCCCGACAGCCGCCAGCCGGCCGGGGTTTCGGCCGCCTCCAGGCGGCCGTCCGGGCCCTCGGCGGCGAAAACTCCCCAACTGCTCGTCCGGTCCGCGCCGACAGCCGCGCAGATCTCCGCCGCCCGCGTGCTCTCGGCCAGGATGGCCAACGCGTCCAGGTGCGGTTCCACGGCCCGCCCGACGGTGAGATCCACTGCGGAAAGAGCCGACTGCAGCGCCCATCGCTCCGCGGTCCGGCCGCTGCCGGGCAAGGGGACTTCGGAGCCGATGCGCACCGCCAGTTTCAGTGCGGCGTCCGCGGAACCCGCGGCCGCCTGGGCGGATTCGAGCAGCTCGCCGACAACCGGGTCCGCTTCCGACACCTCAGCTCGCTAGCTTGCCGCGCAGATCTTCCAGGATGCGACGCAGAATGCGGGAGACCTGCATCTGGCTGACCCCGACCAGGTCACCGATCTCGGCCTGGGACAGCTGCTCGGAGAAGCGCAACCGCAGAATGGTCCGGTCCCGTTCGCCCAAGCCGTCGAGGAGGGCGGCCACCGTCATCCGGTCTTCCATCTGGGCCAGCGCCGTGTCGTCGCAGCCGATGTGCTCGCCGATGGCGTTGCCGGCGGCGTCCGGCTCATCCAGGGAGCGCGGCCGGCACAGATTCGGCGCCCGGTGGGCCTCCCGGATCAGGCTGACGTCGGTCTGCAGGGATTCCGCGAGCTGCTCGTCCGAGGAGCCGGCCGCGTCCTCCTCCACCACGCTGAGAGCCGCCCGGATCTCCTGAATGCGCCGCGGCGGGCGGACCATGGCCAGCTGATCGCGGAAGTACCGCTTGATCTCTCCGGTCATGGTGGGTACGGCGAACTGCAGGAAATCGGCGCTGCGACCGGCTTCCCACCGCAGCGCGGCCTTCATCAGACCCAGGCAGGCGAGCTGCTCGAGGTCGGCCCGGTCGACGCCGCGTCCGCGGTACCGCGCGGCAATGGCCTTCGCCACGCTCTGGTGCTCCAGCACCACGTCGCCCGCCAACCGCCGGCGCGTCGCCGGGTCGGACGTGGAGGCGAGCCGCATCAAGGTGCGCTGGACGCGCGCATGGCGATCACGGACGGTGCTGCGTTGGCGATCGAACGAGGATCGGGCGGGCAGACCACGCACAGCGGGCGCGGCGGCCGGCGCGTCGGCGGGATCGAGAACAACAGCAGCGGTCATCAGAGCCTCCGGTAATCATCGAGAGCTCTGGCTTCGCTACTGAACCAGGAACAGTCAAGAACTTCGGACGATTGATACCCGGGCCATCCGGCTCCAAACATGTACTTGCGTGACGCGCGTCACTTTGCCGGGCCACGCCCCGCGGGTGCGATGGTTCTCGGGCGGGCCGAGCGGGAAGAGATCTTTCCAGACGCAGGCGGGGAAGGCGGAAACGAAAGTGGCGATGGCGCGAGCGGGAATGCTGGTCTGCCGGATCTGGGGGATTTCCACGGCTGTGGCCGGCGGCCTGACGGCTTGGCGGCCTCGGGTGGCCTCGGAGCTCCTGGCCGGATCCCACCCTCCCCCGCCGGACGTGGTGCGTGTCCTGGGCGTCCGGGAAGTGACCCAGGGCCTGGTCCTCCTGCTCCGGCCGACGCGCCGGGTGGCGACCTTGTTCGTCGCCGTCGATGTGGTGCACCTGGCCACCATGGCGGCCGCCGTCAAGGTACTGCCGCGTTACCGCCAGTCCGAGATCATCAGCGGGACGGCCGCTCTGGCGTCGGCACTGGTCGGCCTGCTCGCCCGGACCCGGCTTGGACGCGGCGCGGCGACATGACCGCGGTCCGGACGGCCGAGGATGTCTTCCCAGCGTCGGTGCTGCGTGACTACGCGCTGCTGGCCGACGGCGAACGCGGTGTGCTGCTCTCACCGCACGGGGAGATCGTCTGGATGTGCGCACCGCGATGGCATTCGCCGGCGGCGTTCTCCAGCCTGCTCGGTGGGCGCGGCAGCTTCGGTCTGTGCCCGGTCGATCGCCATGTCTGGGGTGGGTTCTACGAAGGCGGCACCCTCATCTTCCGGAGCCGGTGGGTGACCAACGACGCCATCGTGGAATGCCGCGAGGCGTTGGTGTTTCCCGGCCGCCGGTCGACCGCGGTCCTGTTGCGGCGGCTCACCGGTGTTGCCGGCCGAGCGCGGATGTGCCTGACCTTCGATCCGTGGGTGGACAACGACCGCCGCCACGTGCGGCTGCAGTTCGCCGGCCGGGGCGTGCTGGCCGGTCAGGCGGCCGGCCTGCGCCTGCGGCTCTCGGGGCTGGACGGCTGGCGGCGCCGGACCGGCCGTGACCACGAGTTCGGCCTGAACATCGCGGCCGGAGATCGGCACGACCTGGTCTTCGAGATCGCCGACGAGGAGCTGCCGGTCGAGCCGCCGAATCCGCACGAGGCCTGGCGAGCCACCGAAAGCCGTTGGCGGGAAACCATTCCCGCGCTGACGTCGGTCGACCTGCCCCGGCCGGGCCAGCACTCGGCGGCGGTTCTGCGCGGATTGACCTCGTCGAGCGGGGGCATGGTCGCGGCGGCCACCACCAGCCTGCCCGAGCGGGCCGAAGCGGGCCGCAACTACGACTACCGGTATGTCTGGATCCGCGACCAGGCCTTCGCGGGACAGGCCGCGGCCGCCGCCGGAGTGCACGACCTCCTCGACGCGGCCGTCGATTTCACCTCCCAGCGGCTGCTCGAGGACGGCCCCGGTTTGCGACCTGCCTACACCGTCGACGGGGACGACGTGCCCAGTCAGCGGCGGATCCGGCTGCCCGGTTATCCCGGCGGTTTCGATCTGGTCGGCAACCACGTGAACCGGCAATTCCAGTTGGACGGGTTCGGTGAGTCGCTGGTGCTGTTCTCCTGCGCGGCGGCCCGCGGACGATTGGACGCGCAGCACCGCAAGGCCGCGGAAATCGCGGCCGCCGCCATCGAGAAGCGGTGGCAGGAACCGGACGCCGGTATCTGGGAGATCGACGACCGGCCCTGGACGCACAGCCGGCTGATCTGCGTGGCCGGCCTCCGGCGCTGGGCGGGGGCGGACCCGGCCGGCGAGGTCGGGCGTTGGACCGGGCTGGCCGACGCGATCCTGGCGGACACCGGCCGGCGGGCCCTGCACGCGGACGGGCACTGGAAACGGTCGCCCGACGACCCGAGACTGGACGGCTCCCTGCTCATCCCGCCGCTCCGGGGCGCGCTCCCGGCCGACGACCCGCGCACGGTCGCCACGCTGCGCGCCTACCTGCACGAACTGACCGAAGACGGCTACGCCTACCGCTTCCGGCAGGATTCCCGGCCGCTCGGGCAGGCCGAGGGCGCCTTTGCGCTGTGCGGGTTCCACGTCGCCATGGCGCTGCATCAGCAGGGCCGTTGCGCAGCGGCAGCCGCCTGGTTCGAGCGCCACCAAGCGGCCTGCGGACCGGCTCGGCTCTTCGCCGAGGAGTACGACGTCGGTGAGAACCAGTTGCGCGGCAACCTGCCTCAGGCATTCGTGCACGCCGCCCATCTGGAAGCGGCCATCTACCTGAGTGAGCCGAGGGCCACGCGGCCGGCAGCCGGCTAGGCGGCGGCTAGGCGGCGGCGGCCGCGGTGGCCTGTTTTGTCACCCGCACGTCGACCAAGGCGACGACGAGGGCCACGACCACCAAGCCGGTCGACACGGCCAGCCCGCGTTCGAAGGCGCCGGACCAGTCGGGGTGGTGACCGCCGCTGCCGGCCCCGGTGACCGCACCCTGGCCGCCCAGAGCGGCGAAGAAGACCGAGCCCACCGCGGCGATGCCGACCGCGGCACCGACTCGTTGCCCCGTCTGCAGCAGACCGCCCGCGGAGCCGGCCTCCTCGACGGGGACCTCGGACAGGGTCACCGTCTGGTTCGGCGTGATGACCAGGCCGCTCCCGAACCCGGCCACCAGCAGCGGCAACGCGGTGGCCAGGCCGGTGCCGTGGCTCGGGAACATCCGGACGGCCAGCCAGACGGCGACGAACCCGAGCAGCACGGCCAGCAGGCCGCGCACCACCAGCCGCACGCCCAGCCGTTGCACCAGCCGGCCGCCGAGCAGGGCGGCGGCCCCGGAGCCGAGCGCGAAGGGCACGTTGGACAGCCCGGCCAGCAACGCCGAGTAGTGCTGCCCGTTCTGCAAAAACAGCGAGAAGACGAAGAACAGCGGCGTGAACCCGCAGAAGTAGGCGGTGATCAGACCGACCCCGAACGAGTAGGAGTGCCGCTGGAACAGCCGCAGGTCGACCACCGGTTCCCGGCCGCGGGCGGCGTACCGGCGTTCCCAGGCCAGGAACGCCCCGAACAGCGCCAGGGCCAGCGGGATGAGCAGCCACTTGGCGAACCCGGACCATTCCTGTTCCTGGACCAGGGGCAGGAGCAGGGCGACCACAGCCGTACCCAGCAGGGCGATGCCCACCGGGTCGAAGTCGTGCCGCACTTGTTCCCGGCGGCTGGGCGGCAGCAAGCGCCAGGCCAGGATCATCGCGATCACCCCGATCGGCACGTTCACCAGAAACACATACCGCCAGCCGTGGGTGGTACCGAAGATCTGGATCAGCAGCCCGCCCAGCAGCGGTCCGATGGCCGTGGAGACGCCCACCATCGTGCCGAAAGCACCGAATGCCCGGCCCCGCTCCGCGCCGCGGAACAGTTCCTGGATCAGGGCGCTGATCTGCGGGGTCAGGCTCCCGCCGGCGAACCCCTGGATGAGCCGGGACACCACCAGCAGCAACGGCGTCGGCGCGGCACCGCAACCGGCGCTGGCCAGCGTGAACAGGCCCAGCGCCACCACGAAAACGGTGCGCCGGCCGCGCATGTCGCCGAGTCGCCCGGCCGGCACCAGGAACAGGCCGAAGGCCAGCGCGTAGCCGGACAACACCCATTGCAGGGCGTCACTGGAGGCGTTCAAGCCGGCGCGGATGGAGGGCAGGGCGACGTTTCTGATGGAGACGTCGAGCAGCACCATGAACCCGCCCACCAGGGCGACCGACAGCGCCCACCACCGGCGCGGGTCGGGCTGGTCGCCGTTCTTCTCGGTCCGGGCAGGGCGAGCGTGCTCAGGCATTCGGAGCCTGTTCCCCGCTTTCGGATTCACAACGGGGATTCACGACGGGACCGCGACGCCGGTCGATTCCCTGATGACCAACTCCGGCGAGAAGACCACCTGGCGGTGACGGTGCTGGTCGCGTTGATGGACCTCGTCGATGAGCAGTTCCGCAGCCGCCCGGCCCAGTTCCGCGCGGGGCTGTCGCACCGAGGTGAGCGGCACCGTGGAGGCCGCGGCGAAATCGATGTCGTCGTAGCCGACCAGCGCGATGTCCTCCGGCACCCGCAAATCGCGCCGGGTCAGCTCCTGCAGGAACCCCAGGGCCAGCAGGTCGTTGGCGCAGAACACCGCGGTGGGGCGCTTGCCGAGCGGCAGGTCGGCCAGCCGGGCGCCGGCCTGCCGACCGGCCCCGATGGTCAGGCCCGACGTTTCCAGCACGGTCACAGTCGCGGCCTTGCCGCCGCCCTTGACGGCCGACACCGCCCGACGGGCGCCGGTCAGCCGATCGGCGACCTGTGGCGTGGACAGTGGACCGCCGACGAAGGCGAGCCGGCGGTGACCTCGGTCCAACAGATGGGCGGCGGCCATCTCGCCACCGGCTTCGTCGTCGACCGACACCGAGCACAGGGCCCTCTTGGCCGCGCGGTCCGCCAGCACCACGCTCGTCCCGCGCTTGCGGATGCTGTCCACTTGGGCCGACTGGTTGTCCACCGGCGTGATCAGGATGCCGAAGGCGCGCTGTTCCTCGAGCATCGACAGATACCGGGCCTCCCGCTCGGCATCGGCCGCACTGTTGCACAGGACGACCTGCAGCCCCACATCCGCCGCCGCCTCCTCCACCCCGGCGGCCAGATCGGTGAAGAACGGGTTGGCCACGTCCAGCACAATGACGCCGATGACCCGGCTGCGCCCCGCCCGCAGCTGGCGCGCGGCCTCATTGCGCACGAAACCGAGCTCCTCGATCGCGGCCAGCACCTTGGACCGGGTCGCCGGGTTCACCATCTCCGGGCGGTTCAGGACGTTCGAGACCGTGCCCAGCGACACTCCGGCCTGCCGGGCGACGTCTTTGACACCGATGCTGCCGGCGTTCGACTTGGGAGCCATGGCTTTGAACGTATCAATACGTCCTTCACCACAAGGCTTCGGTAAAGCCTGTGTTTTCGGCGGGCATCGGCCCAATGCATCGGCGCTGGCGGTCGTCTCGGTTCGGTCTCGGGTTCCAAAAAATTTGCACCGGCCGCTTGACCGTGATGGCGACCACCGCTAACGTATTCCCATCGGGCTGAAAGGTTTCAAAACCAGGCCCTCCAACGACGGACGAAGGTGAGCAATGGTCACTGCTGATCATGCCCAACCGGACGGCGCGGACTTGCCCGCCGCCGGCGCAACCCCGCCCGACTCGATGCGACCGCTCCTTGACCTGCGGCACGCCAGTAAGAGGTTCGGGGCGGTTCAAGCGCTGATCGACGGATCGGTGACCCTCTACCCGGGCGAGGCGCACGCCCTGCTGGGCGAGAACGGCGCCGGCAAATCCACCATGGTGAAAATTCTGGCCGGCGTGCATCAGCCGGACGGCGGCGAGTTGCTGATCGACGGTGAGCCGCAGGTCTTCTCGGGCCCGGCGGCCTCCCGGTCAGCCGGGGTCTCCATCATCTACCAAGAGCCGACCCTGTTTCCGGATCTGACCGTGGCCGAGAACATCTACATGGGACGGCAGCCGCTGGGCGCCGGCCGGGCCATCGACCGCCGAGCCATGAACCGGGCGGCGACCGAGGTGTTCGGCCAGCTCGGCGTGGCCTTGGATCCGGAACGGCAGGCCCGCGGGCTGTCCGTCGCCGATCAGCAGATCGTGGAGATCGCCAAGGCCATCTCGTTGGACGCTCGCGTGCTGGTGATGGACGAGCCGACCGCGGCATTGACGGCGGTGGAGGTGGCGCGGCTTTTCGACGTCATGTCCACGCTGCGCAAGCGCGGCGCGGCGGTCCTGTTCATCTCGCATCGCCTCGAGGAGGTGTTCGCGAGCTGCCAACGGGTCACGATCATGCGCGACGGCCGTTTCGTCCGCACCGCCGCCATCGAGGAGGTCACCGTCGATGACATCATCCGGTCGATGGTGGGCCGCGATCTCGACTCGTTGTTCCCCAAGACCGAAACCACTCCGGGCGAGACCGTGCTCGAGGTCCGCAAGCTGACTCGTCAGGGCGTTTTCCGGGACATCAGTTTCGCCGTCCGCCGCGGCGAGATCGTCGCCCTGGCCGGGCTGGTCGGCGCGGGCCGGAGCGAAGTGGCCCGCGCCATCTTCGGAATCGACCGCAAGACGTCGGGCACGGTCACCATGCTGGGGCGCGAGCTCAAGGGCGGCTCGCCGGATGAGGCCATGGCCGCCGGGATCGCCCTGGTACCAGAGGACCGGCGCCAGCAGGGACTGGTGATGGACATGGGGATCGACCAGAACGTCGCGCTGGCCTCGCTCGGCCGGCTGCGCAAGGGCGGCCTGATCCGTCGGCGGGATGAAGGCGCGTTGGCGCAGACCTGGGCCCGGCGACTGCAGCTCAAGTACGGCCGCATCCGCAACGCCGTCGCCACCTTGTCGGGCGGCAACCAGCAGAAGGTGGTGCTGGGCAAATGGCTGTCCCGGAATCCCTCGTTGCTGATCATCGACGAACCGACTCGCGGCATCGACGTCGGCACCAAGGCCGAGGTCCACCGGCTCCTCGATCAGCTGGTCCACGACGGCATGGCGGTGCTGATGATCTCCTCCGAACTTCCTGAAGTCCTGGGCATGGCCGACCGGGTGCTGGTCATCCACGAAGGCCGGCTGACGGCGGAGCTGTCCCGCGCGGAGGCCGACGAGAACTCGGTGATGCGCGCGGCTACCGGGCAAGACCAGGAGGTGGCCGCGTGAGCACGCTCAACCCGCCCGCACGTCGATTCGGACGCGCCGGCTCGCTGCTCAAGGTGCGGGAATTCGGCCTCGTCGCGATCATCGTGCTGGTCTTCGTGATCGCCACCATCGCCAACCATCACTTCGCCGGAGCCAGCAGCGTCCAGCAACTGCTCTCCGGCGCCTCCATCATCGCCCTGCTGGGCGTGGGCGAGACGCTGGTCATCATCACCCGCAACGTCGACCTGTCGGTCGGTTCCGTGGTGGGTCTTTCCGCCTACGTCGTGGGCATGATCTTCGAGCACAATCCCGGCTTCCCGGTGTTTCTCGCTTTCCTCGTCGGAATCGGCGTAGGGCTGGTGGTCGGAGCCATCAACGGCTTCATCACCACCGCCACCCGGGTGCCGAGCCTGGTGGTGACGCTGGCCATGCTCTACATCGTCCGCGGTGTGGACGGCATCATCGTGAACGCCAAAATCATCAACCCGGACAGCATTCCCAACAGCTTCCAGGCCGTCGGCTACCGCAACGTCATCGGCATCCCGGTGCTGACGATCATCGTCGCCATCGTGGTCGCGATCGTCGCCTACGCGATGCGCTCCTACCGGGCCGCCCGCGACCTCTACGCAATCGGGTCGAATCCGGAGGCGGCCGCGCTGGCCGGAATCCCCGCCGGGCGGCGAGTGTTCACGGCCTTTCTGATCAGCGGCGGTCTGGCCGGACTCGGCGGGGCCCTGTTCCTGGCCCTGCACGCCCAGATCGACGTGACCGGCGGCAGTGGGTACGAACTGACCACCGTGGCCGCGGTCGTGGTCGGCGGAGTGGCCATCTTCGGCGGCAGCGGCACGGTTCTCGGCGCGGCCCTCGGTGCGCTGTTGCTCAACACCATCCAGCAGGCGCTGGTGGCCACCCAGGTGTCCGCCTTCTGGAACCAGGCGGTGGCCGGGGCTCTGCTGCTCGGTGCCATCGCCCTCGACCGGATTCTCGCCCTGCGCGTCGCGCGCAGCCTCCGCTCCGCGGAAGGAGCCCATCGTGACGTCTGAGCGTGACGCCGCCGGTGCGACCTTGAAAAAGCCGCCGGCTGCCGTGATCGGAAGTGAAGTGCCGGCCGGAGCGGCTCCGGGCAGCGTGCCCGGGATCGGCGGCAACGACGGGCTGGGCGTGGACCGCAGCACCGTCAGCCGGTGGCGCGGACTGGTGCGCTGGGAGGGCGCCCTGGTGCTCGTCCTGATCGCCTGCCTGATTTTCGGCAATCTCAAACTCCAGTCCTTCTTCTCCGGCACCAACCTGTTCTATGTCGGGCTGAACGTCGGCGAGATCGCCATCATGGCGCTGCCCATGCTGCTCATCGTGGTGACCGGTGAGATCGACCTGTCGGTGGCGTCCATGCTGGGCCTGTCCGGCGCAACCATGGGCGTGCTGTTCTCCAAAGGCTGGCCGATCGCGTTGGCCATCGTGGCGGCGCTGGTCGTGGGAATCGTCGGCGGCGCCTTGAACGGCTACCTCATCACCGTGCTGGGCCTGCCGTCCATCGCTGTCACCATCGGCACGCTGACGCTGTTCCGGGGAATCGACGAGATCATCCTGGCTCCCAAGACCATCACCGGCTTCCCCATCGGTCTGACGAATCTGGGCGCCATTCCGGTCGGGTCGACCCATCTGTCGTGGTCGGCGGTCATCTTCCTGGTCTTCGCGATCGTCGCGGGTGTCGTCCTGCACGCCACCCCGCTCGGCCGGTCCATTTTCGCCATCGGGCTGCAGCCGGAAGCCGCGCAATTCTCCGGTATCCGGGTCCGGCGCATCAAATTCGGTCTGTACGTGTTGTCCGGCCTGTTGTGTGCTTTCGCCGGCATTTTGTTCACCCTCAAGAACGCCTCGGTGTCCTATGATGCCGGAACCGGCCTGGAATTGACCGTGGTGGCGGTGGTGCTGTTCGGCGGGGTCAGCATCTTCGGTGGCCGGGGCACCGTTTTCGGCGTGGTGATCTCTGTGGCCATCATCGGTGTGCTGCAACAGATCTTGACCCAGTTGACAATTCAGGCTGAAATACAGAACATCATCACCGGTGTCCTGCTGATGATCAGCGTGGTCGTTCCCAATCTCGCCGCCACCTTCGGCCGATTGAGAGCCTCGGCCCGCCGCCGCCGCAATTGAGCCGATCGCTCCGTTCGGTTCCGGCCATCGCCAAGAATGGCCGGGAATTCGGTTGGACCCGCATTTCCGTTGTCCCCGCACTCCCTCTCAGTAGAGAAAGGCAGTCCAGATGATCCGCACCGGCTCCAAGGCCCGAAAGTTGACGGCGGTGACCGCGTTGGCGGTGGCCGGCACGTTGCTGGCCGCGTGTAGTGGAAGCAGCTCGAACGGCTCCTCGTCGAGTTCGTCGTCGTCCAGCGTGGCGTCTTCCTCCTCCTCGTCGTCGGCGCCCGCTTCGTCGTCGGCTTCTTCGTCGTCGTCGGCCTCTTCGTCGGCGCCCGCGTCGTCGGGTTCGGCTCCGGCCTCGTCCGGTTCGCTCGTCGGGTTCGGGTTCGGCTCCCGCCTCGTCCGGCTCCCGCTTCGTCGGGGTCGGCGTCGGGTTCCTCGTCGGCGTCCTCGACGGTGTCCTCGGCGCCGTTGGACCCGAAGATGAAGAAGGGGCTGAAGATCTACTTCATTCCCAAGGACACCCAGAACCCGTACGAGGTGCTGGCCGACAAGGGCGGCGAGGACGCGCTGAAGGAAATGGGCGGCACCGTCACCGTCTCCTCCGGCACGGCCGACACCGCCGCCGCGCAGATCCCCTCGATCCAGGCCGCCATCCAGGCCCACGCCGACGCCATCGTCATCGCCGGCAACGACCCGTCGGCGCTGTGCCCGACCCTGAACCAGGCCGCCCAGGCCGGCATCAAGATCGTCGCCTTCGACTCCGACATCTGCCTGCGGCTCCTCCCCGTCGCACCTGTTCATCAACCAGGCCGACACCGAGACCATCGGCCGCTCCGAGGTGGACCTTCTGGCCAAGGAGATCGGATCCTCCGGTGAGATCGCGATCCTGTCCGCCGCGGCGTCGGCCACCAACCAGAACGCCTGGATCAAGTACATGAAGGAGGAGCTGACCAAGTACCCGAACATGAAACTCGTCGACACCGTCTACGGCAACGACGACCCGGCCACCTCCCTGACCGTGCTGCAGGGTCTGCTCTCGGCCCACCCGAACCTCAAGGGCATCATCTCGCCCACCACCGTCGGAATCTCCACCGCCGCCCAGTACCTGTCCACCCACAAGGACGTCGCCGCCAAGGTCACCCTGACCGGCCTGGGCCTGCCCAGCCAGATGAAGACCTACGTCAAGGACGGCACCGTCAAGGCCTTCGAGCTGTGGAATCCCACCGACCTGGGCTACCTGGCCGGATACGCCGCCGGCTCCCTGGCCTCCGGCATCAGCACCCTGGACACCGGCTCCAGCTTCGCCGCCGGACGCCTGGGCACCTACAAGGTCCTCGCCCCCTCCGGCGACACCGGACCGTCCGTCGTCCTCGGGCCGCCCACCGTCTTCGACGCCTCCAACATCGACAACTTCAACTTCTGATCTACCCGATCCCCTGATCGGTTCCGGCCGGCCGCCGGACCCCGCGTCCAGCGGCCGGCCGGAGCCCTCCGGCAGGCAAGGTGCTCATGGCGAGATACTGCTTTCTGCTTCAGGTCCGGCCGGAGCTGCTGGACGAGTACCGGGCCCGCCATGCCGCGGTGTGGCCCGAGATGTTGACCGCGCTGCGGGACAGCGGCTGGCGGAACTACTCCATCTTCGCCCGGGGCGACGGCCTGCTGGTCGGCTACGTGGAAGCCGACGACCTGGCCGCCGCACAACGAGCGATGGCCGCCACCGACGTCAATGCCCGCTGGCAGGCCGACATGGCCAAATTCTTCGTCGGTCTGGACGGCCAGGCGCCGGACGAGGGCTTCGAATTACTCGACCGAGATCTTCAACCTCGACGATCAACTCGAAAGGGGACAGTTGTGACCGTCACTGTGGATCCTCACACGCTGCTGCCGCGGGTCGCCGGGCATCGCACCCGAGTCGGGCTGATCGCCGGCGGCCTGGGGGCCTACTGGCCGCAGTTTCCCGAGTTGCTCCCGCAATTGCAGCGCTCCGCGGACCGGGTTTCCGAGCGCATGACGGCGCTCGATTGCGAGGTGGTGGACGTCGGTTTCGTGTCGGACGCCGTCGAGGGGGCCGCCGCGGCCGAGAAGTTGCGGGTGGCCGGCTGCGATCTGATCGTCGGTTTTCTGACGACTTACCTGACCGCGTCCATGTTGCTGCCGGTCGCCCAGCGTAGCGGCGCCCCGGTGCTGCTGATCAACCTGCAACCCACGGAAGTGATGGACCACGCGACTTTCGACACCGGGAAGTGGCTGGCCTACTGCGGTGCCTGTCCGTTACCGGAGATGGCCAACGCCTTCCGCCGGGCCGGCATCGACTTCCGTTCCGTCTCCGGCTTCGTCGAGGACGAGCGGGCCTGGGCCAAGATCGCCCGCTGGATCAAGGCGGCCGGAGTGCGGGCCACCCTGCGGAACGGCCGGCACGGCCTGATGGGTCACCTGTACCCGGGCATGCTGGACGTCTCGACCGACCTCTCCCTGGTGCCGTTCAACTTCGGCGGCCACCTGGAAGTGGTGGAGTTCGACGACCTGCGCGAGCGGGTGCTGGCCGTGACGCCGGCGCAGATCGACGAGCGGATCGAATTGGCCAGCGCGGTCTTCGACGTGCAGGACAGCGTGGCCCGAGACGATTTCCGCTGGGGCGCTCAGGTTTCCGTCGGGCTGGACCAGCTGGTCGAGGATTTCCAGCTGGACAGTCTGGCTTACTACCACCGCGGCCTGGCCGGCGAACAGCACGAAAGACTGGGCGCTGGGATGATTCTCGGCGCGTCACTGCTCACGGCGCGCGGCATCCCGACGGTGGGCGAGTACGAGTTGCGCACCTCGCTGGCCATGCTCATCGTCGACCGTCTCGGCGGCGGCGGGTCGTTCACCGAGTTCCAGGCCCTCAATTTCCGGGACAACGTGGTGGAGATGGGCCACGACGGGCCGGCCCACCTGGCCATCAGCGATTCCCGGCCGCTGTTGCGGGGGCTCGGTGTCTACCACGGCAAGCGCGGCTGGGGCGTCTCCGTGGAGTTCGAGGTGGCCCACGGACCGGTCACCACGGTCGGCCTTCGGCAGGACCGGGACGGTCGCTTCGCGCTGATCGCCTCGGAGGGACGGGTGGTGCCGGGCCCGACGTTGCAGATCGGCAACACCACCTCGCTCGTCGATTTCGGCTGCGATCCCGGCGAATGGTGCGACGCCTGGAGCGCCACCGGCATCTCCCATCACTGGGCCCTCGGCACCGGTCATCTGATTCCCGAACTCACCGCCCTGGCCGACCTGCTGGACATCGAATTGGTCACGGTCGCTCTATAACTCGTCTTCTCTTCCGCCACACCCGAAAGCAAGGGCCTGACATGACACCTCAAGGCAGCGTTCCCGCTCCCGCTCCGCGCCGCACCCCGGAAGCGATCAAGAGCATCCTCGCGGCTCAGCACATCGAGCTCCCGTCCTGGGCTTTCGGGAACTCCGGCACTCGGTTCAAGGTGTTCGGCCAGCCGGGTGTGCCCCGCGACCCGTTCGAGAAGATCGCCGACGCGGCCCAGGTGCACGCCTTCACCGGCATCGCGCCGACTGTCGCCCTGCACATTCCCTGGGACAAGGTCGACGACTTCGCCGAGCTGGCCAAGCACGCCTCCGATCTCGGGGTGAGCCTGGGCACGATCAATGCCAACGTGTTCCAGGACGACGACTACAAGCTGGGCAGCGTCACCAACGCCGACCCGCGGATCCGCCGCAAGGCCACCGATCACCTGCTGGAATGCGTCGACGTCATGGACGCCACCGGTTCGCGGGACCTCAAGCTGTGGTTCTCCGACGGCACGAACTACCCCGGCCAGGACAACCTGCGGGCCCGCCAGGACCGGCTGGCCGAGGCGCTCGCCGAGGTGTACGAGCGTCTGGGCGCCGAGCAGCGACTGATCCTGGAGTACAAGCTGTTCGAGCCGGCCTTCTACGCCACGGACGTGCCGGACTGGGGCACCTCGTTCGCGCACTGCCTGCAGCTGGGCGAGAAGGCGAAGGTCTGCGTCGACACCGGGCACCACGCCGCGCACACCAACATCGAGTTCATCGTGATGTTCCTGCTGCGGGCCGGCAAGCTGGGCGCTTTCGACTTCAACTCGCGCTTCTACGCCGACGACGATCTGATGGTCGGGGCGGCCGACCCCTTCCAGCTCTTCCGCATCCTGTTCGAATGCGCCGTGGGCGGCGCCTTGGAGCCGGGCAACGGCGTGGCCTACATGCTCGACCAGTGCCACAACATCGAGGCGAAGATCCCGGGTCAGATCAGGTCGGTGATGAACGTCCAGGAGGCCACCGCCAAGGCGCTGCTGGTCGACACCGCCGCCCTGACCCAGGCACAAGACGCCGGAGATGTGTTGGCCGCCAACGGCATCCTGATGGACGCCTACAACACCGACGTGCGGCCGCTGCTGGCCGAACTGCGGGCCGAGAACGGCCTGGACGGTGACCCGATGACCGCCTACGCCCGCTCGGGCTACGGCGAGAAGATCGTGGCCGAGCGGATCGGCGGCCACCAGGCCGGCTGGGGCGCCTGAGCCCGGCCGTAGCGATTCCGGAGGACAGCGGCGCCCCCCACGATCCAACTCAGAAGACCACCAGCGAGCTCGAGGACTCCCGATGACTGCAGACCAGACCGCCGACCGCGGGCCGGCCGCCCTGATCGCCCGATCAAACCGGCTGGGCGCCGATCCGCGGAACACCAACTATGCCGGCGGCAACACCTCCACCAAAGCCGCCGCCACCGACCCGGTCACCGGTGCGCCGGTGGAGTTGTTGTGGGTCAAGGGATCCGGCGGTGACCTGGGCACCCTGAAGGAGAGCGGTCTGGCCGTGCTCCGGCTCGACCGGCTGCGGGCGCTGGTCGACGTGTACCCCGGCATCGACCGCGAAGACGAAATGGTCGAGGCGTTCGACTACTGCCTGCACGGTCGGGGCGGTGCCGCCCCTTCCATCGACACCGCCATGCACGGGCTGGTCGATGCGACGGACGTCGATCACCTGCATCCCGATTCCGGTATCGCCCTGGCCACGGCGGCCGACGGGGAGGAACTCACCCGACGCTGCTTCGGTGACCGGGTGGTCTGGGTGCCGTGGCGGCGGCCCGGTTTCCAGCTCGGGCTAGACATTGCCGAGATCAAGAAGGCCAACCCGCAGGCCATCGGCTGCATCCTGGGCGGCCACGGCATCACGGCCTGGGGGACTCCAGCGCCGCCTGCGAGGCCAACTCGCTGGAGATCATCCGGACCGCCGAGCAGTTCCTGGCCGACAACGGCAAGTCCGAGCCGTTCGGCCCGGCGCTGCCCGGTTACGAGGCCCTCCCCGAAGCCGAGCGGCACGCCAAGGCCGCGGCCCTGGCCCCGGTCATCCGGGGATTGGCTTCCACCGACCTCCGCCAGCTCGGCCACTACTCCGACGCCCCGGCGGTGCTGGACTTCCTGGCCGCCGCCGAACACCCCCGGCTGGCCGCTCTGGGCACGTCCTGCCCGGATCACTTCCTGCGGACCAAGGTGCGCCCGCTGGTCGTCGATCTGCCGTCGAATGCCACCGTCGAGGAGACCGTCGCGCGTCTGAAGGAACTGCACGAGCAGTACCGCGAGGATTACCGCGCCTACTACGACCGGTACGCCACTCCCGCCTCGCCGTCCATTCGCGGCGCCGACCCCGCCATCGTGCTGGTTCCGGGCGTGGGCATGTTCTCCTTCGGCAAGGACAAGCAGACCGCTCGGGTGGCCAGTGAGTTCTACCTCAACGCCATCAACGTCATGCGGGGAGCCGAAGCCGTCTCCACGTATGCGCCGATCGACGAGTCGGAGAAGTTCCAGATCGAGTACTGGGCCCTGGAGGAGGCCAAGCTGGCCCGGCTGCCCCAGCCCAAGCCGTTGGCCACCCGCATCGCCCTGGTCACCGGGGCCGGTTCCGGCATCGGCCGGGCCATCGCCCTGCGGTTGGCGGCCGAGGGCGCCTGCGTGGTGGTCGCGGACCTCAATGCCGACTCGGCGGCCGCCGTGGCCGCGGAGATCGGCGGACCGGACAAGGCCATCTCCATCGTCGCCGACGTCTCCGACGCCGACCAGATCATGGCCGGTCTCAACGCCGCCGCCCTGGCCTTCGGCGGCATCGACCTGGTCGTCAACAACGCTGGACTGTCCATCTCCAAGCCGCTGCTGGAGACGACCGAACGCGACTGGGACCTGCAGCACAACGTCATGGCCAAGGGTTCGTTCCTGGTCTCCCGGGAGGCGGCCCGGGTGATGATCGCCCAGAACATGGGCGGCGACATCATCTACATCTCTTCCAAGAACAGCGTCTTCGCCGGCCCGAACAACATCGCCTACTCGGCCACCAAGGCCGACCAGGCCCATCAGGTGCGGCTGCTGGCCGCCGAGCTGGGTCAGTACGGCATCCGGGTCAACGGCATCAATCCCGACGGTGTCGTCCGCGGTTCGGGCATCTTCGCCGGCGGCTGGGGCGCCCAGCGCGCCGCCGTCTACGGAGTCAAGGAAGAGGACCTCGGCGCCTACTACGCCAAGCGCACGATCCTGGGCCGGGAGGTGCTGCCCGACCATGTGGCCGCGGCGGTCTTCGTCCTGGCGGCCGGCGACCTGGAACAGACCACCGGCCTGCACATCCCCGTCGACTCGGGCGTGGCCGCCGGCTTCCTGCGGTGATCGGCCGGTGTCGGAGGACTGCTTGCCGGTCCGACCAATGAGCGGCCGCCGGTTCGCCGCCGTCGACCTCGGCGCCTCCAGTGGCCGGGTCATCGCGGCCGACGTCGGGGCTGACCGGCTGGAGCTGACCGAGGCCCACCGCTTCCCGAACGGTGCGGCTGCCGTTGCCCGACGGGCTGCACTGGGACATCCTGGGGCTCTACCGGGAGATCCTCACCGGCCTGCGGGCCGCCGGTCGTCTCGACGGCGGCCAAGCCATCGCCGGCATCGGTATCGATTCCTGGGGTGTCGACTACGGCCTGCTCGGCCCGTCGGACATGCTGCTGGGCAACCCGTTCCACTACCGAGACGAGCGGCGGAACGCGATCGGCCCGGACGGCGCCCTGCGCGGCGCCTCGACCCTGAGCGTCGATGAACTGTTCCGGATCAACGGCCTGCAGCACATGTCCGATCAACACGGTCTACCAACTGGCCGCCGAACGCGCCGGTGTCCTGCTGCCGCTGGCCACCGATCTGTTGTTCGTGCCGGATCTGTTGGCCTTCTGGCTGACCGGCCGCAAGGTCGCCGAACGAACGATCGCGTCCACCAGCGGCCTGCTGGATGCCCGGACCGGCGACTGGTCGGCCGATGTGGTCACCGCGCTCGGGCTGCGGGACGGGCTGCTGCCGCCGGTGGTGGCGCCCGGCACCGAGCTGGGCCGGCTGCGGGCCGAGGTACGGGCGGAGACCGGTCTGGGCGAGGACGTCCGGGTCACCACGGTCGGCTCTCACGACACGGCCTCGGCCGTGCTCGGCGTCCCGGCCGTCGATGACGAGTTCGCCTACATCTCCTGCGGGACCTGGGCCCTCACCGGCGTGGAGATCGACGCCCCGGTGCTGGACCAGCGGGTCCGGGCGGCGAATTTCACCAACGAAGCCGGTGTCGACTCCACCATCCGCTTCCTGCGCAACTCCATGGGCCTGTGGATCCTGTCCGGGGCGGTGTCGACCTGGCAACGGGCCGGTTCCCCGGCGGCCCTGCCCGAGCTATTGGCGGCCGCGGCCGAGCTGCCCGCCGGCGGACCGACCTTCGACGTGGATGCCGCCGAATTCCTGCCTCCCGGCGACATGCCGGCCCGAGTCGTGGCGGCCTGCCGGGCGGCGGGTGGATCGGTGCCGGGCTCTCCCGCCGAGATCGTCCGCAGCATCGTCGACAGCCTGGCCCGCACCCTGGCCCGGGATGTCCAGTCGGCCGCGGACCTCACCGGACGGGACGTGCGCCGCATCCATCTGGCGGGCGGCGGGGCGCGAAACGCGTTGCTGTGCCAGCTGACCGCGGACTTCGCCGGGCTGCCGGTCGAGGCCGGACCGGTGGAGGCCACCGCGATCGGTAACGTGCTGGTGCAGGCCCGCACGCACGGTGTGCTGTCCGGCGACCGGTTCGCGTTGCGGGAGCTGATCCGCCGGACGCAGTCCCTGACCCGCTACGAGCCGCGGCCACGAGCGCAAGGAGGTCAGCGATGAGGATCGCTCTGATCGGCACCTGCCTGGCCGACGCGCTGTTCCCGGACGTGCTGATCTCCACCACGCTGCTGCTGGAGCGACTGGGGCACACGGTGGTGTTCCCGGCCGAGCAGGTGTGCTGCGGCCAGATGCACGTCAACACCGGGTATCTGGACGAGGCGGCTCCGGTGGTGCGCAATCACGTGCGGGCCTTTTCGGCGGCCGACTTCGACGTGGCGGTGGTGCCGTCGGGTTCGTGTGCCGGGTCGATCCGGCACCAGCAGGGCATGGTGGCCCGCCGGGTCGGCGACGAACGTCTCGCCGCCGCGGCGGAGACGTTGGCCGCCCGGACCTACGAACTGTCGGAGCTGCTGGTCGACGTCCTGGGGCTGACCGACGTGGGCGCGTATTACCCGCACCGGGTCACCTACCACCCGACCTGCCACTCGCTGCGGATGCTGCACGTGGGCGACAAACCGTTGCAACTGTTGCGTGCCGTCGAGGGGATCGACCTGGTGGAGTTGCCGGCCGGGGACACCTGCTGCGGGTTCGGCGGCACCTTCGCGCTGAAGAACCCGGACACCTCCACGGCCATGCTGGCCGACAAGATGGCCAACGTGCTGTCCACCCGGGCCGAGGTGTGCTCGGCCGGTGATTCGTCCTGCCTGATGCACATCGGCGGCGGGCTGACCCGCCTGCGCACCGGGGTCCGCACCGTGCACCTGGCCCAGATCCTGGCCTCGACCAAGGAATACGCCGCCGGAGGAGTGACGGGATGAGCACGTTCCTCGGACTTCCGCACGGACCGGCGTCCTCGCCGCTGCGGGGTGAGCTGACCTTCCCCCAGGCCGCCAAGGCGAAGGTGGCCGACCCGGTGCTGCGCCGCAACCTCGGCAACGCCACCGCCACCATCCGGGCCAAACGGGCGCAGGTGGTCGGCGAGGTGGCCGACTGGGAAGCGTTGCGGGACGCGGGTTCCGCGATCAAGGCCACCGTGATGGCCCGGCTGCCCGAGCTGCTGGAGCAGTTCGAGGCCGCCGTCACGGCCCGGGGCGGGACCGTGCACTGGGCACCCGACGCGGCGGCCGCGAACCGCATCGTCCTGGAGCTGGTCCAGGCCACCGGGGTCGACGAGGTGGTCAAGGTCAAGTCGATGGCCACCCAGGAGATCGGGCTCAACGAGTACCTGGAATCCCATGGCATCGCCGCGCTGGAAACCGATCTGGCCGAGCTGATCGTCCAGCTGGGCCACGACAAGCCCTCGCACATCCTGGTGCCGGCGATCCACCGCAACCGGGCCGAGATCCGCGAGATCTTCCTGCGCGAGATGCCCGATGTCCCGGCGGATCTCACCGACGAGCCGCGCCGGCTGGCCATGGCCGCGCGGGCTCACCTGCGCCGGAAGTTCCTGACCGCGAAGGTGGGAATCTCCGGGGCCAACTTCGGCATCGCCGACACCGGCACCCTGTCCGTTGTCGAATCCGAGGGCAACGGCCGCATGTGCCTCACCCTGCCGCAGACCCTCATCACGGTCATGGGCATCGAGAAGCTACTGCCCACCTTTTCTGACCTCGAGGTCTTCCTGCAGCTGCTGCCCCGGTCCTCGACCGGAGAGCGGATGAACCCGTACACCTCGCTGTGGACCGGCGTCACGCCCGGCGACGGCCCGCAGGAGTTCCATGTGGTGCTGCTGGACAACGGCCGCACCAACGCCCTGGCCGACGCCCAGGGCCGGGCCGCGCTGCACTGCATCCGCTGCTCGGCCTGCCTGAACGTCTGCCCGGTCTACGAGCGCACCGGCGGCCACGCCTACGGCTCGGTCTACCCCGGCCCGATCGGCGCCGTCCTCACCCCGCAGCTGACCGGAATCCAGGGTGGGCACGACGTCAACGCCACCCTGCCGTACGCCTCGTCGCTGTGCGGGGCCTGCTACGACGCCTGCCCGGTGAAGATCGACATCCCGTCCATGCTGGTGGAGTTGCGGGGGCGCGCCGTCGACGCACATCGCGGGGGGCTGCCGGGCGGCTGGGATGCGGCCATGAAGGCGGCGGCCTGGCTGATGTCCGATGCCCGCCGGTTCGCCAAGGCCGAGAGCCTGTCCCGGGCCGGCCGGGTGGTGGCCGGAAAGAAGGGCCGGATCAGCACCCTGCCGTTCCCGTTGTCCGCCTGGACCGGCAGCCGCGATCTACCCGCCCCACCCCGGGAGAGTTTCCGCCGCTGGTGGGCCGACCGCGAGGAGTCCTCGTGAGCGACCGCGAAGCGATGCTGACCCGCATCCGGGCCGCGGCTCGGGCCGGCGGCACAGAGGCGCCGGACATTCCCCGGGCCTACGCCCGTGCCGGCACCCTCCCTTTGGAAGAGGTGATCGAGCTGCTGGTGGACCGGCTGGTCGATTACCGGGCCGAGGTGGTGCGCTGCGGCGCGGTCCAGCTGGAAGCGACCGTGGCCAGACTGGTCGGCCGGGCCGGCAGCGTCGCGGTGCCGCCGGGGCTGTCGGACGCGGCGCTGGCCGGCTGCCGGTCCGGCGCCGCGACGGTGCTGGTGGACGGCGAGCCCACGGTGCTCGGCTCGGCGGAGCTGGATCGCGTCGACGTGGTCCTGACCGAGGCGGCCGTGGCCGTGGCGGTGACCGGCACCATCATTCTCGACGGCGGACCGGGGCAGGGGCGCCGGATCCTCAGCCTGGTCCCGGACCGGCACATCGTCATCCTGACCGGTGACCGCATCGTGGAGACGGTCCCGGAGGGCATCGGCCGGCTGGACCCCACCGCGCCGCTGACCATGATCTCCGGACCGTCCGCCACCAGCGACATCGAATTGCAGCGGGTGGAGGGCGTGCACGGACCCCGCACTCTGCAGGTGCTCATCGTCGACTGACCGGTGGGCGGTGGCGTGCCCCGGTCGCCGCCCGGCCTGGGCGCGGGCCCGCGGGCTCAGCCCGGGACCGGCGCCTCCGACCCCAGCGCGGCGAGGCGGGTCCAGGTCTCGACGACGGTGTCGGGGTTGAGGGACATGGTGTCGATGCCCTGCCGCAGCAGCCATTCGGCCAGGTCCGGGTGGTCGCTGGGGCCCTGGCCGCAGATGCCGACGTACTTGCCCCGCGCCTTGCAGGCCTCGATGGCCATGCGACGAGCATGAGCCTGCACCGCCGGGTCACGCTCGTCGAAACTCGCCGGCCACCAGGCAGGAGTCGCGGTCCAGACCCAGGGTCAGCTGGGTCAGGTCGTTGGAGCCGATGGAGAAGCCGTCGACGTGGTCCAGGAACGCGTCGGCCAGCAGCGCGTTGGACGGCACCTCGCACATCATCACCACCTGCAGGCCGTTCTCGCCGCGCCGCAGCCCGTGTTCGAGCGAGCAGCTCGACCACGCCTTGCGCCTCGGCCAGGGTCCGGACGAACGGGATCATCATCTTGACGTTGGTCAGTCCCATGTCGTCCCGGACGTACCGCAGCGCCTCGCATTCCATCGCGAAACAGTCCGCGAAGTCCGCCGACAGGTAGCGGGAGGCGCCGCGGTAGCCGATCATCGGGTTCTCTTCGTGCGGCTCGTACCGCTCGCCGCCGAGCAGATCGGCGTACTCGTTGGACTTGAAATCCGACATCCGCACGATCACCGGTTGCGGCGCGAACGCCGCGGCGATCATGGAGACGCCTTCGGCCACTCGCTGGACGAAGAACTCCCGCGGCGCTGGAGTAGGCCGCGATGAGCTCGGCCGACCTGGCCGCGCAACGGCTCCGTCAGCGATTCGAAGTCCAGCAGCGCGCTTGGGGTGGATGCCGATCTGCCGGTTGATGATGAATTCCAGCCGGGCCAGCCCGACGCCGACGTTGGGCAGCCGGGAGAACGCGAAGGCCTGTTCCGGCGTCCCGACGTTCATCATGATCTTGACGGGCATGTCCGGCATGGCGTCCAGAGCCGTCTCCTCGACGGAGAAGTCGAGCCGGCCGGCGTAGACGAAGCCGGTGTCGCCCTCCGCGCACGACACGGTGACCGGCTTGCCCGCCGGCAGAGTCGCGGGTGGCGTTGCCGGTGCCGACCACGGCCGGGATGCCCAGCTCGCGGGCGATGATCGCGGCGTGGCAGGTTCGCCCGCCCCGGTTGGTGACGATCGCCGAGGCCCGCTTCATGATCGGTTCCCAGTCGGGGTCGGTCATGTCGGCCACCAGCACGTCGCCCGGCGGTGAACGCGCTCATCTCGTCGATGGCGCGCAGCACCCGCACCGGGCCCGCCCCGATCTTCTGGCCGATCGCGCGGCCCTCGACCAGCACCTCGCCGCGGCTCGGCCAGCCGGTACCGCTGCAGGCTGCCGGCCGCCTGGCGCGACTTCACCGTCTCCGGCCGGGCCTGCAGGATGTAGAGCTCGCCCGTCGACGCCGTCCTTGCCCCACTCGATGTCCATCGGCCGGCCGTAGTGCTCCTCGATGGCGACGCGCCTGCCGGGCCAGCTCGGTCACCTCGGCGTCGGTCAGGCTGAGCACGCCGACGGTCCGCCTCGGGCACGTCGACGAACTCCGTGGTCCGGCCGACCGTCGCGGTCCTCGGTGTAGACCATCTTGGTCGCCTTGCCGCCGATGCCCCGCTTCAGGATCGCCGGTCGCCCGGCCCGCAGCGCCGGCTTGTAGACGTAGAACTCGTCGGGGTTCACCGCGCCCTGCACGACGCCCTCGCCCAGCCCGTAGGCGGACGTGACGAAGACCGCGTCCCGGAAACCGCGACTCGGTGTCCATCGTGAACATCACGCCGGAGGCCCCGACGTCGGAGCGGACCATCTGCTGCACGCCGGCCGACAGCGGCGACCGCGTCGTGCTCGAAGGCGTGGTGCACCCGGTAGGCGATGGCCCGGTCGTTGTAGAGCGAGGCGAACACCTCCCGGATGGCCTGCAGGACCGCGTCGATGCCGCGGACGTTGAGGAACGTCTCCTGCTGCCCGGCGAACGAGGCGTCGGGCAGATCCTCGGCGGTGGCGCTGGATCGCACCGCGAAGGAGGCATCCGCGTCCTCGCCGGCCAGCTCGCTCGTACGCGGCCCGGATGTCGGCCTCCAGGTCCGCCGGGAACGGCTGCTCCACCACCGCCTGCCGGATCGCGCGCCCGGCACTCGCCAGCGCCGAGACGTCGTCGGTGTCCAGCCCGGCCAACTCGGTCGTCGATCACGTCCGCCAGCCCGGCGCGCCACGAACCGCCGGTACGCCGCCGCGGTGGTGGCGAAGCCGTCGGGCACGCGACACCCCGGCCTGGGCCAGGTTGGAGATCATCTCGCCCAGCGAGGAGTTCTTCCCGCCGACGTCCTCCAGGTCGGCCAGCCCGATGTCGGCGAACCACCGGACGTTGTCGCGTCGGTGCGTCGGGGTCGGTGGTCATCGGTGCTCATGTCGGTCCTTTCGGCGGTGACGGGGATCGGCGGCGAGGCTGCTGGCAGGATGACGCGTCGACATCTCCTCGACGGATTTGGCCGACGAGTTGATCGGCCGGGATGCGGTGGGCGGCGAACATGCGTCTCGGCCCGGCGCAGCTCGCAGCGTGCACTGCTCCAGGGAGGCGTAACGGGAGTTCGGGCCGGCGTTCCTGCCGCACCTGGCTCAGCCGGGCCGGGGTGGTGACCAGCCCGAAGCACCGGTCGCGCAGCGTCCGGACCGGGCGGGGCAGGTCGGTGTCCTCGAGGTCCTCGTCGACCAGCGGGTAGTTGGCCACGAACAGGCCGTGCTGCAGGGCCAGGTACATGGTCGTCGGGGTCTTCCCGCAGCGGGACGGCGCGAGCAGGATGACGTCGGCCTTGTCCAGGGCCCGCAGGCTCTGCCCGTCGTCGTGCTCGATGCGCGTACTCGACGGCCGCCATCCGGGTGTTGTAGCGCTGGATGTCACCGACGCCGTGCAGCCGGGCCGGCCATCCGCAGTGCCCCGCGTCCCCAGGATCCGCTCGACCCGGTCCAGGTGGAGGTCGAAGAAGTCGATGATCGGGCAGCGGGTCGGCGTGCAGCTCCACCGCGGATCTCGTCGACGGCCGTGGTGGTGAAGACCAGCGGCGTCACCGGGCCGTCCATCGCCTCGTCCAGGACCTCGACGACCGCTCGGGCCTCCTCGACCGTGGAGATGAACGGGATCAGGTCCGCCGTTCGAAGCGCAGCGTCCGGGAACTGGATGAGCAGCGCGTTGCCCATGGTCTCCGCGCTGATGCCGGTGCTGTCGGAGAGGAAGAAGACGGGCACGACCGGCCGGGTGTCCGCGGTCGGTCCCCCCATCGGTCCGTTACCTCCTCGCCGGTCCGGAGCGTCGCCGAGCAGCGCGTCTCCGCCAAGGTTTTTCAGCATGACGTACAACCCCGCCGATCGCATCCGCGCGCGCGATCATGAGGTGCACATCTCGGAACCGGTCAAGAGGCGGCGCTCACGGCGCCCCGGCGTCTCCCGCGGCTCGTCCCACGGCCAGGAAGCGCAGCCGGCGCAGTGATTCCCGGTTGCGAGGGTTGATCAACGCCGACCGGATCGGCTTCGGGACCACCCGGAACGGCCCGTGCGTGACGTCCTCGGTGATCTCCACCCGGCATTGTCCGGCGCCGGGGGTCACCGTGATTTCTACCTTGGCTTCGCCGGCCGGCCAGCCACGGGCCTGGAACACTGCGCGACGTGGAGGGGCCCACTCCAAGGAGAGGGTGGTGTCGTTGAGCAGCAGCGGCCAGACGCCCGCCGAGTGGTGGAGGCGGGCATCAGGCTCCGGCCAGGTGCTGTCGACCTCGCGAATGCGCGAGGCCCCCACCACCCAGGTGGAATACAGCCAGCCGTCGGCCAAGATCGCGAAGACATCTTCTGACCCGCAGGGGAAATCCAGATGCACGGTGCCCATCGGGTTCCGTTTCCCGGCCCGGCGGGAATCATGCGTCGTGTGAAGAGACAGCCGACGAGCCCGAAACCCAGCCGCGGCGCCGTGGATGCCGTAGTGGTCGGCGCCGGCCCCAATGGCTTGGTGGCCGCCAATGTGCTGGCGGATGCCGGTTGGGATGTGCTGGTGGTGGAGGCGACCGGGCAGCCGGGGGGTGCCGTCGCCAGCGCCGAGGACGTTCATCCCGGCTTCGTCCACGACACCTTCTCCTCGTTCTACCCGCTGTCCGGGGCCTCGCCGGTGCTGGCCGGGCTGAACCTGCACGACTACGGACTGTCCTGGAGTCATGCACCGGCGGTGGTCGGCACGCCCACGCCGGATGGCCGCTGGGCGCTGCTGCACCATGACCCGGAGGCCACCGCGGCCAGCCTGGACGCGCTGTCACCGGGCGACGGGGAGGGTTGGCTCACCCTGCTGCGGCAATGGCAGGCCCTCGGTCCGGCCCTCATCGAATCCTTGCTGGCACCCTTCCCGCCGATGAAGGGGCTGGCCAAGTTCGCCCGGGCACTACCGGCCGTTGACGGGTTGGACTCCGTCCGCACGCTGCTGCGGTCGGCCCGGTCGCTCACCGAGCAGCAGCTGACCGCGGAGGCGGCCAAACTGCTGATCGTCGGTAACGCCGCGCACGCGGACCTTTCCCCGGACGCGGCCGGGTCCGGGCTGTTCGGTTTGCTCCTGGCCATGTTGGGCCAGACCGTCGGTTATCCGGTGCCCGTGGGTGGGGCGGGCCGGCTGGCCGCGGCTCTGACGGGCCGGCTCGACGCGGTCGGCGGGCGCTTGCGGGTGAATTCCCCCGCCACCAAGGTACTGGTGGAACACGGTCGCGCCGTCGGAGTGGAAGTGGCCGGCGCCGAGCGCATCTACGCCCGGCGGGCGGTGATCGCCGATGTGCCCGCTCCCAACCTGTACGGCGGCCTGGTCGGCTGGGACGACCTGCCCCGGTCGACCCGGGGCGGCATGCGGGGGTTCGAGTGGGATCCGGCCACCGTGAAGGTCGATTGGGCTCTGTCCGGCCCGGTGCCCTGGGCCGCCACTCCCGAGAAGACGCCTGGCACGGTGCATCTCGCGTCCTCGGTGTCCGACGTGTCGATCTGGATGGCGCAACTGGCGGGGGGCCTGATCCCGGAACAACTGTTCCTGCTCATCGGACAGATGACCGCGGCCGACCCGACCCGGTCGCCGGCCGGAACGGAAGCCTTGTGGGCCTATACCAAAGTGCCCCACGACATCCGCGGGGACGCCGGGTCCGCGGTGAACGGCGCCATCACCGGGGACTGGGACGGGGCGGACGCGGAACGCATCGCCGATCGCGTGCAGCAGACCATCGAGCGGTGGGCGCCCGGCTTCTCCAGTCGCGTGCTCGCGCGCCGCGTGCTCACACCGGTGGACTTGGAGCGCCGCAATCCCAGTCTGGTCGGCGGAGCGCTGGGCGGTGGCACCTCGGCCCTGCATCAGCAGCTCGTCTTCCGGCCCAAGCCGGGCCTGGGCCGGGCCGAGACTCCCGTTCGCGGGCTGTATCTCGGGTCCTCTTCGGCCCACCCGGGCGGCGGGGTGCACGGCGCGTGCGGTTCCAACGCGGCGCGGGCGGCCCTCTGGCACGCCCGGTTCCAGCGGGCCGCCCGGTGACACCCGCGGGATCCGACCTACCAGTGCGCGCCCAGTAGTTCCCGGCCGACCAGGCCGCGCAATTCGGCTTCCGGACGGGCGACGCTGTACCGGAATCCCTGCACCAGATGGCATCCCAGCTCCTCGAGCAGAGCTTCTTGGTCCGCGGTTTCGACGCCCTCGGCCACCACTTCCAGCCGCAAGGCGGCCGCGATGGACACGATGGCGCGGACCACGGCGTCGACCGCGCTGTGCTGACCGATCCGGGAGACGAAACTGCGGTCGATCTTGAGCATGTCGACCGGCAACTCCGTCAGCCGCGACAGGCTGGAGTACCCGGTGCCGAGGTCGTCGATGGCGATCCGCACGCCACGCTTGCGAAGCGCCTGGATGTCCTGGAGCAGGGCGCCGTTGATGAGCGGGGTCGTCGACTCGGTCAGTTCCAGCACCAGCCGGTGCGCCGGGAGCCGAGCCTCGCGCAACGCGTGGGTGACATCGCCGCACAGCTGTCCGGATTCGAGTTGCCGGCCCGAGACGTTGACGAAGACGTCGGGCCGGCTGCCGTCCGGTTGGACAGGCAGGTCCTTGGCGATCCGGCAGGCCTCCTCCAGCACCCAGCGGCCGATGAGGTTGATCACCGGGCTGTTCTCGGCCACGTCCAGGAATTCGATGGGAGCCAGCAGTCCGCGGACCGGATGGTGCCACCGGATCAGCATCTCGACCGCCACGACGTGTCCGGTCGGCAGATCCAGGACGGGCTGACCGTGCAGCACGAACTGCGAATCCTCGATGGCCGCCTGCAGCTCGGCCTCCATCTGCACCTGACGCGCCGCCAACGCCGCCCCGCCGGCGCTGACCGAATCGACGCCGGGGCTGTAGTGCACGCGGTTCTTGCCCGCGTCCTTGGCGTTGTACATGGCCGCATCGGCCCGGCGGAGGAGTTCCGAGGCGGTGTTCGCGTCGCTGGACACCGCCACCCCGATGCTGGCACTGAGTCGGTGCACGCGGCCGTCCCAGGGGTACGGCTCGGACAGCAGCGCGAGCAACCGCTGGGCCAAGCCCCTGGGGTCGGTTCCGGCCGGGAAGTCCGGGCACAACACGACGAATTCGTCGCCGCCCAGGCGTGACACCGTGTCGCCGGGTCGGACGTGCCGGGAGAGCCGTTGGGCCACCATTTTGAGGACCTGGTCGCCGGCCAGGTGCCCGGCTTGGTCGTTGACCTCCTTGAAGCCGTCGAGGTCGAGGTAGTACAGGGCAACGACGTGCTTGGACCGGCTGGTGGCGGCGAGCGCGTGCTCGACCCGATCGAACAACAACGAGCGGTTCGGCAACCCGGTGAGCACGTCGTGCATGGCCATGTGGGAGAGCCGGCTCTCGACCTCCTTGCGGACGGAGACGTCATCGGCCATGCAGACCAGGAAGTTGGCGTCGCTGTGCCTGACCTTGGTGGTGCTGAAGTGCACCCACACGTCATGGCCGTCGGCGTGCATCCAGCGCTGTTCCCCGGTGCGGAACAGCGACCGCTCGGAGAGGAACTCCTCGATCGCCGCCGGGACGGCGTCCCGATGCTCGGGATGGACCAGATCCGTCGCGGTCATGGCCAATAGCTGCCGCTCGGAGTAGCCGGTGATCCGGCACAACGCGGGGTTCACCCGGAAGATCCGGCCCGCCGCGGTGCCGTCGATCTCCAGTAACAGAATTCCGGTGCCGGCGTGGTCGAAGACCTCCTCGAACAGCGCCTCGCTGACCGACAACGCCTGTTCGGCGTTCGCCCGGATGGCGGTGTCGGTGCCCACGAGGACATAGCCGGTCACCTCCCCGTCCCTGCCGCGGCTGGCGGTGACCGACAGCGTGACCTGCTTGCGCAGACCGTCTTGGGTGAGGTAAGTCCACCGCCGCACTTCCGGCTCCGCCTGGACCGCCCGGCCCACAACGGCCCGGAAGTCGGCCGGGCAGCCCTCTCGCTCGCTGCGCGCCAGCAGCTCGGCGGGATCGTGCAGGTCGGCGAGGCGGGCCGCGCCGAGCATTTCGGCGGCCTGGTAGCCCAGCATCCTTTCGGCGCCGGTGTTGAACAGGGTGATGACCCCGTTCGGGTCGATGCCGATGATCGACTGCTCCGCACCCCCGTCCAACGCATCGGCGAACAGATCCCGGACCCGCGCCAGGTCCCGGGCCACCCCGCGCGTCTCCGAGATGTCCTGGATGGTGCCGATGGCCTGCACGACCGACGAATTGGCGATCTCGGCGCGCGCGCGGACGTGCACCCAGCGAACGTCACCGTCGGGGCGGATCACCCGGTGATCAAGCGCGTAGATCCCGTTCCGGGGGAACACGGTGAACAGCGTGTTCTGCACGGTTTCCAGGTCCGCAGGGTGGATGGCGGCGAAGAAATCTTCGACGGTGAATGCGGAACCGGGACTGACTCCGAGCACCCGATAGAACTGGTCGGACCAACCGGTCAGGCCCTGCCCCCGCGACCACGACCATGCGCCGACCCCGGTGATCTCCTCGATCTGGCGCACCATGACCGCAGGCACCGGTTCGCCGTCTGCTGCCTGGCTCGCTGTTTTCGGGGACGAATTCACTTCTCAGGAATACCCCTCGAGAATGTCGATTCGCATCACGAATTGACATTGCCTCCCTCGCCGAGGGAAAGCATCCATTTCCGGCGAAGGCGGTCACGGTCGGCTACTGACCGGACCGGGCGGCAGGGCAGAACGGGGCGGCCGCGGATCGTTCGGGTGTACCGGTGGTGGGCGTCCGGCTGACGAACCGCGGCCGTCGCCCCATCTGATAGTTCTGTGCCAGCGGTAGGCAGGCGAAAAGGTAAGGAAGGGGCCACCGATGGACTGGTACGAGCGGGTTCTGGTGGCCACCGGCCGGGCCGCAGCGGTGTGGAGCCTGGTGGGATTCCTGGTCACCTTCGTGATCGTCCGGGGCATCACGCGGCGCATCCGGGCCCAGAAGAACGCTGACGGGGACGGGGACGGGGTCGGGGTCGGCGACGAGCCGGCCGTGGACACCGGTGCCGTTGCCGTTGCGGTTGCCGAGACCAAGCGGCGCGGTTTCTCCGACGTCTACATCGGCGGCGTGCACGTGCACCACCAGGTGTGGGGCATCGTGCTGGTGCTGGTGAGCGGAATGCTGGAGTTCCGGTACAGCCCCCAGTCGCCGTGGCTGGAGATCTTGGCCGCACTGTTCGGGATCGGCGCCGCTCTCATTCTGGACGAATTCGCCCTGCTGTTCTATCTCAGCGACGTGTACTGGGGTGAAGACGGCCGCAAATCGATCGACGCCATTCTCATCGGGGCCGCCTTGGGCATTGTGCTGTTGACCCAGGCCTCTCCGTTCGGGACCGCGGACGGCGACGCCGCCGGGGTGTACGTGGCCGTGGTGGTACTCCACGTCACGACGGCCGCGTTGTGCATCGCCAAAGGCAAGCTGGCCACCGGCGTGATCGGCGTCGTGATTCCGGTGGTGGCCCTGATCGGGATGATCCGGTTGGCGAAGCCGGAATCGCCGTGGGCGCGGCGCCGATACGCGAGTCGCCCGCGCAAGTTGGCCCGAAGCCACCGGCGCTTCGGCACCCGGTACGAGCGACGCCGTGACCGAATTCTGGACGCCATCGGCGGTCGGCCCAACGAGACCGACGACGGCACTGACTGAGTCCGCGGTCCGGGCATGTTCACTCAGCGGTGGAGATTGGTGACCCGTGTTGGGCCTGGTGGTCGGGACCTTTCACCCTTCCGCGGTACGCGGCGCTCCTTCCGGCGGACGTGCGGATGGCGGATGGGGCACCGTCCCCCTCCTGTACGGAAAGTATTCGATCGGACACTGTCTGTTGCGCAAATAGGACCGCCGATGCGAAACTGCAGCAGCGTTTCCCGGGTGTCGAGAAGAAGCAGCCGGCGTCTCGTTGTGCTGGGACACCCACACACACATCCGCGAGGTGAGGCAGCTGTCCGGCCACGACACCATTGCCCGCATGCCCCCCGGCGTGGAACATCGCCTGCGTCTGGGCCAGGGTTCTGTGGAGCGCCTGCTGGAACTGGCACGGCAACGACTGAACATGGACCTGGCTTACATCACGCATTTCAGCAGTACGCACCAAGTGGTCGAGTCGGTCAGCGGTTCGTGGGTGGGCGCCGGTTTGACAGCCGGCACCACGGTGCCGATCGAAGATACATACTGCGCGCGGGTGTTGTCCGGCGAGATGGACCCGCTGATTCCGGACACCTTGGCCAATCAATTGACCGCCGCCATTCCGGCCACGGCCGAAATCGGCATCGGCGCGTACGCGACCACTGTGCTTCGGGCGTCCGACGGCAGCGTCTACGGCACCTTGTGCTGCATCGACCACGACCCGCGCCCCGACATGCGCCAGCGCGATCTGGACGTGCTTGCCCTCCTCGGTGATTTGCTGGCCGAGGCGATCGACGCCGAGGTGTCCGCCGCGCGGCGCGAGAGCCACGCGCGCCGGCTGGTGCAAGCGGTAATCGACGGCGGCGGCCCGTCCATGGTTTTCCAGCCCGTGGTGCGACTGGCCGACGGTCACGTGGTCGCCTACGAGGCGTTGTCCCGCTTCCCGGACGACTTCCCCGGCCCGGCGGAATGGTTCGCCGAAGCCGGTCGCTGCGGAATGGGCATCGAACTGGAGCTGTCAGCCGCCCGGCAGGCGCTGCGGCTGTTCGATTCCCTGGACACCAACTTTGCCGTGGCCATCAACCTGTCGGCGCAGGCATTGTGCGACGACCGGCTGCTCGATGTGCTGCGCGGGGCACCGTTGGCCCGGGTCATTCTCGAGATCACCGAACACGACGCGATTTCCAACTACGTCGCGCTGCGGGACAGAATGCGGCTACTGCGCGCCCAACACGCCCGGTTCGCCGTCGACGACACCGGCTCGGCGTACGCGGGCATGCGGCAAATCGTCGAGCTGGCGCCCGACATCATCAAGATGGATTACCACATCACGCACGACATAGATCGGGATCCGACTCGGATGGCCCTGGCCACTGCTCTGATGGCTTTCGCGCGGGCGACCGGGGCCGAATTGCTGGCCGAGGGCATCGAGACGGCGGCTGAACTGCGCACCGCGGCCGCGCTGGGCATCGACCTCGCCCAGGGTTACCACCTGGGCCGACCGGTGGCCATCCCGTTGCGGGAGGCGCGCTGGAACTGACGCTGGCCGCCGGTGGGGCCCGCTGGTCTGGCGCGTTGCGGCTCAGTCCAATGCACTGCCGGACCCCTGCAGTTCGTAGTACATGGTCAGCTCGCCGACATCGACGTAACCGGCGCAATTCTCGACATGCCGGCTAGAACTCGGGCCACCAGCGTTCAGCCGGCCAGCTGACCCGCTGCGTCGCTCTGCCACACTCCGGCGGCCTCGCGCACCGAGAGCCCGAGAGCCTCGCAGAGGGCGACCACCGTGCCGAAGCCGGGACTGGGCATCCGCCCGACCTCGATCTTGCGGAGCGTCTCCGGAGAAATACGGGCGGCGCGGGCCACCTCGATGGGATCCCGTCCGGCGCGCGCCTCGCGCAGCCACGCGCCGAGGCGGCGGCCGGCTTCCACCTGGCCGGGAGTCAAAGGGATGCGCACCATGACCACAGATCCTAGGCGGTATTTCTTTACCGCCGCTGCTATTGTCGTCGGTATTTGAATACCGATTCAGGAGAGGGGCTCGGATGATCGAGCTCAAGACACCGGCAGCCATCGATCAGATGGCGGTCACCGGACGGTTCGTGGCGAGCACGCTGGCAGACCTGGCGCGGGCAGTCGAACCTGGGGTGAACCTGCTCGAGCTGGAGCACCGAACCCGGCAGCTGATCTCGGATCGAGGCGCGGTGTCCTGCTACTGGGACTACGCGCCGGCGTTCGGGCGGGGACCGTTCCGGAACGTCATTTGTTTGTCCGTCAACGACGCGGTGCTGCACGGCAAGCCGCACGACTATTCGCTGGCCGACGGCGACGTCCTCAGCCTGGACATGGCGGTGTCGATCGACGGCTGGGTGGCGGACGCCGCCGTGACGGTCGTCGTCGGAACCACCACGGAGCAGAAGACGCAACTCGTCCGCTCGACCCAGGAGGCGCTGGCCGCCGGAATCGCGGCGGCTGTGCCCGGCGCGCGTATCGGCGACATCTCCGCTGCCATCGGCGCCACCGCTGCCGGGTACGGCTACCCGGTCAACACCGAGTTCGGCGGTCACGGATTGGGCCGGACCATGCACGAGGACCCCCACGTCCCCAACTCGGGCCGGGCCGGCCGGGGCATGGTGCTGCGGCCCGGTTTGACGCTGGCCCTGGAACCGTGGTGGTCAGCCACCAGCAATCGGCTGGTGGTCGATCCCGACGGCTGGACGCTGCGGCTGGCCGACGGCCGCCCGGGCGCACACACGGAGCACACGATCGCCATCACCGAAGCGGGGCCGCGGATCCTCACCCAGCCCGAGTGACCGTCCCAGGGCTCAGGACGGTCCGGCCAGATCGGTGAACCGTGAGTAGTGCAGCTGGTGGGCCACGGAGATGGTGGCGGTGGGGCCTTGCGGTCGGTGTCTTGTTCCAGGAATCCGGACTCGTGCGGTGTGGGGAGTCAACCCGGCGCAAAATCACGCCGCCTCGACCATGCATCGTTCGCCGGGAGTGAGATCGTCGAGCCGGATCTCGAACAGCGCCTCGATGACCTCCCCGCGGGGCCCGGCGGAGAGGTCGCGATCGGCGTGCCTGGCCATCGTCTCGGCCGCCGGCTCCGGGGCCAGCGGGTGTCCTCGGCCGAACGACATGGCCGGCGACGGTGCTGACCGCTGTGCACCCCCGTCGTCGGCGACCTGGAATTCACCGGTCACGCCCTCAGGCGTCGACGCGGCGGAGCCGCCGGGCCGCGACGCCGATCAGGACCGCCGCGTAGGTGCACATCACGGCGAACCCGGTCCAGGGTGTCAGGGGTAAGCGACACCGAAGGTGCCGTCGAGCATCACGGCACCGGCGTTGGACGGCAGATACTGCACGAAATGGTCCGTCAACGCGGTGGGGAGCAGGTTCGTCAGCGGCGGGATCACGAAGAACACCGCGACGAAGGTGGTGATCGCAGCGGCGGTGTTGCGAAGCAACGCCCCCAAAGCGATGGCGGTGAGTCCGGCCACCGTCAGATACAGCGCCGCGCCCAGGACCGAACGCAGCGCCCCGGGTCGGACAGGGAAACCGCCAGGTGCTTCCCGCTGAGTAATGCCTGGCCGATGAAGAACGAGGTGGAGCTGGCGGCGAGCATGGTGAGGAACACCGTGCCGGCGAACACGGCGAGTTTGCCCCACAGCGTGGGTAGGCGGCTGGGCACCGCTGTCAGGGAGGAGCGGATCATCCCGGTGCTGTACTCACCGGTGATCAGGAGCACCCCGAGCACTCCGACGGCGAGTTGCGCGAAGAACACCCCTGTCAACGAGGTGGAAGCAGCGGTGGCGCCCGGGCCGAATCCGGTCGGCTGGTCTGCGGTGATCGCGGCGAACATGGCCCCGAGACCGATCATCAGCACGACGGCGATCAGCAGGGTGAAGACCGTCGACCGCAGGGACCGGAACTTGGTCCATTCCGACAGCAGGACCCGGGCCTGGGTGACCCGCAACTTGGCCTCAGCGTTGATGCTGGCCGGGGTGAGGGTGGTGGTCATGCCGCCACCGCCGCGGTGGTTGCGGAGCCGGTGTTGTCGGTGGAGCGGTACTCGACGGAGTCGCTGGTCAATGTCATGAATGCTTCTTCCAGAGAAGCGTGTTGCACGGTCAATTCGAAAACGCGTACCTGGTGCTGCCAGGCGACGGTGCCGATGTGTTCAGCGGTCAGGCCTTGAATCTGCAGCACGTCGGGCTGCGCTGGCGTCACGGTGACGTCCGGGCCGAGGAGTAGCTCACGCAGGCGCGCCGTTTCGGGTGTGCGGACCGTGACCGTGTGGTGGGACGCCTGGGCGATGAACTGGTCGACGGTGGTGTCGGCAATCAGCTTGCCCCGGCCGACGACCACCAGACGGGTTGCGGTCTGGGCCATCTCGCTCATCAAGTGTGAGGACACGAAGACGGTGTGCCCGCCGGTGGCGAGGTCTTTGAGCATGGTTCGCATCCACAGCATTCCTTCGGGGTCCAGGCCGTTGACCGGTTCGTCCAGCACCACGGTCTGCGGGTTGCCCAGCAACGCAGCTGCCACCCCCAGCCGCTGGCCCATGCCGAGGGAGAACCCGCCGACCCGTTTGCCAGCGACCTGCTGAAGGCCGACCATGTCGATCACCTCGTCCACCCGCCGTCGGCTGATGCCGTTGGTTTGGGCCAACGCGAGGAGATGGTTGCGAGCCGACCGGCCGGTGTGCACCGCCTTGGCCTCCAGAAGCACCCCGAGTTCGCCCATCGGGGCGGTCGCGGACCGGTAGTCACTGCCGTTGACGGTGACCCGTCCGGTGGTCGGTTGGTCGAGTCCGGCGATCATCCGCATCGTGGTGGATTTCCCGGCGCCGTTCGGGCCGAGGAAACCGGTGATCATGCCCGGCTGGACCACGAAGCTGAGTCCGTCCACCGCGAGCTTGGTGCCATATCGCTTGCTGAGATTTTCCACTTCGATCATTGTTTTGCCTTTCAGGCATGGTGGGGACTGGCCGCGCCGTTACGACGAGGCCGGGTGACGAACTATTGAAATGTTCTGTCACAGAGCAGCTTCGGAGCTGCGCAAAAGTCAGATAGTGATGGCGATCTTTCCCTTGACCGTGCCGCTTTCAAGGTGCCGCATCGCCGTGGGTACCTGATTCAGCGGATAGGTGCGGTCAATGCTTGGGGTCACTGTGCCGGCGCCGATGTGCTGGGCGAGGACTTCGCTGTCGGTGGCCCGCATCTTGGAGGCCAGGCCGGTCAGCCGCTGCCCGATGAACGGGGTCAGAATCAGAGCCCGCAACTGTCGGCCGATGCCCCCGGTGATGTTGCCCTTGCTTTCGCCGCCGACGATGACGGCGGTCCCGTTGGCAGTGAGTGCCCGGCGGAGCCTTGACAGCGGAGAGTTGCCGGCGATGTCGATGATCAGGTCGTAGTGATGCACGCCGTCGGCGAAGTCGTCGCGGGTGTAGTCGACGACATGATCCGCTCCGAGACCGGTCACTAGGTCGAGCTTGTCGGTGCTGCACACCCCGGTGACCTCTGCGCCGGCGGCCTTGGCCAGTTGCACCGCATAGCTGCCGACACCGCCCGACGCGCCGATGATCAACACCCGCTGTCCCGCTTCCATCCGCCCGGCCTTGAGAGCCTGCAATGCGGTGCCACCGGAGATCCCGACGGTGGCTGCCTGCTCGAACGAGGCGTCCGCCGGCTTGTGGGCGAGCTTGTCCTCCCGGACGGCGGCGTACTCGGCGAAGGAACCGCGGCTCATGCCGAACACCGCATCGCCCACCCCGAACTTGGTCACCGCGGAACCGACAGCGGCGACGGTCCCGGCCACATCCACCCCGGGCACCCTGTTCTTCGGCCCGCGGAACCCGAACCCCATGATGCGCATGAGATATGGCGTGCCGGTCATCAGGTGGCATGTCCCCCGATCAAGGCCGGCCGCGTGGACCCGCACCAGTACCTCGTGGTTCGCGATCGCAGGTCGTTCGATCTGCGCCGAGCGCAGCTCATCGGCCGAGCCGTAGCTGTCCTGCACGATCGCCTGCATCATCCGTTCCGGTCGGGCCGGGCGGGTGTCGGCGACCGCCGTCTGCTTGCTGTCAAATCCCATGACTGCTTCCCCTTCCAAGGGCTGGATGATAGGCGTGGCGTACTTAGTACGGGACTGTACTCGTACTAAGTACGGACCGCTAGATGCCTGCGGCATTTGTTTTCAAAGCGGGGTTCTGTGCTCCGATCTCGCAGAACGATCGGAGCAGGCCTCTTGTCGGACCGACCATCACGACGCCAAGACCCTGGGCCTCCGGTTCGGCTCGGCCGACTCCTTCTCCCGCCGTCGGCGGCCGGGCATCCCGGCCGCGCTGCTGGCGGGATGACTCGGATACTCGTCGGCTCGGTCGTACTAAGTACCGGTATATGGTACTAAGTACGAGATGGCCAGGGTGCGGGAGGCGCGAATGTCACAACCAACCGGCGGTAGTACCAAGGAACGCGTCGCGCTCAGCCGGGACCGGGTGCTGGCCGGCGCGATCACCGTCGCCGACGCCGGCGGGATAGGAGCGCTGACCATCCGCACGCTCGCCCAGGAACTCGGTGTGAAACCGATGTCGGTGTACCACTACGTCGCCAATAAGGACGAAATCATCGACGGCATCGTTGATCTCGTCTACGCCGAGATCGACCTGCCGGTACCCGGCGGTGACTGGAGGACCGAGATGCGGCGGCGAGCCAACTCCGCTCGTCGGGTGCTGGCGCATCATCCGTGGGCTACCCCGTTGCTGCAGTCACGCCTGCACCCCGGGCCCGCAACGCTGCAACATCACAACGCATTCATAGCCACCCTGCGTGCGGCGGGCTTCTCGGTGGCACTGACCGCCCACGCCTTCGCCCTGATCGACAGCTACGTCTTCGGGTTCGCGTTGTCGGAGAACTCGCTGCCCATCCACGGCCCGGACAGCGTCGCCGACACCGCGGCGTCGATGATGCATTTCTTCGACGCAGAGGCCTACCCGTCCCTGCTCGAGTTCACCATGGAGCACATCATGCGGCCCGACTACGACTTCGGCGAAGAATTCGAATACGGACTCAACCTGATCCTCGACGGCCTCACCCGGTCACTGCCCAAGAACGGTGGAGCACCCACCGCCCGGCGTCGGAGCAAACCATCAAGGGCGGTGAAGGCACGATCGGGCACGCCCGACGGGTGATGACGGCCGCGGCCGGTGGTGCTGCGGTCAGCGGCTTTCGCTGTTGCTTCCGCGGGATGTGATCGGGCCCCTGGGTACGAACGTGCGAAGCACCTCAGCCTGATCAGGGCCCGCTACGGCGACAACCAGAAGCTCGAACTGCCCTCCGCCCGGCCCGCCACGATCCTGGACCCCCCGACCACGCCCCGGCGGGCACTGGGCGTCATCAAGCACCTCACCGTCGACCACCGACGTCGCGGCCGGTACAGGTTCCCGCTAATTCGTTCACTTTTGTGGAGCTCTATTGCGGTCGACCGTGATTTCGAGACCCGGCCAGAACGCGGCTTCCCGTGCCGATGCCTTTCCGCTCCCCCATTCCCGCTGCTTCGCTATCTGGGCACCCCTTCCTCAGGGTGTGCGACGAGTCTGCGGTCGTTGACCAGCAACCGATGCAGGTCGGCGCGGTGGTGAAGCTGCCGCCTCGTGTCGGGTGTGGAGTCGCTCAGCGCGGGTTCACAGCGGCCCGGTGTCAGGGCGCCGCTGCGCTCCGACACGAAGCACGGCAGAACACGCGGTCCGAAGGTCATGCCGGCTGTCCACGCGGCGCCTACGACGGTCCGGCCAGATCGGTGAACCGTGAGTAGTGCAGCTGGTGGGCCACGGAGATGGTGGCGGTGGGACCGTTGCGGTGTTTGGCGACGATCAGGTCGGCCTCGCCGGCCCGCGGGTCGTCGGCCTCCCAGGCGTCGGGCCGGTGCACCAGGATGACCATGTCCGCGTCCTGTTCCAGGGAACCGGACTCGCGCAGGTCCGAAAGCATGGGCCGTTTGTCGGTCCGTTGTTCCGGCCCCCGGTTGAGCTGGGAGATGGCGATGACCGGCACTTCCAGCTCTTTGGCCAGCAGCTTCATCTGCCGGGAGAACTCGGAGACCTCCTGCTGGCGCGACTCCACCCGCTTGCCCGAGCTCATCAGCTGCAGGTAGTCCAGCACGATCAGTTTGAGGTCGGCCTTCTGCTTGAGCCGCCGCGCCTTGGCCCGGATCTCCATCATCGTCATGTTCGGCGAGTCGTCGATGTACAGCGGCGCATCGGAGATCTCACTCATCCGCCGGACGATCCTCTCCCAGTCCTGATCGTTCATCGACCCGGACCGCATGTGCGACAACCGGATCTGCGCTTCCGCCGACAACAACCGCATGGTGATCTCCGTCTTGGACATCTCCAGTGAGAAAATCACCGCCGCCTTGCGTTGCTTGACCGCCGCGTGCCGGGCCACGTCCAGAGCCAAAGTGGACTTCCCCACACCGGGCCGGGCCGCCACGATGATCATCTGACCGGGCTGCAAACCATTGGTCAGCTGATCCAGATCGGCGAAGCCGGTGAACACGCCCTCGGCGCGGCCGTCCCGGCTGGCGATCGCGTCGATCTCGTCCATCGTCGGTTGCAGCAGCTCCTCGAGGATCACGTAGTCCTCGCTGCTGCGCTTCTCGGTGATGTCGTAGATCTCCGCCTGCGCCCGGTCGACGATCTCGTCGACGTCGCCGCCGCCCAGGTCGCCGGTGTGCCCGCCGTAGCCCAACTGCACAATCCGCGTCCCGGCCTCCACCAGCCGCCGCAAGACCGCCTTCTCCGCCACGATCTGGGCGTAGAACACCGCATTCGCCGCCGTGGGCACCGCCGAGGTCAGCGAGTGCAGATACACCGCCCCGCCGGCCCGCCCCAACGCGCCGCTGCGCTCCAGCTCCGCCGACACCGTCACCACATCGGCCGGCTCACCCCGGGCGAACAGATTCAGGATCGTCTCGTAGACCGTGGCGTGCGCCGGCTTGTAGAAATCCTCGGCCACCAACTCCTCGGACACCTCGGCCACGGCATCCTTGGACAGCAACATGCCACCCAGCACCGACTGCTCCGCCGCCAGATCCTGCGGCGGCTGCCGATCGAAGGTGCGCTCCGCGGGTCCATCCGCATGGATCGGGCCCGGGCGCCGTTCTTGAACGGCTGTCATCGGCCACCCCACCTTCCTGGAACACCGCGGCGATCATTCCGCTCGGCTGACCGAAATTGGTCGCACGAATGTTCTACCGCGCCACACCGACAGCGGGCGGAATCGCCGGTCCCCGGACCCTAGGACGGCGCTCAACAGTTCTCCATTTCCCCTTGTGCACAGTCCGGGGACAGCGTGGGGATGGCTGTCCGTTGTCCCAGGACGTTGTCCACATCAGCAGTGGACAACTTGGGGAAATATCCGGCTGCCCACCCGGTTTCCGCTGGTGCTGAGGTCGCCGGGCCCGGGATTCGCTGTGGACAACTTTTGCCGGGCCTGTTTCGGTGTTTCCCCGCTGGCGTGTCGCGTGACAAGCCGTTGACCAGGCGTTGATCCGCTGTTGGCCGGAACGTGACATTCCCGCAACCGAGCTCGGACGGTGGTCGCGAGGCCCAGAATCGTCGCGGTGGACTGTAGCTGCCCGCCCGGGGTGCCCGATCGGCTTCCAGCGGCCCGATCGAGTCACGCGGATCGCCGTGCAGCCCTCCGGTCGGCCTTTACAAGGCCCCCGTGCATTTACAACGTGCGCAACCCCTTGTAAATGCGTGGGCACCTTGTAAGTCACGGAACTGGCCCGCGGCAGAGAGAACGAGTTGCCGACCCGCCGAGCCAGGCGGCCTAGAACGCGCGCCACTTCGACGGCGGTTTCGCGCCCAACCCGGCGGTCGGACGAACGGCGCCACCGCGGTCGGCCCACCACCGACCTCGGAACAGCCGAAAGCGCCCACCCGGCGATCCGGGCGGGCGCTTTCGGGCGCACCATACGGGGTCAGCCCGCGGTGATCTCCACATTGAGTTTGGCGGTGACACCCGGGTGCAGGCGGACCGACACCGGATGTGAGCCGACGGTCTTGATGTGACCGTTGGTTTCGACGGTGCGCTTGTCCAGCACCGGGCCGCCGGCGGCCTTGATCGCGGCCGCGACTTCGGTCGAGGTGATCGAGCCGAAGAGCTTCTTGCCGTCGGCGGTGCGGGCGGTGATCGAAACCTTCAGGGCCTCGAGCGCCTGCTTGACCTCGTTGGCGTGCTCGCTGCCGCGGATCTCCCGGGCCAGCTGGGCGCGTTTGATGGTCTGGACCTGCTTCTCCGCGCCCTTGGTGGCGACGATGGCCTTGCGTTGCGGCAGCAGGAAGTTACGGCCGTAGCCGTCCTTGACCTCGACGATGTCGCCGGGCCCACCGAGGCCCAGAACGTCAGTGGTGAGAACGAGTTTCATGTCTCGAACCTTTCTGGATTTCGCCGGACCGTGGTCAGCGAGCGGTCGAGGTGTACGGCAGCAGGGCGACCTCGCGGGCGTTCTTCACGGCCGTGGCGATCTCCCGCTGGTGCTGGGTGCAGTTGCCGGTGACCCGGCGAGCGCGGATCTTGTTGCGATCGGACATGAACTTGCGGAGCAAGTTGGTGTCCTTGTAGTCGATCGGCTGCGCGTTCTCCTTGCAGAAGGCGCAGGCCTTCTTCTTGACCTTACGAATGATGGGCTTGGGCATGAGAATCCTTCAAAGGGGTGAACGAATGTGCTGGTTGGGCGGGCGCCAGGCTCAGAACGGGGGTTCGTCCGAGTAACCGCCGGACGCCGGCGGGGCCGAGCCCCACGGATCGTCAGCCGGCCCGGACGACCGACCTCCGCCGCCGCCGCCACCGCCGCCGCCGTAATTGCCACCGCCACCACCGCCGCCGTAGCCTCCACCGCCGCCTTCGCCGCGCGCGGCGCGGTTGACCTTGGCGGTGGCGTAGCGCAGCGAGGGGCCGATTTCGTCGACCTCCAGCTCGATGACCGTGCGCTTCTCGCCTTCCTTGGTGTCGAACGACCGCTGCTTGAGCCGCCCGGTCACGATGACCCGGGAGCCCTTCGTCAGCGACTCGGCGACGTTCTCGGCCGGCTGGCGCCAGATGTTGCAGCGCAGGAACAGCGCCTCGCCGTCCTTCCACTCGTTCGACGCGCGGTCGAACGTGCGAGGAGTGGAGGCCACGGTGAAGTTCGCGACCGCCGCGCCGGAGGCGGTGAAACGCAACTCGGGATCGGCGGTCAGGTTGCCGACGACGGTGATGAGGGTGTCGCCTGCCATAGCCTATTTCTCCGGCCGAATGATCTTGGTGCGGAGCACCGATTCGTTCAGGTTCAACTGGCGGTCGAGCTCGGAAACCACCGGGCTCGGCGCGTTCAGCTGGATGACGACGTAGATGCCCTCGGCGTTCTTCCTGATCTCGTACGCCAGCCGGCGCCGACCCCAGATGTCGACCTTCTCCACGGAACCGCCGCCCTGGCGGATCACGTTCAGGAAGGTGTCGATCGACGGGGCGACCGTGCGCTCGTCGAGACTGGGATCGAGAATGAGCAACAGCTCGTAGTGACGTGGGGCAGTCGAAACAGCCACGTGCACCTCCTATGGACTCGTGGGCCGCGGTCTTTCCGCGGCAGGAGGTGGCCCTCCCGGATGCGGCAGGGCCAGTACTACAACGTCGCACCGACAGCCGGGTTTCCCGGCTTCGGCGGCCCACCCCGGCGATCGACCGGGACGGACACAGAGCAGAGCCCGCCAGAACCGACGGACACAGAGCAGAGCCCGCCAGAACCGATGCGGCTCCCGGCGGGCTCGACCGACGCAATCATCCTACCAGGGGAAATGAGCGAGAAGGGAGGCGCCGATGCGGCCGCCGATCGACCGAACCACACGACCCAGCCACGGGCTGCTGCTGACCCCGGGAGCGGGCGCTTCCCGCGACCACCACACGCTGGTCGCCGTTGAACGGGAGGTGTCTCCCTTGCCGGTGCGGCGCGTCGATTTCGCCTACCGGACCGCCGGACGCCGGATTCCCGACAAGCCTGCCCAGGCGATCGCCACCATTCGCCAGGAAAGCGCGCGGTTCTGCGCCGAAGCCGGAGTGGAACCGCGGCAGCTGATCCTGGGCGGCCGCTCCTACGGAGGGCGGATGTGCTCGATGGCCGTTGCCGAGGGACTCGCCGCCGCGGGATTGGTGCTGCTCAGCTACCCGCTGCATCCCCCGGGGCGATCCGACCGGCCGCGCACCGAGCACTTCCCGGCGCTGGACCTGCCCGTGCTCTTCGTGTCGGGGACCGCGGATCCGTTCGGTTCGCCGGCCGAATTCGACGACGCCCTCCACACGATTCCCGGAGCGATCACGGTCGTCCGGCTCCCCGGTGGGCACGACATCCGGGGACGCGACCAAGAGGTCGGTCAGGCGGTACAGCAATGGCTGAACCGGCTCGCCTGACCTGGAAGCGGTCCATCGGCCTGCAGGCAAACCCGGCGAACCTATGGGGAAGTGGGCCCTTCCGCAACGGCGGGAGCGGCAACCCGCGGTTGGCGCAGCGCCGACCAGAGGTCGGGCACCGAAGGGATGCGGAAGCGGTCCGGTGCCCCTTCGATGAGGCCACCGGTCGGGTCGTCCTGCCGGGCCTGGCGAACCAGGTCGTTCTCGGGCCGAATCGCCTCCCGGATCACCTTGACCACCAGAGTCAGCAGCAACGCGTCGCGAATCAGGGCCGCCACGTCGAACGGATAGATGGACAGGCCCTTGGCGGTGTCCTCGTCGAACTGCAGCATCAGCAGGATCCAGCAGGCCGCCTCGCTGAACTGCCAGGCCAGCACCGGGCGCCAGCGCGGCAGGGCCAGGGTGACCAGCGGCAACAGCCACAGCGAATACTGCGGCGACCAGACCTTGTTGGTCAGCAGGAACGCCGCCACCATCAGAAAGGCCACCTGGGCGAACCTGGGCCGCCGCTGCACCGACCAGGCGAACCAGCCGATGCCCACGCAGGCCAGCACGAACAGGGCCAGCGAGAGGTTGTTCAACAGGCTCGGCGTGCCCCCGTCCGGGGCCGCGAAGGCACTGCTGCCGGACAGCGACTGGAAGATGGCGTACCAGGAGTCGTACTCGGCGGGCCGGCTGGTGTTGAGCCGGATGAACTCGTACCAACCGGTCCAGTCGCTGAGCATGACCGGGACGTTCACCGCCAACCAGGTCACCGCCGCCGCCGCCGCGGCCAGAATCCAGCCCTGAATGCGCCCGGCGCGGACCGACAGGATCAGCAACGGGCCCAGCAGCAGCAACGGGTACAGCTTTGTGGAGGTACCCAGCCCGAGCAGCACACCGGCCAGCAGGGGCCAACCGGCCATGGCCATCGATCCCGGGCGGTCGGGTCGCCATCGGCTCTTCGACCAGGCCCACATGGCCGCCGCGGTCAGCGTGAGGGCCAGCAGATCCCAGTTGGTGAACGCCTGCACGATCAACAGCGGCGAAAGGCACATGATCGCGGTATCCCAGATGCGGCGCCCGGCCAACCGCGCGGTGGCGGCCACCGCGACCAGGTACAGCATGCCCAGCACGATCGCGGTGATGGTGAAGTAGTCGGCCACGTCCAGCGAACGCGGTAGCCCCACGTTGGCGGCCAGATGCTGGTACTTGCTGTTCAGCACCGATATCGCATACATGAAGTAGCCGGTGACCACCGGATACTCGACATACGGCACCAGTCGGTCCGGGGTGCCGGTGGCCTGCAAGTGGCCGTTGACCTTGTATTCGGTGGTGTACGGCAGCTTTTCCGCGTCCAGGCTGTGGCTGCCGTAGAGCGGGACGATGTCGTTGTAGCAACCGGTGATCCACGGCCGCTGACCGCTCTGGTCGAGGACGAAGCCGCCGTTGCCATCCGGGGCCTGCTGGATACACGCCGACTTGTACAGCCAGCCGCCGATCAAGGCGAGGATCGCGAAGATCAAGCAGACGCGCAACGGCGTGAACACCTTGAGCCGCCCGACGGAGGCATGCCGGCCCATCGGTCCACCGATGACATCGCTGGCCCGGCGGACCGTCGGATCCGTCCAGGTGGGCACCGCCCGCTCGAACGGGTCCAGGCTGGCCGACGGGCGCAGAACCGCGCGCTCGCGGAGCGAGCCGCCGGATCCGGCGGGCACCAGCTGTCCCGGCCCGGGGTCGCGGTCGGCCACGCCGTCACCGGCCGCAGCGACGTCCTCCGGGGCGTTGGTCACTGCAGGATGCTATCCGGGCCAACTGTCGACGAAGCGTGAACGCTGCTCACGCCGGTCTTGGGGGGCTCGCCAGCTTGGAGGCGGTTGCCCGACCAGGCAGAATTCGGGTCGAGCAGCCCGTCTACTGGCACAATTCCCGACATGACCGGCTCCGGGCGCTCGCCGCGACGCAGCCCGTCGCCGCGCACCGGCAAGGGTGCGAACGGCTCGGCGCATGGTTGAGGCGCATCCGCCGGGCTCGACCTTCGCCGGGTTCGTGATCGAACGGGAGCTCGGGTCGGGCGGGATGGGCGTGGTGTACCTGGCCCGGCATCCGCGGCTGCCCCGGCGGGTGGCGCTCAAACTGCTGCGGACCGAGCTCGGGGCGGACGCGACCTTCGTGAACCGGTTCCGTCGGGAGGCCGAGACGGTCGCCCAACTCGATCATCCGAACATCGTGGGCATCGACGACGCCGGCGCCGAAGACGGTGACCTGTGGATCAGCATGCGGTACATCGACGGCACCACGGCCGACCGAGCCCTGCTGACCTACGAGGAAGGCATGCCGCCCGAGCGCGCGGTCCACATCGTGGAGAAAGTGGCCGCGGCGCTGGATTTCGCGCACCGCCACAACGTCGTCCACCGGGACGTCAAGCCCGCCAACATTCTCTTGGCCGACGGCGGCGAGGACGAGCCCGAGCGGGTTTTCCTGTCCGATTTCGGGGTGGCCAAGGCCTTCGGCGAGTTCGCCGCCGAGGAAACGGCCCTCACCCGCGCCGGCAACGTGATCGCCACCATCGACTACGCCTCCCCGGAGCAGATCACCGGAAGGTCGCTGGACGGCCGCTCCGACCAGTTCGCCCTGGGCTGCGTGCTGTACAAGCTGCTGGTCGGCTTCGTGCCGTATCCCGGTGACAATCTGGCCGCCAAGATCTACGCCCGGCTGCACAAACCGCCGCCCCTGCCGTCGGAGGAAATCCCCCAGCTACCCAGAGGTTTCGACGCGGTCATCGCGCGTGCCCTCTCCCAAGATCCCGACGAGCGCTTTCCGTCGTGCCGGGCGTTGGCGGCCGCCGCGCGGGCGGCGCTGAACTCGACGCCGGGGACCGCGCAAACCACCGTTGAGATCCTTCCGGACCCGGAGCGGACGGTTCACGTCGAGCAACCACCGAATGCCGGACCGGGCCCAGGGCGGTCGATGGTCGGCAGCCAGGGGGCGACGGGGGCCGGCGGGGCTCCGGCCACACCGCCGATTCCGGTCCAGGCCGCCCGGACAGGACTCGGCGCGGCGGCGACTCCGCTGTCCCCGTCCGGGGGGCCAGGTAACCCGGCGTCCGGCCCGGTACCGACCGGCAGGTCGGCCGGACCGCAGGCCTACATCCCGATGCCCAACCGACCCGTCCCGGGACAGCCCGGCTTCCACCCGGCCACGGACGTACCGATCCCGTACGGCACCGTTCCGGGACGCCCGGCGCGGCGGGACTCGGGCACGATCACCGACTTCGAGTCGCCCGGGAGATTCGACACCAACGGAGCCCCCCTGTTCGCCGACCCCGGCCACCCGGAGTCCGAACGCCGCCGCCGCCGACGTCGGTCCCTGCTGGTGGTGGGAACTCTGGTCCTGGTGGCAGCGGTGATCGTGGGGGCGGTACTGCTCTGGCCGACGTTGACCGGCCGTACGGCGGGCCAGTCCTCGTCGGGATCCACTTCGTCGCCGCTGCCGACATCCGGCTCGAGCGGTCACACCGGCGCCGCCAAGGCGACGGGGAAGCAGAGTTCGTCGACTTCCCGGTCGACCGGCCAGACCACCCGGCCGACCACATCCACGTCGTCCACGTCCACTTCGACGAACTCGACGTCCTCGACGTCCTCCACGGGCTCGACGTCGTCCACCGGCACGACCACCGGCTCGGTCCCCGACCTGAACCCGGACCCGAACCTGATCGACCTGCCCACGTCGACCAGCCCGTTGCCGAGCGAACAGCTGGTGGTCTCCGGGGACGCCGACGGCCATCCCGCCGTGTTCGCCGTCGGCACCGACGGTTCCACCAAGCTGCTGGGTCGGCCGGGCCACAGTGTCAATCCGGTGCTGTCCCAGGATCGGCAGACCGTGCTGATGGCCATGGTCACCGGCGGGAAAACGCTCGCCGGCCACACCGCGACGACATACTCAATCGCCTTCGCCGCGGCCGGAGCCGCGGAGTCCTCGCCCAAGCCCACCATCACCCAGCTCGAGAGCTGCCCGGCGTTCGCCCGGCCGGCGTGGAACCCGGTGCGCCGCGGGATGCTGGCTTTCGTCTGTACGAACTCCGACGGCACCAACAAGATCGTGCTCACCGATCTGAAGGGCGGTCAGCTTGGCGCCCAGCTTCCGGCCGGGCGGCTGCAGACCATGGATGACATCTCCTTCGCCCCGGACGGCAAGTCGGTCGCCTTCTGGGGATCGGAGAAGAAGGCGGTCGGCACGGGCCAGATCTACACCGAGCCGATCGACAGCAGCGCACCACCCACGAGCGTGACGCCCGGCGACGACAACGGTGGCGACCCGGTGTGGGGACCGGGCAACAAGATCGCTTACAGCAGTGGCTCGGGCACCGGCAGCGCCGATATCCGCCACATCGTGGTAGTCGACCCGGCCGGTCAGGGCCAGCCCGTCGACGTGACCCCGAACTTCAACCAGCAGGCCCTGGGTCCGACCTGGTCGCCCGACGGCAAGCAGTTGGCGTTCAAGTCGGGCAACCAGCTCTTCGTGATCGCCGATCCGGGCTCCGCCGCGCCGACCGCCATCAATGCGGACGTCGGTACCGTCTACGGCACGCCGTCCTGGACCGACCGCTGACCCACCACAGGGCCCTCCGGACCGCACCGGGCGTAGTGTTTTTCGGGTGAAAACGCAGCGCGGTCTGGTGGACTACGCGCTGCAGCGACGGTCCGTGCTGGCCGAGGTCATGGCTGGGCGGACGTCGGTCACCGACGTGTGCGACGCCTCTCCGTACCTCGTCCGGGCGGCCAAGTTCCACGGCGTGCCCACGGACATCAGCTGTCCGGTGTGCCGCAAGGAAAACCTCACCTACGTCTTCTGGATCTACGGCGACGAGATCAAGCACCTGGCCGGCTCGGCGCGCAAGCCCGACGAACTCGAGACCTTGGCCGTCACCTTCGGTGAGTTCGACGTGTACCAGGTCGAGGTGTGCCGCACGTGCTCGTGGAACCACCTGGTGGCTTCGTTCGTCATGGGCCACCGCGGCGACCAGCGGCCGCGTTCCCGCCGTCGCGCCGCCAAATAAGCGCGTCGTCAGAGGCCGGGAGTGGCGGACGGCGGAGCCGCGGCGGGCGGCCGGCGGGCGGCATAGACCAGCGTGCCCAGTAGTCCGACACCCGACAGGACGAGCATCACCGCGGACAGGACGTTGACGAAGGGGACGTCGATGCCGGCCAGCTCCAGCACTCCGATGGCCAACAGCGCCAGCCCACACAGGGCGGCCAGCACCGCGCGCCACGGGTGCCTGACCACCTCGACCATCCCCTGTTCCGCCTTCGCCCGCGCGTATTCCAGCGGTCGCCGCGCCCACTGGAATTGCGTGGCCAAGACGGCCAGGCCGGCGGCGATCAACACAAAGCCAGGACCGGGCAAGACCAGCAGCGCGAGGCCGGCCAACGACAGGATGCCGCCCAGCAGGACCACTACGAACTTCTTCATCCCGCCCCGCATCCGTTTTTCCGCGCCCACACCACGACCTCGTCAAACTAGGCGGGGCGCGCCCGGCCGAGCTGAGGAGATGATGTGTGCCGGCTGTGAGGACCGCATTGGAACCGAAGCGGGCGTTCGGGAGTCGTAGGAGCAGGCGGGCCACCGGCGCGTTGCACCGTCGCAGAACAAGTCACCACGTCCCCCGATCCGAATCGAGATCATCGCCGACGAGTGCTCGGTGCTGGTCGCCCATTCGCTGGGCACCGTGGTCCGCCTGCAGGTGCTGCTGCAACGACCGGAGCTCCGGATCGGAACCCTGGTGACCATGGGTTCGCCCCTGGGCATGCGGCTGTTGGCTTCGCGGCCGTCCCGCCTTTGGCCCGTGGCCGAGGACATTCGGGTGGACAACGGTGATCAGCCGCACTCTTCGTACAAGTACCTGTTGGCGGGTGCCACCGGACGGGTGCTGGCGCAACTGGTGCCCTGAGGCAGTTCGGGCGCCGTCGTCAGAGCCGGAGCCGAATCAGCTCGTTCCGCGTCGCCGCCTCCTCCGGCTCGGCCGCACCGATCCTGTGGACAACTCGGCGGCCGGTTCTACGGATCCGCGTACCGTGACCACGTCACAGACGGCGTTTACCTACACTTGGAGGCATTTGATGAAGTTTGACATGGGCGCGGCCACGCTGAGCACGCTGGCTCGGCAGACCAGCGACTCGACGGACGATCTCGGGGACCTCGTGCGCCGGCTCGCCGCTGCCGCGAGTCCGCTCGAAGGCAAGTTCAACGGCGCGGGTCGGGTGGCGTTCGACGAATTCAAGGCCAACGCCGACCGAGTGGCCGCCGATCTGAACGTTTCCCTGGCCGCCATTCTGCGTGGCCAGCACGGGGTCGACGTGTCCTTCCAGTCCGGTGACCAGGACATGTCGGCCAACGCCGGTTCCGCCGCCGGCGCCGCCCCTTTCGCCGCCGCGCGTTTCCACCAGGCCTGATCCCACACTTCGATCGCTCGAGCATCCGGAGGTTTCTCTTATGGGCTATTCGAACCGGCTCAGCTACGACACCGTGGCGTCGGCCGATGTGCAGAACGACGTGACCGGCATCGTCGGCCGGCTGGAGTCGTTGATCGACCTGCGCAACCAGCAGGTGAACGGAGCTCTGGCCGATTTCCGAGCCGACGGCGTCTCCGACGACTACGCCGGTCTCGAGCAGCGGTGGCGGTCGGCCGCCGACGAGGTGCGGGCCATCATCACGCTGATCAAGCAGGTGCTGGGCCGGAACGACGACACGGCTGCCGGCGCGCTGGCCAGCGCCCGCAACGCCTTGCTGGCGGTCTGAGCACGCCCAGGCGGACAAACACCGGAACGGGCGGAGGTCAATCCACCGGGGCCACGGTTTCTGGGATCCCCTCGCTGAACCGCGACAACGCGATCGCTCCACCCACCGCCAGGACAAAGCCCAACCCGGCGACCGGCCAGAAGCCGGTCCGCACCGTGTCGCCGAGAAAAAGCAGCCCGACGGCCGACGGCAGCACCGTTTCGGTGGTGAAGGTGACCGCCGAAATCCGGGTGACCATGCCGATCTCGACGGCCATCGCGAAGAGCACGGTCCCGGCGATGCCGTTCGCGGCCAGCGCCCACAGCGACGGATCCCCGAGCAGATGCCAGATGGGGTGCGGGAACTCCAGCGAGCGGGCGTTGACTGCCACCAGCGAGAAGGCCAGACCAGCGGCGAAGGCGACCGTGGACGGCGCCTTGCGGCGGTGTCCGAGCAGGCCGATGGCCAGAATGGGCGCGGCGCAGGCGAGCAGTACCCACCGCCACCCGGCCGATAGTTCACGGCCGCCCTCAGCGGCAGCGCCCAACCCCAGCAGGATCAGACCGACCATGGCCACCGCCAGGCCGATCCATCCGGACCGGCCCAGGTGGGATCCGATCAGCACGCCCAGCAAGGCGGTCCAGACGACGCTCGTCGCCACCATGGACTGCACCAGGAACAGCGGCAGGAACTGCAGGGCGATCACGGCGACAACAAAGCCGCCGCCATCCAGGCAGAGCCCGATCAGGTAGAGCGGGTCACGCACCACCGCACCGGCCGAACCGGCTCGGCGCACGCCGACGGACTGCAGGACCGAGGCCGACCCGTAAGCCACCGCGGCGCCCAGGGCGCAGCAGATCCCGACGACGAACACCCGATCAGGCCTGCGGGCTCGGGTCGATCCGGAATCGGCGGTGCTGGAGGGCGGGCAGCATTTCGCGAACCTCGGCCACCCGGGCCGCACTGAGCTCGACCAGGCCGTAACCCGGGGCGGCCGTGCCCAGGTCGATGAGCGGCAACCCGAACGGGTCGAACGCCGCGGACCGGCCGATCCCGGCCCGGCCGGCCTGATCGGCCGCCACCATGTAGCAGGTGTTCTCGATGGCCCTGGCCCGCAGCAGCGTCAACCAGTGCTCCTCCTTGAGCGGCCCGCGCACCCACGCCGAGGCGAGGGCGAGCACGTCGGCCCCGGCCGCTGACAGGTGCCGGAAGAGTTCGGGAAACCGCAGGTCGTAGCAGGTGGCGAAGCCGATCTTCAGGCCGCCGATGTCCACGACCGGGGGAGGCGCCGTGCCCGGCCGCACGGTGTCGGACTCGACGAAGGAAAAGGCGTCGTACAGGTGCACCTTGCGATAGGTGGCCGCCAGCTCGCCGCCGACGCAGACCACCAGCGTGTTGTGGACCCGTCCCGACTCCGGGTCGGGCACGAAGGTGCCGGCGGCGACGGCGATGCGGGACTCGGCGGAAGCTGACAACAGGCCCGACACGAATGGACCGTCCAACGGCTCGGCCGCGCTGGTGGTCAAAGCGGGAGCGGTCAGGAATCCGACCGACGAGCCCTCCGGGGCCAGCAGCAGATCGGCGCCGTCGCCGGCCGCCCTGCGGACCAGTTCGACCAGCTCGGCCGCGTTGGCCGAGGCGTCCGGGCCCGGATCCGTCTGTGCGAGGGCGATCTTCATGTGGAAGCCGATCAGTCTGTGGGCAGCCGGTCGCTTGGCCGGTCCTTGGCCACCCGCCGCCGGGCGGCGTTGCCCTCGATGGCCAGCTCGATGCGCTCCAGATGAGCCTCCAAGTCCTTGCGGAGGTCGTTGGACACTTCGTCGTTGGTCAGGGCGTTGGTGACTTCGGTCCGGACGTCCACCAGCGCCTGGTCGGCCCGGTCGAACCGGGTCACCGGCTGTGAAGCCGGATCCAGGCTCGACACGGCGGACAACAATTCGTCGATTTCGGCGAGGTCGGGAAAATACGGCTCAGGGGTTGTCACCCCTCGATCATGGCCGGGCGGCCGAGCTGCTGTCGACCGGGTCTTCAGAAAGGGAAGCGCGTGCCTGACATCTTCATCATCGGAGCCGGCGTCAGCGGCCTGACCACCGCCCTGGTCCTGCTGGAGGCCGGAGCCGCCGTGCGCGTGGTCAGCGCCGCCCCGCCCACCGGCACCACGTCCGCCGTGGCCGGCGCCATGATCGGACCGGTGTTCGGGGATGCCACCGACCCGACTGACCCGGCGGTGGCTTGGGGAACCGAATCGGACCGCCGATTCCGGGCTCTGGCCGGGGAACCCGGGACGGGGGTCAGCCTGCGGAACGGCCTGCTGCTCGGCAACCCCGGCGAGACGAGCGAGCCGCCCTGGGCGCCTTCCGTGCCCGGATACCGGCCGTGTTCGGCCGCCGAGCTGCCGCCCGGCTTCTCGATGGGCTTCCGGGCGGCGTTGCCGTTCGTCGACATGCCGGTCTACCTGGCCTGGCTGTCGGCCCAGGTGGCCTCGCGGGGCGGGGTTGTCGAGTACGGCTTCGTCGATCAGCTCGGCGGTGCTCCCGTGGTGGTCAATTGCGCGGGCGTGGCCGCCGGTCGGCTGACCGGTGATCCGGACATCGCCCCGGTGTGGGGGCAGCACGTGATCGTCGACGCACCGGCGGTGAGCGAGTTTCTCTACGAGGGCGGCATCAACCCGGAGTGGACGAGCGTGATGCCGCACGGCCGGCGCGTCGTTCTGGGCGGTGCGCGGGTGCCCGGGCGATGGAGTCTGACGCCGGATCCCCGGCTGACCGACCGGATACTGGCCCGGGCACGGGCGGCTGTCCCGGCCTTGTCCGACGCGGCGGTCCTCGGCGTGGAGGTCGGGCTGCGCCCGGGCCGCCCCCGAGTGCGGTTGGAACGCGAGGTCCGCGACGGCACGGTGGTGGTGCACAACTACGGCCACAGCGGCAACGGCGTGATGCTCTCGTGGGGCTGTGCGCAGGAAGCCGCCCGGCTGGCGTTGAGCTGAGGCGGACGGAACCCGTTCGACGCCGGTGCGCAGGTCCGCCGGGTGCGTCGCCCGGACGGTGCCGGCAGCAGCCGCTCCCAGCGGGTGCGGGGCAGGATGGTCTGACCGGCGTCGTGGCAGAGTCGCACCGAACCCCGACGGCGGTCACAGCCCGGGGGCTCACGACGGCACAGTGGTGTGGAACGTGGAGCATCCGACCAATCCGCGGTTTCCGCCCCTACCACCAGGCTGGACATGACCACTGAAAAGACCTCCTCCGCTCCGGCCGGGTCGTCACCCGACCCTTGGGTGCGACCCGGTTCGCCGTCGCCCGGCAGCTGGGCCGGGCCTCCTCCGGTGAACCGGTGGCTCGAACCCCACGATGCTTCGCCGGCACCGGTACCGGTGGCCCTGGGCTCCGGTCCGGCCGGCCGGCCCCGCTCGCCGGAGGACACCCAGCCGATCGCCGTGGACATCCTGAACGCCGCCCGGTCGGCCGATACCGAACGCGGCCGGTGGAGCCTGACCGACGTCTTCGTCGGTTTCGGCGTGCTGTTGTTGCTCAGCGAATTGCTGGGCTACCTGGCCGGATCCATCGGCCACGCCTCGGCGACGGCATCCGTCTGGCTGGGCAGCGGGTCGGTGTGGTTGGCCCTGGTTCCCACGGCGATCTGGGCCGCGAAACGGCACGGCACCGGGAATCTGTTCCGCGACTTCGGGCTGAAGATCCGCCCCATCGATCTGGCCATCGGCCTCGGCCTGGGCGTCGGGATGCGCGTGGTGTCCGGGATCATCACCCTGATCGTCATCCGGCTCACCGGCCAAACCCCCAGCGGCAACCTCACCGCCATCACCGGGAACGGCCACGGGACCGTGTTCGTGGTCAGCCTGGTGCTCGCCTCGGCGGTGATCGCGCCGGTCGTGGAGGAGCTGTTCTTCCGCGGCGTGGTGCTCCGGTCAGGACTGGCGACCCTGCGGCGGCGGCCGATGAGCCGTTGGTCACGGACGCCGGCGCGGGCGCGCTGGACCGTCATCGGGATCTCCGCCGGACTGTTCACTCTGGTGCACCTGTCGGAGGTCACCGGCGTGGTCACCGGCATCTCGTTGGCTCTCACCCTGCTGGTCGTCGGGGGCGTGAACGCGCTGATCAGCCTGACCACCGGCCGGCTGGGTTCCGCTGTCATCGCGCACATGGTGTTCAACGCCGTCGCGGTGATCGCCTTTCTGGCCGGCTGAGCTCCGGCGAACGCGGGCGAGGCGCCCCTCCGTCCGGCGCCGCCTGAAATTCTCCGGCCCCCCCGCCGCGAGCCCCTAGTGTGATCACCCGTGACTTTCGCGCAACCCACGACCCTCACCGGCTCGCTGGTGACCCTGGAACCACTCCGCCAAGATCATCACGACGAGCTGGTGGCCGCCGTGCGCGACGGCGAAATGTACCGGCTGTGGTACACGAAGATCCCGACTCCAGAAGGGATGCGCGCGGAGATCGACCGCCGGCTGGGTCTGCTGGCCAAGGGCGAGATGGTGCCGTTCGCCACTCGCCGCACCGACCCCGGCACTGGTGGCGGCCCGGTCATCGGCATGACGACCTTCATGAACATCGATACCGCGAACCGGCGGGTGGAGATCGGATCCACCTGGAACGCGGTCTCCGCGCAACGGTCCGGCACCAACACCGAGAGCAAGCTGCTGATGCTCACGCACGCCTTCGAGGTGTGGAACTGCATCGCCGTGGAATTCCGGACGCACTTTTTCAACCAGCAGTCGCGGGCCGCGATCGCCAGGCTGGGGGCCAAGCAGGACGGCATCCTGCGCAACCACCAGCGGCTACCGGACGGCAGCCTGCGGGACACGGTGGTGTTCTCCATCGTCGCGTCGGAGTGGCCGGCGGTCCGCAACAACCTGCTGCACCGACTGTCGCGGCGTCCGTGAACATCCGGCGTTCACAATGACGCCGGATGTTCACCGACGGGGCCTGATCAAGGGACGATCGAGACCATCCGGCCCGGAACCACGACCACCTTCCGCGGGGACGCGCCGTCGAGAAGCTCGATGATCCGCTCGTCGGCCAGCGCCGCCGCCTCGACATCGGCGGCACTCGCATCCGCCGGCACGGTGACCCGCCCGCGCACCTTGCCCTTGACCTGAATCGGGTATTCCACCGAGTCGGCCGCCAGCAGCGCCGGATCGGCGACCGGAAAGGGCCCGTGCGCCAAGGACTCCGCGTGCCCGAGCCGGGACCACAACTCCTCGGCGATGTGCGGCGCCAGCGGCGCCGTCATCAGCACCAGGGCTTCGGCCACCGAGCGAGGCACCGGGACGCCCGTCTTGGTCAGGTGATTGGCCAGCACGATCAATTTGGCGACGGCCGTGTTGTACCCCATCGCCGCCCAGTCGGTGGACACGCCGTCGATCGTGCGGTGCAGCAGCTTTCGCGTCTCGTCATCGGGTTCGGCGTCGCTGACGACCGGCTGTCCGGTCTCCTCCGAGACGACCAGTCGCCACAGCCGCTGCAGATACCGTTGCGACCCGACGGCGTCCTTGGTCTGCCAGGGCCGGGAAATGTCCAGCGGGCCCATGCTCATCTCGTAGACCCGGAAGGTGTCGGCGCCATAGGCCTGGCACATGTCGTCCGGGGTGACCACGTTGTTCAGCGACTTGCCCATTTTTCCGTATTCGCGCCGGACCGGCCGGCCCTCGAACAAGAAATGGCCCGGCGGTTCTTCGCTGACCCTCTCGGCCGGGACGTAGAAGCCGCGTTCGTCGGTGTAGGCGTAGGCCTGGATGTACCCCTGATTGAACAGCCGGCGGAACGGCTCCTCGCTCGACACATAGCCCAAATCGAACAGGACCTTGTGCCAGAAGCGCGAGTACAGCAGATGCAGCACCGCGTGTTCGACCCCGCCGACATACAGATCGACGCCGCCGGTGTCGTTCGGGCGCTCCGGATCCTTGCCCATCCAGTACTTCTCGACCGCCGGATCGCAAAACGTCTTGTCGTTCTCCGGATCCAGGTACCGCAGTTCGTACCAGCACGAGCCCGCCCACTGCGGCATGACGTTCATCTCGCGCCGGTACGTCTTCGGCCCGTCGCCCAGATCCAGTTCCACCGTGGCCCATTCGGTGGCCCGGGCCAGCGGCGGCACCGGGTTGGAGTCGGCGTCCTCGGGATCCAGCTTCGCCGGCGCGTAGTCGTCGATGTCCGGCAGGGTCAGCGGCAACTGGTCGTCCGGCAGCGCGATGGCGGTGCCGTTCTCGTCGTAGACGATCGGGAAGGGCTCACCCCAGTAGCGCTGCCGGGAGAACAACCAGTCGCGCAGCTTGTACTGCTTGCGGGGGCGGCCGAATCCCCTGGCGGCCAGCCACTCGGTCATCTCACGTTTCGCGGTGGCGACATCCTTGCCGTTCAAATCGATCTCGGCATTGCCGGAGTTGATGGCCGGGCCATCGCCGGTGTATGCCTGGTCGTCGTCGTGATCCGCCGCCGGTGCCACCGTGCGGATGATCGGCAGCCCGAACACCTTGGCGAAGTCCCAGTCCCGGATGTCCTGCCCGGGGACGGCCATGATGGCGCCGGTCCCGTAGCCCATCAGCACATAGTCGGCGATGAACACCGGGATGACCGCGCCGTTGGCCGGGTTGACCGCGAAGGATCCGGTGAAAACACCTGTCTTGTCACGGTTTTCCTGGCGGTCCAGGTCGGACTTGCGAGATGCCGCCCGCCGGTAGGCGGCGACGGCGTCGGCCGGGGTCGCGGTGCCGCCGGTCCAGGCGTCCGGGGTCGAGTCCGGCCAGCGGGGGGCGGTGATCGGATCCACCAGCGGATGTTCCGGGGCCAACACGACATAGGTGGCCCCGAACAGGGTGTCCGGCCGGGTGGTGTACACGTCGATGGATTCGGTCAGGGCCGGGCGCCCCGACTCGTCCAGGGTGCCGTCGGCGGCCGGCACGCGGAAAGAAACCTCCGCGCCGGTCGATCGGCCGATCCAATTGCGCTGCATGTTCTTCACCGAGTCCGGCCAGTCCAGCCGGTCCAAGTCGTCGATCAGCCGGTCGGCGTACTCGGTGATGCGCATCTTCCACTGGCGCAGATTGCGGCGGAAAACAGGAAAGTTGCCGATCTCGGATTTGCCGTCGGCGGTGATCTCCTCGTTCGACAGCACGGTGCCCAGTCCCGGGCACCAGTTGACGGGCGCCTGGGAGATGTACGCCAACCGGTGATCGGCCAGGACGGTCGCCTGCTCGGCAGCCGACAGCTCCGCCCAGGAGCGTCCGTCCGGCGTCGGCCGGGCGCCGGAGGCGAATTCCCCGGCCAGGTCGTCAATGCGCCGGGCTCGGCCGGCGCTTTCGTCGTACCAGGCATTGAACAACTGCAGAAAGATCCATTGGGTCCAACGGAAGAACTTCGGGTCCGACGACGCCACGCTGCGGCGCTGGTCGTGGCCGAAACCCAGCCGGCGCAGCTGCGCCCGGTAGCGCTCGATGTTCGCCGCGGTGGTGACGGCCGGGTGCGTGCCCGTCCGGATCGCGTACTGCTCGGCGGGCAGCCCGAACGAATCGAATCCCACTGTGTGCAGCACGTTGCGGCCGGTCATGCGCAGATAGCGGCCGAGCACGTCAGTGCCGATGTAACCCAGCGGGTGGCCGACGTGCAATCCGGCTCCCGAGGGGTAGGGGAACATGTCCATCAGGAAGTACTTGTCGGCCGGCACGGGAGCGTCGTCCCGCGGTGCGAACGGGCCGCTCGGGTTCGGCGCGTCGAAGGTGCCCTCGGCCTCCCACCGGTCCTGCCAACGGGCCTCGATCTCGTTGGCCAACGCCGCGGTGTACCGGAACGGCGGCACCGCGTCGGCCGTCGCGGTGGTCGGACGGTCTTCGATGCTCGAACTCATCTCTTCGCTCACTTCGCATTCGATCGAGGCCGGCCCGCGAACCGGGCGGCGTGGTCCGGACACAAAAAATCCCTCCTGATCTCAGGAGGGACCGCCGCGCTGGCCGGGGATTCGCTGGTCAGCGCGGCCCGGGAAGCAACTGGACCGACGACACGAGTCGAGTTTAGTCCGCGCAGCAGCGCCCCGACCACCGGATTGAACCGGCCGACCGGGCCGGTCCCACCGCCTGGAACTACCCTTCACCCCGTGTGATCGTCCGGGCACTCGCTCGGCGATCCGGTCGACGCTTTCACCGGGCTCAGGGGTGCCACTTGACCGAGACCAGCGCTACCCCGACCACCAGCGTTCCCGCGGTCCGGTCCGAAGAGCCGGCCCCGGTGAGCCGCTCACAGATGAACCTGGTGTTCGGCACCGTGCTGCTGGGGATGTTGCTGTCGGCGCTCGACCAGACGATCGTGTCGACCGCCCTGCCCACCATCGTCGGCGACCTCGGCGGAGCCGGTCACATGAGCTGGGTGGTCACCTCGTATCTGCTGGCCGAGACGATCTCCACGGTGCTGGCCGGCAAGTTCGGCGACATGTTCGGCCGCAAGACGCTCTACCAGATCAGCGTGGCCGTGTTCATCGTCGGATCGTTCTTTTCCGGTCTGGCCAACGGCATGGGCATGTTGATCGCGATGCGGGCGGTGCAGGGCCTGGGCGGCGGCGGCCTGTCGGTGACCGCGACCGCGCTCATCGGCGAGGTCATTCCCCTCCGGGATCGGGGGCGCTACCAGGGGGCGCTGGGCGCCGTCTTCGGCGTCACCACCGTGATCGGACCGCTGCTGGGCGGTCTGTTCACCGACCACCTGTCGTGGCGCTGGGCGTTCTACGTCAACGTGCCCATCGCCGTCGTGGTGATCTTGCTGGCCGCGCGGACGATCCCGGGCCGGAAGAGCCGGACCAAGGTGCCGATCGACTACCTGGGCGTGCTTTTCATTGCCCTGGGCGCTACCGGCCTGACCCTGGCCACATCCTGGGGCGGGAGCACCTACGCCTGGGGATCGGCCACCATTCTCGGGCTCTTCGCCGGTTCCGTGGTGGCCCTGGTCGTCTTCGTCCTGGTCGAGATGCGGGCCGAGGCACCCATTCTGCCGATGCGACTGTTCCGCAGCCGGGTCTTCGTCATCGCGGCCATTCTCAGCTTCATCGTCGGTTTCGCCATGATGGGTTCGATCACGTTCCTGCCCACCTTCCTGCAATACGTCGGCGGCGCCACCGCAACGACGTCCGGGCTGCGCATGTTGCCGATGGTGATCGGCTTGCTGGTCACCTCGGTGCTGGCCGGGACGGTGGTGGGCCGCACCGGCCGGTACCGGATCTTCCCGATCTCCGGGGCGGTGGTGGTCGGGGTCGGCATGTTCGCGCTGTCCACCATGGCCGCCGGCACGTCCCGCTGGCTGGAAGAGCTGTACATGCTGGTGCTGGGGGCCGGGATCGGCCTGACCATGCAGGTGCTGACCCTGATCGTGCAGAACACCGCCTCGTTCGCCGACCTGGGTGCCGCGACCTCCGGAGTGACGTTCTTCCGCACCCTGGGCGGCTCGTTCGGGGCGTCGATCTTCGGCACGGTCTTCTCCAACGGCTTGGCCGCCAAGCTGCCGGTCGCCCTGGTGGCGGCGGGCCTGACGAATCCGGCCGCGGCCAGCGATCCCGATCGGTTGCACGCCCTACCGGTTGCCCAGCAGGCCCCACTGATCGACGCCTACGCGCAGTCGCTGCACAACGTCTTCCTGTGGGCGGTGCCGGTCGCCGCGGTGGCCCTGATCGTCGCGTTGTTTATGCCTCAGGTGGCGATGCGGGGGACCGCAGCGGCCGCCGTCGCCCGCGACACCGGATCCGGGTTCGCCATGCCGGTGCCGTCCAACTCGACGGAAGTATTGGAGAACCTGGTCGCCCAGGTCCTGCGGCGAACGGGGCCAGAGGCGGGCCGGCGGGTCATGGCGGCCTCCGGAACGGGGCTCTCGCCCGCCGAGGTGTGGGGCATCGGCCAGGTGCTCATCGGCACCAAGGTGCTCGGCTACCAGGTGACGCGATCCGGTGTCGAGGACCGGGTCGGAGTCCCGCACGGGGTGCTGACCTCGTTCTTCGCCGAACTGATCGACAGCGGGTACTTGGGGCTCGCCGGTGATCAGTTGGTGCTGGCCGAGCGGGGCGAGGAAGTGTCGGCGGCCCTGGTTCGCGGCTGGCGCGACTATCTCCGCGACCAGTTGCGCGAATGGCTGCCGGCTGAGGAGGTCGAGAAACCCGAGACAGACGCAGTGATGTACCGCGTGGTCACCCGGGTCATCCGGGAGAACACCGCACCCGGCCGGCACAGCCTGGAGACCGTCGGGGCGCGCGGCGAGCTGGACCGGCCGGCGGCCGGTTGAACCCTTCCGCACCGTTCCCCCGAACTACGTCCTCGGGGCCCGCGGTCAACCGGATGAAAGGGTGTGACCAGCCGGACCCTACGGCTGCGACGGTCCGGCCGGCGTTGGGACGGCCGAGCGAGAAAGGCCTTCCCATGGATGTTCTCATCAGCCCCGACCGACTCGCGGTCGAAATCGCCTCGGCCGCGCCACCGGTCGTTCTCGACGTGCGCTGGCGGCTCGATCGCCCGGATGGCCGGCCGACCTATCTCGCGGGACACCTTCCGGGTGCGGTGTACGTGGACCTGGAAACCGAACTGGCGGAACACGGCGAACCGGCCGCCGGCCGGCATCCGCTCCCCTCGATCGAGCGACTGCAAGCGGCCGCCCGCCGCTGGGGAATCTCGGACGGCGACCCCGTGGTGGTGTACGACGATCTGGACAACCTGTCCTCGGCGCGCGCCTGGTGGCTGCTGACGGCAGCCGGAGTCCAAGACGTGCGCATCCTCGACGGCGCCCTGCGGGCCTGGACGACCGCGGGCCACGCACTACAACCGGGCGACGTGGTGCCCGTTCCCGGCGATGCCTCACTTCGCTACGGGCGGCTCCCGACGATCGATCTGAACGGCGCCGCGGCTTTCCCGTCGCGCGGCATCCTGCTCGACGCCCGGGCCAGCGAGCGGTATCGCGGAGATCGCGAGCCGGTCGACCCGCGGGCCGGCCACATTCCCGGCGCCGTGAGCGCACCCACCGCCGACAATGTCGACGCCGACGGCCGCTTCCTGCCCGCCGCGGCGCTCCGGGCCCGGTTCGAGGCCGTAGGAGTGAGGGACGGCGACGACGTGGCGGTCTACTGCGGATCCGGAGTGACCGCTTCGCACGAGATCGCGGCGCTGACGATCGCCGGCTTTCGGCCGGCCTTATACCCGGGGTCGTGGAGCCAATGGTCCAATCAGCCCGACCGGCCGATCGCCGTCGGCGCGGAGCCGGCTCCCTGAGGCCGCGTAGCGGTCTTCCCCTGGCAGCTGGGCAGCCTGACCGGCCCGTTGCCGGGATGACGCTGTCAGCCCGCGGAATTCACCGCAGTCCGCTGCGGGCGAAGCCCTGCACGAAGTAGCGCTGGAAGAACAGGAACAACAACACCATCGGCGTGACGTCGAACAGCGCGAAGGCCATGGTGGCCCCGTAGTCGGAGCCGAATTGACCCTGCAGATACAGGAGTCCGATCGGCAACGTGAACAGATCATTCTGCTTCAGCGCGATGAGTGGCCAGGCGAAATCATTCCAGGTTTGCAGCAGGCTCATGAAGAACAGCACCGCGAGTAGCGGTTTGGACAGCGGCACGACAATGCGCACGAAGGTGCGCCAATGACCGGCTCCGTCGATACGAGCGGCCTCGATCAGCTCACGGGGAATGCCCATCAAGAACTGGCGGGCCAGGAAGATTCCGAACGCCGACGCCGAGGTAGGCAGGATGACCGCCCAGTAGGTTCCGTACAGGTGCAAGGAACTGACCAGCTGGAACAGCGGCACCATGATCACCTGCAACGGCAGCAACAACGCGATCAGGGTCAGGAAGAACACCACGGTCGATCCGCGGAAGTTCAGATGCGAGAAGGCGTAGCCGGCCATCATGCTCACCGCGGCAGTGAGGAGGGCGACGACCGTAGCGATGGCCACCGAATTGGCGAACCAGGTGCCGACCGGATACCCGGTGAACACCCTGCGAAAATTCTCCAGCGTGAGCCGATGGGGAACGAACCGCAGCGCTCCGCCGAGCAGATCTGACCGGCTGGACAACGCCACCACGAGCATCCAGTAGAGCGGAAATATCACGACGGCACTGATTCCGACAGCGCAGGCCACTTTGAAGATCCGCCAACCGCGCTCCCGGCGTCGGCGCCGACGGCCCTCGTCGCTCCAGCGCACCGGAACCGGACTCGTGGCCGAGAAAGCTGCCACCTTTTATTCGACCCCCGCCCTAATCCAGCCCTAATCCGTGGCATCGCGAGATCGGTTCAGGCGCCATTGCAATGCCGTGAAGGCGCCGGTGGTGAGCAGGAGGACGACTCCGATAGCGGCCGCGTACCCCTGATCCCGGACCCCGAAACCGTTGTCGTACGCGTAGGTGACGAGGACAGACGTCGCGTTCTGGGGCCCACCGCCGGTCATCACGAAAACGATGTCGAAGACCTGGAACGAATAGACCACGTTCACCACGAGCAGGAAGAACGAGGCGGGGGCCACCAGCGGCACCGTCAGGCGGGTGAGGCGCTGCCATCGGCTGGCGCCGTCCAACCTGGCCGCTTCGAATAATTCCGGAGTGATGGCCTGCAGCGCAGCCAGGTAGATCAGCATGTTGAAACCGATGCGCCACCACAGGGTTACCAAGACAATGGAGGCAAAGGCGGCCACGCTGCCCGACTGCCAATTCACCGCCGGCAGACCGATGGCCCGCACCAGCTTGTCGAGAATGCCGGTGTTCTGGTCGAAGACGAGCAGCCCGAGCAATGCCGTCGCCACGCCGGAAATGGCCATCGGCAGAATGAGGATCGACCGGAACACCCCGCGAGCGGGCAGCGCCGAGTTCAGCAGTACCGCGGCACCCAGTCCCACGGCCATCGCCGCCGGCGTGACGATGACCGTGAACAACACTGTGTTGGCCGCCGCCCGCCAGAAAACCGGGTCCGCCACCAGGCGGGTGTAGTTTCCCGGACCGATGAACGTACCGGCGCCGAAACCATTCGTGCGTTCCAGGCTCAGGACCAGGGCCCGCCCGAGCGGCAGGAAGACGAACAACGCCATCAGAAGCACGGCTGGCGCCAGGAAACCGAGCGCCGCGGCCGTGTCCGGTCGGGGCCGACGATGCTCTTTCGGGCGGTGGCCGGCCGGCGGCGCGACCGATCGGTTTCGGGAGACCGCCGCGCGAGCGGCGGGCTGTGCGGTCATTTCGTGGCCGCGGCGATTCCGGCCGAGATGTTCCGCACCGTGCTGGCCGAATCCTGACCGCCGACGAATGCCCGCTCGAGCTGGTCCTTGAGCACCGTGATGATCTTCGACATGGACGGTGACGCGACCTGCGCGGCGTCCTGGGCGCGCACCGTCGATGCCTGCCCGAGAAAGACCGGTGACAGCTCGGGCCGCACCGCGAAATCGATCCCGGAGGACGTCAGGTCGCGCCGGGTCGGCAATAGCGAGGCCCCGGAACAGAAGGAACGCATGACGTCCTGCTCGGTGACGTAGCTCAAGAATTTCGCGGCCAGTTCCGCCCTCGGCGTCTTGGCCGTGGCCACCAAGGCGTTTCCACCGAAGTCGCTGCCCCCTCTGGCCTTCCGGGGCGCGAAGGTGGCGCCCCATTCGAAATCGAGCTTGGCCGTATCCGGGATGGCGAAGGCGCCCGACCACACCATGGCGCTGGTCTGCGCGGAGAAGATGTCCGCGGCCAGACTCGTCGACTTGACCGAGTCGTTGGCCGGAACCCACTTGTGGGCGAAGAAGCTCTTGGAGAAGTCGACGGTGGCTTGCCCGGCGGGTGAGTTGATCGTCGGGGTCGTCTGATCGGGGCCGAGGAAACTTCCCCCCGCCTGGAAGAGCAGGTTCAGCCACCGGGTGACGCCGTTCCCTTGCCAGTTGTAGGCGAACGGGAACTTGTCGGCCGACAGCTTGGTCCGCAGGGTGGTGGCCACCTGGCTCAGTTGGGCCCAGGTCCAGGCCTGTTCCAGCTTGGTGGGCACGGCAGTGATGCCGGCGGAAGCCAACATAGCCTTGTTGTAGAAAATCGCCGACGTGTCGGTGTGGTGCGGGACCCCGTACGGCTTGCCCTTGTTCTGCACTGCGGCCCAGGCGGCCGGCGTGAATTGATCCGAAAAGCTGCTGCTCAGGTGGGGCGTGAGATCGAGCAACTGGCCGCGGCCTGCATAAGACCCGAACGTGTAGTACGGGACCCGGAACACATCCGGCGGATTGCCGGCCTGGATCTGGGCATCGATGTCGGTGAACATCTGGGCGTAGGGAACCGCATTGAGGGCCACGGAGACGCCGGAGTTCGCCTTCTGGAAGCCGTCGATCGCGCTGCGAAAGCCGGCCAGTTCCGCGTCCGTCCCCCAGGTGGTGAAGGTCAGGGTCTGCGTGCTCTGGCCACCGGTGGCCGGGCTGGAACCGGACGAGGAGCCGACGAAGCCGCACCCGCTCAGCAGGGCCGGCAGCGCCAGTGCGCCGGCGGCGCCGAGAAACGTTCGACGATCGAGAGTCATGACTTCTACCTTCTGTGCGGAAGTCCGGGGTGGACCTCGTGGCGGGGTAGGGCGGCTCGGCGCGCCGGGCACGAAAGAACCGCACCCACACCGGGCGGCCGCACCCACGACGACGGCGTGGCAACCATCGCTGGAACGCGCTTTCCGGGTGGTGGGCCGACACTCGTTCCAGATCAGGATGTGTCGCGAGCTTTGACGGACCGAACGCCGGCAGCGTTCGTCGCTGAGAGAAGGCGGGCTCGGATGTTCGGCCTGCTCGAAAACGTTCCGCCGCGCGGCCAGTGAGGAAGGGCGCTCAGGCGATATCGGGTTGAAGAAGCCCATTGCAAGGTGGACCGTTGACCGGCTTCCAGCGTCGTCCGGGCGTTCGAACGACCACGGACGAAAACTCCCCCTCCGCGTCGACGAGCGTATCAGTGAGCACGGACGCGGTCATCTGACGCGACGGCGCCCGACCTGGCGGGACCGCAGTAACCGGCCAGTCGCGGATCCGGCGGCCGAGCGCCTGCGGATGGGTTGCGAGCACCCGCCAGATGAACTGTCCGCGCCGGCCGGTCAGACGGTCGGGGCTTCGGCTGACCGGTCCACCGACCTCTTGGTGAGCACCGAACAGCCGCCACCCCCGCAGGTGCAGGTCGCGCAGGCCGCACTCGGCTGCGGCTTGCGGGCGGGAACAGGAACCGTTCGAGCCGCCTGTTCACCGAGCAAGCCGCCGGCGGCGAGCAAGGCGAGAACTCCAGCCAGGGCCACCACGAACAACACCACCGCGGTCCACGAAGCAAGCGGCAAGGTCAGCAGCAGGATCGCGGCCACCAGGCCGACCGCGGCCGCACCACCGAACACCGGAGCCGCCACTCGGTGGGCGAGTGCGAACGCCCGCTCGGATGTGGCCGCGGCCGGTGTCCGAATGCCCAGCCGACCGGCGGGCGACAGCGTGCCCCGCCAACCGCGCTGGGCCGTGATACCGGCACCGGCACCGAGCAGCAACAACACCACGGCCAACGGAACGGTCAGCGCGAACGAGTACACACCGCCATGCTAAATGCACCGATGTGGTCGGCCGCCGGACAAGTCGAGCGCTCCCGGTGCGGGGCCGGCCCTGTGTGTGACCAATCGGGAAGCCGAAGTCGCGGCTCGTCGTCGGTCACCACGGCGCCGGCCATCGAGCAGAATGGGAAGCCGGTCATCCGAAGAGGGAGTCGCCTTGATCAACGTGGTGGTGGTCGACGATCATCCGTTCTTTCGCGACGGCTTGAGCCGCGGCTTGACGATGAGCGGGCAGATCCGAGTCGTCGGTGAGGCCGAGGACGGCCGGGAGGGCATCGAGGTGATCACCGCCGAGAAGCCCGACGTCGCCATCGTCGACTATCAGATGCCCGACATCGACGGTATCGGCGTGGTGCACGCCCTCAAACGGGACGGCATCCCGACCCGAGTGCTGCTGCTGTCGGCGGTGACCGATTCCTCGGTCGTCTTCCGGGCGCTCGAAGAGGGTGCGGCCGGTTACCTGTCCAAGGACTCGCGCCGCGCCGAGATCGTCGACGCCGTACAGCAGGTGGCGCGCGGCAAAACCGTGGTGCCCCCAGAACTGGCCGCCGGGCTGGTCGACCAGATCCGGCTGCGCGCCCAGCCTGACGTACCCGTCCTGTCCGAGCGGGAAGCGCAGGTGTTGCGCGGTTTCGCCAAGGGGCAGTCGATCCCAGCGCTGGCCGCGGAACTGTTCCTGGCGCCGAGCACCGTCAAGACGCACACCCAGCGGCTGTACGACAAGCTCGGCGTGTCCGACCGAGCCGCCGCCGTGGCCGAGGCGATGCGGATGGGTTTGCTGGAGTGACTCGCCCGCGGATGCAGGTCACCAGCCTGACCGACCTGGCTGTCCGCCCGGAAATTCGCCAACTGCTGCTCGACCACGCCCGATTGGGTTTACGGGTGCAGTCGGTGGTGCGGATCTGCCTGGCCCTGATCATCATGGGCGCGGTGGTTGTCGAGCCGCCGACCCGCCACGGCACGGTCTGCGATGTGGTCGCCGCCCTGTATGTGGCCGGGGCGCTGGCCTTCGCGACCTTGTCGTCCCGCCGGGAAACGGTCCTCCGCACGGTATGGCTGGTGCTGTTCGTCGATCTCGCTGTGGTCACGGCGTTGAGCCTGATCAGCAGTGGTTCGGTGACCACCTGGACCTCCGACATCCTGGTTTTCGCCTTCTTCCTGTTGCCGGTGCTGGGCGCCACCCAGCTTCGGCCCTGGATCTGCAGCGCCGTCTGCGCGCCGACCGTGGGGTTGTACTTCCTGGTCGGCGCCGTCACCCGGATCGCCAATGGCGATGAACCCTGGCGGTCGATCACCCTGCGGACCCTGGTGCTGGCCACGGCGTCCCTGGGCGCCGTGATGCTGTCCCGCGTCCAGCGCTCGCGGGTGTTGGCCGTCGGCCGGCTGGCCCTGGACCGTTCGACGCTGGTCACCGAACTGGTGCAGTTGGAGGACCGCGAGCGACGGGACCTGTCGGAGGCGTTGCACGACGGCGCCCTGCAATACGTGCTGGCCGCCCGAATGGATCTGGAGGACGTCGAGTCGGCGATAAACAGCGAGACCTACGTCCGACTCGACGAGGCGCTGGCCACGTCGGCCAAGTTGCTGCGGTCGACGGTCTACGAACTGCACCCGGCGGTGCTGGCCCAGAGCGGACTGCGTCCGGCGTTGTCCGAACTGACCCGCAACGCCGGGGCTCGGGGCGGCTTCACCGTGTACCTCCAGGACTCCGGCTGGCCGGCGGGAGCGCGGACCGACGCCGACACGGTGCTGTACGCGACGGCTCGGGAGCTGCTCAACAACGTGGTCAAGCACGCGGGCGCCAGCACCGTGTGGGTGGGACTGGACAGAGTGGGCGACGAGGCGCGCATCACCATTTCCGACGACGGACGGGGCTTTTCCGAGTTGGAGATGGAGAAAAAGCTGGCGGAAGGTCATATCGGGCTTTCGTCCCGGCGGGCCCGGGTGGAGGCGGCGGGTGGCCGCCTCGAGGTGAAGGCGCGGGAGCCCAAGGGCACGGTGGTCGATGTCCACGTGCCGGCCCGGCTCAGCCCAGGGTCCTGAGCTTCCGTCAGCCCAACTCGAGCGCTTCCGGCTCAGCCGGCGTGCCGCGGGTGCCGTTCACTCCACTGGTGTCGGCCGACCGGTGGACATGCCGTTCCTCCGGTGTTTCGGGCGGTCGGTGGACGGTGCCCCAAGCCCGTCAGCGGCAATGTTGGGACCAGCCCGGGGATTCCCGGAACGTCCTCCGAAAGCCAGGTACACAAAATGACCACCACAGCGAACTCCGGCGCCGCGCATGTCGCCGGAACCCCCGGACTCGCCACCGGTGCACAGGCCGTCCGGCCCCTCTACGACGCGAACGCTTATGCGGCACAGGGCTTCGACGCCTACCGCTACGGCGCCGGCCAGTACGCCGGGAACGGCAACGGCGCCAACGACTATGGCGCCAACCACTATGGCGCCGGCCAGTACGGCGCGTACCAGTACGCCGCACCGCAGTCCGGCCCGAACTACGTGACGCCCACCTCCGGAGCCTGGAGTGCCCTGAGCCAGGACGACGCGTCGTCGATGGCCGCCCAGCCGGCTCAGTTCGCGGGCGGCACTCCCCGGACGACGGCGCCGGCCCGCTTCCACATCGACCAGCGCCGGTACTGGGTCGGGGCGGTGCTGACCGCGGCCGTCGCCGTGCTGGTGGCCGTGCTCGGCATGTTGATCGCCAAGGGCGTCTTCCACCAGTCGATCATCATGAGGGACGGCGACGGCTCCTTCGCTGTGCACGTCGGCGCCTACGCCCTGTTCACCGCGTTGATCTCGGTGCTCACCTCGGTGCTGTTCCTGGGTATCTGCCAGTTCGCGCCCCGGCCGGGCCTGTACTTCGCCTGGATCGGCGCGCTGGGGGTGCTGTTCACGGCCGTGCTGCCGTTCACGATGTCCCTGGCCCTGGTGTCCCAGATCATCTTCGCCGTCATCAACGTGCTGGTCGGTGTGGCCATCGTGACGCTGGTCCCGGTGTCCGCCCACTCCTCGGTCGTCCGCCGCTGACCCGGTCGCTCGACCGGTTCGAGCGCCAACAAGAAGGACCCGGTCCGCCCGCGCGGATCGGGTCCTTTTCGCACGAGCGACCAGCGCAGCTCCGGTTCTGTCGGCACCCGGCCGGTCAGCGCACCCAGGTGGCTCTCAGTTGCTGTGCGGGGATTTCGGCCGGTACGCCGACCAGGCCAGCGGGAAGCCCTGACGCTTCAGCACCCGGAACCACAGGTCGACCGACGGGCCGGCCAGGACGTCGTCCGGGCGGCTCGCCAGCACGTACCAGGCGCCCTCGTCGATCTCGGCTTCCAGCTGCCCATCGCCCCACCCGGAGTGACCGGCAAAGATGCGCACGCCTCGCAGGTACGCGCCGACCAATCCGGGGTCGGCGTCCAGGTCGACCAACACCACCGAGCCGGCGATTCCCACCACACCACTGATCTCAGCCGGGCTCACGCCCATCCGCGGGACGCCGAGGCACATGGCCCCGGTCATCTGCACGGGTCCGCCGGAATACAGCGCGCGCGGTTTGACGGTGTGGTCGGTCCAGCCCGGTAGGACATTCTGGACGGCCGTCTCGGTCCGGCGATTGATGACCAAGCCCACCGATCCGTCTGCGCCGTGGGCGAGCAGGTACACGACCGTGCGGGAGAAGTTCGGATCGGTCAACTCGGGCGTGGCCACCAGAAGCACGCCCGGCTTCAGCCGCCCTCGGCCGGCCACCGGTTCGGAGCCGGGTCCATGCGAACCCGCTCCTGATTGGGATCCCTCCGGGAACACGCCGTCCTGGCCGCGTGAGTCGGCCGGGTTGTGACCAGTCACCTTCTCATTGTGGCCGGTCCGTCCACGACCTAAGCGGGCATCCGAGTGACGATTAGGTCAAGGTCTGCGAAAGGTCGGCCGAAGGCTTCGGCGGGCTCGTTCGGCGGACGGCGATGTGGTCCGAGCCGGCGCTGCTCAGTCGTCCCCGTCGGAGGGCTGTTGCTCGTCGCCGACCGCTCGCAGCGCGATCAACGGCGTCACGTAATGCTCGACCACCCGGCCGCCCAGCCTTCGGACGGCGCGTCCGGCCGCGTCGACCTCGGCGGCCGACCAATCGCTGAAGGTCGTGAACAAGCCTCGGACCTGGTCCTCATCGAGTTCGATGCTCCAGCGAAAGTGTTCGACGAGCTCCAGCGTGAACAAGCCGGAGGCGGTCAACAATCCGGCCCAGCCGGCCGTGTCCACGTCGGCCGGACCGCTCCGCCGCGGACCACGGCGTTCGGCCACGATGTCCCGGACGTGTCTGCGAAACGGCGTGACAGCGGCCTCCGGATCACCGAACGAATTCCGCCAGACGAGGAACCAGCCGTGGTCGACCAGGGCACGCCGCAGCTTCGGCAGCACCACCGGAAGATCCAGCCAGTGGACGGACGTGGCGGCCACGGCCACATCGAACCCATCCTCGCCCAGCTCGGCTTCTTCGGCCGTCGTCTCCAGCACGACGGCGCCGGGGCATCTTCGTCTCAGCGTGGCGGCCAGTTGGGCACCGGGCTCGACCGCGGTGACGTCGAGGCCCGCGTCCACCAGCCTCGCGGTGGCTTGACCGCTGCCTGCTCCCAACTCCACGACCCGAAGCCCCGGCCGTAACACCCCCAGTCCGCGCAGGCGCTCCCACAGGGCCGGCGGATAGTCGGGCCGCGCCCAGCCGTACACCCCGGCGTGGGCCTCGAAATGGCGGCCGCCCAGCACACCCGAAGGCTACGACCTGCGCCGGCGCTGGGACATGCCGGCGGGAAAACCAATGCCTACCCAGACGGATGACCGGGCGGCACCGGTCGGGCGGCTCCCCGGTGCTGGTCGTAACGTGCTGGTGTGAGCTCCGATCCGCGTTCGCCCGCGATCGCGGCGGCGACGGCCGCCAAGCTCTCGAAGGCCGCTCACAGCGACCCGACCCCCGCCCTGACGTTCACCGGGGTGCGGCCGGTGCGTCCCTCGGCGCATGGCCTTCCCGCCCTGTTGCGGCTGCCCGGCCTGCGCAGGCTGCTGACCAGTCGCCTGCTGGCGGCGACCGGCGACGGCGCCTTCCAGGGCGCGGTGGCCGGCGCGATCCTGTTCGATCCCAGCCGGCAGACGTCGGCCGCGGAGATCGCCGCCGGTTTCGCGGTACTGCTGATCCCCTACTCGCTGATCGGTCCGTTCGCCGGCGCCCTCCTCGACCGGTGGAGCCGGCGTCACGTGCTGTTCTGGTCGAACCTGACCCGCGCCGCCATCACGGGCGTGCTCGCCGTGCTCCTGGTGGGCGGCACGCCGCTGTGGGTGCTCTTCGTCGTCGCGCTGCTCATCACCGGCACCGGCCGGTTCGTCGGATCGGGGCTGTCCGCGGCGATGCCACACGTGGTGGCCTCGGATTCACTGGTCGGTGCCAACTCACTGGCCAGCACGATCGGTTCGATCGCCAGTGTGCTCGGCGGGGCGGTCGCCCTCGGCGTGCGGGGGCTGCTGGGCCAGGGCAACGGCCCCACGGCGCTCTCGACCAGCTGTGTCGTCCTGTTCTACGCCGCCTCGGCCATCGTGGTCGGGCGGTTCGGCCGCAGCGATCTGGGACCGGACGAAACCGACGAACCACCGCAGCCGCTCCGCGCCGTGCTGCAGGGCTTCGCGGCGGGCTTTCGTCACTCGGTGCAGCGACCCACGGTCGGCATCAACATCGCCACGGTCATGGTGGTGCGGCTCTGCGTCGGGGCATCCTCGCTCACCGCTCTGCTGCTGTTCCGCTACTACTTCCACACCGGCATCAAGGGAGTGCTCGAGGTCCTGGGCGTCGCCGGCATCGGGCTCTTCGTCGGTGCGGTGACGACGGCTCCGCTGGTCGCCTTCTTCGGCCGGAACCGATACGTGGTCCTGCTGCTGGCCGTCGTCGGGGTGTGCGTTCCCATCATCGCCGCGATGTTCAGCCAGTGGACGACCATGGCGGCCGCCGTCCTGCTGGCCTTCACCTACCAGTCGTCCAAGATCTGTGCGGACACGGTGGTGCAGACCGATTCCGATGACGCCCACATAGGCCGGGTCTTCGCGCTCTACGACACGTCGAACAACATCTTCTACGTTGGCGGCTTCGCCTTGTGCGTGCCCTTGCTGCCCCCGGACGGGCACAGCCTGCCGCCGGTCGTCGGGGTCGGCATCGTGTTGCTGCTGACCGCGGCCGGCTACTGGTGGGGCGTGCGCTCACTGGCCGGCCGGGTGGCCGCGGGGGCAGGTCGGGTTGGATAGGCCGGTCACCGTACCGAGCTGAAGGGCCTGACCGTGAGGACCACCTCCCAACGGGGAATGTCGTCGCTGTATCGGCCGATGCGGGGGCGCAACCCGGAGGAACGGCACCGGTCGTCGACGCCCTTGGAGTTGCTCTTCGACCTGTGCTTCGTCTTCGCCATCGCCCAGGCCGGCCTGGTGTTGGAGGAGCAGCTGGAGGCCGGTCGGGTCTGGGCCGCGCTGGGCGCGTACCTGCCGATCCTGTTCGCCATTTGGTGGGCCTGGATGAACTTCACCTGGTTCGCCTCCGCTTACGACACGGATGACGTGCCGTACCGTCTGCTGGTCCTGGTGCAGATCGGCGGCATCCTGGTGATCGCCGCCGGAGTACCGGGCGCCGGCCACGGCGACTTCCACACCATCACCTGGGGATACGCCGTCATCCGCATCGGCACCGTGCTGCAATGGCTGCGGGCGGCCCACGAGGACCAGCTCCGGCGGCCCACGGCTCTCCGCTACGCCGGCGGGGTTCTCGCCGTACAGATCTGCTGGATCCTGCGGCTGTATGTGGTTCCCGACGGCGGACAGGTGGCGGTGTTCTGTCTGCTGGTGGTCGCCGAGATCGCGGTCCCGCTGCTGGGCGAACGCCGGGGGGCGACGACGTATCACCCCGAGCACGTCGCGGACCGCTACGGCGCGTTCACCCTGATCGTGCTGGGCGAATCGGTCACCGCGGCGACCATCGCGGTGCAGCATGCGATCAGCTCGAGCGAGCATCGAGACGGGCAATGGTCACTCGCGATCTGCGGACTGGTTGTCTTCTTCGCTGTTTGGTGGCTGTATTTCGACCGACCGACCCGTGATCCGCTGTCCAGCTGGGGCCGGACCTTCTTGTTCGGATACGGCCACTACTTCGTGTTCGGCGGGATCGCGGCGATCGGCGCGGGGATCGCCGTCAACGCCACGCACCTGGCCGCGACGGCCGGCGATGTGGCGGAACCCGCGGCCGGGCACCAGACCGACCACCTTTCCACTCAGCTGGCCGCTGGCGCGTTCACCGTTCCCGTCGCGCTGGTCCTGCTGCTGCTGGGCGTGCTCCGGGTCGGTGCGGTGACCAGCCGGACGATGGTCGCCGCGACGGCGACCGCGGCCGCTCTGGTCCTCGCCGCCACGGTCACGCCCTTCGCTCCGGAAGTCACCGCGGTGGTGTTGATCGGGCTGGTCGGTGTGCTGCTGGGAACGCAACCGGCGGCCCCTTGATCCGGCGGCGGCGCCGTGGGCACGAGCATGGTGCGAAGAGGCGAGAACGCTGTCTACTTCTTGGCCGCCATTCGGATTTCCGCGTCATCGTGTCGGAATGACCGGAACGCGCCCGAATTCAAATATATGTCGTCAGGTTTTCCGTCGAAGTTCACGTCGACGTCGGCCTGGTCAGAATGAATATATGTCCCGGGCGGGGAGAGCGAATTCTCGCCCGAATACCCTCTATTCGGCATGGACTCGCCTCCGCCGCCCATGGCTGTCCGGCCGGAATCTGTTGTGCGACAAGTCCGTTCAGCTGCCGTAGTAATCCGCTTGCTCGGACTGCATTTCCGCCCCGGCGGCTGAGGTGTCGTACGTTCCGGTGTAGCCGGAATCGACCGATTCGGTGCCGACACCGGCGTCCGTGCTGTCGGGGTAGCCGCTTCCGTAGTCGGCGGTGCCGGTCGCTGTGTACCCGTCGGTCGAGGCCTGTTCGGGGGCATAATCCCCGGTGCCCATGTACGAGGAATATTGGTCGTTGGCGTACTGCCCGGCCTCTTGCGAGGCGTAGGTCAGGTTCTGCGAGGTTTCCTCGTCACCGCCGACGTAGGCCTGAGTGGCCTCGTTGTACAACTCGGTCTGGGTGTCGGAGGCCGATTGGTAATTCGCGTAGGTGTCCGAATCGCCGTAACCCGGCCCGTACACATCGGCGTAACCGCTGCCGGAGTGGTCGTCGACCGTGACATCGGTTCCGGCGTCGGTGGTGTATTCCCCGCTCCCACCGTAGGAATCGACGGAGCCGTACTGGGTGTCCAGGCTCGAACCCGAGTCGTAACCGGATCCGTAGTCCGCTCCGGTGCTGTAGTCCCCAGCGCTGCCGTAGCCCGAGCCGTCGGCGGTGGTGTCGTCATCCATCGGAATCCCTCTGTTTTCGGCTCGGGTGCTCCCGGGCAACTGCGGATGAGACGGGCCGCTGGGGCAACCGGTTCCCCGGCCTGCGCGCCCGAACGGGTGGACATGCGGCGGCCGGTGGAATAGCGTGAGCCGCCGGAACCGCGTGACCGTCGCTTCCTCGCCACCCAGCGACTCAGGAGCTCAGGCCTTCCTCGCGCGCCCACCGATAGAGCGCGGCCTCGGCCTCGTCCCTGGTCATCGGTCCGAGTTCCAGCCGCTGCTCCTTGAGGAACTTCCACGCCCGCCCCACGATCGGGCCCGGCGGTACGCCCAGCAGTTCCATGATCTCGTTGCCGTCGAGGTCGGGCCGCACCCTGGCCAGATCCTCCGCCTCGGCCAGTTCCTCGATGCGGCGTTCGAGTTCGTCGTACGACCGCTGCAGAGCGTGTTGACGACGCCTGTTCCGCGTCGTGCAGTCGGCCCGCACCAACTTGTTGAGCCGGGAGAGCAGCGGCCCGGCGTCGGTCACGTACCGCCGGACAGCCGAGTCGGTCCACACTCCGCCCGAGTAGCCGTAAAACCGCAGGTGCAGGTATGTGAGCTGAGCGACGTCCTCGGTGACGGCCTTGGGAAACTTGAGTTCCCGCATCCGCTTGCGCACCATTTTGGCGCCCACCACCTCGTGGTGATGGAAGCTGACTCCGCCACCCGACTCGAAACGCCGGGTCGCCGGTTTGCCGACGTCGTGCAACAGCGCCGCCAGCCGCAACACCAGGTCCGGGCCGTGCTCCTCTTGGGCGATGGCTTGTTCCAGCACCGTCAGGGTGTGCTCGAACACGTCCTTGTGCTGATGGTGCTCGTCGCGTTCCATTTTCAGCGCCGGCAATTCCGGCAGGATGCGATCGGCCAGGCCCGTGCTGGTCAGCAGCAGGAGGCCGGCTCGGGGGTGTGCGCCGACGAGCAGCTTGACGAGTTCGGCATTGATGCGCTCGGTGGTGATCCGGTCGATCTGCGCCGCCATCGCGGTCATGGCGCGCTCCACCCGCTCGGTGACCGCAAATCCCAGCTGCGAGACGAACCGGGCGGCGCGGAGCATCCGCAGCGGGTCGTCGCCGAAGGAGTCCTCCGGCCGCCCCGGGGTGTCCAGCACCTGGTCGGCCAACTGGCTGAGACCGCCGAACGGGTCGGTGAACACATGGTCGGGCAGCGACACCGCCATGGCATTGACCGCGAAATCACGGCGGACCAGATCTTCGTCCAGCGAGTTCCCGAAACGGACGACCGGATTCCGGGTTTGCCCGTCGTAGACATCGGAGCGGAAGGTGGTGATCTCCAGTTTCAGGCCCGCCTTGGCCACCCCGACGGTGCCGAACTCGATTCCGGTCTCCCAGATGGAGTCACTCCACGGCTTCACCAGCCTGCGGATGTCGTCCGGGCGGGCGTCGGTGGTGAAGTCCAGGTCCTGACCCAACCGGCCGAGAAGGGCGTCCCGCACCGAGCCGCCGACCAGGTGGAGCTGGTGACCCGCAGCCGAGAAGCGCTTGCCCAGGTCGTCAGCCACCGGCGAGATCCTCAGCAGGTTGCGGACGGCTTCCCGCTGCAGTTCCGACAAGCGCGGGCGACCGGCCTCGTCGGCGGAGGCGGCAAGCGGCTGGTCGTCGGGCACGACGAACCAGCCTACCGGCGCGACCCGGGCATCCGGCTCGCCGACCGGCGCGCGGCCCTACCTGTCGACGTCGGCGAAGAAATGCCTGCTGGAAGCGCTTCAGCACGCGGGGCGGCAGCCCCGGGCGCGGGTTTCGAACCCGTCGGACGCCAAAGGCCGCCGACTACCATCGCCACATGCCTCCGTCTCCTCTGCGCGCGCCCCGGCGGCGCCGAGCGGACGAGACTTCAGCCGGCGGCTTGGTGATCCGGCGGCAGGGCGGCGTGTCGTCTGGCGCCTTGATCGGGCGGCTGGACCGGCGCGGAAGGTTGCGGTGGTCCCTACCCAAGGGCCACATCGAGGCCGGCGAGACCACCGAGCAGGCGGCGGTGCGCGAAGTCGCCGAAGAGACCGGCATCTCCGGGCGGATCACCGCCCGGCTGGGCAGTGTGGAGTACACCTTCGTGGCGAAGGGCCGCCGGATCCACAAGCGCGTCCATCATTTCCTGATGGAGATGGTCGACGGCGAGCTCTCGGACGCCGACATAGAGGTCTCGGAGGTGGCCTGGGTGCCGATCGACGAGATCACCGAGCGTTTGGCGTACGCCGGCGAACGTCGGCTGGCGCAGCGCGCCGCGCAGCTGCTCGCCGACACCGCGTGATCCGTTCCGCGCGCGGCGGCCGGACCAGGCGCTGGTGGACCGCGCTCTTCGTCGGGATCCTGGTGGCGTTGGCCGCTCCCCTGATGTCGGCTCCCGCTTCGGCCGCCGTCCGGGGCCACGCCGACCACGCCGGCGGCAGGCCGAGGGCGGCCGGGCCAGTGGCACCCGCCCCCACCAGCGGCAACTCCGGGGAAGATGCCGGGTACGACACCACGCTCAAGTTCGCGGTCAGCGCGATTTCGCCTCGCGTGATCACCGCCGAAACGAGCGCTCTGACCATCTCCGGGACCGTGACCAATACCAGCGACCGGCCGGTCAGCAGTTTGCAATTCCGCTATCAATTGGGCCTCCCCCTGACCACGGTCGCCGAATTGCGCAAGACCGTCGCCACCCCGACGGACCCGGACGCCACCGTCACGTCGCCTTTCCAGCCGTTCAGCGGCGACCTGGCTGCGGGTCAGAGCGTCAAATTCAGTGCCGAGGTGCCGACCTTCGCGGCCGGGTCCGGCTCGCTGGGGCTCACCACCCCCGGGGTGTTCCCGCTGATGCTCAATGTGAACGGCACCGTCGGCACCGGGAACAACTCACTGCTGGCTCGGGTGGGTGCGCTGCACGTATTGCTCACTGTGCTCTCCGCGCCCGGGCAGGCCACCGAGCAGCCGGCCGGGGCGGCCACCACGTTGCTCGTCAAGAACCCGGTTCCGGTCACCATGCTGTGGCCCATTCAGGACCGGGTTCATCTCGGCGTCGATGGAGTGTTCCTCGATGACGACCTCGCGGCCACCATCGGCCCCCGCGGCCGGTTGAGCAATGTGCTCAACAATCTGGAAGAACTGGACCGCACGGCGGCCGGATCCTCGGCCACCGTCGTGCTGGACCCGGAGCTACTGGACGAGCTCAGCCGCATGTCGGCCGGCTACCGGGTCTTGACCCACCCGGACGCCCCGCAGCCGCCCTTGACTCCGGTCACCAGCTCCGCCACCGGATCGGCCCCCGCTGCCACCTCGACGCAGGCCGGTTCGTCCGGACCGGCCACCAGCGGGGCCGGAGCCCAGCCGACCGTGACCACCGGTGGCGCGCCGAGCCAATCGGCCGCCGCCGGAGCTGCCGCGACGGCCGGCGGACCGGCCGGATCGACCACCGGGAACGGCCCCGACCCGTCGTACCTGGCGGGCACCGAGGCCGGCTCGGGACAGGCCGCCGCGACGGCCTTCCTGACCAGGCTCCGCGCTGACCTGGCCCGGCATCAGATCCTGGTACTGCCTTATTCCGATCCCGACGCGGTCGGCCTGGCCAGGGCCGGGCAGTCGGCGACGCTGGCCCACCTGCGCACGGTCGGGCAGACCGTCGTAGCCCGGGAATTGCCCGGGGTGACCGTCCTACCGGCCGTGAGCGCGCTGAACCCGGGCACGCCCGGACTCATCACCGGGCTTGCCTATCCCGCCCGCGGACGTGGCGACGACGCCACCCTGACGGCGCTGACCCAGGCCGGTGACACCGCGGCGGTGTTGGCGGGCGGAGTGGTGGCCGGCGACAAGAATGCTGGGCTGGTCACCATCACCTTGCCCGGGGGGCGGCAGTTGCCGGCGGTCGTCGCCGATTCGCCGCTGCTGTCGGACGTCAACGCCCTCACCGCCAAAACCGGCGCCGGCGCCACGCTCCCGTACAACACCCTGGCGGCGGTGCTCGCGGTGGCCGCGCAGGCCACCGGCGCGAACGCCCCCATTGTGGTGGTGCCCGACCGCTTCTGGAACGCCGGTGGCGGCGCTCACGAACTGGATTACCTGCTGGAATCCCTGGCCGGCAGCCACATCACGGACGGTGGGTCGATTCCGGCGCTGGCCGCACAGGCGGCTCAGTCGGCACCCCATCCCCTCAACGACGTCCCCATCCGTGCCGGCCTGGGTCCCGACCAGATCCAACGGGTGCAATCGGCAGCCGCCTGGATCGACCGCCTCGGTCAGCAGCTGAAGAAGGCGGCCGGACCGACGGCCCCTGAGCCGGCCGAGGTGCTCGATCCCCTGCGTGAAGCGCTGACCCGCGCTTACACAGTCCCACCTCCGGGCAACGGCAACGGTCCACCGATCAACGGGGCCGCCGCGATCGTCGACACGGTGGAGCGGTCCGAGGTCCTGCTGCGCAATGGCGTGAAGCTGCTGACCAGCGTGGTGCCGTTCTCGCTGTCGGCCACTTCGGTGCTCCCGATCGGGGTGCAGAACGACCTTCCCTACGACGTGGTGGTCCGGCTGCGCGTGGTGGGCGGCGAGCAGGTGGGACTCACCGTGACCCAACCCACCGATGTGGTCATGACGCCGGGCCAGGCCCGCCAGATCCGGGTGGACGCGCACGTGATCCGCTCGGGAGAGTTCCCGGTTCAAGTGGAGCTGCTGGCCACCGACAACACCCAGTGGAGCGATCCGGCCAAGATCACCATCAAGTCGAACGCCTATGGAGTCGTGATCCTGATCGTCATTTGGGTCGCCGGTGCTGTGCTGGTTCTGATGGTCGCCTTTCAGCTTGCCCAGCGGGTGCGGAAGTCGCGCCTGGGCGGCACAGACCAGGACTCAGCAGTTACCAGCACCGAAAAACCTCCCGAACCCGGCTCCATCCTGGGCGCCGCTGCCGATCCGAACGATGCCGACCCGGACCCGGAGCCGGACCAGGGCCCGAACCGGGACCGACCGAACCCGGCGGATCGGACAGCGGCGGAGCGTGTCCCGGGCCGGCCACGACGGCGGCCCGCCGGCCGGACGCCGGCCGGCTCCCGCGTGGACAACCCGAATCTGATCGCGATTACCGGAGAATCAGATGCCGGACCTCGACCCCACGCCCGGCCGTCCGGCCTGACTCCGCACCGGCCGGTTCGGGCGGGTGAACGCGGCGACCCGACGGAACCGACCGGCGAGAGCAGGGAGAGCTGATGAGCGATTCCCGCCTGCCGCCGCCCGAACCGGGCGATCCTGATACGCCCGCTCCCGCTCGGGGATGGCTGCCCGCGCCCGGTTCCGCCCCCTACTCCGGACGCCCTCCCGGGCCGCCCCGGGGCGCCGGATACCCCACCGACAGTGCTGGGCGCCAGTACCCGTCCCGGCCGGCCGGCCCGCCTTCGCGGATTCCGGCACCCCCGGCCGGCCCGCCGCGCCTGCCTCCGCCCGCTTCCGGTGCACCGTCCGACCCTTCTCACTTGCCTCCGCGCGTCTCGGCACCACCGCCTCGGGGCCCTGCGGCAGGCCCGACCGCGCCGGCAGGGCCGCCCCGGGTGCCTTCACACGTCCCGTCCTATGCCCCGCCCCGCTTTCTGCCGCGGAACCCCCCGCCGACCGCGGGTTTACCGTTCGGCCCGCCCGGGCGACCGCACCCGTCGTCGGCGCCCCGGCAGTACAGCAGTGTGCAGCGCACCGAGCTCTACCAGAACGTCCAGGACCCGACGATCCTCATCCAGGCCATTCCGGGCGGGCTGTCGTCGGCGGAGGCCACCTATCGGGACCTGAAATCCGTCACCGGCGACGAGACGGACGCAGCCGCAGCGTCAAAACCTCCGGCCCGGGCCGCCGGCGGACTGCTTCGCGCCGGGGCCGGAATGGCGGTGGCCACCATCGTCAGCCGCATCACCGGCCTGCTGGTCAAGATCGCCATCGGCGCCATCTTCGCGACCGGGCTGGTCAGCGACTCCTACACGCTGGCCAACACCCTGCCCAACATCGTTTTCGAGCTTCTCATCGGCGGAGTGCTCACCTCGGTGGCGATCCCGTTGCTCACCCGGGCTCAGCGGGATGACGCGGACGGCGGGGCGGAATACACCCAGCGCTTGATGACCATGGCGGTCGTCGGTCTGGCGGTGGCCACCGCCCTGGCGGTGCTGGCGGCACCCTGGCTGACCCACTTGTATCTGTCGTCCGGCAGCAAGGCGAGCCCGGGGACCGCAACCGCGTTCGCCCGGCTGCTGCTGCCGCAGATCTTCTTCTACGGGGTCGCTGCCCTGTTCGGCGCCATCTTGAACAGCCGGGAGCGGTTCGCCGCGAACGCCTGGGCGCCGGTGGTCAACAACCTCGTCGTCATCGCGGTCGCCGGTCTGCTGGCCGTCACTCATTTCGGCGCCCGCAACGCCGGGACCATCAGCTCGACGAACCTGGTCATCCTGGGGGTCGGCACCACCCTGGGCATCGTGGCCCAGGCGGCCGTGATGATTCCCTCGCTGCGCAAGGCGGGTTTCCGGTGGAAGTGGCGGTGGGGTTTCGACCCGCGGTTCCGGGAAGCCGGCCGTTTGATCGGCTGGGCCACCGTGTACGTGCTGATCTCGCAGGTCGGTGTGGTGGTCACGCAGCGCGTCGCCTCCCGCCAGTTGGCCGGCGGGATCACCCAGTTCCAGCTCGCATCGCTGATCTTCCAGATGCCGTACGGCATCCTCGGCGTGGCCGTGCTGACCGCGATCATGCCGCGGATGAGCAGGCATGCCGCCGCCGGTGACATCGACGCCGTCAAGAACGACGCGTCCACGGCCAACCGGCTCTCGACTGTCGCCCTCCTGCCCATCACCGCCGGATTGGTCGTCCTGGGCGAGGCCGCGGCGGTGGTGTTGTTCCGGCACGGCGCCCTGGTGGCCAGTCAGGCGCAATCCATCGGCATCGCGGTGGCTTGCTTCGCCCTGGGTCTGGTGCCGCTGTCCGTGACCCTGGTCCAGATGCGCGTGTTCTACGCCATGAAGGACGGCCGCACGCCCACCCTGATCAACTTGATCATGGTGGCCGTTCGGGTGCCACTGATGCTGTTCTGCCTGACCCTCGACGCACGGCGAGTGGTGCCCGGGCTCGCGGTGGCCACGGCGGTGTCCTACCTGGTCGGCGCGGTGGTGGGCGAAATCTGGCTGCGCTCCCGCTTCGGAGCCATGCGCACCACGCGACTCGTCGTGACCCTGGCCAAGATGGCCGTCGCCTCCACCGCGGGCGGGGCGGCCGCCTGGTTCGTCCTCGACCACACCGTGAGCCGCCATCCGGACACCTTCTTCTCAGCGCTGCGCACGCTGCTGATCGGCGGGGCGGTCGGCGGCATCGTGGTCGGCGCGGTGATGGTGGCAATGCGGGTCGCGGAGATCGCCCCGGTGCAGCGCCGGCTGTGGGGACGGTTCGGCCGATCCGGTCGAGCCACCGCCGCATCCCGGCCGGTCGCCTCACCGAAATCGCCGCCGCCCGACGTGCCCGATGCCACCCCACTGCCGCCGACCACCGTCTCGCCGGCCCGCCGCCCACCGCCTTTGAGCCACCTGAACGAGACACCCGGGATGGGAGGATCAACGCCGGCCAGGCCGAACCCGCGTCCATCCGGTGCACCGATCGGCGGCGGGGCGGCCACGGCCGGCCAGGCCCGCGTTCCCGGCGGGCCGCTCCCCAGGCCCGTGTCCGACTTCGCAGAGCAGGTGACCAAGCTAGTGACTGCCCCGAGCGACGGCTCTTCGTCCGGTCAAGGTGCGCCGTCGGGCCCGGACCGGACGTCCGGCGCTGCCCCGGCCACCGGCCAGGATGCGCAGACCGGCGACGAACCCACCGTGCGGGGCGTATCGGCGGCGCGGCCGCCGCAGGCCGCGGAATCGGAGGCGGCAGCGGGCCAGGAAGATCCCACCGTCAATGTCTCTGGGCTGCTGCGCCAGTCGACCGCGCCCTCGAGCCCGCTGGCCCCGGGTGCCACGGTGGGCGGGCGATATCGGCTGGTCAACCTGATTGCCACGGACGCGGCCGGCAACCGGTTCTGGCGCGCCAAGGACAACGTGCTGCCGCGGGACATGGCGGTGACCCTGCTGCCGGCGGGCCCGCAGACGTCGGCCACCGTGGCCCGCACGCTCCGGGTCGGGCGGCTCAATCACATCGGTCTGCCGCAGACCCTCGACGTCGGCACCGAAAACGGCCAGGCGTTCGTGGTGGGTCAGTGGGTCGATGGCGCGACGCTGACCGACCTGCTGTCCGGCGGCCCGCTCGAGCCCGACGTCGCCACCTCGATCACCGCGAAGATCGCCGAAGCCGTGGCCGAGGCGCACCGCAACGGCATCGCGCTGGGGGCCATCAATCCATCCCTGGTGCGAGTGAACTTCGACGGGCAGGTGCGGCTGTCCCACGTCATCGCCCACGCCAACGCCACCCCGGAGCAGGACATCCGGGCGGTCGGCGCGCTGCTCTACCTGATGCTGACCGGCACCTGGCCGCTGCCCACCGGCGCCCGGACCACTCGGGACGTCGCGCGAGGCGTGGCGCCGGGGTCACCGGGGCCGATCGGAGTGGGTTCCGGACTGCCCCCCGCGCCGACCAGGCTGGGGCGCGAGGTCCAGGCGCGCGAGGTCCGGCCGTCCGTGCCCGAGCCGCTGTCCGCGCTGGCCGACCACGCCCTGCACCCGGACGAGCCGGCGGGCATCCATGCCGTCGGAGCGATCGCCTCCCTGCTGCGCCGCCCGGAAGCCGGAGCGGCGGTCGCCGCGCCCGATCCGGCCGGCGACGCACCGACCGCCGTGGCCACGCTCAGCCCCAGCGAGCGCCGACTGATCAAGGAGCGCCGGGTCAAGCTGGGCATCGCCTCGGCGGTTCTGGTGGCCTTCGTGGTGCTGATCATCATCGTGGTGGCCAGCCTGACCAAGCAGTTCCTGACCAACGTGGCCGGGCCCACCGGTAACACCGGCGGCAGCAACGGGACGCTACTGCCCACCGGCACCGAAGCCGGCGCCCCGACGACCAAGCCGTCGGCCACGAAGCGCTCCACCAGCACGTCCGCCACCTCGAAGACCTCAACCTCGACGTCCACCAGTTCCAGCACGTCGACCACGACGACGTCGTCGACCACGACGACGTCCAGTTCGCTGCCCCCGGCCACGCCGGTGAAAGTGGTCGGCGCCACGGTGTACGACCCGAAGGGCAGCGGCTCGAAGGACAACACCTACCAAACGCCGTTTCTCTTCGATGGCAATCCGAACACCACGTGGAACACCTTCGACTACAAGCAGCAGTTCCCCACCTTGAAGCCCGGCGTCGGGGTGATGATCCAGCTGCAGAAGGCGGAGTCGCCGGCTTCGGTGACGATCGGCAGCAACCTGCTGCCCGCCACCGTCGAGATCCTGGCCGCCACCGGGCCGGACGTTCCGCTCGAGTCGACGAAGGTGCTGGCCACCGCGACCCTGGCCACCAACAGCACCACCATCGATCTCAAGAACGCGCCGACCTCGGCCTACTTCGCCATCTTCTTCACCAAGCTCGCCAACTCGCCGACCGCCGGGCAGTTCCGGGGCGACATCAGCGAGGTCACCGTCACCGGGCGTGTCTCGTCGGGCGCCGGCTCGTCGGCGGTGTCGGGAGCCGCGGGTGCCTCGGCAAGTACGGGGAGCACGGGGAGCACACTCAGTTCTCCGTGACGTCCGCGCCCCACCCAGAACCGCCATCGGGCCGACCGCGACACAGGCCGACATGCCCACCGGGTGAACCGGAACCTCGGCCGACAGCAGGCCGAATCGATAGGCTCTCGGGGTGCCCGCCCTGGTCTCCGGACGCTCCGACGAGGATCTGCTCGCCGCGCACGCCGCCGGGGATCCGCGCGCGTTCGGCGAACTGATCGGCCGCTACCGGGACCGCATGTGGGCCGTTGCCCTGCGCACTCTGCGTGATCCGGAGGAGGCGGCGGACGCCGTTCAGGACGCGTCGATCTCCGCCTTCCGGGCGGCCGCCAGGTTCCGCGCCGAGTCGGCCGTCTCCACCTGGCTGCACCGCATCGTGGTCAATGCCTGCCTGGACCGGATCCGGCGACGCCAATCGAGACCCACCACCCAGCTCCCCGAGGAGGGCCCCGGCGAGCCGGCCATGCCGCGTGATCCGATGGCCGACCGGGAACTGGCCATGGACATCGAGGAGGCTCTGGGCACGCTTCCGCACGACCAGCGCGCCGCCATCGTGCTCGTCGACGTGGAGGGTTACTCCGTCGCGGAGGCGGCGCACACCCTCGGCGTGGCGGAAGGAACGGTCAAGTCTCGCTGCGCCCGTGGCCGAGCGAAACTCGCCGTTCTGCTCGGACATTTACGGAACCCCGACGAGCCGGGCCGCGTCAAACCCCGGACAGGCGAGAAGGGCAGAGGTCCGGCCGGCAATCCGGTGACCCAGTTGCCCAGATCGCACGCACCACCGTCTGACCAGGGCCTGCCAGGGAGAACACAATGAACCGACCCGACTTCACCGCCGGAGGTGGCGCCGGCGGCTTTCCGCCCGGTGGCCCGCCCCCGACCGGTCCTCCGTGGTCGGTCGACGTCGTCGCCGATGTGCATGCCGCTGTGTATCCCGCCGGAGCTCAACGCCCGTTTGCGGGCGCAAATCCTCGGCGATCCGGAAGGCCGGGAGATCTTCCAGGCCCTGGACAGCGTGTCCAATGAGCTGTCATCGCTGCCGCCGTTGACGATGCCGGCGCACTACGCGGCGCGACTCGATGCCGCCATCGCCCACGAATCATCTGCGCGCGTCGCCGCCCTGAACACCGCGCCGAACAACGTCCGGCAACTGACGCTGGCCCCGCCGCCGCCCGGTCAGCCCCCGGCCCCCGCTGTGCCGGTGCCTCGGCCGGCTGCCGAACGGGGGAACGTGGTGTCGCTGGACGCGGCGCGGTCGCGTCGACGCGGGGTGCTCGCCGGTCTGGGCATCGCCGCAGCCGTCGCCGCGGTGGCGGCCGTGACCATCACCCTGGTGCAGTCCAACCACCCGTCCGGGCAGACGGCGGGAAGTCCGCAACCCGGCCCGTCCGTCGTCGCGACCACGTCCACCGGCGCCCAGTCCCCGGGCAACGGCGGCGGACATTCCACTGCGGCCCTTCGCGACGTGACGGTCGACCCGCACAACCCGCAAGCAGCGTTCGACCAGGTCAATGGCAAGTCGTCGGGTGATCTGTCCGACCCGCTGGCGGCAGCGTCGTGTTTTGCCGAGCTCAAGCTGAGCGGCCCGCAGGTGTTGGGCGTCTCCAACGCCGATTACCAGGGGCAGCCGGCGTACGCCATCGCGGTCGCGGTGGCCGGCGACCCGAGCCGGGCTCGGCTCCTCGTGGTCGCCGATGGTTGCGGCCGGCCCGGGGCCACCCCGAGCATCCTCCTGGAGCGCACCGTCGAGCGTTGACCCGACACCGCGACCGGCCCCGGAGCGGGTCAACCGCTCGTGGGTATCGCGGCTCCGATGGCGGCGAACAGATACGGCGCCAGCGACCGGCTGAAGGTGGCGGTCAGATGGCTGATCGTGTCCCGGTAGACCAGCACATTGCCGATCACCGCCGGGCAGCCGGTGGCGGTGCAGTAGAACGACCGCAGATCGACGAGCTCGGCGCCCGGCGCCAGGGCCGCCGCCCTCACCAGGGGGTCGGGAGCCGCGAAAGCCTCGTCGATCGACGTGGAGCAGGCGTCGGCGGGGCGGAATCCGACCTTGTTCACGCACCGGGCCGCACTCGCGCCGTACACCGGGTTGTCGGCGAGAACGGCGACATGGCTGCCTCGGGCCAGCACCGGCTTCCACTCCGCCGCGAACGCACGCGAAAGCACATCCGGATCTGCTCCGGCGGGCAGCCGCTGGCGCGCTGCCGTGGTGACCACCAGGTCGTACTTCGGCCCGGTGAGCAGGTGCTGCTGAATCGTGGCCATCTCGGTGTCGCAGGTGCTGCCCACGCCGCCGGTCAACCAGAGACAGCCCCAGCCCAAGTACGTCGTAAGCGTCCAGTTGTGCGCACCCAGGCCCGTCATCAGGGCGGGGAGCAACATGGCCGCATGTGAGTCGCCGATCAGCGCCACCTTGACGGTGCCGTGGCCGTAGCGGCACGACCGCGGGGCGGTGGCGTTCGGGTCGGTCCAGCAGGAGAAGGCGTCGCCGACGTCGGTTTCCGCGTCGCCAACCGGCGGGGTGGCGGCCGGCATATCTCGCACCGTGCAGGTGGCGGCCGGATCCATGGCGGCTGCGCCGACGCACACGCCGGCCACCGTGGCCGGTCCGCTCGTGCGGTGGGCTTGGACATCCCTGACCGTCACCGCGCCCGCCACCAGGACCAGTGCACCGACCAGGAGCAACCATGTCCGCGCCCGGGTTCGCGGACCGCTCCGCTCCAGCCAGCGGGACCGACGGACCGGCTCCTCGATGAGCAGGTATGACCCGGTGGCCAGAACCAACGTCATCATCAGCGCGATCAGGTCGTATCCCGGTCCGGGAGACAGCACGGTGGCCAGCAGCACGATGACCGGAAAATGCCAGAGGTAGAGGGAGTAGGAGATCTGTCCCAGATATCCGGCCACCGGATTGGTCAACATCCTCGGCCCGGAGTATCGGTGGCCGCCCGTTCCCGCCGCGATGACCAGCGCGGCTCCCGCCACGGGAACCAGGCCGGCCGGCGCCGGCACCGCGGAGGCCGAATTCAGCAGAATGCAGCTGCCGACGATCAGCACCATCCCCAGCCAAGCGAGCGGCGTCCGGAGCCGGTCGCTCATTCTGCCCAGCTGGGTTGATGCCAGGGCCAGCAGCGCACCGACCGCCAACTGCCAGGCGCGGGTGAGCGTCGAGAAGTACGCCACCGTCGCGTCGTCCCGGGTCTGCACCACGGCCCACCCGAAGGATGCCACGGCGATCACCGAGAAGATTGCGCCCAGGAGGACACGGCGGATCGCACGTCGGCGCTCGGCGGCTCCGCGCAGCGTCAGACCGAGCACCGCGATCACCAGGATGGGCCAGACCACGTAGAACTGTTCCTCGACGGCCAGCGACCAGAAGTGCTGCAGCGGCGACGGCGGCAGGCCTTGCTGGAAGTAGTCGGTGCCGACGGCGGCGAAATGCCAGTTGGAGGCGAACAGGAAGGCGTAGCCGGCGTCGCGCAGCGTCGCGTCGAGCCGAGCCGACGAGAACAGGAAGGCGGCACCCACCGCGGTGGCCGCCAGCACAGCGGTGGCCGCCGGCACGATGCGCCGGATGCGGCGACGGTAGAAGCCGACCCACGACACGCTCCCGGTGCGGTCGCTTTCCCGGAGCATCAGGCCGGTGATCAAAAATCCGGAAATGACGAAGAAGACGTCGACGCCGACGTAGGCCCCGGTCGGCTCACCGAACAGATGGTTGGCGATCACCGCCACGACGGCGACGGCTCGCAGACCTTGGATGTCGGCCCGAAATCCCGGCCGACGGCTCCGGCCCCCCGCGGACGCCCGGTCGGACGGGGCCGCGGTCCGGACCGCTGTCTGCGCCGATTCGGTCGCCGTCACCTCGATGAAGCCCTTCCGGATTGGTGCGTGGGACCGCCGGGTGCCCTCGCCGCGTGCGCGCCTCTCAGCGTAGAACGCTGCCGGTGGCGGCCTTGTTCGACGCGGCAGGCGCGGGAGATCGCCGGAATCGCGACTCAGCCGCGGCCTGGCCCATCCCGTTCACGGCTGGGCCGAGGCCGACCGCCAAGATGTCAGCGTGCAATCGCTTCCTGCCCGGCCCCTGGCCGATCCCACAGCCGTCGTCGCTGGCAAACAGTTCCGGATCACCCTGCTCACCGACGGCCTCCTCCGGCTGGAATGGGCCGACGACGGCGCCTTCGAGGATCGGCCCAGCGCCTTCGCCCTGAACCGTGCGCTGCCCGTCCCGGACTTCCGGGTGATCGACGGCGAGGGCAATCTGGAAATCATCACCGACCGTCTCCACCTGATCTATGACCGGCAACCTTTTTCCAGCCACGGCCTGTCCATCCAGATCCGCGGCAACGTGAGCAATTATCACAGCGTGTGGCGCTACGGAGCGGCCCCGGACACGCTGGGCGGCACGGCCCGCACCCTGGACAATGCGAACGGCGCCATTCCGCTGGAACCGGGCGTCGTGTCCCGCAACGGGTTTGCGGTGATGGATGATTCGCGGAGTTTGGTATTTCCCGAGGACGGTTGGGTGGCGCCGCGGGACGGCAGCCGCATCGACCTGTACTTCTTCGGCTTCGGGCACGATTACCCGGCCGCGCTGGCCGCCTTTTTCCAGGTCTCCGGGCAGCCGCCCGTGCTGCCCCGATTCGCCCTCGGCAACTGGTGGAGCAGATATCACGCCTATACGGCCGACGAATACCTTCGCCTGATGGACCGGTTCAGCTCCTCCGGCATTCCGCTTTCGGTGGCTGTTCTCGACATGGATTGGCATCACGTCGATGTCGATCCCGCCTACGGTAGCGGGTGGACCGGCTACTCCTGGAACACCGACCTGTTCCCCGATCCCCCTGCTTTTCTGGCCGAACTGCACCAGCGCGGATTGCAGGTCACCCTGAACGTTCATCCCGCCGACGGGATCCGCCCTTTCGAGGATGCCTATCCCGACATGGTCTCGGCGCTGGACCGGCAGCCCGGCGACACCATTTCCTTCGACATCACCGACCGAAATTTTCTCGAGGCGTACTTCCACGTCCTGCACCGGGGCCTGGAGGAGCAGGGCGTCGACTTCTGGTGGCTCGACTGGCAATCCGGTCCGTACTCGCGGATAGCCGGCATCGACCCGCTGTGGATGCTCAATCATTTCCATTTCCTGGACAGCGGTCGGGACGGACGGCGGCCGCTGACCTTTTCCCGCTACGCCGGGCCGGGCAGCCATCGGTATCCCGTGGGGTTCTCCGGCGACACCCACGTCACCTGGGAATCGCTGGCGTTCCAGCCCTACTTCACCGCCACCGCGTCGAACATCGGCTACGGCTGGTGGAGTCACGACGTCGGCGGCCACATGTTCGGCTACAAGGACGACGAGCTGACGGCCCGCTGGGTCCAACTCGGCGTGTTCTCGCCGATCCTGCGACTGCACTCCACGGCCAGCCCGTTCTCCACCAAGGAGCCGTGGACGTTCGACGCCGCCACCGAGCGGGTGATGACCGAGCAACTACGGCTTCGGCACCGCTTACTGCCGTATCTGCACACCATGAACCATCGAGCGCACTCCGGTCAGCCGCTGGTCCGGCCCCTGTACTGGCTCTACCCGGAGGCCCCCGAGGCCTACGAGGTGAGCAACGAGTTCCTGTTCGGGGACAGCTTGCTCGTCGCACCGATCACCTCACCGCGTGATCCGGCCACCCGGCTCGGGTCGGTCACCGCCTGGTTGCCGGACGGCGAGTGGGTGGACATCTTCACCGACCTCCGCTACACCGGCGGCCGGCTCCTTGCCCTGCACCGCGACGCGGCCAGCATCCCGGTGCTCGCGCCGGCCGGCACGGTGCTGCCGCTGGACGCGGCGCCCGTGCCGGGGAACGGGACCGCGAATCCGCAGGCGCTCGAGGTGCTGGTTGTCGCCGGCGCCGACGGCCAGTTCGAAATGATCGAGGACGACGAGACCGAGGCGGCGCTGACCACATCGATCCGGTGGGACCAGGCCGCCGGGACCTTCACTGTCGGACCCGCGCGCGGCAATTCCGGTTGCGTGCCTGATCGCCGGAACTGGACGTTCACCCTCGTCGGCGGGTCGGCCCAGACGGGGACCGCCAGCATCGACGGGGCCGCCGCTCCCGTACAGGTGGCGACCGAAAGCGGTCGGCTGCGGGTGACGGTGACCGACGTTCCCACCGGTGCCCAGCTGGTCATCCGGCTGAACAAGGCGCCCGTCCCGGCCGGCAACGACCTGCCCCGCCGGGCGTTCGCCCTGCTGGACCGGGCCCAGATCGCGTACGACATCAAGACCCGCGCGTACCGCACGATCACCGGCGCACATCCGGCCAGCGTCCGCGCCAGTCACCTGCAGGCGCTCGACCTGTCGCCGGCCCTGCTCTCGGCCCTGTCGGAGCTGCTGTTGGCGCACCCCGACGCCTGACGCCGTCCCGTCGGCCAAACGGGACGCTCCGGCCGGTGACCGCGGTCCGACAACCCGGGGAAGAAATGTCGGTAGCGTGGTGTTTCATGGTCTGCGAGGGCCTGAAGTCGGGCTCCTCCCGGCCGGCCAGGGCCGTCGAACCCGGCCCGACCAGCGCAAATGCGGTGGTCAAACCGGCCGAGACTTCGAGAGTAGGGAACGCCAAGTGAGTGAGCACGTGCCCGCATCGATCCAGGCGGCCACGGCGGGTTTCGAGGGTGCGGACGTCGAGGACACCGTCAACGGGCGGTCCGTCCACGAGGTGATCGTGATCGGATCCGGTCCCGCCGGCTACACCGCGGCGACGTATCTGGCGCGCGCCGACCTGCAGCCGCTCGTCTTCGAGGGCTACCAGTACGGCGGAGCCCTGATGACCACCACTGAGGTGGAGAACTTCCCCGGCTTCCCGGAGGGCATCCAGGGTCCCGAACTGATGGCCAAGATGCGAGAGCAGGCTGAGCGGTTCGGAGCCGACCTGCGCAGCGTCGATGTCGAAGCCGTGGATCTGTCCGGTCCGGTCAAGAAGGTCGTCGTGGACGGTGAGGAGCACTTGGCCTACGCCGTGGTGCTGGCCACCGGCTCCGCGGCGCGTTATCTGAACCTGGCCGACGAGCAACGCCTGATCGGCCGCGGCGTCTCGGCCTGTGCCACCTGTGACGGCTTCTTCTTCCGCGACCAAGACATCGTCGTGATCGGTGGCGGCGACTCGGCGATGGAAGAGGCCACGTTCCTGACGCGCTTCGCCAGATCCGTCACGATCGTGCACCGCCGCGCGGACTTCCGAGCCAGCGCCATCATGCTGGAGCGGGCCAAGAAGGATCCGAAGATCCGCTGGGCGATCAACGCCACCGTGACCGGGGTGATCGGCAAGGAGCAGGTGGAAGCCGTCGAGCTGACGGACACGCTGACCGGAGAGGTCTCCACGCTGAACGTCACCGGCCTGTTCCTGGCCATCGGGCACGACCCGCGATCCGAGCTGGTCCGGGGACAGGTGTCCTTGGACGACGAAGGGTACGTACTCACCGGTCAGCTGGCGGGCGCGTCACATGGCACGGCCACCAGCCTTCCCGGCGTGTTCGCCTGCGGTGACCTGGTGGATCACGTCTACCGTCAGGCCATCACCGCGGCCGGCAGCGGCTGCGCGGCCGCCCTCGACGCCCAACACTTCGTGGCCGGACGAACCGCCGCCACCACGGATCCGGAACCGGCCGCCTTCGCCGCGCCCGAGCCGGTCTCGGTTTGACGGCGGCACCAGCTCGACCGTCCTCTGTGCCCCGACATCACCAGCTCAGCACCGACCAGAAAGAGGAACACCATGGCCACCAAAGCCGTCACCGACGCGTCGTTCGCGACGGACGTCCTGCAGTCCGAGAAACCGGTCATCGTTGACTTCTGGGCCACCTGGTGCGGACCGTGCCGCATGGTCTCCCCGATCCTCGAGGAGATCGCCGCCAAGCACGGGGACAAGGTCGACGTCGTGAAGGTCGACATCGACGCCAACCCCGAGGTGGCTCAGCAGTACCGCGTTCTCTCGATCCCGACCATGATGGTCTTCCAGGGCGGCAAGCCCACGAAGCAGGTCGTGGGGGCCAAGCCGAAGAGTGCGTTGCTGGCCGAGTTCGCCGACGTCCTGGCCTGACAGTCCTGTCCGCGCAGCCGGGTTCCGAACGGTTCGTTCCGTCCGAGGCCCGGCTGTTCGCGTCTTCGGTGAATCCGCCACCGGGCGTCGCGGCTGCACCCGGTGACCGCCGAGGCCAAATGCAGCTCCGTCCGATGACGGTCGTCGACTGGCCGGACGTGCGCCGGATCTTCGCTGCCGGGATCGCCGGCGGCAACGCCACGTTCGAGGTCGAACCGCCGTCCTGGGAGCAATTCGACGCGGCCAAGTTGCCGGATCACCGCATGGTGGCGGTGGAGCCGGGCGACGGCGGCGCGGCCGACCGGGTGCTCGGCTGGATCGCGGTGTCACTGACATCGTCGCGGGTCGTCTATTCCGGAGTGGTTGAGGTTTCCGTCTACGTGGACCCCGCCGCGACCCGGCGCGGGGTCGGCCGAGCCCTGTTGGCCGCGGTCATGGCCTCCACCGAAGCAGCGGGTATCTGGACGCTCCAAGCGGGGATCTTTCCCGAGAACACCGCCAGCCTGGCGCTGCACCGCACCGCCGGATTCCGCACGGTCGGCACCCGCGAACGGATGGGCTTCGGCGGGGGTCGCTGGCGAGACGTCGTCCTCCTGGAGCGACGCAGCGGACTGAGCTGACTCATCATTCGTTCTGGACGGAAGGTGCGCCGATCGGGGCCCGGACGCGCGCGGCGCTCAACACGAACGTCGCTCGGATGGCCGTTCTGGTCCAGGTGGGCAACGGCGAGGGGCACAATATGACGGGTCGGCGTGGCCCCTCGCCATCCGCGTTCGGCGGCGCGGGAGTCGGCAGCGGCCAAGTACGGGCCGGTCCCGGCCGGTCCGGGGCGCTGGTCACTGAGTGAAGGAGAACGATGCTGCGACGTGGAGACCGAGGTCCCGATGTCGCCGCACTCCGCGCTGCGCTCGCTTCACTGGGCCTGCTCGCTATGGATCCGCAGAACAGCGAATTCGACGAGGCGGCCGATCACGCGGTCCGCGCCTTCCAGCAGCAACGCGGAATGATCGTCGACGGGCTGGTGGGTCCGGTGACCTGGAAGTCGCTGGTGGATGCGCGCTGGAAGCTCGGCGACCGGACTCTGACCTACACGCTGTCCTCCCCGATGACCGGCGATGACGTCTACGCGCTGCAGCTGCGGCTGGCCGAGTTCGGCTACAACATCGGCCGCCCGGACGGCGTGTTCGGCTCACGCACCGACGGTTGTGTCCGGTCCTTCCAGCGCGATCGCGGGGTCGCCGAAGACGGTGTCTTCGGGCCGGCCACCTTTCGTGAGTTGAACCTGCTGGCCCGGATGGCCCATCCCGGACGCCCGCTGCTGCTGCGCGAACACGAACAACTCCGCAAGTCCGGCCCCCGCCTGCGGGGCAAGCGCATTGTCATCGATCCCGCGCACGGCGGTGCCGATACCGGCTGGGTGGCCGGACTGAACGGTAGCCGGGTGCGCGCGGGCGATCTCTGCTGGGACCTGGCCCGCCGCCTGGAGGGGCGGATGGCGGCGACCGGCATGGACACCTACCTCACCCGGGGGCCGCAGCAGAGTCCGAGCCAGGAAGAACGTGCGCATCTGGCCAACGAGGTCGATGCCGACCTGCTGCTGTCCATCGACGTCGACGGGTCGTTCTCCCCGCGGGCCAACGGCATCGCCACCTTCTACTTCGGTTCGGATTCCGGACCCACCTCGAGCATCGGCGAAACGCTGGCCGACCTGGTGCAGCGGGAGCTGGTGGCCCGCACCCGCATGACGGACTGCCACGCCCATCACAAGCCGTGGGATCTGCTGCGCCTGACCAAGATGCCGGCCATCCGCGTCGAGGTGGGTTACCTGTCCAGCGACGGCGACCGAGATCTCCTGCTACGCGAGGACTTTCGAAACACCGTGGCCGACGGCATCCTGGTTGCCGTGAAGCGGCTCTACCTCGACGGCCGCGACGATGCCCCCACCGGAACGTTCACGTTCTCGGACCTACTCGCTCACGAACAGGCGGTCACAGGCAGACTGGCCCCATGAGCGACACCGAGCCTGGGATTTCTGGCCTCTTCTCGCGCGTCTTCACGCTGCCGACTCAGGCCATGGATCAACTCCAGCAGGCCTTCGACCTGATACCGCGAGCCGCCCGCCTGATCGACCTCGTGGAGCAGGTCGTGGCCCGCGCGGCCGGCGCGGTCACGGCCGTGGAACTCACCATCGACCGGGCCAACTCGGCGGTCGACGCCACCGCGCTGGTCGTCGAACAAGCGGCTGTGCTGGTGGACCGCACGAATGCCCTGGTGGACGGGTTCGAGCCGAGTCTGCAGACGCTGCGGCCGATCGTGGAGAAGCTGGCCGCCACCACCGACCCGGACGAAGTCGATGCCGCGGTGCGGATGATCAACCTGTTGCCGGAGCTGGTCGACAAGGTCCAGGCCGACATCGTGCCCATCCTCGACACGTTGGGAACGGTCGCGCCGGACCTCCGCGACATCTTGGACATCGCTCGTGAGGTCAACGAGATGATGGGCTCCGTGCCGGGACTTCGCGGCGTCAAGAAGCGCGTCGAAGAGCAACAGCAGGCGGAAGCCGATTACCGCGCCGACGAGGAGCCGCCGAGCGCCCCCAAACGGCGCCGGCGCACGGCCGGACTCGGCTCGGTGTCGGACTCTTCCGCGTCGGACTTCGCCGCGCCGGATCCGTCCATCACCGGGTCGGGCGCGGCGGCCCCAGTGGAGCCCTGATGGCTTCGGACTGGGCCACCGCTCTGCTGGAGCAGGTGCCTGAGCCCGCGGGCGCGGTCATCCCGGGCCGGCCGGTCAGCTATCGGCACGACGGCGTGGAGTTGGAGGGTTTCGTCGCCTCCGACGAGGCGACGAACGGTGCCCGGCCCGGTGTCCTGGTGTTGCACGACTGGGAGGGCCTTGACGAGTACGAGCAGACCCGCTGCCGCATGCTGGCTCGGTTGGGCTACGTGGCGTTCGGCGCCGACCTGTTCGGCGCGGGCGTGCGGCCGCATGGCGATGAAGCGGCCCAGGTGGCGCGACGCTTTTACGCCGACCCGGCGTTGCTGCGCGGCCGGGCCGCGGCTGGGCTGGCGCAGTTGCGGGCTCTTCCCCACGTGGACAGCGAGCGGCTGGCGGTGATCGGGTACTGCTTCGGCGGTCATGCTGCCCTCGAACTGGCTCGAACGGGGGCCGAGCTGGTCGGCGTGGTGTCCTTCCACGGCGCGCTGCAGCCGACCTCGACGGAGGACGCCGCCGCTCTCCGCGCCAAGGTGTTGGTGCTGACCGGAGCCGATGACCCGGTGGTCCCTGACGAGGCGGTGACCGCGTTCATGAGCTCGATGCGAGCCGAGCCGAGCCTGGACTGGCAGCTGACCAGCTACAGCGGAGCGACCCATGCATTCACCATCCCGACCGCCGCAGCGCCGGGTCGCGCCCAGTACTCGCAACGCGCGGACCGCCGGTCCTGGGTAGCCATGCGGTCGTTCCTCGACGAGATCTTCGCCGTCTAGCGTGCGGACATGGTCGCGCCGACTTCGCGGTCCGCGGCGCCTTGCCAACGCGACGAAGCTTCGGTTCGATCGCCGCGAATTTCCCCCGCACCGGAAAGGCGGCAGATGTCCACCGACGACATGCGCAGGCTCGTCGCCGAGCATTCCGACGCCGAGACGCGCGTCGATCTGGAGGCCACGATGGCGACTTTGATCGACCATCCGGTGTACGAGTTTCATCCCGCCCGGCTGCGGCTCGAAGGCCGGGAACATGTGGCCCGCTTTTATCGCGAGCATTTCGATGCGTTCTTTCCGTTGCTCGAATCCCATGTGCAGATCAGCGAGACCTGGGACGAGAACGGCGCTTGCCTGGAATTCGACATCACCTTGAAGCCGCCGCACGAGGCGCATCCGCATCGCATCAACGTCGTGCTGACGCGCGACGGCAACCGCTTGGTCGGTGAGCGGTTCTACACCAGCTTGGACTTGGTGAAGCTGATGACCGGCCAGACTTTTGAGCTGCTCCGCCCCTTCTGACCGGCAGCAGCGCTCTTGGGTCTCGAGCCCAGAGCCAGGCCAGCGGCGGGGCCGCAGTGACACGGACCGACGGCGACGGCCCTCGGGTGGCCGGCCCCTAGCCCGAGCCACGACGGAGCTCACCACCCGGACCAAGTGTTTCGCCTCTATAATTGTTGTGGTCACACAACTTGTCGGGAAGCGAACGTGCCTGAACTGACCAACTCGCGCCGGTACCTGGTGCTGGGCATCTGCTGCCTGAGCCTGCTGCTGGTCAGCATGGACAACACCATCATCAACGTCGCGCTGCCCGCCATCAGCGCCGACTTCCACGCGACGGTCTCCGACCTGCAATGGACCATCGACGCCTACACGGTGGTGGTGGCCGCGCTGCTGATCCTGTCGGGTGCGACCGGCGATCGGCTCGGGCGCCGGCGCGTCTTCCAGACCGGGCTCGCGGTGTTCGTCATCGGTTCGCTGATGTGCAGCCTGGCCCCCGATCTCGGCGCCCTGGTCGCCTTCCGGATGGTGCAGGCGGTCGGCGGTTCGATGCTCAACCCGGTGGCCATGTCCATCGTCACCAATGTGTTCACCGACCCGCGGGAGCGCGCAAAGGCCATCGGCATCTGGGGCGCGACGGTCGGCGTCAGCATGGGTCTCGGACCGATCGTCGGCGGTGCCCTGACCGAATTCCTCAACTGGCGCGCGATCTTCTGGATCAACATCCCGATCGGCGTCCTGGCCTTCATCCTGGCCGCGATCTTCGTCCCGGAATCCCGCGCCCCGCACCCGCGACGCCTGGATCCGGTCGGGCAGCTCCTGGTCATCGTGGTGCTCGGCAGCATCACCTACGCGATCATCGAGGCGCCGCACGCCGGCTGGGCGTCCGTGCAGGTCTGGGGCATGCTGCTGCTCGGCCTGGCCGCACTGGCGGGGCTGCTGACATACGAACGGCGGGTGCCGGAGCCGCTCATCGACGTCCGGTTCTTCCGCAGTCTCCCGTTCGCCGGGGCGACGCTCATCGCCGTTTTCGCCTTCAGCGCGTTCGCCGGTTTCTTGTTCCTCAACACGCTGTATCTGCAGGACGTCCGGGGACTTTCTCCGCTGCGGGCCGGGCTCGCCACCGTGCCGATGGCGGCGCTGATGGTCGTGTGCGCGCCGGTAGCCGGCCGGATCGTGGCCGCACGGGGTGCGCGGATCCCGCTGCTGGTGGCCGGCGTCGGCCTCATTCTCGGGCCCCTGCTGCTGCTGCTGGGATTGCATCCGGCCACCAACTACGGCTGGATCCTGCTCAGCTACGTCGTCTTCGCCATCGGCTTCGGGATGGTCAATCCGCCCATCACCAACACGGCCGTATCCGGGATGCCGCGGGAACAAGCCGGCGTGGCGGCCGCCTTCGCTTCCACCAGCCGTCAGGTGGGCTCGGCCCTAGGGGTCGCCATTCTCGGATCCATCCTCAACGCCGGTCTGCACGGACGCCGCCTGGCCACCGGCTTCACCGTGGCCGCCCAGCCGGCCTGGTGGGTCATCGGGGCGGCTGGTCTCCTGGTCCTGATCCTCGGGGCTCTCAGCACCTCGGCGGCCGCCCACCGATCCGCCCAGCGGGCCGCCGCAGCGTTCGAGAAGCCGGCGCCCATCGTGAACGCCGGGGCGACAGCGTGAACGAGACCGCTGGTCGCGCCTGGCACGCCATGCGCAGTTTGGTCCACGACAAGTACGCGCGTCGCGCCGACGTCAGCGCGGCCACGGGATTGAGCTTTGTCCGGGTCAAGGCCCTTCGGCGGCTCAGCGCTCGGCCGATGACCCAGCGCGAACTGGGCGACGATCTCTCGATCGACCCCTCGTACACCACCAACGTTGTCCATGACCTGGAGCAACGCGGCCTGGTCGAACGCCGGGTGCATCCGACGGATCGACGGGTGCGCATCGTGTCCGTCACCGCGGCCGGCTCCGAGCTCGCGGATCAGGCCGAGCGCATTCTCGACGAGCCCCCGCCCGTGCTGCTGGATCTGGATCCGGCCGAGCTGGAGGCGTTGGATCGCATCCTCGATCGCCTGCTGACCGCGGCACCGGTCGACCGGCAGCAAGCGGCGTCGTCGGTAGGAACCCGGGGCGGTCCCCACGATTCAGGATCCCGACATCCGTGGCCGCAGCCATGAATGAACACCTTGCCGTGCCGTACCGGCCAGTTGGGTGCGGTGCCCGGTGAAGCCGTGCGGCGCCTCCGGATAGACGCGCAGCTCGACGTCGTTGCCCGCCGCGGCGAGGCGACTCGCCATGGCGAGGTTGTCCTCGAGCAGTACGTCCGCACTGCCGACGATCAACAGTGTCGGCGGAAGGCCGCCGAGATCCCCGAACACGGGCGAGATGTCCGGCAGGGTGCGATCCGGGACGTGACCCACGTACGCCTGAAGGAAGTACTCGTCCGCGATGCGACGTCCAGCCGGCGTCCGGGCGCTCAAGTCATAGGTCCCGAACTGCAGGCAGGCACCGGCGAAATGGTCGGCCAGACCCCGATCCCGCAGTCGGAGCAGTGTCGCCAGCGCCAAGGTGGCACCGGCCGAACTGCCGCCGATGGCCAGGCGCGCGGACCCGAACCGGGTGGCCGCCGCCTCCACCAGCCAGAGTGCCGCGACCTCACAGTCGTCGGGAGCGGCCGGCCACGGATGTTCCGGCGCCCAACGGTATTCGACGCTCACCACCGCCACCTGCAATGTCTCGGCCAGTTCTCGGTTCCGGCCATCGCCGTGAGCGGCCGAATCCATGTAGAAGCCGCCGCCATGGATGTCGAGATAGACGCCCAGCGGCGGCCCCTGAGTGGGCGTGAGAATCCGGACCGGCACCTGCCGGCCCAAGGCCTGGGCCGGCACCTCGCAGCCCGTCCCATCGGGCGCGATGGTGGCTGACCTTCGCGCCCGGGCCTCGGTCAGTTCCTGGAAATTCCGGGGGCCCTGACCGGCCGGGCGGCCACGGTAGAAGCGTTGCGCTTCTTCAAGCTGCGTCGGGGGTACGTCAGTCAGCAGGGCATCGAGCGCGAACCGCACCAGCCCTCCTTCCGGTCAGAGCTTCTTCCGAAGCTACGGCCGGTCAGCGGTCTGGCGCCACTCGACTCGACTTCTCACCGCAAACCGGGCCATGCGGGTGGCAGCACACCCGGTTGGGGGAAGGTTCGGGCTCCGAATGACGGCCCGACCCGGCCCCCCGACGGGGATGACCACTCGGTCCGTTGTAATGAGCGCATGTCGAAACCGGCCCCCGCTGAGCAGGCCCCAGACAGAGTCGCGTCGCCGGAAGGAGCGACACCCTTCACGCCCCGGCCGGTGCGGGACGGCGTCCGGCTGGCCATCCTGGTCGGTGCGCTCGGCGTGGTGTTCGGTGACATCGGGACCAGTCCGCTCTACACCATTCAGACTATTTTCGACCCGCACGATCCGCACCCGGTCCCGGTCAACCACGACAACGTCTTCGGCGTCACGTCTCTCATCTTCTGGTCCATCATGATCATCGTCACCGTCACCTACGTCTTGTTGGCCATGCGTGCGGACAACGGCGGCGAAGGCGGCATCATGGCGCTGATCACCCAGTTGCGGCGCGGAGCCACCGGGAACCGGCGCAAAACGGTGCTCTGGCTGGCCGGATTGGGCATATTCGGTGCGGCCTTGTTCCTGGGCGACAGCATGATCACGCCGGCGATTTCGGTGCTGTCGGCCGTCGAGGGGGTCAAGGTGATCAACCCGTCGCTGGCGCCGGTGATCATTCCCGCCACCGTGGTCATCATCATCGGCCTGTTCCTGGTGCAACGGCACGGAACCGCCGCCGTGGGACGCCTTTTCGGTCCGGTGATGATCGTCTGGTTCGTGGTCATCGGCGCCTGTGGCATCAAGGGGATCAGTGGCCGGCCGGAAATCCTCAAGGCCCTGTCCCCCAGCTACGCAATCGGTTTCGTGGTGGGTCACCCCCGGATCGCCTTTTTCGCGTTGGCGGCCATTGTGCTGGCCGTCACCGGCGCCGAGGCCCTGTACGCCGACATGGGGCATTTCGGTCGGCGGTCGATCACCCGCGCCTGGTTGGCTCTGGTGTTTCCGGCGTGCGTGCTCAGTTACTTCGGCCAGGCGGCGCTCATTCTCGATAACCCGTCGAACATCAGCAATCCGTTCTTTCTGCTCACGCCGGGCTGGGCCCGGATTCCGCTGCTGGTGTTGGCGACCGCGGCCACCATCATCGCCTCGCAGGCGGTGATCACCGGGGCGTTCTCGGTCACCGCCCAGGCGGCCGAACTCGGTTATCTTCCGCGGCTGCGCATCACCCACACCTCCGAGCACACGGCCGGCCAGATCTATGTCCCGTGGATCAACTGGCTGCTGATGGTGTCGGTGTTGACGCTCGTGTTCGCCTTCCGGAGCTCGGTGGCGCTGGCCTTCGCGTTCGGCATGGCCGTCACCGCCACCATCACCATCACCACGATTCTGTTCTTCTACGTCGCCCGCCGCCGCTGGTCGGTGCCGCTCTGGCTGATTCTGGTGGGCGCCGTTCCGCTCGTCGTCATCGACTTGTTCTTCGTGGCCGCCAATCTCACCAAGTTCCTGCACGGGGCTTGGTTGCCGCTGTTGATCGGTCTGATCGCCTTCACCGTCATGACGACCTGGCAACGGGGGCGCCAACTCGTGACCGCCGAGCGGGAGGACATGGAGGGCGAGCTCCAGGCGTTCGTCGAGCATTTGCAGTCCGCGCCGGAAGTCAGCATCGTTCCCGGCACCGCCATCTTCTTGAACCGTTCGTCCACGACAGTCCCGCTCGCCCTCCGCGCCAACGTGGAGTACAACCACATCCGGCATCAGCACGTCGCCGTGGTCTCGATCATGACCGAGACGATTCCTCATGTTGCCGATGCCGACCGCGTCAGCGTCAATCCGCTGGGCGTCAGCGATGACGGGATCGTCGGTGTGACAGTGCGTTTCGGTTACGCCGAAATACCGGACGTTCCCGCGGCTCTCGGGCTGCTCGACCCCACCGAGACCGAGGGCGAACTCGATCTCGACACGGGCACGTACTTCCTGTCCCGGATCGAGCTCCGGCCCGGCCCGGCACCGACCATGGCGGCTTGGCGCAAGCGCCTTTTCGTCGCGACGTCACACATCACCGCCAGCGCGGCCGACCACTTCAGGCTGCCGCCGGACCGAACGGTGATCATGGGCGCCAATCTGGACGTCTAGCGCACCGACGTCGCCCTCACCGTCAGGCGGTTCGCACGGCCCGACTGGCCGAACGGCCGACCACCAGCCCGATCGCGATCATGCCCACGCCGAGCCCGAAGTGCAGCCAATTGTCGGCGGTGTTCAGGGGCACGAAGTTGGCCCCGCTCATCGGGTCCATGATGAGGCCGTAAATCCACAGCACCAAGTAGACGACTCCGCCGACGATGAGATACATGCGGGAGGCGCGGGCGGTTCGGGCGGATGCGACACCGATGATCCCGAACAAAAGGTGCACGATGTTGTGAAACACCGACACCTGGAAGATCCCGATCAGTTTCGCATCGGAATGGTGACCGGCGAAAGTCAGATCGTGGTAATTCGTCGTGACGCCGGGAATGAATCCGGCGATGCCGACGAGCAGGAAGACAACGCCGATCACCAAGGTCAGCGTCTGGAGGAGGCCGCGCGTCGAGCGCGCCTGTGTTGTGGCAGTGGACATTCTGGGTCCTCGAGGGGGACGAAGTCATCGGGCCCAATCGTTGGGCGCCGTCACGATGACAAGAGAAGAGCGGTTTGTTCCGCGCCGACTCGATCCCCGTGTGCGCGGACCACCAAACCTGCCAATTATTGGCAGCCGGATTTCTGGGCCCGGCCCGGTGGGTACAACCGGTGCAGGAACGCGAAAGAGGACCCACCATGAGCGAAGACCAGGACGTCGACAACCAGCTGTTGGAGTTCAACGTGCTCAGCCGACGCGCGGACGCCGCGACCACACCCGATGATCGCGCGGCCGTGAGAACGGCATTGACCGCCCTGTTGCAGCGGGCGAAGGACGTGGGCGTGGCCGGGGCGATCCGCACCAAGCTGCAAGCTCTCGGCAGCTGACCGGCCCTGACCGCACGGGTCCGTCGGCGAGCCCGTCGGCGAGCGCAGAGAACGGGCACTCCGGGCCCTCGAGCCGGACTGCCCGTTCTCTCCGGAAACGACGCCCGGTCAGGCGGCGTGCGCGGCTGTCGCCGGAACCGGCCGGCTCCAGCGCTTGGGCCAGGATGTCGGCCACATCGGTCATCGGCTTGCACCTCAACCACGGCCAACACCTCCGCCGGCACGTCGTCCAGGTCCGGCTCGTTCCGCTGCGGCACGAACACCGTGGTCAGACCGGCGCGCTGAGCCGCCAGCAGTTTTTGCTTCAGCCCGCCGATCGGCAGTACCCGGCCGTTCAGCGTGACCTCGCCGGTCATCCCGACGTCCGACCGCACGTTTCGCCCGGTGATCAGCGAGTACAGAGCCGTGGTCATGGTGACCCCGGCCGATGGGCCGTCCTTGGGCACCGCTCCCGCCGGAACGTGCAGGTGCACGGTGCCGGAGAAGGCTGACAGGTCCAGCCCCAGCTGATCGGCGTGCGAGCGCAGGTAGCTCAGGGCGATGTGCGCAGACTCCTTCATCACGTCGCCCAATTGCCCGGTGAGATGGAGCTTCACACCCGGACTCGTCGCTCGGTACCAGCGTGGCCTCGATGAAGAGGACGTCGCCGCCCAGTCCGGTCACTGCCAGCCCGGTGGCCACGCCCGGGCACTGCCGTGCGCTCGGCCGTTTCCGGCGTGAAGCGCGGCCGCCCCAGGTACGCCTGCAGATCGTCGACGTCGGACACCGATGTGCTCCTGCGGGTCAGCGGCCAGCTTGGTGGTCACCTTCCGCAACACCTTGGCCAACGACCGTTCGAGTTGCCGGACGCCGGCTTCCCGCGTGTAGTCCGTGGCCATGAGCTTGAGGGCCTCGTCGTCGATGGACACTTCCTGTTCGGTCAACGCCGCCCGCTCGACCTGACGCGGCCAGAGATGGTGCCGGGCGATGGCGACCTTGTCGTCCTCGGTGTATCCATCGAGACTGACGAGCTCCATCCGGTCCAGCAGCGGCCCGGGAATCTGCTCGACCATGTTGGCGGTGGCCAGGAACAGCACGTCCGACAGATCCAGGTCGAATTCCAGGTAATGGTCCCGGAAGGTGTGGTTCTGCGCCGGGTCCAACACCTCGAGCAGGGCGGCCGCCGGATCGCCCCGGTAGTCGGAGCCCAGCTTGTCGACCTCGTCCAGCAACACCACGGGGTTCATCGAACCGGCCTCGGTGATGGCCCGGACGATTCGGCCGGGCAGGGCGCCGACGTAGGTGCGCCGGTGCCCGCGGATTTCGGCCTCGTCCCGTACCCCGCCCAGGGCGACCCGCACGAACTTGCGGCCCAGCGCCCTGGCGATCGACTCGCCGAGCGAGGTCTTCCCGACTCCGGGCGGACCGGCCAGCGCCAGCACCGCGCCGGAGCCGCGCCCGCCGACCAGTTCCAGACCCCGAGAGGCGCGCCGCGACCGGACCGCCAAGTACTCGACGATGCGGTCCTTGACGTCGTCCAGCCCGTGATGGTCGGTGTCCAGGACGACACGAGCCGCCTGCACGTCGGTCGCGTCCGTCGTCTTGGTGTTCCACGGCATCTCCAGCACCGTGTCCAGCCAGGTACGGATCCAGCCGGACTCCGGTGACTGGTCGGAGGCTCGCTCCAGCTTGCCGACTTCGCGCATGGCGGCCTTGAAGACGTCCTCGGGCAGGTTGGCGGCCTCGACCCGGGCGCGGTAATCGGTCGCGCCGTCGGGTTCGTCCTCGCCCAGCTCCTTGCGGATGGCGGCGAGTTGCTGGCGCAGCAGGAACTCACGCTGCGACTTCTCCACGCCCTCCCGGACGTCGGACGCGATTTTCTCGGAGACCTCCACATCGGCCAGATGATCGCGCGTCCACTCGATCAGCACGCTCAGCCGGGCATCGATGTCGGGCGTCTCCAGCAGCTGACGCTTCTGTTCCCCGGTCAGATACGTGGCCCATCCAGAGGTGTCGGCCAGCGTCGACGGATCGGTGATGTCCTTGACGGTGTCCACGATCTGCCAGGCGTTCCGCCGCTGCAGGCTGGCGATGACCAAGCCCTTGTACTCGGCGGCCAGCTTGCGGGTGATCTCGGTGGCGGGAGTCGATTCCACCAGCTCCGCTTCCACCCAGAGAGCGGCGCCGGGACCGGTGACACCGGTGCCGATGCGGGCCCGCGTCTCGGCCCGCAGCACGGCGCCCGGTGCGCCGCCGGGCAGCCGGCCCAGTTGTTCGATGGTGGCCACCACGCCGAACGCCGAGTAGCGGTCGGACAGTCGCGGGGCCAGCAACAGCTTGGCGTCGTCCTTGTCAGTGCCGGCCGCGCGAGCCGCGTCGACCGCGGCCTGAGCAGCGTCGTCCAGCTCGATCGGCACCACCATGCCGGGCAGCACCACCTGGTCGGTCAGCGACAACACCGGTAGACGCAGAGTTTGGGTCATGTTCGGAAGGCTCCTCGGTTCGGCTCGCCGGATCGGCGAGCTCCTCTCGGCTCACCCGACCGATCGATGCCGACTTGCCTGACGGCCGGTCGGGAAGGTTGAGTGCGACTAGCTCAAGGATGGCGTGGAGCCTTTTGTTCCCGGTCGCTCGTTCACCCTGGGCGGACATCAGCCGCTGGTGTGGGAGCCGGCGGCCATCGCAGTGGCCCCCGCTGTCGATGCGCGCCGGTCAGGCCGGCACGCTCGGACTTCTCCGCAAGCGCGCCAGCAGGCGGTAGCAGGCCGCGGGGACGAGGAACCCGATCGCCATGGCCAGGACGGTCAGCAGGGCCACGTTGGCGTCGTTCACCAGCGAGACCACCAGCGGCTGCGCAGCGTCACCCTTCGCGCTCTGCAGCATCGACAGCGCGGCCAGGGTCCGGAAGACCAGGAGGCCGGGCATCAGCGACACCACCGAGGCGAACCCGACCGCCGAGAACGGCACCTGGAACCGGGCCGACACCGGGATCAGGAGAAACCCGGCGACCAAGCAGGCCAATCCGGCCCCCACCCAGGGGTCCAGATGCCACTGGTACAGCGCCAGCCAGCGGAGCGCATGAACCACCGCACCCACCGCGAACGGCCAGAACAGGATGCGCAGCGGCGCCGAATAGAAGACCCCGTAACAGATGGCCACCACGCCGCCGGCCAGAGCATCGAGCCAGATGGGGATCTCGCGCGAGGCGGGATCCAGCACCAGCGAGGCCCCGCCGGCCCACAAGCCGACAAGCACCCCCGCGCCGATGGCCAGGAGCGTGACAGTGGCGAACGCCAACCTGGCGATGCCGAGCGGAATTCGGAGGGCCGCCAGGTCGAGGGAACCGTTCAACAGGTGCGGTCCCGGCACCAGCACCATGCATGGGCACACCGTGGCCAGCCGCAGCGGCGAACTCCAGTCCATGTCGACCGCCAGGGCACCGATCAAGCCGGCGAGAAAAGCGGCCGCCCCGGCTTGCCAGAAGTTGGAGGCTCCCAGCTTGGCCAAACCGCGCCGGACGAAGGCTCCGAGCGCCGCAGCCAGCGCGATCAACCCCACCGGCTGCCAGTGTTCGACGCCGAAGATGACCGCGAGGCAGCCGGCCCCGACGGCACAGGCCGCGGCGAACAGGAACACGTTCGCCGGTGGCAACTTCAGTGCCTTCCGCACCCCGGCAGCGGCCTGATCCAGCGTCAACCGCTTGTCCGACAGCCCATTGATGGCGCCGTCGATCGCCATCACCTTGTTCATGGCCACCGCTGCCGGCGGGGCTTCGAACCGGTGGGTCGTGGTCTGGCCGTCGGACGCGACAAAGGTGAGGGTGGATTCGGTCCACCCCAGCGCCAGCTGCGCGTGGCCGTCGAAGACATCGGCGATCTGCTGGGCGCGGGCGGCGATGCGTTCGGACTCCGCCCCGCTGCCCAGCAGCCCGGCGAGCGCTACCCGGGCGAAGCCCGCGGGGGCCTCGCCCGGGGATGGCGCAGACCGCGCTGAGTCGTGCGTTCCGCGCCTCTGGTCCATCAAGCGCCCTCGACGCCGTGCCCGACCAGGTCAGCCGGGACGACGATCGAGTCGAACTGCTCCTCGGTGACGTGGCCGGACGCGAGCGCGGCCTCTTTGAGCGTCTGATCATTGGCCAGGGCGTTCTCGGCGATGTGCGCGGCGTTCTGATACCCGATGACCGGGCTGAGCGCGGTGACCAGCATCAGGCTCTCGCCCACATAACTGGCGATCTTCTTCTCGTTCAGCCGGGTGCCCCGGACCGAGTACTCCAGGAACTTCTCGATTCCGTCGCCCAAAATCCGCGCAGAATGCAGGAAGTTGTTGATGATGACCGGCCGCATGGCGTTCAGTTCGAAATTGCCCTGCGAACCGGAGAAGGCAATCGCGGCATCCTCGCCGAGCACCTGGATGCTGATCATCACGATGGCCTCGCACTGGGTCGGGTTCACCTTGCCCGGCATGATGGAAGAACCCGGTTCGTTCTCCGGCAACAGCAGTTCGGCGAACCCGGTCCGCGGACCGGATGCCAGCCAACGCATGTCGTTGGCGATCTTCATCAGGGCCACTGCCAAGCCACGCAGCGCGGCGCTCGCTCGGACCATCGCGTCCAGTGAGCCCTGCGCCATGAACTTGTTCGGTGAAGTGACGAACGGCTTTCCGGTGAGCTCGGCAATCGTCGCGGCGATATCGCGGCTGAAACCCTCGGGCGCGTTCAGGCCGGTACCGACAGCGGTGCCGCCGGCGGCCAGTTCGAACAGGCCACCTCGGCTGTGCTCGATTTCGGCGATGCAGGCGCGGATCATGGCCGCCCAGCCCGACCACTCCTGGCCGACGGTCAGCGGAACGGCGTCTTCCAGGTGCGTCCGTCCGATCTTGACCACATCCATCCACTGGGCCGATTTGGCATCCAGTTCGTCGGCCAGCTCGGTCACCCGCGGCAGCAGTTTTCCGTCGATCTCGAGAATGGCTGCGACGTGCATGGCCGTCGGAAAGGTGTCGTTGCTCGACTGCCCCATGTTGACGTCATCGTTGGGGCCGACCGGATGTTGGGTACCGAGCGTCCCGCCGAGCAGCTGAATGGCCCGGTTGGAAATGACTTCGTTGACGTTCATGTTGCTCTGGGTTCCGGAACCGGTCTGCCAGACGAAAAGCGGGAAGTTGTCGTCGAGATCACCGGAGATGGTTTCCTCGGCCGCCTTGACGATGGCATCGGCTTTCCACTTCGGCAAGCGGCCGGCCGCATTGTTCACCATGGCGGCGGCCTTTTTCACATATCCGTAGGCGCGGTACACCTCCTTGGGCATATGGTCGTCGCCGATGGAGAAATGCACCAGCGAACGCTGCGTCTGGGCTCCCCAGTACCGGTTGGCCGGCACGTCCACGTTTCCCATGCTGTCGAATTCAGCCCGCGTGCCGGAGGCGTCCAGGCCGACGGGTACATCCGTGATGGTCGGGTGCTGCTGGGAAGCCGAGGGATCGGGGGTCTGCTCGGAAGACGTCACGAATATGGCCTTTCAGGAAGTGGACGGCGGCGGGCGGCGGGGTTGGCTTGAACGGGTCGATCGCGGGCGGACGCCGCTGTCCGGGCAGCCGGGGAACGACGACAATGGCAATCAGGGGTCCGGAACCGATGGCGGCGCAGGACAACGAGACGGAGCCGCCGGCTCACCGGAGATGGTTGCCGGCCGGGCAATCCCGACTCCAAAGGCGGGCGACTGTTTCTGCGCGACCCCCTGACAACCCCTGACCGGCGGCGCGACTCACAGGCCGCGCCGGAGAGCGAACACCTACCGCCCGATCGACTCCGACCTTTCCGGTTCGACAGGTCGTTTCGGCCCGGGCTCCAGGCGATCAAATGCTGTACCACCGTCCGTCGCCATGTCAACACACTCCGACGCCAACGCCGGAGACCCCGTCCGCTCAGGCCAGCTTGAAGGCGAGCAAAGTCAGCCACCGCTGCGGATCGGGTTCCTGGCGGGGGTCGGTCGGGTAGATCTCGAGCCGGCATCCCCATTCCTCGCCCAGTGCGACCGCATGTTGGTCGAAGCTGAGCAGGTGGTCGTGCGCCCAGGCGAGCAGATCTGCCGTCAGGGCGCCGACGCCGCTGTACGGTCCCAGATGCTCGGCCATCAGGAAGCGCCCGGCCGGAAGCACGTCGACGCTGACCGCCCCCTCGGCGGACACCTCCCCGCCGACCGGGATTCCGGCTTCCATGTCGAGCCGGCCGTCGGCCTGGATCACCCGGTACCGCAGGAACGGCGGCCCGACGGGATTCAGTGATCGCTGACCCAACCAGCCGAACAGCTCGCCGAAGCGGTCGGCGACCACCGAGACGCGGTCCATCGGCACGACGTCGCGCAAAGCCACATACGGTTGAGCCGGCCGGTCCACTACCTCGTACTCGAAAGGCATCTGCCGATTGTGGCTGGTAGGGAGGTGCCGCGCATCCGGAAGCAGGCGATTGGGTCTGGCGTCAGTCCGGGCCGCCAGTGAAACCCACGCCGCCGACATCCCCGCTCACCCGCCGGCCGAGCCGGGTCCAGACGCCGTGCATGTGCACCGGACGACCGGTCGACGCGAAGACCGATCCGTTCGGATCAGCTGGGGGACGGCGGGACAGCCCTCCCAGCTTCATCAGCGGGGTCACCAGAACGTCGTAAACCGCAGGTACCAGCCGAAAACCGGCGATGACGAAGCCATTGAACGGTCCGACCGATCGCTCCCGCCGGGGATGGTCCAAGGTCTTCAGCACCGCCCGGGCCACCTTCTCCGGAGGGTCGATCGGCGGTGGCGGTCGGCCTTCGAAGCCGGCGTAGTTGGCGGCGAGCAAATAGGCGGGGGTATTGACGCTCCCCGGCGACACCGTGCTGACGTGGATATCCGGACTCCGTTTGGTCTCGATGTGCAGGGTGCGGCTCAATGCCTGCACCGCCCACTTCCCGACCACGTAACCACTCATCCAGGGCACGGCGATCTTGCCCAGCAACGATCCGATGATCACCAGGTGTCCACGCTCGCTCTCGCGGAAATGGGCCAGCGCGGCGCGGGCGACATTGGCCGTACCCAGCACCGTCGTGGTCATGGCCCGGTCGAACACCTCGGCGGGTACGTCTTCGAAGTGGCCGTAGACGACGGCGGCGGCGGCTTGCACCACGACATCGATTCGCCCGAAGCGGGCGACACCGGTGGAGAAGGCGGCCTCGACGGCGTTCCGGTCGCCGATGTCGGCCGGGCAGACGACCACTTCGGCACCTGCCCGCGTGCAGAGGTCCTCGGCGGATCGAAGTCCGGCCTCCGATCGGCTGACCAGCACAAGGCGATAGCCGCGTTCGGCCAACGCCACCGCGGTCGCCCGCCCGACGCCACTCGAGGCACCGGTCACCAGCGCCGAAAGTCTCGACCCGTCCATTCGGGCACGGTCCCCCGGCCGGGTCCGGCCAAACGCGAGCTATTGCGGCCCACCCGGCGTCGAGCCGGCAACCGGTCGACCTACGGTCCCCGCCGAGGCGGCGAGCAAGCGGCCTAGCGGTCCGGATCAGAGCCACTGTCGGTGCCGCGTGGCAGCCTGCCGGCATGGGATCGCGCACGCTGGATCTGCCCGCTGCCGAGTGGCGCATCGGTGACCTGGTCACCGTGTCCGTCGAGTACGGCATGGCCATGGTGACCCTGCACCGGCTGGAGGGCGCTCCCGGGCGGGTCGTTGTCGAGTTCGCCGGTTTACCGGGTCACCGCAGCTACCCGCCGACGACGATGGCCACGGTTCACCGGCCCGCGCCGCGGCCGGAGCTGGCAGCGTCGCGCGGGGCGGCCTGACCGGTGGGTCGGTGCGAGCGGCGAACTCCGGCCGGAGCGCCGGTCGTCTCCCGACCGCGATCAAGAGGGCCATCGTCTACCCGGTGGTGGCGCGGCACGACCGCAGCTGTCCACGGTCCGGTCATAGTGGGTTACCGCCGGCCGCAACGTGTTTTGGTGAGCCTTCACGTCCTACCCGTGATGTCGCCGCCGGTCACTACGAGTTGAATCAGCACGGGTTCATCACCGACGACGAAGGGCATCCCACGCATGCTGACCTGGTTCCTGACCGGCTGCTCGACCGGGCTCGGCCGATCGTTGGCCGAGTATGTTCTCGCTCGCGGCGACCGGGCAGTCGTCACCGCCCGCCGTATCGACAGCGTGTCCGACTTCGCTGACAGATATCCGGACACCGCCCTCGTGCTGCCGCTCGACGTGACCGTCGCGGCGCAGATCACCGAGGCCGTGGCGGCGGCCCTGGGCCACTTCGATGCCGTGGACGTCCTGGTCAACAACGCCGGCTATGGCTACCGGTCCGCCCTCGAGGAGGGCGATGACGACGCGGTGCAAACGCTCTTCGCCACCAATGTCTTCGGACCGGTGGCGCTGATGAAGGCGCTGCTGCCGGGAATGCGGGCCCGCGGGCGAGGGACGATCGTGAATGTCTCGTCCATCGGCGCGAAGATCAAACCGGCCGGGTCCGGCTACTACGCGGCCACCAAGGCGGCCCTGGAGGGACTGACCGGGGCGCTGCGAAAGGAAATCGCACCGCTCGGACTCACGGCCATGTCGGTCGAACCCGGCGGCTTCCGCACGGACTTCGCCGGCCGCTCGCTGGCCCAGTCCAGCGCCGCCATTTCCGCCTACGCGGAGACAGCGGGCAAGCGCCGCAAGGAGAACGACCGGGTCCACGGCACCCAGCCGGGCGATCCCAACAGGGCCGCGGCGGCCATCGTCGAGGCTGTCGAGTCCGGCAACCCACCCGAAATCCTGCACCTCGGGTCGGACGCTCTGGGAGCCGCCCGCCAGATCCTGCAGCAGGAACTGGCGGACCTGCACGCCTGGGAACGCTTGACTGTCAGCACCGACTTTCCCGGCTGAAGCCGTCGCCTGAAGGGGGCGCGGACTCGCTCTCGGGGGCGCCGACTTCTCTCCGGGGCCGCACCACCCGACCCGCCGCGGCGGGTAACAAGCACACGAGGCAGTGAGCACCGAAGGTCTCTGGCTAGCACCAGCAACTTTGGTGCTACCCACACAACTTCGGGGCAACCTCGGCACCGGGCGACAGGGATGCGGGCCGAGGTTGCCGGTGCGGGTGCGGCAGCAAGCACAACCCGGCGGGCGCCTCGGCGGCACCCACCAGCTCCGGTGCCCGCGCCGACGCCGCCGACAGCACACTCTCGGTGAACAGGCTCTCCAGGGCCGCCTCGACTTCGGCCTTCCAGTTGATCCCCGACTCCAACTCGTAGCGCAGCCGCGGATAGCGGTGATGCGGGTGAACGTCCCCGAAGCCCACGACCCGCAGGAACGACGCCGGGAGCAGGCACCCGGGCACGTCGGTGATCACGCTCCGACGCCGCCGCGCGGTGCCGCCGCCCGAACAGGCCGTGCGCCGGCGGGGCGGCGTCATCCGTCCCGAACGCCTCGATCGCCCGCACCCCGCGCCGCACCAGAGCGGCGATCATGCCGGTGATCAGATAGCGGCCCAGGCCCTGCCCGGCGAACTCCGGCAGCACCCGGGCCCCGGTCATCAGCACGGCGTCGGGGGACACCGGGCCGCTGGGAAAGGCGGCCGCCGAAGGCACCGCCGTGGGCGGCGCATACAGCACGAAACCGGCGGGCTGGTCGTCGACCGTGGCGATCAGACCGGCTGAGCCCCAGGTCAGCATGACCCCGGACAGCCAGACCTCCTTCTCGAACGCCCGCTCGGCGGAGGAGAGGGCGACGACCTCGCCGGCCCCTTCCGATTCGGGCGCGACCGCCGGCCGCACGACCGCGGCGGCTCCAGCCGCGGGCACATCGGGTTCGGTTTCGAAGGCGGGCCGGGCCCCCGCCACCTCCCAGGCGATGCAGCTGCGGCACCGTCCGGGGAGCTGGCCGATCGTCGCCATCGACAGCGGCACCAACGCCCGACCCAAGGACCGCTCCTTCCGAGCGCTGCGCCCGTTCCCCGCCCAGAATAAGAGGGACGGGCGCGGACAACCGGACCTTCCCCCGGCCGTCCGTAGGATCGGTACGCGCTCCACCCGGGCGCGCACCCGCCCGCCGCCCGCTCGCCGCCCGCTCGACCCAGGACAAACCCATGACCGGTGACAGCCTCGACCGACACATGCCGCTGTACGCGCGCCGCACCGCCGGTATGCGCGCCTCGGCCGTGCGATCCCTGTTCGCCGTGGCCAATCGGCCCGAAGTGGTTTCCCTGGCCGGCGGCATGCCGTATCTGGCGTCGTTGCCGCTGGAACACCTGGCCGCGGAAACGTCCGCGCTGGTCGGCGAGGAGGGCCTGATCGGGCTGCAGTACGGCTCCGGTCAGGGCATCGCCGAGCTGCGGGAGCAGATCTGCCAGGTGATGGCGCTGGAGGGCATCTCGGCCCATCCGGACGACGTGACCGTCACCGTCGGCTCTCAGATGGCGCTGGACCTGGCCACCCGGATCTTCTGCGATCCCGGCGACGTGGTGCTGGCCGAGGCCCCGTCCTACGTCGGCGCCCTCACCACGTTCACCGCCTACCAGGCGCAGGTCGTGCACGTCGCCATGGACGACGACGGCCTGGTGCCCGAGGCGTTGGAGGCGGCCATCACCGCGGTGCGCGGGCAGGACCGGCGAATCAAATTCCTCTACACGATTCCGAATTTCCACAATCCGGCCGGCGTCACCATGTCGGTGAGCGCCGGATGCGGGTGGCGGAGATCTGCCGAGCGGCCGGCATCCCAATTCTCGAGGACAATCCTTACGGTCTCTTGGGTTTCGAAAACCAGGTGCACCGGGCGATCCGCGCCGATGATCCGGACAACGTCATTTACCTCGGTTCCTTTTCCAAGACGTTCGCGCCGGGACTGCGGGTCGGTTGGGTGCTGGCGCCGCACGCGGTCCGGGAGAAACTGGTGCTGGCCAACGAGGGGTCGGTGCTGTGCCCACCGGCCTTCAACCAATTGCTCATTTCCCGCTACCTGCGGAATTTCGATTGGCAGAGTCAGGTCAAGGCTTATCGGCAGACCTATGCGGAGCGCCGGGACGCGATGCTGGCGGCGCTCGAGCAATACATGCCGGCGGGCACGACCTGGACGCGTCCCGAGGGCGGCTTCTTCGTGTGGGTCACCCTGCCGGAGGGTTTCGACACGGCCGCCATGTTGCCCCGGGCGGTGACGGCGCGGGTGGCCTACGTACCGGGCACCGCCTTCTATCAGGACGGCTTGGGTAGCCGGCAGATGCGCTTGTCCTTCTGTTATCCGACCCCGGAGCGCATCGTCGAAGGAGTCCGCCGGCTGGCCGGCGTGCTCGCCAACGAACTGGACGTGATGCAGACCTTCGGTACCGGCGAATGGGCCCGGCAATCGCCGACCCGGGAACTTCGGGCCGATCGCCTCGCCGAGCGCGGCCCATCCTCACCGTCCCCCGATCTCGTCTGATGGACCGGCATGTGGTGGTGCTGGCCGGCGGCCTGACCCACGAGCGAGATGTCTCGCTGCGCAGCGGGTCGCGGATGGCCGAAGCGCTCCGACGGCGCGGGTTGGAAGTGACGGTGCGCGACGCCGACGCCGGGCTGTTGCCCTATCTGGCCGCCCAGCGCCCGGACGCGGCGGTCATCGCGCTGCACGGTGGCCGCGGCGAGAACGGCGCCGTACAAGGCGTCCTGGACATGGCCGGGGTTCCCTATCCCGGTACCGGCACCCACAATTGCCGTCTGTCCTGGGACAAGCCCACCGCCAAGACGTTGGTCGACCGGGCGGGTTTTCGTACTCCGAATTGGTTCACTCTCGCCCACAACACCTTTCGCGACTTGGGCGCGGCCACCCTGATCGACGCACTGGTCGGTCACCTGGGGCTGCCGTTGATGTTCAAACCCCACCAGGGCGGGTCGGCGCTGGGGGCATCCATGGTCCGGACGGCACCCGAAGTCCCGCACGCCCTGGTGACGGCGTTCGCCTACGGCGAGGTGGTCCTGGTCGAGCAGTTCGTCGAGGGGACCGAGATCGCCGTTTCGGTGATCGAGGACGGCGCTGGCCCCCGGGCGTTGCCGGCGGTCGAGATAGTGCCGGACAGCGGTGTTTTCGATTACGAGTCCCGTTACACCGCTGGGCTCACCCGTTATCACACCCCAGCCCGGCTGACCGAGGAGTCGGCGCGGGCGGCCGCGGAACTGGCACTCGGCGCGCATCGCATCCTGGGCTTGCGTGATCTGTCGCGGACGGACGCCGTCGTCGCGGCCGACGGAACCGTGCATTTTCTGGAAGTCAACGTTTCGCCCGGACTCACGGAGACGTCGCTGTTGCCCATGTCGGTGGCGGCGGCCGGCGACGACCTGGGCTCCCTGTACGCGGATTTGGTGGAGCGGGCCATCGCCCGGCGCTGACGAACGTCGGCCCGGGCGGCCCGGGCGATCATGCGGTTATCGCCCGACGGCGGGTTGATCCAGCCAGTGAACAGCCATCCGCGCGACATCGTCCCGAGTCGGCTCCGGTCCCGTCCAGGGCGCCGACTTGGCCGGCAACTCGGAGACCAGGTCTCGGAACAGAGCGACTGCCGGCCGGTTCCCGGCCCGCCGGATGGCGTCCGCCCCTCGCAGGATGGCCGCGAGGTTCTGGCTTCCGCCCGATCCGGTAGCCTCCAGCACCAGAGCGGCCGTCTCCAGCGCCGTGGCCAAGGGGCCGTCGTACTCCAAGGCGGCGGCTCTCTGCACCGCCACCCTGGCTTCCCGCCGACCCCCCTCCGGGTCGCCGGCCAGCGTCAGCGCCCACGCCAGCAGCGACGAAATCATCGGAAGTTCGCGCTCCACGCCGAGCTCGGCGCCCTCGGCCCGCGCCTGGCCGGCGAAGTCGACAGCCTGCCGAGCGTCCCCTTCGGCCAGCGACAACCCCGCTGACACCGACAACAGGTAAACGTGGGCGATGCGCGCCCCCGTGCCCAGAAGTGGCCGGCACTCTTGCACGATCGCTCGGGCTGCCTCGAAATCACCGACCTGCCAACAAATCTGCGCTGCGGTAGGCATGACCCCGGCCAGTTGGTCAGCCGGGCTGTTGGCACGACCGCGGTCCAGAGCGGCCAGCGCGAAACCCGCGGCCGCCGGATCGCCGCGCTCGGCCAGGATCGAGCCGATTCCGATGGTGGCGCCGACGAAAAGATTGTCGTCGCCGATCTCCTCGGCGATGCGTGCGCTCTCCTGAATGCCAGTCAGCCCCTCCGCGCCGCGATCGACATCGTCGAGGATCCCGGCCAGGTACATCAGCGCCCGAGCGCGGAAACTGTCCTCGACTCCAGCCAACTGCTCCGCCGCGGATTGCAAGACCGTCAACGCCTCGCGGGCCTGGCCCGCCCAGTAGACCAGATAGCCGTAGGCAAAAGTGGCCAGGGCGGCCCACCGTCCGGGCCGCGCCTGGTCCAACAATCGACCGAGCCAGTAGCGACCTTCGGCGATGCTGCGGGCGGCCCAGTACCGGTGCAACCGAAATGCGAATTCCAGACCGGCTTCGCGCGGCAGCGGACCGTCCACGCAGGCTTCCAGGTACGAGCGCAGGCAGCCGGTCACCTCCGTGAGGGCCTGGGCGAATGGCATCGGAGAGGCTTTGGGATCCTGCGGCAGCAGACCGGTCAGTGCCGCGCCCAGTCGATGCAGGGCGGCCTTGGCGTCCGCGGGCGAAAGCTGGCGTTGGGCATATGCTCTGACGTCGTCGTCCTGGTGATACCGCCACCGCGGTCCGGAGCGATCGACAGTCAGCAATCCTGCGGAGGTCAGTGATCGCAGGATTCTGGTCACCCGCAACGGGGGCAACGTCTCGTCTGCCGCCACTGCTCGAATCATCGGAAGGCTGACGGGACCGGCCAGCACGGCGCAGCGGCGGAACAGGGCCGCCTCGGCGTCGTCCAGCAGCTGGTATGAGCGATCCAACACGGCCGTCAGTTCGTCGGGATCTGGCTCGGACTCGTTGGGTAGCTCATCGGCCAAGTCGGCCAGAGAGGTGTCCACCAACTGCGCCGCCACCAGCTCCAAGGCCAGCGGAAGACCCGCACAGCGCCCGCAGAGGGTGTCGATCAGGGCACGACTGGTCGGGTCGTCCGGCAGCGGCCGCCCCCGCTCGGCGGCTCGGGTGCGCAACAGCGCCGAAGCGGCCGTCGGACCGCCGCCATCCCCCTCGACGGCGCCACCGCCTGCGCCGTGGGGCAAGGGCTGCACTTCCAGACAGAACTCGTCTTCGACGGCCAAGGGCCCGCGGCAGGTGGCCAGCACGGTCAGCTCCGGGCACAACGGGAGCACCGCTGCCAGCAGCGATGAGATGCCGTCGGGGACGCCTTCGCAACCGTCCAGCACCAGCACCGTGCGTCCCATCGGGGCGAGCTGCTGCGCCAGAGAACCGGCCGGATCGGCGGAGGCGTCCGCCCCGAGGGCCAGGGCGACATGCGCCGCCACCAGTTCGTCCGCCGGTACCCCGGCCAGTGGTACCCAGCGGAGCTCCGCCTGCCCCCGCAGCCGGGTCGCCGCTTCCCGGGCCAGTCGGGTCTTGCCGACGCCCCCGCGGCCGACCAGGATGACCGCCCCGGGCCGGCCCAACGCGCGGCTGAGCTCAGCGAGTTCGGTCGTCCTGGCCAGGAAGGCGTCGTTGGTCGCGGGCAAGCGAGCGCCGGCCGGCGCCGGCTCCGACCGAAGCGCCGCCAGATACACCTCCACCGTTTCCGCGCTCGGGTCCACTCCCAGCTGATCGGCCAACAGGCTGCGACATCGCTCGAAGGCTTGGACCACTCCGGATCGATCCCCGGCCCCGTCCAGAGCGACCAGCAGGGTCCGGTGTGCGCGCTCGTCGATCGGGTTCTCGGCGACCAACAGCCGCCCCGCGGCGATGGCCCTGTCATGATCGCCCAGCTCACCGGCGGCCGCCGCGATCACCTGCCAGGCCCGGGCCCGCATGACCTCCAAAGCGGATCGATGCGGAGTCAGCCAGGTGGCATCCTCGGCGGGTAGCAGGTCCTCGGCGTGCAGGCCCGCCGCCGCCTCGGACATCCGTAACGCCTGCGCCGGCGCCTGCCGGACGAGCAGTTCAGCGGCGTCAAGATTCCGCTCGGCCATCTCGACTTCTGTTTCGGCGCCGGAGATTGCGTACCCGTTGGGCTGGGTCGTGATGAGCGTTTGCTCGCCCAGACCGATGCCCGCCAACGCCAACCGGAGGTCGCGGACGACATTGCGCAAGGCCGCCGGCCACGTCGGAGGCGGGTCGCTTGCCCACACCGATTCGGCCAGGCGTTGCGCGTTCATGGGGCGCCGGTGCAGGGCCAGGGCCACCAGGGCGACTCGGGCCCGCCGCCCGCCCAGATCCAAACCCTGCAGGCGTCCGCCGGGACCGGAGACGGTGACCGAACCGAGCACGTCGACCCGGACCTTGCTCACGGCCGGAGTCTAGAGCGGCCGGCTCGTCGCTCGTCTGCGGGAGTAACACGGCGCTCATCATTTGTCGGGAGCGTCCACGCTCACGGTGACCTTCTTGTCGATCAACAGGACGTTCGAGGTGTATCCGGCGTCCGGCCCGGCGAATCGAATGCGGAAGATCATCGCGCCGGTGTCGCTCTTGCTCTGGGACTCCGCGGCAATGGTGTACCCCGCCTTGGGCAGCGCGGCCAGAAAATAGGCGTAGACCGCCGCGGGATCATCCGTCGTGGTGGTGACGCAGTCCCAGCCGTCCAGGAGGCTGTCCTTGGTCGTATTTGCGCCTGCACATGAGACGCCCTGTGGCACTGGAACCTTGGTATTCGGGACGGTGCCGCTGTCCGCCAGGGTATTGGCGGCCACCGTGGGTGCGGTACCGGTCGGGTGGGCCGTCAGCGTGGTGGTGGTGTCGCCCTGACCGAAGAGTTTGTTGCACAGCGTGCCGTACTGCTGGTCGGCTTTGGTCAGCGCGTCGTCGGAAACTTTCTGGATGTCCACGCCTTTGCTCAGCGCCAAGTTCTGATACCCGCTCTCCGTTATTCCACAGGCCAGGCGGGGACTGCTGTCCGACCCGACAATGGCCACCATGTCGTACAGACTTTCTCCGTGTTCGGCTTTGTCGCCGACTCCCGAGAAGAAAATGTTCCCGTTGCCGGGTTGGGAGGAAGGGAACCAACGCGACTGCGCTCGCTCGCCGGCCTCCAAGGTGATGCTGACGGTCGAACCGGAAACGTCGGTCCACTGGCAGGCTTTGCCGTCCTTGTCCGTGCTCAGTTCCACCATCGGGAGTTCGGTGGTGATCTGGCCCAGAAAGAACGGCTGCAGATCTGCCTTGCTCAGCACCTGGCAGGGATCAGGAGCCACCGCGTTGGCGAACGCCGCCGATTGCGTCGACTCCGCCGCCTGCGCCGAGGCCTGATCGGCCGCCGCTTCCGCGCCCACCTGTCGGGCCAGGATCTGCGCTCCTACGTTTGGTGCGGAACTCGAGCAGCCGCTCAAAACGATCACGGCGGTGGCCAGGACGGCCGGCAGGACGAGCATCGACGTGCGCATGGTCTGAGCAGACACCGGTGCCGTAACACCTGCGCAACGTCTCTCGGGCGGCTGCCGGTCAGTTCCCCCCGGCCGCCCGCGCGAAGCGCGCCGACCAATTGCGCAGGTATTCGGCGAATTCCGGCGGTCCCAGCACCTCGAACTCGGCATCCGCGACCCCGGCGGCCAGGGCGGGCCACTCGAATTGATCCGCCCACATCACGACGTGAGATTCGTTGCCCGGCAATGAGTCGATGTGCGCGTATCGACCGATGCGGGCCCGGACCTCCGCTACCGGGGCCGCAATTCGCAACTCCACCTTGATCATCGGATTGATCCGGCCGATACCGGCGCGCACGAACGCGACCGCGTCGCCGCCCGGCAGGGTTCGGGCCCGGAAGGGCGAGCCCGTCGACCGCACCGCGGACATTCGATCCACCCGGAAGCTGCGCCAATCGGCCCGGTCGAGGTCGTAGGCCACCAGATACCAACGGCGGCCGAGCACGACCAGCCGGATCGGCTCCGCCAGCCTCTCGGCCGGAGGTCTGTCGGCGGCCGCGTAGTCGAACCGCAGCCGCTCACTGTCGCGGCAGGCCAGCGCGGCGGTCTGCAGGGCACCGGGATCCGCGGTCGGCGCCGCCGCAGCGGACCAGGGCTGGACGTCCGTGGCCGCCCGGAGTGCCTCCACCCGCTGCCGGAGTCGCGGCGGCATCACCTGGACCAATTTGGCCAGCGCCCGGACCGCGGTCTCGGCCAGGTCGGTGACCGACTGGCCCACCGCCGTCTGCAACGCGACAGCGAGGGCGACCGCTTCCTCGTCGTCCAGCAGCAGGGGCGGCATGGCGGCGCCGGCTTCCAGTTGGTAGCCCCCGTCCACACCGCGGCTGGCCCGGACCGGGTAGCCGAGTTCGCGCAGTCGCTCGATGTCGCGACGCAGAGTGCGCACGGATACGGCCAGCCGGTCGGACAGCTCGGCGCCCGGCCAATACCGGTGGGTCTGCAACAGGGACAGCAGTCGCAGCGTCCGGGAACTCGTCGAACTCATCTTTCCAGGATGTGCCCATTGCGGACAGTTCCTGACACTTGACGGGCCTAGCGTTGGCATTTGTCACCGGAAACGAAGGCCCGGACCAGAAGGAGACTCCACGATGACCGATCCGACCTTGAGCCAGGAGCGCGCCGACATCCTCGAGACGCTGCAGACCCAGCGGCACTTCCTGATGTTCACCGCGCGGGCCCTGACCGACGAGCAGGCGGCTCTCACGCCCACCGTCAGCGCACTGAGTATCGGCGGACTGATCAAGCATGTGGCCGCCACCGAGGAGGGTTGGGCGAGATTCGCGGTCGACGGCCCGTCAGCGCTGGAAAGTGCTCAGGCCAAGGATCTCTCCGAGTGGACAGACAGCGACTGGGCGGCTCGCAACGCCGAATTCGCGTTGCAGCCGGGTGAGACGCTGGCCGGCGCACTGACCCGGTACGAACAGGTGGCGGCGGCCACCGATGAACTGGTGCGCACCCTGCCCGATCTGGACGTTGCCCATCCGCTACCCGCCGCGCCCTGGTTCGCGCCCGGCGCGACTCGCTCGCTGCGGCGGGTCTTTCTCCACATCTCCGCGGAGACCGCCCAGCATTGCGGGCACGCCGACATCATTCGCGAGGCCATCGACGGACAGAAGACCATGGGCTGAGTGCTCCTCGGAATCCGATTCGTGCCGTGGCCGCCACCAGCTCCGAACGCAGACACCGGCGGGACCGGAGCTGGTCGGCAACGGGAATCTGCGCATGACACCGCGAAGCGATGTCGTTGGTTCACTTCGGTGCGGGCAAGTCGCCGGTAGCCTCCCCCTGCCATGACCTCCTCACTCCCGCCGCCCGGCCGCCGGCCCGAGCGGCCGCCGGCAGCCGCCCCGTGGGCCGAGGTCGTCGACCGGCTGCGCGCGGCAGGGTGTGTGTTCGCGGAAGACGAGGCCTCCCTACTGCTGGAGGCGGCCCCTGACGCGCCGACCCTGGACCGTTGGGTCGAGCGCCGGGTGGCCGGATTTCCACTGGAGCACATCGTCGGGTTCGTCGACTTTGCCGGCTTGCGCATCACCGTGACCGACGGAGTGTTCGTCCCCCGCCGGCGGACCGAATTGCTGGTCAGGGAAACGCTGGCCGTGTCGACCGGCAGCCAACCGATTGTGCTGGATCTGTGTTGCGGGTGCGGCGCTGTCGGTGCGGTGGTCGCAGCGGCTCACCCGGAATCGACGGTGTTGGCCGCCGACCTCGACCCGGCCGCCGTCGCCTGCGCACGCCGCAACCTGCCGACCGGAAGGGTCTTCGAAGGCGACCTGTTCGCGGCGCTGCCGCGGGACTTCCGGGGCAGGATCGACACCATCGCCGCCAACGCGCCGTATGTGCCCAGCGAGGCGATCGCCCTGATGCCGCCCGAGGCGCGCGAGCACGAGCCGTGGCTGGCCTTGAACGGGGGCCGGACGGGCTCGACCTGCATCGGCGCATCGCCGCCGAGGCAGCCCGGTGGTTGACGCCCCACGGGTCCCTGCTGATCGAAACCAGCCAGGAACAGGCCGAGAGCACAGGCGACGCGATGAGCGCCGCCGGATTCGACGTCCGGATCGTTCGACGATGACGATCTGTACGCCACCGTCGCCGTCGGCCGCCGCGGAACCGCTGCCGGCTGAACGCTTCTGGCCAACTTCCTCTCCCGGCCGTTGAGTCCGCCGCTGCGGCAACGATGGCCGCCGACACGGGCCGCTCTGGTTCAGGAATCGGCGGGTACCCGCAGGAGCAGCGCTTGGCCTTGGCCGCCACCTCCGCACAACGCGGCCACACCGATCCCGCCGCCGCGGCGGCGCAGTTCCAGCGCGAGATGCAGCACGATGCGCGCGCCGGACGCCCCGATCGGATGACCGCAGGCGATGGCGCCGCCGTCGACATTGACGATGGCTTCGTCGATGTCCAGTTCACGGATGCAGGCCATCCCGACCACGCCGAATGCTTCATTGATCTCGACGAGGTTCAGGTCGGCCGGTTCGATACCGGCCCGTTTGCAGACCGCCTGGATGGCCTTGGCCGGTTGCAGCTGCAGCGACGAGTCAGGTCCGGCCACGGTGGCGCTGGCGACGATCTCGGCCAGCCACGGGACAGCGCCCTCTCAGCCACGGCACGTCCATCACCACGACCGCAGCGGCTCCGTCGGAGATGGGTGAGGAGGAGCCGGCCGTGATGGCGCCGTCGGGCCGAAGCTGGGACGGACTTGGCCAGCGACTCCATGGTGGTGTCGCCTCGAACGCCTTCGTCGGCGTCCACCAGCACCTCGCCTTTCCGGGTCCTCACCGTCACGGGCACGATCTCGTCGGCGAACCGGCCGGCCGCCGCAGCAGCCGCCGCCTTGGAATGCGAGGCGACGGCAAGGCGTCCTGATCCTGTCGCGAGATCGGGTGAGGTTGATTCGCGTTCACTGTTTCGGTGAGCACACCCATCGATCCGGCGGTGAAGACGTCCGTGAGCCCGTCGTGGGCCAGGTGGTCGACGACGGTCACATCGCCGTACTTGAAACCGGCGCGCGAACCGGGCAACAAATGGGGGGCCTGGGTCATCGACTCCATTCCGCCGGCGACCACCGTGGTGTATTCGCCGGCGCGGATCAGCTGATCGGCCAGCGCGATGGCGTCCAGCCCTGACAAGCACACCTTGTTGATGGTGGTGGCCGGAACATCCATGGAGATTCCGCCGGCCACCGCGGCCTGCCGGGCCGGTATCTGGCCGCAACCCGCCTGCAGGACCTGTCCCATGATCACGTATTCGACCCCAGCGGGCGAGATCCCGGACCGAACCAGCGCCTCGCGGATGGCGATGCCACCCAATTCGACGGCACTCACGCCGGCGAGGCTGCCGCTCAATTTGCCAATGGGTGTACGCGCGCCCGAGACCAGCACCGAAGAGACCATCACGGCAGGTTAGCAGAATCTGGATTCGCAGCTAACGGCCCGAGCGCCGTATTCGTTGCGGTCCAACGTTTCGACGCACCGTAGAGCATTTGTGACGGAATTTGTGGCCTGTCTCACCCATCCGGTCGTCTTCGGGCCACGAATCCCACCACGGAAGGTTGCCCGCGAATGCCGAGTGGGCGTTGGAGGACCGTCGGGTTCCGAAATGAGAACCGCAGAGCCGCCCGTGCGCGAGGCCCGTTCGGCCGCCGGGCCCATGCGAAGGAGACAATGCCGTGGTTAGCCGTGGCCCTGTTAACAATGCAGCCCCTTACTCAGATCTCGAGGCGGTAGCCCATGTCAACCGGGTGCTGCTGCGAGGTGGACACACGGTGATCCTGCCGCCGGAACAGAAACTTTCCGAGAGCGAGGCGCGCCTTCGCCTCGGGCTGGCGGCCTGGGACCTGGGTGTGTCGATCAAAATGCGCCGGATCGGGCAGCAGTTGCAGATCCGCCGTCAGCATTTCGTCGTTCGGACGTCGGACCGGTACATCAACTCGATGAACACGCTGCAGCAGGTCATCGGCATGGCGGCCCTGCACGAGCGCATCATGCTGTTGCCCACCACCGACGACCCACCCGCGGATCGCGTGGTCCCAGCCGTGGTGGCCGCCGCCGTGGCCAATCGCCGCCGGGCCAGCGTGTGGGCCACCGGAGGCACTGTTCACGTCGTGGTGCCGCGTCCGGCGACCCCGTCGGATGCTCCGGACCGGGACCATCCCGGCACTGAGCCCTTGCCCGAGCACTTGTTTCCGCCCGCGCCCATTCTCTTGGCCACCAGCGACATCGGCATCGACTCCCGGCGCGTCCGTCAGGCGATGAACGAGGTTCCGCCCTGGTGAAAGTGGCTTCGGGCCGGCAATGCCCGATCCGGGCTACCCATCCCCAGCCGTCGGGGCGACGAAACGACTAAAGACAGCGAATTCAAAAGGCAGCGAAATTTCCCGGCACGGCGAGGAGAAGAACATCATGGGCGGATTGTCTTGGTGGCACTGGCTGATCATCATTGCGGTGGCAGTGATGCTTTTCGGAGCCAAACGTCTTCCTGATGCGGCCCGTGGACTCGGCCGGTCATTGCGCATTCTCAAATCGGAGGTCAGCGCGATGCATGAGGATGACCCGTCAGCCGTGGCGGATGCCGCGTCCCCCGCCGTTCCCACCCCGACAGCCATCACCACCAGCGTGGCCACCCCCATGCCGGTCACGTCGCCCCGGCCCAGTGCGCCCGCGGACGCCGTCCATACGACCTCTCCGGTCCAGCCGGCCGCCGCTCCGGTCACCGAACCCAGCCCGACCGTCGTCGCCCACCAGGCTTGAAAACCCGGCCCGGTCAGCGCTCCGGAACGATGACGCCAACCGCCCCCAACTGGACCGCTGGGAGACGTGGATCTGACGGCAGATAACGTTCCTGGCGTGGAGGACGTCTGGCGCAACGACATGACCCGGACGGCGGCCGCGCAGCGACTTCGAAACGGAGCCGTAGCGGCGGCCAGCCGGCGGGCATGAGCGTCCCGTCCCCGGGCGCCTCGGATGCGGCGGCGTTGTACCGCCATGTTTTCGGCACTCATCCAGCGGTCCTCACCTCGGCTCCCGGTCGGGTCAACCTGATCGGCGAGCACACCGACTACAACGGCGGGCTGGTGTTGCCCTTCGCGATCGACCGGCGGGCCTTCGTGGCGGCCGGGCCCCGGCCGGATGATGCGATGCGCATCTGCTCCGACCGCGACGCCGGCGACGTCGTCACCGTTCCGGCGGCCGGACAGCACCCCGGCAGCGTGGCCGGCTGGGCGGCCTATGTGGCGGGTGCCGCGTGGGCCTTGCGGCAAGCCGGCCACCAGATCGGAGGCGCCGACATCGTCGTGTCGTCGACCGTGCCCGTCGGCGCCGGCCTGTCGTCCTCGGCCGCGCTGGAGTGCGCGACCGTACTGGCGCTGGCCGAGATGGCCGGGATCGATATTGCGCCGGCGACCGTCGCCCGGCTCGCCCAGCGCGACGAGAACGACTTCGTCGGCGTGCCCTGCGGTCTCATGGACCAGATGGCCTCCGCGGCAGCGGCCGCCGGGGCGCTGCTGTTCTTCGACATCGGGGCCGACCGGACCGAGCACATTCCGTTCGACCTGGCGGCGGCCGGCTTGGCCATCCTGGTCATGGACACCCGCGCGCATCATGCCCTGAAGGACGGCCAGTACGCCGAACGCCGGCAGCAATGTGAGGATTCCGCCCGGATCCTCGGGATCGCCAACCTGTCGCAGCTCTCCCCTCCGGAGCTAGGCGACGCCTTGAACCGCCTGCCCGACGACGTGCATCGCCGCCGGACCCGTCATGTCGTGACCGAGAACGCTCGGGTGCGCCAGGTGGTCGACCTCCTGGCCGCGCGTCGGGTTGCCGACATCGGGACGGTACTGGTTGATTCGCATGCGTCGCTGCGGGACGACTTCGAGGTCTCCTGCGCGGAGCTCGACCTCGCCGTGGACACCGCCCTGGCCCACGGTGCGCTCGGGGCCCGGATGACCGGTGGCGGCTTCGGTGGCTCCGCCATCGCCCTGGTGGAGTCCGGGTCGGCCGATGAGGTGGCGGACGAGATCGGCGCGGCCTTCAGCAGGGCCAAATTTCTTGATCCGGTTTGCTTTCCGGTCTTCCCGGCTCAGGGTGCGAGGCGCGAATCGGCTTGAGCCGAAACCTCTATTTCGGAGCTCATTCGGTGCGGCCCGGCGGTCAGATGCTGAGTTCGGTGAGCACCAGCGGCAACTCGGCGACGAGTTCGCGGGCCAGGAAACCGACTCTGCCGATCCGGGCGATCAGGCGATCACCGGCCGCGGCGTGCACATAGGTACCCCAACAAGTGGCCTGCGCCAGTGTGGCCCCCCGAGCGGCCAGGCCCACAATGGCGCCGGCCAGCACATCGCCGCTGCCGGAGGTGGCCAGTCCGCTGTGGCCGGCCGTGACTTGCCACGTCTTCGCGCCGTCAGCCACGACGTTCAGACACGACACGACGGCTCCGTACTGTTCGGCCAGCGCGGGCACGTCCTTGTCCGGGTCGCCGGACGGGTCGGCCGCCGCCAGCCGTGACAACTCCGCCGAATTGGGCGTCAGCACCAGCCGTCCCGCCAACCGTTCGACCACTTCGGGCAGGTCCTTGAGTACTCCGAGGGCGAAGGCGTCCAGGATCACCGTGCACTCCGGGGGCACCACCGGCACCAACGCGCGCAGCAGGTCCACGGTGTAGTCAGCACTGTCCAGACCGGGCCCGACCAGCACGCTGTCCGCCCGTTCGATGGCTCCGCGGAGGGACGCGGACAGCTCGGAGAAATTGTCGTCGCTGAGGCTGATCACCGCCGACTCCGGCACCGCCACCGCCACGTGCGCGGCCACCGATTCCGCCACCGCCACCGTGAGACGACCCGCGCCCAGCCGCAGCGCCGACAGCCCCGCGAGCATGACGGCACCCGGGCTGGATTTCGCCCCGCCCACCACCAGGACCTCGCCGCGTTCGTACTTCGAGGAGCCGGGAGCCGGTAACGGCCAGTCCCGCAGAAAGGACGGGGTGACCGCTCCGCTAACGGGGGCGTTCAACGGAATCCGTTCCGTGGGTGGTCACTTCGACGGAAAGGGACCGCAAGTGTTCGGTCGAGTTGAACAGATCCGGCTGCCACGGCGCATCGGCGTCGGCGCGGACGAAGCTACTGATGGACGCGTTCAGCACCGTGCTGCCGACGGTGGCGTCCAGCAGTTGCTGCTCCGTCAATCCCTCGAGGACATACCGGAACAACCATACGACGGCGTCGTGCGTGAAGATCAGCACGTGATCCGGCATCGGCCGGAATTCGAAATCGACCAACAGGGAACGGATTCGCAGAGCCACGTCGGCCCAGCTCTCACCGCCCGGGGGTCGGTGGTAGAACTTGCCCAGCCATCGGCGCCGGGCTGCTTCCTCGGGCAACCGGGCCTGCACGCCGGCCCAGGTCAACATGTCCAGAATGCCGAGTTCACGATCGCGCAACCGCTCGTCGACCCGGGTGGGGATGTTCGTGCCGGCCGCCTGCTGGGCGAGTTGGGCGGTCTGCTGGGCGCGCCAATACGATGACGCCCACACCTGTGCCGGCAGCTGGTCGGTCGGCAGCCCGGACAGCCAGGTCCCGACCGCCGCGGCCTGCTGTTGACCCAGATCGCTCAGCGGCACGTCGGCATCCCGCCAAGCGATGTCGATGACCTCAGAACCCGCGGCCTGCGCGGCGCTGGCGGCGACGTTGCCCGCGCTCTCGCCGTGCCGCACCAGAGTGACGCGCCGCAGAACCATCCATCGACCCTAACTGTGAAGACCCGCCGGACCTCGCCCGACGGGAATGCCCCACAGACCCGAATACCCCGAACCGCCCGAGTCCAGCCCATCGGATGTCCCGGCCGGCCCGCCGGACGGGCGGACACCGGCTCCGGCCCGCTCGGTGGCGACCGAACGAGCCGGCGAGCCGGGACCTCCGGTCAACTGCCGACGAGTTGGTTACCGTTCTTGTCGATGTAGGCGATGTCCTTGTCCACGCCGCTGCCGATCCCGCAGACCTGCACGACACCGAGTTGCTGTACCGCGACGTAACCCTGCGCCGGGTCCGGCGCTGACGACGATTCCGACTGCCAATACACCTTGACGTTCGGCAGCACACTGGCCGACAGATCCGAGTCCTGCAAGGCCGTTGGCACTCCCGAATACACGCCCGGGCGTGTAGCCGGCCGCCGAAACCACCTTGGCCCAGTTGTTGATCCAGTCGATGAGGCTGGATTCGGTCGCCGATCCGGTGCTCTCGACGTCGAGGAAGAAGTCGGCGCCCTGCGGATAGTTCACCGATTGCGCCGACGCCACATTGTCATTGCCCACGGTCGTGCCGGTCGACGAATCGTTGTACATGGTGCCGTCACCGTAGCCCTGCTGCAGGATTGCCTGCATTCCGTTCGCGTTCAGCGCGGAATACGTTGTCTGCCAGTCTGTTGCGTCAATATTGGTGTACAGCAGCGAGTACGAGTAGCCCGCCCCCTTCATGCAGCTGACCTCGGACGCGGTGACCGCCGCATCGACGTCCCAGCCGTTCGCGAGATTGGGGATCGGGGTGCCGCCGCCGGCGGCGTGCGGAGTCACCGCGTTGGAGGCGGCCGAAGCCGGCCCGGTCCCGGCGCTGTTGGTGGCCGTGACGGTGAAGGTGTAGCTGGTGCCGTTCGTCAACCCGGTCACCGTGATCGGACTGCCCGTCCCGGTCGCCGTCTTCCCACCCGGACTCGAGGTCACCGTGTACTTGCTGATCGCCGCTCCGCCGTTGCTGCTCGGCGCGGAGAACGACACCTTGGCCGAGGCGTCTCCCGCCGGTGGCCGACACGTTCAGCGGCGGCGCCCGGAACGCCGGCCGGGGCCTTCGGGGTGACGGCGTTGGAGGCGGCCGAGGCCGGCCCGGTGCCGACGCTGTTGGTGGCCGTGACCGTGAACGTGTAGCTGGTGCCGTTCGTCAACCCGGTCACCGTGATCGGACTGCCTGTACCCGGTCGCCGTCTTCCCACCCGGACTGGAGGTCACCGTGTACTTGCTGATCGCCGCCCCGCCGTCGCTGCTCGGCGCGGAGAACGACACCTTGGCCGAGGCGTTGCCGGCGGCGGCCGACACGCTGCGAGGGGCGCCCGGCGCGGTGTTCTTGGTGTATGTGATGGACAGCGTGGTGGTGTCCTTCTGATACGTGTACAGGCCCTTTGTCTCGTTGCCGACGAAACCGAAGTAGCCACCGGACGTGTGGTTGCGGACCCACCCGGCCAGCGTGCTCGTCAGACCCGAACCCGTCAGGTGGCCGGAGCTGATACTGCCGGTGGCCAGCGTCGATCCGGCGGCCGCGCCGGCGAAGGAGAACGCCGAGGCATGGTGCACGGAGATGCCGTACGCATTCCTGGTGCCCGTGGCGTAAGCTGACCGAGAAGGACGCAGCCGTCACGGTGTTGCCGTACAACTGCTCGTAGTCGTAATGCGCCACCGACCGCCAGAGCGTGTCGCCTCCGTCGCGGGCGTTGCCGAACTGCACTCCGCAATTGCTGCAGGTGTAGCCGTCGGTCTTGTAGCTGTGCGCCGCCGTGTAGGCCAGCGAAATGGTGGGATCGACATCGATGGGATAAGCGGCGGCGCCTTGCTGGGCCAACCATTTGGCATCCACTCCCACGGTCACCGTCGAGTGTTGGGCCGCATCTGGTCGAGCGGCCGACAAGTAGGCGCCGGCGTGGTCGACCACGTTGCCATGCCGGTCCAGCACGGCGGGAGCCAGCATGGTGGCGTCGCCGGCGAAGCGCAAGGATCCGTCCGTAGCCGGCGCCAGAGCCCGGGACGTCAATCCGGCAGCAGGCCCGTCGTGCTGACCGAGAAGGAATGCTCGCTGAGGCTTTGGCTGACTTGAGGAGGACGGATTCCTCGACCTCGCCACCGGTCACGGTATAGACCACGTCCGTGTCCGGCCACACGTCGGCGATAGGTGACCGTGGCGCCGAAGACTTGCGGGGCGACTGAACGGCCACCGATCGGCGCCATCCGAATGGTTTCCGACCCGGTAGTGATGGCGACCCCGGTGGAGGTCGGGGCGAACCGGACACGCCAGGAATTCGCCCGGTTCACGAATGTGCCGGCGGATGCCGGATCGGCGACCACCGCGTTGTCGATCGGGGCCCAAGCGCCGTTGCCGAAGCCCGGTAGTTGACGGGCTGATCGGCCAGCACGGCCGTGAAAGTGCCGTCGCCGTGGGCGTAGTCAGTGATATCCGCCGTGCGCCAATCGATTCCGCTGGCGCCGTGTTCGCGGGTGCCGCAGCCGCCGGCGGAGCTCCGACCAGCGCTCCGATCAACCCCGCCGCCGCGGCGCCGGCCAGCCAACGGGCTGGACGCCGCCGACGAATTGGATTTGCTGGTTCCGGCATTCCCGGACCCCGTCTCGAGAAAAAGAATTGCGACGATCAGCGGATCGGCCCCGCCGAAGGTATGCCAAGGCCCGGGAGGACGGCAATGCGCCAACGGACGTAAACGAGAACCTCGACCGGCGAAAGACATTCTTAGGCTGGTCGGGTGTCGGCTGATGAACGACCGACTCAAACTCGGCCGTTGGCACCCCGGGCTGCTCCCTGTTCGGCGAGCCGCTGGGAGGTCACCGACGTACCCGCCCGAAACGCTCCGACACCGGCCCTCGAGTGCGGCCGGCACTCGGTTCGCGCCCAGCGGCCGGCATGGCACCGGGTCGCGGTTGCAGCCCCTCGGCGGGGTCAGGGTGCGGACACCCGGGCCAATTCCACCGCCCGGGCGCTCGCGAACACTTGCTCCAGCGGAACCGGACGACCGTCCGGGCCGGTGAGCGGCACCTTCCAGTTCGGGTATTCCCGGTGGGTGCCGGGCTGGTTCTGCGCACGCCGGTCCCCGACCATGTCGGTCAGTGCGACGGCGATCAGCTTGGCCGGCGTCCAGGTCAGGTAGCGGTGCAGGGCTTCCACCGTCGCCTGGACGCCGGCTTCCGGGGCCGGTGCCGCGGACGGATCCAGGTCCGGAGCTTCGGCCTCAGCGTCGGTGAGCGCGCGACGAGTCCTCAGCTCGTCGAGCCATCCGGCCTGCTCGGCCTGGGCGGCCGCCAGTTCCTCGTCCACCGAACGCGTCAGCAACCCGAGCTGGTCCCGGATGCGAACATGCTCGCCGGCCAGATAGCCGGCGGTGGGCGGCAGGTCGTGGGTGGTGACCGAGGCCAGGCAGTACTCGCGCCAACGCTCCGCCGGCAACGGGCCGCCGTGGTGCTCCAGGTCGTACTCGAACCACAAGATCGAGGTACCGAAGATGCCCCGCTCGGCCAGGTAAACCCGAACCCACGGCTCCACCGTGCCGAGATCCTCGCCGACCACCAGCGCACCCGCCCGTTGCGCTTCCAGAGCCAGGATGCCGATGAGCGCCTCGTGGTCGTACCGGACATAGGTCCCCGCCATCGGGACCCATGCCGGCCGGGATCCACCACAGCCGGAAGAGCCCGATGATGTGGTCCACTCGCAGGCCACCGGCCGAGCGCAGCACTGTCGACACCATGCGACGGAACGGTTCGTAACCGGTCTCGGCCAGCCGGTCGGGCCGCCACGGCGGCTGGGTCCAGTCCTGCCCGTTCTGGTTGTAGGCGTCGGGGGGCGCACCGACGGTCACCCCGCGGGCGAAAACGTCCTGCAGACTCCACGTTTCCGCACCGGCTGGGTTCACCCCCACGGCCAGGTCGTGCATGATCCCGAGCGGCATCCCGGCCCGTCGGGCGATCAGCTGCGCCGTGGCCAGCTGCTCGTCCAGGACCCACTGCAGCCAGACGTGGAAGTCGACGCGCTCCGGCGCGGCTCTGGCGGAACGCGGCCACCGCGTCCGAGGCCGGCGACTGCAGGTCGACCGGCCAGGTCCGCCAATCCCCGCCGTGCTCGTCGGCCAGGGCGCACCAGGTTGCGAAGTCGACCAGGCCATGTCCTTCCCGCGCGCGGTAGGCCGCGAGGGCCAGTTCCCGACCGGCGCTCCGGGGCAGCCGGAAGATCTGCTCGAGCACCTGGCGTTTGGCCGACCACGCCGCGTCCCGATCGAGCAGATCGCCGGACAGGGCGGCCAGATCCGCCCGCAGCGCCGCGGCCCGGCCGCGGGCCGCCTCGTCCAGTTCCAGCGCCTCGGCGATGCGTTCCGGCCGGATGTACAAGGGGTTGCTGAAGCGCCGGCTCGTCGGTAGGTAGGGGCTCGGCTCCATCGGCGCGGTGGGTTCGGCCGCGTGCAGCGGGTTGATCAGTAGGAAGCCGGCGCCGAGGTCACCGGTCCAGGTGGCCAGGTCGGCCAGGTCAGTCAGGTCGCCGGTACCCCAGGAGCCCTGCGAGCGGACGCTGTACAGCTGAGCGGCCACGCCCCAGAGGCGCCGGGCACCCATCCGGTCGGGCACACCCAACCAGCGCGGGCTGACGATGCACAACGCCTCGGCCGACTGCCCCGCGCACCAGGCCTTGAGCTGGTGGTAGCCGACCGGCAGATCCGCTGGCAGTCGGAAGCGGGTTTCCGTGCGGTATCGGCCGTCGACCTCTCGCCGTTCCTCCGGCCCCGGGACGAACTCCGCGTCGGCGAAGAATTGACCGTCCTCCGTCTCGACCCATACGGCGATCCGCTCATCCGCCAGCCCGTGCACCGTCACGGTGGGGCGGTCACCCGTGCGGAGGACGACCGTGGCCGGCAGCAGCCGTCGCCAATGCGCATTCCGGCGGTCGGCCAGCGCCTGCGCCGCGGCGTCGGCCGATCGGACGTCGACATCCAGGGCGCTCAGCACCGCCGCGATCGAGCTCGTCCGTCACGGCCCGGTACTGCCCCTGCCAATCCCAGAATTCGGTGGCGATCCCGTACTCGGTGGCCAGCTCGACGAGGACCCGGCGAGACGCCGACACCGATTCGGGCGGCTCGTTCGACGCCGCGCCGTCACCCAGGGCGGTGGGAGCGTCGCCCTGCGGCTGACCAATCACCGGGTACTCCTTTCGTCCTGCCCCATCATCACGGGTGTGGCCGGGAGGCCCGCACACCGGTCGCTATGACGGGGCGGCACAGCACACTGCCCGGCCCCCGGGTGGTCCGCGCATCCGCTCAGCCCGGTGACACCACTGGTCAGAGTGCGCAGAGGTCAGCAAGGGCAGACCCGCAGTGCCGGAGGGGCCGAGTTGCCCACCGGCGGGGACAAAGTCTGCACACTGCGCAGCTATCTCGATACACTCGGTGTACCAAGACGTCGAGCCGTGGACGAGGCCGGTTCAGCGCCAAAAACGCGCAGGACGTTCCTCAGGCCCGAGGCGAGACATCGAGGTTCAGATGAGCACACGCCGGAGAGGGCCGGAGATGGTCTCTTCACCGGTTTCGCGGCCTTCCGGCCGGCTGCCGGCCCGCGGACCAGCCGTCCCTAGCCAACTGCAGGGCGTCGACGTGCAGCTCGCGCTGCCGGCCCTGCTCGACGCGCTGCCGCTCGGCGTGGTGGTCCACGACGAAGGCGGCCAATTGATCCGCGCCAATCAGGCATTCGCCGACCTTCTGGGTTATGAGATCGCCGACCTCCGGCACATGAACACCAAGGACGTCATCTGCTCCGAGGACGTACCGAAGTGCAACGACCTGACCCTGCAGATGTCCACCGCCGACATCACCTCGGCGACCAGTGAGTGGCGCCTGAAGCACCGCGATGGCACCACGGTGGCGACCCGGGTGCACAAGTCCTCCATTCTCCTGGGCGACCGGCGGCTGTTCCTGGCCTGTGTGCAGGACACCCGGGACGAAGAACTGCTGATGGCGGAGCTGCGGTACGCGGCCATGCACGACCAGCTCACCGGCGTGCTCAACCGCGCGGGGATCGCCCAAGCCACCGCGCGGCTGCAGAGCGACGGCCGGTGGGGCACGGTAGCGGTCGTCGACATCAACCGGTTGAAGCTGGTGAACGACCGCTACGGCCATGTGGCCGGCGATCTGATGCTGCTGACGGCGGCCCGGCGGTTGTCCACCACGGTCACCCCGCCGGGCATCGTCGGGCGCCTCGGAGGTGACGAGTTCCTGGTCGTGACGGTCGAGCCGGACAGCGATCTGAAGGCGGACATCGCCGCCGCGCTCACCGGTCCGGTCGAGGTTCATCCCGGTACGGAGGTACGCCTGTCGGCCTCGATCGGCACGGCGCCGTTCGGGCCGGACAGCAACATGGAGCAGGTCTGGGGCTTGGCCGACCGGGAGATGTACCAGCACAAACAGCTGAGCCGCTCGTCGCTGCAGACGTTCTGACCGTTCATCCCCCGGCTGGGAAAAAGGACCGGCTGATCGCCCGGTTGATCACGGAGATCAGCAAGCCGCTGTGGCCCGGCCATGGGGATCCCGGCCGGGGCCGAGCCGGCTGGCAACTCGTCTCCCCCCGGGTCAGCAGGGGGCGGAGGAAGATCACTCGGGTGGGTCCGTCAGGGTATGCGTTCGCACGCCGATAGCCGTCTCTCGACTACTCTCGTCGTAGAAGACCCGTCCAAACCACGGGGGGTCCAACCCACGCAATCCGGCACAGTCCCAGTCCTCAGCGAGCTTTGGCGACCACCACAAGCCGCTGTGCTCCAGTGCGCGTGTGCGCCGTCGCTGCCTCAGCGTCGGTGGGGAACCACCCGAGACCGGAAGGCGAATCCGTGACCGCAACAGCTGGCCGGAGCGTTTCCGAGCCGGGTGACGAGGCGGACTGGGCGCTGGTCATGGCCGAGGTGGCCAGATCGGTGCAGGCCGGTCATCCGGACCCCGAAGAAGCCGCCGCCACCCTGACCACCGGCGCGATCCAACTGATTCCCGGCGTGGACTTCGCCTGCGTGACCGTCGCCCACCGGGACGGCACGATCTCCACGCTGGGCGCCACCGACCCCACCGCGGCCGCGATCAACAGCGTCCAACAACAAGCCGGTGAAGGGCCGTGCCTGACGGCGCTGTGGGAGTCGCCCCTCGTCGAGGTGCCCGACATCTCGGAGGCCGACCGCTGGCCGATGTACGCACAGGCCGCCGAGACGCTGGGCATCCGGTCCATGGTGGCCGTGCGCCTGTATCTCGAGCAGCAGGCGCTGGGCGCCATGAGTCTGTACTCCAGAACGGCGCGCGTCTTCACCGACGAGATCGTCACCGCCGCGCGGGTCTACGCCGCCCACGCGGCCGTCGCCATCGACGGCGCGACCGAACGTCGCCAACTCCATACCGCCATCGATTCCCGGGATCTGATCGGTCAAGCAAAGGGAATCCTGATGGAGCGCTACCAGCTGACCGGCGCGCAGGCCTTCTCCATGTTGGTCAAGACGTCGCAGAACCGGAACATCCCCCTGCGTGCCCTGGTCGAGCAACTCACCACGACCGGCCAGTTCCCGCAATGAGCGCTGCCGTTCTCGGTCGCTAGTCAGGCGCCCGGGAGCGCACAACCGCCCTCCGGGTTCGCAACGCGTGCACAGGGTGCGAACCCGCCGAACCATTGCAAACCCACCCGTCCGGCAACCGCGGCGACCTGATGGCGGTGGAGTCCGACGGCGCCATGCGCATTCGCTGGCCCATAGCTCAACGCGGGCAGGATGTCCCAGCTGGGCAGCGTCGTCCGGTTGCAGCTCTTCTGGGCGGGCGGCCGTGTGGCGAGATCAGCGCAGGAGGCGGGTCAGCGCCCAGGTGGCCAGCGGTAGGTAGCTGGCCACCACGATGGCCGGGCCATCGATGGCCGCCGTGGTCGCGGTGCGGGTCCCTTCGGTGAACACGGCATGCTGCAGTGTCAGCTCGATGCCGGAGAACACCCGCGGGCTGGCCACCTTCACTCGCCAGGACCAGCGGTAATCGACGTCGTCGACGGTGACGATGACGAAGTCGATGGCCACGCCCAGCGGGCCGACCACCCGGCCGGTGGATCCGGGCCGGATGACCGGGTCCCGGCATTCCACCCGCTGGATCTGCGGCGCCCATGACGGCCAGCGGTCGGGGTGCACGTAACGCTCCCAGGCCTGCGTCGCGGGCAGGGGGCCGGAAGCGCGGGCGGTCAACTTCATGCCGGCACCAATGCCCCGGCCGTCGGCGCCCGATTTCCGGCGCCCGCGCCTTTGTCGGTGTGCCGGGCGGACACGCCTACTTCCGGCCGGGCGTCCAGTTCATCCCCCAGCCGTACGCCCGGTCCAGCGCCGACTGTCCCCCGTTGATGTAGTGGACTTCGCGCTGGACGATCAGTTCCCCGTGCTGCTCGATGATCTGGGCCACGGCACAGATCCGCGCCTGATCGGACGTCGCATCCAGCCGCACTTCGATCTGCGGCCCCGAGATCGGAGTCAGGGTCACCACTCCGTCGGCAGCCGCCCAGTTCGGCACCCCTTCGTAGATGAGCGCGAAAATGAGAATGCGCCGGAACCGACCGGGTTGTCCCAGGTTGATGGACATGTTCTCGCCGCCCGCGGAATTTCCCGAGCGATCATCGCCGTCGAGCTGGATGAACGGGCGCGCCTGCAGCGATCCGAACGAATTCCCCAGCGCCTGCACGACGCCTTTGGAACCATCGGCCATTTCGTACAGACAGCCGAGGTCGAGGTCGATGGAACCGCCCGCGTCGCCGGCCAGTCGCTTGAAGAAGCCCCTCGGACTGGAGGACTGCGGCCGGGCGGACCAGTTCAGGTTCACCCGCATGACGCCGCCGACACCGCCGGACTTGCTCAGCGACACCTGCGGTGCCGCCTTGGTGAGTGTCAGCTTCGACAGCTTGACGCCGCCGGTGGCAGCAGCCGGCGCGCTGGGCGACCCGGTCGGGGGCGGGGCCTGGTAGCCACCGGGCGCCGGCGGAGGTGGCGTGGCGGGATAGGCGCCACCGGGCGCGGGATAACCGGCGACACCCGGCGAACCGGGGGTGGGCGGTCCGTAGCCGCCCGGCGCCGGCGCGGCGGGCGCCGGCCACGGCGGCTGAGCCGGCGGCGGATAAGCGGGCGGTTCGGTCGGCGGATACGACGGCGAGGGCGGCGGGTAGGCGGCCGCCTCGCTCCGGGGATGGGGCTGGGCGGCCGGTGATCCTGACGGCGGCGGCCACGGTTCCCCATGTCGGGTGCCGGTCGGAGAGCCCTCGGCCAGCGGCGGCCAGGCCGGCTGGTGCGGGGATTGCCCGGCGGCCGGCGGCCAGGCTGGTGACCCCGGCGCCTGCGGCTGGGCCGGCGCGGGTGGCGGATACGGCGGCGACGCGGTCGGCTCCGCCGCGCCAGCCTCCTTCTCGCCGTCCTCGGGTGGTCGGTACCAGGACGGGCCGCCACCGGGCGCGGCGCCCGAGGCGGGACTGGGCGACACGGACGGTCCAGAGCCCGTTCCCCCTGATGCGCTGTCGGACGGGCGGCCCGAGGCCGGGCGGCGCGTGTAGTCGATGGCCATGTCCCACTCCTTCCGGTACTGCACCAGCCGGCTTCGCCCGGACCGGTCGGTCAGCCTGGGCTGCCGCACCGATCCAGGAAACAGGCGAACCCGGCCACGGATACCCGCCAGGGCGGGCGACGATTCCGGGCCGGGTTCGACCGAACCTTTACATCAGACCGAACTAGACGTTGACCCCGAAGTCGCGGGCGATGCCGGCCAGACCCGAGGCGTAACCCTGACCGATGGCGCGGAACTTCCATTCCGGCCCGTTGCGGTACAGCTCGCCGAACACCATGGCGGTCTCCGTCGACGCATCCTCGGAGAGGTCGTAGCGGGCCAGCTCCGTCCCGTCTGCCTGGTTGACCACCCGGATGAACGCGTTACGGACCTGACCGAACGCCTGCTGCCGCGCGTCCGCGTCGTAGATGGAGACCGGGAAGGCCACCGACGACACCTCCGGCGGAATGGCGGTCAGGTGCACGAGGATCTGCTCGTCATCGCCCTCGCCCGCGCCGGTGAGGTTGTCGCCCTGGTGCTCGATCGAGCCGTCCGGCGAGCGCAGGTTGTTGAAGAACACGAACCACGAGTCGTTGACGATCTTGTGCTCACCGCTCAGTCCCAACGCGCTCGCGTCGAGATCGAAGTCGGCGCCGGTCGTGGAGCGGACGTCCCACCCCAGACCCACCATGACGTCGGTGAGGTTGGGGGCGGCCTTCGTCAGTGAGACGTTGCCACCCTTGGACAGACTGACACCCATTACGGGCTCCTCCTTGGGATCTGGTCGCAACGACCCTTCCGGCGCTGCGAGGCGAACACGACTGAACAACGTCGCGACCCGACCCGAGAGTTCCCCGCCGCCCGGATCGCAGGCCGGAAAGGCGCCCGGACCGGGCCGCAGAAGATGCGACGAACGCTACACGGGGCCCCTCACAGGCGCCGATCGATGACCGAAAACCGTCGGCGCGATCGGGGCCGTGGCGCGTCGTATGCGACGGCTGGTGGCCCCGGCCCGGCCGACCTGAAGCGATTCACTACGCTGGCCCGCGACGGTGGGATCCCCTGGCCGTCGAGCGATCAGGAGAACCGGCGCATGGCCGACCGGACGAACGAAACGACGGCTGCCGCCCCCGGGGCCGTCCAGCCCGGCGGAATGGCCTACGCCTCCCCCATCGGCCGGCGCGTCATTGCCGCCACGGTGCTGGGCAGCGGGCTGGCCCAACTGGACGCCACGGTGGTCAACGTGGCGTTGCCAGCCATCGGGTTGAACTTGCACGCCGGGTTGACCAGCCTGCAGTGGACCCTCAACGCGTACACGTTGACGCTGTCCGGGCTGCTGTTGCTGGGCGGATCACTGGGTGACCGCCTGGGTCGCCGGCGCATCTATCTGGTCGGGGTCGTCTGGTTCACGCTGGCGTCGGTCGGCTGCGCCCTGGCCCCGACCGCCGCCGCGTTGATCGCCATGCGCGCGTTGCAGGGCGTCGGTTCGGCGCTGCTCACGCCGGGGTCGCTAGCCATCCTGCAGGCGGTTTTCCGCCCGGCCGACCGGGCTCCGGCCGTCGGGGCGTGGTCCGGATTGGGCGGTATCGCGTCGGCGATCGGGCCGGTGCTGGGTGGTCTGTTCATCGACATCGGCCACTGGGGCTGGCGACTGATCTTCGTCATCAACGTGCCGCTGGCCGCCGTGGTGATCTATCTGAGCCGCCGCTTCGTACCGGAATCCCGCGATCTGGGCGTGAGCGGCCGCATCGACGTCCTGGGCACGGCGCTGGCCGGACTCGGCCTGGCGGGACTGGTGTATGGGCTCACCGAGGGACCTGCCGACGGCTGGACCGCCACAGCCTGGAGCGCGACCGTCGTCGGGGTGGCGCTGCTGACCGCTTTCGTGCTCGTGCAGCGACGCATCGCCCACCCGCTCGTGCCACCCAAGCTGTTCGCGGACCGCCAGTTCACCGCGGCCAACCTGGTCACGCTGGCCGTTTACGCGGCGCTGTCCGGCGGGCTGTTCCTGTTGCCCGTGCAGCTCCAGGTCGTGTCCGGCTTCTCCGCCAAGGAAGCCGGTGTGGCCCTGCTGCCCCTGACCATCGTGATGTTCCTGCTCTCGGCCCGGGCGGGCCGACTGGCCAGCCGGTTCGGGCCTCGCTGGTTCATGGCGGGCGGCCCTGTCGTGGCCGGTGCCGGAATCGCCTCGATGGCCACGATCGGAGCCGGGTCGGGTTACTGGTTCGGTGTGCTGCCGCCGGTCCTGTTGTTCGCCCTGGGGCTGTCGGCCACCGTCGCTCCGCTCACGGCCACGGTGCTGGCCGCCGCTCCGAACCACTGGGTCGGCATCGCCTCGGCCGTCAACAACGACGTCGCCCGGGTGGCCGGCCTGCTGGCCGTCGCCGTGCTGCCCGGACTGGCCGGATTGACTCCGACGGCCTACCAGCATCCCGCCGAGTTGTCGGTCGGCTTCTCCCATGCGGTCCTGATCGCGGGCGCGTTGTGTGTCTTCGGGGGTCTGCTCGCGGCGGCCACCATCCGCAACCCGCCGCGGGCACCAAGCCCGGAGGAGACCGGCGTCCTCGGCTAGGACACGGCGGGTCGGAAGGCGGCGTCCGTAGGATCGACGCACCATGTCCAGAAGCTGGTCCACCCGATCCCGGCACGGCTCCGACCCGGTGCCAGCAGCGGCGCAGGCGGCGCAGGACGGGGCCGTGGCCGCGTTCCTGGATCTGGATTCGCGTCAGTCCTACGTCGCCGACGCGGTCTCCGCACTTGCCGACCTGGCCGGCCCGCTGGCTTCGGCCGGTCAATCGCCGCTGGTCCGCGCCTGGGCGACCATCGCCCAGCAGTGCCTGGCCGCCTCGAGCGCCTATCTGGACGCCGCCAACACCTATGGGCCGACCGACGACGAGCGGGTGCGGGCCGCGAATGCGCCGGGCGCGCAGGCCAAGTTCACCGAGGTGCATCGGGCCCTGGCCGATGCCGCGGCCGCCGTCGATACGTTCTACCGCCGGCACGCCGACGAACTGGACCGGGCGAGGATGGCCAAAGCAGCCGTTCCCCGGATGGCCGCCGAGGCCAGGGAAGCGGCCGAGCGGGCCGAGAAAGCGTTGACGGCGGCTCAGAACGACGGCGTGGCCTACGCCAGCGTGATGGACGCGGCCGGCCAACTGATCAACGCGGTGGCCGCCCTGAACGCCGCCGAACAGCGGGGCCACGCGGCGGACGTGCGGCGCGCGGCGACTCAGGTGCAGTCGGCGGTCGAGGTGGTCGACCAGCGGATCAGCACCGCCAAGAACCTCCTGCCCACCGTGCGCAACTCCCTCGGCAGCGTGCGAACCCGCATCGAGGTGGTCGGCAACAAACTGAACAATCTGGCCGAGATCAGGTCCGCCCTGCTGCGGGAGTTCGCGGCCGCCAGCACCGCCGATCTGGCCGGCGCTGACGATCGCGCCCGCACGGCGCTGGAGCGGGCTCGGGCGGAGTTCGCCGCGGCGGAGGCGGCCATGGGCTCATCCCAGGCCGAGGGGGCATCGTCGCATCTGGGCGCCGCGCGTGCCGCGCTGACCGAAGCCGAAGCGACCCATGCGGCGCTCACCGACCGGCTGACGCTGCTGCGTCAGACGAAAGCGGATCCGAAAGCCGCCTCCGAGAAGGTGCGCTTCCGGATCCGCGACGCGCAACGGCTGGTGGTCGGCAAGGACCTGGTGCGTGAGTGGGGCAGCGTCCTGGACGCCCAAGTGGACAGGGTGACCCGGGCGCAGTCGGGTCTGGTCGGCCCGCACCCCGATTACTGGGCTTACTTGCAGGCCCTCCACGAGGTGGACGACTACGTCCACACGGTGGTGGACCGGGTGCGGGCGGCGGGGCGCTGACCGATTCGGTCAGCTCGCGGCGGCCAGCACGCTGCCGCGCGCCGCCGGCTTCTCCGGGGCGGACGAGGCGGAATCCAGCGGTTTTGACGCCGGCGCGGGGAACGACCGTGGACACGGTGACGAACTCCAGACCCAGCTGGACCGGACCGAGCATGGCCCGGCCGCCCAGAGCCAGCCGCACGGCTGCCCAGGGCAGGTTCACGCCGGCCAAGGCGGTCTGGAACAGCCCACCCGAGGGACGCGTGTTGACCTCCAGCAGCACCGGACGCCCCTGATAGGTGCGGAACTGAATGTTCACCAAGCCGTCGAGCCCGAAGTGCTCGACCAGGAGTTCGGTCTCCCGGAACAGAGCCGGATCCCCGTCGAGCAGCCGCCGCCGCCCGACCTTGCTCCGCGGCACCGCGGCCACGACCGAGCCCTTGTCGGCGAGTACATCCATGCTGGTCTCCGGCCCGGGCAGGTAAGGCATCACCATCAGATCGGGAATCGGCTCGCCGGCCGCCTCGGCGGCGAGCAACGCGCCGCGGACCAGTTCGGCGTGCACGTGCAGGCCGACCGGCCCCAACAGCTCCGCCAGCCCGGGACGCTCCCGGGTCAGGAAACGAACTCCCTCGGCACCGACCCCACGCACCGGCTTGACCACCAGCGGTGCCTGCGGGGTCCATTCGTCGGCCAGTTCCGCGCAGGCCCGGTCGAACGATGTCACGCGAGTTGACCACCCGCCACTCGGGCACGATGGCAGAACCGCTGAGCGACCGGTAAGTGGCCGCCTTGTCGTCCAGGGTGTCGATGGCCCACGCCGGCGGGCAGATGAGGGCGGTGCCCTGCGCCTCGAATTCGAACCGGCGACGCGCGATGGCGAGCTGACGGCCCACGGCCAGCAGCACGTCGATCCGGTGTCGGCGGCAGCTCGCCAGCAGCTGGTCGACGTATTCCGCGTCGTCCCCGTCCGGTTCGGACAGCACGTGGTCGGCGGCGCTGAGCACCGGCGACGACGGGTCGGTGTGCGAGGCGAAGATCTCGACGGCTACCCGATCGGGATTGTCGCGGAGTTGTTCGATCACGTGGACGGTGGTGGCGTAGTTGCGATTCAGCCAGATCCGGACAGCCACCGACAAGCTCCTGTACTCCACACGCGTGATGGGCAGTCCGAGACCGCCCCTGATGAACATGCCAACCCGACGGCCACGAAACGTGTCCGGAACCGCGCGGGTATGCGGTCCCACGGTCACTCATCCGCGACTTCGGAGGTGGGACCGCTACAGACCGTGCCGAGCGGAGGCCGCGGGAAGGACGGGACGTCGTCGTCCGGTCGTTGACCGTGCGGCCGAATTGGTCGGGCTCATCCCAATTCTACGAGAAGCGCGACCGTTCGGAAATGTTGCGGTCGTCTCAGCTTCACCGCCCGGTCGCCGTTTGGTCATCAGGTGCGCGCATCATGCCTCGTGCCGGGTCGTCGTCAAAAGATCGGCGGGCACTGGACCGGCCGCGCGTGGCGGATTCGCGGCCGAGTTCGTTCGGATGTGCGTCGGCCGGAAATGAGGCAGACTACGGGGCGTCCGGACCTGACCGCCGGAGAACTTGTTCGTGTCATGCCATCTTGTCCGGTGCTTTCACCGTCCGGTCGGCCGATCGTGACGGAATGCTGAATTCGAGGGAAAGGGTTTGCCTGGTGCGGCATTTCGGGCAGGTACCGGAATCGGTGATCGACGAGTTGTTCTGGCTGCCCCCAGCCGAGTTCGAACTCGACACCGACCGCCATTTGTTGGCCCAGGCTCTGGGAGCCACTCTCTACGTGCCGGGCACCCGACCGAACCTGGTGGAGACGATCCGAAAGCGCGCCGCTGAAGGTGTCCGGTCGGTGGTCATCGATCTCGAGGACGCCATCGCCGACGCCGAGGTGGAGCACGGCATCGATCAGGTGGCTCAGGCTTTGCTCGACTTCGGACGAGATCCCCTACCGTGCTTGGTTTTTGTCCGGATTCGTGAAGTCGAGCAGATTCGCCGCATCGCTGATCGGCTGTCGGATAGCAGTCTTGAACCGCTACAGCAGCTGGCCGGATTCGTGTTACCGAAGTTCTCGGCGGCCACCGGAGCGCGATTTCTCGGCGAGATCGCCGCGGCGTCCGAAACCGCGGGTCGCCGGCTGTTCGCCATGCCGGTCATCGAAACGCCGGACGTCCTGTACCGGGAAACGCGCGACGAAGCGCTGTCGGCCATTCGGGATCTGCTCGCCCAGTATCGCGAATACGTTCTCGCGGTGCGGTTGGGCGCCACGGACCTGTGCGGACTGTACGGAATTCGACGAGGTCGTGACCTGACCATTTACGACGTGGGAATCGTGGCGGAATTGATTTCCGAAGTGGTGAATCATCTCGGACGGGCTGACGGAACGGGCTACGCGATCACCGGACCGGTGTGGGAATACTTCGACAGCGGCGAGCGGTTGTTCCGTCCCCAACTGCGCTCCTCGCCCTTCGAGCACCGACATGCCACCTCGCTGCGACACCGATTGGTACAGGGTGATTTCGACGGTCTCGTCCGGGAAATCGTGCTTGATCGGGCCAACGGGTTGTCCGGCAAGACCGTCATTCACCCGACTCACGTGGGCGTGGTGCACGCGTTGTCGATCGTGCTGCACGAGGAATACGCCGACGCGCAGGACATCCTCGCATCGGCGGGCGGAGCCAAAGCATCCGGCTATCGCAACAAGATGAACGAAACGCGGCCGCATCGCCGGTGGGCGCAGCGCATCGTCGACCGCGCCAACGTGTTCGGGGTGCTTCGGCCCGAACAGACGCACATCGATGCACTGGCGGCGCTGTTGCAGAAGACGCCGGTGACCGCGTGACTGCTGCTCCCGGCTGGGTGGCCCGAACGTTCGGCATCGAGGTCTCGACCGTGGCCGCTCCGGTCGGGCTGGAAGTGACTGACCTGATGCAGCTGGCGCTACGGCGAAATCCCCGGCGGGCTCACCTGCTGGTGTCCACGGTGCTGGGAAAACACCTACCGGTCGACCCGCGGGCGGCAGCCGCGGTCGGACGCCTCTTGGGGGCCTTGGTCGCCGCCCACCTCGACCAGGCGGAAATTCCCGCCGGTTGGTCGGTGGCAGCGCGGCACATGCTGGACGATCGAGACTTCTCCGGTCTATCAGCCGCGCTGGGGCGCCCCGAGCCGCGAAACCTGTTGGTGCTCGGGTACGCCGAAACCGCTACGTCGCTGGGTCACCTGGTGGCCGACCAGCTCGGAGCCGCCTGGTATTTGCATTCCACTCGGCGGCCTGTGCCGGGTGTGGCCACGGCGGGAACCTTCGAGGAGAGCCATTCGCACGCCACCAGCCATCTGCTACTTCCGGTGCCGGCCGACGTTCTCGAGTACCCGGGCCCGGTCGTGCTGGTCGACGACGAGATCTCCACCGGCAGGACCGCCCTGGCCACCGTTCGGGAACTGCATGCCCGTATTCATCGGGAGCGATACGTCGTCGCCACTCTGCTGGACATGCGATCGGCGACCGATCGAGCGGCGTTCGAGGCCACCAGCCGGGAGTTGGGAATCCGGATCGATCTGGTGGCGCTGGCCACGGGCACGATCCACCTGCCTCCCGGATTGCCGGACGCCGTTGCCGAGAAGCTGGGCCCCGCCGGCTCCGCCGGCCCGAACCGGTCGGAATCAGGGGCCACGGTGAACAACTTGTCCATTCAACTGCCGAGCGACCTGGCCTTGACCTGGCCGGGCGGCGTGCCGGACGGAGGCCGACACGGAGTGGCGCGAGAGCAGAGCCCCGACGTCGACAGGGCGGTCAAGTATTGCGCCCGCCGCATCCGGGAGCGGATTCCGCCCGGCGGGTCGATCATGGTGCTCGGCACCGAAGAGTTCATGTACGTCCCGTTGCGGATCGCCGAGAGTCTGTCCGCATCAGGTGTCCCCACGTACTTCCAATCGACCACCCGCTCCCCCGTCCATCCCCTTGACACCGATGACTACCCGATCCGCCGGGCGTTCGCCTTCGGAGCATCCGACCGGCCGGCGGCATCCGACGAGCAGGGCCGCTTCGTCTACAACGTGCGGTTGCCCGACGGCAGCGATCCGGATCTCGTGGTGCTGGTGACCGACTCGGGACACGATGCCGAATCAGTGGCGGCCGGTCCCGCCGCCGCTCTCCGGGCGGCCGGGTTGGCGGTACTGACGGCCACGGTCTCCCCCGACGGACTGCCGGAACCGCTGCGCGGGCCCGCTTTCGGGGCCTATGCCCGGGATGAAGCCGGTTGGCTGCTGACCGACCTATCCCATGTGGATCTGGAAGGAGACCTGGCCGAGCGCGAGGCTCTCATCCAATCGGGCCAGGCTCACTATGCGGAGTCGCTACCGCGCGAATTCCTGCCGGCGCCCGAATACCAACAGCTTTTCGACCAAGTACTGATCGAGTCGGCCGGGCGACTGGCGGCGGCCACCGGGGTGGTCACCGAACTGGTGCTGGCCGAGCGGGGCGACGGAATTGTTTTGGCCTCGCTGGCGCGAGCCGGAACCCCGATCGGCATTCTGATGCGTCGATGGGCCCGCTTCCGGCACGGGTTGGACCTCCCCCACTACGCCCTGTCCATCGTGCGCGGGCGTGGCATCGACCGACAGGCGTTGTGCTACCTCGCCAACCGTTACGACCCCGGATCCGTGGTCTTCGTCGACGGCTGGACCGGTAAGGGAGCGATCGCCAAAGAACTCACCGCCGCACTGACCGCCTTCGCGGCGGAGACAGGAGTCGAGTTCGACGACGATCTCGCGGTCCTGGCCGATCCGGGCCACTGCACCAGGACTTTCGGCACCAGCGACGACTTTCTCATCGCCTCCGCGTGTCTGAACTCCACGGTGTCCGGTCTGGTGTCCCGGACTGTGCTGAATCCCCTGTACACCAGCGCGTCGCAGTTCCATGGCGCGAAGTTCTATCGTGAGCTCGCCGCGGCGGATGTTTCCAACCGATTGCTCGACACCGTCGCGAATCATTTCGAGTCGGCGGCCTTGGGTGTCGAAAATGCCGTGGCGGATATTCTGTCCGGCGACCGCGCCGGTGACGTTTTCCGGCTGGCAGGCCGTCGAGCGCATCCGGACAGGAGTACGGCATCAGTAGCGTCAATTTCGTCAAGCCCGGCGTCGGTGAAACGACCAGGGTCTTGCTACGCCGGATTCCATGGCGAATCCTGTTGCGGGAGCACGGAAATCCCGATCATGCGCACCTTCGGCTGCTGGCTGCGGAGCGTGGGGTACCCATCGAGATCCGGCCGGATCTGCCCTATTCCTGCATCGGCCTGATCAAACCGCTGTCCCCCGACGACCGAGGGGAAGGCTGAACGACATGTCGGTACTCGTCGTCAGCGACCTGGATCGCACCTTGATTTATTCCCCGTCGGCCTTGCAGTTGGCCGTGCCTGATGAACAATTTCCCACGCTGGTTGTCGTGGAAGCTTTGGAGGGCCGGCCGCATTCGTACATGACCTGGCCGACGGCAGAGAATCTGCGGGCCATCGCGCGGCTCGCCACCTTCTGCCCCATCACCACCCGGACCATGGCGCAATACCACCGCGTGCGCCTCCACGGCGTGCGGCCGCACTACGCGATCACCAGCAACGGCGGCAACATTTTGCGAGACGGACAGCCCGATCTCGACTGGCAGCGGCACATGGCCGCGCGCATCGCCGACGGCGGAGTTCCCCTGGAGGCCGTGCGGCATGAGTTGCGGGTGCGGGCGGAGGGCGACTGGGTCCTCAAGCGGCGCTTGGGCGACGGCCTGTTCTGCTACGTCGTTGTCGACCTGGCCACCATGCCATCGGATTTTCTGCCCGGCTGGCGTGAATGGTGCCATGCGCGCGGCTGGAAGGTATCCATTCAAGGCCGAAAGATCTACGCCATTCCCGGGCCGCTCAGCAAAGAAGCCGCCATGGAGGAGGTGGCCGAGCGCGTGCAAGCCACCACGACGTTGGCAGCCGGTGACGGCGCCCTCGACGCAGGCTTTCTAATGGCGGCGACGGCGGGAATCCGGCCGCCGCACGGTGAATTGGCCGCTCAGGGCTGGACGGCGCCGACGGTTCGCATTGCCGAACATGCGGGCGTCTTGGCCGCCGAAGAAATCACCGACTGGTTCCGCCGGGAAATAGTGGCCCGCGTTCCGTCGGATTCCGACCGCTCGCGGTCATCGGTCATCGCTGGTTCATCGATATGAGTATCACCTCGACATGCTCTGCGACGCAACAACTCTCGCGGCGGCATTTCCTGAGCGGGACGAGCACAGTGCCGCCGATCTCCCCATCCCGTCTCATTTCGTCACGGTGACGATCGTCCCGGGGCTCACCGGCGGTCCCTGACTCGGAATCGCACGCGGGTCGGCTCTGTGTGGTGTCAGCCGCTCATGAATTCGGCCGCCGGCCGGCCCGGAACCGGCTTGGCACCGGTGCGTTGAGCCGGGTTCTTGATCAATCTCTGAGCAAGAGCGCGGCAATGCGCCGCAGGTCGTCGAGGCCGGCGAACTCGACGGTCAGGCGACCCTTGTGCCGTGACACCTCGGCCTTGACGTGGGTATCCAGCCGGTCCCCCAGCCGGGTGGCAATCAGGTCGGCGTCCGTCGAGTCGGGTTTGGGAGGCGCCGGTCGCCGCTTGCCATTCTTTCGGCCGGACATCAGCACGACCTGCTCTTCGGTGCCCCGAACGGAGAGCCCCTCGGCCACGATCCGGGCCGCCAGGTCCTCCTGCTCGCCGGCATCCTCGAGGCCGAGCAGCGCCCGGGCGTGACCCGCGGACAGGACGCCCGCGGCGACCCGTCGCTGCACCACCACGGGCAGCTTCATGAGCCGGATGGTATTACTGATGACCGGCCGGCTCCGCCCGATTCGGGCGGCCAGTTGGTCGTGGGTGACGTCGAATTCGTCCAAGAGCTGTTGGTAGGCCGCCGCTTCTTCCAGCGGGTTGAGGTTGGCGCGGTGGATGTTCTCCAGGAGCGCATCCCGCAGCATGGCTTCGTCTTCGGTGCGCCGGATGATGGCCGGAATTGTCCGGCTGCCGGCCTTCTGCGCGGCGCGCCACCGCCGCTCCCCCATCACCAATTCGTAGCCATCCTGCGACGGCCGCACGACCACGGGTTGCAGCAGGCCGAACTCCCGGATGGAATGGACCAGCTCATCGAGCGCTTCTTCGTCGAAGACCGTGCGCGGATTCTGGGGGTTGGGCCGAATGTCTTCGAGCGGCAATTCGGCGTAGCGAGGTTTGCCGTCGCGGCCGCTCGAGCGATCCGGGTGGGCGACACCGTCGCTGAGCTCGAGCGCCGGGGTGTCGGAAGCCGGACCTGGTGCCGCGCCGGCGGCGTTCGCATCCGCAGATGACTCGCCTTCGGCGGCTGACTCGGGGGGACCGCTGAGGAAGACGTCGGTGACTGTGGTGGTGGTCGGACCCGTCGGAATCAAAGCCGCCAGGCCCCGACCCAATCCCCCCTTGGGCCTGGTCACGGTGCATCCTTCGGCGCTACGCCGCGCTGGGCGATCTCACGAGCGGCGTCGAGGTAGCTCATGGCGCCCCGGGAACCAGGGTCGTATGTGATCACCGATTGGCCGAATCCGGGTGCTTCCGACACTTTCACCGAGCGCGGAATCATGGTGCTGAGGACCTTGGGCCCGAAGAAGCCCTTGACTTCATCGGCCACCTGTTCCGCCAGCTTGGTGCGGGCGTCGTACATGGTCAACAGGATGGTGCTGACGTCCAGCTGCGGATTGAGTGCCTGCTTGATCAGGTCGATGTTGTGCATCAGCTGACCGAGGCCTTCGAGGGCGTAGTACTCGCACTGGATGGGAATCAGCACCTCACGCGCCGCCACCATGGCGTTGATGGTGAGCAGACCGAGCGACGGCGGGCAATCGATCAGGACGTAGTCGTATTCGGAAGCGGTCTGAGCGATGGCGTGGCGGAGGCGATGCTCGCGCTCGGGGGCCGACACGAGTTCGATTTCCGCACCGGCCAAGTCGATGGTCGCCGGCAGGCATTTGAGGCCGGGCGCATGCGGGCAGGTTTGCACCGTTTCCTGGATCGACGCTCCGTCGACAAGCACGTCATAGACAGACGGTGTTCCGGCGGTATGCGTGGCACCCACCGCCGTACTGGCGTTGCCCTGCGGGTCCAAGTCTATGAGCAGCACCTTGAGGCCGCCCAGCGCCAGGGCAACACCGAGATTGACCGTGCTGGTGGTCTTACCCACGCCGCCCTTCTGATTGGCGGCGCCGATGACCCGCGTGGCCGACGGCTTGGGCAGCCGGATCGAGCCAGTCTTGATGTCGACCGCCTGGCGCGCAGCTCGGGCGATGGGGGAGTCGTGGCGTCTGAGGTTCTTCGGGGCCGCCTCTGGTGTTTCACGTGAAACATCGCCGCTGTAGTCGCCGTCAAGGTCATGAGCGTCCGGATCGGCATGCTCGACCGACTCGTGGGCTCCGGCGTCGTGCGGCTCATCCGGCTCCAGTGGCCCGGAAGCCTGCTCGACAGCCGACAATGTTTCACGTGAAACCGACCCCGAGAAGTCCTCGTCGGACTGTGAAACTTCACTCGCCCGGGCCGGCAGTACAGCAACCTCGTCGCTCACACGACCTCCAAGTCCTCGTCAGGTCGAATCCGAGCCTATGACAGGGCGACCCGGAAACCCGGCGGGCAACGACGGGTACGTACGAGAAATCGTGCGGGGGGAGGGAAATACCCGGGTCGTCCTGCAAAACCGGCCCTACCGTGCCGCCCCGCCACGTCACAGATGGAACGACAGCTGCCGAAGCGTCGCGCGTAGACAACAGGCCGGGGAGGCGGTCGGGGTCTAAGGCGGTGTAACGCGGCACGGCATCCCGAGCTCGCCGGTCGGAATTCAACCGAGTTGTCCGCCCTACCGAGGTTGCCGATGCTAGGCGGCAACCGCCGGCGCTGTCCGCCGGCTTACCTGCTTCGGCGGCTCGGCCCCCATGCGCCAACTCAAAGCGATCGCCCGCGATGGTCGCGAACGTTCTCGCTTCTCCGAAGCCGAACGGGACGCCAGAGGTCCGTTCCTCGCACCGGGCCCGCCGACGCCCCGGCTGCAGAGTCAGGCATCCATACCACTCATTCGGCGAGCCAACTCCAGTCTTTGGGAATGCCTGGCTGTACCGCCGGACACGGGACGCCGAGACGCTGGCAGAGCCAGCCGAGCCAGCCGAGCCAGCCGGGCCGACCCGAACTGGACCACCATCTGGACGCCGGTCACGAATCTTCGGGGACCCCACGCCGCGACGCGCTGAGTGGGGAAGCGGTCGCAACTCGCGACCGTCACGGTGCGCCGCCCGTGCGGAGAGTGGGCGCCCCCGCGGCCGGCGTGCCCAGCACAGCGACTACGAACACCCATCCCGAGCCGTGGAAATCAGTTCTGCAGTGGGTCGGCCAGCTCAGCCCCCGACCACCCAAGCCATGGCGCCGAGGTCGCATCCCACGAATCACACAGGGATTTTAAAAGCTATTGACAGCGTCTGCCGTCTCCCAGACCGGATCGGTCTCGTCTGCGGCCGGGTGACAGGCCGCGAGGACCGCCGGGACCCAGCGATGTCGACGGCGTCCAGGAGCTCAATGCCCCGGCCCGCGCACGGAGAGCCGCCCCACATCTACCGGTTTGAGTGGGAGGCGCAACAGCATCGCCTCCCCGGACCGCCAGCGAGCGCCGGACGATAGCCACGGACTTGATCGGCGCTCTAGAGCGTGTCTGCTAATGCTGGGCGCCCCTGTCGTTGATGATCTTGGTATGGCGCGTGGTGGAGTGATTTCGGACGAGTTCTGGTCGGTGGTCGAGCCGTTGTTGCCGGCCTATGGTGGCCGTCGTGGTCGGCCCTGGAATGACCACCGGACAGTGCTGGAGGGGATCTGCTGGCGCTACCGCACCGGTTCGCCGTGGCGGGATCTGCCCGAGGAGTTCGGGCGATGGCAGACCGTGTGGGCGCGGCATTTCCGCTGGTCAACTGATGGCACCTACGAGCGGATCCTGGCCGAGGCGACGATGGTCGGGCATGACGGCGGCGAGCGGGGTGATGTGGTGGAGCGGTTGTTGGCGGCCGATTCCACCGTGGTCCGGGCGCATCAGCACGCCGCCGGGGCCCGCAAGGGCACCGGCGATCCGGAGGCCACCTCGACGGTCCCCGGCCACACAGGGGGCTCGGTCGAATGACAAGAATTTCGCGGTCGAGCCGGCCGATCACGCGTTGGGTCGTTCTCGTGGTGGCCTGTCCACCAAGATCCACACCCTGACCGATCAGCGGGCGTGTCCGGTGACGGTGATCCTGACCGGCGGGCACAGCGGGGACAACCCGCAGTTGGTGCCGCTTTTGGACCTGGACCGGCGGCGTCCCGGGCGGGCCCACGGCCGGGTCAGGGTGTTGGCGGATAAGGCGTACTCGCATCCCTCGACGCGGACCGAGTTGCGGCGCAGACGGATCAGCAACACCATCCCGCAACGCTCCGATCAACAGGCCCACCGCAAAAAGAAGGGCTCGAAGGGTGGCCGGCCGCCCGCGTTCGACGCCGAGGCGTACAAGAAACGCAACACCGTGGAACGCGGCTACGCCCGGGTCAAGCAGTGGCGGGGCATCGCCACCCGCTATGACAAACACGCCCTGACGTTTTTGGGCGGTGTCCACCTCGTGGTCAGCGTCCTGCACCTGCGCTGATTAGCAGACACGCTCTAGCCGTCGCCGATGAGCACCCACAAAAGCCCGACTTGCCACTCTGCGCCCGGGGCATCGGGACGCCCGGCCGATCACAGGGCACTCGAGCTCGCCGAAAGATTCGGTTACGCCGCGACGCCTCACCGGTCGTGCTCACCGAAAGACTCATCGCCTGGACAAGCCTCCAGAAACGCGCGACGGCCCCTCGAACAAACCGGTACTTCGCCGCGCCGGGGGAGCGGCCCCGCCCCGCGACCGGCTGCCGAGCACACAACGCGTAACCCGCCAGCGCAGACCCTGGGCAAGACAATCCCCAGTGATCAAACGATGACGCGTTTCAGCGCAGCCGAGCCCGAATCACAAACGTGCCGGCATCGTCGGCCGCGGAGCCCACCGGCTCGACCGTCCCGGGACCGAAACCAGCCAGGCGTAGAGCCCGGCCATCCCGGGCCAACTCGTCGGCGGCCGTCGACCCCTTGAGCGCCAGCATTTCCCCGCCGGTCCTCAACAGGGGAGCGGACCAGCCGGCCAGCTTGGCCAACGCCGCCACCGCCCGCGAGGTCACCGCGTCGCTACCTCCACACGACGCGACCACTTCGTCGGCCCGGCCGCGGAAGACCCGCACGTTGGTCAGGCCCAGTTCGGACACCACCTCGCGCAGATAATCCGAGCGGCGGAGCAGCGGTTCCACCAAATCGAAACGGCAGTCCGCCCGGGCCAGCGCCAGCGGAATTCCGGGCAAGCCGGCGCCGCTACCGATGTCGACGATTCGCTGGCCGGACGTCAGTAGCGAAGCCGCCGCCGCCGAATTCAGGACATGGCGCGTCCACAATCGCGCCGCCTCCCGCGGCCCGATCAGCCCCCGCACGATCCCCGCCGTGGCCAGCGACTGCACATAGCGGCGGGCCGCCGCAACGTTCGGTCCGAAAAGGTCCCGCACCCGAGCCGGTTCCGGTTCGGTGGCGACGACATCCGCCCGCGCCGGATCACTTTCCCGACCGTCATCCGCGGGGGACAAGTTGCCTCCTCGCCTGGACGGGACGAAATCGAACGCCGAAACCGACGGATCGGCGCGGCCACCGTACGGAGGGAGTCTCAGTCAGACCAATGGGGGCATGTCTTTCTGGACCGCCTCGCGCCCGGGGACTGTCAGAAGTCAGGAGGCGAGGGAAACCACGACGCGTCGACGCGGCTCTTCACCCTCGGACGATGACTCGACACCTTCGACCGTGGCGACCGCGTCGTGCACGATCTTGCGCTCGAAGGGGTTCATGGTCGGCAACTTCACAGCCTCCCCACCGTCCAGCACCTTGCGCGCCGTCGTCACGCCGAGCTCCGACAGTTCCGTCCGCCGCCTCGCCCGGTATCCGGCGATGTCGAGCATCAGCCGCGAGCGCTGCCCGGTTTCGGCGGTGGCGGCCAAGCGCGCCAGTTCCTGGAGGGCGTCGAGCACTTCACCGCGCTCACCGACCAGTTTGGTGATGTCGCCGTCGCCGAGAATGGAGACCACGGCTCGTTCGCCTTCGACGTCCAGGTCGATGTCGCCGTCGAAGTCGAGGATGTCCAGGAACCGCTCGAGGTAATCGCCGGCGGCGTCACCTTCGGCCACCAGATCTTCATGGCTGACCGACCGGCCGCGACCGGCCGCTCCCGTCGTCTGACTGTCGTCTTCTTCGACGGGCAGATCGGTCGACAGATCCACATCACTCATTGCAGTGCTCACCTTGTTTCCTCGAAACAGCTTTCTCGACATCGCCGCCCGCGGCGGAGGATTGGTCAGGGACAACTCGATCGCCCTGGGCACCGGTCAGCGACGACCGGGTTTCTTCGCCGTCCTGGGTCGGCTTCCGGGCGGCCGCGCGCCGGGCTTCGGCCGGTTGCCGGGCGATCCGTGGCCCGTGGCGCCGGTGCTTGCCGCGCCGTTCGTCGCCGTGCCATTGGTCCCCGTGCCATTGAGGTCGGTCCCGTTGGCCGGGGCATCCTCGCCGGCCGGCGCTGATTTGGGCCACCCGGCCTTCGACATCGATATAGGGCCGCCCGTGGGGCCCGAGGGGGTGCCGTTGGCCTTGCCTGCGGGCGGGCCCGACTTCGCGTTCGGGGACACATCCTGCCCAGAACCTGCGCGGCTGACCGGGTCGATCACCTGGCGCTTGGTCACCGTCGGCTTCGCGCCAACCTTGGGCTTGGTGAAGGTGGCCGCCTCCCGCGCTTGCTCCACAACCATGAGTTCCTCGGCCCGCTGCCGATCCTGTCGGCGATGGGAGTACCACAGCTGAGCGAAGGTCCAGCCGTTATTGGCCATGTAGTAGAAGAGGATGACCAGCGGCAGCGGAAAGATGAACGCCGAAGCGACCACGCCGACCGGGAACACGTACAGCATGACCTTGTTCATGATTGCGGCCTGGCCGGTGTTCGCGGCCTCCGGATTCAGTTCCCGCTGGCGGCCGACCGACCGGCGCGAGGACAGGTGGGTCAGAGCGCCGGCGATGATGGCCAGCGGGATGCCCACCGCCACCAAGGTTCCGCGATCGCCATCCAGCGCTTTGAGAGCCGCCGACGGCATGGAGATGTAGGCCGACAACGGGGCGTGACCGAACAGCTTGGCGCTCAGGAAGTTCTTGACGTCCGAGGAGGTGAAGAAGTAATTGGAAAGATAGGTCGTGGTGTTGGCCACGTGATCCTGCTGGAACGACCGCAACACGTGGTACAGGCTGATGAACACCGGGATCTGCATGATCGCCGGGAGGCAGCTGCCGAGCGGGCTGACGCCGTGCTCCTTGTTGAGCTTCATCAGCTCTTCGGTCTGACGCTGGCGGTCGTCCTTGAACTTCTCCCGGATGCGTTTCATCTCGGGTTGGATGGCCTGCATCTTGATCTGGCTGTCCATCTGCTTCAAGAACGGCTTGAACAGGATGGCTCGCAGCGTGAAGACCAGGAAGATGACCGACAGCACCCAGGCCCAGGGGTTGTCGAAGCCCATGAACGAGCCGAACACCTTGTGCCAAACCCACATGATCCCGGAGACGGGATAGTAGATGTAGTCCAAGGACACGAAATTGAAGCTCACGCGGCGGTGCTCCGGGGCTTGGGCCGGACAGCTGATGACAGCCGTCCGGAAGAGGAGGGCACAGCTGAACGGTCGTCGACCGTCCGGTGTGCCGCTGAAAGTTGAGAACTGCCTTGGAGAGAACTCCGAGACTCGTGTTCCGGTTCCCGCTCGATCCGATTGCGGCGCGGCGGTACGTGGTCGATGCCTCCATCACTCCACGGATGACAGCGCCCCAGTCGCCGCAGGGTGAGCCAGAGACCCTTCAGGCTGCCGTGCTCCCGCAGCGCCTGCACCGCATAAGTACTGCACGTGGGGTAGTACTTGCAGGTCGCCGGGGTGTATGGGGTGATGAACCGCTGGTAGAAGCGGATCGGCAGGATCAGGACGACGGCGAGCCAACTGACGCGATGCCCGTCCGATCGGCGAGCGGTCATTGCCGGCCACCGGCCCCGCCGCGTCGAGCGCTCGGCCGCTGCGCCTTCGCCAGTCCGGCACGCAGATCATCGGCCAGCACGCTGCTCGGGGCGGTCGCGGCCGCGGGGAGCGCCCTGACCACCAGATCCGTCCCTGGCGCCAGGTCGTCCAGCGTGACTCGCACCAGCGGCCGCAGCCGACGGGCGATGCGGTGGCGGACGACGGAATTGCCCACCTTGCCCGCGACCACAAAGCCGGCCCGGGCGGGCCGTGCAGTGGCCGGCTCGGCGGGGGAGGGGCCGAGGACATGAACGACCATCGTGGGCACCGCACCTCGCCGTCCACCGCGCATCACGGCCGAGAACTCTCGGGCCGTGTGCAGACGTTGGATGGTGGGCAGCACGCTGTCGCCGGACGTTCCGCCGGGTGGCGGATCAGGCCGACAGCTCGGCGCGGCCCTTTCGGCGGCGCGCCGCCAGAATCGCCCGACCGGCGCGGGTCCGCATCCGCAGGCGGAACCCGTGGGTCTTGGCCCGACGGCGGTTGTTCGGCTGAAAAGTGCGCTTGCTCACGGCGTTTCTCCACAATCTCCGGACGGGTCCGGGATGTCATCGAGGCGCAAGCCTGACGACCTTCGGCATCTGCATGAGGCCGCGCGGCACAACTGAGGCTCGTCACTGGTGATGACGATGGGCCAGGAGTCCGCACGTTGCTGCTCGACCCGACCGGTTGTCGGCACGAGCAACACCTTCGATCCGGCCATCGCCGATGCGAAGGCATGGCAAAGCTCGGACCAAGGTCTGTCACCAGAGTAAGGATGGGCACCGGTCGGGTCAACCTGGCCCTCCCGCCGCGGCCCGGCTCTGTCCGTCTGCCGGCCCTCGGGTGACGGTCCGTAGCGAGATGATTTCGAGACCTCACAGTCCTTCCAGCCCACCGGCGTGGCTTCGACAGCCCGAGCAGCTCGCTGCCGATCACCGGGTCGCGGCCCGTCTGGGTCAAGGAGCCCGCCGCCGGAGTCAATGCTCCGCGCGACTCTGGCGCCCGTTGGGTCCTCTTTTAGGGGCACGGCGAAGATCAGATCAGCCGATCGGCTCCGGCGGACGAGTGATCTTTGTGAGCACTGGGCTACCAACCATAAACAAAGTGTGAACTGCGGTAAGTCTCGAGGGGGACTGGAGACATATCCCGGCGACACGCCGTCCGCCATCCTTGCTTTGACCACACGCCTTGTGGGAGGGCGTCGGAGTTGTTAACTTGGCCCGGCGCACCATTCCGTTGAGGTCGGCGAAGACCCTCGAACGAGGGCTTCGAGACACAGTCCGTGACGAACGGACCGGTGAAGAGTTGTCCACCCTTTGTGGATAACTCTGTGGATGGACGGCCGGGGGCCTCAAAAAGCGAGGGAGAGTTCATCGGTGAGTCAGGCGTCTCCGCAATTTCCCCCCATCTGGGGTGACGTGATCACCGATCTCAGCGCCTCGCTGGGTCCGCAACAGCGCGCCTGGCTCTCGCTGACCAAGCCCATCGCGATGATCGGCTCGACCGCCTTGCTCAGCGCCCCCAACGGTTTCGTCCGCGACTACATCGAACGCCAGCTCCGCGATCGCATCGCCTCGGCGTTGTCGGACCGCCTGGGCTTCGGGGTCGACCTGGCGGTCAGCGTTCGGACCGGAAGCAATGCCGACGGCACTGACGATGTGCGGGCGCGGGAACTGCCCATCGACGGCCGTTCTCCGTCTGCCCCAGTGCCGCAGATCAATGGCCGGGAACCGATCCGTCCGATCGACGGAGCCGCCATCTCGACCGCCGGCACCGACCTCCGGGCCACGGACATCGGGACCGCAGACCTCCGGGCCACGGACGACCGGGACGCCGAACCGGTGGCCGCAGCGGATTCCGACGCCCCCATCGAGGAGGGCGACCCGGCGGACGCCGACATCGATTCGGATGACGAAGACGATGAATCACTGGCCACCGTGACGTCCATCTGGTCGACCTACGCCCGGCTGGGCACCACGGCCAGTTCCTCTCAGACCCGGCTGAACGACAAGTACCACTTCGAGACGTTTGTCATCGGGTCCTCGAATCGGTTCGCCCACGCCGCCGCGGTGGCCGTGGCCGAGAACCCGGCCAGCGCGTACAACCCGTTGTTCATCTGGGGCGACTCCGGGCTGGGCAAGACGCACCTGCTGCACGGCATCGGCCATTACGCCCAGGGGTTGTACCCGGGTGTCCGGGTTCGGTACGTCTCCAGCGAAGAGTTCACCAACGACTTCATCAACTCGTTGCGCGATGACCGGAAGGTCGCGTTCCAGCGGAGGTACCGGGACGTCGACATCCTCTTGGTGGACGACATCCAGTTCCTGGAAGGCAAGGAAGGCACCCAGGAGGAGTTCTTCCACACCTTCAACACCCTGTACAACGCCAACAAGCAGATCGTCATCACGTCCGACCGGGCCCCGAAACGGTTGGAGACGCTGGAAGACCGGCTGCGGACACGGTTCGAGTGGGGCCTGACCACCGACATCCAACCGCCCGAACTCGAGACACGGATCGCCATCCTGCGCAAGAAGGCGGCCTTGGACGGCTTGTCGATTCCCGACGACGTCATGGAATTCATCGCCTCGCGCGTCGAACGCAACATCCGCGAGCTGGAGGGCGCGCTCATCCGGGTCACCGCGTTCGCCTCACTGAACCGGCAGCCCATCGACCTGGCCGTCGCCCAGATCGTGCTGCGCGACCTGCTGCACGACTCGGCCGCCGCCGACATCGATGCCGCGACGATCATGGCCGTCGTCAGCGACTTCTTCTCGCTGACGATCGACGATCTGCAGGGTCCGCAGAAGATCCGGTCGATCGCCAATTCGCGGCAGATTGCCATGTACTTGTGCCGGGAACTCACGGACCTGACCCTGCCCAAGATCGGCCAGGCCTTCGGCGGCCGCGATCACACCACCGTGATGCACGCCCACAAGAAGATCCGAACCCAACTCTCCGAGCGGCAGCAGACCTACGACCAGGTCCAGGAACTCACCGCCCGGATCCGGGAGCGCGTTCGCCGGGTGAATTGAACCGGTCGCAGGTGAACTGAACCGTTCAGCGAGCGTCGTTGCCGGCCGGACCTTCCTGAATCGCGCGCGTACCCGAGCGCGGATGGATGCGGCTGCTCGGCTGCAGCGCTGACACGCCGACCCGGTACACACGCGGCCGCACACCAAGACCGCGCAACCAGTCACCGAGTTCGCAACCCGTGCACACGATGCGTACCCCCCGACAGGTTGCGGACTCCTCGTATACGGCCCGCATGCCCCCACTAACCCCTGCGAAGCCCTCGCAGACCGCAGTCCCCGGCTGCAGAGTCCGCCCCTGAGGCCCGGACGCCAGGGCGGGCCAAGCCGCGCTCGGCCGCAAGAGCGGCTCGCCGCCCTCTCGGCGCGCCCTCGAACCCGGCCGACCCGAGCCGAGAAGCTCCTCCCACCGGCCGACCGGAGCCGTCACCCTCCGCACTTTCCCGGCGGTTTTCCCGTCGTTTCCGGGGGGCGAGCCACCCGATCGGAAGCATGCACATCATGTGGATAAGTCTGTGGATGAAGAGGTGACAACTCCAGCGCGGATGCTTCGATCCACCGGCAGCCGGGTCTGCCCACCGGGCGTGCCCACCCCGGTGTTGACGGCGCCACGCGGCTTCGTCAGGTCGAACACCGCTTGTCCCCAGCATCCACAGTGCCTACTACTACTGCTGTTTTTCTTTCTCTAAGAGAAGAAGAAAAGAACAGGCGTGTGGATGTCCGGTAGAGCATCGCCGTCCGGGCGCAGCGCGATGTTCGCGTTGACCAGAAGGTCCATCGGAACCCGGGCGTGCATTCCGGCTGCGATGGTCGTACCGTGACCTTCCTGCACCGCCCGGGAAGCCACCGGGACCTTCAGGCCTGCCCCTTGGCCGGAACCCGAAGATTCCGACGGTCCGCGGCCCTTGGCCGGCCCGGTGCGGCCACGCTCTCCCGAAACCGCAAGCGGAGGACCGATGAAGCTGCGCGTCGCACGCGAGGATCTCGCTGATGCCGTGGCCTGGGTAGCCAAGTCGCTGCCGAGCCGCCCACCTGTTCCCGTGCTGGGCGGCATCCTGCTCGAGGTCACCGGTGACACGTTGGTGGTGGCCGGGTTCGACTACGAGGTGTCCACCCGGGCCGAGGTGGCCGTCGACAACACCGGCGATGACGACCGGGTCCTGGTCTCCGGGCGGCTGCTGGCCGAGATCACCCGATCCCTGCCGGCCAAGCCGGTCGACATCTCGACCGACGGATCCCGGGTCACCATCGCCGGGGGATCGGCCAAGTTCACCCTGCCGACCATGCCGGTCGACGACTACCCGCCGCTGCCCGAGATGCCCGGCGCGTCCGGCACGGTGGAGGCGGCCGCCTTCGCCGAGGCGGTGATCCAGACGGCCGTGGCCGCGGGGCGGGACGACACGCTCCCGATGCTGACCGGCGTCCGGGTGGAGATCGAGGGTGACCGGCTCACGCTGGCCGCCACCGACCGGTTCCGGCTCGCGGTCCGGGAACTGTCCTGGACCCCGGACAAGGCGGAATTCTCCACTGCCGTGCTGGTCCCGGCCCGCACGCTGGCCGACGCGGCCCGCACCCTGGCCGGCGCCGGCGGCACTGTGGTGGTCGGTCTGGGCGATGGGCTGCTCGGCCTGCAGGCCGGCGGCCGCCGGACCACCGTGCGGCTGCTCGACGTCGAGTTCGTCAAATACCGCTCGCTGCTACCGACCAGCCACACCACCACCGTCGATGTGCTGGTGGGCGAATTCGGTGAGGCCATCAAGCGCGTCGCGCTGGTCACCGACCGCGGTCATCACCTGCGCATGCAGATCACCGACGGCCTGCTGACCCTCACCGCCGGCGGCGACGACGAGGGCCGAGCCGAGGAAGAACTCCGGGTGCAGGCGGACGGTGCCGAACTACTCATCGCCTTCAATCCGACCTACCTGCTCGATGGGCTGGGCGTCGTGCGCTCCGATTCCGTTCGGTTGGCTTTCACCACCCCGTCCCGTCCGGCCCTCGTCCTGCCCTTGGTGGCGCCGCCGAACGCCGCGAAGGACGGCGGCGCGGACGCGGCCCCCGAGGTCAACCAGGACTACCGGTACCTGGTGATGCCGGCCCGGCTGCCGGGCTGACCCCGCCCGCCGTTCGCCCCCGACCGACCGCGGTCAGTGGGACGCGGACGGGTGGCACCGAGCCCGTCGGACCGCCTGGCCCGGGCCCGTGCGACCCGGGTCGGAGCGCCGATCGGCGATGCCCGACAATCGAACCGCTCGCGGGCGGGAGTCGTTCCTGGCCCCGCTCACACCCCGGAAGGACATCGGCATGAAAATCGGTCTCATCGGTTTGGGCAAGATGGGCGGCAACATGGCCGAGCGGCTGCGCCGCGGCGGTCACGAGGTGGTCGGATACGACCGCAATGTCGAGGCCAAACGGGACGTCGACTCGCTGGAGGCCCTGGTCGCCGCCTTGGATGCGCCGCGGGCGGTATGGGTGATGGTTCCGTCAGGGGCGCCGACCCGGGCGACCATCCTCGAGCTCGCCGATCAACTGAAGCCCGGTGACATCATCATCGACGGTGGCAACTCGCCCTACACCGACGATCAGGTGCACGCCGCCGAGCTCAGCCAGAAGAACATCCACTACGTCGACGCGGGCGTCTCCGGCGGCGTCTGGGGTCTGACCGAGGGCTACGCGCTGATGGTGGGCGGCGAGGCCGACATCATCGCGCAGGTCCAGCCGATCTTCGACACCCTGAAGCCGGAGGGGGAGGGCGGTTTCGTGCACGCCGGCCCGGCCGGCGCCGGCCACTTCGTCAAGATGGTCCACAACGGCATCGAGTACGGGATGATGCAGGCCTACGGCGAGGGCTACGAGCTGATGTCCAAGGTGCCGCTGGTCACCAACGTGGACGAGGTCATCGCCTCCTGGCAACAGGGCACCGTGATCCGCTCGTGGCTGCTGGACCTGCTGGTCCTGGCGTTGCAGAACGATCCCGGCCTGGAGAAGATCCGCGGTTACGCGCAGGATTCCGGCGAGGGCCGCTGGACGATCCAGGCCGCCATCGAGAACGCCGTGCCGCTTCCGGTGATCACCGCCGCGCTGTTCGCCCGGTTCGCCTCGCGGCAGACCGAGTCCGGGGCCATGAAGGTGGTGGCCGCGCTGCGGAATCAGTTCGGCGGCCACGCGGTCGGAGCGGCCGGGTCTACCACCGAAGTGCCCGTCTCCTGAGTTCGCCGTCGGTCCGGTCGCCGCGCCGCGCTGCCCGCGCTCCTGGTGCTGGAGAACGTCCGCTGGGCGACCGGACCGACCGCTAGGGGGAGCGCTGGGCTCATGTACGTCCGCCATCTGAGCCTGGCGGATTTCCGGTCCTGGAAGTCCGCCGAGTTGGCCCTGGAACCGGGTGTGACGGTGCTGGTCGGACAGAACGGGTCCGGCAAGACGAACCTGGTGGAAGCGCTCGGATATCTGGCCACCTTGTCCAGTCACCGGGTCGCGTCTGATGTGCCGCTGGTCGCCCGAGGGACCGAGCAAGCCTTGATTCGTGCGGCGGTGGTGTCCGGCGGCCGCGAGCTGTTGCTGGAGACCGAGATCAATGTCGGTCGTGCCAACCGGGCTCGGATCAACCGGGCCCCGCTGACGCGGGTGCGCGACCTCCTGGGGGTGTTGCGCACCGTCCTGTTCGCCCCGGAGGATCTCGCCCTGGTGCGCGGGGATCCGGCGGAGCGGCGCCGGTTTCTCGACGAGGTGCTCGTCATGCGGGCGCCGCGGTTCGCCGGAATCAAGTCCGACTACGACCGCATCGTGAAGCAGCGGAGTGCGCTGCTCAAATCGGCGGGCAGCGCGGTCCGCCGCGGCGGGGACCTATCCACCCTGGACGTATGGAACCAGCAGCTGGCCACCACCGGGGCCCAGCTGACCAGGGCCCGGCTGGAATTGGTACAGCTCATCCGGCCGCACCTGACCGCGGCGTACGCCGACTTGGCGCCCGCGTCCGAACCGGTGGACGCGGTGTACCGGCCGTCGACAGATGAGGTGGCCGAGGTGGCCGGTCAGCGGGAGGCCGACAGTCTGACGTCCGGGGACGCGGCCGCCTCCGGACGGGCGGCCGGCAGCGACGACGAGATCGCCGCGGCGCTCCTCGCCGCCATGCAGCGCCTGCGGCAGGCCGAACTCGACCGGGGGGTGTGCCTGGTGGGGCCGCATCGCGATGACCTGGAATTGCGGCTGGGCGCGGGTCAAGCCAAGGGTTTCGCCTCGCACGGCGAATCCTGGTCGCTCGCCCTGGCCCTGAAACTGGGCGGTTTCGGGTTGCTGCGCAGCGACGGCGTGGACCCGGTGCTGATCCTGGACGATGTGTTCGCCGAACTGGACACCTCGCGTCGTGATTGCCTGGTCCGGCTGGTGGCCGATGCCGATCAGGTGTTGATCACCGCGGCCGTGCCCGGCGATGTTCCGGAAGGATTGGGTGACCGACGCTTCCGCGTCGCCGACGGGATTGTCGCTCCGATGCCGGAGAAGGGAGTGGCATGACCGAGCAGCGTCCACGCCGCCGAGCCGTCCCCCAGGTTCGCCCCGAGCCGAAAGGCGAAACGTCGCCGGCTGATCCCGGCCCCCAGCGGAAGCCTGGGGAAGCGGAGGCGCGCCCCGCCGGGTCGGGGCCGGCTGCCGGTACTGGGTTCGACCTGGCCAGGCAGGCGTTGTCGCAGGCCCGGGCGCAGCGGGCGGAGCGCGAAGCAGCCGCCCGGCGGTCGCGCGCCAGCTCGGACAGCCCGCTGGCCTCGAACAACCCCAAGGCCAAGCGAAGCGCCAAGGCCCTGTCCCGCCGTCGCTGGTCAACGCCGGGGAAGGACTTCGCCCGGGATCCGGCGCCGTTGGGCGCCACCATGCGGCACTGGGTCCAACAAGCCGGCGTGGGTGCCGACCTGGACAAGGCGAACATCTTCGGCCGCTGGTCCGACATCGTCGGACCTGACCTGGCCGCCCGGTGTCGGCCGGTCAGCCTGGTGGACGGACTGCTGACCTTGCAAGCCGAATCCACTGCCTGGGCCACCAATCTCCAGTTGATGGCCGCGCAGTTGGTGAAGACCGTGAACACCGCGGTCGGGCACGGATCGGTGCTGCGGATCCGGGCCCACGGTCCGGCCGGGCCCTCGTGGCGGTTCGGAACCCGACACGTGCCGGGGCGCGGACCCCGGGACACCTACGGATGAGCAGCCCGACGCCAGGATCCGGGCCGTCTGATCGGTCCGGCAGAGCTCCTGGGGACCGGAGCCCGCACCCATCACTCCATGAGCCTGCTTCTGGAAGCGTCACGGCCTCGTCAGAGGCCGTTGCGAGGCCCGAATGACGCCCCGAGCCCGTATCATGGAGGCTGGTTCGTGATCGTCTGGCGCTCAACGGCCCGCTGAGGGCTCGAGGGCATCCGGTGAGGGGAGCCGGGCAGATGCGGTCGCGGGCGCGGACGGGGGAAATCCTCGGGCGGCCCGGGGCGGCAGTGCCCGGGTTCTCGTCGAGACGATGACAGGGCAAACCGGACGGGTGCTTCCTCGGCCGATCGTGACTCTCGCCTGCGCAGCGGGAGCCGGCGATCGTTCGCCGGGGGTCGCACGCTGCGTCCGGTCCGCATCGGCGCCGACCCCGGTCGGGTCCCGCCGGCAGAGCAAAGGGCAGCGCAGGTCACACGTGGCAACCTCTTCGGGCAATTCCTCCAGCGGCAACCGTAACGGCAGTTCCGACTACAACGCCTCGTCCATCAAGGTTCTCGAAGGACTCGAGGCGGTCCGCAAGCGCCCCGGCATGTACATCGGCTCCACCGGCGAACGCGGCTTGCACCATCTGGTGTGGGAGGTCGTGGACAACGCCGTCGACGAGGCCATGGCCGGCTTCGCGGACACCGTGGACGTCACCATCCGGCCGGACGGCAGCGTGCGGGTCACCGACAACGGCCGCGGCATGCCCGTCGGCATGCACCCGACCGAGAAAAAGCCCGCGGTCGAGGTGATCATGACGGTGCTGCACTCCGGCGGCAAGTTCGAGTCCGGCGCCTACGCGGTGTCCGGGGGGCTGCACGGCGTCGGCGTCTCCGTGGTCAACGCGCTGTCCGCCCGACTCGAGGTCGACATCGAGCGGGACGGCGGCCAGTTCCACCAGGTGTACCTGAACCAGAAACCGCAGAAACTCGAACGGCTGGGCAACAGCCGCAGGACCGGCACCACCGTCACCTTCTGGGCCGATCCGACCGTCTTCGAGACCACTGACTACAACATCGAGACGATTTCCCGGCGCCTGCAGGAAATGGCCTTCTTGAACAAGGGCCTGACCATCCGGCTGCGCGACGAGCGACGGCCCCGGATCGCCGACGAGGCCGACGACCAGGCGTCCGAATTCGAAAGCGAAGTCCTGCGTGACAAACCGGAGGTGCGGCCGCAGGACGAGGTCAAGGCCGACATCTTCAAACCGCTGGAGCGAACCTTCCACTACCCGGGCGGCCTGGTCGACTACATCAAACATCTGAACAAGACCAAGGAAGCGTCCCACCCGTCGATCATCTCGTTCGAGGCCAAGAGCGAGACGATGGAGGTGGAAGTCGCCCTGCAGTGGAACAACACGTATTCGGAATCGGTGCACACCTTCGCGAACACCATCAACACGCACGAGGGTGGCACGCACGAAGAGGGTTTCCGGGCCGCGCTCACCTCGACCGTGAACAAATACGCCACCGAGAAAAAGCTCCTCAAGGACAAGGACCCGAAGCTCGAGGGCAACGACATCCGTGAGGGGCTGGCGGCCATTATCTCCATCCGCCTGCGTGAGCCGCAGTTCGAGGGACAGACGAAAACGAAACTCGGCAATACGGAGGCGAAATCGTTCGTCCAGAAAGCGGCCAACGAATGGCTGGCCGACTGGTTGGAGCGCAATCCGGCCGAAGCGAAATCCATCATCAGCAAGGCTGTTTCCTCGGCCCAGGCCAGGGAGGCCGCCCGACGCGCCCGGGACCTGGTGCGCCGCAAGGGTGCCCTCGAGATCGGCGGTCTGCCCGGCAAACTCGCGGACTGCCGGTCCACCGACCCCAGCCGGTCGGAGCTGTACATCGTGGAAGGCGACTCGGCGGGGGGCTCGGCCAAGTCGGGTCGCGACTCGATGTTCCAGGCGATCCTGCCCATCCGGGGAAAGATCATCAATGTGGAAAAGGCCCGGATCGACCGGGTCTTGAAAAACACCGAGGTGCAATCGCTGATCACCGCGCTCGGCACCGGTATTCACGATGAATTCGACCTGGCCAAATGCCGCTATCACAAGATCGTGCTGATGGCCGATGCCGACGTCGATGGCCAGCACATCCGCACCCTGCTGCTGACCCTGCTTTTCCGATTCATGCGGCCCCTGGTGGAAGCCGGTTACGTCTACCTGGCCAATCCGCCGCTGTACAAGCTGAAGTGGACCAAGGGCGAGCACCAGTTCGCCTATTCGGACCGGGAGCGGGACGGCTTCATCGAGATCGGCGAGAAGGCCGGCCGGCGGCTCCCCAAGGACGACGGCGTGCAGCGGTACAAGGGTCTGGGCGAGATGGACGCCAAGGAGCTGTGGGAGACCACCATGGATCCGGCCGTCCGGCTGCTGAGCCAGGTCACCCTGGACGACGCCGCGACCGCCGACGAGTTGTTCTCGGTGTTGATGGGCGAGGACGTCGAAGCCCGTCGGTCCTTCATCACCCGCAATGCCCGGGAAGTGCGCATGCTCGACTTCTGAGCCGGCCCGCGGCGTTCACTCTCCGTCACCGTAGCGAGAAAGCGGTGACCGAAGACCTTGGCCGCCCGCCGCGCCGTCCAAACCGCCCCGTTCTGGCGGTGTGACCTGGCGCAACGGCTGGAGCTTATCCACGCGCGTTATCCACAATGTGGACGGACCTGGCATCGATCCTGATCGAGAACCGGTTCGTTCCAGATGCGAAAGGCACGGACTGTGACCGGTCCCACAACGACCGACTCGGGCGGGCACGACCGCACCGAGCCGGTCGACATCCAGCAGGAGATGCAGCGGTCGTTCATCGACTACGCGATGAGCGTCATCGTCTCGCGGGCCCTGCCCGATGTGCGGGACGGCCTCAAGCCGGTGCACCGGCGGGTGCTCTACGGGATGTACGACGCCGGGTTCCGCCCCGATCGCGGACGGGTCAAGTCGTCGCGTGTCGTCGGCGAGGTGATGGGCAATTACCACCCACACGGCGATTCGGCGATCTACGACACTGTCGTGCGGATGGCCCAGCCCTGGTCGCTGCGCTACCCGCTGATCGACGGGCAGGGCAATTTCGGATCACCGGGCAATGATCCGGCCGCGGCCATGCGGTACACGGAGTGCCGGATGGCGCCGCTGGCCATGCAGATGCTGGCCGGCATCGACGAGAACACCGTCGACATGATCCCGGCGTACGACAACCGGAACCTCGAACCGTCGGTGCTGCCGGCCCGCATCCCGAATCTGCTGATCAACGGTTCCTCGGGCATCGCCGTGGGGATGGCGACCAACATCCCGCCGCACAATCTGCGGGAGGTCGCTTCCGCCGTCGTCTGGGCGCTGAACAATCCCGAGGCGACCGCCGAGGAGCTGCTCGAGGCCAGCATGGCGCGGGTCAAGGGGCCGGACTTCCCGACCCGCGGACTCATCGTGGGCAGCGACGGCATTACGGACGCATACCGGACCGGCCGCGGCGCGATCCGCATGCGGGCCGTGGTGGAGATCGGAGAGGACGACAAGGGCCGCACCATCCTGGTGGTCACCGAACTGCCGTACCAGGTGAACCCGGACAACCTGGTGGAGGCCATCGCCACCCTGCACAAGGACGGCCGCATCGCCGGCATCTCGGACATCGCCGACGAGTCCTCCGACCGCATCGGCATGCGGCTGGTCATCACGCTCAAACGGGACGCGGTGGCCAAGGTCGTGCTGGCCAATCTGTTCAAGCACACCCAGCTGCAGACCAGCTTCGGCGCCAACATGCTGGCCATCGTCGACGGGGTGCCGCGCACCCTGCGGCTGGACCAGATGATCAGCTACTATGTCGCGCACCAGATCGACGTGATCATCCGGCGGACCCAGTACCGGCTCGATCAGGCCGAGGCCCGGGCCCACATCCTGCGCGGGCTGGTCAAGGCGCTGGACGCCCTCGACGAGGTCATCGCGCTGATCCGGCGGTCCGAAACCGTCGATGTCGCCCGCACCGGGCTGATCCAGCTGCTGGACATCGACGAGATCCAGGCCAACGCCATCCTGGAGATGCAGCTGCGCCGGCTGGCCGCCCTGGAGCGGCAGAAGATCATCGACGAGCTGGCCAGCATCGAGCTGGTCATCGCCGACCTGCGCGACATCCTGGCCCGGCCGGACCGGCAACGAAACATCGTGGCCGATGAACTCGGTGAGGTCGTCGAGAAGTGGGGCGACGACCGGCGCACCCGGCTGGTGCCCTACGACGGCGACGTCTCCATGGAAGACCTCATCGCCACCGAGGACGTGGTTGTCACCATCACCCGGACCGGATACGCCAAGCGGACGAAGACCGACCTGTACCGGCAACAGAAGCGGGGCGGCAAGGGCGTGCAGGGCGCGTCGGTCAAGCAGGACGACATCGTGGCCCACTTCTTCGTCTGCTCGACCCACGACTGGATCTTGTTCTTCACCAACAAGGGCCGCGTTTACCGGGCCAAGGCCTACGAGCTGCCCGAGGCGAACCGCAACGCCCGCGGCCAGCACGTGGCCAACCTGCTGGCCTTCCAGCCGGACGAGAAGATCGCGCAGGTGATCCAGATCCCGAACTACGAGGCGGCGCCCTATCTGGTGCTGGCCACCAAGTCGGGGCTGGTCAAAAAGTCCGACCTGGGGCTCTACGACTCGAATAGGTCCGGCGGGGTGCAGGCCATTAACCTGCGCGAAGACGACGAACTGGTCGGCGCGGTGCTGTGCTCGTCCGACGACGACCTGCTGCTCATCTCCGCCGAGGGCCAGTCGATCAGGTTCGGCGCCACCGACGAGGCCCTGCGGCCGATGGGCCGGGCGACGTCAGGGGTGCTGGGCATGCGCTTCAACGCCGGCGACGAACTGCTGGCCATGGAAGTGGCGCGGCTGGGCAAGTTCGTGCTCGTCGCCACGGCGCGCGGCTACGCCAAGCGCACGGAGATGGAGGAGTACCCGCGGCAGGGCCGCGGCGGCAAGGGCGTGCTCACCATCCAGTACGACCGCCGGCGCGGAAAGCTGGTCAGCGCGCTGATTCTGGATCTCGATGCCGAGCTCTACGCGATCACCTCCGGCGGCGGTGTCATCCGCACCACGGCCAAGGAAGTACGCAAGGCCAAACGGCAGACGATGGGCGTCAGGTTGATGAACCTGCCGGAATCCGACAGTCTGGTGGCTATTGCCCGGAATGCCGAAACGGGCGATGACGTGCCGGGCAGCGACGCGACCGGCGGAAATCCGTCGGACGGGGGACAGGGTTAGCCTGCCGCCTGGGTATCAGCGGTGATCCGGAACGACGAAACCTGACTTGGATCCGGCACGGGACCGGAAAGAATGGACGGGGTACCCGCTGGCCGGTGTCCGAACCGGAGCGGTGACGATGTGTGCGGGAACGAGAAAGGGAACCGATAGGTGACGACGCCACGAGCGACGCCGGCTGGTCCGGTGGGCGGGGTGACGCCGGCGCAGCGGATGACCGCCAACGCGGCTGCGCCGGCCCGACCCAGCGCCACCCCGTCCTCGGCCACCGCGGCGGGTGACGGCAAGCCCGCCGTGACCGCGCTGCCGCCGTCCCGGTCGTCGGAGCGGTCGGAGGCCCCCAAGCGCGCCCGGACCCAACGCCGGCCACCCCGGCTCGCGTCCCTGCAGCTCAAGCGGGTCGATCCCTGGACTGTCCTGAAGATCAGCCTGATCGTGGCCATCGTCATGTTCTTCGTCTGGATGATCGCCGTCGGGGTCCTCTACCTGTCACTGGGGTCGATGGACGTCTGGACCAAGATCAACGACACCTGGCGTCAGCTGACCAGCGCCGACTCGGGCGGCAACTCCTCCGACCTGGTCACCCCGCAGGCCATCTTCATCGTCACCGCCGTGATCGGGGCCATCAACATCGTGCTGTTCACGGCGCTGGCCACCATCGCCGCGTTCGTCTACAACGCGGCCGCCGGCATGTCCGGAGGCGTGGAGATCACACTGGGGGAGCGGGACTAGCCGCCCGTCGCGGGTTACAGCGCCTGTGCGGGAGGGCAACGCGTCTCTGCGGGTGTACGGCGCTTGGGTGCGGGTTTACAACGCGCCCGTGCAAAAACAACGTGGGCCCACCTTGTTTTTGCACGGGCGCGTTGTAAATGGCGAGGTTCGGAGAGGCCGCTGCCTCGGTCGCGCCGGAGGCCTCCCCGTCGGCCCTGCCGCCGTCCGCCGCCTCGTCCAGCGTCGTGACCACGACGGCCGCGACCAGCACCATCGCCACGAGCACCTCTGGCCCGGCAACGACATCGGCGGCGCCGCGCTCGACCCGGCCGACCTCACCGACCCCCGCCTCCGGCCTGAGCGCCGCGCCGAGCTCGACCGGGCGACCGAGCGCGACGGCCGTCACGCCGGCCAGGTCGCCGTCCCTGCTCAACGGCACCTGGTGGCTGAGCAGCTACACCCTTCCCGGCCACTCCACGGTCAGCGTGCCGAAGAACCAGCAGACAGTCGCCCTCACCATCTCGGGTGCTGGCATCAGGACCGACATCTGTCAATCCGGAAAGATCGGGCTGCGGGGCGATCAGGTCGTCATTTCCTGGTTCGGCGGGGCGTCAGGGCCGCGCTCCTGCCCGCCGTCGAGGCTGTTGACGCCGGATCTCCAGCGAGTCGCGACCAGGACCGTCGACTACACGGTCGACCGGGTCAACCTCACCTTCACCAGGCCGGGCTTCGGAACCTTGGTCTTCGTCAGCGACTGCTATGGCCCCTCGATGACACCGACTAGCGGGGTGATGCAGCCGATGTACATCACCTGCCGAACCCGGCAACAGGGCCAGACCGACCGAACCAAGTAACCAGACCGCTGCACGCCGCACACTGGAACCCGTGTCCGGCGACAGTGAGCGCACCGAGTGGGTGCTGCACGTCGACCTCGACCAATTCCTGGCCGCGGTCGAAGTGCTGCGCCGACCGGAATTGGCCGGGTTGCCGGTCGTGGTGGGCGGCCGCGGCGACCCGACGGAACGCGCTGTGGTGGCCACCGCTTCGTACGAGGCCCGCGCCTTCGGCGTGCACTCCGGTATGCCGCTGAAAACCGCGCTGCGCAAGTGCCCGGAGGCCGTGTTCTTGCCGCAGGACCGCCCGGCCTACGAGGAAGCGTCCGAGGAGGTCATGCGCGTCTTGCGGGAGACGACCCCGCTGGTCGAGGTCATCGGCTGGGACGAGGCGTTCGTCAGCGCCATCACCTCGAACCCGGAACCGCTGGCCCGCCGGATCCAGGCCGACATCCTGACGGCGACCGGGCTGTACTGCGCGGTCGGCATCGGCGACAATACGCTGCGCGCCAAGATCGCGACCGGCTTCGGCAAGCCGGGAGGCACCTTCCGGCTGACCGCCGAGAACTGGTACGCGATCATGGGTCATCGCCCGGTGGTCGAACTCTGGGGGATCGGCAACAAGACAGCGCGGAAGCTCACGGAACTGGGATTGGACACGGTGAGCGATCTGGCTCGCGCCGACCCCCGGATATTGGCGGAGCGATTCGGACCGACCATTGGTCCGTCGTTGGTGGCCGTTGGGCGTGGCCTCGGACGGACGCAGTTACGGGCCGAACCGTGGATCGCCCGCTCCCGTAGCCACGAAACGACCTTTCAGACGAACCTGGTCGAGGGCGCGGAGATCCGTAGCGCCATCGCGGCGCTGACCTCCGCGGTGGTCGACGACATCGTCGACGACGGACGCTTGGTTGGCCGGGTCGGGCTGAAGGTCCGCTACGCGCCGTTTTTCACCCGGAACACCGCGGGCAAGTTGCCCGAGCCCACCCTGGATCTGCCCACGCTGTCGGCCAAGGCGGTCAGCCTGCTGGACCGGATCGAAGAGGCGCGCCCCGTCCGCCTGCTTGGGGTGCGGCTGGAGTTCGCTGATCGAGCCCCGGATTGAGCGATCAGCCCCTGTGCAGCGCCAATGACCAGTTACCGGCCCGCCGACCAGCGGAATGTGCGGTGGAGCGCACGATCTCACCGATGCCTTCCGGACCACGCTTGGTCAGCCGCCGGGCCACGATCAACAGCATCAGGCTGGGCAATACGGCCCCGACGAGTAGCGCCAGCCGCGGGCCTGCGTGCTGATCCAGGAACCCGACCAGCGGCCCGCCTACGCACCCGCCGCCGATGGTGCCCAGCAGGAAGATGCCCATGACGCGACCCCGCATCTGGTCGGCCGAGGCCATCTGTACCGTCGCATTGGCCGAGATCCCGAACATCACCGAACTCATCCCGACCAGCACCAGCACCACGCCGAAGGTGACACCACCCGGTGTCAAGGCGGCCAGCAGCTGCGCCAAGGCCACTCCCAGACCGAACGTGAACAGCAGCCGGAGGCGGAGCTTGCGCATCTGCGCGGCACACAACGAACCCAGCACCGACCCGAAAGCCAGCAGACCGGACAGCAACGCGAACCCGGACGGCCCGGTCCGGAACACCGAGTTCGCGAAGGCCGCCAGGGTGACCGGGAAACTGGTGGTGAACAGCGAGAACGTCGCCGCCAGCACGATGGTGGACCACATCTCGGGATGCCGGCGCACATGCTGGGCCGCGGCTCGCACCTGGCCGCGGCCGGTGGCCCGCGCCGGGGCCGGATTCAGCTCCGCCTTGCGCATGGCCAGCAAACCGCCGAGCGCGCCGAGGAACGACGCGGCGTTGACCGCAAACGCCCAGCCGATTCCGACGGCGCTGATGAGAACACCGCTGACGGCCGGGCCGATCAGTGCGCCCAGCTGAAAAGCGGTGGAATTCAGGCTGATCGCGTTGCGGAGGTGGGCCGGACCGACCATTTCGCTGACGAAGGCCTGCCGGGTCGGGTTGTCCACCGACGTGGCCATTCCCAGTACGGCGGCCAGCGCGAAGATCTCGGTCACCGAGACGTGACCGGTCAACACGGAGAGGGCGAGAATAACCGCGCAGCAACACATCACGGTTTGGGTGACGAGCAGGATGGACCGTTTGGAGAATCGGTCGGCCAGCGTGCCGGCGTAGGGCCCGAACAGCAGGGTGGGCAGGAATTGCAGCGCTGTGGTGATACCGACGGCGGTGGCGCTGCCGGTGAGGCTGAGCACCAGCCAGTCCTGCGCGATGCGTTGCGTCCACCCGCCGATGTTCGAAATGAGTTGGCCGGTGAAGAACAACCGGTAGTTGCGGATGCCCAGGACTTTGAAGACGGAGCCGGACTGCGGTTTTCGGGCGGCGGGGGCAGTGGTGGAGCGAAAAGCGGGGATGGACTGTGGTAAGCGAGCAGCGGAGGTCAACGAACGTCCCAAGTAGATAGCGAAGCAAACTGACCGATCCATCCTCTCCTACCGCCGCCGATCACGTGTAAGAATGAGCGGGATATCTGTCATCACGAATCGCGATGGGGAGGGCGGCATGTTCAACCCCGAGCAGTTGGCGTCGCTGGTCGCGGTGGCCGGCACATTGAGCTTCACGAAGGCCGCCGAGCAGCTGGGCGTACGGCAGTCGACAGTCAGCCAGCACATCCGAAAGCTGGAAGACCAACTGGGTCATCCGCTCTTCGTCCGGGACACCCGGACCGTCACCCTGACCGCCGACGGCGAGGCGATGGCCGAGTTTGCCCGCACCATCCTGGCGGCGCAGCAGGAGGCGACGAGCTACTTCACCGGGTCGGGCCTGCGCGGACGCCTGAAGTTCGGCGTTTCCGACGACCTGGCGCTGACCGCGCTACCGCGAGTGCTGCGGGAGTTCCGGCGGTTGTATCCGCGGATCGATTTGGAACTGACCGTGGCCCAGAGCGGCGGCATCTTCCAGCGGGTCGAATCCGGTCATCTCGACGTGGCCTTCGTCAAACATGAACCGGGACATCCCCGGGCGGCAGTGGTGCGCCGGGACCGGCTGATCTGGGGGGCTGCGGAGGGGACCCGGCTGGACCCGGCCAATCCGGTGCCGCTGGTCGTCTACCAGGCGCCCAGCCTTTCCCGGGCCCGCAGCGTGAAGAGCCTGGAAGCCGCCGGCCGGGCCTACCGGATCACCTGTGTCGTCAAGGGTGTCAACGGAGTGCTCGCCGCCGTTCGGGCCGGTTTGGGCATCGCGGTGTTCGCTCGGAGTCTCGCTCCGGCCGATCTCATCGAACTGCCCATCGCGTCCGGCTTGCCTGATCTGGGGGAGATCGACTTCGTGCTCGTCACATCACCGGGCGAGCCGACGGATGCGGCCAAGGCGTTGATCCAGGCCATCATGGGCGGCGGCCGGGTGGCTGCCTGAATCACGGGCCCGCCACTCGACTCCACTCGATGCGTGTTCCTTTGCGGCGGGCCGGGCGAACGCCTTCTGTTCTGCGCCGTTACTGCGCCCAGGGCGGGGCCAGCGGGTCGCCGTCGGCGGTGGTGGCCGTCAGTCCGGCGGTGGTGGTGACCCAGGCCGTCGCGCCGTCGGGGCCGCCACTCACCCGTAGCTCGGCGAGAGCGGGTACCAGCACCACATCGCCCGCCTCGGCGTAGTCGGCCACGCCGTCGATTTCGACGTCGAGGCGGCCGGCCAGTACCAACAGGACCTCCTCGTGACTCGGTTTGTGCGGCACGCCGATCGAGGCCGGAGGCACCCGGAGGCGCCAGGCACACAGCTCGCGGCTGCCCTGCTCCGTCCGCACCACGGACTCGAAAGTGCTGCCGTGCGTTGAGAACGCGTGCGCATCGGCGGTTCGGAAGACGGTCATTTCGATCTCCTCTTTAGACAAGTAGGTTGACTATATGGTCAAGCGTCTTGTCCGTCAACGGGCAGAATGCAGCCATGGCATTGACGGAGTGGGACACGGCGACCGCGGTGCTGCGACTCTCGGCGCAGCTGGTGGAGGACATCCAGCTGAAGGTGACGGCCGCCGGGTTTTCCGACGTCCGGCCGGTGCACGGCTTCGTCTTCGGCATTCTGGCCGCAGGGCCGCTCAGTACGACGGACCTGGCCGACCAACTCGGCGTCAGCAAGCAGGCGGCCGGTCAGCTTGTCGAGCATCTCGAGCGGCGCGGTTACCTGACCAAGGAGGCCGATCCCCATGACAAGCGCGCCCGCCGTTTGGTGATGACCGAGCGCGGGCGGGCCTGCACCCAGGCAGCGGCTCGCGCCGCCGCCGACACGGTCGTTTCGTGGCGGAAAGCTCTGACCAAGGCTCAGGCGGCCGGTTTCGACGCAGCGCTCGCGGCGCTGGCCCGGCCGGGTCGGCTGCGGCCCGCCTGGTGAGCCGGCGCGCTGGGAAGATGGCACCGAAGAACCGAAGCTTCGGAGCCAGAGCTCTATAACCCAGCCGGGAAGGCAAGGCTGCCCATCCTGGCGCTGGGGCGCCGAGATCGGTGTACTGGTGCCATGAATGCCTTCCGAGCCGCGGATCCGGTCGACCAATCGCTGCCGGGCGAACACGACGACGAACCGCATCACGATCTGTCGAGACTGAATTGGCTGCGGGCCGGGGTCCTGGGCGCCAATGACGGCATCGTCTCGGTGGCCGGTCTAGTGGTCGGTGTGGCCGGGGCGACAACGTCCCGCGGCGCGGTGCTGGCGGCGGGCATCGCGGGGCTGGTGGCCGGCGCGGTGTCGATGGCTCTGGGCGAGTACGTCTCGGTGAGCAGCCAGCGGGACTCCGAACGGGCGCTGTTGGAGCTGGAGCGCCGGGAGCTGGCCGAGGACGCCGAGGCCGAGTTCGAGGAGTTGGTGGGGATCTACCGAGGCAAAGGACTCTCCGAGAGCACCGCCCGGCAGGTGGCTACCGAGCTGACCGAGCACGATGCCCTGGCCGCCCACGCCGACGCCGAGCTGGGCCTGGATCCCGATCAGCTGGCCAACCCCTGGCAGGCCGCCTTCGCTTCCGCGATCTCCTTCAGTGCGGGGGCGCTGCTGCCGCTGGTGATGATGCTGGTGACCACCCCGAGCTGGCGGGTGCCCGGCACCGCGATCGCCACGCTGATCGCGTTGGCGCTGACCGGATACCTCGGAGCCCGTCTGGGCGGCAGTCCGCCGCGCCGGGCCATGACCCGAGTCATCGCCGGCGGCGCGGTGGCGCTGGTCGTCACCTATGTCATCGGGCGCCTGTTCGGGGGCGTGGTCGGCTGATCCGGCCCGCGCGGTCGCGTGGGCGGAGCGCGGAGCGCGGGTCGTCGCGTCGGCCGCCCGTCATCGCATGGGTGGACGAATTCCGGGGTACCGAACGGCGAAGAAGCCAGTCGTCGAAGGAGCCCCCGGTGTCCGGACAGACCATCCACGCCTTGACCAATCTGTCGGCCGGTTACCAGTTCGAACTGCCGGTCTCGGTGGGGACCAATATCGTCGCCGTCGCCCAGGCGTACCTGGCCGACCGTGGATTGTCGGAGGACGAGCAGCGCGGCTTCTACGTGTCGGTCTTCCCGACCCGGGATCTGGTCGACGGCGACGCCGAAGATCGGGAGCTGCCGCCGGTCGGCGGCGCGACCACCGCATCAGCGCCAGCGACGGACCAGACGCCGCCGGCCGAGCCGCTCGCCGGCGCGACCCAGTACCAACCGGACGCCCAGTCCGGGGCTTCCGGCTCGGTCGGGGGGCCGGAAGCCGCCGGTGAAACACCAGAAGCCGTGGGCCGCCCCTACGTCGACCCGAACCCCGATCGTCCGGAAGTCCCGCTGCGCTGGGAGACCGAGTCCGACCCCACCTTCACCGGTGTGGCCGAGTCGCACGACTCGCTGAACGCGGATGAGGACCAGACTCGCCGCGCCGGGGAGACCGATTTCGAAGCGCCCGGGCTCGTCGGTTTGATTCCGACACCCGAACAGCGCCGGGACGCCCAGGATCAGGCCGGCGGCAGTTGAACAATCGGTTGCCAAAACGCCGCAGTTCCTCGTCACCTCACTGAATTCCGACTCCGCTGAGTCACGAAACTCTGCCTGGGGTGACCCTTTTCTCGGCTGATGAGTGAGAGCCTCAGGCTCGCGCCGAGCCAGACGGGCGGTATTCCGCCCGAATCACCCAATGGTTCTGCTTCTGGGGTCCACCCGCGTGAGCACCGATGTCAGGAGTCATCGACGGTAAAGTTTGGCCGTCTGCACGGGTGAATGGGCCGGGGAATCCCATTACCTGATGACTCTCTGCAGTGGACCGACGCGAGGAATTTGCCATGCGCACCCTGAAATTCATTTTCCGTTCGGCCCTGCGCCGTCGACTCGGCGCAGCAGCCGGGGTGATGCTCGTCGCCGGCACTCTGACGGCGCTGCCCACCGGCCCGGCCGCCGCGGACCCGACACCGCCCGATGCCTCCACCCCGGCGACGGTCACGGCGGATGCGTTGCCCACGGTGCAGATCGACGGAGTCGTGTGGTCGCAGGCGGTCGCGGGAACCACCGTGTTCGCGGGCGGCAGCTTCGCCAATGCCCGCCCCGCCGGGTCGGCGGCAGGTCAGAATTTGATCCCGCGCACCAACTTGCTTTCGTATGACGTCACCACCGGCAATTTGAACACCTCGTTCGCCCCGGTGCTGAACGGCCAGGTCAAGGTGGTTCGCGTCAGCCCGGACGGATCCACTCTCTACGTCGGAGGCGACTTCACCACCGTCAACGGCCAAGCGCGCAGCCGGGCGGCCGCGTTCGACGTGGCGAGCGGCTCCCTGCTGCCCTGGGCCCCGGCTCCGAACGACGAAGTCGACGCCATCGTGCCCACCTCCTCCGCCGTCTACCTGGGCGGCAACTTCACCTCGGTCACCGGGGTGACGGAGGACCACCTGGCCGCGGTGGTTCCGGCGTCCGCCACCGGTACCGGAGGACTGCTGTCGTGGACAGCGTCGACCGACGGGCTGGTGCAGTCCATGGCCACCTCGCCCGATGGCACCAAACTCATCGTGGGAGGCAAATTCGCCACGCTGAACGGCAGCCTGTCCCATGGCATCGGCGCCGTCTCCACGGCCACCGGTGCGAAGCTGGCCTGGGCGCTGCAGACCATGACGAACAACGACGGGTCCGGCGCCGGGTTCTACGAGATCACCTCCGATTCCGACACGGTCTACGCCACGGGTTGGGCCTACGGCCGCGTGGTCCCGTTCATCGAGGGCATGGTGGCGTTGAATCCGGCTGACGGGACCATCAAGGCGCTGGCTGACTGCCACGGCGACACCTACTCCGCCTACCCGATCGGGAACGTCGTCTACACAGCCAGCCATCACCACAACTGTGCCAACATCGGCGGTTTCGGCGAGGTGAGCGGCTCGGACATCACCCGCGGCAACGCGTACACCAAGGCGGCGACCGGGGTCGTGCTGACCAACAAGGTGAACGGCTGGACCAACTGGGCCGGGCAGCCGGCGTCGAGCCTGCTGCAGTGGTACCCCAACTTCAACTACGGCACCTACACCGGACAAAGCCAGGGGCCGTGGACGGTGACCGGCACGCCGGACGGCAAATACGTGGTGATGGGCGGCGAATTCACCACCGTCAACTTCGTCGGACAGCAGGGTTTGGTCCGCTTCGCGACGCTCGGTATCGCCCCGGGGAAGGTCGGCCCGAAGAACCCGGGCAGCCAGATCGACCCGACGATGAGCACCGTGGGGAACTCGGTCCGGCTCACCTGGACCGCGGACGACGACCGCGACAGCGAGCAGCTGAGCTACAAGGTGATCAAAACCGTCGATCCCAACCCGGCCGTCTCGATCGGGGTGGTGACGGCCAAGTCGTACTTCTGGAGCCGTCCGGTGCTGTCGTTCACCGACCCCAACGCCACTCCGGGTCAAACCGTGAAGTACCAGATCGCGGCCATCGACCCGCAGGGCAACCGCGTCAACAGCGACGTCGTCAGCTACACCGTTCCGGTGGTGACCCCGACCTTCACCGGGCCGATCACCGGCCTGAGCGGTAAGTGCATCACCGACCAGGGCGGCCTGACGACCAACGGCAATCCCGTTGTCCTGTCCACCTGCACGGGCGACCCCAGCCAGGTGTGGTCCACGATGTCGGACTCGACGATTCGCGCGTTCGGAAAGTGCCTGTCGGTAACGGGGAACTCGATCGCGCAGAACGCCCGGATCGTGCTGTCGGACTGCGACACCCTGGCGGCCGGGCAGATCTGGACATACGACCCCAGCGCGCAGACCTTCACCAACCCGAACTCCAAGAAGGTTCTCGAGGTCTACAAGGGCAATCCGGCCGACGGCACGCCGCTGGACGTCTACAGCTACAAGGCGGGCAGCGGGGGTCAGAAGTGGCAGTCGGTCAGCCAGACGTTCTCGGGGACGATCACCGGGCTGGCCGGCAAGTGCGTGACCGATGCCGGGGACCTGAACGCCAACGGCAATCCGATCGTCCTCTCCACGTGCACGGGCGCGGCCGGACAGACCTGGATCGGCTCGTCGGACGGCACACTTCGCACCGTGGGTAAGTGCCTGTACGTGCCCAAGAACGGGATCACGGCCGGCACCAAGCTGGTGCTGCAGGACTGCAACAACACCGCCGCCGGCCAGCTGTGGACCTACGATCCGGCGGCCCAGAAGCTCACCAATCCGAACAGCGGCCTGGTGCTGGACGTGGCGGGCGGCAACCCGGCGGACGGCACAGCGCTGGACATCGCGGTGGCTACCGGAGCCGCCAACCAGCAGTGGAGTTTCCGCGCCGCCTGAGGTCAGACCGGCTGCAGATTGCGGTGGGCGGCGCCCAGCAGAGCACGGGCATCGCGACCATCGGCCGGATGGGCAGCCACTCCGACGCGCACCGGCAAGGTGGGGGAGTGGTCGTCCAACGGACTGGCGAACGCCTCGGCCACCACCGCGCAATCCACCGGGCGCACCCCGACAACGGCAAAGGTCTCCGGTCCGACGCGCGACAGGAAGGCGACGTCGCCGGCCATCTTGCGCAGCCGAGCCAAACCCTCGGTCTGGGCGCGGCCGTCGTCGTTGTCGTCGTAGGGATCGCTGACCGGCCAGCCGACGATCTCGAGAAGGGTCAGGAAGAACTCGTTCGGTGGCGACTTCTCGATTCTGCGAGCCAGGTGCCGGACAGTGGCCGCCTCATTCGGCAAGCCCGTGGTGGCATCGGAGAAGGCCAGCTGTTCCAGATACTGCTGGCGGGTAATCCGCTCGGTGATGTCGGTCTGGTAGCCGAGGTAATGCGTCAACCGGCCCTCGGCGTCGCGGACCGGGGACAGGTGGACGTCGTTCCAGAATCCGGTGCCGTCCCGCCGCACGTTCCGCAAGGTGACCCGGACATCCCGCCCGGCATCGAGCGCCCGGCGCATGGCGTCGACCTGGCGGCGGTCGGTTTCCGAGTTCTGCAGGAAGCGGCAGTTCCGGCCCAGGATCTCTTCAGCCCGATAACCGGTGAGGCGTTCGAAAGCCGGATTCACGTACACCAACGGGTAATCCGCGGTCAGGCAGTCGGCGATGGCAATACTCACCGACGCCTCGCTGATCGCCCGCACCAACGTGCGGGGCAGCAGGGCCGGCGCGATCCGTGGAGCCGCGCCCGGGCGGTGCGACTCGGCCGGCGCATTGTCGGTGAACTCGGCCGCGATGTCGGGGAAGACCGGTGCTGAACCACTGAGCGCGGTGATGAGCGCCGTGATGCGTTGCCGGGGCGGCAGCTCCGACGCCTGGTTGTCGGCCAGACCCTCCACCAGCGCCGACGCGATGTGGCGGACCTTGACGTTGGCGTACGAGGAATACCAGCGCAGCAGCTCGAAGGCGCGTTCCTCGTCCAGGTCGAGGGTGGCCATCAGCACGCCTTTGGCCTGGTCGATCACCGCTCTGGTCTCGGCGGACCGGACCACGGCGCGGGTGACCTCGTCCGCCCGATCCTGCCGGAGTTGATCGGTGACGTCGATGCTCATCCCGGACACGGCCACGACCCGGTCCTGATCGACGGTGGGTCGAAAGGTGGTGACCAACGTGCGTGACTTGCGGGTGGCGGTGACGATGCGGTGCCACCGACTGACCGGACGCCCATTCAAGGCGCTGTCGTTCACCGCGGCGAGCCAGGCGGCCCGATCCTCGTGGTGCTGGTGGAACTCCATCAGCTGCAGGGTCGGCCGCACTTCGGATGGTGCGAAACCATAGATCCGGAACAGCTCGTCCGCCCATTTCACCTGCGCGTCGCTGAGCGTCGCCGGCTGACCCGGCGCGCCGGTGCGGAGCAGGATGCGGAAGGCCCCTGCGGTCGGATCGGTTGGACGGGAGCCGGTGGATTCCGGACCGTGCTTGGGCCGCTGTCCAGCATGCACGGGATCCGATCCTTTCTGCGTTCGCACGGAGAACCCGGCTTTGACGCTGACCATCTCGGCTGCGACTTCCGTCGACGGGGAGCTGTTCCTTGTGTGGTACCCCTCGGCGGCGGTCCGGAAAACCCGCGGGCTGGTCCCGGTCCGGTTTCAACCGCCGAAATCACGGGCACATCGACCAGCGATCGCCTCGTGTCGGCTCAACCACCGGTCGACGTCCTGGCCGCCCACCCGCCTGCGGGCCGAGGGCACATCCGAAAGGTACCTCCGATGACGGCTTCCCCGAACGCCGGAAACACCCCCACGCACGCCGAGAACCTGAAGAAGCTGACCGAACTGACCAAGGGCATGCGAATCGGCATGCTCACGACGGTGTCGGAATCGGGCGACTTCGTCAGCCGGCCGATGGCCCAGCAGGACGTCGAGTTCAGCGGCGAGCTGTGGTTTCTGGCCGATCTGAACTCTCGCAAGGTGGCCCACATCAAAGCGAACCCACATGTGGGCCTGACGCTGACCGACCGGGACACGTGGATCTCCATCGACGGTCGGGCCGAGGTGCTGCAGGACTCCGCGAAGGTCAAGGAGTTGTGGAACCCGATGGCCAGCGCCTGGTTCCCGAACGGCCCGGACGATCCCAATATCGCCGTGATCAAGGTCAGCGCCGAAGGCGCCGAGTACTGGGACACCCCGGGCGGCTGGGTCTCGACTGCCATCAGCTTCGTCACTTCCACCGTCCTGCACCGCCGGCCGGACGTCGGGGAGAACGAAAAGCTCGACCTGGGCTGACGCGCGACGGCGGTCAGGCTCCGGCGAGCCGCGGTCGGGCCGTCTGTAGCAGCGCCTGCGCATCGGTCGCCTCGGACGGGAATTCCCGGCGACTGACGGAAGTGCGGACAGACACGTCACCGTCCTCCAGCCGGATCGGTCCGGTCAGGGCGCTCTCGATGCGTCGGCCCAGTGGCCCGGTGGCCTCGGTCTCCACGGTGAGGAACGATCCGTTGTCCAGCCGGAACAAGGCGGCGCCGGGGGAGAGCGCCGTGGCCAACTTGGCGGCGGCAGCGGCGGTGATGGCGTGTTCGGCATCCTCCGGGCCATCAAGCCCTTTGAGGCGAACGGCCAACGTCGCGAACGGTCGAGCCCGTGCGACGAGGTGGCCGAGAGCTTCCGCGGCGGCGGTCTCGTTGGGCAGTCCGGTCACCGAGTCGTGATACGCCAGGTATTCGAGTTGCTGTTCGCGAGCCACTCGTTCGGACACGTCCATTTGATAGCCGATGAAGTGAGTGATCTGGCCGTCGTCGTCCCGAACCGCGGACAGGTGGAGCTCGTTCCAAAACGCCGAACCGTCGCGTCGATAGTTGAGCAGAACCGTCTGGACGTCGCGACCCTCGGCCAGCGCTTCACTCATGGCCTGGACCGTGGCCGTATCGGTGTCCGGACCCTGCAGGAATCGGCAGTTGTGCCCCATCATCTCCTCGGCCACGTAGCCGGTGAGCACTTCGAAGGCCGGATTGGCGTACACCAGCGGTAGACCAGGCACGGAATAGTCCGCGATCGTGATGCTGACCCCGGCCGAGGCGACGGCCCGCACCATCGTGCGGGGTAGCAGGTTCAACGAGATGCGCGGCTTCATCGAGCCCGGTCCGGCCTTACCACGCGGAAGTGGTCGGTTCCCCGGTTTGGGGGCAGTGGCTCCGGACAACCGAGCGAGCAGCGCGGTGAGCCGCTGCCGGGGTGGCAGGGCCGCTTCGGTCGAGGTGGCGACGAGTTCCACCAGGCCGGCCGAGATATCCCGCAACTTGCGGTTGGCGAACGAGGAGTGGTACCGCAGAATGCCGAACGCCTGCTCCTCGTCGACGTCGAACGTGGCCATCAGCATGCCCTTGGCCTGGTCGATCACCGATCGGGTCTCCGACGCCTTTGCCACAGCATCGTGAAGCTGGACGGCGACCGCCTTGTCCACCGCGGGGGTGAGATCAGCGGTGACGCCGAAGATCTCCACGACCTCGCCGTCTTGGATCATGGAAAGCAAGCTGGTCTGGACGTCGTGCGGGCGCAGCTGGGCGTCCACGATCCGATGCCATCGCGTGCCGGGTTGGCCGCCTTCGACGGCCGCGGCCAGGAACGCATCCCATTCGTCGCGTTCGTCGAGGTGCTGGTGACTGGTCATCAGGGCCGGCGTAGGCAGCACCTCGCCCGGAGCGAAGCCGTAGACGGCGTACAGCGAGTCCGACCAGACCAATTCACCGGTGGACGGCCGATAGCGGAATGTCCCGGACGGCGGCGCGATGACCTTGTCGGCGGGTCTCATCGTTTCCTTTTCGGCCACGGCTCCGTCACGGGTCACGACGGAACTCCGGACTGCCCGTGATTGGAGCGGCGACCGGAACGCGCCACGATGGCTGTCGGCGACGCGCGTGTCCAGTTTTACCCGCGCGCGGCCGAGGATCAAGCAGTGCTTTCGAGCCTGCTCGATCCCCCGAGCGCGTGATGTCCTCCTCCGTACGGGGCCTTCGTCGTGGCGAAACTCCCTCAGCCGGCCCTTGGGCTGCCGGTGCGATGGCTGGCTGAACCAGGGAAGCGCCGGTTCAGAGGGTGAGCAGCGACCCGGCCGACGAGCGGCGGGCTTCTTCGTCGTCGAACCAGTGCCCACCAGAACCGAGATAACGGAAATGTACCGGTTCGCCGACCGGGAGAACGACGGTGACGCTTCGGGTGCCATTGTTGCGCCGCACCAATTTGTGTTTTCCAGGCACCCAGCCATTGAAATCGCCGACCACCGACACGGGTCCGGTGTGGACGTCGTCGGACAGAACGAATTGAACTCGAGCTGTGCTGTGACCAACCGATTGAACACGAATTGCCATTGTCAGATTCCCATCTTGATGCATTTTCCCAGAGCTGGCGCTGCTGCCCCGAAGCGCTCGTCATTAAACCATCGTCGTTGGCGGATGGTGGCACCGGCGCGCCGAGCCGCGGGTGTTTGCCCAGGTCGCGGGATCCGAAGTTGAGCCATTCGGAGTATCGGTCGCCACGATCGGGTGGGGATCGCGGCGGCCGGCGGCTGATTCTGCCGCAAGACGTTTTACCGGCTGCTCACTTCGTCTCTTCTTGGTCTAGATATGTCGCGCATTGATCGAGTTGCGGACAGATTCATTTTCAGTTCGCGACAAAAATGCAGAAAGGATGACCGACGGGGTCGACGAATACGTAGAGCGGTTCGGCCGGATCATCGAACCGGTCGCGGACCACCCGGGCGCCGAGCCCTTCGACCCGGGCGCGCTGCGCGGTCAGTTCCTGCGCGGTGGGCACGCTGAAGTCGAAGTGCAGTTGCTGGGGCCCCCCGGCTCCGGCCAATTGGGAGCCTGGTAGTCGTCGATCTGCTGGAACGCGATCCCGGGGCCGCCGGCCGGATTGCGGAGGTTGACCCAATCGTCGCCGGCGTCGGGCGCCCGACCCGCCGGATACTCGAAACCCAACAGCTGCCGGTAGAACTCGGCCAGGGCGGGCGCGTCCGGGCAGTCGATCACCGTTTGTCGCAGCACTGGAAAGGCCATGTCCGTCGATCCTCCCGGTTGGGCACTGATTGGTCGTTTGGCTGGTACCCGGCTCGGGTGGGGCCAACCCGCGTCGGTCTACCGTCGTCGGGCCCGGTACGGCCCCGGGGCGGGTAAGCGCAGGCCGCGGGCGAGCACAGCCACTTCTTCCCGGGCGCCGGACCGCGCAACGGCTTGACGGGTTCGCAACGTGTGCACAGGTTGCCAACCCGTCGGGAGGTTGCGGACTCTCTCCGCGGGACCCTGGCCGGCCCCGCCGCTGCTGGCGCGGCAACGGAGTGTGCTCCCGCTCGTCGCCGCCGACGCCGGCCGAGGTCCGACCGGCAGCCTCAGGAGTTCTCTTCGATGTACTCGTCGGGATCCTTGTCGACGATCGGCACCCCGGTGACGTGCTCGCGCCTCGTAGGCGACGAACTGCAACGCGATCCGGTGACGGACGTCCAGCCCGACGAAGCGCCGGAAGTCGCGGAGGCCTTCGTGCTCCTCTTCGCCCATGTGCTCGTCGTTCGCCTGCCGGGCGGCGTTGACGCCCTTCCACCAGCCCGGTGAGCCGACCGGCTCCTTCTGGGCGCCAAGATCCCGTCGCGGATGTCGTTGTGGTCGCCGATGGCGTCCTTGGTCTCGTCGACCTCGGAATCCTCGTGCCGGCGTTCACCCAGCTTGAGCAACTCCGGGTAGAAGTACTCCTCCTCCGCCTGGGCGTGCACTTCGAGCATCGTGGACAGCCGCTTCCACAGCCGGCCAGGGTCGCGGTGTCGTCCGGGTCGACGTCGTCGAGCCGGGCGAACATGCGCCGCTGTTCTTCGTGGTCTTCGAGGATGATCTCGGTGATGTCCATGGCCGCCGTTCTACCCGACGCCGTCGTCCGCTCGCGAAGTGAGGTCGGGAGCCCGACCCGAGATCATTTCTGAGGAATTCCTGATTTCCGGTCGGCATGCTTTCGCTACCGCGCTGGGCGGAGAGCGGAAGGAGTCCTCGATGAGCCTGCCGACCTGGTTTTTTCCACCGGTGCACGCCGAACCCGAGGTCGTGGCGGCCGCGGACCGCGGGGCGCACGGGAATTCCCGCCTGACCTCCGCCACGGGAATCGTGCTCCTGGCGATCCTGCTGGTCGAGGGCGTGACCCTGCTCAGCGTTCGGCAGATGATCACCCTGCACATCTTCGTCGGCGTGATGGTGATTCCGCCGGCTCTGCTCAAGACCGCCAGCACGTTGTACCGGTTCGCGGGCTACTACACCGGGCGTCCGGCGTATCGCAAGGCCGGACCGCCTCCGCTGCTGCTGCGCGTGCTGGGGCCGCTCCTGGTGGTGGCGACCCTGGCACTGCTGGGCTCCGGCATCGTGCTGATCTTCGTCGGCGACCACCGCGACGATGGATGGCTCACCGCCCATCAGGCTTGTTTCATAGTGTGGGTGGTCCTCTTCGGCGTGCACGTGCTGGGCCACATCTGGGAGGCGGCCAAGATCAGCCGGAACGAATTGCGCCGGGCCCTTTCCGGACCAGCGGCGCGCGCTCGACGCTGGCGGTTCGTTCTGCTGGTCGCGTCTCTCGCTCTCGGCGTGGCCGCCGCTATCATCCTGCTGCCCCACGCCTCGTCATGGACGACCGACATCGGTAAATTCCCCGGTCGCTTCGGGCCGCCGCCCGGTTTCGGCTGAGCTGCTCCGAAGTGTTTGCTGGGCAAGGCATGTCACCAGTGAGATCCGAAAAAGGCCCGGACCCCGGTTGTGGAGCCGCCGGAGTGAGATCCTATGACCGGGGAAAAACCATAGGATCGATCATCAGCGCACTGTTGAACTGCGCACAGTCGAACTGACTGGACTATGGGCCAATTCCGGGGTAGGTCCTTCTCCACAGACCGGGCGCGGTCTTGCTTCTCCGTGCGTATCCCGAACGCTCCCAGCGGCCCCAGAGGCTTCTGGCAGCACGGGCTAGCACCAAGATAGACGGCTAGCACCAAAGACTTTGGTGCTAGTATGTAGCGACGTTTGTCGAGAGGGCGCGTTTTTTTTCGTAGGGCCGGGTTTTGGGGGCGCGGACGTGTGTTGGTGGGGGGGCCGGGCGGCGGTCGGTGGTCGTGAGCGTGTCGTTGGCGACGGCGCTGTCAGACTGATATGCGCGGGTTGGTTACCGCAGGACGGGCTGTTCGGCTGGAGCCTTGCCGGCGGGTCTAGATAGCGAGCGTGGCACGGAAAACCGTTGCTGCTCATAGCACACTCCGCGGGTTGCTCCTGGCGCTGCCGACGACCTGTGGACCGCCGCCCGGCGGTCTGTGGGGGGCGCTAGCCGGTCCGGTCGGGTCGGTCGGTCAGGGTGGCTAATGACCAGCACCAGCCGGCGAGTTCGCGGGCCACGGCGACGTTGGCCACGGTCAACTTCTTCTTCCGGGCGCGGTAAACGTTCCACCGGTCATACAGGCGCCGATTGCCGGCGTGGCCGCGCGCCCGGGCCGCGGGGTCGGCCAGCTCCACCGGGCCATCAGGGTCAGCCCCGGGGTGCGGTAGGGCCTGGCGTGGTGCCAGGCCGCCTCGACCAGGAGCCGGCGGGCGTGGGTGTTCCCGGTTTTGGTGATCGAGCCCTGGGACCGCGACGCCCCGGAGGAACGTCGGCCGGGACCAACCCGACGTAGGCGCCGATCGTGGAACCGGTGAACCGGGTCCAGTCGCCGATCTCCACGGCCAGCGCGAACGAGGTCAACGTGGAGATTCCGCGCAGGCACGCCAACCGGCGGGCCACCGGGGTGTAGACGCTGTCGGCGGCCATCGCCTCGATCGCGGTGTCCAGCCGATCCCGGCGGGCGGTGGTGAACACCACCGCCTCCACCGCCGCGTCGAACGCGGCCTGCAGGCCTGACAACTCGAACCGCTGCTGACGCAGCCACGCCTCGTGCCGCCCGGTCCACGCGGCCCCACCGGACCACATGATCCCTTGCCGCAACAGCAGTTTCGACACCCGGTGCCGGGAACGCATCAGATCCCCGCGGGCGTCCTCGCGGGCCCGGACCAGACCCGGGCGGCCTCCTCACCCACCTCGGGGACCCGCACTGCCACCACCTGATCCATCCGCAACAGCCGGGCCAGATGCTCCGCATCCGGGGCGTGGGTTTTCACCCGGTCCCCGGCCGGGCGCAACCGCCTCGACGGCGCCGCCACCACACACCGCACCCCCGCCGCGGTCGACGCCCGGGCCAGGCCGTCCCCGGTCGGTCCCGCCTCGTACGCCACCGCGACCGGCCCCGGCAGACCGTCCAACCACCGCCGCACCGCAGAAACGTCCGGGCACAACCGATCTCGATGCAACTTCCCGGTCACCGTGTCATACCACACGCCACGATCGACCGCGCGTGCACATCCAGACCCACACTCGTACGCTCTGAAAACACCGAGGCCTCCTCCGCCTGTGGTGCCCGAAGGCCGATACCTTCCGGCAACCCACGTCTACGCGCAGCGAGGCCTCGGCCGACGCCCGCGCGCGCGGTGATTGCTCATACCGTCTAGCCGCACAAGTTCGGTGCAAGCCCCAAGAGCGAGCCCTCGGCGTGGTCCCTTCGCGTTGTGCGAATCGTCGGTGCCTCGCAGGCAGCCAAATGACCGAGCACAACCGAGTTCGCCGCCGCTCCACCGAAGTCCGCTGTGGCAAAAGCAAAGAAGGAACCGCGACCGCGGCCGTGCGCGCCCAATCGAGACCCTGCGCAAGATCCCGAACGTCGGCGACGAGCCGCAGGTGTTGGTCGAAAAGCGTCTCGACTAAGTGCTGTGCCCTCCAGGGCTTGCCACTCGATGCAGATTGCCGTAGAATCGAACGTATGTCGGAACGTCTGGATCTGGACGAGCTGCGGGTGCTGCGCACCCGGCTGGCAGCCCCGTCCGCTGCCGCCGACGATGAGGAGCGTCTGGCCGCGTTGCGGTTGTGGGAGGAGATCAAGTGTCTGGCCGGCGCGGCGCAGGCCCAGCTGACCAGCGACCTGGTCGCCTCGCAGCGGGCTGCCGGTGCGGCGGTGGGTCGGGATATGGCCGACGCGGACCGGGCCTGCACCGGGCAGATCGCGTTGGCGCGGCGGGAATCACCGCGCAAGGTCCGGCGGTTGTTGGGTTTGGCCCGCACCTTGGTCACTCAGATGCCTGGAGTGTTCGCCGCGATGCAGGCCGGGGTGGTGTCCGAGTACCGGGCGCTGCTCATCGCGACAGCCACCACGTTCCTGTCGGATGCGGATCGGGTCCGGTTGGACGCCGAGATCGCCCCGCAGCTGGACGGGCTGGGTGATCAGGATGTGGACAAGAAGGCCCGGGCCATCGCCTACCGCCTCGATCCACGCCCCTCGGTGGGCCGGGCCGCCCACGCCGCCGCTGATCGCACCGTCACCGTGCGGCCCGCCCCCGAGTCGATGGCCTATCTGGCCGCGCTGCTACCCATGACCACCGCGGTGGCCCTGCTACGCCGCACTGCGCCGCCACGCCGACACCACCGTCGCCACCGCCGACCCGGACCGGCCCGGCGAAGTGGAGCAGCCCCGCAGCCGCGGACAGGTGATGGCCGACGAGTTCGCCGCCCGCCTGACCTACGGCGCCATCGCCGGCCACGACACCCACGGCACCCCCATCCGCCGCAGCCCGTCGTCCTCGGCGGAGCGGCCCGCCGCCGAGCTGAGCATCGAGATCGCAGTGCTCATGTCCGACGAGACGCTGCTGCAGGGCGGGGACGAACCCGCCGAGCTGGTCGGCTACGAACCCATCCCCGCCGAGCGTGGCCCGCGACCTCGTCACCTCGGACACTCCAAGCTTCGGGACAAACTCCGGCGCCTCTACACCGCGCCGGGCAGCCGGCAGTTGACCGCCATGGAAGCCCGGGCAAGGCTGTTCCCCGACTCTCTGCGCCGGTTCATCCGCTACCGCGATCGGACCTGCCGCACCCCGTGGTGCGGCGCCCCCATCATGCACATCGACCACCGTCACCCCGCCGCCCACGACGAACCCACCCTCGCGACCAACGGCCAAGGACTGTGCGTCGCCTGCAACCTGATCAAAGCCGTCCACGAAGGACGCATCCACATCAGCGAACCCACCACCCCCATCGAATGGTCCGCGTGAGCCGGTGGACAAGATTCGGCCCGGGCTGGATCAGCCGGACACGTTTGGGCCAATGACTGAACCGGACGAGCTGGACCCAGTCGACATCGCCAACTGCATGCGGGCGATCCTGCTGACCA
>CAWEFT010000009.1:0-784476 GCA_963808365.1 uncultured Actinomycetota bacterium | reverse complement strand
CGCTACCCCTGCCCCAGCGCGGGCCGCGCGCGGCGGAGCGCCCTCAGCTTGGCAGGTCTCGAAACGAGTTTCAGCCGCGCTGAGCGGATCACGCGTGATCTGACCCACTTGGAGCGGCGGCCGGCCGGAGGCCGCGAGAACAGCGTGGCGCTTTGGCGCGAGTTGCGTGCCCAAGGCCTCCCGGGCGGGGCCGAGCAGGCGCGCCGCGCGGCCGAGACGGCGGCCGTTGCTCGCGTCGAGCGGGACAAGAAGGTCCGGACCGTGGCGGGCCTGGCACGCCGGCTCACCGCGCCAGTGCGCGCGTGCGGCGCTCAGAGCCGGCGAGGCAGCCAAGTCCCACCCGGGCCGACCGCCGAGCTGGACACCTGGCTGGCCGAGGCCCGTGCGTGCGGCGTCCCCACCACCGAGACGTTCGCCGCAAGGCTGGGGGCGGAAGGCGCCGCCGTGCGCGCCGCCTTGACCCACGCCTGGAGCGGCGGCCAGGAGGTCAGCCGGCTCAAGCCGCCGAAGCGAAGGCCACGGCCGCCCCGGCCTCGACCCGCCGCGGCGGCGCGTTCCGCTCGCAGCGCAAGCCGCACGAAGCGAGGGAGAACCCAATCCCTGGACACTCTCTCGAGACCGCGCCCCTTTCCCGGTGGGTGCGCGCGATCGTCTCCCGCGGCGGCCCCGCCCGGCGCTGCCGGAACCTCGACCCCGTCGAGACCGGGTTGTCGCAGTCGTCGAGCAATCGCGCGATCGACATGCGGCCCCCCGCTTGCTCTGGGCCGGCGGGCGGCACGGGGCGCGTCGCGTCGCTTGGGTTCTCGCTGTCGCGGGAGCGACGGCGAAGCGACCGGACACCCCTCCGCAGTGCGGCAGGGGCTGCACCTGCTCCGCAAGCTCGGCCGCTTCGTCGAGTACAGCGTCTTCGGCAGTGACTCGACCGTCGACTGGTCGATCGTCGGCGACGAGAAGGAACTGGATATCCGGGGGGCCCATCTCGGGCCGAATTGCTGGCCCGCCGCGATTCGGCTGATCGAGTCCGGCGCCCTCCCGATGGACAAGATCTGCACTCATCAACTCCCGCTGGCGGAATTCCAGAATGGTCTCGACCTGGTGGCCAGCGGGACGGAATCGATCAAGGTATCGATCATTCCCTGACTCGCGCGGCGTGCTACGACATCTGGGGGAACGGCCACCAAGCCGCCACTGGACACCCGGAACCCTTTTCCCCAATGATGAGGTCGTGGTGGGCGGCGCAGGCGGCGTAGGCGGGGCCGCGGTCACGTTGACCGACGTGGCCAATCTGGCCGGGGTGTCGCAGCCAACGGCGTCGCGGGTCCTGAACGGCTCGGCCCGAAAACCCGCCCAGGCCGTGGTGGAAGCCGTCCGGCGCGCGGCCGAGGAACTCGGGTACGTTCCCAACGCGCAAGCGCAGGCGCTGGCGCGGTCCTCGACCGGCCTCCTGGGTCTGGTGGTGCAGGACATCGCCGATCCGTACTTCTCCACGATCGCCGCCGGGGTGCAGCAGGCCAGCAGGCAGGCCGGCCGGCACATCATGATTGCCGCCACCATGCGCGACCCCATCCAGGAAGTGGAGGCCGTCGAAACCTTCATCGCGCACCGAACGGATGCGATCGTCATCGCCGGGTCGCGATGGGCCGGGCCGGAAGCGGGCACCGCCGCCACACGTCTCACCGCGGACCTTTTGCGCTACCGGCACAACGGGGGACGCATCGCCGTCATCGGCCAACCCATTCCGGACGCTCACGCGGTGGTCCCGGGCAATCGGGAAGGATCCACCGCGCTGGCCCGGGAGCTGGGCCAGGCCGGGCTTCGCAACTTCGTGATACTCGGCGGCCCCGAGGCGCTGCTGACGGCCACCGATCGGGTCGGCGGCTTCGCGGACGGGCTGGCCGAGCAGGGAATCCCCGCGCCGCTTGTCGAACACGGCGACTTCACTCGCGACGGCGGCTACGAGTCGGCGCAACGGGCGATCGCCCGGCACAGGCGACCCGGTGTTCCACTTTGTCTCATTGCCGTCAATGACGTCATGGCCTTGGGCGCGATGGTCGCCGTACGGGAAGCCGGTCTGCAAGTGCCGGCCGAGGTGCAGGTGGCGGGATTCGACGACATACCGACGCTGCGTGATTTCAGCCCCGCGCTCACGACGGTACGTATTCCTCTCTACGAGATGGGAGCCCGGGCAGTCGATCTCGCCCTCAACGCCGCGCCGGGGGAGCCGCAGACGGAAACGGTCGCCGGCGAGGTCGTGCTCCGGGAAAGCACTGCGCTGACACGGAATCTCGCAGGGTGAGCGCGCAGCCGTCTCGTGAGACCGCTCCGCGGTGCAGGCGCCTTCAGCACGGCTGGTCCCGTTCACCCTGCCCGCGCGCTCACCGCAGTGCGCTTTCTGTGCGGGCGATCGCCGCGCCTGTGACGGCCGGGGTTAGGCTGCAGCCCGGTTGAACAACAGCCGCGACTCACTTCGGACGAGGTTCGGCCCGACGACAAAGGGCCGGCGCGTCCGCCTCGTCCGTTCTTGGAGAGCACCGTGGCCCCGGATTCTTCTCAGTCCCTGCCCTCGTCCCTGGACCAGACGGCCCAGCCCGATTCGGACCCGGCGGCCGGGAACGCCGATGTGTCGCGACGTCGGCTCATGCAGGCGGCCGGTCTGAGCGTCGGCGCGCTGGTCGCCGCGCCGTTGATCTCGGCGTCGCCGGCCGGCGCAGCGCCACCCGACGGCGACGGGGTCACCGCCACCCCGTCGCCGGCCAACCCGCCCACGGCGGTGCCACCGGTGGACGAGGGCGCCTATCTGACCAGTAACCAGGGCGTCCGGCTCTCCGATGACGTGCATTCGCTGACGGTCAGCGATCGAGGACCCACTCTGCTCGAGGACTTCCTTTTCCGCGAGAAGATCACCCATTTCGACCACGAACGCATTCCGGAGCGCGTGGTCCACGCTCGGGGAGCCGGGGCGCATGGCACCTTCCGGCTGACCAAATCGTTGGCGTCGTTCACCAAGGCCCAGGTGCTGACGGACACGTCGAGCCAGACCGACGTGTTCGTGCGGTTCTCCGTCGTGAACGGTTCCCGCGGGTCCGCCGACACGGCTCGCGACGCCCGTGGATTCGCCACCAAGTTCTACACCGGTGAAGGCGTATGGGATCTGGTGGGCAACAACATTCCGGTGTTCTTCATCCAGGACGCCATCAAGTTCCCGGACCTGGTCCATTCCTTCAAGCCGGAGCCCATGCTGGAGCTCCCGCAGGCGTCGACCGCCCACGACAACTTCTGGGATTATGTCTCACTGACCCCGGAATCGATGCACATGATCATGTGGATCATGTCGGACCGGGCAATTCCGCGCAGCTTCCGGATGATGGAGGGTTTCGGCGTTCACACCTTCCGGCTGGTGAACGCGGCCGGGGTTTCCACCTTCGCCAAGTTCCACTGGAAGCCGCTATTGGGCGTGCATTCCCTGGTCTGGGATGAGGCTCAGAAACTGGGTGGCGTCGATCCCGACTTCCACCGCCGGGATCTGGCTCGCGCCATCGACGCCGGCGCCTTTCCGCAGTGGGACCTAGGCGTCCAATTGCTGCGCGACACTGACGTCGCCAAGGTGGGCATCGACATCCTGGACGCCACCAAGCTGTGGCCGGAAGAAATCGTCCCGGTCACTCGGATCGGCCGAATGACCCTGAACCGCAATCCCGTACAACTATTTCGCCGAGACCGAACAGGTCGCCTTCTGCGTGAGCCATGTTGTCCCGGGCATTGACTTCACCGACGACCCGCTGCTGCAGGGTCGCCTGTTTTCCTACCTGGACACACAGCTCGGCCGCTTCCACAGCGCCAACTTCCACCAGCTGCCGATCAACCAGTCCCACGCGCCGGTGAACAACTACCAGCAGGACGGGTTCATGCGCTACGCAAACCGTCCCGGCAACATCAACTTCGAGCCGTCCTCGCTGGGCGGCGACGCCGCGGAGGCACCGGCGGCCCAGGGTGGTTTCGTCACCTACCCCGAGGTGCTCTCCGGGCCGAAGCTTCGCGCTCAACCCAGCAGCTTCGGTGACTACTTCAGCCAGGCGACGTTGTTCTACCGGAGCCTGTCCGACTCCGGAGAAGCAGCACGTCATCAACGCGCTGCGCTTCGAGTTGGGCAAGGTGACCGTGGTCGAAGTCAAGCAGCGCATGCTCGGCCGGCTGGCCAATATCGACAGTGATCTGGTCCGAGAGGTGGCGGCCGGACTGGGCCTGCCCACGCCGTCCGGTTCGGTGACCGCCGGCGTCGGTCGGTCCCCGGCGTTGAGCCAGCTGAACACCCCGAAGTCTCCGGCGACCCGCCGAGTGGCGATCCTGACGGCCGACGGCGCCAACGGGAGCGATATAGCCGCCATGCGCGCCGCCCTGCACACCGCCGGAGTGGACAACGATGTCATTGCGCCGCACGAGGGTTCGATCACCACCACGACCGGTCCGGTGGCCGTCACCGCCAGCCTGCTGACGACTCGTTCCGTGCAGTACGACGCGGTCTATGTGCCGGGCGGTGCCGCGGCCGTGTCGGTGCTGCAGTCCAACGGCGACGCGTTGCACTTCATCGAGGAGGCGTTCAAGCACTACAAGTCGATCGCGGCGACCGCGCAAGGGGAGTCCCTGGTGCGCACAGCGCTGCCGTTCGGCAACCCGCTGACTCAACCCGGCGTTGTCGGTGGGCCTGACGCCAGCGCGGTCGCCGCCGCCTTCGTCGCCGCGATCACCACGGACCGCCACTGGAACCGCCAACTCACCGACCGGGTGCCGGCGTGATCTCGGCGCCCAGGCGGCCAGCCTGAGCCGCACCGGAGCCCGACCCGGGCAGGACAGGACACGAAGTCCGTGACCGAACTCAGCGACGAAGAGCTGCGCTTCCTGACCGGGATCTTCGACCTGGCCCGTCACGGTCAGGCGGTCGAATTGGCCGATCTCATCGACCGCGGTGTGCCGGTCAATCTGACCGCCGCCAACGGCGATACGCTGCTGATCCTGGCCGCGTACCATCAGCACCTGGCCAGCGTCACCGCGCTGCTGCAGCGGGGTGCCGACCCCAATCGGATCAATGACCGGGGCCAAACCGCTTTGGGAGCGGCCGTTTTCCGGCGCGCCGCCGATATCGCCACGGTGCTGCTGGCCGCTGGAGCCGACCCCGAAGCCGGCGGCCGCAGCGCCAGGGACATTGCCCGTTTCTTCTCTCTGGCCGAGATGACCGCTCTTCTCGACGCCGAAGCGGCCCGGCCACCGACGTGACCGGCCCGGCGCCTGGCTGCCTCTGAGCTACGTACTGCGTCCTCGGCACCATCCCGGTGCCATCCAGCGGGATGGTGTACGCTTGGGTCATGGCCGAAGTGGAAAAGACCGAGAAGATCACGCTCAATCTGGGTCTGGTCGACCTGGGCGAGATCGACCTGCTGGTGAGCGAGGGATTCTTCGCGAACCGGACGGACTTCATCCGCACCGCGATCCGCCGCCAGCTGGAGACCCGGGCCGCCTCGGTGCGTGAGTCGGTGGCCCGGCGGACCCTGACCCTGGGCAGCGTGCACTACAGTCGCGGCCAGCTGGAAGAGTTGCGGGCCAACGGCCAAACCGTGGCCTTGCACGTGCTCGGTCTGGCCACCATCGCCGCCGACGTCAGCCCCGAATTGGCGCTCGCCACCATTTCCGGAGTCGAAGTGCTGGGTGCCTTCCGCGCGCCCGGCCCGGTGAAGGCTGCCCTGGCGCCCCGCACCACCTGAACCGGTCACTGAACCGGCACATCCCCGCCGCATTCGTCGAAGACCCACGTCCGTTGTGGTCTCACTCCGAAAGGCCCGTAGCATGCCCAACTATCACCTGCCCCAGATCCAGTCGTTCCGGGGCCTTTTCCCTCAGCCCAGGGATCAAATGGGCCAGACGATGCGATTGGTTCAGGGGCGGCTCGCCGAAACCCGGCGCCTGGCCCCGGGTGCGCTCGCGGGCGCCGGCCCCGACCTCTCCGCGCTGATGAAGAATTTGCCGGCCGGTGTGCTGTCCGGCGCGCCGTTCACATCGGCTTTGCCGCAAGCGATCTCCGACCCCGCCGCCCAACGTCGCGCCGCGGACGCCGGCGGCGAGATCCGGCGGTTGAGTCATTCCGGTCGCGCCGGCAGCCGCGATTTCGACCTGTACATACCGAGCAGCTATTCCACTGCGCCTGTCGGACTGGTCGTGATGCTGCACGGTGGCTCCCAGAATGCGACTGATTTCGCAGCCGGCACCGGCATGAACATTTTGGCCGAACGAGACAATTTTCTCGTCGCCTACCCCGAGCAGTCGCGAAAGGCGAACCACGGAGGCTACTGGAACTGGTTCCGGCCCGAGGATCAGCACGCCGATGCCGGTGAACCATCCCTGATCGCCGGGATCACGGCCCAGATCGCGCGACAATTCCGGGTCGACGAGAATCGGATCTACGTGGCCGGCCTCTCCGCGGGCGGGGCCATGGCGGCGGTGATGGCGGCGACCTATCCGAGCGTCTACGCGGCCGCCGGCATTCATTCCGGCCTCGCCTACCGAGCGGCCAGCGATGTGCCATCCGCACTGAGCGCCATGAGAACCGGTGGCACCCTCGCGCCTGCCGGACCGGTTCCGCTCATCGTCTTTCACGGTGACCGCGACACTACGGTGGCTCCGGTCAACGCCGACCGGATCATCCAGAGCCGGGTTCACCACAGCACCCGAACGAGAACCTCGTCCGCCAGCGCGCAAGGTCGGCGGGTGACCATCAGCGTCCACACCGAGAACGACATGGTGATCGCGGAGTCCGTGCTCGTGCACGGAGCCGGCCACGCGTGGTTCGGTGGCAATCCGATCGGCAGCTACACCGATCCGCAAGGTCCGGACGCCTCGGCGGAAATGGTGCGGTTCTTCGCCGAGCATCCCCGCCGTGCTGCCGGCCCGAACGGGAAGTTCTGACCCGCAGCCCCACTTCGGTCGAATGCTCCTGCGCCCCCGGAACCGGCGGGCACTGTTCTCGATCGACCGTCGAGAGGCAGATGACCGGCGCCTTCCGGCGAGTACGTCTGGTTGTACATTCCGACGGACACACGCCGGCGACGGCGGCTACGTCCGGGAGACCACATGGCTGATCCAGTTCGCGTCGACTTCTCCAGCCCTGGGAACGTCACGGTCGCTGCCTACTGCTGGAGGCCCGAGGGGACGCCGCGGGCGATCGCCCAGATCGTTCACGGCATGGGCGAATACGCCCTGCGGTATGCGCCACTGGTCGATGCGCTGCTCGGCGAGGGCTACGTCGTGTACGCCCACGACCACCGGGGCCATGGCAACACTGCGCAATCGGCGGAGGAACTCGGCCTGTTGGGCGACAGCGGCTGGCGCGAGTTGGTCGCCGACATCGGCCGGGCCGGCCGGCTGGCGAAGGACGCGCACCCCGGCCTTCCGCTGGCGCTCATCGCTCACAGCATGGGGTCCTTTGCCACTCAACAATTCCTGCTCGATCACAGTGCGGACGTATCAGCGGTCGTTCTGTCCGGCACGGCGGCCATCGATCTCCTGGAACCGGAGATGGATCTGAACACACCGATGGATTTGAGTTCGTTCAACGCGGCGTTCCAGCCGCCGCGCACGGATTACGACTGGTTGAGCCGGGATGACGCCCAGGTCGACGCGTACGTTGCCGATCCTTTGTGCGGCTTTGGAATCGATGTGATCGGCAACAACGACATGTTCGTGGCCGCAAGGCAATTGGCTGACGGCGCCCGGGTGGCCCGAATGCGCGGCGATTTGCCGGTGTACGTGGTCGTCGGCGCGGCTGACCCGGTGAACGGCGGAATGGCGCTGGTCAACGAGCTCGTGCGGCGCTACCAGGCCGCCGGTCTGACCGACGTGACCTTGGTCCGTTATCCGGACGCCCGGCATGAGGTGTTCAACGAGACCAACAGAGACGAGATCATTGCCGGGATGATCGCCTGGTTGGCACGAAAGCTGTGACCTCTGGACGAGTGGCGACCTGGCCCTATAGAAACGCGTAGGCGGGATGGCGCTCAACCAATGAGGGATTTTTCCACCGAATCACTTGGCGGTGGTTGATCCGTGGTCAGCCTGGGAAGTCGACGATCGACCAAGCCAAGGGCAGTTGGTCGGTGCGGTGCTGCGGGCTGGGCAGCCGATCCGGGCCGAAGAAGTTGCCGGTGAGGTAGTAGTCCGCGTCGTAGAGCTGCTGCGCCGAGATGTGACCCTGGTAGTCGAACGAGTCGATGATGTAGGGCAGGCCCGAGCTGCCCAGCACCGAGGGGCCGTTCATCAGGTGGAAATGCGAGTGAGAGGCGTTGGCATTGCCGGTGTTCCCCAGTTCACCGATGACCTGACCTTTCCTGACCCGGTCGCCCGTCTTGACCAGCAAACTCCCCTTCATCAGATGCGCGTAGAAGGCGTAGATGTTCTCCCCGATCTCGAGGACGACGTGGTTGCCGTCCACGTTTTCCACGGTGAGCTTTGGCCCCAGCACCGGGTCATCGGCGGGCAGTACCCCCGGCGCGTTCGCGTCCATCCCGTCCAGGGTGGCAGTCACCGTGCCGTCGGCGACGGCGATTATTTCTGAGCCGTAGTCGACGTAGCTTTCGTTCTTGGTTTTGTCGCCGGTGTAGAAGGCGCCCTGGTCGTCGGTCCGCTTCCAGTCGATGGCGAACAGCTGGGCCGCGTACAGCTCGCCATTGGCCGACAGGGGTGTGCTGCGGTGCGGCCAGCCCGGGTCGCAGCCACCATTCAGCGCCACCCAATTGTTGCCCTTCACGGGTGGGCCGATCGTGATCGGGCCGGGCGCGGACAGGCTGTACGGCGTCACGATGTAGTCCACGGGAACCGGATCCTTGGTGACCGGGCTGGCGGCCCCTTGGAAGTACAGGTGGTGCATCACGTACTTCGGGGCATCCTCGGCTGCCGCGAAGGCGAAATCCACCAAGAGCAGCCGAGCCTGCTGCGGCGGGATGGTTGTGTCGGTGACCGGAGCCGCGGGCAGGGCACGGAGCCGGTTGCAGTCACCGAAGTTGCACGCCGGATCCACGAGCTGCTGGCCGGCGAAGGCAGCGACGACATGGCCGGTATCGAAAGCGTCGACCACTTCGAGCTTTTCGATGGTCGCCGGGACCGCACCGGCGTTTTGCAGGATGACGTTGTAGGCGACGTGATATCGGCCGTCGGTGCCGGGCACCGGAAGCGTGGGTGGGTTGGCCACTCGGACCAGCACCGAGGTGAACGCATCCGCAATGGTGATTCCGGCCGGCGCCGGCCCCAGGGAGCCGCCGGCGTCTTGTGGCGGGGAAGCGGGCGCCGGCGAAGTTGCGCCAGTCTCCGCCGTCGAGGACCCCGACGGGAACACCGCCAGCACGGCGCGCGCCGCCATGATCAGCGGACGGAATCGACGCATGTTGCCCTCCAGCCCTGAATTACCCGGGAAGGTCCGTCCAGGCGGTCAGCGAGCCGTCAGGACAATTCCAGACTGCACCTCCGGCCAGTTGAAGCCAAGACCGTCCGCCGGTCTGTCCACCACTGAACGCGCACCGGTTCGCCACCGTGCCGGCGAGCGCTGTCGGGCGCCGAGCGTTTCACGCCGTCGGTTGCAGCAGCAGCGGTCGGGCTTCGGGGACCCAGGCCGGCTGGGTCGCGGTGCGACGTGATGTGCCCGTTTGTCGTCGGGCGGCGTGGGCACTGTCCCCAGGGTCAAAACGGCGCCATCTTTTCAGTTGCGAAGGTCTTCGCCGTCGCGACCGTCCAACCTCCAGGAGTCTTCCTTGTCCACCGACCAGAACACACCGGCCGATCCAACGACGCAGTACGCCCAGCCCGATACCGCGGGGGGCCAGAACATCCCGCATCCCGGACTCACATCCGACATGCCCGATCAGCCGGACCACGGCGAAGATTCCTACCAGGGCACCGGCAAGTTGACCGACCGCCGGGCGATCATCACGGGTGGCGACTCCGGAATCGGGCGGGCCGTAGCGATCGCATTCGCGAGAGAGGGCGCGGACGTTCTCATCGCCTACCTTCCGGACGAGGAGGAGGACGCCCAAGAGACGGTCCGGCACATCCGGGAGGCCGGCCGCAAAGCGGTCACTGTTCCCGGAGACATCCGGGCGGAGGAGCACTGCCGGCTGATCATCGACACCGCCGTCCGTGAGCTGGGAGGCATCGACATTCTGGTCAACAATGCCGCGTATCAGATGGTGCAGCAGGGCGGTATCGAGGACATCACCACGGAGCAGTGGGACCGGGTGCTCAAGACGAACCTGTACGCGATGTTCTGGCTGTCGAAGATGGCCATCCCACATATGCAACCCGGGTCGAGCATCATCAACACGGCTTCCATTCAGGCCACCGAGCCATCACCCGAGTTGTTGGACTACGCCACCACGAAGGCCGGCATCGTGAATTTCGGAAAAGGCCTCGCCAAGTTGCTCGCCGAAAAAGGTATTCGGGTGAACAATGTGGCGCCCGGACCGATCTGGACTCCGCTCATCCCGGCCACCATGAATGCGGAGAAGGCCGAGAGTCACGGGGAGTCCACGCCGCTGGGTCGGGCGGGCCAACCGGCCGAGGTGGCACCCACCTACGTGTTCTTCGCCTCGCAGGCCGCCAGCTACATCACCGGTGAGACGCTGGGCGTCACCGGCGGTCAGCCGGTGTTGTAGTCGATGGCGCGCGATCGGACCCCGGGCCCGGGCGTGGCGCGGGTCCGAATCGTCAGAAGAGCGTCCCCTTGTCGATCCGGCGATCGGAGGCCGGCCGGTTGGCTGCCGGCGTCCGCTGGGCGTAGAACCACACCATGAGGAAGTCCATCAAGCTCGTCATAGTCGGCGTCGCTGCCGCCGAGGTGGTGTCGGGTGTCTTGGTCTGGCGTGATCTGGCCCAGAGACCGGATCACGAGGTTCGCGGACCCAAGGCCCTCTGGCGGGTGCTGGTCAGCATCAACCCGGGCAACTCGATCGTCTATTGGCTGGTGGGCCGGAAATGACGAGCGAGTTCGTCGCAGTCGCTGCGAAAGTTTCCGCCGGGTTGGCAGAGCATCCGTTCCGATGACGTCGCGGGTCTCAGCGGATCGTTCGACACGCTCGGTGGGCCACCGATCAAGGTCAACGTCTTGGCGGCCGGCGGACTCCTGCCGGCACACCGCGGAGAGATCGAGTTGGCGGCTGTCCTGGTCGGAGTGGTGCCGAATCGAACGAATTGGCTGCAAGCTTTGAATCGAAGGTATGCCGTCTGGACCAGGACGCAGACACCCTCTCATGTTCCCGCGATGAACTGACGTAGGTGAAACTGGTGTTGATGCCGCCGAGCGTTCCCGCAGCGCGGAATCGGCCGGCGTTGCCGAAACGCGGCATGTGATGACAGTTGTGTTCTGGCTGGAGATCCACCCGGCCGTGACCGTGGTTGCTCCCCGTCCCAGATGCGCTGAAATATGACGCCCAGCCTTGGGCAGGAGCTGCTGATCGCAGTGACCCTTCAGAAAATTCCGGCCATGCGATAGTTGGCAGCGTTGGCCGTCTTGGGGATTTGGAGTGGCCATGACCGCGCCGCCCCCGACTCGTCGAGCAATTCCTTTGATTTGGTTTCAGCACGTCACTTCGCTCCATACACACGACCTCTACAGGTGAATCGCTGCAGGAGGCTTTCGACTCAAAATATTCGGTGCCTCGGATTCGGGCGAGGATGCGCGACGTGTGACCGCCGTGAAAGGTGAGGAGGAGGTGTTACGATTGCGACCCATGAAGTCGTCGATGTGAGCGCTTCGATGGGAGAACTTCGATGAAGCGGCGGTCGAAGATCGAAACGTTGGCGCTTCAGGCCCGCGCATCGATGTACATCAGGCGACTGCTTGTCGCTGGCTTTGCGCTTCTACTACTCGCGGGATGCAGTAGTAGTGGCGGATCCGGCGCTAGCACCGTTGACAACACTTCTACCGCGACCACCAATGCGCAGGCAGCCTACGTGGAGAACTACGCCGATGACATCAAGCAGCTGAAGGACGGCTCGGCCTACTACCCCAAAGTGCTCAAAGCTGCTGCTGGCGAGCATGTGCAACTGAACGTGACTGTTCAAGGCGCTGGTGCGGCCGCCACGACTACGGCTGTCGAGGTGTCCAGCGGTATCGTGGAGACAACCCTGACCACCGTGCCCGTGGCCACGGGCGGCCAAATGGAAGTGTCAGCCACCGCTTCAGATTCTTCTGTAACAATCACGGCGCCCGTCAACAAGGTATTGCCGGTGTTGGAGGCGGGGCAGAAGAGCACCTGGACTTTCGACGTGGCACCCGCAGATAACGGTAATTTCTCCATCTATCTGACATTCTACGTATTCCGCCAAGGGACTACAGACGTCCTCGCGGAAAGTGACCCTGCGAACGTGCCGGCTGTGGCACTTCAGGTATCGAACACCGTAAAGCACTGGCTGACCGATTGGACCGACTGGCTCCAGCTGATCGGAGCGTTTATCGGCGCCGTTTTGGCGATCCTGGCAGCAGTGATTCCGAGCTGGCGTACTTGGATCGCCAGAAAGTTCAAGAGGAGCGCGCACACGTAGCACCCCTCATTGCGGACAGGAAGCAACGCGCACGTGCGATTGACATCCAGTGGCGGCGGTCGCGTCTGAGCCCTCAGGTCCGCGGGGGCGACAGCAAGCTTGGTCGCCGTCATGGCTGTGTGGGCGTGGCGCCACGCACCACCTCCAAGCTCTCGGTGTCGCCTATCACGGTAGCGAGCCGGTCAGGTCGACCCCGCCTATCCGCCCCTGAGGTTGGTCGGCACGTTGATCGGGGCGGCCGTTGCTCTGGCCTTCGGGTTCCTGCTCGGGCCGGGTCGGGCACGACCGGACCTGAGCCTTGGTGTGCTCGCCGGGTGAGCGTCGCCGAGGAGTACCTGCGCGCCGTCGCAGCGTCCGAGCCGGTCGACGGGGTGCGGGACCGAGCGTATCGAGCGGCACACCGGACCCGAGGTCTGGCCGATACCGGTCTCAGGGAGCCGCCTTCGATTGGTCCCCTGGCCCTGGATGTCCTGCCGCTGGCTGTAGGTTTGGAAGACTCTGTCGACGCGGTGACCGCGGTCGACACGGCGCGGGTGGCCCGGCCGAGCGAGTCCGCGGATCCGCGCCGCACGGATGCGATACACAGGGTTCTCGTCGATCTGGCCACCCAGGCCGCTGTGGCCATCGGCGCTCGAAGCACCGACGCGTGACGTGCGCGCACCGGCCGACTATCGTCCAAACGTCCGCTGGCGACCTGCAACTCACTTGGAGACTCCTGGTGTCGGACACCACCTGCCACATGTCGATCTCGTTGGACGGCTTCGCTGCCGGGCCGGATCAGAGCCGGGACGACCCGCTCGGAAAGCGCGGCCGGGAGCTGCACGGCTGGCACATCGGCGATCCGCGGGCCAACGACGCCGACCGCGTGGCCACCGAGTGGCTCATGCGCCCCCGGGGTGCCTATGTGATGGGCCGCAACATGTTCGGCCCGATCCGCGGGGACTGGGATGACGATTGGTCCGGCTGGTGGGGTGCCGAACCGCCTTATCACGCAGCGGTTTTCGTGCTGACTCATTATCCCCGTGATCCGATTCCCATGGACGGGGGCACGACGTTCCACTTCGTGACCGAGGGCTTCGAGGCGGCCTATGCGGCGGCGTGCGAGGCGGCCGGCACCAAGGGAGTCGATATCGCCGGTGGAGCGTCGACCGTTCGACAGGCGTTGACGGCCGGGGTGATCGACGAGCTGACCCTCGACATTGCCCCCGTCCTGCTGGGATCGGGCGAGCGCATCCTCGAAGGGCTTGAGACCTTTCCGTTCGAGCCCGTCGAGGTGCTTCATTCACCGTTGACCACGCACATCCGCTACCGCCGCCTGGTCTGACGCGGCAATGCCGCTGGATCGGCTTCCGGCGCCCGGTCAGCCGTCGTCGGGATCGTCCAGCGCCGCGGCAATCGCCTCGGCGCGGACACGGTGCGCGCGGAGACGGGTGATCGCCTGCTGCGCGGTCATGCGTTCGTGGGCGACCGACCACAGGTCCAGGGTCAATGGCCGCACCCACAACATCCCCGGAAGCCGGATTCGTTCGTCTTCGGCCAGCGAGACGGAACGCTGATAACGACCCAGGGTTCGTCGGGCGCCCCGGGGTTCGGCCGTGAACAGCAGGAAGGCCAGCGGCCAGATCCGAGGTCCCCGTCCGACGCCCACCCAGTCGATGATCACCGGAGGTTCGCCGCCCTGCGGCACGGCGTTCTGGGCGGTGAGGTCGGCGTGGATCATTGCTTCCGGGAGGCCGGTTCCGTCGTCGGCATCGGCGAGTGCGTCGACGATCTCGGCCACGGATGGGCCTATCTGGCCGCCCAGGCGGAGCGCCTCGTCGATCTCGGCCGACGGGGTCGCACCGAGGCGGTGCCAACCACCCCCAGCGGGCAGTTCGTCACCGGATCGACTGGCCAGGCGGCCGAGCAGCCCGGCGCACCAGGCCAGTACAAAGCCAGGGCTTGGGGGAGCCGAGGGTTGGACGTACTCGGTGAGCAGGAGGTGCCGACCCTCGCCCAGTGACAGCACGGGATTGTCTGTCGCACAGTGCTCGGCGGGAAACGGCGTGTCGGCGAGGCCGTGCAGCACGCGTGCCGCGGCGTCGACCGTGGGTTGCGCGACGGCGGGGCCGAGGGCGCGGACGACGAGGTCGGAACGGTCCGTTTTCGGTCGTAGGCGGTACACGTCGATGTCCAACTCGCTGTGCAGCGCCAGCGGGATCTCCATCGCCTCGGCCACCGCGTCGACGATGGTGGCTACGTCCTCCACCACCGGGCGAATGCGCACGCAAAGCAGGGTGTCACACCGCGCCGCCGTTCGGACTCATAAAAGGAGGCGGGTCCACGCATCTTCCAGCCATGCCGCGAATTCTGGGGCGGTCCAGCCACGCTGGTGCACCAGCAGGTCCCAATATTCAGCGGCATTCATGCTCCAGATGACGTCGGCGACCTGGTCATCGGTGAGATCGTCGCGCAATTCGCCGGTCGCCCTCAGGTCCGCCGCCAGGTTGCGCATGTTTTTCGCGCGCCGATTCGCGATTTCCGCCCATAGGGACCCGCATTGCGGATCTGCGACCGCAGCCTGCCGCAGAACGAGGAACACCGGCGCCAAACGTTGTTGAATGAGACCAATGGCGTGGGCGTAAATAGCAATCTTCGCCGGTGCGGAATCGGCAGCCTTCATCCGGACGACGTAGTCGCGTTCCTCGGCCGGCACCGCGTGGTCGGACCCAGAGATGGCGGCCTCGACGAGCTCGCGCAGGATCGCGGGTTTCCGGCCGACGGTGGCATAGATGGTGTCGATGGACACCTGAGCACGCTGGGCGATGGCGCTGACGGTGGTGGCCGCATATCCGGCGGATACGAACAGGTCACGTGCCGCGGAGAGAACCGCCCGTCGCGTCGACGCCGCCTGTTCCGCCCGGCGCGGCGAGTGGTACGAGCGACTCGCGTCCGCGCTCTTGACGCCTTTCCCCATGGCCTCTACGCTCCCAATATTGATCCGAAATAGCTTCGGACCAAATATACCGGAAGGGTGCGCATCATGGTCTACGCCTACATTCAGGATGTCCCGATCGATGAACCGCTCTACCGCCGCATCATCGACCAGCTCGGGCCCGAGCCGATTCCCGGGTCCTTGATGCATCTGTGCGTTCGTCGGGCCGACGGCGGGCTCCGGTACATCGATGTCTGGGAATCGGAAGAGGCCTGCGGGCGAGCGTTCCAGGAGCGCATCCACGACGCGGTCGACGTCGCGTTCGGCGGCCACAGACCGGCAACGGAGCCGGTGGTTCAGCCGCTGGACGTTCTCCATGCGACCGGCGCCATGATCGAGCCGAGCCGGTCGTGACCCTGATCCGACGGTGATGCCGGCGCCGGGCTGACTGCCTCGACATCTTTGCCGGCGAGGTGACCCAGACGGCGAATCCGGCGGCGATCTCTCCAGCGAGTAAGAAGGCCCGGATGCCCGGGCCTTCTGGCTGGCGGACGTCTCGACCGCACCCACGCGACATTTGCTGACAGCTCAGGCACCCCGTGACCGCACGAGCAGGATGGAAAAGGCGAATGGTCATTCCTGGGCCAGGCGTGCGGTCAGATCGCGGCGGCTGGTGACGCCGACCTCGGCGAAGATCTTCTCCGGCCAGGCTGAGCCAGCTGCGGGGCTGCGCGCAACAGGGTGTCCACGGGCTGTCCGGTCGTGCGGGTCGTGGCGACGGCAGCCAACACGCTGGCCGGTAACGAACCGAAGTGAGGGCCACCCGGTTCGTCGATCATGGCGCCGGCGGCCGGAGTTGACGCCGTCGTGCGGTTTCGGGCGTCGATGATCGAGACGGCGGGCCGAAGTCCGCGGCCGGCGGTGGGGCGGTCGACCCGTCCGGAGCGGTGTTCTTCGGAATCGGAACCCTGCGAAAAAAGGGGTTTCGAAAAGGCTTCGGCCACCAGCTCGCTGACCCTGGCCAGTGCGGCCGCCTCGGGGTATCGGCGGGTGCGGGGTGAACCATCACCGAGACGGGAACCGTCCGACGGTAGGTGGTGAGGGGTACCCGGACCGCCCGCTGGTGAGAAGAGATGGGTGGCAGATGCGAGTCGTCGAGTACAGCGCGAACGGCGGACCTGAGGTACTGCGTGTGGCGGAGCGCCCGGTACCCGACCCGGGACCGGGTGAGGTGCGCATCAAGTTGGTGTATTCGGGGGTGAACCCGACCGACTGGAAGGCGCGGCAATCGACTCCGCCGCCGGCCGGAGTGCAGATTCCGCACCACGACGGTGCCGGCACGGTGGACGCCGTCGGCGCCGGGGTGAGTCCGGCTGTGCTGGGCCAGCCGGTGTGGACCTGGGAAGCCGCCTATCAACGGGAATGGGGTACCGCCGCCGAATACTCGGTGGTACCGGCCCGGCGAGTTGTCCCGTTGGGTGCGGACATTCCGCTGGAACTCGGAGCCGCGTTGGGCGTCCCGTTCCTGACCGCGCATCGCTGCTTGACCGTCGCTGAATGGGCGCCCGCCCGGCTCGGGCCGGGGGCGTTGCAGGACCGGATGGTGTTGGTCCAGGGCGGCGCCGGGGCCGTGGGAAACGCGGCCATCCAGCTGGCCCGGTGGGCGGACGCCACGGTCATCGCGACCGTGTCGAGTCCGGCCAAAGCCCAGTTGGCGGTGGCGGCCGGGGCCGACCATGTCGTGAACTACCGCCAGCAGGACGTTGTCGCCGAGATCGGCAATCTCACCCGCTCCGGCGTCGATGTCATCGTCGAGGTGGCGCCCAGTACCAACGCCGCTACCGATGCGCAGATTGTCGCCCCGCTTGGCGCGGTGGCCATGTACGCCGGCACGGGAGACGAAGAGCTGTCGGTGCCCATCCGTCCGCAGATGACCCGCAATGCCCGTTGGCAGTTCGTGCTGCTCTACGGCGTGCCGGAGCGGGCCAAAGTAATTGCGGTTGAGGACGTTTCGGTGGCTGCTGACACCGGGGCCGTTCGGGTGGGCGAGGCGGTCGGTTTACCGCTGCACTACTACGCTCTCGCCGATACTGCCCAGGCCCAGCAAGCGGTGGCCGACGGCACCGTCGGCAAGGTTTTGATCGACCTGACGAAATAGGTCGGGTGACCATTCACCATTTGGCGGCGTCGTGCCCAGCAAAGTCTCGTGGGTTCTCGGAATCCGACAATTGCCCGCCGCACACCTGGAAAGCAGCGGCGGCATCGTGCCTCCTGAGCCGCTCGGCCGGCCGCAGCAACCGGAAGCCAAGTAGACCTAGGTCGGGTGTGGTCGCATAGACCTACGCCCATTGTGCGGCAGCACGTCGGTTTCCTAGCGTCTTGTGCGGAGCGGTCTGCCAGATACCGACCGTCATCGACTCAAGCGGTGGCTGTTGGGGCTGGCACGGCTTCGCTCCGTGGTGACCACGGCCCGTCGAATGCCAGACAGGGAGTGCTGTTGATGGCCCGGACACGATCAGCCAGAATTCAGCGTTCGCGGGGAGGCCTGGCCCGACTGACAATGCCGGCCATCGCCGGCCTCGTCGTGCTGGCCGCATCAGCTTGCACCTCCGCCGTGGCTTCCCGAACGGAAACGAGCGTGCCGTCGACCTCCGAAAGTGCGTCCTCACCGTCGCCACGAGCGGCCACCACATCGCCGAACGCGGTGACTGTGGGGTCGACGCCATTGTCGGCGTCGAGCTCGAGGGCGAGTACCGAGTCCGTCGCGGGGTCGCCCACTACCTCCATGGCCACTACCACGGGGCCGGAGCGGTTCACGCCATTGATCGTCACGGCGGTCTCACCCGCGCCCACGCCGGTGACGGGCACCGACCGCAAAGTGCATCTGGCCTACGAGCTTCAGGTGCTCAACGCCGCCCCGCGCCCGGCGACTCTGACCAAGGTGGAAACCCTGGCGGAGAACGGCTCCGGGCGGGTGGTGGGCACTCTGACCGGTGACCAAATCGTGGGGCGTTCGCTTCTGGTGGGGGACTACCCGCTTCCGCCCGTGCCGGCGACGTCCATTCCGGCCGGCCGGTCCCTGCTGTTGATCATGGATGCCGTCTTCCCGAGTGCTGCCGCCGTACCTGCTTCGCTGACTCACCGCATCGATGCCACCTTCGGCGCTTTCGATCCGCATCAGGCGGAGTTTGCGATCAACAATTTCCCCGACCGGACCACCCAAGTCGGCGCGGCCATCACCGTGCACAACGGCACACCGGAAATTCTCGGTCCGCCGCTCACGGGCGACGGCTGGGTGGCGGTGAACGCCTGCTGCGAGGTCTCCCCGCATCGCGGGGCAATGGTCCCCATCAGTGGACGTATCAATGGCAGCGAGCGCTATGCGGTCGATTTCGCGAAATTCGACCTGACCGCGAAGCCCATCGTGGACCTGGAGAAACAACAACAAGCCACCTTCAAAGGGGACCCGACCAAGAACGAGGACTACTTCGCCTTCGGGCAGCCCGTTCTGGCCGTGACCGACGCCCAAGTCATCGCCACGGTCAACAACATGCCGGAAGCACCACCGCACGTCATACTCAGCAAGCTGGCCCTGGGCGATCTCGGCGGTAATCGCGTCGTGCTGAAGCTGCCGGACGGGACCTACGCCTTCTATGCCCACCTGAAGACCGGATCGGTGAGGGTGAGACCCGGGGAGCGGGTCACCCGCGGTCAAGTCATCGCCGCCGTGGGCAATTCGGGCAACACTTCGGAAACGCACCTGCACTTCCATCTGATGGACGGCCCGCTGCCACTCAGCTCGACCAACCTGCCGTGGGAGATCGATCGTTTCAGCTACGACGGCGATGTCACACCCGAAAAAATGATCCCCACGGGTGCGGGGGCGCGTTCGGACGAACTACCGCTCATCAACGGTGCGATGAAATTCCCGGACGCCGGATGAGCCGGTGACCCAGGACGCCTGACGGACGCCACGAATTGACATCGACACTCAACCGATTTCGGCCCCGGTTCAGTTCTTTCAACACGCGAGACACGAGGAGACGTACCATGTCGTTGGACGATTCGCATTCCCAGCCGGTCGCCCCGCCACCTGTTGCCCGCACGTCGCGGCGCGCTCTGTTGGTGGGTGGATCGGCGGTGCTGCTCGCCGGTTGCACCGGAGGCACCGCGCAGGCGGTCAGCAGTTCCTCGACGTCGAGCCGCTCGGGAGATGCCACGCCGGCGTTCTCCTCTTCGCTGATGGCGACCACCGCAAACGTGTCGACCACGTCGGTCGCCTCGCGCGCTCCGGCCCATTACGTGCCGATGCCGGGGCTGGCTCCGGTAGGAGACACGACGCCGGCTGCGTATTCGGCGGTGGCCATACCGCCGGCCCGCATTGCGGCCGCCGTGGCGGCACTGGACGGCTTGGTCGCCGACGTGATGAAGCGCTCCGGTGTGCCGGGCCTGTCCGTCGCGGTCGTGCACGGCGGCAAGACCGTCTACGCCCGGGGTTTCGGCGTTCTGGAACTGGGTAAGCCGGCCCGAGTGGACGCCGACACCGTCTTTCAGGTCGCGTCGGTGTCCAAATCGGTGGGTAGTACCGCGGTGTGCTGGGCGATCAGCCAGCACAAAGTTACTTGGGCGGACAAGGTGACCAGCCACCTGAAAGACTTCCGGCTCTCGGACCCGGCGGTCACCGCCATGCTGCAGATCTCCGATTGCTACGCGCACCGCAGCGGGCTGCCCTCCGAAGCCGGCGACGACCTGGAAATGTTCGGCTTCAACCGCCAGCAGATCCTGCATCGACTGCGGGCGTTTCCGCTCAATCCGTTCCGGATCACCTACGGCTACGCCAACTTCGGGATCACAATCGGTGGGGAGGCGGTGGCGGATGCGGTCGGGATGTCCTGGGAGGACCTTCAGGACGTCGCTCTGTACCGGCCGCTGGGTATGACCCGCTCCAGCTCGCGGCACTCGGACTTCCTCAGGCGCAGCAACAGAGCGGTCCTGCACTTCTACCAGGACGGGAAATTCGCCCCCGTCTTCCTGCGGGATCCGGACGCGCAGTCCCCAGCCGGTGGCGTCAGTTCGACGGCGAACGACATGGCGAAATGGATGCTGCTGCATCTGGCCGACGGGAAAGTCGACGGGCACCAACACATCGACCGGGCTCCGTTGCAGGCCGCCCGGAACCCGCAGATCCAGAATCAGCCGGCCGAGGCGCCTGCCGAGAGATCCAAGTTCTACGGCTACGGGTTCAACGTCGAAACCACCTCCACCGGCCACGAGCGCTGGGGCCACTCCGGGGCCTTCTATGTCGGCGCGGCCACCGCCTTCGGCATGCTCCCGGCCGCGGACACCGGGATCGTGGTATTGACCAACGGGTCGCCGATCGGCGTTCCGGAGGCCATCGCCTACGCCTACACCGACCTGGTGCGTACCGGCATGCCAGAACGCGACTGGTTCGCCTACTACAAGGCCATTTTCGCGAGCACCTTCGTCAATCACTCCAAGGTGGCCGGTGACCCACCCGCCCACCCGGCCAAGCACCGGCCGTTCTCGGCCTATATCGGCACCTACACCAACGATTACATCGGCGACGTGAAGGTGAGCGTGCAGGGGGGCACCTTGATCCTGACGGCAGGACCGAAAAACTTGAAGGCGCCCTTGACGCCTTGGGACGGGGACACGTTCAGCTGGTACGCCCCCGGCGGCTTCGCCGATCCGAAGACCGCGGTTAGTTTCTCCGGCCACGCCCACGGCAAGGCCACCGCCATGAACATCGAAACGTTGCAACTTTCCGATCTGCACCGGAGATTGTGAGAGGCGACCTGGTGGCCGACTACCGTTCCCGATCGATCCAGGACCGCGTAATCCGGCGGTCGGCGACCCTTCACGCGGATGGTTTCAATCGTCTGGCGGCTGGGTGCTGCCGCAGCGCGTGGAAGGGGGAAGACCCGGATGGCAGTGTCCGGCTTCCGATCGGCGCGGTGGTGCGGGTGGCTGGCGTTGTGCGCGCTGGTTCTGGCCGGCTGTACCGCCGGCTCCTCGGCAACCGCCAGTCCTGACACCGGATCGAAGAGTTCCGGTTCGCACCTCGCCGACCTTGCGACTGCCGCCACGGCGCCAACGCTGTCCCCACGGGTGTCGCCGACGGTCTCCGCGACCACCGACTCGCGATCGGCACCCCGGGCAACGACGGCCGGCCCCGTCGACATCGGCGCCGGTCGCCACCTGTACCTGACCTGTCAGGGTTCCGGCTTCCCGACGGTGCTCCTGGAATCGGGCTACCACGACTCATCATCGCTGTGGAGTGAAGCGGAGCCGCTGACACCGTCTCGGGGACCAGCAGTCATGCCGGCGCTGGCTGCCACTCACAAGGTCTGCGCTTACGACCGGCCCGGCACCTTGAACTACGAGACCAACCCGCCGAGCTTGAGCACCCGGAGCAGTCCGGTGAAGATGCCTCGTACCGTGGGCGACATCAATGCCGACCTCCTCGCGCTCATCAATGCCGCCCACCTGGGCCCCAAAGTGATCCTCGTCGGTCACTCACTCGGGGGTCTGATGTCCATCGGCTTCGCCCGATCACATCCCGAAAAAGTGGCCGCTCTGGTGCTCGTCGACGCTTTCGCCCCCGATATCCCGGCCCAATTCGGTGCCGACTGGCCCACTTACCGCGCGGTCCTCGATCACCCGGGCACGACGTTCGACAACGACCCGAGCTTCGAGCGCGTGGACATCGACGCCTCGCTGACAGCGATGGCCAAACTGCCGGCGCTACCGGCCATCCCGCTGGTCGTACTGTCCAAAACCCAACCGTTCCCGCTGCCGGCCGGCACACCAGCCGCAGTCGCCAAACGGCTGGAACCGATATGGGCCGCTGGCCAAGACGGTCTTGTCGCTCTGCGACCCAACACGCCGCACCTGATCGCCACCGGCAGCGACCATTACATACAGGTGCGCCAGCCCGACCTCGTGGCGGCCGCGGTGAATTTGGCTGCGCACCGCCTCACGTCGCCGTAAGACGCCAGTGTCGCAGCCATCCGATCAGTCAGGCCTTGATCAGAGCGAATGAGCAGGGCCGACTTCGCCGGGTCGCCCTGAGACCCTCCCGGCGGCGCGGTCAGCGGCGGCGAGCCGCCGGTTTGCCCTTGACATTCGCACCGGTCGGATCGTCGACTGCCCCGACCGCAGGCGCATCCAGCAACGGGGCGGTGAAAGCAGCGATGGCCCCGCCGATCAGCGGCGCCAGCACGAACAGCCAGACGTGCTGCAGCGCGGTGCCGCCCTCGAACAGCGCCGGCCCGAGCGAGCGGGCCGGGTTGACGGAGGTGCCGTCGAGGGGGATCCCGACCAGGTGGATGACGGTCAGGACCAGGCCGATGGCCAATCCGGCGAACCCGGGAGCGGCGGATTTGGCCGTCACCAACAGAACCACCAGAACCAGCAGGAAGGTGAGGATGATTTCCAGGATGAAAGCCCCGCCCAGGTTGATCGCGCCATTGTTGTAAGCGTTCGTACCCTTGCCGCCGGTTTGGTCGGTGGCTTTGCCCACCGACAGGATGAGCTGGATGAGGGCGGCCCCGACGATGCCGCCGATGAACTGAGCCACCCAGTAGTAGACCGCTTCGACCGGCGTCATCCCCTTACGGAGCAGCACGCCCAGCGTGACCGCCGGATTGACGTGGCAGCCGGACAGCGGTCCGATGGCATAGGCCAGGGCCAGTAGAACCAGGCCGAAAGCCAGTGCCACGCCCAGCGGGCCGATTTTGTTGATTCCGAAGACGGCCGAGCCGACGGCGAAGAAGACGAGGATGGCCGTGCCGATGGTTTCCGCGATGGCCCGGCGGGCGATGTTGGTCATGTGTCCTCCCGTGAACGTGCGCTACTCAGTGCATTGCATGATGACAAGCGGTGACCATAGCCCGTGAAGATCACGAATTGGCGACAGCAGGGCGAATTCAGGAAGTGTTGCCCAGGCGCGGCCTGGCGGACGATTCCGGAAAATTGGCGAGTGTTGTCCACCGGCACCGGCCGGAAATGGCGCATTCGCCCGAGTCGATGGGGAAAGCCCGTCCGAGCCCCTGAGTCGTCGTACGGCATCGAGCACCACCACAAATCGTCGACCTTGGCCGGACTGATCAGGTTGTCCTTTGGGTTGGTCTCGTTCGAAGCTAGGTGTAGTCTCGGGAATTACCACAAAAGGAATAGTCGGTCAATACCAATGGGCGACGCTATTAGCGGCGGTGCTTCCGTGTGGCCGCGGGTCCAGCGGCTTTCCTCATGGCGACCTGGAGTCGATCAGCTCCGGCGCAGGTCATTCTTCGGCCCGGCGCCTCAGCACGCGGTGGGTGTCCGGAACATCGGGAAATTTGAATGGACGCCAGAGCGCCGTCGGCAGAAATCAGGTTCGGCGATCGTCCGACCCAAGCGGCATAGGTTCTGTCGAAACAGGGCGCCGCCGGGCCGCACCGCCGGTGCTCGGCGACGCCATGTTGTTGACCGCCACGGGGACTCCGCCGGCCCGGTGAACGCCCGTTGGCAGATGCTGAACCGTCCAGCAGGCTCGCCACGTCCGGCCCAGGTCTCACATGGAGACCGGGGATCGCCGCTCCGGCCGGTACAGTTCCGGCGGGGCGGTAGCTCAGTCGGTCAGAGCAGCGGACTCATAATCCGCCAGGCGCGGGTTCGAGCCCCGCCCGCCCCACGGTCACAGCCCTACAGTGACATTGTCGTTCGTCAGACGACGGTGACATTGTCGTTCGTCAGACGACGGTCGGCTGCGGGGCGATGTCTCGAGAACCTCCCTCCGGCTCACCTGCTATCGCCCGTCAACGACCGCCAGGCGGTCGCCGTGCCGATGCGCAGGCCGCCAGACCCCGTCCTCCCGGCGGAAGACCGTCGTGGAGCGGAGCGTCGAGGCGGTCGGCTCACCGTTGAAGCGGACCCTGCTGCGCTCAACACCGGCGAGATAGGCGACGTCGGTGACGGCGTCGGCGGCGACCACCTCGTACTCGTAGAACGTGCAGTCCGCGAACATGGTGGCCAAACGGTCGAAGACCGCGCTCACCTCCGCTCAGCGGCCGCTGGAGAACCGCTTCGGTAGAAGATGGCGCCGAAGACCGACCCCGGACGATTCTCTTTTCCGCCGGAACCGAACCTGATCCGGCCTCGGTATGGACAGCACCTCGAAGCCGCCGCTGTCGACTCAGGCTGGCAGACCCAGAGTTTCGACCAAGCGCGGACCGCTCCGCACCAGCTCTGATATTCGCGCCCGGACGACTTTCAGCACGGGGGCGATGTGCGGCTGGCTCGCCGTACCTGCCCGGTAGCGAATCCCGATCTGGCGCACCGGTTTCTGCCTCGCGATGGGCCGGATGACGATGGGCGCGGGCGGCAACTGGTATTGCGCGAGCCGCGGGATGAATCCGACACCGGTGTGTGCGCGGATCAACGCCACCACACCGGTGAACTCGTCGGCATAGTGGCGCACCCTCGGCGAGAAGCCCGCTTGGGCGCAGGCCCGCATCGCCACCTGCCAGCAATGAACTCCGGGCAGGTTGAGCACCCAATCCTCGTCGGCCAGCTCCGCGAGGTCGATCTCCTGGTGCCCGGCCATCCGATGGTCAGCCGGCAGGGCCACGTCGAGCGGATCGTCCATCAGGTGCTCGACGGCCAGCCGGGCGTCGTCGTCCTCGGGGAGCCGCTCGCCGGACGACAGGGACAGGCCCACATCGACCGTGCGTCCCAGCAGCGCGTCGGCCATCGTGTCCGACTCGATCTCGTGAATCTGCATTCGCAGCCGGGACTGTTCGGCCAGCCGCTCCATCGCCGGTACCCCGATGGCGCCGATTCCGGAACTGAACGAGCCCAGCCGAACCGTGCCGGCGTCGCCGCGCCGGAACGAGGCGAGATCGGATTCGGCGTGCTCGAGCTGGGTGAAGATCGCGTGCGCATGGGTGAGCAGCAACTGGGCGGCGGCCGTCAACCGCACCCGGCGTCCGTCGGGCTCGAGCATCGGAGTGCCCGCTTCCTTCGACAACGCGGCCAGCTGCTGGGAAACGGCCGAAGCCGTCAGATGGACGGCCGTAGCAGTCGCGGCAATAGTGCCGCAGCGTTCGAGCTCGCGGAGGATCTCCAAGCGGCGAAGGTCGATCATAAAGCTCAGCTTAAGCGATGACCTAAGAACAAACAGATGGACGTCAGGGTTTTGGCCGGAGCATGGTGAGGGCATGACCGCATTCCTGCTGATCGTTGCGCTGTTGGTGCTGTTCGCCGTGGTCGCGCCCGTGGTGGGCGCCGACACTCGGGAGTCACGGGAATGGCATTGGGGCGAACGGCCGCTGTGCCTGCCGTCTCGACGTACACGCTGACGATCTCCATCCTCAGGACGCTTGCCAGGCGACGGCGTCGCGTCATGGCCCGCTGGCGGCCTTGACCGGCCCTGAGACGCGCATCGGCGCGCCGGGGGACCGGCCGGACCATGTTTGAGCTGAGGCACTGGCCAAATTGATGTCACCGGGTGCACACTGTTCACAGCAGTCAGCGCTGTCTCATCGGTCCCGTTTCGCGGGGAGACGGCATTATGACGGCGAAGCGTCCATCGAGCGCATCGACGACCGCGGACATCCACGTTGGGGAAGACGTTGGAGTTCGAACGGAGGTCGATGGTGGCGTCGCATGGCGTTGTTTTTGTGCACTCGGTGCCCGCGGCGGTCGTTCCGCACGTCGAATGGGCGATAGCCGGGGTTCTTGGCGACCGCGTCAGCATGGCCTGGACGCCTCAGGCGGCGTTGCCCGGCAGCTTGAGGGCCGAGTGTCGCTGGAGCGGCCCGGCCGGCACGGCGGCCAAGATCGCCTCCGCCGTTGGCTCCTGGCCCATGGTGCGCTTCGAGGTGACCGAGGACCCGACCCCGCAGACCGACGGTGAGCGGATCTGCCACGTGCCCGGCCGTCCGTTGTGGCGTTCGGTCGTCTCGGCCAACGGTGACCTGATGCTCACCGAGGACCGCATCCGGCGGCTGATGGATGAGGCCGACACCCTGGACGGCTTGCGCCACGCCCTCGACACCGCCTTGGGTGCGGACATCGATGCCGAACTGGAACCGTTCCGGGTGGGGGGCGAGGGTGCTCCGGTGACCTGGCTGCACCAGGTCGGCTGACGGCGACAGCTCATCCCGCCCTCACCGTGGGCTCGGGTAGACATTGGGTATGACATCGCGAAGTGCGGGCCGCGCGGCCTTGCTCTTCGCGGGCGCCGTATTGGTGTCCGCCTGCAGTGCGCCGAGTCGAATCGGCCACGGTGACCGTCACGGTGTCCACCACGCCGGCGAGCGCGACCACGCCGGCCGCGCCGGCCGCGTCGGCCGCGCAGAGTGCGGCCACCGTCAGCGGGTCCCCGACAGCCACCGCGGCTGGTGCCACCAAGAAGACCGCCGCTACCTCGCGGTCCACCACTTCTGCCGCCCGTTCGGCGACCAAGACGGCTCCGGCGGCGTCGACGAAGACACCGCCACCGTCGCCTCAATCCTTCGTCACGGCCGCCGACGTTCAGAACGCGACCAAGGCCGTGAAGCGCATGACGCTGGCCGAAGAAGCCGGTTCGGTGATCATGGCGAGCTCGGCGGACGCCGTGGGCAGCTCGGAGGTGGCCAACCTGCACCTCGGCGGGGTGATCCTCATGGGCGAGAACGGAACGGTCGACGGGACCACCGACGGGTCGCCGTCACAGGTGCTGGATGTGACGACCCGCTTGCAGCAGCAGGCCGGCACGGTCCCGATCCTGGTCGGTACCGATCAGGAGTACGGCGACGTCACCCGCCTGGTCACCGGTTTCACCGAGTTCCCGGGTTCGTCTCAGGTGGCGGCCATTCCGGACACCGCGCAGGCGGTGGCCCTGCAGCGGAAGATCTCCGCCGCGGCCGGCGAGGAACTGCTGGCCGTCGGCGTCAACGTGGACTTCGCTCCGGACGCCGACGTGCTCCCGATCGAGGGGAGCTCCGGCATCGGCGATCGTTCCTACGGATCCGATCCGCAGCGGGTGGCGGATTTGGTGTCCGCGTCGGTGCGGGGATATCAGAGCGTCGGCGTCGCCGCCACCCTCAAGCATTTCCCTGGTTTGGGCCGGGTGCCACAGGACACGCACACCACCTTGCCGACACTGGACGTGGACTGCTCGAGTTGGAACACGCACGAGTCGGTCCCGATGGCCGCCGGCATCAAGGCCGGTGTGGCTCTGGTCATGACCGGGCACGTCGAATTGCCTTCGGCGGGTGCCGGCGACGGGCCGACCAGTCTTTCGCCGGTCGCGGTCACGGAACTGCTGCGCGGCACCGGTCACGACGGCTGTCGCGGACTCGGGTTCACCGGCGTCAGCATCACCGATTCCCTGCAAATGGCTCCGGTGACCGACAAGTACGGCTCCGGCAGTGCCGCGGTCGCGGCGCTCAAAGCGGGCGAGGATCTGCTGCTGATGCCCGTATCCCCGTCAGCGGCCGTCCAGGGAATCACCCAGGCGGTTCAAGCGGGTGATCTGAGCCGCTCGACGCTCGAGCAGGCCGCCATCCACGACTACGCGCTGCGCTTGGCTCTGGCGCGAACCCCGCGTCCCGCCCTGGATGTCATCGACTCGGCTGCGCACCGGGAATTGGCGGCTCAGGCCAAGGTCGCCGCAGGCTGAACAGTGCAGGCCTGCGGCGCCCTTGGTGACTGGGTGGGTCAGCAGGCGACGTACAAGTAGAAGTAGGAGTCGACGGGTGCGACGACTCCGTTGGTGATCTGCCACAGCGAGACCGTGACATTCGTGCCGTTGTAGTTCCTGGCGGTGGCGTACAGATTCGTGCCCGGATACGGATTGACGAGCGGGGTGCAGTACGAAACGTCGGTGTCCACGGTGACCTGATAGACGCCGGTGCTGATCTTGGCCGACTTGATGATCCGCGGGGTCCCGCTGAACGCGGTCCCGTCCGGTGACACCAGTCCCTCGATGGGCGGGATGTAGTAACCGGAGACGTCGATGACCAGATCAATGGTTCCGCCGAAGTCTTTGACCGTCAGCATCTTCCCTGATGACGTGGGCAGAACCGACACGGTGCCGCCCGTGCTGCTGTTCATCTTGGCCTGAAAGTTGGTGAAGGTCGCGTTCGGGGCGGTGGTACCGGTTGGCCAGGCCCGGAGAAACCCGGCCGCCGAGGGCGTGATCGCCGTGAAAGTGGCGGCCACGGCGGTGGCACCGTACGGGATTCCGCAGCCTCCGGAGTTGCCGCCTTGAGCCGGGAAGTTCGCCGTTCCGGCGACGTAGTAGTCGCGTTGGTAATTGTTCTGCAACGCTCCCTGCCCGGCCGCCGCCGAGCGGGTGTCCACGATGCGGCAGGGAGCGATGGGGACATACGTGTCCTCGGTATGCGCCGGCGCGAACTGGGCCGCTGCGGCGGCGGGAACGGTGTTCGCGTCGGCCGCCGCGACGGCGGCGGGGATCGTCGGGCCCTTGCCGGCGCCACCCGGGCCGGCGGCACCGGCACCCAATCCAGCGGCCGAACTCGCCGCTGTCAAGCCCACGAAGGCAACGACCGCCAAAGATGCGGTCCCCACTATCTTCGTCCATCGTTTCATCGCTGGCCTCCTCGTGCCCCCGGATGCGTCAAGGCGCGACCTGGATCGGTGCTGCACCGATCGCGAACAGGTCCGGTGACACAGTGTGACTCACCGAGTCGGCGCCGTGGCGAAAGGCCACTCCGTGGCCGTGGCCGTGCCGCTCGCCCCAGGACGCCTCCGGGCACTGGCATCGCGCTGGCATCGCCTCTGGCGGATGCATTTGGCCAGTGCGAATGGGGCTGCCAGGCTGATGGTTCACCACCCGCGCAGGAAAGGTTCCGATGAAGCAGACCGATCGGGAACGCTTCCGTGCGCTCGGATCGCTGAGCTTCGGGGCCTCGGCCCTGGCGGTGTCCGCCGCTCTGCTGGTGCTTCGGCTGGCGCTGACAAACCACTTCGTCATGATCGACTTGACGGTCTACCTTCAGGGAGCGCGGCACCTGCTGTCCGGACAGCTGTACTCGTTCTTCACCGCTGGCGACCACCTGCCGTTCACCTACCCGCCGTTCGCCGCGATCTGCTTCCTCCCGTTGGCCTGGCTCCCGGTCCCGGCGGTCAAAGTGTTGTGGCTGCTCGGGTGTGGTGCGGCCCTCGTGGCCACCGTCGACCGCATTCTCGGCTGGCTCGGCCGGCGGTCGGTCGGTCGCCGCCGCTGGGGGACCGACCTGGCGATCACGGCTGTGGCGCTGTGGTTCCAGCCGGTGACGCAGACGTTGTCATTCGGGCAGGTGAACACCATGCTGATGGCGATCGTCGTCACTGGGGTGCTGTCCCGTTCGGCGCTGCGGGCGGGTGCCTGCGTGGGTCTGGCGGCCGGAATCAAGCTGATCCCGGTGACGACGGCGGTGTTCTTCGCACTTGTCGGCCGGTGGCGGGCCACCATGTGGACCGTGGTCACCGCCGCCGCCACCGTCGGGATCGGATTTCTTCTGACCCCGCGGCAGGCCACCACCTACTTCTTCTCGGTGTCCCGTGATCCCGGCCGGGCCGGCTTGCTGTCGGACACGAACAATCAGGCGCTGCGCGGGGTCTTCGCGCGCTTGGCGCCGACCGAGACCACCGCGGCCTGGCTGCTCTCATCGGCGGTGGTCGGGGTCTTCGGCCTGTGGGTGGGGCGGCGGTTCGTCCGGGGCGGCGACCTGCTGGGCGCTCTGCTGACCGTCCAACTGGTCACCCTGCTGGTTTCGCCGATCTCTTGGGATCACCACTGGGTCTGGGTGGTTCCGTTGGTCATCTGGGCCGCTTGTCGCGCCGCGGACACCCGGTCGGCGGCGGCCGCCGGGATCGCGCTGCTCTGGACGGCGTTGGCCTTGTCGAACCTGATGAACTTCCGGGTCGGTCTCAAACACGACTTCGACACGGTGTCCCGGTCGTGGGGTCAGCTACTGCTCGACGACGCCTATGCCATCGCGGGCCTGATCGCTTTGGTGCTGATGGGCGTGCTGGCGGCGTCCAGACACCGGGCCGCCCCGCCGGGCGTTCCGGCCGTACCCGGACCGGTGCGCGTCGGTTGAGAAATCGCGGCCGGGCCGCATCACCAGGGAATGTCGATCACAGCGGGATGTTGCCGTGCGCGCCCCGGCCGGCCGGCGCCGATGCCAGCGCCTCGGCGACCCGCCGCCGCGTTTCCGCCGGGCTGATCACCTCGTCCACCACCCCGAGTTCGATGGCCCGCGCCACCCCGCCGGCGATCTTCTCGTGCTCCTCGGCCAGTTGCGGCGTGCAACGCCTCCCGTTCGTCGTCGGGCGCGGCCGCCAGCTTGCGGCGTGCAGGATCCCGACGGCCGCCTTGGCGCCCATCACCGCAATCTCGGCGTCCGGGCCAGGCGAACACCGCGGTGGCGCCCAGCGCCTTGGAATTCATCGCGATGTACGCGCCGCCGAACGCCTTGCGGGTCACCAGCGTCACCCGGGGCACCACCGCCTCGGCGAAGGCGTGCAGCAGCTTGGCGCCGCGGCGAACCACCCCGTCCCACTCCTGGCCGACTCCCGGTAGGTAGCCGGGCACGTCCACCATGCACCAGCAGCGGGATGCCGAAGGCGTCGCACATCCGGACGAACCGGGAAGCCTTCTCGGCCGAGGTGGAGTCCAGGCAACCGCCGAGTCGGAGCGGGTTGTTGGCGACCACGCCCGACGCTGCGGCCGGCCAGTCGGCCGAGGCCGATGACGATGTTGGGCGCCCAGCGCGCCTGCAGCTCCTCCATCGGCTCGTCCAGGATCCGGTCGATGACGTGGCTTGACGTTGTAGGCGCGGTTTCGCTGCTCGGGCAGCACGCTGCCCAGTTCCGGGTCGTCCGCCATCCCTGCGACGCCGGCGATGCCCGGGCGGGAGAACAGGCTGAGACCACCCGGCGGGCGCGGACGTAGGAGTCGTCCTCGGAGTCGAAAGAATATGCACGACACCGGATTTGCGGCCGTGAGCGGAGGGACCGCCGAGCGCCTCCATGTCGACCTGCTCGCCCGTGACGCTCTTGACCACGTCCGGCCCGGTGACGAAGATGCGCCCTTCCGGCGCCATGATCACGATGTCGGTGAGAGCGGGACCGTAGGCGGCGCCGCCGGCCGCGGGCCCGAGCACCACCGAGATCTGCGGCACCCGTCCCGGACGCCCGCACCATGGCCGCGAAGACCGAGCCCGACCCCATCGAGTGCCTCGACGCCCTCGGCCAGCCGGGCACCGCCGGAGTGCCAGATGCCGACCACCGGGATGCGCTCGCGGATGGCGGCATCGATGGCATCGACGATGTGCCGGCAGCCGGCCGAACCCATCGCCCCGCCCATGCGGGTGCCGTCGGTGATGTAGGCGATCACCTTCGCGCCGTCGATCCGCCCGCGGACGGCCTGCACACCCGAGGTGTCCGAGGCGTGCAACGGAACGACGGTGCCCTCGTCCAGCAACTTCGGCAGGCGGACCTCCGGCTCCCGGAAGTCGAGCTGACGGCGCTGACGCGGCTGATGCAGTCGTGGCTCGGCTGATCCCGGGTCGGCGGATTCGGTCGAGGGTCACGATGGGTCAGTCCGATCGAGTGACGCGGGCTCGAAGCGGACGGACTCACTTGGTGAAGACGAGCGCCACGTTGTGGCCGCCGAAACCGAAGGAGTCGTTGACCGCCGCGTCAGCTCGACCTTCGGGTCTCGGTGGCCACGTCGACCTCGATCTTCGGGTCGAGATCGAAGACGTTGATGGTGCCCGGAACGATGTCCGTCGGCGACGGACAACAGGGTGGCGATGGCCTCGACGGCGCCCGAGGCGCCCAGCATGTGGCCGGTCATCGACTTGGTCGCGGTGACGACCGGGTGGTCGCCGATGGCCCGCAGAATCGTGCTTGGCTCTCCGCGATGTCGCCGACCGGAGTGCGAGGTCGCGTGGGCGTTGACGTGACCGATGTCGGTCTTGGTCAGCCCGGCCGAGCGCAGCGCCTTGGCGATGGCCCGGGTGCCGCCTTCACCGTTCCGGCTCGGGCGCGGTGATGTGGTACGCGTCGTTGGACATGCCGACACCGGCCAGGGTGCCGTAGATGCGGGCGCCGCGCGCCACGGCGTGCGAGCGGCGTTCGAGCACCACGATTCCGGAGCCCTCGCCGAGGACGAATCCGTCCCGGTTCGAGATCGAAGGGCCGCGAGGCGGTGGCCGGGTCGTCGTTGCGGGTGCTCATGGCCCGCATCTGAGCGAAGCCGGCCACCGGCAGCTGATGGGTGACCGCTTCGGTGCCACCGGCCAGGGCGATGTCCAGTTCGCCGGCCTTGATCATGGTGTAGGCCCAGGCCATGGCCTCCGCGCCGGACGGCGCAGGCGGACACCGGTGCGTGGACACCGCCCCGGGCGCCGACCCACAGGCCGACGGCGGCGGCGGGGCCGTTGGGCATCAGCATCGGAATGGTCAGCACGGCCACCTTGCGCAGGCCGTCGTTCTCCAAGAGGTCGTCCTGGTCCAGCAGGGTGACAGCCCCACCGATACCGGTTCCGACGATGGCGCCGAGACGGTCGTGGTCCACCTCGGGTGTGCCGGCGTCGGCCCACGCCTCGCGCGCGGCCACCATGGCCGCCTGCTGGCAACGGTCCAGCCGCCGAGCCTCGACCCGCGGGCAGCATCTCGGTCGGATCCACCTTCATGGGGCGCGTGGATCTTGACCGGCAGCTGGTACTTCTCCACCCAGGGGCGGTGTTGGCCACGACGCCGTTGGCGCCGCTCAGCATGGCCTGCCAAGTCTCCGGGGCGGTCCCACCGATCGGCGTGGAGGCGCCGATTCCGGTGACGACGACGTCGTCGTCGGCTGTGCTCTGCATGATGGAAACCTTCGGGGTGGGTGGGAGGCGGTCCTGAGGCCACTCAAGAGCGGCGTCCGGCGGGGATCGCCGCGGGGTGGACGGGCCAGCTGGGCACGCCGGGACCCCGGGCCGGCCGACGGACAGTCAGGCCGGCCCGGTCAGGCCCTGGCTCAGGCCTGGTTGCTCTCGATGTACGTGACGGCGTCGCCGACGGTCTTGAGGTTGGCCAGCTCGTCGTCGGGGATCTTGACGCCGAACTTGTCCTCGGCCTGGACGGCGATCTCGACCATCGACAGTGAGTCGATGTCCAGGTCGTCCGTGAAGGACTTGTCGGCGGTCACGTCAGCGGCCGGAACGCCGGCCACCTCTTCGACGATCTCGCCGAGTCCGGCCAGGATTTCCTCGTTGGTCACAGTGTTCCTTTCGTTGTTCGCCCACGGAAGGGAGCGAGTTCTCTCGTGTGGCCGGCGTAATGGCCTCGCGGCGCATTCTGCCCGAGCCGCCGCCCGCCGCTGCGGATGACTTGCCGCCCGACCGATATGGGCTGGGCGCCCGGTTGCCCGGAGCCCGAAGTTGTCATGGACAACGGAAAACCTGGCCGGCATAGGTCAGTCCCGCGCCGAAGCCGACAGCCAGGACCAGCTCACCGGAGTTGATTTCGCCGGCCGAACGCATCCGGTCCAGCGCGATCGGGATGGACGCCGAGGATGTGTTGCCGGTCGTCACGATGTCCTTGGCGACTGTCAGATCTGGGCGCGCTCCGATCGAGATCAGCTTGCGCGCGATGGCATCCACGATCCGGAGGTTGGCCTGATGGGTGACCAGCACGTCGATGTCGGGCAGCGCCAGCCCGGCCATTTGCACCGCTCGCGCGGCCACCGGGGCGATGGCGCTGGTGGCCCAGCGGAACACCGACTGACCTTCCTGGTGAATGAAGGAATTGCGGTCGGCGATATAGATCGTCTCGGCCAAGGTTTCGTCGCAGCCCCAGGCCACTGGCCCCACCTCGGTCTCTTCCGCGCCGGAGACAACGACCGCCCCCGCCCCGTCGGCGAAGATGATCGCGTTGCCGCGGTCGGTCGGGTCGACCCAGTCGGTCAGCCGCTCGGAGCCGACCAGCAGGACGTTTCGCGCCGCGCCGGTGCGGATCGCCTGGTCGGCGGCGGCCAGGCCGTAACAGAAGCCGGCGCAGGCCGCGTTGACGTCGAACGAGCCCGGCGCCTTGATGTCCAACCGCGCGGCGATCTGGGTCGCCGCATGCGGAATCTGGGCCGGGAGTGTGCAAGTGGCCACGATGATGGTGTCGATGTCGGAGGGAGTCATCCCGGCGTCGGCCAGCGCCTTGCCCGCCGCCTGGGCGCCCATGCTCACGACCGAGTCGTCGGGGCCGCCGAAGTGGCGTTCCTCGATGCCGACCCGCGTGCGGATCCATTCGTCATTGGTTTCGAAGATTTTGGACAGGTCGTCGTTGGTGACGATGTTCTGAGGCCGGTAATGGCCGATACCCCGGATGCGCACGCCGGGCGGCCCGGACAGGGTGGCGATCTGCGGCACAACGACTCCTCGGAACGGGCGGAAGAAAACGGTTCTGATCAGCTTGGCACTGCAGGTGTCGCGGCGGACCGGCAGCGTCCGCCCGCCGGCGCAGCGGCGGGCGGGTGGTTCAGCCGTGTTCGGCCAGGAAGGAAGCCGCCTTCTCCAGGTCGTCGGGGCTCTTGACGGCCAGCGTGGCGACCTGTTTCAGCTCGCGTTTGACCAACCCGACGAGGGTTCCGCCGGGCATCAGCTCCAGCACTCCGGTGACTCCGAGCGCGGAGAGCGTGGCCATACAGGCGTCCCACCGCACGGGTCTGGTCAGTTGGGCGACCAGCAGGTCCAAGTATTCCTGCCCCGAGCCCGGCCCCTGCCTGACCGAGCCGTCCGCATTGCTCAACAGCGGGTGGGTGGTGTCGGTCGGCGAAACGGACGCCAATCGCTCGGCGAAGACGGATTGCGCCGAAGCCATGTAGTGGGTGTGGAAAGCCCCAGCGACCGGCAGGCCGATGATGCGGGTGCCCGCCGGGGGGGCGGCGGCCAATTGAGCGAGGGCCTCGACGGCTCCGGCCGCCACGATCTGACCGCCACCGTTGACGTTGGCTCCGGTGAGCCCGAGGTCGTCCAGCGCGGAGAGCACCACGTCGGTCTGCCCGCCGAGCACGGCAGACATTCCGGTGGGAGTGGCCGCGCAGGCCTCTTTCATGGCCCGGCCGCGGACAGCGGCCAGCGCCACGGCGTCGGTGTCGCGCAGGACGCCGGCCAGTGCCGCGGCGGTGAGTTCCCCGACCGAATGACCCGCGACCACGGCGCTCGGGGCCAGGCTCGCCGGCAACGACAACGCGGCGGCGGACAGCAGCGCGGACGCCACGAGCAACGGCTGGGTGACGGCGGTGTCCTTGATTTCGTCGGCTGAGGCTTCGGTGCCCATACGCACCAGATCAAGGCCGGAAACCTCGGCGTAGCTCTTCAGGAGCTCTCGGGAACCGGGAACGTCGAGCCAAGGCTCGAGCATGCCCGGCTTCTGGGCGCCCTGCCCCGGCGCGACGATGGCCAACACGCCGTTCAGAAAACCACGTCACGGCCTCGTGTTGCCGTGGCCGCGACCACCAAGTCGACCCCGCATTTTTGTAGGATTCCTACAACTGTGTCTGACCTTTTATCCAAAGGCCAGACGCGTGGTGGACGCGCCACCGGCGTTGTCGGCCGGTTGATCCAGGCGACCCAGCGCCAGACCGACCTGGAGGGCGAAGGCGTCGTGGGCCACGAACGGATCGAGGCCGGTGAGCTCGAAGACCCGACGCAAACGGTAGCGAACCGTGTTGGCGTGCACGAAAAGAACTCGAGCGGTGTTCTCCAGAGCCCGGCCGTGTCCGAGATACGCGTCGATGGTCTCCAGCAGGCTTTGGCCTGCTCCGTGCACAACGTCGAAAACGGAGCGGCGGAGCAACTGTGCGGCCTCCGCGTCGCCGGACAGGACACGCTCCGGCCACAACGAATCTGCTTCGACACCGCGCGGAGCGTTGCTCCAGGCCGGCGCGGCCCGGAGGGCGGCCAGCGCATGCCGGGCCGAATCGATGGCTCCTGGAAGTCCGATCCCGGTGGGCCCGGTGACCACCGGACCGGGACCGAACTGGTCGAGCAAACCGGCCACAGCGGCCGGCAGTTCGTCGGCAGTCGGCGCCGACAACACCACCAGATGTCGGCCGGCCTGACGTCCGGACAGCGTCGCGGCACCGACGGGCAGGACGAAGCTCTCGCCTACGGCCGGGCCGCCGGTTCCCGCCAGAACCACCACAGGGCGTGCGGTGTCCCAGTTCAGGGCCGCCGCCCGGGAGTCCAGCTCGTCGCCGCTCTCGCCCCGCACGATGGCGTCGACCACCATCGCCTCCAGCCGCTCGTCCCAGGCGCCCCGGCTTTCGGCGGCGGCGGCATAGAGGGCGGCGGCGGAGAAAGCGACTTCACGGGAATACCGCAACAGCGAGTCGGTCAGAATCATTTTCTCCTCCGCCGTCTGGGCCAACGGTGGGAAATGTTCTTCGGCGATCGCGATCGCGATGCGGACCAATTCGACGGTGCGGCGCAGGGAAACAGCGCGAAGCAGCTCCCGGGGCGCATTGCCGAAAACGGCGGCGGTGATCGACATGCTGGCATGGGCCGGGGCCACCAGCCATTCCAGATAGCCGAAGATGCCCGCCTGCGCCACCAGCGTCACCGAAGACCGATGCGCCGCAGACAATGTGCGAAACCAGGCGAAGCGCTGATACATCGAGGCGACGGCTCGGGTGGCCAGACCCCCAGCTGCTGATTCCAAGCGTTTCAGCGTCGCGTCGCTGACACCGTGTCGAGCACCGGAAACCGAATCGGTCACCCGTAGGCGCCCATCAGGCCACCCCGGACAATAGGAAGACGGAAATATGATCGCCGCTTTCGGGCGAACCGGCACCGGGCCGCCGAGTGGGCAGCGATGGCTTCAGCCGCAAAAAAAGGCAAAGGCCGGCGCCACTGGGACGCCGGCCTCGGCCGTGGTGTGCGATTTTTCAGGATGCCAGGACGCCGGTCGCCTGAGGTCCCTTGGGCGACTGCTCCACTTCGAACGTCACCCGCTGACCCTCTTCGAGGCTCTTGTAGCCGGTGCCACCGATGGCCGAGTAGTGCACGAAGACGTCACCCGAGCCGTCGTCCGGAGAGATGAAGCCGTAGCCCTTCTCCGCGTTGAACCACTTCACAGTTCCCTGTGCCATGCGTGCTCTCCTCGAGCGTTTTGTCCGCGGAGAGACTCCGCGGTTCCGAACACCCCGGCCGGGTCCTTCTCCGGACGAGGGGATGCGCTTTACCCCTTGTCGGAGCCACAGGCACCAGGAGAAGAGCAACAACGGGTAGAAGATACCGTGCTCTACCTCACCCTGGCTACACCCTGTATTCTTCGCGGGCAACAATCTGTCAGCTGCGCGGTGATGCCAGGCAAGGTCGGGTGAACCGACCTGACGAAAACCGCCCGTTCGGCCCTGTGCGACAGCAGTGCGCAGGCGCAGATGGGGCGAGCGCAGCGAGAACTGCACCCCTTCGGCGTACCTGCTTCACGTTGCGGGTCAGTTCCGGCTCAATGGACGCATCCGGCGAAGAGTTCCGCGCTCCGGCTGCGCACAACGGACGTCCGTCCGCCGGCCGGGATCGGGACGAGCACGTCAACGGCACCGGTGGGTCTCGGGGAACGGCGCCATCGTCGTCGACCACTGCTGGAAAAAGCCCGGTCAATGGACCGCGAGCAGCTCGGTGACGAGTCGGTGAACGCGGCGGCGGATGTCGTCGCGGAACCGCTGTACGACGTCGATGGGCTGCCCGGCCGGGTCGACCAGATCCCAGTCGACGTACCGTTTCCGGGAAAGGTTTTGCAGGCGTCGCCGCAGCCCATCGCGATGATCACATCGGAGGCCTGAACCGCATCGGCAGTCAGAGATTTCGGGGCGGAGCCGGCGAGATCGATGCCTTCCTCGGCCGTCACCGCCACCGCCACCGGATTCCACCTGGTCACCGGGCAGCGATCCCGCGGACCGGCCGCGCCCACGATCTGCGCGCCGATGGAACACCGGCGCCGACGCCCGGAGCAACTCCGGCGAACCTGTCGGAGAAGATCCGGCCGATGGTCACGGCCGGGTTGGCGAATGAGGTGGGACTGGTGAACATCAATATCGGACGCCGATGAAAGCACCGACTGCCGTGGCGGACAGTGCCGTCCGCCCGGTCTGGGCCAGTACGAGAATCAGTGAGATGAGGCCGGCGGTGGCCACTATCTCGCCGACCAGATGGCCGGCCGTGACGCGGTGGTGCGTCGAGACGCTGATCGCCGGGCGACCGGATTCAAATGCGCCCTCGAGATGGGCCCGAACATCAGAATCAGCACGGCCAGGCCCAGCACGGTGGCGGTGCTGTTTTCCAACAAAGGCAATCCCGCATCCTCCGGGGACAACTGCTGCGCGGCGATCTCCGATCCGACCACAGTGGTCACCAGCAGCGCGGTACTGATTCCTTCAGCCAAGAGCCGGCGGCCGAACGCGGGCAGCGTCATGACCGGGACGGCCGATTCCCTCACTGGCAGCCGCATCTGCCCTGCTGGGTCGGATCGCTGCAGCAGTCGGTCTTTTCGATCGGGAGACGGCAGTGTCCCTGGTGGGTCGGCGCGCAGGAGGAATTCGCCGCTACGGCCGGTTTGGTGGCGCGAATGATGGCCGCGTGCATGCCCTCGGCGACCTGGTGGGTGAAGATGACCTCGGGGTCGGTGAACCCGGCCGCGGCCAGGCCGGTCAGGTATTCGGCGCGGGACAGGGCACCGGCGATGCAGCCCACGTAGGAGCCGCGTTCGGCGCGTTCGGCTGGAGTCAGCTCATCCTCGGCGACCACATCGGAGATCCCGATCCGGCCTCCCGGCGTCAGCACCCGGAACATTTCCGTCAGGACGGCCGGTTTGTCGGTGGACAGGTTGATCACGCAGTTGGAGATGACGACGTCGATCGAACCGGCCGGGAGGGGGATCGCCTCGATGTGGCCCTGGAGGAACTCGACGTTGACGGCGCCGGCCTGCGCGGCGTTGGCCCGGGCCAGGTGCAGCATCTCGTCGGTCATGTCCAACCCGAACGCGAAGCCGGCCGGTCCGACCCGCTGGGCGGACAGCAGTACGTCGATCCCGCCGCCGGAACCCAGGTCGAGCACGCGTTCGCCGGGGTTCAGATCGGCCACCGCCAGCGGGTTGCCGCACCCCAGCGAGGCCAGGACGGCTGGCTGCGGCAGCTCGGTGATCTGGCCGGCCGGGTACCGGGCGGCGCCGAAGTTGTCGACCTGGTCGCCGTCCGCGCAGTCCGCGCTCGCCGTCTGGGCGTCGGAGGGGCCGCAGCAGTTCGTGATCGTCGCGCCAGGGCCGGCGCCGGACACCGCTTGCCTCTGGGACATGACCGCCCGCGCGGCAGCCGCATACCGATCCCGCACGAGATCGCGCATGTCGTGGTCGGCCATGGAACATCACCCTTCCCATTGACGAACATCGATGTCCGACTGTGCGCCTTACATCGATCCGTGTCAATATCGACGACAATCGATGCCGGCGTCATACTGGAACGATGACCGTCGCCCGCGCGCCGCTATCCCTTGGCTCGGGCGCCGTGCTGTGCTGCTCCCCGTTGGTGCGCACGCCCCTGGACGCTGACCAGGCCGCCGCGCTGGCCCAGATCTTGAAAGCCATCGCCGATCCCACCCGGCTGCGGTTGCTCTCGCTCATCGCCGCCCACGACGGTGGTCAAGCCTGCGTCTGCGAACTCACCGAACCCGTCGGCCTGACTCAGCCGACCGTGTCCCATCACCTCAAAGTCCTCACCGATGCCGGCCTGCTCTCCCGCGAAAAACGGGGCGTCTGGGCCTATTTCACTGTTGTCCCCGACGCCCTCGACGCCCTGGCCGCGGCCATCAGCGCAAAGTCCGGCCACGCCTGACGAACCCCACGCCGGCTATGAGGATCGAGGGTCGGCCTCCGATAGCGTGACGTCGTGAACCGGGTCAGTATTGTTGCCGCAAGTCTGATGTGACCCCTGCGCTGGCGCGGCGGCTCACCACCACCGACGCGGTCGTGGTCGGCCTGGGCGCCATGATCGGCGCCGGCATCTTTTCCGCGTTCGGCCCCGCCTCGCGCGCTGCCGGCCCCAGCCTGCTCGTCGCATTCGCCGTCGCCGCATTCGTGGCCTACTGCAACGCGACCTCCTCGGCGCAACTGGCCGCGGTGTATCCAACGTCGGGCGGTACCTACATCTATGGCCGGGAGCGCCTCGGCCACTGGTGGGGCTTCACCGCCGGATGGGGGTTCGTCGTCGGAAAGACCGCGTCGTGCGCGGCGATGGCACTGACCTTCGCCGCCTATGTCGTTCCCGACCCCGGCTGGGTCCAACGGAGCTGCGGCGCCGCGGCCGTACTCGTTCTGGTCGGGTTGAACTACCTGGGAGTCAGCAAGACCGCCCTGGTGGCCAAAGTGCTGGTCTCGGTCAGCGTCGTTTGCCTGCTCGTTCTCGTCATCGCCGTCTGGGCCGCCCGCCCGCGCGTCACGGTGACGCACGGCCAACAATTCTGGGCCGGCGGCGTCTACGGGCTGTTGCAGGCCGCCGGGCTGCTCTTCTTCGCATTCGCCGGCTACGCCCGCATCGCCACCATGGGGGAGGAGGTCCGCGATCCGGCCCACACCATTCCGCGAGCCATCCAGATCGCCCTCCTCGGCGCGATGCTGCTCTACGCGGTCGTCGGATTCACCGCGCTGGTCGGCGTCGGACCCCAGGCGCTCGCCTCCGCACCGGCACCGCTCGCTGCGGTCTCCCGAACGTCCGACGTCGCGGCCATTGGCACGGTCGTGCGGATCGGGGGAGCCGTCGCCAGCCTGGGCGCGCTTCTGGCGTTGATCGCCGGAATCGGCCGGACAACGCTGGCCATGAGCCGTCACCAGGACTTGCCGCGCTGGCTCGGCGCGGTGCACCCGAAGTTCAAGGTTCCGCACCATGCCGAAGTCGCCCTCGGCCTGGTCGTGTGCATCCTGGTGGCGACCGTCGACCTGCGCAACGCCATCGGCTTCTCGTCCTTCGGCGTGTTGGTCTACTACCTGATCGCCAACCTCGCCGCCTACACCCAGCCGGCCGCCGACCGCCGTTGGCCGCGAGCGCTCCAGATCCTCGGCGCCGGCGCCTGCGTCCTTCTGGTCGCCACGCTTCCCGTCAGCGCCATCCTTGGCGGCATCGCACTTTTTGCGGTCGGCATCGCCGGGCGCGCCGTCCGACGTGTCCGCCCCGGGCAACCTCGTGACCCGCGCTCAGGTGGCGGGTGGCTCTCGACGCGCACCACGCCATGACGGCGGGGTCGCCGGTCTTCCGGTGGAAACGGCAGACGGCCGGCCCAGGTCGAGATTGGTCAGGATTCGCCGCCCGCCGACCCCGAGGAACCGGCGGTGACGTCGTGCAAGCGGTAGCGTTCGGCTGCCTCGGCGGCCGCGCCGATCCGGTAGGCGTTCTGTTTCTCCAATGCGGCCAGGGTGGCCACCACCATCGACGGCCCGTCAATGAGGAAGTGCCGTCGAGCGGCCGCCCGGGTGTCGGAGAACCCGAAGCCGTCGGCGCCCAGCGCCACGTAGTCGCCGGGTACCCACGGAGCGATCTGGTTCTGGACGGCTCGCTGGTAGTCGCTGGTGGCCACCACCGGTCCGGAGGTGTCCGCCAGCGCCCGGGTGATGTAGGGCTGGGGATGGTCGGCCCCCGGATCCAACAACTTGGCGCGCTCGATCGTCTCGGCCTCGCGGCGCAACTCGGTCCAGCTGGTCACCGACCAGACGTCGGCGGCCACGTTCCAGTCCTTGGCCAGCAGCGCCTGCGCCTCCAGGGCCCAGCGGACCCCGACTCCGGAAGCCAGCAGCTGGGCGCGCGCCCGGCCCGCCGTCTCGGCGGCCGGGGATACCACGTACATGCCCCTGAGCAGCCCGGCCACGTCGAGCCCTTCGGGCTCGGACGGCTGCTGGTAGGGCTCGTTGTACATAGTGATGTAGTACGAGACATCCTCGCCCACCAGGGTTTCGGAACTCTCATGCGCGGAGCCGACATTGGAGTACATGCGGCGCAGCCCGTCCTTGACGATGTGCGCGATCTCGTACCCGTAAGCCGGGTCCCAGGCCACGATGTGCGGCATGGTGGCCGCCAGTAGGTGGGAATGTCCGTCCGCGTGCTGCAGGCCCTCACCGGTCAGCGTGGTCCGCCCCGCGGTCGCGCCGAGGATGAAGCCGCGGCCCATCTGGTCGCCGACCGCCCAGAACCCGTCACCGGTCCGCTGGAACCCGAACATCGAGTAGAAGATGTACATCGGGATCATCGGTTGACCATGCGTGGCGTAGGCCGTCGACACGGCCGTGTAGGTCGCCGCTGAACCGGCCTCGTTGATGCCCTCGTGCAGCATTACGCCCTGTTCCGATTCCTTGTACGCCAGCATCAGGTTGGCGTCCACCGCGGTGTAGAGCTGCCCGGCCGGGTTGTAGATCTTCTGGGTCGGGAAGAAGGCGTCCATGCCGAACGTGCGGGCCTCGTCCGGGATGATCGGGACGATGCGGTTGCCGATGCCCGGGTCCTTGAACAGATCTCGGACCAGGCGCACGAAGGCCATCGTGGTGGCGACCTCCTGCTTGCCGGAGCCGCGCTTGAGGACGTCATAGACCTTGTCCTCGGGCAGTTGCAGGGGTTTGGCCGTCAGTCGCCGTTCCGGTACGTATCCGCCGAGCACCCGGCGCCGTTCCTGCAGGTACTCGATCTCCTCGGCGTCCTGGCCGGGATGGAAGTACGGCGGCTGGTAAGGATCTGCCTCCAGTTGGGCGTCGGGGATCGCTTCGTGCAGGCCGAGACTGTCCCGGAACGACTTGAGGTTGTCCAGGGTCATCTTCTTCATCTGGTGGGTCGCATTGCGGCCCTGGAACGACGGTCCGAGCCCAAAGCCCTTGATCGTCTTGGCCAGGATCACGGTCGGCTGCCCGACGTGCTCGACCGCGGCCCGGTAGGCGGCATAGATCTTGCGGTAGTCGTGCCCGCCCCGGCGCAGGCGCCAGATGTCGTCGTCCGACAGATGGGCGGCCATCGCCTTGGTGCGCGGATCGCGGCCGAAGAAGTGCTCGCGGACATAGGCGCCGTCGTTGGCCCGGTAGGTCTGGTAGTCGCCGTCGGCGGTGGTGTTCATCAGGTTGACCAGGGCGCCGTCGCGGTCCGCGTGCAGCAGCGGATCCCATTCCCGGCCCCAGATGCACTTGATGACGTTCCAGCCGGCGCCCCGGTAGAACGACTCCAGCTCCTGGATGATCTTGCCGTTGCCGCGGACGGGACCGTCCAGTCGCTGCAGATTGCAATTGATGACGAAGGTCAGGTTGTCCAGGCCGTCGATGGCGGCGACATGGATCAGGCCGCGCGATTCGACCTCGTCCATCTCGCCGTCGCCCAGGAACGCCCAGATGTGCTGGTCGGAGGTGTCCTTGATGCCCCGGTGGTACAGGTACCGGTTGACCCGGGCCTGCTGGATCGCGTTCATCGGGCCCAGGCCCATGGAGACCGTCGGGTGTTCCCAGAACGTCGGGCATCAGCCGGGGGTGCGGATAGGAGGGGATGCCGCCGCCCGGATGGGAGACCTCCTGCCGGAAGCCGTCCAGATCGGACGACGGACAGCCGGCCCTCCAGGAAGGCCCGGGCGTACATGCCGGGAGAGGCGTGGCCCTGGAAGAAGATGTGGTCGCCGCCACCGGGATGGTTCTTGCCGCGGAAGAAGTGGTTGTAGCCGACCTCGTAGAGGCTGGCCGAGCTGGCGTAGGTGGAGATGTGGCCGCCGACGCCGATGCCCGGGCGTTGGGCCCGGTGAACCATCATGGCCGCGTTCCAGCGGATCCAGCGGCGGTAGCGGCGCTCGATCGCCTCGTCACCGGGGAAGGCGGCTTCCTCTTCGGTGGCGATGGTGTTGATGTAGTCCGTGGTCGACAAGTGCGGGCAGACCGACGTGCAATTCCTGGGCCCGCGACAGCAGCCGCAGCATGAGGTAGCGCGCGCGCTGCTGTCCGCCGGCGTCCACCATGGCGTCGAAGGACGTCGAGCCACTCGTCGGTCTCTTCCGGATCGACGTCTGGCAACTGCAGAGCGATGCCGTCCCGGATGAGTTGGTGCCGCACCGGACGCAGGTCTGTGTAAGCCCCTCCGTTGCCCCTGCTGTCGCCGGCGTCGGTGGCCGGCGAAATGGTCGAAGTCAACTCCCGCTCCTTCACTCCAGCACCGGCGGCGGATCGGCGCCCTGCCGGTTTCCCGACCGCCGTGGTGTGGACGGTCGCGTCCGCTCCATCCTTCCGCATCCGGGCGTTCTCCGGATGGGCGGGGCGGGAGGCGGAGGCCGGAGAATGCGCACGGTCGGGGTTCCCCGTTTCCTACCTGGGTCCAGTTGCATAGGGTGGGTGCACACAAAAGGCAGCAGCACCAGGGAAGGGAACTGATCGTCGGTGAGTGGAGCGTCGGGGCAGGCTGCGACAGTGGCCGCCCGATTCGGGCTTTCGGCCGGAGATGTCGTCGGGGAGATCGGGTACGACGACGACGTCGACCATGACCTCCGCGAGGCGATCCAGGGTGCCATCGACGGCGACCTTCTGGATGAGGACGCCGATGACGTCCTGGACGCCATGGTGTTGTGGTGGCGGGACGGCGACGGAGATCTCACCGATGCGCTGGTCGATGCCATCACGTTGCTGGCCGATCACGGCGTGATCTGGTTGCTCACGCCGAAGACGGGCTCCGCAGGCGTACGTGGAGCCGAGCGAAATCGCGGAGGCCACCCGGACGGCCGGACTGGCCCAGACCACCACCGTGCCCGGCAGCCCGGACTGGATGATCGCCCGGCTGGCCCGGGCCAAGCAGGGGAAGGTCAGGCGATAGTGATGACTGGAGCGGCAGTGGGCCGGCCGGCGCCGGATTTCACCCTCAACGACGGCAACCGCAGCCCCGTGTCATTGGCCTCGTTCCGTGGCCAGAAGGCCGTGCTGCTGGTCTTCTATCCGTTCGCATTCTCGCGCGGTTGCACGACTGAGCTGTGTGCGGTGCGCGACGAACTGCAGGACTTCCAGAACGAGACGGTGCAGATCCTGGCCATCTCCTGCGATCCGGTTCCGACCCTGAAGGCCTGGGCCGACGCGCAGGGGTATCAGTTCCCGCTGTTGTCGGACTTCTGGCCGCACGGTGCCGTCGCCCAGGCGTACGGCTGCTTCAACGACACCGCCGGCATGGCCGTGCGCGGGACCTACCTCATCGACACGCAGGGCGTGGTGCGCTTCGCGGAGGTCAACCAGCCGGGCGAGATCCGTGACCAGGATGGCTGGCGGCGGGCGGTCGCCGAGCTGCAGGGCGCTTCGGCCTGAGACCGCTTCCCGGGGTCCTGGGAACACATCGGCGATCCGAAGCGGGCCTGCCTTCTGTCAGCATCGCGAAATGTACGAAAAACGTCGGTCTGCGAGGTTTTCCGTTCATTGACAGACCGGGTGGGTGCGACCGCGCGCGGATTTCGGGTTCCGGGCGCCCGGCTGAGAGGATGTCGTCGGCAGCACGCCGGTTCACGGGCTCGATCGCCCGGCCGGTGAGGGGCGCGTAGCTCAGCGGAAGAGCACCCGGTTTACACCCGGGCGGTCGGCGGTTCGAACCCGTCCGCGCCCACCGTTACTACGGTCGTCCTTCGGACGACGATCGGCTCCGGAGCGTCTTTCGAGTATCGCCCCTTCGCCTCTGCGGTGAACACGGTCGTCCTTCGGACGACGGTCGGCTCCAGGGCGGATTCGGAGGCCAGGCCCGGCAGCAGGATCAAGATGGGTGCGAGGATTCCGACGGTGTTGGTGCCAGCAGACTGAATTCGGTCGGTCGGGTATCGAGGGCCCCGACGAATTTGCTCTTCCGGCGGACGAAAACGGCGTTGGCCGGCAGCACGGTGTTCTGCTCGGCCACGGCCTCATCCAGTTCCGACTGCCAGAGCCGACCTTCGACGTTCTTGAGTACTCCGCCCAGGGTGCCCACGAAGCCCTTGAAAGAAAGTCCGATGGCGCCGCCCAGCCACACCAGGCTGGCGACCACCCGCACATTCTGGGACACGTCCCGAAGGCTGAAGATGATGGCGATCACCCCGGCGGTGACGGCCATGCCCAGTAGCAGCAGATACCAATGACGGGCGGCCCAGCCCCATCCCTTGCGAGCGACGAAGCGCGCCGCGTCGATGTAATTCTTGGTGTTGAGAGTGTCCACCGCGCTCTTCTCGCCGGTGATCAAGGAGCGCCAGTTGGTCGCTTGCGTAATGACCATGCGCTGTGCCAACGGCCACTCGCCCGACGAATGATCGGTGCTGGCCACCCAGTTCTGCCAATGTTCCAAGCCGCGGGCGATGGCATACGCAGCATGATCGGGCAAGAGAGTCTTGAGCTCGACGAGCCAGTTGTAGACCGCATCCACCCGCGGCGGCGAAAAGGACGCTTTCATGCGCCCGGGAATGTCGTCCGAAACCAGGCCCGCCCAGAGCACCATCGACGCCAGCGACGCGCCCAAATCGTAGGCCTTGCCGAGCGAAAAATGCGCGATGGTCAGATCCTTCAGCAGGACACAATGCAACTGGTAGACAACGTTTCGCAACGACTCATCAGTGGTTTGATCGTTTCCGACAGCGGCGATCACAGCCGCGGTGGCCGCTTTCAGATCATCGGGCAGCCCGGAGCTGAACAAGCTGTTCGCTTGTTTCCCGATTTCCTCCGCCAGCCACGCCGCCTTGTCGTTCGATCGGAAGTCAGTGGTATTCGGTAGGAACGCACCCATGGTGGGGGTGCGGACGGCAGGGCGCAGAAATGGTTCGACATATATCTGCGCCACTCGCCAACCCAGGGAAGTGGCACTCTGGACGTCGGCGCTCCGAGCCTGCGTCAACGACGAAGAGCTGTCAGTCATGGCTGGCCTCCCGTTGACCCCAGCCGTTCATGCCGGGCCATGTGCACGAACCCATGGAAGTCAGACGGTACAGCTTGGGGCACGCGACGGGTCAGCCTCGTACCGGGTTGAGCGTCAGACCTCGGATTTCGATCTCGTAGATCTCCGTGGTCGGGTGCCCGGCGCGTTCGTGGATGCGCAGAACCGCTTCTTTGCTGGGCCCGGTGGACAAACAGAACACTTTGCCCGATACCGGGTCGAGCCAAGCCCGCTCGAAGTGCACCCCCTCGTCCTGCTCGATGGCCAGGTCGGCTTCGGGCGCCGATCAAAGCTGGTCCTTCGTCACGCCGACAAAGCCGGAGTGCACGTGCATGAAGATGGCTATATTCGTCCCTTTTGATTTCGTCACCGCGGTTCGGCGTTGCTCAGCCTCCTCCCTCCGGCGGAATCCCCCATCACGATCTGCCCTTTCAGCCCGCCGCCTGGCCCCAACGAATTGCCTTCCCGGCGTGATCGCTCGTGGTGCGCCGGCGAACAGGCGAAAGATCAGCGCACCTCGAATCCCAACGCGGGTCCACAATTTCCACAAGCGGGATTCCGCCGACCAGATCAAGGGACGAAAACAGTTCTTTCTCCTGCCCCTTCCGGATCGGACCAGGCGATTTCGACGTCCGACAGCGGAACGGTTCGAGTGGCCAGAGACAATCGACCGGCGCTGATCTCGGCGACCAGAGAGGGCAGCTGGGTGAGGTACTCGCGCGGCGACACCGCTCCTTGCCCCACGCCCTGGATCCGGAAGTTGGCCGACCGCAGGGCCGCCGACGGCACGGGCGCGGTCACACCGGCCACGGCGCCGATCTGGATCCAGTTCAGCTCGCGGCTCCGGTCGGCCCGGGAGCCCAGCAGTGCCGTCACCGCGTGCGCGGCCGGCTCGCCCCCCAGGTAATCGAGCACCACATCGACCTCGGCCGCCGCCGCGGCCAGCGCCCGACCCGTGGCCTCGACGTCCTCGGTCAGCCGGACCGCAGCGTCCGCGCCCAGGGTGGTGAGCGCCTGCAGCCGCTGCTCATCTCGACCCGCGCCGACCACGCGTTGGGCGCCCAACAGCCTGGCGACCTGGACCGCCATGCGCCCGGCATTGCCGGTGGCCCCAAGGATCAGCACACTGTGCCCGGATCGCAGCGGGACCCGCTGCCGCAACGCCCCCCAAGACGACATCGCCGGATTCATGGCGGCGGCCAGCTGCACCGCATCCGAGCCGACGGCAGGGGAATGGAACGGCGTGGGTCGAGCACTGCCTGTTCGGCCATCGTGCCGACGACGTCGTTGTCCGACACGAAATACAGGAGCCGGCCGTCGGGGGCCGGGCCCACTGCGTCGACCCCGGGCACCATGGGCAGCTGCCTCGTGGTGGTGTAGTGGCGACCCGCTGCGGCGGACCGGACCCGGGGTGCAGTCCGACGGCCAGCACATCGACCAGCACTTCCGACCCCTGCGGATCGGGAAGGTCGAACGGTTGATACCGCGGCGGCGCGCCGAACGACGAAACGACGGCGGCATGAGTACGAGGGAAACCGGCCTCCGAAAGTAATTGGTGACACAAACCAATATAGTTGGTGACACGTACTAAGGCAAGTACGCTGGCATCGTGGCCTTCCCACCCGCGGAACGGCGCCCCGCTCGACCCGACCTGGCCGCCGTAGATGCTTTGACGCAGTTGGCGTTTGTCGTCATCGATGCCCTGGAGAAGCGGGCGTCCGACCAGGACCTGTCGGTCGTGCAGACTCGGCTGCTCGGCATGCTGCGGGATCGCAGGCCCACCATGAACGAATTGGCGAAGCTGCTCGATCTGGACAAGTCGAGCGTGACGGGCTTGGTGGACCGGGCCGAGCGTCGGGGACTGGTGTCCCGGTTGCCATCGGACACCGATCGGAGGTCGGTCACCGTGGCGCTGACCGCTCACGGGCGTCGGCTCACCACGGACGTGGCGGCCCGGTTTGCAGCGGACATCGACGCCCTGCTCGATCAGCTACCGACCGCCGACCGCGCTCGGTTCACCGATCTCGCGAGCCACGTGCTGTGCGCGCACGCGCAAACCCATGGGATCGACCCGGTCGCCGGCCTCGAATCGGCCCACGGCGGCTGACTCGAACATTCCGCGGCTCTGGTACGTAGGAGAAAAGACCGAGCGGTCAGACGAAAGGCGCTTCCATGGCATCACCCGAACCGAACACCGTCGTGATCGTCGGGGCCGGCCTGGCCGGCGCCAAGGCGGCCGAGGCGCTGCGTGATCGAGACTTCGCGGGTCGCATCGTGCTGATCGGAGCGGAGGACGAACTTCCTTACGAGCGGCCGCCGCTGTCCAAGGGGTATCTGCTCGGGTCGGCCGCGCGCGACGAGGCCTACGTGCACCCCCGGGAGTGGTACCGCGACCACCACATCGAGCTGAGGCTCGGGCGGACAGTGACCGCGATCAACCGGGAGAGCCACTCGATCGACCTGGACGACGGCTCCCAGGTCTCCTACGGGAAGTTGCTCCTGACCACCGGGTCGTCGAACCGGTCCCTGGAGCTGCCGGGAGCGGACGCCGAAGGCGTGTTCCAATTCCGGACGCTGCCCGACTCGGACGCCCTGAAGGACCGGCTCCAGAAGATCGGCAGCTTGGTCATCGTCGGGGCCGGCTGGATCGGCCTGGAGATTGCCGCGGCCGCCCGGCAGGCGGACGTCGCGGTGACCATCGTGGAGTCTGTCGAATTGCCACTCCTTCGGGTGCTCGGCCGGACCATGGCCGGCGTCTTCCGCGACCTGCATGTCGAACACGGGGTGCGATTCCGTTTTTCGGCTTCGGTGTCCCGGATCATGACCGCGGACGGAAAGGTGACCGGCGTGGAATTGGCCGGCGGGGAGATTCTTCCGGCCGAGGCGGTCCTGCTGGCAGTGGGCGTCGAGCCGAACACGGCCTTGGCCGAAGCGGCGGATTTGCCTGTCGATCACGGCATTGTGGCCGACAGTGGCTTGCGCACAGCAGATCCCGACATCTTCGTCGCCGGCGACGTGGCTGCGGCCGAGCACCCCTTCTATGGTCGCCGAATCCATGTCGAACACTGGGCCAATGCGTTGAACCAACCCGTGACGGCTGCAGCGGCCATGCTGGACCGGAAGGACGAGTCGGGTTCGGCCGCCGCGGAATACGGCGAGCTGCCGTACTTCTTCACCGACCAATACGACTTGGGCATGGAATACATCGGGCTGACCGAGCCCGGCAGTGTGAACGACGTCGTGATTCGCGGGAACCTGGCCGGCCGGGAATTTGTAGCGTTCTGGATGGCCGACGACCAGGTGGTGGCCGGAATGAACGTGAACGTCTGGGACGTGGTCGACGACGTGAAATCGCTCATCCGCAGCCGGAAACGGGTGGACCGGGCGGCGCTGGCGGATTCCGGCGTGGCCCTCTCGGAACTCGCGTCGGCTGACTGACCGACCCAGGCCGATAGCACGACCCGCAGGTGCAGCGCACACTTCGACGCAGCCGGCTGTAATGCAGTTCTGGCCCTCTGAACGCGCGAGGCCGGCCGGATCCCGCAAACACGCTGCGGTACGGCGCGCCCCTGCTGTGCCGTCGATGTGAAGGGCGTCAGAATGCTCCTATGAAAGCGCGTCGGGCCTGGAGTTGGTTGATGGCGGACGGGATTCTCGGCGTGATCGTCGGAATCATCGCCCTGGCGTGGCCGGGTCTCACCGTTGTCGGCCTGGCGCTCATGTTGGGCATCGGCCTGCTGGTTCAGGGAGCCATCGAGGTGGGTGCGGGCCTTCGCGCCAGACCCGGGTCCGCCGGCCGCGGCTGGCTTCTCCTTTTCGGGGTGCTGGCCGTGGTGGCCGGCATCATCTGCCTGATCCACCCGGGCGCCGGAATCTGGGCGATCGCGATCGGCGTGACCATTTGGTTTTTCGGTGCGGCCCTCAACGAACTCTTTGCCGCCTTCACCATGTCCGAGCACAGGGTTTGGAATCTGGTCGTCGGCATCATCACGCTGATTGCCGCGGTGGTGATGGTGGCCAACCCGGGTCTGGCGCTGAGGACGGCGGCGTTCCTGGCCGGGCTGCTGTTCCTCATCCGTGGCCTGGGCGAGATCGGCTTGGCCATGCGGCTACGCGTTCGCTGATGGCTGCGCGGCGGCGAGCGGCCCGAAGCGAATCGGTCTCCTCGCCCCGACCGGCAGCATCAGCCGCGGAAGCGCGAGCCGGACCCACTCGGCGTTTCCAGTCCGCTCACGGCGTTTTCCCAGGTCAGCTCGGGACCATGGGCGGGTATGGAACTCTTTCTCATACTCGTCCCGCTGATCCTCGTGTTGGTCGTCGCCGCCAGCCTCGCTCCGTGGCACCGGCACCCCGGCGGTCGGCATGCCGGTCGCACCGGTTGACGACTGTCGAGGCCGCCGCTAGATCGGGCCGGCTGACCCGGCCCGCCGAAGCTCAGGAACGGAAGTAAGAACCCGACGCCAAGTCGGCCAAGAGGGTGGGGTGATTCGGGTCCCACCCGTACCGCCGCTGCGTCGATGCGCTGGAGGCCGGTGCGTCCATCCCGAAGAAGGCGCCGATCCAGCCGAAGTGGTCGGTGGCCTGTTCGGTAGGCACCGAGGTGACGGGCACACCCAGACCGTGCCCGATCGCCTCCGCGATGGCGCGAGCTGCGACTCCTTCTTCGGCGGTGGCGTGCAGAACCGCTCCGGCCGACGCCTTTTCCAGGCCCAGGCGTACCAAACGGGCGGCGTCCAGCCGATGCACCGCCGGCCAACGATTGGACCCGTCGCCGAGATAGGCCGAAACCCCCCGCTCCCGCGCGACGGCGACCAGGGTAGCCATGAAGCCGTGATCGCCCGGCCCGTGGACGGTGGGCGCAAAACGGACCACGACGGGGCGGACGCCCTGCTCGGCCAGGGCCAGAGCGGCGGCGGCATTGGCCAGACGCGGATGGGCGGCCGGGTCGGGGTGGTCTTCCTCAGTCGCGGAGCGCCCGATCGTCAGCCCGAGCGTGCCCGAGGCGATCATCAGGGCTCCGTTCCGGCCCGCCAGCCCGCGGCCGAACGCCTCAATGGCGGCCCGATCGGTGCGGGCGGCGTCGTCCATCCGGGAGAAATCGTGGACGTACCCGAGGTGGATCACCGCATCGGAATGGGCGGCCGCCTCGCTCAACCGGTCCAGATCACCGAGTTCGCCGCGGAGAACCTCGGCGCCCAACCCGGCGACCTTGTCTGCCGACTCGTCGGAGCGAGCCAGGCCGACGACCTGATGGCCGGCGGCCAGCAACTCCGGGACAACGGCGGATCCGATCCAGCCCGAGGCACCGGTGACGAAAACGCGCATGACTGCCTGCCTTTCGAATCTGAGCGACACCAGAGTCGATGTCACTTCATGACATAACCCTAGCACTGATGTCATGAAGTGTCATGGCTGGAGCTGTCCGCCTAGACTCGCGTCATGGGCCGCTGGGAACCGAACGCGGACGGCCGGCTGCGAGAGGCGGCCATGGCCCTATTCGTCGAGCGTGGCTACGAGCAGACCACTGTGGCCGACATCGCCGCCCGGGTCGGTCTGACGCCGCGCACGTTCTTCCGTTATTTCGCTGACAAACGAGAGGTGTTGTTCGACGGGTCGGAGGAGTTGCAGGCCCAGTTGCTGAGTGCATTGGAGCAGGCACCGGCCGACGAGACACCCATGACGCTCATTGAGCGGGTCTTCGACGCCGCCGCCGCCATGCTCGGGCACCACCACGATTACGCAACCGCTCGCCACGCGGTCATCAGCAGCCATGTCGAGTTGCGCGAGCGGGAGCTGGTGAAGTTGGCCACGCTGGCGCTGGTCTTGGCCGATGCTCTACGACGGCGCGGCGTGCCGGACCCGGAGGCGGGCCTGTCAGCCGAGGCGGGCATGGCGGTGTTCCGGGTGGCCTACAAGAGGTGGGTGGCCGCCGATAACCAGCGGTCGCTGCCCGATCTCGTGCGGGAGACGTTCGCCCAGCTGCGAGATGTCGCTGCCACTATCTGAGCGTGGCCCAGCCGCATGCGGTCCGCGGTTCAGGGCGTGAAGCGTCCGATCCAGCGCAGCGCACGGCCGATGCCCGCGCGGTGGTGCCAGCCGCGCCGGACCACTGCCTGGCGCAGGCTTCGGAAGGTGTCGCGGACGCGGGCCGCCGGGCCAGATCGGCCGGCGTCCTCGATTTCCCAGGCCCATTTGCTGAGCGAGTGGGCGCAGCGGACGCAGACGGCGACCTCGGGGTGATTGCCCAGGTGTACCAGTCTCGCGGCGTCGTCCACGGCGCCGCAGCACCAGCACGCCACTCGGCTTGACTGGTCGTGTTCGTTCGGTGTGCCCATGGTCGTCGCGACTCGATTCTGTCGGTCGTTCGGCCGGCGCGGCCCCGAGCGCGGAAATACGGCGGCACCCGAGCGGCCGGTACGCAAAAGAGCCAGTCGCCGGGTAAAAAACAACGGGCAACTGGCTCTGATCTGCGCTTCGGGCGGGTGCCCCCGGCAGGATTCGAACCTGCGCACCCGCCTCCGGAGGGCGGTGCTCTATCCCCTGAGCTACGGGGGCGCGAGAAGAAACTCTACCCGACTGCCGCCGCGGGAACCGCCATCATCGGCTCCGATGGCGCCTGGGAAGCGCGCCGGTGATCTTCCGTCAGCGGGTGACCTGGCCGCTACTGACCAGACCCAGGCCGCCTGGCGTGAACCCGGCCGTGGCCTCGGCGGCCAGTGAGAACGACAGGGGAGCGGCCCCACGCTCGCTGAGCATCTGGGTCATCACCGACACCTCGTTCTGCTGCGCCGCCTCCATCTTGCTGGCCTGGGTGCGGACGATCGGCACGGCGGCGTGTGCCGCCGCGTACGCCATCATCGGAACGCCGCCCTCGTGGTGCCGGATCATCAGCTGCAGGAAATAGATGTCGGACGCCTGGCCCTTCAGCGAGCGAAGTTTGCTGATTTCGGTGTTGGTGGCCATCCCGGGCATCACGGCCCCGTCGGCGGCATCGGCTGCGCTGACCGTCATCTGGACCGTGGCCCCGCCCATCTGCATGCCGGGCATCGACCCGCCCGATGACATCCAAGTCATGCGCGGGCCGATGTTGCTGCGCGGCTGACCCCAGAGATCCAGCCAGCCCTGCATCATGCCGATCTCGGTGGTCTGCTCCGTGTCGATCTCGTAGGCGATGGCCTTGACGTCGGCGTTGGTGGTGTTGTTCTGAGCGATCTGGGCCAGGGTCACGCCCTGGGCGTGGTGGTAGTTCATGTCCTGGGCAAATCCGATGTCCACCGCGTTGGGACTGACGGTGTCCGACCGGGCGCTCGTCGTCGCCGGCGCGATGGCCAGGCCGATGATGCCGCCGACCACCAGGAACACCAGCGCGGTCAGGGCCGCCACGATCACCAGACCGCGGGCGCCCAGGCGCTCGAGCGCGCCGCCTGCGGCCGTCCGGTCGCCTCGGGTCACCGATTCCCCGTGTGGAGTCGTTTCGTCGGCCATCAGCGCGTCCGATCTGCCTACTTGGTGACGGCGGCCGAGGAGGTGACCCCACCCACCGTCGTGCCGGCGGCAGCACCCGAGGTGCTCAGGGCCGCCGACCCGCCGGAACCGGCCGCCGCCGATCCGGTGGCCCCGGAGGCGGCACCGCTCACGTCCATGCCCTCATTGCTGGCGGTGAGCAGCCCGGAGCCGTTCAGCGGGATGGCGTCCGTGCCGCGCGGCGACTGATCGAACGGCGGCGGGTTGGTGGGGTCGAAATCGCTCGACGGCACGCACGACCCGCCGACTTCCGGTGTGATGTAAGGGTTCTCCTGGAGGGCGACGATGAACTCCTGGATACGCGGGTCGTCGGCGGTCTGCACCTTCAACTGGTGCGCCCACGACTGCACGGAGATCGGCGAGTCCAGGCCCGGGTACGGGCTGAGCGAAATGTAGTTCTGCCCGACGACAAAGGCCTTCAGCTTGTCCAGATCGCCCGCCTTGATGGTCTTCGGGTTGTAGGTGATCCAGATCGCACCGTGTTCGAGGGTGTGGACCATGTTCTCGTCGCGGACGGCGACGGTGTAGACGACGCCGTTGCAGGCCGCCCAGGTGCCGTCATGGGGACCGCCCACCGGCGGATAGCGGTCGTAGGCCACCCGCTGGTCCGACGTGACGTGTAGCGCCGCTTTGTACTTGGGGTAGGTGATGTTGTTGGCAGACGTCACCGAGGCGCCCACATAAATGCCCGGGATCTTGGTCGACGGGTCCATGTGGGTCGCGGTGGGCGTGTATTGCGAGCGGACGGAGTCCAGCTTGTTCGAGGCCACATCCTTGGCGTGCTGCTTGGAGTAGACCACTCCGAAAATGGCGCCGGCCAACCCGAGAATGACCACCACGGCGATGATCGTGAGCCACGGCAGGCCGTTGCGGCGGGTGATCACCGCGCCGGACGGCACCCGGGTGCGCTTGGACGATTTACCGCTCGCCATCATCGAAGAACTGACCTCGCCTGTACTGTGATCGATCGACTGGTGCGGCTCCCGGGACGGGACCGCGGGCCCGCCGACGGCGCCCGCCGGCCGGCCGAAAACGCGCCGGATCGATCGGTCGACTCGCAGGAGAGCCCGCCAAACTGTACGGGCTGCCGGGGTGTCTGGGATGTGAGCGTGAACCGAGGTCGGTGTGAGAGCGGCGAAACCATGAACCCGCCCTTCCTAGAATGAGCAGGTGAATCCCGCCCAGCTGATTGAGGCGATCGGCGCCGCCTTGACCGGCGCCATCGCCGATGGCGAACTATGCCTTGCCTTTTCGGACGTCGGCGAGATCGTTCTGGACCGCCCACGCTCGCGGGACCATGGCGACTACGCGACGCCGGTGGCCCTCAAGCTGGCCAAGAAAACCGCGCTCCCGCCCCGTCGTATCGCTGAGATTCTCGCTCCGCGAGTGGCCTCGCAGACCGGGATCAAGTCTGTGGACGTCGCGGGGCCGGGCTTTTTGAACATCACTTTGGACCCGGCGGCCGCCGGTGCGTTGGCCGGCGACATCGTGGCGGCCGGAACGGCCTACGGGACGAGCCAGCGGCTGGCCGGCACGCGCATCAACCTCGAATTCGTGTCCGCCAACCCGACTGGGCCGGTGCACATCGGCGGCGCGCGCTGGGCCGCGGTCGGCGACACGCTGGGCCGCATCCTGATCACGCAGGGCGGCGAAGTGGTCCGCGAGTACTACTTCAACGACGCCGGCGCCCAGATCGACCGGTTCGCCCGCTCTCTGCTCGCCGCCGCGCGCCACGAGCCGACTCCGGACGACGGTTACGCCGGCAGTTACATTTCCGACATCGCCGCCACCATTCTCCAGGCGCAGCCCCACGCGGCCGACGAGCCCGACGACATCGCCATGGAGATCTTCCGGCGCGAGGGCACCCTTTTGATGTTCGCGGAGATCAAGGAGACCCTGCACAACTTCCGCACCGACTTCGACGTGTACTTCCACGAGGACTCCTTGCACGAGTCCGGAGCGGTGTCGCGCATCGTCGACCGGCTCAAGGCGTCCGGAGGCCTGCGGTTCGCCGACGGTGCCTGGTGGCTGAACTCGACCGACTACGGCGACGACAAGGACCGCGTCGTCATCAAGTCCGACGGCAACCCGGCCTACATCGCCGGCGACCTGGCCTACTTCGAGGACAAGCGGGCGCGCGGCTTCGATCTCTGCATCTACATGCTGGGCGCCGACCATCACGGCTACGTCGCCCGGTTGAAGGCGGCCGCGGCGGCACTGGGCGACGATCCGGACACCGTCGAGGTGCTGATCGGGCAATGGTGTACCTGGTGCGCAACGGCGAGCCGCTGCGGATGAGCAAGCGGGCCGGGAACGTGATCAGCCTGGACGACCTCGTGGACGCGCTGGGCGTCGACGCCGCCCGTTTCGCCCTGATCCGGTATTCGGTGGACACCAACATCGACCTGGACATCGACCTGTGGACCTCGGCCCGCAACGACAACCCGGTCTTCTACGTGCAGTACGCCCACGCCCGGCTGAGTCGCATGCTGGCCCGGGCCGCCGACCTGGACATCGCGATCGGCGACAGCTATGACCCCGCCCTGTTGAACACCGAATACGAGTCGGAGTTGCTGGCGCTGCTGGCGGCTTACCCGGGCGTCCTGACCACCGCGGCCGACCTGCGGGAACCGCACCGGGTGGCCCGATACCTGGAATCCCTGGCCGGCGCCCTGCATCAGTTCTACGACCAGGTGCGAGTGCTGCCCATGGGCGATGCGCCGGCCGGACCGGCGACGACGGCGCGCCTGTGGCTGTCCCGGGCGACCCGCCAGGTGCTGGCCGCCGGTCTCGACGTGCTGGGCGTCAGCGCCCCGGAACGGATGTAACGAATGCGCGCCCACCCCGCCGGACCACGCCACGGCGACATCCCCGCCGAGCACCCGGGCGGATTTCCCGCCGCCGACCTCAATTTTCTCGACCCCAAGGTCTGGCCCCGCAACGCCCACCGCGGCCCGGACGGAGCGCTGGAATTGGCCGGGCGGGACGTGCGGGACCTGGCGGTGACGCACGGCACGCCCATGCTCGTCATGGACGAGGCCGACTTCCGCAGCCGCTGCCGGGATTTCGCCGACGCCTTCGGTCATGCCGGCCAAGTCCATTACGCCTCCAAGGCCTTTCTCAGCCGGGCGATTTTGACCTGGCTGACGGAAGAGGGTCTGGCTCTGGACGTCTGCTCGGGCGGCGAACTGAAACTGGCGCTGTCGACCGGCTTTCCGGCGTCCCGGATCACCATGCACGGGTCCAACAAGTCACCCGCCGAACTGGCGTTGGCGATCCGAGCCGGAATCGGGGCGATCGTCGTCGATTCCTTCGACGAGATCGGCCGGCTGGCCGAACTGCTGGAGGAGCGGGGTCCGGGCGATCAACGGTCGCCGTCGATGGTGCGGGTCACGGTCGGCGTCGAGGCCCATACCCACGAGTTCATCGCGACCGCCCACGAGGACCAGAAGTTCGGCTTCTCCCTCGCCAGCGGAGCGGCGGCGGAAGCGGTGCGCAGGATCGCAGGCTCTCCCCGGACTGGTCCTGGTCGGCCTGCACTCGCATATCGGGTCGCAAATCTTCGACGCCAGCGGTTTCGAAGTCTCCGCCCATCGGCTGGTTTCGTTCCTGACCGAGATACTCGACGGGTATCCCGAGCTGGCCGAGTCCGTCCGGACCGTGGACCTGGGGGGCGGGCTGGGCATCGCCTACACCTCCGGCGACGACCCGCCGCCGGTCGACGCGATGGCGAAATCGTTGGTGGACATCGTGTCCCGCGAATGCCAGGCTGGCTGGGCTGGCCGTGCCGGCCGTGGCCGTCGAGCCTGGCCGAGCGATCGTCGGGCCCGGCACCGTCACCGTCTACGAGGTCGGCACGATCAAGGACGTCGCGCTGGGCGGCGACACTTTCCGGCGGTACGTCTCGGTGGACGGCGGCATGAGCGACAACATCCGGACCGCCCTGTACGACGCTGATTATTCGGTCGCCCTGGCCTCGCGCACCTCCGAGGCACCGGCCGTGCGCAGCCGAATCGTCGGCAAGCACTGCGAGAGCGGTGACATCGTGGTGCGGGACTGTTACCTTCCTGCGGACCTGGCTGTCGGCGACCTGGTGGCGGTGGCGGCCACCGGCGCCTACTGCTACGCCATGGCCAGCAGCTACAACCGAGTGCCCCGGCCTCCGGTCATCGCCGTGACGGCCGGCCAGGACCGGGTGCTGCTGCGCCGGGAGACCGACGACGACCTGATGCGTTTGGAGATGCCGTGAGCTCACCGGAACCACAGCCGCGCGCGGGGACCGAACCGCCTCCTGGTCCGGGTCAACCGTCGCTGGTGCCCGGCGTGGTCATGCTGGCAGTGGCCGCGATCCTGATCGTCATCGTCATGATCAAGCCGGACATGCCGAGCTGGCTGAAGATCGTCATCTCGGTCATCGCCGTCGCCGTGGTCATCCTGCTGCTGGTCTACGCCTTCCGAGTCTTCCGGGCCAACGGCCGCCGGGGTCCGGTGTGATGGCGGGCGTCGACAAACGCGGTTCAGCCAGCTCTTTCGGTTCCCGCCCGGCCGGGTCGGCGGTCCGCGTCGCCGTGCTGGGAGCCGGGGTCGTCGGCAGTCAGGTCGTGCGCCTGCTCACCCACCAGGCCGATGACCTGGCGGCCCGGGTGGGTGCGCCTCTGGAACTCGTCGGCGTGGCCGTGCGACGCCCGCACCGTCACCCCGAGATTCCGGCCGCCCTGTTGACCACCGACGCCGCTGCTCTGGTCGCTCGCGACGACGTGGACGTCGTTGTGGAAGTGATCGGCGGGGTGCATCCGACCAGGGACCTGCTCCTCACCGCGCTGCGCCGCGGCGCGGCGGTCGTGACCGCCAACAAAGCCCTGCTGGCGGAGGACGGGCCCACCCTGTACGAGGCGGCGGACGCAGCCAACACCGACCTCTACTTCGAGGCGGCGGTGGCCGGAGCCATCCCGCTGATCCGGCCGCTGCGCGAATCGTTGGCCGGCGACCGCATCAGTCGCATCCTCGGCATCGTCAACGGCACCACCAACTTCATCCTGTCCTCGATGACGTCTACCGGTGACTCCTACGAGTACGCCCTCAAGGAGGCCACCCGGCTCGGCTACGCCGAGGCCGACCCGACCGCCGACGTCGATGGCTTCGACGCGGCCGCCAAGGCGGCGATCCTGGCGTCCATCGGCTTCCACACCCGGGTGGGGGCGGCCGATGTGCACCGGGAGGGCATCGCCTCGGTCACCGCGGCGGACATCGCCGCCGCGGCCAAGATCGGCTGCGTGGTGAAGCTGCTGGCCATCTGCGAACGGATCGTCGACGAGGGTTCGGGCCGGGAATCGGTCTCCGCCCGGGTGCACCCCGCCATGCTGCCGCTGTCCCATCCGCTGGCCAAGGTCGACGGCGCCTACAACGCCGTCTATGTCGAAGCCGCCTCGGCCGGAGAGCTGATGTTCTACGGCCCGGGCGCAGGCGGAGCCCCGACGGCCTCCGCGGTGCTCGGCGACGTCGTGGCCGTGGCCCGCAATCTGGTCGCAGGGGGCCGGGGCCCGCGGGAATCCGCGTACGCCGCGCTCCCGGTCGCGTCCGATGGCCAAGGTGCCGGCTCGCTACCACATCAGCCTCGACGTGGCCGACCGCACCGGGGTGCTGGCCGCGGTGGCCGCCGAGTTCGCGGCGGCCGGGGTCTCGATCTCGACCGTCCGGCAGCAGGGCCACGGCAGCGAGGCCACGCTCGTCATCGTCACTCACGCCGCCCCGGACGCTGATCTGGCCGCCACGGTCGCCCGGCTGGCCAAGCTCGACTCGGTTCAGGGCGTGACCTCGGTCATGCGTGTGATGGGAGAGATGACATGAGCCCACCGCTGGCCGAGCCGACCAGGGTCCACTTCGGTGCCGGAGCCGGCTGGCCCGGCGTGATCGCCGCGTATCCCGGCCGCATCGCCGTTCCTGCGGGAGCGGCCGTGGTCACCCTCGGCGAGGGCGGTACGCCGCTGGTACCGGCGCCCACCCTCGGCGACCGGGTCGGCTGCGAGGTGTGGCTCAAGGTGGAGGGGGCGAATCCGACCGGATCGTTCAAGGACCGGGGCATGACAGTAGCCGTCACCCATGCCCTCGCCGCCGGCGCGAAGGCCGTGATCTGCGCATCCACCGGCAACACCTCGGCATCAGCGGCCGCCTACGCCGCCCGGGCCGGGCTGACCAGCGCGGTGTTGATCCCGCAGGGCAAGATCGCCGCCGGGAAACTGGCCCAGGCGGTGGCCTACGGCGCCCAGATCCTGCAGGTCGACGGGAATTTCGACGACTGCCTGGAACTGGCCAGGAAAACGGCCGCGAGCTCGGACGACTTCGCTCTGGTCAACTCGGTCAACCCGGTCCGGATCGAGGGTCAGAAATCGGCGGCCTTCGAGATCTGCGACGTCCTCGGCCGCGCTCCGGACGTTCATCTCATCCCGGTCGGCAACGCCGGCAACATCACCGCCTACTGGAAGGGCTATCGCGAATACGCCGCTGACGGCACGGTCGACAAGACCCCGCGGATGTTCGGGTTCCAGGCTGCTGGCGCTGCCCCGCTGGTCCTGGGTCACCCGGTCCGACACCCGGAGACGATCGCCACCGCCATCCGGATCGGCGATCCGGCTTCCTGGCAGGGGGCGGTGCGCGCGCGGGACGATTCGGACGGCCTCATCGACGCCGTCACCGACGAGGAGATTCTGACTGCCTACCGCCTCTTGGCCGCAACGGAAGGCGTCTTCGTGGAACCGGCGTCCGCCGCCTCGGTGGCGGGACTGCTCAAGACCGCCGCCGACGGGCGCCTTCCTCGTGGATCCGTGGCGGTGTGCACGGTCACCGGCCACGGGCTCAAGGATCCCGACACCGCGCTGGTCACCATGAGCGCGCCGGTGGTGGTGCCGGTGGCGGCCGAAGCGGTCGCCGAGGCGCTAGACCTGCGGTGACCGCTTCGCAAGTCCGCGCGACCGTCCGCGTCCGGGTGCCGGCCACCGCCGCCAATCTGGGGCCCGGTTTCGACTGTTTCGGGCTGGCGCTGACCCGATACGACGAGATCGAGGCCCGCTTGGCTGACCGCGTCGTCGTGACCACCACGGGGGTCGGGGCGGGTGAGGTCCCGAGTGACGAACGTCACCTGGTGGTCCGGGCGGTGCTCCGGGCCTGGGCGGCGGTCGGCCGCCGCCCCCCGGGCCTGCAGTTGGTGTGCCGGAACGTCATTCCGCACGGCGGCGGTCAGGGTTCGTCGGCGGCCGCCATCGTGTCCGGGCTGCTCGCCGGCCGGGCGCTGCTGCCGGATCCGGCTGAACTGACGGACACGGATCTACTCGACCTGGCCAATCAGATGGAGGGACACCCGGACAATGTCGCACCGGCGCTGTCCGGCGGGTTCACCTTGGCCTGGCTCGACCGTGCCGGGCGGGCCCGCTCCGTGCGGCGTGACGTGCATCCCGGGATCCGCACGGTCCTGTTCACCGCGGCCGGGTCGTCGTCGACGCATGCCACCAGAGGTCTTCTACCGCAACAGGTGCCACACCGCGACGCGGCGGCCAACAGTGCAGCCGCGGCCTTGTTGGTACACGCGATGACCTGTGCACCCGAATACCTTCTGGAGGCCACCGTGGACCGGCTGCACCAGCCGTACCGGGCCGCCGCGATGCCGGATTCGGCCATCCTCATGCGCGACTTGCGCGATGCCGGCGTGGCCGCGGTAATCTCCGGTGCCGGCCCGTCTGTGCTGGCCCTGAGCAGCGAGCCGATCGACCTCGCGCGCTTCGCCCGTCCGGCCTTCACCCCCACGGAGGTGCATATCGACCGGTCCGGCGCTCAGGTCGAACTCGGCTCAGAAATGCGATCCGGCCCCGACAACACAATGTGACCAGGGCATCGCGTTTCGCTTCCGCCGCGGCCCGCCGTCGGCAACCCTGCCGTCAGAAATGCGATTCGCCGGCGGGAATACGTTCGACACGCCGTCGGTTCTTGATGGCGACGGGGTGTACGTTTACGCTGAGCAGGTCACCGGTTGGTACTTCGACCGCCGGAATCCGATGTGGGCGTCCGAACGAGCCCAAATCACCTTTGCGTCTGGGGCGGCGCATCAGAATCAACGGCTGAAAAACCGTCCTCGATCGGGGTCCATCGGCATTCCGCTTCGGCGCATCCATCCCTGGTTCAGCACGCACAGCAACCGACCGGCCGCCCCCCGACCGGCAGGGACACGTTCGCCTCGACCCTCCGCAGGCGCAATCACACCCCAGTGACACATTCGCGTGCCGCAACAATCCGGCGCGCCAGTAGAACCCGACCGCGAAGACTTCCGGTCGGACAGGAAGGAACTTCGTGAGCGAGACCACGGAGCAGCTCACCAGCGCGCCGGCCAACGGCCGTCGCGGTGACGGTCTCCAAGGAATGGTGCTGACCGACCTCAAGGCGATGGCGGCCCAGATGGGCCTCAAAGGCACCTCCACCCTGCGCAAAGGCGATTTGATCGCCGCAATCACCGCCCACCAGAACGGGTCGGCGACGCCCAAGAACACCCAGCCGGCCGCGCAGCCGGCCAAGCAGACCCCCAACGGGCACGCCGAGCCCACGCTCGATCTGCGTCTCCCCGAGGGTGAGGTCGACAGGCCGGCCACCGGGCGCCGCCGAGCCGGTCGCGCCCAGGGCCCCGCGGCTCCTGCCGCTGCCGAGAACGCCGCGCCGACGGCCGATCGCGCCCCGGCCGCCGAGCCCTCCGCCGACCGACCCACCGAGGGCGCTGCCGCGAACCCGACCATTGCCGGCCCGGCCCCGGAAGCCGCGCCGACCCAGTCGCCGGCCACCGGACAGTCGAGCCGGGACGAGACATCCCCCGACGGCTCATCACGCCCTCCGGCGCGGGAGCGGGATTACGAGGACGGCAACCGGAACCGCCGGAACCGTCGCAACCGCCGGGATCGCAACGATCGCGCCGACCGCGGCGAGGGTGCCGAGAGCACCGCCGACTACATCCCCGGCCACCAGGGATCCCGAAACGGCTCGGTCAACGGCTCGGCCCGCACCAACGGGTCTGCCGCCGGAACGGTGGGTAGCGACACCGCGGACACCACCTCCAGTGGCCCGCGGCGCGACGCCACCGACCGGCGCGACGCCGACGACGACGGCCAGGGCGGTCGCCGGGGCCGGCGCTTCCGGGAGCGGAACCGGCGGGGACGCGACCGCTTCGGCGGGGACGCCGCCACTCAAGAACCGGAACTGCGCGACGACGACGTGCTGGTACCGGTGGCCGGCATCGTGGACGTCCTGGACTCGTACGCGTTCATCCGCACTTCTGGGTACCTGTCCGGGCCCAACGACGTGTACGTCTCGCTGTCTCAGGTGCGCAAGAACGGTCTGCGCCGCGGCGACGCGGTCACCGGCGCCGTCCGGGCAGCCCGCGACGGCGAGCAGCAGCGCCAGAAGTTCAACGCGCTCATCCGGCTCGACACCATCAACGGTCAAGACCCGGAGACGGCCAAGCAGCGTCCGGAGTTCACCAAGCTGACCCCGCTCTACCCGAACGAGCGGCTTCGGCTGGAAACCACGCCCAATGTCCTGACCACCCGGGTGATCGACCTGGTCATGCCGGTGGGCAAAGGCCAGCGGGCGCTGATCGTCTCGCCGCCGAAGGCGGGCAAGACGTCGGTGTTGCAGGCGGTCGCCAACGCGATCACCACCAACAACCCCGAGGTGCACCTCATGGTCGTGCTGGTGGACGAGCGGCCGGAGGAGGTGACCGACATGCAACGGTCGGTCAAAGGTGAAGTCATCGCCTCCACGTTCGACCGTCCACCGGCCGACCACACGATGGTGGCGGAGCTGTCGATCGAACGGGCCAAGCGCCTGGTGGAAATGGGCCGCGACGTCGTCGTCCTGTTGGACTCGATCACCCGCCTCGGTCGGGCCTACAACCTGGCCGCGCCGGCATCCGGCCGGATCCTGTCCGGTGGCGTCGATTCAACTGCGCTGTTCCCGCCCAAGCGGTTCCTGGGCGCCGCCCGGAACATCGAGAACGGCGGCTCGTTGACCATCTTCGCCTCGGCGCTGGTGGAAACCGGCTCCGCCGGCGACACGGTGATCTTCGAGGAGTTCAAGGGCACCGGCAACGCCGAACTCAAACTCGACCGCAAGCTGGCCGACAAGCGCATCTTCCCGGCCATCGACGTCGACCAGTCCTCGACCCGGAAAGAGGATCTGCTGCTCTCGCCGGACGAGCTGGCTGTGGTCGTCAAACTCCGCAGGCTGCTCTCGGCGTTGGACCCGCAGCAGGCCATCGAGCTGGTTCTCGATCGGCTGCGCAAGTCCAACAGCAACGTGGAGTTCCTGCTCCAGGTGGCCAAGAACACGCCCATGGCGGAACGGGACTGATCACCGGGCCGGTCGGCCCGCGCAGCACCGAACGGGGGGCAACGGCCGCCGGTGTCAGTCCATCCGCCCCGACCGCACGGAATTTTCGGCGGTCTTCGGCGTTTCACTCCACGGGTGCGGGTCTGGCAGAATGATCCGGCTCTTCCCATTCGGCTCCGGTTCACGCCCGATGCTCCCATCAGGCGACCCGGCGGCCACTTCGAAAGGAAATGACCCATGAAGACCGGTGTGCACCCGGAATACGTCGTCACCGAGGTGAGCTGCGGCTGCGGCAACACCTTCACCACTCACAGCACCAAGACCTCCGGCAAGATCACCGTCGAGGTGTGCTCGAACTGCCACCCGTTCTACACGGGTAAGCAGAAAATCCTGGACACCGGCGGCCGGGTGGCCCGCTTCGAGGCGCGCTACGGCAAGCGCACCCGCTAGCTCACCTGCGGCGCCCGTTCGGTCACATTCGCGACCGGACGGGCGCCGTTGGCGTTTCCGGAAAGAGTTGCCCACGTCGGGCCCCACAGGTGGAAAGAAAGCCGTATGACTGCCCCCTCCGTTCCCGCTCTCGACGCGTTGCTGGCCGAGTATGACCAACTGGCCCGGGACCTGTCCGATCCCGCTGTCCACGGGGATCAGGCAACAGCCCGGCGCTTGGGTCGGCGCTACGCCGAACTGACTGCCGTGGTCACGACGGCGCGAAATCTGTCCCGTATCCGCGACGATCTGGCCACCGCCCGTGAGTTGGCCGACGAGGATTTCGCTTTCGCCGCCGAGGCGACCGAATTGGCCGAGCGCGCCGAGCAGTTGGCGTCCGAACTCACCGAGCTGCTCGCGCCGCGCGATCCGGACGACGCACGCGACGCCCTGCTGGAGGTCAAGGCCGGTGAAGGGGGCGAGGAGTCGGCGCTTTTCGCCGGCGACCTGCTGCGCATGTACATGCGCTACGCCGAACGGCACGGCTGGAAATCCGAGATCCTCTCTGCTCAGGAGTCGGATCTGGGCGGCTACAAGGACGTCACCCTGGTGGTCAAGGCGCCCGGCAATCCGGCTCCGGCGGACGGAGTCTGGGCGCGGATGAAGTTCGAAGGTGGCGTGCATCGGGTGCAGCGGGTGCCGGTGACCGAGTCACAGGGCCGCATCCACACCTCGGCGGCCGGCGTCTTCGTGGCGCCGGGGGTGGACTCCGCCGACGCCGAGGTCACCATCGACCCCAACGACCTCCGGATCGACGTTTTCCGGTCTTCCGGCCCGGGCGGGCAGTCGGTGAACACCACCGATTCCGCCGTGCGGATCACCCACCTGCCCTCCGGCATCGTCGTCTCCTGCCAGAACGAGAAATCCCAGCTCCAGAACAAGGAGCAGGCGCTGCGGATCCTGCGGGCGCGGCTGCTGGCCGCCGCCCGGGACGCGGCCGAATCCGCGGCCGCCGACGCCCGCCGGTCGCAGGTGCGCACGGTCGACCGGTCGGAACGGGTCAGGACCTACAACTTCCCGGAGAACCGGATCGCCGACCACCGGGTCGGATACAAGGCCTACAACCTCGATCAGGTGCTGGACGGTGATCTGGACGCCGTGCTCGACGCGCTCGCCCAGGCCGATCGGGCCGACCGTCTGGCGGGTTCCCATGGCGCGTGAGCCGCTGCGGGTGCAGGTCATGGCCGCAGCAGCCCGCCTGGAGACGGCCGGCGTGGCCAGTCCGCGCTTCGACGCGGAGGAGCTCGCGGCCTTCCTGCTGCGGGTGCCGCGGGCTCGGCTGGGCTTGGTCCCGCTGGTCGACGAGGAGTGGGTGAGCGGCTATCAAGCCTTGATCGACCGTCGGGCCCAACGCATCCCTCTGCAGCACTTGATCGGCTCGGCCGTGTTGGGACAGGCCACGGTCCAGGTCGGGCCGGGCGTGTTCATTCCCCGGCCGGAAACCGAGGCGCTGCTGGAATGGTCGTTGCGGGCCATTGCCGACCTGAAGCAGCCCGCGGTCGTCGACCTGTGTACCGGCAGCGGAGCCTTGGCCCTGGCCATCTCCCAGGCCCGGCCGGACGCCGTGGTCCATGCAATCGAGAAGGCCGGCGGGGCGCTCGCGTGGGCGCGGCGAAACGCCGAGCTGCACGAGCAGGCCGGCCATACCCCGATCGACCTGCGCGGCGCCGACGTGCTGGACGAAAGGGCGCTCTACGACCTGGAGTCCAAGGTCGATCTCGTCACCGTCAACCCCCCGTACGTGCCGGAGGGCACCACAGTGGAGCCGGAAGTCTCCGAACACGACCCGGCCGACGCCGTCTTCGCGGGACCCGATGGGCTGGCCCTGATCCGCCCGCTGATCTCGGTCACCGCTGGACTGCTCAAGGTCGGCGGACTCGTCGCCCTCGAGCACGACGACTCGCACGGGAAATCCGTGCCGGCCCTGTTCCGCGCCCGGCGGGTGTTCGGCGACGTCGAGGAACACGAGGATCTGACCGGACGGCCGCGCTTCGTCACCGCCCGACGGGTGTCGCTGCCCGATTCCTAGCCGTCGGCGGCCGCCGAATGCGGAAGCTGTCCGCTGTTGTTGACAGACTGACGACGTGACGACCTACGACTGCGCCGATCCCGACGCCCGCCGGGACGGCATCGCCGCCGCGGCGGCCGCGGCCCGGGCGGGCCAACTCATCGTGATGCCGACGGACACCGTCTACGGCATCGGAGCCGACGCCTTCGATGCGGCCGCAGTGCGGAACCTGCTGGCGGCGAAAGGCCGGGGCCCGGATATGCCGGTCCCCGTCCTGGTCGGCTCGTGGTCGACGGCCGACGGCCTGGTCACCGTGATGCCGCCCTTGGGCACCCGGTTGATCGAAGCGTTCTGGCCCGGCGGTCTCTCGATCGTGGTCGAGCAGGCGCCTTCGCTGTCCTGGGATCTCGGAGAGGCCCGGGGCACGGTCATGCTGCGCATGCCGCTGCACCCGGTGGCCATCGACGTCCTCCGGGCGGTCGGACCAATGGCGGTGTCATCCGCCAACCGCAGCGGCCAACCGGCGGCCACCACCGCCGGTGAGGCGCAGGATCAGCTGGGCGACCGGGTGTCGGTGTACCTGGACGGCGGACCGGCGCCGATCGGTGTGGCCTCGACGGTCGTCGACCTGACCGGACCGGTACCCCGGATGTTGCGGGAAGGCGCCGTCGGTCTGGACCGGGTTCGTGAGGTGATCGGCCAGGTCGACCTGGTCAGCTGAGGGCCGGCGGCTGAGCTGACCCCGCCGACCGCGCGCCCAGTCGTCGGTGCAGCAGCACCAGCACCGCGGCCAGCGCCGCGATCCACACCACCCGTCCCGACGTGAGCACCGCGGAGCCGGCGAACAGCCCGAAGACGCCCAGAGCGGCCGTTGACAGCAGCAACTCCCGGCGCGCCGTGCAGTAGCAGGCGATTGCCGACCACGCCACCAGCGCGGCGATCACCCGGATCGGGAGTTGAGTGCCCGGAACCGGACCCTCCACCGTGGTCGTCGAGCCGAAAGCGATCGAGCCGGAATCGCAGTAGCTGTAGCCGTCATAGCTGAGATAGCAGTACCCGGGCAGGTACGCCGAAGTGAACCCCGACTCCACGTGCGCATTCAGCCAGGGCAGCGCGACGCTGCCCAGCAGCGCGGCCAAGGCGGCCAGCAGCGGCGTCCATCCCGGACGGCCCGCCATCGACCGGGCCCACCGAGGGGCGGCCGATGGCCCGCTCATCGCGGTCGGGCCGGCGAGAACCAGGCCGCGACGGCCACCGCCGCCACGCCGAGAGTCAGGGTGAAGCCCGGGTTCGAGGAGACGCCGGGCAACACGATCAGCAGCCAATAGCCGACCAGGGCGCCGGCCGCGCCGGCTGTCACCAGCCAGCCGGTCCGCCGGGAACTGCCGGATCCGAGCAGCGGACCGATGGCCCCGGCCAGGGCGGCCAAGATGGCGAAGATCGACCAGGCCGTCTGCGTCGCGAAGGCACAGGTGGCGTCGAAGGGCAGGGCGAGGCCGAGGGCCACCAGCACCACGCCGAGAAGGCCTACCAGCACGACGGGCGGCACCGACTTCGCGGACCCCGGAGCGCCGGTCCCAGGTCGGCCGCCGGAGTCGGAATCGCCCCGGTACGGACCGGGCGGCACCGGGCCGCCAGGCGTCGGCCAGCCGCCCGGCTCCAGGCGAGGTCCTGGATAGTGGCCGTCGGCGACGCCCGGGCCGAATCCGGTTTGGGCTTCCGATGCTCCAGGGACGTGTCCGGGACCGAACGGGGCGCCCGGCGCACCGTGCGGAACCGCGCCGGCCGGCGGGAAGGGCGGGTTGGAGGGCTGCATGTCGGCTGTTCCTGTTCCTGTCGTGGGGAGGGCAGTGGTCGGACGAACGGACCAGCGAGCCGGTTCCGCAGGTCCGGCAGTCGGGCAACATTTTCCCGGCGCCGGGCGCGCTTTTTGCCCTTCCGCGCGGCGAACCGCGGGATCGGCGCGATGTTCGCGGCCGGCGGCGGTGCGCCGATAGGCTGACCGGTGTGGACCAACTGGCGGTACCGGGGCGGGAATATGCCCTGGTCTTCGCCACCGCCGCGTTGATCACTTACGTGCTCACCGGGGCCGTCCGGCTCCTGGCCGTGCGGCTCAAGGCTTTCACTCCCATCCGGGACCGCGACGTCCACCGACTGCCCACTCCGCGGATGGGCGGGGTGGCCCTCTACGGCGGCGTGGCCGCCGGCGTGTTGATGGCCCTGCAGTTGCCCCGCCTGTCGCTGGCCTTCACCTCGTCCACCGAGATCGAGGGCGTGCTGGTGGCCGGAGCCGTGATCGTGCTGGTCGGCGTGCTGGACGACCGCTTCGACCTCGACTCCGTCACCAAGCTGGCCGGTCAGGTGCTGGCTGGCGGGGTGTTGGTGCTGTTCGGCGTGCAATGGCTGGTGATCTGGCTGCCCAACGGCAATTCCGGCGGGGTCAACGTGGTCCTCGGCGGAGTGGAAGGCGGTGCCGTGACGGTGCTGCTGACCCTGATCCTGACCAACGCCATGAACTTCATCGACGGTCTCGACGGACTGCTCACCGGCGTCGCGATCATCGCGTCCGCCGCCATCTTCATCTTCTCTGTTCACCAACTCGTCAAGTCCGGCAATTCCACCGACGCCTCTCAGCCACCGATCATGGCGGCCGCCCTGACCGGCGCTTGCGTGGGCTTTCTGCCTCACAACTTCTCACCCGCACGGATCTTCCTGGGTGACTCGGGCTCCATGTTCATCGGTTTGACGATGGCCGCGGCCACCACCAGCGCAGGCGGCAAGCTGGCCCAGGTCGCCCAGTTCCAGCAGTCCTGGGGCATCCGGAACACGGTCGCGCTGCTGGCCCCGCTGATCGTGGTGCTGGCGGTGGTATTCATCCCCGTCCTCGACTTCCTGCTCGCGGTGATCCGCCGGACCAGGGAGGGACGCCACCCGTTCAGCGCGGACAAACGCCATCTGCACCACCGGATGCTCACCATCGGACATACCCACCGCCAGGCCGTGCTGATCTTCTACGTCTGGGCGTTCGTGCTGTCCGGTTTCGCGGTCTCGCTCAGTTTCGTCTCGCCGGACCAGAGCCAGGGGGGCATCACGGCCAAACTGGTGGTGGTGGCCGGCTTGGCGGGCGTCCTCGTCGCGCTGGTCCTCACCTGCTGGCCCTGGTTACGAAACCGCCTGCGGCGCAACAAGCACGGCGGGCCGCTCGTTCCCGACGCGGGTGCCTCGTGACGCGCGGCTCCGACCTGAGCCAGCGGATCGCCCAGGTGGAGAAGGCCATCGCCCGCGGACGGGCCTGGTCGCTGGAGCATTTGCGGATCTGCTGGATGGTGCTGGGCGTCGGCACGGGCCTGCTCGCGGTGGCCGGTTTCGTCCTGAGCGGAGCCGGCGCAGGAGTCGGGGCACTGGTCGGCGGGACGATCGTGGGAGCCTTCTTCACGGTGTCCGCCGTGGCCATCGCCAGGGCGGGCCGCATAAATCCGCGGCTGACCCTGCCCACCGCTCTGGGCACCTACTTCGTCAAGATCGTGGCACTCGGCGTGGTGCTGACCGTCGTGCCGCAGGACGGCTTTCTCGATCGGCACTGGCTGGCCGCAGCGGTGGTGGTCGGCCTCGTCTGCTGGCTGGGCGCCCACCTGCGGTACGTCTGGACCGTGAAGATTTTCTACGTCGATCCGTCCTGATCACAGCGGTTGCGGGCGGTCCCGCCGACTCTTCGACAGTTCGTAGAAATCCGGGCCCCGCAGTGACGTTCCCGTGTGGTTCCCCTGATAGTGTCACGTGGCCATGAAGATCCGAGCCAAGGCCGACTCGCGCTCGCCAGGAGCCGATGAGGGCTGGGCTGTGATCACCACCCTGATCGGCGGGATGGCGTTGTGGACATTGATCGGCTACTTCCTGGACCGCTGGCTCTCCACGCACTTTCTGCTGCCCATCGGGGCGGTGGTCGGCATGGCCCTGGGTATCTATGCCGTGGTCGCCAGATACGGTAGGACCCCACCGTCCGCCTCGGCGGTCAAACCGTCAGATCAATCGCCCTGGGTGGCGCCGTTCGAGTCCCGGCTGATCGCTAAGCGGGATTCGGAAAACAGCGCCGCTCCGGTTGATTCGGTCGCACCGCGCAACGCTCAAAGTCCCGACCAGACTTCGACCCGAAGGGAGACCCGGTGTCCCTGAGCCTCGGTCTCGGGTACCTGGCCGCCGATTCCGGTGGCGGATTCCAAGCGCCCACGGTGCAGGAGTCGTTCTTCTCCGGCGAGATCGGCGACGGCGAAGTGGATCGCCTCGCCCAAGGCCATGGTGCTGCTGGTCCTGGGCGTCATCCTGATCATCTGGTTCTTCTGGGCGGCCAGTCGGCGCGCCCAGGTGGTTCCGGGCAAGCTGCAGTTCGCCGGCGAGGGCCTCTACGGCTTCATCCGCAACGGCGTCGCCATCGAGATCCTCGGCAAAGAAGGCCGCAAGTGGTCCGGCTTCCTCGCCACGCCTGTTCGTGTTCGTCCTGGTGATGAACCTGTGGGAGATCATCCCGGTCGCGCAGCTGCCGGTCACCTCGCACTTCGTCGATCCCCGCGTTCCTGGCTTTGCTGGTCTGGGTCATCTACAACATCGTCGGCATCCGCAAGCACGGCTTCTTCGGCTATCTCAAGCTGCAGACGTTCATCCCGGGCATTCCGTGGCCCATGCACATCCTGCTGATCCCGATCGAGTTCCTGTCCAACATCATCCTGCGGCCGTTCACCATGGCCGTCCGGCTCTTCGCCAACATGTTCGCCGGGCACATGCTGGTCGGCGTGGCCGCCGCCGGCACATCTACCTGTTCGAGCTCGGGCTACGCCACCGGCTACGCGTTCTTCATCCTGCCCGTCGTCGCCAGCATCTTGCTCGTCTTCTTCGAGCTCCTGATCTGCTCCCTGCAGGCCTACGTCTTCGTTCTGCTGGCCGCGATCTACATCGAGAGCTCGCTCGCCGACTCTCACTGATTCGTCCCCACCCAGCCCGCCGACATGATCTGCACCACCCGGCACCACTAGCACCATCCAGCACCGCCCGCCTTCACGACAAACCGAACTGGGCCGCCGATCCGGCGGGTTCACCAGTCAAACGCAAAGGGAGAGCAGCACATGTCTGTCCTGGCCACTCTGGCAGATTCCACCGTCCAGATCATCGGCAACCTCGGCACCATCGGGTACGGCCTCGCCGCCATCGGCCCGGGTATCGGTGTCGGCATCGTCTGGGCCGCCTACATCCACGCGACCGCGCGCCAGCCCGAATCGGCCGGGTCTGACCCGGACCTACGCGTTCCTCGGGTTCGCCGTGTCCGAGGCGCTGGCCCTGCTGGGCTTCGTGGTGCCGTTCATCCTCAGCCAAGCTAATCACCCGCCCGACACCCGATTCGAGAGGGGTATCCCATGGCTCCGTGCACGTTGCTAGTTGGCCGACAGCCGAGATCAACCCGCTGGGCATCCCGGCGGCGAGCTGATCATCGCGGTCATCGGCTTCGCCGTCCTGCTCTTCGTGCTGGGCAAGTTCGCCTGGCCGCATGTTCGAGAAGGCCTATGCCGCTCGGACCAAGGCCATCGAGGGCGGCATCGCCGACGCGGAGTCCGCGCAACGCGAAGCGCGTCAGGCCCTCGAGCAGTACCAGCGCCAGTTGGCCGGTGCCCGCGAGGAGGCCGCCAAGATCCGCGAGGACGCCCGCGCGCAGGCTCAGGCCATTCGCGACGACATGCTCGCCCAGGCCCACGCCGAGAACGAGCGCATCGCGGCGGCCGGTCAGGCCCAGCTGGAGGCGCAACGTCAGCAGATCGTCGCCGAACTGCGCGCCCAGCTCGGGCGGGTTTCGGTCGATCTGGCGTCCAAGGTGGTCGGCGAGTCGCTCGAGGACGAGGCCCGTCAGCGCCGGACTGTCGAGCGGTTCCTGGCCGAGCTGGAGCGCTAACCCGTGATGGAGCACATCGCCAGCCGCCAGGCCCTGGAGCAGGCGACGGGTCGGCTGCTGCAAGAAGCGTCCGCGACTGGATGACGCCGGTCTGGGTGCGCTGGGCGACGGTCTGGCCCAGGTCGCTGACGTGCTGACCCGGGAGCCGGCGCTGCGCCGGACGCTGTCCGAGGCGACGACTCCGCTGGACGTGCGGGCCGGAATCATGCGGCGCCTGCTGGCGGGCAAGGTCGGGGACGCCGGCGGTGCGCGTGGTCGACTTCGCGGTGCGCCAGGACTGGGCGTCCGGCCACGACCTGCGCGACGGCGTCGAGCGGCTCGGCCGGACGGCCATGTTCCTGCGGGCCGAGCGGGCCGGCGAACTCGACGAGGTCGAGGACCAGTTGTTCCGGTTCGGCCGCATCATCGACGGAACGCCTGAGCTGTCGGTGCTGCTCGACGACCCGGCCATTGGCGGTGCCGCGCGGGCGTCGCTGGTGCGGCGGTTGCTGACCCATCGGGCGAATCCCGCTGGTGGTCGAGTTGCTGTCGGGTCTGGCGCATCGACACCGGCGGCCGGTCCTTCGCCCATGGCGTGACCGAATTGGTCGAGCAGGCCGCGGCCCGGCAAGAACAGCTCGTCGCCGAGGTGGAGTCGGCGCTGCCGCTCACCGTCGAGGAGACGAACCGGCTGACGGCCGGCCTGGCCCGGATCTACGGCCGGGCGATCTCGGTGCACGTGATGGTGAACCCGGCACTGGGCGGCGGTTTGCGGGTGCGGGTGGGAGACGAAGTGATCGACGGCAGTGTGGCCGGCCGGCTGGAGGAACTGCGCCGCCGCCTGGCCGGTTGATCTCGACAGACGGCTGTACGGACGACGCGCGACAACGACAGATGAAGCAAGCGACAGGAACGGGACACGCAATGACCGAGTTGACGATCTCAGCGGACGACATCCGCTCCGCGATCGAGGGCTACGTCGCCGACTACTCGCCGGGCGTCAGCCGCGAAGAGGTCGGCATCGTCGCCAACACCGGAGACGGAATCGCCACCGTCGAGGGTCTGCCCTCGGCGATGGCCAACGAACTGCTGCAGTTCCCTGGCGGCGTGCTCGGCGTGGCGCTGAACCTGGACACCCGGTCCATCGGCGCGGTCATCCTCGGTGATGCCAACACCCTGGAAGAGGGCCAGCAGGTCACCCGGACCGGTGAGGTGCTCTCGGTTCCGGTCGGTGATGCCTTCATGGGTCGGGTGATCAACCCGCTCGGGCAGCCAATCGACGGTCTCGGCGAGATCGAGTCCGAAGAGATCCGCGCGTTGGAGATCCAGGCCGCCACAGTGGTTCAGCGGCAGGGTGTCAGCGAACCGCTGCAGACGGGCATCAAGGCCGTCGATGCGATGACCCCGATCGGCCGGGGACAGCGTCAGCTGATCATCGGTGACCGCAAGACCGGCAAGACCGCCGTCTGTGTCGACACCATCATCAACCAGCAGGCAGAACTGGGACTCCGGCGACCCGAAACTGCAGGTCCGCTGTGTGTACGTAGCCGTCGGCCAGAAGGGCACCACCATCGCGAGCATCCGGCAGGCGCTGGAGGACGCCGGCGCCCTGGAATACACGACGATCGTCGCGGCCCCTGCGTCTGATTCCGCGGGTTTCAAGTGGCTGGCCCCGTACACCGGCTCGGCCATCGGCCAGCACTGGATGTACCAGGGCAAGCACGTTCTGATCGTCTTCGACGACCTGACGAAGCAGGCCGAGGCCTACCGAGCCATCTCACTGCTGCTCCGCCGCCCGCCGGGTCGCGAGGCCTATCCCGGCGACGTCTTCTATTTGCACTCCCGGTTGCTGGAGCGCTGCGCGAAACTGTCCGACGAGTTGGGTGCCGGTTCGATGACGGGGTCTGCCCATCATCGAGACCAAGGCCAACGACGTGTCGGCGTATATCCCGACCAACGTCATCTCGATCACCGATGGTCAGTGCTTCCTGCAGTCGGACCTGTTCAACGCGGGCGTCCGGCCGGCCATCAACGTCGGCATTTCGGTCTCTCGCGTCGGCGGCGCGGCCCAGATCCGGGCCATGCGGAAGGTGTCCGGCACGCTGCGTCTGGACCTGTCGGCCTATCGCGAGCTGGAGGCGTTCGCCGCCTTCGGCTCCGATCTGGACCCGGTGTCCAAACGGGCCCTGGACCGTGGCTCTCGCTTGGTGGAGCTGCTCAAGCAGCCCCAATACGCGCCGTTCCCGGTCGCCGAACAGGTGGTTTCGATCTGGTGCCGGCACCCGCGGACACCTCGACCGGGTCCCGGTGGGCGACATCCGGCGTTTCGAAGCCGACTTCCTGCAGTTCCTCCGGCATCACCCGGCGGATCCGCTGGGCAAGATCGCCGAGACGCGCGACCTCAGTGACGACGTGGAGAACTCGCTGAAGTCGGTGCTGGCCGAGTTCTCGTCGACGTTCACCACCTCCGACGGCCACATCCTGGGCAGTGAGAATCCGGCCGAGCCGATGGACGCGGCGCGGGTCGGTCAGGAAAAGCTGCAGGTGCGCAAGCCCCCGCCCGTGAAGCGATAGGTCTGCATCGATGGCGGCTCAGGTAAGGGTGCTGCGCGAGCGGGTGCGCTCGGTGCGCAGCACGCAGAAAATCACTCGTGCCCAGGAGACGATCGCGACCTCGCGAATTGCCAAGGCACAAGCCAAGGTGGCCGCCGCGGCGCCCTATTCGCGGCAGATCACCGAGGCTTTGACCGCTCTGGCCGGTGCATCCACCATCACCCACCCGCTGCTGACCCAGCGCAGCAGCCCGAGGCGGGCCGGCATTCTGCTGATCACCTCCGATCGCGGGCTGTGCGGCGGTTACAACGTGGGTGTCATCAAGGCCGCCGAGGAGCTGGGCGCGCTGTTGCGTACCCAGGGCAAAGAGCCGGTGCTCTTCGTCATCGGGCGCAAGGGCGTCGGGTACTACTCGTTCCGCCAGCGGCCCATCGCGGCGTCGTGGACCGGGTTCTCCGAAAAGCCGGAGTATCACGATGCCGTGGCGGCCTGCGAATCGCTGCTGCCGGCGTTTCTGGCCGGGTCGGACGGCCGGACCGAGGCCGGTGACCCGGGGATCGACGAGGTTCACGTCGTCAACACGCATTTCGTCTCGATGCTGACGCAGCAGCCGCAGGCCCGCCGGGTGGCGCCCATGGAGGTCGAGTACGTCGGCTCGGAGGGCGGCCCCGTGCCGGCCTACGAGTTCGAGCCGTCGTCAGACGCGCTGCTGGACGCCATGCTGCCGAAATACGTGACCACCCGGATCTATGCAGCCTTGCTCGACAGTGCCGCCAGTGAGTCCGCGGCCAGGCGGGCGGCGTGCAAGTCGGCCACCGACAACGCCAACGAGATCATCCGGACGCTGTCCCGCCAGGCGAACCAGGCCCGGCAGGCGCAGATCACCCAGGAACTCACCGAAATCGTGGGCGGCGCCGACGCGCTGGCCCAGGCCAACGCCGACGACGACTGAATACCAGAAGCGAGGACTGCACATGAGCGCCCCCACCATTTCCCGGGAGCAGACGCAGACGGCCGGCCGGGTGGTCCGGGTCATCGGGCCCGTTGTCGACGTGGAATTCCCCCGCGGCGAGGTGCCCCCGCTGTTCACGGCGCTGCACGTCGAGGTGAAGTTGAGCGGAGAAGCGCGGCTGCTGACGCTGGAGGTGTCGCTGCACCTCGGTGATGACGTGGTGCGCTGCATCTCGATGCAGCCCACGGACGGCCTGGTGCGCGGTGCGAACGTGCAGAACACCGGCGCACCCATCTCGGTGCCGGTCGGGGATGTCGTGAAGGGCCACGTCTTCAACGCCCTGGGACTCTGCCTCGACGTGCCAGGCACCGGCGAGGACGCCGAGCACTGGCCGATCTACCGCAAGCCACCGCCCTTCGACCAACTCGAGGGCAAGACCGAGCAGCTGGTCACCGGTATCAAGGTCATCGACCTGCTCACCCCGTACGTGGGCGGCGGCAAGATCGGCCTGTTCGGCGGGGCCGGCGTGGGCAAGACCGTGCTCATCCAGGAGATGATCACCCGGGTGGCCAAGAACTTCGGCGGCACCTCGGTGTTCGCCGGGGTGGGGGAGCGGACCCGTGAGGGCAACGATCTCTTCACGGAAATGACCGAGTCGGGCGTCATCAACGACACCGCGCTGGTGTTCGGGCAGATGGACGAGCCGCCGGGCACCCGGATGCGGGTCGCGCTGTCCGCGCTGACCATGGCGGAGTACTTCCGGGACGTGCAGAACCAGGACGTTCTGCTGTTCATCGACAACATCTTCCGGTTCACCCAGGCCGGTTCCGAGGTCTCCACGCTGCTGGGCCGGATGCCGTCGGCGGTGGGTTACCAGCCCACCCTGGCCGATGAGATGGGCGAGCTGCAGGAGCGCATCACCTCCACCCGCGGTCGGTCCATCACGTCGCTGCAGGCCATCTACGTGCCGGCCGACGATTACACCGACCCCGCCCCGGCCACCACCTTCGCGCACCTGGACGCAACCACCGAGCTCGCCCGCTCCATCACGGAGAAGGGCATCTACCCGGCGGTGGACCCCCTCTCGTCCACCTCGCGCATCCTGGATCCGCAGTACGTCGGCGCCGAGCACTACCGCGTCGCCCAGGAGGTCAAGCGGATCCTGCAGAAGAACAAGGAGCTGCAGGACATCATTGCCATCCTCGGCATGGACGAGCTGTCCGAGGAGGACAAGCTCACCGTGACCCGAGCCCGCCGGATGGAGCGGTTCCTGGGCCAGAACTTCTTCGTGGCGAAGCAGTTCACCGGCCAGGACGGCTCGTACGTGGACATCAAGCACACGATCGAGGCGTTCGACGCCATCGCCAAGGGTGAATACGACAACATCCCCGAACAGGCGTTCCTGAACGTCGGCGGGATGGACGACGTTCTGGCCAAGGCCAAGCAGCTGCAGAGCTAGACTTCCGCTTATCGCGGCTGGCCGGCAACCAGCGCGTATCGAAGAAAATGAGACGGAGAAGCCGTGGCTGACATGCAGGTCGACCTGGTCGCTGTCGAGCGGCAACTGTATACGGGTCGGGCGAATATGGTCGTGGCTCGGACGGTCGACGGTGACGTCGGTGTGTTGCCGGGTCACTCCCCGATGCTCGCGCAATTGCGCGAGGGCTATGCCGCCCGCATTGTGGAGAGCGACGGAACGGTACTCGGCGTGGCCGTCCACGGTGGCTTTTTGAGTGTCACCAAGGAAGGCGTGTCGATCCTGGCCGAGGACGCCGACCTGCACGACGAGATCGACGTGACCAAGGCCCGGACGGCGTACGAGAACGCCAGGGCCCGTGGCGGCGACTCGGCCGAGGCCGAGGCGGAGCTGCGCCGGGCGCGCGCGCAGCTGCTGGCGGTCGGCGAGTCCGTCTGATCTGCGGTGGGGGGAACGACGATGCGCGAGGCTGAGCTGGCCGGGTTGGTATTCCTGGTCCTGCTGCTGCTCGCGATCGCTCTGGTGGTGCTGCGGCGGTGGTTGTTCACCCGGAGCGGTGGAGTCGACATCTGTTGGCGCACACTGGCTCCCACCGGTTCGACCTGGACGTTCGGGCAGGGCCGGTACTCGGACGCCTCACTGTCGCTCTTCCGGTCCTTCTCCCCGCTGCCGATCGCCTCGCTGGTGCTGCCGCGGGATCAGGTGGAGCTGGGCATGCGACGGTCCGCTGACACCGGCGAACATGACCTCCTACCGGTCGGTGCCGTCATCGTGCGATGTATGACCGGTCCGGTGACGCCTCGTGATCTTGAGCTGGCCATGTCCGAAGAGGTGCTCACGGGATTCCGATCGTGGCTGGAGTCCGTTCCCCCGGGCTCCATGGGGGTCGGAGGGTCGAACCCCGGCCGCACCGGCCAGCGCTGAGTTCCCTGCCCGGTTTTCTTGTTCCCGAGCCCCGCGGCTCGGGTTTTTTGTTCTCCGGTCTTTTTTGTTCTCCGCTCGTGAGGGCCTCCGCCGAGGGACGAGTTCAGCGGTCGCCTCCGGGTACCCAGAGCAGGTCGCCCTCGGGATTGGCCGCCCGCGCCAGGATGAACAGCAGATCCGACAGCCGGTTCAAATACTTTGCGGTCAGCACGTTCGTCCGGTCCGGATCGGCGGCCAGCAATGACCAGGCACTGCGCTCAGCCCGGCGCGCGACCGTGCGGGCCAGATGCAACAGGGCCGCGGCCGGGGTGCCGCCCGGGAGCAGGAAGGAGTCGAGGTTGGGCAGCGGGGCATTGAACTCGTCGCAGTCGGCCTCCAGCCGCTCGATGTAGTCCGCCGTGATGCGGAGCGGTTCGTAGCCGAGCCCGTCGACCAGCGGAGTCGCCAGGTCCGCACCAAGGTCGAACAGCTCGTTCTGAACCCGGCGGATGGTTCCGGTCATGGCCTCCGGAAGGTGTCCGACGGCCAGCGCGACACCGAGCGCGGCGTTCGTCTCGTCGCAGTCGGCGTAGGCGATGAGCCGCGGGTCCGTCTTGGACACCCTGGAGAAGTCGGCCAGCCCGGTGGTGCCGTCGTCGCCGGTGCGGGTGTAGATCCGGGTCAGATGAACGGCCATCCGGCCACTGTAGGGCGACGGTCACCGGGGCCGGGCGGATGGGCCGGGAACGGGCCGCGCAGAGCCGTACAGTCCAGTCCGTGGACGAGATGCTTCTGGTCACCGGCGGCGCCCGCCTGTCCGGTGAGGTCGCCGTGGCCGGGGCCAAGAACAGCGTCCTGAAGCTGATGGCGGCGGCGCTGATGGCCGAGGGAACCACGGTCATCACCAACGCGCCGGAGATCCTCGATGTCCCCATGATGGCCGATGTGCTCCGGGGTCTCGGATGCACCGTGGCCATCGCCGGCGCCGAGATCCGCATCGCCGTGCCCGGCGACATCTCCACCGACGCCGATTTCGCGGCCGTCGGGCGGCTGCGGGCGTCGGTCTGCGTGCTCGGTCCCCTGATGGGACGCTGCCGCCGGGCGCGCGTCGCTCTGCCCGGAGGCGACGCGATCGGCTCGCGCCCGCTGGACATGCACCAGAACGGACTGCGGGCCCTGGGGGCCTCGATGACCATCGAGCACGGCAAGGTGGTGGGCCGGGCCGACATTCTGCGCGGGTCGGAGATCCAGCTCGAGTTCCCGAGCGTCGGCGCCACCGAGAACATCCTCATGGCGGCGGTGCTGGCGGACGGGGTCACGGTGATCGACAACGCGGCCCGCGAGCCAGAGATCATCGACCTGGCCACCATGCTGAACCAGATGGGTGCTCAAGTGGTCGGGGCCGGGACGGCGACGATCACCATCCACGGTGTCGCTTCGCTCTCGCCCACCCAGCACCGCACGGTGGGGGACCGAGTGGTCGGCGGAACTTGGGCGTACGCGGCCGCGGTCACCACCGGAGATGTCACCGTGAGCGGCGTCGACCCCGATCACCTGCACGCACCGCTGGAACGCCTGGTGCAGTCCGGCGCCGTGGTCGACCGGTTGCCCACGGGGTTCCGGGTCCGGATGGAGGACCGGCCCAAATCGGTGGACTTCATCACCATGCCGTACCCGGGTTTTCCGACCGACCTGCAGCCGATGGCCCTGGTTCTCGCGGCGGTGGCCGACGGCCACTCGATGATCACCGAGAACGTCTTCGAGGCGCGGTTCCGGTTCGTGGACGAGCTGACCCGGCTGGGCGCCGATGCGCGAACCGACGGTCACCACGCCTCCATATCCGGTCGCGAGCGGCTGTCGAGCGCGCCGGTGTGGGCCACCGACATCCGGGCCGGCGCCGGCCTCGTGCTCGCCGGACTGTGCGCCGACGGGGTGACCGAGGTGCATGAGGTCGGCCACATCGACCGGGGGTACCCCCATTTCGTGGAGGATCTGGTCGCACTGGGGGCCGATGTTCGCCGGGCGCGCGTCTGAATCGGTTGTGGTTCTGTCGAGCGCCAGCAACAGTCGAGGCCGGGTCGACGTCCGCCGGTAGGGTGTTTCGGTGCGACTCGTGGTGGCCCGTTGTGCGGTCGACTACATCGGGCGGCTGACCGCCCATCTGCCGATGGCGCCGCGGCTGCTGCTGGTCAAGGCGGACGGATCGGTCTCCATCCACGCCGACGATCGCGCCTACAAGCCGCTGAACTGGATGAGCCCACCGTGCCGCCTGTCGGAGTCCGAGGGGCAGTGGGTCGTCGAGAACAAGGCCGGCGAGAAGCTGGTGATCACCCTGGAGCAAGTGCTGCACGACTCGCAGCACGAACTGGGCGCCGACCCCGGGCTGGTCAAGGACGGGGTGGAGGCGCACCTGCAGGCGCTGCTGGCGGAACAGATCCACCTTCTCGGGCCCGGTTTCTCCCTCGTCCGCCGCGAGTTCCCCACACCGGTCGGGCCGGTTGATCTGCTCTGCCGGGACGCCACCGGGGCGGTGGTCGCCGTGGAGATCAAGCGGCGCGGGGAGATCGACGGGGTGGAACAACTCACCCGGTACGTCGAGCTGCTGGGCCGAGATCCTCTGTTGGGCACCGTGACCGGTGTTTTCGCGGCCCAGCAGATCAAGCCGCAGGCCCGCACGCTGGCCGAGGACCGTGGGATCCGTTGCCTGGTGCTGGATTACGACGCCATGCGGGGCATCGACGATTCGGACGGCAAGCTGTTCTGAGTGCGCGGAGGCCGCGCCTGTCGGCTGTTGGCGAACACCGGCCCACTCAGCATTAGGGTGGAAATGAAAGGCCTCCCGGATCTGGTGGCGGCCGAGATTTCAAGGATGGGTACGTGGACGTCAAGATCGGCGTGACCGATAGCAATCGCGAGCTCGTGGTCAGCTCGACGTCGCAGCCCGACGAAATCGAAGCTCAGGTCAACAAGTCGCTGGAGGACGGCAAAGGCACCCTGGTGCTGGTCGACGACAAGGGTCGCCGGGTGATCGTGCCCAGCGCCCGCATTGCTTATGTCGAAATCGCTCCCGCGGAGGGCCGGCGGGTGGGGTTCTCGGTCGGCGACTGACTGTCGGCCGGGAATGGCCCGGGGTGGACACGTGTCCGCCCGGGCCGGAAACACTCTGCCGGCCGAGCGGGAATCGCGCTGGTAGCGGGCACCTCCCCCTGGGCCGGTCCGGCCGGCTTTTTCTCCCGACCCCAGCCGTTCTCCCGGCCGGTGGCCCCGTCAGCTGTTCCTTGTGGCCCGGACTCCGCAGCCGCGGGAAGGAAGCCAGCGGCGGATCTGCGCCCGTTCAGCGCCCGGTCTGCCCCTCGTGCTCGGGCCTCTCCTGGCGCGGAAAGCGCGAGATGCCACGCCAAGCCAGGGTGGACAGCAGCTCCACGGCATCCGGCTGACTGACCGGCAGGTCCTGGCCCAGCCAGTACCGGGCGCTGACCTGGGACAGCCCCACCAGGCCCGACGCCAGCAGCCGGGCCCGGCCGGCATCGGCTCCGGTGTCAGTGGTGATCGTCTGCGTGATGGCCTCGATGCACCGGCTGGTGGCCGCGTCGACGAGGTCCTCGACGGCCGCTTCGCCGCGGAGGTCGGACTCGAAGATCAGCCGGTAGGCCTGGCCGTTGTCGGCCACGAATCCGTAGTACGCCTCCACGGCACGGTGAACGCGGTCCTTGTTGTCGTCGGTGCCCGCCAGAGCGTCCTCGACGACGGCGACGAGACTGTCGACGGACTCGGCCAGCAGCGCGAGGTACAGATCCAGTTTCCCCGGGAAGTGCTGGTAGAGAACCGGTTTGCTGACTCCGGCGAGTTCGGCGATGTCGTCCATCGCGGTGGCGTGGTACCCCTGGGTCACGAAAGCCGCCCGGGCGGCATCCAGCAGGCCCGCACGCCGATCGGTTCGGGAAAGCCGAGGCGCCGACTTCGCCGGTCTGGTCATCGCTGATCACCCTAAGCGACACTGTGCCGAAACGCGGCAGTCGCGGGAATGCAGGCTCGCGCAGGCCCGACGGTTGCCGTTGCTCGGCCAGTTCCCGGGCCGCCGGCTCCCGACGCGCGTTCCGGGCGCCTTGGCTCGGCTGAGGACTCGGGCCAAGGGTCGGGCGGCGCACTGTAAATGGGGGGCCGCGCCGACCGCTGATCGGTGAGCGGAGGCGGGCGCAGAATGTCTGATCATGAGCGTGGTGTGGCCCCCGACCGGACCGCTGGTCCATGACGATCTCAGCGACCTGTCAACGGCGGAGCTCGCCGAGCCGATCAGCACGCCGCCCCCGCCCCTGGACGCGGAACCACCGATCGGCTGGACGGAGTTGGTGGACGGGCGGGGCGTCTATCTCCGCATGACCGAATCGGTCGAGCCGGTCACCGGTCCCGACGCCTGGTATGTGCACGGGCTGGCCGGCTCGTCCACGAACTGGACGTCGCTGGCCGGGCTGCTGAGTGAGCACGCTCGCGGTTTCCTGATCGACCTGCCTGGGTTCGGGCGGTCGGACCCCCCGCCCCGGTCGCATTACCGGCTGTCCGACAGCGTCGATGTTCTGGCCCAGCTCATCCGCCGCCGCTCCGCCGGGCCGGTGCATCTGGTCGGGAATTCGCTCGGTGGCATGGTGTCCGCGCTGCTGGCCGGCCGCCATCCGCAGTTGCTGGCCAGTCTCACCCTCATCTCGCCGGCCGTCCCTGATCTTCGGATCACCACCGATCGCGGCGCCGATCCGCGGTTGGCCGCGCTGCTTCTGCCCGGAACCGCGGGTGTGGCTGTGCGACGTCTTGGTCTGCTCTCTCCACTGCAGCGAGCTCGCGGCATGGCCGAACTCTGTTTCGGGGACGCCTCCTCCATCACCGACGAGCAGTTTTCGGCCGCCGCGGCGGATCTCGCCTGGCGCACCAGCCTCCCGTGGGTGCACATGTCAGTCGTCGCCGCGCTTCGAGCGTTGATGACCTCTTACGTCCGCGAGAACGCCGCCGCCTTCGCCCGCGCCATGAAAAGGGTGTCAGTACCGACCCTGGTCATTTGGGGCACGCGTGATCGTCTGGTCGACCCGCGGCTTGCGGCCCGGACGGCGTCGGCATTCGCGGACTCCCGTTTGCTGATGCTCCGCGGCGTCGGCCACGCGGCCCAGATGGAGGATCCGGCGACCACTGCGCGCGCTCTGATGGCGCTGTGGCGGCGGGTGGCCGACTTCTCGAGCTCGGGCGTGCCGCACGTGAACAACTCGAGCGGTGTGGCAACCTCAACCGCGTGAGTCGTGCCGACCAGCCTCTCCGTCCCGGTGACGGACCGGCCGATCGCCGAGCGACCAGGGCGGCCGGCGGGAGTCTGCGCGGTGCCACCGACCGGCTTTCGGTGCGCGTCGGTGCCGAAACGCACAGTGTGCGGACGGCGGAGGGTACTTCGGCGGGCGCATCGGGCAGCCGTGCGCGGAGCGAACGCCGCCCCGACGACCTGACCAGAACGGTGAGATCCGGATCCGCCGGCCGGTTGAACGCGTCGTCGCTGTGGGAATCGGAAGGTTCGGCATCAAGTACGCCCCGCCCACGTCCGGGTCCTCGGTCCGGGTCGCAGCCGCTCAAGGCCAGTTGGGAGCCGGTGTCTCCGTCGGGGCGCGGCTCCAGCCGCCCCCGGCCGGCTGCACAGCAGCAGCGCCGATCGGCCCTCAGCCGGTTCGTACGCCACTACGGCTGGCGCGCGTACGCGATCCCGGTCCTGGTCGCCCTCACCGTTCTGATCATTCTCCAGGCGGTGCAGGACAACCACCGACCGACAGCCACGAGCGTCGGCAGCAGTAGTTCCGCGGGCGCGCCCTCGACCGGCATCCAGACGACGGGCACGGTGATCAACGGCGCCCCGGTCACCACGATGCCGGCGCCCGCCACTGCGTCGACGGCGTCCGGGGGCGCGGGCTCGGCGTCCGGGGGCGCGGCCGCCGCCGGGGCGGGTGCCGCAGCCGCCGGTGTCGGTGGTGTCGGCGCCGGTGCGGGTACGGCGGCCGCCAGTGTGGTCACGGCCGGGGGCGCCGGCACAGCGCCTGCCGGTGCCGGCACCGCGTCCGTGACAGCCGCGGCAGGCAGCACCCCGACCGGGAACAGCGCGCCCGACCCCAACTCCGGCGCTTTCCAGAACGTCGCGGCCGGGAATCTGCCGCCCGGCGGCGCTTTCGTGGCCAAGGGCAAAGGCACCTGGCATCTCGTTCCGGGCACCACCGCGCCGATTGGGTCCGGTCCGGACAAGTTCACGTACACGATCACGGTGGAGGACGGCGTCGAGCCGGTCGCTGCCGATCAGCAATTCGCCACCGCCGTCATCGCCACGTTGCAAGATCCTCGATCCTGGGTGGGCTCCGGAAACTACACCTTCCAGCGCATCAGTTCAGGCACACCGAATTTCACGGTGTCGCTCACATCGCAGATGACTGAACGGGCGGATGCGCTGTGTGGGTGGGACATCCACATGGAGGCGTCCTGCTACGCCCGTGACCAGAAGCGGGTATCGATCAACGACGCCCGCTGGACCCGTGGGGCGGTCTCCTACTCCGGCGATCTGCAGCAGTACCGAATTTATGCCATCAATCACGAGGTGGGACATGCCCTCGGGTTCATGCACCAGCCGTGCAAGGTCAACGGCGGGCCGGCGCCCGTGATGATGCAGCAGTCCTGGTCGGTGGCCGACAACGACCTGGCGCCGTTGTCGGGCGGGTTGGTTCCGCAGGACGGAAAGGCCTGCAAGCCGAACCCGTATCCCTTTCCTCGCGGCCCGAAGAGCGCCGGCAACACCGATTCACCGGACAACCCCGGGACCGGCCCCGTCGCCAAGGCCGCCGCCACGACAAGTAGCCACTGAGGTCGGGTCCAACCGTCGACGATCGGCCGGCTGGCCCGGTCGACTGCCGCCGGTGACGTCAGGGACAGCATGACGAGCCGGACGCCGCCGCCATCACGCCCATGATCTTCGCTGGCGGGGAAGAACCGACGGGGCACCGGGGTTGTGGATAGGCACCGGCGGCGGAGTGGTCTTGGGCGTGTTGCGGCTGCTCCAGCCGATCGTTCCGGTGGGGTACGGTCGGCAGTCGCCGCCCGCCCGCGGGTTTGCTGCGAAGGAGAAAACCGTGACTGTTCTGCCGCCGCTCGTCGAGCCTGCGGAGTCGTTGTCCAAGGCCGAGGTGGAGCGCTACTCGAGACACTTGATCATCCCGGACGTGGGCATGATCGGGCAGAAGCGGCTGAAGAACGCCAAAGTGTTGGTGGTCGGGGCCGGAGGCCTCGGCTCGCCGGCCCTGTTGTATCTGGCGGCCGCCGGGGTGGGCACGCTCGGCATCCTGGATTTCGATGTGGTCGACGAGTCGAACTTGCAGCGGCAAATCATTCACGGGCAGAGCGACGTCGGAAAGCTCAAGGCCGTGTCGGCGGCCGGGTCGATCGCCGAAGTGAATCCATACGTCACCGTCAACCTCCACACGGAGCGAGTCGACAGCTCGAACGTGCTGGATATTTTCGCGCCGTACGACCTGATCGTCGACGGCACCGACAACTTCGCCACCCGCTACCTGGTCAACGACGCCTGTGTGCTGTTGGGCAAGCCCTACGTCTGGGGCTCCATATTCCGGTTCGAGGGCCAGGTCAGCGTGTTCTGGGCCGACCCGAAGGGCGCCGACGGAACGGGCGTCGGTGCCGGCGTTGAAGGCATTCAATACCGGGATCTGTACCCGGAGCCGCCGCCGGCCGGCATGGTCCCGTCGTGCGCGGAGGGTGGCGTGCTGGGGGTGCTGTGCGCCTCCATCGGGTCGATCATGGTGACTGAGGCGATCAAACTCATCACCGGAATCGGCGAGACCCTGCTCGGTCGGCTGATGGTCTACGACGCGCTGGAGATGACGTATCGCACGGTCCGCATCCGCAAGGACCCGGCGGGTAGCCCCGTCACCGGCCTCATCGACTACGACGCCTTCTGCGGCACAGTTTCCGACGACGCCGCGCAGGCTGCCGACGGTCACACCATCTCGGCGAGCGGACCTCAAGCGCAAGATCGACGCCCACGAAGACTTCCTGCTCGTGGACGTGCGCGAGCCGAACGAGTACGAGATCGTCTCGATCCCGGGCTCGGTGCTGATCCCGAAGGGCGAAATCGTTTCCGGCGAAGCATTGGCCACTTTGCCGCAGGACCGCCAGCTGGTGCTGCACTGCAAGTCGGGCGCGCGCTCGGCGGAGGCACTGGCGGTGCTGCACAAGGCCGGATTCGCGGACGCCGTGCACGTCGGTGGGGGAGTACTGGCCTGGATCAAGCAGGTCGACCCCTCGCTGCCCACCTACTGACCGGCGCACCGCCTTCTGTGATCCGGCGCGATTGGTGTCCCGCGCAGGCCCCGCTGATGCGGCTCGCCGAGCCCCGCATCAGCCGCCGAGCCATGATCGTTGGGTAGCGTTGCCGCTCATGTCCTTCGCCGCTGAGCCGCCGCCGGCCCATGTCCTCGCGGCGTTCGGCGCGGGGGACGGCGTCGGACCGGAAGACGTGCAGACGGTGGCGGACGGGCGCAGCTCCGGTTTCCGTGCCGGTGACATCGTTTTCAAACGGGTGGACGACACAGCAGAGGCCTCCTGGCTGGCCGGCGTGCTCGAGCAGTTGCGAGTCACCGGAATCCGGGTGGCTCGACCGGTCAGGGCCTCGGACGGGCGCTGGGTCGTCGCAGGCTGGACGGTGCACAGATTCGTGGCCGGGCGGCCCGAACCCCGCTACGACGAGATCATCGAAGCGTCGATCCTCCTCCACGAGGCGCTGGCCGGAGTGGCTGAACCACGATTCTTGCGGGCCCGCGGCGACCTGTATGCCGTGGCCGACCGGCTCGCCTGGTCGGCCACCACCGACACGGTTGACGAAGTGCTCGGCGAGGGCCACGCAGCCAGAGTGTTCGCGCAGTTCGCCGCGGGTCGGCGTCCGCTCACACTCCCGTCGCAGGTCGTGCATGCCGACATGTTCGGCAACGTCCTGTTCGCAGGCACCGCGCCACCGGCGGTCGTGGACATGGCTCCGTTCTGGCGCCCCGGCCCCTACGCCGCAGCCGTCATCGCGGTCGACGCCTTGTCCTGGGGCGGCGCGGACATCGATCTGTTGGATCGCTGGTCGCATCTGCCGGAGTGGCCGGAGCTTCTCCGCCGGGCGCTGCTGTTCCGGCTGGCGGTGAGCCTCCTTCATCCGCGCACCACCTCCTCTTCCATGGTCGAGATGTTGTCGGCCGCAGACCTCATCCGGCCATTCGTGTCTTGAGGTCACGCCCCAGGTCCACCAGGACCGACGGGTCCAGTCCTTGACTCATGGCCGTCAGCAGCATTGTGGCGAGGCGGTTGACCGGATCAGCGGACAGCGATCGATCCACCGCTATTTGCGCGAGGGCACCTTCGCCGTGCCGATACGCGCACATCGCCAGCACCGCGCACAACTGGCCGCACTCCGGAGCGGGAACCTGCCGGACCAGAGCGCCCAGCGTTGTCAGCAGTGTTTCGTCCTCCCGGGTCAGCGCTTCCATCAGAACGGCGTCACGCACGCTGTTGTCCTCGAGCAAGATGGCCAGCGAGCAAGCCAATCCCGCTGCGACCTCGCCGGTACGTGACACCTCGCGGCCGGCCGACTCCAACAGCACCTCGGCGTAGTCGATCATGCGAGCCGGCACCGACCCGGAGTCCTGTTCGAACCAGCGGCTGACCAGACCAGTCAGTTGAACCGCCGACGTTTCCACGGCTAGGCGAGCCATTGTCGTTTGCTCGGCCGCCGGCCCGGCCACGGATGCGACCAGAGCCGCGCGGTTGGCCAGCACCGTCCGACCCGTGAAGGCGTTGACCGCCCGCATCGTCTCGACCCCGGGATCCTCGGGACCCGGCACCGGAAACCAGTACGGTTCTTCGCCCTCGGTTCGGGGGAGGTGACACGCGCAGTTTCCGGAAACAAGTAATTCAGCAATCACCTCTCGGTGCACTTTTCGCAACCGCCATCGCAACGCCCCCATCAGAGCGACGTACTTGGGCCGGTCCTGCTCACGGTGGCCGTAGATCACCAGGGCCACGGTGTCGGCCTTGCGGGCGGCAGTGTCCACGACCAGTTCCAGGGCTTCCGGCTCGTCCAAATCCATGCGCAGGACTGGCCCGACGCGGAACCGCGGGCCCGACAGGCACAGCGCCACCAGACTGAGCTCCGGATGGAACCCGAGGATGGCCGGCACGGCCGCGAGCAGCCCGGTCTCGCCGTGCAGGCGGGCCAGCGGCCGTAGATCTCGATGCAAGGTCATACCGACGACATTCGCCGCTGCGGCCGGGGCGGCAATAGGCCCACATATCAGATGTGGACAGATTTTCGCCTGTGGATGCTTTTCGTCGAGAGGCACGCCGAGTTCGTCAGCGTTCCGGTGCCCATCGGTAACGGCGCAAGCTGACCCTGCCGTGGACGCTGAGCACGCCCTCCGCTCGAAGGCGCGCCAACTGTTCAACCGCCAGATGCGGCGCCGGGGTCCCATTGGCGCGAACCACTCGATGCCACGGCAAGTCCTCGTCGGACAGGTTGGACAGCACCCAGCCGGCGAGTCGCGGCGAAGGGGAGCCGGCGGCCGCGGCCACGTCGCCGTAGGTAGACACTCGGCCGGCCGGAATGGACGCCACGACGTCCAGCATCCGGTGCGCCAGCGCCATGTCCACGAGCTGACCTCGTCCTTTCCGCCGGCCCGCAGTCGAGCTCATCACGGCAACCGGAGACTGTCGGTGCGTCGTGATGGTATGTGCTTGTGCCTGACGCCGGTTCGTTCGCTGGGGCTGCTGCCTCGTCGATCGGGGCTGCGTCGATGAGGCAGGCACCCCCGGGAGCAGGCCGCCCCCGCCCGGCGTCCGCTGTCACCTTCAAATTGCGCACGCCACAGCCACAATCGGCGCGGTGGTTACCTACGCCGGAACAGCACCAGGTCATCGGAAACACCCATCGTCGCCTTCGGGTGCTCGCCGGCCCCGGCACCGGCAAGACGACGACCTTGGTCGAGACCGTGGCGGCGCGTCTGGAATCCGGGGCCGTCCGACCGCAAGACGTCCTGGTCGTAACCTTCTCGCGCCGCGCGGCCACGGAGTTGGCGGATCGGCTGGCTCGACGGGTCGGCGGCACCTCGCGGGAGCCGATGGTCCGTACGCTGCATTCCTACGCCTTTCGGTTGGTCCGGCAGCGGGCGGCCGCACTCGGTGAGCCGGCGCCACGGCTGCTCGGCGCCGGCGAATCCGACCACGTGGTCAGGGAACTGTTGGCGGGCCACGCCGCCAGCGATGGTGGATATTGGCCGCCTGACCTGGTCGGCGCGCTGCTCTCGCCCACCTTCGCGGCCGAGCTCCGAGATCTGCTGCTGCGAGCGGCCGAGCGTGACATCGCCCCTGGCAAACTCGTCGCGCTCGGCCGCCGCTACCACCGACCCCAATGGGTCGCTGTCGGCCGGTTCGCTCAGGAATATCAACAGGTCACCGACCTGCGACAGGCGTCGGGAGGACTGGGAGCGGCTCTGGATCAGGCGGAGCTGACCTTGGCCGCGCTGTCCGCTCTCACCGACGACCGGGTGCTCGGCCTGGAGCAGCAGCGCATCCGGCGGCTCTATGTGGACGAATACCAGGATGTGGATCCGGCCCAAGCTGCCTTGCTGGAGCTCCTGGCGTCCGGCGCCGACGAGTACATCGTCATCGGTGATCCGGATCAATCGATCTACGGCTTTCGCGGGTCCGATTCCGCCGCCCTCCGGTCGGTAGAGGTGGATGGCACGGTGGCGCTGAACACCTCCCGACGATTGCCGGTGGAGATTCTGGCGGCGACGAGGCGAGTCGCCGAGCGCCTTTCCGGGCCGACGCTGCATCGCCGCTTGACGTGTGAAAGCGATCGACCGGGCCAGGTGACCGTCAAGGTCTTCTCCAACGCCGGCCAGGAGGCGAGCTTCGTCGCCGACGAGCTGCGGCGAGCCCACCTCCTCGGTGGTGTCCCCTGGTCGGAGATGGCCATCCTGCTGCGGGCACCCGCGCACAGCCTTTCGCCCATCTCCCGCGCCTGTGCCTACGCGGGCGTGCCGCTCCGGGTCGGCCGCGGTGATGAGCCGCTGGCGGCCGATCCTGTGGTGGCGGCCCTGATCGACGTGCTCCGGTTGGGCAGCACCGCCGCACTGACAGGGCAGGACGCCCTGGATTTGCTGTCCGGACCGTTCGGCCGGCTCGATGCGCTTGCGCTTCGAGCACTCCGCCGGGCCGTGCGGGCCGGACGTAGCCAGGCCGGCTCCACCAGCGATCAGCTCGCGGGCGTACTGGCCGGCGGCGAGCTGCCTGCCGACCTGCCGGAGCGGCTCACGGCTCCGGTGCGCCGTCTGCAGTCGATGCTGCAGGTGGCCAGGGAGGGGGCGCGCAACCTCCCTGGTGAGGAAGTCCTCTGGCAGCTCTGGCAATTGGCCGAGGTGGAGCACGACCTGGTCGAGGCGGCCCTGGCCGGCGGCCGGGCCGGCCAGCGGGCCGACCGCAGCCTCGATGCGGTCGTCACGTTGTTCCAAAAAGCGGCGGACCTGGCCGAGCGACTTCCCTTGGCCGGTGTCGAAGCGCTGACCGATCTGGTAGTGGGACAACAGGTGCCGGATGACACCAGCACCGGCGAGCGTCGTCCGGCCGAGGCCGTGTCGGTGCTGTCGGCGCACGCGTCCAAAGGTCTGGAATGGGACGTCGTGGCGGTGCCGGGTGTCCAGGAAGGCGCGTGGCCCGATCTCCGGGTGCGGACGAGTCTAGTGGACGGCCGTCGGTTGTTGGATGCGGCGGCCGGGTTGCCCGCCGGGGGGACCGGTGGCGGCATTCCGTCGGGCACGCTGAACGAGGAACGTCGGCTCTTCTACGTCGCCGCCACCCGGGCTCGCCAGCACCTGATCTGCAGCGCCGTGGCGGGTGAGGAGCTGTCGCCGTCTCGCTTCCTGGCCGAGCTGACGGGATCGCCAACCGACGCGGATTCTGCGCCGGTGGCCAACGCATTTGCGTCGAGTCGCCGCGGTCTGCATCTCTCGCATCTGGTGGCTGACCTGCGGCGAGCCGTGGTCGACCCCCATCTGGACGAGGCGTCTGCTACCCAGGCGGCGGCCCAGCTCGCCCGGCTGGCCGCTGCCGGCGTGCGCGGCGCGCATCCAGCCGACTGGTACGGGCTGTCAGGACCGTCGACCGACCGTTCTCCGTGGCCGGAGAACGAACCCGTCCGGCTGTCACCGTCGAGTCTGGAGATGCTCACCACCTGTGGCTTACGAGTGGCCTTGGAGCGCCGCATGGGAGGTCAGCCGCAAACGGAATCTCAGGCTGAGGGCATCGTCGTGCACGCCCTGGCCTACGGCCTGGCTCTGGGCGTGTCGGAGGAGCAGCTGCAACAGGCCGTTGCCCAGCACCTGGCCGCGCAGGACCAGTTGCCGCCCTGGCAAGTGGCCCGGACCAGGCGGCTGCTGGACACCATGCTGGCCGCGGCCCGGCAATGGGTGTCCGGGTCGGAGATCGACCGCCGTTTCGTGGGAGCCGAGATCAAAGTGGATGTGCCGCTGCCTGTGCCGACGGCCGAACCGGGGGCGACGACGCACGGCGAAGCTGATACGTCGCGACAAGTGCGTCTGGTCGGACGGGTCGATTGGCTGACTGCTGACCGCGACGGCCGGCTGGTGGTCACCGATTTCAAGACTGGCGCCACCGCCAAGAGTCAGGCCAAGGCCGCCGAACATCCGCAATTGGCGGCGTATCAGGTGGCCGTGGCTCTGGGCGCATTCGCGGCGGCGATGAAACAATCGGGAATCCTCCTGCCAGCGGGTTCGTCAGGCATGCGCTCGGGAGGGGCCGAGCTGGTGTATCTGCGCTCCGGCGTCCCCAAAGTTCGTGCCCAGCCGCCCCTTTCGGCCGAATCTCAGCAAGAGTGGACCAAAATCATCAGGGCGGCCGCGGTCGCCCTGTCCGAACCCCGGGTCTGGGCGCAGGAGAACGAGAACTGCGACCGCTGCCCGGTGCGCCGGAGTTGTCCGGTGCACGACAGCGGTCGGCCAGGTGACGTCGTGAAGGCGGTGATCGGGGCCGACGAATTGGCGGTTCTGCTCGGCATGCCGACGCCCACCACCGAGCAAGAAACCGTGATCGAAGCACCGCTCGAGCCGGCCCTCGTCGTCGCGGGAGCCGGCTCGGGAAAGACGGAGACCATGGCCGGACGGGTTCTGTACCTGGTGGCAAACGGCCTGGTCCGACCGGATGCCGTGCTCGGCCTCACCTTCACCCGCAAAGCCGCTTCGGGCTTGTCGATGCGCATCCGTCGTCGCCTCCGCATGCTGGCGGTGCACCCTGCCTTCCGCGACCTGCTCCAGGACGGCGGAGAACCCGAGGTTCTCACCTACCACTCGTTCGGTGGGCGGTTGATCAGTGAATTCGGCCCGCTCCTGGGCATCGAGCCCAGGGCCAAAGTGTTGACGCCCACTGCAGCATGGCAGGTGGCGCGGCGGGTCGTCGCGAGATGGGATGCCGACCTCGACACCGACCTGCGCGCCGACCAGGTCACCGAACGGCTGCTCTCGCTGACCGGCACGCTGTCCGACCATCTGGTGACCGCCGATCGGTTCCGCGCCGAGGTCGACCGTATCGTCGCCACGCTCCGTGAGGCGCCGCCCGGACCACGGCAACGCAGGTCGGTGCATTCGGCGTTGGTCGATCCGATGCGGCGACTCTCGGACCGCGCCTCGATCGCCGCGCTGGCCGACGCGTACGCCGAGGCCAAGGCAAAGAACGGCGCGATCGATTTCGGCGACCAGATGCGGCTGGCCGCTGATCTGGCGCTGCGGCTTCCCACCGTCGGTGAGGCCCTGCGAGACCGATTCCGGGTGGTGCTACTCGACGAGTACCAGGACACCGGTCACGCTCAGCGCGTCATCTTGCGGGCGGTGTTCGGCCACGACGCCGAGAACGGTGGCCCGATCTCGGGGCACCCGGTGACGGCGGTCGGCGATCCGATCCAGTCGATCTACGGTTGGCGCGGGGCGTCGGCGGCAAATCTCCCCCGGTTTCCTGCTGATTTTCCGCGGGCCACGGGCGTTGAATCCCGGATTCTGCATTTGGCGACCAGTTTTCGCAACGACACGGCGATTTTGGACCTGGCCAATCGCCTGTCCGCGCCGCTGCGGCTCGGGCGGGTCGTCGTGCCCGATTTGCGGCCCCGGCCAACCGCCGGGCCCGGCACCGTGCGGGTCGGCTTGTACGCCACCGTCGAGGACGAAGACCAGGCCCTGGCCGGTGAAATCGATCGGCTCTGGCGGGTCGCGGCCGAGCGTGGGAAGCCGCCCCCCACCACGGCGGTGCTGGTCCGCCGTCGCGCCGACATGGAACAAATCGCCGCGGCCTTGCGGGCCCGCGACCTACCCGTGGAAGTGGTCGGCTTGGGCGGCCTGCTCTCCGAACCAGAGGTGGCCGATGTGGTCGCCATGCTCCGCATGCTCGTCGATCCCACCTCCGGCGACGCGGCGTTGCGCATCCTGGGAGGTGGTCGTTGGCAGCTCGGGCTGGCTGATCTGGAAGCGCTGGTCCGGCGGGCCAAGGAACTGTCCGGCGGGCTCGACCGACCGCACCGGGAGGAGTCGTCCGGCGACACCCGGTTCCAGGCGGTGCGGGACGCCCTTCAAGCGGCCGAGACCACCGACGAGGTGGACATGGTGTCCTTGGTCGACGCAATCGCCGATCCCGGCTCCGAGCAGTTTTATTCGGCGGCGGGATCCCGGCGACTGCACCGATTGGCCGAAGAACTTCGTCGGCTGCGCGCCAGGCTCAGCGAACCGCTCACCGATCTGGTGGCAGATATCGAACGAGCCACCAATCTCGATATCGAAGTAGCGGTACACGGCCCGGCGGGTCGAGCCCACCTGGACGCATTCGGCGATGTGGTGGCCGAGCTGGCCGCTGGTGGTGCCGGTCCCACCGAGCTGCTGGACTATCTGGCCACGGCCGAAGAGCGGGAAGACGGGCTGGAGCCGGGCGAGACCGAACCCTCGCCCGGGCGCATCCAGATCTTGACCGTGCACGCCGCCAAAGGGCTGGAGTGGCAGCTGGTCGCGGTGCCCCAGCTCAGTAGCACGGTATTCCCCAGCACCCAGAGCCGTTCGTGGCTGGGCGATCCGGCCCAATTGCCGCCCAGCCTTCGCGGCGACAGCGCGGACATCCCCCTGCTGTCGATTCCGCCGGACGCCGACCAGTCGGCTCTGGCCGCGGCGCTCGACCGGCACACCGATGAATTGAAAGCCGCGGCCCAGCAGGAAGAACAACGTCTGTTGTACGTCGCCTTGACCCGCGCGGAAACCATCCTGCTGCTGTCCGGTCACCATTGGGGGCGAACCGGCCAAACCCCTCGTGGGCCCAGCGTTTTTCTGACCGAGATTCGGGACGCTGCCTCGGAGGTGCCGGGCATGGTCATCAGCAGTTGGGCCGACGCGCCCGCGCCGGGCGCATCAAATCCACTCACCGCGAATCCCCGGCGTGCGCTGTGGCCGCGCGACCCGCTGGGGGACCGGCGTTCCCGAGTGGAGGTTGGTGCTGACCGAGTGAGAGCGGCCCTCCAGAATTTGGAAAGGGCCAGCTCAACCGCGCCGGAGCAACCCGCGTTCGCGGTGCAAGTGCGGCTCGCCGGCTCGGGCACGGGACCCTCAGCGACGGGCGGTGGCGAGGCCACGGCCGGCGACCTCCCGTCGGCGGGACTCTCAGCCGGCCAGCCCCCGTCGGCCGGACCTCCAGTCGGCCAGGCCCTGTCGGGCGGGCTCTCACTCGGCGAGGCCCCATCAGTCGGCCTCCCAGCCGACGTCCCGGACATCGCCACCTCGACCTCAGTGCCCGATCCGTTCCACTGGGTGCGGGACGTCGATGCGTTGTTGGCCGAGCGATCCGCTCGTTCGGAAACGGTCGTCGATGTGCAACTACCCGGTGGCGTGGCGGTCACATCGTTGGTCGATATGGCCACGGATCCCGAGCGTCTGGCGCGGCGTCTGCGACGGCCGGTGCCGGCGTCACCGTCCTCGGCGGCCCGGCGGGGAACGCAGTTCCACGCCTGGCTGGAGGATTTCTTCGCCGGTCAGCCCCTTCTCGACATTGCCGAGTTGCCGGGAGCTTCGGATCCGTCGCTGCCCGAGGATCCCGAGTTCGCTCGGCTGAAGGCCCGGTTCCTGGCATCCGCGTGGGCGGCTCGCACGCCGTGGGATGTCGAGCTCGCCTTCACGACGTCCATCGGCGGGATCACCGTCCACGGCCGGGTCGACGCAGTGTTCGCCGAGGAGGACGGCTCCTTCACCGTGGTGGACTGGAAAACCGGAGAACCGCCCTGGACCGGTCGGGCAGCAGTCGCGGTGCAACTTGCGGTTTATCGGTTGGCCGTCGCTGACATCCTCGCCCTCCCGGTCGACCGCGTCCGAGCCGGCTTCTACTACGTCAGTCGCGACCGTTGGGTGGCTCCGGTCGATCTGCTGGACGAACCAGGCCTGTCGTCACTGATCGCGTCCGGTCATTTACCGGGCGAGACGACCTCGGGCTCGAGCGACGACGAGCAGGCAACCCTGAACGCACCGCGCGACATGGCACGATCGTCGTCGTGATCACCGTCCTGGAGTATCTGGTCATCGCCGCGGCCATCGGTGCCGTGGTGTTCGTGGTCGCCGTTTTCGTGTTCGGCCGGGGCGAACGGATGGCGCCTTTGCCGGCGCAGACCTCGCCCGCGGAACTGCCGGACCGCGGTGTCACCGCCCAGGATGTGTACGACGTCAAGTTCGCCATGGCGCTGCGCGGTTATCGGATGAGTGACGTCGACTGGGTGTTGGAGCGACTGGCCCTTCGCATCGAAGAGTTGTCCCGTCAAGTCACCAGCCTTCAGGGCGGCGATGCGGAGCAGGTCGACGTGCCCGCTGCCGCGGGAACAATCGTCGATGTTTTCGCCGAAGAGGACACCGGATATGCCGGTCTCAGCGTGGACCGGCCGATCGGATCCGCGGCCGGAAGCGCCGCCGCCGCCCCGCTCCCCGTCGCGAGAATCGACGCGGCGCCGCTGAACGCGCCGACGAGCGAGCGCAGCCAGGCCTCAGCCGAGATCGATGCGGCTGAGGCGGAGCGGGACGAGCTCGCCTACGGCACGCCGCCCGGTCCCGGCGAATACCAGGTCGCCATTGGAGGCGGCGATGTCCCCGCCGCCGCCTCCGGGCCCGCGACCGGCTCGGCGCGTGACACCGCACCAGCCGCCCGCGACGATGGATCGACATCACCGGGCAATCTCAGGAGGCCGCTATGACCACCGTTCGGCTGGAAGTGGGCGTGGCCTCGACGAACTCGGCCGACGAGGTGTTCGCCGCCATGGTCGACCTGCGATCTCAGGAGCGCTGGATCCTGGCGACGAAACTCTTCGCTCTGGACGGCCCGACTCCGGTACCCGACGTCGGCTCCAAAATCGCCGCGTTCACCAGCGTTTTCGGTTTCGGCTTCCTCGACCTGATGACGGTGACCGAATACCAGCCGGGCCGGCTGTGGCGCACCCGGCACACCGGCGCGGTGGTTCGCGGCGAAGGGATATTCGCCGTTCAGCCGGCGGGAAGCGGCTGCCGGGCTGTCTGGATCGAAGACGTCGACGTTCCGTTCGGGGTCATCGGGCGCGCGGGATTCGCGCTGGTCAAGCCGGTGGTGGCAGCGGCGCTACGGGCCAGCCTGCGGCGCCTGGTCTCCGGCGTCCGCGCCGGGCGGTTGCCGGTGCACGCGGTGCGGGCGATGTGAGCGACGACCGGATCCGTTGCGGCTGGGCCAATTCGGCGCCCGAGTACATCGCGTACCACGACGACGAATGGGGCCGGACACTGCACGGAGACGACCAACTCTTCGAGCGGTTGAGCCTAGAAGCGTTTCAATCCGGGCTCTCGTGGATCACCATCCTGCGGAAGCGGCCGGCCTTTCGAGCGGCCTTCGCCAGATTCTCGATCGGTGCCGTCGCCGAATTCACCGCCGCGGATGTCGAGCGATTGATGGGTGATGCCGGCATCGTCCGCAATTCGAAGAAGATCCAGTCGGTGATCGGCAACGCGCGGGCGGCGGCCGCCCTGCCGGAAGGCTTGGACAGCTGGCTCTGGTCCTTCGCGCCCGAGTCGCCCGGCGACCGGCCCCGGACGCTGGCCGACGTGCCGGCGGTCTCCAAGGAATCGACCGTCATGGCCAAGGAGCTGAAGAAGCGTGGCTTCAGCTTCGTGGGACCGACCACCGCCTATGCGTTGATGCAGGCCACCGGCATGGTCGACGACCACATTGCGGCGTGTTGGAGAACTCAACCCGCCTGAGTCAATGTCAGCCGCAGCCCCGCACCGTGCTCGCAGCCCGCGGGGGCGGGCGATGACCGGCTGGCGGTGGACCCGCGGGGCGACGGGCACTGAAAGGGTGGCGGTCAGCCCGCGGCGCGTCGATTCTTGGTCAGGGGGCGTCGCGACCCGGCGGCGAGCTTCCCAACCGGCGCCGGCTTCGCCGGGCCGGCGGCGGCCGAATCCCGCGAGTTCACCGCTCCACCCGCGGTGTCGCGGCTGGCCGACCGGTCGGCGGACTGGCTGCCTACCTTGATCGGCGCACCGTGCGCGTCGGCCCGGCCGTTGGACCCCGGTACCGGCCGGTCGCCATTCCGGCCGGAAACCGCTCCGGCGCGAGACTCAGAGCGGCGGCTGGCGCCCGATGATGCTGACACCGCCGATTCGGGAGCCACGCCGACCCGGGTCTCATGCCTGGCCGCCGAGAAAGTCTCATCCTTGGCCGCCGACGAAGTCCCGGCTTCCGCCGCGTCTTGATCGGCCGGCAGCGTCTCAGTCGAGTCCGCCAGCTCTGCGTCGCCGTCGCCAGCACTGGTCTGTCCCGACCGCCGATGGCCGGACACCGTCCGGGCCGCGCCGTTGCCCGAATTGATCACGACGACGCCCGACTCCAAGTCGATCCGTTGGTCGCCGTCGCGGGCGTTGCCCTCTTCCTCGCGGCGCATCGCCTTGGAGCGACGCTCCTCGAGTTCATGGCGCATACCCGGATTGAACAAGGCGCCGAGTTCGCCCAAAGGTCCCACTCAGCCAGCGTACGTGACCCCCGTCGCACCCGCGGGCCGACCGTCAATCCCTGTCCCGTAGGCGATCCCACCTGGCGCGGTCGGCCCGACAGCCACCGCGCCTTGGTTTGCCCAGCTTGATTTGCCCGAGACGAACCCCCAGCCCGTGAGCGCCACGACAGCGGCGTACGCCAGGGACCCCGGCCAGACCCCGGCCAGACCCCGGCCAGACCCCGGCCAGACCCCGGCCAGTGCGGGCCAGAAACCCCGGCCCGTGCGGCCAGAGCCTGGCCAGGAGGGCAGACGCGACGGGACGTGCTGGTCAGTGACCGGAGAAGCGGGGCGGCCGTCGCTCGGCGAATGCGGCCAGCGCCTCGGCGTGGTCGTCGCTGCGAAACAGCGCGGATTGCGCCGACTTCTCGAAGGCCAGGGCCTCCGACAGGGCGGATCCCGCGGCTTGCCGCGCGGACCGGCGGATCCAGCCGTACGCCGCTGTCGGGCCGCCGGCCAACTGGCCCGCCAGCGTGGCGACCCGAACGGCCAGCTCATTCGGCTCGGCCAGCTCGTCGACCAGCCCCAGGGCCAACGCCCGGTCCGCGTCCACCTTCTCGTTGAGCAGCAACATCCGCATCGCCGGGCCGGTCCCGATGGCTCTCGGCAGGAAGAAAGAGATACCGGTGTCGGCCGAGAGCCCGGCTCCGGCAAACGCCGTCGAGAAGGAGGCGCGGCGCGACGCGATCCGCAGGTCGCAGGCCAGTGCCAGCGATAACCCGGCGCCGGCGGCGGGGCCGTTCACGGCGGCGAGCACGGGCAACTGCAGGTCGTCGAGGAGCTCGACCATCGGGTTGTAGAAGTCGTCCACGGTGCGAGACACCCGGGGGTCGTCCGCCGCCATCAGGGCGCGGTGCTCGTGGAGATCTTGGCCGGCGCAGAAGGCGCGTCCGGCTCCGGTGATCACCAGGCAACGAACCGTCGAACCGGCCAGGCCGCGGAGCTCGTCGAGGAGCCGCGCTTTGAGGGACAGGTCGAAAGCGTTGAACGCCGCGGGTCGGTTCAAAGTCAGCGTCCGGACCGCGCCGGCGTCCTCGACCAGGATCGGTTCGGTCGACCGGTCACCTTCGGTTTCCACGTGCGTGTTGGCCACGGCTATCTGTGTACTCCCGTGTTCGGGTGCGGTGCGGCGATGGGGAAGAATGGACAAGCCAGGCTCGCGGCATCTGCGGGAACGGCGCCCGGCCCACCCGGGCATTCCGGTCATTGGGTGGCTGCGTGGCTTGTTGGAATCCGATTCCAGCGGGCCGACCGGGACAACCTAGGTCTTGTTGAGCTGGAGGGAAACACATGGCGGCCATGAAGCCCCGCACCGGGGATGGTCCTCTCGAGGTGACCAAGGAGGGCCGCGGCATCGTCATGCGGGTGCCGCTGGAAGGCGGGGGACGGCTCGTGGTGGAGATTTCGGCCGACGAGGCCGCCGCTCTCGGGGAAGCTCTGAAAGCCGTCGTCAGTTAGTCCAACCCCGGTGTTCGCACGCCGGACGCATCGCCGCTAGCAGCGCCCGGGCCCACACGGCCCGGGCGTTGTGGCGTCCACCATCGAGGAACGCCGAGCCCGAGAAGCGCTCAGAGCAGGCTGGCGTACAGCTCCACGGTTTTTTCGGCCACGGCCGTCCAGGAGAACTCGGCGACGGCCCGATCCCGGCCGGCTTGACCGCGAGCCACGGCTCTCTCCCGGTCGGCCACCGTCTCGTTGACGGCGGCCGCGAATTCGGTCTCGAACGTGCTCGGGTCGGCGGCGTCGTAGTGCACCAGCGTCCCGGTCGTCCCGTCCACCACCACCTCGGGGATGCCGCCCACGTCACTGGCCACCACGGGCGCTCCGCAGGCCATGGCCTCCAGGTTGACGATGCCGAGCGGCTCGTACACCGACGGGCAGCAGAACACGGTGGACGCGGAGAGCACCTGCTTGACCTCATCGAGCGTCAGCATCCCGTCGAACCAGAAGACGCCCGGCCGGGCGGCCTGCAGCTCCTCGATGGCGGCTTTCGTCTCCGCCGCGATCTCCGGCGTATCGGGGGCGCCGGCGCACAACACCAACTGCACACCGGGATCGAAATGGTGCGCCGCCGCGATGAGATGCTTGACGCCTTTCTGCCGGGTGATCCGGCCGACGAACGACGCGATCGGAGCGTCGAGGTCGACTCCCTTGCTCGTCAGGACGTCGCGTCCATCGACCGGCGCGTAAATGGCGGTGTCGATCCCGTTGCGGATGACGTGCACCTTGGCCGGATCGAGCTCGGGATAGCTGGACAGGATGTCACCGCGCATGCCGTCGGAGACGGCGACGATCGCCGAGGCGCCCAGATATGCGGTGCGCTCGGCCCAACTGGAGAGCCGATACCCGCCCCCCAGCTGCTCGGCCTTCCACGGCCGGCTGGGCTCCAGTGAGTGCGCAGTGACCACGTGCGGCACGCCGTACAAGAGCGACCCGAGGTGACCGGCCATGTTCGCGTACCAGGTGTGCGAATGCAGCAGCTCAGCGGATCCGACCGCGTTGACCATGTCCAGGTCGACGGCCAGCGTGGACAGCGCCGGATTGGCGCCGGCCAGTTCAGCGGGCGGTCGATGGCCGTGGGCGCCTTCGCGGTCGTCGCCGAACGCGTGGACGTCCACCTCGATGAGTTTGCGCAGCTCGCGGACGAGGTAGTCGACGTGGACCCCCGCCCCGCCGTAGATGTCCGGAGGGAATTCGCGGGTCAGGATCGCGGTGTGCACGCCGTCACAGTAGTGGTGCCCATCTGCGCCCGCGCGGTGACACCTCTGCTCACGTCGGCGGCTCCGGGTAACCCATTTCCGGTTCCCGATGATCTGGACGGGACCGCCCTTACCGGCCCGGGCACTGGGCGCTAATGTTCCCGCATGGCCAAGCCACGAGTGCTGGGAATCGTGTTAGCAGGCGGCGAGGGCAAGCGTCTCTGGCCATTGACCGCGGATCGGGCCAAACCGGCCGTGCCGTTCGGTGGCAACTTCCGGCTGGTGGACTTCGTGTTGTCGAACCTGGTCAACGCGGACTATCTGCGCATTTGTGTCCTGACCCAGTACAAGTCGCATTCGCTGGACCGGCACATCACCACCACGTGGCGGATGAGCCAGATGCTCGGGAACTTCGTGACCCCGGTGCCTGCGCAGCAGCGGCTCGGACCCCGGTGGTACACGGGGAGTGCGGACGCCATTTTCCAGTCGCTGAACCTTGTCTACGACGACGGGCCCGAATACCTGGTGGTATTCGGAGCCGACCACATCTATCGCATGGACATCTCCCAGATGGTCAGCGCGCACATCGAATCGGGGGCGGAGGCCACCGTCGCCGGGATCCGGGTTCCGCGCCATGAGGCAACAGCTTTCGGCGTCATCGAGACCGGCAGTGACGGAGCGAAGATCAGCCAATTCCTGGAGAAGCCGGCCGACCCGCCTTCGGTTCCTGACGATCCCGATGTGGCCTACGCCTCCATGGGAAATTACGTGTTCACCACCAAGGCGTTGATCGACGCGCTCAAAGCCGATGCGGCCGATGAGAACTCGATCCACGACATGGGCGGGAACATCATCCCGGCCTTCGTCGACCGGGGAAGAGCGAACGTCTACGACTTCAGCCGCAATCAGGTGCCGGGGGCGACCGACCGGGACAAGGGCTACTGGCGAGATGTCGGCACCCTCGACGCCTACCACGATGCCCACATGGATCTGGTCTCCGTGCACCCGATCTTCAACCTCTACAACGACCAATGGCCCATTCTGTCGTTCCCGCCGACGCTGCCGCCGGCCAAGTTCGTGGAGAACGGAATGGCCCTGGACTCCATGGTCGGTCCCGGCACCATCATCTCGGGCGCCACCGTGCGCCGGTCGGTGATCTCCGAGAACGTGCGCGTGCAGATGGGCAGTTCGGTGGAGAGTTCGGTGATCATGCCGGGGGTGCGTATCGGCCGGAACGCCATCGTGCGCAACGCCATCCTGGACAAGAACGTCGTCGTCCCGGACGGCGCCATGATCGGAATCAATGCCGAAGCCGACCGGGCCAGATACACGGTGACCGCCGGTGGGATCACCGTGCTCGGCAAGGCGACCGTCGCGGGGACTTGACCATCCCGGCGGCGCCGGTGAGGGGCCGAGGACCTGTCGATGGTCAGCCGTGGGGCTCGGCGGACAGCGCCGGGCAGCCCTGGGTCTTGTAAGCCGCCGCGTACTCGAAATGCCAGGCCTCGTTCGAGTAGATGCGGCAGAACCCGTACCTGCCCTTGGTCCCCTGTAACCACAGGTAGGCGTGGGCGGGTTGCACGTCGACCGCGTATCCGGCCACGTGCGCGGACTTGTCCGGAGGCAGCACGTAGAACTTGGCCATCGCCGCGCCGAACTGCTTGACGTAGGCGTTGAACAGTGCCTTCTGTTGTGCGGCACTGCGTTTGCCGTCGTTCAGGCACATGGTGATGCCCTTGGCGGCGGCGACCTTCACCACGTTCTTCCAGCCGGCGATCACGTCCTGGCGCAGACCGGTGGGCGCTTCGTTGGAGTACTGCTTGGCGACCGGACAGGCCGGACCATGGTCGGGGCCGGGGACATCCGGATCGGCGAGCGGCTGGATGACCCCGCCGGCACCGGTGGTCGTCGCCGTGGTTGTCGACGCGGAACTGGACGGTTTCGGCGACGACGTCGACGACGAGGACGGCACAGAATCGGAGCTTCCGAGGGACGAGGACGGCGGCCCCGCCGGCGAGGCCGATGGCTTTGGTGCACCGGAATCCGGCCCCGTGGCCGGGGGGCCGGACTTCGGTCCCGGGGCCGCGGAACCGGGCACCGATGCCGACGGCGTTGTCGATGACGAAGCGGTGGACACGGCGGTCGAAATGGCGGCGGGGGTGGGGGAGACGGTGCTGCGCAGGGTGACGGTCACCGGGGCCGCGGAACCTGAACCGGAGCAGCCGCTGACCAGCGTGACCACGGCGATCACCGCGGCGGCGGAGACCACCCGCGCGCCCACCCTCCTTATATGTCGCATGCGAACGAGCCCGGCATTTCTCTCGTGGCGGCCGTGCCGGCCGCTTGGTCGGCCGGCCGATCGACCGCGGTCGACTTCAGTGGGATGCGCCGCGTTTGAGGGCCACCAGCAGGCCGTCCCCGGCCGGGACCAGGGCCGGAACGAGGTTCTCGTCGTCGCGGACGACCCGGCCGGCCTCCCGGACGGCCACGGTCTCGGCGTCCCGTGCCGTCGGGTCGGCGACCCGATCCCCGTGCAAGGCGCCGGCGATGACCAGAAGCCCGCCGTCGCGCAGCAGCCGCAGTGCTTCCGCCACGTACTGCGGGTACTCCTTGCGATCACCGTCCACCAGGACCAGGTCATAGGCGCCGTCGGTCAATCGCGGGAGCACGTCCAGCGCCCGGCCGTTGATCAGCCTGACCCGGCTGGTGGGAAATCCAGCCGCCAGAAAAGCCTGCTTGGCCGCGCGGAGCAGCTCCGCCTCCACGTCGATCGTGGTCAGCACGCCGTCCTGGGTCATCCCCGCCAGCAGCCGCAGCCCGCTGACGCCCGCGCCGGTGCCGATTTCCACCACGGTGCGAGCCCCGATCGCGCCGGTCAGCACGGACAACAATGCGCCGGCGCCGGCGCTGACCGGGTGTGCTCCCAGGTCGGCCGACCGATTGCGCAGTGCCACCACCGGTTCCGGTTCGGCGACGAAGAACTCCGCGTAGGACGAGGTGACGCTCATCGTGGCCTTTCTGTTGTCTTGCCGGCGGTCGCGAGGTTACCGGCCGGCGGCGGCGGCCATGGTCAGGCCCGCCGCATTCCGCGGATGACGTCACGTCTGCTGCGAAGGCCGCTCACAGGACGCTCACACAACGGATCGGAACAATTCAGCCAACGCCGTCGCCAGTCGGGTGCGGCAAGTGGTTGGCGCCAGCAGGAACGGCCGCCGGGCCACGGGGAAGGTGAGTTAGCTGATCAGATCACAGGCCGGCCGGTACCGTGACGGACAGGCCGAACACGACCGAACGGACCGTCTGGAATCTGCTGGAGAATCGGTGACCGAGATGACATCCACCGCCGAGTGGGTGGCGCCCGCCTGGGATCAGATCGTCCGCGATCACGGCGACCGCGTGTACCGCCTCGCGTACCGCCTGTCCGGAAACGCGCACGACGCCGAGGACATCACCCAGGAAACGTTCATCCGGATCTTCCGTTCGCTCGCGGGATTCAAACCCGGCTCGTTCGAGGGCTGGATCCACCGCATCACGACGAACGTCTTCCTCGACATGGTCCGGCGACGTCAGCGAGTCCGCATGGAAGCTCTCCCCGACGAACTCGACCGGATCGCGGGACGGGAGCCGTCGCCGGAGCAGGCGTTCGTGGACAGCAACCTGGATCCTGATCTGCAGGCCGCGCTCGACGATCTGCTCCCCGAGTTCCGGGCCGCGCTGGTGCTGTGTGACATCGAGGGTCTGTCCTACGAAGAGATCGGCGCCACGCTGGGCGTCAAGCTGGGGACGGTGCGTTCCCGAATCCACCGTGGTCGTCAGGCGCTGCGTCTGGGACTGGAACGGCGCCGGGCCGAGCGGTCGGAAACGCCCGCCCCCGTTCTGGCGGCCAGCACCACAGAGCCTGAGCGCCAACAGGTCACGACGCCGGTCGCCGGCAAGCGCAGGATCGGCAGGCTCGGTACGGTGATGCCATGACCGGCGTCTTCGAGGATCACCTCAGTCTCGACGCGGTCGTGGCCTACGTGGACGGCGAGTTGAGCCTCACCGCCTTCCAACGGGTGGCTCATCACCTGCACGAATGCGCGGACTGTGCGCGGGAGGTAGCCGAGCAGGCGGCTGCGGCCCGGACCTTGCGGACCGCCGGCGGTCCCAGGCTGCCCGCGGACCTGCTGAACGCCTTGCGCGCCATTCCCAGCGGCCCGGGCACGGGCGAGATCACCGCATTCAGCCGGACCCTGCCGTTGGCGCTGCCGTTCCACCGGCCGGACCCGCTGCACGGCAGCGGCCTGTCCGGTTCACCCGCGGGCCGCACGCGCCGCAACCGGCTGGGAGCCGGCGCCCTGGTGGCCGGCTTGGCGGTGGGCGCCCTGGCCACCGGTGGTTTCGGCGAGCGGCCGATCACACCGCGGACACCACCGCCGGTCAGCTCGTCGGTGGATTCCCAACTGCGGTTGCCCGCCGGACCGGCCGGCCAGGTTCGCAACGTCAACCTGTCCCACCGGCGCTGACCCGTCAGCGCCCGTCAGCGCCCGTCAGCGCCCGTCCTCGATGGCGACCGGAGATCCGACGTATTCAGCTGCGGCTCGGCGTGTGACGTCTCGCGACAGCACCGGCCCGTAACCTGACCAGCGATGACCGCACAGACACCACTCGGACCCGACCCGGACCGGTCGACCGTGATCCACCGCGACAGCAACGGTCATCCGCGACTGGCGCCGCGTCCGCTGAACCGGCCGCCGGTTCACCCGGCCGAGGCCATGGCCTTCGCGCCCTCCGCGGCCGGCGGGCGCCCAGAGTTCGTGGACAGCCGCACGTTGCCCCCTGACATCCCCGAACCGGTTGCTGAGGCCTTCGCCCCGACAGCGCCGCCCGGATCTGAAGACTCTTCCGGCCTGTCGCGGCCACCAGCGGCGCCGGCCCCGACACCCGCGGTCGAGCCGGCGGACCCCTGGCGTGATCCGGAAGCCGCGGTCACGCTGTCGGGTTCCGGGGCCGGACGGCCACTCGCGCCTGCGGAGCCGGACGATTTGTCGCCGGCCCCCCGATACACGTTGCGAGAGGCTCTGTTTCAACGCCGGCTTCGGCCCGGTGCGCTGCTCGGGCTGCTGGTGGTGTGTCTGGTGATCGGGGCCGGCGGCGCCTTCGCCGGGGTGCTTCTCGGTCGGAGTACCAGCAATTCGGCCACCGATCCCACGGTCACCTTGGCGCAGGTGTCACCGGCCGTGCAGCGGGCCCCCGGATCCGTCGCCGAGCTGGCCAAGCGGGTGCTGCCGTCGGTCGTCTCCATCGAGGTGGTGGCCGGGCAGACCGGCGACACCGGTTCGGGCGTGATCATCGACGCTCGGGGCGACGTGCTGACGAACAATCACGTCATCTCCCTGGCCGCCTCGGACAGCTCAGCGCGGGTGACCGTGACCGTGGACGACGGCAGCAGCACCAGAGTCCCGGCCACCATCGTCGGGCGCGACCCCGAGTCCGACCTGGCCGTACTCAAGATCGCCGTCAGCCACGCGACCGTGGCTCAGCTGGGCAATTCGGACACCTTGCAGGTCGGTGACCCGGTGATCGCGATCGGGTCCCCGCTCGGCCTGGCCGGCACTGTCACCACGGGCATCATCTCGGCCACCCAGCGCCCGCTCCGGCTGCAGGGCAGCGAAACGGACACCAACGCGGTGATCGACGCGCTGCAGACAGATGCCGCGGTCAACCCCGGCAACTCCGGCGGGCCGCTCATCGACGGCACGGGCGCCGTGGTGGGCATCAACACGGCCATCCGCACTCTGTCGACGGATTCGGAGAGCGGCTCGATCGGGCTCGGCTTCGCCATTCCGATCAACCGGGCCCGGCAGATCGCTCAGGAACTGATCCGAACCGGCAAGGTCGTCCATCCGACCATCGGCCTGAACACCCGCTCGGCCACCGACGGGACCACCGACGGCGCCGCAGTTCAGAACGTGGTGGACGGTGGTCCGGCCGCCAAAGCGGGCATTCAGGAGCAGGACATCATCACCAAGATCGGCGACCGGACCGTCGGCAATGCGGACGACCTGGCGGTGGCGGTGGCCGAGCACAACGTCGGCGACACCGTTCCCGTGGAGTTGACCCGAGACGGCAAACAGCTCACGGTGCAAGTCACCCTGACCGCTGAGAAGTCCTGAACCAGAGCGATTTCCCGGAACGGAGTACGGCGGGGGCGGCGCCCTCCCGGTCGACCCGGCCGCGTCGTGAGCGCCGTCGGCGACCGCTTGGGGGAAAGAGCCCAACGCGGGCCGTCCGCCCGGTGGTGCAGCCGCGAACCACCCTTGAGAAGGGTCCGGCCGGTACGCTCGGCCGAGAACAGACATCCGGCCTTCGAGCCGGCCACGCGCGAGAGGCACATCAGTGTTCGGGCTGTCCTGGGGCGAGATCACGATCATCGTCCTGGTCGGCGTCTTCCTGCTCGGGCCGGAGCGCATCCCCACGGCCGTGCAGTGGACCCTCGGGTCGCTCCGCAAGGTGCGGACCATGGCGGCCGGGGCCCAGGCTCAGCTGCGCACCGAAATCGGTCCGGAGCTGGACGAGCTGCGCCGGCAGATCGCCGAACTGCAGTCGCTGAAAGAAGTCCAGGAACTCAAGTCACTGCGTGACCTGCACCCGAAGAACATCATCGGGCGGAACGTGCTCGGTGAGGAGTTCTCCGGCGGCATCACCGGATTGCTCGGCCTGACCAAGGATCCGCTGGGCCCGCCCGAGCCTAGGGAGTCGCCGGCCGTGGCCCGCTCGGAACCGGCCCGCGTGGACTTCACCAAGGCCGGATCCGAGGGCGGATCGGCGGACGGATGCCAACCGGTGCTCACCCCGATCACGGCACCCGAGGAAGAACCGGCCGCTCGTCAGGCCGACACCGTTCCCCGGTTCGATCGAGACGCGACCTGACCCGCCAGCTGCTCGAAAAACTCACCGTCGGGCCGGCGAGATGCCCAGTGACACCCCGGCGAGCGGCTTGGTCCGGGCCGCCAACCGCGCGGCGATCGACGTGAACACCCGGCCGGCCGGTGATTCGGGATCCGACAGCACGATCGGCTCGCCCAGGTCGCCGGCCTGCCGCACGGAAACCTGCAGCGGCACCTGCCCGAGGAGGTCCACGGTGGTGCCGGTGATCCGGGACAACGACCGGGCCACCAACTCACCGCCACCCGCCCCGAACAGGTCCAGGACCGTCCCGTCCGGCAGGGTCAGCGGCGACATGTTCTCGATGACGCCGGCGATCTTCTGTCTGGTCTGCACGGCGATCGCGCCGGCCCGTTCGGCCACCTCGGCGGCGGCCGGTTGGGGCGTCGACACCACGACGAGCTCGGCACCCGGAATCAACTGGGCGGATGAGATGGCGATGTCACCGGTGCCCGGCGGCAGGTCGAGCAGCAGCACATCCAGGTCGCCCCAGAAGACGTCGGCCAGGAACTGCTGTAGAGCCCGGTGCAGCATCGGGCCCCGCCACACCACCGGAGTGTTCCCGTCCACGAACATGCCGACGCTGATGACCTTCACGTCGTGCACCACCGGCGGCATGATCAGCTCGCCCACCCGGGTCGGCCGGGCGGTGACGCCGAGCATGCGCGGAATGGAAAAGCCGTAGACGTCGGCGTCGAGCACTCCCACGGACAGGCCCTGCGCCGATAGCGCCGCCGCCAGGTTGACGGTGACGGTTGACTTGCCCACGCCGCCCTTACCGGAGGCAATCGCGTAAACCCGCGTCCGCGATTCCGGGCGGGCGAAGGGAATGTCCTTCGTTGCGCCACCCTTGAGCCGGTCGCGCAGCCCAGCGCGCTGGTCGTCGCTCATCACCCCGAGTTCGAACTGCAGCGCCGTCACTCCGGCCACGCCGCGCACCGCCGCGGTGACGTCCTCGGTCAGCTTCTCGCGCATGGGACACCCGGCGATCGTCAACAACACGCGCAACGACACCACCCCGTCGGCGTCGATCTCCACCCGATCGACCATGTCCAGATCCGTGATGGGCCGGCGGATCTCGGGATCCTTCACGGTGGCCAGCGCGGCCAGCACCCGGGCGTGCAGCGTGTCGCCGGTGGACCGGTCACTGGGAGCGGCGGCCGAAGTCGACGGGGCGGCTGCGGCGGGCGTAGCGGCCGGTGCGGCAGCGGCGGTGGAATCGACGGTGGAATCGACAGCGGTCGTGGCGGTCGAGCGCTTGAACATGGAAATGGAACAGGTCCTCTTCGGGATGGCCGGGTCAGCGGTGGTGGTCGGCCCTGTCAGGCTATGCCCGCCGCGGGCGGCCGAGCGCCGACGCGAGGCGCCGCGCCACCGGGGCTTCGACCCCCGCGCCCTTCATGCCCGGCACACATCCTCTCCGCACTTGGCTGTGCCAGCATGGATTCGTCATGAGCAAGCGAGTGCTCTGCGTGCAGCGGGAAAGAAGTGGTGACCGGTGACCTCACCTCTGGGCTTCCGGCAGATGGCGGGCGTACCGGCGATGCCGACGCCGCCCACCGGCTTCGCCGTGGCCGCCTATCCGAACTACGCCCAGGCGCAGGGGGCGGTCGAGCACCTGATCAAGCACAACTTCGCGATTCAGGACGTCACCATCGTCGGTTCGGATCTCCAGCTCGTCGAACGCGTCACCGGCCGGCTCTCGGCGGGCAAGCTGGCCGCCGCCGGAGCCGCTTCCGGCGCCTGGCTGGGTCTGTTCGTCGGGCTGTTGATGAGCATCTTCTCCCGGCCCGCCTCGGGGGCCTTCCTGCTCATCCTGGTGGGCGTGGCCATCGGCGCCGGGTTCGGCGCCGTCATGGGCTACCTCGGCTATTCGGTGACCCATGGCCGCCGGGACTTCACGTCCGCGTCCCAAGTGGTGGCCCGCCGGTATGACGTGCTGTGTCAGCCGAAGACGGCCGAACAGGCCCGGTCCCTGCTGTCGCGGATGGAGTTGGGCGTCACCGGCTGAGGCCACGTCGCCGGCCGCCCTGAGCGGAGCCTGGGGCGGCGACCGGCAAGATGGCGGTGATGGCCATCGACCTGCACACCCACTCGACCGCTTCCGACGGCACCGATAGTCCGGCTGAGCTGATCGCCGCCGCCGTCGCCGCCGGTCTGAGCACACTGGCGATCACTGACCACGACACCACGGGCGGTTGGCAGCCGGCTGAACAGGCGCGACCGGATTCCCTCTGCCTGATCCGCGGCGCCGAGTTCTCCACCGAGGCCCGGCACGACGGCCGGCGCGCGGGGATCCATCTGCTCGGCTACCTGTTCGACCCCGCCGACGCCGCGATCGTCGCCGAACAGCAGCGTCTGCGGAAGGAACGGCTGCACCGGGGCCTCGGGATCGTCGAAGGCATGGTCGCCGCCGGCCTGCCCATTTCGGTCGACCAGGTGCTCACCATCGCGGGCGGCGCACCGGTCGGGCGCCCGCACATCGGTCGGGCGCTGGTCCAGTCCGGGGTGGTCCCGTCGGTCGACGTGGCGTTCGAGTATCTGCTCGCCGGCCGGGGTCCGTTCTACCGTCCCAAGAAGGACACGGACGTGGTGGCGGCCGTGGGGTTGATCCGGCGAGCGGGCGGGGCGCCGGTGATCGGGCATCCGCGCGGCCGCGGCGAGCAACGCGTGCTGAACGCCGAGTTCCTCGGGCTGCTCGTGGATGCGGGTCTGGTCGGTCTGGAGGTCGATCATCCCGACCACAGCGAGGCGGACCGGGCTGAGTTGCAGGCCCTGGCCCAACGCTTCGGGCTGCTCACCACCGGGTCGTCCGACTACCACGGGTCGAACAAGAAACTCCGCCTGGGCCAGCAGACGACGGCTCCGGACGTCTTGGCATCGCTGATCGAACTCACCAGCGGCGTCGTGCCGCCCCTGGGCACGCCCGGGTGAGGACGCGCGATCCGGCCGGCCGTGACCGTGATCCGGCCGGGCCACAACGCGACCCGGCCGGGCTGCGGGTGGTGGAGGGCGGCACCGGGCTGCTCGCCGCCGGCGTGCTCGTGGTGGGAACCGGTCTGGCGCTGATCAAGCTGATCCTGCCGCTGTTCGACCACCGCACCGGACTCGAGGCCGCCACGGGCCCGGCGTGGTGGCGGGCCGGTGCTCAGCTGGGAGCCGGCGCCGGGGCGGAAGTCGCCTGGCACCTCCGGACCCGTCTCCCGGCCGGCGCACGCATCGCCTTGGCCGGGGCGCTCATCAGCGGGCTGTTGCTCGTCGTGGCCCTGTGCTGGTGGGTGTGATCAGCGGGTCGTCCAGGCGCGGAGCAGCGGCAGCATCGTGGCCGGCAGTGCGGGCGGCGCTTCGATGGCCGGCGAGTGTGCGGCACCGGCGATGAGCTGCAACTGGGTGCCCAGTCTTGCGGCCATCTCACGCTGAGCGGGAAGCGACCAGGCTCATGGCAATCGACGCCAGAATGCCCGAATCAAGCGTGCGATGTTCGTTCGGTGTCGGGGCGAAGGCCGATGAGCCGCTGAGCGGTTTCGGTGATCACGTCGTGAAGGGGTGGGCGGGGGAAGTGGGGTCGGTCTAGGCGCAGGGTGACCTGGCCGTGCAGGGCGGGCCAGAGCAGGGCGGCCAGTCGGGTCGGGTCGGTGTCGGCGGGGGCGGCGCCGCTGTGCTGGCAGTCGCGGATGGCCTCGATCAACGAGTCGTAGGCCGCGTGGCTGGCCGAGTTCGCGGAGTCGTACGAGCCGGTGAACACGGCGGGCGGTAGGTCGGGTCCGAACATCAGCCGGTATTGGCCGGGGTGGGCTAGGGCGAAGTCGACGTAGGAGAGGCAGCGGGCGATGAGCTTGGCGGCCGGTTCCTTGCTCCCGGCGATGGCCGCGGCGCGGGCGCTCGCCAGATCGGCGAAGGCGCGGTCGGCGATGGCCACTTTGAGTTCGTCGAGGTCGTTGAAGTGCAGATAGACCGAGGTGGCGGCGACTCCAGCTTGCGCGGCGACGGCGCGGATCGACAGCTGGCCGGCGCGCCCGGTCTCATCGAGCAGGGCGTAGCCGGCGTCGATGAGTTCGTCGCGCAGCCGGGCACCCTCACCGCGCGGGTTGACCCGACGCCGGGGATGCGGCGTCCCGCGGCGGCGGGCACTGGTTTGTGTCACGAACACGTCCTCTGTGATGTCCAACCTGCCTGTACGAGTGTAGCGCAACATATGTTAGGCAACGGGTGTACAGTGACGGTCAGTGCCAGCGAAGGCCGTGATCCGGATGAGTAAGACCAGCTCCCTGCGAGCCCGCCGCCAGTTCGGCATGGATCCCGCCCGGCCCCCGGGACGGGCAGTCGGCGGCAGGGTGCGGTCCTGGCTGTGGGCGGTGCCCAACTCCCGCACGCACCGGCTGCTGCTCGGCGCCGGCCTGGCCGGATCGGTGCTGTTCACCGCGACGTTCCTGGTCGACGGGGCGTTGCGGCCCGGGTACGGCACCCTGCGCCAGCCGATGAGCGCGCTGAGCCTCGGGCCCGGTGGCTGGGTGCAGGTCAGCAACTTCATCGTCTTCGGCGCGTTCACCTGCGTCTCGGCGGCGGGCTGGCGCGCCAGCCTGGCACCCGGGCTCGGCGCGGTCTGGTACCCGCGGCTCAAGCTGGCCGCCGGGCTGATGCTGATCACCGCCGGCGTGTTCAGCCAAGACCCGGCCCTGGGGTACCCGCCCGGCATCCCCCAGCCGGCTACAGCCAGCGTGCACTCGCAGATCCACAACGTGGCTGCGGTCGCGGCCCTCGCCGCCACCATCGCGGGCACGTTCGTGATGGCTCGCCGGCTGCACGGCGAACCACGCTGGCGCCGCTGGGGCGCTTACGCCGCTGTCACCGGCGCGGCCATGATCGCCTCTGTGGCCGTATTCGGCGCCACCCTCGACCAAGGGACGGTCGGTGGCCTGTTCGAGAAACTCGCCACGGTCACCGCGGCGGCCTTCACCATCGCGCTGACCACGCGGCTGCTCACCCACGACGCCCGCCTGCACGCCTCTGCGGCGGGCCGCCCTGCCCGGGAGATGTGATCATGAACCGTCCATCGACGCCCCGACCGACCGCACGTCCGCCCGCGACCAACCGCTCACTCTGGTGCTGGTGGCTGATCAGCATCGTCACGCTCGGCGCCCTGCTCACCGCTGCCGGCGGGTTGCTCGCCATCCACCCCGCAGGCGAGCACCTCAGCGCCGCCGGGCAGAACTACGCCAACTACTTCCTCACCCGAAACCTCGCCATGGCCGTTCTGCTGCTGATCATGCTCACTCTCCGAGCGCGGCGCGTCCTAATCGGCCTGATGATCCTCACCGCATTCATCCAAGCACTCGACGCGGTCACCGCAGCCGTGACCGCACGCCTCGGATTGGTCCCTATCGACCTCGCCTTCACCGCAGCGTTCCTCATCGGCGCCGCCCATCTGTCGGATCGTCCGCTGTGGCGAACGACCGCCTGGCGCGAACGGCTCCAGCCCCCTGCACGCTGACAGCGAGCGCAAACGAGCAGTCAGCCGCGGATCCACTTGCGGTTACCGACCTGGCGCGCGGCCAGTGCAATAACGACGGGGTTGTCCGGCATATCGGCCCAGACGATCTCGAAGTAGTTGCCCCCTTCGTTGCCGCCGCGCTGGCCACCGAAGTCGCAGCCCGCGGGCCATGCTGCGCCGCCAGGTTCTGCTCCGCATCGACCCCGCAGCGCGCGTCCCGCGCGACGATCGTTTACGGTTCGAGGGTGGTTGAGGGTGCGGAATCTGGACGACAGATGCGTACGGCGTTGCTGGTAGTGAACGGTGCGGGTGCACTGATCGCGACGGGATTCGCCGGTGCTGGCCTTGCCCGACCGTCGATTGCGCAGCCGAACTCCGACGCCGAAGCGAACGCGCTCGCCAGCTTTTGGTCGGCGAGTTCGGCGATCCGCACGTGGGCGATAACTGGCCCACTCCTGGCGGCTCTGCTGACTCGCCGGGGCCCCTCGCCGCAGCTCGTCACCGCCGCTGCGATTGTGCAGCTCGGCGACGCGGTGCTCGGGATCCGGCAGCGAAATACCGGCATGACGATCGCTCCGGCGGTGATGGGCGTCATCCATCTGATCACCGCTCGCGTGCTGCGCCGCTGACTCGGCCTAGGGATGCGCTGATCTACGGGCCGATTCGGGGGTGATGGGCTGCGGGTCTGCGTGGTCGGGTCGCCGGAGCAGTCTGGTGTCCGGTTTGTCTGCCTGCGGCCCCGGATTTGAGGACCTGCAGCCGTTTTCGGGCAGGCTGCCGCCCAGCCGTCACCCGGTCAGGGTGACGGCGCGGGCCCGCATCAACCAGTTCGCCGACGCGAACAGCAGGTGCAGATGGTTCAGGTTCTTGGCCAAACCGCGGTAGCGGGTCTTCGCGAACCCGAAGTCCCGCTTCACGATCAGGAACGGATGCTCCACCTTCGCCCGCACCGAAGCCTTCCGCGACTCCTCCGCCCGGTCCGGGCCGGGCATCGACTTGAGCCGGCCCTTACGCGCCGCGACCCGCCACGCCACCGTCGACCGGGCGCCGTCGCCGGCCATGTCGGGCCGCTTATCAGCCCCTTGGTAGCCGGCGTCGGCGTAGACGACCTCGTCATCGTCGCGGACCAGGTCCGCCGCCTGGTCCAGGTCGTGCACGTTCGCCGCGGTCGCTGTCACCGTGTGGACGTAGCCGGTGCCGGCGTCCACGCCGATATGGGCCTTCATCCCGAAATACCACTGCTGACCCTTGCGCGTCTGGTGCATGTCCGGGTCCCGTTCACCCGCCGCGTTCTTCGTCGACGACGGCGCCGCGATGATCGTGGCGTCCACGATCGACCCGCCCCGCATGATCCAGCCCTGCTCGGCGAAGATCTCATTCTGGGCCGCGAACAACTTCTCCCCCAACCGGTGCTCCTCCAACAGATGCCGAAAATGCAGCAGCGTCGTCGCGTCCGGGACCTGCTCGGTGGTGAAATCCAGGCCCAGGAACTTCCGCATCGCATACGAGTCGTAGATCGCGTCCTCCACCCCCTCATCGGACAGGGAGAACCACACCTGCAACAGATACATCCGCAGCATCGTCTCCACCGGTTTGGCCTTGCGGCCCCTCTTCCCCGGCGACGACGCGTAGTAGTGCGGCTCGATCAAACCGACCCACCGCGCCCACGGGATCGTGGCGTCCATCGTCGCCAGAAACCGCTCCCGGCGGGAAACCCGCCGCCGATTGCCGTACTCCACATCGGTGAAACTGGGCTGCTCACTGTCCACACCCCATCCTCCCGTACACCCGACCACCAGCCCAGACGCCGCCCCGGACGACCGAGAAAATCAGCGCATCCCTAGGTCGACCTCAGCGCTACGACCGTCCCGCCTCGCGATTCGATGATCATCTGGCCAACTGCACTGGCATCCACGCGGCCCCGGTAGCCGGCCCGATTGACCGGCAGCACGGAGGCCTGACTTCCGTCCGGCGCGGCGCCACTGGTGGCATCCACGGACTTCAGGCCATTGGTCACCGGTACCAACAGGTCATTCCCCACTTGGGCCGGCAGCCCGAGCACGCCGCGCATCGTCCAGCCCACCGTGAGGGTCTGCAGCTTCACCTGGGGCGCCGCGCTCGAGGTCGGGATGTCCAGAAGGTTGCTGGCCGGGGCGGACGAGGCCGTTGCCGACGAGGCCGGGGTGGAGGAGCTGGACGTCGAGGGGACCAGCGTGGTGGCGGGCGCCGTCGTTTGGATCTCCGAGCTGGTCACGGAGACCAGGTACTGACCGCCGATGAGCGAGAGCCGCTGATCAAGGAAGGTGACCGAGGGTGTCACCTGGCCGGGCCCGCCGGTGGCGGCGATCGCCGAGTCCGGAATGTCGACGGGTGTCCGGGCGACCTGCTGACCAGCCGCGTCGTAGACCACCACCGCCGGCGACGAGCCGCCCACCAGGACGGCGACGCGGTCTGCCGTCAGCCCGACGATCCGGGCGTCGTCGACTCCGGTGTCCACGGACATCCGGGCCTTGAACTTGAACACGTCCCAGCCCTTGGTGTAGTTGCAGCTGCTACAGCCGGGGTCGGTGAAATTCAGCACGATCATGGCGTGCGCGTTGCCGGTGCAATGCTCGACTGTGGCGTACTGGGTGTCCGCCACCGCGAAATCGTCGAACGTGCAGCCCGTGTGCTGGGTCTGCGGCTCCGTGGGATTGGGCTGCACCCCGTACTGCGCCGTGCGCAGCAGATCCCAGCGCCACACTTCCAGCAGATCCGAGCCGACCCAGGCCGAATACGGACCACCGATGACCAGGGACCCACCCACCTGGTTGGGCGAGGTCCGGTCGACCAGCCGGCTGCCGACCGTCGGATCCAGGGTCATGACCTGCGAGCAGTAGCCGTTCTCCTCGAAGACGGTATAGATGCCGTAGGGCCCGCTCTTGGAGTCCTGCGCCGACTGGTCGGCGTTGGCGACGGCGCACAGATTGCGGTTGGCGCGCGAATAGGACCAACGCTGGACCCCGGTGCTCGCGTCGCGGCCGATCACGTCGTGGGTGGTCGTGGTGACCACGATGCCGAAGGGGGATACCGCCGACCCGACCGCCGCGTCGGTCGGCTGCGACCAGGCCTGCGTCAATGCGGTGGGCGCGGACGACACCGCGCTGGGAGCGTCCTCCGACGGTCCCACCGAGTCGGTGGTCGCCCGCACGTCACTGCGCAGGTAGAGCCAGGCGCCGACGGCGACGACCAGCACGGCCAGGGCGGCAGCCACCAGCCGGTCGATCCGGCGCCGGCGGCGGGGGTCCAGAGGCACCGCCAGAGCTTACGTGGGCCAGCGTGATCGTCGGTTGTGGCGAAGCTGCGGTCCCGCGAGGGCGACAGCTAGGCCTCCGCCGGTCCGCCGGCCTCCAAGGTGGCCGGGGCGCTGCCGGCATCGGTGCCCGCAGTCTGCCGGTCGGCACCGCTGCGGCCGGAGCGGGTCCGGCGCCGCGGACGGCGCGGCGGACGGGGCTCGCCGGTCTCGTTCGGGGCATCGGCATCGGCGGCCGTCGGGCTCTCCGCTCCCGCCGACCCGGCCGACCCGGAAGCGGCACCGGACCTGGTGCGGCGGCGCGGCTTCGAACGGCCGCCGGTCGGTTCGGCGTCACCGTGCTCGTGGCGGCCGCCGGACTCGTGGCGACCCGTGGGCCGGTGCCGACGGCCGGTTTCACCCACGTCCTCCAGCCGCTCGGCGTCCAGCCCGGCGCGGGTCCGTGAGGCTTCCGGCAGGCGCGAACCGGCCTTCTCGGCGATGTCCAAGTCGGTGTACAGGTGCTTGGAGGACGAGTAGGTCTCGGCGGGCTCGTCGATGCCCAAGCCCAGCGCCTCTGAGATCAACTTCCACCGCGGGATCTCGTCCCAGTCGACGAAAGTGACGGCGACGCCGGTTCGTCCGGCTCGACCGGTTCGGCCGATGCGGTGCACGTAGGTCTTGTCGTCCTCCGGGCACTGGAAGTTGATGACATGGGTGACGCCTTCGACGTCGATGCCCCGCGCCGCCACGTCGGTCGCCACCAGCACGTCGACCTTGCCGCTCCGGAACGCGCGCAGCGCCTGCTCGCGAGCCCCCTGCCCGAGGTCACCGTGCACGGCCGCGGCCGCAAAACCTCGTTCCACGAGCTCGTCGGCCACCTTCTGGGCGGTGCGCTTGGTGCGGGCGAAGACCATGGCCAGCTGCCGACCGCGCGCTTGCAACACCCGGGCCAGCATCTCGACCTTGTCGAGGGCATGGGCGCGATAGGCGAATTGTTTGGTGGTCAGGTGGGTGGCGCCCTCGGCCGGCAGCTCGGCCCGGATGTGCACCGGCTGCGACATGAACGACCGGGCCAGCGTCAGGATCGGGCCTGGCATGGTGGCCGAAAACAGCATCGTCTGCTTGACGTCGGGCACCATCCCGAGCACCCGCTCCATGTCGGGCAGAAAGCCGAGGTCCAGCATTTCGTCGGCCTCGTCGAGCACCAGGATGCGAACGGCACCGAGTTGCAGGTGGCCGCCATTCGCCAGGTCGAGCAGCCGCCCGGGGGTGCCGACCACGACGTCCACGCCGGCCTGCAGCGCGCTGATCTGTGGCTCGTAGGCCCGGCCGCCGTAGACCGCGGTGATCTTCAGGTTGAGGTGGCGGGCCGCGTCGGTGAGGTCGCGCGCCACCTGCACACAGAGCTCGCGAGTGGGCACCATCACCAGGCCGCGGGGAGCCCGCCCCGGCGCTGGGTGCGGCGTGGGCGACTCGCGGTCAGCGCGGGATTCGAAGGCCTGGGTCAGGCGCTGCAGCATCGGTACGCCGAAGCCGAGCGTCTTGCCCATCCCGGTGCGGGCCTGGCCGATGAGGTCGGAGCCCACCAGGGCGATGGGCAGGGTGAGCGCCTGGATCGCGAAGGTCCGCTCGATGCCGGCCTCAAGCAACGCCTGCACGATTCGCCGGTCCACCTGCAGGTCGGCGAAGGTGGGGGCCGCCGGCTCGACCGGCGCGTCACCGGTGAGGGGGTGAGCCAGTTCTTCGACGGGCTCGTCGGCGTCGTCGTCGGGACCGCTGCCGGAACGGCTGTCCAGATCGGCACTGCTGCCGGAATGGTTCTCGGGATTCTCGGCGGGATCGTGAGCCGGGCTGCTGGCCCGATCCTTCCCGGGGTTTTCGGCGGGATTGCGGTCCAAATCGGAGCCGAACGGTGCGGCCGCTGCTTCGGCTGAGCCGGGCAGGTCCGCTTCCGGTGTGCCCGCGAGCGCGGGCGTGGTCGTTGACGTCAAAACATTTCCTTCCTCGTCGCACGCGAAGGCGATCCGGAAGATGACATCGCAATTCGACCGATTTCGGCCTGGTCCCCGGGGCGGCCCGACGGGCCGCAACGAACGCGCGCACATTGCCGGCACCGATTCCGGTGCCCTCAGCGCCATGTTACCTGCACAAACAGTCGATCCCAGGGACGCACGCCGCCCCGGTCCCGCGCTCCGGCGGAGGACGGCGGTCGAGGGGGAGTTGGCCCGGATACGCTCGGGACCGAGAAGCGGCCCGGTGGGCCGGTGGGCGGGTGGACGGCAGATGTCCAGCCACCGTCGATGCATCGGCGACGGCCCTACCAGAGGAAAGGGGAGCTGCGGTCATGACGCAGTCCGGGACCACCGGCCCGTCCGGTGCGGTGGCCCCGTCGGCGGCGGCGCCGGAAGCAGCGCCGGCGTCCGAAGTGGAGGTCCGGGACCGTCCCAGCGGGACCGTGGAGCTGCTCGGTGTGCTGGCCTACGGTGAGCTTTCCGCCTTCGACCGCATGTCCTCCGACGCCCACTACGCGCCGACACTGTCGGGCCGAGTGGCGCTTTCGCAGATGGCGGCGGCCGAAATGGGCCACTTCCGGAAGCTGGCGGCGTTTCTCGACTCCCTGGGCGTGCCCGTCGAGGCCGCCATGATGCCGTTCGTGGCGCCGCTGGAGGCCTTCCACGACTCCACCGCGCCGCACTCCTGGCTGGAGTCGCTGGTCAAGGCGCATGTCGGGGACGGTCTGGCCGCGGACTTCTACCGTGAGATCGCGGAATGGTTGGACCCGCAGACCCGGGATTTGGTTTTCGAGGTGTTGTCCGACACTGGTCATTCCGCGTTCGCCGTGCGGGAGGTCCGCAAGGCCTGCTCACTCGAGCCCGCACTGGCGGGCCGCCTGGCGCTGTGGGGGAGGCGTTTGCTGGGCGAGGCCATCACCCAGGCGCAACTGGTGGTGGCCGATCACGACTCGCTGGCCGACCTCATCATCACCGGATCCGGAGATCTGGCCGGGATCGGCGCGTTGTTCCGGCGCCTGCAGCTGGGGCATATGGAGCGGATGAAGTCGCTGGGCCTGGCCTGAGCCTCGTCGCCGGCTTGGCCGGAACCGCTCCCGCGGGCACGGCGAACTCCCCGGCCGCGGGGTTGTGAGCCAGGGTTAGCACCGCAGCTCGCCGGATAGCACCGAGGTCTTCGCTGCTATCCGCACGAGTTTGTTGCTATCCGGCACGGCGGCGGAGATCTGGGCTCCGGTTCAGGGGCGCCGCCACCGCGACCGTCACCCCGTCGACAACCTCAACAGCGGCACATCGGGCGTCGGGAAACCGAGAATCTGTCCGTAGAAGGACAACTCGGCCTCCAGGGCCGCCGTCCGGGCGGCGGCAGCGCGAAATCCGTGACTCTCGTCGGGAAAAATGACCAGGGCATGCGGCACTCCGCGGGCGGCGCAAGCGGCGGCGAACGCCTCGGCCTGGTCCGGAGTGACCACCGGGTCTTTCCCGCCCTGCAGCAGCAGCACCGGAGTGGAGAGCTCGGCCGCCCGGCTGATCGGCGAACGCGCCGTCCAGGTGGCATGGTCGGGACCGACAATGCTGTCCAGGTAACGACTCTCGAAGTCATGGGTGTCGCGTGCCAGGGCAGCCAGGTCAGCCACCCCGAACAGCGAGGTACCACCCGAGAACGGATGATCGCGAGTGGTCAGCGCGCCGAGCACGGTCAGGCCGCCCGCGGAGCCGCCATCGATCACGGCCGCCCCGGCGGTGCCGTCGGCCAGTAGGCCTCGGGCCACCGTGATGGCGTCGGCCACGTCGAGTTCGGCCCACCGGCCCTTCAGGGCATCCCGGTACGGGCGCCCGTAACCGGTGGATCCGCGGTAGTCCAGCATCGCCACCGCAAAGCCGCGGCTGGTGAAGAAGATGCGCTGGGCCGAGAGACCGTGGAACGCCGCGGCCGTCGGGCCTCCGTGGACCATCATGAGCAGGGGCGCGGTGCCGGGCTCAGCCGCGCACGAGGGGTGGGTCGGCGGATAGACGTCGACGTGGATGCCGTCGATCTGCCGGTGCCGCGGCGTGGGCACGAACTCGGCCGGCAGTGGCTCGTCGTCGGCAGCCCGGAGCAATTGGGGCGGCCGGCCCGGTTCGACGAACACCACTTCGCCGCTGAGGGACGGCCCGGCGACGATCATGGCGACCCGGCCGTCCGGAGTGGTGTCCAGGTCACCGCAGGCCGTCCAGCGCTCGTCCAGGGGCTGTAGTGATTCGTCCAGCGTGTCCAGCACCGAGGGCACGCCACCGGGCGTCACCAGCAGGCGGCCACCCGGCAGGGCAGCCCAACTGCGGTAGCCGAGCTGCCAGAGCGGCTCGGCGAACTCCTGCTCCAGCTCGGACAGGCGGCGTCGGGCACCCGTGCGGGGATCGACGACGATGGGCTGCCACCACCCGGACTCGTCCGAGATCACCAGTACCGAACCATCCGACAGGAATCGGGGATCGACCACGGAGACACCGTTTCCACCGGCGACCGTCGTCACCGGGCCGGTTGGCTGCCCGGAGCGGTCCAGCCGGACGAGCCGGACACGGGTGGAGTCCCACGGCATGTCCGGGTGGTTCCAGGCGACCCACACCAGCGCGTCGCCGGCGGGCGAGATTCGCGGTGCGGCAAAAAAGTCCGAGGCGGCCGCAGCGGAATGCCCGGCCAGCAGGGCGACGACGGGGCCGGATCCATCGAGCGGGACGGCCACGACAGTCCGCCGCACAGTGCCGAAGGTGCCGTCGCCCTGGTGCAGTTCCCGAACCGCCAGCACTCGGCGGCGCGGCGCATCCAGGAACAGATCGGCGTAACGGAGTCCGGCCGGCCGGTCCGGCGCCTCGGTCAGCGGAACGGGTGCCGAGCCGATCGGATCCACGAGGTACAGCCGCTGATCGGTGAACTCGACAAAGACCAGCGCCGCCGGCCCAGGACCGGGAATCGGCAGCCAGGACCGGCCGCCGTACTCGTGGACGCGGGTCCGGGCGTTGGCCCCTGGTGGTGTGATGTCCTCCACCTCGCCGCTGGTCGACCGGCGGACCACCACCACTCGGCCGCCTTCTGAGGGCCGGCCTTCGGACCACCAGACCTCCCGGCCGGCGAAGGCCACGGCCTCAAGTGACCGGCCGGCCGCTGCGGCTCGCGTGGCAGTGACGGGAGAGGGCCAGGAACCGGGAACGGGTCCAGCCGGATCGGCGGTGAGGGAAGAGGGGCGGAATCCGGGAACCGGCTTGCCCAGGGCGGCTTCGGGTCCCGAGCCGGCGCCCGGCCCGGCGGTGCCGTCTGTAGGACCCGTCGGCTCGGTCATCGCACCGTGGCGACTCGCCGGGCCACCGATTCCCACGTCTCTGGGGCGAGCGACGTGGCCGGCAGCAGGTCGGGCAGTAAATCCGACTCCAGCGTCAACGCCCGGAAGGCGTACGCGACGGTCACGACATGGTCCGGCCGGGACAAGACGCGGACGATGTCGCCGGCAGTGACGAAGCCCGGCTGCAGCACGCGTGCGTAGATACCCGGCCGGGCCACCGCGGTGAATCGTTTGATCCAGCCCCGCTCGCTCAGCCAGCCGGCGAAGGTGCGGCAGGGGATGCGGGGGTCGGTCAGCTGCAGCTGCAGCTGCGGGCCGATGGCCCACACCTCGCCGATGACCGCGCCGGAGACATCCAGCCCGATGGTGGTGAGGTTCTCGCCGAACGTGCCGTTGGCCAGGGGTCGGTCCAACTCGGTTTCCCACCAGTCCAGGTCTTCCCGCGCATAGAGATAAACGGCTTGGTGGTCGCCCCCGTGGTGACGCAGGTTGCTGATGTGGTCCCCGGCCAGGCCACTGCCGCCCCGGCCGCGCGGGCCGGGCGTGCTCACCTGCACGGGCCCGTCGACCGGCCGCTTGTCGATTCCGGTCGTCGCTTTCTCGGAGTAGCCGACCCGCTTCTCCCGGCCGACGTTGACGCTCAGAACGTAAGACACCGACCCACGGTAGCGTCCCGCGACATGGCGGGGCACGACGTTCACTTCAAGCGCCGGACCGATGCGCCGGACGGCTTCTTCGCGGCGGAAGCGGCCGGTTTGCGCTGGTTGGCAGCAGCGGAATCCGCCGGCGGCGCGCGGATTGCTCGCGTCGAGGCGGTCACGGCGACGACGATCAGCCTGGAGCGCATCGACAGTGCGCGACCGGGTCGGGTGGCGGCCGTCGCTTTCGGTCGGGCCCTGGCCGTGACGCACGCCGCGGGGGCGGAGGCCTTCGGATGCGGTCCGGACGGCGGCCCGGGCGTGGCCTGGATCGGCCGGCAGCGCTTGCCGCTCGGGTCGTTTGCCAGCTGGGGCGAGTTCTACGCAACGGCCCGGCTGCTGCCCTTCGCCCGCGCGGCCAGGGACGTGGGGCACTTGAGTGAGCGGGCCGTGCGCCTGGTCGAGCGGGTGTGCGAGCGGCTGACGGCCGGTGAATTCGAGGACGGCCGGGCCCCGGCTCGCATCCACGGCGACCTGTGGTCGGGCAACCTGCTCTGGAGTTCGTCCGGCGCGGTGCTCATCGATCCGGCGGCTCACGGCGGGCACGCCGAGACCGACCTGGCCATGCTCGCCTTGTTCGGATTGCCGCACCTCGACGTGGTTCTGGAGTCTTACTCGGAAGCGGCCGGCTTGCCGTCGGACTGGCGCGATCGGATCGGGCTGCACCAACTGCATCCGTTGCTCGTGCACGCCGTCAGCCACGGGCCCTCGTACGGGCGCGAGGCGGAACGGGTGGCCGACGGTTACGCCTGATGGTGTAGGGCCGAGCCAGCCCACGGTCGCGAGGTTCGCAACGCGGGGTATACAACGCGCCCGTGCAAATACAACGTGGGCCCACCTTGTATTTGCACGGGCGCGTTGTAGATGGCGGGCTTCAGGGAAGCGGCTGCACGCGGCCGGTAGGGGAGAATGGATCTCTGTCATGACACGATCTCTGCCCCTGGTGTTCACCGCGCCCCGCCGCGGAAAGCCACCCGTGCATCTGGCCGACCTCGATGCGGCCGGCTTGCGCGCCGCCGTCACGGCGGCCGGCCAGCCGGCCTTCCGGGCCGATCAACTGGCGCGCCACTATTTTTCGAACCTCAGTCGGAACGCCGACGAGATGACGGACCTGCCGTCGACGGGCCGGCGTGAGTTCGTCGACGGCCTGGTTCCCGAGCTGCTCACCGAGGTGCGGTCGCTGGCCTGCGACGACGGCGACACCCGTAAGACGCTGTGGCGCGCGCACGACGGCACGCTGATCGAGTCGGTCCTCATGCGCTATCCGGAACGCATCACGCTGTGCGTCTCCTCACAGGCGGGCTGCGGCATGGCCTGTCCGTTCTGCGCCACCGGGCAGGGCGGTCTGGAGCGCAACCTGTCGACTGGGGAGATCGTGGAACAGGTCCGCTTGGCGGCCCGGGCGGCTCGCGACGGCGCCCTCGGCGAACCCGGCCGGCTGTCCAACATCGTGTTCATGGGCATGGGGGAGCCGCTGGCCAACTACAACCGCGTGATAGACGCGGTCCGGAAGATCATCGCGCCGGCGCCGCGCGGACTCGGGATCTCGGCGCGGTCGATCACTGTCTCCACGGTGGGCCTGGTGCCGGCGATCGAGCGACTGACCGCCGAGAATCTGCAGGTGCGGCTGGCCGTTTCGCTGCACACTCCGGATGACGAACTGCGCGAGACCCTGGTGCCGATCAACCAGCGGTGGAAGGTCGAGGAGGTGCTCGGAGCGGCACGCCGCTACGCCGACACCACGGGGCGACGTGTCTCCATCGAATACGCGCTGATCCGGGACATCAACGATCAGGCATGGCGCGCCGACCTGCTGGGCGCACTGCTGCATCGCCATCTCGGGCCGCTGGTCCACGTCAACCTGATCCCGCTGAACCCGACTCCCGGCAGCAAATGGGACGCCTCGCCCAAACCGGTCCAGGACGAGTTCGTTCGGCGCGTTCGCGCCCAGGGGGTGGCCTGCACCGTGCGGGACACGCGGGGCCAGGAGATCGCTGCCGCCTGCGGTCAGCTGGCTGCTGAGCACAGCTGAACCCGATCTCGTAGCTTTTCCCCGGCCGACCGGGCCGGCTTCGCGCAGCGTCTATCAGGCCAGCGCAGCGTCTATCAGCCCAGGGCAGCGAGCGCGAAGTCCACCGCCGCCAGCGCATGAGCCTGCATCGAATCGATCAGCGGGATCGAGGTGTCGCCCGGGCGCAACAGCAGCTCGATCTCGGTGCAGGCCTCGACGATGGCCTGGGCGCCCTGGCCGGCCAGCCGCTCGGCGACCGCCACGTAGGCCGCCCGCGAGGCCGGATCCACGATCCCGACGGTCAGCTCGTCGAAGATGACGCGGTTGATCATCGCCCGCTCGTCCGCGTCCGGAACGAGCACGGAAATGCCGTGGCCGGCCAGGCGCTCGGCGTAGAAGGTCTCTTCCATCACCGGCTTGGTGGCCAGCAGGGCGACGCGCTGATATCCGGCTGAAAGGGCTTGGCCCGCGACGGCATCTGCGATGTGCAGGAAGGGGATGTCAACAGCGGCTTCGATGGCCGGAGCCGTCTTGTGCATGAGGTTCGTGCACAGCACCAGCGCGTCGGCACCGGCCGTGACGAGCGTGCGGGCCGCCGCTGCCATCAACTCGTCGGCGCGTTCCCACCCGGGCACCAGCTGGGCGGCCCGCACTTCGGCGAAGTCCAGGCTGCTCATCAGCATCCGGGCGGAAGCATGCCCACCCAGCCGTCGGCCAACCTCTTGATTGATGACCCGGTAGTACTCGAGGGTCGAGTACCAGCTCATGCCGCCGATCAGACCGAGCGTCCGCATCCCGGCGCGAAACTCAGGGTTTGATGCGGCGCCGACGCCGGACGTCCCGCTCGGTGCGGAACGACCAGACGGCCAACACCAGGGCAAAGGCCACCAGGTAGTAGTCCTCGACGTGCGATTGCTGGTTGCCGAGCAGCATCAGCACCAGCCCCACCACTCCAAGGCCGAGCAGCAGGCGCCGGCCCCGCAGCGCGAAGTTGCTCCACTGCCCGTGCCAACCCCATGCTTCGCTGGGCGCGTCGGGGTTGTACGTGGGCACCGGGTGGTGGACCACGGCCCCGGAATCATGCTTTTCGAGATCGGTGCCGGCCACCGCGTCCTCCTCCGTGCCTGTCCGGCCAGCCGGCCGGTCACTGCCTCGAATTCTTCCACGGGGGCCACGCCCAGCTGTGCGCGGCATGCGCGGGCTGATGAGCCGCGCCTCGCCGGGGGTTGGGGCTGTGGGGCGCTCAATGGGGCGGATCCTATAGGTCGGCTGAGCGCCCCGCGCAAGCTCGCCGGGCTCGCCTGGCTGACGGGCCGGCCGCGCTCCGCGGGCGCGTGGGGCCTTGGGGCGTTGTACACGGCGGCTGCGGGCCCCGCGTCGCCACAGCCAGGAACTACTGAAAGCGTGGCTCGCCGGGCGGGGTGACAGTCGGGACTTTCGAAGCCGGGGGCCACGCCCAGCTGTGCGCGGCATGCGAAGCGAACGGGAACAGGCTGCTGAGCGCGCCGGAGGCGGCCGACAGGTCCGCCGACCCGGCACAATGGCGTCCGATGTCCCATCATTTTGCTGCCGACCGCCGCGGACCGGGATCAGCCGACTCCCAGGGCGGGAAGGCCGTCCACCGACCGCCCCGGCGGATCGTGGTGCTGGGCTGCACCGGCTCGATCGGCACCCAGGCGCTCGACGTCGTCGCCGGCCAGCCCGGGCGATTCGAGATCGTCGGTCTGGCCGCCGGTGGGGCAAATCCGGAGCTCTTCGCTGCTCAAGCAGCCCAGTACCCGCAGGCGCAGCTCGCGGTGGCGTCCGCTCAGGCGCCGGACTGCGGCCGGCCGGTGCGCACCGGCCCGGACGCCATCGTCGACCTGGTGGACAGCACCGACGCCGACGTCGTGCTGAACGGCATCACCGGTTCCATCGGACTGGCGCCCACCCTGGCCACCCTGCGGGCGGGCCGAACTCTGGCCCTGGCCAACAAGGAGTCGCTGGTGGCCGGCGGATCGCTGGTCACCCGCGCCGCTGCCGTCGGCCAGATCGTGCCGGTGGACTCGGAGCACTCCGCCCTGGCCCAATGCCTGCGGGCCGGTCAGGAGACCGAGGTGGCCCGCCTGGTTCTCACCGCGTCCGGTGGCCCGTTCCGCGGACGTTCGGCCGCCGAGCTGACCGATGTCACACCCGGCCAGGCGCTCGCTCATCCGACCTGGTCGATGGGTCCGGTGGTGACGATCAACTCGGCCACTCTGGTGAACAAGGGCCTCGAGCTCATCGAGGCACATCTGCTCTTCGGAGTGCCGTACGAGCGCATCGACACCGTCGTCCATCCGCAGTCCGTCATCCACTCGATGGTGACCTTCTTCGACGGGTCCACCCTGGCCCAGGCCTCGCCGCCGGACATGCGGCTGCCGATCTCGCTGGGCCTGGTCTGGCCGGACCGGCTGCCCGGCGTGGCCGCCGCCTGCGACTTCAGCCAAGCCGCGCAGTGGACCTTCGAGCCGGTCGACCATGCGGCATTTCCGGCGCTGGGTCTGGCCCGCGCCGCCGGCGAGGCCGGTGGCCTGCTGCCCGCGGCCTTCAACGCGGCCAACGAGGAGGCGGTGGCCGCCTTCCTGGCCGGCCGGCTGTCGTTCCCCGGGATTCCCGCCCTGCTCTCGGGCATCCTGGAGTCGGCCGATCCGCTGCGCAGCGAGCCGCGCGACCTGCAAGACGTCCTGGACGCCGAGGCCTGGGCCCGGGCGGCAGCCAGAGAGGCCATCGGCGTCGCGGTCACCGCGGCGCCCTGATCTTCCCGTCACGAGGAGTCACGTACAGATGTGGACCGCGGTGTGGACCGCCGTCGGGATTTTGCTGTTCCTCTTGGGACTGCTCGTCTCGATCGCCTGGCACGAGGCCGGACACCTTTTCTTCGCCAAGCGCTTCGGCGTCCGCGTCACCCAGTACATGATCGGGTTCGGCCGCACGCTGTGGTCCCGCCGACGGGGGGAGACCGAATACGGCCTCAAGCTCATGCCGCTGGGTGGGTACATCCGCATGGTCGGGATGGTGCCGCCGGGCCGCAGCGGCCGCCGGGCGCCGACGACCACGGCGTTCGGACCGGTAGGAATGATCCGGCAACTGGTCGAGGACACCCGGGCCGGTGACCGGTCGCAGGTGCTGGAGACCGACGACGGGCGGCAGTTCTACCAGCTGCATCCGTTCAAGCGGATCATCGTCATGTTCGGCGGCCCGCTGCAGAACCTCATCTTCGCGGTGCTGCTCTTCGTGATCCTGGGCATGAGCGTGGGCACCCTGCAACCGGTGCCGCGGATCGAGTCCGTGAGTGCCTGCGTACTCCCTGCCACCGCACCGGCCACCGCGGTGTGCGGCGCCGACGCCCAGAAGACCCCGGCCGCCCTGGTCGGACTGCGGCCAGGCGACACCATCGTGGCTTTCGCCGGACAGCGGATCAGCAGCTGGGATCAGATGAAGTCGCTGATCCAGTCCTCGGCCGGCCGCACCCAACCGCTCACCTACGAGCGGAAAGGGGTGCAGACCACGGTTCAGGTGCCGATCGTGTCCAACACCCTGGCGGTCTTCGACAACGCCGGCAATCGGACCGGCCTCACCACCGGCGGTTTCCTGGGAGTCACGGCCGCGGAGGATTACCAGAAGCAGTCGTTCGGCGCCGCCGTCGGCTTCACCTGGGACTTCATCGGCGCCGCCGCGCACGCCGTCATAGACATCCCGCAGCGCATTCCGGCGCTGTGGGAGTCGGTGTTCGACGGCAAGGCCCGCGATCCCAACACCCCGGTCGGGATCGTCGGCGCCGGCCGGATCAGCGGTGAGATCCTCGCCCAGGACACCAGCTTCAAGGACAAGATGACCTTGTTCCTGCGCTTGCTGGCCGGGTTCAACCTCAGTCTGTTCCTGCTGAACATGCTGCCGCTGCTGCCGCTGGACGGCGGCCACATCCTGGGCGCGATCATCGAATGGGTCCGCCGGGGGTGGGCCAAGCTCCGCCGGAAGGCCGACCCGGGACCGTTCGACGTGGCCAAACTGATGCCCGTCGCCTACGTGGTGGCATTGTTGTTCATCGGGTTGTCGGCCCTCACCCTGATCGCCGACATCATCAACCCGGTGCGGCTGTCCTGATCAGCCGAGCCGCAGTAGCGGAAGAGGTAGAAGCACACATGTCAGCACCGCAGACCGGATCCCTGATCGGCTTGGGCATGCCGTCCCTGCCGGCGGATCGCCAGGTGCCGGTTTTGGCGCCCCGCCGCCCGACCCGGCAGCTGAACGTGGGCGGCGTCTGGGTGGGCAGCGAGCATCCGGTGTCGGTGCAGTCGATGTGCACGACCAAGACCGCCGACGTCAACGCCACCCTGCAACAGATCGCCGAACTGACCGCCTCGGGTTGCCAGATCGTTCGGGTGGCCGTTCCGGACACCGACGACGCCGAGGCCCTGCCGGCCATCGCCCGCAAGTCGCAGATCCCGGTCATCGCCGACATCCACTTCCAGCCCCGTTACGTGTTCGCGGCCATCGACGCCGGTTGCGCGGCGGTTCGGGTCAACCCCGGCAACATCCGCAAGTTCGACGACCAGGTCGGCGCCATCGCCCGCGAGGCCAAGGACCACGGCATCCCGATCCGGATCGGCGTCAACGCCGGTTCGTTGGACAAGCGGTTGCTGGCCAAGTACGGCAAGGCCACCCCGGAAGCGCTGGTCGAATCGGCGCTCTGGGAATGCTCACTGTTCGAGGAGCACGACTTCCGGGACATCAAGATCTCGGTCAAGCACAACGACCCGGTGGTGATGGTCCGCGCGTACGAGCTGTTGGCCGAACAATGCGACTACCCGCTGCATCTCGGCGTCACCGAGGCCGGTCCCGCCTTCCAGGGCACCATCAAATCGGCGGTCGCCTTCGGTGCGCTGCTGTCGCGAGGCATCGGCGACACCATCCGGGTGTCCCTGTCGGCGCCGCCCGTCGAAGAGGTCAAGGTCGGGTTGCAGATCCTGGAGTCGTTGAACCTACGAGAACGCGGTCTGGAGATCGTGTCGTGTCCCTCCTGCGGCCGGGCCCAGGTCGACGTGTACCGGCTCGCCGACGAGGTAACCGCCGGGTTGGAGGGTCTGGACGTGCCGCTGCGCGTCGCCGTCATGGGCTGCGTGGTCAACGGTCCGGGTGAGGCCCGCGAGGCCGACCTCGGGGTGGCGTCCGGAAACGGCAAGGGCCAGATCTTCGTGAAGGGCGAGGTCATCCGCACGGTCCCGGAGGCCGAGATCGTGGAAACGCTGATCGACGAGGCCATGAAGCTGGCCGAGACGATGCGCCAAGCCGGGGTCCTCTCCGGCGAACCGTCGGTCAGTCTGGTCTGACCCGGACTTCCGACAGTGCCCACCTCCTCGCCGGCGTCGCGGGGCCGTTCGTGCTGATCACCGGTAACGCCCGTGTCCTGGGCCGGTCGCACGCCGGACAAGTGGCCCGCGTGCTGGCGTCGGTTCCCGTTCAGGCCTGCATGGTGGCGGCGCGTTTCGAACATGTCGGCATGGACCGCAAGGCGCTGGGCGGCCAGTTCTGGGGTGTCGGCGGCGGCCGCGAGGGCCTGTGCTTCGACGGCGCCAACCTGCTGCCCATCACCGGTGACCGTGACGCGGTCCACTCCTTCGCGCACACCGCGGGCCGCCGTGGCCGGCAGTGCGCCTCCATCCTGGGGCCGGCCGAGTTGGTGCTCCCGATGTGGGAGCTGTTGGAGCCGGTGTGGGGATCGTGTCGGGAGCTGCGGCCGAACCAGCCGCTGATGACCTGTCCGGACCCGCCCGCCTGCCGCAGCGATCCGGACATGGTGCCCGTCCGGCCCGACCAGATCAACGCCTACTTCCCGGCCGCTGTGGCCATGTTCACCGAGGAAGTGGGCGTGGACCCGCGGCTGCCCGACGGCGGCACCGCCTACCGCCATCGGCTGGCGGCGCTGATCGCGGCCGGCCGGGCGTTCGCCCGCTTCGAAGACGGGCGGGTGGTGGCCAAGGCCGAGATCGGGGCCATGTCCAGGCAGGTCGGCCTCATCCAGGGGGTGTGGGTCGATCCGGCCCGCCGGGGTCAAGGGCTGGCGGCGCCGGCGGTGGCGGCCCTGACCCGCGAGATCCAGCGGCTGGGCCGACTGCCGAGCCTGTACGTCAACGATTTCAACGTGGCGGCCCGGCTCGCGTACCAGCGCATAGGGTTCCGGCAAACCGGCACCTTCGCATCCGTGCTGTTCTGACGACCGACGGATCCGATCGGAGAACACGGCCCGCACTGGGCTGCATTTGCGCCCGGCGAAACAGCCCGCCCGCGATACTCGACCCATGCCTGGGACGCCACGACGCCGAGGAACCCGACGCCGATGGACACGCCACCTGCTGTTTCCGTTCGCCGCGTTCGCCCTGGTGCTGGTGGGGTGCACGCCCACTCCGACCTCCGGCACCACGACGAGTTCGGGCAGCACCCAGGGGCCGGACACCACGGTGTCGCAGTTCGCCTCCGCATGGCAGGCCGCGCAGCCCGCGCTGATCGGCGAGCAGACCTCCGACCCCAGCGCGGCGTCGCAGCAGATCCAAACCGTCCTGGCCAACGTCAAGCCGACCCGGATCGCCGTGACCACTTCGAATCTCAGTCAGCCGGCGGCCGGTCAGGCGCAGGTCACCGCGCACTTCGTCTGGACCATTCCGGGCGGCATCAGCTGGAGCTACGACGCCAGTTGGGCCCTCGTCCAGGGCCAGGACGGCTCCTGGTCGGTGACCTGGACACCGACCGTCATCAACCCCAAGCTGGGCCCGCAGCAGAGCATCGCGGTCGACCGATCCAGCACCACCGGCGGCACCATCGTCGATCGGGACGACGCCCAGCTTGTCTCGCCCACCACGATCTATTCGGTGGTGGCTCTGCCGGCCAAGGTGACCGACGTGGCCGGGACCGCGAAGCAGCTGGAATCCCTGCTCAAACAATTCGACCCGACGGTCACCGCCCCATCGGTCACCGCCGGCATCACCAACGCCAGTAACAGCAGCGGCTACACGGTCACGAATCTGCGGGAGGCCGAATACAAGAAGGTCGCCGGACAACTGGCCGCCATCCCGGGGCTGATCTTTCCGTCCCAGGTCCGCAACCTGCCTCCCACCAAGGACTTCGCCAAGGTGCTGCTGTCCGAGGTGACCCCGGTGGCCGAGAAGATGGAGACCGGCACGCCCGGGTGGAAGATCGTGTCCACCGACTCGACGGGGGCCGAGCTCGAGACTCTGGCCCAGCACACGGCCGACGCCGGCTCGAACGTCACGCTGACGATCGACAGCCAGATGCAGAGCGCCGCCGAAAAGGTGCTCAGTACGGTGAAGGAACCAGCGGTGTTGGTGGCCATCCAACCGTCCACCGGCGAAATTCTCACGGTCGCGCAGAATCAGGCCGCCAACGCGCAGGGACCGATCGCTCTGGTGGGCGAATATCCGCCCGGGTCAACCTTCAAGATCATCACTGCGACCGCCGCCTTCTCCAGCGGGCTGGTCACTCCGGATTCGACGGTCGCCTGCCCGGGCGCCGTGACCATCAACGGTCAGGAGATCCACAACGAGGGCTTCGATCTCGGCGATGTGCCGGTCATCGAGGCGTTCGCGCGGTCGTGCAACACCTCGTTCGCGAAATTGAGCACGTTGTTGCCGGCGGATGCGCTGCCGAACGCCGGGTACCAATACGGCGTCGGACTGGACTTCGTCATTCCGGGACTGACCGTGCTGAACGGAAAGGTGCCGGTCGCGAATTCCATCGACCAGAAGGCGGAGAACGGCTTCGGGCAGGGCAACGTCCTGGTCACGCCGTTCGCCGAGGCGATGATGGCGGCCACCGCCGCGAACGGGGCCATGCCGATGCCCACCGTGATCAGGGGCACCAAGACGACCGTCGACCAGACGCCGGCCACCCGGCCCACCACGGTCCAGGACGACATCAAGCAACTCATGCGCGCGGTGGTGACCAAAGGGACGGGCTACACCCTGCGGGACGCGGGCACGGTCTATTTGAAGACCGGCACGGCCGACTTCGTCAACGACAAGGGACAGGAACAGGCTCACGCCTGGACCACCGGATTCCGCGGCGATGTGGCTTTCGCGTCCCTCATCGTGGGCGGCAACGATTCCAAGCGCACCAACATTCTCCTCGACAACTGGTTGAAGACGTTTCCCGCCAAGTGATCCGGCCGCCCCCGCTTAGGGTGGTGACCATGCTGCGCACTGTCCTTCGCCCTGGCCGGCCGACCCCGAGTCGATCGGTGCCGGCCCGGATCCAACGACCCGAATACGTCGGGCGGCCCGGTCCGGCGCCGGACACCGAAGGTTGGGTGCAGTCGGCCGAGACGATCGAGAAGATGCGCATCGCCAGCCGGATCGCGGCTGCCGCCATGGCCGAGGCCGGCCGGGCCGTCGCTCCGGGGGTCACCACGGACGAGTTGGACCGCGTCGTGCACGAGTACATCTGCGACGCCGGCGCCTATCCGTCCACGCTGGGATACCGCAATTTCCCGAAGTCCTGCTGCACGTCGCTGAACGAGGTGATCTGCCACGGCATCCCCGACAGCACCGTCATCGAAGACGGGGACATCGTCAACATCGACGTCACCGCCTACATCCACGGCGTGCACGGCGACACCAACGCCACCTATCTGGCCGGCGACGTGGCCGAGGAGAACAGGCTGCTGGTGGAACGCACCGAAGAGGCGCTGCGCCGAGCCATCAAGGCCGTCGCACCCGGCCGCAAGCTGAACGTGGTCGGCCGCGTGATCGAGTCCTACGCCAAACGCTTCGGCTATGGCGTCGTGCGTGACTACACCGGGCACGGCATCGGCCACACCTTTCATTCCGGCCTGGTGATCCTGCACTACGACGAACCGCGGGTGGACACGGTCATCGAGAAGGGGATGACGTTCACCATCGAGCCGATGATCACCGTCGGCGCCGCCGAATGGGACCTTTGGGACGACGGCTGGACCGTCACCACCAGGGACAAGTCCTGGACCGCGCAGTTCGAGCACACCCTGCTGGTCACCGATGCGGGTGCGGAGATCCTGACGCTGGCCCCGGCGTAGCCGCAGCGCAGGTAACTCGCGAGCGGGGAGTTCTGCGGTCGTATACGACAACAGATCGCCCCACGCTCGGGGAACGAGCGGGTACTAGGGCAGTATTAGGGCGCGACGCGGGACATGGCGGTCGGGTCGGATCAGACCCCAGTCGGATCGGGCAGTCCCAGCAGCGCGTTCTCGACCAGTTCGGGCAGGGCCGGATGGATCCAGTACTGCTCCCGGGCGAATTGGTGAGCCGGGATGGAGAAGTGCATCGCGGTAATGAGCGACTGAATGACCGTGGCCGCTTCGGGTCCGATGACGTGCGCGCCCAGCAGCAGACCCGTGGCCGGGTCGGCCAGCACCTTGAGGAAGTGATCGGTGTCCTCGCGGGCCCAGCCGGCGGCGATGTCGCCGTACTTCTGGATCTTGGCGACGTAGGGAACGTGCGCCTCCCGCAACTGCCGCTCCGTGCGGCCCGCGGAGGCGATCTGCGGGTCGGTGAACACCGCGGCCGGAACGAACCGGTGGTCGGTGGCCCGCAGGTCGTCCGGGTGGGCGAGATTGTGTTTGACCGTCCGCGCCTCGGCGTTGGCCACGTGCTTGAGCGCGTAGTGGGAGCTGACGTCGCCGAGGGCCCAGATGCCGTCGACACCGGTGCGCTGGTACTCGTCGACCACCACCCGGCCCTCCGCGTCCACCTCCAGACCGGTGGCCGCCACGTCCAGTTCGTCCCCGTTCGGGACCCGCCCGGCCGCCACGAGCAACAAATCGGCGCTGAGTGTTTCCGAGCCGTCGTGGTGCCGGAACTCGATCTGGACGCCGCCGTCGGACCGCGGTTTCACCGCGTCTACCCGCACCTGGGTTACCAACCGGTAACGGGCCGATACGGACGCCGTGAAGGCGGCGGAGATGTCTTCGTCGTGGTGGCGCAGCAGAGCCGGACCGCGGCACAGTTGGGTCACCTCGCACCCGAAGGAAGAGAAGATGTGCCCGAACTCGGCGGCGATGTAGCCGCCGCCGATCACGACGAGCCGGCGGGGCAGTTCCGGGATCCGCATCACCGTGTCGGAGGTGTGGAACGGGGCAGCACCGTCGGACAGCCCCGGCAGATTCGGAATGTGCGGCCGAGAGCCGGCGGCGACGACGAAGCGGTCGCCGGTGACGGTGACGGTCTCGCCGGAGTGCAGCGCGACGGTGAGTTCCTTGGGCCCGGTGAAGCGACCCCGGCCCTCGAACACGGTCACATTGGGGTTTTCCTCGCTCTGGCGATATCGCCGCCCCGCCGCTTCGATGGCGTCGATCCGGCCGAAGATGCGGTCGCGGATGGACGGCCAGTCGATGGCGTCGAGATGACTGGTCACTCCGAGCCGGGCGGCGTCGCGGCTGGCGTCGGCGAGGTCCGCCGGGTGGATGAACATCTTGGTGGGAATGCAGCCGACGTTCAGGCAGGTACCGCCGAACTTGCCGTCCTCGACGATCGCCACCGACCACGAGTCGAACTCCGGTCCCAGGATCGAGTTGCCGGAGCCGGTTCCGATGATCACCAGGTCGAAATGCGTCATCGCGTCAGGTTATGCGCTTCCGAAGGTGGCGGCCGGAGAGCGGATGCCCGGCTTTCCGGCCGCCGCTGGATCACCGGTTGGCGATCGACGCCAGGTGTCCGGTGAGCCGGTCGGCGTCCGCCGCCCGCACGCCTCGGCGGGCGAAGAAGTCGGCGATCCGGGTGCAATCGCGTTCCAGAAAGGCCAAACCCTGGGGATTGGCGACGATGTCGACCACCTGTGGCAGGTCGATCAGCACGCAGCCGCTGTCCCGGACCAGCACGTTGTAGGCGGACAGATCGCCATGGGTCAGCCCCTGCCCGGCCAGTTTCTCCAGGCTCTGGACCAGGTCGTACCAGAGCTCGACGAAGTCGTCGGTGCCGCCGTCGTAGGCGGCCAGCCGGGGCGCGGCCCGGCCATCCGGATCACCGACGAATTCCATCATCAGTTCGGTGCCGATGATCTGGACCGGATAAGGCACGCGCGTCCCGGCCTGCCACAGCGTGCTCAGGGCGGCGAACTCGGCTGTCGCCCAGCGGCCCGCCAGGAGCTCCCGACCAAAGGTCGTCCTGGCGGCCATGGCCCGGCCCTCGCGGCTCCGCCGGGTCCGGCGGCCCTCCTGGTAGGCGGCGTCCCGATGGAACATCCGATGCGGGTTGTCCCGATAGGTCTTCACCGCCAGTAGGCACCCCGGACCGCCGGGCAATGATCGATCGAGTAGCGAGACATCCGCCTCCTTACCGCTTTTCAGGCTGCCCAGGCGGGTATCCCGGGCGGCCAGCGCGGTGATGAGCCATTCGGGCGCGGGTTGCGGGCCGTGCGTGGCCACGTCATAGGAACTGAACGGTGACTCGGGCGCCCGGGCGAACCCCGACTCGGGACCGGTCGGCCGGTCGGGATCGGTATCGTCCGGCCCGGCCGCAGCGGTCCGGTCGACATCGGTATCGTCCGGCCCGGCCGCATCGGTCCGGTCGACATCGGGTCGGGCCCGCCCGGACCGTCCCTCCCGGGCCAACCGCGGATCGGCGCTGCGGATCGGCCGCCGGGGTCTGATGGGAACCCAGGTGTCGAGGTCGTCGTCTTCGTCGAAGTCCTCGGGCTCGTCGGGGCCTTCGCCGGGCCACGTGACCGCGCCGCCGCCGGCGGAATCGTCGCCGGTGGCATCGAATGTCAGACGGTCCGGCGCCGCCGGGGACGGTGAAGAGCTGAGTGCGGGACGGTGAAACAGATCGGAACGCATTTTGCGGGACAACGGAGCTCCAATGGGAGGTCCGGTCCGAAAATGCCGGGGCCGGCAGGTCAGCCGGACCGGAGCGGGGAAAGGTGAGGTCGGTTCACCGACAAAAAAGCCATCGTTCGAACCTCCTTCCTCGCTGACATTCGGCGCCCCGGCCACCGGGGGTCACCGGACGTCAGGTGGTCGCCAGGTGAACAGTCGCACGCTTGGCAACCAATTTTTCGGCTCGCCGGAACGGATACAGCCGGGTGGGTCAGGCCGTCGCGTTCGCCGAACTCCACCGCGTCCAGCACCGTCCAACCGCGCCGCCCCGCGATCCTGCTCGGACATCGACCCGGCAACGTCCCGGCAGCGCGGCGCGGCAACGGTTCGACCATGGGCCCGCTGTTCGAATCCGCCGGAGCGAGAGCAAACCGTTCCGGTCCGGCGGCCACCGGCCGATAGAGTTCCCACCCGTGATCACCCGCTTGTCGTCGCTTTTCTTCCGTACTTTGCGCGAGGATCCCGCGGATGCCGAGGTGCCGAGCCACCAGCTCCTGGTGCGGGCCGGCTACGTTCGCCGCGCCGCGCCCGGCATCTATTCGTGGCTGCCGTTGGGTTATCGGGTGCTGCGCAACGTCGAAAAGATCATCCGCGAGGAGATGGACGCCATCGGCGCCCAAGAGGTCCATTTTCCGGCGCTGCTGCCCCGCGAGCCCTACGAGGCCACCGGTCGCTGGACCGAGTACGGCCCTAATCTCTTCCGGCTCAAGGACCGCAAGGACGCCGACTACCTGCTGGGCCCGACCCACGAAGAAATGTTCACACTGCTGGTCAAGGACATCTTCTCGTCCTACAAGAACCTGCCCCTGGCCCTGTACCAGATCCAGACGAAGTACCGGGACGAGGCCAGGCCGCGGGCCGGAATCCTGCGGGGTCGGGAATTCGTGATGAAGGATTCGTATTCCTTCGACATCGACGACGCCGGGTTGGCCGCCTCCTATCAGCGGCACCGCGAGGCCTACATCCGGATCTTCGACCGGTTGGGTCTCCGGTACGTCATCGTGTCGGCGATGTCCGGAGCCATGGGCGGCAGCGCCTCCGAGGAGTTCTTGGCCGATTCCGACGTCGGCGAAGACACCTACGTCCGCTCGCCGGGTGGTTACGCCGCCAACGTGGAAGCCGTGCGGACGCACGTGCCCGCAGCCCGGTCGGCCGCCGACATCGCCGCGCTGCCGGCCGCTCACGTCGAGGACACGCCGAACACCCCGACGATCGAGACCCTGGTCGCGACGGCGAACGAGTCATATCCCCGCCCGGACCGACCCTGGACGGCGGCGGACACGCTCAAGAACGTCGTGGTCATGCTGCGGCACCCGGACGGCACCCGTGAGCCGCTGGCGGTGGGGCTCCCCGGTGACCGGGAGGTCGACCTGAAGCGGCTGGAGGCCAATGTGGCGCCCGCCGAGGTGGAGGCCTTCACCGAGGAGGACTTCGCCAAGAACCCGGCTCTGGTCAAGGGTTACATCGGGCCGGGCGCCCTGGGTACGGACCACGCTGCCCACATCCGCTATCTGCTCGACCCCCGTGTCTCGATCGGCACGTCCTGGATCACCGGGGCGGACGCGCCGGGCCGGCACGTGTTCGATCTGGTCGCGGGCCGGGACTTCGATGGTGACGGGTTCGTCGAGGCCGCCGAGATCAGAGAAGGCGACCCGGCACCGGACGGCTCGGGCCCGCTCTCGCTGGCCCGCGGCATCGAGATGGGACACATCTTCCAATTGGGCCGCAAGTACGCCGACGCCCTCGGCCTGCAGGTGCTGGACGAGAACGGCAAGCTCGTCACCGTCACCATGGGGTCCTACGGCATCGGGGTCTCCCGGGCCGTGGCCGCGGTGGCCGAGAACTCCCACGACGACAAAGGTCTGATCTGGCCGCGTGAACTCGCGCCCGCCGACGTGCACCTGGTCGTGGCGGGCAAGAGTGACGAGATCGGTCAAGCGGCTGAGGATCTGGCCGATGCGCTCGGTGTCTCGGGTATCCGGGTGCTGCTGGACGACCGGAACGCCTCACCCGGCGTGAAGTTCACCGACGCCGAGTTGCTCGGCGTGCCGACCATCGTCGTGGTGGGGCGGGGAGTCGCCAACGGCGTGGTCGAGGTGCAGGACCGCAGAACCGGCGACCGGGAGGAGATTCCGCTGGCCGAGGCCGCGAGTCATCTCAGCCGTCTGGTTCACGCCGAGCTCGAGGTCTGACGCGGCGCCGGTCGGGCGGCGGTGCCGGACCTCGGGTCTTGGATCGACCGGGGAGGCGACGGTCGCCGGCGTCGAGCGACCGGCGCTGCCGGCCGGGCCTCAGTCGTCCGATTGACCGGGAAACGCGACCGTCGCCGGTGTGGTCTTGGCCGCCAGCTTGAGTGTGGTGAGCCAGTTGGCCGAGTCGGAGAGGCCTTCCAGTGCGGTGGTCCGCAGGTCGACGTCGTCGGTGGTGCCGATGACGGCCCGCCAAGCGGCGGCGCAATCGCTCTCGATGGTGTTCGCGAGCGCGCGGGCAGATTTGGCGTCCGTGACCGTCGTCGGCAGCTTGTACGCGGCGGCGGCACCCACGGGCTTCCCGCCGCCCGCGCTGATCAGGTCGATGGTGTTGTCGCGGCGTGCGAGGTGTCCGGCGGTGATGGAGTTGATGAGGTCGACGTCGCTCGGGTCGTAGGCGGCCACGATCCCGTAGGCCCACAGGGCCGCGTGTTCGGTGGCCAGGGCGACGCCCAGGGCCTTCAAGGTGTCGGCCGGCAGTTTCCCGCCCGCGCTCGCGCCGGTCGCCGGGGTGCGGCCGGTGGACGTGGTGACCGGCCCGGTGGTGGTGGCCGGCCGGGTGGTGGTGGCCGGTCCGGTGGTGGTGGCCGGTCCGGTGGTGGCCGGGGGGGTCGGGCTGGTCACGACAGCACCGTCCGATGGGAGGCCAGGCAGGCGGCGATCGACCCGAAAAGCGCCGCGCGGTACCGCGATTCGGTCAGCATGGCGTCGGTGAACTGCTGTTGGCCGGCAGCGGCGTCGCTGCGCAGCGCGCCGTAGATGGCGGTGGCGTCGGTGCCGACGCTGATCGGCTGGGCCGATTGGGCCGCGGCTTGGCCGGCGTCGGTGGGATTCGTGCGCTTCCACTCGCTGATCAACCCGGTGAGGTGAGCTTGCCGATCCGCGTGCAGGGCGGTGACCACCGGAAGGTGGGTCTTGTCCTTGGTCAGCGCGGCCATGGCCCCGGCCAACCGCAGGGTGTGCAGCCGGGTCACCGCCACCAGCCCGCCCATCGGGTCCGGCGGCGGCGGGGCGCCGGTCGTCACGGTGACCGTCCGCCTCGTGGCCGGAGTGGTCGGCGTGCACGCCGTGACGGCGAGCAGCACGGCGGCCGTACCGCCGAGCAGCATCGACCGACGGCCCAAGAGCCGGCCAGCGGATCCGGCTCCGGTCGGCGGCGACAGGTCGAGCGGCTCGGCGCGGTCGTCGCGGCGGTTCGGCACGGTCGACATTGTGTCAGCCGTGGGGTACTGGTCCTGTTTCCCGCGCGGCCGACGGGCCTACGGGCGCCCCGCCGGGCGCTTCGGGATGCCGACTACCATGGATCGCTGCCCGTCCGGGCCGACATTTTCCGACAGCGTCTCCGGCGACCCACCGGCAGCTCCACCGAACTTCACCGACAACTTCACCGACAACTTCACCGACAACTTCACCGACAACTTCACATTGTCAGAAAGGCCCGAAGCCGCATGCCCGTCGACGATCGGCCCATCCGCGAGCTGGTGGAACAGGTGGTGACCGCCGCCGGTTACGACCTCGAGCAGCTCACCGTCACCACCGCCGGCCGCCGCCGCCAGGTGAAAGTCGTGGTGGACAGCGACAGTGGCGTGGATCTCGATGCCGCGGCCGAACTGAGCCGCAGCCTTTCCGACGCGCTCGACCGCCTGGAATCCGGCACCGGCGAGGCCACACCGTTCGGTTCGGCACCGTACGTCCTGGAAGTGACCAGCCCGGGAATCGGCCGCCCGTTGACCCTGCCGCGGCATTTCCGGCGCGCCCGCGGGCGGCTGCTGTCGCTGACCACCACGGGCGGTGAGCAGCTGCTGGGGCGGGTGCGCCGCGCTGACGAAGACGGGATCGAGCTGCTCGTGGGACCGTCCGGAGTGACCCCTCGCAGGTTGGCCTACGCCGACTTGGCCAAGGCGCGGGTGGAAGTCGAGTTCGCCACGCCGTCGGCCGCCGTTCTCGCGCTGCTGGAGCAGGATGACGAAAGCAAGGAGGCAGCGGAATGAACGTCGACATCACCGCGCTGCGCGCGGTTGAGAAGGAGAAAGGAATCGCGTTCGAGTCCCTCATCGACACTCTGGAATCCGCCCTGCTGACGGCATACCGGCATACCGACGGCCACGCGCCGCATGCCCGCGTCGAGGTGGACCGGAGGACCGGATTCATCCGGGTCCTGGCGGCCTCCGGCGATGTGGACGATCCGGATTACCACGAGTGGGACGACACCCCGGAGGACTTCGGCCGGATCGCCGCGACGACCGCGCGCCAGCTGATTCTGCAACGCCTGCGCGACGTCGAGAACGAGAAGACCTTCGGTGACTTCGCCGGCCGGGAACACGACCTGATCACCGGCACGGTGACGGCGGACGCCAAGGTGAATGCCCGCGGGCTGGTCGTGGTGAGCCTGGGTGATGTCGAGGGCGTCATCCCGGCGGCCGAGCAGGCGCCGGGGGAGAGCTACGTGCACGGCCAACGGCTCCGGTGCTATGTGGTCGCGGTGACGCGCGGATTACGCGGCGCCCAGATCACGCTGTCACGGACGCACCCCAATCTGGTCCGCAAGCTGTTCGCGCTGGAGGTGCCGGAGATCGCCGACGGCAGCGTGGAGATCACCGCGGTGGCGCGCGAGGCCGGCCATCGCTCGAAGATCGCGGTGCGGCCGACGGTGGCGGGAATCAATGCCAAGGGGGCCTGTATCGGGCCGATGGGCGCCCGGGTGCGGGCGGTGATGAGCGAGCTGAACGGCGAGAAGATCGACATCATCGACCACGACGACGATCCGGCCACCTTCGTGGGGAACGCGCTTTCGCCGGCTCGTGCGCTGTCCGTCACCGTGGTCGACCCGGTCGCCAAGGCCGCCCGGGTCGTGGTACCGGACTTCCAGCTGTCGCTGGCCATCGGCAAGGAGGGGCAGAACGCCCGTTTGGCCGCTCGGTTGACCGGCTGGCGGATCGACATCCGCAGCGACGCCGCCGCGTCGGCCGAACCCGGACCCCGCTGAACAGTCCGGCCCGGCGAGCCACCGGCGACGACGTTCTGCTACTCCGGCGGGAGCACATTTCCCGGTTCCCGCGCCGTGCCTCGAGCCGGCCACGACACGCGGTAGAGTGGATGGTGCTGTGTGCCGTTCGGTCTGCACGACGTCCGCCCGCATGATCTCCACGTTCGAAGCAGGTTCCTCATTCCGCCAATCGACACCTCACCGGCCGCAGCCGGTGGAGCGGCGAAAACGCAGCGTGACGAGCACGCCCCGATCCGGACCTGCGTCGGATGTCGCCAGAAGGCGAACCCACCGGCACTGCTTCGCATCGTCGCCGACAACGGCGTCCTTATCGTGGATCACCGCCACCGGCTTCCGGGCCGGGGTGCCTGGCTCCACGCGGATCCGGAATGCCTGCAAGCGGCGTTGCGACGGCGGGCCTTCGTTCGGGCGCTGCGTCTGGACGACGTCCCCGACAGCAGCTCGATCCAACTGCGGCTCTCCGGGCCGCAGTTCGGCTCAGAGGCCGTGCGAAGCAGGCAGTAGCAGGGATCTGTCGCCGGAAGTTCCCGACGCCAGATGCGACGGACGTCCGCCGACAGGCGGTCGCGTCCGTGACCAAGGCGGTGTTCCCGCCGCACCGAAGCAGGAAGCAGGACGACCCGACATGAGCACACCGTGACGCTCTCATGAGCACCCACCGGTACTAACTCGACAGGTCGCGCGGCCTTGGCCCGCTCGACCTCGTCATCCGAGGAGAGAAGTGGCAGGCAAGGCCCGAGTACATGAGCTCGCCAAAGAGCTCGGCAAGACCAGTAAAGAAATCATGACCAAGCTCACCGAGTTGGGTGAGTTCGTCAAATCGCCGTCGTCGACCATCGAGGCACCCGTCGTCCGCAAATTGCGGGACGCGTACCCCTCGGCGCCGGCCGCCGCAGCGAACGGCCAGTCCAACGGCACCGAGACCAAGGCGGCTCCGCGCCCGAAGGCGCCTTCGGTGACGCCGTCCGCCGCATCGCCGACTCCGCCGGCCACGTCCGCCGCCGCGCCCAGCGTGCCGGTTCAGGCCGCGGCCCCCGCCGCCGGTAATGGTGCGGAGCCGGCTCCGCGCCCGGCTGCCGGTGCTCCCACCCGTCCGGCTACGCCCGGCGCCCCGCGCCGCCCGGCGCCCGCAGTGTCCGGCCCGTCCTTCTCGGACACCGCTGCGAACGTCAACGCGGGCGACCAACGGACGGGCGCGCCCACCATCGGTGGAGACGGCGCCACCGCGCCGTCGGGTCCGGTCACCGCGCGGCCGGCCGCGGCCAGCCCAGCGCCCGCCCGCCCGGCCGAGCGTCCCGCGGACCGTCCGGCCGCTTCGGCCGCACCCGCGGCGACACCGGGACCGGTGGCTCCACGGCCGCCGCGACCCGTGGGTGGCGTGCCGGGCGCTCCGCGGCCTCCGCGTTTCGGCAACAACCCGTTCAACGTGGGCAGTCGCGCCCCGTCGGCGCGCCCCACCGGCGGCGTCCCCGGTGCGCCTCGGCCACCGGCCGGCCGGCCGGGTGGTGTGCCGGGTACCGGCGCGCCGCGTCCTTCCGGTGTCCCCGGAGCCGGTCCTCGCCCCGGCGGAGTTCCCGGCCGCCCCGGCACCCCGGGCGGCCGTCCGGGAACTCCGGGCGGCGCGCGTCCCGGTACCGGCGGTCCTTACCGGCCGGGCGGTGCGGGCGGCGGGCAATACCGTCCCGGTGGCGCGGGAGGTCCCGGCGGTGCCGGTACCGGTGGTCCGGGTGGTCCGGCCCGACAGGGCGCCGGCGGTCGCGGTCGCGGTGGTACCGCTCCGGGCGCATTCGGTCGCCAGGGCGGTCCGGCTCGCAAGGGCCGCAAGTCCAAGAAGCAGCGGCGTCAGGAATTCGACAACATGTCGGCGCCCTCGCTGGGCGGCGTCACGCTGCCTCGAGGCAACGGCGCCGTGGTGCGGTTGGCCCGCGGCTCGTCGCTGGCCGATTTCGCCGACAAGATCAACGCCAATCCGGCGTCGATGGTCCAGGCGCTGTTCCATCTCGGCGAGATGGTGACGGCCACCCAGTCGGTGTCCGACGACATCCTCGAGCTGCTCGGCTCCGAGATGGGCTACGACGTGCAGATCGTCTCCCCGGAGGACGAGGACCGCGAGCTGCTGGAGTCGTTCCACCTCTCCTACGGAGAGAACGAGGGCGGCGAGGAGGACCTGGTCGTCCGGCCGCCGGTCGTCACCGTCATGGGTCACGTCGATCACGGCAAGACCAAGCTGTTGGACGCCATCCGGCAGACGAACGTGGTCGAGAAGGAAGCCGGCGGGATCACCCAGCACATCGGCGCCTATCAGGTGGCGACACACCTGAACGACGTCGAGCGGCTCATCACCTTCATCGACACCCCCGGTCACGAGGCGTTCACGGCCATGCGGGCCCGTGGTTCGCAGTCCACGGACATCGTGGTGCTGGTGGTCGCCGCCGACGACGGCGTCATGCCGCAGACGGTGGAAGCCATCAACCACGCCAAGGCCGCGGAAGTGCCGATCGTGGTGGCCATCAACAAGATCGACAAGGAAGGCGCCAACCCGGACAAGATCCGGCAGCAGCTGACCGAGTACGGCCTGGTCGCCGAGGAGTACGGCGGCGACACCATGTTCGTCGAGATCTCCGCTCGGCAGAACATCAACATCGAAGGGCTGCTCGAAGCCATCCTGCTGACCGCTGACGCGGCGCTGGATCTGCGGGCCAACCCCGACATGCAGGCCGAGGGTGTGGCGATCGAAGCCCACCTGGACCGGGGTCGCGGCGCGGTGGCCACGGTGCTGGTGCAGCGGGGCACGCTCCGGGTCGGCGATGCGATCGTGGCCGGCAACGCCTACGGGCGCGTGCGGGCCATGCTGGGCGACAGCGGCGAGCAGGTGGCCGAGGCCCTCCCGTCTCGTCCGGTGCAGGTGCTCGGGTTCACCTCGGTGCCCGGCGCGGGCGACTCGTTCATGGTCGTCGAAGAGGATCGGGTCGCTCGCCAGTTGGCGGGTGCCCGAGCCGCTGCGGCGCGGAAGGCGCAGGTCGCCAACCGTCGTCGGATCACCCTGGAGGACCTGGGGACCGCGCTGGCCGAGCGCAAGATCGAGCAGCTCACGCTGATCATCAAGGGCGACAACTCGGGCACCGTCGAGGCGCTCGAGGACTCGCTGATGAAGCTGGATGTGGGCGAAGAGGTCAACCTGCGGGTCGTGCACCGCGGCGTCGGCGGCATCACCCAGGACGACATCAACCTGGCCGTCATCACCAACGCCATCGTCATCGGCTTCAACGTCAAGCCGGTCCGTGGCGTGGCCGAGATGGCCGACCGTGAAGGCGTCGACATCCGGTACTACTCGGTCATCTACCAGGCCATCGACGAGGTCGAGGCAGCCCTGAAGGGCATGCTGAAGCCTGAATTCGAAGAGGTCCGCACCGGGTCGGCGGAGATCCGCGAGATCTTCCGCTCGTCCAAGTTCGGCAACATCGCCGGCTGCATCGTGCGGACCGGCGAGATCCGGCGGAACGCCCGGGCCCGGTTGCTGCGCAACGGTGTCGTCATCAACGACAACCTGGCCATCGACTCGTTGCGGCGGTTCAAGGACGACGCGGTCGAGGTCCGGGAGGGCTTCGAGTGCGGTATCGGATTGGGCTCCTGGAACAACATCGAGATCGACGACACGATCGAGACGTACGAGACTCGCGAGAAGCCGCGGGTCTGAGCCCACAGGGACCGGTCCGGATCTGCAAACGCAAATCCGGGCCGGTCCTTGGCCGCGTTCGTTTCAGGAGTGTGCGATGAACAGCGCGCTGGTGGGGGTCCTGGAGGCCGACGTCCTGCTCGGAGACGTCCACTCGCTCAAACACAAGCGGGCGGTGATCCGGCCGATCCTGGCCCGGCTGCGGCGGCTGGAGGTATCGGCCGCCGAATGCGGCGGGCAGGATCTGCACCGTCGCGCCGTACTGGCAGTGGCCGTGGTCTCCGGTGACGGCGCACAACTGGCCCTGGTGCTCGACACCTGCGAACGGCAATTGGCCGACGAGGTCGAGATCGAACTGCTCTCGGTGCGGCGGCGCATCGCATCCTGTGACGACCTGTGATCCGAGCGGATTGCGCGTGGTGGCGGCCGCTCCCGGGCATGTCAGAGACGTACTGTCGGAACAGCTCCGCCAACCCGCACCGGAGTGTGCAAGGGCGGCAGCGGGAACCAGCGGACAACCGCGATTGGGGAAGGAGATGAGGTCATGGCGGACGTAGCCCGGGCCAGACGGCTGGCCAAGCGAATCGTCGCGATCGTGGCGACGGAACTGGAGCACACGGTCAAGGACCCTCGGCTGGCGATGGTCACCATCACCGCGGCGACCATGACGCCCGATCTGCGTGAGGCCACCGTCTTCTACACCGTGTACGGCTCCGCCGAAGAGGCCCAGGAATCAGCCTCCGCCCTGGCCAGCGCCACGGGTGTGCTGCGCAGCGCCGTCGGTCGGCAGACCGGGGTCAAGTTCACGCCGACGCTGGCATTCAAGCCGGACACGGTGCCGGCCAACGCTCATCGCATCGACGAATTGTTGGCCGCGGCCAGGGCCGCCGATGCCGAAGTGGCGCAGCGAGCCGCCGGAGCGTCCTACGCGGGCGACGCGGATCCCTACAAGGCGCCCCGGGAGGTCGCGGAGTGGGACGATTCCCTCGACGACGAACCCGCCGCCGAAACCGGTGCCGGAGTGTCCTCCGCTTCGGCTCAGCGAGTGTGAAAGCCGTGGCCTCCTCGTGTCTGCTCCTGGCGTGATTCCCGTGCTTCCCGTCGGTGCCGCGGTGCTCACTCGGCAGTGCGACCCCATCGGTTCCGTGTCCGACGAACTGGTCGCGGCGCGCCAGATTGCTGGCCGGGGCCCGCTCGGTAGTGGTGCTGGCTCACGTCAACCCGGACGCGGACGCGCTGGGCAGCGCGTTGGCCCTGGGTCTGGCGCTGTCCCGGCGCGGCGCCGTGGTGCAGGTGGGCTTTCCCGAGCCCGAAGGAGTCCCCAGGTCGCTGTCCGGGCTACCGGGACAGCACCTGGTGGTCGCCCCGGACGCCCTGCTGGCCGATCCCGAGCTGGTGGTGACCGTTGATGTGAACGCGGCGAACCGCCTGGGTTCGCTGGCCGACAAATACGCGGGCCGGCCGCTGCTGGTGATCGACCACCACGCCACCAACGTCCGCTTCGGCACCGACCACCTGGTCGACATCGACGCCGAGTCGACCACGGTTCTCATCGCCCGCCTGCTCGACCTGCTCGAGGCGCCGGTGGACCGGCTGATCGCCGAGAACCTCTACGCCGGATTGGCCACCGACTCCGTGGGGTTCCGTTTCGCCTCGGCGGACGGACACCGCTTGGCGGCCCGCTGGCTCGACGCCGGAGTCCAGCCGGCCGAGTTGATCGGCCGCATCTCCGACGAGCACCCCATGGCCTGGCTGCCGATGCTGAGCCGGGTGCTGGGACGCGCCCAGCTGCGTCCGCTGGAAAAAGTCGCTCTGGTCTGGACGGCGATCACCCTGCAGGACGGGGACGAGGTCGGGCAGGAAGAGCTCGACTCGGTCATCGACATCCTGCGGACCGTGCGCGAGGCGCAGGTGGCGGCGGTGCTCAAGCAGACCGAGCCGGCCTTCTGGCAGGTGTCCTTGCGTTCGGCCCCGGCGGTCGATGTGGCGATCGTCGCGGAGCAGCTGGGTGGAGGCGGTCACGTCCGCGCGTCCGGCTTCGGCTGGTCCGGGACCGTCGACGAGGTGGTGGCGGCGCTGTGTTCCACCCTGGTGGGCGTCTCCGGCTGAGCGTTCTCTGACGCGGCCCGGTGCGGCTGCCGTCCGGCGGGCCCTTGCGGCTGTTTGCGGGGCCGGGCTCCGAGCGTGGGTCCCTGGGCGGTCGCATACGACGTGCCAAGGCCCCAGGCGGGCGAAGCGCCCACACGGGCGGGTCGTCCGCGTGCTGGTGGGTCCGCGCGTTCCACCCGACGCGGCCGGAACGGAGCAGCGAGCCTGTTGTGGGCCAAAACACGGCCGAAAAAGCGATGCCGGACTGTTACCAAAGGCCGGTCATGGCGTCTCATAGAGAAGTCGAATCGATTCGGCCGAGGCCGGGGAATTGCCGCTTGCCGACAGGAAACTGAAAGAGGTTGTGCCGTGGTGTCCGGCGTGGTCACGCCGACGACCGGGGACGTCGTCCCTGGTGCCGTCCAGTCCCGTTCCGAACAAACCCCTTCCGGTGACGTCGCGCGCCCGGAACGCCCGGTGGTCAAGGCGCCGGCGAAGTCCTGGCTGGTGTGGGGAGCCGGGGCCGCGGTCTATGTGATGGCGGTGTTCCACCGCAGCTCGCTCGGTGTCGCCGGACCGATGGCCGCGCAGCGGCTCGGCCTCAATGCCTCGCAACTCGCCGCCTTTGTGATGCTGCAACTGGCGGTGTACGCCGCCATGCAGATTCCCACCGGAATCCTCGTCGACCGGCACGGCCCGCGTCGGATGCTGCTGGCCGCCGTGACGCTGATGGGCACGGCGCAGCTCATCTTCGCCTTCGTTCACGGATTCGTGCCAGCGCTATTGGCCCGCGGCCTGCTCGGGTGCGGCGACGCGATGACCTATGTCTCGGTGCTGCGGCTCGCGGCGGGCTGGTTCCCGGCCCGCAAGTATCCGGTCATCACCAGCTTCACCGCGGTCATGGGCTCGGCCGGCAACTTGGCCGCGACCCTTCCGCTCACCGGCCTGCTGCACGGCATCGGCTGGACGCCCACCTTCGCGATCGCCGGCGGCATCACCCTCGCCTATGGAGTTCTGCTGCTGCGACCGGCCACCGTGGCCCCGTTCCGGGAGGCCGGGGAACGCGGCGCCACCAGCTCGGTGGGCGGCCGCTCGGTCCTCAAGGAGGTCCGCAGCGCCTGGCGCTTGCCGGCCGGACGGCTGGGCTTCTGGGTGCATTTCACGTGCATGGCCGGGCCGACCACTTTCGGGGTGCTGTGGGGCTTTCCGTATCTGACCCAGGGCCTGGGCTATCCGCCGTCCCTGGCGTCGAGTCTGATGTTCCTGCTGGTGTTGGGAGGCCTGGTGGCCAGCCTGTCCATCGGTCAGGTCATGGCGCGGGTGCCATTCGCGCGCATCCCGATGACCATCGCAATCGTCGTCGGCTGCCTGGCGGCCTGGACGACCTTGGCGGTGTGGCCGGCTGGTCGACCGCCGTTCGCCGTGGTCGTGGCGGTCATCTGTGTGCTCTCGGTCGGCGGACCGGCCAGCAGCGCGGCGTTCATGCTGGCTCGTGACTACAACCCTCGCCATCGGATCTCCACCGCCACCGGCATGGTCAACGTGGGCGGTTTCGTCGGCACCGTGCTGTGCGCTTTTCTGATCGGCCAGGTGCTGGACCGGCTCGGCGGCCACGGTTACTCCCTGTCGGCGTTCCGATGGGCCTGGACCGCAGTCATCGCGGTGACCCTCTTCGGCCTGTTCCGGCTGCTCACCTGGTGGTTGCGGACCCGGGCGCGGGTGCTGATGGCCGAGGCACGCGGCGAATCGGTGCCGGTGCACCTGCGGCCCCACCGCTGGGACGTGGTGTCGGTCGAAGAATTGGAGTCGGTGGCGGAATCTTCCTCGGATGACGACACAGCGGATCCGGCTCCCCGGGCCACCGGTGACAGCGTGGCCGCCGCGGTCGAAACCAGGTGACCGCCGTCCCGGACGGCGGCCTGCTGCTGGTCGACAAACCGTCGGGCTGCACATCGCATGACGTGGTAGGGCGCGTCCGCTGGCTGCTGCGAACCCGCCGCGTGGGCCACGCCGGGACCCTCGACCCGATGGCGACCGGCCTGCTGGTCCTCGGTCTGGAGCGGTCGACCAAGCTGCTCGGGCGATTGGCGCTGGTGACCAAGTCCTACGCCGCCACCGTTCGGTTGGGCGCCGCCACCACCACCGACGACGCCGACGGCGAGCTGTTGCCCGGCCATTCCCGGCCGACCGACGCCCTGACGCCCGCCGAAGTCGACGCCGGGCTGGCCGCATTGACGGGCACATTGGAACAGCGACCGAGCTCGGTCTCGGCCATCAAGGTCGACGGCGTGCGCGCTTACACCCGGGCCCGGGCCGGGGAGCCGGTGCAGCTGGCCGCCCGTCCCGTGCAGGTGACGCGCTTCGAGCGACTGGGACCGCTCATCCCGGTCGACGGATTCGTCGATGTCGACGTCGAGGTGGACTGCTCGACCGGCACCTATGTGCGGGCGCTGGCTCGCGATCTGGGAGAAGCGCTCGGCGTCGGGGGGCATCTGACTCGACTCCGTCGCACCGCCGTCGGTCCGTTTGACCTCGGCGCGGCGGTGCGGGTGTGGCCGGACGACGCTGCCCCGCAGCGCAGCAGCGAACCGCCCGCCGATCTGGTGGCCGCGGTCCAGGCAGCCATCGTTCCGGCCGCCGCCGCCGCTCGTCGGGCCTTCGCCTGGCGTGAAGCCGATGCCGCGACGGCTCAGGCTCTGTCCTACGGTCGGGCCATTCCGGCCGCCGGGCTCCCGGGCACGGTGGCGGTGCTGGCCGGCGAGAGACTGCTGGCCCTGGTGGAAGAGGACGGCGCGTTGGCCCGTCCGGTTCTGGTGTTCGCCGCGGCTGGCTGACGAGGCTGCCTCGATGCCCGTGAGCTGATGACAAACTCGCTGACCCGCCGGGCGCGGTCCCTTACTGTGACTGTCGTGCAACGGTGGCGAGGCCTGGACGCGGTTCCGTCGGACTGGGGCAGGTGTGTGCTGACCATCGGCGTCTTCGATGGCGTACACCGCGGGCACCAGGCGCTGATCGGCACGACCGTGACCAAAGCACGTGAGCTGGGCCTGCCGAGTCTGCTCATGACCTTTGACCCGCATCCAGCTGAAGTCGTACACCCGGGGAGCCATCCGGCCGAACTGACGACCCTGCGGCGCAAGGCCGAGATCATCGAACAGCTGGGCGTCGACGCCTTCCTGGTGCTGCCGTTCACCCCGCAGCTGGCGGCGGTCGAGGCGGAGAGCTTCGTCCACGACGTGCTGGTCGAGCGCCTGCACGCCGCCGGGATCGTGGTCGGCCAGAACTTCCACTTCGGGCACCGCGGGGCCGGATCGGTGCAGCTGCTCGAGCAACTGGGACACCGTTTCGGCTACGTCACGCAGGGGCTCGGGCTCATCAGCGAGGCGGTGGAGTCGGTTCCCGTGTCCTCGACCTATGTCCGGTCCTGTGTGGCCGCCGGCGACATGGCGGCCGCCGCGGTTGCGCTGGGCCGTCCGCACCGCGTGGAGGGATTCGTGGTGCACGGGGACGGCCGGGGCGGCGCCCAGCTCGGCTATCCCACCGCCAACCTCGACGTCGAACCGCACGCGGCCGTTCCGGCCGACGGCATCTACGCGGGGTGGTTCGTGCTGGGCACCCGTCGTTCGCCCGCTGCCATCTCCATCGGCTCCAACCCGACCTTCTCCGGCCAGGTGCGGACCGTCGAGGCCTTCGTGCTCGACGAAGGCGGCAACTTCTACGGCCGCCGGGTGGCGCTGGACTTCGTGGAACGGTTGCGCGGCCAGGTGAAATACGACTCCGTCGACGACCTGATCGCCCAGATCGGGCGGGACGTCGACCGCACCCGCGGCATTCTGGCCGAATGATCGTCGACCAGCATCTGCTCGCCGACCGGCTGGCGGAATCGGGGGCGGACTGGTCCGTGTGCATCCGGCCCGTCGACGGCGCCGACGTGTTCGCCCATCAGCCGGATCGCGTTCTCAGCACCGCCAGCGTGGGCAAGCTGCTGATCCTGACCCGCATCGCCCAGCAGATCGTGGCCGGTCAGCTCGACCCGCGTGAACAACTGACCCGCACCCGCGAGGACCTGGTCGCCGATTCAGGACTGTGGCAGCATCTAGCCGCCGATTCCCTCCCGTTGATGGACCTCTGTGCCCTTGTCGGTGCCGTCAGCGACAACCTGGCCAGCAACGTACTGATCCGCCGGATCGGCCTGTCCGCCGCGTCCGACCTGGCCGACGAGCTGGGTCTGGAAGATGTCGTCCTGCACGACCGGGTCCGCGACCGGAGGCGCCCGACCGACCCGCCCAGGTTGTCCAGCGGCAGCGCAGCCGGACTGACCGCCCTGCTGGTCGAACTGGCCCGCCCTCGCCGGTTGCCGCCGGCCGCGGCCGGCCTGGTGCTGGGCTGGCTGGCTCTGAACACGGACCTTTCGCAGGTGGGCTCGGCCCTCACCCTCGATCCGCTGGCCCATGTCGGGGCGGATCACGGCGTCGTCTTCCGCAACAAGACCGGCACCGACGATGCCGTCCGGGCGGACACCGGTCTGCTGCAGGGTTCGCACGGAACCCTGGTCTACGCGGCGGTCGCCAATTGGCCGGCCGACGGCCCCAGCCGCCGGGAAGCGGTGCTGTCCGCCATGAACGAGATCGGCCGACAGCTGGCCGCCGCTGTCGGGGCGGCCGCCCGCTGATACCGGTGGTTCCGGCCCGCCCGGCCCCGGGCCCACCCACCGAAGCCGGCTGCCCGCGCCCGTCGGCCAGATGGAGGTGGGCCACCACACGGTCGGCTCGCCGGGACAGTTACCGCTGGTAAACTCAGCGATTGGGTTCGGCTGCAGTCCGTGGCGGCCGCGACCGTCATCCCCCCGGTGAACAGTCCGGAGCGGGCCGTGCACGGGACATCAACGAGGAGTACCGCACGTGGCGTTGACCGCCGAACAGAAGAAGGAAATCCTGGGCGAGTACGGCTTGCACGAGTCGGACACCGGGTCCGCCGAGGCGCAGGTGGCCATGCTCAGCAAACGCATCTCCGACCTGACCGAGCATCTGAAGCAGCACAAGCACGACCACCACTCGCGCCGCGGCCTGATGGCCCTGGTCGGTCGCCGCCGGCGGCTGCTGCGTTATCTGCAGACGGTCGACATCACCCGTTACCGCTCACTGATCGAACGGCTCGGACTCCGTCGATAGCACGTCGTCTTCAGGGGAGGCCCGGTCGGGTCTCCCCTGAAGCACATCCGGGCGCGAAGCGCTCGAGTCACAACTGAATACGTGGCGGTCGGAGGGACATCCGTTCCCCCGGGCCGCCCGCGCCACCGCAGTGTCGGGCCGGAATGTCGCCGCAGAGCGTCTCGGGCCGGTCCTCGGTAGTGGCCGCCGGACCATGCCTCGCCCGGCCGCTTCGATCGAAGGCCGGCAATCCCAGCCCCGCGCGGCTCCTCAGCCGGGGAGCACAGCTGCACGCCGGTCGCCGGCGAACGAGCCTCCGCCTGGCCGGCAGCGGCTTTCCCGCGACACGACGCCGCTGGTGGGGCACATCGCCGGCCCGAGGCCGGTGCGCCCGGAGTTGATCCGGGCTCCCGTCCGGCAGGGTGCCGGACGGATGCCGCAGGCAGGGGCCTGCGGCCGCTCCAAGAGGAGACCTTGTGACGACCTCACCACTTCCCACCACCGAAACCAGCGCCGTCGCCGTCCTGGACAACGGCGCCCACGGCACCCGGACCATTCGGTTCGAGACCGGCCGGCTGGCCAAACAGGCCGCCGGTGCCGTCCTGGCCATCCTGGACGACGACACGGTGCTGCTGTCGGCCACCAGCGCCGGCAAGCACCCGAAGGACCAGTTCGACTTCTTCCCGTTGACCATCGACGTCGAAGAGCGCATGTACGCCGCCGGCCGCATCCCGGGCTCGTTCTTCCGCCGAGAGGGCCGGCCCAGCGAGGACGCCATCCTGACCTGTCGGCTCATCGACCGCCCGCTGCGCCCCTCCTTCACCGACGGCCTGCGCAACGAGGTCCAGGTCGTCATCACGGTGCTCGCTCTCAATCCGGACGTGCTGTACGACGTGCTGGCCATCAACGCCGCTTCAGCCTCCACCCAGATTTCCGGGCTGCCATTCTCCGGTCCCGTGGCGGGTGTTCGCGTGGCCCTCATCAGCGCTGGTACCTCCGGCGGGCAGTGGGTGGCCTTCCCCACCCATAGCCAGCTCGAGGACGCCGTGTTCGACATGGTCGTCGCCGGCCGGGTCACCGAGACGGGTGATGTCGCAATCATGATGGTGGAGGCGGAGGCCACCGAGAAGACCATCCAGCTGATCGCCGGCGGCGCCGCCGCGCCGACCGAGGAGGTCGTGGCTCAGGGCCTCGAGGCCGCGAAGCCCTTCCTGCGGCAGCTGTGCGAGGCCCAGAACGAACTGGCCGCCCACGCCGCCAAGGAGCAGGCCGAATTCCGGCTGTTCCCGCCGTACCAGTCGGACGTCTACGACGCGGTGACCGAGGTCGCCCACGGCAAGCTGACCGAGGTGATGGCCATCGCCGGTAAGCACGAGCGGGAGACCGCCACCGACGCGGTGAAGGCCGACGTTTACACCGCCCTGGCCGAGCGGTTCGCCGGCCGCGAGTCGGAGATCGGCAACGCCTTCCGCGGTGTGACCAAAAAGGTCGTGCGCCAGCGGATCCTGAAGGACCAGGTCCGCATCGACGGCCGCGGCGTCACCGACATCCGGCCGCTCTCGGCGGAGGTCGACTTCCTGCCCCGCGTACACGGCAGCGCCCTGTTCGAGCGCGGCGAGACCCAGATCCTGGGCGTCACCACACTGAACATGCTGCGCATGGAGCAGCAGTTGGACACGCTGTCGCCGGAAACCCGCAAGCGCTACATGCACAACTACAACTTCCCGCCGTACTCGACCGGTGAGACCGGCCGGGTCGGCTCGCCGAAGCGGCGCGAGATCGGTCACGGTGCCCTGGCCGAACGGGCGCTGGTGCCGGTTCTCCCCACCCGTGAGGAGTTCCCGTACGCCATCCGTCAGGTCTCCGAGGCGCTGGGCTCGAACGGGTCCACATCGATGGGTTCGGTCTGCGCCTCCACCATGTCGCTGCTCAACGCCGGTGTGCCGCTCAAGGCGCCGGTGGCCGGTATCGCCATGGGCCTGGTGTCCGACACCGTGGACGGGAACACGGAATACGTCGCCCTGACCGACATCCTGGGAGCCGAGGACGCCTTCGGCGACATGGACTTCAAGGTGGCCGGCACCAAGGAATTCGTCACCGCGCTGCAGTTGGACACCAAACTCGACGGCATTCCCGCCGACGTCCTGGGCCGCGCCCTCCTGCAGGCCCGCGACGCCCGGCTGACCATCCTCGAAGTGATGAACGAGGCGATCGACGGTCCGGACGAGATGAGCCAGTTCGCGCCGCGGATCACCACCATCAAGGTCCCGGTCGACAAGATCGGTGAGGTCATCGGGCCCAAGGGCAAGATGATCAACTCGATCACCGAGGACACCGGCGCCGACATCGCCATCGAGGACGACGGCACCATCTTCGTGTCGGGTTCGGACGCGAGCGCGGTCCAGGCGGCGATCGACAAGATCAACGCGATCGCCAACCCGCAGATGCCCAAGATCGGCGAGCGTTTCCTGGGCACGGTGGTCAAGACGACCGCGTTCGGTGCCTTCGTCTCGCTGCTCCCGGGCAAGGACGGCCTGGTCCACATCAGCAAGCTGGGCAACGGCAAGCGGATCGCCAAGGTCGAGGACGTCGCCAATGTCGGCGACAAACTCCAGGTGGAGATCGCCGACATCGATGCGCGCGGCAAGATCAGCCTGGTGCCGGTGGCCCCCGAGCAGGCTTCCGGCGAGAAGGCCGACAGCGAGCCGGCTCCGGCCGGCGCCTGATCGTCGCGGCCTCGTAGTCCAGGATCTCGGCCATGCCGATCCTGCGTACCCGCACCCAAGTGCTGGAACGTGCCAGTGACGGATCGCAGGTCACGCTCTCGGTGCTGCCCGGAGGACTCCGGGTGGTCACCGAGAGCGTGCCCTCGGCCCGCAGCGCCTCTGTCGGCGTCTGGGTGGGCGTCGGCTCGATCGACGAGCGGGCCACGCAGGCCGGGGCCTCGCATTTTCTGGAGCATTTGCTCTTCAAGGGCACCCGGACCCGCACCGGACGGGAGATCTCCGCGGCGATCGATGCTGTCGGCGGGGATCTGAACGCGTTCACCGCGCACGAATACACGTGCTTCTACGCCCATGTGCTGGCCACCCAGGCCCAGCTGGCGGTCGACCTCGTCTGTGACGTCGTGCTGGATGCGGTCATGACGGCCGACGACGTCGACATCGAACGCAGCGTGATCCTGGAAGAAATCTCCATGCGCGACGACGACCCGGAAGACACCCTGGCCGACGTCTTCGCCGCGGCCCTGTTCGCCGGGCATCCGCTGGCCGATCCGGTGATCGGTTCGGTCGAGACGATCACCCAACTGAGCCGGGCCCAGATCGCGGGCTATTACCGGCGCCGCTACCAACCGGAGAAGATGGTCGTCTCGGTGGCCGGCGGCATCGATCACGGCGACGTCCTGCGCTGGGTGCGGACGGCCTTCGCCGGTCGTCTCAGCGGCTCGGCGGACCCGGTTGTACCGCGGGCAGGCTCCGGCCGCATCCGGCCGCTGGAGTCGATGGCCGTGCTCGACCGCGACATCGAACAAGCTCACCTGTCCCTGGGCGTGCCCGGTGTGGATCGGCACGACGAGCAGCGCTCGGCCCTGGCGGTCTTGTCCGGGGCGCTGGGCGGCGGGATGAGCTCGCGGCTCTTCCGGTCGGTGCGCGAAGAACACGGCCTCGCCTATTCCTGTTACGCCGCCACCGCCCATTACGCCGACACCGGCTCCTTCTCGGTCTATGCCGGGTGCCAACCCGAAAATCTCGGCCGCGTCGCGGACCTGATCCTGGCCGAGTTCACCGACGTGGCGACCCACGGATTGGAACCGGCGGAATTGGCGCGGGTCAAGGGTCAGCTCAGCGGCGGATTCTTGCTGGGCCTGGAGGACACCGAGTCCCGGATGAGCCGTATCGGCAAGAACATCCTGGTACGGCGGAGTTTCCGGACGGTCGACGAGGAACTCGCCGCCATCGACGCTGTCACGGCCGGCCAAGTCGCTGACATGGCCGGGCGGCTGCTCTCCCGTCCGCTGACCGGCGCCGTGGTGGGGCCCTATCGGTGCGTCGACGACCTGCCCGGCGAACTGCGCGACCTGGTTCCGGCCGGCGCCGCCGGCCGCCGGGCCGCAGCCGGCGCCGGGCTGACCGACCCGACGCGGGTGGTCGGCGCCGACCGTCGAAACGAGCGGCGAAACCGGGGTGACTGAGATGCTGCCCGTGGCCGTCCTCGGCGCCGGCGGCCGGCTGGGCTCGCAACTGTGTCGCGGTATCGCCGCCGCCCCCGACCTGCAGCTGGTCAGCGCCGTCAGCGGCCGCGACGCCCTCGCCCCGCTGCTCGGGAATGGCGTTCGGGTGGTCGTCGACGTCACCCACCCGGACGTCGTGATGGACCACATCCGATTCGCGGTCGAGCACTCGATCAATGTGGTGGTGGGGACGTCCGGAATGGACGCCGAGCGACTGACCACCGTGCGGGATTGGCTGGCAGCGACACCGAGCGCCGGCGTGATCGTGGTGCCCAACTTCGCCATCGGTGCCGTGTTGGCGGCCCGATTCGCGCGGCAGGCGGCCGCATTCTTCGATTCGGTGGAGATCATCGAACTGCACCACGCGGGCAAGGCCGATGCCCCGTCCGGCACCGCGAATGCCACTGCCCAAGCGATTGCCCGCGCCCGCCGGGAGGCTGACCGCGGTCCGGTGCCGGACGCCACCACCATTGCCGCCCCCGGTGCGCGGGGAGCCGACGTCGACGGCATCCACGTGCACTCGGTGCGGCTGCCCGGTCTGGTCGCCTCCCAGGAGGTCCTGCTGGGCAGCACCGGCGAGATCCTGACCATCCGGCACGATTCGCTCGACCGGGCTTCCTTCGTGGCCGGTGCCCTGCTGGCCATTCGGGGCGTCGAGCGGCGCCCGGGGCTCACGCTCGGCCTCGAACCGCTACTCGGCCTGACATGACCGGAAGGGAATCGTCGTGCGGGCCCGGGTGACGGTCGCGATTCTGATCGCGATCCTTCTCGTCTACTTCGTGCTCATCGCTCGCAGCGGCGTCGACTTGCTCACCAGCGGCGACGTGGTGGCCGCGATCCTGGGTGGCACGGTGTTCCTGATGCCGGTGATCGGGGCGATCCTGGTCGTCTACGAACTGCGCTTCGGTGCGGCCACCGCCCGGCTGGCCCGCCGGCTGGAGGCCGAGGACCAGGTGCCCGACCTGTCGGAGATCCCGCGGCGGCCGTCCGGCCGGGTGCAACGCGACGTGGCCGACGCCTACTTCGAAACGGTCAAGGTCAAGGTGGAAGCCGACCCCGACAACTGGCGCGGGTGGTACGCGCTCGGTCAGGCGTATGACCTGGCCGGCGACCGCAGGCGCGGTAGGGCCGCCGCTCGCACGGCCATCGACCTGGCCCGGCGGCCGGATTCCGGTCAGCCGGGTCCGAGATCTGCGGACTTCGGGTAACGGATCCCGCTCAGAGGAGCACGAGATCCAGCGAGCCCGAGTAGCGGATCTCCGTCAACAGACCCTCGCCGGTGTCCAGCACCCGGTGGGTGCCGTCCGGAAGCCAGCCGACTCGGGCCAGGAAACGCTCGACGCTCCGGTCGGCCTCGGGCGCCCACCAGTGCCCGTGATCGGCACCGGCCTGCCGGAGTTCCAGCGCGGCTGATCCGAGCAGCCGGCCGCCATGGCCTCGCCGGGCCCAGCGCGGCAGCACACCGAGCACCTCGATCTCGCCGTCCGCCTCGCCGGTCCCCACGGCCGTGAATCCGACGGGATGCGCACCCTCGAAAGCGATCAGGACCGGATCGGTGGAGCCGATGCGCGCGGCCCACCGCACTGTCATGGCCGCCGGATCGGCCAGCAACAGGGCAGCCGGCAGGATCTCCGAGTAGGCCTGCTGCCACAACCGGATCTGCAGCTCGGCAACCACGCCGGCGTCGGCCCGGGTGGCTCGGTGTACGGTCGCCTCGGCCATGGCCGGAGCCTATGCGGCCGTGGCGCGGTCGCTCGCATGCCCGCCGGTCGGCTGTCGGGGCCGACTGGCACCATGCGCTCATGCCGCCCACAGCTCCGACCACCCGTCCGGACCGGACGATGTCGGCGGCCCAGGCCCGGCGGATAGCCATTGCCGCCCAGCAGCTGGCCACGCCCGCCCCGCTGGACCGACCGGTGAACCGCAGCCGGCTCAACCGCTTGATGCAGCGTCTGGGTGTCGTCCAGATCGATTCGGTGAATGTCCTGGCCCGCGCCCACTACCTGCCCATCTTCGCCAGGCTCGGTTCGTATCCGGTCGAGCTGCTGGCCCAGGCCGCCTGGACGCCTCCGGCCAAAGACCGGACGCTGATGGAGATGTGGGCGCACGAAGCCTCGCTGGTGCCGGTCGAGCTCTATCCCGCCTTGCGCTGGGAGCGTCGGCACTGGTCCAACCGCTTCGCCGACCGGGTCGCCCGGGAACACCCGGGGCTACTGGAGCGCATCCTGCGGGTGATCGAGGCCGAGGGGCCGTTGTCGGCGGGCGAGGTCGAGGACCGGGTGGCGACCGGGCACAAGGGGCGGCCGGGCTGGTGGGAATGGTCGGCCACCAAACGAGCGTGTGAAGCGCTGTTCGCGGCCGGCCGGCTGGGCGTGGCCGATCGCCGCGGTTTCGAGCGCCGCTACGACCTGATCGAGCGGGTGCTGCCGCCCGCCGTGGCGGCACTGCCGGTGCTCAACCCCGCGGAGGCCCACCGGGAGCTCGCCGACCTGTCGGCCCGGGCTCACGGCATCGGAACCGCCAAGGACCTGGCCGACTACTTCCGGATGCCGGTGGCGGCCATGAAAGCGGCGCTGGCGGAGTTGCTGGCCGACGGCGTGGTGGAGCAGGTTCCCGTCGAGGGCTGGAAGGAGCTCGCCTACCTGCATCGGGAGGCGCGCCTGCCGCGACGCACCGACGCCCGCGCGTTGGTCTGTCCGTTCGACCCGCTGGTCTGGGAACGGGACCGCACGGAGCGCGTCTTCGACGTCCGGTACCGCATCGAGATCTACACCCCGGCCGCTCAGCGGGTGTTCGGCTATTACGTCTTCCCGTTCGTGTTCGGCGATCGCATCGCCGCCCGCTTCGACCTCAAGGCCGATCGGGCCGCGGGGGCGTTGCTGGTGCAGGCTTCCTGGCGGGAGCCTTTCGACCTGTCCGAAGGGCAGGTGGCCCAGGCAGCCGCTGTCGAGTTGCGGCGAATGGCCGACTGGCTGGGACTGGAGGCGATCACCGTGATGGAGCGCGGCAATTTCACCGGCCCCATCCGGACGGCTCTGCACAACCGGACCGTCGTCGCGGCGATCTAACCTTTCCAGGTGCCGCCCCAGACGCCGCGTTTCCCGCAGCTCCCTCCCAGCGTGGCGGCCGGTCATCCGGCGACCGCCCGGATCGGTGCCGACCTGATCGACCGGGGTGCCGGAGCGGCGGACGCGGTGGTGGCCATGATCTTGGCCGGCTGCGTCGCCGAGACCATCTTCACCGGCCTGGGCGGCGGCGGCTTCGCGACGTATTTCGACGCCTCGACCCGACAGGTCACCGGTCTGGATTTCTTCGTCGCCGTCCCGGGACTGGACGGATCGCAGGCGGGTCCCACTCGCGAGATCGACGTCCAGTTCGGCAGTGTCCAGGTTCCGTACATGGTGGGTGGCGCCACCGTCTGTGTCCCGGGCACCCCGGCCGGTGTGGCGGAACTGCACCGTCGATTCGGCCGGGCGTCGTGGTCGGACGTGGTCAGCCCGGCTCGCGATCTGGCCGAGTCCGGCGTGGCGTTCTCGGCGGCCCACGCCGCCCTGTTGCCAGACGTGGCCGCGGCCATGCTGCTGGGCGCCGGGATCGCCAGTTACAGCCGCCCAGCCGGCGCGGCTGCCGCGGGCGAAACCGCCCGCCGGCTGCTGGCCGAGGGGGAGCTCCTGCACCACCCGGAACTGGCCGACACCCTGGATCTGCTGCGAACCTACGGTGCGGATGTTCTCTACAGCGGCCCGATCGGTCGCCGCCTGGTGACCGAATCGCGAGCGGACGGCGGGGCGCTGTCGGACACCGACATGGCCGCCTACCGCGTCCGCGAGCTTCCGCTGGTCGACGCGGGTTTCGGCGATTTCCGGCTCCGGGTGCGGGGCAACGACCTGGACGGGTTCGCGGCGACCGCAGCGGCGCTGTCGGTTCCCGAGGTACTCGCCTCACCGGCCCGGCGGGCCGGCGCGCTGGTGAACGCGCTCCGGCAACCGGCGCGGCGAGGGGAGACGACCTCGCTGGCCGCCGTCGACCGGGACGGCAACGGATGCGCGGCCACTCACTCCCTGGGGCTCGGCTCGGGGATCTGGGTCGGCGGCGTGCACGCCAATTCGATGTTGGGTGAAGGCGAACTGTTGCGCGGCGAGTTGCGGCCGGGCGACCGGATGCCATCGATGATGGTGCCGTCGGTGGTCACCGACCGCCGGGGCGCGCTGGCGCTGGTCGGGGGAGCGGCGGGCGGCAGCCGTATCCGGTCAGCGCTGGTGCAGGTGCTGTCCAGAACACTGTTGGAGGGCATGTCGATGGCGCAGGCAATTGCGGCGCCCCGATTGTCGGCCACCACCGACGTCGTCCATCTGGAGCCGGGTTTCGAGCCCGAAGTGGCCCCATCACTGGCGGCCGCCGGTGAAACGGTGATCGAGTGGGCAGAATCCAAGCCGTATTTCGGTGGTGTCGCCGCCATCGGGTTCGACGGTCCCGGTGCGGATCCCCGGCGGGGCGGCTGCGCCGTCAGGGTGTCCTGACCCGCCGGTCCGGCGGGCCGGGGTGGGCCCCCGGGAAGCGAGAGCGCACCCCACCGCTCGAAGAGGAACATGCCAACGCGGTCCGTTCGTCAGCCGCGCCGCAGGCGGATGTTGCCCGGATGTGCTGCGGGCCTTGATGGCCAGTTCTGACGTCCGCGCCGATGTCTGGGTCTGGGAATCTTGCCGGTTCACTCTTGTCCAGGTCGACCCGATCGGCGGGGGTGTCGTTGACGGTGAAGTCGCTCTCCGTGCGGCCGGCCAGGCTGTGCAGGTCGATGACCGCCCGCACGCCCGGGACGATGCCCACGGACGATGTTTCCGCTCACCGTGCGCACGTCGGTCTGCCCGGAGGAGACGGCGGCGACGGAAATGTTGCCGGAGATGCTGCGCGAGCGCAGGTCGCCGGACGCCCGCTCCACTGTCGTGTCGCCGGAAGTGGTCTCCAACTCGGCCCGCCCGGACACAGTGCCGACGCGCAGGTCGCCCGAGACGGACCGGGCGTCCAGGTCGGCCCGGGCGGTCCGGACCCCGACGTTGCCCGAGGCGGTCTGCAGCAGGGTGTTCTGGGAGGCCTCGGTCAGGTCGATGTTCCCCGAGGCGGAGCGAATGTCGGCCAGGCCGGCGGTCCCGGTGACCCGGACGTCGCTGGAGTGCCCCTTGACGCGGATGTTCGATCCGTTGGGAGCCGTGACGCGGATGGCGAAGGCGGTCCGGAAGCGACGCCGGGCCGTGTCGGCATCGACGATGACCGCTCCCGCCGTACCGGTGCCACCGTCGGTGCCTTCCTTGGCGGCCACGTGCTCGACGCGGACCAGGTCGGCCAGATCGGTGTCGGAGTCAAGGACGTCGACACCGCCGGGCTGGTCCTCATCGCCGCCCCAGCGGCCCCAGCCCGGACCAGCGATTCCGGCCGCCGAACGATCTGACCAGATCGTCCAGGAAGCCGAAAGGCGTCGACGATGTCGCCTCGACAGTGACCGTGGTGGTGGTGGTTTCGGACAGTTCGACCGTGACGCTTCCGTCGGGATTGAGGATTTCCAGGGTGATGGGCTCGGGGGTCAGGTAGGTGTACATGGGCTTCCTCTGCGGGCTGATCGTGAAGGTGGCGGGTCAGGACTCGATGTAACCGGTCATGCTGCGGCCCGGGCCGCCCTTGCCGCGGTGCCTCTCGCGCCCGGGCCCGCTCGAGCGCACCGAGTTCGACACCGCCCGGGAGATGTAGCTGTTGAGGGAGACGCCTTGCTCAGCCGCCGCCCGCTCGGCCTGCGTCTTGAGGTCGTTCCAGAGCCGCACCGTGGTCCGGGACAGCTCACCGCCGGCTTCCTGCATCGCCTTGCGCAGATCGTCGCCATGGCCATCGGCGCCCCAGTCGGCCCGGTCGGTGGATCGGTCGGCGTCGCGGCTGTGCCCGGTCACCGTGACTTTGACGTCCCGTCCGTCGAGCCGGACTTCGACGCTCGCCGACTCGAGCGCGGCGGTGACCTCGGCGGCGAAATCTGACAAGGCGCTCATCAGCGCCAGCCGGGCGCTGGGTTCGATCGCCGAGGACAGGATGCCGGCCGCCTGGCGGATGTTCTCGTCGCCGACGGCTGCGGCCGCGAGGAAGTCCTCGCGGAGCTGCTGGAGATAGGGAGTGAGTTCCATGACGTCATCGTGACACTGCCTGACGCCAGAATCAACCCTGATTGACCCTGAATGGCGTCAGGGTGATGTCGCCCCAGCAGTCCCTACGATGGTTCGATGACCGAGAGCGCGCCAACCGCCGGTTTTCTTTCCCTGCTGCGGGCGCAGATCCGCAACGAGTTCAACGCCAGCCAGCAGTACATCGCCATGGCCGTCTGGTTCGACGGGCGGGATTTGCCCCGACTGGCCAGCCACTTCTACCGGCAGGCGGTCGAAGAGCGGAATCACGCCATGATGATGATTCGATGGATGCTCGACCGCGACATCAGCGTCACCGTCCCGGGTGTCGACGAGGTGCAGGGGGACTTCGACGACATCCGCGCGGCCGTGGCGCTGGCTCTGAGCCAAGAAAAGCGGGTCACCGACCAGATCAAGGCTTTGTTCGCGGCGGCGCGGAACGAAGAGGACTTCCTGGGCGAGCAGTTCATGCTGTGGTTCCTGTCCGAGCAGGTGGAGGAGGTCGCCGCGATGACGACCCTGCTGACCATCGCCGAGCGCGCCGGGAACGACTGGTTCCAGATCGAGAACTTCCTGGCCCGGGAGGTGGTGGGCGACGCCGGCGGCGGCGCCGGTCCGGCCGCCGCCGGCGGCGCCCTGTAGGCGCGGTTCGCATGCCTGCCCACGACGGCCCCGGCGCGCAGATCCAGCTGGTGGGGTGGACCGAATTCCAGCCCCCGGACTCGACGCCGTTCGTGTCGGACGCCACCGGCGCCCAGGCCTTGCCCGAATTCGCGGGCCGCGCCTGTTACCGCTCGTGGGACCGGCCTCGTGCGGCCACAGCCACGAACGCCGGCTACCTGCGCCACCTCATCGAGGTCGGGCACCTGTCCGTTCTGGAGCACAGCAGCGCCACCTTCTATCTCACCGGTATTTCTAGGGCGGCGGCCGGAGAGATCCTGCGTCACCGGCACTTCTCCGGCACCGAACTGTCTCCCCGCCACGAACCGGCGGCAGCCGTGGCGGAGTCAGCGATTCCGTCGGAGGCCGACCTCCGCGACGCCTTCCTGGCCGCGACGAACGCGATGGCCGAAATCCGGGAGGAGTTCCGGAGCCGGACGGGAGCGTCGTCAGGTCTGCCGGGAAAGCAGCTGCGGCAGCTCGTTTCCAGGCTGTTGCCCGGGGCGGTGCCCACGGATCTCGTGCTGACCGGGAACTTCCGGGCCTATCGCCACTTCGTCGGCATGCGCGCCACCGATCCGGCCGACGCCGAGTTGCGCGGGATTGCCGTACAGATCCTCCGTCACCTGCAGCGGCTCGCGCCGAACGTCTTCGCCGATTTCCGGATCAGCAAAATGGCCGACGGTAGCGAACTGGCCGCTTCGCCGTTCGTCGACCGCAGCTGAGCCGACTGCTTCGGCCCTGGCGCCGACGCGCCCCGCGCACTGCGTTCCGCTGGGTCGGGAGGGGATCGGCCTCCCGCTCGGCCTGTGGCTGACCGGCCGGCCGCCGCGCCCTCGCCGCGCGCCGGCCCACCCGGCCGGGCCGGTAGGTTCTTTGGATATGACGACCTTGACCGCCGGCCCCGCGGGCCGCCCCGGCCGACCGTTCGGGACCGTCCTCGCGGCCATGGTGACACCGTTCACCCAGACCGGCGATCTGGACGTCGAGATGGTGGGTCGGCTGGCGGAGCAGCTCGTCGAACAGGGGCACGACGGGCTGGTCGTCAACGGCACCACGGGCGAGTCGCCCACCACCACCGACGCCGAGAAACAGTCGATCATCCGGGCCACCGTCGAGGCGGTCGGTGATCGTGCGACGGTGGTCAGCGGCGTCGGCACCTTCGACACGGCGCACTCGGTCACGCAGGCGCGGCAGGCCGCAGCGGCCGGGGCCCACGGGATGCTGGTGGTCACGCCGTACTACTCGCGACCCCAGCAGGCGGGTCTGCTCGCCCACTTCGCGGCCGTTGCGGACGCCACTGATCTGCCGGTCATGCTGTACGACATTCCGCCGCGGTCCGTGGTCGCGATCGAAGCCGACACTCTCCTGCGCTTGGCCGAACACCCGCGGATCACCGCGGTCAAGGACGCCAAAGGCGACCTTCACGCCGGCTCCAAAGTCATCGCCGGGTCGGACCTCGCCTACTACTCCGGGGACGACCCGCTCACCCTGCCGTGGATGAGTGTGGGTGCGGTCGGCGTGGTCAGCATCATCTCCCACGTGCTCGGCCCGCACGTCCGGGCGATGGTGGATGCCGCCGCCGACGGCGACTACGTCCGCGCCCGGGAATGCCACGAACAGTTGCTGCCGGCTCACCGGGCGATGTCGCGCACCGGAGGCGGCGCCGGGCTGGTGTTCGCCAAGGCCGCGTTGCGCCTTCAGGGCCTGGACGTCGGCGATCCCCGCCTGCCGCAGATCCCGGCCACGCCCGCGCAGACCGAACTGATCGCCGCGGACCTCGACGAGATCGGGCCGCTGCGCTGACCTGCGCACCTACAGACGCCAACGCGAAAGGATTTGTCATGAGCGGCCCCCGCCCACATCATGCAGCGAGCCAGGCGGCCCCCAACCAGCCCGTCCTGCTCCGGCCCAAACCGTTGGCGCGCGGCGCCTTTCGCATGGTGGCGCTGGGTGGTATCGGCGAGATCGGCCGGAACATGACCGTGTACGAATTCGACGGCCGGCTGTTGGTGGTCGACTGCGGCGTGCTGTTCCCTGAGGACCAGCAGCCCGGTGTCGACCTGATCCTGCCCGACCTGCGGTTGGTGGAAGACCGGGTCGACGACATCGACGCGGTCGTGATCACCCACGGGCACGAGGACCACATCGGCGCCCTGCCCTGGCTGCTGCGGCTGCGCAAGGACATTCCGGTGCTCGGAGCGCGCTTTTCCCTGGCGCTGATCGCGGCGAAATGCCGGGAGCATCGCATCGAACCCCGGTTGGACACGGTGGCCGAGGGCCAGCGTCGTCACGCCGGCGCTTTCGATCTCCAGTTCTTCGCCGTCAACCACTCCATCCCGGACGCGTTGGCGGTGGCCATCCGCACGCCGGCCGGCACGACTTTGCACACCGGAGACATCAAGCTCGACCAGCTGCCGCTGGACGGGCGGCTGACGGATCTGGGCGGTTTCTCGCGCCTCGGCGACGAGGGGGTCGACCTGTTGTGCATCGACTCGACGAACGCGGAGGTTCCGGGCTTCGTGGCCCCGGAGCGGGAGATCGGTCCGGTGCTGGACTCGTTCATCCGTACCGCGCCGCAGCGGGTCATCGTCGCGTCCTTCGCCTCGCATGTCCACCGCGTGCAACAGATGCTGGACGCGGCGCACCGGCATCGCCGCAAAGTGGCGCTCGTCGGCCGGTCCATGGTGCGGAACATGCAGATCGCCCAGGAACTCGGCCTGCTGCACGTCCCGGACGGACTGTTGCGCTCCCTGGACAACGTCCTGGAATTGCCGCCCGAGCAGGTCCTGCTGATCTCGACGGGTTCGCAGGGTGAACCGCTGTCGGCGTTGTCCCGCATGTCCAGGGGTGAACACCGTCAGGTCGGGCTGCAGCCGGGCGACACCGTCATCCTGGCGTCGTCGATGATTCCGGGCAACGAGACCAGCGTCTTCTCCGTCATCAACGAATTGTCCCGGTTGGGGGCCACCGTGGTGCACCAGGCGAATGCCAAGGTGCACGTCTCCGGGCACGCCTCGGCCGGCGAGCTGCTGTTCCTGTACAACGCCATCCGTCCCCGCAATGTCGTTCCGGTGCACGGAGAATGGCGCCACCTACGCGCTCAGGCGCGACTGGCCACACTGACCGGTGTGCGGTCCGACCGGGTCGTGCTGGCGCCCAACGGCACCGTGGTCGACCTGGTGGGCGGCAAGGCGGTGATTGCCGGACACGTCGACGTGGGCATGGTCTACGTCGACGGCAATGCGGTCGGTGACGTGGGGGAGACGACGCTTTCCGACCGGCTCGTCCTGGGCGAAGGCGGCTTCATCTCGATCACCGTGGCCATCAACGCCCACACCGGCCGGGCCGTTGCCTCGCCCACCGTGTCCGGCCGCGGCTTCTCCGACGACCCGCGCGCCCTGGACCGGGTGGTGCCTCTGGTGGAGGCGGAATTGGCCCAGCTGGAGGCGGACGGGGTCACGGATACCCATCGAGTGGCTCAGGCCGTGCGCCGGGTCGTCGGCCGGTGGGTGGGCGACACGTACCGACGCCGGCCGATGATCGTGCCGACGGTGCTGGCCGTCTGACTCGGCTGTCCGGCGTCACCGGACAAGCAGCGAGAGCGGTTTCGGCGGCCGGCTTGGTGGCGGCCGGGCGGGCTGGCACCCCCCACCGGGTGCCGGACGCACTGAGCATCCGGTACACCTTCCGGGTAGCCGTTCCCCAGTCGTCGCCGGGACAACTTGTGTGGCACATGGGGCAGATGTGACAACGTCACGATAGCGTGGGGCAATGCCCGCCAAGAGTCAGACGACCGCGCCTGGCGCGTCCTCGTCGACCCCCCGGTCGCCCTCCCGGTCGAAGAGCCCGGCTGCCCGGTCGACGGGCCGAACGGGATCCGCTCGGAACCAGCCGGCGACGAGGTCGAAGTCCCCGGCAGCACAGACCCGAGGGACGGGCACGAGTGCCTCCCGGCCGACCCGGCCCCGCCCGCCGCAACAATCCCGCCCGGGCTCGGCAAGACCACGCAGTCGGGCCGCAGCGGCCGGTTCGACGGCGGGTCGGCGTCACGGGCTGCCCGCTCGGGCAATGATCGGCTTGGGCCACGGCATCGCTGCGGTGTGGCGGCTGCTGGCCAGAGGGATGGGGCATCTGGTGCGAGCAGTGGGCCGCGGTGCGGCGACGACGCGAGAGATCGACCCGGCTCACCGCCGGGACGGGGTAGCGCTGGGCCTGATCGCCCTGGCGGCGGTCTGTGTCATCGGCAGCTGGTTTTCCGGAGCCGGGCCGGTCGGCGAAGCAGTCGACAGAGCCGTGCGTTTCCTGGTCGGTACGCCCGGCCTGCTGCTCCCGGTGCTGTTGGTGCTGGCCGCCGTGGTGCTCGTGCGACATCCCGCGGATTCGGAGCACCGCAGCCGCCGGGTGCTGGGCGGCATCCTCCTCGCGCTGGCCGTCACCGGCTGCTTCCAGGTCCTGCATCTCGATCAGATCGGTCCCGTCCACGACTCGATCGCCCAGCGTTCCCGGGCCGGTGGTGTGGTCGGCTGGTGGGGCACTCCGCTCCGCGCCGGCCTGACGACCGTGCCCAGCGTGCTGGTGCTGCTGCTGGTCGGCTTGTTCGGGATCCTGCTGATCACCGGTACGGCCATGCGGGATGTACCGGGGTTGGCCGTCAAACTGGTCAACAGCTTCCGGATGCCGACCGGCGAACTCGAGTTCGATCCCGAAGCCGACTCGGACGCAGCGGCGGAGTCGGAGTTCGCGACTGGGGCCGGCTCGGAGCGCCCTGCCCAGGGTGAGGCGTATTCCGGGCGACGCCGGGGCCGGCGGGAACGGGCCGTTTCGGACGCCGACGGCGGCTGGGGGAATCCGGCGGCCGCGGGCGGGTCCGACAAGGAGCCGGCCGACCCGGCCGACGAAGAACTGCTCGCCACCATGCGACTGCGGCGCCCGTCCCGGCGCCGGCAGGCCGTCGATGACGCAGCAAGCGGAACGGCGCAGTGGCCCGATGACGGGGTTGACTGGTCCGCGACCGCGCTCACGGAGGAAATTGCGGCCCCCGCCCGCCGCAAGCACGTGCGGCCGGTGCCCGGTGGGTCCGATGCGATGGCCCCCACCGGCGCGGGCACTCAGCCCGTGCCCACCGGCGACGCGGTCACCCAGCCGACTCAGCTGCGGTTCGACGACCTCGGTGCCGGCGCGGCGGGGACATACCAACTCCCGCCCGTCAGCCTGCTGAAGCTGGGCGCTCCACCGAAGACACATTCGGCCGCCAACGACGACATGATCGAGCGCATCTCAGGATGTGCTCGAGGCAGTTCAAGATCGACGCCGCCGTTACCGGCTTCACCCGCGGCCCGACGGTCACCCGCTACGAGGTCGAGCTCGGACCCGGCGTCAAGGTCGAGGCGATCACCAGGCTGACCCGCAACATCGCCTACGCGGTGGCCACCGAGAACGTCCGGCTGCTGGCGCCGATCCCGGGCAAGTCCGCGGTCGGCATCGAGGTGCCCAACACCGACCGGGAGATGGTGCGGCTGGGCGACGTGCTCGCCGACGCCGGCTCGCGCAAGGACCAGCACCCGCTGGTCATCGGCCTGGGCAAGGACGTCGAGGGCGAGTTCGTGCAGGCCAACCTGGCCAAGACGCCGCACCTGCTGGTGGCCGGCGCCACCGGATCCGGCAAGTCCTCGTTCGTCAACTCGATGCTGGTCTCGCTGCTGCAGCGGGCCACCCCCGCCGAGGTCCGGATGGTGCTGATCGACCCCAAGATGGTCGAACTGACGCCCTACGAAGGCATCCCGCACCTCATCACGCCGATCATCACCAGCCGAAGAAGGCCGCGGCCGCGCTGGCCTGGCTGGTCGAGGAGATGGAACAGCGCTACACCGACATGCTGGCCCACGGTGTTCGGCACGTGGACGACTTCAACCGCAAGGTGCGCTCCGGCGACATCGTCACCCCGCCGGGCTCCGAACGGGTCTACCGGCCCTACCCGTACATCCTGGGCATCATCGACGAGCTCGCCGACCTGATGATGACTGCGCCGCGCGACGTCGAGGACGCCATCGTCCGCATCACCCAGAAGGCCCGGGCGGCGGGCATCCACCTGGTGCTGGCCACCCAGCGGCCGTCCGTCGACGTGGTCACCGGCCTGATCAAGACGAACGTGCCGTCGCGGCTGGCCTTCGCCACCTCGTCGCTGACCGACTCCCGGGTCATCCTGGACCAGCCCGGCGCCGAGAAGCTGATCGGCATGGGCGACGGCCTGTACCTGCCGATGGGAGCCGGCAACGCCGATCCGGATCCAGGGCGCCTACGTCAGCGACGAAGAGATCGCCGAGGTCGTCGCGTTCGCCAAGACCCAGGCGCGAGCCGGACTACGCCGAGAGCGTCACGGCGGCCAAGCCGGATCCGGGCAAGAAGGTCGACGCGGACATCGGCGGCGACCTCGACGTGCTCATCGAGGCGATCACGCTGGTGGTCACCTCCCAGTTGGGATCGACATCGATGCTGCAGCGCAAACAGCGGGTCGGTTTCGCCAAGGCCGGCCGGCTGATGGATCTGATGGAGACCCGCGGCATCGTCGGGCCGTCCGAGGGTTCCAAGGCCCGCGAGGTGCTGGTCAAACCGGACGAGCTCGACCGGATCCTGGCCGCGCTCACCGGCGTGGACACCAGTGACGGCGTTCCGGACGACGACATCTGACCGGGCGGCGGCCAAGCGCGGCCCGGATCCGCGATCAGACATTGCTCGTATAGAGCTCAGCCGAGGCCGGTGACGGAAACCGGACCGTGAAGCGGGTATCGCCGACGAGCTCTTCCAGCTGCCGCGCGGCGCCGTCGATCGCCGACCGCCGCTCCGCCTCGACGTGCTCCCACATCTGCACCGCGACGCGACCGCTCCGCTGCTGGACCCACGCCCCGACGATCCGGCCGTCCACCCACACCGACGGGCCGGCGTTGCCGTTTCGGTCGAAGGCCGACCCGGCGGCGTCCGGGAGGTACCAACCGCGGTCCTTCCAGCCCATCGTGGTCGGGTCGAGACCGGGCAGCAGCGCAACCCAAGGTCCCGGCTCCTCGGGGGCGGCCAAGTCATCGGGGAGCAGCCAACCGATGGCCGCGGTGCCCTCCAACCGGACGGGTACGGCGCCCACTTCTCCCAGCGCCTTGGCCACCTGCGCTGCCGTCGCGCCCAGCCACCACTGCAGATCGGCGGCCGTCCCCGGGCCGAAGGCATACAGCCAGCGCCGGACCAGGTCCGCGCGCGCCGCGGCCGGGTCTTCGTGGCCCAGCCCGCCAGGGAACAGCGCCTCCATCGGTTGCCAGGTGTATTGACCGTTGATCCACGTCCCAGCCGGTCGCCCGCGGACAATCGCACCGTCGAAGCCGAGCAGCAGCAGGACGCGGGTGTGCGCGGCGGGGCTGGCGGCATACGACTTGCCGACCGCCATGTGCAGCGGCTTGGTCAGTTCCGGTACCCGCGCGCCGATGACCCGGGCCGTGGCGCTGCCCAGTTCGGTGCAGGGCGCTCAAGACGTCGCGACGCGCGAGCCTCAACCACTCCTCGCCGTCGGCGGCGACCCCGCTGGCTTCGACCAACCCGACGATGCGCCGCCACTCCCGTTGCCGGAGAACCTCATTGGATGCGGCGTGGGCCAGCCGAAGGACCTCCGGAGTCATCACCCACAGAGTGCGGCGCATCGCGTGATGCCGGATCACCGCGTGATCTTCGTACAGAGCGCGCTCGATGACGCGCAGATCCGGATGTCTCATCCGGATCGCCGCGGACAGGTACACGGTCACCGGATCCGAGGAGTGCAGCGCGACCACGGCGTCGGCGATGCGGGCGATGGAGTCGGTCCTGGCGTGCGGAACGAGCAGCTGGCGCGCCGCCAGGCGATGGCGACGTTCCTGGGTGGACACCGTCAGCTCGGGCATGTGGCGCATTGAACCAGCGAGCCCCGACAGCCGGGGTCAGTGGCCCGGCACCAGCGGAATTGCCCCTACGGGCAGCCTTTGGACCCACGTCACCGGGTTGGCCAGCGGGCTGTCGGTGGTCGGGTGCACCATTTCTCTCATGACTGAGCAAGGGAACAACCCGGGCACCTCTTCCGCCGCCAACGCCGGCCGGACCGTTGTCCCCGGAAGCGCGAAGAAGCCGCTGGCGACCTCGAAGTCAGCCCAAGCGGTCACCGATCAGAGCATCACCGTCACCGTGGTGTTGCGGCGGAAGGCGGAGCTGCCGACGGACCTGTCGGCGCCGATCGACCGCACCGAACTGGCCGAGAAATACGGAGCCGCGGAATCCGACATCGACGCGGTCACGCAAGCCGTGGAGGCGCACGGCGGAACCGTCAGCGACGTCGATGCCGCGTCGCGGCGGCTGAAGGTCACCGGCCCGGCGAAAGCCCTGGCGGAACTGTTCGGAACGTCGTTGCACAATGCGGTCGCGACGGACCCGGTCAGCCACCAGGAGATCGATGTGCGCGCCCGGGAGGGCTCGCTCTCGGTGCCGTCCGAAATGGGCGATGCGGTGGTGGCAGTGCTCGGGCTGGACAACCGCCCGCAGGCCCGAGCCCGGCTGGTCCGTCCGGCCGCCCGGGCGGTGAGCTACCAGTACACGCCGGATCAGCTGGGCAAGGTCTACAAATTCCCGGACGGCACGGACGGCACCGGCCAGACGGTGGCCATCATCGAGCTGGGCGGCGGCTTCGTCCAGGCCGACCTGGACACCTACTTCGGTGAACTGAGCATCGCCACGCCGTCTGTCACCGCCGTGAGCGTGGATGGCGGCACCAATACACCGGACGGGCCGAACGGGGCCGACGGTGAAGTGATGCTGGATATCGAGGTGGTCGGCGCGCTGGCGCCCAAGGCCGACATCCTCGTCTACTTCGCACCCAACACCGACGCCGGCTTCGTCGATGCGGTGTCACAGGCGGCGACGGCCACGCCCACTCCCGCGGCGATCAGTATCAGCTGGGGCCAGGACGAGGACGAATGGACCGCCCAGGCTCGCACGGCGTTCGACAGCGCCTGCGCCGACGCGGTCGCGCTGGGCGTGACGGTCACGGCAGCGGCCGGCGACGACGGCAGCGTCGACCGGGCGACCGACGGCAAGGACCACTGTGATTTCCCCGCATCCAGTCCTCATGTACTCGCCTGCGGCGGCACCAGCCTGCATGCCGATGCCACGACGGGAAAGGTGACCACGGAAGTGGTGTGGGACAACGGCCGGAACAAAGGAGCCACCGGAGGCGGAGTCTCCGACACGTTCCCCCTCCCGAATTGGCAGAGCAACGCCGGCGTGCCGCAATCCACCGCGGGGGGCAGCGGGCGTGGCGTTCCGGACGTGGCGGCGGTCGCCGACCCGCAGACGGGCTACCGCATCCGGGTCGACGGCCAGGAAATGATCATCGGCGGCACCAGCGCGGTCGCTCCGCTCTGGGCGGCCCTGGTAGCCCGGCTGGTTCAGGCCCTGGGCCGGCCGGTCGGGCAGCTCCAGCCGACGCTTTACCAGGGCGCGACCCCGGGGCATTCCCCGGCCGGCTTCCGCGACATCACGAAGGGCAACAACGGCGGCTACAAGGCAGGTCGCGGGTGGGATGCGTGCACCGGCCTGGGCGTGCCCGACGGCGGTGCGCTGCTCACCGTGCTCCAGGGCAGCGGCTCCGGTGCGGGCTCGGGTGCGGGGTCGGGAGCGTAGCCCGGCGACAGCCTCGATGCGATGCTCGAAGTCCGGCGGCGCCGGTCAGCGGCAAAAACCTCGATCGAGCGGCTTGCGTAGCTCTCGGTGAGGCCGGCGCTGAGGATCCGGCGCATGTCGGCCAGCTCCCGCGCGATGAAGTGGACGTTCTGTTGCTGCTGCTCGGCGACCCGGCGCCGCGCGAGCACCACCCGGCGATCTTCGCGGGTCGCGCGGTTCTGGACGAACAGGATGATCGGGGTGGCATAGGCCGCCAGCGTCGAGAACAGCAGGTTCAAAAGGACGAACGGGTAGAAGTCGATGGGGTGCGCGCCGCTGCAGCCGGGCAGGGCGGTGTCGGCGATGCGGACCGTGTTGACAATGCTCAGGCAGTGAGCGGAGTGGCTGCCCAGGTAACTCGCCTGCAACACCAGATTGGCGATGATCCAGACGATCACCAGGACGGTCTGGATGGCGATCAGCCGGGCCGAGCCGAGCAGCCGAGCCAGGGACAGGATCACCGAGACCCAACCCGGCGTCGCGGAGGACCCCCGCGGCTCAGCCATCGGCGGGATCCGCAGGTCTCGGCGGGCGGGCGCCGACCACGCGCCGGGGGACGGGCCACCCGGCCGCCGGTGAAACCGACAGCGGATTCACCGGCGGCCGGTCGGCGCGCAGTTCAGATGAGACCCAGCTGGCGGACGGCGTCGCGCTCCTCGGCGAGTTCCGCGACCGAGGCGTCGATGCGGCCGCGCGAGAACTCGTCGAGTTCCAGGCCCTGGACGACCTCCCAGCTCCCATTGCTGGCCCGCACCGGGAACCCGGCGATCAGCCCCTCCGGCACCCCGTACGAACCGTCGGACACGACGGCCGCGCTGACCCAGTCATCGGCCGGCGTGCCGAGCACCCAGTCGTGGACATGGTCGATGGCGGCGTTGGCCGCCGAAGCCGCCGACGAGGCGCCGCGGGCGTCGATGATGGCAGCGCCGCGCTTGGCGACGGTCGGGATGAAGGTCTTCTCCAGCCACTCGCGCTCGACCTGGTCGGCGACCGGACGTCCGCCTACCTGCGCGTGGAACAGGTCCGGGTACTGGGTCGCCGAGTGGTTACCCCAGATCGTCATACCGGTGACGTCAGAAACGGTCACGCCCAGCTTCTTCGCCACCTGCGTCAGGGCCCGGTTGTGGTCGAGGCGCATCATCGCGCTGAACCGTTCCGCGGGAACATCGGGCGCATGCGATCGGGCGATCAACGCGTTGGTGTTCGCCGGATTACCCACCACCAGGACGCGTACGTCGTCCGCGGCCACTTCGTTGATCGCAGCGCCCTGCGGCTTGAAGATGCCGCCGTTGGCCTGCAGCAGGTCGCCCCGCTCCATGCCCGGGCCGCGCGGCCGCGCTCCCACCAGCAGCGCCACCGAGGTGCCGTCGAACGCCTGGTTGGGGTCGTCGGTGATGTCGATGCCCGCCAGCAGCGGGAAGGCGCAGTCGTCCAACTCCATGGCGGTACCTTCCGCCGCCTTCAGCGCCGGGGTGATCTCCAGCAGGCTGAGGCTCACCGGGGTATCCGCTCCCAGCATGGCGCCGGAGGCGATCCGGAACAGCAGGGCATACCCGATCTGGCCGGCCGCGCCGGTCACAGTCACCTTGACCGGTTTCGATGACGCCACAGCGAATCTCCTTCTTGAGCGCACGCACGCGGTCCGGAACCGCGCTCGCTGGCGGGCCGCGTTGCTGCGCGGTCACCTCGATTTGCTTCGAACAGTCGCGACTCAGGTCGCTGCGACCAGCATGTCAGCTTCCCGCAGCGGGTCCGGTCCGGGGTGAGCCAGCCGTCGGGGCGGTGAAATCAGGACACGGCGATGTGCGTCAGTTCCGTCGGCAGCTCCGACGCGGCGGCCTGGTCGAGGAGATACAGCGTGCGCGCTGTGCCGGTGGCACCGGCCGCCGGCACGGCAACCTCGCCGGCCCCTCCGAAGGCGAGCGCCACGGCGCCGGCCTTCTCCTGGCCGGCCGTCATCAGCCAGACCTCGTTGGCGGTCCGAATGGTGGGCAGTGTCAGCGAGATCCGGGTGGGCGGCGGCTTCGGACAATTGCGGACCGCCACCACCGTGCGATCGTCGTAGACGGCGGGAGACTCCGGAAACACCGAGGCGACGTGACCCTCGGGACCGACACCGAGCATGATCACGTCGAAACCGTCCAGCCGGTCGACGATCTGGCCGTACGCCTCTGCGGCCGCATCCACGTCGTCACCGAACTCGCCTCCGCTCGGGGCCATGGCGTGAACGCGCTCCGGGTCCAAGGGCAAGTGATCGAGCAACGCGTCCCGGGCCTGCTTCTCGTTCCGGTCCTCCGACTCGACCGGTACGAAACGTTCATCTCCCCAGAGGATTTCGACCCGCCGCCAGTCCACCGCGTCGCGCGAGGGGGATGAATCCAGCGCGGCGAGCACGGCGATGCCGGTCCCACCTCCGGTCAGCGCGATGGCCGGGATCCGTCCGGCCGACTGGGCGTCCACCAGTTTGGTGACCAGGCGCGCCGCCGTGGCCGCCGCCAGCAGATCCAAATTCTTGTGCACCACGAGCTCAGGCATCCGCGCTCTCCGTTCGTTCCGTGTGGTCTGGTCGTTCCGTCCGGTCCGGGTATTCGACGACCGGTAAACCCTGGGCCAGAACGAGGGCATACATTTCGTCGGCGTCGAGCCGGCGAAGTTCCTCGGCGATGGAGTCGCGCAGGATGCGGCGCGGGAGATTGATCGACCGTTCCGGCTGTCCCGGTGCCTGCAGCGTGGCGGTTTCGCCCCCTTCCGGTCGGGAGAGCCGGACCATGCCGGCGGCGGCTTCCAGCTGCACGCTGTGCAAGCCGGATCCCGGTCGGCCGGCCGACTCCCGACGCACCGGGCACCGCAGCTGAACAGCGAGCCAGCCGGCCATGAGGTCCGCCGATACCGAGTCCCGGGCGCCGACGACCCGGGCGGCGACGATGCTCGGATGGGGCGGCTGATCGAGGGCCGCAGCCAGGAGTCCCCGCCACCTGGTGAGCCGGGTCCAGGTCAGGTCGGTGTCGCCGGGCCGGTAGGAGCGGATCCGCTCGCCGAGCTGCTCCAGGGGCGAGAGCGACGCGGCGGCGTCGGTGATCCGGCGCTGGGCCAGCGCGCCGATCGGGTCGGCGGCCGGCACCGCCGGCGCCTGGTGGGGCCACCACACGACCACCGGCGCGTCGGCGAGCAGCAACGGAATCACCACTGCAGCGCCGTGGTCGGCCAGCGGTCCATAGAGCCGGAGCACCACGACCTCGCTCGCGCCGGCGTCGCCACCCACCCGGATCTGCGCATCCATCCGGGCGGACCCCCGACGTGCTCCGCGGGCCACCACGATCACCCGGCAGGGATGCTCGAACGACGCTCCGTTGGCCGCGGCAATCGAGTCCTCGGTCGACTGCGCGCCGGTTGGCATCCCGGCCGACTCGTCGTCCTCCTCGGTGACGATGACCAGGGTCAGCACCCGGCCCTGGGTGTTCGCGCCGCCGGCCTCGCGAAGATCCACCATCTTCTTGTTGATGGCCGACGACGTCGTTGCGGGCAGGTCGATGATCATCAGCGGCCTTTCAGACTCACAATGCGTGACTGCTCGAGAAGCCGGAGACGGACCGCTCGGGCCCGTCCCGGTGGCCCCCGTAATCGGGTGAATTTCCGCGGGCCCGGTGACCACGCCGCGCAACGAACCGAGCCTTTATTGTCTCAGCACTGGTCTGAGCGAGTAGCGGCAGGCTCGCGGTGCCGGCCGAAATCGGCGCTAACTGTGACGGAAGATTACATAGCGCGATATTTTTCGCCGCGGCGTCTCATCGTCGTCACGGGCAAATCTCGAAATCATCAAGATCAAACACACAAAGTAGTCAAAGGTCGCTTATAGTTACTGACATGAACAAGCGGCTCGGGACCGTAGTCCTCACCATTCTGATTGCCATGCTGTTGGGTTCGTCGATCGAGGCGAACGCTGCGTCCGGCCGGGACAACCCGGACTGGAACAACACCTCCGTCGGTGTTTCGACGGGGCGCTGCACCGCGATGACTAACCGTAGTCTCGTCGGAACGCTCAAGGGCGACGATGGCTGGGGCGTCAACGCCACCATCGGCTTCGACATCAAGGACAGTCAGGGCCGCCAGATCGACATGGCCACTGGTTGCCTCACGACCGGTTACAGCGCGATCGTGCAGCTGAACCACTACGTCGGATACTTGGGCGCCAAGATCGGCCAAATGCAACACGACACCAAGGGCCACAACGAAGGCGCCGTCAGCCCCAACTGGAGCCTTTCGCATCTGCCGGCCAATGCCGACACGGTGTGGGTGGAGACCTACATCCGCGAGTACACCGGCAGCCCGTGCGGGATGCGCTGCGCCGGTGACGGCAACCGGGGCAAGTACGGCGACACCAACCGACGGGCCGTCAAGCTGGGGTCCGGCACCACGACCATGAACCTGATCGCCCCCAGCACCCCCAAATTCGGCGGCACCGACGGCAACATCCGCATCACGTTCCTGAACCACCTGAACAAGCCCTTCTACGCAGGTCACCAGTGCGGCCAGGTAAGCAAAATCTGCATCTCCATGCACGCCTGGTCACAGAACAATCCGGAAGGCGCCAAGGTTCAGGGTTGGGGCAGTGGCTCGATCATCAGCCCGGCCGGCATCTGGCAGATCAATTCGCTCGCCGGTAACCAGCCCTACAAGATCCTGGTCGACTTCTATGACGGCAGCGGCAATAAGTACAAGCAGGACGTCGCCTACGCCTCCGTGAGCAATGGCAAAACCACCATGCTCAGCATGAAGGCCTGACGCCGCTCGATCCCACCGACCCCACCGCCCCATCCGGATCATTCCGGGTGGGGCGGTTTCGCTTGTTCGTGGCGGTCAGCGCGATACGTGGCCCGCCCGACTCGCAGCGCCCCTGGCGCCGGCCGGCTCGGCTCTCAGGGTCGGCGCCAACTCCGCCCGTCGGCGGCCATCATCTCGTCCGCACTCGCCGGTCCCCAGGTGCCGGCCGCGTATTGCTCGGGCTGGGTGCCGGCGGCCGCCCAGTAATCCTCGACGGGATCCAGGATGCGCCAGGACAACTCGACCTCTTCGTCCTGCGGGAACAACGACGGCTCGCCCAGCAGCACGTCCAGGATGAGGCGCTCGTAGGCCTCCGGCGAGGCCTCGGTGAAGGATTGGCCGTAGGAGAAGTCCATGTTGACGTCGCGGACCTCCATGCTGGGCCCGGGCACTTTGGAACCGAAGCGGATGGTGACGCCCTCGTCGGGCTGCACCCGGATGACGATGGCATTGGTGCCCAGTTCGTCGGTGTCGGTCCGCGAGAAGGGCAGGTGCGGGGCCTTTTTGAAGACCACCGCTATTTCGGTGACGCGCTTGCCGAGCCGTTTACCGGCCCGCAGGTAGAACGGCACCCCGGCCCACCGGCGGGTCTCGATGAGCAGTTTGATCGCGGCGTACGTCTCGGTGGTCGACTCGGGGTTGAAGCCCTCTTCCTCCAGGTATCCGCGCACCTTCACGCCGCCCTGCCAGCCGCCCGCGTACTGACCGCGGGCCGTCGCCGCTGCCGAGATCGCGGGGGAGCCGCACCGCCGAGAGCACCTTCACCTTCTCGGTGCGCAGATTGCGCGGCGAGAACGAGACGGGTTCCTCCATGGCGGTCAGCGCCAGCAGCTGGAGCAGATGGTTCTGGATCACGTCGCGGGCCGCGCCGATGCCGTCGTAGTAGCCGGCTCGGCCGCCGATCCCGATGTCCTCGGCCATGGTGATCTGGACGTGGTCGACGAAGTTGGCGTTCCAGATCGGTTCGTACAGCTGGTTGGCGAAGCGCAGGGCCAGCAGGTTCTGCACCGTCTCCTTGCCCAGGTAGTGATCGATGCGGAAGACCGATTCGCGCGGAAAGACCTGATTGACCACCGCATTGAGATCGCGAGCCGAGGCCAGGTCGTGGCCGAACGGCTTCTCGATGACCACCCGGCGCCACTGGTCGGGCTCGCGGGTCGGCGAGGCCGGCCCGCTGCAGCTGCTTGAGCACCACCGGGAAGGCACCCGGGGGGATGGAGAAGTAGAAGGCGGTGTTTCCGCCGGTTCCGCGGTCCACGGCCAGGTCCGCGAGGGTGCGCGGCCAGGTTGTCGAACGCGTCGTCGTCGTCGAACGCGCCCTAGACGAACCGGAAACCCTCGCCAGGTGCCGCCACACCTCTTCGGAGAACGGGCGTGCGGGCACCATCACGCACCGCGTCGTGCACGACCTTGACGAAGTCGGCGTTGGCCCAGTCCCGGCGGGCGAACCCCACCAGCGCGAAGCCGGGTGGCAGCAGGCCACGGTTCGCCAGGTCGTAGATGGCCGGCATCAGCTTTTTCCGCGACAGATCTCCGGTGACGCCGAAGATGACGATGCTGGACGGGCCGGCGATGTGCGGCAGCCGCTTGTCGCGGGGATCCCGCAGCGGATTCGTCCCGGCGGGCCGGCTGGTGCCGGGGGCCAGTTGCGATGTGGTCATCGGCGGGAAAGCCCCTTCCCAGAGGTGATGCGAACCGACGCGGCGCGGCGGGTCGGGCACCGATCTGCTGTGCATACGATCCACCCGGGCTCCGGCCGACGGCCGAGAACCCGGGTGGGCGGCAGGTGGCAACGAGTCGCGCGGCGATCAGCCGGCGCTCTTGGCCTTCGCCAGCGCGTCCGAGACCGTCCTGAGCAACTCGGCCCAGGACTTCTCGAACTTGTCGACGCCTTCGTCCTCGAGCACCTTGTAGACGTCGGCCAGATCGATGCCCAGCGCCTCCAGTGCGCTGAACGTGGCCGACGCCTGGCCGTAGGTGCCCTCGATGGTGTTGCCGCGGATCTGCCCGTGGTCGGCGACCGCGTCGATGGTCTTCTCCGGCGCGGTGTTCACGGTGTTCGGCGCCACCAGCTCGACGACGTACCGGGTGTCGTCGTAGGTCGGGTCCTTGACGCCGGTCGACGCCCACAGCGGCCGCTGCTTGTGGGCACCGGCAGCGGCCAGCGCCTCCCAGCGTTCGCCGGTGTACTTCTGCTCGAACAGCTGGTAGGCCAGCCGGGCGTTCGCGATGGCCGCCTGCCCGCGCAGCGCCTTGGCCTCGTCGGTCCCGATCGCGTCCAGGCGCTTGTCGATCTCGGTGTCGACCCGGGAAACGAAGAACGACGCCACCGAATGGATCTTCGACAGGTCGTGACCGTTCTCCTTGGCCTGCTCGAGCCCGGCGATGTGGGCGTCGATGACCTGGCTGTACCGGTCCAGGCTGAAGATCAGCGTCACGTTGACGCTGATGCCCTCGGCCAGCACGGACGTGATCGACGGCAGCCCCGCCAGGGTGGCCGGAATCTTGATCAGCACGTTGGGCCGGTCGACGATCTTGGACAGTTCCTGGGCCTGCGACGTCGTCTTCGCCGTGTCGTGGGCCAGGCGCGGATCCACCTCGATGGACACCCGCCCGTCCACGCCGCCGGTGTCCGAATAGATCGAGGCGAACAGGTCGCACGCGTCCCGCACGTCGTCGGTGGTCGTCGCCCGGACCGCGTCGTCGACGTCGGCGCCCTGCGAGCGGCCAGCTCCGCGACCTGCTTCTGGTAGGACTCGCCGTTGGCGAGGGCCGCGGCGAAGATCGACGGGTTCGTGGTGACGCCGACGATGTGCTTGGTCGCGATGAGCTCGGCCAGGTTGCCGCTGTGCAGGCGCTGGCGGGACAGATCGTCGAGCCAGAGCGATACGCCGGCGGCCGAGAGATCGGCCAGTGGATCGGACATGATCGCTTCACTTCTTCCGTGTGATTCGGCTCGGCCGCGGTGCGGCGGCCGATCATTGATCGACGTGCTCGGCGTCCTCGAGCGACGTGGTGCCGTGCGAGACGGTGTCGGGCGTGTTGGCCGCGGCCAGCGACTCCTTGGCCGCGGCGACGGCGGCATCCGCCGTGATGCCGAACTCCTGGTACAGCGTGGCCGCGTCGGCCGAGGCGCCGTAGTGCTCGAGCGAAACCGGGCGGCCCTGGCTGCCGATCCAGCGCCACCACGGCTGGGCGATGCCGGCCTCGATGGACACGCGGGCGGTGACGGCCGACGGCAGCACGCTTTCGATGTAGTCGCGGTCCTGGGCCTCGAACCAGTCCAGACACGGCACCGACACCACGCGGGCGCCGATTCCCTCCGCCTGCAGCAGTTCTCGGGCCTTGACGGCGAGCTGCACCTCCGACCCGGAGGCCAGCAGATCACCTTCAGGTCACCCTCGGCGTCGTGCCAGGATGTAGGCGCCTTTGGCGACGCCCTCGGCATTGGTGTTCGCCAGCACCGGGACCGCCTGCCGGGTCAGGCAGATGCCGACCGGGCCGGTGTTCCAGGTGCTCTGCTTCTCGAGTACGGCCTGCCAGCCGTACGCGGTCTCGTTCGCGTCGGCGGGCCGCAGGACGGCCAGACCCGGAATGGCACGCAGCGCGGCGAGGTGCTCCACCGGCTGGTGGGTCGGGCCGTCCTCGCCGAGACCGATGGAATCGTGCGTCCAGACGTACACCGTCGGCGCGCCCATCAGGGCGGCGAGCCGGACGGCCCCGCGCATGTAGTCGGAGAACTGCAGGAACGTGCCGCCGTACGGGCGGGTCGGGCCCGTGCAGTGCGATGCCCGGACAGGATCGCGCCCATGCCGTGCTCGCGGATGCCGAAGTGCAGGGTTCGCCCGTAGGGATGGGCATTCCACTCCGCCGTGGCGGCGGCGGTCGGCCCGAAGGAATCGGCTCCCTTCATGGTGGTGTTGTTGGACTCGGCCAGGTCCGCACTGCCGCCCCAGAGTTCGGGCAGCACGTCGGCCAGTGCCGACAGCACGGCCCCGGAGGCGGCCCGGGTGGCGATGCCCTTCGGGATCGACGTCCCAGTGCGGCAGGGCGTCGGTCCAGCCCTCCGGAAGATCGCGGGCCACCAGACGGTCGAACAGCGCCTTCCGTTCGGGGTTGGCCTCCGCCCAGGCGTCGAAGCTCTTCTGCCACTCCGCGTTGGCCTGCGCGCCTCGGTCCAGGGCCAGCCGGGTGTGCTTGATGACCGTGTCGTCGACCTCGAAGTTCTTGTCCGGATCGAAGCCGAGAATCTTCTTGGTGGCAGCGATCTCGTCGGCGCCGAGGGCGGACCCGTGCGCCTTGCCGGTGTTCATCTTGGTCGGCGCCGGGAAGCCGATGATGGTGTGCAGCTGGATGAACGACGGCTTGTCGGTGACCGTCTTGGCCTTCTCGATGGCTTCGAGGATGCCGGTGACGTTCTCGCCGCCCTCCACCTTCTGTACGTGCCAGCCGTACGCCTCGTACCGCGCGGCCACGTCCTCGGACAGGGCGATGTTGGTGTCGTCCTCGATCGAGATCTGGTTGTGGTCGTAGAAGACGATGAGGTTGCCGAGCTGCTGGCGGCCGGCGATCGACGACGCCTCGGAGGTGACGCCCTCCTCCATGTCTCCGTCGGATGCGATGACGTAGATGAAGTGGTCGAAGGGGCTTTCCCCCGGTGCCGCGTCCGGATCCCACAGTCCACGCTCGCGCCGTGCCGCCATGGCCATGCCGACGGCCGAAGCCAACCCCTGGCCGAGCGGTCCCGTGGTGATCTCGACGCCCCTGGTGTGGTGGTCCTCGGGGTGGCCCGGCGTCTTGGAACCCCAGGTCCGCAGGGCCTGAAGGTCCTCGATTTCCAGCCCGAACCCGGCCAGGTAGAGCTGGATGTACAGAGTGAGGCTGGAATGCCCGGCTGACAGCACGAATCGGTCCCGACCGGGCCAGTCCGGGTCGGCCGGGTCGGAGTGCATCACGCGTTGGAACAGTGTGTACGCCAGCGGGGCGAGGCTCATGGCGGTGCCCGGGTGGCCGTTGCCGACCTTCTGGACGGCATCGGCGGCCAGCACACGGACGGTGTCCACCGCGCGCTTGTCCAGCTCGGACCAGTCGTCGGGCACATGGGCGGTGGTCAGCTCCGCGATGTCAATCTTCGCTGCGCTGTGTTCTGCGGTGGTCACTGCAGGGCTTGCCTTCCGTTGCCGGGTCGCATCGCGACGTGCACTTGATGACTGCTCTTCTTCTGCTGCATCCAGGCGGACAGCACCGGCCGGCCCTGTCCTGCGGGCATAAAAAGCCTAGCCCTGGGCCTTCACCGCGGCGCGGCCACTCCGGTGAACAGCAGATGCCTCGTTGACACATACGATGCTTCTGACGCTGCTTCCCCGGCCTGCGCCGGGCGGCGCGACGGCGGCGGTCGGTGGCGGTCGGTGGCGTGGTGAAAGGCCTGCCTTGATGCGGTCACGTAGTCGGTGACCGCAATCGAGTCGGAAAAAACGGAGGTGCGGGTGGAAATCCGCCGGGATGACGGTGTCCCTCGACACGAGGACGCCGACGCGAACGTCGCGCTGGCGCCGGCCGGCGCGGACCCGGTCATTCGTCCGGAAGCCACCACCCGTCGCAGCCTGCGGTCGTCCGTCGCCGCGTACGTCGCCCTGACCAAGCCCCGCATCATCGAGTTGCTGCTGATCACCACGATCCCGGCCATGTTCGCGGCGCGCCGCGAGGTGCCCACGTTTCTGTTGGTGCTGTGCACACTGGTCGGCGGCACGCTGGCGGCCGGCAGCGCCAACGCGCTGAACTGCGTCGTCGACGCCGACATCGACGCCGTCATGCGGCGTACGCGGTCGCGTCCGCTGGCCCGTCACGCGGTGCCCACCCGGTACGCGCTGATCTTCGCCATCGTCCTGGGTGTGCTCTCGGCGGCGGTCGCTGGCACTGACCACCAATTGGCAGGCGGCGGCGCTGACCGTCGCCGCCATCCTGTTCTACGTCTTCGTCTACTCCATGTGGCTCAAGCGGCGGACCAGCCAGAACATCGTCTGGGGCGGGCTGGCCGGGTGCATGCCGGTGATCATCGGGTGGTCGGCGGTCACGGGCGGCATCGGCTGGCCCGCCTGGGTGTTCTTCGGCGTCATCTTCTTCTGGACGCCGCCGCACACCTGGGCGCTGGCCATGCGTTATCGCGAGGACTACGCGGCGGCCGGAGTGCCCATGCTGCCGGTGGTCGCCTCGCCGCGCGTGGTGGTCCGCCAGATCGTCCTCTACTCCTGGGCCATGGTGGCGTGTTCGTTCCTGCTGATCCCGGCGTCGTCGTGGATCTACGCCGCGGTCGCCGCGCCGGCCGGACTGGTCTTCCTGGCGCTCGCTCACGTCTTGCACGTCAGGGTGTTGCGGGGCGAGCGGCCGGCGCCGATGTCGCTGTTCCACCTGTCGAACCTGTACCTGACGGCGATCTCGGTGGCCTGGGCTGTCGACGCGGCCATCGGCCTGAAAACGGTCGGGTGGCCGTGGTGAATGCACGGTCCTGGCTGGCACCCGGTTTCGATCTCCAGGGTCCGCTGCGCCGGGTCGATGACATCGACGGCACCGCCGCCCGGTTCCGCGCTTTTGTGCGGGCGCACGGAGCTCCGGCGTCCGCGGTCGTGAATTACCTGGGCCGGGAACGGGTTCGGGTCGTCCTGGTGGCCGGCGACGGTGCTTTCACCGATGCCGTGGTCTCGTCCCCCGCCTCGGCCGAGCAGGTGTGCGGGGCGGCCGGCGTGACCGTTGAATCCTGGAACCGGGCCCTCAACGCCCGGATGACCACCACCCCGGCCGACCGGCGCCGGATGGCGGGCACGGGCCGCTGACCGGTCGTTCCGGCCCAAGCCTTTGCGGCCGACGGCTGCGTCAGGTCGTGGCAAGCCGGCCGGTCGGGGCCGGCTCGATCGCCCGGGTGGCCAGCACGACGAGGGTGGCGGTAGCGACCAGGACCACCGCGCCGAACACGTGGGACACCACCAGCGCCTCGGGCACTCCGGTCGCGTACTGCACCAAACCGATGAGTCCTTGCGCCGCCGTCACCCCGATCAGCACCGCGACCCGGATCAGGAGGGGACGAGGCGCGCGGACGGCCAGAAAACCCACGGACAAGGCGACGATCAACCCGAAATAGGTGAACATCAGGTCGGCGTGCAGTTGCGCCAGGTCGCGAACCGGAAGGTCCAGGCGCGGCGTGTTCTCGTCGCCACCGTGCGGGCCGGCGGCCGTGACCAGGGTGCCCGCGATGCACACCGCGGTCAGGACACCCAGCGTGCCGAAAGTGAGTAGGCGCAGCGGCCGTGGAACCAGCGCCCGCACCACCCCGTCGGGTTCCCGGAGCCGGACCACCACCGCGATCGCGAAGAACACCAGCACGAACGAGACCAGCAAGTGCGGCGACACCGTCCACCACGACAGCGCGGTGTGAACCACGACGCCACCCCAGACCGCCTGGAACAGCACCCCGATGGGGCCGGCCAGCGCCAGCCGCACGATGGACGGCCGGCGCGGCCGTGCCAGCAGCGCGAGCACGAAGGTGCCCAGCGAGGCGACCAGCACTACGCCGGTCAGCGTTCGGTTCGAGAATTCGATGGCCTGATGCACCGCCGCCTCGCCCGCCCGTGACACCGGTACCAGGGATCCCGGCTGGCAGTCCGGCCACGTCGCGCAACCCAAGCCCGATCCGGTCACCCGCACCGTGGCGCCGGTCACCGCGATCAGGCCATTGGTGATCGCGGCCGCCCAGGCGAAGACGCTGAGCAATGCCGGCCGTCGGAGCAGATCCAGAAGGCCGGAGCGGGCCGGCGCCGGGGCCGCCGCGACAGGGCTATCGGTCACAACCATCGAAACCACCGTACGGTGCCCAGCCAGCCGAGGGCGACCCAAACGAGCAAAACCAGCGTCGAGCCGACCGGCCACCCGCTTCCGTCGATCCAAACCGCGCGCAGGCCGCCGGACAGGGCCCCGGTCGGGGTGAGCTGACCGATGGTCCGCAACCAGCCCGGGGCGCTGCTCAGCGGCACGACGACGCCGCCCACCCCGACCAGCACCAACCACACCAAGTTGGCCAGGCCGAGAACGGCTTCCGCCCGCAGCGTGCCGCCCAGCAGCAGCCCCAGACCGAGGAAGGCCGCCGCGGCCAGCGCGAACAACGCCACGACCGGCACCGGGTTGCCGTGGGGGCGCCAGCCCAGACCCAGCGCCACGCCGCCGAGGATCACCAGTTGGCCCACGAAGACGGTCAGCGTCGAGATGGTCTTGGCGCCCAGCAGCATGGGCGGGCTCATTCCGGTGCTGGCGAACCGCTTCAGGACGCCGTAGCGGCGGTCGAAGGCCGTGGTGATCGCCTGCGATGTGAACGCCGCCGACATCAACGCCAGCGTCAGCACCCCCGGGGTGACCGCGTCGATGCGCCGCCCGGTCAGCGAGACCAGCGTCAGCTCGTTCATGCCGAACAAAACGGCCAGCGGAATCACCAGGGCGAGCAGCAGCTGTTCGCCGTTGCGCAGCTGGGTCCGGAGCTCCAGTCCGCTGACGGCCAGCACCCGACGGCGCACCGAGGAACGTCTTGGTGCCGGTGCGAAGGTTCCCACTGGGAATGTCATGCCCGGACCGCCCCGCCGGTGAGTTCCAGGTACACGTCCTCCAGCGAGCGGCCGCCCACTTGCACTCCGGTCGGCAGCACGCCGGCCGCCGCACAGAAGGAGGTCACGGTGGCCACCGTGCCGGGGGTGATTTCGCCCGACACCCGGTAACGGCCGCTCGACGGTTCCTCGACCCGGAAGCCTTCCGGCAGCGCGTCACGCAGTGGCCGCAGATCCAGACCGGATGAGGTGACGAACAACAATTCGCGGTGATCGGCGCTGGTCAGATCGGCCGGCCGGCCCGAGGCCAGCAACCGGCCGTGGTCCATGATCACGATGTCGTCGGCGAGCAATTCGGCTTCGTCCAGCAGGTGCGTGGTCATCAGGATGGACACCCCGTCGGAGCGGGCGGCTCGCAGCAGATCCCACACGAGGTGGCGCGCCTGAGGATCCATTCCCGCGGTCGGTTCGTCGAGGAACAGCAGCTCCGGGCGGCCCACCAGCGCCATGGCCAGATTCAGACGCTGGGCCTGCCCGCCGGACAGCCGGCGGACCGGCGTCGAGGCCACCTCGGCGAGGCCCAGCACGTCCAGCAGCCAGCCCGGATCTTGGGGCCGTTCGGCGCAGGCCGCCACGGTCGCCAGCATGCGGGCTGCCGGCGCCGATGCCTGGGCGCCACCCGACTGCAGCATCACGCCGATACGGGGACGGAGCGCCGCCGACCGCCGCCACGGGTCCAGGCCGAGCACCCTGATCTGGCCGGCGTCCGGGCGCCGGAAACCTTCCAGCAAGTCGATGGTGGTGGTCTTGCCCGCCCCGTTCGGCCCGAGCAACACCAGGATGGTGCCCCGGCGCTGGCGAAAGGAGAGGCCGTCGACAGCCCTGACTCCGGAGAATTCGCGGAACACGGCCTCCACGTCGACGACGGTCGAGGAATCGGGCGCGCTCACGTCTTCCGAGAATAGGGAGCAGCAGGCGGGATCCGTGTCTGTCGGTCGCCGCCGCCGTCCCACGGCGCCGTCCCGGGGTCCGTGATACCGGTGCTGACCTGGGCCAGCGTGACCGGCGGCCAGGCCATCCCGATCGACGAGTGATCAACGGCATCCTTGGTCGGCAGGCCACGCAGGCTGAGCCCGAGCCAGACGATCAGTGCGACGACGCCGCCCACGATCTCCGATTCGGTGGTCGCGAACACCGGCACGGTCTGGCCGCTGGGCATGGTGATGAGCGCGTACACCACGGTGAGCCAGATGGCGGCCGGCCGAAAGCGCGACAGGGAGGCGGACGCGGCCAGCGGCAGCGCCGCCCACAGCAAATACCAGGGCTGGATCACCGAACTCAACAGCACGAACGCACCCAGCGCGAGGGCCAGCCCGTAGACCGGTTCCAGCACCCGGCCCCGGGAGTTCGGCCGCCAGCTGCGCCACATGACCCACACCGCGAGGACCGCTCCCAGCGCGGTACCGACGTGCTGCACCACGTCCACCGTGGTGTCGATGTGATCGCCCAGGCCGAGCAGCAGCCCGACGCCGCCGGCGGTACGGCCGATGGTGGTGGACACCGAGAGGAAGGACCGAACCACGTTGGGCGTGCCCAGGGCCGACAGCCAGCCCAGCCCGAACCCGGCGGCCAGGGTGAATGTCCCGAAGACAACGCCGGCCGAGACGGCGCTGACGACGCCGGTGCGGAACAGATCCCGCCAGCGGCCTCCGGCCCGCCGGGCGAGACCGATGACCAGGAACGCCAACGCCATGCCGGCCGTGACTTTGATGCCCATGGCCACGGCGATCAGCGCGCTGCCGCTGACCAGCCGGACCAACTCGCCGTGCGACCCGGAGGACTCCGGCCGGAAACCGGCCCCGAAACCGACTGCCAGCCCGGCCATCATGAAGCCGATCATCAGTGCCTCGTTGTGCGCACCAGCCACCAGATGGAACAGCAGCAACGGGTTCAGCACTCCCAGCCACAGCGCGCTGGTCGGATCGACCCCGCACATCCGGGCCAGCCGGGGGAGGGCCCAGATGATCAGGGCCACCCCGACCATTTCGACCGCCCGCTGCAGCAGGACGCCGAGCACCACGTTGGTCCCGGCGATGGCGACCACGCCCTTGACCACCAGCAGGAACACCGGTCCGTACGGGGTCGGGGTGTGTTGCCAGAGAGCGTCGACCTGGTGAGCCAGCGGATCGGCGGCCCCGAGGGCGTCGTACGGCCCGGTGAGGTAAGGGTCGAAATGCTTGAGCATCATCGACCCGACCGCCAGGTAGGAATAGTTGTCCCGGGAGAAGATCGGCGGCGTGACCAGCAGCGGGACGGACCACATGACCAGGGTGTGGATCAGCTGCGACCTGGAGATGCGGCGCTCGCGCGTCGGGTGGGCCAGCCGGCCGATCAGGAACCAGCACAGCACCACCAGAGCGATGCCGGTATAGGAGCAAGCCAGGGCCGCGGATCCCGTGCGGGACATCAGGCCGATCAGCCGGTTCCCGTCCACGGGGTTCGGGAACGGGTTCGCGGCGCCGTACGAGGACGTCGACCCGACCATCATGAGCAGGGCTCCGGTGGTGCCCCAGCGGCGCAGCCGGCCCAGCTGTCGCCGCTCCACCAGGTCGAGCGGCCCGGCGACCGGCCGGGTCGGCGCGGCCGCGGTCACGACGTGGCCGGCCGAGGACATGGGCTGAGCTTAGGGTTCGGCCGCCGTTCGCGGCGAGTCCAGCCGGGCCTCGAGGGACCGGGCTTCCCCTCGTGACCTGCCGCCTGAACGGGCCCAGGCGACTCGGCGGGGCGCTCAGTCCACATATAGGTACGTTCTTCGCCCCACACCTGACGCGGGCAGCTTTGAAGTCTGCGCCGAAAAAGGTCACACTGGTGTTGTGAAAACCGCCGCGTCCGTCGCCGTTCGCCGGCCGCCGCACGGCGGGACCGGGATCGGCGAGGGTGAATCGGCCGAATTGGAGCCGCGCACCCGGGAGGCCGTGGTGCGGCTACTGGTGTCGGCCGGCCCGCTCACCGCGTCGGAGTTGGCCGGCCGCCTGGGCATTTCGGCCGCCGGTATTCGTCGTCACCTCGATCAACTGGCAGCAGAGGGGGCCATCGTCGCCCGGTCGGCGCGATCACCCGGTCCACGCGGCCGCGGCCGGCCGGCCAAGGCCTACCTGCTCAGTGAACTGGGTCGCGCTCGTCTTCCGCACAGCTACGACCGGCTGGCCGTCGATGCGTTGACCTTCCTGGCCGACGAGATCGGAACGGAGGCCGTCACGGCCTTCGCCCGCCGCCGGGCCGCCGCGGTGGTGCGGGACGTCACCGACCGCATGGCCGCCACCCGCGATCTGCGGGAGCGGACCGAGATCCTGGCCGGCGCGCTGTCCGAACAGGGCTTCTCGGCGACCGTGGAGCACATGGAGCACGGTGACCAGATATGCCAGCACCACTGCCCGATCGCCGCGGTGGCGGCCCAATACCCGCAGCTGTGCGAGGCGGAAACAGCGGCGCTGACCTCAGCGTTGGCCAGTCACGGGCAACGATTGGCGACCATCGCCCGCGGTGATTCGTTCTGCACCACGTTCATTCCCATTTCGGCCGTCCGCGACCCGCGGCCCCGGCCGGACGGCACGACCGATATCCATCATCAGGAAGGCATCTCATGACAACCGCGCCCGAGCGCACCGATGTCCTCACCCAGGAGCAGACCATTGACTCCCTGGGGCGCTATGCCTTCGGGTGGTCGGATTCGGACCTGGCCGGCACGAGCGCGCGCCGGGGCATCAATCCCGACGTCGTCCGCGACATCTCGGCCAAGAAGAACGAGCCGGAGTGGATGCTGCAGCGCCGCCTGCGCGCCCTGGCCCTCTTCGAGCGCCAGCCCATGCCGACCTGGGGTGCCGACCTGTCCGGCATCGACTTCGACAACATCAAGTATTTCGTGCGGTCGACCGAGAAGCAGGCGGAATCGTGGGAGGACCTGCCCGCCGACATCCGGAACACCTACGACCGGCTGGGCATCCCGGAAGCGGAGAAGCAGCGGCTGGTGTCCGGCGTGGCCGCCCAATACGAGTCCGAGGTGGTCTACCACAAGATCCGCGAGGATCTCGAAGCCAAGGGCGTCATCTTCCTGGACACGGACTCTGGGCTGCGGGAGCACCCGGAGATCTTCCAGGAGTACTTCGGCAGCGTCATCCCGTCCGGGGACAACAAGTTCTCGGCTCTGAACACCTCGGTGTGGTCGGGCGGATCCTTCGTCTACGTCCCCAAGGGCGTGCATGTCGACATCCCGCTGCAGGCCTATTTCCGGATCAACACCGAGAACATGGGTCAGTTCGAGCGGACCTTGATCATCGTGGATGAGGACGCCTACGTCCATTACGTCGAGGGCTGCACCGCGCCCATCTACAAGTCGGATTCGCTGCACTCGGCCGTGGTGGAAATCGTGGTCAAGAAGGGCGGCCGCTGCCGGTACACGACCATTCAGAACTGGTCGAACAACGTCTACAACCTGGTCACCAAGCGGGCCAAGGCCGAGGCCGGAGCCACCATGGAATGGGTCGACGGCAACATCGGCTCCAAGGTGACCATGAAGTACCCGTCGGTGTGGATGACCGGGGAGCACGCCAAGGGCGAAGTCTTGTCCATTGCCTTCGCCGGCGAGGGCCAGCACCAGGACACCGGGGCGAAGATGCTGCACCTGGCGCCGCACACGTCATCGACGATCATCTCGAAGTCGGTGTCACGCGGCGGCGGACGTACCTCCTACCGGGGGCTGGTCCGGGTCAATCCGGGTTCGCACCATTCCCGGTCGACCGTGAAGTGCGACGCCCTGCTGGTGGACACCATCTCCCGGTCCGACACCTACCCCTACGTCGACGTTCGCGAGGACGACGTGTCGATGGGCCATGAGGCGACCGTGTCCAAGGTCAGCGAGGATCAGCTGTTCTACCTGATGAGCCGGGGCCTGACCGAGGACGAGGCGATGGCCATGATCGTCCGCGGCTTCGTGGAGCCGATCGCGCGGGAGCTTCCGATGGAGTACGCGCTGGAGTTGAACCGGCTCATCGAGCTGCAGATGGAAGGGGCGGTGGGCTGATCGTGGCGTCCACCACCACCCTGGACCCGGCCTCCCGGTCGGGACTCGCCCCACACACCCACATCGGCGGCCGCACCGTGAAGGTCGTCGGCATCGAGTCGCACCTGCACCCGATCGGGTCCGCCGACGTCGGCGACCACCCGGTGCCGACCGGCCGGGAGGAGATCTGGCGGTTCACTCCGCTGCGCCGGCTGCGCGGGCTGCACGAGGATGCACCGCTGACCGGGGAAGCCTTCAAGGTGTCGGCGACCGGGCCCGAGGGCGTCACCGCGGTGTCCCTGCGTGGCGCGGAAGCCCTGGCCATCAAGGGCTCCTCGGGTCTGCTGCCGACCGATCGACCCTCCGCCCGAGCCTGGAACACCGGTGATTCGGTGTATCTGGTCGACATCCCCGCCGATGCGGTGTTCGACGAGCCGGTCGTCGTCACGCTGACCGGCCAAGCGGTGGAGCCGGCCATACCCGCTCACCTGGTCATCCGAGCCGGGCGGTTCTCGTCCGCCCATGTTCTGGTGGTCTACGAGGGCAGTGCCACCTTGGTCGAGAACGTCGAGATCATCGCCGGCGACGGCGCCAAGGTGACCGTGGCCGCGCTGGCGGAGTGGGCCGGCGACTCGGTGCATCTGGCTGCCCACCACATCAATGTGGGTCGGGACGCGGTGGTGAAGCACGCGGTCCTGCAGTTCGGCGGCGATCTGGTGCGTACTTGCGTCGAGGTCGATTACGCCGCGCCGGGCGGTCAGGTGGACCTGCTGGGTCTGTATTTCGCCGACGCCGGTCAACACCTGGAACAACGGCTGTTCGTGGACCACGATCGTCCGCACTGCACCTCCAACGCGCTGTACAAGGGGGCCCTGCAGGGCTCCGGTGCGCACACGGTGTGGGTGGGTGACGTCCTCATCCGCACCGAGGCCATCGGCACCAGCACCTACGAGATGAATCGCAACCTGGTGCTGACCGACGGCGCCCGGGCCGACTCGGTGCCCAACCTGGAGATCGAGACCGGCGAGATCGTCGGCGCCGGGCACGCCAGCTCGACGGGCCGTTTCGATGACGAGCAGCTCTTCTATCTGCAGTCGCGCGGCATTTCCGAAGAGGTGGCTCGCCGCCTCGTCGTGCGCGGCTTTTTCACCGAGGTCCTGCAGCGCATCGGGGTGCCGGCCGTCGTGGACCGCGCCATGGCCACCATCGAGAAGGAACTGGCCGTCAGCGGCAGCTGACGCCGGCGGACGCGTCCGATCGCACTTCTCCTCCACAGAAAACGGAAAGACCAAGCCTCATGGCCACTTTGAACATCTCCGATCTGCACGTCTCGGTTCTGACCGACGACGGCCCGAAAGAGATCCTGCGCGGGGTGGATCTTGCCGTCTCGTCGCACGAAACCCACGCGATCATGGGCCCCAACGGTTCGGGCAAGTCGACGTTGGCCTATTCACTCGCCGGCCACCCCAAATACCGGGTCACGTCAGGTTCGGTGACGCTGGACGGCCTCGACGTGCTCGGCATGACCGTCGATGAGCGCGCCCGCGCCGGCCTGTTCCTGGCCATGCAGTACCCGGTCGAGGTCCCGGGGGTGTCGACGTCGAACTTCTTGCGCACCGCGGCCACGGCCGTGCGTGGCCAGGCGCCGGCCGTCCGCACCTGGGTCAAGGAAGTCAAACAGGCCATGGCCGAGCTGGAGATCGATGCGGCGTTCGCCGACCGCAGCGTGAACGAGGGCTTTTCGGGCGGCGAGAAGAAGCGGCAGGAGATCCTGCAGATGTCACTGCTCCGGCCGCGAATCGCCATTCTGGACGAGACCGACTCGGGGCTGGACGTCGATGCCCTGCGCATCGTGTCCGAGGGCGTCAAGCGCTACCAGGCGGCGGCGGCCCAGGATCCCGCGGTCGGCGGCGTCGGCATCCTGCTGATCACCCACTACACGCGGATCCTTCGCTACATCCGGCCGGACCATGTGCACGTGTTCGCCGCCGGCCGGATCGTCGAGTCGGGCGGGGCCGATCTGGCCGAAGAGCTGGAGACCACCGGCTACGTCCGCTTCACCCAGACCGGGGCGGCCTCGTGACCGCATCGCCGAGCGCCCAGAGCGCGCGACCTGATCCGTCGGCAGCTTCGACCGGCACCCCCGACACCGCTTCCACCGGGACCACCGCGGCCGCGCCGCCGGCGGATGCCCGGCGGTCCGACGCACACCACGGAACGACGCCCAGCCCGGCCGACGTGGCGCGAGGCGACGACGTGGGCTACAGCCACCGATTCGAGCCCGGAGACACCTCCACGCCGGTGACGGCCGGGTTCGACGTGGCGGTCATTCGGAACGATTTCCCGATCCTGGCCCGAACGGTGCGCGGCGGGAAACCGCTCGTCTACCTGGACTCGGGGGCCACCTCGCAGCGCCCGGTGCCGGTCATCGACGCCGAACAGGAGTACGTGACGGGCCACCACGCCGCGGTGCACCGCGGCGCCCACCAATTGGCGGAGGAGGCCACCGACTTCTACGAAGGCGCCCGCGCCCGGGTGGCGGCGTTCCTCTCCGCGTCGCGGCCCGAGGAACTCGTCTTCACCAAAAACGCCACCGAGGCGTTGAACCTGGTCGCCTACTCGTTGGGCAATGCCTCGGTCGGGCCGGTCGACTCGTCCGCCGAGCGGTTCCGGGTGGGTCCGGGCGACGAGATCGTGGTGACCGAGATGGAGCATCACGCCAACCTGATTCCCGTGGCAGGAGCTGTGCCGGCGCACCGGCGCCACCCTCAAGTGGTTCGGGCTCACCGACGACTTCCGGCTCGATCTCACTGACCTGGACGAGATCATCACGCCGCGCACCAAGGTGGTCGCCTTCACCCACCAGTCGAACGTCCTCGGCAGCGTCAACCCGGTGGCCGCGCTGGTCGCGGCGGCGCAGCGGGTCGGCGCCCTCACCGTGCTCGACGCCTGCCAGTCGGTGCCGCACGTGCCGGTCGATGTCGCGGCGCTCGGCATCGACTTCCTCGCCTTCTCCGGACACAAGATGCTCGGACCTTCCGGCGTGGGCGCGCTGTACGGCCGCTACGAGTTGCTGGAGCTCATGCCGCCGTTCCTGACCGGTGGATCGATGATCGAAGAAGTGTTCATCGACCGGGCGACCTACGCGGCGCCCCCGGCCCGTTTCGAAGCCGGCGTACCGATGACGTCACAGGCGGTCGGACTGGGCGCCGCGGTCGACTATCTGGAAACCGTGGGCATGAAGAACGTGGCCGACCACGAGTTGGCGCTGACCGGCCTGGCGCTGCAGGAACTCTCGCGTCTGGACGGCGTTCGCCTGATCGGCCCGGACAGTGTCGTGGACCGCGGAGGGGCCGTTTCGTTCGTGGTTGACGGGATCCACGCGCACGACGTCGGCCAAATCCTGGACGATGCCGGAGTGGCCGTCAGAGTGGGCCACCACTGCGCATGGCCACTGCACCGCCGGTACGGGATCGCCGCCACAGTCCGGGCTTCGTTCGCGTTGTACAACACGACGGACGAGGTGCACGCGCTGGTGGCCGCAGTGGCCGACGCGCAACGGTTCTTCGGTCGTCGATAGTTCCACGACCCGTCGGAAGGAGGTCGAACACATGCAAATGGAATCGCTCTACCAAGAAATCATCCTGGATCATTACCGGTCCCCGCACCATGCCGGATTGCGAGAGCCGTACGAATCCGAGGTGCACCACGTCAATCCGACGTGCGGTGACGAGATCACCCTGCGTGTCCATCTTTCCGGCTCCGGCGATGCTGGAGACCTCACGGTGCAAGACATTTCCTACGACGCCATGGGCTGTTCCATTTCCCAAGCCGCGGCGTCGGTGATGACCGACTTGACCATGGGCCGGACCGTGGCGGAATCGCTGGCCACGTTGGACGAATTCAACAAGATGATCACCAGCCGCGGCACGGTGGCGGGTGACGAGGACGTGCTCGGGGACGGAATCGCCTTCGCGGGCGTGTCCAAATATCCGGCCCGGGTGAAATGCGCCCTGCTGGGCTGGATGGCGTTCAAGGACGCGGCCAGCCGGGCGGTCGAGCAGGACGTCGTCGGCGAAGCCGCGGCGCAGAGTTGAGCGAGGGATAGACATGGTGCAGTGGACCGATACCACCGACCGAACCGGTCGGCGGTCAGCCGGAGATGTCCGCGTCGACCAGTCAGCCCGACCGCGCCGGCCGGACCGCCGCGGATCTGGACGCGGGCCCCGGCGAGCAGCCCGACGGCGAGGCTCAGGCGGTGTGGACGCCGCCGGCGGCCGATCCGGCGCCACCGGTCAACCCGGCGACGATCGACGAGATCGAAGAGGCGCTTCGCGACGTCGTCGACCCCGAGTTGGGTGTCAACGTCGTCGACCTCGGCCTCATCTACGACCTGAATCTGGACGAGAAGGCCGTGTTGACCATCGACATGACTCTGACCAGCGCGGCCTGCCCGCTGACGGACATGATCGAGGACCAGGTGGGCGCGGCCCTGCTGGACGCGCCCGAGCCGATGGTCGCCGACTACCGGATCAACTGGGTCTGGCTGCCGCCGTGGGGCCCGGAACGGATCACCGACGACGGTCGCGAGCAGTTGCGGGCGCTGGGCTTCAACATCTGACCTTGTTTCGACGGGCGCTCGCCGGGGCCGTGACCGGGTCGGTCTCCTCGCCCGTCCTGGTCTGCTTGCCTGGCCTGGTGTGCTCGGCCGGCCTGGTCTGCTCGCCTGGTCTGGTTTGCTCGCCTGGGCTGGTTTGCTCGGGCCGCCCGGGCCTTTACAAGGTCTTCCGCTATTTACAATGTCGGCAGCCCTTGTAAATAGCGGAGGACGTTGTAAGCCGCGGTGCCCAAGCACGAAACGCGGAAACTTCGTAGAGCGCGGCAACCCGCGGCCCGAAGCAGCCGCCCGAAACAGCCCAGCAGCCGCGCCCGCCCGGCCACCTGTCGCGCTCGCTGCCGGACGCCCGCTCACGCCAGCCAGTGTCCCGGCCGGTCCAGGGCGTCCGGGAGCCGGGTGGCCGCGTCGCCGGCGGCGCCGTTCACCTGACTCTGGGTCAGAAACAGCGCGGTCGACAGGTCAGCGCCCGACAGATCGGCGTGGCGGAGGTCCGCCCCGAGCAGGTCAGCGGCCCGAAGATCCGCCCGCATCAGCCGGGCTCGCAACAGCAGCGCGCCCCGCAGGTCCGCTCGCTGGAGGTTGGCCCCGGTCAGATCTCGACCAGCCAGGTCGGGACGCGGCGGGGGACCGTCGACCAGTTCGGCCCCGCGGACCAGCGCACTGGTACGGGACAGCAGCGGTTTCAACTGATCCCACTCGTCATCGGCGGACGCCTCCGCCAAGTCCGCCGCGCCGCCGGCCAGCAGGAGGCGCAGTCGTGCCGTGGCGGTGAGCGCCTCGGCCCGCCACTTCGCCGGCACGTCCCGGTCGAGCACGTCGGCCAGGTACCACAGCAGTTCGTGCAGCCAGCGAGCGACGCCTAGCGCGCCGAACATCGGTTCGCGCAGGTCGGCTTGGTCGCGCCAATGCCGGCCGGGAAACAGGCTGGAGACGAACTGGCCGGCGCCGAAGCAGTCGAAACGCACGCAGCCCGGCATGCCGGACTCGCGCAGCCGGGCATGAACCGCGCAGCGGTCGTCACCGAGTAGGTTTCGGCACGGCTCGCCCGCCCCCTTCCCGAACGCGAAATCCGCCGACCTGGAGAACGGGAGCGCGACACAGCACAGGGCGTAACACGCCGCGCAATCCGCGTGCAGTTCGGTTCGCGTCGCCTGGTCCACGCCCGTCAGGTTGTCATGTCGTGGGCGTCGCCAGTCCGGCCGCCCGGCCCCGGCGGATAAGTTCGACGGTCATGGACGCTCGACTGGTCAGGCGGTCCGATCGGGCCGGTGATGCCGCAGGCCGCGATCCGGTCGCCGCCTTCCGTGCGGATCTGGAGCGGATCCGTTTCTCGCCCTATTTCTCCCGTCTGGCCGCGGTGACCCAGGTGGTGTCCCCGGGAGCGGCCGGCCAGGTCATCCACAACCGGTTGACCCACAGCATCAAGGTCACCGCCGTGGCGCGCGCCATTTCGATCGTGCTGATCACCGGCCCGGACGCCGAACTCTTGAGCCAACTCGGCGGATGTGACCCCGTCGTGGTCCAGGCCGCCGCCAGCGCGCACGATTTGGGACACCCGCCGTTCGGTCACCTGGGCGAGCAGGTGCTCGACCGCATCGGTCGATCCCGATTCGGGCTGGCCGACGGCTTCGAGGGCAACGCTCAGACGTTCCGCATTCTCACCGAACTGGACGTGCACGGCGACTACGACGAGGGACTCGATCTGACCACGGCCGTGCGAGCCGCGGTCCTGAAGTACCCCTGGGCCAGGTACGGCGTCCCCGATCCGCATCCCAGCACCCTGGCGGTGCCGCCCAAGGGCGGCGGCCGGGGCGCCGAGGGCTTGGGTTCGGCGAAGTTCTCGGCCTATGTGCTGGACGCCCCTGAGATGGAAGAAGTGCTCGCCGCGTACCCGAAAATCGGTCCACTGCACCAGACAGTCGAATGCTCGGTCATGGACCTGGCCGATGACATCGCCTACTCCTTGCACGATCTCGACGACTTCCACCGGGCCGGAATTCTGCAGCACGCGGCCGTGGCCGCGGAATTCCGGACCTGGACGCGCCGGCGGGCAGAACTGCAACGACAACCGCTGACCGAACTGCGCGCCGACGAACGCGCACCCGGGCATTCCCTGGAACTGCTGCGGCGTCGCATGCATGCCAAGGACGCCTGGATCGTCGACGACGAGGCCTTCGCCGTCGCCGTCGGACGCGTCGGCACCGACCTGGTCGACGGGCTACTGGCCGTGCCCTTCGATTCCTCCCGCTCCGCCGAGCGGGCCATCGGACTGTTCACCGAAAGCTGGATCGATCATTTCGAGGACTCGGTGCGCGTCACGGCCGATCCGCCCGTCCGATCGGGTCACGTGCTCCTGGACCGGCAGGCATGGCACGAGGTGGCCGTGTTGAAGTTCGTGCACCAGCGGTTCGTGCTCGACCGGCCGGACCTGGCCATGTTCCAGCGCGGGCAGGCCCAGATCCTGACCACCCTGGTGGGCGACCTCGACTCCTGGCTGGCCGACCCCAACGACGCCACCCGCGCACCGCGCCGGCTGCTGGATCTGGTGGAGCTGGCCACCATTGGCTACCGGCAGCTGGCGGCCGATCGCCCGGAACTGCTGATCGGCCCGAACGGAGAAGGTGCTTTCGTGGAGGAAGACCTGCTGCGTTGGGGCCGCGGGCGCGGGATTCTCGACTACGTCGCCTCGCTGACCGACGATCGGGCCGCCCTGTCCGGGCAAACCCTCGCCGGCCGCGGTGATCGGCTCTGGGACGGGGGTGCCGCCTTGTGACCGCCGCTTCTCGACGGAAAAGGCCATGGTGGGGATCAGCCCGGGGACGGCAGGGCCGCCGGCTGACCGTGATGGTCCGACGGTCCCCGATGGACCGACCGGAACGCCGGTCCCCGCGGTGAGTCCGGCCGGCCGGCCGGCGGCGGGGGGCGGGATTGTCGTCGCGGTGGGCGGCGATCGCCTGACCGGCTGGGTGACCCGGTTCGGCGGCCGCAACGGCGGCATCGTCGAGTTGGCCGCCGACGATCGCGCGGTCACTCTGCGCGGCGGCAACGGCACTGTGGCCACCATGACCGTGCCGTTCCCGCCCATGGCCATCGGCGCCCGGGAACCGATCGAGGCCCTGCTGGACCATCTCGCCGGACTCGGATTGCTGGGCCTGATCCTGGTGCGGGCCGGAGCCCATTCGATCGGTCTGGCCCGCGACGGCGTGGTGCTCGAGTCGTCGACGCACCGTCCCTACGTGCAGGGGCGGACGGCGGCCGGCGGGTGGTCGCAACAGCGTTATGCCCGGCGGCGCGGCAACCAATTGACCTTCTCGCTGCAACACGCCGCCGGTCTGGTGGCCCGGGTGGTCCTGCCGGTGGCCCGCCAACTGAACGGCCTGGTCCTGGCCGGCGATGCGTCGGCGCTGACGACAGTCCTGGACGATCCTCGGCTGACTCCATTGGCCGGGCTGCCCCGCCGGACCTTCGGCGACATTCCGGAACCGCGACGCGAGGTTCTCGACGCGGTGGCCGTGCGGGCCCTCAATGTCGACATCACCGTGCGAGCACAGCGCAGCTGAGGCCGCCATCGTCGGGGCCGCACGCTTCGCGCTGCGAAATGGCGGCCATCTTGGATAGGGTGACCGACGGTATGCCTACGGGCGATCGGACGTCCAGCATCGACCGGCCGGTTTTCCGGTACTGCTGCTTCGGAGCGACCGAAATGAGGTGCCGCCGAGGCAGATATGAGCGGCTTTTCCGGACCGTCGGCGGGTCTTCGCGCGCCGCGCAGGTCACAATGAGCGCATGCGATCGATCTGGAAGGGTTCCCTGGTCTTCGGGCTGGTCAATGTGCCGGTCGCCGTGTATTCCGCCACCGAGGACAACGACATCAAGTTCCACCAGGTGCACGGCGAGGACGGCGGCCGGATCCGCTACCAGCGGACGTGCGATGTGTGCGGCAAGGTTGTCCAGTTCGCTGACATCGTCAAGAGCTACGACTCTCCCGACGGCCGCTCGACGATCGTGACGGACGAGGATTTCAAATCCCTGCCGGTGGCCAGTCAGGACCGAGAAATCAGCCTGCTGTCCTTCGTGCCCAACGAACAGATCGACCCGTTGCTGTTCGACCAGGCCTACTACCTGGAGCCGGGTACCAAATCGCCCAAAGCCTATGTGCTGCTGCGGGAGACGTTGGCCGACACCGATCGGGTGGCCATCGTCTACTTCGCGCTTCGGCAGAAGATGCGACTGGCGGCGTTGCGGGTCCGGGACAACGTCCTGGTGCTGCAGACCCTGCTGTGGCCGGACGAGGTGCGGCAGGCCGCTTTTCCGTCACTCGACGCCCCGGTCAATGTGTCCGCGGCCGAGAAGCAGATGGCCGCCCTCCTGGTCGACTCCTACTCCGACGATTTCAAGCCCGAGGAGCACGAGGACACCTACCGAGTCGAGCTGCAGCAGCTCATCGACGCCAAGCTGGATGGCGCGCAAGCCTTTCCCGAGAAGGCCGCGGATTCCGGCGATGACGCCGAGGTGCTCGACCTGCTGGCCGCCTTGCAGCGGAGCGTGGAACGGCACAAGGGCGGATCGGCGACGCCGGACCACGCCGAACGAGCGGAGGCGGTCGACGAGACCGCGGCCAAAAAGCCGGCGCGGCGGCGGAAGTCAGCCAGCTGACGCCTTCGGCTGCCGCCCGGTCGCGCGGGCGGCAGCCGGAAGGGCCGGCGATGTCGTTGGTCAGAGGTCGAATTCGGCCGGGTTGATGCCGACCGCGAAACAGGCGTCCTTGACGGCCGCCCGCTCGTACTGGTCGAAATTGCCGTCCGCTCCGCCGATGATGATGCCGATCTGAATGACGGCTCGGGCCTGGTCGGGCTTGGACTTGAGTTTGCCGATGGTGGCGATCGCCTCGACCTTGCCGAACTGGAAGTCCCCCGAGAGCTTGCTGCAGTACCAGTCGAACTTCTGCTGCAACTCGGAGAACGGGAAGACCTTGAGTACCTCATTGGAGGCGATGAGGTTCGCGGTCCGCTGGCGTTCAGCGGGATCGACGGAGCCGTCGGCCGCGGCGATCAACGCGCACATCGCCATGGAACCGTTGGCGAATTCCTTGTTCTTGAACTGGCTCGCCTTGCTCTTCAGCGAGGAGTTCATTTCCTGGGTCCTGCTCTTCAGCGAATCCCACAAAGCCATCGCGGTTGCCCTTTCTCGGCCGGCCGGCGGGCCGGCCCGTTTTTCGTGTCTGACCGTGCTTGAACCTGCTTGAACCGTGCTTGAACCGTGCGTGGTCGCGACCCCGCGGCGAGACCCAGCTGCTGCGGGCTCTGACTGGTCAACTCGCGGTGGCGCAACCGAGTTCCTGGCTCCTGCCGGAAGCGGGCCGCTCGATCGGCACGGCCCTGCGCCTGCCCCCGGTAAGATGGCGTCACGTGATCACCGCAACCGGCCTGGAACTGCGGGCCGGAACGCGCATCCTGCTCGCCGACACCGACCTGCGCCTGCAGGCGGGCGAACGCATCGGTCTGGTCGGTCGCAACGGCGCCGGCAAGACCACCACCCTGCGGGTCCTGGCCGGTGAGGGACTGCCCTACGCGGGTTCGGTCACCCGGTCCGGAGCGCTCGGCTATCTGCCCCAGGATCCGCGCGAAGGCGATCTGGACATATCCGCGAAGGATCGGGTGCTCTCGGCTCGCGGCCTCGACGTGCTGGTCACGGAGCTGGAGAAGATCCATATCCAGATGGCCGAATTGACCGGTGCCGCCCGCGACCGCGCGGTGGACCGGTACGGGGTCATCGAGGAGCGCTTCTCGGCTCTGGGCGGGTACGCCGCGGAATCGGAGGCTGCCCGGATCTGCTCGAATCTCGGATTGCCGGACCGGGTTCTCGCCCAGCCGATGCGGACTTTGTCCGGCGGCCAGCGACGGCGGGTCGAGCTGGCGCGCATTCTGTTCGCGGCCGCGGACGACGCCGGTTCCTCCACCGAACTGCTGCTCGACGAGCCCACCAATCACCTGGACGCCGACTCCATCACCTGGCTGCGGGACTATCTGAAGAGCTACACCGGCGGGTTGGTGATCATCAGCCACGACGTCGAACTGCTCGCCGCCGTGGTCAACAAGGTCTGGTTCCTGGACGCGGTGCGCGGCGAACTGGACGTCTACAACATGGGCTGGGCCCGCTACCTGGAGGCGCGGGCCCTGGACGAGCAGCGGCGCCGACGAGAACGGGCGAACGCCGAGAAGAAGGCCGCGGCGTTGCGCGTGCAGGCGGCCAAGCTGGGCGCCAAGGCCACCAAGGCGGCGGCCGCGCACCAGATGGTCCGGCGGGCCGAGGCGTTGACCGCGAATCTGGACGAGGTGCGGGTGGCCGACAAGGTCGCCAAGATCCGTTTCCCCAATCCGGCTCCCTGCGGCCGGACACCGTTGACGGCGTCGAACCTGTCCAAGGCCTACGGATCCCTCGAGGTGTTCGCCGGCGTGGACCTGGCCATCGACCGAGGCAGCCGGGTGGTGGTGCTGGGCTTCAACGGAGCCGGCAAGACCACTCTGCTCAAGCTGATCGCCGGCTTGGAACGGCCGGACACCGGCGCGGTGGAGCCTGGCCACGGGCTCAAGCTCGGCTATTACGCGCAGGAACACGAGACGCTCGATCCCGACCGGACCGTGTGGGAGAACACCCGCAGCGCGGCCCCCGACGCCGGGGCGCAGGAACTGCGCAACCTGCTCGGCGCCTTCCTGTTCTCCGGCGAGCAACTGGACCAACGGGCCGGAACGCTGTCCGGCGGTGAGAAGACGCGGTTGGCGCTGGCGGGCCTGGTGTCATCCGCGGCCAACGTTCTGCTCCTCGACGAACCGACGAACAATCTCGATCCCGCCAGCCGCGAACAGGTGCTGGACGCGCTCCGCAGGTACGCCGGCGCCGTCGTTCTGGTCACCCACGACCCCGGAGCGGTGACGGCGCTGCACCCCGAACGGGTCATCCTGCTGCCCGACGGCACCGAGGACCACTGGTCGGCCGACTATCTGGATCTCGTGGAATTGACCTGATCACCAGTGGCGGCGCGAGGCGTTATGTCCGATTATGAGTTGATCAACCGCGGCGTGCTGTCCGGGGTTGGTCAACGGGGACGGCCTGCCTGCCGGGTTCGCACCCGCTGAACGTTTCATATCCGCTCTCCGGCGGTCGCAGGCGGCGGCGGGAACGACATGAAGTAGGTGCACACGTGGTCACTGCAGACAGTGCGACCGAGGACGTCGACACCATCCGCAAAGGTGCCCGGATCACCGGTTCGGCGCGGGACAAGCTCACCGCGGATCTCCGCAAGAAGTACGAGAAGGGCCAGAGCATCCGCTCCCTGGCCGAAAGCACCGGCCGGTCGTACGGCTTCGTCCACCGGCTGCTGGTCGACGCCGATGTGACCCTGCGGGGTCGGGGCGGCGCGACGCGGTCGCGCAAGAAGTAACCTTCTTCGATGATCATCACGGCCGGCGGACGGTGACCGATCCGGTCGGCTTCTCGCCGACCCCCGCGCCGCCCGGACCGGACCCGCGAGTGCTGGCGGCGGGCCGTCCGGAGTACGCCTGGGCCGGGGGCGTCGCGACCATCACGCTGAACCATCCCCAGCGCCTCAACGCGCAGCTGCCCGAGACGTGGGAGGCGTTGCAGCACATCAAGTCGGCGCTGCCCGGGGCGACCCGGGTGGTCCTGGTCCGCGGAGCGGGTTCCTCGTTCTCGGCCGGTCTGGACGTGTCCGTGCTGGCACCGCGTGGGGGATCGTTGCTGGCCGAATTGGCGGCCGCGCCGACCGCCGTGGCCGCCGACATGATCGCCCACTTCCAAGCCGGCTTGTCGTGGTTGGCCGACCCTGCCTTCGTGTCGGTCGCGGTCGTCCAGGGCCATGCCGTCGGCGCCGGATTCCAGCTCGCGCTGGCCTGCGATCTGATCGTGGCCGCCGCCGATGCCCAGTTCGCGATGGCGGAGGTCACCCGGGGGTTGGTGCCCGATCTGGGCGGCACCGGTCGGTTGGTGCAGGCCGTGGGCGCCCGCCGAGCTCTGGAAATGTGCGTCACGGGTCGCCGGATCGATGCCCAGGAGGCTGCCCGCATCGGTCTGGCCGCCACTGTGGTCGGCCTGAACGAGCTGGACGCAGCGGTCGAGCGGATGGTCGCCGCCCTCACGGCCGCGGACCCGGAGACGGTCCGGGCGGTCAGTCGCCTCATCGCCTCGGCCGGCCGGTTGAGTGCCGAGGACCAGCTGGCCGCGGAACGCACCGAACAGATCCACCGGTTGCGGGCGCAAATGTTGAGATGACGCCGCAGCCGGCGGGCAGCTGCGTCCGGCTCATCGCTCAGCGCAGCAGGTCGGCCAAGGCCGGGTGATCGTCCAGAATCGAGGCGACGAGCTGTTCGGCCGAATCCCACGACCGGATCAGTGGGTGCAGGGCGAATCCCCGCACCGCGCGGTCGCGGGACCCGTCGACGACGGCCGCGATGATGTCCGACTCGGCGGCGCGCACGGAGGTGACCAGCCCGAGCTGGTGCTGTTCGAGCGGTTCGGTCGGCACCGGTGTCGCGCCCGAAGGGTCGACCCGGCAACGGGTTTCGATCACCATGGTGTCCGGCAGTCCTGGGATGGCCCCGGCATTGGGCGCGTTCACGATGAGATCGTGCTGCGGTCCGCCGGCCAGGGCGGCGAGCAGGTTGACCGCCACCTCCTCGTACCCGGCGCCGGAGGTGTCCGCCTCGTCGCGCCGCTGTCCGGTCGGGCGTGCTTCGGCGAAGTAGGTGTCCTCCCGGCGCCGGCGAGTGCGCTCCCAGGCCGCGAAGCGATCCCCACCGTCCTGGGCCCGTGCGTAGAACGAATCCTGGTCGCGCCCCACCACCTCGCCTCGGGTCGCGCCGGCCGCCTGCGCGGTCACCGCGGCGGCCAGGTGGTAGTAGAAGTGCAGGTACTCATTAGGCAGCGAGCCCAGGGCCCGCAACAGCTCGACGCCGAACAACCGGCCCTCCTCGAACGTCTGCAGGGCGGCGGCATCGCTGAGGAGCCGGGGGAGTAGATCAACGCCGTCGACTTCCAACCGCCGCAACCAGCCGAGGTGGTTGATGCCGGCGTAGTCGAAAACGGCGTCCGGCGCATTCAGGGCCTGCCGGGCGCGCCGGATCAGCGCGATCGGCGAGTCGCAGATGCCGATCACCCGGCGACCGAGGATCGCCGTGAGCGCCTGGGTGACCAGGCCGGCCGGATTGGTGAAGTTGATCAAAGTGGCGCCGGGCGCCAGTTCGGCCTGACGGCGGGCCAGGTCGAGGACCACCGGAAGGGTGCGCAACCCGTAGGCCAGGCCACCGGCCCCCACGGTCTCCTGCCCGAGCAACCCCAGGCCGATGGCTCGCCGTTCGTCGCGGACGCGGCCGGCCGCGCCGCCCACCCGGATGGCCGAGAAGACGACATCCGCCCCGGACAGCGACCGGTCCAGGTCCGTCGAGGTGGACAGCCGAGGACCGGCCAGCCCGGCCTGGCGCAACGCACCGCCGACCGCGTCACCGATCACGGTCAGCCGACCGGGGTCGATGTCGTAGAGCACGACGTCATCGACGCCGGTATCCGGGCGGGCCGCCAGGGCCCGGACGATCAGCGGCACCCGAAAGCCGCCGCCGCCCAGAATGAGCAATCGCATGGGCGCAGGGTAGACGGTCTGCGCGCCCGGGCTTCTGGCGCTGACGGCGGTCCGCGGTCGCTGAGTTGCGCTCAGCGGGTGGCGCCGACCATCAGCCCGTCCACGACCCGGCGCTGGGCCACCAGAGCGACGATGAGCACTGGTACCACCGTGATCAGCGAACCCGCCATCAGCAGGTTGAACTGAGTGCCCTTGAGCTGGCCCTCGAAGATGGTCAACCCCTGCGACACCATCATCAGGTTTTCCTTGCTGGTGACCAGCAGCGGAAACAGGAAGTTGTTCCAGTTCTGCAGGAAGTAGATGGTGGTGAGCGCGGCGGTCATCGGCTGGGCCAGCGGGCGGTAGATCCGCCAGAAGATCCGCAGCTCCGACGCTCCGTCGATGCGGGCCGACTCGGCCAGATCCGCCGGAGCGGATAAGAAGAACTGCCGGTACAGGAAACAGCCCAGCGCACCGGCCAGGTTGGGCACGATCAGGCCCTGATAGGTGTCGATCCAACCGAAACCGGCCAGCAGTTGCACGACCTGGACCATGACCACCGGGAACGGGATCATCAGGCCGCAGAGGACGCCGTAGAACAACAGCTGTCGACCCGGGAAGACGAACATCGCGAAGGCGTACCCGGCGATGATGGCGGTCGCGATCTGACCGAGGGTGGTGGCCACGGCGAAGATGGCCGTGTTCAGGAAGAACCGGCCGAACGGCGCCGAATCCCACGCCGTCGAAATGTTCGACCATTCCCAATGGGTCGGGATGATGGGGGCGTTCGGGTCGATGATGTCCGCTTGCGTCTTCACTGCGGAGAAGAACATCCACAGCAACGGAGCCAGCACGAGGAATGCGGCAATGGCCACCACGACGTAGACGACGATCTTGACGGGAACGGAGATACGCATCAGCCCACCGCCCGAGACGCGCGGCCCACCACGGCTACCTGGGCGATCGTGACGAAAATCGAGATCAGGAAAAGGATGACGGCCATGGCGTCCGCATTGCCCGTCGAGCCGCTGGCTCCGAGACCGAATTCCTGGTTGTAGACGTACCAGAGCGCCGTTTGGGTGGCTCCGTTCGGGCCGCCCTGCGTCAGCACATAGATCTGGGTGAATGCCTGCAGGCCGTTCAGGGTGGTGACCACTCCGATCAGCGCGGTCTGCGGACGGAGCAGCGGAAGCCTGATGTACCGCAACCGCTGCCAGGCGCCGGCCCCGTCCACCAGGGCCGCCTCGACCACGTCACGCGGCAGCGTCTTCAGCGCAGCCAGATACAGGATCACCACTTGGCTGAAGAACTGCCAAGCCCCGAACGCGATGACCGCCAGCAGCGCGACGGTGGGCGTATCCAGCGTGACCTGCGGCAGGTTGACCGCATTCAGCAGCCGGTTGAACAGACCGGTGGTGGGCTGAAACAGCGTGAACCAGATCAGCGCGGTACCGACTTGGGGGACCACCAGCGGAATGATGAAAAGCGCCCGCACCGAGGACAAACCGCGCAGCGGCATGTCGAGCAGGAGCGCCAGCCCGATGCCGACGAGCATGCACACCACGACGAAACCGACGGTGTATTCGAGTGTCACGAACAGCGCCCGGCCGCCACCATTGGCGAAGACCGCTCGATAGTTCGCCCAGCCGTTGAATTTCAGGTCGGTGTCGAAGATGTTGCCTTTGTAGAAGCTGCGCCTGATCACCTGGACGAGCGGGATGATCGAGAACAGCAGCGTCAAACCGAAGACCGGAAGAACAAAGGCGTATGCGGTGCTCCAGGTGCGAAGGCGAATGCCGCGCGGCGGTCGAGGGCGCCGCGGAGTGATCGAGCTGCGCGGGCGGATCCGGCCGCGGCCGGATCCGCCGCTGACAGCAGTCGGGGAACTCACCCGGCGGTCACGACCCGTTGGCGATGGCCGCGTTGCCGGCCGATTCGGCGGCGGACAATGCCTGTTGCGGGGTTTGCGCTCCGGTCAGCGCCTTGCTGATGTTGTCGGACAAGGCCTGCGAGATCGCCGCGTAGGCCGGCACGGTCGGGCGCACCTGGCCGTACTGCAGTTGTGAAGCGAAGAGGTTGTAGGTCGGCTGGTTGGCGATCGCCTTCTTCAGCACCGGCTGGTCCAACTGGTTCGGCGCGCTGGGCAGACCGCCGGACTGCGCGGTCAGATAGGCGCCCTGTTCCGGCTGGCCGAGCCATGCGACGAACGTCTCGGCCGCCTTGTTCGCGGCGTCGCCCTTGTCGAACACCGCGGCCACCCCGATTCCGATTCCGGCCGCGGACTTACCGGACGTGCCGGCCGGCATCAACGCAACCCCGTAGTTGATCTTGCTGAATTCGGACAACGCCCACTGACCTTCGATGATCATCGAGACCGCGCCACTGGCGAAGGCGGGGGCACCGTCGAAGCTGCCGCCCTGGGCGTAGCTGGTGGTCGGCGCCGACTTGTCCTTCTGCACCATGTTCGTCCAGGTGGTCAGCGCATCCTGGCCGGCCTTGCTGTTGAAGGCGGTCTTGCTCCCGTCGGAGTTGAGCAGCGACCCGCCGTTGGCCCAGAGCAGCGACTCCCAGGCGTAGCTGATCCACTCCGAGGATCCCAGCGGCACATAGAAGCCGAACTTCTTCTTGGCCGGATTGGTCAGCTTTTTGGCGTCGGCCTCCAACTCATCCCAGGTCTTCGGCGGTGAGGCGATCCCGGCGGCCTTGAAGTCGTCCTTGTTGTAGAACAGGACGTAGGTGCCGACCCCGCCGAGGGCGAAGCCGAGCTGCTTGCCTTGATAGAACAGGCCCGACTTGATGCCGGGGTACAGGGCGTCGGTCTCTGTCTTCAGCGCACTGGTCAGGTCGACCACCTTGCCGCTCTGCGCGAACAGGGGCAGCTCGGACGGATCCTGGCCGACCAGGATGTTGGGCTCGGTGTTCGACTTGAGCGCGGCGACCACCTTGGCGGTGCTGTTGTCGGCGCTGGCCACGTACTGCCCGGTCACCTTGATGCCCGGGTGGGTTTTGTTGAAGTTCGTGTCCAGGTAGTCGATCTCGGACTGCTGGGAGGACGACCAGTAGGTGATGTTGACGGTCTGCCCGTTCGGGGCGCTCGACGAGCTGGCCGGGCCGGACGTCGCTGGGGCGCTGGACGACGGCGCGCTGGACGACGGAGCGCTGGAAGCGGCGGAGGACGACGACGCACCGGAAGCACTTGATGCGCCGGAACTGGCCGAGCCGGAACCCGATACCGGACCCGGCAGTCCCTGTCCCGAGGAGGAGCTGCTCGACGACGTGGAGCTGCTGCTGCTCGACGAGGATCCCGAGCCGTTCGAGGAACTGCAGCCGGCGATCAGGAGGGCGACGACGGACACGCCGGCGACGCCGAGGACGGCTCGTTTGTTGCGGCCGAACAGGGGCCGCGGGGAATTGCTGGACACGGAGGTTCTCCCATCTCGTTGTCAGGTCGGAAATTGGCGCGCATGGTGCCGCGGCCGACGGCGTACCGACTGCGTCTCGACGCCGATGTATTCACCGTGCCACAGTCGTTCTCGGGTCGGCGACGACCGGAGCCCGGTCAGCCGGACAGAGCGGTCGCGCTCTGCACCCACCGGGTCAGGCCGGTGCGCCGGCAGCCACCGGCCCAGACGCGGCCGAGGTCGATGTGTCGTCGTCGCACCAGCAGCGGGTTCGCGTCTGATGCCCGGGCAGCGGCGGGCGCCAACACCCGAACGGCGAGTTGACCGAGGTGACCGTTCGACACGTCGACCCCTTTCGCAGCATCGGCCGGGACTTTTACCCGGGCGAACGTCATCGTAGGGTCACGATTCCCCGATCTTCTCGGCGCCGTGCGGCTCGCGACCGCACCGTGACCAAGTTTCTGGACTTTCGAGATGGATCGATCACACCGACGGCAGGGTCCGCCTTTCGAGCCAGCCGTTGCCGCGGCCTGCCGCGTGCCGTGATCGCCGACCCGTCGCTACCCTGAGCGCCATGGAATCCCGTGCCCCTGAGGCGAAATCGGTCGACGCGGCTCCGGTCCGCCGGGATGCCGCGGCGCCCCTGGACGTCTTCCTCCACGGGACGACGTTCTTCGACATGGTGCTGACCGGTCTGCCCAGCCAGCCGGTGGGCGGCACCGAGGTGTTCGCCGAAGGCATGGGTTCGTGCCCCGGCGGAATCGCCAATCTGGCCGTCGCCGCCAGCCGGTTGGGGCTGGCCACCGGTCTGGCCTCCGTGTTCGGCGACGATGTCTACGGCGATTTCTTGTGGCGGACCCTGTCCCAAGAAGGCATCGACCTCTCCCGGTCCCGGCGCCTGACCGATTGGCATTCACCGGTCACCGTGTCGATGGCGGTGCAACGCGACCGCACGATGGTGACGCACAGCCACCCGTCCCCCATTCCGGTCAGCGACCTGATCGGCAGGCCGCCCGCGACGCGGGCCGGGGTGGTGGACGTCAACGAGTTGGACGAGGCATGGGTTCGCGAGGCCCTGGCCAGCGGCACCAAGCTGGTCGGCGACGTGGGATGGGACCCCACCGGACGCTGGCATCCGGACGACCTGCGGGACGTCGGTTCCCTCTACGCATTCGTGCCCAACTCGGCCGAGGCCATGGCGTACACGCGGACCGAGGATCCCCGCGCCGCCCTGATGAAGCTCGCGGACCTGGTCCCGGTGGTGGTGGTGACCTGCGGCGGCCAGGGTTCCATCGGCATCGATTCGCTGACCGCTGAGGAGGAGTGGGTGCCGTCCCTGCCGGTGAACTCGGTGGACGCCACCGGGGCGGGCGACGTGTTCGCGGCCGCCTTCATCCTGGGCACGCTGCGCGAGTGGCCACTGCGCTCGCGCATGGCGTTCGCCAACCTGTGCGCGGCGTTGTCCGTGCAGCAGGTCGGCGGCTCGCTCGCCGCTCCGGGCTGGGGGGATCTGGCCGACTGGCTCCACGGCGTCCAGGAGAGCGCCGCGGCCGGCTCGCGCAGCGCCGCGGTGCTCGCCCATGCCTACGAATTCCTGGTCGACGAAATCCCCAAGCCGCCGCTGCACTCCGTGCGCCGGGCCGTGGCCACGGTCGCGCGCTTCTCGGACGCCTGACTCTGTGGGCTCGGGTTCTCGCGCTCGGCGAGGCGAGCGGGGCTGCGCGGGCCTTCGGCGCTCGACGGGGCATCTCGCGGACGTTTGACGGGCGCTTGACGGGCGTCTCGCGGGCGCTTACAAGGTTTTCCGCTATTTACAACGGCTACAACTGTTGTAAATAGCGGGAGGCCTTGTAAATCGGTATCGGGGCTCGCCGCGCGGGGCTGCGACCGTTGGCCGAGCAGAACTGCTGTGAAGCGCGGCGCCAATAGGCGGGAGTGGCGAGAAACTCAGCCGCGGACGGACTTCTCGGCCACGTCGAGTACGGCGGCCAGGTCGTCGGTGGAACCGCCTTGACCCAGGTGGGCGACCAGGCCTTCCATGATCAGCTCCAGGTATGAGGCCAGGACTTCGAGGTCCACGTCGGTGCGGATCACGCCGGCGGCGCGTTGCCGGCTCAGCCGGTTGCGGGTGGCGTCCCGCAGCTGACTCATGATGCTGGCCAGCGCATCCCGGAATTTGGCGTCCGTCCGGGATCGCCGGGACACCTCCAGCTGCGTGCCCAGCCACCCGGCGTCCGGCGAGGCGATGAGCTGGCGCATGACGGCCACCAGGCCGTCCCGCGCGACCGTCTCCACCATCTCGGCCGCGTCCTGCGCCGCCAGCGTGAGAAAAAGGTCTTCCTTGTCGGTGAAGTGATGAAAGATGGCCCCCCGGGACAGCCCGATTTCGTCCTCCAGCAGCCGGACTGTCGCACCTTCGTAGCCGTGCCGGGCGAACGCCGCGCGGGCACCGTCGAGAATCTGCTGACGCCGGGCCAGCAAGTGATCGGCGCTCACCCTGGGCACGAACCAGCGATCCTTTCCTTGGGGCTCTGCGGACAACCTTTCCGCTCGCCGGGAACGGAAAGGCTGCCCGCCGCCGGTCATCGGCCGGCGATGAACCGAAAACCGGGACGATGGCGCCGGTTCAGCTCGCCCGCTGCAGAAGGCTCCGCAGCACGTACTGCATGATGCCGCCGTTGCGGTAGTAGTCGGCCTCACCGGGGGTGTCGATCCGGACCACCGCGTCGAACTCCACCGTCTCGCCCGACTCCTTGGTCGCCGTCACCTTCACGGTGCGCGGCGTGGTGCCCTCATTGAGCGCCGTGATCCCGCGGATGTCGAAGGTCTCCGTGCCGTCCAACCCCAGTGACCGGGCCGATTCCCCGGCCGGGAACTGCAAGGGGATGACGCCCATGCCGATGAGATTGGACCGGTGAATCCGTTCGAACGACTCGGTGATGACGGCCTTGACGCCCAGCAGCGCCGTGCCCTTGGCCGCCCAGTCACGCGACGATCCGGAGCCGTATTCCTTGCCGCCCAGGATGACCAGCGGGACGCCGGCCGACTGGTAGTGCTGCGAGGCGTCGTAGATGAACGCCTGCGGGGCGCCCTCGACGGTGAAGTCGCGGGTGTAACCGCCCGAGACGCCGCTTTCCACGATGGCGTCCAGCAGCTGGTTGCGCAGGCGGATGTTGGCGAACGTCCCGCGGATCATCACCTCGTGGTTGCCCCGGCGAGACCCGTAGGAATTGAAGTCCTTGCGGGCGATGCCGTGCTCGGTCAGGTACTGGCCGGCGGGGGTGTCGGCCTTGATGGAGCCGGCCGGGGAGATGTGGTCGGTGGTCACCGAGTCCCCGAGCAGGGCCAGCACCCGGGCTCCGGAGATGTTCTGCACCGCAGCCGGTTCAGTCGGCATCCCGTCGAAGTACGGGGGTTTGCGAACGTAGGTCGACTCGACGTCCCATTCGAAGGTCTTGCCGGTGGGCGTGGGCAACGACTTCCAGCGCTCGCCGCCGTCGAATACGTCGGCGTAGTCCTTGGTGAACATTTCCACCGTGATCGCCGAGGCCACTGTCTCCTCGATCTCCGCGGCGGACGGCCAGATGTCTTTGAGGAAGACCTCTTGGCCCGATTCATCGCGGCCCAGGGCCTGGGTTTCGAAGTCGAAATCCATCGTGCCGGCCAGCGCATAGGCGATGACCAGCGGCGGCGAGGCCAGATAGTTCATCTTCACGTCGGGGTTGATGCGGCCCTCGAAGTTTCGGTTCCCGGACAACACCGCCGCCATGGTGAGGTCGGCCTCGTTGACGGCCGCGGAGATCTCGTCCGCCAGGGGCCCGGAGTTGCCGATGCACGTGGTGCAGCCGTAGCCCACCAGGTGGTATCCCAGCTTCTCCAGATACGGCCAGAGACCGGCCTTTTCGTAGTAGTCGGTGACCACCTGCGAGCCCGGGGCCATGGTCGTCTTCACCCACGGCTTCACCGTCAGTCCGCGGTTCACCGCATTTCTGGCCAACAGGGCGGCACCCAGCATGACGGAGGGGTTCGAGGTGTTGGTGCACGAGGTGATCGCCGCGATCACCACCGCCCCGTGGTCGAGTTCGAACTCGCCGCCTTCGGCCGTGGTCACCTTGGTGGGCTTGGACGGACGGCCCTCGGATCCGATGGCCGCGGACGCCAGGTCGGAATCGGAGCCGTCGTCGGCAAAGGCCAGGGCAGCCGGGTCGGACGCCGGGAAGGATTCCTCCACCGCTTCGTCGAGTGACGTGTGTGGAGTGGCGTCACCGTCCACCACGTAGTCGGAGATGGCCTGGCGGAACGCGGCCTTGGCGTCGCTGAGTCTGATGCGGTCCTGCGGACGCTTGGGGCCGGCGATCGACGGCACCACGGTGGACAGGTCGAGCTCCAGATATTCGGAGAAGGCCGGCTCCTGGGACGGGTCGTGCCATAACCCTTGCGCCTTGGCGTACTGCTCGACGAGGGCCACCTGGCCGGCCGGCCGGCCGGTGAGCTGCAGGTAGTGAATCGTCTCGTCATCGATGGGAAAGATGGCCGCGGTGGAGCCGAACTCGGGGCTCATGTTGCCGATGGTGGCCCGGTTGGCCAGCGGGACTTCGCCGACACCATCGCCATAGAACTCGACGAACTTACCGACGACGCCGTGCTTACGGAGCAGCTCGGTGATGGTCAGGACCACGTCGGTGGCCGTGGTGCCGGCCGGGATGGCGCCGGTCAGTTTGAAGCCGACCACCCGGGGGATGAGCATGGAAACCGGCTGACCCAGCATGGCCGCCTCGGCCTCGATGCCACCTACACCCCAGCCCAGAACGCCGAGCCCGTTGACCATCGTGGTGTGCGAGTCGGTGCCCACGCAGGAATCCGGGTAGGCCTGCCCGTTGCGGGACATGACGACCCGCGCCAGGTGCTCGATGTTCACCTGGTGCACGATGCCGGTGCCCGGCGGGACCACCTTGAACTCGTCGAAGGCCGTCTGGCCCCAGCGCAGGAACTGGTACCGCTCCCGGTTGCGCTCGTACTCCAGGGCAACATTTCTCTCGAAGGCGTCCGCGCTGCCGAAGACGTCGGCGATGACCGAGTGGTCGATGACAAGTTCGGCGGGGGCCAGCGGGTTGATCTTGTCCGGATCGCCACCCAGGTCGGCCATGGCCTCCCGCATGGTGGCCAGGTCCACGACACACGGGACGCCGGTGAAGTCCTGCATGATGACCCGGGCCGGCGTGAACTGGATCTCGGTGTCCGGCTCGGCCTCCGGATCCCAGTCGGCCAGCGCCCGGATCTGCTCGGCGGTGATGTTCGCGCCGTCCTCGGTCCGCAGCAGGTTCTCCAGCAGGACCTTCAGTGAATAGGGGAGCCGAGCCGCGTTCTCGAGCCCGTCCACATCGCTGATCTTGAAGATCTCGTAGCTCTGCTCCTGGCCGTCCGCTGTCACTGTCAGCGTGGACTGTGCAGAAAAACTGTTCTTGCTGGCCGACATCGTTGTTCTCCTACCAGTCCGGCTGAGCTGCGACGGGCGCACGGCTTGGCGGTCCGCCGTCGGCCGGGTCGGCGTGCGGCGCATCGATCCGGCCGTCCGGAGTCAAACAGTACGGGCGTCCTGTTTGCAGGTCGACGCCGGGGGCACCGCCGGCGACGAATCGCCAGGGCCAGTCACTGGCCGCCCCACCCGGGCGGCGATCCCTCGCGGACACGACTTCGCGCCAGCCGGACCGGTGCCGGATGGCGCGAAGTCATTTCAGTTGTCGATCGCGGGCAGATGGTTCACTTGCCGATCTTGGCCAGGAAGTAGTCGACGTCGGAGGGCTGCAGACCCTTGAGCAGGGTCACCAGCACGTTCGAATAGCTGCGCAGGGGGCTGACGTACCAGGCCCCGCCCGACTGCGTCATCACCACGCCGAGCGCCAGCACCTGGTGGAATTCCCGCTTGACGATGTCCTTGGTCGTCGCGTCCAACTGCGGCGCCTGACCGGGTTCGGGCGAGCAGCTTTCCGTGGGACCGGAGCCGCTCGAACTCGAAGACGACGTGCAGGTTTCCGAACCTCCCCAGAAGCCTATGTTGGCCAAGGTGTCCGAGTTCAGGAACTGGTCGATTGTCGAGTCGCTGAGCACCACGGCGGGATGACCCGGGACGGTGACGGTCAGGGAGTTACCGGCGACATCACGTTCGATGGTGGTGGCCTGACCGCCGGTGCTGACGGTCAGCGATTTCAGGGACACCAGCTTTCCGCCGGTCGCGTCGGTGACGTTCCACTGCGCGTTCGAGAACTTCAGCGGGGTCGGCTGGGCGTGGTAGTTCGCCAGCAGCAGCGGTCCGTAGTCGTGCAAGACGCTCATCTCGTCGGGCGACGTGATGGCGATGGCCTTCGACAAGTCACCGGCGGAGACCGCGTCGAGCAGTGTGTTCATCGCTGCTTCGGGGCTGGAGGAGCCCTGCGCCGGGATCGACGAGGTCGGCGTGCCCAGGTGTTTCTCCTGGGCGGCCAGATTGGCGACGCTGTAGAACAGGCTCGGGTACCACTTGTCGCCGCGCTTGACAGTGGCGATTTGCAGAGGGTGGCCCAGCCGCTTCGTTTGGTTCGCGACGTTGTAGACACGGGTCTGCGCTTTTTGATCGGCGAGCGCGCTGCCCACGGCGTTCTTCAGCTTGTCGGTCAACGGGAGCTTGGCGGGATCGCTGGTCAGCGTGATCGTGCCGCCCGTGATCGTGATCAGTTGCAGGTGGTCATTGACCACCACCGGCGTCGATCCGTAAGTCAGGTTCTCCACCTGAACCGACGACCCGGACGTGTTGGTCGGCCCGGCGGACTGGTCAAGGATGCCGAGCCGCTTGAGCTGCGTCATGACATCGCCGGACATGTCCGCGAAGACGGACGCCTCGCTGGGATCCAATTGATCGGCCAGACCGACGGGATCCTTCTGGGTGAACGAAGTCAGCAGCGCGGACGCGGCCTCTTGCGGAGTGTCCTTGCCGCCCGCCGACTGGGCACTCTGGTGGGCGAAGAAGAAGATGCCGCCGCCCACGAGCAGGGCCAGTACGACCACGGCCGCGATGATCAGCGCGGGAAGCCGAGGGCGTCTGCGCCTGGTGGCGATCGCGCTCGTCGTGCCGCCGGGGGCGACGACCGGAATGGGACCGGTGGCCAGGTTCTGCCAGTCGGCCGGACCCGGCTGTGGGGCCTGTCCCCAACCGCCGCCGGCCCCGGCCGGAGTCGGCGCCGCACCGCCACCGCCCGCACCGGTCGGAGGTGAGCTCCATCCGCCGGCGGGTGGGTAGCCGGGCTGGCCCTGAGGATGGGAGCCAGCGGGGCCGGTCGGCGCGGCTGGATAGCCGGCCGGAAACGGTCCACCGGCTGGCCGGTAAGCGCCCGGTCCATAGCCACCCGGATCGGCCACCGGCGATTCGGAGCCCGGCGAGTAGGGGGCCTGCGGGAGATGCTGCCCTGGCCCGGCCGGGTGGCTCTCGTACCTGCCGCCGCCCGTCGGCGGGCCTGAGTACTGGTCGCTCACGAAGTTGTGCCCTTTCTCGGATCTCTGACAATCACTGACAATCACTGACAATCGCTGACAATCGCTGACAATCGCTGACAATCGCTGACAATCACTCGACTTCATCGCAACGGTGGGACGGTCAACTGATCGACGTCATCCGGATCCGCTCGCCGTCAGCACCGCTGCCCACGGACGGCGTTTCGATCGGAGCAACGGGCCGGAGCCCGACGCGCCGACTGCGGATGGGCGACAGCGACAGCGCCAGTCCGCACAGTCCGGCCACTGCCGCCACGATGCCTCCGGCCGTCACGGTGTCCGGCCCGACGGCGCGGAGCGCGACGCCCCAGGAACCGATGGACTGGACTGTGCTTCCGGCCCGCCCGACCAGCAGCACGGTGAGGCCGGCGAGCACGGCCCCGATGACGGCGCATCCGGCCGCGGCGGTGCGCCACCAGCGCGCGGCCACCGCGACCACGGGAAGCAGACAGATCGGCCCCACCAATGGCCACCCGCCGACCAGAGCCGACACGACGCCGTCGCCAAGAAGACCTAATCGGCCGGCCGCGCCGCCGAGTTCGTAGCTGTTACGCGATGTCTCGCCCGAGTCGAGCCAGGGCAAGAAGGTGCCGACGATGCAGACGGCCAAAGCCACACATCCGGTGACGGTGGCGATCAACTGCCGGCGGTGGACCGCCGGTTGTGTGGCGCCGGTGTGTTGCATGACCACAGTCTGACCGACGTCTTCGGCCTTTCGGGGGGAAATCCACACAAACGCACCGCCGCGGATGGACCACCGGTCCCAGTCGATGCGGGCTGTGACGGTGTCCAAGCGGCGAGTCACGCCTGCCGGTCAAATTCTGTTACACAAGTGGCCAATGAGTTCAACGTGACCACTGGCTATTGAGAGACTGAAGTGGCATGGTTCTACTTGGCGTGTCGCATTGACAAATGTGACAGTTGTGTTCGTTGGGACTGAATCGCTCGGTTCAGCCGCTGGGAACCAGCCGGCCGACGAGCCGAAAGGGCTCAGGTACGACGGTCCGCGGGTCGCCCGCGGGGAGGAGAGCGACGTGTCATCTGCCGGTAGCGGGTCGCCGGTTCGACGGCGATTGTCGGCTCTTGGACTGGCGTCCGCGCTGTGCGCGGCGCTCCTGGTGTCAATGTCCACCGCGGCGACCGGCGCGGCCGCCGACGTCCCGCCGCCGCCACCCAATCCTTCGGACTCGGACATCACGGCCACCCAGAGCACCGCGGACTCCGCGGCCGCCCAGGTCGGTCTGCTGCAAGGTCAGGTCACCAAGACGCAGGGCCAGATCACTCAACTGCGCAACGACATGGAGCTCAAGGGCGAGCTCTACAAGAAGGCGCAGCTCGATCTGCAGCTGGCGCAGCAAGATGTGCAGGACGCGCAGCAGGCGGCGCTACAGGCCGAGGCGGCCGCCAGCGCGGCGGGCGACGCAGTCACCGTCGCCGAGAACAAGGCCGCAGCTTTCGCGGCGGCGTCCTTCGATCAAGGCTCGACGCTCGGCTCGGTCACCGCGTTCCTCGACGCCGGCACGGCCGAGGACGTCCTGCAGCGGTCGACCCTGGTTTCGCAGATCTCCGCCGATCAGGTAGGTGTCATCCAGAACCTGCAGCTGACCCGGAACCGCAAGGCCAACCTCGATTCCGACGCGCAGCTGGCCGCCGACCAGGCCGTCGCTGCCCAGCAGCGGGCCAAGCAGAAGCAGGCGGACGCGAACGCCGCGCTGCAGGCCGCCGGTCAGTCCTTCTCCAGTGGCCAGAGCCAATTGACCAAGCTGCAGACGCAGTTGTCGACGGAACAGACCGCCTATCAGACGGCCATGAACAAGGTGTCCGGTCTGAAGGCGCAGCGAAGTCAGTACGACCAGTGGCTGGCGGCGAAGCAGGCCGAGGAACTGAAGGAACAGCAGGAGGCGGAGGCTCGCGTCAAGGCCCAAGAGCTGGCCCAGGCCGAGCAGCAGGCGGCCGAACAGCTAGCCGCCCAGCAGCAGGCAGCTCAGGAAGCGGCCGCGGCCAGGGCCCAGGCGACCGCGAACGCCGCGGCCCAGAAGGCGGCCCAGCAGGCGGCCGCGCAGGCAGCTGCGGAAGCGAAGGCCAACGCCGCGGCCGCCGCGGCGGCGACGGTTGCCAGAAAAGCTGCCGCAGCAGGCGGCGGCGCAGAAGGCAGCGGCGGCCAAGAAGACGGCCGAGATCAATGCGCATGTGGCGGCGCAGAAGGCGGCCGTCGCCCAACTCAAGGCCACCCAGGCGGCCCAGGCGAAGGCGGCAGCGGCCGCCAAGGCCCAGGCGGACGCGGCGGCAGCCACGAAGGCCGGACAGAACGCCGCCGCGGCCAAGGTCGCCGCGGCCCAGAAGGCAGCAGCGGCGAAGGCGGCCGCGGCGCGGGCGGCCAAGGCGGCGGCCGACAAGCTCGCCAAGGACACGGCTACCCAGCTCAAGGCGGCCCGGCAGGCCCAGCAGAAGCTGGACGCCCAACAGGCCAAGATCGAGGCCTCGAAGTACTACGCCTCGTGCGCAGACGCCGAAAAGGCCGGCGCCGCGCCTCTGAAGAGAGGGCAGCCGGGCTACCGGAAGGCTCTGGACCGCAACAACGACGGTGTGGCCTGCGAGGTGCTCTCGGACTCCCAGAAGCACTGGGACGCCACACATCCGTCCGCTCCTAGCTCCTCGTCCTCGGTGTACTACGCCAGCTGTGCTGAGGCGGAGCTGGCCGGCGTCACGCCGATCAAGAAGGGGCAACCCGGTTACCGGATCGGCCTGGACTCCAACAAGAACGGCATCGCTTGCGAGCCTTCGAGCAGCAGCAGCGGATCCTCCAGTGCCGAGCCCGTCACCACCGACTCCGGCGCCGCCTCGAGCCGCAATGACGCCGGGCATTCCAACCCCGGTGCCTGGACAGCGGCCAAGGGACGCGCCGCGGTGGCGGCGGCGGTCGCCGAGGTGGGCGTTCCCTACTCCTGGGGCGGCGGCAACGCTAACGGTCCGACGCTGGGCATCTGCGGGCCCGACGGGGCCGAGAACGATTGCAATGTCGTCGGGTTCGACTGCTCGGGTCTGACCTCCTACGCCTGGGCCCAGGCGGGGATTTCGATCCCCGCGTACAGCGTCTACCAGTACACGCTCGGCCAGCACATCTCGACGGGCAGTCTGCTGCCGGGTGACCTGTTGTTCTACGCCAACGACACCTCCGACCCGAGCACGATCCACCACGTGGCCATGTACATCGGGAACGGCCAGATGGTGGAAGCGCCTTATTCCGGCGCGTATGTCCAAGTGACCGGGGCCGATTTCGGCGACGGCTTCATCGGCGCCACCCGTCCGGGGACCTGACCGGGCGGTGACTGAGCCGCCCGGGCCGTCGGCGGCGGTCAGCGGTCTGTCGCCACAGGACGTGGCCCTGGTATTGGCCGGTGGTGCCGGCAGCCGGCTCGGCGGTGTGGACAAGCCGGCGCTGCGGATCGACGGCCGCTCACTGCTCGACCGCGCCCTGGATGCCGTTGCCCCGGCGCGGACCGTGGTCGTCGGCCCCGCTCGGGAATTACCCGACTACGTCGGGCAAGTTCGGGAGGATCCGCCGGGCTCGGGTCCGGCCGCCGCCATCGCGGCCGGGTTGCGGTTCGCGGACCCGCTGCCGGGCAGCCGAGTCGCGGTACTTGCCGCTGACCTGCCCGCCATCAGCCGGGTGGGAATGGCCTGGCTGGCCATCGCTTTGGGCACCGACCCCGACCGCGCCGACGGCGCCGTGCTGGTGGACCGGCAGGGACGCCGACAACACCTGGTCAGCCTGTGGCACGAGGCGGCCCTGCGGCGGGCCGTGCGAGGCCGCCCGAGTTGGGTCAATGCGGGGGTCGGCCGGCTGTTGGCACCACTGCGGGTCATCGAGGTGCCCGACGAGGGCGGGTTCGCGGCCGACATCGACACTCGTACTGATCTTTCCCGCTGGCCGGTCGACTCCTGAGCCACTCTTTCCGGCTCGGCGGCCGGAACCGTGATCGACGACAGCGCCGGCCCAACGCCGGAGCAGTCCAAGATGGACCCCATGACGCAGGTGCCACCCGTGACATCCGGTTCGTTTCCCTCACCCGGTCCGGACGCGCCGTCCGGCAATGGCTCGGTTGGCGCCCTCGCCGGGCCGGCGAACGGCTCGCCCCCTGACCCGGGCCGGGACGGTGCCCTGCTGGAAAGAACGGTCTTCGAGGTCAAGCGCATCATCGTCGGTCAGGACCGTCTGGTCGAACGGATGCTGGTCGGCCTGCTCGCCAAGGGCCACCTGTTGATCGAAGGCGTTCCCGGGGTGGCCAAGACGCTGGCCGTGGAGACGTTCGCCAAGGTGGTGGGCGGCACCTTCGCGCGGATCCAGTTCACCCCGGATCTGGTCCCCTCCGATCTGCTGGGCACCCGCATCTACCGCGCCGGTCGCGAGGAGTTCGACATCGAACTCGGGCCGGTGGTCGCCAACTTCGTCCTGACCGACGAGGTCAACCGCGCCCCGGCCAAGGTGCAGTCGGCGCTCCTGGAAGTCATGGCCGAGCGGAAGGTCTCCATCGGGGGCAAGACCTTCCCGATGCCGAATCCCTTCCTCGTCCTGGCCACGCAGAACCCGATCGAGAACGAGGGCGTGTATCCGCTGCCCGAGGCCCAGCGCGACCGCTTCCTGTTCAAGCTCGTGGTCGGCTACCCCGAGCCGGAAGAGGAACGCGAAATCGTCTATCGCATGGGCGTGACACCGCCGGTGCCCCACCAGGTGCTGGCCGTCGAGGAACTGGCCCGCCTGCAGGAGGTGGCCAGCCGGGTGTTCGTTCATCACGCCCTGGTGGACTACGTCGTCCGGCTGGTCCATGCGTCCCGCACCCCGGCCGCGCACGGGCTGACGGAAGTCGCGACCTGGCTTTCGTACGGCGCGTCGCCCCGAGCCTCATTGGGCATCATCGCTGCGGCCCGCGCGCTGGCGTTGGTCCGCGGACGCGACTTCGTGGTGCCGCAGGACGTCGTCGATGTCGCCCCGGACGTGCTGCGCCACCGGTTGGTGCTGTCCTACGACGCGCTGGCCGACGCGGTACCGGTGGACGAAATCCTGAACCGGCTGCTCCGGGCCATTCCGCTGCCCCAGGTCACCCCGTTCACCGGGGCGGCCTGATGCCGGTGGCGACCGACCGGTCGGCCGGGGCCTTTCCCTCCGGTGGTTCTCCCGGTGGTTCTTCCGGTGGTTCTTCCGTAGGTCGCCGGAAGGGGCGCCCGCGATCACCGGTGGCCCTGCGCGCCCGACCCCTCGACGCGGCGGGGCTGGTCCCCGGGTCCGACTCGCTGCCCGCTCTGGCCCCGTCCACCGCCGACCCGGCGCGGCTGGATGCCGCCCTCGCCACCCTGGAGCTCACGGTCAAGCGCCGGCTGGACGGACTGCTGCAGGGCAACCATCTCGGGTTGGTGCCCGGCCCGGGCACCGAGCCGGGTGAGGCCCGGGTGTACGTCGCGGGTGACGACGTCCGGCGGATGGACTGGTCCGTCACCGCGCGCACCCTGGAACCCCACATCCGCCAGACGGTCGCCGACCGCGAACTGGAGACCTGGTTGGTGGCGGATCTTTCGGCCTCGCTGGATTTCGGCACCGCGGGTTGCGAGAAGCGGGATCTGGTGGTGGCGGCCGCCGCCGCCGTCGGCCATCTCACTTCGGGCGGTGGGAACCGGATCGGTGCGGTGATCAGCACGGGGGAGCAGATGCTGCGATTCCCGGCCCGCGGCGGCCGGGCCCATCTCACGGCGCTGCTGCGTGAACTGGCCGGCGTACCGCGCACCGAACCCGGTCACCGCGCGGACTTGGCCACCGCCATCGAGCAGCTCCGCCGCCCCCCACGGCGGCGCGGACTGGCCGTGGTCCTCTCCGATTTCCTGGACGACATTCCTCAGGACGGGCAGCCTGCCTGGGAGCGTCCGTTGCGCGCCATCGGAGCGCGCCACGATCTGCTGGCGGTCGAGGTGCTCGACCCCCGCGATGTCGAGCTCCCGGCGGTGGGCCTGGTCACCTTGGTGGATCCGGAATCGGGCCGCACCCGGGAGGTCAATACGACGCCGGCCCTTCGGGCGTCCTTCGCCGCCGCCGCTGCCGAACATCGGCGGGCCGTGGCGCGCGCGCTGCGTCGCGCCGGTGCGGCTCAGCTGACGCTGCGCACCGACCGCGACTGGATCGCCGATGTGCTGCGGTTCGTGCTGAGCCGCAAGCGCGGCTGGTCGGGTGGGGTGGCGGGATGAACTTCGCGCATCCGTGGTGGCTGGTGGCCGTGGTCGTGGTGCTGGCTCTGGCGGCCGGGTACGTCCTGGCCATTCGCCGCACCCGCCGGCACACCCTGCGCTTCGCGAACCTGGCGCTCCTGGACCGCGTCGCCCCGCGCCGTCCCGGCCGGAGCCGGCACCTGCCGACCGCCGTCGTCCTGGTGGGTCTGCTGCTGCTGATCATCGCCATGGCCGGTCCCACGGCGTTGACCAAGGTGCCGCGGAACCGAGCCACCGTGCTTCTGGCGATCGATGTGTCGCTGTCCATGGAATCCACCGACGTCACGCCGGACCGGCTGGACGCCGCCAAGGAGGCCGCCACCCAGTTCGTGGAGAACCTGCCGCCAGGCATCAATCTCGGTCTGGTCTCGTTCGCGGGAACGGCGACCGTGCTGGTGTCGCCGAGCACCGACCGATCGGCAGCGGTCAACGCCATTGCCAATCTCAAACTGGACGAGAGCACCGCCACCGGCGAGGCCATCTTCGCCTGCCTACAGACCATCGACGCCTTCGGCAAGACTCTCAACGCCGCCGACGGGTCCACCACCGCCCCACCAGCCCGGATCGTGATGATGACCGACGGCAAACGTACGGTCGGCCGGACCGAGCAGGAGGCCGCCCAGCAAGCCGCCAGCGAACATGTACCGGTTTCGGTGATCGCGTTCGGCACCGACCACGGCACCATCGACTATCAGGGGACATTGGTGCCCGTGCCGCTGGACACCTCCGCGATGCAGCAGATCGCCGCCATTACGGGAGGCGATTTCCACACCGCGGCCAGCGAGGACGAGCTCAAGTCGGTCTATTCCGAGCTGAGTGACCAGATCGGCTACGAGACCAAGCAGCAGGACGTGTCGCGGCCGTGGATGATCGCGGGCACCATCCTGGTGATGATCGGGGCGGCCGGGGCCCTGATCCTGGGATCACGCATCCCCTAAGGTTCGTGGAGCGCCCGCACCGGACGGTGTGACCAGCGCCATCGGCCGGGTGGGAAGGACGAACCGTTGCCCCGTGAGGATTCCTTGCCGCCCAGCCGTTCCGTCCTGGTGACCGGCGGGAATCGCGGCATCGGGCTCTCCATCGCTCGCCGCTTGCAGGCCGACGGGCACCAGGTCACCGTCACCTACCGGTCCGGCGGGGCTCCCGAAGGTCTGGCCGGCGTGCGGTGCGACGTGACCGACGCGGCCTCCGTGGATGCGGCGTTCACTGCGGTCGAGGCTGCCCAGGGCCCCGTGGAGGTGTTGATCTCCAACGCCGGACTGACCGACGACACGCTGCTACTGCGGATGAGTGAGGAGTCGTTCACCCGGGTCGTGGACGCCAACCTGACGGGCGCCTACCGGGTGGCCAAACGAGCCGCGACCGGCATGTTGCGCAAGCGGTGGGGGCGCATGGTCTTCATCTCGTCGGTCGTCGGGTTGATGGGCAGCGCGGGCCAGGTCAATTACGCGGCCTCCAAGGCCGGGCTGGTGGGAGTCGCCCGCTCCATCGCTCGAGAGCTGGGATCTCGCCACATCACGGCGAACGTCATCGCGCCCGGCTTCGTCGACACCGACATGACCAGGGCACTTCCCGACGCCCGTCGCACCGAGATCCTCGGGCAGATCCCGCTGAAGCGCTACGCCGATCCGGCGGAGATCGCTGCCGCGGCCGCCTTTCTGGCCTCGGACGACGCCGCGTACATCACCGGCGCGGTGATTCCCGTCGACGGAGGCCTGGGCATGGGCCATTGACGAATCGGATCCTTGCGCGCCGCCCCCGGCGCCGGCACCACCGAACCCGTACCCGCGAGAGAACGGACGAGTCATGAGCGGAATCCTGGACGGCAAGAACCTGCTGATCACGGGGGTGATCACGGAGGCGTCGATGGCCTTCCACACCGCCCGGTTGGCCCAGCAGAACGGCGCCACGGTGGTGCTGACCGGGTACGGCCGACTGTCCCTCGTCGAACGGATCGCCCGGCGCCTACCGCAGCCGGCGCCGGTGGTGGAACTGGACGTCACGGACCAGAGCCAACTGGATTCCCTGGCCGAGCGGGTCGGCGCCCACGTTCCGTCGCTGGACGGCGTGCTCCACTCGATCGGTTTCGCCCCGGCCGGGGCTCTGGGCGGAGATTTCCTGGCCACCCCGTGGCAGGACGTCGCCACCACGGTTCACACCAGTGCCTACTCGCTCAAAGCGCTGGCCGTGGCCGCCCTGCCTTTGATGGCGGGCGGCGGCTCCATCGTCGGGCTGGACTTCGACGCCCGGCAGGCCTGGCCGGCCTACAACTGGATGGGGGTGGCGAAGGCAGCGCTCGAATCGGTGGCACGGTACCTGGCGCGCGACCTCGGTCCCCACAAGATCCGGGTCAACCTGGTGTCCGCCGGGCCGGTCAGGACCATGGCCGCCAAATCCATTCCCGGCTTCGCCGACCTCGAGAACGGTTGGACCGGGCGGGCTCCGCTCGGCTGGGACACCTCGGATCCCACGCCGGTGGCGCAGGCGGCGTGTGCGCTGCTCTCGGACTGGTTCCCGGCCACCACCGGGTCCATGGTGATGGTCGACGGCGGTTTCCACGCCCTGGGCTTCGGCGTCAGCGAAGTCGCGCGCGACTGAACACGTTTCTTTCCGCGCCAGGCCGGGTACCCGCAGTAGGCGAGGCACCACAGCCTCCCCGGAAGGAGATGTGACGTCATGGCCATCGGAGACGCAGAAGACAAGGTCAAGCACGCGGGCGAAGAAGCCCTCGGCAAGGGCAAGGAAGCCCTCGGCAAGGCGACCGGCAATGAGGACATGCAGAGCGAGGGCCAGGCCGATCAGGCCGGCGCCAACATCAAGCAGGCCGGTGACAAGGCCGCTGATGCCGCTCGTTCGGCCTTCGGGAAAGACTGACATCTGGTCTGAGGCAGGTGGACGACGCCAGAAGGCGCCCGCCGAGCCGTGACCCGAGGTTCAGCCGCTGAGAGGCGGCACGCTTGCCCATTCCAGCCCGTTCGCATCTCAGATGCGGGCGGGCTGGAGGCGTTTCAGGGTTCGCGCAGACCGTGCCGAGTTCAGACTGTGCAGATCAGGGAGCGACCGGCGCAGATCAGAACCACCGGCGGCTTCAGCGCGTGGCGCGAGTGGACGCGCGCTGTGTCATCTCATCCGCTGCGGCGGCAACCGCGGCCCGGCGACCTTCCCGGACCGCCCGGCCCAGCGGGCGCAGCGCATCGTCCACCATGGCGAGTTCGCCGCTCGTCACGGCGCGCGGTTTCGTGCTTCTCGGCCACCTCGAGCAATGCTTGCAGCGAGATCACCTTGGCCAAGAGGGCCGACGCCCGGCGAGGCATGTCCGGCGGGGTGTCGACGGCTTCGGCCAGCATCACCTCGCGCACCCGCTCACGGACCGTGTCCGCCCCGCGCGCCACATCGGCATTGACCAGGTCCCGAGTCGCCGCCTGCATGGCGGTGTCGATCAGGTACTGCGCCTCGGACAGGGTCAGCGGCATGACACGGCCGGTGCACGGGTAGGCCCGCCACTGGCCGTCCCGCGGCACCAGGCCGATCTCGATATCCGGCAGCACCACCATCGCTCCGGCATCCAGCGCCGGCACCACCACGGCTCCGCCGGGCGGCAGACCACGCAAGTCCCCGGCGCTGGGCAGCAACAATTCCGGAGTGCCGCCGCGGGTGAACAAGGCCAGCAGCGCCGCCGCCGGAGCGCTCCGTTCGCCCGGACCCGGTAGCCCGGTGCGAGTCGCCACCTCGCCGTCGGCCGCACGCACCCCGGCGCGGTATCCGGAACCGTCGATGCCGCGCAGCGTTTCGTCACCGGGCAGACCGCCCACCCGCGCCGCGCCCCACAGGGCCAACGTGGTGGCAGCCCGCACCGGTGAATCGGCTGACTCGCGCGCGGACACGAAAGCCACCGTACGGCAACCTCCCCGCGCGATCCGGGGATCTGTTCTAGCGTCCACGACCGTGCCTCAGAGCGAATCGTCCTGGGCGGCCCCGCCCTGAATCCCTACAGCCGGGATGTTCTGGCCCCCAAGCCGAAGAAGACCATCCCCGAGATCGCCGCCACCTCGGACCTGGTGGTGGAGGACGCTCCGACCGGCTTCTGCGGCCTGGTCGTCGCCTGCACCTCGTCGGCGGTGACTCTGGAGGACCGGTTCGGGAAGCGGCGGGTGTTCCCGCTGGAACCCGCTCGTTTCCTGCTCGACGGTGCTCCGGTGACCCTGGTTCGTCCGGCTCCGGCAGCCGCGAGCCCGACCCGGTCCGCCTCCGGATCACGTCGGGTCGCCGGCCTACGCGCCGGTGTGGCCAAGGCGGCCCGCATCTGGGTGGAAGGCATCCACGACGCCGCACTCGTGGAACGCGTTTGGGGGCATGACCTGCGGGTGGAGGGAATCGTGGTCGAACCGATCGACGGCCTGGACAATCTGCCGGGCGCCGTCGCCGGGTTCCGGCCCGGGCGCGGCCGCCGACTGGGCGTCCTCGCCGATCACCTCGTCGCCGGCACCAAGGAACAGCGGATCGCGGCGCAGGTCAGCGCCGTCCACCCCGGGCATGTGCTGGTCACCGGTCATCCCTACATCGACATCTGGCAAGCCGTCCGGCCCCAAGCGGTGGGCATCCGCGCCTGGCCGGAAGTGCCGCGGGGACGGGACTGGAAAGAGGGCGTCTGCGCGGCCCTCGGAGTATCGGACACCCGGACCATGTGGAATCGGGTGAACGGCGCCGTGTCCAGTTATCGCGACCTGGCCACCCCGTTGATCACAGCGATGGAAATGCTCATCGACTTCGTCACCGCCACCGACTGACGGTCGCTGCGCCTCGATCCTGTTCGTATCAGCCTCTCTCGCCTCTCCGGCCACTGTCGCGCTCGGCGCACAGGCCCTTCGGCTCCCTGGAGCTGTCGTGGGTGGAGCGCGGCCGATGAGTCACACCTTGATCACGAACCACTTTCGTCCCAGCGGCGGTTGCTTCTGGACCTGATCAACTTCCCGGTCGCCGTGGCAGGATGGCCCCATGGCGGCATGGGTGTGGTTCAGCATCGCAGTGCTGCTGACCATCGCCGAGGCGCTGGGCGGCGAATTCGTGCTGCTCATGCTGGGTGGCGGTGCGCTCGTCACCGCGGGAGCGGCGCTGCTGCTGCCGGCCGGCCTACTCTGGCTGCAGTTGCTGATCTTCGCCCTGGTGTCGGCCGCGCTGGTGCTGGGGGCACGACCTCCGCTGCTGCGCCAGTTCAAGCGATCCACGGCCATCGGGACCGGAATCGACGCGGTCATCGGCTCCAAGGCCGTCGTCGTTTCCACCGTCGACTCCGGCGGCGGCCAGGTCAAAATCGGCGGCGAGGTGTGGTCGGCCAAGGGAGTGGAAGGACACCGGCCGTTGCCGCCGGGTACACCGGTGACAGTGGTAGACATCCGCGGCGCCACCGCCGTGGTCATCTGGGGACCATGACACGCGGCCGAACTGGTCGGCGCAGAACGGAAAGGGGAGCGAGATGGACCCGATCCTGATCGTCGCGATCGTCGTGGCGCTGTTGGTGATCGTCGTGATCGTGCGCTCGGTCAAAGTGATTCCGCAGGCCCAGGCCGCGGTCATCGAGCGGCTCGGTCGTTTTCACAAGGCGAACTCGGCCGGTTTGGTCTGGCTGGCCCCGTTCTTCGACCGGGTGCGGGCCCGCATCGACCTTCGCGAGCAGGTGGTCTCGTTCCCGCCCCAACCGGTGATCACCGAGGACAACCTCACGGTATCCATCGACACGGTGGTGTACTTCCAGGTCACCGATCCGCGGTCTGCCGTGTACGAGATCGCCAACTACATCGTCGCGGTCGAGCAGCTCACCACCACCACGCTGCGGAACGTGGTCGGCGGAATGACCTTGGAGCAGGCGCTGACCAGCCGTGATTCCATCAACGGTCAGCTGCGGGGCGTACTCGACGAAGCGACCGGCAAGTGGGGCATCCGGGTCGCCCGGGTGGAGCTCAAGTCGATCGACCCGCCGCCGTCCATCCAGGAGGCGATGGAGAAGCAGATGCGCGCGGACCGCGACAAGCGCGCCATGATCTTGAACGCCGAGGGCCAGCGGGAGTCGTCCATCAAGACGGCCGAGGGCCTGAAGCAGGCGGCGGTGCTGACCGCCGAGGGCGCCAAGCAGTCGTCGATTCTGGCCGCGGAGGGTGACCGGCAGTCGCGGATCCTGCGGGCCCAGGGCGATCGAGCCGCCCGGTACCTGCAGGCCCAGGGCCAGGCCAAGGCCATCGAGAAGGTGTTCGCCGCCGTCAAAGAGGGGCGTCCCACGCCGGAACTGCTGGCCTACCAGTACCTGCAGACGCTGCCGCAGCTGGCTCAGGGTGACTCCAACAAGGTGTGGATGATTCCGTCCGACTTCTCCAAATCGCTGGAGGGCTTCGCCAAGATGCTCGGGGCCAAGGGCGACGATGGGGTGTTCCGCTACGAACCTGCTCCGGCGGACCCGTCGGCGGGCAAGACTCGCGTCGGCGACATCGACGACGACGTCAAGGACTGGTTCCAGGGCGTCAGCGCGGATGAAGTGGCGCGCGCCGTCAGGGCCGCCGAGGCGGAGGCGGCCATCAGCGTGGCGGACGTCGACAAGGCGTCCGCCCTGCCGAGGCTCGGCGCCGCGTCGACCGCGCCATCGCTGGCTCCGCCCATGCCGCCGCAGATCGAGAATCCTCTGGCCACCGAGGCCGCCCCGGACGAGACCGGGACTGTCCCGCCCGCGGGTGCGGGGGCTGACGCCACCCGCTGAGCGTCGGCCTCAGTGGGAGTCCGCAACCTGCGGTCGGCTTCGCGACATGGGCACCGGGTGCGAAGCCGTCAACCGGTTGCGCGGTCGCGGCCGAACACCGGCGCGGTCGTGGGCAGTGTGTCCTTTCCCACCGCGCGGAACGCCTCACCAGCGAAGATCCGGTGCGACGATATGGCGAATTCCGCGGCTGCTCACGCCGCGGCCCGCCGAAGGGATCGTCATGGTTGCCGACCGCCGTCGTCGTGCCCGACCGCTGGGCGCCACCCGCCGATTGCAGGTGGCCGTCGGCGCCGGGCTGTTGGCGCTGGCCCTGGCCGCCTGCACCGCCGGCGCCAGCACCCAGTCGTCGTCTTCGACCAGTAGTTCCTCGTCCAGCAGCAACTCCTCGTCCTCGGCGCCGGCCACCGGCGCGAGCAGGGCAACCGGCGAAACGCCCGCCGGCACCGGGTCCGGAGGATCCAGCGCCCCGCCGGCCCCTGAGACCAGTTCGGCCGGCGCCCCGGAATCAACCGCGTCGCTGTCGATCGGCTTCACTCTCGAGCCCACCTCGCTGGACTTCACCCAGGTCGACGGCGCCGCCATCCCGCAGGTGCTGCTCACCAATGTCTACGAGACCTTGGTGAAGCTGGACCAAACCGGAAAAATCGTGCCCGGTCTGGCGGACAAATGGACGGTCTCGGCCGACCGGAAGACCTACACCTTCGATCTGCATCCCGGGGTGAAGTTCAGCAACGGGACCCCGTTCACGGCCGCCGACGCCAAATTCTCGCTCGACCGTGTGAAAACGGGGTGGATACCCGCCATCAAAGGCGAAATGGGGGTGGTCTCGTCCACCACCGTGGTGTCGCCCACCGTCCTCAAGGTGACGCTCAAACAACCCAGCAATTCCTGGCTGTTCGACATCACCGGCCGAATCGGCGCCATGTTCTCGCGTACCGGCGTGTCCGCCCTGGCCACCACGCCGATCGGCACCGGGCCCTATGTGTTCCAGAAGTGGAATCGCGGGGATTCCATCGTGTTGCAGCGCAACGAGAATTACTGGGCCACCAAGCCGGCGGTGAAGACGGTGACCTTCAAATACATCACCGACCCCACCGCCGAGGACAACGCGCTGCTGACCGGGCAGATTCAGATGATCTCCACCGAGGTGAGCCCGGTGAGCCTCAAGAAATTCGCCGACACCGCGAAGTACCAGGTGATTTCGGGGAGCACCGACGGCGAGGTGATGATGACCCTGAACGACGGCAAGGCGCCCTTCACCGACGTGCGGGTGCGCCAGGCGATCAACTATGCGATCGACAAACAGGCGATCCTGAAGAATGCCTGGGCCGGGTACGGCACGGTGATCGGGTCACACGAATCACCGAATGATCCCTGGTTCGTCGACCTGGCCAACAAATACCCGCACGACGTCGCCAAAGCCAAGCAATTGCTGGCCGCGGCGGGGCAGCCGAATCTGCATCTGACGCTGTCGGTACCGCCGGTGCCGTACGCGCAGAACGCCGCCCCCATCATCGTCTCGGAGTTGGCCGAGGCCGGCATCACCGTCCAGGCCCAGTCGATCTCCTTCGACAATTGGCTGAAAACGGTGTTCGCCAACGGCGACTACGACATGACCATCATCAATCACGTCGAGCCGCGCGACATCACCACGCTGTGGGGCGGGAATACGAAGTACTACACCCACTACAGCAATCCGGCGGTGACCAAACTGCTCACCGACGGCGACGCCGGAACCTACGACCAGTACGTCGCCGATTACCGTCAGGCGGTTCAGCTGTTGGCCGACGACGCGGCGGCCGCCTGGCTGTGGTCATTCCCGAATCTGGTGGTCGCCGACGCCAACATCAAGGGCATCCCGAAGAATGCGGTCGGTGAGGCCTTCGTGCTCAGCGATCTGTCGGTCGGCTGACCACACGCGGCCGGCCACCCCCCGTTCGCCGTTGGCTGCGCGGATCGGCGCCCCGTTGACATCGCCTGGTGGTCCTGACCAGGAATCGGCCGGCCGGCCATGATCGTGCTGGTGCTGCGCCGAGTACTGACCTTTGTGGTCAGTCTCCTGGTCGCCTCGGTCGTGTCGTTCTTCCTCATGTCCGGACTGGGCGACCCGGCCCGGATCGCGCTCGGGTTGGGAGCCACCCCCGAATCGGTCGCCCAGCTCCGCGGGCAGATGGGTCTCAATCGGCCGCTGGTCGAGCAGTACCTGTCGTGGGCCGGGAAGGGCTGTCCACGGCGACTTCGGGGTGTCGTTCGTGTCGCAGGCCGCGATCGGGCCGCAGCTGTTCGACCGGCTGAGCGTCACGCTGTGGCTGGTGGCCGGGGCCACCGTGCTGGCGGTCGTGCTCGCCGTACCGGCCGGGGCCCTGGCTGCGCTGTGGCACCGTCGCTGGGCGGGCTGGGCGATCTCGGGGTTGAGCCAGCTGGGGATGGCCGTTCCCGCGTTCCTGGTCGGCATCCTGCTGGTCGAGGTGTTCGCCGTGAAACTCGGTTGGCTGCCGTCCAGCGGCTACGTGGTTCCGGCCACCGATCCCGGCGGGTTCGTGAAACACATGCTGCTGCCTTGGATTTCGCTCGGACTCGTCCAGGCCGCCGTACTGACCCGGTACGTGCGGTCGGCCGTCCTGGACGAACTCGGGCAGGACTACCTGCGCACCGCCCGGGCCAAGGGCCTCACCGCTGGGCAGGCCCTGCGCCGGCACGGCTTGCGGAACGCGTCGATCCCGGTCGTCACCGTCCTGGGAATCCAACTGGTCACGGTGCTGATCGGCGCGGTCGTCGTCGAGCAGGTGTTCGTCATCCCGGGCATCGGATCCTGGCTGGTGGACCGGGTGAGCAATCGCGACACGCCGGCCGTCCAGGCGATCATGGTGACCGTGGTGGCGCTGGCTCTGGCGGTGTCGCTGATTGTCGACCTGCTCTACGTCGCCCTCGACCCCAGGTTGCGCCGGTGAGGGCCCGATGAGTCTCACCCCGCCGCTGCTACCCGAAGCTCGCGGCGAGGCGCCGGCCAGGCGGCATCGCGCCGGTCCGCTGTTGGTCGCCGGCCTGGTCCTGGTCGGGTTGGTCGTGGTGGCCGCGCTGGTGTCGTTCGTCTGGACGCCGTGGCCCACCCTCTACACCGACGTCGAGCACGCCGCGGTCGCTCCCGGGCAGGCGGGTCACTTTTTGGGCACCGACTTCCGGGGCCGGGACATCGCGTCGCTGCTCATGGCCGGAGCTCGGACGACCCTCTATGTCGGCATCCTCGCCGTGGGCATCGCTGCCGTGGTCGGCACGCCGCTGGGTATCGCCGCCGGAATGCTGCCCCGGGGTTGGCAGGAATTCCTGATCCGGGTGACCGATGTGTGGCTGGCCTTCCCCGCGCTCCTGCTCGCCCTGGCCTTCACGGCCATCTGGGGCAGCTCTCTCACCGTCGCGATGATCGCCATTGGGGTGGCCACCATTCCGGCCTTCGTCCGGGTGGTCCGCGCCGGCACCATCGTGGTGATGAGCGCCGATTACGTGGAGGCGGCGCGGCTTTCCGGTCGCGGATGGTTCACCATCGCGCTGCGGCATGTGCTGCCCAACGTTCTCGGGCTGGTCATCGTCCAGGTTTCCGTGTCCTACTCGATCGCCATCCTGGCCGAGGCGGCGCTGTCCTATCTGGGGCTGGGCGCCGGACCGACCACGCCGAGCTGGGGCCGCATGCTGCTCGACAATTCCGCGGCGCTGTTCGTGCAACCGGTCATGTTGCTGTGGCCCGGTCTGGCCATCGCGCTGGCCGTGCTCGGTTTCAACCTGCTGGGCGACGGGCTGCGGGACCGGCTCGATCCCCGGCTGCGGATCCGATGACGGCCGCGTCGGGTCCGGATCCGGGAACGGCCGGATCGGCCGGAGATCCGCGTGCAGCCGTGTCGCAGGACGAACCGCTGGTGAGTGTCGCCGATCTGTCCATCGCCGCGGGCGGCCGAAGGCTGGTGGAAGAAGTCAGTTTCACTCTCGGGCGCGGTGAGCGGCTCGGCGTCATCGGCGCCTCGGGTTCCGGCAAGACGCTGTCCGCTCTGGCCCTGTCCGGGCTGCTGCCCCGAGAATTGGCCGCCACCGGTTCCGTGCACCTGGCCGGCTTTGCCGGCGATCTCCTGCATGCCCATGAACGGGCCGTCGCGCCGCTGCGCGGCTCCCGCATCGGCATGGTCTTCCAGGAACCGCGGACGGCTCTGAACCCGACCATGACGATCCGCCGGCAGGTCGGAGAGGTGCTCACCATCCACCGCACGGCCCCGCGTGCGGCGATCGCCGATCGGGTCCGTTCCCTGCTCGACGCCACGGGACTACCCGAGCCCGACCGCATCGCCCGCGCCTACCCGCATCAGCTCTCCGGGGGGCAACGACAACGCGTGGTGCTGGCCATGGCGCTGGCCAACGACCCGGACCTGCTGATCTGCGACGAGCCGACGACGGCCCTGGACGTCACCGTGCAGGACCGGGTGCTGACCCTGATCGATCAGCGCATCACGGCCTCCGGAGCCGCATTGTTGTTCATCTCCCACGACTTGGCCGTGGTGGCTCGGATGTGTGACCGGATCCTGGTGATGGAGCACGGCCGGGTGGTGGAGCAGGGCTTGACCACAGAACTGCTGACCCGTCCGCGCCACCCGCACACCGTTCAGCTGCTCCAAGGGGCCTCGTTATGACCCTCCCGGCCCCACCATTGGTCGAGCTCATCGGCGTCGGCAAGGTGTTTCCGGGGCGCCGCCCGTTCCCCTTCGCGGCCCCGCGTCCCGGGACGGTGGCGCTCGACGGCGTCGATCTGTCCATCCAGCGGGGTTCGTCGTTCGGGGTGGTGGGCGAGTCCGGATCCGGCAAAACGACACTGGTCCGCCTCATCGCCGGCCTCGACCGGCCCACCGGAGGGCGGGTTGAGGTCGGAGGCGCTCCGCCGGATCCGCGGAGCGGTCGGGTCCAGATGGTCTTCCAAGATCCGGGCGCATCGTTGGATCCGCGCATGCGGGTCAGGGACATCATCGCCGAACCACTTCGCGATCCGGACCGGCACGCAGTGCGCGACCGGGTGGCGAGGGCCTTGATCTCGGTGGGTCTGGACGCCGGAGACGGCGCTCGGTACCCACACCAATTCTCCGGAGGACAGCGGCAGCGGATTTCGCTGGCCCGCGCGATCGTCGGAAACCCGCCCGTGCTCATCGCCGACGAGGCGGTATCGGCCCTGGACGTGACCGCGCGCAATGCAGTGCTGGAGCTGCTGGCCACGATCGCCGCTGAACGTGACCTGACGCTGATCTTCGTGTCGCATGACCTGCGGGTCGTGCGGCGGATGTGCGACTGGGTGGCCGTGCTGAGCAACGGCCGAGTCGTCGAAAGCGGCCTAGTCGCCGGCATCTTCGACCACCCGCGGGACTCGTACACGAAGGCGCTGCTCACCGCGGTTCCCACCCTCGACGGTTCGTTGGCGGCCGCCCGGGCTCGGGCCGGCGCTCTCCGGCCCCCCAAGACCGGCATGTCACAGTGAGGCCTCCGTCCGCCGCCCTCGGCGCTGACGACAATGAAGAGGTGGTTGGTTTCGACACGCGTGCCGATCCGGCTCCGCTCGGCATCGCGACCCGCGCGGCTCTGCGCTACCGAACCGCGGCCACGATCCTGCTGGCCCTGTCCTGGGCCAGCGGCACCGCTGTGCAATTCGCCGACCACGACTTCCTGCCCCCGGCCATCTCGCTGTCGCAGTACGGCGTCGGGCCGTTCGGCTGGCTGTTCACCGTCTACGCACTCGGCGTGGCCGCGGCCGCGGTGTGCTGCTACCTCTCGCAGCGTATGCGGGGCGGCATCGTCAAGGCCGGCTATTTTCTCGGAGCGGCCGGGATAACGGTCATGGGGCTGGTGCGCACCGATACGGGCGGAGCGCAGGCCTCCTGGCACGCGAAGGTCCACCTGGTCGGCGCCGTCGTGGCCCTGGTGGCCCTGCCGTTGGCCGTGTGGTGGAACAGCCGGCTGTTCGGGCGGGCGGTTTGGGTGGCGAACTCGGCGCTGACGCTGGTGGGGGCGGTGTCGCTGGTTCTGCTGCTCCTCGCGGCCGCCGGGATGGACACGGCCGGGATGGGCGCCCCCGCCTCGTGGGCATTCTGGCAGGCAGTCGCCGTGCTGGCCGACCAGCTCTTGATCACGGTCTTCCTGGTAGCCCTGTATCGGCACGGACCGGCCGCGGACCGCTGACTCGTGCACCGGCGCGTCACCGCTGGTTCTCGCCGCTGGGCCTGCCGGGGGGACGTGGCGCCGGTACGAGGCAGGCCGCGTTGGCCCGTCTTCCCAGGTCACGGCGCCGCCCCTAGCCCACGGGTGAGCCAACCATCGAGAGGCCCGGAAAGCGGCTACCTAGGCGGGGCCGGGTAGGGGATCGGTCCGGCCACAGCTGTGCGAAGATTCGTTCCGCCGGTTCACGCCCGGCTCACCGCAGAACGGCATTCAGGGGAACTAGACCAACGACGCGATCGGTTCCGCCGGGTCCCCTCGGCTCGTGGTACCGGTCGGTCGATCGAGCACGATCCACGTGCCCGGGTCGAAGCGGCCACATCACGTTTTGAACGAGCTGCAGGAGGTACGAAATGCCCGATCAGGCACCGGTTCGCATGGGCACCGCCCGGCGACGCCCACATGTGGTGATCGTGGGTGGCGGATTCGCCGGGTTGTCGTGCATTCGATCGCTGCGCAAAACGGACGTGGACATCACGCTGGTCGACCGGCACACCTACAACGCCTTTCAGCCCCTGCTGTATCAGGTGGCCACGGCCGGCCTCAACCCCGGTGACGTGACCTTCTTCCTGCGGGCGGCACGCATCTCGCAGCGCAACGTCGGTTTCCGGCAGGGCGAACTGGTCGGCATCGATTCCGAGAAGAACATCGTGACCTTCAAGGACGGCGGCAGGATGTCTTACGACTTCCTGGTGCTCGGTACGGGGGCGACCACGAACTACTTCGGTACGAAGGGCGCCGAAGAGAACTCGCACGCTATTTACACCCGCGCGCAGGCGCTGACCCTGCGCGACTCCATCTTCACCGCTCTCGAGCACGCCGCTGCGTCGGCGACCGGTGAGGAACTGTCCATGGTCGTGGTGGGTGCGGGCCCGACCGGCGTCGAGATGGCGGGCGCGCTGGCCGAACTCCGCAACGACGCGATGGCTTCGATTTATCCCGAACTGGATCCCCGCCGCACGCACATCGTGCTGGTCGAGATGACCGGGAAGGTGTTGGCGCCGTTCAACGAGAGGCTGCAGCACTTCGCGGCCAAAGCGCTGCGGGAGCGCGGCGTGGAACTCCGCCTCAACACCTCTGTCAAGGAGGTGCGGCCGGACGGTGTCGAGCTGGGCAACGGCGAGTTCCTCAAGGCCGGCGTGGTGGTCTGGGCCACCGGCGTCATGGTCCCCAAGGCGGTGACCGAGTGGGGTCTCCCGCAGGGTCGCGGGGGCCGGATCACTGTGGACGAGAACCTGCGGGTCATCGGGTACAAGAACATCTTCGCCGCCGGCGACGTGGCCATCACCCCCGATCCACTGCCGCAGCTGGCCCAGCCGGCGCTGCAGGGTGGGAAGCACATCGGCAAGGAGATCTCCGAGCTGCGGGTGGGCAAGGGCATCCGTTCCTGGACCTACCACGACAAGGGCACCATGGCGACCGTCGGGCGCCGGGCTGCGGTCGCCGACATCGCGGTGACCAAGAAGCGTTCGATCAACCTCACCGGCACACTGGCCTGGCTGGTGTGGATGTTCATCCACATCATCATGTTGTTGGGCAACCGGAACCGTTTGGCGACCTTCGTCAACCTGTTCACCAAGTATCTGGCCCCGTCGCGACGCACCAACCCGATCGTCGGGGACGTGCCGGTCTTCGAACATCGCACCGGCGACGGCGAATAATTCGAGCTGACGCCGCGGGGTTCCGGCGGCACGTCCGCGGTCCGGTCGGGGAAAGGCGCTCAGGCGGCAGCATCGGCGGCCGGACCGGCACGAGGCGTTGGGGGGTAAGCGGGGCCGGGCGGTGCGCTCCGCGGCAGTATGGGGCGGTCAGCCCCCCGCTGCCCCGAGGAGGTTCCCTGCGGCGCCCGGATTCCGTCGGCGTTCCGGTCGGGCCGGCCGGCGCCGAGGCGTGGCGTGTTTGGCGGTCCGGCTCGCTGGGGTATGGCATCAAGAAACGTTCGGCCGACTTCCGCAGGGGGCCGGACGCAGAGCGAAGTGAGAGGGACATGTCTGACGTCGAATACAACGAGACGGACAGCCAGATCGACGAAACGACGCCCGGCTCGGGTCGCGACGGTGCGGATGGCGTGCAGGAACAGTTGGATGCCGCTGAAACCCTCGATGACCGCGCCCTGGGCGACTCGCTCGACGAGGGCTACTCGCCGCCCGATCGGGATCCCCACATCAACGTGCCGACGCCGGCCGAAGAAGCCGAAGGACTCAGCCTCGACGAGCGGTTGGCCGAAGAAGAACCGGACGTCGGGGCCGACCCCGACTCTTCGCTGTTCGACGAGAACGGCACCGAGGTCGGCGACGCCAGGGCCGGCCGACTGGTGGATCCCGATCTCGGCGCCTACACCGACACCGAAAAGGATCTCGTCGGATCCGACGTGGGCATCGATGGCGCCGCTGCGTCGGCCGAGGAAGCCGCCGTGCACGTCATCGATGACGAGTCGAACGAGTTCTGATTCCTGCGCTCCGAATTTCGTTTCTTGAAGACGGCCGCCGCGCGGCGCTCCGACGCACGCACCGGCACGCCTGTTTTCTGATCCGTCTTCGGTGCGATGAATTGCGGGCCAAGGAGAATCGCCAGAGCGCCAGGGGGGTTGTCGGTGCTTCCTTCTAGAGTCCTGTCATGGAGATAGTTCTCATTGCGGGGCTGTGGCTGGACAGCACCGTTTGGCGCGGGGTCGTCGACGAGCTCCAGCAGCTGGGGCATCGGGCGGTGTCCGTGCCGCTTCCGGGCCAAGGCGACGAACGCACGTCGGCGACCCTGGCCGACCAATTGACGGCGGTGCTGGACGCGGTCGACGCGACAGCCGGAAAAGTCTTTGTGGTAGGACATTCCGCGGCCGCCAGTCTGGCCTGGCTGGCCGTGGACGCGCGACCGGCCCGGGTGGGAAAAGTCGCGTTTGTCGGCGGTTTTCCCGTCCCTGATGGACAGTTGTACGCCGACTTCTTTCCGGTCGTCGACGGGGCCATGCCGTTCCCGGGCTGGGACGCGTTTCAGGGACCGGACTCCGCCGACCTGGACGAGAAGACCAAGGCACAGTTGGCCGCGACCATGATCCCGGTGCCCGAAGGCGTTTCCCGTGGACTGGTCTTTCTGACCGACGAGCGGCGTTACGAGGTGCCCGTTGTGCTGGTGTGCCCGGAGTTCGACCCGGCTCAGGCCCGCGAGTGGATCCGCAACGGTGACGCACCGGAATTGGCCAAGGCTCGGCATCTTTCCCTGGTCGACATCAACTCCGGGCATTGGCCGATGGTCACCGCCCCGGTCGAACTCGCCCGGGTGCTTGCCGAAGCCGCCACGGCTTGAAGGATCGCGCCGTGGGCGCCGGTCCGGCCGGCGGACACCGGCCACACCGGCCGGTGTTCGTGTTCCGGCGCTCCGAAGGTGATCACGCCACCCTCACCCCGCAGTCGTCGAAAGTGACACGCAAGAGCAAACCGGCCTCCGGACCCAGAATGTCGGTGACCAGGGCGACCAGCCGGCCGGCGAACGCGGGTCCGTGCTGCGGCTGCATCTTTGCTTCTTCCTCCTCGGCCAAGTGATGGGAAAGTTCATGCAGAACAACCAATTCGCGTAATGCCCAGGCCCGCCCGGCCACCCTGGGCGGTAAAGCAATGACCGCCGCTTCGCGTTCGTAATGAGCCGAAGCCTGACCCCGTCGCTCCCGCACAGTGACCGGGACGCCGGCGCGGCGATATCGATCGCGCATTTCCGGTCGGGCGAGCAGTTGATCGAGGTAGTGCTGCACCTGTTCGACGGCTCCGAAACGGCGTTCCGGGGGCAGCGTGAGATGGGAGCCGGCGACCTCGATGGTGGGAAACTCCCAGGTGCGATCGAGGAGCCGCTGAACCAGGTGCTCCGCGTCGTACACGGCGGATCGTTGACCATCCCGGGGTGGCGCTCCCGACGACGGCGCGTCGTTCACCGGGCTGCTCTTCCCAAACTGGGCTGGACCCCGCCGATCGCCTTCTCACCACCCAATCGCGCGGACCGGCCGGCGCGGTCACCGGCGCGTCTGGACGCTTCGGATCGCGTCGTCGTCGCCCGGAACCCGCCCCAACTGCCACGGGCGCCGCTGTGCGACCGGTAATGCTCGGCCAGCTCCGCCTCTCTGGCCCGCAGCACTATCTCGACGCTCTGGGCGGGACGTCCGTCGGTCGCACCGCCTGTGACCCGGTCGTCAGCGGGTGGACCGGCCGCGCGATCGATCGCTTCCTGTTGTGCCCGAGCGCGAGCTTCCGCAAGGCGTTTACCGATTCGAGCGGCGAAGGCTTGCTGAAAGTTGATCCGAGCCGTCGTGCCGTGCACCTTGCGCTCCACGACGCGCGGCCGGAATCCGGTCATCTCCAGCTCCCGCACCCGCTCACCGCGGTGCTCGGCGGAGGCCAGGTAGAGGTCGCAGCTCCTGACCATTTGGATGACCAGCGACGCGTACAACGCCTCGGCGGTTTCGATGTCCGATTCGAAGCCGTAGGCATACACCTTGGTCGAATTGGTGGCCACATCGCACGTGACACTGTTCGCCTGGGCAATCGCGACGAAGAGGTGGACGTAGGTGCGCAGGCCGCGTTTGCCGGCCGGCCCGATATCGATGGTGCGTTGGGTAGGAACCGTCCGGCGTTCGCTGCCGGCCGTATGCGCCCGGGCCACGGCGAGGTCCACGGCGGCCAGTGTCGCCAGACGCTGGGCCGCTTTGAGGAAGGCATCGGCTTCGTGCTCGTTGTCGGTGGACTCCGCCTTGCGGAGAAGCGCGCCGATGCGCGCCAACGTCTTGTCGCTCATGTGTTCGAATTTACCCCGAGGATCCGACAGTCGGGCCCGGATGACGATCGGGGCAGGTCAGACCCCATACTCAACCGGCATCAGCCCGCGCTTGACCGCCTTGACCAAGGCTCCGTGGTCAGCTTCGGTTTGGTCGGCGTAGGCCTGGGCGAAAGCGCACATCGCTTGGTCGAGCTTGTCCGATTGCCCGACGTAACCGGAGATCATCGACGCCCCACTGGTGCGGGCGTGTCCCTTGGCCAACAGATGGCCGACCACGTCGGCGTAATCGGACAAAGCCGGTGCGTCGATGGAGTCGAGCGCGACTGTCCCTTTCATGTTGCGGAATTGGCGGACGTAGAAATGCAAGCCGCCGACGGTGGCCCAGCCCAGCAGGGGGTCGCTGACGGTCTGCAACGCCTGCTGATATTCGGCCACCCGTTGACCCTGGTGCGCATGCCAGGCGGAGTCGCCGTGCACGTACTTGGCCAGAACCGATCGCCGGGCCTGCTTGAGCTGGAGAAACACCACGTCGTCGGGGCTCGAACCTTCCAGTAGGGCCACGTAGGCCCGCAGGCCGACGCTACCGACGCCCACGACCTTGTGCGCGACATCAATGAGGGTGTAGCCGCCGAGCACGCGCCGCCAGTGCGGGGCCAAGGTGGCCAGATAGTTGTCCAACCCCACGGCGACGTGTTCGTATTCGCTGTCGCCGAGTCTGGTGATCAGTGGTGGATTCTCGACGATCCGGCGCTTCTTGTTCTCCTCGCGGGTGAAACGGGGGAGCGCGCGGTCGCTGGTGCGCCCGCGGGCCCGGGCCGCCGCTCTGGCGATCTCGGCGCGCAACGAATCCTGCGACGTCGACTCTTCGAGTCGGCGCACGTCCAGCCGTTGGTAGGACCGGGAGAGCAGCGGCTGCTCGGCCAGGAAGCGGACCTCGGAACGATAAGCGGCCACACAGGCGGCCACCGAAGAATGGCAAACGTCTTCGGCGAACCCGTTCTGCCGGCCGGCCACCCAAATGCTGGCCACCAGCCGGCGCAGATCCCACTCCCAACCGCCGGGATGGGCCTCGTCGAAGTCGTTCAGGTCAATGACCAGGTCGCGCTCCGGCGAGGCGTAGAACCCGAAGTTCCCCAGGTGAGCGTCGCCGCAGATGACCGGCGTGATTCCGGTGCGCGGCAGGTGCGCGACATCGTCGGCCATGACGATGGCGGTGCCCCGCAGGAAGCCGTAGGGAGAACCGACCATGCGCCCGATGCGCACGGGGATGAGGCGCTCCACCCGTCCCTCGTGCGACTCCATGATCAACTGCACTGGGTCCGGGCGGCCGGTCCGGACAGTCCACGCGCCCAGCTGCTTGCGCGAAACCTTGTGGCGCAGCGCCCGGCCCATCTCGTAGCGTTCGGCCCGAGATGTCGGCAGGCGGCGCAGGGAGGCGTACGCCGCGCTGTCCGCCTCGTCCAGGACGGTATGCCCGGCGGAGGTCATGGCGCGACGATACCGACCTGCACGGCGCCCAGACGCGGGGACCGGAATGTCGGGACGGCGGGCCGCTTTCGCCGGTGACGGATTCCCTCCTGGCTGTCGGTGGCCCCCTGTAACTTCTCGGGCATGCCCTCCGCCTCCAAGGCCGCCGCGTCCACCGACCGGCGCATGCTGCTGGTCCACGCCCATCCCGACGACGAGTGCTCCAGTACGGGCGCGACGATGGCCAAATACGCGGCCGAAGGCACTGGTGTCACCTTGCTGATTTGCACGCTCGGAGAACTCGGCGAGGTTCTGGTGCCCGAGCTCGCGCAATTGGCTGCCGACCAGGCCGATCAGTTGGGCGGCTACCGGATGGGGGAGTTGCGCGCGGCACTCGACATCCTCGGTGTCGCCGATCAGCGCTATCTCGGCGGCCCCGGCCGGTTCCGGGACAGCGGCATGATCGGGACCGAAGGCAACACGGCGCCGCGGGCATTCTGGCGGGCCTCGGAAGACCCGGCCGTCTTCGATGCTGCCGTGGCCGCCGCCGTTGAAGTGATCAGGGACGTGCGACCGCAGGTGCTCATCACGTACGACACCAACGGCGGCTACGGCCATCCCGACCACATCATGGCCCACCGGGTGGCGATGGCGGCGGCCGACAAGGCCGGCGACGCCGACTTCGTGACCGACGCCGAGGCTTGGGTGATCCGGAAGATCTACTGGGCGGTGCTGCCGAAGTCGTGGCTGTGGGAAGGCGTGATGGCCATGCGGGCGGCGGGGGTCGAGGGCTTCTTCGGCGAAGAGATCACCGGACCCGAGGACATCCAGATGGGCACGGACGACGAGCTCGTGACCACCCGCATCGACGCCACTCCTTTTGCGGCCGCGAAGGCGGATGCGTTGCGGGCCCACGCGACCCAGATCACCGCCGACGGGCCGTTCTTCAAGATGATCGAGGTGCTGGGCCTCGAGGGCTGGGGTGTGGAGTTCTTTCAGCTGGTGCGCGGTGAGGCGGTACGGGAGGGATCGGAATACGAGACGGATCTGTTTGCCGGGCTGGCGGTCTGAGCGCAGGACGCGGCGGGCGGCGGGCGAAGCGCGTCGGGCGAAGCGCGTCAATGAACCGAAAACCCCGCTGAGCGAGGCTGACGGTTCATTGACGCCCGAGAAACGCGTACCCGGTCGGGCGGACAGGTGCTGGGTGGGGGTTGGACGGATGGCGCGCGCCGGGCAGGCGGGCAGCAGCAGAGGTCGGACAGCACGCGCCGGTCAGACGGGCAGCATCCCTGCGTGGGACGTCAGAGGCGGTGCCGACGCGAGTGAGGGACTCAGTGAACCGAAAACCCCGCTGAGCGAAGTTGCCGGTTCACTGACGCCGTCGGGCACCGGATCCACGGGCGGTGCCAGCCGGATCCACAGGCGGTGGGGTGCTGATCGAAGGCACAGCGGCACCGACGCGTCGAGCGCCGGACCACGGGTGGCGGGGCGCCGGACTCACGAGCCGGGTCCCGCGACGGTCGGGCGCCGGACTCACGAGCCGGGTCCCGCGACGGTCGGGCGCCGGGCTACGGACGGTCGAGCGGCCCGATCCAAGGGCGGTGGGACGCCGATGGAGCGGGACAGCGGCGCGGAGCGGGCGAGCGGTGGGGTGCCGGACGATCAGCCAGCCGGCCAGCGGTGGCGCGGAACCTCCGTCGGCAGAAACCGGCGGGACGAGCGAAGGTGAGGCGCGCCAATGAACCGAAGACGCCGCTCAGCGAGGGTTTCGGTTCATTGACGCCATAGGAACGCATCCCGACTGGCCCTACGGCGCGGGACCGGGGTTCACCAGCTGTGGAGCCGTTGAAGCCGCCCCGTCTGCTCGAGGCGAAGGGCGGATCGGGCAACGGGTGAGCCGGTCTGGCACGGCTTCCGCGGACCGCTCGCCATGTTGGAACCCGCGTGGCCACCGGGTAAGCTGGCGAACCGCGGCGTCAGCCGCAGACACCTGTCCGGGTGGCGGAATGGCAGACGCGCTAGCTTGAGGTGCTAGTGCCCGCAAGGGCGTGGGGGTTCAAGTCCCCCCTCGGACACCCACGTACCGCGCCGAAACCAGGGTCGCTGCGCCTCTGTTGAACCCGCGCGCTTCCCCAGCCCGTCTCGATCTGCGTCGCCTGTTGACGACGGGCAAGGCGCCGGCCGCAAGCCGTGGCCACAAACCGCTCCCTGGGCCGGGAATCGGCCGGGTGGTTGAACAGGATCGGGGCAGATCGACCGCGTCGGCTGCGCCGGGACCGGGAACCAGCGGAGCGAGCCCGGCCCTTCGGTCAGGCGCGATTCCAGGCGAGGAGCAGGTCATGCGCTACGTGAGATTGGGTGACACGGGGCTGCAGGTTTCGGCGGTCACATTGGGCTGCATGAGTTTTGGGGAACCAGGGCAGGGCGGACAGCCGTGGTCGCTGACCGAACAGGACAGTCGTCCGTTGATCCGGCAGGCACTGGAGGCCGGGATCACCTTCCTGGACACCGCAAACGTGTACTCCGGCGGTTCGAGTGAGGAAATCGTCGGGCGGGCCATCCAGGACTTCGCCCGCCGGGAGGATGTGGTGCTCGCCACCAAGGTGTTCAACCGGATGCGCCCGGGGCCGAATGGAGCCGGCCTCTCGCGCAAGGCCATTTTCGACGAGCTCGACAACAGCCTTCGCCGCCTGGAAACCGATTACGTGGACCTCTACCAAATCCATCGGTGGGACTACGAGACTCCGCTCGAGGAGACGATGCAGGCTCTGCACGACGTCGTGCAAGCGGGCAAGGTGCGGTACTTGGGCGCGTCCTCCATGTGGACGTGGCAGTTCGCGAAGGCGCAGTACACCGCGGACCTGGCCGGGCTGACCCGATTCGTCTCGATGCAGAACCACTACAACCTGCTGAACCGCGAAGAGGAGCGGGAGATGCTGCCCTTCTGTCTGGACCAGGGCGTCGGCGTCATTCCGTGGAGCCCGCTGGCTCGTGGCCGGTTGACCCGGCCCTGGGACGCCGACACCAACAGGTCGCAGACGGACGAGTTCGGCAAGACGCTGTACCGCGACGAAGATCAGGTCATCGTCCAGCGGGTCGCCGATGTGGCCGCCGCGCGCCAGGTCTCGCCTGCTCAGGTGGCCTTGGCCTGGGTGCTGGCGCAGCCCGCCGTCACTTCGCCGATCGTGGGTGTCACCAAGTCCGAACACCTCGACGACGCCGTCGCGGCGGTCGACCTGGAACTGACCGAAGCGGAACTGGCCGCCCTGGCCGAGCCCTACCAGCCTCATGCCGTGGTGGGCTTCCGCTGATCGTGCCGGGCGCCGACTGAGCGACCGACCCGTCGCGGGGGCACGTTCGCCGGCGACCTGTCGCGTCCCAGGTCGCCGGAACCGGGCCCCTTGCGGAAAACTCAGTGCTCAACTCGCCGGGATCCCGAATTCACGCCGAAGCCGTCTTCTGGTCGAGGTGCTCAGCCCAGAACGCGACCGTGCGATGGAGTAGAGCATCGACATCCGGGTAGCCGTCGAAGCAATGGTCCGGGAACAAGTTCGCTGGGCACATCTGCCGCCGCAGCCGGCCGTGCATCACTTCGCTTTGCTGGTTGCCGCGGATCTCCTGGGATCCACGGGACCCCACCAGCGCGGCGGCGGTTCGGGGCCGGTCATGCCCCGATTATTCGCCGCCCAGAAGTGGGACCAGCCGGTCTGGCCGGCATCGGTAGGGAGGGCCCGGAACGGTCCCTGCCGCTACCTTGGGCGGATGGTGATGCCCGCGCGGCGTGATCACGACGGGCCATTCTTCCGGCCCATGACGGTCACCGATCTGGACGAACTGGTCGCGGTGCAAGAAGAAGCGGCGGTGGCCGGACTTTCCCATATCTTCCCGCAGGAAACGAGCCCCTTCCCGCGCGAGCGGATTCTTAAGCGGTGGCAGGAAGAGCTCAGCGACACCGACATCGCCGCCTATGTCACGGTGAATGCGAAAGGGCGCATATCTGGCTTCGCCGCACGACGCGGCGATGAGTTGCTGCACTTCGGCACGGAGTGGCGAACCTGGGGGAGTGGCTTGGCGCAATGGTTGTACGGCGAGCTGCTGGCGACGTATCCAGCTGAGGTGACCACGCTTCGCCTCTGGGTCTTCGCCGATAACCGCCGCGCGCGGCGATTCTACGAAAAGCTGGGCTGGTCGCCGTCCGGGGCGACATCGTCCAGCCGCATTTCTCCGCACCCGGTCATGATGGAATACCGGCTCCGACGAGGAAAGTGGGCCGATCGGCGGCACGAATGAACCGAGTCCAAGTATGTCGGCACCAAGATCCCCACGCGTCGAGGCTCCAAGCCCGGTGGCGCGGCCGCCCGGCTCATCCGTACTCCACCGCCCGGCGCGCCGCTACCGCTGACTTCGGGATGTCGGGGAACACTCCGAGTTGACCTGTCGCGGCCCTGCTCACCCGCGGGGCCGGGAGATCGAGGAGAAACGGATGACGAGTTCCGGCGATCCGGCGAAATCGGCCGACCCGGCCGAGCAGACCCACAACGACTACGTGGCTCAGCCGCACGATGTTCAAACTGAGGACAAGGTCGCCGAGGCCGAGGCCATGGCCGCGGAAATGGCCAGCCCCGAGCAGCCGCACGGCCGTCCCGGGCGCCCTTTCAACCGGAATTCCCCGTTCTTCATCGGCATGCTGGCCACCGCCGGTGTGGCGGTGACCTACGGATGCATCCGCTTGCTGTTGATCGCCGGAAACGTGTTGATCCTCATCGGGTTGGCCTTGTTTCTGGCCATCGGCATGGAACCGGCGGTGTCGTTCCTGGCCAAGCGCAAGGTGCCGCGGTGGGCCGGTGTCGTCATTGTGCTGGTGGTCATTCTGGGCATCATCGGGGGCTTTCTGGGCGTCTCGATCCCGGCGGTGATCGCCCAGATCGAGCAGCTCGTCCGCACCCTTCCCACCTACGTCAAGCAGCTGAACGACCATTCCTCGTTCCTGGGCAAGCTGAACCAGCAGTACGGGATCGAACAGAAGGTTCAGGCGTTCCTGTCGACCTCCAGCTCCAGCATCTTCAGCGGGCTGCTCGGCGCCGGCGAGATCTTGTTCTCCGCGTTCACCGACACCGTCATCGTGCTCATCCTGACCATCTATTTCCTGGCCGATCTCCCTCGCATCCGGGCTCTGGGGTACCGGCTGATTCCGCATTCTCGCCGCCCTCGGGCGATCCTGATCGGCGACGAGATCCTGGCCAAGGTCGGCGGCTACGTCCTGGGAAACCTGGTCGTCTCACTGGTCGCTGGCCTGCTCACTTTCGGCTGGCTCATCATTTTCCACGTGCCGTACCCGGTGCTGCTGGCTTTGATGGTCGCGCTGCTGGACCTGATCCCGGTGATCGGGTCCACCGTGGCGGGCATCATCGTCGCGCTGGTGGCCCTGTCCGTCTCGCTGCCCATCTGCATCGCCACCATCGCCTTTTTCATCGCCTACCGGTTCGCCGAGGATTACCTGCTCGTCCCGCGCATCATCGGCCGAGCCGTCCAGGTGCCCGCCATGGTCACCGTGGTGGCCACCTTGGTCGGCGGCGCGCTCCTGGGCATCCTGGGTGCTCTGGTGGCCATTCCGGTGGCCGCCGGTCTGCTGCTGCTGTTGCGTGAAGTCGCGCTGCCGCGCCTGGACAGGAGCTGACCCACTCTTCTCCGCGGAGATTCGCGATGCCCGGCCGACCCCGACATTCTCGGGGTGTCACCGGCGATGACCGCCACCAAGTGAGCATGCGGACGGCCGCCCGTCGCGGGTCAGTGCACTCTGAGCAGCACGGTGCTGCTGGAGGTGGTGTTGCCGGCCGCATCAACGGCGTCGGCCGAGAGCTTGTACGTCTTGTGGCGCAGGGCGGAGACGTCGATCGAGGACTGCCATTGCCCTTGGGCCAGGCTGGCCCGGCCGGCCAGGGTTCCGTTGATGTAGAAGCGGACCGAGACCACCTTGACGTTGTCCGACGCAGCCGCGTTGGCGTGCAGCACGCCGTTGGCCGCCAAACCGTTGGTGGGCGCCGCGATGCGGACGGCCGGACTTTTGGTGTCGGGCTTGGCCGCCTTGGTGACTGTGGGCACGAAAGCGCCGGCATAACCGGACTGGATGGAGCGCCCGTCGATGTCTTTCGCCGTCTTGGCGATCATCGGGTGGATGGTGGCGGCGACCTTCGCCTGGGACGGGACGAGCAACCGGAGGTCGTCGGTGGCCGGATCGACGAAATCGACGACGGACTGCCGGTTGCCGTTCTTTCCCAGTGCGGTGGGCGCTTTGCACAGGCCGTGGTTCCACTCCTCGACGATCGAATTCGTCAGTTGCACTTTGCACTCGGACAGGTAGTGCACGATGTTGTGGTCGAAGACGACGTTGGGGCTGCCGAGTTCGACGGTTCCGAAGGCAAAGGTGTTGTAGCGCACTGTGATATTGGCGACCTTTCCGTACCGCAGGTCCAGGTCGTTACCGTTGTTGCACAGTTTGCTCTTCACCAGGCAGCCCTCGACGAAGTTCGATTCGACGTCGACGTCGGAAATGCCCTTGTTGGAGCCACCGGAGAAGATGATGCCGGAGTTGTAGCAATTGTGCAGCTTGTTGCCCACGATCGTGATGTGCGACGAATCGAACAACTGGATGCAGTCGGCGTGCAGGCCGGAGGTGCCGCTCTGGTTGTAGTTGTGCACGTTGTTGTTCCGGATGACGACTCCGTGGGCACCGCCGATGTTGATGCCGTCGATGGACTTGCCGTCGGAGAATTCGGAGTTCTCGACAGTGGTGTTGTTGGAGTGCACGAACATTCCGGCTCCCCGCAGGGTGACCGCGTCGACCTGGGTGCCGAGCGCGGACGGGTACATGTAGAACGCGGTGATGGCGGTGACCGAGGTCCAGTGAACGTACGGCGCACCGGTTTTCAGTTTGGCGAAGACGGAAGTCCGGCCGGCGGCGCCTTGGACGGTCACCGGCTGGGCGGCCGTGCCGTGACCACCATGCAGATCGGCATTGCCGTAGTTGCCGGCCCGCAGGGATATCTTGGCGCCGGCCGGGGCCAGTGCGAGGGCGGTTGTCAGGGAGCAGGGCGCCGAGGTCGAGCAGCTCTTGCCCGTTCCGGACGGCGATGCGGACAGGGTCTTGGCCGGTGCCGTGGACGCCTGGGCGGGCAATGCCACGCCGGCCACAGAAAGCGCGGCGGCAGCCACGATGACCGCGCCGCGCAGCAGGGCTCGTCCGCTGCGACGCGGCTGGATTCGATCGGGAGCGGGGATAAGGGTGGAAGTGGTCATCACTGTTCCGGCGGGTCAGGGCCTAGGCGATATCGGGCCTTGGTTGATGGGCGGCGCTGGTTGGGCCTTGTCCATTGCAGCACATCGCGGTAGCTCTACGTAAATGTCTGACTACTCAGCGTAGGTCGGGCTCAAATCGCTGCGGCCAAGATCCGTTTTCTGCTGGACCGCCCGGGGTACCAGTCACGCACAGTGATACTGACTGGTGGTCGGGGGCGATCCGAGATTGCGCCGTTCAGGACCGGCGGTATGCCCGTTTGACCTTCACTCACGGCAAGTCATCAAAAGGTGCATAGGCCCGACACGTTCAGGGCCAGGAACGCACCGGGAAGGTGATTTCGCCGGTGAGCCGGTGACCACCCGTTGGAGGCCACGTGATCGCGGTCACGCCCCGGCCGGAGAACAAACGGTGACGGGAAACAGCACGTCGTCCGGTTCCGAGATCGATGCCGGAAAGCGACCCAATTCCCGTCGGCCGGCAGACGAGGGGGCCGGTCTCCACGGTTCGGAGCCGGCTGGGACGCCGACGGTCGTAGGACCGCCCGGCGACACACGATCGGGCCGTGATCGGATGATCAGCAGTAGCCGACACAGGCTGCCCGCCCCGTGACGATTCGAGAAGAGGCCATCGTGCCGTTGCCGCGTTCCCTGCCCATCCCCAGGACCCCCGATCCCACGGGCGCCCGCAGCATGCGCTGGGGGATTCTGGCGCCGGGCGGGATCGCGCGGAACTTCGCCGACACCGCCCGGCGCTTCGCCAACCAGGAGATCGTGGCCGTCGGCTCGCGGTCGGTGGAGCGAGCCGAAGCGTTCGGGCGGGAGTTCGGGCTCGATCGCTGTTATGGGTCGGCGCAGGAACTGGTGGACGATCCGCAGGTTCAGGCGGTCTACGTGGCCTCGACCCACAACGCCCACGCCGAGCAGGCCATTCTCGCGCTGCAGGCCGGCAAGCACGTGCTGGTGGAGAAGCCGTTCACCGTGACGGCGGCCGAAGCCCGGCGCGTGGTCGAAGCAGCGGGCGGACTGACCCTGATGGAGGCGATGTGGACCCGGTTTCTGCCCGGCATGGACGTGGTGCGTCAACTCCTGGCCGACGGCGCTCTGGGTGAGCTCCGCACGGTGATCGCCGACCACGGCCAGTACTTCGAACCTGATCCTCACCACCGCATGTTCGACCCCGACCAGGCCGGTGGGGCGCTGCTCGATCTCGCCGTATACCCGATCTCGTTCGCGTCCTTCGCGCTCGGAACGCCGGACACCGTCACCGCGGTCGGCGACCGGGCCTTCACCGGGGTGGACGGGCAGATCTCAGCCGTGCTGCGGACCGGGCCCGCGCACGCACTCGTGAACGCGTCGCTGTTCGCGCGAACCCCGACGACGGCGTCGATCTCCGGAACGGACGCGCGGATCGAAATTCCCGGTGCGTTCTACGCGCCGCAACCGATCGCCGTCATCTCCCGGGACGGCGAACAACGCAGCGCCGACAGCGGCGCGATCACCGGTCATGCCGGATTCGCCTACGAGATCGAGCATTTCGCCGGATTGGTGGGTGAGGGCGCGTCGGAATCGCCGCTCCTCCCGCATGCCGAAACGCTCGCCGTCATGCAGACCATCGACCGGATTCGCGAACAAATCGCTTAGCCGCGCGGCGAACTGATCGAGTCGGCCTTGATGGTCAGCAGTAAACGTCCCCGGTCCGAGCCGGAGAAGTTCGGGTACGGCCGGCCCAGATACTTGTGGGACAGCTTGTCGATGTGTTCCCTGGCCCCGTCGGTCGTCGCCGCAACCACCCGGCCCCGAACCGCGAAGTACTTGTTGATGTTGTCGGGATCGCAGACGTTGACGGCCACCCGGTCGTCCCGCTCGATGTTGCGCGCTTTCTGCATCCCTTGGACCACGTTGACCAGGATGTGGGTGCCGTCGGTATCGACCCAGGTCTGAGTCACTTGCGGCGACCCGTCGGGCATGACAGTGGCCACGAAACAGGGACTGGCCGCGTGCAGCAGGTCGAGCAGAGCCTCCGGAAGTTGCATGCCGGACACCCTCTCACGGGCCCGGGCGCGAACTGTCGATGCCTGATCCGCGGCCCGCGGTCGACGCGGTGGCGGCCGGTCAGGAGCCAGTGGCGAAAAAGGCTTCGGCCACGGTCCGCCCGGTGATTCGCTTGGCCAGATAGTTGATCGCGGCATGGGCATGGTCGCCGTTGTCGACCCCATAGTCCTGCACTGCCGGCCACAGCGGGTCGAGTCGCCCCCGCCCGCCGACCGGGTCGGCCGGATCAAAAATGTTCACCCACCGGCGCACATGAGGCAGCCGGCCATCGGCGGCGCCCTGCGGCGTGCGAAGGCGGTCGACGACTGCCTTCATGGCCAGCGGCGAACCCAGCGTCAGAAACGTGTCGACCGTCGCCTCCGGACGCCAGGTCAGGGCTTCCCAGGCCAGGACGCTGCCCAGGGAGTGGGCGATGACGATCTGGCAGTCGGGCCCGATCCGTGCGGCGATCTGCTCCCGGGCCAGGCTCGCCCAGCGGTCGTCCGCTTGATAGGCGTAAACCTGGCGGAGAACACTGATCCAACGGACGGCCGGCCCCGGTCCGAAATGCCGGCCCAGCGCTTGGGCGACGGGGTGGAGAGCGGGCGACAGCGCCGGAACGTCCGGTTCTCCCGCCGCACCTGGTCGACCGGACGTCGTCTGTTCAGCCGCCGCGGACAGAAAAACCAATTCGTCGGGGTCGAGTTCGGTTTCCTCGTGCCCGCCGCCGCCCGGCGGGTCGAGTTCGGCGCGGCCGCCGGGCGCCGGGGGATCCCACCTCTGCTCGTCCTCTCGCAAAACGTCGTCGCTGCAAAGGATTTCGAATCGGTAATCCGGCAGCCGGAGTTCCGAGTCCGCGACGGCGAGGTCCAGGCCGGTCCGGAGCGCCGACTTCCACCCCACCAGCAACTCATTCCGCCCATTTCGTTCGGGCGGAATTCCGCAAACGCCCAGGACCTGCTTTGTCATGAGGCCTCCCGTTAAAGGGTGCGCATCATTCCAGTGTGCCCGCCCGAGCCCCGGGCGGAAAGTCGAAATCGGAAGTCAGGGTTACCGAACCTCGCGGCACCGGCCCGGACAACCGGCTCCGGCGCCCGCCTCGGCGCCAGGCTCGGATCGGGCGACCTGCCCATCCGACCACCGCCGGGTGGGACATGCCGGCGGACTCAGGGCACCAGGACGAGCTTTCCCCTGATGTGCCCGCCCAGGCTGACGCCAAAAGCCTCGGCCGCCTCGTGGATGGGATACGTCCGGACCGGGATCTTCAGCCTGCCGTCGGCCAAGAGCTCGGCGGTCTCGGCCATGGCTTTGGCCGGTTGGCTGTCGCCGCCGCCGCCGGTGACCCGGGCACCCGATTTGGGAGCCTCGAAATTGGCGATACTGACCACCTGGGCCGGATCCGCGACCAAGCCGACCAGCTCGGCGATCGGGGTCTTGCCGGCCACATCGAACACGCCCGCGACCTGTCCATCGGTCACCGTCCGGACCCGATCGGCGACCCCGTCCCCGTAGACGACCGGAGTGGCGCCGAGTTCGCGAAGATAGTCCTGATTGTCGGGGCCGCCGGAGGCTACGACCCGCAACCCGCGGGCCACGGCCACCTGGACAGCCACTCCGCCGACACCGCCGGCCCCACCATCGATGAAAATCCAGTCGCCGGGCTTCAGATCGAGCAGCCGCAGGACGCGCTCCGTGGTCTCGCCGGCCGTGCCCGCCGCGGCCACCTCCGGCCAGCCCACCGATTGCGGTTTGCGCGCCCAGCCGTTGAGCACCGCATACTCGGCGGCGGTGCGCCGGCCCACACCGAACACCTCGTCGCCCACGGCCACTCCGGTGACTCCCTCGCCAACTTCGTCGACGACGCCGGCGCCGTCCCAGCCGACGATTTCGGGCTGGTCGAGTTGTTTGCCGCCGGACATGGCGCCGGAAAAGCGCTTCCAGTCGACCGGATTGACGCTGGCCCCGCGGACCTGAATGCGAATCTTCCCCGGGCCGGCGTGAGGCTCGGGCGCCTCTGTCCATTCCACGACTTCCGGGCCACCATAAGAGCGGTATTGCAGCGCCAGCATCGGGGTTGCCTTCCTGTTGTCCGACTCAGTGCCTGCTGCAGCACCCGCTGGGCCCGGACTATTCCGGGTACTCCGTTTCACCGTGAACAGTCACTCAACCCGGGTGGACCTGGGCCCCCGCAAAGTCGCGTATTCCGTCGAGGTGGAAGCCCCGGCCGCCGCCGTGTTCGACCTGATCGACGATCCGCACCGGCACGCGGAGCTCGATGGATCGGGCACGGTGCGTGACAACGTCGCGGGGCCCCAGCGGCTGACCAAGGGAGCCACCTTCACCACCAGCATGAAAATGGCGGGCTTCCCGTACCGGATCACCAGTCGGGTGACGGCGGCCGAACCCGACCGGCTGGTCGAGTGGCGGCACCCCTTCGGCCACCGCTGGCGGTGGGAGATCGAGCCGCTCAGCGACAGCCGGTGCCGCGTCACCGAGATTTTCGACTTCTCGCGTGGAGTGGCTGTCGGGTACCGGCTGCTGAAGTTCCCGGCCCGCAACGCCGCCGGCATCGCGGCCACCCTGGACAAGCTGCGGGACCGTTTCGCTCGGTGACCCCGGCCGTCGCCGGCAAGCTGGGCTGCACCCGGTGTGTCAGGATTCTTCCACCCATCTCCCGGACGAAAGCCGAGGGAGGCCATGACAAATCCCGATTCCGCCAAACCGGACGCAACGTGGCCGTCGAGCTGATCCGGGCCACCGAAGCCGCGGCCATGGCATCCGCCAAGTACCTGGGGCGAGGCGACAAGAACCAGGTCGACGGCGTCGCGGTCAACGCCATGCGCCCGGTCCTGGGCACCGTGGCCATGCGTGGCGTCGTCGTCATCGGCGAGGGGGAGAAGGACAACGCGCCCATGCTGTTCAACGGTGAGGTGGTCGGCGACGGCACCGGGCCCGAGGTCGATATCGCAGTCGATCCGGTCGACGGCACGACACTGGCGGGCCAAAGCGATGCCGGACGCCATCAGCGTGGTGGCGCTCGCCGAACGGGGCGCCATGTTCGACCCCGGCCCGTGCTGCTACATGCGCAAGCTGGTGGTGCCCGAAGCCGCCGCCAACCTGGTCAATCCGGAAGCTCCGGTCGCCAACGTCATCGCCTCGGTGGCCCGGGCGCTCGGCCGGCGGCGCGAGGACCTGACCGTCGCGGTTCTCGACCGGGCCCGACCCGGCTGCCGCGCTCCGGCAGTCCCGTATCGATACTGGCGCGGTGAGTGAGACCGCGTACGACCTCGGCCACGACCTGCTGTTCGGGAGTTTTCTGACCCCGGCGGCCCGGTCGGCCGCGGACGTCGTCGCGCTGGCTCAATTGTCGGAGCAGGCCGGACTGGATCTCGTCACTTTTCAGGACCACCCCTACCAGTCGGCGTTCCTGGACTCCTGGACGCTGCTGTCGTATGTGGCCGCGTCGACCAGCCGGGTCGGGCTCGCGTTGAACGTCGCCAACCTGCCGCTCCGGCCGCCGGTGGTGCTGGCCCGCAGTGCGGCCACCCTCGACCTGTTGTCCGGCGGTCGGGTGGAACTCGGGCTGGGCGCCGGCGCTTTCTGGGACGCGATCGAGGCGGCCGGTGGGACGCGGCTGACGGCAGCGCAGGCTGTCGACGCGCTGGCTGAGGCCATCGCCATCGTGCGCGCGGTCTGGGACACCAAGGCTCGCGGCGGCATTCGGGTCGAGGGCCGGCATCACCGCGCGATGGGCGCCAAGCGCGGACCGCAGCCCGCCCACGACATCGGCATTTGGGTGGGCGCCTACAAGCAGCGGATGCTCCGGCTCACCGGAGCCGTGGCCGACGGGTGGTTGCCGAGCCTGAGTTATCTGCCGGGTGGGCCATCCGATCTCACCGCACTGAACGCCGTGATCGACGGAGCGGCCGAGGCGGCGGGGCGCGCGCCGGCCGACGTCCGCCGGTTGCTCAACATCTCCGGCCGATTCGCCGACCGCAGCACCGCTCTCCTCGACGGGCCGCCGGCGCAGTGGATCGAAGAGCTGGCCGATATGGCCCTGCACTACGGCATTTCCGCGTTCATCCTGGGATCGGACGACCCGGATGCCATCGCCGCGTTCGGGCAGGAGGTGGCGCCCGGGGTGCGGGAATTGGTGGAAGCGGAACGGAGCGCCCCGAGCGGTGCCGAGCGTTCGGCAGATCAGCCGGCCACCGTTGCGGCGGAACCCGCAGGCGCGTCCGCAGTGTCGGGCGGCTTGCGAGTCCTTCCCACGCCGGCGCCGACCATCCATTGGAGCCAGGAACAGCCGTGGGACGAGTCGGCCCGTCCGGATGCCCCACCGGCGCCGAGCCGGGTCGTCTACTCGGAGCGCGCCCAGGCTGTCGGGCAGCACCTCGTCGATGTCCACGACCATCTGCGCCGCGAACTCGAACAGCTCCGCGACGTGCTGCGCCAGGTCCAACAGGGTGTGAGTACCGCGGCCCGGGCGAGAGCGGCATTGAACGACATGGCGCTCCGACAGAACAACTGGACGTTGGGCGCGTTCTGTGCCTCCTACTGCCGCCTGGTCAGCGAACATCATCACATCGAGGACTCCGCCGTCTTCCCGCATCTGCGCCGGGCCGACCCCGCTCTGACGCCGGTTCTCGACCGGCTGGAATCAGAACACGTGGTGATTCACGGTGTGGTGGACGGGGTCGATCGAGCCCTGGTGGCCTTCATCAAAAATCCATCGGATTTCTCGCCCGTCCAGGGGGCGGTCGACCTGCTGACCGATGCCCTGCTGTCTCATCTGGCATACGAGGAACGGCAGATCGTCGAACCGCTCGCGCGGCTCGGGTTTTATCCCGGCCAGCTCTGAATCGATTCCGTTTTGTTGGGCCGGCCACTATGGCGGGAATTGTTGGTTCGAGCCGAAAATACTGGTGAGTAATCCCTTAACCTGGGATAACTCCCCCCGCACAGAGATGACAAGGATGCCCGTACCCGTACCCGTGTCTTTCCCGCTCCCGGTCGAGGTTCGCTCGCCACACGTCCGCGGTCGTTTCTCGGCCGTCTTGTTGGATGCCGACTCGCTCGCCTTCCCGACCGCCGCCCTGGTCGACCTCCTGGTCGCCTGCACCGGAGGCTGGCGGCTTCGTCAGGTCGACGGGCAGTGGCAGGCAGCACGGCCCCAACACCGACTGGGCCGAGCTGGCCACAGAAATGGTGGACGGGCAGGTCTTTCATCGCCTGCACCCCGCCTGGCAATGGGACTTGGTGGCCAACCGCGTGGCCGAGCCGACGGCGAAGATTCCGCGGCCGCGCAGTGAGCCGGCCGGCGACGCGGCCGCCTCCGTCGTACGGATCCGTCCGGTCGCCAGCGCCTGACCCGCGGGGCATCCGCCGGACAGAAGTCGGCGCGGTGATAGGAAGGTCCCATGTCCGAGCCCTCCGCCCCCGGCCCCTCTCCGGCCGAGCAGGAAGTCGTCGCCCTGTGCAGCGAACTGATCCGTTTCCCGTCGGTTAACACCGGCGAGCCGGCCACCATCGGAGACGGCGAGGCGCGGGCGGCCAGATACGTCCAGCAGAAGCTGGAGGAAGTCGGCTACTCGACGACCTACGTGGAATCGGTGCCCGGGCGCGGCAACGTCGTCGCTCGCCTGGCCGGCGCGGACGGCAGTCGCGGAGCGCTGGTCATTCACGGTCACGTCGATGTGGTGCCGGCCGATGCCGGTGAATGGACCGTCGACCCCTTTTCCGGCGCGGTGCGCGACGGGTACGTCTGGGGGCGCGGCGCTGTCGACATGAAGAACATGGTCGCGATGACCGTCGCGCTGGCCCGTCAGTACAAATCGGAGGGCTACGTGCCCCCGCGGGATCTGATCTTCTGTTTCCTGTCGGACGAGGAAGCCGGCGGGCTGTGGGGATCTCACTGGATCGTCGACCACCATCCCGAGTTCTTCGCCGGCGCCACCGAGGCCATCTCCGAGGTGGGCGGATTTTCGGTGTCCCTGGACGACACCCGCCGCGCCTACTTGGTCGCCGCGGCCGAGAAGGGGGTGGCCTGGGCGACCCTGCGGGCCACCGGCCGGCCGGGACACGGATCGTTTCTCAACGACGACAACGCGGTCATCAAGGTGGCCGAGGCGGTCACCCGGCTGGCGCACCACGATTTTCCGCTCACGCTCACGCCGACCGTGCGGAGCTTCCTGGCCAGCATCGCCGAACTCAGAGGAGTCGAGCTTCCCGAGGACGACCTCGAGGGGTTCGTGGCCAAGCTCGGGGGAGTGTCCCGCATCGTCAACGCCACGCTGCGCAACACGGCGACGCCCACCATGCTGCAGGCCGGGTACAAGGCCAACGTCATCCCGTCGACCGCCCAGGCCACCGTCGACTGTCGGGTGCTGCCCGGCTCCGAGGAGCACTTCCGCGACCAGATCCAGCAGCTGGTCGGCCCGGACATCGACATCGAATGGGTCTGGCAGCCGCCGTTGGAATTCCCGTTCGAAGGCCCCCTCGTCGAGGCGATGAAGAATGCGCTGACGGCCGAGGATCCGGACGGTCACCCGATTCCCTACATGCTCTCCGGGGGCACGGACAACAAGGCCTTCGCCCGGCTGGGCATCACGGGCTACGGCTTCTCGCCGCTCCGGCTGCCCGCCGACCTGGACTTCAGTTCCCTGTTCCACGGAATCGACGAGCGAGTGCCGGTGGACGCGTTGACCTTCGGCGTCCGGGTTCTCGACCGGCTGTTGCGGAACTGCTGACCGTCGGCAGGTTGGGCTGGGCCTGCCCCGCGGTCCGGACAGTGGGTTGGCCCGGACGCCTGTGCTGATTGGGCTCCGCTCACAACAACCGGACCAGCGCCGCGGTGGCACAGCCCAACACGACCACCAACAGAAACGGCCACCGGCGCCACACTGCGACGCCCGCCACCGCCACTCCGGCCAGCCGGGCGTCGATCAGCAGGTGCTTTCCGCTGCCCAGGGTCTGCACCGCCACCAGCGCCGCCAGCAGCACGATCGGCAACAGGGCGGCGATCCGCTGCACCACCGGCCGATCCAGAATGCGCTGCGGCACCGACAGTCCGGCGAGCTTGAACAGGTAGCAGCCGACGCCGGCGACGAACAGCGCGGCCCAACTCACGGAGCGTCACCGTCGACCGGAACACTGGCGTCCGGCGCCGCGTCGGGACGGACCCGACCGGGCCACGCCCCGACGGCAATCCCGAACAGGGCGGCCGCCAGCACCGGAAGGCCAACGGGCAGCACGGGCGTGAGCGCGACGGCCAGCGCCGCGGCCGCCAGCGCCATGGTGACGGCCGGCGAGGGGCCTCGGCGTCGCGCGCCCGGCTGGGTCGCCCCGCGCAGTCGCGGCACCAGCAGGGCCAGGAACGCACAGGGAGCCGCCGCGTCCAACCCCAGGACCGCCGGGTCGCCGAGCGCGGACGCCCCGATCGCGCCGACCAGCGTGCCCAGATTCCACAACACATAGATGCCGATCCCGGTGGCGTAGAACCCCAGCCGAGCCTGTCGGTCGTTCTCCCGGCCCAGCGACATGGCGCTGGATTCGTCGATCACGACCTGGGCGGCCAGCACGCGACGCCACCCTCGCACGCGCAGGAGGGTGGCCAATCGAAGCCCGTAGAACATGTTCCGAGCCCCGAGCATGACTGCGGTGGCCGCGCCGGCCCAAGGGGAACCGCCGCCCGCGATCACCCCGACGAGCCCGTATTGCGAGCCGCCGGAGAACATCAGCAGCGACAGCACCATGGTCTGGACCAACGAGAGCCCACCGGCCAGGCCGATGGCGCCGAACGATATCCCGTAGGCGCCGGTGGTGGCCGCCACCGCCATGGAGTCCCGGAACACCGGATTGCGGCGCAGCGGCGGCGCGGGTTGGTCGCTCATCGGGTCAGACGGTACTGGGCGGCCCGGACGACCTGGGCCGGCGGCGCCGGCGCGTCGGCGAGCCCGGACCAGCACCGGGCGAGCGGCCTCGGAACATCTGCCGGGCCGCCCGCCGGGCGCTCGGATCAGTTGCCGCCTGGTTGCAGGGTGACCGTGATGGGCTTGAAACTGGCGCCGGTCGTGTCCAGGCCCATCTTCTTCAGGTTCGCCAACGCCTGCTCGGTGTAGGTGTTGGTGTAAGCGCCGTCCGTCGGGGCCTTGGTCAGAACAGTGTCGCCGTCGGCGTTCTTGGTGCCCTGGGCAACCTTCACCGTCTGGTTCCAGGCCGCCGGGTCCACCATGCCGATGCCGTTGGGCGACGGCCACACCAGCTTGCTCGCCTCGTTCATCTGCCAGAGCTGGTGACTGGCCCCCAGCTTCGAGCCCGCCTTGACCACCATGTCGCGGCATTCGCTCGCATGCGCGGCGCAGTAGATCCAGCCCTGATAGCTGGCCGTGAGGAATTTGACCGTCGTGGCCTGGAAGGCGGGATCCTGCAGCTTCTTGGAGCCGGCCCAGATGCCGTCCTGCAACATGGCCGTGCCCTCGGTGTTCCAGTTCAGCACGTTCAGATCCGAGGGCTGGTACAGCTTTCCGGTGGCCGGGTTCTTGGCCTCGAGCACCTGGGCGTACTCGTTGTAGATCATGGCTTGCGCCGCGTCGATGTCACCGGCCAGGAAGGCGTTCATGTCGAACTGCTGCTGAACGATCTTGACGTCGCTGCCCGGGTCCAGACCGGCCTTGGTCATGGCGGCGAACAGTTCGTACTCGTTGCCGTAGCCCCAGTCGCCGACGTTCTTGCCCTTGAGGTCGGCCACCGAGGTGATGTTCTTGTTCTTGAAGGAGATCTGCAGTGTTCCGGAGCGTTGGAAGACCTGGCCGACGTCGGTGATGTCGGCGCCCTGCTCGCGGGACTGCAGGGCCTTGGGCACCCAGGCGATGGCGTAGTCGGCCTGGCCCTTGGCCAACACCGTCTGCGGCACGATGTCGCCGCCGCCTTGCAGCAGTTGCACGTTCAGGCCCTGCGCCTGGTAGAAGCCCTTGGACAGGGCCGCAATGTAGCCGCCGAACTGAGCCTGGGTGAACCATTGCAGCTGCAGCTTGACGTTGACCATCGGGCCGTTGGCCGTGGAACTGCCGGATGCGCTCGCCGAGCCGCCGGCCGAGCTTCCGCTGGCGGAGCTGCTCGATGAGCTGGCCGGCCCCGTAGCGCTCCCGGGGGTGCTCTGGCCGGCCGAGCCGGTGGCGGGCGAGGTGGAGCTGGTGCCGGCCGAGCTGGAGCTCGACGAGCTGCTGGAGCTCGATGAGCTGCTGGTGCTCGAGCCCGACGAGTTGCCGCAGGCGGCCACCACCACCAGCGCGAGGCCGGCGGCGCCGGCCACCAGAATCTTCCTGCCCAGACTTCGCATTTCGTTTGCCCCTTTTCGGGTTGTGGTTGTGGGAATGATGCCGGACACGAGCGTGGCCACCGTGGCCATGACATTAATTGTCGAAAGTTGTCAGCCGCTTTCGCCGCGCCCGCGCAGTGCGATCACCTCGACGAGCAAGGCGAGGAGGTAAGCCAAGAGGCCGAGAATCATGGCGCCCACCACGAAGGCCCAGGCGCGTGGATAGTTGGTCGACGAGACCGCCGATGTGATACGGGATCCCAAACCGTCCTGCAGACCGCCGAAATACTCCGTGACGACGGCGGATATCACCGACAAGGACGCGGCAATACGTAGCCCGACGAAGAAGTACGGTCGGGCGCCCGGAATGCGAATGGTGCGCAGCACGGCCCCCTTCGACGCGGCATAACTGGCCATGAGCTCGGCGTGCACCGGGCTCAGGCGCTTCAATCCGCGCGCCACGTTCAAGAAGACAGGCACGAAAGCGCTGATAGCCACGACAATGCGGCGGGGCACCGGCGAGGTGGAGGCGTACATGTCGTTCAGCAGCGGCGCCAGCGCCACGATCGGCATGGTGGCCAGCGCTGCCACCAACGGGGTGAACATCTCGTCCGCGACCCGGACCCGCGCGGCCACCGCGGCCAGCAGCACCGCGAGGACGGTGCCCAGCACCAGCCCGACCAGTGCGTTCAGACCGGTGTGCTCGGCGGCCGTGAGAATGCGCGCGTGGTCCTTGGTGAACGCGGTCCAGATGTCGCTGGGCGCGGGCAGCACATAGGGCTGGATGCCGGCCGCCTTGACCACCCACTGCCACAGGCCGAGGAACAGCGCACCGAACACCACCGGCGGCGCGACGACGGCGATCGCACGCCAGGCGCGCATCTCAGAGTGCTCCGTGTGCGCGAAGGTCTGCGTCGCCGGGATTCCGGCCCCGCAACGCCTCGCGGACAGCGGTGATCGCCGCGAAGAAAGCCTCCGATTCCCGGATGGCGGTGGCCGCGGCCACGCTGCCGTCGTCCGCCCGGCGCAATCCCACGGGCACGACCTGCGCGACCCGCCCGGGTCGGGGGGACATCACCACGACACGGTCGGACAGGAACACGGCCTCCGGGATGGAGTGGGTCACGAACACCACCGCGGCCGACGTCTCGGCCGCGATCCGGACGAGTTCGTCCTGCATGTGTTCGCGGGTCATCTCGTCCAGAGCCCCGAACGGCTCGTCCATCAGCAACAGGCTGGGTCGCTCGGCCAGCGCCCGGGCGATGGCAACCCGCTGTTGCATGCCGCCGGACAGCTGCGGCGGGCGGGACTTGGCGAAGTCGGAAAGCCCCACCATCTCCAGCAACTCGGCAGCGCGCTGCTGCCTTTCGGCCTTGCCGACCCCGTGCAGTTGCAGGGGGAGCGCGATGTTGGCCAGCACGGTGCGCCAGTCCAGCAGTCCCGCCTGCTGGAACGCGAAACCGTACTGCTGGTGCAGGCGGGCGTGGCGCGCCGGGTGTCCGTTCACCGCCACCCGTCCGGAGCTGGGGGGCAGCAGGTCGGCGATGACTCGGAGCAGGGTCGACTTGCCGCAGCCGGACGGCCCGATCAGCGAGACGAATTCGCCCTGCGCCACCGTCAGGTTGATGTCGGAGAGGGCGACGACTTGCTGGGCCCCGGTGCCGAAGCTCTTGGCCACACCCTCCAGTTCGACGGCCAGCCCGGGCGCGGACACGGTCGCCGCTGAGGGGGCGGTCATGCATATCCTCCGGAGCGGGTGAAGCGGCGCAGGGCCAGGTCGAGCAGTCCGACCAGACCGGCCGCGAGCAGACCCAGGACGGCCGCACCGATCACCGCGGTGTAGACGCGGCTGGGATCGCCGGTGGCACCCACCGAATAGCTGATGATCAGCCGGCCGATGCCGCCCTCCAGCCCGATGGAGATCTCGGCGACGATGGTTCCGACCACCGCGGCGGCCGCCGCCAGCCGGAGCGCCGGAATCAGGTACGGAATCGCCGACGGCATCTTCAGGCGGGTCAGGGTGGCGAGGTAGCCCGCCGAGACCGAACGGAAGTATTCGCGGTGCACCGGCGCGGCGGCCCGCAGCCCGCGGGCCATGCCCACCGACACCGGGAAGAAAGCCAGGTAGGCGGCGATCAGAGCGGCCGACATCCAGGTGTGCCAGGTGAAGAACAGCACCCGGCTGCCGTCGCTCCAACCCGTCACCAGCGGCGCCAGGGCGATGAGCGGCACGGTCTGGCTCAAGATGACGTACGGCAGGATCGCTCGCTCCACCAGCCGCACCGCGTCCATGGCCAGCGCCAGCGCAAAGCCGACGATGACCCCGAGCACGAAGCCCACCGCCGCCCACCCGAAGGAGTGCAGGCTGCTCTGCACCACCGAGAGCAGGACGCTCTTGCCGGCGCCCGTGGTGATGACGTTGGCGTTGACCTCGGTCTGGCCGAAGGCGCGCCAGATGGAAGACAGGTGCGGCATGGCCGCGTCGGTGGTGCGGGGCAGCAATCGGGTACCCAGGACGGACACACCCTCGGCCGGACCAAAATCCTTGTACAGCTCCCAAATACCGGCCACGATTACCAAGCCCAGCACGGTGAACCCGAAACGGCGCACCACCGTCACGTTTTGGCTGCCTTACGCACGTTGATGGCCGGAATGATCTTCTCGCCATACGCGGCCAGGGTGCCGGCTTTGTCGTCGTGCTGGAGGTACAAGGCGAACTGATCGACGCCGAGCGAGCGGAGCTCTTCGAGCCGGGCGATCTGGTCGGCCGCCGGGCCGATCAGGCAGAAGCGGTCGATCACCTCGTCCGGCACGAAATCGGTGTGGGCATTGCCGGCCTTGCCGTGCGAGTTGTAGTCATAGCCCTGACGGCCGGCGATGTAGTCCGACAAGGCCTTCGGAACCGCGGCGGGGGAGTTCGGGCTCGAGGGGTCGCCGGATCCGTAGCGGGCGACGATGTCAGCCACGTGGTTGCCCACCATCCCGCCGAACCAGCGGCACTGGTCGCGGCCGTGCTGGAGACCGGCCGCGGTGCCGTCCGTGACGTAGGCCGGAGCGGCCACACAGATGGTGACTTCCCGCGGATCCCGGCCGGCGCGCTCGGCCGCCTGGCGTACCGCGGCGATGGACCAGGCGGTGATCTGAGGGTCGGCCAGCTGCAGGATGAAACCGTCGGCCACTTCGCCGGCCAGAGCCAGCGCCTTGGGACCGTAGGCCGCCATCCACACCGGGAGCCGGGAACCCTCGCTCCACGGGAATTGGATCAGGTTGCCGTGATATTCCACTTGTTCGGAATTGGCCAGGCCCCGGATGACGCCGATCGATTCCCGCAGGGTGGCCAGCGTCACCGGCCGGCCGTTGGTGACCCGGACCGCCGAGTCGCCGCGGCCGATCCCGCAGATGGTCCGGTTGCCGAACATTTCGTTCAGGGTGGCGAACAGCGATGCGGTGACGGTCCAGTCGCGGGTGGCCGGATTGGTGACCATCGGCCCGACGATCACCTTGCGGGTGTTGGCCAGGATCTGGCTGTACACCACATAGGGTTCCTGCCACAGCAGGTGGGAATCGAACGTCCAGACATGGCTGAAGCCCAGAAGTTCGGCCTGCCGGGCCAGATCCACGATCCGGGCGGCCGGTGGGTCATTCTGCAGGACAACACCGAATTGCATTCGCGGTCCTTTTCTTAGGTGAGGTTCTGTGAGAGGCCGCGCTTGACGAACTGTCCGTCGCCCTTGCGGCCGACGTATCCGGAATCGTCGACGATGACCTTCCCCCGGGAGAGGACGGTGTCGACGTGACCGTTGATCTCCCAGCCTTCCCAGGCGGAGTAGTCCATGTTCATGTGATGGGTCTTGCCGACCCCGATGCTGGTGTGGCCCTGGGGGTTGTAGACGACGATGTCAGCGTCCGCACCCGGCTGCACCACGCCTTTGCGTCCGTAGAGCCCGAACATCCGGGCCGGCGCGGTGGAGCACACTTCGACCCATTTCTCCAGCGAAATGCGTCTGTCGTGCACCCCCTGATACAGCAAATCCATTCGGTGTTCGACGGAGCCGATCCCGTTGGGGATCTTGGCGAAGTTCCCGATGCCCATTTCCTTCTGGTCCTTCAGGCAGAACGGGCAGTGGTCGGTGGACACGGTCGTCACATCACCGGTCCGGATGTATTGCCAGAGCGCGTCCTGGTGGCCGTCTTCTCGGGCGCGCAGCGGCGTCGAACACACCCACTTCGCGCCCTCGAACCCTGGTGCTCCCAGGTTCTCCTCGAGCGAAAGGTAGAGGTACTGCGGGCAGGTCTCGCCGAAGACATTCGCTCCGGCGTGCCGGGCCTCCGAGATGCGTTGCAGCGCCTGCTTGGCCGAGACGTGCACGACGTAGAGCGGGGCGCCGGTGATGTCGGCCAGCATGACGGCGCGGTGGGTGGCTTCTTGTTCGGTCTGCCAGGGCCGCGTGATTCCGTGGTAATAGGGGGCTGTTTCGCCACGTTCGAGGGCTTGCTGGACGAGAACATCGATGGCGCTGCCGTTCTCGGCGTGCATCATGATCAGGCTGCCGTTGCCGGCGGCCCTCTGCATGGCCTGCAGGATTTGCCCATCGGAGGACAGGAACACTCCCGGATAAGCCATGAAGAGCTTGAAGGAGGTGACGCCCTCGCCGATGAGCTCGTCCATGGCCGCCAAGGAATCGGCGTTGACGTCCCCGATGATCTGGTGGAACGCGTAGTCGATGGCGCAGTTGCCGCCGGCCTTCTCGTGCCACAGGGCCAGCTGGTCCTGCACTTTCTGCCCGTGGGCCTGCACCACGAAGTCGACGATGGTGGTGGTCCCACCCCAGGCGGCGGCGCGGGTACCGGTCTCGAAGGTGTCGGAGGCGAAGGTGCCGCCGAACGGCATCTCCATGTGGGTGTGGGCGTCGACCCCGCCGGGTATCACGTACTTCCCCTGCGCGTCGATCACCGTGTCCGCGTTCCGCGTCAGGTCGCCGAACAGCTGCGAACCCGGATCCAGAACGGCGGCGACGGTCTCACCGTCGACGAGTACGTCGGCCCGGGCGGTACCGGTGGCGCTGACCACCGTGCCGTTCTTGATCAGAGTCGTGGCCATCGTCGGTTTTTCCGGTCCCTCACTGCTCGACGGTCTTGGTGTAGGTCTCGGGTCGGCGATCCCGGTAGAACTGCCAATCGTTCCTGGTCCGGGTCAGCTCGTCCAGATCCAGATCGCGGATCACGATCTCCTCCTGATCCATGGACCCCTTCTCGCCGACGAGATTGCCGCGCGGATCGACGAAATATGAGCTGCCGTAGAACGTCACCGCGTCGTCGCCGAACTCCTGCTCCTCCCGACCGATGCGGTTGTTGGCGGCGACGAAGTACTGGTTGGCCGCGGCCGCGGCCGGCTGCTCGAGCTCCCAGAGCCGGTTCGACAGACCGGGCTTGGTGGCCGACGGGTTGAACACCAGTTGGGCGTTGTTCAGGCCCAGCTCCCGCCAGCCCTCCGGGAAATGCCGGTCGTAGCAGATGTACACGCCCACCCGGCCGACCGCGGTGTTGAACACCGGGAAACCGAGATTGCCCGGCCGGAAATAGAACTTCTCCCAGAACTGCGGCAGGTTCGGGATGTGGTGCTTGCGGTACTTGCCCAGCAACGTGCCGTCGGCGTCGATCACGGCCGCCGTGTTGTAGTACTCGCCGGCGTTGGCCACCTCGTAGATGGGCAGCACGATCACGATCCCGAGCTCCTTGGCCAGGGCCTGGAACCGCTCCACGGTGGGGCCGGGAATGGATTCCACATAGGAGTAGTACTTCTGGTCCTGGATGATGCCGAAGTACGGTCCGTAGAACAGCTCCTGATACCCGATGACCTGGGCACCGTCGGCCGCTGCCTGCCGAGTGAGGTCCTCGTGCCGGGCGATCATCGATTCCTTGTCGCCGGTCCAGGCGACCTGGGTGATCGCGGCTCGTACCACGCTCATGTTGGTGTGCTCCTTCTCGTTGCTTGTCAGGCCGGCCGGCGCGCTCAGGCGCCGGTGTAGTAACGGTCGGCCACGTCGAGCGCTTGGTCAAGGATTTCCAGGCCGGCGCGGGCCTCGTCGGGCGTGATGACGCAGGGAGGCGCCACGTGGTTGCGATTGAAATGGGTGAACGGCCAGAGGCCCAGCCGCTTGCACTCGGTGGCGAACTCCACCATCGGGGCCGCCGCCGGCCCCGCGGCGTTGAACGGCACATACGGTTCCCGGGTGCGCCGGTCCCGGACCAGCTCCACCGCCCAGAAGACGCCGAGCCCGCGGACCTCACCGATCGACGCATGGTTCTCGGCGAGTTTGGCGAGCCCGGGGCCGATCACTTCCTCCCCGATCAGCCGGGCGTTCTCGACGATCTGCTCCTCCTTGAAGATGTTGATCGACGCGACCGCGGAGGCGCAGGCCAGCGGGTGGCCGGAGTAGGTGGACCCGCCCGGGTACGGCTTGGGCGCCAACGACGCGACGATCCGGTCAGAGATGATCACGCCGCCCAGCGGGACGTAACCGGAGTTCACGCCCTTGGCGAAACACAACAAATCGGGGGCGACGTTCCAATGGTCCACGGCGAACCACTCGCCGCAACGGCCGAACCCGGCCATGACCTCGTCGGAGATCATCACGATGCCGTACTCGTCGCAGAGGGCCCGAACGCCGGCCAGATAGCCGTCCGGCGGCACCAGGATCCCGTTCGTGCCCACGACCGTCTCCAGGATGATGCCGGCGATGGAGTTCGCACCCTCCACGGTGATCAGATCCCGGAGGTGCTGCAGGGCGCGTTCGCATTCCTGCTGCTCGTTTTCGGCGTGGAAGGCGGAGCGGTAGGCGTAGGGCCCCCAGAAGTGGACCACCCCGGGCATTCCCGGCTCCGACGCCCACCGCCGCGGCTCTCCGGTCAGCGCCGACGCCCCAGCGGTAGCGCCGTGGTAACTGCGGTAGGCGGCCAGGATCTTCTGCCGCCCGGTGTAGAGCTTGGCCAGCCGGATGGCGTGCTCGTTGGCTTCGGCGCCCCCGGACAGGAAGAAGACGGTGTTCAAATCGCCGGGCGCCAATTCGGCGATCAATCGAGCGGCCTCACTGCGCGCGTCGTTGCCGAAATTGGGCGACAGGGTGCACATGTGGGCGGCTTGTTCCTGGATGGCCGCCACCAGTTTCGGGTGCTGATAACCGATGTTGACGTTGACAAGCTGGGAGGAGAAGTCCAGATACCGGTGACCGTCGTAATCCCAGAAATGCACCCCTTCCGCGCCCGCGATGGGCGGGGGCTGGAAGGTCGCCTTCGCGGCCCACGAGTAGAAGACGTGGTCGGCGTCGAGTTGCCGCACCTGCTCGCCGGTGAGATCGGATCCAGGTCGCATGGCGCTCACCGGGTCCGTGGGAAGCCGAGATCGACGCTGGACGTCGACGGGTCGGGCCATCTGGAGGTGACCACTTTGCCCTTGGTGTAGAAGTTGATGCCCTCCGGACCGTACATGTGCGTGTCTCCGAACAACGAGGCTTTCCAGCCCCCGAACGAGTAGTAGGCCACGGGCACCGGAATCGGCACGTTGATGCCGACCATGCCCGCCTGGACGTCCATCTGGAACTGGCGGGCGGCGCCACCATCCCGGGTGAAGATTGCCGTCCCGTTTCCGAACGGGTTGCGATTGATCAATTCCAGTCCTTCTTCGTAGGTCTGGGTACGCACGACACTCAGCACCGGGCCGAAGATTTCGTCCGTGTACACCGACATGTCGGGCGTGACACCGTCCAGCAAGGTGGTGCCCAGGAAGAATCCGGTGTCGGGCAGATCAGCGGTGCGCCCGTCGACCACCACGGTGGCACCGGACGTTTCTCCGGCGGCGATGTAACCCGCGACCTTGTCGCGGTGCTCGGCCGTGATGAGCGGACCCATGTCGGTGCCCGCCGCCGCTCCGGCGCCGATCCGGAGCTGTGGCAGGCGCTTGGCGATGGCGGCCACCAACTCGTCGCCGATGCTTCCCACGGCCAGCACCACGGAGACGGCCATGCAGCGCTCGCCCGCTGCTCCGTAGGCGGCCGACACGGCGGCGTCGGCGGCCAGGTCGAGATCCGCGTCCGGCAGCACCATCATGTGGTTCTTGGCTCCGCCCAACGCTTGTACGCGTTTTCCAGCGGCCGTGCCGGTCTCGTAGATGTACTTGGCGATCGGAGTGGACCCCACGAAACTCACCGCCGCGATGTCGGGGGACCGCAGCAGAGCGTCGACGGCCTCCTTGTCGCCGTGCACCACGTTGAAGACGCCGTCGGGGAGCCCCGCGTCCTTCCACAGGCGGGCCAGGAACAACGCAGCGGAGGGATCCTTCTCGCTGGGTTTCAGCACGAAGGTGTTGCCGCACGCGATTGCGTTCGCGCACATCCACAGCGGCACCATGCCCGGGAAATTGAACGGGGTGATGCCCGCGACGACCCCGAGCGGCTGTCGCATCGAATACACGTCGACGCCGGTCGAGGCCTGCTCGGAATAACCGCCCTTGACGAGCTGCGGGATTCCGGTGGCGAATTCCACGTTCTCCAGCCCACGAGCGACCTCGCCGGCGGCGTCGCTGAGCACTTTCCCGTGTTCAGCGGTGATCACCGCGGCCAACTCATCGGCCTTGGCATGCACCAGTTCTCGGAACGCGAACAAGATGGCGGCCCGTTTGGACAGCGACGTGCCGCGCCAAATTCGAGAGGCCCGGGCCGCTACCGCCACGGCGGATTCGACCTCCGCGGCACTGGCCAGATCGACCGCTCCGGTTTGCTGTCCGGTGGCCGGATCGAACACCGGACCCGAGCGTCCGGAGGTGCCGGGACGAAGCGATCCGTCGATCCAATGCGAGATCCGCGAGGGACGTGAACCCACCATGCCGGGACTCTACGTCACAACCGGTTGCCGACAAACGGCAGTTTGCTATGTTACAAAAATGCGGGCGCCGGCCGGAGATGTGCCGGATCCGACCGCGACCTTGCGGGCGCGGCTGTCTAACCGTACGGGTCGCGGGGTGGCCGACGCGGTGAGTGCCGCCATCCGGGACGGCGCTCTTCCGGAGGGCGCCAAACTGCCGCCGATCCGCGCGCTGGCCGCGGCCTTGAGTCTTTCGCCGACCACCGTGTCGGCGGGCTGGAATTTGTTGCTGCGGGCGGGGACGATCCGGACCGACGGGCGGCGCGGCACGGTCGTCGCCCGGTCGTCCGACAGCGGACCCCGCCGGTACCGCCGGTCGCTGTACCAGGCGCCGCCCTACGGCCTGGATCTGTCGACGGGAATTCCGGACGCGCAATTGCTGCCCGATCCCACCCTGGTCCTGCAGGGGCTGGATCTGCGGGGGACGCCGAGCACCTACCTCGACGATCCGGTGCTGCCGAAGTTGGCCGGACTGCTCCGAGCCGATTGGCCCTATCCGGCCCAGGGCTTCGGGATCTTCGACGGAGCCATGGACGCGCAGCACGCAGTGGCGTCCGCTTATTTGCGGTTCGGCGACCGGGTTGTCGTCGAGGATCCCGGCTTTCCGCCGCTGCTGGATTTACTGGACTCGCTGGGTGTCGACTTCGTCGGAGTGCCGCTGGATGCCCACGGACTGGTACCGCAGGCCTTGGCCGCGGCCCTGACCCCGGCCGTGCGCGCTGTGTTCCTGCAGCCGCGCGGGCAGAACCCGACGGGCGCCTGCCTGACGCCGGATCGGCGGGACGAGGTGACGCACGTGCTGGACGGCTCGGACTGCCTGGTGATCGAGGACGATTCGACGGGGGCCATCGCCGCCTTCGCGCCCATCAGTCTGGGCTCGCGGCTGCCCGACCGCACCGTGCACATCCGGAGCTTCTCGAAATCGCACGGTCCCGATCTGCGGCTGGCGGCGCTGTCCGGTCCGGTCGCGGTGGTCGAGCGGCTGGCCGAGCGCCGGTTGCTGGGCCAGGGCTGGACCAGCCGGCTGCTGCAGGCGCTGTTGGCGGCCATGCTCACCGACGAGGTCACGGTGGCCACCGTGACGAGGGCACGGGACGTGTACTCCACGCGTCGGCAGGCCTTGGTCGGGGGGCTGGCCCGGCGGGGCGTCGAGGTGCTGGCCGTGGACGGCATCAACCTATGGCTGCCGGTGACCGACGAACCCGCCGCCCTGATCCGGCTGGCCAGCCGGGGGATCGGCGCGGCGGCCGGCACGCCGTTCCGGGCTGGGCAGGCGTCCGGGCCACACATCCGGGTCACCGCCGGCCTGGTCGCCGACCGGCACGAGCAGATGGCCGACGAGCTGGCCGACGCGGCGCTGGCCGGGGTGCCGCGCGGGCCGCGGTGACTAGCCATTCGCCAGGAAGGTGGCGGCATTGGCCAACCGTCCGTCGACGTTATGGATGCTGGCCCATTGAAGCTGACATCTGACCAACTTGTCACCCTGCGACCGCTCATCGACATCCAGCAGGCGCAATGACCCGATCCTGCCGAGCGTCGTCCGACTATACAGACGTCCAGGGAGAATGCTCACCGAGCATCGGATCTCCAAAAATAGCTTTTCTAGTCAGGACGGCAATGATCAACGTACAATGCGATTTAGCAAGAACTTCAAAGTGCACGCGCCACCAATATGGAACGCTTAGGTCAGATGCCAATTGGGACGTTTGAGCTCCGGTGCTTTTCGTACGCATTATAGAGTTCCGGATCAACCACACCATACGCCTTGAAAATTCCTGCTGCCATTGGGGATGCAGCGATGTCAGGCTTCGGACGCTCGACATGAGTAGGGCACGGTCACCTTGTCCCAATTCGATGCCAGATGCTAAACCTTCCGATTCGACTTGATCCATTATCCACCAGGCGCTTCGCTCCGGATAGCCGTTAGTTGTAAGGAGGCGTGCGGTTTCGGGCAATGAGGGTGCCATTATCAAGTAGTCGCGACCCCACGATCGAGTGGATCGCGGGCCACCGAAATTCATGTTTGTTCCTGAGATCTGGGATTTTTGGTGCCGAATAACAACAATGCGATCGCAGATTAAAAATAGAAGCATGTAAGCGGCGACCCATATCGCCGCATTGATCGCTCCGCCGACTACGCCAACCGTAGGCCGACCGCCGACCTCCGCTCCTCGTGACACGAGTATCGGTGCTACGAAGGTCAGAATTCCGAGAGCAATCCCGACAATCAACCAAACTGACCTTGCGGCAGGTCGCACCAGGCCCCTCGCTCTCTGTCGACGTCCCATCTAACTGCTCGAAGGGAAAAACACCAAGCCTGGTAGCCGAACGGCCCGACCTGTTGGCCGCAGAGCTGACCGACGCCACCCGTGCGTGGTGCCGCACGGGCCCCGCTGAGGTCAGGGATCAGCTCGGCTTCCAGCGCAGCAGGACGTCGGGTTCCCTCTCGTCGTTGGCCGATCCGTCGGTTCGGGCGCGTTCGGTGAAGCCGTGGCGGGCGTAGAACCGCCGCGCGCCGGTATTCACCTGAAACGTCCACAGCGAAAGCCCGTCCGGGCTCTGCTCTTTGGAGAAATCGATCAGCGCTGATCCGATGCCCAGCCCCTGGCGGTCGGGGCGCAGATACAGCTGGTCGATCCGGCCGTTGTGGAGGGTGAGCATGCCCACGGCGTCGTTCCCGATGGTGGCGACCCAGGTGTGTCCGCCGGGAATGAGGATCTCGCGGATCCAGGTCCGGGTCTGTTCGGCGGTGTGCGGCGAGCGCACCGTGGGCAGCGCACCGGTGAAGGAATCCAGGTAGATCGCGGCCAGGTCGTCGGCGTCCGAGGAGTTGGCCGAACGGATCTCGAAACTCATCGGAGCGCAGCGCGGTCCGGTCAGAAGGTGAAGTCCGGCAGCACCGCTCCCGGCACCCGTCGCCGGCGCAGCCAGATCCGGCGGGTGCCGTCCGCGTACTTCAGCACGTGCGCGAGTTCCCATCCGGAGAACTCGGCGCGCAGCGACAGCATGGTGGTGGCCAGGGAGCGGGAGACCGAGGGATCGAAGCGCAGCGGCTGGTACTCGTAACGGTCCTGATCCTGGGGTTGCCAGGCCGGGGTCCGGCGCAGGTGCGCGTCCCGCTGGTCGGCCACGCGTGCTCCTTCCTTTTGCGCCGCCCCTCACCGGCTGTGCGCGGCAGGGTCTGCCAAATGTACGTCGGGCTGCGCCGCAAGGGTGGTCGACGCCGCTCCTCGGCTCAGACTCGTCCGGCTGGCCCGCGGCTTGTCTGGGCCTGCTTGTGCGGGACTGGCTTACAAGGCCGCCGTGCAAATACAAGGTGTGCCCACCTTGTATTTGCACGGGGACCTTGTATACCGCCGGGAAAAAGCTCAGGACGAGGTAAATCGCCGGGAAAAGGTCAGGACGAGAGCAGCTGCTCCAGCCGGGTCCGCCGCGGCTCGGCCCCCACCTGCCGGACCGCGCGGGCCAGCGCGGGCCCGGCCGCATGCACGACCGAGAGGTGCCGGCGGGCCCGGGTCAGCGCCGTGTAGACCAGCGGCCGGGACAGCATCTGGCCGGCCTCCGGAGGCATCACCGCCACCACGGCGTCCCACTCCGACCCCTGCGCCCGGTGCACCGTGATGGCCCAGCCGTGCAACAGGTCTCCGAGCGCCTTGCCGGACACATCCGACTCGCCGCCCGTGAAGGCGATGCGTACCGAGTTGTTCCCGACCGACACCACGGTCCCCACCTCACCGTTGGCGAAGCCGGTCGGCTCGGCGTCCAGGTGGTTCGCCGTGGCCACCACGCGGTCACCCACGTCGAAGCCGCGGACCGTGCCGCGGCCCGGGTTCAGCCGTTCCTTCAGCAGCTTGTTCAACTCCTGGGTGCCGGCCGGCCCGCGATGCACCGGCGTCACCACTTGCAGGCCGTCGCCGGAAGTCCCGAACACCCGCGGGATCGAATCGGTGACCAGCTGCACCACCCGCCGTGCCGCCTCGGCCGACCCGCCGCAGGGCACGATGACCACCTCCCGCGTCTCGTCGTGGACGGCGGGAAGAACGCCGCCGCGAACCGCGGTGGCCAGCCGGGCGATGGATCCGCCCTCGCTCTGCCGATACAGCGTCCTCAATTCGGTGACCGGGACCGCCCCGCTGGCCAACATGTCACCGAGGACCCTTCCCGGTCCGATCGAGGGCAGCTGGGCCGGGTCCCCGACGATCAACAGGTGCGTGGTGTCCGGAAGAGCCGCCAACAGCGCGGCACACAGCTCGACGTCCAGCATCGACGTCTCGTCGACGACCACCACGTCCGCGTCGATCGGATTGCCGGCGTCGTGCTCGAACAGCCCGGCGAAGCCGTCCTCGCCGCGCCGCCCGAGCGGCCGGGCGCCCAGCAACCGGTGGACGGTGGTGGCCGGCTCGCCGGACAGCTCCTCCAGCCGCTTCGCCGCGCGACCGGTGGGCGCCGCCAACACGATGTCCACGCCGACCTTGCGGCACAGGTTGACCACGGCGGCCACCGTCCGGCTCTTCCCGGTGCCCGGCCCGCCGGTCAGGATGCTGACGCCCGACGCCGCGGTCTGCAGAACGGCCGCCGTCTGCACCGCGTCCAGCCCTTCGGAGGCGGTCCGGGCCGCCCGCTCACCGGCCAACGACACCCCAGTACGCAGCAAACGCTTTATGTGGGTGGCGATCTCCGCCTCGGCCTTGGCCAGCACGGTACGGGCGACCAAGACGTCGCTGTCCGGCCTCGGAAGCTCCTGCACCAACTCGGCGTCCACCGCGGCCCGGATGGCCGCCGCTGCGTCGACTCCGAACGGCCGCAACGCGTCGGCCAACTGGCCCACCGGCGTCACGGTGTGCCCGGCCCGGGCGAACCGGGCCAACGTCCAGTCGACCAGGGCCCGGCCGCGACGGGGGTCGTCGCGGCGGGCGCCCGGCTCCACCGCCAGGGCCAGCCGGTCGGCCTGGGCCACGGTGGCTTCGCCGATCAGCAAGAGCGACCACGGGTCGGCGACCAGACGGGCCGCGGCATCTTCACCCAGCGAGTCCACCAGCCGCCCGGCCCAGCGCGGCGGCAGTTCCTGCGGCACCAACAACTCGACCAGCGCATAGGTGTGCAGCGCGCCGATCCAGGCCGTGAAAAGCCGATCCGCCCGTTTGGGTGTGACCTTCGGCAGTCCCTCCAGGGCCGCCGCCGTGACCTTGTGCGGACCGTCGATCCCGGCCGCCGACATCGCCGCGGCCAGCGAGGCGCCGACGCCCGGCCATAGCCCCGAGGCGCAGAACTGCGTGAACACGACCGCGCTGGCGGCGCGCGGCAGCCGCTCGGCATGGACATCGGTCATGACCGGGGAAACCTGCGGCTCACTCGCGGTCGGTGGCCGACGACACGTCCGCCAGCGCCTCCATGATCTCGGCCGGCAACACCAGATCCAGCGCGGCCAGGGAACCGAGCAACTGGGCGGAGTCCCGCGCCCCGACGATCGCGCTGGCCACGCCGCGCCGCTGCCGGACCCACGCGTTGGCCACCGCCAGGGGAGAGGTCCCCAGCCCCTCGGCCGCCGTCGCCACCGCCTCCACGATCCGCCCGGCCTCATCACCACGGTGGCGGGCGACGTATTGGGTGAAGTGCGGAGACGCCCCCCGCGAATCGGCGGGCGTGCCGTGTCGGTACTTGCCGGTCAGGACGCCGCGGCCGAGCGGTGCCCAGGCCAGCAGACCCAACCCCCCCCCGGCCGCGGCGGGCAGCAACGAATCCTCCGGCCCCCGTTCCACCAGCGAATACTCGGTCTCGACGCTGGTCAACGGGGTGCGCTGAGCGGACATCCAGCCGGCCAGCAAGCCCACCTGCCAGCCTGCGTACCCGGACACTCCGACATAGCGCGCGCGGCCGGACGACACCGCGAACTGCAGCGCCGACGCCGTTTCCTCGAGCGGCACCCCACCGTCGAAGCCGTGCGCCTGCCACAGGTCGACGTGGTCGGTGCCCAACCGGCGCAGCGAGGCGTCGAGCGCCGCCAGCAACGCACCGCGGCCGGCGCCGACACCAACGGTCGTGGTGGCCAGCACCACCTTTTCGCGCGGGACGACGTCCGGGATCAAGGTGCCCAGGATCGATTCGGCGTCCCCGTCACCGAAGACGTTGGCGGTGTCGATCAACGTGCCGCCGGCGGCCACGAACGCCTCCAGCTGAGCGGCCGCGTCGTCGGCATCGGTATCCCGGCCCCATGTCATGGTGCCCAAGCCGATCGGCGAAACGACGAGCCCACTGCGCCCGACGCGCCGCGATTCCATGGCCTGCACCCTACTGAAACCGCCGCCGCATTTCGGGAACCCGCCTGCGGGACGCTGCGATCCCCACTCCGCGAAGGCCAGCTATCGGTACGGTAGTTGCGGCCTGTCCCCGGGTGGTCCGGACGGGAATCCCTCAGAAAGTGAGCCGACGACCCTTGAACGTGCACATCACCATGTGGGCCGCGGTGCTGTTGGGCATCGTCGAAGGTCTGACCGAGTTCCTGCCGGTCTCCTCGACCGCGCACCTGACGGTCGTCGAGAAGCTGCTGAACCTCAACATCGACGACAAGGGCATCACGGCCTTCACCGCGGTCATCCAGGTCGGCGCCATCGTGGCCGTGATCATCTACTTCTGGAAGGACATCGTCCGGCTGCTGGTCGCCTGGGTACGCGGCCTGGCCCGCCCGCAGGCGCGGCAGAACCCTGATTACAAGTTGGCCTGGTTGGTCATCATCGGGTCCATCCCGATCGCCATTGTCGGCTTCCTGGCCAGGAACCTCGTTTCCGGACCGCTGCGCAGCATCTGGGTCATCGCCATCGCGTTGCTGGCCTGGGGCGCGGTGATGTGGCTGGCCGAGATCGCCTCCGCCCGCCGGGTGGCGGCGGCCAAGGGACGCAGCGGAGCGCCGTTGCGCGGCGAGCGTCACCTGCGGCTGGCGGATGCGATCACCATCGGGGTCGCTCAGTGCCTGGCCCTGATCCCCGGGGTCTCCCGGTCCGGCGCCACCATCTCCACCGGGCTGTTCCTCGGCCTGGACCGGGTGGCAGCCACTCGGCTGTCCTTCCTGATGGGCATCCCGGCGTTGGTCGGCGCGGGTGCGTTCGAGTTGAAGGACGCAGTCCACAGTGGCGTCGGCGCCGGTCCGACGCTGGTGGGCACCATCGTCTCGTTCGCGGTGGCCTACGTGTCGGTGGCCTGGCTGCTCCGGTTCGTCGGCGGCCACCGGATCACCGTGTTCGTCTGGTACCGGTGGGCGGTGGGAATCGCGCTGATCATTGCCTTGTCGACCGGGGCCCTCGTCGACGTGGCCCACTGATGGCCACCACGGTCGTCCTGCTCCGGCACGGCCGCTCGACAGCCAACACCGCCGGCGTGTTGTCGGGCCGCACCCTAGGAGTGGGGCTGGACGACGAAGGCCGCCAACAGGCGGCCGCGGTGGCCGGGCGGCTGGGCTCGGTGGTGTTCGACCGAATCGTTTCCTCGCCGCTGCAACGTTGTCGGGAGACGGTGGCACCGTTGGCCGAATCCACTGGCCTGCCGGTGGTGATCGACGACCGTTTCGCCGAGGTCGACTACGGCGACTGGTCCGGCCGCGCCCTCAAGGACCTGGCCAAGGAGGAACTCTGGCGGGTGGTCCAGGGCCGGCCGTCGGCCGCCTACTTCCCGGGGGGCGAAGGCATCGCCGACGCGTCGATGCGGGCTGTCACGGGGGTCAAAGCGGTCATCGCCGACGTCACCGCCGAACGTGGCCCCGACACCGTGGTGCTGATCTGCTCACACGGCGACGTCATCAAGGCGATCCTGGCCGACGCCCTGGGTCTGCACCTGGACGGGTTCCAGCGGATCGTAGTGGGGCCGGCGTCCCTGTCGGTCATCCGCTACACCGAACTCCGGCCGTTCGTCGAACGGGTCAACGACTCCGGTGAGCTGGGCACGCTGCGTCCGCCACCCCCGCCCGCGGAGGCATCCGCCGAGCGCGCGCCGGAGGCGGCGGTGGGCAGCGAGTCCGATGCGGTCCCCGGCGGTACCACCGGGGCCGGATAGCAGTCCGGCCACACCAGAACCCGTTGGTCGGAGCCCCGGACCGGGTACTCGCAGCAGCGGGCACCGCGTCCACCTGACATAGGCTGGGGGAGTCATGGCACGCCAGATCCACATCTTCCGCTCTCCCGACCGCTTTCTGGCCGGGACCATCGGGCAACCCGGCGAGCGCGAGTTCTTCCTGCAGGTCGCCGACGGGCGCCGGGTGCTCTCGGTGGCCTGCGAGAAGCAGCAGGTCGCCATCCTGGCCGACCGTCTGGAGTCGCTGGTCGTCGAGGTGGCGAAGCGCTTCGGCGACACCGCCGGAGCTGACGTCTCCCTGGACGCCGGCCCCAACCTGACCACGCCGGTGGATGCGGAATTCCGGGTCGGCACGATGGGCCTGGCCTGGGACGCGGAAGGCAAGCAGGTCATCGTCGAACTCCTGGCCATCTCCGAGGAGGAGGTCGGCGAGGACATCGTGCTCGAGGACCGTGAGGACGGTCCGGACGCGTTGCGGGTCTTCCTGTCCCTCGCCGACGCCCGCGAATTCGCGCAGAGCGCGGGGCGCGTGGTCGCCGCCGGACGGCCGCCGTGCCCGCTGTGCGCCAACCCCCTCGATCCCGAAGGTCACATCTGTCCGCGGTTGAACGGCTACCACCGCGGTGTCGTCCGCTGACCCGTCGCCCGACGCCACGCCGGGCCACCCGGACGCCGACACCGTGCGGGAGTTGTTGACCACCGGGGAAATCTCCGTGACCGGACGGCTGTCCGGGGCCTCGAACCTGACCCTGCTGGGCACGATCGCCGCCGACGGCGTCGAAATCGAGTGTGTGTACAAGCCCATCCGTGGTGAACGACCGCTCTGGGACTTCCCCGACGGCACCCTGGCCGGGCGTGAGGTCGCCGCCTACACCGTCGCCGAATACGCCGGCTGGCACTGCGTTCCACTGACCGTGCTGCGACCCGGGCCGTTCGGCGAGGGCATGGTCCAGCAGTGGATCGACACTCCGCTGTCCACCAACACCGCGCCCGGTATCGATCTGGTCGACGTGCTGCCGGTGCGGTCGGTGCCCAAGGGCTGGCTTCCGGTTTTCCGGGCGTATGACGAAACCGGGGACGACGTGGCGGTGGTGCACGCCGACGACCCCGGTCTGGCCGTGCTGGCCGGGTTCGATGTCGTGATCAACAACGCCGACCGCAAAGGCGCCCATGTGCTGGCTCCCGAAGACGGCAGAGTACTGGGCGTGGACCACGGGCTGACCTTCCACGTCGACCCCAAGCTGCGCACCATCCTGTGGGGATGGGCCGGAAAACCTCTGCCGGACAAGGTCTTGATCGGGCTGCAGGCGTTGCGCACCGGTATGCGCGGTGACCTGGAGACGCAACTCTCGGACCTGCTCACGATCTCCGAACTCGTGGTTTTCGCCGAACGCATCGACAAACTGCTGGCCCGGCCGGTTTACCCGCACCCGCCCAAGAACCGGCATCCCATTCCGTGGCCGCCGCTGTAGGGCCCTTGCGGCTGGCCGGCGGGGCCGCCCGCAACCTGGCCCGGACGGCCCGCTCGATGGCCTACGACCTGGCCGGCGGGGCGGCGCGGGGCACCGAAGCGCTGAGCGACCGGATCGGTGGGCGACGCCGGACGCCGGGCACCCTGCGGGTGGACGTGCTGATCCTGGCGGACGAGGCCGGAGTGCCGCTCGTTCCCGCGGAAGCGCTGCGGCCGGCCCTCGACCGAGCCGCGTCGGTCCTGGCTACCGAGGCGGGCCTGCGGCTCCGGGTGACGAGCGTGCGTACCGCCGAGGGACCGGCTCCCACCGAAACCCTCGACCCCCGAGCCAATCGGGAATTGTTACTGGACGACATAGCCGGCCGCACGGCCTTCTTCCGCGCCCAATTACCGGAAACCGACGGCGCCGCAGTCGGTTCGCCGATCACCGTGGTGGTGGTCCGTTCCATCCTTGGCCGCATCACCGGATGCTCGCTGGGTCTGACGGCGGACTGGGTCATCGTCCAGGCCTCGCTGTTCGACCAGGCGAACCCGCACACCTACGACGAAACCGTACTGGCCCACGAACTCGGCCACGCGCTGAACCTGCCCCATTCCAAAGACCCCACCAACCTCATGTTCCCGGCGTCATCACCACCGGATGATCTGCGGGGCACGGAACTTCGCGGCTGGCAGATTGCCGTCGCACAAGCCAACCGCCACGTCGTGCCCGGGATCCCCAGCCGGTGAAACCCGACTTCGCCGGCCGGACCGCCCATGCCTACCAGCAGTTCCGCCGGGATCTGCCGGCCGTGGTGGTCCACGAACTGGTCGGCCGGTCCGGGCTGCAACCGGAAGACCTGGTCCTGGATTTGGGTTGTGGCACCGGTCAGGTCACCGTCCCGCTGGCGCCGTTTTGCCGCGGCGTCCTGGCCTGCGACGTCGAGCCGGACATGCTGGTCGGTCTGGCGTCCAGAGTCGGCGAATTGCCGATCGTGCCGGTGCTGGCCGGCGACCGGGACCTCGTCCGGGTAGGCCGGCTGGCCGGGGACCTGGGCCTGATCACGGTGGCCAACGCCCTGCACTGGATGGATGAGGAGCAGGTCATCCTCGACGCCCGCCAGGTCCTCCGCCCCGGCGGATGTCTGGCGATCCTCACGTCCGGGCCGCCGCTCTGGCTCGGCGACTCGGACTGGCAACGGGCGGTCCGCGAGGCGGTCGAGAAGGTTCGCGGACCGGCTTCGGCCACCTGCGGAACGGACGACGGCGCGATCCGAAACCGACAAGAACTGTTGCGGCGCCACAAGTATCGCGATATTGAGCTGTGGCGGCACGCGGTCGATGTCCCGGTCGACGCCGACTTCGTCCTCGGACACCTGAATTCGGCCATGTCGGCCGACGACGTTCCGACCGGCTCCCGGCCGGCGTTCGAAGCCGCTGTGCGCGAGGCGGTGAATGGTGATCCGCATCCGGTCGAGCGTCTGGCCATCAGCATGCTGCTGGGCCGCGTCTGATCGCCCATTACGCTGACGCGGTGCGCTCCTGGCCGGCCCCGACCGTTCCCGACCTGTCGCTGCCGGCTGATTCGGTCCCGCCGTTGTCGCTGTACGACTCGTCGTCGGGCGATGTGCGACCGACCGCTCCCGGTCCGGTGGCCACCCTCTACGTCTGCGGCATCACTCCGTACGACGCAACGCATCTCGGGCATGCCGCCACCTATCTGGCCTTCGATCTGGTGCAGCGCTACTGGCGGGTCGCCGGTCACCGGGTGAGCTACGTGCAGAACATCACCGACATCGACGATCCGCTGCTGGAGCGGGCCGAGCGGGACGGCATCGAGTGGTCGGAATTGGCGGAGCGCGAAATCGAGTTGTTCCGCCAGGACATGACGGCCCTGCGGGTGTTGCCGCCCCAGCACTACATCGGCGCCGTGGAGGCCATGGCGGAAATCGCTGACGCGGTGTCGGCGCTGCTGGCCAACGGGTCCGCCTACCGGGCCGACGATGCGGAGTTCCCGGATGTCTACTTCGACATCACCGCGACGGGACGGTTCGGCTACGAGTCCAGATACGACGAGGCCACCATGCTGCGGTTCTTCGCCGAACGGGGCGGCGACCCCGATCGGAAGGGCAAGCGCCACGCGCTGGATCCGTTGTTGTGGCGCATGGAACGGCCCACCGAGCCGGCCTGGGAGTCGGCCCTCGGGCGCGGCCGGGCGGGGTGGCACATCGAGTGCGCGGTGATCGCCGGCAACCGGCTGGGTCTGGGACTGGACGTGCAGGGCGGCGGCAGTGACCTGATTTTCCCGCACCACGAATGTTCGGCCGCCCACGCGGAGGCGCTGACCGGCGGCGACCGATTCGCGCAGCACTACACGCACGCCGGAATGATCGGCCTGGACGGCCACAAGATGTCGAAATCCTTGGGCAATTTGGTGTTGGTCTCCAAGTTGCGCGCCGCGGGCGTGGACCCGGCGGCGATCCGGCTGGGTTTGTTGGCCGGCCATTACCGGCAGGACCGTGAGTGGTCCGACGGGGTCCTGGCCGCCGCGCAGGGGCGGTTGGCCGGCTGGCGCCGGGCCGCGTCACGCGTCGGGAGCGAGAGCGGCCCGGTGGTGACCGACGTGCTGGCGGCGCTGTCGGCCGATCTGGACACCCCGGCCGCTCTGGCCCGGCTCGATAGTTGGGCGGTGGACGACACTTCGGACGGAGCCGCGGTGGCCGACGCTGTCGACGCCTTACTCGGCATCTCGTTGCGCTGACCGGCAGCGGCTCGGTAGGAACCACCAGTCGAAGGAGAAGGTCATGAACGGACTTCCGGAAACGATGCGCGCCAGCGTGCTCACCGAGATCGGGCGCATCGAGCTCGAAGAGCGGCCGGTGCCGGCCCCCGGTCCCGGAGAAGTGCTGGTCCGGGTGGCCTCGGTGGGCGTGTGCGGGTCCGATGTGCACTGGTACCGCGAAGGACACATCGGAGACCGCTGGGTGTCCGGCCCCATCGTGTTGGGTCACGAATGCGGTGGCACGGTCGTGGCAGTCGGCGAGGGTGCGGACTCGTCGCGGGTCGGGGAGCGGGTGGCCATCGAGCCGCAGCACCCGTGCCGGCACTGCCGCCAGTGCGTCGCCGGCCGGTACAACCTGTGCGAGAACATCGAGTTCTATGCCACTCCGCCCATCGACGGTGCCTTCTGCCAGTACGTGACCATCGGTGCCGAGTTCGCCTTCCCGGTGCCCGATTCGCTGTCCGACGATGCCGTGGCCCTGCTGGAGCCCCTGTCGGTGGCCATCGCCACGCTGCGCAAGGCGCAGGTGGCCCCCGGTTCCTCCGTGCTGATCGCCGGGGCAGGGCCGATCGGCATCATCACCGCCCAGACGGCGAAGGCATTCGGTGCCGCCCGGATTGTGGTATCGGACCCGGTCGAGCACCGGCGCGAGCTGGCGCTCAAGTTCGGGGCCACCGCCGTACTCGATCCGCGCACCGAGTCAGGCGAGGAACTGGCGGTCGACGCCTTCGTGGACGCCAGCGGCGCCCCGCCCGCGGTGGCCGCCGGGATCGCGGCAGTGCGGGGTGGCGGTTACGCGATCCTGGTAGGCATGGGCGGGTCGACGATGAACCTGCCTGTCGCTCTCATCCAGAACCGTGAGATCACCGTGACCGGCATCTTCCGCTACACCGACACCTGGCCGGCCGCAATTCATCTCGCCGCTGCTGGCCTGGTCGACCTGGACGCCATGGTGACCGGTCGCTACGACCTGGCCCACGTACAGGAGGCCCTGGATGCGGATCACCTGCCGACCAGCCTGAAGTCGATCGTCGAACCCAACGCCTGACGGGCCAATTACAGCCGGCAATTACCAGCCCTGGCGTGAAGCTTTCGTCATCGAGGACCGCCGGACTGTGGGCCGCGGCGGCGCAGATACCGTTCGAACTCCGCGGCGATCGACTCCCCGGAGGCGGGCCGCAGCGGCTCCTCCTTCTCTTCCTGTTCCTCGAGAGTTCGGATGTACGTTGAGATTTCGGCATCCTCGGCGGCGATCTGGGTGACTTCGGTTTCCCACTCGTCCGCCTGCTCGGGGAGCGCGCCGAGCGGCACCTCGATGTCGAGGACCTCCTCGACGCGGTGGAGCAACGCCAGTGTCGCCTTCGGCGACGGTGCCTGAGACACGTAGTGCGGCACCGCGGCCCAGAACGACAGAGCCGGGATGCCCGACTGCACGCAGGCGTCTTGGAACACCCCGGAGATTCCGGTCGGACCCTCATAGCCCGACCGGGTCAGGCCCCAGCGCTCGGCGGTGCTCTCGTCGTGAGCGGACCCGGTGACCTGTACGGGGCGGGTGTGCGGAACGTCGGCCAGCAGGGCGCCCAGAGTGATGACCGTGCTGACGTCGTGCTTCATGGCCACATCGACCAACTCGGCGCAGAACGCCCGCCACCGGAAGTTCGGTTCTATGCCGTGGACCAGGATCACGTCCTGCGGCGAATCCGGCAGCAGGCAGTACGACAGTCGGGTGGTCGGCCATTCGATGCGGCGAGTCACGCCGTCCACCAATTTGGTGGTCGGCCGGGTCACCTGGAAGTCGTAGAAGCCTTCGGGATCGAGTTCGGTGAGGTCGGAAGCGTTCCAGGCGACGCCGAGCTGCAACACCGCAGAGGACGCCGCGTCACCGGCGTCGTTCCAACCCTCGAACGCGGCGATCATCACCGGGGTGCGCAGACGCGGCACCTTGCGGGCTCCGAAGAAATCGCTCGGCGACGACGGGTTCGGCCCTTCCTCACTCACGGCTTTACCCTACGTCGCCGTCCGGCGCCGCCGAGTGCGTCAGGACGCCCGTCCGGCCGGGGTCGCTGGGCAGCGGCGCGAGGGTGTCCAACCTCCACCCGGTCGACGCCGTCTACGCAGGCCAGGCGTGTTCCGAAGCCACCTTAGAATGGTCGGGTGTCCACATCCCCGCTGTCGCCCCTGCTCGTCGCGCTGTCGCAGCGCGTGATCGTGGCCGACGGTGCGATGGGCACGATGCTGCAGGCCCAGGACCCGTCACTGGACGACTTCGCGGGTCTGGAGGGCTGCAACGAGATCCTCAACGCGACCCGCCCCGACATCGTCCGGGCGGTGCACCGCGAATATCTCGAGGTCGGTTGCGACGCAATCGAGACGAACACCTTCGGCGCCAATCTGGCCAACTTCGCCGAGTACGGCATCGCCGACCGCATCTTCGAACTGGCCCACGCCGGCGCCGTGCTCGCTCGCAGCGAGGCAGACGCCTTCTCGACCGCGGACCGGCCGCGCTTCGTCTTCGGTTCCGTCGGCCCGGGCACCAAGCTGCCCTCGCTCGGGCACGCGCCGTTCACCGAGTTGCGCGCCGCCTACCAGCAACAGGTCGAAGGGATGCTGGAGGGCGGCATCGATGCCGTGCTCATCGAGACGAGTCAGGACCTGCTGCAGGTCAAGTCGGCGGTGACCGCGGCCAAGCGGGCCATGGCCGCTCGCGGTTCGACAGTGCCGATCTTCGTACATGTGGCGGTCGAAACCACCGGCACCATGCTTCTGGGCAGCGAAATCGGTGCGGCGCTCACCGCCGTGGAGCCGCTCGGGGTCGACTACATCGGCCTGAACTGCTCCACCGGACCGGCCGAGATGGGGGAGCACCTTCGCTATCTGTCCCGGCACGCTCGCATCGGCGTGTCGGTCATGCCCAACGCGGGCCTGCCGGAGTTGGGCCCCCACGGTGCCGTCTACAACCTCGGGCCGGAGGAGCTCGCGGAGGCGCTGACCAATTTCGTCACCGACTTCGGGCTGGGCATGGTGGGGGGATGCTGCGGGACCACACCTGAGCACCTGCGCCAGGTGGTCGACGCGATGGCGGCGGTGCGGCGACCGGCTCGTCATCCCGTCCACGAACCCGCCGTGGCCTCGCTCTACCAAAGCGTGACGTTCGACCAGGACGCGTCCGTGCTGATGGTGGGGGAACGGACGAATGCCAACGGCTCCAGGGTGTTCCGCGACGCCATGCTGGCGGGCAAGTGGGATGACTGCATTCAGATGGCCAGGTCGCAGACCCGCGACGGCGCCCACGTGCTCGACGTCAACATCGATTACGTCGGCCGCGACGGGGTGGCCGACATGACTGCCATGGCCTCGCGACTGGCCACGGCGTCGACGCTGCCCATCATGATCGACTCGACCGAACCGGCGGTCATCGAGGCCGGTCTGGTGCACCTCGGTGGCCGGTCCATCGTCAACTCTGTCAATTACGAAGACGGCGACGGTCCGGGCTCGCGGTTCGCCCGCATCATGCCGCTGGTCGTCGAGCACGGTGCCGCGGTGGTCGCCCTGACCATCGACGAGGAGGGCCAGGCCCGCACGGCCGAGAAAAAGGTGGAGATCGCTGAACGGCTGATCGCCGACCTCACCGGCCGCTGGGGGCTGTCCGACGAGGACATCGTCGTCGACTGCCTGACCTTTCCCATCGCCACCGGCCAGGAGGAAACCCGCCGCGACGGTGTCGAGACCATCGAGGCGATCCGCGAACTCAAGCGCCGGCACCCGGATGTCCGTACCACGCTGGGCCTTTCGAATGTGTCGTTCGGGTTGAATCCGGCCGCCCGGCAGGTGCTGAACTCGGTGTTCCTGGCCGAGTGCGTCGCCGCGGGTCTGGACTCGGCCATCGTGCACGCCAGCAAGATCCTGCCGATGGCCAGGATCCCCGAGGAACAGAAGATTGTCGCCCTGGATCTGGTCTACGACCGGCGGCGCGAGGATTACGACCCGTTGTCCCGGATGCTGGAATTGTTCGAGGGAGCCACGACGGCGGCCGGCCGCGCGTCGAGAGCTGCTGAGCTGCTGACCCTTCCGCTCGACGAGCGATTGCAGCGGCGGATCGTGGACGGCGAACGCAACGGGTTGGAGGCCGACCTCGACGAGGCGCTCGAGACCCGGCCGGCTCTGCAGATCGTCAACGACACGCTGCTGGCGGGCATGAAGACGGTCGGCGAACTGTTCGGTTCGGGGGCGATGCAACTCCCGTTCGTGCTGACGTCGGCCGAGGTGATGAAATCGGCGGTGGCCCATCTCGAACCACACATCCAAGAGCAGAGTGAAGGCGATGCGATGGCCGGCAAGGGCACCATCGTGCTGGCCACGGTGAAGGGCGACGTGCACGACATCGGGAAGAACCTGGTGGACATCATCCTGTCGAACAACGGCTATTCGGTCGTCAATCTCGGGATAAAGCAACCGATCTCGACGATCATTTCCGCGGCTGAGCAACACGCGGCGGATGCCATCGGGATGTCCGGGCTGTTGGTGAAGTCCACGGTCATCATGAAGGAGAACCTCGAGGAGATGAACGCCCGGGGCGTGGCCGAGCGTTATCCGGTGCTCCTGGGCGGCGCTGCCTTGACCCGCTCGTATGTGGAGAACGACCTGACCGAGGTGTTCAAGGGCGACGTCGCCTATGCGCGTGACGCTTTTGAGGGCCTGCGGTTGATGGACACGGTGATGTCCCGGAAGAAGGGACTCAATCCGGACGCGGATCTGCGGGAGCGGGAACGGGCCGCCGAGCGCCGCGCCCGGCACGACCGCTCGTTGCGCATAGCCGAGAAGCGCAAGGCGGCCGAGGAACTCGACGCCGGACCGGTGCCGAGCCGCTCGGATGTGGCCGCCGACAACCCGATCCCGACACCGCCCTTCTGGGGCAGCCGCGTCGTCAAGGGCATTCCGTTGGCGGACTATGCCTCGATGCTGGACGAGCGCGCCACCTTCCTGGGCCAGTGGGGTCTGCGCGGCGCCAAGGGCGGCAAGGGTCCGTCCTATGAGGAACTGGTGGAGTCCGAGGGTCGTCCGCGCCTGCGGTACTGGCTCGACCGGCTGCACACCGAAAAGATTCTCGAGGCGGCCGTGGTGTACGGGTATTTCCCGTGCGTGTCCGAGGGGGACGACTTGGTCGTCCTGGCCGCAGCCACCGTGGATGCGCCGGAACGATTCCGGTTCACCTTCCCGCGCCAGCGGCGGGACCGGTACCTGTGCCTGTCGGACTTCTTCCGCAGCCGGGAGTCGGGCGAGACCGACGTCATCGCCTTCACCGTGGTCACCATGGGCCAGCGGATCGCCGATTTCGCCAACGAATTGTTCGCCGCCAATGCCTACCGCGATTACCTGGAGGTGCATGGCCTGTCGGTCCAATTGACCGAGGCGCTGGCCGAATACTGGCACCGGCGGATCCGCTCGGAGTTGACGTTCGCCGACGGTTCCACCGCGGCTCAAGACGATGCGGACCAGATCGAGAAGTTCTTCGATCTCCAGTACCGAGGGGCGCGCTATTCGTTCGGATATCCGGCCTGCCCCGATTTGACCGATCAGACCAAGGTCATGGCGTTGCTGGACCCGGGCCGGATCGGCGTGCAACTGTCCGAGGAATACCAGTTGCACCCGGAACAGTCGACCTCTGCCCTCGTGGTCCACCATCCCGAGGCGAAGTACTTCGCGGCCCGATGAGCGATCTCGCCGCCGTGCTGTTCGACATGGACGGCACGTTGACCGATTCCGAGCGTCTGTGGACCATCTCGCTGGAACGTACGGCCGAGCACTACGGCGGTAGCATCTCGCCGGCCACCCGGGACGCGATGGTCGGGCAGGACATGTGGGCGTCCATCGCGCTGCTCCACGCCGACGTCGGGGTGGCGGCCGACCCGGCCGAGACGGCCCGCCTGCTGATCGCCGAGACCGAGGCGGTGTTCCGGGCCGGATTGTCCTGGCGCCCGGGAGCCCGCGACCTGCTGATGGCCACCCGGGCAGCCGGGCTGCGCACGGCCCTGGTGACCGCCACCCACCGGCAACTGGTCGACATCGCGCTCGACAAGACGCTGGGGCGAACGAATTTCGACGTCACGGTGTGCGGGGACGAGGTGACCGCCAACAAGCCGGATCCCGCGCCCTATCTGCGAGCGTTGGAACTGCTGCGCCTCCCGGCCGCCGTGGCCGTCGCGATCGAGGATTCGCCGACCGGTGCCGCTTCCGCGGCGGCGGCCGGCCTGCCGGTCCTGGTCGTGCCCTCGGAGACCCGGGTGGCGCCGTCGCCGGGGTACGTGTTCGCGGACTCGCTGGTCGGCGTGACCGTGTCGATGCTGCGACGCCTTCGGGCGGACGCCGCCGAGCTGTCGCCGGAAGTGGCGGCCAACTCGGTGTCATCGTCGGTTTCTTCGCTGACGGCACCGGCAGCCGCCGGGCGCTGAACGGCGTCGCCGACCGCCGAAACGGTCAGCGAGTGGCCGCTCGGACGCCGTTGGCGGCACCGCCGCCGAACCCGCCCGCGCCGCCGAATCCGCCTGCACCGCGGCCGGCCCCGCCGCCGCCACCGAGAAGATTGTTGGCGCCGGTGCGGGTGTTCGTCGACGTCGGAATCGGTTCCGACAAGTTGGCCAAGACGACGGCGTCACCCTTCTGCAGCCCCGAGGTGATCTGCGTGAGAACCGGCCCCACCGCACCGATCTGGACGGTCACGGCGGTCACTTGACCATTGCGCAGCACCTCGACGGAATGCAGCGACCCGACCGTGCTGATTGCCGAGGTCGGCACGGTCAGCACACCGGTGACATCACCGACGTTGATCGCCACCGATGCGCCGGAACCGTTGTAGAGCTTGGCCGACGCCGGGTCGAGCAGCACGGTCACCGGGTAGGTGGTGGTGCTCGACGACGTCGAGGAGTCGGCCAGAATTCCGATGAGCGTGACTTTCCCGGTCAGGGGCGTCGACTGCCCGTTGACCGTCACCTTCGCGGTGTTGCCGACCTTCACCTTGTCGATCATTGCCAGGCTGACGGTGGTCGACACCGTGAACTGGTTGGAGCCGATGATGGTGACCACGCTGGTCGACGAATTCGCCGACACGGAAGCGCCGTTGGCCAGCGACACGGCCGCCACGGTCCCGCTGATGGGCGCGGTCAGCGTGGCGCCGGCCAGATTCTGCTTGGCCACCGCCATATCGGCGTCGGCCAGGTCGATCTGCGCCTGGTCGGACGAAATGTCCTGCGCAGTGGGCGTCGTGGTGGTGGAATTGCGGCCTTCGCCTGATGCGTAACCGTTGCCATTGGCACCCGCTGCCCGGGACCCGGCGCCCAGCGAGCCGGAGCCCGATCCGGATCCAGCGGACAGCGACCGGGAGCTGCCCGAGCCGGTAGCGGCCGCGCCGGAACCCGTCCCGCCGGAGCCGTTGGCCCGCGAACCGGAACTGCCCGACCCGGACGGGCCAGCACCGGAGCCGCCGGAACCGGACGTGCCGGAACCGGAACCGCCCGATCCGGAGTTGCCAGAACCGGAGTTGCCTGAACCGGACGTGCCCGAACCGGAGCCGCCGGATGAGCCGGACCGGCTGCCGGTCCGGAGGCCCGACCCGGTCCCACTGCCCGACCCGTTTGCGGTGCCCGACCCCGTGGCGCGTGCCCTGGGCGCCGGAGCCCGCGGTCCCGGAACGAGTGCCGGTGCCCGCTTGGCTCCGCGAGTTCGTCCCCGTCCCGCTGCCTGACCCGTGGCCGCTGGGATTCGCGCCGGTGGTGCTGCTGCCGGATCCCGTCGAGTGCCCGGCGCCGGTGCTCGTCGGCCCGGAACTGCCGGTCGACGTGCACGGCCGGCTGTTGGCGCCGGCGGTGTCCGAAACGAAGTTGGCCGAGTTGGAGGGGCGGCCCCGGGTGGCGGTGCTGCTGGCCGAGCGTGAGCGGGTCGTCGTCGGCGCGGTCGCGGTGCCGGTGGACAGGCAGCTCGTGGATCCGCTGGTGGGCAGGAGCCTGGCCAGCGCGTTGATGGCCTGGGTCAGGGTGTTCTGGTTCTGGCCCAGGTCAGACTGACCCTGCTGCACGTCGCCGATGGCGTCCTGGCAGGCGGTGAGCTGGGTCGACAGGACGGAACCGGCCACCGTCGTCGGAGTGATTCCGGTCGAACCCGTGCTGGTTGGGCGCGTCCGGGTGCCACCGGACCACGCTGGAGGCGCCGGTATCCCTGCCCGCCGCAGAGCTGGGTGCGGTCGCGTCTGTCGACGGCCCTGTGGTGCTGCCGGTCGTGCTGTCCGCCGACGTGCCGGTGGTCTCGGCGACCAGCTGGTAGGCGGCGTCCACCGCCGCGACAGAGGTGTCGCCGCCGACCACGCGATCGACGGCGGCCACCGCGTCGGGAGTCAGCTGCACGACGTAGGCGGCGCCGTTCGCGTCGGGCGTGCTGGTAGTTGCGGACGTGGCCTGAGTGGTCTGGGTCGTCGTCACCGTCGACGTCTGGGTGGTGGTCTCGGTGGCGGTGGTCGTCGCCGTGGTCGTCTCGGCAGCAGTAGTCGTGTCGGTAGCGGTCGTCGTGGCGGTGACGTTGCCGGGGGTCGACGAATCCGTGGACCCGCCGGTGCTCGTGCTCGCTGTCCCGCTGGAGGGGACGGTCACCGTGACGGTGCTTCCGGGTGCGGTGGTCTCGTCGACGATCGGAGTGCAGGCGGTCTTCTCGGCCCGAAGGAGTTGGTTGACCACCGTCTCCTGATCCGAGACTGCCTTGGTCGCCGTCAGCACGGCCTGCTGGGCCGCGGACAGGGCCGCCGAATTACCAGAGCCGGGTTTGCCGCCCGCCGCCGAACTCGTTCGTGGTGGGTGCCGAACCGCCCTGCGTTCGGCCGGAACCCGAACCCGAACCGGAACCGGTGCCTTGACCGAAGCCGCTGCCCGAACCACCGGTGCCATTGCTGGAGCCGCCCCCGGCCGCAGAGCCGCTCTGACCGGATCTGTTTCCGGCCGTCGAGGCGCCGCTGCCCGACGTGGCTGAACCAGATGCTCGGCCCCCGTTGCCGGAACCGGAGTTGCCCGAACCGGAGTTGCCGGAGCCGGAACCGCCCGACTTCGAATTCTCGCGGAGTTCGCCATTGGAATTGCCGGAGTTCGAATTGGCAGAATTTGCCGAGTTGCCGGAATTGTCGGCGGCCGTCGAGGTCGACGAGGACGTGGTGGTCTCGGTGGCGGCGGCCGCTGCGGCGGCCTGCAACGCCAGATCAGTGGTCAGCTGCTCCTTGTCCTCGGTGAGCGTGGTGTTGGCAGCGTCGACGGCCGCCTGCAGGTCGTCGGGATTCAGTGTGGCCAGAACTTGTCCGGCCGCGACCTTGGTGCCGACCGCCACGTTCACAGCGGCGACATCACCGGAGACCGGGAACGAAGCCTTCTCCTTGTCCGCGGAGGCGACCGTACCGGCGGAGGTGACCGTTTGAGTGACATCTCCGACGCTGGCCACCGACGTCCGGTAGGTGTCGGACGAGCCGCGGTTGCTGACCCAGATCCACGCGCCCGCGGCCACGAGTGCAGCGACGACCACGGATGCCAGCGTTACCGCCCGCTGGCGGCGTCGACGCTGCCGCCTCGCCCGCAGCAGCAGACCGTGCGAATCAGCCATTGGTGGTCGCCGTCCCGGTGCCGGTGCGGTTACGGCCGGTCCCGCCGAAGCCGAAGCCGGTGGTGCACGTGCCGCCGGTCGCGGCCGACAGCGAAACGACCTGCGCGGTGACAGCTCCGGTCGTGTCAGCCGTACCGATGGCAGTCGCGCACAACCCGGTCTTCACCGACTTCGCCGTGGCCTTGGCGGTCTTGGAGTAGACCGTGGAATCGGTCACCGTGACGGTCGAGGTATAGCTCGTCTTGCTTTGCGCGTTGGTCACCTTCACCGTGATCGAATTTCCGCTGACCTTGGTCACGGACCCGCCGACGCGGTTCGCGAAGGCGGCGAATCCGCCGGCCCCGCGGCGACCGGAGGTACGGGTGCGGGTGCCCGATCCGGTCGCCCCGTTCGCTCCGGCAGCTCCGCTGGGCGCGGCCGCGCCCGACGGCCGGCCGCCCCCGAAGCCGGCCCCGAGGCCGCCGCCGAAACCAGCGTTGTTGCACGAACCGGAAACCGGGGTGGAGAGAGTGACTGTCGTGGCCGTCAACTTGGTGACTTCGCGAGGTTGCCGAGCGCTCGATCCGGCCGCTCCGGTCGGCACTGTGCCGGTCGGTGCTGCCGCACCCGACGGCGCGGCTCCGGCGGCACCGCCGGGCGCGGCTCCGCCGGCTCCTGCCCCGGCGGTCGCCGGCACGGCCGAGGCTTCGATGCAGGAGCCGACCTTGATGTCGGCCAGCTTGGCCTTGGTCGTTTCGGTGAAGGTCGTCTTGCCGGTCCAGTTGACGGTGGTCTGGCTGTTCGTGCCCTGGACCTCCATCGACGAGTCGTCCACTTCCGCAATGAGACCCGTGGCGGCTGGGCGGGCGCCGTTCTGGGCTCCGGATCCGCCGGTGCCCGATCCGCTGCCGCCCCCGGTGCCGTTGCCGCCGGCCGCGGCGGACGGGCTGCCGCTGGCCGACGCCGGCGCCGCCGCCGATGAGGGTGAGGATGGCGACCCTGAAGTACTGCCGCCGCACGCCGCGAGAATCACGGTCAGGGCGATCGCCCCCGCCCCGGCGAGCACAGCGCGCCGCGCGGAGCGGGCCCGGCGATCCGGTCCGATGAGCACGCGATCGTCGGACGCGGCGGGAAGCGGGTGGGAGCTGGTCATGAAAATTCCTTCTGGTTCGTCAGCAATGGTCGGAAATGACGTAGAAGCGTTGGAGGTCATCGCTATTCGCTTCGCAGCGCGTCGATGGGAGCGAGCTTGGCCGCGCGGGTGGCCGGATAAACGCCGAAGACGATGCCGATGATCACCGCGATGGCGATCGATCCGCTGACCGCATAGGGCGAGACCACCAGTTCGGTGGAAATGAACTTGGGCAGGATGTGGGCACCGGCAATACCCAGCGCGGCACCGAGAACGCCACCGGACAATCCGAGAATAGTGGCCTCGACCAGGAATTGGCGGCGAATGGCCGCCGGGGGAGCGCCGAGAGCCTTGCGCAGGCCGATTTCACGGGTCCGTTCGGTGACCGACACCAGCATGATGTTCATGACGCCGATCCCGCCGACCAGCAGGGAGATGGCGGCGATGCCGGTCAGCAGCACCGTCAGCGTCTTGGACACGGACGTCACCGTCGAGAGCAGCGCCTGCTGGCTGGTGATGGTGAAATCGGCCGACGCCACCTGCGAGATGTTGTGCAGGTTCAGCAGTAACGCGTGGGCCTCCTGGTAGGCCGCGGACAGTTGATCGGCCGACGCGGCCTGGATGTAGATGGTGTTGACCGAATTCTTGTTGGAACCGCCGACCACTTGATTCGCATCCGTCGACAGCGGGATCAGCACCTGGTCGTCCAGGTTCGTCGAGCTGTCGGAGCCGGCCGAGGCGAGCACGCCGACCACGGTGAACGGCAATTGGTTGATGGTGACGGTCTGGCCGACGACGTCGGTGTATCCGAACAGCTCGGTGGCCGTCTCGGAACCGAGGACGGCGACCAGCGCTTGGTTCGCGTTGTCCGAGGCGGTGAAGAAGGCGCCGTCCGACAGGGTCCGCGACCGCACGTCGGGCCACTGCTGGGTCGTGCCCACCACGGAGGTGGTCCAGTTGGTCGATCCGGCGGTCACTTCCAGGGAAGAAGTTTTGACGGGGGCGACCGCAGCGATGTCGGGCGCGGCGGTGGGATCCGCCAACGCGGCCGCATCACCGGCCGTCAGCGTCGAACTCGACCCGAAGCCCCCGCGGACGCCGGAGGTACTGGTGGTGCTCCCGGGAGAGACGAGAAGCAGATTGCTGCCCAGCGAACTGATCTGCTTGCCGACCTGCGCCTGTGATCCCAATCCGAGACCCACGGTCAAGATCACCGCGGCGATGCCGATGAGGATGCCGAGCATGGTCAGCCCGGAGCGCAGCCGGTGGGAGCGAATGGCGTCCAGACCGGTGCGCAGCGTTTCCAACCAGTTCATCGGGCACCGTCCGTCGGACCGTCGGTTTCAGTCCCGCGCCGAGGAGGTATCCGCATCGACGACAAGGAGTGGGTGCCCACCCCGGCCATGGCCGCCCGGGCGTCGCCTGGGCCGGTCATACCGGTGTCGGTGATGATGCGGCCGTCGCGGACCCGGACGATCCGGCCGGCGCGGTCGGCGACCTCCTGCTCGTGGGTGATCAACACGATGGTGCGGCCCTGCGCGTGCAGGTCGTCGATCAACCGGAGCGCTTCCTCGGTGGCGGTGGAGTCGAGATTGCCAGTGGGCTCGTCGGCCAGCACCAGCGCGGGTTCGCCCACCAGCGCCCGAGCCACAGCGACCCGCTGCTGTTGGCCACCGGACAGTTCACCGGGACGGTGATTCACCCGATCGCCCAGGCCGACCGCCTCCAGCGCAGCCACCGCCCGGCGCTTGCGTTCGTGCCGGTGCACTCCCGCGTAGACCATCGGCAACTCGACGTTCCGCCACGCCGGCAACGACGGCAGCAGGTTGAACTGTTGGAACACGAAGCCGATCCGGCGGTTGCGGATGTGGGCGAGTTCCACCTCGTCCATCTCCGAGACGTCCTCACCGGCGAGCAGATAACGGCCGGCGGACAGGACGTCCAGGCAGCCGATGATGTTCATCAGGGTGGACTTGCCCGATCCCGACGGGCCGACGATGGCGACGTACTCGCCCTCGTCGATCCGGAGCGAGACACCTTGCACAGCATGGACTTCCTGAGTCCCCATGCGGTAGGTCTTGGCCACATCCAGCAGTTCGATGACCGGGTTGGACATTCCGGGCTCGCCAGGATTCGGCCGGACCGCCGTCCCGCCGCCGTGTCACCGGTCGGGATGTCGGAATAGGGATTCTGGGCGTCGAACAGGTCCGCGAGCGGCATGGTCAGTTGCCTCCCGGGGCGCCGGCCGGGGCCGCACCTCCGCCGGCGTTCCCGCCGGCGCCCGCCGAAGTTCCGGCGCCGCCACCGAAGTTGCCGTAACCGCCCGCGCCGCCGCCGAAGTTTCCGTATCCGCCGGCGCCGGTTCCGCTCCGAGTGCGGCTGCCGGTGCCCGTTCCCGTTCCGGTTCCGGCCCTGGCCACCCTGGTGACGAGCACCTCGTCGCCCTCGGCCAGGCCGGATTTGATCTGGGTCTCGACCCCGGAGGATTCACCGACCGTGACCGGCGTCGAAACCTGCTTCCCGTCCTTGGTCTGGTACACGACGGTTTGCCCGTTGACGTCGTGGATCGCGGTGGTCGGCACGGTCAGCACGTTGCTCAACTGTTCATAAATGATCTGGACCGAGGCGGAGGCGCCGTCGTGCAGGCCACTGGGCGAGCCGGTCAACGTGATGACCACCGGGTAGCTGGCGGTTCCTCCCGTGCTCGTCGAAATCAGGCCGACCGAGGACACCACGCCGTACAGGGCGGTGGTGGAGCTGTCCACGGTGATCTTGGCCTGCAGCCCCTTCTTCATCAGGTTGATCGTGCTGTCGTCGACGTCCACGGTCGTCTGCCAGGCCTTCGTCCCGACGATCACGAACTGGGAACTGGACGAGCTGGACGACGAGGTCGAATTGCCGCTGCCCGAGTTTCCCGAACCGCCCGAGCCGCCCGAGCCGCCGCCCGAGCCCCCGGAGCCGCCGCCCGAGCCATTGCCCGAGCCGGATCCACCGCTCGATCCGCCGGTGCCGCTGGAATTGCCGGCCGACACCTGATCGCCGACCGAAACGTTGACCGTGGTGACGATGCCGTCGACCGGTGAGGTCAAAGTGGCGTCCGCCAGGGCGTTCTGGGCCTCCGTGACGGCGGCCTGGGCCGTGGAGACGGACGCCTGGTCGGCGGTCAGTTGGGCCTGGGCCGACGCGATCTGCGCGGTCGGAGTTGCGGTGGTCGTAGTGGTCGTAGTGGTCGTGTCGGTCGTGTCGGTGCTCGTCGGAGTGGTGCTGACCGTGGTGGTGACTGTCGCGGTCGTCGTGGTGCCGCTGGACGTCTTGGTGGTGGTCGTCGTTTCGATGGTCTCGCCCTTGAGGGCAGCGAGGTTCTCCTCGTCGCTGGCGACCTTCGCCTCGGCGGAGGCCAGCGCGGCCCTGGCGGAGGCCAGCGTCGCCTTCAGCGACACCGTGTCGATGGTGCCGAGGACCTGACCCTTCCGGACCGTGTCACCGGCCGCGACCTTGACAGCGGTGACCTTGCCGCTGGCGCCGAAGGCGACGTCCTCCTGAACCACCGGGGCGAGCGTCCCGGTCTCCGAAACGCTTTCGGTGATGGTGCTCAGGCTGGCGGCCACCGAGCTGGTGGTGGTGGTGACGGTCGCCGTCGCCGCGGTGCTGGTGCTGCCCTTCTTGGTGAACCACCAGACGCCGCCGCCGGCGGCCGCCAGGACCACGATCACCACGATCACGGTCCACCAGAGCCTGGCTCTCGCACCGCGCCGAAGTCGGGCCATTGAAATCCTCACGCCTCCAGCAGGCTCGTTGATGAGCCCGCAGGTGAAAAGGTAGGAGGGCAATCTGGCCGAAAGCCGGGCGTGAACTATGCGGAAGCTGTGCATCGCCGGCGGTGGCGACTCCGAAAGCCGGCGTTCGCGGTGGCTAGCAGCGAGTTCCACCGGCTAGAACCCAATCCTGTGGTGCTCGCCGGTGAACTTTGTTGTTAAGGGCGTGCCGGTGCGCCGTCATCGGCCCGTTCGACCGGCCGGGTGATCGCCGACATCAACGACTCGAACTCAGCCGGCCAGCACGGCGGCGCTGCGCGGCGGCAACGAGACCCGTCCTGCCGACGCTTGCACACCATCCCGGCTGGCGAACAGCACCTCCGGTACCCGCTCGACCCCGCGCTCGTCCCGCCCGGTCGGGGCGGCGTCGCCACGACCGGCACCCGCCGGATCGGCCAACAGCACTTGCCGAACGTCGTCGTCCAAATTGGCGGCGATGAGAAGCGCCCCTCGACGCATCAGCAAGGTGCGGTCGTGTTCATTGATGTCCACCATCACGTTGACCAGACTCGGGTCGGTCAGGTCCGGGTGGTGGCGACGCAGCCGGGCGAGCTGCCGATACGCATCGAGAAGCCGTGCCTGTTCAACGTTGTCGCGCTCAGCCCAATCCAGGTGGGATCGGGCGAAGGTCTCCGGGTCCTGGGGGTTGGGGACATCGTCGGGATCCCAGCCCATTCGTTCGAATTCGGCCAACCGGCCCTGGGCGGTGGCCTGCGCCAGTTCGGGCTCGGGATGCGAGGTGAAGAACTGCCACGGCGTCTTGGCGCCCCATTCCTCACCCATGAAGAGCATGGGCGTGAACGGCGAGGTGAAAAGCAGGGTGGCGCCGAGCGTCAGTGCGTCGATGTCCAGGGTCGCGCTCATTCGGTCACCGACCGCCCGGTTGCCGATCTGGTCGTGATCTTGTGCGAAGACCACGAAACGCCAACCCGCCGTCCGGTGGACGTCCACCGGGCGGCCGTGGCGGCGCCCGCGGAAGGTGGACAGTGTGCCGTCGTGGAAGAAGGCTCGGGTCAGGACCTTGGCCATCGCCGCCAGTGAATCGAAATCCTCGTAATATCCGGCGGTTTCGCCGGTCAACGCCACGTGCAGAACATGGTGGAAATCGTCGCTCCATTGGGCGGACAACCCGTACCCGCCGGCCTCCCGTGGCGTGATCAGAACGGGGTCGTTCATGTCGGATTCCGCGATCAACGTCAACGGTCGACCCAGGTGCGCGGACAACGCATCCACTTCGGCCGCCAACTCCTCGAGGATGTGCACGGCGCGCTGATCGGACAGCGCGTGCACGGCATCGAGCCGGAGGCCGTCGACGTGATAGTCGTCCAACCACATGAGGGCGTTGTCGAGGATGTATCGGCGCACCTCATCGGAGTCGGTGCCGTCCAGATTGACCGACGATCCCCAGGTGTTGGACCGCTCGTCCTGCAAATACGGGCCGAATTGCGGCAGGTAATTCCCACTGGGCCCGAGGTGGTTGTAGACAACGTCCTGGATCACAGCCAATCCGGCCGCATGGCAAGCATCCACGAATTCTTGATAGGCGCCCGGACCGCCGTACGGCTCGTGCACCGTGAACCAGGCGACCCCGTCGTAACCCCAGTTGTGCTCGCCATTGAAGCCGTTCACCGGCAACAGCTCGACGTGAGTGACCCCCAGTTCGACGAGATGGTCGAGCCGGCGGCCAGCGGCGGCCAGAGTGCCCTCGGGCGTGAAGGTGCCGACGTGCAGTTCGTAGATCAGGCCGCCCGCCAGCTGCCGCCCCGTCCAGTGTCCGTCCTGCCAGTGCCGGGCACCGGGGTCGAAGGTGCGGGAGCGCTCATGAACACCACCGGGCTGACGGCGCCCACGGGGATCAGGCAGGACCTGGTCATCCCCATTGAGCCGGTAGCCGTAGTCGATCTCGGCACCCGAGATGTCGACAGATTCCGGCGAGGTCCACCAGCCGCCGTCCGCCTCCTGCAGTGGGATCGCCTGATCGCCGACCACGAGATCAACCCGCTCAGCCCGCGGCGCCCAGACATCGAAGCGGCCACCGACGCCCGGCGCCGCTCGACGAATGCGAGTCACTGCTCCTCCTTCACCAACAACGCCACGGGATAATCGGCGAGCAGCTCCGCGACTGAGATCCGCCCGGCAAACTCGCGATCAGTGAACGCATCTCGCCAGCCACCCACCGGCAATTCCAAGGTGGTGGTCGACCAGCCGCCCTTCTGCCGCAAGCCATTCGACAGCCGAGTGGCCACCGCTATGGCGCCGCCTCGATCGAAGGCCACCGCATGATCGGCGGCCGCTCCCTCGGCGAACAGCGGCGTGTATTGGGTGAACAGTTCGGGCCGATCGCGGCGCAGGCGCAGCACTCTCGACGTGACCCACAGTTTGGCGGCGCCCGTCCCGTCGAGCGGCGGTGCACCACCGGCGTCCAGGTCGCGCAGTCGCTCCTGGAGCGCGGCGAAATCGACCGGGCGCCGATTGTCCGGGTCGACCAGCGAATCCTGCCGCACCTCGCTGCCCTGGTAGACGTCTGGGACACCCGGGCCGGCCAACTGCAAGACCTTCGCGGACAGAGAATTCGACCAGCCCGGCCGGGAGACCCGGTCGGACCAATCGTCGAGCACCCCGCGGGTCTCCGGGTCGTCGTAAACGGCGTCGACCAGAGCACCGAGGCGCTTTTCGAAGTCGTCGTCGGGCTCGGTCCAGGACGTGGAAACGCCGGCTTCGCGAGCCGCCTTCTCCGAATAGGCCGACAGGCGTTCCCGATCCAGCGGCCAAGCGCCGACCGCCGCCTGCCAGAGCAGGTGAGCCATCGGTCCGTCGCCGAGTGCATGTTTGCGGTTGAGGGTCCGGACCGTTTCGGCCCATTCGTCGGCCAATTCCGAGAGCGCCGAGATGCGCGCCCGGGTGTCTTCGCCGCGCTTCGTGTCGTGAGTGGTCAGAGCAGTCATACTCCGGGGATGGCCGACCAGTCGCTCACTCTGAACGGCGTGGAAACCGCTCGGGCTCAACGCAAACCGAGCCGGGTCGGCGCCCACTTCGGTCAGCGATGTCAACCGGCTCCAGCGGTAGAACGCGCAGTCCTCCACGCCTTTGGCCATCGCCATCCCCGACGTCTGCTGGAATCTCCGAGCGGCAGCGTCGTCGGGGTCGGCCAGCCGCCGAGCGACCTGGTCGATGGTCGCGGCCAGCAGGGGCCGTCGGCGCCGGGCCGCCTCGGTCGCTTGGCGCAGATGGTCCAAACCTTGTGGCAAATAGGACCGGTAGACCGGGAATGACGCCAGAATTTCCGCCAAAGCGTCGGCGGCGTCGGGAATCTCAGGCAGAAGACGCGCCAGCCGCTCCACCTCTGCGCGCAGGATGCCATCGGCGACATCTCGCTTGGTGGACGCGATCATGTCGGGCCAAGAGACGGTCAGTCCGCTCCGCAGTTCGGTGTCCAGCGCGTTCAGCACCGCCTCGCCGGCCGGGTCGACGAACAACCGATCCAGCACAGCAAGAGCGTCGTAGCCGGTGGTCCCTTCACAGGCCCACCCGCTGGGCAAGGATTCGCCCGGCTCGAGGATCTTCTCGACAACCACATAGGCACCGTTGGTCAGCCGGCGCAGCCAATCGAGATACCCCGCGGGATCGGCCAGGCCGTCGGGGTGGTCAATCCGCAGGCCGTCCACCTGGCCCTGCGAAAACCAGCGGGCCACCTCCCGGTGCGACGCGTCGAACACATCCGGATCCTCGACCCGCACCGCGGCCAGCGTGCTGACCGCGAAGAACCGGCGGTAGTTGAGCACCCGGTCGCCGATGCGCCAATCGACCAGCCGGTAGTGCTGGGCATCGTGGACCTCCCGCGGTGTTCCATCCGGCGTGCCGTCGGCGATCGGGAACCGGTGTTCGTAGTAGACGAGTTCATCCCCGTCGATGCGGAGAGCCTCCAGATCGTCCGCACTGCCGAGCACCGGCACCGCGATCCGTCCGTCGCCGGCTTCCCAGTCGATGTCGAAGGCACTGGCGTAGACCGAATCCTGGCCCTGCTTCAGAACGTCCCACCACCACGCCGAGTGCTTCGGCGTGGCGATGCCCACGTGGTTGGGAACGATGTCCACCAGCACACCGAGGCCGGCCTCATGCGCGGCCCCGGCCACCTCGGCCAATCCCTCCGCACCCCCGCGGTCGGGGTCGATCCGCCCGTGGTCGATGACGTCGTACCCGTGGTCGGAGCCCGGCTCGGCCGCCAGCAGTGGAGACAGATACACCCAGTCGACGCCGAGCTCCTTCATGTACGGCACCAGTGATGCCGCCGCGGCCAGCGGGAAGTCCTTCGTGATCTGGAGCCGGTAGGTCGATTTCGGGACCCGCACGCTCAGCCCTGACCTTCGTCCGTAGGACCCGGTTCGGCAGCGCCGCTGGGGGGCTCCTCGTGATCCGGCTGCTTGGAGCGCCGGCTCCGGCCGGTCGTCGCCGACCCCGTCTTGGTCGATCGCGCGCGACTCGGGCGCTTGCGGGCCGCTCCCGACGGTGCCGACGGTGCCGCCGGTGCCGGTGTTGCCTCGGCCGACAGACTTTGGGGCGGCTCACTCGCCTGCGGAGCCGCTTCAGTCGCTCCGGCCCCTTCCGGCCTCGGTGCCCCTGAGCCGATACCTTCCCCGCCGACCGACTCGTTCCTCGACGGCTGGTCGTGGGACCCTGCGGCGCCCGACTCGGGCGGCACCACGGACTGCTCCACCGTGGACTCGGCGGAGAAGGCCGCTGCGGTCGGCACCGGCACCGGCGGAATGCTCGGCACCATGGCGGCCGGCGTCTCGCTCACCGCGGGCGTTGAGTGGATCTCGGCCAGCGCCTGCAGCACGATCATCCCCTTGGCGGCGACCGACTGCGCCTCGCCGGCCTTGATCGGTCCGGTGTTCTCGGGCAGGCCCTCGGTGTCGACGACCATCTGCCAGGCCGGCGCGTATTCCTCTGGCGGCAGCGTGAAGTCCAGCTGCTCGTCGTGCGCGTTGAACAGCAGCAGGAACGAGTCGTCGACCATGCGGGTGCCGCGACGGTCCATGGAGCGGATCCCGTTCCCGTTGAGGAAGACGGCGACGGAGCGTCCGAAACCGGATCCCCAGTCTCCGGGCGTCATGGCCGAGCCGCTCGGGTTGAGCCAGACGATGTCCGGCAGCGGTTCTCCTTCGCCGCGGGTGGCCGGGCGCCCGTCGAAGAAGCGCCGCCGCCGGAAGGTGGGGTGGTGGTGCCGCAGGCGGGTGATGGAGGCGGTGTATTCGATGAGGGCCTCGTCGGCGTTGCCCCAGTCGACCCAGGACAGCGGCGAGTCCTGGCAGTAGACATTGTTGTTGCCCTGCTGGGTGCGGCCCAGCTCGTCTCCGTGGGCGATCATCGGCACGCCCTGGGAAAGCAGCAGAGTGGCCAGGAAATTGCGTTGCTGCCGCCGCCGCAGGGTCCGCACAGCCGGGTCGTCGGTCGGACCCTCCACTCCGCAGTTCCAGGACCGGTTGTGCGACTCGCCGTCGTTGTTGTCCTCGCCGTTCGCCTCGTTGTGCTTTTCGTTGTAGGACACGAGGTCCTTCATCGTGAATCCGTCGTGCGCAGTGATGAAGTTGATACTGGCCACCGGGCGCCGGCCCGAGGATTCGTACAGATCGGCCGACCCGGTCAAGCGGGACGCGAATTCGCCCAGGGTGGCGGGTTCGCCGCGCCAGAAATCACGGACGGTGTCACGGTATTTGCCGTTCCATTCGGTCCACTGCGGCGGGAAGTTGCCGACCTGGTAACCGCCGGGGCCGATGTCCCAGGGTTCGGCAATGAGTTTGACCTGAGAGACCACCGGGTCCTGCTGGACGAGTTCGAAGAAGGTCGACAGCCGATCGACGTCGTAGAACTCGCGAGCCAGGGTGGCGGCCAGGTCGAACCGGAAACCGTCCACATGCATTTCGTTGACCCAATAACGCAGTGAATCCATGATCAACTGGAGTGAATGCGGGTGCCGCACGTTGAAGGAGTTGCCGGTGCCCGTGTAATCCATGTAGTAGCGCTTGTCGTCGTCGACCACCCGGTAGTACGCAAGGTTGTCGATCCCGCGGAACGACAGCGTCGGCCCGAGGTGGTTGCCCTCGGCGGTGTGGTTGTAGACCACGTCGAGAATGACCTCGATGCCGGCCGCATGGAGGGTCTTCACCATGGCCTTGAATTCCTGCACCTGCGATCCGCGGTCGCCGAAAGCGCTGTAAGCGTTGTGCGGTGCGAAGAAGCCGATGGTGTTGTAGCCCCAGTAATTGGACAGGCCCTTGTCCTGCAGGGTCGAATCCTGGACGAATTGATGCACGGGCATCAATTCCAACGCCGTCACGCCGAGTCGCGTGAGATGGTCGATGATGGCCGGATGAGAGATGCCGGCGTAGGTGCCGCGCTGATTGTCGGGAATCTCCGGATGTAGTTCGGTCAGGCCCTTCACGTGCGCCTCGTAGATGACGCTCTCGTGATAGGGAATACGCAACGACCGGTCACCGCTCCAGTCGAAGAACGGATTGATGACCACGGCATGCATGGCCGAGCCGGCCGAATTCTCGTTGTTGACCGAATCCGGGTCGCCGAAGTTGTAACCGAAAACTGACTGATTCCACTGGATTTCGCCGGAGACCGCCTTGGCGTACGGATCGAGCAGTAGCTTGTTTGAGTTGCACCGAATGCCGGACGCGGGATCGTTCGGGCCGTGCACCCGATAGCCGTACCGCTGCCCGGGCTGCACGGTCGGTAGATAACAGTGCCAGACGTAGCCGTCCACTTCCGGCATGGTGATACGGGTCTCGGTTCCGTCGTCGCCGATCAGGCACAACTCGACCTTCTCGGCGACCTCGCTGAACAACGCGAAGTTCGTGCCGGTGCCGTCGAAGGTGGCCCCCAACGGATATGCAGTGCCGGGCCAGCAGTCCATGCCCACTCCTTGTGCTTGCGGTCCCGGGGGACCGTAGGGTTTATGTCAAGCGTCCGGCACACCCTAGCGAGGTGGACTGACACTCCGGACCCGCCGACGAGTCACCGTCCCGGGTCGAGTCGACTCGCCCGCGTCGATCGCCCCGAACCGGCCAGCGACCGGCGTCCGATCGAATCCAACCGGGCCAGTACCCACCCGCGCGCGAACCACGCTCCCCCATTCGTGACCCTGCTAACTCGTGACACCGACCGGCTAAGGAGAACAAATCGTCACAGCTCGGTAACCCACGGTCATTGTCGGCGGTGCGGTCTACCCTCGATCCGTGCCCGATCCCTCGACGTACCGACCCGCTCCGGGAACCATCCCGGAGTCTCCGGGTGTGTACAAGTTCCGGGACACGAGCGGTCGGGTCATCTACGTCGGAAAAGCGAAAAGCCTGCGCTCGCGGTTGAACTCGTACTTCTCGGACATCACCGGCTTGCATCCGCGCACGGCCCGCATGGTCACGACCGCGGCGTCGGTGGAGTGGACCGTCGTGACCACCGAGGTCGAAGCGCTCCAGCTGGAATACAACTGGATCAAGGAGTTCGATCCGCGGTTCAACGTGCGGTACAGGGACGACAAGTCCTACCCGGAGTTGGCCGTGACGATCGGGGAGGAGTACCCGCGACTACAGGTCATGCGGGGCCCTCACAAGAAAGGCGTTCGCTACTTCGGCCCGTACGCCCATGCTTGGGCCATTCGGGAAACGCTGGACCTGCTGCTCCGGGTCTTTCCGGCGCGCACCTGCTCCACCGGGGTGTTCCGCCGCTCCACCCAGATCGGCCGGCCCTGCCTCCTCGGTTACATCGGCAAGTGTTCGGCGCCCTGCACCGGTCGCGTCTCGGTCGAGGAGCACCGCGAGATCGTCGAGGCCTTCTGCGATTTCATGGCCGGCAAGGCCGACCCGCTGATCAAACGGTTGGACCGGGAGATGACGGCCGCGGCGCAGAACCTCGAATTCGAGCGGGCCGCGCGGTTGCGCGACGACTTGGGTGCCGTCCGGCGGGCCGTGGAGAAGCAGGCGGTCGTTTTCGGCGACGGCACCGACGCCGACGTGGTCGGCTTGGCCGCCGACGACCTGCTCGCTTCGGTCCAGGTGTTCCACGTTCGCGGCGGCCGGGTGCGGGGACAGCGCGGCTGGATCGTGGACGTCGATCCGGAAGGCGAGTGGGACCGCGCCGAAGAGCCGACACCGGGCAGTGCCGAGGCATTGGCGGCGGCCGGTTCCAGCCCGGGCCCGGGCAGTCAGGTGCGCGCCCGGCTGGTGGAGAACTTCCTGTTGCAGTTCTACGGGCAGCGTGCGCTGGACGATCCCTCCGACCGGGAAGGGGATCGAGCGGCGATCGTGCCGCGAGAAATACTCGTGCCCGTCCTGCCCCCCGACCTGGCTGAGGTGGGGGAGTGGCTGACCGAGTTGCGCGGATCGCGGGTGAATCTGCGTGTTGCGCAGCGTGGTGACAAGCGGGCGCTGGCCGAGACGGTCACCCGGAACGCGGCCGAGGCGTTGGCGCAACACCGGCTCAAGCGAGCCAGCGACCTGACCGCGCGATCGGAGGCGCTGACCGAATTGCAAGACACCCTGGGCATGGACGTTGCGCCGCTGCGCATCGAGTGCATCGACATCTCTCATGTGCAAGGCACCGATGTGGTCGCTTCGCTCGTCGTCTTCGAGGACGGTTTACCCAAACGGAGCGACTACCGGAAGTTCGCCATCCGGGACCGTCCGGGCGATGACGTCGCGTCGATCGCCGAAGTGGTCCGCCGCCGGTTCTGGCGCACGGCGCATCGCGCTGACGCGCCCGAGGGGGCGAATGCCCTGGCAGCCGGCGAGTACGGCGATCCGTCGGCAGGCGCTGCCGGGTCGGGATCACCCGCCTGGCAGCCACCAGCAGAGTCGCCCGCGGATGGCAGCACATCACCTGGCCCGGCCCGGCAGGCCGACGCAGCGTCCTTCGATCAACCGCCCACCTCCGACGCAGTCGTGGCGGCCGGGCCTCCTCGTTCCCTCTCGTCGGCCTCCGCCGGCCCGGGCTCCGGCGAGCTCAGTGGCGAGGAATTCGCGCCGCCGCCCGGCATCGACCCGGAGACCGGCCGGGTACGGCGTTTCGCGTACCCGCCCCAGTTGCTGGTGGTCGACGGGGGCGCGCCGCAGGTGAACGCGGCGGCCGCCGTGCTCGCCGAGCTGAACATCGCCGATGTGGCCGTCTGCGGGTTGGCCAAGCGGCTGGAGGAGGTGTGGCTGCCCGGGCAGGACGACCCGGTGATCTTTCCCCGCACCAGCGAGTCGTTGTACCTGTTGCAGCGCCTGCGGGACGAGGCCCACCGGTTTGCCATCACCTATCACCGCGCCAAACGGTCCAAGTCGATGACCGTGTCCGCTCTGGACAACGTGTCCGGGCTGGGCCGGGCCCGCCGCGCCGCCTTGGTCAAGCACTTCGGCTCGGTCGCTGCTTTGCGACGGGCCGGCGAGGACGAGATTGCCGCCGTTCCTGGTTTCGGCCCGCGGACGGCGGCCACGATCTGGGCCGCGCTGCATCCGGGCGGCGATTCCGAGTCACCCGCGGGAACGCCGGCGGTCGATGAGGGCGCGGCGGGTTCGCCGGAGGCGGCCGAGAACGCCATGGACCAGCCGAACCCGGCAGCCCCGGCCGAGACTTGGACAACATCTGTGGAGTCGCCGAGGGGCGGCGACCGGCCGGAGCCGGCCGGGTCGACCGACACCCCAACAGCACCGGTGGACTCGCGATTCGGCGTCGACAGCCCCGAGCCGACAGCGTCGACCGAGGCCGGAAGCGCAGCGATGACCTCGTCGGCCGGCGCCGAGGCAGGTAGCGCTGTCCACTTCGCGACCCACGGGACTCGAGCTTTGCGCGGCGACGCCATGGGCCACAATCAGTCACGCGGAGAACCGGTTCCGGCCGGTGGTCATCCGGCTAGGTGGACCCCAGACGGCGGGAGCGACTGACACATGAGAGTCGTCAGATGACGGCCGAGGCCCCGCCGGACCCGGCCGAAGGCCCGCCGCGCCGCGGCCAAGCCGGGCTCGACGGCAGCGAAGGGCCGCCGGACCGCACTCAAGGGCCGCCAGAAGGCGGCTTGGCAGCGCGCACCCCTGCGGCAATGTCCCGAGCCGGCTGGTCCCGACCCGACGGTGGCCCGGGCGCCGCGCCGCCGGGCATCGCGGTGACCATCGTGTCCGGCATCTCCGGAGCCGGCCGGTCGACCGCGGCGAAGGTGCTGGAGGACCTGGGCTGGTTCGTCGTCGACAATCTGCCCCCCGAGCTCATCGCCACCATGGTCGATCTCGGTGCCCGGGCCGGCGGCGAGGTGACCCGGGTCGCCGTGGTGCTGGATGTGCGGTCCCGCGCCTTCACCGAAGACCTGGGTGCGGTCATCCGGGATCTCGACGCCCGCGGCTACCGACCCCGATTACTGTTCCTGGAGGCCACCGACGCCGCCTTGATCCGGCGCTTCGAAGCGAATCGCCGCAAACACCCTTTGCAAGGGTCCGGGCGGATCGCCGACGGCCTCGCCGCCGAGCGGGCCCTGCTGTCGGGTCTTCGCGACGAAGCGGACCTGGTCATCGACACCACCGACCTCTCGGTGCACCAGCTGCGAGTGATCATCGAGCGCAGCTTCGAATCGGAGCCGCGACGATCGACTTTGACCCTGCTGTCGTTCGGCTACAAATACGGCTTGCCGCTGGATGCGGATCTGGTGGCCGACATGCGCTTCCTCCCCAACCCGCACTGGATACCGGAGTTGCGTGATCTGACGGGCCGAGACCCGGAGGTGTCGGACTACGTGCTCTCCCAGGAGGGAGCGGCCGGGTTTCTCGAGCAGTACACGAAGCTGCTGGAGCTGATCGGCGCCGGCTACCAGCGCGAGGGCAAGCGGTATCTGACCGTGGCCATCGGATGTACCGGCGGCAAGCACCGTTCGGTGGCCATGGCCGAGGAACTCGGCCGCCGGCTCGCCTCGCCGTCGTTGGCCGTCCGGGTGGCGCACCGCGACCTGGGCCGCGAATGAGCGGCGCAGCGCAAGCCCGAGAACCGGCGCACCGGCGCCCGAAAGTGGTAGCGCTGGGCGGCGGGCACGGTCTGCACGCCATGCTCAGCGCCCTCGTGCGGCTGGACGTCGACGTGACGGCCATCGTCACCGTGGCCGACGACGGCGGATCTTCGGGGCGGATCCGCCGGGAGGTGGCCGGCATGCTGCCTCCTGGCGACCTGCGGATGGCCTTGGCCGCGCTGGCCGGCGCCGACCGCGACGGGCCGTTGTGGGCGGAGGTGTTCCAGCACCGGTTCGGCGGGGAGGGCGCCCTGACCGGGCACCCGGTGGGAAATCTGATGCTGGTCGGGCTCACCCAGGTGCTGGGTGACCCGGTCGCAGCTCTGGACGCGGCGGCGCGGTTGCTGGGGGCGCGCGGGCGCGTGCTGCCCATGTCGCCTCACCCCCTCGACATCGTGGCCGAGGTTCAGGGCCTGGCCGATGAACCGGAAGAGGTCGTTCAGATCCGCGGGCAGGTCGCGGTGGCCTCGACACCCGGACGAGTGGTATCGGTGGGCATCGATCCGGCCGACGCCCCGGGTTGTGCCGCCGCAGTGACAGCGATCGCCGAGGCCGATCTAGTGACGTTGGGGCCCGGTTCGTGGTTCACCAGCGTGCTCCCGCACCTGCTGGTGCCCGACCTGGCGGCCGCGTTGCGCGCCACGACAGCGGCCCGCCTGGTGGTGCTGAATCTGATCCCCCAACCGGGGGAGACGGAGGGCTTTTCCCCGGAGCAGCACCTGGACGTACTCTCTGCGCACGCGCCTGATCTCCGGGTCGACACTGTCCTGGCCGACACCCGGGCCGTGCCGCTGCCGGGGCGGCTGCACGTGGCCGCCCGGCGCCTCGGTGCCGAGCTGCTGCTGGACGAGATCGCCGATCCGGGACAGGGCGTCCACGATCCGGTCGCACTGGCTCGTGTGCTGGGCCGACTGGCCGGTCAGCACGCCGCCCGCGAATGACCGGTGAGGCAGGCGGCGTACCAGGGGGCGATCGCGGATGCGCATGGCTGCACGAGATCGATCCGCCCGGAGACGACCAGCGGAAACAATGCCGTTCGCGGTGCGAGAAGCGTGACGAGGGGAACGGGAAGACGACGTCATGGCGATGACCGCGGCAGTGAAGGACGAGCTCAGCCGGGTGCCGGTGGCCAAGGTCTCGGCCCGCAAGGCTGAGGTGTCGGCCCTGCTGCGCTTTGCCGGCGGCCTGCACATCATGGGCGGACGGGTGGTGATCGAGGCCGAACTCGACACCGGTTCGGTGGCCCGCCGTCTCCGGCGCGAGATCAACGACCTCTACGGCCACACCGCCGAGTTCACCGTGCTGTCGCCGTCGGGGCTGCGTAAAGGCGCGCACTACATCCTGCGGGTCGTCGGCGGCGGCGATCAGCTGGCCCGGCAGACCGGGCTGCTCGATCAACGGGGCCGTCCGGTTCGCGGCCTGCCCGCCCAGATCGTGGCCGGCTCGGTCGGTGACGCCGAAGCCGCCTGGCGCGGCGCGTTCCTCGCGCACGGTTCGCTGACGGAGCCGGGGCGCAGCGCCTCCCTGGAGATCACCTGCCCCGGGCCGGAAGCGGCGTTTGCGCTGGTCGGTGCGGCGCGGCGGATCGGGGTGCAGAGCAAGGCCCGCGAGGTTCGCGGGGCCGACCGGGTCGTCGTCCGCGACGGCGACGCCATCGCCGAACTTCTCGCCCGGCTGGGCGCCACCGAGTCGGTGAAGGTGTGGGAAGAAAAGCGCAACCGGCGTGAGGTGCGGGCCAGCGCCAACCGGCTGGCGAACTTCGACGACGCCAACCTGCGCCGATCGGCCCGGGCCGCGGTCGCCGCCAAGGCCCGGGTGGAGCGGGCCCTGGCCATTCTGGGCGCCGAAGCCCCCGGCCATCTGGCGCAGGCAGGGCAACTGCGAATCGCCCACGGCTCGGCGTCGCTGGAGGAACTGGGCACCCTCGCCAACCCGCCCATGACCAAGGACGCCATCGCCGGCCGCATCCGTCGGTTGTTGTCCATGGCCGACAAACGCGCCGCCGAGTTGGGCATCCCGGACACCGAGTCGGTGGTCACCCCCGACATGCTGGACGTGTGATCGCGGCCGGGCCGGTCCGAAGCCCGCCGTTCTCGGTGCGCAAGGCCGGCGTCAGGACCGGAGCGGTCGTGGGCCACCACCGGCACTGACGCGCGCGAACGGCCGTGTGACCGGCGCGGTCAGCGCAACGGCGTCCGGCGCGGAGACCGGGGTGGCAGCCGGTGTATGGCCGGGCCGTTAGAGTTGACCCGAACGCCCCCGCCGCTGTGGGCGCTGTCACTTGATCGATCCGGAAGCGGACCGCGTGCGCGCGGTGGTCGGGTGACCAGGCAGAGGGCGGGAGCCTCACCGGGTCGGCGAGCCGAACCGGCGGGACAAGCCGCCGGCGGCCGCGGGACGTACCTCCGTGGTCGCAGGGCAACGACAGCGCTATCGAGTGCCGCCATCGGGTGGCTACACCGAACGACAACTCGGGCCGACCAATGACCCGGGGAAAGGGCTGACACATGACTGTCCGCATCGGCATCAATGGCTTCGGCCGCATCGGCCGCAACCTGTGGAGAGCGATCGACTCGCTCGACCACGACATCGAGGTCGTCGCCGTGAACGACCTGACCGACACCAAGACTCTGGCTCACCTCCTGAAGTACGACAGCGTGCTCGGCAAGCTGTCCCACGAGGTGTCCGCGGGCGAGGGTTCCATCACCGTCAGCGGCACGGAGATCAAGGTGCTCTCCAACCGCGATCCCGAGCAGCTCCCGTGGGGCGACCTCGGAGTCGACGTGGTCATCGAGTCGACCGGCCACTTCACCAGCGCGGACGGCGCCAAAAAGCACCTGGTCGGCGGGGCCAAGAAGGTCATCATCTCCGCTCCGGCGACCGGTGAGGATCTGACCGTGGTCATGGGCGTGAACGACTCCGCCTACGACGGCAGCCAGACCATCCTGTCGAACGCCTCCTGCACCACCAACTGCGTGGCCCCCATGGCCAAGGTCCTGCACGAGAACTTCGGCATCGTCAAGGGCCTGATGACCACCGTGCACGCCTACACCAACGACCAGGTCATTCTGGACTTCCCGCACAAGGACCTGCGCCGCGCCCGGGCCGCTGCCGTCAACATCATTCCGACGTCCACCGGTGCCGCCAAGGCCACCGCGCTGGTGCTGCCGGAACTCAAGGGCAAGCTGCACGGCTACGCCCTTCGGGTGCCGGTCCCGGACGGCTCCGCCACCGATCTCACCGTCGAGCTGGCCAAGTCCGTGACCGTGGATGACGTCAACGGGGCCTTCAAAGCGGCGTCGGAGGGTGCGCTTTCGCGCTACATCGCCTACTCGACGGATCCGATCGTCTCCAGTGACATCGTCGGTTCGCCGGCTTCGGTGACCTTCGACTCCCCGCTCACCCTGGTACTCGAGGACAACCTGGTGAAGGTGGTCGGCTGGTACGACAACGAGTGGGGCTACTCCAACCGCTTGGCCGACTTCACCGCCTTGGTGGCCGGCAAGCTCTGACCCGGTTGAGACCCGGGGTCGCCCGTCCGGCGCCCCGGGTCTTTTCGGCGTGGTCCTGCAGAGGTCGGCGATCCCAACGAACAGGCTAGGTCGATCTACCTGACGCCCGCATTTGCCTCGCACCTGCTCTCACGCAAGGAGTTCTCGCGTGCACACCCTCGACGACCTGCTCGCCGCTGGAGTCGCTGGACGAACCGTGCTGGTCCGTTCGGATCTGAACGTGCCGCTCGACGGCAAGACGATCACCGACGACGGCCGGATCAAGGCCTCGATCCCCACCATCGCCGCCTTGACCGGCGCCGGCGCCCGAGTGGTCATCACGGCCCACTTGGGCCGGCCGAAGGGCGCCCCGGAGGACAGGTACTCGCTGGCCCCGGTTTCGGCCCGACTGGCCGAATTGCTGGGAGCGCCGGTGGCGTTCGCGAGCGATCTGGTCGGCGAATCGGCCACCGCGGTGGTGTCCGGGCTCGCCGACGGCGCCGTGGCTCTGCTGGAGAACGTGCGGTTCGACCCCCGGGAGACCAGCAAGGACGAAACCGAGCGCAATGCGCTGGCCGGCGCCCTGGTCCGACTGGTCGGCGCGGACGCGGCATTCGTGTCCGACGGCTTCGGCGTGGTCCACCGCAAGCAGGCGTCGGTGTACGACGTGGCCCGGAAGCTGCCGCACTACGCCGGCTATCTGGTGTCCGAGGAAACGGCCGTCCTGCACAAGCTCACCGTCGATCCGGAACGGCCGTATGTCGTTGTGCTGGGCGGCGCCAAGGTCTCCGACAAGCTGGGCGTGATCACGTCGCTGCTGCCTCAGGTCGACACCCTGTTGGTCTGCGGCGGCATGGCGTACACCTTCCTGGCCGCTCAGGGCCACAACGTGGGCGACTCGTTGCTGCAGGCCGATCAGATCGACACGGTCAAGGGCCTGCTGGACGGCAACGGCGCGAAGATCGTGCTGCCCATCGACCTGGTCATCGCCGACGGATTCGCCGCCGACGCGGATACCCAGATCGTCGACGCCACGGCCATCCCGGACAACTGGCAGGGACTGGACATCGGGCCGGACACCCGAAGGGCCTACGTGGAGATCCTTTCTCGCGCGGCCACCATCTTCTGGAACGGCCCGGCCGGCGTCTTCGAATTCGAGAAATTCTCGGCCGGAACCAAGGCCATCGCCGAGGCGATCGCCTCGGGAAGTTCCTTCTCGGTGGTCGGCGGCGGTGACTCGGCGGCTGCCGTCCGGCTGCTGGGCGTCGACGAAGCCGGATTCACCCACATCTCGACCGGCGGCGGTGCGTCGCTCGAATTCCTCGAGGGCAAGGAACTGCCCGGCCTGACCGTTCTGGAGGATTGATCGATGCCCGATTCCAGCAAGCGAGACGCCCGGATCCGGCCCACCGGTCCCGGTCGGGCCCTGCTCATCGCCGGCAACTGGAAGATGAACCTGAATCATCTCGAGGCCATCGCCCTGGCCCAGAAGATCGCGTTCACTCTGCCCGAGAAGTACTACAGCAAGGTCGAGGTGGCCCTGTTGCCACCGTTCACCGACCTGCGTTCCGTCCAGACCCTGATCGACGGTGACAAGCTCAATCTGGTCCTCGGCGCGCAGGACCTGTCCCCGCACGATTCCGGTGCGTACACTGGCGACATCTCGGGCGCCATGCTGGCCAAACTGGGATGCACCTATGTTCTGGTCGGCCACTCGGAGCGGCGCGAATATCACAACGAATCCGATGACCAGCTGGCGCTCAAGGTCGCGGCCGCCTACCGACACGGTCTGGTGCCCATCCTGTGCGTGGGAGAGGGCCTGGGCATCCGGGAAACCGGAACCCACGTCGAACACTCGGTGCGGCAGTTGAACGCCGCTCTGGCCGACGTCGACCCGGACCGCGCCAGCAGCCTAGTTCTGGCCTACGAGCCGATTTGGGCCATCGGCACAGGCCGGGTGGCGACTCCGGCCGATGCTCAAGAAGTGTGCTGCGCCTTGCGGGCGGCCCTAGTCGAACGTTACAACGCCGACATCGCCAATCAGATCCGCATTCTGTACGGCGGCTCGGTGAAGTCGGGCAACGTCGCCGAGATCGTGGCCGAGGCCGACGTGGACGGTGCACTCGTCGGTGGCGCCTCCATCGACGGTACCGAGTTCGCCAACCTGGTCGCCAACTCTGTCGGCATCCTGTCCTGAACGCGGCGGCCGGTCGGCACAAGGCCGGACCACCCGTTCCCGGCCACGATGCTCAGCGCGCGCGATGCCACCTCCGCGCCGCGGACGGCTTAGACTGGGCGCGTCCGTCGTCCATCGACGGCGGGTAGAGGCTGTCGCTTCATCTTCACGTCCGCACGATCCAAGGCATCCATGAAAATCGTTCTGGAAATCCTGCTGGTCATCACCAGCCTGGCGCTGATGGCGTTGATCCTGCTCCACCGGGGCAAGGGCGGTGGGCTGTCCTCGCTCTTCGGCGGCAGTGTGCAGTCGTCACTCGCCGGTTCGTCCGTCGTCGAGAAGAATCTGGATCGGCTGACCTTGTTCATCGCGGCGATCTGGGTCATCTCGATCGTCGGAATCGGTTTGCTGCTGAAGTACAGCTGAGCGCGGCCGGGTCGTCCCGGTCGTTCCAACGTCAGCTACGGGCGAGAGGTGCGGCACAACGATGGCGACGGGATCACCCCTGCGAGGTTCGCGGATCGGTGCCGGACGCATGGGCGAGGCTGACCGCGGCGAGCTGGCGCCTCGTCAGAAGCTGGATTTCTATTGCGCCAACGGCCATGTCACCACGCTGAAGTTCGCGATGGATGCCGAGCTCCCCGAGTCGTGGGACTGTTCGAGTTGCGGGTCGCCGGCCGGCCTGGATCGCGATGCGCCGCCCGGGGCGAACCGTCACGAACCGTACAAGACCCATCTGGCTTACGTGCGGGAGCGCCGCAGCGATACAGACGGCGAGGCCTTGCTGGCTGAAGCCCTGGCCAAGCTGGCCGACAAGCGCACGCCCCGGTTCTGAGGTGCGGTCCCAGCCGTCAGAGATGCAGAAGCATCCTGGTGTTCCCCAGGGTATTCGGTTTGACGTACGGCAGATCCAAGAATTCGGCCACCCCGGCGTCGTAGGACCCCCGTAGCTCGGCGTAGGCCTCGGTGGTCAGATCCAGCTCCTCGATGGGCCAGAACCCCAAAGCGGCGAAGAACGACGTCTCGAACGTCAGCACGAAAAGACGCGTGAGCCCAATGGCCCGGGCCTCGGCCATGATCGTCTCGCAGAGCCGGCGGCCGATCCCGTGGCCCCGGACCGCCGGGTCCGTCGCGATGGTGCGGATCTCACCCAGATCCTCCCAGAACACGTGCAGCGCACCGCAGCTCACCACCCGCCCATCGAGCTCGGCGACCCAGAACTCGGTGACGTCCTCGAACAGGTTGACCAGGCTCTTGGTCAACAGGATGCGCCCGGCATAGCAGTCGACCAGTTCCTTGATCCGCCTGACGTCACCGACCCGGGCGCGCCGTACGGTGACATCGGGAGCCGTTTGCCGCAGGCCGGGTGCGGACGAGCCGGCGGCATCGGCGGGTAGGGGCTGGGAAGACACGGTTTCCCACCCTAATCGCGTCGCGGGGGCCGGCGGATGCCCGGCCGATCGGGTCGAGCGTCAGCCGGCGGCCCACAGTCGGCGGTAGTACGCGATGCGGCGGGGATCGGGAGCGACGCCGTACGCGGCGAAGAACAGAACCTGCCAGTCCGGTCCGTAATTCCATTCCAGGCTCCACGACGCGACCGCCAGATCGGCCCAGCGGTCGGCCACGCCCAGGGCGCCGAGGTCGACATGACCGGCGAAATCTCCCTTCTCGTCGAGGAGTGTGTTCGGTGCACAAGGATCGCCGTGGCAGACGACCAGCCGGTCGACGGGTGGGATGTCGGAGAGTCCGGCGATTTCCGGCCCGGTGAGGGCGGCCCGCACCCGCTTCAGGCGGAACGACGCGGACCATGAGAATGGGCAGTCGGTGGGGTCCAGTTCGTCATGAAGCTGCCGCAACCCGCGGGCGATGGCGACCACTGCGGTTTCCGGCCGGTCGGCCCAGGGCTGAGCGACGGCCGACTGTCCCGGCAGTGGTGTGGTGGCCAACCAGTCACCGTCCGCGTCACCCCCATGAGCCACCACCTGCGGCGCCCTGGTCCGACCGGCCAGCCAGGTCAACCGCATTCGCTCGGCGCCGAGATCCAGTCCAGTGCCGACCGGCGCCCACTTCACGAACGCCCGGGCCGCGGCGGCACCCACCCGCCAGGTGAGGCCGCCGAGCTCGTTGCGCCACACGGCCTCCAGCGGTTGTCCGGCCGCGAAGGCCCTCACCGCGTCAGGCACCGGAGGCGCCTGCGACGGTCGGCCGGACAGCATCCAGTCATTCTGCAGCAGTAGCGGCCGTCCGGTCCGGCCGCGGAACTCCTCGGACTGACAGCGCCATTGAGAAACTCAGCGTGCCATTTAGAAACTCAGCGTGCCATTTAGAAACTCAGCGTGCCATTTCGAAACTCGCGGCGCCATTTCGAAACCCAGAGTGCCATTTCGCATGGGCCCAGCGAAAACTCCTAACCCCTTCAGTGGGATTCGCAGTGCGACAACCGGTTCTGTCCGTCAGGCAGCCCAATACCGGACCAGGGGGCCATCCCCGCTCTCAGACAGCCGTCCGTTCTCCTGAAGGTACTGCAGGTGCGCGAGCGTCTCACCCAAGGCCATGCGGCGAAGCATGCCGGACAGCGAGTCCCAGCCCCGCGACCACGTGATCCGCCCGGAAATGGTCCAGGCATCGGCGCCCGGATGCGTGCGGACCGCGTCGACGATCTCGGCGCACCGGCGTTCATGGTGGCCGATCAGCTGACCGACTCGGGCGGCGAGACCTCGGAAGCGCCACTCGTGGCCGGGCAGCACCTCGCAATCGTCGAAGCGCGCGCTGGCCGCCAGCGACGAGAGGTACCGGCCCAGCGGCGGGGGAGCGTCCGGACTCTGCACGCCGATGTTCGGACTGATGCGAGGCAGCACATGATCGCCGGAGAAGAAGACGTTGGCGTCCTCGTCGTGAAAACACAGGTGACCGGGGGTGTGGCCGGGGGTCCACACCGCACGAACCCGGCGATCGGCCAACGGCAGCAGGTCACCGTCCTCGAGCAGCAGCGTCGGGTCGGGCATCTGCCGCAGCAGGGCCATGCCGCTCGGAGGCACGGACATCGATTCCCGCTCGGCCTCGGGGATCCCGCAGGCCACCATCCAGCCCTGGTCCAGCAGGCCCGTGCTTCCGTTGCCGTGGAAGTGGCTGGGCAGCATCCCGCGCTCGTCGGCATGCATTCCCATCCAGGCGCCCGGCGCGGCGTTCAGGACAGCCCCGGACAGGCCGTGGTGATCGAAGTGGGCGTGAGTGATCACAGCACCGGCCACATCAGCGAGCTCGTGGCCGGTGGCGCGCACCGCGGCCACCAGTGGCTCGTCACCCCGGTCCGACAGGCATCCGGGATCGATCAGCACCGGACCGCGGGAGTCCTCCAACAGATAACACAGCGTGTAGCGCAGGGGATTTCGTGGGAACACGACGGGCAGCGACCAGATGCCCGGATGAATCTCCTCCACCGGCGGCAACTCGCCGGCCAACCACGCGTCCCGCTGGTTGGTCCCGACGATGGTCACGCCGGTCTCGTTGACGGCCGTGTCGGTCATGGGACCCACCCCTTTTGTGCTGTGTCGGTATCAGCGCGACGCCGTTCAGGAAATGATGGCTCAGGGAATGATTTCAGTCGCCGGAACCGGCGCGTTCCGCTTCCGGGCGGCGGCCACCGCCTGCGACGGTGATCACAGTGTCGCCATCGGCCAGCCACGCGAGCAGGCGTCCCTGCGACCAGCACCGGCCGAGGGCCTCAGCGTGCAGGAACGACTGCTCGAACACCGCAACTCCGAGGATGCTGTGACCGGAGGCGCGCCGATCGCCGAACGTCGGTATCGCCGGCGCTACTCCCACACCCTCGGCCGACACCCAAGCCACCGGCCGGTCGGTCGCGGCCTCGTCCAGGCGGCACAGGAACTTCAGGCGACTCTCCAGCGGGAAGCGCGACAACGCCCATGTGGTCATCACGACGGGCAGGGCGTCCGCCGGCACGCGCGCGACAGCGTCGGAAAGCACGTCAACGGCGTTCCCCGGCAGTACCAGCCGCGGGGCCGTTGCCGCCAGCGCCAACTCCGCCTGCAACGCGGCCAGCCGTTCCGGTTGGTCGGGGCCGAGGCACGCTCGCAACCACCGAACATCGTCGGGATCGGTGACGTCGAGCGGATCGACGTCGACGCAGATACGGGCCAGGACCGGCGGGATGGCGTGCGGAGGCGGCCGGCGCCCCCGGACCACCGACGACGACACCTGCACGGAAGATGCCGGGTCGCCGAGCGATTGCCCGTTGCCGTAGCTGATGTCGACGCGGTCGACGTTGAGGTTGAGTCCGGCCGAGCGGCCTACGTCGATCAGCCCTACCGCGCTGGCGCCCACCCGCCGCGCCGCCTCGGCCACCGCCGGGTACAGCACGGCGGACCGACCTTCTTCGTGAGGCTGGGCCGTGCGGTGCATCGCAATGGCCAGCACCTAGTCGGCCAGGTCGACCAAGGTGTGGATCGCCGCCTCGGCTGCCGCCGCGCCGTCGGCCTCCTCGTACGCCGCCGCCAGAGCGGGAGCCCGACCGGCCAGGGCCAGGTCATACAGGGCAGCCAGGATCAGGCTGGGATGGCACTTGCGCGCCGGCGCCGACTCGATCACGCCCAGCGCCGCCGCAGACTCGCTCAGGGCCAGGGCGACCCGTCGGTGAAGCGGAGACCCGGCGGCGGCGTCGTCGTCGGCGAAGTGTCGGTAAACCTCGGCGACGGGGAGGGTGCGAGCCCTAACCACGGTGCCCCGGCCGGCCGCTCGATCCGCACCCTGATGCAGACGCGCCGTGACCGACCGGACCCGGTGGGCGACGCCGTCTCACTCCCGGGCCGCGAAACCGTCCGAGCCGTTGCGCAGGGCCGGCTGCTCGGCCTGTTCCTCGTTCAACGCCACGTAATCAGACCGGCCGAACCGCATTTTCTTGGTGTGCTCCAGGGTGTCCTCGATCAGCATGCGGTTGGTGCGGATGAGGTCTGCGGTGATGCCGATGATCATCGACAGAAAGGCGACGATGAGCGACACCGCGCCGACGATGATGGACTGGACATGCTCGCCGCGGTTGCCGACGATCCGCAGAACCGCGAAACGCCCGAAGAAGAACAAGCCCAACAATCCGAAAATGGAAGCGAAGGTCGAAAAGATCGCGTACGGCTTGTACATGATGTACGAGCGGATAATGGCGCCGCCCGATTTGATCATGTGTTCGCCCATGGACTTGAAGAGCCGAGACTCTCTGGTTTTGGGGTTCGTCGTCACGGGCAGGCTGGTGATCTTGAGCTTCTTGTTGCCGGCCTGAATGATGGTTTCCATGCAGTACGAGAACCGGGTGATGGTGTTCAGCAGCATGAGGCTGTCGCGGGAATAGGCGCGGAATCCGCTGGCCGCGTCGGGCAACTCCGTTCCCGCTGTCCGGTTGACCACCCAGCTCCCGAAGCGCTGCATGCGCTTTTTGAACGGGGAGAAGTGCTCGATCTCGTGCGTCTGGCGGTCCGCGATGACGATCTCGGCCTGACCGTGAATGATCGGCTGAACCAGATCCAATGATCCGCTCTTGCGGATATTGGTTGTCGCCGTCGGTGTTGACGACGACATCGGCGCCGAGTTCCAGCGCTCGCTGAACCCCATCGTGAAAGGACCGGCCCAATCCGCGGTTGCGGGCATGCCGCACGAAATGGGTGACGCCCATGGATTGAGCCACCTCGACCGTGCGGTCGGTGGAACCGTCATCGATGATCAAGATGATGATCTCGGAGATCCCCGGGATCTGTTTCGGAATTGTGGAGAGAACCAGGCCGATGGTGTCCTCTTCGTTCAGACAGGGAATCTGAACGACCAGCCGCATGCCGCGCTGCGGGTCGTGTCCTGGCGCCACGATCGACGAAGAAACTGGCACGGGCAGGGTCGCCGTCTCCGGACTCAGGAGCGTGATCGGATCGTCCAGCCGCGACCGTGCGGTACTCATGCTCGGCACCTTTCGTCCGTCCTTGCCGTGGCAGGGTTACCGAACAACCTTATGTCGGTAGGCAGCCGCCGACCGTCAAGCTCGGCTCGAAGGGCCGGTTCGGTGGCCACTCCGGCCGAATCACCAGCTGGGAAGGGCCGCAGTCAGCAACTCGAGGACGGCCAGACCCGCCAACACGACCGTGGCCGCCAGACAGGCGACGACCAGCAGCCCGGTGCTGCGCAGCCGCCGCGGGAGGAAGGGGGCCAGTCGGGGATTCGCGACCAGGTTGGAGCGCAGGGCGCCCCCCATCCGCACCCCACGCCAAAGCCGTCGGGCCAGCTGGCCAGGCCGGCGGGCCACACCAGCGGGCACATGGATGAGGTTCTCTTTGAGTTGCGCCAGCACTGGACCGGCGGTCAGCAGCGAGCGCACATCGGCGAGCGCCGACTCCGGGTTGCTCACCGCGGCGAGCAGCTCCCGCCGCCGCAGCGCCAGCCAGCCGGCCGGCAGCAGGCCGATCACGCCGATCGTCAGCGCCCAGGGGAGATCCGACCCGGAACCGGCCGTCGAGAACCCGACGAGCAGCAGACCGGCGGCCAAGGGAGCCAACGAGACCACCAACAACGGAGTGCGCAATCGATTGACAGTGGCCGCCAGCAACCGGACCACGTCCGTGACCACTTTGGTGCTCCGGGCGCCCCGAGCCACTTCTGCAGGGTCGGTCATGCTCCGACGGTGCCCGGCGGTGCGTTTCTGACGCATTGGAGAACAAGGTCGGCCGGGCGTCCTACGGCCGGGTGCCCGTTGCACCTCCAGCTGACGGAGATGACCGCGAGACTTGCAACGCATCCGTCGTTCGAGGCTGAACGGGGGTCCGGAGCCGGACGGACAGGGAACAGCCGGGGCTGCACCGCGACGGCCTGAGAAACGGCCGGCTTGCTTCTCGAATGACGGGGTATTGACTGGGCGCGAGCACACTGCGGTCCAACCAACGGCTTCCAATCACTCGCTTTTCTCAAGGAGGCGTTGTGGCGAACGTCGTCACCCGCGCAATGCATGATCTCGGATTGGCCGCCTGGTTCGGCGGCACTCTGGCCAACGCGGTGTCGTTGAACCCGGCCGCTGGTGAGGCGACCAACAGTTCGGACGCTGGGGCGGTGACCAATGCCGGCTGGAACCGGTGGACCCCGGTGAACGCGGCGGCCATCGGTATGCACCTGGTGGGCGCCGGGGGCCAGCTGATCGGCAACAAGGGACGGGTTGTCGGCCAGTCCGGCGTCGCCACGATGAGTGTGGTCAAAACTGCACTCACCGGAGCGGCTTTGGCGGCGACCGGAATTTCCAGAATGCTCGGTAAGAGGGTCGCCCAGGACCATCGCCGTCCCGTTCAGGACGGAACCACCCCCGCGGCGGACACCCCGGCCGAGGTCGCTTCGGCTCAGCGCCAGTTGAGCTGGATGCAGTGGGCCATCCCCGCCCTCACCGGCGCCTTGGTCGTCGTCAGCGCTCTCGCCGGCGAGCAACAACGGCCCAGCACCGTCGTGCAGAAGGTCGCCGACCGACTCACGTAGACGCGGGAAACCGCCGAGCGGCCATGGCCGTACCTCGCTGTCCTGGTCCGGCCGGGGTAGCGAGGTGGCGGACCGCCCGGCCCATGACCAAACCGGTACGCCAGGCAGCAGCCGCACCCAAGGTGCCGCGCCGACCAGTCGGCCTCCAGCCGGCCCGGAACTTCGGTACGCGCAGTTGCTGCGGGCTGTCCGGGGTCAGGTCTTCGATGAGAGCGGCGGGGGTGGCCAGGGTTCGCCCAGGTCACGAGCGAAAACCTCCGGCCCGCCCAGCGTTTGGTGCAGGTCTGTCTCCACCGGCAGGTCAGGATGGGATCGACCGGCATCATCGGCAGGCTCGAAGCCGATGCGGTGGCCCGCCGCCAAGTTCAAGATCGCGGCGGCGTTGCGGGAGCCGCCCCAGACGATGTGGTGTCCTGGCTCCCGAAGAACGAGGACCGCCTCCACCAAGCGGGCGATGTCCGCGGGCGAGAACCAGGCCAAGGCACCGCGGCCGGGCAACGGTGCGGCCGACGCCCAGAGGATGCGGGCGGAAACCACCGCCATGCCATACCGATCGGCGAACAGGCTGCCCAGCGCCTCCATGGCCACCTTGGTCACCCCGTAGTAGCTGTCCGGCCGCGGCGGCAGCACGACGACGTCCTTGATCGTGTCCATCAGGTGGTATCCCACCGCGTGGTTGGAGCTGGCCAACAGGATCCGGGGCACGCCGGCGCGGTGAGCGGCCTCGAGCACGCGCTGGGTGCCGTCGATATTGGCGGCGAGCAGCTTCGGCCACGGGGCCTCACTGGCGATGCCGGCCAGGTGCACCACCAAATCGGCGCCATGGAAACAGGAGAGCACCGTCGCAGAGTCGAGAATGGAGCCGGTGACCGCGGTTTCCCCCTCGGCCGGATCCGGAATCGGTGTGGTGTCGAGCAATACCAGGCGGCGGTCGGGACGGCGCAGCAGCGGCCGCAGCCGGGAACCGATCCCCCCGGCAGCACCAGTGATCGCGATGACAGAGCCGGTCATTCCTCATTTTTGCAGAGGGCGTACCGGCCCCGATCATTGGATTCGACAACCAGCTGCGGCGCCGCGGTGGCGAGAATTCCTCAGTTGCCGGTCTCAGGATGCAGGTGAAGTTTTTCGATGATCTCGGCCGCTTCCTGGGCGGGCTTGTTGCTGGCGTCGACGGTCAGAGTTTGCTCGTCCGGCCCCGGTGGTTCCAGCGTGGCGACTTGCGAGTCCAGCAAACTGGGAGGCATGAAGTGATCCAGTCGCTGGGTGAGTCGTTCGCCTATCAATGTCTTGGATCCGGACAGGTGCACGAAGACCACGTGATTGCCACGGAGTTTGTCGCGGTAGATCTTTTTCAGGGCCGAGCAAGTGATGATGCCGGGCCGGCCGGCCATGGTGTGCTCCGTGATCCACGAGGCGACGGTGTCCAGCCAGGGCCAGCGGTCCTCGTCGGTGAGGGGCTGGCCGGCGGCCATCTTGGCGACGTTCTCGGGGGGATGCAGGATGTCGCCCTCTTCGAGGTCCCACCCGAGCTGTCCGGCCAGCAGCCCGGCGATGGTTGATTTCCCGGAGCCGGACACCCCCATGATGACCAGGACGGGTTGCTGGGTGCTCATGAGATGAAGATATGCGCGATGAGCGTGCCGGCCAGACCCACTACGGAGATCAGACTTTCCATCACCGTCCACGATTTCAACGTCTGCACGACACTCAGGCCGAGGAATTCCTTGACGAGCCAGAAGCCGGCGTCGTTCACGTGGGACAAGAACAGAGAGCCTGAGCCGACCGCCAGCACCATGAGAGCGACGGTTCCGGTCGGGAGAGTGGCGGCCAGGGGGGACAGGATGCCGGCAGCGGTGGTGATCGCCACGGTGGCCGAGCCGGTGGCCACGCGGATGAGCACCGCCACGAACCAGGCCAGGACCAGGACGGACAGACCGCTGTTCTGTACGGCCCGGGCGATGACGTCGCCGATGCCGGTGTCGATGATGACCTGTTTGAGGCCACCACCCGCGCAGACGATGAACACGATGTTGGCGATCGGTCCGAGCGCCGAGTCCAGCGAGGTGGCCACCGTGCGGCGGGTCATTCTGGCGCCCGTTCCGAGCACGAAGATGCCGTAGATGACGGTGACGGCCAACGCGACCACGGGCGTGCCGAAGAAGACCAGGATGCTCTTGAAGACGTTGTTCGCGTTCGGGGCGGCGACGTCGACGATGGCGGCCGCCAGCATGAGAACCACTGGCACCAGAATCGCCGACAGAGCGGCACCGAACGACGGCCGGCGGGCGGGCTTGGTCTCGGTGGCGACCATTCCGCCGCTGGCGGCATGATTCTCGGCCTCGGCGGAGGAATTGCCGCCGAACAGGTCGGGAGCGGGAACGTCCACCCAGCGGGCGATCAGTTTACCGAGCAGCGGTCCGCAGATGATGACGGTGGGGATGGCGATGACCAGCCCGATGGCCAGGGTGAGCCCGAGATTGGCCTTGAGGGCACCGATGGCGACCAGTGGGCCTGGATGAGGCGGCACCAGGCCGTGCATGACCGACAGTCCGGCCAAGGTGGGAATGGCGATGCGCATGAGCGGCTGACCGGAGCGCCGCGCCACCAGGAGAACAACCGGGATCAGGATGACGACGCCGATTTCGAAGAACATCGGCAACCCGATCAGGGCGCCGGCCAGAGCCATCGCCCAGGGCAGCAACGACGGCCGGGCCTTGTCAACGATCGTGGTGACGATGCGATCAGCACCGCCGGAGTCGACCAGCAGTTTGGCGAACATCGCACCGAAGCCGACCAGGATTCCGACGCTGGTCATGGTGGAGCCGAAACCGGTTCCAAAGCTGGTCACCGCTTTGGTGGCGCCCATCCCGGCGCCGAAACCGAGGCCGACGGCGCCCAGGGCCAGGGCCAGGAACGGGTGCACCTTCAACCACGTGATGAGGACGATGATCGCGACGATCCCGATGACGGCCGCGGCAATGAGATGCGGATCGCTGCCGCTGGGCTTGATCGGGTCGGCGGCCAGGATGAACGCAGCAGCGGTCATGGGTTCTCCGTAGGCCCGGGCAACGCCGTCCGGACGGCAGCTCGGGCGGCGCCCGGCATACGAGAACCTTACATACGCCTCTGCTTCGCCTGACTTCGCATCCATATGAATTGTGCCGGAGACGGCGGCGAGGGCCGGAGAGAAATCCAGCTTGAACCGTTCTTGATGATCGGCTGATAAGCGCCACATGATCTGGCTGCCCCAGATCGACAGACCGACAGGTGGTTTCGGCCAACCGTGAGACGGCCGCCTCGTCCGCGAATGTCGCCTAAGAAATGTCATGCAACGGTCGTTTTGTCGGCCTTCATGAGGACGAGCGCGATTATGCGGGTAATGTTGCCTCTCCGCTGCCGAATAGGTATCCGGCCGGGTTTCCGGTCGGACGCCGACACACGGGCCGGCCGAATGACGCCCGGTCGCGAAATCCGGACCGGCGGCGCCCGACCGCCATCGCCCTCGAGTCGGGATCGGCGCTCGGATCCGGCCGCCTTCCGCGGCCTGCACCCGGTCGGCGGTCGGCTGTGTCGCCGTTAGGCTGATTCTGTGTCCCGGCCCCGCCTGCTCGCAGCCCAGGAGAGGTCGTCAGCGACCACTCCATCGGTCTCGCTGGTGACCCTAGGCTGTGCCCGCAACGAGGTCGACTCGTCGGAGATCGCCGGACGGCTGGCGGGCGGCGGTTTCGAGCTGGTCGAGGAGGGGGCACCGGCCGACATCGTCGTGGTCAACACCTGCGCGTTCGTGGCCAGCGCCAAGAAGGACTCCATCGACACTTTGCTGGCCGCGGCGGACACCGGCGCCAAGGTGGTGGCGGTCGGTTGCCTGGCCGAGCGGTACGGCCAGGAACTGGCCGCCGCACTGCCCGAAGCCGACGCGGTCCTCGGATTCGACGCCTATCCGGAATTGGGCCGCTTGCTCGGCGACGTGCTGGACGGACATGCTCCGGCATCGCATACCCCGGTCGATCGCCGCACGCTGCTGCCGATCGCACCGGTCGCCCGGCCGCGGGCGGCCGCCGGAATCTCCGTGCCCGGCCACGGACCGACCGGCGCGAAGGCCGCCGGACCGGTGCTCGCTCGCCGGCTGCTGCAGTCGGGTCCGGTGGCACCGGTCAAGATCGCGTCGGGTTGTGACCGCCGTTGTACGTTCTGCGCGATCCCCAGCTTCCGCGGCAGTTTCGTGTCCCGACCCATCAACGACATCGTCGCCGAAGCCCGGTGGCTGTCCGGGCAGGGCATCCGCGAAATCGTCCTGGTCAGCGAGAATTCGACCTCCTACGGCAAGGACCTGCCGGGCCAACGCCTGCTTGAGCAACTTCTGGCCGAGCTGGCCGCGGTACCGGGCATTGTCCGAGTCCGGATCTCATACCTGCAGCCAGCGGAAACCACCCCCTCCATGATCACCGCGATCGCGGACACCCCGGGCGTTGCCGACTACTACGACATGTCGTTTCAGCACGCTTCCGCCTCGGTGCTACGCCGGATGAAGCGGTTCGGCTCCCACGATTCGTTCCTCGACCTGGTCGCCCGGATCCGCACCGCCGCGCCGCCGGCCGGTATTCGCACCAACGTCATCGTCGGCTTCCCCGGCGAAACCGCCGCGGAGCTGGGCGAGCTGGAGTCGTTTCTGCTGCAATCCCGCCTGGACGCTGTCGGTGTGTTCGGCTATTCGGACGAGGACGGCACCGCTGCCTTCGTCTTGCCCGGAAAACTGGAGCAGGACGAGATCGACGAGCGCGTCGAGCGGATCACCGCGGTGGCCGAAGAAATCACCGCTCAGCGCGCCGACGATCGGATCGGCAGCGAAATCGTCGTGCTGATCGACGATCTCAGCGACGGCGAGGTGATCGGCCGGGCTGACCACCAGGCCCCCGAGGTCGACGGCACCACGATGCTTCTCGGCGGTGACGGGCTCGAGCTGAGCGATCTGGTCCGCGCCCGGGTCGTCGGCACCGAGGGCATCGACCTGGTGGCCGAACCGCTGGAGATTCTGCCCTTGGCTGTGCCCAGCCGGGAAGCGTTGACGGCGGCGGCGCGGGCATGACGACGGATCGGCCCACGGTCAAGTTGGTCAACCTGCCCAACGCGTTGACCGTGATGCGGCTGATCCTGGTTCCGGTCTTTCTGCTGCTGTTGTTCGCCCATGGCGGTCACGACCCGCTCTGGCGCTGGCTGGCCGGCGCCGTCGGATTCGCCGCCGGGATCACCGACCGCTTCGACGGACGCATCGCCCGCAAACGCGGCCAGGTCACCGACTTCGGCAAGATCGCCGACCCGATCGCGGACAAGGCGCTGACCGGGTCCGCACTCATCGGCCTATCCATGCTGAACGACCTGGCGTGGTGGATCACCGTCGTCATCCTGGTCCGGGAAATCGGCATCACCCTGCTCCGCGTGGTCGTCATCCGCTATGGCGTGATCGCCGCCAGCCCCGGCGGCAAGCTCAAGACGCTGGTCCAGATGTTCGCGATCCTGTTCTACGTGCTGCCGCTACCAGCTGCCATTCACCCCGAGCTGGCCGTGCTGATGTGGGTGGCCGTGCTGCTCACAGTGGCCACCGGCCTGGACTATGTGGTTCGGGCCGCCACCCTGGTGTCGAATTCGCGCGCGCGGCTGCGATGACCCTGGCGGCCGAGGTCGGGCTGGAACCCGACGTTCTGGTCCGGCTGCTGGCCACGCTGGCGGATGCGGCCGTCACGGTGGCGGCGGCCGAATCGCTCACCGCCGGACTGCTGACCGCGGTGTTGACGGAAACGCCGGGCTCCTCGGCGGTGGTGCGGGGCGGTCTGGTGGTGTACGCCACGGACCTGAAGGCGTCGCTGGCTGGTGTCTCGCCCGAGCTGCTGGCCCGACACGGCCCGGTGCACCCGCAGGTGGCCAGACAGCTGGCCGAGGGGGCGCGGACGCGGTGCGGAGCGACCGTCGGCATCGGGCTCACCGGCGTGGCCGGGCCGGACCCGCAAGGTGGCGCGGCCGTGGGCACCGTCCATCTGGCCCTGGTCGCGCCGGGTTGGCAGCGAGCGGAGTCGCTGTCGGCCGACAAGATCTTCGGACCGGGTGAAGGCGAAGGGCTGTCCGCGCACACTCGAGGAGACGCGGGCGCTGCCGTTCGGGCTCGGGTACGGGCCGCCGCGGTCCGGCAGGCTGTCGCGCTCCTTGCCGAGTATGGGCAAAGCGGCATCGGCGGCGGCCGGCTGGCAGCGGTGCCGCAGTAGCAGGGTGACCCGACCGGTAGGCGCTGTGCGGGGGGGCGACGGTGGGTCGTAGGGACACCGGGTTTGGGGCGGGGCTCGATTGCTGGGCGCCGCACTTCCCCGTCAAGGATCACTTCGCTGCCAAACGAGCCGTTGCCAGACCGATGTCGGGGGCGAGTAGTAGCGTGACGATCACTGAAGCGCAACCAGCGTTGTCACCCGACAGCGCGCTTCTGGCAACGACACGGAAACATGCGGCGGGCAGTCTTGGAACTACTTCGAGAGTCCCCGGCGTTGTAGTTCGTGATTGAGGTCGACGAGGGAGGAGGTGCGGCATGCTGCTGCGAGATGCTCTGGGCGAAACACTGCGTGATGCGCGCACGCGCCAGAATCGCACGCTCAGAGATGTGTCCACAGCGGCGAATGTGTCGCTCGGTTACCTCTCTGAGGTGGAACGGGGCCGCAAGGAGGCGTCCAGCGAGTTGCTGGCGTCCATCTGTGATGCTCTGGACATCAACATGTCGGACGTGCTGGACACGGTGAGTTCGAACTTGCGCAACGAGGCGCACGCCGTGGCCGTCAAGAACCAGGTCACCGCCAATTCCGCCAAAGCCGGCCTGGTCGCCTCGAACCGCGCCAGCGTGCCGGACCGGCGTCCGCGTATTGACCCGTCGCTGCGCATCGTCATGCCTTACCGGGCAGGCGCGCCGGGCGCTCCCGTCGGCTGATCCGATCGTTGATCGGGGCCGCCGCGTAGTGAGCGCGGGCGTGTGGCCCGGCCTGATGGACCCGCATCAGTGACGGTGCGCCCACCCGGCCCCCGCACCGGTGGCCGCCGCACCGGCCGCAGGCCGCTCCGGGTGTCACGCCACCAGCCCGTCGAAGGCCTGCCCAGACGGGCGACTGGCGCGGCGAGCACCCGCACCCCGTCGAGCAAGACCGAGGTCCGACAACGAGGTCAAGCCGTGCGGCGGACGTAGGTGACGTAGCTGAAGCTGCCGTGGTCCTCGGTGATCTCGGGCTCCCACTGCTGGTCGTCGATCTCGGGGAAGAACGTGTCCCCGGCCACGTCCAGATCGATGTGGGTGATCTCCAGGCGGTCGGCCAGCGGCAGGGCTTCGGCATAGATCTGCCCTCCACCGACCACCATGACGTCTCGTCCGGCATCGTTCCCGGCCTGGGCGCCGGCCCGAGCCAGCGCCAGGGCCGAAGTCAGCGAATCGGCTGTCTCGACTCCGGGGTGGGACCACTGCCCATCACGCGTGATCACGATGGTGCGCCGGCCCGGGAGCACCCGGCCGATCGACTCGAACGTCTTGCGGCCCATCACCAGCGCATGGCCCATGGTGATCGTCTTGAAGCGCCGCTGTTCTCCCGGAATGTGCCAGGGGATGCCCTGTTGGGCGCCGATGACGCGGTGCCGGGCAACCGCCGCCACCAGCACCACGCTCATCGCCGGGGCGGCGGAAAAACATGCGGACGCCGGCCGCCGAGCCCCTTCGTACCGCGACCGCGTTCCACCGAGCTCGGCTTCATACCGCGATCGGCGCCTTGATCCCTGGATGCGGGTCGTAATTCAGCACGGCGATGTCCTGCTCGCCGAACTGGTCGATGTCGGTGACCCCGTCGGCCAGCAACAGGGTGGGAAGGGGTCGCGGCGTCCTGCTCAGTTGCAGCCGGGCCTGCTCGAAATGGTTGCTGTACAGGTGAGCGTCGCCCAGGGTGTGCACGAAGTCGCCGGGCTGCAGACCGACCACCCGGGCCACCATCTCGGTGAGCAGGGCGTACGAGGCGATGTTGAATGGCACCCCCAAGAACACGTCCGCCGACCGTTGGTACAGCTGGCACGAGAGCCTGCCGTCGGCCACGTAGAACTGGAACATGGTGTGGCAGGGCGGCAGCGCCATGTCGCCGATCTCGGCCACGTTCCAGGCCGACACAATGTGCCGACGCGAGTCCGGATTCGTGCGGAGCGAGGCGATGACGGCCGTGATCTGGTCGATGTGCCGGCCATCCGGAGTGGGCCAGGAGCGCCACTGATGCCCGTACACCGGGCCGAGCTCCCCATCGGCGTCCGCCCATTCGTCCCAGATGGTGACGCCGCGCTCCTGCAGCCACCGGACGTTGGTGGATCCACGCAGGAACCACAGGAGTTCTACGATGACCGACCGCAGGTGGATCTTCTTGGTCGTCACCACCGGGAAGCCGGCCGACAGGTCGAACCGCATCTGGTGGCCGAAAACGCTGCGGGTGCCGGTGCCCGTGCGATCTGATTTGTCGGTTCCGGAGGTCAGGATCCGGTCCAGCAGATCGAGGTATTGCTGCACGGGTCGAGCATAGTGGGGTTCGGACAACGGTCCAGGAGGCTCTTCCCGGGGACGACGGCGGGAATTTCGGCGGAGGTGAGTCGGCTTGGCGGACACGTTGGCCGCGCCGGACAGCGGGGACTTGCTGCTCGTGCCGGCCGGTGTTTCCCGCCGTGATCTGACGACGGCCCGGTGGTGCGCCCGGGCCGGACTGGTCGCCGTCGTGGTCTCCATGGTCCTGATCGTTCTGCTGCATCTCGTGCCGCCCAGCTCTGGCCGCAACCCGATCTCCCGGACCATCAGCGAATACGAGTTGCTCTCCAACGGCTGGGTTTTCGACCTGGGCGTCAGCCTGCTGGCGGTCGGCTCCGCCGCTCTCCTCCTCGGCCTGATGCGCATCGGTCTGGTGCGGGCGCTGTCCTGGACGACCGCCATGCTCGGCTTGTGGTGCGTCGGCCTGATCGGGCTGATCGTCTTCCCCAAGCAGGGCTTCGGGCCGGACCCGAGCGTGGCCGGCCGCGTGCACTGGACTTGGACGTTGATCGCCTTCTTCTCGCTGCCCATCGGCGCGACGCTGGCATGTCTGCGCCGGGACCGGGCGCATCGCTGGCCGCGGCGGGTGCTGTGGTGCTGTCTGTTCGCGACCTTCTGGTTCCTGGTCCTCACCGTCCAGACTGTGCTCGGGGCGGTGACCACCTGGCACATCTGGAACATGGTGGGGCTGGTGGAGCGGGCCGTGTCCCTGGGAGAGATCGCCGCGGTGGGGTGTCTTGGGATGTGGCTGCTCGGCCTGACCCGGTCCGCTCTGGGTGACGCGCCGCCGCCCACCGACCAGCCGGAGGTGCCGGTGAGGCAGAACAGGCATCCCGGCGGGGCCTCCGGCTTTTAGACTCCGGCGGTGGATTGGAACCTGCAGACCTGCGGCCGCCGCGGTCACGAGACGTACGCGCCGAATGAACCGGAGCTGCGCGAGCGGCTGCACGTGCAGACCCCGGCCGGGGAAGCCTGGCGCTGCCTGCGGTGCGCCGACTATGTGGTCGGCATCCCCAAGGGCTCAGGGCCGGCCGACGACGCCCCCGAGGTACCGCGCGGACGGCTGCTGCGCGACAAGCGAATCATGCGGCTGTTGGCCTGCGAGCGACTGCTGCGCGGCCTCGGCCTGGTCGGTCTGGCCGTGCTGGTGTTCGTGTTCCGGGGGTCTCGTTCGAACCTGCAGCAATCGTTCCGGACGGACCTGCCGCTGCTGCGACCGCTGGCCGACCAGATCGGCTGGAACATCGACAACTCCAAGATCATCCGCGGCATCGACGACGTCTTCTCCTTCAGTTCCAAGACGCTGACCTGGATCGCGGTCGGCCTGCTCGCCTACGCGGTGCTGCAATTCATCGAGGCGACCGGATTGTGGCTGGTCAAGCGGTGGGGCGAGTACTTCGCCGTGGTGGCGACGAGCATTTTCCTGCCCTGGGAGATCTATGAGCTCATCGATAGGGTGACGTGGCTGCGGATCGTGCTGCTCCTGATCAACGTGGCGGCCGTCGTCTGGCTGATCTGGTCCAAGCGGCTCTTCGGCCTGCGCGGCGGCGGTGCGGCCTACCACCGGGAGCACGAGGCGGAAAGCCTGCTGACGGTGGAGCGAGCGGCCGTCGCCGAGCACGCCGACCGCCAGGCCCTGCCGGCCCGGTAGCCCCTGACCAGCCCGCCGCAGCGGGCGGCGTCAGAGCGCGATGCGCGGCCGCCGGCCGCTGTAGAGGACGCCGAGGCGCTGGGTGGCTCGGGTGAGGGCCACGTACACATCGCCGCGGCCGTGCCGGTGCTCGTTCTCGATACCGTCCGGGTCGACCAGCACGACGACGTCGAACTCCAGGCCTTTGGCCTCCGGCACCGTCAACACCACCGCGCGCTCGTGCAGGTCCGTCCCGAGGTTTCCGGTTTCCTGGCCCAGGCCAGCGGCCACCGCCGCGGCGATCGCTGCGCGCCGCGCAGCCGCCACGATCACCGCCAGATGCTCCTGCCCACCGCTGGCCAGCTCCGCCCGCACGGTCTGGAGCGCCGCTTCCGGCAGTTCACCGTCGGGCACCTGACGCCACCATGGCTGGACGCCGGTGCTGCGGATGGACCGCGGCGGGCGCCGGGTCCGGTCGATCCGGGCGAGCACCCGGTCGGCGACCGCGGCGATCTCGGCCGGCGTCCGGTAGTTGACCGTCAGTTCGTGGACCCGGAAGTTCTTGCCGACGTGGGGGCGAAGGGCCCGCTCCCAATTGGTGGCGCCGGCCGCGTCGCTGGTCTGGGCGACGTCGCCGACCAGAGTCATCGACCGCACCGGGCAGCGACGCATCACCATCCGCCAAGCCATCGGCGACAACTCCTGGGCCTCGTCCACCAGTACGTGCCCGTACGTCCACTCGCGGTCGGTCGACGCGCGCTCCGCGGTGGACGTCAGCGCGATCCGATCCTCCTGGTGCAGGTCGGCCAACGTGCTCGCGGTGACCAACCCGACCAGGGCCTCGTCACCGGAGTCCGCGGCGCGGCGGCCGTCGTTGTCCGGGTCGTCCTCCGCCAGCATGTCCAGCACGTCCTGCGCGAATTCGCTGCCGCCGCCGTCGGGCCGGTCCGTGCGTGCCACCGGGGCCTGGCCCAGCAGTTCGGCCGCCTCGTCGAGCAGCGGAACATCCGACAGCGTCCACGGCGCCGTGGGCTCGCGGAGCAGCCGCTCCCGCTGACCTGGGGACAGGTCGGGCGCGGCGAACGCCAGGCTGCGCGGCGAGGACAGCAGGTCGGCGACGAGCCGGGTGGGGGAGATCACCGGCCACAGCCCGGCCAGCGCGACGGCCAGTTTCTCGTCGGACCGCAGATCGGTCCGGATGTCGTCGAGGTCCTCAGCGGTCATTTCCAGCGCCGCACCCAACCCGCGCCGATGCCGGTCCGCGACCTGTCGGACCAGATGGGTCAGCACGACCCGGAGGAAGACCGTCCGGGCCCGGTTGTGGGGTAGCCGCGAGCCCCAGGCGCGAGCCTGCGCACGTCGCAGCACCTCGGGCTCCAGCCGCAGCATGCCCTGTTCGGTGGCCACATCGACGGGCTCCTTGGGCACGCCTTGGCGCTGTAGCACCGCGTTGGCGATCACCCCCACCATCTGCAGCCGGCCCTTGAGGACGGCCACCTCGGCGTCGTCGACCCGGGTGGCGGACACGCTCGGGAAAAGATCGCCGAGCGTGGACAGCACCACGGCGTTTTCGCCCAGCGAAGGCAGCACCTGGCCGATGTAGTTCAGGAACGTCCGGTTGGGGCCGATCAACAGCACGCCACGGTTGGCCAGTTGTTCTCGGTACGTGTACAGCAGGTACGCGGCGCGGTGCAGAGCCACGGCCGTCTTTCCGGTGCCGGGGCCGCCCTGGACCACCAGCACGCCGGTGCGATCGGCGCGGATGATGGCATCCTGCTCGGCCTGGATGGTGGCGACGATGTCGCCCATCCGCCCGGTGCGAGGCGCGTTGAGCGCCTCCAGCAGCGCCGCCTCGCCGGCCACGTCGGACTGCGTGGCCTCGGCCCGGTCGACGCCCAAATCGGCCAGCAGGTCGGGATCGAGATCCAGGAACTCGTCCGACACCGCGTCCACCCGGCGGCGGCGGATGCGCAGATGGCGGCGCCGGACCACATCCAGCGGGGCCGTCGCCGTGGCCACGTAGAACGGCCGGGCGGCGGGGGCCCGCCAGTCCATCAGGATCTGCCGGCCCTCGGCACCCTCGTCGAACAAGCCCAGGCGACCGATGTGCATGGAATCGACCGCGGACCGACCTGCCGGCCCGGCCTCGTCCGGCTCGTGGGCGGCGCGACGGTCGAGCCGACCGAAACAGAGCCGGTCCTCGGCCACGGTGAGGGCGGTCAGCGTCGCGTTGTGGTGGTTGTAGGCGATGTCGCGTTGCACCCGACCCCCGGGCGTGCCGTCCGACGCGACCTCATAGCTGTCGCGCAGTGAACGGGTCTCGGCGCGGAGCGCATCGAGCCGCCGGTACAGGTGATTCACGAAATCCTGCTCGGTCGCCAATTCGGCGGTGTGCCGAGCGGCGAGGTCGCGGTCGGAAATGACGGCTCCCAGAAGAAATGGCGGTGAAATCGGGCGACCGTCCACGGTACGCGAGTCAGCTGAGACCCAGGTGATCTTGGCCGGACCGGCCGAGGGATTTCGCCGCGTGGCAGGCTCCGGTCATGAACATCACCGGCCTGGACAACATCCTGCTGGCCATCGACGACCTCGACGACGCCCGTTTCTTCTACGGTGAGCTGCTGGGGCTGGAGAAGAAGTTCGAATTCGGCGAATCCGGGCTGATCGCATTCCAGCTGCCGGGCCTGGAACCGGCGCTGATTCTGCGGGAGGACCGGCACGGCATCACCAACCCGACCACCCGGACCCCGCGCATTTGGTTGACGGTGGACGACGCTCGGGCAGCTTGTGCCGAACTGCAGCAACAGGGAGTGATCCCGCTGGCCGAACCGTTCGAGACCCGTACCGGCTGGGTGGTCGAGGTTCGCGACCCCGCCGGGAACGTGATCGGGCTGGCCGACTATTCCGGTTCGGTGTGACGGTCACTCGCCCGTCCGCGATGTGATGGATTCCGTTCCACACCCTGAGCGCTCCGATTCCGCGCCCGACCGGCCAGCGGGTCGCCGAGCGGCCGCGAACGGCGCCACCGACCTGGTCAGGGCGCTGCAACGCGACGGTCTGGACGTCGAAGCCACCAACCGGCGGCGCGCCGAGTATTCCTCGGACGCCTCCAACTACCGGATCGTCCCGCGGGCCGTCGTCTACCCGCGTTCGGCGGACGAGGTCTCCGGCGTGCTGCGGCGCTGCCGGGAGAACGCGGTCCCGTTGACGGCCCGCGGTGCCGGCACATCGATCGCCGGAAATGCCCTGAGCACCGGAGTCGTGCTCGACTTCACCCGCCATCTCAATCGCGTCCTGTCGGTGGATCCGGAAGGGGAAATCGCCACCGTGCAGCCCGGCGCGATTCTCGACGCCGTCACCGCGGCCGGGGCGCCGTACGGTTTGCGGTTCGGTCCCGATCCGTCGACGCACAACCGCGCCACCGTGGGCGGTGCCATCGGCAACAACGCCTGCGGCTCCCGGGCGCTCCGCTACGGCCGCACCGACGACAACGTGGTGGCGCTGCAGGTGGTGCTGGCCGACGGGCGCCACATCACGGCCGGGCCGCTGACTGACGCGCCGGCCGACCTCCGGGAACCCTTGCGCCGCTTGGTCGACAGCCGCCTGGGTACCATCCGGACCGAATTCGGCCGGTTCGGTCGCCAGGGATCCGGCTATTCGCTTCACCATCTGCTGCCCGAACGTCGCCCGGATCTCGGTCGCTTCCTGACCGGAACGGAAGGCACGCTGGCGGTCACCGTGCAGGCGACGCTGCGGCTGCGTCGCGCTCCGCGGGCCACCGCCCTGGTCGCCCTGGGCTACGCCGACATGGTGGCGGCGGCCGCCGCTGTCCCGGCCGTGCTCGAACACCGGCCGACCGCGCTGGAAGGACTGGACGCCCGGTTGATCGAAGTGGTGCGGCGGCGCCGCGGCCCTCAGGCGTTGCCGGACCTGCCGATCGGATCCGGCTGGCTCTTTGCCGAGACCGTGGGCGACACCCGGCCGGAAGCGTTGGACGCCGGCCGTCGACTGGCCGCCGGGGCGGGGGCGCTGGACGCCGTGATCCTGAGCGGGCCAGCGGCCACCGCTTTGTGGCGAGCCCGGGAGGACGGTTCCGGGCTGGTCGGCCGGACGCCTGGGAACCGGCCCGCGTGGCCCGGGTGGGAGGACGCCGCCGTGCCGCCGGAGCGGCTGCCCGATTACCTGAGTGATTTCCGCGCGCTGTTCGACGACTTCGGGCTGGACGGCCTGCTGTTCGGGCACTTCGGCGACGGCTGTGTGCATGTCCGCATCGATTTTCCCTTCGGCGCCGACCCCGGTGTGTACCGCCGGTTCGCCACCGAAGCGGCCCGGTTGGTGGGGAGGTACGGGGGCTCCATGTCGGGCGAGCACGGCGACGGGCGGGCCCGTGGGGAATTGCTGCCGCTGATGTACTCGCCCGCTGCCATCGACACATTCGCCGCGATCAAGCACCTCTTCGACCCGGCTGACCTGCTGAACCCGGGCGTCGGAGTCCGACCGCGTCCGCTGGACGCGGACCTGCGGGTGCCCGCCGCACAGCCGGTCCGGGCCAACCTGGGGTTCGCCTACGCCGACGACGGCGGCGATTTCGGCACCGCTGTGCACCGGTGCGTCGGGGTCGGTAAGTGCCGGGTGGAAGGGGCGGACGCCGGAACGGTGATGTGCCCATCCTTTCTGGCCACCAGGGACGAGAAGGACTCCACCAGGGGACGCGCCCGGGTCCTGCAGGAACTGGCCAACGGATCGCTGGTACGCGGCTTCGACGCCCCCGAAGTGGCCCAGTCCCTCGATCTCTGCCTGTCCTGCAAGGGTTGTGCCAGCGACTGCCCGGCCGGTGTGGACATGGCCACCTACAAAGCGGAAGCGCTGCACCAGAAATACCGGCGGCGGCTGCGCCCGCGGTCGCATTACGCGCTCGGCTGGCTGCCCCGCTGGGCTCGCCTCGCCCACCCGGCCGCCGGTCTGGTCAACGCGGCGGCCCGGCGCGCCCCCTGGGCCTTTCTGATCAGGCAGGCGGCGGGAATCGACCCGCGCCGACCGATTCCGCGCCTTGCCACCACCACGTTCCGGGATTGGTTCGCCGACCATCCCGCGCCCCCGGTCGGGCAGCCGGTGCTGATGTGGGTGGACACCTTCACCAATCACTTCTCACCGGCCGTCGGCGTCGCGGCTGTGCAACTGCTGGAAGCGGCCGGTTATCGGGTGTCCATTCCCGGGAAACCGGTGTGCTGCGGGCTGACTTGGCTCACCACCGGGCAGCTGGACGGTGCGCGGCGCCGGCTACGCGCGAGCCTCGACCAGTTGGCCCCGGCGCTGGCGGCCGGGATTCCTGTCGTCGCCCTGGAACCATCGTGCGCGGCGATTTTCCGCGATGACGCCCAGCGACTATTACCCGGCGACGACCTGGCTCGGCAAGCAAAATCGGCCGTGCGGACGCTGGCCGAATTACTCCGCGCCACGCCCGGCTGGCTGGTTCCTGACCTGCGCGACGTCGACATCGTGGCCCAGCCGCACTGCCATCACCATGCCGTTCTCGGCTGGCACACCGATCAGGCGCTACTCGTGGAGGCGGGCGCCACCGTGCGGCCGGTCGGCGGCTGTTGCGGCCTGGCCGGCAATTTCGGGATGGAGCAGGGCCATTACGACGTATCGGTCGGGGTTTTCCAAACCGCCCTGGGCCCGGCCCTGCGGAACGCCGGACCGGGTGCCGTCGTGCTGGCCGACGGATTTTCCTGCCGAACCCAGATCGACCAGCTGGCCGGCCGGCGCGGACTGCACTTGGCGGAGCTGTTGGTCCAGCGGCACTTCAACGAATGAACTCGCGGGAGCAAATCGACCCGGTCCGGCTCCTGTCGAGCTCAGCGGAGCGGATCGGGCCGCCCGCCGAGCGCTTTTCTCAGTCGCTGCCGGGGAGCAGACCGGTATCGACGAGTTCGCGGGCTACTTCACGCAGCTTGACGTTCCTGTTCTGAGAGGTGCGCGCCAGCGCGGTGAATGCCTGGTCCTCGGTCATCCGATGTCGTTCCATCAGAATTCCCTTGGCCTGCTCGATGACGGCCCGAGTGATCATGGCCGCCCGCATGTTCTTCAGGTCTTCGGTGGTGCGGCTGACCCCGTCCGCGTTGGCCACCGCCAAAGCCACCCAGGCGGCGACTTCCTCCCCGAGTTCGAGGTCTTCGTCGGAGAAGGCATCCACCTCATCGGAGTAATTGTTCAGAGCACCGATCGTCGACCCCTGGAACGGGAGGGGCACCGACAGCGAACTGCGCACCCCGGCGGCGGCCGCTTGCTTGGTGTAGTCGGGCCACCGCAGCTCGGCCCGCATGTCGGCGACCACCAGAGTTTGGCCGGCCCTGGCGGCGTCCATGCACGGGCCGTATCCCCGCTCGTACTGCAGTTCGTCGGCGTCCAAGGCCATCTGACCCGAATAAGCGGCCGTGTACGCCTTCTCGCCGCGGATCAGGGTCACCGACGTCGCCTTCGTCGCGGGCAGAGCGTTCCTGGCGATGTCGGTGATCTCGGAGAGCACCTCCGCGAGGTCTCGCCCCACGAAATCAACCTGGGCCAGCGATTGGTGCAATGCGGACAAGTCAGCCATGGCCACCGCCTCCTTTCAGCTCGACGATCGGACGAATGCGCGCGCAGGGCGCAGAACGCCGAACGTCCCCGGAAGGGTATGCCCATCCACCAGCGACTATGACTGCACCTGAACCGCGAGAGGTGGCCCGCCCACGCCGGGCCGGGCGGGCACTCCCGGGGCGCCGAAAAGGCTTGGAAGGAGGAGCGATCGGGAGCGCGGCCGGCGAACCGGCGGCGGAGCCGGAAACGGAAAGGGCGGGGGCCGGTTCCGGCCCGTACCCTGACTCCCGTGAGCACCGCCACCGGCCATTCGCGCAGTGAGGTGACACGACCCTGCCTGGTCACCGTGGACGACGATCCCGACGTCTCCCGGGCGGTCGCCCGCGACCTGCGCCGGCGCTACGGCGAGCACTACCGGGTCGTGCGCGCCGAGTCGGGCGAGCAGGCCCTGGACGCGCTGAAGCAGATGAAGCTGCGCGGCGACGCGGTCGCCATCCTGCTCGCCGACTACCGCATGCCGCAGATGAGCGGGCTGGAGTTCCTGGAAGCGGCCATGGACATCTACCCGGCGGCCCGCCGGGTGCTGCTCACCGCCTACGCCGACACCGGCGCCGCGATCGAGGCGATCAACGTCGTCGACCTCGACTACTACCTGCTCAAGCCGTGGGATCCGCCGGAGGAGAAGCTCTACCCGGTGCTCGACGCTCAGCTGGAGGCCTGGAAGGCCAACGACTACCAGCCCGTGCCGGAGACCAAGGTGGTCGGGCACCGGTGGTCGGCCCGGTCGTCCGAGGTGCGAGAGTTCCTGGCCCGCAACCAGGTTCCCTACCGCTGGTACCCGGTCGACACGCCGGAGGCCGGAGCGGCTGCTGCCAAGCCGCCGACGCCGACGAGCACCACGTTGCCGCTGGTCGTCGACGCCGGACGGCACCGCGCTGGTCGCCCCGTCGGACACCGAGCTCGCCGGCCACGTCGGGCTGACCACCACGCCGGCCGAGGACTTCTACGACCTGGTCGTGATCGGCGGCGGACCGGCCGGCCTGGGCGCGGCCGTCTACGGCGCGTCCGAGGGTCTGCGCACCGTGCTGATCGAGCGGACCGCCACCGGCGGGCAGGCCGGGCAGAGCTCGCGGATCGAGAACTACCTCGGCTTCCCCGACGGGGTGTCCGGCGCGCATCTGACCGACCGGGCCCGGCGGCAGGCCGTGAAATTCGGCGCGGAGCTGATCACCACCCGGGACGTCGTCGGCGCTGGAGGTCAACGGCTCCGCCCGCACGGTCCGCTTCGCCGACGGCGAAGTCGATCGACGCGCACACCGTCATCCTGGCCACCGGCGTCTCCTACCGGCAAGCTCGCCGCGCCGCCGGCCTGGACGACTTCACCGGCCGCGGCGTCTACTACGGGTCGGCGCTCACCGAGGCGACCAACTGCGCCGACCAGGACGTCTACATCGTCGGCGGCGCCAACTCGGCCGGCCAGGCCGCCGTCAACCTGGCCAAGGGCGCCCGCAGTCGGTGACCCTGCTGGTGCGCGGCGAGTCGCTGGAGCGCGTCGATGTCGTACTACCTGGTGCAGCAGCATCGCGGCATCGACAACATCCACGTCCGCACCTGCACCGAGGTGGTCGCCGCCCACGGCGACGAGCACCTCGAGCGCATCACGCTGCGCGACAACAGCACGGCGAACGACCGAGACCGTGACGGCCGGTTGGTTGTTCGTGTTCATCGGCGCCGCCCCGCGCACCGACTGGCTCGACGGCGTAGTGCACCGCGACGAGCCGCGGCTTCGTGGTCGCCGGCCCGGATCTGGACGTGGACGGCGAGCACCGGCCGGGATGGAATCTGGACCGCCAGCCGTTCCATCTGGAGACGAGCGTGCCCGGCGTGTTCGCCGCGGGCGACGTGCGGGCCGAATCGGCCAAGCGGGTCGCCTCCGCGGTCGGCGAGGGCGCCATGGCCGTGATGCTCGTGCACCGCTATCTCGAAGGTCTGTAGGCGTCGACGCGGTGCCCGACGAGGACGAAGAAGCGATCGGAATGACTGACCAATCGGCGCCCGCAGGACGACCTGCCCTGCGACATCGACGAACTGCGCACGCTGTTCCTGTTCGAGAAGCTCGACCGACGACCAGCTGACCTGGCTGTGCGAGCACGGGCACGTCGAGATGCCGGCCGCCGGGCATTGTCTTCGCCGAGGGCGACCCGGCCACCTGCTTCTTCGTGCTGCATCGAGGCCGTCGCGCTGTCGCGGCGGGTCGGCAGCGACGACGTCGAGGTCAGCCGCACCGAGCAGCGCGGCGTCTACGCCGGCGCCTGGACGGCCTACCTGGGCGACCGGGTCGCCGCAGACCTACCCGCAGTCCCTGCGGGCGCTGCAGCCCTCGCGGTTCTTCGTGCTCGCGGCCGACGACTTCGCCGACTTCATGCAGGAGTGGTTCCCGATGCCGGTGCACCTGCTGGAAGGGCTGTTCTTCGGCAAGCAGAAGCTCCGACAGCACGATCGCCCAACGCGAACGGCTGCTCGCGCTCGGCTCGCTGTCGGCCGGCCTGACCCACGAGCTGAACAACCCGGCCGCCGCCGCGGTCCGGGCCACCTCCTCGCTGCGCGACCGGGTCGCCGGCATGCGGCACAAGCTGGCCATGATCGCCGGCGGCGCCTGGGACCGCAGCCACGCTCGAGACGCTGATCGACCTGCAGGAGCGCGCCGTCGAGCTGGTGGCCAAGGCGCCGGAGCTCTCCCCGCTGGAGGCCTCCGACCGCGAGGACGAGCTGGCCGACTGGTTCGACGACCACGGCATCGCGCAACGGCTACGAGATCGGCGCCGACGTTCGTGCAGGCCGGCATCGACGTCGACTGGCTGGACCAGCTGACGCGGCATCGTCGACGACGGCATGCTCGAAGGCGCGGTGCGCTGGCTGAACTACACGCTCGAGACCGAACTGCTGATGAACGAGATCGAGGACTCGACCACCCGCATCTCGACGCTGGTCGGCGCGGCCAAGCAGTACTCGCAGATGGACCGCGCGCCGTTCCAGGTGCTCGACGTGCACGAACTGCTCGACAGCACGCTGATCATGCTCAGCCGCAAGATCGGCGACGGGATCACGGTGGTCAAGGACTACGACCGCTCGCTGCCGCACGTCCCGGTCTACGGCGCGGAGCTGAACCAGGTCTGGACGAACCTGATCGACAACGCGCTGCAGGCGATGGACGGCGACGGGCACGCTGACCCTGCGCACCAGCCAGCAGCGACGACGACCGTGCTCGGTCGAGATCGGCGACACCGGCCCGGGCATCCCGGACGACGATCGGTCCCGGCATCTTCGAGCCGTTCTTCACCACCAAGCCGGTGGGCGAGGGCACCGGGCCTGGGCCTGGACATCTCCTGGCGCATCGTCGTCAACAAGCACCACGGCGACCTGTCCGTGAAGTCGGAACCCGGGGACACCGTGTTCACGTCCGGCTGCCGCTGCGCGTCGCAGCGAGGACGGCCGACCAGTGACTCGACACGTCCCGGGCGTCGACGCCGTCGGTGCCTGCCCGAGCGGCACCGGTGCGTCGAATGCGACGCCGCCGGCGGGTGGTGGGTGCACCTGCGCCGCTGCGCCCAGTGCGGTCATATCGGCTGCTGCGACTCCTCGCCCGCCCAGCACGCCAGCGGGCACGCCGCCGGACCGGGTCATCGGCTGGTGCAGAGCTTCGAGCCGGGCGAGGACTGGTTCTGGGACTATCAGACCGAGAACTACTACGACGGACCGCCTTGGCGCCGCCGCAGTACCACCCGGTCGAGCAGCCCGCGCCGGGACCCCGAGGATCGGCTGCCGGCCGACTGGCGCCGGCATCTTCACTGAATCCCGGGGCGCCGGCGGCCGGCGGGCCGCGTTCCGGCGGACTGGCAACCCATGAACGGCGCTACCGAACCCCGGTCCGTCACCTGCGGAATATAGGGCGGTTCAACGTGGCCATCGTCCACTCCCGCATGGATCTGGCCCAGATCTAGCCCAGGTCCTGAACCGGTACCACGTTCAAGAGCGGCACACCCAAGTGGTAGCGATCGAGATTCTGGCGCAGCAGTTCCCAGACGCGCTCCCAGTAGTGGGGGCTCTGTGTCGACCCCGAGATATGAGGAGTAATGATCGTGTTCGGCAAGTCCCAGGCAGCGTCTTCGGGGGAAAGCGGCTCCCGGTAGTGGCTGTCCAGGGCCGCCCCGGCCAATGAACCTGCGCACAGTGCGCTACGAAGGGCGGTCTCCTCCACGAGTTGGGCCCGGGCCGGGTTCAGCAGGTACGCATGGGACGGCAACAAACGGAGTTCCCGATCGCCCAGCAGGCTTTTCGTCGCTGGGTTGAGGGCCACCGTGAGCGCAAGGTAGTCCAGATGCGGCAGGAATGCCGGCCAATCCCCGAAGGACACCAAACGGTCAGGCAGTAGACCGTCGATATCGCCGGTGCCGGCCGGTGCCGTAGCGGTCCGCTACCGCTCGAATTGGGGAGCGATTCATGGCCCAAACGGACAGACCCAGTGCTTTACTGAGCCGCGCGAGTTCACGGCCGATACCACCGTAACCGATGATACCGAGAGTGCGCCCACGCAACTCCCGCTGGAATTTCGGGGGACCGATCGTAGGTATGCGATCGCTGATGATCGAGCATCCCGACGAACCCCCGCTCCAACGACAGCATGGCCAGGACACACCATTCAGCGACGGGAACGTCGTTGACGCCGCTGGCATTGGTACCACGATTCCGCGCGCCGGCAAATTCTTACCACAGACCTGCGCATAACCGGCTGAACCGCAGTTGGACCCAGCGCAAATCGACCAAATCGTCGACGTTCGCGGGCAAAATATTGAGCCGCCCGGCGTTTGCCGGACTTGGAATCTGTTTGGTTTCACGCTGCCGGGTTTTGTTGGTTCCAGTGTCGCTCCGCTTCGTTCGGTGTGATGTAGCCGAGCGCGGAGTGCAACCTGATCTGATTGTATCGTAGCTCGATATAGCGGGTGATGTCAATACGGGCTTGTTCTCGTGTTGGATAGGTCGTGCGATTGACCCGTTCAATTTTGATGGTACCGTTCAATGATTCCGCCGCCGCGTTGTCAGCAGCAGCCGGTTTTGCCGACGGACCGGCGAATTCCGGCTCTCTCGGTGTAGTCGGCGAATTCTTGACTGGTGTATTGGCAGCCGCGGTCGCTGTGGAAGATGGCCCCGCCAATGATCGGGGTATTGCGGATCGCCATGGCCAGGGCGTCGATGACCAGGGAGGTGCGCATATGTTCGGCCATGGCGTAGCCGATGACTTTCTTGGTCGCCAGGTCCATGACGGTGGCGAGATACAGCCAGCCCTCCCAGGTCGGGATGTAGGTGATGTCACCGACCAGCTTGGCGCCGGGCCGGTCGCCGGTGAAGTCGCGTTTGACCAGGTCTGGGGTGTCGCCGGCGTCGCCGGCGATGGTGGTGGTGGGCCGGAACGGCCGCGGCTGACAGGGCACCAGGTCGAGCTCCCGCATGATCTTGCGGACCGTCTCGTCGTCAGCCCAGAAGCCCGATCGGCGCAGATCAGCGTGGATGCGCCGATACCCGTAGGTGCCGTCCGAGGCTTCGAACAGCGCCCGGATCACGCTGGCCAGCTTGGACCGCCGCCGCGCGGTCGCCGACGGCTCGCGGGAGCGCCACTCGTAGAACCCGGACGCCGACACCTTCGCCCACTTGAACATCAAGTTCATCGGATAGTTGCCCTCTTCGCTGGCGATGAACGCGTATTTCACGCTCACTGCGATTTCTTGGCGAAGAAGGCCGTCGCTTTTCCCAGGAACTCGTTTTCCATCCGGAGCTCCCGGACTTCTTTTTCCAGTTGTTTGAGCCGGGCGCGCTCCGTCACCGTCAATTCGGCCTCCGGTATCACGCCGCCGGTCCGCTGACGCTCGGCCGCCACCCAATTCCGCAGCGTCTGCTCCACCAATCCTAGCTCGCGAGCGACGTCCGCGATTGGTTTGGACTTCTCGAGTATTTCCCGCACCGCCGTTGCCCGAAATTCCGTGGTGTATTTCCCGCGATACTTCGACATTGAATTCCTCCGTTCGTACCCCAAATTCTACTTGGGGTGCCCAAGTCCGGAGGAAACCGGGCGGGTCATATCGCTGAACAACACGGTCGTGCCCCGGAGCAAGGAGTCGTCCATTCGGCTGTCGGCGCCGAACGGATCGACTCTGACCACATCGAAACCTGACGTCACGGTCTCGGGAGGCAATTGATGGGCGGCGACCACGACCCGTCCCACCGACCGCCGAATGTCAGACTCCGCTTTTCTCACCGGGGCATCCGCTTTCCGGGAACGTCTACCCATTCCTCGCTTCCCGGTCGGTACGGAAACCTGTGTTTCGTCTCCGCGGTCAAGGTGACACCCAAACCCGGTTGCGTCGGCGCCTGAACGCAGCCATTCCCGTCCAGCGCCAGCGCATCGCCCCATATCTCGGTGTGCAGGCCCCCGGCCAGCGGCGGGATTTCCACGACCGCCGTATTCGGGCACGCAAAAGCGGCATGCAGGTTCTGCATGACACCACCACCGGCGGACCACGCATGGCTGGCCACCTCGGCGCCGTTTCCGGCAAACATTCGGGACACCTCTACGAACTGGCTCATACTGAGCCAAGAGGCATCGGGTTGGGCGATGTCGAAACTTCGCGCCCGCGCGTAAGGGGCGAACTCGCCGGCGGTGGTCAGTTGTTCACCACCCGCAACTTTCACCGTCGCGGTCCGCGCCAGCTCGCCATAGGCGAGTGGGTCGTCGTACGGCAGCGGCTCCTCGAAGAATTCGACGTCGAATGGCGCCACCGCGTTCAGGACCTCCGTGGCGGTGGCCAGATCCCAACGATTGTGCGATGGACGAAATCCCATGCGTGCATCCAACATGATCCCGATACCCGACCCGACGTGGTCCCTGATCGCCGACACCTTGCTCGCTTCAAGTTCGGCTGTTCGAGCCGGGGAGCCGGCAGTGTCTTGTTGGTGTCCGTCTTGGTACCGCCCGGCCCCCAATTTCACGGCGCGGAAGCCGGCATCGAGATAGCGGTCGACTTTTTCCCGTAGCCGCGACAGCGGCCAATTGCTCACGCCGCCGGTGGCATAGCCCTTCAAGCGGAGATGTTTCCGGCCCCCTAGCAGGTCGTACGCGGGAACGCCCAGCAGCTTGCCATTCAGATCCCACAACGCGGCTTCGATGCCGCTGATAACTGTTGGTCCGACACCGACCCGACCCCAGAACTGACTGCAGGCCGACATCCGGCTCGTGAGCTCGACGACGTCGAACACATCGGCCGACGATTCGGCCGAGTAGGCCCGCAGGATGGGCGAAGTATTCGACGATGTCAGGAAACACCTGGGGTAGGTGGTAGCCCAGGTACGTCTCGCCGACACCGACGTGACCGGTATCGGTATGGAGCTCGACAAAGGCCGCGCTCCGTTCCCGACGGAAAGCCTGCATCGACGGATCATCCGATATCGGCCCGGTCAGGAGCACCGGTATGACGTCAGTGATCTTCAATTGCTTTCCCTTCCAGAATTGTCCGATATCGCTTCACTTGCCCGGCCCAGGCGGGCGCTGTCCACCAGGTCCAGGCAAGCGGAGATGCGTTCCAGTCGCTCCGCCGCACTCAGCGACGACGGTCGCAACCCCACCTTCAAGCCGAGCTTTGTTCCCGGATTGATGTGATGCAGCGCCCGTCGCAGCTCGGTCTCGGTCAGCAGACTGTCGCCCTCGACCGTGTCGACCGGGAGATGAGCATCGGCCCACGCCGGCCCGAATTCAGTCGCGCGGCCCGCGACTCCGGAAAACATCAACCACCGCAGTGCGCCACACTTGCGGGCTTGTTCCAGGTGCAGCGCTGGACCGTCGGGGGAGCGGGTCTCGATGGCGGAGCGTGCCCAGTTGATGGTCACGCCGACGGCACGCGAGCTTGCCGAGATCGCCTCCAATTCGTCGTGAAGGCTGAGGAACCCCTTCTGCGCGGGGTGATCGGCGACGATCGTGTCGCAGTGCTCCAGACTCAGCTGACAGCCGTGCCAGTCCCACGACGTGAGTTCCTCCAGCGACGCCAGGAGGGCCCGGGCGGTTCCGCTCCGGGGCGCAGAGTGCAGGAAAACATCCGATATCTGCGAACGCGGTCCAGAACCGAGCTGATTGATGCGGGTCACGGCCTCATGGATCTGGGCCAACCTGTGGATCGCCTTGCCCCGACCGACCGTGTCTGCCGATGCCAGTCCGACGAGTGGATCGTCGATCAGATCCAGCATGGTTCCGGGAAAGCAGGTCACGGCGAAGCTCCAATCCGGGGGAGCATGCGCGAAGATCTGGTCGGCGGATCGCGGTGAGAGCAGGTGGTTGGAGGGCACCTCCAATCCAGTCACCCTGGCGTCTCGAGCGAGGCCGGTCACCAGGGCGGCGTACCCGGCGTCATCGGGTCCGCCAGTGGCAGCGGCATACGCGCCGATGATCATGAGCGCACCTCCAAGTGCACGGTCGTGGACGGCGGTAACCCGCGCTAACAGTGAAACAGGATTTCACGCGTTGCCCGGATCGTCCAGAGACGTTCGACGCTGACGCCCTGAGCGGCCCGATGACCCCCTTGACCAATCGATCGAAACGCTATTTCATGTCCAGGTGGCCTGGGTGAAGGTGCGGCGTCGTCGATGAAAATCACTGCGGCTGTCTTGGAAGAGTCCGGCCGGTCGCGTCCGTACCGACGTTCCCGACCGATCGCGGTGCGTTGTCTGGACCTGCAGCCGCCTGGGCCGGGCGAGATCCTGGTGCACATAGAGGCAGCGGGGGTGTGTCACTCGGATCTGAGCGTAGTCGACGGTAGCCGCCTCCGTCCGCTGCCGATGGTGCTCGGACACGAGGCAGCCGGGATCGTCCTGGAAGCTGGGGAAGGGGTGTGTGGAACCCGAGTGGGGCACCGTGTGGTGATGTCGTTCCTCCCCCGGTGTGGACAGTGCCCGGAATGTGCCACCGGGGGACGGCTGCCGTGTCGGCGGGGAAGCGCCGCCAATGGTGCCGGGGAAATGCTCTCCGGTGGTCGTCGCTTGACCGACGGCCACCGTCCCGTGAGCCACCACCTCGGGGTATCCGGGTTCGCCAGCCGCGCGGTGATCGACGCGTCATCCGCGGTGCCCGTCGGTCTGGACGTGCCGCCCGATGTCGCCGCGGTCCTCGGATGTGCCGTACTCACGGGCGGGGGAGCGGTTCTGAATGCTGCCGCCCCTGGCGAGAATGACTCGGTCATGATCGTCGGGCTCGGCGGCGTGGGCATGTCGGCGTTACTGGTGGCCGTGGCCCACGGAGTACAGCGGATAGTGGCGGTGGACAACCTCGACTCGAAGTTGATCCGCGCACGGGGTCTGGGGGCCACGGAAACGTACACCCCCGCGCAGTTGACCGAGGCCATCACCAGCGGTAATCAGGTAAAAGCCACCCGGGTCATCGAATGCGCAGGTAGCGCCAGAGCATTCGAAACAGCCGTCGCCGCGACCGCCCTCGGTGGAATCACCATCACGGTTGGTTTACCCGCCCCCGGGGAGCGGGCCGCCATCTCGCCCTTGGCCATCACCGCCGAGGCGCGCACCATCGTGGGAAGCTATCTCGGCTCGGCCGTACCCCAACGAGACATCCCGCTGTACGCGGAGATGTGGCGCCACGGGAAACTTCCCATCGAGAAGCTGATCTCAGCCCGAATCGCCCTGGATGAGATCAACTCCGCCATGGACCAGCTCGCCGACGGCGACGTCATGCGGCAGATCATCATGTTCGACGGACCGGTCGTTGCGCCGGAAGAAAATTCTCCGGCCCGCCATGCCTGACGGGCCACGAGTCGCCCGCTGTCCCGGTGCTCTGCCGCAGTTGACCGCGACTGCACCAACGCCAACTTGTCGAGTTCAGACGCCGGGCAACGGACTCGGTACTCCGTGCCGAGGGCCACGCATTCGCTGAGAAGGATGACCCGATGAAGATCATGACCGTATACGCCCATCCGGCCGACACCATCACCAACTGCGGTGGAACGCTTGCCCGCCATGCGGACGCCGGTGACGAGATCGTCGCGGTCGTCTTGACCCACGGCGGCCGCATCCACCCCAACCGGTACGCCGAGGAACTCCGCAAGCCCCAGCCGAACCGCGCCATCGCGGAGTCCGGCCTGTCCGACATCGTCAACCACAAGAAACGGGAGCTGCAGGAAGCCGCCGACATCATCGGCATCGGAACGGTGATCACATTCGATCACGACGACCGGATGAACGTAGTGAGTCCCGAGATCGTGGCCGAGATCGCCGAACAGATCGCGCATCACCGACCGGACGTCATCGTCTGCGACTACCCCCAGAACCCGGTCGTCGTCCAGTCCTCTCATACCATCGCCACCATGTCGGCGATCGCCGCGATCGAGCAGGCCTGCACATTCCTGGCCCCGCTCGACGGGCGAGCTGAAGTGAACGTCGCCCAGGTCTACCTCAGTGGCCTGACCAGTTTGGCGGCCGATGCGCTGTCGGCCTACGGCCTGCGCAACGACCTGTTCATCGACGTGACTCCGGTGGTGGGACGCAAAATCGCAGCGATGGACCGCTTCGAAAGCCAGGGCTATTCCGGGGTGTTCGCCAGAAAACTGGTCGAGTCGCACAACGGAGAACTTGGCCGGGTGGCAGGCGTGAATTTCGCCGAGGCCTTCGTTCGTTTCCGGAACGAAACTCACTCGCTGCTTCCGGTGACCGAGCGTGCGCTCAGTGCGGATCCACTCGTCCGGCATATCGCGTACTCGCAGATGGACATCCGGAGCCAGTTTCCCTGGCCGGCAGCGAACGGTGAGGTCAGGTAGCTGTGTGCCGAAAGCTCAGGCGAACCAACCTTCCGGCCGTCCGCCGCGTGCCGTGAACACCGAACTTCCCCATTGGCCGTTTCCAAGGGAACGCCCGCTGGATCCGCCCGATGGCCTCACCGAACTGCGCGCCGGCTGCCCGGTGTCGAAAGTTCGAATGTACGACGGGGGCGAGGCTTGGGTGGTCACCCGATACGACGACATCCGGACCGTTCTGGGAAGCGATCGTGACTACAGCTCCGTCGATACATGGAAATTCCAGCCGTCGGCGTCCCGGGCCGAGGCCGAGCGCGGTGAACGTTCCTTCACGACGATGGACCCCCCAGAGCACACCCACTATCGCAAGATGCTCACGCGGCACTTCACCGTGAAGCGGGTCGCGGAACTGCGGGCCGCGATAGAGGCCATCGTGGCCGAGGCGATCGACCGGTTCGCCGCGCTGCCGCAACCGGCGGATCTGTCGAGCGAATTGGCGTATCCGATCGCGAGCCGGACGATGTGTCACCTGATCGGCGTGCCCTACCAGGACCGCGCGTGGTTCGAGGAACGCGCCGAGATCCGATCGGTGCTCGACGCCGATCCGGTCGACGCCGCGCAGGCCACCATCGATCTGCTGGAGTATGTCGACGGTTTGATCGGTCAACGCCTTGAGCAACCGCGAGCTGATCTGATCAGCAAATTGACTCACGAGCTGTTGGTTCCGGGTCTGCTGTCCCGACCGGATCTGGTGGCCTCGGTTCGGTTGCTGCTGACGGCCGGACACGAAACCACCGCGACCATGATCGGCACCGGAACCTTCGTCTGGCTCGCCCATCCCGACCAACTGGCGGAAGTTCAGTCCGATCGGAACCTCCTGCCGGCCGGGATCGAGGAGTTGTTGCGATATATCTCGATGCTGCACATCACTGTGGTCCGACGGGCCACGCACGCCACTGAACTGGGCGGGCAAAACATCCGTGCAGGCGACGGCTTGATCGTCAGCCCAGCGGCGGCGAACAAGGATCCCGAGGCGTTCGAAAATCCGGATGTCTTCGACATTCACCGCGACGCACGCCACCACGTAGCGTTCGGCTACGGTGTTCACCAATGCTTGGGCCAAGCGGTTGCCCGGCTTGAACTGCATGCGGTTTTCAGCGTGTTGTTCGACCGGCTACCGAAGCTGCGCCTGGCGATTCCGGCGGAGCAGGTCGAATTCGGCAACTCCAATTTGATCGGCGTACGGTCGCTGCCGGTGCGTTGGTAACCGGTGGGGGCGCAACCGATCCTGCACACAGCCGGCGAAAGGGGCACGATTTCGTGCACATCAAGGTGGACGTCGAGCGGTGTGTCGGCGGCGGACAATGCGTGCTTTCGGCGCCGCGCCTGTTCGACCAGAACGATGACGACGGTACGGTGATCCTGCTCGATCAACCCCGCGGGGACGAGGAGGATCACGCCCGCCAAGCAGCAAGGGTCTGTCCGTCGGGGGCTATCGAAATCATCGACTGAATTCCTCTTCGATGACGCTTCACGGCACCGGCCGGGTCATCGTGGTTGGCGCATCGGCGGCCGGAATGACGGTGGCTCACGAATCCCTGACCGGTCCGCCGGTCCGAGTGGAGCACCGGATGCACGTCATTGAATCCGCGTCAGTCGTAGCGGCCAACATCATGGACCATGGGCTGCGGTATGAACCGGTATCCTTTGGTGGTCCGACCAGTACTCGGCCGGAATTCAGTTCTGGTCCATGGCCACATCCCCGCATCTGCTGTTTCGATCTCACAGGTTCACATCGACGGTCACATCGTGACAAGACCTCTCTGCCTTCCGCGAATTTCTGGGTTGACGATCGACGGCGTCCAGCCTCGAGTGACCCAATTGACCGTGGCTTCGGACATCTCGCGCCGGAGATCACCGACACTGCGTTCCGAGGAGGCCGCTTGGTGGGGGGTCAGGATCACCGACGAAATTTTTCGGAGCGGGTGATCCGGGGGAAGGGGCTCCGTCTCGAAGACGTCCAGTGCCGCCCCGGCCAAGGCCCCGGAGGTGCAAGCGTCGATGAGATCCGCCTCCTCGATGAGGCCACCCCGGCTGGCGTTCACCAGGTAAGCGCCCGGTTTCATCTCGGCCAGCGTGGCCGCGTTGATCATCTTTCTGGTGGCGTCCGAAACGGGTACATGCAGGCTGACAAAGTCGGAGCCGGCCAGGAGCGTGGAAAGTCCGACATTCTCGACACCTTCTGCTGCGGTGTCGAACAGGTCGTACGCGAGCACCTTGGCCCCGAACGCGGCCGCCAACTCAGCGACCCGACGGCCTATGCGGCCGAGTCCGATGATTCCCACCGTGGAAGTCCGCAGCCGACGGATGGATGCATTTCTCGCTGGCCACAGCCCATTTCGCATTCCCTCATGCCCCACTACGATCTGACGCGAGAGTGCCAACATCATGCCGACGGTGTGTTCGGCGACGTCGTCGGTGCAGTATGTCGGCGCGTTGGCGACCGCGATGCCCAGCTCTGTGGCGGCGGCGACGTCGATCTGGTCGTAACCGACCCCCCAGCGCATCACGAGTCCGCAGCGCGGTAGTTGTTCGAGCAATGCCCGGCTGACCCGAGGAGTCCATTCCAGCCAGATGACGTCAGCGTCGCGGGCTCGGACCACCAGCTCGTTCTCGTCGGCGCAACGGGTGACCGTCAAGGTCGCTCCCGCCTGGGCGAGGACTCGCTCCTCGTAGTCGTAGGGGGCCAGGGTCCCCACGTACTCCACTTGAAGGACCGACACCACAGGACCATCCCCTTCCGACACGGTATCGCCCGGTTGGTCTACGGCGCGACGAAGAGCAGCCTGCGGGCTACGGTACCCGAAACGCCTTTTCAGGTTCGCGCAACTGCGCGCCGAAACCGCTGAACGGAGCCGGCATTGAAAGCTCGAGCACCGCGTGCGACCGCCTCGCCGGAACCACCGGCCGAGATGCCAGGCTGGGTTTCCGCCGCGGTGGCCGACTATGTGGCGGCCGGCGGCGACACCGGCCTGACCGTGGTGCTCAATGAACTCGCTTGGCAGCGTTGGTCGCTTCGACCCAGGGTCTTGCGTGATGTCAGCGTCATCGACACGTCGCTCGATCTCTTCGGCATCCCGATGAGCAGCCCCATCGTGGTGGCGCCCATGTCGTCGCTCAGCAACGTCCACCGCGGCGGCGAGACGGAATGCGCCGCGGGCGCGTCGGCCGCCGGGGTGACGCTGTGTCTGACCTCGGGTAGCGCCCAAGACGTCGAGTCGGTCGGACGCGCCGGTGGGCCGTTTCTCCAACAGCTCTACCTCTGGCCCGACCGAGCGCGGATCCGCCCCTTTCTGGAGCGAGCCGCGGCCGCCGGCGCAACAGCCTTCGTACTCACCGTTGATTCACCTCCGCAAGCCGCCAGGTACGGATTCCGGAACCGATCGACCGGACTTGCGCCAGTTCAGTCCCCACATTTTCCGAATGGGTCGCCTCCATCGGGCAGTCCCGCCGACCTGACCTGCCAGGACATCAGCTGGTTGCACGAGGCCGGTGGCCTGCCGGTGGTCGTCAAGGGGGTGCTTCATCCCGATGATGCCCTGGCAGCTGTACAGGCCGGGGCGTCTGGGCTGGTCGTGTCCAACCATGGTGGCCGCCAGACCGACGGCTGTTTGACAACGGCAGAAGCGTTGCCCGAGGTGGCAGCCGCAGTCGCCGGCCGGGTACCGGTACTGGTGGACGGGGGAATTCGGTCGGGTGAAGACATCGTGCGTGCTCTGGCGCTTGGCGCAGATGCCGTATTGATCGGCCGCCCGGTGGCCTGGGCGTTGGCGCGGGGCGGAGCCGCCGGCGTGACTCACCTGCTCGCCGGATTACAAGCCGCCCTGCAGGCTCAACTGGCCCTTTGCGGCGTCCGCTCGGTCGGGGAAGTTCCTCGTGAACTCGTCCGCTGGCGCCAGTGGGGGTGAGGAGGGCGCATACCGTCGCGCCCCGGCCGATGGTCTCGACCGCCTGAGAGCGGTTGCAGCGGGAGCTTCTGTTCCCAAGTCAGTGACCCGACACAGCCGGATTACAAGGCGATATCTTCTCTTGTGAAATCGCGTTCCATAGCACTACGATTCCGAAAGCGCTGCTGCCTGGTCGATTCCGACCCGGCAGAGCGGGTGTGTGCGGTCGCAGGAGTCATACGCTACAGCGCTGGGAATTCCCTGCCCGGCGACACTTCCGAAGGAGAGCAGTGGTGAGTAGTGGATCGAATAGGCGTCGCACGATGTGGTCGGCATTCGTCGTCGCGGGGATGCTCGCGGCTACGGCGTGTTCGTCGTCATCGACGCCACCGACCAGCTCGAGCAGCAGCTCGACAGCCTCGACGGCCGGTGGCGCTGCCGTCTCGTCGGGCAGTTCGAGTACCAGCCTTTCCGGCCCGAGCAGTTCGGCCGCAGGTGTTTCCAGCGGCACCCCGGCGCCGGACACGGGGTCGGCGGACGACAGTTGGAAGGGCAAGTCGCTGACCATCTGGGCGCAGGCGAAGCCTGACACGATGAGCCCGCTGGCCAGTTCCACGCAGGGCAACGACGAGGTGGTCAAGGTCCTTCAGGACACGCTGGCCACTGCGGCCCCCGACGGCAGTCTGATTCCGCGAGTCGCCACAAAGTGGCAGCAAGCGACCGACGCGAAGAGCTTCACAGTGACGATCGCTGACCAGAAGTGGTCCGACGGCACCCCGATGACCGCCGACGACGTCCTGTACACCTTCAACACGTACGCCAATCCCGCGGTGAAGGCCCCCCTGGGCAGCCAGCTCGCTCCGATCGCAGGCTACGCCGCGCTCCAGTCCGGTAGCGCCAAGACGATGTCCGGACTGACCAAGGTCGGCGCCAACCAAGTGAAGTTCACGCTTACCGGTCCAGATTCGGGCTTCATGTACCTGGTGCTTTCCGGTCTGTATTACATCCTTCCCGAGCACGCGTTGAAGAGCGTCGACCCAGCGTCACTGATGGACAACCCGCTATGGACCAAGCCAGGTGGCGTCCCCGGCCTCGGGCCGTTCGTGATGACCGCCAACCTGCCGGGCCAGCGTGTGGAGTTCACGAGGAACCCCTACTTCCGCACTCCTGCACACTTCGAGAAACTGGTCGAGAGCCTGGTGACCCAGGACGTTGCCACCCAACAGCTGTCGTCCGGTGAAATCGATGCATCCCTGGTGGCGCCGACCGACCTCACGACAGTGCAGGGCTTCAACGGAGTGACCCTCTCCAAGAATGATTCACCCGGATTCGACCGGTACACAGTCAACCTTCGTAAGCCCTACTTGCAGAATCCCATGGTCAGGCAGGCCTTCCTGACGGCGATCGATCGGGCCGGGATCATCGCCTCGATCTACAGCGGGCAGGCATCCCCCGACAACACCTCATTCCTGGCCAGGGGAGTCGACACCGCAGGGCTCGACACCTACGCCTATGACCCCACCAAGGCCAAAGCTCTGCTGAAGCAGGCGAATTGGAACCCTAATCAGGCGATCCAGCTCGTAGAGGCGAACAACAACGCTCAACGCGCGTCCATCGACCAGGTGGTACTGAAGGACCTGCAGGACATCGGCGTGAAGGCGAGCATCAAGGTGATTGATCAGGCCCAGGTCACCGACACCCTCAGCGGCAACTACGACCTCTTCCTGTACGGCGGCGGCAACTACGTCGTCGATCCGGTGGTCGATGTCCCGATTCTCTCCTGCGCAACGATCTTTCCTAACGGAGCCAATCTCCCTGGCTACTGCAACAAGAATTTGGATGCTCTGTTCGCTCAGGCGAAGGCTACGTCCAACTCCGCGGCGCGGTTGGGCTTCTACTCCCAGGCCGCCAAGATCGAAAACGCCGATGTCCCGATGTTGTGGATCGCCCGGCCCCAGCGGGCGTTCGCGCTCAGCTCAAAAATTACCGGCGGCTTTGTGGGAGGTGAGGGAATGTCCAACGCGGTCATCTCGATCGCAAGTTGGACGGTCAAGTAGCCAGTAACGTTTCGAGCAACCAATAGCGTCCTCGAATGCGAGGTCCGTGGTGCCTCGGTGGCCTCAACGGCTACCGAGGTATCACTGATAGAGTCGGCGAGCGGAGCGGATTCCCTTGAAGGCGAGGATTCGAGCATGACGCGTTACCTTCTCATTCGCTTCGCCACCATGATTTTCGTGCTGTGGGTCGTTACGGTCGGGCTGTTCTTTCTCAGCCACGCCGCGCCGGGCGGTCCGATCGCCTCGCTGGTGCCGCCGGACCAAGTTGGCCTGGCGGGACCGCTGATCGCCGAGAAGATCAAGGAATTCGGACTGGACAAGCCCTTGCCTGTGCAATATCTCACCTGGGTGGGCAAGGTCGTGCGCGGAGACCTCGGTACTTCGTTTCAATACAATGTCCCGGTCCTCGGACTTCTGCTCCAACGGATGGGCCCCACCATTCAGCTGATGGGACTCGGTCTGCTGTTCGGCACCGCGGGTGCCGTCGCCCTCGGGCGGTTCGCCGCCGCCCGGAAGGGCCGGCCGGCCGACTACCTGCTCGGAGCCGGTGCGCTGACTTTTCTGGCCATCCCGGCGTTCTTCCTCGGGATGCTGGGGATCTTTCTGTTTGCCGCCAAGCTGCGCTGGCTTCCCTCATCGGGGATGACGGCGCCGGACGACGGCAGCCCGTGGGACCACATCCGGCACCTGATCCTTCCGGTGGCCGTGCTGACCATCCTGCAGGCCGCGACCATCATGCGGTACGTCCGAGCGGGTCTCCTGGAGGAACTGGACAAGGACTACGTCCGGACGTCAATCGCCAAGGGATCGACCATTCGCCAATCGCGAGCCAAGGCTTTTCGCAACTCACTCATTCCGCTGGTGACGATCCTGATGATGTCGGTCCCGAGTCTGTTGTCCGGGGCTGTGGTGCTGGAGGCGGTGTTCGCCTGGCCGGGCATGGGGTCGTTGACGCTCGGCGCAATCCAGTTCCGTGACTATCCGGTGATACTCGGCTTCGGTTTGCTGGTGGCCGTTGTAGTCGTGCTCAGCAACCTGGCCGCTGATCTTCTCCTCCGTCGCGTCGATCCGAGAGTGAGGCTGGCATGACGCTATTGCCGAATCTGCCGGCCATGGTCGACACCCTGGAGAGTTCCGAGCCGGAACTGCCGACCAGCCAAATCCCCGTGGCGCGAAGTCCGCTTTCCCTGTCGATCAGCAGGTTCTGGGCCAATTTGGGAGCCAGGATCTCGGTTGTGGTGCTGACGATCCTGTTGCTCGCCGTCATCTTCCTGCCGCTGTTCCTCAAGTACGGTCCCACGGACCAGGACCTGTTGGCCAGCCGGAAGCCGCCGTCAGGCCAGCACTGGCTGGGCACTGACCTGCTCGGCCAGGACGTTCTGGCCCGATTGCTCGCGGGGGGACGGATCTCGTTACTCGTAGGGTTCGCGACCGCGGCCTCGGCCATGCTGATCGGCACCGTCGTCGGTGTCGTCTCGGGCTGGCTCAAGGGCGGCGCTGACACGGTGCTGATGCGCACCACCGACCTGTTCATGGCGATCCCCGCCATGCTGGTGGTCATCGTGGTCGGTGGTGTCCTGGGTCCGTCGTTGCCCTTGCTGGTCGGCCTGTTGGCCGCCTTCGCCTGGCCAGTGGCCGCGCGGATCGCGCGGAGCGTGGTGCTCCAAGTGCGCGAACTCGATTACGTCCAGGCCGCGAGGGCGGCCGGCACGAAATCGGTCACCATCATGGCCCGGCACCTGCTCCCTGCGGTGATCCCCCAGGTGACGGTGGCGGGCTCGGTGATGGTCGTCGGCGCCATCCTCGCCGAGGCGGGGCTGTCCTACCTCGGTCTTGGCGTCGTGCCGCCGCAAGCAAGCTGGGGCAACATGCTGCAGGCAGCTCAGTCGTTTTCCGTGATTTCCGGAATGCCGTGGCTATGGCTGCCGCCCGGCATCGCCATCACCATCACCGCCATTTCCGTCATCTTCATCGGCGATGGCCTGCGAGATGCCCTCGACCCGAAGTCGAGCCGATGAGCCTGCTCGAGGTCAAAGATCTGTGGGTGGACTTCACCACCATGGATGGACCGGTACACGCCTTGCGCGGGCTGACCTACACGGTCGAAGAAGGCTCTGTGGTGGGTATCGTGGGCGAATCGGGGTGCGGCAAGTCGGCCTCTGTGCTCGCGGCCATGAGGCTGTTGCCGTCCAATGCCACCGTGACCCGAGGCGGCATCATCTTCCGCGGTAAGGACCTGATGTCGCTGCGCGAGCAACAAATGCGCCAATTGCGGGGCAAGGAGATCGCCATGATCTTCCAGGACCCGATGACCGCGCTGAATCCGGTGGATCGGATCAGCAAGCAGCTCGGCGAGACGGTTCAGTACCACAAGCGCTCGGCGACTCCGCGTGAGGTGCGGTCCAGGGTCCTGGAGATGTTGGTGGCCGTCGGTGTTCCCGATGTGGAACGGCGCGCCGATCAATACCCTCACCAGTGGTCGGGCGGCATGCGGCAGCGCGCGGTCATAGCGATGGCCCTGCTCAACGAGCCCGATCTGATCTTCGCCGATGAACCGACGGCGTCCCTCGACGCGACCGTGTCGGCGCAGGTCCTCGAACTGCTGGCGACAGCTCAGCACGAGCGCGGCTGTGCCATCGTGATGATCTCGCACGACCTTGCTCTGGTCAGCGACATCGCCGATGACGTGCTGGTGATGTACGCCGGCCAGATCGCTGAGAAAGCCCCCGCCGCTGAGCTGTTCACCGGCTCCCGGCACCCGTACACCAGGGCCTTGCTCCGCGCCCGGCCCGGGTGGGGCAAACCAGGGGAGCGCCTGTTCACCATTCCCGGCCGGCCGCCTGACCTCTTGCACCCCCCGCGCGCTTGCAACTTCGTGCCTCGCTGCGCGGAGCGCAACGGACTTGCGTTGTGCGCCACGGAGGTGCCGGAACTGCGGGAGCTTCGTCCCGACCACCAGGCGGCCTGCCACCGCTCGAACGAGTTGGCGCCCATGGAGGCGGTGTTGTGAACACGGCCGGCAACAGGACCGAGACGGTACTCGAAGTACGAGATCTGAAGGTGCACATCCCCTTCCGTCGAGGGATTCGCAAGGGCATCGTGCAGGCAGTTGACGGCGTCAGTTTCTCACTGGCCCGCGGCCACACTCTGGGGCTGGTCGGCGAGTCCGGTTGCGGAAAGTCGACCACGGCGCGCGCGACCATGCGGTTGCAGGAGTCAACCGGGGGCGAGGTGTGGTTGAACGGCGAGGACATCACCAGAGCCAGCGGCCGACACCTACGAGAGCTCCGCAGTCACATGCAGATCGTCTTCCAGGATCCCTATTCCGCGCTCAATCCGCGAATGACAATCGGTCAGATCGTAGCCGAACCGATGCGAGCCCAGGGTACGCCCAAGGCGGTGATCGATGCCAAGATCACCGAACTACTGACGACCGTTGGGCTGCAGGACAGGCACCGGCAGGCGTTCCCCCATCAGTTCTCCGGCGGTCAACGCCAACGGATCGGTACGGCCCGGGCCTTGTCCACCCAGCCCGATCTTCTCGTGCTGGATGAGCCGGTATCGGCGCTGGATGTCTCGGTGCAGGCGCAGATGCTCAACATGTTCACCGATCTGCAGCAGAAGTTCAACATTGGGATGATCTTCATCTCCCACGATCTGACGGTCGTGCGCCACGTGTCCGATCAGGTGGCGGTGATGTACCTCGGCCGGATCGTCGAGAAGGGCGATGCTGTCGACGTCCTGGAGCGTCCCGTGCACCCGTACACGGAGGCGCTCATCTCGGCGGCGCCCGGCCTCCGACCGGGCCGGCGGGAGCGGATCACCCTCACCGGAGAGGTCCCATCGCCGATAAACCCGCCGTCGGGCTGCCGGTTCCGTACGCGTTGCTGGAAGGCCACCGAGCAGTGTTTAACCGATCCGCCGCTGGCGGTGCCGGAGGGGGGCGGTCACATGGTGGCCTGTTGGCATCCGAATACCGACAACTTAGCGGCCTCCATCGGCCGGTCTGCCCATACCATAACCGCCATGATCATTGACCGGCCAGTCGAATCAGGCTGAAAGCAAGAGGGGGACGCCGGGCCGAGGTGTCTGGTGGTGTTCCGTTCCGGTCCCCATGACACGATTCTTGGGCCCAATCAACCGATCCAGGCGTCCATCCACCCTTACGCGTCGCCCCGATTCATCAGCGATCCCCGTCGGTCAGGGCAGGACGACACCCGCTCGGAACCGGATCGTGGGTCAGGCGATGTCCGATCCATTCCACCCAGTGGCTACTGGTTCGGGTGCAGTTTCCAGGATACTATCGTGAAACAGCATTTCAGTACGGGCCCAAAGCGAGAGCGAAGGATTCGGAGAATTCCGATGGCTGAAACCGACATGACATATCCCAAGGTGAGCCCTGATCGGCACAGCCACAGCCAGGCGTTGGCCGACCGAGCAATCGAGGTGATTCCTGGCGGCGTCAACTCGGGGACCCGCCGCAACGGTGCTCCGTACGCATTCCGGTCGGGTAACGGCGCCTATCTGACCGACTTCGACGGCAGACGTTACCTGGATTATCACGCGGCATTCGGCGCGATCTTGCTCGGTCACCGGCATCCGGAGATCGAGCAGGCCATGATGGCCGCCCAGGACACACTCGACCTGAGCGGTTATGGCGTCAGCGCTGCGGAGGTGACCCTCGCGGAGTTGGTGGTCGAGGTGATCCCGAGCGTCGAGCAGACGGTGATTCTCAACAGCGGCAGTGAGGCGGTCGCCTATGGGATCCGCATTGCCCGAGCTGCCACAGACCGGAAATACCTGATCAAGTTTCAAGGTGGCTTTCACGGCTGGAGCGACGCCGTTGCCCGCAACGTAATCTCACGCAAAGAGCGAGCCTACGGCGACGACCCGATCACCGCCGGCATCCTGCCCGACTCCTGGCAGTCGACGCTGATTGCCGAGTTCAATGACCTGCAATCGGTGCGACTACTGTTTGAGCAATATCCCGAGCAGATCGCCGCGGTGATTCTGGAACCCATTCCGCACAACGTGGGCGCCCTGGTGCCCACCCAGGACTTCATCTCTGGCCTGCGCGCGCTGACCACCGAGCAGGGCGCGCTGCTGATCTTCGACGAGGTCATCACCGGATTCCGCCACTCTCTGGGCGGTTACCAACAAATCTGTGGCGTGAACCCGGACCTCACCACTTTCGGCAAGGCCATGGGCAACGGCTATCCGGTAGCCGGCCTGGGTGGACGGCGAGATCTGATGCAGAACTTCGATGCCGCCGGCGGGACGGTGTCCCTGCTGGGCACGTTCAACGGAAACGCCACCTCCTGCGCCGCCGGCATCGCCACCATCACCTACCTGAAGAACCATCCCGAGTTCTACACCCGGACCCAGGCGCTGGGGGAGCGTTGGCGGACCGGTCTGCGGGAAATCCTGGCGGACTTGGAGATCGCGGCGGAGGTCGTCGGTTTCGGGGGCACCTTTGCCACTTACTTCGTAGACCGTCCGGTCGCGGGATTCAAGGACCTTTTGGAGAACGACAGCCACGCCTCCGTGCAGTTCCATCGGCGGATGATCGACCGGGGGGTGCTGATGATCCCGTTGGCGCTCAAACGTAATCACATCTCCGGCAGCCACACGGAGCAAGACATCGACATGAGTCTGTCTGCCGCCAAAGACTCATTGCAGAGCATGGTGGACGACCGGATCCTCCAACGAATATGAGGGAGTTCGCTGGCGGGCCTCTGGGCTCGGACGCTGGCGGCTACCCACCCAGGTAGGCGATGGCGTCGACCTCGACCCGCACGTCGGCGCGAGCAAACGCAACCACCACCGTTGTCCGGGCCGGTGGGGAGCCTGCGAAGCGGTCCCGGTACAACTCGTTGAACCTGGTGAACAGCAAGGAGTTCGACAGCCAGGCGTTGATCTTGACCACCTTTGCGAAATCCGCACCAACCTGCTTCAGGATCGCCTCGACGTTGTCCAGGGTGAGGTTCACCTCGTCGTCGAAGTCGCCCGTCAACACTGTTCCGTCGGACCGGGTCGCGATCTGACCGGACACGAAGACGAAGTCCCCGGCACGGTAACCGGCACTCAACGGTACGGCAAGCGGAGCAACATCGTCTCGTTGGAAAGCGGGCACGGCGGAAGGTCCTTCGCGGGTAGAGAGTTCTTCAGGAGCGGTGGCAGAGGCGTAGTCAGGTCGAAACGCGGGGGTCCGGGGCGATAGCGGTCAGCGCCCTGGCCAGTCTGGGATCGCCGACGATCTGCGCGGCGGCCTTCGAGAGCTCCGGCACGATGTCCTCATGCCGGCCCGGCGGCAGCTCGCCGGCCGGCCCGGAAATGCTCAGTGCCGCGACAGGTCTGTTGTCGATGATGAGCGGTACAGCGAAGCAGGCCAGGCCCAACGCACCCTCTTGGTCGTCGTAGGCGTAGCCCGCCCGGCGAATCTTCGTCAATTCGGCAGCCAATTTCGAACGTGACGTGATGGTGCGAGGTGTCTTGGCATCCAGCGGTTCGTCGCCGATGATTCGGCGCACGGAAGCGTTGTCCAGTTGGGACAGTAGTGCTTTGCCGAGGCCGGTCGAGTGCGGATCGTCCCGGCTGCCGGTGTGCACGATGTAGCGAACCGGCCGGTTGGCCAACACCACGCAAAGGTGTAGGACCTGATTGCTGCTCAGTACGCCCAAGTTCGCCGTGTGTCCGACCGCGGCCGACAAATGCTCCAGGTATGGGCGCGCCAACTCTTCCGGGCGCAGGTCGTCGGCCACCCCCGCAGCGATTGCCATGACAGTCGGTCCCAGTTCGTAGGTCGGCCGATCGTCCAAGCGGACGGTGCACGCCTCCTCGGTGAGAATGGCCAGCAGCCTGATGAGGGTGGGTTTGGGTATGCCGGTTCGGTTGTGCAGATCCTGCAACGTGACCGGCTTACGGACGTCAGCCATGGTGCGCAGCACGGCAAGGCCCCTGGTGAGGGTTTGAGCCCGGTACCTTCCCACTTCCTCGTCATTGTTGGTCGCCATGTCAGAAAACCCTTCGCATCGTCACCGCAGTTCCCGGGTTGCCACCGAACGGACCGGCGTCACCAGCCTCCCCAGCCCTTCGACTTCGGCCACCATCACGTCGCCGTCATGTAGGTAGGTCCCGGTGGTAGCACCGACACCAGACGGTGTCCCCGTGAGGATAATGTCCCCCGGCGCAAGGGTGCACAGCCTGGACGCGAAGGCGATCAGTTCGGCGCAGGAGAAGATCATGCCGCCGGTCGAGGCCTCCTGCTTGATCTCACCGTTGAGCGTGAGCCGGAGCCGTAGGGCCTGCGGATCCGGGACGTCATCCACGGTCACCAAGTACGGGCCCACCGGGGCCGAATGATCAGCCCATTTTCCTTCCAACCAGTCGAAGAACCCCACCCAGGGATTTTGCGTGTCTCGCTCGAACCCGAGTTGGTTGAGGGCTCGCAGAGACACGTCGTTCGCGGCTGCATACCCGAAAACGTGTTGCCAAGCCTGATCGACGCTGATGTCGGAGCCGCCTTTGCCGATCACCACCGCCAGCTCGACCTCCCAGTCGGCGGCCGATGAGATGGCTGGAATTTGGAACACGTCCCCGGGGCCGGCGACGGCGTTGCTGAACTTGTTGAACAGTTTCGGCGATGTGCGTGTCTTGTCGACGACAGCGCCCCCGCCTTCGCTGATGTGCTCCTGGTAGTTACTGGCCGCACAGATTATTTTGCCGGGAGCCAGTAGCGGGGTCAGCACCGTGACGTCAACCAGTGGCAGCGTGACATTGCCGGCGGCCGACGCATCAGTCGGGGCACTCCCGGCCGCGACGACTCTACCGAGATCGCCGTCGCCGAATTCAATGATGCCGTGGCCATCGTCGGTGAGCCGACCGTGACCGATCGTGTTGTCCGAACGGCGATAGGTGAGCAGTTTCATCGGGTTTCTCTCTCGTGATCAGAAGTCGACGGCGCGGTGCCGCGCGGCTGCGTCGGACAGGACGTCGATGGCGCGGGAGAGCGCGGCGGCCACTGCGAGGGTCGGTGCGCCGACCCCGGCTACCGCGGACTGGATCATTGCCTGCACCGAACTCACACCGAACGGCATCCGTCGGTGCCGCGAGCCGTAGACGTCGAAGGCGGGCGAGTCCAGGTCGACGAACAACTGGCCGTGGCTCCCCAGAATCCGGTAGCGATGCAAACTGGTCGGAATTTCAGCCGGATCCCGAGGGCCGCCGGAACGGCCGACGAGCAGGGTGACGGCGACGTCCGGCAGGCAACGGAGCGACAAGGTGATGGCTTCGCCGCTGCCATCCGGACCCGGAGGCGCGACCACCGCGTGCGCGCGACCGTGCAGGTCGCCGATCAGCGATTGCACGACGTCCAAGGCGTAGACCGCGAGGTTGCGCAACTCCCCGGCCGGGTGCGGGCCGTCGGCGCCGCCGACCAGAAGTTCGCCATGAATGGCGTGCAGCAGCCCCAGTCCACCGCTGACGATGCGCCCGCGGGCGGCGGTAAAAGCCGGATGAAAGCGCGGGTGGTGCGCCGCGAGGGCGGCCGGGAACCGCTGCGCCAGGTCGGCCAGGACCGTAGTGGTCAACAGCGTTGGCTTGTCGATCAGCACCGGGACCTCGACGTCGGCGGCTCCTTGCAGAAGATCGGCCAGCTCCTGTGGGCGGGCCGGATCGGGGCACACAACCATCAGCGAAACCCCGTCCGCCAATGCCCGGCTGACGTCGGAGACCAGCGGAGCGCTCGCCGCAACGGCCAAGTCGGCGGCTCGGACACCGTCACCGCTTGGCGGAGCCCACACGCCGGCGATCTCGTAGCCCTCGAGGGCCAGCACGGCCGGCAGATACATCCCGGCCTGGTGATTCTGTTTGTTCGCGGTGGTGCCGGTGCCGGCCAGCAGGATTTTTGTAGCGGTGCTGCTCATGCCTTCCATCCCTTTGTATCGGGCACGTCAACGACCTCGCCCGTTCGTGAGGACTGTTCGACGGCCTCGGCGATGGCGATGGCGTGCACCGCAGCTGCGGTATCCGGGAAGATCGGGCTGCCGTTCACGACGGCTTCTCGCAGCACGCAGAGCTGACGCGCGAACGGGGAGGCGGCGGTCGCGCTCATCGGTCCGACCAGATCTTCGGCGAGAATGACCGCTCCATCCGAATTCCATCGCCGGACCAGAGTGCCGATACTGCCGTGCACGACGATTTCGAACATGTTGGTCGCTTTCGGTCGCTCGCCCCGGGAAATCTCGCAGACAGCGGTTGCTCCGTTGGCGAACTCCAGTGTCGCCACCAAGGCATCGTCGATCGCCAACGCCGCGGAGGTGATCTTCTGGCCCATGGCGTAGACCCGCACCACCCGTGAACCCATCCACCAATGCGCCAGATCGTAGAGGTGCACACCGTTGTGGAAAGCGTGGCCACCGCTGCGCGCCGGGTCCAAAACCCAGGCACCCCAACTGCCCCACAGCCAACCGGCGGTGATGGCGATGCGCATCGACCGAGGGGTGCCGACGGCACCCGAATGCAATAGTCCGGCGACCGCGCGGGCGTAGTCGCTGTGCCGGTGGGTGTGTCCGACAAGCAGGGTCAGACGGCGCTCGGCGAAGGCAGCTGCCACCGCCTCGGCATCGGTGACCGAAAGCGCCAGCGGCTTCTCCAGCAACAGATGTTTCCCGGCCGCGGCCACCGCCAGCGCAAGCTGCGCATGCGTGTCGTTGGGTGTCCCGAGCACCACCACGTCCACAGCGTCGTCCGCCAGCAGGGCAGCCAGATCGGAGGCCACAGTGCCGCCGTACCGCGCGGCCAGTCCGGCCGCTGCAGCCGGTAACCGGTCGTGAACGGCGGCAATCCGGAAACCCGGTAGGCCCTGCGCCGCCTGGGCATGGGATTCGGCGATCATCCCGGCGCCCACGATACCGATGCCCAACGGGCCTGCACTTGCGGTCATGTCGCCCCATTCGTTGACGAAACTGCGTTTCATTGTCTCGCACGAGGAAGCCTAGTGGGACCAGCGGCTCGACATCTACATCACCCACCCGACACGGCTTGACCTGAAAGGCCGTTTCGGGTTTAGTCGGACCGATGGACCTGCTGCTCACCGGCGGCCTGGTGTACGACGGCTCCGGTTCTCACGGCCGTTTCGGCGATGTCGGCATGGCCGGTGGCCGGCTGCTGTTGAACCCCGATCAGCTGGCGCACGCCCTCGAACGCAGCGGCCCACTGACACCGACCATGGACATCAGCGGTCTGGTGATCTGCCCGGGCTTTGTCGACATCCACACCCATTCGGACCTGACCCTGTTGTCCAACTCTTTGGGCCCGAGCAAGATTCATCAGGGAGTGACCACCGAAGTGGTGGGCAACTGTGGCCTGGGCCTGGCCCCGCTGCCGACGCCGGGTGACCCCGATGCGGCCGCCGACCTGGCCGGTATCCGAGCCGCCGTCGGTTACCTGGATCTCGATCCCGCGGTCGAGGTCAGCTGGCGGGACGTGGACGGATACCTGCGGGCCGTCGTGGCGGCCGGTCCGGCGATGAACGTGGCCACCTTCGTACCGCATCTGCCGCTGCACGCCGGGGTGGTCGGCCTGCAGGACCGCGCAGCCGACGACGGCCAACTGAAGACCATGGTCCGACTGCTGGACCGTGAGCTTTCGGCGGGAGCCGTCGGGCTTTCGACCGGACTCGTCTACGCGCCGCTGTGTTACGTCCACGAGAGTGAACTCATCGGGCTGGGTGAGGTGGTCGCCCGGCACGGGAAATTGTTTGCCTGGCACGTTCGGGACTACGGCGATCATCTGCTGGCTTCGGTCCGTCAGGCAATCCGGGTGGCCCGCACAACTGGCTGCCGCCTGCAGATCTCTCATTTGACGGCGGTCGGGCGGCGCAACTGGGGAGCCGTTCACCAAGCACTCGCCGAGGTCGACGCGGCCAGGGCGGCCGGCTGCGACGTCGGCGTCGACATCTACCCGTATTTGGCGGGAAACGCCCCCCTCAGCCAGTTGTTGCCGGATTGGGCCCAAGAGGGCGGCAGCGAGGTGTTCGCGCCGCGACTGCGGGAGCCCGCGACGCGGGACCGTGTGATCGACTTCTGGGCCGACCGGCACTGGGACTGGGCGGACATCGTGGTGAACGCAATTGCCGGAGTCCGGGCCGAGGACCTGGACAACGCGGCGTTCCTCGGTCAGTCGGTGGCCGCCTTGGCGCAACAGCGTTTGGTGTCGGCGGACATGGTGGCCCTGGATCTCCTGGCCACTCACGGTGCCTCGGTGTTGATGGTTGCCTTCGGGCGGAGCGAGGAGGATCTGCGCGCGGTGCTCGACCATCCGGCGGCCGTCGTGGCCTCAGATGGCCAAGCCTTGGACCCGGACGGACCCACTGGTGCCGCCGGCCGTCCCCATCCGCGGTCCTACGGCTGCTTCCCGCGTTACCTATCGCATTACGCGACGAGTCTGGCCGACGGTATCCGCCGTTGCACCTCAGCCGCGGCGGCCCGAGTCGGTCTGTCCGAGCGCGGGCTGCTGGCCGACGGCTACCCTGCCGACCTGGTGGTCTTCGACCCGGGCGCGTTGGCCGACAACGCCACCTTCGATCAACCGCAGCAGTTCGCAACGGGTGTCGCACTGGTGGTGGTGAATGGCCAGATCGTGCTCGACCATGGGACCGATACCGGTATCAGACCCGGAATGGTGCTGAAGATTTGACCGGCATAGCCGAACACCCCACGAATCGGAAAGGCAGCTACTTTGATTCTCGACGTACACACCCATGCGATGACGGTCGAACACTGGGGTCCGGAATGGGAGAAGAATTGGGAGCCGATCTACCGGGAACCGGCCCACTCCACCACGGTGGAGGCTTACGACCGCGCCATGGCGGGCACCGACACGACTTTTGTGTTCGGGCTCCGCGCCACCAGGGCGGGCGTGGCCACGCCGCACGAGTGGATCGCTGCCTTCGTCCGGGAGTCGACCACCCACTGTTTGGGTTTCATGGCGCTGGACCCCAGCGATGACGATGTTTTGGAGCAACTGCGTTACGGCGTGCAACTCGGACTGCGCGGCATCAAATTGTATCCAGTCCTGGCCCATTTCGACCCCCGGGACGAGGCCCTCGATCCGTTCTACACGGCCGCTACGGACGCTGGCCTGATCGTGTTGTGGCACATGGGTGCCACTCCGTCGCCGGAAGGCCGGCTCGACGTGAGCCAGCCGTTGGTGGTCGACGAAGTCGCGCGCCGGCATCCGGCCTTGACCCAGATCATCGCCCACATGGGCCACCCGTGGCAGCGGGACACGATGGTGGTGATTCGCAAGAACCGTCGGGTGTTCTCTGATGTCTCGGCCTGCTGGGCCCGACCGGCGGACGGCCACCGCGCGCTGATCCGTGCCCAGGAATGGGGCGTGGTGGACAAGTTGCTATTCGGCTCGGACTACCCGGTTTGGACACCTTCGGATGCCATCGCCGGCATCAAGTCGCTGGCCGCGATAGGTTCACCCGCCGGCGCACCAACCCTGGCCCAGGAAACCTTGGACTGGCTTCTGACAGGGGATCAGCGTCCCGCGCTGGGAATCGAACAATAATGAACGCCCTCGCACAGACCGATTTCTTGTCCGTGCCGACACCGGCTCTCACTGTGGACGTCTCGCGGATGCAAGACAATATTGATACAACAGCAGCAGCTTTCGCCGCTGCTGGAGTTGGGCTCGAGGCCGCACTTCAAGACCTCGAAGTGTCTCCAGGTCGCGGCGCGGCAACGTGATGCTGGCGCGATTGGATTCACGTGCTCGACTCCGGCCGAGGTCCGCGCGCTGACCGATGCCGGTTTCACAGATCTGCTATGGGCGCACCAACCGATCGGTCCTGGCAAGGCCGATGCCGCGGTCGAATTAGCCGGGTCGGCGGGACTGACGATCATTCTTGACTCGTTCGCCGTCGCGGAGCCGATCTCCCGCGCGGCGCGGGAGGCCGGAGTGATAGTTGGATATCTACTGGAGATTGACACCGGACACGGCCGTACCGGTGTGCGCCCGGACGCCGCGTCGGCACTCCAACGGCAGCTGATGAACTTGCCCGGTCTCCAATTGCGCGGAGTTGTCACCCACGAGGGGCATCTGGGCGGTTACTTGGGCGACCGGGCCGGTCTGGAGGCCGCAGCGGCCGGTGTCGGTGCGGCGCTGTCCGCGGTGGCCGACGAGCTGCGGACAGCAGGACACGAATGCACGATCGTGTCGGTCGGCTCTACGCCTGGTCTGAATTCTTCGCCGTTCGCGCCCGGAGTCACCGAAGGCCGGCCCGGAACGTATGTTTATTACGACGCAAACCAATGGCGGTTGCAGAGCTGCGAACTGCATCAGTGCGCAGCGTCGGTCTTGACCCGGGTGGTCTCGGTGAACCGCCCGGGGACCGCCATCATCGATGCCGGGCTGAAAGCCATGAGCGCCGACTCGCTGACGCCTCAAAACGGGGCGGGAATCGTCGTTGACCTGTATGGAACGCCCATGCCGGAACTGACTTTCGTCACGGCCAACGAGGAGCACGGTTTTCTAGCCGGAGAAGGAACTGCTGCCCTGAAGGTCGGTGATCTCCTTCGGGTGATCCCGAACCACGCCTGCGGTACGTCGAATATGTGGAGCAGGATTCTGGCCGTTCACGGTGATGGCCTGATTGAGGAATGGCCGATCGCCGGGCGGCATTGACGCTGGTCGTAACCTGGCGGTCGCGCCACATGATTGTCGCGAGGGTGACGGCGTGGGTGGTGTCGGGGTGTCGTGTCGCCTCTCACGGCGATGCTCTTTGCTGACCAATCCGGCGATTGGGAGCCGCCAGTCAGTCGGGCCGGTGGTCCAGCGAAGATCAGCAGGTCTTGGTGGCGAGTTGGACAATGAGCCGCACGACGCTGATTCTCAAGGGCGCTCTAGGACGTGGAAAGGCCGGTCGCGGCGGATCGCGGCCCGCGTCGGCAGGACCTGGCGCCTGAACCCGAGTCGTGAACCGGTTGCGGTTCAGAATCTCGATGAATGGTCGGCATCGCCACCGGACGCCCGTTGTTGGGTGCTGGCCGGGCCAAACCGGCCAAGCCTGGCGCCGTTCGAGAGCAAGTGCACGAATGCCGATCGATAGTCACCTGTTAGAGGTTCGGGAACCGTCATAACGTGTGCTTGACCGAGACAGCAAAACCGGCGAGAGTGTTCGCTGCTGCTTCGAGCGGATCGTCGGTCGTCCCGGCGAAGCCCTCAGGAGTCAGCGTCAGGCGAGGCGGCCGAGTTGTCCGGTCGGGGGGCAATTCGGCCGCCTCGCCCGGTAATTAGCCGCACTCCGTGGTGCCGGCTCGGCAGCCGCACTCCGTGGTGACCGGTCCTTCAGCCGCTCAGGGCTTCATCGTCGTCCACGCCATTCCGTCGGTCGACGTCTGCACCGACACTCCGTTGATACGCACATAAATGTCACCGCTGGTGGTCGTCCACCAGGACTCGTCGCATGGGGTGAACGGCACGAAGGTGCGCCCGTCGTCACGGCTTCGGTAGCACCTGTCCGCCTCCGTGCGGACCGTGATGGTTCCGGAACTACTCCGCACCGGCACGCCCAGAGTGCTGCGCGGCTGCTGGCCGTCGACCGCATGCCAAGTGGTGCGCCAGCTGCGGCCGGCGTCGTCCGACACGCTGATGCTCAAGAGCCCGTTCTTCGCGTCCGGGAGCTGCCCGACCAGCGTGGCCACCAGATGCGCGGTGCCCAGGCCGCTGACGTCGAGGTAGAAGATGCCCTGACTCACGGTCTGCGTGTCGATCTTGGTCCAGCTGCGGCCGGCATTGGTGCTGCGGTACAACACGAATTGGTGGCTGTCCGGCTGGTCGAGGCCCCAGAGCAGCCAGGTCTGGGGCCCGGTCTGGTGCAGCGCCAGCGTGTAGTCGATCGGCGCGGTCGAGACGGGGCTGAGGGCACCGGTGGGCGTGCGGACCACCAAGCCTCCCGCGCAGGGCTCGAAGAAGACCACCACACACTGGTTCTCCAGGACCGATCCATCGGCCAGGGCGGCGATGGGGGAGCCGGCGGTCATGGGCGCCGGTTTCCAGGAGCGACCGGAGTCGGCGCTGAACCAGGCATCGTGGGCTCCGGTGTTCCACCCGCCGATCAGAATCCGGCCGTCACCGAACGAGATGAGCCGCTGATCGCTGCTGAAGTCGACCCCCGGTTGGGGCGGGACGAAAGGAGTCGGGTGCTCGGACCAGTCGTGACCGTTCTCGGTGGTGGCCACGGTGGTGACACACCGGTGCGCGGTGCACCGGTTGAGCAGGGCGACGCCACGGGTCGGGGTGCTGAATTGGGCGTCCACGATCGTCAGGGGGGCCCAGTCGGGCGCCGTCGGTGCGGTGTCAGTGGTCGATGAGTCGGTGCTGGCCGACGCGGCGGATGCGGGCTGTGCGGCCGGGGCCCTCGTGGTGGCGGGTGCTGTCGGCGTAGTGGCCGCGGTGGTGGTGGATTCCGACAACGAGAGGGCCGCCGCGGCGCCGGTCGCGCCGGTGACCGGGCGGTGGGGGCCGATGAGAGCCGCGGCCACCGGGATGGCGACGATGACCACCACCGTCAGCGCCAGTCCGACGCCTCGTCGGGTGTGTTCACGGCGACGACCAGCGGCCCGGTGGGCGATCTCGTCGACCGACGGTCGGCGCAGACCACTGGTCAGCGCGAACTTCAGGCCGTCCCAATCCTCGGCCTCGTCGGACCCGGCGGCGGGTTCATGGTGCTGGTTCATGATTCGGAACGTTCCTTCTTCTTCAAGGCCACGGCCAGCGCCTGCCGGCCGCGGTAGAGCCGGGATTTCACGGTGCCGACCGGCACGGACAGCAGTTCGCCGATTCGCTCCACGGTCAGGTCGGCCAAGTAGTGCAGCACGATCGGTTCACGGAACTCGTCCGGCAGTTCGCGGAGAGCTCGGTACAGATCCAGCTTCTCGCTGGGGTCCGGTTCACCGACTGCTGCCTCGTCGGCTCGAGCAGCGCGGCCCACCAGCTGCAGGAAGCGAGCCCGACGCGCCCGACGGCGAAGCACGTTGTAGGCGACGGTCGCCAGCCACGCCTGTGGCGATTCCATGACGGCCAAGCGGGCGGCGGCCGCGTAGCCGCGCACGAACGCTTCCTGGGCGACCTCCTCGGCCTCAGCCCGATCGCCCGTCCGGGCCAGGACGATCAGCACAAGCCTCGGGTAGAAGTCGGTGTAGAACTGGGCAAACCACGCCTTCGCGATGGCCGGCTCCTTTCGCCGTGCTCTTGGGGATGACATCGGTGGCGCAGCGTCACAAGTAGAAGTCACCAGGATCCGATGTGGTTCCCGCGATTTTTCGGCATTCCGGCGACGGCAAGGGGGTGAGCTCCACGGCCCCGTGGGAGGGCGTCGGTGACTCATCGGCGCGGCCGGCCCCGAATCCTCGAGCCGGTACGCCGGGTTGACGCCGAAACGGTGATCGCCGGACTTCTACACTGACCCGTGCGCATCGCCCAGTGGTGGACCAAACGCGATTCCGGTGCCGCCGCAGCCAAACGGGCGCTGAAAGCCGTCGTCGTCGTCGGCGGCAATTTCACCATCGCGTCGCAGATCTTCCGCGACGCGCCGATGGCCACCTTCGCGGCCTTCGGTTCCTTCGCCCTCATGATGTTCGCCAATTTCCCCGGCACTGGGCGGGCCCGTGCGGGCGATTACCTGGGCCTGGGAATCCTGTCCGCGGCGCTCATCTCGATCGGAACGGTCGCCGCCCGCCCGAACTGGCTGGCCGTGGCCGCCACCCTGGTGATCGCGTTCGGCGTCCTGTTCGCCGGCGTGGTCAGCTCCGTGATCAACGGCGGCACCCAGGCAGCCCTGCTGACCTTCCTGCTGGCCGTGCTGCTGCCCGGCGGCGCCGAGGTGCTGCCCGACCGGCTGGCCGGCTGGGGACTGGCGGTGGTCGTCGCCGTACCGGTGAACGTCTTCGTGTGGCCGCCCGACGACGCCGACCGGTTGCGGAGCCGGGCTGCGGAGGCGTGCCGAACCCTGGCCGACCTGCTGGCGTTGCGCCGCATAGGATCCGCGGACCCGGTGGTGGCCGTGGCCGGCGCGATGACCGCGCTGCGCAACCAGTTCCGCGTCACCGCCGTGCGGTTCACCTCCCTGTCCAGCGCCAACCGCCTGGTCATCCGGTTGGTGGACGAGCTGGAGTGGCTGTCCACCACGGTCCTCAACGCCTGCGCCGACGCGCCCGAAGGATGGCCGCCGAAGGGGCGCGCACTCCGGGCCAGCGCCGCGGAGCTGCTGACGGCGGCGGGCGGCGTGTTGGCGGCGACGCGGCCCACGGCGGCCGGCGAGTTGACCGGATTGATCGAACGACTGCGGCTGGCCCGGATCGGTGTGGCGGCCGAGACCCTGGCGGCCCTGCGCCGGTCGGCCGCCGAGACCGGCTCCGACGAGGCGGTCGCCGGAGAATTCGAACGGCCGCTGTATGCGGCGCACGAATTGGGCTACACGGTGACCCTGGCCGGCGAGACGGTGCGCGCGATCGCGCGGGCCGACGCCCGCACCTGGTGGGACCGCCTGCTGGGCCGGAACCGCCCGCTCGACGACGACCCGGAGCCTTCGGCGTCGAGGCAGGCGGGCCGAATGGCCAGGAATCACCTGACCTCGCGATCGGTATGGTGGCGCAACAGCATTCGCGGCGCCGTCGGCTTGGCCCTCGCCGTGACGCTGGCCCGGCTCTTCGACGCGCAGAACGCCTTCTGGATCGGTCTGGGGGCGCTGTCGGTCTTGCGCTCCAACGCCTTGTCGACCGGCACCATCGCCGTACGGGCCCTGCTCGGGACTTTGCTGGGCTTCGCTGTGGGCGGCGCCCTGGTGGCCGCCATCGGCACCAACCACGCCGTGCTCTGGCCGCTGCTGCCGGTGGCCATCTTCGTCGCGGGCGTCGCCCCCGCCATGATCTCTTTCATGGCCGGACAGGCAGCTTTCACAGTGTTCTCGATCGTGCTTTTCAACCTGCTGGCCCCGATCGGATGGCGCATCGGCATCGTCCGGGTCGAGGACGTCGCGCTGGGATGCCTGGCCAGTCTGGTGGCTGGCGTCCTGTTCTGGCCGCGGGGCTCGGCCCACGCGTTGAGCGGGGCGCTGGCGGAGGCGTACCGGTCGGGGGCGGACTATCTGCACCGCGTGATCACCGGACTGCTGAGCCCCGAAGAGGAGGCCGATCCCGAGCCGCCGAATTCTGGTGCGACCCACCGGCTCGACGACGCCTTTCGCCAGTATCTGGCGGAAGCCGGCGCGAAACGGGTGCCGCTGGCCAGCATCGTGGCCCTGACCAACGGAGCCGCCCGGCTTCATCTCGCCGGGCTGGCAGTGCTGGGCATTCGAACGTCAGCCGCCGGGGTCGAGGTCTCGCCGGAAGCGTCGGTGCGCAGCCTCGGCCTGGAACAACCGGCGCAGCTCCTGCACCGCGAAGTCGATGCCGTGCAAGGCTGGTTCCGGGAATTGGCCGATATCTTCCGTGGCGCCAAACGCCCGGTGCCGCAGATTGATTCGCCACAGGATTCGTTCCTGGACGCGGTGCTGCCGGTCATCGATCGGTGCGGGGACCCCGATCGAGCAGCGGGGGCGGAGCAGCTGCTGTGGGCCGGCCAGTACCTGGGCGACGTGGACCGGTTCCGCCAGGAACTGGTGGAGCCGGCCGGGCAGGTCAGCGCGGCGCTGGCCGAGCCGTGGTGGCATCGGTAAGTGGCAGTTGTCCGCTCGGCGGTGGGCGGGGCACGAACTGCGCTCAGCTGATGCGCGGGCCGGGGTGCGGTGATCAAAAAGTCGGTGAAATTGGCCGTCGTCGCCATGTCACATTCCGCGCGCGTCCGGTGTCTTGATGCTGAACGCGATCAACGAGGAGTGATGATGAGCCCGACCCGAATTCCTGCCGCCGAGATCACCGGACCGTACGGCGCCGTGATGAAGAGATTCAGCCGGAAGCTGCTCGGCCGAGTGCCTGAACCGCTGGGTGTGTACTGGCACAACCGGCCCGTCCTCCGGGCGACGATGGGCATGGGCGCCAAGTCCCAGAAGTGGAAGGCCTGCGACTCCAGTCTGAAGTCGTTCGCCCACATGGCCGTGGCCGCCCAGATCGGATGCAGCTGGTGCCTGGACTTCGGCTACTTCCAGGCCTTCAACGAGCACCTCGATCTGGACAAAGCCCGGCAGGTGCCGCGCTGGCGTGAGTCGGAGGTGTTCACCCCGCTGGAACGCGAGGTCCTGGCCTACGCCGAAGCCATGACCCAGACGCCGCCGACCGTGACCGACGACATGGTGGCCGCCCTCCGCCGGCAACTCGGTGACGCGGCCACGGTGGAACTCACGGCATTCATCGCCTTGGCCAACTTCAACGCCCGCGGCAACGTTGCCCTCGGGATCGAGTCGGAGGGGTACGCCGACTCGTGTGACCTCCGGCCGCTGGCCGCGTCCACCCTGCATTCGCACCCGACTTCGGCCTGAGCCGGAGCGGCGATCGGGCCCTACCCTGGCGGCGAAAGAATCGAACGCAGCAGCCGTTTCGCCGGCGCCCAGAGCGACCGGCTGACCAAGGACAAGGATGAGCGACGACCCGTTCACGACCCACCGCAGTTTGCTGTTCACCGTGGCCTACGAGCTGCTCGGCTCGGCCGCCGACGCCGAAGACACCGTGCAGGACACCTGGCTGCGGTGGGACGCGATGGGCCAGGACGGCCGTGCCGAGGTGCTCGACCCGCGGGCGTATCTCGTGCGGATCGTCAGCCGCCAAGCCCTCAACCGTCTGCGGACGTTGGCTCGTCGCAAGGAGCACTACGTCGGAGAGTGGTTGCCGGAACCGCTGCTGACCACGCCGGATGTCGCCGACGACGTCGAGCTGGCCGAAAGCGTGTCCCTGGCCATGCTGACGGTGCTGGAGACGCTCACCGCCACGGAACGAGCGGTGTTCGTGCTGCGCGAGGTTTTTGACCTTTCGTTCGACGAGATCGCCGCGGCCACCGGCAAGACGCCGGGCGCTGTGCGACAGATCGCGCACCGAGCGCGTTCTCACGTCGCCGCCCGCCAGCCGCGGGTGGAGGTCAGCCGCGCGGAGCAACGACAGGTGGTGGACCGTTTCCTGCGGGCTCTCCGCACCGGCGACGTGCAGGCTTTGATGGACATGCTGGCTCCGGACGCGGTGCTGCTGGCCGATGGTGGCGGCCTCGTGAACGCTGTGCGGGTGCCGGTGGTTGGCGCCAAGAAGACCGTCAACCTCCTCGGCGGCCTGGCTCGGTCCTTTCCGACCGTCAGGCTGGAGCCGATACCGGTCAACGGCGCTCCGGGTGCCCGCGTCATTCTGGACGGCCGGGTGGACACCATCATGGGCTTCGACTTCTCGGATGGGCTCATCACCCGGATTTTCGCCATCCGCAACCCGGAGAAGCTGCGCCGCCTGACCCACGCCACCGCGCTCAGCCGTTGAACCGTACCCACCGGCAGAAATGGGTGGGCCCCGCGTGCGGGCTTCGCAGCGGGGCCGTCACCGAAGGACCAAATCAACCCCTCGGGGTGCCCCTTCGGCCGGCTTGGCCGCGGGCACCTCTTGTTGTGGGCCTTCTACAGGAGACGCACGAGGTCGAGGGTCGTCACGCGGAAATCGCGGAGTCGGCCAGAAAATATTGGCCGGCCCACGGCGGAGCCACGGTGGGGCGGCGCGAGTTGGTCAGCGGCCCACCCTGGCCAGCCACGCGCGGGTCTGCCGGGGCGAGGACAGCAGCACGACGGGGACGTCGATGCCGCCGGCCGCCCACTCCCGGAGCCGGGCGCGCTTCCCGGCGAAGGACCGGAAATGCCAGCGGACGATGGAATCCGCGCTGAACAGTCCCCGCACCGTTTCCACATTCCCGTTGCACACCAAACGACGGTCCAGGATGCGCAGCACCGACCGCCGGATCAACCGGGTCAGGGACAGCCAGCGCGGATAGTCCAGGCCCACGATCAGGTCCGCCCGGTCGAGCACCACATCCCGCCAACTCGAGTACGCGCTGTCCAGCACCCACTCGTCTTCGGCACAGATGGCGGCGAATCGGGCGCGCTGAACGTCCGGCGGGAGTTGAACCCAACCCGGCTGCCACGTCAGGTCGTCGACCACATAACCGGGTAATCCGCACCGCTGCGCAATCTGCCGCGCCAGCGTCGACTTTCCCGAGCCGGTGACCCCGTACACCAGGATTCGGTGACCCGGAACCGTCACTGGCATGGCTGCTTTCCACCGTTCGCCGCGGCCGCGCCGACCTCATCCACCAGGCCGACTCCGCAGGGTAACTTCTCCCCGCTCGCCTCGGACGGTGATCGACCGACGATCGCTGTCGCAAGCCCCGGGGGGCCGACCTCGCGGGTCGGTCGTCTGCCCGGTTCGCCGGCCGAGGCTGTTGATGACTGCCTGTGTGCGATCGGAGACACCGCGTCGCGGCGAGTCGCGGGGCCGAGGACCGGTCGGGCAGTGAGGATGAACCGGTGATCGCTGCATCCGCCGAGGCAATCGGGACCGGACAGGGCTGGAAACAGATCGGTGAACTCCTGCTGGCGTTCGCGCTGTCGTCCGTGGTGGGCCTGGAACGCGAGCTGCGCGGCAAGAGCGCCGGCTTGCGGACGCAGGCGATCGTCGGCACCGCGTCCGCGCTCATTCTGCTGGTGAGCAAATACGGTTTCTCCGACGTGTTGCTCGACGGGCGGGTGGTGCTCGACCCGTCCCGGGTGGCCGCCCAGATCGTCTCCGGCATCGGTTTTCTGGGAGCCGGCCTGATCATCACCCGGCGCGGGGCCATCCGCGGTCTGACCACGGCTGCGGCGGTGTGGGAGACCGCGGCCATCGGCATGGCCGCCGGTGGGGGACTCTGGCTGCTCGCGGTGGTGGTCACCGTCGTGCACTTCGTGATCGTGCTCGGTTACAGCTATCTCGGCCGGTGGCTTCCCGGCCGGCGACTGACGGAATCGACGTTCACGATCACTTATCACGACGGTCAGGGCGTGCTGCGCGACATCCTGGCCGCCTGCACGCGGCACGCCTGGTCCGTGGCTTCGCTGGTGGTTGAACACCTCGAGGCGGACCCGGTGACGGATCTGGTGCACACCGGGCAGGCGGAGCGCCGGCTGGTGAGCGTCACGGTGGCGCTGACCGGAGTCGGCGCCAGCGAGGCACCCACCCGGCTGGCCGACCTGGCCGGCGTGATGCGGATCGAACGCCAACGGGACGAGGGCGACTGATCCCGGCTCGTAGAGTCGGTCAGGTGCCGGGTCCGCTGTGGGATGTCGTGGTAGTCGGAGCGGGGCCGGCGGGGTGCGCCGCCGCTGCCGCGGCCCTGGCCGCTCGCCCGGAGGCCCGGGTACTCCTGCTCGACCGGGCCGAATTTCCGCGCGACAAGGTCTGCGGTGACGGCATCGCCGCGGCGGCGCTCGAGCATCTGTCCGCGGTGGGAGTGGCGGCCGACCCGTTGACCGCCGGCTTCCCAAAGATCCGTCGTCTCCTGCTCCGCTCGCCGGCGGGGGTGGTGGCCGACCGCCTGGCCACAGAGCCGTCGTGGGTGGTGCCGCGTGAAGTCTTCGACGCCCGGTTGCGGGATGCGGTGCTGGCCCTGGGGGTCGTGGCCCATCGCCATCGGGTCCGGCGCATCGAGGAGACGGCCGACGGCGTGACGGTCGACGGTCATTGGCAGGCCGGCACTGTCGTCGTCGCGGCCGGAGCGGACTCGGGTCTGGCCGGCACGGTCCGCCGATCATCCGACCTGGCCATCGGCATCCGCGGTTACGCCCGCACCGGACTGACCGACGCGCAGGCACTGTCGATGTCCGCTTCCGGGTGGCCCGCGTACGCCTGGAGTTTTCCGATCGGCGGAGGCTGGGCGAATGTCGGTTACGGCGAGATGATTTCGCCGGCTCAGCCGGTGGGTCGACGGGAACTGCTGCGGCGCTTGACCGAGCTGACGCCGGGGCTGCGTTCGGACCCGGAACGGGTTCGGGCGCACCGGCTGCCGTTGGCCATGAGGCGCGGAACCTGGGGCCGCGGCCGGGTGCTGTACGTGGGCGATGCGGCCGGTCAGACCAATCCGCTGTCGGGGGAGGGGATCTACTACGCGGTCCGCACGGGCGCGGCCGCGGGGCGCGCGGCGATGACCACCAATCCGCTGGCTGCCTATGCGCGCGCGGTCGCTCCTGGCGACCGTCACCGCCGGCACGCCGCGCAGCTGACCCGCGCTGTGCGCCGCGCGCCCGGCCTGCTCGAAGCCGGTATCGGCGCCGCTGCCAGGGATCAGCGCGCCTTCGACGACCTGGCCGCCCTGGCGCTGGCGGACGGGACCGTGACCGGTCGGCTGGCGCTGAACGTGGTGACCCAGCTGCTGTCGCGGGGGCCAGCCATCAGCCCGATCAGTCAACGTTGACGATCAACATTCGTGAGAGCGAATCGGCGATGGCCGCCGAATACCTTCTCGACGAGTGATTCAAGCGCTCAACTCGGTGCACGGCGCCATCCCGTTCCCCTGGCTGGGTCGCTAATGACAAATCGCACCGTGGGGTGCGGTCGGGGCTGACGTCGTCAGCTTGGCGGTCGTTTTCGACGGTGTGCCGAACGGTCCTTCGAGCCGAGGCTGGGTGTCGCAGCCTTGTGTTCGACTCGAAAGGCTTTGTCGTCATCGATCGGTCGGATGATCTGGGGCCAGGCCGGGGTGTTTTCCACGGCCGTTGGCCTGCGGTCGGTGACGACGACCCATTCCGGGAATACTCGGCTACCGCGACCGCCTTCGACACGAACTAATGCGAATTGACACTAAAAGACCATGTCTGAACAACGCGCAAATACTGTCCGCCGACCGAGGAGCGAGCCGATACGCACCGCGGTGCGATTGTTGCCGCCTCGGTGTTCCGGGGCAGCGCAGAAACATGCCTGTACATGAAGCCACAGACCGCTGAGGCGGCGCAACCGGGGCGGGTCATAGCACATTAAACATGGGTTATAGGGATTGAGCGACCTATGAACAAGTGTATTACACGTCAGATGTGGTCTACTTGTCGGACCAGTCATAACGGGTGCACCCGTGATGTGTGCATAACGCCCAGAGAGGGCACACGTGTGAACATCGTTGCAGTGGCCAACCAGAAGGGCGGTGTCGGCAAGACCACGCTGACTCTCGCCATCGCCAGCGAAGTAGCCAGACGCGGCGGCCGTGCCCTGGTCGTCGACGCCGATCCGCAAGCCAACGCCACGGACACCATCGCGGGCGAAGATTTTGACGCCGACGACGTGCCTACCTTGTACAACGCGTTCGTTTCCGGCGCCGAAGGAGCGGCGGCCGGCGCCGTCCGACCGACCATTTGGCCGGGAGTCGACCTTGTGCCCGGTGACATACAGGTGGCTCGGTACGACGAACACAGCGGCATCGGGTCCGAACAACGACTTCGCACCGTCCTCGCCAATGTCGACGGATACGACATCACTCTCATCGACTGCCCACGAGCGCTCGGCGCCATTACCACCGCGGCCCTCACCGCTGCCCACCAGGTCCTTGTTGTCGCCGAGCCCACGAAAGACAGCCTCAGGGGTGTCGGCATGCTCATGGGGACTGCCGCAGCCGTTCGTAAGCATTACAACCCTCAGCTCGTCGTGGCCGGCATCGTGCTGAACCGCCTTGGCCGGACCAAGGCTCGGTCGATTCGCGCCGACCAGCTTCGGGAAGCGCTCGACGGACAAGTCTGGGAACCACCACTGCCCGAGTGGAGCGCTATAGCTGGCATCAGCGACGCTGGCGATCGCCTGCCCGTCGTCGGCCCAGAAACCGATCGGGCTGCACAGGCCGGTCGCATCATCAGCACCTACACCGATCGACTGCTCGCATCTACGACGCGGCCGGAAGTCGTTTGATGGCCGATAACAACGAAACGCTGCCAAGCTCACTGCCCGAGGCGAATCCCCTAGCGAAGGCGCCGCGCACAGAACATCCAGATGGACCCATTTCTGCCGGGCCGCTGTCATCGCCCGGCACCCCCAGCGCGGTATTCACCCCGTCGGTTAATCGACTCGGTCCCAACAGAGTTCGCAAGTCGTTTTACCTGCCCACCGACGTCGCCCATGACCTCGCGGATACTGCCAGCCGGATACACCATCAATCGGGCGGCCGAATCAGCAAAGCCGAGGCCGCGGACGCGATCATCCGGTTCGGCCTCAACAACATGGGAGACGTATACCAATACTTACAGGTACCACCTGATACACGTATCTGACTCGTACGAAATCTGCTACACGCACGACCACGTGAGGCCCCGGCTCGCGGGATCAGCCGATCTCGGTGAGCCGCTGGGCCAGGATGTCTCCGAACGCCCGAACGCTGCCAACCGGATCGGGCGTGATCGGCCGGGTGTGGATGTGCCCGATCCCGATGTCGGCATACTGCTGCGCCAGCCGCAGGAAACCGTCAGGATCCTCCACCGGGTTCGCCCGCGGGCCCTGCACGGTCTTCTCGATACTGTCGTAATCCCGCCCCAGGTTGTCGCAGTGCCGGCGAAGCACCTCCAGCTTCCCGCGCGCCTCGTCCGGCCCACTGACGATCAGGTTGGTGGCGTCGGCGTACTGAGCGACCATGCGCAGGGTCTTCCGTTCACCGGAGCCGCCTATGACGATCTTCGGCCGGGGTTGGCTGACCGGCGCAGGCACGTTGATCGTCTCGGCCAGGTGATAGTGCTTGCCGTCGTAGGGCCCCTCGTCGTCGCTCCACATCTGCAGCGCGATCTGAATGGCTTCCTCGAGTCGCTCGAACCGTTCCGCCAGCGGCGGAAACGGAACTCCCAGCGCCAGGTGCTCCCGCTCGTACCAGGCGGCTCCGATTCCCAGGAAGGCCCGGCCGCCGCTCAGCACGTCCAAAGTGGTGACGGTCTTCGCCAGTAGTCCCGGATGCCGGTACGTCACTCCGGTGACAATGGTGCCCAACTGCAACCGACTGGTATGTGCCGCGGCGAAGGCCAGAGTGGTGTAGCCCTCCAGCATGGGGTCGTGCGCGGTGCGGAAGGCCTCCATTTGGAACCAGTGGTCCATGACGGTGAACCAGGAAGCGCCGATCTCGTCGGCGGCCTTGGCCGTCTCGGCCACGGCCGGAGCAAGCGCGGCTGAACCGCCGGGCATGTTGAAGTCCATGAAGTGGAAGCCGAATCTCATGGCCACAGTCTGCCCTCGGCGGCTTGTGGACGCCGAGGCGCCCCGGCGCGTCCCCCGACGGGATCCGGCAGGGCAGTCTCCCTGGGCGACCCTGGACACGGCAGGCTCTGCCCGGTCGCAAAAGTCGTTCAGATATTGACACCCGGGTCGCCGGCCTTGCTGCGGAGGCCTCAGGGTGACCGCCCCGGAGGAAGTCGTCAGCCAAGGGAGCTGGGGTCCGATTCCTCGCTGCCTTCGGCTCCGGTGACGATACGGCGCCAGTTTGGTGTATTCGTGCAGACCGAGGATGTCGCTGTCGACATGTTCCCAGCCGTCGTTGGAGATGACCGGGCGAGAGGGGTCCAGGGCCCGGGTGAGGCTGGCGAGAGCCTGCGCGTACGGCTGCGGGGCGGTGTTCGTGGCGATGTCCTGCGCACCCCAGCTCTCGTTCAGCGGCACCCAGGCCACCACGGCGGGGTGGCTACCGTCGCGCCGGATCGGCTCCAGCCATTCACTCACGAGCAGCTCGACCGCAGCCGAGGAGAACTCGTAGGCCGCCGCCGTCTCCGCCTAGACCAGCAGGCCCAGGCGGTCCGCCCAATACAGAAAGCGCGGGTCCTCGGCCTTCTGGTTCGCGCGGACCGTGTTGAATCCCACCGCCTTGATTACCTCCACCTCGCCGCGCAGCTGCGGTGAGCCGGTGGACGCCCAGTGGATCTGCGGGCGATATCCCTGGTTGAGCACCGCCCGGACGTAGTAGGGCTGCTCGTTCAGCTGGAAAGCGCCGCGGCCGACGCTGACGCTGCGCAACCCGGTGTAGCTGGCGACCGTGTGCAGCTGACCTCCGGTGTGTCGGTCGCGCAACGTCACGTCGATGTCGATCAACGTGGGGTGTTCGGGAGTCCACAGCAGACGCGCTCGGCCCTGGCCGTTGCGCAGCGCCGGGATAGTGATGTCGAGCATCGTGACCTGAGCCCGGACAAGGACGCGCTGCTCGGCCAGAACCTCATCCTCGAGGCGAAAGGTCATTTCGAGCAATGGTTCCCAACGGGGCGGCGGCTCAGGGTCACGACGGATCGGACCACCGCCGCGGCCGGATCGGGCATCCAGGCGACGTCTGACAGGGAAGGTCGGGCACCGTTTTCGTCCAGACCGGTTGCCAGATCCCGGTGGTTCGTTCGTACCAAATGCTGTGGGGCTTGTCCTGCCAGTCCTGCTCCCCACGAGGTTGAGCGACATTGTTGGGGTCGTCCTCGACCCGGACGACCAAGGCATGTTCGGTGTTCTCGGGGTCGAGGGCAAAAGTGACGTCCGCGGTGAACGGCGTCTGGGCCCCGACGTGTTCGGCGACGAATTGACCGTCACACCAGACCCGCGCCCGATAGTCGACGGCACCGAATTGAACCAGCGCGCGGGAGTCCTGGGCTCGATCGGCGGGGCGGCAACATCATCGAAACCGGCACCCACTCCTACCGACTCGCCCACACCACGGCCACGCGGGCAGCGCTTACCTCACCGATCGGGTGAGCCGATTGATAGCTCGCGAACGATCACCCAGCAGCTTTCGCATCCGCGTCAACCCGGAACGCTTCCAGCGAGGAGTTGGCTAAGAGATGGGAGGCGTCCTCGCGAGAACAACACACATACGAACACCGATGGTCGACATCGGTTGCCACAAACCAGCTACGGTCGTCGGGCCACCAGAGACTCGGCGGAACCGTCAGACCCGCAGGCTGTGGCATACCGTCGCCGGTTAGGGAAGCCTCAAACAAATACCAGCTTCGCGCTGGCCAGTGAACGATCGGAGCATCGACACTTTCGGCCTGCAGTTCCGGCCACCCGTCCCAAATAGCCGCATAGCAGCGCCCGCCCATGACGTCAGCTTCACTTAGGGAGCCTTGGATAAGTCGTGCCACCTCCGGCGGAATTCTGCCCGGCACCGGCGAGCCAGGTTCAGCGCCGTCGGGGCTCGACTCTCTCAGAGCTTGAATGAGGTCATCGCTGTCGGTGCCGGCACCAACAACAAAGCCGATCGAAGCGCCGACGACCTTCCACGAGACATCGGCACCGGCAGCCGTTTGGAACGGATGCAGAACACGAATCGTGGCCGGGAATCCATCACACGGGAGGATAGACCCCACGGTACCAAACGAATATCGCGCAACTTCACGTCTAGCCCAATCTGCAACCTCCGGGCTCCGTGCAGATTTCAGAGTTACTGAGAGACAATCGCAGGAGGAGGGCTGCATTTGGTTCCTTGCATAAAAGTCCCTGTCGAGTAATGCAGGTTCAGCGTGTGAGGGCTATAGCCGCTTGGCATCGTCACGACGGCGGTTGCGTCGCCGGCCCAGAGATCACCAGTCTGATTGAACCGACATTGTCTCGCCGCGTTGGTCTGGAGGTTGTTCCAACCGTTGTTGTAGACAACCGATGGCGTGCCCCAGGTGCCGTTCTGATAAATTCGCACCGAAAGGTCCAGCCTCGTGACGTTTCCGTTACCCGCGCCGGAACACTTTACGATTCCGTGCACGTTCCACGCGTTTGGGACAGTGCTGGACTGGTGTGGATTGTCTGTGCTAACGGTGCAGTTGATGACGTTCGCCGCTGCCTGTGACGCTCCAAGGGTGCTCGCTTTTACCGCACTGCCGGACGCAGGTAGGCCGACGTCTTGAAGCTCAGCGGCCGTTACCGGTGAGACGACCAGGCTCGTGTCAGCGGCGGATGCCCCTGTCGCCATCGCCGTGCTACTCGCTAAAGACGTTGCGATCAAGATCGCGACCAGTCCCAAGCGCTTTCGAAAATCCATCGATGCCCCCTTCCCACACAACACTCCGAAGCGAGCCGAACGCCTCGACGGCCCAAGTACACGTCAACACAGCTCCGTCATGGGCAGCACCGCCGATCGGGTGACGTTGGCCCGGATCAGTCGCACCGACTGGCTAGAAATCGCCTTGGTCGACCCTCTCGGGGCCAACTACTTTGACACGGTGGGGCCAACCACCCTTGACAAACTCACAAGATCGTCACAGCGGCGACGAATCGTCCTGACCAGATCCCGTCCAGGAGGACCCCAATGGGGCCGGCACATCCTCTGCCGTGGATAGGAGCCGTCCTGTTGCGTTGCTCGCACCGGTGGATTTTTTACCTCGCCACCCGCATCGCTCGAACCGCCGCATCGAGCCCTTCGCTTGCCACATCTGGCCCCGGTGCCAGCGGCCATTGCTCCTCCGGGCACAGCGAATTGCTGGGGGCCACCGCGGGTTTCACATTGCCACGGACGGATTAGGACCCGCCGGCTCTGGTGCCGGCGGGTCCTGGGGCGGGGTGGCTCCCCTCATTTCCTCGAGCTGATTACTTCAACCAGCTGGGCGGGGTGTCGCCGCCGCAGTTCTGGTTCCACTCGGCTTGGGTCATCGCCTGCTGAGGGCTGGCCGGGGTCGCGTCGCCCCACTTGTGCCCGTTGCTGTCGATGCCGCCGACTCCCGAGGTGTTGATGGTGACGTTCGTCAGGTTGTACGTCGTCCCGTCCAGAGTGGCGGTGAAATTGCCGGTCGCCGAGGCGATGGTCGGGTACCACCACGGGGTGGCGATGTAGCCGTAGTTCGCGACGATCTTGTACGAGTCGCTGTAGTTGGTGTCGTGCGTGAAGCTCTTGCCCCAGCTGTGCGCGAGGGCGAAGCTGGCATTGGCGAGGTCGAACACTCCGGTCGACACGGTCTCAGTGGCTGAATTGTCGGTGCTGACGGTCTGGCTGGTCTCGCCGCCGCCGGTGTACTGGTAAGTGTTCCGGCTCGTGTCCATGAAACATCCGGCCACGTCGTTGGCGCCCGTGGGCAGGAAACCCTTGCGGGATTCGGCGTAGGTCGGTGTGGTGGTGGTGGGCGAGAAGCTGCAGGAGGCGGTGCCGTTGGCGCTGTTGGGTCCGTCGCAGAGGGTGGAAAGGGCCTGGGCGAAGGCGCTCTTGTTGGCCTGGCTCAGGTTGATCTGGGCAGCGGAGCCGTGCAGGGAGAAGGTGATGTTGCCGAGCCAGCTGGTGTCGGCGTCGCACGTCCAGTTGCCGGCATCCGGCCCGGTCACGCTGCACGAAGCAGTGCCAGCGGTGTAGATACCGGCGCCCGTGAGGGCGGTGTGCACGGTGTCGGTGCCTGCGGGGGTGGTGAAGGTGTAGTCGACCTGGAAATCGTCGTCGGCTTCGATGGGGTTGACGGACCAGTTGGTGGTGTAGCCGGTGTCGACGGTGTGCTGGGTGGGAGCCGGCGAGAAGCTGCCGCCGTCGGTGCTGGCCGAGGCCAGGGTGATGGCGAAGGGGGTGAGGTTGTTCAACGTGTTGATGGTGTCGCCGTACTCGCCGAGGCGGTGGTGGGCGGTGCGCGCTGGGGTGGCGGCGGACGCGGCGGGGGCGGCAATGAGGACGGCGGCCGCGGCGATTCCGGTGACGGTCAAGGCCTTGAACGCGAACGAGCGACCGTTCTGGTCGTGGCCGGCGGGCTTGGAATGGCGGCTCATGACTTGCTCCTCGGGATGTTGCCGCCTTGGTCAGCGGCACTGGAACAACCATCCCGCCGCCGGGGCCGCCGCACTGCCCGGTGATCGGCGGGTGGCTCGGCTGATCCGACTGTCCCCCGATCAGATGAGAGCATCGCGCTGTACGCGGCCGTCCCGGCCGACGGTCGGCCCCATGCGCCGGGGGACAACCGCGCGTGATCGATGTGTATGGCCGACCACGCACGTCGCGACGCCGCGGTCAGCTTTCCTGGTCCGGTCCACATCCACAGTCCGGTGTGGCACCTTTTCTGGCTAGTGCGATCGCAGCGCCGCCCGCGCCGACGGCTCCTACGCCCAGCATCAACAGCGTGGAAGCGTCGAAGCCGGTGTTGGCCAGCGTCGGTGCCGCCGGCGGCTTGACCGATGTGATCGGTGGTGTGGGGGATTTGCTGGGTTTGGGAAGTTGGCTGGGCAACGGGGACGAGCCGACGGCGTTCCACGTTTCGATGGTTTGGGCGATCTGAATTCCGCCGGCAGCGAACCGAAAGACGATGTCCGCCGCCGGAGCGATCAGACCGACCGGGTAGCCGCCTTGTTTGATCGCGTTCACCAGTCCGGGAATGGTGGACAAAACCTCGCGGGTGATTGTCAGCGCGGGGTCTTTGAAAGTAACGGCCTTCTGCCAGAAGAAGATCAGGTTGAACAAACCCAGTGTCTCGTTGAGCAGCGCCACGAAATCGGCGGCGCTGGCCGGCAACTTTGCTGCCGCGAGGGTCAGAGCCAAACCGGCCACGCTGGTGGCGGCCAGCGAAACCGTCCACGGTTCGGGCTTGCCCAGTTGGTCCGAGTTGCTGTAGGCGGTGTAGCAAGCGGTCGCGGTCGCGGTGAACAGCAACGCCGCCCCGATGGCCGTGACGGTGAGACCGGGTCGCAGGACGCCCTTGGCAAACACAGCCAGAGAGTCGACAAAGGCGGTGATGATCCCCGCGGCGACCATGCCGAATCCGCCCGCCAGGTTCAAAACCTTTTTCACCACGGGCGGCGTCGCCGTCGCCGCGCCGACCGCGCGGGTGGAGTTCTGGTGGACGCCTTGCACGGTGGTGTCATCACCCGGGTACCGGCCTTCGATGGCGTAATAGGTGAACGTCACCGGGAAGGCCAGGACGAACGACACCAAATCCATGATCGTCAGATCGTTGCCGGTGATCGCGTGCCACAACGCCGACAGCACCGGGATCTTCACCGAACCCAGCTGCTGCAACCCGTCGACCAGTACCTGCGCCGCGGACAGCAACGCGTCCAGCAGAGCGTTGGTCAACGCAACCGCGCCAATGGCCATGGCCTCGAAGATGGCCAGCAGGTCTTGCAGGGCGCCGCGCAGTAGCTGTTCGGGCGAGGTGGAGGTGAAACTCGCCGAGAACGACTGCGATACGAGAGACGCGGCCGCAGTCAGTTTCGGGTCCTGGGGGATGCCGGTGATGAAGTTGCCGACCACTGTGGCCAGTGCTTGCACAGGATCGGCACCGGATTGCAGACCCGAGTCTCCGCTTTGGGCGCTGCTGGCATTGGTTCGCAGGGTGTGCGTGCTCCAACCGCTTTCCACCGAGCGGGACGACGACCCGGTCGGCCCGGAGTTGTAGATGGTCGTCGTCGACTGTCCCATGCCGCTGACATCGCTGATCGGGCCGCCACCTGATTTCCCGCACCCAGGTAGCCCGAGGGTCGTGTACAACTTGCAGAAATCTCCGGCGATTTCCTTCTCGGCGCCGGCGAACCAGCCATCCAGAAAGGTCTTGGCGTTCTGCAACAACCCGACCATCCCGGGGAACGCGCCGTTGAGGACGTCTTTGATGATGTGGGCTGTCTCGACGACCTTTTTCAGGTTGAGGAGCTTGCTGAGCGCCTGCAGTACCTTGCCGATGTCCTTGCCGAGTTGCACGAAGAATGCGCCGATGGCTGCCGCCGCGTCCTTGATGTCTTGCACGACAGCTTTCACGACTTTGGTGACGCCGTTGACGACGTACTGGATTCCGGCCAGAACGTCCTTCGCCGCGCTGATCACGACCGTTTCCACCTTGGCTGCAGTGGATTTGATCTCGTGCCAGGCGCTGCGCAGTGAGCTCAGGGCGCCGCCCAACAACTGCGGTTGTTCACCGGTCAGCGAATCGAACATGGCGGCTGCACTGGCCGCGGTCAGAGTCTGATGACCTGCGGAAGTCAGGGCGATCCCCACGGCCGTCGGTTGAGCGACCGTTTGGTCGACGCCGACGGCGACTGGCGTGTACGCGGCGCCGGGCAAATCGGTGTAAGTGACGTACCGGCTGCTCGGGTCGGCGGTGGCCCGAAGAGTTTTGGACAACGAACGCGATACGCTACTGCCGATACCGACCGAGCTGGTGAGTTGGGTGACGGCAGTCGCAGCCTGGCCGGCCTGAGCCTTGTCGGTGAACAGCGGGCTCCCGTCGTAGGACGTGGCGCTGACCAGATCGATCTGTTGCGGATCCGATTTTCCGGTGGCGGTCGTCGCCGCCAATCGGTCATGGAATTCGGCGTCCGGAATGATGGTGATGCGCTCCGACTCATCCATGAAGGCGGCCCAGACCCGCAACGTGGTCGCCGCCAGGTCGGTGGCGTTGCTGGTGATCGTGAAGGTGCCGGTGCCATCGGTGGTGAAGGACGCTGGTTGGTCCGGACCGACGGTCACCGGCGTGCCGTCGAGACTGATGACGGTGCCGGCATCGTCGGCCCAAATCTTGACGGACTGATTGGCCCGTCCCACCTTGTTGGAGTCGACCATGCTGACGTGGGTTTGGTAGCGGCTCACGCCGTCCCCGGCGGCTTCCTCGTCGCTGGCGAAGTCCTGCATGAGTTGTGACTCGACGATGAAAGAGCGCTCATCCTGGACATAGGAGTCCGGCCGGAGGGCGAAAAGTTGCCCGAGTTGGGTGGTGAATCCGTCCGGGCTCTTGGCCAGGGCCATGGCATACAGGACGCCGTGGGCATCGTCGTAACCCAATGCACCCATCGAGGTTTGGTCGGTGGCGACCTGGTCCAGGTTTCCCGAGTCCGGGTCGAAGAAGTACACATGCTGGTCGCCGCGGGTGAACGCGACCACCGCGCCGGCTGACGGGTCGGTACCGGCGATCAGGGCAGGCGTGGAGGTGATCCCGAACGACGAGATGGACGGGTTGTCCGCGGTGCTGCGGACCAGCTTCAAGCTCAGGGCATCAAGGACCCAGAGCCGGTTGGCCGAATCTCCGAACGCCAGTCGGTCGTGACGGTAGGCCAGTGCCGACGTGATGACGGTCGCCGGACCATTCGGCGGCTGGGGTACCGAGAACGAGTGCAAGATCGTGCCCGTCGCGGGGTCGACGGCATACACCGCGGTGGCGGCGTTGACAAAGACGGCGGGCACGGTGTGGCTGGCGCCGGTCGGCAGGGTGTTACCCGAAACGCAGTCCCAGGGCAGCTGCGAGTTCCCCTGCGTCGGAGGGGTCAGTGGCTGCTTCCAACGGGGCCGACCGGTGGAGAGGTCAAGCGCGCACACCTGATAGGTGGACGGACCGATGAACCCCATGGCGTAGACCGTGCCGGACAGATCAATCGCCGGCGTCCCGAGATAGAAGATGTTGCCCTTCGGCGCCAGGTTCGGACTGATCCACAGCGGTGCGGGGGTCTGGCCGGATTGCGCGCGGACCAGCGCATCGCTGGTGTTGAACGCCACCAGTTGCGCGGTGCCGATGTTGGCGACACAGAGCACATTGCCGACCAGGTTGGCTCCGGACAACGCACCTTCCACGAAGTTCAGTTCGTCGAAGGTGTCGAACTTCCACACCTGCTTGCCGGTCAACGGATTCAGCGCGAAAATCGCTAGGCCGGACACCACATAGAGCAACTCCAGCGACGGATCATAAATGACGCGGGCCCCGGTGCCCGGATTGATGCCACCGCCGAGATAACGCGTCCATTTCTCCGCGCCCGTCTGTGCGTCGACCGCCGCAACCAGCGACGTGGCGGTGTTCACGCCCTGCGGATAGCACGACAAATATACGGTGTGGCCGGCCACCGCAACACTCTGGGGCAGCAGGGAGACGTTGAAGCCGCAGAAATACGGTTCCAAGGATTTGAAGACATAAGGCGTGTCGTAGTCGTAGGCCAGGCCTTTGTCCGACAGGAGATAGGCATTCCCGAAGCCCGTTCCGCCCACCTTGACCACGGACGCCCCGTCCGGTATGCCCGCCGCCAAGCCCGTCGATGGGGCGCTGCCGCCGGCCAGATACCGGTAGATGCGGCCGTCCTTCGCGGCGTGCCACAACGTGCCGTCCGAGCCGGCCGCGATGTCCACGGCGATGTGACCAAGATTGAGCTGGGTGAACGACTGACCGATCAGCTGCTGCACATCGTTGGCGATCGTCCGCAGCCAGATGTGCCCCGCGTCGCCGACCGCGATCTGGGCGGCGTGAAAGGGCACCTGGGCATATCTCTTCCAAGTGCCCGTCTGGGAGACGTATTGCTGCACATTGGAACCGGAATCAAGCGCGAAGACCGAACCGTCGGCACCGGCGCCAACGGACACCAGGTCCCCGTTGTAGTTGTTGGGAGATACCGGCTGCCAGTTCGTGCCATCGTGAAACGCGGCCTCGGACCTGCCGGCGGCCCACAATGCTCCGGCTCGGCCAACCGGCGCCTGGGAGAGGACCGGTACCCAGGCGTCCAGATATCCGGCGGCGTACGCGGCGGTGGCTGAGCCGTTGCGGTTCACCGAACGGTAGACAACAGGCCCGTTGAACGCTTGAACCTGGTAATTGGCGCTTTCGTCCCACAGGATCGTGGAAAATCCCTGATGCATGTAGTCACGCATGGCACCGCCCACATACCAGTCCAGGTTATGCGGTCCATCGATGACTGATTTGGTGGCCATGTCCACGATGACGAACTCTTCATCGGCCCACAAGAATATGCGGTCGTTGTCGAGCGTCGAGAGGTGAGAGCCGACAGCCGTGATGGCGCCGCTGGTCCACCGGTCGTTCGTGGTGGGCCAGTTCTGCAAGCTCGTCACTGATTGGGCCGGACCGGCCGTGGAGGTTTTGGGATCGATCGTGACGTAACGGCCATTGCGGAAGAGGTAGATCACTCCGTGCAGATTGGCGGCGCCGTCAACGGCGGTGGTGAAGCTGTCGGGCAGGTTTTTCCAGACGGCCGTGAATGGCACCGGATCCCGGCCCGTGATGCTGATTTCCGCTCCGCGCAGGACGAAGAAGCGCCCGGGCTGGTCCCACAGACAGATGACATCGAATCCCGCGCCGTAGACAGACCACCGATCGGCGAGCGAGTCGTAGCTGTGAGGCACGCCTTTGGTGTCGATTCCCCACACGGTGCCGTCCCAGCCCTTACTCACGTCGGCCAGCGGTGCACCCAGCGGCAGCGACGAGTTGAGGGCACCGGCCGGGGTCGCCGACAATGACGCGGTCACCCGCTCGGGGACGGTCATCGACTTCGGCTGTGCATAGGCGGCGTTCGATCCGAACATCGTCACAAAGCCGGCAGCCACACCGCCTGCGGCGGCGGTTCGGAGGAACTGACGGCGGGTTGTGCCACCTGTCATTGCGGGGTCCATCCTTTATCTGCTGTCCGTTGCCTGCGGATGCGTCCGCGGGACCGGAATAGCTCGTGATGACGACGCGACCTTCGCCGCGGCGGCCGTCGCATCGCCGTCGGACTGCGGGCGTCGGGCTTCCGCTTCTTGATCAACCCTGCGCTCCCTGGGGCGGCCCTAACTTAACGCCCGATAACCGACGTGGCAAGACCACACTCAGCCGCGATACCGTCCGTGGGTCGTCGGCGCGACGACGTGCAGACTCGCTCACCAGCCGGGGCGAGGCGAAGGAGTGGTGTGACGAACGAGCGACCCCTGGCGCGGCCACGGAATGCCCGTGGCGAAGGGCAGCGTCTGGCGGGCGAGATTCTTGACGCGGCGGCTGCGATCGTGGAGGAGACCGGGGGGGAGTCATTGCTGTCGCTGCGGGGGATTGCTCGGCGCGTCGGGGTGTCGGTGCCGGCCATCTACCTGCACTTCACTGGCTTGGAGCAGATCGTTCAGGAGTTGGTCGGCCGCGCCTGGGGTGCGCTGACCGCAGATGTCGGACCGGCGCTGACCGCGGAAGCACCGGCTGCCGAGCGGCTCCACAATTTCACAACGGCATACGTTTCCTTCGGGCGCAACCATCCGGAGCTTTATCGACTGCTGTTCGACCGGCGGCAGCCCTCGGCGGTCCCTGAGGTCGGTGCTGAAGCTGCCAGGCTCTTCGAACAGTTGGTGGCCTGCTTCGCCACGGCTACCGGTCGGCCAGCCGAGTCTTCCGATCTACACGCGTCCGCGGTCAGCCTGTGGCTGGAAATCCACGGTCTTGTTGTTCTGCCGCCCACTCAGCCGAGATTTCCGTGGCCCTCTGACGCTGTGCTCATTGCGTCGGCCCTGCGCAAGGCACAGGTTTCGCCGACGCCTCAGCCGCGACCGGACCCGGCGCTGAAAACACGCGGCCGGCATTCAAGCGCGTAGGCGAGGAAACAGCGGGTCAGATCGAACCCGACGAAGGAGCCGCCGCGAGTGTTCATGTCGACGGTGACGACGGCCCGAACCTCTAGGAGCATTTCTCGGCCAGTCACCAGCTCCGGGCGAGCTGACGGACGCATCGGGACTGTCTGATCAGCGACTCGCAGGGCGGTGATCGACGAGGACGGCCCCGGCGCGGGCCTCCAGCGGTGAATCGACGAATGGCGACAGTCGCTCGGCCGTCCAGCTCTTGGCAGTCGAATTGGCCGTGTCCGCGCTTTCCGCGGTGGTGAACAGACCGACGCTGGACACCTCATCGTCACCCAGGTCTACCAACGTGTACGAAATGAATCCGCCGACGTTTTCGATCAGTGGCAAATACTCGGACTCGATCAGCTCGGCTACCTTCGGCGCTTGGCCAGGCTTCGTCTTGATTCTGCGGAACGTGGCGTGCATTGGCTCTCCCTCGAATCCGTCGCGTGGCTGGTCGTGCCCAAGCATTCTCCGGGAGCCGAACGGGCCCCGTCAACCGAGGACGGGGTGCCCTGCTTCAGAGGCGAGGATCGGAGTGATCCGCTCAGTGGTGGCCGTGCCGCGATGGGTGTCGGCGGTCGAACCGTGCCGCTTCGTGAGAGGTCGCTTTCGTTACCTAAGCCGTCACTTCTGCCACGGAATCAATCGTTTGAATCGCAGCGGCTGGAAGCTTCCGTCCTCCATGTACGACGTGTCGTCCTCCACCTGCCCAGATTTGCGGTAGCCCCACCAGACCAACAGGCCCAGCAGGATGAGCAAACCCCCGATCGGAATCCACAGCACAGCGCCCTCCTGGGGTCTTGACCTACGCCAGTCGTCCGACGTCCTGAATACTACCGGCGCCGCCTCCGCTGCCGAGTCTCCACGACCCGACGGACCGGGAAAAGGCACGTTGCGCGCCGGGGTGGAAGCGAAATACGGGTAACGGGGGGCTGTGCGACCGCACCGCAGCGGCAAACGCCGTGTCTGGGCAGCTCCAGCGTCCGCTGCGGCGTGATCGCCGTTCTGGGCGGCGTGGCCGGAGCCGTCCACATGTCGCCGGGAAGGGCCAGCCGCGACGGCCCGACGAGTTCTGCGGAACGGTCAGCGCACCCGACCCGGATGGTTCGCCCGGGTGTGCCCGCGTCCCCGAAGACCACCCGTGACCGCCGAGCACCCCTGGTTTACAAGGTCGCCGCGCATTTACAACGTCCGCGCACCTTGTAAATGCACGAGCACCTTGTAAACCGGTGCCAGCAACAAGCGCCCGCAGCAACCGTTCGGTTCTCCCCAACCCGACCCGTTCACCAGCGGCCGCAGTTTGAATGAGCCTTATCAGACTCGCCTCCAGGATGAATTTGCGTTGGCGAATTCACGTCTCGTCTGCGACGAATCGTCTCACGGTTGCGGCGCCACGAGTTTCGATGGCTGCAGAACTAGCGCTCGCGAGGCCGTCACAACTCCAGGTGGAGGCGTAGGGCGTCATCCAGCTGTCTCATGATCGCCGCGGGAACCCGGCCCACCTGCGGTCCAACCCGGTCAAAAGACACGGACCGTACTTGCTCCGCTTGTGCCTTGGAATCAACCCGGAGGCCGGATGCGGCCGCCGTCAAAAGGGTTTGAAACGGAAAGATGCGGGTCACGTTGCTGGTCACCGGGACAATGGTCACCACGCCACCGCACAGCCGTTCGGCGGTCGCGTTCGCTCGGTCGTTGCTGACTACGACGGCCGGCCGGCGTTTGTTGACTTCGCTGCCTCGGACGCGGTCCAGGTCGACGAGACGGATCTCACCGCGTTGCATCGGGCAGTCCGTCCCCCGAAGCCGCACCCCAGGCAGCATCTTCGCCGCTCGATTCCCACTCGTCCCAGGCCGCTGCGTAGTCACGTTCCAGCCCCGACTGGCGCAACAGAGAAATGGCACGTTGAATCGCCGCCGATCGTGATGGCAATCCAGCTTCCCGCGCGTACTCATCCAGAGACTGCACGTCGCGGTCTGGCAGGCTCACGCTCAGCTTCATGGCACCATGCTACCCAGGTAGCATCGCGGCAGCAATTTCGGTGCTCCACCATGCCGTAGATTATGCCGCGCACGCCCTACGGCCCATTCGCGGCCTCGTCGACTACGGGCCGGAACCCGGTTTACAAGGTCGCCGCGCATTTACAACGTCCGCGCACGTTGTAAATGCACGAGCACCTTGTAAGCGGGTGTCTGGCACGCGATGGTCAGATGGACACGGGACACTTTCGGATTGTGCATCAACAAATCGATCGAGTGGTGTTGTCGGACGGCACGGTCGTCGCGATCGGCTCGGCGGGCACCGGGTCGCCGTTGCTGTATGTGCAGGGTTGGGTGACGCACCTGGAGTTGAGTTGGCAACTGCCGGCCGAGCACGCATATTTCGAGGCGCTGGCCCGCGGCTGCCGACTCGTTCGTTACGACCCGGCCGGGGTCTGGTTTGTCCGGGCCTATGAACGGCCCGGCTTCGCTGGCATTCTACGCGGCTGACCATCGACGAGCGCTCGGCCGAGGGTCACGTCGAGCGGATCCGCCTCCGTCTGGGATTTCGGCCTCGGTGCAGCAGATCGCCGCCTGGTACAGCGAACACAGCGACCCGCACCGACAAGACTGAGGTACTTTCACGCCTGCCTCGCCGCCCCGACCGGCGCAGAATCGGCGGGTCAAATACCGACCGAGCCGAGGATTTTCGCTGTGACCGACCATCCCGTAACCGCTTACGCACCGGAGCACTTCCGGATACACCCGGTGCGAGGCGCTATCAATGCCGCGTTCTTTGCCCTGATGGGCCCATACATCGATTGGAGCGTCGGTAAACTCAAGGCGCGGATGTTTGCCGATTTACCGGAGACAGTGGTCGAAATCGGCTCCGGAGTCGGCGCCAACCTGCGCTACTTGCGACAGGCTTCGACACTCGTGGCCATCGAGCCGAATGCGCCGATGCACGGTCGGCTGCGGGCTGCGGCGGACCGCTACGGTGTCCGCCTCGATCTCCGCTCCGAGACGGCAGAACGCACCGGGATGCCGGGTGAAAGTACCGACTGTGTCATCTCCTCGCTTGTGCTCTGCACGGTGCCCGAACCGATGGCGGCCCTGGTCGAGATCCGCCGGATCCTGCGCCCCGGTGGGACCTTTCGGTTCGTGGAGCACGTGGCCGGTCGACCGCGGAGCCTGACTCGACTCCTGCAGCGGACCTTTGGTCGGCCGTGGGCTTGAATCTTTGAAGGATGCTCGTGCGAAAGGGATCTGAGTGCTTGCTTGAGGGCGGCCGGTTTTGCTCGTGTCGAGATCGACTCCTATCGGCTGCATTCGCCGTTCATCACATTCAACCCACAAATCGCCGGTATCGCCAACGTTTGACCGGCGAGTCAGGCATTGGGACCGAGTTCGTGGCCGGTCAGCTTGGCGGCGTCACCAGCAGCGGCCGGCCCAGTGACCGGCTACGGCCTCGGAACTCGGCGACGAGTTCACCTTCGCCTCGGGTGACCGAGACGTCGTACAGTCCGCTGCGGCCGAAGCGGACGCGTTCGACAGCAGTCGCCACGAGCCGGTCGCCCAGCCGAACCGGCGCCACGAAGGCGATGTCGAAGCCGGCGGCGACCGTCACCTGGTCGTAGGTGTTGCACGCGAATGCAAAGGCACTGTCGGCGAGAGTCGCCAGGTATCCGCCGTGACAGTTGCCCTGTCCGTTCACCATGTCCTCGCGGATCAGCATCGACAGGCGGGCACAGCCCGGTGAGACCACCGGTGCGCTCATCCCCAGCCGCTGGCTGGCCTGATCCTGAGCCCACATGGCAGCGGCGCATCGCTCGGCCAGCAGCTGTGGGTCATCACCGACCGGTGTGACGGCTGATCCGTCGGGTTCCATAAGACAGCCTCCGCAGCTACGTAGAAAATAGATGGCCCGACAGACGGTGAAGGGCCCATCCGACCGCGACGAGTCTGGCGGACAACGGGCCGGCGGCTACTCGTAGGTGTAGAAACCGCGGCCGGTTTTGCGCCCGAGATCCCCGGCGGCGACCTTGTCGCGCAACAGTTCGGGCGGGGCGAAACGTTCGCCCAACGTGGAATGCAGGTACTCGGCGATGGCCAGCCGGACGTCCAGGCCCACCAAGTCGGTGGACCGGAGCGGACCCATCGGATGCCGGTAGCCCAATTCCATGGCGGTGTCGATGGCAGCGGCGTCGGCGACGCCCTCCTCGAGCATCCGGATGGCCTCCAGGCCGAGTAGTACGCCCAGCCGGGAGGACGCGAAGCCCGGTCGATCCTGCACCACGATCGCGGTTTTGCCGATGCCGTCGACCCACCCGGATGCCGTCTGCACCAGGGCGGGTTCGGTCCGGGCGGCGACGACGATCTCAACAAGCTTCGAAGCGGGCACCGGGTTGAAAAAATGCAAGCCCAGGAACTGTTCGGGGCGCTGCAGCGCACCGGCGAGATCGGTGACCGACAGCGAGCTGGTGTTCGTGGCCAGCACAGCCTCGGGTCCGACGGCCGCTTCGGCCGCCCGCAGCACGTCGGCTTTGAGGTCCGGCTGCTCGGGCACCGCTTCCACGACCAGGCCAGTGGTCGAGTCGAGATCGGCGGCGGTGGCCAGAATCGTCAACCGGTCCAGCACCTCCGCGGGGCGGCGATCGGCCAGCTTGCCTCGGCGCTCGGCTTCGGTCAGTCCGTCGTTGATCCGCTGACGGGCGGCTTGGGCCGCCTGGTCACCGGACTCCACCACCGAAACCCGAGCGCCGGCCGTCAGGAACACCTGGGCGATGCCGGCGCCCATCCGGCCGCCGCCCAGAACGGCGACGCTGTCGGGAACTCTTGCTCCCTCAGTCATGTCACACCCGCTCGATCAACATCGCGACGCCCTGGCCGACGCCGACGCACAGTGTGGCCAATCCGCGCCGTCCGCCGGTGCGCTCCAACCGGCCGAGCAAAGTGACCAGTAGGCGCGCCCCGGAACAGCCCAACGGATGACCGAGGGCGATCGCCCCACCCTCGGTGTTCACGATGTCCTCGTCGATCTTCAGGCGGCGCAGCACGCCGATGGCCTGAGCGGCGAAGGCTTCGTTCAATTCAACGGCGTCCAGGTCGTCGATGGTCCAGCCGGCTTTGGCCAGCGCCTTCTCGGTAGCGGGCACCGGACCGAGACCCATGACGTTGGGGGCGACTCCGGCGCTGGCGCTGGTCACGATGCGGGCGCGGGGAGTGAGCCCCAGCCGGTCGATTGCTTCGCCGCTGGCCACGACCAGGGCCGCCGCGCCGTCGGACAGGGGCGAGCTGTTGCCGGCGGTGACCAGGCCGCCCGGACGGAACACGGGCTTGAGCGCGCCGAGAGTCTGCAGCGACGAGCCCCGCCGCGGACCCTCGTCGGCGCTGACCACGACGGTTTGTTTACGGGTCCGCACGGTGACCGGCACGATTTCCTGGGAGAACCGTCCGGCGTCCTGCGCGGCGATCGCCCGTTCGTGACTCCGCACGGCGAATTCGTCGCACTCGTCGCGGGTCAGCTTGTCCAGGGTGGCGATTTCCTCGGCGGTCTCGCCCATGGACAAGGTGATCTTGCGGACCCGAGGGTCCTCCCGGTCGGTGACATTGTGGTCGTGCGCAGCGAAGATGGGGTTGGTGAACCGCCATCCCAGGGAGGTGTCGGCGACTTCGCCGGGACGCGCCCACGGGGTGCCCGGCTTGGCCATGACCCAGGGTGCGCGGGTCATCGACTCGACGCCACCGGCGACGGCCAGGTCGATCTCTCCGGACCGGATCGTCGCCGCCGCCGCTGCGGTCGCGGTCAACCCGGAGGCACAAAGCCGGTTGGTGGTGTATCCGGGCACGGTGTCGGGCAATCCGGCCAGCAGCACAGCCATGCGGGCCACGTCGCGATTGTCCTCACCGGCCTGATTCGCGGCGCCCAGCACCACTTCTTCGACCGCGTCAGCCGGCGTGCCGGAACGACGCAGGACCTCGCCGACGACCAACGCGGCCAGGTCGTCCGGCCGCACATCGGCCAGCACCCCGCCGTAGCGGCCCTGAGGTGTGCGAACGCCATCGACGAGGAAGACGTCGCGAGAACTGGCGGGCATCAGGGAGCTCCTTGATCTGGAAGGGGAGCCGGTCGGGCCGGCGATGTCCCGAACCATCTACCGACCGATCGGTCAGTAATATTGGACCGAGTGTGGCTGATGGGCACGGAATTTCGCAACAGCCGACCGGCTCATACGGGCCGGTGTGACGCAAAACCCACGGTCTCACGCGTCAGGGCGGGCGCGCCGCGGTTTCAGTGGCCATGCCGACGGAGCCCGTCCAGGGACAGGCTCACCGCGCTGTCGACGATCCGTTGCCGCGAGGTGGTTCGGTTGCCCGGCCGGTACCACTCGTGAATGGAATTCACCATGCCGAACAGCAGCCGGCTGACCAAGCGAGCATCGATGTCGCCGCGAATCTCGCCCGCTTCGGCGGCTGCTTCCACCAAGGCGGCGAGACGGGAGTCGATCTTGCGACGGCGGGCCAGCGCCTCGCGTTCGATGTCGGTGTTGCCGCGGACCCGCAGCAGCAACGTCACGTAGGGCAATTCGTCGATCAGCGTTTCGGTGGTCAGCCGGATCGCCTGTTCCAACCGCTCCATCGGATGCAGTTCGGCTGCTGCGGTCACCCGATCCAAATCTGCGGACAGGGCGGATAAAGCGCGGTCGACCGCGAGCGACAACAATTGTTCCTTGCTGGCGAAATGGTGGTAGAAGGCAGATTTCGTCAGCCCGGTGACGCTGGCCAGATCGGCCATGCTGGCCGCCTCGTATCCGCGTTCGTTGAATGCCGACACGATCAACGCCAGCAGCTCCTCCCGGCTGTAGCGGGCGGGCCGCCCTCGGGTGGCTCGCCCCGTCACCGACGGGGGCCCGACCGACGCAGGAGCAGATGACATGGACGCAGTATCTCCGATCGGCTGACCGAACGTTCGGTCACTTGAAGTTTCGGGACGGAACAGGTCCGCCCTGACCGCGTTCCGGTCAGCCCTGGGGCCGATGGTCCACGATGCGTCGCATTTTGCCGGCGGAACGTTCGATGCCGCCGGGCGAGACGACCTCGACGGTGACCGTCACGCCGATCTGATTCTTGACCAGCTTCGCGAGCTTGGTTCCTTCATCGGCGGCCGCTGCGGGGTCAGCACCAGCTCGGTGCTCGACCCGGACGGTCAGCTGATCCATCCGGCCGGGACGGGCCAGGTGGCACTGGAAATGCGGGGCCAGTGCGGGCACGCGCAGGATCAGTTCCTCGATTTGGGTGGGGAACAGGTTGACGCCGCGGAGAATGATCATGTCGTCGCTGCGGCCGGTGATTTTTTCGATCCGCCGCATGGGCCGGGCGGTGCCCGGCAGCAGACGGGTCAGGTCCCGGGTCCGGTACCGAACCACCGGCATGGCTTCCTTGGTCAGCGATGTGAACACCAGCTCCCCGTACTCGCCATCCGGCAAAACCTCTCCGGTCAGCGGGTCGATGATCTCCGGATAGAAGTGGTCCTCCCAGATGTGCAGCCCGCCTTTGCTTTCGATGCACTCGATGCCCACGCCGGGTCCGATCACCTCCGACAGCCCGTAGATGTCCATCGCATGGATGTCGAGCCGCTGCTCCATCTCATGGCGCATGTCCTCCGTCCACGGCTCGGCGCCGAAAATGCCCAGCTTCAGTGAGGTCTTGGCCGGGTCGATGCCCTGCCGCTCCAGCTCGTCGATGATCGAGAGCATGTAGGAGGGGGTGACCATGATGAAGTCCGGCTCGAAGTCGCGGATCAGCGTGACCTGACGTTCGGTCATGCCGCCGGAAATGGGAATGACCGCGCATCCGAGTTTCTCGGCGCCGTAGTGAGCGCCCAGGCCGCCGGTGAAAAGCCCGTAGCCGTAGGCGATGTGGGCACGGTCTCCCGGCCGGCCGCCAGCCGCCCGAATGGAGCGGGCCATCACCGACGCCCACATCTGGATGTCGTTCTCGGTGTAGCCCACGACGGTCGGTTGGCCGGTGGTACCGGATGAAGCGTGGATGCGGGAGATCCGTTCCCGGGGGACCGCGAACATCCCGAACGGGTAGTTGGCGCGCAGGTCGGCCTTGGCGGTGAAGGGAAACCGAGCCAGATCGGTCAACTGCCGGCAGTCGTCCGGATGGACGCCGGCGGCGTCGAAGGCGCCCCGATAGTGCGGAACATGGTCGTAGGCGTGCCGCAGCGACCACTGCAGGCGCCGCAGTTGCAGTTCTCGCAGTTCGTCCACCGACGCCCGCTCGATCGGGTCGAGCGATTGCGGGTCTGGGGTGCGATCTTCCATGGGTTCTCCTCGTTGAGAGCGGGTCCCGGCTGGGAGCGGCGGTGACGCGACTCGACGGAGCCGGGGTGGGGGAGGGTCAGGTCGGACCGGTGCTCATCGGGACGGCCACGTCTTGGCGACCGAGGTGAGGACGTCGTAGGTGGCGACGACCTCGTTGTGCTGGTTGGTGATCACGGTGTCCCACGTGACGTCGCCGTAGTCCAGATCCACCCTGGGCGAGATGAGTTTGGCGGTCAGGGTGACGGTCAGCGCATCGCCTGGATACACCGGGGTGGTGAAGGCCAGGTTCTGCAAGCCGACGTTGGCCAGCACGGGCCCGGGTTCGGGGGAGACGAACAAGCCGGCGGCCATTGAGACGACGAAGTAGCCGTGCGCGACGCGGCCCTCGAAGAACGGATTGGCCTGGGCCGCCTCTTGGTCCATGTGGGCGTAGAACGTGTCGCCGGAAAGGTCTGCGAAGGCGTCGATGTCGTCGAGGGTGACGATGCGAGGTCCGGCCACGACGGCGTCGCCGACTCGCAGTTCGGCCAGGCTCTTGCGGAAGGGGTGCACACCCCCGGTGGTGCGGGGGGCGCCGGTGACCCAGGTGCCGGTGACCGCGGAGACTGCCCGGGGGGAGCCCTGGATCGCGGTCCGCTGCATGAAGTGCTTCATGCCCCGAATGCCGCCGAGTTCCTCACCGTCACCGGCCCGGCCCGGGCCGCCGTGCACCAGGGTCGGTAGGGGTGAGCCGTGACCGGTCGATTCCGGCGCGGATTCGGCGTCGAGAACCAGGACTCGGCCGTGCCACGGCGCGACCCCCAGAACCAAATCGCGGACCACATTCGGGTCGGCGGAGATCACCGACCCGACGAGGCTGCCCTTGCCGCGGGCGGCCAGCTCGACGGCGTGTGCGGTGTCGCGGTAGCCGATAACGGTGCTGACCGGGCCGAACACCTCGATGTCGTGCGGCTCCGTGCGGGCGGTGTCCGCCGCGTGCAGCAGGATGGGCGGCAGGAACGCGCCGCGCCGGGGGTCGGCGTCGACCACGTCGAACCGGTCAGGATCGCCGACGACGATCCGGGCCCCGCGCGCCAAGGCGTCCAAATTCTTGCGGACCTCGTCCCGCTGGGCGAGTCCGACCAGCGCGCCCATGGTGACGTCCTTGGCCGCTGGGTTGCCGATCCGAACTTTGTCGGCCACCCGGGCCTGCACGGCCTGGATCACCGCGGCCACCAGGCTGTCCGGCACCAGAGCCCGCCGGATGGCCGTGCACTTCTGGCCGGCCTTGGCGGTCATCTCGGTCACCAGCTGCCGCACGTACAGGTCGAACTCGACGCTGCCGGGCTGCACGTCGGCGCCCAGGACGGAGAAGTTCAGCGAGTCGGCCTCGGAGCTGAACCGCACACCGCGGCCGAGGACCCGCGGGTGGGTGCGCAGCGTGTTGGCGGTGGTCGCGGAGCCGGTGAAGGCGACCGTGTCCTGCTCGTCGAGCAGATCCAACAGACCACGGGACCCTCCGGCGACGAGTTGCAAGCTGCCTTCGGGAAGGATGCCGGCGGCGATGATCTCGGCGACCACGGCGGCGGTGAGATAAGAAGTTTGCGACGCCGGCTTGACCACGGTGGGCACCCCGGCCAGGAATGCCGGAGCGAGCTTTTCCAGCATTCCCCAGACCGGAAAGTTGAAGGCGTTGATCTGCAGGGCGATCCCACGTCGCGGCGTGTAAATGTGCTGACCGATGAAATGGCCACCGCGCCCGAGCTTCTCGGCGGCCCCGTCGACCAGGACGCTGGCGTTCGGAAGCTCGCGCCGGCCCTTGCTGCCGTAGGTGAACAAGACCCCGATGCCACCGTCGACGTCGACCAGCGAGTCCCGCTTGGTGGCGCCGGTCCAGGTGGACAAGGTGTAGAACTCGTCGCGCTTACCGTTCAGGTGCAGGGCCAGCTGCTTGAGCGCCAGGGCGCGTTCATGAAAGGTCATCTCCCGCAGGCCGGGTCCGCCGACCGACCGGGCGTGGTCGATCACCGGAACCATGTCGATGGGAGCGGTGCCGATCTCGGCGACCGGTTCTGCGGTCGCAGCATCCAGCAGCCTGGTCCGGTCACCGACCGGGTCCTGCCAGCGTCCGGCGACGTAACTGGCGACGGCCATGGTCATAACGGAACTCCTTGCTTTCAAAGGGTTGTCAGACGACGTTCGGTGGTTGTGCAGGTCGACTGTCCGAGTCGGCCGGCGCAGCCGCTCAGACCGGCTGTTCGAAGACTTCGTAACGCTGCTGGTGGTAGAGCCTGGGTTCGCCCCGGGTGAAACCGGCCTGTTCGGCGGCGTGCTGCCCGGCCGTGTTCCAGTCGGGCACGGTTGTCCGCACCCGCCGGTCAAGGGCGACCGAGCGGGCGTAGTCGACGGCGGCTCGGCCCAGGGCACCACCCCAGCCCCGGCCGGCCAGTTGCGGCCGGATGCCGATGGCTACGTCCAGCACCCACTCGTCAGCCGGCTGCCCGGGAACGCGAGCGGCGGCGCCCAGGCAGCAAAAGCCCACCATCTGGTCGTCGGCGTCGACGACGGCCCAATACCCTTCGTCGGGTTCCGGGGCTTCAAGGGCGTCTTCAATCCGCCAGGCTCCGGGGCTGCTCCAGCTGGACAGTGCCAGTCCATCCTCGATGGTGAGCTGTCGGATTCGAAACGGAGGCAAGGGATCTGGCACGACCCTGGTTCGGGTGGGGGATTGGGGCGTCGTCGCGGCACCGTCGCGGGCGGCCCGCGCAGCGCGCCGGGCGGCCCGGTCGTCCAGGAACCGGTTCATCCGGTCCCGTTTGTCCTGGCTTTCGAAAAGCATTGCCTGCCCGACGATGTCGAACGACGTAGTGGCCGGACGGTGGGCGCGCAACGCCAACTTGGTCAGCTCCAGTGCGCGCCAGGAACGGGCCGCGATCGTTTCGGCCAGGATGATCGCCCGCTCCAGCAGCTCATCCGGTGGGTGCACGGCGTCGACCAGGCCCGCGGTCAGCGCCGTGTCGGCGTCAATGACTTCACCGGTGAACAGCATGCGGCGGGCCAGCGGCAGGCCGACCGTCTGCGGCAGCCGCCAGTTCGCGCCGGCACCGGCCAGAATGCCCAGATCCAGTTCCGGTTGGGCGAATCGGGCGCGGGGACTGGCCACCCGCAGGTCGCAGGCCAGGGCCAGCTCGCACCCGCCGCCGAAGGCGGGACCGTCCACGGCGGCGATGGTGGGCCAGCGGATGGCCTCGATCCGATCGAAGAGGCCGGCGTTGATGCTGCGCAGGGCAGCGTCGGCGTCCCGGTCGACCAGTTCGGCGATGTCCGCGCCGGCCGCGAAGACCGCCGGCGTGGTGGAATGCACCACCAGAATGCCGGGTTCGCGCCGGATCTCGAGGAGAGCACGGTCGATCGCGTCGACCATGGCCTCGTCCAGCGCGTTGTACTTGTCGGGACGGTTGAGGCCGAGCAAGGTCACCGGTCCGCGCCGGGTGAGCTGGACCAGGCCGGCGGCGCGGGAATCGGGCTGGCGAGTCGGGGCGGTCACTGGTCGAAGTCCACGGTGACCCGGTCGGTGACCGGGTGGGCCTGGCAGGTCAGGATGAACCCCCGCTGCAATTCCTCGGGTTCGAGGGCGTAATTGGCGTCCATTTCGACCTTCCCCTGAACGACGCGGGCTCGGCAGGTGCCGCACACCGCGTTCTTGCAGGCGAACGGGGCGTCGGTACGGACCCGCAGCGTGGCATCCAGGATCGAGTCGCCGTCCGGTGGAACGGTCAGCTCGATCGAGCGGCCGTCCAGGATGACGGTGACCGCGGCTCCGGTGGCCGGCACATCACTCGGCGCGCTCCGCCGGCGGGGCGGCGCGCCCACGTGAAACAGTTCGCGGTGCACGTGCTCGGTCGTCACGCCGCGGTCGAGCAGAACGCCGCGGACGGTGTCGGTCATGGCCAGCGGCCCGCAGAGGAACCACTCGTCGACGTCGTCCACCGGCAGAATGGTGTCCAGGATGCGGGTGAACCGGTCGACGTCCAGCCGTCCGGAAAGCATTTCCACCTCGGTCATTTCGTGACCCAGTACGTGGATCAGTTGGAACCGGGCCGGGAATCGGTTCTTCAGATCCTCGAGTTCCTCCAGGAACATGATGGTCGAGGCGCGGCGGTTGACATAAACGAGGGCGGCACTGCTGTCCGGCTCCACCTCCAGGGCGGTGGCCAGGATGGACAGCACCGGAGTGATGCCGGATCCGGCGGCCACCGCGACGTACCGCTTGGCCTGGGCCGGGTCCAGGCTGGTGGAGAACGTGCCGGTCGGCGTCATCACGTCGAGCGTGTCTCCGGGCTGCAAGCGCTCGGAGACGAAGCCCGAGAAGACGCCGTCAGGAATGCGTTTCACACCGATGCGGAGGGGGCCTGCGGTGGCGGGCGCGCAGATCGAATAGTTGCGGCGCACATCGTCTCCGAGCGCCGCCGCTCTGACCGACAGATGCTGACCCGGATTGAACCGGAACTCGTCGGCCAGGTGAGCGGGCACGTCGAAGGTCACCGCGACCGAGTCCTCGGTGAGCCGCTCCACCGCCGACACCCGCAGCGGGTGGAAGACGGCGTGCCGACGCCCGGGGGCGGCGGTCGGGCCTGGCCGGTCCTGCTCAGCCACTTCGGTGGTCGGGGTCATCAGATCGCCTTGAAGGTGTCGAACGGTTCCAAACAGGCCCGGCAGGTCCAGTGCGACTGGCAAGGGGTGGAACCGAACCGGCTGACTTCGCGGGTGCGGCCGGATCCGCAGCGGGGGCAGCGCACCGACAGGGTCAGGCCGACCGCGCGGGCGACCGATCCACCCGGCCGGATCTGCGGCCCACACTGACCAGGTGGGGCGATGCCGTACTCGCGCAGCTTGCGGCGGCCGTCCTGGCTGATCCAGTCGGTGGTCCAGGCCGGCGACAGCACGGTTCGCACCCGAACGCGGCCGGCGCCGGCGGCGCGCAAGGCGGCCTCGACGTCGGCGGCGATGACGGCCGTCGCAGGGCAGCCGGTGTAGGTGGGAGTGAGCGTCACCACCAGGGTTTCGGTGTCATTGTCAGTGGTGGTGTCAGCGCCCCTGTCGACGTCGCCAACGGCGTTCTCGCCGTCGGCGAAGCACACGTCGCGGAGAATGCCGAGGTCCTGCAAAGTCAGCACCGGGATCTCCGGATCGCTGACCTGGCCGGCGATCTCACGCCACCGCTGCAGCTGGGCGGCCCGGTCTGGCTGGGTGAGCAGGGTGGCGTTCACCAGGTCACCCCGGGGTGAGCGCGGTGCAGGCTCTGCATCTCGGCCAGCATGTGCCCCAGATGCTCGGTGTGCAGCCCTCGGCGGCCACCCCGGGTGCGTCGGTTCGGTTGCGGCTCAACCAGTGTCGCTTCGCCGAGCACCTGGCGGACGTACTGCGACCAGGCGGCCCGCAAGGTGCCCGGGTCGACGGCGATGCCGGGCAGGGCGGCGAGCTGGTCGGCGATGTCGGTCGGGTCGAAGAGTTCGTCCACGTAGGGCCAGGTGGCCGCCAGGGCCGCCTGCATGCGGGTGTGTGACTCCTCGGTGCCGTCGCCCAGCCGCAGGGTCCACTGGGTGGCGTGGTCGCGGTGGTAGTCGACCTCCTTGACCGCCTTGGCAGCCAGCGCGGCCAAAGTGTCGTCGGCCGACACCAACAGCGCCGTGTACAGCTCGAACTGGTATGTCGAGAAGATCAGTTGCCGGGCGATGGTCGAGGCGAAATCCCCGTTGGGGATCTCGACGATCTGCAGGTTGCGGAACTCGCGCTCGCTGCGCAGGTAGGCCAGGTCATCCTCGTCGCGGCCCTGTCCCTGCACGTCGCCGGCGTAGGTGAGCAGGGTGCGGGCCTGACCGAGCAGGTCGAGGGAGATGTTGGCCAGCGCCATGTCCTCCTCGAGCTGCGGTGCGCGGGTGATCCATTCCGCCAACCGGTGGGCGAGCACCAGCGCGTCGTCGCCCAGGCCGATGACGTAGTCGGCCAGTGCGGCGGCCGGAACCAAGGTGGCCGCGTCGGCGGCGGATGCGGCGGTCACAGGTGGGACACTCCCTCGGGCACGTCGTAGAAGGTCGGGTGGCGATACGCCTTGTCCAGGGCCGGGTCGAAGAACGGGTCCTTCTCGTCCGGGCTGGACGCGGCGATCGAGGCGGCCGGGACCACCCAGACGGAAACGCCCTCGCCGCGGCGGGTGTAGACGTCACGGGCGTTGCGCAGGGCCATGGTGGCGTCGGGGGCGTGCAGGCTGCCCACGTGTTGGTGGGACAGCCCGCGGCGGGCGCGAACGAACACCTCCCAGAGGGGCCAACCGCGGTGCGAGACGCGTTGCGGCGCCGTCGGAGGCACCGGCACTCCCGTGGTCGGGACCGCGCCGTGGCCCCCCTCGGCGGTCAGGTCGGTTCCCGTGCCGCCCACCGGCTCGCCCGATCCGCGGACCGGGTCAGGACCGGTCATGCGGCTGCCTCGGCATGGTCCGCATGCTTGGCCGCGTAGGCGTTGGCGGCGTCGCGCACCCAGGCGCCCTCCTGGTGGGCTCCCAGCCGACGGGCCATCCGGTCGGCGTTACAGGGCCCGTCGCCGCGGATGATCCGATTGAGCTCGGACCAATCGATCGGGCCGAAGTCGTAGTGCCCGCGCTCGTCGTTCCACTTCAGGTCGGGATCCGGCAGTTCCAGGCCGAGGACGCGCGCCTGATCCACGCACATGTCGACGAACCGCTGCCGCAGCTCGTCGTTGCTGAACCGCTTGATGCCCCAGGTTGTTGATTGAGCCGAGTGGGGCGAGTCGCCGTCCGGGGGGCCGAACATCATCAGAGCCGGCCACCAGAACCGGTTCACGGCATCCTGCGCCATGTCGTGCTGAGCCGGGGTGCCGTGGGACAGCGTGTGCAGTATCTCGAACCCCTGCCGCTGGTGGAAGGACTCCTCCTTGCAGACGCGGACCATCGCCCGCCCGTACGGCGCGTACGAACAGCGGCACAGCGGAACCTGGTTCAGGATCGCCGCGCCGTCCACCAACCAGCCGATGGCCCCCATATCGGCCCAGCTCAGCGTCGGGTAATTGAAGATCGAGGAGTACTTCTGCTTGCCCTCGTGCAGCAGGTCGAGCAGGTCCTCCCGGTCCACTCCCAGGGTTTCCGCGGCCGAGTACAGGTACAAGCCGTGCCCGGCCTCGTCCTGGACCTTGGCGATGAGGATGGCCTTGCGACGCAGGCTAGGGGCCCGGGTGATCCAGTTGCCTTCCGGCTGCATGCCGATGATCTCGGAGTGGGCGTGCTGCGCGATCTGGCGGATCAGCGTCTTCCGGTAGGCCTCGGGCATCCAGTCCCGCGGCTCGATCCGCTGGTCATCGGCGATCAGCCGGTCGAACTCTGCCTGCAGGGCCGCCGTCTCCGCGGTCTCCACGGCGTCCGATGCTTCGATCCTGTCGACGTTGCCGTACACACGGCCTCCTTGCCAAGTTTGCGGACCCGGAACTGTCTGTATACCGAATTGCCGACCGATCGGTCTGGTTTTATTTTGCTGGTGACGCGGCCCGCTGTCAACCACCCAGGGACCCTGTTGCCAGGGTCACGCCGGCCGTCGCCGGGTCACGCCGCGTCAGCTCGCCGCCCGCGGCCTCGGTGTGCCGCAGTCACGCGACGATCGGACCGCGGCTCGGTGGGCGGCACGGAGTGAATCGCCAGCCGCACTCACCGTGGTACGGGTCTCACGACGCCCCTGAGGGCTCGGGCTGATGTCGGCCGGAGGCTGGAGCCCGCTCTGGCCAGGTCCGCGCCGAGGAGCCGACCGTGCCGGGTGCATTTCAATCGGGTATCTTGGTGTTTCAGGCGGTTTCGGTACGGGACTGCGAGTTCGCCCCAAGTTGCCGGGTAACCCATGGTCTCGTCCATGCCTTCACCATCTGCAACGCCTCAAGGTGCAGACGACGAGTGCCGTGATGCCGATGGTGCTGTACCACCCATTACGAGCGAGATTACGGTGCTGAGATAGGGAGCACTCGCAGAATTATCGCAAAACGCGCGAAATGGGCCTTGCTGACGTGAAAAAGTCCGCTTAGCGTTCGCTCCTTGAAAATAGAGCAAGCCGGTTCAGGACCTGACTTACGAGTCGGTGGCCGACCACATGCTGCCCCAACGCCAAGCGCTGTAGGGTCACTGCGCAGAAGCTCGCCAAATCGTTGGTCAATGCGCAATAAGGCATGTTTGTCTCCAAAGCGCCCTACCAGGGTGGATGTCGTTCAAGCGCCCATGGTCAGGTTGACCGAACCAGCGATGCGCATTGAATATCTCCTACCTCGCTTCAACCCAGTCGTTTATCCGGGGTCTGGTTGAGCGAGGCGTAACATCCAGCCCTCTTTCCTTGACCTCTGCGATGAGTTGGGGCCGACCGACGACCCGATCATCAAGGCGCTGTCGAGGACATAACGGCAAGAAGGGCAACGGCCAGGGTGATGCCTGGTACTGGCATGAGCCGTCATCGGCTCGATGACGTCCTCACGGACGGTCCTTCCCACTAGTTCAACCCGGCGCGTCGAGTTCCGTGACTCCCTTCGTCGGACAGGCCCCACTTGAGGGCCGGTCTGATCAGTGATCATGACTACAAGCCTGCGTGTGGTGACGTCTGGTGGCGGGTGCCCGACGACGGGCGCTCGCGGGCGCAGGTCTCCGGTCGGGGCAGGGTTGGCCCCGCGGCTGTATCCGGTCCGTCACCGGGCGGCATGCCGCGGTGACGCCAATCGATCGTCGCCCAAAGGCGCCCCCTTCAAACAGGTGTATGATTCCGTTGGGCGAGAGTGTTCGAGCAGCGACTTTGGTCGCCGCCACCCTCGCCTCGGTTACCATCGGTCAGGCAGGAGTGCCGAGATGGGCTCGGCCTACGACTACTTCCACGTTCCGATTCACAACGCTGACGTACGAATGGTCGTTGCCAGCGGCGGCGAGCATAGCGGCAACCTCGGCGGGGCCGGGCGACGGCGCGGCAGCGTCGCCACGCCGGATTTGCCTCGGCTCGTGGTGGCTCTCCGGTCACGATTCCAGGACGTGGTCCGCGTCGGCGACTTCGGCACCATGGGCACGGTTTCCCGTCGAAACCGCGCTCGGCGGTCGGACGGTGGGGTTCGAACACCTCCAGGGCGGCATCGGGCCGCGCGTCAGGGCGGGTGGACAACGACGAGTCGTCAAGTTTGTCTCGTCCGCCGGCGCGCAGTCCGAGGATGTCGTGGAGACCGCCGTGGGACCACCCCGTAAGCGGGGCGGCGGCCGGGACATTCCTGGCAGCGGCCGCGTGACTGCGCGCCCATCGTTACATGTGAGTCGGGATTTCCCGGCTCAGGTCCCACCTCATCCCCAGGAGAATGTCTCATGACTACCGCCACCGTCGTCCAACAGCCGACGCCGTACGAGCACCGTTTGAATCTGGTGGCCGGCGTGCTCAGCAGCCACCCCGCCCTGAAGGGTGGCGACGTCAACGAACTCGCCACGAGGGTGCTGTATGCGATCGATCACATTCCGGAGCGAACCCGGAGGTAAAAGTGACCAATCCGCCTCTTGAATCCGACGCCCGCGCAAACACGACGGGTTAGGCTGGAATCTCCAGGCCCAGGAAACCAAACCATTCCTGCGGACCGTTCCGTCGCCGGGCGCTGCGTCCCATCGGCGAGAATCCATCGGACGGACTGTCCGATTGTCGACTCGCTGCCAGCCGGCCAACCGTTGAGCGCCGGAGGGCGGGGCAGAGACCACTGTGCTTTAAAAGGAGACGCATGTCGATTCGATTCGGATTTGTCAGCACCTACCCGCCAACCCTATGCGGCTTAGCCACTTTCACCGCATCGCTGCGGGCCGAACTGGTGCCCGCCGGGATCGAAAATCGAATCGTCAGGGTCGTCGATGCCCCGACCGGGAACCGACCTGCGGACGTGGTCGCGGAGCTGGTGGCGGGGGATCGGGCAAGTGCCGTCGCGGCAGCCCAAGGGTTGGCCGGCAACGACGTGGTCATCGTGCAACACGAATATGGAATCTACGGCGGAGCCGACGGGCGAGAAGTCCTCGACCTGCTGTCTGCGTTGACCGTGCCCGCCGTTGTGGTGCTGCACACGGTCCTTGCCCATCCGACCCCACACCAACGCCTGGTGCTGGAGGAAGTCACGCGGCTCGCTCAGGCCGTCGTGGTCATGACACAGACCGCCTGGGATCGCCTCGCGGCCGCCTTCGACGTGGACATGAGCAAGGTGTCGCTGATACCCCACGGCGCGCCGTCCCTGCGCACGGGGCACGCGCCGACCTTTCGGTCGGTGGAACCGATGATCCTCACCTGGGGCCTGATCGGGCCAGGAAAAGGCCTGGAATGGGCGATTTCGGCCATGGCGCGGCTGACCGATCTGCATCCTCGACCGCGTTATGTGATTGCCGGCCAGACACATCCGAAAGTACTGGCCCGCGAAGGTGAAGCCTACCGTGGCCGGCTCCAGCGACAGGTCCGCGAACTCGGCTTGGCCGACACGGTGACCTTCGACGGGCACTATCGGCACACCGCCGCGTTGGCCGAATTGATCGACACCGCCGACGTGGTGCTGCTGCCCTACGACTCCACCGAACAAGCCACTTCGGGTGTGTTGAGTGAGGCTGTCGCTGCGGGAAAGCCAGTTGTGGCCACGCGATTCCCGCACGCCGTCGAGTTGCTGGGCGCGGGTGCCGGCATGGTCGTTCCGCATCGCGATCCGGCCGCGATCGCTGGGGCAATTCGTACGCTGATGACTCACCACGACGTCGGTGCAGGGATCCGTCGGGCCGCAGCGGCCGGAACTCCTGAGCTGCTCTGGCCGGCCGTCGGTCGCCGCTACTACGACCTGGCCGAGGTTCTCGTCAAGTCCGGACTTGCGGCGTGAACGGCCGATAGTGGGGTCGCCGAATGCGCTGTCGCCGGACATGTTCCGGCATCTGCAGGACTTGACCGACCGGCGCGGGCTTTTCGAACACGCGGAGTTCGAAGTGCCCCGGGTCGAACACGGCTATTGCTTGGACGATGTGGCGCGCGCGCTGGTGGTCCTGTCCCGTGAGCGGTCGCAACGACGTGACCTGCAGGAACTGTTCCGGCTCTATCTGGACTACACCGTCGCCGCCGTGACCGCGGACGGCAGATGCCACAACCGGATGGACACCTCGGGCCGGTGGACCGACGAGCCCGGCCTGGGCGACTGGTGGGGCCGCGCAGTTTGGGGCCTCGGAGTCGCAGCCAACCAGGCGCCGTCGGAGGGCATGCGGGCTCGTGCGCAGATGGCTTTTCGGGTCCTGGCGACCAATCGGTCGCCGCACCTGCGCGCCATGGCCTATGCCGCGCTGGGTGCCGCGGAAATGGTGCTGCACCACCCTGCTCACGTGGCTGCTCGTTCGCTCCTGGTCGACACCCTGGCCGCGTTCCGCCAGCTGGTGCAGACCGAGGGTAGCTGGATGTGGCCGCAGACCCGGATGACGTACGGGAACGGCACGCTCGTGGAAGCCCTTTTGGCTGCGGGAGACACGCTCCCCGACGCGCAGGCCTGCGCCGACGGTCTGCGGTTGTTGGACTTCTTGCTCTCGGTGCAGACCATCGATGGACATCTTTCGGTCACTGCGGCGGGCGGCCGCGGTCCCGACGACAGCGCGTCCCCGACATTCGACCAGCAGCCGATCGAGGTCGCCGCGCTGGCAGACGCCTGCGCGCGGGCCTACCGCATGACCGGCGATCCGCGGTGGCGCACGGGCGTGAGCATGGCCTGGGCCTGGTTCTGTGGAGACAACGACAGAGGCATTTGCATGTTTGATCCACAAACCGGAGCGGGCTTCGACGGTCTGACCCGCGACGGTCGCAACCTCAACCGGGGGGCCGAGTCCACCCTGGCCGCCGTCTCGACGTACCAGCACGCGCAACGTCTCGCCGAACTCGGATGAACCGATGCGCTCCTGTCGTTCACGCCACCGATGTCAGCCTGCGCGCGGACCCGAGTCGACTCCTCGCGCGTTTATACCTGCCGGGCGAGGAGTTGTCGGAGAACCCGTCTCGAGTCGGTCGAGTGGCGGCGCGGGTTCTCGCTCTGCCGGAGGCCGAAATTCAGACGATGGCGGCCGCCCTCCTGGGCGAATTCGGCCCCCGGCATCGCGGTCTTGCCGAGCTGCTCACCGTCCATGCCGCCGCCGTCGCGTCGCACCTGCCGGCAGGGTGCGTGCTGTCCGAGGCCCGCGCTCTGGTCATGGGCGCCACCTTCACCGCCGAGTACGCCGTGGAGGGGGCGGCGCTGTGCAACCCGAGCGCCGTCCTGCACCCGGACCAGGACGGTCTAGGACCCGGTCAGGCGAGGGTTGCGGTCAGCCTACGGGGCATCGGGGAAGGACACATCTCCGCCATAGAGTTCGCGACAGCGGTGATCGGACCGGGCGCCCGCTGGGAGTTCTGCCCTCGGCAAGGGTCGCTCGTCAGCGGCGTGCTGGAACGCGCTACCTGGTCGCTGGACCAATTGCGCGGCGTGCTGCAGGACGTCCGGGCCGTCGACGACCTGGCTCATCATGTGCTGGCTCAGCTGCCCGACCACTTCACCGAAGTCGAGTTGGAACTGGTGATCGCCGCCGCACCGGCCAGCCTGTTGAGCCGGCCCGGCGCCCCCGCGACGATGGACACCCTTCGGCGAGTGGTCAATTCGGCGTACCGGCGCACCCTGCCGGTGGACGCGCACCTGACCCAATTGGTGTTGCTGCCCACCGTGCCGGAGGAGAGCAACGGGGTGGAGGACGCCAGGTTCGTTCGCTTCATCCACTCCGACGGTCAGCCGGAATATCGCGCGACCTACACCGCTTATGACGGAAGCCATATCGTTCCCAGGACACTGACCAGTCCGGACCTGCGTGCCTTCACCGCACATCGATTGTCCGGCCCGGCCGCCCGTAACAAGGGCATGGCAATGTTCCCGCGCACCATCGGCGGCCGGTACTGGGCTCTGTGCCGTTCCGACGGTGAGAGCAACGGCATCACCCGCTCGGCGGATGGATTCGTCTGGGACCCACCGCAGATCTTCTCCGCGCCCATCGCGCCGTGGGAGATCCTCCAGTCGGGAAACTGCGGTCCACCAATCGAGACCTCCGCCGGCTGGCTGGTTCTCACCCATGGCGTGGGCCCGATGCGGGTCTATCAGATCGGCGCGATGTTGCTCGATCTGACCGATCCGCGCCGGGTGATCGGCAAGCTGGTCGACCCATTGATCCGGCCGGAGACGCCGGACAATCTGGGCTATGTGCCCAATGTGGTGTATTCGTGCGGGGCGGTAGTCCACGACGGCCGCCTTTGGATTCCCTACGGCATCGGCGACACACGCATCGGGGTCGCCTGGGTCCATCTCGACGAGCTGATCGCTGCTCTGGTCGAAACCTCCGGTCGATGAACGTCGTTCAGCTCGAAGCCAACACCTTCCGATAGGCCGCCAGATACTGCTCGACCATCCGATCGACCCCGAATCGTTCCGCGGCCCGGGCTGCCACGGCGCGGCGATCCAGCGCCGCGGCCGACGAGACGGCCGCGACCGCACCCGGCACATCGTCGACGATGAAGCCGGTCACTCCCTCGTCGATCACCTCGGGCATCGATCCCCGCCGGAACGCGATCACCGGGGTGCCACACGCCATCGCTTCCACCACCGACAGGCCGAACGGTTCGGCGAAGGCGATCGGATGGAGAAGGGCGGCCGCGCCACCGAGCACGCGCGCGCGGGTCTCGGGCCCGACCGAGCCCAGATAGACAACCTGGTCGCCGTCCACGTACCGGAGCTATTTCGGAGGCAAAATAGTTTTCGTCCTGAACGATCCCGCAAATGATCAGCCGGCGTCCGGCCCGCCGCGCGATAGCGACGGCCGCGGCCGTGCCCTTGTCGGGATGAATCCGGCCGAACACCACCAACGACTCGCCGCCGTCCGGGTCGAAGGGCAAGGCAGTGAAATCGATGCCGTGATGGATCGTGGCCAGATAGTCCAGATCGAGCGACCGGTCGGTGTCGGAGATGGATACGAACGCCGAATCCGACATTCGGTAGGCCGGCAGGATCCGCGATCCGGAAAACCCATGAATGGTGGTCAGCATGGGTGCCCGGCAATGCCGTGAGAAGGCCAGCGGGAGCCAGTCCAACTGGTTATGGACCAGGTCGAACCGCCCGGATTCCGACAGGGCCAGGGCGACGTGCAGGGCCTCCCAGATCCTTCCGTCCATGTCCGGATCCCCTGCGTAGCCGTGCGGAGCGACTCCGCTCAACGTCGCCGTGGTCACCGAATCCAGGGTCGCGTACAAAGTCACGTCGACACCCCGAGCCACCAGACCTTCGGTGAGCAAGCTGGTGACCTGTTCCCAGGGCCCGTAATGCAGTGGCGGAGTTCTCCAGGCGATCGGACCGAGCATGGCGACCTTCATCAGCCGGAGCCAGCCGGTCGGTCCGGGCATACGAACATCGACCTCGTCATCGGTCCATCCTGCCCGTATTCGGACGAGCGCACGAGTCGGACTGGGCGGCAATGGGCAAGGGTTCCGAAGCTGCCCGGGGCGAGCACGGCCGAGCCGGTACGCATATGGGACGGCCAGGCCGAGGTAGACGGCGGGAGCCGACCGGGTATGAGCAGCGAGGAGTCGGTGGAGCTGCGGAAACTGTATTCGCCGGGGGACAGGGCACCGGCGATGCAGCCCACATAGGAACCGCGTTCGTTCGCTCGGTCTCGGTGAGCAGATCTTCGCCACGGCGTCGGAGATGCCGATCCGGCCGCCGGGGTCAGGACTCGGAACATCTCCGACAGCACGGCCGTTTTTGTCGGTGGAAAGGTTGACCACGCAATTGGAGATTACGACTTCCATCGAGTCGGCCGGGAGCTGGATTGCCTCGATCTGATCCTTCAAGAACGCGACGTTCGTAACAGCGCGCCCCGAAGATATCGGTAAAACAACGGCCGCCAAAATCACCATCGGCCACGTCGACTGCGAGCATTTCGCATTCCCATTCAGCCGATAAGTGTCGCTGTACACCCACCGCCCTGGGCTCCGGCGGCGCATCCAGCTCATGGGGCGCATCATCCGCGAGACAAATTTTGAAGCAAAACGATCAAGTCGCCGTTGGATGAGGTGCCGACCAACGCCCACAGAGGTCCCGGTTCCCGGTGCGTCGTGCGACAGCGGCGCGTGAGAAGTACGCCGCGCTTGGACGGAAACCTGGGCCGGCCGAATTTATCTGGCGTAGGGGTGACCGGCGGTCGGCATCAGCTCCGAATGCCCTCAGCGGAGGCGCAGTGACCCAGTGACCCGGTGACGCAGTGGGGACGACCGCAGCTGCTCGTCGACAGGGTGAGCCGGGGGGATGCAGCGTCGACGTCATGCATGAGCAGCGGGTCGCCTTCTATCGCTTGCCTCACTCAGGCAATGATCGGTCAACGAGCAGTCTGACTCGAGCGGCGCCGATTGATGCCGAGGGGAGAATCTGTAGACGCTCGTCACCGTTCAGGATGCGGCCGTCAATGAGTTGCCCATCCTGCAGGATCTGCTCAACGACGGTGTCGATCTCGACTGGACCTTCGGTCCGCGTGAAATCAGCGGTGAAACCTTGGCCGACCAGCAGGAACTCATCAGAGTCCACTTCGATGATGAGCCCAAATGGACGGTCATCGGCAGGCTCGAAGCGATGAGAGCCTGGTTTTCGCTCGTTCACGAGTTCCTTGGTGACAACGGGCATCACGACGCCTGCGTCGAGCAGCATCCGGCCCAGCAGGCGAGACGAGTCGCGAATCGTCACGTCGTGCGCCCCGATCCGTAGAACAGCGTCATCCGTGTCGTCGTCGAGCAGCACCCCGACTATGCGGCCCTCGGCCTGCGCCCGAGTGATGGCCTGTGCTGACGCCTCCAAGAAGCGCAGCGCAGTGACGAACTGGCTGTCTTCCCGCGCCTCCTCGATGCCAAAAGCGCAATATCCGATCGCGAGGTGCTGGCTGAGGGCAAGAAATACGTCGCCCGTGCGTAGCTTGGCTTCGGGGACGAACAGCGGATTGTTCGCGGTGGTGTACTCGGCGAGCACACCGGGCTTGCGTTGTCTACATAAATGTCCGGAGCCAGGAAATCCAGTGACGGCGCCACTGCCTTCCAGATGGGATGCATCCGTGCCGTCGGACCGCCGCTCGGGAATTGGCCTGGTAGATCCTGCCCTGGCTGTGGCCCGAGCCAGGCGTTTGCGTAAGTGGGCAGGGCCAGGATTTCCTTGCCCGCGGCAGACAGGTCGCCCAAGTAGGAAGCGAAGCCGAATGCCATGAATATCTCGTCCGCGACCGGCTGATCGCCGAAGACATCTGCCCAGCTGCCGCCGGATTCCATGCGACCTACATCGAGTCGGACTCCGAGCTCCGTGAGCCAGACCCGCTCTTGGGCAAGGACCTCTATGACACCAGGCGGGATCGCGAGGTGCCATGAAGCTTCAGCCGGCGCTGAGCGATCACGGCTGTCACCTAGCAGCCCGCTCTCGTTCTCGACCTGAACGAGAATCACTGTGTGCTGACTGTCGTTGTCGCGCAAATGTTTCATCATTGCGGCGTACGCCGCGCGATCCGCGGCCAACAGTTCGGGACTGAACACCGACAGCACCGGTTTGGGCATGGCACCGTCGTAGGTGAACGCTGTTTTCAAACCTGGCTTGACGGCCGCCCGCGGGAACCGTCGTCGATCCGCTCTGACCCACGTGGGAGCATAAGTTGATCCCGCGTTCTTGAAGGCGCCGAACCAGATGAGCACCAACCGAATGGATTGCTCCCGGGCAGCGGCAAGCAGAGCATCCAGCGCGGTGAAGTCGAACGACCCCTCACGCGGTTCGACCTGCTCCCAGCTCACGGTTGCGATGACGGTCCGAATGCCGGACGTCGACAGATCATGGAGAACGCGGCGGACACAGGCGGGATCCGAGGATGTCGAGTTGAACAACTCACCGCCGATGGCGAGGTAAGGTCACCCGTCCACGAATAACTGTGTTGAGCCATTGGCGCGTACCTCGGGTAGCAACATCCCTATCTCCTCACGCTCATTCGACGCCCGGCATGCCGTACAGCGTGACAGTAGTGTCACCCACCACTATGCCCGAGACGTCTCGCAACTACCTGATGCCCTCGAGCCGAGCTGGTCGGGGACCGGCGAATGTCAAACACCCCAACTACGACATGGCCCTGGGCGGACAACTTGACATAATGTTCCTTATCGGCGAACTGCCGCATGATAGTGGCGAGAACAGCCTCTTTCCGAAACCACGCGTCCGCACGACGCTTGTAAACCTCAGCTCGTCTTTGCGTGTGACAGAAATAGCGTCGGCCGGCCAGTGGGTTGAACTCATCAAATCATTTGGAAGACCATCGGGCGACGGCGGCGACGTTGTTGTCGATTGGCCTACGGTCAGCAAAGAGTTCGATGCGGTACACATTTCATGCCAGGCAGCGCTGGCAATTCAGGGTGCGCAGTTCGAACTGTCGGCCGGACGCGTGACGGTGCCATCCTATTGGGATGTGGAGACGACGCTGTGGCTCAGGTGGCCCTTCAACGCGGAGCCTTGAAGGCAGTGCGGGAGGGCATACCGGTATGAAATCAACTACGGAAGGACCTAAGAAATGATGGCGGATCGCTTTTCAAGTTTTGCGCGTCGAGTAGGTGTAGTCGCCGCATCGAGTTCTGATCGTGCTCGGGGCGGAGACCTCGAGTGCAAATGCATTATCTGTCCCCGCTGAGTCGCCTTCTGGCACGCAGTCGACTATCCGCACCAGTGGCTCTTCAATCGACGAGCCACTCGTGGCTGGGGCTGTGATTCAAACGGTGGATGGTAAGAAGGTGAAGCTACCGAAGAACTGGTCCAGTCTGACGTCGAATGATCTGGACGCCCTGGGGGTACGAGCGGGCCAGGTTTCCGCGGCCGCGGCCAAGATGGGCATCACCGAAGCAAGTATAACGGGCAATCAGACGATGCTCAGCCTGCTAACTCAGGCCAAAGGCCCATCGTAACTGGTCAGGTCTGAACGTCCTGGATTGAGATTGTTTATGCCGCAGAACTGTTGAGCTCGTGAATTCGGGTTTGCCGTTGTATTGTCGGCGTGTCACCGTTCAATGGACAGGCCCAGTGCGATAATTCTATAATGACGGAGCCGACGTACACCGAGCTGGTGGAGTTGATCGTCGGAATGCGCGCTGAGTTGGATTTCCTCCGCACCGAGAACGCTTCTTTGAAGTTACGGGTCGCGGACCTGGAGGCTCGGTTGCGGACGAATTCGCAGAACTCCTCCAAGCCTCCCTCGTCGGACGGTCCCCACGTGCCGGCACCGCGTTCCTTGCGTCGGCCCTCGAAGCGGAAGCCCGGTGGGCAGGACGGGCACCGCGGGCAGACGCTGGAGCAGGTGTCCGACCCGGACGTCGTGATCCGCCACGAACCCGTGTGTTGCCGTGGCTGCGGGTCCGACCTCGCCGGCGCCGCCGAGGTGCAGTGCTCCCGCCGGCAGGTCTTCGACATCCCACCCTCTCCCCAAGCCCAGCCCACGGCCAATTCGTCACTGTGACGTAAAGGCGGTCGCCTCAGCGCAAGGACTCGCCGTGGCTGCCGCCGACTGACGCGCTGAACACGCGATTCCCAGGAGTCCGCAACCTGCTTCCGGGTTCGCAACGCCTGCACAGGTTGCGAACTCGCCGCCAGGTTGCGCAGTCGCCGCCCGGGGCTCGCCCGTCCCCGACCGAGGCCGCGCACCGACCCACGATTCGTCACTGTGACGAAAAACCGCACGATCAAACCCACCGCGCGGATCGACCGAAATTCAGCCGCGCCCGTATCCCAAGTCAGCGGCCGTCTGCTGCGCACCCGCGTCGACCGGGATGGCCAGGACGGCGGTGCCGTAGGCACACAGCTCGGACCAGGTTTCACCCAGCTCCGAGGTGTCGAACCGCATTCCGATGATGGCGTTTCCACCCCGGGCCCGAGCGGACTCGAACATCCGGTTCATCACCTCGTTGCGGCTCTCGGTGAGCTGCTTGGTCATGCCCTGCAGTTCACCACCGAACATGGACTTGAAGCCCGCGCCCATTTGCGAGAACGCATTTCTGGACCGGACGGTGAGACCGAAAACCTCACCGAGCACCCGCTGAATCTGCCAACCGGGAATGTCGTTGGTGGTCACACAAAGCATTGCTTCTCCTGAGATCTGGGCGCCCGCAGCCGATACCCAAGACTATGGCACATGGCCACGCGGCGCAGGCAGGCCAGTACCGTCAGTGTCCGGGAATCGGCGCCGCACTCCGGCGAAGAGCCCAGGCCAGCCGCGATAATCCTCGGATGACCGTCCCGTCAGACGCTGCTCCCCTGCCCGGCCGCTATCCGCCGATCGAGCCGTACGAGACCGGAATGCTCGACGTCGGCGACGGGCACCGCGTCTACTGGGAATGCTGCGGCAACCCGGCGGGCCGCCCGGCGTTGATCATTCACGGCGGCCCGGGCTCAGGCACCGCGCCGAGCCGGCGGCGCTATTTCGACCCGCGTCGCTACCGCATCATCTCCTTCGACCAACGGAACTGCGGGCAGAGCACGCCATCGGCGGCCGACCCGAACGTTGACCTGACCACCAACACCACCTGGCACCTCATTGCCGACATGGAGCGCCTCCGCGACCACCTGGCCGTCGAAAAGTGGTTGCTGATGGGCACATCCTGGGGCGTCAGCCTGGCCTTGGCGTACGCCGAGATGTACCCCGAGCGGGTCAGCGCGCTGGTCCTCGCCGCGGTCACCAGTGGATCGCGCCGGGAAACCGACTGGATCACCCGCAGCATGGGACGCGTGTTCCCGCGGGAATGGGACCGTTTCCGCGACGGGGTTCCGGTGGACGACCGAGACGGTGATCTGTCGGCCGCCTACCACCGGCTGCTGGAATCGGACGACCCGGCGGTCCGGGCGAAGGCCGCTCATGACTGGTGTCTGTGGGAGGACACCCATGTCTCACTGGCGCCCGGTGCCGAACCGTACCTTTCGGTGGCCGATCCGACCTTTCAGTACGTCATCGCGCGGATCGTCACCCACTACTGGTCGCAGGGATGCTTTTTCGACGACGAACAAGTGATTCGCGACGTCGGCCGGCTGGCGGGCATCCCGGGCGTACTGATCCACGGCCGGTATGACGTCAGCGGGCCACTGGACACCGCCTGGGCGCTGCACAAGGCCTGGCCGGAAAGCACTCTGGTGGTGCTGGACGACGCGGGACACGGTGGCGGCAGCATGAGCGAAGAAATCGTGGCGGCCACCAACCGGTTCGCGGGTCCGTGACCCGGACCGAGGCAACGGTCGCCGCTCACCGGCGGGCGTCGGGCCGACGTCCGCCCAGTTCACCCACCACTGAACGGACCGGGTCAACCTCCTACATACGCCGCCAGGTGCTGACCGGTGAGGGTGGATCGGGCCGCCACCAAGTCGGCCGGCGTGCCCTCGAACACCACCTGGCCACCGTCGTGGCCGGCTCCCGGACCCAGGTCGATGATCCAGTCGGCGTGCGCCATCACGGCCTGGTGGTGTTCGACAACGAGCACCGACTTGCCGGAGTCGACCAACCGGTCCAGGAGCGCCAGTAGCTGTTCGACGTCGGCCAGGTGAAGGCCGGTGGTCGGCTCGTCCAGCACGTAGACATCGCCCTTGTCGGCCATCTGGGTGGCCAGTTTCAGGCGCTGCCGTTCGCCGCCGGACAGGGTGGTGAGCGGCTGCCCCAGACTGAGGTAACCCAGCCCGACATCGGCCAGTCGTTCGAGAATCTTCTGCGCGGCCGGGGTATGTGCCTCGCCGTCGCCGAAGAACTCGGTGGCCGCGTTGACCGGCATGGCCAGCACCTCGCTGATGTCGCGCCCGCCGAATTTGTAGTCGAGTACGGATGAGTCGAACCGCTTGCCATCACAAGCCTCACAAGTGATGGCCACTCCGGCCATCATGCCCAGATCGGTGTAGATGACACCCGCCCCGTGGCAATTCGGGCAGGCCCCCTCGGAATTGGGGCTGAACAGAGCCGGCTTGACATTGTTGGCTTTGGCGAAGGCCTTTCGTATCGGTTCGAGCAGGCCGGTGTAGGTGGCCGGGTTGCTGCGCCGCGACCCGCGGATGGGAGTCTGGTCCACCGACACGACACCGTCGCGCCTGGACACCGATCCGCGAATCAGCGAACTCTTGCCGGAGCCGGCCACTCCGGTCACGACCACCAGCACACCGAGAGGAATGTCGAGGTCGACATCGCGCAAGTTGTGCACGTTGGCTCCGCGTACCTCCAGCACGCCAGAAGGACTACGCACCACCGGCTTCAGCGCCGCACGGTCGTCCAAATGCCGACCTGTCAACGTGCCGCTTCTCCGCAAGCCGGCCACGGTGCCCTCGAACACGACTTCCCCACCGCCCATTCCGGCACCAGGTCCGAGATCAACGACATGATCAGCGATTTGGATCGCCTCGGGCTTGTGCTCCACCACCAGGACGGTGTTTCCCTTGTCGCGCAATTGCAGCAGCAGCTGATTCATCCGCTGGATATCGTGCGGATGCAATCCGATGGTCGGTTCGTCGAACACGTAGGTGATGTCGGTCAGCGACGAGCCGAGCTGCCGGATCATCTTCACGCGCTGCGCCTCGCCGCCCGACAGCGTGCCCGAAGGCCGTTCCAAGGCCAGATAGCCGAGGCCGATCTCGACGAACGAATCGAGCGCGTCCCGCAATGCGTTCACCAGAGGCGCCACCGACGGCTCGTCGATGCCCCTGACCCACTCGGCCAGGTCGGAAATCTGCATCGCACAGGCCTCGGCGATATTGATGCCCTTGATCTTGGCGGATCGCGCCGGTGCACTGAGCCGGGTCCCGTCGCACTCGGGGCAGGTGGTGAAGGTGACGGCTCGTTCCACGAAGGCCCGGAGGTGCGGCTGCAGGGAATCCACGTCCTTGGCCAGGATGGACTTACTGATCTTGGGGATCAGTCCCTCATAGGTCAGGTTGATGCCCGAGACCTTGATCTTGGTCGGCTCCTTGTACAGCAGATCGTGCAATTCACGTTTGGTGAATTTCTTGATCGGCTTGTCCGGGTCGAAAAAGCCGGCCCCGGTGAAGATCCGGCCGAACCAGCCGTCCATGCTGTAACCGGGGATCTTCAGAGCGCCACCGTTGAGTGACTTGGTCTCGTCGTAGATTTCGGTCAGGTCGATGTCATTGACCGCACCGCGACCCTCGCAGCGCGAACACATGCCACCGAGGATGCTGAAGCTGCGTCGTTCCCTGGTGGTTTGACCGCGACGTTCAACGGTAACGGCGCCCGCCCCGCTCAGCGACGCCACGTTGAACGAAAACGCCTGCGGTGGACCGACATAGGGCTGGCCGAGCCGGCTGAACAAGATGCGCAGCATGGCGTTCGCGTCCGTGGCGGTACCGACGGTCGACCGTGGGTCGGATCCGATCCGCTCCTGGTCCACGATGATGGCTGTGGTCAGACCCTCCAGGACGTCGACGTCCGGGCGGGCCAGCGTGGGCATGAAACCTTGCACGAACGCGCTGTAGGTCTCGTTGATCAGGCGCTGGGACTCGGCGGCAATGGTGCCGAACACCAGTGAACTCTTCCCGGAACCGGATACTCCGGTGAACGCGGTCAGCCGGCGCTTGGGAATCTGGACACTGACGTCCTTCAGGTTGTTGACCCGTGCGCCATGAACACGGATCGCGTCGTGGCTGTCGGCTCCCGCCGGTGCCTGGGAGCGGGTTCGGGTCGGGCTCATCGTGCCCCTCTCTTCGCTGAACGGCATGGACCGGTCCGTGGCCATCGCGGCCGGCCTGTGACATCTGCTGGGGATGACGCGGCGGCCCTTGACATTGTGACGGCTTCGCCCGTCTCGCACGCTGGATCCGCGGCCAACCGCCGGTGACTGGCCCGGTCATACCAGCCAGCGTCCGTCTCTCATCACCTCGCGCGCCGACAATTCGTTCTCCTCGCGCCAGGTCTGAATGCGACGGGGCAGGATCCGGAACCAGCGGTACGGGGTGGTCAGCGGGCGCGGGTCGAATCCGGTACGCCGGGCGAATCGATCGCCGGCTTCGGTGCCCAGCTCGGAGATCTCGAAGACTTGCACGTCGCCGTCGATCATGATCACGTCGCGGGTCAGCCCGAGACCGAGGCGCACAGCCGGGTTGGCGGCCAGGTTCCGGCCGGTACGGCTGTCCGCCGCGGTGGCTAACAGCAGCGCCTCGCCGTCCCAGTCGAAAGACAGCGGCACCAGGTACGGGACACCGTCGACAGAGCAGCTCGCCACCCAGACGTCGATGTCGGTGGCCAGGCGCTCTTCGGCGTCCCGTCGCCGCTGCGGGCCGAACCGCGGCCCCGGTTCGACGGCTAGATCCTCCGGCGAGGCGGTCGGCGCCTCCATGTCGGCCACCTTACGAGCCGACGAACCGAATGCCGCCAGCCCCGAGGCCGTCACCGCCCGGCGGGCTTGTCCGCCATGTCGTCCACCCCGCCTCCTATGACCACGGGATCCACCGCACCGGGGACGCGCATGGCGATCAGGTAGAACAGCACGCCGGCCACCCCACCGACCACCCACGAAATGTCCACGCCGCCGAGGGGCTCGACCAGCGGGCCGGTGTAGAACGTCTGGCTGATGAAGGGCGTTTCCGCGGCCAGTGCCAGCAGGTATGCCACGATTCCGCGCCAGAGAAAGCCACCGTACCGTCCGGCGGGTGTGAAAAACGAGGCCACGTCGTATCGGCCGTGTCGGACCAGATAAAAGTCTGTCAGATTGATGGCGCTCCACGGGATGAAGACGAACAGCAGCACATTCAAGAAGTTGCCGAGATTGGTGACGAACTCCCGATAACCGAGCAGCGCACACGCCGCGCCGGTGCCGATGACAGCCAGCGAGCCCCAGACCCGAACCACCACCGACCGCCGGATGGTGCGGAAGCACGTGACAATGCTGGCGATGGCCAGCATCCCGGTGTAGGAGTTGGCGACGTCGGAGCCGATTAGGCTGACGGCCATGATCGGCAGAACCCATTTGCCGGACACGATGGCGACGGCCGCGACGGTTGAGCTGGTGTCGGGCAGCAAACTGGTCAGATAGGCCCCCAGGACGGCGCAGAAGATCTGAGGGAGACCGGCACCCAGCACCACGGCCAGCGATGTCTTTGCCTTGCTGACGTTCTCGGGCAGATACCGGGAGTAGTCCGAGACGTACGGCGCCCAACTGGCGATCGAGATGACGAACAAACCGGCCCCTGCCATGAACGCCGCGAACGGCGGCAGTTGGGTTTTCGCCGCCGCACCCACCGGGCCGCCTCGATGCAGAGCCTGCGCGAAGACGACCAGAAAGGTGATGCCCAGGATCACCGTCATCCACCGCTGCCACCGGTGAATCCAGTCGTAGCCGGAGATGGTGAGCACGACGACCGGCACGGTCAGAATTGCGATCCAGCCCGGTATGGAGACCGACGCCACCAGCATGTTCATCGCATCGGCCTGGATGACCAACTGCGCAGCCAGAAAGCCGAAGTCGAGCACGATGGAAGCCGCGAAGATGAGCACGGCGCCGTAGAACCCGAACTGCCCGCGGCTCTGGATCATCTGCGGAACGCCGAGGACGGGTCCCTGAATGGCGTGGAAGCCCACCAGGAGCAAACCGAGGGCGACACCGGTCACGATAGCGATACAGGACCAGAGGAAATTCAGTCCCAAAAGGACGAGGCCGCCGCCCACCACGACCGGGAATATGTTGGCGTTCAGTCCGAACCAGAGGGTGAATTGGTCCCGGATCCGACCGTGGCGCTCGGAGGGCGGAATGTGGTCGACGGACCGGGTTTCGATCGCGCCCGAGCCGGTGGCGGTGAGTTGCGTCATCGAAGCGCCTCGTTGACGTCGGTGTGCAACTCGTCATCGACCCGGTGCCGGCTGATGTCATGGCCGGGCTCCTCGAAGAGCTCCTCCAGAGGAACGGACATCAGGACCATGACGTTGCCCATCGGCCCGCTCCCTTTCCGGTGGCTCGCCCGCCCAGGGCGCTGGCGAAGCGGCATCGGCGTGTTGGCCCCAATCGAACGCCTGATCGCCTATGGTCATACGCATGTTCGAGGTTAGCTGGGACGCCGGGCTGACGGAAGCGCAACTGGCGGCCGCTTCGCACGGCGACCGCCCGCTGATCATCCGCGCCGGCGCCGGAACCGGCAAGACCCGGACCCTCGTAGCCCGGCTGGCCGCGCTGGTCGATCGGGGCGTCGACCCGGAGCGCATTCTGCTGCTCACCTTCACCCGACGCGCGGCTGCCGACATGCTCTCCCGAGCGGCCGCCGTGTGCGGTCGCCGGGACGCATCTCGGAAGTTGACCGGCGGGACCTTCCATTCCGTCGGCTACCGCGTGGTCGCCGCTCACGCGGTCGCCCTCGGGCTGTCGCCGCAACTGTCGGTCCTCGACACTGCCGACTCGCGCGACGTGTTTGACCTCCTCCGCCACGATTTCGGCCTGGCCGGGACCAAGGAGCGAATGCCGAGGGCTGACACGCTGGCGGACATCTACTCCCGAACGGTGAACACGGGGACACCGGCCCGGCAGGTCATCGCGACCCAGTTTCCCTGGTGTGAGGCTCATCTGGCGGCGATTCTGGAAGTGTTCCGGGCTTACGGCGACCGGAAGCGCACGCAGTCCTTGCTCGACTTCGATGATCTGTTGCTGTCCTGGCGAGCATTGCTGGCCGATCCCACGCTCGGTCCGGCGCTGTCCGGGCGCTACGACCATGTCCTGGTCGACGAGTACCAGGACGTGAATCGGATCCAGGTGGACATCGTCCGGCTGCTCACCGGCGACGGCACCGGACTGACAGTGGTGGGCGACGACGCGCAGGCGATCTACGGCTTCCGGGGCGCCGATAGTCGGCACTTGGTTGAGCTGACGAAGGAACTGCCGGCGGCGCGGACCGTCTCGCTGGAACAGAACTTCCGGTCTCAGCCCCGCATCCTGGCGCTCGCCAACGCGGTTCGGCCCAGCGAGGGCGGCGAGAATCTGGAATTGCGCTCCGATCGCGGCGCGGCAGGGCGTCCCCAACTGATGCGGTGCTACGACGCCGGGGCCGAAGCCAGGGCCGTGGTCGATGCCGTGCTTGAAGCGGCCGAGAACGGGCGCCGACTGCGAGACCAGGCCGTGCTGATGCGCGCCGCACACCACAGCGATCTGCTGGAGGTGGAGCTGACTGCCCGGGCGGTTCCGTTCGTGAAGTACGGCGGCTTGAAGTTCCTGGAATCGGCCCACGTCAAGGATTTCCTCGCCGCCGCCCGGCTGGTGGAAAATCCATCCGACGAGATTGCCTGGTTCCGGCTTCTGAAGATGCACGACGGCGTCGGGCCAGCCCGCGCCCGGGAGCTGCTGGGCGTTCTGCGCCCGGCCGATCCAGATTCCGAAGGCCGCGCAGCCGACACGGTAGCCGCCGCTCCCCCTGCGGCTCGGGTGGCCCTGGCTGCCTCTTTATCCGGTCTCGCTTTGGCGCGTCGCACCGCTGGCGTGGCCGGAAAAGCCGAAGCGGTGGTCGCCTTGGTGAGGCCGTTGATCACCGCGGCCTATACCGATCACGCGGCTCGCCTGGGTGATCTGGAGCGGCTGCTCACCGCTGCCGAGGATGCGCCCTCCCTGGCCGATTTCGTCGCCCAATTGACGATGGATCCGCCTGCCTCCACCAGCGATCTGGCGCAACCGCCGCATCTGGACGAGGACTACCTGGTTTTGTCCACGGTGCATTCCGCCAAGGGGCTGGAGTGGGACGCCGTCCACATCATCGGCGTGGTCGACGGTCAGTTCCCCTCCGACATGGCGCTGGCCAGTGATACCGGACTGATCGAGGAGCAACGGCTCTTCTACGTGGCGGTCACCCGAGCTCGGGACACCCTCGCCGTCTACACCCCTTTGCGCATGCCGCATCACCGGCGCAGCTTCGATGATCGGCACAGTTTCGCACTTCAAAGCCGCTTCTTGACTGCTGAGGCGTGGCCGACCCTCGAGCTGCACGAAGTGAACCCACCCCGCGCCGCCGCGGCCGGGTGCGCGGTTGCAGCTCGCGTGACGCCGCCGAACCTGGACGCGCTGTGGGCCTGAGCGCCTAAACATGTGCCGCGTGGCCCCGCCAAGCCGAAGTCGCCCCAGGTGTCAAGCTGGACCTGCGACTGATCCAGCGCATTCCCGCGGGCGACCGAGCCCGCACCTTAGCCGCCGTGAGGCAACAGTTTTCCTTCGGCCGACCCGAGCCCGGCCGCCACGCGTTTGCCGGAGGGCAGCCCGAGGAACCGAGGCGGCATGCGCATCGTCGTCATCGGAGGCACCGGGAATGTCGGAACGTGCTTGGTGGAGGAACTGACCTCGGCCGGGCATGAAGTGGTCGGCGTCACCCGCCGGCCGGCTCCACCGGTGGCTCCGTTCGCCGGACTACGCTGGCACACCCTTGATGTCGCCGATGCGCAGGCCGAAAGCTCTCTGCTGCCGGCTTTCCAGGACGCCGACTGTGTGGTGAACCTGGCCTGGGGCTTTCAACCCGCCCGAGACCGCGAATATTTGCGTCGCGTCGGAGTCTCGGGTACCCGCGCTGTCCTGGCGGCGGCGGAGAAGAAGGACGTGCCGCATCTGGTGCACATGTCATCGGTCGGCGCCTATTCGGCGGCGCCGCGAGGAGTGGCCCAGGACGAGTCATATCCGACGGAGGGAGTCGCGTCTTCGCCGTACAGCGTCGACAAAGCCGCTGCCGAAAGAGTTCTCGACGACCACGAAACGTCCGGCTCGGCACCGTCGGTGTGCCGGTTCCGGCCCGGGCTCATCATGCAACGGAGCGCCGGCAGCAGCCTGTTGCGCTACGCGCTGCCCGCCTGGGTGCCGGCTGCGGCGGTGGATCTGGCCGTCGTGCTGCCCTGGGACCCGACATTCTCGATTCCCGTCGTGCACACCCGCGACGTGGCTCGCGCCATGGTCGCGGCCGTGGAACGCCGGGCCGTGGGCCCGTTCAACCTGGCGGCGGCCACTCCGCTGACGGCCGACTTATTGGCTCAGGCTCTCCGCGCCCGTCTCGTCCCGGTTCCCTGGAAGGTGTTGCGCGCCCTGGTGTCGGCGGCCTACGCCGCTCGGCTGAGCCGACTCGACCCCGGCTGGATCGACCTGGCCTTCTCTGTACCGCTGCTGAACACCACCCGGGCCCGTGAAGAACTCGGATGGACTCCGGTGGTGCCGACCGAGGCGGTCATTCGTGAGGCCATTCGCGGGATGAGTGAAACCAGGTCAGCGGCCAGTGCCCCGTTGCGGCACCGAACCGTGGCCGGTGAACTGCACGATCTGTCGACCTCCGGGCCGATCGCACACCGCCCCATTGCCTAGCGGGTCCGCAATCACCGAAACACTCGGCGGGACGCAGCTTGTGGCGCTCAGCCGATCGACCACCGGTGCGGCTCGACGTCCGGATCCAGCCTCAGCCGCTCACCCGGCCGGAGCGTGAACTCCTGGCCGTTGACGGCTATCAATACCTCGCGCAGCAACCCTCCGGAGCCATAACGCGCGGTGAACTGGAACGAGACCAGATCCATCCAAACCTCACATTGGCGGCAGATCTCCTCGACCAAAGCGTCGTAGGCCTCGGAGTCGCCCGCCGCCAAGACGACGGTTGAGTCCAGGAATCCGATCAACTGGCCCCTCCGGAACGGAAATGACCGACGACCCAGTCGTCGGTCGGCGCACACGAACCGAAAGTCGGCACGGCTCAAGCCGTGTCGATCTGCAGAGCGCGCAGGTAGCCGGCCAGGCCTTGCGGGGTCCGTCCGCGCAATCGCGCACTGGTCAGGACCGGGCTGCGACCGGTGGATTCGACGGCAATTCCTTGCAGCCGCACGTGGGCCGCCAGCAGCACGTCTTCATGAACGGCCACCGGCGGGAATCCGCCCGCGCTGAGATAGACATCGCCGCGCACACCGAAATTCGCTCCGTGCACGTGTCCGTGACCGTCGCCGAAATCGTGCCGTGCCGCCCACGAGTCGTTCAGCTCAATAACCGCTTCATCGGGATCCAGGCGCACAGTGCCGAGCAGCAGACCGATTCCGCGACTCGCAGCCTGGAAATGCGTCGTCAGCCAGTCGGCGGGAACCTCCGAATCGGCATCCGTACACGCCAGCCACGTGCGGTCCGGCCGAGCGTTGGCCAGAACCGAAGTCACACCCGCGGCCCGGGCGGCACCGACCCGCCCGGACAAGATCTCGACCACCGCCGCGCCGGCCCGCGCCGCCAGCTCCGCTGTCCGGTCACCGCAACGATCGGCGACGACCACCGTGGTGCAGTGCACAGTCGGGAAATGCTGTGCGAACCGGGCAATCGCCCGATTCACGCTCGCCAGGCAGCGTCCAATCCGCTGTTCTTCGTTGCGGGCGGGAATGACGACCGCCAGAATCTCGATGAGATGAGCGCCGGCAATCGGAGACGGCCCGCTGACACAACGATCAGTTGCGCCTTCGCGCCCGGATGTGTCCCGCCCCCCCGGCCCAGCGACCACTCGCCCGATCATCAGACCGGTCCCCCGAACCGCAGATCCGCCGCCACCCGCGTCAGCAACGAAAGCACACCGCACCGGTCACGACCGGAAGGAGCAGGTATCAGCACCGGGCGCCTTCGCATACTCAGCAGGTCACCGCAGCAAGAGCCGGCCAAACCAACAGCTCATGGCGATGCCCCGCATCGTCGGCCCCATCGTTCGAGCCCGTCCATCACCCTAGAGCAGCGCCTTGGTCCGGGTACCGGCCGTACGGGTTCAGACGCGATTCAGCGGCGACCCGGTATTCGGCGGCCGGTGGCTCTGCCGTAGTGGGTAACCGCACACCAGGACAGCCCTTTTCGTCATTTCCGCGCCGTTTCCTCGGCCAGCTCCACGGCAGCTCCGATCACCGACCGCATTCCACGGTTTCCAATGCGTCACCGAGCCAGGGCCTGCATCCAGCCCTGGCCACAGTCGCCTTTGACAAACTCTTGACAGCCGAGAGCCGCGACGACAAAGGTTCTCTCTTGGTGTTTGCCCATCAGGCGACAGTCAAGGAGCGGCAGTGATTCACCCATCGCGCAATGCATTTCTCCTCGCGTCAGCGGCCACCCTGGTGGCCGGCCTCTTGCTTCCGGGGACGGCCAACGCCGCTCCTACCGCGAGCGGGCCTGCTCAGCATGTGATCGTCATGCTGAAGAACCAGCACAGCGAGGTCCCGGCCACTCACGGCAATGCGTTGCGACGGATCGCGGTCACGGACGCCGACCAATCGCGCCTGGTGGCGGCGGCTCGAGCGGCCGGCGCGACAGGCGTCAAGCAACTCCACGTCATCAACGCCTTCGCCATCGCGGCCACTCCGGCCGAGCAGGCGAGACTGCGTTCGGACTCGTCGGTGGCCGAGGTGGTGCCCGATCGGCAGATTCAGCTGAAGAGCACCCCGACGGTGACACCGGCGCTGAATCATCAGGGCGTGGTCTCCTCCACCACCTGCCCCTCGAGCCCGACCAAGCCCCTACTGGAGCCCGAGGCGCTGCAACTGACGCACGACGCCTTCGCCGATCCGTCGACCCCGTCGGCGCAGAAACTGGCCACGGGCAAGGGCGTGAAGGTGGCGTTCCTGGCCGATGGTCTGGATGTCAACAATCCCGACTTCATCCGGGCCGACGGCAGCCACGTGTTCGTCGATTACAAGGATTTCTCCGGCGACGGCCCGCTCGCGCCCACGGCATCGGGCGAGGCTTTCGGCGATGCCAGCGCCATCGCCGCCCAGGGGCGCCAGGTCTATGACCTGGCCAACTATGTGAATCCCGCCCATCCGCTGCCCGCCGGCTGCACCATTCGGATCCGCGGCATGGCTCCCGACGCTTCGCTGGTGGGACTCAAAGTCTTTCCGGCCGGCGGCTTCGCCTTCAACTCCGCCATCCTGGCCGCGCTCGACTACGCCGCCACCGTGGACAAGGTGGACGTCATCAACGAGTCGTTCGGCAGCAACCAGTATCCGGACACGAATGATGATCCGACCGCGGTGTTCAACGCCCAACTTGTGGCAGCCGGCATCACGATCACGGCCAGCTCGGGTGACGCGGGCGGCGAGAACACCGTCGGCTCGCCGGCCAGCGAGCCGGGAGTCATCTCGGTGGGGGCCACGACATCGTTCCGCAGCTACGCCCAGACAACCGAGAGCGGCTTCCAACTCTCGAACGGCAAATACCAGAGCGACAACATCTCCGGTCTGAGCTCATCCGGGGTCACCCAGACAGGTCGCACGATTGATCTGGTCGCACCCGGCGATCTCGGTTGGGCCCTGTGCACCCCCGATCCCGACATCTGGCAAGACTGCACCGACAACAAGGGTGCTCCGTCCAACATCCAAGAGTTCGGCGGCTCCAGCCAGTCTGCACCGTTGACGGCCGGCGCGGCAGCGCTGGTGATCCAGGCATACCGCGACACCCACGGCGGATCGTCGCCGACACCCGCGCTGGTCAAACAGCTGCTGACGGGCACGGCGTCCGATCTCGACCTGCCGGCCGGTGAACAGGGTGCCGGTCTGCTGAACGCCTACCGGGCCGTGCAGGCCGCCAGGTCGGTCGAAAACACCAAGCGCGCCGGAAACAGCCTGATCGCCAATATGACTCAGCTGGACGTGACCACGGTCAGCGGCCGGTCGACGACGGCGACGGTCAAGGTCACCAACGTCGGCTCGAAGCCGCAGCTCCTGCAGCCCTCGTTGCGCTCGGCGGGCAGAGAGATCCGCGGCGATGACTTCTCCGTCACGTTGTCTCCGTCCACGGATCCGACTTTCGTCGACGGTTTCGGCACCCTGCGGGCGTACAGGGCCCAGAAGTTCAGCGTTCCCGCGGGCGCAAGCAGATTGACGGCGGCGGCCGCCTGGCCGGGTAACGGGACGCGACTGGTTCGCATCATCCTGCTCGATCCGTCGGGCACCTACAGCGCCTTCTCCCTCCCGCAAGGCGTGGGCAGCTATGCCTTCGTCGACGTACAGCGGCCCAAGTCGGGTACCTGGACAGCGATTCTCTACACCGGCGCCAGTGCGGCCGGATTCGCCGGCCCGGTCGACTTCCGCACGACGTCGTACGCGGACGCGAAGATCGGCTCTGTGTTCCCGTCGGTGCTATTGCTCAAGCCCGGCCAGACCGCGAACCTGCGGGTGACCGTGCCGGCCGGCGACAAGGGCGACGTGGTCGACGGGCTGCAGCTGACCCCGCCGAGCCGCCCCGTAGCCGGCCTCATCCCGGTTGTGGTGCGAACCCTGGTGGCGAACACCCACAGCGGTGGCACGTTCGCGGGCAGCTTCACCGGAGGAAACGCGCGGGCCGGGATTCCGTCGCCCTCGCGGACCTACGCGTTCGACGTGCCTAATGGTCGTAAGGATCTCGCCGTCAGTGTGACCGTGCGCGGCGACGCCGGTCAGCAGCTGTACGGCTTCCTGGTCGACCCCAATGGCGAGCCGGTCAACGAACGGACCAACGTAACCTTGGGATCCGACGGCACCGGTACTCTGACCCGGTCGCTGCAGTTCGACCATCGCTCGCCCCAGGCGGGCCGCTGGCTCTTCGTGTTCACCGTGTTCGGCCCCATCGCCGGTACTTCGGTGGTCACTTCGTACACCGGGCAGATCAGCTATGGGCTGGCCGCCGTGAAGGCCGCAGGCCTGCCCACCTCAGCCAAAACGGTGCTACGGGCCGGCGTCCCAGCCACCGCCACCGTGACGGTGACCAACAACGGAGCCGCTCCGACGGACTATTACGCGGACGGGCGGCTTTCGGGTCGTCAGAACGTCGCCCTGATCGGTAGTAACACAACGGGTTACCCGCTCGACCCGGCGCCATTGCCGCCGTTCCCCGCCTTCGTGGTGCCCACGGGAACCGACGAATTGACGGTCCGCGGAACCAGTGACCGGCCGATCAACTTCGAGGCCTCGCCGTTCCCTGCCGATCACGTCACGGATCTGGCTTTCGAGGGGGATCCGGATGTGGAAGCCGGGCCGGCTGGCACCAGTCCCGTGCTGAACCTGGACGATCCGATCATCGCTCCGCAGACGTGGTTGATGTTGCCCTCGCAGATCGGTCCCTTCGCAGACACGGCTCCAAAGGCGACGACGTCGTTCACCGCGGTGGCCCACACCCATCCGTTCGATCCAGCGGTGACGTCGACGACCGGGGATCCGCAACTCGCCGCCGTGACCGCCGGCGCGCCGGCAGCCACACCGCTGGCCCTGACACCCGGATCGAGCGGAACAATCACCGTCACTGTGATTCCGGCCGGCCCGAAGGGTCACGTCGTGCGGGGCACGCTGTTCGTCAACACGATCGATCCGGTCACGGGCTCGAGTGACGAGACGGTCGCCCTCCCGTACACCTATACGATCGGTTGAGCCAGCTCCCCGGTGACGGGGACGCCGAGGCCGGGCGAGAATCCGCCGGCACGACGACGGACCGAGGGAGCAACGATGAAAGCGACGGGCGTTCTGCTCGACGGATTTTCCCGGATCGCCGACGTGGTGCACACCCTGGCTAAGGGGCTGACTGAAGCGCAACTGGAATACCGACCCGGGACTGATGCCAATTCGATCGGCTGGTTGATTTGGCATCTTTCCCGAGTGCAGGACGACCATGTGGCCGGTGTGGCCGACACCGAGCAGGTGTGGGCGGCCGATGGATGGGCCGACAAGCTGGGTCTGGACATCGACACCGGCCGCATCGGCTACGGCGACGACAGCGACGAGGTGGCTGAGATCCGTGGGGTGTCGGCAGCGATGCTGCTCGGCTACTTCGACGCGGTCCATGCCGCGACGGTCAAGTACCTGGAAACGCTGGACGACAGCGACCTGGACCAAGTCGTGGACCGGCGCTGGGATCCGCCGGTCACCCTCTCGGTCCGCCTGGTCAGCGTGCTGTCCGACGACCTGCAACATGCCGGTCAAGCGGCGTACGTGCGCGGACTGCTTCCCGGCGAGTAACGCTGATCGGCCGGGCGCCGCCGCTCCCCGCCGACAGGCTCACGCGGTCTGAGCAGATGGTGATCAATCTTCCGGGACCATAGAGAGGTGCGTCGACGGTCTCGTTTCTTGATCATCCTGGTGGCCGTGCTGCTCCTGCTGCACGGACTGCCCTGGCTCGTGGTGGTGTGGCGACCGAATTGGCCGACGGTATGGACGGTGGTGGGCTCCGCGGCGTTGGCCGTCGGCGCGGTGGGGTTGCCGTTGGCGATGTGGCGCGGACACCGCGGCACCCCAGGACCGCACAGCGACGGCGTGGCGATCGCCGGGGACACCTGGCTGGGTCTGATCTGGATCCTGTTCAGCTGGAGCGTCATCGCCGGCCTGGTGGATATCGCGACGTTGGGTGCACCGCAACCGATCACCGGCCGACTGGTCGCCGCGGCCACGCTGGTCTGGTGGCTGGGGTTGGCGCTGTGGGGATCCCGGCAAGCCCGCAAGGTGCCGCGGGTCCGGCCGGTCGAGGTTCGACTCGACCGGCTCCCTTCGGCGTTCGACGGCTTTCGCATTGTGATGATCACCGACACGCATTTCGGGCCGATCAACCGGGCGCGCTGGTCGGCGCGCGTCGCGGGGGTGGTCAATTCGTTGGAGCCGGATGTGCTCGTGCACGCCGGCGACATGGCGGACGGTTCCGTCGACCAGCGCCGGCTGCAGGCAGCGCCGTTGGCAACGACCCGGGCCCGGTTCCACCGTCTGTACATCACCGGTAACCACGAATACTTCTCCGGCGCCGCGGAGTGGACTGCCCATCTGCGCAGTCTCGGCTGGACCGTGCTGCGGAACAAGCACGTCATCGTCGAGAAGGACGGCGCCACACTGGTTTTCGCAGGCGTCGACGACCGGACGGCGCGGGCGTCCGGCACTGCTGGGCACGGCGCCGACCTGGACGCCGCATTGACCGGAGTCGCCGAGACGTCCGCCGTGGTACTGCTGGCGCACCAGCCACACGAAGTGATCCACGCGGTGCAGCGAGGCGTCGATCTGCAATTGTCCGGGCACACCCACGGCGGGCAGATCTGGCCGTTCCACCTGATCGTCCGCGTCGAACAGAAGGCGCTGCAAGGCCTTTCCCGGGCCGGTGGCCGCACGCAGCTCTACACCAGCCGCGGCAGCGGATTCTGGGGACCGCCGTTCCGGGTCTTCGCACCCAGCGAGATCACCGTGCTGACCTTGCGAAGCGGCGCCCCGGCGGGCTGATGCGGCGAGCGGCTGTCAGCGCAACCGCAGCCGCTGGTGACGCGGCAACTTGTCGACCACCAGGTCGAACGAGTCCTCGATCATCTGCTTCACCAGGCTGTCCGGTAGGGCGCCGTCGACGGTGACGGTGTTCCAATGTCGCTTGTTCAAGTGGTAGCCGGGCACGATCTCTGGGTGCGCGGCCCGCAGGGTCTCAGCGATCTCGGGTTCGCACTTGACACTCACGGTCAGCGGCACGGCGCGCAGATTGGCCAGCAGAAACATCCGCCCGGCGACCTTGAACACACTGGTCCGGTCGTCGAACGGAAAGTCTTCGACCGTGTCGGGGAAGTCCAGGCACCACTTGCGGATCCGGTCCGCGCTGATCGCCACCCGGGCAGCGTACGAGTCCGCACGACGACCTGCGGCATCCGGCCGACCGTGAACGTGCGCCACCAAGAAATGAAGGGCCGGGCGCCGAGTCGCCTCGGGGCGACGGTCCGAGGTGGCTCCGGCCGCCCTCTGACGAGAACGCGGTATTCCACAACGGCTTTTGTGATGTGAGGCCCGGGGACATGCCGGCGCCCGACCGTGTCCCAATGTACCGGTTGCGCCGTGGCGGGGCGGCGGCCAGGGCGACCCAGTTGACCGACAGACTGCGGGCCGCGGGCCCTACCGCAGTCGTTCGGCAGTTCGCGCCGCGTCCACCAGCATCGTCACCAATTCGGCCAGCTCCTCGGCGTCGGCCCGTTCGGCCAATGCGGTGGCCACGTCCTCGGCCGCGCAGCGCACCTGGAACAGCCGGTCGGCCAGGTCGTCGCGCTCCGCGGCCGAGAGCACCACGGCATCCGGGGGAAGTTCACCGCGATCCAGCGCATGCCGCTGCTCGTACGCCCGCTGCCGGCAGGCCTGGGCGCAGTAACGCCGCCGGCGGCCCAGGCCGGACACGGCGCCGAGATCGCGGCCGCACCATTCGCAGCGGAAATGCCCGGCCGATCGAAGGGGCGGAGCGGCGGGCATTGTCGTCGTCACGGCACGAGGGTATGCAGCCGGTGCGGGCGGACCGGGATGCCGCGCGGGCCGGCGTGAAGCCAGCGCTCGGGCCAGCTCGCGGCCCGGCCGGCGGCCGCTGTCAGACTCCACATCGTGATCGGCTTCCTGGACGGGCCCCACCCGCGAGCCCTGGCTCATCGCGGTTGGCACATGGGCGATCTGGCCGGAGCCGAGAACACCATGGCCGCCTTCCGGCGAGCGGTCGAGGAGGGATACCGCTATTTGGAGACCGACGTGCACGCCACTTCCGACGGTGTGCCGGTGATCCTGCACGATCCGATCCTCGATCAGGTCTCGAACCTGTCCGGTGCGGTCGGCGCCTTGCCCTGGTCCAAGGTCCGGCAAGCCGAGATCGCCGGGCGGCATCGCGTCCCCACGTTCGCCGAGTTCCTCGAGTTCCTGGCCGCCCACCCGGAGGTGGCTGCCAACGTGGATTGCAAGTCGGCCGCGGCCCTGGAGCCGCTGGCTCAGGCCTTGACGGAATGCGGCCCGCTGGCGAAACGGATCACCGTGGCGGCCTTCTCGGACCAGCGCTTGCGGCTGCTCCAACGGCGGCTGGGTGACCGCGTCAACTGGTCGATGGGTCCCCGCGAAATTGCCCGGCTGGCGTTCGGTCGCCCGGTTCCTCCGGGATCGATCCGGCCGGCTGCCGCCCAGGTGCCGCCGCGGTTCCGGCATTGGCGGGTGGTCACCGGCGGGTTCGTGCGCCGGGCCCATTCCCAAGGCGTGGAGGTGCACGTCTGGACCATCGACGACTCGGATCACATGCACCAGCACCTCGACCTGGGCGTCGACGGAATCTTCACGGACCGTCCCGATCGGCTGCGCGCGGTTCTGCGCGATCGGGGGCAATGGCCGGAATGACAGCAAGGTCGGCACCTACTTCAGCCGGTGTCACCGGCCCAGCGGCCCCGACGCGGTCGGGGTGGCACAACCCCGTGTTCAGCCAGCCCCGTCTCGGGCCTGGCGGGCTCGGCACGCATCGACGGTGACGGCCCGAGCGAACACGTAGAGTCCTCGGGTGCCCGCCCGACCCGACCAGCCGACCCCGGTGGCCGTCCCCGAGCGCGGCCGCGAACCGGCTGTACCGGGTGTTCTGACGTTCTTCTACGGGCCCATGGACTGCGGAAAGTCCATGCTGGCTCTGCAGTTGGACTACAACCGGTCCCGTCAGGGCCTGCGCGGTTTGTTGTTGACCCGCTTCGACCGGTCGGCCGCGCCCCGCATCAGCTCCCGGATCGGGATCTGGAAGGAAGCGGTCGAGGTCACCGACTCCACCGACCTGGCCGACTTGGTCCGTGACTCCTGGGCGGCCGGCCGGCGGGTGGACTACCTGATCGTCGACGAGGCCCAGTTCTTCACCGAGACCCAGGTCGAACAGCTGGCCCAACTTGTCGACGACGCCGGCATCGATGTCTACGCCTTCGGGATCGCCACCGACTTCCGCGGCCGGATGTTTCCCGGCTCCGAGCGGTTGTTCGAGCTCGCCGACGGCGCCGTGCCGCTGCAGGTCGAGGTGCTGTGCTGGTGCGGCCGCCCGGCCCGGTTCAACGCTCGGGTGCTCGACGGCGTGGTCGTCCGCGAGGGTGCGCAGGTCGTCGTGGCCGACACCGACCCCGATGCCGCGCGTCAGACGGTCCATTACCAGGTGCTGTGCCGCCGTCACCACCGGGCCGGTGATCTGGGACCGTCATCCGGGGAGGGAACGCTTCCGCTCGCTGCCGAGAACCGGTGACGTGTTCTTGCTCCCACGGGCCGCGGAAGTAGTGTGACCGACCCACCGCCGGGGCACCGCGGGTGTAACGTCACACGTTGCCCCTGAGGCGTGGGGATCAGCACCGTCGCCGGATTCCGTACTGGCCATCCATTTCCGCCGGGGGAACGAATCAGCGACCGGCGGCGTTGTTTCTGGATGGTCGGATCTGCCGCTAACAGCGGCTCGGCGCGACCGTCAGCGAGGGTCGGACGAAACGGCTCGATCGCGATTGATTTTGGTGGGAAGGAAAAACCATGGCTGACCGCGTGCTCCGCGGTTCGCGTCTCGGCAACACTAGTTACGAAGCCGACCGCAATCACGACCTGGCCCCGCGGCGGACGGCGACGTACCGCTGCCCGCGGGACCATGAATTCACCGTCCCGATGGCCGACGATGCCGAAGTGCCGGCCGCCTGGGACTGCCGGATGCACGGCTTGGAGTCGACCCTCATCGACGGGTCGGTGCCCGAAGGAAAGGCGCTCAAGCCACCCCGTACTCATTGGGACATGTTGTTGGAGCGTCGCTCGGTGGCCGAACTCGAAGAGATTCTCAACGAGCGGCTGGCCGAATTGAAGGCCCGGCGCACAGCGTCCTGAGTCCGCAGCCCACATCCCCGGCTCGCCCCATCAAGGAGCGAGCCGGGGTTGTTGCTGTTCAGGGCTTCCTGGCGCAGTCAGCGGGCGGCAACGCGCCGGCGCCCGCGGAGCAATCCGGTGAGCTGCCGCCACCGCTTCTCGGTCCCCCACAGGCTCACCTTCCACAGCGCCTCGCGCACGATGGACCCGCTCATCTTCGACGCGCCGAACTCGCGCTCCACAAAGGTGATGGGCACTTCCCGGACAGTGCGCTCGCTGTTCAGCGTCCGCCACGCCAGGTCGACCTGGAAGCAATAGCCGTGCGACTCGACGTCCTCCAGCGGCAGGGCGCGGAGCAGCTCGGCTTGGTAGGCGCGGTAGCCGGCGGTGATGTCCTGAACATGCACGCCCAGCGCCAGCCGGCAGTACAGGTTCCCCACCCGTGAAATCAGCCAGCGGCTCTTGGGCCAGTTGACCACCCGGCCACCGCGCACATAGCGCGAGCCGATGACGAGGTCCGCTCCCGGCAGCGCCGCCAGCAGTCTGGGCAGCTCCTCGGGCGCGTGCGAGCCGTCTGCATCCATTTCGACCAGCACGCCGAAGCCGCGCTCCAGACCCCAGTGGAAGCCGGCGATGTACGCGGCACCGAGGCCCTTCTTCCCGGCCCGGTGCATCACCGAGATCATGTCGTCGTCCGTGGCCCGCCGATCGGCGAGGTCCCCGGTGCCGTCCGGGCTGCCGTCGTCCACCACGAGCACCGACGCCTCCGGCACGGCCGACCGCAACCGGTCGAGAATGCGGGGCAGGTTCTCGATCTCGTTGTAGGTCGGGATGATCACCAGGACCTTGCCGGCGTTGTTCTGCTCGTGGGCCGGGCTCACGTCTGGCGATCCTCCTGCGCTGCGGCTGGGCTGGGCTGCACCACGTTACGCCGCGTACTCCGGCGGTCCAGCAACCATGCACCGGCCAACGCGAAGAGGACGGCGACCGTGGCCGCCCATTCGATCGGCGCGTTCATCCACGTTCCCGGCGTCGTCGTGGCCACGAGCGGCACGGACGGCGTCATGTATCCGGGGGTGAAGAGGCCGACCGTCGACTCCACGCTGCCGTCGGGACGGATCACGGCCGAAACCCCGGAGGTGGCCGAGATGAGCACCTCGCGGCCGAATTCGACGGCTCGAACCCTGCTCATCGCCTCTTGTTGGTAGGTCTCGTTGGTGTAGCCGAAGGTCGCGTTGTTGGTCTGGACGACGAGCACTTGCGCGCCGCCGTCGACCACGTCGTGAACCAATCCGTCGTAGACGACCTCGAAGCAGATGACGTCGCCGACCGGCGTGCCGGAGATGGTGAGATTGCCTGCGGTGGTGCCGGGTTGGAAGAAACCCGCGTCGTCCACCCATTTGGAGAAGATGCGGAAGAACGAACGCCACGGCATGTACTCGGCGAACGGCACCGGGTGCCGTTTGGTGTACGTCTGTCCCGGCCCGGTGACCGGATCCCAGACGATTCCCCGGTTGTAGGTGGCGTCGCCGCTCCCGGTGACGGCCCCGACCAGGATCGGAACCCCGATGTCCTGTGCCGCTGACGTGATCACCGCGGCGGCGTCGGCGTTGGTGTACGGATCGATGTCCGAGGAGTTCTCCGGCCAGATGACCATGGTCGGCTTCGGTGTCCTGCCGGCTCGGACGTCCGCCGCGAGTTGGTGGGTTTCGGCGGCGTGCATGTCCAGCACCGCCCGGCGCCGAGCGTTGAACTCGAGCCCCGGTTCGGGCACATCGCCCTGCACCACGGCGATCGTTTCGTGCGGAGCCGCCGCGTAGTCGACCTCGGTGGCCCGGCCCAGCAACCCGAGGCCGAACGGCGCGATCAGAGCGACGACGGCCCCGATCAGCACCCCGCGCCGCGCCGGTTCCCCGTCGCCGCGCCGCCGGTACCGCGACCACAACCAGACAGCGGTGCCGCCGAGACCGAACCCGGCGGCCGCGGTGATCAGGGCGAGACCGGAGGCGCCGAGCAGCGAGGCCGCGGGCAACAGCGGACCGCTGGCCTGTGTGAAGGCCAGGTCGCCCCAGGGAAATCCGCCGAACGGGAAACGCGCGATGAGCGCCTGCCCGGCGATCCAGGCGGCCGCCGACGCCAGCGGCCAGCTCCACCCCGGCAGCCGCCGGGATGCGGACGCCATGAGCGGGGCCACCGGCGCCGTCACCACCGCGGCGGCGATGGACAGCGCCAGCGCGATCCCGCCGACGTAGACGGTCGTCCAGGAGAGCAGCGGCACGTAGAGACACAGGCCGAAGATCAAGCCGAGTCCGGCTGCGGGCCACAGCCGGCGGCCACGTACGGCCACGGCGTAGAGCGCCAGTCCGAGGAGCGCGGCCCACCACCAGCTGCGCGGGGCGTAAGCGAGCTGCGTGATCCACCCACCGAGCCCGGCGGCAACGATCCGCAGACCTCCGCTCCCCCGTAGAGCCTGGCCCCGCCGGCGCCACCGTCCGTTCCCGCGGGGGCCACCGGCCGCGGCCCGCACCTTCCGCCGAGTCCGCCGGATCAGGTCGGCGGACGCCGGCGCCGAGGGCCGGTCGAGCGCGGGAGAAGCCACCGGAAAATGGTAGTGGTCCGGTCTGTTGTCCACTGTGTGCTGGAAGCCGGAGCTAGCCGAACAGCCCGTGATCGCTCACCACCCGGCCCGCGACGACGGTCGCGACCGGCACCGGCAGATCGTGGCCCGGCGTCAGGTCGGGCAGCAGCGGAACTCGCGACCGCGGGTCGGTGGACCACCGGGCCACGGCGGGGTTGGCCGCCGGCCGGACCAGCGGGCCGGTTTCGAAAACCGCGAGATGGGCGGGCGCGCCGACGGTCAACGTGCCCACGCCGCGGTCCAGCCGCCCGGCCGCCCGGTGGCCGCCGCGGGTGTGGGCTGTGAAGGCGGCGCGCGGTGAGATGCCCGCCCCCGGAGTGCGGTGGTGGACAGCGGACTGCACCTCGCGCCAGGGGTCGGCCGGCGTGACGGGTGCGTCGGAGCCCAGCGCCAAGGGCACGCCCGCGGATGCGAACGCGGAGAAGGGATTCATCGTCGCCGCCCGCTCGGCACCGAGCCGCCGCGCGTACATGCCCTCGGGGCCGCCCCATTCAGCGTCGAAGACGGGCTGTACCGATGCGATGGCTCCGACCCGGGCGAAAACGGAGATGGCCTCGGCGTCGGCCATCTCCGCGTGTTCGACCCGGGGTGCCACTGCGGCCAGCGCCACAGTGCCGTTGGGCCCGAGTCGCTCCGCGGCCCTCCGCAAACCGCGGGCCACGGCGGCCACGGCGTCGTCGCCGATGGCGTGGAAGCCCGGCTGGATGCCGGCGCGCGCGCAGATTTCGAGATGATCGACGATTTGATCGTCACTGAGGTACCGGACGCCGCAGCCGGTGGCGTCGGCGTAGCCATCGGTCACGGCGGCGGTCCGGGAACCGAGCGCACCGTCGACGGTGAGGTCTCCGGCCAGCGCGTGCGCGCCGGTGGCGGCCAGGAGACCGGCGGCCTGCTCCACGTCCTCGGCCAGCGCGGCCAGATAACCGAGCACGTTGATCGGCGACTCCTGGGCGAGCAGCGCGGCCAGATCCTGCACGCCGACCGGATCGGCGAACGCGCACTCATGAACCTCGACGATGCCCCGATCGGCCGCATGGGAGAGAAACGCCCGCTGGGCGGCGCGGCGCTGGCCGTCGGTCAACAAGGACTTGGCTCGCGCCCGCACGGCGTGGTGGGCGTCCTGGCTCAGGGCCCCTCCTGCCGACCAACCGGCCAGATCCGAAATCTGTGCCCCAGTCGCGTCGGTCAGCGTCGAGTTGGCCAGGGCCGAATGCACATCGATCCGGCTCAGGTAAGCCGGCCGCCGGCCGGTGACCGCGTCGACTTCGGCCCGGGTCGGCGGCCGGTTCTCGGGCCAGCGCGTCTCGTCCCAGCCGTGGCCCCAGAGCATGCCGTCGCCGGCCGCCGCGGCCCGGCCGATGAGCTCCAGACATTCGGACAGCGACGTGGCGGCGCGCAGGTCGAGCCCGGTGAGGGCCAGACCGGCGTCCGTGCAGTGCACGTGCGCGTCCACGAAGCCGGGCACCACCAGCCGGCCGTCGAGCTGAACCGTCCGGTCGACGTCACCCGCGGCGGCGACTCCGTGCTCGCCACCGATCCAGGTGATCAGGCCGTCGGTGATGGCCAGGGCGGTGGCGTCGGGGTCGGCCGAGCTGTGCACCCGCCCGCCCCGCAGCAGGACAGTGGTCATCGCATCGGCCGGCGGCGCGGGTTTGCGGAGCTCATGCCACCAGTCAATCCCACCGCGCGGCCGTGCGCGGAATCGCGATCGGGACGGCGGTATCTGAGACAGTGAACACAGCCAGCAGCAGCTGCACCGACCGGCCCAGCCCGACAAGGACTTCGACCGTGACCGACCCAGCCCCACCGGCACCGACCATTACCGGCTTCGTCACACCGGAGACCGGCTTGACTGCCGCGCAAGTGGCGGAGCGCACCGCAGCCGGGTTGACCAACGCGGTGGACGACACCACCTCCCGCCGCGTGTGGGACATCGTGCGCGCCAACGTGTTGACCCGCTTCAATGCCATCCTGGGCGCGCTGTTCGTGCTGGTGCTGGTGGCCGGTTCGCCGGTTGACGGGCTCTTCGGGGTGGTGCTCGTCGTGAACTCGGCGATCGGCATCGGCCAGGAGGTGCTGGCCAAACGGAAGCTCGATCGGCTGGCCATGCTCAACGCGCCGACGATCCGAGTGGTCCGCGACGGCCGGCTGACCGAGGTGTCGACCGCCGCGGTGGTGCGCGATGACCTGCTGGAACTGCGCACCGGCGACCAGATTCCCGCGGATGGCCGGCTGACCGGGGCCACCGGCCTGGAGGTCAACGAGTCGAACCTGACCGGTGAGTCGGACTCCATCCCCAAGACGGTCGGAGACGAAGTGCGTTCGGGCACCACCGTGGTGGCCGGAACAGGCCGGTTCCCGGCCGCCGCCGTCGGTCGCGACGCATACGTCAATCGCATCGCCGCGCAAGCGAGAACCTTCACCCGCGCCCGGTCGGAGATCCAGGACTCGGTCAACAAGCTGCTGCGGTTCATCACCTGGGTCATCGTGATCGCCCTCCCGCTCCAGATCTGGTCGCAGTGGCGGACGATCGGTCATCAGGGCTGGCGCCAGGTGATCATTCGCTCGACCGGCGGCCTCGTCGGGCTGGTGCCCGAGGGCCTGGTCCTTCTCACCTCCGTCGCCTTCCTGCTCGCCGCCGTGCAATTGACTCGCCGCCATGTCCTGGTGCAGGAGTTGCCGGCGGTCGAGGGCCTGGCCCGCGTCGACGTCGTGTGCCTGGACAAGACCGGCACCTTGACGATCGGCGACATCGCCTTCGAAGAGCTGCTGCCGCTGGCCGACGCGGAGGACGATCTGAGGGCTCCCTTGGGGGCGTTGGCTGACGACCCCAACGCCAACGGCACCCTCAAGGCGGTCGCCGCTGCGGTCGCACCGCAGGCGGAGTGGCACAGGGTCAGCACGGTGGCCTTCAATTCGGCCCGGAAGTGGAGTGGCGCCTCGTTCGGGGGCGGCCGCGGCACGTGGCTGCTCGGCGCGCCGGACGTGCTGTGTGCGGCGAACGACCCGATCCGGGACCAGGTCGCCGAACTGGCCCGGCACGGGCGCCGGGTGCTGCTGCTGTCCAGCAGCGACGATCCGCTGAATGGTCCGGAACTGCCGACGGATCTGCGGCACCGCGCCCTGGTCGTCCTGGCCGAGCAGGTGCGCGAAGACGCCCGGGAGACGCTCGACTATTTCCAGAGTCAGGGCGTTCAGATCAAGATCATTTCCGGTGACAATCCGGTGACCGTCGCGGCCATCGCCCGTCAGGTCGGGTTGGCTTTCGACGACGACGCGGTGGTGGACGCGCGAACGATCGGCGAGGACATCGAGGGTCTGCGCGCGATTGTCGAGCGCACCACCGTGTTCGGCCGGGTGTCGCCCGAACAGAAGCGCGCACTGGTGAACGCGCTGCAGCGCAACGGACACGTGGCCGCCATGACGGGTGACGGAGTGAACGACGTCCTGGCGCTCAAGGACGCCGACATCGGGGTGGCGATGAACAACGGCGCGCAGGCCACCAAAGCCGTCGCTCAACTCGTGCTACTGGACGGCCGGTTCTCGCACCTGCCGTCCGTGCTGGCCGAGGGCCGGCGGGTCATCGGCAACGTGGAACGGGTGGCCAACCTCTACGTGGCCAAGAACGTGATGTCCTTCGTGGCCATCCTGTCGGCGGCCCTGGCGTCGCTCCCCTTCCCGTTCCTCCCCCGCCATCTCACCCTGGTGTCCGCCGTCACCATCGGAATCCCCAGCTTCTTCCTGGCCCTGGGACCCAACAAGCGCCGGTACGTGCCCGGGTTCTTGCGCCGGGTGCTGCGCTTCTCACTTCCGGCCGGCGTCATCGCGGGTCTGGTGGTCCTGGTCGCCTACCTGCTGGCCAAGGCCGACCCCGCCCTGCGAGCAGCCGACCAAGCCGGCAGCTGCCTGTTCGACCCGAATTCTGCCGTGACGCCGGCTGATCCGGTGTGCTCCCACCCCGGTACCGGAGCCACGCTGGCACTTTGCGTGACGTTCTTCTGGATCCTGGTCGTACTGGCCCGTCCCCTGCAAATCTGGAAGGTGGTGCTCGTCGGCGCGCTGGTGATCGTCACGGTTGGCGCCTTCACGCTGCCGTTCGCCCAGCGGTTCTTCGACTTCCACGCCGCGCCGTCCCTGGTCTGGCAGTCGCTGCTGGTCGGAGTCTGCGGGGCGGTGGCCATCGAACTGGTCTATCTGGCCAACCCGGCCATGCGGGCGGCGCAGCACCGCGAGGCAAATGATCACGAGAAGGACACCTTGATCGGGGTCAGAGCGTCGACCGCACAGAAACGGGCATAATCTCGCCTTGAGGGGCAGCTTGATCGTCGAATGGGCTTCGGTGCGAGCAAGGCCGGAAACGGGAGGGCGCAGATGGGGCGGCATTCACGCCCGTCCCCCGACGACTCCCCGGCCGACTCGGCGACACGGTCCCCTTCCGGTTTCCTGGTTCGGCTGCCGCTCGCCGAATTGATGGCCTTATCGCCACTCGGCGTGGTCATCCACGACCGGGACGGTCGGGTGGTCGACGCCAACGCCGCTTTCGCCCATCTGCTGGGATACACGCTCCACGAGGTCGTGGGGATGCGGGCCGACCAGGTGGTGCACCCGGAGGAACTGCCCGAACGCAATGCACTCGCGGCTCAACTGGCGTCAGGAGACAAGTCGTCGGCGGTCGCCGAACGCCGGCTGCTGCGCCAGGACGGGTCCACCGTCCAAGTGCGGGTCCACAAATCGGCCATCGACGTCGGCCTGGGCTCGGATACGGAACGACTGATAATGGTCTGCGTCCAGGACGTCGGCGAGGATCGGCGCCGCATCGACCAGCTGGCTTATGCCGCCACCCACGACGAGCTCACCGGCCTGCACAATCGGAGCGGGCTGCGCCAGGCCCTGGAGCGCTGGCAGAAGGTCCGGGGCGGTGGCATCCTCGCCGTGCTGGACGTCAACCGGCTCAAGGCGGTGAACGACGAGTTCGGGCACGCCGCAGGCGACGAACTCCTCCGCACGATCGCCGATCGGCTCGGGACCGGGCTGGGCCGGGAGACGCTGGTCGGCCGGATCGGCGGCGACGAATTCGTGGTCATCACCGGAATGGCCGACGCCGCGCTCTCCGAAAGCCTCGCCGCCGCAATTGACTTCGACTTGCCCGTCCGGCCCGGCCGGTCCATCGCGATCTCCGCGTCGGTGGGAACGGCCAACTTCACCGCCCACTCGGTGTTCGACGACGTGCTGAACGAAGCGGATCAGCAGATGTACGCCCGGAAACGTGAGCCCGCCGCCGACGCTGTCTGACGGGTGCCCACGGGGCCTTCGTGGTCGGGTACGTAAGTTCGTCGGTGGTTCAGGTCCAGGTGGTGGGGTCGCCGAGGAGGAGGCCGCGATCCTGGCAGTGTTCCAGGAGTGGGCCGAGGTTGACCGGTCGCACCGGAAGTTGGCGCACCGCGGGACGTGGTCGGTGCGCAGCCGCCGCAGACTCGCCTCGATCGCACGACGCATGGTCTTTCTGCTGTTGCCCGTTGTGCCTGGACGAGGATCGGATTGTCGGGTCCCGCTGTACTTGGTGATCACCACGAAGTCGTCGCGGTCGGCGCCGGAGCAGTTCGCCCAGCGCGATCTCGGCTTACCCGTCCTGGTAGGTGTTCGACGTGTCGAAGGTGGTGCCGCCGGCCGCGACGAAGGCATCGATGAGTCTGTCTACCTGAGTTGGCCCCACGTTGGCGGCTTGATCTGGCCCCACCGCGAGCTGGCTTGGCGTTGATCGCGAGTGTCAGAGGCGGATGTTGTTGAGTCCCCGAGGGGCTGGAAAGCGCCTTGGAGCGGCGGCTCACGCTTTGTGAAGCTAGAAAGCTCACGGCCATCAGCGAGGACTGACTGAGTCAGCCAAGACGATGCAACGGGGCGCGGTCAGGCGCTCCTGCGCTCGAGCGGGTGTGTCGCCAGTTTGCTGGCGAGGCCGTTTTCGACGAGGCGGTGCGCGGCCGTTGTCGGCTTGCGGGCGGCCTGGTCCGTCACCGCGGCGGTGAACTCGTCCGCGAGCGTGAGCCGCGGGTAGGTGGTCAGGACCTCGCGCACGAAGTCCGCTGGGAGTGCGTCTGGTTGGGCGCCGCTGATGTCCAGGCCCGTCGCTACCTCCAGGAGGTAACCCTCCACGTCCATGGCGGCGTCCACGGATGGCCAGTTGTGCCGCACGATCACCTCAAGCGCGCGCTGGCGTCGATCGGGTGCCCAGCCAGCGCCGGCGGTGAGCGCGACGGCGACCTGGCCGCCTGCTTCCTCATAAGAGAGGGTCACGTTGTCATAGGCCGGCACGAGGCCGATGTCGTGCAGCATTGCGGAGGCGTAGAGCAGCTCGTGGTCGACGCCGCGCCGGCCCTCGAGCAGGGCGAACGCCTCCGCCCACAGCCAGGACCGCACCACGTGGTTGAGCAGCGACGCTGTGTGGCACGAGGCGGCCAGCTCGACGGCGGCGCGCGCTCCGGGGGTCTGCGGCGCGGTGATGTCGTGCAGTCGCATGAGGGGCATCGTTGCAGAAGCAACTGCCGGGTGCGGCAGGAGGTAGCCGTTGGCTGCGGAGTCCGCAGCGTCGTTCCAGCAGCGCGCGACCACGTGGCCGAGCCACCTTAGACATTCGCGACCAACGTTCCTGGCATTCGCAAGGCCACGAGGCGTTAGCCGGCAGCGCGCTGGGCGAGGGTGTGGGCGAGGCGGTAGGAGTCAGTGCCGGTCTCGATGATGGTGCCGTTGAAGGTGAGCCGGTCAACGATCGCGGCGCAGGGGCGTGGGTCGGTAAAGGTCTTGGTCCAGCCGGAGAAGCTCTCGTTCGAGCCGATGGCGACGCTCGCCTTCTCCTCCCTCTCGGTGAGGACTTGGAATCGCACCACGGCCGTCGTATCGCTTGTTGCTGTTTTTTACTTGGAGACGGTGATAGTCACGTACCCGCTGTTGGAGGCGGCGACCGTCGTCGGGGAACTTGGCTTGAACAGAGCGAGGTAGTGATGCTTGCCGACCGCCGTGCTGGCTAAGATCTTGTAGGTGGCCTTGCTGTGGACCAGCTCTACGATCTTGAGTGCCTTGTTGCCGTCGCGGAACAGCACCATTCCGGATTCGGACCCTGGGTTGACGGCCACCGAGGCGGTGAGGGTGATTGGCTTGGCCGTTCCCTGCTTCTGACTGGTGGCCCACGCCTTAAGTTTGGTCGTCGAGGCGGCCTTGAACACCTTCAGCGTTTTGCTGAGAATCTTCAGACCACTCGCGATCGGCCTCTTCCCCCTGGGCACTCGCTGAGAGCCCTGACCGATGAATCGCCACGGCAAACGGCACTACCCCAGGACGCACCCCGACGACATGAAGCGGCACCTGCCGCTGATTGGAACTGCTGACTTTGTCCTCAGCGGTCGGTGCGACGGATGAGTCCGCGAGCCTCCGCGGCCGCGACTGCGGCAGTGCGGGAGTCGACGCCGAGTTTGGTGAAGATGTGGACAAGGTGGGATTTGATGGTTGCTTGGGACAGGAACAACTGCTGCGAGATGAGCTGGTTGGACAGGCCATCGGCGACCAGGGCGAGGACTTCTGCTTCTCGGCTGGACAGGGATTGGCTGGGTGCCCGCATGCGTTGCATGAGCCGCAGCGCAATGGCGGGGGCCAACGCTGACTGGCCTGCGGCGGCGGCAAGAACGGCTGCGGTGAGCTCGTCGGGCGGTGCGTCCTTGAGGAGATATCCGCTGGCTCCGGCTTCGATGGCGGCCAGGATGTCGGCTTCGGTGTCGTAGGTGGTCAGGATCAACACGCGCGGTCCGTCGGTGAGTGAGGTGATCGCTTTGGTGGCTTCAGCTCCGCCCATGGACCGGCCGAACTGTAGATCCATCAGGACCACGTCGATCCCGCCGGCTGCGGCTAGAGCGACGGCCTCGTCGGCGGTGGCGACGTCGCCCACCACCTGCAGATCGTCCTCGGACTCGAGCACTGCGCGTAGGCCGGCGCGGACGACGGGGTGGTCATCGGCCAGCAGCAACCGGATCCGGTTCACTGGTACGGCCCGACCGATGCGGGTGTGTGGGCCAGATCGATGGTGACCGCCACCGCGGTGCCCTGACCCGGCTCGGATTCCACTGTCAGGGTGCCGCCGAGCTCGGCAGCGCGTGACCTCATGGACGTCAGGCCGAAGCCCCCGTCCGGTCCCGGCGGGACGCGACGAGTCAACACCTCGGCCGGATCGAAACCGACTCCGTCGTCAACGATGTCCAAGCTGACTGCGGCGTCGATGATGGACAGGGTGACACCGGCGCGCGAGGCTTGTGCGTGCTGGGTGGTGTTGCCCAGTGCGGATTGGGCGATCCGCAGCAGCGCTGTTTCTACCGGGGTGGTCATCGGAATCAGGGCACCTTCTTGATGGAAGGCAATAGGGATACCCGTTCGCTCCGCGGTGGTGTCGCACAATCGTTGAAGCGCACCGACCAGTGAAGATCGGTGCAGATCCGGCGGCGCCAGCGCTGCGACGAAGCGTCTGGCCTCGGTCAGGTTGTCCTGGGCGGTGCACCGTGCCTGCTCGATCAGGTCGGCGGCCTGCCCGGTACCGAAGCCTGGTCGCAGGGTTCGGCCGGCGGCGCGGAGCAGGAGTTGGATGCTGGATAGTCCCTGGGCCAGGGTGTCGTGAATTTCGCGGGCCAGTCGTTCCCGTTCGGCCAGGACTCCGGCTTGGTGCTCGGCGGCGGCCAGTTCGGCGCGGGTCTGTTGGAGTTGATGGATCAAGCGGCGTCGGTGTTCGGATTCGGCGTGCAAGGCTTGATAACCCCAGACCGTGGCGACCGCGACGGCGGCGCCCAGGATCGGCCCGATCGCCATGGCCCCCGTGAACGTTGTCTGGTGCCAGGCAAACCCGGCGATGGCCGAGGCTGCGGTGAAAGCAAGGATCGTCAGGGCGGCTCGCCGGGGCAGCAGATGCAGGATCAGGAAGTACCAGGGGAAAGCCAGATAGATCGCGTCCGGAGTGAGGAACAAGAGTCCCAGCCAACACACCAGGAGCACACCGAGCCACAACCTCGCCGCCGGAGTTGATCGGCTGATGACCGGTAGCCGCGCCCCGGTCCCGTAGACGCCGCCGATCACCCCTGCCAGCACCATCACACCGACGACGTGGGTTCCTGGGACCAGCAGGGCCCGCAGCACGATCAGCAGCAACAACCCGGCGACCAGCAGATGCATGCACCAGCGCAGCAGAGCCGGCACCGCAATCGGAGCGGCGGAGGAGTTGGGCATCTTCCCTTAAGCCTAGGGCCCGGATCGCGAGGCGCATCCATCGAAAGTTTGATCTCGGGGTGCACCTTCTGGCACCGGAGAACCGACAATTCCGACGATGACCCGACCCCGGGAAACGACGATCGTTGACGGTGTTGCCGCAACCAGCGACAACCCACGGCTTCCTGCCATATACGCAGGCGGCCCGGGGTTCATGGAAGGAACACGGCGTGTTCGTCGCCATCCGAGATCTACGTTTCGCCAAGGGACGGTTCGCCTTGATGGGCGCCGTCGTCACCCTTCTCACCCTGCTCGTCGTCCTCCTGTCCGGCCTGACCGCCGGGCTGGGCGCAGGCAACACGTCCGCCATCACCAACCTCGACGCCGACCACCTGGTGTTCTCCGCACCGGCCGGCGGCCAGAAACTGTCCTTCACCGACTCCGCCCTCTCACCGCAGGTTCAAACGGAATGGGCGAAGGTCCCCGGGGTTGATCGCGCCGATCCGATCAGCATCGCGATGAGCCGGATCAGCAGCGGCGACCACACGGCCGGCATCGCCGTCTTCGCCGTCGCCACCGGCTCCGCGCTGGCCCCCCAAGTTGCGCCCGGACGGGTCGTCCTGACGAACAAAGCCGCGAAAGCGCTGAACATCGCCGCCGGTGATGACATCGAGTTGGCGGGTAAGCCTGTCAGGGTCGCTGCTGTCACCGGATCCGATGAGTTCTCCCACGCGCCGCTGGTCTGGACCTCGACAGCCGACCTGCCGGCGACCGGCCAACCCGCAGGCACCGCCAACGTCATCGCCGTCCACACCGATGGCGCCGACCTGGCCAAGGCAGACGGTCAGTTGGGCACCATCGCCGTCACACCGTCGGACTCGCTGTCCGCGATCGGCTCCTACACCTCGGAAAACGGCTCCCTGCAACTCATGCGGCTACTGCTATTCGGCATCTCGGCCCTGGTTGTCGGGGCGTTCTTCACCGTCTGGACAGTGCAACGCAGTGGCGAGATCGCCATCCTCAAAGCCGTCGGCGCCTCCACCGGGTACCTGCTCAAGGACGCCCTCGGCCAAGCACTGATCCTGCTCATCATCGGCACTACCGCTGGCACCCTGTTCGCCGCCGGAATCGGCGCCCTCGCAGGCTCGGCGGTGCCGTTCGTCCTGAGCCCGGCCACGCTGCTGTTTCCCGCCTCCGTGATGATCCTGCTCGGCCTGGCCGGCGCAGCGGTCTCCCTGCGCCGCGTCACCACCGTCGACCCACTCACGGCGTTAGGAAGTGCACGATGACCCTGCACCTGGATGACATCACCCTCACCTACCCCGACGGGGAGCGCCGCCTCACCGCACTGGATCACGTCAGCCTCACCGCCGAACCCGGCACTCTGACTGCGATCGTCGGCCCCTCCGGGTCCGGAAAGTCCAGCCTGCTGGCCGTCGCCGCCACTCTGATCACCCCAGACTCCGGTCGAGTCCTACTGGACGGGGATGACCTGGCCCAACTCAATCGGAAACAAACCGCCGAGTTCCGCCGCGCAAAGATCGGCATCGTTTTCCAAAGCTCCAACCTGCTGGCCTCCCTCACCACCCTCGACCAGTTGCTGGTCATCGCCCACCTCGCCGGGAAACCCCTGGGTCCTGCGCGGTTGACGGCGATGGGACTGTTGGCTGCGGTCGGCCTGGTCGACCAGGCCGACCGCCGCCCGCACCAGCTTTCGGGCGGCCAACGCCAACGGGTCACCATCGCCCGCGGCCTGATGAATAACCCCTCCCTGCTGCTGGTCGACGAACCCACCAGCGCGCTGGACACCGAACGCGGCCAAGCGATCTTGGACCTGCTCCACCGACTCACCACCGAACGGGATCTGACCACCGTCATGGTCACCCACAACCACGATCATCTCGCCGAAGCCGACCGGGTGACCGAAATCGTCGACGGCAGAACGACACAACTCGCCCGCTGGTAACCCGTCCCGATTACGGATAACAAGGTCGACGGTGGGCCGACTCGCTGATTGTCCGCACCGTCGTGCCCACCAAGTCCGGCTTTGGGGTGTTCTCCGGCACGATCACCGGCGGCAACGCCCGCCAGGTCCCGGCTCAAACGTTCACCTACGCATTTGAGGGTGCGGATGGGTTTGGGGCTGGGAGCCCGCATTCGCCGGAAGTCGACCGACTTAGTCGACCGGCACAGGGTCAGGAAGAGCCGGCTGGGCGCGGACTCGGGCGGCCGGCGCCTTGTCGGCCGGCCCACCGCCGGCCGGAACATCCGCCGTTGAGTTGGTCGCGTCATCGCCGGTCGCGGCCGCCGACCGCGGCACGAGGGCCACAGCCACCAGCATGGCCGCGGCGAACACCGCCACCAGCAGGAAGACGTGGTGGGAGGCCACGGCCACCGCCCCGCCGTTGCTGGCCCCGCCCAGCGCCGTCCGCAGGGTGCTGTTGGCGATCGCGCCGAACACGGCAACTCCGACGGCGCTGCCGATGGACCGGTAGAACATGTTGTTGCCGGTCACCACGCCGCGCTGCGCCCAGCCCACCGACGTCTGGGCGGCGATCAGGGTGGGAACGGCCACCAGGCCCAGGCCGCAGCCGATGACGAAGCACGCCACGCCGATCAACCACAGGGCTGGCGCCACGCCGAGAACGGCGAGCATGACCGTTCCTCCGATGGTCACGGCCGCTCCGATCACCGCGGTGGCGCGAAAGCCGATGGCCAGATACAGGCGTCCGCACAGCGCCGACGCCAGCGGCCAGCCGATGGTCAGCGGGGCGAGTGTGAATCCGGCCAGCAGCGGACCGGCGCCCAGCGAGGACTGGGCGAACGTCGCCACATAGGACGTCAGCCCGAGGGTGATGGCCCCGACCACGAGGGACGACACGCTGGTGGCCACCAAGATCCGCCGGCGGAACACCCAGAGCGGCAGCACCGGCTCGGCCACCCGCAGCTGGGCGATCACGAACACCACCAGCAGAGCCGCGCCCGCGACGAACACCGAGATGCCGGCGGCGGAATTCCAGGCCCAGGCCTGGCCGCCCTCCAGCAGGCCGAGGATGAGCAGCGAGCACCCGATGGTCAGGGACGCGGCGCCGACGTAGTCGATGCGGTGCTGCTTGCGCTCCACCCGCTCATGGAAGTTGCGCATCAGCATCCAGGCGGCCAGCAGGCACAGCGGGATGTTGACGAAGAAGATCCAGCGCCAGGAAACCCATTCCGAGAACACGCCGCCGAGCGTGGGGCCGACGACCGCGGAGATGCCCCAGACGCTGGCCAGATAACCCTGCGCTTTGGAGCGTTCCTGCAGTGTGTAGATGTCACCGGTGATGGTCATGCTCATCGGCTGGATGGCGCCCGCGCCCAGGCCCTGGACGGCTCGGAAGGCGATCAAGGCGGGCATGCTCCACGCCGCACCGGCCAGGATCGAGCCGAGCAAGAACAACCCGATGCCGAACAGCATCAGTGGTTTACGCCCGAACAGGTCGGCCAGCTTCCCGTAGACCGGGACCGAGACCGCCTGGGCCAGAAGGTAGATCGAGAACAGCCAGGGAAACTGCGAGAACCCGCCCAAGCTGTGCACGACCGACGGCACCGCGGTGGAGATGATGGTCGAGTCGATCGCCACCAGCGCCGTGGACAGCATCAGGGACAGCAGGATCGGTCCTCGTTCGGACCGCAGCCCAATGCTGCTCCGGGTGATTGTTCGGGTTTCGGTAACCAACGCAGCAAAGTCCTCGCACGCAAAAATGGAATCGACACTTGTTCGTTTCTCACACTAACCGGCGGAGGGCGCCGGTCATTCCCGCCCGACGCGATCGCGGATCATCCCGCCCGATCGCGGATCATCCCGCTCGATCACGGATCATCCGCTCGATCGCGGATGGTCCCGCCGATGCGGGACGACGTGCCGACCCGCACCGGACACCCACCGGTCCCGGGTGGCCGTCCGTTTCCACAATGAGCCGCCGCCGGCGTCGGCACGCGGAGGTCACCCGCTGACGGGATCCAGCGTCTCCGGCTCCGCCGGACCGCCGACAGGCGCCAGCGCGGGTGCGGCGATGGGACGGTCCTCGAAGGGTGTGGACAGCACGACTGTTGTGCGGGTGGACACGTTGGCGGTGGCGCGGATCTGGGCCAGCAGCGACTCGAGCGCCGCGGGCGAGGCGACCCGGACCTTGACGATGTAGGACTCGACGCCGGCCACGGAGTAGCAGGCCTCGATGGGGACCAGGCCCCGGAGGCGTTCCGGGTAGTCGTCCGGCTGCGCCGGATCGATCGGGGTGAGGGAGACGAAGGCGGTCAGCGGCAGCCCGATCTGCTCGCCGTTCACCCGGGCGGCGTATCCGCGGATCACGCCGCGCTGCTCGAGCCGCCGGACGCGCTGGTGGACGGCCGAGACGGACAACCCGACGCGATCCGCGAGATCGGTGTAGGAGCACCGGCCGTCGGCGGCCAGCACGGCAACGATCCGGGCGTCCAGGTCCTCGAGCATCGCTCTAACCTCCGACCGTGACCAGGTGTTTCGGGGCATTGTTCATCAACTGGGCGCCGGTGTCGGTGCAGACGACGATGTCTTCGATCCGGACGCCGAAACGGCCCGGCAGATAAATACCCGGTTCTATGGAGAAGGCCATACCGACCTCGAGGGGCCGCTCGTTCCCGCGGACCAGGTACGGGTGCTCATGCACCTCCAGCCCGATCCCGTGGCCGGTGCGGGTGATGAAGAATTCGCCGTAACCGGCCCTCTCGATGACGGCCCGGGCGGCGCGATCGACCTCCTCCGCGGGCACACCGGGGGCAACCGCGTCGATTCCGGCCTGCTGAGCCACCCGGACCACCTCGTACACCTCGGCGAATTCCGGATCGGGCGGCCCGCCGGCCATCAGGTACGTGCGGGTGCAGTCCGAGAAGTAGCCGTCCGCGGACGGTCCGCCGATGTCGATGACCACCGCGTCACCCGGCCGGATCGTGCGGTCGGACGCTTCGTGATGGGGACTGGCGCCGTTCGGACCTGAACCCACGATGACGAAGTCGGCGCGCGCGTGACCCTCCGCCAGGAGGGCAGCGGCGATGTCCGCGGCCACTTCCTCCTCGGTGCGCCCGGCGCGCAGCAGGCGCGGGACAGCCTGTTGCACACGGTCATTGGCCGCGCCGACCGACGCCAGCGCCAGGATCTCGCTTGCGGTCTTGTGCATGCGCATCTCGCCGACCAGGTCGCCGGCGGTCCGCAGGTCCGATCCGACCACCGCGTCGCGGATGCCGAGCGCATGTGCGGCCGGCATGTGGTCGTCCACGGCGAGAACCGTGGGCCGGTCTCCCACGAGTTCGGCGACGGCCCGGTAGGGATCGGTACCGTCGTTCCAGCACCGGAATTCCACGCCGATCGCTTCCACGGCGCTGTCGAACCAACCCGGCCGCTCCAGCGTCGGCACGAACATTCGGGCCGGCCCGGCGGCCGGAACGATCAAGCAAGTGAGCCGCTCGTGCGACCCCACGGAGTGACCGGCCACGTAAGCAAGGTCTGCGCCCGGACTGAGGATCACCGCATCGGCTCCGGAGGCGGACACTCGGTCCGCCAGGCGGGACAGCCGCCCGGCGATGGCGCTCACGTCGGACATGTCGCGCAGCTTAGCGCTGGGGATCGGTCGGGCCCTTCGACCGGCGGCGGTAGCGTGCCCCGCAGGAGCCGTGGGACGACCTGGCCGCCACAGAAACGGAGACCGCCGGTGCTGCAGTTGATCGACCTGGCCGGCGTGTACTTCCGGGCATTCCACGCCCAACCCACTTCGGTCGTCGGGCCGCACGGCCGCCCGGTGAATGCCATCCGGGGAACGCTCGACATCCTGGCCCGTGTCATCACGGACGGTCGGCCGGCCCGGCTGGTCACCTGCCTCGACCTGGACTGGCGCCCGGCCTGGCGGGTCGAGCTGCTGCCGTCCTACAAGACGCACCGGGTGCTGGAAGAGTCCGGCGCCATCGACGACCCGGATGTCGAGGTCGTCCCGGACGAGTTGTCGCCGCAGATTCCGGTGCTGTTGGAGGCGCTCCAAGCGTTCGGGCTCACCCTCGGCGGCGCGGACGGCTACGAGGCGGACGATGTCATCGGAAGCCTGGCGACGCGGGAGCGGCGCGATCCGGTCGAGGTGGTCACCGGGGACCGCGACCTGTTTCAACTCGCCGCCGACGACGGTCCCGGCATCCGCATCCGATATCTTGGCGCCGGAATGAGCAAGGTCAAGGTGTACGACGCGGCCGCGGTCGGCGAGAAGTACGGGCTACCGGCCGGCCGTTACGCCGACTTCGCCGCCCTGCGGGGCGACCCGTCCGACGGACTCCCGGGAGTAGCGGGCATCGGCGACAAGACTGCGGCACAGCTGGTTTCGCGATTCGGAAGGATCGAGGACATTGTGACGGCCGCTGCCGACCCCAAGTCCGGCATGGCCGCGGGGGTACGGGCCAAGATCAACCTGGCCGCCGACTATCTGGCGGTGGCACCGACCGTCGTGCGGGTGGCCGTCGACTGCGACGTGGCGTTGACGCCACCGGGCGACGGTGCGCTCCCGGCCACGCCGGCCGAACCCGGACGCTTGGCCGAATTGGTCAAAGAGCACGGCATCGGCAGCCCGGTCAAGCGTCTGATGGAGGCTCTGGCCGCCGTCGCGGGCTGAGCGGCGCCGGCCGGCCCCCGCCGGTGTCAGTGCGGCGCGCCGACCTGGTACTGGCCGTCCTTGGTCTGAATGGTGATCGTCACGGTCTTGGTCTGACCGTTGATCTGGACGGTGCAGTCGTAGCTGGAGCCGACCGTCACCTTCATGTTGCTCGGGCACTGCACGTTCGACACGTTGGTCAGGCCGTACCCGTTGGTACCGGTCGCGGTCAAGACCTTCTGGATGCCCGTCGGTCCCTGCACGGAGGCGTTGTCGAGCTTCTTGGTGCTGAGGAACCCTGGCCACACGAACAGCAGCACAGCCGCCACCGCCAGCACCACCACCAGCGCGCTGATGCCGATCCACAAACCGCGGTTGGACTTCTTGGCCGCAGCCGGTTGTCCGTAGCCGCCCGGCTGGCCGTATTGGTCGGGTGCGTACCCGCCCGGCTGGGCATAGCCCTGCTGGCCGTAACCGGGTTGCTGCCCATAGCCGCTCTGGCTGTAACCGCCGGCCTGGTCGCCGTAGCCCTGACCGCTGGCATAGCCGGTGCCCGGCTGGCCGTAGCCGGACTGGCCGTAACCCGATGGCCCGTAGCCCGGCTGGCCGTACTGCTCGCCGCCGTAGGCCGGATTGGCTCCGGTGGAGGGCTGGCCGTAGCCACCCGGCTGCCCGTATCCGCTCGGCTGGCCGTAAGCGGGTTGCCCGGCGCCCTGGCCATATCCGGGTTGGCCGTAGCCCGGCTGGCCGTAGCCCTGGTCGGCGGGCTGCCCGTACTGGGGCTGACCGGCTTGACCCGGCTGTCCGTAGCCCTGCTCGGCGGGTTGCCCGTACTGAGGCTGACCCGCTTGACCCGGCTGTCCGTAGCCCTGCTCGGCGGGCTGGCCGTACTGAGGCTGACCCGCTTGACCGGGCTGCCCGTAACCCTGCTGGCCCCAGTCCTGCTGGCCACCTTGGCCGTACGGGGTGCTCATTCCGCGCCTCCTGAGAATTCCGGACCCGCTGTGCCGGCGGTCGTTGTGATCCAACCACGCCATTACTCGGCACAGCGGCATGCAGTGCCGTCGCAAGATGGATCGGGGTGTTGCCGCACAAACGCTACGCGGGCGCGGAATTCGTTGTCTGCCCGTTGCCGAAGATCATCAGCTGAATCAGGCCGAGCCGAGAGCGACCACCCCACGGCGCAGGGCGGCCAGAGCGGTCTTGGCCGTGGCGGCCACTTCATCCGTGGCCACCACCCGAAGCTGGTCCAGCAAGTCGATGACCTGGCGGCACCACCGGACGAAGTCGCCCGCGGACAGGTCTGCCCCGCCGATGGACGCGGCGGCCAGTGCCTCGGCCAGGCTGCCGCCGGCCGCCCACACTGCGACCGCACCGGCAAAACCGGGGTCGGGCTCTCGGGTCACCGGCAGGCGCAGTTCCCGCTCCTGCGCGGTGATGGTCGACCACACCCGCAGGGTTCCGGCGATGGCCTCACCGACCGCCCCGGGCGGGAGGCGGTTGCCGCCGGGGCCGTCACGGCGAGCCTCGAAGACCAGGCAGGACGCCGCGGCGGCCAAGTCGGCGGCGCTCAGTTCTCGCCACAGCCCGGCGCGGAGGCACTCGGCCACCACCAGATCCGCTTCGGCCCAGATGCGGGCGAGCATGTCGCCGGCTGGAGTGAGCCGGTCGGCCCCGGACCGGTCCTTGCTCACGAACCCGCGGTCGACCAGCAGCACCAGGATCCGATCCAGTTCGGCGCCCAGCGAATTCTTGGCTCCGGAGACTTTGTGCTCCAGCGCGGCATTGTCGGCGGTCAGTCGGAGCCAGCGCCGGGCCCACTGCAGATGCGCATCCCGGTCGGCACAGCCGTGCACGGGGTGGGAACGAACCGCCTGCCGCAGAGCGACGAGTTCGTCGTCGTTTCCGGCCTCGCGAGGGCCGGCGGCGGTCCGCTCCGCTGATCCGTCCGCTCTGGACGGCGGCTGTGATCGATGCGGAGATGTCGCGGCGCACCCGCGGCGACCGATGGTCGACCGTCTTGTCCAGCCGGAGCCGGCCCAGCACCGGGACCCGTCCGCGGAAGTCGGCACCGCCCAGTCGCCCGGCCCACGCTCCGGCCGTCACCACCAGCGGTCGGGCGATGCCGTCCGCGTCGATCCCCGGGTCGAGGACCACGGCCAGGCCGGCCCGGCGCCCGGACGGGACGGACACCACGTCGCCGCGCCGCAGGGCCAGCAGATCGTCCGAGATCGCCTGCCGGCGGCGGGCCGCGCCGCTTCTGGCCTGCTGCTTCTCCACATTCGACAGCTCGCCGGTCAGCTGCACGTATTCGCCGACATCGCCGAGGTGGCATTTCATGGCCGCGGCGTACTGGGCGATGGCCGCGGCGTTGCGGCGAACCTGCCGGACCAGCCCGACCACGGAGGCGTCCGCCTGGAACTGCGCGAAGGACTGCTCGAGCAGCTCCTTGGCCGCCGGCCGGCCCAGCCGGCCGACCAGATTGACCGCCATGTTGTAGCTGGGCCGGAACGACGAGCGCAGCGGGAACGTCCGCTTGGACGCCAGCCCCGCCACCGTCCGCGGATCGACCCCGGGTTGCCAGATGACCACGGCGTGGCCCTCGACGTCGATGCCCCGCCGGCCGGCGCGGCCGGTCAGTTGGGTGTACTCCCCCGGGGTCAGGTCCTGGTGACCTTCGCCGTTGAACTTCACCAACTTTTCCAGGACCACCGTCCGGGCGGGCATGTTGATGCCCAGCGCCAGGGTTTCGGTGGCGAACACGGCCTTGACCAAGCCCTCGACGAAGAGTTCCTCGACGGTTTCCTTGAAGGCCGGCAACAGCCCGGCATGGTGGGCGGCGATACCCCGTTCCAGCGCCTCCCGCCACTCCCAATAACCCAGCACGGGCAGGTCGGCCTCGGGGAGTTCGGCCGTGTGCCGGTCGATGATCTCGTCGATCTCGCGCCGCTCCGCGTCGGTGGTCAGCCGCATTCCCGACCGCACGCACTGAGCGACGGCCGCTTCGCAACCGGCTCGGGAGAAGACGAACGTGATGGCCGGTAGCAGACCGGACCCATCGAGCTTCTCGATCACGTCCACCCGGGCCGGCGGCCGCCAGCGCGGCTGATTGGGGACGGGGCGACCCCGGCGGCCCGGCCCGTGACCGACCCCGAAGCGATCCGCGGTGTCCGCCGCCTGCTGGACGGCCCGGCTCAGGCTCGGATCGATCCGGGCCTGTGCGCCCGACCCATCGGCGTCCGACGTCCGGATCGAAAACAGGTCGTACAAGCGCCGGCCCACCATCATGTGCTGCCACAGCGGAACCGGCCGGATCTCGTCCACCACGACCGCCGTGTCGCCGCGCACGGCCTGCAGCCAGGCCCCGAATTCCTCCGCGTTGGACACCGTGGCGGAGAGGCCGACGATCTGCACCTCGGCCGGCAACTGGAGGATCACTTCCTCCCACACCGGCCCGCGGAATCGGTCGGCCAGGTAGTGGACCTCGTCCAGCACCACGGCCGTCAGCCCGACCAGGTCGGCGGACCCGGCGTAGATCATGTTGCGCAGCACCTCGGTGGTCATCACCACCGCGGGCGCATGCGAGTTGATCGAGGTGTCGCCGGTCAACAGGCCCACCTTGGCCGTCCCGTGTTCGGCGGCCAGGTCGGCGTACTTCTGGTTCGACAGCGCCTTGATCGGGGTGGTGTAGAAGCACTTCCCCCCGTGCATCAGCGCCCGGGCCACCGCGAACTCGCCCACCACGGTCTTCCCGGCTCCGGTCGGCGCGCACACCAGCACGCCATGGCCGTCCTCCAGCGACTGGCAGGCCTGGGACTGGAAAGGGTCGAGCCGGAAGGGTCGCCCTTCCGCGAACCGGGTGAGATCGGGGTAGCTGTTGCGCTCGCGCGAGCGGGCGTATCGCTGGGCCGGCGTCAGGTCCTCGGTGGGGTCGTCCGCATCATCGCGGAAGCCCGGAAAGGCGCCGGCCGACTCATGTGACATCGCCCAGGTCGTCCCGCGTCAACGGGGTCGGCGAGGCCGGCGGCAGGTATGGCTCCGGGTCGGTGGACGCGTATTCCGGTCCGGTGGACGGCAGCATCGGTGAGGCTTCGTCGTCGGACAGCCCGGCGAACCCCTCGGCGACCAGCTGCTTGGCCTTGCGCTTGTCGTGGAACTTGGAGATCTGCACGGCCACCTCGTACAGCACGGCCAGCGAGACGGCCAGCGACGACATGGTCACCGGATCGTTGCCGGGCACCACCAGGGCTGCCAGCACCACCATGCCGAAGATCGCGTAGCGCCGTACCTTGGCCAGCTTCTCGCCCTTGATGACACCGGCGAAATTGAGCAGCACCAAGAGGAGAGGCACCTCGAACGAGAGCCCGAAGATGATCAGCATGGCGATCAGGAAGGAGAAATAGCTGTCCGGACTGAGCGCGGCGATACCGGTGTTCCCGGCGAAGGAGAGCAGAACCTTGAGGCCTTCACCGATGACGAAGTACGCGAGCCCCGCGCCGGCCAGGAACAGGAAGCCACCGACCAGCACGAACGTGACGGTGTACTTCTTCTCCCGGGAGTACAGGGCCGGATTGACGAAAGACCAGAGCTGGTAGAGCCAGCCGGGGGAGCTGATCACCGCGCCGACCAGCAGCGCAGCCTTGAGCCTGACCTCCAGGAAACTGAACGGGGTGGTGGCCAGCAGCACACAATGGTTCTGGTCGGTGTTCAGAGCCAGCCGGTAGGCCTGTGACACCGAGCAGTACGGCTGGATGAGGATCTTGTTGAGCGGTTGCAGATGAATGGCCGGAATGCCGACGGTGTACCAGATGAAGCCGACCACGGTTCCCATCAACATGAACAACACCGCGAAGAACAAGCGCCGACGGAGCTCGTAGAGGTGCTCCATCAACGACATGGTGCCGTCGGCATTTCGCTCGGCGTTCCGGCGACGGGAGAGTAGTGCCATGACTCCTCTTCGTCGCGGGCGCCCGAAACGATCGGCCACCGGTCTCATGGTGCTTGCCAGTCGCGTCACCGCCCGGACAGCCCGGTTCCGGCGGCGCCGACGCCCTCGATGCTACGTGCCCACAGGTGGATTTCCGGCTCGAGTTGCGGCTGCCGTCCGGTTGGCCGGGCCCAGTTCTTGCTCGCCGTCCGCATCAGCCGGCTTCTCCGCCGCGACCGAAGAGGTCGGGGGCCCACCGGCGGCGAGATCGAAGCCCGGCTGATAGCGGGTGAGGGCCTCGGCCGCCCGCGCCGCAACCAGGGCCGTCAGGTCCGGCCGGTCCTCGATGGACGCGGCGTCGCCGAGCGACAGCACGAGCCGGACGATCCAGTCGTCGCCGCCCGCCCGCAACCTGATCCGCCGGTCGGCTGAGTGCTCCGGGTCGCCGGGCGCCGGATCGAGGGCTTCGTGCGGGTAGTACTCGGCCACCCAACGAGCAGCCGGCCGAAGCCGCAGCACCACCGGCGGGACCTGCGGATCCGGGTGGAACATGCTCTCGGGGGTGTCCCGATCCACCCACAGCGGGGCCTGGGCCGGCTCGTCCAGGACCTGTGACTCGTCGATCCGGTCCACGCGGAAATGACGGACGGCCTCCGCGAGATGGCAGTATGCCTCCAGATAGATCTCGCCGTCGGTGACCAACAGCCGGATCGGGTCGACGACCCGCTCGGTGAACGTGTCGCGGGAAGCGGTGTAGTAGCGGATCCACAGCTGGCGGGCCGAGTCGATGGCGTCCCGGACGTCGCCCAGCGCGGGACTCGGAACGGCCGCCGCGACCTGAACCGCGGCGGTGTCGCCGGCACCCTGCGCTCGTTCCAGCTTGGCCAGCGCGGAATGGACGGCGTCGGCATCGACGAGTCCGGGAAGATCGCCGAGGGCGCGGAGCGCCACCGTCAGCGCCACCGCCTCGTCGGCCGACAACCGCACCGGCCGCTCGATGCCCGCGTCGAAAGCGATCGACACGGTGCCGCGATCCTCCTCCAGGACGACGTCGATCAAGTCGTCGGGGTAGTAACCGGGCAGCCCGCACACCATCAGCAAATCCAGGTCGGCGGCGATCTGGGCCTCGCTGACCGCGAACTCGGCGGCCAACTCGGCCAGCGAGACGCCGGGGCGCCGGGAGATATAAGGCACCAGGCCGAGCATGCGACTGAGCCGGTCGCTGGCCGTCTCGCTCATTTTTGCTGCGCCGGCTCGGCCGGGGCGGTGGCCGCCGCGCCGGTCAGCAGCCGGATGACGGCGGCGCGCAGATCGGGCGGATCCAGCACGATCACGTCGGGACCGGACGAGGCCACGGTGCGGGCGGTGTCCCACAGGTGGCGGAGCGGGAGCTCGATCCGGTCCCAGCCGGCCGGCGGCGACGGCTGGTCCGTGCGGTGTCCCAGCCGGCGCAGCCCGTTGGCCCGGCCCGGCCGGACCAGCAAGGTCGCCGACCGGGGGCGATCCGCTGCGCCGACATCGACGTTGGCAGCTACCGCCGCCAAGAGGTCGAGATCGTTGGGTATACGGACTGCCCCCACACGGCCCACCGCCTTCACATCGCTCACGATGCGGGACAGCCGGAACGTGCGGCGAGCCTTGCGAGCCGTGTCGTTCGCCACCAGATACCAGCGTCCGCGGAACGAGACGAGGCCCCAGGGTTCCACGAACCGGGATTCACTGGTGTCGTCGGTGTTCTTCCGGTAGTCGAAGGTGACCGCGCGGCGGGCCTGGACCGCCGCGAACAGCGGTGCGAAGGCCGGATCGGCGGTCCGCACCCGCGGTTGGAGGAGCTCGACGGCATTGCGGGACAATCGGTCCGCGCCGGCCGCCTCGCCCGGGGCCGTGTGATCCGCGGCTGCCGGGCGGGCGGCGTCGCGCAGCTTGCGCAGCGCGCCCAACCCGGCTTCACCCAAAGCGGTTGTTTCCCATAGCCTTCCGGCCAATCCCACGGCAGCCAGCTCGGCCGGCGTGAAGGAGAGTTCCGGCAGCGCGAACTCCCCCGGCGGGATGCGGTAGCCGTCGTGGCCGTCGGTCTGCAGCGGGATGCCGAGGTCCCGCAATTCGGTCTTGTCCCGCTCGAAGGTCCGGAAGAACGCCTCTTCGCTGGGGGCGTCGCCGTAACCGGCCACCTTCTCCCTGATCCAGCCGGCCGTCCGGAAGCGAGGTGCGTTCACCAGGGCGATCACCAGGTTCAGCAGCCGTTCTGCCTTCGCGGTCGCCACTGCACCAGTTTTTCACATGTGGACCGCCGGCCTGGCGGTGTTTCGCCGGGGCTCCGGGGGATCTTCGTTCCCTCTTCATCGGCCGCCGGTCGGACCACCGCCAATGGGTCAGAGGGACTCCATCAGCTTGTCGACCCGCTCGTCCTCGGACCGGAACGGGTCCTTGAGCAGCACGGTGCGCTGGGCCTGGTCGTTGAGTTTGAGGTGGACCCAGTCCACCGTGTAATCCCGGCCCGCGTCCTGGGCTTTGGCCACGAAATTGCCGCGCAGCCGGGCCCGAGTGGTCGGCGGCGGCAGCACGGTGGCCTCGGCGATCCGCTCGTCGCTGACCACGGTGGCCGCCTGGCCCCGGCGGACCAGCAGCGAATGCAGCCCGCGACCGGGGCGGACGTCGTGGTAGGTCAGGTCCAGCTGGGCGATGCGCGGATCGGCGAAGTCCAGGCCGTGCCGGGCGGCATAGGAATCCAGCAACTTTCGCTTGATGACCCAGTCGATCTCGGTGTCGACGCCGGAAAGGTCACCGGACTCGACGCCCTTGAGAGTGCGGCTCCACAGGTCCAGGACACGCTCGGAGATCGGATCCATGCCGCGCCGCGTCACGTAGTCGGCGGCCTTCGAGTAGTACTCGGTCTGCGCGTCCAGCGCACAGATCTCACTGCCGGAGGCGAGGCGGACCTGGCGGCGTCCGGTGGTGTCGTGGGAGATCTCCCGAATGGCCCGGATGGGGTTGTCGAAGCTCAGGTCGCGCAGCTGGACGCCGGCTTCGATCATTTCCAGGACCAGGGCCGCGCTTCCCACCTTCAAAAGGGTGGTGGTCTGACTCATGTTGGAGTCGCCGACGATCACGTGCAGCCGCCGGTAACGTTCGGCGTCGGCGTGCGGCTCGTCCCGCGTGTTGATGATGGGCCGGGACCGGGTGGTGGCCGAGGAGACGCCTTCCCAGATGTGGTCGGCCCGCTGCGACAGGCAGTACGAGGCTCCGCGCGGGGACTGGAGCACCTTGCCGGCCCCGGCGATGAGCTGGCGGGTGACCAGGAACGGGATCAGCCCGTCGGCGATGCGGGAGAACTCGCCGGCCCGGGCGATGAGGAAGTTCTCGTGGCAGCCGTAGGAGTTGCCGGCCGAGTCGGTGTTGTTCTTGAACAGGTAGATGTCCCCGCCGATGCCCTCCTCGGCCAGCCGGGCCTCGGCGTCGACCACCAGGTCCTGCAGGATCCGCTCCCCCGCCTTGTCGTGCGCAATCAACGTCTCCAGGTCGTCACACTCCGCGGTGGCGTACTCCGGGTGCGAGCCAACATCGAGATAGAGCCGAGAACCATTGCGCAGGAACACGTTCGACGATCGCCCCCAGGAGACGACCCGACGGAACAGGTATCTGGCCACCTCGTCGGGTGAGAGCCGGCGCTGCCCGTGGAACGTGCAGGTGATGCCGAACTCGGTCTCGATACCCATGATCCGCCGTTGCATGTCCGCCAGCGTAGGTGTCGACGGTGAGTCGGCGGGAGCGGCTTGCGGCCCGGCCGGGCGGTGGTCGCGGACGGCCGAACGGGTTCAACCGTCTCGCTCGTCGTCTGGCGGCCGCGACTGCGCAACTGTGTGACCGGTTCGCAACCTGTGCACACGTTGCGAACCCGTCGGCAGGTTGCGCACCCTCTCCCTCGGACGCCGGAACGCACCGACCACCACGCTCAACCCACCGGCTCGCCACAGGGTGGATCGTCGGAATGCCGAACCCGCCAGCCGTTCAGGGTCGGTTTCAGGGTCCGGCCAGGGCTGCCGGCAGTCGACCCGGGCCGCGCCCCTGCCGCAGACTGGTGCCGGACGGGCCGCGCCGGTGCCCGCGAGCGGAAAGCCCGTCATGACCGACACCTCCCGGACCGAAGTCTCGGCCGCGCCCGCAACGCCCCCCGGGGACCCGTCGCCGCCCCGAACCAGATTGCCCCGCGGCTTCCCGTTCTTCGCCCTGATCGCCGTCGGCATTCTCGCCTTTCTGGCGGGCGGGTTCGGCGGCAGCTACCAGGGCAAGTTGTCCGACGTCCAGAAGAACGACAACTCGGCCTTCCTGCCGGGGTCGGCGGAATCGACCCAGGCGGGCAACCAGGCCGCGCTCTTCAACACCTCGCAGTCGCTGCCGGGCTTTGTGGTCTACTCGCGCGCGTCCGGGCTGACCACCGCCGATCGCGCCTTCGTCCGGGCGGCCTCGCAGGCGATCAGCAAGATTCCCGGGATCGACACCACGGCCTTGCTGGCACCGGTCTTCGCGAAGGACGGCACCGCCGCGTCGGTCTACACCCCGCTGGTGTCCAAGACCAAAGGGGTCGCCGTCAGCGGCAATCAGCTCACCGCCACCGAGCAGTCCGTGCTGGACACGGCGAAGAAGGGCATCCCGGCGGGTTTGTCCGCCTACCCGGCCGGACCGGTCGGCCTGCTCACCGCCTTCATCGGCGCCTTCTCCGGATTGGACGGCACCCTGCTGCTGGCCGCCGGCGGGGTGGTCATTTTCATCCTGTTGTTGGTCTACCGATCGCCGGTGCTCTGGTTCTTCCCGCTGCTGTCCGCCGGCCTGGCACTCGGGCTGTCCGCGATGGTCGTCTACTTCCTGGCCAAGAACGACGTCGTCACCCTGAACGGGCAGAGCCAGGGAATCTTGTCGGTGTTGGTGCTGGGCGCGGGGACGGACTACGCCCTGCTGCTCATCTCCCGCTACCGCGAAGAGCTGCACAACTATCCGAGCCGGGCCGACGCGATGATCAAGGCGTGGAAGGAATCGGCGCCCGCCATCCTGGCGTCCGGCGTCACGGTCATCTTGGGCCTGCTGTGCCTGTCGTTCTCGGAGCTGAACTCCAACAAGAGCCTGGGACCGGTGGCGGCAATCGGTATCGGCTGCACCCTGCTGGTCATGATGACGTTCCTGCCGGTGGCGCTGGCCGCGGCCGGTCGCTGGGTCTTCTGGCCCCGACGCCCGACCACCGCCACGCCGGCGGCCGAGCCCGGTTCCGCCGGATGGTGGGGCCGCATCGCGCAGCTCGTGGGGCGCCGTCACCGGACGGCGTGGATCGCCACCAGCCTGCTGCTCATGATCTTCCTGATCGGGCTGGGGTCGCTGTCCACCAACGGCCTGTCCACCGCGCAGGGCTTCACCAACAAACCCGACGCGGTGCTGGGTCAGAACATCTACGACGCGAAGTTCGACCAGGGCGTCGGGGCGCCGGCAGTGATCGTGGTCAACGCCGCCCAGGCCGCAGCGGTGATCTCCACCGTGTCGGCGCTTCCGGGCATCGACACAGCGCCCGGTTCGGTGTGTGTGCAGGTGGATTACGCGAAAGCGGCTGCCCTGCGGCCGCGCACGGCCGGTTCCTCCGGTGCCCAACCGGCGGCCGGGTGCCCGCCGCCCGCCCTCCAGGTGCAGCCGATCAACGGGCGCCTCGTCATCGACGCCAACCTCGCCGACGCGTACGACTCCCCGGCGGCCTACGACACCGTGGCCCGGCTGCGCACCGCCGTCCGCGCTGTCCCCGGTGCCGACGCCCTGGTCGGCGGCCAGACCGCCACCACCCTCGACGTCCGGAATGCGTCGGTACACGACCGCGACCTGATCATTCCCATCGTGCTCGTCGTCATCTTCTGCGTGCTGGCGATCCTGTTGCGGGCGTTGCTGGTGCCGTTGCTGTTGATCGCCTCGGTGGTGCTGTCCTTCTTCGCGAGCCTGGGGATCTGCGGATTCGTCTTCACCCACCTGTTCCATTTCGCCGGCGCGGATCAGTCTTTCCCGCTTTTCGCGTTCGTGTTCCTGGTGGCGTTGGGCATCGACTACAACATCTTCCTGATGACCCGGGTCCGCGAGGAGGCGCTGAAGTTCGGCACCAGAGCCGGTGTGCTGCGCGGACTGTCGGTCACCGGTGGAGTCATCACCTCGGCCGGGCTGGTCCTCGCGGCCACCTTCGCCGTGCTGGGGGTGCTGCCGCTGGTCTTCCTGGCCGAACTCGGCTTCGCCGTTGCCTTCGGCGTCCTGCTGGACACTCTGGTGGTGCGCACCATTCTGGTGCCCGCGCTGGTGCACGATCTGGGCCGGATCATCTGGTGGCCGTCGAAGTTGGCCAAGGCCCAGCCGTGACCGTCTCGGCGCTGACGTCCCGCGCGCCGAGACGGCGGCCGTCGGGTCAGCGCGGCCGGGTGGCGTCCCGGACCTCGCCGATCAGCTGCTCGATCAGATCCTCCAGCGTGACGATGCCCAGGTGAATCGACTCCGCGCCGGCTCCCGGTGCGGCGTCCGACACCACCTCGGCCAGATGGGCGCCGCTGGCCCGCATCGCCTCCAAGGCGTGCCGCACGCCCGTCCCCGCCACCACGACCGGCAAGGTGCGGAGTCGCTCCGCCGGCCAGGGGCGGCTGCGAGCCGACTCCTGGACGCCCAGGACATCGCGAATGTGCAGGTATCCGGCGAATCCACCGGCCCGACGCCGCACCGGAAACCGGGAGAATCCGGTCCGGGCGCACGCGGCCTCCACCTCGACCGCGCTGACGCCGAGGGTCAGGGCGATGACCCGGTCGGACGGCACCATCACCGCCTCCACCCTCACGCGATCGAAGACCAGAGCCGAGTTCACCAGCGCGCCTTCGGATCCGGCCAGCAGGCCCTCCGCCCCGGACTCGGCCACCAGACCGGCCACTTCGTCCCGGCTGAAGGCGGACGTCACTTCGTCCTTGGGCTCCGCGCCCGTCCAGCGGACGATGACGTTCGCCAGCGCGGACAGCCCTCGCACCACCGGACCGAGCACCGTGGCCACCAACCGCAGGCCGGGCACCAGGGCCAAGGCCGTGCGCTCCGGGTCGGCCAGGGCAATGTTCTTCGGCACCATTTCGCCGAGCGCCACGTGCGCTCCGACCACGATCAGCAGGCCGATGACCAGCGAAACCGGGTGCAGGGCACCTTCTGGCACATGCAGCGCGTGAAAAACAGGTTCCAGCAACGCCGCCAAGGCCGGCTCGCCGAGTGCGCCCAGCAGCACACCACACACGGTGATTCCCAGTTGCGCGCAGGCCAGCATCACCTGGACGTCCTCCAGCGCCGCGATGACGGTGCGGGCCCGCGCCCCGTGCACCGCGAGCGGCTCGATCTGAGTGCGCCGGGCGGAGATGACGGCGAATTCGGCGGCCACGAACAACGCCGAAGCGGCGATCAGCGCGACGGACAGCAGGGTCAGCAGCCACGCGCTGGTCATCGGTCGCCGCCGGCTGCGCCCTGGTCCACCGCGGAGAGCCGGACGGTGGCAATGCGCCGGCCGTCCATGCGCTGCACGGTCAGTCGAACCCGGACCGGCTGGGCGACGCTCTCGCCCGGAGCGATCTCGACGGGCCGATCGCCTGGTTCTTCGGGCCAGGCCGCCAGCCCGCGCTCGGGAACAAGGGTGGCCTCGACGATGACCGATTCACCGCTCGCGGGGATGTGCCCGAGCCGGGCCAGCACCAGTCCCGCGATGGTCTCGTAGCCTCCCGATTCCGGCAGCGAGACTCCGGTCAGTTCGCCGATCTCGTCCGGCCGGGAGGTTCCTTCCAGACTCCAGGTGCCGTCGGCGTTGCGGTTGTCCTGGTCGGCTGACGGCCGACGGTCGTGCTCGTCGGCGATGTTGCCGACCAGTTCCTCGATCACATCCTCGAGCGTGATCAGCCCAGCCGTTCCCCCGTATTCATCGACCACCACCGCCAGCTGAAAACCGTGGCCGCGCAGGGTATCCAGCAGGTCGCCCAGCGGTAGGGACTCGGGAACGACGGGGACGTCCTCCATGAGATCGGCGACCGTCACCCGGGCCCGGTCGCCGGCGGGGACGGCGACCGCCCGCTTCAGGTGCACCACTCCGACCACGTCGTCGTGGTCGGCGGCGAACACCGGGAAACGGGAGAAGCCGGTGCCGACCGCCACGCTCACCAGTTCCGCCGCCGAGTCGTCGATCCGCAGGAATCGCACATCCGGCCGGGGCGTGAGGACGTCCGCCGCCGTGCGATCGGCGAAACCCAAGGAGCGGACCAACAATCCGGCCGTGCCGCGTTCCAGCGTTCCGGCCGTGGCCGAGCGGCGGACGAGCAGCCGGAGTTCGTCCGGCGAACGCGCCGACCGCAGCTCTTCCTGCGGTCGGATACCGAGCAGCCGCAGGACCGAGTTGGCGATCCGGTCGAGCACCCAGACCAGCGGTTTCAGCACCGCGGTGGAGATCCGCAGGCCACCGACCACCCGGGTGGCCGTGGCCAGCGGTCGGGCCATGGCGAGGCTCTTGGGCACCAACTCGCCGAACAGCATCGACAGGGCGGTGGCGACGACCAGCGCCACCACGCCGGCGACCGTGTCGGCGCCGCTCCGTGACAGGCCGATCGACTGGAGCGGCGCACCCAACAGCACCGCCAACGACGGCTGCATGACCCAGCCGAGAACCAGGGTGGTGACGGTGATGCCGACCTGGGCGCCGGACAGCAGGGTGGACAGGGAGGCGAGCCCGCGGAGCAACGATGCCGCCGAGGCATCTCCGGCCTCGGCTCGACGCGTGACGGTGGCCCGGTCCACCGTCACCAGGCTGAATTCGGCCGCTACGTAGAAGCCGGTGGCCAGGACGAGGAGCAGAGCGACCAGCAGCAGGAGCAGCGCGACGATCACGAAGCGGCGGGCGAATCCGGTGGTGCCTCGGGGTTCTCCGCCGCGGGATCGACGGCCTCCGGCGCGTCCGCCACGTCACCCGCCGGCCACAGCTCCTCCGCCGGGTCCGCCGCGTCGCCGGTCGCAGGTTCGGCGCTTTGCGGCCCGCCCGCCACGTCATCCGCGGTCGGCAGCTCCTCGGCCGGCCCGGCCGCGTCGTCGGCGGTGAGCAGAGCCGTGAGCGCCGCCCCATCGACCCGGCGGAACGTGCGCCCGGGCAGATAGCGGTCCAGCACGGCCACCTCCAGCTGGCCGGTCACCAATCCCCGCGGGGCATTCTCGCCGCCTGCCCCGAGGGCGGCGACCGCCGCCCGCAGCGCGTCGGGTAGAGCCCAGGCGCGGACGAACGACTTGTCCAGCGCGGCGACGACCGGGTCGATCACCCCGCCCATCACCACGAACCGGTCCTCGTCGGAGATCGAACCGTCGTAGCTGATCCGGAACAGCTGATCCCGAGGGCGGTTCGGCGGATCGGCCAGGTCGGGGAGATCCCGGGCCACCTCCGCGACGCACAGTTCCACCTCGAACGGCTTCTGGTGCTCGGAGAAAATCGACCCCAGCGTCTGGGCGTACGCATTGGCCAGCCACCGGCCGGTCACGTCCCGGCGGTCGTAGCTGTAGCCACGCACGTCGGCGAGCCGGATACCGGCCGTCCGCAGGTTTTCGAACTCGTTGTAGCGGCCCACACCAGCGAACCCGATGCGGTCGTAGATCTCGCTGACCTTGTGCAGCGTGGGCGAGCGGTTCTCGGCCACGAAGAGCACGCCGCCGGCGTAGGTGGTCACCACGACGCTCCGGCCTCGGGCAATGCCTTTGCGGGCGTAGTCGGAACGGTCCCGCATGAATTGTTCGGGAGACGCGTAGATCGGCAGAGTCACTCGGGTTCCTGGCGTGAGGCGGGGAGGCTCGGGAAGGACATCAGCATCAAAAAGTGCGGCTCAACCGCCGGGGTTGATCATGCGGCCCGCCACGACGGCCTCGGCCACCGCGCCGACCGCGTCGTCCGACCAGCGCATGGCGCCGGTGGCGGTGACCGCGATGACAACGGGAAAGATGCGGCGGGTCAGATCAGGGCCGCCGGTGGCGGAGTCATCGTCGGCCGCGTCGTAGAGCGCCTCCACCGCCGCCCGGACGGCCGCCGCCACATCCAGATCGCGGGTATAGCGCTTCTTCAGGGCGGCGCGCGCGAACATGGAACCGGAGCCCACCGCGTAGAAGTCGTGTTCCTCGTACAGCCCGCCGGCCACGTCGTAGGAGTAAATGCGACCGGGAATGGTGGGCGTGCCGGCCGGCCGGTCCAGGTCGTAGCCCGCGAACAAAGGAACCACGGCCAGCCCTTGCAACGCGGCGCCCAGATTGCCGCGGATCATGGAGGCGAGCCGGTTCGCCTTGCCGTCCAACGAGAGTCGTACACCCTCGATCTTTTCGTAGTGTTCGAGCTCGAGCTGGAACAAACGCACCATCTCCACGGCGATCCCCGCCGTGCCGGCAATGCCCACCGCCGAGTGGGAATCGGCGACGAACACCTTCTCGATGTCGCGCTGGGCGATCAGATTGCCCATGGTGGCCCGCCGATCGCCGGCCAGCACCACCCCGTCCGGACAGGTCAAAGCCACGATCGTGGTGCCGTGGGCCAGTTCGACCGGCCCCACAGAGCGGCCGGCACCGGGCAACAAATGCGGTTCGGCCCGACCGAGAAAATCGGTGAAGGAACCTGTTCCGGGCGTCAAGTAGGCGGCCGGGACCGCCGACACGGGCCACGGACCGCTCAACGAGCCGACGACCGGCCCGGAACCACCGTTCACTGGCCGCCCTTTTGCACATACGACCGCACGAAATCCTCGGCGTTGGACTCGAGGACGCCGTCGATCTCGTCGAGCAGGTCGTCGGTCTCGGCCGCCAGCTTCTCGCGGCGCTCCTGGCCGGCCGCCTCCGGGCCGCCCTCGTCGGAGTCGTTGTCGCCGCCACCCTGCCGGCTCGTCTGCTCCTGCGCCATGTCGCACTCCCATCCGCGGGCGCCAGCCTGGCGCCTGATTCGACCTTACCGAGCAGGACCAACCCGGCGGTCGTTCCGTGCACGGGTCGACGAGCGCTGTGTCGGCGCCCTCAGGATCCGTGGCCGGCCGGCGGCAGAGTTCTCGAAGCTGGACGAACCGGCACCGGCAACGAAATCGTCAGACGGCAGGAGTCAATGGGGCCGTGGGGCCGGCGACCGGGACGGCGGGTGTCGCTGCTCCGGTCGAATTGGGAGTCAGGAAGCCGATGACGGCCTGGGCCAAGAGTCCGATCAAGGCGACCAGCAGGGTCTTGTTCCACTCCCCCGCATTCACCCACGCCACCAGGAAGGCCGCGGCGGCCGTCACCTGGGTCACGCACCATTTCCGGCTGGGCTTCCACGACGCCCGCGCATTGTTGTTCATTTCGGTCCGGCCTTTCGCGGGGAAAACAACCAATGGGCTCGACGAATTGTTTATTTCGAGCCGGCCAGTGACCGCCTGCAGTCGGATCGGGCCCAGTGCAGCTCCTCCGGCGGCTCGTACTGCAACAGACGTCGCGGTCGGTGTCCCCGTTCCCAGTGGCCGGTGCGGGAAATGGGTGAATTCTTGGCCCTGCGGGCCGAACCGGGAAAAAACGTCCAGATCGGCCCGGTGCGCCCGGTCAGCGAGCGGTCAGGGCGTCGACCAGGGAGATCGCATCGTCGTTGGCGTCCAGCAGGGCGCCGACGTGGGCGCGGGTACCCCGCGCCGGATCCATGGTGGGAATACGCACCAGCGATTCCCGGCCCACGTCGAAAATGACCGAGTCCCAGGAGGCGGCGGCCAAGCGATCCGGGTATTTGGCGACGCAGCGGCCGCGGAAATATGCCCGCGTGTCGTCCGGTGGCGTCGTCATGGCGGCCCGCACGGCGTCCTCGCTGACCAGCCGGCGCATCGAGCCCCGGGAGACGAGCCGGTTGTACAGGCCCCGGTCCAGCCGGATGTCGGAGTACTGCAAGTCGACCAAGGCCAACCGCGGCGCGGCCCAGCTGAGTTGGTCGCGGGACCGAAAGCCCTCCAGTAGGCGCAGTTTCGCCGGCCAGTCCAGCGTGTCGGCCAGGTCCATCGGGTCCTCGGCCAGCCGGTCGAGGACGTCGACCCAGCGGGTCAGGACGTCTTGGGTCTGCTGGTCGGCGTCGGCGCCGTACCGATCGGCCACGAAAGCGGCCGCCGCCTCGGCATAGGCCCGCTGCACATCCAAACCTGTGAACGCGCGCCCGTCAGCCAACTCCACCGTCGTGGTCAAGGACGGATCGTGCGACACGGCGTGCACGGCGGACACCGGATTGGCCAGTTCCACGGCCGGCAGTGACCAGCCGCCTTCGATCATGGCCAGGACCAGAGCGGTGCTGCCGAGTTTGAGGTACGTGGCGGTCTCGGCCAGATTCGCGTCGCCGACGATGACGTGCAGCCGCCGCCATTTGTCGGCGTCGGCGTGCGGCTCGTCGCGAGTGTTGATCAGGCCGCGTTTCAAAGTGGTTTCCAGGCCCACCTCCACCTCGATGTAGTCGGACCGCTGGCCCAGTTGAAATCCCGGAATCTGACCCGTGACGCCGATGCCCACCCGGCCCGCCCCGGCGAAGACCTGCCGGGTGGCGAAGAACGGCAGCAGCCCGGAAATGATGGCCGGAAAAGGTGTGTCGCGCCGGCACAGATAATTCTCGTGGGTGCCGTAGGAGGCGCCCTTGCCGTCCACATTGTTCTTGTACAGCTGCAGCGGCTTGCTTCCGGGCACCGAACCGGCGAGATTGGCGGCCGCCTCCATCACCCGCTCGCCGGCCTTGTCGTACAGGACCCCGTCGAGCGGATTGGTGACCTCCGGGGCTGAGAACTCCGGATGCGCGTGATCGACATACAGCCGGGCCCCATTGGCCAGGATGACGTTGGCGGCACCGATGTCGTCGAGATCAGGTTCGGGCACGCCGAACAGCGCGGACAGGTCATAACCTCGCGCATCGCGCAGCGGCGATTCCACCTCGTAGTCCCACCGCGGCCGACGGGCCCGGGGGGCGGCGACCGACGCGGCGTAAGCCAGCACGACCTGGGTGGAGGAAATGACCGGATTCACCCCCGGCTCGCCCGGCACCGAGACCCCGTATTCCACCTCGGTGCCCATGATCCTGCGAACGCTCATGAGCTCGACCTTAGGCGGACCGGCCGACGCCGGACGCATCGACCGCACCCGGCTACCGTCCCGGAAAACGAAAAATCCGGCGGCGAATCGGTGTGCGTCAACCGATTTGCCGCCGGAATGTCCGGTCCATCGTGTGCGGGTCGATCACGCCGCCAGTGCGGTGGGCCGCATGGCCAGGGCGGCGGCCCAGCCGGTAAGGACCGGCGCGGTGGCGCGTTCGGCATCCCGACGCGGACCGGCGTAGATCGCCACCAGCGCGTCCTCGGTGGCGGCCCGCAGCAGAGCGGCTTCCTCCCACTGACGCAGCCGGGTCATGACCTTCGACCAGCGGGTCTGCGATTGGTTCTGCTGCGGCATCATGCTGATGAGACGGTGGGAGTGCCCCCCGCTCACGCAACTAAACGTCGATTCACCCAACTGCTACGGCATTCTCGCGGCGGACCGGTGATGACGTACAGCCCGTAGCGCACTCGCCCGATAGAGACCGCCGCCTTCTCTCCCGGGTCCGCCTGCGGTGACGTTGTGTAGCCGGGGGCAGCGGTGCTCTAGCGGTATCGCCGGCCGCAGCGCCGAGGCCGGGCAGGGCGCCCGGACGATGGCCGGCAAGATTCGACGGGCGATGGGAATCTGGCTGTCCTTGGGCGGCGGCGAAATGGCGTTCGCTCTGACCGCCGGACGCGCGGGCAATCAGATAGCGAAACGCCTGCCGCCGCGGCGGGTGGGGCAACGGACCGCACCGGGCCGGGCGATGGGGCTGCGAAAGAGGCGCCGCGACGGAGCGCCGTTCCTCCGGAACCGTGGGCGGCTCGGTCAGACCGACAACTCGTCGCGTGGTTCGGGCTCGCTGGAAGCGACCAGGGTGCCGAAAGCGGCAATGGCCTGAGCGACCGCGTCGTCCAGATCCCGGAGCTTCTGCGGCGGGATGGCACTGCCGTGGCATCCGAGATCCTCGATGTGGGCGAGCGTCTGCGCCAGCGCAGCCGCGCCGATGGTCGCGCTGGCGCCCCGGATGCGATGCGCCACCATCCCCGCGGCGGCGTCGTCGCCGGTGGCCACCAGTTCGTGCAGCTGAGCGAGCGAGGACACCGTGTCGGATTCCCACCGCTCCAGCACCGTCGCACTGACACCGTCGCCCAATTCCAGCAAGGCGTGGAACTGTTCGAGGTCGACGACCGGTGCGAGCCTCGTCCCGTCCACCGCCGGCTCCGGCGGAATGACGGCTTCAACCGGTTCGGCGGGCGCTTCGGGCACGTCCTCGCCGCACAACCGGGTCAACAGTTCGATCAGGTCGCGGGAGCGGAACGGTTTGCTGACGTGTCCGTCCATACCGGCCGCGTAACACTCCCGCCGGTCCTCCACGGTCACATCGGCCGTGAGGGCCACGATGCGCGGTTGATGGATCGTTTCACCAAGGGCGCGAATTGCCCGGGTGGCCTGCATACCGTCCATGCCGGGCATGTGCACGTCCATCAGCACCGCGTCATAGGTTTTGCGCTCGACGGCCTGCAGCGCTTGCCGCCCGTCCTCCGCCAGGTCGACCTGGTAACCGGCCTTGGCCAGGACCAGGCGCCCGACCGTGCGGTTCACCGGGTTGTCCTCGGCCAGCAGGATGCGGAGCTCGCGCGGCGGCGCCGGCGAGCCGAGGGCCACCTTCTTGGCGGCATCCCCCGAGACGGTGCCGCCCAGCGCAACCCGGAGTTCGGCGCTGCGAGCAGGCTTGTGCAGCACCGCGGCGAACTCGCGGCGGGCCTCCGGTTCGAGTCGACGGCTCAGGCTGGTGAGCAGCACCAGCGGGACGTCTCGCCACCCGGGTACCGCGTGCAGCAAACCAGCCAGAGTGGCGCCGTCGACGTCAGGCAGTTGCATGTCCAGCACGGCGACCGCAGGTGGCGGCGTGGCGGCCGCCAGTTGCAGCGCCTCGGCCGCGGACGCCGCGGACGAGCTCACCATGCCCCAACGTCTGGTCTGGGCCAGCAGGATGTGCGCGTTGGCCGGGTTGTCCTCCACGATCAGCACCGTGCGCCCGGTGAGCCGGTCGGACCCCGGTTGTACGTCGCCGATGGGCCGTTGCGCCGCCCCCACCGGGATGCTGAACGCGAAGGTGGTACCCGAACCGGCGGTGCTCCGCACGTCGATGCGGCCGCCCATGGCCTCCACGAGCGCCCGGCTGATCGCCAGGCCCAGTCCGGTACCGCCGTACAGCCGAGTCGTGGAAGCGTCGATCTGGGTGAAGGGACGGAACAGCCGGTCGAGTCGGTCAGCGGGGATGCCGATGCCGGTGTCGGTGACCTCGAACAGCAGCACGTCGCCGGATGGACCGCCGTGGATCGGCCGCACGGCGACCGTGACGTGTCCTTGCTGGGTGAATTTGACGGCGTTGCCGATGAGGTTGACCAGAACCTGGCGCAGGCGGACCGGGTCCGTGCTGACCCAAGCCGGGCACTGGTCGGAAACGTCGCAGTACAACTGGAGGTTCTTGGCGTCGGCCTGGATGGCCAGCAGCCCGACGGCGTCTTCGACCACGCCGACGAGGTCGAAGCTGCGCTCTTCGAGCTCCAGCTCCCCGGCTTCGATCTTCGAGAAGTCGAGGATGTCGTTGATGACGTCCAGCAGGATGTCCCCGCTGCGTCGCACAGCCTCGGCGTATTCGCGCTGGGTGGCGTCCAGGTTCGTCTCCAGCAACAGACCCGTCATCCCGATGACGGCATTCATCGGAGTGCGGATCTCATGACTCATGGACGCCAAGAAGGCGGCTTTCACGGCGGCGGCGGCCAACGCATCGTCGCGGGCCTCGGCCAGGTTGCCGGAGAGTTCGCGCTGGCGGCGGTGCATGCGTCCGACCACCCGCACCACGAGCAGGAGCCGCAGAGCGCCGAAGACCAGAGTCACCAGGGCCAGCCAGACCGCGAGCGGGCTGACGACGCGCACCTCGTTGATGGCGACGACGGCCAAGGCGCCGATGATGCAGACCGACGGTCCCACCAGCGACAGCACCGACACTTTGCGGGCCCGAGAGCCGGCTGCCGGGGAGAGCCAGGCCGCCCAGGCCAGCATGGTGATCGCGACGGGCCACAGCACGTCGACGGATCGCCAACCCGGTCGGTTGGCGACGGCCAGGTGCCCGATGAGGGCCGCGTCTGCGACGGCGCCCAGGGCGAATCCGCCCGTCAACAGCCACCAGGCGGCGCTGGGCCGCCGGCCCAGCATGGTGAGGCACCCCACCAGCAAACCGACCAGCGCCAGCAGGCTGATCGGGTAAGCGACAGCTCGACTCATGGCCGAGAGGTGATTGTGCGTCAGCCAGTTCACCGGTCCGGTCACCAGCGCGCTGCCCACCGAGAGGACGCCGAGCAGAGCGATGAGACCGTCCAGGTACACCGCCGAACCGATGGGCGGCAGCCGGCCGCGGAACAACGCCGCGAGGAAGGCAAAAGACAGCAGAACGAAGATGCCGTGCAGAATCTCGGTGAGCAGCCGCAGGCCGGACGAGCTCTGCGAGACTCCCGTGGTCAACAGGATCTCGGCCGCAGCTACGCACAACAGGGCGGCCAGCAGGAGTCTCCACGGCAGCCTGTCGAACGGCACCCGGAAGGCGCGAATCGTCAGCAGGGCCGTAGCCCCCATCTGCAGACCGATCAACGTCCAGGGTCGCCATGATTCGAAGTGCCCGCGCGAGAACAACGCCACCGTCGCGACGACCACCGCCACCGGCAGCAGCACCATGAAGACGCGGCGCACCCAGCTCGGGACGTCAGCGACCCGTCGTGCCGGCTCGTCCGCCGGAGGCAGGCGCCGGGGGCTGGCCGGCACACCGGGCGCGGTGGAGGGAGGCAAGGACATGGAAACGCCATTCCGCGCGGCGCGCGGAGCCCTCCTCTCCACAATCCGGTGCGGTGCAGCGCCCGGGCCGGCCGGCAGCCTGGCCGTTGGCCGGTCTCGCGGCCGTCGCGTCGACGGTCGATCGTCCGAGCCTGGTCGGGCCGGCGTAGGGGCCTGGGACGCCGCTCGCCGCAGTTACGGAACGACACCAGTGTGACACAGAACGTGCATAATTGTCCGAACGACAGCGCCGTGTCGAACGGCTCGGCGCCAGAGGTTCGTCACACGGCGTGACGAGGCCCGGTGAGCCGGACCCGAGCGGACGAACGGATCGGGTGGCCGCGCCCCAGACGAGGCCACCGATGACCGTTCCGTGAGAACTGCGCCCGCGCCGTCAGGCATCAAGGTGAAACGAGCGATCCGACCGGGTTCCGTTCGGTCAGCGCGGCGCGCGGCGACCGGCGTTGAGTTGACCGGGTCTGGCGCTGCGGAGTTCTGTGGTCCTGACTCGACGGCCCACTCGTACCGGGTCCGCGGCCATTCATAGCCATTGCAGTACAACGAATCTCACCACAGCCCCGTCGGACCGGCTGCCGCCGGGTCGAAGAGCCGGCCGCTGACGCCTGGGATTGATGGAGACATTCGTCCAAAAAGGGACTTAACTGTCGGTAAATGAAGAGCTACCCTTGGTGCTGACTATCCCACGGTCCGCCTATTTGGGATTGTCGTTGCTCACCAACCCTCAGTCTCGTCATGAGGTCAAGCCAGTCGTGTGGAACGCCCGGATCACCGTCTCGAGCCGACCCTTCGCGCGCCTGGCCGGGGGTCGCAAACCGACGGGCACCAGGGCACACCGATGACTTTTCGTGATCAAGAGTTGTCCGGAGCCGAGTTGGCGAGAGCGCGGCGGTCGTGAGGTCGGTGCCGGTTCTGCCCGGGGTCCGTTCGTCCCCGGGGTTCCCTGCGGCCGAGGCACCGTCCGACCAGCCCTCGCGTTTCGCGACGTCCGACCTCGACGATGCGGCGCTGATGCAGCGTCTCGTCGATTCGAACGAGCAAATCACCGAGGCGCTCATCGTCAGTCAGGACCAAGTGGCTGCGCTGCGCGCCTTGGTCGGGGTGCCGGTCGGATCACTGGACGACGAAAGATCGCTGGAACTGATCCTTCATGAAGGTCTGGAACTGAGCGACTCCGACTGTGCGGTGCTCGTACTGGGCCGGAAATCATTACTGGTCGGCGAGCCCACCGCGGCGGCGGCCTTGGAGAAGCGGGTCCGCGCCGGCGTGACGGAGTCCGCCAGCGGCGCGCGTCCCCGCCGATTCGGAACCGGTTCCGCGGTCATCGGCAGTTGCGGACCCGAACAGCAGGAACGGTTCGGAATCGCCCGGTGCACCGGAACGCTCTACTCGACCGGCGATGTGCAGCTGATCGACGCGGTGGTGGCCACCGTGGACAAGATGATCACGCTGCTGACCTTGCACCGGCAGTCGGTGCAACGAGCGGCCATCGAGCGTGAGCATGAGCTGGCCTCCACGCTGGCGCAGGCCGCCCTGCCGAAGACAGTTCCCGTATTGCCCGGCGTGGACCTGTTCGCCAGGTGCCAGCCGGCCAATCTCGCGGGTGGCGACATCCTCGTCCTCGACGTGGTCGACGGCGCTTTGTGGTTCGCCGTCGGCGACGTGGCCGGGAAAGGGCTGCCTGCCGCCATCGTCATGAGCCGGGCGGTCAGCGCAGCCCGCGTTGCCTTCCGCGCGGCCTCCATCGACGGGCCGTCGGCAGCGCTCGCCGCGCTCGACGCCGACCTCTACGACTATCTCGGATCGGTGCACCTTTTCGTCACGATGGCGGTGGGGGTCTACCGACCGGAGAGCCGGGAACTGTGGCTGGCCAACGCCGGTCACTCGCCGGTCCTCCTGGTGTCCGCGGCCGGGACCTCCAGATTCGCCGATTTCGTGCCACCCACCTGCCCGCCTATCGGTGTCGTCCCGGGCACCGGTTCCACCCGGCGGATCCAGTTGCACGCCGGAGATTGCCTGATCATCGGGTCGGATGGCTTGGTGGAGCAAGAAAATCCAGCGGGGACTGTGCTGGGATACGACGACTTCCGGGCGGCGGTACTGGAACACGCCGCCCTGCCGGCGGCCGAGCTCGGCACGTACCTGCTCGATCGGGTCACCGGGCACGCGGGCGGCGCCGCCCAGTCCGACGACCGCACGCTCCTGATCATCCGCCCGCGCTGAGTGGGGAACTGCGCGGCTGACGCGGACCCGAGTCCGGGTCAGTCGGTCGGTCGGCTGGGAAGTCCGGCCAGCACCTTGGCCAGCATCCGGGAACTGATCGGCTTGGTCAGCTGGCCGTGCAATCTCCCGGAATGTTCTCCGTCGATCGAGACGTGCTCGACCAACCCGGTGACCAGAACGAAAGCCGTGGCCGGAGAACGAGTATCGAGGGCCGCCAGTACATCCAGGCCCGTTCCCGACGGCAACGAATAATCCGAGAACACCGCGTCGTACACGGCCTCGTCCAAGCGCTGCGAGGCCTCCGGAACGTCGCCGGCTTCGGTGACCGACCACTGGGCGCGGCGCAGCATGTGAGCCAGCACGAGGCGCGAAACTGTGTCGTCATCGACGACCAGAGCGTGAGCGGGCATCGTGCTCAATCCCCCGGTTTGGAAACCATGCGAAAGACCCGGTCGAACTGTGTCAGCCGGAACACGCGGTAGGCATCGTCGGAGATCGGTTTGACCAGGACGACTTCTCCGCCCTCGCCGTCCACCATCCGGCGCGCCCGCACCAGGACGGCCAGCCCGGCGCTGTCGACGAAGACCACATCCGCGAGATCGACCAACAGCCGGGTGCGTCCCTGATCGATCAGGATGTCCAGCTGGTCACGTACCGCCCCGGCCTCGGCGGAGCCCAGCCGGCCGCTCAGCACCACCGTCGCCGAGGCAGCGCCGGGTCCGAGTTGCACCGTGGGCCCTGTTTTGTCGGCCGCCGGCCGGCCCGGACCGTTCATGACCCCTCCTGCCGCGACCGGAACACCCGTAGCCACCAGCGATTCGTGTCGTTGTCCCGCCGGTAACCCAATTCGTCGACCAGTTTGCGGACGATGAAGAGCCCGTACCCGCGCTCCTGCGGGACGCCGTCGATCGGTGGAATCACCTCGTCCGCGGCGAACGCGACCCCCCGATCGGACAGCTCGACGCGGACCTGGTCGGGCTCGATGTGTCCGGTGATCTCGACCATGGAACCGGCCGGCGGGCTCGCGTGATCGACGATGTTGATGCAGATCTCGTGAACGGCCAACTCGAGGCGGCTGAAGATGCGCAGCGCCTCCTCTTCGGGAAGTTCACCCAGTATTTCGGTCAACCACGGCCCGATGTGCCTGGCCGACTCCCGGTCGGGCGGAAGGCGGAGATGCGCCGGCGTCAGCAACGTCGATCCTCTCGTCTCTCCACTAGGGGGCTCCGGTGCGGTGCGGGTCCTCGATGGAGAAAACCTGCTGCAGAGCTGTCAGTTCCAGAATGACCCGCACCGGTTCCGACGGCGCGACGAGGGTGAGCTCGCCACCCTGCTCCTTGGCCATCTTGTGCAAGCGGAGAAGTTCGGCAAGCGCGGTGGAATCGAGAAAGGCGACCGTCGAGAGGTCAATGGTTAGTCGCCCCCCGTCCGGGGCGAGCAGCGGTTCGACCTGCGACCGGAAGCCGGGCGTCTCGTGCGCGTCGAAGCGACCGATGAGCTGCACCAGCGAGCGGCGGCCCTCGGACGTGGTCACGATTTTCAACGGCTCTCCCCTGACTGCTTCGGTGACGGCGAACAAAGTGGTGGTGCGGGCGGACCGCTGGGACCGGCGGCGCACCGGCCTCCGGTCGGTGGTGCCGGTCGCGGTCGGAATCGGCGGCATTGCCGTTCGGCCCTGGTGATGGGTAGCCAGGACGCCCGACGGGATCCCCGCGGGGCCGCGGCCGCCGGACGATCCATCACGATGAGTAATTGTAAGCCTACGAGGGGTTGCAAGGAGCGCGCGCCGAGGCGGCATTTCGGGAGGACCGCGGACCCCCTGAGGCCGAGCCTCAGGTTCGTCGCCGTGCCGGTCCTTGGGCGAGTCCGAACGAAACTCGCGGCGCCTTCTTCATCGAACCCGAATACAGCGCGGCCACAGTAGAGGTGTGGATACCCCAGCATCGACCGGTGAGTGGGCCGCCGCGGCCCGGCTGGTTCGCCGTACCGGCTTCGGAGCCACCGGCGCGCAGGTGGACGCCGCGGTGGCGGCCGGTCGTACCCGTTATCTGGCCACCATGCTGGCGGCCGATCCGGTCGCGGACCCCGGCGCGCGCACGACACCGTTGCCGCATTTCGACCCGGTCGGCCGCACCGGTAAGGGTGCCGACCGATCCACCCGCCAGGCGGGCCAGGCCGCCCGCAAAGCTCAACTGGCCACCCTGACGGGATGGTGGTTGCGGCGTATGGCCACTGTCCAGGAACCGTTCGGTGAAAAGCTCACCTTTCTGTGGCACAACCACTTCGCCACGGCGGCCACCAAGGTCCGCAAGGCCGGCTGGCTGGCCGCGCAGAACCAGACCCTGCGAACCCTCGGTCGCGGGGACTTTCATGTCCTCGCGTCGGCGATGCTGACCGACGGGGCCATGCTCTATTGGCTGGACGGCGAGGCCAACACGGCGGCCGCCCCGAACGAGAACCTGTCCCGCGAATTCATGGAGCTCTTTGCGCTGGGTCACGGGGACGGTTACACCGAAACCGACGTCCGGCAGGGCGCCCGGGCCTTGACGGGTTGGCGTATTGCCGACGACGGCTCCACGTCCCTCGACCCGACTCGGCACGACAACGGGGTCAAGACCTTCCTGGGCGTGACCGGGAACCTGGGAGCGCCGGAGTTCTGTGACGCCGTGCTGGCGCGACCCGCGTCGGGGCCATTCGTGTGCGGCCGCATGTACGGCCAACTGGTTTCGGACGAGCCGCCGTCGACGCCCGTCCTGCAGGTCGTCTCGGCGGCATACGGCCAGACCCGGGATCTGAAGGCCATGTTGGCCAGCATGCTCGGCGCCGACGACTTCATCGCCAAGACAGGCAGCAAGGTGATCTCCCCGGTGGAGTGGCTCGTCGGTGCGGTACGGGCCTTGAAGGTTCCGGTCGCCCAGGATGCCGCTGTGAAGAAGCTCGTCGGCATCCTGACCGCGCTCGGCCAAGTGCCCTTCTATCCGCCGAATGTCAGCGGGTGGCCGTCCGGGCAGGCGTGGCTGACCACATCGGCAGCAGAGGTGCGAATGAAGGCCGCCGCCCGACTGGTCGCCCAGGGCGACATCGACGTCATCCGCGCGGCCGGCGCCTCCACGCGGCTGGACGTGCTGGCTCACACCCTGGGTGTCGCGACCTGGAGCAACCGAACGAAAACGGTGCTGAGTCAGAACGTCTCCAGCCCGGACCAACTCGTGGCCATTGCCCTGAACACGCCCGAGTACCTCACTCACTGACCGCCGAGTACCTCACCCACTGACCGCCGAGCCGGACTCCTCCCGGAAGGACGCCACCGATGGACACCCTCACCCGACGCCGGTTCCTGCTGGCGTCCGGCTGTGCCGGCGCAGCGGCGGCCGCCTTCGCCGCCACCGGATTCACGTCCTGGGGCGAATTGGCCGGCCGGGCGGTGGCCGCGCCGCTGGACACGGGCACGCCGATCCTGGTGGTGGTGACGTTGTACGGCGGAAACGACGGACTCAACATGGTGGTCCCCTACGCCGATCCGGCCTATCACCAGGCGCGGCCCGATTTCGCCTATGCGGCCGACCAGGTGCTGCCCCTCGACACGTCGCTGGGCCTGAACCCAGCCCTGAAGGGCGTGGCGGCCCTGTGGAAGTCGAAGAAGCTGGCCGTCGTGCGCGGCGTGGGCTATCCGAATCCCGACCACAGTCACTTCCGGTCGATGGACATCTGGCAGACGGCTTCCCCGGCCACCCCGGTCCCCACCGGCTGGCTGGGCCGTTGGCTCGACAACACTGGCGACGATCCCACCCGAGCGGTGAATATCGGCGCCACACTGCCACCGCTGGCCGTCGGCGCCCGGTGCGCTGCCGCCTGCCTTCCGTTGGGCCAGGACACTCCCCTGCCTGCCGCCTACGCGGCCGCCCTGAACGGCCTGAGCAATACCGACCCCGCCGACACCTCGTGGCAGCGGCTGGTGGCCGCGTCGTACCGCGACGAGCGACGGGTGGCGGCGACCCTGCTGCCCGCCATCGACCGAACGCAGGACACAGCCACCGATCCGGACACCCCATCCGCGGCCGGGTCGGCCGGCGGCCAATCCGGATTGGCTCGGCAGCTGGACATGGTGGCGCGGTGTGTGAAGGCGGGCGTGCCGACCCTCGCCTACAGCGTCAGCCTCGGCGGTTTCGACACCCACGCCGGCGAGAAGGCCACCCAGGAAACGCAGCTCGGTCAGCTCGACGCGGCCCTGAGTGGCTTCTTCCAGGCCTTGAACGGCCATGCCCGAGCCGGTGATGTGACGGTGCTGGTGTACTCGGAGTTCGGTCGCCGGGTGAAGGCGAACGCCGCTGAGGGCACCGATCACGGCACCGCTGGGCCGGTGCTCATCCTCGGCGACCGCGTTCGGGGCGGCTTCTACGGAGAGCAGCCCAGCCTGACCGACTTGGACGACGGTGATCTCAAGGCCAACGTCGATTTCCGCACCGTGTACGCCGAATTGGTCAGCGGCGTGCTGAAGGCCGACCCGGGTCCGATCGTCACGGCCCCCGCCGCGCCGTTGGGCTTCCTGGCCTGAAGGCGTGCGGCTACCGCCGGCGGCTCAGCCGCGGAAGGAGCCTGTGTAGTTCGATTTCCCGGCCGGGTGGGCCAGACACCAGAAGCCTCGATTGCCGCGCGCGAACTCCGCATCCGAGGGCGGCAGCACCTCGGTGTTGAACTTGCCTCCCGTGCCGCTGCCCACGTAGGCCTGCAGATGCGCCGAATCACAGTTCTTCCGGACGTTGGGATCGGCCAGGACGTCGGCTGGGGCGGCGGACGGTGTCGACGGGTCGAGTACGCCGGTGGCGTAGGCCTCCCAGTCGTGGGCGTCGGCGCAGGAGGAGACCCGGACGGCGGATTCCGTGCTGTTCACCAGAGACAGGCCGCGCCAGCAGGTACCGACTGCCGGCGGGACGGTGTTTAGCGTCACCGACACGGACGACGAGGACGGCGTCGGATTGGCTGCGGCGGTCGTCGAGCCGCTCGCGGCAGTCGTCGTATTGGTGCTGGCGGTGACGCTCGGTCCGTTCGCAGACGACGACGTGGCCGTCGTGCGGCTGCCCGTCGATGCTCCGGCCACCGCCACATCGCTGGACCGGCTGACCGGCGGGGGCAGCACCAGCGAGCTTGGCCGCGTATCGGTACTGCTGCGGGACGTGCCCGTAGGGCCCGAACGGCTCGTCCGCCCACCGGTGGGCGACCCGGCAGCCGAAGTCGGTGCCGGGCTCGTGTCCGGCACCGTCGCGGTGGATGAATCGGTCCCACCGGTGGTGGTGCCGTGCGACCGGGTCAGTAGGACGATTCCGGTCACCAGGGCCGCCACCACGACCAGCGCCGCGGCCACGGCGATCCACCGGCGCGAGTTCGTCCGCGTCGGCGGACTCGGCGGCCCGGGGGGTGGGTGCGCCGGAATCTGGGGCGGCGGACCGGGCGGTGGCCGCTGTCCGCCGCGATCGCCTGAGCCGGGCGGTGAGGCGGACACGGGCGGCCCGAACGGCCACAGCCCCCGGGTCGCCTGCGGCCGTCCGGCCCGGGCGGCCGCCAGCGCATCCCGCAACTCGGCGGCCGTTTGGTACCGGTCCTGCGGCCGGATGGCGGTGGCCCGCCAGAGCACGGGCATCAACACGTCGGTGCCCGGTCCGGTGAGCGCGGGCAGCGGCTCGTTCAGCAGCAGCAGGAGCCGGGCGATGGGCGGTGATGCGCCGCTGCTGTCGCTGCGGGGCGAACTGCCCTTGGCCATCGCGTAGAGGGTGGCGCCGAGCGCGTACACGTCGACCAGGGCCGTGGGTTCGGCGCCGCTGAACGACTCCGGCGGCGCGTAGGACGGAGTCAGCGATTCCATGGTCACCGAGTAGCCCTCAGCGGCCGGCGCCAGCGCGGCCAACCCGAAATCGGTCAGGGCGGGTGAACCGTACCGGGAGATCAGAATGTTGGCCGGCTTGACGTCCCGGTGCAGGATGCCCTCGGCGTGCGCGGCGACCAGCGCATCGGCAATGGCGAAGCCGACGTCGAGCACCTCGGTGATGGGGACCGGCCCGCGAGTGCGCATCCGGTCGGCGTAGGAACCGTTGGCGTACAACTCCATGACCAGGTAGGGATGGTCGTCGCTGGTGGTTCCGCCGTCGTAGAGCGTGACGATATTGGGATGTGCGGACACGGCGCCCGCGGCGATGATTTCCCGCGCGAAGCGGCGGCGGTCCCGGGCGTCCAGCAGCCGGCGTTGGTCGACCTTGACAGCGACATCGCGGTCCACGGACATCTGCCGCGCCCGGTAGACCGTGGCGAAACCACCATGCCCGATCTCCGCATCGATGCGCACGCCGGGCACTCGCGGAAACCGGTGCTCCGACGTGTTCGGGGCGGGGGCCTGATCAATGGTCGGTGGCTCCGCGGTGACTGCCGGCTGGCGGGCTTCGCGCTCGGCTCCGTGCGCCCACGCTTCTTCGGTAGCAGGGTCCGTGCGCGGTCGGCCGGTGGGGTGGTCCGCGCCGGGAGCGGCATGACGCCCGCCGGGCGATTCGTCCCCACCGGCGCCCGATGGGACGCCGGGCCCGTATTCGGGTTGGGGACCGACTCCGCTTGACAGCGGCCCGAGTGGGCGCGGCTCCGGGATCTCGCCCCGGTTCTCGGGGCCGTGCGGGGACGGCGGGCCGGGCGGCGGGGGCTGGCTCACTGGGGCTACAGATATTGCCCGGTACTCGAAGCGGTGTCGATGGCCCGCGATCCCTCGGACTGCTTTCCGGCCACCAGCGTCCGGATGTAGACGATCCGCTCACCCTTCTTGCCCGAGATCCGGGCCCAGTCATCGGGATTCGTGGTGTTCGGCAGATCCTCGTTTTCGGCGAACTCGTCGACGATCGCGTCCAGCAGATGCTGAACCCGTAAGCCGGAGGCGCCCGTGGTCATCGCGCTCGTATCACCGCCCAAGGCCAGCGCTTCGATTCGTTCCTTGATCGCGGACTTCTTGGCCCGGTCGACGATGTTCTGGATCATGGCGCCGGAGTTGAAGTCCTTGAAGTACAGAACCTCCTTGTCGCCGTTGGCGTAGGTGACCTCGAGGAACCGGTTCTCTTCCCGTTCGGAATACATCCGCTCCACGGTGTGCTGGATCATCGCCTGCACCGTGGCGCCCCGGTCGCCGCCGAACTCGGCCAGATCGTCGGAATGGATCGGCAGCCCCGTCACCAGGTACTTGGTGAAGATGTCCCGGGCCGCCTCGGCATCCGGGCGCTCGATCTTGATCTTCACGTCCAGCCGTCCGGGCCGCAGAATGGCCGGGTCGATCATGTCCTCCCGGTTCGACGCCCCGATGACGATGACGTTCTCCAGGCCTTCGACGCCGTCGATCTCGCTGAGCAGCTGCGGAACGATGGTGGTCTCCACGTCCGACGACACACCGGTGCCGCGGGTACGGAACACCGAATCCATCTCGTCGAAGAACACGATCACCGGAGTGCCGTCAGACGCCTTCTCACGCGCGCGTTGGAAGATCATCCGAATGGTGCGCTCGGTTTCGCCGACGTATTTGTTCAGCAGCTCCGGGCCCTTGATGTTCAAGAAGTAGCTGGTGACCTTCTCCTCGCCGCGAGCAATGGCCACCTGCTTGGCCAGAGAATTCGCCACCGCCTTGGCGATCAGCGTCTTGCCGCAACCCGGCGGCCCGTAGAGCAGCACACCCTTGGGCGGCCGCAATTGGAATTCCCGGAACAATTCGGCGTGCAGGAACGGCAATTCGACGGCGTCGCGGATCTGCTCGATCTGCCTGGACAGGCCACCGATGTCGGAATAGGCGACGTCCGGGACCTCCTCCAACACGAGGTCCTCGACCTCGGCCTTGGGCACGCGCTCGTAGGCGTAGCCGGCCTTGGTGTCGACCAGCAGGGAGTCGCCGGGCTTCAACGGACGGTCCAGCAGCGGTTCGGCCAGGTGGACAACGCGCTCTTCGTCGGCGTGACCGACGACCAGCGCCCGGGCGTCACCCAGCAGCTCCCGCAGCGAACAAACTTCGCCGACCATCTCGAAACCGCCGGCTTCGACGATGGTCAGCGCTTCGTTCAGCCGGACCTGCTGACCCTTCCGCAGTTCGGAAACCTCCACATTGGGCGAGACGGCGAGTCGCATGCGGCGACCGCCCGTGAACACCTCGATGGAGCCCTCCGGCCCGGGCGCCAGAAACACGCCGTAGCCGCTCGGCGGCTGCGCCAGCCGGTCGACTTCTTCCTTGAGCTGGAGGAGTTGCGCCCGAGCCTCTCGGAGGGTGACGACGAGCTTCTCGTTCCGCTCGGTCAACGTGCCCATCCGTGCGGTCGACTCGGCCAGCTGCCGCTCCAACGGGCGGGTGTCGACCGGAGCCACCGCGAGCCGGCGGCGCAGCTGGGCGATCTCTTCGTTGAGCATCCTCACCTGGGCCGACAAGGCCGCCGGCGACAGCGAATCGCCCGCGCCCCGGGGACCGTCACCGCGGTTGCCGTCGGCTCCCAGCCCGGCGGAACCGGACCAGGCCGCGCCCGATCGCCCTCGGTCACCTGCGTTGTCGTGATCCGACACGCGTCCTCCCGTCTCCGGCGTGGCTTGATGCCTCAAACCCTACAGAAGGACCCCGACAGGATCGCCTGCAAATGGCTTCGGCGAGGGCACGGTGCGGTCACGGTCGGTCCGGCGACCGGGTCGCGGTCGGCCTGCTCCAGCCGGGACCCGGCGAGGCCATCGACTTACCCGGAACACGCCTAGCGTCCGGTGGAAGTCGGCCGGCGCTGTGGCTTCGGTGCGGTGACGCCGGGCGCCAGACGGCGGGTCTTGAGCAGGAAAGCGGTGTGCCCGATCATCCGATGCTCCGGACGGACCGCCAGGCCCACGAGATGCCAGGGCCGCTGCAGCGTTTCCCAGGCCTCCGGCTCGGTGAACCCGCCGGCCTCGCGGATGTCCTCGGCGATCCGGCTCAGCTGCGTCGTCGTCGCTACATAGACCATCAGAACGCCACCCGGTACCAGGGACTCGGCCACCGTGCCCAGCACGGCCCAGGGTTCGAGCATGTCCAGCACGATGCGGTCGACTTCTCCGGAATGCTCGATCAGGTCGGCGACCTTCAGCGTCCAGTTGTCGGGGTGGTGGCCGAAGAATCGCTGCACGTTGCGCTCGGCGTGTTCGGCATGATCGTCCCGGATCTCGTAGGACAGCACGCTGCCGTGCGGACCGACGGCGCGCAGCAGAGAACAGGTCAGGGCGCCCGAACCCGCGCCGGCCTCCAGGACGCGCGCGCCGGGGAAGATGTCGCCCCAATGCACGATCTGGGCAGCATCCTTGGGGTAGATCACCGCCGCCCCGCGCGGCATGGAGAGCACATAGTCCGTCAGCAGGGGTCGTAGCGCCAGATAACTGGTGTTACCCGCCGACGTGATGACGCTGCCTTCCGGACGGCCGATCAGGTCGTCATGGGCCAGCGCACCGCGGTGGGTGTGGAAGGTGGCTCCCGTTTCCAGCACCATCGTGTACTTGCGGCCCTTGGAATCGGTCAATTGCACCCGATCGCCGACTGCGAAGGCCCGGTCGGGCCCATCCTCGGACGAAATCGGTTGGGCAGCTGGTCGTTCTGTTCCTGGCGCGGCGGCACCGGCCGCCCCCCGGCCGGCGACGGCTCCGGGCGTTTCCTGCGGGCCGTCGCGGCGGTCATCTTGGGGCGAGCCGGACAGCGGGTGCTCCTCGGGTTCGTGGTCGCCGGGCGTCATCGAGCGGCACCGCTGATGCGAGGCCGGTGCCGGGCGGGGATGACGCCGATGGGGCGGCCGTTGTCGTCGACCAGCACCAGGTCGCCGTGCGGTCGTTCGCCCCACCGTCGCAGGACGTCCGCGGCCTCGTCGCCGGGCAGCACGACGAGATCGGGGGCGATCGGAATGGCCACCGTGACGGCCGGCGCCTGAGGATCGTGGCGCGCCAATTCGACTGCCGCCGCCTGATCGAGCACGCCGGCCCCGAACCCGTCAGCTCGGGTCAGGACGACCGCGCGGCCCCCCGCCGCCTGCAGCGCCAGCGAGACCGGCACTTCGGCGGGGAGCTGAACGACGGGGGTGGCAAAGCTGGTCAGCGGCATTTCCGTCCCGGCTTGTACCGCACCGTCCTGGCGCTGCTCCTCCCAGGCGCCGTAGGCCACGAAGCCGGCGGTGGCCACGGCGATCGCCGCCTGCAAGATGCCCGCGCGGGCCGACCCGGTCAGGTCGGCGATCCCCCAGACGACCAGGGCCGCCGCCACCAAGTACCCGCCGACGGCGGCGGCCACGGTGCCCCAGCGCCGACGGCCCGACACCTGCCACACTCCGGCGCGGAGCACCCGCCCACCGTCCAGCGGAAGGGCGGGCAACACATTGAAGACGGCCACGATCGCATTGGCCAGGGCCAACTCCCCCAGCAACAACCAGGGCACGGTGTGCCGCTCGACGCTGCCGAGAAGCAGGAAGAAGACGCCGGACAGGACAGCCGAAAGGGCGGGTCCGGCCGCGGCGATGATCGCTTCCTCGCGGGCGGATGACGGCATTCGGCCGAGTTCGGAGACCCCACCCAGCAGATACAGGCGAACCTCGACAACAGGCAGGCCCAACGCCCGGGCGGCCAGGCAATGTCCGAGTTCATGAACCAGCACGCTCAGCCCGAGCAGGACGGCCAAGAGCACCGCGACCCCGATGGCGCCGCCTCGCCCGATGCCGGCCACAGCCTGCTGAACGACGGGGCCGGCCAGCACCACGATGACGACCACGGAGACGAGCCAGGACCACGACAGCATCACCGGGATGCCGGCAATTCGCCCCAGCGACAGGCCCGCGGACAGCGAGCGGCGTGGGCGGGGCAGAGCGCTGGTCACTCCAAAAGGTTAGTGGGCCCGGGGGAAGCCGCCGGGCCCGCGGCCCCGGAGCTGGTGTGATGGCTGACCCGCAACCCAAAGATGGCGACTGCCCGCCGGCGACCGCGCTCGCGGACGCTGTCCGAGAACGCGACGTGAAAAGCGGTGCGGCCGACTAGAGCCGGCAGGACCGGATGTCGGATGCCAGAATCGCCCTGGCCCCCAGCTCGGCGAGTGCGTCCATCACCGGGTTGGCCGTCGATCGCTGCACCATGGCCCGCACCGCTACCCAGTCCGGATCGTGCAACGGAGCGATGGTCGGCGACTCGACGCCTGGCGTGATGGCCGTCGCAGCAGTGAGAAGAGCGCGCGGGCAGTCGTAGTCGAGCATCAGGTACTGCTGGGCGAAGACCACGCCCTGCAGCCGGCGGACCAACTGTCGGGCCGCGGCGGAGACCTCAGTGCCGGCCCGGCTGACCAGCACGGCCTCGGATGCGCAGATGACGTGCCCGAACGGCGCCAGGTTGTGCTGCTGCAGCGTCCGGCCCGACCCGACCACATCGGCGATGGCGTCGGCCACCCCGAGTTGCACGGAGATCTCGACCGCTCCGTCCAGCCGGATGACCTCGGCGATGATGTCGCGCTCAGCCAAATCTCGCTGGACCAGCCGCGGGTAGGCGGTGGCGATCCGCCGACCGGCCAGATCGGCGATCGTCCACGTCCGGCGGGCCGGGGCGGCATAACGAAAGGTCGAGTGCCCGAAGCCCAGGGCCAGTTCCTCGGTGACCGGGGCACCGGAATCGGCGGTCAGGTCACGGCCGGTGATACCCAGATCGAGATCACCGGACCCCACGTACAGCGCGATGTCTTTGGGACGCAGGAAGAAGAACTCGACGTCGTTGGGCACGTCCAGGACCGTGAGGTCGCGGGGGTCGGATCGCTGGCGATATCCGGCTTCGCGAAGCATTTCGGTGGCCGGTTCACTCAGCGTTCCCTTGTTGGGAACGGCTACTCGGAGCATCAGATATTCATTTCTTCTCGAACGATGGCGGGCATGAGGGGCGACGACCGGCCGACGACCGGCTCACAGATGTCGGTACACGTCGTCCAGGCCGATGCCACGGCCGATCATGATCACTTGAGCCCGGTAGAGCAGCTGGGAGATCTCCAGGGCCAGCGCGTCGTCGGTTTCGTGCTCGGCGGCGATCCAGACCTCGCCCGCCTCTTCCAGCAGCTTTTTGCCCTGCGCATGTACGCCGGCGTCCAGCGCGGCGACCGTGCCGGATCCCTCGGGCCGGGTCCGGGCGCGTTCGGACAGCTCCGCGAACAGCGACTCGAAGGTCTTCACGATGACCGAGTCTTTCACGGTCGGCCGTGCTGCCCGGCCACGTCCGCGGACAGCGTCCTGCGGGTCAGAAGAAGTCGAGCACGCCCGGTGTGGGCCCGACGCCCAACCGATCGATGTCCGGGTCGATCGCGGTGGCGCCCGACAGCATTCCGCCGCGTCTGAGTTGCGCGGCGGTCACGCAGCCGGCGAAAAGCACGGCGATGCCGCGGGTGGTCAGCGTCGGAAGCGCGACGTCGATGTCGCCGCGACGGTGCGCGAAGCCGACTCCCCGCTCGAATTCCAGCTGCCACGCCCCTTCATTCCAGGCGCACCACCGGTCCAGCACGTTGACCGAGCAGCTGAAGTCGCCCACGCCGGGCCAGCCGCGAGCCGCGATGGCGGCGGCCAGATCGACCACCCGCAGCAGGTAGTCCTGATGCCCCTCGGAACGCCAACCGGCGCGCGGAATCGACCACCGCAGCGGGTCCCGGCCGGTGGTCCGGATGCAAATGGTCCCGACGACGCTGTCGAAGCGGCCCGGGACGGCGAGCAGCGCGGCGGTGGCCGGGGCGGTGGCGCCGAGGAGTTCGGTCACGGTGAGGCGCGCCTCCGGGCCGGTGCCCGCGCCGCGGTTCCACCGGGCGTAGCCGGCGATCTCGCCGGCCGGGTCGATGGCCAGGCTGACTCCGTCGGCTTCGGCCAGCGACGCGGCGAAGGGCTGGGCGTGGCCGGGAGCCGAGCGGTCCAACCACAACGATTCGGTGGCTGCCCGGGCGCGGTAGAGCGACTCCACGGCAGCGAAATCAGCGTCCGTCGCGCGGCGGACGGTCAGCGCACCCGACGCCGGCATTCTGCCCAGTTCGGTGGCGGGCAACAGCAGCCAACTCTGCTCAGCGACCTGTTCGTAGCCCAAACCCCGGTAGAAGGCCGGCGTGGTGGCGAAGAGTGTGGAGATACCGGCGCCGCGTACCCGGGCCTGCTCGAGCAGTCGGCGCAGCACGGTGGTGCCGTGCCCACGTCCGCGGTCCTCGGCGGCCACGGCCACTCCCCCGACACCGGCCGTCGGTACCGGACGCCCACCCACATACGACCGGTAAGCACGGTCGTTGGCCCTGGCCACCAACCGCTCCCCGTCGAACAGACCCCACCCGCGCGCGTGCGGCGACAAGACGAACCCGGCCGGCTCACGCGGACCGCCGAAGGCATCACGGCTCAGCAGCAGCGACTGCTCGGCATCGTCGGCGATCAGTTCGCGAAAGTCCATGACGCCTGAAGGTAGCGGGGCGTCGACAACCATCCGAGTCGATGGCCATGTCACGGCCGCCCTCGGGCTCGTCACCGGGTCGAGTGATGCCACAGGCCCGACCGCCGCAGGTCACCGCAACTTGGCGGCCCGGCGACGGGCCTTGGCGGCAGCGGCTTTGGCCGCCAACGCTGTCTCCTCGACGGTCGCGGATGTGGCCACCACGGCCTCGGCCGCGGCTCGGGAGGCTTTCCGACCCAGCTCGGCGGGCGATTCCGCCGCAGCCGTGGGTCGTAGTGTGGTTGATCGCCCAGCGCCGCTGCGGGTTCGGGCAGCGCCACCGACGAGCACGGCACCCTCCGTGCCGTTGGCCACCTGGACGGCGTCCGTCGCCGAGTCGATGCTCTTCCCGCCGACCGATCGCGAACCGGCCGCCGACCGCGTCGTGCCGGCCGCCGACCGTGTTGATGCGGGTCCGGCACTACTGCCGGTTGTCGACGGGGCCACCGCCAGCCGGGGTCGATCGCCGACGCCGAAGTCTCGGATGGACCGCCCGGCCAGGATCTCGGCCAGGAACTGCCCGGTGAAGGAAGCAGGGTTGCCGGCCACGTCTTCCGGTGTGCCGGTCGCAATCACCATTCCGCCGCCCGAGCCGCCCTCCGGACCCATGTCGATGACGTAGTCGGCGGTCTTGATCACGTCGAGGTTGTGCTCGATGACGACCACTGTGTTGCCCTTGTCGACCAAACCGTTGATCACCAACAGCAGCTTCTCCACGTCGGCGAAGTGCAGACCGGTGGTGGGTTCGTCGAGCACGTACACCGTGCGGCCGGTCGAGCGCTTTTGCAGCTCCCCGGCGAGCTTGACGCGTTGCGCCTCGCCGCCCGACAACGTCGGCGCGGGCTGCCCCAGGCGGACATAACCAAGGCCGACGTCGACCAGCGTCTTCAGATGCCGGTGGATCGAGCCGATCGGCTCGAAGAACTCGGCCGCCTCGTCGATAGGGGTGTCCAACACTTCGGCGATGGTTTTGCCTTTGTAATGAACTTCCAGCGTCTCCCGGTTGTAGCGGGCACCCTTGCAGACTTCGCACGGAACATAGATGTCCGGCAGGAAGTTCATCTCGATCTTGATGGTGCCGTCACCGGAGCAGGCCTCGCACCGGCCGCCTTTGACGTTGAACGAGAAGCGGCCCTGCTGATATCCGCGGACTTTCGCTTCCGACGTGGAGGCGAACAACTTCCGGATGTGATCGAACACCCCGGTGTAGGTGGCGGGGTTGGATCGCGGCGTCCGGCCGATGGGTGACTGGTCGACGCCGACCACCTTGTCGACCTGGTCGATCCCGGTGACCCGGGTGTGCCGGCCGGGAACCATGCGGGCGCCGTTGATCCGGTTGGCCAATACCGCATGGAGGATGTCGTTCACCAGCGTCGACTTGCCCGAGCCCGAAACACCGGTCACGGCAATCATTTGCCCGAGGGGGAAGTCGACGGTCAGATTGCGCAGATTGTTTTCGCGGGCGCCCACCACCGTCAGCTTGCGGCCGGGCGTGATCGGTCGTCGCACCATCGGCACCGCGATCTCACGACGACCCGAGATGAAGGCGCCGGTGATCGAGTTCTCCGACTCGACCAGCTCCTTCACCGTGCCGGAAACGACCACATTGCCGCCGTGCTCACCAGCCCCGGGACCGATGTCGACCACCCAATCGGCGGTCCTGATGGTGTCCTCGTCGTGTTCGACCACGATGAGGGTGTTGCCCAGGTCGCGCAGCCGGGTCAGCGTTTGGATCAGTCGGTGGTTGTCCCGCTGGTGCAGGCCGATCGACGGCTCGTCCAGGACGTAGAGCACCCCGACGAGACCCGAACCGATCTGCGTCGCCAGCCGGATGCGCTGCGCCTCGCCGCCGGACAGCGTGGCCGCCGCGCGGGCCAGGGACAAGTAGTTCAGACCGACGTCCATCAGAAAGCCCAGCCGGGCGCCGACCTCTTTGAGCACCCGCTCGGCGATCATCCGGTCGCGCTCGGAAAGCACCAGCCGGGGGAAGAAGTGGACCGCTTCGCCGATGGACATGCCGGAGATGTCCGAGATATTGACGTGACCCGCGGTCTGGTGTTCCAGAGTGACGGCCAGGATTTCGGGCTTGAGCCGGGTGCCGTGGCAGACAGGGCACGGCACCTCCCGCATGTAGCCCTCGTACTTTTCCCGGGCGAACTCCGAGTCCGTCTGCGCGGCCCGACGTTCCAGGAACGGGATTACGCCCTCGAACTCGGCGTAGTAGGACCGTTGGCGTCCGTATCGGTTGCGATAGCTGACGTGCACCTGGTCCTTGCTGCCGTTCAGGACCGCTTTGCGAGCCGCCGCCGGCAGCTGGTTCCACGGCGTGTTGACGGAGAAGCCGTTGGCCTTGGCCAACCCCTCGAGCAGCCGGACGAAATAGTCGGCGCTGGTGCCGCCGGACCACGGCTGGATGGCGCCTTCGGCCAGCGAGAGCTCGCCGTCCGGGACGATGAGCTCCGGATCGACCTCCTTGCGGGTGCCGAGCCCGGTGCATTCGGGGCAGGCGCCGAACGGGGAGTTGAAGGAGAAGGATCGCGGCTCGAGCTCGTCGAGCGCCAGGGGATGGTCGTTGGGGCAGGCCAGCCGCTCCGAATAGCGTCGTTCGCGGTTGGGGTCGTGCTCGTCCAGGTCGACGAACTCCAGTACCACGACCCCGTCTGCCAGGCCCAGCGCCGTCTCCACGGATTCGGTGATCCGCTGCTTGGCGCTGGTGCGATTGACCAAGCGGTCGACGACCACCTCGATCGAATGCTTCTCCTGCTTCTTCAGGCTCGGCGGATCGGACAGTTGATGCACTACGCCGTCGACCCGCGCCCGGGCGTAGCCCTTGGCATGCAGATCGGTCAGCAGGTCGACGTACTCCCCTTTGCGCTCGCGGATCACCGGCGCCAGCACCTGGAAACGGGTGCCCTCCGGCATCTCCAAAACCCGATCGACGATCTGCTGCGGAGTCTGCTTCGCGATGGGCTCGCCGCACACCGGGCAGTGCGGCCGGCCGATGCGGGCGAACAGCAACCGCAAATAGTCGTAGATCTCGGTGATCGTGCCGACCGTCGAGCGGGGATTTCGCGACGTCGACTTCTGATCGATGGACACCGCCGGGGAAAGGCCCTCGATGAAATCAACGTCGGGCTTGTCCATCTGACCCAGGAACTGACGCGCGTAGGACGACAGCGACTCGACGTACCGGCGCTGCCCCTCGGCGAAGATGGTGTCGAACGCCAGCGACGACTTGCCCGACCCGGACAAGCCAGTGAAAACAACGAGCGAGTCGCGAGGGATGGAGATGTCGACGTTGCGCAGATTGTGTTCGCGGGCGCCGCGCACGACGAGCTGATCCATCACGGTTGGCCATGGTAGGTGCCGGGACCGACAGTCGACGTCTTGGCTGGTCAGACGCTCAGTGGGAGTCATTGCAAGGTTCAACCGGGTGTCGAGGCCGGTTCTTCCGTCCCTCACGGTGATCTTCACCGCGTGACCCTCGCCTGGCCGCCGCCTGACCGCCGGCGACGAAGGACCGTCGTTCACCGGCCCCACTGGGGCTCCTACGCTGGCCCGCATGAGCCAGAGCGATTACACCGGGCACGTCGACCCGCACGGCGCACCGGCCGCCCGGGACCTGGGCACCGTCACGGTCACCAAGATGTCGGTCGGGGACATGGACAACAACGCTTACCTGTTGGTGGACAAGGCCACCGGTGACGCGCTGCTCGTCGACGCCGCCGACGAACCGACTCGGATCGCGGATCTGCTGGGGACCGGACCAGACCGGCCACGGCTGCGCAGCATCGTGACGACTCATTCGCATCGCGACCACTGGCGGGCGCTCGGCGCGGTGGCCGGCCAAACCGGCGCCAATCTGTATGCCGGCACCGAGGACGCTCCTGAGCTTCCGGTACCGACGGACGTGTCGCTCGAACAGGGCGACACCGTCCCGCTCGGTTCGCAAACGCTGGAGGTCATCAAGCTGCGCGGCCACACCCCCGGTTCGGTCGCCCTGCTCTACACCGCTTCCGACGGCCTTGGTCACCTGTTCACCGGCGATTCCCTTTTCCCCGGGGGGCCTGGGCGCACCACCAACGCCGCGAACTTCGCCAATCTGATGGACGACCTGGAGCAACGGGTGTTCAGCCGGCTCCCCGACGACACGTGGATCTATCCCGGCCACGGGGACGACACCACCCTCGGCCGGGAACGGCCGCAGCTGGCCGAGTGGCGCGCCCGCGGCTGGTGACCCGCAGTGGGGGCCGGAAACGGTCCGGGCCGGCCCCGCCGACAGCCGGAACGGGCCCGGACAGCCAAACGGATCAGGCCAGAACGGCGCCGTCGGCATGCTGACCGACGTCGTCTTTGCCGGCGTTGACGAAGACCAGCGAGATGATCGCGGCCACGCCGAACAGTGCCGCCGCCCACCAGAAGGCAGCCGAATAGCTGTGCACATTGGCTGATGTCCACACGCCCGACCGGACCAGTTGAATAGCCGACGGGTCCGTCGGTGCCTTGCCCTGGATGAGCCCCGACAGTTGCTGTGCCTGCAGCGGCCCGTAGGTGACACCGGACGGCACATGCGCCTGGATGTACGCGGTGTAAGCGTTCGCCGACACCGTCGACAACAAGGCCGTTCCCAGGGATCCACCGATCTGCTGAGCGGTGTTGACCATGGCGCTGGCCACGCCGGCGTCCGCTGGGGTGATGCCGACGAGGGCCACGTTGGTCGTGGACATGAAGATGAATCCCATGCCGACCGAGATGATCATCTCGGACGGGAAGATGTGGCCCCAGTAGGTGCTGTCCGGCTTGATGGTGGCCAACCACGTGAGGCCGATGATGCCCAGTACCAGACCGGCGGGAATGACCACCCGGGGTCCCACCCGAAGCACCAGCTGTGACCCGACTCCGGCGCCGATGACGATTCCGACGCTGAACGGCAGGAAAGCCACCCCCGCTTTGACCGGCGAGAAACCCAGCGTGCCCTGGATGTAGTACGTCAGGAACAGGAACACACCGAATAGGCCGGTACCGACAAATAAACCGACCAGATACGAGCCGGCGCGGTTGCGATTTTCCAGAATGCGCAGGGGAAGCAACGGGGAACTGCTCCGGCTCTCCAGGGCCACGAAAACGGCCAACAGGACGACGCCGGCCAGCAGCCAACCCCAGGTCTGGATGGAACTCCAGCCGTGTTCGGGGGCGCGGGTGAAGCCCCACACGATGCCGGCGAGGCCGAGAGTGGCCAGCAGGGCACCGGTCACGTCATAGTGCTTTCCGGCCGGCGCCTTCGATTCCCGCAGCAGCGGGAACGCCCCGATCAGGGACAGGACGGCGATGATGATGTTGACGAACAGGCACCACCGCCAGTTCACATACGAGGTCAGGATGCCGCCGAGAAGCAGGCCGATGGCCGACCCACCACCGGCGACGGCCCCGAACACGGCGAAGGCCTTCGCCCGCTCCTTGGCCTCGATGAACGTCACGGTCACCAGCGCCAAGGCGGCCGGCGCCATGATCGCCCCGAAAACACCCTGCAACGCTCGCGCGGCGAACAGCATCCACGCGGATTGCGCCGCCCCGCCCACAGCAGAAGCCAGCGCGAAGCCGGTGAGGGCGATCATCAACATCCGCTTCCGGCCCACCCAGTCGGCGATCCGGCCGCCGAGCAACAGCAACGCACCAAAGGGCAGGGCATAGGCCGTGACCAGCCACTGCCGGTCGTTCGGCGCGATGTGCAGTGCCTCGGTGGCGTGCGGCAACGCGATGTTCACGATCGTCGCGTCCAGGATGACCATGAGTTGGGAAAGCCCGATGACCCCGAGGGCCCACCATCGCTTGGGATCCAGATGATGCTGGAAGTCCTCGTCGTAACCACCGGTGGCGGGCGAGAGGGCGGCGACCGGGTCTTCGGTGCGCTCGGACATGCGGGAGCTCCTTCGAGTCTGCTGTGAAGCCCGAAGTATGGACCACGGCACCGACAGTGAGCCAAAGGTTTCACTTCACGGGAAGACACATCCGGGAAAGTTCAGGGCGAACCCGGGCTGGAAACGAAGTTTTGTCATCCGCCGTCACCCGGGTTCACCGTCCGGTCAGCCCGGTTGTCCGCCCGGGTCAACCGGCAGGTACCGGCGCCACCAGTCCAGGATCACGTCGAAGCGTTCACGGCGGTGCCGGGGTCGCCCCGAGCGGCTGAGCTCGTGGCCCTCCCCCGGGAACAGCACCATCTCGACCGGGGCGTCGCGCAGCCGCAGCGCCACGAACAGGCGCTGAGCCTGCTCTATGGGACAGCGCCAGTCGTGCTCCGAGTGGATGAGCAGCAGCGGAATGTCGATGTCGTCGGCGTAGGCCAACGGCGATGCCGACCACAGAGCGTCCCGATCGGTGCCTACGTAGGCTTCGGCGAACCGCCAGCCGATGTCGCTGGAGCCCAGAAACGAATCCCATGCGTTCAAAGCACGTTCGCTGATACCGGCCACGAAACGGTCGGCGTGGTGGGAGGCCAGCCAGGACGTCATGAATCCGCCGTAGGACCCGCCCATCACGCCGACGCGGGCGTTGTCGCAGTCAGGCCTGGCCAACGCGACATCGAGGACGGCCAGGACGTCGTCAACGTCGACCGTGCCCAGCCTCTGAACCACGGCCCGCCCGTGCGCCTGGCCGTACCCGGAAGATCCGCGCGGGTTCGGCAGCACGACTGCGTAACCGGCGCCGGCATACACCTGCGCCTCATCGAAGAACCCCCAGCTGTATGCGGCGTGGGGACCACCGTGAACATCCAGCAGCACCGGGTGCGGGCCAGGCCCATCGGGCAGCACCAGAAAACCGTGAACAGGGTGGCCGTCCGGCGACGTGCCGGTCAGCTCCAGCTGGCGACGCAGACGCGCGGCCAGCTCCGGAGACGACCGGTGGACCACTCGTTCGTCGTCGCCGGACAGCCGACGCTCGATCAACGAGCTGATCGACTTCACGTCCGACATGACCGCTCCGATTCGGTCACCGGCGCCGGCGAAGCCGCGAACGGCTCGTGGCCCGACGATCACGGATCGCAAGTCGGCCAGCGGCGTTGCGTCGGCCCCGAGCGACACGCCCCGGACGCCCACCGCCCCGTGGTCCTCCACCGCGAAGAACACGGAGTCGTCGTGCCCGAACGGAGCGCCGGCGTCCGGTACCACCTGCACGGTTTCCGGATCGGTGAGCCGGCGGAATCCGTACCCTTCGGCAACGAAAAGCCCGGTGGTCCGGCCGGCGGAATCGGCGCCCTCGAACTCGACGCCCGCGAACAGCAGAACCGGGCCGGCGACGGCGAGGGATTCGATGTGCCCGGGGAAGGCGAGCACCGTACGGCCAACCGCGGCGGAGCTATCGGTCCCCACCGCGGCGATCTCGGTGTGCAGGCTGTCCGGGGCTGCCTCGCGCACGTAATGCGCGACCCGACCGTCGTGAGAAAACACCGGGCTGGTAGCTCCCCCGGGCTCGGCGGTCAGCTGGATTGGGGCAGGCGTCGCCGTGTCGTCGCCGAGCGCGGAAAGATCAAGCCAGAAAACCTGTTTGGGCCGGTCGACGACGAATCCGACGTCGTCGAGCCGATACGACAGTCGATCGATCCGGCGCGGCGATTCGGCGGCCGGTGGTGTGTCCGGGTCGGTGCCGTAGCGGCCCGCCGCCGGCACGGGTGCCGTGTACAGGAGGGCCAGACCGTCGGGTGAAAAGGCGGGTCGATCGGCGCCCAGCCGATGATCGGTCAGCCGGAGCGCCTCGCCACCGCGGGTCGGCATGATCCACAGCTGGGCCGATTCGCCCGGCAGCGACCGCCGAAAAACGAGCCACGAACCGTCCGGCGAAAGCACCGGGTCCGAGTCGGCGCCGCTCGCCGTACCGTGGCTCCCACCGTCGCTGGTGAAGGCGGCCGTCGACGAACCATCGATGCGGAGAATCCGGCCCCGGGTCAGGTTGTGCTCGACGTCGGGCCACGACTCGGCGACGAAGATGACGCCATCGGGCCCGAGAGCCGGACGGGACAGCGTGCGAATCAGGGGCAGATCGTCGGGCAGCACCCGACGACGGTAGCGAAGGCCAGCCGAGCCGCGGCTGTCCCATCGTCGTTTTCCGGGGTTGTCGGACCGTCGTGGCAGGGTGGAGCAATGATCATGGGTGCTGCGCGGTGAGCGGAACTTTCGGTCGCCGCACCGGGTTGGGCTCACCATGACACGCCTTCGGCCGCTGTTCGCCACCCGAACCCGTCGCCTGCTGGCCGGCGTCCTCGGTGCGCTGATCGTGGCCGGCATCGCGGTGGGTGTGGCTGTGTCCCCCGGGCCGGCCGCGGCGGTCCGCTCTTTGGTCCAGCGGATCGAGGTTCCCTCCGGCCCTGGCGTGTCCGGGCCGGTGGTCCTAGACACCACGATGTATCTACCGGCGCGGACGCCGGCGCCGGCGATCCTGGTGGCCCACGGATTCGGTGGCTCGAAAGATTCCGTGGCCCCGGACGCCGAACGGCTGGCCAGAGCCGGATTTGTGGTCCTGGCGTACTCGGCGCGTGGGTTCGGCGCCTCCAGCGGCCAGATCGGACTCGACTCGCTGAACTACGAGGTCCCGGACGCACGCGCGCTGGTCAGCTGGCTCGCCGGGCGACCCGAAGTGCAACTCGACAAGCCAGGCGACCCGCGCATCGGGGTCACCGGAGGCTCGTACGGCGGTGCCCTGTCTCTCCTGCTCGCCGGCACCGACCCGCGCATCGACGCCGTGGTTCCGGTGATCACCTGGAATGACCTGTCCGGAGCGCTGTTTCCGAATTCGGCGGCCGCATCACCCACGCCGTCCGGTTCGCCCGCCGCCATGGCCAGCGAGCCGGACGGCGTGTTCAAGAAGGCGTGGGCGGCCTCGCTCATCGCCTCCGTGACCACCGACACCGACCTCACCGCGTCGGCCGGTACGGCTCCCACTGACAACGGTGACAGCGGATTCGGGCGAGGTTCCCGATCGAGCAGCAGTGCCAGCACCGTCGCCTCGAGCGGCGCTGCGCTTGCGGGCGACCCACCTGGGCCGAACCAGGCCGATGCATCGATCGGCTGCGGCCGGCTGATGGCCGCGGTGTGCAGCGCTTATGTGCAAGCCGCGCAATCCGGCCGGATCACACCGCAATTCCGAACGCTGCTGGCCCAGTCCAGCCCGAAAACAGTGGCCTCGCACATCAAGGCACCGACGCTGCTGGTGCAGGGCGAGAAGGACACGTTGTTCGGGTTGGATCAGGCCGACGCGAACGCCCGGCAGATCGCGGCCACGGGCACAACCGTGGCCGTCACGTGGTACGACGGCGGCCACAGCGGGGCCACAGAGCCCGATTCGGTGACCGAGAACCGAATCACCGGCTGGTTCCAGCACTACCTGATGCGGTCCGGTGCCGTGCCGGACAACGGCTTCGTCTACAGCGTCGAGGGTCCCCTGTCGGACACCGGTCAGGCACGGACCCGCACGCTGCGCGCACCCACCTACCCAGGCCTGGTCACCGGTTCGGCCGATCGAGCCACGGTCGCGTTGTCCGGGACGCCCCAGGTGGTACTGAACCCGCCCGGAGGGTCTCCGGCGGCGATCACCTCGCTGCCGGGTCTTTCCGGCCTGGCGGGCACGGCGTTGGCCGGACTGGCCGGGGGTCTGCCCGGGCAGACGGCCACCTTCGCCGCCGCCGCGGCTGGTTCCCCATTGGTGATCACCGGCACGCCGACGGTCACCATCACCATCGCGTCGCTACCGGCCGGATCGACGTCCGGCGCCGCCAGCGGTGCTGTGCTCTTCGCCTCGTTGTCCAAGGTCACGGCCACGGGAGTGCGAACCGTCGCCGGCAATGCCGTCGCGCCGATCAGGCTGGCCAATCTCCCGGTCGACGGGACACCGAAGACCGTGACGGTGGATCTCCCGGCCGTCGCGTTCCAGATAGAGGCCGGCTCGTACCTCGAAGTCCGCTTCGCCACGACCGATCAAGGCTTCGCCGGGCCGGCCGCGCCCGCGGCCTACCGCATCTCGCTGGCCGGGAACGGTGTCAGCCTGCCCATGGTGGCCGGAACCCGGATCTCGGCCGGGGAGGTGCCGGTGGGAACGCTGATCGCGTTGATCTGTCTGGCGGCACTCCTGGGGTTGGCGTTGGTATTCGGCGGCCACACCCGGCGTCGGCGGCTCGGAAAACCACCTGGCGTGTCGACGGGACCCAGTGGGCCGACCGCGTCCCGAGGGGCCGAGGTCTTTCCGCTGCGGATCACGTCGCTGGCCAAGCGGTATCCCGGTGGAGTCGCCGCTGTTCAGGACGTCTCCTTCCAGGTGCGCCCCGGAGAGGTGCTGGGCCTTTTGGGACCGAACGGCGCCGGTAAGACCACGACGCTGCGCATGGTCATGGGGCTGATCACACCGACGGCCGGCGACATCGTCGTTTTCGGTGAGAAAGTCGTGCCCGGAGCGCCGATCCTGTCCAGGATCGGGTCGTTCGTGGAGGGCTCAGGCTTTCTCCCCCACCTGTCCGGGCGGGCGAACCTGGAGTTGTACTGGCGGGCGACCGGCCGGCCGTTCAACGACGCACACCTGGCGGAGGTTCTCGAGATTGCCGGCCTGGGGACGGCCATCCGTCGCCGAGTGAAGACTTACTCGCAGGGCATGCGGCAGCGACTCGCCATCGCCCAGGCCATGCTCGGCCTACCGGATCTGTTGCTCCTGGACGAGCCGACCAACGGTTTGGACCCGCCGCAGATCCATGCCATGCGGGAAGTGTTGCGCCGCTATGCCGCCACCGGCCGGACAGTGTTGATCTCCAGCCATCTGCTCTCGGAGGTGGAGCAGACCTGCACGCATGTGGTCGTGGTTCACCTGGGCCGCACCATCGCGGCGGGCACCGTCGCGGAACTGGTCTCCGGATCGGGTGAACTGCTCTTCACGGTCGACGACGCGGAACGCGCGGCCCGCGTGCTCCGGCAGATGAGCGACGTCCGGTTCGTGGCGGTCGAGTCACTGCCGGGCGAACCGGGCGCCGTGCGTGCCGAAGTCGGATCCTCGGCGGCGGTGGCAGTGGCGGCGCTGGTCGCCGCGGGTGTGGCCGTCTCAGGAGTCGCCCCCAAGAATCGTTTGGAAGACGTTTTCCTTGCCCTTATCGGAGGCGGATCGTGAGCCAGCCGAAACCCCATCTGGACGGATCAGAGGCGGCTCTGCACGCCATGGCCGGGTGGGGCGCCTCGCGTCCGGCTGGACCGGACCACGTACCGGTCGGGTTCCGACCGGCGGCGACTCTACCGGTGCGGGTTGAGTTCTCGCGCCAGATCCGCCGCCGCCGGACCCAGCTTTCCCTGGGCTTCCTCGTGCTGCTTCCGATCATCTTGTGGATCGCGTTTTCGCTCGGATCGTCTAGCAACAGCCGGGGCAACTCCTTCGTCGATCTGGCCAAAACGGGCGCGACGAATTTCGCCATCGTCACCCTGTTCTTCTCCAGCTCCTTTCTGCTGATCGTGGTCATCAGCCTGTTCTTCGGCGACACCATCGCATCCGAGGCGTCGTGGTCCTCACTGCGGTACTTGCTGGCCATGCCGGTTCCCAGGCTGCGGCTGCTTCGGCAAAAAGTCTTGGTGGCGGGGGTGTTGTCGCTGACCGGTCTGGCGCTGTTGACGGTGACTGGTTGGATCGTCGGCGTTCTCGCTTACGGGAACGGGCCGCTCTCCACCCCGATCGGCGACCAATTCGACACGGGCACCGGTTTGGTCCGGTTGGCGCTGGTGGTGGGTTATGTCGCTGTGCAACTGACCTGGGTCATGGGTTTGGCGTTTTTCTTGAGCGTCTCCACCGATGCTCCGCTGGGTGCGGTGGGCGGGGCTGTCCTGCTGTCCATCCTGTCGCAGATCCTCGACCAGATCACGGCGCTGGGCGCCATCCGGAATTGGCTGCCCACCCACTACTCGCTGTCCTGGACAGGAGCTCTGGTCGAGCCGGTGCGGTGGGACGACATGGTCCGCGGCGGGTTTTCGGCGCTGGCTTACGCGACGCTGTTCTTCGGGGCGGCCGTGATCCGGTTCCGACGCAAGGACATCACCAGCTGATGCAGACGTTCTTACCCTTCCCGGATTTCGAGCAGAGTGCCCGTGCCCTGGACAGCAAACGGCTCGGCAAACAGCGAGTCGAGGTGATTCAAATCGTCCGGGCGCTGACGCGGCCCGGTTACGGCTGGGCGAATCATCCTGCGGTGCTGATGTGGAAGGGCTACGAGGAGGCACTGGCGCGATACGGCGTGACCTGCTGCGAGGTGTGGCTGGAGTCCGGTTTCGGGGACACCTGCGCGGCCACCATCGTCGCCGACGTGCGGGCGGCCGGGGTCGCCTCGCTGCGGACGCAACCCGAGCTGGGCGCCGCGGCGGCGCTACCGCCCTGGCTCGGCGACGCCGACCTGCACCGCAGTCACCAATCGTCGTTGGTCCGCAAAGATGCCGGCTTCTACGGAGCGCGCTTCCCCGGCGTGCCACCGGATTTGGCCTACCTCTGGCCGGTCCGATCCGAAAAGGTGCTGGAGGCCGAGCAGCGCAAGGCCGCCCGGGCTTTCGCCGTTGCCGAACGGCAGGCGGCGGCACGCCGTCATGCCCGGAGCGTGGCGGCGAAAAAGGCGTGGGTCACACGTCGCGCCCGGCGGGGCACCGACCAAGCCCTCGGCACGGGCGCCGTCGGCGGCCGCCTGAGTGAGCGCGGCCCAGCCTAGGGACGCGGGCGACGGTGCCCAGCGATCTCAAGCGGGCATGAAGCTCAGGTCGACGACGCGGCCGCGGGCACAGGTGCCCAGCGATCTCAACCGGGCATGAAGCTCAGGTCGACGACGCGGCCGCGGGCGACAGGTGCCCAGCGATCTCAAGCGAAGCGTGGAGCTCAGGTCGACGACGCCGCCTTGGACTTCTTGGCCGGCTTCTTGAACGGAAGCACCACGCCCGCGTTGTCCATGTCTCGGATCTCGCGCTTGAGTTCGGCGATCTCGTCGCGGAGACGGCCGGCCAGCTCGAACTGCAGGTCACGGGCCGCCGCCAACATCTGATCCGTCAGCTGCTGCACCAGATCGGCGAGCTCGGACCGCGCCATGCCGGCCGTTGAGTGCCCGGCGTAGACCCCCGAGCTGGTCGGGCCCTTCTCGCCGACCGCCTTGCGGCCGCGGGAGGCGTTGCGACCCGAACCGCCGATGGGCACCTTCGAGTTCGAATCGACCGTATCGGCGGCCTCCTGGTACACCCGCTCCAGGATGTCGTTGATCTTCTTGCGCAGCGGTTGCGGGTCGATGCCCCGCTCGCGGTTGTAAGCCTGCTGTTTCTCGCGGCGCCGGTTGGTCTCGTCGATGGCGTTGGCCATCGAAGGTGTGATCTTGTCCGCGTACATGTGGACCTGCCCGTTCACGTTCCGCGCCGCCCGACCGATCGTCTGCACCAACGACGTAGACGACCGGAGGAAACCCTCCTTGTCGGCGTCGAGGATGGACACCAAAGACACCTCGGGCAGGTCGAGGCCCTCGCGGAGCAGGTTGATGCCGACCAACACATCGTATTCGCCCAGCCGAAGCTCGCGGAGCAATTCCACCCGCCGCAGTGTGTCGACCTCGGAATGCAGGTAGCGAACGCGGATCCCCAATTCGAGCAGATAGTCGGTCAGGTCTTCCGACATCTTCTTGGTCAGGGTGGTGACCAGCACTCGCTCGTCCCGCTCGGTGCGGGCGCGGATCTCACCGATCAGATCGTCGATCTGGCCGCTGGTCGGTTTGATCACCACCTCCGGGTCGACCAATCCGGTGGGACGGATCACTTGCTCGACGAATTCACCCTGCGCGCGGCCGAGCTCGTACGGGCCCGGCGTGGCCGACAGGTAGACGGTCTGCCCAATGCGGCCCGCGAATTCCTCCCAGGTCAACGGCCGGTTGTCGAGCGCCGACGGCAAGCGAAACCCGTGGTCCACCAACGTGCGTTTGCGCGAGGCGTCGCCTTCATGCATGGCGCCGATCTGCGGCACCGTCACATGCGACTCGTCGATGACGAGCAGGAAATCGTCCGGGAAGTAGTCGAGCAGCGTGGCCGGCGCCGAACCGGCGGGGCGACCGTCGATGTGCCGCGAGTAGTTCTCGATGCCCGAGCAGAAGCCGACCTGCCGCATCATCTCGACGTCGTAGCTGGTGCGCATCCGCAGCCGCTGAGCTTCCAGCAGCTTGCCCTGCCTTTCCATGTCGGCCAGGCACTGCTCCAGCTCGGCCTCGATGGATGACAGCGCCCTGGCCATTCGCTCGGGACCGGCGACGTAGTGGGTGGCGGGAAAGATCCGCAACCCGTTGACCTCACGAATGATGTCGCCGGTCAGCGGGTGCAGGTAGTGCAGCCGCTCCACCTCGTCCCCGAAGAACTCGATCCGGACGGCGAGTTCCTCGTAGGCCGGGATGATCTCCACCGTGTCACCGCGAACTCGGAAAGACCCTCTGGTGAACGCCATGTCGTTGCGGCTGTACTGAATGTCGACGAGCGCCCGCAGCAGCGTGTCGCGATCCAGCTCCATGCCGATCGACACCGGCAGCGACCGGTCGAGATACGACTGCGGCGTTCCCAGGCCGTAGATGCACGACACCGATGCGACTACGACGACGTCCCGCCTGGACAACAGCGACATGGTGGCCGAGTGTCGCAGTCGCTCCACGTCCGAGTTGATCGAGGAGTCTTTCTCGATGTAGGTGTCCGTCTGCGGGACGTAGGCCTCGGGCTGGTAGTAGTCGTAGTAGGAAACGAAGTACTCGACCGCGTTCTCGGGGAACAGCTCCCGCAATTCATTGGCCAGCTGCGCGGCCAGCGTCTTGTTCGGGGCCATCACCAACGTGGGGCGTTGTAGTTTCTCGATCAGCCAGGCTGTGGTGGCCGACTTGCCGGTGCCGGTGGCACCGAGCAGCACGACGTCCTTCTCTCCCCGGACCAGGCGCTGCTCCAGCTCGGCGATGGCCTGCGGCTGATCGCCCGACGGCTGGTAATCGCTCACCACCTTGAACGGCCGCTGGGTGCGCGGTATCGAGGAGACGGGTCGATGCTCCGAGACCGCGAGGACCGGATGTTCCGTTGCGAAGGCCACGGACAAAAGGGTACGCAGCAGCACCGACAGTCGCCGCTACCTGCGGAAACGCTCCGGACCTCTGGCGCGAGGGAAGTTGATTCGAACGGGCGCCGCCCCGCCAGGCTTGCCCGCCCGAGCCGCGCCGACCGAGACCGCGCAACCAGTTGACGGGTTCGCAACCTGTGCACACGTTGCGAACCCGTCGGAAGGTTGCACACCTCCACCTCCACCTACAACGCGTGCGGCGCTCGACGAACTCCCGGCAACGAGCCGAGGCGCCACCCCTTCCCGCGGACGAGGGGCTCCCACACGCCGGCCGCCGTGCCACTCACGCGGGCACACCCGCCGAGGCGTCATACACCGCCAAGAACCGGCTTATGTAACCGTCAAGTAGAGATTGAGGCTCGAGCCGGGATCGGCACTGCGCAGCCGCTGGGCGACGGTCCTCGAAGGCTGCGGCAATGCTGGCGACGGACTCGCGCCTGGCATCCGCGAATTCAAACCGAGTGCGGGCAATTCGAAACCGAGCGACGGATCCGACCCGGGCGAGAGCGAATTCCAACCGGCCGCGAGCGTGTCGACCGGTTCGAACCCGGCGGCGGAGAACCGATCCAGCAGCCCCCGGAGGTCGAATTCGGCGTCCCCAGTGAGCTGAATATCCAGCCCGTCCGGCCGGTGATCGAGGCGGACAGCGGTGAGTTTCTCCGGGTCCAGGACGCGGCGCACCCGGGCTTCCAACCGCGACAGCGCCGCCGCGGCCGTGGGAACTAACGCGGTCTGGGCGACGACCGGCGCTGGAGCGTGAGCCATCAGGTTTTGGCGGAACGAATCGATCCGGTCGGTCCATAAGGCGTCCACCTGGTCCAGCAAAGACGCCTCGGTCGAATCGTTGACCAGCCAGACATCGCACAGCGCCTGGCGGGCGGCGTCGTCGATCTGAGCCGCGATCCGCGCCCGGGCGTCGGCTTCCGCCAGGCCGCGGTCGATGAGCCGGGCGACGCGCAGGTCTGGTGCGGCACCTACCCCGATGGTCAGGTGGAACGCCGCCGCGGTGGCCAGGTCCACCAGCAACGGGATGTCGTTGACCACCACCGATCCGGTCGGCGCCTGGTCACGCAGTTCGTCGAACCTCGCCCGCACCAAGGGATGGGTCAACGAGTTCAGGGTTGCCCGCGCGACGGGATCAGCGAAGACGATCGCGGCCAGGGCGGCCCGGTCGAGGGACCCGTCCGCCGACACCACGGCCGGCCCGAACGCGCCCCCGATCGCCTCGAGTCCTTTCGATCCTGGGGCGACGACTTCGCGGGCCAGCACGTCGGAATCGATGACCACCGCTCCGTGTTCGGCCAATCGGCGGGACACGGTGCTCTTGCCGGCCCCGATGCCGCCGGTCACCGCGACCGTCAGCCGCCGAAACCCGGCTCCAGCAGGTCTCTCCGGCCGGCCCGGCTCAGGTGCTCCGCCCACGCGATGCTCTCCTCACCCGGACCCGGAAAGTGATGGCTCGACACGAACCGAACCTCCCCGGCCTGACCGGGTGACTGACTTACCGTAAGGCGCCAGTCAGTAGATGTCCCTCGCTCGGTCCGAGAGGGTCACCAACACGTCGGCCCACCGCTCCGGCGGCGCCGAAGGAGGTTCCGTGTACGCCACGTACGGCGCTCAAGTGGGCCGGCATCGCAAGGGTCGACCCGGACGCATCTGGGTCGGTGCCATGACGCAAATCAACAAGCGCGGCTTCTTCGCCTCGCTGTTCCACCACGGGCGGCATCGGCCGCGCAAGGCTCTGCCGGTGCGTTACCAGGTGCCCGCACCCGCTCCCGCTGTCTGATCGCCGTCTGCGGCGCGCGGGCCGGGCCAGGGATCCGGACGAGTGCTGACCGTCCGGTAGGGGCCGGTCAAACTCGCCGTCGGACTCGCCCATCCGCATAGCCATCCCGTGTCGGGCCAGGGGCTGTGTGGTCAACAAACAGCTGAACGCCGACAGGCACTCAGCCCGGGGAACCGAACAAGCCCGGCAACGGGCTGCGGAGGGCGGATTCAGCTCTGAAGCACCCCGGCTAACGACCGCTCCACTCAACCCCCGCCGACGCCCTTTGGACCGGGAAATCAGCTCTTGAGCACCCGGGCCAGCACCTGCGTGGCCAACTTCGGCAGCCCAGAGGTCAGCTTGTCGCTGCTGGCCAAGTTGTCGCTGACGGCCAGGGTCATCGTCCAGGTGTCATAACGCATCTCGATCAAACCGCCGTTGGCGATCTGGAGACTGGCCGGAAATCCGCCGACGGTGATCGCTTTGACCCCGCCGGATTCCAGGTCGATCTTCAGCTGCTTCTCGGCATGGGCGGCGCTGTCGTATTCGGTGAGACGGATGCGGACAGGCGCGGTCTTACCGCCGTCCTTGCTGCCGTAGAGGCACCGAATGGCCTTGGTGGCGCCGTTGTCGCCGGCGCCGAGGCGGATCCGGGAGTTGGTGTTGCCGATGGTGAACCCGAGATCGTTCTGTACGTCGCCCGAGTCCATCAGATCCGCGCAATTGGCGGCCGTCGGATCGACCTTCTTGAAGGCGGGCGTGGACGACTTCGTGGAGGACGTGGTCACCGTTGTGGAGGCAGTGGTCTGCGTCGTACCGCTCACCGATCCACTCGCCGACGTTCCGGTCTTGGTGGCGGCGGTGCTGGTGGTGGATTTCCCGCTGCTCCCCCCAGCGCTGCCGGAGCCGGTGGGCGCCGATGCGGAGGACCCGACCACGATGCTGGAACCGGTGGTGGTTTTGGCCGGTCCGGCGCTGCTCGATGAGCCGCCGGTCACGGTGTTGACGACGGTTACGGTTCTCTTGGTGCCCGAGTTCGAGCTGCATGCTGCGACCAGCAGCACGGCAGCCAGGGCAGGGACGGCGATCAGGCGGCGCATGCTGCCACGGTATCGGCCACCTGTGTTCCGATCCGGTCAACCCGCCGTGACCGCATGGGACGTTTCCGTCACAGTCAGTCGCTACCGGCTCCGAAATGTATTCTCGGGCAACCTAATCCGATCGCCGACGCCGAACGGCGGGACCGCCACGCGGTCCCGCCGTTCGGGTCGGACAACCTGAGGTCAGCTGCCGGCGAGACGCTCCCGCAGCTTCGCCAGGGCCTCGTCGTCCACCAGTGAGCCACCGGGCGCGCTCTCGGTCGTCGAGGCACCCTCGGCGGCGCTGTCGGAGCTGGACGAGTAGGAACTGGGAGTCCCTTCCCCAGCCGCTTCGGCGTCGGCCTTCTGAGCCGCCGCGATCTGCTTGAGGTGGGATTCGTACACGGCGTGAGCATCCGAGTACTGCTTCTCCCACGCTTCACGCTGGACGTCGAAGCCCGGCAGCCACTCGCCGCTGGCGACGTCGAAGCCCTCCGGCGGAACGAAGTTGCCCTGGTCGTCGTAGTGGTCGACCACGCCGTACTGAGCCCGGACCTCGTCGAATTCCGTTTCCGGCGTGATGTTCTCGTTCGCCTGCTTGAGCGACAACGAGATCCGGCGGCGCTCCAGGTCGATGTCGATGACCCGGACGAAGATCTCCTCGTCCACGGTGACGACCTGCTCCGGAATCTCCACGTGGCGGCCGGCCAGCTCGGAGATGTGCACCAGGCCCTCGATACCGTCGTACACCCGCACGAAGGCGCCGAACGGCACCAGCTTGGTGACCTTGCCCGGCACGACCTGACCGATGGCGTGGGTACGGGCGAAGTGACGCCAGGGATCTTCCTGCGTCGCCTTCAGCGACAGCGACACCCGCTCGCGGTCCATGTCGACGTCGAGCACCTCGACGGTGACCTCCTGGCCCACCTCGACAACCTCGCTCGGGTGGTCGATGTGCTTCCAGGACAGCTCCGAGACGTGCACCAGGCCGTCGACGCCGCCGAGATCGACGAAGGCGCCGAAGTTGACGATGGAGGACACGACGCCCTTGCGGACCTGGCCCTTGCCCAGCTGGTGCAGGAACTCGCTGCGCACCTCCGACTGGGTCTGCTCCAGCCACTGCCGGCGGGACAGCACGACGTTGTTGCGGTTCTTGTCCAACTCGATGATCTTGGCGTCCAGCACCCGGCCGACGTACGGCTGCAGGTCGCGAACGCGCCGCATTTCCACCAGCGACGCGGGCAGGAAGCCGCGCAAGCCGATGTCCAGGATCAGGCCGCCCTTGACGACCTCGATGACGGTGCCGGAAACGACGCCATCCTCTTCCTTGACCTTCTCGATCGTGCCCCAGGCCCGCTCGTACTGCGCGCGCTTCTTGGACAGGATGAGGCGGCCTTCCTTGTCCTCCTTCTGAAGAACCAGGGCCTCGACGTGTTCGCCGAGTTCGACGACCTCGTTGGGGTCGACGTCGTGCTTGATGGACAGCTCGCGGGACGGAATCACGCCCTCGGTCTTGTAGCCGATGTCGAGCAGCACCTCGTCGCGGTCGACCTTGACGATGGTGCCTTCGACGATGTCACCGTCGTTGAAGTACTTGATCGTCTGGTCGATGGCGGCGAGGAAGTCCTCTGCCGTCCCGATGTCGTTGATGGCGACCTGCGGGATCGTGGTGGGGGCAGACATGTGGTGGGTTGCTCCGGGGATGGGTTGATCGGGACCGCCGGGTGCGGTCGAGCGGGTGGAACTACGGACCCTCGGTTGAGCGCCCGGGTGGGCGGACCGGGACGGGCCGCCGCATGGCTGCGGGCTCGGCCGGCCGGATCCAGGCATGGCGCGGCGCGGCGGCGTCAGGAAACGATTCCGGGCACAGCCGATTCTCAGCGAACTCGGCAGCCGACGTGCGCGATATGCGATTGGATCAGGCACAGCGAGTGCGACCTGCTCCATTCCGAGGCAGCACGTACCCACAGCTTTGTTGAGGGTACGCCCGACTCATACCTGTCGCACGCCACTCCGGCGCGCGCGCCGCTGCGCCGGGAAGCACCCGGGACCGAGCGGAACGGCGGCATTCCCCGGTTGCCACTCGAACAGACCCTTTCCTCGGCCGCGGCCGGCCGGACCCACCCGGGCCGCTGACGGCCGGTCGATTGCGCAGAATCACTCCATGACCGGCATCGGACCGACCCGTCCCGCTCTCGTCGACGTCGATCAGGCCGTTTCACAGCGGGCCAACCGGCGGTGGTGGGACGCCGACGCGGACGAATACCACGCGGAGCACGGCGCCTTTCTCGGCGATGCGGACTTCGTGTGGTGCCCGGAGAACTTGCGTGAGGCCGACGCCGAGCTGCTGGGAGATGTGGCCGGACGCCGGGTGTTGGAAGTCGGTTGCGGCTCAGCGCCGTGTTCGCGATGGCTCAGCGGGCGGGGCGCGCAGGTTGTCGGTTTCGACGTGTCGGCCGGAATGCTCCGGCATGCCCGGGAGGCGGCCGACCGCACGGGTCTTCCGGTTCCGTTGGTGCAGGCGGACGTCTGTGCGTTGCCCTTTGCCAGGCAGTCTTTCGATGCCGCCTTTTCCGCATTCGGGGCGATCCCGTTCGTCAGCGACTCCGCCGGCGCCATGCAGGAGGTAGCCCGTGTGCTGAAACCCGATGCCCGCTGGGTGTTTTCGACGACACATCCGTTCCGCTGGATGTTTCCCGACGACCCTGGACCTCGGGGCCTGACCGTCGTCCAGTCCTATTTCGATCGTTCGCCGTATGTCGAGGTGGACGCCGACGGTGTGCCTGCCTACGTCGAGCACCACCGCACCCTCGGTGATCGCATCCGCGAACTTACCGCCGCCGGTTTTGTGCTCGAACGACTGGTGGAGCCGGAATGGCCCGAGGGTTTCAACGGCGTCTGGGGGCAGTGGTCGCCGGCCCGGGGCGCGTTGTTCCCAGGGACGGCGATCTACTGCTGCCGGCTCGCCCACCAGTCGAGGTAACGCTCACCGCGGGGAGACAGCCGGTAGCCCACATCGAGGCTGATGGTCAGGCCAAGCGCCTTCAACCGGCGGATGTCCGTCTTCATCGGCTGCAGTTGAGTCTGCGGATCGAGCCCCCGAGCCACCGCCAACTCCTTGCTGACCACGGCCGGATGCTCGCGAATCCATTGCAGAATGGGCCGGGTCCACGGTGCCGGCCGCAGCGCATCCAGGCGGTCGAGGCGCGCGTCGAGGGCCAGCAGCTCCACGTCGGACGGCTCGGTGGCCCGCAGCGTGGTCCTCGGATCGTCACCGGCGAAGTGCACGGTCAACCGGAAGATACGGTCGTCGGGACGACGGTTGAGCCAGGCGAGCAGAGCCGCTCGATCCTTCTCCCCGGTGCTGACGGCGTCCGCATCGGTGATGGCGTCCGGCGACTCCACCTCTTCCACCGCATCGATGGCCACCAGCCCCAGGCGGGTCAGCTGCGTCCCGCCTGCCACCGCTCGGGGTCGGTCCCAGCGCCGGTACAGATGGGTGACAGAACCGTCACGGATGCCCGCGACCACCCGGTTCGGGATCAGCACGAACTCATTGTGAGCTTTCGATCATGAGCTCGGCGAGGAACCCGCAGCCCGCGCCGGACCCGGAAGCGGAGCGGTCGAGATCCAGGAACGAACCGGTCAGTGGGCGGCGGTGTCCCAATTGGCGCCGAGCCCGACCGAAACCTCCAGCGGCACAGTCATGCTGATGGCGCCGGCCATCTCTTCCTGCAGCACGGCCGTCAACGCCTCCTGCTCTCCCGGCGCCACCTCGCACACCAATTCGTCGTGGACCTGCAGCAACATCCGCGACGCGAGGCCCTGCGCCTCGATCCGCCGCTGCACGCCGAGCATGGCGACCTTGATGATGTCGGCGGCACTGCCCTGGATCGGTGCGTTCAGGGCCGCCCGTTCGGCCAGTTCGCGGCGTTGACGGTTGTCGCTGGTCAAGTCGGGTAGGTAGCGGCGCCGTCCGAACAGCGTCTCGGTGTAGCCCTCCAGCCGGGCCACGTCCACGGTGCGGCGGAGATAGTCGCGAATACCGCCGAACCGGGCGAAGTAGGCGTCCATCTGCGATCGCGCCTCCTCGACGCTGATCTTGAGCTGGCCGGACAGCCCGAACGCCGATAACCCGTACGCCAGCCCGTACGACATGGCCTTGATCCGCCGCCGCATCTCCGGATGCACCTCCTCCGGCGGAATTCCGAACGCCATGCTGGCCACGGCGGTGTGCAGATCCTCACCGGAATTGAACGCCTCGATCAGCCCCGCGTCCTCCGACAGATGCGCCATGATCCGCATCTCGATCTGCGAGTAGTCCGCCGTCAGCAGGGTTTCGAAGCCCGCCCCGGGAATGAACGCCCGCCGGATCCGGCGGCCCTCGTCCGTACGGATCGGAATGTTCTGCAGATTTGGTTCCGTCGAGGACAACCGCCCGGTGGCGGCAACCGTCTGCAGATAGGTGGTGTGGATCCGGCCGTCGGGCTGGACCGACTTCTGCAGTCCTTCGACGGTCGTCTTGAGCTTGGTGACGTCGCGGTGCCGGAGAAGGTGGGTCAGGAACGGGTGACCGGTCTGCTCGTGCAGCGCCGACAGGGCGTCCGCGTCGGTGGTGTAGCCGGTCTTGGTGCGCTTCGTCTTCGGCATGCTCAACTCGTCGAAGAGCACCGTCTGCAGCTGCTTCGGCGACCCGAGATTGACCTCGCGGCCCGAGCTCGGCGTAGGCGCGGGCGGCCGCCGCGTCGGCCTCCGCGGCGAAAGTGGACTGCAAGTCGTCGAGATAGTCGACGTCGACGGCGATGCCGGTGCGCTCCATCAGACCGAGTACCCGCTCGACCGGTAGCTCCAGATCCTTGAGTAGGGACTTCTGCCCGGACGCCTCGAGTTGCTGGTCCAGCGACAGAGCCGAGGTCGATGACCGCCCGGGCCTGGACCATGTCGGCCTGGTCGCGTTCCGCTTCCGGGTCGGCGGCCGGGGCTTCGGCTTCGAAGTCCAGCGACAGCTGCTCCGATTCGCCGCTCGCGGTGGAGTCCAGGGTCCGGTGCAAGTAGCGCTGGACCAGATCACCGAGGTCGAAAGCCCGTTGGCCCGGCAGCGCCAGGTAGGCGGCCAGCGCCGTGTCGCTCTCGATACCGTCGACGGCCCAGCCCCGGGCCACCAGGGCGTTGACCGCCGGCTTCAGGTCGTGGCCGACCTTGGGCCGGGCCGGGTCGGCCAGCCAGCCCGCGAAGGCCTGCTCGTCGCCCTCGTCCAGTTGCTCCACAGCGACCAGGGCCGCCGCACCGTCGGCCGCGGCCAGGGCCATCGCTTGCACGTCGCCCCCGCCGGGCGCCCACGCCCCCCGGACCGTGATGCCCACCAGCTCCCGGGTGTGCGCGTCCAACCAGCCGGCCACCGAGCCGGTCGGAAGTCGGCGCCCGCTGATGTCGAAGCCCTCGGTCGACGTCTCGTCGGCTTGCTCGAACGTCTCCAGCAGTCGCTCCCGCAGCACCTTGAACTGCAGGTTGTCGAAGATCGAGTGCACCGCCTCGCGATCGAACGGCGCGGTGTGCAGATCGACCACCGGGTCGATCTCGATGGGGACATCACGAACCAACTCGGTCAGCCGGCGGTTCTGCAGCACATGAGTGAGGTTGGCGCGGAGCGCATCTCCGGCTTTGCCCGGCACCTCGTCGATCCGGTCGACCAGTGTCATCAGGGAGCCGAAGTCGCGGACCCACTTGGCGGCCGTCTTCTCCCCCACGCCGGGGATGTTGGGCAGGTTGTCGCTGGGGTCGCCACGCAGGGCCGCAAAATCCGGATACTGCGCCGCCGTGAGTCCGTACCGGTTCTGCATCTCGTCGGGATCGACCCGGGACATGTCCGAGACGCCGCGCTTCGGGTAGAGCACAGTGACCTGGTCGTTGACCAGTTGGAAAGCGTCGCGGTCGCCGGTGCAGATCAGCGTGTCGACGCCCGCGGCCACCGCCCGGGTGGTGAGCGTGGCGATGATGTCGTCGGCCTCGTAGTTCTCGGCCGTCATGGCCGGGATCCGCAGCGCGGCCAGCACCTCCTTGATCAGTTCGATCTGACCCTTGAAGTCGGCCGGCGAACTGGTCCGGTTGGCCTTGTACTCCACGTATTCCTGGCTCCGCCAGGTCTGCCTGGACAAGTCGAAGGCCACGCCGATATGGGTGGGGCGCTCGTCCCGCAGCAGGTTGATGAGCATGGAGGTGAACCCGTAGACCGCGTTCGTCGGCTGCCCCGTGGTGGTGGAGAACTTCTCCACCGGCAGCGCGAAGAACGCCCGGTAGGCCAGCGAGTGCCCGTCGAGCAGCAGCAGCAACGGTTTCTCGCGGGCCGGGGCCGCCTTGGACACCGCGATCTTCTCCGCCATGCTCATCCGCGCATAGGCGGCGCGCGACGGGGTGGCGGCCCGCGCGGGCGCCGATGCTCTGGCCATCACACCGGCGAGTCTAGGGTCGCCCACCGACAGCGTCGCCGGACCGACCGGGCCGTCGGTGAACATTGGTGGTCATATACAGCCGCCAACGTTCACCGACGGCAGCACTCCCGCCCGAGGCGCAGGTGCTTTCCGGCAGCCGCAAAGGACGAGGCAAGATTCCGGCCATGACTGACTCCCCCGCGCCGGCTCCCGGACAGCCGACCCCGTCGGCCGCCGGATCCCCGTTTTACCGGCTCCGCCTGGACAACCCCGACCTGATCGGCGAGATGAACGCCTTACGGGGAGAGCTCAACGGCCACATGGGCATCCAGATCACCGAAGCGACCGCCGAGCGGATGGTGGCGACCATGCCGGTGGAGGGGAACCGCCAGCCCGCCGGTTTGCTGCACGGTGGCGCAAACGCGGTGCTGGCCGAGACGCTGGGATCCATGCACGCCGCCGTCCTGGCTCCGGACCACAGATTCTCGGTGGGCATCGACTTGAACTGCACACACCACCGCTCGGCCACATTCGGCACAGTCACCGGAGTGTGCACACCGCTGCAGGTCGGCCGGACCGTGGCCAGCTTCGAGATCGCCATCACCGATTCCGCCGGCCGCCGTACCTGCACGGCCCGGCTCACCTGCCTGTACCGGCCGGCGTCCTGAGCTCCGGGCCGGCGGCCGGCGAAGACACGACGGCCGCGCCGGGAAGCAGGCCGCGGCACGGCCAAGACGGCCGAGACGAGACGGCTCAGGCCACGCCCAGATAGGCCGCCTTGATGCTCGGGTCGGCCAGCAATTCCTTGCCGCTGCCGGTTTTCACGACCTCGCCGGTCTCCAGGATGTAGGCCCGGTGCGAACGGGACAGCGCCTGCTGCGCGTTCTGTTCCACCAGCAGCACGGTGGTGCCCTGGGCGTTGATCTCCGAGATGATCCGGAAGATCTGCTGGATGATCATCGGCGCCAGGCCCATGGACGGTTCGTCCAGCAGCAGCAGCCGCGGCCGCGCCATCAGGGCCCGCCCGATGGCCACCATCTGCTGCTCGCCACCGGACAGCGTGCCGCCCACCTGGTTGCGCCGTTCCTGCAAGCGCGGGAACAGCCCGAACACCTTGTCCAGCGTTTCGCTGTAGGCCGCCTTGGAGGCGAATTTTCGGCCGTAGTGCCCCATGTCCAGGTTTTCCTGCACCGTCATGCCGGGGAACACACCGCGACCCTCGGGCGCCTGCACCAGGCCGGACAGCACCCGCACGTGCCCCTTCATCCGGGTGATGTCGACTGCCGTCGAAGACGACCTTGCCGCGGGACAGCGCCCGGATTCCGGAAATGGCTCGCATGGTCGTGGTCTTGCCCGCGCCGTTGGCCCCGATGCAGGGTGACCAGCTCGCCTTCCTCGACGGCGATGCGAGATGCCGTGCAGCGCTTCGATGCGGCCGTAGGCCACTGCCATGTCGGTGATCTCAAGCAATGGCATCGTCCGGTACCCCCAGATAGGCCGCGATGACGGCGGGATTCTCACGGATCTCGGCGGGCAGCCCGTCGGCGATCTTCTTGCCGAACTCGAGCACCACCAGCCGGTCGGTGACCCCCATGACCAGCCGCATATCGTGCTCGATCAGCAGCACCGTGTAGCCGTCGTCTGCGGATCTTCGGATCAGGTCCATCAGCGCGGACTTCTCGCTTCGGGTTGAACCCGGCGGCGGGCTCGTCCAGGCAGAGCAGCTTGGGCTCGGTGGCCAACGCCCGGGCGATCTCCAGCCGGCGCTGATCGCCGTAGGGCAGGTTCCGGGCCTTCTCGGTGGCCCGCGCCCCGATACCGACGAACTCGAGCAGAGCCATCGCGCGGTCGATGGCATCCCGCTCCTCGTGCCGGTGCCGGGCCGAACGGAACGTCGCGCCGATGACCGAGGTTCGGTGCCGCGCATCGGTGCCGACCACCACGTTCTCCAAGGCCGTCATTTCGCCGAACAGCCGGATGTTCTGGAACGTCCGGGCGATGCCGCGGCGGGTGATCTGGTTGCGCTTCAATTTGCCCAGCGGCTCGCCCGTCGAACATCACGGTGCCGCTGGTGGGGCGGTAAACGCCGGTCATGGCGTTGAAGCAGGTGGTCTTGCCGGCTCCGTTCGGGCCGATGAGGCCGAGAATCTCGCCGCGCCGGATATGGAAATTGACCGCATCGAGCGCCGTCAGACCGCCGAACTTCATGGTCACCGACTGCATTTCCAACAAGGGGCGCGCCGATTTCGGTGGCGATGTCGCGCTGCGGCGCCACCATTTCGGCGACGACTTCGGGATCGGCGAGGGCCGGATTGACCTCTTCGACGTTGACGGCGGCGATTTCGGACAGGCCGGCGCCCGGTTCGTCGACGGCCGGGACGGAATCCGGTCCGCCTTCGACCGTCCGGAACGCTTCGCCTTCTTCCGAACCGGCCCCTACGCCACCCGGATGCGTCATCGGGCCGCCTCACGCTCGACAGTCTCGTCCTTGTTGGGCACCGGGTTCCGCTTCATGGCCTGGTAAATCTGCCGACCGAAGGTCAGGAGTTTCTGCCGAACCGGGATCAGCCCCTGCGGCCGGAAGATCATCAGCAACATCAGCGCCAGTCCGAAGAACAGATACTTGTACTGGGCGATCGAATTTCCGTCGATCTGGATGCCGAAGACCTCGGTCCGGCCCAGGAACGCGTTGGGCAGGCACACGATGAAGAACGCGCCGAGAATGACGCCCGATCTTGTTGCCCTGACCGCCCAGCACCACGGCGCACAGGAACAGCACCGAGTTGATGACGTTGAAGTTGGTCGGCACCGACGAACTGCACCTGCCCGGCGTACAGGGCCCCGGACAGGCCGCCGATACGCGGCACCGATGACGAACGCCCACAACTTGAACTTGAAGGTGGGCACGCCCATGATTTCGGCGGCGTCCTCGTCCTCCCGGATGGCGACCCAGGCGCGTCCCACTCGGGATCGTTCCAGGTTGCCCACGAACATCAGCACCAGCACGATCAGCACCAGCGACAGCCAGAACCACCAGACGCCGCTGTTCAGGTGTTTGGTGAACCAGTTGCCCGTGGGATCGCCGATATTGCCGGCCGAGAACACTCCCTGCGGATAGGTGGCGCTCGTCCCGAACCGTGGAAAGGCGATCTGGGACAGGCCCTGGCCGCCGCCGGTCAGGGTGTCGAGGTTGTCGGCCAGCAACCGGACGATCTCGCCGAAGCCCAGCGTGACGATGGCCAGGTAATCACCGCGCAGCCGCAGCGTGGGCGACCCCAGGATCAGCCCCGAGATCGCCGTGATGACGATGGCGATGGGCACGCAGGCCAGCCAGGCCCACTTGCTCGAGAGCCAGCCACCCGGCCCGGTCTGATTCCACGGACTGTCCTGGCTGGTCAACAGGCCCACGGTGTAGGCACCGACCGCGTAGAAACCGACGTAGCCCAGGTCCAGCAGGCCGGCCTGGCCGACCACCACGTTCAGGCCGATGGCAATCAGCGCAATACATGCCGAACTGGGCCATCACCCCGCCGAAGTCGGTTCCGGCCGTGGTCAGCACCGGCGGCCGGAGGATGGGCAGCAGGGCGATCAGCACGACGAACGGGCACGCCGAAGCCCCACTGGGCCGGCCGCGACAGGGCGTTCCACCACAGCCGGAAACGGTCGCCGAAGCCGATCTGAGGCCGCTTCGACGGTCGCCGGGTCAATCGCGGTCGCGCTCATACCCGCGCCCTTCCCGAGACTCTCACCGAGGATGCCGGTCGGCCGGATCATCAGCACCAGGACCAGCAGCACGAAGGCCACGATGTCCTTCCACTGGGTACCGAAGATGTATTGCCCCCAGTTCTCCGCGACGCCGAGGACCAGGCCACCCAGCAGCGCCCCGCGCAGGTTGCCGATGCCGCCGAGCACCGCCGCGGCGAACGCCTTGATGCCGAGCAGGAACCCGCCCGAGTAGATGATGCCGTTGGGGATCTTGATGGTGTACAGCAGGGCGGCGGCGCCGGCCAGCATGCCGCCGAGCAGGAACGTCAGCATGATGATGCGCTCCCGCGAAACGCCCATCAGCGTCGCAGTGTTCGGGTCCTGAGCCACCGCCCGCATGCCGCGACCGAACTTCGTCCGATTCACGAAATAATCGGTGGCGAAGGCCAGCAGCACGGCCGCGATCAGAATGATCAGCGTCTTGTTGGTGACCGTGCCGTCCTTGATCTTGAAGCAGGTCTTCCTGCTGCACCAAGATGATCGGCTGTTGGGCGTTCAGGCCACCCAGGTTGTTGCCGGTGAGTTTGGGCAGCACGAAATGCACGAACTCCTGCAGCACGAAGTCGGCGCCGATCGCGGTGATCAGGAAGACCAACGGTGGGGCGTTGCGTTTTCGCAGCGGGCGGTAGGCGACTCGTTCCAGCCCCACCGCCGCTCCGCCGCCCACCGCCATGGCGGCGATCAAGGCGACACCCAGATAGATCACTGTCAGCAGCGCGCCCTCGGCGTAGGCGTTGCCGCTGGGCGAGAAGCCCATCACCATCAGCGCCGCGTACTGCGCGAACATGCAGAACATGAAGATCTCGGCGTGGGCGAAGTTGATCAGCCGGAGCACCCCGTAGACCAGGGTGTATCCGACGGCCACCAGGGCGTAGATGGATCCCCACTCCAGGCCGTCGATGGTCGACTGGAAGAACGAGGAGCCTAGCCGGCCCAGGTCGAAGGTGATAACCGAGTTGTCGGCCAGATAAGCAGTGCTCGCAAGCAAAGAACCCGTCATGGTGCTCCTGAAGACCGGGATGGTGCTGGTGGCCCATCCGCCGACCGCATCGGTGGGAAACAGATGACCGCGACCGGAGACCCTTGGTGTGATCTCCGGTCGCTACCGGCGTGCCTCGCGTGGCCTTACTGGACCTTGTAGATCCAGATCAGAGCGGAGGACAATTCGCCCTTGTCGTTCCACTTGTAGTGACGGGCCAGGCCGTCACCGGAGTAGCTCTTCACGAACTTGATCATGTCGGCGCGGGTCTTCACACCCGAGTCGATGCCCTTGAGGATGATCGTGGTGAGGTCGTAGCCCTCCACCGAGTACACGCCCGGGGCCTGGCCGTTTTCGGAGGTGTAGGTGGAGGCGAACGTGGCCGGAGCCGGACCACACGGGCAGGACAGCAGCGCGCCCTTGGAGGCGGAACCGGCCTGTTTGACGAACTGCGGGTCGTTGGTGCCGTCACCCGACACGAAGGTGGCGGTCACGCCGGCGGACCGCAGCTGGCTCACGAACGGCGAGGCCTCGGCGTAGTAGCCGGCGTAGAAGATGGCGTCCGGGCTGGCCGTCTTGACCTGGTTGACGATGGCCGAGAAGTCCTTGTCGCCGGTCTTCACCTTGCCCGCGCAGCTGGAGTCCGCGGCCGAGCCGAGACCTTCGGTGACCGTCTTGGCCAGGCCGACACCGTAATCGGAGTCGTCCTGCACCACGCAGACCTTCTTGAACCCGGCCGTGGTGACCAGGTATTTGGCGACGGCCGGGCCCTGCACGGCGTCGTTGGCCAGACCACGGAAGAAGTTGGTCCAGCCGTTGGTGGTGAGCGCCGGGTTGGTGGCCGACGCGGTCAGGGACAGCAGGCCGGCCTGGCTGAACACCGCACCCGTCGCTTTGGTCTCGCCGGAGAAGGCCGGGCCGACCATGCCGATCACGGAGGAGTCCGCGACGATCGACGGAGCCACCTGGGTCGCCTTCTGCGGATCACCTTCGGTGTCGAACTGCTTGATCTGGACCTGGCAGCCCGGGTTGGCCTTGTTGTGGGCCGCGAGGGCCACCTTCATGCCGTCGATGATGTTGATGCCCAGTGCTGCGTTCGCGCCGGTCAGCGCGCCGGCCATGGCGATGTTCACGCCGCTGCAGGTGGCCTTGCCGTTACCGGCCGGGTCGGCGGGCGTCCCACCGGCCGCGGTCGGCACGGCCTTGCCGTTGGAGTCGATCTGGACGACGGGCTTGATGGCCAGGCCGCCGTTGCCACTGCCCGAGGCAGGGGCCGACGAGGAGCCACTACCGGACGACGACCCACTGGCCGCCGACGAAGAACCACTGGCCGCCGACGACGATCCGCTGGGCGCCGACGCGGAGCCGGTCGCGCTGGCCGAACCGCCACCCGCGACGGATGAACTACTACTGCTCGAGGAAGATCCACCACCGGCCGGAGCCGAGGAAGACGAGGAAGAAGAAGACGAGGAACTGCTGGAACCACCGCCCGCGGACTTCGAACCACACGCGGAGACGGTGAGGGCCGCAGCCACCACCAACACCATCCCGCTCAGCATCGTCGAACGACGCACTTGCCACCTCCGGCTTTCTTGAATCAATCCCGCTGTTGATCGGGGTGTTGCCAACTGCTGACCCGCGGGAACCTAACAAACAATGGGGCCGATTCGGTACAGGCAGAACGGCCCGTGACCAAATCGCGTCCATTAATCACACGCTCGGGACACCTGAGTGCACGGGGCGGAATTTCAGCGGACGAAACATTTCGGAGCGAAAACCCCGCAAAAGCCTTACGCCCGGTCGATTACCCGGCCGGGCGTGACGAACAGCGAGCGGGCGGTCACGACTTGGCGCCGAGACCATCCAAAACCGCCTGCGCGACCGCCTGCATGGACGTGCGGCGGTCCATGGCGGTCCGCTGTATCCACCGGAAGGCCTCGGGCTCGGTCATCTTTTGATTCGTCATCAGCAAACCCTTGGCGCGGTCGATGAGCTTCCGCGTTTCCAACCGGGCCGTCGCGTCAGCCACCTCCGAGCGCAACGCCACCATCTCGGCGTAGCGGGCCACGGCCAATTCGATCGCCGGCACCAGATCGGCTCGATTGAACGGCTTGACCAAATACGCCATGGCGCCGGCGTCACGGGCCCGCTCGATCAGGTCACGCTGCGAGAAGGCGGTCAGCATGACCACCGGGGCGATTTGATCCGCCACGATTTCCGCCGCCGCATCGATGCCGTCCTTCTTGGGCATCTTCACGTCCATGATCACCAGGTCCGGCTTCAGCGCGGTGGCCAGGGTAACGGCTTGCTCGCCGTCCGAGGCCTCGCCTACCACTTCAAAGCCTTCGTCGGTGAGCATCTCCACCAGATCAAGCCTGATCAGAGCCTCGTCTTCAGCGATGAGCACTCGCCGCGATGCTGCCATTCGGTCCTCCTACCGGGCCGGCCGGCGAACCGCGGATCGGCCCGCCAGGCAGCGTGAGCGTAACGAAGTCATGTGACCTGGAGATGACGCCGCCTGGTCATCGGGTCGCGGGTGCCGCCCCATGCCGAGGCTGACGATGGCCGCGGCCGGTGGCTGCGGCCGGTGCGGGCAGTCAGCGCCGGACCAACCGCCAGGCCGCCGGGAACACCAGCACGGCGACCGCGATCTTCAGAAAATCGGTGATCAGGAACGGCGTTACGCCGAGATCCAGGGCCTTGGCCAACCCGAGGTGGAGATTCACGCCCAACCAGCTGGCGCCCACCGCGTACACCGCCAGGGTGCTGAGCCCCATGAGCCCGATGCTCGACACGATGCGACGATCCTCGCCCCGCTCCGCGAGCCTGCCGGCCACAGCGGCCGCCAGGATGAATCCGACCACGTAGCCGAACGTCGGCCCGCCGAAGCCACTTTGGTGACCGGCGAACCACGGCAGCCCAATGCCGCCCAGCACCATGTACAACGCCATCGCCAGGACCCCGCGGGTGGCCCCGAGGGCCGTGGACACCATGAGCACCGACAGCGTCTGCAGAGTGAACGGAACCGGCGACAACGGAGTGTGCACGACCACCTGAGCGGCCAGGCCCGTGAGGCCGGCCCCGGCCACAACCAGGATCGCGTCGCGGACCAGCGAGCCGGGCAGGAGATCGGCGAGCACGACGCGCGAGCGGGCTGGGGCGATGGCAGTCACTGGGCCTCCAGAGGCGAGACGACGAACGGGGCGGACCGGAAGGTGATCCGGCGCACCAAGCAGGTGCGGCAAATACTCTCAGGCCCGGCCGGACGGATGCTGCCCGGGTCGCACACATCGGAGCCGTCGCTGCGCTGGCGAGCCCGCGGCGCCTGTGCCGTTAGGATCAACGCTGCGCTCGGGCCGTCCAGCCCGGGTGGATGCGCCCCCGTATCCCAATCGGCAGAGGAAGCGGTCTCAAAATCCGTCCAGTGTCAGTTCGAGTCTGACCGGGGGCACCGACGATCGGCCCGCAGCCGCGGCCGGCGCATTCAGCGGACGCGGATCAGTCCTTCTTGGACGACGGTCGCCAGCATGCGCTCCGTCTCGGGCGAAGAAGCGCCCGCTTGCCGAGCCCGCGCGAACCCGAAGCGCTCGGCGAGGCGGTGTCGTACAGCACCCAGTCGTCGATCCGGAACGGCCGATGGAACCACATGGCGTGATCCAGGGAGGCCAGCCCGACCCGGTCGTAGCCGCCAGGCCGTGGGAGGCCAGCACCGAGTCGAGCAGGGTCAGATCGGACAGGTAGGCCAGCATGCAGACGTGCAGCAGTGGCTCGTCGGGCAGCTGCGCCGTCGCCGCGGAACCACACCCGGCTGCGCGCGCCGACTACCGGGCCGGCGGCCCGGCATCCACGGCGGCACCTTGACGTACCGCATGTCCAACGCGCGCGGCATCCGGTCGCCCAGAAGCATCGGTCGGGCGCTCCGGCAACCCGGTCAGCAGTTCGGGCAGCCGGCAGACCTGTCTCCGGCGCAGGGACATCCGGCATCGGATCGGCTGTGATCGGGCCGCGGCTGTTCCATCTGGAACGAACTGGACATCGTGAAGATCGGCTTGCCGCGCTGGATGGCCGACCACCCGCCGGGTCGATGAACGACCGGCCGTCACGAGTGCGGTCCACCTCGGTACACGATCGGAATCTGCGGGTCACCCGGGCGCAGGAAGTACGCGTGCAGCGAATGCACCCGCCGGTCGGCAGGCACGGTGCGACCCGCCGCGATCAGGGCCTGCGCAGCGACCTGCCCGCCGAACACCCGCACCGGCGAGCTGTCCGGCGAAACGCCCCGGAACAGGTCGTCCTCCAGCCGTTCCAGGTCCAGCAGGCCGACCAAGGCGTCGAGCACCGCTTGTCCGCGGGGCACACCGTCGGCGTCGAACTCGATCTCCAGGCATCGGGCTTGGCCATGACCGGTCAGTCGTTGTATCCCAAGCCGGTGCACCCGGATCAGGTTCGTCGATCCCGACGTGTTGGGCGGCGAGCCGGCCACGATGACCAGCGTGTCGCCTTCGTGGTACCCCGGCACCTGCAGCATCGCCTTGTCGACGAGCTCCACCATCGCGTCGGTGGAGTCGACGGAGTCGACCAGGAACGTCTTGGTGCCCCAGGTCAACGCCAGCTGGTTCACCGTCTCCTTGAGCGGCGTGAAAGCCAGGAGCGGCAGGGGCGTGTGCAGCCGGGCCAGCCGGCGCACGGTGTCGCCGGACTGGGTGAAGGCGACCAGCGCCTTCGCCTCCAGCCGCTCGCCGATATCCCGGGCCGCGTAGGACAGCACGCCGCGCTTGGTCCGGGGCACGTGCGTGAGCGGCGGCACGGCCACCGATTCCGCCTTCGGTCGCTTCGATGATGCGGGCCATGGTGGCCACGGTGACGGTCGGGTACTTGCCCACCGACGTCTCGCCCGAGAGCATCACCGCGTCGGCGCCGTCGAGCACGGCGTTGGCCACGTCGGAGGCCTCGGCCCGGGTGGGCCGGGAGTGCTCGATCATCGAATCGAGCATCTGCGTGGCCACGATGACCGGCTTGGCGTTCTCCCGCGCGATCTGCACGGCCCGCTTCTGCACCAGCGGTACCTGCTCCAGCGGCAGCTCCACCCCTAGATCGCCGCGAGCCACCATGATGCCGTCGAACGCCAGCACGATCGCCTCGAGATTGGCGACGCCTTCCGGCTTCTCCAGCTTGGCGATGACCGGTACCCGGGTCGGCGCCGACTTCGTCCATCACCGGTGGACCAGGTCCACGTCCGACGGTGAGCGGACGAACGACAGGGCGATGAAGTCGACGCCGATGCGACAGCGCGAATTTGAGGTCGTCGATGTCCTTCTCGGATCATGGCCGGAACGGACACGTTCATGCCCGGCAGGGAGATCCCCTTGTTGTTGGAGACCGGGCCGCCCTCGGTGACCGTGCACTTGACGTCGTTGCCCTCGACCTGGTGACGACCAGGCCGACCTTGCCGTCGTCGATCAGCAGCCGGTCGCCGGGACGGGCGTCGTTGGCCAGGCCCTTGTACGTGGTGGAGACCCGTTCCGCGGTGCCGACGCATGTCGTCGACGGTGATGGTGACCGATTCACCGGTCCCCCAGCTCGTGCGGGCCGTCGGAGAACCGGCCCAGCCGGATCTTCGGGCCCTGCAGGTCGGCCAGGATGCCGACGGTCTTGCCCAGCTTGTCGGCGGCCGACCGGACATAGCCGTGGATGACCTCGTGATCGGCGTAGTCGCCGTGACTGAAGTTCATCCGGGCCACGTTCATGCCGGCCTCGATGAGCGATGTGATCGCTTCTTCGGTCGATGTCGCTGGACCCAAGGGTGCAGACGATCTTCGCTCGACGTTCCATGAGCCAGCGAGCCTACCGGGGTTCTGAACCGATTCCGACGGCGGGTCACAGCCCGGCCCGGCCGGCGTCGGCCCGCGTGTGCCAGGCCGTCGCGGGTATCAACAGCTTGTTTGGGACCGCGAGACGGAATGAACGAGTTGATCCCCGCGACGATGTTGATCCCCGCCGGGGCGGGGGCGGTGCAGCCGGGCGGGGTCGGGGGCGGGTCAGCGCAGCGCCATGGCTGTGGGCTCCAGCGGGTCCGGGAGCGCCGGACCCGCCGGACAGGTACTTGTCGACCGCGGCGGCCGCCGACCGGCCCTCGGCGATGGCCCAGACGATGAGCGACTGGCCCCGTCCGGCGTCCCCGGCCACGAAAATGCCCGGCATGTTCGTCATGTAGTCGTCGTCGCGGTTGACCGTCCCGCGGCCGGCCCATGTCGACGCCGAGCCCGTCCAGCAGACTCCCGCTCCGGACCGACGAAGCCCAGCGCCAGCAGCACCAGATCGGCCCGCATGTGCGTGTCTCGAGTCCCGGCGATCGGGATGAAGCCGCCCGGGCATGCGCTTGCCCTCGATCAGATGGATGCCGGTGACGCTGTCCGTCTCCGACCTTCGAGCAGGGTGGAGTTGACCCCGAACACCCGCTGGCCGCCCTCTTCGTGAGCGGCCGACGTGCGCAGCAGCAGCGGGTAGGTCGGCCACGGCGTCGATGCGGGCCGGCTGGCACGGCGGCTGCCGGTGGATGTCCAGCTGGGTGACCGACGCGGCTCCCTGCCGCAGCGCGGTGCCGTAGCAGTCGGCGCCGGTGTCGCCGCCGCCGATGATCACCACGTGCTTGTCCTGGGCCGTGATCGGGCGGTCGCGTCGAGACGTGCCCTCGCAGACCTGGTTCTGCTGGACCAGGTAGTCCATGGCCAGCTCGACGCCGTCCAGGCGCCGGCCCTCCACCTGAGCTCCCGCGGCACCGTCGAACCGGTGGCCAGCACGATGGCGTCGAAGTGCTGGCGCAGATCCGGACACGGACAGGTCGATCGCCGACGGCACAGTGGCGTGATGAACCGGACGCCCTCGGCCGTCATCTGCGCCGAGTCCGCCGGTCCAGCACCTCCCGGTCCATCTTGAACTCCGGGATGCCGTAGCGCATAGGCCGCCGATCCGGCCGTCCCGCTCGAACACGGTCACCTCGTGGCCGGCCCGGCCGAGCTGCTGCGCGGCGGCCAGACCGGCGGGCCCGGAACCGATGACCGCCACCTTCCGGCCGGTGGACAACGCCGCCGGACGTGGGCCAGCCCGCCGTCGGCGATGGCCCGGTCGGCGATCTGCTGCTCGACGACCTTGATGGAGACCGGTCGTCGCCGATGCCCAGGACGCAGGCGCCCTCGCACGGCGCCGGGCACAGCCGACCGGTGAACTCCGGGAAGTTGTTGGTGGCGTGCAGCCGCTCCGAGGCGTCTTCCCAGCGCCCGGTGCGGACCAGCTCGTTCCACTCCGGGATCAGGTTGCCCAGCGGGCAGCCCTGGTGACAGAACGGGATACCGCAGTCCATGCAGCGGGCCGCCTGCGTGCTTGGTCTCCTCCTCGCCGAACGGCTCGTAGACCTCGTTCCAGTCCCGTAGCCGCAGCGGCACCGGCCGGCGGGTCGGAGTCTGCCGGCTGTACTTCAGGAATCCGCTCGGGTCAGCCACGGGTTGCCTTCCATGATCAGTTCGGTCGGCGTCGACATCCGGCTTCGCTCGGCTTCGCGCCTGCAGTTCCAGCACCCGCCTGTAGTCGCGCGGCATCACCCGGCAGAACCGGGCGGACTCGGTCGCCCAGGCGTCCAGCAGCGCCCTTGCGATCGGCGATCCGGTGTAGCGGACGTGGTCGGCGACCACCTCGCCGAGCCAGACGATCTCGTCGGCGGCCAAGCTTCTCGACGTCCACCAGCTCCTTGTTGATCCGGCTGTGGTCGGCATCGAGCAGGTAGGCGATGCCACCGCTCATGCCGGCCGCGGCGTTCCGCCCGGTGCGGCCGAGGATGACGACCCGGCCACCGGTCATGTATTCGCAGCGCGTGGTCGCCGGTGCCCTCGGTGACCATCAGTGCACCCGAGTTGCGGACGGCGAACCGCTCGCCGACCCGGCCCCGCAGGTAGACCTCACCGGACGTGGCGCCGTAGCCGATGGTGTTGCCGGCGATGACCTGCGTCTTGGCCCCGGGCGCCTGGGCCGGCGAGTTCTCCGCCGGCCTGATGACGATCCGGCCGCCGGACAGGCCCTTGGCCACGTAGTCGTTCGCGTCGCCGGTCAGCGTGATGCTGACGCCGCTGCGGCAGGAAGGCGCCCAGCGACTGCCCGGCGGTGCCGGCCAGTGCGACCGTGATGGTGTCGGCCGGCGCAGCCCTCCGGCCCGAACCGGCGGGTCACCTCGACGCCGAGCATGGTGCCGACGGTGCGGTTGACGTTCCGCACCGTCGTAACTCAGCTCGACCTCGCTGCCCGTCCTCCAGGGCGTCCGTGCAGCCGCCGTCGATCAGCCAGGCGTCCAGCGTCGTCGGACAGGTCGTGCTGGGCCGGGTTCGGGTGCAGGAGTGGCCGGCGTCGATGTCCGCCACGGCCAGCAGCGGAGCGAGGTCCAGACCGCGGGCCCGGTGGTGGTCGACGGCCGGTGCGATGTCCAGCAGTTCGGCGTGGCCGACGGCTTCGCTGCATGCGTGGCGGAAGCCCAAGCGCGGCCAGGTATTCCCGCACCTGCTCGGCCAGGAACAGGAAGAAGGTCTCGACGAACTCCGGCGTGCCGGTGTACCGCTCGCGCAGCACCGGATTCTGGGTGGCGATGCCGACCGGGCAGGTGTCCAGGTGGCAGACCCGCATCATCACGCAACCGGCCACCACCAGCGGGCGCGGTGGCGAACCCGAACTCCTCGGCGCCGAGCAGCGCGGCGATGATCGACGTCGCGGCCGGTCTTCAGACCGCCGTCGGCCTGCAGCCGCACCTGCTCGCGCAGCCCGTTGAGCCGCAGCGTCTGCTGCGCCTCGGCCAGGCCCGAGTTCCCAGGGCTGGCCGGTGTGCTTGAGCGAGGTCAGCGGAGCCGCTCCGGTGCCGCCGTCGTAGCCCGCGATGATCACCAGGTCGGCGTGCGCCTTGGCCACGCCGGCGGCCACCGTGCCGACGCCCGGCTCGGCGACCAGCTTGACCGACACGCTGGCGCGGCGGGTTGGCGTTGCGCAGATCGTGGATCAGCTGCTTGAGATCTTCGATCGAGTAGATGTCGTGGTGCGGCGGCGGCGAGATCAGCCCGACACCGGTGGTGGCGTGCCGGGTCGCGGCGATCCACGGGTAGACCTTGTTGCCGGGCAGCTGCCCACCCTCGCCCGGCTTGGCGCCCTGCGCCATCTTGATCTGGATCTCGTCGGAGTTCACCAGGTAGGCGCTGGTCACCCCGAACCGGCCGGAGGCGACCTGCTTGATCGCCGACCGGCGGGCCGGGTCGAGCAGCCGCTCGACGTCCTCGCCGCCCTCGCCGGTGTTGGACCGGCCGCCGAGCCTGTTCATGGCGATGGCCAGCGTCTCGTGGGCCTCCATTGAGATGGAGCCGTAGGACATGGCGCCGGTGACGAACCGCTTGACGATCTCTCGACCGGCTCCACCTCGGTCCAGCGGGATCGGCAGTCCGGACGTCCGGTCCGCAGGCCGAACAGGCCGCGGAGGGTGCCGCCCTTGCGGGACAACTCGTCGACGGTGTCGGTGTAGCGACGGAAGACCGAGACCTGCTTGGTCTTGGTCGCGTGCTGCAGCAGATACACCGTCTCCGGGTTGAACAGGTGGATCTCGCCCTCGCGCCGCCACTGGTACTGAGCCGCCGATCTCCAGGCCGCGGTGCTCGCGGACTGCGGCGTTGGAGACGAACGCCAGCGAGTGGCGCTCCGGATGTCCTCGGCGATGACGTCCAGGTTCGCTGCCGCCGGTGCGGGAGCGTGGTGCCGGTGAAGTACTCGTCGAGCACGTCCTCGTCGATGCCGAAGGCGGCGAACACCTGGGCCTGCACGGTAGGAACCCGACGGTCGAGATGCCCATCTTGCTCATCACCTTGAGCACGCCCTTGCCCAGCGCGTAGATGGTGTTGCGGACGGCCTTCGCCGGCGAGACGTCGCCGAGCTGCCCGGTCACCGCGAGGTCCTCGGCCGACTCCAGCGCCAGGTACGGGTTGACCGCACCCGCGCCGTAGCCGAGCAGCAGGGCGACGTGGTGCACCTCGCGGGCGTCACCGGTCTCCGACGACCAGCGCGACCTTGGTCCGCGCTCTTCTGCCGGACCAGGTGCTGGTGGACCGCCGAGGTGAGCAGCAGCGACGGGATCGGGGCGCGCTTGGCGTCGGAGTCGCGGTCGGAGAGAACCAGGATCCGGGCGCCGTCGGCGATGGCCTCGTCGGCCTCCCGGCGGCATCGCTCCAAGGCGCCTCGCCAGCGCCTCGCCGCCGCCGGCCGACCTCGTACAGGCCGGAGATGACCGCGGCCGCGAACCCGGCCATGTTGCCGTCGGAGTTCACGCCCGACCAGCTTGGCCAGGTCGTCGTTGTCGATCACCGGGAACGGCAGCCGGATCTGCCGGCAGGAGGTGGGTGACGGCTCCAGCAGGTTCTGCTCCGGCCCGATCACGCTGGCCATGCTGGTGACCACCTGCTCCCGGATCGCGTCCAGCGGCGGATTGGTGACCTGCGCGAACAACTGGGAGAAGTAGTCGAACAGCAGGCGGGGCCGCGCCGACAGCACGGCCTCCGGGGTGTCGGTGCCCATCGAGCCGATGCCCTCGGCACCGGTCGCTGGCCATCGGGAGCAGCAGGATCGCGCAGCTCCTCCTCGGAGTAGCCGAACACCTGCTGCCGCCGCAGCACGGCCTCGTGGTCGGTGGCCACGATGGTCGCGGGCCGGCAAGTCGTCCAGCTGTATCAGTCCCGCGTGCACCCACTCCGCGTACGGGTGCTCGGCGGCCAGTGCCGCCTTCATCTCGCGGTCGTCCATGATCCTGCCGGCCACCGTGTCCACCAGGAACATCCGGCCGGGCTGCAGCCGGCCGCGCTCGACGATCTTCTCGGGCGGGATGGGCAGCACGCCGGCCTCGCTGGCCAGCACCACCGTCTCGTCGCTGGTCAGCCACCAGCGGCCGGGCCGCAGCCCGTTGCGGTCCAGCACCGCCCCGAGCACCTGACCGTCGGTGAAGGTGACACAGGCCGGTCCGTCCCAGGGTTCCATCAGGCGAGGCGTGGAACTCGGCGAAGCCGCGGACGGCCGGGTCCATCGTGTCGCGGCCTGTTCTCCCACGCCTCCGGGATCATCATCAGCACCGCGTGCGGCAGGCTGACCGACCGCCCAGGTGCAGCAGCTCCAGCACCTCGTCGAAGGACGCCGAGTCGGAGGCCGCGGCGCTGCAGATCGGGAAGATCCGGTTCGAGATCGCCGGGGATCAGGTCGGTGGCCAGCAGCGCCTCGCGCGCCCGCATCCGGTTGCGGTTGCCCCGCACCGTGTTGATCTCGCCGTTGTGCGCGATGAAGCGGAACGGGTGGGCCAGCGGCCAGGCCGGGAAGGTGTTGGTCGAGAACCGGGAGTGCACGACGACGATCGCGCTCTCCACCCGCTGGTCCCGGATGTCGTCGAAGAAGTCGGGCAGTTGCTCGGTGGTCAGCATGCCCTTGTAGATGAGGGTCCGGCTGGACAGCGACGGGAAGTACACCTCGACGCCGGCCGCCTCGGTCTCCCGTTCGATGCGCTTCCGCACCGGGTAGACGAGCCGGTCGAGGGCCAGACCGAACGGCCGGCGCCCGTTCGCGTCGGCCGGGGCGGCCAGGAAGAGTTGCTCGAACACCGGCATGACGTCGACGGCCATCTGCCCGACGCCCGCGCCGACCGGGTCGGTGGGTACGGCCCGCCAGCCGATCACCTGAAGGCCCTCGTCGGCGACGATCTGGCCGATCAGCGTCTTGGCCTTGCGGCGCTCGGCCATCGTCGACCGGGAGGAACGCGATGCCGACGGCGTAACGCAGCAGCCGTCGACGCCCCGCCCGCTCACCGCGGCCGAGTGCCGGGCCGCGTCGTGAGCGAGCTGCGGATCCAACTCGGGAACGTCGGCAGCTCGAAGTCCACGACCGTCCGCAGGAAGGCGTCGGGGACCTGGAACAGGATGCCGGCGCCGTCACCGACGGCCGGGTCGGCTCCCGCGGCGCCGCGGTGGTCCAGGTTGATGAGCGCGGTGATCCCGTCGGCGACGATCTTGTTGCTCCGGCGGCCCTTGATGTCGGCGACCGCGGCGACTCCGCACGCGTCGTGCTCGAAGGCGGGGTCGTACAGCCCCTGCCGTCCCGGCTGGGCGGAGAACGGCAGGCGGGAATGCCCGGCGGCGTTCGAGTGCGTCACAGCGGACCTCCCGGTGAAAGCTTTATCGCCTCCCTCGAGAGGCCTTCAGGTGTTTGTCGGGCCGCGAGACTTTTCAGCTCGAGGCAAACGAGCGCCCTGGGAGCGCAGGCCGTGACCCGGGTGGCCGATCGCCGGCCGCCGTTCCAGCGGGAACAGATTGGGTACGGCACCGGGCCCGGGGGCCGATCAGTCGGCGGTGAGGGGTCGAGGGATCGGCAGCCCTGCAGAGACGCGCGAGCGGGCGGGTCGTGCGGCAGCGGAACCGCAGTACCCGCCCGGGTCCGGGTGGGATGGCGGATGACCGGGGATGACCAGCGCTCCGGCCGGCTCCCCGGGGATCGCGCGGGATGTCCGCGGATCGCCCGAACCGGTGGTGGCCGGGACGGCGACGGCCCAGTTGAACCGAGATTACACGGTTCAACCACCCGAAATGCTCAGCGAATGTGGGACAAGCGGTCAGGACTTGTGGGCCTGTGAATTGTCCCTCGGCGACGGCTCGGCGGCATCGCTTCTGTTCCCGGACACCGCTTCCGCCGGGACGTCGACCGATTGGCCCGTCGGAGAATCGCCCGAATTCGGCTCGCCCGCTCCGGCGCTCCCGATCTCGGCGGCCCGATCGGTGCCCGTTTCGGCCGGCGCCGGCGACTCCTGGACATCCGGCGAAGTCACCGTTTCCGCACCGCCGGCGGGCTCGGCGACCGCGGAGGACCCGGAGTGGGCTCGGCCGTCGTCGATGGGCTCCCCCCGGACCAGGGCCGGGTCCTCTCGGTGCTTGTTCCGCAGGGCGATCAGGAGAAGCCGACCGCCACGACGAACATCATGATCGAGGTGAAGACGTTGATCCGCAGGCCGAGGAAATGATTGGCGGTGTCGATGCGCAGCATCTCGATCCAGCCGCGGCCCAGCGTGTAACCGGCGACGTAGAGCCAGAACACCCGGCCGTGGCCGAGCCGGAACCGCCGGTCGGCCCACACCAGCACGGCCGCGACGAGCAGGTTCCAGAGCAGCTCGTACAGGAACGTCGGATGGTAAGTGCCGCACAGCACCGCGGGGTGGCCTTGATGTAGTCGGTCGGGAATTCCGGCGCCACCCGGGCGCCTGGCAGGCGGCGATATCCGCCGCGGAACCGGCCACACCTCCGGGCGTGCGCAGATAGACGTCCAGGCCCCACGGCAGCGTCGTGCGGGCTGCCGAAAAGTTCCTGGTTGAAGTAGTTGCCCAGCCGGCCGATCGCCTGCGCCACCACCATGCCGGGCGCGACGGCGTCGGCGAAGGCGGCGAAGCGGCACCTTGAACCGGCGGCAGCCGAGCCAGGCACCCACGCCGCCGAGGGCGACCGCGCCCCAGATGCCTAGGCCCCCGTCCCAGATGGCGAACGCGTTCCACGGGTTCCGGCCGGCCCGGAAGTACAGCTCGTTGTCGGTGATGACGTGGTACAGGCGCCCACCGACCAGCCCGAACGGCACGGCGAAGACCGCGACGTCGGTCACCCTGCCCGGCTTGGCCGCCGCGGGCGACGAACCGCCGCTTGCCCCACCAGACGCCGCCAGCGACGATGCCGATGATGATGCAGAAGGCGTAGGCCCGGATGGGCAGGGCCCGCAGGTGCCAGACGCCCCTGGGCGGGTGACGGGATGTCGGCCAGGTAGGCGGTCGCCGTCATCAGGGCGCCCCCGCCCGGCGTCGGACGCCGTCGGCCAGTTCGGCGGCCAGCGCCGTCAGGCGCTCGGCCGCCTTCGGCGACGGCGCTGGTGAAGGCCGATCCCACGATGACCGCGTCGGCGAACCCGGCGATCTCGGCCGCCTGGGCGCCGGTGCGCACCCCTAGGCCCGACCCCGATCGGCAGATCGGTCAGTTCCCGGCAGCGGGCGACCAGTGCAGGCGCGGCCGACGACACCTGGTCCCGGGCGCCGGTGACGCCCATTGTCGAAGCGGCGTAGAGGAAACCGCGGGTGGCGGCCACGGTCAGGGTGATCCGTTCGGCCGACGAGGCCGGCGCCACCAGGAAGATGGGGTCGATGCCGGCCGATCCGGTGGCGGCCAGCCACTCCTCCGCCTCGTCGACGATCAGGTCCGGGGTGATCACCCCGAGTCCGCCGGCCGCGGCCAGATCGCGGGCGAACGCTGGCCATTCCGTAGGCCAGGACCGGGTTGAAGTAGCTCATCACCACCGCGCGGCCGCCGCGGGCGGTGATGCCCTCGACCACGCCGAAGATGTCCTTCACCCGGAAACCGTTGCGGCGGGCTGGTCTCCGCGGCCGCCTGGATGACCGGACCGTCGATGCACCGGGTCCGACCAGGGCAGGCCGACCTCGACCAGATCACAACCGCCGTCGATGATCGCGGGCGAACGCGTCCGCCGACCCGGCCACCGTCGGATAGCCGGCGGGCAGGTAGCCGACCAGCGCGGCGCGGCTTTCGCTGCGCGTGGCGGTGAACAGCTCCGCGAGACTCATTCCGGTTCCCGCCGCCGGCAGGTTCGGCCCGCCCTGTGGCTCGTTCAGGCCGAACCAGCGCATCGCGGTGTCCATGTCTTTGTCGCCCCGCCCGGAGATGTTGATCAGAACGCTGCCGCCGGGTCCGATTTCCCTGGCCAGGTCGAGCGCGCCGGCCACCGCGTGCGCCGACTCGATCGCCGGGATGATGCCCTCGGTCCGGGCCAGCAGGGCCAGCGCGTCCATGGCCTGAGCGTCGGTGATCGAACGGAACTCGGCTCGCCCGATCTCGGCGAGGTGGGAGTGCTCGGGTCCGACGCCCGGATAGTCCAGGCCGGCGGAGATCGAGTGCGATTCGATGATCTGGCCGTCGTCGTCCTGCAGCAGGAAGGTGCGGGCCCCATGCAGCACGCCGATCGTCCCGGCGGTGATGGTCGAGGCGTGTCGGCCGGTCTCGATGCCGTCGCCGCCGGCTTCCATGCCGACCAGCCGCACCGTTTCGGTCGTCCAGAAAGGCGTGGAAGACCCCGATGGCGTTGGAACCCCCGCCGACGCAGGCCGCCACGGCGTCCGGCAACCGTCCGGTCATCTGCAACAGCTGAGCGCGCGCCTCCAGCCCGATGATGCGCTGGAAGTCCCGCACCATCAGCGGGAACGGATGCGGGTCCGCCGACGGTGCCGAACGCGTAATAGGTGTTGTCGACGTTGGTCACCCAGTCACGGAACGCCTCGTTGATGGCGTCCTTGAGGGTGGCCGAGCCGGAGTCGACGGCTCGCACCTCGGCGCCCAGCAAACGCATCCGGGCGACGTTCAGCGCCTGCCGGTCGGTGTCCACCCGGCCCATGTAGATGGCGCACTCCAGACCCAGCAGCGCCGCGGCGGTGGCGGTGGCCACGCCGTGCTGTCCGGCGCCGGTCTCGGCGATGAGTCGCCGTCTTGCCCATGCGCCCGGGCCAGCAGAGCCTGACCCAGCACGTTGTTGATCTTGTGGCTGCCGGTGTGGTTCAGGTCCTCCCGCTTCAGGAAGAACCGGGCCCCGCCGACGTGGTCGGTCAGCCGCGCGGCGTCGGTGACCGGGCTGGGCCGGCCGGCGTAGTTCTCCGCGAGCCGGTCCAGTTCGGCCAGGAAGTCTGGATCCAACCGAGCCTTGGCGTAGGCGTCACCGACCTCGTCGATGGCCACCACCAGGGCCTCCGGCAGCCAGCGGCCACCGAACGAGCCGAAGTAGCCACGAGCGTCGGGGTCGTGCCGGGTTCCGCCCAGGGCGTCGGAGATCCGGGCAGGCCGTCCGGCCGCGGCGGCCAGGTCGACGCGGAGGCGAAGGGACGGTCGGCGACCCAGTGGGCGGGGCGGCGGACACGGTGCTGGCGGAACCGACGGCGTCGGTGCTGGCAGGGCTCACATCGGACACGAGGCGATCAGACTCTCCAGACGGTTCTCAGGCAGACGTTCGACCGAGCAGCCGGCCCGAGGCTCGATGCGGATGAAGGACGTCAAGACGTCAGGCCGTCGCGGCAGCCATCATCGCCCGTGAGCCGCGAGAACGACAAAAGTCGGTTCCGTCCGGCTTCGCCTCCGGGACGGCGCGGCTCAGCGGGCCGGGCGTGGGCAGGAGGGATGCGCTCCGGCGGTCACCAGATCGGCGACCGCGGCGCGCGGATCCCGGCTGGTGACCAGCCCCTCACCGACCAGCACCGCGTCGGCACCGGCTCCGGCGTAGGCCAGCAGGTCGGCCGGTCGCGGACCCCCGACTCGGCCACCATGACGACGTCGCTGGGCAGGCCGGGCGCGATGCGGGCGAAGGCATTGCGGTCGACGGCCAGCGTGGCCAGGTTGCGGGCGTTGACGCCGATGACCTTGGCGCCGGCTTCGAGGGCCCGGTCCGCCTCGGCCTCGGTGTGCACCTCGACCAGCGCCGTCATGCCCAGTGACTCGACTCGCTCCAGCAGCCCTACCAGCACGTTCTGCTGAAGCGCGGCGACGATCAGCAGAACCAGATCGGCGCCGTGCGCCCTGGCTTCGTGAACCTGGTACGGGGTGACGATGAAGTCCTTGCGCAGCACCGGAATGTCGACGGCCGCGCGGACCGTGTCGAAGTCCTGCAACGATCCGCCGAAGCGCCGCCGCTCGGTGAGCACGGAGATGGCCCGGGCCCCGCCGTCCGCGTAGCTGCGGGCGAGCGCCGCCGGATCGGTGATCGAAGCCAACGATCCGCGTGGACGGGCTCGAGCGCTTGACTTCGGCGATGACCCCTACTCCCGGTTCACGCAGCACGGGCAGCACGGGCCGGGGCGGAGCGGCGGCGACGGCCGCGGCGCCTTCACCTCGGCTAGCGGCAAGGCGGCTTCTCGGACCGCGAGATCTTCGCGCACCCCCTCGAGAATCGCGTCCAGCACGCTCACCGACTCGGTCTCCTCACGTCCTGTCGCAATCGCTCGGCCCCGGACGCTGCGTGTTGCGGCCTCGAGGGACTGGGAACGGTTCGGTCGGCTCGAACGGCGATCTTGCGGGCATCACAGGCCCGTCTCAGCTCTTCTCCGTCGGTCTCGCCAGAGGTAATGGTAGCCGCCCAGGACCGGACGTCTGCACTGCGTCCGCCCACTGCGCGGCGGCGGACGACGGAAGCTGACTCCGCTCGGCGGCGGCCGGAATCACCGGTTGATGACGGCCAGACGGTCCGGTGACAATCGCATCTGCCGCCAGTGTGACGTCGCCACTCTTTCGGCTGGCCACCGACGAATCCACGTGAACAGGAGCCGAATCTTGCCCCGGGCCACTCCTGTGGTTCCCGGCCGTGGCCACGCCACCGTCCTGGCCCGCAGACGTGCTGTGCCCCGGGTTCGTTCCTCTGGTCGGGGCTGATGCCGGAATTTCCGCCGCGGCTTGGGTCGGGTCCAGGCCGGTGTCCATGGCCTTCCACCACTGGCTCGCGTCGTCGGCGTCGCCGACCGCGGTGGCCAGGCCGGAACCACGGCGGGGCCCGGACTCGAACCGCTGACCGAGGCGTCGCGCCCCCATTCCGGCCAGCACGGCGATTCCAGCTCCGGCGAGCAGCAGCCCACCGGCCATCGCCAAGAGGGGCCCGGCCGGATGAGCGACCACCGGTCCCAGCAACGTCCTGGCCACCGGTGGCCCGTTGTCGCCGCCCGCGTCGGCCGGCGGATGGGCCAGCCCCGACACGGCCACGACCATCGCTATCCCGCCGAGAACGGTCACGACCACCCCGACCAGGCGGCGGAGCAGGCCCCGGCTCGCCAGCACCGCCGCAATACCCGCTAGCCCGACCAACGCCAGGGGCAAGAGTCCGGGTGCGGCCTGGGACCCGGTGCGCTTGAGCGACGCCGTCAATCCCTGGCCGTAGCCCTGCGAATACCAGGTGGGCGCGGCCGCCAGCGCCATGAGCCCGGAACCGACCAGCAGCGCCAGCAGCGGCAGGGCCCGACGCCGCTGGGCCGCTCGCCCGGCCTCGCGGTCCGGGGCGAGGTCCACCGAAGACGCTGCGGCAGTGTGCGAGTCAGCCATCGGGGACACTGAGGCAGCGTCCGAGTCAGCCATCGGCGGCACCCGCCGCAGCCGTCCCTGCCAGAGCCACCCACCCGGAGTCGATACCGACCGGCGCCATGGTGGCCGCCGCGCCCACGGCCGCCAGCACCGCGGCGGCCTTGTTCCGGCATTCGGCGTCCTCTGCGGTGGCCACCGAGTCGGCGACGATTCCGGCGCCGGCCTGAACGTGCGCCACCCCGTCCGCCACCAGGGCGGTGCGAATGGTGATCGCCGTATCCGCGTCACCGGCGAAGTCCAGGTAACCGACGATGCCGCCGTACACGCCGCGGCGGGCCGGCTCCAGCTCGTCGATGATTTGCATGGCCCGCGGCTTGGGAGCGCCGGAGAGGGTGCCGGCGGGGAAACAGGCGGCCAGGGCGTCGAAGGCGGTCCGACCAGCGGCCAACTGCCCGGTCACCGTGGACACGATGTGCATGACGTGGCTGTAGCGCTCCACGGAGAAGAAGTCCACGACTCGGACCGTGCCGGCGGCGCACACCCGGCCGAGGTCGTTGCGGCCCAAGTCGACCAGCATGACGTGCTCGCTGCGCTCCTTCGCGTCCTCGAGCAGGTCCTTGGCCAGCAGCAGGTCGTCTTCCTCGGTCTGCCCGCGCGGCCGGGTCCCGGCGATCGGATGCATGGTGACGGTGCCCTCCCGCACGGTGACCAGAGCCTCCGGCGAGGACCCGACCACGGCGACCGGACGCCCGTCGACGGTGGGCACGTGCAGCAGATACATGTACGGGCTGGGGTTCGTCGCCCGCAGCACGCGGTAGATCTGCAGCGGATCAGCCTGGGTGGGGACATCGAAGCGTTGGGAGACCACGATCTGGAAGGCGTCGCCCGCGCGGATGTACTCCTTGGCCCGCTCCACCGCCGCTTGGTAGTCCGGGCTGGTGGTCCGCGCCAGCACTTCAGGGCGTGGGGACGAGAAGACGGCGGCCGGAAGGGGGGCCGGAGTGGCCAGCGCGGTCGTCATCGCTTCCAACCGGGCGACCGCGTCGGAGTACGCCTCGTCGACCCGTTCGTCGCTGCCGTCCCAGTTGATCGCGTTGGCGATCAGGGTGACCGTGCCCTCATGGTGGTCCAGGGCCGCCAGCTCGGTGGCCACCATCATCACCAGTTCTGGCACGTGCAATTCGTCGGGAGTGCCGGTGCCGGAGTCGATGCGCTCGAGCCGCCGCACGACGTCGTATCCGAGATAGCCGACCATCCCGCCGGTCAGCGGCGGCAGCCCGGCCAGCGGTTCGGTGTGCAGCCGCTCCAGAGTGGCGCGCAGCGCTGCCAGCGGGTCACCGTCGGTTGGCAGGCCGGCGGGCGCCTCGCCGAGCCAGTGCGCCTGTCCGGCGTGTTCGGTCAGCACGCTGCGGCTGCCGACTCCGACGAAGGACCAGCGGGACCAGGATTTGCCGTGCTCGGCCGACTCGAACAGGAAGGTGCCTGGCCGCCCGCCGCCCAGGGTGGCGTACAGACCCACCGGGGTCAGGGCATCGGCGAGCAACTTCCGGGAAACCGGAATGACCCGGCGCTCACGGGCCAGCTCGCGGAAATCGGCCAGAGTGGGAGAGATGGTGCCCAGCGCCGCGGCCGGCGCCCAGCCCCCGCCCACACCGGTTTTCACCGGGACGGCGTCGACGGTCGGGGAAGACGTGGACATGGGCTCATTCTCCCCTGTGGCTGCTCCCGTTCTGTCAGGTTCTCCAGGGCTTCCCGGGCCACATTCCGTTTCGTCCGCCTGATTACGGTGAGCGCGATGACCGAGAACGTTGCCGGCCGGCCTTCCTCGTGCCCGGTGCCTACCGGGGGCCAGACGCCAGGGAGCCCGTCGGTGGCAGCACTGGAGCGAATCGCAGCGATCGGCTGGCCGGGCACCGAAACCGTCGCCCTGGGTGACTGGTGGCTGCGGGCGGGTCACGGGTTCACCGGGCGCGCGAACTCCGCCCTTCCCGTCGGGAATCCGGGCTGCCCGCTGGACGACGCGCTGGCCGCGGTCGACGCGTTCTATTCCGATCGGGGTCTGCCGCCGCAGCTGCAGGTGCCCGAGCCCCGGGTCGACGGGGGCCAGGCATCGGTGGACCCGGGGGCCGAAGCGCGCGATCTGGCGGAGCTGCAGCGCCGGCTCGATGAGCGCGGCTGGGTCATCGCCAACGCCGCCTGGGTGCTCACCGCACCGCTGTCGACCCTGCTCACCGCCTGCCCGGAAGATCCCCGGCTCCCGGCCGTTCGCCTCGACCGGACCCCTTCGGCGGGCTGGCTGGCCAGTTACCACTACCGAGGCGACCCTTTACCGGCGGATGCGGTGCAGGTGCTCACCGCCGGCGCGAGCCCGATCTTCGCCTCCGCCGGTCCGGCCGGATCGCTCTGCGGCGTCGCCCGGGGATCGGTGTCCGGCGGGTGGCTCGGCATCACGGCGGTCACCGTGGCCGAGACTTTCCGGCGCCGTGGAGTGGCTCGCAGCCTGATGGGCGCGCTGGCTCGCTGGGCCGCGGACCGGGCCGCCGAGCAGGTGTACCTACAAGTCGACCTGGCCAACCAGGGTGCGCTGACCATGTATGACCGGCTGGGTTTCATTCCGCACCACCGGTATCACTACCGGCGGCCGGCCGGCGTGGGGTGAGCCGAGGGCGGGTAGCCCGACCGCCGTTTTGCGACGCGAGCCAGCACCTTCAGCCGACGCCAGGAATCAAGCCGTCGTCGAAGCAGGTTCGGGCGCCGGTGTGGCAGGCCGCGCCCGTCTGGTCGACCAGCAACAACAAGGTGTCCGAGTCGCAGTCGTGCCGAAGCTCGACCACCTGCTGGGTGTGGGCGGAGGTGTCCCCCTTGACCCAGTACTCGCGACGCGACCGCGACCAGTAGGTGGCCCGGCCCGACGCCATCGTGCGCCGGACGGCCTCGGCGTTCATCCACGCCACCATCAGCACTTCCTTGGTGTCGTACTGCTGCGCCACCACCGGAATCAGGCCGGCGGCGTCGAACACCAGGCCGGCCGCCGGGTCGCCGATCGGGGCCGTCATCGGACACTCGTTCCCGCCGGCACAGCGCGGACGGTGTGTCCCGCCGCGGCCAGCTCGGCCTTCACGTCGGAGATCCGGAAGGTGCCGAAATGGAAAACCGACGCGGCCAGGACGGCATCGGCACCTGCCGTGACCGCTTCGGCGAAATGACCCAGCGTGCCCGCGCCGCCCGAGGCCACCACCGGTACCGAGACGGCCGCCCGCACCGCCCGCAGCATGGGTAGGTCGAAGCCGGCCCGGGTCCCGTCGGCGTCCATCGAGGTCAGCAGGATCTCGCCGGCCCCGGCGTCCTCGGCGCGACGCGCCCAATCCACCGCGTCCAGGTCGGTCGCCCGCCGCCCGCCGTGGGTGGTCACGTGGAAGCCGGAGGGACAGCCGGGGTCGTCGGTCCGGCGGGCGTCGATCGCGATGACCACACACTGCGAGCCGAAAGCACGGGCGGCCTCGGACAGGAACTCGGGCCTGGCCACCGCGGCCGAATTCACCGACACCTTGTCGGCGCCCGCCCGCAGCAATGCGTTGATGTCGTGGTTCGTCCGCACCCCGCCGCCGACGGTGAGCGGGATGAAGACCTGCTCTGCCGTGCGCCGGATCATCTCGTAGGCGCTGGCCCGGTTGTCGGACGTCGCGGTGATGTCCAGGAAGGTGAGCTCGTCGGCGCCCTCGGCGTCGTAGATGCGGGCCATCTCCACCGGATCACCGGCGTCGACCAGGTCGACGAAGTTGACGCCCTTGACCACCCGGCCCTCGGACACATCAAGACACGGGATCACCCGGACGGCAACGCTCATGATGAATCCAGTCTACGAAGGCGCGGGAGCCGGTCCGGGCCCCGACGTGTCGTCCCAGGCGGTCAGCTCCACCTCGACCAGCATGGCCGGATCCAGCAGGCCAGCCACCACGACCATCGTCGCGGCCGGCCGGATCTCCGAGAACACAGCGCCGTGGGCCCGGCCGACCGCATCGGTGTCCGCGCCGGCCACGACGTACAGCCGGGAGAAGATGACCGCCTCCGGCCCCAATCCGACGCGGGCCAGCGCGGCCAGCCCGTTCTCCAGCGCCACGCCGGTTTGCGCGGCCGGGTCGCCCGGGTGCCGGACGACACCGTCGACCACCGCAGTGCAGCCGGCCGTCAGGGCCAGGGGGCCGACGCGCACTACCCGGCTGTAGCCGATCGCCGCCTCATACGGGCCGCCGGATCCGAGACGCTGGATGGTCATGCGCGCATCCTCCCCGAGCCGGCGGGCTCCGGCGACCCGCTTCCGGGAACTCGCCGCCGGGAACTCGCGCGCAAGACCAGCCCGCCTGGGGCCCCGCCTCGTTGTGTACAGCGCCCCAGGGCCCCACGCGCACGGGGACCCTCGCCCACCAGCCCGCGCGGGGCGCTCAGCCGTCGTATACAGCGCCCGAGGGCCCCACGCGCGGCGAGCCCCGCCGGACAGAGCCTTGTTGCGGCAAGCCCCGGCCAGGGCCGGGAGACAGTCAGCCGACGGCGGCCAACGCCTCCGGCAGGGTGAAGGCTCCCGCGTAGAGCGCCTTGCCCACGATGGCTCCCTCCAGACCCTGGGCGCTCAACTGGCCCAGCGCGACCAGGTCGGCGAGCGACGACACTCCACCGGAGGCCACCACCGGCGCCGGGGTCGCGGCGCAGACCTGTTGCAGCAGTTGGAGATTCGGGCCTCGCAGGGTGCCGTCCTTGGTGACGTCGGTGACCACGTAGCGCGGGCAGCCCTGCCCGTTGAGCCGATCGAGCACCTCCCACAGGTCGCCGCCGTCCTGCGTCCAGCCCCGGGCGGCCAGCGTCGAACCCCGGACGTCCAGGCCCACGGCGATGCGGTCGCCGAACCGCGCGATGGCCGAGGCGCACCACTCGGGATTCTCCAGAGCCGCGGTGCCGATGTTGACCCTCCTGCACCCGGTGGCCAGCGCGGCCTGCAGGGAGTCGTCGTCGCGGATTCCGCCCGACAACTCCACCTGCACGTCGAGCCGGCCGATCACCTCGGCCAGCAGCTCCGCGTTGGATCCCCGACCGAAGGCGGCATCCAAGTCGACCAAATGGATCCATTCGGCCCCGTCGCGCTGCCAGGCCAGCGCCGCCTCCAGCGGTGCGCCGTAACGGGTTTCGGTCCCCGCCTGCCCCTGCACCAGGCGGACAGCCTGGCCGTCGGCCACGTCGACGGCGGGCAGCAGTTCGAAAGTCACGGGGCACTACTTTACGGGGGTGGAGTGGGGACGCCCGGTGGTGCGGGTGAGCGGCGGGACCCAGCGGCCGGACCCCGGTCGTTGGCCGGGCAACATCCCGGCCGTCGCCGAATTGCTCGACCAAGGCTTGGATCTCGGGCCGTTGACGATCTTCGTGGGCGAGAACGGGGCCGGGAAGTCCACGATCGTCGAGGGCATCGCGATGGCCTTCGGGCTATCCCCGGAGGGCGGGTCGACGGGTGCCAACCATTCGACCCGACCCACCGAGTCGGTCCTGGATCGATCGCTGACGCTGCGCCGCGGAGTCGGCGCGCCGAGGTGGGGTTTTTTCCTGCGGGCGGAAACCATGCACGGCTTCTACAGCTACCTCGAGGACCACCCGACCCGCCGCAGCGAGGCTGCATTTCACGAGATGTCGCACGGCGAATCGTTTCTGGAAATTCTGGTCGCCCGGTTCGGTGATTCCGGCTTCTACGTCCTGGACGAGCCGGAATCCGCGCTGTCGTTCAGCGGCTGCCTGGCCCTGGTCGCCGTCCTTCGCGAGATCGGGGCCAGCCGGACCTCCCAGGCCGTGGTGGCCACGCACTCCCCGATCGTCGCGGCGACTCCCGGCGCCGACTTGATCGAGGTCGGCCCGTGGGGACTCCGGCGCGCGAAATGGGCCGACCTGGAGTTGGTGGCCAACTGGCGCCGATTCCTCGACCAGCCGGACTTCTATCTGCGCTTCCTGCCCTGAGCTCACCTCCCTTTGGTTGGTGGGGCTCCGAAGAACGCGGCCACATCGTCCGCGGCAACGGGAACCCACGGGTCCGGCGTGGAGTGCCGGACCGGCGTCGACACCCCCGGTGCGTGTCGCCCGGCCGCGGTCAGCGTGGGCTCTCCGCGTGGCACCAGAAGGCTCGCTCGGCCGAGCCGATGCGGGCCACGATCAGCGTGGCCGCGCGACGGGTGTCCCGAGACATGACTTTGCGCAGCCGGGCCCGGAGGTCGTCCGGGATCAACGCCGTGCCTCGCTGCTTGATCTCGACGGTGCCCACGCCGTCGCGCCGGATCCAATCGGCGACCGTGCGCTCGGAATACGCCGCTTCGTCGTGGACCCGGAAACCGCGGTGGCCGGGCGGTGCGGTGGGTCCGGTCAGATAGGCGAGGTGGGCGTCCAACTGCCCGAGCCGGTGCCGCGCACCCCAATGCCGGACCAGGCCGGCCCGGATGACGGCACCGTCCGGTTCCACGATCAGGTCGCCGACGCCTTGAACCGGACAATCGTCCGGGTCGTCGCTGGTCACCGTCTCTGCCGGGAAGTCCGTCCGCAGCATGGTGGCTCGCCGGCTCGGCCCGGCGAGTTCCGCGGGCCACAGCACCGCCTCGCGCACACTCCCGTCGAGTGAGACGATCTCCGTCTCCCCCGGCCGGCCCAGCCCCTGATAGTCGATGCCCGGCGGCAAGCGCAACACCGGCGGCCGGTCCGCGTGCACCCGGTCCAGGTCCACGACCGACGGGATGGTGTCGGCGGTGGTGATCCGCCGTCCGCTGGTGTCCCTGCGGGCCGGGTCGGCGTACCCGAGCAGCCCCCGGGTCGTCCTGGTCAGCGCGTCGGCGCGGAAAAGCGGGGCAGGCAGACCGGCCGCGCCCAGATTCCAGCGGGCCATGGCCAGCCGGATCGGATCCAGATCAGAACCGACGACCGCGGGTCCGGACCGAGCCCGAATCAGGGCGGCCAGGTCCGCGCCGACCGAACACGTCAGATCGTGGACTCCGACGAGGCGTAGCCGGTCGGCGCGGTGTCGGGCCACCGCACCCGGGGTGGCCTGCTGCAGGCTCTCCTCGGTGAGCAGCCAGTTCGCGGCCGGCGGGCCCAGCTTCTCGACGGCGCGGCGTCGCAGGGCCGCCGTCTCCACCACCGCCGGCCCGAAACGCCCGGCCGTCTTGCGGGCCCGGTCGAGGTCGGCCAGCAGGCTGGTGGCGGTCAGCGGCCAGGCTCGCGCTCGGCTGAGGGCATCTTGTCCGGCGGCCGACGTCAGGAACGCCACCTCGTCGGCCGAGAACACGTAGCCGCGCCGGCCGGCCGGTGGGCCGGCTGGCATCAGCGTCCGGCGAACCGGGCGTGACCAGGACCTTCCGACAGGAACGACCGCATCCCCGTCTTCTGATCCTCGGTGTCGAACAAGGAGGCGAACTTGTCGGCCTCCAGCCGCAACGCTTGGGACAGTTCCATGTCCAGCCCTTCGTCGATGGCCGACTTCGCGGCCGCGATGGCCGCGGTGGCCCCGCTCGCCAAGCGCGTCGCCAGTTGCATCGCCTCGTCGTAGACCCGGTCGGCGGGATACGCAGCCATGGCGATCCCCAGTGCCACCGCCTCCGGTGCCTTCAGCGGCCGGCCGGTGAAGATCAATTCCTTGGCGCGGGCGGGTCCGACCAGCCGCGCCAGGCGCTGGGTGCCGCCGGCCCCCGGCATCACCCCCAGGGTCACCTCCGGTACCCCCAACCGCGCGTCGTCGGCCACGATCCGCAGATCGGCGGCCAGGGCGAGTTCGAAGCCGCCGCCCAGCGCGTACCGGGTGACCGCGGCGATGACCGGCTGCCGCAGGCCGGCTATCGCCTCCAGCGCCGTGGTCAGCGTCCGCCCGAAGCTCTGGAGTTGCCCCGAGTTCAGCTCGGCCATTTCGGCGATGTCGGCACCGCCGGCAAAGCCTTTCTCGCCGCCCCAGATCAGGACGGCGCGCGCCTGCGGGCTGGCGGCGATCTCTCTGGCACAGCGCAGCAGATCGGCGTGCATCTCGGAATTGAGCGCGTTGACGGGGGGGCGGTCCAGCCGGATGAGCGCGACGGACCCCTCGGGCCCGGTCAACGACCACGACGCGACGCTCATGCCAACTCCTTGGGAACGGGGATTGTTGCGGGTCGGGAAATGCTGAAGTCCAGACGGACCCATCGGGCGGACTTGCTCGGGCGGACTTGCTCGGGCGGACCGGCTTCAGACGGACCGGATCGGGCGGATCCGCGGATGGCTGCGGCTCAGCGGCTCAGGCGGTCAGGCACGGGTGCCCTCACCCGGTGCGGCGCGCGAAGTACCTGCCACCTTCGCGGCGAAGTTGCACCGGCATCCCGAACGTTTCCGACAACGTGCTGGTCGTCAACGCCCTGGTGATGGGGCCGCGGGCGACGACGCGACCGCCACGGAGCAGCAGGACATGGTCGAAACCGATGGGAATCTCCTCCACGTGGTGGGTGACCAGCACCGTGGCCGGACTGCGCGGGTCGGCCGCCAGGGCCGTCAGCCTGGTCAGCAGGTCCTCGCGCCCCCCGAGATCGAGCCCGGCGGCCGGCTCGTCGAGCAACAACAGCTCCGGATCGGTCATCAGGGCCCGGGCGGCCAGAGTCCGCTTCCGCTCACCTTCGGACAGCGTGCCGTAGACCCGGTCGGCCAGACCGAGCACACCCATGGCGTCCAGCAGTTCGCGAGCCCGCTCTTCGTCCATGGGGTCGTAGTGCTCGCGCCACCGCCCGACCCGGCCGTAACCGGCGGACATGACCACGTCCAGAACTTTTTCCATCGGCGGTACCCGTGCGGCCAGCGCCGCCGACGACATGCCGACCAGCGGCCTGATCTCGGCGACGTTGACGGCCCCCAACCGGGATCCGAGCACATGAACACGGCCGGAGGTGGGGTGCATGGCGGCCGCCGCGATCTGCAGCAGCGTGGTCTTTCCGGCCCCGTTCGGTCCCAGCACCACCCAGCGCTCGTCGGCGCGGACGTTCCAGCTCAACCGGTCGAGCAGCACCGTCGACCCGCGCCGCACGGTCACGTCGAGCAGATGGACCACGGAGTCGCGCCCCGGCAGGATCGAGATCGGGGCTCCTCCCACCACCGGGCGCTTGCTGGGGGAACCGACCGAAGTGTCTGCCACGGGCGCCATTCTGTCCTACGGCTCGCGATGCCCTTGTCTGCGCGGCCTCCGGCCGCAGGTGGCCGATCACTTGGCCGAGGCCGGTGCCGGGGAGCCGGCGGTCGGGCCCGCGCTCGGGGGGCCTTCGGCCGCAACCGCGGCGGCGAGGATGATCAACCAATGAGTTCCCAGCCGGACGGTGCTGACCCCACCCGGCCGAACCCGTTGTCGACAGGGCCGATCCTGGTGTCGCCCGCCGCCACCGCAGCTGATTCCGGCCACGATGGAGCGCCGGCGTTCCCCGCCCCTTCGCGGGAACAGATCACCTTCGCGGCGACGTCGGGAACAGGCGGATTCGGCAGTTTCCCTTTCCCACTGGGTGCCACCCTGACGGCGGGTGGCACCAACTTCTCGGTACACGCGGACTCCAACCGCCTGGAACTGTGCCTGGTCGACGCGGCCGGCGCTCAGGAGTTCCGGGTGCCGATGGAGGAACGGAACTACGGGCTCTGGCACGCCTTCGTCCCGGGAGTCAAGGCCGGGCAACGCTACGGCTACCGGGCCCTCGACCGGGACGAGGCCAAGCTGCTGCTCGACCCCTACGCGCGCCGGGTCGACACCACGTTCTATGACCTGATGCCGGCCTCTGAGTTCGGCCTGGAGACCCTGGGGCATGTCCCGCTCGGTCTGGTCACGCAACCGATCGACCCGCCGACGCCGGGCCCCCAGGTCCCCTGGCCCGACACGGTGATCTACGAAGCCCACGTTCGTGGGCTGACCGAGCGGCATCCCGGCGTTCCGGCCGCGCTTCGCGGTACGTACCTCGGCGCCGCCCACCCGGTCGTCATCGACCACCTGAAGTCGCTCAACGTGACCACCCTGGAACTGCTGCCGATCCACGCCCATGCCAACGAGCCCGGTTTGGTGGCCACGGGGCGTACCAACTATTGGGGCTACGCGACGTTGTCGTTCTTCGCCCCGCACCCTGCTTACGCCTCCAAACCCGGCCAGGAGATCGCCGAATTCGCCCACTTGGTGGACGCCTATCACCGCGCCGGTATCGAGGTGATCCTCGACGTGGTCTACAACCACACCTGCGAGGGCGGCATCGATTCGCCCGTCGATCTGAGCTGGCGCGGCCTGGCCCCGGACACTTATTACCTGCCGCCCGGTCACGACATCACCGGCACCGGGAACACGCTGGACCCGGCTCGATTGCCGGTCGTGCGGATGGTGACCGATTCGCTGCGCTACTGGGCGGGAGAGTTCGGTGTCGACGGCTTTCGCTTCGACCTCGCCTCGACGCTGGGCCGGCCGCGCGGCGGAGCGTTCGATCCGGATTCGGCCATGCTCTCGGCGATCGCGGCCGATCCGCTGCTGTCCACCCGCAAGCTGATTGCCGAACCCTGGGATGCCACGGGCGAGGGTTACGCCGTGGGCCGGTTCGGGACGCAGTGGGCCGAGTGGAACGACCGCTACCGGGATACCGTCCGCGACTTCTGGCGCGGGGTGGGTGGCCTTCGAGACCTGGGCTACCGGCTCTCCGGCTCCCGCGACCTCTACGGTTCGCGCGGCCCATGGGCGTCGATCAACTTCGTCACGGCCCACGACGGGTTCACGTTGCGCGATCTCGTGTCCTACGAACAACCGCACAACGAGGCCAACGGGGAGGGCAATCGCGACGGCACCCGCGACAACCGGTCGTCGAATTACGGTGTCGAGGGGGCCACCGACCGACCCGGTCATTCTCGGCACTCGCACCCGTCAGATACGGAACTTCCTGGCCACGTTGTTGCTGTCCACCGGCACCCCGATGCTGTGCATGGGCGACGAGATGGGGCGCACCCAACAGGGCAACAACAACGCCTACTGCCAGGACAACGAGGTCAGCTGGGTCGACTGGAGCCAGTTGACCGGCACGGCCGACCGCGCGTTCGCCGGGGACCTGTTGGCCTTCGCCCGGCGGGTGCTGGCCATTCGCCGCGAGGCGCCGACGCTGCGGCAGGACGAGTTCTTCGAGGGCCGCCCGGTGGAGGGCGGCAACGGCCTGGCCGACCTGGTCTGGTTCAACCCGGACGGCACCCAGATGACCGATAGGGACTGGTTCGACGGGGAACGGCGCACCGCGATCCTGTGGTTCTCCGAATACAACGTGCACGGGCGGGGGCCGGGCGGCCAGCCGCTGTCCGACGAGTCCTGGTTGTTGGTGCTGCACGCCGGACCGGACCCGGTCACCGTCAGCTTGCCCGGGCCGCCGTACGCGAACGGGTACTTGCCCGAACTCGACACCGACCATCCGACCGGCGTCCCGGACACCGCCGAGCCGCTGCCGGCCGAGCAGCCGCTGCAGTTGCCCGGCCGAACGGTCTGGGTGCTCCGCGTCGAGCCGGTCACCGCCTGACCGGACGCGTCCGCGGAAAGGCCCGTGCGCGCTTCCCCAGCCGCGAACAATGCGGGCGCCGGCCGCGGAGCGGGCACTGTGACGGCGGGGCTGGTCACAACTGCGCAACCTGCTCGCGGGTCCGCAACCTGTGCACGCGTTGCGAACCCTTCAGAAGGTTGCGTGCCCCGGCCCGCTCCGGAAAAGGGCCGCTCGGCGCGACCCGCCAGCGATCACGCCCCGCCCACCGGGCGCGACCCGCCAGCGGTCAGGCCCCGCCCACCGGGCGCGGCCCGCCAGCGGTCACGCCGTGGTGACCAGCCCGAGTTCCGCCGGACTGGCCAGCAGCGCATGCTTCGGCAAGACCCGCACCGTGTACCCGACCGGGCCGGACCGGCTCAACGTCACGCTCGTTTCGTACCGGAAGCCCTCCCCGGTGTGCTCGATGACCGACATGCCGTTGCTGACGATGTCGTGCAACTGGTCGGCGTCGTCCACGGTGCCGGCCATCGCTTGAACCTCGACATCTTCGGGTCCCAGGCCCCCGAGCTCGACCTCGGCCCGGATGTCCAGCACATTGCCCAGCGACGGCTCCGACCCGATCCCGGAGGTGTCGACGGTGACCACCCGCACCCGCGGCCAGGAGTCCCGTACCCGGTCCTTCCAGGCGGCCAGTTCCTTGGCCACGGTCAGGTCGGCGGTGATCCACCGGCTGAAGGTCGCGGCCGGCCCGTAGTACTGGTTGACGTAGTCGCGCACCATACGGGTGGCCTGCACCCGCGGCCCCAGGTAGGACAACGTGTGTCGGACCGTGTCGACCCAGCCGTCGGGCCGGCCCTCCGGCCCCCGGTTGTAGAACAGCGGCGCGACGCGCTTCTCGATCAGGTCGTACAGCGCGGTCGCTTCCAGGTCGTCCCGCCGGTTCTCGTCGGTGACACCGTCGGCGGTGGGGATGGCCCAGCCGTCGTGCCCGTCGAAGAGCTCGTCCCACCAGCCGTCGGAGATGGACAGGTTCAGGGCACCGTTCAGGGCGGCCTTCATACCCGATGTACCGGACGCCTCCTGGGGCCGGATCGGGTTGTTCAGCCACACGTCGGCGCCCGCGCAGAGGATCGCGGCCATGCCCATGTCGTAATCCGGCAGGAACGCGATCCGGTGGCGGATCGAGTGCTCGTCGGCGAACCGGACCATCTCCTGCATGAACCGCTTGCCGTATTCGTCGGCCGGATGGGCCTTCCCGGCGATGACGATCTGCACCGGCCGATCCGGGTTCAACAGGATTTTCTTGAGCCGCTGCGGGTCACGCAGCATCAGCGTCAACCGCTTGTAGGTGGAGACCCGGCGGGCGAAACCGATGGTCAGGATGTCCGGGTCCAGGATCGTCTCGGTCCAGCTCAGCTCGGCGGTCGCGGCGCCTCGTTGCCGCCACGAGTCACTGACCGCCTTGCGGGCCATGGTGACCAGCCGTCCGCGCAGCGTCTGGCGCAGATGCCACAGCCGCTCGGCGCTCACCCGGTCCGCCGCCGGCCATTCGCTGGCCGAAGCCAGGTCCTGCCAGTCGGCCATGTCGCCGGCCACGTCGTACATCTCGCGGGCCGCCCAGGTGGGCAGATGGACGCCGTTGGTGACCGAGCCGATCGGCACCTCGTCCGGCTCGAAACCGGGATAGAGCCCGGCGAACATCTCGCGGGAGACGACGCCGTGCAATTTGGCCACGCCATTGGCCCGCTGGGCGAGCCGCAGGCCCATGTGGGCCATGTTGAACCGAGACGCGTCGTTCTCCGCGCCGAACCCGATGACGTCGTCGACCTTGAGCCCCGGCACCAGGCGGGACTCGCCGTTCTCGTCGCCGTCCAGATAGTGGCGGACCAGGTCGACCGGGAAACGGTCGATGCCGGCCGGCACCGGAGTGTGGGTGGTGAAGACAGTGCCGGCCCGCACGGCGGAAAGCGCTTCCGCGGTCGTCAGGCCGTTCGCCGCCATCAGCGAGGAGATGCGCTCCAGCCCGAGGAAGCCGGCGTGCCCCTCGTTCATGTGGAACACCTCGGGCCGCGGGTGGCCGGTGACGTCGCAGAAAGCGTTGACAGCCCGGACGCCGCCGATCCCCAGCAGGATCTCCTGCTTGATCCGGTGGTCCTGGTCGCCGCCGTACAACCGGTCCGTCGTGGACCGCAGCTCGCCGTCGTTCGCCTCGATGTCCGCGTCCAACAGCAGCAGCGGGACGCGGCCCACGCTGGCCTGCCAGATGCGGGCGGTCAGATTGCGGCCGCCCGGCATGGGCACCGACACGGCCAGTTGCTCGCCGTCGGCGCCGAGCACACGGTCGATGGGCAGACCCTGCGGATCGTGAGCGGGGTAGTGCTCCTGCTGCCAGCCGTCGGCGGTCAGGGACTGCCAGAAGTAGCCGAACCGGTACAACAGGCCGACACCGATGATCGGCACGCCCAGGTCGGACGCCGACTTCAGGTGATCGCCGGCCAGGATGCCCAGGCCGCCGGAGTAGTTCGGCAGCACCTCGGTGACCCCGAACTCCATGGAGAAGTAGGCGATGGCCCGGGGCAGGGCGTGCGGCGGTTGACCTTCGTCGCCCTGCGGCAGTTCGGCCTCCTGCTGCTGGTACCAGCGCGGCTCCGTCAGGTAACTGTTCAGGTCGTTGGCCAGGCCGTGCATCCGGTCGGTGAACCAGCCTTGGTGAGCCAGCTCGGCCAGGCGGGCGGAGGGCACGGCGCCCAGCAGCTTGAGCGGGTCCCCTTCGAATCGGTTCCAGAGCTCACGATCGATATCAGCAAAGAGGTCCTGGCTGGCCGGATGCCAGGACCACCGCAGGTTTCGGATCAACTTGCCCAGTGGTTCCAGCTCGGCTGGAAGTTGCGGGCGCACAGTAAAGCGTCGGAGTGCCTTCACAACGGGTGAATGTATCGCCTGCCTGCCGATACGCAGAATTCTTGGCCCGCGCATTTTGCCGGGTCGCCAACCTGTGACGGGTCCTCATGCGCCCAGGCAGGAACGATTCAGAAAGATCACCGACTGTGAACGAAGCGCTGCGCCGATTCGGGCTCCCCGAACCCGATCGAGGTGCCCCCGACGGGAACGCCGACCGCCCGCGTGCCCCGATCCAGGGTTGGGTACTTTGACCGCGTGGCAGGACGAATCGGTTTAACGAACATCAGGCCATCGGTTTCCGGCGGCCGTTATCCCTCCAAGGCCGTCGTCGGACAGGTCATCGACGTGACGGCCACGGTGTTTCGCGAGGGGCACGACGCCGTGGCCGCCAATGTGGTCTGGCGCCCCCCGCCCCCACCCGCCTCGGAAGGAGCGGCCGGCAAGCGACGGGCCGCCGCCAAGGAGTCCGGGCCGCTGCTGCGGATGACGCCGGGGGCTTACGGGACCGACCTGTTCAGCGCCCAAGTGGTCGCCGACCGGCATGGGCATGTGGACCTTCGTCGTCGAGGCCTGGAGCGATCCGCTCGGCACCTGGCGGCACGCCGTCGAAGCCAAGGCGGCCGCCGGGCAGTCCGGCGAGGAAATGGCCAACGACCTGGAGGGCGGCGCGCTGCTGCTGGACCGGATCGCCCGGCGCCCGCGGCACCAGTACGCGAACCTGATTCGGACCGCCGTCGCGGCGCTGCGGGACACCTCCCTGCCCGTGGCGGAGCGGATCGGCTTGGCGCTGTCCACCGAACTGTGGCCGGTCCTGGCGGCCGACCCGGTCCGGGAGTTGATGACCCGCTCCCCCGCCGCAGCAGGTGTGGGTGGACCGGCCGCTGGCCGAATTCGCCTCCTGGTACGAGTTCTTCCCGCGCTCGTCCGGCGCCGAGATCGATGCCGAGGGTCTCCCATTGCGGCACGGCACCTTCGCCGATGCGCAGCGGGAGCTGCCGCGGATCGCCGAGATGGCTTTCGACATCGTCTATCTGCCGCCGATCCACCCCATCGGCGAGGTGAACCGCAAAGGCCGCAACACCGCGCTCGAACCGGGCGGCACGGTCAATCCGCACCCGACGGGATGTCGGCTCGCCCTGGGCGATCGGCTCGAACATACGGTGGCCACGACGCGGTGCACCCGGAACTGGGCACCATCGACGACTTCGACGCCTTCGTCGAGCGCGGCCCGCGAACTGGACCTGGAGGTCGCTCTGGACTTCGCACTGCAATGCGCGCCGGACCACCCGTGGGTGACGTCGACATCCGGAATGGTTCACCACCCGGCCGGACGGCACGATCGCCTATGCCGAGAATCCGCCGAAGAAATATCAGGACATTTACCCGCTCAATTTCGACAACGACCCCGCCGGGTATCTACGAAGAGGTGCTGCGGGTCGTCCGATTCTGGATCTCCCACGGCGTCACCGTGTTCCGGGTCGACAATCCGCACACCAAGCCGATCAACTTCTGGGAATGGCTGATCGCCCAGGTGCACGCCGACCATCCCGAAGTGATCTTCCTGGCCGAGGCGTTCACCAAGCCGGCGATGATGCACGAGCTGGGCCGGATCGGTTTCAGCCAGTCGTATACCTATTTCACCTGGCGCACCGGCAAGCAGGAACTGACCGACTACGGCGTCGAACTGGTGAACTCCTCGGATCACATGCGGCCCAACTTCTTCGCCACCACGCCGGACATCCTGCATGCCTCACTGCAGTTCGGCGGCGAGGCGATGTTCGCGATCCGGGCGGTGCTGGCGGCGACGATGTCGCCGAGCTGGGGCGTGTACTCGGGTTACGAACTCTTCGAGCACGAAGCCGTACGGCCCGGTTCAGCGAGGAGTTCCTGCAATTCGGAGAAGTATCAGCTGCGGCCCCGGGATTACGCAGGGAGCGCTCGACCAGGGTCGCTCGCTGCAGCCGCTGATCCACGCGGCTGAACGAGATCCGCCGCGATCACCGCTCCCTGCAGCACCTCTAAGGCCTGTGGTTCCACGGCATCTCGAACGACTCGCTGCTTGCTACTCGCGCCGCGACGAAGCCGCGGCGATGTGGTGCTGGTGGTGGTGGCGCTCGACCCGAACGGAGTGCACTGGCGGCGAGACCGATCTGTACATGCCGGCCCTGGGGCTGGAGTGGGTCCGACAGTTCGAAGTGTCGACGAGCTCTCCGGCGAGGTCTACCACTGGGGTCAGCGAAACACGGTGATCCTGGCGCCGGTCGCCGCGGGTCGCCCACGTCTTTCACGTCCGGCGCTACGCCTGACCGGTCCCCGGTCCGTCCGGTCCAGGCCTGGGCCGGACGGTTTCACCCCTACGTTCCGGTCCGGACCCATCCCGGACGCCAGTCAGGAAGGACCCATGACCGACATCCTGGGGCGTGACACCACGGTCGCCGAGCATCACATCGAGCACGAGGCCGCCGAGTACCGGCCGGCCCGGGCGCTGCCCGACCAACCCGAGTGGTACAAACGCGCGGTCTTCTACGAGGTGCTGGTCCGGGCGTTCTTCGACTCGAACGGCGACGGCACCGGCGACATGCGGGGGCTGATCGACAAGCTCGACTACTTGACTGGCTGGGGGTCGACTGCCTCTGGATTCCGCCCTTCTACGACTCGCCGCTGCGGGACGGCGGATACGACATCCGCGACTACCGCAAGGTGCTGCCGGAATTCGGGACGGTGCAGGATTTCGCCGACCTGATCGATGCCTGCCACCAGCGCGGCATCCGGATCATCACCGACCTGGTCATGAACCACACCAGCGACACCCACTACTGGTTCCAGCAGTCCCGTCCCGATCCCGACGGGCCGTTCGGCGACTACTACGTCTGGGCCGACGACGACACCGGCTATCCCGGACGCCCGGGTCATCTTCGTGGACACCGAGCCGAGCAACTGGACGTTCGACCCCGTCCGGAAGCAGTACTTCTGGCACCGCTTCTTCTCCCACCAGCCGGACCTGAACTTCGACTGACCCGGCCGTCGGCGACGCGATGATCGACGTCGATGCGGTTCTGGCTCGACCTGGGCATCGATGGCTTCCGGCTCGATGCGGTGCCCTACCTGTACGTCCGGGAGGGCACGAACGGAGAGAACCTGCCCGAGACCCACGCGTTCCTCAAGCGCTGCCGCAAGGTCGTCGAGGACGAATATCCCGGGCCGGATCCTGCTGGCCGAGGCCAACCAGTGGCCGGCCGACGTCGTCGACTACTTCGGCGACCCGCGGTCGGGCGGCGACGAATGCCACATGTGCTTCCACTTCCCGCTGATGCCACGCATCTTCATGGCGGCGCGGCGGGAATCGCGGTTCCCGGTCTCGGAGATCCTGGCCCAGACGCCGCCGATCCCGGCCTCCGGACAGTGGGGCATCTTCCTGCGCAACCACGACGAGCTGACCCTGGAGATGGTCAGCGACGAGGACCGCGACTACATGTGGAACGAGTACGCCCGCGACCCGCGGATGAAGGCGAACATCGGCATTCGTCGGCGGCTGGCCCCGCTGCTGGAGAACGACCGCAACCAGACCGGAACTGTTCACCGCCATGCTGCTGTCGCTGCCCGGATCGCCGTGCCTGTACTACGGCGACGAGATCGGCATGGGCGACAACATCTGGCTCGGTGACCGGGACGGTGTCCGCACCCCCATGCAGTGGTCCCCTGACCGCAACGCCGGCTTCTCCCGGTCCGACCCGGCGCGGCTGTACCTGCCGGCCATCATGGATCCGATCTACGGCTTCCAGACGGTGAACGTGGAAGCGCAGATGAACTCGACGTCCTCGCTGCTGCACTGGACCCGCCGGATGATCGAAATCCGGCAAGCAGCATCCGGCCTTCGCGCTCGGTGAATTCCCGGATCTCGGCGGCAGCAACCCCACCGTGCTGTCCTACGTCCGGCACCTTCAGGCGTCGGACGCCCAGTCCCGGGGGCACCGTGCTGTGTGTGAACAATCTTGTCCCGCTTCCCGCAGCCGGTCGAGCTGGACCTGCGGCAATGGGCACGGGTCTGTTCCGGTCGAGCTGACCGGCGGTACCCCGTTCCCGCCGATCGGCGAGCTGCCCTACCTGCTGACCCTGCCGGGGCACGGCTTCTACTGGTTCGACGTGGCACCCGACAACCGGGCAGGCCACAACGGGTGACGCACAGAAAGACCTGCCGTTCGATCCCGATGCACCGGAGGTGCCTTCGCGTATGACTTCAGCCGATATCAACGCCGGCTCGGGAACGCCCGAGCCGGAGAACGGAACGCCTCTGCCCAGCGACGACGAGTTGGTGCGGCTGTTGACCGATTGGGTCCCGGCCCAGCGCTGGTTCGCCGCCAAGGGGCGAACCCTCGGGCCGTTCGAAGTGATCAGCCGGGTACCCCTGGCGACTGTGCGGGGTGACGCCCGGATCGAGCACCTGCTGCTTTCGGTGGCCGTCGGGTCGGGCGAGACCAGCACCGTCCAGCGCTATCAGATGTTTCTGGGCTGGCATCCCTGGCTACCCGGTCTACTCGACCATGCCCGGATCGGCTCGGTCGGCAACTGGACGGCTTATGACGCGCTGCACGACGCCGAGGTGACGGCTGTTCTTCTCCGCTACCTGACCGAGGGCCGAGAAGTCAGCGGTCTGATCTTCGAACCGGAAACCGCCGCCACCTCCGGTGCGGCCGGCACGGCCATCGATCCGACCGCTCACGGCATGGTCATCGGCGCCGAGCAGTCCAACACCTCGATCGTGTACGGCAGTTCGGCCATCCTGAAGGTGTTCCGGCGGCTCGAGCCGGGGCCCAATCCCGACGCCGAGGTGCACCGCGCCTTGTGGCAGGCCGGGTGCCGCAACATCGCCGCCCCGTTGGGCCTCATCAGCGCCCGGCTGGCGGCGCTCGGTGATGTCGAGACCACTCTGGCCCTGATGACCACCTTCTACTCCGGCAGCGCCGAAGGCTGGGCGATGGCCACCGCGAGTGTCCGGGACCTGATGGCCGAGGCCGATTTGCGGGCCGACGAGGTGGGCGGTGACTTCGCGGCCGAGTCCTACCGGCTGGGCAAGGCGGTGGCGCACATCCACGCCGACCTGGCTACTGCGCTGGGCACGGCCGAGGTGTCGGGCGATGACTTGGCGACCATGATGTCGGACATGGCGGCCCGGGCCGCCGCCACCGCCCGTGACGTGCCGGCGCTGGAGGCTCACCAGGCCGCCATCCAGCGGGCCTTCGACACCGCCGAAGCATCCGGCTCAGTGCCGGTGCAGCGCATCCACGGCGATCTGCACCTGGGGCAGACCCTGCGCACCCTGCAGGGGTGGGCAATCATCGACTTCGAAGGCGAACCGGCCAAGCCGCTCGCCTATCGTCGTTCCCTGCAGAGCCCGCTCAAGGATGTGGCCGGCATGCTGCGTTCCTTCGACTACGCCGCCCACCACTCACTGGTGGGTGGCCAGGCCAATGCGCAGCACCTCTACCGGGCCACGGAATGGGCCGAACGCAACCGGTCGGCATTCTGCGACGGTTATGCGTCGGTCGCTGGGTCCGACCCCCGGGACTCGGCCGCCCTGCTCGCCGCCTTCGAGTTGGACAAGGCGGTCTACGAGGTCGGATACGAGCACGGGCACCGGCCGACCTGGGAACCCATTCCACTGTTGGCCGTCAGCCGACTGACTAGAACTGGAGGCAGATCGTGACCGGACCGACTGATTCGAGCCGAGCAGAGCCCACGGCCGGCGGGCGGGCGAAGCCCGGGGACGAGGCTGCCGCCACCGTGCGGACTCCCGGGGCCCGCGAGGCGCAGCCGAAGGGCGGGGCCGCCGCCGGAAAGACGTCTGCCGCCGGCGGGGCGACGTCCAAGGGCGAGGCCGCCACCGAAGTGGACACTCCGCTGGCCGGCGCCACTCCGGAGGCCTCCCCCGACGGTCCGCTGCCCTCGCCGGCCGCGGACCCATCGACAGCCGAGAACAAGAACGACCGCGGTTGGCCGAATCCGAGCCCCGACGAGTACGAGAAGGTCATCGGCGGGGACACCCACGATCCGCACGGCCTGCTGGGTGCCCACCCCCTGGGCGATGGCCGCACCATCATCCGCACGATGCGCCACCAGGCGACCGCGGTCACCCTGGTGATGGACGGCCGCGAGGTCCCCCTGGAGCACCTGTACGGCGGCATCTTCGGCACGGTGATCGACGGGCCCGTCGGTGACTACCGACTGCGCATCCAGTTCGGCGAGCAGGTCAGTGAGGTCGACGATCCGTACCGGTGGCTGCCCACCCTCGGGGACATCGACCTGCACCTGATCGGCGAGGGACGACACGAGTTCCTATGGAACGTGCTCGGCGCCCATGTGCGTACCTACGACACCCCTGGCGGCGCCGTCACCGGAACCTCGTTCGCCGTGTGGGCGCCCAGCGCCCGCGGAGTCCGGGTGGCCGGCGACTTCGACCACTGGTCGGGCGCCGGCTACCCCATGCGGTCCCTCGGGTCGTCCGGGGTGTGGGAGCTGTTCATCCCAGGCATCGGCGTCGGCACCCACTACAAGTTCAAGATCCTGGGGCGCGATGGCGTCTGGCGGGAGAAGGCCGACCCGATGGCCTTCGCCGTGGAGAACTACCCGGCGACGGCGTCGGTGGTCACCGACAACACCCACGAGTGGACCGATTCCGACTGGATGGAGCAACGCTCGAAGGCCGACGTGCTGGCCAGTCCGATGTCCGTCTACGAAGTGCATCCCGGTTCCTGGCGCACCGACAAGGCTATCGGGAGGTGGCCGAGGACCTGGTCGCCTATGTCACCGAAAGCGGCTTCACCCACATCGAATTCCTGCCCTTGGCCGGGCACCCGTTCGGCGGTTCCTGGGGTTACCAGGTCACCTCCTACTACGCCACCGACCCGCGATTCGGTTATCCGGATGACTTCCGCTACCTGGTCGACCGGCTGCACCAGGCCGGGGTCGGCGTGATCATGGACTGGGTGCCGGGCCACTTCCCCAAGGACGAATGGGCGCTGGGCCGGTTCGACGGCACGTCGCTGTACGAGCACGCCGACCCTCGTCGCGGCGAACAGCTGGACTGGGGCACCTTCGTCTTCGACTTCGGCCGCCGGGAGGTGCGGAACTTCCTGGTCGCCAACGCGCTGTTCTGGCTGGAGGAGTACCACATCGACGGTCTGCGGGTGGACGCTGTCGCCTCGATGCTGTACCTCGACTACTCGCGCAAGGCCGGCGAGTGGCTGCCGAACATCTACGGCGGCAACGAAAACCTCGACGCGGTGGCTTTCCTGCAGGAGACCAACGCGACGGTGGGCAAGCGAGTGCCCGGCGCCGTGATGATCGCCGAGGAGTCGACCGCCTGGCCCGGCGTCACCCGGCCCACGCATTTGGGCGGTCTGGGTTTCCATCTGAAGTGGAACATGGGCTGGATGCACGACACCCTCGGGTACGTCGCCCGGGACCCGATCCACCGCAGCTACCACCACAACGAACTGACCTTTTCGCTGATGTACGCGTTCTCGGAACAGTTCGTGCTGCCCATCTCCCACGACGAGGTGGTGTACGGCAAGGGATCCATGTGGGGCAAGGTCCCCGGCGACGACTGGCAGAAGGCCGCGACGTTGCGCGCGTTCTACGCCTACATGTGGTCGCATCCGGGCAAGCAACTGCTGTTCATGGGCCAGGAGCTCGGCAATCCGTGGGAGTGGAACGAGGCCGTCGAGCTGCCCTGGCAGCTGCGGGACTACCCGCTGCACGAGGGCATTCGCCAACTCGTGTCCGACCTGAACCGGATCTACAAGAAGACGCCGCCGCTGTACACCCAGGACTTCTCGCCGGCCGGGTTCAGCTGGATCGATGCCAACGACCGCGACGGCAACATGCTGGCCTTCCTGCGCTGGGCGCCGGACGGCTCGCCGGTGGCCTGCGTGGTCAACTTCTCGCCGACCCCGCATTACCAGTACAAGCTGGGTCTGCCGCGAAGCGGCGTATGGCGCGAGGTGCTGAACACCGACGGCGAAGGGTACGGCGGCTCCGGCGTCGGGAACCTGGGTGCGGTCGTGGCGGCGGAATCGTCGTGGCACGGACAACCCGCGTCGGCCACGCTGGTGGTGCCGCCGCTCGGGGCGCTCTGGCTGGTGCCGGAGTCCGCTGAGCACTGATCGATCGGTGATCTCGGGCCGGTCAGCGACGCCAGATCCGCGCCATTGGCCGGCCGGAGTCCGGCTGCTGGTCGTCCTGATCCTGCTGGTCCTGACCGCGCGATGGGCCGGCCCCATTGGCCTGGAGGCAGCGGCCGGATCTGCTGCCTGGGCGGCCGAGCCGGCCGGCTCCACCGGGACGGCGGCGATCCGACCGGATCCCACCCTACGGATCGCCGAAGTCGCCGCACCGACCGCCGAGCGGGCCAACGACGACGGGCTGCTCTCCGGAGTGTTCAGCGACCTGAACCGGTATTGGGCGGCCGAGCTGCCGCCCCTGGCGGGGCGAGCGCTGACCCCGCTGCGCGGCGGCTACCAAGCCATCGACTCGTCCGCGCCGGACAGCGCCGCTCACGGCGCCCTGTGCGGCTCACTCCCCTCCGGCATGGTCGGCAACGCCTATTACTGCCCGGCCGGTGACGGCATCATCGTCGACACCGGAGCGCTGGTGCCCGTCCTGGTGGGCCACTACGGAGCCGGTGGCTTGGTGGCGTCCTTGGCCCACGAGTTCGGTCACGCCGTGCAGGCCCGGATCGGTCCGTCCGAAGCGCAGCGGGCCGCCACACCGGCGGCCTATCCGAGCGTGCTGATCGAAGCCGGCGGCGACTGCTACGCAGGAGCCTTTCTGGCCTGGGTCGTGTCCGGCCAAGCGCCGCACCTCACCCTCCGCCCCCCGGATCTGCTGAACGCGGTGGGGCCGCTGGTGGATTTCCGGGACTCGGTGACCACCTCCACCGATAGCCCCACCGCCCACGGGCTGGGGCTCGATCGGCTCGCGCATCTCCTGTTGGGCTACCGATCCGGACCGGCCGCCTGCCACCACCTGACGGCTTCCACGCTGGACCTGACGCTCGGCCGCCCGGGAGTGTCGACGTCGGAAGCGCCGGCTCGGTTTTCGTCCTCCGCTGCGGCGATGGCAGCCGCTCGCCGCAGCGTGTCCGCATTCGCGGCCCGATCTCGGCTGTCCGCCGCTGTGCCGTCGGCATCGGCCAGCGAGGTCACCGCGGCCCAACCGTACGGACAGTTCGCGCTGGCCGCGGTGGTCGCCCGGTCCACGGGCGTCGCCGCGTTCGGGAACGACCAGGGCGCGACCTGTTTCACCGGGGCCTGGACGGCGTCGGTGTTCGGGAAGGCCGATGTCGGGGCGTTGGGTTCGTGGGCGGGCGACGCCGACGAGGCGCTCGACTACGTACGGGCCCGGCCGGGCGCCACCTTCACGTCGGTGGTGGCGTTCAGCGACGGGTTCGCACAGGGCATCCGCGCGTGCCATCGCTGACCGCCGCCGCTTCGCTGTCCGCTGCACCGGGTTCCACCGGAGCGGGTCGCTCTGAAGCCCGGTCGCGACGTCAGTACAGGGCAGCCGCCAAAGCGCGCCGGGCCGACCGCACCCGCGGATCGTCGACCGCGTACAACGCGAACAGCAAGACGAGATGGTCCCGGGCCGCGTCCCGGTCCTCGCCCGCCACCCGGCGGACGGTGTCGACCATCCGCTGGAACGCCTCCTCGACCAGCCCCTGGGACAACTCGACATCGGCAGCCGCCGACTGTTTGGCCACGTCGGTCCGGTCGGCGTCGGCCTGATCAACGGCGTCCGAGGGATGCTGGGCCAGCCGGGCCAAGAACTCGACCTGAGCCAGCGCCGCGGCCGCTTCCGCGTTGCCGGGCTCGTTGTTCAGAATGGCCTGGAGCGCCGCCTTGGCACCGTCGTAGTCCTCCGCCTCCAGCAGGTCGTCGACCGCATCGAGTCGCGGATCCCGGGCCGGCGCCGCCAACCGTTCCTCTTCGGGGATGGCCTCCTCGGCCGCCTTGATACCGGGCAGCCGGTCGCGCAGCGCGGTGATGAGGTCGCCGATCCACTGGGCCAGCGTCGCCTCGTCCTGCACTCCGGAAAAACCGTCCACGGGTTGGCCCTGCGCGACGGCGACGACCGTGGGCACGGCCTGCACCCCGAACGCCTGGGCGATCCGGGGGCTGACGTCCACGTTCACCCGACCGAGAATCCATCGCCCGCGGCCCTTCTCGGCCAGCGCGGTGAGATCGTCACTGAGGGTGCCGGCGCTCGAGCGGGGCGACCACATCTCGAAGACGACCAGCACGTCGGCCGAGACCTGGATCAGTTCGGCAAACGTCTCTTCGGTGACCTCCAGCGCGTACCGCGACCCGGACGGCGCCGGCGGCCCGGCGGCGGAGCCACCCGCCGGGGCGGCGGCGGCCGGACGGTTCTTCAAGGCGGACAGGTCGACGGCACCGGCGAAGGCGGCCGACAGGACTGCCTGCTGCCGCGGGTCGGGTCGGGTCATGCGGCAAAGCCTAATAGGGGCAGCAGCACACCCTGTCCCCGTGCGCCGGCTGCCCAGCGGTCAGAAGCGAGCCGGCTCGGTGTAGGTGCCCCACACGGAACGCAAGGCGTCGCACATCTCCCCGAGGGTGACTTCAGCGCGAGCCGCGTCGAGCAGAACCGGTACCAGATTCCCCGTTCCGCGGGCCGTCGTGACCACATCGGCCAGCCGGGCGTCCACCACTCGCTGGTCGCGCGCCGCTCGGCGCCGCTGCAGAGCGGCGGACTGGTCCTTTTCCACGTCGCCGGAAATGCGCAGGATCTGCAGATCGTCTCCCGGGCCGTCGATCAGGGTGTTGACACCCACCACCTTCTTCCGGCCGGTCTCCAGAGCGACCGAATAGTCGAAGGCGGCGTCGGCGATCTCGCCGGTGAAGTAACCGTCCTCGATGCCCCGCAGAATGCCGCTGGTCATTTCGCCGATGGGATGGCGGCCGGACGGAACCGAAGCCGCGGCCAGCTCCCGGATGTGCGCGAAGATCTTCTCCGCTTCGGCCTCCAGCCGATCGGTGAGGGCTTCGACGTACCAGCTGCCACCCAACGGGTCGGCCACGTTGACCACTCCCGTCTCCTCCATCAGCACCTGCTGGGTCCGCAGGGCGATGTGCGCGCTGCGTTCGTTCGGCAGCGCGAGTACCTCGTCGAGCGCATTGGTGTGCAACGAGTTCGTGCCGCCCAGCACGGCGGCCATGGCTTCGACCGCGGTGCGGACCACGTTGTTGTCGGGCTGCTGGGCGGTGAGCGAAACACCGGCCGTCTGGGTGTGGAAACGCAGCCGCTGGGCCCGCGCGCTCGCGGCGCCGAAATGGTCCCGCATCCACCGGGCCCAGATCCGCCGGGCCGCCCGGAACTTCGCGATCTCCTCGAAGAAGTCGATGTGGGCGTCGAAGAAGAAGCTGAGACCCGGCGCGAAGACGTCGACGTCGAGGCCGCGCGACAAACCGAGTTCGACGTAGGCGAATCCGTCGGCGAGCGTGTATGCCAGTTCCTGCGCGGCCGTCGAACCCGCCTCGCGGATGTGATAGCCGGACACCGAAAGTGGCTTGTACCGGGGCGTCTCCGCGGTGCAGTACGCCATCAGGTCGCCGATCAGCCGCAGGTGCGGCTCCGGCGGGAACAGCCATTCCTTCTGAGCGATGTATTCCTTGTAGATGTCGGTCTGCAGGGTCCCGTCGAGGGCGGCGATGTTGCCGCCCTGGCGTTCCGCCGCCGTCAGGTACATGCAGAAGATGGGTACGGCCGGGCCGGAGATGGTCATGGACGTGGTGACCTGCGACAGGTCTATCCCGTCGAACAGGACGTCCATGTCGGCCGCGGAGTCGATGGCCACGCCACAGTGACCGACCTCACCGAGCGATCGGGGATCGTCAGAATCCCGTCCCATCAGAGTGGGCATGTCGAAGGCCACCGAAAGCCCGCCGCCGCCGGCGCCCAGAATCATCCGGTACCGCTCGTTGGTGGCCTGAGCGTTGCCGAAGCCCGCAAATTGCCGGATGGTCCAGGGCTTCCCGCGATAACCGGTGTCGTGCAGCCCTCGCGTGTAAGGGAATTCACCCGGCCAGCCGATTCGCGCGAAGCGCCGGGGCCTCCGCCGGGCTGGAAGGGGTCTCCAGCGGGCCGTAGACCGGATCGACCTCCAGACCGGACAACGTGGTGAAGTCTGCGTCGCGCACCCCGCCGGCCGCCTCCGCGGCTCGGTAGCGGGATTGCCAGCGCGTCCGGCCGTCCTCCGCCACCGGCTCACCGTCCTGGCCGGCACGTCCGGGTTGCTCGCGGACGGGCGCTATGCGGTCAGCGCCGGCTTCGTTCTCGGGCCGCTCGGGCCGCACCACCGCGTCCTCGACCAACGTCATCTCGCCACCGCCTGCACGTCGTCCGATCGAGGATCGCCCGCTCGGAGCCAAAGAAGCGTCCCCTGATGAGAAGACATGGTATGAGGATATCCGATCGTTGGTCTTCCTACTATTGGTCGGCAGTAGGTCGGAGCGGGTCTCGGCCCTGCGATGGCCCGTAAGGCCAGGTCATCCCGATCGCGTCGGCGGCTTCGCCCGGTTACTCGCCAGTCGTTCCCACCGGCGGGGCTTGCTACGGTCGTGCGGTGACCTCTTCAGCCGCTCCAGCCTTGCCGTTCGATCCCGATCGCCAGGGCGGCGCAGACCTGGGCTGAGCGCATCGGCCCGAACACGGCCATGGCAGCGGTGACCAACATCATGCGGGTGCAGCAGATCCTGCAGGCCGCCGTCGACGAGTCACTCAAGCCGCACGGTCTGACGTTCGCTCGCTACGAAGCGCTGGTGCTGTTGTCGTTCTCCAGGCGCGGTTCCCTGCCGATGCGCATGATGGGCGAGCGACTCCAACTGCACCCCACCTCCATCACCAACATCGTGGATCGGTTGGAGGCCGACGGTCTGGCCCGACGGTTGCCGCACCCCAGCGATCGGCGCACCACCCTGGTGGAGTTGACGGAGGCCGGGCGGACCAGGCTGACCGGCGCCACCAAAGCCGTGATGGGCGGAAATTTCGGCCTGACCGGGCTCGACGAGGCGGAGACCACCGAGCTTTCCGCGCTGCTGACCAAGGTTCGTCAGGCGGCCGGCGACTTCGCCTGAGACCCTGGCCAGGCCGCGCGGCGCGGCAAGCCATCGCCGTCGATCGAGCGACGTCAGGTGGTGTCCCACCGGAAGAGTCGCGTCGCAATCGCCGTGAGCACGATGGCGAAGCCCACCAGCACGGCGATGGGTACCAGCGCCGACGCCGGCCCTTCGCCGCGCACCATCACGTCCTTCAACCCGTCCACCAGGTAACCCAGCGGCAGCACCTTGGCGACGGCCTGCAGCCAGCTCGGCGCCTGCTCGACGGGTATGAACGCGCCGGACAGGAACGCCATGGGCAGAGTGATCAGGTTGGCCAGCCCGGCGCCCCCTTCGGACGTCTTGGCGATGGCGCCGACCAGCAGGCCGATCGACAGAAAGGCCAGGGTGCCGGCCAACACCAGCGGGATGGACATCCACCAGGCGCCGTGCAGCTGCAGACCCATGAACGGCAGCATCGAGAACAGCATGAAGATGGCCAACTGCAGCAGCGCCACCACCAGGGAGACACCGACGCGGGCGGCCACCACCGAGGCGGTGGAAATGGGCGCCAATCGCAGCCGGCGCAGGACCTTCTTCTCGCGCCAGGTGATGAGCGTGAGCGCCGCGCCGAAGGTGGCGCCGACCGAGACGCCGTAGGCGATCATCTGCGGCGCGATGTACTGGATGGCTTGCAGGGATTGGTCTTCCACTCCGGCCGTGGCCAGCTGGTATTTCGGCGGCGACCCGGTGGCGGCGATGTTGGCCTGGTCGACGAAGCCGGAGAAGATGCCCCGCACGGTGGCCGAGGCGACCTGATCGGCGTTCGAGAAGTGCAGGATCAGCTGGTCGCCGTGCTGCTCGATGGCCGCCGCGACGTCGCCCTTGCGCACCTGGGTCAGCGCGTCGTCCAGCGAGCGGCTGGTGGACAGCGTAATGACCTGATCGAAGGCGGCCCGAGAGTCGGCCGGCAGCTGATCGACGATGGGAACGCTGCCGACCTCGATCACCTTTCTCGCGGCTGGCCCCGCCGGACCGAAACACCAATCCGAAGATGATGATGAAGAACAGCGGAAACAGGATGGTGAAGAACAAGCTGGTCCGGTCCCGGACGAAGCCCTTCATCATGGCCACCGAAAGACTGCGCAGGCCGGCGACTCCCCCGCTGCTGCCCACGGACGGCGCCGACGGGCGGGTGGACAACGAGGTCATGCGCGGTACTCCCGCCCGGTCAGGCTGAGGAACAGGTCCTCCAGAGTGGCCCCGCGGACCTGCAAGCCCTCCAAGGCTCCGCGATGGGCGAGGTCGGAGAGCACCTCGGCCGGCCGCACGGTCGTGAGCTGGATCCAATTGCCGTCCAGCACCGACTGGTCGACGCCGGGCAGGGTGCGGGCGGTATCGGCGTTGAGCACGGCGGAATCGACGGAGATCTTGGTGGGGGCCTGCAGGTCCCGGATCAGGTCGGCCGGCGGACCGGCCTGCAGGATGCGGCCGGCATCCATGATCGCCACCCGGTCGCAGAGAATCTCGGCTTCATCCATGTAGTGGGTGGTGAGCACCACGGTCTTCCCCTGCGCATTGATGGTGCGCAGCAGGTCCCACAGATTGCGTCGCGCCTGCGGATCCAGCGCGGCGGTGGGCTCGTCGAGGAACACCATCTCCGGGTCGTGCACCAAGGCGCAGGCGATCGACAACCGCTGGGCCTGACCGCCGGACAACTTCTCCGCGCGAACATGGGCGGAATCGGTCAGACCGACCAGGTCCAGCATCTCGGCGACCCGGCGGCGGCTGGTGCCGTAGAGCGAGGCGAACGTCTGCAACTGTTCCTCGGCGGTCAGCCGTTCGAAGAAGGCCGTCGCTTGCAGCTGCACCCCGATTCGCGGCAACAGCACGGGGTTTCGCGGCCACGGTGGCGCCCCGAGCAGCTCGACCGTCCCGGAATCCGGCTCTCGGAGCCCTTCGATGATTTCCAGCGTCGTGGTCTTCCCGGCGCCGTTGGGTCCCAGGATTCCGAAGAACTCGCCCTGGCGAACCTCGAGGTCGACATGATCGACGGCGGTCAGCGCGCCGTACCGCTTGACCAGATCCCGGACGACGATGGCCCATTCCACGGCCGAACCCTACGGGCTGAGCGTTCGCCGTGCAGCCCAAATTCGCGTGATGGGCCCAGAAACCTCCGCGCGCTGTTGGCTTCTCATCCGACCCAGAGCCGGCCGATCGAACGCAGCAGATCACCGGCGGCGGTGGCGCAGGTCCACCGTCCCGTCGGACACCCGCCGGGCGGCGGTTTCCACGGAAGTGAGGCCGGGCCGCCGCAGCGATTCCGTCAACCGCCCCGCAATGATGGTTTCCAGCGCGAGCCGGGAACGGCGGGCCGCCCGGTCCCGGTCCTGCCCCGAATCGGCCAGGAAACGCCGGTGACCGGAAAGCTGCTCGAGTAATTCCTCGAGTCCGGCACCGGTTTCTGCACATGTGGCCACCACCGGCAACCGCCACCGGGGTGGTCGGCGGGTACGCCGACGCGGCCGGCTGCGAGCGCGGTGCGCAATTGCCGGACCGGCGGTGCCAGCTCCTTCGCGGTCGGCCTTGTTCACCACGAGCAGATCCGCGATTTCCAGCACTCCGGCCTTGGCCGCCTGGATGTCGTCACCCAGCCCCGGCGCGGTGACGACCACCACGGAATCGGCCAGCCCCATGACGTCCACCTCGTTCTGACCCACCCCCACGGTCTCGATGACGATGCGGTCGAAGCCCAACCGGCTCAGCAGGGTCACCGCGGCGGGAGTCGCCGCCGACAAACCGCCCAGCCGACCCCGAGCGGCCATGGAGCGGATCAGCACGCCCGGCTCGACCGCCAGCTCAGCCATCCGAACCCGGTCGCCCAGCAGTGCACCACCGCTGAAGGGGCTGCTCGGATCGACGGCCACGACGGCCACCCTGGCCACCGGATCACTGGAGCCACCGGGTGTGATCCACCGCCGCACCAGGGCCGCGATCAAGGTGGACTTGCCGGCGCCCGGAGCGCCGGTCACCCCGATCAACCACGGCTGTCCGGCGCTCGGTAGCCGCCCGAGCAGCTCGACGGTGCCGAGCGGATCGTTCTCGACCCGGCTGAGGAGGCGTCCAACGGCCCGCCGCCAGCCCGGCACGGACGGGTCGGCCAGCGCCCGTGCGACCAGCGCATCGACCGGGATTTCCACCGCCCGCACTCTACGTTCAGGCTCGTCCACCCGCCGCTGCCTGGGTGGAGCGCGCCCGGTGCGCGACGGCAACCGACTGGGAAGCAGGCTCGACGTGACCCGGCGCCCGAACCGCTACGGCCCCAGTGACAGGCTGGCCGGACAGGACGAGAGGACCGTCGGATGAGCGAAGACACAGCAAGCCCCTTGCCCAACGGCTTGGGCATCACCGCGGTCGATCACGTCGGCGTCGCCGTTCCCGATCTCGACGCCGCCATCGACTTCCACGTCACCGTGCTCGGTGGCCGCCTGACGCACCGCGAGGTCAACGAAGACCAAGGCGTGCAGGAGGCCATGATCTCCTTCGACGGCGGCGCCCAGGTCCAGTTGCTGGCTCCCGCCCAGGCCGATTCGCCGATCGCCGCCTTCCTTGACCGTCGCGGACCGGGGCTCCAGCAGCTGGCTTACCGCGTCGCCGACATCGACGCAGCCCAGAGGGCGGCCGCGGCCGCCGGCCTCCGACTGCTGTATCCCGAGGCGCGTCGAGGGACCGCCGGCTCGCGGATCAACTTCGTGCATCCGAAGAGTGCCGGCGGGGTCCTCGTCGAGCTCGTCGAGGCGCCGCGCGACTGACGAACGCGGGCCGGAGGGATGAGTCCGGCCGGTGGACCGGGCCACCGATGCCGACCGGCCGATCCGTGGCCGTTGCGCCGTCCGGGTGCTCCTGCGGCGTGCGGTCTGCGAACGGGCTGTTCCGAATGCGCCTGCGAGCGCCCTCACCTGTACCCGAGCACTTCGATGGGAGACTGTGACCATGAGTTCCACAGGCGACTGGCTACCCGCACAAGCGCCGTTCGACCTGGTCCGGCGGGGTTACTCGCCGGAGCAGGTCACCGCACACCTTGAGCGTCTCGAATATGACCTGCGCATCGCCACGGCGAACCGCGATGCGACCAACCTGCGATTGAGTGAACTGGCCGCGCAGTTGTCAGCCGCCCAGGCGGAGGTCGACTCGCTTCGGGGCCAGCTGGACCGGCTGGCTCTGGAACCGGTCTCGATGGCCGGACTGTCCGATCGCATGCAGCGGATGATCCGGTTGGCCGAGGAGGAAGCCGGCGAAATCCGGGCGCGCTCCCAAGCCGACGCCGAGAAGCTGCGGCAACAGCTGCAGGCGCGCCTGGGCGAGATCGCCGAGAGTTGGGCTGCCTTCGACGCCGAGCGCGAACGCACCCGCGTGCAGCTGGCCGAACAGGTCCACGGGCTCATCGCCGAAGCCACCGCGGAGGCCGACGCCGCCCGGGCCCAGGCCACTATGGAAGCGCAGGCGCTACTTCGTGACGCCAACGCCGAGGCCGAGCGCACCCTCGGCGAGGCGCGGTACGCCGCGGAGCAACTGCGGACCAACAGTGAGCAGGCCGCCGAGCAACTTCGGGCCAGCACCGAGCAGGCCGCCCAGCGGCTGCGGACGAGCAGTGAGGACGCCGCTGCCCGGCTGACGGCGCAGAGCACCGCCGACGCGCAGGAACGGGTCGCCACCGCCACTGCGGCGGCGGACCAGCTGACCAGGGCCGGCCAGGAGGAACGGACCCGGCTCGACGCCGAGGCGTCGGAATACCGCAGGAAGGTCTCGGAGGACTTCGAGATCGCCATGGCTGCCAAACGCTCCGAAGCCAACAGAGTCATCGCCGAGCGCGAGGAAGCGTCCAGGGCCGAGGCGCATCGGCTGGTCAGCACGGCGCGGGCCGAGGCGGATCGCACCATGGCCGAGGCCAGGACCGAGTCGGAGTTGCTGATCGAGCGAGCGACGCGATACGCCAATGCCCTGGTCAAGCACGCGGCGGCCGAGTCGCATCAGCGGGTTGCCGACGCGGATCAGGCCATCGCCGCCCTCGAACAGCTGCGGCAACGAATCGGCGAGCAGCTGACCGGTTTGGCCGGTCATCTCGATCACATCCGTGGACTCGCCGGAACGGCGCTGCCCATGATCAACCCGCCGGCCGAAGAGGCCACGCGGCCGCGAACGGAGCATTTCCCAGCCGACCCCGCGGCCCGGCCGACGCCGATCGACGAGCCCACGCCCGTCCTGGAAACCGGAGGACGGAGCCCGGAGCAGCCGGGAACCCCGTCGCCCGGGGACACGGGAGCGACGGCTTCGGGAACGGGTGACGCCGCCACAGACCCGGCGGCTGAGTTGGCGCCTGACGCGGCGGCCTCCTCCTCATCGGTGCAGGAAACGGGTTCTTCGGTCGAGGGTTTCGCACGGGCCGATGGTCTGACCTCGGACCTCGACGATCCGACGCTCACCCTGACCCCCTCGGGTTCGGCTGCGAGCGGGAGCAGCCCGACGGCCCCCGCACCCGCATCCGCATCGGAGCGAAGTGCGCCGGCCGATTCGGACGCCGGCAAGAACGGGGAACCGGTGCTGGCCGGACCGGCGCACCCGACATCGAGTGGCCGCCGGCAGCGCACCTTCGGAGCCGGACGCCGGCGCTGAACCGGCGCCCGGCGTATTGCACTGGGTCAATCCGGTCCCGGACGGTCCGGGCGGTGGATTCGGGCAAGCAGCGCTCTCAGAGTCGGTCGCCGATCGATACGACGGCCAGGATCTCCGGCCCGCGTTCCAGGTACCGGCGGCCGGCCAGACTCGACGCGACCGCCAGACAACCGAGCCCGACAACGATCCCGACAACGAGGCCGATCCAGCCCCAGGCACGGTCGGACAGCAGATCCAGCAGCGCGCACGCCCCGGACGGAATGGCGACGACCAGCGCCCCGCCCAGGATGCCGAAGGTCGATGCGGTGGCCCGGCCCTTCTGTCCGGGAATCGAGTTGGCGAACATGGTGCGCCGGGACTGCCGGACGGCCTGGGGCAGCACGGCCGCCAGCACCGCGCCGGTACCGACCGCCCCGCACATGGCCGAGAGGGCCAGGCCGGTCGCCGCGGGCGCGAAGGCCCAGTCCCCGCGAATCGACAGCAGCACGGCCTCGGCCACCAAGACGATGACCAAACCCGGGACGATGCCGCTGATGGCATGACCGAGCACCTCCCCGCGGGCCCGGCGGCGGTCGCCGTAGGCGACCAGGTGCAGCCAGATCGCCGAGCCGTCCCATCCGTACGCGTTGGCGATCTGAGCTGCCGATGAGCCAGCAGGCGAACAGCAGGCCCAGCACCGCATGCTGGCCGCGGATGACGAGCAGCGGCCAGACGAGGGCGAGGACGATGATCATCAGCCACGACATGCGCCGCATCGGGTCGCGCCAGGACAGCACCAGATCGCGATGGGCGACGAGCCGGGCGGTTCCGCTGACGGAGCCGGCGACTGTTCCGCCGCCGGTGGCGTGTGCGGGCGCCGATCCCTCGGTGATGGACGGGACGGTGGTAAGGCTCGTGCGCAGCGCGCCCGCCCACCACCACCACAGCAACCCGGCCAGGACGGCCGCCTCGGCCACCGCCACCACCACGCGCCCCCAATTGCGATCGGCCAGCTGGGCCGGGAGCTGCGCCAATCCCCCGGGCGGTAGCCAGCCGAGCACGCCGGCGGAGGCTTTGGCGCCGCTGGCCAAAGCGCCGGCTCCGTTCGCCGATCTGAGCAGGTAACTGACGACGAAGTACACGACGAAAACGCCGAAGCCGGCAAAAATGCCGAGGTCCCGGCCTCGGCGGCTGGACATCAAGCCGGACATGGCGGTGGACAGGGCTCGAGAAAACAGCACGCACAGCACCAGTTGCACCGCGGCCACGACCAGGGCCGGGGCCACCATCCACCACGAGGTGGACATTCCCACGGCCGCACCGAGCAGCACCACGACGTTGGCGATCGGTAGATAACCCACCAGCGCGGTGACCAATAGCCCCGTTTGCAGAGTGCGCGGCGCCAGCGGCAGCAGCGCGAACTTGGCCGGGTCCACGGTTTCATCGACACCGAAGGCGATGATCGGTGCCAAACCCCAAGCCACGAACTGGGCGGTGAACAACGTGGTGATGCTGATGCGGCTGGCGTCAGGGGCTGTGCGGAGCAGGCTGAGGCTGACGGCGACACCGACCAACGCCACGACCACCAGGCACCAGCCGACGATCAACCAGGCGCGCGCCGCAGAGCTGGTGCGACGCAGGCGATTTCGGACCAGCCGCCATTTCAGGCCGGCGAAGACCGCAACCATTCCAAACCTTCCCCGGTGCTGTCGTCGGCGCCCACCAGATGCATGAAGGCGTCGTCGAGGCTGGCCGCGCCGCCGCGGACGGACGCCATGTCGCCGCTGGCGACGATCTGGCCCTTGTTCATCACGGCGACATGACTGCAGAGACCCTCGACCAGCGCCATGACGTGGGAGGAGAAGACGACCGTGCCGCCGGCCGCGGTGTAGTGGGTCAGAACGTTGCGGATCACCCGGGCGGAGACCGGATCGACGGCCTCCAGTGGCTCGTCCAGCAGCAGCACCGGCGGCGAGTGCAGCAGCGCCGCGGCCAGGGTGATCTTCTTCCGCATGCCGGTGGAGTAGTCGGCCACCAGCTTGGCGCCCGCGTCGTCCAGGTCGAGGACCTTGCGGAGCTCTGCGCTGCGTTGATCGACGATCGCCGCATCGATCCCCCGCAAGCGTCCGAGGATAGGACAGCAGCTCGGCTCCGGACAGCCGCTCGAACAGGCGTAACCCGTCCGGGAGCACTCCCATGCGTCTTTTCGCCTCGACCGGGTTTTCCCACACGTCGACACCGGCCAAGATGATGCGGCCGCCGTCGGGCCGCAGCAGTCCGGTGATCATCGACAACGAGGTGGTCTTGCCGGCGCCGTTGGGTCCGACCAGACCGAAGAAAGCGCCGGGCGGAACGTCCAGAGTGATCCGGTCGACCACGGCCACACCATCGTAGATCTTGGTCAACCCGCGGAGCGCCAACGCCTGGTCCCCGACCGTTCCCACCAGTTGGTCGGCGCCCGGATACTTCGGCAGCACCGGACTTGCCGTCGTTGCCACCGCCGCTGCACTCGGCACTGTCTTCTCGCGTCGGTGTGTCCCGGCGCCGCCGTCACTCCTGCTCGCCATGCGCGCCACCCTGCCACAAATGACCGACAGCCGGTGGGACCGATATCACCAGCGATCAGGCGACCGGCACGAACACCGCCAGCAGGCACCAGGCCACCACGGCCGACGGCAGGAGCGAATCCAGGCGATCCATCACCCCGCCGTGGCCGGGCAGCAGATGACCCATGTCCTTGACGCCGAGATCGCGCTTGATCAGTGATTCCGCCAGGTCCCCGAGGGTGGCCACGACGGCCAGGACCAGCGCCGACGACGATGCCCTGCCACCACGGGTGGTGCAGCATCAACGACAGGGACAGCGCTCCGCCGAGCATCGCGGCCACCACCGACCCGGCGAACCCTTCCCAGGACTTCTTCGGGTGAGATGCGTGGGGGCCATCGGGATGCCGCCCCCGGCAGAACACCGGCGGCGTATCCGCCGGTGTCGGAGGCCACCACGCAGATCAGGTAGGTGAGGGCCCGGCGCGCTCCGTCGTGGGGAGCGACCAGCAGCGTGGCGAAGGAGGCGAACAGGCCCAGGTAGACCAGCAGGAAGATGCTGGCCGACACATCGGCCAGATATCCGGCTGCGCCGGGAGCGAAGCGCCAGGCCAGAACGACCAAGCCGGCCAGGCAAACCCCGACGACCTGCGCGCTGTGCCCGAAACGCCAGCTCAGCGCCACGATGGCCACACTGGCCGCCGGCCAACGGCAATCCAGGTGATGCGCATGTCCCGGCTGCTGGCCAGAGTGGTCTTCATCTCCCAGACGGCCGCCACCACCGCCGCGGCGATGATGACGACGAAGCCCGGGCGGTACAGCAGCAGGCTGGCGATGATGACCGCGCCCAGCCCGACCCCGACCCCGATGGCCATCGGCAGGTCGCGACCGGCCCGCGGGGTGCGCGCTGCGGCCGCGACGCTCTCTGCCGGTGGGGAGCTGCTCGCGGCGGGTTCGACAGGGGTGCCGTCGCCGCTCATCAGACTTCGAGCAGCTCGGCTTCCTTGTGCTTGACCAGCTCGTCGATCTGACCGACGTATTGGTCGGTGAGCGACTGAAGTTCCTTCTCCGCCCGGCCGACCTCGTCCTCGCCGACTTCGCCGTCCTTGACCAGCTTGTCCAGCACGTCCTTGGCCCGGCGGCGGATGTTGCGGACCGACACCTTGGCGTCCTCACCCTTGGACCGGGCGCTCTTGCCCAGTTCCCGCCGGCGTTCCTCGGTGAGTTGCGGGAAGACGATGCGAATCACGATCCCGTCCGTGCCCGGGTTGACGCCCAGATCCGAGTCGCGAATCGCCTTCTCGATGGCCTGCAACTGCGAGGCGTCGTAGGGCTTGATGATGGCCATCCGGGCCTCCGGCATGTTGATCGAAGCCATCTGCGGCAACGGGGTCGGCGCCCCGTAGTAGTCGATGACGATGCGGGCGAAAATGTTCGGGTTGGCCCGGCCGGTGCGCAGCGTGGACAGATCGTCCTTGACGACGGACACCGCCTTTTCCATCGCTCTTCGGCGTCGAACAGCGTCTCGTCAATCATGAGTTCCTCGGTTTCTCTGGCTCGTCCGCGCCGGCGCCGGAGCCGACGGACGGCCCCGACTTGGTTGCTCTTACGGCGTGGATACCAATGTGCCGACGTCTTCGCCGCCGACGGCACGGGCGATGTTGCCCTCCGTCGAGCAGGTTGAACACGATGATCGGCATCGCGTTGTCCTTGCAGAGGCTGAACGCGGTGGCGTCGGCGACCTGCAGACCACGCTCCAGCACCTGCGGTGGGTGATCTCGGCGAACAGCTGAGCGTCCGGCACCTTGCGCGGGTCAGCGTCGAAAACGCCGTCGACCGCCTTCGCCATCAGCACGACGTCGGCGGCCACTTCCAGCGCCCGTTGCGCCGCGGTGGTGTCCGTCGAGAAGTACGGGAGCCCCATGCCGGCCGCGAAGATCACGACCCGGCCCTTCTCCAAGTGGCGGATGGCGCGGCGGGGAATGTACGGCTCGGCGACCTGACCCATGGCGATGGCGGTCTGCACGCGGGTGTCCAGGTGATGCTCCCGCTCGAGGAAGTCCTGCAGGGCAAGGCAGTTCATGACCGTACCGAGCATGCCCATGTAGTCGGAGCGGGCGCGGTCCATGCCTTCCAGCTGCAGTTGGGCGCCGCGGAAGAAGTTGCCGCCGCCGATGACCACGGCGACCTGGACGCCGTCCTCGGCCACCTCGGCGATCTGGCGGGCGACCTTGGAGACCACGGTGGGGTCGACCCCGACCTCCCCGCCACCGAACATCTCACCACCCAGTTTGAGCATCACCCGGCGGAAGGGGCGGCGGATCTTGCCGGGCGCGAGCGTGCTCATTTCGACTGCGGTCACGGCGGGTCCTTCCTGTCGCTCGTCTGCAAGACCCGCACATGCGGGTGCCGAAGGTCTGGCCGGCGGTCGCAGCACGGTCACGACGCACTTCAGGCGACGCGACCGGCGGTAACCACCGGCCAGGCGGGCAGATCAGGCGGTGCCGACCTCGAACCGGACGAAACCGGTCACGGTGACGCCGGCATCCGCCAGCTGCTTACCGACGGTCTGCTTGCTGTCCCGGACGGAGGCCTGCTCGACCAGGACACTGTCCTTGAAGAAGCCGTTGACCCGACCCTCGACGATCTTCGGCAGGGCCGCTTCCGGCTTGCCTTCCTCGCGGGCGGTGGCCTCGGCAATGCGCTTCTCGGTCTCCAGAACATCGGCGGGCACGTCGTCGCGCGTGACGTACTTGGCCTTCAGCGCCGACACCTGCATGGCGGCCTGGCGGGCGACCTCGGCGGCGTCGCCGTTGGTGCCGGTGTAGGCGACCAGCACACCGATCGACGGGCGGCAGATCGGCCGACCGCTTGTGCAGGTAAACGGCCGTCTCGCCGTCGAACTTGGCCACCCGGTTGAGCACCAGCTTCTCGCCGATCTTGGCCGAGAGCGCGTTGATCGCGCCCGCGACGGTGCCGCCGCCCAGCGGAAGCTTCCAGAGTGCCCTCGACCGTGCCGTCGGCGCTGTCGGCCGCCTTGGCGATCTTGGCGCCCAGCTCCTGGAACTCCGCGTTCTTGGCCACGAAGTCGGTCTCGGAGTTCAGCTCGATCAGGGCATTGCCGCTCGAGGCCACCATGACCTTCAGCGGTGGTGCGCTCCGCGCGCTTGCCGACGTCCTTGGCTCCCTTGATCCGGAGGAACTCGATGGCCTTGTCGAAGTCGCCGTCGTTTTCGTCCAGCGCCTTCTTGCAATCCATGAAGCCGGCGCCGGTCAGTTCCCGGAGCCTCTTGACGTCAGCGGCGCGGTAGTTCGCCATGTCCGTCGTAGTCCTTTCTGTTCTGGTTAACTGTGTACATCAGAATTCACCCGCGCGCCCGACGAGGCGACCGGGACGTGCAGTTGCTGGGTAGCCGGTCGGTCTGCTGGGGGTGCAGCGCTCGACCGGGGCGACCCGTCGGCCACGTTGGCACGACGGCCAGTGCGCCGGTTCTCCAGCAGCTCGCGCTCCCACTCGGCCAGCGGCTCCTCAGCCCCGGCGGCGCCGGAGACGCCGCCGGATCGGGCCAGCAGGCCCTCGGCGACGGCCTCGGCGACGACCTTGGTCAGCAGCGCCGCGGACCGGATCGCATCGTCGTTGCCCGGCACCGGGTAGTCGACCTCGTCCGGGTCGCAGTTGGTGTCGAGCACCGCGACGACCGGGATGTTCAGCTTGCGAGCCTCGCCGACGGCGATGTGCTCCTTCTTGGTGTCGACGACCCACACCGCAGAGGGCACCCGAGCCATGTCGCGGATGCCGCCGAGGGTCTTGGCCAGCTTGTCCTTCTCCCGGGTCAGCAGCAGGACCTCCTTCTTGGTCCGACCGGCGAACTCGCCGCTGGTCTCCATCGCCTCGAGGTCCTTGAGCCGCTGCAGCCGCTTGTGCACGGTGGGAAGTTGGTGAGCATGCCGCCCAGCCAGCGCTGGTTGACGTACGGCATGGAGACGCGGGTCGCCTGCTCGGCGATGGCCTGCTGGGCCTGACGCTTGGTGCCGACGAACAGGACGGTGCCGCCGTGGGCGACGGTCTCCTTGATGAATTCGTACGCCTTGTCGATGTAGGTCAGCGTCTGCTGCAGATCGATGACGTAGTTGCCGTTGCGCTCGGTGAAGATGAATCGCTTCATCTTCGGGTTCCAGCGCCGGGTCTGGTGCCCGAAGTGGACACCTGCGTCCAGCAACTGGCGCATGGTGACGACAGCCATGAGCTGTCCTTTCTGGTTCCGCCCGCACGCGGGCGCAGTGGAAGCGCGAGCGCGTCCACCTGGTTTCGGTTGTCGCCCGGCGGCGGGTGCCGCGCGAGCCCTGACGCCCGCGGGCACGCCGCCCGGCAAGAACTCCCGGGACCAGTGGCGCACTCCGTCCGAGCCATTTCGCCTGGTCGAGTCGCAGGAGCGATTCCACAGGCGTGACCCGGCAAAGGGCGTGCGAAGTCGACCGATCGCTGACCGGCCGCACACCCAGGGTACGCGGGTTCTGAAGCGGCTGCGACCGACTTCCGAGCCATCCGGGCCGGCACGGCGGCCGAATTGTCCACAAGCGCAAACCGTCCACAGCCAAAGACAAGGCGGCTGGACGCCGGTGGCGGGCCGCCGGACGATCAGGCGATGCCCGCGAGCGTCCGCGCCGCCCTGATCGCCGTGCTACTGCTGGCCTCCCCAGCCTCGGCAGCGGCGAGCCCGACGCCTGCGCCGGGCGTCGCCAAGGGGAACGCATCGGCGACTGTCCAGGCTCGGCCGGTGGGTCGGGCCGCGGCGTCGCCGTCGGGCGCGTTCGGCTTCGTCCTTCCGGTATCCGCCCCGCCGCACATACTGGTGCCGTTCCGGCGGCCCGCCTCCAGATTCGGCCCGGGCCACCGGGGCGTCGATCTGGCGCTGCCGGCCGGTGCGCCGGTGGTGGCGGCGGGACCGGGTCGGGTCGTCTACGCCGCGGTCCTGGCCGGGCGCGGCGTGGTGTCCATCGAGCATGCGTCCGGGCTCCGAACCACGTATGAGCCGGTCACGGCGACGGTGCGGGTCGGGCAGACGGTGACCGCCGGCCAGTTGATCGGCTCAGTAAACGCCGGTCATCCACCGTGCGCGCCCGCCGTTTGCCTGCACTGGGGAGCACGCCTCCCGGACGGCACCTACCTCGACCCGATGACTCTGATCACCGGTCTGCGGGTGCGGCTGAAGCCCTGGACCGGCTGATAGCTGTTCGCGGCGACCAGGCCGTCGTCGGTGCCCGGGCGGCAATGGGCTCGCGTTGCGCTGTCAGCCGGCGTTTCCAGCCTCCTGGGCGGGCCCCGAACGGAGTTCGCAACCACCCCGCGGGTTCGCAAACCTGTGCACAGTTGCGAACCCGGCCCAGGGTTGCTCACTTCCCCGCCTGGGCGCCCGATCGACCCCGCATCCTTGGCAAGCCAGCCGCAAAGCGCACCTACGCGCGCGGGTGAGCCTGCCGGTAGACGGCCCGAAGCCGCTCCGAGGACACGTGGGTATAGATCTGCGTCGTCGCCACGCTGGCGTGCCCGAGCAGTTCCTGGACGGCGCGCAGGTCCGCCCCGCCTTCCAAGAGGTGGGTCGCCGCGGTGTGCCGCAACCCATGAGGAGCGAGCTCGGGCGACCCGGCGATGCCGCTCGTGCGCCGGTGCACCATCGCGCGAACGGCGCGCGGATCTATGCGACCGCCGCGGGCGCCGAGAAAAACCGCCTTCTCGGAGCCGTCCGCCATCAGCACGGGCCGGCCCCGGTCCAGCCATACTCCGACGGCGCGATCGGCCGGCACGCCGAACGGGACGGTGCGCTGCTTGCTGCCTTTGCCCAACACCCGGAGCACCCGGCGGCGGCAGTCGACGTCCGCGAGATCGAGCCCGGTGAGTTCGGAGACCCGGATGCCGGTCGCATACAGCAATTCCAGAATCGCCTGATCGCGCAGCAACAGGGCGACGCTGTCGGCGGATTTCTCCGGGTGAGCGGCGTCCGGCTCCGGGGATTCCACCGGTTCCAGGAGCGCGCGAGCCTGGTCCTGTCGCAGCACTTCGGGCAGGTGACGTTCGGTGCGCGGAGCCACCAGGCGGGCGGCCGGATCGGCGGCGAGGCGGCCGGTGGTCACCGCCCAGCGTCCGAAAGTCCGCAGGACGGCCGTCTTTCGCGCCAGCGATGAGCGGGCCGCCCCGGTGCTGCGCAGCCGAGCCAGCCAACTGCGGAGGGCCGCGAGGTCGAGGTCCGCCAGTTCTGCCGCGCCGCCCCCCAGGCGGACGAGGTGGTCGAGGAGCCCGATGACATCGGCGCGATAAGCCCTGACCGTGGCTTCGGAGCGGCCCTTCTCCAACCTCAGGAAGCGCTCGAACGCCTCGACCACCGACCGCAGTGACGGAGGTAGCGCCTGCTCGAGATCGGCGGTTCCGGGCCCGGGCACACCGCCACGGTCGTTCACCCGACGGGCGGGGTCAATGTGGCGCGCCGGGCGTCAAAGCATCCACAGTCGAATCCTGTCCACAGCGACCCAAAACGGCTCTGGCCGCCCGACTGCATTCAGCGCGAAAGTCATTCCTGTTCTCGCCGCATGGGGCGCGGACACCCATGGATCAGGGGGACGGTGTGGCGCGCAAGGACGAGGTGGGCCGGTGGGGTGAGCAGCTGGCGGCCGACCATCTGGAGACCACCGGATTGGCCGTCATCGCCCGGAATTGGCGTTGCCCGGAGGGCGAGATCGACATCATCGCCACGGATGGCATCGGCCGGCTGGTCATCTGCGAGGTCAAGACCCGCAGCGGCACCGGCTACGGATTGCCGGCCGAAGCGGTCACCCGCGGCAAACGCCGGAAGCTCCGGCGCCTGGCGATGCTCTACCTGCAGCAATGCTGCCGGCGGTGGATCGCCGTGCGCTTCGACGTCATCTCCGTCCTGGCCATTCCGGGCACCGCTCCGGAAATCCAGCACATCGCAGAGGCTTTCTGATGACCCTCGCCCGCACCTGGAGCGTCGCGCTGAACGGCGTGGCCGGCCAGCTCATCGCCGTGGAAGCCGACCTCGCTCAGGGTCTTCCCGGCACCACTGTGATCGGTCTCGGCGACACGGCCGTCACCCAGGCGCGGGACCGCATCCGCGCCGCCATCATCAACTCCGGGCACAAGTGGCCTGAGAATCGGATCACTTTGGCGTTGTCCCCCGCCTCCCTGCCCAAGCGCGGCGCCGGCTACGACCTCGCCTTGGCCATCGCCGTACTGACCGCCGCCCAACTCATCACTCCGGACCGAGCCGACGGCCCGGTGCTGATTGGCGAACTGGGCCTGGACGGCCATATCCGCCCCGTCCGTGGCGTGCTGCCCGCCCTGCTCGCCGCTCGCACCGCCGGCCGCACGGCCGCTATCGTCCCCATCCCGAACCTGACCGAAGCGGCGCTGGCCGACGGAATCACCGTCTTGGGCTGCGACACGCTGCGCGACCTGGTCGACCATCTCCAAGGCCACCCCGCGCCGCTGAGCACAGCCGCGGCACCGGACGTGTCGTCCCGGCCCGGCTCCGAGCCCGACCTGGCGGACGTCCTCGGGCAACCGGAGGCCCGCCGCGCCCTCGAACTCGCCGCGGCCGGCGGGCACCACCTCGCCATGATCGGCCCACCCGGGGCGGGGAAGACGATGCTCGCCTCCCGACTCCCAAGCCTGCTGCCGCCCCTTTCGACCACCGCCGCACTGGAAGTCACCGCCATCCATTCGGTAGCCGGGCTGCTCGACGACGCGACCCCGCTCATCACCCGGCCCCTGTTCATCAACCCCCACCACTCCGCGAGCCTGCCGGCCATCGTCGGCGGCGGCTCGCCGCACATCCGCCCGGGCAGCGCCAGCCTGGCCCATCAAGGAATCCTCTTCCTGGACGAGGCGCCGGAGTTTCGGCCGGCGGTGCTGGACGCGCTGCGGCAGCCGATGGAGTCGGGGGTGGTGATGCTGGCCCGGGCGTCGGGGGCGGTGCGGTATCCGTCCCGGTTCCAGCTGGTACTGGCCGCGAATCCGTGTCCCTGCGCCGCGGCCAAGGACACCGACTGCGTGTGTCCGGCCGGCGTGCGCCGCCGATACTTGGGCCGGATCTCCGGGCCGCTGTTGGACCGGGTGGACATCCGGATCGACCTGCCGCCCCTGTCGCCCGCGGCGCTGATGGCCGACACGGACCCGGCCGAAACCTCGGAGATCGTGCGCTCCCGGGTCGTTTCCGCCCGGCAGCGGGCCGCCGCACGATGGAAAGCCGACGGCTGGCAGACCAACGCCGAGGTGCCCGGTCCCGTCCTGCGCCGCACCTGGCGACCAGCCGGATCGGAAGCCACACTGCTCGACCAGGCGGTCCGGACCGGCCGGCTGACCGGCCGGGGGTACGAGCGGGTCCTCCGGCTCGCGTTCACCTGCGCCGACCTGGCCGGCCACCCCACCCCGCAGCGCGGCGACCTGGCCTCCGCGTTGGCGTTCCGGTGCGGAGACGTGGCCGCATGACCCTCCCGACGACACCCCGGGCCACCCCCGTCGACCCGGCCATCCGCCGAGCCCGCGCCGGACTCTTACGCACCACCGAACCACCGGCACCGGTGATGCTCCGGTTCATCGCCGCCCACGGCGTTCTGCCCGCCTGGGACGCCGTCCGCACCCACCGCGCCCCCACCAACGCTGAACTGCCCACCTGGGTGCACGACGCCGACCCCACCGAACTCGACGCCACCGTCGACTCCGACCTGGACACCGCGGCCTCCGTCGGCGCCCGCCTGATCAGTCCCGAACACGACGAATGGCCCGCCGCCGCCCTGATGGGACTGCAGCAGGCCCACACCGCCGGCACCGTCGGCGCCGCACCTCCCATCGCGCTGTACGTCCGCGGCGCCACCCTCACCGACGTCCCCAACAACGCCGTCACCCTCGTCGGCTCCCGCGCCAACACCGCCTACGGCGCCCGCGTCGCCACCGACCTCGCCTACGAACTGGCTTCCCATGACTGGACGATCGTCTCGGGAGCGGCGTTCGGGATCGACACCTGTGCACACCGAGCCGCCCTGTCCACCGGCCACCCCCAATCCACCGTCGCCGTCCTGGCCTGTGGCATCGAACGCGCCTATCCCGCCGCGAACACCGAACTCCTGCACCGCATATCCCAGGACGGAACGGTCCTGACCGAATACGCGCCGGGCAGCGTCCCGGCCAAACATCGATTCCTGGTCCGCAATCGACTCATCGCTGCCCTCGGCGCCGCCACCGTCGTCGTCGAAGCAGGTCGACGGTCAGGAACACTGTCCACCGCGGCGGCCGCCCGAGCCCAGCACCGCGTCGTCATGGCCGTCCCCGGACCCATCACCTCTGGACTATCGGTGGGCTGCCACCTGCTCATCGCCGACCGCGACGCCCAACTCGTCACCAGCGCCGCCGACATCGAAGCCATCCTGCGACCCGCCGGGCAGTACACATTCACAGCTCCGGCGGCAGCAGAGGCCGACGTCGCGCAGCCTCACCTCGACGACGACACCGCCCGCATCCACGCCGCCCTCCCTGCGCGGCGAGCCATCAGCGTCGCAGAAATCGCCCGACTTGCTCGACTACCCACCGCTGAAGTACTCGGCGGCCTAGCCCTCCTGGACCTCGCCGGCCTGGCCACCCGCACCTCAACCGGCTGGCGAAAAACCCCGCCCCCAGCGACCATCCGCGGCCGCGCCGCGACGACCGAGGCTACGGCTTGAACTCCTGACCCTCGGGCAATTGCAGCTCCGGCTTCTCCAGCTCCTCTACGTTGACGTCCTTGAACGTCACCACCCGCACGTTGCTGACGAAACGAGCCGGCCGGTACATGTCCCACACCCAGGCATCCGACATGCGCACCTCGAAATACATGTCGCCGTCACTGTTCCGCACCTGCAGATCGACGGCGTTGCACAGGTAGAAGCGGCGCTCCGTTTCGACGACATAGGAGAACTGACCCACGATGTCCCGGTACTCCCGATACAGCTGGAGTTCCATTTCGGTCTCGTACTGTTCGAGATCCTCCGCGCTCACGCCCAACCTCCCGAGCCCATGGTCAGCGGCGCCGAGTCGCGCCGGTGCCTGCATCATTGTTCACGCGGCGTCTTGGAGTCGACGGCGGACCGGCAGCCAGGCGGGTCGGTTCGGCCAGCTGCCCCAAGGACTCCGCCAGCAGCGCGGCCAGATCAGGGTCGTAATCGTCGATCACATCGGGATCACTTCCCGCGCAGGGCAGGTTCCAGCTGCGCCGATGCACCACGCTGGGGCCGAACTTGCGGAGGGCAGCAATGTGTTCCGGCGTGCCGTAGCCCTTGTTGATTTCGAACTGGAAGGCCGGGTGTTCGGGGGCCAGTGCGACAAGCAGGCGGTCCCGGGTGGTCTTGGCCAAGACGCTCGCGCCGGCCACCCCGGCGCACGTCAGGTCGGCTTTGATGCGGGTGCGCACGGCGGCGGGGGCCTCGAATCGCCGGTCCTCGGCGATGGCTCGGACCAATCGAGCGGGGTCGACGCGAAGCGGCTCGGTTTCGGTCCGGGTGGGGGTCCCCGCCTGGGCGGCCACCAGGTCGAACAAGGCCGGGTCCGGTTCGGCGAGGTAATTGTGGTTGCCGTCGAGCAGAACGGCGTCCACCGGAGCGTTGAGCAGGTCGAGCGCGCGACGGGCGGCCAGGCGCAACGCGGCGATGATGCCGATTCGATCGATCTCGTCCGGCCAGGCGTGGCCCACGCCGTGCTCCGGTATCCATCGCCGGATGGCCGGCACCAGAGCGTCCCGGTGAGCCGGGGACAACAGTTTCGAGTCCTTGAGTCCAGCGGGAACGCGCCCCACGGCGGAGGTCACGACCACCACCCCGACCGTGACCGGACCGGCCAGGGCACCCCGTCCGACCTCGTCCATCGCCGCGAGCCGCGCGACCCCGCCCCGCAGGAGCTCCTTCTCGATCCTCAGATCCGGGCGGCCGCCGTTGCTCATCACGACGTCCACCTTCTTTCGCACCCGTTTCCGGGACAGCTGCCGCGCCGCCTTGGCCGACCGGGCCGCCTGCGCCTTGGTGATGAGCTGAGGAGCCTCGTCGATGGACGCCGACGACTCGCTCATCGGACGGGCCTGCGGCGTCGATGGCGCCGACGACGGCCGGAGGCGGCGGACAGGCCCAGCCCCAGCACTCCCACGACTCCGGTGGTGGTGGGGCTGACGACGACAGCGGGGGGCGCGGCGGAGCTTTGGTTGCGCACATCGATCCCCGGATTGCCGAGCGTGTCCCACCGGCTCACCGGCATAACGATGAAGATGGCCTTGCCGATGACGTTGTCCACCGGAATGGGCCTGTTGCAGTCCTGGCCGTTGTGGTCGCGTAAGTACTGCGTCTCGCCGACGGCAGTGAGTCCTCCGGGTCCCGCCGCCTTGCAGTCATAGGACGAGTCGGAGGAGTCGTCCCGGTGGTCGCCCATGACGTAGAGGTCGCCGGCCGGCACTTTGTAGGGCGCGAAACAACGTTGTGACGCGTAGTGGGCCGGGTCGCCGGGCACGACGGTGCAGTCGTTGGTCGAGTCACCCTGGCTGAATGGGAGGTCCTCGTAAATGTAGGGCTCGTGTATCGAAATGCCGTTGACCTGAACGTTGCCGGCGGCGTCGCAACATTGGATCGTTTCGCCGCCCACCGCAATGACCCGCTTGACGAAGTCCTTCTCGTCCGGAGGCGCGATTCCGACTACCGATCCGACTTGTTGGAGGAAACCGGTGAACCAGTTGCTGGGCCCGGGAATGTCGGCCTCCGACGCCCAGGTGTCCGGGCCCTTGAACACGACGATGTCGCCGGGACTCGGATCGCGGAAGTCGTACACCAGCTTGTTGACCAGGATTCGGTCACCGCCGGACTGCACGCCGTGCAGCGTCTTCTCCATGGACCCGGACGGCACGTAGTAGACCTTCGCGATGAAGGTCTGGATCAGAAAGGTCAGCGCGAAAGCGACGACGATCAGAATTGGAAGTTCAACCCAGAACGGCCGCTTCTTCTTTCGCTTGTCGGACAACTGTCGCCACTTGGTCACGGCCTCACCGTGCTCGTCGGTCTCCACGGTCGCCGCGTCCTGCTGCCCAGGCCCGGCGGTCGGCGCGGGGCCGCCCACCGTGGACGGACCGGACGGGCCACCGACGGGTACGGCGTTGTCGGCGGGCAAGGAGCCGGGCCAGGAGTTGGGGGACGCCCCGCCTGGCGCTGGGTGGGGTTCGCCCGGCGTAGGAGCCGCCCCGCCTGGTGCCGCATACGGCCCTCTCGATTGAGCCGCCCCGCCTGGTGCCGCATACGGCCCACTCGATTGAGCCGCCGCGCCGTTGCCCGGCCAGCCCGGGCGGGCGGCACCAGGACCAGGACAAGGACCAGGACCAGGACCAGGACCAGGACCAGAAGCCTGGTCGGAACCACGGCTCGATGCGACGCTGGGGCCGTAGGGCCGGCCGTCGGCTGACGGCTCCCGGGGTGCGGGCGCGTAGGGCGGCCTCTCCTGGTACCGCGGCCGCCGGGACCCGCCCTGATCGGCCAGCGACGGTCGGACCCGCTCAGCGGAGGAACCGACCGGTGCGGCGGACGACGGGCCGACGGCGTCGGGACGCGATCCGGCCGGTGATGGGCTGGCTGTGTCAATCCGGGATGCGGCCGCCGGCGGGACGGCTTGGTCCGAACCGGAGCCGACGTAAGGGCGGCCCGCCGAACGGAAGCCTTGGCCCGGTGCGCCCCCGCTTTCGGTTGGGGGCGAGGCGGCCACAACAGGAAGCTCGACCGTTTCGTCGTGGCGGCTCATTTCGTCACTCATTGCCGGTCCAGGTTACGGCCTCGGCGATCAGGAGTGCGTGTGGACATCGGAGCCGGGTGATGGGTGTTGAGCCCACCGAGGGGAGTCGCGAAACGGCTGCCGTGCGCGGGTGCAGCTCCCGACGAGTCCAGGGCCGCCACGCTCGTCCCAACGTGACCCTCACGGGCCGAAACGGCCGTGACCAGCCCGGTCGACAAGGCGTCAAACGAAGCCAGGGCCGCCCGCGGGTGGCGGGGCGGCCCTGACAATCGGAAAGGGAACACACCAAGTGGCATCGAGCCGCTGGGCTCCAGCGCATGACCGACGCTGGCTTCGGGCCCAGAACTGGAAAAGGTGGTGGCGCCTCCCGTTCAGCGCGCGGTGTCGCGCTTTTCCTTGATCTTGGCGGCCTTGCCGCGCAGATCCCGCAGGTAGTACAGCTTGGCGCGGCGAACGTCGCCCCGGGTGACCAACTCGACCCGGTCCACGTTCGGGGAGTGCACCGGGAACGTCCGCTCCACGCCGACACCGAACGAGACCTTGCGCACGGTGAAGGTCTCCCGGATTCCCCCACCCTGCCGGCGGATCACGTGACCGGCGAAGACCTGAATACGGGACCGGTTGCCTTCGATGACCTTCACGTGCACCTTGACGGTGTCGCCGGGCCGGAAATCAGGGACATCGGTCCGCAGCGAGGCGGCGTCAAGGGAATCAAGGGTGTTCATCGGAATGTCCTCACTGGCATGATCCTGCTCGGATCGTCGTACAACTCGTCGTGGTCGCGCGCGAGCCGGATTGGCCGCGCGGAAGGCGCACGCGGGCGGGCGCCGAGCCCGCAGGTGGCGCGGGCAACCGTTCCAGTGTGCCAGAACGGCAGGTCAGGACGAAATCGGCGGCTGCGACGACCGGTTGAGATCGCGCCGAGACAGCCGCAGCCAGCGCCAGTGGCCGGCCATTATCTGCTGGCCGCCGTGAGCGGCGAGGCGTCGCCTGGTTGCGTACGAGGACCAGGCCGCAGCGCCATCTGATGCGGTGGCTCGCCTGGTTGCGTACGAGGACCAGGCCGCAGCGCCATCTGATGCGGTGGCTCGCCGGATCGGGCTGTCCGTCACCGTGGTCGACCCGGTCGCCAAGGCCGGATGCCCGCGAAGGCGACGACGACGCTGACACGCCAATTCAGAAGGTTGCCCCGTCCGAAGAGCCACTCACCCGTCCGTCACCAACACCCGTGCGCCCAGCAACCTCCGCCGTTGGCACCGGCAGCCCCTCGAGAGCCCGCCGATCGCCGGGGTCCAGAGCAGCCGGATCAAGGCGGTCCAGCAGGTCCGGGCGCCGCTCGGCCGTCCGGATCAGCGACTGGTCACGGCGCCAGCGCGCGATGGCCCCATGGTGTCCGGAGAGCAGCACGTCCGGCACGGTCCGCCCGCGATATTGCAGCGGCCGGGTGTAGGAGGGGTATTCCAGCAGGCCCGGGAGCCCCTCGCCGAACGAATCCCCGACGGCCGACTCCGGATTGCCCAACACCCCCGGGAGCAGCCGGGCGATCGCCTCCACCATGACCAGCACAGCCGCTTCTCCGCCGGCCAGCACGTAGTCGCCGATGGAGAGTTCGCGCACCGACATGCGCGTCGCGGCGTCCTCAGCCACCCGCTCGTCGATTCCCTCGTACCGACCGCACGCGAACACCAGATGCGAGGCCGCCGAGAGCTCCGCAGCTACGGCCTGCGTGAAGGGTCGCCCCGCGGGCGTCGGGATGATCAGGGTCGAGTCGCTGTCGGTGAGGTCATCGAGCGCGCGACCCCACACGTCCGGCTTCATCACCATGCCGGCCCCACCACCGTAGGGACTGTCGTCCACCGTGCGGTGCCGGTCGGTCGTCCAATCACGCAGATCGTGCACGCCCACGGACATCAGCCCGTCGGCGATGGCCTTGCCCAGCAGTGACTGACGCAGCGGCTGCAGGTACTCGGGAAAGATGGTCACCACGTCGAGGCGCATGTCACCTTCCCTTCGCGGTTTCCGCCAGCGCATGGACCACTGATCGGCCCTCCACCCCTCATTCGCCGGGTATCCAGTCGGTGTGACCGATTCGGGCGGCGAGATCGGACGCGCCTGTGCTGACCAGGACGCGCGGACCAGCCGAACCTCAAAGCCAGAAAGGGATCAGGCGAACATGCCGTCGGGCGGGAGCACGGTCAGTCGTCCGGCGGCCAGATCGACGTCGGGCACGATGGCGGCGACGAAGGGCACCAGTTCCTCGGAACCGTCCGGACGCCGCACCTCCAGCACCGGCGAGGCCGGCGGGTGCAGCACCTCGACCACTTCGCCCAGCACCTCACCATCGGACGAGACGACGCGCAACCCGATGAGTTGGTGGTCGTAGAAGTCGTCCTCGTCGCCGGGATGGGCCGACTCCTGGACGTCGACCAGCAGGCGCACGCCCCGGAACGTCTCGGCGTGATTGCGATCGACGATTCCGTCGAAGCCGACGACCAGGTTCCCGCCCACCCGGCGCACCCGACCGACGGTGAGCGGTCCGCGCGTAGCCGGGTCGGCGGTGAGCACCGACCCGGTCGCGAATCGCAGGTCGGGGTCATCCGTCGACGGACTGACGGTCAGATCCCCGCGGATGCCGTGAGCGCGACCGATCACGCCGACCTGAACCAGGGTCACCCGAGCTCCTCGAGAAACGCCCAGGTCAGCGATCGGTATCGACGACGTCGACGCGGATGCCCCGACCGCCGACCGCCGACATGACCGTGCGCAACGCAGTGGCCGTGCGGCCGCCACGGCCGATGACCTTGCCCAGGTCGTCGGGGTGCACCCGGATCTGCAGGGTGCGGCCCCGGCGCCCGGTGGTCAGGTCGACCCGGACGTCGTCGTCGTGCTCGACGATGCCCCGGACCAGATGCTCCAGGGCTTCGGCCAGCATGCTCACTCGGCGCTCGTCGCTTCGGTCGTCTCGGCGGCCTCAGCTTCGGCGGCCCTGGGAGCCCGCTTGCGCGGGGTGGTGGCCAACGCGGAGGTGTCGGCGCCGACGGCGGCCAACGCGGCCTCGTAGCGGGCCTTCTTGTCCACGGGCACCGGCTGCGGCTTCAACGTTCCTTCGGCGCCCGGCAGGCCCTTGAACTTCTGCCAGTCGCCGGTCACCTTCAGGAGCGCCAGCACCGGCTCCGTCGGCTGCGCGCCGACGCCCAACCAGTACTGGGCGCGCTCCGAGTCGATCTCGATCAGGCTGGGTTCCTTCTTCGGGTGATACTTGCCGATCGACTCGATGGCCCGGCCACTGCGGCGGGTGCGGGAATCGGCGATGACGACGCGATAGAACGGCTCACGGATCTTGCCGAGACGCGCGAGCTTGATCTTGACTGCCACGGGTGTGTGTTGCTCCTCGATTGGGTGGCGCACGATCCGGGACCAGCTCGGACCTGCGCCGCGGGGGCGGGCGCCGCGGGGACAGGTGGGGTGACCGCCTCCGGACGCGCCAATGGCGGCCCCGATGCGGAGAGAGGGGCCGCAACGAAGCCGTGACGCCTCATTCTGCCAGATCGGTCAGCGCGGTTCGACCAGCCGCCGGGAACGGAACCATGCCCAGAGGGCCAACCGAGCCGACGTGGTCGGCGATTCGAATCACAACGTCGGGAGCGAACGATCGTGCGGATGGTGGTGATGCACGCCGCCGCGTACGTGTCCGGCGCGGAGCACGGCCAGCGGCCGGCGCAATTCCGAAAGATCGTGCGCCGGGTCCTCGGCGAAAACCAGCAAGTCGGCGTGGGCGCCGATTTCCCAGCCTGGGACCCCCAGCCAAGCACGCGCCTCGTGAGTGGTCAGGGCAAGAAGCCGACGCCTGTCCAGACCCAGCCCGGCCAGCGCATCCACCTCGTCCAGAATCAGCCCGTGCGGCAGGTAGCCGCCCGCATCCGTGCCGGCGTGCAGCACGATCCCGGCCTCCGCCGCCGCGGTGAACGTGGTGTGGCGGCGAGCGTAGAGCTCGCGGATATGGGCGGCGTAGCGGGGAAAGCGGGTCGCCGCGTCCGCGAAGGCCGGGAAGTTCTCGATATTGATCAACGTGGGCACCAGGTGCACGCCCCGGGCGGCCATGGCGTCGATGGTGTCCGCGCCCAACCCGGTGCCGTGCTCGATGCAATCGATGCCCGCCCCGACCAGCTGCTCCAGCGCGGCCTCACCGAAAACGTGCGAGGTCACCCGCGCGCCGGCCTGGTGAGCCACGGCGATCGCCTCGGTCACCACGTCGGTCGGCCACAGCGGGGCCAGGTCCCCGTCGTCGCGGTCGATCCAGTCCCCCACGATCTTGATCCACTGGCCGCTGCCGAAGGCCAACTGCCGCCGGACCTCATCGACGAGCTGCTCCGGTTCGACATCGACCCCCAGGTCCCGGATGTAGCGCTTGGGTCGGGCGATGTGCCGGCCCGCCCGGATCAGCAGCGGCAGATCGTCACGATCGACCAGCGAGGACGTGTCGGTGGGCGACCCGCAGTCGCGGATGGCCAGCACTCCGGCCGACAGGTTGGTCCGCATCTGGGCCTCGGCGTCGGCCAAGGACACCGCGCCGGCTTGCGAGTAACCCACGTGACAATGGGCGTCGACGAAGCCGGGCAGGACGTATCCGGTGAGCTCGACGGCCTCGCGAACCGGGCCCTCGACGAAATGGCCACCCGAGATCCACAGGTCAACGCGCTCACCGGAGGAGGGGTCCACCCCGGTCACGTGAAAGTTGGGCATGTCCTGATCATGAACGAGGACCTCAGGAGGTGAACCACGGCCCCGGCGTGCCCTTGGGGGTTGGGGTCCGGCGATCCGGGGCGTCGCCCCTCACCGGCGTACCGGAAGCACCACGGCGTACCGCGTTGTCACCAGACGTTTCGGCCGGCGCCGCGCTCAAACACGGGCTCAGCACCGAAGTTCGCCGGACTGCACCAAAGACTTCGGTGCTACACGCCGAACTCTGTTGCGAGCCGCGTGGGCTACTTCTTGGGCAGCTTCAGTTTGGACAGGTCGAAGTCCAGGCCCAGGTTCTGCAGGTCGGCAGCGGTCGGCGCGGCACCGGGCAGTTGAGCCCGCCCGCCGGCAGCCGCCCCGGGCATCCCGGCCATGCCCGGCATCCCAGCCATGCCCGGCATCCCGGCCAGCCCCGGCGGCAGCCCGCCCTTGATCTTCGGTGGCGTCGGACCGCGCCCGGACGACTTGCCTTTCTTGCCCTTTCCCCGGCCCTTCGACGTGCCTTGCGGGCGCCCGGGAAACCGAATCGCCCGGCCATCGCGGACATCATCTTGCGCGCCTCGCCGAACCGCTCGACCAACGAGTTGACCTGAGATACCGTGGTTCCCGAACCATTGGCGATCCGCTTACGACGAGAAGCGTTGAGAATGTTAGGGTTGTGCCGCTCCTGCGGGGTCATCGACTGGATGATTGCTGCGGTGCGGTCGATGTCGCGGTCGTCGATGGAACTGAGCGCGTCCTTCATCTGGCCGGCACCCGGCAGCATGCCCAGCAGCCCGCCGATCGGGCCCATCTTCCGGATCATCATCATCTGCTGCAGGAAATCGTCGAGAGTGAACTCGTTGCCGGCCAGTTTGGCGGCCATCTCCTCGGCCTGGTCGGCCTCGAAATGCTGCTCGGCCTGCTCGATCAGGGTGAGCATGTCGCCCATGCCCAGAATCCGCGACGCCATCCGGTCGGGATGGAAAATGTCGAAGTCGGCGAGTTTCTCGCCGGTGGAAGCGAACATGATCGGCGCGCCGGTGATCTGCCGGACGCGAGAGGGCCGCACCGCCGCGGGCGTCGCCGTCGAGTTTGGTCAGCACCACGCCGGTGAACCCGACGCCGGAGGCGAAGGCCTCCGCGGTGTTCACCGCATCCTGACCGACCATCGCGTCCAGCACGAAGAGTGTTTCGTCCGGCTGCACCGCATCCCGGATGTCGGCGGCCTGCTGCATCAACTCGGCGTCGACGCCCAGCCGGCCGGCGGTGTCGACGATGACGATGTCGTGGTGCCGGTCGATGGCGTACTCGACACCTTGCCGGGCCACCGCGACCGGGTCCCCGACTCCGTTGCCCGGTTCGGGCGCGAAAACGGTGGCGCCGGCCTGCTCGCCGACCACTTGCAGCTGGGTCACCGCGTTGGGCCGCTGCAGGTCGCAGGCCACCAGCAACGGCGTGTGTCCCTGGCCCCTCAGCCACAGCGCCAGCTTGCCGGCCAGCGTGGTCTTGCCCGAGCCCTGCAGGCCGGCCAGCATGATCACGGTCGGGCCGGTCTTGGCGAAGATCAGTCGACGGGTCTCGCCGCCCAGGATGTGGACGAGTTCCTCGTTGACGATCTTGATGACCTGCTGGGCCGGATTGAGCGCCTGGGAGATGTCCGCACCGGTGGCGCGCTGCTTGATGGCCGCGATGAAGGAGCGGACCACCGGTAGCGCGACGTCGGCTTCCAGCAACGCGATCGCGGATCTCGCGACAGGTGGCGTCGATGTCGGCCGGGGTCAACCGGCCCTTGCCCCGCAGACCGGAGAAGACGGCGGCCAGCCGGTCGGACAGCGTTTCGAACATGAAGCTCTTTCGGGCCGATGAGGGACGGGCCGGGCACATGGAACGTGCATCCGGCCGACCAAGATGTCGAATCGAGGGTAGCCGAGTTGAACGAGCCGGCCCGGTGCCGAGCGACCGGCCCGGTTCTGGTCCGTCCAGTGGTCAGCTCGCCGCGGCGATGGTCTCCAGCCGGCTGCCAGGGCGGATCCGATCTTCGGCCCCCGTGCCGGGCTGATCGGCGATCCGTCGGCCTCACGCAGGTAGAACATGTCGACCACCTCGGCGCCCAACGTGTGCACCCGGGCGGACAACACCGACAATCCGAGCTCGGCCAGGGTGGAGGCGACCGTGAACAACAGACCCGGATGGTCGTGGGCCCGCACCTCCAGCACCAACGCCCGGTCGGAGGCCTCCGGAATGACAGTGACCGCCGGCGGCGCGGCACTGGCCCGGAGCCGGGCCGCGCGATCGCTTGGCCAGCCGAGCCGCCGGATCGAACCTGCCCTCCAGCGCCCGGATCAAGTCGGCGCGCAGGGTGTCGGGCGCCGGCGGTTCACCGAATTCGGGCGCCACCGTCCACGTCTGGAGGGCGGTGCCGGCCACCGTGCGCAGTGAGGCGGCGCGCACCGTGAGCCGGTGCACGGTGAGGACACCAGCGGCGGCGGCCAGCAACCCGGGCCGATCCGGCGCCGCGATCTGCACCTGGTAGCCGCCGCCCACCTTGGTGATGGCGATGCTCGGCACCGGCTCCGTGAGGAGCTGCCGCTCGGTCGCCGTGAGGTCGGCCTCGTCGGCCTGCACCTCTCCGGCCAGCGAGCGGCGGACCTGGTTGACCAGGTACTGCACCTGACCGGCTTTCCAGTGGCTCCAGGCGGCCGGCCCGGCGGCTTGGGCATCGGCGTGGTCAGGGCGTGCAACAGCTCCAGCGTGTGCGTGTCGTGCACCGCTTCGGCGACCACGGCGATCGTCGCCGGGTCGTCCGGATCGCGGCGCGAGGCCGATTCGGAGAGCAGCAGGTGATGCCGTACCAGGGTGCGGACGATGTCCATGTCGGGCTCGTCCAGTCCCAGCCGCCCGAGCCAAGGGCCGATCATCTCGGCGCCGACCTGGGAGTGGTCACCGGGCAGCCCCTTGCCGATGTCGTGGAAGATGGCGCGCCAACAGCAGGAGATCCGGTCGGGAAACCCTGCGCACCAAGCCGGATGCGTTCACGGCCGTCTGCATCAGATGGCGGTCGACGGTGTAGAGATGAATCGGGTCGCGCTGGGGCAGCGACCGGAGCCGCTCCCAACCCGGTAGCAGAACCGAGATGAGCCCGGCCTGGTCGAGGCCCTCCCAGGCGGTGATCATCGGCTCGCCGGACGCCGAGCAGCGTGAGAAAGGCGTCCAGCGCGAGCCGCGGCCAGGGTTCGGGCAGGGGCTGGGACGTACGGGCCAGCCGTTGCAGGGTCGCGGGCGACACCGGGAGGCGGGCCTGCGCGGCGGCGGCGGCAGCCCGCCACGGCAGGGTGGGATCCGCGGCGGGATTGACCGCACGGGCCAGTACGGCTTCCCCGTCCTGCTCGACGATGCCGTCGGCCAACGGAGTGCGCTCCGGCCGTCGCACGAAACGCCCACCCAGCTCGGTGATTTCGCCCCGCGAGGCGCCCTCGAGCACTCGGGCCGACCCGGTGCCAGGTCAGCTCGCTGGCGTGCACGACGGCGCGGCCGATGCCCGCGATGTGGCGTGAGCAGGGCATCGCGGTCGTCCAACCCGAGCAGAGCGGCGACGGGGTCCTGCTCCTGGACGGGCAGCCGATCGGTGGCCCGAGAGGTAACCGCGTGCAGCGCATCCCGGACGTCCAGCAGGGCGGAACGGGCCTCCTCGAGGCCCTGGTGCGGACAGTCGGCCACCCACGAGGCGGCCACCGCCCGCATCACCACCAGGTCGCGCAGGCCGCCCCGGGATTCCTTGAGGTCGGGGCTGGTGGCGAAGGCGAGTTCGCCGCTGCGCTCCGCTCGTTCGCGGCAGGAAGCCAGCAGGGCGGGCAGTCGGTCCCTGGCGTCGGTCCGCCAATCCGCCAGCACCCGGCGGTGCAGGGCGGTGGCCAGGTCCGGATCGCCGGCGATGTGCCGGAGGTCGAGCATGCCCAGGACGGCCGGCAGATCCTGGCGAGCGATCTGGCGGGCTCCTCCGACGGATCGAACCGAGTGGTCCAACCGCACTTTCGAATCCCAGATCGGGTACCACAGCCGCTGGGCCAGCATCTCGGCGTAGGAGGCGGGGGTTTCGGTGCTGTGCAACAACACCAGGTCGAGGTCGGAGTACGGCGAGAGCTCACCACGCCCGAAGCCGCCCACCGCGACCAGCGCGACTCCACCGACGTTCACGCCGGCCTCGGCCGCGAGTTCCCCGAGCCAGCCGTCGGTCAACCGGGCCAGCGCTCGCCGGCGCACCGGGCCGGACAGCCCCGGCCGTTCCAGCAGAGCAGCTTTGGACTCGCGGTACGTGGCGGCCGGCGAGCGCCCACCGGCACCCGCAACTCCGCTCATGGCCACCCCTCCTTGCTGCACGTCCCTGGAGAGAAGCAGGGCTGCCGACGGCCGTTGCGGCGTCAGTTAGCCGGCTCCACCACGTGGGCTCGGGCGCCGACTACCGCACGCACCCCGAGAGTCGCTGCGGCGCGCCCATTCCGGAACGGGTCGAGCGCGCCGCCGCGACGGATCACTTCTTGACGGTGGAGATCGTCACAGCGCTTCCGAGCCGCGTTCACCCGTGCGAACCCGAACGACGTTGTCGACCGGGATGGCTCCACACCTTGCCGTCACCGATTTTTCCGGTGCGCGCGGCTCGGACGATCACGTCCACCACGTCGTCGCCGTCGGCGTCGTCGACCAGGATTTCGACCCGCACCTTGGGCAGCAACTCGACGGTGTACTCCGCCCCCCGGTAGACCTCGGTGTGACCGCGCTGCCGGCCGTAGCCGGAGGACTCGGACACCGTCATGCCCTGGACGCCGAAAGCCAAGAGGGCGGCCCGGACCTCGTCGAGCTTGAAAGGCTTGATGACAGCGGTGATCAGCTTCATGCGTTGACCTCGGTTCGGGGGCCGACAATCGCGGCCAGGTGACCGGACGGGATGGTGCCGCCCGAGGACTGGGTGTCGAACTCGTAGGCGGTTTCGGCGTGCTCGTTGATGTCGATGCCGTCGACCTCGACTCTCCGGGCTGACCCGGAAACCGAGGGTCTTGTTCAGGATCCAGCCGAGGATGAACGCCACCACGAACGAGTAGGCCAGTACCGAGAACGCTCCCAGGGCCTGCTTGCCGAGTTGGGCCAAGCCACCGCCGTAGAACAGGCCATTCGCCGCCGAGGTAGTTCGCCGCCTTCGAGGAGAAGAAGCCGATGAACAGCGTGCCGAAGATGCCGCCGACCAGGTGCACGCCGACCACGTCGAGCGAGTCGTCGTAGCCCAGCTTGTACTTCAGTCCGACCGCGAAGGCACAGATGGCGCCGGCCAGCAGGCCGAGAATGACCGAGGCCCAAGGGGTGATGAAGGCACAGGCCGGGGTGATGGCCACCAGACCCGCCACCGCACCGGAGGCGGCGCCGACGCTGGTCGGCTTGCCGTCGCGCAGCCACTCCACCAGGATCCAGCCACCCAAAGCCGCGCCGGTGGCCGTCCTGGGTGTTCATGAAGGCCAGACCGGCCAGCCCGTTCGAGCCGACGGCCGAACCGGCGTTGAACCCGAACCAGCCGAACCACAGCAGTCCGGCCCCCAGCAGCACCAGGGTGACGTTGTGCGGACGCATCGGGTTCTTCTGGAAGCCGACCCGCTTGCCCAGCACGATGCACAGGGCCAGACCGGCGGCCCCGGCGTTGATGTGGACCGCAGTACCACCGGCGAAGTCCTCGACACCGCGTGCGGCCAGCCATCCCGGTTTTCCGCCGAGCAGGCCGAAGTCGAACACCCAGTGCGCCACCGGGAAGTAGACCAGCACGGCCCACAGGGTGACGAAGATGCGACCAGGTCAGGAACTTGGCCCGGTCGGCGATGGCGCCGGAGATCAGGGCGGGCGTGATGATGGCGAACATCAGCTGGAAAGCGGCGAACACGATGACCGGGATGCCGGTGCCCTTACCGGCGAATTCGACGTTGGTCATGGACGCCGCGGTCAAATGCGACCAGGAGAAATCTCCGAACAGTCCGCTGCTGGTGGTGCTGCCGAACGCCAACTTGAATCCGAAGATCACCCACAGCACCGAGACGATGGTGATGGTGACGAACGACATCATCATCATGTTGAGGGTGCTCTTGGCTCGGGTCAGGCCACCGTAGAAGAACGCCAGGCCCGGCGTCATCAACAGAACCAGGGCGCTGCTGCAGAGCAGCCACGCCGTGTCCCCGGCGCTCAGCGACACCGGGGATGCTACGGCCGCGGCGAGCGCAGCGACTTGCGGAACCATCAAACCTCCAGGCGGGGGTGGTGGGCCGGATCGGACGCGATCCTTGAACGCCTAGAGCCTGCAGAGAATGTGTTTCGATCCCCGACGCGTTTTGTTTCCTAGCGGTGAACTACGCCGGGGCGGAGTTTCGTCTTGATTGCCGGAAAGTGTCGCCGGCATGTCGCCGCAGTTGACGGCCGGACGCGTTGACGGGCGCCCATCACGGTGGTCTCGGCGGACGGGGTGGTCAGTCGCCCAGCAAGGCGTCGATGAACGCCTCCGGCTCGAAGGGTGCCAGGTCGTCGGCCCCCTCCCCCAGGCCCACCAGTTTGACGGGCACGCCCGAGCGCCCGCTGCACCGCGACCACGATGCCACCCTTGGCCGTGCCGTCGAGTTTGGTCAGCACGATGCCGGTGATGTCCACGGCTTCGGCGAAAACCTTGGCCTGAACCATGCCGTTCTGGCCGGTGGTGGCGTCGAGGACGAGCAAGATCTCGTCGACCTTCGCCTGCTTCTCGATGACCCTCTTGACCTTGCCCAATTCGTCCATCAGCCCGGTCTTGGTGTGCAGTCGTCCGGCTGTGTCGATCAGCACGGCGTCGGCGCCCTCGTCCAGGCCGACCTTCACCGCGTCGAAGGCGACCGCCGCCGGGTCGGCTCCCTGCGGGCCGCGAACCACCGTGGCCCCGACGCGTTCGGCCCAGGTCTGCAGCTGGTCGGCGGCGGCGGCCCGGAAGGTGTCGGCGGCGCCCAGGACCACAGAACGTCCGTCGGCGACCAGGACCCGGGCCAGCTTGCCGGTGGTGGTGGTCTTGCCGGTGCCGTTGACGCCGACGACCAGCAGGACCGCCGGGCGTCCGTCGTGCGGCAGGGCTCGGATGGATCGATCCGGAATGGCCCCGTCGGCGGTGCTGCTGCACGGCCTCGACCAGCACCGATCGCAGCACCGCCCGGGCGCCGCCGGCATCGGTGACGCCTGCCGCGGCCATCTCGGCCCGCAACCGCTCGGTGATCTGCGGCCGCCGCGCCGGCGCCGAGATCGGCCATCAGCAGGGTGTCCTCGACGTCGGTCCACGAGTCCTCGTCCAGAGTGCCGGCTCCGAGCAGACCCAGGAGGGACCGGCCGAACATGTTCTGCGACCGGGACAGCCGACCCCGCAGCCGCACCAATCGGCCGGCCGTCGGGGCGATCTCCTCCACCGGAACCGACGTGGTCGGCTCCGTCACCTCGGCGATGAGCGGTTCCCCAGCTTGCGGTTCGGCGAGGGCCGACTCCACCGCGGCCACGGTCACCTGCGCCGCTTCGGCCGCTTCCTCGGCTTCCGCTTCCACGGCCGCTGCGCCCGGCCCGGGCGTGGCGCCGTCCCGATTGCCGATCACCTCGGCGGGCAGCTGGCCGACAGGGTCTCCGTCCGGAGCCGCTGGACCTGCGACCGGCGCGGGGGAAGGGCCGCCGTCGCGGACCGCCGGTGTGGTCAGCGACGGATCGGGAGCGGTCGGCGCGGCAGCGGTGCCGAGTTCGACATCGGGAAGCTGCACGTCGATGATGTTGTCCCGCTCCGAATCGCGCGGCACCGACGCGTCATCGCCGACACCCGGCTGCCCGTCGACCTCGGTGCGCGCGGCGACGGGGTGCGCCGACTCGGGGGCCGGCGCGGTGTGGGCTTTCGGGGCGGTGGTCGAGGTGGCCGCGGGCGCCTCGACGCCGGTCAACGGGGAGGCACCGGCCGCCGGCGCTGCGACGAGCGGACCGCCACCGGCCGCCGGAGGCCGGGCCGAGGCGGCAGCCGGTCGAGTCGGGACGGGCGCCGGTTTTGGTGTGGCCGCGGGCGGTCGCACACCCTCGGAGAAGGAAATCGAACCCCCGGCCTTGTAACCCCCGGTCGGCCGACCCGCCGGGGTGGTCTCCACCGGCTTCGGCGTGGCCGACTTCGTCGGGGTCAACTGCACCCGCCGGCGCCGGCCCACTACCAGGCCGACGACCAGCAGGGCGGCCAGCACGACGACGACAACGATCAGGATCCAGACCCATCCAGGCACGGCAGTCATCCTCCCAGAGTCCGCCGGGCCGGCGTGCCGATCAGCCGCGGCAGGGTGGGCTGTAGGGCTCGTCCGGCAGGTAGATCGACCACTGTTCGATGGTCAACGGGTCGCCGACCTCGTCACACACGTCAGCCGCCACCGCCAGCGGATCGGCGTTGTAGAGGTCGAGCCGTCCGTTCATGGTCCCGGCGCCGATTCTCCGGCCGTCGGGCGAGAATTCCGCGGCCAACGTCTGCCCACTGGTTTCCAGATGCGCCCACCGCGTCGGCGCGCTCAGGTTCGAGACGTCCCAGATCCACACCGACTCGTCGAGTCCGGCCGCGATGATCTTGTGGCCGTCGGCCGAGAATTCGACCTCGAAGAGCTGGTTCTGCGGCCCGGTGAGCGGCTGTCCGATGGCCCGCGGGTGTCGCGGGTCGGAGACGTCCCACAGCCGGATGGTGCGGTCGGCGCTGGCAGCCACCAGCGTGCGGCCGTCCGGCGAGAAGGCCGCGCCGGTCGTGTAGTTCGTGAAGCCACCCAAAGTGGCGATCTCGATTGGCCGGGCCGGATTCGCGAAGTCCACCAGGCGGATCTTCTGGTCCGAGGACGCCACCGCCACCAGCGTGCCGGTGGGATCGACGCCGGCCCAGTAGTCGTAGTCAATGGGGTTCGGCAGGTTCCAGTGGCCGAGCGCACGGGGCCGGGCGGGGTCGGTCACGTCGATGTCCCAGGTGCTGCTGTCGTTACCGGCCGCGATCAGCCGGGTGCCGGCCCGGTTGAAGACGAAGGATTCGAAATGACGCTTGGCGCCGAGTACCCGCAGGTCGCTCAGCTCGTGAGAGTGCCGGTCGGTGGTCCACAGCTGCACACCTCCGTCCGTGTCACCCACGACGGCGATTCCGCGGGGGCCGAGGGCCACCGTGCCGGACAAGGCAGCCGCAGTGGTGTCACCGATGCGCGCGACCACGGCCGGCGGGGCCGTCCCGGTCACCCGAAACAACGGCGTCCCGGGTGCGTGCGCGGACCCGCCGACGACGGTGGACGAGTCGGCGGACCAGGACATGGTGAAGGCCTGGCCACCGGTGGCCAGTGGGGCGAGTCCGAGCGGCCAGAGCTTCGCGGCACCGTCGCTGGACGAGGTGATCAACTCGGTGCCCGCAGCGTTGAAGCCGACGTCGGTGATCAGGGCCGGGAACTGCTGGTCGAGGGTGGACGTCGGCTCATCGCCGGTCAGTGACCAAATCCGCACCGTGCTGTCGGACGAGCCGGCCGCCAGTTGCTTCCCGTCCGCGCTGTAGGCCAGGGTGCTGGTCCAGCTGCCGAACTTCTCGGTGGGACCCGCCAGCGGCACCAGGCCGGTCGAGGTGTCGAACTGGGTTACCGAACCGTCCTCGGTGCCGACGGCGAGCTCGCGGGCGCCCGGTCGCCAGGCGACCGTCATCAGCGTGGTTCCCCCGGCCGCCACGGTAGTGGTGGCCAACGTCCAGCCGCCCGCGGTTCGAGCCCAGGTGGCGATCGCCCCGGCGTCGCCCACCGCGGCCAGAGACGCGCCGTCCGATGACACCGCGACCGCCCGGAAGGTTCCGCCGGCGGGCAACGTCGGATCGGTGAGGTCACTGAGCCGGGTCAACCGGCCACCCGACAAGGCAAAGTGCTCGACGACGCCGGTCGTCCCGGCCGCGAACACGTCGCCGCCGTCGGGGGTGATGGCCAGCGAGTTCACCGCTGTACCGGCAAAGGCCGGCACCACCACGGCGGCCGGAACGTGGGTCGCATCGGACACGTCCCAGATGTCGATGTGCCGCGTCTGTCCACCGGCCAGCAGATAGTGCTGGTCGGGCGTGAGCAGGACGGCGAACAGCTGGAAGCCCGATTGGGACTCCAGATCGGCCGCCGGCGGGCGAGCCACCCCCAGGGCGACTGGGTCCTGGGGATTCCTGACGTCGAAGAGCCGCACCGACCCGTCGGAAGCGTCCGAGCTGACCAGAACCTTCCCGTCCGAACTCAGTGTCGAGAACGTCGGGCCGTCGTGGCCGTTGATGCGAGTGGGCACGGCCAGGTCCGACATCTCCAACAGGGTGGATCTGGCTTCCGTCGTCGGGAAGGCACGGTATGCGGTGACAGCCAGTTGGGCGGCCAGGTTCGGCTCGCTGGCCTTGACGCGTTCCGCGTCGCTGGCCAGCTGCCGCGACAAGGCGCGCTGGGCGTTCTCCTGCACGGCGTTACGTTCCGCGATCGCCAGGCCCTGGCTGCGGAATCCGAAGATGGCGAACCCGGTGGCCACAATGGCCAGGATCAGGCTGGCGGCGACCATGGCCCGCAGCGTGCGCGTTCGTCGCCGGTCACGCCCACGCCGCGCGGTGTCCTCCAACTCGCTGGCGTGCAGGAATTCCGCCTGCACCGGGTCCAACTCGTCGTTCCGCCCGGACGTGCGAAGCCAGTCGGCCACGGCGGCCAACCGGCCGCCCCGGTACAGCGTCGACTCGTCCCGGTCGGCGGCCACCCAGATCTGCGTCTGATGGCGAATCTGCCGCAGCATGTCCAGCCCGGCCCGGTCGTCGGCCACCCAATCGGCCAGTTTCGGCCACGCCCACAACAGGGCTTCGTGACTGATCGACACGGTGTCCTGATCGACGGTGAGCAGCCGTTCCTGGACGAAGAGGTCGCAGACGGCCAACTGCTCGGGGTCGGTCACCTGGGCCCGCCGCCGGGTCACGATGGCGTTCTCGTCCACGGTCACCATGCGCAGGAACAGCCGACGGGCCAAATCCTGGTCGGTGGGCGACAACGCGTCGAACACCCGGTCGGCGGACTGCTGGACCGCCAGCGCGATTCCGCCGATCTCCGCATACTCGATCGGCGACAGCCGCCCCCGCTTGGTGGTCAGACAGAGCTCGCGGAGCACGTGGGACAGCAGCGGAAGGGCACTGGCCTCGATCGGTAGCCCGGGGCGCGCGGCGAGGTCGGTGAGCAGCATACCGACCAGGGAGGGGTCCACCGTGAAGCGCGCCAGTTCGGCCGGTCGGGTGATCACGGATCGCAATTCGGCGTCGGTCATGGGACCGACCAGAATTTGCCTTTCCTGCAGGGCCTTGCGCAATACCTCGTGCAGAGCGGCCTGGCCATAGAAATCGGCCCGCAGCCCGAGCACCACGGTCGTGCCCGATTCCGTCAGGGATGCCAATTCGCGAAGATGAACTTCGCGGTCGCGCCGAAATTCACCGGCGAAGATCTCCTCGAATTGGTCGATAACCAACAGCGCGGTCTCCCCCGGCGCGGGCAGGTCCTCGCCGCTCGCGCTCGGTGTGATCAGGCGAACCGAGGCCGGCCACCGCGCGACCAACCCCGCACCCAGCACCGAGGACTTCCCCACCCCCGATGGCCCCACCACCGCCACCAACCCGCCGCGGCGCGCTTCCTCGAGCAGCTGTGCGGTCAGCTCGTCCCGCCCGAAGAACACCTCGGCGTCCTGGGGACGGTAGGAGTCCAGCCCGCGGTAGGGCACCGCCTCTGCCGGCGGGCGGCTGGGCTGCCGACGCAGTTCGGAAACCGCGTCGATCCACGCCGCCTGCTGGTCCGCGGCGGTGATGCCGACCGCATTGAGTAAGGCCTTGAAGCCGGCCAGCGCCGCTGGCGGCGGCAGATGGCGGCCCGTCAGATAGCCGGCAATCGTGGTGTGCGGGACCCCGATCTGCTTGGCCAGGTCGCGGACCGACAAGCCGGCGGACTCGCGCAACCGGGTGAGAGCCGCACCCAGTGCTTCCCGAGAATCCAGCGGCGTCCAGCGGGTGTCCACACCCATGCGTCTTGCCCTTCCCCCACTCGCCACCGGGGCACGACGTTTCCGGCCCGGAAGCATTCGCATTCTGGCACGCCTACCTGAGGGCGCCCGCCCGCCTGAAGCAGGCGTCTCACCTGCACAAACACGGATTAGCCCGTACGGGAACGTACGGGTGCCCTTTCGGACCGTGACACGGCGGGCTCCGCCGCGCTATCTGTTTCTCAGTCCGGTGGTCGGGTCGGCGGTGGCTGGCACGACCGTGGACGAAAGGGGCATCGCGGGTGAGCGAGCACGGGGCGATGGGGTGGCGGCGTCGGCCGGGAGATCCGGCCGGCGTCCATCGCTGGTGGGACGGCTACCGCTGGACCTCCCGGGTGGTCGGCGGAGACGTGCACCGCGAACTGCTGGCCGCCGAGCAACGAGTATTGGCCTCCGGTGGCTCCGATCCCCGGCTTCTGGCCACCCTCAATCACTGGCGGCGGCGGTGGAACGCCATCGGCGATCTGGTCGACGCCGATGCCCGGCTGGACCCCGGGCCGATCGGTGCCGGCAACGGGCGGCTCGGCACCGGACGGCCGGAGGAGTCAGTAGCCCTTCGTTCCGGGTCGAGCACCCGGCGCCCTTGGAATCGTGGGATGGCCGGGGCCTCCGGGTTGATCCTGGGCGGTTGGCTGGCGAGCCGGTGGATGCAAACGCCCTGGCCGTTGACAACGAGCGTCGCACTGCTGATTCTGTGCACGGGGCAGAGCGGACACGGGGACCGGCTCTGGCTGGCTCTACTGGTAGCCGGGGTTTCGGCGGTGTTCGCGATGATGGGGGAGATCAGCCTGATATGACGCTATTGAAATGCAATTCTCTGGACCGTTACCGGTCATTCCCGCCACAGCCCGGGATCGTTGTCGATATCCGATCCACCAATTTGCTGATCCATCCCGGGATTCCGCCGCAGAAATCGACGGGCCTGCTGCTGCCCACGGTGCAAGCGCCACTGGGCGGCATTGTCGCCAAGACGCCGGCGCAGTGGCCCCGCGAACCCGAGTGGGAGGCGGCGCGCATCGATGACCAGGGCCGGCCCTTGCCGGCTCCGCACGAAAAGGTTCTCGGCCGATGGCTCAGCGGCCGGCCGGACGACAAGTCGGCCGATTGCCAGGTCAGCGGCAGCTGGACCCGCGGTGATTCTGTCGACCAGGGCCCGGTCGCGGTGGGGCCGTTGTACGTGTTGCTGACCCGGGATCGGCTCCGCTGCGCCATGCCGGCCGAAGCCACCCTGGTGCGGCGCAGTACCGCCGCAGGACGCCTCGATGTGCTCTCCGAGGGACCCTACGCATTCAGTATCGAACTGGCCGAGCTCGACCGCTTCGACGGCGGTCGGCACGGTGTCGGCGTGGCCAGTCGGGTGGAGGCGGTGATCATGCCCTGTGCCGTGCCGGTCGGGGCGGACTGGCAGCTCCCGGATCACTTCGACGCCGACACGTCCGACTGCGCCGCCGCCGTCCTCCGAGCGTTGGTCACCCTGAAGAGTCTGCATCCGGACCCGATTCATCGCGCCGTCGCCGGGCGACTGGCCCTGGTCGACGCGGCGTGGCTCGTCGGCGACGAGCCGTTCCACGTGGAGTTCTGACCGGCCAGTCGGCAGCGGCCAGTCGTCAGCGGCCCGCCAGGCAGTCCGGCGACTGGCCCCTGCGGTGCTCAGTTGCCGTTGAAGACGCGGTCGACAACCCGGCGAGCCCGGCGGGTGGCCCGCCGGTAATCGTCGACGAACACGCCCGGATCCTCACCGGCCGGGTAACCGAGCGCGCGAGCGACACCGGCCAGTTCGCGGCCGTGAGCCGGGATCTGGTCCTCCGGCTTTCCCTTGACCAGCATGAGCGCGTTCCGGACATGGGTGGCGGTCAGCCAGCCGTCGCGCAACGCATCGGCGTCGGCATCCTCGAGCAGACCGCAAGCCTGCGCGCCGTCGATCCCGGCCAGGGTCTGGGTGGTGCGCAACTCGGCATGTTGGCCCGCGTATTGCAACTGGAGCAGTTGAATCGTCCATTCGATGTCGGCCAGCCCACCGCGGCCCAGCTTGGTGTGCGTGGCCGGGTCGGCGCCTCGCGGCAGCCGTTCGGTGTCGACCCTGGCTTTGATCCGGCGGATCTCGATCACGTCGCGTCCGCTCAGGCCGTCCTGCGGATAGCGGAACTGATCGGCGGCCGCGACGAAGGCGGCACCCAGGTCGGCCGGACCGGCGATCGGCCGGGCGCGCAGCAGGGCCTGGCGCTCCCACGGCGCGGCGAAGCGCTGCCAATAAGCCCGGTAGGCCTCCAGAGTCCGCACCAGTCGGCCGTTCCGCCCTTCCGGGCGCAGGTTGGCGTCGACCAGCAGCGGCGGATCCGGCGTGGGGCGGGCCAGCAGCCGGGCCAACAGGTCGGCGATGGCGTTGGCGTCATCCAGAGCGGCGGCCGGATCCTCGCCGGGCAGCGGCTCGGCCACGTACATGACGTCGGCATCCGAGCCGTAACCCAGTTCCTGTCCGCCGAGCCGGCCCATGCCGATGACGGCCAGCCTGGCCCGAACTCGGCCGCGGTCGGTCGTGATCTTCTGGGTGGCGGCTTGCAGGCGCCGCGACCAGGCTGGCCTCCGCCACGCAGGTCAGACCGACGGCCATGTCCTGCACCCGAACCAGGCCCGAGCAGATCGCCGCAGGCCAGCCGCAGCATCTCGTGGCGGCGGGCGGACCGGGCGGAATCCACCGAGTCGACCGGGCTCTGGGCCCGTCCGGCGCGGGAGATCAGTGCGGCAGCCACGGTCTCCGGTTGTGGTTCGAGCAAGGCGACGTCGTCGACCAGCAGCGGTAACACGTCCGGCGCCCTGGTCAGGAGATTGCCGACCAGTCGAGAACCGCCCAGCAGGGCCGCGAGTCGCTGGGCCACCAGCCCTTCGTCCCGTAGAAGCCGCAGGTACCAGGGTGTCTCGGCGAGCGCCTCGGACACCTGTCGGTAGGCGAGCAGACCGGCGTCCGGGTCGGGACTGTCGGCGAAGGTGCCGAGCAGCACCGGCAGCAGCGTGCGTTGAATGGCGGCCCGCCGGCTGACTCCGCTGGTGAGGGCGGCCAGATGGCGCAGCGCCGACTCCGGGTTGCGGAAGCCGAGCGCCGCCAGCCGGGCCGCGGCCGCCGACTCGGAGAGCCGCAACTCCTCCCCCGGCACCGCGGCGACGGCGTGCAGCAAAGGACGGTAGAAGAGTTTCTCGTGCAGTCGCCGAACGGTGGCGCTATGCCGCACCCGGTCGGCGAGGAACACCTCGCCGGCCGAAGATGCCCCGACGCCGCTGTAGCCGTCGGCCCGGGCCAGCCAGTCGATCTCGGACGGATCGGTGGGCAGCAGATGGGTGCGACGCAGCCGCTGCAGCTGCAGGCGGTGTTCGACGCGGCGGAGAAACGTGTAGGCGCTCGACATGTCGGCGCCGTCGCTGCGACCGACGTATCCGCCGCGGACCAGCGAGCGGAGCGCCATCAGCGTGCCCGGTACCCGGAGCTCCTCGTCGGTGCGCCCGTGCACCAACTGCAGCAGTTGGACCGCGAACTCCACGTCCCGCAATCCCCCGACGCCCAGCTTGAGCTCGGTGTCGCTTGGGCGTCGGACGGGATGTTCTCCTCGACCCGCCGGCGCATGGCCTGCACGTCGTCGACGAACGACTCGCGCTCCGCCGCCGACCACACGCCGGGCCGGGTGATGTCGACGAAGCCCTGCCCGACGTCTCGGTCGCCGGCCACCGGACGCGCCTTGAGCAGCGCCTGGAACTCCCAGGTGTGCGCCCACCGCTGGTAGTAGGCGGCGTGGCTGGCCAGCGTCCGGACCAGCGCGCCGGCCTTGCCCTCGGGCCGCAGGGCGGCATCGACCTCCCAGGCCGCCTGCCCGCAGATGCGCATCATGCCGGCCGCGAGAGTGGTGGCGGTGGCCAGCATGCGTTGTTCGTCGACGACGGATCCGTCCGGTGTGGGCCCTGGTTCGGCGGCGAAGATGACGTCGACGTCGGAGAGGTAGTTCAGTTCCTTGGCCCCGCACTTGCCCATCGCCACGACCCCGATCCGGGTGGCCGGCGCGGTCGAGGACAGCGCCGGCCGCCGCGACCGCCAGACCGGCCTGCAGGGTGGCGTCGGCGAGCAGCGACAGCGCCCGGCAGACGGCGGGCAGGGCCACCGCGGGCAGGCTGGATTCGACGGCCGGGGCCAGGTCATGGGCGGCGATGATCAGGAGCACGGATCGGTACGCCCGGCGCAGCGCGAAAATGGCCTGCGGCGCCGGTCATCGTGGCCCGCGCACCGGCCGTTCCGGTACACCGCGGCGCGGCCGGGTCGACGCCCACCGCGGTGGCCAGAGTCGTCGCGATGGTGTCCGCCTCGATCAGGTCGGTCGGCGCCTCGGGTAGCAGCAGACGCCAGTCGGCGGGATTGGCGGCCAGGTGGTCGGCCAGCCCGGTCGAGCCGCCCAGCACGCCCAGCAGCCGACCCCGGAACCGCGGCCGTTCCCGCAACGCCTCCAGCACGTCGGTCCGGTCGCCGCCGGCCTCGGTCAACCGCAGCCAGACCGGTCAGGGCCAGTTCGGGACGGCCGGCCCGGGCAATGGCGGACAGGACCGGAGCCGCGCCCGCGGTGGCGCCGTCGGCGTCCCACAGGCCGACAGCCCGGAGGTCGTCCAGCACGCGGCCGGTCTCCGGCAGCCCGTAGCGGGCCACCGTGCGGGCGGCCGGCCGGGTCACGATCCGCCGGCCAGCGGCAATCGGCGGCCGGCCAGCGAACCATCACCGGGCCGGTGCTGGCGGAGAAAGGCGACGAAACGCTCGGCGAATTCGCGCCACACCACAGCCATTTCGGCGTCCGCCTCGTCGAGGGCCGGTCCCAGGCGCCGTGCCGCCCGCTCCACCTGTTCGCGGTCGGGATCGTCGTCGGACCAGGCCCGGACCTCATCCGCCGACGCCTCGAAGTGGAACTGCACGGCCCAGGCCGCCTCGCCCTGGCGCCACGCCTGGTGCGGATAACCCAGGCTGGACAACAACAACGTGGAGCCGGGCGGCAGTGTGGCGACCACGTCGTAGTGATAATGGATGACGTCCGGGGTCATCGGAAGCCCGGCGAACAATGGATCGCTTCTGCCGCATCGCGTTTGGCCATCAAATAGGCGCCGATCTCCGGTCCGTCGGGTCCTTTTTGGACGCGACCGCCGGCCGCCGCGGCCAGCAATTGGCCGCCCAGACAGATGCCCAGTGTCGGCGTGCGGTCCGCCAGGTCGCGGCGCAGCAGCGCCCGGGTGGCCGGCAGCCAGGGCGCGACATCGTCGTCCCAGGCGCCCATGACGCCGCCGAGGCTGATGACAGCCGAATAGCCTTGCGCGGTCTCGGGTATGGGATCGCCCCGGTACGGGCGCAGCACCTCGATCTCGGCGCCCGCTTCGATGAGCCATTTCCCCAGCCGGGCCGGTGGATCGCTGGGATCGTGCTCGAGAAACAGGATACGGACGGCACTGTCAGGCATCAGCAACCTCGATGACGACCGGGGCATGGTCGGATGGCGATTTTCCTTTGCGTTCCTCCCGATCGATCCGCGCGCCGGTCACCCCGGCCGACAGCGCCGGCGAGGCGAGCAGGAAGTCGATCCGCATACCGCGCCGCTTCGGGAAGCTCAATTGTTTGTAGTCCCAGTACGTGTAGGTGCCGGGTCCGGGAGCGAACGGCCGGACCACGTCGGCCAGGCCGGCGGCGGTCAAGGCCGCAAAGGCTTCCCGCTCGGGCGGTGTGACATGCGTCTGGCCGCGGTAGAACTCGACCGACCAGATGTCGTCGTCCGTCGGCGCGATGTTGAAGTCGCCGCCCACCACCAGTTTGACCGAAGGGTCGGCGGCCAGCGTCGCTTCGACGTATTGGCGCAGCGCCGTCAGCCAGTCGAGCTTGTAGAAGTAGTGCGGGTCGCCGATGGCCCGCCCGTTGGGCACATACACGCTCCAGACGCGGACGCCTCCGCACAGCGCGCCGAGGGAGCGGGCCTCCAGACCGGCCGGTTCGCCGTAGTGGGGCAGTCCCGGGATGCCGAGGATGACATCGTCCAATCCGACCCGGGACAGCAGCGCGACGCCGTTCCACTGGCTGAAACCGGTGCTGGCCACCTGGTAGCCGAGGGCCTCGAACTCGCCGCGCGGGAAGGCGTTGTCAGCGATCTTGGTTTCCTGGATGGCCAGGACGTCGATGTCGCTGCGGGACAGCCAGTCGGTGACCCGGCCGATCCGGGCCCGGATGGAGTTCACGTTCCAGGTGGCGATACGCACGTCGGGCGGGCTTCAGCCCAGGACCGGACCGGTCGGCGGCGCGGGAACGAAGAAGGGCCACGTCCACTCGGGTTTGGATTCGCCGTCGATCTGGGCCCGCCAGACATAGACCTGCCCGGCCTCCAGTGGCAGGCCGGTGTTGAAGTACACGACCACCTGGCTGCGAGCGGGCAGGGCATGACGGGGAATGATCGAGCCGCGCAGAGTGGGCTCCTCCACCTGCATCGTCTGACCGAAGCGGATCAGCGCGGAGGCCGCGCCGGCGGGGGCGGTGGCCAACGCAACCGGCGCACCCGAGGAATCCTCCAGAACCAACTCGAACACGTACTGCTCGCCGGCGAGCGGGGCGGAGAACGACTGGGTCACCGTCACCGCGAAAGCCGTTGTGGCGCCAGTGTTGTGATCACGATTCAAGGCGTACAGGCCGCCGCCCACGACCTGCAGCTTGCCGAGCTGGTCGGCAACGGCGAAGTCGCTCATGATCAGTGACACCACGGCGCCGTCGAAAACCTCACTCATGTGCGGCACGCTACCTAACCGGCGGGGGTGACTGTCGCCGCGGCTGGGTGGGTGGCTTGAATGGGTCGCCCTCGGTGAGGGGCCGGCACGTTGGCTGCGGCAGCGTGCGCCGGGCGGCGCTGCGCATCTCCGGCCGGTGCGACTCTGTTCCAGCCGGCGACCGGTCGCGCGGGCCGGGGTTCGCAACCGATCGACGGGTTCGCAACCTGTGCACACGCTGCGAACCCGCCGGGAGGTTGCGCACGTCCGCCGGGCTGGTGTCGCCATTGGCTGGGCCGCGATTCACAGCGTCGCGGACCAGCGAACCGCGCCCGGCGGGTCCGTCGCTCCGGCTCGGTCCGAGGTCCGCGAGTGCGCTCGGGCCGGGCGGCGCGGCGCCGATGAATCAGGCCGAGGTCAGGCTGCGGCGTCCGACCTCTCCGGGCTGGCCGCCGCGACTTGGTAGAGGTTGGGCGAGTTGGGGAACTCCCGCCATTCGGGCGCCGAGACGAGCGCCCGGAACTCCTCTCGGGCGTGAGCGGCCTGGAACTCCGGCCAGGAGCGCCAGGTGGCCACGTTGACATACCGGTACTGGGCGTCCGGTCGGACGGCCCGATGCAGGGTCAACGACACGACGCCCGGTTGCGCCCGGAAGAAGCCGCTCGTCTGACGCCACAGCTCGGTGAACACATCGTCGCGGCCCGCCGGCACGGCGAACGAGTTGATCAGCGTCACCGGACCGTCCAGGGCGGCGGTCGGCGACGCGGCGGTGCGCTCCTGGGCGGCTGTTTCGTCAGACATGGCTTCCTTCTTGCCTTAACAGGCGTGCATTCATTACACATCTGTATACCGACTTAGGCTCAGGCCGTCAAGATCAGGCGTGATCGTCCCGAGCGGGCAGAATCTGCCCCTGCACGTCGAGCTCGCGTTCCAGCACGCGGAGCACCGCGTCGCTGAGCCGCCCGGCGTCCCGCCACCGCAGCAGCTCTTGGCGTTCCGCATCGAGGACGGCGCGGCGGGCGACCAACGCCGCCTCATGGCGTGGAGACGCGGGGATGCTTCCGTCGTCGTCGGCCTGCGCCAATAGGTCGGAGCGCCGCTGGTAGCGGTCGAGGCGGAAGTGCAGGGCGGCCCGCATGGCGACCACGTCGTCCTCGTGGAGGTCCTCAGCCAGCTCGGGTTCGGCGACGAGATCGTCCAAACGAGCCAGCGCGGCTTCGACGGCGGCGCTGCGGGCTTCGTTGCGGACAGTGGCCTCCGCGGCCTCGTCGGTGCGAATGCCGGTGGCCCGGACGAGCGGGGCGAAGGTGACTCCCTGGCCGACCAGGGTGACCACGACGACTGCGTAGGCGCACAACAGCAACAGGTCGCGACTGGGGAAATCCTGTCCGTTCGGAAGCAGGACCGGAATGCTGAAAACGGCGGCCAGGGTGATCACTCCGCGGGTGCCGGCCCAGGACAGGATGAGGACTTCGCGGCCACCGAGCTTGTCGTCCCGCTCGCCGTTACGCGCCAACAGCCGCGCGTGCAAACGCCCCGGAAGCAACTGCCCGACCGCCAGCCAGAGCGGGCGAATCACCAACACCACCCCCACGGTGACCACGACCGCAGCCACCACAGTGCCGGCGGAGTAGTGCGTGACCGCCGTCCACACATGTGCGAACTGCTGGCCGATCAGCAGAAAGACGAAGCCTTCGAGCGCGAAGTCGATGAGCCGCCAGATGGCGCCGGCCTGCAGTCGGCTGTCGCCGGTGGCATACCGCGGGCTGTCGTGCGCGATGATCAGCCCGGCCACCACCACCGCGAGCACACCGGATCCGTGGATCTCCTCGGCCAGCAGGTAGGCCGCGAAGGGCGTGGCCAGCGAGAGACTGTTCACCATCAGTGACGCGCGCAGGAAGCGGCGGGACAGACGGACCAGCAGGGCCACCACGATCCCGACCACGAGCCCGCCGACTGCGGCGATCAAGAAGTTCACGCCGAACTGGCCGGGACTGAAGCCCTTGGTAACGGCCGCCACCGCGACCGAGAACATGGTCAGTGCGGTGGCGTCGTTGAGTAGTCCCTCGCCTTCGATCAACGTGATCAGTCGGGGTGGCAGACCGGCGCGGCGTCCGATGGACAAGGACGCCACGGGGTCCGGCGGGGCGACCGCGGCCCCCAAGGCCACGGTGGCGGCCAGCGGAACGGCGGGCAGCAAAAGGTGCAGGCCGACGCCGACCAGGGCCGCCGTTGCCATGACGAGGAACACGGACAGGCTGACGACCGTGCGCAGGTTCTGCCGGATGGCCAGCAGCGACGAGTTCAAAGCCGCGCTGTACAGAAGTGGCGGAATGATGAACGTCAGGATGACGTCGGGTTCCAGAGACAGGTTCGGTCCCGGCAGCAGGGCGTAGATCAGCCCGGCCACGGTCAACAGCGCGGCGGCCGGAAGCCCGGTTTTCTCGGCGATCCATTCGATGCCGATCACCACCAGGGCGGCGGCCACCAGAAAAATCAAGACGTGCGTCATCACGATCCTCGCGCTCTTTCAGCGGCGGGTCGGCGCACCTGCGGTTGGCCCGGATCAGGCGTCGGTCGTCCGGCCGGCGTAAGGGTCCCAGTGTGAACGACCGCGGTGTCCGGATCGTTTCCTGGTGTGAGGTGGAGGACGGTGGCGGCTTCGCGGGTCATCGGAAGTCCCGGGATCGCGTGGTGGCGATGAGCTGGATCGGTGCGGCCCGGTCGGCCAGGACGGAGAACGGGCCGCCGTTGCGTTCCAGCATCCCTCGGATCAGCAGACCGGCCGAGCCGCGGGCCACTCGTCGGTACTTCGACCAGAAGCCCATGGAGCACACCACATTCAGCATTCCCGTCTCGTCTTCGAGATTGAGGAAGATGATTCCCGAGGCGGTGGCGGGACGCTGCCGATGGGTCACCATCCCGGCCACCAGCACCCGCGTCCCGTGCGGCACCGAAGCCAGCCCGGCCACCGTCTTCACGCCCATGGCCGCCAGCCGGTCGCGGGAGAACTCGGTGGGATAGGCCTCCGGCGTGATCCCGGTGGCCCACAGGTCGGCGACCGTCAATTCGATCTCGCTCATGCCCGGCAGCGCTGGTGCCTCCAGACCGACTGTGGTGCCGTCCAGCGTTCCGCTGCGCGGCCCGGCCGCCGCACCGGCTGCCCACAGCGCCTGCCGCCGGTCCCGGCCCCACGATTCCCGGGATCCGCCGGGCAAGGTGAGCACATCCAGGGCGCCGGACATGGCCAGCGCCTCGGCTTGGGCCGCGGTCAGGGTGACCGCCCGGGTCAGCTGGTCGAGACCCCGGTAGCCACCGGGCGGCCGCACGGCGACGATCTCGGCGGCCAGTTCCCTGCCGATCGTCCGGATACCGGACAACCCCAGCCGGATGGCCGGGTGGCCGTCGGGGCCGGGCTCCAGATCGGCTTCGGCCGCAGAGGCGTTGATGTCCGGCCGGCGGATCGTCACGCCGTGCCGGCGCGCATCGGCGACCAAGGATTGCGGCGAGTAGAACCCCATCGGCTGGGCCCGCAACAGCGCGGCGGTGAAAGCGGCCGGATGATGCAGCTTGAGCCACGACGAGTAGAACACCAGCGAGGCGAAGGACAACGCGTGGGATTCGGCGAAACCGAAATTGGCGAACGCCAGCAGCCTTTCGTAGATGCGGTCGGCGATCGGCCCGGTGATGCCGTGTATTTTCCCTCATCCCGAATAGAGCCGGTCCTTCAGCTTGGCCATCTTGGCGGTGGATCGCTTTGATCCCATCGCCCGGCGGAGCTGATCGGCCTCACCGCCGTCGAAACCGGCCACGTCGATGGCCAACTCCATGAGCTGCTCCTGGAACAGCGGAATTCCCAGCGTTTTTCCCAGTGACCGTTCCATGACCGGATGGTCGTAGACGACCGGTTCGTCGCCGTTGCGCCGCCGGATGTAGGGATGCACCGATCCGCCCTGGATCGGACCGGGCCGGATCAGCGCCACCTCGACCACCAGGTCGTAGAAGGTGCGCGGCTTCAGCCGGGGCAATGTCGCCATCTGGGCCCGCGACTCGACCTGGAAGACGCCCACGGAGTCGGCCTTCTGCAGCATCTCGTAGACCGCCTTTTCCTCCAGGTCGAGTGAGGCGAGGTCGATCCACTTCCCTTCGTGCCGCTCGATGAGGTCGAGGGCATAGTGCAGGGCGGACAGCATGCCCAGCCCGAGCAGGTCGAATTTGACCAGTCCGATGGTGGCGCAGTCGTCCTTGTCCCACTGGAGCACCGAACGGTTCTCCATCCGGGCCCATTCCACCGGGCACACCTCACCCACCGGCCGGTCGCAGATCACCATGCCGCCGGAATGAATGGCCAGATGCCGGGGGTGGTCCTGGATCTGCAGGGCGAGCTCGATCACCTCGGCCGGGATCTCGTGCTCGATGCTCAGGTGCCGCGGGGCCAGCGGCGGTTTGCCCACCGGCCCGGCGTTTTCGAACAGGGGTGGCCGGACGCGGGCCGGGGCCAGTGTGGCCACAGCGGCCGGGGCCGGCGCTGGGCCACTCGCACCGGCCGGGGCCGGCGCCGGGGCACTCGCACCGGCCGGGGTCGAGTGGCCGGCCGTCTTCGGATACGGCGCGATCGTTCCGGGGCCGGCGGTGTGCGGCGGGAGGAAGTCCACCTGGGCGGACAGCGGGGTCCAGCCGTCGAGTTGCTTGGAGAAGGCGTCCTGCTGGCCGGGCGAGTGTCCGAAGGCCTTGGCCATGTCCCGCACCGCCATCTTCGGGCGGAACGTGTTGACGTTGGCCACCTGGGCGGCGAAGGTCCGGCCGTATCGGTCGTAGACGTACTGGATGACCTCTTCCCGGCGGTCCGATTCGATGTCGATGTCGATGTCCGGCGGGCCGTCCCGTTCCGGGGCCAGGAACCGCTCGAACAGCAGCTGGTATTTCACCGCGTCGACCGAGGTGATGCCCAGGGCGTAACAGACCGCTGAATTGGCGGCCGATCCCCGACCCTGGCAGAGAATGTTGGCGCGGTAACAGAACGCCGAGATGTCGTGCACGATCAGGAAGTAACCGGGGAAGTTCAGCTCGGCGATGATGCGCAATTCCTTCTCCAGTTGCGCGTAAGCGTCCGGCCGGTCCTCCGGATGGCCGTACCGGCGCCGCGCCTCGTGCATGGTCAGCTTGCGCAGGTAGCTGTTCTCGTCCTCTCCGGGCGGCACCGGATAGGGCGGCAGCTCGGGGGCGACCAGTTTGAGGTCGAAGGCACACTCCTCGCCGAACCGGGCGGCGTTCGCGATCGCCGTCGGGTACCGGTCGAACAGCTGGGCCATCTCCCGGCCGGACCGCAGATGGGCGCCCGGCCCGGCCGGCAGGTAGGGATCGGCCTCTTCCAGACTCCGCCGCGCCCGCACCGCTGCCATGGCCCCACCCAGCCGGGATCCGCGCGGCATCGCGTAATGCGCGGCGGTGGTCGCCACCACCGGCAGCCCGAGCCGGAGCGCCAGCTCGGCGAGCATGTCGTTGTCCTCGTCGTCGGTGGGATCTCCGTGCCGGGTCAACTCGACGACCACGTTCGGCCGGTCGAACCGATCCATCAAGCCCCGCAGCGCTTTTTCGGCCGCTTCGGGTCCCCCCGCGGCCATGGCCCGGCGCACCGCCCCCTTCCGGCACCCGGTCAGGACCAGCCAGTGCCCGTCGGAGGCCTCGCCAGGGCGTCGAGATCATAGACAGGACGGCCCTTTTCCCGACCGGCCAGCTGGGCGTCGGTGAGCCGGCCGGCCAGCCGCCGGTAACCCTCCTGTTCCCGGGCCAACACCAGCAGGTGCTCCCCCACCGGATCCGGCACCCCGATCTGCGGCTCCGGCAACCCGAGCGACAGTTCCGCGCCGTACAAGGTTTTCAGATCGGTGTCCTGGGCCGCCTCGCAGAACCGGACCACCCCGTAGAACCCGTCGTGATCGGTGAGCGCCAGCGCCGACAACCCCAGGCGCAGGCCCTCGGCCACCAGCTGTTCCGGGGTCGACGCGCCGTCGAGGAAGCTGAACGAGGAATGACTGTGCAACTCGGCGAAGGCGACGGCTTGTCGCCTGGTTTTCCGTGGCGGCCGGTCCAGCTCATCGAGGCGGTCGCCGGCCTCGGCTCGGAAGGCCTCGACCTGGTCGAGGGAAACATCATGCAGGTCGAGTGAGGTGCGGCGCCGCCGAGACCGGAAGCCTTCCGGCGCCTCTTCTGCGGAAGTCCCCTCGGGCCGGGTCTTTCCGGGGCCGGTCCAGGGCGGCGGGCCGTGACCGGGTAGGGGCGGCTTGCCGGACAGCGCCCGCTCCAGTTCGTGCCAGGGCACCAGCGGATTCGACCAGCCCATCAGTCGTACACCCCTTCGATCCGCCAGCCGGCCACGCCGTGGGTGAGCAGCAACGCGCCGGATGCGGTGACGATCTGCAAGCGGGCGTCCACGAGCGGCGGCGCATAGACCAACGAGTCCGCGCCACGGTCGGTCCAACCCGCGCTGACCTGCCCAGCCCGCGCGAGTTGTGCCGCTGCACTGGCCTGCGCATCCGGAGGCTGCCACCACCTCTCGTCCACGAGCCAGGGCCCTGCCCACCCCAGGACCGGAACGGGTTCAGCGCGATCACCGAGCAGGGCGACGTGCGGGACAGCGGAGAGCAGTCCGCGACCGGTCACGGTGATGGGATCTCCGGCGGCGTCCAGCAATTCGACGTCCGGAGCACCCGGTCCGGGCAGGTGAGTGGGAGTCGGAGCGGGCAACGCCCCTGGCCAGGGAGCGGCGGGGTCCCGGAGCGGCACTCGCTCCTCTCCCCAGGGCACCAACGTGATCCGCTCCGTTGGTCCTCGCCCCCCGGACAACACCGGCGCCAGCACGGATTCCGGACCCAACAGACCCTGAACCCGGGCGAACGCCCAGGCGGCCCGCTGGTCGTCCTCTCCGTCCGAACCCCACAACCCGTACTGCACCAAACCCGAGTCGACGGCCTCGACCGGTTCCAGCCGGAGCAGGGTGATGCCGCCCGGACCTATTCCGTCCTCGTCGATGGGGGTGCTGGAGGAATCGCGGGACAGGGTGCGGCCCGCGGTCAGCCAGCCGTCCAGTTGCCAGCGCAGCCGGTCGGCGGTGGCCGCCGGGGTGAGCGGGCGAGCGCAGCGCCAGACCCGGGACAGCAGACCACCGCGATCGGTCCGGGCGGTGATGGACAACCGGGTGCAGGCCAACCCGGCATCCGCCAACCGAGTGTGAAACCGCTCGGCCAGGGCCTTCGCCGCGAAGGCCGCGGTGTCTACCCGTTCCAGAGGCGGATCGCAAAGCTGTTCCACGGCCAGCTCGGGGGGAATGTCGCGCCGGGACAGGCCGCGCTCGGCCACTCCTCGGGCCAGTCGGTGCGCGATCAGCGCATCGGCCCCGAATCGGGTGACCACCTTGGCTTCCTCCAGCGCCGCGAACATGCCGGCGCTGGTGATGCCCAGCCGGACCAGCAGATCGACCAGTTGCCCGCGTTCCGGCGGGGCGATGGCTGGGTCACGGGCCAATTCGGCCACGGGCAGACCGGCGCAGAAGGCCGCCGACTCGCCGGGAGGCACCACCACGGACTGCCGGGCGGCCAGCACCGCGACGGCCAGCGAATCGGCGATCCCGATCCGGCATTCCACGTCGTGCGCCTCGACGTGGTCGACGATCCGCTCGGCGGCTTGCTCTTCGGATCCGAAATAGCGGGCCGGACCCCGCGCCGAGCAGGCGATCAGGCCGGGCCGCAGAATCTCCACACCCGGCGCGACGGCCTCGATCGCAGCGGCGATGGGTTCGAACATGCGGGCGTCCCGGTCCTCGTCGGCCTTCAGGATCAGCAGGCCTGGCCAGCGGGACTGGGCGTCCCGCCGCTTCTGGCCGATGCGGATCCCTTCCGCGCGGGCCGCGGCGTTACAGGTCTGCACCCGGTTGGCGTGAAAGACGGCGGCCGGTTCGACCGGTGAAGTACCGGCCTGCCGGGCTCCGGCCACCGCCGGCCAGTCCGGACACCAGATCACCAGAACGCGAGGCTCTTCCATGAGCTCAGCCGGCCCCGACGGCCAGTCGGGGGAACTCGGGCGCGCCGACCGCTGCCGGAACCAGCAACGACGCTTTGGTCAACTCCATGGCCGGTTCGGTGGCCGGTTCGGTGGCCGGTTCCGCGATCCGCACCGTGGCCCGGCTGCTCTCCAACCGCAGCGTCGTGGTCTGCCCGCGCGCCGCCCCGCCGCGGCCGGACACCTCGACGACCAACTCACGGTCGCGCAGCCGGCCGTACCCGGGTCCGATCCCGTCCCAGCGAGCGACCGAGGCAGACAGCACCAGGTCGGCGCCGGGCCAGCGCCCGACCACCAGCATGGCCGCTCCCCGTTGGCGGAGCTTCCCGGACAGGACCCGGAAACGGCCACCCGGTGACAGCACCGCCCGCCGCGGCGGAGCCACCACCACCAGGTCCACGCCGTCGGCCAGAATCGACACCACCTGCCAGATCTCCGGGCCGGGATCGGGCACCGTGACCACCCGATTGAGGTCGACGCCCAGCTCGGCGGCGGCCAGTAACCCCAGACCGGGCATGCCGACCAGCGCTGACCACACGCCGCCCGCTTCTCCCGCCGACGCCAGCAAGGCAAACAGCAAGCTGGTGGTACCGGTGCCTCCGGACAGACTGACCACTCCACCCTTGGGCAGGCCCCCGTATGGCAGTAATCGAGCCAGCGGGGCCGGAACCGGAAAAGCACCCCGCTCCGGCGCCACTTCCGGTGGCTCATGTGACAGCGGTGACAGATGTGACTTCAGAGCCAGTGGTGGCGGTGAGGACGAAGGTGACAATGGTTGCCAGGCAGCCGTTTCCGGTGCCGGAGCCGGCGCCATAGCGGCCCGCTCCGGCACCAGCCGCATCGGCGAGCCGAGTCGATCGGCGCCGGGATTGACGGTCGTGATGCGACGCCGGAGCTCAGCCAGCACTTGCTGGCGATCTCCGGAAACTGTCGCGAACACCTGTTCGAGATTAGTAGCCCTCGGCCAGCATTGCAACTCTTGTTCGAATAATTCTGCCACTCGGGGCTAGTCTTGGGCTAGTCTGGGGCTGGCCCCGGCAAGACCCTTCCCGAGGCGCTGAGCCGGCCGGAACCCGTAACCGGGTGTACGAACTTCCTGCCACGCCGGACCATGCGCGCCGGTGGCCCTCAGCCGTCACAGACAACGCGACAGGGCCCCAGCCGGCGCGAATCCCCCGGCCGGACCGCCGCCCGAGCCACCGCGGCCGAGCCACCCCAGCCGAGCCACTCCGCCGAGCCCCGGCCGTGCGAGCTAACCGAGCCGAGCGCGCAGGAACTCCACCTCGGCCGCTCGCCCAGCCGAATCGCTGGGTGTCTCCAGCACCACCGGACAACCGGCGGCCCGGGCCACCGCGGCGATGGCCTCGGGGTCGATGGTGCCGTCGAGCAGCGGAGCGTGCCGGTCCCGGCCACTGTCGGCCTCGTCGCGGGAATTGTTGCCGTGCACCAGGTTGATCCCACCGGTGATGGCGGTCAGCTCGTCGACGACCGTGTCCAGGCCCAGTCCGCCCGCCCAGGCGTGGCAGGTGTCCAGGGTGCAGCCCGGCGAGAACTCTCCGATGGCATCCCACAATCCGGCGATCGCCTCGCGTCGCCGGGTCATCGCATGGTTACCGCCGGCGGTGTTCTCGATCAGGATCGGCAACCCGAAGCCACCCTCGTCGGCCTGGCGGGCAAAGGTCTTCCGCCAGTTGTCGAAACCGGTGTCCATGTCCTTCTCGGACAACACGTGTCCGCCGTGCACGATCAGCCCGGCGGCGCCCAATTCGGCGGCCATCTTGGCGTGCGCCGCCAACAGCTTCCGGCTGGGAATACGGATCCGGTTGTTGGTGGTGGCCACATTGATCGTGTAAGGCGCGTGTACGAACACGGTCAGTTCGGTGGCCCTGATCTGCTCGGCCAGCGGGTGCGGCTTGGGCATCTTCCAGTCCTGCGGATCGGCCAGGAAGATCTGCACGGCATTGGCCCCGGCCGCGGCGGCTTCGGCGAAGGGATCTCCTTCGATGCCCGCCCCGACGTGCACTCCGATGACCGGACTCACGACCTGTCCTCGCTTCCCGACTCGATCACAGCGTGGCCGCCCAGCGCGACAACACTTCGGCGCCCGCATCCCCGGATTTCTCCGGATGGAACTGCGTCGCCGAGAGCGGCCCGTTCTCCACCGCCGCCACGAACCGGTCGCCACCGTGCTCCGCCCAGCTCACCGCGGGCGGGGTGAACGGCCCGTCGACCTCCAGTTCCCAGGCCCGGGCCGCATAGGAGTGCACGAAGTAGAAACGCGTGGCCGGGTCGAGCCCGGCGAACAGCACCGAACCAGCGCCCGGCTCCACCGTGTTCCAGCCCATGTGCGGAACGATCGGCGCCTGCAACCGCTCCACGGTGCCGGGCCACTCCCCGACCCCTGCGGTTCGCTCGCCGTGCTCGACGCCTTCGGCGAACAGGATCTGCATGCCCACGCAGATGCCCAGCACCGGCCGAGAACCGGCCAGCCGCCGTCCGATGATCCGGCCGCCGCGCACCTCGTTCAGCCCGGCCATGCAGGCCGCGTAGGCCCCGACGCCCGGAACCACCAGACCGTCGGCGTTCAGCGCGGCTTCGAAGTCGCCCGTGACCTCGACCTCGACGCCGGTCCGCCGCACGGCTCGCTCCGCCGAGGCCAGGTTTCCCGAGCCGTAGTCCAGGATGACCACCGATTTCGACTTCACAGCAGCCACAACACGCCTCCGACCACGCATCCGGCCGCGAACAGGCCCAGCACTCCAGCTCCGATGCGGGCATCGTTACGCCACAGCGACACGACGCCGCCGATCAGAAATCCGGCGAAGGCGAGCAGAACGAGCGGCCACCAATTCACAGAACGCCTTTGGTGGACGGGACGCCGGTCAGCCGCGGATCCGGTTCGACCGCCGCCCGTAGCGCCCGGGCGATCGCCTTGTACTGGGCTTCGCAGAGATGGTGCGGATCGCGGCCGTAGAGCACCCGGACATGCAGATTCATCCGGGCGTGAAAGGCCAGCGAGTCGAACACGTGGCGGTTCAGCACCACGGGATAGTTCTGGCCGACCACGAACGCGGCCACCGATTCCGGCTCGCCGAGATGCACCGAGTACGGCCGGCCGGACAGGTCCACCGCGGCGTGGGCGAGTGTCTCGTCCATGGGCACGAAGGCGTCGCCGAACCGGCGAATGCCCTTCTTGTTCCCGAGGGCCTGCCCCAGGGCCTGACCCAGCACGATGGCGGTGTCTTCGACGGTGTGGTGCGCGTCGATGTCGACGTCACCGGTCGCCGCGACCCGGAGATCGAAGGCACCGTGCACGCCGAAGGCGGTCAGCATGTGGTCGAAGAACCGAACTCCGGTGGAGATGTCGACCTGTCCGGAGCCGTCCAGGTCCAGCTCGACCAGCACCGACGACTCGGTGGTCGTCCTGCTCGATCCGGGCGCGCCGACCGCCGTCCTCACTCACGGTGCCTCCTGAGTAGTGTCCGCTGACCGCCCGCCCAGCCCTCGACCGACGGCCAGGAACCGATCATTGTCGCTCTCGGTCCCGATGGTCGCGCGGAGATGACCGGGGATGCCCACGTCGCGGAGCAGCACGCCGGCCTCCAGATATTGCCGCCAGGTGGCGGCAGCGTCGGAAAAGACTCCGAAGAGCAGGAAGTTGGCATCCGAATCGACCACCTGGAAGCCGTCGTCGATCAGGACCCGGGCGACCCGTTCCCGCTCGGCGACCAGACGGGCCACCGATCCGAGGGTGTCCTCCGCATGCCGCAAGGCGGCCCGCGCGGCCACCTGGGTGAGCACCGACAGGTGATAGGGCAGCCGCACCAGCAGCAGTGCATCGATCACCGCTGGCGCCGCGGCCAGGTACCCGAGTCGGCCGCCCGCAAAGGCGAAGGCCTTCGACATCGTGCGGACCACCACCAGCTGACCGGGATGTTTGTCGATGAGCGTGATCGCGCTGGGCTTGTCCGAGAACTCGGCGTAGGCCTCGTCGACCACCACGATGCCCGGAGCCGCGTCGACCAACTGCTGCAATTCGGCCAGCTCGAGCGATCCCCCGGTCGGATTGTTCGGGCTGGTGACGAAGAGCAGGTCGGGCCGTTCGCGGCGAACGAGCTCGACGGCGGCCGGCACGTCCACCCCGAACGCTGGTGTCCGCGGGCACGGCAGCCACGTCGTCTGGGTTCCGGTCGCGATGATCGGGTGCATCGAGTAGGACGGTTCGAAGCCGAGCGCCCGCCGGCCGGGTCCGCCGAACGCCTGCAGCAACTGTTGCAGGATTTCGTTGGAACCGTTGGCGGCCCAGACGTTGTCGACCGACAGGGTCACGCCCGTGCTCGCCGACAGGTACGCCGCCAGCCCCTCTCGGAGCGCGACGGCGTCCCGGTCGGGGTAACGGTTCAGGTCGGCGGCCGCCGCCGCGACGGAGGCGGCCACATCGTCGACGAGCGCCGCCGAAGGCGGGAACGGGTTCTCGTTGGTGTTGATCTGCACCGGCACCGAGAGTTGCGGCGCTCCATAGGGAGTGCGGCCCACTAGATCGGGGCGGAGCGGCAGGTCGGCCAGCGTGACCCCGCGTCCGACGGTCACGGCCGGCCCGTCGGAACGCCGTCGGGAAAGCGAGCGGTCACGGCTTCGCCGTGGGCGGGCAGGTTCTCCGCTTCGGACAGGGCGAGCACGTGGTGCGCCGTCTGGGCCAGGGCGTCCCGGGAGTACTCGATCACCTGCATCTGCTTCAGGAACGTGGTGGTGGCCAGGCCGGAGGAGAAGCGCGCACAACCGGCCGTGGGCAGCACGTGGTTGGAGCCGGCGCAGTAGTCGCCCAAGGAGACCGGTGAGAAGCGGCCGACGAAGACCGCCCCGGCGTTGCTGATCCGGCGGGCGACGACGGGAGCGTCGTCGGTCTGGATCTCCAGGTGTTCGGCCGCGTACGCGTCGGCCACCTTGATGCCGTCCTCGAGGCTGGCCACCACGATGATCGCCGACTGCTGGCCGGTGAGCGCCGCGGTGACCCGGTCGGAGTGCCGGGTGCGCACCGCCCGGGCGATCACGGCGTTCTCCACCGCGTCGGCCAGCTGCTTGGAGGTGGTGATCAGCACGGAGGCGGCGTTGGGGTCGTGCTCGGCCTGCGAGATGAGATCGGCCGCGACGTGTTCGGGGTCGGCCTTCTCATCGGCGAGGATGGCGATCTCGGTCGGTCCGGCCTCGGCGTCGATGGCCACCCGGCCGCGGAGCAGCCGCTTGGCGGCGGTGACGTAGATGTTGCCCGGGCCGGTGATCAGGTCGACCGCGGCGATCGGGGAGCCGTCGACATCGGTGCCGCCGTACCCGAGCAGCGCGATGCCCTGCGCTCCGCCGGCGGCGTAGACCTCGTCCACGCCGAGCAGTCCGCACGCCGCCAGGACGGTGGCGTCGGGCCAGCCCGTCTCGCGCTGCGGCGGCGAGGCGACCGCCACGGCTTTCACCCCGGCGACTTGGGCCGGCACCACGTTCATGACCACGCTGGACGGATACACGGCCAGGCCGCCCGGCACGTACAACCCGACGCGGCGGACCGGTACCCAGCGCTGGGTGACCACGCCTCCGGGCACGATCTGGGTGACGCGCTCGGTGGGAATCTGCGCGCGGTGCCCGGTTTGCGCCCGGCCGATCGCCTCCATCAAAGCGGCGCGCACCTCGGTGGACAGATCCGCGACGGCCTGGTCGATGACCTCTTCCGGCACCCGGAGCCGACGGGGCCGGACACCGTCGAACTTCTCCGTGGCGTCCAACACGGCTGTGACCCCGCGGGTGCGGACGTCTTCCAGCAGCGGCGCCACGCTGGCCACGGCACCCGTCACGTCCAGCGCGGCGCGCGGCAGCAGCCCGGACACGTTGCCGAGCCCCTCTCGCAGGTCGATCCGGCGCAGCATGCAGTGATCCTCGTTTCGTTCGATTGTGACCCGGCCGGCGTTCCGCACGGGCGCTGCGGGCCGACCGTCGCAATCAGCCTAGAGCGTGCCCCGGACAGTGCCCGGGACAGTGCCCGCCGCCCCAGCGTTGGCGCTGGTCACGGGGGTCATCGGGACGCAGGCGACGCCCTGGCGGTCAGACGTCCAGGCCCAGATCCAGCACCCGCACCGAATGGGTCAGCGCGCCGATGGACAGGAAGTCGACGCCGGTGGCGGCGACGGCCGCCGCCCGCTGCAGGGTCAGCCGTCCCGACGATTCCAATTTCAGCTCCGGGTGGTGGGCATCGCGCCGCCGCACGGCTTCCGCGGTGTCATCCAGACCGAAATTGTCCAGCAGGATGAGCCCGGCGCCCGCGGTGGCCGCCTCGTCGAACTGGAGAAGGTCGTCGACCTCGACCTCGAGGTCGATCTCCGGCGCCTGCCGGCGGACGGCGCGGATGGCGGCGGTGACCGAACCGGCCGCCGCCACGTGGTTGTCCTTGATCAGGGCGGCGTCGCCCAGGCTCATCCGGTGGTTCACTCCTCCGCCGCAGCGCACCGCGTACTTCTGCAGCGCCCGCAGGCCGGGCAGCGTCTTGCGGGTGTCGCGGATGCGGGTGTGGGTGCCGGCCACCGCATCCACCCAGGCCCGGGTGGCGGTGGCCACCCCGGACAGGTGAGAGACCAGGTTCAGCGCCGTCCGCTCGGCCGAGAGCAGCGCGGCCGTGGGGCCTTTCAGCGTGATCGCCGGACGGCCGGGCTCCAGCGCGGAGCCGTCGGCCTGGACCGCGCCGTCCACCGGGCCGTTGAGAACCGTCTCGAACACCGCCAGCCCGACGACGCCCCCGGCCAGTACCCCGCGTTCCCGCGGCACGACGGCCGCTGCCGTCCGGGCCGTCGGCGCCACCGTCGCGGAGGTGGTGATGTCCGGACCGTCGGCGAAATCCTCCGCCAGTGCGGAGTTGATCACCCTGGCCACCATTCCGGCGTCCAAGGCCTGGTCCGCCAGCGCCCGGCGAACGGTGGTCGACCAACCCTCGGGGCTGGCTACCGGAAGAGTCATGCCATCACCGCCGCGGCGCGCCGTTCGCTCACCGAGGTGGTCAATTGCCCGTCCATGAGCCGGACGTCGATCCGCGCCACCCACTCGGCCCGGGTCTCGGCCGCGTCCAGCCGCACATGACAACCGCGGCTCTCGTGCCGAGCCGCCGCCGCAGTGACCAGCGCCGCGGCAGCCAGGGCCAGGTTCGCCGCCTCCACCGCGGCCACCGACAGCTCGGCCGGGGCGGATTCCCGGGCCAGCTCCAGGGTCTCCGTGAGGCCGTTATCAGTACGTCCGATTCCCGCCCGCGCGCTCATGGCGGCCTGCAACGGTCCCCGCCGGCGCGGATCGCGAACGGTGGGCGCCGGGATGGTGACCTCCTCCGGCACGGCCGGATCCGGCCGGGTCGCCAGCAGGGCGGCCACCCGCTCCGCCATGACCAATCCCTCCAGCAGGGAATTCGACGCCAGCCGGTTCGCGCCGTGCAGGCCGGTACGAGCCACTTCACCGACGGCGTACAGCCCGCGGACACCGGTCCGCCCGACCAGGTCCGTCCGGATCCCGCCGCAGTGGTAGTGGGCGGCCGGCGCCACCGGGATAGGGTCCCGGGCCGGGTCGATTCCCGCCGTGAGGCAGGACGCCGACACCGTCGGGAAGCGCGCGCGAAAAGCCGGCCCGGGTACGCCGGTGGCGTCCAGGAACACGTGATCGCCGACGCCACCGGGCTTTTCGGCCAGCCTCCGGGTGATGGCCAGCGACACGACGTCGCGCGGAGCCAGGTCTGCCAGCGGGTGCACGCCCGTCATCACCCGTCGGCCCGCTCCGTCGATCAACACCGCGCCCTCCCCGCGGACGGCCTCGGTGACCAGCGGGCGGTGACCGCGGGTCTCCGCGCCGGTCCACAGCACGGTCGGGTGGAACTGGAAGAATTCCAGGTCGGCCAGTTCGGCTCCGGCTCGCAGGGCGGCGGCCAAACCGTCGGCCGTGGCCACGGCCGGATTCGTGGTCGACGAATACAGGTGACCGGCGCCGCCGGTGGCCACGACCACGGCGGGCGCGAGAATCGATCCGACGGAGCCATCGGGCGCCAACACGCTGACGCCGACGCATCGTTCGTCGTGCCGCAGCACGTCCAACAGCAGATGACCGGCCAGCATGGTGGGAAGGCCGGGCAGGGCCAGGAGCGCACGTTCGATCTCGGCACCGGTGGCGTCGCCGCCGGCATGAATCACGCGGCTGGCGGAATGACCGCCCTCCCGCGTCCGCAGTAGCCCGTGCGGGCCACCGTCGAAGTGCGCGCCCCGCCGCTGCAACCGGGCGATGGCACCCGGCCCAGCCGATAGAATCTCCGAAACGGCTTGCGGCTCGGCCAATCCCGCCCCGGCGATCAGCGTGTCCTCGATATGGGCGCCGATCCCGTCGCCCGGATCGCGCTCGTCGCGCACAACGGCGACACCGCCCTGCGCCCAACGGGTATTGGACTCGGCCGGCTGACCCTTGGTGATCACCAACACGGACAGGCCGGCGGCGGCCGCGTCCAAGGCGGTGGTCAGCCCGGCCACCCCGCTACCGACCACCACGACATCGGCGGCCGCCTGCCATTGCGGCATAGGCATTCTCACTCACCGCCGCCCGGCTGGCCGATGGCAATCATCCGCTCGACGGCTCCCCGGGCTCGCAAGGCGGTCTCGGGGTCGACGTCCACTTCGTCGCGGTTCTCCACCAGGGCCCGCTCGAGCTTGGCCGGAGTGATCATCTTCATGTACCGGCAGGACGCCCGGTCATTCACGGCCCGGAAGTCGATCTGCGGGGCGGCTCGGCGGAGCTGATGGATCATGCCGATCTCGGTCGCCACCAATACCTCTCGCGACGTCGAGCGCTTCGCCGCCGTGACCATGTCACCGGTGGAAAGAATCTTGACCCGATCGGCGGGCACGGCACCGGCGGAGGCGAGATACAGCGCGCTCGTCGCGCACCCGCATTCCGGATGGATGTAGAGCTCGGCCTGAGGGTGCTCACGAGCGGTGCGCGCCAATTGTGCGCCGTTGATGCCGGCGTGGACGTGGCACTCGCCGGCCCAGACCTTGAGATTGTCGCGCTGCAGCACCCGCTTGACGTGCGCGCCGAGAAATTGGTCCGGCCCGAACAGCACCGGAGTATCCGCCGGAATTGAGGCCACCACCTCGACGGCATTGGAGGAGGTGCAACAGATGTCCGTTTCTGCCTTCACCGCGGCGGTGGTGTTGACGTACGAGACGACGACCGCTCCGGGATTTTCCGCTTTCCAGGCCCGCAATTGGTCGACCGTCAGTGAATCGGCCAACGAGCAGCCAGCCGCCGCATCCGGAATGAGGACCGTCTTGTCCGGCGATAAAATCTTGGCCGTTTCTGCCATGAAATGGACGCCGCAGAAGACAATGGTTTCCGCGTCGACGGTGGCGGCCAGCCTGGACAGCGCCAGCGAATCACCCACGTGGTGGGCGACATCCTGAATCGGCGGCAGCTGGTAGTTGTGCGCCAGGATCACGGCGTTGCGCCGGCGGGCGAGTTCCTGTACCCGAGCCGCCCATCCGGCGTCGGGCACGCCGGCGGAGAGCAGGTCCGGCGGGGGAACTGCTGTCGTCATTGTCATTGCGCTCTGTCCTCCGGTGGGTGGCCCACCATGCTCTGCCGAGTCGGGGTCGTCGACCCGTCCTGGACTGTCGGAGGTTTTCGACTTATGATCGAAAACATGTCACATCGTAGCACGCCGGGCCCACCGGACGACCGTCCAGCGACCTTCGTGGAGGTGCTGGCCGCCGTCTTCTCGGTCCGCGCCCTCCGGGACGCCGCAGTTCACGGCGGTGAACAGTGGCGCCTGCACGTCCTGCTGTGGCAGCGGGCGCTCGATCCCGATGCCGGCCGCTGGGCGCTCCCCGGCGGCGTGGTGTTGTCCGACGAGGACGTCGACACGTCGGCCACCCGCCAGTTGGCGGCCAAGGTCGATCTCACCCGGGTCGCTCATCTCGAACAGATCGGCGTGTTCTCCGACCCCCACCGCGTTCCGGGCGCCCGGACGGTCGCCACCGGATTTTTGGGCTTGGTTCCGCTGGGTGCCGATCCGTCGCTGCCGGCCGACACCGCCTGGCATCCGGTCAACGCATTGCCGCCGACCGCGCTCGATCACGGACGTATCACCGAACGTGCCCACCGCCGACTGCAGGCGAAGTTGTCCTACACGAATATAGGATTCGCACTGGCGCCCGCCGAATTCACCTTGGCCGAACTCCGGCGTATATACGCAACCACGCTGGGCCACGACGTGGACCCCACCAATCTGCACCGCATCCTGCTGCGCCGCGGCATGCTGGCCGCCACCGGAACCACCGCTCCCCCAGGCCCGTCGGGCGGCCGACCCGCTGCCCTGCAGCGTTTCACGGTTTCTGAGTTGCGAGTCACGGACCCGTTCGCCGCATTCCGGCCGCCGAGTAAGTAGGCCGCGACTCGACCCCTATTTGCAGCGGCGGGAGTAATTACTCAAACACGGTACGTATTTCTTTTTCGGGCCCGTGGACAACGCGACCGCGTAAAGCTACGGTGAGGCGGTTTCCTGCGCATCGCACTTCGACGATGCGTTTCTCGAGGGGGGCACATGCGCCGATTTTCTGCAGCGACCCGCCGGCTGGCCCAGCTCACGGCCTGGACGCTGGTGTTGATGACCGCCGGGGTCGTGGCCAGTTCCGCCGATGAACCCGGTGCCCCCGCTGTCGCCAGCGAAGGCGTCATCGTGCTACTGAAGGACCAGATTCCGGTCTCGGCCCCGTCGACGGCCGCCGAGGCGTCGCGCGCCAAATCCATTGCCGCCGACCAGACCGGTGTCGTTGCCAAAGCCCGTCGACTGGGCGGACGCGGCATCCGGCAATTCAATTCCGTCAACGCCATGGCCATGACCATCTCGTCCGACGGAGTTGCCGCCCTCAAGGGAGACTCGGCCGTCGCCGCCGTGGTTCCCGACCTCATGGTCAAATTGGGATCTCCGTCGGCAAATGTGTCGTCCTCCGCCCCGAACGGGGCGAGGTCCACCGGTACTCCCCTGGCCAACGCCTGCAGCAGCTCTGTGTCATTGGAACCGGAAGCCCTGCAGACCATGCACGTTGCCTATGCTGACCACCGAACCGCCGCGGACAGTTACGTCGACGGTTCGGGTGTGAAGGTCGCTTACATGGCCGAGGGCATCGACATCAACAATCCGGATTTCCTGCGCAACGGCAAGTCCGTCTTTGTGGACTACCGGGACTTCACCGGCACCGGACCGACGGCACCGGGTGATCCGTCGTCCACCTATTCCGAGGCCTTCGGCGACGCCAGCGCGATCGCGGCCCAGGGCAATCAGGTTTACGACGTCGAGAACTTCGTGAACCCGGCCCACCGAAGCGAAGAGCCCTGCCGCATCCGCATCCGCGGCGTCGCTCCTGGTGTCGATCTGGTCGGTCTGAAGACGGCAGTCGGCGACACCGCTCCGACGTCCGTTTTGATACAGGCGGTCGACTGGGCGGTCAACGTCGACCACGTGGATGTGCTGAACGAATCGATAGGCTCCAACCCTTATGTGGATCAACAGAACGATCCGCTCAGTCTGGCGAACGCGGCCGCGACCGCCGCTGGCGTGACCGTCGTCGTATCGAGTGGCGACGGCGGCATCGGGAACACGATCGGGTCACCTTCCAGCGCCACGGATGTGATTGCCGTGGGCGCCAGCACGACGTATCGCACGTATGCCCAAATCACCGAAGCCACGAATTTGCCGGGCGTCACCGGATGGGGTGACGACAACATTTCCGGACTTTCGTCCTCCGGTTTCGCGCAGAATGGCCGGATGCTGGACGTCGTCGCTCCGGGCGACACCGGCTGGGCGGTGTGCACCCCGGACCCCTCCTTGTATCCCGGTTGTTCCACGCCCAACGGCAGGCCGACTCCTATCCAAGAATTCGGCGGGACCAGCCAATCAGCTCCGTTCACGGCGGGCGTCGCCGCCCTCGTCGTCGCAGCGTACGAAAAGGCCCATCCCGGGGCCGGTCGACCGTCGCCCAAACTCGTCAAGCAGTTGATCACCTCTACGGCACAGGATCTCGGCCACCCGGCGAACCTGCAAGGGTCGGGTGAAGTCGACGCGCTGGCGGCCGTCCGTGCCGCCATGGCGGTGCCCACCGAGAAGACTTCCGGCCAGGGCGGAGGGGCAACCCGCCCGGCAAATGCGCTGTTGGTGAGCCCGAGCCAACTGGACTTGGCGGGCGCCGCCGGATCGACGGTGCACGGCGATGTGACGGTGACGAACCTGTCCAGCACCGCGCGAACCATCACGGCCGGGGCGCGCACCCTGATGCCCTCGAAGCTGCTCGCGTCCGGCTCCCTGGCGTTCGACACGGCCACGCTCCCGAAATTCATTTTCGCGTACGGCGACCAGCGCGCCTACGAGTCGATTCCGCTCACCGTTCCCGCCGGCCAGGATCGGCTCTCGGTCTCTTACGCCTACGACGGTGGCAAGACTCGTATTCAGGCTGCCCTGATATCGCCGTCCGGAACGCTGGAATCCTTCTCCTCCACCCAAGGACCGAGCAACTTCGGGTACGTCGAAACGCGGGCTCCGGCGGCCGGCACCTGGACGCTGTACGTTTTCTCCATTCTCCCGTTGTCCACCACGGTGAATTACCAGGCCACCACGGAGCGGTTCCAGCCCACCGGGTCGGTATGGCCGGCCACCATTCGCTTGCGCCCCGGGCAGTCCGCGCGTGTTCATTTCACCACCAGACTGGACCGTAACCCCGGCGACACTGCGGACAGCATGGTGCTCGGCGCTGCCGGCCAGAAGTCCGTCAGTGTGCCCGTGTCGCTGCGGTCGGTGGCCGAAGTCCGCACGTCCGGGACGACTTTCACCGGATCCGCCTCGGGCGGCGACGGCCGTGGCGGAGTTGCCGCGGTGGAGAAGAGCTATTACCTCGATGTGAAACCCCGGGCCCGATACCTGACGGCCACCGTGAAATTCGCCGGCTACGACGTGTCGCCGTACAATTTCGAAGGATATTTGGTGGCCCCCGACGGGGAAACCATGGCGGCTCACAGCAATGTGGATGCGCTGGACAACGACATCTACTTCGATCAGCTCAGCCTGTCGACCATCAAGCCGGTGGCGGGCCGGTGGAAACTGGTGCTCACCGTGGACAACCCCGTCCTGGGTACCACCGTCAATGCCCCGTTCACCGTGCACGTGTCCGAACAACCGAATGTGTCGGCCACAACGTCGGGGCTTCCCCAGTCACCGCGAGTCGTGCTGCGGGCCGGCGTGGAGAACACTGTTTCGGTCCGCATCACCAATCAAGGGCCGGCGACGCAGACATATTTCGCCGACGCCCGGCTGAACACGTCCCACTGGCAACCCCTGGCGTCGCAACTGCGTGGCGACGATCTGTCCGCGGTGTCGTTGAACGATCCGAACTTCTACGCCCCGTACCTCGTGCCGGACGACTCGGACGGTGTCATATTCGGTGCCCGCGCGCACAGCGCAATCGTGGTGGACGCTCAATATTTCCTCAGCGATCCGGAGATCGCCGCCGGACCGGGTACCACCGCCGCCGCCGGCATCTTCGGCCGCCACGTGGCCGCGGGCTACTGGCTGGCCAAGGCGCAACTTCTCGGCCCGTTCAGCAGTGCCGCCCCCGCCGAAACGGCCCGGTATTTCGCCTACGCCCATACCGCCGATTTCGACCCGTCGATCACCTCGTCCACCGGCGATTACTGGATGACGGCGTTCACGTCGCCCACCTCAGCCGGGAAAACGGCTGCAGGTCCGACCGGCGCCGCCAACGCCCGGTCCGGAAGCGCCGCTCCGGCGGAGCGAACCCAGTCGGCCGAACCGAACATCGCCGATGGGCCCGTCCGGTTGCTGTCGGGTCAGAGCGCGACCATCTCGATCACCATCACACCGACGGCGGCCCAGCGGGGCAAGGTGACGTCCGGCCAGATCTTCATCGATTCGCTGGACACCTACTGGGACACGGCCAATCAGGTCATCGCGCTCCCCTACAGCTACACCACCCGGTGAGCTGACCTGGTCAGGCAGTGGCTTCGTCCAGCACCTCCAGCACGTGCCGGTAGGGCCGCCCCGTCGCCCGCGACATGCCGACCTCGCAGGTGCGGTTGGCCGACACGTAGACGACATTCTCGCCGCGGGCGCGGGCCAGCGCCGCTACCTCGGCGGCCTCGGATGCGGTGGCGGCGGCGGTGAGTTCGGGATGCAGCATTCCCCGGTCGCCGGCGAAAGCGCAGCAGCCCCACTCGATCGGCACGGTGACGTCCGAGGACACCAGGCGCGCCACGGCAACCAGCGCATCGGTGGTGCCCAGGGCGGTGGTGGAGCAGGTGGGGTGCACGACGATGGCCGGCACCGGACGGCGCACCTCGAGTCTCGGCGCCACCATCTCGAGCACGAAGCGCAGCACGTCCTGCACGACGATGCCGGTCCCGGCCGTCATCAGCTCCAGACCCTCGGCGCACGAGCTGGCGTCGACGAGCACGGGCAGCCGCCCGCCCTCGGTGGCCGCGGCCAGCGCCGGCAGCACCTTGGCCGTCATCCGGCGGTAGCCCTCCTGGTGACCTTTGGATTTCCACGGTGTGCCGCAGCAGAGCGCATTGACGTGGGCAGGAGTGCGCAACCGCACGCCGGCCCTCTCGCACAGCCGGCGCACGGCGTCGGTCACGCCGCCACCGAACATGGTGCCGACGCAGGCCGGGAAGAACACCGCGGCCGCGCCGTCGACCACCAGTTTCGGGCGAGCCCGCCCGCCCGGGGGCAGATCCGGCGAGTACTGCGGCAGTTGGTCCGGCGATACCACCCGGCGACCCAGGGCGGTCAGTCCGACGGGCACGGCGGCCGGTACCTTGTCGGCGAGGGTCAGGGCGGCGGCCCCAGCCCGGGACCCGGCCGACCAGTGTGACGCGGCGGTCGCCCACATCCGGCCGGCCGCCCGGGGTTCGGTCTCGGCGCGGAGCCGGCGGGTCAGGTCCCCCGTGTTGATCAGCACGGGACACGCGGTGGCGCACATGCCATCGACCGCGCATGTTTGGACAGCGTCGTAGTCGTAGTCGTCGTCGAGCTCGGCGGCCAGAGCGTCGTCGCCGCGCTCCCGCGCCGCCGCCAATTCCCGGCGCAGCACTATCCGCTGCCGCGGGGTGGTGGTGAGCGTCCGGGACGGGCAGACCGGTTCGCAGAACCCACATTCCACGCACCGGTCGACCTCGGCCTCCACGACCGGGGCGGTCTTCAGATCCCGCAGGTACGCCCGCGGGTCCTGGGTCAGCACCGACCCGGGATTCAGCAGGCCGGCCGGGTCGACCAGCGTCTTCAGGTCCCGCATCACCTGGGCCAGGAAAGGTCCGTACTGCCGCTCGACGAACGCGGCCATGATCCGACCGGTCCCGTGCTCGGCCTTCAGCGTCCCGCCCAATCCGAGCACGAGGTCCACCATCGCCTCCGTGAACGCCTCGTACCGCGTCATCGAGGATGGATCGCCGAACCGTTCGGTGAGCATGAAATGCACATTCCCGTCGCGGGCGTGGCCGAAGATCACCGCGTTCTCGTACCGGTGCTCGCCGAACAGGGCCACCAGCCCGCGGGACAAGTCACCCAGGCTGGCCACCGGCACCGCCACGTCCTCCAGCAGAGCGCTGGTGCCCGCCGGCCGGGCGCCGGCCACCGCGCTGTACAGGCCTTTCCTGGTGTGCCACAACGCGGCCCGCTCGACGGGGTCGGTGGTCAGCTCCATCGGCACAGCCAGCGGCAGGTGTTGCCAGGCCCGCTGTGCCCCGTCGCGCGCCTCGGCCAGGGCGTCCCGCTCCGCCCCCTGCAACTCCACCAGCAGGGCCGCGTACTCCCCCGCGGCGAGCCGAGCGGGGTCGAGCCGGGCGATCCGGGCCGGACATTCGGGATCGGTCTGGGCCACCTGGAGGGAAACGGCATCCAGCAGTTCCGCGGTGGCGGCGCCAGCGGCGACGATCTCCGGCACCGCGTCGGTGGCCGGCTGCAGTCCGTCGAAAATCAACAGGCCGGTGGCCACGTGGGGCAGCACCGGCAGGGTGCGGAACATCGCCGAGCCCACGAAACCCAGCGTTCCCTCGCTGCCGACCAGCAGCCGGACCAGGATGTCGACCGGGTCGTCGAAGTCGACGAAGGCGTTGACGCCGTAGCCCATGGTGTTCTTGAGGGCGAACAGTTCCCGAATGGTGGCCACCGCAGTGGTGTTGCCGCGCACCCGATCCCGCAGTGCGAGCAGCCCGCGGTGGAGCGTGGGTTCGGCGTGCCGCAGCATCCCGTCGGCACCGGGCAGGGCCGAGTCGATGACCGTGCCGGAGGGCAGCACGAAGACCATCGACTCCAGCGTCCGGTAGGTGTTGCCCTCCGTGCCGCATTGCATCCCGGAGGAGTTGTTGGCGATGACTCCGCCCAGCGTGCAAGCGCCGTCGCTGGCCGGATCCGGTCCGAGCTTGCGCCGGTACGCAGCCAGCCGGGCGTTGACGGCCCGGACGGTGACGCCGGGTTGCACCCGCACCCGCAGACCGCCGTCCAGCACCTGCACGCCGCCGAAGTGCAGCCGGGTGTCGATCAACACCGAGTCGGAAAGGGCCTGGCCCGACAGCGACGTCCCGCCGCCGCGGAAGGTGAACGGCACTCCCAGCCGCGCGCAGGCCCGCATCACCCCCGCCACCTGGCCCAGATCCCGCGGGCGGGCCACCGCCCGCGGGTGGAGCAGATAGTGCGAGGCGTCGTGGGCGTAGGCGAAGCGGTCCAGGGCCCGGTCGGTCACGTCCAGCGCCGGGCCGGACACGGCCGACCGCAACCGGGCGGCCAAGGACCGGTCCGCCGCGGACCGCCCCGCAATACTCGGGTCGTTGGCGTGTGTCGCGGACATGCTGTTCAGGTGGGGCTCCTCAGCGTCCCTGGCCGAATTCCTCGGCGATGTGCTCAGCCTGGCGGATGGCCAGGGCCACGATCGTCAACGTGGGGTTGGCCGCGCCGCCGCTGGTCATCAACGAGCCGTCACTGATGTACACCCGGGGGACGTCGTGGGCCTGCCCCCACTTGTCGGTCACGCCGTCCTCCGGCCGGGCACTCATCCGGCAGGTGCCCAAATTGTGTGTCGCCGGGTACGGCGGCGTGTCCTGGGTTCCCGTCGCTCCGACCGCCTCGTAGATGGCATCGCCCCGTGGGGCTCGGCGGTCATCGGCGTGGGCATCACGTGACCCTAATCCGGATTCTCAGCCCGCGAGAGAGCGCGGCCCGTAGCGGTTCCGACCGGTGGACGGCCGGAATCATCCGTGGCAGCATCGGCGTGCGGCCGCGGCCGTCGACCTGAGCGTAAGGAGCCCGTAGCAATGATTTTCATCTGTGTGAAGTTCCCGGTGAAGCCGGAATACGCCGATCGCTGGCCGGAGCTGGCCAAGAACTTCACCGACAGCACCCGTGCCGAGGCGGGCAACATCTTCTACGACTGGTCGCGCAGCGTCGAGAACCCTGATGAGTACGTGTTGATCGAGGCCTTCCAGGACGACGCGGCCGGCGCCCACGTCAACAGTGACCATTTCAAACGCGCCCAGGCGGAATTGCCGCAATATCTGCAGCGCACTCCGAAGGTGCGGAACATGGTCATTCCCGGCGACCACTGGGACGATCTGGTGGAGTTCGAGGTCAAAGCCTGACGGTGCCCACGGCGGCGGGGAAGGTCGGTCAGCCGGTCGGGCTGGCCTCCTCGGTCGCGGCGGTGTGGCGACGTCGGCGGCGTGGAGCCTCGCCGGCCGGGTCCTTCTCCAACAGCCAGTCCACCAAGGCGCAGACGGCGTAGACGAAGAGCGCCGCGGTTGGCTCCACCAGCAAAGACGTCGCGTTGCCGACCGTCGGAGGTGCCTGCACCAGCCGTTCGATGTTCGACGGGCCGATGGTCCAGGGCTGGGTTCCGGATGCCAGCACGTCGCCCAGCAAATAGGCGGCGAAACCGCCGAGGGTGGACGACAACGCGACGATGGCCACCATCACCGGGTTGCGCAGGGTCCGCTGTGACCAGGCCACCACCGCGATCACGATGCCGACGGCGATGGCCAGGAACATGAAAATGGCGATGTCGGTGAACAGATGGGTGGACACCGTCGACAGCCCGCCGTAGGTGCCGTCGGTGAAGACCTTGAACTGTTCGGTAGGTGCCACCGCCGACCACAGCCAGCCCTGCAGCAGGCCGAGCACGATGGCTCCGAGACAGAATCCCGCGCCCAGCCGCCAGTAGAAGGTCTCCCGCAACCGCTGCGCGGTGGATCCGGCCAGCGCATCGGCGGCCGAGAACGCTCCGTGCGCCGGCGGGTTCGGCATCACGCCGAACGGCAACTCGGCCTCCGCCTGGTCGGCCACCGTGGCGAAGGTGCGCCAATAGGTCTCCGCGGAACTCCCGTAGCCGCCGTTCCCGCCGGAGGTCCCGGAAGAGCCCGGAGTTGCAGCGCCCGGACCACTCCCTCCACCCCAGGCCGGAACGACCGGTGCTGCTGGTTCGGGCGCCGGCTCGGCGGGCCCGAAAGGCCGGTTCTCGCTCATGCCAGACAATCCGCGCCGAGCAAGGCCTTCAGGTCACCCATCAGCGCCGAGGTCGGCGTCACCCGCAGACCGTCGTCCAGCCGCAGCGTCGTCGTGCGGGTGCCGTTGAGCAGCCGCAGGTGGACGGCGGTGGTACCCGGGTGTGCCTGCAGCACTTCGCGGAGCCGGTCGATGACGGGCGGGGTGCAGCGCGCGGCGTTCATGGACACCTGCATCGGGCCGCGGCCGATGCCTTGGCTGAGATCGGGCACGGTGACGCTCTGGGCGTGCAGGCTCAGCCGATCGTCGGAGCGGGCCACTCTGGCCTTCACCAGCACCACCGCATCCTCGGCCAACATCAATGAGAAGTCGGTGTAGACCTTGGGAAAGAACGCGACCTCGACTCCGCCGGCCAGATCCTCCAGTTGCGCGGAGGCCCACGGGTCGCCCTTCTTGGTCAGCCGCCGCTGCAGATTGGTCAGGATTCCGCCCACCGTCACCACGGCCCGATCCGGCACGGTGCCGTCGAGGATGTCCGGGATGGAGGCGTCCGATTGGGCCGAGAGCACATGCTCCACCCCGGCCAGTGGATGTCCGGACACATAGAGACCGAGCATCTCCCGCTCGAAACCGAGCCGCAGCTTGGTGTCCCACTCGGTATCGGGAATCGGCGGCCGGAACGCGGTGCCTTTCTCTTCCTGGCTCATCTCACCGAACAGGTCGAACTGGCCGGCCGCCTCCTCGCGCTTGAGGGCCAGGACGGAGTCGATGCCCTCGGCGTGCACCATCAGCAGACCCTTGCGGGGATGGCCGAGCGAATCGAAGGCGCCCGCCTTGATCAGCGATTCGACCACCTTCTTGTTGCAGGCCGCGGCGTCGACCTTGTCCAGGTAGTCCCAGAAATCGGTGTAGGCGCCCTTGTCCTTCCGGGCCGCCACGATGGAGGCCACCACCCCGGTGCCCACGTTGCGGATGGCCGACAGCCCGAACCTGATGTCCGTGCCCACGGAGGCGAAATCCCGCACGGACTCGTTCACGTCCGGCGGCAGCACCTTGATGCCCATGGCGCGGCATTCGGCCAGATAAATGGCTGACTTGTCCTTGTCGTCACCGACGCTGGTCAGCAGGGCCGCCATGTATTCGGCCGGATAATTCGCCTTCAGATAGCCCGTCCAGTAGGACAACAGCCCGTAGGCCGCCGTGTGTGACTTGTTGAAGGCATAATCCGAGAACGGCAGCAGGATGTCCCACAGCGCTTTCACCGCGGACGCCGAATACCCATTTGTTCGCATACCGGAGGAAAACGTCTCGAACTGCGCGTCCAGTTCCGATTTCTTCTTCTTGCCCATGGCCCGGCGCAGCAGGTCGGCCGCCCCCAGCGAATAACCCGCCACCCGCTGGGCAATGGCCATGACCTGCTCTTGATAGACGATCAGACCGTACGTGTCGCCGAGGATCTCGGCCAGCGGTTCCGCCAGTTCCGGGTGAATCGCTTCGACTGGCTTACGGCCGTTCTTGCGGTCCGCATAATCGTTGTGGGCGTTCGCCCCCATCGGCCCGGGCCGGTAGAGCGCGAGTACCGCCGAGATGTCCTCGAAGTTGTCCGGCCGCATCGACCGGAGCAGGGCCCGCATGGGTCCGCCGTCGAGCTGGAACACACCCAGCGTGTCGCCGCGGGCGAGCAATTCATACGTCTTGGTGTCGTCCAGCGGCAGGTCTTCCAGCACCAGTTTTTCGCCGCGGTTGGCCTCGATGTTGTGCAGGGCATCGTCGAGGATCGTGAGATTCCGCAGCCCCAGGAAATCCATTTTGATGAGGCCGAGTTTTTCGCAGGTCGGATAGTCGAACTGCGTGATGATCGCGCCGTCCTGCTCCCGCTTCATGATCGGGATCAAATCGATCAGCGGGTGGGAGGACATGATGACGCCGGCGGCGTGCACGCCCCACTGTCGTTTCAGCCCTTCCAGACCCTTGGCCAGCTCGACGACCTTGCTGACCTCCGCGTCGGAACCGACCAGATTGCGGAATTCCCCGCCCTCGGAATACCGGTCGTGCGCCGGGTCGAAGATCTTCGACAGCGGAATGTCCTTGCCCATCACCGGCGGCGGCATCACCTTGGTGATGCGATCGCCGACCGAGAAAGGCAGGCCTTGAATGCGGGCCGAGTCCTTGACCGCTTGTTTGGCCTTGATGGTGCCGTAGGTGACGATCTGCGCGACCCGGTCGTCACCGTATTTCTCGGTGACGTAGCGGATCACCTCGCCGCGGCGGCGTTCGTCGAAATCCACATCGAAGTCGGGCATCGATACCCGCTCGGGGTTCAGGAACCGCTCGAAGATCAGCCCGTGGTCGAGCGGGTTGAGATCGGTGATGCGCATGGCGTACGCCACCATGGAACCGGCGCCGGACCCGCGGCCCGGGCCGACCCGGATGCCGTTGTTCTTGGCCCAGTTGATGAAGTCGGCCACCACCAGGAAATAGCCGGGAAAGCGCATCTGGGTGATGACGCCGACCTCGAAGTCGGCCTGCTTCTGCACCTCCGGAGGTACGCCGTCCGGGAAGCGACCCGCCAGTCCGCGCGCCACTTCCTGCTCGAACCACGTCTGCTCGGTCTCGCCCGCCGGCACCGGGTAGCGCGGCATGTAGCTGGCCGACGTGTCGAAATCGACGTGGCACCGCTCGGCGATCAGCAGGGTGTTGTCGCAGGCCTCGCGGAGGGAGTACTTGCCGTCCCAGATGGCCCGCATCTCCTGCGCGGACTTGACGTAGTAGCCGCCGCCGTCCAACTTGAACCGGCTGGGGTCGTCCAGGGTCTTGCCCGACTGGACGCAGAGCAGCGCGTCGTGGGCCGGGCTGTCCTCCTTCTGCACGTAGTGCAGGTCGTTCGTGGCGATGAGCGGCAACTGCAGATCCTTGGCCAACCGGAGCAGGTCGTTGCGGACCTGCTTCTCGATGGCCAGATCGTGATCCATCAGTTCGACCAGGAAGTTCCCGGCGCCGAAGATGTCCCGGAATTCCGCGGCCGACGCGCGGGCCTTCTCGTAGTTGCCGATCCGGATCCAGGTCTGCACCTCGCCGGACGGGCACCCGGTGGTACCGATCAGACCCTTTGCGTACTGCGATAACAGCTCACGGTCGGCTCGGGGCTTGTAGAAGAAACCCTCCATCGAGGAACGCGAGGACAGCCGGAACAGGTTGTGCATGCCCTCGGTGGTCTCGGAGAGCAAGGTCATGTGGGTGTAGGCGCCGGCACCGGAGACGTCGTCGCCGCCGCCGTCGGCCCAGCGGACGCGGGTGCGGTCGTAGCGGGACGTTCCCGGAGTGAGGTAGGCCTCCAAACCGATGATCGGGTTGATGCCGGCGTCCTTGGCCTTCTTGTAGAACTCGAACGCTCCGAAGACGTTGCCGTGGTCGGTCATCGCCAGCGCGGGCAACCCGAGTTCCGCGGTCCGCGCGAACAGTTGGTCGAGCCGCGCCGCACCGTCCAGCATCGAATACTCGGTGTGTACATGCAGGTGGACGAACGAGTCCTGACCGACGGTCCCGCTCACGCGCCCACCACCCCTTCGCACCATCACATCCGCCGGTTGACCGGCCTCTCGACCCGCACCGCCGGCAATACCGGAAACGGCCGAGATGGCAGCCAGTATGGATCCGGCCACCGACATCGCTGTTCACCAGCGCAAACTCATGAGGTTCCGACCTCGGGCCTGCACCGCGCCGCCCACGGAGGACGCGCCGCGCGCCCCGGCGCACCGGACCGCATGCGCCGCCAACCTGCCGGGCCGCTCGTTCATTTTGCCCCTCCCGCACCCGTGCTCGGTGCGCCGCGCCGAGGCCGTCCACCGACACGCTGACCGAAGCCCGCCGCCTTCCGCTGCCCCGGTCGCCGCCGGCCGCGGACGGGGTTTGACCACCATGTCTCAGGGCGCATCAGAGCCAAAAAGGGATACCGGGGCGGCTGTCCGACCCGGCGGGTACCGTCCACCACGTGACGCACGCCATGCCGCCTGGGGAGCCTGCAGCCGCGCCTGACACCGGAGCATCCGGGCCTTCCGGACCGGCCGACGCGGGGCGCCCTATACCGGACCGGGACGATCTCCGGCTGCTCCAAGAGCTGATCAACAACCAGTTCATCCCGCTCGCGGCGGCGGCCTGGAACGCTCGGATGAGCCAGGCGGAGGCGGCAAATCGTTTGGTGGCCATGGCGGAACGAGGTTTTCCGCTCCGTCTGGTGGCGGAAGGTGATCGGCAGGTCTTGTGGCAGATCGCCCAGGCCGGACCGGCAACTGGAGCGGTTCCCGCCGTCAGCCCGGACGCCGGCCGCAACAATCCCGCCGGCGGCTCCGGCAGCTCGATCGGGTCGGCGCCGCTGGCGCCCCCGAGCGGTGATCCCGTCGGGGCCAGGGCTACCGCCACCCCGGACACCGGCGGGTTCACCGCACCGCCGGCCGAGACAGCCGCGACTAACGGCCCGTCCTTCCCGGCCGCCGCCGCCACCGGTGGTCCAACCGCTTTCCCCGACACCACTGCGCCGCCGCCCGGTTTCGGCAGCACCCCACCAGTCCCGCCGCCACCGTCCGGTCCGTTGCCTTACCCCGCGGTCCCGCCTGCTCCCGGCGGTGGGCCGGGCAGCTATCCGCCGCCCCCTCCAGGGACCGGACACTGGGCATCCGGACAGACACCTGGCGCTCCTGCCGTCCTGTCGCCGCCGTTCCCGCCCGGTCCGCCGATGGGGACGGCCGGTCAGCCGGGGCCCGCACCGGCCGGGATGCCGTTCCCTCCGCCCGCCGCCCGGCCGTTCGGGCCACCGAACGCACCGCCGAGCCCGGGAGCTGGACTCGGATTCGCCCTGGGTGGTCCTGGTTTCCTGCCACCGCCCGGCGGGCCGGGGTCTTCGGCGATGGGGCCGGCCGGGGCGATGGACGCGCCGCCGATTCCGCCGGGTCCTGCGTACCCACCCACCGGTCAGCCACCCTTCGGAGGCCAAGCAGCGCCGGGGTCCGCCGCCTTCGGACCGCCCGGAATGCCGACCGGAGGTGACCGGGGAGGTCCGCCGCTGCCGCCGCCCTCGGCGGTGCCACCCCACGAACAGGCGATCGCCGGAGCGGTCCCGTTGGGCGAACCGCCCTTCGGTGCCCCGGCTCCGGCTACCGACGCCGTCACGCGCACCGCGGCTGCGGACCCCAGCCGCACGGGTGCCGAGAGTTCGCTCACCGGCCCGGCGGCCACGTGGGGAATTCCGGGCACCTCCGGGTGGGCCCGGGCCGACGAGACGTCCGACAGCGCCCCGGGCGGGGCGTCGACGGCCGATACTCCGTCCGATCCGGTCATCGGCACTGCGCCGAGCCCGGCCGGTTCGGGCACCTCCCCCGGTCCGGTCGACCCCGGCACGCCGGCGCTGGACGCGACGCAGACCTGGCAACCCGTGTTCGATGACGCGGAAGCGCCGGACGACTCGGCGGGTTCGGGCGAATCGGCGACACCAGCCAGCTCGCCGGAAGGGAGCGATTCCAGCGGTTCGGTCGGTGGCTCGGAGTCCGAGAGCGGATCGCGGTCCAGCGCCGCCGGGGCCCCGGATCCCGTCCATATCAACCAGACCCAGCAGCTGACCGGCTTGTTCGGTGAGCAGCTGGCGGTCACGCTGACCAGGCTCGTCGACCCGGCCGATCGCATCCTGGTGGCCGCCGGGTTCCGGATGGACGAGCAGGAACGCGCCGTCCTGGTCGAGACCACGGTTCAAAACGACGGACCGGCCGACTTCGAGGCGCTGGCCGATCTGTATCTCACCCTCATCGGCGACGCCGGCCAGCCACTCCGGCGGGCGCCAATGGCCGTGCCCGGCTACCCGCCGCACCGGGTGGGCGTGTCCAGCGGTGAGCAAGGAACCGGCTGGACCGTGTTCCTGGTTCCCGCGGATACCCGGGTCTCCGCCGTCCGCTGGAGCGTGCGGCCGGACCTGGAACACCGGACGGTCACCTGGACGCTGTGACCCGGTCGCTCCGGCTCAGCCGGCCCGCAACACCTCGAGGGCATGGGCCAGGTCGGCCGGGTACGGACTGGTGAACTCCACCCGCCGGCCCTCGGTCGGATGTACGAAGGCCAGCTCACGCGCGTGCAGCCACTGCCGGTCCAGGCCGACGCGCGCCGCCAGCACGGGGTCAGCTCCGTAGGTCAAATCGCCCACGCAGGGGTGGTGGAGGGCGGAGAAGTGCACCCGGATCTGATGGGTGCGTCCGGTTTCCAGGTGGACCCGCACCAGGGTGGCGGCCCGGAACGCCTCGAGGGTGTCGTAGTGCGTGACACTGGCCCGGCCGTCGCCGCGGACCGCGAATTTCCAGTCCGCCTTCGGGTGTCGGCCGATCGGTGCGTCGATGGTGCCTGAGCTCGGGTCGGGGTATCCCTGGATGATGGCGTGGTAGATCTTCTCCACGTCACGCTGCCGGAACGCTTCCTTGAGCACGGAGTAGGCGCGTTCGCCCTTGGCCACCACCATCAGGCCGGTCGTTCCCACGTCCAGCCGCTGCACGATGCCCTGCCGCTCGGCGGCCCCCGACGTGGCCACGCGGACGTGCAGAGCCGCCAGCGCGCCCAGCACCGTCGGCCCGGTCCAGCCCGGCCCCGGGTGCGCGGCCACGCCTACCGGCTTGTCCACCACCACCAGGTCGGCGTCCTCGTAGATGACGGTCAGGCCGTCAACCCGTTCCGCCACCACCTGCGGGGCCCGGTCCGGTTCCGGCAGGGTGATGTCCAACCATCCGCCCGACGCGAGCCGGTCCGAGCGGCCGATGGTCACCCCGTCCAACACCACGTCGCCGGCATCGATCATGGTGGCCACGGTGGTCCGGCTGAGCCCGAGCAGGCGAGCGACGCCGGCGTCGGCCCGCATCCCGGACACCCCGTCGGGCACCGGCAGCCGGCGGAAGTCGCTCACGCCTCGGGGCCGGTGTCTGGTCGCGTGGTCGTGCGCTTCCGCCGCGCCCGGGTGCCGTCCAGTTCCACTCCGACCAGCGCGGTGATGACCAAAGCGATGCCGCCGCAGGTGATGGCGGAGTCCGCGAGGTTGAAAATGGCGAAATACTTGCCGTTGGGGGCGAAGACGGACACGAAATCCACGACGTGGCCGCGCAGGAACCCGGGTGACCGGAAGATCCGGTCGATCAGGTTGCCGATCGCGCCCCCCAGGATCAGTCCGAAGCAGATGGCCCAGGCGGTGGACCTCAGCCGGCGGGACATCCGCAGAATCACCACGATCACCGCGATGACGATCAGACTCAGGATCCAGGTCATGCCGGTGGCCATCGAGAACGCCGCGCCGGAGTTCCGGAACAACGACAGATAGACCAGGCCCCCCAGGATGCGCCGCGACTCGCCGTCCTGCAGGTGGCTGACGACCAGGACCTTGGTGATCAGGTCCAGCACGATCACCAACAGCGCGATGCTCCCCAGCAACAGGAGCTTCGGGCGGTGCAGTGCCCGCGCCGAGCTGCCGGCTGCGGCCGGAGCCGATGGGGCCGGGCCGGCAAAGGGCGTGCCCGTTTCGGGACCAGGTGGGCGGTCGGCGCTGTCGGGCACGTCGTCCAGTGTCCCAAATCCGTGTGCGTCTGCCGACCAGCGGCGAAAGGGGTCGGGTTCACTCGGACTGCCGCCGACCCGCTTCGCCGAACCACCCGGCCAAGGGACCGGCCCGGCTGACCGCCCGCAACCGGCGTTCGGTGGCGGTCCTGACTCGTTCGGGCGTGACGATCAGCATCTGGTCGCCGGACTGCACCCGCAGCGTCGGGGACACCGGCACCGGCGCGCCGTCCCGGACCAGCAGGGCGATGACGGCTGACGACGGCAGTCGCAGTTCGGCCAGGTAGACGCCGTGCATGCGGGAGTTCTCCGGCACGGTCACCTGCAGCACATGCGCACCCATCTCCTCCAGGGGCGCCGCCTCCAGCTGGATCTCCCGGGCCTGGTCGGATTGGGCCACCCCCAGCCGCCGGGCCAGCCACGGCAGCGTGGTGCCCTGCAACAACGTGTAGACGACCACCACCACGACGATGACATTCAGCATCCGGCGTGGACTGCACGTCGGAATGCCGCACCATCAGCGGGATCAACGCCAGCACGATCGGGAACGGCGCCGCGCAGCCCCGACCAGGACAGGAAAGCCTGCTCCCGCCACGGCATTCGGAACGGCAGCGCGGCGGCCAGCACCGACAGCGGTCGAGCCACCAGCAGCACCAGCAAGCCGATCAGCACGCCGGGCAGCAGCGCCTGCGGGCAGCAGCGCCGGGTCGACGTACAGGCCGAGCAACACGAACAGGCCGATCTGGGCGATCCAGCCCGACCCCCTCCGCGAACGACAGCGTGGACGCCCGGTGCGGCAGCCGAGAATTCCCCAGGATCATCGACGACGACGTAGACCGCCAGGAAGCCGGAGGCGTGGGCGTACTGCCCGACCGCGTAAACGCCGCCGATCAGAGCCAGGGTGGCCAGCGGGTACAGGCCGGCGGCCGGCAGCGCGCCGCGGCGCAGCCACCAGGCGCCGGCGAATCCGATGGCTCGCCCCGATCGCCGCGCCGGCCACCAGCTCGTAGATCACCAGCAGCGGGTCGGTCCAGGTCATGCGCGGTACCGCCGGCCAGCAGCAGCACCGCAATCACCACCGGCGCGTCGTTGAGCCCGGACTCCAGTTCCAGCGCGGCGGCGATCCGCGGTTTGACGCCCACCCCGCGCAGCACCGAGAACACGGCCGCCGCATCCGTGGAGGAGAGCACCGCGCCCCACAGCAGGCTGGTCCGCCAGTCGAGTCCAAGGCGTCTGGCCGAGCATGCAGCTTGCACGCCGGCGCCGGCCACCGCGATGCGACACCGCACCGACACGGTGGCCAGCGCGATCCCCAGGCCCAACGCCGGACGGACATTGGCCCACCGGGTGGTCAAACCGCCCTCGGCCAGGATGAACACCAGAGCGGCCAGACCGATCTGCTCGGTCAGCAGGGTGTCTGGAGCAGTGCCGCCGAATGATGCCCAAGCCACGGTTGCCCAGCAGCAGGCCGATGCCCAGATACAGCAGCAGCGAGGGCAGCCCGACGCGGCGCGACAGCCGGACGCCGAGCAGCGCCACGAACAGGACCAATGAGGACAGCCCGAAGGCGTGGGTCACGGTGTCGGTGTCCACGCCCAGCCGCCCTCAGCCGGTGGCCGCGGCCAGCGTCGGGTGCGGGACCGGTCGCCACGCGGCGCGGGCCAAGCCCAGGGCGCCGAGCACCTCGCAGCGTCGCCTTGGACCGGTTGAACGTGTAGAAGTGCAGATCCGGGCGCGCCCTCGGCTGAGCAACTGCTCGGCCATCTTGATCGCGTGCTCCATGCCGATCTCCCGGCCGGCCGGCCGGATCGCCCCGCACCGCCTGCAACTGCCCGGCCAGCTCGGCCGGCACCTGCTGGCCGGACAGTTCACAGATGCGCATCAGGCGGTCGTACGATGTGACCGGCATGATGCCGGGCAGGATCGGCGCGTCGATGCCGGCGGCCGGCGGCCCGGTCGCGCAGCCTGACGCAGTCCTGCGCCGAGAACAGCATCTGGCTGATCGCGTATCCGGCGCCGGCCGCGAATTTCTCGGCGAAGTGCTTCAGGTCGGACTCCGCGTCGGGCGAGCGGGGATGCAGGTCGGGGAAGGCGGCCACTCCGACGTGGAAGTCACCGAGCGACCGCACGAGTCGGACCAGATCGCTGGCGTAGTTCAGCCCGTCCGGGATGCGGCGACCCATTCGGCGCGGTGGGATCGCCCGGCGGGTCGCCCCGCAGCGCCAGGATGTTGGCACGCCGACGGCGGCGTAGGACCCGATGACGTGCCGCAGTTCCGCCACCGAGTGGCCGACCGCGGTCAGATGGGCCACCGGCAGCAGGGTGGTCTCCGTGGCGATCCGCTCGGTGATCCGGATGGTCCGGTCGCGGTGCGAGCCGCCCGCGCCGTAGGTCACCGAGACGAACGCCGGGCGCAGCGGCTCCAGCCTGCGGATGGCCAACCAGAGGCCGGCCTCCTCGGCGTCGGTGCGTGGTGGCATGAACTCCACCGAGAAGTGCGGGCCGGGCGCGGCCAACCGGTCGCGGACGGTCGCCATGGCCAGAGTTTAACGGCGCGGGTAGCGCCCGCCGGGACCAGGCAGACTGGCCGGGTGACCCTGGCGCCCGCCGATCAGACGCTCGTGGAGCTGGAGGACATCCTGGCCGCGGAGCTGGACCGGCGGCGGGCCGCGATGGCCGCCGTGGCACCAGCCGTGACCGGTCAACTGGACCGGCTGGTCAGCTTCGTCCGGGACGGCGGCAAGCGGGTCCGGCCCCGATTCCTGTTGGCCGGCCACCGGGCGATCAGCGGTGCGCCGGGCCCGAATGCGGTGTGGCGCGCCGCCGCGGCGCTCGAGCTGCTCCAGGCCTGTGCCCTGATCCACGACGACGTCCTGGACCGCTCGGCGACCCGCCGGGGGCAGCCCAGCATTCACACGGCGGTGGCCACGGAACACCGAAGTCGTGGCTGGGCCGGAGACGCCACCCACTTCGGGACGTCCGTGGCCATCTTGCTGGGCGATGTGGCGCTGGCCTGGGCCGACGATCTGTTCACCGACAGCCGCGCAGCAGATGGCCGCCTGGGATCGGGTGGCGCCGACGTGGCGAAGCGATGCGCGCCGAGGTGCTGGCCGGGCAGCTGCTCGATCTGCATGTGGCCGCCGCGCTGCCGGACGATTTCGCCGAGCAGGAACGCGTTGCCACGCAAGTCAATCGCTACAAGACCGCCGCCTACACCGTCGAGCGACCGCTCCAGCTGGGCGCCGAACTGGCCGGCGCCGACGCCGAGACCGTGGCGCGGCTGCGCGAGTACGGGACGGCCGTCGGCATCGCCTTCCAGCTGCGCGACGACCTGCTCGGGGTGTTCGGCGACCCCTCGGTCACCGGAAAGCCGGCGGGCGACGATCTCGCCGAGGGAAAGCGCACGGTCCTGCTGGCCCGGGCTGCCGGCGCGCTGGCCGCGCGGGATCCGGGACTGGCTCGCGAGCTCGAACGCTGCCTGGGCCGGATCGAGGCGGTGCCGCGCGCCCGCGAGCTCATCACAACGTCCGGAGCGGTCAAGTCCATCGAGGCCGAGATCGACGACCTGGAATTGACCGCGGGCGCCGCCCTGGCCGGTCGGTCAGCGACGGGTGGGCCGCTGCTCGACGCCGAGGCGGTCCTGGCCCTGAAAACGCTGGCCGCGCAGGTGATGAGACGCACCCACTGAGCCGGCCATCCTGTCGTCGCTGAAGAAGACGCCTGCCTGCCGCGCACGCACATGATGCGACGAGTTCGGGGTGATCTCATCCCGCTTCGGCAACCGGGGCGTCGTCGATTCGTTTCCGACCGACTGTCCGCCGCTGACTCCCCCCCGTCCGGAAACCGTCCGCATTTCCCACACCGGGCGGCAAGTCCACCTTCTCTACCCTGGCCCTCATGCTGTCCCTGGTGCTGCTCGGTCTGGTCGGCGGCCTGATCACCGGGATTTCGCCGTGCGTCCTGCCGGTGCTGCCGGCGGTCTTCGTGGCCGGCGGCACGCCGCGCCGGGTCCGCGCGTCCCGGGCCGACCGACCCACTCCGACGGCCCGACCGGTGGGCGCGCCCCCGCGGGACGTCGGCGCGACGCCCTACCTGGTCATCGCCGGGCTGGCGCTGAGCTTCAGCCTGTTCACCCTCCTGGGCACGCTGCTGCTGTCGGCCCTGCATCTCCCGCAGAGTCTGTTGCGCTGGGCGGGTCTGGTGGTCTTGGTGGCGCTGGGTATCGGCATGATCGTGCCGCGCTTCGAGGAGTGGCTGGAGCGGCCGTTCGCCTGGATCCCGCAACGGACCGTCCGGCCGCACCACGGACGGTTCGGCGCCTTCCTGCTCGGCGTGGCCCTCGGCGCGGTCTACGTGCCGTGCGCTGGGCCGGTGCTGGCCGCGATCACCGTGGCCGGAGCGACCGGCCACATCGGCCTTCCCACCGTGGCGTTGACCGTGGCTTTCGCGGTCGGAACCGCCATCCCTCTCCTGGGTTTCGCGTTGGCCGGCCGACGCGTCTTCGAACGGGTACGGGTGTTTCGGACGCACCAACGGACCGTGCGCACCTGGGCCGGAATCGTCGTGTTGGCGCTGGCCGTCGCGCTCACCTTCAACCTCACCGACCTGATCCAGCGGGCCGTGCCCGACTACACGGCCGGTCTGAACTCCGCCCTGAACAATGCCGGAGCCACGACGGTGCGCGGCCGCGGTAGGAGCCGAGGTCGACAACCCGACCTTCGACCAATGTGCCCAGGATTTGCGGCCGGTGCTGCTCGGGTGTGGCGCCGCTCCGGAATTCACCGGTATCCAGCAGTGGTTCAACACGCCCGGGAATGCGCCGCTGAGCGTTGCGGGCCTGCGCGGAAAGGTGGTACTCGTCGATTTCTGGGCGTATTCGTGCATCAATTGCCAGCGCGCCATCCCTCATGTCAACGCCTGGTACCCAAACGTACAGATGCGACGGGTTCGTGGTCGTCGGGGTTCACACCCCGGAATACGCCTTCGAACATGTGCCGGCCAACGTGCAGGCCGGGGCTCAGCGGCTGGGAATCACCTACCCGGTGGCGATCGACAACAGTTACGCCACCTGGAATGCATACGGGAACAATTCTTGGCCCGCTGAATACCTGCTCGATACCACCGGACAAGTGCGCCACATCGGGGTCGGCGAGGGCGGCTACCAAACGACCGAGACGCTGATACGAAATCTGCTGCTGGCCGCCCATCCGGGAATCACCTTGCCCCGCAGCCCTTACGTCGCGGACGCCACCCCCACCGAACAGACGACTCCAGAAACGTATCTGGGCAGCCAACTCGCCCACGGCTTGGCCGGATCGAGCCCGCTGACGAACGGCACGGCCGGCCACACCTTCCCGGCCACCGTTCCGGACGACGAATTCGCGTTGACCGGTACTTGGACGGCGTCGGACGAATCGATCACCGCCGGCGCGGGCGCGGCCATCAAACTAAACTTCCAGGCGCGGCAGGTGTACCTCGATGTTTCCGGCACCGGCACCGCGACCGTGACGCTGAGCGGAAAGACCACCGATTATCCGATTTCCGGAGCGCCGAATATCCACACCATTGTCGATCAGGCGACACCGACCCGCCGAACTGTGCTGGTCTCCCTGTCCCCCGGCTTGGCGGCTTACTCGTTCACCTTCGGCTGAGGAACGGATCCCGGTGGAATATCCCGGCCGATTTCGGCGACCGGGCCACCCGCTGGTTGGAGTGCAACGAAGTTGTGAAGCCCGCGACGCCTACCCGGAAACCTCCACGGGACACCGAATCTCGGCCGACAATCCACTTTCGCCGTCCTCCCGGTCGGCCAACCGGATACTGCCCCCCAGCTGGGAGATCAGCTCGGCAGCGATCGGCAGACCCAGCCCGGCGCCGCCGCTGTCGCGATCCCGGGCGGCGTCCAAGCGCGTGAAGCGCCGCAACACCCGCTCCCGGTCGGACTCCGGGATGCCCGGCCCGTCATCGGTCACCCGGATCACGAACCCGTCTGAAGAAGCAACGATCTCGACGTCCACCCGGGAACGCGCGTGGCGCAGGGCGTTGTCGAGCAGGTTGCGGACGGCCCGCCCCAGCTTGTCCGGATCGGTCCGGACGGCGGCTTCTCGGCCGGCCGACAACTCGACCGCCACCGGCCCCGCGGCGGCGCGTTCCACGTACCCGGCGACCAGGTCACGCAGATCGACCTCCGCCACCCGAACCGGAACGTCCCCCGCGTCGGACTTGGCCAACAGCAGCAGATCCTCGACCACCGTGCTCAGCCGGTGCAGGTCCACCAGGACGTCGGTGGCCAGTTCCGCAGTGGCCCGGGGATCGGCGCCTCGTTCGGCGATCTCCAGCTGCATCTGCATGCTGGCCACCGGACTGCGCAGCTCATGGGCGGCGTCGGCGACGAAGGACTTCTGCCGTTCCCGGGCCCGGCTCAACCGGCTCAACATGTCGTTCAGAGTCTCCGCCAGCGCGGCGATCTCGTCCCGGGCGGCCGGCACGGGCAGTTGTTCGTCGGCATGCGTGCCGCTGATCCGGGCGGCGGCCGATCTCAACGTCTCCACCGGCTGCAGCGCCCGGCCGATGACCCGCCAGGCGATGACCGCCAGCACCGCCAGCAGGGCCGGGAACAGGATCAGCGCGGCATTGCGCACCAACACCGCAGCGTGCTCCGCGTCGCCGGCCGCCACCGCGACCACCACGATCCGGGGGTCCTGCGCCGTGCCGGCGGTCCGGCTGACCACCCGCAAGGGTCCGGAGAGCGCAGCGCGAGATCCGGACACGGTGATCGCGCGGCCGCTGTCGGCGGCGAGTTCACTGTCGTCCAGCAGGGGCGTGAGGCGATCGGCGGTGGCCGATCCGGCGATCACCCGATGGCGGCTGTCCAACACCTGCACGACCTGCGCGCCGGACACCGGCAGCGGGTCGGGCAGGGAGCCCCGGTCGATGAGGGCGGCCACTTCGGCGGCGTCGGCCCTGGCCTGCGCGTCGATATTGTTCTGAATGGCGTTCCGCAGGCCGTAGTAGAGGGCGAATCCGCCGACCGCCAGGATGACGGCGAGCCCGAGCACGCCGATCGCCATCAACCGGGTCCGGAGCCCGAGCCGCCAGAACCAGCCACCGGCCGACCGGGTCATGGCGTGATCCGGTACCCGGCTCCGCGTACGGTCGCCACGCTGGACGGCCCGAGCTTGCGACGCAGATAGCCGATGTAGACCTCCACCACGTTGGGGGCCACCCGGTCGGCGTCGTCCCACACGTGGTCGAGCAACTCCCGCTTGCTGACCACCCGGTCGGCGTGCCGCAGCAGGTATTCGGCGAGCAGGTATTCCTTGGTGGTCAGCGGAACCGGCGTTCCGAGGCGGCGGACCTGCCGCGCCGACGGATCGAGCTCGATGTCCCCGACGCTGAGAACCGCCGGCCGGGCCAGTTGTCCTCGTCGCAGCAAGGCCCGGAGCCGGGCCAACAGCACCACGAAGGAGAATGGCTTGACCAGGTAATCGTCGGCACCGCAATCCAAACCGTCGGCCTGGTCGTACTCGCCGTCCTTGGCCGACACCAGCATCACTGGGAGCCAACGGTTCTCGGCGCGCAGCCGCCGCACGATGTCGTATCCCGACAGGCCGGGCAACATGATGTCCAGCAGCACCGCGTCGTAGTCGGTGAAGCGGGCCGCTTCCCAGCCGGCCGGGCCGGTCGTCTCCAAATCCACCAGGAAGCCTTCGGCCACCAGACCGCGACGGAGGGCGGCCGCCAGCCGCGGTTCGTCCTCCACCACCAGCAGCCGCACACCGGTCACCCTGCCACGACAAAGCTGTGGATCTTCACAGCTTCTCAGCCCCTTCTCAGCACGAATCGGTCACGATGCAGGGCATGAGCTTGTTCACTCGTTTTCCGGCCACCCGGTGGCTGGTCCCGGCTGCGGCCGTCGCCGTCCTGCTGGGTGGCACCACGCTGATCCGGACGGCCGTCAATTCGGCCGCCACCACCTCGCCCGACTCCCTGCCTCAGCAGACCACGGCCCAGCTGATCAGCGACGTCGCCTCCGCCGATGTCCACAGCCTGTCGGGCACGATCGTGCAGACATCCAATCTCGGTATTCCGGATCTGCCCGGCCTGGACGTCGGCGGCGGCGGCAGCTCCAGCCTGGTCAGCCTGTTGTCCGGCACCCACACCCTGCGCATCTGGGTCAACAGCGCCGACCAGCAACGTCTGTCGCTGCTCTCGCAGCTGGGTGAGACCGATGTGATCCACAACGGCCAGGACCTGTGGATCTGGTCGAGCAAGGACAACAGCGCCTCCCATCGCACCCTCAGTAAGGAGCTGGGCAGCGGCAGCAGCAAGAAGTCGGCGCCCCTGGACACAACCACCACCGGAGCAGACACCCCCCAGGCCATGGCGGATCTCGCGCTCAAGATGATCAGCCCCAGCACCACCGTGTCGATGGACGCCAACGATGTGGTCGCCGGCCGGCCCGCCTATGAACTCGTCCTGCAGCCCAAGGACACCCGTTCGCTGATCTCGAAGGTCCGCATCGCCATCGACGGCACGGAGCACCTTCCGCTCCGAGTCCAGGTCCTGGCCCGCAACGTGGCCACGCCCGCTGTCGACGTCGCCTTCACCGACGTAAATTTCGCGCAGCCTGACGCCGCCGAGTTCACCTTCAACCCGCCGGCTGGAGCGAGCGTGACCAACGAGACCGGTACGTCGACGGCTGCGGGGTGCGTGGCCACCCGCAAGATCATTCCGGGGACTCAGGGTTCGCAGGGCGCAGTGGTCACCCCCGGCACCCAGAACCTGCCGACAGCCGGGGCCACCACGAAGACGGTGGGTTCCGGTTGGACCACGGTGCTGGTTGCGGCGATGCCCGACGTCTCACACTCGACCCCCGCGCCCAGCCCTGACGGCTGTGCGGCCGGCGGCCTCCCCCAGGATCTCGGCATCGGGTCGCTCGGCCGCATCACCGCAGCGCTGCCGGCCGTCTCCGGCTCGTGGGGGTCCGGTCACCTGCTCAGCGGCACCATCGTGTCGGTGGTGGTCACCGCGGACGGTCGCCTCGCGGCCGGCGCAGTCCCGCCCGCCGTGCTCTATGCGGCCTTGGGTAGCAAGTGACCCAGACGCTCGACGACCCCGTCACCGCACCGTCCCCGTCCTTCACCGCGGCGGTAGCGACCTCGAAGTTGGTCAAGACGTTTCGGGGGCGCCCGGCCGTCGCCGGGATCGACCTGGCCGTGCCCGTCGGATCGGTCTACGGGTTCCTCGGACCCAACGGATCGGGCAAGACCACCACACTGCGGATGCTGGTCGGCCTGATCCGGCCGACCGCCGGCCGGGTCGAGATGCTCGGCCGGTCGATGCCCACGGCCGCCCCCCTGGTCATGCCGCACGTCGGCGCGTTGATCGAAGGCCCGGCGTTTCATCCGTACCTGTCCGGCACCGCGAACCTGGCCCGGATCGACGCCGCTGATCGCTTCGCCGACCCGCGCACCAGCGGGACCCGGATCGCCGCCGCACTGGAGCGGGTCGGCCTGAGCGCGGCAGCGGCCAAGCGGTACCGGGCCTTCTCGCTGGGCATGAAGCAGCGACTGGCCATCGCCGCGGCTTTGCTGCAACCGCGCCGGCTGCTCATCCTGGACGAGCCGACCAACGGTCTGGACCCGCAAGGCACCCGAGAGGTGCGGCATCTGGTCGCTGAACTCGCCGCCGATGGCACGACGATTCTGGTGTCCAGCCATCTGCTCTCCGAGATCGAGCAGATGTGCAGCCACGTCGGCGTCATGCGCGACGGGAAGCTGGTGGCCCAGGGCACGGTGACCGACGTGCGCAGCACCCGCACCGATCGGGTCAGCGTCGAGACGCGACGGCCCCGGGACGCCGCAACCGTGCTCGAACGGCTCGGCCTCACCGACGTCGGGGTCGACACCGGTGCGGCGAGCGGCAATTTGGGCGACGTCGCGCTCGACAGCATCGCACCGGCGCTGGTTCGGCACGGCGTCGACATCCTCGGCTTGGCCGTGCTGCGGCCGTCGCTGGAAGACCTTTTCGTCTCACTCACCGGAGAAGGCTTCGATGTCGGCGGTTGAGTCCTTCCCCGTCCCGGCCGACGTCGCCGAGCCGCCGGCGCCCGGCCGCTCGGACGACGAGACGGTCCGCTGGGGGCGCGCCGAGGGCGAGCCACCCGTCGACCCGGCACCGTCCGCCAACACCCAGGTCTCGGCCAACCCGGCGGCGGGCCGGGCGCCTCGCCGTGTCTCGACCCGTTTCCTGCGTTCCGAACTGCGCGTCATCTTCGGCCGGCGGCGTAACCAGCTCGGCCTGGCCGTGCTGGCGCTGGTGCCGATCGTCATCGGCATCGCCGTCAAGGTCACCGCCAACGGCGGCGGCGCCGGTCCCGACTTCTTCCGGTCCATCGCCGGCAACGGGATGTTCGTCGCCCTGGCGGCCCTGACCATCGAGATGCCGCTCTTCGTGCCGCTGGCCGTCGCCGCCATCTCAGGCGATTCGATCGCCGGCGAGGCCAACCTGGGTACCCTGCGCTACCTGCTCACGGTGCCGGTGCAGCGGCTCCGGCTGCTGGCCGTGAAATTCGCGGCCATCAGCATCTTCGCGCTGGTCGCCACCCTGGTGGTGGTCGTCATCGGACTCGTCGTGGGCGCCATCCTGTTCCCCATCGGCTCGGTCACCCTGTTGTCGGGTAGCCAGGTCGGTTACGGCCCCGCCCTGGTCCGACTGCTGCTGGTGACGGTCTATCTCGCGGTGGGCTTTGCCGCCCTGGGCGCGGTCGGCCTGTTCATCTCGACCCTGACCGAACAACCGATCGCCGCGATGATCGCCATCATCATCCTCGACGTGACCATGTTCGTGCTCGACACCATCCCGCAGCTGGCCTGGATCCAGCCTTGGCTGCTCACGCACTGGTGGGCCTCCTTCGCCGACCTGTTCCGGGATCCCATCGTCTGGGACAACGTGATCCGCGGCGCGCTCACGGCCCTCGGTTACGCGCTCTTTTTCTGGTTGTGCGCCTGGGCGCGTTTCGCGGACAAGGACGTCACCAGCTGACTTCGCTGCCCGATCCCGAGCCCGGGCGTCGACAACACGGCCGGGGAGGTCCGGCCAGCAGGCGGCCGGGCCGGACCGCCATTGTGGGATGATCCGTTCCAGACGTGCTCGGGCGGGCCTGCCGACGAAAACCGGCTCACCGCTCCCTTTTGCGGTCAGGGGGTGATTCCGGTTGACGCGAGCAAATCGCCTGGCTTTCCGGGTCGCTTTTGCCGCGTACTCGGCGGCCTTACTGCTCTGGCTCGGCTTGGGTCTGGTCGCCGAACTGGTGGATTTGTCGCCCGGCTTTCACTCCTTCACCGCGAGGGTGGCCGCCGGTTCGTCGATCTGGAACTCCTGGGCGAAAAAGCTGCTCTCGCCCATGCTCGGCATGAACATGACCCAGCCGAACTGGAGCTCGGTGTGGGGCCAATACCTTTTCAGCGTCGTCAATGTGACGCTGGCCCTGTGGCTGCTGGCTCGCCGGCCCGACGAGCGCGTACCACGCCTGCTGGCGGTGGCCTTTCTCGGCACGGCGGCCACGTTCAATCTGCCCAGCCACGCCGTCTTCCACCTGGTGGGAAGTCCGTGGCCGATAGCCGCCGTCCATTTCCTGTTCCACCTGCTCTCCGGGCTTTGTTACGCCTGGGCGGTCATCCTGTTTCCGGACGGGCATTTACCGCGGCGGTGGCGTAGCAGCTTCACCGCTCCCATCATGGTGCTGGCCAGCCTGGTCGTCCTGGTCGTTTGCTGGCGCGGCAGCTTCCTGTCGCACCCCCAGTTCTTCGTGGTGTTCTTCGGCGCGCTGGTGCCACTGATCGGCGTCTCGGCGCAGCTCAGCCGGCTGACCGATCGCGAGACGCCGCCTCCGACGGCTCGGGTCTCCCGGTTGCTGATCGGCGCCGTGCTGCCGGCCGCACTCGCCGCGCTGGCCTGGCTGATCGCCTGGGCATTGGGTGCCGTGGCCGGGCCGGTGGGCCGGTTCGGCACGGCCGCCAACGCTTGGGTGGCGGAGATCTTTCCGGCCGTTTTCGCGTTGATCCCCTTGGTTCTCACCGTGGGGGTGATCCGGTATCGGTTGTGGGACATCGACCGTGCCCTCAGCCGCGTGCTGGCCTACTTCCTCATGACGGCGGGTGCGGGCCTCGGGCTGGCCGTGGTGGTGGTGGCCGCTGCGGTCATCACCGGCGGACCGTGGTGGTGGCCGGTGGTGCTCCTGGCGTTGCTGGCCACCGTGGCCGAACCGATCTGGCGGCGAACGCGGCGACTGGCGAATCGGGTCGTCTTCGGGCAGACGCTGAGCCCCTCCGAGGCCGTGTCGACCCTGGCCTTGGGGCTGCGGCAATTCGGCGAAGGCGGCGACCTGCCCCGCCTCATCGCGGTGGCCGTCGCCGCCACCAGGATCCAGCGCGCGTCCGTCTGGGTGGAGTCCGCCGCGATGTTGGTGTGCCTGGCCGATTCCCACCAGCCGGCCGGTGAACATGCCGCCGTTTCGCTCGACGAAGCCAGGGACCCAGCCGACTGGGCGGCCGCTCTCGGTGCCACCGAAACGTTTCCCATCGACGCCGGTCCCGAGGCGCCGGCTGCATTGGCCGTGGTGATGCCGCCCGGCACCGGCCTGACCCGAATCGACCGACGCGTGCTGGCCGAATTGGCCGGGCACGCCGGGCCCTTGGTGCGCAACGCCGATCTGACCGTCCGGCTGGCCCGCGAGGTGGCCGAACTCGCTCGGCAGACCATGCAACTGCAGCAGGTGCGTCGGCGGGTCGTCGCCGCCCAGGACGTCGAACGCCGACGACTCGAACGCAACCTTCATGACGGCGCCCAGCAATCGCTGGTGGCCGCGTTGATCGGTCTGCGCATGCGGTCTCACCTGGACCTACCGGCGGACGAGCTCAGAAAGGCGGATCGGGAGCTCGCCGACATCCTTTCCGACGCGAGCGTCGACATCGCTCAACTGTGCGCGGGTGCGCCGCCGCCGGTGATGGAATCCGGCCTGGGGCCGGCCGTGCGCCGACTCGCCGAACGGGCCGCCCAGTCGGCGCCCACCGTGTCGGTGAAAATCGATCCGGACGTGTCGGCCGACCGTTCCGAGGTGGCGGTGGCCGCCTATTTCTGCTGCGCCGAAGCGCTCCAGAACATCGCCAAACATGCGGCCGCCGCCAGCATCTCGGTGGAGGTGGGAATTCGGCAGGAACGCCTGTGGTTCTGCGTGGCCGACGACGGCCGCGGCTTTTCGCGCGACGAGCTCGACGACTCGATCGGCGGACTCGGTCCGCTTCCCGACCGGCTCATGGCCCTGGGCGGAGAATTGTCCGTGCAGTCCAGCCCGGGGAAAGGAACCGTGGTGACCGGATCCGCGCCGATACGCCCCCACCTGGTCGCCAGCCCGTGACCGATCACGGGCGTTTCCACGCCTGGCCGGTGTTCTGGGGCGCGGCGCTGCGCTTCCTGATCGGAGTGGCCGTGTTCGGCAGCGCCGCAGCCTGGTGGCGATTCGGGCTGCACCGCACCGACCGGGTCTCCTTCTGGTGGATCGCGGCCGCCATGATCGTGCTTGCCGTGCTATTGGTGTCACTGTCCCGGGCGATCTCGCGTCTGGTCGACCGGCTGGCTCTGGGCCATTCCGACAACGGCGCCCGCGCCGTGCGGGAACTGTTGAATCGAATGGCGACCTCCCTGCCGATCGACGAGGTGCTTCCCCGGCTGGCCGAAGCCACCAGCAGAACGGTCGGGCAATCCCGCACCGAGGTGCAAGTGTTGTTGGCGGAAGGCATGTCGCGTTCCCAGGTGTGGCCACCCGACGCGTCCGGTCTGCGCCGGGCGGGCCGCTCCGCGGTCGCGGTCAGGGTCGCGCACGACAATGTGCCGGTCGGATCGCTGAGCGTCGATGTCGAGAGCGAGGGTCTCGACGCCGTCGGCGACGAGCGCGCCGATCTGACTCGACGGCTGCTGGAACAGCTGGCCGGTCCGGCCGGCGTCGCGCTGGCCACCGTCCGCCTGACCGACGATCTGCGCGCCCGCCGCCAGCGGCTGGACGCCACCCGCAGGCAGCTCTCGGCGGCGAACGAAAGGTTGCTGGCCGCCGGAGAAACCGAGCGCCGGCGACTGGGCCAACAGGTCGACCGACGGGTCCGCCCGGTCCTGGACGCGGTGATCGAAGGGCTCAAAACGGGGCAGTCCTCGCCCGACGCGGATGGTCGCATCGAGAAGACCCTGGACGACCTGCGGGACATCGCGCGCGGCATCTACCCGCCGCGCCTGGACGAGGCCGGCCTGGCCGTCGCCCTGTCGGGTTGGCTGACTCGTCACGGCATTTCCGCGCAGTTGGACATCGACGAATCGACGGCCGAACTGCTCAGCGTTCGGCCGGCCGTCCGCACGTGCCTATATTTCTGCGCGGTGACGACCCTGGAATTGTTCGGCTTTTCGGCGGTCGGGGACCAGCCCGTGCGCATCCGGGTCGCAGTCGACAGCGCGACACCAGCGGCCCCTTGGGAGACGGCATCCGACGAAGCGGACGAAAGGCGCGTCCTGCTGCACATCGATTCCGGTCCTCACGATGACCTTCCGGACTTCCAGATCGTGCGGGACCGGGCTGAGGCGTTTGACGGGCAATTCACAGTTGATGACGGCAGCATGGTGACGATCGCAATTCCACTGGAGGTGGCGCCGTCGTGACCCGCCTGGTCATCGTCGAGGACAATTTCTTGATCCGCGAGGCCCTGCGTCGCTTGCTGTCCGACGGCGAGTTCCAGGTTCTGGACAGCCCTGCCGACTTCGACTCAGCGGTGGCGTCCATCGATCGGCTCCGCCCGGAAATCGTGCTGTCGGACATCCGGATGCCGCCCACCCACACGAACGAAGGTTTGCGCATCGCCGACCATTGTCGCCGGCACTGGCCCGAAATCGGGGTTCTGCTGCTGAGCCAGTACGCGGAACCGAGTTATGTCAAAACGCTCCTCACGCACGGTACCGACCGGCGCGGATATCTGCTCAAGGAGCGGGTGGCGGACCAAGGAGAATTGCTGCAGGCGCTGCGCACCGTGCGGGCGGGCGGTTCAGCGATCGATCCCAAAGTGGTCGAGGCGTTGGTGCAAGGGCGATCTCGCACCGATGCCGGAGCCCTGGATCGGCTCAGCCCGCGCGAACGGCAGGTGCTTGGCCGGAATCGCCGCCGGCCGCAACAATGCGGCCATTGCCGGCGAATTGTTCCTCACCGGAAAAGCGGTGGAGAAGCACATCAATTCCATTTTCGCCAAACTGGGCCTCACCGCCGACACCAACGGCACCGAACACCCGCGCGTCCGAGCGGCGCTGCTCTACCTGGCGGCCGATCTGACGTGACGGTGCAGAGCAGGAACGGCGGGACCACGGTATTGCTGGTCGACGACCAGCCCATCTTTCGTCGCGCGACGGCAGCCCTGTTGCGCGCCACCGGCTTTGCGCAACTAGCAGGGGAAGCCACCACCGGCGAGGAAGCCGTGGAGCTGGCGGCGCGCATCCAGCCGGATCTCGTGTTGATGGACGTCCGGCTGCCCGGCATCGACGGGATCGAAGCCACGCGTCGTATCCTGGCGGCGGCACCGGAGACGAGGGTGCTGCTCGTGTCCACGCACGAAGCGCACGATTTACCGTCGGGCCTGGCGTCCTGCGGTGCCATCGGATTCGTGCGGAAGCAGGATCTCAGCGTGGACACCATGCGCGCGTACGCCGCCTGACAATCGGCTCCCCGCCGGCGGGGGTGCTGGCACCCCCGGCAGAAGTGACAGGCGCGCACCATCGCGATAAAGACGCCCAAAAAACATTCTTGACGAGTCCAGTTCCTCCTCTCGTCAGGAAAAACCCGATGTCCTCTCACCCCGCCCCCGTCCCCGCCGGCCGCCTTCGCACGGGCGCTCGGCGACTGATGCTCGGCGCCCTGTCGCTCTCCGCCGCCGCCACGGTCTGCCTGGTTCCGGTGGCCACCGCCTCGGCCGCCCCAGCCGTCAGCATCACCAACGCGGCGATCGCCTCGCCGGCACCCGCCACCCCCAACGCCACGGCCGTGGCTGCTCCCACCACCACCACCACAGCGCCGACGGCTGGGCAGCAGCCCGCCGGCCAGCAGACCACCGGCGCGCCGAGCCCGACGACGTCCGCTGCTGCACCCTCGAATGCGCCCACGTCCGTACCGGCCGGCTCCCCCACCACCGGATCCACCGTGGCACCGACCTCCACCGTCTCGGTGCCGGTCACGGCCCAGCCCACGCCGTCGGCCGCTCCCGCCGGCAACGCCCTGGTCCCGGCGGTCGCCACCAGCACCGGTACCACCACCGGTACGGATGCGGCCACGAACACGTTCACGCTGTCCTCCGCGGTGACGTCCTTCCTGTCCGGACTGAACCTCAACCTGCCGGACGGCCCGGTGACCGGGAGCCTGACCGGATCCGTGCTCACCGTCTCCGTCGGCGCCCCGGCCCTGCCGTTCACCTTGCCGGTGGCCGGGCAGCAGGTCAGCTTCAACGGCGCCACGCTGAGCATCGACGAAAGCACGAAGACGTTGACGCTCTCCGCCTCCGTGGTCGCCACCAACGGATTGGGCGGCACCCTGACTGTCACCGTCGCCCACGCCGACACCTCGAGCCTGTCCGGCACCGATCTGTCCGCGAACCTGGCCATCACCGGCATTTCGGTCCTCGGCACGACCGTCGACGTCGCCGGTGGCCTGTCGTACTCCGGCGGCAAGGTGTCCGCCTCCCTGACCGGCACGCTGGACAGCGACGCGGTCATCTCCGACGCGCTGACCATCAAGTCGGGCACCACGGTCACCCTGGCCACCGACACCGGCCTGTCCGTAACCGGCAGCGCGGTCATCGGCTCCGGCCAGGCGGCGTTCACCGTCACTGTCAAGGGCCAGATCAGCGGCGCCAAGAACTGGTCGCTGACCGTCGACGACACCACCAATACGCCGACCTTCAGCCCCGTCGACGGACTCACCATCAATCCGTCCTTCACCGGCTCCATCACCGATACCGACGGCACCGTCACCTTCGACGTCGCCGGCGACAACACCGCCTCCTGGATGGTAGGCACCGGGAAGCTGGCCCTGTCCCACGTCGAGGTCTCCAACGGTGCCGTCCCGAGCGCACTGAGCTGCCCGGGAGCTACCGACGGTCAGGTCTGGTTCGACATCTCGGGCACCTACACCGACGATGCCGCCGGCATCAGCGGCACCGCCGAGGCCTGCGTCGTCCCGGCCTCGAAGTCGTTCGCCATCACCCTGAAGACCCCGTCGATCACCCTGCCGAATTCCTCGCTGTTCTCGATCAACGACCCGAAGATCACCGTCACCGGGACCAATCTCGGCAGCGCCGACGAATCGGTGTCGTTGACCGGCTCCGCCACGCTGGTCGTGACACCCGATGCCAGCCATACCGTGCAGCTGCCGGTCTCCTTGATCTTCTCCAGCGACGGCAGTTTCACCGCCTCCGTGGGCGTGAATCTCGGCGCCCTGGGCATCGGCACGTCCGACAGCACCGGAACCCTGGTGTTGGCCAGCCAGGAGATCAAGCAATTCGACCCGAAGACCCTCGGTTTCAGCGCCGATCCGTTCGACCTGCCCGCCGGCGTCACTGTTCTGCTCAACTACTCGCCGTCCGGAGCGGTCAGCGACGCACTGGCCAAGCTGCAGCTGCCCGCGGCAACGGTGGCACGCGCTTCCCTGGGCCCGGCTGGCTTCTCGGCCAGCATCAGCCTGCAGTTCGGTGCGCAGGATCAGGGTAAGAAATTGTTCGGCGCCGACACGCCAGGAGGCGCCGCCGTTTACGTGAACGACATTTCACTCGGCTTCACGCTGGGAGCGTCCAGCGGGTCGATTACGGTGTCGGGATCGGCCTTCGTCGTGATCCCACCGCTGTACCCGGACGCCAGGCAATCCCAGGTCGAGGTCACCCTGGGCGGCAGCCTCGGCGTCACCGCTGAAGGGGCAGTGTCGGTTTCGATCAGCTTCGACATCGCCGGGGTGAACGGCCCCTGGACGGACGCCTTCGGCATCAAAGACCTGTCGGTCGATGAGGTGGCCGGCAAGATCGGCATCAAGGACAGCGCCGAAACCGCAGGCATCCCGCTGCCCACCGTCTCGTTCCTGGTGAAGAACCTGACCTTGCCGGATTCCTGGGGGAACGCCCTCGGCATCCAGCCGGGCGCCCAGCTCTCCCTGAATCTGGCCCTGGACGTCGACAACCCGATCATCGGCATTTCGATCGTCGGCGCCACCCCGAACACCGTGGCCCTCAAGCCCTTCGCCGTCGCCAAGGACGTCCCGGGCGGAAACTCGGTCCCCTCCTCGGTGGTGGATCTGGTCCAGGTCAACACCGCGCAGCTGCTGTTCGCTCCCACGGGCGGAACCGATGCGGCGGGCAATGCCCTGAATCCGGGCGCCAACCTGGTGTTCGACGCCCAGGTCGCCGGAGTGCCGGCGCACGTCGACGCCGCCGTGGCCCTGCTGCCCTTCCCCAGCCTGTCCGCCCACGTCAACGTCGGAGGCTTCGGCGTCGGTCCGGTGACCTTGAGCAACACCTACCTGGCCATCGATCTGGACTCCAATCCGGCGAGTGCCGAAGGCCGACTTCGCCTTCCACGGCGGCTTCACCGACAGCACCAGCGGCATCTCGTTCAACGCCACCATTGACGAGGGAGTCTCGGCCAGCCTGGCGAACGCCTCGGTGGCGCTGCACATCGCCGGTGGTCTTCCCCAGTACCTGCAGGCCTCGGCCGACCTGTCCGGATCGGTGTCCGTCGGCAGCACCACGTCGTTCTCCGCGTCCGGCAACGCCGCGGTGGTCGTCGCCGGGCAGCCGCTCGGTTCGGTGCCGTTCAGCTATTCGTCCGACCTCGGCGCCTGGTGGCAGGCGCTGCAGGGCAACGCGGCCCTGGTGGCCAACGCCTTCAAGAACGCCTACAACTGGACCGACACCCAGGTCTCCACGGCTCTGCAGAGCCTGCACGAAACGGCCGATCAGGTCGCCTGGGGTCTGGCCTACGCCTTCAACGACGGGCCCGCCCAGGTCATCAAGGCCCTGACCCAGACCGGCATCGATGTGGGAACCACCATCCAGACCGTGCAGAGCTGGTTCGCCGCCACCGATTCGCAGGTCGCCTCCGCCCTGTCGTCCTTGGGCTACCAGGAGAACCAGATCGCCAGCCTGCTGTCGAGCTACTTCTACGACACCGACAACCAACTCACCACGGTGTTCACCAACCTCGGCTACACCGCGACCAGCATCGCCCAAACCCTGCACAACGTGTTCGGGGAATCCGATCGCCAGGTCGCCGCGGCGTTCCAGCGGGCCGGGATCGATCCCGGCACCATCGAGGCCGCACTGAGCAACGCGTTCGGCGACGGCGAGGCCGCGGTTTACAACGCCCTGCAGTCGATCGGGTCGGCCGGATCCAGCGTCCTCGACAAGTTGGCCGGCGTCTTCAACTCCGGCGCCTACTCACCCTCCACCCGCCCGTGGTGGTCGGTTCCGCTGCTGGCCGACGTGTCCGGTGGCAGCACCGCATCCGGCGCTCAGGTCGTGCAGTGGACCTGGAACGGCGGTCACAACCAGCAGTGGTACGTGCTGCCCACGGACAGCGGCTTCGCCGAGATCGCCAACCGCAACAGCGGAATGTGCCTGGCCCCGAGCAGCTACGCGGCCGGCGCCAGCCTGATCCAGACCACCTGCACCGGTGATCCCACCCAGCAGTGGTACCTCGGGGTCTACCCGGGCCAGAGCCTTCAGGGTCAGACCACGCCGTTCTGGAACCGGGCCACCGACCTGTACGCGGATGTCTCCGGCGCCAGCGCCTCGGCCGGCACCGGGCTGGACCAGTGGTACTACAACGGCGACTGGAACCAGCAGTGGTACTTCGGGCCGGCCGTCGGCTGATCACCCCCACCAGTTGCTGATCCACAACCCATAAACCGAGAAGCTCGGACTCGTTCATCGAGTCCGAGCTTCTCGGCTAAAAGCGCTGTGTTATCAGACCTTTCAGCGGGGTCCAGGCCAGGTCTAGGCCTGGTCTAGGCCACGGCCGGTCGGGACGCCCGCAGCACCCGGCCGACCGCCTGTCAGCCCTTGAATCCCGCGGCGTCCAGCGCCGACTGGACCGACGCCACATAGCCTTCGGTGGTGAAGGTGGCGCCCGAAACGCCCTGCACATTGGCGCTTTGGGCGGCGAGCACCTGATTGCGCAGCTCGGGAATGGCCTCTGCGTTGATCTCCTGGTCCCGCGGTTCCTCCTGCGGGTACTCCACGGCGGTCACGTCGGTGATCTTCCCGTCGGTGATCGTCACTTGGACCTGAACCGGTCCGTACCGGGTCATCTCCGCGCCGCCCTGGACCGTTTCGGTGGACGGCTTCGCGGACGGCGACGTGGTGGACGTTTTCGCACGCGAGGTACTCGGCGCGGGCGAAGTCGAAGTGGAAGTCGGTGCCGGTGCCGGTGCCGGTGTCGGCGTCGGCGTCGGCGACGAGGAGGAGGACGACGAGCGCTTCCGCCGGGCCGTCGGGCTGGGCGCGGTCGCGGCGCTGGTCGAGCCGGCCGAGGTCGCTGCGGGGCTCGGCACCGTCACCGCGCCGCCGGGGGCCGGCCCGGCTCCGGTGGTCACGCCCGACGAGGAAGCCGGCGCCCCGGAAACGATCACCTTGGCACCGGAGAGTGCCTGGGCACCGTCTCCGCTGCCGGATGCACCCAAACTGGTGCGGTAGCTGAACAACAACACCAGGATCGCCACCGTGGTGACGACGGCCAGGGTGATCCTTCTCATCGCCGGAAGCCTTTCCGCTGTCGTGGCGGACGCGGGCCTGACCGCGTCACCATCCGAACTCCTCCGCGTGAATGTGCTGCGCGTCGACGTCGAGGTCGCGAAGGCTGGCCCGGACGGCCTGCATCCACGCCGGCGGGCCGCACAGGTACACCTCTCGCCGGCGGATGTCCGGGACCGCCCGGGCCAGCGCCGCGGTGGGATCGATTCGCCGCGGCCCGCCCCACCATCCGGACGCCTCGGAGCGTGCTCCGATCAGCGCGTGGATCTGCAGGTCGGCCGAGCGGGCGGCCGAGACGAATTCCTTCACGAACAGAGCGTCGGCGGCGGAACGGATCCGGTGCAGTACCGTGACCGACGGCCGCCGCGTTCCGCCCGGCCCGGGACTGGGTCCCTCTTCCAGGATCTCCTCGGCCAGCCCGCGCATGGTGGTCAGGCCGACCCCGGCTGCGATCATGAGGGCGTCCCGGTGGGTCCGGCGATGCGCGAGCATCACGCCGTACGGCCCCTCGATCAGCACCCGGCTGCCCGGGCGAACGCGGGCCAGATCGTGGCGGCTGTCCCCGGCCTCGTGAATGGTGATCCGGACGCGGGTGGCGGTGGGCTTCAGCGAGACGGTGAACGGGTGCGCCCGGGTCCAGCCGGGCCCGGACAGGAAACGCCATTGGCAGAATTGGCCGGCCCGTAATCCCAGCCGGTCCAGATCACGGCCGCGCATGACGATGGATATCACCTCGGCGTTCTCGCGAACTACTTCTTCCACCACCAAGGCATGCCGGATGGAACGCAAGATCGGAAAACCGATGCGCCACAGCACGATTGCTGCGGCGGCGGCGCCCCACAATCCCCACCAGAACACCGTGGCCAGGCGGGAGGCACTGAAATCCGCGCCCGTCCACAATTGGTGAGGCAGGGCCAGACCCACCCCGATGTAGGCGTACAGATGAATGAGGTGCCACGACTCATAACGCATGCGACGGCGCGCGGCCCGAATGGAGAGCGCGACGACGGCGATCAACGCGACCGTGCCGGCCACGGCCAGCAGCATGCCCGGGTAATCGGTGGTGAGCAACCAGATCTCACGCCAAATCCCGTCCTGGGCGGATTGCGCATAACCGATCGAGATCGCCACGACGTGGACGATCATCAGATAGAAGGAGACGAACCCGATCAGCCGGTGCCGGCGCGCCAGCACGTCCTGGCCCCAGATGCCCTCCACCCAGGGAATTCGAGCCATCATGATCACTTGGAGCAGGAGCAGGTAGGCACTGATCAGTCCGCTCAGCCGGCCCAACTCCGTGGCCACGCCGCCGACCGGTGTCAGACCCTCGATTCCGCCGTTGGCCAGCCACATGGCCACCACCAGGACCAGGCCGGCGATGCCCAGCGTGCCCACCAGGTCGGCCACCAACTGCCGGCGACGCCGCCCCGGCAGGTCCGGGTACGTCCGGCGTCCGGAACGCCGGGCCGCCGAGCCAGTTCGGCGGCTCTCGGCCGGGCGGACACGCACCGTCGCGGACGGTTCCGGCACGGCGGCTCCTTCTGGACTCGACGGAAATTCTGCTCTCATCGTGGGGCGCAAAAGTCAGAACCCTCTCAAAATCCGAGGACGGGCAATTCTGAGATCCTTGTGAGGTTCATCCGGAAACCTTGAACGGACTGCGACTGCCACACCGATGAAGACCACCAGGAGAACCCGCGCGTTGGCCGCTCCCGACCTCACGACCGCCCATCGGCCGGCGCTGCTGCTCGTCGAGGACGACCGGACGCTCGGTCCGCTGCTGGTGGAAATCCTCTCGGACAGCTATGAGGTCGACCACGCGGTCGATGGTCAGCAGGGGCTGCATCTGGCCCTCACCCGTCCGTACGCCGTGATGGTGGTCGACCGGGGACTCCCGGCGATCGAAGGCGTCGACCTCATCGGGCGGCTGCGGCGACGGGGACTGGCCACCCCGGTGCTGATCCTGACCGCCCGCGGGACGGTGGCCGATCGGGTGGAGGGGCTGGACGCGGGCGCGGAGGATTACGTCGTCAAGCCGTTCGAAATCGACGAGCTGCTGGCCCGACTGCGAGCCTTGTTGCGTCGACACGAAGACACCGCCGCCGAGATCGACCTGGGAAACCGCCGGTTTCAGGTGAGCGGACGGCAAGTGATCGCCGACGGCGCCGAGCCGGTGGACCTTTCCCCGCGCGAGGCAGCCATGCTGGAGACCCTGGCCCGGCGCCCGGAGCGCACTTTCACCCGGGCGGAACTGCTGCAATATGTCTTCGACGCCGGCGATGATCCGGGCAGTGTCGACACGTACGTCTATTACCTGCGCCGCAAGCTGGGCCGGGAAGCGATTCGCACCGTGCACGGAGTCGGTTATCGCTGGGGCGCCACGTGATCGAACGGGACGCCGACGACATGCTGATCCGGCGCGCGGCGGTCCGCCTGGGATGGCAGTTGGCCGCGGTGGCCGCCGGGCTGGTGATCCTGGCCGTCCTGGGCGCGTTGGTGATCGAGGCGGTCGTCCACGGCCTGCATCCACCGCCCCCACGCCGTCCCGACGGCCATGACAGCGACGACCAGGTCCTCAGGATCGCGCTGCTGGCCGCCGGCGGGCTGGCCGTCGTCATTTCCGGCTTCGCGGGCTTCCTGCTGTCCCGGCGAGCGGTCCGGCCGCTGGGCGATGCTTTGGCCCTGCAGCGCCGTTTCGTGGCCGACGCCGGCCATGAACTACGGACTCCGCTCACCGTGCTGCACACCCGGGCGCAGATCGTGGCCCGGAAGATGCGCGCCGACGATCCGGCCCGTCCCGATGTGGAGCAGTTGCTCGCCGACTCGCGGGTGCTGGGTGACATCGTCGAGGAGCTCCTGGAGTCGGCCCAATTGGCGGCGGGTCAGCGCAGCGCCGAGCCGATCGACGTCGACGAGCTCGTCGCCGAGGTGGTGACCACCATGGCGCCGATCGCTGCGAACGCGGCCGTGGGGCTGGTGGCCGACCCTCCGGCCGGGCTGACGGTGACCGGCTCGTGGATCGCCCTGCGGCGGGCGCTCACCTCGCTGGTCGACAATGCGCTCGGGCACACGCCGAGCCAGGGCACCGTGCGCGTGGGCAGTGCCCGGGTCGACGGAGCCTGCGAAATCACGGTCACCGACGACGGGGAGGGCCCGAACGCCGATGCGGTCCGACTGACCGAACGCTTCGCGCGAGGAACCAACCGCGCCACCGGTCCGGCCGGACGCCGGTTCGGCCTCGGCCTGGCGTTGGTCCGGGAGATCACCGAGGTGCACGGCGGAACCTTCGAACTCCGGCGGCATGAGACGCACGGCGCCGTCGCCACCTTGCGGATTCCGATGCCGTCGACCGGCGGCTCCGCCGTCGTGCCGGTCAGCGGGTCAGTTGGTGCTCGCCAGGCGGCAGCAGACCGGAAGCCACCAGTTCGACCGTGATGGACACCGCTGTGGTCTGCACCAGCAGCAATCCCACCAGCACCAATACCTGAGCGGCCCCCGCCTGCCATGGCGACGCGCCGGCCAGCAGGACGCCCACGAAGGCACCGGGCAACGTGACAAGCCCTACGGTGCGGGTCTGGTCCAGGCCCGGGATCAGAGCCAGTGACGCCGCCGGCCGGCCCAGGAACCGGACCGCGGCCCGGCGGGGAATACCCAACGCCAGCAGCCCCTCGTATTCGAGCCAATGCGACCGCAATTCGTCGGCGATACGCCGCCCGGCCAGGGACGTGGCGGTCATCGCACCGCCGAGGAAGATCCCGGCCACCGGCAGCACGGCCACCGGCCGCAAGGGCACCACCCCGCTGGCCACCACCAGGCCCAGGGTCGGCAGAACCCCACTCCCGATCGGCACCGCCGTCCACCACCCGGGCCGACGCAGTGACCCGGTGATCCGGCGGGCCGAGGTGCCCGCCGCCACCGTTCCCATGGCCAGCAGAAACAGAGCCGTCAGCCACAGCGACCGCAGCACGGCCACGATGACTAGGCTGACCGCCGCCAACTGCGCGATCGCCCGCAGCGCCGCTGTGCCGATGTCCCGCGGCCGGCCCACCCGGGTCAGCCGGGACAGCCCCGCCGCCAGCGCGGCCAGCAGGACAAGCAGCACGGCCAGGGTTGGCCGCAGCGCCACCAGATTCATGACCCGTCCGACCGGCCGGGCCGGGCCGGCTTCACCGACGGAAGATGGCGGCCTGCGCAGCCTCGATGACGTCGTGGACATGGGCCATGCCGGCCACCGACAACAGCAGCACGATGGCGAAAGTCCCGGCCACCACGACGGTACGGCCGCGGTGCTCGGCCGGGCGGGGCGTCAGTAACGCCTGCACCCGGGTGCCCACTTGCCGCGCGGCCGCGGCCATCGCAAAAGCGGGCAGGGCACGGCTGGACGGCTGGCGGAGTTCCTGGCGGCACAACGCCACCCGGGCCAGCGCACGGGCCGCCGCTTCGCGATCGGCCACCACTTCCGCGGCGTCCTCGTCGGCCCACCGCTCGATGCCCAACCGGACCACGTTCCGGACGGCCCGCAGCAGCGGATTCGCGGCCGCCGCGATATCGACGGCGTGCACATAGAGATGGTGGCGACGCCGCAGATGACTCTCTTCGTGAGTCAGCACCACTCGCCGGTCGACGGCGGAAAGTTGTTCGAACAGCTGACGTCCCACCAGGATGCGGCCGGTGAGGCCGGCCACCGCGAAAACGTCGGCGCCGTCGACGAAAGTGACGGCGTCGCGCCCGGGCAGGCTGCGGCACAACACCTGCGCACGGTGCAGGGATCGGGCGATCAGGGCGACGCGCACGGCGGCCCGGGCGAGCAGGACAGCCACCGCGGCCGCCACGCTCAGACCCAGCCAGCCCGGAATGGGCGCCAGCCGATGCAGGGTGTTCACGGACAGGTGGCCCTCGCGCGCCACCGGAGCCCAACCGGCCAGGTATCCGACCGCCAGGGAGGACAGCGCCACCCCGGTGCCCACCGCCGCGGACAGGGCCGCGAAAGCCGTCAACTTCACGGCCCGGCTCGGCTTCATGGCCCCCAGCGCCCACCGAGCCAAGGGGCCGACGGCCCCGGAACCCACCAGCGCGACGACCAGGATTCCGATCAGCGGCGTCACGTCGGGTCCTGCTCCCGCTGCCCGAGCAGACCCAGCAACATCCGTTCTTCGTCGGGATCGAGTTCGGCTACGAAACGGGCCAACACGCCGGCCCGGTCGGACCCGTCCGAAAGCAGGCGCCGCATCCGGCGGGCCGTCACGGCGTCTTCCACCGATTCAGCCGGAGCGGCCAGTGTGTATCGGAAGGCGCGCCCGGCTCGCATCCGCGTCAGGGCCCCCTTGTCGGCCAGTCGCGCCATGGTCGTCATGACCGTCGTGTACGCCGGATCACCCGGCAACAGCCGCTGCACCTCCGCGACGGACATGGTCGTCTCACCCGAGCTCTGCATGGCCGCCAAGACGACCTGCTCGAGTTCACCGTGCTCACGTCTGCGCATGATGCCCTTTCTCCGCCGATGCCCAGGCAATTCTAGGAAGCCCCAGCCGGCCGCTCGGCCGCTTTGGGCGATTCGGTGCCGGTTCCTACACCGCTCTTAGTCGCCAGGTGTTATCACAGTGATAGTAGTGAACAGTGCGATGCTCCCTGCGACTCGTCGCAGCGACGCGCCTGACGCGGGGTCGACGGCGACCCGAAGGTCCGCCCCGGCCTGCTGGCCCACTCCCTCGCCGGCGGTCGCAGCCCATCGCCGTCCCTGTCCTCGTCTTCGTGACGGGGGCGCCGGCCGTCGGAGTGGCCGAGAACGATTCGGCGCTCGAGTCCGGCGCCGTCCGCCGACGTCCCGGCGGCCGCTGACCTCCGTCCGCCGCAGCCGCGGCGGTGGCCGGCCCGCACCACACCTCGAGGCGTCAGGATGGGGGCATGGTGACCGTGTTGCTGGCCGACGACGACCGGGCGATTCGCAACTCGGTGGCCCGCGCCCTGGAGTTGGACGGCTACCGCGTCCACACCGTCGCCGACGGCGTCGCCGCGGTCACCGAAGGACGCCGATCCGATATCGACGTGATCGTCCTCGACGTGATGATGCCCGGGGTGGACGGGCTCGGGGCCTGCCGGCTGCTGCGGGCCGAAGGCGTCCACACCCCCGTCCTCATGCTCACGGCCCGGGTCGATGTGCCCGACCGTGTCGCGGGTCTGGATGCGGGGGCCGACGACTACCTGGCCAAACCGTTCGACCTCGACGAGCTGCTGGCCAGATTGCGGGCGCTGGTGCGGCGCAGCAGCCTCGCCTCCCACAGCGAAAAAGAGGCCGGCGCCCTCTCCGAACTGGTCCGGGGCGACCTCCGGGTCGATGCGGACGCCCGGCGGGCGTGGTGGCAGCACCACCAACTCAATCTGTCCAAAACGGAGTTCGACCTCCTGGAACTGCTGCTGCGCAACAGCGGGCGGGTGCTGCCGCACGCCACCATCTACGACCGCATCTGGGGTTACGACTTCGGGCCCGACTCCAACAATCTGGCCGTCTACATCGGGTATCTACGGCGCAAGCTGGACCAGGCCGGAGCGCCGGATCTGATCCGCACCGTCCGGGGCGTCGGCTACAGCCTGGCCGATCCGTGAGCGGCCGCCCGCCACCCCGACTCCGCCGGCTGCGGCTGCGAGCTGACAAACTCCCCACCCTGACCCTGGGCCGCCGGCTGGTGCTGGCCTTCGGCGCGCTGGTGACCGTGGCCGTGATCGTGACCGGCGCGGCGTTCTACACCACCACCGTCCACTCGCTGAACGTCGAGGTGGACAGGTCTCTGGCGTCGGCAGCGGCGACGGTGGCCGCCGGCGGCACGGTCCTGGTGTCGGGTCTGGACACCAACGCCAACGACCGGCACGACATCGGCGGCATCGTGAGTTCGGTCCGGCGGATCAACGCCGACGGTTCGGTGACCCATGTGCTGGGCGCCTCGGTGGCTTGGCCGATCACGGCCGCCGACCGGGCGCTCCTGACCGCCACCACGGGGACGGGCCGGTACGACACCTTCGCGGTCGACGAAACCGACTGGCGGGTGTATACCCTGGCGCAGGGCCCGGCGGTGGGCGCCATTCAGGTGGCTCGGGATCTCGACGAAACGGACCGGGTCGTGGACCGCCTCGCGCTGCAGACGGCGCTCATCGGCCTGGCCGTCATCCTGCTCGCGGTGGCCGCGGGCTGGTGGATCGCACGCCGGACCACTCGCCGATTGGTCATCCTGGCCAGGGCCGCACAACACGTCACTGCGACCGGCGACCTGGCCACCCCGCTGAACACCACGGGGCGGGACGAGATCGGCCAGCTCGGAGCGTCTCTCGAGGGGATGCTGGGCCAGTTGGCCGCCGCCCGAGAGGCACAACAGCGGCTGGTCGAGAACGCAGGCCACGAATTGCGCACGCCGCTGACCAGCCTGCGAGCCAATGCGCGGGTGCTTCGCCGGGTGGCCGAATTGCCATCCGCCCATCGGGACGACTTGTTGGACGACGTCGACAGCGAATTGCTCGAATTGACCACGCTGGTCAACGAGCTCGTCGATCTGGCCACCGATCGTCGCAATGCCGAGCCGGTCGGGACGGTCGACCTGCGGGCGCTGGCCGACCGGGTCGCCGACCGGGCTCGCCGCCGCAGCGGGCGGGAGATCACCGTGACCGGTGACGGAATCGTGGTCGGCCGGGCCCACGCCCTGACCCGGGCGCTGACCAATCTGGTCGACAATGCCGTCAAATTCGACGCCCACCCCGATCACCGTATCGACATCCGGGTCGGGGTCGACGGCGTGGCGGTCGCCGACCGAGGACCCGGTGTGCCGCAGGAAGACCGGGAGCGCATCTTCGACCGCTTCTACCGCGCCGACACGGCCCGCAGCCTGCCCGGGTCCGGACTGGGACTGGCCATCGTCCGCGACGTGGCCGAGCAGCACGGCGGCACCGCCTACGTGCGGCCAGGACCCGAGACCGGCGCCGTCATCGGCTTCTCCATAGGCGCCCACGCCTAGAGACGCTGGTGCACGGGCCGACCTGCGGCCGCAGGCGACGGGCTCTGGGCGCGGAACGCGCGGGTGAAGCTCTTAGACAACTCCGAGGATCAGGCCGGGATTATTTATCCGGCTACTAGCGGTTGTTGTCATTGTTGAGTTGTCACGCCCGTCGGGGTCGCTGACCATCCAGCCAGGGCGAGGAGACCGACGTGACCACTACCGCAGTGCATCCGGCTCCGATGTCCGGGGTCGGCCGGCCCCGATCGTCGCGCGGACACCGGGTCATCCGAGTCGCCCAAGCCTTGCTCATCCTGGCCGTGCTGGGCCTGCTGGTCGCCGTGTTCCCGGTGGCGACGGTTGCCGATGCGGCCGGCGACTTCGCCTCGGCTTCCTGGGGTTGGCTGCTGATCGGTCTGACGGCCGGGATGGCGTCGATGGCGGCGTTCGCGGTGCTGCGCAGGCGGACCCTGTCCGCGGCCGGCGCGCCCGTGACCATCCGCAGCGCGACCTCCATCAGCTACTCGGCCGGCGCGGTCCACATGACGATGCCGGCCGGCGCCGTCTTCGCGACCGGCTACACCTTCCGCCGATTCCGCGGGGTGGGCGCCCGCCCGGCCGCCGTGACCTGGTCTTTGACCGCGTCCGGGATCCTCAGCGGCCTGTCCCTGGCCGGCCTGGGGATCGCCGGGCTGTTGCTGCACGGCGCGGGCGGCGGTTGGCAGACCGCCCTGCGGGCAGCTGGCACGGGGCTGGTCACGCTGCTCGTGGCCCGCTGGGTCGTGCATTCACCCGAGAAGCCGGCCGCTGCCGCGGAGGCGATGCTCCGCCGGTTCAACAGGCTTCGCCATCGCCCGGCGGACACCGGAGTGGCGCGGCTGCGCGGCACGGTGGCGGACCTTCGGCAGGTGCGGCCGACGGGTCGCGACTGGGCTGTCTCCGCGTCCGCTGCCGTGGCCAACTGGTTGTTCGATCTCGGCTGTCTGGTGGCCTGCGCCGCCGCTTTTCACTTGCCCATCGACCTCTGGGTGCTGCTGACCGCCTACGCAGTGGCCATGGGAGCCTCCAGCCTGTCCCCGCTCCCCGCCGGAATCGGCGTCGTGGACAGTGCTCTGGTCGTGGGGCTGACGGCCTCGGGGGCCCCGGCCGCCCTGGCCATCGCGGCGGTGCTGCTGTATCGCCTGCTGGCCAACGGATCGGTGCTGGTCATCGGGTGGGCGCTGCTGGCCGGACGATCGTTGCGCCGCCCGTTCGGGCGCCACTTCTCACACCTGACCGCTCCCTTGCGGGACGCCCAGGGCGCCAGCTGAACCCAGGGCTGCGCCCTGAGTGAGGTTGCGGCCGGGAAACTCCGGTACTACGCAACGCTGATTTCTGGGGCCGAAAGAGCATGTTCGGCCGGGATTCCGGGTACCTGTGAGGCGTGAGCAACGTGCACTCCCTGACCAACCTGTCTTCGGGCCACGCGTTCGTGATTCAGGTGCCGGACGGGCAGGAGCCCTCGGCGGTCGCCCGGTCGTTTCTCGGCGAGTCGGGCCTGCCGACCGCTGTGCAGCGCGGCTTTTTCGTGGCGGTCTATCCCAACGGTTCCGCCGACTTCGAGCCGGATGTGCCCGAGGCCCACTACGGCTCCTGATCGCCGGATGGCGCCCGCGGTCCCCCGGTCCTTCCGGCCGGCCTCGCTGCGGGGCGAGCCCCTCTGGACGCGAGCACGGAACCCGTGAGAATCCTGGTCTGGCATCGGCACGGGAGTTGGCTCACCTCTTTTCTTCAGGGCAGGCACGAATATCTGATTCCCGTACTTCCCGACCGATCCGAGGACGGCGCCGGACGTGCGGACACCTGGGACTGGCCGGTGACGGCCGTGGAACGGAGTCCGGCGGAACTGGACGCCGAACAGATCGATGTGGTGGTCCTTCAGCAGTTCAGTGAGATCGACCTGGTGGAGCGCTGGACGGGGCGGCGCCCGGGCCGGGACCTGCCCGCCGTCTTCGTCGAGCACAACACCCCGGCGCCGTTCGCGGTGGCCAGCCGGCATCCGCTGGCCGATCGCCGGGACATCCCGATCGCCCACGTCACGCCGTTCAACGCCGTGTTCTGGGACAACGGGCTGGCCCCGACCCGGGTCATCGAGCACGGCCTGCCGGACCCGGGTCTGCGCTTCACCGGGTCGCAGGCCAGGGGCGCCGTGGTCGGAAACCACATCGCCCGCCGCGGACGCACCGTGGGCGCGGACCTGCTGGACGGCTTTGCCGCCGTCGGACCGGTGGACGTCTTCGGAATGGCGGCCCGGGAGGTCAAGCCGCTGACGCCGGAACGCGACGTGGGCGTCTACGACGAGCTTCCCGACCAGCAGGCCATGTTCGACCTGATCAGCGCGCGTCGGGTGTATCTGCACCTCTGCCGATGGACATCGCTCGGACTGTCGCTGCTCGAGGCGCTGTTTCTGGGCCTGCCGGTCGTCGCGCTGGCCAGCACCGACGCCATCAATGCGGTTCCGCCCGGCGCCGGGGTCATCTCCACAGACCTGGCGGTGCTGCACAGCGCCATGGCCCGCTTGCTGGCGGATCCGGAGGCGGCCGCCCGCGCCGGCCGTCGGGGCCGCGAGCACGCCGTGAGCCGTTATGGGCTCGACCGGTTCTTGGCCGAGTGGGACGCGCTGTTGGAGGTCGTCGCCTGATGATTCGGCGGCCCTTCCGGAGATCCCGGGCCGGCGGTGACCAGCCAGGGGTCGCGTGGCTCGGCTCCGCGTCCCCAGCCCGGGGATTGACGACCGCCTGACCGGGAATTCGATCGGCTGCCGGGCGAACGTCGATGCGAACGGCCGACCATCCCACCAGCTTTCAGGAGAATTCACATGTCCGGCAACATCCACGCGCTGACCAATCTCTCGGCCGGCCACTCTTTTCACCTCACCGTCCCGGTCGGCGGCGACATCGCCGCCGCGGCCAAGGCCTACCTGGCCGACAAGGACCTGCCCTTCGAGGTTCAGGAGGGCTTTTTCGTGTCCGTCTACCCGACCGGATTCGACGACTCCAGCTCCGGAGCGGCCCGGCTGGTGGACGGCCAGTTGGTGGCGAACGCCCCGGCCAATCTGGACAGCTCACCCAACGGCACTCCGTACGACAGCTGAACCAGCCTCCCTCTTCACCGCCGCCATCGCGGGCCCGCGCCAACCGTCACGGTGCGTCACCATTCAGAAACAGATTTCACCTGCTTGGTTCGTCCCGCCACAGTGGGCGGCTGAGATCATGAGGGGGTATCTCCGGCAGCTCGTCGCGTCGAGCATCACCGAAAAGGACTGTGATGCCTCGACTGGCGGGACCGCTGACGCTGGTGTTGGCCGTGATGATCGCCGCCGCCGGCTGCGGTGCGTCGGTGGCTGGGTCGGCCGGGGACACCTCGGCTCGGATGGTCGGAACAGCGGCAACGTCGGTTCCATCGGGGACGTCCAGCCCGTCGGTTTCCTCCCAGGCGTCCCGGCCGTCGGGAACGTCCGCGGACCGATCGACCACCTCGACGTCGCGGCGGCCTGCTGGCCCGACCACCTCCGCGGATTCGCGCTCCCACCATTCCGCACCGACCACCAGTGGATCGCCCCGGCCGGATTCGTCCACCTCGGCCGGGAAGGCCACCTCCTCCGTGCGGCTGACCCTCAACTCCGACTGGCTGGCGCACGGCCTGCGAGTCCGAGTGAGCGCCGGCGGCGGCGCCGCGCAGGACATGGTGGTCGACACCGGATCGAACGGCGTCGTCGTCTCGCGCCGGTATCTGGGCAGTGCCTACCAAGAACTGAGCCCGCCGCAATCGTTCTCGGGGTTCACCTATTCGTCCAGCGGCAATTCCTACGCCGGCGAGTGGGTGCGGACCCAGCTGACCATCGGGTCGGTCACTGGAAGCGGCCCCACCGTGCAGACCGGTCCGCTCCTGGTCCGCGCCGTTGACCGGATGTGCGACAAAGCCGGCACGTGCAACTCCGACCAGAGCAAGCTGGACGTCGCGATGCTCGGCGTCGGCTTCGACCGCGCCGCCGACCGGTCCGCCGCGCCCGCCAACTCGGGGCCCGCCATCAATCCGTTCCTGAACATTTCGGCCATGGTGGCGGGCACCATGACCAAGGGTTACATCGTCGGTTCCGGGTCCCTGATCCTGGGACCGACCCGCACCGACATGTCCGGGTTCGCCGCGGTCGCCCTGCAGAAGACGAGTACCGGGCCGCCGGACTGGTCGGCGCCCACCTCGTGCCTGAGCGTGTCCGGATCGGTTCCACCGCAGTGCGGCTCGTTGTTGCTCGACACCGGGCTGGGCTACGCGATCGTGCAGGCGCCCCAGGGCGTCCAACCGCCGACCGTCCCCGCCGCGATCCCCGGCGACCGCCCGACCGTCGCGAAGGGCCAGCAGGTCTCGATCACGGTCCCGGCCGTCGGCGATTCGCCCATCTACCACTTCGCCGTCGGCGGTCCTGACGCGCCGAGCTCGGTGCAGTGGGGCCACACCCTGAATCAGGGCCGACCATTCATGAACATCAGCCGCTTCGCGCTCAGTCAGACCGACTACCTCTACGACGCCACCGACGGCCGGGTCGGCTTCCGCGCCACCGGGTGAAGGACCGGCCCTGTCTCCCGGGCCAGCGGACAGCGTCCGTGACAAAACTGTCGAGGCTCGGTCGTCGCGGACCGTCGTCACTGACACACCGGCTGAAACACCGGCAGTCGCAGGGGTAGCCGCTCGACCGGCGGCCCCATTGCCCGCGGTGATTTCGCGTCGGTAGCATTCGACCGGGGTACAGCGAGAAGGTCGATCCCGCCGCGGCCGGGCGTTTCCGCCACGACGGCCAACGGCTGGTGCGACCGGCGATGAGCCGGGCCACGGGGAGGGAGGTACCGGAAGATGTCGGTGCGGCGCACGTTCCTGTCCTGGCCGGTGGTACGCCAGTTCACCAGCGGCGATGCCCTGGGGCGCGGCGCGGCGGTTCAGTCGGCCGCCACCAAGCGCCTCACTCCGCGCACCGCTACCGCGGATCGAGTTGTGCAAAGTGTCTGCCCGTACTGCGCCGTGGGCTGCGGGCAACGCATCTACGTCAAGGACGAGAAGGTCGTCCAGATCGAAGGCGATCCCGATTCGCCGATCTCGCGGGGCCGCCTGTGTCCCAAGGGTTCGGCCAGTGAACAACTGGTCAACTCGCCCGGCCGGCAGACCAAGGTGCTGTACCGCCGGCCCCACGGCACCGAATGGGAGCCCCTGGACCTGGAAACGGCGACGGAGATGGTCGTCGACCGGATCCTGGACACCCGGGCCCGCACCTGGCAGGACACCGACGAGCACGGCGAGCGCGTGAGTCGCACCTTGGGCATCGCCGGGTTGGGCGGTGCCACGCTGGACAACGAAGAGAACTACCTCATCAAAAAGCTGTTCACGGCCATGGGCGCCATTCAGATCGAGAACCAGGCGCGTATTTGACACAGCGCCACCGTCCCCAGTTTGGGGGCTTCTTTCGGTCGTGGCGGGGCCACGAATTTCCTCCAGGATCTTCAGGAATCCGACTGCATCGTCATTCAGGGTTCCAACATGGCCGAATGCCATCCGGTCGGCTTCCAATGGGTCATGGAGGCTAAAGCCAAGGGCGCCAAGGTCATTCACATCGACCCGCGGTTCACCCGAACCTCGGCCCTGGCGGATCAATTCGTGCCGCTGCGCGCGGGTAGCGATATCGCCTTCCTGAGCGGCGTCATCAACTACATCCTGTCGACCGGCCGTTACTTCGAGGAATACGTCAAGGCGTACACCAACGCCGCGGTGATTCTGCGCGAGGACTTTCACGACGTCGATGAACTCGACGGCGTCTTTTCCGGCTACGACCCGGAGACCGGCATCTATGACACCAAGACCTGGGGTTACGCCGGCACGGAGCCGATGACGTCGGCCGGAGCCGGCGAAGAGGAACAGATCGCGAATTCGGCGTCGGGCAGCCCCGATGAAGAGTCCCTCGGCAGTCGCGGCGCCGGCCACGAAATGGGCGGCCACGGCGCCAGTACCGGAATCTCCGGAATCCAGCGGGACGAAACGCTGCAGGATCCGCATTGCGTCTTCCAGGTGCTCAAACGGCACTACGCGAGGTACACCCCCGAGGTGGTGGCTGACGTCACCGGCGTGCCGCCCCAGCAGTTCCTGGCCGTGTGTGAGGCGGTCACCGCCAACAGCGGTCGGGACCGCACCACCTGCTGGGTGTACTCGGTCGGCTGGACCCACCACACCGTGGGCATTCAGTACATCCGCAGCGCGGCCATCATCCAGCTGCTGCTGGGCAACATGGGGCGCCCCGGCGGCGGCATCCTGGCCCTGCGCGGTCACGCCAGCATCCAGGGCTCCACGGACATTCCCACTCTGTTCAACCTGCTGCCCGGCTACCTGCCGATGCCCAAGGTCGGCGAGCACGGCGGACTGTCCGATTACCTGGCCACCATCTCCACGCCCGACCAGAAGGGGTTCTGGACGGCCGCGGACGCCTACACGGTGAGCCTGCTCAAATCATGGTGGGGCGACAAGGCCACCGCCGAGAACGACTACTGCTTCGACTACATCCCCAAGCTGACCGGCGACCACGGCACCTACCAGACGGTCATGGACATGCTCGCCGACCAGGTCGAGGGTTATTTCCTGCTGGGCCAGAATCCGTCCGTCGGGTCGGCGCACGGCAGAATGCAACGGCTGGGCATGTCGCATCTGAAGTGGCTGGTGGTCCGGGATCTGAACATGATCGAGTCCGCGACGTTCTGGAAGGACTCGCCGGAGATCGCCACCGGTGAGCTCAAGACCGAGGACATCGGCACCGAGGTGTTCTTCTTCCCGGCCGCCGCCCACGCCGAGAAGGACGGCACCTTCACCCAGACGCAGCGCCTGCTGCAGTGGCATCACAAAGCCGTGGCTCCGCCCGGTGACTGCCGCAGTGACCTGCAGTTCTTCTACGAGGTGGGTCGCCGGATGCGCGAGCGACTGGCGGAATCGACACTGCCCCGCGATCGTCCGCTGCTCGATCTGACCTGGGACTATCCGGTCAACGAGGAGGGCGACCCCGCTGCCGACGCCGTGCTGCGCGAGATCAATGGCGTGCATCTGACCGGTGACAAGGCCGGGCAGCCGCTGTCGACGTACACCGAGATGAAGGCCGACGGATCGACCACCGGCGGGTGCTGGATCTACACCGGCGTGTACGCGCACGGCGTGAACCACTCCAAGGACCGCAGACCGGGCCAGGAACAGAACTGGGTGGCGCCGGACTGGGGTTGGGCGTGGCCGGCCAACCGCCGCACGCTCTACAACCGCGCGTCGGCCGACCCGGCCGGCCGGCCCTGGAGCGAACGCAAGGCCTACATCTGGTGGGACGCCGAAAAGGGCAAGTGGACCGGGCACGACAACGCCGACTTCGTGGCCGACAAGGCGCCTGACTACCGGCCTCCCGACGGTGCTTTCGGCCCGGAGGGGCTGGCCGGCGACGACCCGTTCATCATGCAGGCGGACGGCAAGGGGTGGCTGTACGCGCCCACCGGGCTGCTGGACGGGCCGATGCCGACACACTACGAACCGCACGAATCGCCGGTCAGCAACCCGTTGTACCGCCAGCAGGCGAACCCGACGCGCCAGGTGTTCCGCCGTACCGACAACATGTCCAATCCGTCCGGGAACGCGCCGGGCTCCTCGGTGTACCCGTACGTCTTCACCACCTACCGGCTCACCGAGCACCACACGGCCGGCGGGATGAGCCGGTTCCTGCCGTACCTGTCGGAACTGCAGCCGGAATTCTTTTGCGAGGTGTCGCCCGAGCTGGCCAAGGAACGGTCCTTGGAGCACCTGGGATGGGCGACGATCGTGACCGCGCGCACGGCGATCGAGGCGCGCGTGTTGGTGACGGACCGCATGGTGCCGTTGCGGGTGGGCGGCCATACCGTGCACCAGGTGGGTCTGCCCTACCACTGGGGAGTGGGCGGCGGCGCGTTGGTGCAAGGAGACTCGGCCAACGACCTGTTCGGCGTGACTCTGGATCCGAACGTGCACATCCAGGAGTCCAAGGTGGCCTCATGCGACATCCGGCCCGGCCGACGGCCCACCGGACCGGCGCTGCTGGAGTTCGTGGCCGCTTACCGGCGCCGGGCGGGCGTCACCATTTTCACCGGCAATGACCAGCGGACTCCATTGGAGCAGCTGCTGCCGCAGGATCTGATCACCGAAACCGACATCTCCATCTCCGGCTCCGACTCGTGAAGGCGGTCCGATGGTTCTGATCGACCTGCCCGACCCCATGGCCCGCGCCGGCTGGCCCGACGCTCCGTCGCGGAAGGGCTTTTTCACCGACACCTCGGTGTGTATCGGCTGCAAGGCCTGCGAAGTGGCCTGCAAGGAATGGAACGCCATCCCGGAGGACGGGCTGAACCTGCTGGGCTCGTCGTACGACAACACCGGCGCTCTCGGCGCCAGTACCTGGCGTCATGTGGCCTTCATCGAGCAGGCCCGCCCGCTCGGGGAGGGTACGACCCGGTTCGCCGACTATCCCGTCGGGCCCCCAGCTACCGACGCGCTGAACCAGGCCGCCGACCAGGCGCTCTCCGGCGACCGCGGTGGGCTCGGAACTGTCCCGGGGGCCGTCGATCTCGGCATTCCGTCGTTCGAGCTCCCCGGGCGACGCTCCGATGCGCCGGCCCGGTCCGACTTCCGCTGGCTGATGTCCTCCGACGTGTGCAAGCACTGCACGAACGCGGCGTGCCTGGACGTCTGCCCCACCGGCGCGCTGTTCCGTACCGAATTCGGCACCGTCGTGGTGCAGGACGACATCTGCAACGGCTGCGGTTATTGCGTGCCCGCGTGCCCGTTCGGGGTGATCGACCGGCGGGTCGGCGACGAGAACACCAAAAATGTCGGCTTGGCCCAGAAATGCACCCTGTGCTACGACCGGATCGGCGACGGTATGACGCCGGCCTGCGCGAAGGCCTGCCCGACGGAGTCGATCCAGTTCGGCGATCTGGACGAACTGCGGGCCAGGGCGGCCGCCCGGGTCGAGCAGTTGCAGGCAGCCGGCGTCGAGGACGCCAGGCTGTACCTGGCTGACACGGACAACGGGATCGGCGGCGCCGGCGCGATGTTCTTGTTGCTCGACGAACCGGAGGTGTACGGACTGCCGCCGGATCCCATCGTCACCACCCGGGACCTGACCGACATGTGGCGGAACGCGGCGTTGGCGGCGGTGGCCATGCTGGCCGGGGCGGTCGGCAGTTTCCTGCGGCGGCGACGGTGAAGTCGCAGCTCGGACCGAAGCCGCAGCCAGGTCTGGCGGCCGCGGTGGGCGCGGCGGGCGGCGCTGAGCCGGACGGTGCGCTGCGGGCGGCGGGCGGGCAGAATCCGGCCGTGACGACGCTCGGCCATCCCGAAACAGCCCAAGCCGGCAGGCCGGCCTCCGGCTCTGCAGGCCGTCGACGCGGCGGCCGACGGGCGGACAACCAGGTCGTCCCGGACGCCACCTTCACCTCGTACTACGGCCGCCCGGTGGTCAAACCCTCGCCGTGGGAATCCGACATCCCGGCCTATCTCTTTCTTGGCGGCGCCGCGGCGGGGTCGTCGCTCCTGGCCGCCGGCGCGGACCTGTCGGGCCGGACATCGTTGCGGCGCATGGGCCGGTTGACGGCTCTGGCTGCCATCTCGGCGAGTTTCGTGGCCCTGGTGCACGATCTGGGCCGGCCGGCCCGTTTTGTGAACATGCTGCGAGTGGCCAAGCCGACCTCGCCGATGTCGGTGGGCACCTGGCTGCTGTCCGGGTACGGGCCGCTGGCCGGCCTCGCGGGTGCCGGGGAGCTCGCGGCCCTGCTGGAACCGCGGCTCCCCCGCCGCGCACGACCACTCGCTCGCCTCGCCGCCCGACTGGCTCGGCCGGCCGGGCTAGGTGCCGCGGTCGTCGCGCCGACCATCGCGTCGTACACGGCGGTGTTGTTGTCCGACACCGCCACCCCGACGTGGCATGCCGCGCACAAGCACCTGCCGTTCGTGTTCGTCGGCTCGGCCTCGGCGGCGGCGGGCGGCCTGGGACTGTTGGGTGCGACCACCGCGGATGCCGGTCCGGCTCGCCGACTGGCCGTGGGCGGCGCATTCCTGGATTTGGGCGCCGACCGGCTCATGGAGCGCTCCATGGGAGTGGTCGCCGAACCGCTGCATACCGGCCGGCCGGGCACCATGTTGCGGGCCAGCAAGACGCTGACCGCCACGGGAGCAGTCCTGGCCCTGGCCGGCTCCCGGTCCCGAGTGGTGTCCGGTTTGGCCGGCGCCTGCCTGCTGGCGGGTTCCGCGCTGACCCGGTTCGGCATTTTCGAGGGCGGCCAGGAGTCGGCAAGGAATCCCAAGTACACCATCGTTCCGCAACGGGAGCGGTTGAACCGCAACGGTGGTCAGCAGACGCGACTCAAATGAGCAGCCTGCATCAGTAAGTCGGTCCCAACGCCGGCCAAAATCGTTAACAGGTATCCCTTTTCACCGGATCATGATCAAGGCATCGCCGCGGGGGACGATTTCCCCGATGACCGGGGCGCCGGGGATTTCACCGGCCAGCAGCAGGCCGCCGCTGGTCTGCGCGTCGGCGAGCAGCAGCAGTTCATCCTCGTCGACGTGGGACGTCAACCAGGGCCGGACCCAATCGAGGTTGCGACGGGTGCCGCCGCTGACGAATCCCTCGGCGAGCGCCTGGCGAGCCCCCTCCAGATAGGGCACGGCGGCGGCATCAATTAAGGCGCTCAGGCCAGAGGCGCGCATCATCTTGGCCAGGTGCCCGAGGAGGCCGAAGCCGGTGACGTCGGTGGCTGCTTGAATGCCCGCCGCCAGGGCGGCCGCGGACGCGTCCCGATTCAGAGCGGTCATCGTCGCCACGGCCTCGGGAAAGTTCTGACCCGTCGTCTTGTGCCGGTTGTTCAGCACACCGACTCCGAGCGGCTTGGTGAGGCTCAGCGGCAGGCCCGCTCGCGCTGAATCATTGCGGAGCAGGCGATCCGGGTCGGCGATGCCCGTGACGGCCATCCCGTACTTGGGCTCCGGATCATCGATGCTGTGGCCTCCGCCGACTATGCACCCGGCCTCCGTGGCCACGTCCAGGCCACCCCGCAGCACCTCGCGCAGCAGTTCGACCGGCAGCGTGTCCCGAGGCCAGCCCACCAGGTTGACGGCCACCACCGGTGTGCCGCCCATGGCATAGACGTCCGAGAGCGCGTTCGCAGCGGCGATCCGGCCCCAGTCGTAGGCGTCGTCGACCACGGGCGTGAAGAAGTCTGCGGTGGCGATCACCGCGGTGCCGCCGGCGATACGGATCGCGGCCGCGTCGTCCCCGTTGTCCAGACCGACCAGCAGATCGGGCGACGAGATCCCGGTCAGGCCGGCCACGATGCTCTCCAGCTCGCCCGGCGGAATCTTGCAGGCGCAGCCGCCGCCGTGGGCATATTGGGTCAACCGGATCGCTGTCGTTGAGGGAAGAGCCACATCGCCAAGGTAACCATGCGGCCTTTCGACGCACGGTGGCCTGCTTCTCCGGGTCGGTTTCCAGGGATCTCGTCGGCCTCGCCATACCAGCTGCCCGCGGTCCGGAGTTCTGAGGTCTGTGACCGGGCGGTCTGCGGGCTGCGGCCCCGGCGGTGTGCGGGCTGCCGTCTGTGGCCGGCGGTCTGCGGCCTGTGGCCCGGCGGTCTGCGGTCAGCCCGGCCGTCTGCGAACTGTGGCCCGGCGGTCTGCGCACTCAGCTGCCTACGCCTGATCGGCCGCTCGGCGGTCTGGGGTCGGCCCCGGCGGTCTGCGGCCTGTGGCCCGGCGGTCTGCGCACTCAGCTGCCTGCGCCTGATCGGCCGCTCGGCGGTTCAGGCGGTGTCCGCCCGATGGCAGGCGTCATTTCGGGCGGACACCGCTCGATACTCAGGCTCGCCGTCCCTCGGTGCGTCGGTTCACTGGCGGTTGGTGGCGATGATCCGGCTCGGGATGTGGTTCAGGGTGTGGAGGTGGTTGCGGCGGGGCTGTTGGCCGGGGTCGATCCACGGAGGCGGGACGAACCATGGTTTGCGGTCGTCGGGATCCAGACTTATAGCCCAGCCGGCGTTGTGGCGGTGCACGACGCCGTGGTGATAGCCGCACAGCAGCACGCCGTTGTCCACCACGGTGGGGCCGCCGTCCGCCCAGTGTTTGATGTGGTGTGCATCGGTCCAGGCGGCCGGGATGTCACACCCGGGAAAGGCGCAGCCGCCGTCGCGGACGGCGAGGGCTTTGCGTTGCGCCGCGCTGAACAAGCGGAACTCGCCGGTGCCGTCGAGGATGCGGCCGTGGTGGTCCACGGCGAGCAGGGTGGTCTGCGCGTCGCAGGTCAGCAGGCGGGTCAGTCCGGCCCCGGCGGTGCCGGCGTAGTCGAGCAGGGCGGCTCCGACGCCGTCGCGGAGCTGGTCAAGTGTGCAGACGATGGTGGCGTGCGGCCGCACACCCTGGCTTTTCGGTCCGCCCCCGCTGGTGAGCCACCGCCGGGCCAGCTCGACCAGCGCGTGAGCCCGTCGGGTGGCGGCCGACCGCGGATCGGGAACGCCGTCGCCTCCGGGTGTCGGAGCGGCCAGCGGCTCGAGGGCCTGGCGCAGCGTTTCGATGCCCAGCGGGTCGAGCAGACCGGTGATCGGGGTGAGGCCGTTGCGCCGGGTCGCGCCGATGGTCAGTTCGGCGCGGTCGGGCGCGTGCGTCTCGTGGTCGGTGCCGTCGGGATCGGTGATGGCCAGGATCTGCTCGGCCACCACGGCCAGCTTCGGCGCCGGCCGGGTGTGGGCCTCCTCGACGAGGGTTTTCTCGCACAACGCCCGGGTTTCCGCGTCGACGGCGGCGGACAGTTTGCGCATCGTTGTGGTGATGATCCGCAACTGGTCGCCGCCCAGCTCCCCACGGCCCACCGCGGCGGCCGTGTAGGCCAGCACCGGTGCAGGGTGGTCGGCTCCGGAAGTGGGGGTGGTGTCGGGAGGCAGGATCGCGCCGGCGGCGGCGACCCGCCCGGCCGCCTCGGTCGGGGTGATGGTCAGCAGGTTCGACAGCAACGCGGTGGTGGATCGCACGGCGTGCTGGTCGGCCAGGCCGCGGGCGTCGATCTCCGCGGCCGCCCCGATCTGCGGAACCTGCAGCCGCCGCGCGACCCGCTCCACCCGCTGGGTGACCGCGAGCAGATCCGTCTCGGGCAGCCGCCACCACCGCACCCCGGCCAAACCGTCCAGCGCCTGCTCCATCCCGGCGAGCAGCACGTCGACCTGCTCGACGTCGACGACACCCCACCCGCTCATAGGCCCTAGTCTACCGCAAGAAGGGTACGCATGTTCGATTTCCTACAAGGTGTGGATAACCCCCCGCTGGTGTCGGCCAGCGGGAAAGGTTTCCCAGGGCTTCGAGTTGTAGGGAGCCCCAATGCGCAGGCGGGCGCGGCCGAACTAACCACACGCGCTGCCCGAAGGTGAAGAGAACCGGGCCTGCGCTGAGCCAGTCACGGTCGGTGGGCGGGGCACGCGCAGCTGGGTCTTGAAACGCGCAAATCCCGCCGGCTGCTGAGGCGCGACATCAGGCCAGCTCTCCGCCCGTTACGGTGGCACCGGAGGCGTGTGGGTGCCTGGTGGCCCTCCCGGTCTTCAAAACCGACGGGACCGAGTATCTCGGTTCGGCGGGTTCGATTCCCGTCCGCCTCCGCCACCAGGATTTCGCCGCGACGCCGAAGGCTAGGGAAGGAAGGAGTCCGAGGTCTGTGCCAGCGACCCAGCCGGGCGACCAAGCCAGCCCGTCAGCCCTGGCATCCAACCTCGAACGCCCCGCCCCCACCGACCCCCGTCGCCACGTCCCGCGCACCGACTCACTCCTGGCTGACCCGCGTATCGCGGCTGCGGTCGACCGGCTGGGCAAGGCACCGGTCCGAGCTGTCGTCCTGGCCGTGCAGAACCAGGTCCGCCGCGGGCAGTTGCCACCTGAACAGGCGGCGGGCGCCGTCCTGACCGCCCTCCCTGAGCAAACCGCTTCCCTACGGCACGTTCTCAACGCCACGGGCGTCATTCTGCACACGAATCTGGGCCGGGCTCCGCTGTCCCCCGCCGCCGTCCACGCCCTCCGAGCGGCAGCCGGCTACGTCGATCTCGAATTCGACCTGGCCACCGGTCAGCGGTCGCGGCGCGGGCAGGGTGCCATCGCCGCCCTGCTCGCCGCCGTCCCGGTGGCCGCCGACGCGCTGGTGGTGAACAACGGGGCGGCCGCGCTGCTGCTGGCCATGACCGTCATGGCCGGCGGTCGCGAAGTGGTGATGAGCCGTGGCGAAATGGTCGAGATAGGTGATGGTTTCCGTCTGCCGGAGCTGATCGAGGCAGCGGGCGCACACATTCGCGAGGTCGGGACCACGAACCGCACCACCGCCAACGATTTTCGCGGCGCTGTCGGCGAGCGCACCGGCTGCCTGCTCAAGGTGCACCCGAGCAATTTTCGTATCGAAGGATTCACGGCTCAGCCGTCCGTGCGAGAACTGGCCGATCTCGGGGTTCCCGTCGTCGTCGACATCGGCAGCGGCCTGTTGCGCCGAACGTCCGAATTGCCGGACGAACCCGATGTCGCGTCGGCACTTTCGGCCGGGGCTGCGCTGGTGACCGCCAGCGGCGACAAGCTTCTGGGCGGTCCTCAGGCCGGCCTGCTCTTCGGCCAGGCAGACCTCATCGCTCGTCTCCGCCGCCATCCGCTTTACCGTGCCCTGCGCGCCGACAAACTCCGGCTCGCCGCCCTGGAGGCCACGGTGGCCGGTCCCCCGACCCTTGTCGAGCAGATGTGGCAACAGAGCCCGGAGACCCTGCACTCCCGCTGCATCGAAATGGCCCACCGAGTGGCCGGGCAGGTCGTCGAAAGTCAGGGAGCGGTGGGCGGTGGCGGTGCGCCCGGAGTGGGATTGCCGGGTTGGGCGGTGCGCTTACCCGTCGAGCTGGCCGAGCGGCTACGTCTCGGTCGCCCGGCCGTGGTGGGTCGAGTGGAGCACGGCGCCCTGTTGCTCGACCTCCGTTGCGTACCGGCCGAGGCCGACAGCGACATGGTGAGCGCCGTGCTGGCCGCCCGGGGTTGAACGAGCCGGACATGCACATCGTCGCCACCGCTGGACACGTCGATCACGGCAAGTCGACGCTGGTCCGAGCGCTGACCGGGATGGAGCCGGATCGCTGGGCCGAGGAACAGCGGCGCGGAATGACGATCGACCTCGGCTACGCGTGGGTGAGTCTGCCGAGCGGTCGAACCGTCGCTTTCGTCGATGTCCCCGGCCACGAGAGGTTTCTCGGCAATATGCTGGCCGGCCTGGGACCGGTGAGCAGCGTCCTTTTCGTGGTGGCCGCGGACGAGGGCTGGCGGGCACAGAGCGCCGAACACCTGCAGGCAGTGAACGCGTTGGGGCTGACGTCGGGACTGCTCGTGATCACGCGCGCCGATCTGGCCGATCCCACGCCGGCCCTGGAATCGGCTCGCCGGGAGTTGAGCGCCTCGTCCCTGGGCGAGGTGCCCGCGGTGGCCGTGTCGGCGGTGACCGGCGTCGGGATGCCCGAGCTGGCTGACGCTCTCGACCGGATGGCCGCGGTCGCACCGGTTCCCGATGCTGACGCGCCTGTCCGGCTGTGGGTGGACCGGCGGTTCTCTGTGCGCGGCAGTGGCACCGTGGTGACCGGGACTCTGCCCGCCGGCACCATCCGGACCGGCGACGAATTGCTGCTCCGCGACCGCCTGGTGCGCGTACGCGGCTTGCAAAGCCTCGGCCGGGCTACCGAACTCGTCACCGGACCGACCCGGGTGGCGCTCAATCTGCGCGCGGTGGAGACCGCCGACGTCAGCCGTGGCGACACGCTGACCAGCCCCGGCCGCTGGCACAGCACCTCGGTGATCGACGTACGGCTGGGCACCGAGATCGACCGCAGCGGACAGGTCATCGTTCACCTCGGCACCGATGCCCAAGCGGCGCACCTTCGTCCCCTCGGTTCCGACACGGCGCGGCTGCAACTGGCCCGGCCGCTGCCCTTGCGACCCGGTGATCGCGGTCTGCTGACCAACCCGACCACTCGACGCGTCACGACCGGCCTCACCGTGTTGGACGTCGAACCCCCCGAGTTGCGCCGCCGGGGATCGGCCGCTGCCCGGGCCCGCGTTCTGGCCGGCGACAATGATGCGGCGATCCTGCCCAGCCGAGGTGCCATGCGGCAGAGCGATCTCGCGGCGCTCGGCGTCGTCGCCTCGCCCACAGACAGCATTTCCATCGGCGAATGGGCCGTCGCCAAGGTGCGCTTGGCAGAATGGGCGAACCGGCTGACGAAACTGTGCCGCGACTGTCTGGAGCGAGATCCCATGCGCCCGGGCGTCTCTGATGCGGCGGCGGTCGCCGCGTTGGGGCTGCCGGACCGAGTATTGCTGCCCGCGGTGGTGAATGCCGCCGGGCTTTCCAGAATGGGCGGGTCCGTTTTCGTGCCCGGCGCCGAACCCCGGCTGGGCGCCGCCGAGTCAGGGCTGCAAGAACTGGAGCATGCCTTGAGCAAAAATCCGTTCGACGCACCCAGCCGCCCGCAGTTGCAGGAATGGGGCTTGCATACCCGGGAACTGGCGACCGCCGCGCGGCTGGGACGCATTGTGCGCATCGCCGCCGACATAGTGCTGCTACCCGAAGCGCCCGATCAGGCCGTGGAGCTCCTCCGGAAACTCCCGCAACCCTTCAGCACCAGCCAGGCCCGCCAGCAGCTGGCGACGACGCGACGAGTGGCGATTCCGCTGCTGGAGTACCTCGATTCCGCACACCTGACCGAGCGGATCAGCCCGGATTTACGCCGCGTTGTCGATCGATCGGAACCCGCCTGACGGCTCACCGGCGTGCGATCCACCGCCCGTCTGGGACGGCGATCCAAGCGTCGGCCGGTCAGGCTCTCCGCAGCCTCGGAATGATGACCCGCTCGGTCGGCCACCTCCGCACGAACACGAGAGCGGACACGTCATGGGATGATGGTCGGGTGGAGATCTCCGCCAAAAGCGAGTACGCCATCAGGGCGATGCTGGAGATCGCTTCCCGCGAACCGGATCTGGTCACCACCGAAGTCATCGTCACCGGCCAGCAACTTCCGCGCAAGTTCGCCGAGTCGATTCTGGCGCAATTGCGCCGCGCCGGCCTGGTCCGCAGTGTGCGCGGAGCCGACGGCGGTTATCACCTCGCCCGCCCTGCCGCACAAATCAGCCTGGGCTCGATCATCCGAGCGGTCGACGGCCCGCTGGCGGAGGTACGGGGCCTGCGTCCGCACGAGACGTCCTACTCCGGGGTCGCCAGTCACCTGCCCGACGTCTGGATCGCCCTGCGTGCCAACGTGCGGCGCATCCTCGACGAGACGACCTTGCAGCAGACGCTGTCCGGGCGGCTCCCAGCCCACGTCAGGCGGCTCTCCGACAAGGCCGACTCCTGGGCTCCGCGATGACAACCCGCCGATGGCCGAGGACGCGGGCCAAGCCAAAAGCGTTGTGAGTCAACGAGCTCGGTAATCAGACCGGATAAGTAGGGTTTTGAGCTCCGCCGGCGGCGAGATGCTTGCGCCGCCGCACCCGGGACGGCTAGTGTCTGGAGTCATGCCATGGCTGTACTCCCGACGTCACGTGGATCTGCACCGCGTGACCGCCATGGCCTGTCATACCTCGGCTGAATCCACCCTCTGATCCGGCGCCGCTCCGGCGCCACCCACCGCCGCTTCACGCCCCGCGAACTGGGCGGCCCTCTTGCCGAGGAAAAACCATGACCACGTTTGTCCCCGATACTTCGCTATCCGCGAATTCCGCACCCTTCAAGTTCCGTACCGGCCACCCGGGAACTCCGCTGACGGTCAGTGATCTGGCTCGCCTCGTCTCCGCCGTAGCGGCAGCTCCCGAATTCTGGCAGCCCACGCTGCACATTCCCGACCCCGGGGCCGACCGCTGGTGGACTCGGCTGCACGCCAGTTCCGCGGTCGACGTGTGGCTCTTGGCGTGGCTGCCCGGCCACACCACCCAGTTGCACGACCACGGACCGTCGGCGGCGGCGTTCACCGTCGTGCAGGGACAGCTTGCGGAGGTCAGGGCCCGGCCCGAGGGCACCCGCCGGTTCTACGTACGGACGGCCGGTACCGTGACGGGCATCGCTCCCGCAGTGCGCCACGATGTCACTGGAACCGGGACCGAACCGGCCGTCAGCATTCACGCCTATTCACCACCGTTGACCGAGATGAACTACTACGGCGCAGCCGGAGAACTCGTCCGCACGGTACAGAGCCACGAACCCGAGGAGGAACTGCAGCGGTGAACGACGCCCACCCACCCAGACGCAGCATCGACCAGCTCCTGGCCGACGCGCGGGCTCGGTTGACCCGCGTCGATGCGGTCACCGCTCAGGCCGCCGCGGCCGCGGGCGCGGTGTTGGTCGACATCAGGCCGCACGTGAACCGCGAGACCGAAGGTGAAATTCCAGGGGCCTTGGTCATTCACCGGAACGTTCTGGAGTGGCGATTGGACCCCGCCAGTGAGGCGCGCTTGCCGATGGCCGCGTACGACCTGCCCGTCATCGTGTTCTGCAACGAGGGCTATACGTCCAGTCTGGCGGCCGCGGCCCTGCAAGACCTCGGCCTGACCAAGGCCACCGACCTGATCGGCGGCTACCGGTCCTGGTCGGCGCAGGGTTTGCCGACCGTTCCGGCCGGCCATCACCAGGCCGGTAGGAAACGGGAGGAAGAGGAAACGGAAGACTGAAGGCCCGAGCGCGATGAGCGTGACCGCGACCCCATAGCCAAGCGGCCGATTCAGACCGAGCGCCAATCGTCGGAGGTGATGTGCGACCCAGCCTGCGGGCCCATCTGCAGCATGCCGCCATCCACCGGCCAGCTTGCCCCGGTGACGTAAGAAGCGTCGGCGGAGGCGAGAAAGGCTATGACGGCGGCAATCTCGCGCGCGTCGCCCGGACGCCCGAGCGGTACTCCCGGCCGGTCCTCGGTGTGCGGGTCCTGATCCTCCTGACCGGTCATCGGCGTGGCGATCTCGCCGGGCGCCACGCAGTTGGCGGTGATCGCGTAGCGGCCGAGTTCCAGGGCGAGTGTTTTCATCAGCCCACCGAGACCGTGCTTGGCGGCGTCGTAGGCGGCGGAGCCGACGCGGGGTTGGTGCTCGTGCACGCTGGTGACGGCTATCAGGCGGCCGCCTCGACCGGCTTGCACCATGCGGCGGGCCGCGTGCTGCAGGCATACGAACGGGCCGTCCAGGTCGGTGGCGACCACGTGACGCCAATCGGCCAGCGACATCTCCAGCGCGGCCGTGCTCGAGCCGGTGCCCGCATTGTTGACGAAGACATCCACGCCGCCGAGCCGATCGGCCAGTTCATCGACCACCGACCCGCAGCTCGCCAGATCAGCGGCGTCCAGCTGGGCCACCTCGGCCCGCCGCCCGTGCTGCCGAACCTCGTCCGCGGTGTCCTGGGCGCCCTTTTCGTCCGCGTGCCAGGTGACCCCGACGTCGAGGCCCGCCGCGGCCAACCGCACGGCGGTGGCCCGCCCGATCCCCGAGTCGGATCCGGTGACAATTGCTGTTCTGGGTTGAAAGACCATGACGACGTAGTGCCCACCGCCGACCGGCCGTACACGCGACTGACTGTGGGGCGGCCCGATGGTGGACCCGGGCGACGTCGCGTTTAGCGGTGGCCCGCCCGGGAATTCCGTGTCCAGGAGCGCCCGCTCGATAGTCGGGGACCCAGCCCGGATCCACCGGAGGAACGACCGAAGGATCGCCATGGTCACCACCGCCCGTGATGTCATGACCGCCGACGTGGAATGCATCGGCGCCGCCGAAAGCTTGCTGGACGCGGCCCGCAAGATGCGCGACCGCGAAATCGGTGCCCTCCCCGTCTGCGGTGACGACGGGCGGCTCACCGGCATCATCACCGACCGCGACATCGTCATCAGATGTGTGGCCGCCGGCGACGATCCGGCCAGGACCACGGCGGGATCGATCGCGGAGGGCGCACCAGTCACGGTGGGACCTGACGACCCCATCGATGAGGTCGCCGAAACCATGGGCTCTTACCAGGTCAAACGCCTGCCCGTCGTCGACGATCACCGGTTGGTGGGCATCGTCTCGGAATCCGACCTGGCTCGGCACCTGCAACCCGGCGAGATCGGCGACACGATCCAGGCCGTCAAGGACTGACTCGCGCCGCCGCGGTCCGATCCGGAATCACTTGGTGGACGGGTCGCCATCCGAGGACTCCAGGAAATCCCGGGCCGGACCGACGATTTTCGCATCGGGTGTTCCGACCACGCTGGAATCCTTGTCCTCGTAATCCAGCACGGTCAGGACATGCTGCATCGCGTTCAGCCGGCCCCGCTTCTTGTCGTTGCTGCGCACCACCGTCCAGGGCGCCTCGGGAATGTCGGTGTGCGCGAACATGGCCTCTTTGGCCGCCGTGTAGGCGTCCCACTGGTCGATCGAGGCCAAATCCGTCGGGCTCAGCTTCCATTGCCGCACCGGATCGATGTGGCGGATCAGGAACCGGGTCCGCTGCTCGGATCGGGTCACCGAGAACCACAGCTTGATCAGATGCATTCCGCTGTCGACCAGCATCCGTTCGAACACCGGGACCTGCTCGAGGAACAACTGGTACTCCTCGTCGGTGCAGAACCCCATGACGCGCTCGACGCCGGCGCGGTTGTACCAGGACCGGTCGAAGAGCGCGATTTCGCCGCCGGCCGGCAACTGGGCGACGTACCGCTGGAAATACCACTGGGACTGTTCGCGCTCACTCGGCTTGTCCAGGGCGACGACTCGTGATCCACGCGGATTGAGGTGTTCGGTGAACCGTTTGATGGTGCCGCCCTTTCCGGCCGCGTCGCGACCCTCGAACAGGATGACGACCTTCTGACCGGTGCCCTTCACCCACCGCTGCAGCTTCAGCAGTTCGATCTGCAACATCCGCTTGCGCCGTTCGTACGCCGACCGTGACATCAGCGCCTCGTATGGGTAGTTCTCCCGCCACGTCTCGATCGGCCGGCCATCCGGCCCGAGCAGAACCGGGTCGTCGTCGAAGTCGTCGATCTCGACATCGAAGTCGCCCAGCACACTGAACTCGTCCAGGCTGTCCAGAGTCATCCGCACTCCTTGATTGCTCCGCACGTTTGCACCATGGTGACCGGCCCAGGCGAACAACCGGTGAACGACCCCGCCGTCGGCGCGGCCGGAGCGCGACCGGCGGGGTCGGAGTGGGCCAACCGGCTGCCCAGCTACGGCGAGGTCGACGTCCGGGAGCTGCTGCAGTTCTAGTGGCGGCCGCTCCCGGTTTGCCGGCCGTGGGCCGCGGGAACACCGAACCGATGAAAATCGGATACTTCCTCTCCTGTGAGGAATACAGTCCCGCCGACCTGATCGAGCAGGCGAAGGGTGCCGAACGGGCCGGCTTCGAAGCCCTCTGGATCTCCGACCACTTCCATCCCTGGAACGACGCACAGGGCCAATCGCCGTTGGTGTGGTCCATGATCGGCGCCATCTCGCAGGTGTGTTCCCTTCCCGTCACCACCGCGGTCACCTGTCCCACCACCCGCGTGCACCCGGCCATCGTGGCCCAGGCCGCCGCCACCTCCGCCTGCCTGTTGGACGGCGGATTCCGACTCGGCGTCGGCTCGGGCGAGGCGCTGAACGAACACATCACCGGGGCTCGCTGGCCGTCCATCGAGACGCGACTGGAGATGCTGGAAGAATCCGTGGAAGTGATGCGGAAATTGTGGACCGGCGATTTCGTCACCCATCACGGAACCTATTACACGGTCGAGAACGCCCGTCTGTACACGCTTCCCGAGCATCCGGTGGAGGTGTACGTATCCGGGTTCGGGCAGAACTCCGCCGCCCTGGCCGGGCGCATCGGCGACGGTTTCGTCTCCACGATGCCGGACACCGACGCGTTGGCCACTTTCCGGCAGAACGGTGGGCAGGGCAAGCCCACCCAGGCCGGCTACAAGGTTTGCTGGTCCACCGATTCAGAAGCCGCGGTGGACGCCGCTCATGAGCTCTGGGCCAATTCCGGAGTGCCGGGTGAATTGAGTCAAGTACTGCCCAGCCCCAAGCATTTCGAACAGGCCAGCGAATTGGTCACCAAAGACATGGTCCGCAAACAGGGCGCCTTCGGAAATGACGTCGGTGAGCACGTGAAAGCCTTCCAGCCGTTCGCGGACGCCGGTTTCGACGAGGTCTACATCTCACAGATGGGCGGCGCCCGCGAGGCCACCAATTTCCGGGGCTTTTTCGATTTCTATGCCCGGGAAGTGCTTCCGGCGCTTCGCGGCTGACAGGACGACGGCCGTGCGGCGCGCCGCGCGCGTACGGCGATGAGGAGGACAGCCCACCGCGCTGCCGTCTCGAGTGCCGCCGGGCACCCCGCGCCCTGGAGCCCGGCCGGCCACCGGGAAAGATGACAACGTGGAACACAAGGAGCACGCCGTCGACGAGGTCAACAGCGTCTGGGCGTCGCATTCGCATCGCGACGTCTCCGGGGGTTGGCTGCGGCCCACCGTTTTCGGTGCGGTCGACGGGCTGGTGACCAATGCTTCACTGATCGCCGGCGTGGGCGGTGGCGGCGGAGCGGCGCACGTCATCGTGCTGACCGGCCTGGCCGGGCTGGTGGCCGGGGCGTTCTCGATGGGGACCGGCGAATATGTCTCGGTGACCAACCAGAACGAACTGGTCCAGGCGGAGGTGGCCGTCGAGCGCGACATGCTGGCGCGATTCCCGGAGTCCGAGCAGAACGAGCTGGCCGAACGTTTCGTCAGCTACGGGGCCGACCCCCAAACAGCACACCGGATGGCCGCTGCGGTCTCGGAGAACGAGGAGCGGGCCCTGCGGATCCACACCCGGGACGAACTGGGCGTGGACCCCGAGGACCTGCCGTCGGCGCTCCTGGCCGGCGGTGCCTCGTTCGTGGCGTTCTCGGTCGGGGCCGTCCTGCCGCTGCTGCCCTATCTGCTGGGCTTCCACACCCTCTGGCCGGCGCTGGCCATCGCCGGGATTGCGCTGTTGTCAGGGGGCATGGTGGTCGGGGCCCTGACCGGCAGGTCCAAGCTCAGCTCGGGTTTGCGCCAGTTGATCCTCGGCGGCCTGGCGGTGGGCATCACCTACGTGGTCGGCCTGGTGATCGGCGGCGCGGCTCACTGAATCCGGGATACCGGCAATGGGCCAGCCGTCCAACCCGCGCACAACGAGGGCGCATTCGGCCCGAGCTCGGCCAGTAGGTCACAGAGCTCGCGCCGCTCCCGCGCGTCGACCGGCTCAGACCCCAAGCACGCCTGGGGTAGCAACCGCGCAATGGGTCATGCCGACATGCTGTCAGCCGGGCCAGCACTCCGGCCGGTCGGTCCGCGACGACTCCGGCAGCGGACGCCGCGACCCGGACAATGGACGATCAGGACGTGGACGATCAGGACGCCGATCGACGACCGCAGAGGGGCATCAGTGACAGGCACTCACCGGTGGTGGATGCTGGCCGCCGTCTGCGCGGTGCTCGCCGCCGCCCTGGCGATCACCCTGACCCCGTTCGGCACGCCGGGATCGCCCCGGCCGGAAGCGGCGGCCGTGGCCCCGGTTCCGGCCTCGGCGGCGTCCGTGAAGCAGACTTCGCCCACGTCGCTCGCCGCACCCTCCTGGCCGGCTGAATCAACCGCGGCTTCGTCCGCGCCCACTACGCCACGGCCTATCCCCGGCGGGGTCACCCTGACCGGACCGAGCGGTCCGGCCCACGCGCAGGACCCGGTCGCGTTGGTGGCGACGGTGAGAACCGACAGCGGGGAGCCGGTTCCCGACGTCGCCGTTTCCACCGGGCTCACCGGCGCCAATGCCGGCACTCCCACCAGCTGCCGGCCGGTGTCCTGCGCCACCGGCACCGACGGCTCCGTGACCGTCAGCTACGCCGGAACCCACCCGGGTTCGGACACGCTGACCGTCACAGTGTCCGGCGCGGCCTTGTCCGCCCACTCGACAGTCACCTGGGGCCCTTCCATTCGCGGGAGCCGGATCGCCGTCTTGGGCGACTCCTACTCCGCCGGCGAGGGCACCGGTCGCTACCTCACCGGCACCGACGATCCGGGCGCCAACCGGTGCCACCGCTCCCCCAACGCCTACGGCCCGCTGCTCACGGCCGGCCGGCCGGCCACCGATCTGGTCTTCCGCGCCTGTTCCGGTGCCAGCACCGACGACCTCTTCCAGGTCAACGGGGCGGGCAACAAAACCTCAGACGGCCGGGCCGAGCCCGCCCAGCTGTGCAGCGACGACTGCGGCGCCGACACGACGGCCGCGGTCGGTGCGGATACCCGGGCGGTGCTCCTGACGGTGGGCGGCAACGACGCCGGTTTTTCCGAGGTCCTGAGTACGTGCCTCTGGATTTCCGAGCTGCACCTGAGCTACGGACGCCCCGGCCGCGGCTGCCGGAACTCAGCCTCGCTCAGCTCCAGGGTGGCGTCGCGACTGCAGGGTCTGGCCGGCACGGCCACGGTCAACGGCGCCGACGGGCGGCAGATCTCGTCCTATGCCGCGATCCTGGCCCGCATCCACGCGCTCGCCCCGCAAGCCCAGGTGTATCTGGTCGGCTATCCGGCACTGTTCCAACCGGGTAGCGGCGACTGCTACGTCGGACGCGTCGACGTCAGCTATTCGGGCGGCCGGGTGTCGGTGGCCACCAAAGTCACCCGGGACGACGCCCGCTGGCTGGACGATCAGGCGCAGGCGTTGGACGACCGGGAGAAATCGGCCGCAGGGGCGGCCGGGAGCTGGGCGCACTTCGTCGACACCGCGGCCGCCTTTGCCGGGCACGGTGTGTGCACCGGCTCGCCCTGGATCAACGGCGCCAGCGGCTCTCTGGTCATCCGCTCAGCGAGCGACGTGCAGGCCAGCATCGATTCGGGCTCATTCCATCCCAACGTGATTGGTCAGCAGCAGATCGCCGCGGCCGTGCGCGCCGCCGGCTTTGCCGACTGAGCCGCAGGCACCGGACGACAGCCGTTCAGTAACCGGCCGTCTGGGCGCGCCGGTGCACCTCCCGGCCCCGGTTCTCACGCAGGGCGTCGATGGGCCGGCCGGGCAGGGTGGCGTCGTCCGTGAACAGCCAATCCAGAATCTCTTGGTCCTGGAAACCGGCGTCCGTCAGCAGGGTGATGGTGCCCGGCAATCCCTTGACCACGCCGGTCGCGTCCACGAACTCGTCCGGGATGCACCAAACACCGCCCCGCCGCACGGCCAGCACGGCTCGATCTCGGATCAGCTGGTGCACCCGGGTGACGGGGATGCCCAGCGCCACAGCAATGTCCGGGACCGGCCGCAGCTCGGGCGACCCGGCTTGGAGGGGCCCGGAAGAGGGATTCGCTTCGCTCACGGGTTCCAGCTTCCCATTCCCGGACGATCCCGACTTCTAAGATCCAAGCCGTGAGCCCTGAGAGTGCAGCCGGGCGCGCGCTCCCAGGCCGGCTGTTGGACGGCCGTTACCGCGTCGGCGCCATCATCGCGCGCGGCGGCATGTCCACCGTCTACCGCGGCGTGGACACCCGCCTGCAGCGGCCGGTGGCCATCAAGATCATGAGCGAGAGTTACGTCGCGGATCCCAGCTTCCTGATCCGCTTCCAGCGCGAGGCGAGGCTGGCGGCCTCGCTGCGGGACCCGGCGGTCGTGGCGGTGTTCGACCAGGGGCGGGACACCGCCGGCGACCACGACCTGGTCTACCTGGTGATGGAACTGGTGGACGGCGGCACCCTGCGGGACCTGCTGCGCGAAGTCGGCGCCCTTTCCGTCCCGGTCGCCCTGTCGATTCTGGAGCCCGTGCTCGGTGCGCTCGGAGCGGCGCACACCGCGGGGCTGGTGCATCGCGACGTGAAACCGGAGAACGTGCTCATCTCCGGCAAAGGCGAGATCAAGGTGGCGGACTTCGGGCTGGCCCGGGCCGTCACCTCGCAGACCATGGCCACCGGCAACGTCATTCTGGGCACGGTCGCCTACCTTTCGCCCGAGCAGGTCGCCACCGGCAAGTCGGATCCCCGATCGGACGTGTACTCCGCCGGGGTGCTGGCCTACGAGATGCTGACCGGACGGCCGCCGTATTCCGGCGAGAATCCGATCTCGGTGGCCTACCAGCACGTGCACTCGGATGTGCCGCCGGTGACCGACGAGGCACCCGGCATCCCGGTCGAGCTCGACGACATCATTTTGGCCGCCACCCGTCGCGACCCCGACGCCCGCCCACGGGACGCCACCGCGCTGCTCACCGGCCTGATCCACATGCGACGCCGGCTGGGCATCGCCCGCGTACCCGTTCCGGTGCCCCGCAACGCTTCTCAGCCGGACGCCGGCGCCGCCGCCACCGCCCGACGCACCTCGGTCAGCCGGGACGCGCTCCCCGACTCCCCCACGCAGGTGCGTGGCGCCCCGGTCGCCCATCCGACGACCCGGACCACCGCCACGCACGCGGTCGGCACTGTGGTGGATCCGGCCGCCGCACGTCCCCGGCGGCGCACCGCCGTGATGCCGCCCGCGGAAGTCGGTCCAGTGGCTCGGGCGGGACCGGCATTCCGGGCCGGTCCGGACCATTCGGACCGGTCCGGCCGGGCCGTCCGGTTCCGGCGCTGGTTGATCGTCGCCATCATCATCCTGCTGCTCGGTGCGGTGGCCGCCGCCGGAGGCTGGTGGCTCGGCGGCCGGTGGGCCTTCACACCGAGCGCCATCGGAGTCGATCAAGCCACCGCCACGCAGCTGGTCCGGCAGGCCGGTCTGGTACCCCAGGTCTCCACCGGACCGGACAACGTGGTGCCCGCCGGCGACGTCGCCGACACCGACCCCGAGGCGGGTGTCAAGGTGCTGCGGGGTTCGACGGTCACGCTGAAGGTCTCGTCGGGTCGACCCACGGTGCCCGACGTGGAACCCGGGAGTTCGGTCCAGGATGCGCAGCAGCGGATCACGGCCGCCCACCTGCGCCCGCAGCTCAACGACAGCGACGCCGTCTATGACGATGCGATACCCGCCGGCCGGGTCACCGGCACCGACCCTGCCGCGGGAACGGCCCTGAACATCGGCACCATCGTCGATCTCATCGTCTCCCGCGGGGCCCAGCCGGTCGTGGTGCCCGACGTGGCCGGCAAGGCCGTCGACGACGCCCGGAACGCGCTGCTGGCGGCCGGTTTCGTGGTCGGCCCTGAGCAGTTGCGGTTCAGCGCGGACCAGCCCGCGGGGAACATCCTCGGGTCCGACCCCGCCGCCGGCAGCACCCTCGACCACGGATCCACGGTGACGCTCCTGGTGGCCGACTCACTGACGGTCCCCGACGTCCGTGGCCTGGTGCCGGCGGACGCCCGCGCCCGGCTCAGCGCCGCCGGCTTCACCGTCACGGAGTCCGATCCGCTGTTCGACCCCAGCTATGCCGGGGGGCTGGTCGCCTACGTCAGCCCGGCAGCGGGCACTCGGATCGACCCCGCCGCCCCCACGGTGACGATCGCGGCATCGAGTTCGGTGGCCGCACCGGCTCTGGTCGGCCTCAGCTACGCGGACGCCCGGAGCAGGCTGGCCGACCTGGGCCTGACCGTGACGGCGAGGGGCCTGGTGGTGCTGGACAGTGCCACCGTGGTCACCCAGAACCCGTCGGCGAACAGCAACGTGGCCCCCGGCAGTCAGGTCGCGGTGGGTCTGTTCCCTTGACGCCGTCGGGTGGTGGCAGCGGGCCGCTTCGGGCTCGCTGTGGGCTAGCTGCGGAGCATCTCGGCAATCAGAAAGGCGAGCTCCAGAGACTGCTGGGTGTTCAGCCGTGGGTCGCAAGCCGTCTCGTAGCGGTCGGCCAGGTCGTCGTCACTGATCTCCTGAGCGCCGCCCAGGCATTCGGTGACGTCCTCGCCGGTCAGCTCCACGTGGATGCCGCCCGGATGGGTGCCAAATTCCCGGTGCACCTCGAAGAAGCCCTGTACCTCGTCCACGACTCGGTCGAAATGCCTGGTCTTGTAACCACTCGGCGATTCCTGGGTGTTGCCGTGCATCGGGTCGCACTGCCAGATCACTCGGTGGCCGGTCGCCTCGACCGCTTCGATGATGGGCGGCAGCAGCTCGCGGACTTTTCCGTTGCCCATGCGGGCGATCAACGTCAACCGGCCCGGAGTGCCGTGCGGATCGAGCCGCTCGACGTACTCGACGGCCTGTCCGGGCGTGGTCGTCGGGCCGATCTTGACCCCGATGGGGTTGGCCAGGATCTCGGCGAAGGCGATGTGGGCGTGGTCGAGCTGCCGGGTGCGGTCGCCGACCCACAGGAAGTGGCCGGACAGGTCGTAGAGCTTGCCGGACTCGCCGGTCTGGTCCAGTCGCAACATGGCCCGTTCGTAATCGAGCAGCAACGCCTCGTGCGAGGCGAAGATCTCGACGCTGTGCAGGTTGTGCGAATCGACGCCGCAGGCGCTCATGAAGCGCATGGCCCGGTCGATCTCACCGGCGACCCGCTCGTACCGCTCCCCCGCCCGCGAGGTGGCGACGAATTCCTGGTTCCACTCGTGCACGGCCGCCAGGTCACCCATGCCGGCACCGGTCACGGCGCGGACCAGGTTCATCGCGGCGGAGGCGTTGGCGTAGGCCCGGATCATCCGGGATGGATCCGGCACCCGGGCCTCCGGCGTGGTGGCCAGCGAATTGATGATGTCGCCGCGGTACGAGGGCAAACCGAGAGCATCTGTTCCGGCCGAGCGCGGCTTGGCGTACTGCCCGGCGATCCGGGCCACCTTGACCACCGGCATGGAGGATCCGTAGGTGAGGACGACGGCCATCTGCAGCAGGGTGCGGACGTTGCCGCGGATGTGCGGTTCCGTGTTGTCCACGAAGGTCTCGGCGCAATCGCCGCCCTGCAGCAGGAAGGCCTTGCCCAGGGCCACGTCCGCGAGTTGGTCGTGCAACCGGTCCACCTCGGCCGGGACGGTGACCGGCGGAACCGACTCCAGCACCGCCCGCACGGCCAGCACCTGCTCGGCGTCCGGCCACTCCGGCTGCTGCGCCGCCGGCAAGGACAGCGCCTTGTCCAGCTGGGCCCGCAGCGTGCCGGGCAACGGCGGCAGGGTCGGCAGGATGTCCGCCGGTATGTCCACAGTCCAGTTCACGATTTCTCCCTCGAAGCTCCGAGGGCTTCAGCCTATTTGCTACGGCTGCTTGTTCCCGACCGCGCGCCCTGACCGCTGCCGGGGACGATCGGTCCAGCACGGCGAACCGGAACCGGCCGGCGATCCCATGGTCAGGCGCCGCTAGGCGGAACTGCGCGCCGCCTCCAACGTGTCCTGGGCCACCCGCCAGCGCGAATACGCCAACCGGGCGTCGGCCAAGGCGTCGTGGCGGTCGGGTCCCGGGTCAGGCACCGGCGGGCAGCCAGCGATCTCCCAGTGCTGCCTGATCTCCCGGGTCAGCCGCGGCATCTCCCGGGGCAGGGCCGGCATGTCGCCCCACAACTGACCCAAGGCGACGTGGTCGTACGCGGCGTACCAAGCCCACAGCTCCACAGGAAGGCGCGGAGCCGTCAGAAAGGCGAACAGGTCCTTCCGGATGGCCGAGCGAGACCGCCAGGCCGGGTCGCCCGGTGAGGGCAACTTGTCCAGGACATGTTTTCTGACCCACACCCCGGCCCGGGCCGGGTCGAATTCGGTGGAGACGGCGTAGAACTCCCGACCGTCTTCGGCGACTACCCCGATCGACACCAGGTCGATGGTGCGACCGTTCTCGATGAATTCGCAGTCGTAGAAGTACCGGGCCACCGGGCCGGTGGTCCGAGCCAAAGGCATGTCGACTCGCCGATCAGCCGGCTTTGCGGCCGGGCAGCCGGGTCACCGTGCCCGGTCCACGCCCCTCGACCAGCCCCGGCGTGATCCTGGTCGTCTTACCCGCGGCCAGGTCCGCCTTGACCTTGGCCGCGTACACGTCGACGTACTCCTGGCCGGACAGCTCCATGAGCCGGTACATGATCTCGTCGGTCATCGACCGTTCCACGAACCGGTCGCCGGCCATTCCCTCGTAGCGTGAGAAGTCCATCGGCCGGCCGATGATGAGTTCGATGCGGTGCGGCCGCCACATCTTCGAACCGATCGGGTTCACCTTGTCGGTTCCGAGCATCACCATGGGCACCACCGGGACCTCGGCCTCCAGCGCCATCCGGGCCACCCCGGTCTTGCCCTTGTACAGCCGCCCGTCCGGCGACCGGGTGCCCTCCGGATAGATGCCGAGTGCCTTGCCCTGCTTGAGCAGACGCACCCCGGTCATCAGCGCGTCGTGCGCGGCGGACGCGCCACCGCGGTCGATCGGCACCTGACCCACGCCGGTGAAGAACCACCGCTTCAGCCGGCCCTTCAGGCCTTTTTCGGTGAAGTATTCGGCCTTGGCCAGGAAAGTCACCCGCCGCTTCATGTACAGCGGCGCGAAAAAGGAATCCGCCACGGAGATGTGATTGCCGACCAGGATGACCCCGCCGGACTCGGGGACGTTTTCGGCTCCCGACACCCTGCAGGGAAAGAAGAGTCGCAACCACGGGCCGATCAGGATGTACTTGCAGAGGGAATACAGCACCGGTCAGGCGACCCTTCGTCTCGCGGACGGTCCCGAACCGGCCCCGTCACCGTCGATCCAGACCGGAGAAACCAGGTCTGAAATCACATTTCCTCGCGCAGTTCACCTACCGTACGCCCGGGGTTGACCTATGGCCGACAAGGTGTCCGGAGCGTCGGTGAGGACGTGTCACCATGGTCTGGTGGCGGTAGCGGCGGGCAGATCGCGGTGACCAGCTCCTTCGACGAGCGGGATCCGCTGGCCGGTGCGTCCCCGGCGGATATCGACGCTCGTTTCTCCGCCATCGTCTCCGGCCTGTCGCCCCAAATGAGCTGGGACTCGACCGAAACCGCCGGCCTCCGGGGCTCCGGCGATGCCCCCGCCGCGCCGACCGTCGACCCGTTCCCCACCGACCGCAGCTCCGAATCCGACGACGCGGACCGGGCGGCCGAACGCGCCCGGCGGCGAGAGTTCCGGCGCCTGGAGCGAGCCGCCGAAGTCGCGGAGTTCGAAGCGGACAGGGCCAGGAAAGAAGCCGAGTACGCCGCCGACGACGCCCATTTCGTGCCCTCGGATCCGCCACCGTTGCCGCGGCTCCGCCGCCGCACGGTGAGTGCCTTGCTGCTGCTCGTGGTCGGCGTGGTCCTGATGGCTCATCCGGGGATCGTGCCGGCACCGCAGGACCTGGTGCTGGTGGTCGGCATGGTCCCCACCGTGGGCGCTCTGGCCATCTTCCTGTCCATGATGCGGCGCCGGCGCGGCGATCCCGGCGACGGCTGGGACGACGGCGCCCGGGTCTGACCGGAGTTATCGACCGGCCTTCTCGGGCAGAGCTTCGCGGGCCAGTTCGGCCGCGCCGATCACCGAGGCGGTGCCGCCGAAATGCGCGATGCGCACCTCGGCCACCGGGCGATGTCCGGTCCCGGTGAGCGATGCCGCCATGGTGTCCAGGGCGATCGGGAGGAAGAGTTCCGACGCGGCGGACACCCCTCCGCCCACCACGACCAGTTCGGGGTCCAGGACGTCGGCGATCATGGAAAGGCCGATGCCCAACCAGCGGCCGAAGTCGGTCAGCGCCGCCACCGCGGTCGCGTCACCGGCCCGGCCCAGCGTGGCGACATCTGCGCCGCTGACTGCGTCGCCGGCCCCGTCGGCAAATTCGCGATAGGTCTGCAGCAGCGCCGTTCCGGAGCAGTAGCGCTCCCAGCAGCCCCGCTTTCCGCACGGGCACGGGCGGCCGTCCGGCACCACCACCAGATGGCCCCACTCCGGCGCCACTCCGTAGAAGCCCCGGTACAGCGTGCCGTCGATCACCAAGCCGGCCCCGATGCCGGTGCCCAGGGCCAACAGCATCGAGATCGACGAGCCCATGGCCGCGCCGGCCCGGTATTCCGCCCAGGCGGCCGCGTTGACGTCATGCTCCATGACCACCGGTACGCCACAGCGGTCGGTGAGCCGCTGGGCCACCGGGTCGTTCCGCCACGGCAGGTGCGGCGCGAACATCACCTGTGACCGGTCGGCCGACAGAAACCCCGCGATGGCCAGCCCGACCGAGGCGACCGGGTACTGGTCGGCCAGCCGGCCGATGAGCTCGACCAACGTGGCGTCGAGCTCGTCGACGGTGTGCGCGGTGGGCGCCCGCAGCAGGTCCAGGACGTGGTGATCGGCGTCCACGGCGCCGGCTCGCACCGAGGTGCCGCCTATGTCGATCCCGACGGTGACCGGCTCCGGCCCGGCCTTTCCGGCGGGCGCGCGGGGCGGGACCGTGAGCATCGCCGTGGGCGACGATTCCGTCATCGGATCGGAATCCGTTGCAGCAGTGGTCCGTCGGCGGCGGCTGGCAACAGGGTCGTCTCCTCGGTTGGCGTGCTCGCCGACCCGGTCGCCGGCTGGGAAGCGGCCCGGGCGGGCGACTGCGACGGCGACGGCGAGGGGCTCGGTGGCTGGTCCGGGTCCCCGGAGAGCCCACCAGGTCCGGCGGGCTCCGAGTGGGCATTCTCCGGCGCCAGGGGCGGGCTGTGCAAAACCGTCTGCAGCGCGGCCACCGCGATGGAGGCGGCTTCGACCAACGCTGCGGTCACTTCCGGGCGCTGTTGTCTCCAGGCGGTCTGCAGACGACACCATGGGCAGCTGGTACACGCCGGTGCGGCCGCCGTGTGGTCGGGCGCCGTGTGGTCGGGCGGCGTCTGGTCGGCCGCCGTGTGGTGGGGCGGCGTCTGGTGGGACGCCGTCGGGCCCGTCGGGCTGGTGTCCGGGCCGGCCGCCGGAGACGGGCGGCCGGCGGTGGTCCCGTCTTCCGACTCGGAACTCGCCGCCCGCTCGGCGGCCGGGTCCAGCGGATCTCCGGGCTGGTGAGCCCGCCACTGCGTGAGCCGCTCGGCGAGCGCCGTGAGGAACTTGTCGGCCTCGGTGGACAGGTCCCCGATCTCGGGCACCGCGGGCATCAGGCGCTCACCGCCGTCGTGGGATCGTCCTGGTCGTCGACCGAGGTGCGGCCGCTCGCGCCGGCGGTTGGCATCGACCGCGGCCACAGCGCCTCGTCCGGCTCGAAATCAATGACCAGTTCGTGTTGGTCAGCGTGCGCACCCGAGGTGGTGCAACGCCGCAGCACCGCCGGAAGCGAGAACCGCCGGCGCTGGTCTCCGGCCGTGAGAATCAGATCGTCGCCGGCGCGAGTGAGGTCGAGGTCGGCGCGGTCGGCGAACGGAACGACCAGCCTGAGTTGGTAGCCCGCCGGCGTCTCCTCGACGCGCACGGCGGCGCCGTCGGGACCGGCGCTCAGCGGGTCCTGGTCGGCGAAGACCTGCGTGGCCAACTCGACCAACCGGTCGACGCCGATCGGTTCGGTGGGTAGCCACGGAATATGCCACCGCGCCAACGGCCCGAACGATTCGGCGATGTCAGCCAGGGCCAGCTGCTGTCCCGCTCGCCACTCGTCGAGCAGCGGGTGAGCCGTCGACGCCGGCAACACCCGGTTCACCAGCACGCCGTCCACCAGGAATCCGTGCAGGCCGAGGGCCGTCCACAAGCGGCGCGCTTCCGCCACGACCATGCGTTCCGGCGAGATCACCATGCGGATGGCGCTGCGGCTCGGGTCGGCGAGCAGGTCGCGGACGCCGGCCAGTTCGGCCAACAGACGGTGCAGCCGGTCCGCGGCATTCGGTCCGGCCGGACCGCCGTTCCTGCTGCCCAGACCCAGTCCGGACGCCAGTCCGCGGAGCAGGCGCACGGGACCGCTGGTCAGCTGCCGGGCGTAGAAGGCGAGCGTTTCCGGGAGGGCCAACAGCCGCAGCGTCTCGCCGCTGGGCGCACAGTCCACCACCAGCACGTCGAAGTCTCCGGTGGCCGCCTGGCGACCCACCTCGATCAGCGCGATGAGTTCCTCCGCGCCCGGCGGGATCGACAATTCCGCCGCCTGCACCCGGCCGATGCCCTGGGCGGCCAGGGTGTCGGTCAGGTAGTCGCGGACCGTCGACCAGCCGTCTTCGAGCCGTCCGCGCACGTCGACCTGAGCGGCCCACAGGCCACCCGCGGACGGCACGCCGGTCAGCTCTACCCGCGACGGCCGTCCCGTCACGGCAGCGGCGAGCACGTCGCCGACCGAATGAGCCGGGTCGGTCGACAGCAACAGGGCACGATGCCCCTGCCGGGCGGCAGCGACTGCGCTGAGCGCCGCGACCGTGGTCTTGCCGACTCCGCCTTTCCCCGTGTGCAGCAGGATGCGCGGACGTTCGCTCACGATTTCTCGACTCGGTTACGGAGCTCCTTGAGCGCGGTGTCCATGATCGTCCGCTCGGCTTTGCGCCGGAGAACACCGATCAACGGCACGTTGAGCTGCACCGACAACGAGTAGGTCACTTCGGTGGCCGTGCCGCGCCGCTGGAGTTCGTAGGAACCGTGTTGGGCCTTCTGCATCTGCCCGGACACCAGGTCCCAGGACACCGAAAGCCCGTCCGGCGCCCAGGTGTACTCCAGCTCGTAGCGGTCCTTCACCAGGCCGGCGTCCAGTCCGAACTTGACCCGCTTGGCGCGATGGCCGTCGCCCGGGTCGGTGATCAGCACATCCTTGACCGCACCGGTCCACTGGGGATACTCCTCGAACGCAGCGATCACGTCCATGATCGCGTCCGGTGGCGCGTTCATGGTCAGGGACTGCGTCGAGCTGTCGGCCATGGCGAAAGGTTAACGTCTGGGACCGACGGTTGCTGTTGGCCGCCGCCCAGCCCGATTCCGGCTCGGGACGCGGCCAAAAAGGCCGCCGCCCAGCTCGGTTCCGGAGGCGGGAGGCGGCCGAAGTAGCGGCCGTGGAGCTCGGTTCCCGGAGCGATCGGCACGGTTGCGGCCCGAGCGAACCCGGTCGCTTCTCAGTCGAGGACAGCCTCGAAGGCCTGCGGAAAACGCTGGAAATGGCGACGTTGACGCATTCGGTCCGGCCACGCCGCTGACGGACGGCGAGCGGTTGGTGCACGTGCCCGAAGACCGAGAGCCGGGGCTGGTGACGGTCGATGTACTCGAGCAGCCCTGGTCCGTACATCTCCAGCCGAGCCGGGTAGGTGTCGTAGCGCAGGCGGGCCAGGCGGGGCGGCACGTGGGTGCACAGCACGTCCACCGGGCCCAGCGCCTGGAGCGAGGCCTGGAACTCGACGGCCGGGCGGACGAACGGCTGCCACACCGGATCGGGGGCGCGCGGGGGCATCCCGGGGCGGGACGACCCACCCCCCACGAAACCCAACTTTCGCCCGGCCACGACCACCACTTCACCGTCCAGGCAGCGCATCCGGTCCCCGGCGAGGTCGCGCCAGACAGCTTCGACGTCGACATTGCCCAGAGTCAGCAGGGTGTTGGCGGGCAGCACCGCCAGCATCTGCTCGTACCTGTGCGCCACCACCTCAGCCAGCGTGCCGACGGGGTCGGCCAGCGTGTCCCACAGGGAGCGGTTGTAGGCGCGCAGCGTCAGGAAATCGCCGTCGGCGCGCAGCCGCGCGAAGTGCCGCACGCGTTCCGATCCGAAGACCTCGCCGAGAATGCCGCGGGCGGGGTCGTGATAGTCGACGTAGTCGAGCAGGTCTCCGAGGACCACCAGTTGCTCCGCGTTTTCCGCGACGGCGGCCAGCCCTTCGACGTTGCCGTGGACATCGGACACGAAGCTGAGCCGCACGCTCTCGACCGTATCCGCCGCTGGGCCGCTTCTCGCCGTCCGTGTCGCCGAACGGCGAATATCAAGCAGAAACGTGCTCCGACGACCGGGCAAGGCCCGCGGGCGTGATCAGCCCAGCAGGTCGGCCAGCCGGGCCGCGGAGTGTTCCCAGGACCAGTCCCGTCGCACCCAGGCTCGCCCGGCCCGCCCCATCTCCGCCCGCCGTTCCGGATCGGTCAACAGAACGCCGACCGCCGCCGCCACCGCATCGGTGTCCCGCCCGTCGACCACCACACCCGTGCGGCCGTCCTGCACGGCTTCCGGCGCCCCGCCCGAGTCCCCGGCCACCACCGCCAGGCCAGCGGCACCAGCCTCAAGGAAGACGATTCCCAATCCCTCCACGTCAAGGCCGCGACCCCGGGTGCGGCACGGCATGGCGAAAAGATCGCCGGCGGCGTAGTAGCCGGGCAGATCGTCGGCCGGAACCCCACCGGTGAACAACACACAATCCGCCACGCCGACCTCGGCAGCCAACCTGCGCCACCGATCGTGGTCGCCGCTTCCGACAATCAGCAGGCGGGCATCGGGGGCCGCCGCCCGCACCGAAGGCCACGCCCGGATCAGCGTGTCCTGGCCCTTACGGGGCACCAGCCGCGAGATGCAGACGACCACCGGCCGCTCTCCCAGCCCCAGTTGCTCTCGGACCTCCGTCCGCCGGCCGGGATCGGGACGGAAGACCACCGGGTCGACTCCGGGGGGCACATGTTCCAGCCGGGCCATCGGGCCGAACGCGGCGCTGAACCGGTGCCGCGCGTACTTGCTGACGAACGTCAGGACGTCCACCCGGTTGCCGATGCGGCGCAGTGCCTGCCGCGCGACGGGCAGCATGGACCAGCCCACCTCGTGGCCGTGCGTGCTGGCCACCACCCGCTCGATCCCGTGCCGGCGGAGGACGGGCGTCAGCAGAGCCAGGGGAGCCGCGGCGCCGAACCAGACTGCGCTCGCCTTTTGGCCGTCGATCAGCTGCAGAGCGCGTCGCGCCACCGCCGGCACCGGCAGCATCAACGATCCCGGATGCCGGAAGACCGGAAAGGGTTGAGCGGCGTCGAAGTCCGCCGCGCCCGGCCAGGCGGGCGCGTACACCGAGAGAGCACCGGCCGGCAGCCTGGTGGCCAGCTCGTGCACATACGACTGAATCCCGCCCTGGCGGGGCGGGAAGTCGTTGGTGATCAGCAGGGTGCGGCGCATCCAGGCGACCCTAGAGCAGGACGGCTGGGCGCCGGCCGGATCAACGCGGGACGCGGTGTCCGGTCGGACTCGGGCCGCCCTTGTCCACCGGCACCAGGATGATGCCGAGTTCTTCGTCGGCCGCGCTGGCCACCATGCCGTTGCCCACGTAGATGGCCACGTGGCTCACCGGGGAGTAATAGGTGACCAGATCACCGGGCTGCAACTGATCGAGCGGCACCGACGGGAAGTTCGCCTGCTCGTACGACACGCGCGGGATGGTGTAGCCGGCTTGGCCCCAGGCCCACGTGGTCAGTCCGGAGCAGTCGTAGTTGACCGGACCGTCACAGGCATAGCAGTAACCGCCACCGATCTTCGTCAGCGCCGCTCTGGCCGCGATCTGCCCGGCCTTGTCGCCGCCGCTGACCGGGAAGTTCGGCAACACGGAGGCACCGATCTGGGCCGCGGCGCCCATGCCCTGGCCCTCCGCCTGGGTGACGGCGGATTTGATTTGCTGCACCGCCACGGCGGACTCGGCCTTCTGCTTGGCCGCGGCGGCCGCCGCCGCCTTCTTCTCGGCCGCGCTGAGCTTGTCGAACAGCTGGTGATTCGCCGTCACCGCGGCATCCATGGCGGACTTCTTCGCCGTCGCGGCGCTGGTGGTCTGCTTGGCCGCATTCACCGCGGCGTTCGCCTGGGCCCTGGCCTGATCGGCGGCCTGCTGCGCGTTGGTGGCCGCCGCCTTGGCCTGATTGGCCGCGGCCACGGCCGCCGTGGCCGCGGTGATGGTGGTCTGGGTGTCGGTCGCGATCTGGTTGAGCGTGCTCGCCTGGTCCAGGAAGTCGTCCGCGTTGCCGGCCATGAGCAAGGCATTCACTTGGCTGAGATCGGCGCCCTGGAAGCTGGCGTTCGCGAACTGGTCCAGATCGGCCTGGTACTGAGCCACTTTGGCGTTGGCCGCCCGCACCTTGCCCTGGGCCGCCGCCAGCTTGGCGGTCGACGCGTTCGCTTTGCTCTCCGCAGCCGCAGCCGTCTTCTCGGCATTTCCTTGCGCCTGCCGGGCGGCGTTGAGCTGCTCGGCGGCCGCTTCGGCCTTCTGAGTGCTCGCCTGCCAGGCGGCCCTGGCGTCCTTCGAGGTGGTCGGTACGGTCGCGCCCGAGGACGGGGCGAGCATAAAGGTTCCGGCCACCACCGCGACGATGACGGCGACGGTTCGCAAGGCACCGAAAAGGCGGGTCGGCTTCGGCTCGCTCTGAGGCACCAAGACGGGCGGGACCTTTCTTCGTTCGGACGCTGACCGGGACTGCGCCCTGGGCCGGACACGCCTTCGCCCTGGACAACGTCAGGGCGAGCGGGCGCACGGCAGCCATGTCGAAGGCCGACAAGAAAGGGCTGTCCGCGATTCGGCTCGACGGCCGGGCCAGCAAGCCCAGCGACCACCGAATCAGCGCGACCCTCCGGATCGTCGTGGCCGACAACCTGGGCGGAAGGTCTCGAACAGGTTACGAGACGGACTCGTTCCGAGTCCAGCAAAGTGCATGAAACTTCAGGTAAATCACACAGCCTGAGACGTCGCGTCTTCGGCGTTAGTCTCCGTGCCCACCGTGACCTGCGGAAACTCCAACGTCACGACCGTGCTGGGTGAAAGAACTCACACCAAAGGGTGAGCAACTTTGGAGAGGAGCCGTGCTGCTCTCCGATCAGCCCGCCCGGAAACGGTCGACCGGCGGATGATCGACCGCCGTCACCAGGCGCAGCGGGGGGACCAGCCCCGAGTCGGCCAACACGTCCAGAGCGCGCCACTCGCTGTCCTCGAAGCTCACCACTCCCGAACCGATCACCGCCTCGGCTCCCCCGAGGCGCGGGCCGCTGATCGATCCGGCGGCTCCACGAGCGGACCGATCCGACAACCCGAGCACGAAGGTCACCACGCACTCCGCACACGCCGGGCCGCGTACGGCGCAACGATCGCAATCCACCTGCATGTTCTGTTCTCCGTCCTGGCTGTGCTTAGACGGTGCGACACCTACGGCCGATTCCGCGGTGCGAACCTGGACAGCACGCTAGGAGGTACCACCGACAGTCACCCTGACCTGCGATGACTAATCCCGCGCGGAAACGCGGCGCTCAGGAACGCAGGAGCGTGAGCAGCACCGTGGACGGCGCGGTCCGGGCGCGGGAACGACGTACCCGCCGCACCACGTCGGCGTCGGAGGTCACCACCACCAAGACCCGGCCGACCGGTTCGGCGGCGGCCAGATCGGCGATGACGTCGTCCGCCAGCACCCCCGGCGGCGAGAACAAGACACGTACCCCGCGACGGGACTGCAGTGGAGCGACCACGGCGGCGCCGTCGAACACGACCGTGACTTCGGCCGAGGTGCGGACGGCCAAGCCGCTCAACAACCGGGTCAGTCGGTCCCGCTGGTCGAGCAGGGTCATTTCCCCGAAGCCGGATTTGCTGACGTTGTAGCCGTCGACGATCAAATGGGCGCCGGGCAGGTTCAGCCAGGCCTGCAGGCGGCGCGGATCGTCGGTGCCCTCGGACCTGCCCGGCACCACAGAAAGGCCGGCGGCCACTGTCTCGGCCGGACTGGAGCCACCGCCGGTCAGCTCCAGCTCGCGACGAAGACCGCTCATCGCCCCCTCCACCGTCGACAGCAGCAGATCCAGCCGGCGATCGTCGTGGGCCCGGGCCGCCTGGCCTTCCGCCCGGAGCCGCGCCACCGTCTCCTGGGCCCGGTCGGCCCGCTCGGACTCAGCCTGGGCCTTCGTCTGGGCCTGTTCGAGTTGGGACCGTGAGCGCTCCAAGTCGGCCGAGAGCCGGCTCACCTCTGCGGTGAATCGACGCTCGGCGTCGACGGCCGCCAGTTCGCTCTCCCGCAGCCGAACGCCTTGGTCGCGGAGTCGCTTCCGGAGCCGCGCCAACTGGGCGTCGTCCTCGGGCACGGCGGGCGCGCCCAACGATTCCTGCGCCGACAGCGCTTTGCGGAGCCGTGCGATCTCGGCGCGCGCCTGTTCGATTTCGCCCCGGACGGCGAGCGCATCTGTGCCGCTCCGGACCTCGTCGAGGAGCCGATCGAGATCGGTATGATCGGTCAGCGCCGCCGCCGCGGCGGCGTCCACCGGATCAGCAGATCGGTGCGGAGCGGCTTGAGCCACCGCGGCGCGGAAAGCCGGATCTTGATCCAGCGCCAGGATCAAGGCCGGTCCGGCCGACCGGGCGCGCTTGGCCGGCGCGAAGCGGGCCACCCGAGTCAACGCCGCCGGCACCTGGGGCGGCGGAAGCGTTCCCAGCACCTTGGCGGCCCAGCCGATCAGCCGGGCGCGGACCGGCGCCGGCAAGTCCGCGACCGAGGCGCGACGGGCGCCGTCGGGGACATCGGCGGTATCGCTGGAATCGACCGCCCCTCCCGACCCGGGAGGCACTTCGAAGTCGGGGGACCCGCCCGAGTCGGCCGCCCCGCCGGAATCGGACGCGCCGCTGGAGACGGACAGCATCGCGTCCGGAGCGGTCGACGTCACCGTCGCGGTTGCCTCGCCTGGTTCCGGATCCACACCGTGATCTTCCCGGATCCGGCCGGACCCGATATCGCCCCGGCGCGCCGGAAGGCGACTGTCGGTGCCTCGATCTAGCGTTCGACTCGTGATCGCACCATGACCGGACCAAGCGCGCTCGCCACCCACCGCCCCACGGCCACCGTGGTGCCCGGTCCGCGGCTGGCGGACGTCGGCGTGCTCGACAGGCCGGGGCATGATTCGCTGGCCGGGCCGACCGGACAGACCGGGCAGTACAGCTTCGATGAGCTCGGCGATCCCTTGCGCGACATCACCTTTGTCGTCGTCGACCTGGAAACGACGGGCGGCTCGTCCACCGACGACGCCATCACCGAGTTCGGCGCGGTGAAGGTGCGTGGCGGTGAGGTACTCGGTGAGTTCGCGACTCTGGTGGATCCGGGGCGGTCGATTCCACCGCAGATCACCGTACTGACCGGCATCAGCGATGCGACGGTCTTCGACGCTCCCCGCATCGGCGCCGTGCTGCCGGCATTTCTCGAATTCATCCGCGGCACCGTCCTGGTCGCGCACAATGCCGGATTCGACGTGGGTTTCCTCAAGGCCGCGTGCCGCCAACTCGACTTGCCCTGGCCCGGCAACCAAGTCGTCGACACCGTGAAGGTCGCGCGGGCGGTGCTGACGAAGGACGAGGCGCCCAGCGTGCGACTTTCCGCCCTCGCCATGCTCTTTCGGGCCCGGACCACGCCCGATCATCGGGCCCTGCACGACGCCCGCGCCACCGTCGACGTGCTGCACGGCTTGTTCGAACGTGTCGGCGGTCTCGGGGTCCAGAGTTTGGCTGAGCTGCAACACCTCTCGCGCAACGTGCCGGTCGGGCATCGGCGTAAACGCCACCTGGCCGAGCATCTGCCGGCGGCGCCGGGCGTCTACCTGTTCAAGGGCCGGCGCGGCGAGGTGCTGTATGTCGGCACGTCGCGGAACCTGCGGCAGCGGGTGCGGTCTTATTTCGGCGGCCGGCGAGACGCGCGGGCGTATCCGCCAGATGGTCGGCCTGGCCGAACGGGTGGATTACGTGGAGTGCTCGCATGCACTGGAGGCCCTGGTTCGCGAGCAGCGCATGATCGCCGCTCACCAACCGGCCTACAACCGCCGGTCCCGGCAGCCCGGCAAGGTGCTCTGGGTGACGCTGACCGCCGAGCCCTTTCCGCGGCTGTCCATCGTCTCGACGGTGCCCGCCGGCGGCGGCCTGCCTGGGCCCGTTCCCGAACAAGGCGGACGCCCAGGTGGCGGTGGAGGCGATCCAGGAGGTGGTGCGGTATCCGCCGCTGCTCGCAGCGGTTGAGCCGCAAACCCTGCGGCACTCCGTGCGCGCTGGCCGAGATCGGCAAGTGCGGGGCGCCGTGCGCCGGTCGGGAGAGCCAGGAGCAGCTACGCCGGACACGTCGAGCGGATCAACGCGCTGGTCGTCCGGCGTCTCCGACGAGATCCTGGCCGGTTTGAAGGCCCTGTTGCAACGGCTTTCCGAACAAGGGCGCTTCGACCAGGCCGCCACGGTTCGGGACCGCCTGTCGATGCTGGCCGGGGTGGCCGACCGCCGCCAGCGGCTGGCGGGACTGTCGACAATCGCTGAGCTGGTCGTCGCTCAAGCCGGACGGCAAGGGTGGCTGGGACCTCGCCGTCATCCGGTACGGGCGATTGGCAGCGGCGGGGCGCGCGCAGCGCGGCGTCGACCCGATGCCGGTCATCGACCTGCTCCGGCGCTCGGCGGAGACCGTGATGCCCCGCACCGGCCCGCTGCCGGGGGCATGCGCCGAGGAGACGACGACATTGCTCCGCTGGCTGGAACGCCCGGGCACCCGGCTCGTCTCGGCCACCGAGCCGTGGAGCAGTCCGGCGCGCGCGGCGGGCCGCTGGCGCCCCTTCGTCGCGGCCGTCGGCCTGGCGCGGGGCGCCCTGCGTGGAGTGCCGTAGTGAACACCGGCCGGGCGAGTCCGACCGCTAGCCTCACCGTCACAGGCAGGACCGACGGACAACAGAACCCAGGAGCGACATGGTCACGGCAATCGTGCTGATCGACGTGGAAGCCGATCAGCATCACCGAAGCCGCGCAGGCGATCGCCGATCTGCCCGGAGTCGACCAGGTGTACTCCTGTGCCGGGGACGTCGACCTGATCGCCATCACTCGACCGCCGACCACGCGGGCATTGCCGACCTGGTCCCGGACAAGATCTCGAAGGTGCCCGGCGTCGTGCGGACGGTCACCCACATCGCGTTCCGCTCCTACTCGCAGCCGGGACACCGACGACGCCTTCTCCATCGGAATGGACGCCTGAGCCGGGGCACGGCGCCTGTAGCCGGCCTCGCCGCCGCGCCGCCGGCATCGCACGGCCCGGCCCCGCCGATTCAGCTCAACGCGGCCGGCACGGCAGAGCAGGCGACCGGGTTCAGGCCAACCGTTGACTGAGCGCGGCCCAGCGGCCGACGAGATCCGCGCAGGCGCCGGAGTCCAGGGCCGCACGGGCGCGCTTCAAGCCGAGCCGCAAATCAGCGACCAGATCACCGGACAGGCCGGCATGGGCCGACGAGCGCCGCCGCCGCGTTGAGTACCACCGCGTCACGGACCGGACCGGGCCGACCGGCGAACAGGTCTCGGGCCGCCGCCACGTTCACCGCTACGTCGCCGCCGCGCAGATCGGCGGCGCTGGCCGTCGGGATATCCAATTCGGCCGGGTCGAGCACGACCTGCCGGACCCGGCCCCCGGAAACCATCCACAGCTGCGAGGTGGTCGTGGTGGTCAGTTCGTCCAGACCGTCGTCCCCGCGGAAGACCAGCACCTCCGCACCGCGCGCGGCGAACACCTCCGGCCATCACCGGGGCCATGGCCAGCGACGCCGCAACCGATCGCCGAGGCGTGCGGCTGGGCCGGGATTGGTCAGCGGCCCCAGAAAGTTGAAGAAGGTCGGGATACCCATCTCCCGCCGCGGTACCGAGGCGAAGCGCATAGGAGGGGTGGTAGACCGGCGCGAAGCAGAACCCGATACCGACCTCGGCGCACGGTCGTCGCCACCTCCTCGGCACCGAGCGAGATCGGCACCCCGAGACCCTCGAGCAGATCGGCGGCACCGCACTTGCTGGACGCCGCCCGGTTGCCGTGTTTGACCACCGGCGCGCCCGGCCGCGGCCACCACCACCGCCGCCATGGTCGAGATGTTGACCGTGTTGGCCCGGTCTCCCCCGGTGCCCACGATGTCGACTGCCGGGACCGGCACCCGGACGCGCACCGCATGAGCCAACATCGAGGCGGCCAGACCGGCCACCTCCGCGGCGGTCTCGCCTTTGGCCCGAAGCGCCACCGCGAACCCGGCGAGCTGAGCGGGCGTCGCCTCCCCGGCCATGATCCAGATCCATCACCCAGGCCGTCTCGGCAGCGGACAGATCAGACCGGTCGAGCAGCCGGGTCAACAGCTCCGGCCAGGTCCTGTCCCCCGCTGTCGGACCGTCCGTCACGACGGCAATGCGGCGTGACCGGCGTCGGCCGCCGTGGTCGACCCCAGTTCCTTCGGCGCAGCTTGCGCAGCACCGAGGCCACCGTCTCCGCCGCGATCACCGGGTCCAGCGGGTGCACCAGGATCTCGTCGGCCCGGGCCCAGGTGGCCAGCCATCGGTCCGCCACCCGTCGCAGGTCAAGATGATCGGCGGCATGTGCTCGGCTTCGAGGTGGATCTGCCGGGAGATCCCCATGCCGCCGGTCGGTTGGGCCTCGGCGTCCAGGATGAGCACGTCCGCCGTCCGGTCGTCCACCGCGGCCAGCACGTCGGCCACCCCGGACGCACTCCAGGAAGTCGATCCGGCCGACATCCGGCGCGGGCCGCCGGCCGATCGGCGGTCATGATCGCGTTCGCGGACCTCGGCTCGGTGGCTGTACACCAACACGACCGGATTGCTCATGACCTTATCAACCGCCTGTCAGAAACCGATGCTTGATTGGCAGAACCACAACAGAACCGTCGGGCCCGTCGATGCTGCTGGGGTGCCCGTAGGGCCGGGCCGATCCCGCATTCTTCCGAGCAGCCACGGAGCCCGAGCGATTGCCCCGCGTGCCGATCGTAGAGGGCGGCCCGCGCCGCGCCGGAAGAGCGCAACTTCGACAACTGGTCGAAGAAATTTCAGCGCCCTGACCTGCGCAGATGTCCAAAAGGCGACGCGCGGGCAGGTTGGGTACGGCCCGGAGGGACAAGCTCGACCCGGGCAGTTCATAATCGCCTTGTGACGTCTGCGACCGGCCGCGTCGGGGCCCCCCGCCATCAGTTCCCGCATCCATACGCTCAACCGGCCGAACATGGTCAGTGTCGGCATCATCGTGTGGTTGGCGAGCGAGTTGATGTTCTTCGCCGGCCTGTTCGGCATCTACTTCACGGCCAGGGCCACGAACACCAAAGGCGTCTGGCCGCCGCCACCCACCCACCTCGACGTGCCCTATGCCGCTCGTCTTCACCATCGATCCTGGTGCTGTCCTCGGTCACCTGCCAGCTGGGTGTCTTCGCCGCGGAGCAGGGTGACGTCTTCGGGCTGCGGCGCTGGTACTTCCTGTCGTTCCTCATGGGCCTGGTCTTCGTGCTCGGCCAGGCGAACGAGTACCGCGAACCAGATCCCCGACGGCACCACCATCCCGTCCTCGGCGCCTACGGCACGGTCTTCTACCTGACCACCGGATTCCACGGCCTGCATGTCATCGGCGGCCTGATCGCCTTCCTCATCCTCATCGCCCGCACCAAGTTGTCGAAGTTCACGCCGGCCCAGGCCACCGCCGCCATCGTCGTGTCCTACTACTGGCACTTCGTCGACGTGGTCTGGATCGGCCTGTTCCTGACCATCTACATCATCCGATGACCGGCTCAGCGCCCCCGCAACGAAACCTCTCGGACAGTGACGAGGAAGTGCCGATGACCGACGAGTCCACCGATCTCGACGCTGCCGCTGGCGGACGGACTGAACCCGAGGAATCCCAGGAGCCCGGCCCCGACGCCGCCGAAAGCCCCGACCTCGACACCTTCGCCGACGCAGCCGTTGATCACCGCCCGGTCGTCGGTGTGCTCACCCGGCAGCATCGCCGGTCGCGCCGCTTCGACCGCAAGAGCAAGTTCGCCCGGCGGCTCAGCGGCACGCTGGCCATGCTGTTCGCCTTGATCACCATGGGCTTCGCCTACGAGGCGTTCCTGCCGCTCCACCTCCAGACGCCGCCGCCGACAACTCCGCAGGTCGCGGAGGGCCAGCAGCCTCTACCAGACCTCGTGCATCACCTGCCACGGCGCCAATCTGCAGGGCGTCACTCGGCCGCGGGCCCGTCGCTGATCGGCGTCGGCCAGGCGGCCGTGTACTTCCAGGTCTCCACCGGCCGCATGCCGGCCGACGCCAACGGGGCCCAGAAGCCGCGCAAGCAGCCGCGTGTTCAACGAGGCCCAGATCGACGCCCTGGCCGCGTTCGTCGCAGTCCAACGGCGGCGGCCCGGAGGTTCCGGCCCTGCATCGGACGGCACGCTGCAGAACGTCGCAACGACGTTGGCCAAGGGCGGTGAGCTGTACCGGCTGAACTGCGCTTCCTGCCACAACTTCACCGGCCAGGGCGGCGCCCTCTCGCAGGGCAAGTACGCCCCGAACCTCGACGAGGCCACCGACACGCAGATCTACGCGCGCCATGCTGTCCGGTCCGGAGAACATGCCGAAGTTCTCGGACGGCCAGCTGACGCCAGACGAGAAGCGGGCGATCATCGCGTTCGTCCAGAACAACAAGGCAGACCGTCGACCCGGGTGGTTACTCCTCGGCGGATTCGGCCCGGCACCCGAAGGTCTGATCGCATTCCTGGTCGGCATGGGCGCGATCGTCGCGCTCACCTGTGGATGGGGTCCCGAGCCTGAGCGGTGCGTTCGACACGATCGTCGTCATTCCGTCCGACGACGAACTGAGCGACCTTGACCACGCGAGGAGAAGGCCCGGCTCGGGCGCCGCCATGGACGGCGTCGAGCTGGTCGAGTACGGCGAGCGCTACGTCCCCGGCTCGCCGGCCGACAAGCGCGCCGAGCGCAACGTCGCCAAGTGGTTCCTGCTGTCCGGCCTGTTCGGGGCGCTGTTCGTCGGTGGCGTTCATCTTCTGGCCGGCCGGCTACCAGACCGCCTACGCCGGCAGCAAGCAGATGCTGTACGCCCTGTACACGCCCGCGCTGGGCATCGACGCTGGGGCTGTGCATCCTGTTCTTCGGTATCGGGGTGGTCGCCCTGGCCAAGAAGATCACCCCGCATGAGGTCGCCATCCAGCAACGGCACATCGGCATGTCCGACGAGGTCGACCGGCAGACGCTCGGCGCCGAGGTCGTGGACACCGGTCGACAAGATGGGCATGGTCAAGCGCCGCGGCATGACTCAAGGGCTCGCATCGCGCTGGCCGGCGGCGTCCTCGGCCTGGCCACCGTGGTACCGGTGCTGGGCGGCTTCATCAAGAACCCCTGGGCCCAGGGTCCCGAATCCGAGCTCTGGGTCACGCTGTGGCGCCGGTCAGAACTCACGGCAAGAAGGTCCGGATGACCTACATCGACGGCACACCCGGTCCGGCCCGTCGGACATCTCGGCCGGCTCGCTGACCACGGTTTTCCCGGGCGTCCCGGGCGGAGCCAAGGCGTCCGACTCGGCCGTCATGCTCTTCCGCCTCCGGCCGGACAGCCGAGGTCCGCGTGCGTACCGGCCAGGAGGGCTTCAATTACGGGGACGTCTGGGCGTACTCCAAGATCTGCACCCACGTCGGCTGCCCGGTGTCGCTGTACGAGCAGCAGACGGGCCGCATTCTGTGCCCCTGTCACCAATCTCAGTTCGATGTCTTCGACGGCGCCAAGCCGGTCTTCGGTCCCGCCACCCGGCCGCTGCCGCAATTGCCCATCGAGGTCGATGATGAGGGGTACTTCGTCGCCAACAGCGACTTCATCGAGGCGGTCGGTCCTGGCTTCTGGGAAAACGGGCAAACGAGCGCCGTTGGAGTTCGCATCCGGAAGGGAAGTACAACTCGTGAGCCGGCTGACCACCCGTACCAGCAAGAAGCCCAAGCCCTCGTGCGGGCGCCGTCGACGGAGCCGACATCCGCTATCACGGTGCCCCTGGCCGCTGCGGGCCGCCATGAACAAGGTCTTCCCGACCCACTGGTCCTTCATGCTGGGCGAGTCCGCGCTCTACTCGTTCCTCGTGCTGCTGTTGTCCGGCGTGTACCTGACGCTGTTCTTCGATGCGTCGATGGGCGAAACCGTCTACAACGGGGTCTACGACAAGCTCCGCGGCGTCCCGATGTCGTACGCCTACCAGTCGACCCTCGACCTGTCGTTCGAGGTCCGCGGCGGACTGCTGGTCCGGCAGATCCACCACTGGGCCGCGCTGATCTTCCTGGCCTCGATGATGCTGCACATGATGCGCATCTTCTTCACCGGAGCGTTCCGCAAGCCGCGCGAGGCCAACTGGATCCTCGGTGTGCTGCTGCTGGTGCTGGGCATGGCCGAGGGCTTCCTGGGCTACTCGCTGCCCGACGACCTGCTGTCCGGCACCGGGCCTGCGCGCCGTCTCCGCATTCATCCTGTCCATCCCGGTGATCGGCACCTGGATGCACTGGGCGGTCTTCGGCGGTGACTATCCGGGCGACATCGTCATCGGCCGGTTCTACTCGCTGCACATCCTGGTCATCCCGGGCGTCATCCTGGCGCTGATCGCCGTGCACGTGGCGCTGGTGTGGTTCCAGAAGCACACCCAGTTCGCCGGGCCCGAGGGCCACCGAGAACAACGTGGTCGGCGTCCGGGTGCTGCCCGACCTTCGCCGCCAAGGGCGGCGGCTTCTTCGCCATCGTCACCGGCGTCATCATGCTGCTGGCCGGCGTGTTCCAGATCAACCCGATCTGGAACCTGGGCCCGTACAACCCGTCGCAAGTCTCGGCCGGCGTGCAACCCGACTTCTACATGGGCTTCCTGGACGGCATGGTCCGGGTCTGGCCGGCCTGGGAGACCCGGAACCTGTTCGGCCACTACATGGTACCCGCGGTGTTCTTCCCGTCGATCGGCGGCGCCACGCTCTCTGATGATCTGGTGATGTCGTATCCCTTCATCGAGAAGAAGTTCACCAAGGACAACGCGATGCACAACATCCTGCAGCGGCCGCGGGACGTGCCGGTGCGCACCTCGCTCGGCGTGGCGTTCCTGGCCTTCTACATCCTCAACCTGATCAACGGCGCCAACGACCTGTTCGCGCTCAAGCTGGACATCTCGCTGAACGTGATGACCTGGGTCGGCCGCATCGGCTCGATCGTGGCCTGCCGGTGCTGGCCTACGCCATCACCTACAGGCTGTGTCTCGGCCTCCAGCACGCGGACCGGGACGTGCTGGAACACGGCATCGAGACGGGCATCATCAGGCGACTGCCGCACGGCGAGTTCATCGAGGTCCACCAGCCGCTCGGCGGCATCGACGACCACGGGCATGCCATTCCGCTGGCCTACCAGGGAGCGCCGGTGCCCAAGCGGATGAACCAGCTCGGATCGGCCGGCCATGCGGAGAAGGGCTTCCTGCTGCACAAACAGACCGACGGGGAGCTCCATCACGCCCAGATCGGCGAGCTGGAGGAATCCTCCGGGCGTTCCAGCCACTGATCCCAGATCATCAGAACGGCCCCACCGGCAAGTCGCGGTGGGGCCGTTCTGTTTTCGCCGGCCGCGTCCGGCGCCGTCACGGCCTGCCCAAGCCGGTCGGAATGGCACCTGGCGAGATCCGATCAACCGTGCGAACATGTGTTCGTGACGTCCACGCTCATCACCGCGGCTGAGCACCAGCTCCTGGGCCATCGCCGGTCCCGGGGCGGCGATTTCCGGCAAGCGGCTGTCCGAACCGGACCCGCGGTGGCCGAGCAAGCGAACATCCTGCACGCCGACCTGGACAGCTTCTACGCGTCCGTGGAGCAGCGGAACGATCCGCGCCTGCTGGGCCGGCCGGTCGTGGTGGGCGGTGGTGTGGTGTTGGCGGCTTCGTACGAGGCGAAGGCCTTCGGTGTCCGAACCGCGATGAGCGGGCGGATGGCCAGACGGTTGTGTCCCGATGTGGTGATCGTCGAGCCGCACTTCTCCTCGTACATCAGGGCCAGCAAGGACGTCTTCGCGATCTTCGAGGACACCACGCCGCTGGTGGAGGGCATCTCGATCGACGAGGCGTTCCTCGATGTCAGCGGACTGCGCCGGCTCCTCCATCCGGCCACGCCCGTGGACATCGCGGCCCGGCTGCGCGCCCGCGTCCGGCAGGAAGTCGGTCTGGCCATCACCGTGGGCGTGGCCCGCACGAAGTTCCTGGCCAAGGTGGCCAGCGCGGTGGGCAAACCGGATGGGTTGCTGCACGTGCCGCCCGACGCGGAGCTGCGTTTCCTGCATCCTCTTCCGGTGCAGCGGCTCTGGGGAGTCGGCCAGATCACCGCAGCGAAGTTGGGCAGCGCCGGTATCCGGACGGTCGGCGACATTGCGGCCATGCCGGAGTCGGCACTGGTCAGCCTGGTGGGCGCCGGTGCCGGACGGCACCTGTACGCCCTGGCCAACGCCCGGGACCCGCGCCCGGTGCAAACCGGGGTGCGGCGCCACTCCATCGGATCTCAGCACGCCCTGGGGCGAGCTCGGCTCGGTCCCGACGATCTCGACGCCGTGCTGCTGGGTTTGGTCGACCGGGTCACCCGACGGATGCGGGCTGCACGCCGCCGGGGCCGCACCCTGATCGTCCGTTTTCGTTTCGCCGACTTCAGCCGCGCCACGCGCTCGACGACCTTGGCCGCGCCGACGGATCACACCGACACGATTCTGGCGGCCGGACGTCGGGTCCTGGCCGAGGCGACGCCGATGATCGCCGCCCGCGGGCTGACCATGTTGGGCATCTCTGTCTCGCAGTTCGACTCCGCCGACGCCATCCAGTTGGAGCTGCCCTACGGAGAATTTCGGGCCGCACCTCTGGACGCCGCGCTCGACCGCATCAAAGAACGCTTCGGCGGCGCCTCCGTCGGCAGAGCCGTTCTGCTGCATCAGGACCGCGGGATCCAGCTGCCGATGCTGCCCGACTGAGCCGGCGCGCCGAGGGATCGCCTAGGTTGGCACCATGGCGTCCGGAAAGGGCAGCAGTCCTGCGATCGAACTGCCGGTGGGCGAGCGCACCATCCGGTTGACCAATCCGGACCGCGTCTACTTCCCGGCCCGGGGCGAGACCAAGTTGGATCTCGTCAATTACTACCTCTCCGTCGGCGACGGGATCGTGAATGCCCTTCGCGAGCGGCCCTGCATGATGCACCGCTTTCCGGAAGGGGTCTCCGGCGAGAAGGTGCATCAGAAGCGGCTGCCCCGCGGGGCACCGGAATGGGTGCAGACGGTCAACATCTATTTCCCGCGCTTCGGCCGCACCGCCGACGAATTGTGTGTCACCGAACTGGCCAGCGTCATCTGGGCCGTGCAGATGTCCACTGTCGAATTCCATCCCTGGAACAGCCGGCGCGCCGACACCGAGAAGCCCGACGAGTGGCGCATCGACCTGGACCCCATGCCGCAATGCCCGTTCAGCCGGATCCAGCGGGTCGCTCACGTCGCCCACGAGGTACTCGACGAACTCGGCGCGGTCGGCTGGCCGAAGACCTCGGGCGGGAAGGGCCTGCACATCTACGTCCGGATCGCTCCGCAGTGGACCTTCTCGCAAGTTCGGACGGCGGCGCTGGCCTTCGCCAGGGAAATCGAACGCCGCCTGCCCCAGGACGTGACGACCACTTGGTGGCGCAAGGATCGTGACCCGGAGAAGCTCTTCGTCGACTACAACCAGAACACCCGCGACCACACGATCGCCAGCGCCTACTCGGTGCGCGGATTCCCGGAAGCGACGGTGTCGACCCCGATTCGCTGGGAGGAGATCGACGTGATCCACCCGCGCGACTTCACCATCGCCACGGTGCCCGCGCGATACGCCGAGCTGGGCGACCTGCACGCCGGCATCGATGATGCCGAATATCTCCTCGACGAGTTGCTCGAGTGGTCGGAACGGGACCAGCGGGCCGGTCACCAGGATCCGGAGGAAACCGGCTCGGCCGCGTCAGCGGTCGCCGTCGACCTGTCCTGAGCCGCCGCGCGGGTCCGGCCCAGCAACACGGCGAAAGCCCCGGCCAGTGCGGCCACCTCGAAGAGAGCCGCCACCCACTGCGGTACGAGGGTGGTCCCCCACAGGAACGGCGCGTAAGCCACCAGACGTCGACGGGCAGGACGTCGCGGGCGCTGGAACGAGCGGTGAGGTGACGGGCACGCCTGGCGTCAGTTCGGGCCGGACGAATCGGCCCACTGGCCGGGCATCTTCAGTGCGAAGCCGGACGACGGTGGTATTCGAAGATGAAGCCGCAGACGGTCACCAACAGCGCCCCGATGGCGATCACCATCAACCACACCAGGAAAAAGGCTGTAGCTACGGCGGTCACGGCGGCCGCGAAAGCCATCATGAACGACCAGTAGGAGCCAGGCGAGAAGAACCCCACATCGCCGGCTCCGTCCGCCAGGTCGGCGTTCTGGTCGTCCTCCGGGCGCGCGTGCTCCAACCGTCGTGCGGAGAACAGCAGGAACGTGCCCACGATCAGCGACAAGCCCATGGTCAGGCACAATGCCGTGAAGCCCGCGACCTCTTTGAACTTGGTCACGGACCCATAGATGGCCGCCGCGATGGCGAAGAAGCCGGCCAGAGCCAGGAAGATCCACGACTCGATGCGCATCCCGCTGCGCGGGATCTCATGACGCTGCGGAACTTCGGTCGTCGACATCAGTTGCCCCCTGCCGGCGGCTCGGCCGCCGCCTTGGCGTCACGGTTCGGCGCGATCGGGTAGGTGGTGTACGAGCGCGGCGAGCACAACTGTCCGCAACTGGGAATCTGGCTGCCCACCATGGTGAGGGCCTCGGCCGAGGTGTAGCTCAGACCGGTCTGCCGGTTCGTCGTCTGTCGCAGCTTGATGTACGCCTGGTATACGTCCATCGGGACGGAGCGGACCTCGAAGTTCATGGCCGAGTGGTAGGTGCCGCACAATTCGGCGCACCGACCGACGAACGCGCCGGTTCGGGTGATCGTGTTGGTGAACACGTAATCCGTGTCGTTCTGCTTCGGGTCCGGGAACACGTCGCGCTTGAACACGAAGTCCGGCACCCAGAACGAATGGATGACGTCGCGGGAGGCCAGGTGGTACTCGATGTTGGAATCGACCGGCAGCACCAGGATGGGCACCTCGGTGGCCGTTTCCACGGTGTGCACGTAGCGGTCGTCGCCCTGGGCGTTGTTGTCGACCGGGCGGGTCGAGCTCGGGTCGTGCGTCTTCTCGTAGCCGAAGTCCCAGCCCCACTTGAATGCGGTCACGTCAACGGTGACAACCGGATTGGGTTGGTGCTCGGTGACCTTGTTCTCGGTCGTGACCGTGAAGTAGAACAGCACCGCGACCATCACGAACGGGACCGCGGTGTACACGATTTCGAGCGGCAGATTTTCCTTGGTCTGCTTGGGATAGAACGGCGAGTTCTTCCGCTTGCGGTACATGATGAAGGACCAGAACATCAGGCCCCACACCAGGACGCCGACCGTCAGGGCCGCGATGACCGCCCACGACCAGAAGTGCTGCATGTCCTTGCCCTGGACGGTGACCGCACTGGGCCAGCCGAACCGGGGCAGATCATCGGCCGTGCAACCGCTGGCCAGCAGACCGGCGGTGGCCAGGGCGCCCGCCAACAGCCAGCGCCGAGCACGAGACCGCGCCACGTGCAGCCCTCCTTGTTCACGACAGACGCAATGCCGGAGGTCATCGCTCGCGCGATGGCACCGGACGCCGCTGAGATTACTCGACGGGACCCCTCGCAGACCGTGCGGGGCTCATCGAGTTCTTCGCTTCCCCCGTCATTCTCTACGAGTCGTCGAACAAAGGTAAAGGGGCCACGCGGGCGGTCCGGTCATACTTGGCGGCGTGTGTGGACTGATGGGTTTTCTGTCGGCGGATGGCTCGGCGGATCGCCGGGATGCGGCGGTGCTGGCGGGTATGCGCTGCGCCCGGCACCGCGGTCCCGACGATCCGGGCAGCTGGAACGACAGCGACGTGGTGTTCGGCTTCAACCGTCTGTCGATCATCGACATCGAGCACTCCCATCAGCCGCTGCGCTGGGGGCCGCCGGAGAATCCTGATCGCTACGCTCTGGTCTTCAACGGCGAGATCTACAACTACCTGGAGTTGCGCACGGAGCTGACGGAGACGCACCAGGTCCAGTTCCGGACCCAGGGCGACGGCGAAGCCATTGTCGCCGGCTACCACTTCTGGGGGCCGGCCGCGGTGGCCAGGCTGCGGGGGATGTTCGCCTTCCTCATCTGGGACACCCAGGAACGGGTGCTCTTCGGGGCCCGGGACCCGTTCGGTATCAAGCCGCTGTTCACCCGGCGGCTGTCCGACGGCATCGCGTTCTCCTCGGAGGCCAAAGGCCTGCGGGAACTGACCGATGACCTCAGCTCCGGCGCCGGCGCAGCGACCGTCGGCGGCCACACCGGCGCCGGCCCAGCGACCGCCGACGGCCACACCGGCGCCGTCCCAGCGACCGTCGACCTGGTCTCCTTGCAGCACTATCTGGTCCTCCAGTACGTCCCGGAGCCCGCGACCATGGACGTCGATATCCGGCGGGTGGAATCGGGCAGCTACTTCACCGTGCGCCCTGGCGAAGAACCGGTCACCGTGCGGTATTTCCATCCCCAATTCCTCGGTCGCCGGGTGAGCGGCGCCGCCGCCGAGGAGGCGCTGTACGCCCGCATCGCCGATGTTCTCGACGACTCGGTACGGGCACACATGCGCGCCGACGTCACGGTCGGCTCCTTCCTGTCCGGCGGCATCGACTCGACCGCGATCGCCGCCCTGGCCAAACGGCACAATCCCGAACTGATGACCTTCACGACCGGCTTCGAGCGGAAGGGCTACTCGGAGGTCGATGTGGCCGTCGAGTCGGCCCAGGCCATCGGGGTGCGTCACGTCGTGCGCACCGTCTCCGAAGAGGAATTGACCAGCACCCTGCCGCTGATCGTCTGGTACCTGGACGACCCGGTGGCCGACCCCGCGCTGGTTCCCCTGTATTTCGTGGCCCAGGAGGCCCGCAAGCACGTGAAGGTGGTGCTCTCGGGCGAGGGCGCGGACGAGTTGTTCGGTGGCTACAACATCTATCGCGAACCGCACTCATTGGCGCCGATCACCGCCCTACCGGATCCTCTTCGGCGGGGCCTGGGCGAAATCGGACGCCGGCTCCCGCGTGGATTCCGGGGCAAGGACCTGCTGCGGCGGGGAGCGATCGACCTGGAGGACCGCTACTACGGCAACGCCCGTATCTTCCGCGAGGACCAGCTGCCGAACGTCCTGCGCACCTACTCCCCCGACGTGTCGTTCCGGGACGTCACCGACCCCATCTATGCCAATTCACGCGGGTCGGATCCGATCTCGCGAATGCAGCACATCGATCTGTTCACCTGGCTCCGCGGGGACATCCTGGTCAAGGCGGACAAGATGACCATGGCCCATTCCCTCGAGCTGCGGGTTCCGTTCCTGGATCCGGAGGTCTTCAAGGTCGCGGCCGGCATTCCGCCGGAGCTGCGCGTCTCCGGGCCGACCACCAAGGTGGCGCTGCGCAAGGCCATGGAACGGATCGTTCCGCCTCACGTGCTCAACCGCCGCAAACTCGGCTTCCCGGTGCCGATCCGGCACTACCTGGCCGAGGGGTCCTACGAGTGGGCACGGTCGATCATCACCAGCGCCCAGACCGAGGAATACCTGAACACCGAGGCGGTGCTGGAGTTGCTGGACGCGCACCGGCGCGGCGAGGCCGACTACTCCCGCCCGATCTGGACGATCTTGGTCTTTCAGCTCTGGCACGGCATCTTCGTCACCGGGGCCATCAGCCCCGTGGTGCCCGAGCCGGTATATCCGGTTCGGTTGTAGCGCTGCGCGCCGGCGGTGCGGTGCACCGATCCGACTACTTGTCGCAGCCGCACCGCCGAGCTGGTCAGGACACAGCGGTGTCAGACCAGATCCAGGGCGCCCATGGCCCGCAGGATGTCGGCGGTCGCTTCGCCGCCGTAATTCTCGGTGAGCCGGTCCGCCGCGGCCCGCCAGGTGAAGTCGTACTCCTGGGTGCCGATCTTCTCCAACACCAGCGTGGCCATCATCGAACCCAGCTGCGCGGAGCGCTCCAGCGACAGGCCGCGGAATTGGGCCGACAAGAACCCGGCCCGGAAGGCATCACCGACTCCGGTGGGGTCCACCTTGCCCGTCTCGGCCGCGGCCGGCACCGTGATACGCGAATCTCGGCCCACGATCTCACACCCGCGCGCGCCCAGCGTGGTGACCCGATAGGCGACGTGGTCCAGCATCTGGCCGGCGGTCCAGCCCGTCTTGGACTGCAGCAGTTCGAATTCATAGTCGTTGGAGAAGAACACCGCCGCCCCGTCCACCAGAGCGGCCGTCTCCGGGCCGTCCATCCGGGCCAGTTGTTGGGAGGGGTCGGCGGCGAACGCGAATCCGCGCACCCGACACTCCTCGGCGTGCCGGGTCATGGTGTCCGGGCTCTCCGCGCCGATGACCACCAGGTCCAGCCCCCCGGCTGACCGGGCGATCGGGCCCAGCTCGATGTCTCGCGCCCGGCCCATCGCGCCCTCATAGAAGGAAGCGATCTGGTTCATGTCGTCGTCGGTGGTGCACACGAAACGGGCGGTCTGCACGTCGTCGCACCGCAGCACATGGGTGCAGTCCACCCCGTGCCGCTCCAGCCACGAGCCGTAGTCGGCGAAATCGGGGCCGACCGCGCCGACCAGCAGGGGCGCCACCCCCAGCACGCCCATCCCGAAGGCGATGTTCGCCGCCACCCCACCGCGCCGCACGACCAGATCGTCGACCAGAAAAGACAGCGACACCCGATGCAGGTGTTCCGGCAGCAGCGAGTCCGTGAACTTCCCCGGGAAGTGCATCAGGTGGTCGGTGGCGATGGACCCACAGACGGCGATGGGCATGGCTGCTCTTTCCCGTTGGCTGGCACCCGGCAACTGCACGCAGCATCCGGCCGGCACCGGAAACTTACGGGAAAGCCGGCTCTGGTGGGCGCCGGTCGCGGTGTTCCGCGATCGGCGGCCGGCAGTCGGGCCCGGTCAGTGGAAGGAGTCGCCGCACGCGCACGAGTTCTGCGCGTTGGGATTGTCGATGGTGAAGCCCTGCTTCTCGATGGTGTCCACGAAGTCGATGACCGCGCCGTCCAGGTAGGGCTTGGACATCCGATCCACGGCCAGTCCCACGCCACCGAACTCGACCAGGGCATCGCCGTCCAGGGCGCGGTCGTCGAAGAACAACTCGTAGCGCAGCCCGGAGCAGCCACCCGGCTGTACGGCGATGCGCAACACCATGTCGGGGCTGCCATCTCGGTCGAGCAGCGCTTTGGCCTTTTCGGCGGCGGCATCGGACAGCGTGACCCCGTGGGCCTTGGCCGGGACCACCGGAACAGCCGTCTCGGTCACGGTGCTGGTCTCCGTCGAGAGAGTCATCGAGGCTCCTTGAATATGTAGGGGTCAGCAGTCGGTCGAACGTCAGTCGGTCGGCGGCGGCTGGGCCGAGCTGAGCGCTCGTCACCAGGCCAACGCCGATGCCGGCGATCGACATTCCCATAGTAGAGAGGTTCGCCGGGAAAGGCCGGAATGTGACCCGGTCGCCGGTACGGCGAGGCAGGCGGTGCCGGCGCCAGGCGCACGCCAACACACCGGAAGTCCCTTACCCTGGACTCCGTGAATCTGCTACGGCGCAAACCGGCCGCGGTCCCTGCTCCAGCACCGGTCGTCGAGTCGTCGGAGCCGGTGGTCGGGAAGGGCCGGCCGACGCCGAAGCGGCGGGAGGCCGAGGGCCGCCGGGGGCCCGCGACCGCTCCGCCGCGCACCCAGCGCGAGGCGGCCGCCCGGGCCAAGGCCAGCGGCCGCACCATGACCAAGGACGAGCGCCGGGTCGCCTCATCCGAACGGCGTGAGCGCATGATGCGTGGCGACGACAGCGCCCTGCTGCCCCGCGACCGCGGCCCCGTCCGCGCCTACGCCCGCGACGTCGTCGACACCCGCCGGAATCTGGCCGGCCTGCTGATGCCGATCGCGATCCTGTCGTTCCTGATTCTCATGTTCGACGCCAAGATCCCCGCTCTGCAGGTCTACGGCCCCGCGGTGCTGCTGCTGGGCTTCGTGGCCTCGATCCTGGATTCCGTGGTGCTGGCCCGGCGGCTGAGCCGCGGCATCGCCGTGAAGTTCCCCAAGGGCGATCCCAACAAGCTGTCGAGCAAGACCGGCTCCTTGGCCTTCTACGCCTTCAACCGCGGGATCATGCCGCGACGCTGGCGGATTCCCCGGCCCCGGGTGGCCAGGGGCGCCCAGATCGACTAGTCCCGCAGGCTGCCCGGATCGACGAGTCCCGCGGGCTCAGAGCGAGAGGTACCGCTTCAGCTCGAACGGAGTGACCTGGCGCCGGTAGGCCTCGAACTCGGAGCGCTTGTTGCGCAGGAAGTAGTCGAAGACGTGCTCCCCGAGCGCCTCCGGGATGAACTCGGAGCGCTCCATCACCGACAGCGCCGATTCCAGCGATCCGGGGAGCGGCTGATATCCCAGCGCCCGGCGTTCTGGTTCGGACAGCGACCAGACGTCGTCCTCGGCCGGTGCCGGCAAGTCGTAGCCGTCCCGGATTCCCCGCAGCCCAGCCGCGATGACGACCGCGAACATCAAATACGGGTTGCAGCCCGAGTCGGGCAGGCGGAATTCGATGCGCTGGCTGGACGCCTTGCCCGGCGAGTAGTTGGGCACCCGAACCAGCGCCGAACGGTTGGCCTGACCCCAGGAGACGTGGTCGGGGCCTCCTCGCCGATGACCAGCCGCTTGAACGAGTTGACCCACTGGCAGGAGACGGCGGTGAGCTCCGCTGCGTGCCGCAGCACACCGGCCAGGAACGCCCGGCCGGTAGCCGACATCTGGTACTCGTCGTCGGCGTCGTAGAAGGCGTTCCGCTCCCCCTCGAACAGGGAGAAGTGGGTGTGCATCGCCGAGCCGGGCTGGTCCGGAAACGGCTTGGGCATGAAGGAGGCCCGCACCCCTTGGGTGATGGCCACCTCTTTGACGACGTACCGGAACGACATGATGTTGTCGGCCATGGTCATCGCGTCGGCGAAGCGCAGGTCGATCTCCTGCTGGCCCGGCGCACCCTCGTGGTGGCTGAACTCCACCGAGATGCCCATCGCCTCGAGGGTCTCGATCGCCCGTCGCCGGAAATGCGGCGCCACGTCGTGGACTGGCCTGGTCGAAGAAACCACCCTGGTCCGCGGGCTCGGGAATGCTGCCGTCGCGCGGCAGATCCTTGAGCAGGAAGAACTCGATCTCCGGGTGCACGTAGCAGGTGAAGCCCATCGAGGCCGCCTCACCCATCACCCGACGCAGCACGTGCCGCGGGTCCGCCCAGCTGGGGCTGCCGTCGGGCATCGTGATGTCGCAGAACATCCGGGCGGAGTAGACCTTGCCGTCGTCGGTCTCCCAGGGCAGCACCTGAAAGGTGGCGGGGTCCGGCTTGGCCACCATGTCCGACTCGTAAACCCGGGCGTAACCCTCGACCGATGAGCCGTCGAAGCCGATTCCTTCGTTGAACGCGCCTTCGAGTTCGGCTGGGGCGACCGCCACCGACTTGAGGTAGCCCAGCACATCGGTGAACCACAGGCGAACGAAGCGGATGTCCCGCTCCTCCAGGGTGCGCAGGACGAATTGCTGCTGACGGTCCATGCCGCTCACCCTATTGAGACGGTATTTCCGGTGTGTTGCCGACAGACGCGTTCTGGCGGGCCGCCGGGACGGCCGCGAGGCCGCGGGCCGCAGCCAGTACGGTGACCCGATGGCGCTGATCGCGGACGGAGCCGCGGATGGGCCGGAGACGGAGCTCCGGCTGTGGTTCGACGACCACGTCGACGCCGACGAGGTGCGGTTGGGCACCGACTTCGAGTTGGGCGCCGACCCTCGCTTCCATCGCTGCGGGGACGGGTGGGCCCTGACGATTCCCCGCCCGGACATCCAGCGACTCGAGTACAAGATCGAGGTGAACCAGGGCGGCGACTGGGCGCACCTGATCGATCCGCTGAACGTGCGGACGGTGCCCAACCCCTTCGGTGACAAGTCGGAACTGCTCTTCCGCGACTACCGGCCACCGGAGTGGCTGTCGGCGGCACCGGGCGGGACCACCCGGCCGTTCGCTTCGCCCCACCGCCCGTTGGGCGAGAGCATCCCGGGCACGCTGTGGAGCCCGGAGGGCCTCGCCGACGGAGATCCGGCCCCACTGCTGTTGGTGCACGACGGGTCCGACTTCGCCGAACGAGGATCGCTGTTGCGCTGGGCGGGTCCGGCGTTGCGGCCGGCGCGACTGCTGCTGCTGGACCCGGCGCCGGGCCGCCGCGACGACTGGTACGCCGCCAATCCCGACTACACCGACCAATTGGCCGTCGCTGTGCTGCCTCTGGTGCACGACACCGTGGCCACCACCGCCATCTTCGGCTGGGGCGCCAGCCTCGGCGCGCTGGCCATGCTGTACCTGCACCGGCGGTACCCCGAGCGTGCTGGACGGATTGATCCTGCAATCCGGCTCGTTCTTCACCCGCGAACTCGACCCGCAGGAGTCCGGCTACGGCGATGTTCCACCGCATCTGCCAGGCGGTGGCCGAGGTGCGAGCCGGACCGGGCCACGGCGCGGACCCGATTCCGGTGCTGATGACTTGCGGACGGGTCGAGGAGAACCGCTCCAACAACGAGCGGATGGCCGCGGTGCTCGCCGACGCGGGGTACCCCGTCGACCTGCACTTGGTGCCGCGACGCCCACACCATGGTCGGGTTGGCGCGACGCCTGGTCGCCGTCGGTCGAGGGCTTTGTGGACCGGGTCTGCCAGCAGCCGCAGTTCGCTGCGCCGGCTGTGCGTCCGGTCCCCGGGCGGGGGCAGCTCATGACCAGAACTCGAGCACCACGTGCTGGACGCGCCGTCCCTGGGCGGCCCACGGGAGGTGCTCGTGCTACGGGCACTGGGGTCGTCCGGTCTTGTGGTTCCCGTCCGAGGCGCAGGGCGTGTGGGACTTCGCCGAGCACGGCATGCCCGACGCCCTGCGGCGGCCCGTTGGACGACGGGCTGATCAAGATCTTCTGCGTCCCGTCCTACGACCACGAACGTTCTCGGCCCGCTGGAAACCGATGCCGGCGACCGGGCCAGGGCTCACCGGCCTACGAGGACTGGATCATCTGGCGAGGTGGTGCCGTTCATCCGCGACTCATTGCGGCGGCCGCGACGACATCGTCACCGCGGGCCCGTCGATGGGCGCCTTCCACGCTGTGCTCTTCGCCCTGCGGCATGCCCACGTCTTCGGTCGGGCGTTGTCGCTTCTCGGCGTGCTACGAGCCGTGGAGCTGGCACGCCTGGGGCGATTCGTGACGAGCGACACCTACCTGACCGATCCCATGCAGTTCCTGCCCCGGGTCGAGAACGGCCATCTGGACTTCCTGCGGCGCCCGGTGCACCTGACCCTCGTCGTCGGCGAGCGGCAGTGGGAAGACACCACCGGCGCCCTGGAGTCCACGTTGCAATTGGCGGACGTGCTGCGCGCCAAGCACATTCCCCATGAGCTGGCAGTCTGGGGCCCGGAGTGGCCGCACGACTGGCCGAGCTGGCGGGCCCAAGCGGCGCTGTACCTGTCGAATTTGCCATAGTGCCTGCAACCGCCCGGCCGAAGGCGGTGCCTGGCCGGGCGGGGATCCCGCTCGGCACCGGCTCACCCGCAGTACCGAAAGGATGCCGCAGTGACTGCTTCCGGTCGTTCTCGCGACAACACCAAGCATCTGATCGGCCTGCTGCTGGGCACCGAAGACGACTGGCCCCGCGCCTTCGAGACGTTGACGCGCCGGCTGGGATCGGTGTCGCACCGCGGGCGTCGAGCATTCCATCCAGACCGAACGGGTCACCATCGAACCGTTCGACCTGCGCGCGCCGGTGCGCCACGACGTGGTCATCGACCGGTTGGCCTGGTGGTACTTCCATCCCCGGGAATGGCTGAAGAAGGCCGCTCTGGTCAACGACACGTATCTGCTGAACAACCCGTTCACGTTCCAGGCCATGGAAAAACACTCTGCCTACTGCGCGATGATTCGGCTGGGCTTCGACATTCCCAATACCTGGCTCGTGCCCTACAAGAACCCGATCGACCACGAGAAGTGGGCGTACACCGCGGACACGTACAACCTGCCCTTCGATCTCGACGAGGTCGCCGGACACGTCGGCTATCCGATGTTCATGAAGCCGTTCGACGGCGGCGCGTGGCGGGGCGTCTCGCGGATCGATGACGTGAACGCCCTGCATCGGGCTTACGACGCAGTCCGGGCAGATGCTGATGCATCTGCAGGCAGCGGCCGTGCCGTACGACTCGTTCGCCCGCTCGCTGACCATCGGCCCGGAAACGAAGATCATGAAGTTCCGGCCGGAACTGCCGATGCACGACCGGTACGAGGTGGCCCACTCGTTCCTGCCGGCCGAGGCCGGGATGGAGATCCTGACCCTGTCGCGCACCATCAACGCGTTCTTCCGCTGGGAGTTCAATTCCTGCGAGGCTCTGGTCACCGGCACCGAGGTGCGCCCGATCGACTACGCGAACGCCTGCCCGGACATCGCCATCACCTCCCTGCACTACTACTTCCCGTGGGCCATCACCCAGCTGCTGTCCTGGTCGGTGTTCTGCACCGTGACCGGCCGGCGGCCGCGCGTCGACACCAGCTCGCGCGAATGGTTCGACATCGCCGACGACGAGAACCTGGATTGGCACGACAAACTCGGTCGCTATGGGCTGCTGGCCGACCAGTACTTCCAGGCCGACGAATACCGGGAATTCTGCTCGACCTCGCTGTCGGCGCTGCCCGGGCTGGTCTACGACTGGATCAATTCCCGGGAATTCGACGATCTGCTGGTCGATACGGTCAGGAAGACCTATCCCGCGCACGAGCACGACACGTTCCTCGCCCATTTCCGGGGCTTGCTGCGGTTGTGGGTGGACGACCAGGCTGCCGGCGGCGTGGGCGGATGAGAACCGATCAGCAGCTGACGTTCGCGGCCGGGAGCTGCAGCGTCTGCAGATAGGTCTCACCGGCTTGGTCTACGCAGCTGATGCCGTGCAGGAAGGCGGTGTGCCGGGTACCCGACACGGAGATCAGCACGCTGGGGATCTGCCGCGACAGCTCCACGCCGTCGGCATAGGGAGTGGCCGGATCCCCGGTGGTCGAGATGACCAGCACCTTGGGCATGTCCGGAATGCTGAGTTTGTGCGGGGTCCAGGTCGCCTTGAACGGCCAGTACGCGCAGGTGTCGGCGATGGCCCCGGCCGGATCGCCGTTCCATTGGGCCGGCGCCACCTTGATGACCTGTTGGTTGAGCGCGGTGATCTGCGCAGGGTCGGTGATCGGCACCTCGTCCGTGCAGCGAATGGCGTTGAAGGCGTCGATCAAATTCGCGTAGTGGCCGGTGGCGTCCCGTTGGTAGTACGAATCGGCCAACACCATCATGGGGTTGCCGTTCCCCTGGGCCAGCGCGCCCAGCGCCCGAGCCAGAATGGGCCACGCCGAATCGTTGTAAAGCGCGTAGTTGAGACCGGTATTGGCCAGCGTGAAGCTGAGCCGGCGGCCGTCAGCGATCGGCAGCGGGGTGGTCAGCAGGGGACGCACCAGTTGCTGATAGCGACTGGAAAAGGCGGCGGTGTCGGTGCCGAGCGGGCAACCCTGCACGTTCTGCGCGCACCACCCGGCGAAGGCAGTGAAGGCGTTCTGGAACGACTGGGACTGCTGGACCTGGGAGTCGGCCGCGTCGGCCGTCGGGCTGACCACCCCATCCAGAATCATGGCCCGAATGTTCTTCGGGAACTGCTCGGCGTAGACGTAGCCGAGCCGGGTGCCGTACGAGTACCCGAGGTAGGTGAGCTTCCGGTCTTTCAAGGCCGCGCGCAGCACGTCCATGTCCTTGACCGCATCGACGGTCCCGACCTGGGGCAGAAAGTCCCGTCCTGTGATGGATCCCGAACCGCTGCGGGCGACGCAGTCCGCCACGTATTGCCGGGTGACTTTGTTGGCCTCGGCCACGTCGGCGGCGGTGGCGGACCGCGGATCGGTGGCCAGGAAGGCGTCCCATTCCGGCCCGGTGTAGCACTGGATGGCCGGCACCGAAGCACCGACTCCCCGGGGATCGAAGCCGACCAGGTCGAAGCTCTGGTTCAGCGGCGCATACGCAGACGCGTAGGCCGACCCGGCCAGGAAAGTCAGACCCGAATCGCCGGGACCACCCGGATTGATCAGCAACGACCCGGTGCGGGAGGTCCCGGTGGCCGGCTTGCGCATGACGGCGATCTGGATGGTGGGCCCCGTCGGCTTCGCGTACGACAACGGGACGGTCAGGCGGGCGCACTGCAGGGCCGGGCGGCTGTAGGCCGGCACGCTGGCAGTGTCCGGCGCGAACGAGCCGCAGCCGCTCCACTGCAGCTGCTGGCCGTAATACTTCCCCAGGCCGCTGGGCACCGGCGAGGCGTCGCCGGCCGAGCCGGTGGCTGTCGCCGAAGGTTGGATGGCGCCGGTCGTGGTGGTCGGCGCGGCGGTGGTGGTTCCCGCGCTGGCGGGACCTCCCGGCGGGATGGTGATGCTGTCACCGGTGAGAGTGGCCGCCGCGCCCGGCGTGCTCCCGCCGCTGGAATCGCTGGGCGAACCGGAAAGGGCTCCGGGTCCCCGCAGCGCCGCACCGTCCACCGCCGCGGTGCATCCCGCCAGCAGGGCCAGCCCGGCCAGCACCGCCAGCGTCCGGATGGTCCGGGTCCGGTGAACACGTCGAGAAAAGCGGGCCATCGGGCGATCATTTCATCGCGTCCGGGAGTCCTTGTCGGTTCCCGCTCAGGCCGCCGGCGAGCACTCCTTCGAGCGGAGGCGCCGCGGGACGGCCGGAGCGCTGACGGCCTGCACCCGGGAACGCGCCTCGTGCAACGACAGCACCGTGACCGACGTGGCCAACACGGCCAGGCCCACCCACTGGGTCGCGCCCAGGGAGCTGCCCAGGGTGATCCCCACCAGCGCACCCACGAGGGGATAGGCCAGCTCCGCCAGCGTGGCCCGTGATGCCGCCGTCCGCCGCAACCCCAGGTAGTAGACGACCAGGGCGAGCAGACTCGGCACCAGCACCAAACCGAGGACGGCCACGGTGCTTCCGACGTCCGGCACCCACACGGGCGAGCCGGTGAACGCCACGATGACCAGGGCGGCGGGCAATCCGAACAGGAAGCGCAGCGTGGTCAGCTCGATCGGCGGGATGGTGGGGGCCACGTACCGACCCAAGACCGTCCCCGCCGCCCACAGGGCAGCGGCGCCGAGGGCCAGCAACACGACACTCAGCCCGGCCAGGGTGACGTCGAAGGGCCGCGGAAAAGCCAGTAGCCACACGCCGACCAGCGCCGGCAGCACGAACAGGACGAAGCGGGGGCGCAATCGCTCCCGCAGCACGACGACGGCCCCGAAGATGGCGAAGAGCGGCTGCAGATGCTGCACCACCACGGGGGTGATGAAGTCGTGCCGCGCGATCGCGCGCTGGAACGCCAAGGTGAACAGCGTCGTGGCCAACGCCGAGGCGCCCACGCCGATGGCGACCACCGCCATCCGGGCCGACACCGAGGCCCTCCGGAACGATCGCAGCGCCCGGGCCAGGAACGGCAGGGTCAGCACCACCAACATCAGATGCTCCGCGAACACCAGCGTCGGCGCGGCCGTCTCCGATGCCAGCCCCTTACGGAACCAGGCGTCCGTACCCCACAGACCCGCACCGAGCGCCACCAGCCAAGTCAGGTCGCGGGCGCGCAGCGGCGACGGGAACGACATTCGCATCAGAGCAGGATTCCTCAGTCCGGACGGCCGGCCGACCAGTTCCGGTCCTCGGCTTGCTTGCGCTCTTCCCGCTCCCGGACGGTTTCCAGCGCGTTGGCGGCCGAGGCCTGGTCCGGGAACGGTCCCAGCAGCTCCTTGCCCTTGCTCTGCCCCTCCGGCTCGACCTGGCCCGTTTTGAGGTTGTAGAACCACGCCGTCGTGCGGCCCACTTCGTCACCCATGCCGCTCAGCCTGCCACCACCGCGACGGCCACCGTGCGCGAGGCGTCTTCCAGCGCCGTCAACCTCACTCGCACACTTTGACCTTCGGCCAGACCGTCGGCCGGGCAGTGGGCCCGAACCGGCGGTTCGTCGAGCAGGACGGTGGCTCGTTGTCGCTCGTCGATCTGCACCACGGTGCCGGCGAACTCCTGGCCCAGGCGATCGCCCAGGACGAAGGCGGTGACCGCCCACTGCTCGGCCCGTTCCAGCTCACCGGCCAGCCGTCCCGACCGCGCCATGATCGAGTCGAGATCGGGCAGGCCCTGGAGAACCCACTCCGGGACCGGGCGTCCCGCCGCGATGGCCAGGCAGGTTTCGCTGCCGAATCGATCGACCAACCGGCGCAACGGCGCCGTCACGTGCGCGTACGGCGCCCCCACCCCGGCATGACCGGGCCTTTCCGGCGGCGTCCCCCGGAACGACGTGTAACCCGCACCCCGCAGCAGGCGAACGGCGTCCTCCAGGAAGGCGGCACCTTTACCGGTGGCCGGATCGACGGTGGCGATGACATCACCGGGCGGCATGCCGGCCGGCCAGCCGATTCCCAGAGCGGCCGCCGAGCGGCGGAGTTCGGCCACCGCGCTCTCGGCCGCGACCGGCAGGGTCCGCAACACGCCGACGCCGGCGGACAGCATCAAGTTGGCTGCGCACATTCCCGTCAGCAGGCTGATTTCCGCGTTGTAGGACTCGATGTCCAGGACGGCCCGCATTCTCAGCGTCCAGTGCCCGTCCGCGGTCGGCTCGATCTCCGCGTCGGGGAGGTCGAGGCTGATGGCGTGCCGCTGCCGGGCCGCGAGTTGCCGCAAGCGGCCGATCTCGGGTAGCAGGGCGATCGAAGGATGCAGGCGGCCGGCCTCCGTGTCCTGCTGGGCAGTCGGGTAGTCCAATTGAGCGGTGGACCGGACCACCGCCCGGGCCACCGTCACCGCGGTCGGCAGGGCCTGCTCGTCGAGGTCGATCGTCCACAGCACCGCGGGCCGCTCGGCCTCGGGCAAAAGGCTCGCCGCTCCCTCGGACATCGGCACCGGATGCAAAGGCGTCCGCAGGTCCGGACTGTAGAGCGTCTCTCCCCGGCGGCGCGTTTCCGCGTCCAGCACCTCGCCGGGGACCACGAAGGCCGCGACGTCGGCGATGGCGTACCACACCCGGTACCCGAAGGCGTTGCCCTGCAGCAGCATCGCCTGGTCCAGATCGCGCGAGCCGACCGGATCCAGGGTCACCAGCGGCAGGTCGCGCCGGTCGAGCCGCGGCGGCCCGATCAGATCGGCGAGAACTCGGCGCGCTACATCCTCGGCCTCGGCGACCGCCGCGGCAGGGTAATCGGGCGTGATGCCCAGCGTCTCCCGCACCGCGGCGAAGTCCACGCTGCCGCGCTCCAGCAGCGCCTGGACGTGAGTCGCACGCAATCGCTGAACGGGCACCAGGCGACCCTACGGGTTGACACCGACACATCGGGTCGGACTAGGATTCGTACACATGATCGATAGGGCGGCAGCGCCGAGTGAGGGGGAACCCGAGTGGGTGGAGCTGGTGCTGGGATACCGACTCGACCCCGGACTGTTCGTGCAGCAGGGGCGGTTCGGCATCGCCGAGCGGGGTCCGGAGGCGTGCCCAAAAGGCCATCCGTTCGGCCCCGACCGGGTGCTCGTCTCGGCCCACCCGTGCAGTTGCTCGACGCGACCCCACCGACTCTGGCGCTGCTGGGAATGTGGCTCGGTCTGGGTGCGACCGCCCTGCCTCCTGCAGCCCGATTGGACCACGTTCGGATAGGCGGACACCGGCCAGCCGGCGATTTTGTTACCCAGAACGGGTGAATTTGAGAGCCGATAGCCGCGCTCACCCTGTCGAGAATGACGATTCCCGCGCCCCCGACTGGTAACCCACCGTAGACTTGCTTCATCACGTCAGCCCAACCTGCACCCCGGCCACACCGATGAAACCCACTGGTCGCGACGACCCCACGCTTCCGGCGATCCGGTACAGCCGACGCCAGTGGCTGACCCGTACCGGACTGAGTGTCGCCGGCTTGGCGGCGTCGGCGTGGCTGGCCGGATGCACGGTGCCCGGCGAGGCGGAGGCGCCCGATCTGGTGCCCCCGGCGCCGCCGTTGCCGGCCGCGCCGACCGTTCGCTACCAAGACCTGGCCGCGCCCGGCGACACCATCCGCGAGGTCCTGCCGAAGGTGCCCAAGGGTCACCTTCTTCTGCTGGGCGCCGGCACGTTCGAGTTCAAGGGCTTCGCGCAGGAGAACAACAACATCGGGTTGTTGGTGCCGTCGACGATTGCGGGCATCGCCGGTGTGGGCCGGAAAACGGTGCTCCGGATGAGCGCCCTCAGTTCCACGTCCGCGGCGAAGGTACCGCGGGCATCGCAAACCACCATGACCAACCAGCTGTACGTCATGAAAGCGGTCAACGGCACCAATCAGGTGTTCCGCGATTTCACCCTGGAAGGCACCGAGCAGGGCCACCTCTACAACGGGTTCCTGATCATGGATTGCACCGCCCCGCGGCTTCAGGACGTGCTCGTCACCGGAATCCCGGGCGACGACCACTCCCCGCCGGGCGAGACCTTCGGCGTCAACCTCTATCTGGGATCGGGTTTCCTGGGCGAGCGAGTCGAGGTCGACGGTCGTCGCGCGGACGGAAAATCTTACGGCGCATCGCCCTTCGGCTACAACAGCTACACCCGCGGCACCTTGCGGGACTGCTATTTCCACCACAACTTCGCTTCGACGTTCACACATTGGCAGAGCACCGATTGCGTGACCTACAACGTGCGCTCGCACTACAACGGCTCCGGCCCCGGAAACCTCAGCGCCCACGGCATCAATCACGAACGGTCCACCCGCATCACGCACTACAGCCCGAGCATCATCATCGACACAGAATCGGGTAATTCCGGTTATCACATGTCGATGAACAACGACGAGGGGGACGGCGTTCTCACCGTGCGCGAGCCGGCTTATGACATGGATCCGCGTTATCCCGGCAAATTCGTGGTCGTGTCTTTCACGCGTTACCGGGGCGTTCCGCGCATGGTTTTCACGCGCCCGGATGTCACCGGTGCCAACGGACGCTCACTGCCGACCTTCTTCTGGGCGCACTGAGATCTCCGAGCGCTCAGTGCCTCAGGTTTCGGTGATCGAGAAGGCGTTGCCGTCCGGGTCGCGGAACGCGAACATGGGTGGCACGCCGGGCCATTGGAGGATGTCGTCGGTTTCCACCCCGGCCGCATTCAGAGCCGCGTGTGCGGCTCGCGCGTCGTCGGTGGCGAACCGGACCAGGATCGGGCCCCGGGTCACGCCCGCGACGGCCTTTTCCAATGTCAGCACGACGTCTCCGCCTCCCGGCCGTAATTCGATCCACCGCCCGGTGGGAATCGGCGCGTCGCGCAGCACCGAGAATCCCAGTACGTCGACGTAGAACGACAATGCCTGCTGCTGGTCGTCCACCGGCACACTGACCGTGCGGACTCCGGTGATCACCGAGAACATCATTTCCTCCTCGAGTGTTTTCGCGACTCCGGACGGGCTCAGGAGTCGCTTCTCCCGTACATCAACGAACCGGGCGTGGTGAGTTCGGTGCCGGTTTCCAGCCAGGTTTTCAGCCCGGACAGGATCATCGGCCAACCGCCGTAGAGATGCTCGTCCGCGTCGGTCGGCAGCTCGTCGTGCCGCACGGTGAGCCGGCAGCTGTCGGCCACCTGCTGGATCTCCCAGGTGACCCGGCTCGTCCCCTGAGCGGCGATGTCGTCGTCCCAGATCGCGTGATAGGTCTGCACGAGCCGGCGCGGCGGGTCCACCTCCAGATTGGTCCCCTCGACGAGTCCGCCGGGAACTCCGGCGTGGGTGATCCGATAGGCCGTCCCATTGCGCCACTCGGAGTCCACGCCGGCGCCGAACTGGAAGCGAGCCCGGATTTCGGGGTCGGTGATGGCCTGCCACAACCGTTCCGGAGTGGTGCGGATGAAGATCTCGAACACTTTCTCCATGGTGGCCTCCAGATGCTGTTTCAACTCGACCAGGCCGGTCACCCACGGCCTGGTGTACTTGTCCACCCACCGCTCGTGCACCTGCCGGATCGGCACGGGGTTGAGAAAGTGCAGCTTCTCCCGCCCGCGCCGGTCCGACACCACCAGCCCGGCGTCCTCCAAGATCCGCAGGTGCTTGGCCACCGCCACCCGGGTGATGGCGAAGCGGGCGGCCAAGGCGTTGAGCGACTGCCCGTCCCGGCGGAACAACTCGTCGAGCAGCTCTCGCCGGGTGGGATCGGCCAGCGCCCTGAACACCGGTTCCACGTGACCAGGATAGGAAACCCAGCGGTTTCATGTCAAGACACCAGCCGACGCCAACGAAGCGGCATCAGTCCGAATGGCTGCGCGGCCGGCCGGCCGCCTGCACTGGCGGCCCGGTCCGAGGGACGGCGAGGGTCAGCCCCGCACGTACGTGCCCGGGCCTGGACCCAAGGGCGGGTGCTGGTCGCTGCCCAGTCGCGGCGGCGGCTGCCAATCGCCGGCGGTGGCCTCCGCCCAGGTGGTCCAGTCCTCCCACCAGGTCCCGGTTCGCTTGCTGCCGGCACGCTGCCAGGCGAGCGGGTCTTCCGGCAATTCGTCCGTGTCGGCCACGATGTGCCACGCCTTGGGGCCGGGCGGACTGACTATGCCGGCAATGTGACCTCCGCTGCCCAACGCGAACCGCACCGGCCCGCTGACCAGTCCGACGCTGCGATACGCCGACGTCCAGGGCACGATGTGATCGTTGATCGCGCTGACGATGTAGGTGGGAGAGGTGATGACGCCGAGATCGACCGTGCGCCCGGCGATTTGCAGGCGCCCGGCGGCCAGTTGATTCTCCACATAGAAATTGCGCAGGTAAAAGGCGTACATGGTGGCCGGGAGCCGGGTGCTGTCCGCATTCCAGGCCAGGATGTCGAAAGCCGGAGGCTGTTGGCCGAGCAGCCAGTTGGAAACCACGTAATTGAAGATCAGATCGTTGGCCCGCAGTACGTCGAAAGTGCCCGCCATGGAGGCACCTTCCAGAACCCCTGCCGTCCGGATCCTGCGCTCCAGTCGCTCGACGGTCTTGGCGTCCGTGAACGAGCCCAGAGCCCCGGGGTCGCTGTAGTCCAGCATGGTGTTCAGCAACGTGAGCGTGCCGATACGGTCATCGCCGGCCTGGATCAAATACGCCGCGGTGATGGCCGTGAGCGCGCCGCCCAGACACAATCCCACGATGTCGATCGTGGCCGCTCCGGTGATCTCCTGGATGACGTTGATCGCGGTTTGCGGTCCGGAAATCAAATAGTCGTCCATGGTGGTCGCCGACATCTCGGGACCGGGATTGCGGTAGCTGATCGCGAACACCGTCCGCCCGTGTTGCACGGCCCACTCGATGAAGCTCCGGTGCGGCGCCAGGTCCATGATGTAGTACTTGTTGATCCACGGTGGACTGCACAGCAGGGGCCGGGCGCGGACCTGGTCGGTTTGCGGCTCGTATTGCAGTAATTCCATCAGGTCGTTGCGATAGACGACCTTGGCGGGCGTGCAAGCCAGATTCTTGCCGACCTCGAAGCCCGACGCATCGACTTGGCGCGGTTTACCGCCGTTGTGCCGCAGATCGTCCAGGAAGTTCTTCGCCCCGCGCAGCACGCTGCCGCCGCCCGTTTCGAAGGCCCGTTGCCAGGCCTGCGGATTGGTCGGGAGAAAGTTCGTCGGGGCCAGCGCGTCGAGCATCAGGCCCAGCGCCAGATCCGCTTTGCGGGCGGTGTCGGGGTCCAGATCAGCGGCCGCGTCCAGTTCCCGGAGGAATTGGCCCCCGGCGAGGTAGGCCTGGCGCACAGCGGCGAAGGCCGGATTGGTCTCCCAGGCCGGCGCGGCGAACCGCCGGTCCTTGGGGTCCACCGGGAGCGGCCATTCGGCGGACTCCCCCAGCCAGCGGCGCGTCACGGCGCCGGGGATCCGGCCGAGCCGCAGGCCCAGCCGGATGCCCGACCGGGCCACTGATTCCGGCCGACCGAATGCCGACCGAAAAGCCGCAGCCAACGCACTCGTCAGGCCGGCCGCGTCCATGTCCTCGAACTGGGCCGCCTCGGGGGCCAGGGCATTCGCTGCCTGCTCGGCGAGATCGCGCTGCTCGGCGAAGATCCCGGCGAGGGGCCCGATCGAAGGATTCGTGGTCACGGCTTCTCCTGCCTTGTCCGACCCGACGAGCGAATGCCAGACGAGTGCACCTCGGCGATGCTCAGCTCTTCAGCTGGGCGCTCAGGGTATTGAAGAAGAGCTCCGAGGTCTGGCGGACGAAATTCGCGTGCATGGTGGCCAAGGAGGAGGCCCAATCCATTCCGGAATTGTCGGCCGCCTTTTGCTCGAGGTCCAGCATGTTCTTCAGCACCTGCTCGTAGCCCTCGAGCCACACCAACCCGTTCTTGCGGGCCAGCTCCGTCACCTGGGAACTGAGTTCCTGCACCCGCTGGACCGCGGCCTGGATGTCGGGAGTGCTGTCATTGCCGGGAGTCATGTCCCACTCCTCACGTCGATGCGGAAGCCCGGACGGCTCACGCCCGTGATCCTAGATTGGCACGGCCGGGCCGGGGGGCGACACGGGCCCTGGCCATACCGTCGTGCGTCGGCCGGACCACCGGCGCTCCGGCGACGTCGCTTGGGCCGGGGCGGGATCGGGTCGGGCCCTCGCCGAGCCAAGCCGTTGGCGGGACCCAGTGAAGGCCGCCACATTGCTTGCGCCGTTAGCTGAGTTAGCTGTAGGTTGCTAACAGCGTTCGGCGACGGGTCGGACATCCATCAGAGCAGAAAGTTGGTCACCATGACGATCACTGACGACATCACCACCAACGGCGCCGACTACGTCAAGCGCGCCACCCGGACCGCGGGCGCCGTGGCCGCCCAGACCACCAAGACGGCGACCGAAGCCACCGTCAAGGCCACCAAGTCCGCCGTGGACAACGCCGCTCTGGCCCTCGATGTGGCCACCAAGTCGGCCAAGGCCCTGAGCGAGTCGCAGGCCGAGGCCGGCGCCGTTGCCACCAAGGCCGTCAACGAGGCCACTCAGCGCGCGCTCGGCGCCTGGTCGCTGGGCGAGTACGACTACGAGACCGGCGCTGCGCTCGACGCCGCCCAGGTCAAGGCTCAGGAACTGGTCGACGCCTTCACCGCGCAGGTCAAGCAGGCCGGAAACTTCTGGCTGGACGCGTACGCCCAGGGCTTCGCCACCGTGATCGACACCCGCCGTTCCTTCGCCGAGTCGGTCAAGGTGCCGGCCGCCGCCGACATCATCAACGCCGGCACCAAGGCGCTTGAAGACCTGAACGGCATCTACGTCACCGCGGCTCGCGAGCTGCTCAAGTAAGTCGGTCAATTCTCGTCCTGAACCAGGCTGGACGAGGCTGGGCGGGCCCGGTGGTCACCGGGGCCGCCCAGTCGTGTCTCGCCAGAGGACCGGCTGTCGGGAGCCGTCTTTACCATGGGCAGATGAACAGCCCCTGGCCGGACTCGATGCCCCTCGGCGAGATCATCCGCAAACAGCGTGAGCTGGCGGAGCTGCCGATGCGGCAGTTGGCGGCCATGGCCGGCATTTCCAATCCGTACCTCTCGCAGATAGAGCGGGGACTGCGAGAGCCCTCGGATCACGTGCTGGGCGCGATCGCCGATTCGCTGCAGCTGTCGGCGGACTCGCTCCGGCCGCCGACCGGCGCGGCGAGCGGAGAATCGGCCGTCCTCAAGGCGATCATGGGAGACCCTGACCTGACCAGCCAGCAGCGCAGGGCCTTGCAGGAGTCGTATGAGGCTTTCCGCGCCATTACGGTGGAGCGCCGGAAGTCCCACCGGCATCCGCCCGAGAACGACAATCCGTCCGGGAACGAGTAGTTCGGCCCGACGTTTCACCACCGAGCACAGCACGCCGCCGCGCCACCGCGCGGCATCGACAAGGAGCATCCGACTTGACACCGACGTCCTCCACACCCAACGAGCAGGTGGCGGCTCTGCGCGCCAACCTGCTCGAGGTCATCGACTTCTACGACCGCAGTCCGTTGGGCAGCAAGGACGTGATGGGCGTCGTGCCGGTGCTGGCCCGGGCCGGTCTGGCCTGGTGGTCGGAACCGGGCAAGTTGTTCTCGGCCGGCGTCACCTGGGCGACCGGTGTGGCCGAGTCGGCCGCCGAAACACTGTCCCTGGCCTGGGGCCTGCCCGCCGCCGGGAAATCGGCGCCCGACTCACGTTTCGCCGATCCGGCCTGGTCGACCAGCCCCGGCTTCTTCTGGCTGCGCGCCCAGTTCGAACGCTGGCAACAAGCGGTCCTCAGCCTCGTCGACGGTGCCGACCTCAGCCAGAAGGATCGGGACAAGCTTCGTTATCTGCTGCAGAACGCGCTGGATGCCGCCGCTCCCAGCAATGTCGCGACGACCAACCCGGCGGTCATCAAGCGCGCGCTGGAGACCGGCGGTGCCTCCCTGGTCCGTGGTTTCCAGAACTTCCTCGACGACCTGGCGAACAACAACGGTCAACCCAAACAGTTCGCCGAAGGGGTTTACGAAGTCGGCAAGAATCTGGCGGTCACCCCAGGCCGGGTGGTCTTCCGCAATGATCTGATCGAACTTCTGCAGTACAGCCCGACCACGGAGACCGTCCATCAGGTGCCGATGCTGTTCAGCCCGCCCTGGATCAACAAGTACTACATCATGGATCTGGCCCCGGGGCGCAGCCTCGTCGAGTGGGCGGTGGCCCACGGGCACACCGTCTTTGCCATCAGCTACCGGAATCCCGACGAGTCGATGCGCGACATCCGGTTGGACGACTACCTGATCTCGGGGCCGCGGGCGGCCCTGGACGTGATATGCGATATCACCGGCTCGGACAAGGTCAACCTGGTGGGCTTGTGTCTGGGCGGAACGCTGACCATGGCTGCCCTGGCTCATCTCAAGGCCACCCACGACGACCGGATCAACTCGGCCACCTTTTTGAACACCCTGGTTGATTTCGCCAACCCGGGCGTGCTGGGCGTGACCACGGACGAACGCACGGTGTCGAAACTGGACGCCATCATGGCCGAAACCGGGTTCCTGCCGGCCGTGAACATGAGCCTGACCTTCGACTCGTTGCGCGCCAAGGACTTGATCTGGAACTACGTCGTCCGCAACTGGCTGCTGGGTGAGGATCCGCCCGCCTTCGATCTGTTGTCCTGGAACTCGGACTCGACCCGCATGCCGGCCGCCATGCATTCGTTCTACCTGCGCAGCTGCTATGTCGAGAACCAGTTGGCCAACGGCCGGATGGAATTGGCCGGACAACGCCTGGACCCGCGTGCGGTCGATGTGGAAACGTATTTCCTGGCTGCCGAGCAGGACCACATCGTGCCCTGGCGTAGCAGTTACGCCGGCGCCCGGCTGCCCAGCGGGAACACCCGGTTCGTGTTGTCCAACGCCGGTCATATCGCCGGCGTGGTGAATCCGCCGAACCCGAAGTCGAAATTCTGGGTCAACGCGGACCTGCGAGCGGGCTCGGACCTCCCCGAGTCCCCCGACGCTTGGCTGGCCGGCGCGACCCTGCACACTCAGACCTGGTGGGAGGACTGGGCGGAGTGGGCCGGCGCCCGGGCCGGCGAGCGCGTGTCACCACCATCGACCGGCAACGACCGGTTCCCCCCGCTGGCGGAAGCGCCCGGGACGTACGTGCTCGGCCGTTGACGACAGCCAGCGGATTTTCGGAACAAGGGAGTAATCGCTAGTCGTGGGTAGTCAATTCAGTGTTTCCCGGGCCATCGTGACCGGCGGGGCCCAGGGCCTCGGAGCGGCGATCGCACAACGGCTGGCGCACGAAGGCATGTCGGTCTCCGTGCTGGACGTCAACGACGTCGGTGCCAAGGAGACGGCCGAGCGCATCGCCACCGAGACCGGAGCCACGATGTTCGGCTTCGGCTGCGATGTCACCGACCGCGGTCAGGTGAACGAGACGATCGCCGCAGCGGCCGCCGCGATGGGTGGTCTGGACACCTATATCGGCAACGCCGGAATCACCCGAGACGCCATGTTCCACAAGCTCGACGACAGCGATTGGGACACGGTGATTTCCGTGAACCTGACCGGTGTGTTCAACGGGCTCAAGGCCTGTGCGCCGTGGCTGCGCACTCCCGGGCCGGGTCGGGTCGTCCTCATCTCCTCGGTGGTCGCCAAGGCGGGCAACCTAGGACAGATGAACTACATAGCCGCGAAGGCCGGCGTCGTCGGTCTGGTGCGGTCAGGAGCGCTGGAGCTGGCCCGCTTCGGAACCACGGTGAACGGCATCCGACCCGGTTTCATGGAGACGGCGATGACGGCCGCCATGCCGCAGGAGGCCCGGGACAAATACATGACCTCCAATCCGCTCGGTCGCGCCGGACAGCCCGCCGATGTCGCGGGGTCCGTGGCTTTTCTGTGTTCCGACGATGCCAGCTTCGTGACCGGCCATCTGCTCGATGTGAACGGCGGCATGGCGTTGTAGCCGTCGGCTCGGCGATGCACCACGTCGGCCCCCCCGCTCGGCGTCCCGGGATGCGATCAGGAAGAGTTGCCGTATCGCTAACCCAGCAAAGGAGCTGAAGTGGCCGCGACGCAGGAAGTCGATGAGACACCGGATCAACCCGTCGCCGGACGGGTCGGGGACAAGCTGGCAGGCCGGGTGGCTCTGGTCACCGGCGGAACGCGGGGCATCGGGGCCGCGATCTGTTCCAGCCTGGCCTCTCAGGGCGCCGCCATCGCCGCCGGTTTCAGCGGCAACGTCGAGCGGGCCGAGCAGTTCCGGGAGGATTTCGCGGGTCGCTTCCGCACGCCGGTGAGCATCCACCAGGGCAATGTCGCGTCGGCCGACGACTGCCGTCGCGTGGTCCGCGAGGTTCTCGACACGCACGGCCGACTCGACATCCTGGTCAACAACGCCGGTATCACCATCGACAAGACCGTGTTGAAGCTGACCGACGACGACTGGCACAAGGTGCTGGACGTCAACCTCTCCGGCGCCTTCTTCCTGTCCCAGGCCGTGCTGGCCCACATGGTCGAGCGCGGCAGCGGCCGCATCGTCAACGTCAGCTCGGTCATCGGCGAAATCGGCAACATCGGGCAGGCCAACTACGCCGCCTCCAAGTCCGGCCTGTTCGGCTTGACGAAGACGCTGGCCCGGGAGGCGGCCTTCCTACTGGAACGCTCCGGGAAATTGACCGAGGATTCGGTCGGAGTCACGGTCAACACGGTCACCCCGGGCTACACGGAGACCGAGATGGTGGCCGCCGTGCCCGAGAAGGTGCTGGACAAGATCAAGGCCCAGATTCCGCTCCGCCGGCTGGGCCGGCCCGAAGAGGTGGCCCGCATCGTGCACTTCCTCGCGGCCGATGCATCCTCCTACATCACCGGCCAAGTCTGGGGTGTCAACGGCGGCATGGACATGTGAACCGACGACCGTGGCAGACCCCGCTGGCCAGGTGGGTACTCTGCTGCTCCACTGGACAAGTCGTGGGCGACCCGCCGGCCACCTGGGCGTAGGGAGTCCCCGAACCGAGTTCGACCAGCCAGAGGAGCCTGAACCGTGTTCAAACGAATCGTGGTCGTCAACCGGGGCGAGCCGGCCGTTCGGCTCATTCGGGCAGTCCGCGAGTTGAACGCCGAGTACGACTACGGCATTTCGGTCATCGCCCTGCACACCGCGGCGGAACGAGGCGCATTGTTCGTCCGGTCCGCCGACGAGTCAGTGGTGCTGCGCGACGCCGGCACCCAGGGAAACCCCTATCTGGACCACGTTGAACTCGAGCGGGCCATGCTGGCCGCCCGCGCCGATGCCGCCTGGGTAGGTTGGGGTTTCGTCGCCGAGGACCCCACCTTCGCCGAGTTGTGTGACCGCATCGGCGTCACGTTCATCGGGCCATCACCCGAAGCCATGCGCCGGCTCGGCGACAAGGTACAGGCCAAATTGCTGGCGGAGGAGACCGGCGTTCCGGTGGCCGCCTGGTCCGGCGGTCCCGTCGAGTCGATCGAGGACGCCAACCGGCATGCGGCGGCCATCGGCTATCCGATGATCCTCAAGGCCCGCAGCGGCGGTGGCGGGCGTGGCATCCGCATCGTCCGGCAGCCGGAAGAGCTGGCCGAGGCCCTGGAACGCACTCAAGGCGAGGCCCTGCGCACCTTCGGCGACTCCGTCGTCTTCCTGGAGAAGCTGGTTGAGGGCGGCCGGCACATCGAGGTCCAAGTCATCGCTGACAACTACGGCAACGTCTGGGCGCCGGGTGTCCGCGACTGTTCCATCCAGCGCAAAAACCAGAAAGTCATCGAAGAATCGGCGTCGCCGGCCTTGACGAACCAGCAGGCGGCCGACCTCGCCGACCGCGCCAAGGCGCTGGTCCGGCACGTCGGCTACCACGGTGCCGGCACGGTGGAGTTTCTCTACCAGCCGCAGGAGAAGTCCTTCGCCTTCCTGGAGGTCAACACCCGCCTGCAGGTCGAACACCCGATCACCGAAGCCAGCACGGGCATCGACCTGGTCAAGCTGCAGATCCTGGTGGCCTCCGGCGAGCGGCTGGAGGGCGACGGCCCGGCGCGGTTCGGACACGCCGTCGAGGCCCGACTCAACGCCGAGGACGCCGATTCGGGGTTCACTCCGGCCCCGGGAGTGGTGGAACTCTGTCAGTTCCCGAACGGGCCGGGGATCCGGGTGGACAGCGGCATCGCCGCGGGCGATGTCATCCCGCCCGACTACGACTCCATGGTCGCCAAGATCATCGCCTGGGGTCGCGACCGATCGGAAGCGCTGGCGCGCCTGCGATGTGCCCTCCGCGACACCACTGTGGTGCTGCGCGGCGGCACCACCACCAAATCTTTCCTGTTGGCGCTGCTGGACCGCGAGGAAGTCATCTCCGGTACGGCCGACACCGGGTGGCTGGACCGGGTGGGCCGGTTGTCCGACGACGACATTCCGGCCCACGCCGACGTGGCCCTGCTGTCGGCGGCGGTGGACGTGTACGAAGCCGAAGAAGCGCTGGAGCGGGAATCATTCTTCCGGTTCGCCCGTGGCGGCCGCCCTCGGTCGTCGCACACGGCCGGCCGAACCGTGGAACTCGGCTACCTCGGGCAGTCCTACAGCCTCAACGTCTTCGGGGTCAGCCCCGACCGCTACCGGGTCGTCGTGGAGGGTCAGGACTCGGGCCCGGTGAACGTGGCCGTGGAACACCTCTCGGCGTTCCAGAGCCGAGTCACCGTCAACGGGCGCCGGCATTCCGTGGTGACCGTGCCGGGACCGTCCTACGTGCGCGTCGACGTCGACAGCGTCAGCCACAAGGTGACCCGGGACGAGGGTGGTGTGGTGCGTTCACCCGCACCGGCCGTCGTGGTGGCCGTGCGGGCGGCCGCCGGCACAGAGGTGCAGACCGGCGACACCGTGCTCGTGCTGGAAAGCATGAAGATGGAAACCCACGTCCGCGCGCCGTACGCCGGGCGGGTGCGGGAGATCCTGGCCACGGTCAATTCGCAGGTTGATGCGGGTGCGGCGCTGGCGAGAATCGACCGGATCGACGACGAGGGACCCGCCCAGGCCACCCCCACCGTGCCATTCGCCGGTGCTGGGACAACTCGGGCCGCCGATCGCGGAACGGCGCTGGACCAGCTGCATGCGCTGATCACCGGCTACGACGTCGAGGCTGACCAGGTCGCACCGGTGCTGGCGGCCTACCAGGCCGCGCGCCGGAAACTTCCTTCCGGCGAGGGTGCGGGCGTGGTCGACGCCGAACTGGATCTGCTCCGGACGTTCGCGGACATCTGCGAGCTGTCCCGGAACCGCCCGGGCGAGGATGCGGAGTTGGCGGACGAGCGGGTGCACAGTCCGCGCGAGTACTTCCACACCTACCTGCGGTCGCTGGACGTCGAGCGGGACGCGCTGCCCGATGCCTTCCGCGCCCGCCTGTCCCGGGCGCTCGCCCACTACGGGATCACCGACCTGGAGCCGACGGCTGAGCTGGAAGAGGCCGTGTACCGGTTGTTCCTGGCCCAGGAACAGGCCGGCCAAGCGATCCCGGCGGTGGCCGGCATCCTCGAGGACTGGCTGAACCGGCCCGCGGCGATCAGCGCATCGGCGCGCCCGCAGGTCGGCGAGCTGCTCGAACGACTGATCCTGGCCACCCAGCTGCGTTATCCGGTGGTGGGCGACCTGGCGCGCAACATCCGTTTCCAGCTGTTCGACCAGCCCGCCATCGCGGCGAACCGCGAGGCCGTGCTCGAGGGCATCCGCGAACAACTGCGCCAGCTGGAGGCCACCCCCGAGGGGCCCGACTACGCGCAGCGGGTCGCCGCGCTGGTGGACGCGCCGGAGCAGCTGTCGCCGGCCATGGTCGAGCAGCTGGCGGCCCGCGGGCCCGCCCTGACGCCCATGCTGGAGGCGATGACCCGGCGGTATTACAAGGTCCGCACGATCACGCGGCTGGACACCGCATCGGTCACCGACCAGGCCGGCCTGTCGCGCCCCACGGTGACCGCCGATTTCGAGCTGGCCGGCCGGCAGCTGTCGCTGCTCTCCACCGTGGCTGACCTGAGCGAACCGGCCGACGTGGCCGCCGCCCTGGACTGGGCAGCCGAGCAGGCCGCGGCCGTCGCCCAACCGTCCGACGTGGTCATCGATCTCTACCTGCTGTGGCGGGATCCCCCCGAGGATCTCGACCAGGTGGCCGATCGGCTGCTCGGGTTGCTCGGCCGGCGTCCGCAGCTGGCCCGTGGCCGACGCGTCACGGTCATCGTCTGCACTCCGGGCGAGCCGCCCACGGCGACGCAGTTCACCTTCCGCCCCGCCGCCGGGGCCGACGGCGGCCCAACCGGCCTGGCCGAGGAGCGGGTCATCCGCGGTATGCACCCGTTGACCGGCCAGCGTTTGGACCTGTGGCGGCTCAAGAACTTCCGGGGAACCCGGTTGCCGGCTTCCGCCGGGGTCTACCTGTTCCACTGCGTCGCGCCCGCCAATCCGTCCGACGAACGGCTGGTGGCCCTGGCCGAGGTCCGCGACATCACCCCGTCGCGGGATGCCGCCGGCGGCGTGGTGGACTTCCCCGCGGCCTCGCGGGTATTGGCCGCCTGCCTCGACGGCATCCGCCGTTTTCAGGCCGGCCGCGGCGCCAGAGGCCGACTCGACGCCAACCGCATTTTTCTGTATGTCTGGCCCGTTCTCGAGCTCTCGCCGACCGATCTGGCCCACTTCGCCCACACCAGCGCTCCGCTGTCGGTAGGGGCGGGACTGGAGGAGATCACCGTGCTGGCGCGGCTCCGCGACGCTCCCGGAGCGGAAGTCCGGAACGTCGCCATCAGGTTCACCAATGTGCCCGGATCGGGGCTGGCCGTCAGCCTGACCGAACCACCGACCGAGCCGATCGCGCCGCTGGACGAGTACACGCAGAAGGTGCAGCGGTCGGCGGCCCGCGGCACCGTCTACCCGTACGAAATCGTGCCGCTGCTCACCGGCGAGAACGGCACCTTCACCGAATACGACTTCAGCGCCGAGGGGGTTTTCGGGCCCGTCGAACGTCCCCGCGGGCGCAACAAGGCCGGCGTGGTGGCCGGGCTGGTCTCCACGCCGACGCCGACGCATCCCGAAGGAATGGTCAGGGTGGCCCTCTTCGGCGACCCGACCAAGGCCCTGGGCACGGTGGCGGTGCTGGAGTGCGCCATCATCGTGGCCGCGGTCGACCTCGCCGAGCGGCTCGGCGTGCCCGTCGAGTGGTTCACGCTGTCCTCCGGGGCGACGATCTCGATGGACAGCGGCACCGAGAACATGGACGGGGTGGCCCGGGCGCTGCGCCGCCTTATCACCTTCACCCAGGCCGGCGGCGAGGTGAACATCGTCGTGGCCGGGATCAATGTCGGCGCCCAGCCGTATTGGAATGCCGAGGCCACCATGCTGCCGCACACCAAGGGTGTGCTGATCATGACGCCGGACAGCGCCATGGTGCTGACCGGCAAACATTCGCTCGACTACTCCGGCGGCGTGTCCGCGGAGGACAACTTCGGCATCGGCGGCTACGACCGGATCATGGGTCCCAACGGCGAGGCGCAGTACTGGGCGCCCAATCTGGCGGGGGCCGTCGAGATCCTCTTCGCACATTACGACCATGCCTACGTCGCACCCGGTGAACGCTTCCCCCGCCGGGCCGACTCGGCCGACCCGGTCGACCGGGACGTCCGCAGCTTCCCGCACCACCACCCGGACAGTCCGTTCACCACGGTCGGCGAAATCTTCGCCGAATCGACCAACAAGGACCGCAAGAAACCGTTCGACATCCGCGCGGTCATCCAGGCGGTCGTCGACACCGATCACCAGACGTTGGAGCGCTGGGCCGGCATGGCCGACGCCGACACGTCGGTGGTGGTCGACGCCCACCTGGGCGGGTACGCGGTCACGGTGATCGGCATCGAGTCGCGCGCCATCCCGCGGCGCGGCTACCTGCCGACCGACGGGCCCGACCAGTTCACCGCGGGCACCCTGTTCCCCCAGTCGTCGAAGAAGACCGCCCGGGCCATCAATGCGGCCAGCGGGAACCGACCGCTGGTGGTGCTGGCCAATCTGTCCGGGTTCGACGGTTCGCCGGAGTCGTTGCGGAACATCCAGCTGGAATACGGCGCCGAAATCGGGCGCGCCGTGGTGAATTTCCAGGGACCCATCGTGTTCTGCCTGGTGTCCCGTTACCACGGCGGCGCCTTCGTGGTGTTCTCCGGCGCCCTGAACGACAACATGGAAGTCGTCGCCGTCGAAGGCTCCTTCGCCTCGGTCATCGGCGGTGCGCCGGCCGCGGCTGTGGTCTTCTCCCGGGACGTGAACTCCCGCACGGCGGCGGATCCGCGCGTCGTCGCGGCCGAGGCGGCCGTGCGCGTAGCGACCGACGAGGCCGACCGGGCTGCGCTGCGTATCCAGGCAGCCGAGATCCGAGCGGCAGTCCGTTCGGAGAAGCTCGGCGAGGTGGCGGCCGAGTTCGAGCAGATCCACGACATCGAGCGGGCCCGACGGGTCGGTTCGGTGCACGCCATCATCCCGGCGGCCGAGCTGCGCCCGTATCTGGTGGCGGCCATCGAGCGAGGTATGGCGAAGTTCGCCGGCCCCAGCGGGTCTGTCGCCCCGCTGACCGGCTCCGGTTCGCCGGCATCGGCCGGCTCGGATCTGTCCGCTCCGGCTGCCGCGGCCGCCGCTCCATCCAGTTCTGCACCGGCAACCGCCGGTCCGGAGACGCCGAGTTCGTCCTGACACCGTCACGCCCGTTCGGAAGTGGGTCCTCGCGATGCAAGAACCGTTTGTTCTCAACAAGCAAGGCAAATTGGTTTTCCCGTCCAACTTCCTGCCCGACTTGGATTTCTCGGCCATCGGCAGCGAGGACCAGCTGGACATGGTCATCCGGCGTGACTTCGAGACGAAGGCGCCCAAGGGCAGCGAGATCCTCGCCCGCATCAACTCCGGCCAGTACACCAACCGTTACGAGCTGATGCGGGACGTGGCCCTGAACCTGTTCTGGGTCAACCGGTTCGCCATCACCATGTACGTCAAGCAACCCATGCGGTGGCGCGACGTACCGCGGAATCGGCAGGACATCTTCCTGCCGATCGTGGCGCCGTGGATCGACAGCGCCGAGAAAACGGGCGCCGTGGCCCGGGCCTATCGAGAGTTGCCGGCCGCCTGGGACGAGGAGTCGGAAGACACCATCTTCACCGAGCTGTTCGAGGTGTTCGGGCACCGGACACACGACGCCACCCGGCTCCCGTCGATCAAGCCGACCATCGCCGAGGCGCTGTCCGAACCGGATCAGTTGACCTTCGTCCTGGCGGACTACAACCCCGACCACCCGCAACACTCCTACGAGGAGATCCTGGACGTCAGCGACGACGTTCCGGAGCTGGAGGCGCTCCGGCGCTGGTCGATGGTGCTGCGGAACCAGTACCCGTGGGACCACTCGAAGGTCCGAATCCCGCCGATCGGGGAAATCCAGCCCGACGACGTGGTGGTGCTGTTCCTGCCGCGCAACCGGGACGTGCTCCGGTTCATCTCCAAAGTCAAGGCGCAGGTGAAGAGCCCGCTCGCGGCGGTCAACCGGCCGCCGACCGTCGAGGCCGTCGCGCCGATCCGTCCCTACCCGCCGACCGACGTGGCCAAATACCGGGTTGCGCCCAAGATCGCGGCGCTGGCCGCGGTCAAGGGTGAGCACGTGTGCACCAACGACGACGTCATCCGCAACTCGGCTTACAGCTGGTCGCCGATGACGGCCGCGGAGATCTCCGCAAAGACGGGCATCGAGGAGCGCCGATACACCGAACTGGAGCTGGAAGAAATCGCCCTGGTCGCGGCGGAGGCCGCCATCGAACGGGCCGGCGTCTCCCGGGCCGAGATCGGCGCCGTCCTGTTCTGCTCCTGCACCTCGGCGCGAACCATGCCGGCCCTGTCGACCTGGCTGTCCGGTCAGCTGGGGCTGTACCAGACGCATGCCTCGGTCGATTTGATCGCCGCGTGCGCCGGGCTGCCCTATGGGCTCTCCGACGCCGTCCGCATCCTCCAGGAGGTCGAGCGGCCGGTGCTGCTGGTGTGCGCCGAGAAGTTCTCCGACAAGATCGGCACCGTGCGGCCCTCCCGAATGATCTTCGGGGATGGTGCGGCGGCCATGGTGCTCCGGCCCGCCGTCGACGGCGAGGACACCGACATCACCCTGCTGCAGACGTACGCCAGCGGCCCGGTCAGTCAGGTCAACTCCATCATCTGGCCCAACCCTGCTTTCGACAACAACATCACGGTGTTCGGGCCCGAGGTGAAGTCGCTGGCGGGCCGGTATCTGGCGCAGATGATCACGGAGTTGCAAGAGCTGCCGGACCCGGCGGGGGCCGCCGAGAACGCCTGGGGGACGGTTGAACTGGTCGTCCCTCACCAAGCCAACAAGACCATGGTGATCGGGTTGGCCGCCCAGGCCGGGCTGCCCGCCGACCAGCTCTACTTCAATATCGAGACGATGGGCAACACCTCGTCGGCGAGCATCCCGATCGCCATCGCGGACGCGGTCGATGAGAAGGTGATCGACCGGCCCACCTGGATCTTCGCGCCAGGTTTCGGCGCCGGCTCGGTAGCCGGCTATTCGGTCATGCGGATCGACCCGGCGGTCGTAATGAGCGTGCAGGCCAAGCCCGGCGAGCATGCCGACGCCGAGGAGCCGGTCGGTCCGCTGCTGCCTGCCGATCGCGAAGGTGTACCGCACGGAGCCGACGACATAGCGGTCGCCTTCGGTCCCTGAGCGGACCCAGCCGTGGGCCGGGGAGCGTGGAACTCGCGCTTCCCCGCACCCCGGCTGCCCGCCCCTAAGCCGGCCCGGTGCCCGCGGTCCGGCTGCGCGCCCGCGCCCGGCGACCGCCGGCGCTGGCCCCCCGCCCGGCCCCTGGTCCGCCTTTACAATGCCCCCGTGCATTTACAAGGCGGGCAGGCCTTGTAAATGCACGAAGCCGTTGTAAGTTACGCGATTTGACCCGGCGAAGGCTCTTGCCCTCTCCGATTCCGGAGAGCAAGGTCGTGAGTACGTGACACCGGTCCGCCTCGCCCGGTGACCTCGGACAGCGGCCAGGCCGCGGAACCGGAGATGTCCTCTCGACCGGCGGCCTGAACTGGGCTGACTGGTCGACCGCGGATCGTGTTCCTTTACTGCGACGACGAACGGCAGGGTGTTCCCGTGACCGAAGGCATCGACACACCGGCCATTGACGGGCTCACGGAAGCGCGGCCGGACATCCGGTTGCGGATGCGAACCCACGGGCGAACACGGTCACGCCGAGGACGAGCGCTGTTCGGTGGTCTGCTCACGGCGGCGGTCGTGCTCGGCTCCGGGCTTCTGGGATCGAGTCCGGCGACGGCTGCCCCCATAGCTCCCACAGCCCCGACAGCGCCCACAGCGCCGACCACGCCCAGCCATCCGGCGGCGGCCGCGCTGCCGAACCTGGGCCCGAACGTGTACGTGTTCACCCCGCAGATGAGTCAGACCGACATCCAGACCACCGTCGACGCCGTCACCAACCAGCAGGTCAGCAACCAGTTCGGGACCCAGCGCTACGCGTTGCTGTTCGAGCCTGGCGCCTACGGCTCGGCCGCCGACCCGCTGATCTTCCAGGTCGGGTACTACACCCAGGTGGCAGGGCTGGGAAAGAATCCCGGTGACGTCACCATCAACGGCTCGATCGATGTCTACAACCAGTGTTTCGCGGCCGACAACTGCATCGCCCTGGACAACTTCTGGCGCTCGCTGTCCAACCTGACCATCAACGTCACCGGCCAGGCCGGTTGCCGTGCCAACACCGAGTTCTGGGCGGTGTCCCAAGCGGCCCCGATGCGCCGGGTGCAGGTGAACGGCAAGACCACGCTGATGGATTACTGCACCGCCGGACCGCAGTTCGCCAGCGGCGGATTCATCGCCGACTCCAGCTTCAGCGGCAGCGTGGTCAACGGCTCGCAGCAGCAGTTCCTGGTCCGCAACAGCGTGCTGAACGGTTGGAGCAACGGCGTCTGGAACCAGGTCTTCTCCGGCGTCACCAACGCGCCCGCCCAATCGTTCGGCGGCGCCGCGCCGTACACGACGGTCGACACCAGTCCGGTGACCCGGGAAGAACCTTTCCTGGCCGACGACGGCCACGGGGGTCTGCAGGTGATGGTGCCCGGCCTGCAGCACGACTCATCCGGTACGTCGTGGACCGCACCGATCAGTGCCGTGCCGTTGTCACGCTTCTTCGTGGCCACCCCCAGCACCTCGGTGACGGCCATCAACGTCGCCCTGCTGCGTGGCAAGGACCTGCTGCTCACACCGGGTGTCTACGCGCTGCGCAGTTCGATCCTGGCGCTGCGGCCGGACACCATCGTGCTGGGCCTGGGCTTCCCGACCCTGGTGCCCCAGGACGGGACGCCGGCGCTGATCGTCGGGCCGGTGGCCGGCACCAAGGTGTCCGGGCTGATCATCGACGCGGGCCCGCTCAATTCGCCGGTGCTCATGCAGGTCGGCCTCACGCCCAGCCTGGACTTCGGGACCAAGGCCAGTGACCCGACCCTGATCCAGGACGTCTTCTTCCGGATCGGCGGAGCCACCGCCGGCAAGGCCACCACCAGTCTGGTGGTGAACAACTCGAACGTGATCCTCGACGACATCTGGGCCTGGCGGGCCGACCACGGCGCCGGCGTGGGTTGGACGTCGAACACGGCCGCCACCGGCCTGGTCGTGGGCGGCAACAACGTCACCGCCTACGGGCTTTTCGTCGAGCACTACCAGAAGGCCAACGTCATCTGGAACGGGCAGAACGGCACCGACATCTTCTTCCAGAACGAGCTGCCCTACGACCCGCCCAGCCAGGCGGCCTGGAAAGCCAGTGCCACCTTCAACGGCTATCCGGCCTTCCAGATCGGCCCGCGGGTGCGCACCTTCACCGGCTACGGCATGGGTAGCTACAGCTTCTTCAACCAGGGTGTCGACATCCATGACACCGCGGCTTTCGTGACGCCCACCGGCCCCGGCATCAAGCTGCACGACCTGCTCACGGTCTTCCTCGACGGCTCCGGCGCCATCGATCACGTCGTCAACGACACCGGGCCGGCCGCCGACGCCGGCAACCAGGGCGTCGCCCAGAACGTTGTGTCCTATCCCTGAGCGGCCCAGGACCGGCTCATTGCTTCAGCGGCGAAGTCAGGCGGATGAGCCGGCCTGTAAGCCGGGTCCTGTTCCCGAGCACCTCGCGGTGCCCGTTCGGCGACCATCCATCTCGGCGAACCGTTGCCGGTCCGCTCCAGCGGTCTACCCGCAGGCTCGGGCGGGCCGCCCTCGATCACCTGCGCACCCGGTGCCCGCAGGCACCGAGATCTTGACCTTGCTCCGGGTGGGGTTTACCGAGCCGCCCCGGTCACCCGGAGCGCTGGTGGTCTCTTACACCACCGTTTCACCCTGACCGGCCGCCCGTAGTTTCCTGCCGACGCCCGGCGGTCTGTTTTCTGTGGCACTGTCCCGCGGCTCACGCCGGGTTGCCGTTAGCAACCACCCTGCCCTCTGGAGCCCGGACTTTCCTCGGCAGCCTGGCCGGCTGACCGACCGGACTGACGCGGCCGCCCGGCCGACTCATCCACGCCCATGCTATCGGGACCGGGCCGCACGCCCACCGGCGTCGACGCGGAACGGCCGACTCGGCTCGAGCGACTCAGAGCGACAGATGCCCGGTCTCGTTCACGGCCCAGACCAGGAAGGCGCCGTCCGCGGAGACGGTGAACGCCGACATCGACGCGTTGTCGACGCGCAACCGGTAGGCCACGTCGGAGGGCACACCGAGCGCCTCGGCGATGATCATCTTGGCTGTGGCCGCGTGGGTGACCATGACGATGGTCCGCCCGGCCCGGTCCCGCAGCGTCTGGTCGACCACCGCGCTGGTCCGGGCTCTGATCTCGTTGAAGGTCTCCCCGCCGGGTGGCGCCACATCGGCCGACTGCTTCCAGGCCGCGAACTCGTCCGGCCAGCCGCGCGCGATCAGGCTGGGGGTCAGGCCGGTCCAATCGCCCAACAGCCCGTCGACCAGACCCTCGGACACTTCCACGAGAACCCGTTCGCCCTTGCCGGCAATGGCGATCGCCTCGGCCGTGTCCCGGCAGCGCCGCAGCGGCGACGTCAGGATCAGGTCCGGCTTGAGCGGTGCGATCCGGCGACCCACCGACATCGCCTGCGACCGGCCCTTGGCCGTGAGTTTGATGTCCGCCCGACCGGCGAAGCGGCCCACTACGCCCCACTCGGTTTCTCCGTGCCGCACCACCACGATCTTGGTGGTGACAACCTCCGGAGCCGTCTCGGGCATCAACGCAGCCGGATCGGCCCGACGACTGCGGGACGCGGTGGGCACGGCTTCGAATCGCCCCGCCTCTCCGTCAACCGCCACCGACCGTTCCGCGACGGCCGCCAGGGACAGCAGATCTTCGCTCTCGCCCACGCCGGCCGTCGCGAGGCCATCCAGAGCCACCTCAGCGACCGGGGCCTTCGTGCCGTCCGCTGACCAGACCTCGCCCCGAGCCGCCGCATCCATCGCCTCGTTGGCCAATCGATCGGCATGCGAGTTCTGGGACCGCGGCACCCATCCGAAATCCACTTCGGAGAATTGCCGCACCAATGCGGATGCCTTGGCGGCCAACGGTTTCATGTCCGGATGTTTGACCTGCCAGCGGCCGGACATCTGCTCGATGACGAGTTTGGAATCCATCCGCACCACGACCCGGCGGGCACCGATATCCACGGCTGCCTGCAGACCGGCGATCAGGCCGTTGTACTCGGCCACGTTGTTCGTCACCCGGCCCAGCGAAGCGGCCCGCTCCGCCAGCACCGTGTGGCCATCGTCAGCGAACACGACGGCCCCGTAACCGGCCGGTCCCGGATTGCCGCGCGATCCGCCGTCCGCGAAGATCCGCACCCGGTCGGTGGCCGACGACCCGGTCACGTGCGGAGGAGGATCGCGCCGCACTCGGGGCAGCGCACCACGTGGTCGACCGGCGCCGAGCGGATCTGGGCCAGCTCGCTCTGGTCGATCTGCATTCGGCAGGCGTCGCAGCTGCCGCCGCGCAGAGTCGCCGCGGCGACCTTTCCGGTTGCGCGGATGCGCTCGTAGAGGGTTACCAGGTCGGCCGGAAGCCCGGCCGCCAGCTCCTGTCGTGACGTGGCCAGCCGGCCGGTTTCGTCGTCGAGACCCGCGAGTGCCTGATCGCGCCGCTCCTCGGCCGCGGTGATCCGGGCGTTGGCCTGCTCGAGCTCGGCCCGGATGCCCTCCAGAGCCGCATCGGCGTTCTCCCGCCGCTCCATCAACTCCAGCGCATCGTCCTCGAGGACACCTTGCCGGCGGGCCAGCGAGGCGATCTCGTGCTGCAGGTTCTCCAGTTCCTTGCTGCCGGCGCCGCCCGACGTCATCCGGGCGCTGTCCCGCTCGGCTCGCGCCCGCACCTGGTCGATCTCCGTGTCGAGCTTGCGGGCCGCCCGGTCCAGATCACCGACGTCGGTGGCGGCCAGCACCTCGGCCGCATTCAGTTCGTCGCGCCGCGCCCGCCCCTGGGCGATGACCACCAGCTCCGGCAGGGAGTCGCGCCGGTGCCTGGCTGCCGCCAGGGAACGGTCGATCGCCGCCAGGTCCAGCAGCCGGCGCTGGGCGAATGGGTCGGCCTTGGCCACTATTCCTGCCTTTTCTGGGCGGGCCGGCCTGCGCCAGGCGCCGCGGTGTGGAGGCCAAACCTACCCTCCGGAGGGCTGGCCGCCACGCAGCACCCAGGGGTCTGTTCGCACCGTGGAGACCACCGTCGTCAGTCGCGATCCGAAGGCCGTTTGCAGGGTTCCGGCGGCCCGGGACAGGAACGGCCACTCACCGGCCCAGTGCGCCACGTCGATGATCGCCGGATGTCCGGGGAGTGCCACGAATTCAGCCACGACATGGTGCGAGAGGTCGGAGGTGACGTAGACGTCGGCACCGACCCGGGCGGCGTCCGACAGATACGACCCGCCGGCTCCCCCGCACAACGCGACGGTGCGGACCGGGCGACTCAGATCCCCGGCCGCCCGGACGCCGCCCGCCGTTTCCGGCAGGGCCGCCGCCACCTCGGCCACGAATCCGGCGAGATCGGTCGCTTCCGCGCGGCTTCCGAGCCGCCCCGAGCCGGTCGGAGCCGGATCGGGCGACGCCAGTTCGAGAAAGTCGAAAGCCGGTTCCTCGTAGGGATGGGCCGCCCGGAGCGCCGCCGCGACCGCCGATCGGCTTCGCCGCGGCAAGATCATCTCGATGCGCGTTTCCTCCACCTGCGCCACCTCGCCCACCGTTCCGATGGTCGGGTGCGCGCCGGCGAGCGGGCGGAATTGGCCGGTACCCGGCGCCGAGAACGCCGCTTCCCCATAATTTCCCAGGCGCCCCGCCCCAGCGGAGGCCAGCGCGTGGATCATCGCCCCGCTCCCGGCGGCGGGCACGAAGACGACGACCTTGTCCATGGGTTCCGGTGCGTCGGGAACCAGCGGCCGCACATCGGTCAGGCCGAGGACGTCGGCGAGGGCATCGTTGACGCCGCCGCGGGCCTTGTCGGCGTTGGTGTGCGCGGCGAAATGCGCAATTCCGCCGCGGATCAGGCGGTGCAGCAAAGCACCCTTGGCGGTATCCGCGGCGACCGACTGTACGGCGCGGAACAGCAGCGGGTGATGAGTGACGAGCATCTCGGCAGCCAGATCGACGGCCTGTCCCACCGTGGTGGCGTCGACGTCGACGGCCAACAGCACCGTCCGCACGGTCTCGCGGCGGTCTCCACACGTCAGGCCGATACCGGTGTCCCATTCTTCGGCCAGGCGGGGCGGGTAGGCCTTTTCCAGGACCTCGACCACCTCGCCGACCGTGGGCGGTGTCACGCTGGCCGCACCTCTGGAAGTCACGGTCCTCCTTTCCCCTGCCGAAGCAAGACGGCCGAGCCGGGCGAGACGTCGTGGCGCTGCGCGAATACTGCCAGCCCACTTCCCGCTGAGGAACAATGACCGGGTGAGTGCTCCGACCCTGCCGCCGACGTTGACCGTCAGTGTCATCTGCAGCGGCAACATCTGCCGATCGCCGATCGCGGAGCAGATGATCAAGGCGGCGCTCTCCGAGGCCGGTCTCTCCGGCCGGGTGCGGGTGACCAGCGCGGGCACCGGCTCCTGGCACGTCGGCCAGCCGGCCCACGTCCGAGCGCAGGCGGCCTTGCGGCGGGCTGGTTATTCGTCCGAGCACATCGCCCACCAGATCAGCCGGGAGGAGTTGACCGGCATCGACCTGGTGCTGGCGGCCGATCGGGGTCACGTGTCCGAGTTGCGGGCCATCATCGACGATCCCGCCAAGATCCGGTTGTTGCGGTCGTTCGACCCGGACGCCACCTCACCGGACGTGCCGGACCCCTACGGCGGCCCGGATGCCGAATTCGATGAGGTGGTGGCCATGGTGCGAGCCGCGATGGCGGGCCTGATCGCCGAAATCCGGAAGCGGCTGACATGAGCCAGGTCGGCCCCGACACCGCCGCGCCCCCCCGGACACCGGAGGAACCGATCCCCCCGCGGACCGGCGGCCGCCGCTTCGCCTTTCTGCTGCGGCCCGGCTGGCTGGCGGCCATCGCCGGTGCGCTGCTGTTCACCGCTTCCTGCTACTGGATTCTGGCGCCCTGGCAGTTCTCCCGGCACCATGACCAGGACGTCCAGAACTCGGCGGTGCTGTCGGCCGTGGCCGCCGAACCGGTGCCGCTCACCGACCAGCTGAACACCTCGTCCGAGCCGGCGCCCGGCTTGGCCTGGCGGCGAGTCACCCTGACGGGCCGGTACGAAGCGGGCGCGCAGGTGTACGCGCTGCTCCGACAGGACAACAACGGCAACCCGGCCGACGAGGTCGTCGTTCCGTTCCGGCTCCCCGACGGATCCGCCGTGATGATCGACCGCGGTTACGTGCCCCTCACCGACCTGGCGGCCGGAAAGTTGCCGGCCGCACTGCCGTCCGGCACCGTCTCCCTGACGGCTCGGGTGCAGGCCGATTGGGAGGACCCGAAGAACCGGCCGCCCGTCCGGCACGCCGGCCGCACCGAGGTCTACGGGCTGGATGCCGCGGAGCTGGCCGCCGCGACGGACACACCGGGACCGATCCGCAAGGGCTACCTGCAGCTGACCGCCGATTCGGCCGGGTCGCTGCAGACCGTGGCCCTGCCCCAGGTCGACGACGGCCCCTTCCTGTCGTATGCCCTGCAATGGCTGGGTTTTGGAGCCATGTCGATCCTCGGGGTCGCGTTCTTCATCTACCGGGAGGCCTATCACCCGCTAGACGAGGACGGGCACGAGGATGGGCACGCGCAGGGCCACGACCGTGACCACGGACTGGCCCACGAACGGGCTTACGAACGGGCGTCTGTGGCGCCCGACGAGGTGCCGGCCGCTAACTCCGCCCACCCGACCTCCGCCGCCGCACCGGCCGCGCACGAGGTGGTACCGGTCGCCGAACCGACCCGCCGCCGGCGTTCCCGGGCCCGCTTCGACAAGAGCACTCTCTATGACGCCGTCGACGGCAGCGAGCGCCGATGACCGAGTCCGAGCTCGCGCCTCCGCTCGTCGAGGCCGTGGAAACGCTCCTCGCCGGGCCGCGGCCGCTGCCCATCGTCGAGGCGGGCGATCCGATCCTGCGCCACCCCGCGGCCCGCTACGAAGGCGAATTGCCGGCCGGCACGCTCGCCGAATTGCTGGCGGCCATGCGGGCGACGATGCTGGCCGCCCCGGGCGTCGGAGTCGCCGCCCCGCAAATCGGCCTGGCTGTGCAGATCGCGGTGCTGGAGGACCCGGCTCCGGTGTCGCCGGAGGTGGCGACCGCCCGGAACCGGTATCCGGTGCCGTTCCGGGTGCTGGTCAATCCGTCGTATACCGCGGACGGGCCGGAGTTGGCGGCCTTCTACGAAGGGTGCCTGTCGGTGCCGGGCTTCCAGGCCGTGGTGGCCCGGGCCGCCCGGGTGCGGCTCCGCGGGCAGGACGAGACCGGCTCCGAGCTGGACGAGATCGTCGCCGGGTGGGCGGCCCGGATCGTCCAGCACGAGACCGATCACCTGCAGGGGACGCTGTACCTGGACAAGGCGGAGACCCGGTCCTTGTCGAGCAACTCCCAGTACCTGCGGCGCTGGGCGCAACCGGATGCCGGACTCGCCGAACGCCTTCTCGGTTTCCGGGGCGTCGCTCCCGCGCAGCTGACTTCTTGCCCTCGCGGGCAACATCGACGGGCCTTTCGGGTACCCCCGCCGGTTCACCCTGCGGGAGCGACCCAGAGGCCGGACACTTCCCACGGACGCCGCTGCCGCGGTGTCGCCTGCCGGCGGACGTGGGAGGCCCGAAATGGCACTGCCGAGCGCGAGCCACCGCCGATCGGTTCTGATCGGCAATCTCAATCCGAACCGGGTCACCACGACGCCCGACCCGGCCACCGAATCGCCCGACGACGAGCCGACCGATGTCCTGATCGAGTTCGACGTCCACTACTCCGCGGATCCCACTGTCACCTACCAGCGCATCCAAGCGCTGTGGGCGGAAGTCGTGGATCACGCACGGCCGGCGCTGCAACGCGTTTCGCCCAAGTTGTGCCAGGCGGTGCTGACCCATTCCGAGATGCTGCGCCTGGTGGCCGCTGATCAATCGTCCGCGGCCGCCGGCCGGCGGCTACGGCCGGCGATCTTCCGGATCTGGCCGGATTACGTGCTGACACCGCAGATCGATCGTTCCGCCATCACCGTGAAGGCCGACGCCGCCTGGCGGTCGTACCAAGCCGGTGGCCGGGGCATCGTCTGGGCCGTCATCGACTCCGGCATCCAGGCCGATCACCAGCATTTCGCTGGGTTGCAGATCGGCGCGCTGGCGGCCGGCGGCACCAAGGGCGACCATCCGACCGACGAGCTGCACGCCGACTTCACCACGTTGGTGCAGCCCAGCAAACTCTCCGCCACGCCTGCCGACCCTGACCCCTTGCACGACGCGCTGGGACACGGCTCGCACGTCGCCGGGATCATCTCCGGTCAATCCCCCGCGGACGGCACTCCACGCGCGGCCGCCAAAGTGGTGGCGACCTCCGACGAGCCCGTCGACGGCGCCGGCTACGTGGCCCGGACCCGCACCGGACTGCTCGCCGGCATGGCGCCGCAATGCGAGCTGGTCAGCCTCAAAGTATTGCGGCCGGACACCACCGGGGCCTGGGTCACCTCCTTCTCGGCCGTCATCGCGGCCCTGGAACACGTTCGCCAGGTCAATGTCTCCCGGTCCACCATGCGCATTCACGGCGTCAACCTGAGCCTCGGGTGCGAATGGGACCCGGCGCACTACGCCGCCGGGCAGTCTCCGCTGTGCCAGGCGATCAACGAGCTGGTCGCCTCGGGAGTTGTGGTGGTGGTCTCGTCCGGCAACGGCGGAGCGACCCAGGCCGTGGACAGCGCCCGTCAGCAGATGTCTTTGATGGGGACCATCACCGAGCCGGGCCATGCCGCCGATTGCATCACCGTCGGCTCCACCCACCGCGACGCACCGATGACCTTCGGGGTGTCCTGGACGTCCGGCAAAGGCCCGACCTTGGACGGGCGCCGCAAACCCGACCTGGTCGCCCCCGGCGAATGGATCACCTCGGTGGCGGTCGGGCAGGTGGCCACACGAGCCGGCCTGTCGGCCGACGAGATCGCCGGCCGGTGCACCTACGCCGAGCAGTCGGGCACCTCGATGGCCGCCCCGCACGTCTCCGGGGTCATCGCCGGATTCCTGGCCAACCGGACCGAATACATCGGGCGCCCGCAGGACGTCAAGGACATGGTGTGCGCCTCGGCCACCGACCTGCACCGCGAGCCCTACGCGCAGGGTCACGGACTCATCGACGCGATGCGGCTGCTTTCCAACAGCTGACCGGCTTTCCGACACATCTACCGGAGGACGACATGGCCACCATCAACAACAAACCCTATTTCGAGGCGACGTTCGACGCCTCCGGCACGCTCGTCGGAGACTCCGGCGCCTTGATCACCGACATTTCGCAGTCGGGCGTCAAGAATCTGTTCGTCTTCAGTCACGGTTGGAACAACCAGGTGCTGGACGCCGACGGCCTGTATCGAAATTTCTTTCCCCTGCTGGCCGACAGCGCCGACCAGCACCCCGAGCTGACCGCCGTCGGGTTCGTCGGCGTCCACTGGCCCTCCATCTGGTGGCCGGACCGAGCCGGTCAGAACGGTGCCGTGGCCGGCGACGCGCAGGCCGACAGCGGACCGGCCGCGGCTGCGGTCAACGTGCAGCAGGAGCAGACCGGCGCCGAGATCGCCGGCTACCTGCAGTCGGCCTTTCCGGGGCACGAGGCCGACTTGGCCACCATGGGTCAACTCATCGACCAGGGCCTGGCGCAAGTGGCGGCGGCCGCACCCGACACCCAGCAACAAGCCGCCCTCGACCAATTCCATGCGCTGCTCGGGCAGGTCGTGGCCACTTCCGTGGGCGCGGTCGAGGATCAAGGCGAAAGCGCGGTCTGGGCCGCCGACGATCCGGCCACGGCCTATCTCCAGTTGCACGGCGCCATGACCACCGCGGCCTCGGGCGGCGACGAACAGGGTCTGGCCGACAAATTCGGAGCCGTCTGGAACGGCGCCAAGGATGCGCTCCGCGTGGCTTCCTTCTGGCAGATGAAAGCCCGGGCCGGCACCGTCGGAGAACACGGACTGGGAAGCCTGCTGGCCGGCCTGCACACGGCCCTTCCCGATCTGCGGATCCATTTGCTGGGACACAGTTTCGGGGCCCGGCTGGTGGCCAACACCCTGTCGGCGTTTCCCGACGCGGATACCCCCGTTGCCTCGCTCAGTCTGATCCAGGGCGCCTTTTCACACTGGGCCTTCGCCGCCACCACCCCCTTCGGCGACGCCGGCAGTCTGCTCGGCCGAGCTTCCCGCGTCCGCGGGCCGTTGGTCTCCACCTTCACCACCGCCGACTGGGCGGTCGGCGTCTGGTACCCCAAGGCCAGCTTCCTGGCGGGCCAGGACACCGAGGCCGCCGAAAGCCAGGGCCGCTGGGATGGCATGGGACACGACGGTTTCCAGGACCAGACGGCCGGCTCGGTCACCTCATTGACGCTCGGGCCGGCCGGCACCGCCTATCCGTTCGCCGTTGGTCGCCTCTACGGCGTGGACGCCAATGCCGTCATCAAGAACACCTCGCAATCGGCTTTTTCCGGCGCCCATTCCGACATCGTCCACCCGGAGATCGCTGCCCTGGTGGCGGCCGCCGCGATGCCGATCGGCTGACCGCGGACTAGGAAGTCATTCTCGGCCAGCAGGAAATCGGGACGAGGTCACCGGAGGAATCACCATGACACTGACGCCCAGTCCGAACGACTGGCGGGACCGCTGGATCTATTTCCTGCTCGTGGACCGGTTCGACAATCCCGCCGCGCCGCCGGCCCATCAGTGGGACGATCCGTTCTACACGTTCCAGGGCGGCACGCTGGACGGCGTCGCCGCCCACCTGGACTACATCCAGGGACTCGGCGCCGGAGCGGTCTGGTTGTCACCCGTTCTGCAGAACCCGGCCGGGGATCAGACCGCTTACCACGGTTACGGAATCCAGAACTTCGCCCGCGTCGAGCCCAGGTTCTGCGCCGATCCCGACCGGGCCCGCGCCGACGCCGCCTACGCCGACGGTCAGCTGTGCGCCGTCGTGGACGCGGCCCATGCCCGGGGGCTGGCCGTGGTGCTCGACATCGTGCTGAACCACGCCGGCGATGTTTTCGGCTACGACGATTTCGGTTCGATTGCGCCCTGGCGGGACGGCCCCACCTATCCCATCCATTGGCGTGCAGCCGACGGATCGGTCGACAACGACTGGCACCAGGCGCCTTCCGACGCTTCCGAATGGGCGGCGGTGGCGCCGCCCGCGCTGCAGGACCCCGCCGGCCGGTTTCCGGTGCGGGACGCCCTGATCGACTGCTATGCGGACGCGATCCGCCGTTTCGACATCGACGGCTTCCGGATCGACACATCGATGTATGTCGAGCGGGAATTCGCGCAGACGTTCGGCAACGCGATGCGCGAGTACGCCGAATCGCTGGGCAAAACGAATTTCTTCACCTTCGGCGAGGTGTGGTCGGACGAACAGCACATCTCCGCCTTCGTCGGCCGGCACGCGGACGACTCCGGGGATCTGGTCGGTGTCGATGCGGCGCTCGACTTCCCGCTGTTCTACGTGCTGCCCGGATTGGCCAAAGGGCTCACGCCGCCACAGAGCCTGGTCGACCTGTACAGCCTGCGACGCCAACTCGAGGACGGCGTCATCTCCAGTCATGGCGACGCGACCGGATATTTCGTGACGTTCGCCGACAACCATGACCAACTCACCCGGCTGCGCTATGTCGATCCCGCCGATCCCGGCCGGTACGACCCGCAGGTGTCGCTGGCGCTCGGTCTGCTGTTCAGCCTGCCGGGTGTGCCCTGCGTGTATTACGGCACGGAGTCAGGGTTTCCCGGCAGCGGTGGTGGTGGCCAACTGCAGCCCCACCGAGAGTCGGCACCGGACCCATCACCAGTCTGGGCGTGACACTGCGCCCGATGGAGATGCAAATCCTGGCGCCGGCCGGCCCGTCGAGGAATGCACCACCGCGCACTGAGGGCGAGTACTCGGCCCTGGTTTCGGCGTCGGAGCAGGGGCTTGCGCGTGCTCAGGGCTGGATGCCCACCGCGGGCTCGGCCACCGGCGTCGCCGACGCCGTTCCCCAGCACAGCACGGCCGCCACTGCCCCGATCAGAGCGGCGGCCAGGGACACCCACTGCCCGTCGCCCGGACCGCCGTCGCCGGCTTCCAGCACCCCGGCGGCGTCGGGTTGCCGCAGCCGGTAGATCGACCAGCCCAGCGCCACCAGGGCGAGTACGAAAGCGATCACCGCCACCATTCGCACGGCCCGGCTGAGACCACCAGGCCGCGGATGGGCGCGATCGCGCTGGCCGGCGCGCACCGCGGCCACGGCCAGAATGACCGCGCAGACGATGACCAGTGGCCCGCACACGGTCGGCCACAGGCCGGGCCGAAAGGTCGCATACCCGGACATGAGGTCGTTCAGGTTGTACCCGTCCTGCCCGCCGCCGGACATGGTGCCCCACCCGTTGACCAAGGTCACACCGCCGCTGTCGGTGGGAACGACCAGCCAGTTCAGCAGTGAGGAGATCACCATCCCGGCGCCGGACAGCAGCAGCAAGCCGGCCGCGCCCAGCCGCCATCCGAATCCCGGCGCAACCGCCTCCCGGCTCCGGCCGCCGACTCCTCTCACCGGACGCACGGCACCCCAATCCCTACCATGAGCGTCATGTCCGTCCCTTCCGGCTCGGAGCTGGCGCTTCTGCTCGATTTCGACGGCACGGTGTACGTGGGCGACCTGCCCATCCTTTCCTATGCCCGCCACGCGAGCGCCGGATTGGAACCGCATGCGCAAGCGGCGGTGATCGACGGTATCCGCGGCTTGCTCGAAGGCCGGCACACCGGCCGGTCGACCGTCGACCTCAGTGACGCCGAGGATGGCCGGCGCGCCGTCGAACTGCTGGCCGCCGCCGCCGGCGTAGGGCCCGGCGAGCTGACGCGGGCCTACGCCGCCTCACGCGACGACCTGGCCGGCTCGGCCTTCGCCCTCGACATTCCGGAGGGTCTCGTGGCTCTGCTGGCCGGGCTGCACGGGCCGGCCTGGACCGCCGTCGTCACCGACGCGCCCCACACCGGGGTCGTCGAGGTGCTGGACAGCCTGGGGATCTCCGGGCTGATCGACGACGTGATCACCGGGGCCGACGAACCGGCACGGCGGGCCGCGGTGGTGACCGCAGTCCGGCACCGCCTGGCACGCTCCGGCCCAGACCCGGCCGGCCGCCTGGTGGCGGTGGGCAACCGGTGGGCGGTGAACCTGGCCCCGACGCACCGGATGGGCGGCGCCACCGCCTATATCGACCGGTTCGGCCGGGGCGACGGCGATCCGTCGTGGCGGGCGCCGACCCTGGGCCCGCTGGTGCCCGAGCTGCTGGGCTGGGCAGCAGCGCGGACGGGCACTGTTTCCGGCCGGGTGAACCGATGACGAATCCGGCCGACTACGTCACGCCCGACGGCGAAGCCGCCGAGGTGCCGCTGTTGACCATTGCCCATCTCTCCGACACCCATCTCACGCCGCCCGGCCGGCTGTACAACGGCCGGCTGGATGCCGAGGCGTTGCTGCGCAGGGTCGTGGCCGTGCTCGCCCAGGCGGCCGCGGTCGGACGCGGGCCTGACGTCGTGGTCGTGTCCGGGGACCTCACGGACAGCGGCGCGGCGGAGAACTACCGCACTCTGCGCCAGGTGCTGGAAACGCTGAACACGGATGTGGTGTGGGCCACCGGCAATCACGACGTCAGAGCGACCTTTCACCGCGAGTTGCTGGGTCGTGACGATTCCGGCCCGGTCCTGCAGGTGCACTCCCGGCCCCAGGTCCGGCTGGTGGTGCTCGACTCGACCGTGATCGGGCGAGGTCAGGGACGGCTGACCGCGACTCACCTGGCCGAGCTACGCGCCGAACTGTCGCGGCCGCATCCCGGCGGGAGCGTCGTCGTGCTGCACCACGCGCCGATCCCGCCGCCTTCGCCGCTGCTGACCTACTTCGCGCTGGAACGAGCCTCACGCCTCGCGCTGCGCGAGGCGCTCGAGGGCACCGACGTCCGGCTCGTGCTGGCGGGGCACCATCACCTCGCCGGTGCCGGCATGTTGGGTGCGGTCCCGGTGCAGGTCGCGGGCTCGACGGCCATCCGCACCGACACCCTGGCCCGGACCGGGCACGAGAGAACCGTCGCGTCGGCGTCGTTCAGCATCGTGCGGCTGTACGCGGACACCTGGACCAACTCCGTCATCCCGGTGGACGATGCGGCGGAGGTCTTCGACCTCGATGCGGCGCAAAGTGCTCAGCTCATCGCCGCCCACCCGGTCAACTGACCGTCAGCGCCTGGCTCAGCGCCGGAAAGGCCAGCGACAACCACGTTCCCCACAACAGGAACGGACCGAACGGCAGCGCGGACCTCAGAGACAGCCGCCGGATCAGCAGACCCGCCACCGCGACGATCGCACCGGAGAGGAACGCCACCACCAGGGCGAGCGCCGTCACCGGCACCGAGAAGTAGCCGGTCAACAGACCCAGCGAGGGCACCAATTTCACGTCGCCGCGTCCCATGGACCGGGAGGAGACCAGGTGGACCAGGCCGAACAAGGCGAACAGCACGGCGCCGACCAGCGCGGCCCGCGGCAGCGAACCCGAGTGCGGCGCCAGCAGCGCGGTGAGGGCGACAGTGCCGGCGGCGAGTACCAGAGACGGCCAGGTCAGGGCGTCCGGCAGCCGGTGTTCCGCGGTGTCCACCAGCCCCAGCGCCACCAGCATCAGCCCGGCCAGGGTGACGGCACCGACGGCCGGTGTGTGCTGACTGGCCGCGGCGCCCGCGGCCAGGACGACGGCCCCGAACGCTTCGGCGAGGCCGACCCGGACCGTCGTACCTCGCCGCAGCACGCCCAGCAGGTGGCGAATCCCCACCCCGGCGGCCGCCCCCACCAGCGCGGCCGCCAACACCCACGCCACTTCCCCCATGGCCCTACCGTCTCACGGGCCGGCGCGCCGAACCGGCGTAATACACAATCTGCCGGTCGGTGCCGCGGCGCAGGCGCCCGTTTGCGCAGCGCCCCCACGGGCCCGTCGCGCCACGGCGCGCCGGCGTGGGTCAGACCGGCAGCGGAAGCGCCAACCCGCTCGCCTGGAGCAGGCCGTCACGCATGGCAGCGCGCGGTGCCGGCCGACCGGTGAACAACTCGAACTGGCGGAACCCCTGGTGCAGCAGCATGTCCAGTCCGCTGACGACGACCCGGTCCGGAGCGCCGGCTTGGGCCAGCGCCGTCGGCCACGGTCATGCGGTCATCACAACAGTGCGGTTTTATTGGCGTCTTGTCTTCGTCAAAGTAAATTGTTGCGGATTGGAGATTTTTGCTATGAAATTGTATACACCACTTCTTTTCTTTGCCTATATACTGTCTCCCGGCATTTCACTTTCTCCCATCCATACATAGTTGATGGGATTACCCCGCGGATTACATATCACGCCATCTGGATTGAAGTCTACAGGCTTTACTCCTATCATTCGTGTTCTTATTATTTGTAGAGAAATTTCAGTCTTTGCCTGACCGTGGTCCGGGCATTAACGTAGAACCTACGATAGATCGCAAAAATTTTGTGTAGCAAAGATGACTTGAGTGCATTCAAGTACAAGGACGCGTTGAAGCAAGCAGCAAAGACTTGCGTCTACGAATTTCCCATATGACGTAATATTATTAAACTTAGTATTGTTTCATATCTGAGAACAATGAACATTTCCATTGACATTACCACACTTTTGGCAATCGCAATCCCGATGGTTGCCCTCATGCTTGTTGGTTATATTTCATATGAAAATACGATACAATTTATTCAAATGGACGCCTTTGCAGACAGAATTAATTTAATAAATCAAAGATTAGAGCATCTGATGGTACTATAACTGATGCTGAAACAGGTCAACGTGGCTTTATAATAACGAATAGACCAGACTACTTAGAACCATATAATTCGGCCCTAAGAGATATTCACAGTCAACTTGGAAATTTGGATATGATGGTACATAATGAACCATCTAATCAACAGCATAGCTACATAAATGAACTGAATATACTTAATGGTCTGATTGAAGGTAAGCTGGCTGAGCTTAATCAAACGATAACATTGCGCAAATCGCATGGTATCGACACGGCCTTACCAATAATCCTAAGTAACAGAGGAAAGATTCTTATGGATAAGATCCGGACGATTACTGCTGATATCCAAAGCCAAGAGAATAACATGTTATCCAATTCAACTAGACAATCTCAAGCCTACGCACAAACCGTAACAAATACTACTATTATTACTACTGCTATTGCTGCCTGCTACAACTGGCGTTTCGATATTTGCCATTAACCGGGGTATACGTAAACGTCACTTGGCCATTCAAAGATCATTACAAACTCAGGTTAAACAAAGAACTGAAGAATTGCAGACTACAAACAATCAGCTACTGGCAGTCAACGATCAGCTAAAACTCCACGACAAGATGCAAAATGAGTTTATCAACATAGCGAGTCATGAGATGAAAACACCCACTCAGGCGATTCTCGGATATTCTAAACTAATACAGCGTCATCCTGAAAAACGAGAAGAAATGATGCAGGCAATATCTAGAAATGCGACTAGACTTCAAAGACTTACCAGCGATATATTAGATGTTACTAGAATTGAAAGCCAATCATTAAAACTCAATATAGACATTTTCAATATAAGTGACATAGTATCTGACGTCGTGGAAGACTATAAAAGCGAGATTAAACAATCAAATAGCGATATAGAATTATTATATAATCCATATTTTGACAATAAAAATAACCCTCTCCTTATTGAAGGCGATAGAGGAAGGATAACCCAGGTTATTTCTAATTTAGTGAGCAATGCTATTAAATTTACGAATAAAGGAGGGAGAATATTTGTTACTGAGGAAGAAAGGTTTTAAGACCGTTTGAAATCATATGTTATCCACTATGTGATTTCTCCCAATAATGCAACGCAACGTGTCTTCATCAGAAAGGATATTATTTTAAGCTTGCAAATTATATAGAATATGGATTTATTTATTTTGCGTCATGGTGAAGCTGATAAGTCTTCTGATGGCGACGACTTCGTTAGACCACTCACTGTTGAAGGTACAACGGACGTAACGCGTGTGGCAGAATGGCTTAACGATCTTGGAGTGGAGTTTGATGCAATAATCACAAGTCCTCTAAAACGTGCGCAGCAATCTGCGTCTATCGTGTCCAAAATATTTAACATCGAGAACAATTTGATGAACTGGGAAGAACTGCAACCTGGACGTAACAGGATAGAATTTTATCGAAAACTATCTTCCGTACAATTATTCAAGCAAGAGTCTGTCGTACTGGTTGTAGGACATGAGCCTTATCTTAGTAGTCTGATAAGTGACATTATATCTGAGCCTAATGCCTCAAGCCATGTTGTTCTGAAGAAGGCTGGTCTTGCAAAGATTAGAATAACATCGCAGTATGCTCAAACTATGCACGACGAGTTAGAGTGGCTACTTACTCCAAAGCTCATGAAAAATATCTCCAAATAGATCTATGAAACAAAACTCGGTTTAGGCTAATTTTATCAAGTATGGAGCCTTTGGAAGATGAATTATGATCAGCCATTCTTTCTCTGTATCGATGTATTTTCGTATTGTCATACTCAAATGGAATGAAGCATTATCCCAAGTCCAAATCTATATCTATGAATCATGGCACTTGGCGGTTTATACCGTGCGAGTCTGTGTAATCGGGATAGGTAGGTAGGTAGATAGGGTAGGTGTTGATACGGCAATCGATGTACTGCTTACATGTAAACAACGCAAGAGCTTGCTCTTTGTTGTAGACCAGTACCTGTCCTGTCCCTGTCCCTGTCCCTGTCCCTGTCCCTGTCCCTGTCCCTGTCCCTGTCCAGTTGTCCCAGCCGGCATCAACATTATAATCAGCAGAGCTGGTGGGGGGATGTTCATGGTAGTTGATCGCTAAATAGGCCTGATTTGTTTTGATAATTGCGGCTTTCCGCGGCATGTCTTCTACAGAACCATCTTGCAGTAGCAGTTCCCGGCCTATCTTCTGAAACAACTAATCTTTGTTCTTCAGCCACATCGTCACACCCATCGCTAGTACATTCATTATACATTGTCAGTTTTTATCACCACTTTATAATCTGACAGTTTGTTCATTTCCTACAATGTTAAGATATATTGAGCTGGAGAGGAGCTTACTAGATTTGTTACATTCTCCTTGTGCAATAGGCAGATGATTGTCCCCTGCGCAATCTTGATTACGCATATTAGTAGCTAACTGTTCAATTCTGAAACCACGACTAATTAGCAGGTCTTTTAAATCAGTTGGTATGCTGATTAATAATTTCCCGATCCAATTCCATACTCCAGTTTAACTGCTCGTAGAAATTATGGCTGATGGATATAACACCATTTTTAGTATATTTTTCTATATAATATCGAATCTAATTACAATGACGGGAGAGGATTCTGGTTTCTTGATATCTATCTCCCACTGCTCCTGTCTCCAGTAGAAAGCGTTGAAGCATTACCTTTACAGTTCCTTGGTGAAAACTATCGGATATCGAATCTCACTCATACTGACTACTTTTGCAATAAACATTATCACTATTCCATTTCGCGGCATACTTATACCTCCTATATTATAAAATATATACTTCACTCTCCACTGTTAGATCATACATGCGAGGTGATGTCATGTGGGAAAAAGTCCATGACATTTTTTGAACCACGAATAGCCTGTTGTTTTTGTAACTCACATTGTCAGCCACTTCGCCGCAATACGTCCCTAGACTTTTCTTTTCATTGTTGAAACTTTCCAGTTCGAAGAAATCGAGAAATGTATGTAGGCACCCTGTCTTTCCAGCTGAGATATATTCAGAAATGTCAATTGAGGTTCAATTCTACGGAAGTGAAATATCTTTGGAATATGAACAATTTCTTGATGCCGATCTTGACTTAATAGGCATAATCAAGATTCTGTAGACGACAATCATCTGAATGCACATGGGATGATCCTCTAGCTGTTATAGTTCCAGTATAATCACCTGCGACTTCTAAGACATCATCAGAATCAGATATTTCCTTCAGTATCTCCAAGGTTAGTTTATGGTTTGTAACGTAGTGGGTACCTTTATCATATATTGCTGGAAAAGGTACACGAGTTGAATATGGACATTGCTCTACTCGTGTGTACTAACATTCCATCTAAGGTTCGGTTCGGGTCATGTATCAGATTACGGGGGAATAGTGCCTGCAATTCCCGCTTTAGAGACCAGCTGCTTTTAAAGCTTAGTATGGCAAATTACGATCAAGTTCACTAGTCAACATGCGTGTCTTTATATTTTATTAAAATCACCACTAGACTCATTGTTCTTAAAACTTAGTATACCAGATTTAGAATTTGCTAATGTGCTTGATAGTACTAACGTTTCAGGCTTCTTATCACCTTATACGTTTACAACTTTCCATATTAGCAGGTAAGACGACTTGACGTGACTTGTCGTTATGAGATGTGCAATATAATGATAGTATT
>CAWEFT010000008.1:0-228538 GCA_963808365.1 uncultured Actinomycetota bacterium | reverse complement strand
ATCGGGTAGGTGTCGCCGTAGCCGACCGTCGTGATGGTTGTGGTCGACCACCACAACGCTTTGCCGAGAAGGACGTTACGGTGGCCCCCGATGTCGTGGCGCTCGGTCTCCAGCATCGCAGCGCCGAGGCGACGATCAGGATGCCGGTAGCCCCGACGACATCGCCACGACTCGCCCGCGCAGCGCGTGGCCTGCAGAACGAGAGAGCACGACAAGAAGTTCAGGAGCCGTAGCAACCGCAGTGGCCGCAGGACGGGCAGCGCTACCACGGCCAGGTCAAGCAAATGTCTGACGAACCAGCGCAGCCGGTGCTCGGCCAGGCTGAACCAGGATCACGTAGTCCGCGGCGAAGATGGCCCAGGTGATCCGGATGAGGCCTCGGCTGCCGTCCTCGCCGTCCCCTTTAACTCGCCGAGCACTTCCCAGGCGTAGGCGGCGAAGAACACGGCCGCAGCCACTGTCAGCGGCCACTGGGTAGAGTATTTCCCAGGTGGCAAGCCGGGACGGGGAGGCGGGAACAGCGAAATTGACGCTTGAGAGATCAGGCGTGTTCCCAGCGCCAGAGCCGCCGTTGTCGACGCACTCGATCGGGTCTCCGTTTCCGTCGATGCCGCTTGCTGCAGTAGTAGCCTTGCGGCAGATCTCGCCGGCTCGATAGCAGTTGCCGCTGTTGGTCGTCGGGTCACCAGGTTGCATGCTGTTGCGATGTTGTCGCTGGCCGTGGCTACTGGTCGTCCTGCTGGTGGTAGTCCTGCTGCTGGTCGCTGGCGGGGGCGCCGGATCAGGCTGGTGGATTCCGATGCGCTGTCGTGAGTGCTCGTCGTCGCTTTGGACGATGAGCTTGAGGTGACTAGAGCCACCGGCTTCTCCTGGCGCCTTCTGCTCAGGGCAGGACGAAGACGCCCGGGCAATGGCGTCGTGTTCGGCCTGAGTGACCCAAAGCTTCCACTTGGCCTTGACCGCGACTTGCCGGGCTACGTACGCGCACCGGTATGCCTTGTTTGGGGGGGGCCAGGTCGCGGCGTCCCCGTCGCCCTTCCGCTCGTTGGTCGGCCCGTCCACCGCGAGCAGCTCCAGCGGATCATTCGCCAGGTGTGTGCGCTGCTCGGCGTGAGCTGCTGGGCGCCGGTCTGCCAGGCGTCCCCGAGGGCGACGACATGGTCGATCTGGATAGCTGTCGACGTCGTGCCTCGAGTGAATGCGATGTTCTTTGCGGTGTACGGGTCGAGGGGTGTACCAGTCGACCCGACGCACTCGTTCGTTCCCGTCTTGTACTGGATTCCGCCAAGATCGCGGCCGAGGATGTCATTGCGGGTGTCGCACCCGTTGTGGCCATCGGGATCGTTGTTGTCATCCGTCCAGGCCTCGCCGAACTGGGCGCGGCTATAGCCGGTCATCGGTGCCCGGCCCTTTATCGACAGTATCGCGGCCAGGCGATCGCGGACTTGGCGCCGGCCTGTACCTCGTCGGGGCAGCGCTGATGGAGCTTTGGTGGTCGAGGTGGTTGGAGTGGTGCTGGGCGCCGCCGCGCATGTAGTTGTGAGCTTGGTGGACCGTGTCGTTGGATTGCTTGACGTGTGGTGCTGCTGGAGCTTGAGCTGGTCACGGCTGCTGACACCGCGGCCGAAGTCGTAGCGACGGATGACGTTGCCGGTACTGCGGCGCTAGATGGCCCACTGCCGGGTCGGAACTGGTGGAACGTCGAAGAGGTCGACGACCCCGGTCGACGACATGGGAAATGTCCTCCACACCGCCGACCGCTAGCGCCGCGAGGACGCCCACGGCTCGCCAATACCTGCTGCACCAGATCTCCCTTGCGAACTGAGCGGAGCGTTAGCGTGCCACGGCGGTCGCTGTCCGGGACGCTTCGCGCTGGAAGGTTGAGCCGTCAGTGTGGTGGTTCTTCGTTCGGGCTGCTGCCATGTGGACTACCAAGGTCGGGCATGCCTGGAGTCACTGCTCGTCGATTCCGATCACTCTGGAACGACCGTTCGGGCGACGCTCGTGTTCGCTGCAGTCGCGGCTATCGCGATGATTGTCCGGCACGTCCTGTCATAAGCAGAGCCGCGGTGAATCGATCCGGTAGGCGCTCAACTCGAGGCGAGCCGAAGGCCCACATGGATTGTCGATGGATCCACAGCAGTCGACGACGACGCTTCAGTGCTGACCAGGCTGGCATGGGCAGCTTGCCGGCCCGGCAGATGACTACGAACTAGCCATTCCTCCGAGCTAATCGCCTGCAGAGACCAGTGGAAAGGAACTTCGCATAGTAATGGTCATTGATTTCACTCGGCATGGAAGCCCTCGCGCGCTCTCCTTCTCCTGCCTCGCCTCCTTCCATTGTCAAGTCCGGACCTTCAACAACGACCGTTGGAGCAATGCAGCTTGACCAGGATAGGGACGCTCGACGTGACGATCAAATTTGGTGCGAACAGTGTTCGCAGAATTTTGCCGAGACCTTCGACCATACGACTGCGATTGGGCGACGAGTGTTGTCAAGACAGTCTCGGTAACCGTCGATAGGAACACGCTCTTGGAAGTTCCGATCCATACCCAAAGTGACAATCCATCAGCATATTACGCCGAGATCCGAATTTTGATCCTCGATCGCGGAATGACCCTTAGGAAATAGGGGGAGCGAGCTGATGGCGGAAGCCGACCAGCTCACCAGCAAACTGAGAACCATCGCCAGTCAAGTCGACTCGGATGTGAGCGCCGCGCTCAAACCAAGGCGACGTGGCGGGGGCTAGACGCATGATCGCGGCGGCTGAGCGCGAAATATCAATACTGAAGCGAGAAGCCAACGACGACGAGCGACAAATTAGGCAGGCTGCGCAAGCACGTCGGGCTGAAATCACCAAGTCCGGGCAGACCTTGGGGCTGTTCATGAACAGCAAGGGCCGCGGAGCATTGGCCCGCGGACGGGCATCCGCGAAACGCTCCCTAGCAGGAAAGGAACAACAGCAGCTTTCCCCCTATGAACAATTCAAGTCGACGGCGGAGCGCACGATCATCGCGTTGGACCGTATGCGGAACGAAATCGACGCTCAAGCGGGGGCAGGTGGGACGCACGCAGCAACTCGGGGCGGAAGCGTCGATCTGGGCGACCCGGCGCAAGTGTTCCTCGCCGCCAACAGCCCCGCCAGCCTGGTTGCCGGACCCAGCAGGCCGTCACGAGTACAGATGGTGGGTCGGAACAAACTGGACACCCAACGTTGCCGACCACGGCGTCGCTGAGCCAATGCACTTTGAGAGCGTGCGGTGCCTAACGTCCTTAGTTCCACACCGACGACCTGGCGCCGATGGCTGCAGGGACGTCTTATCATCTCAAGTACTCGATCGAGGCCTTGTCGTCTTCTCAACCGCAGGGGAAACTCCGACGCATGAGCCATCCGGAACGGGAAGTAACTCGCAGCGGTCGCTCTGGATTCCGCTTCCTGGTCAGGTTCGGGCACTGGAACCGTGTCGGTCTCACCAAGTCGGAGCGCCCCCCACCAGATCCTCTCGCCGCCGAATTCTTGGGCCTCCGGGGTCCCAACAACGAGACGATCGAGATGAGGTGGCTTCGTCGTAATCAGGAGGCTGCCCGGCTCTAACCACGCTTGTTGTCGTGGGCGGATCCTTCCCGGCCGCCGACCTGGCCATTGTCATGGGTCGGCTCTGGCGGAGACGACTTCAAGCTGCGATGTCCCGGGTCGGGGCTCCGGGCACCTTCGGGGACCGCGTTGTGCAGAAATTGAAGGTCGGGGAGGTTGGTGAACAGATTCACGAATTTACGTACTGGAATGAAACGCCTGGGACAACGGCCCATCGTGTCCTCAGGGCCGTCGGCGGGATTTATGCATCTCACTTGATAACCCCCCGGCATTCTGGCCATCCGGCGCGAAAATTGGCACAGTAAACACATGGTTTGCCGCGACGATCGAAGAAGTGGCGAGGCAGGGCGTATCCAGGTTCGACGACCTCCACCAACGTGTCTTCGATCTGTACGCCGCAGCGTACATCGTAGATCATCCTGAAGCCAGGCTCCTCCCTCTGCTTTCCGCTGCTGAGCTACTCGCGCCTGAGGGGCTACGCTCAGACCAGGCGGCAGCGAACTTGGACGAGTTCATAACTATGACCAGAGCGAACGCTGGGTTAACTGAAGGAGAAAGGGAAAGTCTGGCTAACGCCCTGGGCCATCTGAAGAAGTTCGGCGGACGGAATGCCGTTGTCAACATGGCGAAGCGTCTGCGTCCTCGGCGCTAGGCGGGTACCGGCCTGATGATTTAGCACACAAGTGCTTCAACATGCGCAATGACATCGTGCATGGCATTGAGGCTGAAGGTGGATCCCCAACGATATATACTATCACGCAGTACTCTTTGGGACAATGCTCGGCGATATGCTCAGTCTTGGCTTCATTGACGTGGTTCTCGACCCGTATCCGCGTGCCTTAGCTGGCAAAGTAGACTTGAAAACCCCGGATTAACCTGACCTGCTATCACCGCCGGTCCTGAGCCAGCAGGCCGAGGGGGCCTCCCCCAGGGGTCGCGCGCAGCAGAACGCACCGGGGCACGTATGACAGGGCCAGGGTGCGAGACAAACGAAAACGGCCGTTATGTGGGCTGTGGAAACGCAAGACGAAAACAGAAGGAAGCACCCGGCTTCGCCAGGTACGGCCAGGGTTATTGCTCCGATCCTCGGAGCCCATTCAGCGAACCGTGGTGAATGACGCTACTGAGCAAAATCGCTCACTACAGATTCTTGGCCGAAACGGCAAGAGCTAAAGCGGCAGCCTGGCGTCAGAGAGGCACCCAGCGAGGCCGCTGCGAACCTATCGGTGCGAGCTTGGACCGGGTGCACCTTCGGGTGAAATGGCAGGCGGGGAGACATCAGCCGCCTTCACATCCGGGTGTGATGCTTTCTCCCCACCCGGCTCGGGTCGGCATCGGTCTGCGCGGTGTTCGTTCTGACCACCGGTTGTTCGTCATCACTGCCGTCGGCAGATTCGTCGTCCTCGTCCTCTTCTTCGTCGTCATCGTCGTCAGAACCGACCACGACGACCGGGAAGTTCGCCCAGACATGGGCGAAGAAGTATGACAAGACGACGTGCACGGAGTGGCTTACGAAGATGACCGACGACCAGAAGTTCGTCGGTGCTGCCGACATGCTTGTCAACGCCCGGCAAGCCGGCGGCGCACCCGACGAGATGCCCAACGACGACTTGATCAGGGACTTCCCGACCAACCTCGACCAAGGCTGCGACACGGAGATGTCAGCGGGCTTCAGCATGGTTGACACCGCGACAGCGGTCTATCTCTTCGACAAGGCGCATTGGAACGGCTAGTGCTCCGACGCGGGGCGAAGGGGGTTATCCCAGGGGGTACGCCCAAGGGGTTCATGAGGGGATAGGTCTGGCGAGTGCCACACCTCCGCTATTTTTGCTCGGTAAGTGTTCCTGCCCGAGCGCATAGGTCGACGTGGCACTGAACCACCCGGGCACGCCTACCCCCGGGTCGTTTTGGGCGGTTACATCACCGGTTGCCCCGCCGACGGGCCGCATACTGCCCGGGTGGTCGAGCAATCGTAGTCGAACAAGCTCACGCGGGTGCTCCTGCTGATCCTGTGCCTGGTCCTACTGGTGGCGGTAGTTGTGCTGCTTGTCGTCAAGGCCGACGCTGGCTCCAGCGGTGGCGGTTGTTCCTTCGGCAGCGTCTGCGTTGGCAGCGTGGCTTTCGTACCTGGCTGCACGGGCTAGCCGAGAGACCGCTCGGGACGCGCGGCGGGCTTTGCTGATGCATTCCAATCCATCGAAGTACACGCACGTTGGTCTGCCATACACCGGCGACGGGCGCGTCGGCGACGAGATCGGCCGCCGTTGGCAGCCGGGTGACACGGTGGTGCTCGTTGTCCAGTCCACGGAACCGGTCACGGACATGACCGTGTTTTGGCGCCCTCCCGGAGGCGCTCTTCATAGTCGCGAGGTCCTCGGAACCGAGTGGGTGCGGCTGGACGGCGTCACCCACAAGGTCGGCGATCACATCACCGAGGGAGGTTCTGCCGGTGACGTTCAGGCGTTCGACATCGATGAGCTGCGGGTGGAGTGCCGGACCTTCGACCGACAAGCTCATTGGCGAGCTGTGTACGTCAACACACCGCGACGTCCCCATCGGACTGGCATTCCCTTGCCCGATTGGAAACTCCTGGACTACTGATCACCCCAGGAGCCAACCGGGTGCTCTCGGTCGCCCGTGGTACCTGGTGCGTGGCAGCTGATCCGGCCCGCTTCACACGGGAAGGCGTTGCACGCAGCCCCACGCTATCCCCACGCTTTGGGACCGGTACCGGACCTGCGAAGTCTTGCGGTGAAAAGGCATATGCCCTGGTCAGCGTGAGTGCAAGTGATCGAACGTTACCCGCCCTCATTCGCCCCTACCGTAATCAGCGGGTTCGGGGTTCGAGTCCCTGATGGCGCACAGGTTCCGGACCTCCATGACCATCCTCGAACTGACTAGGGGTCCCGTCGGCTGCCATCTACGGTGATCGGCTCGGAGGACGACGGGTCGTGAGGGCCCAGCAGGGGGCCGCAGGCCCGGAGCGATCGGTCATCCTCCAGGCTGAGCCCGGGCGAACCGGTCGTTGCGCCTCAGCTGCAGGGCCGAAGTTGCCGGGTTTCCATCTGCGTGGCCGTGAGTGTCGTCCCCTGCTGCGATGCTGCAGCCGTAGATTGCCACGACGTGGGAGGATGGAGCCATGACCGCTGTAGTCGACAGGTCCGAGGACGTCTTGGAGGCGACCCCCGAAGAGATTCGGGTGGCCGTCCGCTCGGCGATCCAGAGGTCGGGTTTCACCTACCGCGAGCTGCTGGAACAGGCTCGGTCGGGCGACTTCGCGACCACCGACGCTCGCAAGAGTTGGGTCGTCGTCGGCGGATTCGCCGACTATGTGGACGAGGCCGCTCGCTGAACCAACGGAATCGACCGAAGAGACTTCGCGAGCTAGCCCACGGGTTCAAAGACCAACTCAGCGACTTGCTGAACAGTACGGTGTGCAATGGAGTGCAGCTGACTGCGGTCACCGCAAGCACGGGTCAGGTCGTCGTCGGGTACCGCATCAGCGCGACCGAGCTGCGGTCCGAACACAAGAGTGCCCTGACGCTGGGTAAGTCCGCGATCGCATTTCCTAGATCTTTGCCAGCTTGAGGTTCACCAACTGCGCCGCAGGCCGATCACCGAAGTGTTCCGCGCGTTGGCCGCCTGGTACAGCAGGAGTGGCGCGCACGTGCAGGAGGGCGCACCCGCTGCCGTGACATCGTGGGCATCAGCCGAGAAGCGTCGCTACATCAACAGGCCCTGCCGATATACCTTCGAAATTGAGCACTGCCGCTGCGCCCTGGGTTTTGATTATTTGTTTCTTGGGCGGGCGACCGCCATGGTCGGTTGCCGTTGCCGAATTTATCCCACCCTGACTGGTCCCGGCTCAATTCGAATTGCGCCTCCGACGGTCGATTAGTTGATCCCGAGGCCTGGTGGATCGAGGAATTTGACTACGGCGAGTTTTTCGCGCGCGTAGCGCCGAGCAGATTGCCGCCTCCGCATAGCGGTTCTTTCACACGCTCGGCTGTCGAGCAAGAGATCGTCACAGGGTTCTGTATTGCGGCCGAGGTCGATGGACGTTCACCGGGCCCGGTCTCGGCACTCCTTTCCGGTTCTGCGCCTATTCGATCTCTTTGCGCCCGAGCAGATGGAACACCCGGCTGAGTTGGCGGTAGGGGTCACGGCGGCTGGCTTGGAGTTCGACCGCCGCAATGGCGGCGACCTGTTCCCGGTCGTGAGGGTCCAAGGTGTTGCCGCTGAACTCGAGCCAGTCGACGAACAGCCAGACCCCATACCAGTTCTGCGGTTGGACACCGCAGTCGCGGAGGAGTTCGCTCAGGCCCTCCACGGTGTCCGCCCGGCTCGGCACGCCCAGGACTCCGACCTCGAGCGCGCTGTCGAACGACGCCAGAGCGTCGACCCATCGACGCTCCAAGGCGGGACGTACGGCCATCGTCTTGGCGTTGCCGGTCATGATCGACACGACGCCCCCCGGCGCCGTGCAGGTGCAGACTTCATTCACCAGCGGCCCCGGGTCCTCCAGGTAGCCGAGCACCCCGTGGCAGAGCACGGCGTCAAAGGACCGGCCGTTCGTGGCCAGGCTCGCCCTCAGACCGTCGGCCTCGAGAAGCGAAACCCGGCGACCGACCTCGGCCGGGAGTTGCCGAAGTCGTTCCCTCGCCTTTTGCAGCATGGCCGGTGAGGAATCGAGCAGGGTCACGTCGTAGCCGGCACTGGCCAGCGGGAGCGATTGATGGCCCGCGCCGCCGCCGACGTCCAGCACGGTCGCCGGGGGCGGCGGCAAATGGTCCAGAAGTTGCCGGTGCATCACGTACGTGCGCACATAGCCTTTGACGGTCGCATACGCCTCGTCGACGAAGTGGTGCACCAGACCCGCGCTGGTCCAGGGAGTCTCAGTCATGCGATCGTTCCATCTGGCCGTGGCCAAGGGGTGGCCGAGGAGTGGGCGCAGAAATCTGCCGCTTGGATTTCACTGGGCCTGAGCTGGCTCGGCTCGTAAGAGCTGAGCGACCAGCCGCAAATCCGCGGGATCGACAGCGTACGGAGTGTACAGCGACAGTCGAGTCAGGATGTGCCCGAACCGTTCTCGAAGCTGATGGGCGACCTCTGCCGCGTTGCCGGACACCGCGAAGGCGTCCAGCACGTCGTCGTCGATGAGGTCGGCCATCTGGCTCCAGGCGGCCTGCCGGGACAGGGCGTTCAGCTTGGCATGCAACTCTTCCCATCCGTGCTGAGCCAGAACCGCACGGTAGGCCGGCGTGGAGCCATAAAAGGCGATCTGGCCTCGCACCGCCTGGGCCGCCCGGGCGCGCTGCTCCACGGTGTTCCCGAGCACGGTCAGAGCGGAAAGGGAAAGGGTGAATCCATCCAGGCTGCCGCGAGCCCGCAGGAGCGCGGGCAGCGTCTGGTCCTGCAGATAGGCGGGCGTCGTCAGCGGGTGAATGAGCAGGCCATCGGCGACTCGGCCGGCCACCTCCGTCATTCGGGTGCCCACCGCGGCCAGCAAGACGGGCGGGTTGCCGAACGGGTTCGGACCCGGGTCGAAGAAGTCGGTCATCAAGGTGTGCGCGTAGAAGCGGCCGCGAAAATTCAACCGTTGGGAGCTGCCTTTCGCCCACCGTTCCCAGACGGCCCGCACCGCGGCGATGAACTCCTCCATCCGGGCCGCCGGATGGCTCCACGGCATCGCGAAGCGGCGCTCGATGTGGGCCTGGACCTGTGACCCCAAACCCATCTCGAAGCGGCCCCGGGACACCAGTTGCACATCGTTGCCCAAATGGGCCACTGACACAGGATTCCGGGCGAACGCCACGGCGATGCCGCTCTGCAGCGTGATCCGGTTGGTGGCCCGGGCCGCCAGCGTCAGGAGCGGAAACACGTCGTGTTTGGTCTCGGGCGCCGAGAAACCGTCGTAGCCTTCGGCTTCGGCCTGCGCGGCAGCCGCTTCGACGGTCAGCGGGCTGAGGTCCAGATTCGCGGCGACATCGACGAACACGATTTCTCCCCGGCAGCGAAGGGCGTCGAACGGTCAGTCAGCAGTTCACCACGCCCGCTTGTGCCCTCGCCACCGGCTCCCGGTATGACTGACCGATGCGACGTCCAAGGAGAAACGCATGAGCGCACCCGGCGGGCCGACGACGATGCGAGCCGCCTTTGTGACCCGCTTCGACGATCAGGACCCGGTCAGCGCCCTGGTGCTCGGCGAACGCCCGGTGCCGGAAATGCCCGGGAACGACTGGGTTCCGGTCCGGGTAAAAGCCTCGGCCCTGAACCATCACGACCTGTGGTCGCTACGGGGCGTCGGCTTGTCCGAGAACGCGCTGCCGATGATTCTGGGCTGCGACGCCGCCGGGATCGATCCGGACGGCAATCCGGTGATCGTGCACGCCGTCATCGGCGAGCCGGTCGACGGGGACGAGACCTTGGACCCGCGGCGGTCCTTGCTCTCGGAGCGGTTCCAGGGCGTGATGGCCGACCAGGTCGCGGTGCCGCGGCGCAATCTAGTCGCGAAGCCGGACGGCCTCAGCTTCGCCGAAGCGGCCTGCCTGCCCACTGCCTGGCTCACCGCCTACAAGATGTTGACCGCCAAAGGCGGTGTCGAGGCGGGCACCGTGGTCCTGGTGCAAGGCGCCGGGGGAGGGGTGGCCAGCGCCGCGGTCCTGCTCGCGGTGGCCATGGGCGCCAAGGTGTACGCCACCAGCCGCAGCGAAGCCAAGCGGGACCGGGTCGCCGAATTGGGCGCCGTCGCCGTCGAACCCGGAGCCCGGTTACCGGAGCGAGTAGACGTGGTCATCGAGACGGTCGGCGCGGCGACCCTGGACCATTCGCTGAAATGCACGCGCCCGGGCGGCCGCATCGTCTGCTGCGGCTCGACCTCCGGCTACGAGGCCACCATCGACCTGCGGCGCATCTTCTTCCTGCAACTGGAGCTGCTCGGCTCCACCATGGGCACTCTCGATGAACTGTCGGCGATGAGCCAGTTCATGGGCGGGCGCGGGCTTCGTCCGCTCGTCGACTCCGTTCTCCCGTTCGACCAGGCCGCCCGGGCGTTCGAACGACTCGAGCGGGGTGATGTGTTCGGGAAAATCGTGCTCGACCACGACGCCGGCTGAAGTTGCCTGACGGGTGCGGTCGCCGCTCATTCGACGGCCCGGCCGCCGGATTACGTGGTGTATCGTTTCCCGAGCCCGCGTCCGACCGGTTCTCGGAGACGACGCGAGTTCTGTGCCGCAGGACGTTTCCGCCGGGGAGGTCGGTGAGGCGGGTCAGCAGCATGGTGGGCGTAGCTCAGCTGGTAGAGCACTGGCTTGTGGTGCCGGTGGTCGCGGGTTCGAGTCCCGTCGCTCACCCACATCCGATCGCGACGCGGTCGACTTAGGGGCGGGACCTCTCGGGGTCCCGCCCTTCTGCGTCTGGTTATTTGGGCGCGTCAGAAGCCGGCTCGGCCGACAACTGGGCCACCGCCGCCGCAGCCTGCTGGGCTTGCTCGGACGTCGGACCGGGCGCCGGGACGAACACGGTGGCGCGGTAGTAGGCGAGCTCCCGGACGGACTCCAGGATGTCGGCCAGCGCCCGATGAGCCATGTCCTTCTCCGGCTTGGCGAAATAAGCCTTCGGAAACCAGCGTCTGGTCAGCTCTTTGATGCTGGACACGTCGATCATCCGGTAGTGCAGGTATTCGTCCAGCTCGGCCATGTCCCGGGCCAGGAAACCGCGGTCCGTGGCGATCGAGTTCCCGGCCAGCGGTGCCGACTTCGGTTCGGGCACGAACCGCTTGATGTAATCCAGGACAGTCTGTTCCGCCTCGGCGACGCTGATCCTCGACGCCCGGACCTCGTCGGTCAGGCCGGAGTGCGCGTGCATCTGCTCGACGACCTCCGGCATGTGGTCCAGCAGTTCGTCGTCGGCATGGATGACGATGTCGATCCCGGCGTCCAGCGGGTGGAGGTTTCCATCGGTGACCACGCAGGCGATTTCGATCAGGGCATCGTGGCCCAGATCCAAGCCGGTCATCTCGCAGTCGACCCACACCAGTCTGTCCGTCACAGCCCCGACCCTAATCGGCTGCCGGTCACTCGGGCTCACCCCGGCGCATCACGAGACCTGCCGTTCGGTCCGATTCGGTAGGCTTCCGCCGCACGGGCGCTCGTAGCTCAGTGGATAGAGCAGCGGACTTCTAATCCGCCGGTCGCAGGTTCGAATCCTGCCGGGCGCGCCAGGCGGGGAATGCCCCATCTGCCCTCGCAGCGGGACCGTGTCCTTCCACGCCGAGGTTCCTTCGCCATTGGCCCCGCATCGAAGCCGGTTGACGGCGTGCCGGCCAGTCCGGTGCGGTTTTCGACCTACGCCTCGCACACAGCGCGCGGACCTACGCTGGGGTTGTGTCCGAGCACGCGATCAGCCGCGCCCCTGAGGTGCAAGCCGGCTCGGACTCGGCGCTAGCGGCGACCGAAGTCGCGACACCGAGCGGCGAGGCAGCGCGACCCGGATGGTCTGCGGCCGGTGTCACGCTGACCGCGGTCCTGGTGGCCTGCTGCGTGGCCATGGTGCTGGCTCACTACTTGCCTTCCCGCTCGGCCGCCCTGAACATTCCGGACGCCGGCCCGGCTACCGAGCTGTCCCTGGCGGCGTTGAAAGCGCTCTTCGACCTCTCGGCGGCGCTCACGGTGGGTTGGCTCTTCGCCGCCGTCGTGCTGGTTCCCACCCGGCGGGAGGGACGGCTTGACGTCGGCGGATACCGGTGCGTGCGGGCCGCGTCGTTGGCCGCGACCGTCTGGGCCGTCGCCGGGCTCGCCCTGGTACCGGTGAGCACCTCCGACATCAGCGGCATCGGGCTGGCCCAAGGCCTGCGGGCCGACGCTGTGACGTTGGCCCTGTCGAATTTCGAGTCCGTCCGCGGCGACCTGGTGGCCGGAATCATCGCGCTGTTGATCGCGGTCCTCGCCCGGGGCGTGTTGAAGCGCTGGTGGGCGGGCTGGCTGCTGCTGGCCGCGCTCGCCGCGGTGCTTCCGCAGGCGCTGTCGGGTCACTCGTCGGTTTCGGACAACCACGACGTCGCCGTGGACACCATGATCTTCCATCTGGTCGGGGTCTCGGTGTGGGTGGGCGGTCTGGTCGCGTTCCTGGGGCTGGCCCGCCAGCGCGTCGACCACCTGAACATCGTGGCCCGTCGCTACTCGACGGCCGCCGGCGTCGCCTTCGTGATCGTGGCGCTGTCCGGGTTCGGAAACGCCTGGGTGCGGCTGACCGACGTATCGAACCTGTGGACCACCCCGTACGGACGGCTGGTGGTGGTCAAAGGCACCGCCCTGGTGATCCTCGGCCTGATCGGCTTCGCCCACCGGGAGCGGACCTTGCCGGCGCTGTTCACGGGGAGTCGGCGCGCCCTGATCCGGCTGGCCTCGGTCGAGGTGCTCGTGATGGCGGCGACCATCGGCGTCGCTGCTGCCCTGGGGAGGACCGCGCCACCGCCCAACGGCATCGTGCCTGACCCGGTGGAGGCCATTCTCGGCTTCGATCTGAACGGGCCACCAACCATCGGGCGGCTCCTCTTCGACTGGCGGTTCGACTGGATCTTCGGCACCGCCTCCCTGGTCGCCGCTTTCCTGTATCTGCGGGCGGTCCGCCGATTGCACCGGCGCGGGGACAGCTGGCCGCCCGGGCGTACCGCGGCGTGGCTGATCGGCTGCTTCGTCGTCTTGGTCTCGACGTCGTCGGGCCTCGGGCGTTATGCCGAAGCAGTGTTCTCGATGCACATGATCGTGCACATGCTGCTGGCCATGGTGGCGCCGATACTGCTGGTCCTGGGCGGCCCCGTCACCCTGGCGCTGCGTGCCTTGCCCGCCAATCGGGACGGCGTCGGCGGCTTGCGCGAAGCGATCGTGGCCGGGGTGCACAGCCGGTTGGCCCGGTGCGTGACCCATCCGCTGTTCGTATTGCCGCTGTTCGTCGGGCTCGTTCTACGCGATCTACTTCACCGGGCTGTTCGACATGATGATCAGCTCGCATTTCGGCCATGTCCTGATGAACGCCCATTTTCTGCTGGTCGGTTACCTCTACTACTGGGTGATCATCGGCGTCGACCCGTCGCCGCGCCGGTTCTCGCCGTTTGTCAAGCTCGGTGTGCTGCTCGGCGCCATGCCGTTCCACGCGTTCTTCGGGCTGGCCCTGATGAACTCGCACGAGATCCTGGCCTCGGCCTGGTTCGGCGGCCTCGGGTTGCCGTGGGCCAATGACCTGCTGGGCGATCAGCGCCTCGGCGGCGGAATCGCGTGGGGCATCACAGAACTTCCGCTGCTGGTGGTGTTGATCGCCTTGCTCGCGCAGTGGGCGCGGACCGACGAACGGGAGGCCCGGCGGGACGACCGACGGCGGGATAGCGGGCAGGACGACGAGCTCGACGCCTACAACCGGATGCTGGCGGCGCTCGGTGGAGGCGCTTCCACGCCCGCCCCGGCGGCGGTGGCGGATCGTCCGGCAGACGTTCCGCATCCCTGACCGAGTTGCTCTCCTGCCTATGGACGGGTGTGACCGGACCGGCTGATGCGCACCATTTCGTGCGGTAGCCCAAGGTCCCCAACCGATTCACAGTCGAAAAGTTGTCCACATGGCGCGGGAGGACGCTCGCCGAGACGTTGCCGGTCCGGCACGGTGCTGAGCAGGCGACGGAGGGTCCGGCGGCCGACGAGGGAGGCACACCATGCGAGCAGATGGTTCGACGATCTGGATGGTCGGCCGGGCGGTCACCGACCCGGTGTCCACGCCACCGACGAAGGGCTCCGCGGGCGACCGGGTCACGTTCCGGCTGCTCTCGACGGAACGGCGTTTCGACGACAGCAATCACACCTGGGTGGACGGCGACGAGTTCGGCGTCAATGTCGTCTGCTGGCGCAATGTCGGTGCCGGCGTGGCCCGCACCGTACGGCGAGGCGATCCAGTGGTGGTGAACGGGCGGTTGGCGACCCGCCGGTTCGAGCGCAACGGCGCGACCGAATACTTCACCGAGCTCAAGGCCGATGTGGTGGGCCTGGATCTGGCTCGGGCCCGGCACCAGATCATCCGCACCGACGGAGGGGCCGGGACCGGAGGCGATCCGAGCGTGTCGGGGCCGTCGCCCGCTGGGCCTGTGGACGAGGCAACGGACGATCCGTGGACCCAGAGGCCGGAGCCGGCGCTGGTGGCGGCCGGCTGAGGCGGCAGCTGTCAAATTGCCTCGGTGGTGGCCGGCCGTCAGATTGCCGTCGAAAATTCGGGCCGGCTGGTGACCGACCGGCGACGGCTCGGAGGAACCCACGCGCCCCGGCCGCCGAATAAGGCAGACTGTTGGACGGTCATTTCCCGGCCGTCCGTCGCCTTGTCGACCGGGCGGTCGGATCACCTCCCGGCCGAGGCTCGATCGCCGACGATCGACCTCTTCGGCCGCACCACGCGCGAAAAGGATTGGTCAGGGCGTGCCCGAATTCATCTACACCATGAAAAAGGCCCGGAAGGCGGTGGGAGACAAGGTCATCCTCGACGACGTGACGATGTCGTTCTTCCCGGGAGCCAAGATCGGCGTCGTCGGTCCCAACGGCGCCGGCAAGTCGACGATCCTGAAGATCATGGCCGGGCTCGACACGCCGTCCAACGGAGAGGCGTTCCTCACGCCCGGGTACTCGGTCGGCATCCTCATGCAGGAGCCGCAGCTGGACGAGAGCAAGTCGGTGCTGGAGAACATCCGCATCGCCTTCGGCGCCGTCTACGCGAAGCTCGCTCGATACAACGAGATCGGCGAGCTGATGGCGACCGACTACAGCGAAGAGCTGATGGAGGAGATGGGCAAGCTCCAGGAGGAGATCGACCACGCGAACGCCTGGGACCTCGATTCCCAACTGGACCAGGCCATGGACGCGTTGCGCTGCCCGCCGGGCGATGCCGACGTCTCCGTGCTGTCGGGTGGTGAACGTCGCCGGGTCGCCCTGTGCCAGCTGCTGCTGTCCGCGCCCGACCTGCTGCTGCTGGACGAACCCACCAACCATCTCGACGCCGAGTCGGTGCTGTGGCTGGAGCAGTTCCTGTCCAGCTATGCCGGCGCGGTGCTGGCGGTGACCCACGATCGGTACTTCCTGGACAACGTCGCCCAGTGGATCGCCGAGGTCGACCGCGGGCGCCTCATTCCCTACGAAGGCAACTACTCCACCTACCTGGAGAAGAAGGCCGATCGACTGGAGGTGCAGGGGAAGAAGGACGCCAAGCTGGCCAAGCGGCTGCAGACCGAACTGGCTTGGGTCCGCTCCGGCGCCAAGGCGCGGCAGGCGAAGTCCCGCGCCCGGCTCCAGCGCTACGAGGAGATGGCCGCCGAGGCGGACCGCACCCGCAAACTCGACTTCGAAGAGATTCAGATCCCGCCGGGACCCCGTCTCGGCAGCATCGTCGTCGAGGTCGACAAGCTGAGCAAGGGTTTCGGCGATCGGGTGCTCATCGACGGCCTGTCGTTCACGCTGCCCCGCAACGGCATCGTCGGTGTCATCGGTCCCAACGGGGTGGGCAAGACCACACTGTTCAAGACCATCGTCGGGCTGGAAGATCCGGACTCCGGCACCGTCCGGGTCGGCGACACCGTCCGTCTTTCCTACGTGGACCAGAACCGGGCGGGCATCGACGCCAAGAAGAACGTCTGGCAGGTCGTGTCCGACGGCCTCGACCACATCAAGGTCGGCAATGTGGAGGTGCCGTCCCGGGCCTACGTGTCCGCGTTCGGTTTCAAGGGTCCTGATCAGCAGAAGCCGGCCGGGGTGTTGTCGGGTGGCGAGCGCAACCGGCTCAACCTGGCGTTGACCCTCAAAGAGGGCGGCAACCTGGTCCTGCTGGACGAGCCGACCAACGACCTGGACGTGGAGACCCTGGGCTCGCTGGAAAATGCGCTGGAGAACTTCCCGGGCTGCGCCGTGGTCATCTCGCACGATCGCTGGTTCCTGGATCGCACCTGCACACACATCCTGGCCTGGGAAGGGACGGATGCGGATCCGGCGCGGTGGTTCTTCTTCGAGGGCAACTTCTCCGACTACGAGAAGAACAAGGTCGATCGGCTCGGCGCCGACGCTGCGCGCCCGCACCGGGTCACGCACCGGAAACTGAAGCGCGACGAGTAGCGGTCGCCGATTTGGCGTGCGTCGGGAGGTGATCGGGAGCCCGGGCGTTGTCAGGCAGCCGGGGCCCGGGCGAAGGCACTGAGCTGCCCGGGGTCGTACCCCGCGTCCAACGCCGCGTCCGGTCGACCAGGATCACGGTCGATCAGGATGACCGGTTGGTCTGGGCCACCGGTCGATCAGGATCACCGGTTGGTCTGGGCCACCGGGCAACCAGGATCACCGGTTGGTCTGGGTCACCGGTCGATCGGGATCACCGGTCCTATCTGGGCCAATCGGCCGGGCAGTGCGCAACCTGACGCCGGGTTCGGAACGGGTGCACACGTTGCGAACCCGGTGGTTGGTTGCGTAGTTGCGCCGGATCGGCCGGCGGGGGTTTGGGCGGCGGCTCATGTGAGTGCCACATACCCGGGTTTGCTTCAACACCAGTCGGTGGCGGGCCGTTCTCCTGCCGATTCCGCCGCCGTCGGCCCGGTCACAGCGAGCTTCGCACCTCACAGACGGAGCACTAGGCTCAGGCGGTGGCGCGGCAACGGCGCGGCGCCTCGATCGCGCGGACGAGAGTGCGGCGTCCGGAAGGTGAGTCGTAGTGCTGCCAACGGAACAAAGATCTGACACCGAGGGAGACGAGCCGGGGAAGCGTGCGGAGGCCACGAAATCTGGCGCCGCGGCCGCAGCCGATACGCCCGGGGCTCGCACCGAAGCAGGCTCTGCTGGTGTCCGCCATGCCGCTGAGGTGGACACCGCCGGTTCGCCCCGCGACGCCGCCGATTTCGACGCCGCCGTCACCTCCGAGGAGGCGGTTTCTGAGGTGGGCGCCGCCGGACCGTCGGTAGATACTGCCGCTGAGGTAGGCGTTACCGCCCCGTCCGGAGAAGCACCGCCGTCGCCCGCCACGTCCTCCGAGAATGCGCCGACGACGGCCACCACCCTGCGTGAGGACTCCGTGGCCGCCGCCAAGGCACTTCGGCCGGATTTGGCCAGTCTGCTGGATGCCTACTTCAAGCACGTTCCGGCCGAAGACCGCCCCCGCAGCCCCGATGACGTGCTGGCGATCATCGACGCGCACCTGCGCGTCGGCCGACACCGCCGTCCCGGCCAGGCCAACATCCGGATCTTCAACCCCGCCGCCCAGAACGCACCCACCGACAGCGAGCCCGGGCGGCCCCGTCGGTGGGCGGCCACCAGCACCGTCGTGGACATCGTCAACGACGACATGCCGTACCTGGTCGATTCGGTGATCGGCACGCTGACCGCGCACGGCGTGACCGTCGGCCGGGCCGTGCATCCGATCCTGGCCGTACGGCGGGACGAGAACGGGGACCTTTCAGAGGTTCTCGGTACCGCCAAACGCGGCGTCGAGCCGGGCGGTGCGCATCGAGAATCGTGGATGCACCTGCTCATCGACCGCCTATCGGACGCCGAACGGGCTGAAGCGATCGAAACCGAGATCGGTGACGCGTTGGCCGCGGTGCGCGCGGTGACCGCCGACTCGGCCGCCATCACCGGAGCCGCGGCCGTCGCAGCCGCCGAACTCCGCTCCTCGATGTCACCGCGCTCGATCCACGAGGTCTCGGAGGCCGCCGACCTCCTCTACTGGCTGACCGCCGGGAACTTGCTCTTCATTGGCTACAGGCAGGAGGCAACGGGCCCGGACGGCCGGTTGGCGCCCGTGCCCGGGTCCGGGCTGGGCATCCTCCGTCCCGAACTTGCTGACAGCAAACGGTTCGACGCCATCGTCGAGCCGACCCTCACCGGCCAGAGCGACACCGACCCCGGGCACATCGTGCTCAGCCAAGCCTCGCACGGGGCGGCGATCCACCGGGAAGTACCGCCCTTCACTGTCGTCGTCCGCATCCTCGGCCCCGACGGCATGCTGCACCGTCAGCACCGCTTCTTGGGTTCGCTCTCGCACCGAGCGCTCAATGCGGAGATCACCTCTATCCCGGTGCTGCGCCAGACGGTGAGTTCCGTGCTGTCGGCCCTGGGGGCCGCGCCGGACTCGTACACCGGCCAACTCGCTCTCGACGTGTTGTCCGGCTACCCACGGGCGGAGTTGTTCTGGGCGAAGCAGCAGGACGTCCTCAACGTGGTCTCTGGCGCCCTGCAGCTGTCCAGCCGCCGCCGGTTGAGGGCGTTTCTGCAGCCGGACCCGGCCGGCCGGTTCACGTCGGTGATGGTCTTCCTGCCCCGGGACCGCTACACCACCCGGGCCCGGCTGGCCATGCAGCAGATTCTGCTCGACATGCTCGGCGGCTATGAAGTCCGGTACACCGCCCGGATCGGCGATTCGCCGCTGGCTGCCGTGCATTTCACCGTCGGCACCGCCGGCCCGCCGGTGGCACCGACCGAGGCGCTGACGGCCGAGTTGAACTCGGCTTTGCGGGCCACCATCCGCACCTGGGAGGACGCCTTGGTGGCCGCCGTGGTGGGCGGCGAGGAGGAATTGGACACGGCGGGCGCGCTGAGCCGCTACGCCGACGCCTTTGACGAGGCGTACAAGGAAGATCACGCGATCCCCGATGCTGTGGCCGACCTGCGCCGGGTGGATGCGCTCACCGGCGACGATCCGCTCGGCCTGGATCTCGCCGACGACCCCGAGACGCCGGACCAGCGCCGACTCCGGCTCTATGTGACCTCGGGCCGGGTCACCTTGTCGCGGGTGCTGCCCATCCTGCAGAGCATGGGTGCCGAGGTCATCGACGAACGCCCCTACGACGTGCGCCGCAGCGACGGGGTACCCGCGCGGATCTACGACTTCGGCCTGCGCTTCCCGGCCAAGAACCTGCCCCAGGGGCAGGCCCTGCTGGAGCTGCGCGATCGGGTCACCGAGGCGTTTGTCGCCGACTGGCGCGGTCGCGCCGAGATCGACGGCTTCAACGCCTTGATCATCACGGCCGGCCTCGACTGGCGGCAGGTCTCGATCGTGCGGGCCTACGCGCACTATCTCCGGCAGCTCGGCGTCCCCTATACCCAGGGTTATCTCGAGCAGGTCCTCGGGGCCCACCCTGGGGTGATCGCGGACCTGACCGCGCTGTTCGCTGCCCAGTTCGATCCTGACTTCGAGGCCTCGGGGCCGGAAACTCAAGCGGAGCCGGGACCCAGGCCCGGCCGGGCCGACGCCTGCGCTGAACTCGCGGACCGCATCACCACGGCCCTGGACGAGGTGGCGTCGCTGGATGCCGACCGGATCCTGCGCCTGTACCTGGCTCTGATCACCGCCACCCAACGAACCAACGCCTACCGACGCGACGCCGCCGGTGAACGACGAAGTGTGCTGTCGTTCAAACTCGACCCGGCCGGCGTTCCCGGCGTGCCGAAACCCGTGCCCTGGCGGGAGATCTGGGTCTACGGGCCCCGCCTGGAGGGTGTGCACCTGCGCTTTGGGTCGGTCGCTCGCGGCGGACTGCGCTGGTCGGACCGTCCGGAGGACTTCCGCACCGAGGTCCTCGGGCTGGTGAAGGCCCAAGAGGTCAAGAACGCCGTCATCGTCCCGGTCGGTGCCAAGGGCGGTTTCGTGCTCAAGCAGGCGCCGGCCGCCACGGGTGACCCCGCCGTCGACCGGGACGCCCTGCTCACCGAGGGCGTGGCGTGCTACCGCGCCTTCATCGCGGCGCTCCTGGACGTGACCGACAACCGGGTCGACGGGTCGGTGGTGCCGCCGCCGTCCGTGATCCGCCGGGATGGCGACGACCCGTATCTGGTCGTCGCCGCGGACAAGGGCACCGCCACCTTCTCCGATTACGCGAACGGTGTCGCGGCCGACTACGGATTCTGGCTGGGCGACGCCTTCGCCTCCGGCGGCAGTGCCGGGTACGACCACAAGGTCATGGGCATCACGGCCCGCGGGGCGTGGGAATCGGTGAAGCACCACTTCCGGGAACTGGGCCTGGACACTCAGCGCCAGGAGTTCACCGTGGTCGGCGTGGGTGACATGTCCGGCGACGTGTTCGGCAACGGCATGCTGTTGTCCGAACACATCCGTCTGATCGCGGCATTCGACCACCGCCACGTGTTCGTCGATCCCGATCCGGTCGCCGCGGTCTCGTTCGCTGAACGGCGGCGGCTCTTCGACAAGCCCCGGTCCAGCTGGGCCGATTACGACACGTCACTGATCTCGGCCGGTGGCGGGATTTGGCCGCGCAGCGCGAAATCCGTGCCGGTCAGCGAAGCCGCCCGCACCGCCCTGGGTCTCGATCCGGGCATTACCTCACTGGCGCCGGCCGAGTTGATCAAGGCCATCCTGCTCGCGCCGGTCGACTTGTTGTGGAACGGCGGGATCGGCACCTACGTCAAGTCCGTCGCCGAGACCAACGCGTCGGTGGGCGACAAGGCCAACGACGCCGTCCGGGTCGACGGCCATGACCTGCGGGTGAAGGTTGTCGGCGAAGGGGGCAATCTCGGCGTCACCCAGCTGGGCCGTACCGAATTCGCCCGCGCCGGGGGCCGGATCAACACCGACGCCATTGACAACTCCGCCGGCGTCGACACTTCCGACCACGAGGTCAACATCAAGATCGCGGTGCAACCCGCGGTGGCCTCCGGAAAGATGACCGTGCCGGAGCGGGATGCCCTGCTGGTGGACATGACTGATGACGTCGCCCAGCTGGTGCTGGCCGACAACATCGCGCAGAATCGTCTGCTCGGAGTCGGCCGCGCCCACGCCGTGCCCATGCTGTCGGTGCACGCCCGGCTCATCGACGCGCTGGTGGCCTCCGGCCGACTCGATCGAGCCTTGGAGTACCTGCCCTCTCGCACCCAGATCCAGGCGCGGCTCGCGGCCGGGGACGCCTTGTCCAGCCCCGAGCTGTCGGTCCTGATGGCCTACGTGAAGTCGGCCATGTCGGCAGCCATGCTGGAATCCGGTCTGCCGGACGACGGAGCCTTCGCCGGACGGCTCCTGGAGTATTTCCCGGCCGCCATGCGTGATCCGGAACTCGGCGTGGACATCGCGGCGCATCCGCTGGGCCGGGAAATCATCACCACGACGACCGTGAACGAGGTGGTCAACAACGCCGGCGTCACCTACGCGTTCCGGTTGTCCGAGGAGGCCGGCGCCGACCCGACCGAGGCGATTCGGGCCTACGAAGTCACGACGGCGGTTTTCCAACTGCCACTGTTGTGGGCGGACATCGCGGCCCTGGACAACCGGGTCCCGGCGGCCTGCCAGGACCGGCTTTACCTCGATCTCCGGCGCTTGCTGGACCGCGGCGCTCGTTGGCTACTGGCCCATCGGCCCCGCCCGCTGGACATCAGCGCCGAGATCAGCCGCTACGCCCAGGCCGTGATCGACCTGTCGCCGCGGATGCCGCGGCTGGTCCGCGGTCCCGAGCACGACGCCGTCCGGGCGGACGCGGCTCGACTGAGCAGGCTGGGGGCGCCGGCCGAGCTTTCCAACCGGGTGGCGTATGCCCTGTTCACCTTCTCGATTTTGGACATCGTGGACGTCGCCAACGAAACGAGCCGCGACCTGCAGGAGACTGCGGAGCTCTACTACGCCGTGTCGGCTCACGTGGAATTCGACCGCATCCTTTCGGCGGTCACTGCCCTCACCAGGGGCGATCGTTGGCATGCTTTGGCGCGCCAGTCGCTGCGGGACGACCTCTACCGGTCGTTGCGGATGATCACGGCCTCGATCCTCACCGCCTCGTCGTCCGATGACGATGCCGACGCCAAGATCGAGACGTGGGAGACGGCCAACGCCGCCCGTCTGGGCCGAGCCCGGGCGACGCTCGGGGAGATCCTGGGGGAGAGCCAGTCGGACCTGGCGTCCCTGTCCGTGGCCGCCAGCGAGATACGGTCGATGATCCTGTCGTAACCGTGCTCAGCCGAAGGACCGATGTGGCGTCGCCGACCTCCCAGCCCGAATCCGGGCACAGATACCGGACATCGGTCCGGGTGCGCTGGTCCGATCTGGACTCCTACGGACACGTGAACAACGCCAACACGCTGACCCTGCTGGAGGAGGCGCGGGTCGACTGGCTGTTCGTGGACGGCGCGGCGCACGGGGCCGCCCGGCTCCGCGACGGGGTGGTGGTCTCGCACGCCGAGATCAACTATCTCCGCCCGATCAGCCTGGGGCGTCCGGTGGAGATCTCCATGGGGGTCCTGGGCCTGCGCCGCAGTTCGGTGACCATCGACTACCGCTGCACGGTTGACGACGTTCTGGTGACGACGGCGAAGACGGTGCTCGTCCCGATCAACGCGGGAACCGGTCGGGCCCGGCGCTGGGACGAGGGCGAGGTCGCTTTCCTGACCGAGTATCTCGCCACCACGTCCGATGTTTCCTTGACTGCGGTGCCTGTCCCCGTGGTCGAATGACCGGTCCTCAGCCACCGGCCCGGCTGGTCGCGGACACCACGGCGGACCGTGACGACGCCGCCGCCTTCGCCGGCCGCGTGACGCGTTGGGACGCCATGTCCCCGGTCCGCCTCCGGCAGGATGGGGAACTTGTGCGGATGTGGGCGTCGACGCCCTTTGACGCGTTGGTCATGCGGGCGCTCGCGGGGTCCGTGGAGCCGCGCGACGTCACGGTGTACGCGGGGAACCTGCTCTCCGGCCTGGCCGTTTCGCGGAGCGAGGCCGTCGACCCAGGCCCGCGAGCCGACGCGCTGTGGCGATCCCAATTACCGCCATCGGGGGGTTGGGTGACGGTCGACGATGTTCCGGCGGAGTTGCTGAGCCGGCTGGCGGAAGAGGGCGCCGCCACGGCGCGGGCCCGTCCCGGTCCGGCCGGTGCGGCGTCGACCGCGATGCTGGATGCCGAAGTGCTCACCGTCCGGGGGAGCGGGATGTCGGTGGCCATCCCGATGCGGATGGTCTTCGCGCTCTCAGGGATGTCGTTCGCACCGTCGCAGTCCGAGGAACTGGTGCGGGTCAGCGCCACCGACGCCTGGATGCGGATCGACGCCCGCTACGGGACCGTGCTGCGGCGCCGGCATGCGCTGCTACCGCTGCTGTTCTGACCTCGACGTCGTCACAGGTCGGCAGCGGCGGGCATGGCGACGATCCGGTAACCGGCCGCCCGCAGGTCGGTGATGATGATGGGCAGCGCGGCGATCGTCTGGGACCGGTTGCCGCCGGCGTCGTGCATCAGGATCACCGCGCCCGGCGTGACTTCACTCATCACGTTGTGGACGATGGCCGCAACGCCGGGTTTGCGCCAGTCCTCGGAATCCACGGACCAGGCCAGCGGCAGTGAACCGCGGTCGCCCAGCATGGTTCGCAGCGTCGATGCGGAACCGAAGTTGCCGCCGGGGGCGCGGAAGAAACGGGGCTTCTGTCCCGAAGCGGCCGCTATCGCATGTTGGGTGCGGTCGATCTCCGCAGCCATGTCCGTCGTCGATCGGTTGGGCAGGTGTTCGTCATGGGTCCAGGAGTGATTGCAGAAGCTGTCGCCGGCGGCGGCAATGCGCTTTTCGGTGGCGGGGTAGTCGCCGACCTGCTGGCCGATCTGACAGAAAGTGGCGTGCAGGTGATATTCGGCCAGCACGTCCAGCACCTGGCCGGTGTAGGGACCGGGGCCGTCGTCGAAGGTGAGCGTGACGACCTTGCCTCCGCCGATCCAGCCGATGACCCGGTGCGGGACGGCGTGGCCGCCGTGCCCGGAGACGTCCGGAGCGGGTGTGGGGGCGGGTTTCGACGCCGGCGTGGACGCGACCGAAGGAGCCGTTGGGCTCGACGATCGGCTGCTGGCTGGGGGCTGAGGGCCGGCCGTCGAGCTGGCCGCTTTTCTGGCGGCGGCTCCGGTCGTCACCGCGGCGGCCGATGTCGACGGTCCGGACGGCGTCCGGCCATTGGGGCCGGGGGAACTGGCGGAGGACCCGAGTGCAGAGGCCGGTGTGCTGCCGGTCGGTGTGCTGCGCGTCGGTGGGCGCCGGACGCTCGCGCCTGCCGCGGGCGAATGCGAGGTAGCGCCCGGAGCCGCCGGGGACGAGAAGCTCTCGGACATGGCCGGAACCGTCACCTGACGGCGGGCCGTGGTGGGCCCCGAAAACGATTTCGACGTGGTCTGCGGAACCGTCGGACCCGCCGCGCTCGTGATGATGGACGATGCCGTGGACGGAGTCGATTCCGCCGGGCGGCCGGCGCAGGCCGTGCCGAGCGCCGCCATCAACGTCAGGCACACGACGGTCCGGGTGGTGCGCGCGTTTGTACTCACAGGACCTCGATCGCCGTGCCGCCGGGGATGTCGCTGGCACCGAATCGCTGGTTCCCGGGCCGCCCACCTGCTGGCCAACCTAAGTCACAGATGGTCCGAACCCGGGCCGAATCGCCGTCGTTCAAGTTGGGCCAGAGTGAGAATGTCCCGAAAACCGCACGCTCTCGCGCGGTCAGACGGTGTTGACGAGGCTGTCCGCGGCCATTACCAGGTACGACCACAACCTTTCCCGCTGCTCGGCGGTGAGGTCGACCGCGTCGACGCCCTTGCCGATGGCTCGCAGCCAGGCATCCCGCTCGGTGATGGTGATCCGGAAGGGCATGTGGCGCATCCGCAGTCGTGGATGCCCGCGCTGGTCGGAGTAACTTCGCGGTCCGCCCCAGTACTGCTCGAGGAACATCAGGAACCGGTGCTCGGCCGGCCCGAGGTCTTTCTCCGGGTACAGCGATCGCAGCACCGGGTCGGCGGCGACCTCTTGATAGAAGCGCGCCACGATCGTGGCGAACGTCGCGTGACCACCGACCTCGTCGTAAAAATTGTCGGGCGCGCTCACCGGTTCATTGTCCCTGATCCGTCGGACGTGGCGTTTTCCGGTGCGCCGCGGCCATTCCTGGCCGGCCGGCGAGAGGCCGGTTGCGGTCGGGATGGTCCAGGACATGGGTGTGTCGCAAGAAGAAAGTGCTGGTCATCGCGCCGCCTATTCGCTTGACTAGGCGTGTGACCAAGAACTCCTCGGCGCCGGCCAAGAGCTCAGCCAAAAGTCAGAGTCGGTCACTGCATGCCGCCACCGGCGTGACCATCGCACCGTCTGCCGCTCCGGCCCCGACGGTGGTGACGGCCCGGGTACTCCTGTTGAATTCGACGCACGAGCCGTTGGCCGTCCTGGCTGTACGCCGAGCGGTCATTCTGGTGCTCGCGGGCAAGGCTGAATGTGTTCTGCCTCGGGCGGACGGACAAGCGATGCGGTCGCCGACGGCATCCTTCGACGTGCCCGCCGTTCTCCGACTGCGGCGGTTCGTGCGGGTGCCCTATCCGGGGGCGGTGCCGGTATCCCGTGCCGGCGTGCTGCGCCGCGACCGCCGTCGCTGTGCCTACTGTCGTGGCGGCGCCGACACGGTCGACCACGTGGTGCCGCGCAGCAGGGGCGGGGATCACAGCTGGGAAAATTGTGTGGCCTGTTGTCATCGGTGCAACGCCAGGAAGGCGGACCGACTTCTGGCCGAACTGGGATGGAACTTGTCTTTCGTCCCGTCCGTGCCGCGGCGAGTGGGGGCGGGACGTTTGTGGCTGGCCGACGATGCGGACCCGGCGTGGACGCCCTGGCTGAATGCGGCGTGACGGGGGAGGCTCGTCGCTGCAGGCGGTGCCCCAGTCGGTGCTAATCCTGATGGAGGATGCTGCGACGGTTCTTTCGCCTGGCTAACTCGGATCAGCCGTTCAGCCGATTCGGCAGCCGCGTCCGATTCGGCAGCCACGCCCGATGCGGCAGCCGCGAGCGGTGCGAGAAGTATCGGTGCTGGTCATCTTGGTCTCCATTACTGATTCGGCTTGGCGGCCGCTGGCGCGGGCGCCGCAATTCGCGGGGTTCGTGACGGGAAGCACAAGTCATTTCGGCGGGTTTGCGGGTCAGCGGCCGAAATGGCGGAAGTCATTGGCTGGCTGAATGCCGGTCAGCCGATTCGGCAGCCGCGTCCGATTCGGCAGCCACGTCCGATACGGCAACCGCGGGCGGTCGGTGCGGCGGTGACGGTGTTCATCTGATATTTCTCCTGTGTTGGTACTGGGATCGGGGAAGGGCAAGAGGCAAAGACTGTGCTGGAGAAGCGATTCGACTCGTCAGCCGATTCGACAACCGCGTCCGATTCGGCAGCCGCGTCCGATGCGGCAGCCCCGGGCGGCGGTGGTGGTGGCGGCGGAAGTGGTCATGGCGAGTTCTCCTTCGGGAGGGGTTTGGGCACGAAGAGTGAGGGTGAAGCGAGGTCTCGAATGGGTGGAAGGAACTTGTAAAGTCACCCTATCGGAACCTTCAAGTAGCAGAATAGAGCGTTCCGAGGGGGGCCGAAGGACTCCCTTTTTCGCTCTTTTGGATGGCGAGACGCCATTAGTGTCGCGAATGGCCGATCCCGGGGCACTCGGAAGCGAGCGACGTTGTCACACGCTGTGATATCGCCACGAATGGAGTAGGGATGCGGTCGAAGATTTCGCTCGAAGGAGGTTCGGGGTTCACCGGGATTGGCGGTCCGGATCGGCCGATTTGCCCCATTTCGGCCGTCGACGAATGCGGACAGTGAAAGGGCCGAAAATCTACAGGTCCGAACGGGTGGCCATTGGGAAAGCGGAGCGGAAAATTTCACAATCAGCAATTGGGCCGCTGACCAGGCATTTCTTGTGTTCGGGGGCAAAGAGGGCGAAGAATCGGTTCGACGCGACGTCCCGGCCGCAATTTCGATGCCAGCGCGGAGCCGTTGATGCCGCTCTCACACAGCGTCCGGCAAGATGATCTTGTCGGTGCGACGAAGCGCCCAACGAGGCCGAACTGTGACGGTTCGTCGCCGAGGTGCGGCTGACGACACCGCGGTCTCCGGACCCGCGCAGCGAGGCATTCGAAGGTGGTGCTGGTGACATCCGCGCGAAGCTCGGTCCTGCCGGCCGCTTTTCGGCTGCTGACCGTGGCCTGGTTCGCCTCGTTGACGGCAGATGGCCTGCGGATGGCCGCGCTTCCCCTGCTGGCGGCTTCGATCTCGCGCTCGCCGACGGTGGTGTCGGTGGTGGCCGCCTGCACCACGCTGCCTTGGCTGCTGGTCGCCATTCCGGCGGGGGTCCTGGTCGACCGGTTGAACGCGGTCCGGGTCATTCAGGTCGCCCATCTCGTGCGGGCGGCCGGATGCGTCGCCGTCTTCCTGGCCGTCGAAGGCCACTGGACGTCGATCGCTGTGTTGTGCGGGTTCGGGTTCCTCATGACGGCAGCGGAAACGTTTGCCGATGGCGCCGCCCAACAGTTGGTGGTCGACCTGGTACCGGACGCTGAGCTGGAGACGGCCAATGGCCGGTTCGTCATGGTCGAGACGATCGCATTGGACCTCACCGGTCCCCTGCTGGGCGGCGTGGCCTTCGGGTTCGGGCATGCGCTGCCCTTCGCCATTGCCGCGGGAGCCTTTCTGATTGCGGCCGCCGTCGTCAGTTTCCTGCCGCCGGTGGGGCGCCGCGTCGTCTCCGCCGAGCCTCGAACTCTTCCTCTGCGAAACCTGTTCGCACAAGTCGGAGACGGTTTGCGACACATCCGCAGGGACGAGATCCTGCGCGTCCTGGTGCTCACCGTCGGCGTGCTGTCCGTGGCCAACGCCGCCCAGGATGCCGTGCTCGTGCTCTTCGCAACTCAATCGTTGGGTCTGCGACCGACGTTGTTCGCCACCTTGCTGGTGGCGTTGTCGATCGGCGTCATCGGAGCCGGCTGGCTGGCCGGTCGGTTGACCCGCCGCCGCTCGTCCGGCTCCGTCATGGTGCTGGCCATTCTGGTCATGGGCGGTGCCCTGCTGGTCATGGGCATCTGGGTGACGCCAGCAGTCTCCTGGGCCTGCTACGCCCTGCTGGGCCTGGGCAGCGGAACCTGGAACGTGCTCTCGGCCAGTCGACGGCAGCGCCGGACGCCGCCGGGGATGACGGCTCGCGTATCGAGTGCCTTCCGGGTGTTGGCCTGGGGATTGAGCCCGGTGGGAGCGATTCTGGGAGGCGAGCTCGCATCGGCCATCGGGTTGCCCAAGGTCTTCGTGCTCAGCGGCTTGACCATTCTGGTGCTCGGTGGGGTGGTCGCCCGCCGGTTCGGAAACAAAACCGATGAACGCGCCCTCACCGGTTGATGCCCAGCAAACACCGGTCCGATACGGTGACGCGCGTGAGCATTCTCGAAACCGTCGCGATTTATGTCGGCGGCCCGGCGGTCATCTACGGCGGCATCGCTGCCCTGACCTTGATCCCCGGCCGGGCCAAGCGTCGCGCGCGCTACTCGGCGGGCCAGGCCTGGAACATGACGCCGCAGTGGTGGGCGGGCGACAATCCCGTGGTGGCCTCCGACGCGGTTGGCGGGACGGCGCAGGGCGGCGCACATGGCACCTGGTGAAGTCGTTCCGGTCGGCGCGCCCGCCCTGTCCCGGTGGAAACCGCCGCACGTCGGTCCCCAGGGCAACGCCGGCCGGCCCTTCGACAACAAGAGCCTGACCCTGCTCGATGAAGTGATCGACCAGGCGGAACAGGTCACCGGCCTGCGCTTCTCGGCCTACCTCGGCGATCTGGGCTCCGATACCCGCACCACCGCCCAGTCGCTGCTGAACGGACTGGGGCACGACGCGTCATCAGCCGTTCTGGTGGCCGTCTCGCCGGGACAGCGGGTCGTCGAGGTGGTCACCGGAGCCGAAGCGGCGCGCCGGATCTCGGATCGCAGCGCCCGGCTGGCGGTGCTGGCTGTGGTCTCCTCCGCCGTTGACGGCGACCTGCTGGGCGCCCTGGTCAATGCTGTTCGCACCCTCGCCGACCAAGCCGGCACGCTGCCTGCTCGGTCCTCCTGGTGACTTCCCGCCGGACGGGGTGCTCCCGGCCGGCGGATCAGGCCTGGGCGGCGTCCTTGGCCCGGGCGCGCAGAGCTCGCTGCGTACCGGCGCGGCCCTCGGAGACCAGCCGTCGCAGTTGAGCCGGATGCTCGCCCGACTCCCAAGCCAGCGCCAGCGCGGCGGTTCGTTCGTCCACCGACCAACGCGGATACAAACCCACTACCACCTTGGACGCCACCTCGATGCTGCGGCGCGACCAGACGGCGTCGACCATGTCGAAGTACCGGTCGACGAACGGCGCGAGGAGGTGGTGCTGGGCCGGATGGAAGAAGCCGGCAATGGTGGAGTCCTGCAGGGCGTTGGCCATGCCGTCGTCCTCGGTGAGGCGCTCCCAGACAGCCCGCTTGACGGCTGGGTCCGGACGCAGGGCCCGGATGGTGGCGGCGCGGCGCTGCCCCGAGGCGGTCGGATCGCCGGCCTCGGCCGCATCGATGTCGGCCTCACCGGCCCGGCCGTGCGCGACGAGCGCCCCGAGCAGTGTCCAGTGCAGGTCGGTGTCCACGGTCAACCCCGCCAGTGGTGCTGACTCGTCCCACCATCCGGCCAACACGGTGAGCAGATCGGGGGCGAGCCGGGCACCGGCCAGCGCGTTCACAGCCGCCAGCTGCAGGTCTCCGCCGGGCTCGGCGCTGGTCGCCACCGCCAGCAGGGCCTCGGTCACCTGCGGCCAGCCGGTCAGCGACGCCCACGACGGGTCGGCGTAGGAGGACACGGCGGCCAGTGTCTGGGCCAAAAGCCGCTGCAGCACTCCGATCTCGCTTTCGGCCGCCAGGCCGCGCTGCACCATGGCCACGAAGTCGCGCGCCCGCATCTCGCCGTCGCGGGTCATCTCCCACACAGCCGAGAACAACAGGCTGCGGGGGAGGGAGTCGGCGAGCTCACCGACGCGGGCAATGGCGGCGGCCAAGGAGCGCTGGTCCAGCCGGACCTTGCAATAGGTCAGATCGTCGTCGTTGACGAGCACCAGCGCGCCGCTGGGCCGGCCGACCAATTCGGTGACCTCGGTGCGCGCGCCCACCAGGTCGAATTCCGCTCGTGCCACCCGGCTCAGTGCGGCGGCTCCCGCCTTGGCCGCGCCGTCGCGACCGGCGGCCTGGTCGTCACCCGCGTCGTCGTAGACACCGACCGCGAGCCGGTGCGGGCGCAGCTCGCCCGCTCCGGGCTGGGCACCGGTCTGCAACACTGCGAAAGAGGTGAAGACACCGTTCTCGTCGACGGTGTAGTCAGCGGCCAGCGTGTTCAGCCCCGTGGTGGTCAGCCATGCCCTGGACCAGGCGCCCAGGTCCCGACCAGACGCGTGCTCGAGGGCAGCGAACAGATCCTGCAGCGTGGCATTGGCGAAGGCGTGCGCCGAGAAGTAATTCTTCAGACCCGACCGGAAACTGTCATAACCCACGTAGGCGGCCAGTTGCTTCAGCACGCTGGCGCCTTTGGCGTAGGTGATGCCGTCGAAATTCACCTCGACAGCGTCGAGATCAACGATGTCGGCGGCGATGGGATGGGTCGAGGGCAACTGATCCTGCACGTAAGCCCAGGACTTCTCGACCGTCGCGAAGGTCGTCCAGGCCGAGGTGTATTCCGTGGCTTCGACCTGTGCGAGAGTCGAAGCCCAGGTGGCGAACGATTCGTTCAGCCACAGGTCGTCCCACCACCGCATGGTGACCAGATCGCCGAACCACATGTGCGCCATCTCGTGGAGGATGGTCTCGCAGCGCCTTTCGTAGAAGTACCGCGTCACGCGGGACCGGAAAATGAATTCCTCCCGGAACGTCACTGCTGCGGCATTCTCCATGGCGCCCGCATTGAATTCCGGGACAAACAATTGATCGTACTTGCCAAAGGGATAACGCGCGCCGAACTCGCGGTGGAAGAATTCGAAGCCCTGCTTGGTTTCGGCGAAGACGCGATCCGCGTCCAGGTAGGGCGCCAGCGGCCGGCGGCAGAAGATGCCCAGCTCGATGTCTTCGAACGAGTCGCGTTCGACGTGGTAGGGACCGGCGACCAGGGCGGTCACGTAAGTGCTCAGGCGGGCAGTGGTGGCGAAAGTGTGCACCCGCACCGGTTCCCCATGGTCGCTGGGAACCGTGTCAGCGCCGGCCGGCCGGCCGTTGGTGACCACCTCCCAGTCCAGGGGCGCGGTGACCGTGAAAGTGAACGTCGCTTTCAGATCGGGCTGGTCGAAACAAGCGAAAAGCCTTTTTGCGTCGGCAGTCTCGAACTGAGAATAAAGGTAGACCGATCCGTCCTCGGGATCGGTGAACCGGTGCAGGCCTTCACCGGTGTTCGTGTACAGCCCGACGGCCTCGATGACCAGCTCGTGGTCGCCGGCGTCGAGGGGCAGGGCCAGACCGGTGGCGTTCGACCAGCCGGACACATCCAGCTGGTTGCCGTTCAGGACGGCGGTACGCACGCCATCACCGACGAAGTCGATCCACAAGGGCTGGTCGGCCGGCTTGGCGTGGAAGCGCACGGTGGACGTGGTGCCGAAGGTTTTTTCGCTGGCCCGGCCATACTCGTCGGTCAGGTTGATCCGGACGTCGTACGAATCGACCGTCAACCCGGCCGCTCGGCCCTGCGCCTGTTCGCGGGTCAGGTTCGGCGGCATCGCGGCGCCGGGGCGCGTGGCCAGCGTATGGGGCGTGGTCATCGGGGGGCGGGCCTTCCTACCGGGGTGTATGGCCCGACCAACCTATCGGTCGGCATAGGTTCGTGCTGCCGTGCGTTGCACGGTTCAGGGTGCCCACACCCACCGGTTCGGCGACCCGCCCGCGGGTTTCGCCCGGCCAATGTTGCGTCGACAAGAGCATCACGACATGGAGGCAATGAGATGACCACCACCATTCAGGCACGGGAGACCGAGAGCGACACCGCCGCATCCGAGTCCGGCACCAACGTGGCCGGACTGTGGTTCGACCCGCTGTGCCCGTTCTGCTGGATCACGTCCCGGTGGATCAAAGAGGTCGAGAAGGTCCGCGACATCACCGTCGAGTGGCACGTGATGAGCCTGGCGGTATTGAACGAGGGTCGCGATCTGTCGGAGGACTACCGGGCGCTGATGGACAAGGCGTGGGGACCGGTGCGTGTCCTCATCGCCGCGGCCGGTGAGCGCGGCGACGAGATTCTCGATGCGGCCTACACGGCGATGGGCACGCGGATCCACAACCAGGGCAACCGGAACTTCACCGAGGTCATCGAGCAGTCCCTGGCCGAGTTGGGCCTGCCCGCGGAATTGGCGAAGGCCGCCGACACCGATGCCTACGACGACGCGCTGCGCGCCAGCCATCACGCCGGAATGGACGCCGTGGGTCCTGATGTGGGTACACCGACGATCCACGTCAACGGGGTGGCCTTCTTCGGGCCGGTGATCAACAAGATCCCGCGCGGTGAGGAGGCGGGGAAGCTCTGGGACGCCACGGTGACCCTGGCCGGTTTCCCGCACTTCTTCGAGATCAAGCGGACCCGGACGGGCGAGCTCGACTTCGACTGAGCTCTGGCGGCGGCCGGCCCGGCGACCTCGGCGTCGACGGGTCCGGCCGGGCTGACAGAATTCGCTCATGCGCGTCTACATCGGCTCTGACCACGCCGGTTTTGAACTCAAGCAGTTCTTGATCTCGCATCTGTCCGCCGCCGGCCACGAGGTGACCGATATCGGCGCGAAGGTGTACGACCCCCAGGACGACTACCCGCCCTTCTGCCTGGAGACGGGGCGCCGGGTGGTCGAGGACCCGGGCAGCCTGGGCATCGTCATCGGCGGATCCGGCAACGGCGAGCAGATCGCCGCGAACAAGGTGGCCGGGGTGCGGGCGGCCCTCGCCTGGTCCACCGAAACGGCGCAGTTGGGCCGGCAGCACAACAATGCCAATGTCGTAGCGGTCGGGGCCAGGATGCACGACGAACAGACGGCGGCCGGGTTCGTGGACACCTTCCTGGCCACCCCGTTCTCGGAGGACCCGCGCCACATCCGCCGCATCGACATGCTGACGGCCTACGAGAAGGCGCCGGGGCCGCAGCAATTGCCCGCCACCTGACTCGTCCCGGATCCGTCCAGCTCCGGGTCGTCTGTCAGGCGGACTCAGCTGCGCTGGCCCCGCCGCTCCCGTCCCCGTGGCGGTGCGGTCGGATCGTCTGATTCCGCGCCCGTGTCTTTGGGTTCGTCCGGGCGGCGCCGATTGCCCGCCGTCAGCGGGGTGGTGGGCACGTAATGGCGGCGGACTATCACGATGTCCGCCTCCGCTTGAGCCAATTCCGCCGCGGTGGGGACAGCGAACTCGCGGGCGCGGACCGCCATATCGGTCGGGAGTTGCGTTCCGCGCAAGGACACCAACGCTCGTAGCGACCGGTCGTCGGCGGATTCCCCCCGGCCGGGTCGATCGCGGCGCGGGCGCGGGCCGTCCTTTCCCCCTCGCACCGGGCCGCCGCCTCCGAGGCGGTCGGCGGGCGGCGGGTGGGAGGCGGCGGGCGGTACGACGGAGTCCTGGGTGCGAGCGGTCCTGACCCGCCGCCGCGTTCGCGGCTCATCGTCAACCGCGCCACTGGCCGGCGTCTCCACTGCCGGGGTTTGGTCCGCGGCGCTCGCGGGTGATTGCTCGGCACGGTGGTCGTCCGGCGCTGGGGTGCTCGACTCGTCGTCGCCGGCGGACCGCGAAACCGGCGGGCCGGCCGGACGGCTCGCGCCTCGCCGACGGGGTTTGCGGTCCATACCGCTCACCCTGTCATGCCGCGGCCATGGGATCCGGTCAGTGGGCCGCCGCCACCGCCGGCCCCTGGCCGATGTCGTCGAGCAACTCGACGAACCAGTCGGTGCCCAGATCGAAGGCCTTCCCGCCCTTGATGCGATCGAAAGCGATGGCGGACAACCGGTTCTCGTTCTCTTCGTCGTGACCGATGACACCCGGCCGGCCGGCCAGGGCGCATTCGACGGCGTAGTCGGTCATCGATTTGATGAGTCGCAAATCCTCGGCGTTGGCGGCCGCGGCCCGGGAGTAATAGCCGGATTTCTGCACCATGACCTTTTCGGCGCCCAATTTCTCGGCGAACTGCTTGGCGAACCACTTGCCCGGGTTGATCTCGTCCAAGCGGACGTGCCCGAAGGGATCGCGCGGAACAGCGTGCCCAGAGGCCTCCAGCTGGTGAACTATCTCGTCCATGCCGGCGCCTTCGGACAAGAAGATGGTCACGTTGCCGAGCGTGTCCATCGTCGCCTTGAGACGCTCGGCCTCGGCGTCGATGTCGATGGCCGCTTCGGGGATGTAAACGGCATGCACGTCCCACGCTTCGCGGGACAGGCCGATCTCGGGCAACCACGTCTGGGTGTCCAGCCATTCGCGGTAGGACCTGGCGGTCGCCGCCGTCAGCCACCCGCAGTGCCGGCCCATCACCTCGTGCACGATCAACATCCGGGCTCCCGAGTTGTGCTCGCCCAGCACATTTCGGGCGAATCCGGCGCCCTGCTCGGCAGCGGTCCAAGCGCCCAGTGACTGCCGGATCGGGCACGATGTCGTTGTCGATCGTCTTGGGCAGCCCGACCACGGTCAGCGTGTACTGATGATGGGCCAGATAAGCGGACAGGTCGGCGGCCGTGGTGTTGGTGTCGTCGCCGCCGATGGTGTGCAGGACGTCGACGCCGTCCGCGGTGAGCCGGTCAGCGGCGACGGCCAGCGGATCGTCCCCCTCGCGCACCAGGCCGCGTTTGATCAGGTCCTTGGCATTGGTCAGCTTGACCCGGGAATTTCCGATGGGGGAGCCGCCGAAGCGATGCAGCAGGCCGGCATGGCGGCGCACCTGGTCGGTGACCGTCAGATAGTCGCCGGACAGCAAGCCCTGATAGCCGTGCCGATAGGCGATGATTTCCACCTCCGGCGCCAGCTCGGTGTACCGCTCGATCAGGCCGCCCACTGCGGAAGACAGGCAAGGGGCGAACCCTCCGGCGGTCAGCAGCGCAACCTTTCGCACGGTCATGGCCCGGTTCTCCTTCGCTCGGTACGTTCTCGGCCTCGACTCCGGCGTCGGGGCACGCGTGGCCATCGGCCCGGCGTGCGGCATCACCTTAGCCGTCCTGACGGTGGCGCCCACGGCTGCGCAGCCGGGGCGAAGTGACCGCGAGCACCAGGCCCCCGCCGACCAAGGCCCAGAAGGCGGCGCCCACCCCGACAGCGGATAGGCCCGAGGCGGCAATCAGAAAGGTGATGGCGGCCGCCTCGCGATGCTCGGCGTCCAGCAACGCGGCCGCGGTCGCCGACGCGAAGATTCCGATCAGGGCGAGCCCGGCCAGAGTGGCGAAGACGCCGCTGGGTGCGGCCGCCGACAGGGCGGCCACCACGCCCGCCACAGGCCCGAACGCCAGGTAGCTGATTCCGGCCGCCACGCCGGCCACCCAGCGCCGGCCCGGATCGGGATGGGCGGACGGTCCGGCGGCCAGGGCCGCCGAGATGGCCGCCAGATTGATGGCATGGGCGCCGGCGGCAGCGCCGGCTGCGGTCGCCGCTCCGGTGTAGACCAGGGCCGGCCCCAGCGGGGCCCGGTAACCGAAAGAAGCGAGCACCGCGATCCCGGGGATGTTCTGGCTGGTCATGGTGACGACGAACAACGGGATGGCCAGGGCCAGCGCGGCCGGCAGATCCCAGTGCGGAGCGACGAGCGTGAGCACCGGCGCCATCCGGTGGCCGGCCAAGTGGCCGAAGGTTCCGGTCACGGCGAGGACGATCAGCGCGGCACCCAGGGCGCCCGGCACCGCCCACCGCCGCGCCCAGCGGAGGAGGACCAGCCACGCTGCGATGATCGGCAGTACGGCTCCGGGCGCCGCATGGATGGCCTGGAACGGCTGCACGCACAGTTCCAGCAGCACGCCGGCCAGCATCGCGTTGGCCAGCGCCGTCGGGATGGCGGCCACCGCCCGCCCGAGAGGGCGGATCAGGCCGCAGAGAGCCAGCAGCACCCCGGTGATGACGAAGGCGGCCACCGCGGTCCGGAAACCGCCCACCGGTGCGGTTGCCGCCGCCAGCAGCGCGGCACCCGGCGTGGACCAGGCCATGGTGATCGGCATCCGGTAGCGGAGCGAAAAGATGATGCCACCGGCGCCCATGGTCAGGCACAGCACCAGCAGACCGGAAGCGGCCTGGTCGCTGGTCGCTCCCACCCGCCGGAGACCGGCCAGCACCACCGCGAACGAGCTGGTGAAGCCGACCACCGCGGTCACGATCCCGGCCACCACGGCGGGCGCCAGCGAGGGGTGGACGTCCGGGGCAGCGGTGTCGGCGGCCGTCGAAATGGATGCCTCCCGGATTCGGTCTTGTCTCTGAGGCCCGGCGGCAGGCGCCGGCGCGCGGCTGAGCCTAGGGAACCCACGCACTCGGCCGCGATCGGGCGCCGCGCTCACCTGAGCGGAGGAAGCTGATGGCCTCGCGGCAAAGGCGACGCGTCGGGCCGGACGCAGCCCGAGACGGTACGGAGCGGGCGACGAGAATCGAACTCGCGTAATCAGTTTGGAAGACTGAGGCTCTACCATTGAGCTACGCCCGCATGCCTGGGCGCCGGAACCGGCGCGGCGTCGGAAAGCCTAACGCACCCGGCGCCGCCTGGGGCAATCGCCATCACGATGGCCTCGGGCGCGTCAGCCAGCCGATACCATCGAGGCCGTTCACACCGGGATGTAGCGCAGCTTGGTAGCGCGCCTGCTTTGGGAGCAGGATGTCGCAGGTTCAAATCCTGTCATCCCGACAGACGCAAAATGGCCCACTTCCGGTGGGCCTTTTGCGTCTGTCGGGATGACGTGTGGAGCCGCCCGAGGAGCGGGAGCGACGAGGGTGGAGCATCCCGACGGCGAGTTGTGGTGGCCGGCGTGCGGTGGGCCTTTGCCGTCTGTCGGGATGGCGTGCGTGAGCGACGGTGGTGGAGCATCCCCGACCACGAGTGACCGCCGCTCGCCCGGCTGGCGACCACCATGGTCCTGGGACCGCCCTTAGCTGGGAGGGCGACCGGCGAAATAAGGCGTTCTCCCGATGCTCTCCCGCGCTCTCACGACGACCGTTCCTGGCATGAGCACATGGTTCGAGGGCGAACAGATCATCCGCGACTTCTTCTCTCCGCAGCCGCGCATGACGCGGTTCTCGGTGGGGCCGGCCCACCGCTTCGGCCGGCCACGCACCGGCCGGGACCGGTCGGCGACGACGCGCCGGTGACCCGCGCGGCGGTCTCGGCTGTGCCAACCGAGGCCGCTGTCGGTGGGTTGCGCCACTATGGCGGCATGCTCCGGACCCTGCCCGCGCCGTTCGTCGGTCGTGTCGCCGAGCGACGGCAGGTGGCGGAACTCCTGACTCGGGTCCAAGCGGGCACTCCGTCGTTCGTGCTGGTGAGCGGGGACGCCGGAGCCGGCAAGAGCCGACTCTTGAGCGAGGCCGCCGAGCAGGCCACCGCGGGCGGGTTCCGCGTGCACCTGGGATCGTGCGTGCAACTCGCGGAGTTCTCGGTGCCTTATCTGCCGATCTCCGACGTCCTGCGCTCGATCGACAACGATGCGTCCGGACACGAGTTGTTGACCGCGGAAGGGCCTGGCCGACGCTTGCTCGCGCGCCTGCTGCCCCAGTTGCTCGACAGCGAGCCGGCCCCGTCTGGCGCCCAACCGTCCGTGGGACCGCTTTACGAAGCGGTACTCCAGGTCCTTTTGGCACTGTCCGCGAACACACCGCTGGTCGTCGTGCTGGAGGATCTGCACTGGGCCGACGCCAGCACTCGCGACCTACTGACTTTTCTGGCGCGCACGCTGCGACAGGGCCGGATCGCCGTTCTGGCCAGTTACCGAACCGACGATCTGCATCGCCGTCATCCGCTCCGGCCGTGGCTGGCCGAGCTGAACCGTTTGCCTGGTGTTCACCGAATCGCCCTGTCGCCGTTCGATCTGATCGAGACGGCGAGTCTGCTCGACGCGCTGGCGGGGCATCCCGTCGATCCCGAGTTGATCGATGCCGTCTTCCGCCGGAGCGAAGGTAACGCCTTCTACGCGGAAGAGTTGTGGGCGGCCAGTGGCGAGGCGACGGCCGGGCGCCAAGTGCTACCGGCTGACCTGCGTGATCTGCTGCTGGCCCGGGCCGACCAACTCGACGAGCGGGGCCGGGACGTGCTGGAGGCCATGTCCGTCGCGGGCCGAGTCGGCGATTTCGCGGTGTTGGAAGCGGTGTTCGAAGACGACCGAATCGACAGCGCGGTGCGTCAGCTGGTCGAAGCGGGACTCGTCGTGCCCGACGGTGACGGCTTCCGCTTCCGCCATGCGCTCCTGCAGGAAGCCGTGTACCAGGACCTGCTGCCCGGTCCGCGGATCCGCTGGCACCGCCGGTTCGCCGTCGCGCTGGACGATGCCGGTGAGCGGGCCGCTCATCTGCTCGCGGCCCACGACCTGCCTGCGGCCCTGATCTCGCTGTGCGTCGCCGCGGAGCGAGCCGAGGCCATTCCCGCGCCTGGTGAGGCTCGCCGGCATCTGGAGAAGATCGCCGAGCTGATCGAAATCGTCGATCACATCCCGGACGGTGTTCCGCCCCTGCTGGAGATCTTCGCGCGGGCGACGGAGATGGCGACCATGTCAGGTGACGTGGAGCGAGCGGTCGTGCTGGCTCGCGCCGCCCTGGCCGAGGCCGAGAAGACGGCGGACCCAGCCACGGTGGCCGCGCGTTGGGAGCGGTTGTCCCGAGCCCAAATGGACACCGAAGCGACCGGTACCCAAGAGGCTCGGCGGGCGGTGGAGTTATTGGCCGACCAACCGGTCACCCAGCTGACGGCGCGGGCCTATGCCACCCTGGCGCGGGCCACATTCTGGCCCGACCCCGATGAGTCCGCGGTCGCGCTCGGAAAAGCCATCCGGACGGCTGAGCTGACCGGATCCGTCGCCATCGCCGCCGATGCCCTGGTCACCCGGTCGTTGATGATCCGTCGTGGTCTGGCGGCCGGCGATCCCGCCGAGCAACTGGACCAGGCCTTGACCCTCACCGAGGGTCGGCCGGAGGCGGGAGCGGTCCGGGTGCGGGCCCTGCGGTTCCGGGCCGTGCAGCTCTTCGAGGACGGCCGAACGGCGGCCGCCCTCGAACTCACCGGCGACGCCCTGCGCTTCGCGGCCGACGCCGGCCTGACCTGGACGCCTTACGGCCTGGATCTCCAGCTCGCCCGGGGCTGGATTCTCGACGCGCTCGGACGTTGGGATGAGGCCATCGCCTTGGCTCTGCCGTCCGCGTTCGCCGAGCAGCCATCGGCGCGGATCCTGGCCACCCTGGCCGTCGCACTGTTGGGCTCGCGCGGTGACCCGGAGGCGGAGACCATCGCGGCGCGCTTACGAGGAACGGACGATCCGTCCGTCCGCATGCAGCTCGGTCTGGCCGAGATCCGCATGTGGCAAGCGCGGGCCGACCCCCAACGCCTTCTGGAGGCGGCCGCGGTGATCGACCACGGGGACGACTACGGCGGCTTCAGTGTCGAACAGCTGCTCATGTTGGGCGGTCAACTGGGCGCCCGGGCAGACCTCGCGGAAGACGCTCGCTCGACCGGCGCCGACCCGGCAGTCCACACGGTCGAGGCCGGCCGGCTGCGTCTGCGGGTGCGGCAGGTGGTGGCCCAGCACGACCATCGGGTGGCCGTGGGCCGGTTGGGTCCGTACGGCGATCTGCTGGCCGAGATCGCCGAGGCGGAAGCCGCTCGAGCGGAAGGGCACGACCGCGCCGAGGGCTGGCAGACAATCGCGCGCCGGGCCGGCGAGATAGACCGGGCCTACGAGAGCGTGTGGTCGCGGTGGCGAGAGGCGGTGGCCCGCTTGGCGGCCGGCGACCGGGGCGCCGGAACGGTCAGCGCGCTACGGGCGGCGGTGTCCGGGGCGGATGCGCTCGGCATGTCGCCGCTGCGAGAGCGAGCCCGGGCGCTGGCTCAGCGCGCCAGGTTGCGGCTGGACGCTCCTAGGGGACAGGCCGTGGCCGAGTCGCTGTCGCCGTTGACCGCCCGGGAAACCGAAGTGCTGGACCTGCTGGCCCAGGGACGGTCCAACCGGCAGATCGGTCAGACGCTGTTCATCTCGGAGAAGACGGCGAGCGTCCACGTGTCCAACATCTTGGGCAAGCTCGGGGCGGGGTCCCGAACCGAGGCCGCCGCCATCGGCCGGGAAAGGGGGTTGGTGGACGCCGGGCGGTGACCCGGTCCCGGGGGACGATCAGCGGCTCCAGCGCCGGCGGACAGTCAGCTCGTGCCCGCCCGGCGACTCACTTCTTCAAATGGTTGTACGGCGCGGGACCGCCGGCCTGGGTGATGGTCGCCTGGTTGACCCAGACGACCGGCTTCTGGCCGCCGACGCTCTTCCAGGAGGTGATGTGGTGCGGCACGCCGCCCAGCACCTGGTAGACCGCGCCGCCGGGCTTGCCGGCCAGGAACGTGTGATCGGCCGGGTAGAAGCGCAGGTGGTTGAATTGCCCGCCGGTGCCGGCTCGCGACACGGCCACCGGATCGATGTAGGTACGGCCGTAACCAGCGCCCAGACTGCTGAAGTCGGGGACGTACAGCGGCGCGCCGCCGGCGATTCGGTAGGTCGTCGACCCAGCGACCACGAAGGTTCCATCCGCCGGGTAGATCCGCAGGTGGCTGAAGGGCCCTCCGGTGCTGGCCCGCGAAACGGCTGCCGGATCGATGTAGGTACGGCCGTAGCCCTTGCCGAGAGTGGCGAAATTGGCGACGTACACCGGCGCGCCACCGGCGATTCGATAGGTCGTCGCCCCGGCAACTACAAACGTCCCATCCGCCGGGTATACCCGCAGGTGGCTGTACCGCCCCGCCGCCCCGGCGTCCGCGATGGCGGCTGGGTCGACGTAGGTCTTGGTGTAGCCCTTGCCGAGTTTGGCGAAGTTGGAGACGTAGATCGGAGCACCACCGGCGATTCGGTAGACCGTGGTGCCGGCCTGCAGGAACGTGTCGTCGGCGGGGTAGGCACGGAGGTGGCCGAACGAGCCGCCGGCTCCAGCGCGACTGATGTCGGCCGCGTCGATGCTTGTGGTGGGATGCGAGCCGCCCACCGCGGCCCAATTGGACACATAGATTGGCGCCCCGCCAGCGATTCGGTACACCGTGGTGCCGGCCCGCACGAACGTGCCGTCCGTGGGAAAGGTCCGTAGGTGGGTGTACCGGGGGCTGCTGCCGGCCTGGGTGATGTCCGCCGCGTCGATCGTGGTGGTCGCCTGCGAGCCGCCCAGCGCCGCCCAGCTGGACACGTACATCGGTGCGCCACCGGCGATTCGGTACACCGCGGTGCCGGCCCGCACGAAGGTGCCGTCCGCCGGATATTGGCGATAGGCGGAAAACACCGCGCGGCTCACGGTTTTCACGGTGTGCCCGTGGCCGATGGCCGAGAAGTCGGGGATGTAGATCGGCGCTCCGCCGACCAACCGGTAGATCTCGGAGCTACCGGCGACGCGCAGGAAGTCGCCGTTGCGGGGTGGAGCGGGCGGCGGCGGAGAAGCCACCGCGATCGACGAATCCGCGATGGCCTGGGCGGTTGCGGTCGCCGTTTCACGCGCCGGGTCGGGATAGGAATCCGACGTCTGCAGGATGGCGACGAAATAGCGGCTCGTGTAGCCCACCGAGTTGATCGCACAGAGCTGCGCCGTGAAGAAGCTGTCGCAGCCCCATCCCTGTTTGGAGCCGTGCGTTCCGGTCAGCGCGTTCAGCCCGAAGTGCTGGTCGAAACCGTCGGAGCCCTGGGGGGCGGATTGGGCCATCACCGGTATCAGCCAAGGACCGACCTCGGAATCCTTGGACATCCGGTAGAGGAAGGTCGTCATGTCGGTCGCGGTGATGCGCGCCGCGCCCCAATGGCCGGCGCGATCTGTCGCATTGGTGGTCGATCGCAGCCCGTAACGGGACGCCACCGTCGGGATGGCGTTGTCGGTGAACAGATTGTCGGCGGTGGCGTCGTCGGAGTACCGGAGCATGTACGAGAGCTCGCTGAGCACGGCAGCGGGCGTGGATTGGTAGCCGCCGTAAATCAAGATGTAGTACGTGGCCAGGAAGAGTTTCATCACCGATTCCGCGGCCACCTGCGACCCGGCGTTAGCGGTGTCGGCCAGCAGGGACCCGGTCGTGCGGTCCACCACGCTGACGTACTGGGTGACCCCTTGGCGGGCGGCAGCGGCAACGGACTCGCTCACGGCGGTCCTCGGCGTGGTGGCCTCGGCGGCCGGGTCGCGAGCCACCGCCAGGAGCCCGGCCACCAGGGCCAGAAGGGACACCAGGACGGTGATGCGCCTGCTGCCGGGATGATGGCCGGTACCCGATGTCGTTTCGATGCCGCGGACCATACCTGTCAGATCTGCCCGCTTACCGGTTTATCCGGGCGCGCCACGCCACGTCACAGCGGCTGCACAGTGGCTCAGAGTCGGCACATTCACCCCGCGGCGGTCGACCCGGGCCGCTTTCTCCGGGTGAGCCGCCGGTCCATGCCAGCCCCGACAAACGGGGGAATCCAGCGCTGCGCCCGAAAAGCGATCGACCACCGGTGCCCTGGCCCCGCGCTCGCGAGGCGGCCGACCGCCGAACACGCTCTAGACTGGCCTGTCGTTGCCTGTGCCTGTCCCGGCCTTGTCCGACTGACCGCAGCGCCAGGTCGGTGGCCGAGGGCAGGCCGAGCAGGTCCCGGCCGAACGCTGGTCGGGCCCTGAAGAACGACATCAGCCGAACAAGCGGGGCATCGGCCCCATCGAGGAGTCCTGCACGTGAAGAGCACGGTCGAGCACCTGAACCCGACCCGGGTCAAGTTGTCCGTCGAGGTTCCGTTCGACGAGCTCAAGCCGCACTTCGACAAGGCCTACGGGGCCCTGAGCGGGCAGGTGCGGATACCCGGCTTCCGGCCGGGCAAGGTGCCGCCGCGCATCCTGGACGCCCGGCTGGGCCGCGGCGCCATTCTCTCCGAGGTGGTCAACGACGCGATCCCCGCCAAGTACGGCCAGGCGGTCAGCGAGTCGGCCCTGACGCCGCTCGGTCAGCCCGAGATCGAGGTCACCCGGATCGACGACGGCGACACCCTGGCCTTCACCGCCGAGGTCGACGTCCGTCCCGAGTTCGACCTCCCCGACGCCTCGCAGGTCACCGTCGAGATCGACGATGTCGAGATCGAGGACTCGGAGATCGAGGAACAGGTCGACGCCCTCCGCGAGCGTTTCGCCACTGTGACCGAGGTCGATCGGCCGGCCGCCGACGGCGACCTGGTGACGATCGATCTGCGGGCCAGCATCGCCGGCGAGCCGCTCGAGGACGCGACCGCCGACGGGCTCAGCTATCGGATCGGCACCAAAGACTTGGTCGACGGCCTCGATGAGGCGCTGATCGGATTGTCCAAGGGCGAGAGCAAGGATTTCACCACCAAGCTGGTCGCCGGCGAGCATGCGGGCGAAGAGGCCGACGTCACCGTCTCGGTCGGTGCGGTGTCCGAGCGCTCGCTGCCGGAGGTCGACGACGAGTTCGCGCAGTTGGCCAGCGAGTTCGACACCGTCGAGGAGACTGCGAGCGGACCTGACCGAGCGGATCCGCCGGATCAAGAACCTGAGCCGCGGCTCCCAAGCGCGGGACAAGGTGCTCGAGGCGCTGCTGGCCCAGGCCGAGATCGCCGCGCCCGAGAGCATTGTCAAGATCGAATACGACGCGCGGCAGCACGATGCCGTGCACTCGTTCGACCACGACGAGGCGGCGTTCAACGGCTATCTCGAGGGCGAGGGACAAACCCGGGAGGAATTCGACGCGGAGACGCGGGAAGCGTCCGAAGAGGCGGTCCGGGCCCAGTTGCTCCTCGACGCGATGGCCGAGCAGCAGGGCGTGACCGTTTCCCAGGAAGAGTTCACCGACCGGATCCTCTACAACGCCCAGCGGATCGGGATGTCGCCCGGACGAATACTTCAAGCGTCTCCAGGACGCGCAGCAACTGCCGGCGGTGATCGCCGAAGTGCGCCGGGGCAAGGCGCTTGGCCAATGCGGTGCAGAGCGCGAAGGTCAAGGACGCGGCCGGGAACGTCGTCGACGTGCCGGCCCTGTTCGGCCTGGAAGAAGTGGCTGACGACGTGTCCGACGAAGCGGTCAGCAGCGCCGTACGTGAAGGGGCCGAGCACGAGGAAAACGCGGAGACGGCGGCTGACTCCGACGTTGACCCGGAGGCGGACTCGGAGGGCGGCCAGGCCTGAGCCGGAGCCGCTCACGCCGACAGCGAACAGGGCCGCAACTTCCCATCGCGGGGCGGGCCGCGTGGTTACTGTCGAGGTTCCGGGAGGACAGACGACAGGCGGTGCAGCAGCATCGGCGCCGGGTCAGTCTGCTCCCGGAGCAAGAACATCGATGCACGAAGACCGCCAGGAGATTCCCGTGAGCTCTTCCTTCCGTTCCGCTCGGCCGGTGGCCGGCCGGGGCACCGCCACCAGGACCGGTCTGCGCGCCGCTCTTAACCCGCTCGACGCCGTCGCGCCGGGTTTGGGCACCGCGGTCATGCGCGGCACTCCTGGGTTGTCGCTGTCCGACTCGGTGTCCGAGCGGCTGCTGCGTGAGCGGATCATCATCCTCGGCTCGGAGGTGCGCGACACCAACGCCAACGAGATCACCGCCCAGCTGCTGCTCCTCGCCGCCGAAGACCCGGAGAAGGACATCACCCTCTACATCAATTCGCCCGGGGGCAGCGTCACGGCCGGGATGGCCATCTACGACACGATGATGCTCATCGAGCCGGACGTGGCCACCACCGCTATGGGGCTGGCCGCCTCGATGGGGCAGTTCCTGCTGACCGCCGGGGCGAAGGGCAAGCGCGCGGCCCTCCCGCACACCTCGATCCTCATGCACCAGCCCAGCGCGGGCGTCGGCGGAACCGCTGCCGATATCGCCATTCAGGCTGAGATGCTCTCCAGCTCGAAGCGGGAACTCACCGAACTGCAGGCGCTGCACACCGGTCAGTCCGTCGAGCGGATCGCTACTGGACCAGGACCGCGACCGTTGGTTCACCGCCCAGCAAGCGCTCGAATACGGCTTCATCGACAAGGTGATCCATCGGGTCGGCGAGGGCGGCGCCATCGGGCGTTCGACCAGCCTGGCCGAGACCGACCCGGACGGGACGTCGGCTGCCAAGTCGCGGTCCACCAAGAACGACAAGTGACGGCTGGAGCCATCTCATGATCCTGAACACCAGCCCCAGCTACCCGACCGGCGCCGCGCACGGAAACGCGCTGAACCTGCCGCAGGCCCGCTACATCCTGCCGTCCTTCGTGGAACGGACCAGTACGGGGTCAAGGAGTCCAACCCGTACAACAAGCTGTTCGAGGAGCGCATCATCTTCCTCGGCGTGCAGATCGACGATGCCTCGGCCAACGACGTGATGGCCCAGCTGCTGATCCTGGAGTCGACTGGATCCCGACCGCGAGATCGTCATGTACATCAACTCGCCCGGTGGCTCGTTCACCTCGATGACGGCCATCTACGACACCATGCAGTTCATCCGGCCGCACATCCAGACGGTGTGCCTCGGCCAGGCCGCCTCGGCGGCCGCGGTGCTGCTGGCGGCCGGGTCGCCCGGGAATGCGCATGGCGCTGCCCAACTCCCGCATCCTCATCCACCAGCCGGCCACCGAAGGTGTCTATGGCCAGGTGTCCGACCTGGAGATCCAGGCGCAGGAGATCCAGCCGGATGCGCGCTGCGCTGGAGGTGATCCTGGCCCGTCACTCGAAGAAGACGATCGAAGAGGTCCGGATCGACATCGATCGCGACAAGATCCTCACCGCGGCCGAGGCCAAGGAGTACGGCCTCGTCGACGACGTGTTGGCCTACCGAAAGATCGACAGCTGAGCGGAGCCGGTTAAGGGTGACCGGCCGGCAGCACCGTCCGGCCGCTTGACTGGGTCCGGCCGGGCTACTCGGTCCGGCCGGTCGACTCCATCCGAGCGCCACGCGGACGATTTCCGGTGGCGGGAACGGCCCAACCGGATAGGGTGAGGCCCAACGATGACCGGCGCCCGCTGATCCCGCCGGCGCCGGCGCCAGGACACAATCTCGTTCTCGTGTCGTGACCGCACTTCCGCGACGGGCCACCGCCCAGCCGGGTACGGTCGGAGAGGTGCCGATTCCGGCGCCGGTGCCGCGATCCGCCTGGTTTGCGCACCGTCTCCGTCGTTCCAGACCCGGTTGGGCGAACGCCCGCGGGACCGGACGTCGTGCCACACACTGGATGGGTAGGACTGGATCGCTCGGCCGGCCCGGCCGACGGGGACAAGCGGATTCGACGCACCGACTCGAGGTAGGAGCCAATGGCACGTATCGGCGACGGGGGCGATCTGCTGAAATGCTCCTTCTGCGGGAAGAGCCAGAAGCAGGTTCGTAAGCTCATCGCGGGCCCTGGCGTCTACATCTGCGACGAGTGCATCGACCTGTGCAACGAGATCATCGAAGAAGAGCTGGCCGAAACCGGCGACGTCAAACTCGACGACCTGCCCAAGCCGACAGCCATCCGCGAGTACCTCGACCAGTACGTGATCGGTCAGGACACCGCCAAGCGGGCCCTGTCGGTGGCGGTGTACAACCATTACAAGCGCATCCAGGCCGGCCCGGACCGTGGCCCCGAGCCGGTGGAGCTGGCCAAGTCCAACATCCTCATGTTGGGGCCGACTGGTTGCGGCAAGACCTATCTCGCGCAGACCCTGGCCAAGATGCTCAACGTCCCGTTCGCGATCGCGGACGCCACCGCGCTCACCGAGGCCGGCTACGTCGGCGAGGACGTCGAGAACATCCTGCTCAAGCTGATCCAGGCGGCCGATTACGACGTGAAGCGGGCGGAGACCGGCATCGTCTACATCGACGAGGTCGACAAGATCGCCCGCAAGTCCGAGAACCCCTCGATCACCCGTGACGTATCCGGGGAAGGCGTGCAGCAGGCGCTGCTGAAGATCCTGGAAGGCACCCAGGCGTCGGTGCCGCCGCAGGGCGGCCGCAAGCACCCGCACCAGGAGTTCATCCAGATCGACACCACCAACGTGCTGTTCATCGTGGCGGGTGCCTTCGCCGGGCTCGACAAGATCGTGGGGGAGCGCGTCGGCAAGCGCGGACTCGGGTTCGGGGCTGAGATCCGCTCCAAGTACGACATCGACGCCTCCGACATCTTCTCGGACGTGATGCCCGAAGATCTGATCAAATTCGGGCTCATTCCCGAGTTCATCGGCCGGCTCCCGGTCGTGGCCGCAGTGACGCACCTGGACAAGGAATCGCTGATCAAGATCCTCACCGAGCCACGGGACGCCCTGTCCAAGCAGTATCAGCGGCTGTTCGAAATGGACGGGGTCAAGCTGGAGTTCCATCCGGATGCCCTGGAGGCGATCGCCGACGAGGCCATCCTGCGGGGCACCGGCGCCCGCGGTCTGCGGGCGATCATGGAGGAAGTGCTGCTGCCGGCGATGTACGAGGTGCCGAGCCGCGACGACGTCGAGCGCGTGGTCGTCACCGCCGAGACGGTGCGCTCCAACGTCTATCCGACCATCGTGCCGAAGCAGCCGAAGAAGATGCCGCGGGAGAAATCCGCCTGAGCCCGCGGCGACTGGCCGACGCCGTATTCCGGTGAGCACCCGACTACTGGAACGGCCGCCGACCTCCCTGACCGAACGCCAGCACGCGTCGGCACCCTCGCGCGTCCCGTGGCCGGCCGGAGCGCTTCAGCAGTTCTTGGTCAGCCAGTCGCTGAGGTCCGTGTAAGCCGTCAGCGCCGCCTTGTCGTTGGCCAGAATCGCGTAGATGTCGTCCCCGGACGACGCATCGGACAGCGCCGTTTCCAGGGTGCCGAAATCGTTCGTGAGTTGGGCCGGCAGGTTTCCGGCCGCCGCGACATCTGACTTCAGTTTGGCCAGTCCGGCCTTGCCCTGGGTGACGTCCAACTCCGCGCCGGCCACAGCCAGGCAGGAGGTGTTCATCCCGGCGCCGTCGGAACTCGTCGGCACCGCGGCGTCGCCTGCGCCCGTGGTGGAGTCGTCCGCGCCCGTCGTCGAGTCATCGCCCGCGTCGCTGGACGCGGACAGCGGAGCAGAAGCCATGGACGACGAGGCCGACGAGGCCGACGAGTCGTCGGTGGCCGGATCGCCCGATTCCGCCGTGGGAGCGCTCCCGGTGGCGACGGGATTCGGGTCGCTGCCGGCCGGATCATCCGCATTCGAACTGGGGTCTGAGCCGGTCGCGGCGGCTACCACTGCCGCCGCCGGTTCCGCGCGGCCCGCGGTGGTCGATGCGCAGCCGGTCAGCAGAAGGAGTAACCCGGCGGCGCTCAGAACGGCACCGGAGCGCATATTCATTGTCGATCTCCTGTCACAGGGGCCAGCCTGGCGGCGAGCGACTGTTGCTCGCTCCTGTTCGGACGCCCGCCGCCCACTCGCGGTTCCACCGATTCGGACTCCGACGGTGAACGGGCACAACGCCCCCGGCCGTCCGAGGTATCCGGCGGCGTCAAACGGCACCGCGGATTCGATGGGGCGCCGTATAGGTGTTGAAGCCGGTCTCCCTGACGAAGCCGAGCAGCGTCAGACCACGATCGGCGGCCAGTTCCACGGCCAGTGACGAGGGTGCGGAAATCGCGATGAGCATGCCGATTCCCGCCATCAACGCTTTTTGCACGAGTTCGAAGGAGGCGCGGCTGGACGTCAGTAAGGCAACGTCGGACAAGGGGATGCGGTCGGCCAGCAACGCGGCACCGAGGACCTTGTCGACCGCGTTGTGCCGTCCGACGTCTTCCCGGAGCAGGGTCAGCATGCCGTCGGGAGCCACCAGGGCCGCGGCGTGCAGGCCGCCCGTGCTCCGGAAGGAGCGCTGGCCGGCCCGGAGGCGTTCCGGCAGGGCCGTGATCGTCTGGGGGTCGAAGATCGGTCCTTCGGGAGCCGGCTGATGCCGCATCCTGGTGGCCAGCGCCTCGATGCTGGCTTTGCCGCACACCCCGCATGCCGAACTGGTGACAAAGGTCCGTTGGGCGGCCGTCACGGATGGGCTGGCCGCCCTGACCGCGCGGGTCGGGCCGGGAGAGCCGGCGTAGGCGGTGGTCGTCACGTCCACCACGTTGTAGGTATTAGCGCCGGACTCGTCCAGTCCGTCGCAGTACCGGACCGTCGCGACGTCGTCCCGACCGGCGATGATTCCTTCGGCGTGCAGGAACCCGTGCACCAGTTCCACATCGTGGCCCGGTGTCCGCATGGTCACGCTCAACGACGTGCCGTCGAGCCGGATCTCCAGCGGTTCCTCGCCGGCCAGCACGTCGGGTCGGCTGACGAACCGCCCGTCCGACCAGCGCCGGACCGGGGTACGAACGGTGACCCGGCTCACCGGACCAGCATGCCAGCCGCCCCGAGGCGAGCGACGACCCCGCCGCGCGACGCCGCCATTGGCTTTCGACAGCCGCACCGACGAAACGATCACCGCACGGGGCCGGCCAGGGTCCTACCGGCGGACCATGCGGATCTCTTGGATGCCCTCGATGTCGATCTGTTCCTCCCCGTCGGGGATGAAGTCGTGGTGCACGTAGAAGGCGCTGGCCCGTGGGTTGTCGCGGTACACCCAGAGAAAGGCAGGCTGCCCGTCGACGGCCGCGTCGAGCAGGTCATCGGCCACCCCACTGCCCTGGTACTGCTGGCGGACATAAGTGGCGTAGAGCTCACGTTCGACCGGAAGGTTTTCACCGCGACCGGGCCCGGCAATCGCGATCCCGACGACCTCACCGTTGTGTTCGGCCAAGAAGTGGTCGGCGACACCCGCCTCGATCTCGGCCCGACGGCGCTTCGCCATCCGTTCCGGCTCGAACTCGGCCAGTCGTTCCGGACCCCACAACTCGGAATAGGCCTCTTGCCAGCAGGCCAGATGACAAGCGGAAAAAGCAACTGCGTCATCGGGTACGGCACGGCGCACAACAAAAGACGTCATGTCTCCACCTTCAGCTCGACTCTCCGCACGGGAAAACCGGGTCGGGCCCGCCACGGAGCCGTTCCCACATCGCGGGTCGGGCCCGCAGCGACCCGTCCGAAACCTCGGGACAGGCCGATCGGTGACCCTCCCGAGTTGTCGGGCCGGGCCGGCTCGCGGCCCTCCCGAAACCACGTCGGGTACACCCTCCGCGCTCGGATCGCCACGCGTGGATGTGCACCCAGGCTAGTGCACGCTTCCGCGCTGGTTATCCGGCCGGTCGTCGCTTCGGCCCTGACCCACGGGATGTCCCGGTCGGCCGGCTTGACGCCACCGCAACAGCAGCTCACCGCTGGGGAGAGCCTGGGATGGCACCATGGTCGGGTGCCCGTCTACCGCGAATCCGGTGTGGTGCTGCGGGTGACCAAGCTCGGGGAGGCCGACCGCATCGTCACCCTGCTGACCAGGCGCGAGGGCCGTATTCGGGCCGTCGCGAAGGGCGTCCGGCGCACCAAGAGCAAGTTCGGAGCCCGGTTGGAACCCTTCAGCCACGTCGACCTGCAGCTGTACGCCGGCCGGAACCTGGATGTGGTGACCCAGGCCGAGACCCTGGACTCGTTCGGACCGCCGATTGCGGCGGATTACCGCCGCTACACCGCGGCGACCGCGATCGTCGAGACGGCCGAGCGGCTGACCGGCGAGGAACGAGTGCCCTCCCTCCGGCTGTACCTGCTGTTGGTCGGGGCGCTGCGGGCGCTGGCCGAGACCGATCGCGACGCCTCACTGATCCTGGACGCGTTCCTGCTGCGCGCCATGAGCCTGGCCGGTTGGGCGCCGGCCCTCACCGAATGTGCCAAATGCGGCGAGCCGGGCCTGCACACCGCCTTTCATGTCCCGTCCGGCGGTGCGGTTTGCCCCGCCTGTCGTGCGCCGGGTGCCGCGCGGCCCGCACCGACCGTCCTCGTCTTGATGGCGGCCCTGGCCGACGGGGACTGGCAGCAGGCGGACGAGGCGTCGGCGTCCGCCCGCCGGGAGGCGTCCGGCCTGGTGGCCGCCCTGCTTGCAGTGGCACCTGGAACGGGCACTGCGCTCGCTTCCGCTGGTCGACCGCACACCGGCGACCGAGCGGCTGGCCGTACCCGGCGGCCGAGTGGATGTGGTCGACATGCCTGGAGCCGAGAGCGCCGTCGCCATCGAGCTGGAGTTGGACGGGGCCGGGCCGCCCGCCCGCGAGGTGCCGGCGTGAACCGCGTGGTCGCCGCGCCTCGGCCACACCCGAGCGGCGCCGAACCCCCCGCGCTCCCGTTGTCCGTCGTTCCCCAGCACGTCGCCCTGGTGATGGACGGCAACGGCCGATGGGCGAAGGCGCGCGGCCTGCCCCGCACCGAAGGTCACAAGCGCGGTGAGGCCGCGCTGTTCGACGTCGTCGAGGGGGCGATCCAGGTCGGCGTGAAATATCTCTCGGCATACGCCTTTTCGACCGAGAACTGGAAGCGGTCTCCGGAGGAGGTCCGCTTCCTGATGGGGTTCAACCGCGACGTCATCCGGCGACGTCGCGATGACATGCACGCCCTCGGAGTGCGGGTGCGCTGGGCCGGGCGGCGGCCGCGGCTCTGGCGGAGTGTCATCCCCGAACTGGAGGCGGCCGAGCAACTCACGGCCGGCAACGGCGTCCTCACCCTGACAATGTGTGTGAACTACGGCGGGCGCGCGGAGATCGCCGATGCGGCTCGCTCGATCGCTGTGGAGGCGGCGGCCGGCCGTTTGGACCCGGCCAAGGTGGACGAGAGGACGGTGGCCCGCTATCTGGACGAGCCCTGGATGCCCGACGTCGATCTGTTCCTGCGCAGTTCGGGCGAGCAGCGCACCAGCAACTTCCTGCTCTGGCAGTCGGCGTACGCCGAATTGGTCTTCCTGGACACCTTGTTCCCGGACTTCGACCGCCGCGACCTGTGGCGGGCCTGCGAGATCTACGCATCGCGCAATCGGCGCTTCGGTGGCGTGAAGGAGGCGAAAGCGTGACCACGGACGAGCTGCCGCTGGGTCGCAACCCGGACTCGGAGCCGTTGGGTTCGGTGCTCACCGACCCCGACCGGCATGCCGAACACGACGACCACCCCCCGCGGGCGACCGGCTATCGGCCCGGATCCCTGGAGGTCCTGGCCGTTCTGCTGCTCCTCGGCCTGCTCCTTCGCGGCCCCATCACGAAGTTCTTCGACAATGTGCTGCCGGCCGGGTGGACCACCATCTTCGTGGCCATCTGCGTCCAGGCCACCCCGTTCCTGGTGCTGGGCGTCCTGGTGTCCGGAGCCATCGCCGCCTTCGTGCCGGCGTCGTTCTTCAGCAAGGTGATGCCCCAACGGGCCGCCCTGGCCGTTCCGCTGGCCGGGGTGTGCGGGGCGGCGCTGCCGGGCTGCGAATGCGGCTCGGTTCCCATCGCCGACCGGCTGATGAGCCGGGGGGTGCGCCCGTCCGCAGCGCTGGCCTTCCTGCTGTCGGCCCCGGCCATCAACCCGGTCGTGCTGGTGGCCACCGCAGTGGCCTTCCCGAACGCCCCCAAGATGGTGTGGGCCCGGCTGGTCGCCGGCCTGGTCACCGCCGTGGTGGTGGGACTGATCTGGGAGAAGCTCGGGCGTCCCGAATGGATGCGGCCGCGGACCCGGCAGCAGGGCGCCGCCGACACCGGCTGGCGGGCGCTGGTCCCGACTGTCTTGGGGGACTTCACCCAGGCCGCCGGGTTCCTGGTCATCGGGGCGGCGGCCGCCGCCACCCTGAACACCGCGGTTCCCCGATCCTTCCTGAACCACATCGGCTCGTCCGCCCTGCTGACCGTGATCATGATGGCGGCGCTGGCGGTGCTTCTGGCGCTGTGTTCGGAATCGGATGCCTTCGTGGCTGCATCCTTCACGATGATTCCGTTCGTCGGCCGGCTCGTCTTCCTGACCGTTGGTCCGGCCGTCGACATCAAGTTGTTCGCCATGCAGTCGGGCACGTTCGGCCGGAAGTTCGCCATCCGATTCGCGCCGTTGACGTTGCTGGTGGCCGTCGTGGTCGGGACCTGTGTCGGCCTGTTGTTCTTCTGGGGATGGTCGCAATGATCGGCTGGTCGCAATGAACAAGGAAGCCCAATCGCTGGTGGTCACCCTGCTGGGGGGCCTGATGCTCGGCATCACGGTGACCGGCCGCTACACCGTCGTACGTCAAGCCCAGCCTGGGCCCGCTGCTCATCATCGCCGGAGCCGTTCTGCTGGCCGTCGGCCTGGTGTCCCTGGTGACCCTGGTGGGAGCCCGGCTGCGACGGCCGGGCGGAAGGGGATCGACCGCTGCGCCCGTCGGGCGAATCCCGACCAGTGAGCTGGATGCCCACGGCCATACTCACACCCGCTCGCGGGCGCCGTGGCTCATCCTGGCGCCGGCCCTGGTGCTGCTGCTGGTCGCGCCGCCCGCCCTGGGCGCCGAGGCCGTGCTGCACAACGCCAGTTCCCAGGCCCTCGCGGGCAAGAACGGCGTTGCGCCGGCGCAGGACTACGACCCGCAGGTCGGTCTGGACGCGGCCGGCGGCACCCAGGGCGGCTACGCGTTCAACGACGGTAGTGGGCACGGCGAGGGCACTGCGGCGTTCGCCAAGCAACGACCGGTGATGTCGTTCCCAGCCCTCCCGGCGGGTCAGGACCCGGCGATCGAGATCAAGGATCTGGTCATGCGGGCGCTCTACGAATCACCGGACGTCGCCCAGTCGGTGACCGACACCCCCGTGACCATCACCGGTTTCGTCGCGCCGACACCCGATGGCTATCCGAGTGGTTTCTCCATCGCCCGCTTGGTCATCAACTGCTGCGCGGCCGACGCCAGTCCCATGCAGGCGCGGGTCGACGCGGCCGCGCCCTACGCGGTCAACACCTGGGTGACCGCAGTCGTCACGGTGGTGGACGGCACGGCCAACCAGGACAACGGCTATGTGCCGACCGTGGATGTGAAGTCGATCCGGCCCACCAGCCAACCGTCGGATCCGTACGAGCACTGACCCGCCTCGATCCAGCCCAGATGCTGCCCGGGCCGGGCGCGATTCAGTGCGGCGCCTCGGCGGCCAGCGCGGCGTCCAGGTCGGGGTACCGGAAATCGAAGCCCGCCGCGCCCAGACGTCCCGGCACCACCCGTTGCCCGGTCACCACGTCGTCGGCGAATTCACCGAGGACCAGTCGTAGCGCGAGCGTCGGAACCGGCCACGGTGTCGGCCGGTGCACCAGCCTGCCGATGGCCTTGACGAAGTCGGCATTGCGCACCGGGTTCGGCGCGGTCAGGTTGACCGGCCCGCCGAGCTGCGAGGTCAACAAGAATTCGACGGCTCGTACCCAGTCGGTGCGGGCGATCCAGGAGTAGTACTGCCGGCCAGTGCCGAGTTTGCCGCCGGCGAACAGCTTGGTGATCAATGTGAGCCGCGGCAGCAGCCCGCCGTCGGGACCGAGCACCAGGCCGGTCCGCAGGTTGACGACGCGCACTCCGGCCGCCGACGCCGGCTCCGAAGCCGCCTCCCACTGGGCGCAGCAATCGGGGAAGAATCCGCTGCCCCGGGCCGCGTCCTCGTCCAGCGGTTCATCGCCGCGGGCTCCGTAGAACCCGATCGCCGACGCGTTGATCAACGCCGGGACCCGGTGGTCGGCGGCCGCTGCGGCCAGCAGCGAAGTGGGTCGCACCCGAGAGGTGACGATCTCCCGCTTGTAGTCCTCGGTCCATCGGCGATCACCGACCCCGACCCCGCACAGGTTGACCACGGCGTCCACGCCGCCCAGGACTTCGGCGTCGAACGTGCCCGCGTCCGGGTCCCACTGACGCTCGTCGGGACCGGACGCGGGACGACGGATCAGCCGTACCACGGAGTGACCGGCGGCGGTCAGCCGCCGCACGAGTTCCTGTCCCAGAAAGCCACTGACGCCGGCCGCCACGATTCGCACGAACTGGGGGTACCCGGTCCGGAGCGCCGGCAGTCCTGGACCTACAGACCCAGGTCGCCCTCGAACTCGCCCGCCTCGACGCGCTTCTTGACCGCCTGCAGGAAGCGGGACGCGTCGGCTCCGTCGATGTTGCGGTGGTCGTAGGACATGGCCAGATACGCCATCGACCGGATGGCGATGACGTCGTTGCCGTCGGCATCGCTGACCACGACGGGGCGCTTGACGATCGCGCCGGTGCCCAGGATGGCCGACTGCGGCGGCACGAAGATCGGCGTGTCGAACAGCGCTCCCACCGAACCGGTGTTGGTGATGGTGAAGGTCCCGCCGGACAGATCGTCCGGGCCGACCTTGTTGTTGCGGGTGCGGCTGGCCAGGTCGGCGATCTTGCGGGCGATGCCGCCGAGGTTCAGATCGTCGGCATCCTTGATCGACCGGCACGATCAGCCCGCGCGGGGTGTCGACGGCGATGCCCAGGTTGCACCTTGGCGTGGTACGTGATCTCCTTCAGATCCTCGGAGAGCGACGAGTTGACCACCGGATACAGCTTGAGTCCCTCGATCGCCGCCTTGACGAAGAACGGCAGGAACGACAGCTTCACGCCTTGCTGGCCTCGAACGCCGGTCTTGGCCCTCGCCCGCAGGGCGGCTACCCGCGTCACGTCGACCTCGATGACCGTGGTCAGCTGCGCGGCGGTGTCCAGCCCGTACTTCATGTTCCGGGCGATCGACTGACGAATGCGCGGCAGCTTGGCCGTCGTCCCGATGAGCGCCGCCGCCACCGCATCCGGCTTGGCGGCGCCCGACGCTGCTGGCGTAGCCGCAGCGGGGGTGGCCGCCTGGCTCGCCGGCGCGGGCGCCGGAGCCGCGGTCCGCCGAGCGTTCTCCGCCGCCTGGCGCGCCGCCTCGGCGGCCTCAGCCGCAGCGATCACATCTTCGCGGCGGATCCGGCCGCCTACGCCGCTGCCGGTGACGATGGCCAGATCGACACCGCGGTCCGCCGCCAACTTGCGGATCACCGGGGTCACGTAGATGCCGGACGGCTCGGGCGTCTTGGGCTGCCAATCCGGTGTGGCCGCCGCCACCGGCGCGGACGTCGCCTCCGGCTGAGCGGTGGATGTCGCCGGCGGGACGACTCCCGCTGCGGTGCGACGGCCGGAGTGGTCTCATCCTCGGCCGGGGCGGCCGGGGCGGCCGCCGGACTTGCGGCTGCGGGAGCGGGCGCGGCGGGTGAGGCAGCCGTGGGTGCGCCGGAGCCGATGACGGCCAGTTCGCCGCCGACCTGGACGGTTTCGTCCTCGGCGACGGAGATGGAAAGCAGGGTGCCGGCCACGGGGGAGGGCACCTCGGTGTCGACCTTGTCGGTGGAGACCTCGACGAGCGGTTCGTCGACGTCGACGTGGTCGCCGATCTGTTTGAGCCAGCGGGTCACGGTGCCTTCGGTGACGGACTCGCCCATCGCCGGCAAGGTGACCGAGCTTCCGGAGTCGCTGCCGGATCCCGAGTCGGCGCCGGTCGGAGCCGACTCGGCGGCCGCTGGTGCGGGGGTCGGCTCCGGAGCGGACGCGGGGGCGGACGGGCTCGGAACGGGCGCGGCCTGAGCCGGAGCCGGTGTGGACTCCGCCGGAGCGGGAGTGGACGCGGCGGGTGAGGCAGCGGTGGGTGCGCCGGAGCCGATGACGGCCAGTTCGCCGCCGACCTGGACGGTTTCGTCCTCGCCTACGGAGATGGAGAGCAGGGTGCCGGCCACCGGGGAGGGCACCTCGGTGTCGACCTTGTCGGTGGAGACCTCGACGAGCGGTTCGTCGACGTCGACGTGGTCGCCGATCTGCTTGAGCCAGCGGGTCACGGTGCCTTCGGTGACCGACTCGCCCATCGCCGGCAACGTCACCGACGTGCCCGACCCGGTGGGCGTCGCCTCCGCGGTGGGCTTCTCGGCGGGCCGCTCAACGGCGGTCGACGGGGTTTCGGCCACCTCTTCGGGCTGCGTCGTGGCCTCGGGCTCCGGAGCCGGATCGGGTGCGGCGCTCCCGGTGTCCGCCGCTCCGCTTCCGCTCGCCGACGAGCCCGAGCCGTCACCCATAACGGCCAGATCGGCACCAACCTGAGCCGTCTCGTCCTCGGCCACCAGGATCTTCTCCAGCACACCCGCTACGGGTGACGGGATCTCGGTGTCGACCTTGTCGGTCGACACCTCGAGCAACGGCTCGTCGACCTCGACGCGGTCACCCTCGGCCTTCAGCCAACGGGTCACGGTGCCTTCGGTGACGCTCTCACCGAATGCGGGCATCTGCACGGAAGTGGACATCTGGAAAGCTTCTCCTCGGAAGGCTGCGCGGATCGAAGGCGGTCCGGTGGCGGGTCAGTTGTGAACGTGCAGCGGCTTGCCCGCCAGCGCCAACATCGCCTCGCCCATCGCCTCGTACTGCGTCGGGTGAGCGTGGACGAACGGGGCCACGTCTTCGGGATACGCCTCCCAGCCGACGATCAGCTGGGCCTCACCGATGACTTCGCCCATGCGCGCGCCGACGACATGGATGCCGACGATCGGACCGTTCTTGACCCTGACCACCTTCACGCCGCCGGCGGTCTTGAGGATGTTCGACTTCGGGTTGCCACCGAGGTCGTAGGTGAAGGTCTCGATCTCGCCGTGTACTTCGGCGGCCTTGGCCTCTGTCAGCCCCACCGAGGCGAGTTGCGGGTCGCAGTAGGTGATCTTGGGAATGTCGGCGTCAGCGACCACCTTCGGGTTCAGTCCCGCGATGTCCTCGGCCACGAAAATGCCCTGTTGGAAGCCGCGGTGCGCCAGTTGCAGACCGGGAACGATGTCGCCGATCGCATAGACGCCCGGCAGGTTGGTGTGCAGCCGTTCGTCGGTGAGCACGAAGCCACGGTCCATGCCGACGCCGGCTTCCTCGAAGCCGCAATCCTGGGTGGTGGGGCCCCGGCCGACGGCTACCAGCAACAGGTCCGCCGAGACCGACTCACCGGACTCCAGCGTGACAGTCACGCCGGAGTCGTCCTGGGTCACGCCCGAGAACCGGACACCGGTCTTGAACGCGATCTTGCGTCGCCGGAAGGCGCGCTCGAGTTGCTTCTGGATCCATGGGTCCTCCGCCGGCACCAGGCTGGGCAACGCCTCCACGATGGTCACCTGGGTACCGAATGAGGCCCATACGGAGGCGAATTCGACGCCGATCACGCCGCCGCCCAGCACGATCGCCTTTTCCGGAATCCATTCCAGGTTCAGAGCCTGCTCGCTGGTGATGACCCGGCCCTCGATGGTGAGCCCCGGCAGCGAACGGGAGTAGGAGCCGGTGGCGAGCACGACGTTCTTGCCGGTGTACCGATTGTCGCCCACGACCACCGAGTTCGGGCGCCTGGAAGACGCCGGAGCCCTCGACGACGGTGATTCCGCGGGATTTGATCAGCCCGGACAGACCTTTGTAGGCACGGGTGACGATGCCGTCCTTGTACTTCAGCAGGTTGGGGACGTCCACCCCGTCGAAGGTGGTCTTGATGCCCATGGAGAGGGCATCCTTGGCCTCGTCGGCCACCTCGGCGGCATGCAGCAACGTCTTGGTGGGCACACAACCGCGATGCAGACAGGTGCCGCCCAGTTTGTCCCGCTCGATCAGGACGACGGAGGAACCGAGTTCCGCCGCTCGCAATGCGGCCGCATACCCGGCGGAACCACCGCCGAGGACCACGAGATCGACATTCGTGTCGGACATCGAGACCTTCGCTCCTCCTCCGCCTCCGTCAGCCGGACGGGCCGGCCGACGGGGATCGGCTCGTGTTCTGGACCGCAAGCCGGCCGTGCGGGGCACGAGAACGGGCTCACCGTAGCGTCCACTCCGCACCCGGCCCGGGTGCGGTGTTCATCTTGGCATCTCGTAGCCGGGGCCACCCGGCCGGGCAGCTTCAGTGCGAATCTGCTGTGTTCCTCGGCGAACGCACCCGAGTGAGGCCATATTCTCGTGTTCGCTGCGGGAGGATGACTCATGGGCTTGTTCGGACGCCGCCGGCCGAAGCGGGCCGAGCGGCAGGCGGCCGTCGACGCGCTCGTCGACTGGATCGGCGCGCGCCACGGCGTCGAGATCTTCGTCGAGCCCAAGACGTCGGTGACGGACGTGAGCATGCTGCTGGTGGCCCACGACGGCGAATTCACCCGCCGGCTGGTCGCGTCACCCAAGGCCGCCCAGGAGTTCGCGCGACGTCACCAATTGCCGATCTACGACGCGACCATGGTCGGGTACCCGCAGCGGATGCGCGACTACTCGCGCCGGCAGAAGATCCTCGAAGAGCGCGCCGCCCGGGACCGCCTCGACCGCTGAGTGGGCCTGAGTGGGCCTGAGTGGTCACCGCGACAGGCGCGTCCGGCTCCGACGTCGGGGCGGGATCTCCGGTCCGGTCAGCCGGCCACTTCGGACAGCCACGCCAGCAGCGTACGGACCGGCACGCCCGTGCCGCCGACTCCGGTGTATCCCCAGGCCTTCCCGTGATTGTGGGCCGGCCCGGCGATGTCCAGATGGGCCCAGGGCAGACCGTCCGGCACGAATTCCGCCAGATAGGTGCCGGCCACGAGCATCCCGGCCACCCGGTCCCAGTTGACATTGGCCAGGTCGGCCAGCGGTGAATCCAGGCCCTCCCGCAGCTCCGGGGGCAACGGCATGGCCCAGCCGCCTTCGCCGACCTCGCGGGCGATCTCGGCGATGCGATCGCGCAGACGATCGTCTCCCATGACGCCCATCGTCCGGTTGCCCAGCGCCACGACCTGCGCGCCGGTCAACGTCGAGGTCTCCACGAGGAAGTCGGGTGCTTCCTCGGCGGCCCGGACCATCGCGTCGGCCAGCACCAACCGGCCCTCGGCGTCGGTGTTCAGGACGTGGACCGTCTTGCCGCCATAGTGGCGCAACACATCGCCGGGCCGGTAGGAGCTTCCGGACGGCAGGTTCTCCGCCAGCGGCGCCCAGGCGGTCACGGCCACCGGCAGCTGCAGCCGCGCGGCCGCGATCGCGGTGCAGACCACCGCGGCGGCTCCCGCCATGTCGCTGGTCATGTTCTCCATGCCCTGCGCGGGCTTGATCGACAGCCCTCCCGAGTCGAAGGTGATGCCCTTGCCGACCAGGGCGACCTTCTTGGTGGCCGAGTCCGGGCTCCAACTCACCCGCACCAGCCGAGGTGGGCGGCTCGAGCCTGAGCCCACCGCCGAGATGCCGCCGAAACCTTCTTCGCGCAATCGATTTTCGTCCCACACCTGCACGTCGAGCCCGGCCGCTCGGGCGGCCGCCACGGCGCGGTCGGCGAAGACGGCGGGCGGCAGATCATTGGGTGCGGTGTTGACCAGATCGCGGGTCGCCAGCACCGCTTCGGCCACGATGGTGGCTCGCCGCACCACCTCGCCCGAATCCGCGGACCCGATCCCGGCCTCCGGCTCCACCAGCCGGATCAGCTCGATCGGCGCCCGGGTAGGGGTGTGGTAGGCGGCGAAGGCGTAGGCGCCGAGGAGGTGACCTTCGGCGGCCGCGTTCAGGTCGATGCGCGACAGTGTCGAGATGGCGGTGCCGGTACCGGCCAGCGCCCGCGAGGCGACTCCGGCGGCGAGTCGCACGGATTGCGGAGCGACCTTTTCGGCCGGGCCCAGCCCTACGACAAGCACGCGGTCCGCCGACACCGCCTGCACGCCGGGAATCAGCACGGCCTCGCCCGACTGACCCGTCGCCCCGGCCAGCGCCGCGGCCGCCACCACCTCGCTGAAGGCCGGGTCCACGGCGGTCGGCCGGGCGAGCGGGTCCCCTCCCGCCGTGGCGGCGACGATCAGCACATCGGCGGCGGTCGCGGAGGGGGAGTCGGACGTCAGAGCCAGGTCGGTCACCGGGCCATCTTGCGCCGATCCGCCGGCCGCTCACCAGTCGGGCGGCCGCCCGGCCCGACCGTTACGTTGGCCGTTGTGAACGCGACGCCGCTGCTGCTGTCCCCACTGGACGACCGTCACCGCGCGCTCGGCGCCACCATGGCCTCCTTCGGGGGCTGGTCGATGCCACTGTCCTACCCGGGCGGCGGCGTGGTGGCCGAGCATCACGCGGTTCGCAACGCGGTGGGCTTGTTCGACGTGTCCCACTTGGGGAAGGCGAGTGTCGCCGGGCCCGGCAGCGCCGATTTCGTGAATCGCTGTCTCACGGCGGATCTCGGCCGGATCGGCCCCGGGCAAGCGCAATACACCATGTGCGGGAACGCCTCCGGCGGAGTCGTGGACGACATGATCGCCTATCTGGAAAATCCGGAGTCTGTGTTCCTGATCCCGAACGCGGCCAACGCCGCGGCGGTGGTGGCCGCCCTGTGGGACGCCGCCCCGTCGGAGATCGTCATCACCGACCGGCACCCGGAGTTCGCGGTGCTGGCCGTGCAGGGGCCCCGCTCCGCGGAAGCGCTCCGGGTTGTCGGTCTGCCGAGCGACTTGGACTACATGGCCTGGCGGGACGTGGGCGACTTCGGGGGCACCCGCGTGTGCCGCACCGGGTACACCGGCGAGCACGGCTACGAGTTGGTGATCCCCACCGCCGCCGCCGCAGCGGCCTGGGACCAACTGCTGGAGGCGGTCACCGGGCTGGAAGGAAAACCGGCCGGTCTGGGAGCGCGGGACACGCTGCGCACCGAGCTGGGGTATCCCCTGCACGGACAGGATCTTTCTCCCGAGATCTCGCCGCTGCAGGCGCGGGCCGGGTGGGCCGTGGGCTGGAAGAAGCCGGAGTTCTTCGGCCGGGATGCCATGCTCGCCGAAAAGGCCGCCGGGCCGGCGCGCCTGCTCTGGGGGCTGAAGGCGATCGACAAGGGGGTCATCCGTCCGCACCTTCCGGTGCTGTCGGTGGACGGTGCGCCCATCGGGACCACGACGTCGGGCACCTTCTCACCGACCCTCGGTGTGGGCATCGGCCTGGCCCTGGTCGACGCCGAGGCCGAGGCCGAGGCCGGGACGGAGTGTGTGGTTTCGGTGCGCGGACGGTCGCTTCGCGCGGAACTGCGCAGACCGCCGTTCGTACCGTCTCACGTGCGGTGAAAGCCACAACGACAGTCGGCTTCGGCCAATAGTAGGACTTCCGAGTAATCGTCTAAGCTGGGGAAGTGACCATGACCGTCGTCCCGGACGCCGCTCCGCGCGCCGAGGCTCCCGCGTTCACCCGTATCCGGTCGGACCATCCGACCTCTGCCGCCCGGCGGGCGGAGATTCTGGCCGCCCCCGGCTTCGGCAAGTACTTCACCGATCACATGGTGGTCATCGACCACGTGGACGGCCGGTGGCAGAACCCGCGGATACAGCCCTACGGCCCCTTCACCGTGGACCCGGCCAGCATGGTGCTGCACTATGCCCAGGAGATCTTCGAGGGTCTCAAGGCCTTCCAGCAGCCGGACGGGTCGATCGCGTCCTTCCGCCCGGAGGCCAACGCCCGCCGGCTCAACGCCTCCGCGGACCGACTGGCCATGCCGCGGCTGCCGGAGGAACTGTTCCTGGCGTCGCTGGCGGAGCTGTTGGACGTCGACCGGGACTGGGTGCCGGCGCACGGATCGGGTGAGGCCTCGCTGTACCTGCGCCCGTTCATGTTCGCCGCCGAGGTCGGGCTGGGTGTGCGCCCCTCGAATCGCTACATCTATTCCGTGATCGCTTCTCCGGCCGGCGCCTACTTCGCGGGTGGCGTGAAGCCCGTCAGCGTGTGGTGGTCCACCGAATACGTGCGCGCGGCTCCGGGCGGGATGGGAGCCGCCAAGACGGGCGGCAACTACGCCGCATCGTTGGCCGCCCAGGCCCAGGCCGCCGCTCAGGGGTGCGATCAAGTCGTCTGGCTGGACGCCATGGAGCGCCGGTACGTCGAGGAAATGGGCGGGATGAACCTGTTCTTCGTGTTCGGCACCGGCAGCGATGTCGAGATCGTCACGCCGGAACTGTCCGGCTCCTTGCTCCCTGGAGTCACCAGGGATTCGTTGCTGCGCCTGGCCGCCGACCTGGGCTACCGCGCGGCCGAGCGCCGCATCTCGATCGATGAGTGGGCCGATGGCGTCCAGTCGGGCGCGCTGACCGAGGTGTTCGCCTGCGGCACGGCGGCGGTCATCACACCGGTCGGCTCCGTCAAGCACGCCGGTGGCGAGTTCGACATCGCCGGCGGGGGTACCGGGCCGGTCACCATGCAGTTGCGCGAGGTCCTGACGTCGCTGCAACGCGGGTCACGGTCGGACCGGCACGGTTGGATGACCAGGCTCGCGTAACGACCAAGTGCAAACGTAACGACCAAGTGCAAACGTAACGACCGAGTGCAAACGCGAAGAACGGCGGGACCGAGATGGTCCCGCCGTTCTTGGTGTCGGGCGAGCTCGCTCGCCCGGAAAGACGTAGATCAGCCGCGCGCGACCTTGCCGGCCTTCAGGCACGACGTACAGGCGTTGATCTTCCGGACGGTGCCCGGCGCCACCTGGGCGCGCACGGCCTGGATGTTCGGATTGAAACGCCGGTGGGTACGGCGATGCGAGTGGGACACGCTCATACCGAAGCCGGGGCCCTTGCCACAGACGTCACAGACGGCAGCCACGTCGGCTCACTCCTTTTGCTACTGACTCAAGACTTCGCGAGAATTCAGGTGATCACGAAGAAGCCCGGCAGGCGGCCGGGCAACCCTTCCAGGATAGCCATGTCCGGGCGGTCCGCCAAATCTCCGCCACCGGGGCCCGAGAACATCGTCGCACTGGTCTCTCCGAAGGGCAGGGGATGAACCCAGAACTGCTCAGGCGGTGGTTCGCCCTGGCCACGGCGGCGCCGGGCCGCGGTTCGCCGGTGTCCTGGTCCGCGTCCGATCTACGCATCCTGAAAGACGCCGAAGAGCAACTGCTGGGCGCCCTGTCCGGTCAGGATGTGAGGAGAGCCCCGCCGGGAAGATCGACAGAGTCCCGAGCCGGCCAACGCCTTTCGGCCTACTTGAGCGCCTTGGCCGCCGGTGTGGCCGAGACCCGCCGACAGGCGGGCTCGCCGGACGCTGCCAGCCCCATGGATCTGGCCGCCGGGCTGCTGGCAGGGGCCGCCGCGCTGGGGGATCCGGGCGGCGGCGTTGGGGCCGCGGGTGCGCACCGGGCCGGCCTGGTGGCGGTGGAAGCCGTGGTGGCCGGGGCTGACCTGGGTCAGGTGGCCAAGGCGGCGCTGACCGCCCTCGGCACCGTTCCCGCCCCGGCGAATGCTTCGCCCGCCGTGGTCGACTCCCAGGACCTCCGGCTCACCGCCGTCCTCACCCGACTGCTGGAAGCCCTGGTGGACGCCACCCGCCCGGCGCGCACCGGTCCGGATCGCGCCGACTGTGGGGCCACCGCGGACCAGAACGCCGGCGCGCCGTTCGTGGCCGAGGTGCAGTTCGTCGTGTTCGGGGGACCGGCCGCGCTCGCCTCGGTGCTGGCCGAAGCGGAAGGGGCCGGATCGAGGGTCACCGTCTGGAGCGAAGGTGACCGCCATGTCCTGCACGCCCACACTGCCGAACCCGGGCGACTGATCAGCGGCGTGATCGCCGTCGCCACGCCTTTCGACCTCGACATCCGCATGGCTCGCCGGCGCGACGACGGCTGGCGCGGGTGACCGGCCCGGCGCGCGGTCCGGCTGTCGGGGATGGTTGGCATCATCGACCCAGCACGGCGTGGCGAGCGGGAAGGAGCCGGAGATGACGGTCATCGACCTGACCAGCCCGCTGTCGGCTGCGCTCGGCGGCCGGACGGCGGGGCGATTGACCGAAAAACTGGGCCTGGCCAGCGTCGGGCAGTTGCTCCGTTACTACCCGCGCAAGTACGAGCGCCGCGGACGGATGACCGACCTGGCGGCCCTGGAGGTCGACCAGAAGGTCACCGTCATGGCCTCGGTGGTGTCCGTGAACGAACGGAAGTTGCGGCCGGGCGCCAAGGTGAAATCGGTCACCACTGTCACCATCTCCGACAGCCGCACCCAAGTGGCCTGCGCGTTCTTCAACCGGTTCGGGCTGTCCCGGCAATTGCCGGTCGGTGTCGTCGCCCTCTTTTCCGGCACCGTCAAAATGTTCAATCACCAACTGCAGATCAACTCCCCGCAGGTCACCAAGCTCGACGACGAAGAGTCGAGCATCGAGGGGGACATCGAGAAGATCGAGTCTTTCGCCGGCGGAATGGTCCCGATCTATCCGCTGGTCGAAGGTCTGACGCTGAAGGTGTTGCAGAACGCGGTCGGGCACACTCTGGGCCTGCTGGACGTTGTCCCCGATCCGCTTCCGGACGAAATCCGCAGCCGGCGGGAGATCCTCGACCTGGATACCGCGCTCCGCGAAATCCATCGGCCGTCCTCCGACGAGGCCCTCGAGCGCGCCCAGCAGCGGCTCCGCTACGACGAGGCCCTGACGGTCCAGTTGGTGCTGGCCCGGCGGCGGGAGGCGCTCAAGGGACTGCCCGCGGAACCGTGCCCGCGGATCGACGGCGGCGTGCTGTCGGCCTTCGACGCCCAGTTGGCCTTCGAGCTGACCGCCGGGCAGCGCGATGTGGGCGAACACATTTCGGCGGACCTGGCCACCATTCATCCGATGAACCGGTTGCTGCAGGGTGAGGTCGGTTCCGGCAAGACCGTGGTCGCTCTGCGGGCGATGCTCCAGGTCGTCGACTCCGGCCGGCAGGCCGTCCTGCTGGCGCCCACCGAGGTGCTGGCCGCCCAACACGCCCGTTCGCTGCGCGCGATCCTCGGGCCGCTGGGGCAGGGCGGCGAACTCGGCGCGCCGCCGGATGCCGTCAAGATCACCTTGCTGACCGGGTCGCTCGGCGCCAAGCAGCGACGGGTCGCACTGCTCGACATGATGTCCGGCCAGGCCGGCATCGCTGTGGGCACGCACGCCCTGCTCTCGGAAGACGTGTACTTCGCCGAACTCGGACTCGTCGTCATCGACGAGCAACACCGGTTCGGCGTGGAACAGCGAAATGCACTGCGGGCCAAGCATCCCGAAGGCAATCCCCCGCATGTCCTGGTCATGACGGCCACTCCGATCCCCCGGACCGTGGCCATGACGGTCTACGGAGACCTGGAGACCTCGATTCTCGAGGGCCTGCCGGCCGATCGGTCGCCGATCTCGACGACAGTGGTACCGGCCGCCGAAAGGCCGGACTGGCTCGCGCGCGCGTGGGCCAGGGTCCGGGAAGAGGTGGCCGCCGGGCACCAGGTGTACGTCGTGTGTCCGAAGATCGGCCTCGACGACAAGGATCCGGACGGGTCACCGGCCGGCCGGCGGAAACCCAAGAGCCGCGGCGTTTCCGGCGCCCACGCAGACCCGGACGACGAGGAGTTCGACTGGGACCCCGACGGGCCCGACGGCGCCGGGGAACAGCGGCGGCCACCGCTTTCCGTTCTCCAGGTGGCCGAGGAACTCCGGGACGGTCCACTCCGCGACCTGCGGCTCGGTGTGCTGCACGGCAAGCTGGCCTCGACGGAGAAAGATGCGGTGATGGTGGCCTTCGCGACCGGCGATCTGGACGTGTTGGTGGCCACCACCGTCATCGAAGTCGGCGTTGACGTCCCCAACGCCACCGCAATGATCATCCTGGACGCCGAACGCTTCGGGATGTCGCAGCTGCACCAGTTACGGGGCCGGGTCGGGCGAGGCACGGCTCCGGGCATCTGCCTGCTGGTCACCGAGGCGCCTCCCGGCACGCCGGGCCTGACCCGACTGACCGCGGTGGCCGCCACCACCGACGGATTCCGGCTGGCCGAAGAGGACCTCAGACTGCGGCGCGAGGGTGACGTGCTGGGCACGACCCAAGCGGGTCGCACCACTTCTTTGAAGCAGCTGTCCCTGCTCGAGCATCGGCAGACCATCGAGGAGGCCCGCGCGGACGCCGCGGAACTGGTGTCGGCCGACGCCTCCCTGCGGACCTGGCCGGGTCTGGTGGACATGCTGGGCGAGGTCATCGCCGAGCAGGACCAGACCTTCCTGGAGATGGGATGACCCGGATCACCTCCGGGCGTTACGGCGGGCGCCGGCTGGTCACCCCCAGCGGGGACGCCACCCGACCGACGAGCGAAAAGGTGCGAGCCGCCCTCGGTAACACCCTGGCGGCGGGAGGTGGCCTGTCCGGTGCCGCGGTGCTCGACCTGTACGCCGGGTCCGGAGCCCTGGGCCTGGAACTGCTCTCCCGAGGCGCCGCGACCTTGGTGCTGGTGGAGCGGGACCGTTCCGCGTTGACGGCCGCCCGACGGAACGTCGACGGGCTCGCGGCCCATCAGCTGGTCCGCATTGTGGCCGCCGACGTCGGCGGTTACGTCACCGCGCCGGCCGCCGGCGCCGCCCACTTCGACATCGTGCTCGCTGACCCTCCGTACGACCGGCCGGCCGAGACGTTGGCGGGGGAACTCGCCGCTCTGGTGTCCTCCGAAGCGCTGGCCCCGGCTGCGGACGTGGTGATCGAGCGGAGCGCGCGTGACGGTCCGTTTCCGTGGCCACCCGGTTTCGCCGAAACGCGCGTGAAGCGGTACGGGGACACCGTCCTCTGCTACGGTCGCGCCCCATGAGCGGCGCCCACGCGGTGTGTCCGGGATCCTTCGATCCACCGACGAACGGCCATCTGGACGTCATCGAGCGCAGCAGCGCCCTGTTCGAGCGGGTCACGGTGGCGGTGCTGGTCAATCCCGGACAAGACCGGTCTGTTCGACCTCCCGGAACGGCTGCGGTTGCTGCGGGCCATCACGGCCGGGTTGCCGAACGTCGCGGTCGACTCGTTCAGCGGTCTCCTGGTCGACTTCTGCAGCCGTCACCACATCTCGGTCATCGTCAAAGGCCTCCGGGCGGTCTCCGACTTCGACTACGAGCTCCAGATGGCTCAGATGAATCTGGACCTGACAGCTCCGGATGCCGTCGACACGCTGTTCCTGCCGGCCCGACCGGCCTATTCGTTCCTGTCGTCGTCCCTGATCAAGCAGGTCGCCACTCTGGGCGGCGACGTCTCCGCGCTGTTGCCACCCGTCGTCGCCGCGGCGTTGCAGGACAGGCTTTCCTCGTCCTGACGCCGATGCGTCGGTCGGGCGAGCCTGCCGACCGGTGCGCCGCCCGATTGGCAGACTGGCTGGACACCGGCCGTGCGCGGCTCGCGTTGCGCACCGGCCTGCCATGTCGGCGGTGATGCCGGTGACCGAAAAGGAGTCGTTGGGTGTACCGCGTGTTCGAAGCGATCGACGAATTGGTGACGATCGTCGAAGAAGCCAGAGGCCTGCCCATGACGGCCTCGTGCGTGGTGCCGCGCGGTGACGTGCTCGAGTTGCTGGACGACATCCGGGACGCGCTGCCCGGCGAGGTCGACGACGCCCAGGACGTGCTCGACCACCGGGACCAGATCGTCGACGAAGCCAAGCAGAACGCCGACACCACGCGTGAACAACGCGCGAAGCGGAGGCGCACCGCCTGGTCGGCACGGCTCACGCTGATGCCGACGCCACCATCTCCTCGGCCGCCGCCGAGGCGCACCGACTGGTCGAGGAGGCCACCGCCCGGGCCGAGGCGATCCTGGCGCGCGCGCAGGCGGACGCGGACCGGACCGTGCAGAGCGGCCAGGATCAGCACGATGCGCTGGTCTCGCGAGGTCATGGCGAGGCCGAGCGACTGGTGGCCGCGGGACGGGCCACGTACGAGCGCGCCGTCGACGACGGCCGGGCCGAGCAGGCTCGCCTGGTCTCGCAGGCGGAAGTGGTGCAGGCCGCCCACGCCGAGTCGGCCCGGATCCTGGACAGCGCGCACGCCGAGGCCGACCAGATGCGGGCCGACTGCGATTCCTACGTCGACACCAAGCTGGCCGGCCTGGAAGAGACCCTGACCAAGACCCTGCGCACGGTGGGCCGGGGCCGGAGCGCGCTGCGGTCCGGGGCCGTCGCCGACTACCGGGATTGACCGGGTTGGCGAGCTGAGCGCGAGGGTCCGGCGGGCCGCAGGGATCGCCGACCACCGCGGATGACCTGGCCGCCGGGCGGAGCGCGACACCCGCACCGGCGAAAACAGCGCCGCTCACGCCGTTACGGCGGCCCGGGGCGATCTTCCACTACTCTGGAACGGTTGCCCTCGTCCGGGCCCACCACCGCCGAGCGTTCGGCCCCGACCTCAACCACTTCAGCGGAAACGAGACATGACCACCACCCGCCCGTCCCCGGCCTCGCCCTGGGTCGTCGACACCCGCACGCTCGGCCGGCGCCCCGGTTCGTACAAGCAAGTGCAGCTGACCGTCCCGGTGGACAAGCCGGTCGGGCTCGAGGTCGTCGCCGTTCCCCGATCCGCGGCGACCTGCGCCTCGACCTCCGGCTGGAGTCGGTCGCCGAAGGCGTGCTGGTCTCCGGCACCGCGCCGCGGTCGCGCCGTCGGAGAGTGCGCGCGGTGCCTGTCCGAGATCGTGCGTCGACGTCGACCGCGACTTCCGGGAGCTCTACGCCTACCCGGATTCGACCACCGCGGCGACCACCGACGACGACGAGATCCCGCGGCTGGTCGATGACCTGATCGACCTCGAGCCGCTCGTCCGCGACGAGGTCGTGCTGAGCCTGCCGTTGGTCCCCGCTGTGCCGTCCCGATTGCCCCGGACTGTGCCCGACCTGCGGGGAACGGTTCGATGATCTCGAGCCCGGCCATTCTCATGAGATACTTGACCCTCGCTGGGCTGCCCTGCAGGGGCGATTCGGCGCGGAGCCCGAGTAGCAATCCGTTCTTCGAGCCCCGGCTCGAGCCCAAGAAGGCAAATTCGCGGGTCATCAGGCGTGCCCAGCGCACTCCGGCGGACCCGCACGATGAAGGAGTACGAGTACAAGTGGCCGTTCCGAAGCGGAAGATGTCGCGCAGCAATACCCGTTCGCGCCGTTCGCAGTGGAAGACCAGCGTCCCGACGCTCGCTGCCTGCCCGAACCGGGCCTGCGGCCAGCTGAAGCCACCGCACGCGGTCTGCCCGAACTGCGGTCAGTACAAGGGCCGCCAGGTCGTCGGCGTCTGACTTCGTGGCGCCCGAACCCGGGACCGAGGATCCGCAGGTCTTGCCGCATCCGGCAGTGGTGGCTGTGCACCCGGCGCTGCCGGAATCCGCTGTGCTGACCGAGCGACTGGGAGTCGACCTCGATCTCGATCTGGTGACGCTGGCGCTGACTCACCGTTCCTACGCGTACGAGCACGGCGGTCTGCCCACCAACGAACGGCTGGAGTTCCTGGGCGACTCGGTACTCGGCATCATCGTCACCGATGCGCTCTACCGGAACCACCCCGATCTGCCCGAAGGGCGGTTGGCCAAGTTGCGGGCGTCGATCGTGAACATGCACGCGCTGGCCGGCGTGGGCCGGGCCATCGGGCTGGGCGATATGTTGCGGTTGGGCAAGGGTGAGGAGCGCACCGGCGGGCATGACAAGCCGTCGATCGTGTCCGATGCCGTCGAAGCCGTACTGGGCGCCGTTTATCTCCAGCACGGAATCGAGACGGCCCGCGAGGTCGTGCACCGCCTGTTCGCGGAGTTGATCCAGTCCGCGCCGCTGCAGGGCGCCGCGCTGGACTGGAAGACGTCACTGCAGGAGCTTTCGGCCGAGCGCGGCCTCGGGGTGCCGGTCTACGACGTCTCCAGCGAGGGCCCGGACCACGCCAAGCTGTTCTCCGCCCAGGTTTCGCTGGCCGGAGACGATCACGGCCGGGGGAATGGCAAGACCAAGAAGGAAGCCGAACAGCAAGCCGCCGCCGCCGCTTACTCCCGGCTGGTCGCCGAGGCCGGCGAGGCGGCTCAGGTGATCGGCGAGCTCCCGGCCGACTCGGCCCCGGATCCGCTCGGAACGGGCATTGCCGGAGCTTCCTGAGGTCGAGGTGGTTCGCCGCGGCCTCGTCGCGCACGTGCAGGGCCGCCGGATCGACGGGGTCGAGGTACTCCACGAGCGGGCCGTGCGCCGACACGCCGCCGGCAGCAATGACTTCGAGGCCGTCCTGGCCGGACGCGAGGTCCAGGGGATCCGGCGGCGGGGCAAATACCTCTGGTGGGTTCTGGACGGCGGCGACGCCCTGATCGCCCACCTGGGCATGAGCGGCCAGTTCCGCGTCGGCGCTGACAACCCGACACCCCACCCGCATCTGCGGGTGCGATTCCACTTCGCCGACGGCGGCCCGGACGTCGACTTTCTGGACCAGCGCACCTTCGGCGGAATGGCTTTCGATCCGGGTGGCGCGGAGCTGCCCCACCCACTGGCTCACATCGCCCGCGATCCGCTCGACGACCAGTTCGAGCCGGCCCGCGTGGTCGCCACCATCCGCGGCAAGAACACCGAGATCAAACGGGTTCTGCTAGATCAGAGTGTGGTGTCGGGGATCGGCAACATCTACGCGGACGAAGCACTGTGGCGTGCCCAACTGCACTACGCCCGATCGACCCGGACGCTGCCGGCCACCGCGGTCCGTCGCGTGCTCACGGCGGCGACCGAGGTCATGTCCGATGCGCTCGACCAGGGCGGTACATCGTTTGACGCCCTCTACGTCAACGTGAACGGGGAGTCGGGATATTTCGGCCGGTCGCTGGCCGCCTACGGGCAGAACGGACGGCCCTGCCAGCGGTGTGGCCGGCCGATCATGCGAGACGCTTTCATGAACCGGTCGTCGTTCTTCTGCCCGCATTGCCAGCGCCCACCACGCCGGCGGTCGACATGAGCGGGCCGGCCGACCGGGTCCGGCTGACCGCGTTCGTCTCCGGCCGGGTGCAGGGAGTCGGGTTCCGCTGGTTCACCCGGGCCCGGGCGCTCGAACTCGGCCTGACCGGGAGTGCCACCAATCTGACCGACGGCCGGGTCCAGGTGATCGCCGAGGGCGCCCGCGGGGACGCCGAGGCGCTCCTGGAGTGGTTGCGCGGCAGCGGAACTCCGGGACGAGTCGATCACGTCGGCGAGCAGTGGGGTGCCGCCCGCGGCGAAAAAGGCTTCACGGAGCGTTGACCCGCAGCTGACCCGGCTTGTCGGTCCCGGCGGTTAGTCTGACTGCTCGTCGGGCCGGCGCGCACAGGACAAAGGGGGAGCGGCGTGTATCTGAAGTCGCTGACCCTCCGCGGCTTCAAGTCGTTCGCCTCGTCCACCACCCTCAACTTCGAAAAGGGCATCACCGCCGTCGTCGGCCCCAACGGCTCGGGTAAGTCCAACGTCGTCGACGCCATCGCCTGGGTCCTGGGTGAGCAGGGCGCCAAGGCGTTGCGCGGCGGCAAGATGGAGGACGTCATCTTCGCCGGAACCGCGGACCGGCCACCGCTGGGCCGGGCCGAGGTCACGCTGACCATCGACAATTCCGACGGCGCGCTGCCCATCGATTACACCGAGGTGTCGATCACCAGGCGGATGTTCCGCGACGGCGGCGGCGAGTACGAGATGAACGGATCCAGCTGTCGGCTCCTGGACATCCAGGAACTGCTGTCCGACTCCGGCATCGGCCGTGAGATGCACGTCATCGTGGGCCAGGGACAATTGGACGCGGTGCTCCAAGCCCGTCCCGAGGACCGACGCGCGTTCATCGAAGAGGCGGCCGGTGTGCTCAAGCACCGGAAACGCAAGGAGAAGGCGCTCCGCAAACTGGACGCCATGCAGGCCAACCTGACGCGGCTGGCCGACCTCACCGGCGAGCTCCGGCGCCAGCTCAAGCCGTTGGGCCGGCAAGCCGAAGTGGCCCGCCGGGCCGCCGGTGTGCAAGCGGAATGGCGCGACGCCAAGGCGCGGCTGCTGGCGGACGACCTGGCCACGCTGCGGGCGGCGATGGACCAAGAGACCCGTGACGAGGCGGCGGCGATCGAGCACCGGGAGCAGCTGGCGGCGGCGATGAGCGAAGCGGCGGAGGCCGAGCGCCAGGCGGCGGCCACGGTGGCCGCGGCTGTACCCGAGTTCGCGTCGGCGCAGGACACCTGGTTCGCGCTGTCTCGGCTGGCCGAGCGGTTCCAGGGCACCTGGTCGCTGGCCGAGGAGCGGCGGCGCCACCTTTCCGCACCGGTGGAAGCCCCGCGTGCTGGGCGTGACCCGGACGAACTGGAAGCCGCCGCCGAGCGCGCGGTGGCTGACCAGGCCGAAAAGACAGCCGTTGTCGATGAGGCTCGGGAGCGGCTGGCCGAGAGCGTGGCGGGGCGCGCAGAGGCCGAGAACCGGCTCCGGACGGCGGAGGCCGGCATTGTGGCCACCACCCGCGCCATCGCGGACCGCCGCGAGGGGATGGCCCGGCTCACCGGCCAGGTGAACGCGGCCCGCTCCCGGCTGTCGGCCAGCGACGAAGAGGTCGCGCGACTGACGGCGGCGTCGGTGTCGGCCAGGGAGCGGTCGGTGGCCGCCGAAGCGGAATTCGCCGCGATCCAGGGATCCGTGGGCGCGATGGACACCTCTGAAGTCGACCTGGACGAGGCCCACGAGGCGGCGGCCGAGGCCGTCGAATCGGCCCGTGCGAGCCTCGCGCGGCTGCGAGCCGCCCTCGCCGACGCCGAAAAGGAGCAAGCCGGTCTGCGCGCCCGGATCGACGCGCTGTCGCTCGGTCTGAGTCCGAAGGACGGTGCCGCCACCTTGCTGGCCGGCCCCGACGGAGCCGTGCTGGGCTCGGTGTCCACGCTCGTGGAGATCGAACCCGGATTCGAGGCCGCCGTGGCCGGGGCGCTCGGGTCGCTCGCCGACGGCGTCGCGGTCACCGATCTCGACGCGGCCATTGCTGCCCTGTCCGTTTTACGGGAAGCCGACGGCGGGCGGGTGGCCCTGCTCACCGGAGGCCTCGTGGCCGCCGCGGCCGGTTCTCCACCGTTGCCGCCGGACTCGCCCCCGGCGACCGGGTCTCCCTCCGTCCCGCGGCCGGTCGACTCCGTGCCGCCGACTGCGGCTCGCTCAGAAGCGCTGCCGGCCGGGGCCCGGTGGGCGGGCGACCTGGTGTCGGCGCCCGGCTCGCTGGCGACCGCCTTGGCGCGTGCGCTGTCCGATTTCGTGGTGGTCGACGACATGGAGCAGGCCCGGCGGTTGGTCGCGGACCGACCAGACGTCACCGCCGTGACGCGTTCCGGTGATTTGCTCGGTGGCTACCGGGCAGTGGGCGGCAGTGCCGCCGCCCAATCGTCGCTGGAAATCCAGGCCGCCGTGGACGCCGCCGAGCAGGAACTGGCGGTCGTCACCGGCACCGTCGGCCGTCTGCAGGCTGACCTGGCCACGGCGCGCGAGACCCTGGCAGCTGACGAAGACCGAGAACGGACCACGCTGGCCGCGCTCAACGAATCCGACGCCCGGATGGCCGCCGTAGCCGAGCAACTCGGCCGGCTGGGTCAGGCCAGCCGGTCCGCCGCCGCCGAGAGTGACCGTCTGGACCGTCAACGGGCCGCGGCGGAGCAGGCCCGGGAGCAGCACCGCCGCGCCGCGCAGGAACTTCAGCAGCGACTCGAGGCGGCCGAGGCCGACGATCTCCCCGACGAGGTCGACACGGCCGACCGCGACGAGTTCGCCGAGCAGGTCGCCCGCGCCCGGCAGCTGGAGGTGGAGGCGCGCCTGGCCCTGCGGACAGCCGAGGAACGAGCCCGGGCCACAGCCGGAACAGCCGATTCACTGCGACGCGCGGCGGCCGCCGAGAGGTCGGCCCGACAGCAGGCGCGGGTGGCGGCCCAGCGCCGGACGGAGGGCGCCGATCTGGCCGGCCGAGTCGCTGATCTGGCCGGTCAGGGAGCCGCCCAGCTGCGAACCGCCGTTGATCTGGCCGCGCGGGCGCGCGACGCGGCGGCCGAACGCCGGTCCGGTGCCGAGGCCGCGCTGAGCGAAGTGCGCACCAGAGCCGCTGCGCTGGCCAAGGATTGGGACAAGCTGACGGACGCGGTGCACCGCGACGAAGTCTTGCGCGCGCAGCAGAGTCTGCGCTGGCAGCAGTTGACCGAGCGATCCGTGGCCGAGTTCGCGCTCTTGGCCGAGGACCTGACGGCGGAATTCGGCCCGGACGTGCCCATTCCGGCGTCGGCCGGCGAACAGGCCGAGTTCGAGGCGGCTCGGGAACGCGGGGAGACGGTCAGCGCCCCGACGCCGATGCGGTTCGACCGGGAGACGCAGGAACGTCGGGCCAAACGAGCCGAACGGGATCTCAGCGTGCTGGGCAAGGTCAATCCGTTGGCCCTGGAGGAGTTCGTCGCCCTGGAGGAGCGGCATGCCTTCCTGTCCACGCAGCTCGACGACCTCAGAAGTACCCGTAAGGATCTGCTCACCGTGGTGAAGGAGGTCGACGACAAGATCCTCGAGGTCTTCACGGCGGCCTACCACGATGTGGCGCGAGAATTCGTCGCCGTGTTCGCGGCCCTGTTTCCGGGCGGCGAAGGAGAGCTGGTCCTCACCGACCCGTCGGACATGCTGGGCACCGGCATCGAGGTGAACGCGCGCCCGCCGGGCAAGAAGGTCAAACGGCTGTCATTGCTGTCCGGTGGGGAGCGGTCATTGACCGCGGTGGCCATGCTGGTGGCGATTTTCCGGGCGCGGCCCAGCCCGTTCTACATCATGGACGAGGTCGAGGCGGCCCTCGACGAGGTCAATCTGGAGCGGCTGGTCGGCTTGCTGACCGAGCTCCGGGCCAGCTCCCAGCTGATCATCATCACGCACCAGAAGTACACGATGGAGTCGGCCGACGCGCTCTACGGCGTGTCCATGCGCGGCGACGGCATCTCGCAGGTCATCAGCCAACGCATCCGGGATGCCGCCGACCTGTCCGGGCGGGTGTCGGCGGGAAGCGTCTCCGCTTCGTAGTCCGCTGGCGCCGAAGTCGTGCGCTGGTCCGCGGGCGGATCGGTGCTCGGTGCTCGGTGCTGGTGGCTGGTTGGGCTGGGTGGCCGGTTGGTGCTGGTGGCCATTCCGCGCTGGTGGCCGGTCAGCTGGTGGATCGCCGGGCGCTGGTGGCCGGTCAGCTCGTCCAGGGGCCGCTGATGACGCTCCACTCGCGGACCTGCCGCTGAGCGACCAGTCCTTCTCGGTAGAACGGATCGCTCTCGAGAGCGGACGCCACCGCCTCCGCATCCGGCCCCCGGAAGATCAACAGGGCGCCGTCGGACTGGTCGGGCTGCACCTTCCAGGGGCCGGATTCCAGCCGAACGACCGGCCCTTTTTCGTCGTCGTGGGCGACCAGGAACGCTCGGTGCTCCGGACGGAACCGGTCGCGGGCGGCGGAGTCGTCGGTGTACTGATAGGTCACGGCGAAGATCGGCATGCCGCTCATTCTCCCTGCCGCTTCTTGCGGCCTTCGCCGGCCGGTGGTTCCCGCCGACCTTGATCTCTCCGCCCCGTGGTGTCCTTGCCCGGTGATTCCCGTCCAGTGCTCTCCGCCGGCCTGATCTCCCCGCCCGCCGGGCGACTCCGGCTATCGGTGAAGATTCCTGGCCAATATCAGCCATCTCCCGGCACGGACGAGGCGATGGGCGGAAAATCCGGACGTCCGTGAAACGCATCCGGCCACCGTTACGTCTAACCGTCGCAGGAGTGGCGCGAAAGGAGCATTGGATGAGGCGGCGGGAGTTTCTCGGATCGGGGGCGGTGCTGCTGGCGGCGCTTGGTGTCGGCCTGGCCGGCTGCTCGAGCTCTACGCCCGGCTCCGCTTCGAACCAGTCGACCGAGGGCACCACGCCGCCGGGCTCCACGGGGCCCACCACGCCGGCCGGTCCCACCGACAGCACCACTCCGTCCGCCTCTGGCTCCTCGAGCAGCGCCGGCCCGTCGTCTCCGGTCGTGACCGGAACAGCCGGCGCGGAGGTCCGAGCGAACCGACCGCGGATGTCGCCGGCGCCCGCGTCGTCGGTCCGGGGTTCGTTCGGCGCGTTTTCGCTTGACCTGTACCGCGCCTGCGTGAAGCCCGGCGCGCCTACCAATTTCGTCTTCAGCCCGTATTCGATCGTCTCTGCCCTGGGGATGACTGCCTTCGGGGCCAAAGCGGCAACAGCCGCGGCGTTCGCGAAGCTGCTCGGCGGTTCGGCCGAACAGGTCGCCGCCCGGCTGACTGCCGTCGACGCGTCCATCGCCTCGGCGGTGTCCGCAGGCCAGAACGCCAGCGGGGGAGCGGGCAAGCTGGATCCGACCGTGGTGGACAACGCGAACTCGCTGTTCTTGCAGCGGAACTTCACAGTGCAACAGGCGTTCCTGAACGCGTTGGCTTCGGGCTACGACGTCGGGGTGCGCCTGGAGGATTTCACCGATCATCCCGACACCGGCCGATCCGACATCAACGGGTGGGTCGCCCAGCGCACCCACGACCTGATTCCCGCTCTGCTGCCACCGGGCGTCATCACCGGCCAAACCCGGCTGGTCCTGGTCAACGCCCTGTACCTGAAAGCCGCCTGGCAGTCGAGCTTTTCGGTGAGCGGTCAGGCGGCCTTCACGACCGGCTCCGGCGTCGTCAAGAAGCCGACCTTCATCTCGGCTTCGGGGTCGATGTCGTTCGGGCAGGGCGAGAACTGGCAGTCGGTCACCTTGCCGTACGGGGGCGGCAAGCTGGCGATGACGATTCTGGTGCCGGCGGCGGGGAGCTTCGAATCGGTCGCGAAGTCGCTGACCGCGAGCGACTTGTCCCGGGCCATGTCCGGTCGGATGCGCACCGTGCAGCTGACCATGCCCAAGTTCGTCATCGATGACAACCGGGACCTGGTGGCGGTGCTGCAATCGATGGGCTACTCGGCGCTCTTCGACGGTGCCGATCTTTCCGGTATCGCCGGACAGCCGGGGGATCTGGAGATCGGCGCGGTCATCCACCAGGCCAAGATCAGCGTGGACGAGCACGGGACGGAGGCGGCCGCGGCCACCGCCGTCGCCATAGCCGCCATGGGCGCGGCTCCCATGGATCCGGTCAGTTTGCAGGTCGACCGGCCGTTCTTCTTCGTGGTCGCCGACACCCAGACGCAGATGCCGCTGTTTCTGGGGACAGTGGCCGACCCTACGAGTGGCTGAGGACCAGATCGCTCGGTCGGCGCGTCCGTCCGGCTGGACGACCAGCCGGCCGCCGACCGGGTGCGGATGGCGCTAGCGGCCCGGCCCAGCCTCGGTCGTCGCGGCGTCTCAGTTCGTATCGCCCACCTGGTCCACAACGATCTGCGTGACGTGATGCCAGTAGTTGGGTCCGTCCTGGTGCATCAGCTCCATGGTTTTCGGGTCCCAGGCGAAGTAGAAGTTGCCTCTGGCGTCCACCATGCCCGTCACGTTGTCCTGCTCCGACGTGACCTGTTCTCGAGGCATGGGAAGCACGAACGGGCTCAGAAGTGCTGCTCGGCTCTGAGCGGACAAATAATGGAATTCCGCCTCGTTGCCGACGTCCTTGGCCAGGAGTTCGGTGCCGGCGTCGCGCCGCATGAAGTAAGCGCGCCAGCCCTCCGGTGTCGTGGGGGCGTCTGGGAAGTTGGCCGGCTGCACCGAGCATGGTTCGGTATGGAGTGTCAGGTCCGGGCCCGGCCCATTCGCTTCACCATTGACGCATCCGGGCACGACGGTGTCCTGGCCCGTATCGCTCGGGTCCGTCATGATTTTGCCGTCGTGTTTCCCGTCCATGGACAACCAGGCTTGGTACTGACCGTCGTGGACATACAGGAATCGGCTGGCCAGTGCGTCGCTCCGAGTGGGCGTCACCGTGCTCGCTGCCACCAGCCCGGCCAGCGCCAGCAGCATCACCCCGACGCCGGCGAGGAGGCCCCTTCGGCGTTTCGGAACTTGCGGATCAGCGGCGGGCGCCTCGGCGACGGCGGTCATGAGGCTCAGCGTCGCGCCGGAAGGTAACAACGGGCGAGCGACACACCCTAAACCGCAACTTCAGACTCTCGGCCAGGTGTTGCGCGGTCCTCGGCCGCTCGGTTCTGAACCGTGGCGTTCAGCCGCGGCGGTCGCAGCTCATTTGAGCGAGCCAGGAAGCGCCTTCTCCGACTGGGAGCCGGGTCGTCCCGGCGAGTGACCCAATCACAGGTGAAAGTCTGTGGCGATATGGAGCCACTTGCCTCCACCGACGAGGACGTCCCCGCCGACTTTCGAAACTCGGGATACAACGCAGAAGGCCCCGCCGAAGCAGGGCCCCTGCGTGCCGAAATCAGATGTCGTAGTACATCGCGAACTCGTGCGGGTGCGGTCGCAGCCGAATGGCATCGATCTCTTCCCGCTTGATCCGAATCCAGGTCTCGATCAGGTCGGAGGTGAACACGCCACCCTCGATGAGGTAGTCGTGGTCCACCTCGAGCCGGTCGATGACCTCGCCCAGCGAGGCCGGGACCTGCGGGATGTTCGCGGCCTCATCCGGCGGCAGCTCGTACAGGTCCTTGTCCACCGGAGCCGGCGGCTCGATCTTGTTCTTCACTCCGTCCAGACCGGCCATCAGCATGGCGGCAAAGGCCAAGTACGGGTTGGAAGACGGATCGGGGCAGCGGAACTCGAGCCGCTTGGCTTTGGCGTTGGTGCCGGTCAGCGGGATGCGGATACAGGCCGAGCGATTGCGGGCCGAGTAGACCAGGTTGACCGGCGCCTCGTAGCCGGGTACCAGCCGGTGGTAGGAGTTCACCGTGGGGTTGGTGAAGGCCAGCAGCGACGGGGCGTGGTGCAGCAGGCCACCGATGTAGTACCGAGCCGTGTCGGACAGGCCGCCGTAACCGGCTTCGTCGTAGAACAACGGCTTGCCGCCGGCCCACAGCGACTGGTGGGCGTGCATACCCGACCCGTTGTCGCCGAACAGCGGCTTCGGCATGAACGTGGCGGTTTTGCCGGCCGCCCAGGCGGTGTTCTTGATGATGTACTTGAACAGCATCAGCTCGTCCGCCGCCGCCAGCAGCGTGTTGAATCGGTAGTTGATCTCAGCCTGGCCGCCGGTGCCCACCTCGTGGTGGCCCCGCTCGACCTCGAAGCCCATCGAGATGAGATTGGCGACCATGTCTTCGCGCAGGTCGGCATGGTGGTCGTACGGCGGGACCGGGAAGTATCCGCCCTTGAAGCGGGTCTTGTAACCGAGGTTGCCGCCGACCTCTTCCCGACCGCTGTTCCACCAGCCCTCTTCGGAATCGACCTTGTAGAACGAGCCGGCCGGCCCGGAACTCTCGAACTGGACGTTGTCGAAGACGTAGAACTCGGCCTCGGGCCCGAAGAAGGCGGTGTCGGCAATGCCGGTGCTCGACAGGTACTCCTCGGCCTTGCGAGCCACGTTGCGCGGGTCGCGTGAGTACGGCTGCAGGGTCAGCGGGTCATGAACGAAGAAGTTGACGGTCATGGTCTTGCGGCGCCGGAACGGATCGATCCGGGCGGTCGCGACATCCGGCAGCAGGGTCATGTCCGACTCGTGGATCGACTGAAAGCCGCGAATGGATGAACCGTCGAAGGCCATGCCCCCGGCCAAGGACTCCACTGAAACGGTGGACGCCGGGACGGTCAAATGCTGCATGATGCCCGGCAGATCGCAGAAGCGGATGTCGAAGACCTCGACATCGTTGTCCTTGATGTAAGCCACCAAGTCTTCAGGGGTGGAGAACACGCACGCACTCCTCGTGTGAAAGCAACCAGGGCTGGGCCACCCATTCCGCCGGATCGCGACGAGTAGGTGACACACGGACGGTCACCAGCTAATCGGCGGCGTGTTGCCCGGTCGTCTCGCTCCTATTTCGCGGGCGTTAACACGGATGGCCACGGCTGAGACTGCCTCCACCACAGCGCAGCCTCGCAACGAGCGAGCTCGCGGAGCTGCAGGTCAGGAGCGGCCGGGCACGGAGGCGTCGGTCGAAACCGTCCGACCCAGGAACATGCTCAACACACGATCGGCCTGCTCAAAGGTGCGAATGCCAGAATCCGCGGCCAGCAACGGCTGACCCAGACCGGCGAAGTACAAGCCGTCGAAGGGAACGGAACCGTCGTCATGGCCGTCCAGCGGCTGTCGCGGAGTGGCCGAAACACGTCGAGCGGCTCGGCGGGTCCGATCTGCCGATTGACGGTCGGAACGCATGGCCATGCTTACACCTCCTGATCTGCTAGTGGCCAGCGTACGTCGGAAGGCGGGGAATCGTGCCTGACTCGCGCAGCCACCATCACCACGAACAACTGGCCGATCAGTAACAGCCACCAACAGATGGTGCGAAACCAACCCACGAAAGGGACGGCCAGCAATCCCGCGGTGGCGGCCGCCGATGCTGCTGATCCCCACAACAGCCGGCGTGGACGGGCCAGCACCGCACTGACCGTGCGGTCTTCGGGAGCGCGGGCTACCCAGGTGAGCAGCGCGCTACCCAGCGCCAGCAGTGCACCGGCCGAGGAGGCAGCCACCGTGACGTGCGGTTGCAGCAGAACCGGCCGCAAGGAGCGCAACACGATCGCCGACGCCACCACCGCCAGCATGACGGCCGAGCCGAAAAAGGCGGTTGCCACCACACCCTCTCGGCGCAGGGCGAATTCCAACTCGACGCTGCCGGTTTCGAGCCGGTTTCGCGGTCGCATGGCCAGATGCAGCACCGACTCACCGGCCAGGACCGGCACTTCGCTACCTGTGGGAACCGCCAGACCGCGCCAGATCTCGACTCGCGTCAGGCTCAGCAGGTTGGGCGGTACGAATTCGAAATGGACGCTCTGCGCGAATCCGAAATCGCCCAATCGGCATTTCACCCGCGGATGTCGGTCGTTGAGTGGGAAGAGGGTCTCCTCCAGGTAGCTGTACTTGACGATCGTTCGCGTTCCGCGGAGGCCCTCGGGCACCTCGACGATCATCAGGAAGGATTCGGACAGCCGGCGGGCGAAAGCGAGAAATCCCTGTTGCGACTCCATCGTGACCCCCGGCGGCAGCGGCATGGTCAGGTCGGCCAGCACCTGCAATCGGCGTCCCCGGTCGGCGGCCTCGTTGGCGCTGCCGAAGCCGATGGGCAATTCGGCGCGGAAGTCGGTGAAGACGACGGCGCGGCAGGCCGCCTCGAACTCCGGTCGCGCCGGCAGCGCGCGATCGAAGGCCCGGCGGGCCAACGAGAGCAGAAGATCCAGGGCCAGCTCGCCGTTGGCTCCCGCCTCGAGGAGCGGCAAAGGCCCCTCGTCGCCTCGCGCGTCGAACCCGCGCAACGGTCCCTTGCGGGCCAGGCCTAGAGGGATCTGGATGCGGTCCTTGCTGCCGGAAATGCCGAGCCGGGCGGGTGGTGTCAAATCTACCGAGACGTGCCGACGCAGCGACCCCGACGATTCCAACTCCAGCCGGTCGACACGGCGATGAACCCAGGAGTGGGAATCGACCATCAATTCCGCCAGCGCATCTCCGCGGCGCCGGCGGAGTGGGCCGCCCGGGGCCGCGGGGTCGAGCCGCGATCGGCGCGCGATGGTGTCCACGTGTGCACCATATTGACGCGCACCGACAGTCGGGGGTGGCGACGCGCTTCGGCGGGCGAAAGGCGGTGGCGCTGGTCGTGTACAGCTGCGGATCTGCTGCGACTGGAGTTGACGGGACTGAGCGCTGCCCTGCGACCCGTCTAGCAGCACAGGTTGTCAGATAGCCCCGAAGTCGTTGGTGCTACGAGCACGTCTTTGGTGCTTCCCGAGCTGACTTCGACGCCGGGGCGCAAGTCGGCCGTTCCACCGAGCCGTGAGTGTCGGTCCAGGCGGGCTGGCGCGCAGTCCGCGAGCGCCGCCGGCAGTCTCAGTCGTGGGTCAGGAGCCTGGTGACATAGGCCAAGAATCAGGAGCTACGCCGCCGGGCCGTGCGCTGCAGGTTCCGCATTTTGGCCCCGGCGGGCATGGGTCCCTTCGGGAGCCCGGCTTGAGCCCCACGCCCGGCCAGGGCCGCCAACCGACTGTCGAGCTCGCTCACGGTCGTGGTGGAGATGTTGCGCGGCAGTTTGATCATCGTCTGATTCAGCTTCTTCAGCGGTGTCTGCCCCTCTTCGTTCCCGATGATGAAGTCATAGATCGGGGTGTCGCCGACGATCCGCGCCACACGCTTCTTCTCTTGCGCAAGAAGCGGTTTCACACGATGCGTCGCACCCTCGCCCACCAGAATGATGCCTGGGCGGCCGATGACCCGGTGTACCGCGTCCAGATGCGCGGTGCCGGCGATGCCCGGAGTGACGCGCCAGGGGCCGCCGCTGCGCAGGTTGTTCTGCAACGACCACGCTGCGGCGCCCGGCTGACCTTCGGCCTGCTTGTAGACGTTGGACTGCACCCGGCGGGCAAACACGATCATGGCCAGCAGGACACCGATCAGCACACCGAAAACAAGACCGATCCACCAGGTGGCGAGGAAGTATCCCAGCGCCGTGCAGATGATCATAACGACCAGCAGCGTCCCGATCAGAATCGGGAGGAGCTTCTTGTCCTCCCGGCGCTGCATCTGGAAGGCTTGCCACATCTGCCCCCGGCGCTCCTTGCCGGCGGCGCGCTTCGCCGCTCTGGCCGCGGACTTCTCCTGTTTCGAGAGTTTCGCGGGTGCGGAGGACTTCCGGGTGGTGCTGTTGGCCATAACTGCCAAGTTTACGGCCGGACGACAAATGCATCCGGCCGGTCAATCCGAGCAGCAGAGCTGCGGATCGACCGACCGGAGGAACCTGACCGACAACTGCTCGGCTCTCGCGGAACTACTTGGACGTCGGGCCCGGAGTCGGCTTCTTGGGGGCAGGCTCGCCGCCGCCGTCCTGGGCCGGTCTCTTCGACTCGGCCGCTTCCGCTGCCTTGTCCACGGCGGCCGAACTCTTGGTCGCTGCCGCCGAGGCATTGTCGGCAACATCGCCCGCCTTGTCGGAGGCCTTGCCGGCGGCATCACTGGCCTTGTCGGAGGCCTTGTCGGCGGCATCACTGGCCTTGTCGGAGGCCTTGTCGGCGACATCGCCGGCCTTGTCGGAGGCCTTGTCCGCGACGTCACCGGCCTTGTCGGAGGCCTTGTCCGCGGCATCGCCGGCCTTGTCGGCCGCTTGTTCAGCCAGCTGCGAAGCTTTGTCTGAGGCCTGACCGGCGACTTCCGTCGTCTTGTCGGCCGCCTCCCCGACTTTGGCCGAGACGGACTCCACCAACTTCTCGGCGACGTCCTTGACCACGTCCGCTGCGTGAGCCGTCTGAGTCTTCACGGCGTCGGCCGCATGCGAGGCCGCGTCCTTGACCGCTTCGGCGGCATGAGCGCCGTGCGCCTTGACCGCATCTGCCGCCCCGGAACTGGGCTTGGCTCCTCCGGCCGGCACCGTCGGCGCGCCTGCGGGATGCGTGGGCCCGGACTGCTTCGATCGCAGGGTCTGCACGATCTTCACCGCGGCCGCCACCAGCAGCGACAACACGATCAGCCTGCGGATCGGGTGCCGCTTCTTGCCGGTCTTGGCATTGGCCTTGTCGGCTTGCTTGGACAGCGCCGTGGCCTTCTTGTCCATCTGATGCGCGGCCGCCGCAGCCTTGGCCGCTGCTACGGCCGCAGCCTTGACGGCTTGCTTCTTCGCGACCTGTCCGACTACGGCCGCTTCCGCCTGTCCGGCCGCCAGCGCCTGCCCGAGCTGCGCTTTGGCGGCGTCGCGACCCTTCTCCATTGCCCGTGCGGCCTGGGCGGCGGCGCGTGCGCGAGCCTTCTGGCCCCGTCGGGACAGCTTGGTCGCTTCCACGCCAACGCCGTGGGACACCTTGCCGGCGACCTCGCCGGCCTTGTCCGCGAGATCATGCGCGGCGACCGCGGCCAGCGAAGCCACCTTGCCGGCGACCTGCTGGGCCTGGTCAACCACCTTCTCGGCGACGTCACCGGCCTTCTCGGCCAGGTCGTGAGCGGTACTGCTGGGACTCGGCGTGTTGCTCATCCGCAGGCTCCTTGAGAGGTCGTGTTGGCGGAACGGATCCGCTCGAACGTGCACATGTTGGCTACCCATCCTGCCCGATGGCCGACACCCGGCTGCCGACGAGGTCTCCTGCCGCAGCCGCGGCCGGTTTGCCGTTCATCTGGGTCGGCCTGTGGATAACCCCACGGTGCTCATCGTATTTCTGGCTAGCGTTCCCGTCGTGTCCGAACTTCTGCCGGATTTCGAGGTGAGCGATGCCGCTGGTTCGTCCGAGACCACCGGGTACGGCTTTCGGCGAGCGCGGCGCGCAGCGGATGGCCAAGGAGTGCTGCTGCGGACGGCAGCGGCCGGCGCCGAATCCGAACTCCGGCGCGAACAGGCCATTTGTCAACTGATCAGGCACGAGCACGTCGCTCGAATTCGCGACGTCGTGACAGGTACGGATGTCACGGCCGTCGTGATGGCGCCGGACCTTCGGTGCTCTTTGGCCACCGTGTTGGGATCCCGGTCCACCCTGGCGGCTGGGGAGATCGTCACGGCTCTCGGTCCTGTGGCGGATGCGCTGGTGACCATCCATGCCCACGATCTGGTGCACGGCGACATCTGCGCCGAGAACATCTGGTTCGAGAGCAATGGACGTCCGTTGCTGACCGGTCTGGGTCGCTATCAAGCCGAGAGTGAAAGCGGGTGCAATCAGGCCCACCATCCCGCCGATATGGCGCCCGAGAGGGCGCGCGGAGATACAGCCAGCACAGCGACCGACTTGTTCGGCTTGGGCTCGGTTCTGCTCAACTGCTTGACCGGGCGTCCGGCTTGGCCGGCCGATGACGAGCACGACGTCGTTGTCCAGGCCGCTGTGGGTCAATGGCCCGACGCCGGCGAGGAAGAGGTCGAGCCGGAACGCGCGGCCTTGGTGCTGTTGGCCCGCAGGCTGCTGGACGCCGATCCCAAGCGGCGGGGAGATGCTCGGCAGGCGGCGGCTGACTTCGCGGCCGCGGCCCGGCCGGTGCCTGTGTTCCTGCCTTTGACGGAGCCGGAGGCCGCATCCGAGCGCGATGCGCTCGCGGGAACCGACCCGTCCGCCGCTACCGCGGGCGCGGCTCCTGGCGTGCGGACCACGGGATCCATTGCGTCACGACACGACTTGCCGACGTTCCGGGCCTCCGCACGGACGCCGACACGGGATCGCTCGGCCGAGCCGGAAGGCCGAGTTCGGGCGTCAGACACGAATGCGGCCATCTGGGGCGGCATCGCCTCAACCGTCCGACGACGACTGCGGCCCGCACCGAAAATCGCCCGGCATGCGGCCGGTCGGATGCCCGGCGTGGAGGCGGCAAGCTCCGGCCACGATGGCCCGACGTCGTCTTTGCCGGGCGTCGGGAAACGCCCGACGTCGTCTTTGGCGGGCGCTGGGAAACGCCCGACGTCGTCTTTGGCGGGCGCTGGGAAACGCCCGACGCCGTCTTTGGCGGGCGATGGGAAACGCCCGACGTCGTCTTTGGCGGGCGCTGGGAAACGCCCGACGTGGGCCTCGCGGGTCGCCACCATAGGGAGACGCCCCGGCTTGGTGCCGGTCGACCGGCGTCGGCTGGTCCGGATCGGGCTGGCCGTCATCGCCGCGGTGGCGACATTGGTGGTCGCGGCCGCTGCCGGTCTTCTGTGGTCTCGATGGGCGGACCCGCATCCGCGTGCCGCCGAGCCGAGTCCGCTCACGGCGGCCACCGCCTCGAGGGAGAGTTTTCCGCTGCTTACTCCCGCCGCGGCAGCAAACCGGACAGGGCCGGCGTCGGTGTCTCCGCTGTCGAGTGCAGCGCCTCATGGCGGCCAACCAGTCGGTTCGGCCACCTCTGCCGGCCGGTCCACTCGTTCACAGACGTCCGTCCCGACCAGTGCGCGGGTCGCGTCCGGCCCGGCGGCTGCGGAATCCGTGGCCGCTCGATCGATTGACTGGCGAACGGTGATGCGGGGCCTCGACACGGCCCGGGCGACGGCCATCGTGCGTCGTGAAGTCGTCCTGCTGGACGACGTCTACGTCGTCGAAAGCGTCGACCGGGCCCCCGATGCTGCGTTGATCCAATCTCTGCGGTCGGGCCACGCCAAGGTGGCCGGCGCCGCTCACGACATCGCCAGGGTGACCGTGACGTCCCGATCAGCCGGGAAGGTTCGGCTGGCCGTGACCGATTCCCTGCGCTCCTACCGGATTCTCGACGAAAGCGGAAAAACGCTCGGGACCACCGCCGCCCGGAGCACTTCAACTCATACCGTCGATCTACGGGAGGTGGCCGGGGCCTGGCGGATCGTCGACATCGCGGGACCGGCCCCGTGACACTTCTCGCGATTCGCGTGGCGTGATGTGGCAAAGGTTCGGCGTGCGCTCCCGATAGCGCGGTGTAACCCGACAAGGCGCTGAAAGCGACTCTGTAGTAACGAGTAGCGATTGTCGAGGCGGATTCCAGAAAGTCAGGGTCAATTTCAGAGGGGTTGAGGCGGCGGTCGCATCCCGGGACGGCCGGCGCTGGCCATCGACTGAGCGAGATTGTGGCCGAGCCGCTTTCCGGCCGCGACGATGGGCGTGTCCGGCTCTTGGGCCAGAGCCGGCGGCATGATGACCACCGGACAGAACGCTTTGTAGACCAGCCGGCGGGCGAACATCGGCGAAGTCCGGAGATCCGTTCGGTGCGGCGCGTCCACCACGACGAGGTCTGCGTGCCGTGAGGCTTCTACGAGTGACTTCCGGCGACCGCCGACCACCACGCGGCATTCGACTTCGGCGTCGGCCCCCAGCACATCGGTGACGGCGGTCTTCAAGTCCTGTTCCGCCTCGGCCAGCATGGAATCGGTGTCATACCGCACGACCGACGGCTTACCGCCGACCGCAGCCGGGGGTCGCGGCGGTGTCCAGGCTCGCAGGGCCACCAGGCGCCCACCGTGGACACGGGCTTCGCCATGGCCCCAACTCAGGGCGGTCGGCGATCCGCTGGTGTCGCTCACTCCCACAACGACGGTGAATTCTCGTCTCTCCGAGGAGAACGATTCGCCGGTCCAGAACACGCCGGGGGCATCCGTCATGGTTCCTGACCTCCGGCGACAGGTGAGCCCGCACTCGGTGGCGTGTGCACCTTGGAGAGCGGGTCGGCGACGTCTTCCAGACCCTTGCCCTCGGCGTCGACCCCGAAGAACCAGGCGACCAGACCGCCGATCAGCATGATGGCGGCGCCCAGGAAGTAGCCGATCGTCAGCGGGCCGCGATTGTGCCCGTCGCCGATCATCGCGCCGTAGATGACCGGAGCCAGGGACCCGGCCCCTTGCGCGATCGCGAAGAAGTAGGAGATCGCCTGCCCCCGCAGTTCGAGCGGGAAGATCTCCGACACGGTGAGATACGCGGCCGAGGCGCCGGCCGAGGCGAAGAAGAAAGAGACGCACCAGAAGACGACCTGGGTAGACGCCGTGAGAGAACCGTTGTGGAACAGCACGGCGGAGATGCCGAGGACCACGGCGGAGATGCCATAGGTACCGAAGATCATCTTCCGGCGGCCCCAGGTGTCGAAGAGGTGACCCAACAACAACGGACCCAGCAGATTTCCGGCCGCGAACGGGAAGAAGTAGTACCCGGTCTGGTCTTTGGGGACGGAATAGAAGTTCTGGAGGACCAGCACGTAGGAGAAAAAGATGGCGTTGTAGAGGAACGACTGCGTCACCATCATGGTGAAGCCCAACAGCGACCGGGTCGGATACTTGAACAGGAAGACCCTGGCCACTTCCTTGAACGGGATGGTGGGCCGTTCCTGCACCGAAATTGCCTTGTCGGCAGGCACCTCCGCCAGTTGGCGGCCTTCTGCCCGAACCCGGTTCTCGATTTCGTCGACCGTCTGTTCAGCCGCTTCTCCTTGACCGTGGGTCAACAGCCAACGGGGGCTTTCCGGGATGTGGCGGCGCAAATAGATGATGACCAAGCCCAGTACCGGCCCGATGAAGAAGCCGACTCTCCAGCCCCAGCCGACCACCTCAGGCCGGGTGAGGTAGAGGTTGGCGGCCGCCCCGAGTCCGGCGCCCGCCCAGTACGTGCCGTTGACCGCGATGTCGACCCGACCCCGGTACCGGGAGGGGATCAGCTCGTCGATCGCCGAGTTGATGGCGGTGTATTCGCCGCCGATGCCGGTGCCGGCGATGAACCGGAACAACCAGAGGAACCAGACGGCTGGGGCCAGTCCGGCGATACCGCTACCGATGAGATAGATGGCCAGAGTGAGGATGAACAGCCTCTTGCGGCCCAGCTTGTCGGTCAGCCGACCGAAGAACAGTGCGCCGAGCACCTGCCCGATCAGGTAGATCGTGCCGGTGAAACCCACTTGGGCGGACGTCATGTGGAAGGTGTTCTGGAATCCGGCGGTGGAGACCAGCTGGATCTCCAAACCGTCGAGAATCCAGGAGACCCCGAGCCCGACGACGACCGACCAATGGAATCTGGTCCACGGCAGGCGGTCCATCCGGGCCGGAACTGTGCTGGTCAGTGGCCCGGAGCCGGCGGTGTTGCCAGCGGCCTTGGACATCGTTGTCATCCAGCGCCTCCACGATCGCGAGGTGTCACGGTGGGTCAGGCCCTGGCGACAGTGCCTGCGGGCCGATTGGTATTTACCCGGAGGCAAGAGGTCCACACGTGTCGATACGAAATTGGTGTTGGTTTTGTCTGGGCCGACGAACCCTCCTGGCAAGATGACCGGGTGTTCGTTCTGATTGCTCATTTCGCGGATGCGGATTCCGGCGAAGACCGGGAGGCGTTCCGCGCGGACACCGACGTGGCGCTCACCCGAATGGCGGCCGATCCTGGTTGTCGCCGGCTCCGCTGGGCCCGCTCGACCGACGACTCGGCCCGTTGGGTGTTGGTGGCCGAATTCGACACGGCCGCCGACTACCGCCGGATGCTCTCGCCGTTTCCGGCCCGTGAGGCCCTGGTGCCCTGGTTGTCTCGCGCGGATCAGGCCACGAGCGGGGTCAGTGAAGTCTGGGCGGCCGCGGACGGCGCTCAAATGACGATCTTCGAGCCCACCGTGCCGGGCTGACGGTGTACCGGCGCGCTCGCCACTGCGACGCGACTCGATGTCGATGACCTCCGTGCCCGATGGGTCGACGGAAGTGGCGGCGGCCGAGGCAGTCGCCCTGGACCTGAATCGGCTGTCGACGGCTGGGCGCCGCTCAGTCCCCGACGAATGCGCGGACAGGCGTCAGCCCCCATCGCCCCTGGCTGGCGTGAAGCTGCAGCCGCTGTCGTCGGAACCGAGCTGCGTCGACCGATAGGCTCGACCGACAACAGTTACCTGGCCGGCGCACCCGGCCGGACCGATCCGGGAGTCCCTTCACGTGCCAGCCGCCGACCGCAGCAGCAAGATCGACGCCGTTGTTTCCCTGGCCAAAAGGCGCGGCCTGGTGTACGCCAGCGGCGAGATCTACGGCGGCACCAGGTCGGCCTGGGACTACGGCCCCCTCGGCGTAGAGCTGAAGGACAACATCAAGCGGCAGTGGTGGAACTACATGATCCGCTCCCGCGAGGAGGTTGTCGGGCTCGATTCGTCGGTGATCTTGCCGCGTGAGGTGTGGGTGGCCAGCGGTCACGTGGCGGCCTTTGTCGACCCATTGGTGGAGTGCACGAACTGTCACAAGCGCTACCGCGAGGACCATCTGATCGAGGAGTTCAAGGAGAGCAAGAGTCGTGAGCCGGAGAACGGCCTGGATGACATCGCCTGCGCGAACTGCGGGACGCGGCACAAATGGACTGAGCCGCGCGAATTCAACGGTCTGCTCAAGACTTTCCTGGGACCGGTCGAGGACGAGTCCGGCCTGCATCTACCTGCGCCCGGAAACCGCACAGGGCATCTTCGTGAACTACAGCAACGTGGCCACAGTTCGCGGAAGAAGCCGCCTTTCGGCATCGGTCAGATCGGCAAATCCTTCCGCAACGAGATCACGCCGGGCAACTTCATCTTCCGGACCCGCGAGTTCGAGCAGATGGAGATGGAATTCTTTGTCAAGCCGGGCACGGACGAGGAGTGGCACGAGTACTGGATCGACCGAGCGCACCGGTGGTACGTCGATCTCGGCATCGCCCGCGACAACCTGCGCCACTTCGACCATCCGAAGGAAAAGTTCTCGCACTACTCGAAGCGGACCGTCGACATCGAGTACCGGTTCGACTTCCAGGGCAGCGAATGGGGCGAACTGGAAGGCATCGCCAACCGGACCGACTTCGACCTGAAGACGCACTCGGAGCACTCCGGAACCGACCTGTCCTACTTCGACCAGGAAGCCGGTGAACGGTGGACGCCGTATGTCATCGAGCCGGCGGCGGGCGTAGGGCGACCGATGATGGCATTCCTGCTCGAGGCCTACGCCGAGGATGAGGCGCCGAACACCAAGGGCGGCATCGACAAGCGCGTGGTGCTGCAGCTGGATCCGCGGCTGGCGCCGGTCAAGGCGGCCGTGCTGCCGCTGTCCCGACATGCCGACCTGTCTCCGGTGGCCCGAGATCTCGCCACGCAACTTCGCAAGTCCTGGAATGTCGAGTTCGATGACGCCGGCCAGATCGGCCGCCGCTACCGCCGTCAGGACGAGATCGGGACGCCGTTCTGCGTCACCGTGGACTTCGAAACCGCCGGCGACCAGGCCGTCACCATTCGGGAACGGGACACCATGACCCAGGATCGGGTGGCACTCAGCCAAGTGCGCGGCTATCTCGCCGACCGGCTCCTCGGCAGCTGACCCGATCCTCGTCGCCGCATGGCGCGTCGGGCGGGAGTCGACGAGGACCAGGCCGCACCTCGCCTGGCGCGTCCAGTCCCGATTTACAAGGCGCGCAAGCATTTACAAGGTGCGTGCGCCTTGTAAATGCACGAGGACCTTGTAAACAGGGCACACAGAGCGCGCCCCAGGGCACACAGAGCGCGCCCCAGGGCACACAGAGCGCGCCAACAGGGGCACACAGAGCGCGCCCCAGGGCACACAGAGCGCGTGAACAGGGGACACAGAGGGCGGGAGAGACGCGCCTCAGCCCTCCGCGGCCAGCGTCCGAGCGGCCTTGGCCTGCGCGAAGAGCCGCCCGGCCCGGTAGGACGAGCGGACCAGCGGCCCGGACATCACCCCGGCGAAGCCGAGGGCCTCGGCCTCCTCGCGCAGGGCCACGAACTCGTCGGGCTTGACCCAGCGTTCGATCGGGTGGTGCCGAGGCGACGGTCGCAGGTACTGGGTGATGGTGATCAGGTCGCACCCGGCGGCACGCAGGTCGGCCAGCGCCTCGCTGATCTCCTCGCGGGTCTCGCCCATCCCCAGGATCAGATTGGACTTGGTGACCATGCCCGCCGCCTGCGCGGCGGACAGCACCTCCAGCGAGCGTTCGTACCGGAAGGCGGGCCGGATGCGGCGGAAGATCCGCGGCACCGTTTCCAGGTTGTGCGCGAACACCTCGGGCTGCGCGTCGAACACCTGCGAAAGCAACTCGGACTTGCCGGAGAAGTCCGGCGTCAGAATCTCCACACCGGTCTTCGGGGCCAGCTCGTGGACCTGGCGAATGGTCTCCGCATACAGCCAGGCGCCCTCGTCGTCCAGGTCGTCCCGGGTGACGCCGGTGATGGTGGCGTAGTTCAGGTCCATGGTGGCGATCGACTCGGCCACCCGCCGCGGCTCGTCGCGGTCGAAGCCCTCCGGCTTCCCGGTGTCGATCAGGCAGAAGTCGCAGCGGCGCGTGCACCGGTCACCGCCGATGAGGAAGGTGGCCTCGCGGTCCTCCCAGCACTCGTAGATGTTGGGGCAGCCGGCTTCCTGGCACACCGTGTGCAGGCCCTCGCGCTTGACCAACGCGGACAACGACGCGAACTCCGGCCCGGTGCGCATCCGGGTCTTGATCCACTCCGGCTTCTTCTCGATCGGCACCGCCGCGTTCCGCACCTCGAGGTGCAGCAGCCGTTGACCGGCAGACATCGAACCCACCCGCGTGCTCCTTTTCTTGTCTTCGGTCGTGAGCTGATCATTTTCGATCATCGGCTGTCGACCAACACCCGGATCGGTGAGGAGGAGCCCGCGTGCAGGTCGCGGGTGGTGACCGGCAGCTGTCCGTCGAGGGCGGACAAGAGCCGGCTTTCCACGACCGGAAGTGCCTCGTCGACCGTGACCGATCGGCCCAGCTCCGCGGACAAGGAGGTGACGCCGGCGTCGGCGATCCCGCAGGGCACGATCCGGTCGAACGCCGACATGTCGGGATTGCAGTTGAGCGCGAAACCGTGCTCGGTGATGCCGCGGGCCACCCGCACCCCAATGGCGGCGATCTTGCGTTCCGGCCGGCCGCCCGCCGCCGGCAACCAGACGCCGCTGCGTCCGGGCACCCGGCCGGTGCCCGGCAGACCGATGTCGTCGCAGGCCGCCATCAGCACTTCTTCCAGCTGACGGACCCAGGCCACCACGTCAACAGGCTCGGACAACTTGACGATCGGATATCCGACCAGCTGCCCGGGGCCGTGCCAGGTGATGCGGCCACCCCGGTCCACCTCGATGACCTCGAGGCCGTCGTCGGGGACGTCGGTGGGCTGCGTGCGACGGCCGGCCGTGTACACCGGCGGGTGAGTGAGCAGCAGGATGGCGTCCGGGCCGCCGGCGTGACGCTCGTCGGCCAAGCGTTTCTGCCAGTCCCAAGCCGTGACGTAAGCGACCTCGCCGGGCCGAATGACCGTTGGTGTGTCCCTTGTGGCCCGCACCCTGACAACGTACGCGGACGCCATGACGAATGTCATGGAGCAACTGGTGACGCGCGGCCCGTTCACCGGGCCCGGCGCTCGGCCACGCTCAGGTCATGAACGAGAACTCAGGGCGCCCGCCCTTCGCCGTCGATCTGAACGCGATCGAGAAGAGCTTCGGTCAGGTCCGTGCCGTGCGCGGCCTGGATCTCGCGGTGGCCCCGGGCGAAGTGGTGGCCTTCCTGGGCCCAACGGAGCCGGAAAGTCCACCACCATCGACATGATGCTGGGGCTGACCACGCCGGACGCCGGTCAGGTGCGGCTGTTCGGCGGTCGGCCGATCGCGGCCATCCAGGCCGGGCGGGTCGGCGCGATGTTGCAGTCCGGCGCACTGCTGCCCGACGTCACGGTGCGCGAGCTGATGGCCACGTTCGCCGCGCTGCACCGCCGGCCGCTTCCGGTCGGCGAGGCGATGTCGCGGGCCGGCATCACGGACATCGCCGCCACCAAGACCACCCGGCTGTCGGGCGGCCAAGCGCAACGGGTGCGCTACGCCCTGGCGCTGGTGCCGGACCCCGACCTGATGGTGCTCGACGAGCCCACGGTGGCCATGGACGTCGAGGTGCGCCGGGCCTTCTGGGCCTCGATGCGGGAATTCACCGAGTCCGGCCGGACCGTGTTGTTCGCCACCCACTACCTGGAGGAAGCCGACAACTTCGCCGACCGGGTCGTCGTGATGGCGGCGGGGAAGGTGGTCGCCGACGGCACCGGTGCACAGATCAAGGCGACGGTGACCGGCGGACCATCTCGGCGGTCGTCCCCGGGTGGAACCCGCGACTCTGGCGGCGATCCCGGGTGTCACCCGGATCGAACCGCAGGGCGCCCGGCTGCTCCTGCACTGCAGCGATTCCGACGGCGCGTTGCGGCGGCTGCTGACCGTCGCCCCGCAGACGCACGACATCGAGATCAGCGCCGGAAACCTCGAGGACGCCTTCCTGGAGTTGACCGCCGCTGCAACGGTCGCTCCGACCGTACGATTCAGCCGGCCCGGTTCTCCCCGGCCTGACCTCCTAGCCCGCGAGCAAAAGGAAACTGTTATGAGCATGGCCCTGAACTACACGGTCCTGTCGGCCCGTTCGACGTTCCGCAACACCCGTTTCATCGTCTTCACCCTGGCGCTGCCTTTGGTGCTGTATTTGCTGTTCAACAGCTTGTACGGCAGCAGTGGCTCGGAGGGCGGGCTTTCGGTGGCCTCCTACCTGATGGTGTCGATGGCCGCCTACGGCGGTCTCGGGGCGACCATCTCGTCGGGTGGCCGGATCGCCGTCGAGCGGCAAACCGGCTGGAACCGGCAGTTGCGGCTCTCCGCGCTGTCTCCGCGGGCCTACCTGGTCAGCAAGTCGGCGGTGTCCATGCTCGTCGCGCTGCCGGCCATCGTGCTGGTCTTCGCGGCCGGGAAGGTCGTGGGCAAGGTCGATCTGTCGACGACCGGTTGGTGGCACGCGGGACTCGGGGTGTGGCTGTCGTTGATCCCGTTCGCGGTGATCGGGCTGGTCATCGGGTTCCTGGCCACCGTCGATCCGCTGCAGCCCATGACCATGATCGTCTACATGGCGCATGTCCATCCTGGGCGGCCTGTGGTTCCCGATCGACCAGCTGTCGCGCTTCCTGGTCGACCTGGCCAAAGTGCTGCCCAGCTATTGGGTCGGCCAGATCGGCCGCGACCTGGTCAGCGGCGGGTCGATTCCCGGACAGGGTGTCGTGGTGCTCGCGGCCTGGACCGTGGTCATGGGCGCCATCGCCATCTGGGCCTACCGCCGCAGCGGCCGGAGGGTCTGACGATGCCCGGTCGCCCGCCGTCCGGTGCGACCGTCGCCGCGCCCCGGGAACCCCAGCTCCGCAGGTCGGACCGGAGAAGAATGACCAGCATGGCCGATCTCCCGGGTGCTGTTGACCCGCGTGAACTGCAACGCTGGATGGCCGACCCGGACGCGCCGGCCCGGAAGGGCCCGGCCTGGTGGCGGCGCCTACCCGCGGCGCAGCGCCGGTGAATGTTCGGCTCGCTGTTCGGCACCGCCTTCCTGGTCGGCGCGGCCGTCAGCCTGATGACCTCCGGTACCGGATGGTCCGGCAAGATCCTCGGGCTCAGCTGCCTGGTCGTTCTGGGCGTCCTGTACAGCGTGGTCAGCCCGATGACGATGGGGCGGGCTTGGCGGGCGCGGGCGGCGGTGCTGGCCGCCCAAGTGGCGATCGTGATCCCGGTCGTCGCCGCCGGCTGGCCGGATGCGGTCACGCTGTGGCTCTACGCCGCGATCACCGGCGGGATGCTGCTGCGGATGCGCGAGGCGTTGCTGCTGGCGATCGGGCTGGCCGTGGCCATGCTGGTGGTCGATCAAGCGGCCGGGCATGGGATGCCGTTCGAGATAACCTTTGTGCTGGTGGCGCTGACCGCATGGATGGGCGCCTTCGCCGGCAACATCGCGCTGGCCCAGGAATTGCGCCGGACGCGGCAGGCGCTCGCCGATGCGGCGGTGGCCAACGAACGGATCCGGATCGGTCGCGATCTGCACGACATCCTGGGCCATTCGCTGACCGCCATCACCGTCAAGGCCGGTTTGGCCGGTCGGCTGGTCGATCGGGATCCGGCCGCGGCCAGGCGGGAGATCGCCGAGATCGAGGGTCTGGCCAGGCAGTCGGTTGGCGACGTTCGGGCGACGGCCGCCGGCTATCGCGACACCTCGCTGGTCGGAGAAATCGCGGTGGCCGGATCGGTGTTGCAGGCGGCCGGTTTCCTGGCCGAGCTGCCCACCGCGGTCGACGACGTCTCGCCCGCCGCCAGGTCGGTGTTCGGCTACGTCGTCCGCGAATCGGTGACCAACACCGTGCGGCACTCCGGCGGCACGTGGTGTGCGATCACCCTGACTCCGGAATCGGTGACCATCGTCGACAACGGCACCGGCCCGGGTCGACGGACCGGTGTCGAGCGGCGTGCCCGGATCGGGCCTGGTCAACTTGGCGGAGCGGGTGGAACAGGCCGGCGGCACCTTGGAGGCCGGACCGCGGCCACACGGCGGTTTCCGGGTGCACGCGACCATCCAGGCCGGCGGTTCATCCGACCTGTCCGAGCCGCTCCCGGTATCCGCGTCCCCGACGCCCGGCCCCGCAGAGAAGGGCCGGCCGGCGCAGGGTTTGATCGATCGGTGATCAAAGTCCTGGTAGCCGACGACCAGGCGATGATTCGTGGTGCGTTCGTGGCGCTGCTGTCGCTGGAGAGCGACCTGGAGGTGGTGGCTCAGGTCGGTGCGGGTGACGACGTGGTGCCGGCGGCCCTGCGGACCCGCCCGGACGTCGCCCTGCTGGACGTGCAGATGCCCGGTCTGGACGGCATCGCGGCCTGCACCGCCCTGGTCGGCCAGCTGCCGGGTTGCCGAGTGATGATCTTGACCACCTTCGGGCGGCCGGGATACCTCCGCCGGGCCATGGAAGCCGGCGCCGTGGGCTTCGTGACCAAGGATGCGCCCGCCGAGCAGCTGATCGACGGCATCCGGCGGGTGGCCGCCGGGTTGCGCGTCGTCGATCCGGTGCTGGCCGCGGAGTCGCTGAGTCTGGGCGAGTCGCCGCTCACCGGCCGGGAACGGGACGTCCTGACAGCTGCGACCGACGGCGCCACGGTGGCGGAACTGGCCCGGCGGCTGTATTTGTCCGAAGGGACCGTGCGCAATCACTTGTCGTCGGTCATCGCCAAAACCGGGGCGCGGACCAGGGCCGATGCGGTGCGGATAGCCACCGAACGGGGCTGGCTGTGATTCCGGCGCCATGATCTCGGTGCGATCGCCGCGGCGGGGAACCGGGCAGCCATGACGGCCAAGGTGAGCCTGGTCAAGACCGTTCGCCCCGCCCGGCGGCGCACCCCCTGGGCCGGGGTGGGGCCGAGGGCGCGCCGGTTCTGGCGCCGACCGGGAGTGCAGCACGCCTGGGCCGCGCAGAACCGTTTCCTGGACCGGCTCGGCATCCAGTTCGCGGCGGCGCTGACCTACTTCTCCTTCCTGGCCCTGGTGCCGCTGCTCATGCTGGCCTTCTCGGTGGCCGGGTTCGTGCTGGCCAACCAGCCGTCTTTGTTGACCGGCCTGCAGAACGACATCGCGCAGGCGCTGCCCAAGAGCCTGTCCGACACGGTGAACCAGATCCTGGCCACGGCGGTCGACGCCCGGCTGACCGTGGGAATCCTGGGTTTGGCTTTCGCCATCTATTCGGGTATCAGCTGGATGGGCAATCTGCGCAGCGCGATTCAGGCCATGTGGCGGCCGGACTTCGACACCGGGTCGGAGATCCGGGCCGAATCGTCTGCCCGTCTATTACTGGCGGAGCCTGAAGTACCTGGTTTTCCTCGGTCTGGCCATCCTGATCTCGCTCACCTTGACCACCGGGTATTCCTGGGCGCAATCCGCGGTCCTGGATTGGCTGGGCTGGCAGCACAATTCCCTGCTCACCCCGTTGGCCACGCTGCTGCCGGTGGTGCTGGCCATGGCCGCCGATGTGCTGACTTTCACCTGGCTGTATTACGTGGTGCCCCCGCGCGCCATGCGGCCGTTCCGCCGCCCGCTGATCATCGGGGCCATCATCACGTCGGCGGCGTTCGAATTGCTGAAGCTCGGCCTTCACCTATCTGCTGCCTTTGCTGCTGAAATCGGCGACCGCCAAGCTGTTCGGCCCGATCATCGGCCTGTTGTTCTTTTTCAACCTGGTCGCCACGGTGGTGCTATGGGTGGCGGCGTGGGTGGCCACTACCCCTGGACAGCCCTCGGCCGCCCCGCACGATCAGCCCGCCGCCAATCTGCCGAGCCCGGGCACCGTACGCCGCCCGGCGTCCACCTGAGTTTTGGCAGAATCAGGAACTGATCGGCGCCACCGCCGGCCTCTTGGACACGACCGGCGGGAGGGCCGCGCATGCGAACGTTCGGCCGGTACCTGGTCGGCACGCTCCTGGTGGTGGTGCTCACCGTGGCCGGCGTGGCCCTGCACGTGCTCCGCACCGGCCACGCCACCGGCCGGCCGCCGGCGGCCGACGCCATCGTGGTGCTCGGCGCCGCCGAGTACAACGGCCGGCCGTCGTCCGTGTACGCCGCCCGGCTGGACCACGCGGCGCAGTTGTTCCGGGAGGGCGTGGCTCCGCGGGTGATCGCCATCGGTGGCCGGCTGGCCGGTGACGAGTACACCGAGGGATCCGCCGGGTCGCGCCTATCTCGGGCAGCGGGGGATACCCGCGCGCGCGCTGACGTCGGTCGACGTCGGGAACGACACGCTGGTCTCGTTGCGCGCCACGGCCGCAGACGTTGGACGCGCACCGCTGGCACCGGGTCGTGCTGGTCACCGACCCCTGGCACTCGGCTCGGGCGGCCCGCATGGCGCAGGATCTGGGCCTGTCGGTCAGCGTCTCGCCGGTCACCGCAGGGTCCGGCTGTGCAGCCCGGGGTCGAGGCCCGGTACATCTGGCGGGAAACCGTAGGGCTCGGCTTCTACCTGCTGGTCGGCGGCTCGTCGGGAGCCGGGAGCCCGGTGCTGTGACCGCCATGTGGTCAGCGCGCACCGACGCCGGGCAGGAGGACGTCGAACGCCGGGTGCACGGAACCGCGGCAAATCGGCCGGACTGGCCGGCGCGATCCGGATGCCGGCCGCGATCGCCGTACGCCCGGGATCGGGCGCGGGTGCTGCACTCGGTCGCCGTTCCGCAAGCTGGCCGGGAAGACGCAGGTGGTCGCCCCGGACGAGGACGACGTCCCCCGCACCCGGCTCACCCACTCCCTGGAGGTCGCCCAGATCGGCCGGGACATCGGGCTCGGCTGGGGGCCGACCCGGATCTGGTCGATCTGGCCGGACTGGCCCACGACATCGGTCATCCGCCGTTCGGGCACAACGGCGAGCCGGCCCTGGACGGGGTGGGCGCGATCCGCCGGCGGATTCGAGGCGAACGCCCAGAACCTGCGCCTGCTGACCTTTCTGGAGCTGAAGGTGCTCGACGCCGACGGCCGGTCGGCCGGGCTGAACCTCACCCGCGCCGCGCTGGACGCGGTGATGAAGTACCCGTTGGTCCGACGGCCTGCGCGGCCGGCGGGAAGTTCGGCGTCTACGCCGACGAGGCCGAGGTGTTCGCATGGATCCGGCGCCGGGCGTCCCGATCCGCTCCGCGCGGAGCATCGGAGAGCCAGATCATGGACTGGTCCGACGACGTCGCCTACTCGGTGCACGACGTCGAGGACGGCATCCTGGCCGGCCGGATCGACCCGGCCCGGCTGCGGTCCGACCGACGAGCGGGACGCCGTGGTGGCCGCCGCGGCCGAGAGCTGGAATTCAGCCGGCGATGCAGCCGCCGACCTGGGCCAGGTACTGGCGGAGCTGCTGGCCCTGCCGGTGATCGCCGACGGGCTGCGGGTGGCGGCCCGACCTGGCGCGGCCCAGCGCTCGCCACCAAGACGGTGACCAGCGAGCTGATCGGCCGGTTCGTCACCGGAGCGGTCGCTGCCACCCGGGCGGTTTCTCCGCGGCCGCTCCGGCGCTACGCCGGCGACCTCCGGGTCCCGACGTCCTGCGGGCCGAGGTCGCGCTGCTCAAGGCCGTGGCGGAGCGGTACGTGATGGCTTCGCCCGGCGCGCCGTCGCTCCAGGTCAGGCAACAGGAAATGCTGGTGGAACTGGTGCACGTGCTTGGCCGACCGCGGGGCCGCGCTGCTCGACCCCTGGCACGGGCAGCTGTACGCCGAGGCCTCCGGTGACGCGGCCGGCTGCGGGTGGTCCTCGACCAGGTTTCCTCGTTCACCGACGCCCAGGCGGTCGGCTGGTATCGCCGGCTGGTGGCGGCATGACCGCCCCGATGACCGCGACACCCGCTGTGGCCGACAACCATCTGGCGACCCGGAGGCCCGTCGACGCCGCCCTGACGTTGTCCGTGCTGCGGCGCGGTCGCGGGGATCCCACCTACCGCGTCGTGGGCGGCGACCTCTGGCGCACGTCCCGCCTGCCGACCGGGCCGGTGAGCTTCCGCATCCGACAGTCCGGGTCGGGCGAGATCGCCTGCCAGGCCTGGGGATTTGGCGCCGAGGAACTGATCGACGGGCTGCCCGGCATGCTGGGCCGCGATGACGATCCCGGCGACTTCCGGCCCGGCACAGCGCTGTTGACCGAGAGCCCACCGGCGTCATCCCGGCTTGCGCATTCGTCCGGACCGTCGCTGGTGATGGAGTCGCTCATTCCCGGCATTCTCGAACAGAAGGTGGTCGGGCTGGACGCCTTCGCCGCCTGGCGCCGGCTGATCACCAAGTTCGGCGACCCGGCACCCGGGCCGGTGCCGCGCGGAATGTTCGTGTTCCCGGAAATCCGCGTGTGGCAACGTATTCCGTCGTGGGAGTGGCACCTGGCCGGCGTCGATCCGCAGCGGTCCAGAGCCGCTCACCTGAGCCTGGACCACGCCGCCAAACTGGAGAAGGCCGGCGCGCGGAGCACGGAGCAGACGTATCGGCTCTTGACCGCGATGCCGGGCATCGGCGCCTGGACGGCCGCGCAGGTCGGTGCACGCGCGCTCGGCGACCCCGACGCCCTGCCCGTCGGCGATTATCACCTGCCCGCGCTGACCTCTCACGCCATCGCCGGTCGCACGGTCGGGCACGACGAAGTCGAGGCCTGCTGGGAGCCGTGGCGGCCGCACCGCTGGCGGGCGGTTCGCCTCCTGGAACTGTCCGGCGCTATGCCGCCCCGGCACGGCCCACGGATGAGCCGGGTCGATCATCGCCGTATCTGAGGTCCGACGGTTTCTCCTTCAGTGAAACGGCTGGTCAGGCGGATACCACAGGGCCAGTCTGACGTCATGGAGAGCATGGAGCCGTCGCGCGTTCGCAAGCTGATTCTGCTCGCCGGCGCCGCCGTCGCCGGAATTTTCGTCGGCCGCAAAGTGCTAGCGGGCCGCAATCGCCGTGGCCGGCGTGGTGACGGCGGGGATCTGGCCGGTGTCCGGGAACCGCGTCGGCCCAAGCCGACCACACCGTCCGACGCGGTCGCTGCCGACCCGCGCGAGGACGAAATGGCGTCGGCTGCCTCCGCCTGACGGTGCGACCCGACGCTGCTGTTGACGAAGTCCGGGGTGACGGGGGCACGCCCTAGACTTGGCGAGCGTGGCGGGCCGGATCAATGAAGTGGACATCGAGCGGGTCCGCGACGCCAGCCGGATCGACACGGTGATCGGCGAGTACGTCACGCTGAAGCCCGCGGGAAGCGGTGCCCTGAAGGGCTTGTGCCCGTTCCACGACGAGAAGACGCCCTCTTTCACGGTGCGCCCGGCGCAGGGTCGTTACCACTGCTTCGGCTGCCAGCAGGGTGGCGACGTGTTCCGGTTCCTGATGGAACTCGAGCACCTGACCTTCGTCGAAGCGGTGCAGCGGCTGGCCGAAAAGGCAGGCGTGGCCATCACCATGTCCGATGCCGGCTCGTCGGTGGCCGTGGACCGGGGCAGCCGGCAGCGGCTCTTTGCGGCCAACCGGGCGGCGGCCGAGTTCTACCAGGCGCAACTGTCCACTCCGGGGGCGGCGGCCGCGGTTCAATATCTGGCCGAGCGGGGCTTTGATGTGGAGACCGCCATCGGGTTCGGCTGCGGATACGCCCCGGACGGCTGGGACCAACTGACCAAACATCTGCTGGGGCAGGGATTCACGGTCACCGAACTGGAGAAGGCCGGGCTGGTGCGGCGCGGCTCGAACGGACCCATCGACTTCTTCCGGCGCCGTTTGACCTGGGCTCTGAAGGAGGCGACCGGGGAAGTCGTCGGTTTCGGGGCCCGTCGCCTCTACGCCGACGATCGTTTCGAGGCGAAGTACCTCAATACGGCCGAGACGGTGCTGTACCGCAAGTCGTCGCTGCTCTACGGCTTGGACCTGGCCAAGAAGGAGATCGCCCGGCACCGGCGGGTCGTCGTCGTCGAGGGCTACACCGACGTGATGGCCATGCACGTGGCCGGGGTGACCACCGCCGTCGCCTCGTGCGGAACAGCTTTCGGGGAAGAGCACATCAGCGTGTTGCGCCGCTATCTCCTGGATTCGGAGGCTTCGCTCCGCGGTGAGGTGATCTACACCTTCGACGGCGACTCGGCGGGCCAGAAGGCGGCGCTCAAGGCGTTCAACTCCGATCAGCGGTTCGCCGCCAACACGTTCGTGTCCATTGCCCCGGACGGCATGGATCCTTGCGAACTTCGGCAGGCCAAAGGCGATGCGGCGCTCCGCGATCTGGTGGCCAGACGCAAACCGCTCTTCGAGTTCGCCATCTCCGAGACGCTCAAGAACTACGACCTCGAGTCGGCGGAGGGCCGGGTGGCGGCGGCGGCGGAGACCATTCCGATGGTCGCCCGGATCAAGCAGGCCTTCCTGCGGGAGGACTACATCCGGGTGTTGGCCGGGATGCTGGGCAGCGAGCCGGAGGCGATCGCCGGACGGGTCCGCCGGACGGTCGCCGCCCAGGCCGGAAGCGGGGCTGGGCCCGGCCGTCGCGACGGCCACCGGAATCACCCTCCCGCCGACTCGGCGCCGGCCGAGCCGCCGTCAGGGCCGGCCGGCTCAGAGCAGGTGCTGCCGCGGGCGCGTGATCCGCGGCTCATGGCCGAGCGGGAATCCCTCAAGCTGGTGCTGCAGCAACCTCGGCTGATGGTGGTCGGATACCGGCAGGTCGAACGATCCTGGTACAGCGACGAGGCCTACGGGCGCGTGCACGATGCGATCGACAAGCTGGGCGGTCCGGCCGCCGTGCTGTCCTCTTCGGTCTCCAATTGGATCGACGCGGTGGCCGGCGAGTTGCCGGAAGGCCCGCTGCGCGGGCTGGTCAGTGAACTCGCGGTGGAACAGCTTTCGTTCCGGTCGGGCGACGAGGTCGGGTACGCCGGAGCAATGTTGGCCAGCCTGGGGGAACGCGCGCAGTCCGTCCGAGAGTCCGAATTGCGGTCTGCGCTGCGGCGGGCCGAGTCGACGGGCGACGCCGAGCGGAGCCACGAACTGCTGCTCGAGCTGCAGGACGTCTCGGAATACCGCCGCAAGCTGCGGGAGCGGGCCGCCGGCGGGACGGGCTGACCGGTGGCTTCGCTCTGGTTCGGCCGGCGGCGGCCACAGTCACCGGTGCTCAGCCAGGCTCTCGAGCCGGGCGAACGTGTGCTGGCGGCCGCGGCCCTGCCCGACGGTGAAATGCTGGCCGCGACCCGGTTCGGCCTCTGGCACGTCGACGACCGCGGTCCCATCCGGATGCCCTGGGATCTCGTGTCCAAGGCCACCTTCGCCGACCGGACGCTGCGGGTGGTGGTCGCCGAGGTCGCCGACACGTGGGTCGACGGGACCATCGTGCTGATCGATCGGGCGGCGCGGGAATTCGCGTTGCCCACCAAGAATGTTCTCACCGACGTGGTGCACGCCCGGGTGCGCGGGTCAGTAGTGCGTAGCGCCCACATCGACGCGCCGGCCGGGGCCTGGGTGGTGCTGCGCAAGGTGGCCGGCCGGGACGGCTTGACGGTCCAGGTGCGCCCGGACGCGGGCACCGATCCGGCGATCCAAGGCTTCGCGGCCGCGGTGGCGCACACGGCCGCCGCCCTGCGAGGACCGGTCCTGGAATAGTCGCCGCCGGCCCCGCCAGACGGGTCGGGCCGGGTGAAGGCGCGGCGTACTCTCGCCGCCATGAGCGAGCCGCTTCCGCCCGCCGCTTCAGCCGGTGATCGTCCGGCCGGCCCTGTCCCGCCCCCCGTGGGGCTGACCAAGCCCGGGGCGGCGTCGCCTGCGCTGTCGGCTCCCGTCGGTCCGGGCGCGATCAGGGCGTCCCATGCCGACCGGGAGGCCGTGGCGCAGGTGCTGAACCAAGCCATGGCCGACGGACGGATTTCCATCGCCGAGCTGCAGGACCGGCTCGACACGGTGTACGCGGCGAAGACGCTGGGCGAGCTGGAACCGGTGACCCAGGATCTGCCCAACCCGCTGTCTCTGGTGAAGTCGGCTCCGGCCGCCCAGACCGCCGCGATGGCGCCGGCCCGGATCGGCGGTGTACCCGACAGCAACTTCGCCGTGGCGATCTTCGGCGAGGCGCAGCGGCGCGGCGAGTGGGTGGTGCCGGAGAAGTTCAATGCGGTCGCCGTGATGGGCGGTGTCGAGCTGGACCTCACCGAGGCCTACTTTGCCGCGTCGACAGTCGTGATCAACGTCGCGGCAATCATGGGCGGCGTCCAGATCACGGTGGACGAATCGACGGTCGTGCACTCCCGCGGTGTCGGCATCATGGGCGGCTTCGACCGGCCGGCGGCGCCGCTGGTGAGCTCTCCGGGAGCGCAGGTCGTCGTGGTGAAGGGTGTAGCGCTGATGGGCGGGGTGGAAATCAAGCGCCGCTCCGCCGGCCGACCGGAATTGAGTACCTGACCGCTCAGGTGAGGTGCAGGACCTGGGAAATCTTGGCCCGGACGAATCCTGCCGCGCCCTGAACGGCGGGGTGATCGGCAGCCCGGGCCGCCCACCGCTTGATCTGTTCGTACCGCTCGCGGCCGGCTCGTGAGCCGAGGACATAACCGATGGCCGCGCCGACCGTCAGTTTGAACATCGCCGCACTCCGTCTTCTTCACGCCGGTCAGATCTACGCCAGTCTTGCCCATGGCCGAGCCGAACAGGAACGCAGGTGCCGGATTGGTGGGTCACGGGGTGGCCGTTTCATAGGGTCATGGGGCAACCTGGTCAATCGACGGGTGTGGTTGCGCCTTGCCAGCCGAGCCCCATTGTCCGACGGCCTACCGGAAAGCTGACCATATGGTGACGACCGCCGACCTGACTCAGGTCCGGCCCGCCGCTTCCGACGCCGAGCACCGTCCCGGTCCGGCTCGGGCGATGTCCGTTCTGGTCAGCCTGCCCGACCGCCTGATCATCGGCTTCCTGGGGGTGTCCCTGGTCGTCGCGCTCAGCCTGCTGGCCGAACAGTTCCGCCCCTGGCTGGTCCTGCCGCTGTCCGCGGTGGTGCTGATCGGTTGCCTGGCATTCGGTCGCCGTGTCACTCCCCAGCCGATTCGCGTGGGGTGGGCGTCCGCCGTCGGCGTCGGATCGGCCTTCATCGGGGCGGCGGTGTGGTGCGTCGCGCAGTGGCGGCACACCGCGGAGATGATCGGGCTGGACCGCGATCCCGCGCAATACACCCTGTCGGCCCTCTGGTTGATTTCCCATCCGTCGCCGGACATCGCCGTCAACACCAAGCTGCCGGAACTGGCGGCGCTCGTTCCGGGCGTCCAGACCGATTTCCTGAACGGCAACTTCGGGGCCGTGAACCACGTGCAGGGCAATGATCTGCTCCCGGGCCTGCTGGGGGTGGCCGGCTGGCTGCGCGGGGCCGCCGGCGTCTTCCATGCCAATGTGCTGATCGGCGGCGTCGCCCTGGTGGCTGTGTACGCCTTCGCCCGGCGCGTTCTCGGACCGCTGTGGGGCTTGCTCCCGTTGATCGTGCTGGGCGTGACCATGCCGCTGGCCGCGTTCTCGCGGGTGCCCTACACCGAGCCGACCGCCCTGGTGTTCGTGGGCGGCATGCTGGCCACCTTGTGGGCCGCCATCCACGAACGTCGTCCGTGGTTGTTCGCCTTGTCCGGAGCCTTCGCGGGCGGCACCATGATCGCGCGCATCGACGGTGGGCTGACGGTGGTGGCCGCACTGGCCGCGCTGAGCCTGCTGGCCGTGGCGGCGTCGTCGCCGCAGCGGCGCCAGGAGGGACGCCGCGGCCTTCTGCTGTTCGCGGCGGGAGCCGCCCCGCTGGTGGCCATGGCCTGGCTCGACCTGCACGAGCACAGTCCGCAGTACCTGCACAGCCTGGCCAAGCAGACCTATCCGCTGATTGCCGTGATGCCGGTGGTCGCCGTGGCGGGTTGGGCGCTGTCCCGGTGGCGCCGGTTCGCCGGCGGGTTCTCGGCATGGCTGGTGCGGCACCGCAAGGGGCTGCTCGTCGGGTCCGCCGTCGTCGTCGGCTTGGCGGCCGTGGCCATGGTGACGCGCCCGTTCTGGATGGTCGGCCACCACCAGTACAACCACGACGGGCTGGACTACGTGGGTTCGGTCGCGGCCCGGCAGAAGGCCGAAGGCCTGCCGGTCGACGGCACCCGCAGCTACGACGAGATGACCGTCAATTGGCTGGCCTGGTACCTGAGCTGGCCGGTCGTCGCGCTGGGTCTGCTCGGCGCGTGGTGGGCTGCCGTGACGTTCGTCCGACGCCGCGACCCCCGGCTGCTGACCGTCTGGGCGATTGTGGTGGTGGTGTCCGGGTTCTACCTGAACAACATCTCGATCACCGCGGACCAGATCTGGGCGGCCCGTCGGCTGATGCCGTTGATCATTCCCGCGACCGCCGTCGGAGCGGCGTTCGCCATGCGTGCGGTGGTCAGCCGGCTGCCGCGGGTGCGGTGGGTTGGAGCCGTCGCCGCGGTGGTCGTGGTGGCGCTGCCGGCCATCTTCTGGGGCCAGCTCTTCGACTCGCGGGAAGGCGCCGGCGAATACGACTTCTTGAACCAGATCTGTCAGCTCGCCGGGTCGAACACGCTGATCGTGCAGGCGGGGGCGTATCCGATCACCGGTTCCATGCTGCCGGCGTTGCAGGAGCTGTGCACCGACTCGGCGATCCAGGTCAATTCGCCCACGGTCAGCACTCTGGCCGCCATCCGGGCCAATTGGACCGGCCGCATCGTGGTGGTCGCTTTCTTCCCGGACTCGGTGGTGTGGACCACGCCGGTGAACGGAGCCAAGCCGCTGGCCAAGGTGGTGTTCAACCGATGGGAGAGCGTCATCGCCCACCGGCCGCAGCAGCTCCAGCTCCAGCAGGCGTCCGCCTGGCTCGGCACCCTGGAGACGACAGGCTTCGTCAAGCCACTGGGGGCGACGCCGTTCGGGGTGATCACCGGCGGTTGATCGCCGTGCTTCTGGGCCGGTTTCCGGCGTCCTGTTCAGGACCGGGCTCAGCGCAGCCGGCGGCGGACGTCGGCCCGGCGATTGGCCGGCCCGATGCGGCCGGTCGCGCCGGTGACGCAGGCGCCGCCCGGTCCCACCAGGACGGGATTGAGTTCGAGTTCGATGATCTCGGGAAGGTCGTCCGCCAACTGGGAGAGGCGCAGCGCCACCTCGGCCAGCGCCTCGCGATCGACCGGGTCGGCACCGCGGTACCCGGCCAGCAGCGGCGCGGCTTTGGGACGCCGGATGAGGTCGGCGGCGTCGGCATCGGTCAGCGGGACCGCCTGATACGCGAAGTCGTCGAGCAGGTCCGTGGCCATGCCGCCCAGGCCGAACGAGATCACCGCCCCGAACGACGGGTCGGAGATCAGCTTCAGCACCGTGGGTAGGACGGATCGATCCGGCGGCGCCTCGACCTGCACGTACACCCGGCTGGTTCCGGAAGCGAGCAGGTCCTCATAGGCGATCCGCACCTGGTCCGCGCCGGGCAGGTGGAGCCGAATCCCGGCGCGGTCGACGCGATGCCGGAGGTGCTGGTCAACGGCCTTCAGAACCACCGGGAAGCCCAGCCGACCGGCCACGTCCACCGCCTGCTCGGCGGTCTCGGCGATCGCGAAGGCGGCGATTTCGATGCCGTAGCAGTGCAGCAGCTCGGCCAGTTCGTTGTCAGCCAGTGCGCGCTCGCGCTCGGCGGGCAGCATCGCGTGGACCAGGTGCTCCGCTCGAGCGATGTCCACCTGGAAGGCAGGCAGCCGGCCCGGCGGCCGGTCCAGCCATTCCCGGTAGCGGACGGCGTGGACCAGGGCCGCCACGGCGCGCTCCGGTGTGCGGTAGCCCGATGCGGGAGAAGCCGCGGCAGGTGCGGCGGCCGTGGCAACGGTGCGGCGGGCGGTGGGGCGCCGTCCGCCCGGGAAGGTGCTGACCACCGGCACCGACAGCCCGTCGAGGTGAAGCGGCCAGCCGGCGCCGTCGATGGGGCCGCTGGTCGCCGGCGGCATGTAGATCATGACAATGCCGTCGGCCGTGCCGCTTTCGGCCACCGCCCGGACGTGGTCGGCCAGGACGTCCGCGGCGACGGCGAAGCCGAGATCGACCGGGCTGCCCGGGGCCAGCAGCAGGCCGGCATCCAGGCAGGCGTCGGCGGCCAGGATGCCCAGCGCGGTGGAATTGCCGACCACGGCGATCCGCCGACCGCTGGGCAGCGGCTGACGGGCCAGCAATTGCGCCACGTCGAACGCCTGGTCCAGCGTCTGCGTCCTGATCACGCCGGCCTGAGCGAACAGGGTGTCCACGACGGCGCTCGGCACGGCCACCGCGCTGGCCGCGACGCCGGGTGACAGCAACTGATGACGGCCGGATTTGACCGCGACGACCGGTTTGGTCCGGGCCAGGGTTTTGGCCAGTCGGGCGAACTTGCGGGGATTGCCGAACGACTCCAGGTACAGCAGCACGACATCGGTGCGCGGATCGTCCGCCCAGTACTGGAGTAGGTCGTTGCCGGAGACGTCCGCGCGATTGCCGGCCGACACGAACGAGGAGAGGCCCAGTCCACGCGCCGCGGCGTCGGCCAGGATGGCGATGCCCAGCGTGCCCGACTGGCTGAAGAAACCGATGTTGCCGGGCGGCGGCACCGTCGGGGCCAGCGAGGCGTTCAGGCGCACCGCTGGGTCGGTGTTGACCACGCCGAGACAGTTGGGCCCCACCACCCGCATGCCGTTGGCCCGGGACAGGGCGACCAACTGCCGCTGAGCGGCCGCGCCCGGTCCGCCGACCTGCTCATCGGCGTCGGCGAATCCGGCGCTGATGACGACGAGGCCATGGACGTGTTTGGCGCGGCAGTCCTCGACGACCGCGCTGACCACCGCGGCGGGGACGGCGATGACGGCCAGGTCCACCGGGTCAGGGATGTCGAGCACCGTCGGATAGGCGCGCACCCCTTGCACAGCGACGGCGTGGGGATTGACCGGGAAGACCGGACCGGAGAAGTCGGCCGCCAGCAGATTGCGCAGCACGATGTGGCCGAGGGACGTGGGCTCCGTCGATGCGCCGATTACTGCGATGGATGCCGGGTTCAACAGGCGCTGCAGGGAGCGGGCCTCGGCGCGGTGTTCCCGGGCGGTGATCACGGCCAGCGACGCGGCGGTGGGGGCGATGTCGAAATGCAGGTCGACGACCCCGGAGGACAGGTGCCGGCTCACGGCATAGCCGGCGTCGAGGAACACCTTGATCATCGGCCGGTTCTCGGTGAGGACTTCGGCCGTGAACTCGCGGATGCCGCGTTCGCGGGCGGCCGCGGTCAGGTGCTCAAGCAGGATCGAGCCCAGTCCCCGGCTCTGCTGGGCGTCCTCGACCAGGAAGGCAACCTCGGCCGCATCCGGATGGCGCTCATCGCGGTAGAAGGTGCCGGCGGCGATCAGGTCGTCGCCCAGTTGGGCCACCAGGCAGATCGAGTTGATCTGGTCCGCCCCCAGGAACAGGTCCAGCTGGGCGGGAGAGAGCCGGGACACCATCTGGAAGTAGCGCAAGTACTTGCTGCGGTCGCTGGTGCGGTCGTGCATGGCCACCAGGCCCGGTCCGTCGTCGGCCCGGACGGGACGAAGGTGCACGACGCCGCCGTCGGAGAGCAGGACGTCGGCTTCCCAGTGCGCCGGGTAGTTCGCGTTTTCTGGGGACGGCGCGGGGTTCGGGCGCCCTGAGGAGTGGGGCTCAGTCACGGGGGTCGAAAGGGTCGAGGCCGTGCAACGGATAGACCAGCCGCCGGACCTGTCCGATGACCCGGTCCACCGGTCGGTGACCATCCGGATCCCAGGGTGGCACCTCGATCGGCCGCGGTGTGGGCTGGTCGGACATGGTGGCGGGCAGGCGGCCGTCGGGTTGGGCGCGCCGGGCGGCCGTCAGCCACTCCGGTGGCAGGGCGGTGGCGGGATCGATGTCCCGGTCGGCGGCCAGTGCCAGGAGGTGGGTCCAGGCCCGGGGGACCACGGTGACCGGGCAATAACCGCCGCCGCCGAGCGCGAGCCAGCGGCCGCCGGCGGCCTCGTCGGCGAGGGCGCGCAGCCGCCGGTAGCTCTCCACCTGCCCATCCACGGTGAGGGACAAATCCGCCAGGGGATCCCACGCGTGCGAATCGACGCCGTGCTGGGTGACCAGGGCGTCCGGCCGAAACGCCTGAACGAGGCCGGGCACGACGGCTGCGAAGGCGCGGAGCCAATCGGCGTCTGCGGTTCCGGCGGGTAGCGGCACGTTGACGACGGTCCCGGCGGCGCTGTTGCGGCCGATGTCGTCGGCCCGGCCGGTGCCCGGCCAGAGGGTGAGGGGCGACTCGTGCAGCGAAATCGTCAGCACCCGCGGATCGTCGGCGAAGCAGGCCTGCACTCCGTCGCCGTGGTGCACGTCGACGTCGACGTAGGCGATCCGGTGCAGCCCGGCGTCGAGCAGGGCGCGGATGGCCAGGGCGGCGTCGTTGTAGATGCAGAAGCCGGAGGCGTAGCCGGACATGGCGTGGTGCAGGCCGCCGGCGATGCTGACGGCCCGGGTGGCCCGGCCGGCGGCGATCTCTCGGGCGGCATGGATGGAGCCGCCGGCGATCAGCGCGGAGGCCGTATGGATCGGGCGAAAGATCGGGTTGTCCGAGGTGCCCAGGCCGTACCGGTCCGACGGAACGCCGTCGGCCGCCCGGTGGACCGCGGCGATGTAGTCGGGCGTGTGCACGGCGGCCAGCTCGTCGTCCGTGGCCGGCTCGGGCGACACGGGCTCGATCCCGTCCAGCACCCCGAGCAGGCCGGCCAGCCGCATGGTGAGTTCCCAGCGAACGGGTCTCATCGGATGGTGGCCGCCCAGGGTGTAGCCGAGCATCGCCGGGTCCCAGATCACCAGCGGCGGGGTCATTGGGCCAGGTTAAAGGGTTCGGTGGCGGGCGCGCGGGCCGGATCGGCCACTGGCGGCCTCCGCTCGGGTACGCCCGGGAAGCGCGGCGCACGGCGACGCGAGGTCCGCGGATGAGCTATTCTGGTGCCCGCCGCGCTCCCGGTGCGCCGGGGCAAAGCCGTTCCTCCGTAGCTCAATTGGCAGAGCATCCGACTGTTAATCGGACGGTTACTGGTTCGAGTCCAGTCGGGGGAGCTTCCTCTCAGGTCTCCAATCCCACCTCCTGTCACTCTTGTGCACGAGTAGCGCGCCTTCCGCCTGCTGGCTTTCCAGTGACATTTGATCGGACCTGCCTGGCATGGATCCCGCCGGTCGCCCTCGTTGCTTGCCGGCTGCCGCCCATTGCTCGTCGAGCACGGCCTTCTATGCGCATGGACCCTGCGCTGGGCGGATCACCCATCGTGATGGCGGCCGCGATGTGGGCGCGGAGGCCTGCTGCGGGCGTGCTGGCCAAGATGTTCTCAGTGCTACACGACCACTGGTTGTAGTACTCCTGCGTTGCCCTGGTCCCACCAACTGAGTGCGAGCAGGCCGACGACGCTGCCTCATTGCAGTGCAAGAACCCGTGTGACAGCAGCTTGGACCAGGTTCATGCCCGGGTTCGCTAGTGGCGGCGGCGACGTCGCTGGCGCCCATGGGCGACCATCAGGCATAGACCTATACCGATGGCGATGAGCAATGTGGCCAGGCTGAGCTCGGAACCGGTGTTGATGCCGGTGGCGGCGAGGGAGGGGGCGGTCGCATTGGTGGGTGTGGTGCGTTGTGGGGTGGTGGTGGCGGATGGCGCCTGGGCGGCGTGGCTCGTTGTGCGGGAGCCGGGCGCTGAGGAGGTGGTGGGAGACGGTGGCGTAGGGGGCGGTCCACTGGGGGAGCTTCCGACTCCGCCGCCGCCGCAACCGATCCACTCGGCGCCGCGGTCTCCTCCGGTGCAACGGGCGGTGGGCAGCGCCCACCGCTCCACGAGGTACGGCTTGAAGAGCCCCACATCGGCCATCTGACCGACCAGGGTCGTCGGCATCGGGCGCCCAGCCGACAGGTTCAAATTGTTCTGGTCGACGGTGAGGACCGGTCGTACGCCGACCAGCTGGGCGTCGAACCCGTAGGTGTAGGTGGGGGCGCTGTTGAACGGGTCTCGGTTGATACCCACTGCGCCGAAAGCGAAGGCGTTGGTGCCGTTCGTCCAGGCCCCGAACGGGCGTTGATCGTAGAATCCGACCGATCGCGCGTCGCCAGTGTCGGCGTGAATTGCTTCAACCTTACCGAATATGGCCGGAACCAGCGCCCGGTAATACCCGAGCTGGGCCGAATCGGACATCGCCGTGACCACCCGGTCCTGAGTGACTCCGGTTGCGTCCCAATCGTTGGGGTGGTTGACGAACATGTCCTGATACACGGCGTCGAGCTTTCCCCAGTCGGAATAAATCATGCCAAGGACGAGGTCGAAATGACTGAGTCCGCTGAGCAGCGCGCCGTTGATCTGAGCAGCCAGTGTATCGACGGTGCCCTGCAGCTGGTCGAGCAGCACTCCGGAGTTGTCCGTATAGAGCTTGGACCCGAAAGACACGATCGAGTTGATGACACCGATGACTGAGCCCACATAGGGGATTTTCGAGCTCAACGCAGCGACGGTGGCCAGTATCTGGGTGGCTTTGGCCAGCACCTGGCGGGTTGGATCGACGGGTATAGCGGCACGAATGTTTTGATAGGGCTGCTGAAGGTCCGCGGGTAGGGCGGTGGCCGCTGCCGTGAGAATCGAGCGCACCCCGTCCCGCCACCCGGCCACGACGTAGGCCTCGGTCAGCTCCTTCTCAAGCTGTGTGGTCACTTCGTCGAAGGCATCCTTCCCGTAGGGGGGTGCCGGCGGGACCGGTGCGACGTAGCGCATGTTCTGCAAATAGCCGAGTTTCGTGGCCAACAATTCGGCGGTGTTGTCGTACAGGGTTCTGGCGTTGGTGCACTCAAGACCGCACAATTGTGCGCTGACGGCGGCGAAGGCCGCGGCCTGATCCGGTCGCCCCGGTGCGGGTACCGGCCAATCCGCGTGCACGGAGCCGAGAATTCGATCCAGGGCGGTGTTCAGGTGCGTCGGTGTGTTGGCGGCGGTCGTGGGAGCGAACGATGTCTGGGGTTGGTACCAGCCGCCGCGCGTGCCCCGGGTGAGAACGACCTGCAGCTCGCCGGTGGCAGTGCCTGCTACGGCTGGACTCGCCTCGGGCGCGTCGAACCGCGGAAGTCCGAAAGGTGGCGCCAGGGCGGTCACGATCGCGTACCGGCTGTTGGCCGGCGTCGCCGCCTCGGCGCCGGCGATGCCTTCGATGATTTCGGGAGTGACCTGTAGCGGGCGCAGGATCTGCGCGAGCGTTGGACCGGCGAGCGGGTAGGTGATCGTCACGCCCGGCTGGGCGGTGCTGGCCGTCACGACCTGGCCTGCCGCAGGAACCAGATTCGACCCGCCCGCGCCGCCGCCGCCGCCGTGGCTGAGGTCCCCACCGCCACCGCCGCCGCCCACGTAGCCGCCACCGCCGCCGCCCCCGCCACCACCGCCGTTGTGGAGAATCGATCCGGCCTGGTGACCGTTCTTGCCGTCGCCGCCCACTCCGGGAAGGCCTGGGGTTCCGGAGCCGTTCGACCCGGTGCCCGGCTGGTTATGCGTCGCGGGGTCGCTTCCAGCCTGACCCCCGGTCGCGCCGGTGGGCGCGTTGCCGCCCGCCTGGCCGCTGTTACCGCCTGGGGCGCCGGCACCGGCACCACCTTTGCCGCCGCCGCCACCACCTCCACCGGCGACGACCACTGGGCAGGACTGATGGGCGCACGCCGCAAGCCGGACGTCGGACGCGCCGCCACCGCCACCGCCCGGCCAACCGCCACCGAGCAGCGAGGCACCCCCGCCACGGCCACCACCGTTGTAGGCCGCATCGGAGGAGTCGTGCACGGTGTTGTCGCCGTTCCCGCCGACGCGGATCAGCAGTTGATCGCCGAAGTGGACATCGGTGGCCGCGCCGGGAGCACCCACGGTGAGCTGGGCTGTAACCGTGGCGCCGCGGCCGCCCGCCCCACCGCTTTGCGAGGCGGCACCTCGACCTCCGGTCGCGGTCACATCCACACTGGTGATCCCGTAAGGGACAGTGAAGGTCTGCGGTGCGCCGGCCGGGACATACCGGCAACTCCCCAGGAACGGGTTGTCGCCCACATTGTTGAAGTAGGGACTGTTCGGGTCGTCGACGACCGCGGTGCACGCCGGCGGTTGCTCCACGGCTTGCGTCGGCAGCGGCTGATCGCCGACCGTGGCCAGAAAGACCAAATCGCTTTCGGACAAGTGAGCGACCACCCCGGCCAGGCGGGTCTGTTCGGCGATCGCGGCGTCGCTGTTGAGCTCAAAGTAATTGTTGGACAGCGCTGCCAAGGTGCGCCGATCCAGCACCACCATGTGCAGGCCACCGCGCGAGTGCGCCTGACGTGCGGCCGGCAGGGTGTAGGAAACGTTGCCGCTGCTCACGGTCCGGCCATCGGCGGAGACGTCGAACGTGAGGTTGTCCATCATGATGAGCTGGAACAACGTCTTGTTGTCCTGCGCCAGGATTCCGTTCACGGACGCCGGCGTGGCGCTAATTTCGCGAACGTTCTCGTCGGCGAGCCCGTCGGCGATTTGGTACGCCGTCCCGCGAGCAGCGCCGCGCGTGCCCACCACTGACAAAGCCTGCTTGGTCAGGTCGATGCCGTTGATCTCGTCTCCGACCGCGCCGATCGACTGCAGAGCCGATCCCAGACCGCCCGCGCCGGGACGAGCGTCATCCATTGGCTGCAGGTTCATGCTGTTCACGATGACCATCGGAGCGGCCGCACGCGCAGCTCCGATGTCGGGGAGCGCGGACAGGAATGTGGTCAAATCCTGAACTTGGGTCGGCGAGCACAGCGGGAAGGTCGTCGACTGGGACACGGCGAGTTGATCTTTCGCCACCACCACCACCCAGACCCCGACGTCGCACGTCCATCCGGTCGGCGTCGGAGCTCGAACCACATTGCCACCCAGGGCGACCTCGTAGCCGTCGATTGAGCCCTCCGGGATGATCAAACGAGACTGAAACTGGCGGACGTCAACCGGAAGGTCGCCCTTGTTGTCGCGGAACACCCGTGTCTGCACGGTGAAGAACTGGGTTCGGGTCTGAGAACCGGAAGGGCCGGTAACCGTGATCGAGAGGGCATTGGCGCCGGGCACCACGCCGTCTGCACTGGTCAACGTTCCCCGCGCCACGGTCCCGGCGACCCGGAGGCGCACGGTTACGTTGTGCGCACCATTGAGCACGGCTTTGAACTGACCGGCACCCGGCGGCTGGGCGAACGTCACCTGTACCGGGACGTCGGCCGTGGTCACCACCTGCATGGGGGTGGGCGCGTCGATGGTCAGCGCCGGGGCGGCCGCGGCCGCCGGAGTGGCCACGGTCAGCAGGGCCACCAGGACTGCCGCAGCCACCACGGCAGACCCCGTACGGTGCCAGTGCCGTCCGAGATAGCGCAGTACTCCAGAGCACCGACGATTCCAGGGCATGAGGCACACTCCACTTTCCCTGGCTCGGTGGCGTTAGCGCCACCGCCGCATTCTTTTCAGACCGGATGAGGCCGAGCTGCGCACTGGGTGCACTGCTGGCACCCTGGCATGAATCCCGTCGCGCCGCCACACCGGGCCGCCTCACCGTTCAGCAGCGGCCCCAGGCGTCAGTCGCCGGTCCAGCAGCCGAGGATGTCTGATGCTATTTCGTAGGCAAAGTCCGCACGTTTTTGTTGTTGAGTGCCGAACACCTTGGGTAGTTGTGTCGCGTCGACGGTCAGGGTGAAATTGTCCTTGACGAGGAACACCTTTCCGGTGGGCGTGCCGAAAGCGGTCGTGGTCAGGCCGTTGAGCTTGGCGGCGTCGCCGTTCTTCTGGCGGAGATTCTTGGCGTAGGCGGCGGCGGCATCATTGTCGTCAGACTGCTTCACCGAGATGTTGAACCTACCCATCGGCAGGTGATAAGTGCAGTTGTAAAGCTGATCCTTCCACGTCGAGTTCGACGTGGGTGGAGACGTCAGCGCGAGCACCTTGGTGATGGTGGTACGGATTTCGGTCGAGCAGATCATTCGAGCTGCGATCGATGGTCCCGGTGCTGCGGCCACCACGCCGTGGGAAGGCGCTGATGGTCGCGGCGCCAACAGCGGCTGTGACGATGGCGGCAGTGACAATGAGGAAGGCGACGGGGACGACGGAGACGATGATGGCGGCGGCGCCATCGCGCCCATGGTCGACCCGTCCGGCATGACCATTCCGGGTGTCATGGCCGCGCCCGAGGCAGGTTTGGACGATTCGCTAGCGGTGACACGTTCAGCGCCGGCAGGGTGGTCAGCTGAGGCGCTGGAACAGCCGCTGATCAGCAACGCGCCGGCAACCAGCAGAGAGGCGGCCACAACGTGTCGGTTCATGGGGTCATATCCGATCTTTTGTCGATGATTCCTCACGCCCGGTGGGAGGAGACCAGGGCGGCGTAGACCACGATGTTGCTTTCGTAGCTGCGTATCGAAGGGTCGAACGTCCCACCGCAGGTGATCAGACGCAGCGCCGCGTCGTCGGTGTTCCCGTACACGGCTTGGGTGGGGAATTGCGTCTTCAAATACTTGACGACTCGTTCCACCTCGAACACCGCGACGGTGCCGTCTGCTCTGGTAACGGAGATCATGTCGCGTTGGCGGAGGGCCCCGAGTTTGAAGAACACTCCGGGCCCGTAGGCGGCGGAGTCGACGTGTCCGATGATCGTCGCTGGGCCGAGCTGGCCGGGTGTCGGTGACACCGTCAGCCAATAGGCGTGCGAGTCGCGGACCAAAGGAGGCGTCTGGATCGCCCCGGAGGAGTCCAAGCCGATCTGATGCAGGTCCGACTCGATCCCGATGGCCGGTACCGACAGATGCATGGGAACCGAGCGGGACAGGATCGGGCCCCGAGTAGCCGAGGCACGTTTCGGCGGCTGGCTGTGGGCACCGGTGGGCCGAGTCGTCGCTGGGTCCGTTGATGCCGAGGCGGTCGGATCCGGCGAGGTGGTCGTGGCGGCCGGCGAGATCGCGGATGGCGACTCCGTGCTGGCCGGTGATGCGGCCTGAGCCGTCGAAGCGCTGGGCGCCGCCGACGAGGTCTGAGCCGCCGAAGCGGTCTGAGCCGCCGACGCGGCCCCGGCTGGGTCGCTGCTGCTCGGGGAGCCGGTCGGGGCGATGACATCGACCGGTATGGCTGCCGACGGCGGGGGCTGCGGGGCGTGGGTTTGCGCGCGCAGCCCGACGACGAGAGCGACCGCGGCGAGGGCGAGAAGCACCGCGCCGGCCGCCCCGAGGATCCGGATGTGGACGGCGCGAGTGCTCATCTCCGCTTTCCTGTGCTTTGCTGTCGGATCAGTTCTGGCGGCCCAGGCGGCGACGCGCGGCGAACACGCCGCCGGTCGCCAGGAGCAGACCGCCACCCACGCCCAGCAGCGCCTCGTCCTGAAGGCCGGAGGTGCTTCCGCCGCCGGTGGGGCTCGACCCGACCGGCATACTGCCCATCTGCGATTCGGCCAGCGAGCCACACAACGCCGGTGAGGTCGCCGCGAGCGGCAGCGACGGGACCAGGTCGCTCTTTTCGGCCTGCACCTTGGCGCTGAGCGTGGAGGGGTCCAGGCCGTGCACCACGATCACCGCGGTGCCGGCCTTCACGGCGGCCAGGGTGGCCGCGTCCAAGGTGATCGTGCGGGAGTAGTTGAAGGTTCCGCCCATCGGGGCCACGCCCAGCGTGACGGCCGCGGCCGGGCTGGAGTCGCCGCTGGTCGACAGGGTCGCACCGATCTTGCCGTAGGACGGGCCACCCTCGGTGGTACTGATCAGGCCGTCACCGCTGGTATCCGCCGACGCCGTGGGGCACGTGCCCTGGGCGTCGATATGAATGTGCTGGACGTGCGGGTAGGCGGCCGCGCCGAACTTGGCGGCCAACCCGGTCACGTGTTCGGTGATCGTCGCCTGATCGCCGGTCAGCTGCATCCAGAACGCGCCCGCACCGGTGACATGACTCAACGGAACCGGCTGCAGGTCCGCTGTGTACGAGGTGGAGCCCGTGGCAGCGGCGGCCGTCGCCGGCATGGCCAAACCCACGCCGAGAACACCCATCGCGGCGATCGGTACAGCGGAGAACCAGGTCTTCTTCATCATGCAATTCCCTCCGAAATTGAGATCACCGGGACAGCCCCGGCGAGATGCTGCAACGCTTTGGAGCTATCGAGAACTCTCCCTACGACCCGTCAGGATCGCCGGGCGCGCCACCCGCACAACGCATCGCCCTCCTGGCCCCGCCGGCTTTCGCGGCCTGCCTTCCACCGCTTCGTTGGCTATCACTTGCCCTTCGAAGCCGGCCACCGATGGGATGGGTCGCACCATGCAACTCACCGTGTTCCCCGCCTGACCCGCCAGCGGGTTCGGCAGGAAAGCCGCGGCGACGACCCCGACACGGCCGGATGTGGCAGCCACCCAGGCAGGGCCGACGGAGTAGTCGAACGTGAGCGAGTAGTGATCGCGCCCCCAGCAACATCGAGGTCTGCCAACCCACTATCGGCCGGTGGGTGTCAGCGAGCTCGCTGAGGGTCTGCTGGGAGGATGAGGTCCATGGCTCCTACTCGTCGGTCGGGTCTGGATGGTCAACAGCCCTGCATCTCGGAGACGTCGCGAGGCCAAATCGGCCTGGCGAAACTCGTGCGACGCCGCCGGGACCACGGCGCGGCCCGCCAACTGGCGGGCGGCTGATCATTGGCCTTTCGGCACATCGTTGGTCTTTTGCGAGGTGGTGTCGCCGGGTCGACGATGTTCCGCTTTGCCTTGAGCACGGCAGGCCGGCCCGGTTGGTGCGAGGGGGGATCCTTCAGTCATGCGGATGAATGCTCGCGCGGTCGGCCGCGCTGATCGACCTGATGCGGTGCCGTCGGAGACAGTCGGGCCCGCGCCGTCACCCGCCGCGAGACGCGATGGTGTGACCGTGCAGGTGATCACCGCGCAGCAGGTCACGAGCCACCCGGTTGACGAGCTCACGGCGTTGCTGGCCGATCCCGGCAATCTGGTTTGGGTCGACATCGCCAGCTGCGACGCGGCCGCCCTGGCCTGCCTGAGCGAGGTATTTCGCTTCCACTCGATTGCGGTGCACGACTGTGTCCACCGCAATCACATGGCCAAGTTGCACGTCTACGACGACCATGTCTTTTCGGTCGTCCACGCCCCGGAAATCGGCAGCCGCGGGCACGTCCACTACATCGAGCTCGACCAATTCATGGGCGCCAACTATCTGGTCACGGTGCACGGGCCGTTGAACCCTGTGGTCGACCCCGCGGTTGCCTTCATCGACACCGACCATGTCCGACAACGCCTGACCAACGGCCACCTGCGGCCCCGGACTCCGTTTGAGTTGACGTCGGCCATCATCTCCTCGATCACCCGCCGGGAGGTCGAGATGATCGCAGAGTTGGCCCAGACCTCCGGCGCCCTGGAGCGGCAGCTGATGATGGACGAGGTGAGCGCGGACCCGGAACCGTTCCTGGATGAGCTGTTCAAGGCGTGGTATGAGTTGCTCGCGATCCGCACGATTGCGACGCACAGCGCATCTGTGTACCGGCGGATGTTCAAGCTGGTCAGATCCTTGCCGGCGACGGAACAGCCCCTCGTCAACGACATTGCGGAACGATTCGAACAGGTCGTGGACATGGCCGACGGCCAACGCGAGTTCCTGCACGGCGTGATCGAGTTCTTCCAGACCCGGACCAGCACCCACATGACGGTGGCCGCCGAGGAACTCAACGCGACCTCGGTCCAGCAAAACGACGACATGCGTAAAATCAGCGCCTGGGTGGCCATCGTCGCTGTGCCCACCGGAGTCACCGGCTTCTTCGGCCAGAACGTGCCCTACCCCGGATTCGGCACCGCCGCCGGCTTTTACGCCTCGCTCCTGATCATGATCATGTTAGCCGGCATCCTTTACGCGATCTTCCGTCACAAACGGTGGTTGTAAAAAATAGCCTGTGACATCACCACACGGCGCTCACGTTTCCCCGGGTCTTATGGTGAAGTCTCACCGTCACCAGCAGAAAGGCCGACTCCCGACCGGTCGCGGACAGTCACCGTTGCCCCGTGCTTGGGCGGAAGTTACTTCAGGATGTTCACCGCGCGAGCCACTACCAGGGCCACGGTGACCAGGGACACCGCCGATTGCAATAACATGATCATTTTCGCCCATCGCGTCAGCGGCATGGTGTCCGTGGGGCTGAATGCGGTGGCATTGGTGAACGACACATACAAATAGTCGGCAAAGGCCGGCTCCCAACCGGGGTCGGACACACCAGGTGTCGCCATTTGCGGAAACAGCAAATCTGGCTCCGCCTTCACTGCGGCCGCCCGAGCTGCGGGGCCTTTCCGGTCGAGTTCCCAATACCACAGGGCGAAGACCAGAATGTTGGTGAGATAGATAGCAGCGCCGGTCGACAGCAGGGGCCCAGGAGCATCGCCCAGCGAACCCCTCACCAGCGCAATGATTAGCTTGGTGGCCGAGTAGGCGTTGGCCAGGCTCGCTACCGCGATCAGGCCCAGCGCCAGCAACCGAAGCGGCCGGGATACCCGATTCACCCGTTTCGGATTGGCGCACACCACTGCGATGAGCAGGGCTGCTTCGATGGCCGGCAGAAGGTACCGCGACGCCAGGTTGAGGCGGTCGGGCAAAGCGACCTGCAACCCGATCGCAGCGGCCATGCCGAGCGCGGCGGGCCATCGTCTTTCCCCTCGGTCACCCGGCGCCAAGCCGGAGTCACGACCAGGCCAGCGGGGGTGAGGAACCGGCCCTGCGGTTCGAGATGATGCTCCAACCTGACGAGCTGGGCCTGGAGCCGCTGCATGCCCGCGGCGACCTCGTCTGCGGCCGAAGGTCCCTCCGGTGGCGGCGGTTGACTGGGCGCGCTGGACACGACCCTATGCTGCCCGCAGGCATGCAAGGATTCTGTGTGAGCGTCCCCCGCCAAGGACGCCGGGTATCAGGAGACAGATTTAACTTCACGGCCTTATGGAAATCAGGGTTCCGTCGAAGAGGTTAGGAACGCTGTCGGCGGAAACTTCGTTGGCCCGGTTATGCAGGCAGTAGCTGCCCATCCGCCGTGCCGCCGCCGCTGCGACTGCAGCCTGGGCCGTCACATATCCCGACAACCTCTGCGTCGCCATCAAGTCTGAGCGGGTGCCCCATTTGATGGAATCGAATGAGCTGGGGGCGAGATCCCGTTTCGTTGACTCTTCCGGCTGGGGCCGGAGACCGAACGCGGTTGATCGACGCTCGGCCCCGGGGGTGTCATCCGGAGATGTGACTGAGCGTGTCTGCTAATCAGCGCAGGTGCAGGACGCTGACCACGAGGTGGACACCGCCCAAAAACGTCAGGGCGTGTTTGTCATAGCGGGTGGCGATGCCCCGCCACTGCTTGACCCGGGCGTAGCCGCGTTCCACGGTGTTGCGTTTCTTGTACGCCTCGGCGTCGAACGCGGGCGGCCGGCCACCCATCGAGCCCTTCTTTTTGCGGTGGGCCTGTTGATCGGAGCGTTGCGGGATGGTGTTGCTGATCCGTCTGCGCCGCAACTCGGTCCGCGTCGAGGGATGCGAGTACGCCTTATCCGCCAACACCCTGACCCGGCCGTGGGCCCGCCCGGGACGCCGCCGGTCCAGGTCCAAAAGCGGCACCAACTGCGGGTTGTCCCCGCTCTGCCCGCCGGTCAGGATCACCGTCACCGGACACGCCCGCTGATCGGTCAGGGTGTGGATCTTGGTGGACAGGCCACCACGAGAACGACCCAACGCGTGATCGGCCGGCTCGACCGCGAAATTCTTGTCATTCGACCGAGCCCCCTGTGCGGCCCGGGACCGTCGAGGTGGCCTCCGGATCGCCGGTGCCCTTGCGGGCCCCGGCGGCGTGCTGATGCGCCCGGACCACGGTGGAATCGGCCGCCAACAACCGCTCCACCACATCACCCCGCTCGCCGCCGTCATGCCCGACCATCGTCGCCTCGGCCAGGATCCGCTCGTAGGTGCCATCGGTTGACCAGCGGAAATGCCGCGCCCACACGGTCTGCCATCGCCCGAACTCCTCGGGCAGATCCCGCCACGGCGAACCGGTGCGGTAGCGCCAACAGATCCCTTCCAGCACTGTCCGGTGGTCATTCCAGGGCCGACCACGACGGCCACCATAGGCCGGCAACAACGGCTCGACCACCGACCAGAACTCGTCCGAAATCACTCCACCACGCGCCATACCAAGATCATCAACGACAGGCGCGCCCAGTATTAGCAGACACGCTCTAGCCGTGATTGGTGATGTAGGCGGCATAGTCGTGGTTGCTTTCCAGGGTGTGGGCGGTGGGGTCGTCGCCTCCGTCGCGGTGGGCGATGAGCTCGGCCTGCACCTGTTGCAGGTGCGTGGGCTGCGCGGCCATCGCGGTGGGCGTGGCCGGGGGAGTGGGCGCCGTGACGCCGGCGAGCGGGTCGTCGGTGCGGGGCGTGGTCAGGGTCAGGGCGCCGGCAACGTCGGGGGCCGCGGCGTCCCGGCGGGTCAGCGGGGGCAGGTGCCAGCGGTGTTCGATGGTGGCCAGGATGCTGGTGTGATCCAGCGGCGTCGTCCCGGCCGGCACCCGATAGACGGTGCCGGCGGGGATCAGCGGGCTGACCAGGACGGTGGGGACGCGGGGGCCGTAGCGGGTGAAGTCGAAGCCGAATTCTCCCGGACTGGCGTCGGGTGGCGTGGCGCCCCAGGGTGGTGGGACGTGGTCGTAGCAGCCGCCATGCTCGTCGTAGGTCACGATGAACAGGGTGCTGGTCCAGTCGGGCCCGTCGCGCAGGGCCCGGTAGGTGTCCAGCAGCAGTTGTTCCCCGAGGGCCATGTTGTAGTTGGGGTGTTGGCTGTTGCCGGTGGCTGACCAGTTCGGTTCCAGGAAGCTGTAGGCGGGCAGGGTCCCCGCGTGGGCGTCCGCCTGAAAGTCGGTGAACAACCCGAAACAGGTCGTCGGCGCGGCGGCGGTGTCCGGGAAGTCGAGTTTGGTCAGCGGAGGTGCGTCGTAACCATAAATTTTCCATTGGACGCCGGCGGTGGTCAGGGCGCCGAAGATGCTGGGCACGGTGAATTTTTTGGTGACGTCGTCCAAATGGCCTTGACTGGTGCCGGCGCACACGAAGGCCCGGTTGGGCATGGTCATCGTCGGCGCCGAGCAGAACCAGTGATCACAGACCGCGAAGCCGCTGGCCAAGGCCGACAGGACCGGCAGGGTCTGTGGGGTGTGGCAGCCCATGATCCACTCCGGCACGGTGCCCGGGATGACGTACCAGCCTTTGGCTTTGTTCGCGGCGATCGCCGCGGTGTAGTCGGTGACGAACCCCGACATGGTGGCCAGCGTCCCGGCCGCGGGGGCGGTCGGGTTCCCGTAGCACTGGTTGTTGGTGGCGGCGTATCCCTCCCCTGGGTCGGCGCCGGGCAGGAAATACGCGTGCGGCGTCGCCGCCGTAATCGGATACACCGGCACCGGCTTCCCGGCCGCGTCCGGACAGGCCTGCGTGCCCGTCAAACCCTCGAACGCGTCGCCGGTCGGCGACACATTCCCCGAATCGTGGTACAGGTACCCCAGCAAATGATCGAACGAGCGGTTTTCCAACATCAATACCACGATGTGCTCAACGCTGGCCAGGCCTGCCGATGGGGTCATCCGTTCCTCCCAGGACCTTCTTTGGGTGTCCAGTCTATTTCGAACTCAGCGCGCGCGATCTCTGCGGACACACGCGCCATTGTCCCAAACGGTGAGGGCGCCGGCGATACCACCGGAGACACGTCCGGTCTTGCGGATGCGGATCTTTAGCCCGCCGGTGGTAGCAGGCGAATGGCCTGGCCAGCGGCGGGCCGCTCCGAGGCATGGGAGGTCCTGGATTACATGTCCACTGCCTTGCGCCGGAGAACCCGGCGGCTTGCCCTCGTCGCTGCCGCGGTGCTGGACCATGTCGCTCATGGCCGCGGTGCCGGGGCGGGAAGACCTGGACCGAATATCCCGTCAACGCCAATTCCGCATACCAGGCCAGCGGCGACCCGGCGGTCGCCTTCGACGCGCGTCGGGCACCGCCTACTACTCGATCCTCGGGTTCCGTTTTCTCGGCCCGACTAACTCACAGAATCCAGACGTGCTTGTAATGCCGTGCAACTGCGCATGGTCAGGTGACACAGCGGTGGACGCCGCCCGCCGATGACCCGTTCGACATCACCGGTTCGGGTCGCAGCGTCCTCGGACGTGTGATGCTTCGGGACTTCACGTGACGGAACGAAGACTCCGGACTCCCTTGAGCATGCGCAAGTTGATCGCCGTTCTGGGTGCCGCCGCCGCCATGATCGTGGCTCCGTCAGTTGCCTCCGCGTCCACGGCCCCCGGCACCATCACCTTGGGTTGCCTGGCCACTGCGTCCTCGTCGGCCGCGCACGGGACCAAGGTCGTCATCACGGAGGTGAACTCCGGCAAGGTCGAGGTGACCGCCTCGGTGGCCGGCCATAAAACGACCCACGTCGTCGCCGGATCCGTGCTGGGGACTGCGACCGCATCGTTCGATCTCGGGTCCGCCGCCCGGGGCAAGACCGTCACCGTGACCGTTGCCGGCGCTCAAGCCGGACTGCTGTGGAGTTGCGCCACGTCGGTGATCGGCCGCTGATCTCACCCGGCCTTCCCGCATCCGGCTAGGCGGGCTGCCCGGTCGTCGCCGTGACGTGGGGCGGCAGCTCACCGGAGAAGTCGCCGATCGACAACGTGGCTGCGGGTTCCACCAACAGCACAATGGCGCCTTCGGCCGAGCGCGGCCGGTGCGACACGCCCCGGGGACCACGAACGAGTCACCTGGGTTCAGCCTGACCGTGCGCTCGCTGTTCTCAAGGCGCAGATCGATGTCCAGCTGCCCCGCCTTGATCAAGAAGAACTCGTCGGTTTCGGCGTGGGTGTGCCAGACGAAATCGCCGCGCAGCCGGGCGACCTTGACGGCCCAGTCGTTGACGGTGGCCAAAATTCTCGGCGCCCAGGTTTCATCGAAGCTCTCGAGCAGCGCATCCACATTCACCACGGGATCGGTCATGCTGCGATCCTGACATCGACGTTGGTGGCCCCTTCGGCGGTATCGGTTAGCGCCCGGCCCACATCCGCGGGGCGAATATTCCTGAAACTGTCCGGCGCTGTCGCCGTACCGCCGGAGGCCCACGCATGTTGGTTGACGATCCACCTCGCCCCTGGGAGGGCAGGTTGGCCGGCCGTCACTCCTCGGCGGCAGCGTCGGGCGGGCCGGCCCGACGTGGCTCGCGTTGCCGGTTCGGCGAACCCGGCACACCGTTCCCGCTTCCGTGGCGCTCGTCGTCGCGAGCGTCATGCTCACGGATAGCTGCGGCCGCTGCTGCGGAACTCCCGTCGAATGCACCCGGGTAGGTGTCGGCCATCTCCGTCGGGTCATCAATCTCCCCGGAGTCGTCGGCCGGGTCCCGCACGTCGTCGGACTGCCCGACGATCTCGTCCTGCCGCTGCTGTTCAACCGGTTCATTGGTCATAGGCCAGCGATACCCGCGCTCGCGCGCGACCATGCCTGGCGCCCGTCATGCGGCCCGCCGCCGATGAGGCTGCGCAGTGGGGTAGCGCTCGTGCGGCAATCTGATCGCACAAGCGCCTCCCGGGAACGGAAAAACTAGGGGCGCACCCTAGAGACATGTCGGCCGTCAGGCGCAAGGCTGTCCTGATGAGGAGAACATCATCTGGCCACCGCTATTCGCCGGCACGGCATTGGCGGTTGCTCCTGGTCGCTGTGATCACCCTGACCTTCGTGGGCATTCCCAGCGCAGCCTTCGCAGCAGCGGCACGCCCGGCCGCCAGTCTGCCAACGCCGCCGTGTGGCTGGTTGGTGGATGTCAGCGCAACAACGCTGAATGTGGCGGCGCCGGACAGCAATACGAACTACTTCGTGCAGCCTTTCTATCTTCGCTCCGGCGAGCAGATCACCGTTCACGGGATCTATCCGTTCGCGCGCTATTTTTCGTTCATCACCTACGACGCGTCCGGCCAGCCGGTCAACGGTGTCAGCCTGCGCGACACCGAGATTTCCCCGGACAGCGGCAGCGTCAACCCGTTCACCACTGACAACGCCCCGGCGGACCCCAGCCAGCGGCACTACACCGTCCACGTGGTCGCCGGTGGTTCGGCCGCACCCAACACGTTGGCCGCGGAGCCGGGACTCGGCTTCCTCATCTACCGGCTGTACCTCCCCGATCCACCGATCACCGGGCGAGTGCCGTTTCCCGTGATCACGGAAGGCAGTCGAACGCTGCGGACCTGCACGTCCAGACAACAGGCGATCTATACGAAAGCCTTTCGGCCGCTGGCCAGCATTTTGGTGAGCCGCTCGGCACCCGACCCGTCGGAGGTGGCAACCGGTCCATCCCTGTTCCGCAAGGCGTCCGACCTCGCCGGGCTTTTCCCCAACCCGGACAACCAGTACGTGTTCGAGGCCAGTACGTACCGGCCCGGGTACGTCGTGGTGATCCGCGGCAAGGCGATGAGCCACTCAGTCACCGATCAACCGGTGACGACGACAGCCAACGTGCGCTACTGGTCCATGTGTTCCAATCTGCTTCAGAACCCATATCCGGTGGTCGAATGCAAGGCCGACGAGGACACTGCAGTCGACGCGTCCGGCTACTACACGTACGCCATTTCGATGAAACGCGATAAACCGTCCAACGCCACCGCGGCGAACGGTGTGACGTGGCTGGAATGGGCGCCACCGCGTTATGCCGCGAACCCGCCGACCAATGTCACCTATCTGCGGACCATGTTGCCCAGCCCGAACTTCTCCCACGCCGTGCAGGGCATCACCAAGAGCTACAACCAGCCCCGCCTCGATGCCCGCGCGGCCGCCCAGAGTATGCAGGCCTACTACCCGGTGGGCGTCTACTGCCTGAAGGCGACATTCGAGCGGCAAGGACCCAATAGCTGCTTTCGCTGACGGATCGATCGGCTTGTTCGGACGCGCCTCGTCCATCCCGGCTGCCTTTGTCCAGGCCGCGAGGATAATGCGGCAACCGCGGGCTGTCGGTCGGTAAGCCTCAGAGTAGGAACCGCCTGACGAGACTAGCGGCGCCCGAGGCGGCGTTCCCCTCCGGCTCCAGCCTGATAGGTCATGCCGTAGTAGGAGTAAAGCGCGGGTTCCTCCTCGCTGGTCAACTCGCCGTCGGTATCGATGGCCGGCGCGTCTTTGACCAGCTTCTTGTCCACCGTCAGTTTGATGTACGAAGGAGCCACCACCGCGCCCGTCAACGGAGCAAACACCAGGCGGTGCCGGCCGACGAGGCCTATCTTGATCGCGGCAAAGGCCGCCTCGTCGTTGGCGGTGTCAAAATAGACCGACTCGAGGCTCCCGATCTTGCTGCCCGTCGCGTCGACGACGTCGTGGCCGCTCCACTCACGAATGTTCTCAGCTGGGAAAGTCACTGGCCCGCTCCTCACTTCGACGGGGCACGCGCAGCCAGTTCAGACCACCGCTTGCCCATCTGCACTATGCCGGTCGTAGTAGCCACGAGCGAGCCGGGTCAAACAAGTCCGCCCAAGCCTGAGGGCGTGTGCAGATCGACGCGGCAGACGCGCGGCTTGACCACGGGACTGCGCCGGATGAACGACCTGAATTCACAGCAGCAAGGTCAGGCACACCGCCGCCACGCCGAACAATCCGAATACCGCGTAGTCGTTGACGGAGCCGGTGTGCAACCGCCGGAGCGCCCGGATCGGCCCGGGCTGACCGTCAGGTTCGGCAGACCATCGAGTGGCCCACCAGCCCAGGGCCACGCCCACCACCACCGGCCCGACCGCCAAGGCGAGCTCGCCGGCGCTGAAGTACTCGAAGGTGATCGGCAGTTTCGGGAGGGTCCCGGCTCCGGACAGCACGGCGGCGGCCCAGCGGTCGGGAAACGCCAGGGCGGACGCGGCGGGGTTGACGAGCTTGCGCAGCACCAGGCCGGGCACGGCACCGAACGCGAGGGCCGCGGATCCCAATACGGCGACCGCCACGATCATGCCGGGTCGCGGCTTTTCCAATGATTCGTATTGGGATTCGCGCCGCCGGAAGAAGGCCAGGTAAGCCGCACGCCCCAGGGCCGCGACGGTGAGCACCTGGGCGAGCAGCAAACCGCCGAAGACGACCGGCGAGGTGGAGCGAGCTGCTTCATGAATGAGCCCGAGGGAGGCGTAGCCGGTGAGCGGCGGCAGGCCGGCGATCGCCCAGCCGCCGATACAAAAGCCGAGGGCCGCCAGGGTGCGGTGCCGGAACAGGCCACCCATCTGGGACAGCCTGGTCAGGCCGGTGGTGTGCACGATGCTGCCGGCGCACAGGAACAACAGCGATTTGAAAATCGCGTGGCTGATCAAGTGGTAGGTGGCACCAACTTCGCCGACCGCGGAGCTGGTCGCGAATCCCACGATCACGATGCCCATCTGAGAGACGGTGTCCCAGGCCAACACTCGCTTCAGGTCGTCCTGACCCAACGCCAGTGCCGCCCCTGCCACAGCGGAGACCACGCCCATGACGAGGAGGACCGGCAGGACGCCGTGCCCGTCGGATGAGCTGGGGAACGTCAGCAGCACCACCCGCACGACGGTGACGACACCGAGATTGACCATCAGTCCGGAGAACAGGGCCGAGACGGCTCCGGGCGCAGCGGTGTGGGCATCCGGTAGCCAGCCGTGCACCGGCACCAGGCCGGCCTTGGTGATGAAACCGATCACCAGCAGACCGAGGGCCAGCAAGACCGCGGGATGTAGCCCGCGCGCCAGCGCGTCGTGGAGCTGCCCGAGATTCAGGGCCCCGGTCACCCGGTACAGAATCGTGCCGCCCAGGAACACCGCGAAACCGGCCATGGAAGTCAGCACGACAACCTTGAAGGTCGCCTCCAGGGCGATGGGCCGCTCCAGGAAGAAACCGGTCAGCCCGTAACTGGCCAACGCGGCCACCTGGAACCAGACGAACAAGTTGATCAGATCGGCGCTCACCGCGGCGCCGATCAGGGCCGCCACCAGCAACAAGAACAGGGCGCAGTAACCGCCCAGCTCACGTTTTCCCAGACGGCCCAGTTCGGCGTACGAGGCCAGCGCCAGCACCAGGCCCAGCCCGGTGTCGAGGAAGGCCAGTATCAGGCCCAGTGGGTCCGCGACGACGGCGATGCCGAGCGCCTGACCGTGCACCGGACCGACGTGGCCGAGGAAATGGGACAGCACGGCGCCGTTACCGGCGAGGGCCACTCCGGCGGCCGGCAACAGAGCGACGGCGGATCCGGCCAAGCACAGCATGACGATGAGAAACGGTATCCGGCGGCCCATTCGGCCGGCCAAGGACGCGAGAACGGCGCCGCCCAGCGGGATGGCGACGGCCAGCGGCACCAGAGCAGCGCCTCCGGCCGCGGATATGCCGCTCACCCCTGAAGCTCTCGGATTTGGCCGGCGTCCAGCGTTCGGTAGTGCTGCGCGAGCCGTACGACCACAACCAGGAAGACACCCGTAATGGCCACTCCGATGACGATCGCGGTCAGGCAGAAGTTCTGCAGGACAGGGTCACTGACATTGCCGACGGCCAGCGCGCCGGGCGATAGGCCGCCCGGTGGGCTGAGCAGCACCGGAGCGGTTGACCCGTTGCGGTACGCCATGGACAGCACCAGCAGGTAGGTGGAGCTCTCCATCAACGACAGACCCATCACAATCCGGATGAGATGTCGCCGGGTGGTCACGACGAAGGCGCCCAGGACGAACAGGGCCGCGGCGGCCAGGTAGTTGACGGCGATCATGCGGCTTCCCCTGCGTCGCCCTCGTCGGGCGTCCAGTCGTGCCGCATCGACAGCAGTCCGACCACGGCGAGCAGAATCCCGGTGCCGACTTCGAACAACTCGCTGACCGAAAAGGCTTGCAAAATGCCACCGCTGCGGATGGTTTCCAGGGGACCCAATGGCAACCAATTCGCGGACATCGATCCGCGCAGGAACAGGCCAAAGAGCTCAACGGCGACAATGGCGAGGGCTCCCAGGGCCTCCAACGGCTCGAGCAACGCGGGGGAGAGCGCGCGGCGGAGGCGTCGATAGCCGAACCCCGCATAGAGCACCAGGACCACGCCGGCCAAGGCGGCGCCAGCCGGAAAACCGCCGCCCGGCGAGTAGCCCCAGGCACAGACGTACACCGCGACCACGGTGAGCACGACGGCGGCGAGCCGGGCAGCCACTCGGACCACGACGGTCATGCCCTGCGCCTGTTCCAGCCGGCGGTCGCCCAGCGGGCGATCGTCGGGCGTCTCGAGTTCCTCGCTGTCGAGTCCTTCCTCCTCGCGCTCGGCCAGTCGTGCCCCCTGCTCCTCGGCATTAGCGGTCAGCACCGGATCCGCGGCCGCCTGCTCTTCCTGGGCGGCCACGGCCTCGCCCGGTTGCTCCCGCCGCTTCTCCCGCGACCGGCTCAGGACTGTGATCGACACAACCGCCGCGAGCAGCAAGAAGGTCTCCCCGAAGGTGTCGAATCCTCTGGTCCCGTAGACGATCTCGTTGACCGGTTCGGTCGTGTGCCAGCCGGGCAGCGCCACTGTCATGGCCTGTCTGGCGATGGCGGGCAGGGCATCAGCACCCGCAGGCAATCGCACCAGGCCGATGACCAAGCCGGCCGCGACACCCGTCAGCACCAGAACGGCTGGCCACCACCGGCGTCGCTCGACCAGCATCCGGTCGTCAGCCGCCGGAAGCCGGCGAGTCGGCGTTTTCCTCACCGCCCAGATCACCCTGGTCCTTGACGTCCGTTCGGGTCTTGCCGACGGCGATCAGATACAACACGGGCAGGGCGATGGCGCCCACCACGATCTGGGCGTGAGCGACGTCGGGTGCGCCCAGAACGACAAAAAGAAGACCCAGCACGGTTCCCATGGCCGAGAGGGCGACGACCGCAGCCGTGGTGTTTCGCAGTCGGACCACCAGCACGGCGCTGGCCAGAATGATCACCAGACAGACGATGTCCAGCACCCAAAAGCCCGTCATGACTGTTCCTCGGTCGGCTCTCGGTCGGGACCCGCGGTAGCGCCCACGTCGTCCCGGACGGCGCCGCGCCACATGGGCACGCCGGTGCGATAAGCCGCGCGTGATAAGGCGTGCGCCGTCAGCGGGCTCATGACCAGGACCAGAACCACCATCAGCAACGCGCGCGAGCCGAAGACTGTGATCGGCCCCTCGGCGACGACAACCCCCGCCAGCACCGCCAACACGCCCAAGGTGACGACCTTCGACGAGGCCTGCAGACGCAGGTAGAAGTCAGGAAGCCGAAGCACTCCGACGACCCCGCTGACGGTGGCCAGAATTCCGATCCCGATCAGCACCGTTCCCACGATGTCTTTCACAGAAAGCCTCGATCCAAGTAGCGGGCGAACAGAATGGCCATCAGGTAACTGAAGGAGGCCAGCCACAGAGCCAGGTCGAGATAAATGGTTCGGTCGGCGAAAGCGGCGAACAGCACCACGGCGAGCGCGCACTGCGTGGACAGCGCGTTGAGGGCCACGATGCGGTCCGGCACCGAGGGTCCGCGCGCGAGCCGAAGGAGCAGCGCCAAGCCCGCGGCGACTTCAACGGCGGCCGCGATGACGAAGACAGTGGTCATGACGGCCGCCTCACCAGCTTGTGCAGGCGTCGCTCGATGGGCGTGACCACCGAATGTTGCGCCTTGTCAGTACTTTCGGGTACCCGTGCCATGTGGTATTGCAGCTGACCGCGACCTCGGTCGAGATCCACCAGCTGGTCATCGACGGTGAGGGAGGTGACGAGTCCGAGGGCGGCGACTCCGGCGTCGGTGGACAAATCGGTGCCCAGGACCACCATGCCGCTGCTGATGCGGCGACGCGGACCCCAGATGAGCCGAGTCAACGCCACATTCGCCCGCACGATGGAGAACAGCGAGGAGGCGGTCAGCACCAGGAAGGACCACGCCCGGCGGGGAACCAGAAATACCCACGGGCCGGGGACCGGGCCCAATCCCGCCAGGGTCGCTCCGCAGGCCACGGAGACTCCCAAGCCGACACTCAGCTGCTCCGTGGTGACCGTCCAGGTCAGCAGGACCCACACCAAAAAGGACCAAGCGGTGATGCCCACCATTGAGCCCCACCACGCGCGGACGTGGTGGTCACCCGGAACGTCACCGGCGGCGCTCGGCATGACTACACCGTTCCCGATGCGCGGGGCCGGTAACCGCTGAGGGACCATCTCGCTCATTGCGTGAAGTCGCCCCGTACACCGAAATCGCTGCGTTTTCGCGGGATGTCAGCAGTTTCGGGCCTCGAAGCGCCTGGGGCAACGGTGCACCCGATCTCGGGCGTCCGACGCTTGATCGGGAGTCGCCGTTGCCGCCGTAATGCTTACGTGGGTGAAGGCTGGTGGCTGTATATCGCCACATACCTTCATGCGCACCGGGACATCCGACAGGCCGGCCCGATCCACCAGGGCGCCGCGACGCCACGGGTGGCGACGGCAGGTATCAGGAAGCCCACGCCGGGCCGGTTTGGCGCGAACAGTTGGAGATAGGGACACCCTTGCGAAGCGCCGAACCGAACGGTAGGTATCAGCAGCGAATTCACGCCAGTCATCGGCGCCGTGTCCATACGGAGATTGGCGGCCCCACTCGACGCGCTCATCAGCGACCTATTTCGGCCTGCCCCGCTTGGTAGCGCCTGCCGTTTCGCGCTCGGTCACAGTCTCGACCGGCGACCTGGCCGCGCTCCATTCCCGAGCGGTCCGGGCGCGTGGGCGGCTGAGCCGACCACTGCCGTTATCGCACCACTGCCGTTATCGCAAGCGGGCACCCAAACCATGCCACTGCGGTTGACGGGCCGAGCGTCGGGTACAAATTCCGAATGCCCCTAATCTCCAGTTCCGGTTTCGCGCACGTCCGTCTGACTGTCACGGACATCGCAGCGTCCAAAGCCTTTTATGACCGAGTGTTCGGCTGGGAAGCCGTGGTCGACCAGTCGAGTCGAGCGGACGAGCCGGGCATCCGGCAGTCGCAGGCGGATCTGTACGGCGGTGTCATCTACCGGACACCATCAGGTGCCCTGTTCGGCCTGCGGCCGGTGGCGCCGGCAGGCGCACGATTTGACGCCAACACCGTCGGTCTTGATCATCTGTCGTTTCTGGTCGAATCACGCGAGGCCCTGGTCTCGGCCCAGCAAACGCTCGACGCGGCCGGAATCCCGCATGGCGAGGTGACCGACCTGGGATTCATCGCCATTTTGTCGTTTCAGGACCCGGACGACATCAACATCGAGCTGACCGCGCTGCTCTGAAGCCAACCCGTCTACCTCGGTCAGTCCAGGCTGGCGCCCAGGATGGCGCCGAGCAATGCCGGGGTTTCGACCTGCGGCAGGTGGCCGGTGTTGGCAGCAGAGTGAACGGCCGTCCGGCACGGACTCACGCCCGCCGCAACGCGTGCGTACCGGAGCGGCTCAGGCGTCTTGGACGAGGTCATGACGGAGACCATCGGCCGGCTGACCGCCGGTGAGCGCGCCACCCTCAGTCGGCTCCTCGCCAGGCCGGCCGGGCCTGAGACCCTAGTTCAGATTTGCTCGGGCTGCCCGCGGAGCCGGAGACTGGCGGACGTGGCGGAAGGAGCAGGGATGTGACTCTTCGGCGTCTCATGAGTTTGGGTGCGGCGATCTTATCGTTGGCCGCCTGTACCGCCACTCCGACGAGTGCTCCTACCGGTGGCTCGACCGCTGTTCGAAGCGGGGTGCCGACCGAGGTGGTCACCGCCACCTCGGGATCCGTCGCGGGCACGGCCACGAGGAGCGAGGCCGGAGTGGCGCCGGTCCCCAGCGGCGCGCTCACGCCGCCGGCGGCCACTACGACGGCCACATCCACAACGCACCCCGGGCGTTCCACGACGACCAGAGGAAACGCCAGCTGGCTACCCGGGATGCCGCCGGTGCCCGACGCGCACAACGTGTACGCGGCGGCAGCCGCCGGGCAGCTGAGCGCGGCCGTCAGGCACGATCCCGCCTACGCCTACGTCCCGCACAATCGCTCCGGCGATGTGTGGGTGATCGATCAGCGCTCTTTCCAGGTCATCCGCAAGTGTCATGTGGGCGTGGAAATCCAACACGTGGTGCCGTCCTACAACCTGAAAATGCTGTACGCCACCGATGACGTGGGCAACGTGATCCGCGAAATCGACCCGGCCACGGGACAGTGTGGCCGCACCATTCCGGTCGAGGACCCGTACAACATGTACTTCACGCCGGACGGGAAGTACGCGATTTCCGTGGCTGAAGCGCGCCGGCAATTGGTTTGGTACGACCCCAGAACGTGGAAGGTTCACGACATCACCGACGTATCAGCGTGTGCGGGCATCGACCACGCCGACTTCAGCGTCGACGGCCGCACCGCCGTCTTCACGTGTGAGTTCGCGGGCAAGGTGGCCGTCGTCGACGTAGCGAGCCACAAAGTGCTGCGCATGGTCAACATGCCGGTGCAGAACACCATGATGGGGCCGCAGGACATCAAATTGGCCCCGGACGGGAGCGTGTACTACATCGCAGATTCCGATTCCAACGGGGTGTGGGTCCTCAACGGCAAGGCGACGAAGGTACTGCGGCACATCGCGACCGGCCTCGGCGCCCATGGTCTCTACTTGAGCCGCGACGCCCAGCAGCTGTACGTCACCAACCGGCACGCCGGCACGGTCAGCGTTCTGAATGCCTATACGGGTGCCATCGAGTCGACCTGGACGATTCCAGGCGGCGGGAGCCCTGATATGGGCAATGTGAACGCCGATGGAACCCAACTCTGGGTCTCCGGGCGCTACAACAACGTGGTCTAAGTATTCGACACCCGAAACGGGAAGTTGCTCCGAAAGATTCCGGTGGGCGACGAACCCCACGGCTTGGCGCTAATGCCGATCCCGGGCCGGTACTCGCTGGGCCACACCGGAATCACGCGCTGACCGGACTCGCCCAACCTCCGGTTCCTGTTCCCAGGGCAAGCCTGCGCCCGCGTCGGCGGCTGGAGCTTCCCCAACGCCGGGCGGCAGTGCGAGCGCCCTCGAGGCCGGTGCGGGTTCGGCGGCTGGCGTCTGCGCTAGCGTGACTCTTGTGGCTGTCCCGATCTCGCGGCGAGCTCTGGTGGGTCTCGGTGTCATTGCCGTCGGCGCGGCTATCACCGGCTGCACGAGAGCAATGCGGTCCACGCCGACCACTCCGACCACTCCGACCAGGGCGCCCAACTCGGCTGTACCGAGCGACTCCCAGGACGAGCCGCGGCTGACGGAGCCTTCTCGGACAGCAAATACGACTTCATCGAGCTCGAGCTCGAGTTCGTCCCCGGCCGCGGTCACCGCGTCGACCCATTCGACCGCCTCGTCGAGCGTTCCCACATCCAGGTCCAAGCCGAGTCCGACCGCCCCGCGGACAACCCCTGCCTTCGTCCGGCTTCCGTCGCCGGGTGCCCCCGCCGTCCAGATCGCGTCGGGCCCGCGGACCCGACCGGTCCTGGCGTTGACCTTTCACGGCGCCGGCGACCCATCGCTGGCCCGGCAAATCCTGCGCATCGTCCGGACAGCGAAGGCGAAGATCACGGTCATGGCCGTCGGTACGTGGCTGGACCAATACCCCGAAATGGCAGCCGAGATCGTGGCCGGGGGACACGAAGTAGGCAATCACACCTGGTCGCACATCGACATCAATGCTCTGTCGCCGGACCAGATGCGCCAGGAAGTGGTCCGCTGCCGGGATTTGCTGCGCCGCCAGGTCCGCACTCCGTCCCCGTACTTCCGCCAGTCCCAGTCGCAGACCGCCAACGCGCAGCTGCGGCAGGTGGCGGGAGCGGCCGGGTACCGGGTTTGCCTGTCGTACGACCTGGACTCGATGGATTGGACTGACCCGGGCGGTGACGCGGTGCGGGCCAACCTTCGCCAGGCGCGGGCCGGGTCGATCGTGAGCATGCACCTGGGTCACCAGGACACCGTGGACGCGCTTCCGGGGATCCTGGCCGACTTGGCCGGCCGCCATCTGAGCCCGGTAACGGTCAGCACGATGCTCGGGTACTGAAACCCAACAGGAGGCCGTCCGGCCAGCGCCTCGGTGACTGCGGCGCCGACCGATCGCCACGTCGATCGCTATCGCACTAGATGTGCCGGGTATCACATCGCCGTCGCGCGACGAAACGCTGCACCAGCAGTCTCTCAGAGCGTAAACAATCAGTCACAGGCTGTGACCATCGCGGCGGGAAGAATGCAGCGGGCGGTGGGCCTGTGGGTCTTCGGCGCCGCGCTCTTCGGCGGCGTACTTCTCCTGCTCGGGCTGCTGATCGCCGAGCCCGGCGGCTCGGGCCCTGGCAACCGCGCCGGATGGTGGGAGACAGGCTCGAGCAGCGGGATGCCGTCGGCCGCCATGTTGATATCAGCGATCGGGTTCGGCCTGCTGTGCGCGGCTCTCGTGGTCGGCATCGAGCGGCGGATCAGTACCCGATCCCGACGCAGTCTGGATTCCGTCGGACGCCCGCTGGCACCCAAGGTGGTCATGGAGCGAACCCGAGGTGTATTCGCCGGGCCCATCACCGTCACGGTCCTCATCCCGGCTCACAACGAACAAGACTGCATCGAGCAGACTCTGCGTTCGCTGACCCGGCAGGACCGTCGCGCCGACCGGATCGTGGTGGTGGCCGACAATTGCACCGACAACAACGTGGCGCTCGCCCGGGCGTTCGGCGTCGAAGTGTTCGAGACCGACAGGAACACGGCCAAGAAGGCCGGCGCCTTGAACCAGGCCCTCAGATTGCTGTTGCCCCGCCTGCGCGACAACGACCTGGTGCTGGTGATGGACGCTGACACCAGCCTCGACGACACGCTCATCGCCGGCGCTGCCCGGCGGATGACATCCGACCGCGCCCTGATGGCGGCGGGTGGACTGTTCTACGGCGAACAGGGAAAGGGTTGGCTCGGCCAGTTTCAGCGCAACGAATATCACCGTTACCAGCGAGACATTCGTCGGCGCCAGGGCCGCCCATTCGTACTCACCGGTACCGCCACGGTTTTCCGGCCCTCCGCCCTTCGGCAGGTGGCGGCCGAGCGCGGTCGGCTGTTACCCGGAGTACCCGGCGACGTCTACGACACGGCCGCCCTGACCGAGGACAACGAACTCACCTTGGCGCTCAAGTCGCTCGGTGCGCTCATGGTCTCGCCGCGGGAATGCACAGTGGTCACCGAGGTGATGCCGACCGGGCGAGCTCTGTGGGCGCAACGATTGCGGTGGCAGCGGGGAGCGTTGGAAAACTTGGGTGCGTATGGGTTCCGGCCGTCGACGTTCCGGTACTGGCTACAGCAGCTGGGTCTCGGCTACGGAACAATCGCGCTGGCCTGCTACCTGCTATTGGTTCTGCTGATGGCGGTGTCCCTCGATTCTTTCAGCCTTTTTGACTTCTGGCTGGGCGTCGGGTTGCTGTTCGCCGTCGAACGCCTGGTGACGGTGTGGAGGGGCGGCGGGCCAGCCCGAATATTGGCGGCCTTGATCTTGCCAGAGTTGCTCTACGCGTTCTTCCTGGACATGGTTTTCGTCAAGGGAATTTGGGACATCGCAACGGCACGCCAAGCCCGATGGACACATATTGTCGGCAATACCATCAAGCAGACAGAAGCCGCGTGATGATGCATTCGCAACTGATTTCCTCGCCCCCGAGCCACGCGCCCAGCGGTCTGTTGCTGCCGGAATCCTTCTTACACAGTCCGACGTTCGGCCTTCTCTCAGCCTTCGTCGCGGTGAACACAGTGGTCTACGTGGCCCTCGCGATCGTGAAAATGCTGCCGGCCCTGCCCATCGGCATGCTTTTCCACCGTCGCAACCGGCGCAGCGAGAACCGCAGCATCTACACCGATGTGGCCACCCGCAAAGCCGTGGAAGCCGGCGCGACGTACGGACGGATGCCGGCTGCCCCTCCGACGGGCTGAGGACGACCGTTCATGCGGCGCAGGCCCACTTTTTGCGCGCAGCGTGACGGTGGCGGTCCTCGGGGAGGCAGCCCCCATGCGACCGGTCGGCAGGGGTGGAAGGTGACCGCTCGGGACCACACCGGCAGTGGTCCGTCGCAGAATAAGGTCCACTTCCGCACGTCTGGACGCGGCATCGCTTGGCGGTCAGAAGTGGCCACCATGATTGTCGGCTGCTTCCTCTTGTCACGTCGAGTAGCGTCGGATCCGATACCGGCCCCTACCGGATATGTGATGAGCGGGAGCTTCAATGGAGTTCGTGGGCCGCGCCGCGGAACTCGCGGACTGCGCCGCAGCGCTCGAGTCGGCACGGTGCGGGACGCCGCGCATCGTCGTGATCGATGGTGAGCCTGGCATAGGAAAGACCGCACTGGTGCGTCGGTTCTTGCGGGATGCCCAGAACGTATCGGTGGTGTGGGCCAGCGGCGACGATTTGGAAACCAGTCTGGATTTCGGGGTCGCTCAGCAACTGCTCGACGGGTTGCCCGCGACCGAGGAAACATCCACTGGTGGCGACACCCTGGCGGTGGGGGCATCGCTACTGGCCCGCGCCGGGGCCCTCGGGGAGCGGGCGACCGTCGTACTGGTCGTAGACGATGTGCAATGGACTGACGTCGCGTCCAGTCGAGCCCTGCTGTTCTGCCTGCGTCGGCTGCGCACCGAGCGCGTCCTCGTGGTCACGACCGTCCGGACCAACGGTGCCGACCGGCTGGGCGAGAGCTGGGCGCGCCTGCTCGCCGACGCTGATCGGGCCAGTTGGATTCGGCTGACCGGTCTGCCGCCGGCCGAGGTCCGCGAACTGGCGGCCGCGGACGGCTGCGCCCTCACCTGGGATTCCGGCCGACGCCTGCATGCTCATACCGGTGGTAATCCGCTGTACGTGTCGGCCCTGGTTCAGGAGCTACCGCACGACGTGCTGAACGGCGAAGGGGCACGGCTGCCCGCGCCGCGTGCGTATTCCGCCGCCGTGATGGCGAAGATGGCGCGGCTCTCCCCGCCGGCCCGCGAACTGGTGTCAGCGACGGCGGTGGTCGGGGTGCGCTGCCCCTACCGCATCGCTGCGGCACTGGCCGGCCTGACCGAGGACAGCACGGCGCTCGACGAGGCCATCACTGCCCGACTGATCGACATCGCACCGGGCGGCATGAACGATCTCGTCCTGGCTCACCCGCTGGTGAGAGCGACCATCTACGAAGACCTCTCACCGGCCCACCGGCGCCGGCTGCATCAGGCGGCCGCCCGGGTGCTGCCTCCCACAGTCGCGTTGGCACACCGGGTGGCCGCCGTGGCCGACGGGACCGATCGCCAGCTGGCGGACGACCTCGGTGCCGCCGCCGAGGCCGCCCAGGCAACGGGTCGGCTGAGCCAGGCGTCCCACCATCTCGTCGATGCATGGCGGGTCGACCCAGATGCCGTCCGTGGCGAGCGGAGCTTGTTCCGCGCCGTCGAGCTGTCGCTGATGATCGGCGATTTGCACACCGCACAGAGACTGGCCGATGTGGTCGCCGAATGCCGGGACAGTGCCGAGCGCACTTACACCTTGGCCATTCTGGCGGCGTCCCGGGGGAGGCTTGATCTGGCCGTGCGCGATCTACAGACTCTGGCCAGTTCGGTGACTCCCGCCGACGGACCCGTGTACAGCTCCAGCACCGCTTCGCTGGCTATTCTCTACGCCTCGCTCGGAAGGGATAAAGCCGCCATTTCTTGGGCCACGCGGGCCCGAGCGGTGGCCGCTGGAGACAATCCGGCCGCCGATGCCCTGGCCTGGCAGGCGCTCGCGTGGAGCTATGCCAAGACCGGGCAGATCGACCGGGCCATGGCGCTCTTGGATGACCCGTCGGCCGACAACCCCGACCCGCAGTGGCCACAGCCGACCGAACGGCTGGCCATCAGGGGCATTGTCCGCAACTGGATCGGCGACTACCCAGGCGCCATTGAAGATCTCACCCGTGTCCTGCAATCGGTTCACGCAGGCGCGTCGCTCAACGGGATCAGCAACGTGTACATCGCTCTGGGCGAAGCCGCGTTCCGCCATGGCGACTGGAGCACTGCGGCCGGTCACTTGGACCTGGCGATTTCCTTCGGCGAGGATTTCGATCATCTGTGGTTCGTCGCCAGCGCACGGTCCGCCGCCAGTCATCTCTGTGCGGCTAGAGGCGACGCCGACGCTGCCGAGATGCACAGTGCGGCCGCCCAGCTGGCGGCCGCTGCCGCGCCAGTGGCGGAAGCGCTGGCGGCCGCGGCGCTGGCCCGCGCCCACGCGGCCAGGGCGCGGAGCGACTGGCCGGCGGTCGTCACGGCGCTTCGGCCCCTGCAGACCGGCGCGAGCACCGCAGCGGATTATCCCGACTTGGCGATCTGGCGCTACCGGTTGGCCGAGGCCTGCCTCATGCTGGGTCAGGTCGCCGAAGCCCGGCAGCTTGTCGACGCACTGGCGCCGACCGGCTGGGGCGGAACCTTCCCTGCGGACCGCACTCGGCTGCAGGCGCTCATCCAGCACCGCGTCGGAAACTCGGAACTGGCGCTCCACCTGCTCGCCGACGGCATGGCCGCTATCGGGTCCGGCTCCCGCCGGCTCGCCGACGCCGAGCTCGCGCTGGATTTCGGTGCCCTGCTCATCCAGGCCAAACGACGGAAAGAGGCAGCGGGTCCACTGCTGACCGCTCGGACGATCTTGGTCGACCTGGGCGCGACCGGGATGGTGGCCAGGTGCGATCGCGCTCTGGTTGCCGCGGGCGTGGCCGGGTCCGACTCCGTTGTCGACCGGGCGTCCCGGACTGACGCGCTGAGCGCCCGGGAGCAGGTCGTCGCCCGACTGGTGGCATCCGGTATGACGAACAGGGAGGTCGCCGCCGAACTGTATCTGAGTGCGAAAGCAATTGAGTACCACCTCGGGAACATCTTCACGAAGTTGGATATTCACTCCCGCCGGGAATTGCGACAAAGATTCTCGCCGCCCGGGCTGGTCGACGAAATCCGTGAGGCCGGAGCCGAGCAGCGCAGCTGATGCTTTCGCTCAACGCATGTGTGTCAGCGGTTTCCGGCCGGGTATGGACCGCATGAAAGGTGCTCGTCCGGCCAAGCGTCGCCCAGAGAACTGACCGCGAAAAGCGACAGCCGGCCGGCAAGCGCTGGCCGACCCGCAATTCAGCCCGATCCGAAACCACAGAACTAGGGCCCTTCCCTAGGGACAGCCCGCCGGGACCAGCCGATGCTCTGAACAGAGGCGCCGGCCGACGCGGGCGCGGGAAGCGGGTTGACATGCGACTGCAGCTGGACGTGCGCCTGCAGGGCGGTCACTACACCGGCTGGCTGTCCCGGCCGGACGACGCGCAGTCCGTCGCGTTCTGGGGCATCCTGGAACTTGTGGCCGCGCTCGAGCAACTTCTCCCGGCCGACGTTCGGGGCCCCGCATCGGACGCGCAACAGGAGCTTCCCTCGCCGTAAGCCCCGGGTGCGCAGAAATCTGATGCCGATTTGGTCGTGGCGGCACGGCTTTCGGCGCTGGTGTCAGCCCCCGTGGGGCCGACTGTCGGGGCCCTCCAGTTGCGGCCGGCACTTCGCTCCGCGGCGCTGTATGTCAGCCAAAACCCGGGTCGGCCACGCGTGGTACGCGTGACCGGCCCGGGTGTCTCCTTCCGAGATCTCGCCGATGTCCCCGTCTCACCGGTTGGCGCGGTGAGCAGTCAGGACAATGGCTCCGCGGCCTGCTGTCAACTCAACCGAACCTGCGCCATTCCGCCGATGACGCCGATGTAGACGTAGCCATCGGCGTTCCCGATGGACAATTGTGAGTAGTTGTTGTTCCAGCTCAATGGATCTCGCAGCGTGCTCTTTCCCGTCCGCACCGCGAACCTGACCTTGTTGAGATTGTTGAGGTCCAGAGCGGTGAGGTACCAATAGCCGTCGGTGCGTTTGGCGTAGGTGTACATCAAGCCGCTGACGATGTTGGCCTGGGAGACTATCGACGGTACCGAGATCTTCATGTTGATGCTGGTCGTCTTGATCTGACCGGAAGGCGTCAGGTCGACCCGGGCGACGCCCGGTTGGGTGGTGAACCAGAAGCTGGCCGCCACCGGGTTGAAATAGCCCCAGTTGTTCTCGGCGATGATGGCGGCGCCCTTGGCGGTGGGGAAGGCGATCAGGGAGTTCTCGTCGGCGACCCTGATCCTGTTGCCGAACGGCGCGATCTGCGCGAACAGACGCGGCGCGTTGCCGATGTTGTCGGCGGCCCGATACACGTTGATGTGCATCGGAGTGGCGTTGTCATTGATGGTGACATATCGCTGCCCATTCATCATGAACAGCGTCGGAGTCGTTCCGGTGCCCAGCCCGACCTGGCCGGGCTTGGTGAACCGGCCCCGGTCGTAGGCGATACTCCACGCGACCCGGATCTGACCCTGGGCGTTCGCCTCGAAGCGATACAACTTGGAGTCCGTGGGGGTGTACATCCCGCTGGGCAGGTTGGGCGCGTCGCCCTCGTCGACGGACATCGACTTGGTGATCGCCACCCCGGCCGGAGCGTGCCAGGTGTGGATCCGGCCGCTGAGTGTCACGGTGCCGACCGTGCCGGCCTTGGTGGTGAACCAGATGGTGCCGGCCTTGTCCGGCATGACGGCGTACAGCACCTCGCCACTCGGTAGGTAGCTGGTGACGTCGATGTCACGGACCTTGAGGAACGTGCCGGGATGTCCGGGGGTGCCGAGAACGGCTCGGTAGGCCACGATATGCCCGTTGGCCTGCGCGATCGTCGGGTGATCATTCTGGTCGAGGTAGTAGTACGCGCCGGCGAAATTTTGGAAGGCGCCGCCGATGCTGTCCGATTGCGGGACCGGGAGGGCGAGAACCGAAAGGGCGTTCAGGTTCCGATCGAACAAGGCCAGCGTGCGGACCGTCCGGCCGACCCCGAGGGTGATGAGGTGCCCAGCCGCATCGAAGGTTTGGGTGCCGCCGAGGCCGAGACTGATGGCCCGGCCGCCGTTGGGGTTCGGCACCGATGAGACCCGCTTGACGACGGCGTGGTTCGCACTGGTCGGGCCGGGAATGGCGTAGGTGTCGCTGGAGTAGGAGTCGACGTGGATGTTGTTGTTGGCCCGCGGCGCCAGATACGGATTGCGCCAGCCCACCAACGCCGAATTCCCGGGGGCCGCACCGACCGCGGGCGATGGCAGCGCGGCGGTCGACGCGGGGCCAGCGGCGCCGGCGCTGCTCACCGGGACGAGAACAACGATCGCCGCTGCACCGACGACAGCAGCAACGAGCGCCCGCCGTCGGCGTCGGAGGTGAGGCGAAATCGTGCCAGCGTTGCTCATGCGGGTCGACCTTTCTGAACGTGGGAGTGGAGACATGGTGCGGAAATCGGCCGCCGCAGGAAAAGGATCAGGCCCTGGTCGGGGCGGCGGATTCGTCCTCGGCCGGCGACGAGGAGGCCACAGCCGGGTCGGGCTCAGGGGGGCCCTCGATGTCAAGCTGCGGCAGCGCTCGATCCAGCCAGCGGGGAATCCACCACGCCGCCTTCCCCAGCAACGACATGACCGCCGGCACCAGCACCATCCGGATGATGCTGGCGTCGATGAGGACGGCAGCGGCCATACCGACGGACAGCATCTTGACCGTTGGGTCCGTGTCGAGCACGAAGCTGAGAAAGACCAGAATCATGATGGCGGCCGCGGTCGTGATCACCCTGGCCGTGCTGCCGATACCGATCGCCACGCTCCGATGGGCGTCCTTGGTCTTGACCCAGGCTTCGTGTACCCGGGAGAGCAGGAAGACCTCGTAATCCATCGAGAGCCCGAACACGATCGCGAACATCAACATGGGTACGAACGCCGGCACCGGCAGTTTCTCCTCGATGCCGACCAGGGATGAACCCCAACCCCACTGGAAGACGGCCACGATGACTCCATAGGCGGCGCCGACCGACAACAGATTCAACACAGCTGCTTTGGTGGCGATGACCACGGAACGGAAGGCCGTCGTCAACAACAGGAACGCCAACGCCACCACGATGAGGATGAGCCACGGCATGCGCTCGCCGACTCGTGCCGTGAAATCCACATAACCGGCGGTGGTTCCCACTACGTACGTGGTCGCCGGGATGGTCGGCAGGACGGAGTTTCGCAAATTGGTGACCAGATCCGTGGTTGCCGCGTCCTGCGGTGCGGTGGTCGGGATGACGGTCAGCACGGCGACACTGTTCGCCGAGTTGGTCGACGGCTGGCCGACTCCGGCGACACCGGTGGTGGCCGTGAGGGCGTTGCGAACATTGGTCAGCAGAGTCTGGTCATCGGGCGCTCCGGTCTTTCCGGGCAATTCCACGACGACGCTCAGCGGACCGTTGTATCCGGGGCCGAAGTTCTGGGCGATCAGGTCATACGCGCGGCGGATACTCTGCGACGTCGGATTGGTGCCCGCGTCCAACTGCCCGAGCCGCATGGCGAAAAGGGGAATGCACAGCACCACCAGGACCAGTGTCGCGACGACGGCCCACGGTCCGGGACGGTCGGACACCCGCCGTCCCCACCGCGCGAAAGCGCTGTGTTCATGGGCACGGTCGGCCGCGGCGGCCATCTCGGCGGCGGACAAGGTCACGCCTTTGTCCTGGTGGACATTGCGCCACGCCATAATCCGGTCGCGCAGTGATCGGGTCGAGGAACGGGCCGCCCCCATGAACGCCGGCATCAGCGTGATCGCCGCCAGCATGGCCACTGCGACAACAATCGCAGAGGCCAGACCCATGGCGCCGACGAACGGCACGCCGGCCACATAAAGACCCAGGATGGCCACCACAACAGTGCCGCCGGCCACGACAATGGCAGCGCCCGACGTCGTGGTGGCGCGCACCACCGACGCGCGGACCGCCATGCCATGGTCGAGCTGCTCGCGGTGTCGCGCCAGCATGAAAAGCCCGTAGTCGACGGCCACGCCCAGCCCCAGCAGAGTGGCGACGGTGGGCGCCGCGACCGGGAACGTCAACGTCGAGGCGAGCAGTCCGACGAGCGCCAACCCGGCGAACACGCTGCAGACGGCAGACACCAGGGGTATCACCGCGGCGATCACTGACCCGAACATGAAGAGCAGGAGCAACAGCGCGCACCCCAGCCCGATGATCTCCGATACCAGATCGTTGGTGCTCTGGCCGATCTGCCCGGCTCCGCCGCCGTACTCGACCTCAAGCCCGGCTGCCCGGGCCGGCTCGACGGCCTGGTCCAGGCTGCTCAAATAGCCCGTGTCCAAAGACGCCGGCACCACGTTCCAGGACACCGGCCCGTAGGCCGTGGTGCCGCTCTTGGACACCAAAGGTGAACCGGCGACCGCAAAGGGATTGGTGGAGGACACGACGTGCGGCAGCTTGGCGACATTTGTCATGGACGTTGTCACCGCTTGGGACTGCGACGTGAGCGAGCCAGACGGTGCGTGGAACACGATTTGCCCCGCGTACCCGCCCTGGGACGGGAACTGGGAGTCCAGCACCGACAGTCCCTGTGACGAACCGCTACCCGGCACCGTGTAGTCGTTGACGAATTCGCCGCCGAAGGCGGACTTGAGGGCCAGCAGACCGCCGAGGATGACGACCCAGATCACCATGGTCGTCCAATGCCGGCGGGCGCAGAACGCGCCTATCCGCTGCAACACGGCGTTCACGACGACCACCGCATTCGTCGATCGGCCGGCTGCATCCGAACTTCGCAAACATCAGGCCGAAGTCTCATGACATCTCGCATCCCACTACGCATCAGGACAGCACCTGGTCAGCGTCCAGCTTGTGCCGCGAACGCGATGCTGTCCCTAGGGATCGTCCCTAGTATTCCGAGCCGCCGTGGAACAAGGGTGCAGAGGTCCCGTCGCGATACGTATTAGTCGAGTATGGAAAACGGCAATCTACTATTCCGGCATCACCCCGTTGGACTAACTGGCGTTCGCACTGCGGCGGCAAAACTCGTCGTATCGTATGAGCCCGAACAAGCCGCCGGCGTAGTCGAGTGAAACACGCCCTTTGAGGCATCGGCGGAGGTCGGTCGAGCTTTTCGGAGATTGGGTCCAGATAATTGATGCCGACCGCGATTATTGCCGCCCCCGCCGGTGACGGCAACGGATTGCGGGCTCACTCGGCGCCGACGAAAGCCCCCACCGCGGCCTGATGGTGTGGCCGCCAGGGTCGAAACCCCCACAGCCACACCATCAGATAACGCTCAGCCGCGGGTGGCCAGGCTTTGCACCTGCTTCAGCAGCGCTGCGCCCTGGGCCAGTGTCGAGGCGACACGCCCCTGGCGGAGGGAACCGTGTGACGACAGAATTGGCTTCAGCTGGGCCACCAGCGCGTCCCGGGCATCCGCCAGGCGGGTCAGGGCATGCTCCACACGGGTGTACTCGCTGTCGTTATGGGCCGAACCGCTGACCAGCGCAGCCGAATCCGCGATCAGCGTGAGGGTGGCGAAGGTGCCGACGCTCGAGTTCAGCTGTCGGTACAGCGCCGCCAGCCCCTCCAGCTGATGTGAACCACTCAGCTCCTGCGTGATCACCGTCCCATCGGACCGGTAGTCGTCGGTCAGGCCGACCAGGTGCAGCAGCGTGGGCCGCAGGTCCACCTCATCGACCCAGGTGCCGACCGTGCTGGCTTGCGGAACGGTGCGCCTCGAGTTCGGGTCGTGCGCCTCGTTGCCGCCGCTGGGCGCAGGGCCGTCGACGCCGCGGGCGGTGACGCCGGGGCCGACCAGAGCACCCCAGGTGATGTTGATGTTCGGCGAATAGTAGCCGTGGTTCCAGCCGAAGGAGCTGTTGATCGAGATCGCCGGGCCAGTGGTCGAGAAGTAGTAGTCCGGCACCGGGAAGATCGAGTACGTCGGCGTGCGCAGTGGGTCAGAGGTTTGCATGTGCAGGATTCGCTGCTCGACGGAGCCGGCCTGGTATTTGGCGATGCGCTGGCCGGTCGCGCCGCTGTACGGGTTGTCTGCCGTCATCCTCGCGGTGTCGCGTTCCAGCTGGCGCACGGCCGGGTCGGATCCGGACGGCCGGCCGTGCACGTAGATCGACGCGCCCTGCGGCTCGATGTCGAAGGGAGTGTTGGCGCTGGCCGTGCCCGACAGCAGGGTCTTGATGTTGGCCTGCAGTTCGCCGACCTGCCCGACGGCATAATTGCAGGGCACCGTGACGCCGTCGCAGTTGGTGGGCGTGGGGGTGCTCGCGCGACCGACGTTGGCCCCGGCGAATTGGTCGTTCTCCTCGGCACTGATCACGAACTCGGTATTGGCCGGCGTGATGCCGTCTTGGGCCAGCCGGTCGAAGAACTTGGCGAACGCGTCGTCGTAGGCCTTGGCGTTGGCGACATAGCAACTGTCGCCGGGCCCGAGCGGCTTGCCGGCACCGGTCGCGGTGGCGGTCGTGCAACCGGTCGTTCCGGCCTTGCGCTCGTGGATGTCCGAGATGTAGCCGTACGTCACGGGGACGCCGGCTTCCTGCATGTCGGCCAAATACGCCAAGGTCTGAGAAGCGGTCGGGCTGAACCCGGGGAACCCGGGCTGGGCAGCGTAGGTGTTCATGATGGCGTTGCCGTCCAGGTCCGTCAGCTGCCCGGCGGCGTTGGTCACCGGGTAGCCGTGACTGGTCAGGTCCGCCGTCCCGGCACCGAGTTGCGGCGCGACGTACCGGGCACCGAACAGCGCTTGATAGCCGTGGTAGCCACCGGGTTCGGTTGGCAACAGGTCGGGACGAGCGGACGCCGACGGCGTCGTCTGGCCGTACTTCACGGCCTGGGCGTCCGCGCACGTGGCGTCGCCCTTGGCGCAGTGGACGGCGACGCCCATGTAGTCGGCGACCTCTGGGTCCTTGAATGAATCCGGGTCGGCCGCCAGCTGTGCGATCTCCGGTGAGCCGGCACCGAACACCGTGTTGATGTCCTGGCTGGTGTTCTCCAGCACCATGTTGGCGGTGGAGAAGTCACCGACCGAACACCCCGCTCGGGTGAACGGCACCCACGGCGCCGGCGTTTGCTGGCCGGTGTTCCGCGATTTCCCCGGCGTGACGGCCGCGGAGTAGGCCATGGTCGGCTTCTGGTCGTGTCCGGGGGTCGGGGAACTCGCCGTGTCGACGACCGGGCTCGTCCAATAGGCGAACGACGTCGCCGGGTCGGTCGATCCGTCGGGGTTGTAGGTCTTGTAGCTGTTGGACACCGGCTGCCCGTGCCGATCGCCGTAGAGACCGGTGTAGATGGACAAACTGTCGTCCGCGGTGTGGGCGATCATCGGAGTGTGCAGATTGGACAGCACGACGCCGTTCGACTCGAGGAAGTTCAGCAGGTGGGGCATCTGCTCGAGGTCGGACGGAACGTTGGGATTGTCCCGGGCGAAGTGAACGTTGTCGAAGACCAGGCTGATCACGTGCTTGACGCCGTTGCCGAGCTGGCAACTCGACGTCGCCGTCGACGCCCGGGCGGGGCTCGCGGTCGCCGCACCGGCCGTGACCGCCGTGGTCACCCCGGCGACGACGCAGACGATTCCTGCCACGGCGACAGCGCGTCGTAACCCGCGCTTTCCCTTTGCTGGCATGTGGTCTCCCTCCAAGGATTGGGAAATGGTCCGACTTATCCAGCACCGTAAACCCGCAGCGCCGCATGTGCACGTGACGTCGAAGTGATCAGCGGATGTCCTACCGGCAACGCGGGCCGCCGGGGCCGAGCGCGGCTGAGGACGTCGCTTTCATTCTCCCGGAAATCAGTGGGGGAATGGCGCGCAGTGGGACAGTACAACGGGCCGGTCAGCGCGTCGCCGCGGCATCCTGGGTCTGTACCGCTGGGGCGGCAGGCAGCAATTTCGTCGCCCACCGCATCACCGTCGCCGCGTCGTTGCCGACCGAGGCAACCACACCGTCGGGACGCACGAGCACAGCGCCGTTCTGTCGGCCGAGGGCCTTGGCGAGACGCTGGTCGCCGGCGACGCGAGTGACGGTCAGGGGAAAGCCGTGCGGTCCGCCGAATGTGTCCGGCACGTCGTCGTGTGCGGCGGTGCCGAGCAGGACCAGTTCCGCCTGCGCCCCGGCGGCCAGGCCCCAGTGGTCACCGGACCGGGCCGCCTGCCGATGGCCGGTGCCGTCCGCCAACGGGCCCTTTCGGTAGTTGATCGCTTCTTCGGTCAGGAACCTGACGAGTTGTCGGCGCACCGCGGCCACGGACATCGCGGCCTTGGCGACATGGTCGCGGGTGAATCCGAGAACGCCGGTCGCCAGACCGGCCCGGAGCATCCGTCCCGATTCCTTGACGACGGTCGCACCCACGGGATGACGTTCGGCGTCGTAGGTGGTCAGAAGTTCCGGCGCAGCCGCGCCGCGTTCCACCAACGCGACTTTCCAGGCGAGGTTAGCGGCGTCTTGCATGCCGGTGTTCATGCCCTGGCCACCGGCCGGGCTGTGTACGTGTGCGGCGTCTCCGGCCAGCAGGACGCGACCGTGCACGTACCGGTCGACCTGACGCTCGTTGATGCCGAAATCGGAGGTCCAGTGCAGCGTGCTGACTTTCCAGCCGATCTCGGGATGGCGATCGAGGGCCGACTGGACGTCCGCGATGGTCAGACCACCGGTGTCACCCTCGGGGCCGCCGGTCCCGCGCTGGGCGATCAGCCGCCAGCGCCCGGCATTCAACGGGAACAACGCCGTGACGCCGTCGGCCAGGTGGATCTCCAGATGGTGGAAGTCGGGTGGAACGTCGGCCTCGATCTCCATGTCAGCCAAAAGCCAACGGGTACTCACCGTTTCTCCGGGGAAAGAAAGACCCAAGCCCTTCCGGGCCAGCGAATGTGCTCCGTCGCAGGCCACCAACCACGGTGTCCGGACCCGTTCCCGGCCGCGGGGTCCGGTGATCGAACAGGTCACGCCGGCATCGTCCCGCTCGAACGCCGTGAGCTCGGTGTTCCGCTCGACGGTGACGCCGAGCTCGTGCAACCGGTGCAGCAGGACCCGTTCCGTGTCGCTCTGCGGCACCATCACACAGGCCGGCGCCTCCTCCTCGCCGGAAGGCAAATCAATCCGCACCGAGTGACCGTTTCCCAGCGTGAGCTGCGCCTGCTGCAAAATTGGGTGTTCCTCCGCGAATACGGTCCACGGCAGGACCGGCGCCAGTGTCTGCATTGTGCGCTGCCAAACGACGAGCGCTTTCGACAGGTCCGTCGGCCCGGCGGACCTGTCGATGATGCGGACGGGAGTGCCGTGCCGGGCCAGCATGAGAGCGGCGGTCAGACCGACCGGTCCGGCGCCCACCACCAGGATCGGCTGCCGCGACGGCTCGGAAATCGGCTGCGTCGAGTCCATGGGCTGTGCCAGCTCCTCCGGCACCAGAACGCACACCTCGCGGGCGCGGCCGGCGGCCTCGTGATGAAACGGTGGTCGGCCGCGGCGGCGTCTCGACATGCGGCGACCATTGTCGCTGTCAGTATTGACGAGAGCACCTTCCGAAGTCGAGACCGGGGTTTCAGCGTCCAGCCGGCCAGGGCGTCGACGCCAAGCTCCTACGGGGCCGTCTATGCGGGCCGACCGGTTGGACGCCGGGTCGGGACTTCTTGCGACGGGTGCACGCCTTGGCGACATAGGGAGCGGCGGCAGCAAGAAATTGCGAATATCTGACGACGAAAATCAGTACGTCGACAACTTCACGCCTGGAGATGTGGAGCGTCACAGCCATGGCCACCGCCCAGCGTTACCGATCCCTTCGTTTTCGCGACCAAGAAACTTCATGCAAATGACCTCGGCGCAATGGTCGCCTCCGCACGCTTTGCCGCCTCGGTTTCCGCTGGCGTGAGGAGCCGGCCGCTATGTGAAGGCCGAGCGGGGCGATCCGCCGCGTCCTATGGGACGGCACCAGGCCCCACCGGTGCTCGGAAGTGGCCGAGCAGCGCTTCGACGCTCTTCCCACGGCGTGCCGGCACCGCCCGTGCTGGCATCCTGGAAAAGATCGCATGGTTTGAGGCTGTCCCGGGCGTACGTTCACCTCAGCGGCGAACCAGGAGAGCGCATGGTGGGGAAGCGGCACCGCCGGGAGCCGGAGCCGACGGATCAGTCGGCTCCGGCCGCGGCGAAATTGGCCTTGAGCTGGCCGGACGACGGTAGCCCGGCGCTGGAAGAGTCCCACCTCGCGGACAACCGGGTCGATTCAGCTGCCCTGCGCCAAACCGGCGCCAACGTGTTCTTCAGCGGTATCTCCGGGGACACCGGCTTCTGATTTCCTCCCCGGCCGGCTGAGGCGCCGAATTCGCCGCGGCCCCATCGCCGGCTACGCCGCATTTCACCCGTCCAACCCGTCGCTGACCACGGCAGACGATTCGCCTGTTGGCTCGATGGCGCACGGTCAGATTTTGGCTCTGGGGCGATAACGGTGCGGTTCAGGCGCCAATCGGTTCAGGCTCTTCACCGGCTTGGGCCACGAGCGAACTCGCCGCTGTGTGCAGCCGCCAAACGCCGAACGACAGGTACGTCAAATTGGCCGGTCTGCGACCGCCTTTACTCTCTGGTCGTGATCCCAGACAACTACCGAGATTTCTTCGTCGCCCTGGTCGGGTCGGACGGCGCGCTGGTCGGTCTGCTGTTCGTGGCTGTTTCCCTGTCGCCGCGGAAGCTGCGGGAGCCGGCGACGGCGGCGGTGGCCCAGGCGGAGGCTTCCGCGGCGCTCCTGGTCTTCAGCAACGTGCTTGTGCTGGGACTTCTGGCGCTGGTTCCAGTGGCCGATATTGGTTGGGCGACGATCGTTCTCGGTGGCCTTGGCGTCCTGTACGCGCTCGCTACCGGGCGCGTCTCCTTGGCGCGGCGCCGGACTGACCGGCACGCCGCCTGGTCACTTCTACGCATCGCCCTCGGCTCACTGGTGCTGTGCGGGTTCGAGGTGTGGGCCGGATCGGAGATCGTCCGACAGCCAGCTTCCGCGTCCGGGTTTCATTCGTTGGCGCTCATCTCGACAGTGGGCTTAGTTTTCGGCATCTCCCGGGCTTGGGAGCTGATCGGGCTGCCTGGCACCAGCGCCTTCCGCTCGCTGCGTATTCTGCGCGACCCCGACGACGGCCTGCCCGCCACCGGCCCGGAGGACGCGGCGGGGTGAGCGCGTCGGCCCTGAGGAACCGCCCACCAACAGCGCGCTGGCGGCGTGGCATCTGGCCGCGCGGCGACTGGCAAACCCCGTCGTCTCCGCCCCACGAGCCGGTTTGTTGCGCGGGTGAGCGTCGGGACTGGCTGGCAACGGTTGTCAGTACGCCGCTGCGTTCGAGGGCCGGAATCAACCCGCGCCAGGAACGCGGCGCCGGCCCCAGAGGCTGGTCACCAGGGAAGTAAGGCTTTGATCGGTGCCGATATCGGCGTCAGCAGCAACGTGGCCGCGTGCCACAACCGGGCCACGGGTTCCTGCGGCAACGGCAGCGACCGAAGCGCGGCATACAGCGGACGTCCGATCATTGGTGCGCTGCTCGCCGCCCTCGTCAACAGATCCGCGGCCCGCGTGAGGCCAGAACCGGCGAGCGCGTCACCGACGATGTGGCGCAGCCCCGCAACGCACCCGCGCTCGCGAGCGGCCAAGGCCGCTTTCGGTGTGGTCCACGCCCACACCTTCGGAATGTGGCGCGCGACCTCGCGTTCGCTGAAATTGTAGAAAACCGCGTGAACCACCTCGGCCGGTGAATCACGGCCCAACGGAGCGGCTCGGCCCGCGAAATAGGTGTCCCAATAATCGGGCAGGCCGAGCGCATGGAGGGCCTCGTTCGGCTCGTCAGCGATGTACGGGATCAGGCCAATCGGCTCGACGAGGTCGTACATGCGGCGGGCTACGGGCATCGAATGCGGCATTCGTTTCCCCTCCGCTCGTGGCGGCACCGCCGGGCGACCTCGCCCAGATACTAGAAACAAGGCGGCGCGGGCTCGGCGCGTTCCCAGCACCCCTTACCCGCGACACACCATGGACAGCGGGTGTCGGAAACGCCCAGGGCGCCTGGTCGCCGGCACCCCTTCAACCAGGAGAAGCCGGCTTCAGCGACAGTTGCTCGCCACGTTCAGTCGGGGAACTCGGGCTGGGCGCCGATGCCCAGATCCCACGGTTTCACATTGTCCGAGAGCCGGTCGAGGACGGTGATGCGCCCGAAGACGGTCCTGCGGAACTTGATGTCGTGCGCCCGTAGCGCCGCCTCGACGTCGACGCCGGACGGGCGGCCGTAGGGGTCGGGGATACCTTGCAGATACACCGTGGCCGGTGCGTTCTCCGCGGCCGTCACCACATCGGGGAATTTGAACAATCCGGTGTTGTAGGAGGCGATGTCAAAGTTGCTGCCGCCGAAATATTCGGCCGGCATGGCCGTCCAATAGTCGGCATATCCGGTGGTCTCGTGTGCGGCCGCCAGCAATTGCACCGCGGCGCGCATATCGGCTGAGTCATCAAATCGGGGTTGATGGCGGTTCCACAGCATCGTCAGCGACGTGGCGGTGAGTACGGTGCAACCGGCCACAACGAGGGCTTTCTGGGCCGATCTCGGCTGGGCCGGAACCATGGCCGCCAGCAGCCACAACAACACCGGGGAGTAAACGAAGAGGTACCGCGGTTCGGCCGTCACCCAAGCCCACTTGGACTGGACGAACAGCGCACCGACCACCGGCACCGAAAGCAGCAGGGCGTCCAGCGGCAACCAGCCGACCTTGCGCAGCGTCAGCAGAGCCGAGAGCCCCCGTCGGCGCCGCCAGCAGGCCGTCAGGAACGTCGCGGCGAGGCCCCATACGAGCACGTCCTGCAAGTGGCTCGGCCAGCCGGGGGAACCGTTGTAGCCGGCCACGCCGACAAATTCCCGGATCACCGGGCCGAGCAAGAACTGCAGGCGCTGCGACGCGGTGGTCGCTTGGACAGCGGGCCCGAAGTTGGCCAGAGCGAAGCTCGAGTGTGTCCACGCCCACAGCCACATCGGGGCCGAGCCGGCCACCACGCCGGCCACGGCCGGGAGCAGGAGCTCCCATTTGCGGATCAGCACCGGCGCGGCGATGATCGCCGCCGGAACGACGAGCTCAATTCCGGACAAGCCCAGCCAGGCGAACAGGCCGGTGGAGGCACCGAAACCCGCCGCCCACCCGACACCAGTCACCTTGTTGTCCGACGAGGAATCGGTTTCCTTCAGCCGTACCGCGCAGAAGACGGTGCTCAATCCGACGGGCAACAGCACCGCATAGGCGCCGCCGCTGTTCAAGCCGCGCATCACCGTGAAGAACGGCCCGACCGCCAGCAAGCCAGCCGAGATCGCCGCGGGCCAATCGCGCCGCAGCACCCGCCGGCCCACGATGTACATCATCCAGATGGCAACCGCCATGAGAAGAACTTCGGCCAGCCTCAGCGTGTACGGGTTGCGCGGGAGCGGGAAGATGGCGTAAATCGTCGCCTGCACATACTGCTCGAGCGACCCGTTGTAGCTCTGTCCCGCGAAGTAGAGGTACTGGTCGCGTCCAGAAAGGATCCGGCGCACCATGATGCCGGTCACCGCCTGGTCGCCATCGAAGGCGGCCGTGCGCAGGACCCACAGCCGAATCAGCACACCGACTATCACCGCGCCGACAGCGAAAGCGGTGGGCGGATAACGCAGTCGGCCCCGCACCGCCGACAGAAGTGTCGCCCCCCGCGGAGCTGTCGATCCAGACATGAGTCCCCGCGCCTCCATCGAATCGCCGGCCCTCCGCGGCCGACTTGCCGTGTCCCGGGCGGTGACGGAACAGCGCCAGTATGGCCAAGCTGTGTGTCGGCTCGGTGTCAATTGTGCGGCGATGTCGGGATTTGCCGCCGCCTCGGAGCCAGCACCTGACCGCTCACAAGGTGGTGAAGCTGTAGCCGCGGCCGCGTAGCGAATCGATGATGGTGGGCAGCGCGGCGACGGTTTCGCTGCGGTTACCACCCCCGTCGTGCATCAGAATGACGGCCCCGGGGCGCACCTGAGCGAGAACCCGACTCACTATGACGGCGGTGCCCGGTCGTTTCCAGTCATCGGGGTCCACATCCCAGCCCAACGGAACCATGCCTCTGGTCCTCAACGCTGCGAACAGACTGGTGGTCCACAACCCGCCGGGCGCACGCATCACCCGAGGGGTCACACCGGTGGCGGCGGCGATGGCGGCGTTGGTGCGGTCGATTTCCCCGGGAATGGTGGCGAGTGCGGTGGTGCGCGCGTAGACGTGATCCCAGCTGTGGTTGCACAAAGCGTTGCCGTCGGCGACCAATTCTTTCTCGGCCTCGGGGAAGTCGGCGACCTGACGGCCGATCTGACAGAAAGTGGCGGTGACGTGCCGGGAGTTCAGCGCTTCCAGAATCTTCGCGGTGTACGGGCCCGGGCCGTCGTCGAAAGTGAGCGCCACGACCTTCCTGCCCGACGCGCCCGGCAGTGCCGTCAATGGAGCGGTGCTACTGGCCCCGGCCAAGGGCCAGCCCGTTGTCTGACTCGGGCTCGTCGACGATGACGCGGTCATGCGAGTCGTGGTGCCGGACGGTGGGTGGGTCGACGTCGAGGTCACGCTGCTGCGGGTGGACGGCGGCCGGGCGGTCCCGGAATTCGGGCCGGTCGTTCCGGTGCGGACGTGGCTCGGCATCCTGGAGGTGGCTCTGGGGGAAGCGGATCCAGTCGTGACCCTTCGCTGGGACGCAATTGGAGAGCTCCCGGACCTCACCGCCTGTCCGGAGGTGGCGCCGCTACACGCCACCAGCCCGAAAAGCAGCGCTGCTCCAGCGACCGCGGTGGTCGTCCGACGGCGAAACACATCATCCCCCTGGCCGTGGCGGCTGCGGAGCCGCAGTAGTGCGTTCCTGGTCGACATCCAATCGGTCTCGGGGCGAGATGCACGGTACGTCAGACCGCGGCCCGCCGTCCTGCGACCGGCCGTCTTCAGGCCGCTGCCGGAACGGTCATCGCAGGCATTTGGTAGCGGCGTCGATCAGATTCTTCCACCGCGGGTCACCTGCCGGACCGATGGTTCGCATCTTGCTGCAGATGTACCCGAACCCGACGCCGTAGTCCGGATCAGCGATGCCCAGACGGGCGCCGGCGCCGGTGTGACCGTAGGAGCGCGGTCCGAACCCGGGCATGCTGGGGGACGACAGCTGATAGCCCAGCCCGAACCTGATGTCGGGCCCAGCGGTGCCGCTTTCGATGAGCGTTTCGACGTCATCGGTTCGCGGTGTGGTGACCCGGGACCGGGTCTCGTCGGTGAACAGACGAGCTCCGTTGACTGGCTGGAGGGTCGCCGCATACATCGCGGCCAGCGATCGGGCGTCGGTGATGCGTCCTGCAGCCGGACGCTCGGCGCCGTAGAAGTCGCGGACCTGATCGCGGTCGTCGAAATTCGGATCCATGGGCGGATTCTCGGCGATGAATTGTTGGCGGAGTTCGGCGTAGGAGCCTGCCGGCGGCGCCACCTTCTCGGGCTCGCCGGATTGGTCCGCTTCCCATCGGCCGGGCACCACACGATCGATGAACTGCTCGGGCAGTCCCATCCACATCGACAGCCCCATCGGCTGCGCGATCAGTGATTGCAGCTGTGCGGCAATGCTCATTCCGGTGGCCCGCTTCACGATTTCGTCGAGCATGATGCCGACCGTCACGGGGTGGTAGGCCATCGCCGTACCGGGCGGCCAAAGCGGTGCCGCTTCGGCCAGAGCCGCGGTGACCTCCGGGCCGCGCTGCAAATCCAGGCCCTGCAGGCCGGTGCCGAGCGGCGGATACGGAAGCCCGGCGGTATGGCAGGCAACCATGGCCACCGTCACCGCCTCCTTACCCGCCGCACCGAACTCGGGCCAGAGCGAAGCCACGGTTGCTTCGGGGTCCAGCGAACCGCGTTCGACCAGCATGGCCAGGACTGTCGCGGTGATGCCCTTGCTGCAGGAGGCGACCGCCATCAGCGCATCTGCCGGCATCGGCCGTTGACCGACGACATCGGTGCCGGCCCACAGGTCGACAACTTTCGAACCGTTGGCGAAAAGGCACACAGCGGCGGCGTCTTCGCCCAGCTCGAGAAAGTTCTTCGCGAATGCGTCAGCCACCAAGCCGAAACCAGCATCGGCCCCACCGAAAATCGTTGTCATGCCGGGAGCGTAGTCAGGCACGCCACAGCGTCATGGCTCCATGTGGCGGTGGGCGGAGATGGGTGGGCTGCCTGGCAGCAGGGCCGGCCCCGAACCGCTGCACCGACTTGGTACATTACCCGGCTGCCAGCGTGACGGTGGTGGGTGCGCTGAGCGCCCAATCGGTGCCGGTGTCCACTCCGACCAGCACCTGATAGCGGCCGGCGGCCAACGGCTTCGGCGTAATGGGGGCGGCTCTGGCCGTCCCGGCGGTGCACCGGTCGGCCAGAAACCCGTACCGGGGCAATGTCTCGGTTCGACGGGGCAGCACCGCAAACGCCGGCAATCCGGCTGTTCCGCCTTTCGGGGTGGCCACCAAGCGGCCGGCGGAAAGCACCCAAACGATCAGCCGGGGACGGTTGGCGGCGAGGATGGCGGTGGAGCTGTTGTCGACGGCGGGGACGGTCAAGATCTGGCCGTGGGCCGCGGTTGTCGTGGCTGCCAGCCGAAAACCGTGGGCGGGGAAATTGTGCGCGCGGATGGTGGCGCCACAGGCAGGTAGGGTGCGAAAAGGGTCCGTCAATGGATGGGTGGTTGCGGCGGCCCGCCCGGTAGTGACGGTCGGCGCCTGCGGCGGCGCCGCCGTGGTGGTGCGGGTGTTCGCCCCGACATCGACGCGCGGTGGAGCGGTGACCGTCACGGTGACGGTAGGGCCGGCGGCCGCGGATCCGGCCGGTTGGGTGAACGGCGCGGTTCGATTTCCGGTCGCCGCGGGGGGCGTGCTTGGCCCGCTGGCCAGGAGCGCGAGCACCACGGCGAGCACCGCGGTGACGCCCGCGCCGGCGGCGGCCGCCAACGCCAACCGGGACCGGGACAGCTGGATTGGTGCGGGCGGAGGCTGCGCGGCCCGGGCTGCAGCCACCGCCATCAGCACGGGCGGGAGCGGCAGGGCGTCGGCGGCGTGATGCACCCGGCGGCGGATCGCGGCGACGTTCGGACGGCCGAGCCCGGCCGACTGGGCCAGCAGGGCAGATGCCAGCCGTAGGTCACGCCGTACCCCCAGCCCGGACCGGCGCAGCACGTTGGACACCGAGGTGATGGGCAGGTCGAGATAGAACCGCAGGACGGCGGCTTCTCGGATGCGGGGTGGCAGATCGGTCAGGCCGGCCAGGTCGGCGGGCGGTTCGGTCGGCGGCACCGCCCGTTCGTGGTCCGGTTCAACCGGTGATTTTGCGGCTGGTACTGCGGTGGTGGCGGCCGCCATCGGGCTATCCAGTTCAGGAACGTCGTCCGCGTTGCCTGGGCCCACCAGAGCATTTCCCGGCATGGTGGCAGGTTCGCCCTGGGAGAACGCCGGTTTCGGCTGGGGCTCCTCGATCCAGCGGGGTCGATTCGTGACGAAGGCGTCGAGGAGGTAGCGGCGGCCTTTTGCCGGGGTCAGCGGACGGTGGTGCTGTTCGGTTTTCTGCAGTGTGGCCACGACCAGATCGCAGGCCCGCTGAGTGTTGCCGCAGAGCAGCACGGCCAGTCGATACAACCGGCCCAGGGGGTTGCCGTCGTCGGCGTCTGGTCCGGGCACGTGCGCACCTTAACGTGGAATGCCGCTTTTTCCCGGTGATGTCGCGGCCGGCGTTCCGGCGCCCGTTCAGCTGGTGGGGCCGGCCACCACAGGCCGGCCGACCATCGTGAGAAAGTGCAGGCCCGACCGGGTGGTGGTCGGGCCTGCGGGTTGACGGTGGAGGTCGGGGTTCAGCGGGTGTAGCCGAGCTGGGCGCCGAGGGCGTTGAGCTGGGCGTCGGTGGGCTTGTGGCCTTGGGCGGCGCCGGGGACCTTGTTGAGGGGTGCTTCCCAGATCTGGTAGCTGACGGCGGTCATGGGGTCAGCGTCGTTTTTCGGCGCCGGGGTGGTGATGGTGACGTTGGTGATCTGATATTTGGCGCCGTCCGCGGCGGTGAACTCATACGTGCCGGTGTAGGTGGCGTCCCGGCGGGACTGCACGATCCACACCACTTTCTGCGGTTTGACGGTGACGTCGATGTCGAGGCTGGTGGTCACGCTGGTGTCCCAGGTGTGGCTGCCGTTGACTTCGACGGCGAGGCTGGCGTTGGCCAAGCCGAGGGCGCCGCCACCCACTTCGATGCTGGCGGACCCGCCGACCGCCCAGGCCGAGTCGACGGTTTTCCCGGTGGTCAGTTCTTTGTCCTCATCGGAGCCGCCGATCGCGGCGTCGTTCTGTTGAGAGCTGCCGATGGCAGTCCAGCTGCTGGTTACGTAGGCCGCCGGGGTGGTCACGGTGAAGTTCTTGTCGCTGCCGGTGTCGAACTTTGTGAGGGCGTGCGCGGCGCCGGCCGGATCCGCGGCGGCGTTGATGACGGTGACGTTGCCGGCGAGAGCGACGGCCGGGGCGGCGGCGCCGGCACTGCCGGTGGCGGCGGCGAAGCCGAGACCGGTGATCCCGGCGACCAGGACAGCGGCGGTGATGACGCGGATGCGAATGGGAGCAGATTTGATGTTTGAGCCGCCCGGCGTTTGCCGGACTTGGAATCTGTTTAGTTTTACGCTGCCGGGTTTTGTTGGTTCCAGTGTCGCTCCGCTTCGTTCGGTGTGATGTAGCCGAGCGCGGAGTGCAACCTGATCTGATTGTATCGTAGCTCGATATAGCGGGTGATGTCAATACGGGCTTGTTCTCGTGTTGGATAGGTCGTGCGATTGACCCGTTCAATTTTGATGGTACCGTTCAATGATTCCGCCGCCGCGTTGTCATAGCAGCAGCCGGTTTTGCCGACGGACCGGCGAATTCCGGCTCTCTCGGTGTAGTCGGCGAATTCTTGACTGGTGTATTGGCAGCCGCGGTCGCTGTGGAAGATGGCCCCGCCAATGATCGGGGTATTGCGGATCGCCATGGCCAGGGCGTCGATGACCAGGGAGGTGCGCATATGTTCGGCCATGGCGTAGCCGATGACTTTCTTGGTCGCCAGGTCCATGACGGTGGCGAGATACAGCCAGCCCTCCCAGGTCGGGATGTAGGTGATGTCACCGACCAGCTTGGCGCCGGGCCGGTCGCCGGTGAAGTCGCGTTTGACCAGGTCTGGGGTGTCGCCGGCGTCGCCGGCGATGGTGGTGGTGGGCCGGAACGGCCGCGGCTGACAGGGCACCAGGTCGAGCTCCCGCATGATCTTGCGGACCGTCTCGTCGTCAGCCCAGAAGCCCGATCGGCGCAGATCAGCGTGGATGCGCCGATACCCGTAGGTGCCGTCCGAGGCTTCGAACAGCGCCCGGATCACGCTGGCCAGCTTGGACCGCCGCCGCGCGGTCGCCGACGGCTCGCGGGAGCGCCACTCGTAGAACCCGGACGCCGACACCTTCGCCCACTTGAACATCAAGTTCATCGGATAGTTGCCCTCTTCGCTGGCGATGAACGCGTATTTCACGCTCACTGCGATTTCTTGGCGAAGAAGGCCGTCGCTTTTCCCAGGAACTCGTTTTCCATCCGGAGCTCCCGGACTTCTTTTTCCAGTTGTTTGAGCCGGGCGCGCTCCGTCACCGTCAATTCGGCCTCCGGTATCACGCCGCCGGTCCGCTGACGCTCGGCCGCCACCCAATTCCGCAGCGTCTGCTCCACCAATCCTAGCTCGCGAGCGACGTCCGCGATTGGTTTGGACTTCTCGAGTATTTCCCGCACCGCCGTTGCCCGAAATTCCGTGGTGTATTTCCCGCGATACTTCGACATTGAATTCCTCCGTTCGTACCCCAAATTCTACTTGGGGTGCCCAAGTCCGGAGGAAACCGGGCGGGTCAGTTCATGGTGGTGTGCTCATTTCTGATTTCAGGTTGTGGGTTTTGGAATGGGATTGCTCGGTTGGTTGATGAATGAAGTTTGTTTGGACCGGGGTGTTGTGGGACACGGTTGGTCGGTGGACGGTGGGGAGGATGCTTTCTCCCCCCAACCGGTGGACGTCGACGCTCACCAGCGCGGAAGCCGGCGCTCCGCGCCGAAGTAGTGCGGGAACCGGGGATGTGGACCGGCCGGTCAGTTGATCCAGTGCTGGCCGTAGGTCACGGTCGGGACGCTGGGGTTCTTCACGTCTTGCACGGCTTGGGAGGTGACGGAGACGTTTTTGACGTGGAAGAGGATGCCGTACTGGTTGGTGAAGTCGAAATCGCCGGTGATGGTGCCATTTTGGGTGGCCCGGGTGATGTATCCCGTCTGCGACGGTCGCAACGTGAGCGAGGCGTTGTCCGACAGGGTCGTGCCCTCACCCCAGGTGTGGTTGGTGTTCACGCTGACCGCGACTTTGGTGTTGACCAAACCGAGCAGATCCAGGCTGGTGGACCAGGTCACGGCCGCGCCAACGAGTTGCTCTGGGTGTTCGTGGTGGCCGAAGTGAGTTTGACGCGGGCTTCACCGCTGCTCAGGTTGGTGATCAGGCCGGTGGCCTGCTCAAGATCGGACTGCGAGAACGCGATGCCCTGCCCGTTCGGGGTGAACGAGGACGACTTGGCGTGGGGCAGCTCCGCCATGATCGCCGCCGCCGTCTTCGGGTCCTTCGCCGCGTCCACGGTCAACTCGTCCGGCTTCAACAGCGTCGCCGACACCTTGAACGGAGCCTCAGCGGCAGTGGAGTAGTTGAATTCGGTGGACGCGCGTTGCGCGCCGCCCGGCAGGATATCGCTGGCCCACACGTGGACGTTGTTTTCCCAACCGGTCGTGAAGTAATTGTCCGGCGTCGACACCTTCAACACATGCAGCCCGCCGTGGATATCGGTGAACTGGTACTCCACGTGGGACGTGTCGGAGCTAAGGGGCACCCCGCCGGCGGCGACGTTGATCCAGCTGCTGGTCTGACCAGGCTCGATGACCGCCGGCGGCGGCGTCCCCGTGACGGTGTTCCACTTCGGGCCGCCGTTGTACTGCATGTTGGTCAACGTCATCACATACGGGGTGTTGTTCTGCACCACGTAAGAGTTGTGGTTGGCGTCCTGGACCTGGTTGGGGTGGATTCCACCGGCCTGCGCGCCGCTGGGGGCGGTCGTGCTCGGCGCCGCGTTGGCGACACCACCGGCGATCATCGCCGCCAGGCCGGTGGCCACCACCACGACGGACGTTTTGATAGCGAATCTTTTCATGACAGAACCTCTCTGAATGCTGGGGCCCGAATGGGCGTTGCTTGGATAGCCACAAGCTTCGGACAGCACCCCGCCACCACCGGTCCGCCCACCGGACCAATGATCAGGTGAAGGCCCGTCCTCCGATCAGAGGATCCCGCACCAATACGAATAGGCCGGCGGTTCGGTGGTGCGCGGCCAGAGGATCGACAGGGCCCGCACGGTGTTGCTCTCGTCAGAACGTGATCTGCGGGTGCGAAGCTGGTGTGAACCCCAGGCGTCGATGGATTCCGCGGGCCGCCATCCAAAGAGCGGTGACCAGCCTGGCCTTTTCCGATCTGAGCTCGGCAACGACCACACCGATCGATGCGATCACTTTGTTGTCGGTACCGTAGATCGGAACGGCGACGGAACTATTACCCAGACTCATCTCGTTGGTGGTCTGTGAGTAGCCGTGGCTGCGGATACGGGTCAGCTCGGCGCGAAGTCGGTTGGGGTGCACCACGGTTTGGGACGTGATCCGCTCGCGGCGGCTGAACACCTCCTCCTGGATCGGCTGAGGTGCGTAGGCCAAAAGCACCTTGCCGACTCCGGTGGCATGAAGGGGAACCCGCGAACCGACGGTACTGACCAGCTTCACCGAGCTGGTTCCCTCCACCCGCACCAGATACACCACCCGGGTGCCGTCCCGTACCGCCAGGTGGACCAGGGCATCGGTGGCGGCATGCACATCTTCCAGGAATGGCCGGGCGATCCTCTTCAGATCCGTGTCGGCCCGCGCCAACAGCCCGAGCTCGGCCAAGCGCTGCCCAAGTGCATACTGATCAGCGGAAATGCGCGTCAGCGCGCCCAGATCCACCAGCTCGCTGACCATCCGATGGACCGTAGGCGCGGGCACGCGGACCCGGCTCGCAATGTCCTCGAGCCGCTGTTCGGAGTGAGCCGCATCAAACGTCTCCAAGACGGCGAAAAGTTTGCCGGCCAGGCTCTCCTCCGGCTCCGAAGAGTCATCCGACATCGACAGCCCCTCTTGCTCACCCGGTGACGGACGGCAGCCTATCGGCGAATTGGGGCCCACGCCACCTGCTCCCCGGACCGACCCTCTTCGCCTCGTTGAACGCGAGCTCGTCCGCCGTACTCACCTCCACCGACGGCCGGCCGACGACGGTGAACAACACCTTGATCAGACATCTGCGCCAACAGCGTGTTCGGCAGGCGCCGAGCAGCGGACTTGACCGAGGGTTTGGCCGCTGGCTGCAACAGTCTTCGTCTGAGTTCCGTCTATCTATACGTCAGAGGTTGTTGGCACGTGAGCCGGGCGAACGCACGGATCATTCCCGCGTCAAGGTCGCCAGCGTACCTTGTGTTGGAGCGAAAGGAGCAGCCTTGAACGAAATCGCTGACGTACTGCGTACGCACGGAGGAAACCTGCTCCGCTTGGGCTACCAGCTGACACACAACGAACAGGATGCAGAAGATCTCGTTCAAGAAGCGGTCCTTCGGGTGCTCAGACGGTGTCGATTGAATCACACGATTGAGCATCCCTTCGGTTATTTACGTCAAGTTGTCGTTACCACCCACATTGATCAGGAACGCAAACAAAGAAGCAGGATGATGGCCCTTCGAGAGTTGAAGCCGCCAGTCAACACCCCTGACATTGCGTTAGAAGCGACCGCCCGAGAGGCTCTTTGGCAAAGGATTGCCACCCTTCCCGCCAGATCGAGGGCGGCGATCGTGTTGCGGGATTATTGTGATCTAGCGGATGATGAAATCGCCATAACGCTCGATTGTCGGCCTTCTACAGTTCGTAGTATCCTAAGTCGTGCGCTGGCGAGACTTCGTCATAGTCCAGAGTTCCAGACCGACTTCCTATGAAGGATGAAGAAGAATGAATTCCCAGGATGAACTCAGAACTGTTTTGGTAGAGCACGAGTGGAAAGCTCCACCAGCTGACGCTGTTGCCAAACTAGTCGAAATTGCGACCAGCGCCGGGCCACAGGGTCGGTCAATGCCACTACGGATCGTCGCCGTTGTTGCGGTGGTAGTGCTTATTTCCCTTGGCGTAGCAGTATTCGCTTCCGTCAGGTCTAATGATTCATCAAGTGGCCAGTCTGGAAGACAGGAGGTCTCGACCTCGCTGCAGGCTCCGCCGGTGGCGCAAGTTCCGAGTCGTTCGACCGCCAAAACGCAGCCTGCAGCGCGCAGGTCGACGGAGCCACCAAGTCGGCTATTGCCGAGCTGCAAAGCTGGTATTTATACGCCTGGGCCCAGCATTGCTACCCTTCACCTGAGCACAGAATTCGCGATCGTGAACGGGGAAGGCGGCGACGTCTCGCTTATTGTGACAAATAATGGGAAGCAAAATATAAATGACTTCCCTCTCAGTGGATGGATCGATTTCGTCGTTGATGGTCATTTACTGAGTAGACCGGCCAGTTACGGCGACGGATCAAGTGCGACTCTCGGGCCATCAAAGAGCGTCCTTATTAGATTTCCAAGTTTGCCGCCGGACCTATCAAATTGCATACGGGTCGATACCAATATAAGTGCGATCTTCGTAGCCCCCATTCAAGGAATGAACGTAGTTCTGGGAGCTCAACAGGTGTTGTATGCCGGCCCGAGTCGTCTAATGAAATTTACGGGTATGCCGATTCCCTCAGACTACACGACTCTGCCCAGCGTAAGCGATAACACGGCTTCCGCTCTGACGTCAGCAACTGGCTAGTGGTGTCTATCGTAAATAACTGTGCCGTTTGTGCCGGGACCGGCGGGTGAGTGCTGCGGCGGCGCGTTTGCTGATCAGTGATCGTGGCGTGTTGGAGCGGGTGTGGGTTGACCCCTTCTGGTCGGTCCGGGTGGAGAGTCAGATCCCCTGATGACCAGGGCAGGAAGGTCCGATTGACCATGGCTGTTCGGAAGCGGCAGACGCCGGAACAGGTGGTCCGGACGTTGACCACGGCGGATCGGATGCTGGCTGAGCGCAGGGAGGTGGCCGCGGTCTGCCGGGAGTTGCAGGTGTCGGAGCCGACGTATCACCGGTGGCAAAACCAGTTCGGTGGGTTGAAATCCGACGACGCGAGAGCGGGCGAGCGCCCGTCCCAATCTTCGCCACGTCTGCTGGCCGCTCTTGCGAGCCGTATCGCGCTCCCGACGGTTGGACGCCCAAATTCCTGCGCAATGGTTGGAAAGGTCCAAAGATCGACGCAAGGGCGGTCAGCTGTTGTCACGCGCGGGCACGGATCCCGGGGTAGTCGACGACCAACCCGTCCGCGTCGAAGACGATGGCGCTGGCGAAGTCGGCCGTCCGAAACCGAACCATGCCGGCGCCCAGCGGTTCGTAGTGCTGGTGGGACAGGCTTACCTCGAGCGAGGGAACGTCAAACCCAGCGCATCCGGTATGTGCGGGACGGGCCTTCGTGCCAGGAGCCGATCTCGGATCACCGGCAGTGAGTTGAACTGCGGCGACCATCCAAGATCTAAAAGGTCGGCTCTGTCCAAGCTCACATCGAGGCTTCGCTCGCCGATGAGATCGAGATGTAGATGACCGGGCGTCAGGCTCTAGCGCAACTCGTAAGCATGGTCGCCTCCCGATACCCAGAGTTGCGTGTCGGAGGCCACGAATCGGGGAGCGTCTGCTGCACGGGCGCGACCTCCATTCGAGGCGCATTGTGAACGGCCCAGGCGAATCTGGCAGACATGGCTCAAACGGTAGCGGCCAATGTTCCAGCGCCGAATGTCGTTGCTCCAGATTTCGATGCGGCGCTGCCACGCTGGCCGGGTCGGCAAAGAGCGCATTCCTCGTGGATGTGCTTTCACAGCCGCGTCTACCTCATTCGTGCCAACAGGAAGCACACAAGCGAAACGAGATAGCTTTGTGCGGTAGCCGCCGGACCTCGTGATGCTGATCCACAGAGGAGATGACGAGACACTTGCCCAGGTGGTGGGCTGAGGCAAATCCGGAGGCGGCCGTGAGTCGAGGCAATCCGGTGACGCCAAACCCGCAGCGCGGCGCTGAGTTCGAACGTGACCGGTCGACGGCGGCTCTGGATCCCTGGTGCGGTCGGCGACGAAAAGCGTGTGTCGCCCGGCTTCGTCGCCCGCGCCGCCTGATCGGGGTGGCCGTACTCGCCATTTTGTTGTCGGCCTCTTCCTGCGCATCGACCCGGTCGGCGCCCAGCGTCCCGGCGCCGGTCGATGCTGTTGCCACCTCCGGGGTAGCGGCAAACACGATGGCCGGGACCGGCTCTGCGACGTCGGCGACCCCGATTTCGTCGACCACGGTTGGCTCCGTCGGATCGCCCGCCACCGGACCCGAGTCACATGGCTCGCCCCAGACGCCGGCCAGGAGCGCGACCGCCCCGTCGACCGTGGCCGGCGACTTCTACGTCCCGCCGTCGCCGCTCCCGAATGCGCCGGCCGGCCGGCTGATCCGCGCCTGGGAGGTTCCCAGCAGCGTCGGCCGGGCGTGGCGCATCCTGTATCACTCCCGGTCGCTGACCGGCGCGGACATAGCCGTGTCGGGGCTGTTCGTCCGGCCGGCCGGCCCTCCGCCGAGCGGTGGTTTCCCAGTGGTCGCCTGGGCGCACGGTACGACCGGGCTGGCCGATGGCTGCGCACCCTCGAAAAGCGGGCCCGGTTGGGTCAGTCAAGAGCTGGTGCGACGGGGTGACGCCGTAGCCATCACCGACTACGACGGTTTGGGGACGCCCGGTCTGCACCATTTCGGAGTGGGCCTGGAACTGGGTCGCAGCGTGCTCGATGCCATCCGGGCTTCTCGGCAGCTGGACGCGGGAACCCGAGACGGTCCGGTGGTGATCGCCGGATGGTCGGAGGGAGGCGACGCCGCCCTGTGGGCGGACCAGATCGCCGGTGCCTACAGTCCTGACGTTGCCGTCGCTGGTGTTGTCGCGTTCGCGCCGGCGGCCAACCTGGCCACGGTGATCGCCTCCCAGAATGGGGGACCGTTCGCCGGGTATGCCGTCACGGCACTCGTCGGGCTGGCCGACGCCTATCCGCAAGCCGGCCTGGACGCGGTTCTGTCGCCGGCGGCCGGCCGAAGACTCGACGCGGTCCGCACGACCTGCGCACCCGCGGTCGTCTCGGCGTTCGCGAATTCGGCCGTAGTTCATGTCGCCGGCCTGCGGACACCGCCCTGGTCGACGGTGCTGGCTGAGAACACCCCGCAGCCGGCGTCGGGAACGGCACCGATACTGATCCTGCACGGTGACAAAGACCAGGTGGTGCCGCCGTCCTCGGTCGTCGCGCTGCTCGGCGGCTGGTGCCGGTCCGGCGCCCGCGTGCAATTGCGCCGGATCCCTCAAGCCGGGCACGAAACGGTTCTCCAGCAGGCCAACGCATCGTTCTTGAGTTGGCTCGACGATCGATTGGCTCTGCGGCCCGTCGTCGGATCTTCGTGTGGATGAAGCCGGAATACCCACCAACGCTACGGTGGCGCTGGGCCCGACTGCGCAAACCGTGCTCAGACTTGGGCCGGTCTTCATCAGCCGGGGGCCGGCCACATCATGCGGTCCGATGCGGGCGATGACGATGGGATAGCAGGATGGGAGCTTCGGGCCTCATCGGGTACCAGTTCAGGAAGGCTCAGGCGATTGAAACGGCGACTGTTGTGGCTGCTGAAGCACTCGTTGAACCGGCTGACCAGCCGGGCGGCGCGAGCCGGTATCGGACCGTTCTCGCTGGTCCGGCACGTCGGCCGGAAATCGGGCCGAGTGTACGAGACGCCCATCATCGTGGCCGCTGTCGACGGCGGCTTCGTCTGCGAATTGACCTATGGCACCGACGTGGACTGGTATCGCAATGTGCAAGCCGCGGGCGGCTGCACGTTGCTGGTGAAGCGGGTGGAGCACCGCATCGACGGCGTCAGCGACTATCCAACCGAGGACGGGCGGCGGGCCTTCGGTGCATTCAAAGGCACCGTCCTCAAGGTGCTGCGGCGCCGCGAGTTCCGGTTGCTGGTGGAGGCGAAATAGGAACCTCGTGTCTGGGTCACCCGAAGCGACGATGCCTCGTTGCCGACCGCCGACCCTTCGCTGCATCGGCTGCCGTTGTGATGTGACCCGATGACAACGGGCCGGACGGTTGCGCCCGACGCGGCGCGACTTCCCCGGTTTCGGGCGTCCACGCCGCGTCGGTGCTGCTGTTGCGCTGGAAGTCGGCGATGGGTCAGAAGTTGGCGCCCCAAGCCGTCAGGCGCGCTATCCCACCGTCGCGCAATTCACCGTCACTGAGCTTGTCCAGGAACGCCTGGTAGGCCAGGTAGCGGATCTTCGCGGCGTCGCTTTGCAGCTGGTACGGAGCCGGCAGTCGCTGTTCCAGCTGCAGCGGCAATCTCACCGTGAGAAGCTCCTTTGCCGCCGCCTTCGCCCGCGGGTCAGAGTGGAAGGTGTTGTCCAACTCGAGCCGGCCGCGCTCCGTGCCGTAGTCATAGAATTCGTATTGGAGCGAGGTGGGGTCGATCCTGGTGGTGTTCTGGACCCATCTCGCGTAAGCGGCGACCTTGTACGACTGGGTCCGCATGGCGTAGATGTGCAGCGGAACGTTGTCATAGTTCAGGGCCTTGGGCGGCTGTTCGCCGCTGGCCCACACCAGATGGCTCCGGCCTCGCGCCTTGTTGCTCTTCAGCAGGGGGACGAGATCCAGTCGCTCGCCGTAGATGTCGGCCAGGTCGCCGGTCAGCCAGCTTCGGCCACCGTTGGCGATGGTGGCCAGCATCGGCAGCAGGTCGACGCTGGAAGTCAGTTGTTGCCGGACCGTGTGGATGTCTTTGGTCAGCACCCCCCGGGGATCGGCGACCACCAGCGGGACGCTGAACGCCTCGTCGTAGGCGGTGCCGATCTTGCCGGACACCATGCCGTGGGCGCCGGCGTATTCGCCGTGATCCGACATCATGATGAAGACCGTGTTCTTGGCGACGTCCCTGGGGACGGAGGCCAGGACCGTTCCGATGTGCTGGTCGACCATCACCATCATCTGGGTGTAGCTGTCCAGAGACTTCTCCCAATAGCCCCACGGCGCGGTGCCGATCTGGTACTGCGGCTTCGACCCGTCCAGGTACGGCTGTAGCGTGAAGTCCGTTTGTTTCTTGCTGTCTGTGACGCCGCCCCAGATCAGAGCTTGGACATCGCGGGCGAAGGCGTGTGCGGACGGCTTGTCCCCCAGCGCCGACTCCGGCTCCCAGTTGACGGGAACCTGCCGATACCCGTATCGCCGGGGGCTGTCCTCGGTGGGAATCTGATTCCAGGGCCGCAAGGGAGTGGTGCCGGCGTCGGCATAGAGGTCGTTGTAGCGGTTCGCTTCGGTTCCGGCCCAGAAGAACTGCTTGTCGTGTGGGTTCACGAAACTGGCTGTCAGACAGAAGGGCTGCTGCCCCGGCTTCGTCGCCTGCAGCCACTTGGCGGCGCGCGCCGCGATCTGGCCGTCGTAGTAATAGCCGTCGCCGTTGTCGCCGAGAATGTCCGGTTGGGTGAGGCCTTCAAAGCCGTACGCCGACAGGTATTCGGGAAGGTAGGCACCATTGCGGGGGGAGGGAGACAGGTGCCACTTGCCGACGTAAGGCGTGCGATAGCCGGCCTTGCGCAACACTTTTCCGTAGGTGGGGAACCCGCGGCCGAGCGCGGGCGACGGCGCGGGCTGGTCGGCGGTCCCGGTTCGAGTGGCCAGCAACCATTGCTGCAGGGGGTACAGGCCCGTGACGAACGTGGCTCGGGCCGGACTGCACGCGGTGCCGTTGGTGAAGTGATTGCCGAACTTCACCCCGCACCGCCACAAGTAATGCAGGTTCGGCATGTAGGTGGCGATGAACTCGTCGGCGTTCTTGATGCCCTTGGGAAATTCGCGGGGGTAGCGCATCTCGTCCACGATGATGAGGACGATATTCGGCTGGGTGTACTGGTGCTTCGGCGTCGACGCCGGGCTCTCCGCGGCGTCGGCGGTGCCCTCGAAGAGCCCGCCCAGGGCGAGCGCCGCCCCGGCAGCGGCGGTGCCGGCTAGAAAGCCGCGCCGCCCGATACGGGACTTGTCCTCCGGGTCCTGGGTCATCAGCTGTCCTTTCCGAGTGCGTGCGGTGCAGCGGCGGAACCGGCGGGAGCCGGCACCGAGTCAAGGGGGGAAATTGCTTCGTCGCTCAGGCGACGGCGGTTGATGCCGGCCATCCCTGGCCTGTCGGCCCTAGCCGTAGGGTTGGCACCGGTAGCCGTGTGCCTGGCACCGGTGTGCGAGGGCGTGGTCACCTCGAGCCGGGCCAGGTGGGCGCTGCCCTCGATGTCCAGGTTTGGTGTGATGCGGTCGAGCCAGGACGGCAGCCACCAGGCGCGCCGGCCGAGCATCGACATCGCGGCCGGGACCAGGATCATGCGGACAATGCTTGCGTCGATCAGCACGGCCGCCGCCATTCCCACCGCCAGCATCTTCACGGTGGGGTCGGTACTCAGCACGAAACTGGTGAAAACCACGATCATGATCGCGGCCGCCGTCGTGATGACCTTGGCGGTGCTGCCGATGCCAATGGCAACGCTGCGGTGGGCGTCGCCGGTTCGCGTCCACCCCTCGTGCACCCGGGCCAGCAGGAACACCTCGTAGTCCATCGACAGACCGAAGACGATGGCGAACATGAGCATCGGAACGAACGCGGGGATCGGCAGGTGCTCGTGGATACCGATGAGGCCCGAGCCCCAACCCCATTGGAAGACGGCGACCAGGACGCCATAGGCGGCTCCCACGGACAGCAAATTGAGGATGGCTGCTTTCACCGGGATGAGCAGTGAGCGGAAGGCCACAAGCAGGAGAAGGAAGGACAGCGCGACCACGCCGAGGATCAACCACGGCATGCGCTGGGCGACTTTGGCGGTGAAGTCCACGTAGCCGGCGGTCGAGCCCACGACGTACGTCCGCGTGGGGACCGTGGGCAGAACGGACTGTCGGAGATGGTCGACCAGATCGGTGGTCGCCTGGTCCTGAGGACTGGTGGTCGGGACCACGGTCATGACCGCCACGCTGTGGTCTCCGTTGAGCGCCGGCGCTCCGACGGCGGCGACGCCGGGCGTCGAGCTCAGCTTCTGCTGCAGGGTCGTCAGCAGCGTCTGGCTGTCCTGCGCCGATGCGCCGGCCGGCAGTTGCACGACGACGCTGAGCGGGCCGTTGAAGCCGGGACCGAAATGTTCCGATATGAGGTCGTAGGCGCGCCGGTTGCTGTCCGCGGTCGGGTTCGTGCCGGCGTCGAGTTGACCGAGTCGCATCCACAGAACCGGAAGGCACAGAACGAGAAGGACGAGCGTGGCGGCGATGGCCCACGGCGTGGGGCGGTCACTGACTTTTCGTCCCCAGCGGGCGAAAGCGCTGCGCTCATGTGCCGCGTCGGCGGCGGCTATGAGGGCAGCCGCGGACGTTTCGTCCGGCGTGCCCGTGGTTGTCCGCGAGCGGCGCTCGGCGCGCAGATCTTTCAGCGCGCGCACGTTCTGGCCGCACACGCCCATGAACGCAGGCATCAGAGTGATCGCGGCGAGCACGGCCACCGCGACCACGATCGCCGACGCCAGCCCGAGGGAGCCGACGAACGGCACGCCTGACACATAAAGACCCAAGATGGCTACGACGACGGTGCCACCCGCCACCACCACAGCGGCCCCGGACGTTGCCGTTGACCGTCCGACCGACTCCACGAGCTCGGTGCCGTGATCGAGCTGTTCGCGATGCCGGGCGATGAGGAACAGGCCGTAGTCGACGGCGACACCGAGGCCCAGGAGGGTGGCAACGGTCGGTGCGGTCGTGGGGAACGTGACGGCCGAAGCCAGAATCGTCACCAGCGACAGCCCGGCCAGGACGCTGAACAGCGCCGACAGCAACGGGATCACCGCGGCGGCGATCGAGCCGAACATGAAGAGCAGGAGTAAGAGCGCGCAGCTCAGGCCGATCACTTCGGAGGTCAAGTCGTGGGTCTGCTGGCCGATCTGCCCGGCCCCGGCTCCGTACTCCACTTCCAGACCGGCAGCCCGTGCGGGCTGCACCGCGGTGTCCATGTTGGCCAGATACTGCTCGTCCAGTCCGGCCGGCACGGTGTTCCACGAAACCGTTCCGTAGGCGGTGCTGCCGTCGGAAGCCACTTGTGGGGATTGCGCTGTCGCGAACGGACTGGTGGCGGTGATGACGTCCGGGAGCTTGGCCACGTTGGCCATGGCGGTGTTGACCGCCGCTGACTCGTCGGCCACGGAGCCCTGAAGCGCATGGAAGACGATCTGACCGGCGTACCCACCCTGGGCGGGGAAGTTGCGCTGCAAAAGCGCCAATCCGTCCGCGGATTCACTGCCGGGCACGGAGTAGTCGTTCGCGAAGGTGCCACCGGCCGCGGCTCGAACGCCGAGCAAGGCAAGAAGGACCAGCACCCAGACGAGCAGGACCGACCAGCGCCGCCGCGCGCAAAATCGGCCGAGATTGTCGAGGAACTGATTCATGGGGGCGACACATCTCATTCGCTTCGCAGGAGTGGGCGCGGCGTGCGGTGATGTGGCAGCGTGATCGCCGCCAGCCCGTCGGACTATGGCACCGTCGTCCCGCGCTCCGGAAGGGGTGCCCAAGCCAACTGGAGGAACTACGGCCGAAGACTAGGGAGGTGCCTAGGGACCCGAGGCCGGTTCACGAAGAAGCGTGGTGCCCCAAGGCGGGCGTCGATGACTGCGCCCCGAGCGCCTGATGTCACCGGAAAGCTGACGAGCCCGCCCCACGCTGCAGTCGGTCGGCCAATTGCCGCCGTGACGTGATGCCGAGTTTGGCGTACACGTTGGTGAGGTGGAACTCGATCGCTTTGCGAGAGACGAACAGGCGTGACGCGGCTTCGCTGTTGGACAGGCCGAGAGCCACCAACCGTGCGACTTGCAATTCACGGTCGCTCAACCGGGAACCGGCGCCGTGCGCCAGCGTCGCCGTTTGCAGTTCCGCGAGTCGGTTGTCGCAACGGGCGACCCGCGGCCAGGCACCAACGCCCGCCAGAAGCCCCCGGGCCGCGGTGATCGCTGCGATCCCGGCTCCGGAGTTGCCCGTGCGCACAGCGAGCTCTCCCCGCACCTGCGCCTCGCGGGCTCGCAAGAAGGCGTTGTCGGGGGAGATGGCGGTCGAGGCGACCCGCAGTGCGGCGTCTGCTCCGGGCAGGTCGTTTCTGGCCAGGGCCGCCTCAGCCAGGACTACCGACGCCTCCGCGCCCACCGACCCGCCGTGGCCGACGATTTCTCCCGCTAGTTCGGCTGCCCGTCGCGGTTGCCCTGCCGCCAAGAACGTCAACGCGCGCTGCAGTCGGCGTTCCGCAGCCCGGAAGTGGATCTGGGGACGGTTGACGGCGTCGAGGGCGGCAGCAGCGGCGGCTGGGTCGCCCGCCAGCAAGGCGATCGTGGCGGCGGTCATTTCGACATACACGCGGTTCGACTGCGACGACAACAGCTCTGACCATAACCGCGCTGCTTCCAACTGCTCCACGGCTCGCTGTTCTTCGCCATGCTCGGCGAGCACCCGCGCGGCCACGGCATGAACGATTGGGCGTTCCAGCGCTCGACTTTCGCCCTCCTCAACGTCCAACGCCAGTTCCACCATGGCCATTGACTCGGACCAATGCCCGGTCAGCAGGTGCACTTCGGCGGTCAGCGCCAGTGACAAGCCGAGCAAGGCTGGCATCCGACGGCCCGCGCGAATGTGATTCTCGACGACCTCGAGGTCGGCCGCCGCGGCAAAGTCGTCGCCGGTCCACAGCCGGATGGCACCGCTGATCGTCAACAGTGGGATGTCGGCGGAATCCACACCCCGGCCGGGGAACGGGGGAATCTGCACCATGGCCAGCGCGTCACGGTAACGGCCGGCGATGACGTGGCTCAATGCGCCGAGGACGCGCGCATGCTGTCGCCAGGCCGGGAGCGCGCTTGAGGCCGCCAGTACGCGCTCGGCGTCCTGAAGACCGCCCTGGCCGGTGACGACCTTTCGGGTCGCGTCCAGGAGATTGACCGATGCGTCGATGCGGTCATCCGGTGCGTCCAGAAGCTCTCGCCGAGCCTGCGCCAGCAGCTCACCGGCGGGGACCAGCCGTCCGGACAGCAAGGCCAGCGCCGCCAGCACGGCAGTGCGTTCGCTGGACGGGGCACAGGCCATCACGTCGGCGCGGCAGCTCAGAGCCCGGACGATGTCACCTTGTGTTGCCATCAATCCGACCGCGCGCAGCAACCGCGCCGACCGGCGGGCCGGGTCCGAGCTGACTTCTGCTGCCGCGAGGAACAAAGTGACTCCGGCGTCGTCGTCGCCGGCTGCCTCATGCGCGATGGCCGCCGCTTCGGCCTCCGCCGCCAGTTCTTCGTCGCAGCCGTGGGCAGCCGCCAGCCGGTGTCGCAATGCCGTCTCGCCGGTCATGAACCGCGCCGCGGCGCGCTCCAGCGCCTCCCGCCGGCCCGCATCCAGGACCTCCCGCACAGCCGTGACGATCAAGGGGTGCGGGATCTGCACACTCCGGCCGATCGCCGAGCCGGTCTCGCGGAGCAAACCAGCGGCGCTGGCTTCGGTGATCGCGTGAGCGGCCTCGTCGACACCGGCCATGACCTGCAGCAGCCGCAGCTCAACCGGCCGTCCCAGGACGGCGGCCGCCGCCACCAGGGCCTGCGCCTCGCCGCTCAGCGACGCAAATCCCGCTCCGACGGTCGCGGCCAGCGTGCGTGAGACAGGAAGTGGGCCGGTCACCGCCGAAAGCTGTTCCCAAGACGACGATTCCACGATGAGCCGGACGTGCAGCGGATTTCCGCCCGTCTGCTCGGCCAGCCGCGCGGCCGCCGCTGGAGCCAACCGCCTCCCGTGGTGGACGAGCGCGAGCTCTGCGACATCGTCGTTGCTCAGGGGCCCCAAATCGAGGGAGGTCCCGGAGCCGTTGGCTTCCGCGGGCCGCTGCCATCCCATGTCCACCGATCGGATTCCGAACCGCGTGGTGACCACGACAGCCGCCCGTTCGACGGTCAACCGGCGCACGGCGAACTGCAGGGCCGCAGCCGTGTCGACGTCAAGCCACTGCGCGTCTTCGACCAGCAGCACGAGGAGACGGTCAGGATCCAGATCACCGAGCAGTCGCACGAGCTCCGCACCCACGCCCAGGACGGAAGCGTCTTCCGGCACGCCGGCGGAAAGCAGTGGCCATGCCGAGCTTCTTGATCCCGACAACGCGGCTGCCAACTGGCCGAGCGCGGCGTACCCGGCCGAGGACTCCAACTCGTCGGCCAGGACCCGCACCACCCGGTGGGGCACCGTAGCCAGGGCCCGGTCGACCAGCGTGGTCTTTCCCATCCCTGCCGGTGCCGTGACCAAAACGAACTGCGGATTTCCCGCATCGGCGGCCGTCAGCGCGGCCCGGACGGCATCGAGTTGGTCTACCCGGCCGACGAACGCTGATCTGCCGGTCATCTGGATAGCGCGTGCTTCGGTGCTTCCCCGGACATCGGCACGTGGTCGATTGTAACGCGGGACTCACAGGGTCGGCGCGGACGAAAGACCGGTGTTCACGACCGTAACAGCGGGGCGACGCGGCGTTACGCACTGTACGAAATGGTTAGCCCGGGCAGGTTTAGACGGCCAAGTCGCGGTTTGATTCCGTCAAATAGGATTTTCCGTGTGAATGCCCCTAACCCGGCTTCGTCGTCACCGTCAAAGCCGCGCGGGTAGGGCATATTCCGGCTGTAGGCGATGTGCTCCGGAATGTAACGGCGCCGGGCGCCCCGTGGGAGAGGCTAGACGGTATGAGCAATCACCGCGTGGGTGGTGATGGGCCGAGGCCTCGCTGCGCGTAGACGTGGGTTGCCGGAAGGTATCGGCCTTCGGGCACCACAGGCGGAGGAGGCCTCGGTGTTTTCAGAGCGTACGAGTGTGGGTCTGGATGTGCACGCGCGGTCGATCGTGGCGTGTGGTATGGACACGGTGACCGGGAAGTTGCATCGAGATCGGTTGTGCCCGGACGTTTCTGCGGTGCGGCGGTGGTTGGACGGTCTGCCGGGGCCGGTCGCGGTGGCGTACGAGGCGGGACCGACCGGGTACGGCCTGGCCCGGGCGTTGACCGCGGCGGGGGTGCGGTGTGTGGTGGCGGCGCCGTCGAGGCTGTTGCGCCCGGCCGGGGACCGGGTGAAAACCGATGCCCGGGATGCGGAGCATCTGGCTCGGCTGTTGCGGATGGATCAGGTGGTGGCAGTGCGGGTCCCCGAGGTGGGTGAGGAGGCCGCCCGGGATCTGGTCCGGGCCCGCGAGGACGCCCGCGGGGATCTGATGCGTTCCCGGCACCGGGTGTCGAAACTGCTGTTGCGGCAAGGGATCATGTGGTCCGGTGGGGCCGCGTGGACCGGGCGGCACGAGGCGTGGCTGCGTCAGCAGCGGTTCGAGTTGTCAGGCCTGCAGGCCGCGTTCGACGCGGCGGTGGAGGCGGTGGTGTTCACCACCGCCCGCCGGGATCGGCTGGACACCGCGATCGAGGCGATGGCCGCCGACAGCGTCTACACCCCGGTGGCCCGCCGGTTGGCGTGCCTGCGCGGAATCTCCACGTTGACCTCGTTCGCGTTGGCCGTGGAGATCGGCGACTGGACCCGGTTCACCGGCTCCACGATCGGCGCCTACGTCGGGTTGGTCCCGGCCGAACGTTCCTCCGGGGCGTCGCGGTCCCAGGGCTCGATCACCAAAACCGGGAACACCCACGCCCGCCGGCTCCTGGTCGAGGCGGCCTGGCACCACGCCAGGCCCTACCGCACCCCGGGGCTGACCCTGATGGCCCGGTGGGAGCTGGCCGACCCCGCGGCCCGGGCGCGCGGCCACGCCGGCAATCGGCGCCTGTATGACCGGTGGAACGTTTACCGCGCCCGGAAGAAGAAGTTGACCGTGGCCAACGTCGCCGTGGCCCGCGAACTCGCCGGCTGGTGCTGGTCATTAGCCACCCTGACCGACCCACCCGACCGGACCGGCTAGCGCCCACCACAGACCGCCGGGCGGCGGTCCACAGGTCGTCGGCAGCGCCAGGAGCAACCCGCGGAGTGTGCTATGAGCAGCAACGGTTTTCCGGTGCCACGCTCGCTATCTAGACCCGCAGGCAAGGCTCCAGCCGAACAGCCCGTCCTGCGGTAACCAACCCGCGCATATCAGTCTGACAGCGCCGTCGCCAACGACACGCTCACGACCACCGACCGCCGCCCGGCCCCCCACCAACACCACGTCCGCGCCCCCGAAACCCGGCCCGGACGAAAACAAACGCGCCCTCTTGACAAACGTCGCTACATATCAGCACGACAGCTGGTGCGCCCAGTGATCAGGAGGTGACCGCTGTGCGGTGATGTTCTGGTCTGAAGCTCGTCGTCGCTTGCCGGTGTGTGTCCGGTCCGGGTAACTGCCAGGAGGCCCGGTAGCAGGCTGGCGGCCTGGTCTGGAAACCGATCAGGTCGAAGCCCAGCGTCGAAAGCCCTGTTGGGGAAGCGATCATGCGGTCCGTAGCGGAAGCGAAACCTGCCGCGTCGTTAGACATTGAGGGCGAGCCGAGCCGGGCAGCTCACGGTGAAGGCCATGGAAGCGGTGAAGAGCCTGGAGGCGCAGCCGCGAGGGACTCCTCGGCGTAAAGGGTGCGGAACGTATGAACAGTGACGGCGGGAACTGGGGAGACCCTCCCCGGCCGAAACGCCCTGCGTTTGGCGTGGACAGCCTGGTCCTATAACGGGTGAGAAGCCGGGAAGTGGGCCAGGGTGAGTGTGACAGCGTGAAGTGGCCCCGGCGTGCCAGCTTGGTTTGGCCCCACCCTCGATCTGCCAGGCCCTAGCGTCCGGGTCGTCTGCCAAGGCGATCTGGAGGAGCTGGGGATGAAGGAGAGATCGAGAGTGGAGCAGTTCGAACGTATCCGACGGGATGGTCGGGATGAGGGTTTGTCGATCCGGGAGTTGTCGGTGAGGCATCGGGTGCATCGGCGGACGGTGCGGGCGGCGTTGGCTGATGCGGTGCCGCCGGCGCGGAAGGTGCCGGTGCGGCGGCGGCCGGTGTCGGGGCCGTGGGTTGAGGTGCCCTATGAACTCCGGACAGGGGGCCCAAAGTAGAATTGGTCTGAAACGGAGGAACCCGAATGGTAGCCAGCCAGAGAATGAAGTATTCGCCGGAGTTCAAGGAAGCGGCGGTCCGGGAAGTCGTCGAGAATTCACGGTCGATCGCGGATGTGGCTCGCAGTCTGGGCGTGGTGGAGCAGACATTGGGTCATTGGGTGAAAGCCTACCGGGAATTTCATGCGCGGCGAGCAGACGGAACCGGAGTTGACGGTTCCGGAGCGGGCCAGGTTACGCGAGTTGGAACGCGAGAACCGTGAACTGCGAATGGAGAACGAGTTCCTGGGAAAATCGGTGGCCTTCTTCGCGAAGAAACACCGGTGAACGCGAAATACTCGTTCATCTGTGGCGAAGAAGGCAACTATCCGGTGATCTTGATGTGCCGGTGGGCGAAGGTGTCCCGATCGGGCTACTACGACTGGCGGTCCCGGCCCGAGCGGGTCGATGCGTGGCGGGAGCGGCTCCACGCGCTGGTCCGGTTCGCGTTCGAGCACTCCGACGGCACCTCGGGTTACCGGCGGGTGCACGCGCAGCTGGCCCGGTGGGGGCACGTCTACGACGACGAGACCGTCCGGGCGGCGATGCGGGAGTTGGGCCTGGTGGCGTGCCAACCGAGGCCGTTTCGGCCGGTCACCACCATCGCCGGCGACACGGCGGCGTCCCGGACCTGGTGCACCGCGACTTCACCGCCGACGCGCCCGGCCGCAAGCTGGTCGGTGACATCACCTACATCCCCACCTGGGAGGGCTGGCTGTATCTGGCCACCGTGATGGACTGCTTCTCCAAGAAAGTCGTCGGCTACGCGATGGCCGACCATATGCGCACCGACCTTGTGGTCGCGGCGTTGGACATGGCCGCCCGGAACACGACGCTGATCCCTGCAGACCACGATTTTCCACAGTGACCGCGGCACCCAATATATGAGTGCGGAATTCGCCTCCTCTTGTGCCGCTTTTGGTATTTTGCGGTCCGTCGGCCGGACCGGGTGCTGCTGGGACAACGCGTGGGCCGAATCATTTAACGGCACCATGAAAATCGAACGGTGTCACCGGACGCAATATCCGACACGAGAACAAGCCCGTATCGATATTGTCCGGTACATCGAATTGCGCTACAATCAGATCAGGCTCCACTCCGCGCTCGGCTACCGCACCCCCAACGAAGTCGAAGCAGAATGGCACCACCAGCAGCAAGCAGCGATGATCAACACCCAATTCCTCCTGTCCGGAACACGCCGGGCTGCTCAGGTGCTGTGGTGCGGGGTTGGTTGGAGGCGGATCTGTCGGCGCCGCGTAAGCAGCGGCATACGGCTCGGCGGGTGTGGCAGCGGTTGCTGGATGAGCACGGGGCGCGGGTGTCGGAGTCGACGGTCCGGGCGTTGGTGCACGATTTGAAGGTCGAGATCGGGTTGGATCGTCGGTTGGTGGTGGTGCCGCAGACTCATGAGCCGGGGCGGGATGCGGAGGTCGATTTCGGCGATTTCGTCGCGGTGATCGCTGGAGAGCGGTTGCAGTTGCACATGTTTGTGATGCGGTTGTCGTCGTCGGGGCGGTCGGTGCACATCGCGTACGGGAACGTGGCGACGGAGTCGTTCTTGGATGGGCATGTGCGGGCGTTCGAGACGTTCGGTGGGGTGCCGTCCGGGCGGATCCGGTATGACAACCTCAAACCGGCGGTGGTGCGGGTGTTGTTGGGTCGGGAGCGGTTGGAGAATCCGCGGTTCGTTGCCCTGCGGTCGCATTACGGGTTCGAGTCGTTTTTCTGCGAGCCGGGTATCGCCGGTGCGCATGAGAAGGGCGGTGTGGAAGGTGATATCGGCCGGTTCCGGCGGACTCATCTGTCGCCGGTGCCGGTGGCGGCGTCGTTGGCGGAGTTGAACGAGCTCTTGGCGGCTGCGGACGCGCGGGACGGTCATCGGCGGATCGCGGCTCGGGTCGAGACGGTCGGGCAGGCCGCGGCGCGGGAAGCAGGGCTGTTGAACCGGTTGCCGGCGAACGCTTTCGACGAATCGTTGGCGCTTTCGTGTCGCGTCGATGCTAAGGCCAGGGTCTGCGTGCGGCAGTCGTTCTACTCCGTGCCGGCCGGCCTGGCCGGCACCCGAGTGGACGTGGCGTTGGGTTCGGACTGGATCGCCGTTCGGCACGATGGGGCGCTGGTCGCTCGGCATACCCGGTCCCTGCACAAGGGCAGCGAAGATCTGCACCTGGATCACTACCTGGAGGTCCTGGCCCACCGTCCCGGCGCGCTGGCCGGAGCCACCGCTTTGGTCCAGGCCCGGGCCGAGGGCACATTCACCGCCGGGCACCAACGGTTCTGGGACGCCGCCCGCCGCGCCTACGGCGACCGGGACGGCACCAGGGCGCTGATCGGGGTGTTGCTGCTGCACCGGACGCTGCCCACCGCGGCGGTGCTGGCCGGAATCGACGTGGCCCTGACCGCGGGATCCTGCCAGGCCGACCTGGTCGCGGTCGAGGCCCGCCGACACCTGGACCACAGCCGGGTCCCGGCGCCGAACCCGGCGGCGGCAACGACGCCCGATCAGCGGCCGTTGCCGACCCTGCACGGCTACGACGAGCTCCTGCGAGCCCGGGCATGAACCCCCGAGCGGCCGCCCCGGCCGCTGTCACCGCGCTGTCCGACCCGGCCGCCTCGCTCCGCGTCGACGCCGCCTGCCGCACCCTGGGACTGCCCACCGTCCGCGCCGAGGCCGGCCGGATCGCCGCCGCCGCAGCGCGGGAACGGTTGTCCCACGGCGCTTTCCTGGCCGAGGTCCTGGCAGCTGAAGTCGACGACCGGGACGCCCGCCGCCGGATCAGGATGGTCGCCGAGGCGAAATTCCCCCGAGCGAAACGACTCGCCGACTTCGACCACACCGCCCTGCCCGACCTGCCCCCGGCCACCCTGGCCGACCTCGCCGGCCTCGCCTGGATCACCGCCGCGGAACCCGTCGTCCTGCTCGGCGATTCCGGCACCGGGAAAACCCACCTGCTGATCGCCCTGGGCACCGCCGCCGCCGAGGCCGGCCACCGGGTCCGCTACGTCACCACCGCAGCTCTGGTCAACGAACTCGCTGAAGCCGCTGACAATAAACAACTCTCACGAGTCATCGGCCGATACTCCCGGCTCAGCCTCCTATGTCTGGACGAAGTCGGCTACGTCCACCTCGACGCCCACGGCGCGGAACTGCTCTTCCAGATCATCACCGCCCGCGAGGAACGAGCGTCCATCGCATGCGCCTCCAACGCTCCATTCAGCGAGTGGGGCAACACCTTCACCGACCCACGCCTCGCCGCCGCCATCGTCGACCGACTCACCTTCAACGCCCACATCATCAACACCGGCACCAACTCCTACCGCCTCCGCACCACCAGAACCAACCGGAAAGGAGCCGCCGCGCCACCCAAAACCTGAAGACAGCACGACCCGGCCCGACCAGGTCTGACCCGCCCGGTTTCCTCCGGACTTGGGCACCCCAAGTAGAATTTGGGGTACGAACGGAGGAATTCAATGTCGAAGTATCGCGGGAAATACACCACGGAATTTCGGGCAACGGCGGTGCGGGAAATACTCGAGAAGTCCAAACCAATCGCGGACGTCGCTCGCGAGCTAGGATTGGTGCGCCGGCGACGCCGGCGACACCCCAGACCTGGTCAAACGCGACTTCACCGGCGACCGGCCCGGCGCCAAGCTGGTCGGTGACATCACCTACATCCCGACCTGGGAGGGCTGGCTGTATCTCGCCACCGTCATGGACCTGGCGACCAAGAAAGTCATCGGCTACGCCATGGCCGAACATATGCGCACCTCCCTGGTCATCGACGCCCTGGCCATGGCGATCCGCAATACCCCGATCATTGGCGGGGCCATCTTCCACAGCGACCGCGGCTGCCAATACACCAGTCAAGAATTCGCCGACTACACCGAGAGAGCCGGAATTCGCCGGTCCGTCGGCAAAACCGGCTGCTGCTATGACAACGCGGCGGCGGAATCATTGAACGGTACCATCAAAATTGAACGGGTCAATCGCACGACCTATCCAACACGAGAACAAGCCCGTATTGACATCACCCGCTATATCGAGCTACGATACAATCAGATCAGGTTGCACTCCGCGCTCGGCTACATCACACCGAACGAAGCGGAGCGACACTGGAACCAACAAAACCCGGCAGCGTAAAACTAAACAGATTCCAAGTCCGGCAAACGCCGGGCGGCTCAGTCGGGCCCACATCCAACGAGGCTGGGGCCAAATCAGACCAGCACCGTGGGGCCAAATGGAGTTGTCATTCTCACCAGGGCCGGTAGGGAGTCGGAGGCGGCCGTAGTACCGATCGAGCCGCGCGGACAACACAACGCCGGTGAGGGAAGGGCCGCTGCTTCGTTCGTGCGCAGGCTTGCGAGGAGTGGGATCCGGTGAGTGCCGTTTCGGCTAGTTCCACCGCGGTGGGGTCCGTCAGTGACCCGGTTCGTGCCTTGCAGCATGCGCTTTACCGGTCGGCCAAGGCCGATCCGGCACGTAGGTTCCATGCGCTTCATGACAAGGTCTATCGCAGAGACGTCATGGTGCGGGCGTGGGCTTTGGTGCGCGCCAACAACGGCGCACCTGGCATCGACAACATCACCTTGGCCGAAGTCGAGGAGTACGGGATTGACCGGCTCCTGGACGACTTGGCTCGTGATCTTCGGAATCGGCAGTGGCGTCCGTTACCGGCGCGGCGGGTGTTCATCCCGAAGCCCGGCTCTACGGAGCAAAGGCCACTGTCCATACCGGCGGTTCGTGACCGCATCGTGCAAGCGGCCCTGAAGATCGTGCTCGAGCCGATCTTTGAAGCCGACTTTCTGTCGTGCAGTTTCGGGCTCCGCCCGAAACGTTCGGCGCACGAGGCCCTGCAGGTCTTGATCGATCAGTCCTGGCAGGGCAGGCGGTGGGTGTGGAGACGGACATTGCCAATTGTTTTGAGGCGATTCCGTTCGACAAGTTGATGCAAGCGGTGTCAGAACGCGTCAGCGATTCTGCCGTGCTGCGTCTGGTGCGGACGATGCTTCGTGCTGGAGTCATGCAGGACGGTCGGGTCCGGCGACCGGTCACCGGCACTCCGCAGGGCGGGGTCGCCTCTCCGTTGATGGCAAACATCTACTTGCACCGGATCGACCGGTCATGGGATGAGAGTCGTCATGGGGTGCTGGTTCGATACGCCGACGACGCGATAGTCATGTGCGATACCAGGGAGCAGGCCGAGGCCGCGTTGACGCGGTTGACGGTGCTGCTGGCCGCGCTCGGGTTGGAACCGAAAGCTGCCAAGACCCGGATCCTGCACCTGGTAGAGGACGGTCCAGGGTTGGATTTCCTGGGCTTTCATCACCGCTTGGTGCGCGGCCGGACACCCCGGTCAGCGCATCTGACATTTCTGGCCCGGTGGCCTTCACGCCGGGCGGTGCAGCATGCCCGTGACCGGATCCGGATCATTACCGGTCGGTCCCGACTGCTGCTGCCACCTGGGCAGATCGTGCAGGAGCTGAATTGGTTCCTGCGGGGCTGGGCGGGGTATTTCCGATATGGGAACTCCGCATTGATGTTGGGTCAGATCAGAAATTATGCCCTGCAAGGGCTCGCGTTGTGGCTGTCCAAACGAGGCCACCGGCGTCGAGCATGGGGATGGGGCATGACGAAAGTGCTGCTCTCACCCGATCACCTAGGATTGGTTCGCCTGGATGGAACCGTCGTTCCGCCCAGACCCTTCCGGGCCTGGCGAGGCTGAATGCGGCCGGTGAAGAACGTCGGTAAGCCGTGTGCGGGAGAACCGCATGCACGGTTTGACGGGCGGGGACTGGAAACGGACCGATGCACCCACACCGGAACCGCGCCAGCCCCCGACCCTCCTAGTTGGGGGTCATAGTGCCGATGACCTGCGGCGATAGTGGCAGATGCGGGCTTGATATTGGTGTTTTCGACGCCAGATCGACCATTTCAGAATGCTGGTGTTGGTTGCGGTGGCGCCGAGGACGAGTGCGTCAAACAGGTGGCGGAACTCGTTCAGAGTCAACGGGATGAGCCCGGGCGGGGCGGGGGTCTGGTCGTTGTGGTCGGCGGTAGTGACGGCCAGGAAAGCCATTGCGAGCATGGACAGGGTGACCCAGCGGTGCCATGACCGCCAGGTGCGGACCTGGTGTTCGTCCAGTCCGGCTTGGCCTTTCGCGCATTGGAACGACTCTTCGACCGTCCACCGTCGGCCCGCGACTCGAACCAATTCGGCCAGGGTGACCGGTCGGGGCGAGTAACACCGGTAGGAGGCCATCTCCCCGGTCGAGTCGTTGCGCCGCCACAGCAGCCAGCGATGACCGGGCCGATCGGACGGGATCGCCAGCAGCGCCCACGAATACCACCGCGGTCCCTTGCTGCCCACGCCGGCCGAGCGGACCTGCCAGGAATGCGGTGGAAACCCGGCGACCAGGCTGTCCGCTCGGACCGGACCGAACTCGGTCGGGACGCGATGATCACACGACACCGCCAACACGTACCCGATACCGCGTTCCTCCAACGCGGCAGCCAATTTCGGATCACCGCCGTACACCTCATCGCCCGCCACGAACGACGCCGAGACCCCAGCGTCCAATGCCGAGGTGATCATCTGCAACGCCAACGCAAGGCTTCGTCGCGAACGTCGTCTGCGCAGGAACCCCGGCCCGGTCCCGCCGATCCGGGTCGTCGATCCAACTCTTCGGGACATACAACGCCCGATCGATCAACGCGTGCCCGCGCCGGGCCGCGTAGGTCAGGTACACCGCCACCTGGGCGTTCTCGATCCGCCCCGCGGTACCGGTGTACTGCCGCTGGGTGGCGACCGTCAGAGTGCCCTTCTTGACATCTCCAGTTTCGTCAACCACGAGGATCCCCTGCGGGTCGTCGAACGCACCTGTCACGTAGGACCGCAGATCATCGCGTACGTCGTCGGCGTTCCACACCGCGCGGGAAAGCAAGTGCTGCAATTTGTTCGGAGTTGTATCACCGCGCCGCTCGGCGATCGTCCAGCAGTTCTTCCGATCCAACCCCGACAGCAATCCCAGCATCAATGCCGCCGCATGCCGGGCCGGTTCATACCGCCGGAACCGAGGCCTGATCCGATCCATCAGCGCCCCGAACCCGTCCCACCAGCGGTCGGCATCTATGCTCACACCCGCGGCCAGCGCGGAGTTCGTTGTTGTCTTCACAACCACCGATGATCACCCGCTGGCCGCCCTGACCTGCGTCAACACGCAGAAACCACGAACTACAGCTGTCGTACTAGGCGGTGAAGACGAGTAGCCAATGGGTGTAGCCTTATTGATGTTGAATAGGAGATATATATATATATGTTGTCCAAAATCCGAGTGCGCTTTTTTACAAACACGGAAGATGTTCGAAGCCTCTTTCGGATGATCATCGACGCGGGCGGATCATTTATCGATGTGGATCGGGAGACTGGGGTAATCTCACCACTTACAGTCGACGACGTCACGGCCAATGTGATGAGTATAGTGGTGCATCGTTCGCAGATAGAGGCCGGAATTACGCTGAGACAGTCAAGCCCTCCGTTCTACCTACACGACCTAAATGACCCAGTCATCTCACTATGGCCATCGCGGTTGTGGTTAGGGCAGTGGCGACGGGGGGAATTGACGCTCTTTCTCGATGAAGGGATAGGCCAGCCCAAGCCGCAATTCCTTATCGACTTTGCCTCCGACCTGAAGGGTATTATCGGTCGCTGGGTGAATCGCGTAAATGGGGTGCCGTGCGCGCCAAGTTTTGGGGCTGAGCTAAAAGCTGGCAGATTTAACGTTCCCTTAGGACCTTGATTCGACGGCAGTGTGGCTGGCCAGATGGAGAGTGGCAGAACGGGTCACCTCCCGGGTGATGTCTCCCTCGGTACGGTCTTCACCATCGGTGGGCATGCAAAACCGGGTGCTATTCGTCGAGCGCGTCAGGAGACTGATGTGAGTGCGCCGCGCCCGACCACGCATTGGCAGTGGCCTGATCCCCATCGGTTGATCCGGGTTGAGTGAGAGTCTTGATTGCCCCGGTCGGGGCAGGAAGGCTTGATGATGATGGCGACCAGGAGACGGCATACCCCGGAGCAGGTGGTCCGGAAGCTCGCGTCGGCGGATCGGATGCTCGGCGTGGGTAAGGACATCGGCGACGTGTGCCGGGAGCTGCAGGTGTCCGAGCAGACGTACTATCGGTGGCGGAACCAGTTCGGCGGGCTTAAGGCCGATGACGCGAAACGGCGGAAAGACCTCGTGCGTGGGAACGCCACACTCAAACGTCTCCTCGCGGAGGCTGAGCTGGAGAAGGCAGCCTTGGAGGAGGTGGCCCGGGGAAACTTGTAGGCCCGGGCCATCTCCGGGCGGCCGTCGTGCACCTCATGCGGGTCATGGGGGTCAGCGAGCGGTTCGCCTGCCGCGTGACCGGGCAAAACCGGACAACTCAATGCCGCCCGCCGGCCGCGACGACACCAGCCGATCCGGACAAGGCACTGCGGGATTGGCTGCGGGCGTGGGCGGCGGTCAACCCGCGGCGCGGGTTCCGGCCCGCCTACCACGACGCCCGCGCTGAGGGGTGGCCGGTCAATCACAAGAAACTGCAACGACTGTGGCGGGAAGAGGGACTGCGGGTGCCGCAACGCCGCCGCCGCAAACCCACCGGCCAGTCAACCACCACGACCGTGCCCACCGCGGACGCGCCCAACAGCGTGTGGGCCGTGGACTTCCAATTCGATTCGACCACGGACTGCTGGCCGCTCAAGATCGCCACCATCCTGGACGAACACACCCGCGAAGCGCCCGGCGGGCTGGTCGCCCGGTCCATCACCGGCGACAATCTCATCGACGAGCTGGACCGTATCGCCGCCCAGCGTGGCTACCCGGCCGTGCTGCGCTGCGACAACGGCCCCGAACTGGCCTGCCAAGCCATGGCCGACTGGGCCCGAGAACACCTTCATCTGCACTTCATCCCGGCCGGCCAACCGTGGCGCAACGGCTACGTCGAATCGTTCAACAGCCGCATCCGCGACGAATGCCTGGTTCCGGCGCTGCGGAATTTGCTGCTCTATTTGTTAGCTGCGATTAGCGGCTCTATCTCGTTGGGTTGCCCACAATGTGCTGCTGTGGCGGTAACTTCTGCTGTCAGGCGGTCATCAAGGCCGGCGGCGAAGCCATGGTGAGGGCTCTGCGGAGTTAAGATTGGCTGGCCGCGTTTTGATCTGCGTGAAGTGGTAACCGTCTCGGTGGGGTTCTAGGCTGCCTTAGGGTGTCGGATCGGGCCAATTATCGTAGCGCCGCGCAGACTAGACCCGCTGAGTCGGCGGACTTCGGGAACACGACAGATGCTGGCCTTCGCGATAGCTGCAACAGCCAGCGCTTTCCCGGCTGCGAGGTCGGGCTGGGCGTCTGGCGCCCATGACCAGGCTGGTTACGGCGCCGGCTCGACCGACGGTGATTGGCAGAACATACGGGCGTTGGTCTCCTAGCATCTGGATCATGGCAACTCAACGCACTGTGACGCTGGTGGATGACTTGGATGGCTCCACCGAAGACGTCCTCACCTGCTACCTCGCGCTTGGGGACTTTCCGGTAAGCGTCATCACCACTATCGTTGACTGCATTCATCAGGCATGCCGGCCGGCGAACGTGCCGAACGCCCCAACAACGGTTGATGGCTGGCGGGCTTACCTCACGCAGCACGATGGCGACGTCAGCACTATTGCGCACTGGGGCAAGTCCATCGATGGCGAAGCGGAGTTCGACTACCTGTCGCCCAAGAGCCGGGCAGCCCTACTCGATCCGTCCGTCGTACCGACGCCCTGGGGCAATGCCACAATGTTGGTTCAGAAGGACATGACGGCGCTCGTCGAGACCAACGGCAACACCACCGGCATTTACTACTACGCCTGGGACGCCCGGACACTCGAGCTGATGCACCCGGACGGTCCCAATCACTGGCAGCACGTCACGCAGAAGGTGGTCGACGAAGTTGGCGACACTGCCTGACGCCAAACCGTCTGCTCGAGTCCCTCGAGGGTGTTGTCTGACAGGATCACGGCGTCGGCAGCAATGCCAGCGCTGCGCCGCGTTCCGGTAGGTGATTGCCCCACATAATGTGCCAGCGACGGCGATGACTAATCAGCGCATCTTCTCGTTTTGAGGATCAGACTCTGTTCAGTTGAAGATCAGCTTTGGCGACGTTCGATCCGGGCGGCCGCCTCCAGCAACATCCAGCCGCCCAGTTGGACGGAAAGGTCTCGGGCCAAGGCTGGATCGGCCGGCTGTGCCCAATCCAGGCCGAAAATCGGGCCCCGAGCGGGATGAGCGGCGTGCTTCCAGGCGCTGTCGGCGGAGGACAGGACGAGATCGCGGGCGAGTCGGCGGGCCGGGCCGCCGACAGCGGGATGAACCGCGACCAGAGTTAGATAGCGGACCAAGATGCCGGTGAACAGGCCACCGTCTCCACCGCCGTGCCCGATCAAAACGCCGTGGTGCTGCAGGTGCGCGCTCACCGCCTCGAGCAGCGGCGGCACCCGGTCCGGCCGGCCTGTCTCCAGGTCCGCCCCGAGAGTGACGCCTTGGTTGTAGGTGTAAACGGTGTCCACCAGCACGCCGCCGTCGCGGACGCCGTCGGCGATCAGTCCGTCCGGGCGGGTCAGCCGGTCGTGGATCCAGTTCGCGAGCCGCTGCGCTTCATCGCGAAAGCCGGTGCGGGCCAGAAGGATCGCGGCCGGACCGACAGCTGGGGCGTTGCGCAGCACGTCACCACGCCGCCACGGTAGGCCGCCGAGATCATCGTTGATCCACGCGCCGCGGAGCCGGTTCACGATGACCGGAACGGCTCGGAAGGAACCGATCAGGGGACCGGCGCGGTGCACTGCCAGACCCAGCCAGGCGACGTCGTCGTGATAGTCGTTGAGCCAGCGACCGCCGTTGCGCAGCCGGATGCCGCGGGCGAGCTGAATGATCCGGCGCGTGCGCGGCTTGGTGGGGGCGCGCTCCACAGCGTCGACCAGGCAATCCAGCAGGTGGGCCTGCCACCAGAGATGCCACCGCAGGTGTAACCACTCGACCGGTCGAGCCGGGCTGGCCACCACGGCCAGCTGCACCCCCGGCAGCGCGGCCGGTCGCCGCAGATACCGGTCGAGGACCGCGCGCTCCGCCGCGTCGGCCCGATCAGGCCAGGGGTTGGTCAAGGTGTACGGCTCCGAGTCGTCCCCGGTCCGGCTGGCGAGCGGGGCACAAGGTGGAATTTCACTGAGGACCCAAGAGCCGCAGCAACTCAGCACCTCCAGCGCGAGATGGGCTGCGGCGACAGAAGACGACCAGCAGTGGATTTCATTTTACTCCGACCGCCCAGCCAGTCAGGGGCGGTCAGTTCCCCGGTACGCCCGCCAAGGGAGATCTGCGCGCCGCCTGCGATCTCCATCAGATGAGCTGAACCGATTCGCCGAGTTGAATGCGTGAAACGTCGGCTGTTTGGAATCAATGATGGTGCTGAGGGGCTTATATCTCAGCGGGCCATTTATGCACATAAGGAAGGCGCCCCGTTGATATGCATGTGTCAAATTCACTGTCTGCGGCCCGAATGTCGTCGGTGGGGGACCACGGACCTTTCGGCTTCCCGCAGTCCAATCGAGCGCTTCCGCCGCCGTCACTCCATGAGCCGACACGACATCCCGCTGACGGCCGGATTCCCGGGGGCCTGCCGGTCGCCACGCCGGCCCGGCCGCCGGGCTCGCTGCAGTCTCGTATCAGTCGGCGCCACGGGGTGAGTCGTCATCCCGGTGCGTCCGCGCCTGGGCCGGTGGCTTCCCGATGGATAGTGATGCCGGGCGTGCCAACCAAGCGCAGCAGGCCGGCTTCCTTCGTTACGCAATCGTGATTTGACCGGCGCAGGCGGACGACGACAGACTGTCGCAACCGGTTCCGGAACCGGTTCCGCGGCGGGGTCAAGCGTTGCGGATCGTCGGCCCGACGCCAGGAGGCATCGTTGCGCATCACCATCGCGGACGTCGCTGCCCGCGCTGGAGTGAGTAAGACGACGGTCTCCCGAGTGCTCAACGGCAAGGACGACCTGGATCAGCAGACGGCAGCCCGGGTGCGGCAGGTCATCGACGATCTGGGCTACGTACCCAGTTCCGGAGCCGTCGGGCTGGCGCGCGGGCGCACCCGCATCATCGGGGTGCTGGTGCCGTCAATGATGTGGCCGCTGATGGGGGACGTCATTCAGGGCGCGCTGGACATCATCGAGCAATCCGCCTACGGCATGCTGCTGTACACATTCACCCGCGGCGACCAGTCCATGCGGCAGTTCTCCACTCAGGTGTCGGCCAAGTCGTTCGCCGGATTGGTGGTCATCGAGCCCGAGGGCACCCTCGACTACATCGACAGCCTGCACCGCGGCGGCCTGCCCGTCGTGATGATCGACGATCGGGCCAAACAACCGCAGTTCCCGTCGGTCGCCACCACGAACTGGGCCGGCGGCCGGTCGGCCGGTGATCATCTCGTCGAGATCGGGCGGCGGAATCCGGTGGTCGTCCAAGGCCATCCTTGGATGCGGTGCGCGGCCGAGCGACTGGAGGGCTTCGCCTCGGCCTTTGCGGAGGCCGGCCACCCCGTCGACCAGCGGCTGGTGGTCGACGGCGGCTTCACCTTCGAAGGCGGACAGCGCTGCCTGGAACAGTTGCTCGACGCTGGAGTCGAGTTCGACGCGGTCTTCGCGCAGAACGACCTGTCGGCCGGCGGGGCGCTGCGTGCGCTGCGCCGTCGCGGCATCCGGGTCCCCGAAGACGTGAGCCTTATCGGGTTCGACGACATCGAATACGCCGCCAACGCCGAGCCGGCGTTGACCACCGTGCGGCAGCCGATGTACGAGATGGGGTCGGCCGCAGCGCGACTGGTGCTGGAACTGGTGGAGGGCCGGAGGTCCTCCGAGGATGTGCACGAGGTCATCCCGACGTCCCTGATCGTGCGCGAATCGACGGTGCCCGGAGCGAGTGAATTCGACCGGACGTCCGCCAGCGCTCAGCTGTCCTTGGCCCGCGCAGTGCGGTACAGCCCCTACGTGACGCCGGCGGTGACCTACTCCAGGCCGGGTCCGCCGGGCCAAGGTCACCGGCGGGTGCCACCGCCCTGATTCCCCACCTGTCCCGTATCCGCCGATCGTCACGCCGCAGAGTTGCGAGCAGAGAGGACATCCCGCTGATGAGCGCTATTCCAATCCGACGCGTGCGCTGCCGGCGGCCGGCGACCGGTGCCGGTAAGAATCTGGACCGACGTCGCGGCGGCGCCGGTCCCCTCGCCGAGAAAATCGAGGCATGACAACCCTTTTCCGGCGCCTCGGTTTCTACCTGGTGGCCGTGATCGCCGCCGTGACGCTGGATTTCTTCATCCCGCGCCTGGTACCGGGCAATCCCGCGCTCACCGCGCTCGCTCAGATGCAGGGCTCCGTGCCGCCGCAGGCGTTGCACGCCATGGAGTTGCAGCTCGGCGCCAACACCGGTCAGAGCCTGTGGTCCCAGTACATCCACTACTGGGGCAACATCCTGACCGGTGATCTGGGGGTGTCGGTCTCCAACGGGAACACGTCCGTGCTGACGGTTATCAACCAGCACATCTGGTGGACCGTGGTCCTGGTCGGCCTGGCCACCGTCATCAGCTTCGTGCTGGGCACGGCCATCGGCACCCTGGCCGCCTGGCGCCGTGGTGGTTGGCTGGAATCGCTGCTCCCGGTGATGACATTCGTCCAGGCCATGCCGTACTTCTTCCTGGCCACGCTGCTGATCCTAATTTTCTCGGTGCACCTGACCTGGTTCCCGTCCATTGGCGGGTACGACTACCTGTCCAGCACCATTGGGTGGAACTTCCACTTCCTGAAAGACGCCGCCTACCATGGGATCCTGCCCGCCCTGACCATCGTGGCCGCTTCGCTTGGCCGGCTGGACCATCGGCATGCGCAACATGGTGGTCACCGTTCGCGACGAGGATTACGTGTTGCTGGCGCAGGCGGAAGGCCTGCCCCAGCGCCGGGTGCTCTGGTACGCGATCCGGAATGCGGTGCTGCCCCAGGTTTCCAGCTTCGCCATGGCCCTCAGTTTCGTGGTCGCCGGCTCCATGCTGACCGAATTGATCTTCTCGTATCCGGGCATCGGCTACACCCTGGTACAGGCGGTCAAGAGCCTGGATTACTCGCTCGTGCAGGGCATCTTCCTGGTGATCACCCTGGTTGTGCTGGCGGCCAACTTCATCGCCGACATCGTCTATGTGCTGATCGACCCGCGCGCCCGACAGGAGGCCTGACAAGTGTCCGCGGCCATCATTGCCACCACCCCGCCCGACGATCCCGAAACTCCGCTTCCCACCGCCCGGGTCTCGCGTCGGCGCCGGCTGACCGGGTGGGCCAAGCGTTCGCCGAAGATGTTGATCGGGTTGATCTTGCTGGGCATCTTCGTGATCCTGGCCATCATCGGCCCGTGGATCGCGCCGGAGGACCCCAACGCCACGGGTCCGCTGGCCGGACCGCCGCTGGCCGGGTCCACGGTCCCGTCGCAGTTGCCGAACAGCCACCACTGGCTGGGCCAGACGACCATCGGCGGCGACATCCTGTCGCAACTGCTGGCCGGCACCCGTACCACTGTGTTCGCCTCGTTCCTGGCCGGCATCCTCGCCACCGCCCTGGCGGTGATCATCGGCATCGCGGCCGGATACATCGGCGGCTGGGTCGACGAGGTGCTGTCCCTGTTCGCCAACGTGTTCCTGGTCATCCCGGCGCTGCCGCTGCTCATCGCGATCGGCGCCTTCCTGGGCCCGCAGAAGACCGGCAACGTGCTGGTGGTCAGCCTGATCATCGCCTTCACCGGGCTGGGCGTGGGGGGCGCGCGTGCTCCGCGCGCAGGCCCTTTCCATGCGCAGCCGAGACTTCGTGGAGGCGGCCCGCATCAGCGGTGAGAGCACCTGGCGGATCATCACTTCGGAGATGCATGCCCAACCTGACAGCGGTCATCGCGTCTTCGTTCCTGTTCACCACGATCTACGCCATCGGCACCTATGTCGGCCTCGGATTTCTCACCATCGTCACGGCGGGCGCGCACTACAACTGGGGCACCATGTTGTTCGACGCGACGTCGTCGTCGGCGGTGGAAGCCGGCTTCTGGTGGTGGTACGTCCCGCCGGGCGTGGCCATCGCGTTGCTGGGCACCAGCCTGGCGCTGATCAACTTCGGCATCGACGAGTACATCAATCCCCGGCTGCGGGTGGCTCTGTCACCCCGCGCAGCCAAGAAAATGGTCGGCCGCCAGCTGCGCCCGCAACTGGGCTTCACCCCGGTTGTGCGGCGGACGCCAGCCCCGGTGCCCGCCGGTCAACCGAAGGACATCGCGTGACCACGGCCCGCACGGCACCCCGCTCCAACACCCGCCCGGTGAACCAAGCCGGCGTCGATCCGGAGTCTGACGCGGTCGACGAGACGGGCGAAGTCCTGCTCGACATCCGTTGCCTCAGCGTCGATTACGGGCTGGTCGAATCCGACCCACGCCGTCGACGACGTCGATCTGCGGATCCGCCTCGGTGAGGTCGTCGGCCTGGCCGGCGAATCCGGTAGTGGGAAATCGACCCTCGCCTACGCCGTCACCCGGCTGCTGCGCGACCCCGGCGTCATCGTGGCCGGCGACGCCTTCTACTACCAGTGGGCCGACGGCACCGACCGTCGGCCCAGCGAGAGCCGGCGGGTCGGGTCGTCCGCCGTGCGGTCGCAGCGCACTCCTAAGCGTGTGGTCGACCTGCTGTCCAACGACCGCGGTGCTGATCGGTGCCGTGCGGTGGTCGGAGATCGCCGTGGTGTTCCAGAGCGCTCTGCATGCGCTGAATCCGGTGATGCGGATCGGCCGGCTGCTGGACGATGTGCTCAGCGCGCACGACCCGGCGATGAGCCGGCCGGCGCGACAGGCCCGGTCGGCCGAGCTGCTGGATTTGGTGGGCATCAGCGCCGGACCGGCTGCGCAGCTATCCGCACCAGCTGTCCGGCGGCATGCGGCAGCGGGTGATGATCGCCCTGTCGCTGGCCCTGCAGCCCAAGTTGCTCATCATGGACGAGCCCACGACCGCGCTGGACGTGGTCATCCAGCGGGAGATCCTCGACGAGCTGATGGAACTCCGCGAGCGGCTCGGATTCTGCGTCCTGTTCATCACGCACGATCTGTCGTTGCTCATCGAGATCGCCGACACCATCGCGGTGATGTACGCGGGCCGACTCGTCGAGAAGGCGCCGGCCAAGGCGCTTTTCCGTTCGCCGCGGCATCCGTACACGTACGGGCTGACCAAATCGTTCCCCTCGCTGCACGGTGAGAAGCGAGCGATGACGGGCATTGCCGGTTCACCGCCGGACCTGCGGCAGGTGCCCACCGGTTGCCCGTTCCAGCCGCGTTGCGCCTGGGCCATGGACAAGTGCGCCACGGCGATGCCACCCAGCTTCGATGTGTCCGACGCCTCGGGCCGCCGAGAAGTGGCCTGCTAGCTTGCATGACGGGAAGCAATTGCCGCCGCCGGAACTCGGCGTGGTCGCCCTCGCCGGACCCAGCGGCCGCGGCTGGCCGGTCGTGGGTGCCGGTGTCGACGTCGGGAGTGCGTCGTGACCGCGGGCCTGCGAGCGCCGTGCCGCTGCTCGAGGCAGTCGACGTCACCAAGCATTTCCGGGTCGGTGTCGGGCGGTCTCCGGCGGGGGCACGGTGCATGCCGCCGAGAACATCTCGCTGGCCCTGTATCCGGGCTCGGTGACCGCCGTGGTCGGTGAGAGCGGCTCGGGTAAGTCCACTCTGGCCCGGATGCTGGCCCGCACCTACGAGCTGACCTCCGGCACCCTGTTTCTCGACGGGCAGCGAGATCGACCCCGAACAGAAGGCGGACAAGAGCTACCGCGCGGCGGTGCAGCTGGTGCTGCAGGATCCGTTCGCGTCCCTGAACCCGGTGCACAAGGTCCGGTACATCCTGGGCCGTCCGCTGCAGCTCCACGGACTGGCCGGTGACGACGTGGAAGAAATCAGTGCTGGAGTCTGCTGCGCAAGGTTGCGCTGGAACCCGCCGAACAATTTCATCGACAAGTTCCCGCACGAACTCTCGGGCGGACAACGGCAGCGGGTGTCCATCGCCCGCGGGCTGGCGGTACAGCCGCGGGTGCTGCTCGCCGACGAACCGGTCTCGATGCTCGACGTGTCCATTCGGCTGGGCATCCTCAATCTGCTCGCCGACCTGCGGGACCGCGATAACCTGGCGATTCTCTATGTCACCCATGACATCGCCTCGGCCCGCTACCTGGCCGACACGATCATGGTCATGTACGCCGGCCGAGTGGTTGAGGCCGGGCCGGCCGACGACGATGGCCAATTCTCCCGCTCATCCCTACACGCAGCTATTGCTGTCAGGCGGCCCCGGACCCGGAAAACCGCCAACAGCCCTGGCTTGGGGCCGCCGGCTCGCCGCCGTCGCTGGTGACACCGCCGCCGGGCTGCCGCTTCTCACCGCGGTGTCCGCACGCCATGAGCGTGTGCTCCCAGCAACCGCCGGATTTCGCCGCTTCCGAGCAGCACCGGGCCGCCTGCTGGCTGCAGGACCCCAAGCACCGGCCCTCGGCCACCGCCGAAATCGGCATGCCTCACGTCGGCTCCGACACGACCGCGGGATCGAGCCAGTGACCGCCCGGCCTGCGGGACGCGCCGGCCCTGCACCTGGGCAACGGAGTCGCGCTCGGGCGCCGCCCACCCCAGCAGGCGACAACAGACCGAACCGGCCCGATCACAGCGCCGGGAAGAGGTGACGCCACTACCTCCCGAATCACCGATCACTTCGATCCCTGCGAGCCACCCGACCCACCCGCCTCGACATCTTCCCGTCGGCAAGGATGCCGACCCGTCTCGGAGAGGTTTTCATGCTTCGCAAAACCCTGACAGGCATTGCGGCCGTGGGCGTTCTCGCTCTGGCCGCCACCGCCTGCTCCAGCTCGAACAGCGCCTCGAACTCCAGCTCGAGCCCCAGCACGTCGAGCGCGAGCAGCTCGATGAGCTCGTCCGCCGCGCCGTCCTCGAGCAGCTCGGCGCCCAGCTCCGCCAGTTCCTCCGGCTCCATGTCGTCCTCCGGCTCCGCCTCGTCGTCCGGACCGGCCAGCTCCTCCGGCCCCGCCTCGTCGTCGTCTGCCCCGTCCGGCACCGGCGGCGGCGGCTCCTCGGACGCCCACGGCGGCGTGACCCTGGCCACGGCCCCGCCGAACGCCACCAAGCAGGGCACCAAGGCGATCGTCGTCGAGAACAACCCGATCCCGTCGCTCGAGGACAACTTCAACGCATTCAACGGCAACGGGTTCGGCTACAAGCTCAACGTCGAGGGCCTGTTCTACGAGCCGCTGCTGATGTTCAACAACCTCAAGGCGAACACCGCCTACCCGTGGCTGGCCACCGACTTCGCCTGGAACGCCGACGGCACGCCAGATCACCTTCACCCTGCGGACGGCGTCAAGTTCAGCGACGGCTCGCCGCTGACCGCGGACGACGTCGCCTACACGTTCCAGGTGATGAAGGACTTCCCGGCGGCCAACCGCTCCGGCCTGCCGGTCGCCAGCGCCAAGGCGGTCGGCAGCAACAAGGTCACGGTCACCTTCACCGCAGCCCGCAGTTCCAGAACCTCTACAACATCGCCGGTCAGACCTTCGATCGTGAAGAAGTCGGCCTACTCGTCGCAGGCTGACCCGTCGAAGTTCGCCGACCCCAACCCGATCGGCACCGGCCCGTACACGCTGGCCAAGTTCAGCCCGCAGGGTCTGCAGTTCAAGGCCAACCCGAACTACTGGGGCGGCAAGCCCTCGGTGCCCGAGGTCGACGTTCCCGTCCTACTCGCACCAATGATGTCGCGCTGCAGCAGCTCTCGGCCGGCAAGATCGACTACGCCGGCAACTTCGTCTCCCAGATCGAGCAGAGCTTCGTGGCCAAGGATCCGGCGAACCACAAGTACTGGTTCCCGGCCGTCAACACCGTGGGCCTGGTCTTCAACGTGACGACCGGTCCCGGCGGCGCTGAAGGACCCGGCCGTCCGCAAGGCGATCAGCGCCGGCTTCGACCGGACCAAGGTCGCCAGCCAGGCCGAGCAGGGCTACGAGGCACCGGCGACGTCGTCGCAGCGGTTTGCTGCTGCCCAACTTCGCCAGCCTGCTGCCCGCGGCGTACGCGAATGACATCAAGGCCGGACAGTGACGCCGCCACCGTCACCAAGCTGATGACCGGTGCGGGTTACGCGAAGGACGGCAGGGGTATCTGGGCCAAGGGCGGCACAGCAGGTCGCCTTCAACATCGAGGACCCGACCGCCTACACCGACTACTACCAGGCGGCCCAGATCATGTGCGCCGACCTGAAGACCGTCGGCTTCAACGCACTCCCAACGGCGTCGACGCCAACAAGTGGTACGCCGACCTGGCGGCCGGCACGTTCGACACCGCCATCCACTGGGGCAACACCGGGCCCGTCGCCGTACGCGCAGTACGATGGCTGGCTCGACCCGACCCTGGCCGCCGGCAACAACGCCGGCCGGCAACTACGGTCGCTTCATCAACGCGGACGCGACGGCAGCCCTGAGCGCATACGCGAAGGCCGGCAACGCCGATGACGCCAAGACCGCCATCGCCACGCTGGCCAAGGTGATGTCCGAGCAGGCACCGGTCGCGCCGATCATGTACGCGGCCGGCTGGTACGAGTACAACACCAAGAACTACACCGGCTGGGTCGACAAGACCAACCAGTACGTGGACCCGTCGCCGAACCCGGCGAACGTGGCCTACGTGATCCTGCACCTGTCCAGCTGAGCTGATTGAACAAAGCCGGGCCCGGCCGTCCCGAAAGGGGCGACCGGGCCCGCCCTTTTCCGCCGCGGACGCGACCGTGGCCACCCTGGGATCACGTGGCGGGCGCGCTCGCCGGCGCCCCGAGGGCCGCGGCGAGCGCAACTTGTCGTGACGGTCGTCAGCGCGTGGACTACGTTGGCCGCACGTCAGCTGGTTTCGACCGGCACTCCGACCAGGCGAACGGGAGCGAGGCAGGATGAGACATTGGTTCGGTCGTGTTCTGCGCGCGTGGCGAGTGGTCCTGTTCGCCTTGATCTGCGTGTCCGGTATCACCTTGGGGCTCGTCTGGCATTTCGCGGCTGGATCTGACATACCGGCGCTGACCAGCCACGAACCGCTGACCATCGATGTTTGGGAATCCGACCCCACGGTGCCTGTCGATGTCTACGCAGAGACCTATCCAGGCACAAAGGGTGCCGACCCTGGCCAGCCCGTCACATTCGTAGAATTGTTCCTGAGTGTGGAAAAGCCCACGAGCGTTGTCGTCATGGCCAATCAGCAGACCGACGATTCCGGTCGTCATCCCACGGAGACCTTCACCCGGGTCAGCGATGATCTCAGCTCTCCGACCAATCGGGGCGGACGTCAGTGGGGACACATTTACCAATTGCCTTTGCCGACGCTGCCCGGGGCGGTCGCGGCGCCGTTGGCGACATTCGACACCGACAGCACGCTGCTGCAGATCAGTTCGCAAGCCGTGAACGCCAGGCTGCCGGCCATCGAGACGCTGGAGTCGGGAAACTTCACGACGCCAAGGGCGGGCCTGGTCGACACCACTTCGGCGGGCCTGGCCGGAGATCTTGAACCGGTCACACTGCGTCCGACGGCCACATTCACGGAAGCACTGGCACCGGAGAACTACCCGTTGCAGGATTGGTCTGACGCCAAGGGACGCGGTGTTCGAGCGGTGTTCTGGGAGCCACAGACGATCCGGAGCTCCGTGTCCATCAGTGGTGTGGCGTCGAGCCTGACCGACAAGTCCATCAGGGTCAACGTGCCCTCCGACGGTACGGTTCAAGGTGCCGACTTCATCTGGCAGGGGGGCTACTCCCTTTCGCCCGTCCTGGATGCCGTGTCGTTGGATGCGGACGCGCAGAATGCCAACTACGACTTCCTTTCCGGAATCGCATTCGCCACCGCGGCTGCGGCTCTGATCGCGTTACTCCAGGAGCGCAGAGCGAGGGAGAAATCGCACGCGGCCAGGCGGAGTCGGTGCGGGCGACCGTCACCGCCCCACGAGTGACAACGCTGCACTCGCAATCGATGTGGTATCGATTCCGTGCAGGCGATAGGCGTCCTCGACGCTGGAGGATTGGCCGAATTCAGTCACGCCCAGATTGACGGTTCGATCTCCGCGCAATCCGGCCAGGAAGGACAGGGTATGTGGGTGACCGTCCATGACGGTCACCAGCGGGGCGGGGTACGCACGTGGGAAGAGTTGCTCGGCGATGTCCGTGCCGCGCCCTTGCGCGGATCGGAACACCAGGTCGGGGCTGGTGAGGCAGACGACCCCGGCAGTGACACCAAGGTGGGTCAATTTTTCCGCGGCGGCAATGACCTCCGGCATGATTGCGCCGACACCCACCAGCGTGACGCCTTCCGTCCCGGGGGAGTGAGTGGTGATCCGATAGCCCCCGGAGACGACTTGGCGGCGGCGACGTTCCCGGAAAACATCATCGGTGGGCATCGCCGCGAGGGCGGGATCGAGCGGTCGGGTGGAGAGGCGGAAGTACGACGAGATGCCACCGGGGATCCCTACCCGATTCATCGCTGCGAGCATGCACCACTCGAGGTCCTGCGCAAAGGCCGGCTCCCAGGCGACGCACCCCGGCTGCTCCAGCCCGATCGATGGAGTGGTGATCGATTGATGGGCGCCACCCTCCGAGGCCAGCGTGACACCGGATGGCGTCCCCACGATGATCGACTGGCCGCCGGCGTAGATCCCGTAGGACCACGGTTCCAGTGCCCGGGCCAGGAACGGGTCATACAGAGTGGCGATGGGAATCAGGCGCTCACCCCATCGCGACCAGGTGGCTCCCAACTCTCCCAACAACCCGACCAGATTGACTTCAGCGATGCCGATCTCGATGTGCTGGCCACGGGGCACTTCAGACCATTTCAACAGCCGTTCACCGTCGTCGGCAAACCAGTCGGCGCGGCCTTGCGCGGACCACACACCTGTCTTGTTGATCCAGCCGCCCAGGTTCGTGGACGACGCCACGTCGGGGCTGCAGGTGACCACTCGGGCCGCGGCGGCCGATTCACGGCGCAGATCGGCCAGGAACCGGCCGAAGGCCGCCTGCGTGGAGATGGCCGCCCGGTGGGCTCGACCGAGCGATACCGGCAGCGGGTCCGGGGCGCGATGAGCGACAGGTGTGCGCGCCAGGGCGGCGGCCCGCCAGCGGCAGAGTTCGTCCGCGGCGGTGCCCGGCTCGAAAGTGCTCCACGGGTCGTGGATGTCAGCCGCGACGGACGACGCGAACGCCGCCATCTGCTCGGTGGTCAGTAGGGCGGAATGGTTGTTGGGATGACCTTCGGTGGGCAGTCCGCGGCCCTTCACGGTATAGGCGAACAGCACGGTGGGCCGCCTCGGGTCGATGGCGCGGTAGGTCTCGAGCAGCAGGTTGATGTCGTGGCCACCGAGATCCCGTACCGCCGTGGCCAGCTGGTCGATCGGGACAGAGGCCACCAGCGCGCGCATGCGCTCGGATCCTGCTGTGCCGACCAGACGTGGGAGCAGTTCTGAGCGGTCTGCCCTCAGCATGCGCTGGTATTCCTCGTTCGGCATGGACTCCAGGCGGGCTCGCAGTTCGTCGCCGCCCGGGCGGCCGAACAGTTCCGAAATCATCCGGCCCCACTTGAGGGTGATGACCTGCCAGCCCGCCGCCTCGAACATGCCGATCAGGCGGTGGATCTGGACATCCGGGACGACTCGGTCGAGCGATTGGCGGTTGAGGTCGACGATCCACAAGAGTTCGCCCAGCCCCGCCACCGCCGGATCCGCGACTGCTTCCCAGATCGCGCCCTCGTCGAGTTCGGCGTCGCCGAGCAGGCTGATGAACCGACCCGCTTCGGGTGTGCTGGGAAAGTGTGACGCTGCGTAGCGGTGGGCGAGCGCGGCCCACAAGGCGGCGGTCGCGCCGATGCCCACCGATCCAGTGGAGAAATCGACGGTGTCCGGATCTTTGAGCCGACTCGGGTACGACTGGAGGCCACCCTTGGCGCGGAGCGTCGTCAAATACTTGCGGTCGAGGTCGCCGAGCAAATAGTTGATCGCGTGCAGCACCGGCGACGCATGTGGTTTGACCGAGACGCGGTCGTGGCGGGTGAGCTCGGAAAACCACAGCGACACCATGATGTCGACGATGGATGCACTCGAGGCCTGGTGACCACCGACCTTGACGCCGGACTCGTTCGGCCTGCTGTGGTTGGCGGCATCGACGATCGTTGTGGAGAGCCACCGCACCTTCTGGGCCACCTCGAGCAAGAGCGCGTCCGACGCGGTGACCGGCATCTGGGGGTCGTCGAGCTGGGTCATACAGCGTGTCCTCCGAATTGAGCGGGCGCTCGCGCGAGCACGGCAGTGAGACTCTTTCCACTGGTGCCGCCCTGCGCAACGAATTGGGGTGAGAGCTTCCGGCGAAGTGAGGGACGTCATCACAGGGACTTGGTGACCACGGCCTGATTGAATCGTGCTTCGGAATTCAGCGTCCGGGTCAGGTGCCGCACGGAGTAGATGATCGCCAAAGCGTCGACGATGGTCAGCTGGGCCACGCGCGCGGCGATGGGTTCAGTGCGAGTCTCGTGCGACACGCTGGTGAGCACGATGTCTGCGCTGCGCGCCGCCGGGGATTGCGCGTTGCCGGTCAAAGTGATCGTGGTGGCGCCGTGCTTCCGCGCTTGTTGGAGGACCTCGACGGTGTCCTTGGTGACGCCCGAATACGTCACCGCGAACACGACGTCTCCCGGGCCGTTGAGCGCGGCGTGCATGAGTTGCAGATGCACATCCTGAGGCGCGTCGCAGGCGCGGCCCAGCCGGTACAACCGTTGGTAGAGCGCCTGCGCGACGATGGCTGAGCCGCCGACGCCGGTGATGGTGATGGTGCGGGCCGCCTCCAGGGCATCGACGACGCGGACCACCGAGTCGACGTCCATGAGCTCCAGCGTGTCGTACAGTGCCTGGATGTTGGCGTGAAACACTTTGCGCAGCAGAGCATCCGGCGGATCGTCGGGCTCGATGTCGTCGTGGATGAGCTGCGTCGGCCGCACGAGGTCCTGGGCCACGGCCAGTTTCAGGTCGGTGAAACCGACAAAACCGGCGGTGCGACACATCCGCAACACAGTGGTGTCACTGACAGCGCACTGCAGAGCGACCTGCGACATCGACATGCGCACCAATTTCCCGGGGTCCAGCAGTATCCACTCGGCGACGGCTCGCTCGGCGTCGGACAGCGCGAGCAACCGCCCGCGCAGCCGCGCCGCTGCGCTGGTGACTGTCTCCTCGGTTCGCACGGGCATCGTTGGCCTGCTTTCCGTCGTTTGTGGTACCACCATAGACAACTTCCTAGGGCCGTGGTACTACTTCAGGACCAACGACCGAGGGAGAAAAATGGTCAGTGCAGACCGCTCTATCGCACGCAACAGTTGGCGGCACCGTCGCCCAGCCCGGCGAATCACCGCGGCCGGAGCCATACTTCTTGGCATCAGCCTGATGGCCGCGTGCGGTACCAGCTCCGGGGCCAGCAGCAGCTCGGTCACCTCCTCGACCACGCAGCAGACCACCAGCGCCGCAGCGAGCGCCGGAACGACCGCGGGCGCGAGCCCCAGCTCGAGCGGCGGCTCAAGCGCAGCCGCCGGTGTGACCACCTTGAACAGCGCCGCCGCCGGCGCGGCGACCACCCCGACGGGCACTCGGACCCTGACCGTGTGGCACGCCTACGTCGGTCAGGACGACAAGGTGAAGTTCATCCAAGGCGCCTTGAGCGACTTCCAGAAGGCGCACCCAGAGATCAAGCTCAACGTGGTGGGTCTGGAGCAGAACGCCTACAAGACCAAATTGCAGACCGCCATGGCCTCAGGTGAAGTCCCGGACGTGTTCTACACCCTGCCAGGCGGATATCTGTCCAACTTCGTGAAGTCCGGCCAGGTGTACGACCTGGACAGCGATCTGGCCAAAGGCGGCTGGGGTGACTCGTTCGTCAAAACAGCCCTGACGCAGGTGCAAACGGGCGGCAAGACCTACGCGGTTCCGGTCGATACGGACGCGGCCGTGATGTGGTACAACAAAGCACTTTTCGCGCAGAACGGCTGGCAGATTCCGCAGACGTGGGATCAGTTCCTGGCGCTGTGCGAGAAGATCAAGAACGCCGGAATCACTCCCATCGCACTCGGCAACAAGGACTCCTGGCCAGCCACTTTCTGGTTCCAGTACGGAGAGCTGCGCCGACAAGGGCCCGGCGTCATCGGAAAGTTCAACGCCAAGGACCCATCAGCGACCTTCGGTAGCGCCGGCCAGGCCTCGCTGGCCGACATGAAGACGCTGGCGGACAAGGGCTACTTCTCCACGGGCTTCAACGGGATGAGTGACCAGGACGCGAACTTGCTGTTCCTCAATTCGCAGGCCGCGATGGTTCTGAACGGAACCTGGCAGATCGGTTCGTCGGCCAATGCACCGAGCGGCTTCGAACTCGGGTACTTCCCGTTCCCCAGCGTGAACGGCGGCAATCCCAATTACACCTCCGACACAGTCGCCGGTGTGGCCGCCGCCTTTGCCATCTCGCAGAAGTCGCAGGACAAGGCCGACGCCCTCACTTTCCTCAAGTTCCTCACGTCCGAGAAGGTGATGAACTCCTACGTCGACATCCGCAAGACGATGGTGAACGTCAAGGGCGCCACCACAGAACAGGCCGCCGGGCCGGTGCTCTATGGGATCGCGACGAACATTGTCGGCAAGGCCGCTGCGCTGGATCCGTTCTACGACACCGCGATGCCGCCGAAGGCCATGCAGACGTACTACAACACGCTGCAGGGGGTTTTGGCCGGCGGAACCTCGCCTGCCGACGGCGCCTCGGCTCTCGAGACAGCCATGAAGACAGGTCAGTAGAGCTGACATGCGGTCATTCGCCGCGGAAGCGACAGCCGTCGACGCACCGGTTGTCGAACCGGGCGCCGGGGCCGCCCAGGTATCGGACACCGCCGCCGTGCACCAACGGTTCGCACGGCGGCGGGCGTCGCGCTGGGCACTGGCCTTTCTGGCGCCGGCGCTGGTGCTCATCGGCGTCTTCGTCGCATTCCCCATCCTGTCGGCCGGATACCTGTCGTTGTTCAGCTGGAACGGTGCGGGTCCCCGCACATTCGTCGGACTGGACAACTACCGGCACCTGGCCGGAGACAGCGTCTTTTGGCACGCCCTGAGCAACAACGGCTTGATAGCAGCTTCCGCGGTGGTCGCGCAGATTCTGCTCGGCCTGGTGATCGCCTACTGCCTGGTGCGCGTCATCCCCCAAGTCAAACGTGTGTACATGTTCTGCTACATGGTGCCGGTAGTGATCAGCGAGATTTGCATCGGCTTGTTGTGGAGTTTCGTGTACAACCCGGCCTTCGGCCTGCTCAACGGCTTCCTGAAGGCAGTCGGACTGAAAAAATGGCGCCAAGGGTGGCTCGGAGACGCCTCGACTGCATTCCCGTCCGTGCTCGTGGTGATGAGCTTCACCTACCTCGGACTCTACGTCCTGCTCTTCGTCACCGCGATGCAGAACGTACCCGAGGATCGTTACGAGGCAGCCACCTTGGACGGTTGCGGAACTGTCCGTGCATTCTTGTCGATCACCCTGCCGTCGATCAAGGACTCCATCCAGGCGACGACGTTGCTGGCGGTGATCACGTCGTTCAAAACGTTCTCGTTGGTCTACGTGCTCACCAATGGGGGGCCCGACCATGCGACGGAAGTGGTGTCCACCCTGCTTTACAAGACAGGATTCATCTCGTTCGACCAGGGCTACGCCGCGACGATCGGCTTCACGCAAATGGTGCTGACCGCATTGGCGGGCCTACTGGTGTTTCGGGTGCTACGGCGCACTCCGCGGCGGCGAACCAGGGTCGCAACATGACCGCCCTGTCGACCACCCGGTCAGATCGGCCGGTCAGCCGACGGAAACCGGTCTACCGGGCCAACCGGCGGTGGACGCCGGGGCGAGTGGTCGTGCTGGTACTCGTTACAATCCATGTGCTCCTGGTGCTGTTTCCCTTCCTGTGGATGCTCTACAGCTCGCTGAAGACGGAGTCGCAGTTCATCAAGAGCGTCTGGTCGCTGCCGACGGGGTTCGACTTTTCGGCCTACCGATCGGCCTGGTCGGGTGGCGAACTGCTCACCTACGCTCGCAACTCGGTGCTGGTGACGGCCGGGTCCGTGCTCTTGACCGTCTTCGCGGCCACCGCCGGTGGTTTCGCTTTCGCGGTCTACCGCCCACGATGGATGCCGAGCGTCGAGGTCGTGCTGCTGCTGGCCATGGCCATCCCGGCCTACGTCGCGCTGGTTCCGCTGGTACTGATGCTCCGTAGCTTCGGGCTGCTGGATGGTTATCTCGGGCTGATCTTGCCCACCGCTGCCTTCAACATCCCGGTGTCCATCTTCATCATGCGGTCCTACTTCGCGACCCTGCCGCACGAGCTCCTGGAAGCGGCCAGAGTCGACGGCTCGTCGGAAGTCGGCGTATTTTTCCGCATCGCCGTTCCCTTGGCCAGACCCGCCATGTACACAACGGCGATCATCAATGCCATCTGGGTGTGGAACGACTTCCTGTTTCCTTTGGTTTTCATCAACACGCCGTCACGCGAGACACTGGCAGTAGGCCTGACCCAGTTCCAGGGTGAGCACGTCACCAACTACCCGGTGCTGCTCGCGGCCATCGTTTTGTCGGCGTTGGCCACGTTCGTCATCTACGCCGCCTTCCAACGGCAGGTGGTCGGTGGTCTGACCAGCGGCGCCGTCAAGCAATGACCGCACCGATCGATGTTTCCGAAAGGATCTTCCGCGCAGTGGACCCGCAATCGCTCCAGTACGACAGCCGGGCCGTCTTCTACACCCCCGAGGAGCACAGTCAGTCAATCAGTTACCCGATCTACATGTCGGCGAATTATCAATACGCCGACGATATGTACGACCGGGTGGTCGCGGGGGAGCGACGAACGGTCAACATCTACAGCCGCTGCGGGAACCCGACCGAGTACAAGTTCGAAGAACATGTTGCGCAATTGACCTCGGGTACCGCTTGTTTGGCCACAGCGTCAGGCATGGCCGCGATCTCGCACGCGCTGTTCGGGTTACTCAAAGCCGGCGACCACATCGTTGCTGATTGGACGACCTATTCCAGCACCCATGAATTCTTCGACCATCGCATCACCGACTACGGCATCACGGTGTCCTTCGTCGACACCGCGGATGTCGATCAGGTGCGGAAGGCGTTGACCGACCGGACGCGGGTGATCTACTTCGAGACGATCGCCAACCCGACGATGAAGGTTGCGCCCATCCCGCCGTTGGTCGCGCTCGCTCGGGACCACGGCGCGATCCTCGTATGCGACAACACCTTCGCCAGTCCCGCAGTGTGCCGCCCGCACGAGTTCGGGGTCGACGTCGTGGTCGAGAGCGCGACCAAGTTCATCGGCGGCCACAACGATGCCGTGGGCGGGGTGATCACCATGATCGCCGACCGGCTGCCGGCCGACTGGCTCGAAGACGTCCGGTGGAACACACTCAACAAGCTCGGGGGTGCATTGTCACCGTTCAATTCCTGGCTTTTGCTGCGGGGCCTGCAGACCCTGCCGTTGCGGGTGGAACGGCAGTGCGCGAACGCTCAAGCGCTGGCTGTCCGTCTCGAGTCGCATCCAAGGGTGTCACGCGTGTGGTACCCGGGTCTCGAGTCGCATCCCCAGCACGCTGCCGCGACCGATCAACTCCATGGCTACGGCGCGCTGCTCGCCTTCAGTGTCGATGACGAGGAAGTCGCCGCCAAGGTCCTCAAGAGCTTGAAGTTGGCGAGCTTCGCCGCCAGCCTCGGTGGTGTCCGGACGGTGACGCAGGCTCCGGCGACGATGGCCTTCCTGGACGTGCCCGCGGACCAGCGAGAAAAAATGGAGATCCGCGACGGCATGATCCGGGTGTCCGTCGGCATCGAAGCCGCCGCCGACATCATCGCCGACTTCGAGCAGGCGCTTGCCACAGTTTGATCCCTGGATCGGCACGGCAGGGCGCGAACACACGTCCGGGCCGAAGCCGGTGGTCACCACCGAAGCCCGTTCTTCAGCGGGAGCGGACCGCGGTCCAAGCGCAGGGTCGACGTCAACAGCCACGAGAGGAAGAAACTCATGTCCGCAGTACCGATTCTCGATCTGACCGCCGACGACAAGGAGCTCGCACCGGTGGTCAACACCATCTGCACCGAGGTGGGCTTTTTCCAAGTTGTCGGACACGGGGTCGACCCAGCCGTGGAGGAGCGGATGTGGCGGACGATGCAGCGCTTCTTCGTTCTGCCCGAGAAGGAGAAGGAAGCGCTACGTGCTCCCGGGGAACCCTATGGATACATCCCGCTGAACGCCGAATCGCTGTCCCGGTCCCTCGGCACCTCGGCGCCGGGCGATGTCAAGGAGAGCATCAACATCGGCCCGATGCAGCCGCCCACGCATCAAATCTCCGATCCCGACGAGGAGTTGATATACACCCCGAATCGGTGGCCCGCGGCTCTGCCGGAAATGAAGCAGGTGTGCGCCGACTACTACCGTGAGATGACCATTCTGGCCGAGCGAATCCTGCGGTTGTTCGCGTTGGCGCTGGACCTGCCGGCCGATTACTTCGACCCGATGATCGATCACGCGCCCAGCGCGTTGCGGGCCATCAACTATCCCGAGATCGACCGCCCGTTGGCGCTCGGCCAGATCCGTGCCGGTGAACACACCGACTACGGGCTGCTGACCATCCTGCGCCAGGACGCGGTCGGCGGTCTGCAGGTCCTCGACCAGAACGAGCAGTGGGCCGACGTCCCGAGTGTGGAGGGCGGCTATGTCGTCAACATCGGAGACCTGATGCAGCGGTGGACCAACGACCGTTGGCATTCGACCTTGCACCGCGTCGTGAACCCGGTCGACGGCTCGGCCTCGGCCGCGCGGCGACAGAGTATCCCCTTCTTCTTCAACGCGAATTGGGACGCCGAGGTCAGTTGCCTGCCCTCCTGCCTGGACGAGAACGGCAAGGCGCGGTTCGAACCTGTCCTCGCCGGTCCGCACCTGCTCGGCAAGTTCCGGCAGACCGTCACCGCGTGATCGAAAGTGCTTCTCGAGTTATCGGCACCGCCGAGGAAACCCGTCCGATCCAGCCGGCGAAGGGGGCGATCGACGTGACAGCCGGAATCCAGCGCACCGAGCGCTCCGACGTCTTGGTCTGCGTCGGGGATCTGCTGGAAGACATTGTCATCCGGCAGCATGCGGGCCTGGTGCGCGGCACCGACAATGCGGTTCGGATCACCCGCTCCCGTGGTGGCAGCGCCGCCAACGTTGCCGCTTTCGCCGCCGCCTCCAGGCCCAGTCGATTCATCGGCCGGGTCGGCGACGACGACATCGGTCGCACGCTGACGGGTCAACTGCAAAGGGCCGGAGTGGACGTGCGGGTGCAACGCGCGGGCCGCACCGGCACCGTTATCGTGCTGGTCGACGAATTCGCCGAACGCACCATGTTTCCGGATCGCGGCGCTGCCGCCGAGCTGCAGGTCGTCCCGGACGACTGGCTCGCCGGCGTCGGCATCCTGCATGTCACGTCGTATGCGTTCGCCGAGCCGGCCAGCGCCGACGCCGTGCAGAGAATGGCGCAGGTGGCGCGCGCTTCCGGGGCGCAGGTCTCCTTGGATGCGTCGTCCACCGCCGCCATCATCGCCATGGGGGACAGATGGCACACCCAGTTGCAGACGTTGGCCCCGGATTATTTCTTCGCCAACCGGGACGAGGCGGATCTGGTGCCGGTGTGCGCTGTGACCGACCTCGGGGGTTGGTACATCGCCAAACGCGGTGAGGCACCGGTGGAGCTTTACCTGCCCGGGGCGCAGAGCCTGCGTGTCGAGGTCGCACCCGTGGGCGCCGTCGTCGACACCACCGGAGCCGGTGACGCATTCGCCGCGGGATTCCTCTCGGCCCGATTGGCCGGTGCGGATCCGGAGCGATGTGCGCAAATGGGCAACCAGTTCGCCGCCGATGTGCTGCCGCGACCCGGCGCCGGCGAGAACACCTCGGCGATCGGGAATTCGGAATGAATCCCGAGCGAACACCGTGACCCGCAAAGTGATCATGGACTGCGACCCCGGACACGATGACGCGTTGGCGCTGTTCACCGCCTACGGACATCCAAACCTGGAACTGGTGGCGGTCACCACGGTGTGCGGCAATCAGACGATTGACCTGGTCACCCGCAACGCCCGAGCGGTCGGTGCGGTCGCCGGAATGACCGGCGTGACATTTGCCCGCGGAGCGGCGGCGCCTTTGCTCCGCCCGCACCGTCCGGCTGCGGATATCCACGGCGACTCGGGCATGGACGGTCCCGCGTTGCCCGATGTCGAATCGATCGCGCTCGATCGCCGGCCGGCCGACGAGGTGATGGTCGACCTCATCAAGGCATCCAAACCCGGGGAAATAACGATCGTGGCGACCGCGCCGTTGACCAACCTGGCCCTGGCGCTGCAACGGGAACCGGCCATCGCCGATCGGGTCGCGCAGGTGGTCCTGATGGGCGGGGCGATCGGTCAAGGCAACGTCACCGCCTCAGCGGAGTTCAACATCTTGGTCGACCCTGATGCGGCGGATCAGGTCTTCAACGCCTCGTGGCCTGTGGTGATGATGGGCCTCGAAGTCAGCCACCAGGCTCTGGCGACCGATGAGGTACGTAAGCGCATCCGCGGACTCAACTCGCGGACCGGGACATTCGCCGACCAACTGCTCGACTTCTTCGCCGCCCGATACAAAGAACACCAGGGGTTTGCGGCCGCGCCCGTACACGATCTCTGCCCGGTCGTCTATCTGATCGAGCCGTCGCTTTTCACCTTGGTCTCGGCTCCGGTGGCCGTGGAAACGCGTGGCGAGCTGACCTTGGGTCGTACAGTTGTCGACCTGCGCCGCCCCGCCGGAGCGGACTGCCGGCACTCCGTGTGCACCGGAATGGATTCGAACCGCTTCTGGACCGTCGTACTCGATGCACTCGAACAGCTGCCCTGACACCGCCGAGCAGTTGGCGACCCAGCGGTGCGGCGTCCGGACCGCCTGCCTCTTCCGCAGATGACCTGCTCCCGCGAGCGACCGAGAAAAAAGGATGGACATTGATGAGCGAGGCATTCCAGATATCCGGCCCGGTGGCCGCAGCGTTGTCGGAAGGACGTCCGGTCGTCGCCTTGGAATCGACGATTTTCACCCACGGTCTGCCGCGCCCCCGCAACGTCGAGGTGGCCCTGGAAGCGGAGGACACCTTGCGGCAGGCTGGAGTTCAGCCGGCGACCGTCGGTGTCGTCGATGGTGCGTGCATCGTCGGGCTCACCGAAGCAGAAATCATCGCGCTGGCGAAGTCCGACCAGAACGAAAAACTGAGTATTCGCGATCTCCCGGTCGCCCACGCGATGCGTCTGTCCGGCGGGACGACGGTCGCGGCGACCGCCACGTTGGCGCATCGCGCCGGCATTGCGGTGTTCTCGACCGGTGGGCTGGGCGGGGTGCACCGCGGCGCTTCAGCGACGTTCGATGAATCGGCCGATCTCATGGCCCTGAGCCAGACGCCGATCGTGGTGGTCAGTGCAGGAGTCAAATCGATCCTGGACATCGCTGCCACGTTGGAGCGCATGGAAACGATGAACATCACCGTGCTCGGTTATCGAACCAAAGTTTTCCCGGGGTTCTATGTCCGCGACTCCGGATACGAGGTGCCGTTCCAGGTCAACAGCCCCGCGGAGGTCGCGGCGGTGGTGGCTTCTCGGGACGAGTTGGGTTTGGCCGCTGCCGTTCTGGTGGCAAATCCGATCGACGAACACCGGCAACTCGATCCCGCCCTGCATGCCGAAACGCTGCGCCAAGCGCTGGCCAAGGCGGAACTCGAGGGCATCGTCGGAAATGCGACCACACCGTTCCTGCTGAACGAAATGCAGTTGGTGACCGGCGGACGCAGTCTCGACGTGAATGTGGATGTCTATCGCGGTAACGTCGCCCTGGGAGGTGCGATCGCGGCCGCCCTGATCGGCCGCCCGGCGCCGGCGTGGGCGTGACCTCCACAGGACAGGCCGCACGCCGACAGCAGCGAAGGCGGCAAACGTAAAAGCGGGAGGCCGACGCCGCCGCTGTCAGCGGGCGGACGGCCGTAGTCCATCCATGAAGAGGTTCAGCAGCCGCTGGGCCAGGGCGGCTGCCCGCGGCTTGGGGGCCACCGTGAATATGCCGATCAGGCCGGCGGCGATGTCCTCGGCGGTGACATCGTCCCGAATTTCTCGGGTTTCGCGGCCCGCGTCGAGAATTGTGGTGATGGCCGCAAGCAGCTCGGTCCGGGTCTGGGCATGGGCGATCTCGCCGGTCTCGATCATGGCCAGCAGCGTGTCGAGCATGCCGTTCTTGGTGGCGATCCAATCGCCGAACAGGTCCATCCAACGCCGCATTGCCGCCGCCGGCGGCAGTTGGTCGAGCAGCTCGCGGGCACTCGTCGTCAATCGCACGACCTGGCTCCGGTAGACCGCATCGACCAGCGACTCCCGGGTGGGGAAGTGCCGATAGAGGGTGGCGATGCCGACGCCCGCCTGGCGGGCGATCGTACGCATGGACGGCTCTGCGTCAGCTTTCGCGAATACTCGTGTCGCCACGGCGAGCAGCTGATCCCGGTTGCGGGTGGCGTCCGCGCGTGGCGCGCGGATGACCGTCTCGGCCGAAACGGAACGCGCTCCGCTTGTGCTAGTGTCGCTCACGGAAACGGAGCATAGTCCGTTTCGTTCTCCTTCCTGATCCCCGTAGGAGTTGGGTGGCCATGCTCGAGCAGACTGATCAATTGGTGATCTGCCGGGCGGTCCGGCTCCAGTCCTTCGGTGGCCCTGAAGGTCTTGAGGTCATGGAGACGCCCGCGCCGCAGGCCGGGCCGGGACAAATCCGAGTCAGGGTCATTGCCGCCGGGCTGAACCCGATGGACTGGTTCATGACCGCTGATGCCGACATCGCCGCCCGGTTCGGTTTGGAACTGCCGGTCGGCTTCGGGACCGACTTCGCCGGAGTGGTCGACCAGGTCGGTGACGGAGTGACCGCCTTCGCGCCTGGCGACCGGGTCTTCGGTGGTGCCTTGTCTCGTGCCATCGCCGACTTCGTGGTGATCGACACCACGGCTGGCATCGCAGCGAACGAGGCTCATCACACTCCCGACGGTGTCGACGACCGCACCGCTGCCACCCTGACCATCGCCGGCCGTACGGCCCGCGCCGCCCTGGACGTGATTGAAGTCGGTCCGGACGACACGGTGTTGATCGGCGGGGCGGCGGGTGGAGTGGGAGTGTTCGCCGTCCAACTGGCCAGCATGGCAGGCGCACGCGTCATCGGAACGGGATCGGCGGAATCGGCGGAGTTTCTGCGCAGTCTGGGGGCCGACCCCGTCGAGTACGGCGACGGGCTGGCCGACCGGGTCCGGGCTCTCGCCCCCGGTGGCATCACCGCGGCAATCGATCTGCATGGGCAGGAGACAGCGCTCACCGCGAGGGCGCTCGGCGTCCCTGACGGGCGCATCACCACGATCGCCACCCAGATCGACGGAATCAGGCCGGCCAACGGCGCCAACGCCGCTTCCGGCGCCCTGGAAAGCCTCGCCCAGCTGATCGCGACGGGCCGAGTCCGGGTGCCCATCGCTGCCACCTTCCCGATCGAAGACATCCGTACGGCGGTCAAACGCCAAGCCGGCCGCCACGTCAAGGGCAAGATTGTCATTGACCTCTAGTCCGAAGCCGTGGCCTGTTTTTGCCGGCGTTGGCCCTTTGCCGGCGCGTGCTCTGGCCTGAATCTACGAACACCGTCTTGACGCCTCTGTTTGTCGGCGCACGAACGCGCCAGCGGACTAGAATTGGAGCATGCTCAGAGTCCAAAGGCAGTCCAGTCACCGGACTGACGGCGATGCGGCCGGGTGGTCGGTGGCTGCGCTCCCGTCGCACCTGTCCCCGGACATCCAAGCCGCCGGCGTCCGACTGCTCACTCGGGCCGAGGCGATGGGGTTGATTGCGTCGGACGATCTCTTAGAACTATCCACGTCGGCGCTGGGCGCTGCTCTCGACGCCTTCAACAAGGCGGGTATCGCACGGCGTCTCAGTCATCAGCCGAACGCCGCGGGTCTGGGGGAGGCGCTCGAGGCGATCAACGCCGTGGTGGAGCAGTCGCCGGTTCCGGCCGCCGAATGGCCGGCCATGGCCGCCTTGTTCGGAGCGGACAGCCTGGCCGAGTTGACGAACATCAGTGTGTCCTCGCTGCGTCGCTACGCCAACGGGGAGCGCACCACGCCGGTCGATGTCGCCGCTCGACTGCACTGGATTGCGATGCGGGTCGCCGACCTTGCTGGCAGCTACAACGCTTATGGGATCGAACGCTGGTTCCAGCGACCGCGGCGGGCGCTCGGCGGGCAGGCTCCGCGCGATCGACTCACGGGCAACTGGAGCCCCGACGATCCGCGAGTCGCCCAGGTCGCCGACCTGGCCGCGGCCGTGACCACCGTCGGCGCTACCTGATGACCACGTGGTACCGGAACGCCGATTCCCGTTTCCCGTTCCTGTGGGCCGACCACCGGCAGCCAGCAGCACGCTGGCACGGCGCTGAGGAAGGTCCGGTCAACTACTTCGCCGACACTCCGGATGGCGCCTGGGCGGAATTCCTTCGCCACGAGGAGATTCACACCCTCGACGATCTGGCCGGCATCAGCCGCGCTATCTGGGCCACCAATGTCCAGGCCAGCAACACGGCGACACCAGGCCTGCCGTCGAACGACCTGCTCGGCGACGAAAGCACCTACGACGTGTGCCAGGGCGAGGCGCGGCATATCCGCGCGCTCGGCTTCGACAGTCTGATCGCCCCCTCGGCCGCGCTGCGGTCCGGGGAGGCCGCCGGCTGGCAGGTCACCGACACCGAGACGCGCTGCGTCCCGCCCAGGGATGGCAACGTGCTCGTCCTCTTCGGAGCGCCGGCCGGACGCGTCGAGGGCTGGAAAGTGTCGGCCGACGCCAAACCACCAGTCCGGTTGCTCGACGCCGTCCGTCATTTCGGCACCTGACATCCGACAACTTCTCAGTGGTGCGGAATATCGGTCACGACGAAGCGGCAGCCGGTAAATGGCCGTGGTTCCAGCGCCAGAGTTCTTCGGCAGCATCTCCACGAGACTTGGCTAGCATTGAAGTTTTCTGGCTAGCACCAAAGACTTTGGTGCTTTCCGCTGAGTTTTGATGCTAGCCAGCGTGAGCGCGCGTCCGGCCCGGCGGAGGGCACAATGGCTGGAGCGGTCCCCGGTGAACCAGTTGGTAGCGTCCGATCACAACGCAGCGGGCGCCTATTCGAAGCAAGCGATAGCCGGCCGGAACTACTGCGGAGGGCGTTTCCAAAAATGGATCATCAGTGCGGGTTGCCTGCCGCTCCCACGCGGAAGATATGGCGGTTATTCGGGTTTCGGGCTGGTCAACCCGGCGTGCAAAGCAGCCTTGGTGGTGTCCGGCATCAATTTGGCGCCCGCGGTTTGCAGGTTGTTCTTGATCGAACCGGCCACCACGTGGTCCTTGCCGGCCATCAGCGCTTCGAAGCCGTCCTTGGCGACTTCGGCGGGGTCGTCCTTCGGGGCGTCGTAGACCTTCTTGTCCTGCATCTCCGCCCGGTCGAAAAAGTTGGTGTCGGTCGGCCCCGGCATCAGCGCGGTGATCGTGACCCCGCTGTCCTTCAATTCGTACCGCAGCGCTTCGGCAAACGACTGCACAAACGACTTTGATGCGGCGTTGCTGGCGTAGTAAGGACCCGGCATGGTGGCGGCCACCGATGATGTGAACAGGACCCGGCCCGACCCGCGCCTGACCATGTCAGGTACCAAGATCTTGGCCAGATGTACGGTGCCGATCACGTTGAGCTCGATGACTTCCTGGTCGCTGGACCACGGTGTCTCGACGAACGCGCCGGACACGCCGGCGACTCCGGCGTTCAGCGCCAGCGCGTCCACGGGCTGGCCGGCGACCGCCTCGGTCAGGGCGGCCACCCCCGCGTCGGTGCGCAGATCGGCCCGTAGGGTCCACACTTGGCCGCCGTGGGTGCGCAGTTCGGTGGCGACGCTTTCCAGGCCGTTGTCTTCCGCGCAGATCAACACGTCGAAGTCGTGTTCGGCGAATTGTTTGGCCAGCTCGCGACCGATGCCGCTGGAGGCTCCGGTGACAACGGCGAGTGGCCGGGACGAACTCGTCATGACGTACTCCTGTGCTCAGCGGGCGACGATTCCGGTAGGCGTGCCGCAGCGTCAGCGCGGCGCGCTTGGGCCGTTGTTTCGACCTGCCCGGATCGTTACCCCGGGCCGCCGCCGCGAAAACCGGCCGGCCAGGCGGCCATGCCTCCGGCCCGACCGTTTCCGGTCTGGTTCAGAGGTCGCGACCCGGGAACGACTCGTGAACCCGCAAAGAGCATTCGCGGCGGTGCTGAGCCGACGGGCTGCGGCGCCGGCCGGTCCGAATTTCGCGGCGCCCGGCGGGCGTGGGCCGCGTTCTGGCTGGCCGCCGCGAGAATGTAGGCGCTGACCGCCGACGCAGCGTTGAATTGGTCGCCTGCGGCACGTCGAGGGCCGCAAGCTGGCCGCCGATTGCTTCCAAGATCTGCACGTTGGCACGTTGGAGCGGCTCGCGGGAGAGGTGCGAGCCGACCTACGGATGGGCGTCGATCGCGTCGAACAAACCGAGCGCCAAGGCCCGGATCTGGGTGCGCTGCTCTCCCTGGTCGGGCAAGCGCGCGAGGACCTTTGTGATGACGTCGCCGGTGGCCGCGGCGAGGAGTTCCTCCTGGTTGGCGACGTGCCAATAGATCGCCCCGGCCCCGGTGGCCAGCTGCACCGCGGGGGCTGGGAACGTCAGCGCGCCTTCGCCTCCGGCATCGAGCAACTCCACCGCCGTCCGGAGAATGCGATCGCGAGAGAGGGCATCCGTCCGACGCGGCATCCGCCCGCTGGTCGTCACAACCACCATCTTGACGAAGTTGGAACGATGTTCCAACGCGTCCATGGAACAGCGTTCCACGCTGGGAGCCCGGATTGATCCGTCGCGTGACAGCAAGACGATGCAGACGACAGCCCGGCAACAGTGCGGCGACAGTGAGCCGTGATTCGCTACCTGCGGATCTCAAGAGGAGGAACCGAATGGAGAGAGGGAAGTTGCCATGAGTGCCGTCGCTGATACGCAAACCGCACCACGTACCTACTCGTCGCTGAGAGCGGCATGGATTCCGTTGTTCGCGCTGTGCCTGGCGTTTTTCGTGGAGATGGTCGACAACACCCTGCTGTCGATCGCGTTGCCGACGATCGGCCGCGACCTCGGCGGGAGCACCACCGGCTTGCAGTGGGTCACCGGTGCCTATTCGTTGACCTTCGGCGGTTTGTTGCTCACCGCCGGATCTGTGGCCGACCGGCTCGGTCGGCGCCGCGTGCTGCTGGTGGGCCTGGCGGTGTTCGGGGTCATCAGCCTGGGCGTCATCTGGGTGAATTCCCTTGGCCAACTCATCGCTTTGCGGGCGGCATTGGGCATTGCGGCCGCGATGATGGCTCCGATCACCAACTCGCTGGTTTTCCGGCTCTTTGGCGAGCAGGCCCTGCGGATGCGCGCGATGACCGTGATGATCGTCGTGGGCATGAGCGGATTCGTGCTCGGGCCGTTGCTCGGTGGTACCGCGCTGGCTCACATCCGGTGGGAGTGGCTGCTGGTGGTCAACGCCCCGATCGCTGTGATCGCGTGGATCGGTGTCCGGCTGGGCGTACCCAAGGACGATGCCGCCGGCTTGACGAAGGACAGGCTCGATCTGCCCGGCGCGCTGCTGAGCGTCGCCACCATCGGCCTGGCCTGCTACACCGCGACCAGCGGGGTCGACCGCGGCTGGACCTCGGCGATCACCTGGGCATCCGGTTTGGGAGCGCTGCTCGGGCTGATCGCGTTCGTCTGGCATGAGCGGCGCATCGCTGAACCGATGCTCGACCTCAAGGTGTTCCGCGACGGCACCGTCCGCGGCGCCACGATCGCGCAGGTCGGAACGGCAATCGCCATGGCCGGGGTGATGTTCGGCTTGATCCTGCATTTCCAATATGCCTACGGTTGGAGCCCGGTGCGGGCCGGCCTGGCCAATCTTCCCTTCATCGTGATGATGCTGGTGGCGACGCCGATCTCCGAAGGTCTGGGCAAACGGTTCGGCCACCGCATCGCCTGCCTGGTCGGTGCGGCCTTTCTCGCCGGGTCGCTGGCCGGCATGGCGTGGGGGGTCACACACGGGTATGTCGCCATTGCCATCTTCATGGTCACCTTCACCATTGGCCTGCGGACGGTGATGACGATCTGCGCCGTCGCCCTGGTCGATGCCATGCCGGAGAACCGCACGTCACTGGGCGCCGCGCTCAACGACACTGCTCAGGAAGTCGGCACCAGCGTGGGAACCGCGATCGTCGGCACCCTGATCGCCACTCTGGTCACCACGGTGCTGCCCGCCGGCGTGTGGAGCAGCAGCCTGATCGCCTCGTTCTTCCACGGCGAACGCGTCACCTACGCCGCGCTCGCGGTCGTCGTCGGCGTCATTGCCGCTTGGGGCGCACTGACTCTGACCAACTCCCATTCCGTAGAAGAACACTAGGAGACACCCAGACCGCCGCCAGCGTTATCGACGCGGCAAATCGCGATCAGGCGTCGCCGCGGGTTCCCGGTGTCCCAAATCCGGCCGCTGCTATCAGATGTGAGACGGCGGCGTCGTCGATGTGCCCGTCCGTCACGATGGTCGCCACCCGAAGTTTCAGTGTGTCGCCGGACGCAAGCGTTACCGGATTGTCGAAGGCCAGAGCGGAACACAAACCGGGATAGTCGGAGGCGCGGACGAACCAAGGCCGCGCTGCCTGCGCCTGGGGCGATTCGCCGGCCTCCCGCGCCACGAAGATCAAGGTGTATGGATGCGATTCGGCTCCGGTGCCGATGAAACCGACCCAGGCATGGCGGGTGCCGTGCACGTTCTCCTCGCCTTTCGCGGCGGGGGAGAAGATGCGCCAGGGTGTGGTCGACGGGGGCAATCGCCAGAAGAAGCCGCCGTATCCCGCGCCGGTGCGTCCGTGGGTGGCCGGGCTGCCGAGATCCAGATTTGCCGCGGTCGTGTTCCGGAGTGATGACTGCCAGTGCAATGCCCAGCTCGCCGGAGTGCCGTCGACGGGTTCGGCGGAGATGGAGCGTTCTTCGGTGAGCAGTTCCGTGCCGTCGGGTCCGATCCAGCGGAGCTGTTCGCGCAGACGATCGTCGCTCGACTGCAGCCAACTCACATGTTCGATGCGGCCGTGGTCGTCCAGGTTCAGGTAACCGCGGTCGCGCACATAGGTGGGGCCGCCCCAGAAGTTGACTCCGCCGACGTCCTGGATGGCGACACCGACACCGAGGTGCCAGTCGTGGTCGGCCGGACGGGCATCGGTGACCACCGTGCCGCGCAGCGTGCGCACGGGGTGCAGGTAGGGCCGCGGTGAGACGTGTTCGGGAAGCTCCGAGCCGGGTTGATATCGGGCGACAGCAACGCCTTGGACGCGGAGGTCGACCGGGTCAGCCGTCATGGCTTCCGCACCGGTTCCGCAGCAGCGTGGGGGGAAGCCCACGGCAGTCCGAGTTCACGGAACAGGGCGAGTTCGTTGACCGAGCGGTCGATGGCCTGGTCGATTCCCGGAACGATGATCCGGTGGCCCCTTCCCTGGCCTGGTTCGGTTCTGATGGCCGAGCGGGGGATGGTCGCCGGTTCGGGACTGCTGGCGACGGCCTCGACGAGTTCCATGAACGGGCCCATCGACGACAGCGGGACCAGCAGTGGCGCGGTTGTCGGGTCGGCTAGGTGATCAGCGAGGTTTTCCAACAGATCCGTCCGGCCGTAGTCGGTGGTGCGCTGGCCGTCGGCATTGCTCAGCGTCACCTTGTCCTGGGTGTACCAAAGGGTGAGCGTGCCTTCGGTTCCGTGCACGATCAGCCGCGGCTCTCGATCCACCTCGGGGCACAGCGTCGCGGCGATGGTGATGACTATCCCGTCGGTGGTGGTCATCCGCAGCGAAGAGGTGTCGTCGGACTGGACGTCGTGTGCTCGGTACAGGTCCACCTCCACGCCGGACAGTCCGGTTCGATCGGCGCCGGCGATGCGCAATGCGGTGGCCATGGCATGTGCGAACGGGTTGGTGAGGACCCCGTCGATGACGGCAACACCGTTCAGGTAGCGGTGTCCGGCCCAGGGTGACCGGCGGAAGTACGTGTCCTCGCGGATCCAGGTGCCGGCGCCGCCGATGCCTCGCAGCTCGCCGATGGTTCCGTCGGCGATCATCCGCTGGACCGCATCGACGGCGGCGGAGCCCAGACTTTGGAAGCCAACCTGGCACGGCACGTCGCCAACCCCCTCCAGCAGCTCCTGGAAGTCGGCGAGCGTGGGAGCCGGAGGCTTCTCCAGCAGCACGGCGCTGCCGTGCTGAATCGCATCGAGGGCCAGTCGCACATGCGCGTGGATCGGCGTGCAGATGATCGTGATGTCCGGTCGGGTCGAGCGCAGTAGCCCGGGCAGATCGGCCTCGACAGGGACATCGCCCAACAGCTCGTCGTGTTCCACCAACTCGGGCCGGTAGTCGTACGCCCCGACCAGCCGGAAACCTTTGTCGCGCAAACGGCGGATGTTCTGCAGATGCCAGCGGCCGTGGCCACCCGGACCGGCCATGAGTACGCGGATTTCGCTCATCGCGATGCCTCCTAGACGCGTCGTTGAGTCAGTCACTGCGAGCCGCCGTCAGGGCGCCCAGCCGGAGTTCGGTGGCCCTGCGGAAAACTGCCAGAGATTCAGGCTTGACCTGGTGGCTCGCGGTTGCTAACTTTCTATCACACGGGAATCCGCATTCCAAGCACGGATGAACGGAACGAGCGAGCGATCACCAGTCAGAACCGCCCGCGCCGCGAGGTTGTGGGCCACCCGTACACCCACCGGCAGAGGCCGACCTAGGGGACGTCCCCGTCGGTCGTGGCCGTCGCGGGGACGAGCGACTTCGAGGACAGCACCAGATCCACCGGGGCCAGGTGCGAGCACGAAATGCAGTCAGGTTCGGCGACCGCAGGGTCGGAATCAGTCATCTCGACGAGGAGAGCGCATGTCGGACGAAATTCTGGAACGTGAGGGTTCACACGAGCCCACCACTTTCCGCAAGGCACCCAAGAAGGCGGCCTGGAGCGGCTGGATCGGAAGCGCGCTGGAGTACTACGACTTCGGCATCTACGGCCAGGCGGCGGCCCTGGTGTTCCCTACGGTGTTCTTTCCCTCTGGCAACCCGACGGTCGCCCTGATTGCGTCGCTGGCTGCCTACGCCGTTGGGTACTTGACCCGCCCGCTGGGCGCAATTGTCCTCGGGCACCTGGGCGACAAGCACGGCCGTAAAAGGGTCCTGACGTTGGCCATGCTGGTGATGGGCGCCTCGACTTTCGCCGTCGCGCTGCTGCCCACGTATCAACAGGTTGGTGTTCTGGCTCCGATCCTGCTGGTGCTGCTGCGCCTGATCCAGGGATTCGCGGTCGCGGGCGAGCTCGGGGGCGCCAGCGCGATGATCGTGGAACATGCGCCGTTCGGCCGCCGCGGCTTTTTCGCCAGCTTCTCGTTGCAGGGCACTCAGTTCGGCGGCATCCTCGCGGCCGGCGTTTTCCTGCCCCTGTCCGCGACGTTGTCCAAGAGCGCCTTCCACGCGTGGGGCTGGCGAATTCCGTTCCTGCTGAGTGTCGTGGTGGTTCTCGCCGGTTATATCATCCGGCGCCGAGTGGACGAGACGCCGGCGTTCCTGGAGGAGGAAGCCAAACACGAGGTGCCGCGCGCGCCCATCGTCCGGGTGTTCCGGGAGAACTGGCTGAACATCGTGCTGTGCACCGGCATGGCGCTGGCCAACGTCGTCGGCACCACCGCCGCTGTCTTCGGTGGCGCCTTCGCGACGCAGAAGGGCTATGGCGTCGGCATGAGCACCACCACCTATCTGTGGATTCCGGTTCTGGTCAACATCGCCGGCGTCATCGGGATCCCGTATTACGGCGCCTTGTCGGACCGGATCGGGCGGCGCCCGGTGATGATCTTCGGGACGCTCGCCTCCGGGCTGCTGTCGTTCCCGTACCTGTGGGCGATCGAGCACAAGAACACCGCACTGACGATCGTGCTGGCCATCCTCATGTGGGGTGTGCTGTACCAGATGTGGAACGCCACGTTCGCCACGTTCTTCCAGGAGTTGTTCCCGACCCGGACACGGGTGACCGGTTTTGCGCTGTCGCAGAACACGGGGTTGGCCATCGCCGCTTTCGCGCCCACCATCTTCGCTGCCATTGCCCCTCCCGGCACGGTCAACGTGCCGATGATCATCGGGGGCATCACGCTGGTGGTCACGGTGGTCTCCGCGCTGTGCACCTTCGGGGCCAAGGAGACGTACCGGGTGCACCTCAACGATCTCGGCAAACGAAATGCCGTGCCGGTGCCCCGCCCCGAATACGACCGACTCCGGACCGCCGCCACCGTCTGATTCCGGTCACCGGGCCGCGCCGCCCTGGCCGGCCGCAGATGCCCGGAATGCGCAAGCCCCTTCGCAGGACACCCGAGCTCACCACCAGATTCGAGGACATCAGCAATGGCACAGAAGAGCATCGGCATCATCATGAACGGCGCGACCGGTCGGATGGGCTATCGGCAGCATTTGGTGCGTTCCATTCTCGCCATTCGCGACGAAGGCGGCGTGGAACTGTCCACGGGGGAGCGGGTCCAAGTGGAGCCGCTCCTGGTCGGACGCCGCGAATCCACTTTGGCCGAGCTGGCCGACAAGCACAACATCGCCGACTACACCACGGATCTGGATGCGGCCCTGGCCGACCCCCGCTGGGAGATCTACGCCGATTTCCTGGTGACAAAGGCCCGGGCCGCGGCGCTGCGCAAGGCAATTGCCGCGGGTAAGGCAATTTTCACGGAGAAGCCCACCGCCGAAAACCTGCAGGAGGCTCTCGAACTCGCCGCGCTGGCTCGCGACGCGGGAGTCAAGAACGGCGTCGTCCACGACAAGCTGTATCTGCCCGGGCTGCAGAAGCTCAAGCGACTGGTCGATTCCGGCTTCTTCGGCCAGATCCTGTCCGTGCGTGGCGAGTTCGGCTACTGGGTCTTCGAAGGTGATTGGCAGCCGGCGCAGCGGCCGAGCTGGAACTACCGGTCCGAAGACGGCGGCGGGATCGTGGTGGACATGTTCCCGCACTGGGACTACGTGCTGGAGAATCTCTTCGGCCGTATCGAGTCCGTCTATGCACGGGCCGTGACGCACATTCCCACCCGGTTCGACGAAGCCGGCAACGCCTACCAGGCCACCGCGGACGACGCCGCCTACGCGGTGTTCGAATTGGCCGGCGGCGTCATCGCGCAGCTGAATTCCAGCTGGACGGTGCGCGTGAACCGTGACGAGCTGGTGCAGTTCCAGGTCGACGGCACCCATGGCAGTGCTGTGGCGGGTCTCTTCGGTTGCAAGATCCAGCCCCGCAACGCCACGCCGAAGCCGGTGTGGAACCCGGACCTGCCGGAAACGCATGACTACTCGCAGGACTGGATCGACGTTCCCGACAACGACCCGCTGATCAACGGGTTCAGGGCTCAATGGGAGCAGTACATCCGGCATGTCGTGGAGGACGCACCGCATACCTACGACCTGCTGGCCGGAGCCCGCGGGGTGCGGCTGGCCGAGGCCGGTCTGGAGAGCTCACGGACGGGAGCACGCATCGAGCTGCCCGAGCTGACCCTGCCCGAACCGGCCGGAGCCCAGCGATGAAAATTCTGGACATCGACTCCACCGGCCGGATCACGTCCGCAGAGTTGTCGCCGGCGCCGGACTTCTCCCGGCCCCAGGGGCCGCTGCGGTCCCGGGTGGCCTACGCGGCCGCCCATGTGGTGCCGCGGGTCGCGGGCGACAACGTGCCCGGTGCGCCGGCCGACATCGATTGGGACGCCACCCTGGGGTACCGGCACCACCTGTGGTCATGGGGGCTGGGCGTCGCCGACGCGATGGACACCGCGCAACGCAACATGGGGCTGGACGCCAAGGCAACTCGGGAACTGATCGCCCGCAGCGCCGCGGAGGCGCGTGCCGTGTGCGGCGGCTTGGTGGTCGGAGTGAACACCGACCACCTCGAACAGGAGACGGTCTCACTGCCGGAAGTGATCGATGCCTACGTCGAGCAGCTGCACTTCGCCGAGGACGAGGGCGCCGGAACGGTCCTCATGGCCAGCCGTCACCTGGCCAAGGCGGCCAGCTCAGCGGCCGACTACGAACACGTCTATCGGGAAGTGCTTTCCCGGGCCGGACAACCGGTCATCCTGCATTGGTTGGGGCAGGCGTTCGACCCGCAGCTGGCGGGGTATTTCGGCTCGACCGATGTGCCGGAGGCCATCGACACGGTCATTCGAATCATCACCGAGAACCTGTCCAAGGTCCGGGGCATCAAGATGAGCCTGCTCGACGCGGATCACGAAATCACCGTCCGTTCCAGGCTTCCGCAGGGGACGACAATGTTCACCGGGGACGACTACAACTATGTGCGGCTGATCGAAGGTGACGGCCGGCGACACTCGGATGCGCTGCTGGGCGCCTTTGCGGCGGCTGGACCCAACGCGTCCGCCGCGATCCAAGCGATCGACCGGGGGAGTATGACGGAATACCGATCGATCCTCGCGCCGACGGAAGCGCTGGCTCGCCACATCTTCGCGGAGCCCACGTTCTACTACAAGACAGGAATCGCGTTCCTGTCCTGGCTCAACGGACACCAACCGGCCTTTTCCATGGTCGGCGGGCTGCACTCGGCTCGGAGCCTGCCTCATCTGTCGACCCTGGTGCGGTTGGCGGACGCGGCGGGGGCCCTCGAGCGCCCCGAGCTCGCCGCGCAGCGATGGAACGGGTGGCTGGCTCTGCACGGCGTCGACACCACGGCGGCCAACGCATGAGCGCCGATCGGCTTTCGCTGAACCAGGCGACCATCAAGTACGCGGACCTGTCCACCGCACTGCGCACCACCCGGGAAGCCGGCATCACCAGCGTCGGGTTGTGGCGGGAACCGGTCAACGAGGTGGGCCTGCGCCACGCCGCCGCCATGGTGGCCGACTCCGGATTGCGGGTCTCGAGTCTCTGCCGGGGCGGGTTCTTCACGGCCGGCGACGACGCTGCCCGAAAGGCCGCGCTGGACGAAAACCGCCAAGCCATCGAGGAAACCGCTGCACTTGCCGCGGCCGGCGCCCCCGGCTCCGCCGCCGTACTGGTCCTGGTGGCGGGCGGTCTACCGGTCGGCGACCGAGATCTGGCGGCGACCCGCGGCCGCGTGGGGGATGCTGTCGGGGCGCTCGTCGACGACGCCGCGGCTGCCGGCGTGGTGCTGGCCATCGAGCCGCTGCACCCGATGTACGCCGCGGACCGAGGGGTGGTGTCGACGCTCGGGCAGGCGCTCGACATCGCGGAGCAGTTTCCGGCCGGCACGGTCGGAGTCGTCGTCGACACCTTCCACGTCTGGTGGGATCCTCAGCTGTTGGAGCAGATCGATCGGGCCGGCCAGGGCGGCCGGATCGCGTCCTATCAGGTCTGCGACTGGATCACCCCACTGCCCGCGGATAGCCTGCTGGCCCGCGGGATGATGGGCGATGGTCACGTCGACTTTCCCGCCATCACCCGGGCGGTCGCCGAGACCGGATACTCAGGGGATATCGAAGTGGAGATTTTCAACCAGGAGATCTGGGATGCCGACCCCGCCCTCATCGCCGAGCGCACCGCCAAGGCGTTCCAGGCACACGTCGCCCCGTGGTGCCCATTGCTGTGACCGCGGGCGTGACGTCATTGATGCGCACCGCAGCTCAGCCACACCTCAACCCGTGATCAGTACGCCAATGGAGATGGACATGTCTGAAACTCTCGGCAGCGCGGCGCCCGAAACCATGCAGGCCGTGCTCTGCCTGGGCCCGAGGGATTATCAACTGAGGACTGTGGCGGTCCCGCGTCCCGGGCCGGGTGAGGTGCTGATCAAGGTGGAGGCAGTTGGCATCTGTGCCAGCGACCTCAAGTGTTATCAAGGGGCGGCGCGGTTCTGGGGCGACGAGACGAGGCCGGCCTACGTGGAGACCGGCGTGATTCCCGGCCACGAATTCACCGGCACCGTCGTCGAACTGGACGATCAAGCCGCCCAGCGGTGGGGCATCGCGGCCGGCGACCGGGTGGTCGCCGAGCAGATCGTGCCCTGCACACAGTGCCGCTACTGTTTGGACGGCAAGTATTGGATGTGCGACCCCCACAACATCTTCGGATTCAAGCACCGCACGCCCGGAGCGATGGCCGAATACATGGTGTTCCCCGAACACGCTCGTGTGCACAAGGTTTCCAAAAGCCTGCCGCCGCACCATGTTGCCTTCGCCGAGCCGCTGGCGTGCGCCCTGCACGCCGTGGAGCGGGCCCAGCTGACCTTCGACGACGTCGTTGTCGTGGCCGGTTGCGGCCCGATCGGGCTCGGGATGATCGCCGGCGCCAAGACCCGCAACCCGAAGCTCGTCATCGCGTTGGACATGTCAGCGGACAAGCTGGCGATCGCCGCAGAATGCGGCGCCGACGTGATCATCAACGTGGCCGACGGGGATGCGGTGGCCCGGGTCAAGGCGCTGACCGACGGATACGGCGCCGACGTCTACTTCGAAGCGACCGGACACCCCTCCGCAGTGCGGCAGGGGCTGCACCTGCTCCGCAAGCTCGGCCGCTTCGTCGAGTACAGCGTCTTCGGCAGTGACGCGACCGTCGACTGGTCGATCGTCGGCGACGAGAAGGAACTGGATATCCGGGGGGCCCATTCGGCCGAATTGCTGGCCCGCCGCGATTCGGCTGATCGAGTCCGGCGCCCTCCCGATGGACAAGATCTGCACTCATCAACTCCCGCTGGCGGAATTCCAGAATGGTCTCGACCTGGTGGCCAGCGGGACGGAATCGATCAAGGTATCGATCATTCCCTGACTCGCGCGGCGTGCTACGACATCTGGGGGAACGGCCACCAAGCCGCCACTGGACACCCGGAACCCTTTTCCCCAATGATGAGGTCGTGGTGGGCGGCGCAGGCGGCGTAGGCGGGGCCGCGGTCACGTTGACCGACGTGGCCAATCTGGCCGGGGTGTCGCAGCCAACGGCGTCGCGGGTCCTGAACGGCTCGGCCCGAAAACCCGCCCAGGCCGTGGTGGAAGCCGTCCGGCGCGCGGCCGAGGAACTCGGGTACGTTCCCAACGCGCAAGCGCAGGCGCTGGCGCGGTCCTCGACCGGCCTCCTGGGTCTGGTGGTGCAGGACATCGCCGATCCGTACTTCTCCACGATCGCCGCCGGGGTGCAGCAGGCCAGCAGGCAGGCCGGCCGGCACATCATGATTGCCGCCACCATGCGCGACCCCATCCAGGAAGTGGAGGCCGTCGAAACCTTCATCGCGCACCGAACGGATGCGATCGTCATCGCCGGGTCGCGATGGGCCGGGCCGGAAGCGGGCACCGCCGCCACACGTCTCACCGCGGACCTTTTGCGCTACCGGCACAACGGGGGACGCATCGCCGTCATCGGCCAACCCATTCCGGACGCTCACGCGGTGGTCCCGGGCAATCGGGAAGGATCCACCGCGCTGGCCCGGGAGCTGGGCCAGGCCGGGCTTCGCAACTTCGTGATACTCGGCGGCCCCGAGGCGCTGCTGACGGCCACCGATCGGGTCGGCGGCTTCGCGGACGGGCTGGCCGAGCAGGGAATCCCCGCGCCGCTTGTCGAACACGGCGACTTCACTCGCGACGGCGGCTACGAGTCGGCGCAACGGGCGATCGCCCGGCACAGGCGACCCGGTGTTCCACTTTGTCTCATTGCCGTCAATGACGTCATGGCCTTGGGCGCGATGGTCGCCGTACGGGAAGCCGGTCTGCAAGTGCCGGCCGAGGTGCAGGTGGCGGGATTCGACGACATACCGACGCTGCGTGATTTCAGCCCCGCGCTCACGACGGTACGTATTCCTCTCTACGAGATGGGAGCCCGGGCAGTCGATCTCGCCCTCAACGCCGCGCCGGGGGAGCCGCAGACGGAAACGGTCGCCGGCGAGGTCGTGCTCCGGGAAAGCACTGCGCTGACACGGAATCTCGCAGGGTGAGCGCGCAGCCGTCTCGTGAGACCGCTCCGCGGTGCAGGCGCCTTCAGCACGGCTGGTCCCGTTCACCCTGCCCGCGCGCTCACCGCAGTGCGCTTTCTGTGCGGGCGATCGCCGCGCCTGTGACGGCCGGGGTTAGGCTGCAGCCCGGTTGAACAACAGCCGCGACTCACTTCGGACGAGGTTCGGCCCGACGACAAAGGGCCGGCGCGT
>CAWEFT010000007.1:0-11397 GCA_963808365.1 uncultured Actinomycetota bacterium | reverse complement strand
GCCAGAGTGATCACCGGCGTGGCCAGAATGCCATCGGGGTCGCTGAATGCGACCCCTACCCGAACCGTACCGACGTCGACGCCCAGCCGCACGCCACGCGGCGCCGGCTGGACATTCGGTTTCTCGTCTGCCGCTCAGTTTCGGCCGCCCACCTCGGCCGTCGCCAGGCACGACGTCACCGCCTCCACGGCCTGAGCGACACCGGCGGGGTTGGTGCCGCCGCCCTGGGCCAGGTCCGGCCGGCCGCCGCCGCGGCCGTCGATCGCCGGCAGGAAGGACTTGACCAGATCGCCGGATTGCACCCCGGCGTCCACCGCTGCCGGCGTCGCGGCCACCACGAACGACACGGCGCTCGCCCGCGGGAGCGAACAGCGCGACCACCCCGGGCGTCCGGCCAGCCGCCCACGGACGTCCGTGGCCAGCGCCCGCAGGTCGTGCGCCGATGTGCCTCGGCAGACCGTGCCGCCACCAGGGACACTCGCCGACCGGGGCTGCGGCTCCGGCCAGCGTGTCCGGCCGACGCCAGCGCCGCAGCCGCCCGGAACTCTCCAGCTCCTTCTCGGCGGCCCGCAGCCGCTCCAGCCAGCGCCTCGATCCGCGCCGGGCAGGTCGGCGGGCTGGACCTTCAGCGAGCCGCGACCGCGGCCAGCAGGCTGCGTTCGGCGGCCAGCCGGTGGAACGCCTCGATGCCGACGGCGGCCTCGACCCGGCGCACGCCGGAGCCGATCGACGATTCCGCGGTCAGCGCGATCGGTCCGATCTGGCTGGAGTGCTCGACGTGGGTGCCACCGCACAGCTCGACCGACCACGGTCCGCCGATCTCGACGATGCGAACGGTCTCGTCGTAGGTCTCGCCGAACAGCGCGATGGCGCCCATCGCCGTCGGCTTCCTCCTTGCTGCCGTACAGCACCCGGACCCGCAGATCACTGCGGACGGCGCGGTTCGAGACCTCCTCGATCTCGCTGCGGGTCTCCGGCGACAGCGCGTTGGACCAGGAGAAATCCAGACGCAGGTAGCCGGGCTTGTTGTAGGAACCGGCCTGCAGCGCCTCCGGGCCGAGCACCTGGCGCAGCGCCGCGTGCACGACGTGGGTACCGCTGTGCGCCTGTCGCGCACCGAGCCGCCACTCCGGGTCGACTCTTGGCGATCACCGGCGGCCCGTCGGTGATCTCGCCGTCAGTGACCCGCACCTTGTGCACGTAGAGCTTGCGGTCCACCTTCTGCACGTCCAGCACTTCGGCGGAGAAGTTCCGCCCCGCGATGGTGCCGGCGTCGGATTCCTGCCCACCCGACTCCGCGTACAGCGGCGTGCGATCCAGCACCACCTCGACGGTGTCGCCCTCGCCCGCCGACCGCCAGCCGCTCACCCGTCGACGATGCAGCCCGCGCACCGTGCCCTCGACTCGCAGCTCGGGTAGCCGGTGAACTCGGTCGGGCCCTGCGTCCAGCAGCTGCCGGTACTCGGCCATGTCGGTCAGGCCACCCTTGCGGGCCTTGGCGTCGGCCCGCGCCCGGCTGCGTCTGCTCCTGCATCAACCGGTCGAAGCTCGTCGGTATCCACCGTCAAGCCCGCTTCGGCCGCCATCTCCAGCGTCAGGTCCAGCGGGAAGCCCTGCGTGTCGTGCAGCAGGAACGCGGTGGACGCCGGCGACCTCGCGTGTCGGCCGGCTGCCGTGGTCTCCTCGGCGGCGGTCTCGAACAGCTTGGATGCCGGAGGCGATCGTCTTGAGGAACGCCTGTCTCCTCGGCTGACCGCGACCCGCTCGATCCGCGCGTAGTCGTCGGCGATCTCCGGATACGACGGGCTCATCAGATCGGCACCACGACGTTGACCAGCTCACGCCATCACCGGCTCGGTGACGCCCAGCAGCCGGGCCGACCGGACCGCTCGACGGATGAGCCGGCGCAGCACGTAACCGCCGCCCTCGTTGCCGGGCGTCACGCCGTCGGAGATCAGCATGACGTGCCGACGCGGCGTGTGGTCGGCGATGACCCGCATCCGGACGTCGTCGATATGCGCGTCTCGGCCGTATTTCTTGCCGCGACAGCTGCTCGGCATCGCCGGATGATCGGCCGGCATCAGGTCGGTTTCGTAGACGTTGTCCACGCCCTGCAGCAGGAAGGCGACCCGCTCGATGCCCAGGCCGGTGTCGATGTTCTGCTTGCGGCAGCGGTGCCGACCGGCGGAAACCGTACTTCGGGCTCTCCTCGCCCGCGCATGTCCTGCATGAACACGAGGTTCCAGATCTCGATGTAGCGGTCTTCGTCGGCTTCCGGACCACCCTCCGAGCCGAACTCCGGGCCGCGGTCGTAGTAGATCTCCGAGCACGGACCGCACGGGCCGGGCACGCCCATGACCCAGTAGTTGTCCAGGCCAGCCGCGGCGCTGGATGCGCTCGGCCGGCACGCCGGCGACGTCCTGCCAGAGCTGGTACGCCTCGTCATCCGACTCGTAGACGGTCACCCAGACCGCTCGGGGTCGAAGCCGTAGCCGCCGTCCGTCCCGGGCACCGGTGACCAGCTCCCAGGCGTGCCGGATGGCCCCTTCCTTGAAGTAGTCGCCGAAGGAGAAGTTGCCGGCCATCTGGAAGAACGTGTTGTGCCGGGTGGTCAGGCCCACGTTGTCGATGTCCAGCGTGCGCACGCATTTCTGCACGCTGGTCACCCGCAGACGCCGGCGGGGTCGCCTGGCCCAGGAAGAACGGCTTGATCGGCGGCCATGCCGGCGATGGTGAACAGCACGGTCGGGTCGTCGGACACCAGCGAGGCAGAGGCCGCACCAGGTGTCCCGGCCTTTTCGAAGTGGTCGAGAAATCGTTGTCGGATCTCGTGGGTTTCCATGTCTGCCTTCGGATGTGGCGCCGGGTCGAGCGCCGGCCGGGGGCCGACGACACCGGCCGACCGGCGGCTGGTCAGCGCCGCCGGTTCAACGGACTGGGAGCCGGAACCGCCTGTCAGGCGGTGCGGCGAGCTCGCGCGCCGTCCGGCGAGACCCCTCGGTGGCCTCGACGGTCGCGCCGCCCTCGGCGGCCGCGAACTCCCGCAGTTGGCCCGGACCCAACTGCTCCGGGGCCACCATGGCCACCGCGCCGGTGGCACCGTCGATCATCGGCCGGTAGCTGGCCCGCCGGTTCGCGGCGCCCTGCTGCACGTCGGCCGCGAATGACCCGACCGCGTTGCCGAGCTCGGCGATCGCATCGGCCACGTCGGCGGCGATGGCCGAGGGCGTCAGTTTGGCGGCCAGCGCCGCCCGGGCCGCTTCCTTGGCGCGACGGGAACGCCGGGTCGCCAGCACCCCGAACGCCACTCCAGCGCTGAAGTAGAACATCCGCTTCACCGGCGACGACCTTTCCTTTGTGCCTCCCTGAGGGCACCGAACCTGCACATGCGCTCCGCCAGGGTACCGGCTCGGCCTGTTATCAGCGCCTTCCGGTACTCGCGGGTCACCGGCCGACATCGGCCATCGGCCGGTCGCCGACCGAACGCGTGCTGGCCGCGCCGCTGGTCAGTTCTTGGTGAACACCAGGGAGACGTTGTGACCGCCGAACCCGAAGGCATTGACCAGCGCCGCCGGCGACGCGAACTCGCGAGCCGAACGCACGACGTCGATCTCGACGGCCGGATCGACCTGCGTCACGTTGATGGTCGGCGGGATCAGTCCCTCGCCCAGCGAACTCACCGCCGTCACGGCTCCCAGTGCGCCGGAGGCGCCCAGCAGGTGGCCCACCATCGACTTGATGGAGGTGACCGGGATCCGCCCCAGGACGGACGCGATGGCCCGGCTCTCGGTGACATCGCCCAGCGGCGTGGACGTGGCGTGGGCATGCACAACCCCGATGTCACCGGCCGACACGCCGGCCGCGCGCAATGCCATCGCCATCGTCCTGGCCTGGTTGGCCGAGTCGCCCGCGACGATGTCGTAGGCGTCGGACGTCACCGCGGCACCGGCCAGGAAGCCGAGGATGCGGGCACCCCGGGCAGTGGCGTGCGCCTCCGACTCCAGGACCAGCAGGGCCGCCCCCTCCCCCAGCACGAAGCCGTCCCGTTCCCGATCGAAAGGCCGGGAGGCCGCGCCAGGGTCATCGGTTCGTTTGGACAGGGCGCGCGCCTGGGCCAGGGCCGCCAGCGTCAGCCCGGTCACGCAGGCTTCGGTGCCGCCGGCCAGCACGACGTCGGCGCCTCCGGAGGTGATGATCTCCCGGGCCATGAGCAGAGCTTCAGAGCCGGAGGCGCAGGCGCTGACCGGAGTGCGGGCGCCGGCTCGCGCCCCGATGTCGATGGCCAGCCACCCGGCCGCGCCGTTCGCCATCATCCGAGTCACCGTGTGCGGGGACACATGTCGCGCTCCCCGGGTGTCCAGCAGCTGCTGCTGCGCCAGGGTGGTGGTCAGCCCGCCGATCGCCGAACCGACCACGACCGCCACCCGGTCCGGGTCGATGTCCGCCAACCCGGCCGACCGCCACGCCTCCCGGCCCGCGGCCAGCGCCAGTTGCTGGGCCCGGTCCAGCCGGCGCTGCTCCTTGGGATCGCTCCCCGCCGCCGGGTCGGCGCTCACCCGTGCGGCCATCGCGATCGGCAGTGCGGCCGCCCACTCCTCCTGGATGGTGGCGACGCCGGAAATCCCGGTTTTCAGGGACGCCCAGGTCGACGCCGCGTCCGCACCGACCGGGCTCATCGCTCCCAGACCCGTCACCGCCACCCGCATGCGCTCACCGTACGTTCGCGGGGCGCGGTGACCGACTCGGGAGTGGCTTCCGGCACCCGCTAGCCTTTCCCGCGGCGAGAGGAGCGGGCGGGTGCGGGCAGCGGTCGTGGTCACCAAGGACGGCCCCGAAGCGATCGAGCTCCGCGACGTTCCCGAGCCACAGGGCGTTCATCCCCGGGCCCGGGGCCGGCGACTGCTGATCCGCGTGATGGCCACCGGACTTTCGGTGATCGATGCCCTGCAGTCCCGGGGGCGCTACCAGTACGGCGCCGACGCCCCGTACGTGGCGGGCAGTGAGATCGCCGGTGTGGTGGCGGAAGCCGATCCGGACACCGGGTTCCGCGTCGGTGATCGGGTGGGCAGCATCGTGTTCTGGGGCGGGCTGGCTCCGTGGGCGCTGGCGGCTCCCGAGTACACCGTCAAGCTGCCCGATCACCTGACCTTCGTGCAGGGGGCCGCGGTCTACCTGAACTATTCGACGGCCTGGTACGCCTATCACCGGGCTCGAACGGAACCGGGCCAGACCGTGCTGGTGCACGGCGCGGCCGGCGGCGTCGGAACCGCGGCCCTGGACCTGGCCCCGGCCTTCGGCGCCCGGGCCGTCGCGGTCGTCTCCTCCGATGCCAAGGCAGCGCTGGCCGATCGTTACGGCGCCGCCCTGGTCGTGCGGTCGAACGGCCTTTGGCTGGACGATGTGCGCCGCTTCACCGAGGGACACGGCGTGGACACCATTCTCGACCCGGTGGGCGGTGAGCTGTTCCTGGATTCCTTGCGGGCCCTGCGGATCGGCGGAACCCTGGTCGTCATCGGCTTTGTCGGCGGCGACATTCCCAGCGTCAAGGTGAACCGGCTGCTGCTCCGCAATCTCACGGTCACCGGCATCTCCATGGACACCATGGACGCCGAGTACCCCGGCACCCTCACCAAGGTCCGGGATGCTGTGGCCGATCTGCTGATCCAGCAACGCATCTCACCGCACATCGGAGCCACGCTGCCGTTCGCGAAGGCGGCGGATGCGCTGCGCCTGCTGGAATCTCGCTCGGTGTCCGGGAAGGTGGTCGTCCTGGCCGAGGGTGCCCAGTGAACGTGACTCCGGCCACGCGCGGTCGGTTCCCCGCACCCAGGCGCTAGTCCGCCTGGCCTTCTTCCTTCAACCGGGCCAGGATGTCGTCGCGCAGCACGTTCTTTCGCACCTTGCCGACGGCGGTCATCGGCAGCGAGTCCACGATCTCCAGCCGTTCCGGGAATTTCTGCACGGCCACCTGTTTGCTGCGCAGGTGTTCGACCATGTCCGCGAACGAGAACGAATGCTCCCCCGGTCTGAGCACGACGTAGGCGCAACATTTCTCACCGAGGCGCGGGTCGGGCATGGCCACCACCGCCACGTCCTTCACCGCCGCGTGGGCGACGAGCAAATCCTCCACCTCACGGCTGGAGATGTTGAGACCGCCGCGGATGATGATGTCCTTGACCCGCCCGCTGACCCTGACGTACCCGTCATCGTCCATGTACCCGAGATCGCCGGAGCGGGACAGGCCGTCCGAGGTGAACAGCTCGGCCGTCTGGGCGGCGTCCTGGTAATAGCCCAACATGTGGGACGGCCCGCGGTAGGCGATATCGCCCTCTTCACCCCGCGGCACCTCGTGCCCGTCGGCGTCGACGACCATGATTTCGTAGCCCTCGAGGCCGCGGCCGTCGGAATTGATGGAGCGGTCGGGACTGTCCAGCGGCCCGCACATGGTCGTCGTCATGTTCTCACTGCGACCGTACAGCGAGAGAACGTTGACCCCGGTGAACATCTCGCGGGCCCGCGACACCACGGCGCCCGGGATGGGCGACCCCGCGCACACCCAGTACCGCATGCTGGACATGTCGTGGGTGGCCGGGTCGTAGGCCTCCATCAGGGTCGTCAGGAACGTGGTCGCCGTGTAGGTGACCGTGCACTTGTATTCCGCGATCCGGCGCAGCCCGACTTCCGGGTTCCAGGCCGGCAGGAAATGGGTGCTGGCGCCCACGATGAGCGGCATCAGCACTCCGGTCACCAGGCCGGTGGAGTGGGTGATGGGCGACGGGTTGAAGAACACGTCGTTCTCCGAGATGCGCAGCCGCCGGATCATGTTGATGGAACTGGCATAGACGGTGTTGAAGGTGTGGTGGCAGCCCTTCGGAGCGGCCGTCGTGCCGGACGTGTAAACGATCATGAAGCTGTCGTCGGGATGGCCGGCGTCACCCAGACCGGCGTCCAGTTCATCGACGTCGCCGGGCTGGAGCAGGTCTTCGAACCGTTTCTCGTCCGCCAGGGCAGACGGGTCGTCGGCCCGCAGCACCACCACGTTGCGCAAATCAGGAAGATCGGCGCGGATCTGGGCGTACATGCCGGGATAGTCGAAGCGGTTGAAGTTCTGCGGCCCGACGATGGCCACCGCCCCGGCATGGCGCAGCATGAAACGCAATTCGTCCTGCCGGAAGATCGGCATGATCGGGACCAGGACGGCCCCCAGCCGCGAGATGGCCGCGCAGATCACGGCGAATTCCGACCAGTTCGGCATCTGCACCGCGATCCGGTCGCCCCGCCGCACCCCCAACCCGGCCAGACCGGCGGCCAGCCGCACCGCCCCCTCGCGCAAGTCGCCGTAGGTCAGCGTCGTTCCGCCGTCGGTGACGAACACGCGGTCCGGGTCGACCGCGGCGTGGCGGGCCACGATGTCGTACAGCACCCGCTCCTGCCAATCGCCCTGCGCGTAGAACCGTCTGACGTCGACCGCCGAATGCGGCCCGACGGCGCTACGGCGGGGGGCAGAAGGAATGGCCATGGAGGTCCTTTCGACTCTGCGAACATCCCGATCCGGGAGGGTCGGGCAGGCTGCCGCCGGCAAACATGTCCCGGCATTTGCCTCGGCCCTACGTTAATCAGGGGCGGGGCGCGTTCATTCCGGCGGGTTCGCCCGCCGGAAACTACCGGTCGTGTTGCCCACCTTCTCCGGCAGGACGACGACCTGCGCGGCGTAACACAGGCCGGCTCCGAAACCGAACTGCAAGGCCAGCTGTCCGCCCCGGGCGGAACCCTCCCGCAGCAGCCGTTCGGTCGCGAGCGGCACCGACGCCCCCGACGTGTTGCCGGTGTCCACGATGTCCCGGGCGACGACCACGTCGTCGCGCAGTCCCAGTCTCGGGATCATGCCCTCGATGATGCGCAGATTGGCCTGATGCGGGATGAACACGTCGATGTCCTCCGGCCGCAGACCAGCGGCGTCGATGGCTTCGGCGGCCGCCTTGGGCACCACCGTGGTGGCCCAGCGGAACACCGCCTGGCCCTCCTGCCGCGCCGTCGGCCAACCGACCGAGATGCCGGGTTCGGCGTATTTGAAGTCCAGCCAGGAGTGGGTCATGGTGATGGCCTGCCAGTGGGAGCCGTCCGAGCCCCAGATGGTCGGGCCGATCCCGATCGTCTCCGACGGACCGACCAGGGCGGCCCCGGCCCCGTCGCCGATGATGAAGGAGATGGATCGGTCGGACGGGTCGCCGTAATCGGAGAGCTTCTCGGCCCCGATCACCAACACATACCGGGCCAGCCCGGTACGGATCATGGAATCCGCTTGCGCGATCCCGTAGCAATAGCCGGCGCAACCGGCGTTCACGTCGTACGCGGCCGCGGCGGGCGACGCTCCGATGCGGGCCGCCACCACCGGGGCCATGCCCGGCGTCGGCTGCATCCACGAAACGGTGGAGACGATGACCGCGTCGACGTCGGCCGGGTCGACACCGCCCGCGGCCAGCACGTCCGCGCCGGCTTGTTCGGCCAGATCCTGGACCAGAACGTCCCGGGGCGCCCGGCGTCGCGTCACGATCCCCGTGCGACGCCGGATCCACTCATCGGAGCTGTCGATGGCGCCGGCCAATTGACTGTTGGGTACGGTCAATTCCCCGCGGACACCGCTGATCGCAATCAAACGCGAAAACCCCGATGCCGGACTGCTTTTCAGCTGCACCGCCACCATCGACCTCCTGCTTGACGCCGCGCCGGCGGGCCGGGCGGTGAACCGCTAGCCTACGTCAACCACACCCAGTGCCCCGGTCGGGAATTCGCGGAATAGCGTCAGCAGGTTGGCCGGCCCGCCGGTCCCGGCCGTCCCTGCGGAGAAACGCGAGGTCCGATGTCCACGACGACGAAGCTTTCGCGGGGCGCCGCCGGGCCGGCCTTGCCCGTCTTCGACTGCGACGCCCTGTACGCCGCGCTGGACGAGCGTCGTCGCGACTGCGGTCTCGGCTGGTACGACCTGGCCGCGCAGTTGTGGCAACAGTCCGCGGACCTCAATGCGCAGCGCACGGACCATCCGCTGTGCGGTGGGGCGGTGTCGCGTTTGCAAGCGCGCGGGGCGACCTCCTGCCAGTACGCGCTCTTCATGTTGCGCTGGCTGGACCGCGCTCCCGAGGATTTTCTGACCGGCCCGGTCGTCGACGTGGGCGACGTCCGGCTGCCCGACGCGGGACCGGATCGTCGGCTCCGGTGGGATCTGAGCGAGGTCTACACGGCACTGAACGACCAGCGCAAAGACCGCGGCTTGAGCTGGGCCGAGCTCGCGGCGGAAATCGACTGCACACCCGGCCGGCTGACGAACTTCAAGACCGCACGGCTCGCCGACATGAACCTGGCGATGCGCGTCACCCAGTGGCTCGGCCGGCCGGCCGCATCCTTCATTCATCCCGCCGATTGGTGAGACCCGCCGCAAATCGGTGAGGCGGGCGGCGCGTCACCAGCGGTCGTGCACCAATCGGCGAATTCGGTGGTCATACAGATCCTCGACCCCGTCGAGCATTTGGGCATTGAGTGGCTCCGCCGAGGCCGCGGCGGCATTGGAGCGCACCTGTTCCACCGAGCGACCGCCCGGAATGACCGAGGTGACGCCGGGTTGATCGAGCACCCACCGCAATGCCGCCTGGGTCGGTGACAAGCCCGGGGCGCAATCGTCGACCAGCCGGACGAAATCCTGGGCCGCCTGCACGCCGGTCTCGTAGTCGACCCCGGCGAAGGTCTCCCCGACGTCGAACGCCTCTCCGTGCCGGTTGTAAGAACGATGGTCGTCCGGTGAGAAGGTGGTGTTGCGGTTGTAGCGGCCGGACAGCAGCCCGGAGGCCAGTGGGACCCGGGCGATGATGGCAACGTTCGCTTTCTGGGCCGCCGGCAGCACCTGCTCCAGCGGCTTCTGCCGGAACGCGTTCAGGATGATCTGCACCGACTGCACACCCGGACGGGCGATGGCAGAGAGCGCCTGGGCACAGGTCTCTACGCTCACCCCATAAGCGTCGATGAGGCGCTCCGCCACCAACCGGTCGAGCGCGTCGAACACGCGGTCGTCGGCAAAGACCGGCTCGGGCGGACAGTGCAGTTGGGTCAGGTCCAGAGTGTCCAGGCCCAGATTGCGGCGGGAACGGTCGATCCATTGCCGGAAGGCCGACTCGGTGTATTCCGCCGGGTCCAAGGGTGCGCGCCGACCCATCTTGGTGGCCACCGTGAGCGTGACATCCGGCCGCTCGGCCAGGAAGCGCCCGATCAGCTGCTCGCTGCGACCATCGCCGTAGACGTCGGCCGTGTCGAAGAAGGTGACTCCGGCTTCGACAGCCGCGTCGAGTAGGGCCAGCGCGTCGGCCTCCTCGACGCGACCCCAGTCGCCGCCCAGCTGCCAGGTGCCCAGCCCGACGGCCGACACCGATCGGCCGGTCCGGCCCAGAGGTCGAGACTCCACCTGAGTTCCTTTCTCGCACCGGCCGTATCGAGGTCGGCCGGACTCGTACATCGTGGGTGTCGGACGCCCCCAACCTTCCAGGTCGGTTCGACTGCTGTCGCACCGGCCCCGGCCGCGCGCCGATGAGCGACTCGTGGCCCATCGCGCACCGGTCCGGCGCCTTGGTGGGCGTCGCCGGGCCGGACGGGATAATCACCGTGACCGACCGTCGGGTCGGCGGAGGGGGCACCTTGATCAAAAGCAGGGAGACGGTGTGAACGACGCGACCCGGGGCGGCACCGACGGCTCCGGCCGGCCGGGCGGGCCGGAGTGGACGCTGAGCGCCCACGGATACGAAGCCAGCATCACCTCGGTCGGGGCCACCCTGCGCCGCCTGACCTTTGGCGATGAAGATCTGGTGGTGCCCTTTTCGGCCGAGGAAATGCGCCCGCTCTTCCGGGGAGCCATCGTGGCGCCCTGGCCGAACCGGATAGCCGACGGCCGGTACCACTATGACGGGCAGGAAATGCAATTGCCCATCAACGAGGTCGATCGGCACCATGCCCTGCACGGGCTGGTGTTGTGGGGGCTGTGGAAACCGCAGCTGGTCGAGACCGCCCGGCTCAGCCTGGCGTATGAATTGCCCGCCCAGCAGGGTTATCCGTTCACTTTGAGCATGACCGTGGACTACGAAATCCGGCCGTCGGGTCTGACCACGACATTGTCGTGCACCAATCTGTCCCTGACGGCGGCGCCCTATGGCTGCTGCCCCCATCCCTATCTCCGACTTCCCGCCGGTCGCCTGGACGACTGGACCCTGACGCTGCCCGCGGCCACCCGGCTGGAGGTCGACCACCGGTTGATTCCCACGCACCTGGCCCCGGCGGCCGCCTGGGGTTGCGATTTCCGGGCCGGGGAAGTTGTGGGCGATCGGCGGATCGATCATGCCTTCACCGATATCGAATTCG
>CAWEFT010000006.1:0-189824 GCA_963808365.1 uncultured Actinomycetota bacterium | reverse complement strand
TATCTACGTATACCTGGACCCGTACGTATTGCTCAACGTCTGGCTGTACGCGATCGCTCTGGCCATCGGAATGGGATTCGGGATCCTGGCCAGGGACATCACCAAGGTCGAGCGCAACGGTCGGACCGGCCGGGTCCAGACCATCACCGGAATGCCGTTTGCCATTGCCTGGTTCGTGGCCATGGCCGTGCGGGTCGGCTTCGTGATCGCCGTCGATTCCTCCAGCAGCTTCCAGTACCAGGTCGGCAACTTCTTCTACCTGCACAACCTGTCCAACGACGCGATCGCCCCGTTCTTCGTGATCATGGCGCTGTCCACGGTGCTGTTCCGGGTGGGTGCCGTGTACCTCAAGGCCCGGAAGGTCGCGAACCTGCCGGCCGATGCCCGCCAGCTGGTCTCCGCCTGACTTCGACCCGAATGCCCCGGCCGACCGGCCGGGGCATTCCCCATGATCTGCACGGGAGGCGTGCCAGCATGCTGCTCGTGACGTCGCCGGTGGACCATCAGGAGGGGGAACCACCCGCCGTCCGGGTTCCCCGTGCCCCGCTGATCGATCCCACCGGGCCGGGCCCACCTCCTGACCGCGATGGTGGCCGGCCGGCCGCAGACCCGCACCGGTTCGGCATGCAGGCGGCCCGTCGGTCGCCATCGTGGTGCTCGCCTGGCTGACGTACAAACCGCTGGACTTCCCGGGCGCGAGCCCGCTGACCATCGGGCTGCTGGTGCTCAACTCGGTCTTCGCCTCTACCCCATCGTGCCGGTGGACCGATTCCATCCGCGCGTCGACCTCGCGGTCATGGGAATGTGGGGCGTCGCCGCCGGGATCCTGTTGGGCATCGCCTCGCTCACCGGCGCGCCGGCTTTCGGCTACATGGCCTGTGGGCACATCGGTTACCGGCTGCCCCGCCGGAGCGGCCTGGCCCTGTCGCTGCTCAGCGGAGCCGTGGCCGCCTCGACCCTTCTGGTCGTCGGCCGCGCGGGCTTCGACACCTGGCCCTGGCTAATCGGTTTCACGATCTCATTCACCGCGTTCGTCGGAGTGGCGAATCGGTCCAACGACAATGCCGTGCGCAGCGCGCTGGAGGCCACCGACGCGGTGCGCCGGGCGGCAGCCTCGGAGGCGCAGGCCCGGGCGCTGGACGAGCGAGCTCGCATCTCCCGCGATGTGCATGACGTCCTGGCCCACTCGCTGTCCGGGGTCAACATGCAGCTCGAGCTGACCGACGCGCTCCTCGAGGACGGCCTGGTCGACAAGGCCCGCGCCAGCCTGCAGACCGCGCAGAGTCTGGTCCGCGAGGGCATGGCCGAGACGCGCCGGGCCGTCCAGGCCAGCCGGGCCGAGGTGTTGCCGCTGGCCAAGACCCTCACAGCGATGTTCGGGGAGCCGAACTCCTTCGCCGCGAGCGGTGTGGTGCGGGAACTGCCCGTCGAGGTGTCGCAGACCTTGGTGCGAGCGGCGCAGGAGTCGCTGACCAATGCCCGTCGCCACGCGCCGGGTGGGGCAGTCGCCGCCGCGCTGACCTACCGCGACGGCGACGTGGAACTGACCGTCGAGAATGCCCCCGGCAGCGCCGGCGGTCGGCCGCACGAGGGCTCCGGTTTGGGGCTGGTCGGGATGCGCGAACGCGCGGAACTGCTCGGCGGGCGGGTCGACGCCGGGCCGATCACCGAGGGTCCGTGGGCCGGTGGCTGGCGGGTTGCGGTGCAATTGCCGGCATGACCGAACCGGACGGCGATCTCAAACTGCTCGTGGTCGACGACCAGGCCGCGATCCGCGAGGCGCTGGCCACCATGCTGGACATGACGTCCGGCCTGACGGTGGTCGGCACCGCCTCGGATGGCGAGCAGGCCGTCGCTGCCGTCCGCCACCATCGACCCGATGTGGTGCTGATGGATCTGCGCATGCCCAGGATGGACGGCATCGCCGCCACCTCGGCCATTCTGCGAGAGTTCCCGGACACGGCCGTCGTCGTGCTGACCACCTTCGACGACGATTCCTCGATCATCGCCGCGCTGGGCGCCGGGGCGCGCGGCTACCTGACCAAGCAGGCCGGCCGGGCGGACATCGCCCGGGCCGTCCGGGCGGCCGCCGCCGGGCAGGCGGTGCTGGACCCGGCCGTGCAGGCCCGTCTGGTCTCGGCCGCCGGTGGCTTCACGCCGACTCCCACCTCGGCCACCGCTTCCGCTCCGAGCGAGCCGGCTCAACCCGCCTCCGCCGGAGCGGCGCTGCCCGACGGATCTCGCCCCGGGAAGCGGAGGTGCTGCGGCTCATCGCCGCCGGAAAATCGAACCGGGAGATCGCCGGAGAACTCTTCGTCAGCGAGGCGACGGTCAAGACCCACATCAACAACCTGTTCGCCAAAGCCGGCGTGCGCGACCGCGCCCAGGCCGTGCACTACGCGTTCACCCGCGGGTTGACCTGATCTTCACCGCGGAGCCGGCCCGATCCGCACGGACAGCGCCCAGCCGGCCCCGGTCAAGCGCCGAGAACCCGGCGGACGTAGGCATTCGGCGAACATCCGGCCGGGATCGAACTCCTGCCGCACGCGCGCGAACTTCTCCCAATCGGGATAGCGCGGGGCCAAGGTCGCGGCCGTCTGATAATGGCGCTTACCCCAATGCGGCCGGCCGCCGTACTCGTCGATAATTTCCTCGACCGCCCGGAAATAGGTCTCGTATTCCGCCCCGGCCACCTGATGCACGGCCAGATAGGCAGTCTCGTGCCCGTAGGCGGTGGACAGGAAAGCGTCGTCGGCCGCCACGAAACGCAGCTCGATCGGAAACAGCACGGGTATCCGGAGCCGGGAAATCATCGCCAGCACCCGATCCAGCGCGGCCGCCGCATCGGCCCGGGGAATCGCGTATTCCATCTCGGTGAACCGCACCCGGCGTTGATGGGCATACACCCGGATAGCTGGCGTCCAATTGCGCGGAATCGGAGACGAAATCGGCCATCAGCCTCGCCAATCGCGGCACGGCGCGAGGAAGGAGACGGCCCGCTTGGTTCACCGCCCACAACGCTCCGTTGCTGACCACTTCGTCGTCGACGAAGGCCCGGGCCGCGGAGCGCGGCCGCGGCGGCTCTTGCGTCCGCTCCGATGTCAAGGTCAAACAGCGGCCGGAATACGGCATGGCCAACAGTTCGAAATGATCGTGCCGGTCGACCAGCGCGTCGAGTTCGGCGAGCACTTCGGCCACGTCGCGCGGCTGGTCCCGCCGGCAGATCCGGAAGGCTGGCACCGCTTGGAGGGTGAACTCGCTCATCACCCCCAGAGCACCCAGGGAAACGCGCGCCGCCCGCAGTTCGTCCGGCCGGTCCGGGCTGATTTCCCGGGCGGCGGCATCGCCGGCGACCAATCGGCAGCCGGTCACCCGGCTCGACAAATTGCCGAAAGCCCGCCCGGTGCCGTGGGTGGCGGTGGCCAGCGCCCCTCCCAGGGTCTGGGCGTCGATGTCGCCCTGGTTCTCCAGAGCCAAACCGTGCCGGTCGAGTTGTGCGGCCAGCGCATGGATCGTGATGCCGGCCTGCACGCGCACCAGACCTGAGACGCGATCGACGTCCAGCACTCGATCCATGGCCGACATGTCGATGAGAGTGCCGTCGGAGCAACAGATATCGGTGAAGGAATGCCCCGCCCCGACCGCTCGCACCGTCCGTCCGGCCGCGACGGCCGCTCCGACGGCGTCCTGCAGCTCGGCCTCCGTGCGCGGCTGGACCCACACTTGCGGAGCGCACCGCTGCTGCCCGGCCCAGTTCGACCAGACGGCGCTGCGATGCCGCCCGCGGGCGGGAGCTGTTGCCGGGCGCGTCACAGGAACACCTGACCCTGGCCACGGTAGGTCGGCCAGGTGGCGACGATGCGGCCGCCGTCCACGATGTGGAACTCGTCGACGTGTTCGGACAATTCACCGGCCTTGGCGTGGCGGAACCAGACCTGATCGCCGATCCGCAGGCTCCGGGCCGCCCGGCCGGTCAGCGGTGTCTGCACCTCGCCGGCGCCTTCGGCCGCCACGTACGACAGGCCCTCGGGATGCACGACGACCGGGGTGCGGTCCGGGCCGGTCGGGCCCGAGGCGATCCAACCGCCGCCCAGCACCGTGGCCGTCTTCGGTGACGGCCGCCGGACCACGTTCAGCACGAAGAACGCCGCCGGCTGGGGTTGGAAAGCCGTGTACTTGTCGAAGATGGCCGGTGCGAAGATGCCGGAGCCAGCGGCGATCTCCGTGACGGCCGGCTCCAGCGCCGTGGTGTGCACCGACCCGGTGCCGCCGCCGTTGACGAACCTCAGCTCGGTGAGGTCGGACATCGCCGCGATGACCCGGGCGCGCCGCTCGGCCAGTTCGGTCCGGGATCTGGCCTGCATGGCGCGGACGATCCGCGGCCGCAGCCCCGAGCCGGCGTCGCCGACGCCCGCGATCTGGGCTTCGTAGGCCATCAAGCCGTCGAGCTGAAAACCGGGACGGGACAACACTGCCCGCGCCAAACCCAGCACCTCCCCGGCGGAGCGCAGCGGCGAACGAAGCGCACCGGTCCGGAACAACCCGCCGAGCGTCCGATACCCGGCGTCCAGGTCGATGGCCACCTTCAGCGTGGCCCGGCCGGAGGCCGGAGCCAGCCCGGCCAGCAAATCGAGGTGCTCGACGCTGTCGATCATCACGGTGACGGCGGCCGCCGCGCTCGGGTCGGTGGCCACCCGGGTCAGTGCCGCCCGGTGGGCGCTCGGATAGGCCACCAGGATGTCCGAGAATCCCTGGTCGGCCAGCCACAGGGCCTCCGGCAGGGTGTAGGCCATCAAACCCCGAAAGCCCGGCCGGTCGAGGAGTTGGCGGAGCATTTCGGTCACCCGGATCGACTTGGTGGCGATGCGGATCGGTTTGCCGGCCGCCCGGCGCACCAGGTCGTCGGCGTTGGCGCGCCAGGCGGGCGCCGACAGCACGGCGAAGGGCGGGTCCAGGTCCGCGACCGCGTGGCGCAGCGTCGAGTCGATCATGGGTCCAATCTGTCGGCTGCACGCCGTCACGGCAAGGCGCATATCCGCCGTTTCCCTTCACCGACGCCTGATGCGGCCGAGCCAGGGGACAAGATGATCACGTGGGCAACGTGTCGGCGGCCGTACTGCCAGACGAGGTACCGGCGGGCCGGTCTGCCCGCCGGGTGTGGGTCGCCGCCGCCTTCCTGGCCCAGGGCTGGGGCCTGGCCGTCGTCCTGACCCACCTGGCGTCGTTCCAGACCTTCTTCGGCCTGGGCGACCTGGTGCTGACCCTGCTGATGTTCGCCGTCGCCGTCCTCGCCGGAGTGGGATCCACCCTGGCCGGCCGGCTGAGCGCGCCCCTGTCGAGCCGCCCGGTCCTGCGCATGGGGCTGGCCCTGATCACGGTGGGGCTGACGGTGGCCGGCGTGGGCCACCAGTTCGCCGTCTTCCTGCTCGGCGTGGCCGCCTACGGGCTGGGCCTGGGCATGGTCGACGCCGGCGAGAACATGCTGGCCGTCGCCCTGGAGGCCGGTTACGGGCGGTCGATTCTGACGTCCTTCCACGCCGCCTGGAGCGTGGGCGGAATCGGTGGCGCCTTGTTCACCTCGCTGACCCACAGGTGGGCAGCGGGTACCGGGCTGCTGGTCGCGGCGGTGGTGCCTTTGGTGGTGCTGCTGGCCTCCTGGGCGCCGGGGCAGGGCCGCCTGCGCGATCCGGTGGCCTCGCCGGACGACGCCGTCGCCGTCTCCTGGCGCGCCTTGACGGCGTTGGGCGTGGCGCTGGTGCTGTTCTACGTGGCTGATTCGGCCGCCTCGTCCTGGTCGACCATTTACCTGCAGAACAGCCTCCGGGCGACGGCCGCCGCCGCTCCGCTGGGGTATGCCGCCTACCAGGCGACCAGCCTGGCCTCCCGGATCGCCGGTGATCATCTGGTGCGCCGCGCCGGTGCCGTTGCCATCGTGCGGACGGCCACCGTGATCGGCGTTCTCGGATTGGCGTGTGTAGTCATGGCCTGGTCGGTGTGGCCGGCGATCACCGGATTCGCGGTCCTGGGCCTGGGTCTGGCCGTCGTAGCGCCGTTGACGTTCTCGGCTGTCGGGGGCGTCGCCGCCCGCACCACCACCGATCCGGCGGCTCGCCGCCGGCTCGCCGACGCGCTGGTCGCCCGCCTCAACCTGTTCAACTACGCCGGTTTCGTGCTGGGTGGTGTACTCACCGGCCTGGTCGGATCGGCGTCGTCGATCCGCTGGGGGTATCTGGTGCCGTTGGTCTTGACCGCCGCCATCTGGCCGCTGGCGGGCGCGTTTCGCCGCGCCCGGCGCTGAGGCGCCGTCAGCCCCGCAGCGCCGACCAGAGGACGCCCGGCAGCCGGGTCCAGCGGCCGTCCGCGGCGAAGCCTGTCATCCGCTGGCAGGTGACCGGTCCGGTCCGGCTGTTCACGAACCAGGGAGGCCGCGGCATCAGGCTGACCTCGCCACCCGCGAGGCTCCGCGGGAACGGGCGGAACGGGCCTTGCACCACGGTCCGTTCCGGTTCGCGAAGCAGCAGGGCGTTGTGCACGATGCCGACGCCCGAACCGATCTCGCAGTCCTCGGCCGCACGGAACCGGTCCGGCGCACCGTAATGGTCACGCCCGAAGTCGGGAAAGGCGCCCCACGGGGCGGCGGCGGTCGCGAAACCGACGCCGGTCCAGGCGTTCACGGCGACAGTTCCGTATCGCAGCTCGGCGATCAGCTCGTCGAACCGCGCGCCGGCCGCACGCCGGGTACGCGGGTCGATCAGGATGTTGGCGCCCAGGTTGCCGGTCAGCCGGCCGTTGGCCAGCTCGACGGCCCGGCGGAAGAACTCGAGGCCGACACCGTTGATCCTGGTGACGGCCAGCACCGGAGCGAAGTATTCGGTGCTCGTAGCGGTTCCGGACCCCGCCTCGGGGATCAGCACCCGACCGATGACGAGTTCGGCGTCGGGGTACTCGGCGACCGCGGCGGCCACCCGGTCCGCGCTGCCCGAGTAGTAATCCGGCCGGTGCGGGGCCCCGTCGAGCGCGGCGCGCACCTCCGTCAGGAAATCGTCGAGCTGCGGCCAGTCAGCCGACACGACCAGCACTTGTCCCGCGACGCAGTTGTATCCGTTGTTCTGCAGCCGCATGGTGGCGACATGCTCGGCCTGGAACTGCAGATCACGCCGCGACCACCGCCCCGGCACCACGAGAATCGGAGAGACGCCGCCGAGCTCTGCGGTCACCGGCACCGCCAGCGGCCCCCGGCTCGCGGAGCGGCCGCCGACAATGGCGCGGTAGGTGGCGGCGCTTCCGGTCAGATGGACGTGGTCGATGCGCGGTGAGGTCACCAGGTGCTCGCCGGCGGCGGCGTCGCCGGTCGTGATGGCCAGCACGCCCGCCTCGACCAGCGGAGCGAGGGCGCGGTTGAGCACCGGCAGCAGCGCATCGGTGATCGGGTTCAGTTTGAGCAGCGACAGCCGGTCGTGGGCGAGCAGCTCATACAGCACATCGAGGACCGGGATCGAGGTGATATTGCCGGCGCCGAGGACCACGCCGACGCCGCTGCAAGTCGGCGTGCGCTGCGCCAATCCGGCGTCCGCGCGAATGACGTCGTCGGTGAGGCCGGGCCGCATCCAGACGTGCACCCGGTGACCGGACAGCAGCAGGCGATCGGTGACCCGGTGAGGCAGCACCTGCACGGCCCGCCGGCCTCCGGGAGCTGCCACGATGCGGAAACCGTCGACCGGGCTGCGGTTCTCGGCCAAGGCGGTGAGCGCGTCGGCGTAGTCCCGCAGGGCGGTCAGCACGGCGTACGGCCCGGACAACCATTCCTCGCCGGCCAGCCGCGACGCTGGATCCAGGCCCTTGATGCCGCACGCGACGCGGACCCAATCACCGGCGCAGGCCGCCACGGCGGCTTTCGTCTGTTGCAATAGGTCACGACGGGCCGACAGCGATCGGGCCGCCCAGGTTCCCCGGGCGGCCGCCAGAGCCGCAAGCTCGGCGTCGAGCTGGTGAGAGGCCGGATCGGTGACCGTCATGCCCCATTGTGGGCGAGGACCCGCCGGCACGGCGAGCGGAGGCCTGAGACAGCCCTGGGGCGGGAACGATCCGGGCATGATTGCCGACTCCCGCCCCCGCACCGCCACCGACGAACGGTACGAGCTGGCCATCGTCGGCGGCGGGCCCACCGGTCACGCGGCCGCCAAGGCCTATCGGGAGGCTGGTGGATCCGGACGAGTGGTCCTCATCTCGGCCGATACGGCGCCGCCCTACAACCGGCCGCCGCTGTCCAAGGACTTCCTGCGGGGCGAGACGGCGGAGAACGACCTGTTTCTGGACGACGATCTGTTCTACGCGCGGGCCGGGATCGAGATGCGCCTCGACACCGAGGTCGCCGGTTTGGACTTGACCGCTCGTGCGGTCCGCACGACGGCGGGGCAGGTGCTGACGTTCCGTCAGGTGATCCTGGCCCTCGGCGCGGCCCCGCAGCCGCTACCGGTGCCGGGCGGGGAATCGGCCTACCTGCTGCGCTTCCTGCCCCAGGCCCGCACGTTGCTGAACGCGGCTGGCCAGGCGGGTTCGGCGGTCGTGGTCGGGTCGGGCTTCATCGGCTGCGAGGCCGCGGCCTCGCTGGCCGCGCGGGGCCTGGCCGTCACCCAGTTGTCGACGGAACCGCTGCCGCAGCTGCGTCGGCTGGGCCGGCCAGCGGCTGAACGCATCGACGGCTGGCTTGCTGACGCCGGGGTCCGGGTGATCGGCGACGTCAAGGTAGCCGGTGTGGACGGTCGGGAGGTCCGGTTGGCCGACGGCCGCTCATTCCGGGCGGACCTGGTGCTGGCCGCGGTGGGCGTGAAGCCACAGGCCCAGCTGGCGGCCGCGGCCGGTCTGGCACTCGAGCGCGACCGAATCGTGGTCGATGAGCACATGCGCACCGGACAAGCCGGGGTGCTGGCCGCCGGCGACGTCGCCTTGGCTCATCACGCGACGGCCGGCCGACGGCTACTCGTCGAGCACTGGGGCGAGGCCGAACGGATGGGAGAGATCGCCGGGCGGACGGCGACCGGACAGCAGGATTCCTGGTCGAACGTGCCCGGCTTCTGGAGCGAGATCGGCGGACAGACCCTGAAGTACGCCGCGTGGGGCGACGGCTTCGACGAGGCGCGCCTGCAGGAAGACGCGGACGGCTTCACCATCTGGTACTCGCGCGGCGGCCACCTGGTCGGCGTACTGACGTCGGGCCACGACGACGATTACGACCGCGGCCCCGATCTGATCGCCGACGCCGCCAAATCGGCGGCCCAGCCGAACCCCTGAAAGATCAGCTGAAGCTCTTCGTCAGCCAACCCTTGTCGCCAGGCAACGTCTCGCCCGCCTGAGGCCCCCAGCTGCCGGCCGGATAGCTTTGTGGATCCGGTGGATTGTCCAGCAGCGGCGCCGCCGCCCGCCATGCCTCCTGCAAGCCGGCGCTCGAGGTGAACAGGGAGCGGTCCCCGATGGTCACGTCATGCAGCAGGGCCACGTAGGGCGGCAACCCGTCGTGGCCGGTGTCGTCCAGCGCGAGCTCGATTTGCTGCTCGTCGAGATCCAGTCCGGGGCCGGGCTTTTTCAGAACGACGGTGGTCGACATCGAGCCGTTGCCCTTGAGCGAAACGGAAATGGTGGCGTTCTTGGGCACGCCCGACAGGGGGCCCTCGGGGGTTCTGAGCACCAGGGTGACCCGCTCCTGGCTGACGGCCAGCTGCTTGCCGCTGCGCAGGTAGAAGGGAACGCCGCGCCAGCGGTCGGAATCCACCCACAGGGTGACCGCGGCGTACGTGTCGGTCTTCGAATCGTCCGGCACATCCGGCAGGTCCCGATAGCCCTCGTACTGGCCGAAGACGGCCTGATCGCGGTCCAGATCCCGGAAGGAGGCCAGGATCGCCTCGCGGGCATCTTGGAGATCCTGGGCCGCAAAGGACTTCGGTGGCTCCATGGCGACTTCGGCGGCCACTTGGAACAGGTGCGTCACGATCATGTCGCGGAACGCGCCGGTGGCGTCGTAGAACTTGGCCCGGTTGGCCACATCCAACGTCTCAGGCACGTCGATCTGCACCTGGCTGACGTGTTCGTTGTTCCACACGTCGCCGAAGGTGGAATTGGCGAACCGCAACACGTGCAAGTTCTGGGTGGCTTCTTTCCCCAGGAAATGGTCGATCCGGTAGACCTGGGCTTCGTCCATCACCGAATGCACCAGATCGTTGAGCTGGTGGAACGACTCCGGCGAAGTCCCGAACGGCTTTTCGTAGATGACCCGGGCTCCGTCGAGCAATTTGTGCGCGGCCAGACCCTTTGTGGTGTCCTCGAACGCCACCGGTGGAATGGCCAGGTAATGGATGTAACGGGCATCGCCGCGGTTGATGCCGCAGGTGTTGTGCGCCTCGTCGAGCACATCCAGCAGGCTGCCGGGGTCGTCCGAGTCGAAGCCGCCGCCGGCGAACCGCAGCCGCTCGGAGAATTGCTGCCAGTCGTCGTCCTCGACCGGAATCTGGTTGTCGGTGAGAGATTTTTTGACGACGTCCCGAAAATCCGCATGCGACGTGTCGCCGCGGCCGTTGCCGACCAGCAGCCAGTCCTTGGGCAGCAGGCCACGCTGGAACAACTGGAAATACGCCGGAATGACCATGCGGTGCGCCAGGTCGCCGGTGGCACCGAACAGGGTGAAAACGATTGGCTCGTCGGCCGGTTCGCGGCTGGCGGCTTGTTCTGGAGCACTCATCGGGGCCCTTTCTGCGGTCCGGTTGTTGGCGAGGCGGGTTTTTCAGTCCGACCGGTCAGGAAGGGACGTGGTTGAAAACATCGGGATCCGGGCCGGTGCGCTCGTCGCGGTTGAGGGCCGAGACCCGACCCAGTTCCTCTTCGGTCAGTTCGAAATCGAAGAGGTCGAAATTCTCGGCCATCCGGGACGGCGTGACCGACTTCGGGAAGACGATGTAGCCGTGCTGCAGATGCCAGCGCAGAACGACCTGCGCCGGCGACTTACCGTGCGCCTTGGCGATTTCCACGATCACCGGGTCGTCCAGCACCGCGCCCTGGGCGATCGGCGACCAGGCCTCGGTGGCGATGCCGTGCTCGGCGTCAAAAGCCGCCAGGCTCTGTTGGGTCAGGTACGGATGCAGCTCGATCTGATTGACCGCGGGCACCACTTCGGCCTCGTCGAACAGGCGCTGGAGATGGTGGTCCTGGAAGTTCGACACCCCGATCGCGCGGGCCCGCCCCTCGGCGTACACCTTCTGCAGCGCCTTCCAGGTCGACACGAAGTCGGAGACCGCAGGCAGCGGCCAGTGGATGAGGAACAGGTCGATGCGGTCGAGGCCCAGCGCCTCGAGCGTGCCGTCGAAGGCCCGCAGGGCGTCGTCGTAATCGTGATACCCGTTGTTCAGTTTGCTGGTCACGAAGACTTCGTCCGGGGCCAGGCCGGATTCGTGGATCGCCGCTCCGACCTCCTTTTCGTTGCCGTACATCTCGGCGGTGTCGATGTGCCGGTAACCGATCTTGAGGGCCTGGCGCACCGCTTCGGTGGTGTCGGCCGGCTTGATCTGGAAGACGCCGAAGCCGAGTTGGGGAATCTCGACCTGGTTGTTGAGGGTCACGGAGGGAACGTCGGTCATGGAGTCCATCCTTCTGTGCGCTGATTTCACCGCGCAGCCGGTACCCCCGTCAGGTGTCCCGGAATCAATGAGCTGACCGCGGGCGGGACGGCCGGCGCGTCCGCGCCTCGATCCCATCGAGGACCGTTTGGAGCCCGAAGGCGAACTCGTCGGCGGAGAAGTCGACGTCGTCGTCCTCGAACGCGCCGGACAGCAACGCCCGGCGTAGGTGCGGATACCGCTGGTCATCGGTGAAGGTCATCAGCCGGGTGACGTATTCGATGCCGGGGTCGAGGCCGCCGGGAGCGGCGGTTCCGAGCAGATTCTGCGACAGGTGGGTCTGGCCGCGGACGAACACGTCGACCAGCAGCAGTGAGGACAGTTTGTCCTGTTCGGACAGCCCCGTAGCGGCCAGGATCTGCAGGCCTCGCTCCGTCCAGGCGATCTGGTTGGGCTGTGCGGGGGGCTCGCGGGGCGGGATCTCCAGGATCCACGGGTGGGCGATCAGGGCGGCCCGTAGGGCTGTGGCCCAGGCCGTCAGACCGGCGCGCCAGCCCGGGACGTCCGAGAAACTTTCGGGCGGCGGACCGAAGGCGGCATCGATGAGCAGCATCATCAGCTCGTCCTTGCTGCGCACGTAGCGGTACAGGGCCATCGTCGTGTAGCCGAGTTCCGTGGCCAGCCGACGCATGGACACGGCCCCGACGCCCTCCGTGTCGGCGATGCCGATGCCCGCCGCGGCGATGCCGGCCAGATCGATGCCCCGCTTCGGCCCCGGGCGATCCGCCCGCTCCCCCGACCACAGCAGCTCCAAATACGGCGGGATTTCGATCTCGGGCCGCTGGGGGTGCGGCTCCCCCTCTGTCATGTCCACTCACCACCTCGCTGCTCCCGCCGGTGTGCGGCCATCCCATCCTGGCAGGCGCGCCGGATGCGGGTCGGGCGGCGGCGCGCTGTTGTCCAGGTCCGCGCGCATTCTTGGGCGCGGCCTTCGTCTTGGGGACCGCGGCCGCTCCCGGGCAGCTGCGCCTCGAGACTGCACAACCTGGTGGCGGGTTCGCAACCTGTGCACGCGTTGCGCACCCGGCCGCACGTTGCGAAGGCAACTGGCGGCGGCCCCACCCGGCCGGACCACACAAGTTCTCGTGAATCTGTTTACACCGTACTCATTCTCCTGCTAGCTTCTGCATACACCATCCACAGTATGCGAGGTAACAGATCGGAGTCTCACATGACCCAGTTGTCCGAGCAGACGACGCCCGCCCAGCGGGCCGGCCGGGCGCAGTGGTGGGGTCTGGCCGTCCTGGCCCTGCCCCTGCTCCTCGTGTCGATGGACGTCTCCGTCCTGTACTTCGCGATTCCGTTTCTGACGGCGTCACTCAAACTGAGCGCCCCGCAACAGCTCTGGATTTTGGACAGCTATGGCTTCGTGCTGGCCGGCCTGCTGCTGACCATGGGCTCGCTGGGCGATCTGATCGGGCGACGGCGACTGTTGCTACTGGGCGCGGCCGGCTTCAGTGCGGCCAGCCTGCTGGCGGCCTATGCGCAGAGCGCCGCCATGCTGATCGCCGCCCGGGCCCTGTTGGGACTGGCCGGATCCACTTTGATGCCCTCCTCGTTGGCGCTGCTGCGGAACATGTTTCACGATGCCGGCCAGCGCGCCAAGGCGATCGCCATCTGGACGGCCGTGCTCTCCGGCGGCGTCGCGGTCGGCCCGGTGCTCTCTGGCGTGCTGCTGGAACACTTCTGGTGGGGCTCGGTGTTCCTGATCAATCTGCCGGCCATGGCCTTGCTGCTGATCCTCGGCCCCATCCTCTTGCCGGAGTACCGGCCCGCCCGCGGCTCGCAGCGATTCGACGCCTGGTCCTCCCTGCTCTCGCTCGGCACCATCGTCCCGCTGATCTACGGCATCAAGGAGTGGGCGGCCGACGGTTTCCGCGCCGAGTACCTCGCGGCGATCGGCGTCGGAATCCTGGTCGGGGCCCTGTTCGTGGTTCGTCAACTGACCGCCCGTTCCCCGATGCTGGACCGGCGACTGTTCGCGGCCCGCGGATTCTCCGGTGGCGTGATCCTGAACGCCATCGGCATGTTCGGGTTGGTGGGCAACGCGGTGTTCGTGACGCAGTTCCTGCAGTCCGTGCTGGGCATGAGTCCGCTGCGGGCGGCTCTGTGGAGCGTGGTGCCGTCAGTCGCGGTGGGTGCGGCGGCTCCGCTGGCCATCGCCCTGGGTGCCCGGATCGACCGCGCCTATGTGATGGCCGGTGGCTTCGTCGTCGCCGCGGCCGGCTTCGCGGTGCTCACGCGGACGACGTCGCATTCCTCGCTGCTCATCCCGCTGTTTGGTGCCGGCGGGCTGGCTGTGGGCATCGTGATGGTGCTGACGTTGGTCACCGACCTGGCCGTCGGCAGCGTCGAACCGACCCGGGCCGGAGCGGCGTCGGCGGTGCTGGAAACGGGCAGCGAGTTCGGCGGTGCCTTGGGCATTGCCGTCCTGGGCACCGTCGGCGCCGCCGTTTATCGCTCCCACATCCACGTGCCTGGCCAGCTGCCGGCTTCGCTGACTGAGCCGGCCGGCCAGACGATGGCCGGGGCTGCAGGTGGCCGCTCGGCTGCCCGGCTCGACCGGACGGGCCCTGGCTGCCTCGGCCACGAGCGCGTTCTCCCAGGGAATGGCGGTGGCCGCCACGATCGGAGTCGGAGTCATGGTGGCGGCGGCGCTGTTCTGTCTGGTGGCGATGCGCCGGTTGACCACCACCTGAGAGTCGGATGCTCACAAAGCCTGGGCACCAGGACTCGCGTCCCGCTGCCCAGCCCGGCGTGCTGTAGGTCGGTCACTTCACTTCGCGGCGCAGCCAGCGGGCCACGCCGACGGTGAACGGAATGCCCACCCAGATGAGCATCGAGACCACCGTGGCGCCGAGATTGCTCCACGGCTGCGCGGACGACAGCCGGTCATAGGCGCTGAACACATTGATCCACTGGCCGTTGGCGCCCAGCAGGCCGACGGAGAGGGCGCCCACCAGGGAGGGAGCCACGAAGTAGCCGACCACGGCCACGGCCGTTTGACCGGCCACGGCGCCGAAACCGACCGCCATGATGACCTGCAGGAACGTCAAGATGGCCAAGGCCCGCAGGCTGGCGGCGAAGCCGGAGAAGTCAACGGCCGATCCGTGGATGGCGCCGTCCAGCACGGTCGCCGCCGCGACGAGCCCAATGGTCAGGGCAAAGACGACCGCGGCCAGCAATACCGAGCCGGCGACCTTGGCCACCAGAACCCGGCCGCGGCGCGGCGAAAGCGTGAAGGTGGTCAGCGCGGTCCGCTGAGACCATTCGGAGGTCACGCCCAGCAACCCGATCACCGGCAGCAGCAGCCCGGCGATGGCCGTGACACCCGACAGGTGGTTCCAGCTGGCCTCGCCTCCTCGGATCACCAGCCAGCCCAAGGCGACCAGGATCGCTCCCCCGGTGGCCGCCAGAACTGCGACACCGCCGCGGGTGTCGACCATCTTCCGGATCTCCACCCGTAGCAGCCGGCCGAAACTCTGGGGGGCAACGGGTCCACCCGACCGAACGGGGGCGGGTAGGACAGCGGAGTGGGACATGACGGTCACTTCCTGTTCGGGAATCAAGGGATTGGCAATCGGGCTCATCACGCCACCGCCAATTCCGGCGCCGAAGCGCCGGCCGTCTCGGCCGTGAGGGTGAAGAACAGGTCCTCCAGAGCTGCCTGGCCCTCGCGCAACTCGATCAGCGCCTGGCCGGCGGCCGCCGCGACCCGGCCGACCTGCTGCGGGGTCGCATCCACGGCGATGCTGCCGTCGGCAGCGGGTTCGGCCCGGAATCCGGAGCCCGTCAACGCCGCGGCCAGCGCCGACGGATCGGCGCCGCGGACCACCGTTCCCTGGCCCTGCAGCAGCGCATCGAGGTCGCCTTGGGCGACGATGCGGCCGTGGCCGATCATGACGAGCCGATCCACGGTCGCCTGTACCTCGCCGAGCATGTGCGAGGACAGCAGCACCGTGCCGCCTCGTTCGGCGAAGTCCCGCAGCAGGCCCCGCATCCAGCGGATGCCTTCCGGGTCCATGCCATTGGCCGGTTCGTCGAGGACCAACAAGGCGGGATCACCCAGCAGGGCCGTGGCAATGCCCAGCCGCTGCCGCATCCCGAGCGAGTACTGGCCGACCCGCCGCCTCGCCGCCCCGGCCAGGCCGACCAGTTCGAGCATCTCGTCGGCCCGCTGTCTGGGCACATCGAGGAGGTGAGCGGCGATCCGGAGGGTTTCCCGGCCGGTCCGGCCGGCATGCTGGGCCGCGGCATCCAGCATGAGGCCGACGGTGCGGCCGGGGTTGGGCAGGTCGGCGTACGGGACGCCGTCGATGGTCACGGATCCGGAGGTGGGCGGGGTCAGGCCGGCGAGCATCCGGAGCGTCGTCGACTTGCCTGCTCCGTTCGGCCCCAGGAAGCCGGTGACCGTACCCGGCTCGCAGGTGAAGCTCACGTCGTCGACGGCCAACTGATGGCCGTACCGCTTGGTCAGGTGCAGTGCGTTGATCATGTTTCGACCCTGCCGTGCGGGGCGGGGCTGACACATCGGTCGCGCGTCGCTTCCCGCATCATCCAGAAGTTGCTGTTCGGCGCCCGCACGGCTGACGATCGTCGGCCGAACCGCGGTCAGCACCGTCGCTTTCCACCGGGCGCCGGGTGTGTTCGGCCCGGAAACGTCTCGGGCGGCCTCTCGCCGCGACGAAAGTGGTGGTCACCGCGACGTTCGTCGGGCGCGGGCCCGCCGCACCGGCTTCTACGCTCGGCAGATGCCGTTGGTCGACCGGGTGAAGCGCCGCGGGCGCCTGCTGGTCGGGCCGCGCGGACGCGATGTGTTCGTGGTGGTCACCTGCGGAGTGTCGGTGCTGCTACAGGCCTGGTTGACCGCGGTGACGCAGCACCGCTACTTCTGGGCCACCGTCGCGCTCGTCGCGGGGACAGTCGCGACCGTGGCGATGTGGTGGCGGCGCCGCTATCCCGTCGCCGTCACGCTGATCGCCGGGCTCGCCGGGGTCCTGCCGTCCGTGATGCTGCCGCTGGCTTACGCGGTGGCCACGCTGGCCGTACGGCGGCGGGACCGCGTGCTCACCGGCCTCACGGTGATGGCCGCACTGTGTTTCTCCGCTCCCTTGGACTGGGATTCGGCCTGGTCGGTCAACCGGTTGATTCCCGGTGCCTTCGCCGCCGCTGCCTTCGCGTTGTTCGGGGCCTATGTCGGCGCCCGGCGGGACCTGCTGGCCTCGCTCCGCGACCGTGCCGAGCGGGCCGAGCACGAGCGGGAGCTGCGGGCCGACCAAGCGCGGCTGTCCGAGCGTGGCCGCATCGCCCGGGAGATGCACGACGTGCTGGCCCACAAGGTGTCGCTGATCGCGTTGCACGCGGGGGCGCTGGAGCTGTCCCCCGACCGGCCACCCGCCGAGGTGGAGACGACCGCCGGGTTGATCCGCGAGACCGCTCGGGCCACCCTGGAGGACCTGCGCGGAGTTCTCGGCGTGCTGCGTTCGACTGATCCGGCCGATGCGCAGCCGCTCACCCCGCAGCCGACGCTGGCCGACCTCGATCGACTGGTGGCCGAATCGCGAGCCGCCGGCGTCAGCGTCGATCTGCGGGTCGACCCGTGGCCCGAACTTCCCGACGTGCTGAGCCGCACCGCCTATCGGGTGGTGCAGGAGGCACTGACCAACGTGCACAAACACGCGCGTGGGGCCAGGACCGAGGTGATCGTCTCCCATCAGCCGGGCCGGCTGGTGGTGGCGGTGCGCAACGCCCGACCCGTCGGGGCGGGGAGCCTGCTGCCGGGAGCCGGTGCCGGTCTTCCCGGTCTGACCGAGCGGGTGACCCTGGCCGGTGGCGGCATGGAGGCCGGTCCGACCGAGCAGGGCGGCTGGGCGCTCACCGCGTGGCTGCCGTCGACCGCTTCCGGCGGCTCGTCGCCCGGGATCGCCCCCGCACCGCTGGCCGACCGCGTCACCACTGACGCCCAATGATCACGTGCGGCAGCTGAAGCTCAGGACGCTTCGCCCGACAAGATGGACGCCGCGAGACAGGAGAACGGGTGACGATCCGCGTGGTGCTGGTCGACGACGATCCGCTGGTGCGGACCGGGCTGCGGATGATCCTGCAGGCGGCCCCCACGGTGGAGGTGGTCGGGGAGGTGTCCGACGGGGCGGAGGCAGTGTCCGCGGTTCAGCAGCACCGACCAGACGTGGTGCTGATGGACATTCGCATGCCGCGGGTGGACGGGCTGACGGCCACCGCCGCGGTACGCCAACTGCCCGACCCGCCGAGCGTCATCGTGCTGACCACCTTTGATCTCGACGACTACGTGTTCCGCGCTCTGCAGGCCGGAGCCGCAGGCTTCCTGCTCAAGGACACCCCGCCCCGCGATCTGATCGGCGGCATCGAGGTGGTCGCCCGCGGCGATGCCATGCTGTCACCCGCCATCACCCGCACGCTGATCAGCCGTTTCGCCGCGGATCCGCGCGAAGAACGGCAGCGCGCCGCTCGGCGCAAGCTGGCCGGGCTGACCGACCGGGAGTCGGAGATCTTCCTGGAGGTGGGTCGGGGCAAGTCGAACGCTGAAATCGGCCGGCAGCTGTTCTTGGCCGAAGCCACCGTCAAAACGCACGTCTCACGGCTGCTCGACAAGCTCGGCGCCGGAAACCGGGTACAGCTGGCCATCGTGGCCCACGACGCCGGCCTGCTCGACTGACGGGCGGGGACGTTCGACAGGCGCACCCCAGCCGACGAGCGACCGACCGACGGGATCGACCGGTCGCCCCCGAGCTGCACGACCGGTCGATCCCTCGGACGCCCTCAGGATGCGAGGGATGATCGAGGTCAGCGCGGCACGCGGTGCCCGGTCGGGTCCGGCCCGGCCCGGTTGACGGGCACGTAGACGATGCCCTCTTGCTCATCGGCCGCCGAAACGACCATGCCGTGCCCGACATAGATGGCCACGTGGCTGACCGGCTGGTAGTAGGTGACCAGATCACCCGGCTCCAGCTGGTCCAGCGACACCGACGGCAAGTTGGCCTGCAGATAGCTGGCCCGCTCGATGGTGATGCCGGCCTGCGCCCAGGCCCAGGTGGTCAGGCCGGAGCAGTCGAAGGAATCCGGGCCGTTGCAGGCGTAGCAGTAGCCGTCGCCGATCTTCGTCATCGCCGCCTGCGCGGCGATCTGACCGAGCTTGTCGCCGCCCCCGGATGAGGACACCGACGTTGCGGCGGACGAGGACGACTGGTGCTGGGTCGAGGTCGATGACGCCGAGCTGGTCTGGGTGGCCGCAGGCTGGGCTTTGGCCGCCGGGGCGGCGGTCTGGTCCGCCGCGGCGGCCGCCGCGGAACTGGCCGAGGCTGCGCTGGCGGCGGAGGAGGACGACGCTGCTGCTTCGGCGGCCGCCTCCTCGGCGGCGGCCTTGGCGGCAGCTGCCTTCGCGGCAGCGATGGCCGCCGCTCGGGCCCGGGCCGCGGCCTCCTCGGCCTCCTTCTTCTCCTTCGCCGACAGCTGGTTGAACAGCGAGTGGTATTTGGCGACCGCGGCATCCATGGCGGACTTCTGGCTGACCGCGGCGGCGGTGGCCCGCTGGGCCGCGGACGCCGTCTGGTCGGCGGAGCTCTTGGCGGCGGCGGCGGCGGACTGAGCGTCGGTCGCGGCGGTTTGCGCCTGCGCCGCGTCGGCCTTGGCCTCCAGGGCGTCCTGCATGGTGGTCTTGGAGTCGGTGGCCACCAGGTTCAGGTCGCTCGCCTGATCCAGGAAGTCATCGGCGCTCTTGGCCGTCAGCACCGCGGACACATTGCTGAGCTGCACACCGGAGAAGCTGGCGCTGGCGAAGGCATCCAGCTCGGACTGATAACCGGCCACTTTGGTGTTCGCGGCCGTCAGGTGCTGCTTGGCCGTGACCAGCGCGGCGGAGTCGTTCGCCAGTTGCCGGGCGGCGGCGGACGCCTTCGCCTGCGCGTCGGCCTGGACCTGGCGGGCGCCGTTCAGCGCTTCGGCCGCGATCTCGGCGTCGCGCTGGCTGCGCTGCCAGGCCGCCTTGGCGTCCTTGGACGTGGTCGGTGCACCGGAGGTCGCCGCCGGACTCACCGGGGCAGGGGCGGCGATGGCCGGAACGGCAGCGGCGGCGACGAGACCGAGGCTGAAGACGATTGAACTGAGCAGGAGCGTTGCCCGACGGGGAAGCGTCCCCCGCGCGGGCCGGCTGTTCGAGTGCGTCAGCAACGCCGGTGGCGCCTTTCGTCCCGAGCCGCCACCCGCGGAATTTCCTTTGCTTTCCGCCGACCGTCGGCTCAAATGCCGGTCGACCGGGTTCCGGGCAGCCCAGAACCCCGCAGGGTTCACACCCTTCGGACGTGCAAGGATCGCGGCACGAAGACCGGGGTCAAACCCGGCCGAGACGGCGCTGTGGCACCATCCCGGGGCCGGCCCCGACGCCAGCCCTTCGTATCGGCGGTGTCCTTCCGGTCCGTCGCTGATCGACGGACGCTGGAGGAAGGTCTCGGGTAGATTACGAGACGGCCACGGGCTTGTCTACGCCCGGTTTCGATATGGCACTCATCACGGTCACGGAAATGGACTGTGATTCGCGGAGCGAATCGTCCGCCCCCGGCGGATGCGCCGAAAAACCGCCCCTTCCGGCGTTATCTTCGTTCGGCCAGGTGGAGCGTTCACGCTCCGACTGGATTCTGGGCGAATGCGTCGGGGCGGAATCACCATTTCGGACCATTCGCAAACGAACAACGAAACGGTTTCTCCGCTATGAGCCGGCGGGCAGCATGACGAGGAACACACGGACAATCACCAGGAGCCGGCCGCGCGGCCAGGCCGGAGCGTCCGACCGCGACCATTCCGGCCTGTCGTCCGCGCCCTGCGCTACCCGCCCACGTCTCTCCCGGTCCACAGCGTCAAGGAATGACCTCGATGAAGCAGTTCGAATCCGGCGACATCGTCCACGTGTCGGAGGACGAGTGGTACATCCGGCTGGAATGGGCGCCGGGTTGCCGGATCACCGAGGAGGCCGCTCAGCAGGCCATGGACCAGGTCAACACGGTGTGCGGGCGGCGGCGGAGGCCCATGCTGGTGGACATGATCGAGGTCGAGTCGGTGACCAGGCCCGCCCGGGCGGTGTTCACCAGGCCGTGCCAGGCGAACATCATTGCGCTCCTGGGACGCTCGCCGGTGGACCGGGTCATCGCCAACTTCGTCCTGGGGGTCAGCAACCTGCCCACTCCGACCCGCTACTTCAACGCCGAGGCCCAGGCCCTGGCCTGGCTGCGAGAGGCTCGCGGTGCCGGATCCTGACCCGCGGCCTGGGGACGCCGCGTCTGCGCCCGGTCAATCCGACGGCAGCCTGCCCGACCACCCGATCGATCCGTTGGACAACTCGGAAACCGCCCGGCTGGAGCGCGTGGTGGACCTGATGGTCGAGCTGGCCACGGGCAACCTCTCCGCCCGCCTGGAACCGTCCTCGGGCCGGGACACCGTGGACGCCGTCATCGTCGGGGTGAACCTGCTGGCTGCCGAACTGCAGAGCGTCTACCAGGACCTCGAGGCGCGGGTGGCCGAGCGCACCGCCGCTCTCGAGCAGGCCCGGATCGAGATGCAGCGGCTCGCCCAGCTCGACCCGTTGACCGGGCTGGCCAACCGCACGCTGTTCGCGCAGCGCATGTCCGAGGCCCTTTCGGACCCGTGCGCCGCCGATCGGGTGGCCGTGCTGTTGATCGACCTCGACCAGTTCAAGAACGTCAACGACAGCCTCGGTCACAGCGCCGGCGACACGGTGCTCGGCGAAGTGGCCCGCCGGCTTGAGCGGGTAGTCGGACGCGAGTGCACGGTGGCCCGGCTGGGCGGCGACGAGTTCGCGGTGCTGCTGCCGGCGGGCAGCGAGCGCGCGCTGACGCTGGCCGCCCGCATTCGGGATGCGTTGGCGGTGCCGGTGCGCATCGCCCACCGCGAGGTCGCCGTCGGCGCCAGCATCGGCGTGCGGCTGGCGGATCGGGAGACCACCGGCGAGCTGCTGCTGCGGGACGCCGACACGGCCATGTACGCGGCCAAGGCCGCCGGGCGCAACGCGGTGCAGATGTTCCGGCCGGACATGCACCAGGCCGCCGACGACCGGCTCGACGTGGCGTCCGATCTGGCCGCCGGCCTGGGCCGCAACGAGCTGTTCCTGCTCTATCAGCCGATCGTCTCGCTGCCCGACCGGTCCATCATCGGAGCGGAGGCCCTGGTCCGATGGCGGCATCCGCTGCGCGGCATCATGCCGCCGGCCGACTTCGTGCCGATCGCCGAGTCGACAGGGCTGATCGTCGACCTGGGCCGGTGGGTCCTCGGTTCCGCCATCCAACAGCTGGCGGCCTGGCGGGCGGCCTGTGCCGTCGACGACTCCTTCCAGTTACATGTGAACCTCTCCCCCCTGGAACTCCGCCGGCCCGGTTTGGACGCCTTCGTCCTCGACCGGCTGGCCGACGAGCGGGTTCCCACCGGCCGGTTGTTGATGGAACTGTCCGAGACCGCGCTGATGACGCCGACCACTGTGGGAATGTCAGCGCTCGTCCGGTTGCGCGAGGCGGGCGTCGGCATCGCCGTGGACGACTTCGGCACCGGTTACTCGTCGATCAGCGCGCTCCGCGACCTGCCCATCGACACGGTGAAGGTCGACCGATCATTGTTGCGGGGGTTGGGTGCCGACCGGCAGAAAGGTGAATTTTTGCATGCCGTCCTGCAACTGGTCCGATCGGCAGGGCTGCGCGGTGTCGTGGAGGGCGTCGAAACGGCCGAACAGGAAGATGCCCTGCTGGAGCTGGAATGCGAATTCGCTCAGGGCTTTCGGCTCGGGGGAACGATGCTGCCGGAGCACTTCGCCAGCCACTACGACGGGCGCAGGACCACGCACCGACGCCCGGCGGCCGTGCGTCACACTGAGTCGGTGTCCGTGAGTCCATTCGCCGGAACGCCTCCGAACGGATGAGCCGCAAGCATCCGCTGCATGCGGCACAGTCCTGGAAAAGGCTCCTGCTGTTGCCGACCGCCATCCGGCTGTCGGCGGGTGCCTCGCGCGACCACCTGATCGGCTGGAACACCTACTGGCGTGGCGTCCGCACCACCGGCGACACCGGTGACGTGCTGTGGGACACGGACGACCCGGCGGAGATGGACGCCTATCGCCGGGAGCTCGTCCGGCACCTGGACCCGGCGCTTCCCATTCTGGATGCCGGCTGCGGCAACGGTCGGCAGACCAGGGCGTTGGCCGAGCTGTTCCCTCGCGTCATGGGCGTGGATCTGTCGAGCGAGGCGGTGCAGCGGGCCCGGAACGAATCGGCCGGCCTGGACAACGTGGAATTCGCCACGGCCGACCTGACCGCCGCCGACACCGGCCAGCGGGTCTTCGATCAACTCGGGACCGCGAATGTTTTCGTGCGCGGTGTTTTTCACGTCCTCAGCCCGGACCAGCGCCGATCGGCCGCCGAGAACCTGCACACCGTGGTGGGCGGATCCGGCCGGATTTTCCTGGCCGAAACGAATTTCCCGGGGGACGTCCTGGGTTATCTGCGTTATCTCGGCGCGTCGCCGCGCGGCATTCCGCGGCCGCTGGCCAAAGCGATTCGCGAAATACCGAAACCACGCCATTTCGGGGAGCGGGAATTGCGGGACAGTTTCCCGTCGTCACACTGGCGAATTCTGGCGTCGGGCCAGACGCCGATTTCGGTGGTTCCGATGGGCGGGACAGGCAATCCGTCCACCGTCCCCGGGTTCTACGGGGTCATCGCCCCGGCCTCGGCGTCCTGACCCGACAGCGTTGACCCGCGCGCCTGTCCCGACCCGGTGCCCGCAACCTGACCCGGTGTCCGTGACCTGACCCGGGGTGGATCAGCCCAACAACTCGTCGACGTAGCACCAGCGCCAGGCTTCGCCCGGTTCGAAGCTGCGCATGACGGGATGCCCGGCGCGATGGTGGTGACGTTCCGCGTGCCGGCCGGTGGACGAGTCGCAGCAGGCGACGTTGCCGCAGGCCAGACACATGCGTAGATGCACGGTGGTGGTGCCCTCGCGAACGCAGTCCTCGCAGATGTCACTGTTCGGGACGGCGTCGTCCGGAGCCTCCTGCAGGTGCTCGCAGCCGCCCCGCCGGATGAGGCTGCTCGGGGTGATCAGATCGGTCTCGCGCTCCTCCTGCTCTTCGTCCAGCGCGCTGATGTCGAGCATCGATTCTTCGACGTCCAGGGACTCGAGCACGGCGGTGAGCACTTCGTGCGGAGCCTTGCCGGCATCGCGCATCTTCAGCACCTTCGCGCGCTCGGCGGCCAGCATGCCCAGCCGCAGTTGCATGTAGCGATGGCTGGGGGTCTCGTCCTCCGACTCCGGCCGCCCGAGCCGCTCCCAGGCGGCAAGCCCGCGCTCCTGCGTCCGGCGCCGGATCATGGCCAGCACCTCGGCGACGTCCTCGTCGGTCTTGATGCGGTCGAGTTCCTGCAGCCCGGCGTCGGTTGCCGCCTGCAGGATGGCCGCGCGTTCCAGCGCTTCCTCCCGCGGATCCGGGCCGCGGAGTCCGAGGCGCCGGACCAGCGCAGGCAGCGTCAGGCCCTGCAGCAGCAGGGTGCCGCCCACCACCACCAGCGCGGCCAGCACCAAGACCGGTTGATGCGGCACCGTCTTGGGCAGCGCGAACGCGGCCGCCAGCGTCACCACTCCCCGCATGCCGGCCCAGGAGATCACCGCCGGATAGGTCAGCGGCGGCCGGCTCTCGGCCTGCCGGATCCGTTTGGAGAGCCAGCGCGGTACATAAGTTCCCGGAAAGACCCAGATCGGGCGGAGCACGAACACGACCAGCAGCACCAGGACGACGCCCAGCCATACCGTCCCCGGCCCCAGCGAGTCCTTGTCGGCTTCCTGCACAATTCTGCGCACCTGGAGTCCGATCAGCAGGAACACCGAGTTCTCCAGCAGGAACTGCACGGTCGCCCAGTTCGTCTTCTCGGCCACCCGCGACGCACCGCTGGGCATCCCCGGCGCCTTGTGCCCGATCAGCAGGCCGGCCACCACCACGGCCAGCACGCCGGAGGTGTGCAGGGACTGTGCCGGCAGGAACGCCACGAACGGGGTGGCCAACGACATGGTGGTGTTCAGGATGACGTCGCTGCTGTGCCGCCGGACCTGATTGATCAAAAAGGCCACGACGAACCCGATGATCACGCCACCGCCGGCGCTCCGGACGAAGTTCCAGCCGATGTCCAGAAAACCCGCCCGGCCGCCGCCCAGCACCGCCGTCGCGGTGCCCAGCAACACCAGCGCGCTGGCGTCGTTGACCAATGACTCGCCCTCGAGCAGGGCCACGATCCCGCGCGGCATGCCCACCCGGCGGGCCACGGCGGTGGCCGCCACCGCGTCCGGCGGCGAAACCACCGCACCGAAGGCGAAGCAGGCCGCGAGTTGGACGCTCGGAAAGATCAGATGGGTCAGGAAACCCGTGCCCACCGTGGAGAACACGACGTAGCCGACGGACAGCAGCGCGATCGGCCGCCGATTGGTCCGAAAATCGAGCAGTGAGGTGCGGATGGCCGCCGCGTAGAGGAGCGGGGGCAGGATCCCGTCCAGCACCAGATCCGGCTCCAGGGTGACATCCGGAGCGAAAGGCAGGAACGAGCCGATCAGACCCAGGACGACCAGGAGAAGCGGAGCCGAGAGGCGATAGCGGTCCGAGATCGCCGTTGCCACTCCCACCACCGCGACGATGGCCAAGAGGCCGAAGGCGGTGTGCACGCGCCCAGTCTGTCAAACCCCGCGGTACCGGCGAGCGCAGTGAAGCGGCGGCAGGGTGCCGTCGCACCCGACCGAAAAAGGCGACCGACCGGAAGTGACAAGGGTCACGTTTCGAAGCGGCTGGGTTCTGCGTCCGATTACTCGACCCCCCCAAGAACACGAGGAGTAATCATGACCGCCACGCTCACCCCTTCCACGGCCGTCCCCTTCGAGGCATCCGACAACAAAATCGCCGGGCTGAGCCTTCTCTTGCCCGGCAGAGTGGCCGACGCCACGCACCCGGAATGGGAAATCATCCGCCGGGGCTGGGCGCTGGCGGTCGATCAGCAGCCCGTCGCAGTAGTTACCGTAGGTAACCTTGAAGACGTGCAGCTGCTGGTCTCGTACGCCGCCGGGAACGGCCTCACCGTCTCGGTGCAGCCCGTCGGGCACGGGGCGACCGAGGCGCTCAACGGCACCGTGCTGGTGCGTACTCGCGAGCTCAATTCCATTTACATCGACACCGATCGCAAGGTCGCCCGGGTGGGCTCCGGGGTCAAGTGGGGCGAGCTGCTGGCCCAGACCTCGCCGCTCGGTCTCGCCGGGCTGGCCGGATCGAGCCCTGACCCGTCGGTGACGGGCTTCAGCCTCAACGGGGGCCTCTCGTGGTTCAGCCGCACCCACGGCCTGGCGGCCCACAGCATCCTGGCCATCGAGCTCGTCGACGCCACCGGGGCCTTCCGCCGGGTCACCGCCGATTCCGATCCGGACCTGTTCTGGGCCATCCGCGGCGGCGGCGGGCTCTTCGGAATCGTCACCGCGCTGGAGATCCAGCTGTTCGATGCGCCGAAGCTGTACGGCGGCCGCCTGCTCTGGCCGATGGAGATGGCATACCCCGTGCTGCGCACCTTCCGGCAGATCTGCCAGACCGCTCCCGACGAGCTGACCCTGTGGACCCACCTGCTGCGTTTCCCGCCGCTGCCCGACCTGCCCGAATTCCTGCGTGGACGCTCCTTCGTCTCCGTCGAAGCCACCTTCCTGGGGGCGGCCGACGAGGCCGCCGAGCTGCTCGCCCCACTGCGCGAAATTCCGGCTCTGGTGCTGGACACGATGGCCGAGATGCCGGTCGCCGAGTTGGGCGCCATCGCCGCCGAACCGGTCGATCCGATGCCCAGCCTGGAGTTCGCCGAATTGATGACCGACTTCGACGACGCCGCCTTGACCGGACTGCTCGATGCGGTCGGCCCGCAGGTCCAGACGCCGGTGGTGGCCGTTCAGCTGCGGCACCTGGGCGGGGCGCTGCGCCGGGCCGATGACCAGGAAGGTCCCGTTGGCCCGGTCGCCGAGCCGTACCAGTTGTTCGTGCTCGGCGTGCCCATGACGGCCGACATGGCCGCCGGCATTCTGGCCACGTTCGACGCCGTCGCGCGGAATCTGTCCGGACACCTCGCCGGGGCCTGCCTGCCGACGTTCGCCGGTAGCAACCCGGACATGACTCGCTCCTACCGGGCCGAGTCGCTCAGCCGCCTGGCCGGCGTCAAGGCCGCGGTCGATCCGGCCGCGTTGTTCCGCAGCAACCGGGTGCTGCCCGGCTGCTGACCTGGGATCGGTGCACATCGGGTGACGCGACCACCAGAAGGGCACCGACCCACCACGCCTGGCCGCCCAGCCCGGCGGGAATGGGCACGGCGCCTCCGGCGTTACCCTGGGAACTGGTAGTTGAAGCTTCAACTACTTGTCCAGTCGAAGGAGGAACGCCATGCAGTTCGGAATCTTCACGGTCGGCGACGTGACGACTGACCCGACCACCGGCCGGACGCCCACCGAAGCCGAGCGCATCAAGGCCATGGTCACCATCGCGCTGAAGGCCGAAGAGGTCGGTCTGGACGTGTTCGCCACCGGTGAGCACCACAACCCGCCGTTCGTGCCCTCGTCACCGACCACCATGCTCGGTTACATCGCGGCTCGCACCGACAAGCTGTTGTTGTCCACGTCGACGACCCTCATCACCACCAACGACCCGGTGAAAATCGCCGAGGACTTCGCGATGTTGCAACACCTGTCCGACGGACGGGTGGACCTGATGATGGGCCGCGGAAACACCGGCCCGGTTTATCCGTGGTTCGGCCAGGACATCACCAAGGGCATCGAGCTGGCCGTCGAGAATTATGAACTGCTGCACCGATTGTGGCGCGAGGACGTGGTGAACTGGCAGGGTCGCTTCCGGACACCGTTGCGCGGCTTCACGTCCACTCCGCGTCCGCTGGACGGCGTGCCCCCGTTCGTCTGGCACGGATCGATCCGCAGTCCCGAGATCGCCGAGCAGGCGGCCTACTACGGTGACGGGTTCTTCGCCAATCACATCTTCTGGCCGACTTCGCATTTCCAGCGCCTGATCGCGCTATACCGCGAACGGTACGAGCACTATGGACATGGCCGCGCCGAGCAGGCCATCGTCGGTCTCGGTGGTCAAGTGTTTCTGCGCAAGAATTCTCAGGACGCGGTGCGGGAGTTCCGGCCCTATTTCGACAACGCCCCGGTGTACGGCCACGGCCCTTCACTGGAGGACTTCACCGAAATGACCCCGCTCACCGTCGGCAGCCCCGCCGAGGTCATCGACAAGACCCTGACCTTCCGGGAATCGTTCGGCGACTACCAGCGGCAGCTGTTCCTGATGGACCACGCCGGCCTGCCCCTGAAAACCGTGCTGGAACAACTCGACCTGCTCGGTGAAGTGGTCGTCCCGGTCTTGCGCCGGGAATTCGCCGCCGCCCGCCCGACCGGGGTTCCGGAGGCGCCCACGCACGCCGCCCTGGTGGCCGCGCGGGACTCGATCAGTGCCTCTGGCCAACGACAGGTGCGGGTATGAGCCTGCCCATCGTCGCGGTGTCCGCCGGATTGAGCCAACCGTCGTCCACCCGACTGCTGCTCGACCGGCTCGCGGACGCGGTGCAGCTCGAAGCCGCCGCCCACGATCTGGCCGTCGACGTGTCGGTGGTGGAACTACGCCCGCTGGCCCACGAGATCACCGACCATCTGCTGACCGGGTTTCCCTCGCCGCGACTGGCCGCGGTGCTGGACCAGGTGGCCTCGGCCGCAGGGCTGGTGGTCGTCACGCCCACTTTCAGTGCGTCCTACAGCGGGTTGTTCAAGTCGTTCTTCGACGTCATGGACCCGGATGCGCTGGTCGACAAGCCGGTGCTGGTCGCGGCCACCGGCGGATCGGCCCGGCATTCCCTGGTCCTGGACTATGCGGTGCGCCCGCTGCTGTCGTACTTCAAGGCGCGCCCCCTCCCGACCGGCGTCTTCGCCGCCACGGCCGATTTCGGTTCCGATACCGGCGGTGCCTTGGACGGGCGGATCGCTCAGGCGGCCAGCGAACTGACCGCCGCGCTCGGCGCCCGGTCGACCGAACCGCTGACCCGGCGGTTCCGTCCCGGGCGCGACGAGCTGCGTCCCGAGGGCGCCTCTTTCGAGGAGCTGCTCCGGGCGGCACGAGCGGTCGGCGATACCCGGCCGCACTGACGCCGGCGCGCGTCCGGACCGGCGAGCGAACGGACGGACGGACGAGAAGCATTCGGTGGAACCCCTTGCCGGGCGTCGGCGTAGGTGGTGGATTGGAACCCTGACTGGCCCGATCGCCGTGACGTTTCTCCGCGATGTGCAACACGGCGACCGGTCCGACCAACTGGCGTCGACGGCCCGGGCTCTGGCCGATTTCGTGGCGGCCGCCGAGACGTCGCTGGAGATCGCCATTTAGGTGCTGGCCGCGCTGGCGGCCGCCGTCGACCGGGGCGTTCCGCCCCGGACGGACCGCCCGACTTCATGCATCTCAAGGTGCTGGTCTCCGACGACACAATCACCACGGGCGGCTACAACTTCTCGGCCAACGCCGAACGCAACGCCGAGAACCAGTTGCACCTCGATGGTGCCGACATCGTCGCCCAGTACGGCGCTTTCATCGACGCCTTCGTCCAGGCCTACAGCGCCGCAACCTGGTTCGGCCGCGCGCATGGGCGCAGCTGATCCTGGCCCCGGGCCAGCCCATCGACTCGAGCGGACGGCGCGTCCGGGCTCAGCCGACGGCCGACATCCACCGATCGGCCACGCCCGACACCCACGCCGGAGCGAGTGCTGGGTTCTGCGGTGGACCCTCCACGATGACCAACTCGGTGACGCCCAGGTCGGTCAATGCGGCCACGTCGCCCGGACTGGGCTCCCGCAAGGCCACGGCGAGGTGAAGATCGGCGATGTCCCGTCCAGCGGCCCGGCATTGCGCATCGAGGAAGCTGAGCCGACCGGCGACGTCGGCGACGCCGTCGAGCGCGAAGCCGTACCACCCGTCGCCGAACGCAGCCACCCGGCTCAAAGCGGCATCGCTGTTGCCCCCGAGGACAACCGGAATTCGCCTGTGCCGCAGCGGTTTGGGATTGACCCGAACCGGGCCGAAGTCGACGAACTCGCCGCGGAACGTGGCGACGTCGTCACGCCATAGCGTGCGCATGGCCGCGACGTATTCTGCGGTGCGCTCTGTTCGCCGGGCGAACGGCACACCCAGCGCCGCGAACTCCTCACGCGACCATCCGATGCCCACCCCGAGGGTGAACCGGCCGCCGGAGAGCGCATCGAGCGTCGCGGCCTTTTTGGCGAGGATGACCGGGTTGTGTTCCGGCAGCAGCAGCACCCCGGTGGCGACGCCAATTGTCGAAGTGGCCGCGGCCGCGAAGCTGAGTCCGATCATCGGATCGATCCAGTCCGCCTCGGCGGGCACGGCGATCTGACCGTCGGCCGAATACGGGTAGCGCGAGGCCGAGCTGTCGACCATCACCACATGTTCGCCCGACCACAAGGTGGAGAAGCCGCAGGACTCCGCCGTTACGGCCACGGCGTCGATCACGTCCCGCTGAGCGCCCGATCCGATTCCCAGTGCGTGCAGGCCAATGCGCATGTCGTCAGCGTCTCACATGCGCTTTGGCGACGCTTCGCGACCCGCAGCTCGTAAAAGCGCACTGGGTGTGCGGCCGCAGGATCTATATGTGAATTCGCGCGATCCGAGCTCTCGCCCTGGCTGCCATACCGTGCCAACAAATCATTCGGCGCGGCTCGCTCCGCAATATTCCTCGACCGGTCCAGATATCAACCGAACAAACGCATTGGTGCCGTTGCCGCCGCAGCGGGCGGCAATTCGGTGACCCTGGGTCCTAGCATTCGTTCCACGCCACCCAATTCTTGCCCTTCAGTGGCGAACCGATCGCCATGGGCCGCGACGGATGAGTGGAATTGAGCCACAGTATCCGGGGAACGACGCGATGATCTTGCCGGTATGGAACGTATCGACGACGTGCACGGTATCGACGGCTGCCGCGAAACGACGCATTCTGTAGTATCGCGTTATAGGCAACGTGGTACTCACCGTCGGTGCCACCGACGGGGGAGGTTGGCGGGCTGGTGACCGTAACCAGAACCGGCACCGCTCGAGGCGTCACCCCGCCGACCACGCCGGCGGCTGACCGAGCGGTGCAGGCCTTCTCGACCACTGTCGTGGCCGCCGTCGTCGTGTTGATGATTGCCGTGGAGTCCGTGCTGCTTCGCGCCGGCGGCTGGGACATGACCTCGCTGCTGCTGTGGGAATCGATGATCGGGTTGAACAGCCTCAGTGGATTGTTGGCCGCGTGGCGGCAACCGCACAACCCGTTCGGATGGTTGTTGGTGTGGGCCGGGCTGGCCACCGGGTGCGCAGGATTGCAGTTGGCGCCCTACCCAGCTATCGGGCTGATCGGGGACATCTGCCACACCTTGCCGCTGGCCACGCTGGTGCACCTGGTGCTGGCGTTCCCGCACGGCCGACTTCCCGACCGGGTCTCCCGGTGGGTCGTGGGCGGCACCTATTTCGTGGCCCTGGTCCTGCAAGCGCCGATCTACCTGTTCTCCGGAGACGGCCCCGTCGCCATCTCCAACCTGCCTGAAGTGGTCAAAGGCGCTACTTCGGCGCAGCGGGTCGTCGGGCTGCTCACCTTGGCCGCCGCATTGGCTGTGCTGCTTCGCCGTCGCCGCATCGCCGGCCCCGACCGCCGGCAGCGAATGGGGCCGCTGTCCTGGTATGGCCCGGTCGCGCTGACCGCGATGATCACGGTGATCGTGCTGTCCGCGGTGTTCTCCCGCTACCCCGAGCCGACCGCCTACGCCCAGAGCACGATCTTGTTGGGGCTGCCGATCCTGTTCCTGGTGGGTCTGCTCACCGGCGCGTTCGGGCGGGCCGGTGAGTTGCAGGAGTTCCTGAAGCGGGTCGGTTCCGGGCAGCTGAGGCCCGAGCATTTGGACGATGCGGTGGCGCGGGCGCTGGGTGATCCGCGCGCTCATGTCGTTTACAGTGCCGGCGAAGCAGACGCCTTTTTCTACGCCGACGGTTCGGTTGCCGATTTGGGCTCCGACGAGCTGATGCGCCCCGTGCGCTACGGCTCCGAGGTGGCGGGTGCCATCGTCTATGACGCCAATTCGGTGGTCGACGAGCACCTGCTGGCCGCCATCGCCCAGGTTTGTGCTTTGGCTGTCGATCACCAGAGGGTTGTGGCCGGACTCCGTGCCGCGCTGCTCGACGTGGAAAAGCATGCCATAGCCCTTCGGGAGGCCCAGTACCGCATTTTGCAAGCCTCCGACGTCGAACGCCGCCGCATCGCCAGAGATCTGCACGACGGCGTCCAGCAAAGCATTGTGGTCCTGGGACTCCGGGTGGTCAGTTTGACCAGAGGCGCGGACGACCCGGGCCAGGTGCGTGCCGCGGCCGCGGATCTGCAGGCGGGGATGGCGGCGTTGTTGAAGGACTTCCGGACCCTGGTGCACGGCATCATGCCGGCGTCATTGACCGACCGTGGGATCGTGCCGGCGATCAGGGAACTGAGTGAGCGCACCGCGGTCCCGCTGACGGTGCGGTCGTCGGGGTTGAACCAGCGGCTACCCGAAGCGGTGGAGAGCACCGTTTATTTCGTGGTCTCCGAGATCGTCACCAATGCCATCAAACATGCCGGAGCAACAGGTGTCTGGGTGGATCTGGAATATCTCAACGACGGCACTTTGTCCACCCAGGTGCGGGACGACGGGCACGGCGGTGCGGTGATGAACGGCGGAGGCGGCTTGCAGGGCCTGCGCGACCGGGTACTGGCCCTGAACGGAAGCCTGATGGTGAATTCGGCGGCCGGCCAAGGCACCGTCGTCAAGGCGCTGATTCCGTGCGGGTGATCGTCGCCGACGACGAGGCCCTGCTGCGGGAAGGTCTGATCCGGCTGTTGGCCGATCAGGGGCACGACGTCGTCGGAGCCGCGAGCACGCTGGACGAGTTGTTGGTCAAGACCAGAGTTTTGCAGCCGGACCTGGTGATCACCGATATTCGGATGCCGCCGACTCATACCGTGGAAGGACTGACCGCCGCCGCGACGATCCGATCCGAGCTACCCCATATCGCTATCGTGCTGCTGTCGCAGTACATCGATTCCCAAGGGGCGGTGGAGCTCCTGGCCGCCGGGTCACGAGCGGTCGGCTATCTGCTGAAGCAGCGGGTGCTTGATGTCGATCTCTTCATGCAGGCCCTGGACAGGGTGGGCGCCGGCGAGTCGGTGATCGACCCGGAAGTGGTGGCCGGCATGGTGGGTCGGAGCCGGCGGGACGATCCGATCGGGAAGCTGACACCTCGTCGGCTCCAAGTGCTGGAGCTGATGGCCCAGGGGCACAGCAACACCAGGATCGCCCGGGAGATGGGCGTGACCGAAAAAGCGGTCGAGCGCAACATCGCTTTCATCTTCGACACCCTGGTGCTGCCTCCGGAGCCGGACAACCACCGCCGTGTGCTGGCCGTCGTGCAATACCTCAACCGCGACCTCTGAGTGCCCCGAGCTACCTCCGCACGGTTCTCCGATCCGAGCGAGCCCCAAGCAATGTGGTGCTGCCCCCATTCCGCTGCGCCGACCGGGATGGGCACACTCGGCGGGCCAGCGGTGGGTAAGGCGTCTTTCCGGGCCGGTGGTTGTCTGCAGCACCGCGGCACCGCCGGGGGAAAGGTCCAGTCCTCGTCCCTGGAACAGGTAGAGGCGCGCGTAGAGAGAAGAAGGCCGACATGCCGATCTCCGGTCCGTCTCGGGTGCTGCTGAGGTCGGTGGTGGCCATGCTGGTGGCCGGCCAGCTGCTGGTGGCGCCGGCGGCAGCGTCTTCCTACGCCGCGACCGCGCAGCCCGGGGCCGCGACAGCGCATCCCGATTCGGCCACGGCCGTGCCGCTCGTTCCCCTTCGCACGGTGAGCAGCCCCGGGGCCGTGGTGGACACCATGGCCAGCGACCTGGGACGGCCCGGCATCCGAATCGGCGCTCGCTTCTACCCCGCTCCCTATCTCACCGTGACGAACGGCATCGGCGGTTACTCGGGCACCACTTCGGGTGGCACGCCGTTCGCCGCGCAGTGGCAGGTCCTGGTGCTGAGCCCGAAAGACCTGTCCCCGGTGTGGAACCGGTCGTATTCGGCAACCCTGCGCAGCTCCAACACCAGCGGCAACCGATCGCCGGTCAGCGCCGATCTGGCCGCCGATCTGGCCAAGCTGAAAACAGGCCCGCAGGACCTGGTCATCGCCACCAGCCACTCCGCGTCCGGGTGGGCGTCGGGGCGCTCACTGGAGGTGTTCTCGGCGATCGGCTACCAGGCATCGCCCGCCGCCGCCCAGGCCGGTCTGGTCGCCGGCGGGTTCTCGATCATCGGCAACGTCAATCGCACAGACAGCTGGGCCCAATACAAATGGGGCGCGACCGCCGGAAGCGGCCGTATCGACGATCTGCTGGTACTCGACCAATACATGGCCTTTCGCCACGTACCGAACCACCGCGTCGATGTCGACACCCGATTGTCCAACGGCTGCGACCCAGCCGGCACGAATTGCGTGGTCCACATCCGCGTGGGCGACCCGGCCAATGACGTCGTCAAGGACGCGATCGGCGGGGCCGGATATGCCGTCGCCGTATACGACAAGATCACGTTGGCACCGGTGCGAAGCGACTTCTTTTTCACCAACGGACCGGACGCCAACAGCGAGGCCGTACGAATGACGAACTACCTCAACGGGCGTCGCTCGGCAGACAACGGTGACATCGTCGTCATCACCTCCGTGCGTAATCCCGGCGACGCTGACCACAACTCACTGCTGTCCCCCAACATCCGCTACCCGGTGGTGATGCGATTGGCGGAAGCCGTGGCTGCCGTGGGCGGAACGGAGAACGGCTTCAACCGCGGTTCTTCCGTTACCGGCTCGGATTACACGCTCGTCGGCTGGGCCGACAAGAGCACGCCGGTGGCCGGTCAGGGCAGCGAGGCGTTCGGCGCGAACGCCCGGGTTCGCACGGTGTTGGCCCCGAACGAGTTCTCCCTGTTCCGACCGACCGGACCGGCCTCGGCCGGCGCGCCCGAAGAGGACCTGCAACGACTGGCGCTGTCGGCGCCGACCGGTACCTGGCCGGTCGTGAGTGGAGCGGCCCTGCGCTATATCGGGGTCAAGCTGGGACTGGGCCCGGATCCCCGGGCCGCCTACTGGGCGACCGACCATCCCGCCAGCTACTGGCACGACCTGGCCACGGACGTGGCCGCTCTCACCTACTCAGCGGTGGCCAAGCGAATCGAGCCGTTCACCGAAGCTCAGTTCGCGGCGGCCCGGGACGAGTTCGTCAAGGAGCTGACCTGGGTGTCCATCGTCCGGGAGCGCCTCGCGTCCTACGCGGCCCCGTTCGCGTCACTGTTGAACGGGCACACCATCGACAACTCGACCACGCTGATCGCCGACCTCATCGCCGAGGACAACGAGAAGGACGTCGAATTCGACTGGCAGGGCCTGATGAAGGCCCTGGTCGCCATCATCGCGCCGTTCCTGGGCGAGGCCGGCCACGCGCTGCACGTGGCCGCCGGCATCGTCGAGCTGGGCGCCTGGATCGGGGAAACGGCCGTCGACAAGCCGCCGTCCTACGAGTCCATCACCATCAAGGCCAACAAGGTGACCGACCAACTCGACAAGGCGGCGGTCACGGCCATCGCGATGGTCGACCGGGTCGGCGACCTCCTCGTCTCCGACTACACCAAGCTGTCCACCGTCGCCGGGAAATGGTGTGTCGACACCAGCTTGCCCGAGTCATGGTGCTCGGCCGGCGCCAAGGCACCTGAGGCTGCCGTCTTCGCCGCCATGCAACGCGCCAACGAACGGTACGCATGGACGCAACTGACCCCCGTCGCCTACGGCGCCTACGATCTGGGCCGCGCGCCCTTCACGGACCTGTCCAAGTACGGGTGCGGATTCGGCGGCTTCTACCACCCCTTCACTGACGCACCGGACGACGCCCAAGCAGTACTGCGACGAGGCAGCGAAAGACTCTGGGGCTTCGACCAGGCCTTCTCCGAAACGGAACCCTGGACGGACGAGACCCAATACCAATACTTCATCATGGGCAAGCAGAAGAGCTACTCCCCGCCGTACGCCGCGGTCCAATATCCGTCCCCGGAGATTCTGGAGCGGATGTTCGGGCCGGTACTGACGGACGACAACAACCCCGGCGACGGCGGTCTGGGCATCTCGAAGGAAGCGTTCATCCCGACGCTCCCCCACAACTACACCAACGGCTGCGATTGGCCGATCTGAGGTCGGTCAGGTCTTGTCCCGGCATTCCAACGACCCTCGAACGGAAGGATCCACACATGACCGCGACGTGCTTCCCGGAAAACCACAGGTGGACAGCATGAGCGATATCAGCCGCCGCTCCGTCCTCCGCTACGCCGGCGTCAGCGGCTTGGGTGTGGCCGGAGTTGTCGCGTTGCCCGCCACCGCCGCCAGCGCCGGGCCCAGCACGCCCGCACTCCAGAATTCGGCACCAGGATCAGCCGCGGGCCAGACAGGGAGGGGTCGGGACTGGGACAACCAAGACTTCCACGGTCTGCGCCTGGGATCGGATCCGGCCGCGAAACAGGCGGCAGCGCTGGTCGAAAGCTCGTTCGCCGGTGACAAGCTCCTCGCGGCCATCGTGGGCGTCTGGCGTCGCGGCGAGCCGGTGGTGGTGGGTACCCTCGGCGAGTCGATGACCGGCGTGCCGGCGACGACCGCCATGCACCACATCACCGGAAACGTCACCACGGCCATGGTGACCACCGTGCTGCTGGAACTGGTCGATCGGGGCAGGCTGGCGCTGGAGGACAAGCTCAGCAAGTGGTTTCCCAAGATGCCGGCCGCGAACATGATCACGCTCGACATGCTGGCGCACCAAACCAGCGGCTATGTGCATTATGTGAACGTCCCCGCGTTCCGCGACGCTTTCTACGCAAATCCGTTCCGCGCGTTCACCGCTGCGGAGGACGTCCAGTACGCGTTCGACGTGCCCGAGCCGGTGCAGTTCCGGCCCGGCACGAATTGGACCTTCGCCGACACGAACGTCCTCGTCCTGCAGCTGGTGATGGAAAAAGAGACCGGCAAACCGATGGGTCAGCTCATCCGTGAAGGTGTGCTGAATCGGCTGGGGCTCCGGCAAACGACGCTGGCCACGACGGCCGCGAAACCCGAGCCGGTTCTGCACGCCTACTCCGGTGAGCGCGGCGTGTGGGAGGACACAACATATTGGAATCCCGGATGGACGCAGTACGCCGGCGGCCTTTCGTCCAACCAGCACGATCTGCGCCGCTTCATCGAAGCCGCCGGCTCCGGCGAACTGTTGTCGGCCCGGAGCCATCGGGCCCAATTGGCCCCGGACAACGTCGGTTTCGGTCGATTCACCAAGCACTTCTATTACGCCATGGGCATCGGTGTGACGAACGGCTGGGTTTTCGTGAATCCGGGCCTGCAGGGCTACACCGCCGGGATCGCCACTCTGCCGAGCAAGAAGATCACCATCGTTGTGTATTGCACGAGAACGCAAGCGGCGAACCAGGACGCGCTTCAGGGCTCCTCTTTGTTCGTCAAGCTGGCGACGCTGCTGTCACCGGACCAGGCGCCGGCCATCCCCGGCAGCTGACCTGCCGGGACGCCTGGGCGTTGCCGGCGGCTGGTGGGACGCCGGAGCCCGAACAAAACGGGAGAGGCCCGGACGTCGTGGACGTCCGGGCCTCTGGCCTTGAGAACTTTTCAGGTGTTGCCGATGATTGTGTCAGCAGGTCGGTTACTTCGTCAGGCCAAGCTTTTGGCTGACGACGTTGACCTGAGCGGCGCTGAGCTTGGTGGTGTCCAGGTGAGCAGCCGGGACGTTCAGGGCAGCGGCGATTTTGTTGATGTTGCCTTCGACAACGCGGTAACTGACGGCGGCGTTGGGGTTGTCGCCCTTGCCGACTGGGGTGGTGATGGTGACGTTGTCGATCTCGTAGGTCGTGCCGTCGGCGGCGGTGAACTTGTAGCTGCCGGTATAGGTGGCCTCGCTGGTGGATTCCAGGATCCATTCTGATTCACCGGCCGGGACCTCGCCGGTGATGGTTTCGCTGTCGCTGGTGCTGGTGCCCCAGGTGTGGGAGGCGGACAGGTCCACGCTCACGGTGACGTTGGCGAAGCCGATGCCGCCGCCGGCGGACAAATCGACCTCGCCGCCCAAGGACCATGACGAAGTTTTGGTGGTTCCGAAGGTCCAGCTCGCCGAGGTGTCGAGGGAGCCGGGCTTGCCGTCGTTTTCCTGAACGCTGGTACCGGCCGGCATCGTCCAGCCCGTGCTGTGGTACAGCGGGTCCGCTTCTGGCGTGAAGGTCTTGTCGGTGGCGGTGGCGAACTGGGCCATCGCCGCGGCCGCGGCGGTCGGGTTGCTCTGGGCGTCGATGACGGTGGTCGAGGCGGAGGCGGAGCCGGCGAAAGCCAGCGTGGCGCCGGTCATGCCCGCGAAGATCACGGTGCCGGCGATCAGCCGGGTCCGCCGCGAGGTGCGCCGGGACGAGGTGACGGGGGCGACGGTCTTGCTGCTCATGGTCGTTGTTCCTTCTGGTGGATAAGGCGCTGGGATTGAGGTTCTCAATCGCTGACATCTGCAAGCCTGCCGCCGGAAGCCGGTTTGGCTTATCGGGATATCGGCCCCCGCGACGGACGAAATCGGCATCCCCTCATCGGAGGATCCGCCGCTCCACCGGGCGTCGGGCAGCTGTGAAACGCCGAACACCGCAACCCCGGCATAGGGATTGCGGTGTTTTGGATCAGCGCGTTGGTCGGTTCAGTTGGTCCAGCGCTGCCCGTAGGCGGTAGTGACATGGGTGCCGTCAGGGGTGGTAGCGCCGTCGATCTCTTCTTCGCTGACCGTGACGTTCTTGACGTGGTAAATGATGCCGTCGTTCGTGGTGAAGTCGAAGTCGCCGGTCACGGTGGCAACCTCCGGAGTGCGAGTGATCCATCCATTCGTCTGGCCCAGCTTGTCGTTGAGCGGGTTCAGCTGCAGTGAGGCGGCTTGCGAGGTGGAGGTGGTCGTGCCCCAGGACTTGTCCGTCGTTGCCTTCAGCGCGGCCGAGGTGTTCACGATGCCCAAGATGTCCATGTTGGCTTCGACACCGACGGTCATGCCCAGTGTGGTGGACTGCGACGAGTCGACCTGATGGGTGGCTTGCACCGACACCGGTCGGTCCGTTTCGTTGTCCACCTCACCGGTGATCTGCTCTTCCGTGCCCTTGGTGTAGGCGATCTCCGGGACCGTCTGACCCTGGCTGTTGGTGATCATGTGCGGGTTGAAGTGCTGGGTGGTGGGCTGGGCCGCGGCGAACTGCTTCATGATGGCCTGCGCCTGCGCCGGGTGCTGCTGGGCGTCCACGGTCAGCTCGGCCGGGCCGTCCAGACCAGCCGCGATCGTGGCGTTGAGGCCGTTGCGGACGATGACGGTGTTGAACACGGTGGAGAAAACCGAGGACTGGTCATTGCCGTCCGCCGCGCAGATGACGATGGAATCGGCCCAGTTGGCCCAAGCGGTGCCGGTCTGGAACTTCTCGATGTGGGTGCCGCCGTTGACGTCCGTGAAGTTGTACTGCACGTACATCGGATTCATCTGCAGCGCAGTCAGAACCGTGGTGATGTTCTCCTTCTGGCCGGGCTCGAGGGTCTGCTGGGGAGCGGTCTCCATGTCGCCCCACTTCTGGCCGGGCTGGACGAACCACGACGCGTCGTCCAACGTCCACTCGTACGGCGTCTGATTCCACAGGGTCACGGTGGCGACGTCGATCGCGCCTGACTTGACCTTGGCCGCCGGATGCGAAGGGGCCGGGTTGTGCGCCGGCGTTGTGGTCGGCGTGCCGGCGAACGCGGTGGCGCCGCACAACATGACTCCGGCGGTCGCGGCCACGCCGACGATCAGGGCCTTCTTCGGGGAGAACTTCATGGGGTAACGCTCCATTTCGGGACTGGGAACGCCCCGAGTCGGGGCTGTTTCGCTGACAACCACGACTCTGCCCGCCAGCTCCACCGACGCCCATCGACCCATCGCCCGTTCTACCGGGCCAACATCACGTCCCCCAACCGGTGGACCGGCTAAAGAAGCCTGGGCCGCGGGCATTGCCGGAGCGCCTGGTGCCGCCGGAGTCCCTCCGTCCGTGAACGCTCGTGGCTCTATATCGCCACCCAGGTTCACCGACAGCCCGACTACACCGACCGAGCACCGGATTCCGCCCGGAGACGCAACATCGGCGAAGGCGCGCGGCGCTCATCGCCACCGCACCTTCACGGACACCTCCCAGCGCCCGCCGGTCATCGATCAATTCGTCTGCTGGATGATCTCCGCGACCTTGCCCACGTCGTCATTGGCGGCGAACACGCCGTTGATGTCCGAGTAGACACTGTTGGCGCTGATGATCGTGAAGGCCAGGCGCCGTCCGGCCTTGCTGTCGATGTAGCCACCCAACGCCTTGGCCGGCAACAGTAGTCGGTTGTTGAACAGGTCGCCCGCCGCCAGGGTTCCCGTCTTCGCGGCCACCTTGCCCTTGGCCGGGCCGTTCGGTTGGACCATGGCCAACGAACCGTCGACCCCGAGAATGGGCAGCGTGGCCTTCCAGGCAGCCGCATCCGGGCGCTTGGCCATGATCGTCTGCAGCTGCACCTCGTTGTCCGCGGTGATCAAATTGCCCGGCAGCCCCGAGCCGTCGATCAACACCGCCCCGGTGGTCTGCAGCCCGGCTTTTCGCCAGATCTGGGCGGCCCTGGCCAATCCGTCGCTGCAGTCCGTACTGCCGCCCTGCACCGCCAACAGGCAGACAAATGTCTCCGCACCCAGGTTGTAACTGATCTTGAGGGTGTACTTGGCCTCCTGATCCAGGGACAGCGAGGTCAAGTGCGCGACCGTCGGCAAGGCGGCGACCGCCTTCCTGGACGGCAGCTGCTGGTCCGGGTTGGGACTGACCGCCTTCGCGCTGACGGTGACGCCGTTGCGGACCAGCGCCTCGACGAAGGCGGTGCGGGCGAACGTCGCTGGATCCTTGAATGCGTAGGTGTTCACCACGGGCGCGCTGTCGGCCGCAATGGTTCCGGAGAGCACGACTGTGCCCTCTTTGGGCGCGGTGACCTTGATGGCGGTCGGCTGTCCAGCGGCCACCGTCTTGACCTGGCTGGTCACCGTCCATGGCGACACCTTCGGCCGCATGGCGATGGTGGCCAACGCCCCGACGCGACCGGCCGTGGTGGTGAAGTCAATCAGGTTGTTGTTGATGATGATGGGTGTGACAGGCCCGTTCTCCAGGGCATGCGGCTGCCACAGCCGGTCGTCGATGATCACGTTGCCGTCGATGCGCCGGCCGCCTTCACCTGAGCGGCCAGGCGGTTCAGCCCGGTGAGCGGATCCTCGGGAGTCAGCGTGGCGCCGGGTATGGCGTTGGCGTCGTTGTGGTCCAGGTTCGTGTAATCAACGGTCCCATCCGGCTTGGTGCGGCCATCCATGGTGAGGTCACCGGAGCCGACGAGGATGAGGTTTCCCGTCAGCGTGCCGCCGGCGAGCCGGCCCGTGCGCTTCACCGGCGTCGCCACGGTGGAATTCGGGCCGAATTGCTGCCAGGCCGCCCCCACGCTATATGTTTTCACCACCGACCCGGGTTCGAAGAGCTTGTCCGCGTTCCAGGAAATCAGCTGTTTTCCCGAAGCCACGTCGCGAACGGAAATAGCCCACTGGCCGGCGACGTACGGCGCCTTGGTCATCACTGCCCACGCCGACGGGTCCAGCCCCGGAATGGGATTGGCGTCGGTGGTCGGCGGGGCGGAGCTCGGCGCAGCCGTCGAGGTAGCAGGCTTTGTCGCTGAGGTCGCTGAGGTCGCTGACTTCGCTGACGTCGCATGCGTGCTGCTGGCGGCGGTGGGCGCGCTCGCCGGCGTCGCGCCCCCAGAGCTCCCCGCGGCCACCTGGGCCGCAGTGCTCGACGTGCAGGCCGAAACACCCAGCGCGCACACCAGAAAGGCCGCCCATGCTCCGACGCGCCGGGCCCGTCGTCGTGCGTCACCGCGTCCGGCCCCCGCCGAACTCTTCATCGATGCTCGCGGCTTCGTGCAGTTCGGCCTCATTTCTGCAGCGCCGCGCAGATGCCGGCTTGTTCTACTTGCAGCAGCGCCCGATACACCGAGAGGCCCTGGCCTGATGAGTGATCGGTGCGTTGCAGGGTCATGGTGACCACGACCGAACGCCGTCCGTCCGGAGTCGCCACGGCAAATTGCGTGTAACCAAAGGTGTTACCGGTGTGGCCGTACACGGTTCCGCACGGTGTCTGATACCGGAACAACGCCAGACTGGCCGAGTTGTCGCCAGGGCCAGGCGGGCCGGACGGAGCGTCCGGGATGAACAGCCGCTGCTGCTCGGCTCGGGTTTTGGCGTCGTACAGCGCGCCGCTGACATACCCCCGGATGAAAGTGTTGAGGTCCGCGGGCGTCGACACCACACCGCCAGAGGCCCAGGCCCACCCGCCGGCCAGAGCGGCGGTTTCGTCTTCCGGCTGACCGGTCGGCGACAGGTCATAGCCGTGCAGCGTGGGTGTAGGCATTGAAGTGCCGGTGGGCAAAGAAGTCTGCCGCAATTTCAGCGGCCCGAGAACTTTCTCGGCCAGGACATCGGCATAGGGCTTCTTGGTGACCGCCTGAACCATCAAGCCGACAGCAATGTTGTCCGAGTTCGAATACACGTAACGGGTGCCCGGCGTGAAATCCAGCGGCTTGTTCGCCACGAACTGCAGCAACTGCTCGGGCGGCGGGGCCTTGTCCGGCGACGCTGTCACCGCACTGACGAAGCCCGGGCTCAGCACGAAGTCGGGAACCCCACTGGTGTGGTTGAGCAATTGGCGCAGCGTCACCTTGCCCCAGGCCACCGGAAGGGTCGGCAATCTCTGCGCGATGGTGTCATTCAGCGACAGCAGTCCCTGGTGGACCAGGGTCAGGGCCGTCGCGCCGCTGAAAGCCTTCGCCACCGACGCGACTCGCATGTAGTCGTTGATCGCCGGTTTGGCACCGGTCGTCACGTCCGCCACGCCCGCGGAATGGAATGTCCGGCGATTGTTGACCTGCACCACGGCCAACGCGCCGGGCGGCCCGCCGGGCATGGCGACCAACTCGGCCAGAGCCTGGTCCAGCTGTGCGGCCCAGCGCGAGTCGTTGGGAGCTGATCGACCAGTCGCCGATGCCGGAGCTGATGCGGTGGCTGTGGCTGTGGCTGCGGCTGCGGCAGTGGCTGTGGCTGTGACCGGAGTCGAGGCACTTGAGGAAACGGCGGCCCCTGGCAGCCCAGTCCCGGCTGGGCTCGCCACCCCGCACCCCCCGACAGCCAACGCCGCTATCAGGGCGATTCCGACCCGTGTCGCGCGAAGCGCCGCTCTGTCCACCGCTCACCTCTCGTGCACAAAAGCCGTCCGGCAACGGCACTGGATTTGGCGCCAGGCCACCAGGCTTCAAGCGGCGACGGGCACAGCGCGCGCATAGGACTCAACTCTGTCCCGACCCAAGGTGTCAAGGGTTGGGATGTCACCCGGATGGCTTACCGTCGGCATGGCCGGAGCGACGGCGCCAAGCACCATCGTCGCCTGGTGAGGCTCATTGTCCCGGCCCGATGTAACTGCTATGGCTCCCGGGAAATCAAGGCGCAACCACCAGTGCCTGCGGGGCAGCGGCTTTCATGCGGGTGTTGAGCCAGGACAACTGCCGGGACACCTCCGCATTGCAGGCGGTGGCGATGGCGAACAACTCCGAGTCGCGCAGCCCCTGCGCCCCTTGCGCCAGAACTGTCCACGTCGTCTGCACCAGCGTCGCCAGCACGTGCAGGTCCTGCAGATCGCGCAGCAGACCGATTTGGCCCTCCCGCACTTCGGCCAGGCCGGCGGCGTGCAGCCGCTCAGGTTCGGCCGTGTCGTCGTCGTTGTCCTGGCCGTACCGGTCGGCGACCGGAGCCAGCGCGGCGACGTGGGAATCGTTCATCTTCGCCAGCGTGTGGCAGGTGTGCAAGATGTCCGCCTGGGCGCTGTGCCCTTCGGCGACGGTGCGGAATGATTCGGCCAGGGTCTGCTCACTGCGACTGGCCAGACGCACATAGGTGGCGACGTGCGGCATCAGGACATCCCCGCCACCGTCGAGGTCGGGGACGGCCCGGCCGTACCCTGCGCCGGATCATTCGTGTAACGCGGCGTGGGCACCACCCGACTGGTGGTGGGTGCGCCGCCCGGAACCGCCGGCACCGCGTCGGCGGGAGCTACCGACGCCGCATCGCGGCCCCTCCCGGCGTGAACCTTGCGGATACGACAGGCCGCCGTCTTGAAGTAGGGCTGTTTGGACACCGGGTCCCAGACGGTCATCGTCAGTTCATTGGCCTGCCCGGATCGGCCGGCATCGAGGCGGTCGGGGTCGAAGTCGCCGTAATGGAACGGTGCGAACACCGCTCCGCGCATGATCTGCCCCAGGCGGGCCGTGACTTCGATGGCTCCGCGGGGCGATTCGACCCGGACGAGGTCCCCGTCCTCGATGCCGTACTGCTGGGCGTCGTCCGCATTGAGCTGCACCCATGGGTCCGGTGCCGCGGCATTCAGGGATCGGGATCGCGCCGTCTTGGTGCGGGTGTGGAACTGGTACACGGTGCGCCCGGTGGTGAACAGCAGGGGGAAATCCTCGGTCGGGAGCTCATGGGCCGGGGCGTACTCACAAGGCTTGAGGAAGGCCCGTCCGGCGGGCGCCATCGCGCGGTGTTCCTGTTCGGTCACGGCGCCGCCCAGAAGCAGGTCATGACCAAAGGTTTCACACTCATCGGTGTCGGTCGGGAAAATCGGTTCGGTATAGAGCCGGTCGGTCCCCTGCGGAGCCTTCTCGTTGACGGGCCACGCTATTCCGGTGGGTCCCCGGAGCAGTTGATACGTCAGGCCCGTGTAGTCGACCGGCCGTCCGGCGGTGGCCCGGCGCCAGGCGTCGAAGGCCTGCTCCGGCGTCCGCCACTTGATCAGCGGCTGGCCGTCGCGGTCGCGAAAATCCATGGCGTCGGCGTACATCAGAAAAATGTCGAGGTCCGCCTTTGCCTGACCGGGCGGCTCCACGGCCTGGTCCGACAAGTGCACCGTGCGGCTGACATTGGTGAAGGTGCCGGTCTTTTCGCCCCACCCCGCGGCCGGGAGAACGACGTCGGCCAACTGCGCCGTCTCGGTGAGAAAAAGATCCTGCACCACCACGAAACACTGCTCCCCGCGCAAGATCTTTCGGATACGCGCGGTTTCGGGCATGGACACAGCCGGATTGGTGGCCGAAATCCAGAGAAATCCTATGGTGCCGTCCTGGGCGTACCCGAAGATCTGCATGGCATCGGTGGGGGGCGCCCAATGCGGAATCGTTGTGCGGTCGACGTTCCACAGCTCCGCGAGCTCCTGTACATGCTTCGCGTTGTCCCAATTCCGGAACCCGGGCATGTCGCCGTCAGCACCGCACTCGCGGTTGTTCTGCGCGGTGGGCTGGCCGTTCATCTGCAGGATTCCCGCCCCTGGCCGACCGATCATGCCCCGCAACAGATGCAGATTGTTCACGGCGACCGCGGCGGCGGTGGCTTGATGAGACTGATAGAACCCTTGCAGCACCGTGGACAGCACGGCGTCGCTCTCCCCGAAGATGCGCGCCGCCCGGCGCAGGCCGTCAGGGTCTATGTCGCAGAGACGGGCGACCCTCTCGACCGTGTACGGACCCACGGTGGTCTTCAGATCGTCCAGACCCAAAGTGTGGGCCTCGACCCAATCCTGGTCGACCCAACCGTGCACCAGCAGCTCTCGGGTCCAACCGTTCATCAGGGCCAGATTCGTGCCGACCCGCACGGCCAGATGGACTCCGCCGGTGCGTTCGGCCTCGACGGCAACCGGCGTGCGACGCGGGTCCACGCAGACGATCTTCGGCGGGTCCGCACCGTGGATCCGGTCGAGCATTCGCGCCCACAGCACGGTTTGGGTTTCGGCGACATTGTGCCCGAACAAGAAGATGGCGTCGGCGTACTCGATATCGGTGTAGGAACCGGGCTGCCCGTCGGTGCCGAAAGACTCCTTGAAGGCCGCCGCGGCGGTGGCCGTGCACAGCCGAGTGTTGCCGTCCATGTGCGGAGTACCCAAACCCGCCTTCCCGAGAAGCGCGAGGGTGTAATACTCCTCCAGGAACAATTGGCCCGAGGTATAGAAACCGTGCGAAAGCGGTCCTTTGGCCGCCAGCAATTCCTGAGATTTCGCGACCACCCGACCCATTGCGGTCGGCCAGTCGGTTTCCACCAGGCGGTCGCCTTCCCGAATCATCGGCCGGGTCAGCCGGTCCGGCGAGGACGCCCACGGGGTGCTGCCGTACAGACCCTTCGGTCCGAGCCGCCCGTGGTTGACCACGTCGGTGACCCGTCCTCGCACCCCGACCATCTGGTGGTCCTTGACCGCGATGTCCAGCCCACAACCGTTGCTGCACAGTACGCAGGCGCTGTGCACCCACCGGTCCACCTCGGACTCTGCGAGGCCGCCGGCCAGATGCAGATCCACCCGGGCCGGCCACACCGTCGCCTTGGCGTGCGGCGTTCGTTCTCCCCAAGGGTCCACAGTCCGGTCGCTCACTGGCTCACTTCCTCCCGGATCAGAACGCCGACGCCAACGCTGGGAGGCGAGGCGGGCACCGCCGGCCGCACCCCGCCAGCGGCGGTTCCGTGCTCACCGCGCGCCTACTCGACGGCAGGGGTCGCACCGTTCGGCCCTCAATGCTTTTGGCTGACCGTTTCCACGTCGTCACGTATTCCGGCGATGGTGTGCTCGGGCACAATGCTCCCGACTGAGCGGATCTCCTTCAGGCCCCGCCCGGCCAGCCAGGCCGCACCGGCCCCGAAACCGGCGGTGGCCAGCGTGGCCCCGAACCGTGGTGACACCAGGCGGTCGAACAGCCGCACCACAGCAGTTCCAGCTGCTCCCGCGGCCATCGCCCCCAGCACCGCTGCCCCGGCCAGTAACCCCAATCCCACCCCGGCCTGCCGGGCTTTACCCGTCAGCTCCTCCTGAGCCTGGCGGATTTCCCGACGCACCAACTCGCCGACCGTATCCGTCAGACTGCGCATCAAGTCGCCCGAAGTCGCTTGTGATTCCGCGCTGGACAATGGCGGCCTCCTCCAGGTCAGCGGTCTCGTCAGCTGCTTTGGCGTCCGCACCGCTTCAGTACCCATCGTTGGTTTCCCACACACCGGATGCGCCGGCCCACCAGCCGTGTGTCAGCCGATCAGTCCTCGTTGGAAGGCCACCCGGACCGCCGCCGCCCGGTCCTTGACGCCCAGTTTCTGATACAGCCGCAGCAGGTGTGTCTTCACGGTCGCCTCGCTGACCAGCAGTTCACCCGCCACGTCCCGATTCGTGCCGCCCTTGGCGATCGCGGCCAGCACCTCTATTTCGCGGTCGGTGAGTTGTTCCTCGCGGCCCCGGTCCATCAACGATCGAGCGGCCACCGGGGCCAGCACACTCTGGCCGGCCGCCGCCCGCAGCACCGCTTCGATCAGCTCCGCCCTGGGCGTCGCCTTGAGCAGATACCCATCCGCGCCGGCATCGATCGCCGCGAAGATGTCCCGGTCGGTGTCGTAGGTGGTCAGCACCAGGATGCGCGGCCGGGTCCGCGACAGCTGCCGCAGCTCCCGGATGGCGCCGACGCCGTCGCCGTCCGGCATTCGCAAGTCCATCAGTACGACATCCGGATCCGCGGCCGCGACCACCGAGCGGGCCTGGCGTCCTCCGTCGGCCTCTCCCACCACCAGCAGACGACCGTCCTGCTGCAACATGCCCTTCAGGCCGTCCCGGACGACCGGGTGATCGTCCACGATCACCACCTTGATCGCCGCCGTCATCGCGATTCCTTCCTCGTCACCGCGTCAGCCGGGCATCGCGGCACTGAGCACGCAGCCGCTGCCGGGTTCGGACTCGACCACCAGGTCGCCCCCGGCCAGCCGGAGCCGCTCCGACATGCCGATCAAGCCGTGTCCTCCGGCCGGACCCGGCGCGGCCAGTGAATCCGCGTCGAATCCGCACCCGTCGTCACGGACATCCATCAGGATGCGATCCTCCAAATAGGTCAACGTGACAGCCACCGAGGTGGCCGCCGCATGCCGCGCGATGTTGGACAGGGCTTCCTGGCACACCCTGATCAACTCGGCGTCGACATCGGCCGTCCGTTCCTCACCGGAGCAGTAAACGGTGGCGCGGATCCGGTTGTGCTCGCTCCAGGTCCGCACCAAGGCCCGCAACCCGTCCGGCAACGAGCGATGATCCAGGTCCACCGGCTGGAGCGCGTGCACCGCACGCCGCGCCTCGGCCAGGCCCTGCCGAGCCAGCGCCTTGGCGTTCTCCACTCGCCGGCTCGCGTCGGCGGTCAGCTGCCCGTCGTCGATGGATTCCAGCTGCGTGACCACCGCCACCAATCCCTGCGCCACCGTGTCATGGAGATCGCGGGCCAGCCGGGCGCGTTCATCCCGGACACCGGCGCCGCGGGCCTGGTCGACGAGTTGTTGCTGGAGTTGCAGGTTCGCCTGCTGAGCCGCCATCAATTCGCGAGTGGCCAGGTCGCGCTTGCGGATGGCGTCCTCCCGCCGGTTGCTCAACGTCACAAAGGCCAGGGCGATCAGGAAGTTGACGGTCACCAGGGCCGGGAAGATCGGTCCGGCCTGGGCGAGCTGGCTGCTGCCGCCCACCTGGGACAGGGCCACCACCAACGCGGTCAGCAGCACCCCCAGCACCTGCATGGCCCCGGTGAACAGGGTCCCCGCGAACAGGTAACCGACGAACGCATAAATGGCCCCCAGCGGGTTGATCCACACCAGGCCGGCCATCAGCGCCCACTGCACCGTCCAGGCCAGCAGGCGCCGCTGAAGCAGCGCCACATTCCAGTGCGTCCACCACTCGTACCAGCCGCCGGCCGCCAGGCTCAGCACCAGCAGCAGCCCGTACCGGGACCAGCCCGTGAGGGCGGGGGCGGTCAACGTACAGAGGACCAGCGACAACGCCAGTAAGGCTCTGGGCATCCACCGGACGGCGCGGCTGCCCACCATCGCGTCCGGCCAGGCGATATCGGTACGGCCGGTGAGCCAACGGCCGGTCGGCTCCAATTCGGGTTGCCGCCGCCAGAGGAACGAGACCAGCCGGGCCGGGCCGGCCGCATCGGAAGAGAGCGGCGACGGCCGGCTCGGAGCTGCCGACGTCATTCCCATATGAACGTCATTCCCACTTGAACAGTCTGACCGCCAGCGCCGAGGTGAAGGCGCCCCAGAACAGCAGCACCGCCCAGTAGCCGACATTGGGCCAGTGCCCGGCCCCCGCGTCGATGAGCGATTGGGCCGCCGCCCCGGTCGGGGTCAGGTTCGAGATCCAGCGCATCCATTCCGGCATGGCGGCTCGGGCGATCCACAGCCCGGCGAAGAACTGGAGCACGAAGAACAGGAACGATCCGAAGCCGGCAGCCACCTTGGCGTTCCGGAACAGGCTGGCGATCACCATGCCCAAGCCCAGCATGGCCCAGACGACCAACAGATAACCGATCAAATAGCCGATCGGATTGCGCGGCCAGATTCCGGAAATGATGCCGGGGACCACGACGATCAGGATCAGGGTGGTCAGCGAAATTCCGATCATCAGAATCAGTTGGGCGACCAACAGCAGTCCCGGTGAGGCCGGTGTGGTCCGCAATCGTTTCAGCACTCCCATTTCCCGATAGCGGGTGAGCACGTCCGGTAGCGCCTGCACGGCCAGCAGGGCCAGCACGAACAGGACCAGGATCGGTTGATAGGCGGCGAAGGCGCTCTGGCCGCCGAAATAGTCCTCCGGCGTGCGTGCGCCCGGAATCGACGCCACCACGATGGCCGCGATCACCGGGAGGGCCATGGCCCAGATCACCACGCCCGGGTTGCGGACCAGCAGTCGGCCTTCCGAGGCGAGCATGGCCTTCATCGGTCTGGCTTCCAACAACATCGTCATCTGAGAACTTCCTTCTCGGTGTGGCACTGTGCTCACCGCGTCTGTCGACCGGTGGGCGCGGCGAAGCCGGAAACGGCGTCGACATCCGTCGACTCTCGGGTGAGGGCCACGAAGGCGTCGTCCAGGCTGGGCTGGTCGACCCGCAGCCGTTGGCAGGCGATCCCGCGCTCGTGCAGCGCGATGATCACGGCGGACGCGACGTTGTCCGTACCCGTGACGACCACGCGACGGTCCCGCACGGTGACGTGGTGGACATCGGGCAGCCCCTGCAGAATTCCTGGTTCGAGCGGGCCGGACGGCTCGAAGCTCATCCGCTGATCGGCCCGGACGCCGGTGGCCAGGCCCTCCGGCGTGTCCGTGGCGATGACCTGTCCGTGGTCGATCACCGCGACCCGGTCGCAGAGCCGCTCCGCCTCTTCCATGAAATGGGAAACCAGGAGCAGCGTCACGCCGGTCCCTTTCAGGTCTTCCAGCAGTCCCCAGACCTCGCGGCGGGCGGCGGGATCCAGACCGGTGGTCAGTTCGTCGAGGATGGCGACCTGCGGGTTGCCGATCAGCGCGAGCGCCACGGACAGCCGCTGCTTCTGACCGCCGGAGAGCCGGCCGAAGTAGGTCTTGGCCTGGGTCTGCAATCCGAGCCGATGCAGGAGCTCGCGCCAGTCGCGCGGTGACCGGTAGAACGAGGCGTACAGCTGCAGCGCTTCCGCGACCGTCTGCTTCTCGGGCAGCGTGCTCTCCTGCAGTTGGATCCCGAGCTCCTCGCGGAGGCCCTTGTCCTCGGCGGCCGGGTCGAAGCCGGCCACCGCGATGCTGCCGGCGTCCCGGGTCCGGAGCCCGCCGATGCATTCCACAGTGGTTGTCTTCCCGGCGCCGTTCGGGCCGAGAATCCCGAATATCTCGCCCTTCTCGACGCTGAAACTGACGCCGTCCACCACCGCCCGACCTGCGTACACCTTGCGAAGATCCCGCACTTCGATAATGGACATGACGCCATCCTGGTCCCGTGGCACCCGGGGCGGATCGACCTGACGGACAAAAGTTGATCAACCGATCGGTTGACGACGAGGATCATCGGCGAACCGGACGACAACGCGTCCGTGGTGGGATTCGTCACGCGCCATTCTTCTCGGCGGGGTGAGCGGGCCCAGATCACGCCGGCCTGGTGACCGGATACGGAAACATGAGGGCCATGCGTTCCACCCACCCACTACCGAACGGTTCCCGGCCGAATTCCGAAACGCCCGCGCTGTCGACGGTGGCCAAGGTCCGTCTGCGCCTGCGGACCATCGTGCCCGCGTTCTTGGTCGCCCTGGCCGCATTCGTGATCGGCTCGCCGCTGGGCGGCGTGTTCCGGAAAACGGGCGCCGACTTCGACGTTTTCGGCTGGCACTTCCGTCTGCCGCGCGGCTGGGTGGTGGTGATAGTGCTGGCCCTGGTCGTGATCTTCGCGACCGCGGGGGCGATGACCACCCGCCGAGTCGGCCGGGAACTCGACCGGGTCAGCGCGGCCAAGGCCGGCATCGCCCTGGGCGCCGCCGTGCGGCTGATCTGCTCGATCGTCGGATATCTGACCGTGGGCCTGGGGGTCCTGGCCATGCTGCAAGTGAACCTGGGCAACCTGCTGGTCGGCGGCGCCGTCACCGGCGTGGTGCTCGGTATCGCGGCGCAGCAGACGCTGGGCAACTTCTTCGCTGGGCTGGTCCTGCTGTTTGCCCGGCCCTACGTGCCCGGCCAGCGGATCAAGGTGCGCTCCGGCGGCATGGGTGGTCCGTTCGAAGGGGTCATCACGGTCACCGGCCTGCTGTACACCACCATCGAAACGGACGAAGGACCGATCAGCATGCCGAACTCCGGGCTGCTGGGCGCGGCCGTGGGGCCGGCGCCGGTCGGTGAGAACGCCGCCGCCTCGCAACTGCCGATCATGTGAGCCGGCGACAGCTGCTGTCCGGGGCCGCCCGGCAGCGATCAGACACGACCGTCCCAACGATGGAATCGCCATTCCGCCCGGCGGAGTGAATCCGGCCGGGCGGCAGCACGCACCGTCACGCCGCGACGCACACGCTTCGTACCCGCCCCCGACCGTCGGCCTTTGTTGCCGCTGGTGATCACGCGGCGTGAGCCATAGCCACCCGACTTCACTGACTGTCAAGACTGGACACGTTGCGTAACGGCGACTCGTGCCTGACCATGAATGCGAACCACCCGCCGGTGCGGCGCGTCCCCCGCTTTGGGGGGCCGGAGCCCTTGGGCGGGATGGTTCCGCGTCCGGTGCCGTCTCGGGAGGAACGGCGGTCCGGCGGCGTCGCTGTCGTCATTCGGGAAGGATTGAAAATACATTGCCGTCGATCACTCGCGCCTGGGCCGCGATCAGCCTGAGTGTCGCGCTCACGGTGGCCGGTTCCTTCGCCCTGACCGCGTCGGCCTCGGCATCCGCGACGGGAGCGCGCCAACACCAGACCTCCGCCCTGTGTGCCAATCCTTCGGCGGGATACGCCCGGTGCTTCGCCATCCGGCAAACAGACCCCAGCGAGCCCTCGGCGATGGCAGGAACCATGTCGCCCGCCGCCGCCGCGGCCGCGGCGGTCAATCCGGCCGGCTACGGCCCGGCCAGTCTGCGTAGCGCCTACAAGCTCACCACTAGCGGAACCACCGGCACCGTCGTGGCCGTGGTGGACGCCTACAACGACCCGAACGCCGAAAGCGACTTGGCCACCTACCGGGCCAACTACGGCCTACCCGCCTGCACCACGGCCAACGGCTGCTTCCGCAAGGTCAACCAGAGCGGCTCCACCACGTCCTTACCGGTCAACAACTCCAGCTGGGCCGGCGAAATCTCCCTCGATCTCGATATGGTTTCCGCCATCTGCCCCAACTGCTCGATCCTGTTGGTCGAGGCGTCCAGCAATTCCAATCCTAATCTGTACGCCGCGGTCGACCGGGCGGTGGCCATGGGCGCCAAGTTCGTGTCCAACAGTTGGGGCGGCAGCGAGGCGTCCAACGAAAGCAGCTCCGACGCCCATTTCAATCATCCCGGCGTGGCCATCACCGCCAGCACCGGCGACAGTGGTTACGGCGCTGCCTATCCGGCCAGCAGCCCCTACGTGACCGCGGTTGGCGGCACCAGTCTGACGGCCGCCTCCAACGCCCGGGGCTGGAACGAAACCGCGTGGGCGGGCGGCGGTTCCGGCTGCTCCGCCTATGAGGCGAAGCCCTCGTTCCAGTCGTCGGTCAGCACCAGTTGCACCCGGCGGGCCGAGGCGGACGTGGCCGCGGTCGCCGATCCTCAGACGGGCGTGGCTGTCTATCAGACCTACGGGGGATCCGGCTGGTCCGTGTACGGCGGAACCAGCGCGGCGGCACCGATCATCGCCGGGGTCTACGCGCTCGCCGGTACCCCCGGCGGGGCGGACGGCCCGAACAACTATCCCTACAACAATCGGGGGGCGCTCAACGATGTGACCAGCGGCTCCAACGGCTCTTGCGGAAACCTCTGGTGCAAGGCCGGTTCCGGTTGGGACGGACCGACCGGTCTGGGCACTCCTATTGGCACCACGGCATTCGCGCCGTCCGGCACCAGCGGCGTCACGATCACCAATCCGGGCGCCCAAGCCGCGACGATCGGCTCGGCGTTCTCGCTGACGCTCTCGGCCCGCGGGGGCAGCGGTTCGTACAGCTGGACCGGCACCGGTTTACCGCCCGGGCTCTCCCTTTCGACGGCCGGTGTCGTTTCCGGCAAGCCGTCCGCGACCGGCAGTTTCGCGGTGACCGTCACCGGCACGTCGGGGTTGTCGTCAAGTTCCATCAAGAAGGCCGTCGTGGCCACGCCCAAGGCGAAGTCGACGGCCAGCGATCCCTCGTCCGGGGTAGCCGCTTTCACCATCACGGTCGGGGCGGCCGGGTCGATCGCCTGTCCGGTCCAACAACTGCTGTCCAACCCCGGCTTCGAAACCGGCGGCGCCGCACCGTGGGTGACGTCCAGCGGGGTGGTCTCCACCAGCAGCGACGGCGAATCGCCGCACGCCGGCACCTATTACGCCTGGCTGGATGGCTATGGAACCACGCACACAGACTCGCTCACCCAGACGGTGGCCATTCCGGCGCCCTGCACGAAGTCCACGCTCTCGTTCTGGCTGAAGATCGACACGGCCGAAACGGGGACAGTGGCCAAGGATGTGCTGACGGTCAAGATGGGTACCGCCACCCTGGCCACCTATTCGAACGCCAATGCCGGCGCCTACAGCAAGAAGACCTTCAACGTGGGCGCCTTCGCCGGCAAGACCGTCACCGTGTCGTTCTCGGGAGCCGAGAACTCCTCCCGCTTCACCTCGTTCGTGCTCGACGACACCGCGCTGACCACCGGCTGACCAGCACCCCACAGTTGCCGCCTCCGAGCGGCTGAACAGCGGCGGGGCCAGACCCTGAGGCCCGGCCCGCCCGCGGATTGACCACCTCGAATACAGAAGCCGGGCCCGTGCTCTCGGGCGGGCCCGGCTTCTGGCCTCGCTGGCCCCGTCAGAAGCCGGGCTCACCCGGAAAGACGATGCCGGCGTGCCGCCGGATCTCGTCCATGGTGCGGAGCGTGACGAGCGTGTCGGCCAGCGGGCGGAGGGCGGACTCGGTGCGGCCTTCGGCGATACAGCGGGCCACGTGGGCGGCCTGGAAGTGCAACGCGCCATGACCGGTGCGCTCCTCGTCCCAACTCACTCTCCGCTGACCGTCCGACGAGAGCAGTGCCACCTCACCGGGCTGATAGGCCATGTGCGGCAATGAGATCGTCGCTTCGGTTCCGGCTATCACGATCGAGCCGGGCGTGGCGGAGAACAGGGTGGTGTGGACCACGGCCTGGTTGCCGTCGCGGGCGACCAAACCGGCCGAGAGCTGGCCGTGAACCCCGGCCGGATGCGGTTGCGCGACCGCCCAGATCTGCGCCGGCTCGCCGAGCACCCAGGTCGAGATCGCGACCGGATACGTTCCCAGGTCCAGCAGCGGCCCGCCCGCCAGGTCGGCCCGCAGAATGCGGTGCGGCGGATCGAAATGTTCGCCGTATTCGGCCAGCACGCTGCGCAGCTCCCCCAGCGAGCCGTCCTCCAGCAACTGCCGGATCACGTCGAACTTGGGCAGGAAGAGTGTCCAGAGGGCTTCCATGCTGAACACGTTGTGCGCGGCGGCCGCCGCGGCGATGCGCTCACCCTCCGCGGCCGACAGCGCGAACGGCTTCTCGACCAGTACGTGCTTGCCGGCCTCGAGCGCGAGCAGGGCACCGCTGAGGTGGAACGGGTGCGGCGTCGCCACGTAGACCACATCCACGTCCGGATCGCCGACCAGCGCGTCGTACGAGCCATGAGCCCGCTCGATTCCGTGCGCCGAAGCGAATTCGGAGGCGCTGGCAGCACTTCGCGAACCGACGGCCATCACCGACTGCCGGGTGGAGCGCCGTAGGGCATCGGTGAACCGCTCGGCGATCCAGCCGGTCCCCAGAATGCCCCAGCGCAGGGCCGGCGCGTCGAGCGGATCCGGCGTACGGGGGGTCGGCAGCGTGGCCGGAAAGGTCATGACCGATCTCCGGCCACGGCCGCGGGCCGGCCGCTGGTCATGGACTCGATGGCCGCCTCACAGATCTGGGCGGCCCGCAGGCCGTCCTGGGCGGTGGCCAGCGGCGGCTGGTCGCCGGTCGCGATGGCGTCGACCCAGGCCTGCAGTTCCAGTCGGTAGGCGTCGGCGAATCTCGGACGCCAGTCGGCCGCGTACCCCGTGCTCCGGCGCAAGGCGTCGTCACTCACCACCCGCACCGGCTCGGTGAGCGCCATGGTCCCGGTGGAACCCACTATCTCGCACCGGATATCGTAGCCGTACCGGGCGTTCAGGAAGGTCTCCACCACGGTCAGCACGCCGTCGGCCGTGCGCAACAACATCACTTGCGGATCCTGGAAGTCGGCCGGGTCGACCGGGTCGACCGGGCCCGCGAACGAGCGCGGCGCCTGCCAGCTCACTTCGACGATGGGCGAGTCCAGCAGCCAGGGGATCACGTCGAATTCGTGCACCGACGAACCCAGGATGCTGGACCGGCTGGTGGCGCCCGGGGCGGAGCTCACACCCCGCGAGATGTGGTGGACGAGCAGCGTGTCGCCGGATCGGCGTTCCCGTCGATGCTGCTTGAGCGCGACGTAGCCGGGATCGAACCGGCGCATGAAGCCCACCGAGATCAGCGGCCGGGGCTGGGCGGCGTCCAGCTCCGTCAGCCGGCGACAGTCGGCCACGGTGAGCGCCAACGGCTTTTCGCACAGCACGGGCTTACCGGCTTCGAGTGAGGCCGTGATCTGTTCGGCGTGGAACGGATCGGCGGACGCGATCAGCACGGCGTCGACGTCGTCCGCCGCGATGACCTCGACAGGATCACTACTGACCCGGGCGCCCGGAATGTTCTCGGCCGCCAGCGCCGCCCGCGCCGGGTCCACATCGGCCAGCGCGCTGACCGAGGCCCCGGACACGAATCGGTGCAGGGTATTGGCGTGATCGGCACCCATGATGCCGGTGCCCAGAACTCCGATGCGCACGTGGCTCCTGTCCAAGAAATCGAGAAATCAAGCCACGCCGAGCGGCCTGCCAAAAAAGGCAAAAAGTATTGAGCTCAGTCGACCAGTGTCACCTCAAAGGAATACCGGCTGGCGCGATAAACATGGTGACCCCATTCGACGGTCCGCCCCGAGTCGTCATGGGTGGTCCGATCCATCGTCAACAGCGCGCTACCTTTTCTCTCCTGGAGCAGTTGACATTCCTCGACCGTCCCGGCCCGGGCCCCGATGCGCTGCTTGGCGACCTTGATGTGCACCCCACGGGCGCGCATCAACTGGTAGAGCCCGCGGTCCTCCAGGTCGGCGCTGCCCAGATCGAGCAAGGTTTCGGGCAAGAAATTCTCCAGAATGGCCAACGGCTCGCCGTCGGCCCACCGCAACCGGCGCAGATGCAACACTTTCGCGCCGACGGGCACGTCCAGCCGCGCGGCAATCCGTTCCTCCGCGGGAATCACCACGTTGTCGAGCACGGTCGTCCGAGGTGCTTGGCGATTCCGGGTCAGGTCGTCCCACAGACTGGTCAATTCGACCGGCCGGGTCACCTGGCCCCGGACCACCTGCGTGCCCACGCCACGCTTGCGCACGAGCAGACCCTTGTCGACCAGTTCTTGGATCGCTCGCCGCATCGTCGGCCGGGACAGCCCGAACTGATCGGCGAGGCTGATTTCGTTGTCCAGCTTGCTGCCCGGGCCCAGTTGGCCGGTTGAGATCGCCGACTCGATCTGCTGGGCCACCTGGAAGTACAGCGGGACAGGGCTGGACCGATCCAGGTCCATGAACAGCTCCGTCATGTCGATCCCTGTCCCTTGCGGCCGTGCCGAGCCGCTTTGTTGCCAGTCGCGCCCCGACGTTGGGGCGCTTGACTGTATGTGCGAACAAAGGTTGACACACTGGCCGGTCACCGGCAAGGTTCGGGGCGGTATTCTCTCCTGCGCGTCGGACTCGGTCGCGGGCGATCGCCCGCTGTCCACACTCGATCGGTGGCTTACATGACAGCGAAGTCCCTGCCCCCCAACGGTTCCTCGTCGTACTACGTACCGGCTGGCCAGACGGCGACAGACCGGTTCGATCTGCAGATCACCCCGGAATCGGCCGACTGGGGATACTCGAGCCTGCGCGTGCTGACCCTGGCCCCCGGCGGGACGGCCACCTTCTCCACCGGTGGCGACGAGATGATCCTCTTGCCGTTGCAGGGCGGCGCGCGCGTCTCGATCGGCTCGGAATCCTTCGATATTGCCGGCCGGACGGATGTGTTCCAGGGTGTCTCCGACTTCGCCTATCTGCCGGTCGGCAGCCAGGTCGAAGTGATGAGCCAGGGTGGTGGGGTCTTCGCTCTGCCCGGCGCCCGCGCGACCCGGAGTCTGCCCTTCCGCTACGGACCGGCGTCCGGGGTGCCGGTCGAGCTGCGCGGCGCCGGGAACGCCAGCCGCCAGGTGAACAATTTCGGCACGCCGGGCGCCTTCGAGACCGACAAACTGATCGCCTGCGAGGTCATCACCCCGGCGTCGAACTGGTCGTCGTATCCGCCTCACAAGCACGACCACACCAGCGCCGAGGAGTCGGAGCTCGAGGAGATCTACTACTACCGGTTCCGCTCGGCCGCCCCCGCCGACCTCGGTGTGCCCACCCCGTCGGTGGGCTACCAGCGGGTCTACGGCACTGCGGAGCGCCCGATCGAGGTGCTCGAACAGGTCGGCGACGGCGACGTGGTGCTGATCCCCCACGGCTGGCACGGGCCGTCCATCGCCTCGCCCAGTCACGACATGTACTACCTCAACGTCATGGCCGGGCCTGAGCCCACCCGCGCCTGGAAGATCTGTGACGACCCGGCCCACGGCTGGATCCGCACCACCTGGTCCGAGCAGGCGGTCGATCCCCGGCTGCCCTTCTATCGGGCTCCCGAGGTCTCGTCGGGTTCCTAAGCGCTGGGCCAACCGGGGGAAGGATTGCTTGTATGTCACTTTGTCCAGACAAACTCTTGACAGGCCGCCCGGTCCGCGCCATTGTTGGCTCGACGGGGCCAGGACTCCACCCGCACAGCCGGCCGGCGGCGCAGCACAATCTGACTACTCAGACTCGGGCCGGGCATGCTGTCCGTCCGGGTGGCCGTCGCCCCATTACCGATCGGTTCTCGCGCAACGAAGGGACGAGAATTTCATGACCGGCACTTCCGGTTCAGCCCTGTCCAATACCTCAACCGCTGCGCCGGCTCAGCCCGGGACCACGGTGCGGCTGACCGTCGGCCAGGCTGTCGTCAGGTTCCTTGGCCGCGCAGTACTCCGAGCGAGATGGTCGTGCGCCGCAAGTTCTTTGCCGGTTGCTTCGGCATCTTCGGCCACGGCAACGTGGCCGGGCATCGGACAGGCGCTGCTGCAGGCCGAATTGGACGAGCCCGGGGGCCTCTGCCTTATCACCAGGGCCGCAACGAGCAGGCCATGGTGCACATCGCCGCCGGCTATGCGCGCCAGCAGGACCGGCTGGAGACCTTCGCCGTCACCGCCTCGGTCGGACCGGGTGCCGTCGAACATGCTGACCGGCGCCGCGCTGGCCACGGTCAACCGGATTCCGGTGCTGCTGCTGCCGAGCCGACATCTTCGCCACCAGGGTGGCCTCGCCGGTGCTGCAGGAGCTGGAACAGCCCTACGGCTACGACGTCTCGGTCAACGACGCCTTCCGTCCGCTGTCCAGGTTCTTCGACCGGGTGTGGCGGCCGGAGCAGTTGCCGGCCGCGCTGCTCGGCGCCATGCGGGTGTTGACCGACCCGGCCGAGACCGGCAGCCGCGACGATCGCGCCTGCCCGAGGATGTGCAGGCGGAGGCGTTCGACTGGCCGGTCGAGCTGTTCGCGCGAGCGGGTCTGGCGGATCACCCGGCCGCTGCCCGAGCCGGAGGTGCGTCGGCCGAGGCGGCCGAGATCATTCGCGGTCGCCCAGCGCCCGATCATCGTCTCCGGCGGCGGCGTCACCTACGCCGAGGCCAACGAGGAGCTGCGCGCCCTCGTCGACGCCACCGGCATCCCGATCGGCGAGACCCAAGCGGGCAAGGGTTCTTTGCCGTACGACCATCCGCTGAATCTGCGGCGCGGTCGGCGCCACCGGCAATCACGGCGGCCAACGATTTCGCCGCGGCGCGCCGATGTGGTCATCGGTATCGGCACCCGCTACTCGGATTTCACCACGGCCTCCAAGCACCGTCTTCCAGAACCCGGCCGTCAAGTTCGTCAACATCAACGTGGCCGGCCTGGATGCGGTCAAGCAGGCCGGCGTCTGCCGGTCATCGCGGACGCCAAGCGGGCGCTTCCGGCCCTGCAGGAAGCGCTGGCCGGCTACCGCACGCGCCGACGAATACCAGGAGCGAGGCAACCAGCGCTGGCCAAGAAGTGGGACGACGAGAGTGGTTGCCTCGCATCACAACTGGCTGGGAGCCCGGACCGGCGTGCTGGCCCAGTGCGAGGTGCTGGGTGCGGTCGAGGCGGTGATGGAGCCGCGCGACGTCGTGGTCTGCGCGGCCGGTTCGCTGCCCGGCGACCTGCACGGCATGTGGCGGACCCGGGACCGCAAGGGCTACCACGTCGAGTACGGCTTCTCCTGCATGGGTTACGAGATCCCGGGCGGCATCGGCATTTCCGATGGCCGCCCCGGACCGGGACGTGTTCGTCACGGTGGGCGACGGCTCGTATCTGATGATGCCGACCGAGTTGGTCACCGCGGTGCAGGAAGGCATCAAGATCATCGTGGTGCTGCTGCAGAACCACGGCTACGCCTCCATCGGATCGCTGGCCGAATCCCTGGGCGTGCAACGTTTCGGCACCAAGTACCGGTACCGCTCGGCCGAATCGGGTCGGCTGGACGGCGGTGTGCTGCCGGTCGACCTGGCCGCCAACGCCGCCAGCCTGGGCGTCGACCGTCTCTCGGCCAAGCCACTCGAGGAGCTGAGTGACGCGCTGGCCAAGGCCAAAGCGTCCGACAACGGCCAGTCCTGGTGCATGTCGACACCGACCTGTATCGAGCAGTCGCCGGCCGGCGACGGCTGGTGGGACGTGCCGGTTGCCGACGTGTCCACCATCGACAGTCACCCAGCAGGCCCGGGCCGCCTACGACAAGTGCAAAGCTCACGCAGCGCCCGCTATCTGTACACGGCAGCCATCAGCGAGCGCCACTGGACACTCGAGTGTTCCTGGACCCACCGCCTGCCGCGCCGGGAAATGCGCGGTCATATCGGCCGGACGCCAGCCAGACAAGGACGCCGCCGCATGACGACAATCACCGACCCTGACGCGTTGCCCAGTGCCCCGAGGAAGTGACCAAGCCCGTCGTTCGTGCCCACTGGATGGCCGGGCGCGCGAATTCGCCGGGGCCAGCGACCGGACCGGCGCGACGTCTTCGACCCGGCCACCGGGCAGGTCACCAAGCAGGTGGCGCTGGCCTCGCGAGACGACGCCGAGGCGGTCATCGCCGCGGCGCACAAGGCCTTGCCGGCCTGGCGCGACATCTCGCTGGCCCGCCGGACCCAGGTGCTGTTCGCCTTCCGCGAGTTGCTCAACGCCCGCAAGGGCGAGCTGGCGGCAGATCATCACCTCCGAGCACGGCAAGGTGCTCGACGACGCTCTGGGTGAGGTAGTCCGCGGCCAGGAGATCGTCGAGTTCGCCTGCGGCCTCGCCCATCTGCTCAAGGGCAGTCGATGACCGAGAACGCCTCGACGAAGGTCGACGTGTCCAGCGCTGCGCCAGCCGCTCGGCGTGGTCGGCATCATCTCGCCGTTCAACTTCCCGGCCATGGTGCCGATGTGGTTCTTCCCGGTGGCCATCGCCGCCGGCAACGCGGTCGTGCTCAAGCCGAGCGAGAAGGATCCGACGGCGGCGAACTGGATCGCGGCGTTGTGGCAGGAGGCGGGGCTGCCGAACGGCGTCTTCAACGTGCTGCACGGCGACAAGGTCTCGGTCGACGCGCTGCTGGACAGACCCGCGGGTCAAGACGATCTCGTTCGTCGGGTCCACCCCGATCGCCCGGTACGTCTACGAGACCGGCACCAAGCACGGCAAGCGCGTGCAGGCCCTGGGCGGGGCGAAGAACCACATGCTGGTGCTGCCCGACGCCGACCTCGACCTGGCCGCCGACGCCGCCGTGAACGGTGGATTCGGTTCGGCCGGGGAGCGGTGCATGGCCATCAGCGCGCTCGTCGCCGTCGACACGCGTCGCCGACGAGTTGATCGGCAAGATCACCGACCGGATGGCCACGCTGCGGACCGGTGACGGCCGCCGCGGCTGCGACATGGGCCCGCTGGTCACCGGGCGCGCACCGGGACAAGGTGGCTCGGCTACGTCGCCGCCGGGCGTCGAAGCCGGCGCGGAGCTGGTGGTCGACGGCCGCGATCCGGCCGTGGACGGCGCCGCCGGCGGGTTCTGGTTGGGCCGACCCTGTTCGACAACGTCACCCCCGAGATGAGCATCTACACCGACGAGATCTTCGGGCCGGTGCTGTCCGTGGTCCGCGTGCGGCTCTTATGACGAGGGTCTGGCACCTGATCAACGCCAACCCCTACGGCAACGGCGTCGCCATCTTCACCAACGACGGCGGCGCCGCCCGCCGCTTCCAGAACGAGGTCGAGGTCGGCATGGTCGGCATCAACGTCCCCGTCCCGGTCCCGGTCGGCTACTACTCGTTCGGCGGCTGGAAGAATTCGCTGTTCGGCGACACCCACGCCCACGGCACCGAAGGCTTCCAGTTCTTCACCCGCAACAAAGTCATCACCACCCGCTGGCTCGATCCCAGCCACGGTGGCCTCAACCTCGGCTTCCCGCAAAACGACTGAGCACGACTGACCGGACGGAAACCTCGACGATGAGCCAAGTTCCCGAGATTTTGACCATGGGCCGGGCTGGAGTGGACATCTACCCGCTCCAGGTCGGCGTGGGGCTGGAGGAAGTCCACACCTTCGGCAAGTTCCTGGGCGGCACCACCGCCAATGTCGCCGTGGCCGCCGCGCGCCTGGGCCGCCGGTCGGCGATCATCACCGGCGTGGGCGACGACCCGTTCGGCCGGTACGTGCGGGCCGAACTGCGGCGTCTGGGCGTCGACGACAGCAACGTGCAGGTCAATTCCGAATACCCGACGCCGGTGACGTTCTGCGAGATCTTTCCCCCGGACGATTTCCCGCTGTACTTCTACCGCAAGCCGACGGCGCCCGACTTGCAGATCCATACCGAAAATGTCGATCTGGACGTCGTGAAAAGCGCTGGACTGTTCTGGGTGTCGGTGACCGGCATGTCGGAAAAGCCCAGCCGCCAGACCCATCTCGACCTGCTGGAGGCGCGCAACCGGCAGGGCGCCGTGGTGCTGGACCTGGACTACCGGCCCATGTTCTGGGATACCCCCGCACACGCCACGGCTGAGATCGCCAAGATCCTGCCGCTGGTCACGGTGGCCGTCGGCAACCGCGAGGAGTGCGAGGTCGCCGTGGGCGAGACCGAACCGGAGAAGGCGGCCGATGCGCTGCTGGCGGCCGGCGTCCAATTGGCCATCGTCAAACAGGGACCCAAGGGCGTGCTCGCCAAAACCCGCACCGAGCGCGTGGTTTCGCCGCCCCTGCCGATCACCCCGTACAACGGGCTCGGCGCCGGCGACTCCTTCGGCGGATCCCTGGCCCACGGCCTGCTCGCGGGATGGCCGCTCGAGGAAGTACTGCACCGGGCCAACGCCGCGGGGGCGATCGTCGCCTCCCGGCTGGAATGTTCCACCGCCATGCCCACCCCGGCCGAGATCGACCTGCTGCTGGCGGGCGGCGACCCCAACGAAAGCCTGCCCTCCCACGGGCACTCACCGGAAGCGGTGACCGCATGACCGGCTTCGCCAAGAGCTACGACGAGATCTCCGAGATCCGGGCCCTCGAGCCCGAACGGATCAGCAAACTGCTGGCCGCCCGCAAACGCCGTCCGCTGCTGGGCAAGGACGGCAAGATGATGATCGTGGCCTGCGACCATCCGGCCCGCGGCGCCCTGGCTGTGTCCGGGAACCCGGAGGCCATGGCCGACCGCCGCGATCTGCTCGACCGGCTGGTCACCGCGTTGTCCCGCCCGGGCGTCGACGGCCTGCTGGCCACCGCCGACATCGCCGAAGACCTGCTGCTGCTCGGTGCTTTGGAGAACAAAGTGGTCTTCGCGTCCATGAACCGCGGCGGGCTGGCCGGCTCGGTGTTCGAAATGGACGACCGGATGACCGGATACGACGTCCAGGGCGTGATCGACTCGAACTACGAGGGCGCCAAGATGCTCACCCGCATCGATTTGGACGACCCGAAAACGGTGGCCACCCTGGAAACCTGCGCCCGCGCCATCACCGATCTCAACCGCGGCAAGCTCATCGCCATGGTCGAACCGTTCATGTCCAGCCGCGTCAACGGCAAAGTCGTCAACGACCTGTCCCCCGAGGCCGTCATCAAATCGATCGCCATCACCCAGGGGCTCGGCGCCACGAGCGCCTACACCTGGATGAAACTGCCCGTGGTCCACGACATGGAACGCGTCATGAACGCGACCACCCTGCCCACCCTGCTGCTCGGTGGCGATCCCACCGAATCACAGGACGAGACCTTCGCCGCTTGGGGCGCCGCCCTCAAACTCCCCGCCGTCCGGGGCCTCGTCGTCGGGCGCACCATGCTCTACCCACCCAACGGGGACGTGGTCAACGCCGTCGACTCCGCCGTGTCCCTCATCCGCTGACTTCCACCCGCATTCGCATTCTCGAGGAGAGGCCAGATGACGCAATCCCAATCCACCCCCGCTGGTGGGCCGCTCGCGACCCCGCCCATCCCACCGGGCATCACCATCGGCACCGCACCCGATTCCTGGGGAGTGTGGTTCCCGAACGATCCCGTGCAGGTGCCGCCGGACCAGTTCCTCAAAGAGGTGGTCGAGGCCGGTTACGAGTGGATCGAACTCGGGCCCTACGGCTATCTGCCCACCGACCCCAGCGAGCTGGCCGACGCGCTGGCTCCTGGCAACCTGAACGTCACCGCAGGCACCGTTTTCGAACACCTGCAGCGGGAGAACTCCTGGGACGACGTATGGACCCAGGTCTCCGATGTCGCGGCCCTCGCGAAGTCGGCCGGTGCCGAATACGTCGTGGTGATCCCCTCGATGTGGCGCGATGACGTCACCGGCGAGGAGGTGGAGCCGTACCACCTGGACGCGGCCGCCTGGAACCGAAAGATCAAGGGCAACAACGATCTCGGCAAGGCCATTCTCGAGGAGTACGGGATGAAGGTGGTGTACCACCCGCATGCCGACAGCCACATCGACAACAACGCGGCCGTGGAACGCTTCCTGGCGGGCACCAGTCCCGAATACGTGAACCTGTGCCTGGACACCGGCCACCTGAGCTACTGCGGCGGCGACAATCTCGCCCTGATCGAGTCCAATCCGGAGCGGATCATCTACACCCACCTCAAGCAGGTCAACCCGACCGTGCTGAAACAGGTCAACGACGAGAAACTGACCTGGGCAGCAGCCGTGCAATTGGGCGTCATGCAGGAGCCGCCGGGCGGCGAGCCGAACATGCCCGACCTCTTCTCGGCGCTGGAGAAGCTGAACCGGCCGATCTTCGGCATCGTGGAACAGGACATGTACGGCTGCCCCACCGACCAGCCGTTCCCGATCGCCTCACGAACCCTCACCTACCTCAACGGATGCCGTCACCGGGAGCCCAAATGACCGACGAACTGCGTATTGCCGTTCTCGGCGTAGGCCTCATGGGCTCGTACCACGCCGCGACCCTGACCGAGAAGATCAAGGGTGCCCGCGTCACGGTCATCAACGACTTCTCCGCCGAACGAGCTGCTGAGGTGGCCGGCGGCATCGAGGGCGCCCGGGTGGTGGCCGACCCGTTCGAGGCGATCAACGCCGAAGACGTCGACGCGGTCGTCATCGCGACTCCCGGATCGGCGCATGAGAAGCAGGTGCTGGCCTGTCTGGAGCGCGGCATCCCGGTGCTCTGCGAGAAGCCGCTGACCACCGACATCGACAGTGCCTACCGCATCGCCCAGCAGGAGAAGCAGCTCGGTCGCACGCTGATCCAGGTCGGATTCATGCGGCGGTTCGATTCCGAGTACGCCGCATTGCGCGAACTCATCGTGTCCGGTGGATTGGGGAACCCCCTGCTGGTCCACTGCACCCATCGCAACCCCGACGTGCCGCCCCATTTCAACTCGGAAATGATGATCCGGGACTCGGTGGTGCACGAAGTGGACGTCATCCGCTTCCTGCTCGACGAAGAGATCGTCGCCGTCTCCGTCGTGAAACCCACGGCCACGTCGAAGGCGCCCGAGGGTGTTTCGGATCCCATGCTGGTCATCTTCGAGACGGACTCCGGCCGCATCGCCACGGACGAGATCTTCGTCCGCACCGGCGTGGCCTACGAGGTGCGCACCGAGGTTGTCGGCGAGAACGGTTCCGCGCTCATCGGCCTCGACCAGAATCTGGTGCGCAGCACCACCGACGGCCGGCGCGGCGGCGCCATCACCCCCGGCTTCGTCGAGCGGTTCGGGGCGGCCTACCACACCGAATTGCAGCACTGGGCGGATGCCGCCCGCCGGGGCACCATCGACGGCCCGGGCGCTTGGGACGGCTATGCCGCCGTCGCCGTCTGTGAGGCCGGCGCCGAGGCGGTCCGGACCGGTCGTCGCGTCGAGGTCCAGATGGGGCCGCGCCCGTGAAGCTCGCGCTGGATCCGCAAATGTTCTACTCCAGTTCGTCGGTGCTGGAACTGCCGGACATCGTCGCCCGGCTGGGGTATTCCTGGATGGAGCTGTCCCCCAAGGAGGACTTCATCCCGTTCTTCAAATACCCGAAGGTCGACGACGCCACCGTCAAGCAACTGAAGAAGCGGGCCCGGGACGCGGGCGTGGGCATCGCCTCGGTGCTGCCGGTGCTGCGATGGTCGGGGCCGGACGAGACCCAGCGCCAAGCGGCGGTGCGTGCCTGGAAGCGCGCCATCCAGATCACCGTCGACCTCGGAGTCGACGTGATGAACTCCGAGTTCAACGGCCGGCCGGAAGCACCCGAGACCGCCGAGGCCAACTTCTTGCGATCCATGGACGAACTGATCCCGGTGTTCGAAACCCAGGGTGTGAAGCTCGTTCTGGAACCGCATCCGGACGACTTCATCGAGAACGGGTACGCCGCCATCAACGCGGTGCGAGGCTTGAACAAGGACTGGATCTCCTTCCTGTACTGCACGCCGCACACCTTCCATCAGGGAAACGACGCCACCGGAATCCTGAATGCCGCCGGCTCGCTGACCAGCTACGTGCACTTGGCCGACACGCTCGACCACACCGCTTGTCAGGGCCTCCGCTACATCGTCAACCCGCCCGGATCGGCCGTACGGGTGCACCAGCACGCCGAGATCGGGCGCGGCGAGGTGGATTTCGACCAGGTCTTCGCTGCCCTGGCCGCGAACGGCTTCGACGGTGTCGTCTCCAGCTGCGTGTTCGGCTGGGAGGAGATCGCCGATGAGGTCAGCGTGCGCCAGCGCGAGAAGGCCACCGGTTTGATCACCAAGCACTCCGGCGCCGATTCCCGGCTCGAAACCGTCTGACCAGGCCAGGGCGGCTGGCGGCTCGTGATCCCCCGGTGGTGGTCCGAGTCGGTCACGCCCGCCGCACCTGGCCGTCGATCCGCCGCTGAGGTGGATCGGAGCGCATCACCAGGCGGCCCGCTCGGCCTCCCGGGTACGACGTAAGAATGTCAGTACAAATGCTTGACTTTTGATGTGCCGTCCGCCACTGTAAGTACAGCATCGGCACCGGCGCCGATCCTCACCACGGAGGTCCGCTCGATGAGTGCCCCCACCGCGTTCCCGGCGCACCGACCGGGCGCCGCCGCACTGCCTGGCGCGACGCCACCCGGTTCCTCCGCGAGGCGCTCCGCCGGCCCGTGGCAGATATGACAACTGAACTGTCGCGCCCGGCATGAATTCCTTTCCGCGGCCAAAAACGCGCCGCGGCCAACTGGTCCGGCAAAGCCGGCCGCCGATATACCTATTCCAGCCGCACCAGTATTCTGCTCGGCGTTCGCTGCGGCGGATGACGATTTCCGCAGTCCCGGCAATTCCCTGCTCCACCCCACGACCGGCCCGGCCGGCTCGGGGTTTACCGGAGGCCGCACCCGGCCGTCCGGAGATTCGAAGAAAGGAATCTGTATGAAGTCGACGCACAAGGCCGTCGCGGTCGCCGCCTCGGTAGCGGCAATCGCGCTGACCCTGGCCGGGTGCAGCAGCACCGGCGGGGCGAAGGGCAACTCATCGTCCTCTTCGTCCTCGTCCGAGTCGTCGTCGTCCCAGGGTGGCGGCGGCGCCTCCCAGGGCAACGGGTCGATCGCCGCCGGCGGCGGCAGCGGTCAGGTGGCGACCGGCAAGTCGTACACGATCGCCATGATCACACACGAGACCCCGGGCGACACCTTCTGGGACAAGATCAGAGCGGGCGCCCAGGCCGCCGCCAAGAAGGACAACATCACCCTGAAGTACTCGGCCGACCCGGATGCCACCAAGCAGGCGGCCCTGATCCAGAACGCGGTCGACTCCAAGGTCGACGGCATCGCCACCACCCTGGTCACCCCGGATGCCCTCAAGGGAGCGGTCAAGAACGCCATCGCGGCGAAGATCCCGTTGGTGGGCTTCAACTCCGGCATCGACCAGTACGCCCAGCTCGGTGCCATGGAGTATTTCGGCTCCGATGAGACGCTGGCCGGCAACGCGGTCGGTCAGCGGCTGACCAAGGAAGGCGTCAAGCACCCGCTCTGCGTCATCCAGGCCGAGGGTTCGGTCGCCCTCGAGGCCCGCTGCGCCGGCGTCAAGGCGCAGGCCTCCGGCACGGAGAACCTGCAGGTCAACGGGGCCGATGACAACTCGGTCAAGTCCACCATCCAGGCCAAGCTGGTCCGGGACCCGTCGATCGACGCGGTGGTCACCCTGGGCGCCCCGGTCGCCCTGGACGCCTTGCAGTCCATCAAGCAGGCCAGCAGCAAGGCCAAGCTGGTCACCTTCGACCTGAACGCCGAAGCGGCCAAGGACATCCAGAGCGGCGCCATCGAGTTCTCCGTCGACCAGCAGCCCTACCTGCAGGGTTACCTGGCCGTCGATTCACTGTGGCTGTACCTGACCAACGGCAACGTCCTCGGCGGCGGGAAGCCGGTCCTGACCGGCCCGTCCTTCGTCGACAGCACCAACATCGCGGCCATCGCCGGCTACGCGGCGAACAACACACGCTGACACAGCGCTAACCGGCGCCGGGGAAGTCCGCGCCCAGGCTCGACCTTCCCCGGCGCCACCCAGTTCGACCGGTTTCGCCGACCATCCGGGTCCCGGAACCGTATCCATCAGGCCGATCCGACATCGGTGCCGGCCACCACGAACGGAGACCCCCATGAGCCAGACGGTGTCAGCACCGCCGAAGTCGAGCTCGGCCGACGCGAATAGGGTCACCTTGTCCTTCGGACACCGCTTGCTTGCGCGGCCGGAGGTGGGGGCCCTTTTCGCGGCCATCGTCATCTACATCTTCTTCTGGGCCGTCGCGCCCTCCTTCCGCTCCTTCAACGCCCTGGCGCTGGTCCTGCAGCAGTCGGCCTCGGTGGGCATCGTGGCCGTGGCCGTGGGTCTGTTGATGGTCGGAGGCGAGTTCGACCTTTCCGCCGGTGTCGGCGCCTACTCCGCCGGCCTCTGCGCGTCCATGCTGTCCTACCAGCTCAACCTGTCCACCTGGGCCGGCACGCTGATCTCGCTCGTCCTCATGCTGGGGATCGGGTTCATCAACGGCTACCTGGTCGTCAAGACCAAGATCCCCAGCTTCTTGATCACTCTGGGCACCTTCTTCGTCTTACAGGGCGTCAATCTCGGCGTCACCAAACTCGTCACCGGATCTGTTTCGACCAACGATGTCTCGAACATGGCCGGCTTCTCGGCGCTCAACTGGATCTTCGCCCACCGCTTCCAGATCGGCGGAGTGCAGATCAACATCCTGATCATCTGGTGGATCATCTTCACGGCCATCGCCGCGTGGATCCTGGTCCGGACGCGCATCGGCAACTGGATCCTGGCCGTGGGCGGCAACGCCGACTCGGCCCGCGCCGTCGGTGTCCCGGTGAACAAGGTCAAGATCGGGCTGTTCATGTCGGTCGGCCTGTTGGCCTGGTTCTACGGCCAGAACGTGCTCTACGACTCGAGCGGCGTCATCCAGGCCGGCGGCGGCGTGGGCAACGAGTTCATTTACATCATCGCCGCGGTCGTCGGTGGCACTCTGCTGACCGGTGGTTTCGGTTCCGCGATCGGCGTGGCCATCGGTGCGTTCATCTTCGGTATGACCCAGCAGGGCATCGTGTTCGCCGGCTGGGACCCCAACTGGTTCAAGGCGTTCCTAGGTGTCATGCTCCTGCTGGCCGTCGCCGTCAACCTCTACATCCGCAGACTCGCCACCAACCGGAGGGCCACGAAATGACCGACACGCTCGCGGCCCACGCCGACGAAACCCTGCACCATGGCGAACCGCTGATCCAGATGCGGGACGTCGGCAAGTTCTACGGCGGCATCCGGGCCCTCAAGGGCATCAACCTGACCGTCAACGCCGGTGAGGTGACCTGCGTGCTCGGCGACAACGGCGCCGGCAAGTCGACTCTGATCAAGATCATGGCCGGGCTGCATCCGCACTCCGAGGGCGAGCTGCTGGTCGACGGCAAGCCGGTGCACTTCTCCTCCCCGCGTGATTCCCTCAATCACGGCATCGCCACGGTTTATCAGGACCTGGCCGTGGTCTCGTTGATGGAGGTGTGGCGGAACTTCTTCCTGGGCTCGGAATTACGCAGCAGCGGCGTTCCCATGGCGCCGCTGAAGGTCAAGGAGATGAAGGAGATCGCCGACAGCGAACTCCGCAAGATGGGCGTAGTCGTCAAAGACATCAACCAGCCCATCGGCACCCTGTCCGGCGGTCAGCGGCAGTGTGTGGCCATCGCCCGGGCGGTCTACTTCGGGGCTCGCGTCCTGATTCTCGACGAGCCGACGGCGGCGTTGGGTGTCAAGCAGTCCGGCGTGGTGCTCAAGTACACCGCTGCCGCCCGCGACGCCGGTCTGGGCGTGGTGTTCATCACCCACAACCCACACCACGCCTACCTCGTCGGCAACCACTTCGTCATCCTCAAGCTGGGTCAGTGCGTCCTCGACAAGAAGCGCAGTGAGGTCTCCCTCGACGAGTTGACGGCGGAAATGGCCGGCGGTCAGGAACTGGCCGAGCTTTCCCACGAGCTGGCCAGATAGCCGAGGCCAGCCTCTCCTCCCTGCCACGCCGGGATCGATCCACGGATCGGTCCCGGCGTGGCTCATTTTCCGGGGAAATCTTTCGGCCGCCTTGCGGCCACCGCGGCGTTCAGGACGTCCGGGCCGGCCCCGTCGAACTGCGCAGCACCAATCGCGGCGTCAAAATCTTCTCGCGCGGTGTCGTCCGTCCTTCGTCCAGCCGTTCCACCGCCGCGGTCACCGCCCAATGGGCCTGTTCGGCCGCCTCTTGGCTCACGCTCGTCAGGTCGACGACCTGGAGTCGCGCGATCGCGCTGTCGTCGTAGCCGGCCACTGACACCTGTCCTGGCACGTCGACCCCGTTGCGGCGAAAGGTGTCCAACAGGCCCAGGGCGCAATGGTCGTTGAAGGCGACCACCGCGGTCGGCAGCGTGGGCCGGTCGAGCAGGGCCTCGGCCGCTCGGCGGCCGTCCCGCTCACCCGCTCCGCCGGGCAGAGCGTCGATCGCGTCAGCCAGAGTGTGCCGCCGCATCGCCTTGGCGTACCCCCGCCGCCGGGCGGCCGCAATGGGGCCGGACCCGGCCACGTAGACGATCTCGCGGTGCCCGAGGGCGACCAAGTGGTCCACCACGGCTTCGACTCCCAGATCGTCGGCGCTGGCCACGACGTCGGCGGGCAGGGCCGACTCCCGGCGACCGAGCAGCACGGTCGGCGTGTTCTGCACCAGGTCCGCGAGTTCCTCGGTCGGAGTCTCCGGTCCCAGGAGAAGCAGGGCCTCGCACCGGAACTCACGCAGCACGGTCAGCGCGCGGCGCTCGTCGTGCCGCTGGGTGATGGTGGACAGGACAACGTCATAGCCGCGCTCGTCCGCGGCGTCCTGGATGGCCTCCACCAATTCGGCGTGAAAAGCATTCCGCAGGTCGAAACTGACGCCCAGGTGGCGAGTGCGACGCCGGGCCAGCAGGCTGGCGGTGCGATTCGCCCGGTAACCGATGCGGTCGGCGACGGCCAGGACGTGCGCGCGCGTCTGTTCGCTGGCTCCTGGTGCGCCCCGAAAGACAATGGATACCAGGGCCTTCGAGACGCCCGCCGCCTCAGCCACGTCGCGCATGGTCGGCGGGCCGGCCGCGACTCTCGCTGCGGGCACGTCATTCCCCTCCCCTTCGGGTCTAGCTTGAAGCCTTTCTTCCGGGCCTTGACATCACGCCCGGCAACCAGGATAGTTGACCGTACTAGACCGGTCTAGTCCGGCCGGACAATTCTTCCGCGGGAGCCCCCGCATCCCAAATCGAAAGGAACCCTTCTTTTCATGCCCGAATCACTCGGCGTGGCCGTCATCGGCGCCGGAATGGTCGGTCGCGCCCACGCGGCCGGTTACCGCAACGCCCCCACCCTGTTCGGTGCCGGCCTACCGGAGATCCGGCTGGTCGCCGTGGCCGATCTCAACGCCGGCTTCGCGGCCGACGCCGCCCGGCGGTTCGGCTACGAGCGGTTCGAGACCAGCTGGCAGGCCATCGCCGCCGATCCGACCATCGACGTGGTCAGTGTGGCGGTGGCCAACGCGCTGCACCGCGAGGTGTCGGAGGGCCTGCTGGCCGCCGGCAAGCACGTGTTGTGCGAAAAGCCCTTCGCACCCACCACGGCCGACGCCGAAGCCATGGTCGCCGCCGCCGAGAAGGCCGGAAGCCAGACCGCCGTCGGCTTCACGTTCCGCCGGTCCCCAGCCATCGCTGCCATTGCCGAGCAGGTCGAAACCGGGACCTTGGGAGCCCCTCAGCACTTCCACGCCCATTACTGGTGCGATTACGGCTCCGACCCGCGGGCCCCGATGAGTTGGCGCTACAAGGGCGGTCCCGGCTCCGGCGCCCTGGCCGACATCGGCAGCCACCTGGTCGACACGGGCGAGTTCCTCTGCGGCCCGATGACATCGGTGCGCGGTGCGGTGCTGTCTACGATGATTCCCGAGCGCGCTCTGCCCGCCGGCGTGGCCATGGGTCACGCCGCCACCGAGTTGTCCGACGTCTACGAGAAGGTGGAGAACGAGGACCTCGTCACCTTCACGGCCACCTTCGCCTCCGGCGCCACCGGCACGATCAGCGCGTCCCGCATCGCCGCCGGCATGCCCAACGCGCTCGGCTTCGAACTGTTCACCGAGAATGGCGCTGCTTTCTTCGATCTGGCCAGGATGGGCGAATTCTCCTTCTTCGACCGCACCGACCTGGGCAAGTCGATCGGATACCGTCAGGTGCTGGTGGGTCCCCAGCATCCCTATCTGCACCAGGGTGCGGCTATGGACTTCCCGGGCGTCAACTACAGCCAGAACGACTACTTCAACTACCAGGCGCGCGCGTTCCTGGAGCAGGCCGCCGGCTTGACCGGGCAGCCCGGTGCTCTGCCTGCTTGCCCCGATTTCGCCCACGGCCTGCACAACCAGCGCATCCTCGACGCGATCGTCGCCTCGGCCCAGGCCGGCGGCGCCGAAGTCACGATCTGACTCCGCCATTTCCGAACTGATTCAACCATCATCGACAACTCTGAGGGAGCCGAACCATGAAGCTGGGCGCCTACACCGCGTGCCTTCACGACAAGCCGATCGCCGCAGCGCTTTCCATTCTGGCCGGAATGGGACTGGACAGCGCTGAAATCAATTCGGGCGGATTCATTCCGTCCCCCCACCTGCCCATCGAGGACCTCAAGTCCAGCGATACCGCCGTGAGCGAGTATCTGGATCTGTTCCGCACCTCGGGAGTGGCGCTGACCGCGCTGAACTGCAACGGAAATCCGCTCGACACCGATCCGCAGGTCCGGGCCACGACGCAGCAGGACATCTTCACCTCGATCGAACTGGCCGCCGAACTGGGTGTCAAGCGGGTCGTGACCATGTCCGGCACGCCGGGCACCCAGGACGGCGCCGGCCTGCCCGCCTGGAACGTGCTGCCCTGGCACAGCGCCTATCTCGACGTCCGCGACTACCAGTGGAGCGTGGCCGTCCCCTTCTGGAAGACCGTTCAGGAGCGCGCCGCCGACGCTGACGTCAAGGTGTGCCTGGAAATGCACCCCGGTAACATCGTCTTCAACCCGCGCACCATGGTCCGCCTGGCCGAAGAGATCAACGCCACCCACGTCGGCGCGGAGATGGACCCGAGTCATCTGTTCTGGCAGGGCATCGATCCCACCGAGGCCGTGAAGTCCCTGGGCGACCTGGTGTACAACGCCGCGGCCAAGGACACCCGGATCAACCCGGCGGCCAAGGTGAACGGTGTGCTCGACGACGCCTTCACCCGCGTGGCACCAGGTGAGCCTGGATATCTGAAGCTGGGCGGCGACTGGACGCTGTCCGGCTGGCCCAAGAACCCGTCCTGGGATTTCGTGGCCGTCGGCCGCGGACACGACCTCGACTGGTGGCGCGGCTTCCTGAGCGCGCTGCGCGACGTGGACCCCGACATGGCCGTGAACATCGAGCACGAGGACCAGGAGCTCGATCAACTGGAAGGCCTCCGGTTCGCCGCCCAGACCCTGCTGGCCGCCGATCAGCCCGCCTGAAGAAGCGTCGGAGAAGATCGACGGCATGTCGACCCTGAGAATCGGAATCCTGGGCGCCGCCCGTATCGCGGCCCAGGCGATCGTCGCCCCCGCCCGCGACGAGGGACACCGGCTGGTGGCCATCGCCGCCTCCAGCCGGTCCCGCGCCGAGCAGTTCGCCGCCCAGCACGGCGTCGAACGGGTGCTGGACGGCTAACAGGACGTCATCGACGACCCGGAAGTGGACGTCGTCTACAACCCGCTGGTCAACTCGCTCCACGCTCGCTGGAATCTGGCCGCATTGGCCGCCGGAAAACAGGTCCTCAGCGAGAAACCGATGGCCGCCAATGCCTTTGAGGCACACGCCATGCGGGACGGGGCGGCCCACTCGGCCGGCACGATCGTCGAGGGTTTCCATTATCTGCACCACCCGTCGGTGGCGCGGATCGAGGAGCTGGTCCGAACCGGCGCGCTCGGTGAGATCACCGCGGTCGACGTCACTCTGGAGATTCCCAGTCCGCCCGACTCGGATCCCCGCTGGTCCTACGAGCTGGCCGGGGGTGCGTTGATGGACCTCGGTTGCTACGTGCTCAATGCGCATCGGCAGTTGGCCCGCTGGGCGAGGTTGGCCGAGCCGAGGGTTCGCTCAGCCACCGCGGTGCTGCGGGCCGGCCAGGCGGACGTCGACGAGGCGATGACTGTCGAGTTGGACTACCTGCCCGGCGTACCCGCCATCGCCCGGTGGAATATGAACGCGAGCGAACGGCGGATGGTATGGACCGTCACCGGCGCCCGCGGGTCGGTCACCCATGCGGCGTTCGGCGTGCCGCACCTGGACAACCGCCTCTATTTGCGCCTGGATGGTCGCGAATCGGTCGAAGCGCTCGGTGACACCACGTCGTACACCTATCAACTGCGGCGGTATGCCGCCTTCCTGGCCGGCAGCAACACCTTTCCGCTGGACGTCGCCGACGCGGTGGCCAACGCCGAGCTGATGGACGCCGTGTTGCGGGCGGCCGGCGTGGCCTTGCGAGGGATGGCCGACGGCGGGTCGTTCGGCCGCTGACCGGGCCGCGGACCCTCTGGGGAGAATTGGGGCATGTCTTCACTCAGAATCGGCGTGCTCGGTGCGGCCCGCATCAGCAAGAACGCCATTGTCGACCCGGCCGCGGCGGAGGGGCACCGACTGGTCGCGGTGGCCGCATCGAGTCGGGGCCGGGCCGAACGATTCGCCGCCGAGCACGGGGTGGAGCGGGTCCTGGATTCTTACCAAGCGCTGGTCGACGATCCCGACATCGACGTGATCTACAACCCGTTGGTCAACTCGCTCCACGCCGAATGGGACAGCAGAGCGGCCCAGGCCGGGAAGCATGTGCTGGGTGAGAAGCCTTTGACCGCCAACGCCTTCGAGGCCCGGCAGCTCCGCGACGCGGTGGCGGCGGCTCCGGGTTCGGTGGTGGAGGCGTTCCACTACCTCCATCATCCGTCGGTGCAACAAATCGGGAAGATCATCCGCTCCGGGGTGCTGGGTGAGATCACCAGCGCAGAAGCGACTTTCACCGAACCGCCGCCGGCACCGGACGACCCGCGCTGGTCCTACGAATTGGCCGGTGGCGCCCTGATGGACATCGGCTGCTACGCGCTGCACATCCATCGGCAGCTGGCCGCCTGGCTCGGCGCACCGGAGCCGACTGTCCTGTCGGCCGTGGCCCGACCACGGGCGGGCCGTCCGCTGGTGGACGAAGAAATGACCGTCCAACTGGAGTATCTGCCGACGGGTGCGCCCGCGGTCGCCCGGTGCCACATGAACCTGCATCGGCGGATGGAATTCGTCGTCACCGGAAGCCGCGGCTGGGTCCGGCACAACGCATTCGTGCTGCCCCAACTGGACAACCGGGTGTTCCTCTCCGTGGAAGGACACGAGTCGGTCGAGGCCCTCGGCGATGCCACGTCGTACACCTACCAGTTGCGTGCGCTGGCGGACTCGCTGTCCGGTGGGCCGGCCTTCCCGCTCGACCTGGACGACGCCGTGGCTTCGATGGAGCTCATCGACGCGGCGTACCTGGCCGCTGGACTGCCCTTGCGCGGCTTCCCGAGCGGTGTCTCATCGCCGGCATGAGCGCGTCCTCGGAGGATCGCAGCGCTCCGCACGGCGGGAACCGTCTCGCCCTGCTGGTCGCCGGCACCTTTTTCATGGAGATCTTCGACGGCACGGTGATCGCGCCGGCCGCGCCGCGCATCGCCGCGGACTTCTCGGTGGCGGCGACCCAGATCAGCGTGGCCATCACGGCGTATCTGCTGACGCTGGCCGTCCTCATCCCCGGCAGCGGCTGGGCGGCGGACCGGTGGTCACCCCGGCGGGTGTTCCAGATTGCCATCGTCGTGTTCGCCGTGGCCTCGGGGCTGTGTGCGCTGGCTCCGAACCTGGCGGTGCTCACCGTCTTTCGGGTGCTGCAGGGCGTCGGTGGAGCGCTCATGGTGCCGGTCGGCCGCCTCGTCGTGCTGCGCGCCACGGCGAAAGCCGACCTGGTGCGGGCCATCGCCTATCTGACCTGGCCGGCGTTGACCGCTCCGTTGATCGCCCCGGCGGTGGGCGGCCTGGTAGCCGAGCACGCATCGTGGCGCTGGATCTTCGTGGTCAACGTTCCGCTGGGGGCCATCGCCTTTGTGGCGGCCCGGTTGCTGGTGCCCAGTGGCGGCGGTGAGAAGACCACTCCGTTGGACAAGGTCGGGTTCGCCCTCATCGCCGCAGGCATGGCGCTGCTGGTCCTGGGACTGGACGGAGTCCGCGGTCAGGCCTGGCCGCTGGTGACGGCGGAAATCGTCGCCGGGCTGGCCGTGCTGACGTTGGCGGTCCGGCACCTTCGCCGCACGGACGCGCCGTTGCTGGACCTCAAGGTGTTGCGGATCCATACGTTTCGGGTGGCGGCCGCGGGCGGTTCGGTCTACCGGATGGTGATCACGGCGATTCCGTTCCTGCTGCCGCTGTATTTCCAGCTGGGACTGGGCTGGAATTCGGCCCAAGCCGGATTGGCCGTCATCCCTTTGTTCGCCGGGAATCTGGGTATCAAGCCGGCCACCACCGCGTTGATGCGCCTGTTCGGAATCCGGACGGTGTTGATCGGCGCAATCATTGGCGGTGCTGCCTGCCTGGCGTCGTTCGGCTGGGTGGCAGGCACGCTGACGGTCCTCCTCCCGGTGCTGGTGCTGTCCGGGATGTTCCGCTCGATCGGCTTCACCGCCTATAACAGCGCGGCCTTCGCCGACGTTCCGGCGCCCGAACTGTCGCGCAGCAACGCGCTCTTCGCCGCGCTCAACGAGATCGGCAGCGGGCTGGGCGTGGCCGTCGGGGCGCTGCTGACCGAGTGGGGGCCGGCCGTGGCCCGCGCGTTTCGGTTGGCGACCACGGCCGACACCCCGTACCAGTTCGCCTTTCTAGCGCTGGCGCTGCTGATGGTGGTGCCGTTCGTCGATGCGTGTTTGCTGCCGAAATCGGCCGCCCGGGCGGTGACCGGTGGTCGCTGAACCCCACGGTTGTCCCGTGGGAGTCCCCGGTTCAGGACCGCCGGCGGACCGGACCCCAAGGACGAGGCACGCCCGGCAACTCGTCGGCTGCCACCGCCAAGAACGACGGAATTACCGGCGGGCCCTCCGCCTCGTCGACCACCACTCTGTAGGACTCAACTGGTGACTTACAACGCGCCCATACATTTACAAGGTGTGCCCACCTTGTAAATACGTGGCGCCGTTGTAAGCCGGAGGCCGGTGCGGCGGGCTCCGCTGTAAGCCGGAGGCCGGTGCGGCGGGCTCCGCTTCCTGCCTCCGAGTCGTGACGATGCCCTCGGCCGACGACCCCGGTGGCGGCCGAGGGCAGCTGTGCGCAGCCCCGTCCGCCCCTCCGCGGGGTGACTTGGGACTGTCCGACGAAGGGTGCTACCGGGATTCACACGCCGAATTGACCTGGCGGGAAGGACCGCCCGTGACGGACACCATCGAGCCTCCAGATAGGACAAGTGGCTCGCCAGCTCGTTCGCCAAGAACGTGCCCGGGCCGAGAGATATGAACTGTCATCGCGCTCCTCCTTCAGTGACTGTCAGAGGTCTCGAGAAGGATCACGCCATGGCCGCCATGAACCCTGCACCGGCGCCCAAAGCCCACCCAGCAGCGCCGGGAGGATGGGCAAACCGGGTCTGACAGGCCACGTGCACCCCTGAAGGACGCACTTTCGCGGCGGCGGCGGGAAGCTTCAGCTGCGCGACAGTGCAGCGTTGTCGGTGCGTGCGACTCGCCGGATCTCGGTCAGTACAGCCGGATCGGTCGCCGGCAGGGAGCTCTCGACGGTGAGGGCAGGGTGAGTGAGAATCGCGAGCGGTGTCCATGCCACGTAGGCGATCTCGTAGTTGTTGTGTCGGCAGCGGGAGGTCAGTCCGTCGGCGTCCGGACACCAGCTGCGAATGCTCGCGGCCCACTACCGGGTGAGGGGGTATTCGGCCGGGTAGCAGGCGGTGAGCCAGCTGTCTTGGCCGAGTTGGGCAAGCTGCGGGCGGCGACGACCTCGAGATCGCGCTCGACAAGGAGGGTGGGAAAGGCTGCGGTCAGCCAGAGCGGCCACCGGGATGAGTCTGGGCCTGTCATCGAAAGGGAGGTCACGGCAGATGGTTTCGGCGATCGCACCGGCGGGATGGTCCGCGAAGTACAGGCTTGCCTAGCTGCCGTCGGGGCTGTCGAACCGTCCTCCACCGATTCCGACGGCCGCGGCGGGGGTCCGGTTGGGTGCGTTCGCGGCGAAGCGGTTGCTATGGATCCGGAAAACCCGGGTCCCCGCTGGCACCCTGACAACGACGGGCTGTCCTGGGCAGGACGCCGGGGGCGGGCAAGACGGCATAGGTGGTCAAGAGTCGCCGAGCAGCGCGTCGACCAGCTGTCTCCCGCAACGTGGCGGTATCACCGGCCATAGCGACCTCCGCGGGCGAACGCTCGTCGCTGAGCCAGCCGTTCGGTGCCAGCCACCACGAGGCAACCGCCCACGAATCCGACGACGCGTGCAGCCGTTTGTTGGCTTCGGCCACGCCGTCACGAATCCGCGCGCGATCCTCGTCGACTTGGAACGCGGAGTATTAGGTGCGCCCGTTGACGTCGACGCCGACGAGCTTGCCGGTGTGGCGCAACGCAGATGCCTGTCCGCGGCGGTTCTTGTTGGTGCTGTGCAACGCATCAGGCGACCGACTTGGCGTCCACGACGGTCCGGGCAGCTGCTCGAGCGGCTATAGAAGCCTCGCTGGCAGCCCGACGCCGCGGCCGGGCCGCCGAGGTCGCCGGCCCCCAGTGGTAGCTCGGACGCCGATGGCCTGGAGTCGGCACGATCAACATCGCCGCTCTCGCACCAACACACTCAGCTCAGTCAACGGTCCCCAGCGGGTCTGACTTGACATTGGGATCCAGTGCTGCACGCCCGGCCGTTCAGCGCTGGGCGGCCTCATTTAAAACGTCTCTGCACGGAGTCGTCAGGCGCTGGCGAGAACATCTCGAAGGGCCGCAGCCTGGGGCGCCGATAGCGGGAATCCGTGATCGAAGGTTTCCGGGCCTGCTGTGCGGTCCGACGGCGAGATTGAGCAGGAACTCCCGGTTGGCAGCACGGCTCACCGCGAGCAACCCTGAAACCAGTCCTGGCTCGGCGTTGATCGTTGTGCGGGGCCAGGTCTGATGAATGGTCAGTACTTGGCACGCCTCAGCGAACAACCCCCGCCGCCCCACCTGGCGGCGGGAAAGGATCCCGTCCGGGCGGCGAGGGTGTAACTACTTGGTCACACGATCATTAGACCGCGCCGGTCGACCTCGCTTCGTAAGCTGCCTAGGTCGACCGGAGCGAATGCAGGATGAGCCCACACCGGTCCGGAATGGGTCAGCCGAAGGTCCAAGACGCCGACGAATCGACCTTCTTGAGTACGAATTTCCGGCCAGGGGCGCGCAGTGACCGACATGATGAAATCTTGGAACATGCTGGCGACTTGTTCAGCAATGTCGCTCTCGGACCTACCTTCGACGGCTATCCAAGATTCGCTACCTTCGATGACCACGACGACCACTTCGGCTAACCACCCAGGAGGACTTTGGATCAGCTGGGCAGAGATGGAATCGGCCTTGTCGACGGGTGCGTCTGACCTGATTTTGGCCACAATCCTTTCGATGTCCACTCAAGCACACGGCCCTTTTCTAGTGTCGAACATCAGCCGTTTAGCTACCAAGATGGGGATATCTAGGCGAAACGGAAACTCCCGTAGATTTGAATCTCCTCCTGAGCGCCGTACCCTAGGTCCAGGACGAAGTAGTCGGCGTAGGAGATGAAGTCGTGGTCGGCCATTGGCTCGTACAGGCCGTGATCGTAGTCTAGGCAGTTGTCGTAGTGACCCAACGCTTTCGTCACGTATACCCCTTACGTGACCAGCCCATGCCGCCTTCGTAAACGTAGCCTTGCGCCGAGGCGCAAAGGCCTGCGTTGATTTTGTAGCTCCATCCGCTGGCGCCCGCGATTCCGCTGTTGCAGTTGTGCTGAATGGTGTATGTGCCACTGGCGTCTGTGAAGAAGTAGGCGTAGTTGCACTTCAACGTCTGCCCTGTAGGACCTGCGCTGTCGGGAGAGACCATCCGTTGAGTTTGGGCGACACCTATTGTTTTCTTCGTAGTCCTTGTGCCGTCCCTCATCGTGATGGTGATTGTCCAACCGTACGTAAACTCTTTCTCGATGGGATTATGTGACGTTCCCGGTTGTGCGGCTTCAGCGGATGGATTGGTTGGCGTCACCGTTGTTGCTTCTGCTGTTCTGCTGAGGCCGGTGGTGGCCGCGACCGCAATCAGGACTATTGCGGCGAGACGGGTTGCCCTGGACATGTACCGATCCTCTTCGAGTCTGTGACCGGCGACACGTCTGCGGCGACGGCAGCCGCAACGTAGCACCTGCCGGATGTGACCGCGGCGGCGACCCGGGAGCGCCGGGGGGCACCAGGCCCGCGCCTACCACGCCGCGTCATCGCCTTTTGCCGGCCATGTGGGCCCAGGCATCGACGAAAACCTGGCCGGGGTTGTCGACGGGCCACCTCGAGGTGGACGATCCCGGCGTCGGCGAGGGATTGCAGGTACAGGTCGTCTGTGTCGGATCTGAGCCATTGCAGGTTCGGCTCGGACCGGTCGACCAACACAGCGACGCTGCTGCGGGCGGCGTACGGCTCCTCCGCGGAGTCGGCGGCGGTGATCTGCGCGAAACGGCGGTGATCCGCGCGAAACAATAAGAACTCGGGAGACCGGCCATGACCCTCCACAAGGTGATGGGTGGCCAAGAGACCCACGCCTCGCCGCCCTTCATGGCTGGGAGGCGTTTAAACGTTAGCGTTTGCCGCGGACGTGCAACCACGGTGGCGCAGCCGCCACCGCCCCGCACCTGCTGCGCCGGCGGAACCGGCCGCAGACGGCCGAGTGGACAGCGTCGGATATCCGGACGAACCGCCCGACGAGAACCGCCATCCAACGACCTCGCCGTCACACCCACAGCTGGGCCTCCCCCCGCAGCTGCCATCCGCCGCCCCCATCGGTGATCCGACCGGCAAACCGGCTCGGCTTCGTCGACGGCGACTTGGCCACCGGCCACCGGCCACCGGCCGACGAAGTCTCCTCAGAAGGCGCGCCGGCCGATGTAGTCGGCCATGCCGGGCACGGTGTAGGCGATGAAGCCATGTTCGGGGGCATAGATCAGGCCCTTGGCGATCAGCGATGCCCGGGTCGGCCCGAGGCTGGCCAGCGTCCGGCTCATGCGGGCGGCGACAGCACTCGACTGGCTGGTCCGGCCGTTGTCCTGTGCCATCGCCTGCAGATAGTCCCGTTCGGCAGCTGTCGCCCGGTCCCAACGGCTCGCGTAAAACCCTGCATCTAAGGATGCGCTGATCTACGGGCCGATTCGGGGGTGATGGGCTGCGGGTCTGCGTGGTCGGGTCGCCGGAGCAGTCTGGTGTCCGGTTTGTCTGCCTGCGGCCCCGGATTTGAGGACCTGCAGCCGTTTTCGGGCAGGCTGCCGCCCAGCCGTCACCCGGTCAGGGTGACGGCGCGGGCCCGCATCAACCAGTTCGCCGACGCGAACAGCAGGTGCAGATGGTTCAGGTTCTTGGCCAAACCGCGGTAGCGGATCTTCGCGAACCCGAAGTCCCGCTTCACGATCAGGAACGGATACTCCACCTTCGCCCGCACCGACGCCTTCCGCGACTCCTCCGCCCGGTCCGGGCCGGGCATCGACTTGAGCCGGCCCTTACGCGCCGCGACCCGCCAGGTGACCCTCGACCGGGCCTCCTCGCCGGTGAAGTCAGGCCGCTTATCAGCTCCCTGGTAGCCGGCGTCGGCGTAGACGACCTCGTCATCGTCGCGGACCAGGTCCGCCGCCTGGTCCAGGTCATGCACGTTCGCCGCCGTCGCGGTCACCGTGTGGACATAGCCGGTGCCGGCATCCACGCCGATATGGGCCTTCATCCCGAAATACCACTGCTGACCCTTGCGCGTCTGGTGCATCTCCGGGTCCCGGTCACCCGCCGCGTTCTTCGTCGACGACGGCGCCGCGATGATCGTGGCGTCCACGATCGACCCGCCCCGCATGATCCAGCCCTGCTCGGCGAAGATCTCATTCTGGGCCGCGAACAACTTCTCCCCCAACCGGTGCTCCTCCAACAGATGCCGAAAATGCAGCAGCGTCGTCGCGTCCGGGACCTGCTCGGTGGTGAAATCCAGGCCCAGGAACTTCCGCATCGCATACGAGTCGTAGATCGCGTCCTCCACCCCCTCATCGGACAGGGAGAACCACACCTGCAACAGATACATCCGCAGCATCGTCTCCACCGGTTTGGCCTTGCGGCCCCTCTTCCCCGGCGACGACGCGTAGTAGTGCGGCTCGATCAAACCGACCCACCGCGCCCACGGGATCGTGGCGTCCATCGTCGCCAGAAACCGCTCCCGGCGGGAAACCCGCCGCCGATTGCCGTACTCCACATCGGTGAAACTGGGCTGCTCACTGTCCACACCCCATCCTCCCGTACACCCGACCACCAGCCCAGACGCCGCCCCGGACGACCGAGAAAATCAGCGCATCCCTAACTTCGCTTCGCCGAGTTGCTGTCCGGCGCCGGCGTCCTGATCGGTGATCACAGGGCCGGGAGACAAGTTCCATACGGCGGCGCCGTACTCCTGCAGAAAGTACGGGTAACCGGCCGACGCCGCGGCGATGATGTTGAGCGCGTCCGGGTGCCATGAGACGCCTTCTGCTGCGGCGGGTGCAACCAGGGCTTGCTGGGCGAGAGGGGAGGCCAGGTATCCGATGGTGTGGTAGTCGAAAAGCCTTTCTGCGTAGGACATCGCCTCGGCCAGGATGCGGGGTAACGAAGGGAGGCCCGCGCCGACCAGGTAGAACGGCAGCTCTCGTTGACCGGCTTCGTGTGCGGCGGCGACGAGCGATGCCAAGGTTTCAGTGTCGGCGTCCTGCAACTCGTCCACGAACACAGCCAGGCCCATGTGTTGCTCAGCCGCGGCTTCGGCGAGATCGACCGCCAGTTCGGTCAGGTCCGTCGCAATGTTGCCTGTGTCGGCCCGCCCTCGTGCGGCGTCAACGTCGATGCCGATCGACAACGATCCCGATTGGTCCAATTTGAGAGTGAACGCCTTGAAGGTTCCCAAGGCCGCTCGGAACTTCCCGGACCACCCCTTGTGCTGAAGTTGCCGTAACGAGGCGTGCAGGCTGCGCGCCAGACGGGTCGCGAATCGGGTGGCGGTGCGGTCCTGCGGGGTAACTTCCACTTTCGCCGTGATCCAGCCAGCCACAGCCGCACGGCCTGCGAGCTCGTTCAGCAGAACCGTCTTGCCGACGCCGCGCAGGCCGCTGAGGATCAAGCTTTGCCCGGACTTCCCAATTGCCGCGCGGTGGAGCAGAACATCGAACGCTTGCAGCTGGAAATCCCTACCCACCAGAGCGGGCGGTCGTCGGCCTGCGCCAGGACTGTACGGGTTACGGACAGCATCCATAGCTATATCTAACCATGTATAGCGGAAAGGTATACATGGCCTACAAGGGGATACACTCAGCGGTTCGTAACGCCCCCCGGCCCAACCCGGGCCGGCGTCTTCTCCGCCTGAGCCAAAGCCGCCCGCGCCGCCGGCCGGGCCGACATGGCCGACCCGCTGGACGCCGCCAGGTGTCGTGGGCGACGTGTCCCCAGGCTTCGATGTGGAGATGACCTTGGATCCTAGAAACCGGGAAAGTTGCCGCCTTCCGGCGTGGCATAGGCGTCTGAGCTGCGCGAATCACCTAACGTAAATCAGTAGCTACGTAGGCAAAAGAGTCACGTAATATCGGCGACTTGGTGGGCGGACGGCATGGGGTTGCGCGAGCACCGCGGACCGCGAGGCTTGCTCGGTCGAGCCGGCGGCGACCATGTCGACGGGCGATTTCTCCGGCGACGTGCCAAAACCACATCACGTCGACGACTGGTCTGCGCGCCTGACCGCTGACGAGCCCGAAAGCGGGAGATCAGCGGCCGATCACCGAGGTCGAGCAGCTCCACAGCAGACCGGCCTGCGCGCCCGAGACGGTCACGGTCACCTTCTTGCCGCGGGCGGACGAGCCGAGATCGAAGGAGGCGCTGGCCGTCCCCAGCGCAGATCCGGCGAAGACGTGGGTCGTCTTGTGACCGGTGACCGACGCGGTGACCTCGACCTTGCCCTGGTTCACCTCCGTGACGAGGACCTTCGTCCCGTGCGCCGACGACGACGCGGTGGCCAGGCAACCCAAGGTGATCGTCTCCGGGCCGCATACGCGGAGGCGACTGACGGGGCAACGATCATGGCGGCGGCGGCACCCAGGACGGCGATCAACTTGCGCATGCTCATGGGAGTCGTTGAGCTTCGTTTCGTCACGTGAAGTTCCCAAGCGTCACACGTCCGAGGGTTTCCTATCCCGACCGGGTGATGCCCATTCAGGTAATCGGCGTACGGCGGGCACCGCTACGTCACCTGACCATGCGCAGCTGCACAGCGCCAGCGACCAAGCGATGCAGTCCCCCAACGCCGCGCCGATCCACCCGCGCGCAGGCAGCGCGAGCGCCCGCATCCGACAGCACCAAAATGACGTCGGGGCCCGCCCCCACCTCGTGCTGGTTGGCACAGCTGCGCGGGCAACGGCGATGAGCGATCGCCCACCGCGGCCCGGATCCCGCAACGTGGCCGCTCCGGACTTCGCCAACTGGTTCAAAAGTCGCCGGGAGCGACCCCTCGATCAAGTCGCTGTCCACTGCTGCCGGGTCAGGCGGCGTTGAGTTGCTGCTCGGCCAGAATGCTGCGGATCTCGGCGGTCTGGTTGTCGGGGTAGAAGGCCATGATGGTCTCCAGCTCCAGCAGATCGTCCGGAGTGGTGAAGGCAGCGAGCTCATGCTGCAGGCGCAGGTGGTCCTGGCGGGCGGCGCGGCGGGCGGTGGTGATGCTACGCAGGGTGCGCATTGCGGTTACTTCCTCTTGCTCTGGTTTGCCGGCTTCCTCATTGACTGCCGGCCTCTTGTTCTCTCGACAAGTAGAAGACGTACTCGGGCCACTGGCGTTCCGTCAACCGCCCATGAGGTGCGTCACAGGTGACAGTCGTTGCGGACCGGCGCTTTTCAGAGACGAGGCGGCGCGGTGGTGGCCCGGATCACCAAGTGCGGATCGATGACCGAGGCCCGCGGGGCGTCGGCTTGCCCCAGCAATCCGATGGCCCGTTGCACCGCCAGCCCGGCCAGCTGATCGATGTTCTGGTCGACGGTGGTCAGGTTGACCGTCGAGAGTGCGGAGATGGCGGTGTTGTCGTAGCCGACGACCGAGATGTCCCGCGGTACGCCCAGCCCGGCTTCCCGGATGACCTCGGTGACTCCCAGCGCGCCATGGTCGTTGAACACCGTCACTGCCGTGGGCGTGCGGCCGGTGTTGAGCACGGCGCGCATGGCGGCGGCGCCCGCCTCCTCCGTGCTCCCGCCGGGAAAGACCCGGGCGAACTCGTCGAATTGCCGGGATTGCATGGCTTTCCGATAGCCACGGCGGCGGTCGGCGGAACTCGGCGACCGACCTCCGTCGACGTGCACGATGTCGACATGGCCCAGCTCGACCAGGTGGTCGACGGCCAATGTGGCTCCGGCTTCGTCCGCCGAACTCACCGAATCGACGGAGCCGGCGGGCATCCGCCTGGCGATCACCACCACCGGTAGCTGGGCCGCCCAGTCCACGACGACCGGCACCCGCGAGGTCGCCCCGACCAGGAGCAGCGCGTCGCACCGCTCCCGCAGCAGCGACTCGACGGCGCGTTGCTCGGCCCTGGACGGCGCCACCGCGGACAGCACCACGTCATATCCGGCCGCTTCCGCGTGCCGGTAGACCGATTCGACCACATCACCGTGAAAGGGTTGCTGCACCTGAAAAGTCACACCGAGGACCTGTGGACGGCCCGAGCGCAGCAGGCGCGCTCTCTGGTCCGGTCGGTAGCCGAGTTCGGCGGCCACCGCCTGCACTCGCTCCCGGGTGGCCGCGCCGGCACCCGGCGCCCCCCGCATGACGATGGAGACCAGCGCGGGCGAAACACCGGCCACTCGGGCCACGTCGGCCAAGGTGGGCCGGGGCGGTCGGTCGGCGGGAGGCACCCGCCCAGCCTAATCCGCACCGAGGAGACGAACAGGCCTTGTGCCGCAGTCACTAGAACGTTATAGTCGAGCGGACCCCGACCTGCCCCGACGACGCCGGCTGCCCCGGTTGTCCTTAGGGAACTGAAGAGAAATTCGGACCTTCATGACTTTCACCCTCGCGGCCAGCGCGGAAATGCTGTTCGTCGACCTGCCGTTCATCGAGCGCGTCCGGCGCATCGCGCAGGCCGGCTTCCAAGTGGAGATCTGGGACTGGTCGACCAAGGACATCGATGCCTTGGCCCGGTCCGGGGCGACTTTCTCCTCCATGACCGGCTACCTGCGCGGCAACCTGGTCGACGAGGACGGTATCGCCGAATTGCTGACCACCGCCGAGCAGTCGCTCGCGATGGCGGACCGGCTCGATTGCCCCCGGCTCAACCTGCACGGCACCGGACTGGACGCGCAGGGACTCCCGGTCCGACCGATCCCCGTCGTCACCGGGCGCATGTGGCTGAAAGCCGCGGATACGTTGCGTCGGCTGGCCGCGTTGGGTGAGAAAGCCGGGCGTACCTTCATTCTGGAGAATTTGAACCTCCCCGTGGACCATCCCGGCGTACCTTTCGCCCTGGCCGCGGACACGCTGGCCCTGGTCGAGGCGGTCGACAGTCCCGGCCTGAAAATGAATCTGGACCTCTATCACGCCCAGATCGGCGAGGGCAACCTCCTCGATCTCCTCCGCCGGGCCCAAAATTGGATCGGCGAGATCCAGGTGGCCGACGTGCCGGGCCGGTGCGAGCCCGGCACCGGCGAGATCAACTATCCGGCGATCGCCAAAGCGCTGGTGGGTCTGGACTATTCAGGCGTCATCGGCCTGGAGGGCTGGGCGTCGGAAACACCAGAACTGGCGCTCGAACGTTTCCGCACCGCGTTCACCGTCTGAACCACCGTTCTCTGACCATTCTGACCGCGGCAAAGAAGGAGTACGACACCATGACCGACATCGGGGTCGCCGTAGCGGGATTCGGCTGGATGGGCCGGGTGCACACCCAGTCCTATTTGCGGGTGGCTCACCACTATCCGGAACTGCCACTCCGGCCGCGGCTGGTGTCCATTGCCGAAGATGTTCCGGGCCGGGCCGAGAGCGCCGCCGATCAATTCGGATTCGCCGAGACGACGACCAGTTGGCGGAATCTCGCGTCACACGCGGGCGTTCAGGCGGTCAGCATCACGGCCCCGAACTTCCTGCACCGGGAGATCGGCGTCACTTTGGCGGAAGCCGGCAAGCACATCTGGATCGAAAAGCCGGTCGGGCTCACCGTCGCCGACGCGCAGGCGGTCGCCGACGCCGCCCAAAAGGCCGGGGTGCAGGCCACTGTCGGTTTCAACTACCGCAACGCGCCGGCGGTGCAGACCATGAAGAAATTGATCGCGGCGGGTGAATTGGGCACCATCACGCACGTCCGGGCCCGGCTTGTTCAGCGATTACGCGGCTCACCCCGACGGCGCGTTGAGTTGGCGGTACGAGCGGGCCCGCGGCGGTAGCGGCGTGCTCGGTGATCTGGCGTCCCACGGCGTCGACCTGATCAGGTACCTGGTGGGCGACATTGCCGAACTGGTCGCCGACACGGCGATCTTCCTGCCCCAACGTCCCCGGCCGACCGGCGCCACCAGCGGCCACCAGCGGTCCAGCGGCGGAGAACTCGGTCCCGTCGAGAACGAGGACTTCGTGTCGGCCTTGCTGCGCTTCACCTCGGGTGCCCGCGGCGTCCTGGAAGCGAGCCGGGTGTCGGTGGGCGAGCAGAACAACTACGGCGTCGAGATCCACGGCACCACCGGCGCCGCCTTCTGGGACTTCCGGCGGCTGGGCGAGCTCCAGCTCAGTCTGGGCCGCGACTACCAGGACCAGGCCGTGACCACCCGCTTGGTCGGACCGGCCGACGGCGACTACGCCCATTTCCAGCCGGGTACGGCCAACGCGATGAGCTACGACGACCTGAAGGTCATCGAGGCGGCCGGCTTCCTGCGCTCGATCGCCGAAGGGCAGCCGCACGGCGCCACCTTGACCGACGCGGTCTACAGCGCCAAGGCTCTGGAGGCGATCAGCGCATCGGTGGCGGGCGGGGGTTGGGTGGCCCTGAGCTGATCGGGAGCGGCGAGGGATGATCTTCCCGTCAGGCCCGGCTGTGCGGGTCGACGAGCAGCCAGCCGCAGGAGACCTGACCGGAATGACCCACGCCAACCACGACCCCGATCCCACCATCCGGCTGGCCGGGCCGACGGACCCCGCTCACCCGGTGGGGCCGTCCGGGCCGGGAGACTCCTCAGGCCCCGCGGGGTCGGTGGGCGGCCCATCCCGGCCGACCGCTGGCCAGCCGACCTCGCCCGGACGTCACGAGAAGCCGCTGACGTTCGGCGGGGAACTCCGCGACGCGGTGGCCCCCCGCACGGTCGCCCTGGTGATCGGGGTGCTGCTCCTGCAGCTGGGCTTCATCCTGTCGTACGTCGGAGCGTTCCACGCACCGACGCCGCAGCGGGTGCCGGTGGTTCTCGTCGCGCCGGCCCAGGTGGCCGGTCAGGTCCTGCCGCAGGTCAACGGGCTCCCCGGCCGGCCGCTGGACGTGACCGCCGCAACCGACCAGAACGCGGCGCTGGCCCAGGTTACGTCCGCCCGGGCCAGCGCCGCGCTGGTCTACAACCCTTCTGGAACACAGGACACGCTCTACGTCGCCTCGGGCGGTGGGGTCAGCGTGGTGACGGCCGTCGAACAGGTGGTCACCACGGTGGAGGCGGCTCAGAAGCGCACGATCAAAGTGGTGGACCTGGTGCCGCTGCAGCCCGGCGACGGCCGCGGGCTCACCGGCTTCTACCTGGTCGTCGGCTGGATCGTCGGCGGCTACCTGGTCGCCGCACTGCTGGGCGTGGCTCGCGGGGCCCGGCCGGCCAATACCCGGCGGGCGGTGATCCGGCTGCTGGCGGTGGTGCCGTACGCCCTGGCCTCCGGCGTCGGCGGGGCTCTGGTCGTCGACCAGGGGCTCGGGGCCATCACCGGCCATTTCGCCGCGCTGTGGTGGCTGGGTACGTTGCTCGTCTTCGGGGCCGCGGCAGTCACCATGGCCTTCCAGGTGCTGCTCGGGGTGCTGGGCATCGGCCTGACCGTTCTGGTCTTCGTGGTGCTGGGCAATCCCAGCGCCGGCGGCGCCTACCAAACCACCCTGCTGCCGCCGTTCTGGCGCGCCATCTCCCCGGCGCTGCCGAACGGGGCCGGGACGGAGGCGGTACGCCGCATCGTGTATTTCGACGGCTACGGCAACACCGGCCATCTGGTCGTCATCGCCATTTACGCCGTCGCCGGCGCCGCGGTCGCGTTGGCCGGCTCGGTGCTGCTGCGCAGGCGGGCCGTGGCCCGCGGTGAGCAGCCGGTCGGCTAGCCCGGCGATGCTGGTGGTCACCGCAGCACCCGCCGGGCCGCGGGACCCCGCAACTTTCCGGCGGGTTCGCAACCTGTGCACGCGTTGCGAACCCGGCGGTGGGTTGCGAACCCTCTCTCGACGACCAACTCGGACGGGGCCGGCACCGCGGCGGAGTTGACGCTGATCGGCGACTCAGCCAGCAAGTTGACCTTGGACCCTCGCGCCGCGGCGGCCAGACACCCCCGCCGCCACCGCCGACACCCGCCCTGACCTGGCGCCCGCAGTCACCAGAAAAACAAGTTGCGGTCAGATCCGTACTGATCGTCACTTTCTGACGTCTGCGAAGTATCAGCAGGTCAGGAAAGAAGGATCGAAGGTTTGGTGGATGATCGCGACCATGGATGTTGCGGATCTGCTGGCGGCCGCGTCGTCCGGCAACCAAACGGCATGGAACTCGCTGGTTCAGCGGTACCTGCCACTCGTGTACTCGGTGACCCGGAGGTTCAACCTGTCGGACACCGAAGCCGACGATGTCAGTCAGACAGTGTGGCTGCGCTTGATCGAGCATCTCGACTCCATCAAGACGCCGGCTGCGCTGCCCGGCTGGATCGCCACCACCACCCGGAACGCGGCGATCAGCGCGCTGCGGTCCACCCGGCGTACCCAACCGGTCGACCCAGCCCCTGGCGGTGTGCTGGACCGCGGCACCCACGCGCAGGACGTGGAAACCGAGATCATGCGGTACGAACAGTTTGAAGCCTTGCGTTCGGCGATCGATCAGCTCCGTCCGGACTACCGGCAGTTGATCATGCTGATGCTGGACGATCCGCCCCATTCGTACGAGGAAATTGGTGAACTCATGGGCATACCCGCCACCAGCGTCGGGCCTACCCGGGCCAGATGTCTGAAGAAGATGCGGACGTCCGCGCCGTTCGCCGCCCTGCTGGAGGGGCCGCTGATTCCGCAACAGCGCAAGGAGGGAGCGCTGTGACCGAGCGCGATACCGAGACCGGCTCCGTACCTGAGCTCTCGGACGACGACCTGATGACCGCCTTGCGCGCCTTGTGGAATGAGTTTCCGCCGGTCCCGGAGGCGGCCATCACCACGGCCAACGAATTGTTCACCTGGCGGACCATTGATGCCGACCTGGAAAGCCTTTCGGTGTCGTTCGATTCGCTGCTCCACGCCTCTTCGGCCATGCGCAGTTCGGACTCGCCCCGGCGCATCGTCTTCGACAGTCCGCTGCGCGGCCTGGAGCTGGAGATGACGACGTCGACGATCTCCGGTCAGCTGTTGCCGGCCCAGGAGGGCGAGGTCACCCTGCTGACCACCAAAGGGGAGACCGGTTCGACACAGGCCGACGCGCTGGGGCTCTTCAGCTTCGAGCGGCCCGCCCGCGGGCCCATCCGGTTGCGCTGCACCACCGAGACCGGCTCATTCGTCACCGAATGGATCGCCTTCCCGCCCTCGTCCTGAGCCGGACGGCGCCGGATGGGATTCCGCCGAGCCGTCGGTCACCCGCGGGGTCGGCTCGGCGGTGACGTCGCGTCGGTGGAGGTTCTCGGCTGTAGAAAGCCACGAGCCTTCACCGACGCAGCGAGTTGACAGGCGTCGACGCCCGCCGGACCGACAGGGTTCTGCGTGCCGAGCCCGCCCGGCGGCACCAGAAGAGCTACCAGGGTCGAAGCGCCCTCGGCGTGGTGTTCAGCTGGAACGCCTGCGCGGCCAAGTCTCCGGAGTAGTTCGCGGCCGAGAACGAGGTGCCGTACCAGTAGGCGAACTCGTTGCTGCCGGGAAATCCCGGCATGAGATTGCCGACCAGTGGGGCCACCACACGCTCGCCCAGCGCGTAGTCGTCCACCCACGGGGCGTCGGGGCTGAAGGTCGACAGCTGCTTGTTCGTATCCACCGAACCAATGGCCAACACCGACGGGATGGCGGCCGGCCAGGCGGGGGCCTTCGACATGTCAATCCCGTTCTGCAATTTCTTCGACGCGCCGAAATTACCGGCACCCGCCACTACCACGACCGACCTGTCCAGGCGGTTGATGGCCGTTTCCAGCGCCAACGGCGGACGCCCGTCAGCGGTGTAGCAGGCCAGGGACAAGTTGAGGATGTCGATCCCGCTGTCGCAGAACTCGACGATGCCTTTGGCCACCGTCCAGGAAGTGGCCGCCCCGTTGGCGTCGAGCACACCCAGAACCTGCACCTGCGCGGACGGGGCCTTGGCCAGAATCGCGCCCGCCACCGCGGTGGAGTGACCGGCCCGGAACGACCGGTGGTCCCCGGGCGGCACGTCGGCCGGACGGTCGTGAACGCCGGGGACCGGAGAGATCCAGGCTCCCTCGAACCAGTCATGGGCGCAGAGATCGGTGTCGACAATGCCGACCCTGATGGCCCGGCCGGTCGGATCGGTGGGCAGGCCGAAGGTGGGCCGGGCCGGGCCGGTGCCCTCGGGCAGTGGTTCGGGGTCGCCGAGGCTGATGGCGATCCGGCCGTTGGTGGCATTGACGCTGCCGACAGTACGGTTGCGCCCGATCGACGGAGCCCAGTTCCCGGGTGATCCGAACGAGGCCTTGATCGCGTGGATGACCGCTCCCAGCGGGTCATCCCCCTTTCCCAGATCTGGTTTCGTGCTTTGTGCGACGATGGCGGACATCGGAGTCGGCTCCCCGCCCTCGGTCCCGAGGGTGAGCAGGGTCAGACCCAGCCGTTTACTTTGGTCCGCTTGGAAATAGGGAATGTTGATCTCCCGTAGCGCCCCGCCGACCGCCCCGAGGTGGGCGGTTGCCACGACGATCTGTTCTTTTTCCCAGTCGAAATGTTCGATTCCGGGGCCTTTTTTGTCCTCGCTGATTCCAGCGTCGTCGGCAGGCGATGTCATGCGCCAAACCCTAGCCACACACGGGGCCGGAGGCGACGGGTTGATCGGAGGTTGGTCCAACGGGCACGCGACGGTGCCCCTCCGGGCAGCTGTGCAGGTCCGCTCCCGGCCGGGAACGCTTCTCGACGCCGAACGGGTGCGGACGTGACGGCCCAACCGGTATCGACCGACGTGACCACACGGGCCCAACAGTTGCTCAGGGACGCCATCGCCGCGCCCGCCGACGCTCTGCAACAGGCCACCGAATTGGCCCGCACCGCCCAACGGCTCCGACAGTGGGATGCGCTCAGCACGGTGCTGCACGCCGAGGGCATCGCCGCCAAAGAGCTCGATCAATTGCCCCGCTCGGCCAAAGCGTTGCGGCGCAGCGTCTTCTACGCCAAGCGCGCCGAGTCGGGCGACCTGGAGCGCGCGGCCCGGATGGCGCTGGGCGGAACCCTCACGCTGCAGGGCCGGATGGCCGCGGCCGCGACGGAACTGGCGCTGGCAGCGCAATTGTCCACCGGTGTCGAGGCCGCCAAGGCGCGCGTCCAGCAATCGGCCCTGCTGCTGTACCTGGGCCGGTGGGACGACGGGTTCGCCGCCCTGCGCCCGGCCGTGGCCACGCTGCGCCGGGCCGACGAGCCGGAATGGACGGTTCGCGCCCTGCTCAATCGGAGCCTGATCTTCACCCGGCGCCGAATGTTCGCGCAGGCGGCCGGGGATCTGGCGGCCTCGGCGCAGCTCGTCGAGCGGCACGGTCTGACCGCCTGGGGGTCGTACGTCCAGCAGAACTGGGGCTGGATGGAGGCCAGCCGGGGGCATGTCATGGACGCCCTCGACCATTACCAGCAGGCGGAGCAGATCAACCGCCGGCTCGGCACCGAGGTCGGGGGTCTGGCCGCGGCGCGCGCCCGGCTGCTGTTGTCGCTGCGCATGCTCACGGAGGCGCGTGACGCGGCGGAGACCGCCGTGCACCTGCTCCACCACCAGCTACGGGACCCGGAGCTGTTGGATTCTCAGCTGCTGCTGTCCACGGTGGCTCTGGTGCAACGGGACGCCGCCACCGCGGCCCGGGCGGCCGACGTAGCCATCCGCGGCTTCCGGCGCCTCGGTCAGCAGGCCGGGCTGGCCCTGGCCCGGCACGCCAAGCTGCAGGCCCGGATGGAACAACGCCCGGAGTCGGTGACGTCCCGAGCCGCCCGGGAGGTGGCCGACGAACTGGCCGCCGCGGGTTGGACGATTCCGGCTCTCGACGCCCGCGTCCTCGCCGGCCGGCTGGCCTTGACTCGGGGCCGCACCGACGAGGCCCGCCACCATCTGGAGCAGGCGGCGCGGGCGCGAACCACCGGACCGGCCGAGATCCGCACCCGCGCCTGGCTGGCTGAGGCGCTGCTGCGCGAGGCCGAGAGTCGACCGACCGCGGCCCGATCCGCCATCGCCACCGGTCTGCGCATCGTCGAGGACTACCAGGCCAGCCTGGGCGCCACCGAGCTACGCGCGCACGTCACCTCGCACCGCGAGGATCTGGCTGCGGCCGGGCTGCGCATGGCGCTGGCGGACGGAGACGCGCGCCGGTTGCTCTCCTTCGTCGAACGCGGCCGAGCCAGTTCCCTGCGGCTGCGTCGGCCGGACCGGCGCGAGGACCCGGAGCTGACCGCCCGGCTGGCCGAGCTGCGGTCCGTGGTCGCCGATCTGGAAGAAGCCCGGGCCGCCGGCCGGCCGGTCACGGGCCTGACCAATCGCCAGGTGCACCTGGAACGGCAGGTGGCCGAGCGGGTCCGGCAACTGCCGCCCGCCACCGGAACCGCCACCGGGCGCACATTCGGTGAACTGGTCGAATCGCTGCGCGACGCCGCCTTGGTGGAATTCGTGCAGCAGGCCGGCCAGCTGCACGCGGTCACCGTGGTCGACGGCCGGCCCCGGCTGCATTCCCTGGGCGAGGTGGCCACCATGGAGGCGCGGACCGGTCACCTGGCCTTCGCCGTACGCCGGCTCGCCGATCCGGCCACCCTGCGGCTCAGCCGCGAGGCGGCGGCCGCGGTGCTGGCCCGCATCACCGGCGAATGGGACGAGCTGCTCTTCGCTCCGCTGCGCCGCGCACTGGGCGATCGGCCGCTCGTCCTGGTGCCGTCAGATTCCGTGCACGGCGTGCCGTGGGCGATGCTGCCGAGCTGCACCGGGCGGCCGCTCACCGTGGTGCCGTCGGCACGGCTGTGGGTCACCGCCACCGATGTGGCCACCGAGCCGAACAACGGGGGCACGATCGTGGTGGCCGGACCTGGCCTGCCCGGGGCGGAGACCGAGGCGGCGGATGTCGCGGCCGGCTATCCCGGGGCGACGGTGTTGACCGGAGCCGACGCCACCACGCGCGCCGTGCTGCAACGGCTCGACGGTGCGGCGCTGCTGCACGTGGCCGCCCACGGCCGGCTGCGGTCGGACAACCCGTTCTTCTCCGCCCTGCTGCTGGCCGACGGCCCGCTGACCATCTACGAGCTGGAGCGACTGGGCCGGGCGCCCCGGCACGTGGTGCTGGCCGCCTGCGAGGCCGCCACGCAGCGGGTGCTGGCCGTCGACGAGGTCACCGGACTCAGCACCGCACTGCTGGCCCAGGGCACCGCATCGCTGATCGCCCCGGTCATGGAGGTGGCCGACGGAACGACCGGAAGCGTGATGCTCGACTATCACGCCCAGCTACGAGCGGGCCGCACGCCGGCGCAGGCACTGGCCGCGGCGGTGGAACGGGCCCGTACGTCGGGATCCGACCACTTCGCCGCGGCCGGGGTCTTCGTCTGCACCGGCGCCGGTCACCGACCCCTGAGCTGAAGCTGGGCCGCCCGCCGTTCCGCGAAGAACGCGATGGCCTCCTGGATCTTGGCGTCCCAGTAGGCCCATTCGTGCCGGCCCCTATCGAACTTGCTGGTCACCGGGACGTTGGCGGACCGGCATTCCTTGACGAACCGGCGGTTCTCCCCCAGCAGGACGTCCTCGGTGCCGCAGGCCACGAACAGGTCGGGCAAGCCTTCGACCTGAGCCTGCTCCAGATGCCAGAAGACGTCATCGGCGTCCTCGACGTGATGGTCGGGGCCGAAGACCCGGGTGGCGAGCATGGGATCGTCGCCGCGCGGGTGGGCCGGGTCGGCCCGGATGCGGATGTCGACCGCTCCGGAGAGACTGGCCGCCGCGGCAAATCGTTCCCGTTGCCGGAACGCCAGTTTCATGGCCCCGTAGCCGCCCATGGACAGGCCGGCCACGAAGGTGTCCTCGCGTCGGGTCGACACCGCGAACGAGGCGGCCACCAGGGCCGGCAGCTCCTCGGAGATGAACCGCCAGAAGTGCTGCCCGTAAATCTCGTCCGTGTAGTAGCTGCGGTGCACCTGAGGCATCACCACCGCCCAGCCGAGCGGGGAAACGTACCGTTCGATCGACGTCCGGCGCAGCCATGAGGTGTCGTCGTCGGACATGCCGTGCAACAGGTAGAGCACCGGCGGCGCACCGTCGTGCCGCACCCCACCCAAACCGACCTGCCGTGAGGTCTGTTGCGGCAGCAGCACCGTCATGGACGTGGCCAGGCTGAGCGACTCGGCGAAGAAGTCGCAGCGCAGGTGCATCACCCGCGCATTCTCACATCCGGCGCCGCGCGGGCCGACCTTCCCGGCGGCCGGGAGGCGCTCACCTGGTCAGCCCACCACTTTGGCTCCCGCCCGGGTGGCCAGGGCCACCGCCAGACCCTCGGCCTGTTCCCGCGACAGCACGATGCCCGTCAGGTCCTCCAAGCCGGCGGCGATCTGCAGCTCCCGGGCTTCGGACACGTCCACACCGGACCGCTCCCCGCCGCCCAGCCGCAGCTGGACCAGCCGGCAGCCGGCGAACGTCACGTTCTTCAGGGTGCACAGGGCCAGGTCCAGGTCGATCAGCTCGCAATCGACGAACTCGACGTCGGTCAGGCGGGAGCCGCGGAAATTGACCGTCTCGAAGCGGCAATCGGTGAACCGCACCCGCCGCAGGCTCGCCTCGGTGGCATCGATACCCGACCAGGCGCCATGCCGGACGTAGGAGTCCGACCAGTCGGTGCGCTGCAGGACCACACCGGCCAGCCGGACGGTCGCCCAACCACACGTCCCGGAAGGTGCTCCCGGCCAGCGAGCCGGAGAACAGGGCGCTGTTGGCGATCACCGCCTCCCGGAACTTGGAGAATTCGCCGGCCGGGGCATTGATCTGCTCGCCGCGCACCGCGACCACGTCGTTGTCGTCGCCCCAGGCCGGGTCCGCCGCCTGCAGATCGGCAAAAAAGGTCAGCTCCTCCTCGGACGTCCGGGGAGCCAGCTTCGCGCGCACCAGGCGAGCCTGCCAGACGCCGCGCGGAGCGGTCACCGCGACTTTTTCCAGGCGTGCGGCAAGATCAGGTCATGTCCTGTCATCACCCGGCCGGGCCGGTGTTCCCGGTATGACCGACGCGTTCATGCCCCTGCTGCGGCGCGGTTTCGATCCCGTCGATGAACTCGACGAGCAGCGCCGCGAGCGGCCGGTCGGCAAATTGGAGTTTCCGTTCGGTATCTCCGCCTGGCTGGTCACCAGGTATGCGGACGCCAAGCAGATCCTCGGTGACCCCACCGGCTACAGCAACGACTTCGCCCGGGTCAACGAGGCCATCGGCGGCGCCACTCCGACCGTCGACCCCGGCGGCCTGGGTTTCGCCGACCCACCCGACCACACCCGGCTGCGGAAGCTGCTGACTCCCGAGTTCACCGTGCGGCGGCTGGCCCGGCTGCAGCCGCGGATCGAGGCCATCGTCACGGAGCGGCTGGACGCGCTGGCTGCGGCGGCTCCGCCGGCCGATCTGGTCGAAGAGTTCGCCATGCCGATCCCGTCGCTGGTCATGTGCGAGCTGCTCGGCGTGCCGTACAGCGACCGGGCGGACTTCCAGAAGTTGTCGGCCTCCCGATTCGACATCTTCGCCAATCTCGACAATCCCATGGGGGCGATCAGCGAATCACTGGATTACCTCAAGGGTTTGGTGATCAAAGAACGTGCGAACCCCGGCGACGGACTGATCGGCGCGATCGTCTCCAGTCAGGGCGATGCCATCACGGACGACGAAATGGCGGGCCTGGCCGACGGTTTGCTCACCGGCGGTCACGAAACGACCGCCAGCATGCTGGCTCTCGGTTCACTGGTGCTGATGCGCCGACCCGATCTGGCCGACGCCCTGCGCAGTGGGAACGAGCAGACCCACGCCATCGTGGAGGAACTGCTTCGCTATCTGACCGTGGTGCAGGTGGCCTTCCCTCGTTTCGCAAAGACCGACGTGACGGTCGGCGGCGTGGACGTCGCTAAGGGCGACATGATCCTGGTCTCGCTGTCCTCCGCCGATCGTGACCCGGCGCTGGCCGCCGAGCCGAACCGGGTGCTTCCGGCCCAGGCCAGCACCGCGCACTACGCCTTCGGGTACGGCATCCACCGGTGTGTCGGCGCCGAATTGGCCCGCCTGGAACTCCGGATCGCCTTTCCGGCCCTGGTTCGTCGCTTTCCGCAGTTGCGCCCGGCGATCGAATTCGACGAAATCGAGTTTCGCCAGTATTCGATCGTGCACGGCGTGGAAAAGCTGCCCGTCCTGCTCTGAGCCGACGGGCGGACGGCGCCTAGCCTGACCGGTATGCGATTTGTCGTGGTCGGATTGGGGGCCATCGGCGGTGTGCTGGCCGGGCGGCTGGCCCAGGCCGGACACCAGGTGGTCGGGGTGGCCAGGGGCGCCCACTTCGAGAAGGTCCGCAACGACGGGCTGGTCGTGGCCGGCCCCGGCGGCCACGAGGTGGTCCGGTTCCCTGTGGTCGACGACGCGGCCGCCGCCGAGATGTCCGCTGGCGACGTGGCCGTCTTGGCCGTGAAAAGCCAGGACACCGCGGCAGCGGTCGAGCGGCTCCGGCTGGCCGTGCCTCCCGGGGCGGCCGTGGTGTCGGCTCAGAACGGGGTGGCCAACGAGCCGCTGCTGTCCCGCGTCTTCGACCGCGTGTACGGCATGGAGGTCTATCTGCCGGCCCTGCACATGTCGCCGGGCGAGGTGGTCGTGTACAGCGCTCCGGTCGCCGGCGTGCTGAACGTCGGCCGCTTTCCCGGCGGTGAGGACGACACGTCCCGGGCGGTGGCGGCAGCGCTTTCGGAGTCGGGGTTCGACGCCCGGTCGGTGCCGGACATCCGGCGTTGGAAGTACGGCAAGCTGCTGTCCAACCTGGGCAACGCCGCTGCAGGCCCTGTGCGGCAGCGACATCCAGCAGGTCGTCGGCGTGCTGGGGCGGGAAGCCGATGCCGTGCTGTCCGCCGCCGGGATCAGCGTGCCGGCCGACTCCGAAGACGCCGAGCGCCGCCAGCGCCTCCAGGTCGTGCCGGTCGACGGGCATGATCGGCCGGGCGGTTCGACGTGGCAGAGCGTCGCTCGCGGCGCCGCATCCACCGAGGCCGACTTCCTGAACGGCGAAATCGCCCTGCTGGGAACGCTGCACGGCGTACCCACCCCGGCAAACCGCACCGTGCTGCGCCTGCTGGCCGCGATGGTGGCCGAAAGCCGGCCGGTGGGAAGCCTTTCGGAGCGTGACGTGCTGGAGGCGATCGAAGACGCGTCCCGCTGACCGCTCCAGCAGCGCGGTTCACCGGCGGCGTCGCCGCCCTCTGTTGACGGCCGGTCAGCCGGTGGCGGCGCGCTTCAGCGAGTGTGGCAGCGGCACGAAGCCACTGGTCCGGGCGGCGTAGTCGGCCCAGCCGTCCCGTTTGCTCATCGACCGTTCCAGCAACCGCTTTCCGGTCCCGAAGGCCAGCAGCGCCGTCATGATGGCCGGCGAGAAGATGGTCAGCACACCCGGCCAGCGGTCGGCGGCCACGATCCAGATGCCGGTCCAGACCATGGCATCTCCGAAGTAATTCGGGTGCCTGGTGTAGTTCCACAGGCCGACGTCGCAAATCTTCCCCTTGTTGGCGGGGTCGGACTTGAACTTCTGCATCTGGGCGTCGCCGACCCCCTCGAAGACGATCCCGACCAGCCAGCAAGCCGCCCCCAGCCAACCGATCCACCGCACCGAACCTGGTTCGGCCATGCCCACCTGAACCGACAGGGAGACCAGGAAGAGAATCAGCGCCTGCGGCGCGAACACGTACCCGGCGGACATCACCAGCGGATGCCCGGGGTGCTTGGCCAGCAGATCCCGGTAGCGCGGGTCTTCGCCGTGACCGGCGCTGCGGCGTCCGATGTAGTAGGCCAGCCGGAGACCCCACAGCGCCACCAGGACGGCTATCAGCACCCGGCGCAGCGGATCACCATGCCCGGCCGCCGCCAGCACGATGACCTCCACCACTGCGACGAGCACGAACCCCAAGCCCCACAGCGTGTCCACGATGTTGTTGCGGCCCAGGATCCGCGCCAGCGTGAACCCGGCGATTCCCCAGCCGATACAACTGACTGCCCCCCACAGCACGGCCCACCCGACTGCGGACCAGGCGCTCACCGTCCGAGCACTCGCCCACGACCCAACGACGACAGCCCGACCGCAGCCTCCAGCGCCGCCCAGCCGAGTGCCACGCCGCTGATCTTTCTGCGGGTGGACTTCTTCTTCGTCGCCTGGCCCAGCCACAGCGCGTCGGCGGCGTCGGACACCATCCGGGCGATGGTCAGCACCCTCATGGGATAACCGGCCGGCGCCGCCAGCAGGGCGGCGGCCAGGGCCACGTCCCGCGTGCCGATGGACCTGATCAGGCTCGCGGTTTCGCCCGACACCGTGCCCGCCGCGGTGGTCAAACCCATTGGCTTGGCCAACAGTTTGGGCATAACGGTCATGGCCAGGCTGTAGGTGATGGTGCCGACGGCAACCGCTCGCGGCGCCCAGGCTTCCTTGAGATTCATGAGAACTTCTCCTGCGGATAGACCCGGGCCCGTCGCTTTTCAGGCCGTGCTGGCCACGGTAACCGCCGAGCGCGGCCGGCAAACCGGCGGTGATCACCGACATACTGCCCGGCGCGACCCAGACGCGGATTGAGCCGCTCGGAGGGGCCGTCGGTCACGCGACTGATCACCGCCTGACCCTCTCGCCTGCCACCATCCGCTACTGGGCGCTGGCATCCGGGCGAAATCGCCTCGCCATGCCGGACCTGGCTTGACCGACCGCCATCGGGTTGGCAAGTCTCGGATCGGCCCATCGCCCGAGGTCCGGAAGAACCGGGTCGAGCCGGCGGTTCCGGGCCCGGGAGGGGAAAGCCAACATGTCGGTGACCCGGACAACTCGGCGCATCGGCCGGGCCGGATTGGCGTTGGTTCTGGCCGCGGCGTTCTCGATGCTGGCGTGCAGCGCCGATTGCTCAAGCCGCGCCCGCGGGCCGCCGGCCGCCGCCGGCCCTTCCCTGACGGCCGCGGCGGGGACGGTCGGCGCCCACCACGAGCAAGTCGATCCGTTGACCACGAACGCCGGTCCGCGGACCTCGGCGACCCATTACGAGTGCCAGGACCGGCCCATCGACGGCAGCGAGGGCGTGAAATGCTTCGCGCCGGCCCAACTGCAGACGGCTTATGGACTGACACCGATGTTGAAGCTGGGCATCAACGGCAAGGGCCGCACCATCGTCATCGTGGACGCGTACGCGAATCCGTATCTGGCCGCCGATCTCACCTTTTTCAACACCCTGTTCGACCTGCCCACCTCGACCTTGCGGATCTTGCATCCGTACGGCGTGCCCGTTTTCGACCCGTTCGACTACGAACAGGTGAATTGGGCCGGAGAAACGACCGTGGATGTGCTCTGGGCGCACGCCATGGCCCCGGGTGCCACGATCGTGCTGGTCCAGGCGCCGTCCAGCCGCGACACCGACATGCTGGCGGCCACCAAATACGCCGTCGACCACAATCTTGGTGACGTGATTTCGCAGAGTTTCGGCCAGGCCGAGAACTGCGCCTCGCCCGGTCTGTTGAGCCAGGAACACACGGTTTTCGCGCAGGCCGTGCAGAAGGGCATCACCCTGCTGGCCTCGACGGGCGACAGCGGCGCCGCCATGTTCAACTGTGCCGGCACCGGCGCTATGGCGGCGGTCAGTTCGCCGGCCTCCGATCCTTACGTCACCGCGGTGGGCGGCACCAGCCTGAGCGCCGACGCCAAGGGCAAATACCAGAGCGAGACCGCCTGGGATGACGTGTTTTTCGGCTGCCGGGCGCCGGCCTCGGATCCGGGCGACCAGTTCTGTTCCGGAGGCGGGCACAGCAGCGTCTACGCCACGCCGTCGTTCCAGGCCGGCTTTGTGGCCGCCAAGAGCGGCCGCGGCATTCCCGACGTCGCGTACAACGCCGGCCTGAACGGCGGCGTGCTGACGCCATGCGGCGCCTGCTCGGCCGGTAACGGCAATGACCCCACCGATCCGAACCGCGTCACCCTGTTCGGCGGCACCAGCGTCGGCACGCCGCAATGGGCCGCCTTGGTCGCCGATGCCGACCAACTGGGCGGTCACCGGATCGGCAACCTCAACCCGATCCTCTACGGCGTGGGCCGCCTCACGCCGGCCTACCGCAGCTCGTTCCACGACATCATCGTGGGCCAGAACAAGGTGACCGAACTGAACGACTTCGGCTATCAAACCGCGCGCGGCTGGGACGCGGTCACCGGCTTGGGCACCCCGGTCGCCAGCGCCCTGCTGCCTTGGATGGCCGGGTCGGCCCGCTGAACCCGGGAAGCCCGGGGTGCGGGGCCGCCGAGCCGGGCGGGTCAGTCCGTCCGGTACAGCTGACCGTCGACCACGGTGGCCGTCACGGGGAGCTCCGGGAGATCGTCGGGATCCACCCGCATCGGGTCGGCGGCGAAGACGGTCAGATCGGCCAGATGACCCGGCGCGATCCGACCCGCCACGGACTCCAGGCCCGCGGCGTAGGCGGGGCCGGAGGTGTACCCGGCCATGGCTTGCGCGGCCGTCAACCCGGCGCCGAAACCGAGAGGTGCTTGCTGTCGCCGCCCGGCCGGCCGGCGCAGTTGGGCGGCGGCCACGATGCGCCGGGGATCGTAATGCGCGACCGGCCAGTCCGATCCGAGCGCCAGAGTCGCGCCGGCGGCCAGGATCTCGCCGAATCGCCAGCCGTGTTCCGCTCGGGGACGGCCGAGACGCATCGACCAGTTGTCTTCGCCGTCCGGGCTCACGTAGTCGGTCAAATGAGTGGGTTGCATGGAGACGATCGCCCGGGTGCCGCCCAGCCGGGCGAGCTGGTCGTCACGCACGTACTCCAAGTGCTCGATACGGTGCCGAGCCGGCGAGCCGACCGGCAGGGCATCGATCGTGTCCAGCACATGGGCCACCGCGGCGTCGCCGATGGCGTGAGTGGCGGTCCCGATCCCGGCCGCATCGAAATAACGGACCGCGTCGGAATAGGACTGGGCGCTGGGCCAGTACGGAGAGATCGAAGCACCGGAACAGTCGGGGGCGGAAAGCCAGGCGGTCCCCCCGTCGATGGTGCCGTCCAGGTAGAACTTGACCCCGGCCACCCGCCACCGCGAGCCGGACAATCGTTGCTGAGCAACGATTTCCTCGGGGTCGTCGAAGGGCCCGCACACCGGGTGCAGCCGGAGCCGCAACGGCAGCCGCCCGCTGAATTCCAGGGCGGCCAGCAGCGCGAGACTGTCCCCCTGGCAATCCATCACGTGCCCGCCGGTAAGGCCGGTGGCCGCCATCGCGCCCAAGATGCCCGCCAGCCGATCGGCGCGCTGGTCCAGGGATTCCACAGGCAACAGGCGGCGCACCAGGTCGATGGCCTCGGCCTCCTGCAGCAGCCCGGTCGGTCGGCCGGCCGGATCGACCGCGATGGAGGCGGTGGTCCCCAGGTCGCGGACGCCGGTCACGCCCGCGCGGTTCAGCGCGGCCCGACTGGCCACCGCGGCATGACCGTCGAACAGGTACACCAGCGCCGGCCGGCCCGGGAACCACTCGTCCAGCGGCGACCCGGACAGCGGGAGCCCCTCGAACGCGTCGGGCGTCAATCCCCACCCCAGCACCCAATCGCCGTGTTCGCCTGAGCCGTCGGCTTTCCGGAGGCGCTCCTGGATCTCCGCGAGCGAATGAGCGCCGTTCAGGTCGGCACCGACCGCCGCGTTCAGGCCCATCACCGGGTGGAAGTGCGCGTCCGTCAGCCCCGGCCACACCGACGCGCCGCCCAGGTCGACCAGCTCCGACGTGCCGGTCCGCCACTCCCGGGCGTCGCGTTCGTCGCCCAGCGCGGCGATCCGGCCACCGGAAATGCCGATCGCCGTCGCCGGACTCCGGGTGTCCACGCCGGTGAGAATGAGCTCCACCCGGCTGATTCTCGTCCCCCCCGCGCCGATGTACGAAAAACTCCGCTCAGCGGAGGCCTTCGTACATTTCGAGCCAGAACCCGAGGCCAGCCTCGCACGCGGCTTCGTCGAAATCACCGGGGCCTGGCTGAACACTGGTCAGCGGGCCAGCCAAGCGGCCATCAGCACGCCGACCGCGAAGGCAGCTCCCGCGACCCAGAGCAGAGTCGGGAAAAGGCGGCTCATCCCAGCCTCTTTCCGGACGTCATGGCGATCGAGGCCGCTACCTGCTCCCGTCCGCCGGACGCGTCTTTGTCGACAGCGGACCGCGCATTGCCGCCGGCCCCGTACTGGGGCGTCTGATCGTCCGGTGCCCCGCCGTGCGGTCCGAACGACCGGAACACCACGAAGCCGGCCACTGCGGACACCACCGCCACGCAACACTCGATGAGCAGGTCGCGGCGGGACGGGTCGGCGGGTTCCTCCTCCGTCGAGCCGAAATAGGCCTGGGGCGACGAGTTCGTCGGAAGATGGTGTGACACCGTCGCTTTCCTTCCTAGAAGACCGGCGTGCCGGGCTGCCGGAAATACCAGAGCGCCGCGCTGAACCACAACGCCGCCAGCAACACCACCAGCAGTCCGCCCAGCACCGGAATCGTCCAACCGGGCAGGCCTTTCAGCCGCAAGCCGAGCATCTTGGCGGCGAACACGCCATAGAAAAGGCACCCGACGATCGAATGCACGATCGTCCGCGCATCCGCCGTCCCGAATCCGAGGGAATAAACGCACGTGAAAGCGACCGGCAGGGTGAGAAGAAAAGCAACGGTTCCGGACCAGCGATGCGCCCACGCCCAGCCGGAGCCGACGTCCTTGACGCCCGGAAGCTTTCCCCACATCGCCAGGGCGGTGACCAACTGAACGACCAGAAAAAGCATGGCCGCGGTGGTCAACGACGCTTTCATTGCCCCGACCTGAGAGAAACCGAGGGTGAAGAGCACGCGGCCGCCACCAACGGCGGCGTGCGCGTAACCGGCCAGGGCACCGGCGACGGCAATGGTGACCAAGGCCAACCACGCCAACTTCCACTGCGGTCGCGCAGGGATCGCCACCCGGCCGAACAGGGTCTGTGTCGGCTGCATCGAATCGTCCTTCGCCCTTGACGGGCCTCGAGGAGATGGCGGCCGAGCGGCCGGGCTCTGGCGAGCGGGCCGGAACGGGCTGAGCTGGGCGCTGCTGACGGATCCGCCTGGTCGTACGCCGCCCCGGGCGGCAGGGTTCAACACCTGGGCAAGACGAGCCGGCCCGCTGCCACGATGAGCCGATGCCGAGTCTGTCCGAGGTCGAGGTCACCGCGCTGGCCATCAATGTCGTGGTGCCGGCCGAGCTCCGCTGGACGGACAGCCGCCGCGGGCAGGCCTTCGAACTGCAGACGCTCAACGTCCGGTTGCTGCCCGACGGACATCTCGCCGCCAAGGCGTACGGACGCCCCGTAGCCGGCGGCCGCGGGGGCTACGTCTCCTTTCGGGTGCCGGATCGGCCCGAGTTCGCCGCCCTGGTCGCTGCCGCCGCCGAAGAGGCCGGCCGCCGGTGGTCGCATGCTCGAGGCCTGGCTTGACCAGTGGGCCATCCGTGGCCGGTCATCCGGACCCCGCCCTGTTCCGTTTCCCGCGCGCCACCGACTGACCGGCGCACCGTCCTCGCCTTTCGGGAGAGAATCACCCCGGCCCGAACGATCTTCGTGCGACTGGCGCACCACTTCGGCCCGGAACTGGAAGGGAGCACGGTGCCGGTCGTCATCGCGCTGGGCTCGTTCTTGATGACCCTGTTCGGCGGGTACGCGGCCCTCAAGTTCAGCGATTACCGGCACCTGGTGCTCGGGCTGGCCGCCGGTCTGATGCTGGGCGTGGTCTTCCTGGACCTGCTCCCTGAAGCCCTCGACCAAGCCCCCGGAACCCTGCTGCGCATCCCCATCGCCCTGGTGCTGTTCGTCCTCGGCTTTCTCTTCCTGCACATCATCGAGCGGTCCACCGCCGTCCACCGCGGACACGAGGACGAGTACCACCGCCACAGCCACGGCCAGGGGGTCGGCCTGCTGGCCGCGTCCGCGCTGGTAGGTCACAGCGTCATGGACGGCTTCGCGATCGGCGCGGGTTTCCAGGCCGGCACCACGGTCGGTGCCGTGGTCGCGGTCGCCGTCATCGCCCACGACTTCGCCGACGGGTTCAACACGTTCACCATCACCACGCTCTACGGCAACAACCGCCGGCGGGCCCTGATCATGCTCTCGGCGGACGCGCTGGCGCCGGTGGCCGGTGCCGCCGCCACCCTTCTCTTCCGCATCCCGCCCGAGACCCTCGGCGGCTACCTGGGCTTCTTCGGTGGCGTACTGCTGTACCTGGCCACGTCGGACATCCTTCCCGAGGCGCACGCCGGCCACCCGAACCGGCTGACCCTGCTGTTCACGGTGCTCGGGACGGCCATCATGTTCGTCGTCATCGCTGCCGCCGGGTGACCACCGTTGCGCCGGCCGCCTCCGGTCGGGCCGCGGTGCCGCCGAGTGCCCACCGTTGCGCCGGGGCTCGGCCCGTGCAGGTGCGTGCAGGTGCGTGCAGGTGTCGCAGGTTCGGGCAGGTCCGTGCAGGTGTCGCACGTTCGGGCAGGTCCGTGCAGGTGTCGCAGGTTTACAAGGCCCCCGTGCAAATACAACGTAGGCCCACCTTGTATTTGCACGGGCGCCTTGTAAGCCGGTCGCCGGTCGGACCGCGCGTGGGTGCGCGGCCGCCGATCGGGCCGCGCGTTGTAGGCCGGCCGCCGGTCGGGCCGCGCGTGGGTGGCGCGGCCACGCCGGGAAGGATGGGGCGCATGTCTGACGCCACCGCTTGGATCCGCGCGTACCGCTCCTCCCACGACCGGTTCACCGAGTTGGTCTCGTCCCTCGACCATGACCAGCTGACCGGGCCCTCGTACGCCGACGACTGGTCCATCGCGGACGTCGCGTCGCACCTGGGTAGTCAGGCGGAGATCTTCACCCTGTTCTTCGACTCCGCGATCGACGGGACCGACGCGCCGGGCCGGGAGGTGTTCGCGCCGATCTGGGATCGCTGGAACGCCTTGGCCCCCGAGGATCAGGCGGCCGAAAGCATTCGCGCCAACGCCGGTCTGGTCGAGAAGCTGGAATCGATGTCCGCCGACCAGCGCAGCAGGTTTCGGCTCAACCTGTTCGGCCAGGACCGCGACCTGGCCGGCTTCCTGTTTGTGCGGATGGGCGAGCATGCCCTGCACTCCTGGGACATCGCTGTGGCGCTCGATCCCACGGCCAGGCTGGCGGCCGACGTCACCGAGTTGCTCATCGACGAGGCGCCCAGCATGGCTGCCCACGCCGGTCGGCCGCAGGAGTCCCCGGGTTCGCTGCCCATCCGGACCACCGACCCGGTGCGCAGCTACGTGCTGGCCACCTGGCCCGAAGTCAAACTGGAGCCGGCGGAAGCCGACCCCTCGGCCGACGCCCTGACCCTGCCGGCGGAGGCGTTGCTCCGGCTGCTGGCCGGTCGATTGGACGAAGAACATCTGCCCGACTCGGTGACCGACGACCGGCTGGACGCACTGCGAGTCGTCTTTCCGGGCTACTGAACGGCTAGCCTCGCCCGACCAGAGGCATATTGGTGGCCATCACGGTCATGAACAGCACGTTGGCGGACAACGGCAGGGTGGCCATATAGACGATCGCATCGGCCACGTTGTCCACCTGCATGATCGGCTCGGGTGAGCCGCTGGCCCGCAGGCCGGACAGCAGCGCCGTGGCCGCGTTCCCGATGTCGATTTGCCCGCACGCGATGCTGTGCGCCCGGCCCTCGAGGGCGGCCTGCTTGGTCAGCCCGGTGATGGCGTGCTTGGTCGCGGTGTAACCGGCGGAGTTCGGCCGCGGCACGTGCGCGGAGACGGATCCGTTGTTGATGATCCGGCCGCCGCCCTGCCGTTTCATCACCCGGAATGCCTCCCGAAGGCAGAGGAACGCACCCGTCAGGTTGGTGTCGACGACGGTTTGCCATGCCTCCAGCCGGGTGTCCTCGATCGGCGCCGGCGCCGAGCTGTAACCGGCGTTGTTGAACAGCACATCCACCCGGCCGAACCGTTCGACGGCCTGGCCGAACAGGTCCCGGACCTGGTGCTCCTGGGTCACGTCACAGCCGACGACGAGGGCCTCGCCGCCGACGGCCTGGATCTGGCTCGCCGTCTCGGCCAGCCGATCCCGCCGCCGGCCGGCCAGGACCAGCGCAAATCCGGCGCGCGCCAGGGCCTCGGCGCAGGCCCTGCCGATCCCCGAGCCGCCGCCGGTCACCAGGGCTACCTTGCGAGCCGCCGAGCGCGCTTCTGCTACTTGATCCGTCATGGGCAACAGTGTCGCGGATCGGCAGTTCGGCCATTCGGCGGAGGCGCGATTGGCTGCCGAAGAGGGTTGTATTCGGCCGATCGGGACAGCGAGTCGCAGCTGCGACGGGCGGGACTTCACACCGGCGATTCTCGTGGCCCGCTGGACCCGACCGCCCTGAATTAGCGCGCCCGGTGAGCGGCGACAAGGCGGTCCAAATTTTTCAAGCGAACCCATAGTTGACATGCCGGTGACCGCGTGACGAAATCGCAGTTCACTGCTCATTTTTCGCCTCACAGCCGGCGAAGGCCCGGCGCACTGGGGCTACGTCGTGCTCACGCCGACCGCCGCGCCCGGGCGTGGCCCTCCCCGACCACACAGGTGCACCGGGCACAATCGGGCCATGGCCCGCTCACTACGGTTCGGCTTCAGCGCCCTGCTCGCGGCGATCGCTCTGCTGGTCGTCGGCGCCGGCGGTGCAGCCGCCGATCCACCGCCCCCGGCCGGAACACCGAGTGCCGTTTCCTTTTCGGGTGTACCGAACGCCGGACCGTTGTTCTTCAACGGCCTTTCCAGCGCCCATGGTTGTTCCGCCAGCGTAGTCAAGAGTCCCGGTCGCAATCTGGTGCTCACGGCGGCCCATTGCATCAGCGGTACTGGCGCGGGGATCCAGTTCGTACCTGGCTACAACAACGGCAAAACCCCTTACGGCGTCTGGACCGTGCAGAAGGCCTGGGTGGCACCCAGCTGGATCTCGTCCCAGGATCCCAAGAATGATTACGCGTTCCTGCAGGTCGCGCCGCAAGTGATCAACGGGCGGATGCAGGAACTGGGTGACGTCGTCGCCGGCTACCTGCTGGGCGTGGCGGTGCGGGCCGGAACGACGGTCACCGACGTCGCCTACCCGCACGGGCTCGACGACCAGCCGGTCAAGTGCACCACCAAGATCAGCTACACCAGCGGTTACCCGACCTTCAATTGCGATGGCTATCCGGGTGGCACCAGCGGTAGCCCGTTCCTGGTTCGCATCAAGGGACTGCCGGGCATCGTGACCGGGGTCATCGGCGGCTTGCATCAGGGCGGGTGTTACGTCTGGAACTCCTTCTCGTCGCCGTTCGGTCTGGAGACGTACCGAACCTACCTACGGGCGGTGTCGGGCCGGACCGCGGACACCGTGCCGTCGGCCGGTAGCGACGGGTGCTGAGGCGTTCCTGACCAGCCGCGGATCACCGCGACGGCGGGCGATGTGTGAGTCCGGGCTGAACAGGGTGTCCGCGGTCAGGACGAGCTCTACTCAGCGGAACCGGCGCAGCCGCCAACTGATGAGCAGGGCCAGCACCACGTTGGCGACGAGGTAAAAGACGCCACCGAAACGGAGTCGTGGCGACGTCTCCGCCGTGAAAATCGTGAAGCCGATCAGCCCGATGACGGCCAGGACCACGACGACGCCGAGCAGGATCCGCACCCGACCCTCGGCCAGTGGGAGCTTCTGCCCGGGCGGTAACGCAGTGTCCGCCTCTCGGGGACCAGCGAACAGGGTCTGAGCCCTTTTGGCGACGGCACTGGTGGCGGTGCGGTATTGCACGGCCCACAAGGGGATGCTGACGAGCGGAAAAAGGAGCCCCACCAACATCAAGATCACCCGAATCTTGTCCCACAGCGACATGCCACGGACCCTGTTGCCGATGAGCGTCGGAGTGCTGGTCACCAGCGCCCTGATCCGTTGCAACAACGGTTCCCCCGACTTCTTCCGCGGCGGCAGTCGGCTGGCCTCGGCGATCAACCGGCGGGCGTGAGCCAGGTCGCGGGCGTTGCCGCGCGCCACCAACACGTCGGCCACCCGGTCCGGACTTTGCGGATCGTGGCCCAGAACAGCGCCGATTTGCAGTGTGAGCAGAAGTTGGATGCAGTACACGTCCCCCATGGCCGGGACGATGGCGACGTACATCGAGGTGCCGCAGATGGCGCCCAGCCCGACCACTCGGACGACCGCATTGTCACGGAACCGGTTGATGAGCTGGTCATCGGTGTCCTCAGGCCGGTCGGCCCGGAGCCGGGCGACCGTCTGGGCCGCCAGCGGCCCGGTTCGCGCGCACAGTCGGGATGCGGTGAACACCGGGGCCAGGCCGGGATCCCGCCGGAGCACCCCGACAGCGGTGAGCGGCTTGGGCGCCTCAACGACCATCGGATCAGTATCTCTGTTCCAACCTGCAGGTTGCCGACTCACACCGGTTCCGACCGCTCCGGTTTGTCCACAATCTGGCCGGCGGGCCCTGCGTCGTGGCGTCGTTTCTGGTTACGGTTTCCGAACCGGGCGAGGGAGGACGAAGCGTGGCGGAATGGTCGGTGGACGTGGACGGGGTCGGGCAGCTGATCTCTTCCGCGGGGACCGAGGCGCAGGCGCTGGCGGGTCAGTTGCAGATGATTGGGGTGGCTCTGGAGTCGGCGGCGGAGAGCTCCGGATCACCGATCGTGGCCGCGGCGCTGGCCGGCTATCTGGGAAACCGGTCGTCCGACTTCACCTACGCCGTCCAGCGGCCGGCGGCGATGATCAAGGCCCTGATCACCGCGACCGCGGCCTATATCAACGCTGATCAGGCCATGCAGGCGAACGTGGCCGCGCTCGCGGATCCCGCGGTGTCCACATTTTCCGGAGTGGGCGGATAGCGGTGATCGATCCGGATGGGATTCCGCAGTTGTCGGCGGGGTCGGTGGCGCAGGTGGCGGCGGATGCGCAGGCGCTTTTGGATCAGGGGGCGTTGCTCACGGAGTCGGGGACGTCGTTGGCGTCGGTGTGGGCGGGGCTGCCGGCGGTGTTCGCCACGCCGGACACCGCCGATGTGGTGGAGGCCGTGTGGCCGGTCCGGACCATCACCACCTCGGTCGGTGCGGATGTCCGGACGATCGGTGGGGCGCTTCAGACCTACGCCGACGCGGTCGCCCCGATCGCCGCGGCCCTGTCGGATCTGAAGGCGCAGGCGTTCGCGTTTCGGGCGTCGGTGCAAGGGCCCGCAGGATTGGACCCGGGACGGGGATCGGGTGGATGCGCACAACCGGTTGATCGCCGGGGTGAACACGCAGGTGGCGGCGCTGGGCGACGCGGAGCGGGCGTGCGCGAACCAGATCGACGCGCTGTATTTCGGGCTGCAGTATGTGCCGGACAACGGCGACGCCACCGCCGACCCGGCCGAGTACGGGTTCTCCGCCGACTTATTCGGGCAGGCCGCCGGGGATGCGTCGGCCGGGTTGCCGTGGGGGACGGACGAGTCGGAGACGTACGGGTTCTGGGGGTCGTGCGGCCAGTTTTTCGTCGGGTTGGGTGATGGGGTGTGGTCGGGGGTCAAGGGCGTCGGCGCGCTGGTCGGGGTGGAGGGCGGCGACGCTTTCAAGAACGCCTGGACCGGTGTCGGGAACCTGACCGGGATCAACGGCGCGGACCGGTTCGACGCCGGCTGGACCCGGGTGTGGAAAGCGGCGACGGACTGGGACGAGTGGAAAACCAACCCCGGCAAAGCGCTGGGCGAGGTCGCCTCAAACTTTCTGTACGCCCCGTCGGCGGCGGGCAAGGTCGGCAAGTTCGCCGTCGACGCTGCCGAGATCGGCACCAAACTCAAACCGGTCCTGCTCAACGCGGCCACACGAGCCGGACAGTGGCTGGACAAGGCACCGACCTTCGGCGATCTGGGCGACACCGCTCGAAGCCTGCTTCCAGGCGGTTCACCCCAGCTGGCCGGTGCTGGCGCGCTGGCCTCGAACGATGCGTTCAAGTCGGCGAAGGTCTTCCGCACGGACTCGCGTCGCCGCACCACCGGCGGCTCGGCCGACGACCCCGCGAACCTTGACCTGCATGAGCAGCTGGGCGGGCATACGAAAGCCAAGCATGTTGGCAAGTCGTTGGCCTATCTCAAGGGTCGTGACTTGCCTTATGCGTCCACTTTCGTCGACCTGAAGGCAGCGTCCAAGGCCACGGCAAAGAACCTGCAGGACAATGACGCCTTTATCCGAAATTGGCTCGCCGGACAGGAATCGCGTCTTACGATCAAAACTAGCATGTCACCAGATGGCGGTATCATTTACCTTCGCGAGACAGACAGCATCGCGCCCCCGAAGTTCGTGATAACTCGTCTTGTACGAATTCGTTTCAACCACAAGTCTTATCTCATCCTGACATCATTCGCCAGTCTTCACTAAGAGGTAGCTGCAATGACCTACACTCCGTCCCGGCTCAAATATCTTGCTGACAACTACTTTCACGAAGATTGGAAGGACGAAGCGCCAACACCGGCCGGCGTCGTGGAGGTGTTCGTTAACGAGGAAGTCGACGAGATTGTGCGGGAGCTGTGGGATGAGCTTATGGCCCTTGACACTGATCATATCGATGAAGCTCGCGCGAAGGAAATCTGGACCGGTACGCATAATCACTACCTCGACCCACAATTGGTCGGAATGACCTACGCCGAGTGGATCGCTCAGCTCACAGACGTCATCCGCCGGGCTGTGGAGGCGCAGGCCGAATGATCTCACCCTTGAGATGCGGGATTAGTGCGCCGTCGCTGAAGCGACTCTCGACGGAATCGGCTGGCGTCAACGCCAGCCCCGGCCGAGCACGCTACGGAGAGCTGGCGCACCTGGTCAAGGAGCAGGGCAGCCCTCTGGCCAAATCCTGACGGGCGGCTCAAGGAACTGACAGAGACGGTGACGGGTTTGCACGAGACCCGACCGGGCACCCGGGTTGCGCCAGGCGCCGATTCTTGGTCAGCGGGACCCAGACCGTCACCAGTCGAGAAGTTGCGTCGCGCCCGGAACTACCCTCGGGCAGAACATGCGACTCACAAATCGGCGCCGCCCGGTGCCAAAAAGTTGCTTGGCGGGCTTTCCGGCCGACAAACAGAACCGTCCCCACGAGCGCGCCTTACCTGAGTAAAAGCCGTTTTTATGAGGCTGTTGGCCAGCTGACTTGCGTGGATGCGACCACGAGCCGGATTGGCTTACAGCCGGGTGCCGAGACGGGTGCGACGACATCGTACTGCGCGCCCTCACCCTGTTCGCCAAGCACAATGACGGAAAGTTGGCTGAGGTCAGCGGCGCATGCTGACCCGCCGAGCTGCTTGCTGATAAGCGCGCGGGAGTCGTTGGGGACGGCCCACAGTCCGACACGTGCGCCCGTTGGGACCATTTCGGTGGCCGCCGAGCCGGTCGCCCACACGAAGACGGTGGCACCCGCCGTGGCCAGTAGGAGCGCCAGCGCAGTTTTCCAAGTGGCGCGCCCGAAGCGGTTGCGTAGCTTCATGTAGCTCGCATTGGTGATGACGTGAGTTTGCAGCTGGAGCAGGTAGCGCAGCCGCGTGAGCGCCTGCTCATGAGCGTTGTGATAGTCATCGGGATTTGCCGCCGTGGCCCACTGCTGGAGCAGCTGGTCGTATGTCCGCTGTGCGCTGCGCGCGGCGTCGAAGAACTTCGTGACGTCGCCATCCCACGGGCTGAGTTGCGGGTCACTGGTGAGCTCCTCGCGGAGCCGCGCCATTTCCTGTTCACCGGAGTGCGAGTAGCTGATGTGCGCCGGCAGTGGGTCCAGGTCGTAGATCGACACTGTGCCGGCCGCCGCTAGTGATACGGCGATCCCGAGGGCCGTGACGGCCCCGATGACGGCGAACCCGGCACCCGCAATCGCGAGCCAGAACTGGTTGGGTGCGATCGTCGGGTCAAGCTTGCCGAGGTTGGATATGCCGATGCCGGCGAAGGCGACGGCGACCAACGCGCCGAAGCTGATGACCAACCAGCGAGCGGCGTCCCGTAACCGATCGGCCGCAGTAGCCAGCGGCGATCCAGCCGGTTTGCCGGCTCCTGCGTCCGCAGCGGAACCCTCCGCTCTGGCCGATGTCACCTGCCGCTGCCGTGGCCTGACGTGAACATGAGAACGAGGCCCTGATCATTGGAGCCAGCCAACTCGCTCGGCAGATCAAGGGTCAGCTTTTGCTTGTCGCTGTAATCGACGCGATAGGTCGTGACCTCGTTTGGGAAGTTGCGCGTGATTTCTTCGGCGTCTATTGCTAGGTCCTCGACCGAGAACTGGAACCGCTGGTCCCATGCGGTTGCACGATGCACGATCCGCGCAGCGAAGGCGCTGATGGCATCGGGTGGCTCGTACGATCCGATCGGTTTGAAGCTGGAGAGTCGGCTGATCGGCGACGCTGATTGCCCGGAAATGGCAGATCCTGGGCCCGGAGGAATGACGTTGTACTGGATTCGCGCGCCGTGCTGGTCATAGATGACCAAGGCGCTCTCATCGGTGCCGGCTGGCACCTCAATGGTGATCATCTTGACCGCAGCGGCCATTGCGTGACTCCTGTCCTGAAGACACCGGGTGCACGAACAGTACGCCCTTTTACTTCGACTTAACGCCCTGTAGATCCGGTTCGGCTGTTTGTAGAAGGCTCAGCCGCCGCCACTCCGACGGCAACGTCGTCGAGCGCACAGCCGCTTCGGTAACCAAAGACCGGAAAGAGTGCGACTGCGCCGCTCATTGACCGGCAGCCCCGAGCATCGACGTGGTCGCGGTGTGCAGACGGACAGGTAGATGAGGGCAGCACACGGGTTGAACTGCCTCACCCTTGGAGGTTGGGCCAACGCACAACGGTCCAGCGCGTGTATCCCCGGAGCCCGAGGAGCCCGTGTGGGGCGGAATATGTACCTATAGGTCGGCTGATCGCCCCACGCCCGGACACGGCCGGCCTCGCGTGGGGCCCTTAGGCGTTGTATACGACCGCTCGGGGCCACACGCCCGAGTGGCGAGCGCGCAGAGCGCTGTGCACGGAGGATCTTTGGCGGATCGCTCGGGGCGGCTGCGAGCGTCGGACAGCGAGAATGCTCTTGGCGCTGGAAGGATCGAGGCGGCACGGGTGACCTTGGATTGTTCCTGGATCGGCCGTCTCATGTCCACGTTGTAGCGCGACGCCAGGCGGTGCACCTGGCTCGTCCCGTTGGGGTCAAGGGCGTCGAGCGTCAGCGGTAGCCACGCACCATCCGTGGTCGTCGACGCGCGCTCGCCAGGTTGGACACCCACGGTCCGACCGCTCAGCTCAGGATGAAGTACCCCTCGAATAGTTCTGACGAGACGTGATCAGGAGGGCTCGGCGTCGGAGGATCGCCGGATGTCCGGCTCGACGTAAAGCACCCGGGCCACCGGCACCGCGCCCCGCACCCTGGCCTCGACCGCGTCGATCGCCGCTGCGATCTGCGCGGCCGAGTCGCTCACGCCGACAGCGACTTTCATTCCCACCATCAGCTCGTCCGGTCCGAGGTACAGCGTCTTCATGTGGATGATCGAGTCGACGTCGTTGCCGGCGAGCACCGCGGCCCGGATCCGCTCGACGTCTGCCGCCGACGCCCCCTCCCCCACCAGCAGGCTCTTCACCTCCGCGCCCAGGATGAGCGCCACCACGACCAGCAGCACACCGATCGCAATCGTGCCGGCCCCGTCGAAAACCGCATTGCCGGTGAAAAGGGTCAGCAGCACCCCGACGAAAGCCAGGCCGAGGCCGGTCAGCGCGGCGATGTCCTCCAGCAGCACGACCGGCAGCTCCGGGGCGGTGGCGCGGCGGATGAACTGCAGCACCGAGGAACTGCCGCGTGCGTCCGCCGACTCCTTGAACGCGGTACGCAGCGAGAAGGACTCGAGCACAATGGAAAGCAACAGCACTGCGATCGGTAGCCACGCCCGCTCCAGCGGCTCGGGGTGCTGGATCTTGTGCACGCCCTCGTAGATGGCGAACACGCCGCCCACCGAGAACAACACGATCGCGACCATGAACGCGTAGACGTAGCGTTCCCGGCCGAAGCCGAACGGATGCTCCGCAGTCGGCCGCCGCTTGGCCCGCCGGCCGCCGACCAGCAGCAGCACCTGGTTCCCGGAGTCGGCCACCGAGTGCACAGACTCGGCGAGCATCGAGCTGGAGCCGGAGACCAGGAATGCGACGAACTTGATGGCCGCGATGCCCAGGTTGGCGCCCAGCGCCGCGATGATCGCCTTGGTGCCGCCCTCGGTGCTCACGCCGTGGATCCTCCAGGTCTGGTCGGGCCGGTCCGCCAGAATCGTGTCACAGGTGGCCTACGGCGCCGCGCGTTGACGCAGCGGCATACGGAATTCTCCGACGAGATAAGTGTGACGCGCCGGCCTTCACAGCAAGCATGACGTGGCTCGCCGTCGTCGCGTTCCTTGGCGAAATCAGGCAGTTGCTTCGCGGCGTAGCTTGGTGGCCTGCTCCGGATACCGAGCGGCGAAGCGCACAGCGGCAATGAAGGCAGCGACCGGGATGACCCAGGCCGTCCAGACGTTGTTCTGCTCCTTGAGGACAGCGTCGGCATAAAAGCCAGAGAGGCCGGCGATCAGGAAGGCCAATGCCCAGACGGCCGTGATGCGATAGTTGATTTTGTAGAACAATTCCGACGCCCAGGTGTCAGGACTGGTCCGCTCTTTGGCGTACTGAATGGTGAACGGAACCCGCAGCGCCATGGAGCCGAAGGCCACCGCGGTCAGGAGGATATTGGCTATTTCACCGAACCACAGCTCCAGCCAATTCCTCGTTCCGGGTGCCGCTGCAGCAACGACGACCAGGGCGGCGAAACAGATGACGTCGACGACCGAGAGAATTTTCGTGGTCGAGCCGGACATCCGATCAAACGTGAACGCGGCCAGGGCAAGCGCGAAGGCAACCACTCCCGCCCACAGGACCGGCAACGGCCCCTCCAATAGGGCCAGGGCAATCCAGGGGGCCAACCCCGTGAGCGGGTTGGCCGTGACCGTCCTCAACCAGCCCGTTCGCGCCGCGGCAGATTGGGCGGGCAACAGGAAGTCGTTCATCGCATGTTCCTTCTGGACAAGCGGGGCGCCGGGTGTCGGGGCAGGAGGGAACGGCACTGGTCGGCGGTCGCCGAGCAGGGCCGAGATGAAAGACCTCAGGCTTGTGTCTGGGCGGAGGCGGTGAGGAACTCCCGGACCTCGGCTTGTGCTTGGACGGCCTCGGGGTGGGTCCAGAGCGCGAGGTGCGTGCCGGTGGGCAGTATTCGCATACGAGCTCCGGGGATGTCGCCGGCGGCATCGGTGGTGTGGGCCACGAACACATCGGAGTCAACATCGCCGTGGATGAGCAGGGTCGGCGCGGAGATCTTCTTCAGCTCCAGATCGGGCAGCGTCGCGAACTGCCGGACATCAGCGTCGTAGCCGTTCTTGCGGTTCCCGCTCCGGTTGACAGTTCGACTGAGGTCCAGCACGAATTGGCGCTTGGTCTCGTCAGCCATCACTTCGGCGGTGCGCTGCCGCAATTGAGCCTCGGTCAACTCACCTTCGTCGGAGAGCGTGCCGGAGACGATCTTCTCGGGTTGGTGGGCGGCGAGAACGCGGAGCAACCAGTTCCCGGCCTTGGTGTTGAACATGAATTTGGAAGAAGCGTCCAGAGCGGGAATCCTCATCGGCCGGCTGACGGCAGCCGTGGTGACCAAAGCCAGGGTGCGATGCGGATGGCGGACGGCGAAACGGTAGGCGACCGGTCCACCGCCGGACCAGGCGAAGACGCTCGCCTTGTCGATGTCATGCGCGTCGAGCAGCGCGGCGACCAGGTCGGCCTGCCGATCGGGGGTTTCCCGGTCGAGCAGGTCGGTACCCAGGTAGCCGGGCCGCGAAAGGAGAACGACGCGGAACTGCTGGCGCGGCAGAAAGGTCGACATGATGTCGGCGGCGTCGATACCGCCGGGGCTGCCGTGCAGCACGACGACCGGGATGCCTGCTCCCTCGACGAGGCACTCGACCGGGCCCCGTGCGGTCGAAACGATGGAGCCTGAGGTCCTCACTGCCTTCTCCTGTCCTCGTCGGTGGTCGCTGGTTGTGGGCAAGTCTGGTCGCCGTCGCGGGAAAAGACATCTGCCAGGTGACAGAGATCCGACCGATGCCGCGGCGCACGCGCTTGGCCGCACGCGTGCACTCGGAGCCGGGCCGACAAGGCGCGCCGCTCGGCCGGGCTGTCCGACGCCCACCACTGTTCGGTCCTGCCGGGGTGTCTTTCCTCGTAGTGCGACCTTTCGGCGTCTCGCCTGCAGCATCCCCTCCCCCTCAGTGCAACGGGCGGCCACGCCCGTAGGCACGGCCCGGCAGCCCGTCGTCGGTGTAGATCTATGGCGATATATGACCAGAAACCTGCACGAGCGGCGGGTCAACCGGGCCAGGTTCACCGGGCATCGAGCACGTGCTTGGCCCGGCCGGTCAAGGGACTCCCGCCGGCCCCCACGCGTAGCCATAGCTCTCTCTCAGCAGGTTTCTCTACCTTGGACGCATGGACTCTGAGTCCAGGGCCTCGGCCCCGGTCGTACCGCGCCCGCAGGCGTCGCATCTTCCCCTGCGCCCCAGCGGTTTTCGTCGTGACCGGGACACAGCGGCGGCGGACGGACCACCTCAGCGCGGCTTCCGTGCCCCAGAACCGCCACCAGAGCCCAAAGCCAAGCCGGCAGCCGCAGCGACCGACCAGAGCACCAGCCCACCCCCACCCGGCCGCTTCAAAGGCAACGGCTGGCGCTGGGCCCTCGCGGCGGCCGCTGTCGCCATCGTCGCGGTAGTCGTCGTCGCGTTTCTGGCGTTCCGGCTCGGTTCGAGCTCCTCCCCGGCTGCTGACGCCCCCGTCAGTACCACCGCCGTTTCGGCGACCAGCACGACGGCCACCACCCTGCCGGTCACCGACGTCTACAAGCAGGTGCTGCCGTCGGTCGTCCTGATCCAAACGTCCAAGGGATCGCTCGGTTCGGGCGTGGTCGTCACCCAGACCGGCACCATTCTCACGGCCAACCACGTCATCTCCGACGGCGGCGCCGTCACCGTGCTCTTCGCCGACGGCTCCAAGTCCGCGGCCACCGTGGCCTCCGCCGACAAGACCACCGACATCGCCGCCCTGACCCCGAAGAGTCTGCCGGAGATCGTGGTGCCGGCCACCCTGGGCGGCGCGGTGGCGGTCGGGGCCGACGTCGTCGCGATCGGAAATCCGTTTGCGCTACGGGACAGCACCACCAGCGGCGTGGTGTCGGGGCTGGATCGCACCGCCAGCACCGACGCCGGAAACCTGACCGGGCTCATCCAATTCGACGCGGCGGTGAACCCCGGTAGCTCCGGCGGACCCCTGCTGAACAACCAAGGCTCCGTCATCGGCATCGTCGTCTCCATCGCCGACCCCGGCAACGACGACGCCTTCGCCGGCATCGGGTTCGCCGTCCCCATCGGCACCGCGCTCGGTGGCGGCGACGGCAACGGCCCGGGCCGCGGTCCACAGATTTGATGACCGAACCAAGGAAGGCATGCGCGTGACCGATCCGGCATTCGTGGCAGGACCGAACCCGCTCGAGCAGGTGCTGTTCGAGGTGAAACGGACCATCGTCGGGCAGGACGTCCTGCTCGAACGCATGGCCATCGCGCTGCTCGTCCGGTGGACACCTGCTGGTGGAAGGCGTTCCCGGGCTGGCCAAGACCCTCGCCGTCAAATCGCTGGCCAGCGCCATCGGCGGACAATTCCAGCGCATCCAGTTCACCCCCGACCTGGTGCCCGCCGACCTGGTCGGCACCCGCATCTACTCCCAGCCGACCGGCGAATTCCAGGTGTCATTGGGGCCGGTCTTCACCAATCTGCTGCTGGCCGACGAAATCAACCGGGCGCCGGCCAAGGTGCAGAGCGCGCTGCTCGAAGTCATGCAGGAACGGCAGGTCACCATCGGCCGCGACACGTACCAGGTGCCGGCGCCCTTCCTGGTCATGGCCACCCAAAACCCCATCGAGTCGGACGGCACCTATCCGCTCCCCGAGGCGCAGGTCGACCGCTTCATGATGAAGGTGGTCGTCGGTTACCCCTCGCAGCCCGAGGAGTTCGCCATCGTGCAGCGGGCCTTGGTGCCCGACGAGACGCCGCAAGCCATGATGACGCCGGAGATTCTGCTCCGCATGCAGGCCCTGGTCGCCCGGGTCTATGTCGACCCGGCCATCGTCGACTACTCGGTCCGCCTGGTGGGCGCCACCCGCTCCCCCGGCCGCGTCGGGCTCGCCGACATGGAACGGTACGTCACCTTCGGGGCCAGCCCCCGCGCCTCGATCGCCTTGGTCCTCGGCGGCCGGGCGCTGGCCTTCCTGCGTGGCCGCGAATACGTGCTGCCCCACGACATCGACGAAATCGCCCTCGACGTGCTCCGCCACCGGATCGTGCTGTCCTACGAGGCGCTGGCCGACAATGTCGATGCCGACACGGTTCTCGTTCGGGTCCTCCGCGCGGTCCGGGCCCCCGACGTGGTCCTGCAGGACCGCTGACGATCCCATGGACCCACAGGTGAGGACCGCACCCGAACAGCTGCTGCTCCGGCTGGAGTGGCGGGTGCTCCGGCGCCTCGACGGCCGGCTGTCGGGCGATTTCCGAACCGTCCGGCGTGGCTCCGGCCTCGACTTCGCCGGCCTGCGGCCATATGTCGACGGCGACGACGCCCGGTACATCGACTGGAACGTCACCGCGCGACTCGACGAGCTGCAGGTCCGGCAATTCAACGAAGAGCGGGAATTGACGTCCTGGCTGGTGCTGGACCGGTCCGCCTCCATGGCTCTCGGCGCGCCCGGCCGCGGAAAGGGCGATCGGTTGGCCGAATTGACCCTGTCCCTGGCGCGCCTGCTGGGCCGGGGCGGCAACAAGGTGGGCGCCGTCCTCTATGACAACGACCTGGTGCAGGTCGTCCGGCCGGGCACCGGGCGTCGCCAGGCGCTGCGCATCGGTCAAGAATTGGCGAAACCCACGTCGCCGCACAGCGGCGCCACGACTGATCTGGCTGCCATGCTCGACGCGGCGGCCGGTCTGGCGAAACGCAGCCTGGTCGTGGTCATTTCCGATTTCATCGGGACCGGCGAGCTGGAAAAGCCGCTGATGCGACTGGCCTACCGCAATGAGGTGGTCGCCCTGCGGGTGGTCGACAAGTCGGACGATGCTCTGCCGGAGGTCGGGCTGATCGTGGTCGAAGACGCGGAAACCGGCGAACAGCTGCTGGTCGACTCGGCGGATCCGTTGTTCCGCAACCGGTTTGCCCAAGGCGTCGAGGAGCGGGATGGGGCCGTCACGGCCAGCATGCACCGGGCCGGGGTACCGCTGCACCGGGTGGCCACCGAACGCGACCTCGTGGAAACGCTGGTGGAGATCGTCGCCGAGACCAAGCGGCGTCGCGCATGAGCCTGTCGTCGCCGTGGTTCCTGGTGCTCGGCCTCGTGCTGGCCGGAGCGCTGATCGTGGGCGCTGTCCTGTCGGGTCGACGCCGGGCGGCGGCCTTGACGGCGGCCGGGATTTCGGTGGCCGGGCCGTCCCGCCGGCAGTGGGGTCGCTGGTTGACGGTGGCCGGAATCGTGGTGCTGGCCTTCGCCTTCTCCGGTCCGGCGGCGTCACTGCCGGTCGGTCGGGAGGCCGGGACGGTGATCCTGGCCATGGACGTCTCCAACAGCATGGGCGCCGCGGATGTGACGCCGACCCGGCTGGCCGCGGCGCAGCAGGCCGCGAAGTCGTTCGTCGACGCTCAGCCGGCCAGCGTGGACATCGGGGTGGTGGGCTTCGATCAGGGCGCGATCACCACGTCGCTGCCCAACGCCGACCATTCGGCAGCGCTCAGCGCGGTCGAAAAACTTCGAGTGGCGGGCGGAACGTCGTTGACGAACGCGCTGCTGGCGTCGCTCAAGGCGATCACCGGGAAGACGGTCACCATCGCCAAAGATGGTAGCGTTCCCAGTCTCGGCTACTGGGGTTCCGCGACCATCATCGTGTTCTCCGACGGCGAGGATCAGGGTGGCAGCGACGACACCGTGGTGGCCGCCGCGACGGCGGCCCAGAACGCCGGCATTCACATTGAAACGGTGGGAGTCGGGACGGCCGCCGGGACGACGGTGCAAGTCGACGGCTATTCCATACATACGGCGCTGAACGAGCCATTGTTGACCACCATCGCGCAAACGACGGGCGGCACTTATCACCCGGCCTCGGACGCCGCGGAACTGAACGGGGTCGCGTCGACGATCAAACTGCGGCTGACGGTGGCCGATGAACAGGTGCCGCTGGCCGGTGCGTTCATCGCGGCGGCGCTGGCGTTGCTGGCCGTCGGATCGGTGTTGACGGTGGCCCGGACCGGGAGGCTCGTATGACCTTCAACTGGCCGTGGGCTTTGCTGTCGCTGCTGGCCATTCCGCTGATCTTCGGGGCGGCGTGGTGGTGGCGCCGACGGAAGCGCAAGTCGGCGATCCGGGTGACGTCGATCGCCACCGTGCGGGCGGCGTTACCGGGCCGGACCCGTTGGACCCGCCTGATCCCGACCGCGCTGCTGGTCCTCGGGCTGCTGACCCTGGGCGTCGGCGCGGCCCGGCCGCAGGCCACGGTGCCGGTGGCCTCGGACAGCACCACGATCATGCTGGCCCTCGACGTGTCGGCGTCCATGTGCTCGACAGACGTTTCGCCCAACCGGATCACGGTGGCCGAGCAGGCGGCCGTTTCGTTCATCCAGGCCGAGAAGGGCGCCAGGATCGGGCTGGTCGCCTTCGCCGGAGTGGCCGGCGTGCAGGTTCCGCCGACCACCGACACCGGCAAGCTGGTCGACGCGATCAAGCAATTGACCGTGGCCCGCGGCACCGCCATCGGCCAGGCCATTCTCACGTCGCTGGACGCCATCTCCGATGTCGACCCGTCGGTGGCCGGGACCGCGGTGGACCTGGGCACCACCAAGGCCGCCGCCTACGCCCCGGACGTGATCGTGCTGCTCACCGACGGCGCGAATACCCAGGGAGTCGACCCGCCCACGGCCGCCCTACAGGCCGCCGCCCGCGGGGTGCGGGTGTTCACCATCGGGTTCGGGACGACCACGCCCACCCGGATGTCGTGCAGCGCCTCGCAGGTCGAGGGCTACTACGGCGGCGGCGGGGGCGGCGGTTACGGATATGGCGGCGGGGGCGGTTTCGGTGGCGGTCGCGGCGGCGGGAACCCGCTGATCATCGACGAAAACGCGCTGCAGACCGTGGCGTCCACCACCGGCGGCCAGTACTACCGGGCCCAGAACGCCGACGAGCTGCAGGTGGCGCTGCGCGACCTGCCCAACCACGTGACGATCGTGCACAAGAACATCGACGTCGCTTCGTGGTTCGCCGGTTTCGGCGGATTACTAGTGATCCTGGCAGTGGCACTGTCGATGTGGTGGAGTCGGGTCAGGATCCCAGCACGCCGATGAGGAATTCGACCATGGTGCGCAGCACCAGCCGCCGGCTGTCGGCCCGGCGGTACTCGTGTCCCTCGCCCGGAATTTCCAGATAGCGAACCGGCCGGCCCAGCGCGCGCAGTGCGGCGACGATTTGGTGGGACTCGCCGATCGGCACATTGGTGTCCCGTTCCCCGTGGACGACCAATAGTGGTACCTCGATCCGGTCGGCCTGGGGCAGCGGAGACAGGTCGGCGAGCAATTCCGTGTCGGTCTCCGGGTCGCCGTACTTGCTCACCGCCGCGGCGGCGATCCAGGGTTCGGTATCGCGGTAGAAGGTGCGCAGGTCCGACATTCCGCAGATGTCGACCGCGGCGGCGAAGGTGCCGGGATAGCGGACCAGGGCCGCCAGCGTCAGGTAGCCGCCGTAGGACCGACCGGTGATGGCGATCCGCGCTGGATCGGCCAGTCCGGATTCGATCAGGAACCGCGCCGATGTCCAGGCGTCGGTAATGCCGTCCCAGCGCCCGTTCCGGTCGTCGGCGTGGACGAAAGCCCTTCCGTAGCCCGAGGAGCCGCGGATGTTCGGGGCGAAGACCGTGAACCCGGCCGCCACCAGCGCCTGATGCTGCGGCGAAAAGGTGGGCCGCTCCTGGGCTTCCGGTCCGCCGTGGAGGCTGAGTACCGCCGGCCCCGGCTTGGCCTGTCCGGTTGGCCGGTACAGCCAGCCCGACAACGGCAACCCATCGTGCGCCTCGTAGCGCTCCAGAGTCGGTGCAACCAATGGCCTTCTGATCATGGGCGTCGATACCTGGACGCGCACTTGTGTCATCGACGCGGTGGACACCGAGTGCAGCTCTCGCGGCCGGTCCGGACCCTCCAGGCTGAGCATCACCCGGCTCCCGTCGCGGGACAGCGCACAGCTGTCGACCACCGGGGCGGGCAGCCCTCCGATCGCCCTTCGCGTCCCGGTCTTAGTGTCGAGCAGCTCGATCTCGCTGCGGCCGTTGACGTTCCAGCCCAGCAGCAACAGACCCCCCTCGTCGTCGGCATCCAGGAATTCCAGTTCCGCGTCCGGCCGTTCGGCCAGCACCCCGGCCTCGCCGCGGGTGCCGTCGGTGCCGATCGGTTGGGCCAGCAGCGCTCGGCGTGGCAGCCCGGCGTCGGTCATCAGAAAGGCGATGTAGGGCAACGGCTCGTGCGGCGGCGATGGGCGGAGCAGGGCTCCGTCGATTGAGCCCCGACCCGCGTCCACCAGCAGCGGAAAGTGCCGGTCCGCCAACCGGTCCACGAAGACACAGAACTGGGCACCGCGCGTCCCATCGCGGACGAGCACGAAGCGTTCGTCGGCCGACAGGTCCATCACGGTGAGCAGGTCACCCACGGCCAGCGGACTCGACTGGCCGGTGGACGGTTCGATCAGCAGGAAGCGGGATGGGTCCTCATTGTTGGTCGGGGGCAAGCCGACCACCAGCTGGTGCCCGGTTCGCGTCCACGGGCCGAGAACGGCGTGTTCGCCGGCGCATCCGGCCACGTGCCGGAGCCCGGTGCCGCCCGGCTCGACTACCCAGACCTGTTGCCGCACACCGCCGTTGGTGGCCACGGCTACGCCCAGCCAATTGCCGTCGGCCGACCAGTGCACCGTCACCACCGGATCGTCGGACACCTGAATGCGGACCGGTTGGGCGTCGCCGGTATCGACGAACAGCTCCGGCCGGCCGTTCCGGTCGCTGACGAACGCGACCGCCGACCCGTCCGGCGACAGACTGGGACCCCAACTACCCCAGACGCTCGCCAGCTCGTCGGCCAGCTCCAGCGCTTCTTGCCGGCGGCTGTCCGACCAAGTACGGAGGTCCGCACCCTCGGTCACGCCGGTACTCCGTGTGACCGCAGTGTCCGGTCGGGTGAGGCCGGGCTGACCCGCTGGGTGTCGGCCCGGGTGCGGACACCGTGGACCGGCCGCTCGCCCCGTTGCCCTCCGCCGATGCGGCCCGTCGTTCTGTGCTCCAGATCCTCTGCGCCGGACGCCGCCGGGGGGCCGGCGGTCGGCGCGGAAGGCGGAACCATGTTCGGAGATTACTTTCCGCTGAGATGGGTCACCATGTTCGGGTTAAGCGGCTCGCCCGCCTCCCGTCGTGGGCCGGTCCGCTTGTCGCATGCCTCCGACGTCTCACCCGGTCCATCGGCCGTCCGCCCGGCGGCACGACGTCAATCACGTCGTGATCCCGCCCAAAGGCACCAAAGGCCTTGTTCAAGTGACGATCTGGCGGTCGATGTATTGGGCCATTCCTGGGACGGTGTAGGCGATTTGGCCATGTTCGGGGGCCCACAGCAGACCTTTGCCGATCAGGGCTGCGCGGGCGGGGCCCAGGGCCCTGGGGTGCCGACCCAGCCGGGCGGCGACGGTGCCGGACAGGCTCGGCCGGCCGCCGTCGGCGGCCATCGCCCGCAGGTAGTCACGTTCGGCGGCGGTGGCGCGGTCCCATCGACTTGCGTAAAACCCGGCGTCCAGCTTCGCCTCGCCGAGCTGCCGGGCGACCACGGCGTCCCGCCCGGTGATCGCGGGTCCGACCGCGACATTCCACGCTGCTGCCCCATATTCCTGCAGGAAATACGGATAGCCCCCGGCCGCCTGATTGATCTCTGTCAGGGCGTCGTCGTCCCAGTGCACCCCCTCGGCGTGGGCCGGCGCGGTCAGGGCCTGCGCCGCCGAATCTGGCGACAGGTAGCTGATCGTGTGGAAGTCGAACAGCCGCTCCGCGTACGATTTCGCCTCGGCCAGGATCCGCGGAAGCGACGGCAGACCGGCGCCGATCAAATAAAAGGGCAGCTCACGTTGGCCGGCGTCGTGCACCGCCGTGATCACCGCGGCCAGAATGTCGTGGTGCACGTCCTGCAACTCGTCCACGAACACCGCTACCCCGACTCGTTGCTCGACGGCGGCCTCGGTCAGATCGATGGCCAATTCGACGAGATCGGTTTCCAGGACCCCGGTATCCGCGCGGCCGTGCTGGGCATCGACATCAATACCGAAGGTCAACGACCCCGTGCCGTCGACCGTGAGACTGAAGGCCTTGAACGAGCCCAGCGCCGTCCGGAACTTGCCGCCCCACCCCTTGTGCTGACGCTCCCGCAGCGAGGCATGCAAACTGCGGACCATCCGGATGGTGAACTGTTCCTGAGTCCCGCCCTCGGCCGCGGCCTCCAACTTGGCGGTGATCCACCCAGCTCGCTGCGCCTGGGCGGCCAATTCGTTCAACAGCACGGTCTTGCCCACCCCACGCAAGCCTGACAGCACCATGCTCTGGCTGGTCCGGGCCAAGCTGGCTCGGTGCACCAGAACCCGAAACGCATCCAGTTGGAATTCACGGCCGACCAACGCGGGTGGCCGCCGCCCGGCGCCGGGGTTGTACGGGTTCCGCACCGCATCCATAACGTAATCTAACCATGTATAACAGATCGCTAGACTCGCTAGACTTCGATAGCCGTCACCGGCAAATCGGACTAGGCCCCGGCCTGGTGGGCAAACCGCATACCTCAACCGCTGCAGCCCCGACGGCCGTCGCTACGCACACCTACGACAAGCTGCCCGCGGACGAGCGAGCCCCCTGCCCGGGGCAGACGTCCTGACCACCGCGATCGCTGGTGTCCCATCACAACCAGACAGCGACCAAGATCCACACCAGATCTCTAACGTAGGTACGCAATTCCGCGGAACACCGATCACCAAGGATGGTGTCGTACGGGCGCTGCGGCACCCGGACAAGACGACCGCGCGCCCGACAGGTATCACCATGCGCGCCTTGCCCGGGCCGGGCGCGGGGGATGCATTGAGGCCGCGATGGTCACTGGCATGGGGCGCCGTTGGAGATCTCGCCGCCGGCGGTCACGTTCGGGTTTGGTGGTGCCGCCCCAGATCCCGTCGACATCCCAGGCCATCGCGTAGGCCCGGGGACTGCAACGTCGCTGATGATGTTGTTCGGATCCCACTGGCTGAGGCGGCCTTGGTCGTGCTCCAGGTGCCGGTACACCCCTCGTCGGTGAAGGGAAACGGCGAGATATGACCACGCGCCTCCACGAACGGGCCCTCCCCGACCCGGCCGGCCGACGCCACCCGACGGACGTCCGCTATCCGCCGACCAGCACGGTGTGGGCGGGCGACCGCCGTGCCAGGCTCTGGTCAAGGGTGGCCAGCCGACCGGACCGCGAGGCGGCCAGCGCCACCAGGTACGCATCCGTCACTTGGCGGGGGCCGCGGACATCTTCGAAGTCGGCATCGGTGTACGAGACGTCGTCGGGCCAGAATTCGCAGCTGGGCAGCGCGCGCACCGCGTGCAGGATGGTCAGCGCGTCCGCGGCCGGGTGACCCAGGCGCAGCAGGAAGCGGAGAAGGGCACCCTCGACGATGGGGCATAGCGCGAACCGGCCGGCGCCGGCCGCCCACCCTGATGCCAGCGTGTGATGTTCGTGCTCGGCGACGGTCAGCGCGATCAGGACGTTGGCGTCGAGGAGGTGGGTCACTCCTCGTCCAGCGCCTCTGCGACGTCGGCCGAGGTGATTGCGCGACCCAGGGTGATCACCGGAAAGCCGGAAATTGGATTCACCGCCACGATGAGCGGCTCGTCGAGCTGACCGAGCCCGCGCGCCGTCAGCTCGGCGATCATCTTGGACAAGGACTGACCGCGTTGCTTCGCCAACTCCAGCGCCCGGTGGTGGACTGCGGGTGGCAGGTCGACAGTGGTGCGCATACTGCATCATATCTGCATCGTAGTGATGCAGAACCGGCGTCATGCGCTGCACATTGGATGGTGCGAATGTTCTGCGCGACGAACACGCACCCAGTGCGGCCAGCACAACCGCGCGTGTCCGCTCTCAACAGCCGCCGGGCCGCCGAGTGCGCGCGAAGGTAGCCCGGTCAACTCCGAAGATTCTTGGCGATCTCCGACGTGGCCGCCGGGCATTGTCGGACCCGCCCGCTAACGTCCTTTCTTGGTTGGGGCGTCGCTCGCGAACCAACCCCTGAAGCCCATTGGCGGCGTGAACCGGAGGTGGCCCTGTGCCCGATGTGGGACTGGCTCGGCTGATCGACCAGAGGACGCTGGCCAGAGGCACCGCCTACGCCGGACGAGGCCGGGTCGCACTGCTCGACGACGGCACGCAACCAGGCGCTGCCCACGGCGAGGTCGAGGGCAGCGGCGGGGCCCGCTACCGGACCCGGGTGTCGTACCGGGTCAACCGCGGGCGGGTCACCTCGTTCGCCAGCAGCTGCACCTGCCCGATCGGTGTGAGCTGCAAGCACGCGGTCGCCGTCCTACTCACCGCCCTCGATCAGCCGGCCGCGGCCGAAGAACCGGCCGAGTCCTGGCCGCCACCGCTGCTTTTCAACGCTCACGAACTATTGCCCAGCCTGATGCCGCGGACAGCAAGCCCTGTGAAGGGGCCGATCGCGGCCTGGGAAACCGCTCTGGCCGGCCTGGTCGAGACGGGTCAAAACGACACGGCCGACGAGCCGCTGGCTCTGGGTTTTGAGCTCCTGCCGGCTGCCCCGGCCGGCTCCCGCAGCCGTTTCCGCTTTCCCGGGCGGTTCTTCGTGCGGCCGTTGCGCCTGGGAACCCGGGGCAAGTGGATCCGGACCGGCATTGCCTGGTCCGAATTTCGCTACCCGTCCGGCTTCTCGACCTATCGCGCGAGCCACCGCGACGTGCTTCGCGAGGTCGCTCGGCTCGACGGTTATAAAGACTATTCAGACACCTGGATCGACCTGCTGTCCGGATCAGACCCGGGACTCTGGGACCTGTTGGACCATGCTGTTGCTCAGGGCGTCGAACTGGTCATCCTGGATCGCCCGCAGCCGATCCGCCTGGCCACGGCGCGGGCCGGTATCGACCTGTCCTCGTCCGACGACGGTTTGCGATTGGCCGCTTCCGTGCGGGTGGATGAGGAACCGGTCGACAACGAACATCTGCTGCTCGTCGGGAATCCGGCGCACGGCGTCGTCGCCTGGCGTGGGTCCGGCCCGGGCGTCCCCGGCGACGTTACCTTCGCTCGGCTCGACCGGACCATGGACCCTGCTCTGCGCACCATGGTCGAGACAGCGCCGTTGGACGTGCCGGCTGCCGACCAGGACCGCTTCGTCCGCGACTTCCTGCCCGTGCTGGCTCGGCGGCATCGTGTGCGCGCTCTCGATTCCGTGGTCGCGGTACCGGAGGTCGTCCCCCCACACCTGGTGTTGACCGTCGCCCGGGTCGGCGCCGACAAACTGCAGCTGACCTGGTTCTGGGCGTATCCGTCGGAGAACGGGGAACGCCGTCTGGGTCTGACCGCCACTTCAGCCGACCGCGTCGACCGGGATCTCCTGGCGGAGCACCGGATCTTGATCCCAGTCCTCCCAGTGCTGCGCGGCCTGCCTGGTTTGACGGTGGCCGGCACGATCGCTCCGGTCGCCACCACGGCCGGGCGGGACACCGTCACGTTCGCGAACGAGGTGCTCCCTCGTCTGGTCGACGATCCGAACATCAGCGTGGAGTTCGCCGAGGCGCTGCCTCATTTCCGCGAAGCGGACGAAGACCCGGTCATCGGCCTGTCGGGAGCGCCGGTCGAAGGCGGCTGGGACTGGTTCGACCTGTCCGTGACGATCAGCCTTGGTGGCGTCGAGATCGACTTCCAGCAACTGTTCATCGCCCTGGCCGGCGGCGAGGAGTTGATGGTGCTGCCCGACGGGCGGTACTTCTCGCTCGACATAGACGCCTTGCATCACCTGCGCAGGCTGATCGAGGAAGCCCGCGCCCTCGTCGACCGGCCCGGAGGGCTGCGCATCAGCCGATTCCAGGCCGATTACTGGAAGGAGCTGGCCCAACTCGGCGTAGCCGACGTTCAGGCGCGAAGCTGGTGGGATCGGGTCGGTGGCTGGCACGATGTGCCCGCGGACGTTCCCGCCCCAGAGGGCCTGCAGGCGACGCTGCGGCCGTATCAGCTGGACGGATACCGCTGGCTGAATGTCCTGCGGGAGAATGGTCTTGGCGGCATCCTCGCCGACGACATGGGGTTGGGCAAGACCGTGGAAACTCTGGCCATGATCTGCCGAGCCCGCGAGCAGGCGCCGGACGCGCCGCCCTTCCTGGTGGTCGCCCCGACCAGTCTGCTCGGTAACTGGGCCGCCGAGGCAGCCCGGTTCACGCCCGACCTCGAGGTGCGGGTGATCACCGAAACCGAGGTGCGCCGCGGGATTCCGCTCACCGATATCGTCGTCGAGGCAGATCTGGTCGTCACCTCGTACACCCTGTTGCGTTTGGAGGAGCACGACTACCAGAGCGCCGGTTTCAGCGGCGTGATCCTGGACGAGGCGCAGGCGGTGAAGAATCACCAGGCCAAAGCGTTCGCGGCGATCAAGAAGATCCCGGCACCGGTGAAGTTCGCGATCACCGGGACGCCGATGGAAAACAACCTGATGGAACTGTGGGCTCTTTTCGCCCTCGTTGCGCCGGGGTTGTTTCCGAACCCGGCGCGGTTCAACGAGTACTACCGCATACCGATCGAGAAAGGCTCCAACTCCGAGCTTCTCGTCCAATTGCGGCGGCGGGTGCGGCCGTTGATGTTGCGTCGCACCAAGGAGAACGTCGCCCTGGACCTGCCGCCCAAGCAGGAGCAGGTCCTCGAACTGGAACTGGAGGCCGGTCACCGCAAGGTGTATCAGCGTCACCTGCAGCGCGAGCGGCAGAAGGTGCTGGGGCTGCTCGGTGATATGGAGAAGAACCGCTTCGCCATCTTCCGTTCGTTGACCCTGCTCCGGCAGGCCAGCATCGACCCGTACCTGATCGACCCGGCCAACGCGAAAATCGGATCCACGAAGCTCAACGTGCTGATGGACCTGCTCGACGACATCGTGGCCGAGGGCCACCGCACGGTGATCTTCAGCCAGTTCACGTCGTTTCTCGGCCGCGTCCGGGACCGGCTGGACGAAGCGGGCGTCGAGTACTGCTACCTGGATGGTCGCACCCGGAACCGGCCGAAGGTGCTGGCCGAGTTCCGCGACGGCTCCGCCCCGGTGTTCCTGGTCAGCCTCAAGGCCGGCGGAGTGGGTCTGAACCTGACCCAGGCCGACTACTGCATTCTGCTGGATCCGTGGTGGAACCCGGCCACCGAAGCGCAGGCCGTCGACCGTACCCACCGCATCGGGCAGACCCGCAAGGTGATGGTCTATCGGCTGGTGGCCAAAGGAACCATCGAGGAAAAGGTCGTGGCCCTCAAGGAATCCAAGGCCCGGCTCTTCGCCGGCCTGATGGCCGACTCGGCCGAGGGGCTGACGGGCGGCGCCATCAGCGCCGCGGACATTCGGGCGCTGTTGAGCTGAGCGTGGCTTCGGTGCTTTTTGACCTGCACGATGGCTGCGCCCGTTCGTTATTCGGCGACCAGGTCGTCATCCGCGCCGACGACGCCGGTGAAGGCCACGCGAGTGCGTTCGGAGGAATGAGGATGCCGGTGCCGACGATCAGTCGGCCGGCCACAGCGGCGCCTCCGGGCCGTCCGCGAGCCGGGCTGCTTCGACATCGGCCGCGAATTCTTCGTCGCCGGGCGCCTCGTCCAGCATCGCCAGCAGCTCTGCCCCGTTGGCGGCCGGGGCCGGACCGATCTCTGCGATGCGACGGCTCCCGCGTGTCACGATGATCGTGCCTTGAGCGAACGGCTGCAGGGCGGTGGCCAGGGCTTCGAACTCGTGCGTGACCAGCGCGGACAGCGGCTGGTCGTCGTCCCGGGATAGCCAGTCCTCCATGGCGGTGTAGAGCACGGAGATGCAGGCGTCGGCCAGCAACCTGGCGGCCGGGATGCCGCGGTCGGTGAAGCTCCGGGCGATGACGGCGCTCAGGTCGGCGCGCTTGCGCAGGTCGCGTTCCTGCAGGCTGTCGTCGGTTTTCACGATGGCCACCCGGAGCCGGATTTCGTCTTTGCGGCCGTCGAAGCGGGCCTTGGTGACTGCCGCCATGCCTTCTCTGATGAGGGTGACCGGGTCGGTGTCTTCCGGCGCCTCGGCCAGGAGCTGGGCGGCGAAGGCCGGGATCTCGGCACAGTGGAAGAGCACCTCGCGCTTGTCGGCGAAGTGGCGGAAGAAGGTGCGGGTGGTCAGGCCGGCCCGCGCAGTGATTTCCGGGACAGTGGTCCGTGCGAAGCCCTGCTCGGCGAACAGCTCGAGGGCGGCCTGTTCCAGCCGCGCCCGGGCGTCGGGCGACCACCTGCTCACGTTGCCGAGCTTAGTGACGGCATCGCGTGCCGTCACGTTGTATGGTGATGACATTTCGTGTCATCGCGGCGATAGGAGCTGGTCATGAGCGAGGTCTGGGTGCTGGGCGCGACCGGTCGGAGCGGCCGGATGATCGCCACTGAGCTTTCCCAGCGGGGAGTGGTGCCGACTCTGGTCGGTCGGGACGCTTCGCGGTTGGCGCCGGTGGCTGGGCCGCTCGATGCACCGGTGCTGGTTTTTCCCTCGACCGAGGAGGTGGCGGCGGGTGTTCGGGCGCGACGGCCTGCTGTCGTGGTGAACACCGTCGGGCCTTTCGTGGCTTCGGGTGGGTTGCTGGCCCGGGCGTGCGTCGAGGTCGGGGCGTCGTATGTGGACCTGGCCAATGACGTCGCGGCGGTGCTGGCCCTGCTCAGCCAGGACGCCGCGGCGAGGCACGCCGGCAGCACGTTGGTGACCGGGGCCGGGTTCGGGGTGACGGCCATCGAGAGCGTGGTGGTCAAACTGTGCGAGGACCGACCGAAACCGGTCGACGTTCGGGTGGACATGATCCCGTCGCTGGACTCGGACGGTGGCCCGGTCGGCGAGGCGCTGGCCGGCACCATCCTCCAGGGTCTGCCGGGAGTGAAGGGCGGCCGTCGGTACGGCGGCCGTCGGTACGCGGGCGGTCAGCTGGCCCCGGCGCCGATCGGTGGTGAGGTGCAGACGCTGACCCTGCCGGACGGATCGGTGGTCAAGACCGGGCTGATGCCGTTCGGCGAGCTGGTGGCCGCGCAGCGGGCCAGCGGTGCCTTGAACGTGGTGTCGGCGTCGAGCGAGGCGCCCACCGCTCGGGCCATCCGTCTCGCGTTTCCTGTGCTCAGCAGCCTGCTGTTGGTCCCCCGGCTGCGGTCCTTCGCCATCCGACGGCTGGCGGCGGTCAAGTTGCCCGCGAAGCCGCGACCGCGTCCGGATTCCTGGGGTCACGCCCGCCTCGAGTGGGCCGACGGCACCGTCCGCTCCGGCTGGCTCAAGGTCGGCGACGCCCAGGTGTTCACCGGCGCCGTTCCCGCTGAGGTGGTTTTTCGCCTGCTGGCCGGTCAGGGACGCCCGGGCGCCTTCACGCCCGCCGCGCTGTTCAGTTCGTCGCTGGCCGAGGCGTGCGGTGGGAAGTACCTGATCGACTGAGCGCCTATGACCGCCTTCACCGACGACCGTCGGCGTGCGAGGCTGTGCCGATGCCAGACGAGCCGGTGGCCTTCGCCGACCTGCCTGATGCTGATCTGACCATCGATCGGGTCTACCGGGGCGGATCGGCCGGGACCGCGGCCGACGACCCGCTGGCCAGACTTCTCCCGGTCGGAAACCAGGGCGGATTTCGACCGGCGGGCAGTCCAGCGCGCGGGACCGTCCGCCTCTGCGTTTTGTACACCACGGGCGGCGAGTCGGACTGGCCCGACTTCCTCGACCCCACCACCGGCGATTTCTCGTATTTCGGCGACAATCGTCGACCCGGAAGCCAATTGCTCGACACTCGGCGCCCCGGCAACTTGTTGCTGCAAGACACTTTCGCTCGGGCTAATGGCGGCCCCGTCGAACGCTCAACTGTTCCGCCCTATCTGCTTTTCGAGAAGCACGGCGAGGGTCGGGACGTCGTGTTTCGAGGGCTCTTGGCGCCCGGTTCACCGCGATTGTCGCCCGAGGAAGAACTCGTTGCCGTTTGGCGAACCACTGGCGGCAGCAGATCCCAGAATTACCGAGCGCACTTCACCGTCTTGGATCTCGCGATCGTGGAGCGCCGTTGGATTCGGGAAGTTCTCGACGGCCGACCCCTTGGCCCTGCCTGTCCGCAGGTGTGGCGCGATTGGGTGGCTGGGACGTTCCGGCCGTTGGAAGCGCCGAAGTCGGTGACCGTGCGCCGACCGCGTGAGCAGTTGCCGAGCCGCCGGGACCAGGCGGCCATTCTCGAGGCGATCTATCGGCATTTCGCGCCGGCGCGACCAAGTTCGAGGGGTTCGCCGCGGACGTGTGGCTGATGTCGGACAGCCGGGTCGCGAGCGTCGATGTCACACGACCAAGCCGGGACGGCGGCCGCGACGCGACCGGTTTGTTCATGATCGGGCCACCGTCTGACCCGATCGGCATCGACTTTTCCTTGGAAGCCAAGTGCAACGCCCCGACGAACGGGGTGGGCGTTCGGGAGATCAGCCGACTGATTTCCCGCTTGCGGGCCCGGCAATTCGGCGTCCTGGTGACGACTTCTTACCTGGCCGATCAGGCATACCAGGAGATCCGCCGACGGGCATCCGATCGTGGTGATCGCCGGAGTCGACGTCGTCCGGATTCTGGCCGATGTCGGACTGCGAACGTTGCCCGACGTTCAAAAGTATCTGGCCATCAACCATCCCGTGGTGCTTCCGCGGGTGGACCTGGCCACTCCCGATCAAGCAGTCCTCGAAGTGGGCCCTTCGCTGCAGGCTGACGACGCGACTGTGTCCGCGCCCAAGCCAGCGGCCGTCACTCTCGATGTCGCACCAATCGCGGACTGACCCACGCGCAATCGGTCACCTACTTCGCTGGCCGTGGCCGATCCTCACCCGCCCGACCGCCGCCCACGCGGAGGCCTCGACGGTGAAACGGCCCGCCGGAAGAAGCTCCTCGCATCGCTGCTTCAGGCTCTCGGCCTGGTGCGCGTCGAGGGTCCGCAGGTAGGCGCCGGCCGGTCCGACTCCGAAGGTGAACGGCTCCCACCAGTCCTCGAACGACTCGCACTCGACCCGGATGGTCAGCTCCGACGATTCGACGTCGACAAGTCCCGCCTGCCGCAGAAATTCGGGCAGTTCTCCTTCCCCGGCGCCGGGCGCGTCCGACTCGTCGGGCGCAGTCGCACCCAGCTCCCGGGACGCTCGCCGGAAGACCGCCAGCGGACTGCGGTCCCCGGCGAAGTCCCACGCGCACGCCGCGACGGTCCCGCCGTCCGCGGTGACCCGGGCCATCTCGGTGAACCCGGCGACCGGGTCGGCCATGAAGTGCACGACCAGTTGGGCCAGGCAATGGTCGAAGGTGCGATCAGGGAACGGCAGCGATTCGGCCGTGGCCTGCCGCACGTCCAAACCCGGCCACCGACTCCGGACGGCCGCGAGGAAGGATGCGGACGGGTCCACCGCGGCGACGGCATCCGGGCCGAGCCGCTTCACCAGCTCCCCGGTCAGGGCTCCGGGTCCGCAGCCGACATCCAGAGCGCTCTCACCGACGCGCATATCGACCAGGTCGGCAAATTTGGTGGCCAGCGGCGTCGAGTAGCGACCCATGAAGGCGTCGTAGGCGCTGGCCGGAACGTCGAAACCCATGCGGTGACGGTAACGCGACCGGTCGCTCGGCGGCTATCTTTTCGGGTGCACCACAGGCACGCGAGGAAGGACCAGCCCATGTCGACCGAGACGATCGAGTTCCAGGCGGAGGCCCGTCAGCTGTTGCAGCTGATGATCCACTCCATCTACTCGACCAAGGACGTGTTCCTGCGCGAGTTGATCGCGAACTCGTCCGACGCCCTGGACAAGCTGCGACTGGCCGCCTACCTGGACAAAGACCTCGAGGTCGACACGTCGGACCTGCACATTTCGCTGGCCGCCGACCAGGAAGCCCGCACCCTGACCGTCCGGGACAACGGCATCGGGATGAGCCGGGACGAGGTCGTCAGCCTGATCGGCACCATCGCGAAGTCCGGCACCGCCGAGATGCTCGGCCAGCTGCGGCAGGCCCGCGAGAACGGGTCCGAGGAGCAGGCCACCGAACTGATCGGTCAGTTCGGCGTGGGCTTCTACTCCAGCTTCATGGTCGCCGACTCCGTCGAGCTGATCACCCGCAAGGCCGGCGCGCACCACGGGGTGCGCTGGGAGTCGAACGGCGAGGGCTCGTACACCATCGCCGATGAGCCGGACGCGCCGCAGGGCACCGCGGTGATCCTGCACCTCAAGCCGGCGGACACCGAGAACGCGCTCGACGACTTCATTGATCCGTACGTGATCCGCCGGGTGGTCAAGCGGTACTCGGACTTCATCACCTGGCCCATCCGGCTGCTGCCGGCCGAGGCCGACAAGGAGCCGGAAGAGATCAACTCGAGGAAGGCGCTGTGGGCGCGGCCGCAGAGCGAGGTCTCGCAGGAGGAATACACCGAGTTCTACCGGCACGTCAGCCACGACTGGCAGGACCCGCTGGAGACGATCCGCCTCTCCGCCGAGGGCACGTTCGAGTACCAGGCGTTGCTGTTCCTGCCCAGCCACGCGCCGATGGACCTCTACATGCGGGACGCCAAGCGCGGTGTGCAGCTGTACGTCAAGCGGGTCTTCATCATGGACGACTGCGAGGCGCTGGTCCCCGAATATCTGCGCTTCGTCAAGGGTGTCGTCGACGCGAACGACCTGTCCCTGAACATCTCTCGGGAGATCCTGCAGCAGGACCGGCAGATCCAGCTGATCCGCAAGCGGCTGGTCAAAAAGGTGCTGTCGAGCATCAAGACGCTGCAGGCCGACGAGCCGGAGAAGTACGCGACGTTCTGGACCCAGCTGGGCCGGGCGCTCAAGGAAGGTCTGCTCTCCGACTACGAGAACCGGGACGCCATCCTGGAGGTCTGCTCGTTCCCGTCGACCTTCGACGCGGAGAAGCCGACCACCCTGCGGGAGTACATCGAGCGGATGCCCGAGGGCCAGGACTCGATCTACTACGCGACCGGTGAGTCCCGGTCGGCGCTGGAGAACTCCCCGCACATGGAGGCGTTCAAGGCCAGGGGCTACGAGGTGCTGCTGCTGACCGACCAGATCGACGAGGTCTGGGTCGACTCGGTCCCGACCTTCGACGACAAGCCGCTGGCCTCGGTGGCCAAGGGGGACGTCGACCTGGGGGGTGACGACGTGTCGGAGGAGGACAGGTCCGGGTTCGAGTCGCTGACCACGTGGATGGCGTCGGTGCTGACCGACGACGTCAAGGAGGTCCGCCTCTCGCACCGGCTCACCACCTCGCCGGCGGTCCTGGTCGGCGAGCCCGGCGACCTGACCCCGACGCTGGAGAAGATGTACCGGGCCATGGGCCAGCCGCTACCGCCGGTCAAGCGGGCCCTGGAGCTGAACCCGAAGCATCCGCTGGTGGCCTCGCTTCGGAGCGCCCATGACGCCTCCGCCGACGACCCGGCCCTGGCCGAGACCGCGAAGCTGCTCTACGGGATGGCGCTGCTGGCCGAGGGCGGCGAGCTGGCCGAGCCGGCGGCGTTCGTGGCCACGCTGTCCAAGCGGCTGGCCGACACGCTGGGCTGAAACGGTCGCTAGGCAGGTCGGCGCAGGTCGGAGAGGAGCTGAGGAATCAGGCGCTCCTCCATGATCGCCCGACCGCGGCCGGCCATCTCGACGGCCAGGGGTGGATCCCACGGGGAATTCGCCGGGGCACCCTTGAGCGGCTCCGTCTCGGGCAGGGCGTTATCGAAGGCGGCGAGATACTCGTCCGTGGTCATCCGCCACGGCACGGCGCCGTAGCGGTCGATGGCCATCGCCGTGGTGCGCAGGCCGGTCCAGTCGAAGTCGCCGCGCCAATGAATGCGCCCCTTCACCTGCGTGAGCAGTCGGTGGCACGCGGCGGAGGGCTGACCCTCCGTGCAGATCAGCGGATACCGCTGCTCGTCGGGCGAGGAAGAGGCGGCGGCCCGCAACACGGCCGGGTTCTCGCACACAAACACGTGTTTCGCGGTGATCGTGAGCGAATCGGTGGAGAGCTGATGGAGAGTGAGCCGAAAGGGAATGCCGAAGTCCGCGGCGTCGTGCAACCACTCGGCCACCACGTGGTCCTCGCGCGCCTTCACGCCCAGCACCAACACCTGACTGGCCAGGTCGTCGACGATCACCCCGACTGACTCCCATAGCGCCCGCCGGCCGGCCGCATCCGTGGGCGCCACATCGTCGACGCGAAACGCCAACGCCCGCAGCACGAGTGCCGACAACACGGTGCCGGATAACGCTTTCGTGTGACCGGTGGTCCGCTCCGCCAGGACGGGCAGCGACACCGGAACCGGCGCCGGCAGTCGGGCGAGAACGTCGGCGGCCCAGGCGAGTTGGTCACCATCACCGCGACGGACCAGTCTGGTCAGCGTGCCGTCGGCGCCCAATTGTTCCAGCCAATGCGCGTACCAATGCTCGTCGGCGTTTCTTCCCGCCCGCCGGAGCGCCTCGGCCACGGACTCGGATCGGGCCCGTTCCTCGTCCGCCGCCTCGGCCGGACGATTCCGCATGGGTCCGTTCAGCCGAGCCAGCACGGCGCTCAGGCTGAGGCCGAATTCGTCGTACATGGCCGCGTCGAGGTCAACCAGCGAGACTCGGACGGATTTGACGCCTGGCGGCCGATGCTGACCGGTGATCCCGATCAGCAACCGGCGCTCCGCTTCGGTCGGTGCCGTCAGGACCACCGATCCGGACAACTCCCCGCCGGTTCGTTCCAGGCGTCGGCGGGCCGCGCTCAGCATCCGCTGCCACTCCGGGCCGCGGAGGACCGCCACCTGGTCCGAATCCGTCACGTCGTTTCGACCAGATCGTCGGCCAAGGAGTCGGGAACGTCCTCGGGGACGCGCCTGGTGCCCGGCGACCCCAACGTCGCCGCGAGATCCTCGCCGTGGCCATTGATCTGTCCGTCGGTGAGAATCTCCCCGCCGTTCCAGAGCAGCAGCAGCGCACTCACCGTGTGCTCGACCGCCGAATGGGCCAGGTCATGGTGGGCGCAGGCGGGCACGGTGGCGTAGCTGGCCCACAGGTCATAACCGGTCATGAACAGGTCGAGGTCGAATTGGGCGGTCAGCTCGAACAATTCGCTGCGACCACGATCATCGATACCGGCGAATGCCTCATCCAGGGCCAGCAGTCGCGGGCAGTGGGGCGCCGCCGACGAGAGCATGACGTGGGCGGCCGCGAACAACGGCAAATGAACGGAAGCTGACTGTTCACCACCGGACAGGGTGCTGTGCCGGGCGGTCGTGAGCCGATCCTCCCGCCCGTCCGGCCCGACCAGGGTCAGCACAAAACTGCGCCACTGGCGGTAATCCAGGGCGTCGGCGAGAATCTCGGCGTACGGCCGATCCGGCCGCGCCGCGCGCAGATCCTTGATCTGCGAGGAAAACTGCGCCCGCATCTGAGCTAAATCTGCGGTCGACAGTCGCGCCGCGTCGCGGTCCAGCAATCGGCTGACCGCCCGCCGGTCCACATCGAGCGTGTCGGCCAGTTCCCACCCGATGCCGACGGTTGCCCCGGAGGACATTCGACGGCTCCGCATCTCGGTGTTCATGCCCGAGATCAGGTCGCGGGCGTCGGTGGTCCGCTCGTGGATCTGCTGGGCCAGCCGGGCCAGCAGCGCGTCCTCAAGCACGCGCCGCTCGGATTCGGTGAGCAGTAATTCCTGGTCGCGGCGAGCCTGGCCGATCCGCCGAGCGAAGTCCCCGATGGACGAGAACCCCTGTTCGTCAGCCACTCTGACGACGATGATGTCGTCCTCGGCCTCCCATTCCGGGCGATAGTCGTGTCCGGCCGCCGCCAACTCGTTCTGCAGCTCGGCCAGCGACGCCGACACGCGGGTGCGACTGGATTTCAGCGACGACTCGGTGGGCCGAAGGTCGGCGGTCGCGGTCAGGATCGCCCGGTGCAGGCGGACCACGTCCTCCGGCAGCACGGTGGGTTCGGATGGGGATGGGTCCGTCAATTCGCCGGCCCACCGCAGCACGTCGTCGGGCTGCGGCCACTGCTCGGTCTCGGTGGGCCAACCGGTGGCCGTATCGGCCAGGCGCAGAACGTCTCGCAGGGCGGTACGGCCGAACGGCGCCAGTCGGTGCGAATCGTGCTGCGCCTCCACGACGGCCTTGCGCACCGCCTCACCGGCGCCCTGAACCCGCCCCTCCCAGCGGCCGGCTTCCCGCACCGCCGCCTCCACGGCCCCCTGGGCTTTCTTGACCACGGCCGAGGCGACGGCCGCGGACTCGGTGGTCTGGGTGATCTCTCGTTCCACCGCCTCGGCGTCCGCCCCGACGTTGCCGCGGAGGGTGGCCAATTCTTCCGCCCGATCGCGATAATTGGACTCGGACAGTTCTGCCTGCTCCGAGCTCGACATCATCGATTCGCGGGCTTGGTCGACCTCGAAGCCGGCGGCCTGAAGTTGTTCGTTCCGGGTGGCCGCCGTTCGGCGGTGGCTGTTCAGTTCGTGTGTCTGCCGGACGAACAGCACGATGAGCCCATTGACCTGGTCCACGCCCTGGCGATCGACGGGCATGGCCCGAGCAGCGGCGGTTTGGGTGAGCGCCCGGTCCGCCGCACCGACGGCGGCCACCGCCTGGTCGTGCTCGGCGCGGGCCCAGTCCGCGTGCTCACTGACCTGACGCAGGGCCGCCGCCGCTCGATCCACCTCACGAAGCGCTGCGAACACCGCCGACGGCGCGGGCAGGTCTTGGCCGGCTACCCGAACCCGATCGAGAATGTCGATGAGGACCTCTATTTGGGCCGAGGCCTGCGCCGCGGCCAGCTCGGCGGCGGTGATGGATCGGTCGAGTTCGGCCAGCCGAGCCAGCCGGCGCCGGGCCCGGGCGGTCGCGCCGATGTATTCGGCGTGGGGCTTGTGGTGCGCACCGATCGCGATGCCCTGCCAGAACCGGCCCTGGGTGGACACCGCCTGAAGACCGCGGTGCTCCAGCGGTGGTCTCTCGTTCACCGAGACGGAGGCCAACACCGCGAGAATTCGCTCTTCGGGCACCGGTCCGGGATCCGCGATCAGATAGTTGGCCAACGTCACGCCCTTCGGCCGCTGATTCTTCGGCAGCGGCACGAGAAGCGTTTCCGAGCTCTCGCTGTCGACGGTGTCAACTCCGGAGTCGGCGGACACGAAAGCGTCCAGCAGATTCGCGGCTTCCAGGGCGGCTTCCAGTGCAGCCGCGGCCGACTCGTCGACGTGGTCGGCGAAGTCGACGACGGCCCAGAACGCAGCCCCGGGCCGCCCGTCACGTGTGTCGGTTCGGGCCGAAAACGCCGGTGGGGCTTGGTCCTTCTCTTCGGCGATAGTGGTCCGCTGTTCGCGCAGCCGGGCCAGGTGGTCCACCAAATCGGAATGGACCACCCGTTGTCGGGCCAGCTCGTCACGGTGCGCCTGACTGGGCCGGTCCATTTGTGCGGCGAAAAGCTCAATCAGCGTCGACGATTCGGTGGTCAGATCGGCGGCGGCCGTCGACAGCGCGGCCAGCAACGATTCGACGTCCCCGTCCAGCAGACGGTCGAGCAACCAGCGTTGTCGTTCCGCCCACTCCGCCACGGCGGCAATCAGTTCCCGGCGGGCCGACACCAGCGCGGTCTCGGCCGCCTCGACCGCGGTCCGGGATTTGGTCACGTTCTGTTCGGCGCTCGCGGCGGTCTGGCCGGCCCGGTCGGCGAAACGCCGCGCCTCGTCGACCGCGGCGAGCAACCGGCGGACAGCGGCCACATCGTCCTCCCGGACGGTCGCGCGAGCGGTGGCCCGTTCGAGAAGGGCAATGTCGTCAGCGTTGTCGGCGGGCTGCCACTCGATTCCGGCCTCCGCGGCCACCTCGAGCACCTCGGCAGCCACCCGGTGGACGGCGTCCAGCGCCGCTTGGTGGCGGTCGCGGGCCGCGTGCAGTTCGGTTTCTCGCCGCTCTAGGTGGGCGACGAACCGCGCCACCGCTGCTCGATCCCGAGCCGCGGCGCGTTCCAGGTCCGCGGTGACCTGGGCGAGTCGGTTCAACTGTTCCCGATTTTGATATGCCGGGGACGCCTTCAAGGAATCGAGGCGGGCGAAGGCCCGTGATCGGGTCTCCTCCGCTTCATGTCGCTCTCGCTCGGCCTCCTTTCTGGCCTGCGCCGAGATGCGTTGCTGGGTCAGTGCGGCGGTGAATTTAGCATGTGCTTGGCTCGCTTCAACCAGCCGTTCGGCGAGCCGGTCGGCCGCGGCGCGGGCGTGGGTGCGCACGTAGGTGGCGTAGCCGGACAGGAAGGCGTTCGCCGCACCGTCCGCCGCGATCAGGCCGGCCAGGGTGCGCTGCACGCTTTCCATGTCGCTGAACGAGTGCGCGGCCTCATCGATCAACGCCTGGTCCAACGGGCGCAGGCCGTCGGACAACGCCCGGGAGAGCCCCTTGGGGTCGAGATCCTTGGCCAGCTGCGGACGACGCAAGGTCAAGATCAGCGTGAGCAGCTGTTCGAAACGCTCCAGCCCCAGGCCGAACAAGCGCCGGTCCACGGCCGCCCGATGTTCGACGGGCCGATCCAGCACCCGGTCCGCGCCGATTTGCTCGATCAGTTGCTTACGGGTGAGCGGCCGGTCGTCCGGACCGATCAGGGAAAAGTCCCGTCCCACTTGGCCATCGACCACGAAATGCCACCGGGTGGGGCGGTCGGCCTGTTTCTGAGCCCGTAGCCCGACCCCGACCGTGACCGCTTCCTGGGGCTCGTCGCGGCGGAATTCCATCCAGACGTACGCGTACGACGATTCCTGTCCCCGATAGAGCAGGTTCGATTTCATGGTCCGTTCTTCGCCGGCGAACGGGTTGAGCCGCCGCGGCTCGATCCGGCCGTCGAACACGAAGGGGAACAACACCTCCAGCGCTTTGGTTTTCCCTGACCCGTTCGGTCCGCGCAGCACCATCCGGCCGTCCGCGAAGACGAATTCCTCGTCCCGGTAATCCCACAGGTTGATGATGCCGCACCGGGTAGGCCGGAATCGGTCCGGCGCTGCGGCATTCACAGGTCGAACAATCCGGCGCGTTTGTTGATCGACACCACCGCATTGCGGTACCGCGCCAACAGCGGCCGCGCCAACACCCCGCCGGGCACCGGCGTGACCATGTTCAATTCCGTGAGCAGGGTGATCGCCGCGGTGAGCAGGCGTGGCTCGTCGGCCAGCCAGGCGGCGGCGAACGTCGTGCCGTAACTCCGGGTCAGCTCGGACATCGTCGTGGTCAGCCAGCTCGATTCGATCAACGGGTGGCGCAGCAGCTCGATGGCGTCGTCGACGGGATTCTCGTCGGCGTCTTCGGCTCGGGCTTCCGGTCGCTCATTCAAAAGCTGGACGCCTGTGCCACCTGGCCGGGCCGAATCCAGCCGGCTCCGTAGAAACGCTTGCGCGACACCCGGTTCCGGCGCCTGGAGACGCAGCAATTCAGCGGCGTCCGGATCCAGGATCCGGTCGGCTATCCGGTTCGCCAACAGGAAGGCCACCTGCGCAACCGTGCCGGACCCGGGAAAGCGGCGGTCGGAGAACACACCGGAGACGTCGAGGAGCGCCACTCCCTCCGCCCGGCGTTCGATCACCATGCCGGTGAACGCGGCCACATCCGTCGCCGCGGCCGGATTGCGCAGGGCACCGTGGTCGGCCGGGTCCAGGTCGTCGAAGTAGACCACCGGTCGCTCAACCAGTAACCGGCGAACCCGTTGCCCCGCCTCGCGTCGGCGGGTGTCCCGGCTCACCGCGTCGGACCGGACCAGGAGGTCGCCGACGGAATCGATGTGCTGCAGGATCCGGCTCGGCCGGTAGAGCGCGCGCAGCACGTCACGGTCGATGTCGTAGAGCGCTTCGCCGGCGGACGGGTCGTCGGCCCAGCGCCGGGCGTTCCCGTCGGCCAGCGAAACGGCACCGCGGGTGGACAGCCAGCCCACCGTGTCCACGAACGCGGCCCGGTCGGCAGCCCGCTCAGGGGACAGCTCCAGCCCCTCGATCCGCGCCGCCTCGGCCGCCACCTGATCGGCCATTTCGGACAGGGCAATCTGGGTGCCGGCCCGGCCGAGGACGCTCAACAGCAGGCTCAAGTAGGCGTATCGGCGCCGGTCGAACGGCCGGTCTCCGGTGGCGCCGGCCAGGGCGGGGTGGGTCGGGTCCAGCCCGTCCCGAGCCCGCACCAGCCTCGCGGTGGTCGGGGTCAGGTGTAGCTGATAGCCGAACAGCCGCTCCAGGTCGTTCCGGAGCGGGGCGGCCCAGCGACGCACCAACGGCAACGCCTGCCCGTCAGGATAGGTCTCGGTGATCAGCGGTGAGAGCAGGACGGTGCGGGCGGCCCGTTGGTAAGCGCCCAGGTCCAGCGCGTTGACGGCCGCGGTCACCGCCGCACCTGCGCGGGCGAGAGGTTCACGGTCAACCGGTCCAGCTGCAGGGTGCCGCGCACCGTCCGGACCACGCATGCGCGCTCGGCGGGGCGCAACGCGAGCCGAACACCATCGGACGAGCCGGTGGTGATCACGCGGCCGGACACCGGTGCCCGCGCCGATAAGGCGATGTCCAACAGGGAAAGCAGCAGCGCGGTCTCCGGTTCGGACAGGACTCGATCCACAGTGCCGTGCTCGCCAAGAGTTCGAGCCGCCGCCGACCGATCGAGCTGCCGGGCCAGCTGGATTTCGCGGAGGCGGCGGCGACCGGATTCGTTGCGATCCAAGCGGCCCGGGGCGCCGGGCGACGGCGCCCGGCCGGTTTCGACCAGGGTGCGGGATGTTTCGACCGGCGGCGCCTCCCACCAGGACCGCCGGGTGGGAATCAGTTCGGGATCGGGATGGATGACGCTGACGTGGCGGGGGCGACTGAGGTCGAAGGCGACCGCGAACAACGCATGCGCCGACTCCATGTCCGGCGCGCCGGCGAACCAGGCCGCCAGATGCCGCAGCTGGCTCTCCCGGCTGACCCCACCGCGGCGCGCCTCGGTGACCCGGCGGAGCAGCGCCAAGACGGCGGCGACGGCGGAAACGGTGCCGTCCTGCAGGCGCTCGGCCTCGCTGCGCCGGGCTTCGTCCGGGGCCGAGAGAAACCACTGCACCACCCCGGTGAAGCGGTGCCGCCAGTCCGCGAGTCGATCGGTGGGTGAGCGGAAGACCCGCTCGTCGGCCTCGGCCGCCAGCTCGACCAGGCGGTCGACGCCGGTGGCCATGACCTCACGGACCGCGATGGCCAGCTTCGGCGCGTACCGCGCCAATTCGGACGCGAAGTCGCGCATGTGGGCCAGCAACGCATCCTTGTGGGCCAGAAAGGCCTCGGCGCTGGTCTCGTTGGTTCGGGCCAGGTCGGAAAGCATGAGGTAGAAGCGCGCGGACCGTTCGGCCATCTCGGCCAGGGCGCTGTCCAACCGGCTGAGTTTGCGGTACACCGCCACCGGGTCGCCGGCGCGGTTGGCCTCGGCCAGTTCATGCAGGTCCGCAAGCAGTTCCGGCAGCACCAGCCGGGACAGCGTGGCGTCGTCCATCCGCGCGCCCAGCACATCTTCGACGGCCCGGTAGGCCCGGTACCCGGCCTGGCTGAATTGATAGAGATAGTGCCGATTGCGGTATTCCGCCAGGGTGGCCGCCCGCGTGCCGTCGTAGCTGCGCTCCAGCAATTGCCAACCGTGGAGCTGGTCCAAGAGCGGCGTCAGCTCCGTCGCCGCCAGCCGGGGCACCTCGGCCTGGCCGGCGTAACGGTCGGCCAGCTCGTTCAGCGCGGCCGCAACGTCACCGGCGTGCAGCAGGATCACGTAGTTGGCCGGGAATGTTCGATGGCCCGGAGGGTCCACAGATAATGCCGGTTCTTCTCCGCCGTGGCGAAGGCGAACAGCCGCAGCCGATCGTCCTGGGTGAACGCCTCCAACCCGAACGCCGTCGTCGGTGGACGCTCCGGCTCGGCGATCACCGACTCGCCCACCTGAACTGAGGTGTCCAGGTCGGTGGTCATGAGGAAAAGGGTAACCGGGAGACGCCCACGTGACCGGTGGTGCGGCGACCGGCTGATCCGCTGACGTGAGGCAGCAGCCCTACAGTTGCGCACATGGCTACCGTCGCCGCCCGTGATCTCCGGAACCACACAGCTGACGTGTTGCGGCAAGTCTCACGCGGAAGTCGAGTGACGGTCACCGTGAACGGCGTGCCGGTCGCCGAGATCGCTCCGGTGCGAGCGACTCGTCCCCAGTTCTTCAGTCGGGCCGATGTCGCCGCCATCCTCGCCGACCACCAAGCGGACGCCGGATTGACTCGGGACCTCGAGTCGCTGGCCGGCGACACCACGGACGAGCTGGACCGCCTGTGAACGACCGCCCGGCCGTACTTGACACGAGTGGTTTTGTCGCGCGAGGAGTGCCCCGCGCCATTGGCATTGATTAGGTGCCGGACCAGACGGAGTCTCCATCGGCGCGCTGCACGCCGGCGTTTTTGGCCGCCGCCTACTCCGCGACGCGATCACGCCGACTCACGACGCTGGAATCGGTCTGGGCGATCGACCCATTGCCGGTGACCGCGGAGGCCGCGCGGCGATGGGCGCAGCTGCGGGTCCGTCTCGCCGAGCAGGGACGACGCGCCAAGGTGAACGACCGCTGGATCGCCGCGGTGGCGCAGGCCAATTCGATGGACGTGGTCACGCAGGACGACGATTTCGACGTGATCGAGCAGGCCCGCGGCCCGGCCGTCATCCGGGTCTGACGCTGCGCGGACCGGTCGGATCATGACCGAGAATCAGACCGTGAAGATTTCCGACCTGGGTACCGTGTTGGGGCTGTGGGCTCATCCGGACGACGAGGCGTACGGCACGGCCGGCATCATGGCCGCGGCGGTCGACGCCGGTCAGCGGGTCGTGGTGGTCACGGCGACGTACGGCGAACAGGGCTTTCCTGCTTCGGACGCGCGCTCGCTTGCCGAGCGGAAGGCCATTCGGTCGGCCGAGTTGATTGACTGTCTGCGGATCCTGGGGGTAACCGAGCACCGCTACCTGGACTATCCGGACGGCGGGTGCAAGGACCTCCCGGACGAGGCCGGCGCCGCCGCGCTGGGCGCGGTCATCGCCGAGGTGCGGCCGGACACGATCCTGACCTTCGGCCCGGACGGCGGGACCGGGCATCCGGACCACATTGCGGTGTGCCGCTGGGCGACGTTGGCCGTGGGCCGGCCTGAGGTTCGCTCGCTCGGGCGTGTCCCCCCGACTCCTCTACTCGACCAAGAGCGCCGAGTGGGCCGATGAGTTCATGGCCGGTCGCGACCGGTCGGCGATCATGATGGCCGAGGACCTGGAGTCGGAGGGCACGCCTTCTGCGGAGATCGCGCTGCATTACCGGTGCGACGACGCCATGGCCCAGCGGAAGCTGGCCGCGCTGAAGGCGCAGGGCAGCCAGGTCGACGGGTTCCTCCAAGCGGTCGGCGAGGACGCCTACATCGCCATGTTCCGGGACGAGTTCTTCCGGGACCTGGACTCTTCAGATCCGGCGCGAATCGAGCGGTCCCGGAACCTGAAGTTCCGTTCCTAGAACTTGGCGGCCTCCGGGATCACCCGCTCGCCGAACGCTTCCAGGGCGGCGTCGTCGGAGCTGTCCTTCAGGCCGGTGTGGGTGTGCGTGATGCCCAGGGCGGCGTAGCCGCGGAGCTGCTCCAGGACCTCGTCGACCTTCTCGCCGTGCTCACCGAGATCCAGGCGGGCCATGACGGTCTTCTGGATGTCGTCGTAGTCGCGGCCGACGTCGTCGCAGTGGGCTCTGAGGACGTCCAGCTTGTGTTCGAGGTCGGGGGTGGCGAAGAGGTTGCAGGCCTGGGCGTACTGGGCGACCAGGCGGAGGGTCTTCTTCTCGCCGGCGCCGCCAATCAAGATCGGGGGGTGCGGCCGCTGGACGGATTGCGGGACGTTCAGAGTTCGGCCCAGGCGGTAGTGACGGCCGTCGTAGGGGCCCTCGTCGTCGCTCCACATCTGCAGGCAGATCTGCAGCGCCTCTTCCAGTCGCTCGAACCGCTCCTTGGTGGGCGGGAACGGCAGACCGAGGCCCTTCGACTCCTCCTCGTTCCAGGCCGCGCCGATCCCCATCCACGCCCGGCCTTCGGAAAGCACATCGAGCGTCGTCACGGCCTTGGCCAGCAGGCCCGGCTCCCGGTAGACCACGGCGGTTACCCAGGCCAGCAGCTGGATCCGCTCCGTCTTCGCCGCCAGGTAGCCCAGGGTCGTGTACGCCTCGAGCATGTCGAGCTCCGGCGGGCCGACCACCTGGATCTGCCAGACGTGGTCCATGACCGACAGCTTCATGAAGCCGACGTCCTCGGCGAGCTTGGCCGTCCGTCCGAGGTCCTTGGCCAGGTTGGCCGGTCCGCCGGGCCAGGTGAAATTCGAGAGGTGCAGTCCGAGCTCCATGCGTTTCACGCTAACCCAGCCCGCGGTCAAGTCGGCCATCCCGGGTCTCCGACCACAGGACCAGTCCTTGGCCGCGCGTCAGAAGAGCCGACGCGACCCGTTCCTGAGAAATTAGCAAGCTGTATGGGTCGAGCCGTTATAGGGCTTCGCGGGACCTATCAACCAGCCACCGTTGTCCTGCTGCACCATCGTGAACAACAGCGTCCAGTTGTCACAGGTGTCGCCATCAGGGCCCTTGTCTGATGCCTGAAGGCTGTTAAAGGCCAGACCGACCTTGACCGTCGTGGCATCAACCGGTGCCGCGCTCAGCAGCTGGAAGTTCGAGTCATAGCTCGTCGATACACCGGCGGCGAAGGCTTCCTCCCCGCCGACCTGCTCGTCAGGGGTCAGGGCGCTGAAAGCCTCGGGATAATTCCCCGAGTCAATTCCGTTGAAATAGACGCCAAAGATGCTCAAGATTCCCGACAGCTGCGAGTCAGGAACGGAGTTCGAGGGAGAGGAAGGGATGGTGGCTTGCTGCTGTGTGGGGCCTAGGGGATTGTCGCAGTTTGCCGACAGCTGGTCGATCGGACCACTGGCCCAATGCCTGTCGGCCGGCGCGGCCTGCGTCGCCGGCACGGCGTAGCCGATCCCGTTCGCCTCGAGATTGCCGGCGTCGATGAGGCCGATGACCGAGCCGTCCTCAGCAAGCATGGGGCCGCCACTGTTGCCGGGATTGATGGGCGCGTCCGTCTCGATCATTCCGGAGCGCATGGTCCCTTCGACATTCACGGTTCGGTTGAGGCCGCTCACATCACCATGGGTCAACGTCATCGGGCCACCGATAGGAAACCCTATCGTGGCGACGGAATCACCGACACTCGGCGAACTGGTCGACCAATGAAAGTGGTAGCCCGAGATGGGCTTGTCTGTCTTGACCAAAGCAAGATCTGAGTTGGGGTCTGAGCCGATCACCGTTCCGGTCGTGCGTTGGTCTCCGTCGATGAGGCTGATGACCTCGGACTGGTCAACAACGTGTTCAACCGTTGCGACCAGTGTCGGTGAGAGCAGAAAACCGGTGCCAACCCCCGCGTCTGTGCAACTGACCGTTTCGATCCGGACAACCCCTGACTGCACCATTCGATAGATGTCGGCCATGGTGTGGGTCGGCGGGCTCGACGTCGACGTCGACGTTTTCGTCGGAGTGGGAGTAACGGTGGTCACGACGGTCTTCACAGACGGGTCTGCTGCCCGCTGGGCCGTCGTTGTTATGGCTGTCTTGGCATCGACGGCTGCTGCGCTGGTAGTAGTCCCGAAGGAGCGACTGGCCCTTATGGCAGAGCTGTTGGTTGCCGCGGAAGCCAAACTCGCTCTCGGGCCGCTCGCCGTCCCGCTGGTCTTGGGCCGGTTCAGGAAGACCAAGCCGGCGGCGCCGCCGACAATCAATAGAGCTACAACGACCAACACGATCGCGAGCGGCGAAACGCGTTTTGTGATGGGTGCAGCTGCCGGACTCGCCGGCGTCCCTACGTTCGGCGCCAAGTCGGCGAACAGCTACGCCACAACGACTGCAGAAACGTGAGCGCGATGGAATTTCGCTGGCGCACCGGCCACACCGCATAACGAGACCCCCTAATTATCCGAGATGCTAGTCCGGCCGGGCCCGCGCGGTCATTGGATGAAGCGCATTCACTCGAGAGAGCATTGCTGAACGAAGACCGGCACCCACGATCCGCCAGCGGCCCGGCATCTCGACACATCGTCTCGACCGGCGACGACGCCCCCTGCGCGGCTCCCCTGCCCGTGGCTTGCCTACGGCTCCCACCGCAGGCCGTCCGTCGCACCCATCCTCTACGATCGCGGGACAAGCGGTCCGACGGGCAGCCGGTCATCCCCGGACAGTCCCCCACCCGCACGATTCACTTCGTGCTGCCCTGGGGGTTCTACCGGTGTTACTCCGTCGCGGAGCAGAGGCGTTTGCGCAGCTGACAACGCGTCCATCGGAGATTGAGGAGCGCTTGGCAGCGCTGCTGCGGCATGAAACCGGCCATCGAGCGTCACCAGGGGAGATGCGTTCCTGGGGAGCCAGCCTGCCGATCATGGCCGGCGACCTCATCGATGCCGGGCTCGACAACGTCGAGGTTCTACTCGAATATCGTCTGCCGCTGACCAGCAGACGCGCGGATGTCGTCATCGCCGGCCGCCACCCACGTACCGGTGAAGCTTCGTACGTTGTGGTTGAACTCAAGCAGTGGAGCGCGGCGCATCCCTTTGACTCCAGCGGCGAACTGATCACTATTCCTGGGCTACCAGGCGGGCCGAAGCTGCACCCCGTGGCCCAGGTGCGCGGGTACTGCACGTATTTGTCGGACTTCACGACGTGGTTGCACGACAAGCCCACCGCCATGGCCGGAGCTGCGTATCTGCACAACGCCGGCCGAGAGGTCGCGCACGAGCTCGGTGGATACCCCCAGGACACGACGGGTCGACTCTTCACCGGCGCAGACCGAGGCGCCTTCCTGGACTTCCTCCGCAGCCGGCTCGATCCCACGGCGCCCGGCGCGCCCTATGCCGACCAGCTCCTGCGATCGACGGTCGCGCCATCCAGGCAACTACTTCAGGTCGCCGCTGACGAGATTGCCGGTCGTGAGCAGTTCGTGCTGCTCGACGAACAGCGCGTCGCGGTCGATTCTGTGATCCACGCCGTCGAATCGTCCGCTCGTTCGGACCACAAGCAGGTCATCGTCGTGTCCGGAGGCCCGGGTTCAGGCAAGAGCGTCATCGCTCTGTCGGTGCTCGGAGAAATGGCCAAGCGGGGCAGGACGGCGCTTCACGCCACGGGCTCGCGGTCGTTCACGATGACGCTGCGGAAGGTCAGTGGCAGCAAGCGCGCCGGGAGCCTGTTCAAATACTTCAATCAGTTCATCGAGGCGGATCAGAACGGCCTTGATGTCCTCATTCTCGACGAAGCACACCGCATCCGCGAGACGTCGGCCAACCGATTCACACCGACTCGCCAGCGAACCGGACAGCGTCAGGTGGACGAGCTCTTGGCGGCCGCCCGGGTGCCGGTCTTTCTACTGGACGAGCACCAAGTGGTGCGGCCGGGAGAGATGGGATCGCTGCACGAGATCACCGAAGCAGCCCAGTCTCGTGGCCTCGATGTGCAGCACATTTCCCTTGGGGCTCAGTTCCGGTGTGGCGGAAGCGAGCGGTACATCGGCTGGGTCGAGCAGCTCCTCGGGTTACGGGGAGGTACCCCAGCAGGCTGGACGCCTGACCCGCCCTTTCAGCTGTCGGTTGCTGATACGCCCCAGGAACTCGAGGCTCGGCTGTCGGCCTACCGCGATCGCGGCTACGGCGCCCGGATGACCGCCGGATATTGCTGGCCGTGGAGCGACCCCCGGCCTGACGGCTCGTTGGTACCCGACGTGCAAATCGACGGCTGGTCCCGTCCGTGGAACCTGCGCGGCGATCGCGGCCTACCCGACGCGCCACCGGCGGCTCTCTGGGCCACCGAGTCGGCAGGTTTCGGCCAGGTGGGTTGTGTCTACACTGCTCAGGGCTTTGAGTACGACTGGAACGGCGTCATCTTCGGGCCCGACCTTGTCTGGCGCACGGACCGCTGGGTCAGCCGCCGCGAGTTCAACAAGGACCCCGACTTCCGCTCCCGCAAGGCTGTCACCGATGAGCGGTTCGACCAGCTGGTTCGACACGTCTACAAGGTCTTGTTGACCCGCGGCATGGTGGGAACGATTCTCTACTCCACGGACCGCGAGACAAGAGACTTCCTGCGCTCTTTGATCAGTTGATCTTCTTCAGGCGAACGAGCCGGGCGCTGAACGGAGCGTTCCGACAACCGTGATAACCGAGAAACGGGCCGCTCGTTGCGACGTTCGTGTGAAAATGTGCTGAGCTTGACGCCAGCAGGTACGCGAGCACCTGCGCTCGACGCTTGCCGGTCTGGCACGACCACCAGCTCCTGTCGGTGCGGTCGCGGCAGTGGCCAGCACGGTGGCCATCTTCAGCGGTAGGGGACAAATTGAAACCGGGGATCTACGAGTCGGTTCTGACGCTAGATATGTCTGGCGCGATTCAGGCGGCCACAGAACTGTGCGCTTTCGTCGAAGGGATTGACGACGCTGACCAGCCTGATGTCCTGGGCGCGCACCTACATCGCATCCTGGTCTCTGCGCTCCGAGATCTCCGCAATGAGGCCGACCGCCTTCAACTCGCGCGAGCCGTTCTGGGCGTGATCGGTCGCGACGGCTCAGCGCCCTCTGATCCGGCCAGTCAACTTCTCGCGCTAGTGGCACCCGACATTGCGGGCACCGCCACCGCTCCGGGGCGCCCGGCAATACCGCTGTCCGAAGCAGCCCTGCTCACCAACGCTCATGGCGAGCCTAACCTCGGTGCATCGCTACGCAGCGAGTTGCAGACTGCTGACCGCATCGACCTGCTGTGCGCTTTCATCAAGTGGCCAGGCGTTCGCGTCGTCGAGGAACAGCTCCAGATCTGCCGCCAGCGCGGTATCGAGCTGCGGGTCATCACCACTACGTACATGGGTGCTACCGAACGGCTTGCTCTCGATCGCCTCGTACAGCACTTCGGTGCTCACGTGAAGGTGCAGTACGACGCCTTGCGCACGCGGCTCCACGCGAAGGCCTGGCTAATCAGGCGGGCTACCGGCTATGACACCGCATACGTTGGCTCCTCCAATCTGTCGAGGAGTGCTCTACTCGACGGTCTGGAGTGGAACGTTCGGCTTTCCGGGGTAGCGACGCCAACTTTGCTCGACAAGTTCGCAGCCACTTTCGACGCCTACTGGAACGACCCCAGCTTCGAGTTGTATGACCCACTTCGCGACGCGTCTCGCCTAGATGAAGCCCTGGCCGAAGCCGGAGGACGCATCTCATCGGACCGCGTCACGGTTTCGCTGAGCGGCGTCCAGATCAAGCCGTACGGCTATCAGCAGGAGATGTTGGACGAAATTCAAGCCGAACGATCGATCCACGACAGACATCGGAACCTCGTGGTGGCGGCGACCGGAACCGGCAAGACCGTGCTCGCCGCGCTCGACTATCGGCGTCTTGCCGAGGATCTTGAACGACCGTCGCTGCTTTTCGTTGCGCACCGTAAAGAGATTCTGGAACAGTCGCTGCGCACTTACCGTGAGGTGCTTAACGATCCGACCTTTGGTGAGCTCTTCGTTGGAGGGAAACGACCGAACCGCTGGCGAAATGTATTCGCCAGCGTTCAATCGCTCCACACCGCGGGCCTGGACAGCATTAGCCCGCGTGACTTCGACATCGTTGTCGTCGACGAGTTTCACCATGCCGAGGCCGCTACCTACCGTCAGCTACTAGCTCACCTTCGGCCCCGGGAGTTGCTAGGGCTCACGGCGACGCCGGAAAGAAGTGACGGTCTAGACGTTCGGTCATTATTTGACGGTCGAGTGGCCGCCGAGCTACGGCTCTGGGACGCGCTCCAAGCGGAACTTCTTTGCCCATTTCACTACTTCGGGATCAGTGACGGGACAGACCTCGAGGCCATCACGTGGTCCCGAGGCCAGTACGACAACCGTGCCCTTGATGCCCTGTACACCGGAAACGACCGCAGGGCGGCGCTCGTGCTGGAGCAAACCCGAGAGAAGGTCGGGGAACTCGCCGAGATGTGTGCACTCGGCTTCTGCGTCACGGTAAACCACGCCATCTACATGGCTCGGGTCTTCACCGAAGCTGGTATTCCCGCGTTGGCAGTCAGCGGGCTGACCCGGGCCGACGATCGAAAAGCGGCTATCGAGCGCCTTCGCCAAGGCGAGGTCAAGGCACTCTTTGCTGCCGACCTGTTCAACGAAGGCGTCGATATCCCCTCCGTTAATACGGTGTTGTTCTTACGACCAACGGAGAGCTCGACCATCTTCGTTCAGCAGCTTGGGCGAGGCCTACGGCGCACGCCCGATAAGGCCGTCCTCACTGTCCTGGACTTCGTCGGGCATCACCGCAAAGAGTTCCGCTTCGACAAGAGGCTTCGGGCCTTGACAGGACTTTCTCGGAGTCAGCTCGAGAAAGCGGTCAAGGACGAGTTTCCGTTCGTCCCAGCTGGGTGCGACATCGTGCTCGATTCGATTGTTCAGAACGAGGTCCTTGCTAACCTCCACCAGCAGTTGGGCAGGCGGTGGACTGACCTAGTCGGCGAGGCGAGGAGCATGGCCGAGACGACTCTGGCCGGCTTTCTGGAAGAGTCTGGTGCATTACTATCTGACGTTATCCGCGCCGACCGTTCCTGGACGAAGCTGTGTCGCCAGGTCGGCTGGGAAGCTGCCGAGGGCTCTTCGCGGGAGACCGCGCTGCTCCGGCGCGGCCGAGCGCTTGCTCATGTCGACGATCCGGACCGTGCTGCTGCATACCGACGGTTGCTGCGAACGCAGTCTTCGGCTGACTTGTCGCGCGCCGAGTCAGTCTTCGCGCGGATGCTCTTCTACTCTCTCTGGCCCGACGGCGGCGGTTTCTCGTCTGCAGAAGCCGGACTTGCCGCGCTTCAGCGCGAGACGGCGGCGAGCTCGGAACTTTCACAGATCGTCGAGCTGAGCTTCTCCGCGTCTCGGGTCATGCCTCATCAGCTCACCGGTGACCTCGCCGATTTGCCGCTCAGCATTCACTCGCGCTACTCCCGGGAGGAGATCCTGATTGCCCTCGACTACAGCCGGACACCTCCAAACCAGTTCCGCGAGGGTGTCTTGTTCTCGGAACGCTGGAACGCTGACGCGTTCTTCGTCACGGTCAAGAAGTCTGACAAGGACTTCTCGCCTTCGACGCTGTACCGGGATTACGCGGTCAGCCCTGCCTTGTTTCACTGGGAGAGCCAGTCGACCACCTCTGTCGCATCCAAGACGGGGCAGCGGTATATCAAACACAAATCTGCCGGCAGCCACGTTCTGCTGTTTTGTCGCATTGAACGAGATGGTGATTTCGGAACCGAGCCCTATATCTTTCTCGGCCCGGCCGAGTATCACTCCCACTCGGGTGATCGGCCGATCGCTATCGAATGGAGCCTTACCATTCCTATGCCTACCGACCTCTTCATCGAATCATCGGTAGCTGCCTAAGCCGATTGCATCGTGGCATGCGTTGCAAGAATGAGAATCAGCTTGACATTACAGATGTGTTATCGTCGAGATTTATTGCGCAGCAGTGGGCATTGCTCTACCCAATTCGTCACCGTGACGAATTTAATGAGCATCCGGCTGATCGGTGCTCCGGGGACATCAGGTCATCGCCGCGGCCGCCATCCTGGGATAATCCGAACGTATGCGACATCAAGGAGCGCGGTGTCCGGGACCGATCGGAGAGTGGCCAATCTGTCTTATCCATGGACGCTCCACCTAGCGGCCACGGTATCGAGCCCGACGGTCAGTGTCACCGTGATCGGTTTCTTCGGCACGTCGAAGGCGACCACACCCCGAGCCTTCTCACCCACTGCGAGGCTTTGGGAGTTAATTGCTGACACTCCGGCGGCCATGACCGGGGTGGTGTTGTAGGTGTGGCCGGCGGCGTCCTTCGCTGACAGATCGAACATTGGGTTGATAGCTGTGTTGCCGCTCTTCCCGGTGTACTCGATGTCCAACAGTAGTAAGGCGCCGTTATCGGGTTTCGAGTAGTCGTCGGCCGAGAACTTGGTCTGCCACTTGGCGGAGACGATCCGCATGGTCGCGGATGCCCCATCGGCACCGTCATCCGACGGGACCGTGATCGTGGCTCCGATCGCTGTGGCTTTCGTCTGTGACCCGCCTGGTGCCTCTGCTGTTGACTTGTCGGCTGCGTTGTCCGGCGCGTTCGCAGCGGCGGCTTCAGTCACCGTCTTGGTGACGGTCTTGGTCATGGCTGCGACTGTCACGCTCTTGGTGCTTGACGCGGCTCCGTCGCCGTTGCAGGCGGTCATCGTCGCCATGAGCAAAGTTGTGGCGCTCAAGGTGGCGATGATTCTCGGCTTGATGTACTTCACGGTTCGTGATGCTCCTCGAAGTCGCTGGGCCTGCGTTGGTCCGGAGTCGGCGTGATCGGCGGGTGCGTGTCAGCGCCTGAGCTTACAGCACGTTGAGTGGTCGTTCATGTGCGATCCGTGACAATTCTCGTCCCGTGGTCACCGCGCCACCCGGTGGCGGTCATTACGCCGGTCCCGGAGCTCCTGCTCCTCCAGACGCAAGCCAACAACCGGTCCTCCAGCAACTCCCAGTGAACGAACGTCGAAAGCAACCTCACCCAAGTCCAGGCTGTACGCCAGCGCGGTGTGAACCGCCCCGGCATGTCCGGCGATTTAGTGGTTGGAGAGCGCCGGCTGTTGCTGGGCTCTGGTTTGACGGTAGTAGGCCTGCTCGAGCTCGGCGGGTGGGATGACGCCGCAGTAGCTGTGCAGGCGGCGATGGCTAAACTAAACCAGTCGACCCTTCGGCGGTGGCGAGTTAGAGTTGGTCGATGGTGTGGCAGAGGCCCTGATCAGTTCGGTTTTGTACAGGCCGTTGTTGGTTTCGGCCAGAGCGTTATCGAAGCTGTCGCTGTCTCAGAGACGTACTCTGACGTGCGAATATGAGTTTGGAGACGAACAGAATTGAACTCTCAACCCCCGCCTTGCAAATGCGCAAGGCGCACCTGGTCAGCTTGTTGTCCGTGCCTTGACCTGGGTATATGTGTTCATGCTGATCATCCTGATCAGGTCACTGTGCCCACAAGTGTGGGCACGGAGTGGGCACGGGAAGGAAGTATATGATTCACCCGGATAATTAAGGCAGCCATCGCCCGGCCCCCGCCCCCCGCGCGCTCCACTCGGCCCAGACCCCAGCCTTAGCGTCAGACGCGTTCCTTGTTCCTAGACATAACCGGTGCGGAGCTCGGAACGAACGTAAGACCAGCGAGCGTGGCGACACCGCGACGTCGCGGGCCGCCCGCGCGGCACCAACCCTTGGACCGTCACCTTCCCGCCTCACCACATGCACCCGAATCACTCCATCACGGAGCTCCCGCGAAAACGCCGTCGGCACCAAACACCGTCCCAAAGCCTGCCGCCTAGCTAGCCAGCTTCGATGTCACCTGCCCGTGCAGTGGATCCATTGACCTAGCCGCGCGTAAGGATAATTCTGTACGCTGCTAGTCGGTCAGCCTCAGGAAGCATATAAACAAAACTCTTGAAGGCTTCGGACGCTGCGACGTGATCATTACCTACTTGTCGCAAAATGCGACTGTAATAGCTAGTAAGCGCCGGCCCGATTGGATCGGGGACCCCCTTGACTTGCCTCGCGCCTCTACGCACCGCTTTTACTACCTCAGGGAGCTGGTCGGGTCGGAGCCACCGTGCGTCGATCATGGATGTGAACAGCAGAAGTAAGTTTCTTCCCGCCGGTTCAGCTTCCTCAGCGATGCGGACGAGACCGACTGCTGCCGCTTCCACCCAGCCACCGAGATCACCGGGGCTAATCCGAGCCGCACGCTCTGCCGCCTCTAGCACAAACCGCATCGTCTCTGCGGGTCGACTCCACGCTGGTCGATGTGACACCGCCACCGCTGCGCCCTGTGGGCGCCACCCGTCCAGTTGAGCGGCTAAAGTGAACATTTCGCGGTCGAACGCGAAGTCCACATAAAAATTGTGGACAAGCAACGCTTCGGTGGCCTTACATACTTGTTGGTCTAGTCGACCAATCGATGCTAAGTGCCGCAAGAGTTCCGTTGTGTCGAAGCACGAAACTCCATAGGCTTCTGCAATTTGCCGTAGGTTGTATTCGTCGCACCAGAGCGCAATATCCATCGACGCCGCCATGTCGACCAGTGCTAGGTATCGTTCATCTACAGGAATGTCACTGATTGTTTCGATGGTTGGCCAAGACTCGCGCGTCGCGTCCCGTAGTATCTGGGCCAGTTGCTGCGACCTGTTGGCCAACTCGTCAACCCACGACGAATTTAGTTCGACAAATGTTGGCATCGACCGGGTCGGGTCCCATCCGGCCCGCCCGGACGATCGCAAAGCGAGCGAATCCCGCCCCCGCAATGCGTCGGTATAAGCCCAATCTGTGGTACGAATCTGGCCGAACGCACTAACCAAGGCTGAACGCAGGCTTTGCTCCAGCAACGTTAACGTGCAAGCGGCACTTGTATCGATCGCAACTGCCTTGCCAAGAGCACTGGCTGCGGCCTCAACACCCGTGTGCTCAGGCCTGACGGGGTGGCATGGCACATACCCTAAGAAGTTCTGCAGCAAACCCTCGGCGTAACTGCGGTTGAACAGCTTGACGACCGTTCCGACTGGTACGTTTGCTTCTCGGGCGGCTTGAATCGCTTGCTCAACTGCCTCTAACTGATTGTGATGCGCTTGTAGATAGGGAGCCAGCTGAGACAAAGGATCGTTCTCTGGGAGCTGAATCCGGAAGAAAAACCGGCTGGCGGGGAAGCGTGTAACGTACCGATCTGCTGCTCTGTGCAGCTCGCGAACCTCGTCCTCCTGTGGTTCGATTTCTTCTGGGAACCGAACGGTGAACAGGAGCGCCAGAATTTGGCCGCCAAGCTCTTCGTTTTCGGGCCACTGATCAAAGATCTTGATGAACCGGCTGATGAGACCGGGCGTGACGTCGTGCCGTACGGCAAGCGCAACCCACAAGCTGGCGCGGTGCGCAGAATCCGGCTGTAGGAGTTTCCCGTCGACTATTAGCGCATTCCAGGCGGCAGCTTCTTCCCCCCGGTTAACCAGAGCATAGGCCTTTGCCCAGTGGTGTAGCGGATCCGCTGGATCGAGACGAATGAGCTCAGTGGCGTGGCGCGTGGCCAAGTCCCACTTTTTGGTGGCCATTCTAATATCGAACAGCTGTCTATGAGCTTCTGCCACACCCGCCCAGTGCGGCCCTCCCGTGGCTATCGCACTGTCAAGCGCCTGGATAGCTTTCAGGGTCTCGTGCGCTTTCCAGTAGCGTTCGCCCGCCATTAGGTAGAGACGCGGGCTATGCCAACGATCACCGCCAGAGCGAAGCGTATCCGCCGCCGCGATGTCATTGCCCTCCTCGACGTACATTTCCGCGAGTTTGGCAGTGAGGCCCTCCAGGCGCGGGGCGTTGGTATGAAGCGCTTCCCATACATTTGCAGCGCTCATGGTCGAGTGAATGAGCCGGATGTCCTCGACGGCTTTTGGTTGGGTCAGAGCCAATGTCTCGAGATGAGGGAGAGGTGCGCCGAGATAGGCCAGGCTCAGTGCGGCCGCTATTCGCTCGTCGTCATCATTCGCAACCCCGAAGGCACAAGTCCATGTCGCTATGGAGCTGTCTACATCGCCCTGGCCGGTCTGCTCAGTGGCAGTAAGTTCGGCAACAGCAAACTCACTTTCCGCGGTAGCAACCCAGTCCCTCGCCTTGTCGGTTTGACGAGTTGCAGACAGCACGTGTGCGCCAAGCCGCCGCATTCGTCGATCGTCAGCTTCCTGCTGGGTAGCTTCTCCGACCGGAGGTGGTTGCATGAGTTCAAGCGCACGGGACAGGTTGCCGACTCGCATGAAAGCTTTAACAGCCACTATCGTCGGTTCGACACTGTCGCCGTGCCACTGTCGACGGCGATCTCTTGCCCGGAGGGCCAATCGAGTTGCTCGGTCACAGTCTGTTTGTCGGTCGGACGCTTCGTTCATAGCGCTGCGAGAGAGCAGAAACTGTGCGGCTAGAATAAGTGCGCCCGGACTCTCGGCGATCTCGGCTGCCTCAAGGGCGACCGCCAACCCGTCCTGGAATTGACCGATCAAGACAAGAAGTCGGGCCAGTGCTGTTAACTTGGTAACCCGATCTTGGCCGCCGATGGGCTGCCAATCTCGCAAGATTTGGATCGCTTGTGGTCGGTTCTCGTTTGCTTGGGCTATAAAGCACCGTAGGAGCGGATGGTCATCCACCTGTGGCTGCCACTGTCGTGCCATCGCTACCGCTTGATCTGGGTCATAAAAATTCACCTCCGCAAGTTTTCGAGCAAACCAGAAGCTGCGGGGATGGACGCCTCGATTGAGCGCGTCGTCGATAAATTTCGCGGCTGCCTCGTGCTGTTGATAGTCGTGGGCAGTCTGTGCTAGCCATAAGTAAGCGTCGATGGGCGCACTGCCATACCAAGACGGTTCATTCCGTGCCCACTGTCGCACTACATCGCCTCGACTATGAGATTTTACGATGGTGGCGACAACATCTTCGATTTCAGGCCAGCTCCGCTGAAGTTCCAGGGCATCACCGCGGCGACCATCGTTCAGCTGCAGTAGGTTCTCCCTAAAGTCCTCTGCCGCTCCCGCTCTTTGGGCAAGCTCAGCAAATCGACTATCGATCTTGTCTCGGGTCAGTTGTGCCTCGGCGGTAGTGTGAGCCTTTTCCTGCTTACTAGCCATGACGACCGCGCTGGTCACCGGCTGCGCTTTCATGAATTGGTCACAGACGGCTGCTAATACGGTCAGGGCGCTTTGACGACGGACCGCCGGCGGCGCGGAGGGAAGCCGAACCTCAAGATCACGGAGGGCCGACTCGACTGGTTCGCTGCTGCCCGCCATCAGCTGTATCCGGACATCTTCCCGACTGAGCCAGTCCTTGATCATTTTCCGGGTGACCTGCGTGCCAAGCTCGGCGGTTGCTTGCTTGCTCGCAGCCTTGGCCACCCGACGGCGGACGGTCCACTTACGGACCTCCGAAACGCCCTTCTTTACCGCTGGCGTCACGAGCATCTTTGTGACGCTCAGGAGCGTCGTCTCTGCAATGGCCACTGCATCCTCCCAAGCGCTTCGCAGGGCAACGTCGTGGTGAAAGTACATGGCGACACCGACCCTTATCGGAGGTTGCGAGATGCCGCCAGGTCGATCCGTGCCTGTTCGTGGTGGTCAAGGAGGGTCACATGCACAGCACGTCGACCCGTAGTGTCGACGATTTGGTCAAAGTGTTAGCTCCGGCTCCGGGATCTCTAAGCCAGGTGGGCCGGATCTGCGCCGAGCTGGACTCGGCGTGTAAGAGGGTCATCGTCGCCGAGCAGGTCACGGGCCCCGAGGTGAGCGGGAGTTCGGCTAAGCGCGCGGCTGGTCCAGCTTGCCGATGCCTCTTGCCTCGCTGAGGCTGACCACTTCGGAGCCCGGGCCATGTCTCGGCCGAAACCCCGGACACCCGAATTGTCGTGGAAGTACCGGATGATCTGGAATCGTCAGGGCTCTCCCTTCGATGCAGGGGCGCCGGGTTCATCGTGTGTAGCCGTCGCCGCCACGAGCACTGCTGGGCACTCGTCGATCGGATGAGACCCGAGCCAGGCGGCCCGACTCTTGTTGCGGCCGTGATCGCGAGCCTGGGGCAGCCGCGAAAGTGTTGCGTACAAGCACGGCAGTTTCGTCGAATGCGTAGGCGTCTTCGAGTTGCGAGCGAGCCTGGCCGAGCTCGGTGAAGTCGACGCCGGCGGTGAAGTTGCTGGCTATGCGCATGGCGCTGATAAAGATCGAGGAATCGTCCCGCCGGGACAGTGCTCGCAGGCCGTCGAGGTAATCGGTGCGGAAGGCGTTGACGATGATGATGCGGCTCTGTCCGGCGGCGTGCAGTTCGGCGTTCATCATGACCCGCGCGGTGCGGCCGTTGCCGTCGGCGAAAGGGTGCACCTCGGCGACGAGGAATGCGGTGTACACGGCGCGCTGCCAGGCGGTGTCGAGTTGCTCGATCAGGCGGAAGCCTTCGCGCAGGGTTCCGTCTACCAAATCTGGGTCGACGAACTGGGTCTGCCCGGCACGGTTAGCGGTCAGCTTGAATTCGCCGGGCCGGTTCTCCGGTCGACCGGCCATGATGACCGAGTTGCGGTATCGAAGCAGGTCGGCGAACTCCTCGGTCGTAGCTGGGATCCTGCTCATCTCCACCGGGTCGGCGACCAGCCGATAGGTGCCGAGCAGGTCGTGACCATCGGCCGCGCGTTCGTACGGGAACTTGCCGTCGAGGACGATCGATTCGGCTTCTTCGAGGGTGAACTCGGTGCCTTCGATGAAGTTGGAGAAGTAGGCCTCGTAGAACGGCTCGTAGCGGTACCGGTTGGGGTTGCGCTCGTCGAGCGGCAGGTATTGCGGGGTCGCGCGTAGTAGCGCCTCGGCGAGGATGTCGAACCGGTCGATCCGGCTGCGGTCGTATGGTCGCCCGTTCTGCCGCGCCCGGAGAGCCCGGGATCTGGTCCGGACCGTCTGGGTGCCTAGGGCGGCACCGACCGCTTGAGCGATGAGCGCAACCTTGCGCGGTGACGATCCAGTCGGGCCGGCGAGCTCCTCGAGACGCTGGCGGTACTGCACCAGCCGTTCCGGCCCGTCTATGCGAGCCAGGTCGTCAATCCAGTCGGCGAGCTCGTCGTCGCGAAGCGTCCGTGGCAGTTCAATGGAGCGGGCTCGGGACTCTCGGGCGTTGTCGGCCAGGCTCCTTCCCCGGGACGCGATCCATAGGCCGTCCGGCAGGGCGATGTCGTCGGGTTGGGGCGGCAGGCCGCCACGGCGGGCGGTGATGGTCAGGCCGGGCAGCTGCACGGTGCGGTCCCGGGTTGCGGTGTGTGCGAGATAGAGAACACCGTCGACGGGACCGCCGGTGCGGGCGGAACGGTCGGTGATGACTGCCTGAGGAAATAAGCGACCGGCGATCTGTGGCCAGTGCCGCTTGGTGAACTGTTCGGGTGTGCCGCCGTCCGTGATGCGGCCATACACACCGGCCGTCAGCCGCACGAGCTCGCCGCGGTGAAGCATGCGATCCGTTGTCGCCGACGGCTGGTCCGCCGCGAAGACGATATCGTCGTTAAGCACGTCTTCCTTCCACTTTGCGGACAATGGATGCACTTAACGTACCTCCGCCGGAGGAATCGCGCACTTATCGCCGGTTTGGTCCCCGGGCCTACCTGCCTGGTTCTACGGCTTGGGACGGTTTACCATCGCGGTTGGTGGATGGCGCTGCCCCTTGAGCAGTCTGCTCACGTCCGGCTGCCGGTCGAATGGCGCCGGCCAAACCGATGGCCTCGACGATGCCGGCGTCCATCTCGGACAGGGACGAGTGCGTCTCTCCCGGCCCGGAGCTGGAGACGGATCCGGAAGGTTCGGTAGGTCGGCTGCGTCCGTCCATGTCTTCGCGCATTCGGCTAGACGCCGTCGCGCAGACGGATACGCCTGGTCGCCGGCCAAGCTCGCAGCTCGCCCGGCGACGGCTTCCAGGGTAGGTCCGAGCTGATTCCAACCTAGTTGCTTGTGCAGCTGCGACGCCTTGAAGGTCAGCCGCTCGTCGGCGTGCACTGCGGCGTCGCTGAAGCTGTACCCAGACATGCGGCCGGTTCCTGCGGCGACGTTGGCGGTCGCAATGATCCCGAGTCGGGCGCACTCGGCCTCGAAGCTGTCCCGGCCCCGTCCGGCGGTCGCCTGAGTGATCGCGATGACCCTTCTCGGCGAGCACGACTCGCTGCGGAATTTGACCGGTTCGCTGGGCTTTGCGATGCTCGCCAGAGCGGACCTGCGACTCCGCACTTCGACGGGACCGGCTCCGCAGGCGCGGAGCCTGGAGCAGTTGGTGCGCTTGCTCGATCGCGGCGCAGGCCTGTTGGGCGAGCCGCCGGTCGTGCTGGCCGGCCCAGACTCGCCCGTCGTCACCAACTCGGCACACGGCCAGGTGCACGTGGTCATCGCCATGTCGGACGGCCACCCATGGCAGCTCGTCGATGCCGAGCGCCTCTACGAACTCAAGCGCGATTGCTCGCCACTCGGCGTCGTCCATGAGGCGATCGGTGGGCGCGGCCCGAAGCGAGCAGTGCCAGATCGGTCGTCGGACGCGATCGCTATCGGCAGCGGCCGCGGTCCGGTGGAAGTCCTTCGCCCACACCATGCCGTCGCGCGCACCCACGGCGCAGGCCGTGCCAGCGATGACTCCGCCGCCGGGGCGACCTTGGTATCTGTGCTCGTTGTGCCGGCCGGGCCCGTGCAGATACCGAGCCAGGCCGGCCGCTGACCCGCCGCGCGAGATCGCCGCGATCACGAGGTGCCGGCCTCGACCGTAATGACCGCTGCGTGCACAGCCCAAAGGGCGGCTTCCGCCGACTGATGCGACGCGAGCATCGCCATGTCGACCGGGTTGCGCCCGTTGAGTCGCCGCGCAATCTGATTCAGGTTGACCCCAATTTTGCGCAGCTCGGCCATGAGCTCCCGGTACGCGCCACCCTCCGGCGGCGCGGGCGGGCGGCCCGCGAGCCGCGCCGAAATCTCGGCCCGGATCCAGCGGCCCAGCTGGCGGCCACCGGCCGCCGCAGTCCACGCGGCGTGCTCCTGCTCCGTCAGCCGCGTCGACGCCGTACGTCGCCGAAGTGGTGCTGACGCGTCATCGGCGCGGTGTTGGTCTTGTTCCACATCCATGCCCATACCAGGGATGGCGCGACGCCGACTTCGGCCACTGCCGCCGGAGGTTGTTCCCCCTCCCTGGCCAGCGCCGGCGGAAGCCGGCTTCTCGGCCCGCAGCGCAGCGAGGGCCGAGCAAGGTGTCCAGTTAGCGCAGCGCTGGACATACCTTGCTGCACCGGCCGCCATGGGGAACAACGCTCGCCTCGCGAGCTAGGGCCGGTGCGCGCCTTTCGGCGCAGGCCGCTAGGCCCTAGCCCTGGACCGCAGGTCCAGCCGTGGCGCTCGTCGCCCGCTAGGGCGGCGGCGACACCTGCTGTCCGCACCGGGATGCTGTCCGCACCGTGCTGCGGAGGCCGGCCAGGCCGGGTGGTGGAACACGTCGCCCGCTAGGGCGGCGGTGACACCCCCGGACCCCGGCCGCAGCCTGGACCGAAGGTCCAGCCGTGGCGCTCGTCGCCCGCCAGGACGACGTTGCCACCTCCCAACCTTCGGACCGAAAAAGTTGCCGAGACGCAATAGGGCCAGCGCCGGCGAGTCCCCCGCCTGGTGTTCGGCACCACTGCGGCCGGCCGGCGCCTGCTCGTTGTGATCGCCTCGGCCCTCGATGGCGGCATCAGCGTTGTCACCGCCCCGGGAAATGACCGAAGCGGAACGGTGGGCGTTCCGCCGCAAGGGCAGCTGACAGGAGGAGATCACTGAACCCCGACGGGCTCGCCGAGTTGCGCGACTTCTACGAAACCATCGACCAGGCGCGGCCGCGCTCGAGGCGGCCGCGCTGGACGCCACCACGGTGGACGATCCGATGGATGGGATCACCGTCCGGTTCGCGTCGTCCACCCTCACCGCCGTCCGCGCGATTGCCGATCAACGCGGCATCAGGTCACCACCACCCTGATCCGGCAGTGGGTCGAGTAGGTCCTCGCCGACCAGGTCGCCGGTATCCGCGTCGTCCCCGTCTCCGAACTGCGGCGGCTGATGGCCCGGGCCGGCTGACCCAGACGGCACGGCCGGCTTTCGCCGGCAACGGGCTCCGAGGAGAGCAAAAGGCTCCACAGGCTCGACGAGGGGAACTTAATCGGACAGCTTGTGTCTGGTGCCGGTGGATCGGTATCCGTTTAAGCTGTTCGGACGCTGGGTCAGGGGCCACCGCCGCTGCGGGATTCGGGCCGGCGCGGTAAACGGTCGAGCGAGCGACGCCGAACAGTTCGGCGAGCTCGGCGCTGGTGTGCTGTCCGGTGCGGTACAGCTCGACCAGGTGCGCCTCTTGCCGCGGTCTGAGCTTCGGCTGCTTACCGGGGAGCCGGCGAGGCACCGCCGCACTTCGCGCTGGGTCAGTGGGCAGCGCCGGTTTCGCCGCCGAGGACCTGAACTAGCTGCGGGCAGGCGTGCACGGCTGCGTCGCCTGCCCGGACCAGGCTTGGGGCGACGTGATCCATGTGTTCCGCCGGTTCGGCCGGTGGGCTCCCCGGTCTAACTGTGTTCCTCCGATCGGCCGATCGGAGGACCGTCCCGACCGGTCTCCGATCGTCCGACGGCGCCACCGCCTCAGGGGGACGACTCTTTTGGTGTTGGCAGCCATCGCCAATGACCCCGATCCGGGTCTGAGAAAGCGTCAAGGAGACCATCGACATGAACTTGTCACAGTCGTTACGCACCAACCTCGTTCGAACCGTTGCTTGCGGGGCAGCGCTCGCCGGTTTTGTCGGTGCTGCGGTGCTGAGCAGCGCCCCGGCCAACGCGGCCGCGCCGGGCAATAAGCTGGTCGAGATTTCCAACTACACGGGATACACGTGGTTTTTGAACCAGGCCGGGGCGTTCAGCGGAACACCGAGCAGCGACCCGGCCCCACAGACGGTTGCACCGGGTCAGACAGCGTCCTGGGACCTCGAGCCCGGCAGCCAGAATCGGTTCGAATACTGGTGGAACGACCCAACGACAGCTGACGGGCTCCAGCAAGCCCTGATGCTCGACTTTTCCTCGGGGCAGAACACCGCGGCCACCGTCCAGGTCAATGGTCGGGGCACTCCCTGTGGTCAGGCGTTTGCGGAGAAGACGGTTGTTGACCCGGACGGTGATCACATCGACGTGGTGGCGACCGCTCCGACGACGATCAAGCTGGACAACACCAAGAGCAGCGCGGACGTTGCCCGCATCATGAGCAGCGAGTTTCCGCGGGCCGTGAAGGATTCGGTCAAGTTCACTCCCACTGACCCGAACGCCGAGCCCACGTTCAAGCAGGGACCGGCCACTCGCGCGTCGAGCATCGTCTACAACGAGTCCTCCTCCGGGGTGACGCTGTCCAGCGGCTACAAGGCCAGCCTGGGTCAATCCACCAGCCTGGGACTGGAAATCACCGGATCCGTTGCGGTCAACGTGGCCGGATCGACGGGAAAGATCGCCGCGTCCATCGAAGGCGACTTGGACTGGGGAAGTTCGGATTCGACCACGGTCGATACCGACACCGACATCAAACCGATGCAGGAGGGCTGGCTGACCACACAACTCACAACCGCCACCCTGTTCGGTGAAGTGCAGTTCACCACCCCTGAGGGTGTCACTTTCGACGTCTCGAACGTGGGGGTCTCGCAGGGCGATGTACCGAACCCGATTGGCAACGACGGGACCCAGATCGGCCTCGCCTACTCGAACGTCCAGCAAGACATCAATCCCACCGACGCAAAGTAGTCACCACCGGGTTTCCCGGCCAACAACAAACCCAAACCACCCACAGACGTCAGCCGACTCCGGTCGGGACACAAAGGAGATAGTCATGAAAATCCGTAGGATCACAACGATCGGACTCGCAGTCCTGGCCGCCGGCGCCATCGCCGCCACGGCCACGGGTCTTGCCTCCGCCGCGGAACAGGCCAGCGCCACTCCTGGCACTGTCGTCATCGTTGACGCTCAGAGCGACCCGCAGGCGGCCAAAGACGCCATGTCCCATTTCCCGATGGGAGAAGAAGAGGTTGCCAAAGACCATGCGACATTCATCCCGACAACCGATCCCACCTACGGCGCTTCAGGTTGGAAAATCGCGCAATATCGAGACAGAAACGGGAACCTGGTCGACGTTCCCGCCATCATCGGCGGTTCCGCCGCGCAGGGCTTGAAAGTGACTACCGAACATACCGAGGAGTTCTCGGCGACGGTGGGCGGCTCAATCGAGCTCTCCCGCGGGTTCAACCTCGTCGGGGTAGTGGACGCCGAAGTGTCCGTCAAATTCACCGCGTCACATACTTGGTCCAACGAAGCGGCCACTTCCCAGGGCATTTGGTTTCATGCGGCCCCCGGCAAAACCGTCGTTCTCATGGCCCGCGACAGCACTGCAACCTTCAGCGGTACTTTCCAGTGGAAGAGCGACGGAGTGGGCTATGTGGTCAAGAACGTCGAGATCACTCAGCCGGCCGCCGCTGCCAACTCCGCGAACGGCACTTCGCCCACCAACTACCTCATCAAGGAGTACAACACCGCTCAAGTCGCCCCTGCCGCACTGGCCAGCAAGAACAGCATTGCCGCAGTGAACTCGCTGCCCAAGCTGCAGGAGTTGGTCAACACGGTTCACTGACCACGAACTTGACAAAGGGCTCGGCCTCGGCCGAGCCCTTTGTCGCATCCGCATAGCCGCGGAAACTCCGGAGTCGAGCTCATCCGGCCAACTGAACATTCTAGGTCATTAATCGCCTTTTTCCGTTCTGTTGGAGGGTCCTGCAGCCCTTGCGCCCACCCGGCACGACGACGCCGTCGGTCCACCCCTACCCAAACTGGACTCGGCTGTAGCCGCTCTTCGCCGCCTTGCCCTTGACGGGCGAAGCGTTCAACGCCGCCACCGCTGCTGCCGGCCGCCACCACCAACTGGGCCCTCAGCCCTAAATGCCTCTATCCCGCACAACCTCACGACGGTTCCTCGTTCCGCGGAGCGTTCCGGGAACGCCACTCGCGCAGTGCCGCGGTGGCCCGGTCGTTGCCCCAGTGCAGGCGTTCAGCGACGTCGCGGACGGAGCGCGGCGCCGGGTCGAGCTGGTCCAGGGCCAGCAGATCGCCGCCGTTGACACCTGCGAGGCGCTCGCCGTCGCGTAGCTGCGGCGGGTTGACCTGCCAGTCCAACCCACGGCCGTCGGCCGCGCCGGTGAGAACGAATAGGCCGGCCGGCGGTTCGCGGCTGCCGACGGGGCAATGTCGTCGCAGACCGCCGTGCCGGTCTTTATTGATGGTGAGCAGGGCGGATCCGCCGCGACCGGGAACGAACTGTTCCTTGACGGTGACCCGGACCGATGCTCCCGAGACGGCGCGCCGCTTGGCAGCAGTGCCGGTCGGTCCGGCGGCACGGCTGTCGGTGTTTTTGGCGAGGTGGTCGATGCCGATGACGGCCGCGCCAGCGGCGGCTAGCGGCTTGAGGACGTCGGTGTGGGCGCCGGTGTAGTCATCGGGGTCGTTGGACTTGCGGCCCAGCAGGGGGAGCAGCTCGCCGACGGAGTCGACAACCACTCCCGCCGGCTGCCAGGTGCGTAGGAACGCGGTGACGTCGAGCAGGTCGTTGCGGTCCTCCGGCTCGACGTACCGGAACAGGCCCGGGTCGGCCAGGTATCCCGCCGGAACGCCGAAGGCCAGCAGGCGTCCGACGATCGCGTCGGGCCCGTTGTGGTCCAGATCCAGGAACGCCGCCCGGGCTCCGCGCGCCGCCAGCTCGGTCAGCGCGGCAAGCGCAATTAGCGTCTTACCGGACTCAGGATCGCCGAACAGCAGATTGACCTGCGCCGCGTAGAACAGGCACGGCCCGTCAGCGCGGTGCAACACCGTCGGCGTGGGTGGCTCGGGCAAGCCGCCGGAGAGCATGGCAGCGATGTCGACGTGACGATTACTACCGCGCAGCACCCGGTCCGCGAAGGCCGCTCCCCGTTCCGATCCCCCTGTGTCGGGAACGCGGAACACCGTCCTACCCGGAGCCGTCGGGGCGGTGCCGTTAATCCGTGGGATGTCGAGGACGTCGGTCACTACTCGCCTCCTGCCTGAGAAATCGGGAGGGAGGGATGATCACCGTCCGGTGGTGCTCGTGCGCAGGTTCGCCGCGACCCACGCGTCCAGATCGATCTGCCGGTAACGGATGGCCTTGGCCGTGAGCTTCACGAACGCCGGCCCGTGGCCGGTGTAGCGCAGCTGGGCAAGCGCACCCGGGGTCATGCCAAGCAGTGCACCGGCCTGGCTGGGGGTGAGCAGGATGTCGTTCAAGGTCGAGACCTCCGAGGTCGTGAGGCGCTGTCCGTTGGTCGGTCGCAGGTCCCTCCACCACTCCAGGGATGAACTTCTGGCCAAACTGGCCACTTGTGATCAGAAAACTTCCGTGGGATCTGTAGTTGACCGTGCCGATCACGGCATCGCGGTTCGGCAAGACTGTGATCAGCGCGCGCACCAGGAGGGACCACAACGTGGCGACGATCGAGTCGTATCTGCTCAAGGACGGGTCGCGCCGATACCGGGTTCGGTATCGGACTCCGGACCATCAGCAGACCGACAAGCGCGGCTTCCGGACCAAGCGCGAGGCCGAGTTGTTCGGCGCTTCGGTGGAGGTGGCGAAGGCTCGCGGGGAGTTCATCTCGGCGGCTGCTGGCACGACGACGGTGGCGGCGTGGGCGGACAAGTGGATGGACGGATGGTCCGAGCTGACGCCAGCGACCGCGTCGCGGTACCGGGGAATCGTACGAACCCACATCCTGCCGCGGTGGGGCAAGACGCCATTGTCGGCATTGACCAAGAGCGACATCAAGTCCTGGCTGGCCGGTCTGGTCCGCAACGGGTCATCCGCGGCGACCGCCCGCAAGGTTCAATCGGTGCTCTCCTCGATCCTGACCGTCGCTGTCGACGACAAGATGCTCGCGTTCAACCCAGCGGTCGGGGTCAAGGTGGCCAAGCCGATGGTGACCCCGAGACGGTACCTGTCGCACCAACAGGTCCATGAGCTCGCCGAGGCCGCCGGCGAGCGTGGTCGGCCGATCATCCTGACCCTGGCCTACTGCGGGCTGCGCTGGGGCGAGTTAGCCGCCTTGCGCGTCTCTAACGTGTCCCTCACCCGGTCCCGTGTGCAGGTCGAGGCCTCCGTCACTTGAGGTCAACGGGAAGATGGAGTGGGGGGACACCAAGACCCGGCAGAAGCGCGGCGTCCCAGTGCCCGGCTTCCTCCTGCCGGTGCTGGCCGAGCAGATCGCCGGCAGGCATCCATCAGACCTGGCGTTCCCGGCCCCCGGCGGTGGACTGCTGCGCTACCGGGCGGCCCGCATCTCCTGGTTCGATTCTGCGGTGAAGTCCTCCGGGGTCGCACCGGGGTTCCACCCCCACGAGCTACGCCACACCGCTGCAAGCCTGGCCATCAGCGCTGGCGCCAACGTCATGGCTGTCCAGCGGATGCTCGGTCACGCCTCCGCCAAGATGACCCTCGACACCTACGCAGATTTGTTTCCGGATGACCTCGACGCGGTGGCGGTTAGCCTGAATGAAGCCCGGGCTCGGGCCGTGAACGAGGCGTAGCCGGTTGATCGTCCTAAGGACGCCCCGGTGTTGAGCCGGTTCAGGGCCGGGCGTGTGCGGCACACTGGTCTCGCCGAGGCGATGAACGACCGAGGTGGTTCGCATCGCCGTCAACAAGTTGAAGGCGCCGCTGTACGCGGTCAGCGAGGCCACGCAATATCTGGGCGCTCGACGGACGAAGCTGCCGAGTACGGGGAGCCCACCGATCAGCTCGACGACGCTGTGCGGGTAACACCCCGGGGCGCCTGACAGGGACGCCGGACTCCCGTTCATCTTCGTCGATCGGGGCCTCCCGCCCCCGGTGCCCCGACTATTGCGGGCCGGCGAGGTAAGACTGCTCACCCTGACGGAGCACTACGGCATGCCAGCGAACCAAAGGAGGCCAGCATGGACGCGCCCATATTTCACCAAAGGGTAAGGGGCAGATCGAGAGCCGCAACGCCGGGCTCTCCGCCGCGAGGCGAATAAATGACCAACTCCTTCTCGCGATATTCGATAGTGACATCCATCGTTCCGTTCGTTATTCGGAATACCCGCTGCTGGGCGTGTGCCGGCGGAATCAGACTAGCTACCACACGGCCGTCTTCGGAGGTGACGACACGCGGCGCACGTTCCACGTGACCTGCCTCTAGTCCAGGAAGCGGTGCGGTCTCTTCATCTGGTGTCGCGTAACCAACAGAAACCAAAACGTTTCCCTGGTCGAACCCACCCCTGTATGTCTTCTTCGACGCCTGCCGAACCCTAACCTTGTCTCGGGAAATACGACTAATTCGACGAAGACTCTCGGTGGCCTCCGCCAAGTCAGCAAACTCATCCACCATTCCGTCCACATCATAAGCCGCCAAAAGCTCAAGCGCTTCCTCTACTATTTTTGACCGGAGTCGTCGTTCAAGTTCTACAGGTGAAGCACTATAGCTATCAACCACTTCACCTTCGCTAGCAATGTGCTCCGGTATCTCATCTCGTACAAGCTTATTGGGCTCGTCAAGGGGGCCCTCGAAAGTGGTCCGGCACACCACAGGGATCCCCGCCGCCTGCAACATATAATACGGGTGAGCCAGGGTACTACCTGAAATCTCGACGACTGAACTCGAACTTCGTGCAATAGCAATTACTCGATCTACAAAGTCTTTGCTTCGAACTAGTTGTTCGGAGGGCCGCAAGCCAATTAGACGTCGTCCGAGAGTCTCATGCATTGCAAGGGCGTCAAGGTCAGCCTCCGTTCGGACTTCAAAGCGCGGAAGCTGCGGAATTATGCCGCGTCCCAAGTTGGAGCTGGCACCGGGCGCCACCGCCTGAAACCAAGGTAGGCAATCTGCCTCAGCCCCATCCAAGACTCCAATAAACCACATCGTAACGATGGGCACCCCAGCTAAGGACGCTAACCGCTTAGCACCGAGACCAATTGTCCGTATCTGATCTTCGCTAACACTCGAACGCCATATCCACTCGGATGGCGTCTCTCGATAGGCCCACGTATCAGCACCACTGACGTCGAGAAACGCGGTTTTGCCTGCAATGCTTCGCCGAATATCACCCGTGGCGCAATTAAATCTCACCTGATCATGAGGCAGCCAGGCAAGCCCGTCTGCCAGTCCCCAGATACTGTGTATCTCTACAACTGATCCATCAGGACTCGCCCTGGACCACGCTGACGCCCGAGATCGGATAAATCGGTGTGCGAGAAACGCAACATCGGTGCTACGAAATCCGTTGTGCTGGAACTCTGCCAACGTCGTGCGAGCAAAGTCGAGAAGTTCATTCACAGATGTAGTGGCGCGCCGAGTCTTGGGTAACATCAATGAAGGCTGATCTCGTTCCGAGCGCAGATCTGTCCGGATTAACAGCTCTCCGGATGCAAGCAGCCCAAGCTCACGCGCGATGTGCTCGGAGTTCGATTCCGTCAGCGAGTCACCCGCAAGGAGCCACACCGTCGGGACAGGTAGGATTGCCGACGCGAACGATCGCAGGGCAGCGATCTTTCCCCATGACAACCGATCGTCCTCTGTCGAATCGAAATTAGAGCAAGGTCGCCAAAATTCTAGTTCACGTTCGTCAATTAGCCTACCTCGCGTCGGTTGCCAAGCCTCTCCCGGAGGCGGTCCGATCGTTGGATGAACACGGTCCGCTTGTACGATCCAAATACGATCCAGCGTCCATACCCATTCTAAGTGGAATCTATAAGGCTGTTCAGACAGCCAACGGGCGACGGAGCGAATTACCGACTCAATGTCCGTCTGGTGGTGGCAGAGAAGTGCCACTTCGCGAGCTGTTCCGGTTGTTGAGACACGTATCTGTCTTTGCGAGCGCGTACTTCCTCGGATAATCTCGAAAGACCACGTAGTCGCGTCTCTACTAACCCGCATCTCGTTGCTTAAGTGCCCGGTGATCGGAGCTCTCAAGAAAGGCTCCATGATTAGACCAATCAATTCGTTGTCGGTTCTCCGCTCCCTGGCGTCGGACCAGACGTTTCTGATTGCTTGGCGGACGTCGTCTTTACTCGTACACGAGATCGAAAGAAGCGATCCTCGCGCACTTATATCCTCACCGACGGCATTGCTCCGAACAATTACCCCACTGGAAGGGGACGACGACCACAGCGTCTCAAGGCAAGTCGCGTAATCCGGAATTTGCTCTAGTGTGTTTAGAGCGTCATCGATCTCCTGGCGCTCTCCACTAACATTCACTATAAGGCTGGGCGGATACCAGTCCGGTGAGATCCGCAGAAGTCCTGCTGCCTTACCCCCAACCCGCTGAGGATTGGCTAGCGGAATGCTGGCCATGAGATTCGGTGAGCGAAGTATTTCAATCATTAAGGTCTTAACTGTTCAGGGCCGACAGTTTGAGGGTTTGTCTTGTTGCCGCGATTCTTATCTACGTGAACCGTCGTGTCGATGTCTAGGTGCTTCGCGGCGAAGCGCTCCAGACGGCTGAACGTCTTGTCCGAGAAATAGCCGACTAGAATTGCGACTCCAGTCGCCCCAGCCTTGGTGGTAACTATGTCAGCACCGAAGAGTGGCAAAACATGGCCGGCCGAGAGACATACCACGCCAAGCGCCGCGCCTGCGGAAAGGAACGGCGCAAATATTCGCCACAATCGACGATCCTGATTCCATATGCCCCTCGCGACCGTGTGATATAACCACTTCATTGCAAATAGCGTTCCACCAAAGCAGCCTCCAAAGAACGCTAGAATGAAGGGGTCGTAGGAGTTCCACTTGTCGACCGCTACATGAAACTGTGTCCTGGCTAGGTCCGTGCCAACTGCGAGGATGGCGAAACTAGATAGGACAAAAAAGAAAGGTGACATAGGCAGTCTCGAATCGAATCGCGCGCTTGGCCGCTCGATCCACATACCTGCTTTTCCAGTCGCCGACATCACGTCCATCAGTAGGCTGGGTTGGTGCAAACTCGGCTGCTACGTCCGCATTGACGACCCCGTCCCGACTAGGCTGGCTAGTGTCCGGACCGCCCGGTCTTGGTGAAGGTTCGCCTTCCAGTCCCACCGATATTCCCCCTTCCACTCGGCAAGTGCCCGCCTAACAACTTGCCCCGGCAGACTCCGCGAATACGTGATCCACGACCCGGTGCTATCGCATATAGTTATGTAGTCTTGGTCAAGGTCGGGGCAGGGTCCATTTTCATCGAGTGGGCTCCACTCCATCTCGTCGAAATCTGGTCCAAGCGCCGCAATCAATGGACGCAGCGGCTCGTCGAATGGGACAAGATGGCTATGGGCGTGGTCTACGCCGCAACCCGCGCTCCTAGATGATCCCGCCGACCCGTGCTCGAACTCGACGGCTGGGCCGTACATTTGCTCGAGTCTCTGGCGAACATGTGTCGCAAAGTCTTTGAATTGTTCGCATTCGTCTCGAGACATTTCAGCTAAGCTCAGCATGTGTCTCTTGGGAACGATGAGTAGCCACCCATCGATAAACGCACCAAGAGATGGAACCGCCAATCCGACGTTTGACGTCTCGATCACTTGCTCTCTTGACTCAAGGGAGCAAAATGCGCACTCATTGAGTGCTGCGACCGCCGATGAGACCTCGCCGGCTGGGGCCGTCGCCCGGTCGATTGTCTGCTCTCGTAGTGTTCGTGCCAGCGGCACTACATGCCTCCTGTCTCGGTGTTGCCCAAGTCTCCTTGGCCATCGTAGGGTGAGAGACGGCTGGTTTGGCCTGCAGTCCTGCAAGTGGTCGCTTGTGTCCAACACTCCTGGCCAGTTACCTTCGGATTCCGGAGGCCCACCGGCTTCGGCCCTACTTTTAGCTGCCCTGACTGGATTGCCTCGGACGCATCCGACGCGCTGCAGGTCCTCCGCCCGATGTCCGTGCAGCTTCATCGGCTCTGGAGTCAGCTGGTCGAGGCAAGCTCCGCTCCTTAGGGCCGACGCGGCAGTAGTCGGCTCGGGTGGGCCATGGGCGCTGCCGCAAGTCCCTACGCGACGCAGCCACTAATCCTTCTAGGCCCCCATCAGCCGCATATGCGTCAGATGAAGCCTCGCGCAAGTGTGGGCACGGATGTGGGCACGGGCCCTTTGAGCATCACTTTGAAGTCGGGCTCTACAGCCTCTGACCTGCGAATATCGGTGTGGAGACGAAGAGAATCGAACTCTCAACCCCCGCCTTGCAAAGGCGGTGCTCTGCCAATTGAGCTACGTCCCCTGGGCTGCGCCCGTCCGAAGCAGCAAGGTGCACGGCCACGCGCCCGGGACCGGTCAGGACTTGGTGGGCCCGGAGGTGCCGGTGGCTTCTTCCCAGAGCTTGGCCTCGGCCTCGGCCTGCTGCCGGCGGCGCTTGACCAGCGCGTAGGCGCCCCCACCCAGGGCGGCCAGAACAAGAAGCTTCTTCATCGCGCGAGTCCTTCGGAGTCGGTCCGGGCAGCAACAGCGGCGGACCCCGGGGAACGCCGACGAGCGCACACCAAAGATCAACCGTGGGCCTGGGAGGACTTGAACCTCCGACCTCTTCCTTATCAGGGAAGCGCTCTAACCGCCTGAGCTACAGGCCCTCGTTCCGCGCGTCAGCCACAACTCGGCTGGACGAGCGACCCCCGACGTTACCGCACCGGCCCGCGCTCCCCCAAACGACCAAAGACGCTGCCGTTAGAGTTCGGAACGTGGCGCACTGGTTGATCAAGTCGGAGCCCGACGTGTTCGGATACGACGACCTGGTCCGGGCCGGCCGCGAGGGCTGGGACGGCGTCCGCAACTACATGGCCCGCAATTACCTCCGCGCCATGCGCAAGGGCGAACGCGTCATTTTCTACCACTCCAACGCCAAGCCACCGGGCGTCGCCGGCATCTGCAAGATCGTCAAGGAAGCCGAGCCCGACCCGACGCAGTTCGACCCGGCCAGCCACTATTACGATCCGGCCTCGAAACCCACCGACCCGCGCTGGGACTGGGTCACCGTCGCCCCGGTCCGACCCTTGGCCTTCACCAGCCTGGACGAGCTCAAGGCCATGCCCGAGCTGGCCGACTGCAAGCTCCTGGCCCGCGGGAACCGCCTCTCGGTCATGCCACTCACCGACGGCGAGTTCGACGCCATCGTCAAAGCCGCCACCAAGAAGGCCCGCGCCGCCGAAAAGCAGGCCTGACCCGGGCCGGGAACTCGGCGAGCGCACCGCCGCCGGGATCACCCACCGTCCGGCCGCACGAACCCGCTCTCGAACGCCAGCACCACCGCCTGCACCCGGTCCCGCAATCCCAGTTTCATCAGCACCCCGCGCCACGTGCGTCTTGACCGTGCTCTCCTCCACCACCAGCTCCCGCCCGATCTCGGCGTTGGACAGCCCGCGCGCCATCAACCGGAGCACCTCGGCCTCCCGCGCCGTCAACCGGTCGAAGACGGCCGGCACCGCCACCGGCCGCACCGACCCCACGAACGAGGCGATCAACCGCCGAGTCAGCGCCGGATCGATCATGGCGTCCCCGGCCGCCGCCACCCCCACGGCTGCGGCCAGCTGCTCGGGCGGGCAGTCCTTGAGCAGGAACCCGCTGGCCCTCAGCCGGAGCGCCTCGTACACGTACTCGTCGGTCCCGAACGTCGTCAGTACCACCACCCGGCCGTGACCGGCCTCGACGATCAGCCGCGCGGCGCTGAACCCATCCATCACCGGCATCCGGATGTCCATCAGCACCACGTCCGGGCGTAGCGACGCACACAGCGACACCGCCTCACGACCGTCCGCCGCCTCGCCGACCACCTCGATGTCCGGCTGGCTGCCCAGAATCACCGCGAAGCCGGCCCGGATCAGCCGCTGGTCGTCCGCCACCACGACGGTGATCGCCACCCGCACTCCGATCGCCCGAGAACCGAACAGCAGGATAGCCAGCCACACCTGCGCAAACATCCTTCTCAAGAGGGACGCCAGGCGGCCCGCAACGCCTGACAGTCGCCGCATGCGGACTGCCCGACTGGTCGGGCCGGTGGACGTGGTGGCCGGCGCGCTGTTGTCCGTGGTGGTCTTCTGCCTGGTCACCGTGCCTTTCTTCGCCGAGGATCCGCGCGGCAATGCCGCGGCCGGCCTGGCCGCCATTCTGCTGACCCTGCCGGTGATCGCGGCCCGACGCTGGCCGGTCCCGGCCCCCGCGATGCTCACGGTCGCGGCCCTACTGAACTGGCTGCTGGTCGGCCACCACATCCGCTGCGGCGCTGCCCTGCCCGCGGCCTTCTGGGTGGCGGCCGTCCTCGGCCTGAAGACTCGCGGCTGGCCGTCCGCCCTCGGGCTGGCCCTGGTGCTGGGCAACGTCGTCGTCCAATCGGTGTCCGATCCCCAACTGGGGCCCATCGCCCTGCCCTCCCTGGCCGCGATCACCATCGGCTTCTGGGTGGCCGGCCGGGCCATCGGGGTCCGCGGCCAGGCCCTGCGCCGGGTGGCCGAACAGAACCGGCACATTGAGCAGACCCGCGAATTGACCAGCCGGATGGCGGTGGCCGTCGATCGGGAACGCATCGCCGAGGGTCTCAACGGGCGGCTGCAGCGGCGCATTTCGGACCTGGGCGCGGAAGCCGCCGCCGCACGACACCGCTTGGACGAGCCCGGCTCGGCCGCACGCTTCGCCGCGATCGCCGAGGAGGGCCGGCGGACGCTGACCGAGATGCGTTCCGTGGTCGGCGATTTGCGCACCGACGGATTGCTGGGCGCCACCCCGGATCTGGAACGACTGGCCGCCCTGGTCACCGCGGTCGGCGGCCGGATCGACGTCGAAAGCCCACCGCCCCCGGAACAGGCCCCGCTCACGGCGGCGGTCTCCCGGATGGTGGCCCAGCTCATCGCCGCGCTGACCGTCGGCCCCCCGACCCCGCCGTCGGTCACCATCCGCTTCGCCGCCGACGTGCTGGAAGCCCGCATCGGCACCGCCGGCCCGGCCGGTCCGTCGTCGTCGGAGATCGGACCCGAGTGGACCTCCGTCCGGCACGAGGTCCAAGCCCACGGCGGCACACTCCAGCGGTTGCCCGACCGCCGGCAGTGGGTGATCCGGCTCCCCGCCCTCACCTCCGATGCCTAGTCCGCCCTTAAATGGCCGCGCCCTCGACCTGATCAGCGGCGCCGCCGTGGTGCTGGTCGGCGCCATCACCACCGCCCTCAGCGACCTACCGCTGTCCTTTCTCGTGGCCGCCGGGATCCTGCTGGTCGGGATCGCCGCCGGCCTGGCCCGGCGCTATCCGAAATCCGCCGCCCTCGCCACCGCCGCCCTGCTGGTCGCCGCGCTGCCCCTGCGCCACCAGCCGCAAACGACCTCCGCGGTCGCCGCGCTGATGCTGGCCACGTTCTTCCTCGCCTACTGGCTGGGCCACTCCGGCCGCCCCGATCTCACCGCGCTTCCGCTGGTCGCCCTCGGCGTGGCCTGGCAACTGCTGGACACCGATGTCGACCCGTTTATCGTCATCGACACCATCGGACCGTGGCTGGTCGGTCTGGCCATCGGATCCCGGACCCGAGCGCAAGCCGAACTCGAAGCCCGCAACCACGCGCTGGCGGCCGAGCAGGCCCGGTACACCGCGGAATCCCTGCGCTTCCAGCGCCTGCGGATCGCCCGCGAGTTGCACGACGTCGTCGCCCACGCCGTCACTGTCATGGTCGTCCAAGCGGCCGCCGGCGAATATCTGGTCAGCCACGACCGCGCCGCCGCTGGGGAGGCGCTCGACGCCAGCAGCGCCTCCGCGCAACAAGCCCAAACCGACATCGGTCGTCTGGTCGGCCTTCTCGACCAGGAGCGGACCTTCCCCGGCCAGCTCTCGCTGACCCAACTGGTGGCCGGCGCCCGCACCGCTGGCCTGGCCATCACCTTCCAGGAACACCCACCGGCGCGGCAGCTGCCGCCCGACCTCGGCGACGTCGCCTACCGGGTGGTCCAGGAGGCCGTCACCAACGCGATGAAACACGCGCCGGGCGTCCCGGTGGACATCAGCACCAGCTGCGACGAACGCTGCTTCCGGGTCACCGTCGACAACCCGGTGCCCGCAGGCTCTCGCTCGGACCTGGCCGTCACCGGCGGCGGCCGGGGCCTCGTCGGAATGCGGGAACGAATCGGCGAACACGGAGGCCGTCTCACGGCCGGGCCGCGCGGCGACGGCCACTGGCGGGTCTGCGCGGAATTACCCCTTCCGTCGCGGGGATCCTCCGTCCGACGGAGGAGGCGGCGGCGAAGATCCGCCCCGTGATGGACGACATCACCGGCCGGGACCGACAAGGTCAAGGGGACCATTCCCTTCTCCTCGAGGAGCCCGCCTTGCCCAGTCCCGCACCACGTCTCGTCCGTCGATTGCTGGTCGCCACCGGTGTCCTGGCCGTCCTCAACATCGCCTCGTTCGCCCTGAGCGGCGGCGGCCAGCCGGTCGCCATGGTCGTCTTCGACATCGCCGTCGGGGTGGCCATGCTCGGTCTGCTCGCGCCGGCCTGGCGCGGCAGCACCTCCGCCCGGCTCGCCGAAATCATCGGATTGGTGCTGGCGGCACTGAGTGCCCTGCCCGGCGTCGTCGCCGCTCCCGCCGCCCTGAAGGCGGTCCCGACGGCGTTCACCGTCGTCGCCCTGGCCGTGGCGGTCGGCCTGCTGGTGGTCGGCCGGCGGAGCACGACCACGGCGGTGCGGGCATGACCGCGCCGCTCGGCCGCCGGAGCTGGGGAACCATTCTCACGGCCGTGCTGATGCCGGTAGGGCCGGCCGCGGTCGCCGCCCTGCGCTTCCTGATGCCCTACAACACCACCGATCCGACCAGCGTCATCGTCGACAAGATGATCGCCGACCCCGGCCGGGAACGCGTCGTCGTCTGGCTGTTCGTGGTCGCCCTGTTGACCCTGGCGCCCGGCGCCATCGCCACGATCCGGCTGGCCGCGCGGTCCGCGCCCCGGCTGGCCGGATTCACCGCCGCCCTGCTGGTGCCCGGTTACCTGGCCCTTGCCGGGGTCGGGCTCGTCGACTTCGTCGGCCTGACCGGCGCATCCGGCGGTGCCAGCCGATCGGCCGTGCTCGCGGTCGTCGACCAGCTCACGGCCTCGCTACCGGTCACCGTGTTGTCGATCATCTTCGTGGCCGGCCATCTGTCCGGGACCGTCCTGCTCGGCATCGCGCTGTATCGCGCCCGGATGCTCACAGTCGTGCCGGCGTTGATACTGGCTGTGTCGCAACCGATTCACCTGACCGCCGCCCTGACCGGCAACCACACGCTCGACCTGATCGGGTGGGGCATGACCGCGGTAGGCATGACCTTCGCGGCCCGCGCCCTGCTGCGGACCACCGGCGCACCCGTGGCACCGGTCGAGCGGGCGCTCAGTCCAGCGAGCTGACGGTCGCTGATAGTGAGGCGTGCGCCGCCCGCCAGGCCGCGTGAATCTCCGGCCGCAGTCGACCCTTGTCCGGGACGGTCAGGCCGGTGGCCCGCGCCCAGGCCCGCACTTCGGCCACCGACGGTTCGGGCGCCGGGACGGGCGATTCGGGCGCGGCGACATCACCGATGAACGAGGCAATGGCCACTTCCGCTGCCGCCCATGATGACGCCGCGGCCAGGAACCGATACGTCCACTCCTGAGCCAACTTCCGGTTGTCGACGAACACCACCGGCACCGTCGGCCACCGCACCTGCAGTTCGGCCAGCCCGTCGGCCGCGAGGGCGGGCCGCAGCCAAGACTGCTCGAAGATGCGCGAGTACCGCTCCTCGACGACCACCGCGGCCCGCGGCAACGCCGCCAACTCCATCAGTTGGTAGCGCAACCGACCGCTGGTCAGGCTGGACAGCAGGTCCTCCAAGGACTTCCGCTCTACCGCCGCGACCAGCCGGTCGCCCACGACTACCCCGTAGTCACCGGAAGACAGTCCGCGTCGTACCGTCCGCACCTGCTGGTCGGGGAACGTGTACGGGTACCGCTCGTGGGCGTCGACGACGATTTCCAGGTCGATCAGCCCGGCGGCGCGGGCGGTCGGGATGCGCACGTCGGGACGGGACTGTTTCCGGGTCTTCGGCGACTGCCAGAACACCACGTCCCGGCCGCGCGCCTGGGTGAAGACGATCTGCGAACGCTGTTCCCGGCCGCGGTCGGCGACCACGTCGATCGCGGCGCCGCGGCGCACGCAGGACCGGAGCGCGATGCGCTCCACGATCTCGGGGGTTTCCGGCCAGTCCGTGGCCGGCACCGGGTGGCAGTACAGCGCTCCGGTGCGCGGCCAGGTGCCCTTGGTGCGGAACACCAGCCCACCGGCCACCGGAACCCGCAGCAGGTAGGGCAGCGAGCTGTCGGTGTCGGTGTTACGCGCGATGAGCAACTCCACCTGGCCATCTTGACCGGCGCAGCCTCACGCCGCCAGCGGCCGGGATGTCCTCCGTATGCCGGCCCGAATGCTCATCGGCGGCTGAGTCCCAGCGCCGCCCGCAATCGGTCGGGGCTCATGGCCCCCGGACCCGACGGATACCCGTCGAACGACTCGAGCAGCCTGACCAGGTCGTCGCGCCGGGTGGGGTCGTCAGCGGCCTCGCGGGGCGTGGCACCGCCCAGCGCCGGGATCGACTCGTCGAGCCATTTCCGCTCGTACTTCAGGACCTGTTCCTGCAGGATGGCCGCCTCCTCGGGCCTCGGCTGCCGCGGTGGACCCTGCTTGTCCTGGGCCTGGGTCTGGGCCTGGGCCAACATGTCGGCGCCGGAGAGCCGTTCCACGCTTCGCTCTTTCAGGTTCACCACCGCACGGAGCCGGGTCAGGATTTCCTCGAAGCGGCGTTCCGTCGGCGAGGTCACGGTGAGGGTTGTGTCGGCGAGTACCAACGACGCCAGGATGCGCGAGCCCTCGGTCGTCCACTCCCATTGACCCGGCCCGCTGGCTTCGAATTCCTTGTCGCACCACTTGATCAGCTTCTGAACGGCCGCCTTGGTCACGGCGTATTCGCCGGTGCAGAAGACGAGCGGATCGCCTTCGCCGCTTGTCAAGGTGGGCGGCGCGAAACGGGCGGTCAGGATTTGGACGGTTTCGTAGGGATCGGCTTCGTCGGTGCCCTGCCGGTCGAGGACGGCGAGCGTGGCGTCCCGCAGCTGATCCGGCACCGGTTCGATCCCGGAATGGATCTGCGACGGACCACCGGCGTCCAACAGCCGGACGGAGATCAGGTCGCCCCGCCGCAGGTGCTTCGATCCGGCCTTCTCTGCGACCTCATACTTCTCGCCGGTCCGCAGGTCCCGCAGCAGAAAGCCGACCCCCGGATCGTTCCGCTCAACCTCGTACACGGAGCGCTCCACGGTCGACCAGGCCGTGGCCAGCAGCCGTTCGTCGTCGGGTAACACCGCGCCCCGATCGTTCAGGAAGTCCTCGATGCCGCCGCCGTCAAACAGCGTGGCGTCGAGGACCATCGGATCGTCGAGTGCCCGTTCGAGCGCGTCCTTGTCCGTCCAGTACTGAGCGCGCACGGCCGCCAGCTCCGACAGCAGGCGGCCACCTTCACCGCGTCTGGCCCGATGAGCCAGTTTCCAGTACAGCCACGGAATTCGGTCTTCCAACGAGAAATCGGATTTTCCGAGATGGCATTTCTTGTATTTCTGGCCTGACCCGCAAAAGCAGGGATCGTTGCGGCCTATTTCCGGGTGATCAGCCGGCACAAAGCGGGACACCTTGTCGAGCAGGTTCAGTTCGGCCGCGTCGCCGGCGCGCGTCAGCAGCGAGAGGGAGCCGGCGGCATCGCCGCGCTCGGAACGGATGGCGGCCAGGTCATTGAGCGCCAGCGGGTGATCGGGATCGAGAGCCAACGCGCGTTCGAATTCTTTTTCGGCGGCGGCCACTTCCTGGTGGAGGTCGGCGGTGTGGCCGATCAGCCAGTGCACGGACGCCTGCGCGCGCCGAGGCGCAAGCTCCACCAACGGCTCCAGGATCGACCGCAAGAAGTTGGCCTGGTGCGCGCTGCCACCGACCGCGACGATGCGGAGGGCCTCCGCGGCTTGCGGGCTGGCCAGGTGCGTCAGTGCGGGCAGCAGGTCGTCGATGCGGAGCTCGTCTTCGTTGGGCGGTTCGTCCCGGTGGCTCAACTCGTGGAAGACAATCGTGCGTACCATGACTCGCGCGACGGCGTCGACCTCCGCGTCGGTGAGGCCGAGTTCGTCGGCCACCTCGGCCAAGAGTTTAGGTCCGCCGTCACGCGCTTCGAGCGCCTCGCCCGACCGGGCTACGCCTTCTCCGTCAGTCTCCAAACCCCAAGCGGCCAGTAGTTCCGAAACGGACGGCATGGCGCGGGTGAACAGCTCCGGGTGGCGGATGAGCAGCCAATTCACGAAGTCGGACAAATCGTGTGAATTGAAAAAGTCGTCGGATCGCGGAAAAATCAGTTCGACGTCGTCGATCACCGCGGGAGCCGGCCATTCCACCGCTCCCGACCGCGTGAGACTGATCCCGTCCGCGCCGAGTTCCAGGGCGATGCGGTCGCCGGCCGCAAAGTTGCTCAGGGTGCCGTCCGGGACAACGAATCGCCATTCGGGGTCGTAAAGCACCGACACGGGTTGACCGTTCAGCTCGGTGAAGGGCGGAAGTCCGATCGGCTGGCGCTGAGCGACGAAATCAACCTCGGGAGGCCCGAGATAGGAGCCGGCGATCTCTTCGGCCGTGAGCACGTGAGTGAATGCTCGTCCGCGGAGAAGCTCCTCGGTCACGGTGTAGACCGGCGGCTCCTCGAGGTCGATGACGGTGAACAGCGGGTCCGTCGCGTCGACCGCGTCGTCCAGATCGTCGAGGGTCGCGTCGATCCCCTCATCGGCCAGGAGGTTGAAGAGCTCGTCGGCCGGCAGCGGCCCGGTGGTCAGCAGGATCGCCCGCATGCAGTTGGCGACGTCGACTGGGTCCAGCTCGTCCGGTTCAGTCATTGGCCCACGCTATCCGGCTGATCCAGCCCGGGCCGAATCTTGTCCACCGGCTCACGCGGACCATTCGATGGGGGTGGTGGGTTCGCTGATGTGGATGCGTCCTTCGTGGACGGCTTTGATCAGGTTGCAGGCGACGCACAGTCCTTGGCCGTTGGTCGCGGTGGTGGGTCCGCCGTGGGCGGCGGGGTGACGGTGGTCGATGTGCATGATGGGGGCGCCGCACCACGGGGTGCGGCAGGTCCGATCGCGGTAGCGGATGAACCGGCGCAGGAGTCCGGGAACAGCCTTGCCCGGGCTTCCATGGCGGTCAACTGCCGGCTGCCCGGCGCGGTGTAGAGGCGCCGGAGTTTGTCCCGAAGCTTGGAGTGTCCGGAGGTGACGAGGTCGCGGGCCACGCCGGCGGGGATGGGTCCGTAGCCGACCAGCTCGGCGGGTTCGTCCCCGCCCTGCAGCAGCGTCTCGTCGGACATGAGCACTGCGATCTCGATGCTCAGCTCGGCGGCGGGCCGCTCCGCCGAGGACGACGGGCTGCGGCGGATGGGGGTGCCGTGGGTGTCGTGGCCGGCGATGGCGCCGTAGGTCAGGCGGGCGGCGAACTCGTCGGCCATCACCTGTCCGCGGCTGCGGGGCTGCTCCACTTCGCCGGGCCGGTCCGGGTCGGCGGTGGCGACGGTGGTGTCGGCGTGGCGGCGCAGTGCGGCGTAGCAGGCCACCGCGGTGGTCATGGGTAGCAGCGCGGTCAGATAGGCCATCGACTCGGGGCGGCCGCACGGTGACGGTGCGATCAGCGGCGGCGTGGGCGGCCCGGTCCACCGAGCCGCGCGGATCGAGGCGGTAGGCGATGGCCCGGGCCTTCTTGTCCACATCCTGATCACCCAGCCCGTCCAGCTGCGGGGCGATCTCGGCGTCCAACCGGACCCGATCCGCATCCGACAGGAACGTGGTGGCTGTCGCGATGAGCAGCGCCCGGTACTCGGACACCACCCCGGCCTGCATCGCGGCGAACACTCCGGCATCTGAGTGACCAAGGTGCGGGCCAAACCCAACAACCGCCGGACCTTGCGCGGTGATTCCCGCCGCGCCACGCGATCTGCCCGGTGCAGGCCCGGTCCGCGTCGGCCATATCCCGACCCACCGCCGCACCGGCGGCCCGCTGCGAGGCGACCAGGTCGCTGGTCAGCTGGGCCTGCGCCGCGCCGGCCAGACACTTGATCTCCTCCCACAACCGCAACGCGGCCAGACGCTCCTCATCGTCGGCGGCAGCGGACGGGGCTGCCAGCCGGGCGCGCAGCACCCGCAGCTCGTCCAGATCCAGACGTTCCGACATACGTTCGATTCTACGGCAATCTGCATCGAGTGGCAAGCCCTGGAGGGCACAGCACTTAGTCGAGACGCTTTTCGTACCAACACCTGCGGCTCGTCGCCGACGTTCGGGATCTTGCGCAGGGTCTCGATTGGGCGCGCACGGCCGCGGTCGCGGTTCCTTCTTCGCTTTTGCCACAGCGGACTTCGGTGGAGCGGCGGCGAAACTCGGTTTGCTCGGTCATTTGGCTGCCTGCGAGGCACCGACGATTCGCACAACGCGAAGGGACCACGCCGAGGGCTCGCTCTTGGGGCTTGCACCGAACTTGTGCGGCTAGACGGTATGAGCAATCACCGCGTGGGTGGTGATGGGCCGAGGCCTCGCTCGCGTAGACGTGGGTTGCCGGAAGGTATCGGCCTTCGGGCACCACAGGCGGAGGAGGCCTCGGTGTTTTCAGAGCGTACGAGTGTGGGTCTGGATGTGCACGCGCGGTCGATCGTGGCGTGTGGTATGGACACGGTGACCGGGAACTTGCATCGAGATCCGTTGTGCCGGACGTTTCTGCGGTGCGGCGGTGGTTGGACGGTCTGCCGGGGCCGGTCGCGGTGGCGTACGAGGCGGGACCGACCGGGTACGGCCTGGCCCGGGCGTTGACCGCGGCGGGGGTGCGGTGTGTGGTGGCGGCGCCGTCGAGGCTGCTGCGTCCGGCCGGGGACCGGGTGAAAACCGATGCCCGGGATGCGGAGCATCTGGGCCGGCTGTTGCGGATGGATCAGGTGGTGGCAGTGCGGGTCCCCGAGGTGGGTGAGGAGGCCGCCCGGGTATTGGTCCCGGGGCCGCGAAGGACGCCCGCGGGGATCGATGCGTTCCCGGCACCGGGTGTCGAAACTGCTGTTGCGGCAAGGGATGAGATGTGGTCCTGGTGGGGCCGCGTGGACCGGGCGGCACGAGGCGTGTGGCCGCGTCAGCAGCGGTTCGAGTTGTCAGGCCTGCAGGCCGCGTTCGACGCGGCGGTGGAGGCGGTGGTGTTCACCACCGCCCGCCGGGATCGGCTGGACACCGCGATCGAGGCGATGGCCGCCGACAGCGTCTACACCCCGGTGGCCCGCCGGTTGGCGTGCCTGCGCGGAATCTCCACGTTGACCTCGTTCGCGCTGGCCGTGGAGATCGGCGACTGGACCCGGTTCACCGGTTCCACGATCGGCGCCTACGTCGGGTTGGTCCCGGCCGAACGTTCCTCCGGGGTGTCGCGGTCCCAGGGCTCGATCACCAAAACCGGGAACACCCACGCCCGCCGGCTCCTGGTCGAGGCGGCCTGGCACCACGCCAGGCCCTACCGCACCCCGGGGCTGACCCTGATGGCCCGGTGGGAGCTGGCCGACCCCGCGGCCCGGGCGCGCGGCCACGCCGGCAATCGGCGCCTGTATGACCGGTGGAACGTTTTACCGCGCCCGGAAGAAGAAGTTGACCGTGGCCAACGTCGCCGTGGCCCGCGAACTCGCCGGCTGGTGCTGGTCAGTGACCCTGACCGACCCACCCGACCGGACCGGGCCAGCGCCCCCCACAGACCGCCGGGCGGCGGTCCACAGGTCGTCGGCAGCGCCAGGAGCAACCCGCGGAGTGTGCTATGAGCAGCAACGGTTTTCCGGTGCCACGCTCGCTATCTAAGACCCGCCGGCAAGGCTCCAGCCGAACAGCCCGTCCTGCTGGTAACCGACCCGCGCATATCAGTCTGACAGCGCCGTCGCCAACGACACGCTCACGACCACCGACCGCCGCCCGGCCCCCCCACCAACACCACGTCCGCGCCCCCGAAACCCGGCCCTGACGAAAACAAACGCGCCCTCTTGACAAACGTCGCTACAGTACTAGCACCAAAGTCTTTGGTGCTAGCCGTCTATCTTGGTGCTAGCCCGTGCTGCCAGAAGCCTTGGGGCCGCTGGGGAGCGTTCGGGATACGCACGGAGAAGCAAGACCGCGCCCGGTCTGTGGAGAGCTACCTACCCCGGAATTGGCCCATAGTCCAGTCAGTTCGACTGTGCGCAGTTCAACAGTGCGCTGATGATCGATCCTATGGTTTTTCCCCGGTCATAGGATCTCACTCCGGCGGCTCCACAACCGGGGTCCGGGCCTTTTTCGGATCTCACTGGTGACATGCCTTGCCCAGCAGACACTTCGGAGTAGATCAGCCGAAACCGGGCGGCGGCCCGAAGTGACCGGGGAATTTACCAGTGTTGGTCGTCCACGACGAGGCGTGGGGCAGCAGGATGATAGCGGCGGCCACGCCGAGAACGAGAGACGCGACCAGCAGAACGAACCGCCAGCGTCGAGCGCGCGCCGCTGGTCCGGCAAAGGGCCCGGCGCAATTCGTTCCGGCTGATCTTGGCCGCCTCCCAGATGTGGCCCAGCACGTGCACGCCGAAGATGACCACCCACACTATGAAACAAGCCTGATGGGCGGTGAGCCATCCATCGTCGCGGTGGTCGCCAACGAAGATCAGCACGATGCCGGAGCCCAGCAGTGCCAGGGTCGCCACCACCAGGAGCGGCCCCAGCACGCGCAGCAGCAGTGGAGGCGGTCCGGCCTTGCGATACGCCGGACGCCCGGTGTAGTAGCCCGCGAAGCGGTACAACGTGCTGGCGGTCTTGAGCAGAGCCGGCGGGATCAGAAGCACGCCGACGAAAATGTGCAGGGTGATCATCTGCCGCACACTGAGCACGGTCACGCCCTCGACCAGCAGGATCGCCAGGAGCACGATTCCCGTGGCGGAGGTCAGGCGGGTAATTCCCGTGCGCCCCGCGGTCCGCGGCCGCCACCGGCTCCGGTTCGGCGTGCACCGGTGGAAAAAGCCAGGTCGGCAGGCTCATCGAGGACTCCTTCCGCTCTCCGCCCAGCGCGGTAGCGAAAGCATGGCGACCGGAAATCAGGGATTCCTCAGAAATTATCTCGGGTCCCGGCTCCCGGCCTCACTTCGCGAGC
>CAWEFT010000005.1:0-488888 GCA_963808365.1 uncultured Actinomycetota bacterium | reverse complement strand
TGTGAGAAGCTTCCGATCAGCCCCTATCCCCTGCCACGCAAACCCAACGAAAATCGACCTGGGCGCTGCCCTTGGCCGGCACCGGAGAGCTTCATGGTCAGCGCGATGACGACGAGGGCCAGAATGCCCAGCGGCAGGTTGACATAGAACGTCCACCGCCACGACGGTGATCGGTGATGAAGCCGCCGACCAGCGGTCCGGCGATCATGGACACCGGCAGCACGGCCATCATGTAGCCGGTGTACTTGGCCCGCTGCGCCGGTGGCACCAACACGGCCATGACGGCCATCACGCCGACCATCAGACCGCCGGCGCCGACGCCCTGCAGGGCTCGGAAAGCGATGAGCTCGGTCATCGACTGCGCCAGCCCGGACAAGGCCGACCCGATCAGGAAGATGACGATCGAGACCATGAAAACGGCCTTGCGGCTGAAGATGTCGCCGAGTTTGCCCCAGATCAGGGTGGCGGACGTCGACGCCAGGATGTATGCGGTGGTGACCCAGGACAGGTGCGCAAGGCCGCCGAGGTCACCGACGATCGTCGGCAGCGCCGGCGACACGATCATGTTGTCCAGTTGGGCGAGCAACATCGCGATGATCAGGCCGCTCATCACCACCAGGATCTGGCGGTGGGTGCGGACGGGTGGGGTGGTCGAGGGGGCTGCGGGCCGGTGCGGCACGGCGGTGTCCGCGCGGTCCTCGACAGTGCTGGAGGTCATGGTCAGTCCGTTCTACTTACCGGTCGGTTAGTGACGAGATTAACCGACCGGTAAGTAGAAGGGAAGTCCCTCCCTAGGGAGAATGGTCACATGAGCTCCAGCGATGTCGAGGCCGCCGTTCCTCGGGCGGCCGGCACCCCGACGGCACCACCGGCGAGCAGCCGAAATCCCGCCCAGACGAAGCGGCGCGCTCAACAGGCGGCGTTGGAGTTGTTCTCCCGCAATGGGTACGACTCGACTTCGATGCGGGAGATCGCCGCCGAGCTCGGTGTCACCAAAGCCGCCCTCTACTACCATTTCGCCGGCAAGGAGGACATCGTCCACAGCCTGGTCGAGGACTACTTGTTGTCGGTTGATGGTCTGATCACCTGGGCCGAACAGACGAAGCCGACGCCAGCCGAGGTGCTGCAGCGTTGGGCAGACGTCGTCCGCACCGACGGCCTTCGACTCATCCGCTTCATCCAGACCAATCAACGGATCATGCGCGACCTCAAGCCGGACGGCGGCTCCATGCGGGAGCGGCTGGAGAAGCTCGCAGAAGCTCTCAGTCCCGACGACGATTCTGCCGAGGCTCAGGTGAGGGCCCGCCTCGCGATGATGTCCGTGCAAGGGGCCGGCGCTTTCAGCAGCAGCGTGAACGCCACCGAGGACGAGATCTTCGACATCGGCGTCCGGATCGCCAAGGAGATTCTCCGGGTGCCGCCCGGGTGACTCTGAGGGTGAGCGCGTGTCACCATGCCGGCGCCGCCAGCGAGGCCGCACGCCACTCCCAGGAGGTCAGAAGCTGAAGGTGACGACCGGCTCCTCGCCGATCCATTCCCACAGCTGGACGGTGCCGCCGAGCGCAGCGTTGCCGGCCACCGCCGACGAATCGAGGTGGCGCGCGTGAAAGCAGATCGGGCAGACCAGGAACGTCCCGCCAGCGGCCGCGTATCTCTGAACCAGTGACGGGATCGGCGGGCACCCCTCGCAGGCGACACCGACCGGATAGCCGTCCTGGACAAGTCGAACTGCCTCTTTGGTGACAAACATCAACGTCTGCCGCCCCGCCTCGGCGGCGCCGACCGCGACCAGCAGCGCCACCGTGACCTTCTCCGGATCCTCGAGGCCGGTGATCAGGCTGACCACCGTTCGCCCGGTCATCGGGGGTCCAGTTGGAATCCGGAGCACAACAGTTCCAGGGCGGCGATCCGGTCCGCGCCGGTGGTGAACACGTGTTGCTCGGCCACCCGACCCTCGTTCGGCGACCCAGGCCGGTTCATGCGCACCCGCCAGCGGGCGTAGAACCGCTCACCGATCTGCCCGACGGAGGCGTCGAGCACCTCGAAATCGTCCTCGCCGCCGAACCAGGTCCGAAACCGCGCCGCCGCATCCGCGGCCGTGTTGAGTTCGAACGGCCCCGGCGGGATGAGCCCGCGGAACCGGACGTCGGCGGCGAACAGCGCCCGCATGGCGTCGAAGTCGCGGCGGGTCAGCGCGTCGAGCAGAAGACCGGCGACCGGCCACGACGTCGGATGTGCCGGCTCAGCGCCCGGCACCGCGCAGGTGATGGTGTCCATGCCGACTGTTCTACGACGGCCGGACAGTCGCTCACATCGGTCAATCTGCCGATCTTTGCCCAGCATCGACCATGGGCTGCACAGTCTCATTGATCAGTTCGAGCTGTCCCACCCACCATGCAATCTGCTCCTACCGCCCCGTGAGGCGCAGATCATCGGACGTCGTCGGTCTGACTCTGCAACCGATGCGGGGCATGAACTCCGAGAGCGAGTCCAGGCCCCTGGAAACCTTGCCAGGAGGGCCGATGACATGCTCGATCGATTCCGCCTCTGGTTGTCAACGACGACGAAGGGAGCATCATGCAGGATCAGCGCCAAACCAGGTCGGTTCGTCACCGCCATTCCGGAGGACGATGGTCGGCGGTAGCCGCGGCCGGCGCCTTGGTCGCCGCGATGCTGACCCCACTGCCGGCCTCGGCCAACGCTCCGGCCACTGCCCCGGGCTCGCCGGGTGCGTCGGCGACCTGGACCACCGGCGACAAGGAAGGCATCGGGACCTCGACGACCCCCGCGTCGAAGGTCTGGTACACCTTGACCGGCGGCACGATGAGCGAGGTCTACTACCCCAACGGGCAGACCCCCAACACCCGGCAACTCGACTTCGCGGTCACCGACGGATCCAGCTGGACCCAGCTGGAAACGGACACCACAGTGGACCGCACGGTGAAGCTGGTGGACAGCAAATCCCTGACCTATCAGCAGAGCTCAACCGATCATGCCGGCCGATGGTCGTTGACCAAGACCTACATCACCGACCCGAACCGGGCCACCGTGCTCCTCGGCGTCACGTTCAAGGCGCTCAAAACGGGCAGCTACCAACTGTTCGCCCTGTATGACCCGTCCCTGGCGGGCGATTCGGGCAATGACACCGGATCGACGTCGGGTAGCGCCTTGATTGCTTCGGACAGCCATATCGCCGGTACCCCGGTGGCCACCGCTCTCGTCTCCTCGATTCCGTTCTCCAAGACGTCCACCGGATTTGTCGGCACCTCCGACGGCGCCACCGACCTGGCCGCCAACCACACCCTGTCGGTGGCCTACCCCCAGGCCGGGCCGGGCAACATCGCCCAGGTCGGCCAGGTCCCGGTGAACGGCGCCGCCGGAAAGTCCACTGCCTTCACCCTGGCGCTGTCGTTCGCCGCGGACACCGCTCGTGCCCTTTCCGTGGCCAGGGCGAGCCTGCGGGAACCGTTCCGCGTGCAGACCCTGTATTACCAATTCGGCTGGCACACCTACCTGTCCTCCCTCAACGGGCTCCCTCGCGGCATCACCGGCCGGCTCGCCGCCCAGTACTGGGCCTCGGTCATGGCCGTCAAGGCTCACGAGGACAAGACCTTCAAGGGCGCCTTCATCGCCTCGTTGACCATCCCGTGGGGTCAGGCGGTGGATGCTTCCGGCGCCAGCGGAGCCGGGAACGGGTACCACTTCGTGTGGGCCCGCGACGAGTACGAGCAGGCCACCGGGCTGATGGCGGCCGGTGACACTCGCGCGGCCAAGGACGCGGTCAACTGGCTGTTCACCCGCCAGCAGCAGCCGGACGGGCATTTCCCGCAGAATTCGAGGGTCGACGGCACCCCCGACCAAACCAACGTCCAGCTGGACGAGACGGCTTACCCGCTGATCCTGGCGTGGCAGGTCGGTCAGTTCAACAAGACCTTCTACAGCCAGCACATCGCCAAGGCCGCCGATTATCTGGTCGCCAACGGGCCGGCCACGCCGCAGGAACGCTGGGAGGAGACGGGCGGGTATTCCCCATCGACCGTTGCCGACGAGATCGCCGGGCTGACTGCGGCCGCCGCCATCGCCGTCAAGGTGGGCGACCAGGCCGGCGCGGCGATCTACCAGGCGACTGCCGATCAATGGCAGCGCAGCACCGAGAAGTGGATGTACACCACGAACGGGAATTTGTCGGACGGGCAGTACTACATCCGCATCTCCGGCAGCGGAAACCCCGACGACGGCGCCACCCGCAATTGGGCCAACGGCGCCGGCACGCACCCCGAGAACGCCATCGTCGACGCCGGCTTCCTGGAGCTGACCCGGCTGGGGGTGAAAGCTGCCAACGACCCTTACGTGGCTCACTCACTGATCGCCGTCGACCAGTCCCTGAAGGAAACCACTCCGGCCGGCGACGTGTGGAGGCGTTACACCTTCGACGGGTACGGCGAAACCGCCGACGGCGCCCCGTGGACCGGAGTCGGCATCGGCCGGCCCTGGCCGCTGCTGACCGGTGAACGTGGCGAATACGTGGTCGGCAGCGGCGGCAACGCTCTGCCCTACCTACAGACCATGGCCAACACCGCCAACGCGGGCCTGATGATCCCCGAGCAGATCTGGGACCAGGCCGATCCGACCATTTACGGCCACGTCGACGGCAAGGGCACCGGATCCGCGGCCCCGCTGGCCTGGGCGATGTCGCAATACATCCGGCTGGCTCAAGGCATCGGACAACGCAAGGTGGTGGAACAGCCCGCGGTCGTCGCCCAGCGCTATGCCACCGGCGATACCCCGTCCGCGCCGACGCTCACCGTCGCCGGGCTGGCCGACCAGTCCGTCGCACCGAGCCGGACGGTGGACGTCAAGGGAACCACGACGGCCAAGGCCGCCTTCCTGTCGGTGAACGGCGTCAAGCAGCAGTTGCCGTTGACCGGCGGGGTTTTCGATGTCTCCGTCGATCTGCCGGCCACCAGCAACCAGCTCGTCATCGCCGCGGTCGGCGCCAACGGCGGCACCGCCGAGATCGTCCGGACCATCGTCACCTTCGGCACTTTGCTGGGCACGCTGACCGACCCGTCCGGCGACGACAACGGCCCCGGCTCCTACGTCTATCCGACCGACGGAGCCTTCAATGCCGGCAGTTTCGACCTGACCGACTTCGCGGTCTATCGGGACGGCGCGAACGTTCGCCTGGTCACCCGCACCGCCGGTCAGATGAACAATCCGTGGGGCGGCAACGGCATGAGTACCCAGCGGCTCAACATCTACGTCCACGACGCCGCCGACACCTCCGGCACCGCCACCCCGCTGCTGCCCGGCAGCAACATGAACGGCGCCACCACATGGTCCCAAGCCATCGTCGCCGACGGCCGCCATCAGACCAGCACCTACGGCGAAGGCGTCTACGGACCCGGACTGACCAAGATCGGCGACGCCGACCTACAGGTCATTCCCGCCACCCACCAGATCGTCGTCACCATCCCGGCCAGCGTCTTCGGCACCACCGACCTGTCCACCGCCACCTACCAGGTTTCGATGTTCAGCGACGCCGAAGACACCGAAGGCATCGGCAACATCCGCCCCGTCTACAGCCACGACTGTTGGGCCGGCAACGGCTGCCCCAGCTTCGTCGGCCAATACCGCTTCGGCGGCGGCGCCGGCACGTGGGACCCCAGCCTGCCCTCGATGGACACCGACACCTCCGACCCCAACGCCATCGACATCATCAGCGGAAGCACCCCCCAGTCCACCGCCCTGGACTGGACCAACGGATCACCCGTCGTCGTCCCCTACGTCGGCCTGGCCACCCCATAGTCGCCGCCCGCTGAGCCACCCGGGGCTCTTCCCCTCGAAGGGCCCTGGGGAGCGGTTCTCAGTCCCTGCTTGCCGGACCGGCTCTCGCGCCCTAGCGTGGCCAGCGCCACACTCGTCGATACGTGGCCGATTCCACCCGACCACGGTGGCCCGCACCTCAGCCCACGCTGTGGCCGCAGGCGGATCGTGTCTCCGTCCGATGGGGAGGATTCGATGACATCGTCCGGCCGCCAGTGGCGCACCGTCGTGCGCCGAGTTGTTGCCGTGGCAGCCGTGAGCGCGCTGAGCGCCACGGGTCTGGTGCTGGCCAGTCCGTCCGCTGCCGGGGCGGCCGCAGGCGCGGGCCGAACGGCAGCCGAGCAACCGACGGACTTCTCGGTGACGTCCTTCGACGGCACCACGATCACCGGCGACTTCTTCACCCCTACCGCACCGGCCGGCGGCCGCCGAGCCCCCACGGTGCTCTTCGGCCCCGGATGGGGCGGCGCGGCGTTCACCGATCCGACGATGCCCACCGACCCGACCAGCGGCACCATCGGCGTCGCGCCGCTGCTGGCGGCCGGTTACAACGTCGTCAGCTGGAACCCCCGGGGCTTTCAGACCTCAACGGGTCAGGCGGAGGCCGACTCAGCGTTCGTCGAGGGGCGGGATGTATCGGCCATCGTCGACTGGCTGGCCCATCAGTCGTGGGCGCTGCTGGATCGCCCCGGTGACCCCCGCGTCGGCATGGTCGGCGGCTCGTACGGCGGCGAAGTCCAATGGGCGGCCGCAGCCGTCGATCGCCGCATCGACGCTATCGCGCCGGACATCTCGTGGAACTCGCTCGTCACGAGCCTGGTTCCGAACCACACGGCCAAGTCGGGTTGGGACGCGCTGCTCTACGGCGGCGCGCTGATGGCCGGGCAGCGGGACGACCCGCGCATCGACAAGGCGTTCATCGACGGGCAGGCGTCGTTCCAGGTGCCGGCCGACGACACCAAATTCCTGGGCGCCCGGGGTCGTCACGATCTCGCCACCGAGGTCCGAACGCCCGCGCTCATCCTCCAGGGCACCGTGGACACCTTGTTCCCCCTGAACGAAGCGGCGGTGAACTACGTCGAGCTGGCCCGGAACCGGGTGCCGGTCAAGATGGTCTGGTTCTGCGGCGGTCACGGCGTGTGCCTGACCAGCCCGGGCGACACCTCGGTCATCGAACGCGACACCCTGGCCTGGCTGGCCCGGTACCTCAAGAAACAGGCGACGTCGACCGGCCCTGGCTTCGAGTGGCTGGACCAGTTGGGTACCTGGCACAGCGCGTCCAGCTACCGCGCCGTTCTGCCCACCGGGACAGCTCGCGCCCACGGCTCCGGGTCCCTCGATCTGGTCGCGGCCGGGGGCTCCGGGCCGGGACCTGCGGTCTTCGGTCCGGCCGCCATCGTCATCGCCACTCCGGCCGCCAACGCGGTGAATGTGCCCATTCACTTCGCCCGGGCGGCGTCGGTGCTGGGGCCGCCGCTGCTGAGCCTGACTTACACCGGACAGGCCGGCCAGCGGGACGGCCGGGTTCTGGCCCAGTTCGTGGACAGCCAGACCGGCGTCGTGCTGGGAAGCCAGATCACGCCGATTCCTGTCACCCTCGACGGCCGGCCGCACCACGTCACCCTGCCGCTGGAATTCCTGGCCGCCCAAGCCACGAAGGGCGCGACCTTCACCTTGCAGTTGATCGCCGACAGCACCCAGATCGACACCCACCCCGCGGGCGGCACGATCGGGTTCTCGCATATTCAGGTCGTCCTGCCCACCCGGGCACAACGAGCTTGAGCACCGCGGGCCGGCATAGCGCTATCGAGCCGGGTGGTCCTCCCGGTTGCGTCCGTCTGCTGAGCGCCGATCAGACCGTCGGCCCATACCCGCCGTCGTAGCGGTCGTCGCGCTCCGTCACGTACTGCCGGCCCAGGCTGTCGGTGGTGATCGCGGTGGTGCGCATCCGCCGGGTGCGCGGGATCAGCAACACCAGGGCGATCAGCGTGACCAGAGCGCCCGCCCCCATCAGGATCCAGCCGATCATGTGCAGGTTCAGGCCGCTGAGGTGCACGTTGACCGCGAAGCGCAGGATCGCGCCCACCACGATCAGGAAGATGCCGATGCCAATGGTCATGCCGCAGTAATACCCGACGCCAAACCCGGCCATGCGGAAGCAGCAGCGGAAACGCCCGATCCGGTGAAGAGGCGGGCAGACGACCATGTTGCGGAGATGACTCGCGCTTACTCGAACTTTCGGGTCCCCATGATCAGGGATCAAGCCGACAGCGATCGCTCTAAAGCCGCCGAGCTTGCTCGACAGGCCGAGGGGCGTCAAGTCCTGGGCGAGGCAGTCGACCGGGGTGAGCCGCAGACGGACGGGCGAGGACGGGCGAGGGTGGACCGAGGTGCAGCAGGCGGCCGTTGTCGATCTGTACAAGTCCGGGCTGGGCATAAAACCGATCGCAGACCGACTTCGGATGTCCTGCACGTCGGTCCAGAAAATGCTCGACCGCGCCGGCATCGTTGACCGCAAGCCTGGTCGACGGCCGAAATTCTGGACCGTGCGGTGATGACGCTCCTGGTAGCACGTACGATGAAGTTGGCCGTGAGTCGCTTTGGGTCACCGAGGCGCATCGGTCGGCAAAGCCCACCGCTCGACGCGGTGGGCTTTCGCGTCAAGTGGGCCAGGTTGATCTGTAGGTGCGGATCAGGGGCGTAACGTGCTCGGTCATCATCGCTGATAGCGCCTGGTCACCAGGTCGTGTCGATCTCCAGCCCGCTCGTCGTAGCCGGTTGAAGGCGTAGGCAACGAGATCGGCCAGCTGCACGCCCCGGTTGTCGGTTGACCTGACGAAGTGCACGGTGTCGATCACACGTGTGATGAGCCGACCTGGCACGACTCCCTCGCCGGCGGCCTGCATACCTGCTACGACTCCGATCGCGAACGCCTCGTGCTCCTGCGTCTCGTCGGCGACCAGCAGAGCCCGTTGCCTGGTTGCATCTTGTTGCGTACCGAGGAAGGCGTCGATCTTCTCAACCAGGAACTGGAGTGCCAGAAGGTGGGAGTCGTTTTCAGGCCAGCGCCAGGTGTCAACTTCGTCTTGTCGATCGACGCGTGGGCAACGACGCATTCGTGGATAGCCAGCAGCGCCAGAGCGGACTTGTAGGTGGCGACGCGCTGCTTCGGTTGGACTCCGCGCCACGGCCCCTCCCCGCCGAACAGCTCCGAGCCGTGGAGTTCCGGGACAAGGTCGTCGGTGCGACCCTCTGACACAAGCGCCTGGACGGCGTGAGTCAGCGACAGAACCCGCTCCTCAGGGACCAAGATCGCGACCAACCAGTGCACGGGCTGGTCTGGGTCATCGAGTCGCCTGCCGGTGTTCCCGCTCTCATCCACATACGCCAACCACACGATGGGGACGCTACCTGGCGACTGCTCAGCGCAAGCCGCGCCCGCGGCAAGCAGGCGCCGGGAGCGGAGGCGGAGGGATTTGAACCCCCGAGGCTTTTACACCTGACCGCTTTCAAGGCGGTTTCCTTCGGCCGCTCGGACACGCCTCCTGGTCCGGCGTCGCCGCGGCTGTACCGGGCGGCGCAGATCCGGACAAGACCCTACAGCCGTCGCGGTTCAATCACCTCTTCGGCGGCCTGCCCGTCGCTGTCCCGGAACACGCGGTAGGCGTGACAGTCAGCACGATCCGCGACGGCCTCCACCAGGTCGGTTCCGGCATATACCAGCCCGACACCATCGTCGGTGGCGTAGCCGTCCGCCAGGGTGCCGTCGGCAACGAGGCGGTGGTAGAGCGGGCGGCGCTGTTCCTCGGAGTCGTAGTGAACACCGTTCGAGTAAGGGAGGAACCCCAGCCCGTTCGTGACCGGGCGCAAGGCCGGGCCGAACGAGTCCGTGGTCCCGCCGAGATGCCAGCACAGCGAGCCGGCGGAGACGCCGCCCACGACCACACCGGCTTCCCACGCCTCACGCAAGAACTCGTCGTAGGAATGCAGCCGCCACAGCGCGAGCAGATTGGCGACGGACCCGCCGCCCACCCAGATCACGTCCTGCGCGAGCAGGTGGCCGCGGACGTCGTCGAGATTGGGCATTGAGAAGACCTCGACGTGCGAGGGACGGAAGCGGCCGGACAACGCCGAATAGACGCTCGTGATCAGAGCCGCGTCGTCGCCGGTCGCGGTGCCCAAATAGCAGACCTTCGGCGTCCCGGTGGCGCCGGACAACTCGGCGCACAAGTCGAAAATCGGCCCGGCGTCCCAGTCGAACCGGTCCCGGCCGCGGGACTGGAAACCGATGGAAGTGGCCACGATGGTCGGCCGGTCAGCAGGCACGGCAGTCACTGTAGGCCGCGTCTGGGACGCCGCGAAGGGCCGAACGGCGCCGCCGACCGAGTTGGGCGGGGGCGCCCACCTGCCGCCCGGGCCGGTCAGCGATGATTCCGCGAACGAAAGATCGATCAAGCCGGTCGCGGCTGGGTACAAGATGGCCAGTAACAATCGGACCCGGACAGCCGGGTGAGCGAAAGGGTCCGCAATGGCCTGGTGGTTGTGGTTGATCATCGTGATCGTCGTCATCCTCATCGTTCTCGGCGCCGTGCTGGCCATCCAGGCCCGGCGACGGGCGGGCGGCGTGATCCTGAGGGGCGGGAACAAGTCATGAGCACCCTGGTGCGGGCCAGCGAGTTGGCCAAGAAACCGGTGGTGACCTTCGGGGGTGAGGACATCGCCCAGGTCAAGGACATCGTCTACGGCTCCGGGGGCGGAGAGGTCAGCGCCTTTACGCTGGCCGGCCGGGGGATTTTCTCCGGGCCGCTCAAGACCTCATTGCCCTGGCCGTCGGTGGTCGGTCTGGGACCCGACGCGGTCATCGTGGAGTCCGAGCAGGCGCTCGTGCCCAACGCCGAGATCCTCAGCGGCGGCGGTGGCGGCGGCAACGTGCTCGGCAACGAAGTTTTGACCGAGGACGGCACCGCGCTGGGACGGGTGTCCGACGTGATCATCGGACTGCTGGATGCCGGAGGTCAGGCCGACGTGGTCGGCTACGAGATCGAACCGGTGGAAACACTGGCCCGCGGCCGACAACGGCTGTTGATCCCGCTGCCGGACACGCTGGCCATCTCGGGCAGCCATCTGATCGTCCCCGCCTCGGCTCGGCATTACCTGACCGACGATCTCTCCGCTTTCGGGACCGCCGTTGACGCCTTCCGCGCCCAGCTGGCCGAGGGCGGAACTCCCCCGCCCGCACCCACGCCGGCCACCGTCTCCGCGGCGCCCACCGCTCCCCCCGAAGGCGCATACGGCGGGGAACCCATTCCGAACGAAGGCGAACGCTGATGTTGCTGTCCGAAGCCGAAGGCCGGAAAGTGATCAGCACGGCCACCGCCGAGCCGATCGGACACCTCAGCGACCTGGTCATCGATTTCGCCCGGGCCCAGGTCGCGGCCTTGTCGCTGACCAAGACACCCGGGTCCGGGCACCTGCTGATGTGGAACGACGTCACCGCTTTCGGCATCGACGCCATCACCACCGGCGGCGCGGATCGGCTGCGCCAGCCCGAAGCGGAACTCGCCGACCTGGCGGACAAGAAGCACCTCGTGCATCGCAAGCGGGTGCTGACCACCCAGGGCCTGCAGGTCGGTACCGTCCGCGATGTGGATTTTGATCCGCAGACCGGAAAAATCTTGGCCCTGCTCCTGGAGGATCGTCCCGTCACGGGGGACCGCCTGCTCGGCTCCGGGTCGTATGCTGTGGTGGTGCGCGCCTGAGGGGTCGCACGACCCATCCACCGTTCACGCCAGCACCGAAGTAGCGTTAGACACGGCCTCCGGCCGGTGTTTGCGCGGTTCAAGCCCCAGCCGCGGTCACAGCGATCTGAGGAGAACCGTCCCTCGTGTCCCACACAACCCGGGAACGCGTCGCCGTCGTCGGTGCCGGTGTCGCCGGATTGACGGCGGCCTATTTGTTGCAACGGCGCTATGACGTGACCCTTTTCGAGGCCGACGAGCGGCTGGGCGGGCACGCTCATACGCACGACGTCGTCTCCTCCAACGGGCACAAGACCCACGCGCTGGACACCGGATTCTTGGTCCACAACGCGCGTACTTACCCGCATCTGCTGCGTTTGTTCTCCGAACTGGATGTGCAGACCCAGGAGTCGGAGATGTCGATGAGTATTTGCTGCGACGGCTGCGGACTTCAGTACGCGGGCGCCAAGGGACTGGCCGGGGTCTTCGCGCAGCCGTCGAACGTCGTCCGGCCGGCGTTCTTGGCATTGCTGCTGCAAGTGAAGCGGTTTCATCGGGCCGCGCGTCGCGCGCTCGACAACCCCGAGGATCACCGCACTCTCGAGCAATTCACCGACGACCACAAGTTCTCCCGATATTTCTCCCATCATTTCCTGCTTCCCCTGGTGGCGTGCGTATGGTCGTGCGGATTCGACGGGGCCCGGTCCTATCCCGCTCGTTACCTGTTCGCCTTTCTCGATCACCACGGGCTGTTGTCGGTGACCGGTTCGCCGACCTGGCGGACGGTCGTGGGCGGGTCCCGCACATACGTGGAGCGGGCGGTCAAGGAGTTGTCGGCCGTGCTGACCGCGACTCCGGTCCGATCGGTGACGCGGTCGGCCGACACGGTCGAGGTGCGTGACGACGCCGACACTGCCCACATCTTCGACCGGGTGGTGCTGGCTGGGCACCCGGACCAGACGCTGCGATTGCTGACAGATCCCAGTGATCACGAGCGCCAGTTGTTGGGCTCGTTCGAATACTTGTCGTCGAAGACGTTGCTGCACACGGATTCCTCGATCCTGCCCGGACGACGCGGTGCCCGGGCATCGTGGAATTACCGGATGACCAGCTGCGACGCCGACGACCGCGCGGTGCGGGTCAGCTACGACCTGAACCGGCTCCAGCGCGTGGACGACCCCGTCGACTACGTCGTCACCCTCAACGATGACGGCAGCGTCGATCCGGCCCTGGTGATCGACGAGATGACCTACGCCCATCCGACGTACACGGTGGAGTCGGTCGCTGCCCAGGCCCAGCTGCCGGTGCTGAACGACGGTCGGACCGCGTTCGCCGGAGCCTGGCAGGGTTGGGGCTTCCATGAGGACGGCTGCGCCTCCGGGGTGCGGGCCGCACGGTCCATGGGTGTCGATTGGTGAACCGACGATGACGATGACAGCCCCCGCCGAGCCCACCGCCGCCGAGACCGAGGTCGGCACGCCGCAGCTCTACCGATGCGAGGTAATGCATCGCCGAAACACCGCTGTCCGACGGGTATTTCGGTACCGGACCGTCTACTGGCTGATCGACGTCGACGCGCCACCGGCCCTGCCCCCATGGCTCCGGCCCTTCGTCGGATTCCGGGCCGCCGATCATCTCGGTGATCCCAGCGGAACGCTGAGCGGCAACATCCGCGCTCACCTGGAGGCCCAGGGAATACAGGCCGACCGCATTCTGCTGCTGACCTGCCCTCGCACCGTCGGCTATGTGTTCAACCCGTTGTCGGTGTTCTATTGCTTCTTCGGCGACGAGCTGGCCTGCGTGGTGGCCGAGGTACACAATACCTACGCCGGCCGGCACGTCTATCTGCTGACTCCTGACGAGGCCGGCCGGGACAGCGTTGAGAAACTTTTCTATGTCTCCCCTTTCCTGCCCATGGGTGGCCAGTACCTGATGCGGACCCCGCCGCCGGCGGCACGGCTCGCGGTCAGCATCGCATTGCGCCGCGGTGAGTCCACCCCGTTCGTCGCGACGCTGCACGGCACCGGCGAACCGGCCACCCCGTTCTCGATCGTCCGTTCCCTGCTGCGCTTTCCGTTCAACACCCTGCGAACCACGGCGCTGATCCGCTGGCAGGGCATCAGGCTCTGGCTGCGCGGCGTTCCGGTGCAGCCGCGGCCGGCCGACGCCCACCAGAACGAGACCGCCGCCCGCTGAGCCCGCGGTCCGCCCCAGGTCACCCGTCCGGGCCGGGTGCGGCCGAATCCGCCAGCGCCGCGGCAATAAGGGCGCGGGCCGCCCACAAGGCGGTCGACCGTTCGGCGTCCGAATCCAGGGCCCGCAGATCCTGCAGCACGATGTGCGCCTCCCAGCCGACCACCATGGCCAGGCCGGACAGCAGCCTGCCGAACTGCTCGTCCGTCAGCCGCTCGTGCAGCGGCTGGATGGCCTGCTCGATCCAGTCGATGCGGCGGAAACCGCGGCGGGGAACGCCGACCGGCGTCTCGGTCCCCGGGTCCACCGTGAGCCGAATCAACGTGCGACCCAGCGGCAAGGTCTCCTGAGCCAGCCGGGACACCGTCGACACCATGGCTTCCACCCGCCGGTCCACGTCCGCGCCGCCCGGGTCGGCGGCCTCCAGCGCGGCCTCCACCGCGTTCTCGCCCAACATCCCCACCGTCGCATCGATCAGCAGCTGCTCGTGCGTCGGGAAATGCAGATAGACCGTGCGGCGGGAAACGTCGGCGGCCTCGGCGACATCGGCCACCGATGGCGTCCGCCCCGCCTTGAGCAGCCGCGTCGCCGCGGCGACGATGTCCGCCCGGGTGCGCCGCCGCTGCCGGTAGCGCCCGGTCCGGTCGTCGTCAGCTTCTGGCGTCATGATCAGCCATCGTCTCGCACGTCACCCAGGGGCAGCCAGTTCACCGGACCGCTCACAACGCCGGCTGCTGCACTGCGGCAGCTGGTGCCTCGCCGGGCCGGCCGCCGCTGGACAGCACGATGGCCGCGCAGATGGCCAGTACACCCAGCATTTCGATCCAGCTCGGCAGCTGATGCAACCACACCACGCCGATGGTCATGGCGGTCACCGGCAGCAGCGCCAGCAGGATGGCGAAACGGGCCGCGGTGACCCGCCGCATCACGACCTGCTCGATCGCGTACGGAACCACCGAGCTGAACACCGCCACACCGGCCAGGGCCAGCAGCCGCCACCCGTGGGAGACCACCGGTCCGACGGAGAAAAAGGCCAGCGGCAGGTAGGCCAGCGCCCCGGCCGTCATGCCGACCGCCAAACCCTGGGCGCCCGAATGTCTTTTGGCCACCTTGCGGCCCAGCAGGATGTAGGCAGCCCAGAAGGCGGCGGCCCCGAAAATGGCCAGCAATCCGACCGCCGTGCGCGTGGTGAAGCCGCCCTCCAACCGCACCCCGGCCAGCACCACCACCCCGGCCAGGGCCAGCGATATGCCGACCCGTTCCCGCCAGCCTCGTCCGGTCACGGCCGCCACCGCGACCGGGCCGAGGAACTCCAGCGCCACGCCGACTCCGAGCGGCAGCCGGTCGATCGCCACGTAGAAGCAGACGTTCATGCTGGCCAACACCACGCCGAAAGCCGCGGCAGTACCCAGTTCGCGCGCCGACCACCTGCCCCGCCACGGCCGCTGCCAGGCCAGCAGGACGATGGCCGACACGGCGATGCGCCACCAGGCCACACCGGCTGAGGGCAGCACCCTGAACAGACCGACCGCGATGGCCGCGCCGACGTACTGGGTCAGGCCCGAGAACAGGAACAGGGACCAGGCCGGAATGCGGAACGGCACCAGGTCTGGCTCCTTCGCGACGGGAACGGCCCTGCTATGGGACCACAACACCGGGCGGGCTGGGCGACTCGCCTATTGTCGAGAAGGTGTTGGCCGTTGTCGTGGAGGAGCCGGGAGGACCGGAAGCTATGCGGCTCGGCGACGTGCCGACTCCCGAGCCGGGCGACGGCGAAGTCCGGCTCGAGGTGGCCGCCACCGCCGTCAACCGGGCCGATCTGCTGCAGCGGGAGGGACACTATCCGCCGCCGCCGGGAGCGTCCCCGATCCTCGGGCTGGAGTGCTCCGGCACGGTAACCGCGCTCGGCCCCGGCGTCCCGGACTGGCGGGTCGGCGACGAGGTCTGCGCCCTGTTGTCGGGCGGCGGTTATGCCGCCCAGGTGGTGGTGCCGCACACCCAGCTGCTGCCGCTGCCCGCCGGCGTCGACCTGCTCACCGCGGGCGGCCTGCCCGAAGTGACCTGCACGGTGTGGTCGAACCTGGTCATGACCGCTGGCCTCGCCGAGGGCGAGACAGTGCTCATCCACGGGGGTGGCTCGGGCATCGGAACCATGGCCATCCAGGTGGCCAAGGCGCTGGGAGCCAGGGTGGCGGTCACTGCGTCGCGCGACCGGACCCTCGGTTTGTGCCGGGAACTGGGCGCCGACGTCACCATCAACTACCACGATGCGGACTTCGTCGCCGCCGTCCGTGATGCCACCTGCGGGCGGGGCGCCGACGTCATTCTCGACATCGTCGGGGCCAAGTATCTGCAGCGCAATCTGTCCGCGTTGGCCCCGGACGGGCGGCTGGTGGTCATTGGCATGCAAGGCGGCACCAGAACCGACGTTGATCTGGGCATGATCCTGCCTCGTCGGTTGACCATTTACGCCACCACGCTGCGGTCCCGACCGCGCACCGGACCGCACAGCAAGGCCCACGTGGTGGCCGCTGTTCGGGAACATCTCTGGCCCCTCCTGGCCACCGGTCGGATACGCCCCATCGTGGACAGCGTCTTCCCGGTGGCGGAGGTGGCCAAGGCGCACTCCCGGGTGGCCGAAGGTGGTCACCACGGCAAGGTGCTGTTGGCCATGACCAGCAAAGGCATTTCTACGCAAGGGGAATCGAAGTGAGCCAAGCCAACGAACATCGCGTCATCGTGGTGGGCCCGGACGGGAGCCCGGTCGGCATGGCCGCCATTCCCGGTCGGTCGGAGAGTGCGGACGGCACCGAGGAGGGCGGCCGGGCGGACGCGGCCGGTGCGGTCGGCGAGCCCGCCAAGGTGATGCGGATCGGCACCATGATCAAGCAGCTGCTGAAAGAGGTCCGGGCCGCGCCGCTCGACGAAGCCAGCCGCGTGCGGTTGCGCGAGATCCATTCGCGCTCCATCCGGGAGTTGGAGGAAGGGCTGACCCCCGAACTCCGTGAGGAGTTGGAGCGGCTGTCGCTGCCGTTCTCCGAGAATTCCGTTCCCACCGAGGGTGAGCTTCGCATTGCCCAGGCCCAGCTGGTCGGCTGGCTGGAAGGCGTCTTCCACGGTCTGCAGGCCGCCTTGGTGGCGCAGCAGATGGCCGCCCGGATGCAGTTGGAACAGATGCGTCGCGGCGCCCTGCCCCCGGGCACGGCCGGTGCAGACGGAGAAAGCGCCCTGCCGGCTGGTCCGGGCACGGGCCAATACTTGTAGGCCGTCGGTCCGACCGCGACGGACCTGAAGGGGCACGCGAGACCGCCCACCCGATCCCGTTGGCAGCTGACCGGGTCGGCCGGGCATTCACAGCGCGCGGCTGGGACCGGTTTCCTCGGTAGAGTTCTCGCGGCGCGCGAGGGCGCTGAGTCGAGCGACGACAGCGGCAGCGGCCCGCCGATCGCTCGCCGTGAACGCGACCGAACCCGGGGTGCCCGGGAGGTCGGCCGCTTCGTCGTCCGTCGAAATCACCTCGAGGTAGGCAACTTTGGCCACTTCGGCCGCCGCGGCCAGCCGGTGATTGGCGGTCGCATCGACCAGCACGTCACAGCGGTGCATCCGGGCCAGGCCCGCGATAGCCGCGATGTCGTCCCGGGCGGCAGCCGCTGGTAGACAGCGCAGGTCGCCGACGTCGCCCACAATCGCCCAGCCAGCGTCAACCTGATCGTCGACCAGTACGACCGCCTCCGGGAACTCCTCCGCCGCCAGGGCACCGATCACGGCCCGGCCCGGTGATCCGGCCCCGGCCACCAGGATCCGCAGGTGCCCGGCGGCGGCCCGCACCTCGGGCTCGGTGCGGCCGGCCAAAACCGGAGTGCTGTCATCCCAACGAATTCCCTGCTCCGCATCGGCCTGCCGGCGCGCGATGCCGCCGAGCGCTTCGAGGATCACCCGGTTGCCGAGCATCGCGGTGATGTCGGCGTGGTCGTAGGGCGGAGCGACTTCCACCACCTCGAGTCCGACCAGATTGGTGTCACGGCCGATCCAGCGGACGCAGTCCAGCAGTTCACGGCCGGTCAGACCACCGGGTTCGGGCGTTCCGGTGCCGGGCGCCATTCCCGGGTCGACCACGTCGATGTCAACCGACAGAAAGACGCCGTCGGTGTCCTGGCCGGCCGCCTCGATGACTTCTCGCATCACTGTTGCCAGGCCCCGGCGTTGAATCTCGGTCATTTCGTAACCGCGCATGCCCTGGTCCGCCATCCAGGCCAATTCCGGTGGTTCCGGCCAGTAGCCGCGCAGCCCGACCTGGAAGAACTTGTGGCCCGGCACCGCTCCGGATTCGATGACGCGGCGCATCGGGAGCCCGTGACCGTACAACGATCCGAATTGCAAGTCGCCGGTGTCGGCATGCGCGTCGAAATGAATGACGGACAGGCGTCCGTAGCCGTAATACTCGGCCAGGCCCAGGATGTCGGCCATGGCCACCGTGTGGTCACCGCCCAACACCACCGGGATTTTTCCGGCCCGGGCGATTCCGTTCACCGCCAACTGCAGGTTTCGCAGCGACCGGATCGTTTCCGTGGGCGGCATTTGGATGTCGCCGGCGTCCATCACCCCGGCCAGCGGGTCGACGCGCAAGGCCAGATGCGGCCGGGATCCGGTGAATTCCGAATAATCGCAACTGCGCAGGGCCATCGGACCCATCTTGGCGCCGGACCGATACGACGTTCCGGAATCGTAGGGCGCTCCGACGATGATCACGCGGGCTTCGGCGTACGAGTCGGGATCGGTGAGGTCACAGCGGGGAACACCGGTGAACGTGATGTCGGGGCCGTACATGGCGCCGTACCGCATGGCAGCAAACTCCTTGCGAACCCGGTCGGCTCCGAGCAGGCGCCGACCGGACAGCCGTGCCGTTGCTCTTCGCCCCAGCGGACGGCTGTGCTGTCAGAGTGCCGGACCGATGCGCCGCGGGCAAGTTCGCCCGGCCGGCTCATTCAGGATCGACCGGGCGGCTCACCGCGGGTTCGGGAAATCAGAGCGGGTCGGGACTCGCCGGCGACGTCGGATCAGGCTCCGGCAGCGAGGGGTCCGGGAACGGCTGGCCCGGCGAAGGCTCGACCGGCTCGGGAGTTCCGGGCTGTGGTTCGAGAGGCACCGGCGGCCGGTCCGGCATCGGCGAAGGCGGCTCAGGGCTCGGTCCCGGGCCGGGGGTGGGCGTGGGACCTGGGCCGGGCAGATCGGGATTCATCGGCTGCGGGATGGTCATACCTCCTTGGTTCCCGGGCGCGGACCGGTCAAGCAGCCGGTCGCCGCCGCCCGCTCGTCGCCCCGGCTCCCAGGCGGCGCGCGGCTCGGTCGGCTGGATCCGGCCCGGCGTGCAACCAGAGCGCGGCGAGCAGGCGTCTGTCAGGCGTGCGACAGCGTGGCGCGACGGCCGCCTTGATTTGCTTGCTCGTGTTGACCGGCTGTGCCCGGCCGAACTCACCGCAGCTCGCTTCCGCGCCGAACTCGTCCGTTTCCGCAGCTGTGAACTTGCCTGCGTCATCGCCGTCTTCAGCGTCTTCGGGGCCTCCTGGGCCTGCAACAAGGACGACGCGGAGCGCGCCTCCCCCCACCAGACCCTGGTCGGAAAGTCCGACAGTGTGCCGGGTGGGCGTCGGTTACCCCACCGGCGTCGATGAACTCGACGGCTTCACCTTCACCATTCCGGATCCGCCGATCGACCTCAACCGCGTGGTCAGCCCGGACGTCGCGGTGCAGGCCACCAAGAGCACCGGACCGGACACCAGGGGTGGCTCGCGCCCCACCTGCTACCTGCTGATGGCGGCGGGCGCCCCGATGCGTGACATACCGCCATTGACGAAAATCAGCGGACGCACCGTGACCCCGACCGCCGAGCCGATACAAACCCATTTGGTCTGGGCGGTGGTGATCAAGGGAATCCCGATGGAAGCGGCCGGCCCCATCTCGACCACCGCCAACGGCGCGCCATCCACCGGCACCGGCATCTGGTTCATCGACGCCCGCAGCGGTCATAATCTGGCGGCCATGGACTTCGGTGGCTGACCGTCCCACGGCCGTGACCTCCGAAGCGGGCGGTGGCGGCTCAGCGGGGGCGACGACCACCAGTGACACACGCCGGTAGCGCACACCTACGACGGATCCGCTGTGCGCAGAACGGAACCGTCGATTAACCGTGCCGATACGCCCGCATTCCCTCCGGGGCGGACGTTTTCCGCAGAGCCGGAATCCGTGCCGGCGTTTTCCCGCACTGCCTGGAGGTAAAGCGCATGAGTTCCACCACCGTCAAGGCCGAACCGGGGCTGCCGGCACCGGCGATCCCGGGTGGAAAACGCTGGATCACGGATTGGCGGCCGGAAGACCGAGCATTCTGGGCCGGGGGCGGCGCGGCGATCGCCCGCCGCAATCTGTTCTGCTCGGTGTTCACCGAGCACATCGGCTTTTCGGTGTGGAGTCTGTGGACGGTCCTGGTGCTGTTTCTCGGTCCCGCTTACCACGTCGACCCGGCCGGTAAGTTCCTGCTCACCAGCCTGCCCACGCTGGTAGGGGCCGGATTGCGCATCCCCTACAGCTTCGCCGTGGCCAAGTTCGGCGGCCGCAACTTCACCGTTTTCAGCGCGCTGATGTTGTTGCTGCCGTGCCTGTCCATCGCCGTCGTCATGACGCCGGGCGTTTCCTATTCGACCCTGTTGATCGCCTCGGCGGTCGCCGGCGTCGGCGGTGGCAACTTCGCCTCCTCCATGACCAACATCAACTCGTTCTATCCGCAGCGGCTCAAGGGCTGGGCACTCGGTCTCAACGCGGGCGGCGGCAATCTCGGTGTCGCCGTGGTCCAACTTCTCGGTTTGCTGGTGCTGGCCACCGCCGGGGCCGGCCACCCGCGCGTCATGGTCAGTGTCTACATCCCGCTGGTGATTCTCGGAGCGGCCGGCGCGGCGCTCGCGATGAACAATCTGGCCACCGCCCGGAACGCCAAGAGCGCCATGCGCCGGGTCTGCCGAGATCCGCACACCTGGATCATTTCGCTGCTGTACATCGGCACCTTCGGATCGTTCATCGGCTTCGGTTTCGCGTTCGGCCAGGTGCTGCAGATCCAGTTCTCCGGCACGTTCTCCACGCCGCTGAGGGCCGCGTACCTGACGTTCCTGGGGCCGCTGCTGGGATCGCTGATCCGCCCGCTCGGCGGGATGCTGGCCGACCGGATCGGGGGCGCCAAGGTGAGCTTGTACAACTTCGCGGCCATGGCCGTCAGCGCCGCTCTGGTGCTGACAGCCGCTGTGCGGAACTCGCTTCCGCTGTACCTGGTGGCCTTCGTTCTGCTGTTCCTCTTCTCCGGGGCCGGAAACGGCTCGGTGTACAAGATGATCCCGGCGATCTTCCGGGCCAAGGCCGCCGCCAAGGTGGCCCGCGGCACCGACTTCCAGGAGGCCGCGGCCGAGTCCACGGTGCTGTCCGGCGCGTTGATCGGCGTGGCGGGGGCCGTTGGGGCCGCCGGCGGCGTGCTGGTCAATCTGGCCTTCCGGCAATCGTTCCTGTCCACCAAGTCGGCCGACGCGGCCTACATCGCTTTCATCGCCTTCTACGCGGTGTGTTTCCTGGTGACCTGGGCCGTTTATCTCCGCCCATCGGACAACCGGCTCGAAGGCGTCTGACCGCGAGCGGCGTTTCCGCTCAGAACCAGCGCTCGAGGACGTGGGCGACGCCGTCGTCGTCGTGGTGGGGCGCTACCTCCACGGCGACGGCCTGCACCTCCGGATGACCGTTGCTCATGGCGACCGGTCTCCCCGCCCAGTTCAACATCTCCAGGTCGTTGGGCATGTCGCCGAAGGCGATGACGTCGACGGGATCGATGGCCCACTGTCGGGCCAGTTCCTCTAGGGCGGCACCCTTGCTGACCCCGGCGGCCGCCACCTCCAGCAGACCCTCATCGCTGGAGTAGGTGATGCCGACCTCCGGTACCTGGGCGGCGCGCGCCGCCGCTGCCAGCTGGCCGGAATCGAGCCGGCCACGATTCCGACCCGCGGTGCGGATCAGCATCTTGGCGGCCGGTGCGGCGAGAAGCTCTGCCCTTTCACACATCTGGAATTCCCCCAGCCCCCAAGGGTGCTCGTACGCCGGCTCGGCCCAGCATTCCCGGATGGAGGTACCAAGGCGCTCCACGGCCAGCCCGAAGTCCCCGACCTGATCGGCCAGCCCGTCGACGAATTTCTTCATGATGTCCGGCTCCATCGGTCGCGCGGACCGGATCTCGTCGGACCCGATGTCGTAGACCACGGCGCCGTTCATGCACACCGCGGTACCGGTGAACCCGATCTCCCGCACCGGACCCAGCCACCACACCGGCCGTCCGGTCGCGATGACCACGCGGGCGCCGGCCGCCTGCGCCCGCTGCAGGGCGGCGGCATTGCGCGGTGACACCCGCATGCCTGACGCATCCAGCAACGTGCCGTCCATGTCCGTGACCACCATGCGAGGCGCCATGGTGGTATTCCACGCCCAAGCGGCGGTGGTCCCGTTCGTGCGTCGCCTGGAGAACGCAGCGGGTCGGGACAGAAAGGGCAGACGCACGCCATCCATCCTGCCCTTCCGGACCGACAGGCCCGGCGAGCCCGAACCCGCGTTGCGGCGCGAGCACTCCCGCCGGGCTCAGGAGGACCAGCCTGCTCGCGGGAATCGGAGGGCGGACGACGATGCGGCGATCACGATGGCGGCGTCAGTACTGTTCGCCGGCGCCGTCGAAAGCGAGTCGATATCCCCGCTTGACGACGGTCTGCACGATGCGCGGGTCACCGAGCGCGGTGCGCAGCCGGCCGACCGCCACTTCCACGGCATGATCGTCGGCGCCCGCGGCGAGAGCATCCGCCAATCGGACCCGCGGAACGACCGCTCCGGGTCGCGCCGCGAGTAGCCGCAACAACGCCATCGCCGTGGCCGCCAGCGGAACGTACATTTCGTCGATCTGCACGCCCCGGGCGCGAATGTCCAGGGCATGGCCGGCGGCGGTCAGACGCTGGCCCAGGCGGCGAGGGATCTCCGACTCGATCTCGCGCACCAGCGCACCGAGCCGCGCCCGCTCCGGCTGCAGCACGGTCAGGCCCGCCCGTTCCAGCGGGGCAGCGGTCACCGGACCCACCGCCACCGGCAGCACCGGACCTCGGAGCACCGTCAGCACCTGCTCCAGCAGATTCTCCTGCTGCGCGGCGTGCAGGAAGCTGGCCGCGGCGGGCGCGCTGGTGAACGCGACCGCGTCGACGAGTCCACCGGATATTTGACGGCACAGTTTGCCCAGCGGCGCGGGATCAGCCGGACCGATCCATCGGTAGACCGTCACCTCGACCACGTCGGCCCCGGCTCCTCGCAGCGCGTCGACCACGTCCGGCAGCGGCTCGCCGTGCTCCTGCACCAGCACCCGCCGGCCCCGCAGATCCATGCTCAGCAGCCGCTCCAGCACTTCGCTGATCGACTCGGACGCCGGCGACCATTCGCCCTTCAGCCCCGCGGCTCGCATCGCCCCCCGGACCTTGGGCCCACGCGCCAACAGCTCGGCGGAATTGAGCGCGGCGACGAGGCGCTCACCCATCCCCCAGCCCTCGGCGGCGTCCATCCAGCTGCGAAAGCCGATGCCGGTCGTGGCCACCACCACGTCGGGCGGCTCGGCCAGCGCCTGCTCGGTGATGCGAAACAATTCCGAGTCGTCCTCGACGGGGACGATTTGGATGGCTGGCGCGGAGATGACCGAGGCACCGCGCCGTTCCAATGCCGCCTGGAACTCCTCCCGCCGCCGCGCGGCGGTGATGGCGATCGTGTAACCGGACAAGGGCCCCCAGCCATCGAGCCGAGGGGCTGTCGAAGTGGTCACCGGTTCATGGTCCGGATCACTCGTCACGGGCCGGTCACCACCGTGTAAATCGCAGATGTCGCCGGTGATGGCGGTGGGTCATTTCGTCGATCCGCCCGGCTCACCAGCCACCGCCGGCCGTTGTGCGCAAAACGGAACGGTCGAGAAATGCACAGGTCACGCCGGCGGTTCACGCCGTCCACACCATGGAGATCGTGTTGCCGCCCATCCTCACCCATTGCCCGTACTGCTCTTTGCAGTGCGGCATCGAGCTGACTGCTGGGGGCGCCCAGCCTCTGACCCTCGCGCCACAATCGGATTTTCCCACCAACCGCGGCGGACTGTGCGCCAAAGGCTGGACGGCCGCCGAATTGCTGAATCACCCCGACCGACTGCTGTACCCGCTGGTGCGAACGGTGCCGGGTGATCGTCGTAGCCCGTTGCGGCGAGCCGGTTGGGACGAGGCCCTCGACTTCGTGGCCGAAAAGATGAAAGACCTGCAGGCGACATTCGGCCGGGATGCCGTGGGGTGCTTCGGAGGTGGTGGCCTCACCAACGAGAAGGCATATACCTTCGGCAAGTTCGCCCGCGTGGCGCTGCGCACCTCTGCCATCGACTACAACGGCCGGTTCTGCATGTCCTCGGCCGCGACCGCCGGGAATCGGGCGTTCGGCATCGACCGTGGCCTGCCCTTCCCGTTGACCGATGTCGCCCAGGCGGAGGTGGTGGTTTTGGTCGGCAGCAACCCGGCCGACACCATGCCCCCGGCCATGCAGCACCTGCAGGCCGGCCGGGACGCGGGCGCCCGACACATCGTCGTCGATCCACGCCGCACGGCCACGGCCGCCGCCGCCTCGATGCACGTCGCTCCGATGCCGGGCACCGATCTGGCGCTGGCCAACGGACTGCTGCACGTGGCCATCCGGGACGGGCTGGTCGACAAGGCTTACATCGACGCGCGCACCACGGGCTACACCGCCGTCCAGGCGCGCGTCCGGTCCTACTGGCCGGATCGGGTGGAACGAATCACCGGCGTCCCGGTGAGCCAGCTCCGGGACATCGTGCACACGCTGGCCGGAGCCCAGTCGGCGATGATCCTCACCGCCCGGGGCGCCGAGCAACACCGCAACGGCACCGACACCGCCCAGGCGTGGATCAACCTGGCCCTGGCCCTCGGATTGCCCGGCAAACCGTTCTCCGGCTACGGCACCGTGACCGGGCAGGGAAATGGCCAGGGCGGCCGCGAACACGGCCAGAAAGCCGACCAATTACCGGGCTACCGGCGACTCGACGACCCGGCAGCGCGGGCTCATGTGGCGGCCGTCTGGGGCATCGACCCGGACGACTTGCCCCGGCCCGGAAAGTCGGCGTTCGAGTTGCTCGACAGCATGGGGCAGCCCGGAGGAGTGGCGGCGCTGCTGCTGCTGGCCGCCAACGTGGTGGTGTCGGCACCGGACGCCAACCGTATTGCCGCTCGCCTGGCGGCCCTCGACCTGCTGGTGGTCTCCGACCTGTTCCTGTCGGAAACGGCTGCCCTGGCCGATGTGGTGCTGCCCACCACCCAGTGGGCCGAGGAAGACGGCACGATGACCAACCTGGAGGGCCGGGTCATCCGCCGCCGGCAGGCCGCCGATCCGCCGGGCGAAGCCCGCAGCGACCTCGCCATTCTCGCCGATCTGGCGACCAGACTCGGCCGGGGTCAATATTTCTCGACTGACCCGGAAACCGTCTTCGCGGAGTTGGCCAGGGCCAGTGCGGGCGGAATCGCCGACTACGCCGGCATCAGCTGGGAGCGAATCGACCGGGAGCAGGGCGTGTTCTGGCCCTGCCCGTCCGCCGATCACCCGGGCACCCCGCGGCTGTTCGCCGACAGCTTCGCTACTCCGGACGGTCGCGCCCGGTTCCTTCCGGTCGATCATCGGCCTCCCGCCGAGGTTCCCGACCGGGACTTCCCTCTCGTGCTCACCACCGGTCGCACCGCGACCCAGTATCAGAGCGGCAACCAGACGCGGCGGATAGCCGCCCTCGATGCGGGTGGCCCGGCCGCCCAACTGCATCCCGATCTGGCCGACCGGCTGGGCGTCGGTGACCAGGACATCCTGGCCTTGCGAACCCGTCGCGGCACCGCGCACTTTCGGGCCGCCGTCGACGAATCCATCAGACCCGACACCGTTTTCGTGCCTTTCCATTACGGTGGCGCGTCCACCGCCAACGCACTCACCGATCCGACCCTGGACCCGCATTCCAAGATGCCGGCCTTCAAAAACTGCGCGGTCGCGGTCGAGCGGGCCGGCGGGCCGGACGACGATCACCTGCTCACCGTCTGCCCGGCCGCGCTGCCCAGCCGACCGGTGGTCCTGCCGACCCCGGCCCCTCCGGCGCCGCCGGCGCACGCCCGCCTCGCCCACCGCCGTTCCAGCCCACCGCGAAAGGACCGCGTCATGGCCAGCCGCAACCGATTCCTGCAGGGTGTTCATTCCTTCACCGGATCGGGTTTGGAAAAGCCCGAACCAATGGGCGAGGAGTACCAGTACACCGTGCCGCCGGGCTCGGTGGCCCAGGCCCTGTATTTCCGAGGTGGAAATTCCACCGACGAACTCATCACCGTCGTCCTGATGCGGGACGGCACGCCGATGCGGTATTTCCCCATCGGCGCCAAATCGGATGTCCACGTACCGCTGCGGGTGGTCGAGGACGTCGAGGGCGGTTCCGTCCTCTCGCTCTACCTGGCCGCGCCGGACGGATTGTCCGGAGCGGTGATCGTGGACTTCGGCATGGTGGAGGTCTGATGACCGCCACTCTTCCGAAGCCGACGGCAGAGCCGACCGAGACCCGCCGCCGTCTGGTGGTGATCGGTAATGGCATGGCGGGCGCCCGCACGGTCGAAGAAATTTTGGCCCGCAGCGGGGCGGAGCAATTCTCGATCACCATGATCGGCAGCGAGCCGTACGGCAATTACAACCGCATCCTGCTCTCGCACGTGCTCTCCGGCGAGGAGAGCGATGCGGACATCTACCTGAATTCCCTGGACTGGTACGCCGACAACGAGATCACGCTGCACTCCGGAGTCACGGCGACCCGGATCGACCGGTTCGCCAAGCTCGTGCAGACGGACAGCACCGAGGTCCCGTTGGTGCCTTATGACCAATTGATCATCGCGACGGGCAGCAACTCGTTTCTGCCGGCCATGGAAGGCATGCGCACCGACGACAATCGCCTCAAATCGGGCGTTTTCGCGTTCCGCACCATCGATGACACCCGCGCCATGATCGAGTATGCGCGCCACGAGCACCACACTCGGGCCGTGGTGATCGGCGGCGGACTGCTCGGCCTGGAAGCCGCGCGCGGCCTACAGGGTTACGGGCTCACCGTCGACGTGGTGCACGCCGGTCCGCACCTGATGCACGCCCAAGTCGGCCCGGAGGCCGGTGAAATCCTGCGGCAGAGCATCGAGAAGTTGGGCATCGAGGTGATCCTGCGCGGCCGGACCACGGCCATCCTGGGTGAGGACAAAGTCACCGGCGTGTTGCTGCTGGACCATCCAGCCATCGACTGCGACATGGTCGTGGTGGCTGCAGGTATCCGGCCGAACGTGGAGCTGGCCAGCCGGTCCGGGTTCACCGTCGAGCGGGCCATCGTCGTGGACGACGCCATGCGGGTGGTCGACGACGACGACGTCTACGCAGTGGGCGAGTGTGTCCAGCACCGCGGTGAAGTGTATGGCCTGGTGGCCCCGCTCTGGGAGCAGGCCGTGGTGCTGGCCGATCAGCTCACCGGGCGCAATCCGGAAGCGGCATACCACGGATCGCGGACGGCGACCAAGCTCAAGGTGGCCGGCGTGGACGTTGCCTCGATGGGTGTGCAGGGTCCGGAGCGCGACACCGACGAGCACCTGATCTTCTCCGAACCCAAGCGGGGCGTCTACAAATCGCTGGTCATCCGCGACGACAGGCTGATCGGGGCGACGGTTCTCGGCGACACGTCCAAAGTCGCCTTTCTCATCCAGGCTTTCGACCGCGGTCTGCCGCTCCCGAGTGAACGAGCCGAGATGATGTTCGACCTCGGCGGGCCCACGGGTGAGGTCTCAGCTGCCGACCTCGACGACGATCTCCAGGTCTGCAACTGCAACGGCGTGAGCAAGGGCGCGTTGGTGCACGCGGTCGAGGCCGGGTGCAAAACGGTCGGTGCGGTGATGGACCGGACCCGCGCCGGCAAGGGCTGCGGCTCGTGCCAGAACCTGGTGTGCCGGATCGTTGAATGGGCCGCCGGCGATGCGGTGCAAGAGGATCCCGCGGCGCACTACTACGTGCCGGGAATTCCGCTGGACAAGCCGACGCTGATGACCGCCATCCGCGCGGCCGGCCTGCGCTCGGTGTCCTCGGTGTTCGCGGCGCTGGCGCCGGGCGGGGCCGAGGACGCCAAATCGAAAATGGGCCTGGCGTCGCTGCTGAAGATGATGTGGGCCGACGAATACGTCGACGAGCGGGACGCCCGGTTCGTCAATGACCGGGTCCATGCCAACATCCAGAAGGACGGCACCTTCTCGGTGGTACCGCAAATGCGCGGCGGCGTCACGTCGGTCGAGCAGCTGCGGCGAATCGCCGATGTGGCCGAGAAGCACGACATTCCCATGATCAAGCTGACCGGAGGGCAGCGGATCGACCTGCTGGGCGTGCCGAAGGAGAAGCTGCCGGAGGTGTGGGCGGACCTGGACATGCCCTCCGGTTACGCGTACGGCAAGAGCTTCCGCACGGTGAAAACTTGCGTCGGCAAGGACTTCTGCCGGTTCGGGGTGGGCGACTCCACGGCGTTGGGTATTGAGCTGGAATCCACGTACCAGGGCCTGGAATCACCGGCCAAGATGAAGCTGGCGGTGTCCGGCTGTCCGCGCAACTGCGCCGAGTCCTATGTCAAGGACGTCGGCGTGATGGCCATCGAGGGTGGTCGGTGGGAGATCTATGTCGGCGGCGCGGCCGGCGCGTCGGTCCGTAAGGGCGATCTGCTGGCCACCGTCGACGATCCGCAGTTCGTCGTCACCCTCGCCGGTCGATTTATGCAGTACTACCGCGAGAACGGCAAGTGGCTGGAGCGCACCTACGATTTCGTGCCCCGCATGGGGCTGGAGAAGATCAGGTCCGTCGTGGTCGACGATTCTGAGGCCATCGCCGAGCGGTTGGACGCCGCGGTCACCGCATCGGTGGCCGCCTACCGCGACCCTTGGCAAGAGGCGCGAGCCCCGAAGACACCGGGCCAATTCCGCACCTCCCTGCCCTTGGAGGTCCTGCCCAAGGTGCCGGTCCGATGACCGGCTCTCTGACCCGGGGCCGGGTGGGTCTCGGTGCGCTGGACCAGATCCCGGTCGGCGAGGGGCGCGCCTTCGCGGTCCGCGGGCGGCAGATTGCCGTCTTCCGGCCCCGCCGTGGACCCGTGCGGGCTCTCGACGCGGTCTGTCCCCATCGGGGCGGTCCGCTGGCCGACGGTCAGCTCGATGAGACCGTAGTGCTGTGTCCGCTGCACCTCAACGGGTTTCGGCTGGCCGACGGTTGTTCCACGACGGGCGCCGCGAGCGTGACTTGGTACCCGGTCGAGGTCGACCCCGACGGCAACGTCTTGGTCTCTCTGCCCGACTCGGAGGTTCTCTCGTGACTGTTCCTGAGATCTCGCCGCGGGGGCTCCCGTTGTACCTGGATGTCGCCGGCCGGCTGGTGGTGGTCGTGGGCGGCGGACCGGTGGCGTTGCGCAAGACCCTGGCCTGCCTGGACGCCGGGGCCGCGGTGACGGTGATCGCGCTGGTGCCCTGTCCGGAACTGCTGGCGCTCGCCGGCTCGGGACGGATTACGTTGCGCGTGAGAGCGTTTGTGGTTGCGGATCTGGACGGGTGCTGGCTGGTCTTCACGGCGTGCGGCACCGCGGCGGACGCGGACGTGGCTGCAGCCGCCGAGGCCCGGCGGGTGTTCTGCGTGCGCTCCGACTCGGGCCGTGGCAGGGGTGGCTCTCACTCACCGGCCGTCGTGCGGCATGACGGTGTGACCGTCGCGGTGTCGGCGGGGGGTGATCCGCGGCGAGCACAGGCTCTCCGCGATCAGATCGCCGTATTCCTGGCCACCGGCGTACAGAAGGCGCCGGGCCGGGAGCGATCAACTGGGCAGCCGGTGACGCCAGCACTCGGTGATGTACGGCATTTGGAACTGGTCCCGGCCGGCCAGAGCCGGGTCGGTGGCGAGTAGGTCCCGGACGCTGTCCAGCAGGGCTTCTCGGACGTCCTCCGGCGCCACCAGCACGTTGCTGCGGCTGCGGACCAGATCCAGCAGACCGTCCGGAGTCAAGGGAACGGACCATGCGAAGTCTCGCCGCTCGCCCGAGCCGAAGGGCGCTCCGACGCCGGCCCACCCGGACGGGCTCGCACTGTCCACGTCCTTGAGGCGGGCACCCAGCTCGGCGACCCAGCCCACCGATTCATCCCGCGTGTTCCAGATCAGGCCCAGGGTGCCGCCCGGTTTCAGTACCCGGGCCGCCTCCGGCACGGCCTGGGCCTCGTCCACCCAATGCCACGCCTGAGCCGCAACAATCGCGTCCACGCTGCGGTTGGGCAGCGGCAGCGACTCAGCGGATCCCGGGCGGACGTCGACGCTCGGCAGGACCCGTTTGAGCTGCTCCCCCATTTCGGTCGACGGTTCCACCGCGACGACGGCGCGCCCCTGCTCGACCAGGAGCCGAGTGAACTTCCCGGTGCCCGCGCCCAGGTCGACGACCGTGCCGCCGGGCGGCACGGCTTCCAGCACCCAGTCGGCGGCCTCGGGCGGGTAGCCGGGGCGCGCCCGGTCGTACAGTTCCGCGACCGCACCGAAGGAACGGGCCTGCTGGGCTTTTCGGTCGTGATTCATGGGCTCATTGTCGCGCCGGGTCTGGTCCGGGCGGCCGGTATGACGTCTCGGCCGGGCGCCGGGATCTCGTAGCTCGCCCGGGCGCCAGTGTCTCGCAGCGCGCCCTGGGCGCCCAGTACATCGCCGGGGCCGCCAACTTCGGCCGTCGGTGAAGCTTGGTGGCTCTATATCGCCAAGAACCTGCACGGACGGGCTGACTGCGGAAACCGGGGAACCCGATCACCGCGCCGAGGCGGCCGAACCGCCGCTGGCTGAATCAAGGGGGGAGGCCGCCACCGCTCGACCGACCGTTGTCGTCAGGGCTGCGAGTGTGGTAGCCATTGCGCGGGTGTTCCGCTACGAATGTCCGATCGTTTGGTGCGATTCGAGGAACTGCTCGACGGTGTTGATGACGGTCAGAACCCATTCCCGATAAGACAAATTGTCGAGCGTCGGATCGTACATAGCATCCGCCAGGTCGACCCAGATCCGCTTCGCTGCCGATTCATCAAGACTTGGCTGGCCGGCGTCGTGCAATTCCTCCAGGAGCTGCTTCGAAAACTTTTGAGGATTTCGCTGCGCGAACAAGGAGACGACCTCAGTGGGCGTAGCCGAGTCGTCCTGCCAGTCCTGATGGAAATAGCAGTGGCCTAGATAACGAATTGTCTCGTACTTCGTCGACATGGCCACCTCCTATTCGATATCTGCGTATGACGTCACTACATAGTAGCTGTGGCCGGCGACCCTGACACGCTCGAGCCTGGTGATCACGAAGCGGGGCGGCACCACCGCGTCCACCTTCCTGACATACACGAGACCTGAGGTTCCCCCGGTTGGTGGACACCGACGGCGGGCCCCGGCAGGCGTCTGCTTGAGGTGCCCTATAAACTCCGGACAGGGGGAGACTGTCCGACTTTCGGTGTAACTGGGGCTAGTTGATCTTGGTGGGGTCGAGTCGGCCTTCGAACACAACAGCGAATGAGTTGAGCGCCGGTTTCCACCTCGCCACCCAGCGTGCCCGCCCACCGCCGGTCGGGTCAAGGGAGCGGGTGACCAGGTACAAACACTTCAGCGCGGACTGCTCGGTGGGGAAATGCCCGCGAACACGAACAATGCGCCGATACCGGGAGTTCAAACTTTCGATCGCATTCGTCGTACAAATGATTCGGCGGATCTCCACGTCATAGTCCAGGAAAGGGATGAATTCGCTCCACGCCGACCGCCACAACCGCACGATCGCCGGGTACCGGCCGCCCCATTTCTCGGCGAATTCCTCGAAACGGGCCAGCGCGGCCTTTTCATCCGGTGCCGTGTGCACCGGCTTGACGTCTTTGGCGATCTGGCCCCAATACTTCCGCGACGCGTACCGGAACGTGTTCCTGCAAATGAATCACGCATGTCTGCACGGTGGTCAGCGGCCACACGGTGTTCACCGCGTCGGGGAGCCCTTTCAAGCCGTCGCAGACCAGAATGCACACATCGTCCACGCCCCGGTTCTTGATCTCGGTGAGCACCGCCAACCAAAATTTGGCGCCCTCGCCGCCGTCCCCGGCCCACAGGCCCTGGATGTCCCGTTCCCCGCCGCAGGTCACGCCCACAGCGGCATACACGGGCCGGTTCGAGACAGTGGAGCCGTGGCTGGACGCGTAGCGGCCACGGAACCGTCTCGAATCTTGACGTGAATGGCATCGACGAAGATCACCGGGTACACCCGGTCCAACGGGCGACTCCGCCACTCGCTCATTTCCTCGAGCACTTTGTCGGTGATCCGCGACACCGTGTCTTTCGACACCGACGCCCCGTACACCTCCGCGAAATGCGCGGAGATCTCCCCGGTCGTCAATCCGCGCGCCGACAACGACAAAATGATCCCGTCGATTCCGTCCAAACGACGTTGCCGCTTTTTCACGATCATCGGCTCGAACGAGCCCTCCCGATCCCGCGGCACGTCGACCTGGACCGGGCCGATCTCGGTGATCACCGTTTTCGCCCGCGTGCCGTTCCTGGAATTCCCGTGGTTACGGCCGGCCGGGTCATGTTTGTCATAACCTAAATGATCCGTCATTTCCACTTCCAGCGCCGTTTCCAGCACCTGCTTCGTCAACCCGGTCAACAGACCTTTCGGGCCGATCAGCTCCACGCCCTCGGTCCGCGCCTGGGCGACCAGAGCCTCCGCGAACTGCCTTGTACCTGCTTGAGCCGTCATGGGCTCGATGGTGTCCGTCACGGACGGTCCTTCCCGCCAGGTGAACCCCGGCGTGTCGAGCCCCCGTTACACCGTTCGCCCCAGTGTCAGGATTGAGGTTGTCCGGCGGGTTCGCTCCACCTGTTCCTTGCCTTCGTGGCCACTGTCCGTAGTGCGGCTCGTCGGATGCCAAGGGTCGGCCGGCGTGGCTTGAGAGGAGCGTGGCATCGCCCCTGACTGGGATGTGCCCGCCGACCGGTCCCTGATCCCCATCCGATGTGAAGGAGACAGGTTCTATGGTCACTCTCGGGGTCGATGCGCACAAGCGCACCCACACCGTTGTTGCCGTCGACGGCCAAGGCCGCCAGTTGGGGGTGAAGACGATCGCCACGACCAGCAAAGACCACCTCAGCGTGCTGACCTGGGCGCAGCAATTCACCGACAGCGACGAAATGTTGTGGGCGATTGAGGACTGCCGGCATTTATCCCGCCGGTTGGAACGCGACCTACTTGCAGCCGGGCAAACCATCGTCCGGGTGCCGCCGAAATTGATGGCTCACGTGCGGGACTCGGCGCGAACCTACGGCAAGTCCGATCCGATCGACGCGCTCGCCGTGGACCGGGCCGCACAACGCGAGCCGAACCTTCCGTCGGCCCGGCTGGACGGCGCCGACCGAGACATCCGACTGCTCTCTGACCACCGGGAGACCCTGGTAGCAGAGAGAACTCGGGTCATCTGCCGGCTCCGATGGCACCTGCATGAACTCGATCCGTCCTGGGAACCCAAGGCCCGATCCTTGGACCGGACCAGCACCCTGGACGAGGTCGCGGCCCGCATCGGCGGGGTTGAGGGGACGGTCGCCCGGCTCGCTCGAGAGCTGCTGGGCCGCTGCCGCGAGTTCACCACCCAGATCGTCGAGCTCACCAAAGAAATTGCCGCGCTCGTCGAAGTAGCAGCGCCGGCTCTGCTGGCAATACCAGGCTGCGGCCCGCTTACCGCCGCCAAAATTGTTGGCGAGACCGCCGGCGTCGACCGATTCAGATCGAAAGACGCCTACGCCCGCCACAACGGCTCCGCTCCCATGCCGGTGTGGTCGTCGAACAAGGCTCACCACCGCCTGAGTAGGACAGGGAACCGGCAGCTCAACGCCGCGCTACACCGCATCGCCCTGACCCAGGCCCACTGGCATCAACCCGCGAAAGACATGATCATCCGACGGAAAGCAGGCGGCGACAGCGGCCTGGAAGCACTCCGAATCCTCAAACGACGGCTCTCCGACGTGGTCTACGCAGCGTTACGGGCAGATCTCCCGATCAGAATCCAATCCCGAGCCGCTTGACAGAGGAGCTAGGGACACTCCCCGGACAGTCTCTCAGTCTCCCCCGCGAGCGATCCTTCTCGCCCAGCGTGCGACCGGTGGCTGAATCAGTAGCCTGGAATGTTTCGATTGCAGGTGAGCATGCTCGTATCTCGATTCAAAGTGGTGGTCACAATGTCGCGACTGTTCAGACCCGCACCGAAAAGGCAGGCGTCAAGAAAACGTCAAGATTGCCGTTGAGTTCGTCAAGACTCCGCGATGATTTTCCCGGTCGCCCGGTAGAGCGGTGACGGTGGAAGCAGGACGGCCGCACCGCCGCCCAAACGCTGGAGGTCACCATGAAGGCACGCTCGTTGATGCATCCGCCGACGTGCACCCTGCCGGAAACCATGGGCGTGGCGGCCGCGGCTCGTCTGCTTGCCGATGCCCACGAGACGGCGGCCCCGGTCGTCGATGACGTGGGACATTTGATCGGTGTCGCTCTTCGCGTCGAGCTCGAGGATGCGGTGGTGGCGACTCAGTCGGCGTCTGCCCGCATCCGCGGGGGCGTCGTCGGTGATGTGATGCGGACGCCGGTCGTGTCGTTGACCGCCGGTGCCGGGGAATGGACCGTCGCGGCGATGCTGACGAATCCGGCGGACCCGTTCGTGACCGTGGTCGACGGGGCGGCGTTGGTGGGGGTCATCGAGCGAGCAGACCTGGAACGCCGGGCGACGTCGAGTGCCGGCCGCCTGCCGTTCCCGTACGCAAAGCGCCACTCCGGCTGCCCGTCGGTCGGCGTCTCCAGGACTGGCGCATGACCGTCGCGGCCGCAGTGATCGGATTGATCCTCTTGGTCTACCTGGTCGTCGCGCTCGTGAAGCCGGAACGGTTCTGATGAGTTCTGCTCTGGCGGCCGCCCTGCAGATCGGTCTGCTGGTCGTCGCGCTCGCCGTGGTCCACGTTCCCCTCGGCGATTACCTGGCGCGCATCCTCACCACCCGCCACGAAACTCGAGCGGAGTCGTGGTTCTACCGGATCCTGCGCATGGAGTCGTCGGCCGAGCAGCGGTGGAAGGTCTACGCGGTGTCGGTGGTGGCCTTCAGCGCGGTGTCGATTGCCCTCCTGTGGTTCCTGCTATCGGTGCAGAATCGTCTGCCCTTCGCCAACGGCACGCCGTCCATGCCGGCGGCCCAGGGCTGGAACACCGCTGTCAGCTTTGTGACCAACACGAATTGGCAGTCCTACAGCGGAGAATCGGCTCTGGGTTACTCGGTGCAGGCCATCGGATTGACGGTGGAGAACTTCCTGTCGGCCGGCGTCGGGGTCGCGGTCGTGGCCGCACTTCTGCGCGGTTTCATGCGCACCGGCACCGATCGACTCGGCAACTTCTGGGTGGACATGACCCGGTTGATGTTCCGGTTGATGTTGCCGCTGTCCGTCCTCGCCGCCATCGTGCTGGTCGTTTCCGGGGTGGTGCAGAATCTGCACGACCCGGTGTCGGTGCAGACGCTCGCGGGCGGTCAGCAGACGCTGCCCGGCGGCCTGGTCGCCTCCCAGGAGGCCATCAAGGAACTCGGCACCAACGGTGGTGGATCGTTCAACGCCAACTCCTCGCATCCGTTCGAAAACCCGAACGCCTTCACCAATCTTTTCGAAATCTTCCTGCTGCTGGCCATCCCGTTCTCGCTACCCCGCACCTTCGGGACGATGGTGGGCAGCCTCCGCCAGGGACTGGCCATCCTAGTGGCGATGACCGTGCTGTGGGGGCTTTCCGTCGCCGGCACGCTGGCGGCCGAAAATGCCCACCGGGGAGGCGCCTTGCAAGCGGCCGGTGCAGCCATGGAGGGCAAGGAATTGCGGTTCGGGATTCCGATGTCGGCCCTGTTCGCGGCGTCGACCACCGGAACGTCGACCGGGGCGATCGATGCGACGCACTCCTCCTTCACCGGGTTCGGCGGTGGAATCCTGCTGTTGAACATGATGCTGGGCGAGATCGCCCCGGGCGGAACGGGTTCCGGGCTCTACGGCATGCTCGTGATCGCCATCCTGACGGTTTTCGTGGCCGGATTAATGGTCGGCCGGACACCGACCTACCTGGGGAAGCGCATCGGCGGCGCGGAGATGAAATTCGTGGCCGGCTACATCCTGGCCACACCGGCGGTGGTGTTGCTCGGAGCGGGGAGCGCCTTGCTGGTGCCGTCCGCCCGGGCCGCAGCCCTCAACTCCGGACCACATGCCTTGTCGGAGATCACCTATGCCTTCGCTTCGGCCGGGAACAACAACGGCTCCGCGTTCGCCGGCCTGTCGGCCGATACGCCCTTCTACAACGTGACCCTGGGGTTCGTGATGTTGGTGGGCCGATTGCTGCCGATCGTTCTCGTACTCGGCTTGGGTGGCAGCGTGGCCCGTCAGGGTAGGCGGCCGGACGACGCCGGAACGCTCCCCACGTACCGCCCCCTTTTCGTGGCCATGCTCGTCGCCGTGGTGATCTTGGTGACCGGGCTGACGTACCTGCCGGCGCTCGCGCTGGGCCCGATAGCCGAAGGACTCTCGGCATGACCACGACGATGACGCCGAAGGCATTTCCAGATAATCAGTCTCTCCGGCGACGCGTCGCCGGAGGGGTTTTCCGACCGGCCCAACTGGTCAACGCGCTCCCGGCCGCGGTACGGGGAATGCATCCCCGTCGGTTGATCCACAACCCGGTCATGTTCGTGGTGGAAGTCGGCTCGGCGCTGTGCACCGTGCTGTGCTTCACCACGGCGTCGGTGTTCGTCATCTTCACTACCGCCTGGCTATGGCTCACCGTCTTTTTTGCCACGCTCGCCGACGCCGTCGCCGAGGGTCGGGGCAAGGCCCAGGCGGCGTCGCTGCGAGCCGGCCGGGCGACGGCCACGGCGCGCAGGATCGATCGACTGGGCGTCGAGACACCGGTAGCCGCCGCAGATCTACACGTCGGTGACCGGGTCGTCTGCGCGGCCGGTGAAATGATTCCCGGGGACGGCGACGTCGTGGAGGGAGTCGCCTCCGTGGATGAGTCGGCGATCACCGGTGAGTCGGCGCCCGTGATCCGCGAGTCCGGCGGCGACCGTTCCTCGGTCACCGGCGGCACCCGCGTGTTGTCGGACCGGATCGTGGTCGAGATCCGCACCGAACCCGGACAGTCGTTCGTAGACCGGATGATCGCACTGGTCGAAGGTTCGGTGCGGCAGAAGACTCCGAACGAGATCGCGCTGAACATCTTGCTGGCCAGTCTGACCATCGTCTTCGTGCTGGTGATTCTGGCTTTGCAGCCGATGGCCGCCTTCTCGCATTCACCGCAATCCGTGGTAGTGCTGATCGCCCTGCTGGTGTGCCTGATCCCGACCACGATCGGGGCGCTGGTGTCGGCGATCGGCGTCGCCGGCATGGATCGCCTGGTTCAACACAACGTGCTGGCCATGAGCGGCCGAGCCGTGGAGGCCGCGGGCGACGTGTCGACCTTGCTGCTGGACAAGACCGGCACCGTGACGTTCGGCAATCGGCAAGCCGATCGTCTCGTCGCCGCGCCGGGTGTACAGACGACCGAACTGGCCCGAAAAACTCTGCTGGCCAGCCTGTGCGACTTCACCCCGGAAGGGCGGTCGATCGTCGAGCACTGCCGGGTCTCCTACGGCCTGGATGTCGGAGCGGCCGAACGGGAAGCGCATCACGGCGTCGTCATCGAATTCTCCGCCCGCACCCGGATGAGTGGTATCGACCTGGACGGCACCAGCATCCGCAAGGGCGCCGCCAATGCGGTGGCCGCCTGGGTGATCGAGCGGGACGGGGCAGTCCCGCAGCCGGCGCTCGCGGTTGCTCAGCAGATCGCCGAGACCGGTGGCACTGCTTTGTTCCTCGCCGCGCAGGTAGAGCGGGAGCCGGCGCGCGTGCTGGGCGTCGTCCAGCTGAAGGACATCGTGAAACCGGGCATCGCCGAGCGGTTCGCCGAACTCCGGTCCATGGGTATCCGGACCGTGATGATCACCGGCGACGCCACGGCGACGGCGCAAACGATCGCGGCCGAGGCCGGGGTCGACGAATTCCTGGCCGAGGCCACACCGGAGGACAAACTGGCCTACATCAAAAAAGCCCAGGAAGGCGGCCGGATCGTGGCGATGACGGGCGACGGCACGAACGACGCACCGGCCCTCGCCCAAGCCGACGTCGGTGTGGCCATGAACTCCGGTACGGCAGCCGCCAAAGAGGCCGGGAACATGGTGGACCTGGATTCGTCGCCGACCAAGCTCATCGACGTGGTCGAAATCGGAAAACAATTACTCATCACGCGCGGAGCGCTCACCACCTTCTCGATAGCCAATGACGTCGCCAAATACTTCGCGATCCTGCCGGCGATGTTCACCGGTGCCTATCCCGCGCTGGGCGCGTTGAACATCATGAAACTGCACTCCCCGGCCAGCGCGATTGCCTCGGCGATCGTGTTCAACGCGCTCGTGATCGTGGCGCTCATCCCACTGGCCATCCGTGGCGTACGGTACCGGCCGACCTCGGCCTCGAGGCTGTTGTCGCGCAATTTGATGATCTACGGTCTGGGCGGGCTGGCGATTCCCTTCGTCGGCATCAAGGTGCTCGATGTCGTCCTCTCCCTGTTGCCGGGTCTGCGGTGAACAGACGAATGATCGAGAACGTGGTGACGCATCCGGTCGTGCCCGAATTTCCGGTGCGGATCCGTGCCCACTGGGGCCGGCAGCTCTTCATGGCGGCAAAATTTCTCGTCGCCATGACGGTGATCCTCGGCATCGGATACCCGTTGGTCGTCTGGGGGGTTGCCCAGGCGGCGACGCGCTCGTCGGCCGACGGCTCGCTACTCGAACGGAACGGTCGCGTGGTGGGTTCCTCCCTGATCGGCCAGGACTTCGCCACCGGGGCCTTGTCCACGAGTTCCGCCAATCCGTGGTTCGTCGGACGCCCGAGCGACGCGGGGACCGGCTACGACGCCACTGCCTCGGGCGGCTCGAACCTGGCCGCGGACAGTCCGGAACTGGTCCAGCAGGTTGCTCACCGGCGCGCGCTCATCGCCGCCCAGGACGGGGTGCCCGCCGCACGGGTCCCTCCGGACGCCGTCACCGCGTCGGCTTCCGGTCTCGATCCGGACATCTCGCCGGCGTACGCCCAGATCCAGGTGACGCGGGTGGCCGCCAACCGCCATCTGGCCCGGGCGGACGTGCAACGACTGGTGGCCGCCCACACCGCCCAACCCTGGCTGGGCTTTCTCGGGGAAGATCGGGTGAACGTACTGGAACTCAATGTGGCGGTGGCCGGGCTCGCGGGCAGATGAGGAGGCGACATGGCCAAGGGCGTACTGCGCGTCTACCTCGGCGCCGCGCCCGGCGTCGGCAAGACCGTGGCCATGCTCGACGAGGGGCGACGTCGCCGGGCCCGGGGCACGGACGTGGTGATCGGCCTGGTCGAAACGCATGACCGGACATTTACCCGGGGCGCGGTCGGTGATCTGCCAGTCATCCCGCGAACCAGCGTGCGGCACCGGGGCATCGACCTGGACGAACTCGACATCGATGCTGTCCTGGCCCGACAACCGCAGGTGGCGCTGATCGACGAGTTCGCGCACACCAACGCCCCCGGAGCTGCCCGTCCCAAGCGATGGCAGGACGTCCAGGTGCTGTTGGAGGCCGGCATCGACGTCATCTCCACGCTGAACGTCCAGCACCTGGAATCGCTGAACGATGTCGTCACGGCCATCACCGGCGTCGTACAGCGGGAGACCGTTCCCGATGCTGTGGTCCGGTCAGCGGACGCCATCGAATTGGTGGACATGAGTCCGTCCGCCCTTCGCCGGCGGCTTGCCCACGGCCACGTCTATCCCGCAGAACGGGTGGATGCCGCTCTCGGCAACTACTTTCGCGAAGGTAACCTGACCGCCCTGCGCGAGCTGGCTCTGCTGTGGCTGGCCGACCGAGTCGACGAAGGTCTGGACAAATATCGCGCCCAACACCGGATCTCAGCCACCTGGGCCGCCCGGGAACGAATTGTGGTGGCTCTTCCCGGCGGGCCCGAAGGAGCCATGCTGCTGCGGCGGGGCGCCCGGATCGCCGGCTCCGCCGCCGGTCGGTCACTGGTGGCCGTGCACGTCCTGCGTTCCGACGGAACCGGGGGTTCCGCATCCCCGGCCGACCTGGAAGAACAACGAATACTGGTCGAAAAGCTGGGTGGCACGTTACATCTCGTCGTCGGCGACGACATTCCGGCGGCGGTGTTGGCCTTCGCGCGAACCGTCAACGCCACCCAGATCGTGCTCGGCGCTTCTACCCACGACGGGTGGCGCGCCGCGCTGCGACGCAGCTCGGTGATGTCCATCGTGCGCGATTCGGGCGATATCGACGTCCACGTGGTAACCCACCCGGCTCAATCAACCGGCCGGGTGCTGGCGTCGCTCCGGCAGTGGCGGCTCGGGCTGCGCGAGCTCACCCCGAACGTGCGGTCGGGGTTGCGGTGGCTGCTGGCCATCGGGATACCCTGGGCGGTGACCGCGATCCTGCTGCCGCTGCGCACCTCGGTCAATCTGTCCACGGAGATACTCGTCTTTCTCCTCGGCGTCCTGGTGACGGCGCTGGCTTCCGGAGTCGTGCCCGCCGTGGTGTCGGCCGTGCTGGCGGCCCTTTTGGCCAACTTCTACTTCACCCCTCCGGTCGGCTCCTTCACCATCGCCACCCCGGAAAATGTTTTCGCGCTGGCCGTTTTCGTCGTCATCGCGGTCACCGTGGCATCCGTGGTGACCTTGTCTGCTCGGCGGGCCACTCAGGCGGCGTCCGGGCGGGCCGAAGCGCAGATCCTGGCCACGGCGGTGGCCGGGTCCACCGATGACGACGACCCGGTGACCTCGGTACTCGAACGGGCCCGGGTCGCATTTGGAATGGGGGCGGCCGTGCTACGTGAATCCAACGGCGTCGTCGAGATGGCGCTGGCCTCGGCCGGCGATGTCCCTGCCACCGGCGCTCCGGACGTTCTCGTATCGGCGACAGAGGAGCTGCGGCTGGGTCTGTGGGGTCACCCGCTCCCGGCGTCGCAGCACCGCCTCGTCGAGGTGTTCGCCCAGCAGGCAGCGCAGGCTTGGGAACAGCGACAGCTCAGCGAAAAGGCCGCCGAAGTCGAGCATCTGCGGGCCACTGATTCGGTTCGCACCGCGATCCTGTCCGCACTGTCGCACGACCTGCGGACGCCGTTGGCCACCATCAAAGCGGCCATCACCGGGCTGGCCGACGATTCGGTCGACTGGGCTGCCGGCGACCGGGCCGAACTGTTGGCGTCTGCCGGCGCGTCGGCCGACCAGCTGGATGACCTGCTGAACAATCTGCTGGACCTGTCCCGGCTGCAAACGGGCGTCCTGACCCCCATGCACCGACCCGCCTCTGTCGACGAAGTGGTGTCCCGGGCGATGCTGGGCCTGTCCGGACCAGGCAGCGGCGGCAACGCGGTCGATCGAATTCTCGACGACATCCCCGACGACCTCCCGTTGCTCAGCACCGACGCGGCATTGCTGGAACGAGTTCTGGCCAACATCGTCGGTAACGCTCTGCGGTATTCGCCAGCAGGTGGGCCCGTCCGCCTGCAGGCCGCGGTGGTGGACGGCGAGGATCCGCCGGTCGCTCAGATCCGGGTGGTCGATCACGGGCCTGGCGTGCCCGAGCGCGACCGCGGACGGATGTTCGCTCCGTTCCAACGTCTCGGCGACGCGCCGGCGGGGATCGGCGTGGGGCTCGGCCTGGCGGTCGCCCGCGGCCTTGCCGAAGCGATGGGGGTACGCATCGACGTGGACGACACACCCGGCGGCGGGCTGACCGTCATCGTTTCGGTGCCTCTCGACCAGGCGGCCCGCCAGCCGGCCGGTTCTGAACGCCCCCGATGACCTCCGTTCTCGTCGTGGACGACGACCTGCCGTTGGCCAGGGCGCTGGGCATCAACCTGCGGGCCCACGGGTATGAGGTGGTGCTGGCCCACACGGGTCACCAGGCGCTCGACGCGGTCGCCCGCCGCCAGCCCGACCTCATCGTTCTCGACCTCGGGCTGCCCGACATCGATGGGGTCACCGTCTTGCAGGGCGTCCGTGGCTGGTCGCCCGTTCCTGTCGTGGTGCTGTCGGCCCGGGCCACGTCGGCCGAAAAGGTATTGGCCCTGGACGCGGGGGCCGACGACTACGTCACCAAACCGTTTGCCATGAACGAGTTCCTGGCCCGCATCCGGGCCGCCGTCCGGCGGGCTGCCCCCAGCGTCTCTGACGACGGCGAGCAAATCATCGTCACACCGGATTTCACGGTGGATCGGGCGGCTCACCGCGTCACGAGGAACGGCGAAGCAGTGAGGCTGACGCCCACCGAGTGGGCCATGCTGGAGGTACTGATCAAACACACCGGCAAGCTCGTGTCCGGGCGCACCATCCTGACCGAGGTCTGGGGGCCGGCCTACGCCGAAGAAACCCGTTATCTGCGGGTCTACATGGCCCAGCTACGCCGCAAGCTGGAACCCGATACCTCCGCGCCAAAGTATCTGCTGACCGAGCCGGGAGTGGGGTACCGCTTCGAAAATCCCGACCGTTAGCAGCCCCGGCTGAGGGTGCCTTCCGCAGCTTTACCAAGGTCAGCCAACCCTCGGCTGGGTGCAGTGGGACTGGCGAAGGACAAGGCGCGGTCCCTTCAAGGGGCACTGGACTATCTGCGTCACCTCGCCGGGTTGCGGCAAGTTTTTCCGGATGGGGCCGCGCAAATCGTCGTGTGGTCGCAGCAGCTGGACGACGAGCGACTTCATTGGAGAAACCGTTGGTGACCCCGCCAATTGATCGAAAGGTGGCAGCACAGCAGACCGGTGATGAATGCCCAGTTTGTCACAGTCCGCGGCACCGTCGAGCTGAAAGAGTTCCTGCGTGCTCAGCGGCCTGAGGTTCGCCGGGCTTTGGGCCGGTGGGACGCGGACCTAGCCGTACGCGCCGCGGCCCGCAACCAGCGCTTCGTTGTCGAGGAGACGTCCCGCCGGCGGGGGTTCTTCGCGACCGTGGAGTCCTCGCCTCCGACCGAGGAACAAGTCCGGGCGGTGGTGTGCTTCGACAACCGGGTACAGGTGGTCGCTGCGGCGGGGTCGGGCAAGACCTCCACCATGGTGGCCCGTGCGGCCTATGCCGTGCAGTACAAGCTGGTGGCGCCGGAGCGGATCCTGATGCTGGCGTTCAATCGGAAAGCCGCGCAGGAGCTGCAGGAACGGGTCCGCCGCCAGCTCGGCGACCGCGGGAAGCTAATTACAACCAGCACTTTTCACGCCTTCGGACTTGAGGTGATCGGCCGGGCGTCCGAACGAAAACCGCGGGTCGGCCGGTGAACTGGGGGAGGGGGACGGCGTGACCCGCCTAACTACCACATGACGCATCGCCAGGCACCATGTTACGAGCAGAACCGCGCGCTGCGCGGTGATGCGCGTACATTGGTGGCATGTCTGTCCTGGAAGATCTACTGGTCCGGCACCACGTCGATCCCGACCAGGCCGCTCACGCGCTACGCCGGCTTCTCGAGCCGGCCGCTCCGTTGACCGATGCCGAGTTGATAGAGCTGGCCGATTCCGGGTTGAACCTAGATGCCCGGGTCGACCCGACTGGTGCCCTCGTCGAGGAGGCCGTACAGCAGAGCCTGGTGCAGGCCGCGTACACCGGTGCCGAGGTGGCTGTCCACAACGGGATCACGCCGGGCCGGGTGCGGAACAAGGCCGCCGCCCGCGAACTGGTATGCCTGCTCATCGACGGTGTCCAGCGGTTCCCGCGGTTCCAGTTCGACGACGCCGGCCGGTTCCGGCCCGGATTGGACAAAACCACCCCGCACATCCCCGAGGACTGGTCCTGGGTCGGCTACCGCAACTTCTTATCCATTCCGGCGCTGCAGATGGACGGCCGGATGGTCACCCCGCTTCAGTGGCTGGCCGCCGGGAAGCCGGCCGCCGACGTGATCGCCGGCATGGGCAACACCTGGTGACAAGCAGGCCCAAGTTCCCCGACCCGCCCCCACTTGAGCAGCTTCCCCCGGCCAACCAGGCCGGGGACCTGGCGGAGATCACCGCGCCGCTGTGGCGGATCTTCCCGACCACCACCGTCCACGCCGTCCCCTGGAACAGGCTGCGACATTGGGGACCCGTCGCCGCCCGGTTCGACCCACACCCCCCGCCAGCGGCCGATCACCCCGACCACGGTGTGCTCTACGCCGGCAGCGACGCGGTCACCGCGCTCGCCGAGGCGTTCGGCGCCAACCGCACCGTCGACGTGCACACCGGCACCCCGTGGCTGGTGAAGTTCGACCTGGACCTGGGCGGTGTCCGGCTGCTCGACCTGACCGGAACCTGGCCCACCCGGGCCGGAGCATCCCAAGAGATCTGGACCTCGCCGGACCGGCGCCGCACCCAGCGCTGGGCCCGCGCCATCTCTGCCCGGTTCCCCGCTGCGGGCGGGGTCCGGTACGGCTCCTCGATGCACGGCGTCGGCGCCTTCAACGTCGCTTTGTGGACCCCCGCCGAAGCGGCCGTGGCCGCCGCCCGAGCGCGCCTGGCCGTGCCCTTATCCCACCCCGCCCTGGCCGCCACGATCCGAGATGCCTGCAACCGCTTGGGCTACCGCTACCTCGACACATGAAAACATCAGTTCCCCCTCGGCAACCCGCCGACGGATTCATCGACCGCTCACCCGCACCGGCCTCCTGCGCATCAAGTGGTGAACGCTTTCGCGCAGGGCTTTCTCACTGACGAGGAGTTCGAGTTTATCCGCAGCGCCGCCCGCGTCCTGGTCTCCCATGTCGGCGAGGTGCATACAGCCGGCTGGGTGTGCCCGGCCACCATTGGAAGCTGACCTGTCTCGCCGAATTCGGCGCAGCGGCGTGGTCACCCGTTCGTGTTGGCACCTGTGCTATGGGTGGGGCGTCTTTTCGGGCGTCCCAGCATTTCCGAAAGGAGCGCCCTTTCTCGGCGCGTCGCCAACAGCATGGATGCCCCTTCACGCATCAGCACCTTCCAACGGGTCTCATTGGTGAAAGGCGCTGTGCTGGCGCCGGTTTGGCTCTAATAAGCCGCAGCTGCAACGGCGGCCGGTAGTAGGTGTTCAGGCATTGACTGGAACGCGACGGGACGGACCCACCGGTCGATGGCCCGCAAACCGACGCTGGTGTGTCGGCTGTCGGTGGTGGACGGCCACGGGCCGCCGTGGTTTTGCGCCTGGTCGACGGCGACGCCGGTGGGCCAGCCGCCCCAGATGACCCGCCCGGCCCGTTGCGTCAACACCGCGACGAGATCGTTGGCGAGTTGTTCGTCGGGTGCGGCGTGGACGGCGGCGGCGAGGCACCCGTCGAGCTGTCCGGCCAGGTCCAAGGCCTCTGCGTCGGAGTCGTATTCGATGAGGACGGCGGCCGGCCCGAACATTTCGGTGGTGTAGATGGTGCGGTCGGAGGCGGCTTGGGCGGCGGTGACCGTGAAGACGACGGGCTGCTGCGTGAGATCTTCCGTGCGGTCGGCGGTGTTGGCGTTCCCGTACAGCGCGGTGACGCCCGGCTGGGCGGCGAGGACTTCGACGGCGGAGTCGAAGCCGGCGGCCACGGACGGGTGCACGAACTGGCCCGGGGTGACGGCCCCGGCGCGTTCGGCAATGACCGCGCCGAGGCCGGCGGCGGCGGGGACGATGAGCAGTCCCGGCTTGGTGCACATCTGACCGGTTCCGATGGTCAGCGACGTCAGGAACGCGTCGGCGAACGCAGACGGGTCGGCCAGCGCCGCCGCCGTCGCGAACACCGGATTGACCGACGACAGCTCCCCGTAGAACGGGATGGGATCCGGGCGGGCCACGGCGATGTCGAAAAGGGCGCGGCCGCCGGTGAGGGATCCGGTGAAGCCGGCGGCTTTGATGCGGGGGTCTCGGACCAGTTGCTGCCCGATGTCCCGGCCGGTCACGAAAGCGAAGACCCCGGCGGGAGCGTCGGTGCTTTCCAGCGCGGCGGAGACGGTGTCCGCGACGGCGCGGGCGAAGCGGGGGTGGGCGTGATGTCCTTTGGTGATCACGGGGCAGCCTGCGGCCAGGGCGGAGACGGCGTCGCCGCCGATCACCCCGAACGCCAAGGGAAAGTTGGAGGCGCCGAACACTGCGACCGGCCCGAGAGGGATGTGGTACAGCGCGAGCTGAGGGTGTCCTTCGGGTGGGGGCCGGTCGTCCGCGGCGGTCAGCGTGGGCGCCAGGTAGGAGCCGCTTTCCAGCAGAGAGGCGAATGCGCGGAGCTGGAAGCATGTTCTGGCAAGCTCCCCGCCGAGCTTCGCCACTCCCAGGTGCGTTTCCTCCTCGCAGATTCGCACCAGCTCGTCGCCGCCGGTTTCCATCTGGTGGGCGATGGCGCGGAGAGCGATGGCGCGGTCCACGGCGGGGGTGGCCGCCCACATCGGTGCGGCGGCCGCGGCGGCGGACAGGGCCGCCTCGAGCTGTTCGAGACTGGTGGGCACCTCGGCGGCTGGTTTTCCTTCCGGGTTGGTCGCGTCCGTCGGGGCCTCGCCGATGAGGGGTGCGGCGACGGGCAAAGTGCCGTGCATGCGGCTCCGTTCCGAGACCGATTTGAGAGTGAAGCCGAGAGCTCTTCGACCTCCTACTTTCTACGCCCGGATCCCACCGGTCAAGTCTTGGATCCAAGATGCCTGGGACGTCCGGTGGCGGCGGCGTTACCCGACGCCTTCCGCCGGCACTTCCCGCAAGCTACGGTCTGGATCCATGCAGACTCATTCTGGATCCGAGACTGGGCGGGCCGATGCTCGGGGCCGGATGGGCACCGTCGCGGCCGGTCATCCGCTGGCCGCTTCCATCGGCGCTGACATGCTCAGAAGCGGCGGGTCGGCGTTCGACGCAGCTGCGGCCGCCGCCTACGCGTTGATGGTGGTGCTGCCCGAGTCGTGCGGCATCGGCGGGGACGCGCTGTTCCTGGTCAAGCCCCGCGACGGGTCTGTCACGGCGCATATCGGCTCGGGCATGTCCCCCGCCGGCTACACGGGGCCGCCTGCCGCCGACGGCGGCCAAACCACAACGGTGCCCGGCGCTGTCGCCTCGCTGGATGCGGCGCACCAACGGTACGGCCGACTCGGCCGGGACGTGCTCTTCAAACCGGCGGTCGACCTCGCGGTCAACGGCTACCCGATCACCCAGCAGGGACTCGCCGCGGTGCGCCGACAACGTGCCCGGCTACAACGGGGTGCCCCCGGATCGCCGCTCCTGGGTACGGGCCTGCGGCCGGGGGATCTGGTGCGGGTGCCGGCGCTGGCCGCGTCGCTGCAAGCCATCTCAGATTCCGGGGCGGCCGCGTTCTACAGCGGCGACATCGCCCACTCGATGGTTCGCCGGTTGCAGGCCGACGGCAGCGCCATGAACCTCGGCGACCTGGAACAGCACACCGACACCGTGGTGCCCGCCTTGGCGACGACCCGGCTGGGTGTGCACACTTTCGCGTTGCCGCCGATGTCGCAGGGCATCTTGTCGCTGATGGCATTGGGGGTGCTCAGCGACGTCGACGATCCAAATCCGGCGGTGCGGGCGCACATGGGCATCGAAGCGGCGGAGGCCGCGTTCCAGCACCGGCCGGTCATCGCGACGGACCGGTGGCGAGAGCTGCTGGACATTCGGCTGCAGGTCCATCCTGGCCGCGCGGGGAAACGCGGGGGGCCGACGCAGCAGACGCACACCACAGCGGTCGCCGCCGCGGACGCCGACGGCACCGTCGTGTCGATGGTGATCAGCCTGTACGACGAGTTCGGGTCGGCCGCCTACGCGCCCGACACCGGGATTTTCTTCAACGACCGGATGCTCGGTTTCGACGCCGACCCGGCGTCGCCGAACGCGCCGCGCCCGTCGGCGAAGCCGGTACACACGTTGGCGCCGATGATGTTCGACGACGGTGAGCGATGCGTGGCGTTGGCCACCCCGGGCGCCGACGCGCAGGTGCAAACGTTGGCGCAGGTGATGGATCACCTGGTGATTGGCGGGTTGTCGTCGGCGGCGGCGATCGACGTGCCGAGGTGGCGGGCCAGCGACGCGGTGGTGCTGTTGGAGGCCGACGCCGACCCACAGGTGCGGCAGGGTTTGGTGGACTGGGGGCATGAGGTCCGTGATTTGCCGGTGCGGGACCGCGGCACCGGCGCGGTGGTCATCGCCGGGCACCAGCGGGAGTCGGGTTCGACATTCGGCGCCGCGGATCTGCGCAGGGATGCCGCGGTGGCCGTCTGCTGACCACGGCCCCGGTTCTCGGATCCAAACAGGGCCGTCTTGGATATCCGGATACCCTTCGACTAGGTCACCGCGCCCAGAGCGGTGGGTGGCGCCAGGTGTGAAGGAGTGCGGTGCGATGAGCGATGGCCTTTCGGCGTTTGCTGATTTCGGCGTGTCCGGCAGTGCTGCGGCGCATCAACTGTCCGCGGAGCTGCGGCAGCGGATCATGTCGGGTGATCTGCCCGCCGGGACGCGGCTGCGGCAAGAAGCGTTGGCCGCCGAGTTCGGGGTGAGCCGAATGCCGGTGCGAGAAGCACTGCAGGCGTTGGCTAAGGATGGTTTGTTGGTCATCGTGCCGCGGCGCGGCGCGTTCGTGCGCGGCCCCAGCGGCACCGAGGTGCGTGAGGCGTATCAGGTCCGCGCCGAACTGGAAGGTTTAGCGGCGGCGTTGGCCACCGAGATGATCACCGACGAGCAGCGGCAGCGCATGGCCGACGCCGACGCCCTGTTCAAATCCGCGGTCGATCGACACGACGGTGACGGGGCAGCCGAAGCCCGGTCGATCTGGCCGGAGGCGAACAACCGTTTCCACGACGCACTGCTCGACGCCGCCGGCAACATGCAGCTGGCGAAAACGGTCCGCCAGCTGCATCAGGGTTTCCCTCGGAACTTGACGTGGTCGGCGTTGAATGAATCGTCGGCGCTGCTGCGCCGCAACGCCTCCGAGCACAACGCGATCCTGACCGCGATCGGCGTCGGGGACGCCGACGCTGCCCGGGTGGCGGCACGAGATCACGTGCTGCGGTCCGGTGAATTGATTGCCCGCCGGCTGGAACGGACCCCGGTGATCGCCGTCGGCCGGTAGCAGGGCAACCGCCCGGATGCCGCAGAACGGCCCGGGCTTGCGCCCGAAAGCCGGCCGTCATGGAAGAAGCCATCCGACTTTCTTGGATCCAAGACTTGACTTTCCGGATCCGAATGTCAGGCTCATCACATGACAGCTCTGTGGCGTGGCATGACCAACATGTCGATTACCGGGGACAACGAAGTGATCATCGTCGGCGGCGACGGCGCCGCCGTGTGGGATGCGCAAGGCCGCCGCTACCTCGACGGCACCGCCAGCCTCTGGTACTGCAACGTCGGGCACGGCCGCACGGAAATCGCCGACGCCGCCCGCCACCAGATGGCGACCCTCGCAGCGTTCCACACCTTCGATGTGTACGCCAACCAGCCGGCGATCCAACTGGCAGAACGGCTGTCCGCGCTGGCGCCCATGCCCGACGCAAAAGTCTTCTTCACCCCCGGCGGCGGCTCCGACGCCATCGACACCGCCTGCAAACTGGCCCGCCGCTACTGGGCGGTGCAAAACCGCCCCGACAAAACCACCATCGTGTCCCGCCGCCACGGCTACCACGGAATGGACGCCTACGGCACAAGCCTGGCGGGGATACCGGCCAACAGCGAGGGTTACAACGGGCCGCTGATCGCCGACGTTGCCGTCGTCCAACACGACTCCGTGGAAGCGGTCCGCGCCCTATTCGAAACCTCAGCCGGGCACATCGCCGCGTTCATCGGCGAACCGGTCATCGGCTCCGGCGGTGTACGCCCACCAGCCCCCGACTATTGGCCGGCCGTCGCCGCGCTGTGCAAACAGTTCGACGTGCTGCTGATCTCCGACGAAGTCATCTGCGCGTTCGGGCGGCTCGGCGCCTGGTTCGGCTGCCAAAAGTACGACTACCAGCCCGACATGATCACATGCGCGAAAGGTCTCACCTCCGGCTATCTACCGCTCGGTGCGGTGATCACCTCCGGTGAGCTCGCCGACCCGTTTTTCCGCGACGGGGCGCCGATGCTGCGCCACGGCTTCACCTACGCCGGACACCCCACCGCCTGCGCAGCTGCGATGGCCAACTTGGACATCATCGAACGGGAAAACCTGGTGGACAGGGTCGCCGAACTCGAGCCGTGGTACGCCCACCTCGTCCACGACGCCTTCGACAACCATCCCCTTTTCGGAGACGTCCGCACCGCCGGCCTGCTCGCCGGCGTCGAGGTCAAAGCGGAAATCGCCGACCAGGACCCCATGGCGGCGGCGCGTATCGCGGCGGCCTGCCGCGACTTCGGTTTGATCACCCGCGCGATCGGGCCGACCCTGCAACTGTCGCCGCCGCTGATCACCAGCCGCGGCGACATCGCATTGATGGTCGACGCGATCACCGCGGCCTGCAACTCCCTTCACGTACTCGTCTGACCTGAATCCTTCGTCAACCACAGTCTGGAGCCGCATGCCCGCGAATCGGATGTTCATGCTCCAATTCGGGCAAGAACGCGTCCCCAAATCTCTTTCCGTACACGGCGCCGGAGCGCACCCGCTGACCGAGCCGATCTTCGGCGCCGCCGTGGAAACCACCGACGGCTGGGTCCTTTTGGACACCGGCATCAGCCGCGCCGCCCTGGACGACGAACCGGCCTGCACCCGCATCTACGGCCCAGGAATGATGCCCTCAGGGCCCGACGGGGACCCCCTCACCGTGGCCCTGGCCGCCGTCGGCGTGAACATCGAAGATGTCATCCTCGCCGCCGTGTCGCATCTGCACCTGGACCACACCGGCGGGATCCCGCTGCTCGCCGCCGCCGGCGTCCCCATCGCCATCCAACGGGACGAACTGGAATACGGCCGGCGCCGCGCCGACGACGGAACGGAAATCGACGTCGCGTTCTACCGTCGCGACTACATGCGCGACGGGGTGAACTGGCAGCTCCTTGACGGCGACGCCGATCTCGCCCCCGGCGTCCGGACATTCGCCACCCCCGGGCACACCCCAGGCCACCAGTCATACGGCGTGGAGCTACCCGCCACCGGCCAATGGATTTTGGCTGCCGACAGCGCAGACCTCGCCGAAAACATCCTCGAAGGCGTGCCATGCGGATCCGTCGCCGAACCCGCCGACGCCCGCAAAGCACGCGCCTCGGTGTACCGCGTCGTATCCGACGCCGAACGACTCGACGCCAGAGTCCTCCCCGGCCACGACCCCATCGTGTGGAAGGCGGCGTGGCACCCCGCCGGCGGCCACCGCTAACACCCAACCTGCACAAGCACCGCAGCACACCAGGCACACCCCCCGCGTCCGTGACGGAAAGGTCACCCCGATGACTGAAAGCCCCAGCGCAGCAGTCGACGAATTATTCCGCGAATACGGTGACAAAACGACCGCCGTCGAACCCGGCGGTGTCGAGGAAATCCCGTTGGAAGAACGCCACGGCAAACCGATTAGCCTGCTGTACAACTGGGTGTCCCCCAACATGGAATTCGCGACGATCTTCGTCGGGGCTCTGGGCGTTCTGTATTTCGGGTTGAGTTTTTGGCAGGCCGCTGCCGCCATCATCATCGGCAACGGGCTGGGCGGCATCTTCCACGCCGTCCTCACCAGCTGGGGACCGAAAAGCGGCCTCTGCCAAATGGTGCTGTCCCGAAAAGCGTTCGGGTTCATCGGGAACCTGCTCCCGGCCGGGCTGAACTCGCTGCTCGCCGGCTGCGGCTGGTTCGCCGTGAACGCCGTCAGCGGCGCGCTGGCCCTGTCCGCCCTGACCGGCATGTCGCCGCTGCTGAGCCTCATCATCGGGTTCCTGATCATGCTCGCCGCCGCAGTATTGGGGCACAACTTCATCCACTTCTTCGAAAAGTGGGCGTTCCCGCTGCTGGCCGTCATCTTCCTGGTCGGCGTCGTCATCGCCTTCAGCAAAGCGGCCCCATCAACGCCGGGAGCTCCCGTCCCCGGCGCGTTCTGGATCGCCATCGGCGCATCGTTCGGGTACACCGCCGGATGGAACCCGTTGGCCGCCGACTACGCGCGGTACCTCAAGCCAGCCCAGGCGCGGCCGGCCGGCCTGTTCGCCGCCCTCGGCGTGTTCCTGTCCTCCACCGTCCTGCAGGTCGCCGGCGCCGCCGCCGTCACCGCAGTCGGTGTCAGCAAATTCAACGTCGACAACCCCGCCGAGTCCTACATTGGCCTTTTCCCCACATGGCTGGGGAAAGTGACGCTCCTCGGGATTTTCATCGGCGCGATCGCAGCCAACCAAATCAACTTGTACTCCAGCGCCCTGTCCTGAGCCGCCCGGCGTTTGCCGGACTTGGAATCTGTTTAGTTTTACGCTGCCGGGTTTTGTTGGTTCCAGTGTCGCTCCGCTTCGTTCGGTGTGATGTAGCCGAGCGCGGAGTGCAACCTGATCTGATTGTATCGTAGCTCGATATAGCGGGTGATGTCAATACGGGCTTGTTCTCGTGTTGGATAGGTCGTGCGATTGACCCGTTCAATTTTGATGGTACCGTTCAATGATTCCGCCGCCGCGTTGTCATAGCAGCAGCCGGTTTTGCCGACGGACCGGCGAATTCCGGCTCTCTCGGTGTAGTCGGCGAATTCTTGACTGGTGTATTGGCAGCCGCGGTCGCTGTGGAAGATGGCCCCGCCAATGATCGGGGTATTGCGGATCGCCATGGCCAGGGCGTCGATGACCAGGGAGGTGCGCATATGTTCGGCCATGGCGTAGCCGATGACTTTCTTGGTCGCCAGGTCCATGACGGTGGCGAGATACAGCCAGCCCTCCCAGGTCGGGATGTAGGTGATGTCACCGACCAGCTTGGCGCCGGGCCGGTCGCCGGTGAAGTCGCGTTTGACCAGGTCTGGGGTGTCGCCGGCGTCGCCGGCGATGGTGGTGGTGGGCCGGAACGGCCGCGGCTGACAGGGCACCAGGTCGAGCTCCCGCATGATCTTGCGGACCGTCTCGTCGTCAGCCCAGAAGCCCGATCGGCGCAGATCAGCGTGGATGCGCCGATACCCGTAGGTGCCGTCCGAGGCTTCGAACAGCGCCCGGATCACGCTGGCCAGCTTGGACCGCCGCCGCGCGGTCGCCGACGGCTCGCGGGAGCGCCACTCGTAGAACCCGGACGCCGACACCTTCGCCCACTTGAACATCAAGTTCATCGGATAGTTGCCCTCTTCGCTGGCGATGAACGCGTATTTCACGCTCACTGCGATTTCTTGGCGAAGAAGGCCGTCGCTTTTCCCAGGAACTCGTTTTCCATCCGGAGCTCCCGGACTTCTTTTTCCAGTTGTTTGAGCCGGGCGCGCTCCGTCACCGTCAATTCGGCCTCCGGTATCACGCCGCCGGTCCGCTGACGCTCGGCCGCCACCCAATTCCGCAGCGTCTGCTCCACCAATCCTAGCTCGCGAGCGACGTCCGCGATTGGTTTGGACTTCTCGAGTATTTCCCGCACCGCCGTTGCCCGAAATTCCGTGGTGTATTTCCCGCGATACTTCGACATTGAATTCCTCCGTTCGTACCCCAAATTCTACTTGGGGTGCCCAAGTCCGGAGGAAACCGGGCGGGTCATCCTTCACCGCCCTGGGGTTCAAACTGCCCACCATGTTCGGCCGGGCAGCCCTCACCGTCGTCCTCGGCGTCATCGGGTTCATCATCGCCGCGATCGGGTTGAACCACGTCGACGCCTACCAAAACGTCCTCCTGGTCACGGCCTATTGGATCGGGCCGTGGCTCGGCATCGTCCTGGCCGACCGGATCTTCTTCCGCCAGCCGATCCCCAACGCCGTGTTCATCAACCACCGGTACGTCAACCTCGCAGGCCCCATCGCGATGATCGTCGGCATCATTGTGTCCGTCGCCCTTTTCGCCAACCAAACGATTTTCGTGGCGATCATGCCGACGAAATTCCCCGGCCTCGGCGACATCGCGTTCGAAGTTGGTTTCGTCCTATCCGCCGTCCTCTACGTCGCCCTCCGCAAAATCGTGCAGCCCCGCATACCGGATTTCGTGGCGCCCCCCGCCACGCCCCGCCCCGTCGTGGCCAGCGCCTGACCTGCGACCTACCCGACACACCGCGATCAGGCGGGCGCGGCGGGCACAAGTTGAGTGGAGCCGAAAACATGACCGTGCCGTTCACCGAACTCATCGACCTCAGCCACGAGCTGTACGACGGCATGCCGAACATCGGCGGGAACCCCGTGTCCTTCGGCAACCTCTACACATTCGAAGAGACCGCCACCCAGTCACAGGGCAAACTGTCCATGCACGGCCGGCTGATCCTCATGCCCGAACATTGCGGCACCCACCTCGACGTGCCCGCCCACTTCGTCCCCGGTGGGCAAACCACCTCACAACTGCCGCTGCAACGCCTCGTCGTCCCCGGCCACGCTCTGGACCTGCGGCACCGCGCCCGCGGTGAAGCCATCACCGCCGACGACCTCCAAACCGCCGCCGAAACGTCCGGCCGCCCTGTACAACCTGGCACCGCGCTGCTCGTCTGCACCGGCGCCGACAAATACTGGGGCGAACCCGACTTCGCCAGCCACCGCCCCTACCTGCCCGAACAGTCAGCACAGTGGGTTGTCGACCAACAAGTGTCACTGTTCGGCACCGACCTGATCGGAATGGACGACCCCGACGCCTGGTGGTGGCCCAGCCACAAAACGTGGCTGTCCAACGGCATCCCCATGTGCCAACAACTGGTCAACCTCGACCAGCTGCTCGGAAAAACGTTCCTCTTCGCCGCCGTACCCCTGAAAATGGTCACCGGCACCGCATCCCCCGTACGCGCCTTTGCCATGGTCACCTCCGCGTGAGCACCCCCACCACCACCTCCGCACCCGCGACCCAACGCACCCCACACCAAACCCGCGCCGCTCTGGTCCTGCTCACGTTCACCGCCGGAGTCGTCGACGCCGTCGCCTTCCTCGGCATGGGCGGCATCTTTACCGCCAATATGACTGGAAACCTCGTCCTTCTCGGACTGGTCGGCCGCCCCGGATATTCACACAGCGCCCTGCAAGCCGCCGTCGCCTGCGTCTTCTTCGCCGTCGGCTGCTACGGCGCGTTCCTGCACCGTCCCAAAGCACCCGCCCAACGCATCCTCGCCGGCGTGTGGATCTCACAGATCATCGTCTTCGGCATCTGGCTCGCCACCCACGGCGCAGCCACCGGCTTGGTCGACCTTGTCGTGCTGGCCGTCTCCGCCACCAGCATGGGCGCCCAAACAGCCGCTTCGCGGCGGGTCCTAGCCGGGCACGGCGTCACCACCACCTTCGTCACTGGCACCCTGACGTCCCTGCTGGAAGACATCGCTCGCAAGCAGCATCACGCCACCGCCACACGCATCGCCGCCATCGCGGCCCTCGTCGCGGGGGCGCTCGCCGGCGCACTGCTACTGCACTCCGCGCGACCCGTCGCACCGCTCATCCCGATCATCACCGTCGGCGCAGCAATGATGCTGCTGACCAGCCGAGGCTCGAAATGATCGGGTCGCCTCCGACTGTCAACGCGGAGTGGATCCGACCACCAGATCGCTGGGCCCCGGCGGGCGCTTCTTCGCGAAGAAGCACCGGTGAACGCGAAATGCTCTGAGGTTCCCCCCGGTTGGTGGACACCGACGGCGGAACCTCACTCGTCATCTGTGGCGAAGAAGGCAACTATCCGGTGATCTTGATGTGCCGGTGGGCGAAGGTGTCCCGATCGGGCTACTACGACTGGCGGTCCCGGCCCGAGCGGGTCGATGCGTGGCGGAAGCGGCTACGCGCACTGGTCCGGTTCGCGTTCGAGCACTCCGACGGCACGGGTTATCGGCGGGTGCATGCGCAGCTGGCCCGGTGGGGGCACGTCTACAACGACGAGACCGTCCGGGCGGCGATGCGGGAGTTGGGGCTGGTGGCGTGCCAACCGAGGCCGTTCCGGCCGGTCACCACCATCGCCGGCGACACCGCCGGCGTCCCGGACCGGGTGCACCGCGACTTCACCGCCGAGGCGCCCGGCCGCAAGCTGGTCGGTGAGATCACCTACATCCCCACCTGGGAGGGCTGGCTGTATCTGGGCACCGTGCTGGACTGCTTCTCCAAGAAAGTTCTCGGCTACGCCATGGCCGACCACATGCGCTCCGACCTGGTGGTCGCGGCATTGGAAATGGCCGCCCGGAACACGACGCTGATCCCTCAGACCACGATTTTCCACAGTGACCGCGGCACTTAAGGCGGATTCAACCGGTCTGGTTCGCGCAGGCCCGCTCCGCGTCGCTGAGCGCGGCGACCTGGGTGTTCACCCCGGCGATCAACCGGTTGTGCGCATCCACCCGATCCCCGTCCCGGGTCCAATCCTGCTGGCCCTGCACCGACGCCCGAAACGCGAACGCCTGCGCTTTCAACTCCGACAACGCCGCCGCGATCGGGCCCACCGCGTCGGCGTAGGTCTGCAACGCCCCACCGATCACCCGCACATCCGCACCCACCGAGGTGGTGATCGTCCGCACCGGCCATACCGCCTCCACCACATCGGCGGTGTCCGGCGTGGCGAACACCCCCGGCAATCCCGCCCACACCGACGCCAACGACGCCCCCGACTCCGTCAGCAACGCCCCCTGCTCCAACAACGCCTGCGCATCCGCCGCCACCTGCGCCACCGACCCCGCCGACAACTGCGGAATCCCATCCGGATCGATCACCCCACCACCCCGGCCCCGACAGCATGGACATCAGCCACGAGAAGGACGCTAGCCCGCAGCCCACCCCGGCCGCCGCAACCAGCCCGCCGCCTGTGGATAACTCGGGAAGCGCCCGCCGGCCAATCGCGCACCGGGTCACGGTGCGCACGGCGACGACAGGAGCGGGGCAGCCAAGCGAAGCAGCGAAGCCCCCGCCATGAAGCGAGCCAGGGCCGCTTCCCCAGGACAGAACTGGGTCGACCGATCGAGCGGGCGCCCCAACCGTCCGGTCCACCGGCTTTCGGCCGTTCATCACTTTGGCGGATATGCCCATGGGCGGACGCAATAGTATACATAGCCCCACAGAGCCGTTCGACTTCTTTGCCCGAAGATCACCAGCAATCCAGGCGATTGCCTCGCCAGTCCGGTGTCTCGCGAAATTCAGGAGGTTCGGTGAAACACAAAGGAAAAACTCTCACAGTGGTTGCCGCGGTGGCACTCGGGTGCCTGACGGCCAGCACGAATACGCTGGCGACGCCGCCATCGAACCCGGCCCCAATCCGTACCAATGCCTTCACGGGCACGATCGACGGGCGCACCCACATCAAGCAGGACAAGGTCTCACTGACGACCAAATCGTCAACGGATGTCGCCGTCTTCACGCTCACCTACCCGCCCCATTCCTACTCCGGCTGGCATTCCCATCCCGGGATCGTCGTCGCCGTCGTCGAGTCCGGCAGCGTCGATCGGCAGGTCGGTTGCAAGATCCAACATTTCAGCGCCGGCCAGGCTTTCACCGAAGTCGGCACCCATCGGGTTAGTAACCCAGGCACGGTGGATGCCGTCCTGCAGATCACCCAGATCTATCCGGCCAGCGCCACCGCCACTCGCTTTGACCAATCGGATCCGTGCCCGGCCCATCCGACTCCTTGATCGGAGCCGGACGGCTTCCTCACGGCGCCCGCGGCAAAATGCGCATCGTGAAATGGCGATAGCACTATGCCGCGGGCATATTCGATGGCGGCCGACACCATCAGGTGGGTGAGACAGCCAACGGAACGTAGGTCAGCAGCTGTTAATTCAGGCGTTGGTTGTCCCGGGCGCGGCTCCTCGCACCAGATACCGGCGCACCAGCTCGGGCAGCAATCCGGTGGACGCGACCTCGTCGTCGTCCAACGCTCCGCAGGCCAACGCCGCCGCCAGGTGACGGGCCAGGGCGAAGGCTGTGGCCGGCTCGCCCAGGATGCCCGCCGGCCCCGGCCGACCGTCGTGATAGGCGGCCAGTCGGTCCGCCGCGGCCGAGCAGCTCTGTCGAAGGAACGCGAACGAGGCGGCGAAACGCAGCGGTAGTTGCGCCGGATGCAGATCCCAGCCCTGATGGATGCCGGCCGCCAGTGCCTGCGAAACGTTGTCCGCGTGCGTGTCCCAACGCTCGGCGACCACCTCCGGTGAGCCGACCGGGGTTTTGTTGTCGCTGCCGTCGGACACCAGGACGCCGGTTTCCGCGGCGGCCGCTTGCATAACTGGTGCCGAAGTGCAGTCCGCTCACCCGTCCCCGCGCCGCGCTGATCATGGCGGCCAGCGGAATGGTTCCGGACCGCCCGAGGATGGTTTGTGGCGTCTCGACCGGGATCGCGAAATGCAGAATCCCGACAGGCAGACTCATCCCCGGGAACGCGGGCGCAGCTCACCGGATTCCATGAAGGCCATCACGGCCCGGGCGGCCCGCACCGCCTGCGTGTCCTCGTCCGCGTCGTCCGCCGCCGTCCCCCGATGCCCGCGAAAGCCGTCCTCCAGGTCGATTCGCAAATCCTCGATCGGCTCGGTGGCCAGTTCGCGGCGGGTCAGCAGGTCCAGCCGGCCCGCTTCCGCACCGCGCAGGCGATCCAGTAACGCTGTCCATGGGCCGGGCAACTCGTCGATCGCCGCCACCGCGGCCACCGACCATTCGGCCACACTGGTCACGGCAAATCGGTGGACCGGGATGTACACGGTGCGCACCGGACCGGGCGGCGGCGGTCCCGGATAAGCGGCGGCGTAAGTGGAGTCGTCCTCGGCCAGGGCGAAGTCCCACTCCGCCAACCGGTCCGCCGACAGACCGGTCACGGCAGCAGCGCGTACGCCCGGACGGTGAGGAAGTCGTCGTACGTCTCCTGGGTCGTCATGTCGACCAGAAGGTCTCTGGCCTGGCGCAGCAGGTCGGCGCCGCCAGGAACCTGGGCCCAGGCAGCAGCGAGATCCCCGGCCGCCGCATCGGTGATTTGCGTGATCAGATCGGCCGTGACGGTTTTCCCGGTGTCCAGCACGATGGCGGCCTTGCGCCACTGCCATACCTGGGAGCGCGAGATCTCAGCGGTGGCAGCGTCTTCCATCAGCGAGCGGATCGCGACAGCCCCCCGGCCGCTGAGCCAGGCGACCACGTACTCCAGCGCTACGGCGAGGTTGCTGCGCAACCCTTCCTCGGTGACCGCGGGCTTCCCGTCGACGAACAGCGCATCGATGGCCAGCAACTCTTTGGCCCCGACGTGGGCGTCAAGGCCCACCGACCGTTGGTCGACCTGGTCACCGAGCCCGGCGTCGAAGATCTCCTGGCAGATCGGTACCAGGCCGGGGTGCGCCACCCACGATCCCTCGTACCCGGCGTTCACCTCGCGGGTTTTGTCGGCTCGTACCTTCTCGAAAGCCACGGCGTTGGCTTCTGGGTCGCGGGAGGGGATGAACGCCGCCATGCCGCCGATCGCGTAGGCGCCCCGCCGGTGACACGTGGCCACCAGCAGATCCGAATAGGCCTTCATGTGCGGCGCGTTCATGGTGATGGAGTTGCGGTCCGGCAGCACGAATCTCTGGCCGGCATCGCGGAACGTCTTGATGATGGAGAACAGGTAATCCCAGCGACCCGCGTTCAGGCCGGCGATGTAACTGCGCAACTCGTACAGGATTTCGTCCATCTCGAAGGCGGCCCAAATGGTCTCGATCAGCACGGTGCTGCGGACGCTCCCGGCCGGGACATCGCACCACTTCTCGGCGAAGGCGAAAACGTCCGCCCAGAGACGCGCCTCCAGGTGCGATTCCATCTTGGGCAAATAGAACGCCGGACCGGCGCCGCGGGCCAGCAGTTCCGCCGCATTGTGAAAGAAGTACAGTCCGAAATCGACCAGGGCGCCGATCAGAGGTTCTCCGTCGGCAAGCAGATGCTTCTCGTCGAGATGCCACCCGCGGGGCCGCATGATGATGGTCGCCAGCCGGCCCTCCCGGAGCTCATAGTGTTTCCCGTCGGAATCCAGGGTGATCGTGCGCCGGATGGCCTCGGCGAGATTCACCTGGCCGCCGACGACGTTCTCCCAGTGCGGGGTGTTGGCGTCCTCCATGTCGGCCAGCCAGACCTTGGCCCCGGAGTTCAGCGCGTTGATGGTCATCTTGCGGTCGGTTGGTCCGGTGATCTCGACCCGGCGATCCTTGAGGTAGTCCGGAATCGGCGCCACCTGCCAAATCCCGGACCGCACCGGCTCGGTCTCGGGCAGGAAATCCAACGAAGCGCCGGCGGCCACCCGATCGCGGCGCTGTTGGCGGTGCTGCAAGAGTTCCGTCCGGCGGGCGGAGAAGTTCTCCTGCAAAGCAGCCAGGAAAGCGAGCGCGTCCGGCGTCAGCACCCGGTCCACACCAGCGACGTCTGGTCCGGCGATCGTTATTTGGGAAGCCACGGGCACTCCTTGCTGGTCTGCTGCTCCGTCGGCGGGACGGTGGATGGGCCTCGAACCTACCGGGCCGCCGGAAGCGGCGGTCAGCTGCCCAGATGGGTCGTGTACGAGTACGGACTGGCCAGGACGGGCAGGTGGTAGTGCGCCCGGGCGCCGTCGAGAAAGAACTCGACCGTGATGCGGGAATAGAAGAGCCGGCCGTGCTGGTGGGTGAAGTAGGCGGCCGTGTCGAAAATCATGCGGAAGTTGCCCGTGCCCAGCGCTTCGCTGTTCAGCTGGGCGATACGGCCGTCAGCGTCCGTGACACCGGCACCGAGGGCGATGGCCGGATCGCTGTCGGCCACCGCGTAGAGGTTCACCGGAATGCCGGCCGCCGGACGGCCGAGCGCGGTGTCCAGCACGTGAGTCGACAGCCGCTCGATCGGCCCGAACACGGCGGTCATGCGCCCACCGCCTGGGCCAGCCGCACATCTGCGATCTTGCGCAGTTCGCTGAGCACGACGGTCTTCTCGTACTCCCGGTCGTGACCCAACCGGTCCTGCAACTCGGCCAGGATCTCGGCACCCGACATCCCGGTGGCGCAGATCAGAAACAGGAACCCGAACCGGATCTCGTACGCGGCGTTGCCAGCGGCCAGCGCGTCCGCGTCCCGGGCGGACACGCCGGATTGCTCTGCCGCGGACCATTTCGCCTCGGACCCCGTCTGCTGGGCCGCCGACCGTTCTCCGATGCGGGGATGTCGATTCAAAGCGGCGGCCACCTCCGGCCAGGCGATGTTCGCCGACAAGTCGCTCGCCGCCTCCATCAGCACACCGTGCGTGGAATAGGGCCGGCGGGTGGCCACCGCGTCCGCCCACGACTCGACGTCCAGGCACGACCGCAGCAGGGTGCGCACCTCGTCCACGGACGCGTCGTTGAACTCCTTCAGGGACAAAACGGGCACGGAACCATCCTGCCTTGCCAACGCCCCGGCGAAAATCTGCCAGCCTTCGAAAAGGGCTGCCGGCGGCGGCCGGCGGCAACCGCCGCAGCCAATCAGTCGTGATCGCCCGTCGAGCGGCGGACGTCAGCTCCCCTTCCAGGTGCAGGCGTGCGAAACCGCCGTCCGGATGGACATCGACCCTGACCGCGGTGACCACCCCCGCGCCTGGCTCCGGGCCGCCGACCGTTTGACCTGCAGAGCGGCCGGGTCCAGGGTGGGCGGCAGGGAGCTCAACGGCATGTCGATGATGGCGGTGACGCCACCCGCCGCCGCCGCTGCCGTCGCGGTGGCGAACCTTTACCAATGATTGCGCCCGGGCTCGTTGATGTGCGCATGGATGTCGACGAGGCCAGGAATCAGCACCTCGTCGTCGGCCAGCGTCAGCTCGCGACCCGTCCCGGCCGCGGGATTCAGATCATCGATCGCCGCGACCCGGCCGTCTCGCACGGCGACCACCGCCGGCCGCAGGAGGCCACCGCCCACCGCCCGCTTGGTGCGCACGACGAGGTCGTAATCCATCTGGGTGCTCAGACGGGCCGCAGCACGTCGAGCCCACCCAGGCCGGGCCGGAGCGCCTCGGGCACCCGGACCGAACCGTCGGCCTGCTGGTGGTTCTCCAATATCGCCACCAGCCACCGGGTGGTGGCCAGCGTTCCGTTCAGCGTGGCGGCGGTCTGGGGTTTGCCGTCGGCGTCGCGATAACGCACGCCGAGACGCCGGGCCTGGAACGTCGTGCAATTAGAGGTCGACGTCAATTCCCGGTAGGCGTTCTGCGTCGGCACCCACGCTTCGCAATCGAACTTGCGAGCCGCGGAGGTCCCCAGGTCACCGGCCGCGACGTCGATGACCCGATAGGGAATCTCCATGGCCTGCAGCATTTCCTCCTCGAAAGAAAGCAGCCGCTGATGCTCATCCGTGGCATCTTCCGGGCGGCAGAACGAGAACATCTCGACCTTCTCGAATTGATGCACCCGGATGATGCCCCGGGTGTCCTTGCCGTAGGAACCGGCCTCGCGGCGGAAACAGGAGGACCAGCCGACATAACGCGCCGGGCCGGCGGTCAGATCAAGAACTTCGTCCGCGTGGTAAGCGGCCATCGGGACCTCGGACGTACCGACCAGATAGAGATCGTCGTCCTCGAGATGGTAGATCTCGTCGCTGTGCTCCCCGAGGAAGCCGGTGCCCTCCATTGATTCCGGCTTCACCAGGACCGGCGGGATCAAGGGCGTGAACCCGTGACTCAGGGCCTTGGCCATGGCCAGATTGAGCATGGCCCATTGCAGTCGCGCCCCGATGCCGCGCAGGAAATAGAAACGGGCGCCGGAAACCTTCGCGCCCCGCCCCATATCGATCGCGGCCAGCAATTCGCCCAGTTCCACATGATCCTTGGGCTGGAAATCGAATTCGCGCGGCGTGCCGAAATGGCGCAGCACCACGTAATCCTGTTCGCCACCGGGCGGGGTCTCGCTCTGGATGATGTTGGGGATCGCCCGGTGTGCCGACAGCAGCGCGGCCGACGCCGCGGTTTCGGCCGCCTCCGCCGCTTTCACTTGATCCGCGAGTGCGCGGCCACGCTCCAGCAGTGCGGGGCGCTCGTCCTTCGCTGCCCGTCCCACGGTGCGTCCGAACGCCTTCTGCTCGGCGCGCAAATTGTCGGCCGCCACCACCGCCGCGCGCCGGTCGGCGTCCGCGGACAGCACTACGTCGATCAACGAGGGATCGGCGCCTCGCGCCCGCTGAGAGGCACGAGCGGATTCCGGGTCCTCACGCAGGGCTCGCAGATCGATCACGGCGGCTAGCCTAATCGGGCCGGTCCGGCCAGGCCCAAGCCGTGTTGCACGCTTGGAGCACTTGACACCCTGGCCGCCGGCGATTCACGCGGATTCCAAAGCCGACCGGAACCAGGCAGGGAACATGATCGACAGTGCAGACCGCGACATCTTGAGCCGCATCCAGCAGATGATGTCCGACGAGCACGTACTGCGAACGGATCTCGCTTCCGGCGCACCGGCGGGTCGCGAAAAGGACCACGCCCGGCTGGAAGACCTCGAACAGCAACTGGATCAGTGCTGGGACCTGCTGCGACAACGTCGTGCGGCCCGGGAGTTCGGCCAGGATCCGGGCGCTGCTCAGGTCCGGCCGCGGGATCAGGTCGAGGGCTACCTCGGCTGAGAGGCCACCTTTTCCACATTCGTCCGGCTCTCGGCGAGTTGTCCACAGCGGTGATCCGGGCGCTGGCCGGCCGGAACGTCCCAGCCGAACCTGGGTGGCATGGTGTCCATCGATCCGCAGGCCCTGCGGAGCATCGCTGACCAACTGTCCGACCTCCGGGAAACGCTGATCCCGGCTGGTCCGGCTACGACGATGGACACCGGCTTCGCCGCTCTCACCGCAGCGTGCAGCGACTTCTGTCGAGCCCTGACCGCCGCCCGGCTCGCCCAGGCCGATTGCCTTGATCAGCTCGGCAACGCCGTGCGAACCGCGGCCGCGGCCTGGGTCTCGGCCGATGACCTTCCGATGGCCAGATGAGCCATGGCCAACGGTTCCACTTGGCCGACGGCCGACCTGTCCCCACTCACGGCCGCTCGGCCCGCCGACATCCGAGCCGTGTCGCACACCGCGCTGTCGGGCGCCCACGCCGATCGAGCCGCCGTCGGCACCTTGGCGGATTTTGCGCCCCGCCTGGCCACCGCCTGGCGGAACTCCGCCGGTGCGTCGGCCTGCGAGGACGCCGTTCGCCGGGCGGCCGACCGACTGCTGGACGCGGTGGGAGCGCTGGAGTTCGCCGCCCGATTGCTGTCCGATTTCGCCGACCGGATCGACGCCTGGCGCTCGCGCTCGCAAGCGCTGCTCGCCGAAGGTGCGGCCACGTCGTCCGCGTTGACCGCCGAGAACCACCATCGCATCGGAGTCGCCGGGTCCACCTACGGCGGCGACTTCAAGGTGGGCCGGCTGCTGAACGCGATCCACCGGGATGACGCCGAACTGGCGAGTCTCGATGCGCAACTGACGGCCCTGACACAGGACGCCACCAGTGAGGCCATCCGGTTGGCCGGCCAGCTTCGCGGCGCCCAGACGACCCTCGACCAGTGGAATGCGGCCGTCACGGCCATGCCCGGCTCGGCCGCCTACCGCCGCTTTCTCAGCGCCTGGTCATGGCCGGCCGCTCGATCCATCCCGACGGATCCGGCCGTCGCCGCCGCCTGGTGGGCAGACCTCAACAGCAGTCAGCGGCAAGCGTTGCTGACCACCGCTCCGCGCCTGCTGGGGAACGCCGACGGCCTACCCGCGGACGTCCGCGACCAGGCGAACCGAGCCGCGCTGCACCAGGACCTGCGCTCGGCCCGCGCAGCCGTCGCCGCGGCCGGCGGCGGGTGGCCGGGGCCGGACACCGATCCGTCGACCGACGCCGTCAGCACGGCACTCACGACCGCGTTGACCCGAGCCGGCTACTCGGCAGCCCAGGTGGCCGCCATCCGGGGCGCACTGACCGTCGATTATCAGCTCCGCCATGTGGCCGCCGATTTCCCGCCGGGCGGCCAGGTTCCGGGCGTTCAGATGCTGATCTACGACCCCAGTGCGTTCGACGGCCGTGGTCGGGTGGCCGTCGCGTTGGGCGACGTCGCCGGAGCGCGCAATGTCGCGGTGTGCGTCCCCGGCATGACGTCGGAGGTGGCCGGGTACCTGGACAACCAGCTGTCCAACGCCGCGCATTTGTTTTCCGCGGCGGGGCAGCAAGATGCCTCCGGAGCCGCAGTGGTGGCCTACATCGGTTACCGCGCACCGGATGTCGATCTGGGCGTCACCGACACCGTCGATGCCGAGCACGGCGCGCACTGGCTGGCCGCCGACCTGACCGGTTTGGCGGCCATGCGCACCAACGGTCCGGCCTTCACGACGGTGATCGGGCATTCCTACGGCTCGACCACGGTGGCCACCACGTTTGCCGAGTTCCGGCCACCGGCCCAGCAAGTGGTGCTGATCGGCAGTCCCGGCGCCGGAAGCGCGCACCGGGCCGCCGACCTCGGGCTGCCGCCCGGGAGGGTGCTGGTGGGTTCGTGCTCGTCGGATCCGGTGACCACCAAGGCGCAAGCCATGCAGGACGCCGGCGGTGCCCTGGTCCAGGGCGCGGCGACCGGGGCCGAATTCGGCTGGCAGTACGGGGGCCGGTTCAATCAGGATCCGGCGGCCGATGCCCTGATCGGCGGTGCGGCCGGACTGGCCATCGGGGCGGTCAGCAGCCAGGCCCTGGCGCCCGAGCTGGGGGTCGATCCGGCCGACCGGAAGTTCGGCGCGGTGCGCTTCCGCGCCGAAACCGGGGACAAGGACCTGACGGCCTTCGCCAATCATTCGCAGTACTACCGGCCGGGCAGCGAAAGCCTGGAGAACCTGGCCAAAGCGGTGACCGACCACGTCGACCGGCTCACAACGGCGCTGCCCCGGAGCGACCCGAACGAACACTGGATCGACACCGGTGACGACCCCGAGTACGAGCGCCGATGAACCGCCGCCACCAACCCCGCGTTCGCCGACAGCCCACCCCGGTCCCGCCGCAGCCCGCTTTCGGCACCATGGGGCCATGGCGATCGAGATGTCCGCGGCCGAATTCGAAGCGCTGGTCGCCGAGGCCCTGGACCAGATCCCCGCGCAGTTCGCACAGGCCATGGACAACGTGGTCGTGCTGGTCGACGACCGCCACCCGACCCAGAACCTGTACGGCCTCTATCACGGGGTCGCCCTCACCGAGCGGACCTCGAACTACAGCTGGCACCTGCCGGACACCATCACGATCTACCGCAGGCCGATCCTCGCCCATGCCCACGACATCGACTCCGCGCGCGACCAGGTCACCAAGACGGTCATCCACGAGGTGGCGCACCACTTCGGCATCGACGACGACCGGCTGGACGAACTCGGCTGGGCCTGAAGCGGCGGATCCGCGGCGCGCGTCAAGCGACTCCGGAAGGCCTCAATTGGATGCTGATCCTCGGCCCGACCGGGTGCGTCGTCTTGGGAATGGCGTGTTCCCAAGTCCGCTGGCAGGACCCGCCCATGACGACCAGATCACCATGACCCACCGGAAACCGACGCCCGGCGCCGCCGCCCCGCGGCCGGAGCAGCAGGGGGCGCTCGGCGCCGACCGACAAGATCGCCACCATGGTGTCCGTGGTGGCGCCCCGGCCGATGGTGTCCCCGTGCCAGGCCACGGAATCGCGACCGTCCCGGTACAGGCAGAGTCCGGCGGTGCGGAACGGCTCCCCGAGCTCCGGCGCATAGTACTCGCACAGCATCCGGCACGCCTGCGCCAGCACAGGGGCCGGCAGGGCTGCTGTGTCGGAGTACCAACAGGTCAGCCGGGGAACATCAACCTCGCGCTCGTACATGTGCCGACGCTCGGCCCGCCATGGCACCTGCTCGGTCAGCACGTCAAGCACGGCATCGGACCCGGTGAGCCAGCCGGGACGGCAATCCACCCACGCACCCGCGGTCAGTTCCGTCCGCGTCACGGCACCGGACAAGGCGCCCAGCGTGGGCTCCTCGGCCTGGTCGAACATGCTCGGCTGGTAGGCGAGAGTCATGGTCTCCAGTTTAGCGCGCGATCGAACACATGTCCGGCGACGGTATCAACTGGCGAGCAATCGGATCGCGATGGTCGCCATGGTGAGGGCGATGAGAAAATCCAGTGCCCGCCAGGCGATGGGCCGGGCGAAGATCGGGCGCAGGAATCGCGCCCCGAACCCCAGGCCCGTGAACCACACCACGCTGCCGGCCATCGCCCCGATGGCGAAGAGCCACCGCTGGCCGCTGTGCTGCGCCACCGAGCCCAGAAGCAGCACCGTGTCCAGATACACATGCGGATTGAGCCAGGTGAGCGCCAGGCAGGTGAGCAGCACGGGCATCAGGTCGCGCCGAGCGGTGGGCGACGCCATGGAGCGGACCGCCTGGCTCACGTCCAGAATGTCCGTCCTGGCGTCGCCGGTTCGACACCCGGCGGCTGTGCCACCGACTGAGCTGAGCGGGGTCACCGCGCGGATCCCGGGAACTGGCGCTCCGCCCTTCGATGCCAACGGCGGGGCCGCCTCGGCGACCAGCCCTTGGCTGCCCCGCCAGGCCCGCCGCAGCGCCAACATCGCGTAGCCGAGCAGGAAGGTTGATCCGGCCCACTTGATGACGGCCAGCGTCACTGGGGCGTGCGCGACCAGCACCCCAAGGCCACTCACACCCGCGCAGATGAGCGCCGCGTCCGAGGCGGCGCAGACGGCAACGACCAGCAGGACGTGGGACTGACGAAGACCCTGGCGCAGCACGAACGCGTTCTGCGCGCCAATCGCCACGATCAGCGAGAGGCCGAAGGCGAACCCATTGAGCGCGATCACTTGGCCGACGCTACAAAGACCATCCTCGTCAGTCCAGCTCATGTTTCTGAAGTGGCATTAGTATTCCTAATGTGTCCCTGTTCGATCGCCTGCAGATCGACCAGCTGCGGGCGTTGGCCGCCGCCGTGGCCACAGGCACGTTGGACGGGGCCGCGGCGAGCCTGGGCGTCACGCCGTCGGCGGTCAGCCAACGGTTGAAAGCCCTGGAGACGGCCGTCGGTCGCGTGCTACTGGAGCGTTCGAAGCCGGTGCGCCCCACCGAGTCGGGTGTGGTTCTGCTGCGGTTGGCGCGTGAGATCGACCTGCTGCTGGGCGATGCCGTCAACGAACTGGACCCCGAGCGGCCCGATCGGCGGTTGGAGCTCCCCATCGCGGTGAACGCCGACTCCATGTCCACCTGGTTCCTCCCCGCCGTGGCCGCACTGGCCGACCGGGCCTCATTCCAACTGCATCGCGAGGACCAGAGCGCCTCGTGGGAACTGCTGCGGGCCGGAACCGTCATGGCGGCCATCACGGCCGCATCGACGCCGGTGCAGGGTTGCTCGGTGCAGTTCCTCGGCCGGATGCGCTACCGCCCGGTGGCCACCCCGGCGTTTCGCGATTCCCATTTCGCTCCCGGGTTCAGCGCCGAGGCCGCCGCCGGCGCACCGCTCATCGTGTTCGACGCCAAGGACGACCTGCAGCACGAGTACCTGCGCCGACGCTGGCCCGGCGAGAAGGTGGATCCGCCTATCCACCGGGTGCCGGCGTCCGCCGACTTTGCCGACGCCGTCCGCCTCGGGTTCGGCTGGGGCATGCTGCCGGATCTGCAATGCGCCGGCGACGTGGCCGCCGGACGGCTGGTCCGGCTCGACGACCTCCGCTTCGTCGATGTCGCTCTGTACTGGCAGCAGTGGAAGCTGCGCTCGCCGTTGCTCGACGAGGTGGCCGCCGCCGTGCAGGCCGCCGCCCAGCAGGCCCTACTCCGCTGAGCCCTCGCGGTTGACGCGGTGCAGGCCGCGTGGGAACACCGGTTGACGCGGCGCCGGCGGCATGCGGGACGCCCGGAACCCGATCGCGCCGACTGCCTAGACTGACCCGCACCGCACGCCGCGAGTCCGGTCGGCCGGAATGTGTGCCGCTCGTCCTCTTCCAGTCAGGAGCCGCATTGCCCACCATTGCCGTGGTCGGTGAAGTCGTCGCCGACGCCGTCCTGCCTGCCGACGGGATCACCGACGGGGCCGCGCATCTGACCGTTCATCCAGGCGGCGGGCCCGCCAACACCGCGGTGGCGCTGGCGCGGCTCGGCACGGTCTCGCGCTTTGCCGCCCGGTTGTCCAGCGGCGCCCTCGGCGCCCTGTGCCGAGCGAAGTTGGAGGCGTCCAAGGTCGACCTGTCCGCCTCGGTGGCCACGGCTCATCCGGCCACCCTGGCGATTGCCCGCCTGGACGTGGGCGGCGCGGCCAGCTACGAGTTCTACACCTCCGACACGGCCGACTGGGGCTGGACTGACGCGGAACTAGGACCCTTGATCGACGCCCCGCTGTCCGCCGAGGCCACACCGGTGGCGGTGCACACCGGTTCGCTGGCCCTCGCGCTGCAGCCCAGCGGTCAGGTGATCGAGCGGCTGGTGAGCCGGGCCCGCGAGCGCATGACGGTCTCCATCGACCCCAATTTGCGCCCGCTGCTGGTCCCCGTCGACTACTACCGGCTGGCAATCGACCGCTGGGCCGGGCTGGCCGACATCCTCCGGCTCTCGGAGGACGACCTGGAACTGCTGTGGCCGACGTGGACCCCGGAACAGGCGGCCACGCATTTGCACGCGGTCGGCGTGCCGCTCGCGGTCATCAGTCTGGGCGCCGACGGGGCCTTCGCGTCGCTGCGCGGGGAAGGAATTCGGGTGCCGATCGCGCCCACGAAGCTGGTGGACACAGTGGGGGCCGGCGACTCCTTTCACGGCGGACTGCTGCACCATCTGGCCAAGATTGGCCGGCTCGGCGGTCGGCTCGACGAACTCTCTCTCGACGAGCTCACCGAGGCGCTCGGTTTCGCCTCGCGGGTGTCGGCCATCAACTGCTCGCGCGCCGGCGCGAATCCGCCCTGGGCGTCCGAGCTGGACGACGCCTGAGCTGGTCGCAGCGGACTCGCTCCGAGCCTGGTCGGAGCCGCACCGGGTCCGCCGGCCCGGGCCGGGAGTGCGCTTCCCGGGGTCAGTTGAGCGGAATCGCGCTGGCCGCCGGGCCACTGTCCGGCTCGGGCTCGGTGACCGCCTCGCCGTCCGGGGGCGAGACCGCCCACGACTCGCAGGTCCAGCCGACGCCCGGTTGACCTTCCAGCACCACGAGTCCGGTGTTGCGCAGCGGATGCGAAGCGGTGAAACCGACGTCGACGTTCTCCGCCCGGTAGCTGGCCCAGAACCGCAGCACAGCACCGTGAGCGACGACCAGTACCGTGCCGGCCCGGGCGATACCGTCGATCACCGCGTCGACCCTGGCCAGCACGTCCCGACCGCTCTCGCCGGTCGGACCGGGCGTGGCGACGTCCAGATCACCGAGCATCCAGCCGCCGACGATCCTGATGTATTTCTCGATCCGGTCCGGATCGGCCGACATCTCCCAGTCGCCGGCGGCCACCTCACGGAGCTCCGGCCACTCGGACACAACCAACCCGCGCACCTCGGCCAGCGGCGTCGCCGTGGCGATGGCTCGGCGGCCGGCCGAGCACGCAACCTTGTTGATGCGCTCATCGGCCAGCGTGCGCACCAGCTGCTGAGCCTGCGCGATGCCCAGATCGGTCAAACCCGGTCCCGGCAGAGCGGTGTCCAACAGCCCGAGCACGTTGGACGGTGTCTGCCCGTGGCGGACGAGCAGCAGTCTGGTCACCCGCGCCCCAGCAAGCGTTGCACTTCGACGGCCGACTCGCGATAGCTCTCAGCCGAGAACTGTTCCGGCTGAGGAACATTCGTCCCCTGCGCCCGCGGATACGATCCCAGCCAACGAAAAAGTGCCCGGCGCCGGACCAAAGCACCCACCAGGTCGGTCATCGCCGGATTCGCCAGGTGTCCGTCGGTGTCGATGAGGAACACGTACTCGCCGATGACCGACCGGGTGGGCCGGGACTCGAGGCGGAACATGTTGATTCCGCGGCTGGCGAATTCGGCCAGCACAGCCATCAGCGAACCGGGCTGGTTCACCACCGAGATGATCATGGAAGACCGGTCGTTGCCGGACGGGGGCGGCGGGGGGCCGGGGGGAGCGACTTTGACGAAGCGGGTGACCGCGTCGCGGGCCAATCCGATATCCGTGGCCAGTGAATCCAGGCCGTACCGCTGAGCAGCTACCGGGGCCGCGGCCGCCGCGTCGAGCTGGCCCGCGGCGACCTCGGCCGCCGCACCCGCCGTCGAGGCGGTCACCCTCAGCTCCACGTCGGGAAGGTGGACGCGCAGCCAGTCGCGCACCTGCGCGTGCCCGTGCGGATGCGACCCGACGGTGCGCACGTCTGACAGCGTCGTCCCCGGCCGAACCAGCAGATCGAAGGTCACCGGCACGAAGGCTTCACCGGTGATGATCACCGGATCACCGTGGATGAGCTCGTCCTGCGTCAGCGGGACGGCTCCCTCGATCGAGTTCTCCATCGGCACCACCGCCGCGTCGGCCTCGCCGATCCGCATCGCCGCCAGGGCGGCGGACGATCCGTTGGCCGGCACCAGGTCGACGCCGCCGCCGGCCCGGGCGACCAGATCGCGGGCCGCCTGTTCGGTGAAGGTGCCTTCCGGGCCCAGGTAGGTCCACGAGGGGGTACGGGCGGCGGTCACCCGGTCACTTTAGGTGGGACGGTCGAATGGGAGTCCGGCGCCTGAACCGGAGCCAGTCGAGCGTGGGGCGCTCAGCCGACCCAGAGGTCGACAAATCGCCCCACGCGGTCAACGGGCCGACACGGATCAGCCCTTCGTCGAGGCAGGGACGAACCGGCTCAGGGCGCGGACACCTCGGGCGACTCGGCCTGCAGCTGCGCCAGCCGTGCCGGGTCCTGAACCTGCATCCAGGCGATCAGGTCGCGGAACGGCACACAGTAGGTGTCGGGCTTCCCGCAGGTCTGCAGGACGAAGTTGCCGATGGCGTCCGAATAGGCGTTGTTGTTCCACTCGTTGAAGTGGTTGCCCAGGATCAGCGGCGCCCGGTTGCCGTTCAACGAGGCGGCGTACATGTCCTTGTAGGTCGCGAGCACCTGCGCTGAGTCGGCGGCGCTGTCGGCCTGGCTGACGCCGTTGGAGCTGGCGCCCCGCTGCGAGTAATAGAAGTTGTAATCCATCGTGATCTGGAAATGATTCGTCCGCTGGTTGGCATCCACCGGTGATCCGGCCGGCAAGGTGCCGTGGATCGGGAATTCCGCCATTCCGATCTGCCAGATCTTGTTGGTCTTCGACTGCACCGGCCAGGAAATGCCGTGTTTGGTGAACGACGAGTCATAGGTCATGTGGTGAGCCGTCAAGGCCGGGAAGAGGTCCTCGGCGTGCCCCTCCAGGCACGGCGTCCGTTCCCCCTTGACCTCATTCGGATCCAGGTTGAGTTTGTCCGTGATGTTGTTGTTGGCGTCCACGTTCTTGACCAGGGAGAAGAACTGGTCCAGCTCGTTGTTCCAGTCGGCGGTGTTCCAATCGAAACCGCCGGGTGGGTTGTCCGAACAGAAGTGGCCGTTGAAATGGGTGCCGACCTCGTTGCCGGCGGCGAGCGACTTGTTCAGGTCGGCGATTTCCACCGGCAAATCCGTAGGGGTGTTCCAGCTGATCGATGATTTGCCCACCCCGTGACCCGGCCCGTGGTACTTGTCCTTGGTCTGATCGGACAGCATGTAGGTGCCGGAGAGGAAGCCGGTGAAGTGGAACGGCACCTTCTGCATGATGCCGAACCAGTACTGCCATTTCTCGTGCCAGCCCACCCCGTCGAAGCTGACCACGACGAACTGCGGCGGCTTTTCGCCGGCCTTGAGCTTGCGCGGCACGAAGCCGTCGGGCTGCGTCGGACCAGCGCCCGGTCCGTTGCCCGGCGAGGTCGTCGGCATGGCGGTGCCGGTCGTCTTCGCGGGCTTGGTCGTTTTCGAGGTCGTGGTGGTCGAGGACTTCGTGCTCGACCCGGCCGGCGTCGTGGCGGTCGTCGATCCAGCGGACCCGCTCGTCGATGTCGTCGTCGTTCCGCCGCCGCTCGGCCCCACCGTCACGTTGCTGGTCACCGTGACCGACGAACCACTGTCGGCGCTGTCGCACGCGGACAACACCAATCCCAGGGTCAGCGCCGAAGCTGCCACCGCCATCCGGGTCCGAGAACGCGAACGGCGAACGGCGGCAGGTCGCGCCTGGCCCATGGTGAAACTCCTTCTGCCGGTGATCTTCCCGGCCTGGTGGTGGGTCGTGCTGTGCTGTCGGGCCGACCTCGTCCGGCCGCGCGCATCAGGCGGACACGAATCCCGGAAACGCCCAGCCCAGCCCCGAGGGCGGTCGACCGTCCGGACGACGCCGTCCCCTGAATGTTGGCCCAGGTGAGGCTAGCCTGTCCGACTATCCAGCAGATTCTATGAGTTCGGGGTGAACGCGGCCGCCCAATCGCCGATCCGGACGGCTTCCATCACGTCCGCAGCCTGGCCATATCCCACGCACATCGAGTTGTGCCTACCCTCGACGTCGCCATGACGACACCCGCCAGCCTGCCCGCGTCGACGCCGACGCCCACACCGGCTCAGCCGGTTTTTCCGGCCGAACCGGGCATCCGCACCCGGTCCGTGTCACCCGGCCTGACCGTCCGCCGGGACACACCGCGATCCATCCGCATCGAGATCACCATCGTCCTGCTGGTCACCCTGGGGTTGTCAGGCCTCAACGCGATCGTCGACATCATCGAGACGCAGATCCAGGCCGCTCAGCGGCACGTGGCGATCTCGAACTACATCGTGTCGGTGGCGAGCCCCCAGTCGAAGGTGTCGGTGTTCATCGATTTCCTCCGGCAGGTGCTGGACATCGTGCAGCAGCTGTCCTGGGGATTTCTGGGCCTCTACCTGCTGTGGCGGGCCGGCGTCAGCCTGTCCGATCGGCTCGGGCTGAACCTGCGGCGACCTGGCTGGGACATCGCCATGGGCCTCGGGCTGGCCGCGATCATCGGCATCCCCGGCCTCGGGTTGTACCTGCTCTCGTACCACCTGGGCTACTCGCTGACCGTCCAGGGCTCAACCCTGCCGGATGTCTGGTGGCGAATCCCGGTCTCCATCGGCCTGGCCTTCGAGAACGGCTTCCTGGAGGAAGTCCTGGTCGTCGGCTACCTGCTGACCCGCCTGGAACACCTGCGTACGCCGGTCTGGCTGGCCGTGGCCTTCTCCGCAGTGCTGCGCGGGTCCTACCACCTGTATCAGGGTTACGGGGCGTTCGCCGGCAACGCCATCATGGGCCTGATCTTCGCGCTGGTCTTCCTGCGCTGGCGCCGGCTGTGGCCGCTGATCCTGACTCACACGCTGATCGATGCGATCGTCTTCGTGGCCTACCCGCTGCTCAAGGGCAAGGTGTCCTGGCTGCCGGGTTAGGGCTGGGTTAGGGCTGGGCTGGCCCCGCGCTCCCACCGTCGATGAACCGCCAGCGTCGCTGAGCGAGGCGTTTCGTTCATTGACGACCCGGCCGGGCAGAGGACGAGCCGTCAGCGCAGGGTGAACTGCCGCCCCAGGATGCCGTCCCGGGCGCGGCGCTGCTCGCTGGTCAGTGGGTCCGTTACCGCGAGCGCGGCGGTGAAGCGCTCGGCGAAGGCCAGCGCGGGCGCGTCCCATTCGCTCGGGTGGGCATCGCGATCGAGATCCCAGACCGGCACCAGGCAGCCGTGGGCGCGGAAGGACCCGACGTAACGGGATCCGTCGCCGAGGTCCAAAGCGTCGTCCGCGGCCAGCCGGGCCAGCGCGGACAGCACCGCGGCCTCGTCCTCGGGCCGGACCCAGCGCAGATGGGCTTTCGCGCCGGCATCGACCCAATACGCCCCCGGCTGTCCGGCGATCCGTCTGGTGGGCATGATCGCCGCATTGGCCTGCTCCAGCGAGGCGGCCACCTCCGAACCGGGCTCCGGCGTTTCCTCCAGCCACCAGCCGAAGTCGTCGTACACCGTGACCTGGAGCGGCTCGTCGACGATGAGGTCACCCAGCCGCTTACCGGCAGCCGGCCGACCCACCACCGACAGCACGGTGCCCGGCTCGGTCGTCAACGCCCACTCCAGGCTGGCGGCCAGGTCCCTGGACAGATCCCCGGAGTGCGTCTGCACCTGCAGGCCGAGCAGAATCGTGCCGTCGGCCCTGGTCAGTGCGGCGGCGGCGCCGGGCAGCACGGTCGCCAGGGTGATCTCGGGTGTGTCGTCCGCCGCCTCGAGCAGCGACAGTGGAGCCGTCGCCGAAGGCACGAATTCACGCAAGGCAATCAGTTCGGTCTCCGCCTGCAGCCCCGCGAAAGGCCGCGCCACGATCATCTCGGCAGCGTCAGCCGCACCGTGGCAGGCCTTGTACCGCTTCCCGGATCCGCACGGGCAAGGCCGGCGCGGGTTGAGACCTTCGGTCTCGGCGATCGCTTCGTCGCCAGCCGAGCCGGCATGCGGGGCGGGAGCGGAAGGGGCGATTGTTCTCAGGCCGCCACGCTGCTTGGACTTCTTCGACACGTCCGCCACCGTAGTGGACGGCAAGGCTGGTTCCGGTCCGTCGCCGGCGGGTGCGACGGCCCGGCCCGCCACCCCTGAACGCTTTTCGCAACGGCCTCGAAAGTCTCGCCGCCTGAGCCGAATCTCTGGCCGGGCTCGCTGCGAATCTCCTCGTCAACGCCAGTAATGTGCAAGGCGGCTGGGTGCCAGCGCACGACCGCCGACCCCATTCCTTCGCTGCGGAGTCGGACACGGCGGAGCGGACGCGGCACACCCGCCACCCTCTCAACTGAAATTGGCCGCTGCGTCGCACCAGGCCCGTTCGAGGATGAGGTTATGCAGCGATCGATCGGTGCGTGGATGCCGGCCGACGGGCTGTCCGCCCGGATCCGGCCGACCAGAGGGAACGGGCGCGCGGATGGGCGGACGGAACGGGTGCCGCGATGACCGACTCGATCGACGACGGTTCCGGACCGCGGCCCGGCTTCCTGCGCAGCGACTCGGAATTGGTCGGGCGGGAACTGCCGCCGCTGCCGACACTCCGGCCCCTGCTGCCCTTTCGCCGCTTTCACGAGTCATTGGCGCCGACGTGGCTGGGCCGCCCCACCGCCGAGACTGTTCCCTCCCCGGCCGTCGCGAGTAGTGGCGCCGCGGCCGAGACCGGCGACCTGCAGTCCACCGCGGACGACGAAGCGCCGGCCGATCCCTTGGCCCAAGCCAAGGCCGACGCCGTCGTCTCCGAATTCGCCGGCCCGGCGGCCCCGGCGGACACCAGCGAGTCGGCGACGCCGACCACGGGCGCGGCGGCAGCCTCGGTAACGGGCGAGACAGCAGACGCCGCCCGAATCAGCCAGGGGGCCCACAGTCCGGCGACCGGCACTCGTCCCGACCCGGTGTCCGCGGGGAACGGATCAGCCCGGCCGCGCTCCGGGCGCGTGCTGGTGGTCGGAGCCGGCGCCGCCGGCGCGGCGATCGCGGTTGCGCTGGCCGGACTGGGCTGGCGGGTCGCTGTCAGCGACAGCCGGCGGGACAACGGCACGGGGATCGTCGCCGCGCTCCCTGGCGACGGTCCCCATCTGTTCGTTCCCGGCGCTGACAGCGACCCCCTCGCTGTCAACCGCATGCTCGGTGAAGCCCTGGAAGGGCTGGGCGGACTCGACGTCGTCGTCGTCACGCCGGCCGCCACAGCTGCCGTGGAGACGAACACCTCCGCCCAGGATTGGGCCGGTGCCTTCCGCGAACTGCTCACCCTCACCCTGGTCAGCGCTGCCGCTGTGGTGCACAAAGCCAGCCGGCTGTTCAACAGCCTCGATGTGCGGGGCCGCATCGTCCTGGTGGCGACCGGAGGGATCAGCACCTCGACGGCGATGGACCGCGCCATCACCCAGGGGCTCATCGGTCTCGCCACTGGCCTGGCCGAGGATCTGGTCGGTCAGGGCGTGGAGGTCACGGTGATCTCGGCAGCCTCATCCGCGGTGACGGGACCGCTGTCCGTGCCGGCCGCGCCGGGCTCATCTCCGCTGGCCGGTGCGGTCTCCTGGCTGGTCACCCGGTCGTCAGAGGCGCCGGCACCGGCCCACCTCTCGCTGTCCGGCTGAGTCGTCTCCCGGCGCCGGCGGCGGCTGGTGGGCGGTGGTGCCTGGACCACCCAGCCGTTCGGGACCAGCGCCGCTCCGGGACCGACCAATCGCCGCCACCGCGCCGCCACCGCGGCCGTGAGCGCGGCGACGAGGGCGGCGCACCCGTCGACGAAGATGTGCAACTCCACGGCGTTGCCGGCCGCCTGCTCGCTCGAACCGAACGCCACAGCCAGCGCCACGACGGCCAACGCCGCATCGATCACCCAGGCCGCCCACCACCACGCGACGACCGCACTGGGCCGGGGCGGTTGCCGCGGCCGGTCGCTGCCGATGTCCTGATCGTGCGTCGCGGCCACCAAGAGTGAGTCCATCTCCAACAGCACCGAGCCCGCGCCCCACACATTCCAACCGGGCAGATACATCCGGGACACCACCGAGGCAGCGGTCCGAGGCAACACCCACCCCGCACGATCCGCCGCCTCGGCCCGAGCGCGAACTGTGCCCACGCCCAGGAGCACGGCCGTGACGCACCCAGCGATCAAAGCCGCCCATGCCGTGGCCACGACCAGGCTGTCGCTGAATCGCACCTGTTCGCCGGGCAACAAACGGGTCCGCCCGCGCAGCAGCAGAGCGAACCGCCATGTCTCAGCGCCGGCCGCGGCCAGGGCCAGCACCGCGGTGAGCAGGGCCAGGCCCACGACGGAGTGGAGCACGGGGCGAGGGTCGGCTGCTCGGCCCTCGGGTTCGGCCACCACGAAATCCGCCGGACGCAAGGCCACCGGCGGAAAACCCCACCGGGGCCAGCGACCGGCGTAGCTGGGCGGCCCGCTGTAGACAGGCGCAGCGGGCCGGTCGGTACCCCGCAGCACGACCCCGGCCGGAGGATGGGCTCGCCACCGCACGACCGGCAGTGGCGCCGAGCAGTACACGCAGGTGCGGACGCCTCGGGGCAGTGGCGGCTGTGCGCGACCGCACCGCAGGCACCCCACCGCCGGCGGAGGAAGCCGAGCCGGGGCCGGCGACGGCGGCCCGGACCACCCCGGCGGTACCGCGGTCACAGGATGTGCGCGCCCTCGCCGTTCTCCGACGTCAACGGACGTCCCTGACGTTCCCAGCCGAGCATTCCGTCGACGACATTGACCGCATCCCAGCCATTTTGGTTCAGGAATTGGGTCACCCGGGCCGACCGTCCGCCGGAGCGACAGATCACGAACAGCGGATCCGCGTCGGGTACTTCGTCCAGCCGCTCGGCCAGTTCGGTCATCGGGATGTGGGTGGCGGTCGGCGCGTGGCCGGCAGCCCACTCGTCGTCCTCCCGGACGTCGAGCAGCACCGCATCGGCAGGAAGCCGGGCCAAATCAATCTCTCCGGTCAGGTCACTACTCATGACATCCATGGTGACAGGCTGGTCCGGCGGAACCACTGGTCCCCGCGCATCGCGGCCGCCGGTCGCGGCGCACCGCGGCATCGCTGTTCGCGGCACCTCCGGGCCGCCGGTCGCCAGTGGTGTGGGGGCACCCGCGAGTTGACACGAACTGGACCAACTGCCACCTTGGCAGGGTTGTCATCGTTTGCTCAGGGGAAGCCGGTCGGAATCCGGCACTGACCCGCAGCGGTAGGTCCGGCCGGCCGGACGAGTCCGAATGCCTGAGCGGGCGGAGCGGCTCCACACCGTCGAGGTCTGCGGGGGAGTCTTCACGGCTGCTGCCGTCGAAGCCGACCTTCCGGATCGCTCACCAGAACAGGGCTTCCCCAACATGCTGCGCAACCGCCTGACCGCCGGTGCCCTGGCCACCGCGCTGGCCACCTCTGTGCTTTTCGCCCCCCCGGCCGCAGCGGCCGACGATCCCGCCACGCCGACCTCCACCGCGCCGACCTCCGCCACGCCGACCCCAGCCACCACCACGCCGACTTCGACAAGCACGGCGCAGGCCGCCTGCCTCTCCGATCCTGATGCCACCGCGTATGCGGTGCAGGCGTTTCTGGCGGTCGGTGATCGCGACGCGGCGGACGCGGCGCTCGCCTATTTGGTCCGCGCGCAGATTCCTGCCGGTTCGACCGACGCCCAGGATGTCGGCGGTCTGGCCTCGGCGCCGGTGAACGGAGTGGCCGGCACGCCCAACGCGAACACCACCGGACTCTCCGCCGCCGACTTCGGGCTGGGCGGCGACGCCACCGCGGCCAATTTCCGCTTGACGCAGGGATTCCTGCTCGGACTGCAACAACCGGCCGCTTCCGCCGATGCCGGCGCGGTGGCGTACGACCACGCTGCGGGTTTCGTCGCGGCGACGGCGACCCGGTCCACCGCCCAGGCTGTGCTGGGACTGGTGGACACGCCGACCCGGCACGGCACCGACCTGTTGACCGTATCCAAAGTCGGGGCGACCGACGGAAACCCGACGCTGGGCAATGCCGATGTCAGCGCCGCCCAGGGAGCGGCCGGCTGGCTGGCCCGGCAGTTGGAGATCAACGGCGACCACCTCGTGACCAGCGGTTTCGACGATTGGGGTCTGACCGCCGACGCCGTGCTGGCCTTCGACGCCGCCGGGGTGAGCCAGACCGACGCGGCCAAGGCGACCAGCGCCCTCGAGAACCACGTGACCGACTACACCGGTGATCCGGGCACCGGCGAGAGCTACGCCGGGTCGCTGGCCAAGCTCATCGTGCTCGCGGAGGCCCAGCAGACCGACCCCACCGACTTCGGCGGTCAGAACCTCGTCGGCCGTCTCCAGGACCGCGAGGTGAGCGCGGGCCAGTTCGCCGGCCGGTTCTCGGACGAATCGGCGTACGGCGACTATTCCAATGCCATCACTCAATCGCTGGCCCTGATCGCGCTGGAGCGGGCGGACGATCACCCCTCAACAGCGGCCGTCGCCTCGTTGCAGAGCCTGCAGTGCTCCGATGGGGGCCTGGAAATCTCCTACCCCGAGGTGGCGCCTCCGACGACCTCGACCTCGACGTCGACGTCGACCCGGCCCACCAGCGCGACGTCCACGTCGTCCGCGCCTTCCAGCGGCACGTCGTCGACCCGTAGCACCTCCGCATCGTCCGCGAGCAAGACCCGGACCACCTCGTCCCAATCCGGAACCAGCACGACCACCGCCACCGGCCATGCCGTAGTGACGATCTCCGATCAGACGGTCACTCCGGGACAGTCGATCACCGTGACGGCATCGGGTTTCCAGCCCGGTGAAACCGTGCGGGTGGCCCTCCATTCGACGCCGGTCGTTCTCGGCACCCTGACGATGGACAGCGCCGGCTCGGGAAGCGGAACGGTGACCATTCCGGACGGCGCGGCGATCGGCCAGCACACCATCGAATTGACCGGCCAGACCAGCGGCCTGGTGGCTTCGACCGGGATAGTGGTGGTGCAAAGCCTGGCCAGCACCGGGGTTTCGTCCGGTGTCGTCGGGCTGGGCATCATCGGCCTCATCCTGGCGCTCGGCGGCGCGCTGATGCTGGTGGTGGCCCGGCGCCGGGCCGTGACGCGACGGACGCCGGCGACCGCCGACGGGCAGACCAGCGGATCGCAGCACCGGTGAGCAGAGGCCCGCGGCGGGTTCTGCTTCTGCTCGGAGCTCTGACGGCCGCGATCGTCGGGCCAGGCGTGCTAGCGCCGTCCCCAGCTCTGGGTTTTGTGACGGCCGAGGCCGTGGCCACCTCCGTGGCCGCGTGTCCGAACTCTCAGGTCTCGGTGGTCGTCGGGACGCAGGTGGGCTGCGCGTCCAGTTCGCCGAGTACCGGCCTGGCCGCGCTGAAGCAAGCCGGCTTCCAGTACTCGTTCGTCCCCCGTCAGTACGGGTTGGTGTGTCAGATCAACAGCATCCCCAAGACGTGCAACGGAGCCCCGCCCAGCGCCTACTGGTCCTATTGGCACGCTCAGCCGGGTGGCCGCTGGTCGTACAGCAACGCCGGTGCCGGTGGATACACGCCGCCACCCGGCAGTGTCGAGGGGTGGGCCTTCGGAGCCGGACACCCGCCCCCGATCGCCCCGCCGGCTCGGGCCGTCCCCACCACGACGCGGACGACGTCCACCAGCCGGCCTCCCACAACCTCGAGCCGGTCGACGTCCACGCGATCCAATACCGCGACGAAATCCCCGCCGGTGAAGCGCTCGGCAACGCCGGCCCAGAGCTCAACCCGGTCGGTCGCCGGCGCACCGTCCACCGGGCCGACCGGCAACGCCCCGGCCGCCCCCTCGTCCACCGGGACGAAGGCGCCGGTGGCCGCGCCCGGGTCGGCCGATGGGTCCGCCGGGACGCTCGGTACCGCCTCCCCGGCGACCCGGCCGACGCCGTCCGGTACGCCCGCCCGGTCGTCTGCCCCCGCCGCCCTGACCGCGACGACCGGCGCCACCGGCCCGCCCACCACCGCCGGTCAGCCGGCCACATCGGGTGCGATGGCCGCCGGCCCGCTCAGCTCCGGCTCGGCCGCCCTGGGTCCGGCGACCACGGCCGCCGGCTTCCCCGCATCCGGGCCGGTCGTCGCCGGAATCCCGGCAGGGTCGGCCAGCAACAGCGCGACCGGCGCATCGGGGGGCAATTCGGTCGCGACGACGTCGAACGGTTCCTCGGGTCTGTCGGCCGGCACCCTGTGGGGCCTGATCGCAGCGGTCGTGGTCGTTCTCGGCCTGGGGGTGGCCGCGGCGGCGCGGTCGGCCCGCACCAGGCGGCCGTGAGCGCACGTCGCCTTCCGGCGGCTGACGCCCAGTCGTCGCTGCCCCCTACCGGTCCTCTCCCTCCGCGGGTGCCGGTGACGTTCTCATCCCCCGGACATCCGGGGATCGCACACGCTGACACCGCTGGGGCTGACGCGGTGGTGGCCGACGTCCCCGCGGGAACGCTCGGTGCCCGGTCGGGGCGAAGACGCTCCGACGCCCACCCGGTCGCCTGGTGGATCTGGGGTGTGGCCCTGGCGGCCGCCGCCAATCGCACGAGCAATCCGTTGCTGCTGGCGGTGACGCTGGCGGTGGTCGGCTATGTCGTGGCGGCCTGTCGCGGGCGGGAATCGTGGGCCCGTTCCGGACGTGGCTTCGGCGCCTTCCTGCGCCTGGGCCTGGCGATCCTCGTCATTCGCATGGTCTTCCACCTCTTGCTCGGCAGCGCCGCCGGAGGGACCGACCTGCTCTTCACCCTGCCTCGGCTGGCCCTGCCCTCGTGGACAACCGGAATCAGCATCGGCGGGCCGGTGTACGCCGACGGACTGCTGGCCACCGTGTACGACGCCGCCCGGCTCGGCGTCCTGTTGTGCTGCATCGGTGCGGCGGTGACGCTGGCCGATCCGCGGCGCTTGCTGTCCAGCCTGCCCGGAGCGCTGTACGAAGTGGGAGTGGCGGTGGTGGTGGGCATGTCGCTGGCCCCCGAGATGATCACCGGTGCCCAACGGGTGCGCCGCGCCCGCGAACTGCGCGGCGACGACCTGGCCGGGCGGCACGGTCCGGTCGCTCGCTCCCGCGCCTGGATGCGGGTGGCATTGCCGGTGTTGGCCGACGCGACCGACCACGCCTTGGCCCTGGCCGCCTCCATGGATGCGCGCGGGTACGGGCGCACGGCCGCGGTTCCGCCGGCACTCCGGCGTTGGACCGCGGCACTGCTGCTCGGCGGACTGGCCGGGCTCGCGCTCGGCGCGTACACGCTGCTGGACGACACCAGCCCGGCGTGGCTGACCGCCGCCGCCCTGGGCGTCGGCATGGCGGCGGCCGTCGCCGGGTTGCGGGTGGGAGCCAGGCGGGTGCACCGCACCCGGTACCGGGCCGCCCGCTGGACCGTCCAGGATTTCCTGGTGGCGGGATCGGGATTGGTGGCCCTGATCGCGTCCTTCCTGGCCGGAGCCCTGGACCAGGCATTGGCCCCGGCCGACCCGCTCGCGGTCCCCGCCCTGCCGTGGCTGGCTTTCGCCGGTGTGCTGGTGGCCGGTCTGCCGGCCTTGGCGGGAGTTCAGGAATGATCCGCTTCGCCGAGGTCAGCGTGGCTTATGACGACGCCGACCGGCCGACTTTGGTGGGGGTCGATCTGGAAGTCGGAGAGGGTGAACTGTGCCTGGTCGTCGGGTCGACCGGGGCCGGCAAGTCGACGCTGCTGGGCTGCGTCAATGGCCATGTCCCGCACTTCACCGGCGGGACAGTGCAAGGCACCGTGACCGTCGGCGGACGCGACACCCGCACGTTCCGCCCGCGGGACCTCGCGGACGTGGTCGGCGTGGTCGGCCAGGACCCGGCCCGGGGGTTCGTCACCGATCGGGTCACCGACGAATTGGCGTACACCATGGAGAGCCTGGCCCTGCCGCTTCCCGTGATGCGCCGGCGGGTCGAGGACACCCTCGACCTGCTCGGCCTGGCCGATCTGCGGGAACGACCGCTGGCCACGCTGTCGGGCGGCCAGCAGCAGCGGGTGGCCATCGGCGCAGCACTGACCGCCAATCCGGCGGTGCTGGTCCTCGACGAGCCGACCAGCGCGTTGGATCCGGCCGCCGCCGAAGAGGTGTTGGCCGCCCTGCACCGGCTCGTCCACGACGTCGGCATGACCGTTCTCCTGGCTGAACACCGGCTGGAACGGGTGCTGGGCTACGCCGACTCCATGATCGTGGTCCGCGACGGCACCGCCGAATACGGGGCGCCGAGCGACATGATCGAACGGTCGCCGGTGGTTCCGCCCGTGGTCGAGTTGGGCCTGAACCTGGGGTGGCGTCCGCTGGCCCTGACCGTCCGCGACGCCCGCCGGCGCGCGCAGCCGTTACGGCAGGCGCTCAGCCGGACCGACCCGACCGACTCGACCGGCCCGACCGCGGATGTCGCCGGGCCTGCGGTCGTCCTCCGCGGCGGACTCGGTCGGAGAGGGGATGCCGCCCCACCGGCGTTGCGAGCGCGCGGCCTGGTGGGCGGCCACGGCCGGACCGCGGTGATCGGGCCCGTGGACGTGGCCATCGCCCCCGGCGCCGTCACCGGGCTGATGGGACGGAACGGGTCCGGCAAGTCCACCCTGTTGTGGACGCTGGCCGGTGCGCTGCCCGCCCTGCACGGGCTGGTGGACGTCGGCGGTCAGAACCCCCGCGCGCTGCGGCCCGCGGACCGGCGCCGGCTCGTCGCCCTGGTCCCCCAGCAACCCGGTGACCTGCTCTACCGCACCACGGTCGGGCAGGAACTCGAGCAGGCGGACGCCGACGCCGCAGCCCAGCCCGGCGGTGCCAGGACCCTGCTGAACCGGCTGGCGCCCGAATTGGACATCACCATGCACCCGGGGGACCTCTCGGAGGGACAGCGGCTGGCCCTGGCTCTGGCCCTGCAGCTCGTCGCCCGGCCGGCGGTGCTGCTGCTGGACGAGCCCACGCGCGGGCTCGACTATCCGGCCAAGAGTCGACTGGCCGTGCTGCTGGCCGAGTTGGCCGGCGCGGGTACCAGCACGTTGCTGGCCACGCACGATGTCGAGTTCGCGGCCGCGGCGTGCGCGCACATGCTGATCCTGGCCGATGGGTCCGTGATCGCGGATGGGCCGACACCGGAGGTCATCACCGCGTCTCCGACCTACGCGCCTTCGATGGCCAAGGTTTTCGCTCCTGCGGTGGTTCTCACGGTGGCCGACGTGATGTCCGACCTGGTCGGGTGCGGCCGATGAGCACCGCCGTGCCGGTCCGCTTCCGGCCCCGCTCCGCCCTGGCGTTGGCCCTGGCCTCGATCACCGGGCTGCTGGCCTTCGGCTGGCCGCTGCTGGTGTCACCGACAGCCGGCCTGGCCCACGGAAATGACGCCACCCTGATCTTCGCGCTGCTGCTGCCGCTGGTGTTGGCCGTGGTGCTGGCCGAGCTGTCGGAGGGCGGCATCGACGCCAAGGCCATCGCCATGCTCGGGGTCCTGTCCGCCGCCGGCGCCGGCGTTCGGCTGCTGGGAGCGGGCGTGGGCGGTGTGGAGCCGGTTTTCTTCCTGATCCTGTTGGCGGGGAGGGTTTTTGGAGCCGGCTTCGGATTCACGTTGGGATGCACCACGCTGTTCACCTCGGCGCTGCTGACCGGCGGGGTGGGCCCATGGCTCCCCTTCCAGATGCTCGGCGCGGCCTGGATCGGCTGCGGTGCGGGATGTCTACCCCGCTGGCGGGGCTGGCGCGAGATCGCGCTGCTGGCCGGTTACGGCGCGGTGGCGTCACTGGCCTACGGGGCGGCGCTCAACCTGTCGTACTGGCCGTTCGCGCTAGGCCCGGACTCGCAGCTGTCCTTCGTGCCGGGCGCCTCGGTGGCCACCAACCTCGGCCATCTCTTCGCTTTCAGCCTGGCCACATCACTGGGCTGGGACCTGATGCGCGGTCTCACGACGGTAGTTCTGGTGCTGGTCACCGGCCCGGCGTTGTTGCTGGTCTTCCGTCGGGCGTCCCGACGGGCGCGCTGGTCGGAGCGCTGAACGGTCGGGCCGTCCGGTGGGCGGGCGACATTTGCAGTCCCGGGCTCGACGGGCGGGGTGCTCCGGCTCACAGCGATTCCGTGGAACCGGTCGGCTGCAGCGGCGTCTGAAGGAGGACCAAAGAAAAAGAGGCCGGAATGTCCGGCCAGCGCACGGAAAGCATCGCCATCATGAGCACCCGAACCATCCTGGAAACCCGCCGTCACCGTCAGGAGCTGGCCCGCACCCGTCGCCGGCTGATTCGAGACATCGAATCGACCGGCTCCCGCAACATGCGGGACGAGCTGATCATCATCGGTCAGCGCGCCGGCCTGCTGTAAGCGTTATCGAACCTCCGGCGGGCAGTTTTTTCGTTTCCCGAGACCGAAAAAGCTGCCCGCCGGTTCTCATTTGATCAGTCGCGACAGCCGCCGGTCGGCCAGCAATTTTCCGCCGGTCTGGCAGGTCGGGCAATACTGGAACGACCGGTCGGCGAAGGACACCTCCGCGATCGTCCCGCCACATACCGGACAGGGCAGGCCGGTTCGGGCGTGCACCCTCAGACCCGTTCGCTTCTCACCCTTCAGCCGCGCCGCCTGCCCACCTTTGGACCGGGACACCGCGTCCGTCAGCACATCTCGCATCGCTCCGTAGAGCCGCTCGCGCTGCTCGTCCGTCAGCTTGCCCGCCGTCGCGAACGGCGAAAGCTTGGCGGTGTGCAGTATCTCGTCGGAGTAGGCGTTCCCGATGCCGGCCAGCACGGTCTGATCGGTGATCACCTTTTTGAGCCTGCCGGTGAGGCCGCCGAGTCGGGCAGCGAATTCGTCCGGGGTGAGGGCCAAGGCGTCCGGGCCCAGCCGGGCGACGCCCGGAACCATCGCCGGATCAGTCACGATGGCGGCGGTCACCGACTTTTTGGTGCCGGCCTCGGTGATGTCGAATCCCGCGCCGCTCTCCAGTCGCAACCGCAGCGCGATCGGGCCGCCCATTTTCGGCGGCGCGACGCCGAACGAATCCGACCAGCGCAGCCACCCCGCGCGGGCCAAATGGATCACCAGATGCAAGTCGGGCCCGTCGCCCGCGGTGGCAACGTCGAGGAACTTCCCGTGCCGGGTGGCGCCCACCACCGTGCGGCCGGCCATGGCCGACGCCGGCGGATCGTAAGTGGTCAGCACGTTGAGCGACAGCACCCAGAACGACCCGATCCGCTGACCGGCGGCGTGTTCGGTGACGAAGTCGGCCAGCGCGGTGACCTCGGGCAGCTCAGGCATGTGATCAGTGTGCCGAATCCGGGCTCGTCACCGGAAGTGATCGACTCGTTGACGCTTCGCCGCTCCCCCGTCGGCCCCGGTGCCGCTGAGCCGTCTGGACCGTGCCGGCTCCCGCCAGTTCGCCGCCCCGCCGCCGATCCCGACCCGCCCCGCTGAGCCGATGGGATGAAATACCGGACCCTTCTTGACACCGTGCTGGGGTCACCCTAAGGTTTGCCCCGTTCCGCCAAAACGTTTGGGCAACCGGCAGCGACGATGCAGACCAAGGCGACGATCCGCGACATCGCGGAGCTGTCCGGCGTCTCGGTCACCACCGTTTCCCATGTGCTGAACGAGGTTCCGGGCAAACGCATCGCCGCCAGCACTCGGGCGAAGGTGCGCGACGCGGCCGACCGGCTGGCTTACACCCCCAACCGGCTCGCCCAGGGTCTGCGGCTGCAGCGCAGCAACACGATCGGCATGATTTCCGATCGCGTGCTGACCACGCCGTACGCGACGGAGATGATTCACGGCGCGCAGGACGCCGCCGCAGCGGCCGGCTCGCTGCTGATGTTGGTCTCTTCCGGCGGTGATCTCGGCTACGAGGTCACCCAGGCCCAGGCCCTGATCGACCGGCAGGTCGACGGACTGGTCTACGCATCCATGCACCACCGCAACGTGCAGGCGCCCGATTACATGCGGCTCCGGCCCACCGTCCTGCTGGACGCGGTGACCGCTGATCAACGCCTGCCGTCGGTGGTGCCGGACGAGATCGGCGGCGCCCTAGCAGCGATGGCCGAGTTGATCGGCCACGGGCACACCCGGATCGGGTTCCTGTGTGACAACACCGACGTGCCCGCGGTGGGAGCTCGGACGCAGGGCTACCGGATGTCACTCGAGGAAGCGGGCCTGCCCTACGACCCGTCGCTGGTCGTGCACTTCTCGACGAACGACGAGGCGCCGTTCCGGCCGGCCGCGCGCCTGCTGCGCCGGCCGGACCGACCGACGGCGCTGTTCTGCTACACCGACCGCATCGCCCTGGGCGTCTATTTCGCCGCCCAGGACGCCGGCCTGTCGATCCCCGAAGACCTCTCGGTCGTCGGCTTCGACGACATGCAATTGATTTCCGCCGGCGTCCGGCCAGAGCTGACCACGGTCGCCCTGCCGCACTACGCCATGGGCCACTGGTCGATCACGCATCTGCTTTCTTTGATCGACGGGGAGCCGGCACCGGAGGGCGTCGCCGCCCCCCACGTGCAATTGCCGTGTCCACTGGTGCGCCGCGCATCAGTGGGCTCGCCGTCCCGGGACTGACCTGGACCGTCGCACCCGGGACGGCAAGCACTGCCACGAAACGCCCGTGCGCCGGGCAACCCATCCCCGCCGGGGCCTGACCCGGACTACAAGGAGGAATCGCAGTGAAGCACGCCTGGAAACGCCTCGCGGCTGCTTTTCATGATCATTTCGAGTTTCAAACCGGATATCCAGATCTTCGGTGACCTGACGTCATTCCGCGCGTTCCTGCCGGTCGGCTCGTTGTCGTTCGACAACTACTCGGCGGTGTTCGACCGGGTGCCGTTCGGCCGCTTCATCTTCAACTCGGTGCTCATTTCGGTGGTCACCGTGGCGCTGGGCCTGCTGGTCAACTCCATGGCAGCATATGCGCTGGGCCGCCTGCGGTTCCGCGGCCAGAAGGTCGTCCTCGCGGTCATCCTGGCCACGCTGATCGTGCCTTTCGAGGTCCTCGCCCTGCCGCTGCTGTGGTGGGTCAACAAGTTGCCCTGGCTTGACGCCAACGGCTTTTCGCTGGGCTGGATCGACACCTACCAGGTGCAGATCCTGCCGTTCGTGGCCAACGCCTTTTCGATCTTCCTGTTCTACCAGTACTTCGAATCCATTCCCAAAGAGCTGGACGAAGCGGCCGTTGTCGACGGCGCCGGCTTCTTCCACATCTATCGCAAGATCGTGATGCCCCTGTCCGGACCGGCCGTCGCCACGGTGGCCATTCTGACCTTCCTGCCGGCCTGGAACTCCTACCTGTGGCCGCTCATGGTGGTGCAGTCCGAGGAACTGCGTCCGGCCATGGTGGGTATCGATTATTTCAAGCAGCTCAACGTGTCGTGGGGGCAGATCATGGCTTACGCCACCATGATCACGGTGCCGGTCCTGGCGCTGTTCATCGCCTTCCAGAAGGCCTTCATCAATTCCATCGCCTCGTCCGGCGTGAAAGGCTGAAATGTTTCGATTGCCCGACTCCTGGGTGTGGGATTTCTGGTTCGCCGACGACGGCCGACGCCACCACCTGTTCTTCCTCTTCGCCTCCCGCGCACTGCACGACCCGGACGCCCGGCACTTCCGCGCCTCCATCGGGCACGCGGTGTCGAACGACCTGATCACCTGGGAGCGGCTTCCCGATGCCCTGGTGCGCAGCGACGCACCGGCGTTCGACGACGTCGCCACCTGGACCGGGTCGACGGTCCGGGACCACGACGGCACCTGGTTCCTGTTCTACACCGGCGGCACCCGCAGCCAACTGGGCTTCGTGCAGACCATCGGCTTCGCCACCTCGCCCGACCTGACGACCTGGACGAAGCACGCCGGCAATCCGGTGCTGCGGGCCGACGGCGTCTGGTACGAGACATTGGCCGCCGGACAGTGGCACGACGAGGCCTTCCGTGATCCGTGGGTGTTCGCCGATCCCGGCGGATCGGGCTGGCGCATGCTCATCACGGCCCGGGCAGCCGACGGGGCCGCGGACGATCGCGGGGTGGTCGGCCATGCCACCTCCCCCGATCTGCGGACCTGGACGCTGCAGCCGCCCCTCTCGGCGGCCGAGCAGGGTTTCGGCCAATTGGAGGTCACGCAGACCGAGATCGTCGATGGGCATCCCGTGATGTTGTTCTCGTGCCTGGCCCGTGACACGTCGGCGGGACGCCGGTCCACCGGTACCACCGGTGGGGTCTGGGCGGCCACCGGTCAATCGCTGACCGGACCCTGGAACATCGCGGATGCCCAACAGCTGACCGACAGCTCCCGCTACAGCGGTCGTTTGGTCCACGCGCGCGACGGCGCCTGGAAGTTTCTGGCCTTTCTCAACGACGGCCCGGATGGCTCCTTCGTCGGTTCCATCAGCGATCCGCAGGACGTCGCCTTCGTCGACGGTGCCCTGCGGCTGGCTGACTCGCTTCCCGCGGTCGCTGCAGCGGTCGGCTGAGCATGGTGGCCGGGGCCTGCGCAGGCCCCGGGCGAATTCCCTCGCACCCTAGCCGCATGGTTTGTCCTGACATACACTGAGGCGATGGAGGGTCGCCGTCGAACCGGGCTGCTGGTGCTCGCCCTCGTCGCGGTGCTGACCCTCGCGGTCTCCGCAACCTCCGGTCGCCTCGGGGGGCAGGCCCTTCCGATCCCGCTGGAAAGGACTCCCGCCGTCGGGGACTGCCTGCTGGCCGTGTCCGGATCCACCACCAGCGCGCACCCGAGCGCAGTCGCCGACGAAACGGTCAGTCCGGCTCTGCTCACCAGTGCCCCGTGCACCGGGTCACGGTACGGCGAGATCACCGGCATCAACGCCCTGGCGTCGTCCACCGTCGCCCTGTCGACCTCGGTGGCCGACACCTGCGACCAGGCCACCGCCCGATATGTGAACGGGACGGCGGTGGGCATTGCGGCGCCGGGCCGACCAGGGGCTTGGGCGTCCACCGTGCGGATCACCACGCTGACGCTTCGGCCCAGTCCCCGCCAGCTGGCCGCGGGTCAGGACTGGACCGCATGCGCCGCCGTGCAACTGGACAGCACCGGCATGGCCGTTCGCTATGCGGGGTCGTTCCAGGACGTCACCCGGTCCGGTCGACTCGCCCATCTCATCGGCACCTGCCTGGACGGAACGTCGCTGTCCGTCGCCACACCGGTCGCCTGCAGCCGCCCGCACTCCCTGGAAACGTTCGGCTTCGTCTATTCCGATATTCAAACCCAAAGCGCCGCGGCCTTGCGGTCGTCGTGCGCGTCTCTGGTGGATCGGCTCACCGCAGCCCAGCTGTCGACCGCATCCACGTTGCGGGTGGATGTCCAGGCCGTCGGCCCGGGGGACGGTGCCGCTGCGGGCTTGGTGGCACACGGCAATGCGACCTGCGCGGTGCAAGCCACGGACCGCCGGCAGCTGACCGGCACGCTGCTCGGACTCGGAGCGCGGCCGATTCCCTGGGCCTGACCCGGCCGGCCTGAGCCCATTCGAGCCCAACGGCGCGGGCGATCAGGTCCGCGTCGACGGACTGGCGTCCGACCGCACCTTCCAGGACCGGCGCAGTCGGATCAGCACCAATCCGGACAGTCCGCCGGTCAGGTCCACCACGATGAACACCATCCGGAACACGGTGGCCACCACGACGGCGTGCGAGGAAACCAGGCCAGACACAGCGATGAACACCAGCTCGCGAACGCCCGCCCCGGCCGGAACCGGCAGAGCCAGAAATCCGATGATCCAGCCCGACGTCGCGGCCAGCGCGATGGCCGGGAAGCTGAACGAAAGATGCAACGCAGCCGTGACGCAGATCGCGCTGGCCGAAATGAAGAACCAGGTGGGCACGGCGCGCAGGATGAGCAGAATCATCCGGCCCCAGGACACCGTGCTCACTTCGAACCGGCCCTTGGTGACCTTGTTCATGATCCGGAAGATCCGCCCCAGCACGGCCGGATGTACCCCGATGAGCCCCGCCGGGATGAGCAGCAACAGCAGCCACTCCCAGCTGCCGCCGTGGCGGAAACTGACGAACGGGGCCAACAGGCCGCACATCACGGCGCCACCCACGCACATGAAGCCGAGCGACAGAATGACCGTGGTGTAGGCGACAGACCGCCGGGCACCAGCGCGCCGGGCCAGTTCGCCGCGGCCCAGGACAGGCCAGAGGCCGCCCGGAATGTATTTGGCCATCTCACCGGTGAAGAACCAGAAGACCGCGCCGACGTGTGGCGCTGTCGCCCCGAACTCGTGCAGGAGTTCCCGCCACATCAACGCCAGGCCGACCATGCCAGCGGCGCCACACACGTAGGCCAGGATCAACAGGCCCCAGTTGGCGTCCTCCAGCGCCTCACCCAGGTTGTGCCATTCCTTGGCCAGCGCGACGACGCAGAACACCAGCGCAGCCACGGCGATCACCACCGCCAGCACTTTGATCAACGCGGAGAGCATGCGGCGGCGCTGCGCCCGGGCCACCGAAGGCGGCTCCTGCCCGCTCGGACCCTCCCCGTCCTGCGCGCCGACGACGGGTCCGCCGGCCAGCGGCTCCGACATGTGGCGGCCCTTCTTCCCGAATCCTTGATCTCTCGCGTCGAGCGCGGTGCCGGACGGACCGGCCGATCATCCCCGATCGCGGACCGCACTGCGACGACCCACCCAGGAGCACGGCGCGCCAGCAGAGAGCCGGGCTGTAACCAGGCCGGCTGTTCCGGCCGGTGGGGCCGGCTCGCTTGGGCGAGCAGAAAGTGGTTCGAGGCAGCGGCCACCGAGCACCTGCGGCCCTACGCTGAACAGCGTGGACCGGCGCCGGCTGGGCTTGCTGCTGCTGGTGATCGCGGTGACCGCGGCACTGGTGGTTCCCGCGCTGGCCGGACACAACGTGGCTGGTTCGGCGGCCGCCGGCCCGGTGGATCCCGCCCCTGCCGTCGGTGCCTGCATCCGTGATCCCATTCCGGGGGACACCACCACCTACACCGCTGACGGTTCGCTGGTCTATCCGACGATGATCATGGCTCCCTGCACCGGTCCGCGGTTCGGCGAGGTGGCCGGAATCATCGGCAAACCCGTTCCCCCGCCCCACGTTTCGGCCACCCCGCAGGGGCCCGAATCCCCGGCTTCGACCCAGACGTACACCTTCACCATTGAATCGGACGCCAACCTGGCGACGTGCGACACCATCGTGCGCCGCTATGTCGGGCTGGGCCTGGCCGGCGCCGTCGGTAATCCGGCCGCGAAGTACTACACCATCGACGACCCGGTCAACCTGACCTTGATGGCACCGTCGGTGCGCCAGCAGGCGAACGGCCAGCATTGGCTGGCCTGCATCGCCATGATCAGCGTGCCGGGTGACAAGAGTCCCTACGCCGACCCGTTGGCCAACGTGCTCACCGGTCATCGAGTCCCCGACCAGCTGGGAAACTGCGCGTCCCGGTTGGTCGCCCTCCAGCTCTCCGCCGCCACGGCCTGCGGCGACGATCACGTCGTCGAGTACTTCGGCTCGGCGACCACTCCACAAGTGGGTGTCACCCAGGACCAGCTCACTCAGGCCTGCCGCACCCTGGTGCAACAGCGCACCGGCATGACCGACGTCACCGCCGGCGGCCGGCTCCAGGTGCTGGCGTACGCCCAGCACGAGGGCGAAGGCGGCGAGCCCATCAACGGCTACGACCAGCTGCACGCGGGCACCATCGATTGCCTGGTGCACTCGAGCTCCGGCCGGCCTTGGAAGCACACCCTGCTCGGCCACGGCAACGCCGCCATCGACTGGGACTGAGAGCCCGCTAGCGCGGAGCGGCCGGGCCTGAAAAAGGCGCGCGGCCGGTCTTCCTCCTGGCTACCGTGCACGAGTGCAGATCCGTCCGATCACCGCCGACGAGGTGCCCGCCTGGTGCGCCGCCATGCAGACCGGCTTCCTGTCCGGAGAAGGCGACGTCGACGCCGAGGTCCGCCGACCAGGTCTGGACCTCGACCGCACCCTGGGCGCGTTCGACGGCGGACAGGTGGTCGCCACCTATCGCAGTTACTCGACCGAGGTCACCGTCAGCGGCACCCACGACGGTACGGAGACCGCCCGACTGGTCAGCGGATCGGCGATCACCGCGGTTAGTACCACCGCAACGCACCGACGCCGGGGCCTTCTGCGCGACATGATGCGTCAAGACCTGGTGGCCACCAGGGACCGCGAGGAAACGGTGGCGGTGCTGGTGGCGGCCGACTACCGGATCTACGGGCGGTTCGGTTTCGGGCCGGCCACCGACGCCTGCCGCTGGCAGGTCCAGAGCAAGACCGCCGAGCTGAGCGCCAGCGGCTCCCTGGGCAGCGTGACGATGGTCGACCGAGCCGCGGCTCGATCGGCGGTTGCGGACTTGTTCGAACGGCAGCGGCGCCGCCGCGCCGGTGATCTCGCCTATACCGAGCGCTTCTGGGACCTGGACTTCGGCATTCTGCGCATGCCCTCCTGGCCGGAGCCGAAGAAGGTGCTCAGCGCCCTGGCTGTGGACGGGGATCGGCAGCCGATCGGGCTGGTGCGCTTCCGGTTCGAGGAGGAATTCCAGGACAACCGGCCCGGCGGAACCGTTTTCGTGGAGAGCTTCGTGGCCGCCGCACCGGCGGCCGAGACTCTGTTGTGGGCCTTCCTGATCTCACTCGATTGGCCGGACCGGGTGGTGGCGCCACTGCGCCCGGTCGACGAGGTGCTGCCGTGGCTGCTCGTGGATGGTCGGCAGGCCGCCGGCGACCAGGCGAGCGACCATCTGTGGCTGCGCCCGATGGACATTGCCAAGATGCTGACCGCCCGCCGTTACTCCGCCGCGGTGGACTGCGTGCTCGACGTCGTCGACCCGCTGGGCTTGTCGGGTGGCCGCTATCGGCTCGACGCGACGCCGGACGGCGCGATGTGCCGGCCGACGACGGAAACGGCCGACGTGGTGTTGGGTCTGGCCGGCCTGGGATCCATTTCACTGGGGGGCCGGTCCCTGGTGACCCTGCGGTCGGCCGGACGGGTCGAGGAGGTGCGCCCGGGCACCGTGGCCAAGTTGGACATGGCGTTCCGGGCGCCCCAGGCGCCCTGGTGCAGCGCGATCTTCTGAAATCCTGGCGTCATGCGTGGTTTTTATCCCCGGATCGAGCCGTACCAGACCGGATGGCTACCGGTGGGGAACGGGCACGAGATCTATTGGGAGACCAGCGGCAATCCGGATGGCCGGCCGGTGGTGTTCCTGCACGGCGGCCCGGGCGCCGGAACCACCGCGCAGCACCGGCGGCTGTTCGATCCGGACCGCTACCGCATCGTGCTGTTCGACCAGCGCGGGTGCGGACGGTCCCGCCCTCATGCAGCCGAGCCGACCGCGGACCTGTCGACGAACACCACCTGGCACCTGGTCGCCGACATCGAGAAGCTGCGTAGCCACCTCGGGATCCGCGCCTGGCAGGTGTTCGGCGGATCGTGGGGCAGTGCTCTCGCGCTGGCCTACGCGGAAACGCACCCCGACCGGGTCACGGCTCTGGTGCTCCGCGGCATCTTCACCCTGCGCAAGTCGGAGTTGGACTGGTTCTACGAAGGCGGAGCGGCCGCGCTCTTCCCGGACCTCCGCGCGGACTTCTTGGCGGTGGTGCCCGAGAACCGGCGGAACAACTGCATCGCCGCCTACCACGATCTGCTGTTCGACGCCGATCCCGACGTCCACGTGCCCGCGGCCGTCGCCTGGTCGGTGTGGGAGGCACGCACGCTGCGGCTGATCGAGGATGCCGACCGGGTCGCCGAGGCGGCCGCGCCGCAGTACGCCGTCGCGTTCAGCCGGATCGAGAACCACTTCTTCGTGCACGGCGGCTGGTTCCGCGACAACCAGTTGATCGACGAGGCGCGCCGGCTCCGCGACATTCCGGCCGTCATCGTGCAAGGCCGCTACGACGTCTGCACGCCGCCCTTCACCGCGTGGGACCTGCACACGGTGTGGCCCGAAGCCGAGTTCGTGGTGGTCCCGGACGCGGGCCACGCCTTCGACGAGCCAGGCATCCTGGACGCCCTCGTCACCGCCACCGACCGTTTCGCGGACCTCGCCTGACCCGGCCGTCGGGCAACGACCCACCCGCGCGGGCTCGAAGCGGCGGGGCCAGACTGTTCCGTGCCCCCGCGCGCGGCCACGATGCCGGGCCACCGAGCACAACAAGCAGTCCCCTGAGCAGCCCCAGAGGAAGGACGCACCATGACCGCCGCCGATTCCCGGCCTGGAGCCACCGAGTCCCCGGCCTGGCAGGCGCTGGCCGATCACTTCGCCGAGATCGAACCGCGACATCTGCGCGAGCTGTTCGCCGACGATCCGGCCCGGGGTCGGGAGCTGACCCTGCAGGCCGCGGACCTGTTCATCGACTACTCCAAGCACCGCGTCACCCGGCAGACGCTGGAGCTGCTGCAGCAGCTGACCGACGCGGCCGGCCTGGCCGAGAAGATCGAGGCGATGTTCTCGGGTCAGCACATCAACTCGACCGAGGACCGCGCCGTCCTGCACACGGCCCTGCGACTGCCGGCCACGGCGTCGCTGACCGTCGACGGCCAGGATGTCGTCCGCGAAGTGCACGAGGTTCTGGATCGGATGGGCGATTTTGCCGACCGGATCCGGTCCGGAGAGTGGACCGGCGCCACCGGAGAACGGATCGCGACGGTGGTCAACGTCGGGATCGGCGGCTCCGACCTCGGTCCGGTGATGGCCTACGAGGCGCTCAAGGACTACTCCGACCGCGGCATCGCCTGCCGATTCGTGTCGAACATCGATCCGACCGACATCTTCGAAAAGACGCGGGATCTCGACCCGGCGACGACCCTGTTCATCATCGCGTCCAAGACGTTCACCACGCTGGAGACGCTGACGAATGCCCGGATGGCCCGGGAATGGCTGACCACCTCGCTCAGCGACCGGCACGGATTGGTCGCGGAAGAAGCGCAGGCCGCGGTGGCCAAACACTTCGTCGCCGTGTCCACCAACGCGGCCAAGGTGTCGGAGTTCGGCATCGACACCGACAACATGTTCGGCTTCTGGGATTGGGTCGGGGGCCGCTATTCCTACGACTCCGCGGTCGGGCTGTCGCTGATGGTCGCGATCGGTCGAGAGAACTTCGCGGACATGCTTTCCGGCTTCCACGCCATCGACGAGCACTTCCGGACCGCACCATTCGAAGCGAACGGGCCGGTGCTCCTGGGTCTGCTCAACGTCTGGTACGGCGACTTCTTCCACTCGGGCAGCCACGCGGTGCTGCCGTACTCGCAGTACCTGTTGCGCTTTCCCGCCTATCTGCAGCAGCTGACCATGGAATCCAACGGCAAGTCCGTGCGTATCGACGGGACCGCGGTGGGTGCCGACACCGGCGAGGTCTTCTGGGGCGAGCCCGGCACGAACGGGCAGCACGCCTTCTATCAGCTGCTGCACCAGGGCACCCGCGTCATTCCGGCCGACTTCATCGGTTTCGTGGAGCCGAACCACGACCTGCACGACACCGACGCCGGCAACGCCGATGTGCACGACCTGTTCATGTCGAATTTCTTCGCCCAGTCCACCGCGCTGGCCTTTGGCAAGACGGCGGAGCAAATCGCGGCCGAAGGCGTGGCCGAAGCGGTGGTGCCGCACAAGGTGATGCCGGGCAACCGGCCGTCCACGTCGATCCTGGCCCAGAAGCTCACGCCGTCGGTGCTGGGGCAGTTGGTGGCGCTCTACGAGCACACCACCTTCGTGCAGGGCGTCATCTGGGGCATCAACTCGTTCGACCAGTGGGGAGTCGAGCTCGGCAAGGCCATGGCCAAGGAGCTGGCCCCGATGTTGTCCGGCGAGTCGTCGACCGAAGGTCAGGACACCTCGACGGCCAACCTCATCGCCCGGTACGTGGCCGGTCGGGGTCGCTGAGCCACTCCGCTGACCGATCGCGGTCGCCCGGTGGAGTTCGGCGGCGACTTGGCCGGCCTGCCGGAGGGTCTGTACCTGGCGTCCCAGGGCGATCGGGCCGGAGCTCGCCGCGTCTTCGCCATCCTGTGGCGGGCGGCGCGGGACCCGCTGAGCCGGTGTGGCATCGCGCACTCGATGGCGGATGTGCAGAACGACCCTCTCCTCGAGCTGCTTTGGGATCTGCGGGCGCTGTCCGCCGCCCGGCACCTCGGCGGCGCGTCCCCGTTGTGGCCCTCGCTGCACCTCAACCTGGCGGACGTCTATCGCCGGCTCGGCGCGCCGGACCGGGCGGCCGTGCACGTCGCCGCCGGCCGGGCCGCTCTGGCCGAGCAGCCGCCGGACGGCTACTTCGAGATGATCGGCGAGGCGCTTGACCGGGTCGAGCATTCACTGCGGGCAACTCGCAGCGAAATCCCGGCCGCCAGCGCTGCCTCGCGGTAGGCGGCGGCCAGACTGTCCACATTGTCGTGGGCATTCAGCCCGCTGGGGTTGGGCACCACCCAGAGCTGTGAGCCGGTCGGCAGATCGGGCTGGCGGCCGGCGGTGGCACGCGGGAGGCCGAAGGCCACTCGGTAGGCCGTCTTACCCAGGACGGCCACCACCCGTGGCTGCCAAGAGGCGATGTCCGCCAGCAATCGGTCGGCGCCGGCGCGGAGCTCGCCGCGGCTCAATTCGTCGGCCCGGGCGGTGGCCCGGCGGACGATGTTGGTGATTCCGAGCCCGCGGTCCAACATGTGCCGGCGGTCGTCCTCGCGGTAGCCCGACGAGGCGTCGATGATCCGGTCGAGGACGCCCGCCCGATACAGCGCGGGATAGAAGCGATTGCCCGGGCGGGCGAAATGGGCGCCGGCCGCTGCCGTCCACAGACCCGGATTGATCCCGACCAGCAGCAACGCGACATCCGCGCCCAGCAGATCTGGCACTGTCTTGTCCTGGCTGGCCAACAGTTCGGCCCGGGTGAAGCCCACCGCCAGATCCAATCAGCCGGGCGACCCCGCGTTCCACTCGATCGGGCGTCCTGAGCAAGCCGGGACGGCCGGAGCCTCGGATCACCTCGGATCGGCGAACCGGCAAAATAGGAGCCGGTACGTCCCGAAGGAGAACTGCACCAGCATGGCCATCCTCGCCCTTTCCCGTCCGCGCACTCTGCCCCATCCGGCCGCCGGCATCTGGCCCGGTTTGCACGACCGGATCGACGCCCCGGTGCACGCGGCGGTGGCCAAGGCCATCACCCATGCGGCACTGCGCCGACTGCCGATGCGGGTATCGCTGCCCGGTGGCCGGATCTGGGGAGCGGGCGCGGCCGGCAGCCCGGAACTGCAGCTGATCAACCCGCGGTCGTTCTTCACCCGGCTCGGCCACGACGGCTTGATCGGCTTCGGCGAAGCCTTCATGGCCGGCGATCTGACGGCCGGCGGCTGGTTGGGCGATCACCCCGCCGTACCGGAGAAGATCAACGCGGCCACAGATGAGCTGGTTCGAGCGCTGACCGTGATGGCGGCCCGGCTGTCGTCCCTGGTGCCGGGGGTGTTGCAACGACTGCGGTCCGCCTGGCAGGCCCGGCAACCACCGGCCGAGGAGAACACGCCCGACCAGGCCAAGGGCAACATCGCCCGGCATTACGACCTGTCGAACGAACTGTTCCAGAGTTTTCTCGACCCGACGCTTTCGTACTCGGCCGCCTGGTACGAACCCGGGGATGATCCGGTCGCCGATCTGCAAAAGGCGCAACTCCGCAAGATCGACGGCGTGCTCGATTTTGCCCGGGTCAAGCCGGGCGACCGGGTGCTGGAGATCGGCTCCGGCTGGGGGGCGCTGGCGATGCGTGCCGCCGCGGAGCGCAACGCCCAGGTCACCACCCTGACGCTGTCCGAGGAGCAGAAGACGCTGGCCGAGAAGCGCATCGCCGAGGCGGGGCTGTCCGACCGCATCGATGTGCGCATCGAGGACTACCGCGTGCACGCCCAATCAAATCCCGAGGGCTATGACGCGGTCGTCAGCGTCGAGATGGTGGAAGCGGTCGGTGAGAAGTACTGGCCGGATTACTTCGGGGCGGTGGACAAGATGCTCGTTCCCGGCGGCCGTTTCGGGCTGCAGGCGATCACCATCGATCACCATCGCCTGCTGGCCACCCGGGGTACGTACACCTGGGTGCACAAGTACATCTTCCCGGGCGGCATCCTCCCTTCGCTCACCGCGATCAAGGAGACACTGGGCCGGCACACCACCCTCCAGGTCGCCGAGGCCCGGCGGCTGGGTCCCTCCTACGCGACGACGCTGCGGCAATGGCGTCACCGGTTCAACGAGAACGTGGAATCGGTGATGGCGGCGGGATTCGACAAGACGTTCATCCGCATGTGGAACTTCTACCTCGCCTACTGCGAAGCCGGGTTCGCCAGCGACTACCTGGACGACTGGCAGTTGAGCATCGGGCGTCTCTGAGCTGGTTGCTGTGAGGCGTGCGCTTCGAGCCCTTCGAGCCCTTCGAGCACGCGGCGCCCTCCCGCGTCCGGCGACGCCGGCGCGCCCGGTGCCTCCGCATTCGCGGGCGCCGGGGCGACCCTGTCGCCCAGATCCCGACCGCGCAACATCCGCACGGGTACGCAACCTGTGCACGCGTTGCGAACCCGCCGAAGGGTTGCGCACTGTTCCGGTGCGCCGGACCTCTCCGCAACCGCGCAACACGGGCACGGGTTCGCAACCTGTGCACGCGTTGCGAACCCGCCGGAGGGTTGCGCACTGTCCCATGCGGGCCTCATGCGGGGCGCAGTTTGCCCGGGCCGCCGAAGGCCGCACCGTTGTTCACCAGATTCTTGTGGCTCCCTCTCCACACCGAAGCGTTCGCCCCGTCCACAGTCGCGAAACGGTCCACACAACGGCGGGAAGCCCTGGACCGACAGGCTCCCGATCACAAGGCTGGCCGTATGCAGCAGCTCACGACTGATCCGATCCGGCGAGGACGCCTGCTACAGCAGGGCTTTTCTTCGGCCGAGCTCGAAACGGCCGTCCGCCGGGGCGTCTTTCACCGGCTCTGGCCCGGGGTCTACTCGACAGAGAATCCCGTCGACCCGGTTTCTCACGCGCAGCTGCGCATTCGAGCGGCCGCGATCCGGTCGCCGGATCTCGTCGTCAGTCACCAGTCCGCCGCGGTGCTCTGGGGCGCGCCCACGCATGGCGTCGACCTCCTCACCGTGCACTTCACCCGAGTCGGAGGGAACGGTGGCCGAGGACGCCCAGGGCGGATGGTGCACGCCGCTCGATTGACCGAGGCAGACGTCGCAGCCCATGAAGAAATCATGGTGACCAGTGCGGCCCGCACCCTGTTCGACCTTGCTCGGTCGGTGGCTCCATCGTCCGCGGTAGTCGTCGGCGACTGGTTCGTCGCGCAGGGCCTGGTGACCACAGGTCAGATGGCTGAGATCCTGGATCGAAGTCAGACCGTCCCCGGCCGCCCACGGGCGTTGCGAGCTATCCGAGCGGTTGATGGCAGGTCGGAAAGTGTGGGCGAATCTCTGACCCGGTGGGCTGTCGTCAGCGGAGGGCTGTCGCCGCCAGACCTGCAGATCGAGGCGCGAGGTCCGGACGGTCGTTTCCTCGGCCGCTCCGACTTCGGATACGCCGAGGTCGGCCTGCTCGGCGAATTCGACGGGCTGGTCAAGTACCGCGCCGGAAATCCCAGCGGGCAGCGACCGGAAGACGTCGTGATCGCCGAGAAGGTGCGTGAGGATGCGCTCCGAGCCGTCGGAGCCACCATTCTCCGCATCACGTGGAATGACCTCAGCTCGCCCCACCAGGTGGTTCAGCGCATTTCGTCGGCGTACGACCAAGCGAGCCGCCGAGCGGCAGCGGCCGGGCTCACTGGTTGCTTCTCGCCGGCACCCCCTCGGCGATTGGAGGTGTGACGCCGACTCGATGCTGCGTGCGGGCGTCCAGATCAGGAGCGCGACGGCCCCGACGGCGCAGGGACCGCCCGGCGGCTGCAGAGGCGCCGGAACGGGTGCATCTGAACGCAGCCGGGCGAGAGTCCGCAACCAACCGGCGGGTTCGCAACCCGTGCACACGTTGCGAACCCGTCGATAGGTTGCGGACTTGAGCCAACGGACCGTTGCTGGCTGGGGACGCACGACTTAAGACGCGCCGCGCCCCATCCGCACCCGGAGCCCGATCGGCGACCCCACAGCTCCAGGGGCCGCACCAAACCCGGCGGATCAGACCGCGGCGAGTTCCCCGTTCAACAACGGCGGACGCCCGAGCGGGATGACCGAGAACCCGGCCGCCAGGGCCGCCTCGCCGTCGATGATGTTCCGGCCGTCGATGATGACCCGGCCGGCGACCACCTCGGCCGCCTTGACCAGATCCAGTTCGGCGACCTGTCGCCATTCGGTGAGCACCACGATCGCGGCCGCACCGGCGGCGGCCTCATACGGATCAGTGAGTACCCGGATGGCCGGGTACTTGCCGCGGGCCGGCACGTCGGCGCTGATCGCCGGGTCGTAGCCGGTCAGCACGGCGCCCTCCGCGGCCAGCCGGGCCGCCACCGTGAGCGCGGGCGAATCGCGCAGGTCGTCGGTGTCAGCCTTGAAAGTCAAGCCCCACAACGTGATCGGCACCCCGGCCAGCGATCCGCCCACCGCCGACCGCACCTTGTCGGCCACCCGCTCATGGGCGGACTCGTTGGCCTCCACAGCCGCCCGGAGCAGCGGGAACGGCACCCCGTGGTCGTCCGCGATGGTGGCCAGCGCCTTGGTGTCCTTCGGAAAACACGAGCCACCCCAGCCCGGGCCGGCCTGAAGGAACCGGTCACCGATGCGCTTGTCGAAACCCATGCCGAAGGCGATCTCGCCGACGTCGGCGCCAACCGCCTCCGCCAGGTGGGCGATCGAGTTGATGAACGACAGCTTGGTGGCCAGGAAAGCGTTGGCCGCGTATTTGATCAACTCCGACGACTGCGCAGTGGTCACCACCACCGGAGCACCGAGCTTCTCGTAGAGCCCGGCGACGGCCTCGGCCGCCGGCCGGTGCGCGGAGCCGACCACCACCCGGTCCGGGTTCATGAAGTTGCGGACCGCGCTGCCCTCCTGCAGGAATTCCGGATTGGACACCACGTAGACGTCCGGTCGGTTCACGGTGGCGGTGATGTCCTCGGCGGTGCCCACCGGCACGGTCGACTTGGTGATCAGCGTGGCGCCCGGCTTCAGCACCGGCCCGATCTCGCTGACCACGTTGTGCACGATGCGCAGATCGGCACGGCCATCACCACCGTCCGGAGTCGGCAGGCACAGGAACACGTGGTCTGCTCCGCGGGCGGCATTCACCGCGCCCTGGACGAAAGTCAAGCGGCCGGAAGCGAGCCCGTCCTGCAGCAACTGCTCCAGGCCGTCCTCGAGGATCGGCACCTGGCCCGCGTTCAGTTTGTCGACCTTGGCCTGGTCTACGTCGCCGCACACGACCTCATGGCCCAGGCTGGCCAGGCACGCGCCGGTGGTCAGGCCGACGTAGCCGCTGCCGATCACAGCGATGCGACCGTTTGCCATCAACAAATCTCCTTGGTGAACGCGCTGGTAGTGGTACCCGACCCGGCTGAGACCGAGATCTCAATGGGGCTGCGTCCGCGCAGCCGGGGCCGGCTGCGGTGACCGACTCAAGGCTGAGTCCTACTACCCCGGTCACGCCGTGAAGTGCGAAAACATCCGCCGCTCGACCCGACGGCGGGCTCGTCGAGAGACGCCATCGTACGCTGCCGGGCATGCCTGACACGACAACGACGAACCCTGCAGACCGCCGCCACCTGCGGCGGGTCGGCCGTTCCGGATTGGCCGTCTCCGCTGCTGGCCTGGGTTGCAACAACCTGGGCCGCGCCGGCACGGTGACCGCGGACCTGGCCGCCAGCCGCCGCGTGGTCGACGCAGCCCTCGACGCCGGCGTCACTCTTTTCGACACCGCCGACATCTACGGCGCCGAACCGGGGGTCTCGGAGACCTACCTCGGGGCGGCCCTGGGCTCCCGGCGCGGCGATGTCGTGGTGGCCACCAAATTCGGCATGGACGCCCGGGGCGCCAACGGACCGGACGACGGTGCCCGCGGGTCCCGCCGCTACATCCACCAAGCCGTCGAGGCGTCCCTGCGGCGGTTGAACACCGACTGGATCGATCTGTACCAGCTGCACGAACCGGATCCGGCCACCCCGATCGAGGAAACGTTGGCCACCCTGTCCGACCTGGTCCGGCAGGGAAAGGTCCGGTACGTCGGATCGTCGAACTTCGACGCCTGGCAGCTGGCCGACGCCGATTGGATCGCCCGGACCAGCGGCTTCGTGCCCTTCGTCTCGGCCCAGAACGAATTCAACCTGCTGCACCGCGAACCCGAGACCGAGCTGCTGCCGGCCGCCGAGAAGTTCGGCGTGGGCGTGCTGCCGTTCTTCCCGCTGGCCAACGGGCTGCTGACCGGCAAGTACCAGCGCGACCGCACGCCGGCCGGCACCCGGCTGGCGGAGCTGAAACCGCAGTTGCTGGAGTCCGCCCCGTGGAAGCTGCTCGACCGCTTGGCGGCTTTCGCCGCCGACCGCGGGATCGACATGGTGGCGGTGGCTTTCGGCTGGCTGCTGTCCCGGCCGACCGTGGCCTCCGTCATCGCGGGGGCCACCCGGCCGGAACAGGCGGTGGGCAATGTCGAGGCGGCGCGCGCCTGGACACCGTCGGCCGACGACCTGGCCGTACTCGACGTGCTGTTGAACGACCGGCTTTGACCCGCCCGGGTCGCGGCTCGATCGGCTCGTGCCGGGAGGCCCGGTCCGCTCCGCCCGGATACCGGTAGCGGCTCAGCCCTGGTGCGGATAGCGGACCGACGTCGGGGCGACGAACGTCTCCTTGATCGACCGCGGCGACGTCCACCGCAGCAGGTTGGCGGCCGACCCCGCCTTGTCGTTGGTGCCGGAGGCCCGACCACCACCGAACGGCTGTTGGCCGACCACCGCGCCCGTCGGCTTGTCGTTGACGTAGAAGTTTCCGGCCGTGAAGCGCAGCCCGGCACTGGCTTCGGCGATCGCGCGGCGATCGCGGGCGATGATCGACCCGGTGAGCGCGTACGGCGAGGCCGTGTCCACTTTGGCCAGCACGGCGGCGAATTCGTCGTCCGGGTAGACATGCACCGACAGAATCGGCCCGAAATACTCGCGGCAGAAGATTTCGTCGGCCGGGTCGGAGCCCAGCAAGAGGGTGGGGCGAACGAAATACCCGACCTCGTCGTCGTAGCGGCCGCCGGCCAGAACCTCGACGGAGTCGGTGGCCTGCGCCCGGTCGATGGCCCCCTTGAGCCGTCCGAAGGAGCGCTCGTCGATCACAGCGGAGCTGAAGTTCGAGAAGTCCTCGACCGAACCCACCGTCAGCGCCTCGATCTCGCCAACCAAGGGTTCGCGCAGGCGGTTCCACAGCGACTTGGGTACGTAGGCCCGGGAGGCGGCCGAACACTTCTGCCCGGAGTATTCGAAGGCCCCGCGCACCAGGGCGGTGCGCAAGACATCCGGGTCGGCCGAGGCGTGCGCAACGACGAAATCCTTGCCGCCGGTCTCACCGACCAGCCGCGGGTAGGAGCGGTAATCCGCGATGTGCTCGCCCACACCGCGCCACAGCGACTGGAACACGGCCGTGGACCCGGTGAAGTGCACCCCGGCGAGCGCCGGATGAGCCAACACCACCTCCGAGATCTCCGCTCCCCAGCCGGGCAGCATGTTGATCACCCCGGCGGGCAGCCCCGCTTCCCGGAGCAGATCCATGGTCACCGACGCGGCCAACTGTTGAGTGACGGACGGCTTCCACACCACGACATTTCCCATGAGCGCCGGCGCGGTGGGCAAGTTGCCGGCGATAGCGGTGAAATTGAACGGGGTGACCGCGTAGACGAAACCCTCGAGTGGACGGTGGTCGGTACGGTTCCAGATACCCGGCGAGTTGGCGATGGGTTGCTCCGCCAAGATCTGGCGGGCGAAATGCACGTTGTAGCGCCAGAAGTCGGCCAGCTCACAGGCGGCGTCGATCTCCGCCTGGTAGGCGGTCTTGCCCTGTCCCAGCATCGTGGCCGCGTTCATCCGGGCTCGGTACGGTCCGGACAGCAACTCGGCCGCCCGCAGCACGATGGCGGCTCGATCGTCGAAACTCAAAGCGCGCCAACCAGCCGCCGCGTCCAGGGCGGCCTCGACGGCGGCCAGCGCGTCGGCCTGGACCGAGTTGGCCGTGTGGCCCAATACCCGGGCGTGGTCGAAGGGGGCCCGCACGGACAGGTCATCTCCGGACGGCCAGTGGTCCTGGCCGCCGATCACCGCGGGCAGTTCACGCGCCCCGCCGAATTCGGACAAGGCGGCCTGCAGCGACGCCCGTTCCGGACTGCCGGGCGCGTAGTCGAGCACCCTTTCGTTGACCGGCGACGGCGGCGAGGTGACGGCATCCATTCTGGTTCAGCTCCTTTTGTTTCCTCTGCAGCAGATATCAGTCTCGAGAAGCGACGGCGCGCAGGAAGAACAGCAAATTGGCCGGCCGCTCGGCCAGGCGCCTGGTGAAATAGCCATACCAATCCGAGCCGTACGGAACATAGATGCGAACCCGTTTTCCGGCCTGCACGAGGCGCGTCTGTTCTTCGGGCCTGATGCCGTACAGGAATTGATGCTCGTACGTGTCGGCCGCGCGAGAACACTTTTCGGCCAACTGAGTGGCGATCGCGATCATGCGCGGGTCGTGCGACCCGATCATCGGGTAGCCCTGACCCTCCATCAAGATCTTCAGGCCCCGGACGTACGCGAGGTCCACCTCGCGCGGATGCTGCCAGGCCACTTGCTCGGGCTCGTCGTAGGCGCCCTTGACCAACCGGACCCGAGAGCCGCGCGTGGCCAGGGCCTCCAGGTCGCCGGGGGTCCGCCGCAGCATGGCCTGGACGGCGACTCCCACGTCGGGGTGGGAGCGGCGCAACTCGGCCAGCACGGCCAGCGTGGAGTCGACCGTCGAATGGTCCTCCATGTCCAACGTCATGCGAGCGCCGACCGAATAGGCGGCGTCGGCGATTCGCAGCGCGGACGCCAAGGCGTACTCCTCGCCGACCTTCTCGATCGCCTGCCCGACGGCCGACAGCTTGACCGACACCTCCGAACCCGTGGCCTCGTTGGCTTCCACCAGCGCGTCGAGGACCGTCAGGTACGCCAGCACGGTGGTATCGGCCTGCTCGACCGTGGTGGTGTTCTCGCCGAGAAAGTCCAGCGTCACGCTCAGACCTGCCTCGTGCAGCCGCTCGACCACACCGACCGCACCGGCGGTGTCCTCACCGGCGACGAAACGGTCGACGACCGCCCCGGTCAGCGGCATTCGGGTCAGGGCATCGCGCACGGCGCGGCTGCCTGACAGCGCGAGGATGGGGCGCCGCAGAACGAACATTCGGGGTGACCTCCGCTATTAATCGTGCGGTTGTACGATTACCACGCTAACGCACCTGGCCGGTTCCCGCACGCCCGGGATACACGCCGATCCGAAGGAGGCGCATGCCCGGCCAGGAGTCGCCCCAGTCTCGGCATCGACCTGAAGTCCGTCGGCAGATGCTGCTGGAAGCGGCTCGCGCAGTGATCGCCGCCCGGGGACTGCCCGCCACGACGGTGCGGGACATCGCGGCAGCCGGTGGAGTGGCGGTGGGGACGGTGACATACCACTTCGCCAAGGTCGAGCAGATGCTGGCGGCGGTGATGCTCAGCGAGATGACCAGCTACTCCGAGCCCGTGTGGCGCCGAGCTGCGGCGGCTGACACCGGGGCCGAAGGGCTGACGCTGCTGGTGGACGGGCTGCTGGCCTCCGACGCCCGCACGGCTGAGCACTGGCGACTGTGGCTCGACTTCTGGGCGCTCGCCGCCCACGACGAGCAGTACTCCGAGTGGCAGTCCGAGGTCTACGCCGAGCTGCACTCGCTCGCCGAACGGCTGCTGAGCCGGGGAGCCGACGACGGCTCGCTGCGCGTCACCGATCCGGGCGCCGAGGCGATCGAGCTGGTCGCCATGCTCGATGGCCTGGTCGTGCAGGCCTACTTGCCGCGTGGACGGCTGGCGCCGGCCGGCGCCCGCATGGTGCTGCACAAATACATCGCGGCCACATTGGCGGCTCAGGCTTCCGACTGAGCGCCCAACTCACGTGCCGTTCAGAGCCTGCTCTCAACCGAACGGTCCACGATGAACGACGCGCTCTTTCCAGAACCGCCGAGGAGTTCGCATGGTCAGGAGCAGGAGATGAGGCGAATCACCCTGGCGGTTGTCGTCACCGTGGCCGTCCTGGTTCTGCTCTTCTCCTACCACACGAGCCTGAATCGTGACGCCGCCAGCTCTGCCCCGCAATTGGTCTCCGGCCCACAGGTGCTGACCGGCAGCGTGGCGGCAGCCGGGCCGCCCGGATCGCCGTCCAGCTTGACGCCCGGTGTCTCCGAGCAGCAGCCGAGCGCGGCCGCCCCGACGGCGGTCAAGGGAGCCACGCAGACCGTCCGGGGCGCCGAGGAGATGACCCGCTACGGCGCCGTGCAGGTCCAGGTGACGATCACGGGCGGCCGGATCACCGACGTCGCCGCCCTGGAGTACCCGACCCGGGACCCGATGGACCAGCAGATCAATGCCGACGCCATTCCGGAGCTGCGGAATCAGGTGCTCTCAGCACAGAGCGCGAACGTGCAGGGCGTTTCCGGAGCCACCTTCACGACCGAGGGCTACGTGGCTTCCGTGCAGTCGGCGCTGGACGCCGCCGGCTTCCGGTCGTGAGGCCGGAATGACGGAACTCCAAGTTCGGACCCACGCGGCCATGGGACTTCCCTTCTCCCTGCATGTCCGCGCCGGCAGCGCCGCGGACACCGACGCCCGGGCGGCGCGGATGTGGGCCGAGTTGGACCAGTGGGACGGCGTTTTCTCCACCTACCGTTCGGACAGCGACATCGCTCGTCTGGATCGCGGTGAGTTGCCGCCCGGCGACTGCCATCCGGCCGTGGCCGAGGTGCTCGAGCTGGCCGATCGAGCCCGCGAGCTCACCGGCGGCCTGTTCGACATCCGCGGAGCCGGGCGGCTGGATCCGTCGGGCATCGTGAAGGGCTGGGCCGCCGAGTCGGCTTTCTGGACCGCTGAGCTGGGAAACGCCTACTTGAACGCCGGTGGCGATCTCGCTCTGAGCGGTCCCCCGGGCAGCTGGCGCATCGGCATCGAGCACCCGGCGGACCCGCGGGGGCTGCTCACCGCGGTCACCATCGGGTCCGGCTCGGTGGCCACCTCGGGGCGCGCCCACCGCGGTGCGCATCTCTGGGACCCGTCGACCGGACGGCCGGCGGAGAGCCGCTGGCAGGCGACCGTGGTCGGGCCGTCGCTGTGCTGGGCGGACATCCTGGCCACCGCCGCCGCCGTCGGGGGTCCCGATCGGCTCGAGCTCTCCCGCTGGCCGGCCGGCTACCAGGTGCTGCTCGCCGACCCGGCCGGCATCGTCTGGGCCACGCCGGGTTTCCTCGAGCTGCTGGCCCGCGACCTGCCCGCCCTGGTGGTCGACGGCTGGTTGTGAAACGGGCCGGGGATCATGGCGGTAACGAGCCGGCCGACGAGGGAGATCCGACATGCAACTGACCGACAGTGCGGCGCTGGTCACCGGAGCAGCTTCGGGCCTGGGCGCCGCCACCGCCCGATCGCTGGCCGCCGCCGGCGCGACCGTGGTGGGCCTGGATCTGGCCGCGGGCTGGGAACGTGCCGGTCAGCCGGCCGCCGGCACCGAGGGCCTCACCGCGATCTCCGGTGATGTGCGCGAGGAAGCATCGGTGCGAGAGGCGCTGGGCGCCGTGGCGGAGTGCGGCCGTCCGTTGCGGGTGGCGGTCAATTGCGCCGGTATCGGGAATCCGTCGCGGATCCTGTCCAAGCGCGGCACCCATCCGCTCGACCTCTTCGAGCGGGTCGTGAGCATCAATCTGATCGGCACCTTCAACGTGCTGCGGTTGGCCGCGGAGCACATGGCCGGCCTCGACCCGGTCGACGATGACGGGCAGCGGGGCTTGATCGTCAACACCGCATCGGTGGCGGCCTTCGACGGGCAGATCGGTCAGATCGCCTACTCGGCCTCCAAGGGAGGCGTCGCGGCGATGACGCTGCCGGCCGCTCGCGACCTCGCCCAGTACGGCATCCGAGTGATGTGCATCGCGCCCGGCATTCTGGACACGCCGATGATGGCGGGCGTCACCGACGAATTCCGCGCGGAGCTGATCAAGAACGTGCCTTTCCCACACCGCCTCGGCCGCCCGGCCGAGTACGCGAACCTGGTGCTGTCCTTCGTCGCCCAGCACTACCTGAACGGCGAGGTGGTCCGCCTGGACGGGTCGCTGCGCATGCCGCCGCGCTGACCGTCGTCCGCGTCACCACTTGGGCTTGCCCCGAGGCCGATCGGCCGGCCGGGCCGACCCGGATCAGCTCCGGCCGGGCCCAGCCCGAGTCCGGCGCCGGCATCCGGCGGCCGGTCGAGTTCCGAAACGGTCGGGAACGTGCCGGCCTGTCGGTTGAGCCACTCCCGCAGCACCAGGGTGGCCCGCACGTCATCCTCGTTGTATTCCAGGATCCGGTTGGCCAACAGCGGGTCCGGTCCGGATCCGGTCGCCTCGGCCAACGCGTCCCGATACCAGGCCATCGAGTTGGCCCCGCCCGGCTCGGCGTCCCGCCAGGCGAACCCGGCCAGCGGGGCCAGTTCCTTGAGCTTCATGGAGCCGGGAACCACGAAACCGTCCCGGAATTGCTCGAAGATGTCGACCCATTCCTCACCGGCGCAGAACTGCGCCACCTGGGCCGCCGAGGGCATACCGAAAGCCTGCGGATAGCGCTGCGGGGTGGAGCGCATCCACCGCTCCTCCGCCATCCGCGCATAGCAATACGCCCGGAACGTCAAACCGGCGGACGCACACCGCTGCCGCAGGCCGTCCAGGTAGGCCCAGAACTCGGCGAAGGCCCGGCCCTCGTCGGGATCGGGCAGCATCCGCCAGGTGACGAAGGGCCGGTACCCCGGGGAAAGGCCGAGCCGGGAAAGTCCCGGCCCGGACAGCAGCGTGCCCCAGAGGTAGGCGCCCTCTTCCAGGTACGACTCCATGTCGACGTCCAACTCGACGTCACCGCGAGGGACCGGCTGCTGCTCGTCCCGCCGGACCAAGGGGACGCCCGCCAGCCAGGCGCGGGCCCGGACCCGCGCCGAATGCGGTGCGATCCCGCTGAGCGGTAGGGCGGCCAACGTCTCGTCCGACGCGGCGGCCAGATCGTCAACCGTCTGGATCCCGGCCGTCCGCAGCAGCGCTACGTCGCTTCCCGCCGTGATCAGCGAGACGTCCTTGACCGCCCGCAGCTCCGCTGAGCAGCGCGGCCACCACGGGCACCGGCGGCATTCGCCCACCCGGGAGGGCAGGGCCAGCGGCGGATCACCCACCTCGGCCGCGGCGGCGACAGCCAGGCGATCGCCGAACCGGGCGTCGTAGTCGGGCAGCACGTCGTCGAGCGCGTGCCAGAGGATGAAGTCGTCATCTGCCGGCGTCTGGGCGGTGCCCCCGCCGGCGCCCACGACGCCCCCGACCAGGTGCGACGACGCCAGGCCCAGTTCCTGCAAGAGCCGCACGTGGTGCGCCAGCGCCAAGGTGTCGGAGCTGAAGCTCCTGGGTCGCCGGCCGGAACTCACCGCTCGGTCCGCCGGCCGATTGACCGGAGACAGCGTGGCGCCCTCGCCGACGTCCGTGGTGCGGTGATTGCGCACCAGGATCGGCACGTAACCGTCACCGTCCAGGAGTAGCGCGTCCGGCGAACCGGCCCGGGTCGGGGTCCACAGCTGGGGACCGACCACCAGCCGGGGCCGGCCACCGGCCGCCAGCACCGACGCCGGGGCCGCCCCCGGCAGGGCGGCCAGCGCGGTCAAAACCCGGCCGGTGTGGGCCGAGCGCTCCGCCAGCCGTAGGCGGGTGGCGTCGTCGATGGGCAGCCGCACCGTTCGATCCGCCGTCGGATCGTGGTCGAGATGGATGCGGCGGCGGCAGCGGTGAGCGGCGGACGGGTCGAGCCGCACCGACGAGCCCGCCGAGGCTCCGCCCGTCACCCCGCCGGCAGTCACGACCGTCATCATGCCCGGCACTGTAGGTCGGGACCCCGACAGCCGACCCGATCCGGCCAACGCCGCTGCGCCGATTAGGCTGAGGCTCGCTTCATCCGCAGACAATCTTTGGCCCGATGAGGGGAGCCTGGCACGATGTTCGGCAGGAAGAAGAGCATCGCCGACGCGGCCGAAGAATTCGGGGCGTCCACGTCGAAGAAGGCCACGAAAGCGGCCAAAAAGGCGGCCGCGGCCGCCGAGAAGAAGGCAGCCAAAGCCGCCGAAAAGGCGGAACGCCAGGCCAAAGCCGACGACAAGAAGGTCGCCAAAGACAACAAGAAGGCGGCCAAGAACGACAAGAAGGCCGCGCGGGACGCGAAGAAGGCCACCAAAGAGGCAAAGAAGGCGGCCAAGAAGGCCCCACCGCCTGGGCTGATCGGCACCCTCACCGACCCGAAGACGGCCAAGCGCGCCATTGCGGCGGCCAAGGTGGCGGGACCGGTGATCGCACCGATCGCCCTGCGCGCCGCCACCGGTCTGCGCGGCTACCTCGACGACCGCAAGTCGATGAAACTCGGCGTGCCGGTCGACGACGTCTCGCTCTATCGCGGGCCCACCGGGCCGGCGCTGGCCCGCCTCAACACGCTCGAGTCCTCGATCGACGACCTGCGCCGACGCCGGACCGACCTGCAAGTGGCCAGATTCGCCGATGTCTCCAAGGGCCGGCTGGCCGACCTGCGCACGGCCCTGCAGGCTGCCGGGTCGATGCCCACCGGACGCCGCCGCTCCACTGTGAACGCGGTCAACCGCGAGCTGAACGGCATCGACGCCGACCTGATGACGTTCCTGGTCGGACGGGCCGCCTGACCCCTCCCGGGCGCGGCGGACCGCTGGCGGTCCCGGTTGGCGGCAAAGACTGACCCACAGAGAACTGTCGGACCGGCCGCGTACTCTGCTGCCGTGACCGCCCGTGCCGACCGCCCGAGGGCGATGCGGGCCGGGTTCTTCACCGTGGTCACCGTATGGCTCGCGGTCATGGCTCACGCGGGCGCCGGCGGCGACCTGCCCGACCCGGCCACTCTGGTGTCCGGCGGTGCGGTGATCGGCTTCGCCGCCGCCGGCTGCGCCGGCCGCAGCCGGCGTTTCCCGGAGATCGCCGCCGCCTTGCTCGGCGCGCAGATCGGGCTGCACCTGCTCTTCGCCATCGGGGCCCACCACCCCGGGGCGGTGCTGCCGACGGGTCCCATGCTGCTGGCCCATCTGGCCGCAGCGGTGCTGTCCGCGGGGATCCTGGCCGGCGCCGAGGCAGCGCTCGACCGGCTGCGCCATGAGGTCCGGCGCTTCCTGTTCTGTTTGGCGCCCGCGGATTCGATCGACGACCGCAGCCGCTCGGTCCTGACCATCTCGGAGCCGAACGACACGCGACTGGGCATTCGGTGGCTGCGGCGGTGCCCCCGGCGCGGGCCCCCGCAGGTCGGCTGAATTCCGCCGTCCTCGTCACGTCGCCACACCGGGCTCCCGCCCGGCGTCGCCGTGCGCCCTCCCCTCCCGAAGGATCTTTCTTGCCACCCCGAAAACTTCCCCGACGAATGCTGAACCCGCTCCTGGTGATGACCTTGATCGGCGCCGGCTTGCTGCTCGGTCTCGGTACCGCCTCCGCCCACGTCACCGTCAGCCCCGGAACCGCCGTCGCCGGCTCCTACACCGTCCTCACCTTCAAAGTTCCGAACGAGTCGGCCACCGCAAAGACGGTGGGTGTGACCATCAGCTTTCCCACCGATCATCCGTTCGCGTCGGTCTCCGTCCACAAGCAGGTCGGCTGGACCAGCACCGCTACCCAGGTGAAGCTGAAAACCCCGATCAAGAACGACGACAATCTGGAGATCACCCAAGCCGTCAGCTCGATCACCTTCAAAGCCGATCCGTCCGCCGACTTGTCCCTCGGGGAATTCGCCGAGTTCGATGTGCAGGTCGGACCCGTGCCCGACGACGTCACCAGCCTGAGCTTCCCGGCCGTCCAGAACTACAGCGACGGCTCCGTCGTCAACTGGAACGAGCCCACCCCGGCCTCCGGCCCGGAGCCGGAACACCCGGCCCCCACCGTCACCATCGTGGCCGCGGCCCCGACGTCGGCGGCCGGGGCGTCGAGCGGGGCATCGGTCAGCAGTGCGGCCGCCGCGCCCACCGTCACGGTCACCGCTGCCCCGGCACAGGCGGCGGGAGCCAACCCCTCGGACGGCAGCGCCCGGGCGTTGGCGGTTGTCGGCATCGTCCTCGCTGCACTGGCCCTGCTCACCGGCGCGCTGGCGCTGCGGCGGCGGGCCTCGTGACGTCACCGGCTCGCGTCGTGACAGCATCGGCGGACATGACCAGACCGGCCGTCGAACCGGCTCGTGGTATCCGCCTCGCCGGCGTCCGCTGGATCGCCGGTGTTCTGCTGACACTGGCGCTGGCGGCGATCGGGGCTGTCGTGTTCGCCTCGCCGGCTCTGGCGCACGACGTACTGATCTCCAGCACGCCGGCCGACAAGGCATCCTTGTCGACCGCACCGACGACCATGACGTTCACCTTCGACCAACCGGTGCAGAACTTCGCCCCGGTCATCGCGGTCACCGGGCCCGACGGCAAGCAGTACCAGAGTGGGTCGGCCACGGTGAACGGCAACACAGTGTCGAGCGCCATGGGTCTGGGCCCGACCGGAACGTATACGGCTTCCTATCGAATCGTCTCCGCGGACGGCCACCCGGTCACCGGTCAAATCACCTTCACGCTGACGGCGGCCGGCTCGGGCAGTGGCAGCACGGCCACGGTCGATGTCAGTTCGGCCGCAGTCGCCACCGCGCAAACGTCAGCTACCGGTGCCGCTGCGGCCACCGGTGGCTCCGGCGGTCTGGGGGCCGGAATCTGGATCGGCATCATCATCGCCGTGATCGTGGTGGCCGCCGCGGCCGTGGTACTGATCCGCAGACCCAAAGCGCCCACCCCAAGCGGGCGCGATCCCGGTCAGCAAGGGCAATCGGGATGAGCTGGTGGGCGCCGGTGCGCCGAAGCACAACCAAACCGGGAATGACCGACCGCCCTATTTCGCTGTAACCGGCAGACCCAGCCACACCGGCCCCGAAATGGAGATTTGATGTCCGCCACCACCCAGACGCTGACCGCCGAAAACTTCGAGCAGACGGTCAACGGCCACGACATCGTGCTCGTCGACTTCTGGGCGACCTGGTGTGGACCGTGTCGCGCCTTCGCCCCGGTCTTCGAGAAGGCCAGCGAGAAGCACTCGGACATCGTGTTCGGCAAGGTGGACACCGACGCCGAGCAACAGCTGGCCGGGGCCGCCGGCATCCGTTCCATTCCGACGCTGATGGCGTTCCGGGATGGGGTGTTGGTGTTCTCCCAACCCGGCGCGTTGCCGGCTCCGGCGTTGGAGCAGGTCATCACCGCGGTCAAGGATCTGGACATGGACAAGGTGCGGGCCGAGATCGCCGCGCAGGAAGCGGCTCCCGCCGCACAGTGACGCCGTAGTCATCCCGCCGCCCGGCGGAGTGAGCAAAAGGGGCCCGGCCAGTTCGACTGGCCGGGCCCCTTTCGATCACTTGATATCAGTGCCGCTCCTGGCGCGGGACGACCACCTCTCGAATGATCAGCTGCACCGCCGCGGCGACGGGCACCGCGAGCAGGCCGCCGGTCACCCCGAGCAAGGCCCCGCCGATCAGAATGGCGACCACCACGGCACCGGTGGAGATGTCGACCTGGCGCCGCATCACCCGGGGGTAGAGCCAGTAGGCCTCGAACAAGTGCTGGCAGATGTAAAAGCCACCGGCCACGATGCCGATGGTCAGGGACTGGGTGAAGCCGATCAGCGTCATGCTGACCCCGACCACGATCGGGCCCACCACCGGCACGAAATCCAGCAGCGCGGCGCCCAGAGCGATCGCGAACGGATACGGCAGCCCCGCGATGGCGGCGAATGCACCCGCCACCAAACCGGCCTGCAGTGCGACCAGCGTCGCCCCGACCAGGTAACCGCCCATCTGTTTCAAGATCTTGTCGCCCAGATCGGAGACGCGCGCCCGGCTGGACGCCGGTGCCAGCCGATACGCCGCGGCCTTGATCTTGGGGATGCCGGCCAGGATGAACAACGTCAAGATCATCACCACAAAGATGTCCACGACGATTCCGGCCGCGGTCACTCCCGCCGACACCCCGACGTTGGCCAGATTCTTGACGAAGTTCGAGCTCTCCAGCTTGGTCAGCAGACCGAACTTCGTCTCCAGGCCGGAGAGCGGTGAATTGGTCTTGAGGTGCTGAATGGTGGCCGGCAAATTCGAGACCAACGAGGCCACCTGGTTGACGATCGGCGGAATGATCGCGTAAATGGCCGCGCCGATGAACGCGAGCATGCCGAGGAACGTGACGGTCACGGCCAAGCCGCGGCGCATGTGATGCCGAGTCAAGAACGCCACTGCCGGGTCGAGCCCGATGGCCAGCACGGCGGAGATGACGATCACGATGATGGTGTCGCGGATGGAGTCGAGGCAGAGGTACGTGACGTAGGCCAAGATCAATCCCAGGCCACCCAAGAAACCGGTCCGGAACGGATGGGAGGCGGGTACGTCGCGCGTTCGCTCCTCCTCGGCCGCCCGCAAGGCGACCTGTTCCGCCTCGGCCATGGCCGTGGCCAGTTCAGCCGCCCGCGCCGAGCGGACCGATGTCACGCGGCTGCTCATCCCGGTCAGCACGGAGCGCAGGCGCAGCCGCCGTTCGTGTGATTCGTCGCGGTCGCCCGGGGCGACACCGTCCCGGGCGGCGGCCGCCGCTTCCACCCGGTCCAGCTGAACCAGCGCGTTGTCGAGCGCACGGTTGAGGGCATCCTCCTCACTTCCCGCCTGGGCGGCGGCGATCGGCACAGCCGTCGGCTCGGCGCGCGGCGGGTCGGGCGGCGCGGCACCCGAGCTGGTCGCCGGCCGCCAGGTGGCAGCCGGGGTGGGCCCGGTCAACGGAATGCCGCGATCGGGCTCGTCAGTGCGGTTGGGGTTGCTCACGCCGGTTGGCCCGTCCCCGCCTGTACCAGGTCGCCGTACTCGGGATGCCGGGACAACCACATCGGGAGATACGGACAGGACGGCACGATGCTCACTCCGGCCGCCTTCGCCTTCTCCATCACATGGCTGACCAGACGCCCAGCCAGTCCCGTCCCTCGGAACTCAGGCTCGGCGAAGGTGTGCGTCAGATCCCACACTCCGCCGCGGTCGACGAAGTCCAATTCGGCCACCTGACGCTCGCCGATCATCACCCGGAAGCGTCCCCGCGGACTGTTCTGGGCCCGGAGCAGCTCAATCCGCTCACCGGTTGCCGCAGCGTCGGTCATTCCGATCTCCATTCCGCCATCTCACACTTCTGGATTCACCGTACGGGCAGGCGTTTCCCCGTTTGGCCACCGCGCATCCGGACGGTCGGCAGGCCAGGGCCCTCTACAGTCGAGCGATGACCGCCGCTGACCGCACCACCGACGTCCTGGTGATCGGCGCGGGGCTGTCGGGACTGGTCGCCGCGGCCGAGGCGGCCGACGCGGGACGCCGCGTGGTGATCGTGGACCAGGAACCGGCCGCCTCCCTGGGCGGCCAGGCCTACTGGTCGTTCGGTGGGCTGTTCCTCGTCGGTTCCGCCGAACAGCGCCGACTCGGCATCAAGGACACCGCCGAACTGGCCCTTGACGACTGGCTGGGCTCGGCGGCATTCGACCGACCCGAGGATTACTGGCCCGAGCAGTGGGCCCGCGCCTACGTCGACTTCGCGGCAGGGGAGAAACGGTCGTGGCTGCGCCGCCAAGGGATCGGGTTCTTCCCCGTCGTGCAGTGGGCGGAGCGGGGCGGTTACCTGGCCGGTGGGCACGGCAACTCCGTCCCCCGCTTCCACTTGGTGTGGGGCACCGGACCGGGCGTTCTGACGCCGTTTCTGCGCCGGGTGATGGAGCACGTCCACGCCGGCCGGGTCCGGCTGCTGTTCCGGCACCGGGTCACCGCGCTGGTCACCGAGGGTCGCCGGGTGGTGGGCGTCCGGGGCGAGGTGCTCAGCCCGTCCACGGCTGCGCGCGGCAAGCCGTCCAATCGCAACGTCGACGACGATTTCGAGATCACCGCGGGCGCCGTCGTGGTGTGCTCCGGGGGCATCGGGGCCAACCACGATCTGGTGCGCAAGTACTGGCCCAGCCAGTTCGGTGGCCCGCCCAAGCAACTGTTGTCGGGTGTCCCGGACTCCACCGACGGTTTGATGCTGGGCGTCACGGAGACGGCGGGCGGCCGGTTGATCAATTCCGATCGGATGTGGCACTACCCGGAGGGCATCGCCAACCACTCACCGGTGTGGACCCGCCATGGCATCCGGATCCTCTCCGGACCCAGCCCCCTGTGGCTGGACGCTCACGGACACCGGCTGCCCATCCCCTTGTTCCCCGGGTTCGACTCGCTCGGCGCGCTTCGCCACATCACGGCGTCCGGGCATCCGCACTCCTGGTTCCTGCTGGACGAACAGACCTTGGGTCCCGAGTTCGGTCTGTCCGGCTCCGAGCAGAACCCGGACCTGACCGGGCGCTCCGTGCGGCGGCTGCTGAGCGAACGCGCCGGGGGCAAGATCACTCCCGCCCTGCAAGCGTTCCTGGCTCATGGCACCGACTTCCTGACCGCCGCGACGGTTCCCGAGCTGACGACGAAGATGAATCAGCTCACCGGTTCGAATCTGATCGACGCCGGCGAACTGGAGCGCACCATTCGCGTCCGCGATGCGCAGGTCGGGTCGGGCATGGGCAAGGATGCGCAGGTCATTGCCACCGAACACGCCCGACGCTACTTCGGTGACCGGCAGATGCGCACCGTCGCCCCGCATCGGATGCTCAACCCCGGTAACACCCTCGTGGCCGTGCGGCTGCACGTGCTCACCCGCAAGACGCTGGGTGGGTTGGAGACGGACCTCTCGTCTCGAGTCCTCGGCCGCGACGGACTGGGTCCGTTGCCCGGCCTGTTCAGCGCGGGCGAGGCGGCCGGGTTCGGCGGCGGCGGCGTGCACGGATACCGGGCCCTGGAGGGCACCTTCCTGGGCGGCTGCCTGTTCTCGGGTCGCACCGCCGGTCGGGTGGCCGCCCTGTTGGACTGAAGCGGGCGGTTACCGGCCTGAGCGCGTCACCCCGGCCAGAAATCGGACGGTTGGCCGGGGCAAGATCGAGATCATGACTCCAGGCACCTCCACCGCGGCCACCGACCACATCCGCGTCGCGCTCCAGCTGCAGCCGCAGCACGCCGACTACTCCGCCATCCGGGACACCGTGTTCCGCGCCGAGGAGATGGGCGTCGACGTGATCTTCAATTGGGACCACTTCTTCCCCCTGACCGGTGACCCCTGGGGCAAGCACTTCGAATGCTGGACCATGCTGGGCGCCTGGGCCGAACAGACGGAACGGGTGGAAATCGGCGCCCTGGTCACGTGCAACGGCTACCGCAATCCCGAACTGCTGGCCGACATGGCTCGCACCGTCGATCACATCTCGGGTGGCCGACTGATTCTGGGCATCGGCAGCGGTTGGAAGCAGCAGGACTACGACGAGTACGGCTACGAATTCGGCACAGCCGGCAGTCGGCTGAACGACCTGGGCCGAGCCCTTCCCCGGATCGCCTCCCGGCTCGAGCGGCTGAACCCAGCGCCCACCCGCCCTATCCCGGTCCTGATCGGCGGCGGCGGCGAGCAGAAGACCCTCCGACTCGTGGCCCGGCACGCCGCGATCTGGCACGTCTTCGGCGACGTTCCCACCCTGACCCACAAGGCGGAGGTGCTGGCCGCCCACTGCGCAGAGGCGGACCGGGATCCCCGCGACATCGTCCGCTCGACGCAGCTGTCCACCAGCGGGCTGGACGAGGCGGACGCCGACGCCCGGGTGGAGCTGGGTTTCTCCCTGTTCACCGTGGGCCTGTCGGGACCCGACTACGACCTGGAGAAGCTGCGCCCGTGGCTGCGGTGGCGGGACAGTCGCAACGCGGACCGCTGACCGACCACCAGGCAGTTCACCGCGTTCGCCCGGCCGTCACCAAAACGTCACATCACGACTCGGTTATATCTGCAACGCGGACCAGTCCCTGATGCGTATACCTATGTAGGGACCAGCCGTGCTTCTCGGCCGGGGCGGCCCCACATTTGCCGAGGCGTTCGATTTGAAGAGGATGGGTTGCTCGCGTGCTTCCCGCGGCCGGTCGTTATTTGGACATGTTCGACGAGGAGCACACTCTTCTTGCCGATGTGGAACACCCTTCATACGGCGGAATCCGGGTGCCCGACGGGCGTGCCCTCGCCTGGGCGGAGTACGGCAGCGCCCGCGGTGTCCCTGTCATCCTGATTCCGGACGCCGGGTCGTCCCGGTTGGCGCCCCAGTGGCTCCTGCACGACTCCGCGCTGCCCAGCTCCATCCGGCTGTTGGCCCTGGACCGGCCGGGCACCGGGGCGTCCGATGCCATCGGCCTGGGCGGCCTGGACGATCCGGCCGAAGACCTCCGGCACATGGTGGAGACCTTGGCGGTCGGCCGGGTTGCCGTCATCGGTATCGGTCAGGGGGCGCACGAGGCGTTCGCGCTGGCAGCGGCCCACCCCCATCTGGTCACCACTGTCGTGGCCGTGTCTATCCGGCTCAGTGAACCGGCCGCCGCCCGGCGGTCGCTACGACATCCGTTCACCACCCGACGCGCGACGGTGGGCGGTGGCCTGGCCCAGGTGTGGCAGTCGGCCGCGGTCGGTGCCGACCTGCGCGAGGAAAGCACCTGGCACCGCATGTTGTACCGGCTGCCGGGCCACGCAGCGGCCGGCCTGGGCGACCGCTGGCAGGAAGCCGACTTCCGGGCCTCGGTGGTCGCGGACGTCTCCCAAGCCGGCCACTCCTGGTCGGGGGTGGGCGGCGAACCGCAGCCGACTCCGGTCTGGGTCACCGATCCGGAGAGCATGGCCGTGCCGGTGCAGTTGTGGCACGGCACAGCGGAGTTCCCGACGGGCTTGGACGAAGTGAAGGCGCTGGTCTCCGGGCGCTCCGGCTGGCAGCTTTCCGCGGTCGCGGGTCCGACGGCGACGCTCGGCTTCTGGCCGCAGATCCTCGCCTCCGCCGCGCATTCGTTCCGCGCGATGACGGCCGCCTGACCGGGATCGGGTCGCCAGGTTGATCCTCCTCGGCCGCCGGGTCACGCTGGCGCCGGTGCGAGAAGCCCATGCCGCCGACCTTCGTCGCATCAGGGCCACCGCTGACGTGTCCCGGTGGTGGGGGCAACTCGATCCGGAGCCGTGGCCCTGCGAGACATTGGAGCCGGGTGAGGCCCGCTTCGCGATCCTCTACGACAGCGCGGTCGCGGGCATGATCCAGTACTTCGAAGAACCCGATCCGATGTATCGGCACGCCTCGATCGACCTGTTCCTCGACCCAACGGTGCGCGGCCTGGGGCTGGGCCGCGACGCGGTGGGCACCCTGGTCCACCATCTGTTCGCCGACCGCGGCCATCACCGGTTGGTCATCGATCCGGCCGCGGCCAACGACAGCGCCATCCGCTGCTACACGGCCGTCGGCTTCCGCCCGGTGGGTGTGATGCGGGCCTACGAACGGGACGCCGACGGGCCCGGCTGGCATGACGGCCTGCTGCTGGAACTGCTACGGAGCGATTTCGACCCGGCGGGGGCGGGCAGCCGCTGACCGATCAGCCGGGCAGCCGGTTGGTCCGGATCACATCGGCGTACCAGTGCGCCGACTGCTTCCAGGTGCGCTCACCGGTGGCGAAGTCGACCCTGATGATGCCGAAGGTGCGGTCGTAGCCGAAGCTCCACTCGAAGTTGTCCATCAGCGACCACAGGAAGTACCCCCGCAGGTCGACACCGGCATCGATGGCCTGCCCGACGGCCTCGAGGTGCCTGGCCAGATAATCGATCCGCTCCGAGTCGGCGATGGTGCCGTCCGGCTGGACGGTGTCGTAGAACGCAGCGCCGTTCTCGGTCACCATCAGCGGCACGGTCGGGAACCGCCGGGCCGTGCGGACCAGCAGTTCGGTGAAGCCTTCGGGGTCGATGTTCCAGCCCATCGCGGTGTGCGGCCCGGAGGTGGGCAGGAAGTCGACGTCGACGGCTCCGACCCACGGGGACGCGGACGAATCGCCGTGACCATCGGCCTGCTGCCGCGGACCGGTCTCGGCGTAGTGAGCCGCAATCATCGACGAGTAGTAATTGACACCGAGGATCGTCAGCGGCGCCTGGGTGATCTCCAGATCCCCGTCCTGGACGAAGGACCAATCGGTGATGTCCGCGGTCTGATCCATGAGCGCCTGCGAATACCGGCCCTCCAGCATCGGCCCCAGGAAGGCCTCGTTACCCAGATTCTCGATCTTGGTCTCGGCGGCCGCGTCCTGCGGCGAATCGGGGTTCGCGGGCCGCACCAGATGCAGGTTCAGGGTCACCGAGATCGGGGTTTGCGCCCCGAGCACGTCCCGAATCGCCCGGGCCGCCAGCCCGTGGGCCAGATTCAGGTGATGCACCGCCTTGAGGGCAGCCTCGGGATCCGTCCGCCCCGGCGCGTGCACGCCGGAGGCATAGCCGAGGTACGCGCTGCACCATGGCTCGTTCAGGGTGGTCCAGATCCAGACGCGGTCACCGAATTCCTCGGCCAACCGGCGGGCATAGTCGGCGAAGGCCACCGCGGTTTCCCGGTTGGTCCAGCCACCGGCGTCTTCCAGCTCCTGCGGGAGATCCCAGTGGTACAGCGTGACGACGGGCCGGACGCCCGCGTCGATCAAGGCGTCGAGCAGCGCCGAGTAATACGCCAGACCCTCCGGGTTGAATTCGCCCCGGCCGCCCGGCTGCACGCGCGGCCACGCCACCGAGAACCGGTAAGCCGTCAGGCCGAGTGCGGCGATGTTACGGACGTCCTCCGGCCAGCGGTGGTAGCTGTCGTCGGCCACGTCACCGGTGTCGCCGTTCAGAACTTTGCCCGGAGTGTGGGCGAAGGTGTCCCAGATCGACGGCCCCCGCCCGCCTTCCGAGACTGCGCCCTCGATCTGGTACGACGCGGTGGCCGAGCCCCAGACGAAATCGGCCGGAAAGGTGCGGGCAGTGGTCATGACTCGGCTTCCTGAGACGATCGGAGCGGGCCGGCAAAGCTTAGTCGCCACCCGGGGTTCAGGACTCCTTGCGCACGTCGCCCGGTCGCTTGTCCGGTCGGAGGCCGCGCCAACTGGCCTGGCGCACCAGGTTGTCCCTCGTCCACTCGGAAAAGGTCACTTCGCCGACGAACTGCGGGCGGACCCAGTGCGCATCCTTGGCGTCGGCGCGCGGAATCTCGGCCGCCAGCGGCGGCGTCTGGCGTGCCAGCGGCTGTAGTTTCGTGGCCAGGTCTTCGAGCATGGCGTCGGTGAAGCCGGTGCCCACCTTGCCGATGTAGGTGAAGGCGCCGTCTTTTTCCGCCGAGGGCACGGCCAGCAGTAAAGATCCGATGCCGCCGCTGCGGCGCCCGGCGCCCGGCTTCCAGCCGACGATCACCACCTCTTGGGCACGTTGATTCTTGATCTTCAACCAGGTGCGTCCCCGGCCACCCGGCTCGTAGACGGAATCGGACGTCTTGGCCAGAATTCCTTCCCAATCGAGCTCCTTGCTACGGGCCAGGGCAGCTTCGGCGGGGCCGGACAATTGGTCGGGTACCCGCACGAACTCACCCTCCAGACCCAGCGCCTCCAGAACCCGCCGGCGGTCGTCGTAGGTCTTGCCCAGCAGGGAAACGCCGTCCAGGAAAAGCACGTCGAAAACGAAGTACCGGATGCCCACTTCGGCCCGGGCGCGTTCCACGTCAGCCGGGCGGGTCAGACCCATACGCTGTTGCAGCAGCCCGAAACTGCTGCGGCCGTGGCCGTCCAACGCGACTATTTCACCGTCCAGGATCGCCTGGTGGCCATCCAGCAGATCGTTCAGCTCTTCCAATTCCGGATAGCCGACGAACGGCTTCCCGGTCCGGCTGACCAACCGCAGCGGCCCGTTCCCGACGTAGGCCACCGCCCGGATGCCATCCCATTTGCCTTCCAGCCGCCACGTCTTGTCGCTGCTCATGGCGCCGACCGTGGCCAGGGTGGCCAGCATCGGCGGAATGTTGTCGGGCATGTCGTCCCGGCGGCTTTTTCTGGTCGCCGGCTTCGCCGTTTCAGCCGGCTGCTTCTCGGCCGGCTGGCCGTCCTGCTCGGCGCGGTTGGAGTGCCACACCTCGGTCAGGTCCTCCGGAGGTTCGGTCAGGGGCTGCACCGGCGGTAGGTCGGGCTGGCCCTTGGTCCGGTGGATCAGCCATTGGTTGTCGCGGGTGCGGATCAAGGCGAAGCGGCCCGTGGCCTTCTGACCGCGCATTTCCACGATGACTTCGTCGTCCCGCCATTTCTCCGCCGTGTAATGCCCCGAGTCCCAGATGACGACCCACCCCCCGCCGTATTCGCCCTTCGGAATCGTCCCGGCGAAACCGGCGTAATCGACGGGATGGTCCTCGACGTGCACGGCGAGGTGGTTGGTGCGCGCGTCAGTGGGAATTCCCTTCGGCAGGGCCCACGAGACCAGCACGCCGCCCCGCTCCAACCGGAAGTCCCAGTGCAGGCGGCTGGCGTGGTGCTCCTGGATCACGAAGGTGTCGTCATTGCCCTTGGGGAGGTTGTCGCCGGCCTCCGGAACCGGCTCGGGCGTCTTGTCTTTGGAGCGCATCGACCGGTATCTGGCCAGTTTGTCGGTCCGGTCGGCGCTCTGCTCGTCCGGTGGCGGCCCGATTTCCCGTTTCTTGACAGCAGCCGGCAGTCGGCGCCGCCGCAGGATTTTCCCCTCCTCCAGCCCTTTCATCGGGTCACTGGAGTCCGAGATCCGGGACAGCACTTCCCGGTAATCCAGTTGCCGCAGGTGCGGGTCGTCCAATTCGTCCCAGAAGCGCGGCGCGGCGACCATGGGGTGATCACGGCCCCGCAGCGAGTAGGGAGCAATGGTGGTCTTGTTGGCGTTGTTCTGCGACCAGTCCAGGAAGATCTTCTCCGTGCGCAGGGCCCGGGTCATCCGGGACAGCACCCGGTCCGGGTACTTCGCCTCGAGCTCCTGCGCGATCTCGTGGGCATAGGCCGAAGCCTGGTCCGAGGTCATGTTCTCGATGTGGGCGTACAGGTGGATGCCCTTGGAGCCGCTAGTCACCGGCACCGTCTGCAGGCCGTCCTCGGTCAGCCGGTCCCGGACGATGACGGCGATCGCCGCGGTTTCGGCGAGTTCCACCCCCTCGCCCGGGTCCAGGTCGAACACCAACCGGTCGGGATCGGCGAACGCGCCACGGGGACCGAATCGCCACTGCGGCACATGGATCTCCAGGGCGGCGTTCTGGCCGAGCCAGGCCATGGCGGCGGGCGAATCTGATCAGCGGGTACTCGTTGACCCCGCTCGAATGCTCGATCGGTCGCAGCACGATCCAGCTCGGTGTGCCCTTGTCGGCGTTCTTGTGGAAGAACGGCTTGGCGCCAACGCCGTCGGGCCAGCGTTTGCGGGTCACCGCCCGGCCGACGACGTGCGGCAGCATGACATGCGCGATTTCGGCGAAGTAGCCGATCACGTCAGCCTTGGTGGTGCCGGTGGCCGGATATAGGACCTTGGACAGATTCGTCAGTTTGAAGACGTGGCCGTCCATCTCGACCTGCGCCTCGTCAGGCATGTCCACCTCGCCGTCACACCGTTTCAAGCCTCACCGACCAGGGAAATCTTTCCCGAATGCGACCCATCTGGAAAGGTTCCCTCGCCTTCGGCTTGGTGAACGTGCCGATCAAGGTCTACAGCGCCACCGAGGACCACGATGTGCGCTTCCACCAGGTGCACGACGCCGACGGCGGCCGCATCAAGTACCAGCGGGTGTGCGAAAAGGACGGCAAGACGGTCGAATACGCGCACATCGCGAAGGCGTTCGAATCCGATGACGGCCGGACCGTGGTGTTGTCCGAAGAGGATTTCGAGACCCTGCCGGCCAACCACGGCCACGAGATCGAGGTGCTGGAATTCGTCCCCAGCGAGCAGCTCGATCCGGTGTTGTTCGACCGCTCCTACTACTTGGAACCGGACGGGAAGTCGGTCAAGGCCTACGTTCTGTTGCGCAGGACACTGGAAAAGACGGACCGCACCGCCATCGTGCATTTCGCGTTGCGCGAGAAGACCCGACTGGCCGCCCTTCGCGTCCGGGACAACGTCTTGATGGTGCAGACGTTGTTGTGGCCCGACGAGGTGCGGGCCGCCGACTTCCCCGCGCTCTCCGGCCAGGTCGACGTTTCCGCCGGGGAACTGAAGATGGCATCGACGTTGGTCGACAGCATCAGCGGGGACTTCCGGCCTGAGAAGTTCACCGACGAATACCGCCAGCAGCTCGAACAGCTCATCGACGCCAAGCTCGAGGGCGAAGAGGCGTTCCCGACCGAGAAGGCGGGCACTAGCGGAGATTCGGCGGACGCCGACGTCGTCGACCTGCTGGCGGCGTTGCGGTCCAGCGTCGAACGATCGAAGGGGCGGTCGGGCACCGCTCGTTCGTCGTCGGCGGCGAAATCCTCGGGGTCGGACAAGTCCCCGTCTTCGGCGGCGAAGTCCTCGGGCTCGGTCAAGCGCTCGTCCTCGGCGGCGAAGAAGCCGGCGGCCAAAAGGACCACCAAGACCGCCACGAAACCGTCCACCGGCACGACAGCGACCAGGTCGGCGGCGAAAAAGCCGGCCGCCAAACGGAAAAGCGCCTAGCGCAACGTACGCTCTACGGCGTCCGCGACGACGGCCCGCAGTTGGGAGTGGGCGGCGAAGGCCGTGCGCTGCTGGTCGGCCCCAGTTCCCTTGGCGCGCAGCCGTTCCACCCCTTCGCGAACCAGCTCGAGATCCCCGACGTCGGTGAGCGCCGCGGCCAGTTCGGACACCATCGCCTCGAGCAAGTCGAAGGCCGGGATCTGCCGCGCCGACCGGAGATCGACCAGAGTTCCGGACAGCCCGTGCCGGGCGGCCCGCCAGGTGGCGGCGCGTCGCAGCTCCGGACGCAGGGCGGGGGCGGGTCGGCCACGGGACCAGTCACGGCACGCCGTTTCCACCAGCGCCCGGCACAACACGCCGATCAGCACGGCGTCTTCCACGTCGGTGCAGACGTCAGCGACCCGGATCTCCAGGGTGGGCCAATGCGCCGACAGCCGGGCGTCGAAGTAGATCATCCCGTCGTCCAGGGCGGCGCCGCTGGCGATGACCTGGGCGATGGTGCGGTCGTAGGTCTCGACGTTCCCGAACGTCATCGCGCCGAGCGCCGTCGGCCACAGCGACCAGGCCAGCGTCCGGTAGCTGGCGTAGCCGCTGTCCTGGCCCTGCCAGAACGGTGAGTTCACCGACATCGCCAGAATGACGGGCAACCACACGCCGATGCGGTCCAGAGCGCCGACGCCCTCGGCGCGTGAATTGATGCCCACGTGCACGTGCTGCCCGCAGGTCAGCTGCTGACGGGCGACCAGACCGAATTCGTCGGTCATCCGGCGGTACCGCGGATTGTCGGTGGCGGTCGGCCGAACTCGGTACGGACTGGTGGCGATGGCGGCCACCTGAACGCCCGATTGGCCGGCCGCCGCCGCCAGTGTCCGTCGCAACCTCCGCAGGCCGGCCCGCGCCTCGTCGGCGGTACTGGCCGGGTCCGAACCGATCTCGGCCTGTTCCTTCTTGAATTCGAATTCCACCGACGATTCGTGGGGCGCCAGTTCGGTGGCCGTGGGGACGACGTCGTCGGCGGCGGCGCTCGGGTGCCCGTGCACGGGGCTGACCAAAAGCAACTCTTCTTCGATCCCGAAGGTCCTGGCCGCCATGACGCTCAGTCTCCCGGTCCGACCACGACGGTGCGGATGCGGACCAGGCTCGGGCGATCCGGCGTGGAGCCGAACCCGAACCGGACCGGCGGAGTGACCGGACGGAGTTCACCGCAGGCCAGGCCGTCGATGGTCACCGAGGCGGAATCGATGCGGTGCAGGTCCAGGGCACAGTAGAACTCGCGCCGCCCCTGGCCCGCCGAGCCCACCGTGCGGACGCCGGGCAGCACCACCCGAGCCGCCCTGTCGAGCAAAGCCGTCCACCACGGTTGTCGCGCCAGCGTCCGCGGCACGCCATACAGCAACCAGCCCAGTGCCGTTCGACCACCCACCCGTAGCCGTACGTCCACCGAGGGGCTCGAAATCCGCCAGTCGGGACCATCGATGTGCAGCCGCGTCGGTTCTTGGCGCACCTCGTCGAATCGGTAGGTCGACGAGATGAAATCGGCCGCCGCCTGGTCAGGGGCGATCAAAATACGGTGGCCGTCGGCACGTTCGATCATCAGGTCGAACAATCGACCGAGCGGCGAGCGTGGCCACAGGCCGATCACGACCCGCGTTCCGCTGGCCGTTCCCACACCCGCGATCGCCCCGTCGAACACCTCACGCATCCCTGCACGGTACGGAGGCCGCGTGAAGACACCTCCCCCCTGTATGCCCCGCTCGCCGTAACGGGAGGGGTAAGGCTGGAACACTGGCGGCATGCCTGCTCGCCCTGCCCTTCGTACCTCGATCGCCCCAGCCGTTGCTGTCGCCGCGGTTGCGGCCACCGCGACGGTCGCCTGGCGGCTGGGCCGCGCGGCGTGGGGCGTTCCGAGCGCGCTGGGAGCCTCCCGGAAGGCGATCGCCGATTCGGCCACCCGCTCGTCCGCCTTCGCCGACGGCGCCTTCACGAACCGGCTGCCCAGCACCATGCTGGCCGCCAACTCCATCCCGCAGCTGACGAAGGCCATGATCCAGCGGAGGGGCACCGGCAAACCCCATGGCCGCATTCCCCTGGCCACGACGGCGGCCGGCGAGCGGGCGGGCGAGCTGGGGGTGACCTGGCTGGGGCACGCGTCAGTCCTCATCGAAGTCGATGGGTCGTACATCTTGGCGGACCCCGTCGTGGGAGAGCGGGTATCGCCTTCGGCCACCGTTGGCCCCAGCCGACTGCACCCGGCGCCGACGCCACTGGAGACGCTGCCGGAGGTCGCCGCCATCGTGATCTCCCACGACCACTACGACCACCTCGAACAGCGCACGGTGCAGCGGCTGGTCGACCTGCAGCCGGCACCCTTCGTGGTCCCCCTCGGCGTGGGCGCCCATCTGAGACGGTGGCGGGTTCCCGAGGACCGCATCATCGAACTCGACTGGGACGAATCGGCCCGCGTCGGCGATCTCACCCTGACCTGCACCGAGGCGCGGCACTTCTCCGGGCGCGGATTCGCCCGGAACAGCACGCTCTGGTCGTCGTGGGCACTGATCGGTCCCCGGCACCGGGTGTTCTTCGGCGGCGACACCGGCTACACCCGAGCCTTCGAGGGGATAGGCGCCCGGTACGGCAGCTTTGCGTTGACGCTGCTGCCGATCGGTGCCTACTCGGAATACTGGCCGGATATCCACATGAACCCCGAAGAAGCCTGGCGGGCGCACGGCGATCTGGGCGGCGGTTATCTGGTCCCGATCCACTGGGGCACATTTGATCTCGCCCTGCACAGCTGGGCCGAGCCGGTGCAACGACTGCTCGCCGCGGCCGGGGACGACCCTCGCATCCTCATCCCGCGGCCGGGTGAACGACTCGATGTCTCGGATGGTCGGCCGGATCTGCAACCGTGGTGGAAAGCGCTGGCCTGAGCGGAAACGACAGTAATTCCGGATGATCCGTGGGCTGTGTCTCTGGCTGGACGAGCCGCCCGCGGTGGGAGAGGATCCGTAGATGGCCGGAGAAACCGAGATGCGCGCCCATTTTGATGCCGAGATCACCTTTGGTAACGGAGGTGGGCTGCAGGCGCAGGGTTTTCGTCTGGATCTTCCGGCTGACACCGGCCAGGACGCCCAGTCCGTCGGCCGGCTGTTCGTCCGGCACCTCGGCCTGCTGATGGTCGACCGGGTCGAGATCCGGAATTTACGGGTGGTAGGCGAACCACACCTCGGTTCTCGAAATGTCGCTTCCGACTCCGGTTCAGTGGCCGGCGGCGGCGGGCGGCGGCTGATCGATTTGACTCATGTCATTTCCGCCGGTCTGGTGACTTATCCCGGATTGCCCGCACCGGAGATCACGCCTCATCTGACTCGCGAGGCGAGCAAGGTGCTGTACGCACAGGGCGTCGAATTCGCCATCGACCGCATCACCATGGTGGGCAATACCGGAACCTATGTCGACAGCCCGTTCCATCGCTATGCCGGTGGCACCGATCTGGCGGCGTTGCCGTTGGCCAGCGTGGCCGACCTACCGATCACCCTCGGTCGGTTCACCGGCGCCACCGACCGCGGCATTTCCGCGAACTCGCTGGCAGCGCTCGACATTCGCGGAAGGGCGGTGCTTCTGCACACCGGCTGGAGTCGGCATTTCGGCACCGAGCAGTACGGCGAACCGGCCCCTTACCTCGCGGAAGACGGAGCGCAATACCTGGTGGACCAGGGCGCCGCCCTGGTGGGCATTGATTCGGTGAACATCGACGACACCTACAGCGGTGGATTCCGTCCGGCCCACAGCATCCTGCTCGCCGCGGGAATTCCGGTGCTCGAGCATCTGGACAATCTGGAATCGGTGCCGTCGTCCGGTGGGCGGCTGCACGCCGCTCCGCCGCCGGTGCGGGATTTCGGTACTTTCCCGGTGCGCGCTTACGTGGTGGTTGGCGACTGACCACGTCCGCAGTTCGGGGCCGTCGCACCGGGTCAGGTTTCGCCCGGGACGACTTCACACCCCCGCGGTGTCGTGGCGACGCCGCCGGCAAGCCGTCCCAGACCGGCGCATAACCCTGCGACCCGCCCCCGACACCATGGCCTACCTGACCGCCCCGCTCCCCGTGGCCACCGCCATCGCCTGCTACGCCGCCCGGAAAAACCACGCCGACACCGCCATGCATCGTGACGGCCCCACTGCTACCGGAGACTGCTACTGAGGACCACAACGCCGACGCCGTCGAAAGAGCCTTCTTACCTCGATGACCGGCGCGGGCACGGCTCCCCAATTATCCGGCGTCCCTCGTTCACGCCGAGATCGCGAGGGACCTGGGCGATCGGCTTCTTGATCCTCGACGAGGACTTATCACCGGGATTGATGTCCGCCATAAGCAAAGCAACGTCTGACGACGGAATGCCCTGTGCTACGTTGATTCTCTTGTCATTCAGATAAAAAAAGGTCGTTGATATGGATAAGATGCGTTTTCCGCGCTCTCGGCGTCGGTCAGGTTGGCTGCGATACGCTCGGCTCACGGGCACGCTCGCTTGCACAGTAGTCATTCTTTCCGTCTCTGGTACTTTCGCTTTCGCAGGCCAGAGCGAGGCGCAACCCACACTTCGTGTCACGGAGAGTGCCACGTATCGTCAAGAGACCACAATCCATCTCCCAACGCCCCAAAACGTCCTGTACGGCGACATCATCTTCGCGGATGAGACGTCCCAACAGCTCTACTTCAGTAACGACGCTAATTCAACCCTCGACATTGTGTCAACGGCGAGAAACAAATTGTTGGCGCAAGTACCCGTGGCCGGTGGCCCAGCGGGCGTGGTGACCGACAAATTTGCCCGGGTATGGGTGGGTAGCGGATCAGGGGCGATCAAGATAATTCAGTCTCGAGCGCCGTTCAAACAACTGGCGTCAGTGTCAGTTGGGGCACCCACCGCCGATGAAGTCGCCTACGACCCTGGCGACCAAATCATTGCAGTGACAAGCCCCGATGCGACCTCCCCGTCTGGTGAACCAACACCATGGGTCACGCTCATCGACGCCCGACCAGGGCGTTATCGTGTCCTGGCGCGGGTCGTCATCCCTGGAGCCGGAGCCGACTCCATCGAGCAACCGCAATGGAACCCGGGAACATCGACATTCGTCGAATCTGTCCGGCGAACCGGTGACTTCCCGAACGGCGAGATCGTTCAGATCGACCCTATCGGCCATCGTGTGCAGAGCGTCCTCCCCATCGACGACGCATGCAACCCTGGCGGCCTTGCTGTGGCGCCGAAAAACCTGGCGTTGCTTGGCTGCAATGTGGGTGCCCCGGTGCTGATGAATCTCCTGACCGGAAAAATCGTCGGGCGATATGTTGGCCATCACGCGAGTGGCGCAGATGAAGTGTCTTACAACGCCCAGGACCATCGATTCTACGTGGCTGAGGCCGGTGCGGTTGGCCCTCCTCCGGATCCACAGTTGAACGCCCCAACAGTAATGGTGATCGACGCGCGATCGGGCCGATTCGTCACAAACATCAAACTCGGGTCGACCGCCCTCGGTTTTCACCAGGTGAGCGCTGCCGGAGACCCAGGACATGTTTTCGTGCCTCAATCAGACGGCCTGCACGTCTACGTCGCGGTCCCCTGTGATTGGAGGAAGACCTCACCCTGAGCCGGGAGCTCCGCGTTTTGGGTGCTCGGCTACTGTATTGGCTCTACGCAGCTAAGCGTGGCGAATGCCCCCGGAGTGGTGTCGGGTTCTGATCTCGCCAGGTGGGGTTGAACCGTCGGAGGTTCACCACCACCCTGACCAACGCCCAAGGGCTATGCGCCCACTGCAACTACCTCGTCAGCCTCTACGGCTGGACCACCATCGCCACCAGCGGCGGCACCATCACCACCACCACACCCACCGGCACCACCTACGACAGCCCACCCCGGCGCGTCGGGACCGCCGGCCGACCACGCAAGATCGAGGCGATCGAAAAACCGATCGGGGGGTCAAAACAATGACGGCTCAGATTTTCAACCGGTCCAAAACCTTGGATATCGGCGGGTTGGTCAAGGCGGAGCCGTCCGGAAATACCACCGTGGGCACGGTGCGATTGCCATTGTTGAGTTGTCGCACCACGTCGGCGGCCTCAGGATCGCGATCCACATCGATTTCCGTGTATTCGACGCCCTCCTCGTCGAGATCGGCTCGCAGAATCGCGCAATACGGGCACCACGAGGTCGCGTATACCGTCAGCTCGCTCACGTCTGCTCGGACTCCTTCATTTCCGCCTCATACACGTGTGATTGCCCGTCCGACAGAAGCATTCGGACCTTCTCTTCGGCCGCTCGGAACACATCCCAATACTGCCGATCGAATGACTCCACCAATTGGAACGTCCAAGCCCCTTCGGCCAGATCTTCTCCACGAACCACGTCCCGACCGACGAGAACCGCTCGCACTTCCGAAGCCAAATCCGCATGGCCGGCCTCGGACAGCGCCTTCAGGGCCTCCTGCAGGGCCAGGTCCGCTTCGCCGATCATGCGGTGAAATCCATACAAGAAGCCGCGGGCGTTTTCGATTACTTCGAACGCTGCCGAGACCTGTCCCACCGCTTCGACGGTGGCGTCATCCGAGCCCGACGGCCGTGGGTGGCGCACCGGTCGCTCGGGCCGGCGCGCTTCGCCGAATCGGGCCAGCAAGTCACCCGTCATGGCCACACCTCCTCCGGAAGCTGCTGCCCACCGTCGAACCGGAGAACAGTCAACGCCTCGCCGCCGGTGGGCAGCACCGCGTATACGGACCCGTTCCCCACGACCCGGCCGTCAATCGCGGCCGTGTCCTCGTCGATGCCGATTCCCCGGAGCACCGCCCCGGACCGCACCGCCGCCAGTAACCGGGGCAGGGTTCCCCACCGGGCGCAATGGACGTCGACGGCGGTTCGAACCAGCCCCAGCCCGGTCGTGGAGGTGACCTGATCGAGATCCTCGCCGGCGTCCTCGGAACACACCGGCACCTCGCCGTCCCGCCAACCGCCGACCACCGCCACATCGGCGGCCACCGCCGCGCCGGCCGAAAAGCCCGCGTACGGTCGCTCCCCCAGCCAAGTTCGGAACTCCTCTGCGCCGGGCGCCAGCGCATCCGCGTATCCGGGGGTCAGTCCGCCGCACACCAGCACGGCGTCGGCACCACCCAATTTCGACAGGTCCAGTCGACTGCCGGCGGGGACCAGCACCGGCTCCGGCTGGCACGGCCTCACCGCGATCAGGGCATCGGCCCAGCGCTCAAACTGCACCCGCCCGTCACCCTCGTCGAGGACGACGCAGGCGACCGTGGGCCGCGCACCGGCGGCCGCCAGGAATGGCCCGTACACCGCCGGGCGGGCATCGGCTGCCCAGCCACCGCCGATCAAGCTGATCAACTGGTCCTCACATCGCTGCCCACCCCGTTCCTCTGCCGTAGCGTAGGTTCTCGACCAAGAAATGGGGTGCTGGGTGGCCGCACGTGCCGGTCGAGTCCGCGCCCTCGCGCTCGCCCTTCCCGCCGTCTTGCTGGTCGCGGGATGCACAAGCGTCATCGCCGGCTCGGCCCGGCCGGGTGTGCCGGCCCCGGCCGCTCATTCCGCCGCCGTATCAACCGCGCGCACCACCGGCACGACGATCACGGTCGAAACCACCCACAGCCAACCGTCAGTCGTCCATGCCGCGCCCGGGCCGGCGCCGACCGCCGGCTCGACGAAATCGAGCACACCAGCACACAGCACGCCGCCCACAAAGACGACGACCCCGGCCCGGACCACAGCCCCGGACGCCAGCCACGCCGACGTGGCCGACCACATTGCCACCGTCGCGCTCGCCGGGCTGGCCAGCGATCTGAAAACCGGCGACCGCGGCCACTTCCTGCAGAACTTCGCCGAGAAACTCCAAACCGAGGTGGGCGACTGGTTCACCAACACCCGGGCGCTCGGAGTCAGCGACACCCGCTTCACTCTGCAGCCGGAGGCCAGCAGCCAAACCAAGACCAAGATCGTCCGCGAGTTCACGCTCGGCGTGCACACGCCTTTCGACAACCCGGGGACCATGCCGGGCCTGCGCTATCGCATCACCATGACGCAGTCCGGCCCCAACTGGCAGGTCACCGACTTCGCCCCCGCGCAGATGTCGGATCCCATGTACTGCGTGTGCCACATGACGGTGGACAAGCGGGCCAATCTGGCCATCGTCCATCGAGGCGACGCGGTGCTCGACGCCTGGCCCAAAGTGGTCCTGGACAAAGCCACCGAATCGGCCGCCTGGGACGCCGAGAACATCACCACCAAAGGTTTGCAGCAGCCCACCGGGCACGTCATTTTCCTGGCCGACAGCCCGTACAAATGGTTTCTGCCCACCTCCGAACCGGCGCAGGAAAACAACTCGACCATCCCGCTTCCCGACAGCGAGACCAGCTATTCGCCGGTTTCGCGGATCGTCGTCATGCTGGAAGACTCGTCCGGACACGACCTCTCGCCCAACGCCGACGCCATTCTGTACGTGTGGGACGTCCTCACCCACGAGATGGTCCACCAGCTGTTCTTCCTCAACAGCATTCCCAAGCTGCGCGGACAATTCCCGGACGCGCCCAGCTGGGTCGCCGAAGGCATTGCCGTGGCCGCGGAAACTCTGCACCGCCGCCAGCACGAGCACACCGGCGACGGCGACTTCGTCTTCCCGCTCGACGACGACATCGCCAACGTCCCGACCAAATGGCTGGCCAAGCACCTGCACCAGGGGCCGCCGTCGGAAGCCGACCTCTACTCGAGCGACGTCTCCACCGCCGACAACTGGTATGCGGTAGCCGGATCGGTGTTCCTGTGGATCCAGGCCCGGTTCGGCACCAGCGGCATGACGACCGCCGCGAACTCCGCGTTCGACGCCCAGGACTCGGTGTTCGATCACATACCCGGGATGTCGGCCCGGAGCGCCGAACAGGCCTGGATGAACTGGGTGACGCAGAACTACCTGGACTAGGGCTCGGACTAGGGCTCAGCCTTGACCGACGGTCAGCATCAGGTCGAGCTCCATCGTCCGCCCGAGCAGGCGGTCCATGCCGATGCTGGACAGGAGGCGGACCGCCTCCTTGGAGGTCAGGGCGCCGCGGGCGCGGAACACCAGAGCACCGTCGGGACCGGCCGTCGGGGCGGCCAGCTGCAGCGAAACGTCCAGGACGCCGCCCTTGGTGACCAGCAGCCCGTCCAGCTCCCAGCGGTCGCCGGCGGGTCGCAGCGCGCGTGAGTCGAAGGCGATTTCCGGGTTCCGCTCGGTGTCGATCACCCCGGCGCCGCGCAGCAACGCATCCATCGTGTGGCTCCCGCTGGTCAGCGACGCCGTGGCGACAGTGACCGACACCGCCGAATCATCCTGCTGCTCGCCGACCTCGACGGTCCCGTGCACATCGGTGAATCGGCCGTGCACGGTGAACAGACCGACCTTCACCGACACTTTCAGGTGGGAGCGGACGCTGTCGATCACCCAGCGCCCGGCCGCGAGAGACGTGCTGGAAACCGTCGGAGTGTGGCTCATCAAGGCGGTCCTTGTCCGGAGGGCAACTGATGCAGTGCCTTCTCAGACTCGGCACGACCGCGATCGGTTCCGGCCTATTTCCCGGCCGCCGTTCCGGCGCCCGAAGGCACTACCAGATCCGCACCCGCTGGTCCTCGGCCAGCCACATACCGTCGCCTTCCCGCACGTCGAACGCGTCGTAGAACTCCTGCAGATTCTTGACGACCTGGTTGCAGCGGAACTCCGGCGGGGAATGCGGGTCGATGGCCAGCCGACGGATCACCTCGGCCGCCCGGACCTTGGTCTGCCAGGCCCGCGCCCAGTTGGTGAACAGCTCCCTGGCACCGGCCTTCTGGTCCAGCGCCGCCGGGGACCCCGCCGACTCACCGGCCTGCGAGATCAACCAAGCCCGATAGGCAATCGCCAGCCCACCCAAATCGCCGATGTTCTCCCCTACGGTCAGGGCGCCGTTCACCTTGCGTCCCTCCGCCCCGACCGGTGAGAGCTCCGCATACTGGGCGATCAGCTTGCCCGTCAGCGCCTCGAAGGCCGCCCGGTCGTCGTCCGTCCACCAGTCGCGCAGCGCACCACGACCGTCGTATTTCGAACCCTGGTCGTCGAAACCGTGCCCGATCTCGTGACCGATGACAGCCCCGATGCCGCCGTAATTGGTGGCGTCGGCCGCATCCACATCGAAGAACGGCGCGCTGCAGAATGGCTGCCGGGAAGACGATCTCGTTCATGCCCGGGTTGTAGTAGGCGTTCACGGTCTGCGGCGTCATGAACCACTCGGTGCGATCCACCGGCGCGTTGAGCTTGGCCAGTTCGCGGTCGAATTCGGCGGCCGCGCCCGCGCCGGACATTGCCGATCAGGTCGTGCGCGATCGATCCCCAGGCCCGCGTAATCCTTGAACTTCTCCGGATAGCCGATCTTCGGGTTGAACGCGTCGAGCTTCTCCAGGGCCAGCACCTTGGTGGTCTCGGTCATCCAGTCCAGCCGCTGGATGTTCCGCCGGTACGCGGCCAGCAGGTTGGCGACCAGCGAATCCATCCGGGCCTTCGCCTCCGGCCGGAAGTGCTTCTCGACGTAGAGCTTGCCGAGCGCCTCACCGACGATTCCTTCCACCAGACCCACGCCGCGCTTCCACCTGTCCCGCAACTCCGGCGTTCCGGACAGCGTCCGGCCGTAGAAGTCGAAGTTCTTCTCGGTCAACGCCTGCGTCAGGTAGGGCGCCGACGAGCGGACGACCTTCCAGGTCAGCCAGGCCCGCCAAGCCGGCAGCCGCTCCTCGGTCAGCAGCTCGCGGACACCGGCGAAGAAGCTGGGCTGCATGACCTCGGTGTGCGCCAGCATCCCGCTCGTCGGCCTGCGCGCCGGCCAGCCACGCCTGCCACCACGCCTCGGGCAGCAGCGCGAACAGCTCGTCCTGGTCGGTCGGATTGTGCGTCTGGGTCCGGTCCCGTGACCGCACCCGGTCCCAGTGCACCTTGGCGATGTCCGTTTCCAGCTCGATGGCAGCGGCCGCCACCGCCTCGGCGTCGGGAATGCCGGCCAGCGCCAGCATCTCGGGCACGTGCTTGGCATAGGCGGCGCGCACCTCGGCGAACTGCGCGTCGGAGTAGTAGGACTCGTCCGGCAGACCCAGTCCGCTCTGGAACAGATACGGCACGTACCGATCCGGATCGTCGGCGTCGGTGTCGATCTCCAGGCCGAACAGGCCCCCGATGCCGTCCCGGCGCAGTCGCCCGCACAGCCCGAAGAACTCGTCGAGGCCGGACACCGCCCGCACCGCCGCCAAATGGTCGGCCATCGGGGCGACGCCGGCCGCTTCGATGGCCTCGTGTCCATGAACGAGGTGTACAGATCGCTGATCAACTGCTGGGGCTGCCGGCCGGCTGCCCAGCGGCGCTCTGCTCGACGAGCTCGCGGCACGCCGCCTCCGCCTCGTCCCGGAGCACCAGGAAGGCACCGTAGGTCGACTGGTCGGCCGGGATGTCAGTGGTGGCGAGCCATTCGCCGTTGACGGCCAGAAACAGGTCGTCCTGCGGGCGAATCGCCTGCGAATCCGTCATCTGAAATCCTTTCCGAGCGCGACCAGCCCACGCTACCGACCGGCACCGGCGGGTGCGGCCGGACCGGTCCTACCCTGGCGCAGCGGCAGACGAGACGAGGAGGCCGGATGACCGGCAGCACGAGTACGACCGGCAACACGGCCAACCGACACGCAGACACCAAGGGTGCCTACGTCACCGGCGGCCAGGAGTTCACCCGGGACACCAAGTACCTCACCACCCGGATCACCGCCGACGGCCGGGACGGTTTCCCGGTGGAGGCCGGGCCGCTACCGCCTGGTGGTGGCCAGGGCCTGCCCCTGGGCCAACCGGGCGGTGATCGTGCGACGCCTGCTGGGTCTGGAACCGGCGATCTCGATGGGCATCTGCGGACCGACCCACGACAAGCGCAGCTGGACCTTTGATCTGGATCCCGACGGCCTGGACCCCGTGCTGCGGATTCCCCGCCTGCAGGACGCCTTCTTCAAGCGCGATCCGAACTACTCGCGCGGCATCACCGTGCCGGCCATGGTCGACATCCCGACCGGTGCCGTGGTCACCAACGACTACCCCCAGCTGACGCTCGATTTCTCCACCGAGTGGACGGCTTTCCACCGCGACGGGGCGCCGGAGCTGTATCCGGAGCATCTCCGCGACGAGATCGACGACGTCGCGCTGAAGGTCTTCCAGGACGTCAACAACGGCGTCTACCGCTGCGGTTTCGCCGGCTCTCAGGAGGCCTACGACCAGGCCTACACGCGGCTGTTCGACCGGCTCGACTGGTTGACCGAAAGGCTGGCCGGCCAGCGATACCTGGTCGGCGACACCATCACCGAGGCCGACGTGCGGTTGTTCACCACGCTGGCCCGGTTCGACGCCGTCTACCACGGGCATTTCAAGTGCAATCGCCTGAAGTTGACGGAAATGCCGGTGCTCTGGGCCTACGCCCGCGACCTGTTCCAGACCCCCGGCTTCGGCGACACCACCGATTTCGTGCAGATCAAGCAGCACTACTACATCGTGCACACCGACATCAATCCGACGCAGATCGTGCCCGACGGGCCGGATCTGTCCGGATGGCTGACCCCGCACCACCGCGAGGAGCTGGGCGGGCGTCCGTTCGGCGACGGGACACCGCCACCACCGCCGATCGCCGGCGAGGTGGTGCCCGCCGACCACTGGGTCCCGACCTCCCGCTGATGCAAGCCTCCGCTGATTCGAGCTTCGGGTCGGCGCGAGTCAGCGCAGCGATCCCCCGGCGGCCACGAACACGGTCAGGTCGACCAGCGCCACCACCAGCGCGAGCAGAAAGAAGGACCGGTCCGGAGGACGGCGGACGGCGAGCAGCACTCCGGCGGCGGCGAGCACCACGAGCCCGGCACCGACGCCGACGTCCACCGGACCGGGGAAGCGCGCCCCCAGCACAATCGCCAGCGACCCGAGGGCCAGCAGCACCGGCATCCCGGCGGCCGTGGCCCGCAGACCCAGCCGCTGCGGCAACCCCCGGACGCCGGTGGCCAGGTCGTCTCGCAGGTCGGGAAGCACGTTGCCGAAATGCGCCGCCACTCCCAGGGTCGCGCCGGCGGTGACCGCCCACCAGGGCGGCCACCCCGAGCCGGCCGCCAGGGTGGCCACCGCGGGCAGCGACCCGAAACCCACCGCGTAGGGCGCGAACGAGGCCGCGGTCGCCTTGAGACCGATGTTGTACAGCCAGCCGCAGGCCAGCAGGACCAGACTGACCGGCCCCGCCCACCCGGCCACGGCGACCAACGCCCCGGCCAACGCCACCGCGGCCAGCAGCCCGAGCAGGGCCGCGATGCCCACCGGACGGCGGCCGATAGCTCCGCGCGCGACCGGCTTGTCGGACCGGTGCACGGCGACATCTCGCTCGGCATCCAGGTAATCGTTGCTCCAGCCGATGGAGAGCTGTCCGGCCAGCACCGCCACGACGACCAGGATGGCCGTTCCGATACCGGTACCGGCCACCGCGCACAGCCCGGCGGTCAACACCGTCACCGCCACCGTCGGCAACGGATGGCTCGCACCCATCAGCTCGCGAACGCGGCCGACGGCGGGCCGCCGATCCGGCTGGGGCGTCACACGGCGACCCTACGGCGGGTCTGCCGATTGTTTGCCGAACCCGCTTCCGGCCTACCGTGGCGGCATGAGTCTGGTGGCGGCCGTGGCCGGCGTCCTGCCCGAGTTCCGCTACCCACAGGAGACGATCACCGAAGCATTCGCCGACCTGGTACTCGGCCCCGAGGACCCCGATCGTCCCGGGCCCCGGCAGGTCATGCGCAGGGTGCACGCCAATTGCGGTGTCCGGTCGCGCCATCTCGCCCTGCCCATCGGCGACTACCCGGCGATGGCCGATTTCAGCGCCGCCAACGATCGGTATCTGCGGGCCGCGGAGACACTCGGTGCCCAGGCCGTGCAAAAAGCGCTGAGCAAGGCGGGCGTCCGCGCGGACCAGGTCGACCTCATCGCCACCACCACGGTGACCGGCGTCGCGGTGCCCTCCCTGGAGGCCAGGCTGGCCGGGCCGTTGGGTCTGCGACCGGACGTCAAACGGCTGCCGCTGTTCGGGCTGGGCTGCGCCGGCGGCGCCGGCGGCCTGGCTCGCGTGCACGACTATCTGGTGGGCCATCCCGACGACGTCGCCGTGCTGCTGGCCGTCGAGCTGTGTTCGCTGACCGTCCAGCGCGGCGACCGGTCCATGGCCAACGTGATCTGCAGCGGCCTTTTCGGCGACGGCGCGGCCGCGGTGGTGCTGATGGGCGAGAACCGCGCGGCGGACCACCGCCGGGACCACCCCCACCAGGCCACCGCCCGGGTGGTCGATTCGCGGAGCCATCTGTACCCGGACACCGGCCGGACCATGGGCTGGGACGTCGGCACGACCGGTCTGCAGGTGGTGCTCGGTGCCGAGGTGCCGACCCTGGTCACCCGCTACCTCGGCGGCGACGTCAAGTCGTTCCTGCACGAGCACGGGCTGGACGTCACCGACGTGACGGCCTGGGTCAGCCATCCCGGCGGCCCCAAGGTGATCGACGCGGTGGAGGCCGAGCTGGCGAACGCCGGCGTAGAACTGGGCCGTCCGCCGCTGTCGATCACCCGGCAGTCGCTGTCCGCCATCGGCAACCTGTCCTCGGTCTCGGTGTTGTTCGTGCTGGCCGACACTCTCGAGTCCGGGCACGGGTCGGCCGGAACGCCGGGGGTGCTGCTGGCCATGGGACCGGGCTTCGCATCCGAATTGGTGTTGCTGGAGTGGTGAGCTTTCCGCTGCCGTACCTGATCCTGGTCGTCGGGGTCGCAGCGGAGCGGCTGGCCGAGCTGGTGACCGCGCGGCGCAACGAGAAGTGGAGCCGGGCGCAGGGCGCCGTCGAAGCCGGCCGCGGCCACTACCCGTTTATGGTCGGACTGCACACCGGCCTGCTCGTCGGCTGTCTGCTGGAGGCATGGCTGGGCCGCCGCGTCTTCCTGCCCTGGCTCGGCTGGCCCATGCTGGTTTTCGTGGTGCTCGCCCAACTGCTGCGGTGGTGGTGCATCAGCACGCTGGGCCGGCGCTGGAACACCAAGGTGCTGGTCATCCCGGGTCTGCCGCCGATCTCCGCCGGGCCCTACCGCTGGCTGCGGCACCCCAACTATGTCGCCGTGGTGGTGGAGGGGGCCGCCCTGCCGCTGGTGCACACCGCGTGGATCACCGCGGTGGTTTTCACGGCCCTCAACGTCCCGCTGCTGGCCGTCCGCATCAGGACCGAGGATCGCGCGCTGGCGGCCGCCGTGTGATCGACGTCCTGGTGGCCGGGGGCGGACCGGTCGGGGTGGCCACGGCCCTGGCCGCTGCCCGATCGGGGCTGCAGGTCGTCGTGGCTGAGCACCGCGGCTCTCCGATCGACAAGGCCTGCGGAGAGGGTCTGATGCCGGCCGCCTTGAGCCAGCTCTCCGCGCTGGGGATGCCGGAGCTGCCGGGGCGCGCGTTCGCTGGCATCCGCTACCTGGACCACCGGCGGGCCGTTTCCGCGCGTTTCGCCCACGGGTCCGGCCGCGGGGTCCGCCGGCTGGAACTGTCCCGGGCGCTGCACGAGGCGGCTTCGGCCGCCGGCGTGCGTTTCCAGCCGGTCCGGATCGAGTCCCTGGAGCAGACTACGGACTGGGTGCAGGCCAACGGACTGCGCGCCCGGTATGTGGTCGTGGCCGACGGGGTGCGGAGTCCATTGAGCCGCCGGCTCGGCCTGGTGCAGCCGCGGTCGGGGATCCGCCGCTGGGGTTTGCGGGCGCACTACGCGGTCGACGCCGTGGACCGACCTGGTCGAGGTGCACGTCGGCCGCATGGTCGAGGCGTACGTGACACCCGTCGGCGACGACCTGGTCGGGGTGGCGGTCATGTCCACGCGTCGCGGCTCGTTCGACGAGCAGCTGGCCGGGGTGCCCCGGTTGGCGGAGCGGCTGCGCGACGCCGAGCACGGCCAGGTGCTGGGCGCCGGGCCCCTCCGGCACACCACGACGGCCCGGGTGGCGGGCCGGGTACTGCTGGCCGGCGACGCGGCCGGCTACGTCGACTCGCTGACCGGCGAAGGCCTGGCCGTCGGCTTCGCCGGTGCGCCGGCCATTGCCCGGGCGCTGACCCGCGACCGGCCCGCCGATTGGGAACGGGAGTGGCGCCGCATCACCCGCACCTCCCGGGTGTTGACCTCGGCGTTGCTGTGGGCCGCCACCCACCGAACCCGTCCCTTGCTGGTGCCCGCCTCGGCGGGACTGCCGCCGCTCTTCGGCGCCGTCGTGCGGGCCTTGGGCGGGCGCTGAACCGGCCTTAACCGCACGCTGAGGCAACCGCCCGATCGGCGTGGCCGGAGGCGGTGCAAGGCCGGCGCCAGTCGCACCGTCACTTCGGGTTGTAACGCGCCTCCAGCAGTCGCAGCCAGATCTCGGACGGTGTCGGGTAGGCCGGCACCGCGTGCCACAGGGTGGGCACCGGCACCTCGACCGGCGATGGCGACCGTGGCGGCGTGCAGCAGATCCGCGATGTCCGGCCCGACGAACGTCGCCCCCACCAGCACATCGCGGGCCCGGTCGATCACGATGCGGGCCTGGCCGGCGTAGTCGTCGCGCTGCACGTAGGTGCCCGCCAGCGCGCCCAGATCCGAGTCATAGACCTCCGCGTCGATACCTCTGTCCGCCGCCTGGTCGGCGGTGAGCCCGACCGAGGCGACCTCGGGATCGGTGAACGTCACCTGGGGCACCTGGTCATGGTCCGCGCGGTCGGCGCAGCGCCAGCCGTCCAGCGGGCGACCCTCGGCCCGCGCGGCGATGACGGCACCGGCGATCCGGGCCTGGTACTTGCCCATGTGCGTCAGCAAGGCCCGGCCGTTGACATCACCGACGGCGTACAACCAGTCCACGCCCGGCACGGTCAGGTGGTCGTCCACCTTCACATAGCCCCGGTTCGCCCGGACGGCCGCGGCCAGGCCCACCGTGTCCAACCCGAGATCGGAGGACGCCGGGGTCCGGCCCACCGCGATCAGGATCTCGTCCACGGTGATCGAGTCGTCGCCGAAGTGCACTGTGGCCGGCCCACCGGAGATGTGGCCCACCGGCGTGCGGCGGACGTCCGGCCGCTCGACCCGATCGACCGAGACACCGAGCCGCAGGTCGACCCCGAGGGCCCGGAACCGGTCGGCGACCATCCGGCCGGCGAACTCCTCGTTGCGGGCCAGCAGGGTAGGCGCGGAACCGATCAACGTGACCTGGGCACCCAGGGCAGTCAGCCAGGTGGTGGCTTCGCAGGCCACCACGCCCCCGCCGATCACGGCGACCCGGGCGGGCACCTCGTGCAAATTGGTCGCGTCCCGGGATGTCCACGCCATCGCCTCGGCCAACCCGGGGATCGGCGGCACGGTGGCCGTGGTTCCGGTACCGAGCACCACGGCCCGGCGGGCCGTCACGGTGCGGACCGCCCCGTCCGGCCCGGTGACCGCCACCGTTCTGGCGCCGGCCAGCCGACCGGTGCCCCGCAGCACGTCGATCCCCGTCGATGATGCCCAGCTGACCTGCGAAGAGTCGTCCAGCTGGTGGACGACCCGATCGCGGCGGGCCAGAATCGCCGGCACGTCCAGCCGCTGGTCGCCGACGATGCTCTGCACACCGGGCAGGTGGCGGGCGGCGTCCAGCACCTCCCAGGGTCGCAGCAGGGTTTTGCTGGGCATGCACGCCCAGTACGAACACTCCCCGCCCACCAGCTCGTGCTCGATGATGGCGGCGGTGCGCGACGAACCCTGGATGGCGTACTGCGCCGCGTTCTCACCGGGCGGTCCCCCGCCGATGACCAGGACGTCGTACTCAGCGGTCGAAGGACTCTCGCTCATCACGCGACGCGCTGCTGCGGCGCGCGGGCGGCTGTCTGTCCCGGGTCAGACACCACCGCATCGCCGAGCGCCTCGTCGATCCGCGCCCGGACGTCGGCATCCAGGGTCACGCCGGAGGCCTTGACGTTGTCCCGCAATTGCTCCGGCCGGGAGGCGCCGACAATCGCAGCGGCGACGTTGGGATTGCCCAGCACCCAAGCCACCGCGAGCTGGGCCATGGTGAGGCCGAGTTCCTCGGCGATCGGCGCCACCCGCTGTACCCGACCGAGGATCTCGTCGGTGAGCCATGGCTTGAGGAAGTTGCTGCCCCACTGCTCGTCCAGCGCGCGGGAGCCGGCGGGCGGCGGCTGGCCCGGCTTGTACTTACCGGTCAGGATGCCCTGCGCGATGGGCGAGAACACGATTTGGCTGATGCCGAGTTCCTCGGCGGCCGGGACCACCTCACCCTCGATGACCCGCCACAGGGCGGAGTACTGCGGCTGGTTCGACACGATCCGGAAGCCGGCCTGCTGCGCCAGTTCCTGGCCGTCCCGCAGCTGCTGTGCCGTCCATTCGCTGACCCCGATGTAAAGGGCCTTGCCCTGGCGGACCACGTCGGCGAACGCGGCAATGGTTTCCTCGAGCGGCGTCTCGGTGTCGAAGCGGTGGGCCTGGTAGAGGTCCACATAATCGGTACGCAGCCGGCGCAGCGAGGCGTGGATCGATTCGAAGATGTGCTTGCGGGACAGCCCGGTGTCGTTCTTGCCGCCGGGCCCGGTCGGCCAGTAGACCTTGGTGAAGATCTCCAGGGATTCCCGGCGCTCGCCGGCCAGGGCTTCGCCCAGGATGCTCTCGGCCGCGCCGTTCGCGTAGACGTCGGCGGTGTCGAAGCTGCTGATGCCCAGCTCCAGGGCCGCGCGGACACATTCCGTGGCGGTGTCGGCCTCCACCTTGCCGCCGTGGGTGAGCCAGTTGCCGTAGGTGATTTCCGAGATCTTCAGGCCCGAATGGCCCAGGTAGCGAAAGAGCATGGCTCGACGGTAGCCGTCGACCCCGACGGCCCCGGCGCACGGTGGTCGCCCACACCGGCGGCCGGGCCACAGCAAACCTGAACCGTTTCCGAATCGATGGTTCCGTGGTTCTTGGCGGACACGCGTGATTGTCGGGAACTACAGGCCGCCGGACGGCGAGGCTGCGCCAGCACACGGAGAAAGAGAGTTCCACCATGTCCACCAGCAACAACATGTCCACCAGCATCAAGCGCGCTCTGATCATCGGCGGCGTGGCGGTGGCCGCGCTCGGAGCCGGCGGGGTGGCCTGGGCGGCCACGTCCGACTCGTCGGCCGGGTCCCCGACCGTCGCGGCGACCGGCGCGGCGCACCATGCCCTGGGTCGCGCCGAACTGCGGGCCGACCACGCCACCTGGGTGACCGGCAAGAGCGCCAAGTTCGTGACCCACCAGGAGATTCGCGGCACGATCACCGCGGTCGACGCCACCTCGATCACACTCAAGGCGGCCGACGGATACAGCGAGACCTTCAAGGTCGACGCCCACACGAAGGTCCAAATCCGCGACCAGAAGAAGACCGGCGCCAGCGCCTCGGTGGGCCAGCTGAAGATCGGCGAGAAGGCCGGTGTCCTCGGCACCGGCGCGACCGGCCCGACCGCCGACCGGATCCTGGCCGGGACCGGCACCAAGAAGGCATCCGGAACGGGTTCTCACACATCGACCGGATCGACGACCACCAGCGGCTGACGCTCCCCGCTTGGTCCTACCGTGGTGACATGTGCCGGAACATCACGGAGCTTCGCGGGCTGCAGCCCGCCGCCACCGACGAAGAGATCGAGGCCGCTGCACGCCAGTTCGTGCGCAAGGTCTCCGGGCTGCAAACGCTCAACGACAAGACCCGCGAGCCGTTCGAGTCGGCGGTGGCCCGCATCGCCGCGATCACCTCGGAACTGCTGGCCGGGTTGCCGGCCCGAAAGCAGCCGCCCGCCACGGTGCCGCCCTTGCGGCGCCCGGAGGTCAGGGCCCGCATCGCCGCGCGGGCCCAAGCCGGCTGACGATCCGGAACCGCTGCCCTGACCCGACGCAGAAAGCGGCCCCGCAGGCTGTGGCTTCAACTTGCGGGGCCTGGGGCGAAGCGCGTTCCGGATCGAGCTTCGTCCTGCGTGGGGCAGTGCCCCACCCTTCACCGGACAAAACGATCACGGCGTCACAGTCGGGACACCACTGTTGACACGGTGACACCGGCCAGTGGCGACACCACCTGGCCTCAGGAACGGTCGGGTTCCGCCCGGACCTGCAGGCAGGGATCGGTGCGCTGATCGGGCCCCAGGGTGCCCACCGTCGAGCCCGACTGTCGACGGCGCTGCAGCGGCACCGGTTGGCCGGTCTCCCGAGCGGCGAAGCTCCGCAAGGTGCGCCGTCGCTCCGCCCCCTCCCACGGCTCACCCGCACTCACCGGCAACCGCGCCGCACCGAGATCACGCGCTCGACGCTGCTTCACGTTGTACATCGCCCTGTCGGCCGCGTCGATGAGCCATTCCGGTCGCGGCCGGTCCTCGCCGATCATCGCGATGCCGATGCTGGCCGACATGGTGGTCGTCACGCCGCGCACCGTGATGGGCCGGTTGACCGCGGCGGCCAATCGGTCCGCGACCTCCTCGGCGGCCGCCACATCGACGTCCGCGGCGATCACCAGGAATTCGTCGCCGCCCAGCCGGCCGACCATGTCTCCCACCCGGACCGTCTCGGACAGCCGCAGAGCCAGCAGCCGGAGGACGTCGTCGCCGAACAGGTGCCCGTAGCGGTCGTTGACCAGCTTGAAACCGTCCATGTCAACGAAGAACACGGCTCCGGACCGCCCGGTCCTGGCCACCTGGTCGACGGACATCTGCAAGCGGAGCAGCAGTGCCGCCCGATTGGGCAGATCGGTCAGCGGGTCGTGGTGGGCCCGGTGGGACAGGTCGTTCTGCAAGGCCCGCCGGATGGTGATGTCCTCCAGGTGCTGCACGGCGTAGGCGGCCGGAGCCGGCACGTCACCGCCACCGGCCGACACCGGAGTGGTGGTGACGTGTGCCCAGATCTGCCGGCCGTCGGCGAGCAGGTATCGACGCTCCGATTGGTGGGCCACGCCCCCGGTGGCCGACAATTCCGCGGTCGCTTCAGCGGCGTCCGGAGCGGCCACGAAGGCATCGGCGGACGCGCCGAGGATCTCCGGTTCAGGCCGACCGAGAATGCGGCACAAGGCGGGATTCACCCGGATGTATCGGCCGAAGTCCCCGGCGGCCAGCGAGATGATGGCCATGCCCGCGGTCGCGTTGTCGAAGGCCAACCGGAAAAGCTCCCGCCCGGTGCGGAGCTGATCGGCCAGGGCGGCGTTCTCGAGCGCAATTTCCGCCTGCGCGGCCAGGGCCTCCAAGATCTCGCGGGAGCGGCGCCCCGGGCGGCGCCCGTCCACCGGCAGATCGATCGACATGACGCCGCAGAGCTGACCATCGGAACCCCAGAGCGGCGCGTACAGCGCATCGAGAGGATGCCACGACGACCGGCCGGACCGCACCGGGATTTTGGGTACCCACCCACGATCCGCCGCGTCCGGCAGGCGATCGTGCGGCACGAAGAACAACCGCCCCCAGTGCTCGGCGACCGCGAATTCCTCTTCATAGCCGGCCAGCGACATGGTCCGGCCGATCAGCTGGGACCGCGCCTCAGCGCTGCCGGCCACCGCGACGGTTTCCAATTCGCCACGCGACCGAACCATGCTGATAGCGGCGGCGCGAAACGATGCGGTGGTGACGACCAACTCCGCGATGGACTGGACGGCGCCTTCCAAGTTGCGCGGCGATGGCTGGCCGGCCCGGCCGAACTGGCTGCCGGCGAGTTGCGGGGGTGCCTGGCTCATGCGCACCTCCCCCTCTTGAGACCTGTCCAGCAGGCACTCCGCGATGTCGATTCCCCACCCGCCGCGGGCGCCGGCCCCGCCGAGCCGTCCGCTCCCGGCCGAACGACGAAATCCGGGCCGCGCCAACCGCGCGTGAATCCGGCGGACTCCCCATTTTGCGATTTTTCTGGTCGCGCCGTGATCATTTTGCCCAATTCAGAAGGTCGTACTGCGCCGGCGCAGCCGGGTGGACGGCCGCACGCCCGAATCGATCCTGCACGGCACCTCCCCGGTTGACCGGCACGGTCGATGCCGACCCGTTGGCACCAACGGTAGCGAGTCCCGGGAGGCGCGGCAATCACCATGACGTGTAGCGGCTCCCCCACATATTGCTCCAGTGGAGTGATCGATCCCGATTTCGGCGCATCCGCGTCTCGGTCACGCCCGCGTTTGCCGGCCTGGCTCCGCGATCCTCGGGACGTCGCGATAGTCCGCATCCGCACGGCCGAATGCTAGGGTGCGCCGACCTTTTATTTGTCGGGGAGCACACGTATGCCTTTTTCCACCGCGGTCCGCCGCGTCTTCATCCGGACCCTGGCGGCGGCCTGCGTGACCGGTATCGGCACCACCGGTCTGACGCTGTCGCTGGCCCCGATGGCGGCAGCCGCGGGTGCTTCCAGCCTGTACGTCTCCGCCGGCGGCACCGATGACAACGGGGACAGCCTGTGCACCGCGGCCGCGAATCCCTGCCGCACCATCCAGCAAGCCGTGAACGTGGCCGTCGGCGGAGCGACGGTGCATGTCGGACGGGGACGATTCGACGAGAGCGTGTTCGTCTTCGGCAAGTCGCTGTCCATCGTCGGGGCCGGGCAGGACCAGACGGTGATCACCGGATCGTCGGATCCGGACAGTCCAGGCAACGGATCTGGCTTCTCCTTCTTCGGCGCGGACACCCATGGGAAGGCCTCGCTCTCCGATCTCAGCGTCGTAGGCAGCAAAGACGGCAGCCTGATCAGTGGCGTCGACGCATCGCTCATGCAGCTGTCCGTGGACCGGGTGACGGTGCGGCAGACCGATATCGGCGTGATGCTGCTCAACGCCACCAGCAACTTGTCGGATTCGACCGTCACCGACAACCAAGTCGCCGTCGGTCAGGTCGGCGGGTCGCTCCGGGTCTCCGACAGCCTGATCGCGAACAGCGTCATACCCGGTCTGCCCGCCGAGGACGGCCTGCCCGCGGTGCCGTCGCAGCCGGGCGTCGGCGTCGCGGTCCTCGGGTCGGGCACGGCAACGGTCCAGCGGACCACCGTGCGCAACGCCGGTGTCGGGGTCTACGGCGACCTGACAGGCGGGATCGGGTCGACGGGGGCCGCACTGAAGCTGGCCATCACGGACAGCACCATCAACGCGGGCGCCCTGCCGGGCGTCGCCAGCCTGGGCGACGAGTTGACCATCGACAACTCGACCCTCTCGGGGAACGCCGGTGCCAACGTGATGGCCGGTAGCGGCCAGGTCGTCATCACCCGCAGCACCCTGACGAACGTACGGCCGACCGATGCGTCCGATCTGCCCAAGACCGGGAATGTGCTCGATGCGTCGGACCTCGCGCCCGCGGATTCAGGCGTCGCCGGCGGAAATTCCTTTGCCAGCAACGCGGTCGCACCGGCCACCGGCCTGTCCGGCGCGGTGACCAGGCTGTTCGGCCAGGGCGTTCGGCAGGCGGCGGCCATCGCCGGCCGGGTGAGGGCATTGCCCTCCACAGCCGGGGCGGCGTCAACCGTGGCGACCGCGTCCACCGCTAGCTCGCCGACGCCGTCCGTGGCCACGTCGTCCGCATCGCCGTCACCTCGATCGACGTCCTCGGCACCGCCGCCGACGGCCTCGACGTCGTCCACCGCACAGGCGCTATCCGCGGCCGCGGCCGGAACGACGTCGCCGACGGCACCCAAGGTGCTCAGAGCAACCACCACCGCATCGGCGGCGGACGGCTTCCCGATCGTGGGCGCTCCGACGGCCGTCCCACTGCCCAAAGTCTCCTTCCGCGTCCAGGACTCGATCCTGGACGCCGGCGGCAAGATCGCCGACTGCAACGCGAAGGTGGCCGACGCCGGATACAACGTCTCGTCCGACGAGGGCAACAGCTGCGGTTGGTCGACCGCCCACCACAGCCTGGCTCGCACGGCCCCGCAGTTGGGTGCGCTGGCCGACAACGGCGGCCCGACGGCGACCGAGCTGCCGAGGACGGCCAGCCCGGTGCTGGATGCCATTCCCGTCGGCCTTTCGCTGTGCACCACCGGGGCCAGCGACCAGCGCGGAGTCGCCCGGCCCCAGGGCGATGGCTGCGACCTCGGCGCCGTGGAGGCCAAGCTGCCGCCGATCACGATCCGGCCGGACACGCTCCCCGCCGGGCAGGTCGGCAAGGCCTACCGGGTGGCCCTGGTGGCCAGCGGGGGCGCCGGTGCGCGTTACGTCTTCTCGCTCGCGCCCGGCGGGAGACTGCCCTCCGGACTGGCGCTGAGCTCCGCCGGTGTGCTCGCCGGCACCCCCCAGAAAGCGGGCCGCTTCACAGTCACGGTCAGCGTAAATGACCCGACCACCAAGACCTACACGCTGGTCATCGCGGCGGCACCGGTCGTCCCGGCGGCCCCGGTGCTGGCCTCGACCGGCTTCCCGGCCACGATGGCCGGACTGGCCGGAGTGCTGACGCTGCTCACGGGGGCGGGCGCGCTGGTGTGGGGCCGGCGGCGAGATCCGGTCTCCCGGTAATCGCTGTCCCGCCCGACAATGGGTGGGTGAGCAAACCGGTGGACTTGCAGCGGGTCTGGGACGACGCCGCCCTGTTGGCCCACCGCGGGCAGCCGCTGACCGAAATCGTGTCCCGGATGGTCGACAACACCAGCCCCGATGTATCGGCGGGCGTCCTCGCGGCCGTCCCCCGGTACGGCCGGACCTTCTGGGTGTCGATGATCAAGACCCTGCTGGCGGCGGCGGTCATGATCGGGCTGCTGCTGTTCATGAAGTCGTTCGCGCGGCCGCTCCCGGGTCTGACCGCGGTGCTGTGCACTGTCATCGGCATCGTCGCGGTGGCGGCCGGAACGATGGCGGGCCGGCAGCGGGTTCGGAACCGGCGGCTGTCGATGGGCACCACGCAGCGGGCGACGGTCAGTCGGGTCGCCGCCGAAGCGGCCCGGGCCGTGTGGACCGCCGAGGTGCCGGGATCCTGGGCGCCGTCCGGACCGCCGCCCGACGGCTCCCTGACCGCCCGAGCGGTGCCGCAGGCCTGGCTGCGGCGCTGGGGCGACGACGGTGCCGACGTCCCGGCCGTGACCGTCAGCGGGGCGATCACCGACCTGCGCGCCGCCCTGGCCCGACAGCACGGTCCCGTCGTCGTGTTCGTGCGCGGCTCGGGTGTCGATCCCGAAATGCGGTCCATCGCCGATGAACGCGGGCTGGCCGTGTTCCGGCTGTCCGGCGCGGCGGTCACGCCGGCCAGCGCCACGGCCGAGGCGGTGTGGTCGGCCTACCGCAGCGCCGAGACCATCACGCCACCGGCGGAGCTGTTCCGGCAGCGTTGGCAACCCGCCTGACAAAAGCGGACAGCGAACCTGCGCGTGCGAGGCCATGATCGTCTTGCCCGCCCCGGGTCGTCGCCCAGCAAGAGCCGCAACGGCGTCCTGGGTAGCAATTCCCATACATCGCGCGGATCTGATGCGGTAACAGCCAGACGTCGCTCGTTGCTAACCCCAGCATCGGACCATTGAGCCTCGCTAACGTGACCCGCTGCGCCTCCGCCACCAGATGGAACCCGGCCGCGTCGGCTCCAACGGCTCGCCACCCGCCTGAGCGCCGGCGACTTGCTCTTCGTCTTTGCGGTAGACGATCTGCTGACTGAGGGCGCCGGTGGTGGTCTTGTATGTGAGCTCGACCGTCTGGAACATGCTGGTCCAACGGCAATCAGCGTCACTGGTTCCGGCCGGAATCACGCCGGCCAGCCGCAACCGCGGCGTCAGCTCCTGCAACCTCACTACTTGTCCCCCACCGCGCAGTGCGTCCAAAAGTACTTGCGCGAAGTCCGGCATCCACGGACCACCCCTTCGAGGGCGAGCGTTGGACCGTCCTGGCTGCGCAGCCCGGGGCTGCCTTGGTGAATAGCGCCGCTCAGTCCCTGATCTCTTCACCTCAGCATCCTTCGCCGCTGGCCGCCCGTCGCCGGGGAAGTGCTGTGGGGCGCTGTCCTACGCCCTCACACCCGGGGCGGCTGCGCACAAGTGGAGCCCGAAAGGCGCCGTTGTGGCCGCCGCCGACCCCTGCCGACGCCTACACCGCCGCCCTCACGCAGCTGGCGGGGTTTCGTCGTAACCGGTGAGGGTGCGGTCAAGCAAAGTGAGGTTCGGCCGGGGCTGCGCCGGCGCGTCCACCGCCGCGATGGCAGCCATGTATTTGTCGGTCGCGAACAGCCCGATCTGGTTGGCGCCGTAGCCTCGCGTCTTCGCCTCGAAATCGTGCCGGTCCACGCGCACCGAGGCGGTCGACCAGGCTGGCCCGTCGAGGTCCATCGCTGCTTGGTGCGTGTCGGGATTGAACCGGATCGGGTTCTCGGCGGACGCGCTGTAGGCGATGGTCAGCGCCGTATTCAGCGCGGCGAAACCGTTTGGTTCGCCAGCTATGGGTCGTTCGGTGATGACGAAGATTGTTTTCCCGGTGCCATCGACTGTGTGGCCCAGGCACAGGTAGACAAGGTCATCGTCGGTCGGCTCGTGTGGGGGGTTCCACACTTCAATCCACCGGCGGCTGCAGTTGCCGGACACTCCGAGCGCGGCGTGCTCCCAGTTCATAAGTGCCTCATCGTGCCGCAACGGGTCGGCGGCCGAGTGTTCTGGCCGCGTCCAGGGCCGCAAACACCGGCGCGAGCTAAGGAATGTTGAACCACACGGAACGGGTAACCACTTCAGCGATCAACAATCCAGCGGAGAGGGGAACAGCCCCCACGGCTCTCAGCCGCAGCCGACGGCCGACCGGCGCCGCGGCGCCGACCACCTGGTCGTGGACGGTGGCCGTCGAGTCCAGACCCGCGGAACCGACTCCGTCGGGCGGTCACCGTGCACCGCCATCCTCGTGCGGCCCGCCGCATCGTGCGGCTCAGCGGACAGGAAACCGCCAGAAGCTGGATCTACTTCGATCTGCCGGCCGCCCCGTACGGCTTCCGATACCAGGATCCGTTCGACGACAACCGGGTCGACCTGGGTGGTCTTCGGCGCCAACTGACCGGCGCGAGTACCACAGAAACGCACCGGCTCGTACTGCGCTATCGAAGGTTCGTAGACCCGACCGGCCAGATTTCCGCGCGACCCCGCGTCGGCGTCCCTGGCAGCATCTTGATTCAACGGGCCGAACTCGAGGAGCACATCGCCGACGCCTACCGCCGCTCCGCCGACCTGGCCGAGTCGTATCAGATGCAATACGCAGACACCACTTGGACCTATATGTGCAAGTCGCGGTGCGGCCTAACAGGTCTGCGTTACCGACGGCGGTAAGCGGCTCCAGGCCGTTCGACCCGAACCACTGGCTTAGGGACCGCAGCCACGACAACGAAATCGACACCGGCGACCTGGGCGCTCTAACTGTCCCACTCCCTCGCGGACTGAGCTTTCTCATGCGCTCCGAACACATTTCGCGTTCCTAGCCGACCTCGACACCGATGAGAAGGTGCTCATGCACCCACGGGAACAGAATCGCGATCTGGCCATCCGGTTACTCGGAGAGCTTCCCGGTGGCCGCTTGTCGAACGTCGGGCTGTACTGATCCAGCATTGACGAACCGTCTACGGAGCGGCAGTGGACGGGGTAACGCCGCCCGCTGCCGACAACTCCGACCCGGACACGCTGCTTAGAGCTGACGACCGGCTCGTACCACGGCCAGGGCTGAGGCGATTCCGGCCGCCCCCGTCACGGCTGGGCCGAGCGTTTTCACCCAGTCACGTTGGCCAACGCCGATGCTCGCGTCAAGCAGCTGGACCGCGCCCATCGTCAACCCCAAGCAAACGGTCGCGTTCGCCACGCAGGGCGCGCGACGACGGCCCCGACGGCAAGCGCCAAGGCGGTGCTACGAGCCGCGGCGTCACGGCTGCTGAATACTACTTGGATCGCGTAGCCCAGACCGACGCTGGCGCTAGCCGCGGTGACGAACAGACTCATCATGACCGGTCGCGAACCGTTGAAAGGCACTACCGCATTCTCCTCAACATCGTGACGGTCATGTCCCTCAAGCGGGCGGCGAGCGCCGTGGTCACGGCCCCGCCGATGGAGTGCCCGATCACCACGACCCTCGCGTTTCCGGGCCATGGACGTTTCCACAATTCACCGATCAGGTGGTCGAGCGCCTCGGCGTTGGCCAGGATGATCGAGCCGCATGGGGTCAGCTTCATGCTGCCGATGGCCGGCACGCCGACTATCTCTGCGACGTCGAGCAGGGATTGCTCGGGTGCAGTCAGCGTTTGCCGGCGATCTCGAGGCGGTCGAGGAGCGCTTCTAATGCTTCTTCGAATTCTTGGGCGGAGTGATCCTCGATCAGCAGTGGGGTGAGGCGGTCGACGGTGGGGTATTCGTTGTTGTTGAGCTGGGAGGGGTGGACGTCTTCGGGGTCGGGATCGGCTTCGGCGGCGGGTCCGAGATCGGCGCCGTGGGAGGAGACTTCGAGGAGTAGGTGGCCGAGTAGGTAGCTGCTGAATGCTTGGTAGGCGGCGACGGTGGCTTGGTCGGAGAATCCGCAGCGAGTGAGGTTGTCCAGGAACGACTCGATCCAGCGCAGGCTGCGCAGCGGTGGCCTGATCCACGGTGCGGCGGGCGGCCGGGTGGCGACGAGGGGAAACACTTCGGGGTGGGCCAGGGCGATGCGTCGGACGCCGTGGGCCAGGCGGTACAGGTATTCCTGCCAGTCCGGCGAGGACATGTAGACGTCGGGGTCGCCGTAGAGCTCGTCGATGACGACTTCGACGACGCCGTCCAACAGGGCGTCGCGGCTGGGGAAGTAGTGGTAGAAGGCCATGGCTTCGACGCCGAGGTGGGCGCCGAGTTTGCGCATGGTGAACGCGCGTAACCCGACCTGGTCAATGAGTTCGACGGCGGCGCCCAGAATGCGCCGGCGGTCGAGCCCCGCCCCGCCTGCACCGGGCGGGGCGGCCGGGATGACCGCGGCGGCGCTCCCGCGGCCCTGAGGGGTGTCCGGGTCGACCATCTCGCTTTTATCCCTTCAGGGGGCGTAACATTTTTACAGCATAAGGAGTGGCAGTCTACTGAGCCTAGCAAGGGCGGGTTTTTAGCTGGTAAAGGATGTCCATGCTGCCCGGTTTTCGAGTCATTGAGGGGGCCCGCATCGTGATCTCGTGCGACTCATCCAAATGGATGTCACCGACCGGACGCTTCCGCTACTCCGTGAGGGGTGGCCGGTGACTGGCGCAGTGCTTTCTCGGCCCGGTAGCCGGCTGCCGTTGTCTCGGGAGCGGATCCTGGTCGGGGCGGTCGAGTTGATCGACGAATCGGGTCTGCATGGCTTCTCGATGCGGACCCTGGGGAATCGACTGGACGTAGAGGCGATGGCGCTCTACCCGTACGTGGGCAGCAAGGAGGGCCTGCTGGACGCAATCGTGGCATTCGTGTTGAGCGAGGTGCAGCCCGACGCCGATCTGCACCCAGAACAGGACCCGCGCTGGCAGGGGTTCCTGGCCCGTTCGGCCCGGGAAATCCGCCGCATCGCGTTGGCCCATCCGGAGATCTTTCCGTTGATCGCGACCCGGCCGCGGGAAGCTCCGTGGGTGCGGCCTCCGCTGCGCAGTTTGTCCTGGATGGAATCCTTCCTGGTCACCTTAGGGGGGTTCGGATTCTCCGACCAGGCCCGAGTGCACATCTACCGCGCCTTCGCCAGTTTCCTACTCGGGCACCTACTGCTGGAAGTGATCGCACTGGGGGTCGACTCCGGCCCGGAACCAACCGGCCCCGATGCGGTATCCGAGCTGCCCGCCGACCCGTTACGGCACTACCCGAGGCTAGCCGTCCTCAAGCCGCAGATGACGCTGGACCACTCGCAGCAGATCTTCGACGACGCGCTGGACCTGCTGACCAGCCGGATCGAACGCCAAATCGCCCCCGCTGAACCAAACGGGTGACGGACGAGCAGCCGACCCCGAAATCCGCACAGCCTGTGACTTCGGAAATCATGTGGCTTACCTTGTAAAGCCGCGCGGAGTATGCTCTGCTTTAGGTAGTAAAGCTGGCCGCCTCGCATGGAGATCCGCCCCGGCCGGCTCAACTTTTCTAGGAGACCCCTCTTGAAAAGAGTCCCTGACTGCCGGGCTGAGCGCGGTCATCACGTGCGTACCCAGGCTGCTGGCTTCCATCGTCATCCTCATCACGGAATCTTCATCGCCAAGCTGATCGCCCATGCAGGAGCGGTGGCTGGCCCCACCGACGATGACCTGTCAGGCGTTGCGTCGACCAATCTCGAAAGGCTGTGGGGGCTGCGCCCGGGGAGAAGACCTGTCAGGCGTTGCGCCGGGCCAGCCCCGCAGCGCCTGACAGCCCCATCGTCACCCCGCTGATCCGCAGCGCTCATCCAGGTAGTGGCTCGCTCCGGCCGGAGAACCGTCACTGCAGTCCACATTCCCGAGCATTCCGGCCCACTGTCACGACCGTCCGGCCCAGGCGTCGGTTCTACCCCGAAGGAAATACCGCATGATCAAGCAAGCCCAGGCCCAGGCACTCATCGACGGCGGGAGCGTCGTCGGCTCCGACGGCGAGAACATCGGCAAGATCGGCCAGGTGTATCTGGACAACCAGACCAGCGACGTCAGCTGGGTCACCGTGAAGACCGGCTGGTTCGGCAGCGGCGAATCGTTCGTCCCCACCGACGACGCCACCGTCTCCGGCGATACCGTCACCGTCCCCTACGACAAAGCCAAGATCAAGGACGCCCCGCATGCCAGCGAGGCCGGCGACGCGTTGAGCCCGGAGCAGGAAAACGACCTGTACGCCTACTACGGCATCGGCTCCGAAATGGCCGCTGGCATCGAATCCACCGACTACGCCGACCGCGCCGATCACAGCGGAAAGGCCGCAGCGGCAACGGAAACCGGCGTCACACCGACCGGCACCTCCGATACCGAGTATTTGACCCGGTCGGAGGAGCAGCTGCGGGTTGGCACCAAGCAGACCGAGGCCGGCAAGGCCCGGCTACGCAAGTACGTGGTGACCGAGCAGCAGACCGTCACCGTGCCGGTCAGCCACGAAGAGGTCCACGTCATCCGCGAACCCCTCGCGGCCGGCGAGGCCGGAACCGAAATGGGCGAGGACGCCGTCGAGGTCACCCTGCACCAGGACCAGGTCATGGTGAACAAGGACGTCGTCGGGGTGGAGAAGGTCCGCTTGAGCACCGAGACGGTCACCGAGCAGCAGCAGGTCACCGAGGCCGTGCGCAAGGAAAAGATCGAAACCAGCGGTGTCGTCACCGAGACCGGCGAGAAGCTCGAAGACCTCCGCAAGTAACGCCGCTGTACGTAGGTGAGATACCGCGGCCGGTCGTCGGGGGCCGGCCGCCTCTCTCTGTCCCAACTTCAACCTGCCGTCCCACTCCCGCTTTCCGCGGGCTCCCCGTTCCCTGGTCCGGGCCATGACCTCCGCGTGGCCCCCTGTTCGACCCAGCGTCACCACAACCCTTGGAGCAGCAATGAGTCACCCAGATCCGAACCTCCGGGCAGCCGCCAACGGTCAACCCGACGACCTGCAATCCAGCCCGTCGACCAGTCACCCGAATCCGAACGAGCGAGCGCCGGTGACCAGCCCACCCGACGACGACCACGAAACCGGCGCACCCCGTCACGAAGCGGCTGCCCTCGGATACGGGTCGCCGGCGCTCACCGAGGAACGCCAACCCGCCGCCGTCTACACCGCGCCGATCCCAGTGGTCGCCGAACCCGCCATGGCCGCCGTTCCGAAGGAAGCCACGTCATCGGCCCGGCCGATGCAACAGGTCGCGGCCGACCTCGGAGTGGATCGAGCCTCCGTGGTCGCCCGGGAAAAAGAACGCTTCGGCGGCATGAAGATCGGATCCGCGTTCTTCGGGTGGATGGCCGCCGCCGGGGTGGCGGTGCTGCTGCTGGCCCTGTTGACCGCGACGGGGGTTGCGCTCGGGACCGCGAACCACACCACCGCCGCAGACATCTCCAACCAGGCCACCGCGGCCACCGGCACGGCCCGCACCATCGGCCTGATCGGTGCGATCGCCGTGCTCATCATCATCTTCATCGCCTACTACTGCGGCGGCTACGTCGCCGGCCGGATGGCCCGTTTCAACGGCACCAAACAAGGCCTGGCCGTGTGGCTGTGGAGCCTGTTCTTCGCCGTCATCATCGCGATCCTGGTCGCCGTGTTCGGCAGCAAATTCAACGTCCTGTCCACGCTCAATCTGCCCAGCCTGCCCGTCGGCAAAGGCAACACCACCGTGGCCGGGATCATCGGGATCGCCGCCGTCGTCCTGGTCTCCCTCGGCGCGGCGCTGCTGGGCGGGGCCGCCGGAATGCTCTATCACCGCAAGGTCGACCGTACCGGCCTGGCCGTCTGAAACCGTCCGCGTTCCAACCACTATCGGGAGTCGTCACGGGCCTGCCGCGCAAAAAGCCCCACCAAGCCGTCACCCGACGCCGCCCCGCTCAGCCAGGAGAAGTTCGTCATGACCACACCTAGTCAGCCCGCCGGTCCAGACCGCGGCCGGAGCCACCCACCCGCCGATTCGGGCAGTGACGGACCGAGATCTCTGATCCGCTCGGAGGAACACCTTGCCGTGACCACGGACCAGGCCGAATCCGCTCTGGTCCGGTTGGAGAAGTACACAGTCACCGAGACCAAGACCATCACCGTAGAAATCGAGCGGGAACACGTCCGGCTGATCACCTACGCCCAGGACGGCGATCTGGTCAGCACCGACGACCCGCCACACGAACTGCCGGATAGCTCGGCCACACCCGGAGCAGCTTCTGAATGGCTAGTGCTGACCGAGGAACAGGTCGTGATCACGAAGAACCGGGTGGCGGTGGAACGGGTCCGGCTGCAAACCTCCTGGATCACCGAGCAGCGGCAGCTCACCGAAAATGTCCGGGCCGAACGCATCGAACTGTCCACCGACCCACACGTGGTCGGGGCGGTCACCGAATCGGAGCACCAATGAACACCAACAAAGACCAGTTGCGGCATTTCGTCCGCGGCCGCAGCCGCACCTGGGTGTAGCCCAGGATCAATTATCGTGCGCCGCCACCGGGGCGACGCCGCTCGATCGCCGACGCCGTCCGGCGCCCGGCACCCTGTAGGGAAAGGAACCGCATCATGGCCATGGGAGACAAGATCCAACACGCCGCCGAAGACGCCAAAGGCAAGGCGAAGGAGGGCCTGGGCAAGGCGACCGGGAACGAATCGATGGAAGCCGAAGGCAAGGGCGACCAGGTCTCCGCGGACGCGAAAAAGGCCGGCGACAACGTCGCCGACGCGGCCAAGGACGCCTTCGACCGCTGACGGCTCCTGCCGTCTACACGAGCCGTCCCGCTTCCCCGTTCCTTCCAGGGGGCGGGGCGGTTCGCCCTCAGGACAGGCCCATCGCCAAACCCCTGCGCAGCCCGAACGGTCCGCGCCAGGCTGGACTCATCGTCATCTTTTTCCCATCCTTGTGAAGCGCGACTGATCAAGATGGCGGCTTGCACCGCCTGGAATTTGATCGGAGGCGGTCCGAATCTAAAAGCCGTGTTCTCACCCTGCGTGGAAGGATTCGAGATGAACTCTGGGGATCGAACGGCATTTCTGACCACTACTGGGTGTACGGGTGGGGACCAACGAGCAGTGGTGTGCCTTTATGAATTCCTTTTTATCAGAGGTACCGGTTGCTGGGCTTGCTCGGCTCGGCGTCGGCCAGGCAGCAGGCCGGTGGTCGTCTGGCCAGGGTGGGCGCGACTTGGTTCAATGACGGATGACGGGACGCGAACAAGCGTGTACCGCCCCCCAATTTTAACGGCGGAAGTTTGGCCTTCATGACGATTGATGGTGCCGCCGATCCGGAGAAGGCTGGCCGGGACGTGACCAGTTTCGCCGAGCAGGTTGCTGATGTGGCGGTGTCGTTCCTGGACGAACGCGATCCCGACCGACTGACGTTGACCGCACAGATCGCGGCGGGCGCGGTCGCGGTGATCCCGGGTGTGGTCGCGGCGGCGGTGCAGACGCTTTCCGAGGCCGGGCGACGGCAGGCCCCGGTGATGGAGGGCGACAGCGTCGCCAGCCATCTGATGGATCTACAGGACGCGCTCGGTGAGGGTCCTTGTGTGGACGCTCTGCGGAGCGGTCATCAGGTCCTGGCCGGCGATCTGGCCGAGGAGATGAGGTGGCGGGAGTTTTCGTCGCAGGCGCTGATCCTGGGGGTCCGGGCGGTGCTCTGCATCCCGTTGGAGGTCAACGGTCAGCAGATCGGGGTGCTTTCCCTGTTCTCCGCAGAGGCCGACTTCGCCGGCGCCGACAGTCGAGACGACATAGGGGTTCTGGCCCGGGTGTTTGCCCGGCACGCGACGGCGGCACTGGTCTGGGCGCGGCGGGTGCAGGACATTCACGTCGCGCTGGGCAACCGCGACGTCATCGGGCAGGCCAAAGGGATCTTGATGGAGCGGTTCAAGGTGACCCCCGACGTCGCGTTTGCCATGCTGGTCCGTATCTCGGCGAACACCAACATCAAACTGCGCCTGGTGTGCGACGAGTTTTGCCAGACCGGTGTTCTGCCCCCAGACCCCCAGAAACGTCCCCGGCGAAGCCGACCCGGGCTGCATGGTTGAGTGTGATCGACCAGCGGAACAGGACCGGTAGGTCGTCGAACGTCCCCGGGAAGTTCGACGTCTTAGGCTCGGGCACTCGAGACAACGGGTGCACGGGCCGTTTTCTTTGTCGAACGCGAGTCGTGGAGATGGGTGACCACTCGGCTGGACCCCGCTGAACTCGTGATGGCCGAATGCGACAACCGCGGCGCGCAACGCCGGGTCGCCGCCGCTGGGTTCCCGCGGATGAAACGCCTCACCGAGTTCGACTTCACCTCGACCCGGCTGTCAGTCGGGCGGTGATCAACCAACTCGCCACCGGCGGCTGGGTCAAAGCCGGGCACCCGCTCTGCCTGATCGGTGACTCCGGCACCGGCAAGAGCCACTTTCTGATCGCGTTGGGCGTCGCCGCCGCCGAACAAGGCCACCGGGTTCGTTACACACTCGCCTCGAAACTCGTCAACAAACTCGTCGAAGCCGCTGACGAGAAACAACTCTCGAAAACGATCGCCCGCTACGGCCGGGTCGACCTCCTCTGTCTCGATCTATGCCGACACCGCGACTATGCCGAGGGGGACCCGCTGCGACCTTGCGATCGTGAAGATCTGGCATTCGCGCCTCGGCATAGTCACAGGCTCTCGAGGAACGCGAGGACCTTGTCCGACGGGTGGTAGCGGCCTGGTCGCGCGGAGGTGGGTGTGGTGAGTGCGAGGGCTCTCTCTTTGATGCTGATGTCGGCGTGGAGGTAGGCATCGGTCGATCGAACGCCGGCGTGGCCGAGCCAGAGAGCGATTACCGAGGTGTCCACTCCGGCCTGCAGCAGTGTCATGGCGCAGCTGTGTCTGAGGACGTGTGGATGGATTTGCTTGCCGAGCAGGGACGGGCATTGTTGGGCGGCGGTCGCCGCGTGCGTGCTGACACGAAGAGCGACGGCGTCGCGGCTGAGCCGCCGGCCGGTGCGGGTGGGGAACAACGGGTCGCCCTGGCCACCTGCTCGTTCGGCGAGCCAGACACGCAGCAGAGCCTCGACCGGGCCTGTGAGAGGGACCGCTCGTTGTTTTCGGCCTTTGCCTTCGCAAAGGACGCTTGCGCCGGTGCCGAGGGTGATGTCACCGCAGTTCAGGCCGGTGAGCTCGGAGACACGCAGACCGGTTTGGACGGCAAGCAAGAGCAGTATCTGATCTCGTCGACCCTCCCATCGGGACTGGTCCGGAGCCGCGACGAGGGCATCGACCTCGGTCGGGGTGAGAAATGTGACGATTCGCTTATCGAACCGTTTCGGTGGAATCGCCAGCACCCGCTGGATGAGCATGGCGTGCTCGGGGTGACGCAACGCGGCGTAGGCGAACAGCGACCGGATCGCTGTCAGGCGCACGTTTCTGGTCCGGACGCTGTTCTTTCGATCGGTTTCTAGATAGTTGAGGAACGAGGTGATCGTGGTGGCGTCCAGGTTGTCCCAGTCGAGATCGGCTGGTGCCTTTCCGGACTTTTCGTGCACGAACCCGAGCAGCAGTCGCAGGGCGTCGCGGTAGGCCGCGATGGTGCGTGGGCTGGCCTGACGCTGCTGGGTTAGCCGATCGGTGAAGAAGGCCTGCAATGTCGGAGCGACCGGGGTCATGACCGCGCCGCCGACCACGCGGTGTCCCGGCGGGCAGCGGCCAGGGCCAGCAGTTCCGGGGCGGCCGATAAGTACCAGTAGGTGGACGCGGGTTCGCGATGGCCCAGATAGGCCGACAGCGATGGCATTCTGGCCTGCACGTCCTCACCTGCCCGATACCAGCCGAGCAGGGTGCGCACCGCGAAGGTGTGGCGCAGGTCGTGAAGCCTTGGCGAGCAGGGAGCATCAGCTCCGACGCCGGCGTTGTCGACGAGCTTGCGGAAGGTCTGGCTAACGACTGCGTAGCTCAGCCGGTTACGGGTCAGCGACACGAAGAAGCTCGGCTCCTTTGGTCGCGGTTGCAACTCGTCGCGGAGGCGGGCGTGATCGGTGAGTGCCTGGATGCTGCTGGTGTGCAGGGGAACCAGCCGGGACTTGCCGAACTTGGACTCGCGGATCAGCAGCACACCACTGGCCCAGTCGACGTCGGAGCGGTCAAGTTTGATGGCCTCGCCGATCCGCAGCCCGCTCGATGCCAGCAGGCCGATGAGGGTGTCGTAGGTCGCCGCACGCAGCGGTGACTCGATTGACCGGGTCTGGCTCATCACCGCCCGGATGTCGGCTGGGGTGTAGATGAACGGCTTGCGCCACCGCTGTCGGTGCGGCATCAACCCGAGCGGGGGCACCTCGGTGCGGGCGTCGATGCCGGACAGGTAGCGGGCGAATCCGCGGGCCGCTGTCATCCGCCGCGGCCCGACGGTCGTCACCTTGCCGGTCGCGGAGTGTTGGGCCCAGTCCAGCGCCGCCTGGATCGTCACGGTCGGGCAATCGTGAGCATCCAGGTAGCGCACGAGATCCGGCAGCAGGAAATTTGCCTCGGCCATTTGGTGGCCGAGGCTATGCCGGAGTTGCAGGTAATCCGAGAGTGCCTGCTCCAGCGCGCTCATCGGGCTGTTCCGGGCCAGGGCTGGGCAACCTGCCGCAACGCACCCAGGTCGACCTTGGCGTAGAGGGCTGTGGTGGCCAGGTCCTGATGGCGAAGGACCTGGCTGATCGCTGCCAACCCGGCGCCGCGGGCGAGCAGTTCACCGGCGAGGGCGTGGCGGAGTCGGTGTGGTCCCACGCGTGGCAGGCCGGCCCGCTTGCAGGCCCGTTCCACGACGTCGCCGACCAGGTCCGCGCGGATCGGCCCGCGGGGTGCCTTGCAGGTCAGGAACACCTGGCGGGCTCCCGCCGAATTGCGGCCACCGGACAGGTAGGTCACCAGGGCGTCGCCGACCTCCGCGGGCAGCGGCAGCCGGTCCTGCCTGCCAGCCTTGCCGCGGACGACGAGTTCCCCGGCACGCCAGTCGATATCGTCCAGCTGCAGACGGGCCACTTCGATCGACCGCAGGCCCAGCCGGGCGGCCAGCATGATGATCGCGAAGTCCCTGACCCCGACCGCGCTGCTGCGGTCGCACTTATCCAGCAGCAATTGGATATCTCGGGGTGCCATCGTCGGAGGCAGCGTGGCCAGCCGCCAACCGCCGATCGGCGGCACCGCGGTGCCAAGCCGCAATGGTGTGATGCCCTGCAGATAAAGAAATCTCAGGATCGACCGTAGCTCGGCGACCCGCCCCTTGGCCGACCCGGCTGAGACCCGACCGCACTCCCGGAGCAGGAAAGCGTTCACGTCCGTCCCGCTCAGAGCCGCCGGCTCGAGGACGCCAGCACGGGACGCTTGCTCGGAAAGGAAGCGGCGGGCGGTGTTTTCGTAGCGGACCACCGTCGCGGGGGCCAAGTTCCGTTCCTGAACCATCCATCGCCGGTATTCCCCGAGCAGCACTCCGAGCGGAGTGACCGCGGGCGGCTTCGCCGGGGCCAGACCCGCCTCACGCAGATACCGAAGCAGCGGCATCATCCCGCGTACACCCGGAACGTGCCGGTGGCCACTCTTGCCGCGGGACAGAAGAAACGCCGCGATCCCGAGCTCGTCGAGCTGTGTCACATCCAGGGATTCGGACGACAACCACAACCCCACCTGACCCAGATCCTTGAGCATGTTCCGGACCGTCCCCGGCGAATAGCCGCGCAGCTCCAACCAGGCCCGGTAACCCTCGACCTGCGGGCCCAGCCGGCCCGCCTTTCTCCGCGTACCCGACATCGCACTCGCCTCCCTCGCGGGAGCGCCGTGCCCCGGGATAGAGGCTGCTCTCAACCGGAAACTATGCCGAGGACAACCCACAAGCACGCACCCGACAAGCCTGGTGTCGTCACGCCACGAGAAGCCGATCCCTGACCGCCTCGGCATAGTCGCGGTGTCGGCATAGGTCGATCTATGCGGATATCCGCATAGCTGGACGAGCTTGGCTACATGGAACTCGACCGTCACGCAGCGGAACTCCTCTTCCAGGTCCTGACCGAACGTGAAGAGAAATCGGCCATCGCGATCGCCTCGAACGAACCCTTTTCAGGCTGGACAAAGACCTTCGCCGACCCACGGCTCTGCGCCGACATCGTCGACAGGCTGACCTTCGACGGACAGATCATCGACACCGGCACCAGCAGCTACCGACCGGCCCACGCCCGCACCACCAAAACCCGAGACCGCACCACCCCGCCCTGACCTACCGACGCTGGGGCCACCTCAAACCGTCACGATGGGGCCAACTCAAGTTGACACAGCCAGGCCAGCGGGGAAGACCTGGAATTGACGTCGGTGGCCTCCCTGTCCGATCCCGACCTGACCTTCTTCGCCGTACTGCTATCTCAGGACGTCGGCGGCAGGAACGGATCCGGCAGTCGACGTGGACGGGCAGGAAGTACAGGTCGATGACTTGGCCCACCACGAGAAGCACTGGCGCGCTTCCTCGCACGGCAACCGCCAACTCGTTGAGATCCTTTCACCGGCCGCCGCCGGTACGCCACGCCGACTGCGGTCAACGTTCGGCCCGGTCAACGGTCCTCAAGCGGAGGCTCACGGACGGGCCCGCGAAGAGGTTTATCGTCGGGCGATGGATCAGAGGGTGGCCGAGGGGTACCGGCGCTTCGCCCACGTCGAGGCGCACGGCGTCTCGCATACCTATGAGGATTGGGCGCAAGGGATCGCCGCAGACCCTGAGCTGGTGGAGTTGATCGCCGCGCTACCGCGTAACAAGCAGCAGCCGAACCTGATCTTCGCGGCCGCCCGTTGGCTGGGCTGCCCGGTCGTCTCGTACGCGGCGCTCCGGCCATGGCTGCTGGCGCATTGGAGCGACGTCGCCCCGGTAGTGATGAGCCGGTCGACGCAAACGAACGAAGCGGGTCGCTGCGCGGTGCTGCTGCCGTTGCTCAGCCAGATCCCCGGTCCGCTGGCGCTGATCGAAGTCGGCGCCTCTGCGGGCCTGTGCCTTTACCCCGACCTGTACAGCTACCGCTACACCACAGCTTCCGAGACCGTAGAGCTCGACCCTGCCGGTGGTCCCAGCACAGTCCAGCTGCCCTGCCGGATCGACAACGCGCCTGTGCCCGATCGGCTGCCGGAGGTGGTCTACCGGGGCGGGGTAGATCTGAACCCCATCGACGTTGGCAACGCTGCGGACCTGGACTGGCTCGAGACGCTGATCTGGCCCGAGCATCAAGCCAGACGGGACCGCCTGCACGCCGCCGCCGCCATCGCCGCAGCCAACCCGGCCGAGTTGATGGAGGGCGACCTCATCGACAGCCTGCCGGGGCTGGTCGCCGCCGCCCCGCCACAGGCAACCGTCGTGGTGTTCCACACCGCAGTGTTGACCTACCTTGACCCTCCGCGTCGTCAGCAGTTCGTCGATCTCGTCGCGTCCACGCCGGCGGTGACGTGGATCAGCAACGAAGGCGCCACCGTGGTACCGAGCATTGCCGAGCAGATCGACGTTGCCGTAGACAACCGCCTGATCATTGCCCTCAACGGAGCCGCAGTCGCACTTGCTGGACCCCACGGCCAAACCTACGAACGAATCGCAACGCCCCGCACGTAGGGCGGCGGCGGGTCTTCGCGGGGATCGATCAGGCGCCGCGGTCGGCCGGCCGAGCAGCTTCATTGATGAGCGCCCGATGCGCCGCCCAGTCGGCGGCTAACGCTGACCGGTGAGCGATCGCTTACCGGGCTCAGTCCGCAGTGTTTCGGCCATCACCACCGAGTCGCCGTAGTCGGCGTCCCGTTCGTCGTGCCCGGTGTCGACCAAACCCAGCTCGTGCAGGACGTGGAGCGATGCACCATTCCACGTGCGCACCCTGCCCACACTCGTCGGTATCCGACTTCCGCAGCCCAACCGAGTACAGCGCGAGCCGCTTCTGTGGCGTAACCGAACCCCTGAGCCCGGCGCAGCAGCTCATACGCCAACTCCGGCTCCTCCGAACTCTTGCCGCCGAAAACCAAACCGCGGTAGCCGATCGCGTCGCCATCGCCCTTCTGCGCTATGGTCAGCAGCCCGAACGGCGGGACCTCCTGTTCGGCGCGGAGCGAAGCGGCGATGTCCGCGACCGTCGGCCGACCGTCAGGTTTTCTGCGCCGGTGCTCGAGCTGGGGAACCCCGATGTTGCTGGAATCGGTGAGCTTCGGGTCGTTGCTGCCTGGCAGCAGGTTGTCGTCAGCGCGGCGGTTCCACCATGCCCAGCATCGCCCGTAGGCGGTCTTGGACGGAAAGGCAACGCCCACAGGGAGAGAGCCGTCATCGAGGGTGGAGTCGCGAATGACCTGGGCGAGTTGGGTTGTCAGAGACAGGTTGTCGCCGCAGATGTGCCCGATGGTCAGCTGTCCGGCAGAGCCGCTCATCCGCTCGGACAACGCGTTCAGCGTCTCCGGACAATCAACGATTACCCACCAACCCGCCTCGGGCAGACGCACCCGGTACAGGCCGCTGGCTAACTGCCAGTCCACGGGCACCTCGCCCGGCCCGGGAAGGCCCCGCTGGTGCAGCTCCTCGGTCAGTCGCCGCCGATACGTGTCGACGTCTTCGCCGATGGCGGCGGCGTCCTTGGCCATCGACATCAGCTTGACCCGCAGATGTTGCAGGACCTCGGCCAGCGCGGTTTTGGCCGTATCGGCGAAGTGGACCGTTCGCCCGAGAGTGTCATAGCGGCCACGCCGGTCCGGGACACCGATCGGAAGCGGCCCGACCCGGTCGTTGACCAGAACCCCGGTGATCCCGCTGGTCTGCACGTACACGTCCTTGGTGACCCGCCAGCCGGGCTGCCCATCGGCGGCCAGAAGTCCAAGGCCGGTCGCCACGCACACCCGAACCGGTTCCGGCGTGGCCCCGCTCACGCGGCGTAGGTGCCGCCGATGAACGCCTCCGCCGCCCCGACGACCTCCGCAGAACGACTCTCGCGGATCGCGGTCAGCGGGGTGTCCTCAGCGAGCTGCGGATTCGCGCCGGTCATCCAGGCCGCCGCGACCCGGGGTCCTTCCGCGTCCCGCATCATCGACCACACCCGATATCCGAGCCGCAACGCGATCTCGGTCGAAGACTTCGGGCGCGAACCCCGGGCCCACGCCGCCGGCATCGACCGATCCCGAGTTCCCGTCATCGCCAGCACCGCGGTCGGCCCAATCTCGGTCAGTAGCTCGGCCACCAATACGCGCAGATCGACGCGCATTGCGTCAGCGTGGGCCTGGGTGGACGTGCTCATGGCGTCCTACTACGCCGCACCCGCACCGGAACAGCGCGAAACCAGCAATAGACCCGCCACCGTTGGGTCAACGCACACCAGTCGCTGCGGCCGTACTCGACCACCACCGCTTGGTGAAATCTGACAGATCCACCGTCAGGACGTTGCCCTTCTGTAATTCGGTGAGGGCCGCTCGGAGGTGGCGGGTCCGCGCGTAGCCGAGCAGTTCGCCGAACACGGCTGGGTACTCGTCGGCGAGTGCGAATCGCGGTGTGCGCTCTCACTGGACGGCAACCCAGGCACCCAAGCACCGATGCCGCTGACCGCCTACCAGCTCGCCACCTTGGCCGCCAACCAAGGCCTCGCGATCAATGCTCACGGATAAACAGGGCGGTTGCAGCCGCTGACTGCTGGCGGAGCACGCTCCGCGCGGAAGAGCCGGCCATCGCACGAGCGAAACGCGGAACATCCCTCCCGCCGGCCCGGCCGGGCTCAAAAGACCCGTCCGGACTGGGTTTCAAGAAAGCAACCGGCCGTAAGTCATGAAATTAAGTCGTCGGCACGACAACGGCCATTCTGATGATTCCCGGCCTCCTGGTGGCCCTCGCGTCGAAGCATCCCGACCGAACCGATGGGCAGTCACCGTTGCGGGAAGGCAGAGCGCGACGAACTTAGCCGGCGGCCGCGCGGTCGGCGTCGTAGTGGAGTTTGGCGCGAAGGTTCCACATCATTTCGTCGATTGCGTCTTCAACCGCTTCCGCGCCAAGGCATTCGGCGTCGAGGTGGTACATGAACGGGTACGGCTCGCCGCCCGGGCCGGTGATCGTCATGGTGACCGGCCCGTCGCTGGCCAATTCCAGTGCCACTCGGTGGGCGCGGTCGACGATGCCGCCGATCGACTCGGCCTCAGCGGTCAGGTCGTCGTGACCGTCGACGGTAAAGGTGTAACGGGTCATGAACGCGATCACCTTCAGGTTCGGTCGGGTGGTGTCGACGCGGATACCGCGCCGCCCGATCGATCGTCTGCTAGTTACGCCGGCCGGGACGACTTCCACACCCACATGTGGACAACTCACCACTCGGCGGGCGCATCCCTAGGGGAAGCCGGAACCCCGGGCCTGGCCACGATCGGCGCAGACGCGGAGCTCCGGCTCCTGCCCTCGATCTCAGACGATCGGCTCGAACTGTTCGGGAAGGGCGGTCTCCGCCAGCAGGCTCACCTCGTTCCACACCTCGATCTGTGAGCTGTAGGCGGCCTGGTCCATCACCATCCACCGCAGGCTGCCCAGATGAACCGCTAGCCCATACCGGCCGGGCGTGACGTCTTGCCGGTGCGATCGGTGCGCCACCACGGCGACGGAGATGCTGCTCTGTCCGAGCAGCGCGATCAGCGGCCGCTTGCTCGGCAGCTTGTCGGCGTAAATCAGCCCGGCCGCGGTCTCCCACGGGAAGGCGTACGCCTGGACCGCCTGCTGGTCGTACACCGTGATCAACACCCCGGCCAGGCCGACGTTGATGTGCGAACCCGGTCCGCCATCGCCCAAGGCGGACACGGTGAACCGGAGTGGCCCGGCGATCGTGACCGTCGCGGTGATGTGCTGTTCCGCCCGCACGGGGGTGGCTTTCTTGCTCATGACGAAAACGCCCTTTCTGCTCAGCGCGTTCGGCTGATGCGCGAGAGGGCTGCTGGGACGCGGGTGGCCGGTCAAGGGCGCAGAGTGGCGGTAGACGTGCTAGTTCGATCGGCGTCGACTCGGGCCCCACGCAGTGGGTGGGTCGGCCCGATCGGACGGGCCGGCCGGCGGCACGTCCCTTGACCGGCCGGGGCCCCGGCCCAGCACACTCGAAGCCATCAGGCGAACCCCAAGGCGACCACCACTGATGACTACATGGTCAGCTAAACGAAGTTCAACGCCAACAAAAAGAAAGGGCAGTCAGCTCATTTCGAGCGCACTTTGCGACGCATCGGGCTTCGAGGACCGGCAGTTCAGCGTCGGACAGGAACCGAACCGGCATGAACCACGCTATCGGCGACGATCAACACCGGACAAGGCCGGCAGCTCGCACCCGCCGCAGCCCGCAAGGGGATCGTCTTACGGCACCGGATTCCTCCCAGTGGGCAAGCCGCGGCCCTAACAGCCGAGAGTTGTCGACCTGGGCGCGCCATATGTCGCACAATCCGGAGCGGCCGGCGATGAGTCCTCGATCGGCGTGTCGCGCTAAGTGGCCACCTGGAAGCCGCTCCGCATGCGGCATTTCGCTCGCCGATGGGCTACCCGCACTGTTGCGTGCGGTAGAGCGAAGAGGAAGATCGCCGTTCAGGAGTGGGGGTCAGCCATGTGGCGGCGGACCGCCAGTCATCGCCTGGTGAACGTTGCATCGCCTGGCGCGATGAGGAGGCCGAAGGGTGCGATGAGGAGGCCGAAGGATGCGATGAGGAGGAGCTACCGGTTGGAGCTTTCCTCCGGCGAGGAGCAGGTGGATCCCACCACATGGGCTGGCGCGGTCCCGGTGGCGGGCGGCATCGCCCCGCGGGTCCGGATTGGCCGCAGTCGATGGTTCAACCTGTTGTGGCTGCTGCCCATCGGGTTCGTGCTGCTCATCGTCGGGGTCGCGTCGGCGAAGGGGCTGCGCAATGTTGGATCGGTTGAGCGGTTCATTGTTCGGCATCCGGGCGTGGTCGACTCTGGCGCTGGGCCACAGACTGCTGCGCTGCCGATCTGGATCGGGGTGCAGCATTTTTTCAACCTGTTCTTGCTGATCTTCATCATCCGGTCGGGCGTTCAGATCCTGAGCGACCATCCTCGGCTGTACTGGACGAGACACTGCACGCCGGGCAGGGACTGGTTCCGCGTCCAGAAGCCTGTCCCGGAAGATCCGTTGTGGACGGCGAAACAAGATTCGATCAGCCTGCCCGGTCAGGTGGGGCTGCCCGGGATCCGGCATTCGATCGGTCTGGCCCGGTGGTGGCATCTGGGCATCGACACGCTCTGGCTGGCCAATGGGATCGTCTTCTATGTCCTGCTGTTCACCACCGGCGAGTGGCGGCGGGTGATACCCACGAGCTGGTCGGTGTTCCCGAATGCGGTGTCGGTAGGAATCCAGTACCTATCGTTGAGCTGGCCTGCCGAGTCGGCCGGCGGTTCCTACAACAGTCTGCAGCTGTTGGCGTACTTCATCACGATCTTCATCGCCGCACCGCTGGCGTTCCTTACCGGTTTGGGGATGTCGCCGGCGTTGTCCACGCGGTTCACCCGGGTCAGCTCCGTGTTGAGCATCCAGACCGCCCGTTCCCTGCATTTCCTGGTCCTGGTTTGGTTCCTGTTCTTCATCACGGTGCACGTGGCGCTGGTGTTCACCACCGGGTTACTGCACAACCTCAACGATGTCTACGCCAGTCGTAGCGACAGCAGTTGGGCCGGGTTCTGGGTCTTTGCCGCGTCGATGGTGGTCCTCGTGGTGGGTTGGGTCGCCGCTACGCCGTTCACCTTCCGTCATCCACGGGTGGTGCAACGCGTCGGGTTCTCCCTCGTCGGGCCAGCTCAGCGCCTGTTCGAGCACGTAGACGCCGCCCCCGGCCAGTACACCGAGGCCGACATCTCCACCTACTTCTGGCACAACGGCGCGTATCCCACTTCCGAGCATTACACCGGACTGCAGGACGGCGCGTTCGTCGACTATCGGCTGCGGATCAACGGTCTTGTCGACAACCCGGTCGAGCTCGACCTCATCCAGCTGCGCGCGCTCCCGCACCACGAACAGATCACGCAGCACTTCTGCATCCAGGGCTGGTCCGGCGTCGCGAAGTGGGGCGGGGTGTCGATGCAAACGATCATGAACCTGGTCCGTCCCCAGCCAGAAGCGAAGTGGGTGGTCTTCTACTCCCTTGCTGACGGGCCGGACGGTGGCAGCTACTACGACGCGCACCCGGTCGAGCAGATGCACCATCAGCTGACGATGCTCGCCTACGACATGAACGGCGAGCCACTGTCCTTCGGTCACGGCGCGCCGCTGCGGTTGCGGAACGAGATCCAGCTCGGCTTCAAACAGGTCAAGTGGGTCAAGGGGGTCGAGTTCGTCGCCCATTACTCCGAGATCGGCGGTGGCTACGGCGGCTACAACGAGGACCACGAGTTCTTCGGCTACCGCCAGTCCATCTGACCCGCACTCGCCATCCCACACACCCGGCCGGTTCGTTCGGTCGGCCTGAGAAAGAAGTACATATGGAGAAGTCATCGCTCACCGCCCTCGCACGTCAACAGCTCATCCGCGCCCGGACCGCGTCGGCGGGGCGCAGCGCACAGACTGTCTACGGCGGCCATGAGCATGTGCTACGCCAAACGCTCATCGCGCTGCTCAGCGGCCAACAACTCGAAGAGCACGAGAACCCCGGCGAGGCGACCGTGCAGGTCCTGCACGGGCGCGTGCGGCTCCACCGCAGCGACGCGGCATGGGAAGGCACACCCGGGGACCTGCTCGTCGTTCCGGCCGCACGGCACAGCCTCGAAGCCCTCGAGGATTCTGCCGTGCTGCTCACCGTAGCAAAGCTGCCCAGTACGACAACGTCGAGCTAAGTCGCTGCGCAACACGTCAAACCTGCGAAAGGAAAGCACATGTCATCCACCTCACCCCCCGAGCCCCAGACGACGTAGCTACGACACGGCGGCCGCCGTACAGCTCTGGCAGATAGGCGCCGATCTCATCGAACGCTAGACACCATGCGCGGACGGCGCAGCTTCCAACGGGTGGCAGCGGCAATCACGCCGGCCTCGCGCGGCGGGACGCGCGTCGTAGTCGACCCCGGTCCGTAGGGAAAATGGACGTCGCCGCGTCGACGCCCTTGCTGCCCGGCGTTGCATCCACTCCCAACCCCACAGATTGGTGACCCCGTGAGTCTCTGGCCGCAGCATCCCGGCGTTCGCACCGGCGATCGGCTTACCACCGGCGAGCGAGCCGCTGACGTCGTCCGGAACGGCATGGGGTCCTGGCCGTTCGTCTTCGCGTTTCTGGCCTTGATGGCCGTCTGGGCCGGGGTTAACGGCAACCACGGCTTTGATCCCTACCCGTTCATCCTGCTCAACCTGTTCTTGTCGATGATCGCCGGATTGCAAGGCGCGATCTTGCTTATCTCGGCCAAGCGCGCCGACTCCATTAGCAGCGAGGTCGCCCTGCACACTCTGGCCAACACCACCCGGCTGCAGGAGCTGATCGAGGCCAATACGGCGCTCACCACTACCGTCTCAGAGCTCGCACGGCAGATCCACGATCACGTCTGCGCGGATGACCCACGGTGATTCGGCAGCGACACCAGCTGTGTCATTTGTCGAACGACCTACGGGACACCACCCGAACTCGTCGCGGCTGCGCACGGCGCCAGCATTCCCGGACGTCGCTCATTCCCAGAAGACCCGCCCGCAATAAAGCCCGGTGAAGGTAGCTCAACCGTTACAGTGCTCCGGTGGCCCAAATGCTCGTCGGGTACGCCCGCTGCTCGACCGATGCTCAAGACCTCACCGCCCAGCGCGATGCGCTGACGGCGCTCGGGGTGAAGGCCAACTGGATCTACGTCGACCACGGCCTGACCGGCACCAACCGAGCACGCCCGGGGCTGCGCGAAGCGCTAACCGCGTGCCGCTCCGGTGACACCCTGGTCGTCACCAAGCTCGACCGGCTCGCCCGCTCCCTGACCGACGCCCGCAACATCGTCGAGGAACTCACCCAGGCCGGCGTAAAGCTCAACATCGGCGGGTCGCTGCACGACCCGACCGACCCGGTCGGTCGGCTGTTGTTCAACGTCCTCGGGATGATCGCAGAATTTGAGTCGGACTTGATCAGGATGCGGACCAGGGAGGGCATGAAGGTCGCCAAGGCCAAGGGACGGCTGCGCGGCAAGCAGCCCAAACTCAAGCCCGCGCAAGAGGCGCACCTCGTCGAGCTATGGCGCGCGGGAAAGCACACCAGCGCTGAGTTGGCCGAGCTGTTCTCCGTCGCCCGCTCCACCGTCTATCGCGCGGTGCAACGCGCCGGCTCTGCCCCAACGGCTCGGGCCCGCAAGGCGTGAGCGGCGGCCATGTCTTCGTCGATGAGACCAAACGCCGCGGCTACCTGCTGGCGGCCGGAGTCGTCCTACCCGAAGATCTCGATGCCGTCCGGCGGGTACTACGCGGCCTGGTGCTGCCGGGCCAGCGACGGCTGCATATGTAGGACGAGAGCGACTCACGCAAACGCTCCATCGCAACCGCGATTTCGGTCAGCGACGTGCAGGCCACCATCTACGGCGCCGGCCGGCGCTACCGCAACGAGCGCGAGCGCGCGCGCCATCGTCGAGGACGCCGCTCGACGAGGAGATGCCATGATCGTGCTCGAGCAAGACGACTCGCTCGTCAGCTGGGACAACCAGCACCTGATCGAGTTCACCCGCGCCGCGGGCTGCCGGGGCACCTTGCGCTACGAACATCGGCGCGCCGCAGCCGACCTGGCGCTCGCGATCCCGGACGCGATCGCCTGGCGCTGGGCCAAAGGCGGCGACTGGCGACGACGCGTTGAGCCGATCGTGACCACCGTGCGAGAAGTTTGAGCAATCCAGACAAGCGCGAAGCCCGAGCGCCGCGGTCGTCCGGCCGGGTCTCGGGCTCACTTCCCGAAGCTCAACGCAACGGCTGACCCAGGTGTAAAGCACCCGGGCTGGCGCCGTCGCCTGATTCCCACACCCGACGGGCTGGGGCGAGGGACCAGATTTGTTCCGCTGCTAACATTGATTTTTCGTCTGGTTTGGGGACTCGCCGGGTGAGATAGCGAAAGTGCCTGTCTGGCAACGGATAATCGTTCTTGCGACAGTTCGATGTCCGGAGCGAGGAGGCACTTTCAAGGTGAAGGGTAGCAAGGTTGGAGCGGGGATGTTTCCGGTGCCGCGGGTCCGGGTGTCCGGGGACGGCGCGGGGGTGGTCTCGCATGCCGGGGTCGGTCTGGTGCGGGAGGTGGCGGGAGGTGGCGGGGCTGACCGGCCTGACGGCGGGGGTGACTCAGGTGTTGGCGGATGCCTATGCCGGGCCGTGGTTGCATGAGCCGGGTCGGGTGTTCACCGATCTCGCGGCGGCGGTGGCGGACGGCGCGGATTGTGTGTCGGGGATCGCGGTGGTGGGTGATCCACCGGGATCTGCACGGTCCGGTGGCGTCGACGACCACGACGTGGCGGCTGCTGGATGAGCGGATCACCGCCGGTCATCTGCCGGGGATCGCGCGGGCACGCGCGGCGGCGCGGGAGATCGCGTGGGCGGCGGGTGCGGCCCCGCCGGTCGGCCAGGCCCTGGTGTTGGACGCCACGATCTGCCTGGACTACTCCGACGCCAAGGAGAACGCGGCGGCGACGTGGAAACACACCTATGGCTTCCACCCTTTGCTGGTGTTCCTGGACCGCCCGGACATTGCCGGCGGGGAGGCGTTGGCCGGGTTGCTGCGGGCCGGGAACGCCGGCTCGAACACCACCGCCGACCACATCACCGTGTTGGACGAGGCGTTGGCCGCGCTGCCCACCGAGTACCGGCCGCAGCCCGTCGCCGATCCCGTTCCGGTCGGGCCGGCGGCTGGGCGGCAGGTGTTGATCCGCTCGGATTCTGATGGTGCCACGTACGGTTTCGCCGCGCACGCCCGCCAGCTCGGGGTCGGGTTCTCGTTCGGGTTCCCGGTCCGGACCGATGTGAAAAAGGCCGTGCAGCAGCTGGACGAGGCGGCGGTGATCGCCGCCGTCCAGGATGGCGTCCAGGTGTGGGCGCCCACCATCGACGCCGACAACGGTATCCGGGACGGCGCCTGGGTCGCCGAAGCCACTCACCTTGTGGACCTGTCGGGGTGGCCGGCCGGGTCCAGAGTCATCATCCGCAAGGAACGACCCCATCCCGGCGCGCAACTGACGTTCACCGACCTGGACGGGCACCGGATCACCGCGTTCATCACCGACACCCCCGTCGGTGTCGTCGCCGGCCAGCTGGCCGGGCTGGATCTGCGGCACCGTCAACACGCCCGCGTCGAGGACCGGATCCGGGAAGCGAAAGCGACCGGCCTGCGGAATTTCCCCTGCCACGCCTTCACCGCCAACCAGGCCTGGCTGGCCGTCGTCATGACCGCGACCGACCTGATCGCCTGGACCAAACTGATCGGCTTCACCACCACACCCGAGCTGGCCAGATGCGAGATCACCACGTTCCGCTACCGGGTCCTGCACGTCGCCGCCCGCCTCGCCCGCACCGGCCGACAGACCCGCCTGCGGCTCGACGCGACCTGGCGCTGGACCGCCCAGATCACCGTCGCCTGGCACCAGATCCGCGCCGCCTTCACCTGACCCCGCCCGCAGGTGCCCACCCCAGCGACCCGAAAATTCACTCCCGGCACCAGGAACCGGCGCCCACCGACACGACAGCCGGATACCAAGCCACACCCTCGGACCGAAACCCGCTACCCCACAACACGATCCAACCGAACCAAAGCCGACCAAGATCTACTACGCACAATCGAGGTTAGCTAACCAGACTTTATGGATAAGAAACCGTTCTCGTGGCCAGTTCCCGTCCGTTCTTGTCGAAGGCGGTCGCGGTCGCGGTCGCCGAGTATTTGCGGGTTGGGTCGTCGTCGCCGACGGCCGGCCAAGGGTCATGGAAAACGGCCCAGCCTTGGCCCAGATCGTCCATGCGATCAATGACGACAATGCCTCTCGAGTCGAACACGAGGGTGCGGCCCCAACGGCGCGTCGAAGCACCGTTCGGCTCACCGTTGAGAACGACCGTCAAGCCGGCGACGTCAGGCCCAACCGCACCCCACGGTGCGATTTGTCCTGGGAGACCCAGCCCGAGGAACGGGATGGCGCCGTGCACCGAGTTCAGCGCTTGAATCACTGCGTCGCCGGTCTCCAGGCCCCTCCAGCAGAGAATCCCTGTGTCAAAAGGCGCGCCGGCGATGAACATCGAGGGCACGGCATAGGCGCGACCGTGAGTGTCATGGTCTAGCTGCTGACTCGGACGAGCTGTCGAGATCATGTGGAACGGAACCACCTTGCTGGTGGGGTTCCGGCACGCTGCGAACTGTTCCGGAGTCGGCAAGCCGGGAGCCGACTCGGGTCGACTGGTTCGATCGTTGCTCGGGAAGTCGGGCGTCGACGCCGCTGGCGAGCTGGCCGATCGAGGTGCGGTCACTGTCCTCGGCAGCGAGGACCCGCCGGACCCTGACCGCGCCGCCGGTGAGCTGGCCGTCGGAAGTGAGGTGGTGAGGACGTGACTGGCAATCCGACCTGCCGTCGGGTCGCCGGCTGCGCCACCCGTCGCAGTGCAGGCGCTGAGGGCAACACCGCTGACCACGACAACGGCAAGAACGGCTCTGCTCCAGCTCCTGTACACCCCCATGGGACGACGCTAACGGCGCAGAGCGTTGCGTACATCCGAAAGGTTTCTTCGCCGAAGAGGATCGGAGGCCACCGGGGTTCAGTGAGTAGCTCAGGTGCGCCTTGAGGTACCGGGGCCGGGGAAAGGTGTTTGTCGTTACCGCGCCAGTCTCTCCCGAGACGACGTCCCCAATACGAAACCGGCCGCCGGGACGGCACGAGCGTAGCAAACGTTCTACTCGCTGACGCGTCGGCCGGACGTAGTCGCCAGGGATCATTTCAAAGGATGTCCTTGTGGTGGGTGTACGCGTAAGACGTTGTGCGCTCGGCGCGGCAGACTAAAGCCGTGGTGGACCTGTCCGGAATGCTTTTCGATGTCGGCGACCGAATCGTCGGCGGCGGCGAGGTCCGCGTCGACGACGACGGGGTGTGGCTGGATCCGGCGGCGTCTTCCGGCTTGATCCGGTTTCCGCAAGGGCGGAGCCGGCCCCGTTCACCCTGCGCGGTGCGCCTCGTGGACTACCAGCCCAATCCGAACCCATCCGCTGAGGGACAACCGCCGGAGTGGCTATGGGCGACGATCACCGGCACCTGGACCGGTGTCGCCATCACCGCCGTCACCGCCGATCCGCTCACGACCGAAGCGAGGCACACGATCCCACGATGGACCGATCCGCCATGCCCCGCCCCGGTCGGCGGGTGGCCCCCTGGCACCCAGGAAGACGTGCACCGACTTGCAGATCCCGCCGGCCTGCGCGATGACGACCACATGGTCGTCCGCATCCTGTACCGCCCCGGCCCCGATGCGGTGGCCCTGATCCTCGCCGCTGGTGACGTCGGGGCCGCCGAAAAGCGATGGCGCCCGGTCCTCGGCGACCGGTTAGGAGTGGTGCAAAGCCGCTGGTCCACGGCGGACCTGGACGCCGTCGCCGACGGGCTCCTTGCCCTGGCACGACTGGAGACCCATTGCAGACCCGGCATAACGCTGACGGGCAGGCGCAAACCCACGTCGACGCCCAGCTACTCCGCGTCTCACCAGAGATGGCCACCTGGGCTGCCGGCCTTCCGGACGGGATCCTGGAGGTCCGGGCCGCCCTGACACCCGCACCGGGCTCACTGACCGAGCCGAGCGTTTAGCTGTGAACGGTTCGCCTCGGCCCCGGGCACAGCGGGGCGGCGTTGTGACCAACTCAAGCCGCCGCTCACACCGGAAGCCAACTTCGAGTCACGAAAGTTGGCGTCAGTCGCATGCCCGGACTGGGATGCTTTGCTCATGGATGAGCTGTTGAGTCGGGGGTTCGCGCCGGTGCTGCGCGACCTCACAACCGCAGGGATCGTCCGTCCCGGCTTCAGCGACGCCAAATGGGCCAGCGACCCGGAGTGGTTTGTCGTTTCCCTCATCAGCCCTGGAGGCAGCATCGAGCCGGTGCGCGTGGAGCGGGGTGTCTCCGAACCAGTGATGGTGGCGGCTTTGGCGGATGCAGTGCAGGAGTGGGCGATCGGGGAGATATGGGGCACTGCTCCGACAAATTGGCCAGTGTGTCCGCATCACCCGTCCACTCACCCGCTTCATGCCGTGACGGTGAACGACGTCGCGGTGTGAACGTGTCCGGTTGATGGAACCGCGTTTGCGCCGATCGGCAGCTTGTGAACCCAACCCAGCACGTGCACGGCGGCTCCTTTCGCTGATGCGGATTCGCCGACCTTTCGCGGTGCGGCGAGGCGCGGCATCGACGGTCTCCGACGCAAAGCGCTGTCTTTGTGAGCGCGTGAGCGCGCCAGGATGAGCGCCGGCCGCCAAACGCAAGATCGGACGTGCAGCGCGGCGGTCGGCAAGCGAAGAAAACCTCAGCGTCCTGTGGGTCCGAACGGCAAGGCCACTGGAACACGCCGACGGGGAGAACCATTGGTGGAGGACGCTGCTGCCCGCGGCGGTCGTGACGATCAGCATCGTGCTGATCCAAGGTCAACCTGAACGTCGAAAGAGAAAACGAATGCAATCCTTGATAACATCCCCTACAACGACACCGAGAGGAGTGGCCGCATTGCCACGAGCGGTACGCATTCTGGCGATCTTAACACTACCGATTATGCTCGGGGTGACATCCATTTGGATGGGAGTGGTCGCAAACCAACTTTGGAATTCCGGAGTCCAAGCGGACCAACAAGGAACGACTGGGCACTTATCGGGTTCAGACGTTACTCAACTTGCGCTCGCTGGTCTCATCGCGGTCTTGTGCTATGCCGGAATTCTGGTTCTGTGGTTCACTGGCCGCCAAACCCGTACGCCCCGGGCGATGACAGCCATGGTGCAACCGGATGGGGTCAACAGCGTTCAAGGGCGACTTGATCGCTGATGGTCCCGCGGCCGACCGCGGAACGACCGGTCCGATCACTGGTCTTGTTCTGAAGGTGCCGATGCAGTGTCGTGCAGCCCGATGTGTCTAATCTGGGGTGTCACATCCATCAGGGGCAGCGGCCACAAAGTCGATGGCCACGTAGCGGGTGAGGTCACCTGATTGTTCCTGTCCCCCGGCCGGGCTCGGCGCCTCCTGACGCTGCACTGGATACCGCATAGGCCATCCCTGATCGGCGCAGCGAATTGCTCGGCTGAGCTCTCACAGTCGTTCTTCGCTCCGTCACAGGGACATGACGTCTTACCTGATCGGCGGCCTCGATGATGGAGCGAGAGAGATCGCAGGTGCGGTCATCAACTTCGCTCACGCGGACGCTGCCTACTGGCCTCAATGGCGTACGGCCGCGCTTCCAGGCGCGGTACGACAAGCAGCTCCACGTTCTTCAGTGCGTACCGCTTTCTCAGCGGTCCCGCTGGTTGTGGCCATGCGTGGCCACCGTGCGCGCCTGACTACGGCCAGCTGCTGACTGCCAGCCGCCGCCACCATCCAGTTCAGAACCACCGAGCACTCAATCGCCAACAATCCACAGATAACCGTTGTCGCGTATCACACCGCCTACTATTCGTTTGAATGCGGCAATGTCTTCGGCCGCTTCCGGCTCAAGCTCGGCGAGGGCATCAAGCTCGGGGCCCAGCTGGCGAAGCTGCCAAGTGTTGAACATGGTGTCACCCACCGGATACACCCCGTCAAGCTGACCGTGCCACTTGCGTAGCGGGACGGTTCCAGCGGGCGCATCGGAGGGAACGGTCCCCGTCAACCACGTGATCCGGTTGATGTGCGTGGTCGCCTCGTTCCCTGCGTAAGTGCGCTTGTGCACCATGTTCTCGATGTAAAGACCGAATCCCACTGTTCTCCTATCCCGGCGGAATCAGCGTCGGCTCCGGTATCGGATGCATCGTCATCACTGATCCGTAGATGTCCTGGACCACACGGTACCAGTCAGTGGTTCCTCCGCCTTTCTCCTTAGCGGGCGTTCCGATCGTTTCGTGTGCGTCGGCGTCCCGCTCATAATTGCCCTTCACATTAGGGCCCCGCGCCACGAAGCTCTCAGACTGCTCAACCAAGTCAGAGCCTCCATGGCGATGGCCACCAACCAGGGTCATCGCCGTCGAACCGGCCCAAGCGTCGCTTTCCGCATGCGCCAGCAAACCTTTTCAGCGTGCCGTTTGCCTTCTCCAATTCTTAGAGCATTTTCGCGTCGTCGGATTTCAATTCTCCGAATTGGTTTCCGCCACCGGTGATACGTCGGCTCGCACACCTGCAACTCGCGGCACACCGTCGCCACATCCTTGCCCTCTGCCAACAACCGATCCGCCGTGGTCAACTTCCGGACCGACCTGCTCCGGCGTGTGCCGCTTCCGAACAGCCATCATCGATCAGGCCTCCCGCCCCGGTCATCAGGGCATCAGACCCCCCAGCCACCCCGCGTGCCGGCGGTTGCTTGCCAACGCGATCCGCGACGCCACGCCCCGGCCGGCCGCTTCTTGCACGCTGCGCTGGACAGCGCGCATGCCATCCGGACGGGCGCAGTGAATTGCTCAGCGACGAGCAATTCACAATCGCTCTCCGACCCGTCACCAGGTGCGTGACGGCGTATCCCGGCTAACAAACGTGACTTGCCCCCGGGTGGTGTGCAACGGTTGCTGGCGGCGCTTCGTCTGAGGTGGTATGGGACGCGTTCGGCTAATTGTGACCGTTGGAATTGTGATGCTGACGCTGATGGCCGGTTGTGCACAAAGCGCTCAGCAGCGCGGCGCACCGCACATAGCGTCGTCGGGGGCATTGTCCGCCGCTGACCCATCGGCCTTAATTACCACGGCGTCGGGAGACCCACAAACGGCGGCCCGAGCAGCCGCGGAGTCCGCGGCCCGCCGAGCGGCCGACAGTATGCGCTCGAGGGGCATCTCATCGACGATCGTCAACTCGGCGGCGGCGCAGTCGGCGGCGGCAGTAAAGGCCGCGGCGGCAGCGAAGGCAGCGCAGGCAAGTGCGGGCCGAGCGCCACAACGTCCACAACCGCCGGTGCCTGCGGGGGCCACCACCGCGGCAGTTCCTGACCCGCTGCGCGGCACCTGGCGGGCGACGCGGATCGTGACGGACGGCGAATCCGAACCTGCGCCTACCGGCAGCTACGGGTCGATACAGCTGACCGCGACAGATCTGATCGACCAGAGCGCGCCCCTCTGCCCAGGGCAATCGGCGCCCACAGCGGCCCTGTACAGAAACGCCGGCCACTGGGTTGGCCACTGGGTCACCCGATCGACCGCATCAACGGCTGCCTGCGCGGGCGGCGTAATCTCCGTCGCCCAAGGGCGATGGTCCGAAGAGGTGGGCAGCACACTCGATCTGCTGATGCCCTCCTTCACCGCAACCCGGCAACGCGACACCCTGACCCTCAGTGGTCCGCACATCAGCGCAGACTTCGTCGCGTCATGACAAGGGTCCGTGCGGGGATCCCTCATCACCGGGCGCTGCCTGCCGGACCCCACCGTTAAGCGCAGTAGTACGGGCGATGATCGTTGAATAGATTGCCTTCACCTGGATCGAGGCCTGGCAGCAGCAGTGCCGCGGATCGGACTTCAATCGACGCCGCCCGGCAGATTCTCGTAGTCGGCGCCTGACCGTCCCGGCACCGTGCCACTAAACCGACCAAACCGTGCCAAATAATCGGCTCCGTCGACGTCAACTCGCCGGCGGATCCGCTTCCACAACGGCGTCGCCTGGGCCGGTCCCGAAAATCACCGATGCCGTGGCGCGCACCAAGATCCTCCAACGAGATCGCTTCGGCGCCCGGGCCGATCTCGCCGGAAATCCTCGCCACCCATTGACCCGTCCATCGGTCATGTACCGGAAACCAGGAAGTCTGGGACCGGATGCAACCGGCGCGCAGCCTGTTGGCGTCCATAGTTGGACCGATTGCCGCGCCACCTGGAGGCCGACGTGCTGGATGACCCGCGCCGAGAAGTGGGGCGCAAGTCCGGCCGCGCGGGACGGTCAAGTCCGCGTCGCCGGTTCGTCGCCGCGTGGTTCGCCGCTCTGCTGGTGCTCCCGGCCTGCGCCGCGCCCGGACCTGGCCGGACCGGCGGCGGCGAGGCTTCCGCCACCGGCCCGGTCGATTCCGTCGCGGGGAGCACAGTTGCGGGCAGCGGTTCGGAGGGCAGCGGTTCGGCGGCCGTCAGTTCCGTCCTGTCGGACGCCGTATCGCCAACGTCAAGCCCCGACGTCCGGGCGTCCGGTCAGACCCGGACGATGACTCCTACCGCCTCCCGAGTGGCGTCATCCATTGTCCGATCGGCAACACCGTCGACGACACCGATCCCCACGACGGCGGGGCGCACCGATCCCACACCTCCGGCCGCCCCTAGCTCCTCGGCTTCGGCCGCGGTGTACCGGGCGGCGGACCTCGAGAGGTGGCGGTGGAGCGTGTTGCCCGCCGCTCCGTTGACCCCGGACGACACCTCCATTGCGGTCTGGACCGGTACGGAAATGATCGTCTGGGGCGGCCGGATCAGCGGTTCGTCGACTAGCGATCACAGCGCCGGCTACAACCCGACCACCAAGAAGTGGCGGTTGATGCCACCCGCCCCCATTTCGACCGGCTCCCCCGCCAACGCGGTCTGGACCGGCCGGCTGATGTTGGTGTGGAGCGGAACCGCCGGAGCAAGTTACAACCCCAGCACCAACACCTGGGCAGCGCTGCCCGCGGCGCCCGTCAACGGGGGCGAGTCCATGATCACGGCCGTCTGGACCGGATCAGTAGCAGTCCTGATCAGCGACACCCACGGACAACCGGCCACGTCGCAGATCACCAGCGCCGTCTATGACCCGACGGTCGGGTCCTGGCGCTTGCTGCCCGCTCTGACACCGCCGCCCGGCGCGGATTTCATGGGCGTAGTAGCCGGCGTGGCGGGAGGCGACGCCTATCTGTGGGCCCACTGGAGCCACACCCAATCCTGCGGATCGAGCTGCGAGCAGATAACGGCCGACTATCTGCATAGTCGACTGCGCAGCGGCGCGAGCCAGAGGGCCCCCACCAGATTGGATGCGCCCGGTGCCGCCGGATCGCCGAAACCCAGTTCGACGATCACGACTTCCTGGTCCCGGGCACGTACAGCTGCGGCGAGGGGTGCAGCACGCCCGGCCTGATCGGTTTGAGCAATTACCGGGTCGACCCGACCACCGGAGTCGCCGCCGTCGTTCCGCACGGACCCGCCGACGACTACGACACGCTGCGAACCTGGACCGGCGGCGCCTGGCTGGCTTTCGGCGGCGCCATCTGCATCAACTCCTGCGACTCGAGCAATCCGACAGCGGCATGGGATCCGCCCACCAACAAGTGGATCACGCTGGGCGCGTTGCCCAGCCACGAAACGGAACTCGTCGGCGTGTGGACCGGACACTCGGTACTGGCCCTGGGAGCCTTCTGGCACGGCCAGTCCCAACCGGCGACCAACGGCGGATTGCAGTTCAGCGCCTGAGAAGAGCGCAAGCCGTCCACTCTCGTCCGGCGGATGTGCACTCAGGAGGCGTGTTTCTCAAGCTGCCGCCGGCACTTGCAGGCCGTAACCGACTCGGCCGGCCGAGCGAGACACTTCAAGGTGCGCCCGGGCGAATTCCTGGATTGAGCCCTTCCTTGCGCCAAAGCACGCTGCTTCCTGCTGAAGCCGGATAGCAATCGAAAGGCTCCGCACGATCGACAAGTATGTAATTGACGATGAAGTTGGCGTACCAGTACGGGTCAGGCACCTTAGGCCCTGGTTGGAACGGACCCAACTCCATGAATGCGTGGCACCTGATCCCGAACGTCATGTTCGGGTTCAGGCCGGCTGTCAACATGTCGAACGTTAGCGAATCCACCAGTGCTACCCGTTGAAGACCTACCATGTGCGATAGCCCAGCATTCTTGTCCAGCAGATCACAGCACAGGTACAGCGTTACGTCGGCCCACGATGTTGCGTTTTCCTCATTCCAAGTCAGAGCATGTTTCATGAGACATGAGTATACGGTCCATTGTTGACCCAATCTGGACAGACTACCGTTCCCTCACGGTACGCGGTTTGAAACTTCCCCGGAGTACCACGCATATCCCTTCGGCACGACGAACAATGCAAGCATAAAAATAGACACCGAAGCAACATCATCGACGCCGCCGACAGATCCTCGTAGTCGGCGCCTGACCGTCCCGACACCGTGCCACTAAACCGACCAAACCGTGCCAAATAATTCGACCACTCACACCCCAGGAGACCAGCACAACCCACGTCCCCGCGCTCAGTGCCTAACCAACCGGATCACCCGATGACCGCCCCCGATGTACACCACACCCCGCGACTTGACCCCCATTACGCCTGAGTCTCGTTCCAGTCGACGGAGCGCACAACTGGCCGATCGGATGAGGCGTGGCGGTTGGTCGCTCGGGCGGCAGGGGACCTGGCGGCCTGGTCGAAGTTGATCACCAGGTGAGTTCGAACTGATCCTCGATCGGTGGGTCGGCTTCGGTCTCGACGCACCCGGTCACCCCGTAGCAGGTGACGGAGGCCGCCCCGGTACGAGCTCGGGGATGGTCGCAGAGACGGACAAATCACGCCGACTGGTGCCCCGGCGTATTGAATCGCCCCGGGTTTTGTGCGCACTTCCCACGTTGGGAAGGATGTCTGAACATGGTGAGCAGGTTCGACCCGGAGACCCGGGCGAAGGCGGTGCGCCTCGTCGTCGAGCACGTGGGTGACTACCCGTCGGAGTGGGCGGCGATCGTGGCGGTGTCCAAGCGATTGGGCATGGCGTCGGAGACGCTTCGGAAATGGGTTCGGCAGCATGAAATCGATGCCGGAAAAGTCGAGGGAATCAGTTCGGAGTCGGCGAAACAAATCCGCGAATTGAAACGGAAAAACGCCGAACTGGAACGTACGATCGACATATTAAAGGCGGCGACGTCTTTTTTCGCGCGGGCGAGCGACCCGCAACAGCCGTGATCTGCCAATTCATTTCCGAACACCGCGACGTGTACGGTGTCGTTCCGATCTGCGCCGCCTTGTCCGGGCATGGCGTGAAGATCGCGCCGCGCACGTTCTACGCGTTCGTGAAACGACCGCCCTCGAAAAGGGAGCTGTGGGATATCGCGGTCGGGGAACTGATCGGCTCGTATCACCAGATCCAACCCGACACCGGCCGGACGGAATCGCTGTACGGGGTGGTGAAGATGTGGGCCCAGCTGCACCGCGAGGGCATCGAGGTGGCCCGCTGCACGGTCGCCCGGGTCATGCGGGCCCACGGCTGGAGGGGCGTGACCAGGGCCAAAAGCGTCCGCACGACGGTGGCCGACCCGTCCGCGGCGCGGCCGGCCGACCTGGTCCACCGACAGTTCCGGGTGCCGGCGCCGAACCGGTTGTTCGTCGCCGACTTCACCTACGTGGGATTGGCGAATGCGACATTCGTGTACACCGCGTTCGCCATCGACGCGTTCGCCGATCGTATCGTCGGCTGGGAATGCGCCGCCACGAAACACTACATTTTCGTGCAGAAAGCCATCCGGCAGGCCGCCGCCTACAGGGCTCGGCAGGGCCACCCCCTCAATGGGGACACGATTCATCATTCCGATTGCGGTTCGCAATACACGGCTATCCGGTTCGGGGAAACGCTCGCATTGGAAGGAATGATCCCGTCCATCGGAACCGTCGGCGACGCCTACGACAACGCGCTCGCCGAAACCACCATCGGCCTGTACAAAGCCGAATGCATCCGACCGTTCTCCCCGTTCAACGACGGACCGTTCGAATCATTAGCACAGGTCGAACAAGCCACCAGCGAGTGGGTCCACTGGTACAACACCACCCGGATCATGCACCGCCTGGGCCGGATCAGCCCCGCCGAGGCAGAAGACCGCTACTACGCTGAGAACAGCACCCACCAACCGGTCGGGAGCAAGTAGGGACGGTGTGCATCAAACCCGGTCTGGTCCATATCGCTAACCGGCGAGCGGTTCCCTCCCAGGGCGGCTGTTGCCGGTTGAACGCGTTCACACCTCCGCTCTGCTTGCGAGAGACTCAATGAGTGATGTCACGTAGGCAAGCAGGCTGATTTCTGGTGCGTCGAGGTCGGACTGAGGATCGATCGCCGCGTGTGCGCGCCCGCGGTGAGTTGGTCGCGCCGCCAGGAGGCGACGTCCTCCTGAGGGTGGCTATGGGTGCTGCTGGTCCGTTAGCGATCTGGACGACGAAGGATTCTGCGCGAGAGCTCGACCAGCGGTACGCGCGTCCAGGCGGCGCGTCGTTCCCTGCCACCCAGCCCAGCGACGAGACGCCGATGATTTTGGTCAGCTATGACAGCGCTGCCTCGCTATCAGACGTCGTTGTCTGCGGAGACCTAAGTTTCGCGCACCCGCTGATCGACCGGTTCGCGGACGGGTCGTTCGTGGCCGTCGACGCCGGGTGTGAATGGACCGAATCGGGGCCAGAACAGAACGCGATGATCATCGGACCAGATGGCGGTATCGACTCTCGAGGATGCATCGGAGATGGTGTGGAGCATCTCCAAGTCGCTCCGGACGGCAGCGTCTGGGCCGGCTATTTCGACGAAGGTGTCTTCGGAAACCTTGGCTGGAGTAGCTTCGGCCAAGGCCCGACACCCCTCGGCGCTGCCGGCATTGTGTCGTGGTCCCGCTCGTTTGAGAAGCTCTGGGAGCTCGACTCGAGCAAAAGACTAATCGCCGACTGCGAGACACTCAATGTCGGCACCAACGCCGTTCTTGCCTGTCCGTATACAGACTATCCCGTCCTTCGCATCGACCACGGCCAGCTCACCGTGTATCCGACCGAGAACATCTCAGGCGCGCGGGGGATCGTGGCGAGCGGCGACCGCGTGGGCATCGTGGGGACCTATCGCGACCCGTCGCTTCTCGTCGTAGGTGACCTGGTCGGAGGACGATTCGTCGAGCAGCGCCGGACCAATCTCTGGGCGCCCGATGGCAGCCCCCTTCCTAAGTCACGCCCGCAGAGTCGCGGCTCTGAAGTTCACTTCTTCGAAGGTGCTCGGTGGTTTAGCTTCTCAATCGAGGACCTGACTTAGCACGAACCGGCTAGCTCTACGGCCGGCGGAGTCAGACCTGCCAATTTCGCCTAGTGGAAGCTCTTACATCGTAGTAGCGGTCTAACTCAAGGCGCCTCAGACGCGCGGCGCTCATGAATGAGCAACAACCTTGTGTAGCAATGGCGTCCATCGTCAGCTTCATCTCCCTGCGAGGCGAACCCGCCGACCTTGCTGACCATGCCGCCGGTAAGGCCGGTTCGCCGTCTCGGATAGCGGGTGCCTTCCGATTACGCCGGGTCTTCCTGGGCGTGGCCGGACCCCGAGAGTTGATCCAGGCTCAGATCACCTGGACCGATAATTGGGGTCCCGTCAGCTGCAGCGGCAGTACCTGCAGGCGTCCAGCGGCGCCTTACTGGCGCTCCCGTCGCGGCAGCTTGAGGGCGAGTCGATCCGTCGGGCCAGGCATTTTGCTGGACACGCGGGTGAGGCAACGTCCTCGCCTCTCCTTGGCTTGGACGCCCGATTACTTGCTATGTCTTACGCCGTAGCAGTCGGGTCGTCCAGGTTTGGAAGGTCAGTTGGGCGTAGATCTGACCGAATCCGGATGAACCGCAGCGGGTGGCGCCAGGCGCCGGCTTGTAGGCCCGTGTCGGCTGATATTTCGACCACGACAGAGGGTTCCACCTTGGTCAGCGACACTTTTTCGCGGCTGCGGTTGAACCGGGAGGTGCCGACCAGGTCCGGCCAGGGGTGGTCTGGCCCGGCTGGTTGCAAAACAGCGGCGAGGTCCCGGGATTGGGCCGGTTTGAGGGGCACAGTTCGTCCGACGTTGACCAGCGTGCCGTCGGCATCGTGGAGCCCGGCGATGACAACGTCCGGCCGTTCGATGGGGCCGAGCACTCCCCCGACGATGACCTCGTGCGTGTCACGGGACTTCGTCTTCCGTCGGGGTCCCGTCTGCCGTCGTGCACTGTCGGGAGTCGCACACGGTGCCGGTCCGCCGCCACGGTGTCGCCCGCGTTGGCCACCTCTATCTTTGGCCTCAATCCGGTAGCCGGGGCCGGATGAGGCGACCGTATCCAGCCTGCGCATAGGCGCCCGGCCATGCACACGTCGGACCGGACTGCTCCTCACCATCTTCTGGATGTTCAGGTAGGCGAGGTCACGGGCGCCTCTGTACACCTCCGGAATCCGGTCCATCCGATGCGGTCGAGGTCGCAGTCACTCGGCGACGGCCGGGTCATCGCAGCGGACGGTTTCGGCTTGGCGGAGCAGCGCGGCCGCCTGCTGATCCGAACGCCATCGTCAGCTCCGGGTCGAGACGGGCTCGTATAACAGCCTGTACTAATTGAGTTTGATTAGCTCACATAGCCCGCGGACATCCGTATACCCCCTGCGCCGGAGTGAGCCCGCCGCTGCTGGTCGGCTAGAACAGGCCTACCCGCGCTGCTGAGATCCTAGCCAGGACAGCGACTCGGATCCCCGGGCCGTTCTCCGGTTATCATGACCGGCGTCCGCGGCGTCGGAAAGACGGTCCTTCTCGCCGCGATCGCCGGCCAGGCCGCGGCCCCGCCCAACGAGGCCGTCCCGGCCCGGTTTACCGGACGGATTACTTAGTCTGCCAGGCGACGACATGCTGGTCCTGGCTTGAGTGCACCAATCCAGCAATCAAACCCTGACTATTAATGTACGCGACATTGGTGTCGTGAGACGAGTAAGCAGGCAACAATAGCGGCCGATCTCTACCTTTCATGAGCCAAGGCATTCTAAAACCATCGATCGATACCGAACCGCAGAGTCTCGAGATATGGTCACTAGCGTCAGGGAAATACCCCTGGTGTAGCCCGAGTGGATACCACGTGCGACGGTCCGTGGTTATAACGGGTGTATCGCTCCCGCCGGATCGATCTACTCCGATAATGGCTCCGTCGTTCAGTATCGCCCGCGGGAATATACCGACTCGGAGCACGAGAATATTGTCTTGCAACGGCGACCAAATCATCGGAATGACTTGGCCCGACATATCCCAAGTCCACAGCAGGACGTCTCCGTTCGAGTTGAGATCAACAGACGTTCCGTGCGTAGCTGCTGGAATTCGTTTCAGTACAATGACGCTACCATCTGAACCCCAAAATGCCGGCCTCTGGCGCGTAGAATCATATTGATTGTTGTTAATGTGAACGGATCCGCACATATATCCGTTCGCATTCATTTGCGAAACCTGCGCTTGGTAGGTTTCTGGTGGCACTAAGACCGACTGACGAGTAGCGGACTGCTCGATCGACGGCGATAACGTGATACGTCGATCATAAGACGGTCCGTGTTGCAAAATGAGAGCGCCGGTCTGGCTCAACCGGGCGCCAAACTCCCCGACTCGCGCTTCAATGTCCAGACTAAGAGCATTATTCACGGAATTACTAATCTGGAAAGTCTGAGTTTTGTCGGCGTGGTGTAAGGGCATCGACCCGACTGTCCGAAATAATTGGAGTTCTCACACTTCGAACGATTTCGGGAGCCGAGCCGATGCGTTATCAACCTACTCTGGGTTTGGACGATGCACAAGTCGAGGAATTGGTCGGCCGGATTGAGCAGGTGTTGGAGACTCGGCCACGACCGCCGGTCATGCCAAAGATACTCGATCTGCAGGTGCAGGTCGAAATCGTGTTGCTGATCGTGCGGCAGAACGTGACCCAGATGCTCGTGGCGGATCTGTTCGGCGTCAGCCAGCCGACGATCTCCCGGGTGTTCCGGGCGGTCATGCCGCTTTTGGACCAAGTGACCTGCGTGAACGAGCCCGACTTCGAACATGTCCTGGCGAACCGGACGACGATCGTGGATGGCACCGACGTACCCACCCGGAACAGGAAAGACGCCGGCAAAGAGAACTATTCAGGCAAGCGACATCGGCAGGGTCTGAACCTACAAGTGGCAGCGGCGACCGACGGATCGTTGCTCGGGGTGTCCATGCCGCTGCCAGGATGCCGGCACGACCGCCGCGCGATCACCGAGTGCGGCTGGGAGGCCCTTCTGGATCACCACGATTGGATCGCTGATCCGGGTTACCAAGGCAGCTCCGCCCGAACACCCAAGAAAAAGCCCCGCGGCCGGGAGCTGACCAACCACGAAAGAGAAATCAACAAATCAATCTCGTCCGTCCGGTCAGCCGGTGAGCGGTGTATCGCCCATCTGAAGAACTGGAAAATGCTCGCCACCGGATACCGCGGAATCCTCAACGAACTCCCCAACGTGATCCGCATAATCACCAGGCTCGAATTCTACCGACTCGGCTGGTAGATTCTGTGAATAATGCTCTAAGTGACCTCAACCCCGACGTTCGATCCCATACCCACACCGCATGTGTAGAATCCATATTGCCGACTGTCGTTGATCCGAGTACTTGTCCAGAATCGTCGATCCCTAGGATGTTGTGCAACCTGCCGGTGACGGGAACCTCAATTAGTTCTGCAGGGGCGCACTCTGGATTGGAGATAATGCGTCTGCATGGAGGGAGCTTCGGCAACGGTCGGGAGCTCGCAAAGCTGGACGAAATGACTCCACGAGTTTTAGCAACTTTGACAAAATCTTCACCAAGGACCGAAGAAAAAATAGCCCCTAAATTTATTCCGTTGGTCACATGGAGGACTTCGACGCCCGGCTCATTTCCGACCGACTGTAAACCCGAACCAGCCGGGTCGACGCTGACAACGGTACAACCCTCGCTGACGGTTAGGCGGGCGATTTCTTTCTTTGCTGCCCACCGGCTCAGCGCCTTCATTTCGTTGCGAATGCGATCGGCTTCCTCCGGCGCTTCGTTTATCGACGACCTGAAATCCGCCCGTTCTTGGGGTGTAATCGAAGGTTTCGCGCCGGTGACAATAAGGACCGGTCGGGGCGCGCTGCGCTTTAGCCAGCTCACTTCGAGCTGGGGCCGCGGCGTGGACTCTTGAAACTCCGACTCGGTGTCCTCAAAGTTTGAGATAACCGCAGCGGTGGGCCGCTGGTTGACCTGAGCTGTGCAAACTATGGTAAGTTTCTGGCGTACGCCCAAACGCGTCTCGACGCTACGGATATAATGGCTCGCATCGTGTTGAAGTTGTTGGACAAGCTGATGGAATTGCATATCACAGGTCTTCGATAGCCATTGAACAATATGGTCCGCGGTAGTTGTCGTTTCAATTAGCGATTCTTTCGCAAGGCCGGTAAAGCACAGCGACCCTTGAAAGGACGGGTAGTTCAATGTTACTAATTTCATGCGCGGTTCAGGTAATGGCGCGTTCTCTGAAGAAAGTCGAAAGTCGGATGACTGAAAAATGTGGGTCAATGTCACAACCGTCAAGTTAAGCGTCATGAAGGCGCACCCTACGTCCCGAATCTATTGAGGCATAGCGACCAAAACGCGGCTCCATCATCGTCCCTCGATGGCTGCTTTTTTGGCCGCAGCAAACTCCTCCTCTGTTAACGCGCCTGATCGGTGAAGTACGGCCAGTCGCTCGAGTCTGCTGACCAGATCCTCGACCGTGGATTCGGATGCGACCGCCGCTGGCGGTGGCGCCGGGCGTTGTTGTCGGAGCCGGACGAACGTTGGCGAAAGGAACCGGCGCAGCTCCTCGGGCGTCGCCTCGGTGTGGACGAAAAAGCCCTCGTGGTCATCGTCGCCGACCTGCACGACACTGATGATCTTCGTTCTGGTGGTGACCGCGTTCAGAAACGCGGCGATCGCGATGCCCTCCGCGGCGCCGACCAGGCCGAGACCGCCGCCCACGAAACCACCGCCGGTCGTCACTTTGCCCGGCCCCGACAGCTCCAACGTGAAAACCTCGCTGAACGGCAGGGCGATGGCCAACTGTCGTGGGCGGTCGCCGTCGTAGCCGAAGACTTCGAGTCCGTCTTCCCGGAAGACCAAGTCCACAGTCTGACCCTGCCGAAGCGGGATGAACGCGCCGCCTGCGAACTGGCAGCGCTTGACGACCTGGTCTCCCGCACCGATCACATAGCCGCGTTGCCGATCCATCTCGACCGCCATGCCGGCGCGGGGACGTGCCACGGCTTGAGAGAAGGCCGTTGCTGCGGCTTCATCTGCGAATTCGATGTCGACATTCTTCGCCTGAATGCGCACCCTGACGGATCGGCCGTTCATGTGGGCGCTCACGCTCTGGAAATCGGCCGTCATGGTGCCAGCCGAACTGGTCGTGACGAGGGCGAACTGGTTGTCGGTGAAGACGGCTACTGCGGGCTTGTTGTCCTGTAGACACGGGAACATCACAAGGACCTTTTCGGCGAGCGCGGACTGACGAAGTCTCCGCTGAAGTTTCCGGTCGATGTTCGCCGCCGGTTGCCCAACGAACCGTTCGCTCGTCACGTACTCCCCCGCTCCCTGTCGGCCACTCCCGACCGCCGATCCGGCAGCCTACGGCCGACCCACCATGGAGCGAAACCCTCGAATGACCGATGGAGGCTGTCCGGAATGCTCTTTGAGGCGGGCAACCGAAATCGTCGGCCGCGGCGAGGTCCCGCGTCGACACCGGCCCGTCGACGTCAAAGACATCCCTGTCGTGCTCGCCGAGTACTGGCGACAACTGGGCATGACCTACGACCCCCACCGACGCAGCGACGCCGAATCCTTGATCTCCATCGTCCGCATCACCGGCGGCAACTTCCGCCTCGTCGAACGCCTCATGAACCAAGTCGCCCGGATCCTGAGCATCAACAACCTCGACGCCATCACCCCAGAAGCCGTCCAAGCCGCCCGCGAAACTCTGGTCGTCGGCGCCTGACTACGCCAAATAATGTGGCCAGACTACGCCAAATAATCTGGCCAGTTACACCCGTCTTGCTTGACACCGCGGGCGGGGACAAATCCGGGCAGTGCGAGCGATGATCAGTGAATGGACGCCTACGTCTGGGTCGAGGCCTGGCAGCAACAGTGCTGCGGTTCCGACTTCCAAATCGGATCGACGGTGCAATGGCAAGTACGCCGCGCTGATCGCCAGGAATGGCTTGAGCGACTCCTCGATACCGACTGGTCGACCACGGTGCACTACAGCGAAGATCACCACCTGGACAACCACAACGGGACCCTCACCGGCGTGGTGGCAGACATTAACGTCCTCACCAGTGACCGGGTCCTCGGCGACGCGCCAGGGGACGTCACAGGCCGCGCCATGGTTCCAGTGCCGGGCAGCGGACGCCTCCGCGAAGTCACCGTCGCAGATCGCTGGCAGCCACCCCCGCCTAACGGGTCGTTCGACGGGTGGATCGTGCGGCTGGAATCAGCGGTGTTCACGCCACTATTGCACCCTCGATTACGGGCGGGCGCTAAAAGGACTTACGGATAAGGAACCGTTCTACACGGCCGAACTCGATGATGGACCTTCATTCACAGATCTCGTAAGGACAATTAAAACGCTGTCGAACGACGCTACTCTACCCCGCCAGCTCGATTGATTCCGAAAGCGCTTTGCCGGACTCGCTGCCCGTGGTGCGAAGGGAGTGTGCGCCCGTGGCAGGCAAGTGGGCCAGCGCAGGCCGCTATACCAGGGCTAGCACGACGAAGCAAACGGCAGCGGCAAACAGAAGGAACGTCGCTATTCGCCGAATCCTATTTCGCGCGGCGGTAACCGGCTTCCGCTCCGCCCGCGACCAGACTGCTGCCATACCAGCGATCAGGCAAAACACGGCTAGAAACCAAAACACGGATTTGGTGGTCATGGGCGCAGCATATACGGGCATGTATTTGGTCCGATATGCCGAGTCGGCACATTGAGTCGCGCTTCTCCCTTTGTGCCACCGGCCGATCCAGGGTCTTGGGGGGTTGAAGGGCTGGACGCGCAACCGACTGGCGAGGCCAGGTGCCGGTCAGTCCGGCAGCAGGGTCACCGCGTTGTCGATCACTGGTCGGTCCCGCCGATAGATCTCGACCATGCGCAGGCTGGAGTGCCCGGTCTGCAGAGCGACTTGATCGGGCCTGGCACCGGCGGCGAGGGCTTCGGTGACGAACCCGGCGCGGAAGCTGTGACCGGACAGGCCGGCGACGAGCTGCTCGTCGAGGCCGGCGCGGCGGGCCTCGGTGTGCAGGATCTGGCCGACGCGGGTGCGGTGCAACGGCCGGTCGGTGAGCCAGCCCTGCCGGTCGAACGTGCGCAGGAGCGGTCGCGGGCTGGTGGACCGGGTCGGCGGAACATCACAGACGTGCAGATCGACCGGAGCTGGGGTGCGGAGCTGGCGGATGGTGCCGGGTCGTCCCCCCGCGTCGGTGGCGTGCAGGATGGCCAGCCAGCGGACGTAGGCACACGGCCCGCAGGTCAGGGGGTCGGTGCGGCGCGGCAGGGCTTTGACCTGCCCGACGGCCTGCTGGTCGCCCTTGGACCGGCGCACGGTCAGGATCAGGCCGTCGGTGTCAAGGGCGGCGTCGCGCAGCTGCAGAGCCACGAGCTCGGATTCCCGGAACGCTCCGAACAGCGCCATCACAACCAGGGCGGCGTTGCGGGCCGCGGCCAGCCGGTCGGTGAGCCCGTCCATCACCTCGGCGGGCCGGTGGACGGACCGGACGATGGCGGCCAACTGCTCGAGCCGCAGCGGCGCGGCGCGGTCGGCGTTCTCCGCCCGGGTCGCCCGCAGGCCCGCCAGGGTGCGCCGGACGACCTCGCTCTTGCCGGGTGCCTCATATCCGGCGGCGGTGTGCCGGGCATTGATCGACGCCGACCAGCGGGTCAGCGACGACACCCTGAACAGCGGCGCCCCGTCCGGGTCTGTCAGCGCGGCCGCGTCAACGAGGTAGCCGGCCACGACCTCTCCCCCGGCCGGCAGCTCCACGAACCAACGGGCAACGCACCACGCCGAGAAGAAGCGGGCCCAGTCGGAGTTGTAGGCGGCGCCTGTGTTCTCGGCCACCGACGCGGTGACCGCCGCGCGCAGCCCGTCCGACAACACGGGCACCACCACAGCCGCGGCCGGCCCGGACGGGCTGGGCCGAGCCAGCTCGACGCCGACGGGCGCATCGGTGCTGGTGTCACCGGGCTCCTTTCGTCACGTGACGGCCGCGGATCGACCTGCCGACCTAGCCGTTTCCGGCGCTCCGGTCAGCCGGAGCACTCTCATAACGTTCAATTACGAGAGTGGCCGGCGAAGGTCAGAGAGTCCGTGACCTCACACCTCGGAGGGACGCTCGCCGCGGCGTCGCGCGAAGTGTCTGCACAGCGTTCGCAGCATCCCGTGGTGGGGTGCTGCGCTACCGGGCGCCCGCGTCCCTTGGTTCGACGCCGACGTGGCGGAGTCAGGGGTGGCAGAGGCGTTTCACCCGCATGAGCTCCGGCACGCCGCCGCAAGCCTGGCCATCAGCGCAGGAGCGAACGTGATGGCGGTCCAACGGATGCTCGGTCACGCGTCAGCCAAGATGACCCTCGACACCTACGCGGACCTGTGCCCTGACGACCTTGGCGCGGTTGCAACCAGCCTGGATCACGCCCGATCACGGCTGATTGTGGGAACGCATGTGGGCACGGACCCGGAAATCCCCGCCTGACAAAGGCGGGTCGAGAAGGCCGGTCAGGGCTGCAGCAGCACCTTGATGGCGCGGCGTTCATCCATGGCCCGGTAGGCCTCGGCGACGTCCGACAGCGGCAGCGTCAGGTCGAAAACCTTGCCGGGATCGATGTCTCGGCGCAGGATGTGATCGATGAGGTCGGGCAGGAAGCGGCGCACCGGCGCCGGCCCGCCCCGCAGGCCCACCATCGAGCGGAACAGCAGCGTGCCCTCCAGCCGGATGCCGTGCGGGACTCCGACGAATCCGACGTTCCCGCCCGGCCGCGTCGAGCGGATGGCCTGGTGCATCGACTCGTCGGTACCGACGCATTCCAGGACGGAGTCGGCGCCGATGCCGTCGGTGAGGTCCCGGATGCGCTGCACGCCTTCGTCACCGCGTTCGGTGACCAGATCGGTGGCCCCGTACTCCAGAGCCAGCTTCTGCCGCGGCTCGTGCCGGCTCATGGCGATGATCCGTTCGGCGCCCAGCTGCCGGGCGGCCAGCACACCCATCAGCCCGACGGCGCCGTCACCGACGACGGCGACCGTACGGCCCGGGCCGACCTCGGCGGCCACGGCCGCGAACCAGCCGGTGCCCAGCACATCGGATGCGGCCAGCAGGCTCGGGATCAGTTCGGCCTCGGGTGGGTACGGGGTGGCCACCAGGGTGCCGTCGGCGTTCGGGACCCGGAGCCGTTCCGCCTGGGCGCCGTCCAGTCCGGAGCGGTTCAGGCACGCGCTCTGATAGCCGTTCCGGCAGTTGGGGCAGGTGCCGTCGGACGTGATGAAGGACCCGACCACGAACTGCCCGGGCCTGAGGTGCTCCACGTCGGCACCCACTTCTTCGACGATGCCGCAGTACTCGTGACCGAACGGCGTCGGCTCGTTGACATCGTTGATGCCGCGGTAGCTCCACAGATCCGAACCGCACACACAGGTCGCCACCAGCCGGATGACGGCGTCGGTCGGTTTCTCGATGGCCGGGTCGGGTCGCTCGGAGAACCGGATGTCGTGGGGCGCGTACAGCACGGCGCCTTTCATGCGCACTTCCTTCGGGCCAGGTGATCTTCGCGGACGGGTCCACGGTAATCACCCGGCGTCCGGGCGTTCCTGCGGACGCCTCAGACGACGAAGGTGTGCGGCGACAGCCCGGCCGTGCTGCGCTTCCCCACGCTGGTCAGGCTCACGGTGTGGTGACCGCGGCTCGCTCCGAGCATGACGTCGAAACCGTGCCGGCCGGAATACGGGGAAGGCCCCGACCCCTTGGCCACGCCGCCGTAAACCTGCTTGCCGTCGATGACCAGCACGATTTGGTTGGAGGCCGCGGGATTGGCCCGGTCGACGGCCCACCCCTTGATCTCCACTCTGTTCTTGGTGGCGGTCACCGCGGTGATAGCGCCCGTGGCGGGCGGCGGCACGGTGAACTTGTGCGGCGTCAGCCCGGCCGTGCTGCGCTTGCCCACGCTGGTCAGCGTGACGGTGTGGGCGCCCACGGTCGCCCCCAATTCGACGTCGAAGCCGTGCGGGCCCGAGTACGGGAAGTGCCCGGACCGTTTGGCCACGCCGCCGTAAACCTGCTTGCCGTCGATCACCAGCACGATCCGGTTGGTGGCCGAGGACTGGGCCCGGTCGACGGCCCAGCCCTTGATTTCCACCGTGTTCGCGTGAATTGTCACCCCGGTGATGGCGCCGGTCGCAGTGGGCACCGGGGCCGCCGTGATCGGTCCGGAATCCGCCGCCGTGGCGCCCTTGTAGTGCCAATAGCCCATGAGATCGCCCTTCCAGTAGGCGCTCTCGGGATACTGATACTTGATGTACTCGCCGAAGTCCGGCGAGCCCACGGCGGTCCGCCGCCCGCCGTCGTTGCCGACGTAGACCATTGCGTGGTAGGCCGGTGCCGAGCCGCCGTGGCCCAACAGGGCCACGTCGCCGGGCACGGGATGTGTGGTGCGGGCGAACCGACCGGACATACGGACGGACGAATCCCCGGAGCCCTGCCCGATGTCGACCCCGAAGGCCCAGTAGTACAGCGAGCGCACCATTCCCGAGCAGTCGACGGAACTCCCCAGCGGCGCCGGCTGCGCCCCGTGCCCGCCCTTGGAATACGGGATGTGTTCGGTGGTGAGCTTCCGGGCCTGCTCGACCAGCTTGGTCAGCCGCGGACCCGATACACCGTGTGCCGCGCTCTGGGCGGGCGCCGCGGCGGCCGGAACCGCCACCGCGATTCCGGCGCCGAAAAGACCGACCACCGTGACAGTCACCGCGCTGAGCAGGCCAGCCATTCGACAACGAGCGGACACCGACACCATTCCTCCAGAACAGGCGGACTTTCGGCCGAGCCGGCGTCCTGGCCAAATGTTTCGATCGGATCGTGCAACGATTTCGGCCGACCAGAACATTCGCGGCGCCCGAGGTCAGCAGAGGCTAACAGAGGTGCGCTTATTTATCCAGACGTGATACGGGCGTGATCAACGCTTTGCCGCCACGGGAGCGCGGCGCCGGTCCTCGATCCCTCGGCCCAGCACCGCCGGCTGGTCGTCAGATCGTGAAGGACGTCGGGGTGAGGTTGGCGGCGCTGTGCGTGCCGACGCTGGTCAGGCTGATGGTGTGGGTGCCCCCACTGGCTCCCAGCTTGACGTCGAAGCCGTGCTGTCCCGGGAAGGCGACGATGTCGCTGGCCAGATGGGCGGTGCCTCCGTAGACGGCCTTGCCGTCGACGACCAACACGATCTGATTCGACGCGCTGGGATTGGCCTGGTCCAGCGCCCAGCCCTTGACCTCGATGGTGTTCGACCCCTTGTCGAGCTCGGTGATCGCCCCGATGGCCGGCAGAACCACCGAGAATGAATGGGAGGACAGGCCGGACGTGCTGTGCACGCCGACGCTGGTCAGGGTGACCGTGTGAGCACCGGGAGCGGCCCCGAGCGTGACGTCGAAGCCGTGATTGCCCACGTAGTCGAAAGTGCCGGGCTGCTGGGCGACGCCACCGTAGACGGCCTTGCCGTCGATGACCAGAACGATGTGGTTGGAGCCGGCGGGGTGCGCGCGGTCCACCGCCCAGCCCTTGATCTCGACCGTCTTGGAGCCGGCGACCACGGAAGTGATGGCACCCGCGGACGAGATCAGCGACGGCCCGGTCAGCGGTCCGGAATCAGCCGCCGTGGCGCCCTTGTAGTGCCAATAGCCCATGAGATCTTTTTTGTCCCAGGCAGCTTCTGGATATTCGTACTTGACGTACTCACCCCAGGTCGGCGAGGCGACCGCGGTGGGAACGCCATTGTCGTTGCCGACGTAGACCATCGAGTGATAAGCCGGAGCCGCGCCGTTGGTACCGAGCAGCACCACGTCGCCCGGTACCGGTTGGCTCGTCTTGACGAATTCGCCGGACAGCCGAACCATGGAATCGCCGCTGCCGGAACCGATGTCGGTGCCGAACGCCCAATAATAGAGCGATCGGACCAGCCCGGAGCAGTCGACGCTGGCGCCGAGCGGAGCCGGCTTGGCGTCATGGCCGCCCTTGGAGTACGGGATCTTCTGGAAGGTCAGCTCGCGAGCCTCTTCGGCGAGTTCGGTCAGGCGGGCGCCACTCTGGCCCGACTGGGCCGAGGACCCGGCCACCGAGGCCGCACTGTTCGCGCCGGGGACCGGCGCGGCACCCGCTGTTCCGGACAGGCCGGCCACACCACCGACCGCGAGCAGGGTCAGCGCCGCGACCAGTCCGCCAAGACGCCGCACAGCTGTAATAGACACAATTTCCTCCGAGCAAAGGCGATGATGGAATTCTGGATACAAAAGTGGGGTCCCTTTCGCTTCGGCGGCCCAAGACTCCGGACAAAACCGCGGCAGAGGCGAAATCGGCCGCATGGATTGTCATTTGCGAAGGTGACTGGAGTCAGGCTAGCAGGATTGCCCGAACTCGAACAGGTAGCAATTTCGCGGCCAGAAATATCGCTGATCGTCACGAACAACCGCATTTCTCCATTCCGCCGCAACTCTTCCGGCGTAACGCTGCGTGATCGCCGTACGCGGATGGTAACCGGAAGCGCGGCGTTCGAACGTTGGTTCGGCCGGCGAGGAACGGGGTACCGGCAGTTCGTCCCGCACCAAGAACAGCGCACGGACAGCGCTGAGGCCAGCGCCAAAGGACAGCACGAAGGACAGCACGAAGGACAGGTGGACGTCATGACCGACAACGAAGCAACGACCGGTAGCCAGGGCGAGAGCGATGCCGTCACCCCCCGGCCGGAGAAGGATCCGGAGCAATGGGTGACCGGGAGTGAACCGATGACCGGCCCGCAGCAGTCGTACCTGCACACCCTGGCTCAGGAAGCCGGCCGTGACGTCCCTGACGACCTGACCAAGGCCAAGGCCAGTGAGTTGATCGACGAGTTGCAACAACAGACCGGCCGGGGACGCTGACCTGACCCACTCAGTGGAGTGACGGCGACCCGCGCCAGGCCAGGGTCGCCGTCACTGTCTGTGCGACTTCCTCACCGCCCCTGGGCCGTTCGTACTGGGCCGAGTGATATCGCGGCCGGCCGCGTGAGCCGCGCATTCGTGGTGAGTCCCTGAAGGCATGAGGTACGCACCGGCTCCCGAGGAGAAGCTCGCCGACAACCGCTGGGTGAAGGCTTTCGCGCCCCTGGTCGCTCGGCTCCGGCAGTGGGACGAGAACGTTTTGCTCAAGGCCGAGGCGGAGGATTCCATCGTCGCCTATCTGGTGTCGGACCGCGCCTTGTTGGTGCCCCACCAGCCGGCGGCCGCCGAAAGGACCGGCCGGGTGGCCGGCGCACCGTTTCTGTCGTCTGCTCTGTTCGCCTGAGCGTCAACTCGAGGTCCGCAACCGCCGCACGCGGAACCAGCGCAGGCCGGCCACTCCGGCGGCCAGCACGGCCAGCACCACCAGCGGCCAGCGGCTCCCGGCCACCGGTTCCAGCGCCTGCAGCAGCACCGGAACCGCGAAACCCGAATACGTGGCCACGTAGAAGGCCCCGGTCAGGCCCCCGCGTCGGTGCGGCGGTGCCCACCGGCCCAGATCCAAGAGCCCGGCCCGCAAACACAGCCCGTAGCCCACGCCCAACAGCAGGAAAGCCACCGCCACGAGCGCCAGCCCCGGCTGGGCACCGCCGGCCGCCGAGACGAGGAAGCCGGCCGCCGCCGCCAATGCCCCCAGCGCGCCCGCGGCCGGACCGGCGCCGGTTCGGCGGGCCAGCGTCTGCACCAGTACTCCGGTGCCCAAGACCACACCCGAGGCGATGCCGGCCAGCAGCGGTCCGCCGTCGCTGGCCGGCAACCGGGACGGCAACGTCACCACGCCGACGGTCGCACCGGCAAACACCCACGGCGCGACGGGCAGCGCCCAGGACAACGCGGTGCGTGCCGATTGCCGGGTGACGTGGTGCACCACGACGCCGACGGACGAGTGACGATGTTCGGCCTGGTTTTTAACCTGGGCGGCCGCCAGCAGGGCGACCGCGGACAACGTGGCGGACAACGCGAACGGCAGGATCAGCGGCGCCGGTCCGAACTGGGCCAGGCCACCCGAGACCACCGGTCCGAGGGCGAACCCACCGGTGAGGAACACTCCCGCGCGAGCCACCCCCGCTGACCCTGCCAGGTCGCCCGCCCACGCCGTCCCGGCGCTGAACGCAGCACCGGCCCCCAGACCCACCACCAGCCGACCCGCGACCAATCCGGTGGCGTCGTGCCGGAACAACAGCAGCAGGGTGCCCACGACGGCCACGGCCGCACCGGGCAACGCGACCGTCCGCCGGCCCCAGCGGTCCGACGCACTCCCGCCGGCCAGCAGGCCGGGCAGCAGCCCGACGGCGTAGAGGGCGTAGAGACCAGCGACCAGCGAGGCGGACAGATGCTGGGTGTGCCGCAACACCGGGAGCAGCGCGGCGAAGTGGTTGGCGGCCCAGCCAGTGGTGGTCAGCAGAGCCAATATCGCCGGCAGTCCCTTCGCGACCGGCCGATGGCCGGTACCGCCCCGCGGGAACCCCCTCACCGGCGGCCTTTTCTTTCTCGTGCCGCTGTCATCATCCCGGCTCAGGCCGCAACCGGAAGGCGTCGCGGCCCCCGCAGCGTGGTGCCGGGCCGCATCACGACCGGACCCGCCAGCCGGAGCCTGGGAAAGCGCACGGCGAGCGCCCGGAACGCGGCGGTCAGCTCCAAGCGGGCCAGACCGGCCCCGAGGCAGTAGTGGATTCCCCCGGAGAACGCCAGGTGCTCGGCCGCGTTCGGCCGAGTGATGTCGAAGCGGTCCGGTTCGGCGAACACGGCCGGGTCCCGGCCGGCCGCCGCCAGCATGAGCAGCACCCACTGGCTCGGCCGGACGGTGACACCGCCCAGCGTCACCGGTTCGGCCCCGGACAACAGCACCCGGGCGGTCTGCTGCACCGGCGGGTCATAGCGCAGCACCTCCTCGACCACGGCGGCCGCCCGGTCCGGCTCGTCGACCAGCAGTTGCCACTGATCCCGGTGGGCCAACAAGGCTCGAACCCCGTTGCCGATGGCGTTGACAGTGGTCTCGAAGCCCGCCAGCAGCAGCAGCCCGACCAGGGAGGACAGCTCCTCGATGGAAATCTCGGCTCCGGCGTCCCGCTGGGCGATCAGAACGGAGGTCAGGTCGTCGCCGGGTTCCCGGGCGGCGCGATCGAGCAGAGCGGCGAAGCTGGCCCGCATCTCGCGGTCCGCTCCGAACAGCCGGACGGCGTGGCCCAGCGACTGCACTCCGTCCAGCGCCGACGCGACCACGGCGCCCATCCGGCGCAGGCGGTCCGGGTCACCCGTGAAGCCGAGCATGTCGGTGATCACCGCAATCGGCAACGGAGACGCAAACGCCGACACCAACTCGAAGCGGCCGGAGGGGTCGACGCCATCGAGCAGCCGGTCGATGGCCCGCTCCACGACGTCCTGATAACCGGCCATCCGGCGCGGCGTGAAGGCCGGCGCGGCCAGCCGGCGCAGGCGGGTGTGGTCAGGCGGATTCAGGGCGAGCAGCGACAGGTCGAGCATGTCCTCGCCGGGCCGAGGGGCGGCGGGATCGGTGACCCCGAAGGTGCGCATGCGGAGCACCTGCTGGCAGATCTGGTAGCTGGTGGTGCTGAGGTTGCCGAGCCGGGTGGGCAGCATCGGTCCGGCGGCCCGCATCCGCTCGTAAACGGCGTGCGGGTCCGCCCGCCCGACGGGCAGATGCAGCTGGCTGAGCAGGTCGTCCTTGACCAGACCGTGGTAGGCCAGCTGCGCCCGGTTCGTGTAGATGCCGGTCACGAACCGGCCCACTCCCCAGGCTTTCGCTGCCAGCGACGTCGGACTCATTCCCATCCGCCCACTATGAACCCGCGCGTGGCAGCGGTCGTCGTGGACGTCACACCGGTCCTGGCGACTCCGCGCCCGGCCGCTTCAGCAGTGCTGGTTGGCCGCTGGACTCAAGCGGGTCGCGACGACGCCCGGATCACCAGCTCCGGTTGCAACAGGACGTGAGACGGCTCGGGCGAGGGGACCGGTCGCTCGATGAGGTCGACCAGGAGCCGGACGCAGTGCGCGGCCACGTCGGTGAGCGGCTGGGCCAGGCTGGACAGACCGACCACCTCGGCCACATCGGAATCGTCGAAACCGACGACCGCCATCGACGCGCCCGCTTGCAGGCCGCGGGACCCGAGCTCGCGGAGGGCGGCCAGACCGAAGATGTCCGACGAGCACACCAGCGCGGTGGGCCGGTACAGATCCATCAGGCGAGCGGCGGCCGTCCGCCCGTGCGGCACATCCATCGGGCCGAGTTCCGGCGGGATTTCCGGCAGCCGATGTTTCTGAACGGTGTCGCGCCAGCCGCGCAGACGTTCGGCGGAGATGCCCGGGCTGGCCTCGCCGATGTAGGCGACGCGGGAGTGACCGGCGGCGATCAGGTGCTCGGTGGCCGCGCGGGTGCCGGCGGCACCGTCGACGTCGACCCACGGCAGTCCGAGATCGCCTCCCCAGGGCCGGCCGAAGGTGACGCAGGGCAACCCGATGCGCAGCAGATGCTCCGGGCGGGGGTCGCCGGGGTGCGTGCCCGTCATCAGCACGCCGTCGACATCCCATCGATCCACCAACTCGTCGAACGCGACCAGCTCGGTGGCTTCGTCGTCGGCGCTGTACAGCATCAGCCGGTAGTCCCTGGCCGCCGCCGCCCCGGTGACCGCATGCAGATAACGATCGAAAACCTTGTTGCCGATGGTGTTCTCGGCCCGCACGGCGATGATGCCCGACCGGCGGGTCCGCAGTTGTCGAGCGGCCGGATGGGGCCGGTATCCCACCGACCGGACGACCTCACGGACCCGCGCGGCGGTGCCGGGGGCGACCAGGTCGGGCGCGTTCAGCACGTTGGAGACGGTCTGCTTGGACACCCCGGCCAACGCCGCGACCGACGCCAGGGTGGCACGACGAAGCGAGCGGGCACCATCGGCCGCCGGGATTTCAGCGCGTTCGTCTTCGATGAGTGGATTATTCCTTCGCGCTCGTTTCGCGACGACCCTCAGCCCTTGACCGCGCCCTGACTGGCGCCCTGGATGAAGAAGCGCTGGAAGACGAAGAAGACCACCGCCACCGGAACGGTCATGATCAGCGCGGCCGCCATCTTGAACGGATAGTCGTTCGCTCCGCCGTAGGCGCCCGCGGCGATGCCGGCCACGCCCTTGGTCAGCGTGTCCAGATTCGGGTTCTGGGCGCTGACGATGAAGTGCGGAAGCTCGTTCCACGAGGCCTGGAAGGACAGGATCGTCAACGTGATCACGGCGGGCCGAGCCATGGGCAGCACCACCGACCAGAACAGCCGGAACGCCGAGGCGCCGTCGAGCCGCGCCGACTCCTCGATCTCCACCGGGATGTTGGTGAAGAACTGCCGCATGATGAACACACCCGCCGCGTCGGCCAACAGCGGCACGATCATGCCCCAGTAGGTGTCGTACATGTGCAGCTGCACCAGGATCAGGTACTTCGGGATCAGCAGCACCACGCCCGGCACCGCGATGATGGCGATCATCACCCCGGACACCACGGACCGGCCGGCGAACTTCAATCGCGCCAATGCATATCCGGCCAGCGAGTCGAAGAAGACCCGCCCGATGGTCACCACCACGGTGACGAACGTCGAATTGGCGAACCAGCGCGGGAAGTCGGCCGACGCCAACTCGCGGAAGGCGCTCACCGTCCAGGTGCTGGGAATCGGATTGATGGCCGAGCTGGTGGCGTCCGCGTCGGTCTTGAACGAGGTCGCCAACTGGATGAGGAACGGATAGATGTAGATCAGGGCGAAGAAGATCAGGACCAGATAGATCAGCCAGCCGTATCTGAACCGGCGCGAGAACCCCTTTTTGGCACCGCCGGCCGGTGTGGTGCCCGCGCTCGGCCCGGACAGCGGGTTGCCGCTGAAAGAGGTGGCCGTAATGCTCATTGGCTTGCCTTTCCCCATGCGGTGGCGAGCTTCATCGGCGTGCCTTCTCCCAGGTCGACAGGCGCCGGCGCCGGGGCACGGTTTGGCGATCCCGCATGACGAAGCGCTGGACCAGCGTGAACACCACGATCACCACGAACAGCAGGAAGGCGATGGCCACTCCCTGGCCCCACTTGCCCTGGTTGAACGAGGTGACGTACGACAGGTAGGCCGGAGTCAGCGTGGTTCCTTGCGGCTCTCCCTGCGACATGATGAAGACCTGGTCGAACATCTGCCAGGTGCCGATCAGTCCGAGTGTGATCACCAGGAACAGGGTGGGCTTGAGGGCCGGCAGGACCACTCGCCGGAAGACCTGCCAATTCGACGCGCCGTCCACCATGGCCGCCTCCTGCACGTCCTGCGGGACGTCCTGCAGCGCGGCCAGGAACATCAGCATGAAGGTGCCGGAACTGGTCCACACGACCAGGAAAATGATGGCGCACATGGCGATCGACGGGCCGGACAACCAGTCCCACCAGGTGAGCGAGTAGAACTTGTGGCCCGTCAACCAGCTCGGCGGATTCGTTTGGTCGACGCCGAAGGCTCCCAGCAGCAGATGGAGCACTCCGTCGGAACGGGAGAACCAGTTCGGCCCGGTGATGCCGAACCACTGCAGAGCCGCGTTCACCACGCCGCTCGCGCTGAACATGAAGAGGAACACGATCGAGATGGCCACCGAACTGGTCACGGACGGAAAATAAAAGGCCGTGCGGAAGAAGCCTTTTCCCTTCAGCCCGCGCCTGTTCACCGCCAGCGCCAGAACCAGGGCCAGAATCGTCTGCAGCGGAACGACGATGATCACGTAGTAGAAGATGTTCCGGAATGCGGTGGCCAGGTTCTTCTGGCTCAAGCTGGCCCGGCCCAGCAGGGTGTCGTAATTCTGGAACCCGATGTAGTGGGCCGCCAAGGGTGAGCCCTTGCCCGACCAGCTGGACAGGGACACCCAGAGCGAGGCCAGCACCGGGAGCAAGAAGAACACCAGGATGATCAGCAGCGCCGGAGTCACGAACAGCCACCCGGCCCGGCTCTGCCCGGAGCGAATGCCCGGACCGTGGGGCCGGCTCCGGATCCGCTCCGGCCGCGACGGGGGGCGGGTCGCCACCTCCGCCGCGGCCACGGTCGCCTCGAGGTTGGAACTGCCTGATGCCGGTGCGCTCACGAGCCACTCCCAGATGGTCGATCAGACTGCGGCCAGAATGCCGGAGACATCGGCGGGCCAAGTGCCGGCGGCGACGGGATTCCGGCGGCGTCAGCCGCCCAAGGCGGTGGACAGGTTGTCCTGCACCGAGTCCAGGATCGCCTTGGGGTCGGTGTTGGCCAATCCCTCCAACTGGGAGTTGTAGTCGGCCAGGACGTCGGTGATACCCGGAGCGTTGAGCACGCCCTTGGCGTAGGTAATGCCGTTCACGAACGGTGCGTTGGCCGGATAAGCCTTGAGATAGGCGGCCTGGGCCGACTGCACCGACGGGATGACTCCGAACGCGTCCGCGAACTTCATCTGCTGAGTCGGGGTGGTCAGATACTCCACGAACGCCTTGGCCTGATTCGGCGACTTGGTGGTGGCCGAAATGCCCCAGCAGTTGGTGAACGAAAGCGTTCCCTTGGTGCCGGACGGTCCGGCAGGCAACTCCGCGACCTTGTACTTGATGTTCGGATAGTCGCTCTTCAGCGAGCCCAGCAGCCAGTTGCCCTCGATGGTCATGGCCGCGGAACCCTTGCCGAAAGCCTCACCGGCCCAGCCCGCACCCAAGTCCTTGAACCACTTGAGCTCTCCGTCCGTGTACATCTTCTTCACGAACGTCAGCGCGTCGATGTTGGCTTGGGAGTTGACGGTCGGCTTACCTGAGGCGTCGACCAGGTAGCCACCGTTCTGCACCAGGAAGGCATCCAACCGGTCTCGTTCCGGCGAGAGCACCAGACCAGGAACTTTGCCCGAGGTCAGCTTCTTCGCCACCGTGGCCAGCTGGTCCCAGTTCTTGGGAATATCGGCGTCGGTGAGGCCCGCTTTGGTCCACATGTCGGTGTTGATGAACAGGGCAAGCGTCGACACGTCCTTGGGCGCGCAGTACAGCTTCCCGTCGTAGGTGAAGGAGGCCTTTAGCGTGGGATAGAAGTCGTTGGCGTTGGACAGGGAATCGCCGTAGTCAAGCAGGTTCCCGGCTTTGGCATAGTTCGCCAATTGGTCGGCGCCGACATAGAACAGATCCGGCGCTTTGCCCGAGGCGAAGCCCTGCGCCAGTTGCTGGACGAGATTCTGGGCAGGCGTGACGGTGACGGTGGAACCGGATTGCTTGCCCCACGCGGCGGCGGCCGCCTTGAGAGCATTGGTCTCGGCATCGCCGGACGAGCCGAACAGCAGCGAGAGCGAGGCCGCCGGCAATGAGCTCGACGAGCTGCCCGAACCCGACCCTGACCCCGAACCCGACCCGGAACCCGACGCCGCCGGCCCCGACGACGACGACCCGGAACCCGGTGCGGCCGAGGCAGTCCCGCCGCTGGACGAAGGGGCCGCCGACGACGACGCGGAGGAAGACGGGCGGCGCCGACGATGCGCTCGATGAACTGCTGGAACTCGACGGGGCGCTCGAGGATGACGAGGAGGATCCCGAACTGTTACTGGAACTGCACGCCGACGCGATCAGGAGCACGACGGCTCCCGCGGTCAGCGCGGCCAGGCGACGCGGCGATGGTCGTTTCATGAACTGGTCTGCTCCTTCGAAATGCTGGCCGGGCCGCCGCACCATGCGGACAAGCCCGGAAAGGCCGGGCGAGAAGGGTTGTCAGCCGCGCGCGTCGGAAACGCACGGCCGGCGCCGGATGGTCGCACCGTGGCGGACCGCCGGGACTTGAGAAAATCAGGCCATCGGTCTCCTCGTTGAGAACGGTTGTCGTCCATCGACGACGGTGTCCGGCTCCGGCCCGTGCGCACAACGTGGCACCGGTCGTTGGACCGATCCAAATCAACGGTCAGTCTGGTCTTGGATCGATCCAAGCGGTACAAAGAGTCTTGCCCCCCGCCGTGGGGCTGTCAAGAACTTCAGCTGCCGAAACACGAGCCTGCGTGTCGCCGGTGCCGGTGCGGATAGGTTCGCCCAGCACACCGGCTCTGTCATGGCAGGCGCCGCGGTTCGACCGACCCGGACGGCCGGAGAAAGGAACGTCGGGTGTCGACATCCCCACTGACCGGGTTTCAGCCCCTGTTGCACGATCTGGTGACCTGCCTGGCCGCGCCGTCCGTCACCCTGTCCGATCCGGACGGTCAGATTCGGCCTGGGGGGGCGCAGGGCATGTTCAGCGCCGACCTGCGCGCTCTGGCTCGGGTTGAAGTGTGGGCGGTGGCGACAGGCGGCGGATCGCTCCTGCCGATGGAATTCGTCTCCCGGCAGGAATTGGGCGCCGACCGAGCCGAATTCGTCGCCGTGCTGCGCACCGCGGGAGCGCCGAGTCACGACCCCAGCGTGTGGATGCGGCGAACCCGCCGGGTGTCCAGGAACGCCATGGTGGAACAGCTCCGGGTGGAGAACGCGTCCGCGCACGAGATCGCCCTGGAAATCCGACTCGCCGTCGAGTCCGACATGGCCGACATGGAACTCGTGAAATCGGGCCGGGCCGGCGTGACCCCACCCAGGGTCCGTACCGCTGTCACGGCCAGGCCGGAGAGCGTCCAGGCCGACTTCGCCGCCGATGACATCAGCGTCCGGGTGCACGCGGAGGGTGCCAGCGTGGTGGCCCGGGATCCGTCCGGGATGACGATCGGCTGGCCGCTCGTAGTGCCCGGCCGATCGGCGCGTGAAGTGAGCTGGGAGGTCGCGGTCATCGATGACGGTGCAGCCGTGGTGGCGCCGGGCCCGGGAGACCGGGTCTGCCGACGTGGTGGTCGAGGCGCACGATGCCCGGCTGACCGGTCTGGTCGCCCGATCGCTGGCGGATCTCGCAGCGCTGCGCATGGCCACCGCCGTTCGCCCCGACGATGAGTTCTATGCGGCTGGATCCCCATGGTATTTCACGCTTTTCGGGCGCGACTCGATTTGGGCGGCACGGATGACCCTGCCGCTCGGGCTGTCGGTCGCTCGGGGCACCTTGCGCACCCTGGCGCACTGGCAGGGCCGTCAGTGCGATGCAGACACGGCCGAAGAGCCCGGCAAGATCATGCACGAGCTGCGCCGACCGCATTCGTCACTGCCGGATCCGTTCCTGCCGCCGACGTACTACGGGACGGTGGATGCCACCCCGTTGTGGATTTGCCTGCTCTTCGATGCGTGGCGGTGGGGATTGCCCGCGGGACGAGGTGGCCGCTTTCGTTCCGGCGCTCGAGGCAGCGCTGAATTGGATGTCGGAATTCGGCGACTCCGATGGGGACGGCTTCCTCGAGTACGTCGACGCCTCCGGACGCGGGCTCGCCAACCAGGGCTGGAAGGATTCGGGCGACTCGATCAGGTTCGCCGATGGGCGGATCGCCGTGGGTCCGGTGGCGCTGGCCGAAGTGCAGGGCTACGCCTATGAGGCCGCGCGGGCCGGTGCCCGAGTTGCTGGACGAGTTCGGGCGACCGGGCGCCGACCGTTGGCGCGACTACGCCGCGGCCCTGAAAGACAGGTTCCGCGAGAAGTTCTGGGTCAGTGACGAGCTGGGCCGTTACCCCGCCCTGGCGCTGGACGGCGCCAAGACGCCGGTGGACGCGCCGGCCTCCAACATGGGCCATCTGCTGGCCACGGGAATTATCGACGCGCAGGAGTGTGCGGACGTCGCCCGGCGACTGGCGCACCCCAGCCTGGCCACCGGCTTCGGATTGCGGACGATGGCCGACACCACGGGCGGCTATTCGCCGCTGTCCTATCACTGCGGGTCGGTGTGGCCGCACGACACGGCGATCGCGGTCAGCGGGCTCGTCGCCTGCGGACATCCGGCCGAGGCCAAGATCCTTCTCGACGGGCTCCTCGATGCCGGTGCGGCCTTCGATTTCCGGCTGCCCGAGTTGTATGCCGGCTGGGCCGCGGGCGAATTTCCCCGCCCGGTCCCCTATCCCGCTTCCTGCCGACCGCAGGCCTGGTCCGCGGCCGCGGCCCTGGTGGTGCTCACCACGCTGCTGGGTTTTTCCGCGGATGTCCCCCGCGGGACCGCCGAATTCCGGCCCGTGGCGGGCTGCCCTCGGATGACGGTCTCCGGATTGCGGTTGGCCGGCGAGCCCTTGGCCATCGAGGTCGACGATGGCCTGGTCACGGTGCGCTACTCCGGCCCCCTGCGCCTGCACGGGGCCAAGGTTCTGCCCGACGGTCTGCGCGAAGCCGGCACCGATGATCGGGCGCTCGCCCGCCGACCGTGACGCGGGTATCGGGCCCACCACCGTCCCAAGCCACCGCCTCCGGGCCGATCGCTGCAGAACCGAGGTCTTCCGCACGGCGCTGCATACGTATACAGTCGAAGCCGCCACCCGCCCTCGTCCAGGAGAGAGAAGCGCTCCGTCATGGCCTTGCAAGAAGTCGCCTACCTGCCCTACGCCGATCCCGACGACTTCATCCGAGAGGTCACCGATCACATCTGGATCGAACGGGAAATCGGCTACATCCGGGAGAACTACGAGCCGGACTCGATCGTGCACGGCTCTTTGGGCACCTCGGTCGGGCGCGACGAGGTTGTCCAAGGCACCCTGATGCGCATCGCCGAGTTCCCCAATCGGGTTGGCCAGGCCGAGGACGTCGTGTGGGAAGCGCGGGGCGAAGACGCGTTCCTCAGCTCTCATCTGGTGCTGGGCACCGACCTGATCAATCTGGAGTTCCGCCAGCGCAACATCGCCAACTGCCTGTACCGGCGGGGGCGCATGGTCGAAGAATGGGTGGTGCGGGATTCACTGGCGATAGCCCGATCGCTGCAGATCGATCCGGATGAGTGGGCGCGACGCACGGCATTCCGCGGCTACACCGGCTCGATGCTCGAGGCCGCTCCGGCCGACGTGCTGGCCCGGGGAGTCAGCGGCGCGCGCCCCGACGAGCACCGCGCCGAGGCCCAGACGGTCCTGGACTTCATCGAAACCGTATGGAATCAGCGCGACATGAAGCAGGTCGAGAACTTCTGTCTTCGGGATCTGACTCTGGACACCGTCGACGACCGGACGGTCACCCGGCCGGAGGGCTACCGGCGCGCACTGCTTCGCTTCCTGCGCAGTTTCCCCGGCGGGCGTTTCGACGTGCTCGATGTGGCCACGCACAATGCGATCCGCTACGGCGGCACCCGCGTCGCCATCACGTGGAAGTTCACCGGCGCCTACGACGGCTTCCCGACCTACGGGCCGCTGACCGGTCAGCCGATCGAGGTCTTGGGCATCTCGCAGTTCGCCCTGCACCGCGGCCGCATCGTGCGGGAGGTCAAATTATGGGACGACGTCGCCGTCCGCGCGCAGATCGCGGCGAAGCGCGGTGACGAACCGTTCACCGGCGGCAACATCTACTGACGATGCGGGGTACTTTTCGCTAGTCCTTTGTGCTCCCTGGGTGCCCCGGACTCGGCCGAGCCGTTCCCGGCACATTGTTCGTTCACGCGAATTGGTCACGGCAATGCAAGTCCCGACGCCGGCCAGGCCCGACGCCGGCCAGGGCAATGCCGTTGCGGCGCGGGCAAATGCCACGTGCGCGTGCGTCCTTTATCGTGGCGGGGCCACGCTTCGTTACGCCGGCATCGAGCGGGTGCCGCTCCCCCGAGCCATGGCGACCGCCTCCGTCCGGCCGGCGCTTTCGGTCGGCTGGCCCACTATTGGGTGGCGGCCTTCGGAAAATGGACAAAGAAAGATCGTTTGACCGCTTGGGGAGCGCGCGCCCATAGGACTGCGTCCGGCCATCTTGATGATCTTCCCGAAAGCGGAATTGTCGTGTCGCCGGCGCCGCGCCGGCAAACTGCGCTGAGGGAGGCCGCGTCCGATCGGGTCCGTGGCCCACTCTTTTCGGTCGAGCCAGCCGGCTGGGAAACCACTTCACAGCGGCCATCCGAGTGCTCCGCACGCCCCGCACGGGCGACTCGCCCCTAATGAGTGAAGAACACGGCCAGCCATTGGACTATTCGGCCGGAAAGCGTCACACTCTGTGAGGACGTCCGTGGCAAATTGGTGGTCGAGGGGAACGGGCTACGCCAACTGATGTGGCTTGACACACCGCGAATGCGCTGAGTCATCGCCCCGATGTTGCAGGTACCTCCAGGAGCGAGTCCGGAAGGCCCTGGACGTCCATTCAGCTGTTGCCGTTGCGCTGACCGCACCGCGTGGGCCGTAGGCCTCCGCCGTGGCAGCTCGAGTCAAGGGGAGAACTCAATGCCGAGACGTTCTGCGAGGCGGTTGCTCACAGCCGTTTCGTCCGCGGCAGCAGTGGTGCTGTCACTGGTGATTCCGACGGTCGTCGCGCCGGCGGCCTCCGCGGCCACCCCGACCGGACCGGGACCGGTGCTGCAGATCGGCAGTTCCAACGTCACCGCCGACGCGCTGCCCACGGTGCAGATCGACGGCGTGGTGTGGACCCAGATCATCGTCGGCAACACGGTGTACGCGGGCGGATCCTTCGCCAACGCGCGCCCGGCCGGCGCCGCGCAAGGCACGAACCTGACGCCGCGCACCAACCTGCTGGCCTACAACCTGTCCACCGGTGCGCTGATCACCACCTTCGTGCCCAACCTGAACGGACAGGTCAAGGCGCTGGCCATCTCGACCGACGGCACCAAGCTGTTCGCGGGTGGTGACTTCACCACCGCGTCCGGCGCGACCCACAACCACTTCGTGGCATTGAACCCGTCCACCGGCGCGGCCCTGTCGACGATGCCGTTCGACGTGAACAGTCAGGTCGACACCATCCAGGTGAGCAGCTCGGCGGTGTACATCGGCGGTAACTTCACCACCGCCAACTCGACGGCCCGCAACCACCTGGCCGCCTACAACCCGTCCACGGGCGCTCTGCTGGGCTGGCGGCCCAGCGCCGATCAGAACGTGGCCTCCATGGTCTTGGGTCCGGATGGCACCAAGATGTACGTGGGCGGAAAATTTCAGCACATCAACGGCTCGGCCGCCTACGGACTGGGCGAGGTCGATCTGAACATCGGCGCGCTGATCCCGTGGGCCGTCAACCAGGTCGTCATGGACGCCGGCAGCCAGGCCAGCATCACCTCGCTGCGCACCGACGGCAAGAACATCCTGGGCACCGGATACGTGTTCGGCTCCACCGGGAACTTCGAGGGCACCTTCTCGGCCGACCCGAATTCCGGGGCGATCGTGTGGATGGAGGACTGCCACGGCGACACCTACGACTCCTATTCCAATGCCGGCATCACCTACACGGTCAGCCACGCGCACTACTGCGCCACGGTGGGCGGTTTCCCGCAGACCGACGCGAACTGGGCCATCAACCAGCGGCACACCATCGCCTTCACCGACTACGCGACCGGCACCTTGGGCCACAACGCTTACAGCAACTACACCGACTGGTACGGCCAGCCGTCGCCGTCGATGTACTACTGGTTCCCGACCCTGCAGGTGGGCAGCTACACCGGTCAGGGCCAGGCGGCGTGGACGGTGACCGGCAACGGCACCTACGTGATCGAGGGCGGCGAGTTCCCAAGCGTCAACGGGGGCGCGCAGCAGGGTTTGGTGCGCTTCGCCGTGAAGCCGCCGGCGCCCGGTAAGCAGGGTCCGCAGAACATCCAGGCCAACTTCGTCCCGACCCTGGTGCCGTTCTCGAACTCCACGTTGCGGGTGTCCTGGACGGCCAACACCGACCGCGACGATCTCACCCTGACCTACAAGGTCTACCGGAACGGCGTGGTCATCAAGACGCTCACCGACTCCTCGCCGTACTGGAACCTGGCCACGCTCGGTTTTCTGGATTCCGGACTGACCCCGGGCGCGACCTACAACTATCAGTTGAGCGCCACCGATTCGATGGGCAACACCTCCTTCGGCGCGGTCACCCCGGTGACCATGCCCACCACCAGCACCGGGTCCGACAACGCTTACGCGCAGCAGGTGATCGCTGACGGTGCGACGTCGTACTGGCCGTTGGACGAGTCGTCGGGCACGGTGGCCTATGACCACGCCGCCTACAACGACCTGGACGAGGGCGCCGGCATCACCGACGGCACTTCCGGGGCGATCGCCGGCGATTCGGCGGCCACGTTCAGCGGTGCGAACACCGCGTCGGCGGCCACCCGCAACCCGATCACCGGACCCAACGTCCTCACCGTGTCCGCGTGGTTCCGCACCACCAGCACCACCGGCGGCAAGATCGTCGGCTTCGGCAACGCGCAGACCGGCGAGTCCACCGGCTACGACCGGCAGATCTACTTGGACAACGCGGGTCACGTCTTCTGGGGCGTGTGCACCAACAGCTGCCCGGCCACCGTCAATTCCGCCCAGACCTACAACGACGGCACCTGGCACCAGGTGGTCGGCACGTTGAGCCCGGCCGGGCTGGTGCTGTACATCGACGGGGTCAAGGTGGCCAGCCGCAGCGACGCCGTCGCCGGTCAGGCCTTCAGCGGCTATTGGCGGGTCGGTGGCGACAACACCAACGGCTGGCCGAACAAGCCGTCGAACGATTTCTTCACCGGTGACATCGACGAGGTCGCCGTGTTCAACGGCAAGGCGCTGGACAAGAACGCGGTCCAGGCCGAGTGGGTGGCCAGTGGCCGGACCTCCACCCTGCCGCCGGCCCCGACGGACAAGTACGGTGCCGCTGTTTACGGGGACAACCCCGAGGTCTACTACCGCCTCGACGACGCCAGCGGCCCGTCCGCGGTCGACTCCAGCGGAAGCGACAACACCGGCGTCTACACGGCCAGCGAGACATTCGGCACCCCGAGTCCGGTGTCCGGCTCGACGGGCTCCGCAGTGACCTTCGACGGCTCGACCGGCACGCTCGCCTCCGGGGCCCAGGAGCCCGGCCCGAACGTGTACTCCGAGGAGATCTGGTTCAAGACCACGACCACCTCGGGCGGCAAGCTGATCGGCTTCGGTGACCAGCAATCCGGCTTCTCCGGCAACTACGACCGCCATGTGTGGATGGACAACTCGGGCATCGTGAACTTCGGCGCCTGGACCGGCCAAGCCAATATCGCCTCGTCGACGCAGAGCTACAACGACGGGAACTGGCATTACCTGGTGGCCACCCAGGCCGGCGACGGCATGAAGCTGTACGTCGACGACCAGCTGGTGGGAACCAATCCCGACACGGCGGCGCAGGGCTACAACGGCTATTGGCGTATCGGCGGTGACACCAGCTGGAGCGGCGCGAGCAGCTTCTTCAACGGCACCCTGGACGAGGCCGCGGTCTACACCTACGAGTTGACGCCGGCCCAGATCGACGCCCATTGGAACGCGGCGTCGGCGGTCAACCACCCGCCGACCGCTGCCTTCACGTTCACGACCAGCAATCTGACCGCCTCGTTCGACGGCAGCGGGTCCTCGGACTCGGACGGCACCATCGCGTCGTACAGCTGGGACTTCGGTGACGGCAACACCTCTACCGCCGCCAAGCCGTCGAACACCTACTCCTCGGCCGGCGCCTACCAGGTGAAGCTAACCGTCACCGACAATCAGGGCGCCACCAACTCGATCAGCAAGTCGGTCACGGTGTCGGCGGCCAACCAGCCGCCGGTGGCCGCCTTCACGGACACGGTCAACGGCCTGGCTGTCTCGTTCGACGGCAGCGGATCCCACGATCCGGACGGCACCGTGGCCTCGTACGCCTGGGACTTCGGTGACGGAACGACCGGCACCGGTGTCAGCCCCTCGCACTCCTACACGGCGGGCGGCAGCTACAACGTCAAGCTGACGGTGACCGACAACCAGGGCGCCACCAACTCGGTCACCCAGTCCGTGTCGGTGACGGCGCCGAATCAGCCGCCGGTGGCGGCCTTCACCGATGCCGTCTCCGGGCTCTCCGTCTCGTTCGACGGCAGCGGATCCCACGATCCGGACGGCACCATCGCCTCCTACGCCTGGGACTTCGGTGACGGAAGCACGGGCAGCGGCGCTACCTTGTCGCACACCTACACCACGGCCGGCAGCTACAACGTCAAATTGACCGTCACCGACGACCAGACCGCGACCAACTCGGTCACCCACGCGGTGGCCGTCACCAACGTCGTGGCGGCGGACTCGTTCAGCCGCACGGTGACCAACGGCTTGGGCTCGGCTGATGTCGGCGGAGCCTGGACCCTGGTCGGCGCCGGTTCAGTGTTCCAGGTCAAGAACGGGGTCGGCACCCTGACCATGAGCAAGGCGGGCGTGGGCGCGTCAGCGTTCCTCAACACCCCCTCGGCGCAGAACAGCGACGTGGTGGTGGACGTGGCCACCGACAAGGCGGCCACGGGCAGCGGCTACTACGCCACGGTCGCCTCCCGGCACACCTCCGCCGGTGACTACCGCGCCAAGGTCATGGTCAACTCGGCCGGAGCGGTGACGCTCTCCATCACCAAGATGGTCGGCACCACCGAGACCACATTGAAGTCCGTCGCGGTCTCCGGGCTCACCTCGACCGCGGGGCAGTTCTTGCGGATCCGCTTCGACGTCACCGGCAACGGCACCACCAGCACGCTGACCGCCAAGGTGTGGTCGGCCGCCGGTACGGAGCCGGCTGCCTGGCAGGTCAGCACCACCGACACCACCGCCGCCCTGCAGGGCGCGGGCGGATTCGGGATCTGGACCTACCTGGCCAGCACGGCGACCAACGCTCCGGTCACGGCCAGCTTCGACAACCTCACCGCCACCGCGTTGGGCTGATCGAAGCAAGTCGGCCCGGTTGAGGGTCGAGTTCGGTCCGGGAAGTCAACAGCGGCCGTTGGGTTTTTCAGAACCCAACGGCCGCTGTAGCCGTTTGCGGACCGAGTTGGTCGTCCGGCCCAGGCTCCATTAGCTTGGGACAGCCGATGCCCCTAGCCCGCGCCCGCGGCGACGGCCGCTGCCGGCATGCCCGGCCGGAGCGGCGGTTCGGGTGGGCCCCGGATGCGGAGGAGACGGGATGACCACCACTCGCCGCGATGACGATCCCGACGCGACCCGCCACCGGGTCATCGACCCAGATGTCGACCTGCACGATCCGGCGCAGCAACAAGAGACCCGCCCCCGCGAGTGGGATCTGCTGGCCGCCATCGCCGTCGGCGGTGTGATCGGTGCCGAAGCGCGCTACGGACTGGGCGTCCTGCTGCCGCACCGCGCCGGCACCTTCGCGTGGTCGACCGTGATCATCAACGCCTCCGGCTGCCTGCTGATCGGGATCCTGATGGTCGTGATGCTGGAACTCAGCCGCCCTCACCGGCTGACCCGGCCGTTTCTGGGCGTTGGCATCCTCGGCGGTTACACCACCTTCTCCACGTTCGCCGTCGATGTCGAACAGATGCTGCTGGCCCATCGCGCGGGGCAGGCCCTCGCGTACGCCGCCGTCACGGTCATCGCTTGTGCCTTCGCCGTGTGGGCAGCCACCGCCGCCACCCGGGCCGTGGGTTCCGCCGTCGGGAGGCGGTGACGCGATGATTCCGTTGTTCGTGGCGCTGGGCGCGGTCGTCGGCGCGCCCGCCCGGTACCTGACGGACCGGCTCATCCAATCGCGTCACGACACTTTTTTTCCGTGGGGAACGCTCACGGCCAACCTGATTGCCAGCCTGATCCTCGGCGCGCTGCTGGGAATCTCCGGTCACCTCGCTCCGGAGCTCTCCGCGTTGCTGGGCACCGGATTCTGCGGCACGCTCAGCACCTACTCGACCTTCAGTTACGAGTCGATGCGGCTGTACAGCGAGGGCCGGCGCTTTGACGCCGTGGCCAATGTCCTCGTCAGTCTGATCGCGGGCGTCGGCGCCGCGGCCCTCGGCTGGACGATCGGCATGGCCCTGGTGTGAGCGCCACGGCACATCCTCTCGGAATTTTCGGCTTTCATTCATCCGGCCGTTGACGCCGGGACCGTGGCGGAGGATTCTGCCATTCCGGCGGCTGCGGTCCGGCGCGGCGCGGAAAGGCTCTTCGAATGCGTTCGCGGTTGGTTCTGGCTACGGCGGTCCTAGCTTCCGTTTTCCTTTCCGTTCCCATTCCGGCGGCCATCGCCAACCCGGTTCCCGACCGCATCCAGGCGGCCGCTGCCGCCCAGCCGGACTCGGCGACATCCGGGCACGCGCCCGTGGCCGTGTACCAAGCCTGCCCGGCCGGCGTGCCGGCCGGCACGCGATGCGGAACCGTGGCGGTTCCGTTGGACCGCAGCCTGCCGCACGGCCGCCGGATCAACATCGCCTTCCAATTCACGCCGGCGACGGACACCAGGACGCCGGCGATCAGCACGATCGTCGCCTCCAACGGTGGCCCCGGCAACTCCAATATCGACTCCGCGCCGCTGTGGCTTTCCTTCCTGGCTCCGGTTCTGAACCACCACAACTTCCTGGCCATCGACCACCGCGGCATCGGCGCGTCGGCACCCATCGATTGCCCGGCGCTGCAACACGTACAGGGCGATCAAGCGGCCGCGGCCCGGGCGTGCGGGCAGCAACTCGGGGCGGACGCCTACCGCTACGGCTCCGGCGATGTGGCCCAGGACGTCGAAGCGGTTCGGGAGGCGCTGAACGCCGGCCGACTGGACTACTACGGCGTCTCGTACGGATCGGTCGACGTGCGGGCGTACGCCTACCGTTATCCGCAGAATCTGCGGTCCGCGGTCCTGGACTCGCCGTACAACTCCCAGGACGCGGCTTTCACCCGGGATCTGCCGACCGCGATGGCCCGGATCACCGAACTCGTGTGCCAGCGCTCGACGAGCTGCCACGCCGCCTATCCGGATCCGGCCCGGGTACTGGACCAACTCATCAGCCAGGTGCGCCAGCACCCGTTCACCGGCGTGGGCAAGACGGCCGACGGTCAATCGGTCACCGTCCGCGTCGACGAGAACGCCATCTTGAAGGTGCTGTACAACGACTACTTCTCGGCGCCCACCTTCCTGAACCAGGGTGAGATCTTCGCGGCGGCCACCGCTTTGCGCCGCGGCGACCGGGTGCCGCTGCTGCGGCTGGTGGCGCAGAGCCCCTCGCCGACCGACTTCGGGCCGTCCGATGGTTCCACGTCGGTCGGAGCCGACTATGCCGTTTTCTGCGCTGATTCGGTCTTCCCGTGGAACAAGTACGCACCGGAACCGGTCCGGGAGCGGCAGTACCGCGCCGCCCTCGCCCGCATCCCGCAGTCGGCTTCGGCTCCGTTCTCGATCCGGGCGTGGACCGGCTTTGTGGCCAGCCAGCCGGTGCTGCTCATCCCGGGGGCCGACGCCTGCGTACCGTGGCCCAGTCCGGTTCGCCCCACCGCGCCCTTCCCGGTGAACCAACCGTTCCCGGCGTCCGTTCCCGCTCTGGTCCTCGGCGGGCAGCTGGATTACCTCGACCTCAAGGGTGAGCGAGAACTGATGCCGCTCATCCCGAACGGCACCTTCGTGCCCGTCGCCAACGCCGGCCACGTGACGACCTTCTGGAACCCCTGTGCCACCTCGATTGCGGTGACCTTCCTGGCGACGCTGTCGCCGGGAAACACGAGCTGCGCAGGCGATCCCAACGGAGCCATGGGTTTCTACGGCTTCCAGCAGCCCGGTGTGCTGCAACTCCAGGGCGTCGGCCGGTTCCCGGCCCGGGCCGCCGACGAGATTCCGGCCCGTCCGGCGTCCGCCGCTGACCGCGGCCACTGGCTGGACCGGAAGGTCGCCGCGGTCACCGTGGCCACCGTTCAGGACGCCATCTACACGATTCCGCGCCTGACCGGGCCCACCGGTGTCGGGTTACGCGGCGGTTCCTTCGCGGTGACCGCCTCGGCGACCGCCAGGACCGTCACTTATCGAGGCTCTCGGTTCGCGCGGGACGTAGCGGTGAGCGGGCGCGCGGTCCTGCAGACCGCTACCGCCGGCCTGACCGCCAGCGTGTCGGTGGCCGGGCCGTGTGGAAGCAGCGGCCGGCTGACCATCACCGCGACCATGTGGAACCCAGCCCACCCATGGGCCCACGTGACCGGGACGCTGGGTGGCCGGCACATCGACGAACTCGTGGCGGCTCGGTAAACCGGAAACTCGGACTGGCGCGGCGCTCGTCGGTGTCGATGGTCGCTTTCGTCAGGCGCGGCCGATCACCTCTGTGACTGAAAGTCACGGAGAATGCTCGTTCGGCCGTGCTCGCCGCCGCCCCGCTGGCCCGGGCAGCACTGTGCCGCCCCATTGTGCCTACTCTAAGTCACCAGAGCTAGAGCGGCACCATAACCGCACCGCGAGCCGGGTGATTCCTGATTTCCGCAGCTAGAGGCGCTCTGTGTGGCCGCGGTACCCGGTATTGTGGCTGATGGAGGCCAACACTCACGTCACGGTGGGTAGTCACGCCTTGAGTGTCGCTTCAATGTCGCTTCAATGTCGCTTCAGTGTCGCTTGAGTGCAAAGCCGCCCGCATCCGGCCGGACCGCACACCACAGAAAGGCCCGACCGTGGCGTCCGTGGATCCGCCCACGACGATTCGTCGCGCCCGCCCGGGCTCCTGGTCCCCGGCCGCGGGCTCCTGGCCTCCGGCCCTCTGGGCCGGACTGACCAGCGCCGTCCTGCTGGTCCTGGTCTTTCTCATCCTGGTGCCGTTCCGGGCGGCCGGGCGGTTCCCTGCGACCGTCGCCGACGACATCTGCCAGTTGGTGGCCAGCTTGGGCGCCGGCGCCGCCGGCCTGGCAGCTGCGTTCCGATCTGCCGGCCGGGTCCGGCTCGGCTGGCTCTTCCTCGGTGCGGGCCCCACCCTGTGGGGCGTCGGGCAGGCCATCTGGTGCTGGTACGAGCTGATCCGCCAGGCCTCGGTCCCGGCGCTCTCGGCCGCCGACCCCTTCTTTCTGTGCTTCCCGGTGGCCGCCGCCATCGGCCTGAGCGTCCTGGCCTGGACCGGGGATCGGCAGGAGCACTGGCGCGACCTACTGGACGGCTGCATCGCCGCCTGCTCGATCTTTGCCATCGTCTGGACCACGTCGATCCAAGGACTGATTCAGAAGGGGCCGAATTCTCCGGCGGTGCTGTTCATCGACCTGGCCTACCCGGTGGGCGACATCGTCGTGTTGACGGTGGCCGTGTTCAGCCTGGCCCGGGCGTCCACCCGTACCAGCACCCTCTGGCTGGTCACCATCGGAGTGTGCGGGCTCGCGGTGGCCGACAGCATCTTCATCTTCCTGCGCGCCGCGGGCGTCTACCTGACCGGAAGCATGATCGACGCCGGTTGGGTGATCGGCTTCCTGCTCCTGGCCATCGCCCCGCTGTGGTTCCTGAGTCGCAAGCCCCGGCCGGCGACCGATGACCAGTCCGATTCCGGGTCGGCGCCGCGACTCCCCGGCCGCCGCCCGGAGAACTCGCGGAGCGTATTCGCCGCGGCCATGCCCTATCTTCCGCTGGTGGCGGCGGCCACCGTGGTCGTCCTGCGCCGACGCGCGGCGCACCTGCCGATCAGCGTGGCGGAACTGGTCCTGATACTGGCGGTGGTCATCCTGCTCGTCCGGCAGTACCTGACGCTGCAGGACAACCGGCGGTTGGTGGCCGAGGTCGCGGCCCGCGAGGAACAACTGCAGCGGCAGGCTTTCAGCGATCAGCTCACCGGGTTGGCCAACCGAGCGCTGTTCACCGATCGCGCCACCCACGCCCTCGAGTTGCACCGGCGGGATATGCGGCCGGCCGCGTTGCTGTTCATCGACCTCGACGACTTCAAGGGGGTCAACGACACGCTGGGCCACGGCGTCGGTGACATCCTGCTGATCCGGGTGGCCGAGCGGCTGCGGGGGGCCGTCCGTCCGGGTGACACGCTGGCCCGTTTCGGCGGCGACGAGTTCGCCGTGCTGGTCGAGTATCCGGACGACCCGGTGCAATTGGGCGCCCATATCGTGGAAGCGTTCCGCGTCCCGTTCCTGCTGCCGGCCGGCCACCTGGTGGCGCGGGCCACGGTCGGCATCACCGAGGTGCGGGCCGAGGACCGAACCCCAACGCTGGACGAGCTTTTCGCCCGGGCGGACATCGCCATGTACGCGGCGAAGCGGGCCGGCAAGTCCCAGATCGCCCTGTACGACCCCAGCATGGTGCTGCCCGAGGCCGCCGACGTGCTGTTGACTCCGGCCCTGACCAGAGCCGTCGCGGACGCCAGCATCGGGGTCGATTACGAGCCGGTCGTCGATCTGCGCACCGGCCGGATGATCGGCGTGGAGGCCGTCGCCAGCTGGCAGCACGACGGAGAGCCGGTCGAGCCCGACCACTTCGTGAAGCTGGCCCGGCGGGCCAAACTCCTGGCCCCGCTGACGGACCTGGTGCTGGACCGGGCGTGTGGCCAACTGGTCGAGTGGAGCCGGCTGGACGGCGCGCCGGAGCTGCAGCTGTCGGTGACCGTGCCGCCGGATCTGATCAAAGACAGCGAGTTCCCCGACCGGGTGTCCGCCACGTTGGCCCGGCACCGCCTTTCGCCGCGGCGACTGGTGCTGCAGCTCAGCGAGGATGCCCTGCAGGCTGATCCGGGCGCGGCCACTGAGGTCACCCAACGACTGGACGAGGCGGGCGTCGGTCTGGTCCTGGATGACTTCGGCACCGGACTGGTGTCACTTCTCAGCCTCAAGCACATCCCGCTCCGGGCCGTACAGGTGGACATGGGCCGGTTCGGCCATCCCGAACTGAACGCCGAGGCGAGCGAGTTCGTCCGGGTGTTGTTCGCCATCGGGCACAGCCTGCGGCTGCCCATCAACGCCGCGGGGGTGACGCGACGGGAGCAGGCCGACCTGCTGACCGCCCTGGGCTGCCGGCATGCTCAAGGATCGTTGTTCTCGCCGCCGCTGCCGGCCGGACGCCTGGCCGGCGTGCTCAGCACGCCACCGGCTCCGCACCCGGTCACGGCCGGCGGAGCGGCGGCGGCCACCGTCGCCCGCTGACGCTCTGGATCCGGGACCGCGCGGGCCGATAGGCGTCGCTCAGAAGAAGGTGCGACCGTTCCAGCCCGCCGACAGCATGTCGTCGATGTGATCCGCCGGCCGGGGTTCCGAGAACAGAAAACCCTGGGCCCGACGGCAGCCCAGCGCCACCAACGTGTGCGCCGCGGCGGCGGTCTCGACGCCTTCGGCCACCAGGTCCAGGCCGAACGCCCGAGCCAGATCGACGATGGATTGCACGATCGAGAGGTCGTCCGTGCTGTTGCCGAGGTCGCGCACGAACGTCCGGTCGATCTTCAGGGTGTCCACGGGCAGTGTCTTCAGCTGCGCCAGCGAGCTGTACCCGGTCCCGAAGTCGTCGATGGCCACCCGCACGCCGATCTCGTTGAGCCCGTGCAGGGTGATCAGCGCCTGCTCGGTGTCGCGCACCAGGGCCTTTTCGGTGATCTCCAGTGTCAAATAGTGCCCGTCCAAGCCGGTGTTCTGCAGCACCTTCTGCACGGTCTCCACGAAATCCAGGGTGATCAACTGAGCCGGCGAGATGTTCACGCTGATCCGCAGCTGCTTGTCCGGAAACCGCCGATGCCATTCCACCAACTGGCGGCAACCGGTTTCGATCACATGCCGAGACAGTTCCCCGGCCAGGTTCGTCGCTTCCACGATGTCGATGAACGACCCGGGCGCGAGCAACCCCAAAGTCGGGTGCGGCCAGCGCACGAGCGCTTCCAGGCTGACGATCGAGCCGTCCAGCAGGTTCAGCTCCGGCTGGTAGTACAGCACCAGCAGTCCTTGCTCGATGGCCGAGCGCAGGTGCAACTCGATATCGGTGCGCACCTGGTACTGCTGGCGCATCTCCCGCGAGAAGACGCTGATCTCGTTGCCGCCGCGGTCTTTGCTCAGATACATCGCCTGGTCGGCCTGGCTCAGCAGATCCGACACCGTACTGAGGCCTGGCAGGCCGATCGCCACCCCGATGCTGACCGCCCGGCTGACTTCCTCGCCACCCACTTCCAGCGGGGCGTTGGCCAGCTGGCGCAACTCGTTCGCCATCTGCACCGCCGCCCACTCCTCCGCGGCGTTCCGCATGACCAGCACGAATTCGTCGCCGCCCAGCCGCGCCACCAAGTGCCCGGCCTGCTTGAGTCGTCCCAGCCGCTTGGCCAGGGCCTTGAGGAACTGGTCTCCCGCACCGTGCCCCAGAAAGCTGTTCAAGGCCTTCAACCGGTCGACATCCATGAAGATGAGGGCGACCGGACCGGCCTGGCCGGGCTGCAGCCGCTGCTGCAGGTGGGTCATCAGGGAACGCCGGTTGGCCAGCCCGGTCAGCTCGTCGTGAGAAGCCAGGTGCAGCAGGCTTTCTTCGGCCGCCACCCGGCCCTGCAACTGGGCCAGCAGGGCAGCCACCGCGCGCAGGGCATTGATCTCGGCCGGCAACCACTCCCGATCGCCGAACTTGATGAAGCCGAGAACGCCGGTTGTGACGCCGTTGTTCAGCAACGGCACCCCGGCCGACGTGACTCCGCCGCTGACTCCGGAGGCATTGCGCACCCGGTCCTGGTAGTCGTTCTGAGACGGACTGGGCCGCACGATGAGTACGTCGTCCAGATGCTCGGTGGCCGCGAAAATGGGGTCGGCATCAGCGAAGTAGACCTTACCGATGGGATCGGGAACCGGGATGTCCGGCCGCGGTGGCCATTCCGCCACCAGGATGGTGGCGTGCTCATCGTGATCGTTGCGGCGCAGGAAACTCAGATCAACGTCGAAGTAATCCACCAGTTGATGCAGCAACCGCTCAGAGGCGGCCTGCATCGCCGGAGCGGTCACGGCCATCAGATCGGTGGCGACCGAGGTGACCAGATCGTCGAGGCTCAGCTGTCTGGTCACGCTCACTCGCTTTTTCGCCGGTGGTCGAACACTACTTCCCGCGGCAACCGACGGCTACGCACCGCTTGACCCACACCTCGGCTGAGGCGGAGAACCAAGATCATCGACTCGTCGGCCGACACCTGGACCAGCTGCCGGAAGCGGCTGCTCAGATCAGCGAGGTCGTCGGCGTACCGGGCGGACAACCCCTGCAGCTCGGCCGGTGTGGTGCCGTACAGGAAAACCGGCGACACCGGCTGCACCGCCAGGCCGAGCGTCTGGGCGACGATCCACACCCGTTCCAGGGCGACGCCGCCGCGCAGGTAGTCGACGTCCTGCTGACCGGCCACCGTCACCACGGCGACGGCAGCGCTCGATTTCACCCGATCGCGAGTCGGGTCGCCCAGTGCGTCGCCGACATCCCAGTGAGCCAGGTAGGACATGACATCCGGGCGCGCGGCCACTCGCAACTTCAGTTGGTCGACCTCGTCGTCCATCAGGGTCCGCACGTCCAGCCCGAGGTCGAGCGAGTCCTCCCCCGGCCATTTCACCTCGGACATCATGTCTTCGTGCAGTTCCGGCGTCAGGAATCTGACGCGATCGGCCGCGGCCAGGATCTCCGCCACCTCGTCCAACGGCGCCGCGCCTTCGAGTATGCGCAGTGCGGCGTTCTCGGCCGTGGCCGCCTGGACCAGCGCCGCGCGCACCTCATCGGTCAGCGGCCGCCCGTCGCCGAAACCCCGGTTGGTCATCCGGTGGCGCATCGGGCCGTACAGCCGGGCGAGAGCCGGATCGGCGGGTCGATCGGTCAATTCCACCCGGGCCAGCAGATCGCCGTGGCCACCGTCGGAACGCACCACCGCATTCTTGTCCCACCGGGCGGCAGCCACCCGGGCGTTGAACGTGGCGGCCCCGATGGCCACGTAACTGCCGCGCAGCCGGACGTCCATGCGGGACGTGCGGCTCCGCGCCACCCGGATCTCCACCACGCTCGGCTCGGGTACGGACACCTGCCACGGCTGGCTGTTGCCGCCCGAAGGGGCCCACTGCACCGCCTCCACCACGGCGTCGATCGGCCGGCGCGCGTCGTGGGCCGGCATCGACAGCTCCACGTCGTCGTCGCTCAACTCCCCGGCCCGTTCGGTCGGTGGCTCGGTGAGGTCGTCCAGCAAGGAATCCAGATCCACCCGGACGCGTCCGGACGGCAACGGACCCCGGGAGCCGAAGCGGCGGACCGCGGCGGCAACCGTCGCGGCGCCGAGCTGCACCTCCCCGCCCAGCTGGGGCCAGCCGGCGACGGTTCGGCCCACCTCGACCATGGAGGCCGCCATGCGCCCCGACAACTCGTTGACCTGAACGATTTTCATGGCGTGCGGTACCTTGTCGCGGGCGGACAGGCCGGCCAGGTCTTCGGCCCGGACGCCCGCCAGCAAGCCGTGGAAGATGGGCCGATCGGGCTCCAGGTCGAAGCGCTCGACGTCGAAGGTGCCACGGTCATTGGTTTCCATCATCACTGGAATGCGCAGGCGGCGGGCCTGCTCGCGAATACGCAATTTCATGTCCAGCGAGTCGCACTCGTCGATGACCAGATCGAGTCCGGTCAGGAACTCTTCCAGGTTGCTTTCCCAGACCCCGTCGGCGAACACCTCGACGGACAGATAGGGGTCGATTTCGGCGACGCGCCGGGCCGCGACGAGCGCCTTGTTGGACCCGAGGTCGAGCAAGGTGGCCGGAATACGGTTCAGATTCGACAGTTCGATGTCGTCGAAGTCGGCCAACCTGAGCTCCCCGGCCAGGCCTTCCATCGCCAGCACGTGAGCCACCGCATGACCGACGCTCAGCCCAGCAATGCCGATGCGCAGCCGTCCCAAGGCGTCCTGTTCCGCCGCGGTGATCTTGTTTCGGTTGCGGTCGAGCCGCAGCCGACGAAACGAATCCGGGTCGGGCACCGAAACGGCTGTCCGCCGCCACGGGTAGTAAGCCCACCGAAAGGACATGGCGGGCAATTTCTCGGCTTCGGAAACGGCCGTCCGCCATTCCTCGGACAACGCCGACCGGGCGTCGACCCAGCTGATCCCCGGGTCAGCGTCCAATTCGTCCAGCACCGAACTCCCGGCGGGACGATCGTCGATGATCCGGGCCCGGAAATCGCTCAGCATGGCGGGACCGGTTCGCCGCTCGTTCTCGGCCATCCTCAAGCCGACCGCCGGCCCGGCCAACGACGCCACTGTTCCGATTCTTCCTGGAGCAAACGGATTTGGTCGGGCTCGGCCGTCTCCGCGGATGTGAAACGGTCCCACCACATGAGGACCGTCTGGTACCGCTCGTTCGGGTACTCGACCGGAGTGACGGCGGAACTGATGACCCCACCGGTACTGAGCCAACGCTTGGCCACTCGCACATGCAAGGAGCACAGCGCATATCGGATGTCCAGGAAGGCGGCGGCGTGCAAAGGCGTCCGGGCGACCACCGCACTCAGCGCGGAGTGGTCTTCGACGTCCGGATGCACCCAACCGGTCTTCATCTCGATCACCCCGGCGCCCAGCCGGCGGTCGATTTCGGAGCGGACCTCGGCCGCGCCCGGATGCCCGGACCATTCGGACAGCACGTGAGCCGATTCCGCGGAAACATACGGCCCCTGGACGCGGGACCCCGCGACCACGTGCCCGGCGGCGTCGAGGACGGCGAAAAAGAAATTCGTGGTCTGTCCCGACGCATTCTGCTGCCAGTCGAGCGCCTTTTCCGCGCCGAACGTCCGGTAGACGTCACGAGCGCCACGGAAAAACCGTGACCACAGCTCCGGTTGCTGGGCAGGTCGGGAAATGACGACCCGGAGACCGGAAACCGGGTCCATGTAATGGCCGAGAAAAATCCCTGACAGGCTGACCGGTCGCGTAGGGTGGCCGAGCTCTGACACAAAAGATGATCCTACAGAGCCACTACCGGTGTCGTGAGGCACCGAAGGAGTGGCGGCGGCGATCTCTTCGTAGCGCTCCGTAATCGACATTGCCGACGCGGCCGTCGCGCCGGCCGCCGTCATCACGGCCTGCCTCATCGGGCACCGCGCAAGGGCTGGCGAATCAGACCCAGCAGTTCCGGTTCCGGCCGGGCCGGGCTGTACCGGAAGCCCTGCACCGTCCGGCACCCCAATGCCGTCAGCCGCTCTTCTTGTTCCGAGGTCTCGACGCCCTCCGCCACCACGTCCAGGTGCAGGGATTGGGCGATCGACACGATGGCGTGCACCACCGCGTCCACGGCGTTGTTCTCCCCGATACGGGCCACAAAACTTCGGTCGATCTTCAGGATGTCGACCGGCAGCTCGGTCAGCCGAGCGAGACTGGAGTAGCCGGTTCCGATGTCGTCGATGGCGAATCGAACGCCCTGCTCCCGCAGGTGTTCGATGTCGTGCAGCAACGACCCGGTGATCATCGGGGTCGTCGTTTCGGTCAGCTCCAGAACCAGCCGCTGCGGCGGAATGTGGGCGCGGTGCAACGCGTCCGCCACATCGGTCAGCAGTTGCCCCGATTCCAGTTGCCGACCGGAGATGTTGACGAAGATGTCCGGGGCGGCGCCGTTGACCTGAGCGGGCAGAGTGGCGGCGATCCGGCACGATTCGCTCAGCACCCAGCGACCCACGCGGTCCATCAGCGGGCTGTTCTCGGCGACGTCGAGGAACTCGGCCGGCGGCAACAGGCCCCGGGTGGGATGCTTCCACCGGATCAACATTTCCAGGGCGACTACCTGGCCCGAGGGCAGGGCCAGGACCGGCTGGCCGTGCAGGACCAATTCCGATCGGTCCAGTGCGCGCCCGAGCTCCGCCTCGATCTGCACGTGCCTGGCGGCCAGCGCGGTGCTGCGGCGATCGCCCTGGTCCCCGTTCTGGTGAACCCGGTTCTTGCCCGCGTCCTTGGCGACGTACATGGCATCGTCGGCCTGCCGCAGCAACTCCTGAGCCGTGCTCGCCGCGCCCGCCCCGGCGACTCCGATGCTGGCCGACAGGTGGAAGGTGCGCCCGTTCCAGGGGAACGGTTCGGACAACAGCGGCAGCAGCCGAGCGGCCAGCGACCTCGGGTCCGCGTCCGGCGGCAGATCGGGACACAGAACGACGAATTCGTCGCCGCCCAGCCGCGCCACGGTGTCTCCGGGCCGGACATGGCTGGACAGTCGCTGGGCGACCATCTTCAGCACCTCGTCGCCGGCCAGGTGGCCTTCCTCGTCGTTGACCTCCTTGAATCCGTCCAGGTCCAGGTAGTAGAGCGCCACCTTCTGTTTGGAACGGGCGGAGGCGGCCAGGGCGTGGTCGATGCGATCCAGCAGCAGGGAGCGGTTGGGCAGCCCGGTCAGCACATCGTGCAGAGCGAGATGAGAAAGCCTGACCTCCGCCTGTTTTCGCGCGGTGACGTCCTCGGCCATGCACACCAGGAAGTGGTCGTCGTGATGGTCGACCTTGGTCGTGCTGACCTGGACCCAGACGTCGTCACCATCGAAGCGCACCCATCGCCGCTCCCCGGAACGGATCGGGGTACGGCCGCTGATCAAGTCGTCGAAGGCGTCCGGAACGGTCTCGTGCTGCTCCGGATGCACGAGTTCGGAGACCTTCATGCCCAGCAGCTGGTCCTCCCGGTACCCGGTGATCTGGCAGGCGGCCGGGTTGACCCGGAAGATCCGGCCGGACGCCGCACCGTTGGTCTCGATCAACAGGATCGCGGTACCGGCGTGGTCGAACACCTCCTCGAACAGCGCTTCCCGCACCGACATGGTGCGTTCGGCGGCCATTCGGGTCGTGATGTCCGTGCCCACCAGCACGTAACCGGTGACGTTCGCATCCGCGTCGCGCATGGTGGTGACGGCGAGCAGAACCTGCTTGCGTTGGCCGGCCCGCGTCACGTAGGTCCAGCGCCGGTCCTCGGTGTCCCCGTCGACGGCGCGTCCCAACACCACCCGGTAGTCGGGTGCGACACCAGCGGCGGCGGCGCGGCTGCGTAGTTCCCGGCGGTCGTGCAACTCCACCAGCCGGGTGGTACCGATCATTTCCTCGGCCGTGTAGTCCGTCATGCGCTGGGCCGCGGCATTGAAGGCGGTGATGACGCCGTCCGGGCTCAGCCCGATGATGGATTGCTCGAAGGTGGTGGTCAGGCCGCGTTCCACGAGCTGCCAGGCGGCCGCCAGCTCCTGGGAACTGCGCCGGACCTCACTGAGGTCCTGGACCGTTCCCACGGCGAGAACCTGGCCGCTGGAGTCCTTCTCGGCCCGCCCGCGGCCCCGCACCCAGCGAACCTGACCGTCGGGCGTGACGACGCGGTGATCCAGCTCATACCGCCCACCCGCGTGCCGCAACCGGCGCAGGCCTTCCAGCACCCGCCCGAGATCAGCCGGATGCACGCGGTCCAGAAAAGTCTCCAGGTTCACGGACGTCTTGCGGGGATCCAGCCCGAGCAACTTCGCCAGCCGATCCGACCACGCCTGCGCACCGTAGTCACGCGACCAGGAGCAGAGCCCGACACCGGTCAATTCTTCGATCTGGCCCAAAAGGGTCCCCAAAGGGAGGGCATCGTCCTTTCGATCATCAGGCGCGCCGGGCGGTGTCATCTCCACGATCCATTTTTATCAATGTCCGAACGACAAATAACCCGTTGACCGGCGATTGCACACTTTCATCCCGAAAAACCATCCCAAGCCGCGTGGTGATTACGGTGTGTAACCGGCGCGGGCAGGTCAGAACCGACCCGAGGCGGTGACCCGGGTGCCGTTGACGATGGCGGTGATCTGGTAGCTGTCGCCCGTCGTGGCGTGGGCGTTGCCGTGGCCGTCGAACTGGGCACCCAACCGAAGGGCGGTGCCCGCCGGAAGCGTCTGACCCGCATTCAGGGTGGCCTGGTAGACCAGCGCGTTCGTTCCGGTGGTCTCGGCCGTGCTCACCGTCCCACCGGGCGCCGTGGTGTAGAAGCCGCTGTATCCGACGCCGGACGTGCGGGCCACGTTGACGGTCACCGTCAAGGCGGTCACCGCGCCGGTGGGCGTCAGACTCAGGTCCTCCTCCCACCACCACGGGGCGCTCGCACTCAGGGCCGACGCGGTGACGGTGACCAGGCCGTCCGGGGAACCCGGGGTCGGATGGGCCGCGACACTGGTGGCCGGCGACGACGCGGTCGCGGAGGTCACCGGGGCGCTGGACGGCGACGAGGTGGCCCCCGTCGTCGTGGCGCCGGTGCCGGTGCCGGTGCTGGTGGTACCGGCCGGACCGCCGGCCAGCGCGGCGAGGTGATTGCGCAGACCGATGCCGAAACTGGTGGGCGTGCCGTCGTAGTTGGAGATCAGCGCGGGAAAGGAGCTGCAGTCGAACGGATCCCAGCCCCATCCGAGATAGCCCGCGTGGGAACTGTCCAGAAACGCCAACACGGCGTCCAGATATCCGTGGGCACAGTCGTTTTCACCGACTTCTCCGGCCACCAGCGGGACCTTGGCCGACACCGGCGCAATCTGGCTCGACCAGCAGCCGGCGTCGTGGCAGGCATTGAAATTGTAGGAATGCCACGAGGCCATAAGGTTGCCGGTGGGGTCGGCCGGCCGGTACGTCAGCCACGACGACAAATCGTTGGCGTAGGCCAGTCCACCGATCAGGACGGGATTTCGCGCCCCGGTGCTGCGCACGGCGTCGACGAGTGACTGCATACCGGCGACTCGATAGCCGATGCCGCAGTCGCCGCCGTCCCGCCAGCACGTCCACGACACGTCGTGCGGCTCGTTGAAGAGGTCGAAAACCGCCGAGCCGTCGCCCTGGAAGGCGGTCGCCACGGAGGTCCAGAAGGCGGCGGCGTGATCAGCGTCCGGCATGTTCTGCTGACCGGTCGACTGGGCGCTGCCCGCGGCGGTCCAGTGCAGATCGAGGACGGCGAGAAGGCCGGCCGCGTGCAAGCGGCTGACGTAACCCTCGATGGCCGAGCGATAGTTGGCTCCGGAGTAAGCGGCTGGCGCGTTGTTGATCCCCAGCCAGCAGTCTTCGTTGAGCGGCACCCGAACACTGTTGATGTGCCAGGCCGCCATGGCCGCGATGGAGGCCGCGTCGCTGGGTCCGTCGAAAATTCCGAAGCCCTGGATGCAGGCGTACTCGGTTCCCGACCGGTCGACGCCACGGAGTACCACCGGTGTACCGGCCCCGTCGAGCAGTTGGTTGCCGGAGACATGCAGTCCGAACGGAGCGGCGGTGACCAAGGGCGAGGTGGCCGCCGCGGCGGGAGAATTCGTCGCCACGATCGAGACCAGCACCGCCGCCAGCAGCAGCAAAGCGGCGGCCCAGCGACCCATCCCGCCGGCGCGAGGGCGGACCTCACCGCCGGCCGGCGTGGCCATGGCCACTGCCGGCTCCTGTTGGTGAATCATGACGTCCCTCCCTTCACTTGACCACGGTGAACTGCTGCGCGCCGGCTCACGCCAGCCGGCGAATTCGCCACATTGTGTGGTCGTTCGACTACGCATAGCGTAACGAGGCGGAGCCGGACGAGCGGTCGATTGGTGGATTTGCTCCGTCCCCAGCAGCCACGGGAGCCGGGATCGGCGTCGTTGCGTAAAGGACGCATGAAATCCGTGCGCAGGGGTATCAACGGCTAGGCGCTCGAACACGGGGCGCCGACCTACCCAGCAGGGGCTCGCCTCGGGCGCCCACCCAATCAGGTCGACGACGCCGCGCATCAGCGCCGTCGGTGGCCTCGGGTGCGCGACGCTGTCGCGTCGGCTCACCCCACCGGGAGTTCCGCCGGCTCACGCCTCACGACAGGCAGGCGGCGTCTGGGTCACGACCCCTACAGCCGCCAGACGGTCCACCGGCGGCCAGACAACAAGGGCGGAACCACAACCATGAGCGAGAGCAAAGTAGATCTGGGTCGGCGCCAGGGTCGGCGCATCAAGTGGATGGCCGCCGTCGGCGTGGTGGTCCTTCTCGCCATTGTGGTGACGGTCGTGCTGTTGTTGGCCGGGGGGAACAAGGCGCCCATGCCGGTTCAGCCCGGGGGCACGTCCGTCACCAGCACCTGACGGCATAGTTCAAGGTGGCGGGCTGGACCCGGCGGGCACGGCCGCAGGTCGTGGGCGCGGCCGGCGGGGCGGATCGCGGAGCAGGACGCCCGTCCGGCACAACTCGTCGCACACCGCGCGCAGCTTGGTGTTCGTATTGGCGGACGTGCGCACCAGCATCGCGAACGCCACGTCGGGAGTCACCTTGAAGCGCTCCATGAGAATGCCCTTGGCCTGACCGATCACGTCCCGGCTGGACAAGGCGGCGTTGACGTCCTCGATCCGGCGAGCCCCGGTCAAGGCCACGCCGGCATGGGCGGCGAAGATCCGCGCCAACGTCAGCACCTCATCGTCGTATCCGTCGGCATCCGAGAACAAGCTCAACGCGCCGACCAGGCGGCCATCCACCTCCATCGGCGTGCAGACGATGGCCTTCACCCCGCCGGACGCGGCCGCCGCGGCCAAGCCCGGCCATCGGTCGTCACGGGCGACGTCCAGCACCACCACCTGTTTGATGTTCCGCAGCGCATCCAGACAGGGGCCTTGCAGCGCCGCGTTCTGTGCCTGCCTGACCGCGCGGGCGACGACGTCGTTCTCCGCCACCGGTGCCTCCAGAATCCCGGCCGGACTCATCGTCTCGACGGCGGCGGCCAGCGTGCCCGGAATCACCGACACGGCACCAGCCACAATATGCTCGACCAGCGTGCGCTGGGGACCCGGCCGGTGCTCGTCCAAGAAGGAAACAGCCAGCTCCGCGACCAACTCAGCGAAACCGATCAGGTCCGCATCGGCCTCCGTAAGCTCCCCGTCCACCGCATCCCACACCGTTAGGGACCTTTCTTCCCCGAGCCGGACGCCCGTTGTTCGACGACTCCCCTCGCCTGCCATTCAAGCAAGATCATTGACTTTGCGCCAGTTCTGACGGCGCGGCCCGAGGCACCATCGAGCCGACAAATCGACCGGTGCCATCCGGGGTCGGCGCTCGGTAGGAGCAGGGCCGACATAGCGGGACGCGGCCGCGCACACCCGCCCCAGGACGGGCCCGGGAGGTGCGCCCGGCTCAGCGCAGGGCGGCGGCGGTGGGACAGGTGTAGACGTTGCGTCCGGCCAGCCCGACCTCGTTCAGGTAGCGGACCACCGTGACCCATGCCCGGGTGACCGGAATTTCGTCGTACTGGATCTCGTGAGCCACGCAGAAGGCCTCCACCACCGGGCGGGCGTAATGCAGGTTCGGCCGGGGCATGCTGGGGAAGAGATGGTGTTCGATCTGATAATTCAGGCCACCCATCAGGAGGCTGGCGATGCGGCCCCCGGAAATGTTCCGCGAGGTGTGCACCTGCCGACGCAGGAAATCCAGTTTGGCGTCGCGGGGCAGCACGGGCATTCCCACGTGGCTGACCGCGAAAACCGAACCCAGGTACAAGCCGGTGACCGCCCACTGGACGACGACGAACAGGGTGGCCAGACCCACGGGCAGGAAGATGAACGCCAGGGCCGGAATGACGGCCAGCCGTAAAGACAACAACACGAGCTCCAGGGCCCGGTGTTTGATGCCCCGCCGGGTGAGCAGCGCCACCAGGCTCTGCGCCTGCAGGTTGAGCGCCTCCACGACCAGGAGCGGGAAGAACCACCAGCCCTGGCGTTCGTGCAGGGCCCTACCGAGAATGCTTCGAGGCGGGTTCTCGGCCGGGTAGAAATGCACAATGGACGGATCGATGTCCGGATCCTTGCCCATTTGGTTCGGGGCCTGATGGTGACGGTTGTGCTTGTTCAACCACCAGGCCAGGCTCACGCCGCCGCAACCGGTGCCGAGCAAGAGGGCGGTCCACTCGTTGGCCCGGTGGCTGGCGAACATCTGCCGGTGGGCGGCGTCGTGGCTGAGAAAAAGCACCTGGGTGAAAACGATGCCCATTGCGGCCGCCACCCCCAGCTGGGACCAGTGATTCCCCACCAGGGCGAACATGACCCAACATCCAGCCAACAAGACCAGCAAAGCGGCGATCTTGCTCACATAAAAACCGCGTCGACGGCTCATCAGATCGAGTGACTGCACTGATTTCAGCAACTTCGCGTAATCCGTCGCTGCGCGCGGGGGTGCGTCGGAACGCATGGCGGGTCCGTTCCCGGACCGTGGCCCGATGTTTGACTTTCACCGGGAGACACGGCGGCAGAGCCGCGGCGGCAACATCCCCCGACACCCTCAGGATAGCCTCCGCCGCCGGACACGGGGTGTGAGACCGGGGTAGGAATAACTCGCTGCCCACCGGCTTTGCCCATTCCGCTCCCTCAGCCGGTCCTCGCCGAGGATTCCGGGAAGGGCACGGGGCTGCCGACGGGGCCGCCCGGAAGGGGCGGCACGGAGCGGAGGACAGGGTGGGGAGAACGGTCAGCCCGGGCGACCGGGACATCCTGGCGGCCGTGCTGGTCGAGGTGGCCGGCGCTCTGGGTCCGGTTGCTCTGGATGGTTGGCTGCCCCCCGTGCAGGGAGCGGTGGGCGTCGTGGCCGGGATGCGGCGGCGAGACGACCCGACCCCTCTGGTGGTGAAGGTCTACCGCGGAGATCACGCGCAGCGCCGGAAAGCCAACGAAGAGACCGCGCTGCGCTTGCTGGCCGGCAAGACCGAGTTTCCCGCCCCTCGGGTGGTTGCGGCCAGCGCCACGGTTCGGGCTGGGACCGGATGGCTGGTCATGGACCGTCGACCCGGCCTTCGTTGGGGCGACCGGCGGGAGGCGATGTCGGAACGGGAAAATCGTGAGGTGATCCGCCGGGTCGGCCGGATGCTGCGGGACATGCACCGAGTCGCCGGCCGCACCTTCGGGCCGTTGGCCGAGGTGGGCCGACAGGACCCCCTGGACGCGGCCATGGATCGATTGGCCCAAGCGGTCGCCCTGTCGGCCGACGGGTCCGACGACACGCTCGGCCGTCGCGTCGTCTCGTTCGTCCGCGGCCGCGCCGGCGTGCTGCGTACCTGCGTCACGCCGGTGTTCTGCCACGCCGATTTCAACGGCGGCAACCTGCTGGTGGACGACTGTGGCCAGATCAGCGGCGTCGTCGATTTCGAACGGTCACGGTGGGACGACCCACTCAGCGATCTGGCCCTGACCAAAGTGCATGTCGCTCACCACGATCCGGCCATGGTCGGCGACCTCGAACGGTCATACGGGCCACTGTCCGGCGCGGAGCGGACGCGGCTGGACGTCTTCGAACTGCTGCAGCGCTTTCACGAGCGGCAGTGGGTGGCTCACGACCGGCCCGCCGGCTGGCGTGAAGCCCGCGCCGCGCTGGACGCCGCGCTGGAACGGATGCTGGGTTGACCGGGCCCCCACAGCTTGAGCGCCGGAAAAGAGAAGTGGCGCTCGGCGAGAAGCAGTGATTACCCTCGCTGAAGATCGCTCCGACCCAACGGCGGCCGATGCACGATCGAACGCCGCGCCCAGCGCGCGGAGCGCTTCGTTGTCATTCCTGCCGGCTCCGCCGGGTGACCGACCCCGCTCAAGCGCTCACGAAATCGCGGCCCATGCAGATCAGCCCCCACTTGTACCGGTTCGAAGACAGCTGTCACGTCTACGTCTTGGTTCGCGGCCGCGACGCCGTCCTCATCGACATCGGCACGGGTGACGTCCTGGACCACCTCGACGAGTTCGGAGTCGCCCGGGTCACCGACGTGCTGATGACCCATCACCACCGCGACCAGGCCCAGGGGCTGCCCCGAGCCGCCGCGCTGGGTATCCGGATCTGGGTTCCGCCCACCGAGATCGACCTGTTCCAGTGGGTGGACGAGCATTTCCAGCAACGGGGGGTGAACAATTACTACAACCCGCGCCAAGACCGGTTCAGCATCATCTCGTCCGTTCCCGTCTTCGGAGTCTCGCCCGAGTACCGCACGATCGCTCCGGCCGGCATCGGCATCACCACACTCCCGACACCCGGTCACACCACCGGGTCGGTCAGCTACCTGACCCGCATCGACGGCCGCCGGGTCGCGTTCGTCGGTGACCTGCTCTACGGTCCGGGCCAGGTGTGGTCGCTGGAGGCGCTGCAGTGGACCTATACCGGGCACGGCGGCATCGCGGCGACGGTGTTGTCGATGCGCGACGTGCTCGACGCCCATCCTGATCTGCTGCTGCCCAGCCACGGCGTGGTGATGGACGACCCGCCCGCGGCCGTGGCGGCCACCGAACCGCCGCTGCGCCAACTCCTGGAGGCTCAGCGGTCCGAGCCCTGGGACCTGGACGCCTGGCGCGACCGGCCCTTCGACGTGCTCACCCCGCACCTGCTCCGCAACCGCACCGCCAACGCCCAGAATTACGTGCTGCTGTCCGACGCCGGCACAGCGCTGTTCGTGGACTACGGCTACGACATGGTCACCGATTGGGCCGCCGGCGAGGACAAGGCGGCCCGGCGGGCGTGGCTGCCTTCCCTTCGAGCGCTGAAACGTGACTTCGGCATAGAGCGGGTGGAGGTGGCCATTCCCACCCATTACCACGACGACCACATCGCTGGTTTCAACCTGCTGCGGAACATCGAGGGCACGGAGGTCTGGGCCGAAAAGGGCATCGCGCAGATCATGGCCGCTCCGGACCGCTACGACCTGCCCTGCCTGCTCCGGGACGCCGTGCCGACGGACCACGTCGTGCCCACCGGGCGGCCGCTGGCCTGGCGGGAATACGAAATCACGCTCCATCCGCTGCCCGGTCACTGCCTGAACCAGGTGGCCGTCTACACCGAGGTCGACGGCCGGAAGGTCATTGCCACCGGCGACCAACAGGAAGCGAATTGGCAGCCGGGCGTGCGCCCGGAAGTCCTGAACTATCAGTACAAGAACGGTTTCCGGCCCGAGGATTACGCCGCGAGTGCGCGGCTCTATCAAAAGCTGCAACCGGAATTGATGCTCACCGGGCACTGGGGTGTGCGCGAGGTGGACCAGCCCTATCTCGACGAACTGCAACGCAAGGCCGACGAACTGATCGATCTTCACCACCAGGTGCTGGCTCGTCGCGAATTCAATTTCGGCCCCGGCGATTTCATGAGCACCATCCGGCCGTACATCACTGTTTCGGGGCCGGGGAAGCTCATTTCCTACGAGGTCGAGGTCCTCAATCCGCTGCCGGAGAAAGGCACCGCCCGGGTGAGCATGACCGGTCCCGCCGACTGGACCTTCGCGCCGGCACAACGAGAGGTCGTGCTGGACGCGGGAGCCTCCGGGGTCGTGTCCTTCGCATGTTGGTCACCGGCCGACGCGGGGCACAAACGGCGCGTGGTGCTGGCGGCCGATCTGACTGTGGATGGGCACCGCTTCGGACAACGCGCCGAATGCCTGGTGGACCTGCGATGACCGTTCTGCGGGAAGGCCGGCTGTCGGTCGACCCCGACCGCTGTGTCGTCCGGGTCGACGGCAACGACGGGCGGCCGTGGTTCTCGCTTCGGCTGTTGAACGCGGTGCACACCATGTCCGGTCCCGACGAGACGCTGGACACCGACTTCGCGCCGGTTCGGGATGCCGCCGGCGGTCTCAGCTTCCGTGTCCGCGCCTCCAGCACGGTCTGGGAGGAGCGCTGGACGGAACTGCGGGTCGACGACGGGTGTCTGGTCATCAGTGGTGGGGTGCGCGGCCGCGGAGTCATCTCCTCGGTGGAGCTGCTGGCCGGCCGGTGCCCGCCGGAAGGTTTCCTGCCCAGCGGTTCCGCATTGCGATCCGTCGTGTCGCCGAATCCGGACCATCCGCGTCGCGTCGTGCGGGCGGCCGAGGAACCGGCGACCATTTCGGTGACCGGCTCGGGATCGCAGCCCGGGGTCGGCCGGTGGTTGTTCACTCCCGCGCCGTGGTGCTTCGCGGTGAGCCGGGCTGAAGGTGTGGACCCGGCCCTGCCCGCGCCCGGCGGGTGGGCGTCGATCGGTCTGCACGTTCCGTTGGGCGACGCCGATTTCACCGCGTTCAGCTATCGGACCGAACCGCAAGCGTTCTGGTTGGCCCTGGACTACGAGGGACACACCGTCGTCGACGGCGAGTTCCGGCTGCCTGACGTGGTCATCGAGTTCGGGTTCTCCGACCCGTTCTCGGCGGTGGGCGGCTACTGCGCTCGGCTGCGGCGGGCCGGGCTGGCCCCGCCTCTCCCGGCGGCCGGCCCGGATTGGTGGCGGGAACCGATCTTCTGCGGGTGGGGCGCCCAGAGCGCCCTGGCGCAGGCCCACGGGGCGGACGATCCCGGCTACACCGGCTCCGCACCGACGGAATGCACCCAGGCCAATTACGACGAATTCCTGCAACTGCTGGCGGCGCACGATATTTCGCCCGGCACCGTGGTGGTGGACGACAAGTGGGCGCGGCACTACGCCCGTCCCGAGCCGGACGAGAGCAAGTGGCCGGACCTGGCCGGCTGGATTGCCGGGCAGCATCGGCTGGGGCGACGGATCCTGTTGTGGTGGAAAGCCTGGGACGTCGACGGGCTGCCTCCGGACGCCTGCATCCGGACCCTGGACGGCCGAGCGGTCGCCATGGATCCGCACAGCCCGGGCGGGCGGGAAGTTCTGGTCGCGACGGTGCGCCAGCTGCTCGGTCCGCAGGGCCTGGATGCCGACGGTTTGAAGGTGGACTTCACCGCTGGCACGCCGTCGGGAGCGGCCCTGCACCATCACGGCCCGGGTTGGGGTGCCCGGCTGCTGCACGATTTGCTGGCTCTGATGTACGACACGGCCAAGAGCGTCAAACCGGACGCTCTGGTCATCACCCACTGCCCCAACCCCGCCTTTGCCGACGTCACCGACATGGTCAGGCTCAACGACATCGCGTGGCTGGATGCGTACGATCCGTCCGTCGACGTGGTGCCGCAAATGACCTACCGAGCGAAGGTCGTCGCGGCTGCGTTACCCGGAGTTCTGATCGATACGGACGGGTGGTGCATGCCGGACTTGGCGCAATGGCGGGCCTATGTGTCCATGCAGGGCGACCTGGGGGTGCCCGCGTTGTACTACGCCGGTCGACAGGATCGGACCGGTGAGACCTGGTGCGACGACGATTTCGCATTGGTCGCCGCCCGGTGGCGGGCCTACCGGTCCCGGTTCGACCCGGGGCGGTGAGATCGGTGCGCGCAGCCGCCCCTCGCCGCAGCACGGTGGCGGACGTGGCCAGGAACGCGGGGGTGTCGCCGTCCACCGTCTCCCGGGCCTTGTCCGGCCGGGGCTACGTGTCCGCGGACGTGCGGGGGCGGATTGACGCGGCGGTGCTGGCCACCGAATACGTCCCCGACTTCAACGCCCGCAATCTGCGGTCCGGAGCCCGCTCGGACATCGGCGTGCTCATCTCGGATCTGCGCAATCCCTTTTACGCGGAGCTGGCGATCGGCATCGAACAACGACTGCGGGCCGCCGGACTGCTGATGTTCCTGGTCAACACCGATGGCGACGCCGCCCAGGAACTGGCGGCCGTGCGGATGTTCGCAGCCCTGCGCATTCCCGGCGTGGTCGCCACTCCGGTGTCCCGCGAGGGAGTGGCAGAGCTGCGCCGCCGGCACATCGTCGTCGTCCAGGCCGACCGGATGATCAACGATCCCGCCATCGGGGCGGTGACCAGTGACAACGTTCTGGGTGGGCGCCTGGCCACCGAACATCTGGTCGGGCTGGGCCATCGCAGCATCGCGATGGTCATCGACGAGGACACCTGGACCACCGGGGCCGGCCGGCTCGCCGGTTATCGGTCCACCCTGGAGGCGGCCGGTGTGCCGTTCGACCCCGGCCTGGTCCTGATCACCGGCCTGCACCAGAGCACCCGGGACACCGGCCTCGTCGACCTGCTGGCCGCCCGGCCGGAGGTGACGGCCGCCGTGGTCGCCAACAATGTGTTGGGTCAGGGGGTCTTCGCCGAGTTGACGGCCGCTCGGATTTCGATTCCCGGCCGCTTGTCGTTGGTGGCCATCGACGACGTGCCGTGGATGAGCATGGTGACCCCGCCGATCACCGCGGTGGCCCAGCATCCGACGGAGATCGGCCGGCTGAGCGCCGATTTGTTGATCACCCAACTGCCCGCCCGGCAACGCACCCGCCTTCCGGACACCGCACTGTCGGCTCGATCGGACGGCCCGGCAACCCATCTCGAAGTTCCGCCTACCCTGATAGTTCGAAAGTCATCCGTTCGGCGCAGTTTGCCGCGCGCCGTAGCGGGCACTTCGCACCCGGTGACACCCGCCGTCCACGTCTAGCGCCAACCCTTTCGGAGGCATTGACCGAGTGGATTCGACCCCTATACGTTCAGACGGGTGGCAACGCTGCCACATGTCCGGTTGAAGAGCCAACCGGCCCCGAGCCATCGAGACGACCAGGTCAGCCGACGGCGCCGGTCGAGAGGAATCCACGTGAACAGAAACCGTGCCGGCCTGGCGCTCGCATTGTCGGCGGGATTGCTGGTAGCCGCCTGCAGCAGCAGCAACTCCGGATCGTCGTCCAGCTCCTCCAACACCTCGAGCAGTTCCGCATCCAGCAGCTCCGCGCCCAGCTCGGCATCCAGTTCGGCGCCGACGTCGTCCGCCGGTTCATCCTCGTCCGGGGCCAGCAGTGCGCCTGCGTCAAGCGCGCCCAGCAGCGGTTCGTCGGCCGCTCCGGCCTCGAGTGCCATGCAACCGTCGTCATCCGGCGGCGGCTCCACGACGCTGCCGGCCGGCGCGTTGCCCAATACCGGCAAGACGATCGACATCATGGGTTTCACCACCGGTGATGAGGTGGGCACCTCGCGGGTGGCCTACGCCAAGAAGACGGACAGCAAGCTCGACATCAAGGTCGACCAGAACGGCTTCGACCCGCAGAAGTTCGCGACCGCCATGAACGGCGGCACCGTCCCGGCCGGCGTGTACATGGACCGCTCGCTACTGGCCGAATACGCCCAGAAAGGCTTCCTGCAGCCGTTGGACGACTGTGTCAGCAAGGACGCCATCGACACCAGCCAGTACTACAAGGAAGCCGTCCAGGAAAGCACGTACAACGGTCACCTGTACGGCATCCCGGACTTCTACACGGTCACCGCGATCCTGATGAACAACAAGGTGCTCTCGGCCGCGGGCGTTTCCCCCAGCGACATCGACACCTCCAATTGGGACAACCTGCTCACCGTGGCCAAGAAGATGTACAAGGCCACCAACGGCAAGCCGTCCACCATCGGCTATGACCCGAAGATTCCCGAGTACCTGCCCCTCTGGGCGGAGGCCAATGGCGGTTCCATCATCGGGTCTGACGGCAAGCCGACGCTGAACGACCCGAAGGTCGTCGAGGCCCTCAAGTACACCGTCAGCCTGGTCAACGCCCAGGGCGGCTGGGCCAACTTCAAGTCCTTCCGCGACACCTGGGACTTCTTCGGCGCCAACAACGAGTTCACCAAGGGTCAGATCGGCGCGATGGACTACGAGGACTGGTACCCGAACGTGCTCTTCGGGTTCCCGGGTTCGCAAGACATTTCGGCGGCGCCGTTCAAGGCCAAGAATGGCCAGCCGCTGTCACTGGAGACCGGCGCGTCCTTCGCCATCCCGGACGGCTCGCCGAACGCCGGAGGCATGTGTGAATTCATGAAACTGGCCACCTCCGGAGCAGCGTGGGACGCCGCCGGCGCGGCCCGGTCGGCCAAGCTGGCCACGACCAACCCCAAGGGCATCTTCACCGGGCTGTTCACGGCGAACCAGGCGGCCAACGTTAAGCTCCAGGCCCAGTACGTCAAGCCCACCGGCAACGCGAAGATCGACGCCGTGATCAAGGTGTACTACAACGCGTTGAGCTCAGCGAAGATGGTCCCGCCGTCGCCGGCCGGACAGGAGATCCAGACCGCCTACCAGCAGGCCGTCACCGACGCCCTGAACGGCAAGGACCCGCAGCAGGCGCTGGACACCGCCCAGAACACCGCCATGCAGGCATATAGCGACGCCACCAGCTGATCCATGGCCAGTCCGGAGATCCCCACCGCTGCCGCGCCCGAGTACGTCTCGGGCGCGGCAGCGCTGCCCAAGACGCTGAGGGACATTCCGCGGCGCCGCCGCATTCGCAAGTACGACCCGCGAGAGACCAGAGCCGCACTGGGCTTTCTCTCACCCTGGATCATCGGGTTCCTGGTGTTCACGCTGGGACCGATGGTCTGGAGCCTGATACTGACCTTCACCAACTACGGCGGACGCCGCTGGAAATTCACCGGCGTCAAGAACTACCAGGAGCTGTTCAGCGATCCCCGGGTCGCCACGTCGTTGTACAACACGTTCATCTATGCGGTTCTCTATGTACCGCTGGCCATCATCTTCTCCCTCGGCCTGGCCATGTTGCTGAACCGCGTGAAGCGGGGCGCCGGCTTTCTCCGCACGGTGTATCTACCTGCCGGTGATGACCCCCGGTGTGGCGGTCGCCGTGATGTTCAGCCTGATGCTGAACGGCAACTTCGGGTTGATCAACCGGGCGCTGTCGCTGGTGGGCATCCAAGGCCCGCAATGGCTCACCGATCCGGCCTGGATCAAGCCAGCCATCGTGCTGATGAGCCTGTGGGGTCTGGGCGGTGCCGTTGTCATCTTTTTGGCCGCCCTGAAGAACGTGCCCGCGGTGCTCTACGAGGCAGCCGAGATCGACGGGGCGGGGCCGATCAAGCGGTTTTTCACAATCACCATCCCGATGATCTCCAGCACCCTTTTCTTCCAGATCATCGTGCTGACCATCTCGGCGATCCAGATGTTCGACAAGGTGTTCGTGCTGTTCGGCAACCCCGGCCAGACGACCTACGCCAGCGACGCATCGCTGTTCTACACGCTGTATCTGTTCAAACAGGCCTTCCAGAATCTGCGCATGGGGTACGCCTCGGCGCTGGCCTGGCTGCTATTCCTGATCATCATGGTGATCACCTTCATCCAGGTGAAGGTCGGCAACCGATTCGTCTACTACGAGAACGATCAGCGGTGACGGGATGACCAGTGCCACGCTCGCGGAACCCACGGCCCGCGGGGATCATGAGCAAGCCGCCGGCCGAACACCGTTCGGCGGCCGCGGTGGTCCGGCAGGTGCCCTATTGGATCGTCCTGATCTTCTTCGCGGTGCTGTTCATCTACCCGTTCGCCTGGCTGCTGTCGTCCTCCTTCAAGACCCGCGGCGAAGTCTTCGACAACCGGCTCTTCCCGCTGCATCCGACCATCGCGAACTTCTCCCGAGATCTTCCGCGTTGCGCCCATGCTGACGTGGCTGGGCAACAGCGCGCTGGTCGGCGTGCTGGCGGCGGTCACGGTGACGGCCTCGAGTTCTCTGGTCGCCTTCGGTTTTGCCTACTTCCGGTTCCGCTTCAAGAACGTGCTGTTCGGTCTGGTGCTGGCGACGATGATGTTGCCAAGCATGGTCACCATGATTCCGGTCTTCCTGATCTGGAAAGACCTGGGCGCGCTCGGCACGCGGATTCCCTTGTGGGCGCAGAATCTCACCGGCAGCGCCTTCTACATCTTCCTGTTGCGGCAATTCTTTCTCGGTCTGCCGCGAGAATTGTTCGAGGCGGCACGGGTCGACGGCTGCAGTTACTTCGGGCTCTTCTGGCGCATCGCCGCTCCGCTGTCCCGGCCGGCCCTGATCATCGTGTTCATCTTCGAATTCCAGGCCAGCTGGGACGACGTGCTGAAGCCACTGATCTACCTCAACAACGACACCAGCCTGTTCACCGTCCCGCTGGGCCTCAACAGTTTGTTCCTCAAGTACAACCCGATAGCCGGCGGGGAGGGGGACTACCAATACATCGTCACGGCGGCCCTCATCGCCGCTCTTCCGTTGATCATCATCTTCGCGTTCGGGCAGCGGTTCTTCGTCGAAGGCGTGGCCACTCAGGCGAGGAAAGGGTAGTTCCGACAACATGCCCGAACCGCACTCTCCGAGAGCGGACTCGCCCCGTTTCCCCTCGGATCGCTCTGGCGTGCGCCGCCACCTCTACATGATCGGGAACGCTCACATCGACCCGGTGTGGCTGTGGCGGTGGCCGGAGGGTTACCAGGAGGTCCGGGCCACCTTTGCGTCCGCGCTCGACCGCATGGACGAGTACCCCGAATTCGTGTTCACCATGGATCAGGTCGTGTTCCTGACCTGGATCGAGGGACACGACCCGGAAATGTTCGCGCGCATCAGGGCCCGGGTGCAGGAAGGCCGCTGGGAACTCGTCGGCGGCATGTGGGTGGAACCGGACTGCAACCTGCCGTCCGGCGAATCCTTTGCCCGGCACTTCCTGTACTCGCAGCGGTATCTGCAGTCCCGGTTCGGGCGTATCGCCACCGTCGGCCTGAACGCTGATCCGTTCGGCCACCACGCCATGCTGCCGCAGTTCTTGGCCAAGGCCGGACTGGATTCCTATCTGTTCCTGCGCCCCCAGGCGCACGAATTGGCGCTGCCCACGGGAGCGTTCTGGTGGTCGGCGCCGGATGGATCCCGGGTGTTGGCCTCCCGCATCCCCAACGAGTACTGCACCCCGCCCCTGGACGTGAACTACCAGGTCGTGAAGTCGGTGGCTCAGCTGCCCACCGGCGATCGGCCGATGGTCTGCTTCTACGGCGTCGGCAATCACGGCGGCGGCCCCACCAAGGCCAACATCGAGTCGATCCGTGATCTGGCCGGGCGGGACGGCTTTCCGTCCATCGGCGCGGCTACCGCCCGCAGCTACGTCGACGCGGCGCTGGCCGACGACGACACCGGCAGCTACGCCGGTGAGCTGCAGCTGCACGCGGTCGGGTGCTATTCGGCCATGTCGGAGATCAAGCGCAACAACCGGCGCAGCGAGAACGCACTGCGCAGCGCCGAGAAGTGGTCTACCGTGGCCGCCGGACTGGCACCCTTGGCCGATCCGCGCCCGGAGTTGGCCCACGGCTGGCATCAGGTGCTGTTCAACCAGTTCCACGACATCCTGCCCGGAACCGCGCTGCCCAGCGCCTATGTCGACGCCCGTGACATGCACGGCGAGGCCATGGCCATCGCGGCCCGGGTCGGCAATCGGGCCCGGCAATCCATCAGCCGCCAGATCGACATCCCGCTGGTCGCCGGGACGGTTCCGGTGGTGCTGTTCAACCCGCACCCGGCGCCGGTGATCGAGACGGTGGAATTCGAATTCGGCGGGCTGCCCCAGCCCTGGCAGATCTGTGACGAGGACGGCGCGCCGATCCCGTCCCAGCTCGTGTCCTCCGAGGCCCGGGCCGGAGGCCGGGGCCGCCTCGCGATCGCGGTGGACCTGGAGCCGCTGGGTTACCGCACCCTGCGGGTCAGCACAGCGGCACCGACGGTTCCGGCGCTGCTGGACCGGGAGGATCTGGTCCTCGAGAACGACCACCTGCGCGCCGTGATCTCGGCGCAGACCGGCTGGCTGAGCGAGCTCAGGGTGTCCGAGCTCGGCGGTGCGGACGTGGTCGACGACACCCGGCCGCATGCCGTGGTGCTCAACGACCCGACCGATACCTGGTCGCACGGCGTCCGCTCGTACCGGGACGTCGTCGGGCAGTTCCGGCCGGTCCGGGTGACCCGGATCGCCGACGGCCCGGTGCGGCAGGCCGTGCGCGTCGTCAGCACCTACGGCGCCTCCCGACTGGTGGAGGAGATTCGGCTCGACGCCCACGCCCGTCACCTCGAGGTGCGGGCGACGATTGACTGGCACGAACAACTGCACGCCCTCAAATTGCGGATCCCGACCACACTGGCGGAAGCGTCCGCCACGCACGAGATCCCCTACGGGTGCATCGTGCGGGCGACGGATGGGGCCGAGGTGCCGAGTCAGAGTTGGGTCGACCTCACGGGCCGGCACGGCCAGCGCGGCGCCGGCGTCGCGGTGCTCAACGACGGCAAGTACAGCTTCGACGTGGCCGGCACGGAAGCCGGCGTCGACCTGGGCATCATGGCCGTGCGCAGCCCCGCTTTCGCCTGGCACGATCCGGCGCGGCTGGATCCCGACGATCTGCCCCACTATCAGGACCAGGGCATCCAGCAATTCACCTACCGCATCGTCCCGCACGGCGGCGACTTCTCAGCCGCCGAGATCCCCCTGTGGGCCATGGTTCTCAACGAGCCGCCCATTCCTTTGCTGGAATCGGCGCACACCGGCCCGCTACCGCTGCGGCACTCGTTCGCCGAGGCCCCGGCGATCGTCGGGCACGCCCTGGTCACCGTGGTCAAGCAGGCCGAGGACGATCCGGATGTCGTGGTGGTGCGGGCCTACGAGACCGCGGGAGCGCCGGCCCTAGTGGACCTGCGCCTGGCGTTCTTGGACCGGACGGTGCCGATCGCGCTGAGCCCGCATGAGATCGCCACGGTGCGGATCCCGCGCGACCCGGTCCGCCCGGTCGAAGTCGCCGACCTGCTGGAACGTTCGCTGACGGACACCAGCGTCAGCCCGGTGACCGGCCGAGAGCCGCTCGCCGGCGAGCCCGAGCAGTGAGCCCGACACCCGTCCCGCCCATCTCTGTCACGGTCGTCGGCCCAGCCGGCCCGGTCGGAGCGGAAGCGTTCGACATCCGGGTCCAGGTGGACGGGCACGGGGAGCCGGATTTCCGGGTCCAAGTGACCTGCCGGTGCCGGGCCGCGACGCTCACCTGGGGCCGCATCCGGGTCACGGCCCCCGTGGCCGGGGTCACGGATCCTTTCTGGCTGATCCCGGGCCTTTTCTACGGCGAGAACCGCCCGGAACGGTGCGAACGCGTCTTCCCCCGCTACCGGGCCGGGGCGGACGATCCTGACCGCCTGGTCAGCCGGGCCTGGATGTTCCGCGCCGATCGGGCGGCCACACCGGCCGTCTTCGCGTTCTCCGACACCGCCGGCATCGCGCTGGTCGCGGACGAACTGTCCTCGCTCGGGATGACCGGAGTCGGCTTCTCCGGGGCCGGACCGGGCGAAAACGCTCAGGTGGCCCTGGAATTTCCGGTCCGAGAATTCCCGGCCAGCTACGTGGGCCTGCCGTCCGGGCGGCCGTCGCTCGGAGCCGATCACCCGTGGCGGCCCGGCGAGGAGCACCTGGTGGTGTGCCGCCTGGTGCCGCTGTCCGCCGACCGGCACGATTATGCCCCCGTCCTCCGGCGCTGCCACGCCCGCCTCGCCCCTGGATCGGCGGTGGCGCCCTGGGTCGGCCTGGCCACGGCCGCAGAACTGGCCGGGCACGGGTTGCTGCGTTGGCACTACCGGCCGGAGCACCGGGCACTGGTGGAGACGGCGTCCTTCGATCGCGATTTCGACGACGTCGGTGAGGGTCTGGGCGACCGCCTGGACATGCACGTCGCCTGGCTCTCCGGCGTTCCGGCCGCAGCGGCGTTGCTGCGGCACGGCCGCCGGACCGCCGATCCGGCCGCCGTCGCGGCCGCCGTCGATGTCCTGGACAACATCTGCACGCACCCCTCCCCCAGCGGCTTCTTCTGGGGTCGCTGGAGCGCAGAGTCGGGTTGGGCGCAGAGTTGGACGCCGGTGCCCGGCGGCCTGCACGCGCGGACCCTGGCCGAAGCGACACTCTTCCTGCTGCGGGCGTACGTCGCCGAACGCGGCCGCGGCGTCGACCGGCCGGAGTGGGCCGCCGTGGTGGCCCGCAACCTTCGGTTGGCCGTGGCGGCGCAGGACGGGAACGGCAATCTCGGCAGCCTGTACGCCGCCGATGACGGGCGGGTGCTGTCCCGCGACGGCGCCGCCGGATTGGCCTGGGTGGCGCCGCTGGCGGCCGGCGCCGAATTGTTCTCCCAGCCGCGGTGGTTGGACGCGGCCAGGGCGGCCGGGGACTTCTACGGCGATGCGGTGCGGAGCGAGTTCCTCAACGGAGCCCCGGAGGACGTCGACCTGGCGCCGTCCTCGGAAGACGGGTACGTCGCCCTGATGTCGTACTGGGCGCTTTTCCGGGCTACCGGCGATGCGGGCTGGCTCGACCTCGCGCGGCGGTCGGCGGACTGGCTGCTGACGTTCCGCTACAGCTACGACTCCGCCTTCTCCCGCCAGACGTTCCTGGGTGCGTACGGATTCCGCACCCGCGGCGCGGACCAGGCGTCGCCGAGCAACCAGCACCTGCACAGCTACGGCTTGATCTGCTCCCGGGAACTGGTGGAGCTGTCCCGCGCCCTGGCGGACCCCCACTACGCCGAGCGCGCCCGCGAGACGCTGGCCTGCTTCCGCCAATTCGTAGCCCGCGAGGACGGCGACTTCAACGGCCGCCGCGGCATGGTGGCCGAACGCTACTTCCACACGGAGTGTTTCCGGCCGAAGGGCACCATGCAGGAGCTCTCGCACGCCTGGTGTGTAGGCCTTTTGCTGTGGGCGGCGCAGGACGGACTGGAACTGCCCGAATTGCAGGACGAACCGAGCGAGGAACGAGGCTGACCTCTTGCCCGCACGAACCTTTCCGGCCGACTTCCTCTGGGGCGTCTCCACGTCGGCGTATCAGACGGAGGGGAACCTGCTGGCCGACGGGCGCGGGCGGTCCATCTGGGAAGACTTCGTCGCCCGGCCGGGGGCCATCGAGGACGGATCCGACGCGTCCCGGGCCTGCGACAGCTACCGCCGGTGGTCCGAGGACATCGACCTGATCGGTGAGATCGGCGCCAATGCCTACCGGTTCTCGCTGGCCTGGTGCCGCATCCAGCCGGACGGCACCGGCCCCGGCTCCGCCGCCGGCCTGGACCACTACGAGCGGATCATCGACACGCTGCTGGGCCGGGGCATCACCCCGCTGATCACGCTCTATCACTGGGACCTGCCGGCCGCGCTGCAGGCGGGCGGAGGCTGGCAGAACCGCGACCTCGCCGCCCGTTTCGCCGATTACGCCGATGTGTGCTTCGGCCGGTTCGGCGATCGGGTCCGCGATTGGGTGACGATCTGCGAACCATGGATCCTGGGGCTCCTCGGCTATCAGATCGGCGTGCACGCCCCGGGTATCAAGGACCTGCCGGCCTCGGTGCGAGTCATGCACCACCTGCTGCTCGGTCACGGGCTGGCCACGCAAGCGCTGCAGAGCCGGGTGCCGCAGGGCCGAGCCGGCGTGGCCTTCAGCCTGTTCCCGAACTACCCGGCCACCGACCGACCGGAAGACGTGGCGGCGGCCGCTCTTTCGGAGGAGTACACCAACGACTGGTTCCTGCAGCCGGTGCTGGGGCACGGATATCCCGAGCGCATGCGCGAGGTGTACGAAACGCGTATCGGGCCCTTCGACTTCGTCCAGGACGGTGACTTCGACACCATCGCGACCCCCTCAGGTTTTCTCGGGGTCAACTACTACACGCGCCGCATCATCGCCGCCTCCGACGGCGATTCCCTCGGACTGCCCTGGCAGGTCATGCCGCTGCCCGACGACGCCGAAACCACCGACCTCGGATGGGAGGTCGTCCCCCACTGCCTCACCGATCTGTTGGGCAAGCTGAGCCGGAACCACCCGCAAGTCCCGCTTCTCATCACCGAGAACGGTTGCGTTTACACCGATGCGCCCGGTCCGGACGGCCGGGTGCGCGACGATCGCCGGACGAGTTTCCTGCGCCGGCACCTGTCGGCCATTCTGGACGCCCGTCAAGCCGGCGCCCCAGTTATCGGGTACTGCCACTGGTCGCTGCTGGACAACTGGGAATGGGCGCAGGGCTATCCGCCGCGGTTCGGGCTGGTCTTCGTGGACTACGAGACCGGGAACCGGACGATCAAGGATTCCGCATGGGCCTACCGTGACATCATCCGCGCGAGTGAGGTGCCCGACTAGCGCTGCGGGACGGCGGTTGGCGGGGCACTGCTCTGGGCGGCAGCGGCTGCGACCCGGGTTCCCGCGCTCTGGCCGCGAGTGGGCGACAACCTCTTCAGAGCCAGCCGTTCCGGCGCAACAGGGTGTACAGCCCGCCGGCCAGGATCAGCATCACCGCCACGCTGGTGAAAAAGCCGACGTGGGTGCCGAAGCCGGGATACGGCACGTTCTGCCCGTAGAAGCCGGTGACGGCGGTGGGCACCGCGATGATGGCCGCCCAGGCGGCCAGTTTCTTGGTGATCTCGTTGAGTTGGGCGCCCTGTTCATTCAGTTGCGACTCGATGACCCGGCTGATGCGATCCCGCGCCGCGTCGATGGTTTCGGTGGCCCGGACGACGTGGTCGAGGATGTCATGGAAGTACGGCCCCAGCTCGCTGTCCACCAGGTGACTGTCCATCCGGATCATCCGTCCGACCACCTCCTGCATCGGGGCGACCAGCCGCCGCAGATCCGCCAGCGCCGCCCCCAGTTCATAACCGCGGCGGCGAAGCCCGGGGCCGCCGTGCGGGGCGAACAGGTAGCGCTGCAACTCCTCGGCGTTGTCGTCCAGTTGCTCCACGGCCACATAATGGCCGTCCACCACGGCATCCAGCAGGCCGTAGGTCAACACGGCCACCTCGTTGCCCGGCCGGATCAGCTCGGTGTTGAGATCCCATCTGGCGATCAGGGTGTCGATGTCGAAATCGTTCTTGCGCACCGTGATCAGGGCCCGCGGCGTGACGAACACGCTGATTTCGCCGGCCCGCACGCCCGTCGAGTGCACGTCGGTCGAGACGGCGTACATGTTGGCGAACAGGTGTGTGCGGTACCGGTCGACCTTGGGTCGTTGGTGATCGCTGATGGCATCCTCGACCGCCAGGGGGTGCAATCCGAACTCCTCGGTCACGATGCTGAGATCCGCCTGGTCGGGGTTGTACAGGTCGAGCCATACCACCGCCGCCTCGTCGGCGGCCAGGCGTTCGCTGATCTCCTCGGCCGGGAATCCTTCGGCCATCACCGTGCCCGCCCGGTACATGCGGGTGCGGGTCGGGCACCGAGGCGGCGCCGCCCGGGAGACGGTCCGCGCTGACGGGCCGACCGTTTGCGGGTCACCGCCGGCCGGCTCGGGTTCCGGGATCAGGTCGGTGGTCGTGTCGGTGCCGGCCTCCGGTTCGGGGACCAGGCCGGCGGCCGAGTGGGTGTCAAATCGGGAGTACTCAGACCGGCCCTGGTCGACATTGTCATTCACCCGAGTCCCACCTCCACTCGCCCCACGCCATGGCCGTCCCGGGCGAATACCAAAAGGTCGCCACCGACTCAGTCCGCCAAGTAGGCGGCAGCGTCCGACCGGAGCGTCATCCCGTGTCCGGGGGAACTGCGATCGGGACGCAGCGCACCGCCGACCACCCGAGGCACACCGTCGGCCAGCAGTGGCTCGAGCCGCGCGTGGTCGGCGAAATACTCAATGTGGCGCAGCCGTGCCGTCGCGGCGGCGATGGGCAGTCCGAGCGCCGGCGCGCAGTGCACCGAGACGTCCAGGCCGGCCGCTTGGGCCACGGCCGCGCAGTGCGCGAAACCGGTGTAGCCGCCGCATCGGGTCACGTCGAGCTGCAGACAGTCCACCACCCGCGACATAGCCTGCGCCTCCGTGACTTCGGAGATGTACTCGCCGGCGGCCACATCGCAGTCCAGGGCCGCTCGCAGATCGGCCAGGCCTTCCAGATCGTCGCTGGAGACCGGCTCTTCGAACCAGACGACGCCCAGCCTGTCCAGCTCACGGCCGATCCGCCGGGCCTGACCCCGGGTGTATCCGCCGTTCCCGTCCACCATCAACGCGGCGCCGCCGGCCAGCTCGCGCAATTGGTGCACTCGCGCCAGGTCGCGGTCCGGGTCCGCCCCCCACCGCTCCCCGATCTTGATCTTCACGGCGCGACAGCCCTCGGCCATCCACTGGCCGACCTGGGCGGCGAGCTGCGTGTCGGACATCGAGGTGAATCCACCGGAACCGTAGACGGGAACGCGCTCGTGCTGAATCCCGAAGATCTCGCTCAGTGAGCGGCCCACCACCCGGGCCCGCAGATCCCACAGCGCGATGTCGACGGCGCTCATGGCCTGCATCACCAAGCCTTTGGTGCCCAGATTGCGACAGGCCCGGTGCATCGATTCCCAGCACGCGGCCGGGTCGAGGGATTCCACCAGTGCGTCCTTCAGATGCGCATGGATCACCGCGGCCGCGGCGGGACTGGAATATGTCCACCCCAGGCCGGTCGCACCGGCCTGCCGCACCTGCACCACGACCGCCGTGGTGGCGTCCCAGGTCATCGTGCCGTCGGACTCCGGCTCCGGGGTCGGGAACCGGTAGGTGTGGACGGTCAGGTCGGCGGTCATGAGTGCTCCAGACCGGCCCGCGCGCCGTGGGCTAGCAGATCGGCGGCCCGGGACGCCAGCGCCATGATGGTGAGTGCCGGGTTGGCCGAACCCTGGGTGGGAAAGACACTGCCGTCCACGACGAACAGGTTGGGGATGCCGAAGACCCGGTGCCCGCTGTCCACCACCCCGTCCGCGGGGCCGGAGGCCAACCGCGCACCGCCGACGAGGTGCGCATAGCGATCGATGGTCATGACCTCCTGGGCCCCCGCGGCCCGCAGGATGTCTTCCATCGACGCCTGGGCCGCCTTCATCAAAGCCTTGTCGTTCTCGCCCTGGCTGTAGGCGAAGTGCGCAACGGGCAGGCCGTTGCGGTCCTTCTCATCGGCCAGGGTGACCCGGTTGTCCGACCGGGGCAAGAACTCGCAGAGCGCGCCGAGGGTGGCCCAGTGTGCGAAGTCGCGCATGTACTCTCGCAGCACCGCACCCCAATGCCCCTGCGCCGAGACGTGTTCCGACCAGGTGATGGGGAGCGGGCTGACTGTTTGGATGGACCAGCCCCGCCGGTAGGGCTTACTGGGGTCGGTCTCGTAGAACTGCTCGGAGCTCACCTCCGGCGGCGGCGCCTTGTACATCCGGACCTCGGAGTCGAAGCGCCCGGCCGTCTGTGGTGCCCCCTGCACCATGAGATAGCGGCCCAACTGGTCGTGGTCGTTGCCCAGTCCCTGAGGGAAACGAGGGGTGGCCGAGAGCAGCAACAGCCGCGGCGTCTCGATGCTGTACGCGCACACCGCCACGGCGCGGGCCCGTTGTCGGTGCTCCACACCGTCCCTGATGTACACCACGCCAGTGACGCGGCCGCTGTCGTCGTCCACCAGCACGCGACTGACCATGCAGTCGGCCCGGATCTCCGCGCCATGGGCGAGAGCATCGGGAATATGAGTGATGAGCGGAGATGCCTTGGCATTGACTTTGCAGCCTTGCAGGCAGAAACCCCGGTAGATGCAGTGCGGCCGGTTGCCGAACCTACCGTTGGGGATGGCGACCGGTCCCACCTTGGCCATGATTCCCGCCGCGCGGGCTCCGCGCAGAAAGATTTCCCCGTTCCCGCTCACCGGGTGGGGGTGGTGCGGGTAACGGTGCGGCTCGCCCCAGGGCCACGTCTCCCCAGCCACCGGAAGTTCCGACTCGATCATCTCGTAATAGGAGCGCAGGTCGCCGTATTCGATGGGCCAATCGGCTCCGACGCCGTCGCGGCTGTGCACCCGGAAATCGGAAGGATGCAACCGAGGCGCGAACCCGGCGTAATGGACCATCGATCCGCCCACACCACGTCCGGAGTTGTTGGAGCCCAACGGAATCGGATCCGAACCCCCGATCTGGCGAGGCTCGGTCCAGTAGAGGGTGTGGGCGCCGCGCTCGTCGCTGACCCAATCGGCGTCCGGGTCCCAGAACGGCCCGGCGTCCAGGCAGACCACCGACCAGCCGGCCCGGGCCAGCCGCTGCGTGAGCACGCTGCCGCCTGCGCCGGCGCCCACCACCACCAGGTCGACCTCGTCGGTGTCGGAGAACCGCCGCATGTCCGCTCGCAACCGGTGGTCGGTGCGGTCCCCGTTGTTGGGAATGAGCCAGGCGGACTCGTTGCGGCGCCGGACCTCTCGGTATCCGTCGGGCGATTTCACGTCTCGCCTGCCAGCAGGGCGCGGTGGGCGGAACGTTCCTGCTCGACGCGGGCGGCGAAAGGCACCGGGTCCTCGGCGTCCGTTTCGGGGACTTCCCAATGTTCCCGGGCGTCGACACCCAGATTGAGATAGCCCCGGGGATAAGCCGGTCCGGGGAAGCCGATCTCGTTCCACGCCCACGGGTGGGAGTAGAACGCGGTGCACGCGTACCGCGTCCACAGGCTCCAGACCTGTTCGGCCGGATAGTCGTGCCATCGATCGGAATCGGTGGCCAGCGCGCGGACATTTTGCAGCAGCGACGCCTGGTGGGAGCGCGACGCGGTGGCGAAGCCGCTTCCGTACAGCGGGTAGGCGTCCTCGTCCAGGAAATGCAGGCTGTTCCGCCAGGCCTGCCCATCCTCGGGCAGGTCGTCATAGTGCCAGCCGTCGGTCTCGCCCGCGGCCAGCCGCGCGTCGATCATGGCGGCCACTGGCACTCGCGGTTCCTCGTCCTGCGCCAACAGCAGATCGACCAGCGGCTCGACCACGGTGCGCTCCTCCCGGGTGAAGAACGCGAAGTCACGCGCCGGCCTCAGCCGGGCCAGCACCACCCCGGCGGTGAGTTCATCCCATACATCCACTTGATCCAGCACGTCGAACCCGCGATAGCGACCCCGGTGCTGGGGAGTCACTCCCCGCGCGCCGGGGGGTACGAAGGTCACCGGAACCGCTCCCGGCGCAGCAGGCCCGCCAGCACCGCCATCCCACCGACCAGGCTGGCCAACATGGGCGCGAACAGCGGCGGGCCGGATTCGACGTTGTAGCGGGTGAACCCGCCCGGCCGTTGCCGGATTCCGCGCCAGTGCAGGTAGGTGCCCTGCAGGCCGTTGATGACGATCGCCGCCCCGGCGGCCGGCAGCACCGTGCGGGCGGCCCTTTCCGAGAAGACCGCCGCCACGCCGGCCGGAATGGCCGTGGGTACGACCACTATCGGCCACCACATCATCCGGTTGCCGAAGCTGGCTCCGTCGTGGGAGAAGTAGATCTCGCCGGCCGTCACGGCCGCACCCACTGCGGTCAGCGCGGACAGGGTCCGTTCGAACCGGCCGGTACGAATGTCGTGCACGGCTGTCGCCACAACGCCGGCGGCACCCCCTTTCACGACTTCGACCCGGGAAGATATTGCTGCATCTTCTGCTTCACGCCTTGCTTGACGAAGCCCCAGGTGTTCTCGTCGCCGTGCACGACGGCGGCGAGCAGGGACTTGACCTGCTCGGCGGTGGCATGCGGGGGAATCGGTGGGACGTCCGGGTCGCACCGGACGTCCAGCACCGTCGGAGTGCTGGCCGACAACGCCTTGTCCCAGGCCGGTCCGACTTGATCGGGCTGGTCGACGGCGATGCCTTCCAACCCGAGACTGCGGGCGAAGGCGGCATAGTCGACGTCGGGCAGGCTCTGCGAAGCGGCGAACTTCGGCGACCCGTTCATGGCCCGCATTTCCCAGGTCACCTGGTTGAGGTCATTGTTGTGGAGAATGGCGACGATCAGCCTTCGATCGCTCCACTGCTCGTGATACTTGGCCACCGTGATCAATTCGGCGAGCCCGTTCATCTGCATGGCTCCGTCGCCGGTGAGCGCGATGGCCGGGCGATCCGGATGGGCCCACTTGGCGCCGATGACGTACGGGACGGCCGGACCCATGGTGGCCAGGGTGCCGGACAGCGAGCCTCGGATCTCGCCGTGGAACTTCAGTTGCCGCGCATACCAATTCGCCGACGATCCCGAGTCGGAGGCCACGATGGCGTTGGCCGGCAACCGAAGTGACAATTCATGGAAGATCCGCTGCGGGTTGACCGGGTCGGCGTCGGTCATCGCCTGCCGCTCCATGATCTGCCACCAGTCGGCCACGTCCGACTCGATGCCCTCGCGCCACTTCCGGTCCGGCTTGCGCTGCAGCAGCGGGATCAACGCCTGGAGAGTGGCCTTGGCGTCGCCCACCAGATTGAGCTCGTAGGGGTACCGCATGCCGATCCACTTGCCGGAGCGGTCGATCTGCACCGCCCTGGCCTGGTCCAGGGCCGGCAGGAACTGCGTGTACGGGAAGTTGGAGCCGACGGTCAGCAACGTGTCGCAGTCCCGCATCATCCGATAACTGGGGACCGAACCCAACAACCCGATCGATCCGGTGACCCAGGGCAGAGTGTCCGGCAGCACGTCCTTGCCCAGCAGCGCCTTGGCCACACCAGCGCCCAGTAGATCCGTCAGCTCGGTGAGTTCCTCGACGCAGCCGCGGGCTCCCTGGCCCACCAGGACGGCCACCTTCTCGCCGGCGTTGAGCAGGTCGGCGGCGGCCCGCACGCCGGCCGGATCCGGTTCCGGAAGCGCCTGGTCCAGTCCCAGGCTCGACGGCACGTGTTTGAAGGCGTGCCCGGGCGCCTCGTATTCCAATTCGAAGACATCGGACGGCACGATGATGCAGGTCGGTGCGTTTTCGGTGACGGCGATGCGGATAGCCCGGTCCAGGAGATTGGGCAGCTGTTCCGAGACCATGCAGGTTTGCGTGTACTCGGAGCAGACGTCCTTGAACAGGACGGCCAGGTCGACCTCTTGTTGGTAGGAACCACCCAACCCGGTGCGGGCGGTCTGGCCGACGATGGCCACCACCGGCACGTGGTCGAGTTTGGCGTCGTAAAGCCCATTCAGGAGGTGAATGGCGCCCGGGCCGGAGGTGGCGCAGCAAACCGCCACCCGGCCGCTGAACTTGGCGTAGCCGACGGCCTCGAAGGCAGCCATCTCCTCGTGTCGGGCCTGGACGAACTGCGGTTGGTCGTCAGCCCGGCCCCAGGCCGCCAGCAGGCCGTTGATGCCGTCACCCGGATATCCGAAGACTTGGCGGATGTCCCACTCCCGGAGACGTTGCAGGAGGTAGTCGCCGACCGTCTGAGCCATCTGCTTTCCTTCTTTCGGCTCCGCTGCTGTGTCCACTGTGGAGGTGCCCCGCGCGGGCGGACGCGAATCGGCGAACGTGCGGTTCAACCGGTTGGCCGCCTTCGACTCACGGCCAGCACACAGGGCTTCCGGGTTCGGAAGGTCTCAGGTCCGGGAACCGCGGAAGCGAGCAAAGGGAGGCGCAACCATGCCGACGGACCGACCCCGGGTTCCGCAAACCCTCAAGGACTCCGCCCCGAAAATCGAGCATGCCTACGAGGAGACGCTGGCCAGCGCCGAGCGTCAGTACGACGGCGACGAAGCCAGGGCCCATCGCGTGGCGTGGGGATCGGTGAAGAACATCGCCGAAAAAATCGGCGATCACTGGGAGCTCAAGGACGAAACCGGCCCCTCGGACGAGCGTTCTAAGAAGCCGGCGGCGGCCAAGCGCCGAGGTGAGGGCGAGACTTTCGGCGGGGTCGACGTGGAGGGCAATACCCTGGCCGAGCTGCGCAGCCGCGCCCGCCGCGCCGGCATCCCCGGCCGCTCGAAGATGAACAAGGCAGAACTCGGACGGGCGCTGGCCCGCCGGGAACACGACTGAGGGCGGGCCCGCGGCCGGGCCGGAACCGACCGCCTTGGCGCCGCTGTCCACCCGCTGCCGCGGCCGCCCTGCCGCAATCCGGAACGCGGTCCCGCTGGGGATGTGGCGTGCCGCGCGCAGGATCTGGCGACGGCGGGCGACAATCTGCCGATGGGCCCCACGACTCCGCCGGCCGGGCGTATGCCACTGCGCCGGTGTATTTCCGGCGGATCGCCGGCGCTGGGCAGCGCGTCATGAGGTTGAGCCGGCCCGGAATTCTCGCGGCGCTGCTCGTCCTGGTGGCTCTGACCGTCGCCACACCGGGGTTCACGGCGACCTCCCGGAACGCGTCGGTGGCCGAGGCTGCGGTCGGCGTCGTGTCCCCTCCGCAGCCACCGCCCACCGCCACCACGACCCGCCCGCCCACCGTCCCGGTGGGCGTGGCCCAGCCACCGCAGCCGCCGCCGGCGGCCCGGACGACCGTGAGCGCGCGACCGGGCGCGTTGTCCTGGTCGGCGTCCGCCCTGATTGATCCCGGCGCCGAACCGACTGCCGTCTCCTGTGCCTCGGCCAGCTTCTGCGTGGCCGTCGACGCGCAGGGGGCGGCGATCACCTTCGACGGCAAGTCATGGTCTGCTCCGCGGGCCACCGGCGCCGCGGCGCTCGACTCCATCTCCTGCCCGACAACGAGTTTCTGCCTGGCTGGTGGCCCCGCCACCGGCGATGCGCCCGGCGTAGCAGCCATCGACAATGCCGGCCGTTGGACGCTCACCACGGTCGCCGGCACCAGCGGTTCGCTGGCGTCCGTGTCGTGCCCGACGGCCGCGTTCTGCATGGTCGCCGACGGCTCAGGCCAGTTGGTGACCTACTCCGGCGGCCTCTGGGGCACCCCTCGTCCGGTTCTGACTCCAGAGGCCGCCGTAGTTTCATGCCCGAGCGCCAGATTTTGCTTGGCCGTGGGCGTGGCCGGTGGCGACGCCACCTTCGACGGTCAGAATTGGTCCGGTGTCGGGTCTATCGACGGCAGTCCGCTGATCGTCACCGGCTTGTCGTGCGCGTCGGCGGTTTTCTGCGTCGCCGCAGATGAAACCGGAGCCGTCTCGACCTTCCTCGGCCGCAGCTGGGCTCCGAGCCGGCCACTGAACTCCGGCGGCGTGGCAGCCGTCTCCTGCCCGGCCGAAAACTTCTGCGCCGCGCTGGGTCTCGACGGCTGGGCGCGCTATTGGGACGGGGGTATGTGGCTGCCCGGGGACGACGCGGACCCGGCTGCGACGGCAAACCCCGGCTATCGCGGCGCTTTTCTCGCCCTCTCCTGCCCGTCGCTGACATTCTGCGCCGTGGCCGACACCTTCGGGTACGCCGCGGTGACCAGACACTGACCATTTCCCCGCGTATATCGGCGGCTTGACGGCTGACGCCGTCTGGCCGGATCCGCCGGCCCCGGGTAGGAAGTCAGCATGAGAAATCGACAGCAGGTCGCCCAGGAACTGACCCAACCCGGTGCCCAGCAGTTGCTTCACGATGGCCTCTTGGCGCGCCTTGCCTACAACGGATGCGACGGATTTCCGCGGGTCATTCCCATCGGCTTTGTGTGGAACGGCACCAGCGTGGTGGTGTGCACCGTTCCGGTTTCACCGAAGGTGAAAGCGATTTCGTCGCGACCGAACGTGGCGCTGACGATTGACACCGGCAGCACGCCCGCCGAGGCCAAGGCCTTGCTGTTACGCGGGGTGGCCACGGTGGAAACCGTGGACGGAGTTCCCGACGAGTACCTGGCCGCCGCCGCGAAATCCATGGACGAGGCCCACCTGGCTGACTTCCGTAGCCAGGTCAGCTCGATGTATGCCAGCATGACGCGAATCTCCGTTGAGCCGGATTGGGCCAGGTTCTACGACTTCGGCGCCGGGCGCATGCCCCAGTTCCTGGTCGACCTGGCTCAGCAGAGCCAGTCACCGGATATGTCCAGCGGTCGCTCCTGAGCCGGCCGAGCCGCGGCGCCATCCTTTTCGTCAGCACCAGCACTGAACCAGGACCGACTTTCGGTCAGTACCAGAACCGCCGACCACCGACCGCCCGGCCGGCCGCACCCAGCAGGGCGAGAATGGCTCCGATCACGATCAGCACTATGCCGATGATCCACAGGATGTAGATGTGGAACACAAACCCCAGGATGAGCAGTATTACGCCCAGGATGATCACGGCGCTTCCCTTCCGGTCGGGGGACGGAATCTTTGATCACTCAGTTCCTACACGGCAGTAGGTGTAAACCCCGAGACGATCACTTCTTGGGCCCCTGCTTCTGGTGACCCTTGCCGTTGCCGGTGCCCTTGTTCGTCTTGGCGTTCGGCGCCGCAGCGTGGCCGGGCGGGGTAGAGGCGGCCCGAGTCGTGGCCTCGGCCGGTGGCCCCGCCGAGGCGACGGCGACCGACGACCCTTGGCCGGCCGGTTTCACCCGGGGCGCCGCAGCGCTGCCCGACGTCCCGGCCGGCGTCGACGCCCGGGAGTTCGACGATTTGGTCGCGGCTGACGATCCCGGCGCGGCCGGGGAAACGTGCGTGACGTGCTGGGTGGACTGGTTCCCGCGGGCGGACGAGTGGGCGGGTGTGGATCCTCCGCCGCCGGTGCTGGCGTGCGGAGAAGAGCTCGCCCCGTGCGCGCCCGCGGTCGCGGGGCCGGTCGGCCCGCTCGCGGATTGGCCCAGGTGACCCTTCGAGGTCGTCGGTGGGGCAGCTGACTGCCCCGGTCCAGCCAGGCGCACGATGGCGGCCGCCGGCGCGGTGCCCGCCGGCGTCCCCCGGTTGGACGGCAGCTCCACCGCGACTCGACCGGATCCGGTTCCGGAGTTGCCCGGCTGCCCGCCCGGGACGGGAGCTCCTGCCGTGGTGCGCGCCAGAGGCGACGGCCCCGCGGCAGAGGCTGTGGAGTCGGCAATGGCCGCCGACCGCAAGGCCGAGACGGCTCCCGTCGCCGTCGAGGAGGGCGCGTCGTGTGGGGAAAGGGCGACCAGCACGACGGCGGCCACCAGCCCGGCACCACCCAGGGCCAAGGCCGCGATCGTCGCTCGGGTCGAACGGGACCGCCGCCGGGGACGAAGCGACGGCGCCATGGACGCCCCGACCAGCACCGGTCCGGCAGCCGGCCAGGGCCAATCCGCGCTGGCCTCGGCCGTCCCTTCGGCACCGAGGATGGCGGCGACTTCGGTGGCCTCCGGCCGTTCACGCCGGTCTGCGGCGGTCATGCGGCGGAGCAGATCGGGCCACGGTTCCGGCAGGTCTTCGGGAAGCACCGGATCGCGCAGGAGGCGGGCCAGGGTGGCCGGCATGATGTCGCCGGCAAACTCCTGGTGGCCGGTCAGGCACTCCAGAAGCACCAGTCCCAGCGAGTAGATGTCCGATTCCGGCCCGGTATTGGCGCCCACGGCCTGTTCCGGGCTGAGGTAGGCGACCGTGCCGACGACGGCTATTTCCTTGGTCTCCAGAGGATCACTGACCACCCGCCGCACAAGACCGAAGTCACCCAGCTTTACCGCACCGGAGTCGGTGACCAGAATGTTGGCCGGCTTGACGTCCCGGTGGACGTAGCCCAGTTGGTGGACCGCGGCGAGCGCCTCCGCCACCGCCGCCCCCACCGTCCGGATCTCCGCCTCGGTCAGTTCGTCCTGGTCCATCAGTTGGGAGAGCGGCCGGCCCGCCACCAACTCCATGACGAGATAAGAAGGGTTCGCGCTCGCCGCCTCGTCGTCCGACTCGGCCAGATGAGCGTCGTGGATGGTCACCAAGTAGGGCGAGGAGAGTGCGGCCAGCGACCGCATCTCGGTCTGTCGGCGCACCAAGCTGTTCAGTTCGTCGGATTGCGGGTGAAACACCTTGACGGCGACCGCACGATCCAGGACCAGATCCGTCGCCTCGAAAACCTCGGCGGTGGCACCCTGGCCGAGCGAACGGTCCAGCCGATAACGTCCGGAGAGGATATTCATTTCTGCTACGACAGCGGTCACACCCGCACTCCGATCACAAACCATCGATCCGGTCGTCGCGCTCGCTCACGTACTGTCGACCCAGGTTGTCCGTGGTCACGGCGGTCGAACGGGTGCGGCGGGACCTGGGAATCAGCAGCAGCAGGGAAATGAGGGTGACGAGGAGGCCGGCCCCCATCACGATCCATCCGATGGTCGTCAGATCGACGCCGTGGACATGCGCGCTGACGGCAAAAGCCAGAATTGCGCCGACGACGATGAGAAAGATGCCGATTCCGATGCTCATGGGGATTCCTTCCGCCCGGGCCGGTTCGGCCATCGACTCTGGAGCTAGTTCCCTCCCGAGGACCGACAAAACTGTAGGACCAGCTGGTGGCCGGTGTCGAACCCTCGTGGACCGATGACCGAACGCCGTGGACTCGGAGCGCTCGAGGCGGACATCCTGGCCCGGTTGTGGGCCGCCGGGGAACCGCGCACGGCCGCCCAGCTAGCCGGCGAACTGAACGGTGAATTGGCCTACAACACCGTTCAGACGGTGCTGGCGCGGCTCTACACCAAGGGCGCCGTCCGGCGTGAGCAGCTCGGCCGCGCCCACACCTACTCGCCGGTGCTGGACGAGGCCGGACTGGCCGCTCAGAAGATGCGCGCGATCCTCGGCCGCCGCCAGAATTCCTCCGCCGTGCTGCTGCGCTTCGTCGATTCGCTCAGCGAGGAGGAGGGCCGGCAACTGGCGGCGATGCTGGATCGCTTCCGCGGCCAGCACGGCACCTGAAGCGGCACACCTCCGGCGTACACCCACCTTTCCCCGACCTTTCCGCGACCTTTCCGCGACCTTTCCGCGACCTTTCCGACCCCGCCTGGCGCCGCTGAAAGAAGTCGCCGCTCCGGGAACTCGACATTTCGACCAGGCCGAGGCACGCTGATCAAATGCGCCGATTCCCGGGAATCTTTGTTGCTCTTGCTGTTCTGCTCGTCGGAACGGCGGCCGGATGGCCGACAGACCATGGGGACAATCTCCGCACCGGCAGCGATCAATCCACGGCCAAATATTCGTCTTTGCGAGTGGCGTTCACCAAGAAGCTGGACGGTGCCGTGTACGGATCGCCCATTCTGGCGGGCAACCTGCTGATCGTGGCCACCGAGAACGATTCGGTCTACGGCCTCGATCCCGGCACCGGCGCCACCAAGTGGTACCGCCACCTGCGAACGGCGATCTCGGACACCTCGGTGCTGGCTTGCCCCGGGAACATCGATCCCACCGGAATCACGGGTACGCCGGCTTATGAGGCGTCCTCGGGTCGCGTTTTCCTGGTCACCGTCACCAACGACCGGACAGTGGGGGTCAAACACGAGATCTGGGGCCTGAACGCCGCGACCGGCGCCACCGTCATGAACCGGCGAGTGGAGGTGCCCGGCGAGGACGCCAAGGCCGAGCAGCAGCGCGCGGCCCTCGCCGTCGACGACGGGAACGTCTACATCGCCTTCGGCGGCCTGGTCGGTGACTGCGGCAAGTACAAGGGTGCCGTCATCTCGCTGAAGACCAACGGTCAGCTGGGCGGGGTCGCGTACGTCGTGCCGACCGGCCGGGAAGCCGGCATGTGGGCCCCGGGCGGCCCGGTCGTCGCCCCCGACCACACGGTGTACATGTCGGCCGGCAACGGCGAATCCACCTCGGGCAAGTACGACTACAGCGATTCGATCACCCGCCTGAGCCCGAAGATGCAGCGACTCGACTACTTCGCGCCGACCAACTGGGCGCAGGAGAACGCGGCCGACCTTGATCTCGGTTCCCTGACGCCCGTGTGGCTCTCGAACGGGTTCCTGCTGCAAGCCGGCAAGGCCGGTCAGGCCTACACCGTCCGGGCCAATCACCTCGGCGGTGTGGGCGGCAATGTCGCCAAGACGTCACTGTGCCCCAACACCACCTGCGGTGCTTACGGAGTCGCGGCCGTGACCGGCTCCACGGCGTACGTCCCGACCACCAGAGGCATTGTGCGGGTCGGTGTTTCCAACACCGGCCACATGGCCGTCGTGTGGACCGCCCAGGGCGGCATCTCAGGGTCACCGGTGGCCGGTCGCGGAGCGCTGTACGCCCTCGGCAACGGCAACCTGTACGCGATCAGCGGCCCCACCGGCCGACAGTTGGGTCACGTCGCCGTCGGCAGCACCAGTCGCTTTGCCACACCGGCCCTGTCGGGTCACAAGGCGTACGTGCCCACCCTCAGCGGGATCACCGCCGTCACCATCGGGTGATCTCCCCGCACCTCGCGGGAACGCGAGTTGCGGCCGCCTGCTACACCGTGGCGTTGGTCAGGCCGCTGGGAAGCCGGTGCATCTGCTCGGGAATGACCCGGGCCGGGGCGCCCAGCAGGGTGGCCGCCGTGAAATCGGCCGCCAGAGCACCGAAGTCCTCATGACGGCGGAGCATGGCGTGTTTGCCCCCGGCCACGGTGATGTACCCGACGCGACTTCCGGTGCGGCTCAGGGCCCGGGCGTAGGCCAGCGACCGGTCGGCGGAGGCGATGCGGTCGTGATCGCCGTGCACGATGAGAACCGGCCCGGCGCTGTGCACAGGCGGCTCCTGCGGATAAAGCCAGGGCGCCAGGGCCACCACGCTGGCCACCGCTGATTCACCGGCGGCAGACAGTGCCGCCCGACCGCCCAGCGAATGACCCACCAGGCCCACCGGGATGTCTCCGAATCGGGCCTCGAGCTGACTCAAGGCCCATTGGACGTCTTTCACGGGGGTGAACTTGCTGTCCCAGCCGCGCACGGAATTCAACAGTCGGAACACCGCCAGATTCCCCGCACCGCTCCGCACGATGCGGTGAGCAATGGGCACCATCCGCAACACCGACAACTGCGCCGGACTGACCATGGCGCTGTGCCGTCGACTCCCGCCCCCGTGCAACACCAGAACGGCCGCGGCAGGGACCGCGGGAACGTTCGTCGCGATGAGTCGCGCTCGTACGTCGCTCACTCCGGCCGGCCCGACACCCGATGCGGCCCCCGCGCCGGCCGATCAGCCGTTCTCACTTGTTCTCCGCCGGGACGGTACGGCGTTCGACGATGGCCGCCAGCCGGGCCAACGACTCGACATTGCGGCGGGTCAGCAGCAGTTCGGTCAACGGGTTGTGCAACCACTTGCCGGGTCCGGAGATGGGTGTCTCAGCCAAGCGAACTTCGGTCGCTGCGGGCGTTGTGGGGACGAGTTCGATCACCACCCGCGCCTCGCCGATGGGCCAGCCCTTGGCGATCAACTCGAGGCGGGCGTTATGGGCAACTTGGCGCACCACCGTCTCGTCCCGGGTGACCACGGGCCACAGTCCGGCAGCGTGGAACAGCTTGGCACCGACTTCGGGCCAGGTTCCCTGAACCGCCCGCATGTGCGAGGTCCCGGTGACCCAGTTGCTGTACGACCAACCGTCGGCCAGCACCGCGAAGACCTGATCGGGCGGCGCGGCCACCACACGACTGACACTGGCCATGACCGAGCCATCCCCTCCGAGATCGTGATCGATACGCACACAGCGTTCGGGCGCAGTTACCCGGCCCGACCGGCAGTACCCCGGGTCGACGGTGCCACACGCCTCCGGCCGTGACGTCTGCGGTTTTCCCGCCGATGGCCGGCCTCCCGGCTCGTTTCGGGAACGGCCACCCAGGGAATCCGGCTGGAGACGACCGCCGAAACAACAGCGGCTCGTCGCTCCACCGGTGGTTGTGGCCGGCCTTGCGACGCCTGGAACGTCCCGCCTGGCCACCCTCGGTGCGGATGGCCGCCGGCCGGGCAAGGAGCCCTCATGTTCTTCCACCGTCAGGAACTTCAGCATCAGGCCAAGCCCGACAAACCGGACGCCGTCTACGCGCGCAAGCTGCAAGAGGTGCTCGGCGGCCAGTACGGGGAGATCACGGTCGCGATGCAATATGCCTTCCAGGCGTGGACATGCACATCCCGGGCAAGTATCGAGACCTCGTCTTCGGCATCGGGGCCGAGGAATTCGGCCACGTCGAGATGCTCGCCACGATGATCGCGCAATTGCTCGAGAAAGCTCCCCTGGGCATCACCTCCGAGGCTGTGCAAAACGATCCGACGGTCGCCGCGGTCGTCGGCGGAACTGATATCCAGCAAGCGATCGTCGCCGGTGCCGGGGCCCGGCCGGTGGACAGCATGGGCAACCCGTGGCAGGGCAGCTACATCACCGCCAGCGGCAACCTTCTCGCCGACTTCACCGCCAACGCCAACGCCGAAATGCAGGGGCGGCTTCAGGTGGCGCGGCTCTACCACATGACTGATGACTTCGGAGTGCGAGACCTGTTGTCGTTCCTGCTGGCTCGCGACACCATGCATCAGAACATGTGGTTGGCCGCGGCCGCCGAGCTGCAGGACGAGGGGATCGAGTCGCTTCCGGTGCCCAGCAACTTCCCACAGTCCAAAGAGGCGACGCAGTCGTCATACCAGTACATCAACTTCTCCGACGGACAGCTTGCCGGTTCCGGGCGGTGGGCCAGCGGGGCCTCGCCCGACGGGAAGGGCACCTTCGAATACCTTGCAGAACCGCCGCCGGGAGTACCCATGCCCGGGCCCACGCACCCGGATTCGCGCTTCTACGGAACCACAGAACTGCCCAACGCGGTCGAAAAAATGGCCGGCCGCGTGCAGGACAAGCTGAAGATGGAATGAGACTCCCCGAGACGGCTGAACGGCCACGCGCCGGCGGCCCACCGCCGATCCAGCACCAGAGGACCGCTTCATGACCGACATCGCCCCTTTCCCACCACTGACCGGTCCCGACCGGCCCGACAGCAGCGTGGACCAGATCACACCGCAGGTCTGCCCGCACTGCGGCGCGGCTGCGCAGGAAGATGTGGTGCAGTCCCAGTACCGCGGCGACCAACTTGTGCAGGCGGTATTCGCCTGCCGGGTCTGTTTACGTACCGTTGGACTTTCCTTCACCGGGGACCGGTGGTCCGAATTTCCGGTCGATTCTTCCTGACCCGGCGAATCGCCCGAAGCGTGGAGACGATCACGCGGATTTTCACCGAAACTGTCCGGCGAAGGTTACGTCGGCGCGTGCGCGGGCAACCGTAGGAACTGCCGGTGCCTCACGCCGGCGATACACACGGGCGGTGGAGCACTTCCACCCGCTGTCCCCACAATGATCGGAGCATCATGCACATCCTCGGACTGATCATCAGCCTGGTGGTCATCGGATTGATCGCCGGCGCACTCGCCCGGCTCATCATTCCCGGCCGCCAGCACATGTCCATCGCCGCGACGATTGTGCTCGGCATCGTCGGCTCGTTCGTCGGCGGCTTCCTGGGCTACCTGATCTTCCACAAGGACGCCCAGAACGGCTTTTTCCAGCCGTCCGGCATCATCGGATCCGTGATCGGCGCAGTCATCGTGCTGCTGCTGTGGATGCGGTTCGGGAACCGCTCCCGCTCGCGCGTCTGATTTCTCCGCTGGTTCTGTCGGCACTGCCCGCGCGATTCGGCCGTCTCATTTCTGATTCGGCCGATCGCTCGGACAGTGCCGACAGTCGTATCCGAGGTAGGTGCCTGCGGCCTAGCGCCGCCGCCGGGCGCGGGGCGCCGGGCGCTTCCGGTCGGCCTGGCCGCTGTCGGCGTCGGCCTGGTCACGAATCTTCTCGGCCTGTTCCACGAAACCGTTGTCCTTGGCCGCCTGCTTGTCCGACGCCTTGGTATCCCGCGGCGGCAACTGGATGTCCCGTTCGGCGGCCATCCCGGCCTGCAGCTCCCGGCCCCGCTCGATCTCGGAATCCAGTTCGGCGCCGAACAGCAGCGCGAGATTGGTGATCCACAGCCAGAGTAGGAACACGATTACGCCGGCCAGCGAGCCGTAGGTCTTGTTGTAGTGCCCGAAGTTGGCCACATAGAAGCCGAAGCCCACGGACGCCAGGATCCAGATGCCGATGGCCACCGCGGCGCCGATGCTGATCCAGCGGAAGTGAGGCTGTTTGATGTTCGGCGTCACGTAATAGAGAACCGCCACGACCAGAATCACAATCGCCAGCATGACCGGCCATTTCGCGATGTTCCAGATCGTGATTCCGGTGTTCCCGATGCCGATGGCGTTCCCGACAGCGCGCGCCACGTTGCCGGATACCGCCAGGGCGAACGCCACCAGCGCAGCCAGCACAATGGCGATCAACGTGACCAGGAGCTGAGTCGGACGCAGTTTGTAGAACGGCCGTCCTTCCGGGATGTCGTACATACGGTTCAGAGCGCGGCCGAAGGCGCCGACGTAGCCGGATGCCGACCACAACGCGGCCAGCAGACCGACGATGAGGCCCACTCCCGACGCCGAGCTGTGCGTCAACCCGGACACGACGCCCTGCACCGTGCCGGCGGCGTTGGGCGCGACATCGTGGACCACGCCCATCAACGCGGTCGTCCCCTGGTCGCCCTGGTTGAACAGCGCCAGCAAGGACACCAGCGCCAACAGCGCCGGGAACAGGGCCAGCACCGCGTAATACGTGAGGGCCGCGGCGAGGTCGGTGCACCGGTCCTTCGAGAATTCGCGCAACGTCTTCTTGAGGATGAATTTCCATGACCCCATCGAAAGGTCGGTCACCGACTCCGGTTTGGCTGCGGTCGATTGATCGGCCGACTGCGACTTGTCGGACTGGCCGCGAGTTTTGCCGGCCTGGCCGTGAGTCGGTTCGCCGCGGACTCGCTGGGGCGAGCGCGGGCTGGCGCCAGAAGCCATTCGTGGTCTCCTTCTGTCAGATGCGGGTCTCAGGCCCGGTCGTAATTCGCTAATGAGAAGCGGGGCAGGTAGGAATTCGGTGGAAACGCCACAAAACCGGTGGACACCGAGAATCGGCGTCCACCGGCCAGTGGGTAGCAGGAGATCAGTTGTTGCCGGCGTGCTCTTGAACGGTGTCCTTGGCGTCCATCGCCTTGTCCTTGACGTCGCCGACAGCCGATTGGCCTTCCGACTTCACGGTGTCCATGGCGTCGGATGCGGTCGACTTGACGGACTCGAGAGCATCCTGGGCCGGTTCCTGCAGATTTCCGGCCACTTCCTTGGCCGCGTTGGTCGCCTGTTCCACCAAGGGCTGGGCCTGCTCCTTCAGCGCGGCCGCGGCCTGGGCTTCCTTGCGAGAAGCCGGGAACAGGGCCGACAACAGCATGCCCGCGCCGAAGGCAATCAGCCCGGCAGCCATCGGACTGCCCTTCGTCTGGCTGGCGATCCGGCCCGGGGCTTCGGAGACCATGTCGCCGGCCTGCGACAGCGCGTCGGAGGCCGAGGACCGCGCCGAATCCGACGCACCCATGATGTGGTTCTTCACGGTCATAGCGCCACCTCGCAGCCGCGCGGTTTGCCGCTTGGCGATCTGGCTAGGAGACACCTTGTCCCCCAACTGATTGACGTTGTCACTCAAGTCGGCCCGAGTCGCCTCGATCTCGGCCCGTATCTGATCTGGATTGCTCATCGACGGTTCAGCTCCTCATCACCTTTGACCGCGTTCGGGATTTTCTTGACCGTGTCTGCGGTGCGACGGAGGCCGCGGACCTGCGCGAACTCCTTCTTACCGGTCAGGAACAGCACCAGCGCGATAACCGCCCATATCGCGGCCACGATCAGGGCGGACCACCCGTAGCCGGTGACTGTTCCCAGGCCCCACCACAATGAGAACGACAGGAACAGGATCGTCATGTGACCGGCGTACCCGGCGCCGCCGAACATGCCCGCGCCTTTGCCGGCGTCCTTGGCGGTCTGGGTCAGCTCCGCCTTGGCCAGTTCGAGTTCCTGCCGCATCAGCGTGGACAGGTCGGTGGTGATATCACCGATCAACTCGCCCAGGGAACGCTGTGATTCGACCGTCTCTGATGGCGGTATGGGGCTGCTCATTGCCTCGATCCCCACTCGGACCCGACCTGAGGAGCCTGACCGGCTCCGCCGAGGCCGGCGCGCGGTGAACCGCCGTAGACCGCACCGGTTTCCAGCGCCACGGGAGACTGGTAGCCCAGCTCAGCCGAATACGCGCCCGCCGCGCCATGCCGGCCGTCCTGCACGCGCACGGATCCATCGTTCGCCTGGGCGGCCAGTTCATCCGGGTCGGCGGCCAGGTTCCGGGCCAGCCGTCCGGCCACCAGGCCGGCTCCGACGGCCAAGGCCAAGAACATCCCTGGCCGTTGCCGGGCGAACGACCTGACCTCGGACAGCACGCTGCCGGGATCGCGGTTCTCAAACCATTCCGCCACCTGGTGGGCCCGGTCGGCGCCCTGGCGGGCGAAATCCGTGGCCATGCCGGGTGAATTGGAGCCTTCGGCCATGGCGTGCAGCTGATCGCCGAGGCTGTGCAAACCGCCGGCGAGCCGCTGCTGCTGAGTCTGGGCCTGGTCCGAGAGCTCCGACTGGGCCTGCGCCCACAGCTCTTTCGCTTGCCGGCCGGCTTCTCCGGCCACCTGCGCGGCTTGGTCCTTGGCGGTACCGGCCACGTTCTTGGCGGCGTCCGTCGCCGTGCCGGCCACGTCCGAAGCCTGGCTCTTGGCCACCTCGGCGGTGGACGGCTGGTCGTCCTGGTACGAGCCGGAGAAGGCCGGTACCGCGCCTTCCGTCGGGTACACGGGTGCCGGTGTGGCGATCGGCGTCGTCGGAGGCGCGTACGGCGGCACGTAATCGGGGCCGCCATAGGCACCGGCAGGGCCGGCTGAGGTGTAGGGCGCTCCGTATGGATCGTTACTGGTCATGCTGCGCTGCCTTTCGAATAGGGGCTCCGCGACATGAACGCGAAGCTGGGCGGTCGGGTCAGCGAGTTTCCGGACGGACGTCCGTGCCGGTGCCGTCCTCCAGCTCGATCTGCTCCTTGCGAACCTCACCGGTCACGTTCTGCTGCTCGGTGACGGTTTCGGTGCCCAGGCGGACCCGTTCCACCGGAACGGCTTCGGTGGCGACGACGGGCCGCTCGGCGTGCAGGACGACCTCGTGCTCTTCCTCCGAGATGTCCGCGCCGGACAGAGCCGCACCACGATTCGCCTCGGTGATCGGCTCCCGCTCCACCCGTACCTCTTCGTGCGAGACGGGCACGGTCACCGACTGCTGCTCGGTCACCACGTACTTGCGGAGCCGCGCACGGCCGGCTTCCACGCGCTGGGTGCCCACGTTCAGCTGTTCTTCGGACCGGGTCATCGCGTCATCGGTGTTGGGGCCCGAGGTGTCGTAGCCCTCTCCTCGCCGGACGTCACCCTGGCCCCCGGCCACTCCGGTCTCGACATACTCGGTCTCGGCGCCGCGGTAGCTGCTTCCGGAGCCCAGGTACTGCTGGTAGTACGTCACCAGACCCTGCTGCTCGTCGACGTCCAGGTGGCTGGAGTCGGCCACGTCGGGGGCGTCCTTGACGACGTTCTTGTCGAACGGAAGGACCAGGTCCTCGCCGTTGAAGGTGGAACCCGACAGCGGTGCGAAATTCTCTTTCATGCCGAACAAGCCGGTGTTGATGGTGACCCAATCGGGCTGGCCGGTCTCGTCGTTGAGGTAGACCTGGCCGACGGAGCCGATCTTGTTGCCCTGCTGGTCAACGGCGTTCTTGCCCAGGTAAGCCTCAGGGGACTGAGCGCTGGTCATCGACTGCTCCTTCGTAGATGCGCCCGGATTGGGCGACTCTGGTCGTGTGACCCCGCAGTACCCACCGGTTTATCCGATAAACACGCCGATCCCAGAGACCGTGAGGAGCGGACACCATCCGCGCTGCGCCGCCGCCGACGCGTTCGCCGGTCGGCAAAGACCCGACGGGCCGGTAGGTTCTCCGAGCCCTGCGCACGTTGCGACAACACAGAAACGCCTTCTGGGTGACAATTGCGGCATGGACAGCGCCGAAACCACCGACGCGGAGAATCGTCCCTCCATCGGCCCGGACGAACCCGACGAATTGGGGGCCGCCGCTTTTCCTGACCCTCCCGTCACCCAGCGCGGGAATTTGAACCGGCTCAAGGTGCTGGTCGCCGCCATTGCCGTGATCGACGACTCCGGGCTGCGCTCCTTCGGTCTCCGGCAGGTCGCCGAACGGCTGGGGGTGGAGACCATGGCCCTCTACCGATACGTTCACGGCCGCGAGGATCTGCTGGACGGGATCGTCGAATACCTCGTCGACCAGCTGTACGGCGATCCCCAGGTTCACATGCACACTCAGCACTGGCCGGACTATCTGGTTCGGCTCGCCCACGGTGTCCGCCGCATCGCGCTGGCCCACCCTCAGGTGTTTCCGCTGGTCGCCACGCGCCCCCCGGCCGCACCGTGGGTCAAGCCTCCACTGCGCAGCCTGCGGTGGATGGAGAACTTCCTGTCGGTGCTCCAGGACAGCGGCTTCAGCACGAGCGCCTCGGTGGCCGCCTACCGTGCCTTCTCCAGCTTCCTGCTGGGCCACTTGCTGCTCGAGGTGTCGAACCAAGGGGCGGACACCAGCCCAATCGAGCAGGAGGATCCGCGGGCCTCAGAGCCCGCCGACCTGTCCAGTTGTCCCTTACTGGCCGCCATGCAGAGCGAACTCTCCGAAGACCACTCCGCGGAAGAGTTCGAGGAATCGCTCGAGAACCTCATCGACCGGCTCGACACCTACCAACACGCCAAATGACCCCGACCCCGGGGTCACCCGGGAAGATGCGCCCCGCGGCCGACATCGGGCACTGGTCAGCGCAGCGGTACCGGCCGATTGCCGAGGTGCCTGAGCGAGTGCATCAGCGTGCTGGACGGGTTCACCACGATCAGCTGGCAGTACGTCGTCAGGGCCTGCTCGTCCGTGACCACCTGCACCGACAGCGCGCCGCCGGCAGTGGGATCGGTCAGGCCGGTATCCCGGATCACCAGTTCTCGACAGCTCCGCTCGAGGCCGTCGGCGGGGTCGAGGTCGTTCCGGTAGCCGAACAGCTCTCCGCCGTGGATGTCGCCGCACCACACCGTCACGGCACTGCGCGATGCACCACCGGAAAAACAGGTGCCGATGCTGTCCGCCGCCGGGAAGGCGCTCGAATAAACGTCTTTCAACGAGTATTCGAAGGACGCGGGCCCTTCGTCCGGTGACACGACGCAGGCGAGCCAATGCTGTCCGGCGGCCTCCTGGCGGGCCGACGGCCGGAGCAGAACCGGGCTGACGTCGCCGACGCTCTCGGTCCACCCGCCCGTCTGCACCGAGCCGTACGGCGGCAACTCGGTGTATCGGCTCACCGATGCGGCGCAGCTGTCCAGATTCGGATCATCCCCGACGACACCCGACGTCGGGTCATAGGGATCGTCCGGCGGCGAAACCTCCGGCGCCGCAGCGGGAACGGCGATGACCGCGGCCACCTCGGCATACCGGGCGCCGGTGCACCGCTCGATCGGTATTTGCCGGTACACCAGATGCGGCGAGAAGCCGGACGCCGCGGTGGAATCTCCGAAGGAATCGGTGACGCAATCACCGGTCGCAGGTGGACCGGGCGGCGGCACGGCCACCGCATCACCCGCCAGCCCCGGCCTGGTCAGCGCGGTGACGACGACCAGAGCGACGACCGCGGCGAATACCGTGATCAGCCCGGCCGGTCGCCCGCTCATGCCCCGATGATAGGCATTTTCCTTTTCTGAGCATGGCGGTCGGAACAACGCTGTCCGCCACCGGGATCGCGGTGGCGGTCCAAACAACGCTGTCCGCCACCGGGATCGCGCGGTGCGGCTGCGGGTGCCGGTGGTGGTACACGTGGATCGTGACCGCGACACTGGATCAGTTCAGCGCCCTCACCGCACAGGAGAGCGGTTTGGCGGTGGTGGCAACCCGGCGCCGCGACGAGACGATTCAGGCTTCGCTGGTCAACGCCGGCCAGTTGCCGCACCCGATCGCGGGCCGGCCGGTGGTCGGCTTCGTCACCTACGGCCGGGTCAAATTGGCCAATTTGCGCGCCCGGCCGCAGCTCGCCATCACCGCGCGCTCCGGCTGGGCCTGGGTGACGGTCGAAGGTCTGGCCGAGCTCATTGGCCCGGAGGACCCCGTCCCCGGGTTCGACGCTGAGGGGCTGCGTCTGCTGCTCCGGCAGGTGTTCGTGGCCGCCGGCGGGCAGCACGACGACTGGGACACCTACGACCGGGTGATGCGCGAACAGCGGCGCACAGTCGTCCTCGTCGAGCCGGTCCGGGTCTACAGCAACTGAGGCGTCACGGCCACCGGCATCGGCATCAGCCACCCCTACTGGGCCATGATCGCCTCGGTCATTCCCTTGGCGGTGCATGGCCTGCACGCCCAAGTCGTTCGGGCCGCTCATCGGGCCGTGGGAACGGCGGCCGGGCTGCCGCTCGCCGCATCGTCCTGAGCGTGCCGCTGCCTCCGTTGGCGGTCGTGGTGGTCGTGGCCGCGCTGCAGGCGATCGCCGAGCTCCTGGTGACCCGTAACTACGGCATGGCCCTCGTCGCCATCACTCCGCTGGCCCTGCTCATGGCCCAGTTGGCATCGCCACACCCCTTGCACCGCTGCTGTTCTCGCGGCTGCTGGAGACGGCCCTGGGCATCGTCATCGGCACGGTGGCCGTCCTGACTCGGGAACGCCCGCCCCGGTTTCGCCGTGAGCGACAGCCGCCCGCTCGGGGCCGGAGCGGCACCGTCTGGTCGTAAGCGTCCATGCGCCACCGGGGACTCGGGATCCGCTGGACCGCCTCAGCCGGGTGACCGGTCGAGGAGCGCGCACACCTCCTCGTCGGTGGTCGGCGAGAAGTCGCGGTAGCCCTGGCCCACCGCATAGAAATTGGCGGGCACCCAGGGGCACACGACTCGGTCGGCGTCGGCACCCAGTTCGCGGCACGCCGACGACGAACCGATCGGCGCGGCCACGACGATGCGGGCAGGACCCGTGGACCGGACGGCGGTGACGGCGGCCCGCATGGTGGCGCCGGTGGCCAACCCGTCATCGATCAGGATGATCGTCAATCCGGTCATCGCGACGGGCGGTCGGTCGCCCCGGTAGAGCCGTTGACGCCGGTGCAGCTGCTCGATCTCCCGGCGGCGCACGTCGTCGAATGCGCTGGGCGTCACCTCCAACCGCTGGAGAATCGTTTCGTTCCGGACGGTCTCGATGCGCTCGCCGACGGCCGCGACGGCGCCCATGGCCAGTTCCGGCTGACCGGGGACGCCCAGTTTGCGCACCAGCACCACGTCCAGCGGCGCGCCGAGGGCACCCGCGACGGGCGCGGCCACCGGTACCCCGCCGCGTGGCAAAGCGAGGACGACGGCGCCGGGACCGGCCCCCTCACCGAATTCGGGCGACCAGAGCCTCGCCGGCCGCTCGCCGGTCGGCGTAGGGCGGCCGGTGGTCCGGAAAGATCCTCATCGTCGCGGCTCCCTCACCGGTCACTCGCCGATGTGGGTGGCCGCCACCATTTTCCCCCGAATCAGACGGTTGGCCCGTCCCGGTCGGTGATGGCTGTCTTTGTCCGTTGCCCTGTCGTCCATCAGTCCAGAACGACCAGCCGGACATCCCATTCCTCGCCGTCGATATCGAGCAGCGCCATGGTGCGGTGCGGTTGACGGCGTTTGTCGGTCGGCGACCCGGGATTCACCGCCCGCTGGCCCCCGGTGACCTGGTCCCAGGGAATGTGCGAATGTCCGAACACCACCAAGTCGGCCGCAGGGAAACGGGTCTTCAACCGCATCCCGCGCCCCGGAGCGGGACCGCTGTCGTGAACCATCGCCACCCGCACGGATTCGAGCGTGAAATCCAGCGTCGGTGGTGCGCCCCAGGCCGCGACGTCGGCGCCGTCGTTGTTCCCCAGCACGGCGCGGACCGGGGCCCAGCGGGCCAATTCGGTGAGCACGTCGACCGTACACACGTCACCGGCGTGCAAAATGAGGTCGACGCCGTCCAGGTGCCGCGCCACAGCCGGCGGACAGGACTTCCAGAACCGCGGCGCGTGGGTATCGGAAAGCAGAGCGACTCGCACGACGGCCGACGATAAACCCCTGCCGATCGACGCGGCCGCGGAACCCGCGCGGCGTCGCTCGATCAGCAGCCGGGTTCCGGAGCGGACAGCAGCCGTTCTTACCCGACCGATCAGATCCTTGACCGACGGTTGCGCTTCGGGGTCAACGGAGTATCGGGCGTGTCTGACGGGGCCATCACCACCTGGTCGCCGACCCGACGCAGCGTCGGCGCCGGCCCCGACCCGAGTTTCCTAGCCGTAGTGGCGCACATGCGGAAGCCGTCCTGCCGGCGCTGCTCGTACTCGAACTCCACGACATCACCGGCCTCCAACGCCCGATTGCCGGGCATGTCGATGGCCGAAAAGTGCACCCAGACATCCGCTTCCCCCGGCGTTTGGTCGGATGCGATCGCGCCCCACCCCTTGTCGGCTTTGAAGAACTTCACGATGCCCCGAACCATGCCTTCACGGTCTCAGACGGGCGGGGCTGACGCGAGCGATTTAGCTGATGTCACCGCTCGACTTCAGGCCTGACCGCGTCGGGCGGCCGCCGCTCCGCGATCGCAGTGTTCCGGTGTGGACGCGGGCGGCTTCGTCGCCGTCCAAGTTCGGTTGTCGGGGCCCGGGCGGCTTGCTCTCAGGCCGGACGACGACGCAGGAGCCACAGAGTCGCCCCCAGGAGGACGACAGCGGCGAGCACCAGCCAGCCGAACTCGATCCATTGGAACGGCCAGTACCGAGCGTCCGGTTGGTAGCTGGTCACTTGGGCAAAGCCGTGTCCCAGGAGGTACTGCACGGGGTCCACCGATCCCTGGCTGCCCGCTTGGGCGGTGATGTTTCCGCCGGAATCCGACAACGATCCGACGCCGTGCAGGGCCTGATCGAGTTGGGCCTGGCTCACTCGCACACCGTTTTTCGTCCACCACTGGTCGACGGTCAAGGCGCTGTCCGGGATCTCCAGACTGGTGGTGGTGAACGGAGTGAGGTAGTGCAACCGCCATTGCGACGCCACAAACGCCAGGCCGAACCAAACGGCGAACCCGGTGACCAGGGCAGGCACCACCCGGCGCCACAGCAATCCGGCAAAAATTCCCAGGGCAAAACCGATCAGCGCCCAGCCGGCTGCGGCCACGCCGGTGATCGGAAATCCGGTGGCGTGCAGCCGGGGGGTGACCCCACTGTCGACGAGCGGTTGGTCATGCCAGGTGACCAGCCATCCGAAAGCTGCGGTGACCAGGGCGACGCCGACGGCGCCCGGCACCAGAAGAGCCACCGCCCAGCGCATCCGGCCGGCACCCTGGGTGAAGGTGTACCGGAACGTCCCCGTCTCCAGCTCGCGGGCCAAGATGGGCGCGCCCACGAAGACACCGATGAGCCCGGGCAACAACATCAACACGATGCCCAGAAAACCGACCGCTCCGTACTTCTCGTGGAAATCGATGAACGCGAAACGGCAGTTCGGCGACTGGGCAGCCGGGCAACTGACGGCCGCCGCGTACACCGAGCGCATTTTCAGGCCGGTCACCAAGAGATATGCCGCCAGCACGGCCACCACTCCGATGGTCGCCAGCAAGGAGGCGCGATAGCGACGCCAAGCGACCCAACCCAATCGGGGCCAGGGGACGGCCCGCTCCAAGGCCCGGACCGGGGCGAGAGCGGTCATCGCGCCGCCCCCACCAGGCGCGGGGCGGATACGGGTTGTGTCTGCCGGAGGTAGGCCAGAGCGAGCTCCTCGATACCGACCGGCCGGGCTTCGAAGCCCGGCGGGACCGGCTCGTCGGGCGACGGAAGTCGAACCAACTGTTGCGATTGCGCAGTCGCCGTCTGTGCTTCGATCACGTCCCAGCCGACGCCCAGCCGGCCGTTGATCGGGCCGGTCACCAACCGATGGCGGTCGATCAGGTCGTCAACCGAACCGTTGAGGCGGACCTGCCCACCGGAGATCAGGACGAGGTAATCAGCCACCCGTTCCAGCTCGGCCAACAGATGCGAGGACAGGATCACGGAGACCCCGTCATCAGTCATTGCGGTCATCACCGTCGCCATGAAGTCGTGGCGCGCCACCGGATCCAACGGTCCCGTGGGCTCGTCGAGAACCAACAGCCGCGGATGCCGAGCGAGCGCCAAGGTCAACGCGAGTTGGGCCTGCTGACCCCCGGACAGCTTTCCGGCCCGCTGGCGAACCCCGATTCCCAGCTCGTCCAGTCGCCTGACAGCGTAGGCAATGTCGAAGCCCTGGTTGAGGTTTCGGGTCATGTGCAAGGTGTCCGCCACAGACAGGTAGCGATGGAGCGGCATGTCCTGGGCCACGAACCCCAAGCCGTTCAGCGCCGGGATCGAGCCGGCCGGAAGACCCCCCAGCACGTTGACCTCGCCGGCGGAGGGAGCGGTGAGCCCGACGACCAGGTTGAGCAAGGTGGACTTGCCGGCGCCGTTGGGACCGACCAACGCCACCAGATGACCCTCCGGAACCGCGACCGTGCAATCCCGCAGCGCCCACTTCGAACCGAATCTGCGTCCGAGCTCCGATGTCTCGATCACGTTCATGCCACGCCGCCCTCGCTGATCTCGGGCCGCGGAGCCGGTGTTCGGTCACCGCGGCGTTCAGAGAAATCCCGCATCGTGCTCGTGACCAGGGCGATGATGCCGCTCTCGTCCACGCCGGCGGCCGCCGCGCGTTCCAGCCAGCTGCGCAACGATCGCCGCAATGCGGTCAACTCGGGCAGCATCAGCTCCCCCAGAGAGCCCTCGACGAACGTGCCCTGACCCGGCCGGCCGGCCGCCAAGCCCTTGTGTTCCAGCTCCCGGTAGGCCTTGAGCACCGTGTTGGGGTTGATGGCCAAGTCGGCGACCACCTCGCGGACTTTGGGCAGTCGATCACCCGGTCGCAGGTAGCCGAGCCGCAGGGCGTGCTCGACCTGTTGCACCAGCTGCAAGTACGTCGGGACGCCGGATGCCGGGTCGAGACGGAAGGAGATCGGCGAGGCCGACGGGTCAGCCAGCTCCGTCTTATCTAGTGTCATAGTTAAACAGTAGGACAGGTTGGCGGTGTTGACAAGGGTCGAATCCTGGCCGCCGGCGAATCAGCCGGTTCCGCGCCGCGACCGAGCCGCCGATCGAGGCTGATCCCGGCGGCCGGCTGGTGCGACACTCCTTGCAGGTCATCGCGTCAGGTGGCCGGGACCGCGAGATTCGCCGGAGTTTTTTCTGCGGATGGGTTGCGTCGATCTGCCCGGCGGTGCTACAAAGAATCTACCGCGCACACCATAGATCCACCCGGATCCGTGGTTCGGCATCCTGACAGATGATGGAGGTGCACCGCGATGCTTCTGCGCACTGATCCCTTCCGTGACCTCGACCGGCTGACCCAGCAGGTATTCGGTACCAACGGCACCCTCGCCCGGCCCTCGGTGATGCCGATGGACGCCTGGCGCGAAGGCGACACGTTCCATGTCGAGTTCGACCTGCCCGGCGTGGATCCCGGTTCCATCGACCTGGACGTGGAGCGCAATGTCGTCACGGTCAGGGCCGAGCGTTCTGTCCGGGCCAGCGATGTGGAGTTGATCGCCGCGGAGCGGCCGCGCGGCGTCTTCAGCCGCCAGTTGGTCCTGGGCGACAACCTGGACACCGATCACATCAACGCCGACTATGACGGAGGGGTCTTGAAGCTGACCATTCCGGTGGCCGAAAGGGCCAAGCCGCGCAAGATCGAGATCAACCAGGTCGGCGACCAGCAGGCGATCAAGCAGGGTCGCCAGCAGCAGTCGATAGACGCCTGACCATCAGATACTTTCGCCCGTCGCCGGAGCCGGCGGTTGACGGGTCTTTGCGTCGAGACGTCCGGCCAGGTGGGTTCGCCTTGAGGACAGTCCCGGCCGGCGGCCTTGACAGTGGGCTGGCCTGGTGCTTTTTCAGGCCGGGTCACAGCTGAAGAAGGAAAGGAGGACATATATCGGGATATTCAGCCAAATACTTCTAAGCTCCGGCCCCGCCGATCCGCACTCACGGTCTTGGCCAATCGCTGGCTACGAGACTGGCGCCCGAGGAGTCCTGGATCGGTGGGGCCGAAGTCTGCGTTCAGCAGGGCTGGTTTCATCGTTGATCGGTGCCGCCGCGTTATTTTACGGGTCACCATTAGGGCGTGCTCAGGGGACCGAGCCGGAGCGCCGATGGCTGGCTGCGAGGAATACCAGAGAGGCATGCACATCTGACACGCCAGGAACCGCGTCGATCGCGGCGCCGACCAGGCCGAGACCGCCCCACGAAATCGCCCATCGTGACCTTCCCCCGCCGTGACAGCTCCGATCGGAGTTCCGGGCCACCACAGCCACCTTGTGGGCTGGGTCGGAGGCCCCCCTTCCTCGACGCCCCATGGACCTCGATGACTGCGGTGAGGCCTATACGGTTCCCGACGACGCCAGGCTCGCTGTGCATCCTTCCGGCGTGGAACGGTGGACCCTGGACCTGGCCGCGGCAAATCGGCTTTGGCAGGCAAGCTTCGTAATGCTGGTTGACCGCTCCCACAAGGGGACCCGCTTGCGCCACAAGCCGACCCTGCCAACTATTTACCGCAATAAGAAATGAGTGGCAGGGTCTGTCCCGGGGTGGTGTCGTGGAGGATCCCCGCGAGGACCAGTGAATCCAGCACCGTCACGACTGGGACGATGATGCCGACGGTCGCCCCATCAGCGATCCGCGGCGAAATCCGCAGCATCGGCGATCATGCGCTCGAGGTCGTACTTCGCGTGCCAGCCGAGTCGGCGGGCGGCGAGGTCGGCTGAGGCGACCAGGCGGGCCGGATCGCCGGCCCGGCGGGGAGCCACCTCCACCGGCACCGGATGTCCGGTGACTTCCTCGACGGTGCCGAGAACCTCGCGCACCGAGAACCCGTTGCCGTTGCCCAGATTGCAGATCAGATGCTCGCCAGGCGCCGTTGCAGTGAGGGCCAGAACGTGGGCCCGGGCCAGATCTTCGACGTGCACGTAATCGCGGATCGGCGTGCCGTCCGGCGTGGGCCAGTCGTCGCCGAACAGCGACAGCTTGTCCCGCCGCCCCGCGGCCGCCGCCAGGGCCAGCGGAATCAAATGCGTCTCGGTGCGGTGACGTTCACCGGCGCCCCAGGCCGCGCCGGCCACGTTGAAGTAGCGCAGTGACGTCGCGGCCAGACCGGTGGCCGCGCATTCGTTGCCGATCATCATGTCCACAGCCAGCTTGGTGGCCCCGTAGGTGCTCGTCGGCCGGGTCGGCGCCGTCTCCGTGATCGGCAGCTGCGCCGGGTCGCCGTAGACCGCGGCCGTCGAGGAGAACACCAGCCGCGGAACGTTCGCAACGGCCATCGCGTCGAGCAGGCTCCTGGTTCCGACCACGTTGGTGTTCCAGTACAGCGATGGCTGGTGAGCCGATTCGCCCACCAACGACTTCGCCGCGAAGTGCAGCACGGCGTCGAAATTCCAATCGTCGAGAATGCGCACAGCACCGGAGATGTCGGCCTGGATGAAGGTGGCCTCGGCCGGGACGGCGTCGGCGTGCCCGGTGGACAGGTCGTCCAGGACGACGACCTCGTGTCCCTCCTGCAGAAGCAGCCGCGTGACCACGCTGCCGATGTAGCCGGCGCCGCCGACGACCATGGCTTTCATCGGTGGGCCCTTCCACACAGCTCGACCCGGGCGCCGTCCGAAGGAGCGACCGCGAAAGTCGCCGGCTGGCGAAATCCTGCCGCCGAGAAAGCGTTCCCCACGGCGTCGGCCACGGAATCCGCTGCGGGTCGTTCGACCAACGCGATGGCTGAGCCACCGAATCCGCCGCCGATCATCCTGGCGCCGAGGGCACCGGCCCGCAGCGCGCTGTCGACCGCGAGATCCAATTCCGGACAGGAGACTTCGAAGTCGTCGCGCAAGGACCGGTGGGAAGCGGTCAGCGCCGGCCCGATGTCGCGGAGGCGGCCGGTGGCGAGCAGATCGACAACCCGCCGCACCCGGTCGTTCTCGCTGACGACATGACGCACCCGGCGGCGCAGCACGTCGACGTTCAAGGTGCGCAGCGCGGACTCCAGCTCCGCGGCGGGCACGGCGGCAAGGTTCGGCACGCCGAGCCGTCGGGCGGCCTGTTCGCACTGTTCGCGGCGCTCTCCGTACTGGCCGTCCGCCAGGGAATGGTGAGCTCGGGTGTCGATGACGAGGACGGACAAGTTCGCCGCGTCGAGGTCGCAGGACACCTGTTCGGTGTGGTCGTTCCCCACGTCGAAGAACAGCAGCGTCCCGGCCGTCGCCGCGGCGGAGGCCATTTGATCCATCAGGCCGCAGGGAACACCGACGAAGTCGTGCTCGTCGGCGTGCGCGATGCGGGCCAGCGCCGGTCGGGGCAGCTCCAGATCGTTGAGGTGGGCCAGGGCCAGGGCGGTGGCGCATTCCAGCGCGGCGGACGAGGACAGCCCGGCGCCGATGGGCACGGTGGACGACACCGCGATGTCGGCGCCCCCGATCTCGTGGCCGGCTTGCCGGAGCGCCCAGGCCGCCCCGACGGCATACGCCGCCCACCCGGTCGCTCCTCCGGGCTCGTGGGTGTCGGCCGCGAAGGATTGGAGCTCGTCCGGTAATCGGTCCGAGCAAAGGCGCAACACGCCGTCCGGCCGCGGTGCGACGGCGACCGCGGCACGACGGTCGATAGCGAAGGGCAGCACCAGCCCGCCGTTCTAATCCGTGTGCTCGCCGACGAGATTGACCCGGCCGGGCGCCGAGGTGACGACGACGGGGCCGTCGCCGTAGGCGGCGCGGAACAACTCGTCGGCGGTGACCGTCGGCCCGGCGGTGGAAGCGAGCGTCATGCGGTGGCTCATTCCGCGGGCAGGGCCACATCGCGTAGCCGCTGAGCGGCGGCCTCGGGGGTGATGTCGTTGATGAAGGCGCCCATGGCCGATTCCGAGCCGGCCAAGAACTTCAGCCGTCCGACGGCCCGGCGGATGGAGAAGACCTCCATGTGAAGCCAGAAATCGTCCCGGTGGCGGTCGTGCACGGGCGCCTGATACCAACCCGCGATCAACGGCATGGTGTCCTCATCGAAGACACCTTCCATTCGGTGGAGAATTTGCAGATAAAGGCGGGCGAACTCGTCGCGTTCGGCGGGATCCAGCGTGGTCAGGTCCGCGTGTTGGCGCCTGGGGTAAAGATGGACTTCGACCGGCCAGCGGGCGGCGAACGGCACGAATGCCACCCAGGAGCGGTTCTGCGCAACGATGCGGCGGCCGTCCTGCTCCTCTCCGGTCAGGGTGTCGGCGAAGAGGTTTCGTCCGGTGCGCTCGCGATGTTCGGCGACGTTGCGCACCATTGCGGCGACATTGGGTGGGACGAAGGGATAGCCGTAGATCTGGCCGTGGGGATGGGCCAGTGTGACTCCGATCTCGACGCCCCGGTTCTCGAACGGGAACACCAATTCGACACCGGGGAGTTCCGACAATTCCGCGGTTCGGTCGATCCAGGCATCGACGACCGTCCGGACACGAGAGGGAGAGAGCCGGGAGAAGGTGCTGTGGTGGTCCGATGTGAAGCAGACGACCTCGCAGCGGCCGACGCCGGCGAAGGGCTGGAACGGGGCAGCGTCGGCCGGGGACGGGCCGGTTCCGGCGAAGGACGGGAAGCGGTTCTCGAACACCACGACGTCATAGTCGGGCGAGGGGATTTCACTGGAATTGTCGGCTGTGGACGGGCACAGCGGACATTGGTTGGCGGGCGGGTGATAAGTGCGGGTCTGTCGGTGCCCGGCGATGCCCACCCATTCTCCCAAGAGCGGGTCGAATCTGACTTCCGACGCAGGCAAGACGGGCGGGAGATCACGACGGTCGACGGTTTCCCGCGCGGCGGCAACATCCTCGTCGAAGTAGATGATTTCCCGACCGTCGGCGAGGGTGCCCGACCAGCGCCGAGCCGGCGCGGCCAGCGGCTCGCCGGCGGCGAGTGTCGGTCCTGTCATCATATCTCCTGTGTGGTGAGTTCCAATTGGCGCCCTGTTACAAGCGGACAGATCCCCATGGCCCGGACTCGACACTTCACCAGCCGCCGGTCTCGACCGTGTGGATCGATCGACAGCGCTTCTCAGTATGTGGGCGCTCTTGGGGGATCAAGCTCAATCGTGAACCACGACCAATTGCCTTTCGCCCGACAACCGGCACTTCTTTGGTCGGTCGGCGAACGACACGCCGACTTCAGAGGTCTGTGCGAACGATCAGTCCACTGTCCAGGCACTCCACCGTGAGCTCGGCCAGCCAGCAACCCGGGCAGAACCAATCCGAAGACAGCAAGCGTTCACCAGCGAAGTGGACCACCATCATCAGGGAAAGGTAACCCCGACCCGCGCGGTCCGCAGCCCAATCAAGTCGGCAGATCAGGTGTTGGTCGGCCTCATTTACTGTGGGCCGACGTCACATCCAACTTCGAGTCAGGGAAGAACGCGCACCGCCCGAGCCTGAGCGGTTCCGAAAAGCGGGTTCTGCCGGTGCGGGGTCGGGCGCTGGTCTTCCGTTCGCCTCGTGCTGAACTTTCGCTCGAAGGATCGCTCAGTGTGTCGGAATCATTTGATACCAGTTTGAGCGACGCCCTGGACGATTTGCCGTTGGAAGAGCAGGAACACGGCCAAGAGTGGCAGGATGCCCAGGACGGCGGACGCCATGATTTCTGCGTACTGGTTGGCGGACCCACCCACCAAGCCGGATAACCCCACGGGGATGGTTTGCGATTTGGTTTGCGTGAGTACGAGCAGCGGCCATAGGAAGGCGTTCCAGGTGGTGACGAAGGTCAAGATGGCCACGGCGGACGTCGCGGGACGACATAGTGGCATGCAGACGCGTCGGTAGATCCGCCACCAGCCGGCGCCGTCGAGGCGGGCGGCTTCGATCAGTTCCACCGGGAGGCCGCGCATGAAGGCTTGGTACACGAACACGGCGATGGGAGCGGCGATCGCGGGCAATATCAACGCCCAGTAGGTGCCGAGAAGGTGGATGGCCCGGAACTCGATGAACTGGGGCAACACCATGGCCTGTACGGGCACCATCAAACCGATCAGTACCGCGGCGGTGACGGCACTGCGACCCCGGAATCTCAGTTGCGCGAGGGCGAACCCGATCATCGAACATACGACAACGGTGAAGATGACCGAGAGGGCGGAAATGATGAAGCTGTTGAGATACCACCAGCCAATGGGGTTGTTCGCGAAGGCGCTGCTGTAGGCATGCAGCGTCCAGTGGGCCGACCACCAACTGGTCGGTCTGGCGGTGATCTCATTGTCCGGTCGCAGTGAAGTGACCAGGGCCCAGGCGAAAGGCACCAGCCAAATCAGCGCGAACAGCACCATGCAGGTCGCCGCGAGCCGGTTGAAAATCTTGGTACTGTTGCTGACTTGCGCCTTCTTCGGAGACGCAGCGGGAGTCGTCGCGGGCAGGTTGAGCGTTGCGGTCATGGTGCGCCTCTGCTTTAAGCCGGGGAGTTCGCGGGTTTGCCGCTGCTGCGTCGGGTCAGCACCCACAGCGCGGAAATGATGATCAGCACGACGAGGTAGATCATTGTGGCTGCGGAGGCGTAGCCGCCCCGGTACGAAGTGAAGCCGGTGTCATAGATGTATTCGATGACCGGCCGGGTTTTGTTGGCGGGGCCGCCGGACAGCAGGATGTAAATTTGGTCGAAGACCTTGAGTGAAGCCAAGATCTGCAAGACGACGACCAGTCCGATGGTTGAGCGGAGCAACGGCACCGTGATGCGGGTGATCTGCTGCCACGGGGAAGCCCCATCGACGGCGGAGGCCTCGTACACGTCCTCGGGGATGTCTTGGATACCGGCGGTGTAGAGGATGAAATTCAAGCCGAATGTCCACCACAAGGTCAACAGGGTGACGCCGACCCAGGCGCCTCCCGCGCTGCCGAGGAAGTTGGGCGCAGTCAACCCCACCCAGCCGAACGCTTTCGTGATCAGGCCCGTTTCGGGTGTGTACATGAATGCGAAGATCAGGCAAACCGCGGCGGACGGGACCACATAAGGGGCGAAAAAAGCCAGTCGGAAAAACCAGCGGTTCCGCATGATCCGAGCGGCCAAGATCGCGAACAACAGCGGCAGGACTACCAGCAGTGGCGTGGTCAACAACGTGAACAGCACAGTGTGCCACATCGATGCCCAGAAGTCGGAGCTCTTCAGCACGTCCGCGTAGTTCGAGAGGCCGACCCAGCCACCCAATCCCGGTTTGACGGTTGCGGTATTGAAGAAACTGATGACCAGCCCGATGATCACCGGGCCGATCAAGAACAGCACGTAGGTGATCAAAAACGGTGCGGAGAACAACCAGCCGGCTCGGTTGATCCCGCCAGCCGCCCGATTCTCCGGTTCTTTCGCCGTCGACGCCGCCGTCGCGGATCTAGAGGTAATTGCTGTGGTCGTCATTTATCCGTTCCTACTCTCAGGACACCGGGGGACGTTACGTCGACGTTCATGAGACCGGGGGCCGCGCGGTAGAAAATGTTCGCAGGCTTGATGTCATCGCCTCTACCGCCGCCTTGGGACTGGCTTGTCCAGCGAGAACGCTGATCACGACGGCGCCCATCGCGTTCTGAAAGTCAGAGCCAGCTCCCGTGTACCAGCCGGGCGGGTCGTACACGGCGTTGAACGCGGCCTGAATGTAGTTGCTTTGCGGCTTTTCGGTGAGAAAGGCTTGACTCTTCTGGACCGGTAGCCAGGCGGGAACGTGGCCGCCGCCGGTCCAGATCAAGCTGTTGTCCAACAGCCCCTTGATGAAGGTGACCGCGTCGGCGGTTCGCTTCGCGGATCGGCCGGCGCTGACCGGTATGACCAGCGAGTGTGAGTCGGCGTAGGCATGCGGCTTGGGGCCCAGAATGGCCGGGAACGGCACGATGTTGAAGAGCAGCGGTTGTCCGTTGGACTGCGTGGTGCCTTTGTAGGTCGGGAGCTGCCAGACCCCGTCGAACAGGAACCCGACCTGGCCGCCGCCGAACAGGGTGCCCACCGTGGTGTCGGTGGCGTTGCCCGGCATCAGCCCCAACGAACCGGTCAGGCTCTGCATGAACGCGAACGTCTCTTTTAGGGCGGCGGGATCGATGCTCACCCGGGTACCGATGTCGGACACGATCGGCCCGGCCAAGCCGGAGTACAGGGTCATGAAAAACCGCCAGGCGGTGGCCGGGTCGGCCGTGTTGGCCGATACCGCGCCGTATTTCCCTCCCACGGACTTCATCGCCTTGAGCGCATTGACGAAATCGTCGCGGCCGCTCATCGGTTTGAGGTTGTCGCCGGCGGCGTTGAGAAGCCCGGCCTTTTTGGCCAGGTCGACGTTGTAATACATGACGAATGGGTGGGTGTCCAACGGAACTGCGTAGACCTTGCCGTTCACCGTGGCTTTGGACCAGGCGGCCGGGGTGAACTTGTCCGAGGTGATACCGGCAGCCGTGACGCCGGCCTCCTCGATCGGCTCCAGCAGACCCGCCTGGGCCAGCAACGGCAGCCGGGACAGATGCGAAATGCCCACATCCGGCGGGCGTCCACTCGATGCCGACAATGCCAACTTGGTGTAATACGGGTTGCCCCACGAGAGCAGCGTCGCCTCCACCGAGATGTGATCCGTCGACTGGATCTTGTCGACCATGGTCTTCATGTTGGCCCCGTCGCCCCCGCCGAACAGATGCCAGAAGATGACATCGGCGGTGTCAGGTTGCGCGCCTGTCATGCTGCTCGCCAACGGTGAGGAACAAGCCGCCAGGAGGCCGGCGACGGTCAATCCACCGCCGGCGGCCAGGAAACGGCGGCGTGACAACGATCCCGTCATGCGATGTCCCTTCGATGTGAGGTCTCTGGCATTCGCAGACCTTGACACATTTCTTGCATCGAGGCAAGAGCTTGGGTCAAACATTCTTCTCGGCCCGACGGTCGGGCCAACGCTGCAGGTCATCGTCTCTTGCATCGCTGCAAGATCGGGGACAAGCTAGGGCGGCACAAGACAGCGCAACTTGTATCTGAAAGGGCCCCCGGTGAAGGTGACACAGCACGACGGTTCGTACCCTCGGCCTCAGATGGTCCGCCAGCGATGGACCAGTCTGGACGGTGAATGGGGTTTCGCCACCGACGACGCCGATGAGGGTCGCGGCGCCCGGTGGTTCTCCCCGGCAGCGGCCGGGCAGTTCCGCCAGAGCATCCAAGTGCCCTATCCGCCGGAATCCCGCGCCTCGGGAATCGGTGATCCTGGGTTCCATCCCGTCGTGTGGTACCGCCGCACGGTGTCCCATGATGTGCTCGTACCGAAGCCAGCCGCGCCGGGGTCACGGGTCCTTGTGCACTTCGGCGCGGTCGACTACCGGGCCGCAGTGTGGTGCGACGGTCAACTGGTGTGCACCCACCGCGGCGGTCAGACACCGTTCACAGCCGACGTCACCGACGCGCTGGAGCCGGGCGCCGCTGAGCATGTGCTGGTGGTCCGCGCCCAAGACGACCCCGCCGATACAGCACAGCCGCGCGGAAAACAGGACTGGCAGGACCAACCGCACGGCATTTGGTATGAGCGGACGACCGGGATCTGGCAGACCGTATGGACCGAAACGGTCACTGCCGATCACCTGATCGACACAGCCTGGGAGCCGGACCTGACCGCCGGCGTCGTCCGCGCAACGGTCACTTTGAACCGGACACCCGCGCATGAGTTGTTGTTGGACATGTCCCTTCGGCTTGACGACGAGACTCTGGCCGAACAGAGAGTGGTCTTGCGGGACGCCACAACCGATATCGACGTCACCATCTCCGCGCTCCGCAACGGTCAGGACCGAGCTCGGCTGCTGTGGACCCCGGAGCATCCAGTGCTGGTCGACATCAGCCTCGTGCTCACCGACCGGGAATCAGGTGGCGAACTGGACTCGGTGGCCGGCTATACCGGACTACGCAGCGTCGGCGTAGACCGCGGATCCTTCCAGCTCAACGCTCAGCCCTACTACATCCGGGCCGTGCTGAACCAGGGCTACCGGCCCGACACCCATTGGGCCTCCACCGGAACCGACCAGCTCCGCGGCGAGGTGGAAACCATCAAAGCCATGGGGTTCAACGCCGTGCGCGCGCACCAGAAGGCGGAGGATCCGCGCTTCCTGTACTGGGCGGACCGACTCGGGCTCCTGGTGTGGGCCGAGACCGCCGCCGCCTATGAATTCTCACCGACCGCCATCGAATTGCTGACCACCGAGTGGATGCAGCTCATCCGCAGGGACCGCAGCCACCCGTCGATCATGGTCTGGGTCCCCATCAATGAAAGCTGGGGCGTCCAGGACATCGCCACCAGCCCAGCAGCCCAGCAATACGCACAAGCTCTGACCAGCCTGACTCGCGCTCTGGACAGATCCCGCCCGGCCATCTCCAACGACGGCTGGGAACACGTCGACAGCGACATCCTCGGTCTGCACGACTACACCACGGACCCTGAGATCCTTCGGGCCAGATACGCCAACCGGGAGAACGTCATCGCCGGGCTGCGGGACGGGCTGGGTGCGCAGGGCCGCCGACCAGTCCTGCGCAATTCGCAACTGGAGGCGTTTCTATCCGGTCAGGCCCCCCTCATGATCACCGAGTTCGGCGGTGTGTCCTTGGCGACCGAGCGGGACGCCTGGGGGTATGCCGAAGTACGGTCCGACTCCGAGTACGCCGCGCTGTTGCTGCAACTGTTCCAAGCGCTGCGGGACAGCCCGGTAGTCGCAGGGTTCTGCTACACGCAACTGATGGACACCGGGCAGGAAACCAACGGTCTGCTGTTCGCCGATGGCACCCCGAAACTACCGATGGCTACCCTCCGCTACATTGTCACCGGAGCTAAAGACGGCGAAAGCCTGACTCCCAGCTCCACCTTCGGATGGACTGGCCAAGCCGCAGAACCGGCCATGAAAAGGTGAACCGTGGCCGTCACGATGCGCGACGTGGCCCGACACGCGGGCGTGGCGACCCGCACCGTGTCCAACGTGGTCAACAACTACCCCTACGTCTCGGACCAGATGCGGAGCAAGGTCCAGGCGGCGCTGGACGAATTGAACTACAAACCCAACCTGATGGCCCGCGGTCTGCGCCAGGGACGAACCGGGAACATCACGTTGCTGGTCCCGTTCATCACCGTCCCCTACTTCGGCGAGATCGCCCACGAGGTCGTCGAATACGCCAGCCCACTGGGCTGCACCGTACTCATCGACGAAACCGGTGGACAACCCGACCGTGAACTCGCCCTCCTCGACGTAGCCGCCCGCTCCGGTTGGGTCGACGGCATCCTTCTGAGCTCGCAAGGCCTCCACGGCCGGGCGTTGGCCAACGTGCACACCGATGTCCCGATCGTCCTGCTCGGCGAACGCACCGCGAAAACGACCATGGACCACGTCGGCATCGATAACGTCAAAGCGGCCGGCGACGCAACCCGCCACCTGCTGCGCTCGGGCTGTACCAGGATCGCGGCCATCGGCGGAAAACCCACCTTGACCGACATGACCTCCCGCCTCCGGCTCAAGGGATACCAAGCCGCCCTCAAGGAGGCCGGCCTACCCCACGACAACCAGCTGTACATTCAGACCCCCAGCTACACCCGACGCGACGCAGCCCCCGCCATCCGCCAGCTCCTATCCTTTCCCCACCCCCCGGACGGAATTTTTTGCTTCAGCGACGAGTTGGCCATCGGAGCGCTCCGGGAACTACACGAACAAGGGATTCCCGTCCCGGAAAGTTGCAAAATCGTCGGCTTCGACGACATTGATGAAACGAAATACTCAATCCCTACCCTCACCACCATCCGCCCCGACAAAACGACCATCGCAAAGACTGCTCTCACCATGCTCCTCGAACGCGTAGCAGGCTTCCACGACCAAACCCGCGACGTCATAGTCGACTACCAACTGGTCATCCGAGAAAGCAGCGTCCCAGCCTCGACCTAAGCCAGCCATGGCCTGCCGCGAGCTGCCGAGCCAGCGGCAGCACAACAGCCAATGCGGGAGCGCCCGTTTCACGTCGGCACTCAGCGTGCCCGGGGCCACGAAACCGATGCTTGCGTTCGCCGTTACCTCACGCACCTCCGCGAAATGCGCGGAAATTTCCCCGCGTCTTTCGCCGCCGACAACAACAAAATAAGTCCGTCGATTCCGCCCGGAACTTGTGGTCGCTTTTTCTTGATCATCGGCCCGAAAACAAGTCTTCCGGATCTCCCGGCAGGCACACTCGGGGGGCGGCCAGATTGGCGTCGGTGCAAACAACGCAGTCGACAGCTCGGCGGCGTTCTGACCATACGCAGCGCCTTCGAGGTCGAAGTAGACGTGCCCCGCCGCCCGCGATCTGGCTACCGGCTCGTCATCGCCCCGATGACCTCACCTGCGACCAGCATGCAGCGGTCCAGGACATACTCGGGCACCGATGCGACGCGCTGGTCCTCGTCGGCCCCGACGCCGACTTCCACCGAACTGCGCGGGACTCACCGCCCGGCTGCCCACCATCGGCGTCCTCCGCGAGGAATGACAGCGCTTCCCATGAGGAGCGTATTTCTGACGGAGCTGCCAGCGCGGTCACTCAACGCTCGTGGCATAGGCGCAGAACGCGGAGGAATGGTCTGGAGGTCCGCTGGTTGGCGACGGACCTTGTTGGTACTGCCAGGACGACCCGCTGGAGGCGCGACAGTGAAAAAGGCTGCCGAGGCGCCTGGAGAAGATCATGACGGAACTCTGTGCCCTCTCGGCGATCCGAGCCCATTTCGCTTCCGGCAGCATCTCCCCGGAAGCGCTGTGGTGCGCATACGTCACGATCGGCGGCTCGTACTCCGTGTTCGAACTAGACGCGGCAATCCACGAGGTGTTGATACTTGCGCCCGTTGATCACGTCAATCTCGGACACGCCCTGTGGGAGCTAGAAAACATTCGAATGAGGCCCGGGCGCCAGCGACCTGAACGAGTACTCACCAGAGCCATGTCACCGCTCCTGCGGGTCAGAGACCCCACTGAAGTGGCCGACTCGCGGAGCACCCTTTTGCCCGTCGGCTACTACCTGGCGTGAGCGGACATCGACCCGGTCGAGACAGCGACCGTTCCTATCGGGCGGTTTCGCTACGGCCTGTAGTCGATAACTGCTCGGCCGCGAGAATGCTGTGGCAGTCGGGTGAATCGATGTTTAGTTGCGTGAGAAGGGGTTATTCCGGCCGTCTCATCAGCATGATGCCGCAGCAGACGCAATCGCAGACCCGCTGGTCGAAGGTCATGACCCGGCTGCGTGAGTGGGAGGAAGCCACTCTGCTGCGGGCCGCCACCGACGACGCGCTGGTGGCGATCTACGCCGGTCCGCGTCGGGGTGCCGAGCGCGCCGTCGCGTCGACCGTCACCGGCTGGGGCGCCGCCCTGGCCATGCGGCCCACCGCACTGGCGGCCTGATCGACACGCAACTACGGACCGGACATTCCGGCGGCAAATCGGTCGAGGGCATACCGGTTCGTCGCCGGATTTTTCGTTTCCCGGAAGCGGAGCCGCCTCCGATTGATGCGTCCGGCGCTCTTTCGACATGACTCCAACCTTCCCAACGATCGGAGTCTCCGGACATGCCGGGGCGGTTGATAGGGCGTCGGCGCGGTCCGCGAACTTTGACGAGGCGCGTCGCTGATTTGCCCTTAAGGTCGGCTGTGGGTGAGTGCGGCCCGGATGCCTGCGACGTAGTCGGCTGGCCGTTCCCATGCGTCGAAGTGGCCGCCTGCGGGGGCTTGGACCCAGGACCGGACGTTGATATAGCGCGCGGCGAACTCGCGTGGTGCGTTGACGATGTCGGCCGGGAACAGGGTGAATGCGGTGGGTACGTCGATGAAACCGGGTGGCGGTTCTCGGTGTGCGTACGGCGCGAAGGAGGTGCCGATGGTTCCGGTGACCCAGTACGCGGTGACCCAGTTGAGTACGTCGTCGCGGGTGAAGACCGTGTCGATGTTTCCTGCGCAGTCCGACCATCGGTAAAGCTTGTCGACGATCCAGGCAGCCAAACCGGCGGGTGAGTCGCCCAGACCGATGGCCAGGGTGTTGGGCATGGTCGACTGCTGGTGGTTGTACCCCCCTTGGTCGGTGTGCCATCGGGAAACTCGCGCCAAGTAGGCCCGCTCGGCAGGAGACAGGTCCTCTGGCGGGTTATGCAAAGCGTGGTGGTGCGACAGGTCGGTCAGGTGCAGACCAACGACGTGGTCGGAATGATGTGTGGCCAAGGCCTCGGCTATGTCGGTTCCGACATCTCCCGCTGACACCACGTATTTGCTGTAGCCGAGGTCGATCATCGCGGTGGCGATCACTTCGGCCATCGCGGCAGCTGACATCACGGGAGCGGCGGTCGGCGCCGCGAAGGGGTAGCCAGGCAGTGCGGGGACGACGACGTTGATGTCGGTCAGCTTCGGCAGGACTTTGGCGAAGCGCATCACCGAGTCGGGCCAACCGTGCAGCAAGACCACTGCGGCAGCGTTTTGGGTCGCCGACTGTTGGTGCACAACTCGCACCGGTGTATCCGGGTGTCCTGCCACCGCCCACGGCAACGACTGGATCTCGGCCTCGACCATCCGCCAGTCGTAGGATTCCGCCCACGTCAGCAGGAGGTCGCTCAGGTAATCGGTGTCGACGCCCAGCGACCATCCGTCGGCGGCTGGCAGGTCGACGAGCCTGGCATTGCGGATGCGGGCTCGCAGGTCATGAAGGACCGACGCCTGGATCATCGGTGGCATCGGGTCCAGGGCGTGGGCGGCGGTGTCGCCGGCATCGCTGCACGACCCGGACGGAGTGGCGGAGTGGTCAGTGGGCACGTGGTGCTCTTCTCTTGCCGAGTGTGTTGTCGACGGGTGCGGCCGAGCGGGAGGCGGGAGCCGGCCGGAATCCCGATCAATGAGCGCGATAGCCAACAGCACGCTACGGCGCAATGTTGAGCCGACCGTGTGTCCAGGCGTCGGAACACACGGTCGGCCGCAGCCTGGCCCAAGGCGGTCGGTTGCTGGTCCAGCGCGGAGATCAAGAGCTGCAGCGCGCTGGCGCGCTGGCCCATCGGAAAATCGCCGAAACTGGTCACAGCCACGTCGGTGATCCCAGTTGGTAGTCGCTGTGTCCACCAGCGTCGCTATTGCGCTGCTGGACAGCAGCAGCGCCGTGGGCGGCGTCGCAGAGTCCAGCAACGCGGTCAACGCGGCAGGGCTGCCTCCACCGAGTTCGGTACCGCAACCTCCCATCCATCCTGGCGGCGCAGACCAGCGGCGGTCAGCGCGCAGCGGTGACCCTGCACCCGGCGCTGCACGGTCACCGCGGGCGGATCCGGGTGAGCACGGCGATGCTGCGGTGTCCAACCGCCACCAACTCGTTGACCGCGGCGGCTACCGCGGCCTCGTCGTCTTCGATGGGTGTCGGCGACCAGGTGCTGCGGTGGGCGGTCGGCGAACAGGGTGGCCTCGACGTGCAAGTGTGTGGCCAACGAGCCCGCCCGGAGTCGGGCTCGTTGGCGGTGGGTGGATGTCCTACCTCGTTATGGTGTGCAACAGGTCTCGGCTCTCTTGGATGTATCGGTCGCTGAAAGCGGGGTCACTCACCTGCGTAGACGCTTTCATTGGTCTGCCGTTCTCGTCGTAGTAGACGCCGGTCGCTTCAGACGGGTCCGCCACGATGCGGGAGATGACGCGGGCCGCGCGCTTGGACGTCGTGAAATGCGGCAGGAGCGATAGCGCTGGCGCCAGGGACTTGGCCAACAGGTGGACGGCAGCAGAGACGTCGCTGCCGAGATTCGAGCCGGGGTTCACGCCAGGCTCAATCGCGCGGAAACGCAGTCGCGGGTGCTGCCGGGCCAGGGTGAACACGGCGGCGAGGCTGCCTTGCTTGGAGGTCGCGTAGCCGTCCATACCGGCCCGTTTCGACCCGCCCGGGATGTACTCGCCCCGGGCTGAGGCTTCGGCGGAGATGTACCGGCCTCCGCGAAAACCGGCCCGCACGGCGGGCATTCGTTCCGGATCCTCGACGGCTGAGGCGACGAACACGACGTTCGTCCCGTCGGCGAGAGCGGGGATGAGCGCATCCGTGAAAGCCAGCGGCCCGAGGTGATTGGTGGCGAACGACAACTCCCAGCCCTGTTTGCTCACCGCCGGCTTGAACAGCATGACGCCGGCGTTGTTCAGCACCCCGCGGACGGGCATCCCGAGGGCGGCGACTTGCGCCGCGGCCCGGCGGGCGCTTGGGACGTCGGCGAAGTCTGCGACAACGATTGTCGCGGCGCCGCCGCGGCGTTCAATCTCGGCCTTGACCGCTGCCAGTTTTTCGGGGCTGCGACCGACGAGTACGACGTGCCCGTGCTTGGCGAGTTCCAGGGCCGTCGCGCGGCCGAAGCCGGAGGTGGGGCCGGTGATGACCCAGGTTGCGGTGTTGGTGGTTTTGGCGGCCACGAGAGAGTTCTCCTGTTGGTTGCTGGGTGGTTAACCGGCGAGTGCGCGCCACAGGGCATCGAACGCCTGCGTGCTGCGAGTGGCGGTGGGATCCGGTTGGGCGATCAGGTCGTCGATGGTGGCGTCGGCGATCGCTGACATGAGGGTCGAGACGAAGCTGAGCGGGACCTCGCGCATCGGACCGTCAGCAACTATTTGTTTGAGAATGTCGGCGGTTGTCGCGTATGCCGCATGGACTGCGAGCCGGCTGTCGCCGCTCAACTCTTCCGCAACGCTCAGGTGGGCAAGCGCCCGTCGCTTGTCAGGGTTGTCCAGCGCCCAGCGCAACCAGCGGTCCCACATCGAGCGCAGCTGTTCGCGGGGTAACTCATGCGACCGGATGCCCTCGGAGGCAACGTGTCCCATCTCGCTCTTGAGGACAACATAGAGCTCGTTGACCAAGGCAGTCTTAGTTGGGAAGTACACGAAGAGCGTGCCCGTGGAAACACCGGCCTCCCTAGCGATGGAAGCCGTAGACGCGCCGAGTCCTTCAGCCGCGAAGACTTTGGTCGCGGCGGTGAGGAGGGCAACTCGGTGGGCTGGGTTCCTGATCCGGGGCACGACCCCACTCTATAGTGAGTGACTAGTCAGTCATACATGCGGCCGGTCACGACCGTCGGCGTGACACCAGTACGGGTCGGCCGCGGACCGGCCCCAAAATCACTTCCGAAAGGTCCGCGGATCGCGGCTCAGTGGTGCGGTTGGAACCGACCACTCATTGGGACGTTTCGCAGATCCGACCAAACGGTCAGCTACCGCTCTCGATCGTTTCGCGCCTTCCGTTACGGCGCAGCCGGAGCGAAGCGCTTCAGGACGCTGTCGTACCGAGGTTTCCCTGGACGACCGCAGTCGACAGGTGGGGTGAGACCGAGGACATCAGCGAGCTTCGGAATGGCATGGTCATGCCACCCGGCCCGGGACCCCGAGCCGTGGAATCACGACGGGTCCCGCGTTTCGTGGGCGGCTCGTAAGATCCAGGTGCGGAACTCGACTGCGAAGTGCTCGAGATGCTGCTCGATGACATCGGGTGCGCAGGTCGCCGGCAGGGTGACGGACAGTCGAGCGGTGAAGCCCTCCGGTTCGTCGTCGAACGCCGTGGCGATGGAGCCGACCACCGTCCCGTCGGCGAGGAGCATCTGAGAGCGTCGGCCGGTCGGCCGGGCACCGACCGGCGGCGATGCTTGATCACTGGTGACGCTGTCGTCCCAGGGACGCATGAAAAACGAGCACACGTATTTGTCGAGAGTTTCGACGATGTTGACGTTCCGCCCGGGTTCGGAGTGGATCGACCAATGCTCCGGGTGTCCGGCGAGCATGATGTCCTCACGGGCGAACGCGGCGCCGAGCCAGCGGCCGAACTGGCCAGCCGTGATGCCGCGCGCCCGCAGGGTTGTCATGCCGGTCGCCTCCTGGCCGGCGGAGAGCTCGAGGTGTCCGCGGAGGAACGCCTCGCCCGCGGCGATCTCCTCGGCCAGCAGCTCGAGGAGCCGTTCGCGGCCGAGCGTGCGCTTCAGCAGTTCCAATGCCCGGCGGGCGGAGAACAGTTCGAAGCCGTCGATGGTGGAGTCGGTGTCCTCGCCCGCCAGCCGGACGGTCGGAGTTGCGGTCATCGTTGTCCCTCAGTTCTTCCGGATCGGCAGCTGCAGGTAGGACGCATGGTCGCCGCCGGTGTGCACGACGTGCGTCCCGCTGTTCGCACCGACGTATTCGCGGATCGCCGGCATCAGCGGGCCGAGCAGATTCCGTGAGCTGACGACGAACCGGAGCTGTTCGCCGGGGTGGAACGCGAGACCGACCGGCAACAGGTCGATCTCGATCTCAGCGATCTCACCCGGGGTGAGCTTCTCGACCCGGTCGAAGGTGTGGGCCGGCACGTCATCGGTCGACAGCGTCTGGTCGAGGTATCGCGCGGAGACGCGGAGGCGGCCGTCGGATCCCTTGTAGCGCAGGACCGTCGCGCCATGGTCGGTGAGATCGTGGACCATCGCGGTCTGGTTCGGGACGGTGAACGCCTGCAGCGGTGTGCCCCACCGGTCCAGCTTCTGAATAAGGACGAACAGGTCCATGTCGTCGGCGCCGCGGGCCTCGACGAACAGGTGGGCTTTCGGGTAGCCGACCAGGACGGTCTCCTCGTCGAAGCACGTCAGGAAGGACACCGCGTTCGGGTTGGCGTCGACCGCGTACGACGCCTCCGCCGCGTCGGCGGGGGCGGTCGTGGTCAACCTGCGGGCACGGCCGTCGAGGTAGTACTTCGTCGGGACGGCTTCAGCGGGCGGGAACTTCTCGGCCGGGACGGCGACCTCGTCGCCGCCTTCGAGGTCGAGGATGCAATAGCGGACGGGTGGCGTGGTCTCCCAACCGTTGTCCTCACCCTTCAGGTAGTGGTCGAAGAACCGGCGGAGGTCTTCGACGTTCGCTTCGTCGTAGTAGTCCGGCCATTCCTGCCCGTTGTGGATCCGAAGCCACTTCTGCGTCGCGGCCATTCGACGCCAGGCGCGGAAGGTCCCGGCGGTGTGCAGGGTGTTCGAGTAGCTCGCCACGACGTACGCGGGAACGGTGATGCGCTCGAAGTCGGGGATCTTCTGCTCCCACAGGTCGGTCATCAGCGGGTACGCCTCGACCTCGGAGAGGATGTCCTCCTTGCGGTTCTTCCCGAAGAAACTGCCGTCCTGCAGTTGCTGCGCGAACCCGGTGTCGGGCATCCCGCCGCGCATCACGAGGTCGCGGTAGACATCGCTGACGCCCTCCCACGGGTTGATCGCGACCAGGTGCGGCGGCTGCTCAGCCGCTGTGAACCACTGGGCCACGGCGAGGTACGACGTGCCGCTCATGCCGACCTTGCCGTCGCACCACTGCTGCTCGGCGAGCCACTCGATCACGTCGTACGCGTCACGGCCATCCTGTCGGTCCCACAGAACGCTGTCGCCCTCGGAGTCCACGATCCCGCGGTGGTCCACGTTGCAGATCGCGTAGCCCCTCGCGCACCAGTACGCGGGGTCAGGGCCCTCGAACTTTTCCAGCCCCGAGACGGTGTCGTTCGGCAGCCCGACGAGCCCGAACACACCCATCACGCTCAGGGATGTGCCCTGCGCTTTGCCGTACGGGCTCCACGCCATGATCACCGGCACCGGCTCGGTCGCGACCGGACGGAACACGTCAACGTGAATCGTGGTCCCGTCGCGGAGCTGCATGGCAACGTCCTTGTCGAATACGACGTCGACGGGCAGCGGTTTGAACTGCGGGGCGATCCGGAACCCGGCCTCCATCGTTCGGGTGCCCGGCTCGAACGGGGTGAGCACGCCGGTCCGGGGTGCGGGCAGCGGGGTAGCGGGGACGTACATCCTCTGGTCGCTCATCTGTGCTCTTTCTTCCGGAATACCTTGCGCGGACTCGTCGTCGAGGGTGACCGTACGACCTTTTCTGCCAAAACTCAACACCCGTTGAGAAGCAAGTTGGATTGGGGATAGATTCGGTCCGTGACAGAGCAGGACAAGTCAGCGCTGGCGCCGCGAGTCGGGCGGCGCCCCGGGAATGGCAGCACCCGCACCGCGGTGCTGGCCGCTGCCCGCGCGCGGTTCGCCAGCGACGGTTATGCGGCAACGACCATCCGGAAGATCGCGACGGATGCGGGCGTGGACGCCTCCCAGGTGATGCAGTTCTTCGGCTCGAAGGAAGGACTGTTCGCCGCGGTGATGGCCGTTCCGGCGTCCGCGTTGCAGCGATTCGACACCGCATTCGAAGGACCGGATGCCCACCTTGGTGAACGAGTGGTGCGCGCGTTCCTCGAAGCGTGGGAAGGCGACCCCGCCGAGTCGGCGCCGCTGATGGCGATGCTCCGGGGAGCAGTCAACAACGAGGCAGCCAGCGCACAGCTGCGCGACTTCATCCAGGCCCGGCTCGTGGCCAACAGCGCCGACCACGGCACCGGGGATCGGGCGCTCCGGGCCGGCCTCGCGGCGGCCATGCTCGTCGGTATCATCACCAGCCGGCAGATCATCGGAGTCCCAATCGTGCTGGCAGCCGACCACGAAACGCTCGTCGCGACCGCGGGCCCGGCCATCCAAGCCATCCTCGTCACTGACTAGGACACGGCGCACCCAAGCTGCCTCATTCCAGCTGAGGACCACATCGTCAGGGACAACCGCCGGCATGGGCGATGCCGCCTATCAGCTCGTCGCGGTTCACGCAGGATGTTCGCTGTTACGCCGTCTGATCTACGTCTGTGTCGGGGCTACTGTTCGCCGCGCTTGTTCGCCGCGCTGTTCCAGGCGGGTTAGTCCGGCGACCACCTCGATTCCGGCGGCGTGCAGCGACACCGCAGCCGCTGATCCTGCGATGCCCGACCGATGACAACGACCCGCACTATCTACTCGGGTCGCATCCCCACGGTTGGCCCGGACGGGTTCAGCCAAGACTTCGGCGCGGCGGCCGGCGGCGATATCGGTGTCACCGCGGGCTTGCCCCTGTTCGGCCAGCGCCCGATGCCTGTGCTGGCCCCGGTGATGAGCGTGGTGTTGCCTGAGAGTTTCACGTCGTTGTCTGCTGGTGGGCGGCCCATTGTCGGCGGACGTAGTCCTCGAAGCTGGTTGGTTCGCGTCCGAGCAGCCACGTGAGCACATTTGGGTTCCCGACGAAATCGTGGGCGCTGTAGCGGGCGGTGATCGAGCGCAGCACCCGGGTCTGGTGCGGGAACTGGGCCGGGTCGTGATCACCGACCCAGGCGCGCAGATAGGTGTCGGCGTCGATTTCCCGGGCCTGGACTGGTCGGCCGAGCACCCGCTCGAGGATGCCCCGGAGGTCATGCCCGGTGTAGCGGCCGGGGGCCACGAGCTCGTAGGTGGCGCCGGCGTGCTGTTCCGGAGCGGTGAGGACGTCAACTGCCACGTCGGTGAGGTCGGCCAGGTCGATCATCGATTGTTTGCGGTCGAGCGACCACGACAGCTCGAACACGCCACGGGTGAATACGGGTACCAATTTGAGCGGCAGCATGAAGTTGGCCGGTTGCAGGATGGTGAATTCGAGGTCTGAGCTGAGCAGATGCTCCTCGATGTCTCGCTTGATCTGATGTTGGACCAAATCGGTGAGGATCGAATGCAACACTGAGCTGAACACGAAATGACGCACACCGGCCGCGCGAGCGGCGTTGATGAGGCCCATTCCCATCCCTCGTTCCTGCGGATGCAGGGTCGGCCCGACGTGATAAACGGCGTCCACCTGATCGACAGCGGCCGCGGCCACCGCCGGGTCGCAGATGTCGCCCACGATCACGTCGGTCGCCCCGAATTGACGCAACCGCTGCGCAGACTCTTGTGACAGCACGCAGGCGCGGACGTCCACCCCGGCGCGCAGCAGCTTTGGAACGAGCAGCCGTCCTTGGTTGCCGGCCGCCGCGGTAACCAGAATCATTGAGCTTCAATCTTTCTGCGATTCACCGGATGTCTCGGCCAACCAAGCGGACCGCAGCAACCGAGCGGGTGGCCGTGATGTCGACGCTCGGATCGCCACGGACGAGGAGCAGGTCGGCCCGCAAGCCCGGTGCAATGCGGCCGCGATCGCTCAGGCCGAACCGGTCTGCGGCGGCGGCAGTGGCCGCGGACAGCGCTTCGGTCGGCGACAGTTCGGCCTGGACGAGCAGTTCAAGTTCGCGGTGGGCGCTTTCGCCGAAAGAAACATTGGCGGGCACGCCCGGCGCCTGGTTGGCATCGGTGCCCAGCAAAATGGGCACACCGGCGCGATGCAGAGCGGCGACGGCAAAGCGCGCATGCCGGTAGTCCAGACCGGGCCGAGGTGCGGCGGCGGCCACCCCCTGCATCATCACCAGCGTGGGAACGACCGTGCGCTGCGACCGGACGGCGTCACTGACTGCGGCCGGGTCGAGTTCGCCGTCCAGCGGGACGTGGGTAAGAAAGTCGACGCCGGCCGCCTGCGCGATTGCGACCGCCCGGGTGTCGGAGGCGTGCGCGACGACCAGGAGCCGGCGTTCGTGCGCGGCCTGCACGATGGCGGTGACAGCATCTGGTTCCAGGCCGCCGGCCCGGCCGGGCGGGTCAATGATCACCTTGATGTAGTCGACGGCCTCGGCGGCTCGTGCGACCACGAACTGATGGCCGGCTGGCGGGTCCGAGACGATGCTGTCGGCCGGGCGGCCGGGCAGCCGGGCCGTCATGCTGCCCGGGCCGACCGCGCCGGCTCCGCTGCTGCGGAGATCGGTAGAGCCGGCCCGGCGGAGACGGTCGATGAGCGTCGGCGGCCAGGTGCCCATGTCCAGTGCGGTGGTGACCCCCCAGCGGGCCAGCTCGTGCAGGTCGGCCACGCCGCGCAGATGCACATGGGCGTCAATCAGCCCGGGTAGCAGCATGCACCCGGTGCCGTCGACCAGTGCGGCGCCGGTCCGCTCCGCACCGCCGGCCGGCAGGACCGCCTGCACGATCCCCTCGCCGACAATGACGTCGAAGGTGCCGTCGAGCAAGCGATCTCCGTCGAACACCCGTGTTCCGGTGAAGATCTCGGTCACGGTCACCGCTCCTGTTTTTTCGTACGCGCTGCCAGCCGCCTTGGTCGGGACTTCACGCCGGACCCGAGACTGCGGATCGCTATAAAATATAGCGCCCTATCGGATGACGAACGCGTCCATGCCATCATTGCCTCAGCGAAGCACGGGTGTTTTTCTCGGGAGGTATCAGGTCGATGAGTGCAGCCGGAGGATTGCGCTCGGTGGCGGAGAGCAACCTTTCTGCTGTCGACCTGGTCACCGCGGAAATTCGGCGGGCAGTGTTGACCGGGGTGCTTCCCGCTGGCCAGCAGTTCTCCATTCGCGCGCTGGCTCGCCAACTCGGTGTCAGCCACATCCCAATCCGGGAGGCGCTGCGCCGACTCGAAGGGCAGGGCCTGGTTGTGTTGAGCCAGGCCCGCAGCGCGGCCGTCGCAGCATTGACCATCGACGACCTGGCCTCCATTTACCGGCTGCGCCTACGCATAGAACCGGAACTAGCGGGCCGGTCGGCCGCTATTGGCACACCAGACTGGATCGACCGTCTGTCCACTGCACTCAACCAAAGCCGAGAAGAAGACCCCGACCGGGCCTGGCAGGGACACTACGACTTCCACGAGATCCTGATCTCACCGGCCGCGTCCGCCTGGGACCTCCGCCTGATGCACACACTGTGGACCGCGGCCGAGCGGTATACCCTGCTGGTCTTCGATCCCCTCGTGGTCGACGATGCCGAGCGACAACACCGCTATCTGCGTCACCGGCGGCTCCTGGATCGAGCGTCGGCCGGCGACGCTACCGGGCTGGAAATCGAGCTATCCGCGCACCTGGCCACCAACGAGCAGGAGATCGTGCGACGGATCGAGGCAATTCCGCACGCTTCCGAGACCCAAAACAACCCACACACCATCTAGCGCTACACGATATAGCGGCGTAGGGTCGGTTCGCGCCTGGCGGCGAGCCGGGTGACGTGATGTGAAGGACTGCAACGATGCTGCTCAATCATTCCGTCCGGCCGGGTGGTTCGCGGTGAGGGTAGCGGTCCAGCGCGGTCGCACCGTATTGCTGGTGGGCGGCCAGGCAGTCGACGTCGAGCAGGCCAGCGGCGGCGCGATTCGGTCGGAGGCTGCCCAGATGTTCACGGCCTGGCCGGCCTTGCTGGAGTTGGCCGCAGGGATGGAAGGCCACGTCCCGGCGGGCGCGGAAGTCTTGGATGTGGCCGCGCTCGACCTACCCGTGCCGCGCCCGGTCCAGGCGTTCGGGATCGGCTTGAACTACCGAGACCACGCCGGCGAGTCGGCCATGACGCTGCCCGACTCGCCGCTGGTGTTCCCGAAGTTCTCCTCCTCGATCGCGGGCCCGAACGAGCCGGTGGTGACCCGTTCGGCGGCGCTGGACTGGGAGGCCGAGCTGGTGGTCGTCATCGGCGCTGAAGGTTACGAGGTGGGCGAAGACGACGCTCTGTCGATCGTCGCCGGTTACACCGTCGGCCAAGACCTGTCCGACCGGGTGGTGCAATTCGAGGGCGGTGCGAATCCGCAATTCGGTCTGGGCAAGTCGGGCCCAGCCTTCGGTCCGGTCGGTCCCTGGGTCGTGTCCGCGGACGAGATCGGCCCGGAGCCACACCTGGACATCCGGTGCGTCGTCGACGGTGTCCTCAAGCAGTCGTCGAATACCCGCGACCTCATCTTCGGCGTGCCGACCCTCGTGGCGTATTTGTCGGCGCGGGTCCGGCTGCTGCCCGGGGACCTGATCTTCACCGGCACACCGGCCGGCGTCGGCTGGATGCGCGACCCGCGGGAGACGCTGCAACCCGGCAGCCGCATCGACACCTCCATCGAGGGCATCGGCACCCTCACGACCAGGGTGGTCGGCCGATGATCGCTCCGGTCACCGGTCGCCGCCGGTTCCCGCAAGGCAGCGTCACCGATGCCGGGCACTGCCTGATCTGTCAGCTCGACGCCGTTCCGGACGAGGCGGTCGTCTTCCGGGACGCGGACTGGGCGTGTGAGATCGCTCCCGGCTATGAAGTTCCCGGCTGGTTTTTCCTCCGTATTCGGCGGCACGCGCTTGGTTGGCCGGATCTGAGCGGGTCTGAACTTGCCCATTTCGGACCGATCACCCAGAACTTGATGGTGGCACTCGAGCAATCCTTCGACGCGCCCGCGCGGTACCTGATGACTTTCGGTGAGGCCTATCCGCACTTCCACTGTGTGGTCACCGTTCGTACCGACGACATCCCTCCGGAATCACGCGGCGGCAACATACTTGGCCTTCGCCCCAGCCGCATCGACCGCGCGGCTGCCCTGGCCCGGGTTCCCGCATTGCGCGCCGCGCTCTCGGCCGTGCGGGCCGACCGTGCCCCCGCACAGTGAATTTCCCCCTTTGGTAAGCACAATCCCGGAAGGCAGACGACCGATGACCACCACCGACATCCCCACCGACCAGTCCGACGTCCTGAAAGTCGACGAGGACCGGTTCACCCCCACCGCGGAGCCGCAGGCGCCGCTCAACCGGGCCACGGGGCGGCCGGTCGTTCCACCGGTTCTTCACCACACGACGTTCACCACATTGCGGCTGGATGAGATGGTGGGGTGGTACGAGAAGGTCGCCGGGCTGCTGCCCGTCTTTTGGAATGACAGCGCAGCGTGGCTGTCCAACGACGCCGCCAACCACCGCATTGCGTTGCTGTCTCCCCCCGGGCTGAAGCATCCGCAGGACAAGGGCCACACGACCGGCATCCACCACACCGCATTCGAGTTCGGGACATTCGACCAATGGCTGGACAACTACATCCGGCTACGCGACCACGGCATCGTGCCCTGGCTCACGTTGGACCACGGCATCACGATGTCGATGTACTACCAGGACCCGGACGGTAACGGCGTGGAAATTCAAGTCGACGCATTCGGCGACTGGGCGGACTCCAAGCAATGGATCAACGCCAACGTCGAGTTCGCGACGAACCCCATCGGCACCTATTTCGATCCCGAAAAACTGGTCGCCGCACGAGAACAGGGACTGTCTTTCCAGGAGATTCACCAGCGCACCCGGGCCGGCGAATACGTACCTGAGCACATCCCCGAGAACATCTTCCTGCCCGATTTGTACTGAACACCGGCAGGAACACATAGCCATCACCGTTTTCCAGCCTGTGAGGAAACGCTTATCGTGACCGCCACCGACGACGGTTCGACAGCCGCCGACGGTATCGACGTCCCTGTCGCGGTCGTCGGCGGTGGACCGGTCGGACTGGCCCTGGCCATGGAACTGCACCACCAGGGTGTCCCCTGCGCCGTCATCGAACCGCGGACGACGGTGTCGGCCTGGCGTCCACGCGCCAAGACCACATCGGCGCGGACCATGGAATTGCTCCGCCGTTGGGGAATCGCCGATCAGCTCCGAGCCAAGGCGCCGATTCCGGTGGGCTGGTCCAGCGACGTCGTGTTCTGTACCACCGCCACCGGTGCCGAGATCACCCGATTCACCGGCACCCTCGGTCTCGACCTGGCCGGGAACGACCTGGTCGCCGAGCCCGGCCAGCAGGTCGGCCAGCCGATGGTGGAACAGATGCTGCGCGATCAACTCGCACACGCCGACGGGGTTCGCCTGCTCTTCGGTTCCTCGGTAGTCGGGGTGACCCAACACCCGCACCGGGTCGTCCTGCAGGTCGCGCACGCCTCAGGCACGGTGCGACCGTTGTCCGCGCAGTACGCGGTCGGCGCCGACGGAGCCCGCAGCGTCGTACGAGCGGCCATCGGAGCCAGCTACGAAGGCGGCAATGCTGGAAAGCCGAACCTGTCCATCATCTTTCGCTCACAGCAGCTGGGCCGGCTGATCTCCGATCGGGCCGTGCACCGCTGGGTGCTCAATCCCGCCGCACCAGGTGTAGTCGGACCCTTCGACCTCGCCCAGACGTGGTGGGCGATCGCCACCGGCCGCCCCGAAGACGACCGCAACGCCGACCCGATCACCCTGGTCCGGGCCATGGTGGGCCACGACATCGACGTGGAAGTGCTCGGCACCGATCCCTGGCAGGCGCGGTCACTGCTGGCGACCTCCTACGGCCGGGGCCGGCTCTTCCTCGCCGGCGATGCGGCTCACCAGAACCCGCCTTGGGGTGGGCACGGCTTCAACACCGGTGTCGGCGACGCGGTCAACCTGGGCTGGAAACTGGCGGCTGTGCTGCAGGGTTGGGCGCCGACCGACCTATTGACGAGCTACGAATCCGAGCGCCGACCGGTGGCCGCCGAAACGATCCGGATCGCCGCCGCCAACGCGAAAACTCTGGCCACCGAACTGTCCTCGGCCGATCTCATGGGATCCCCCGAGCAGTTCACGGCCGCCCAACCCGCCGCGGCCGACGCCATTCAACTCAGCAAACACATCGAGTTCCACTGCCTCGGCTTGGTGCTCGGCTACGGCTACGGGGCCCACGCCGGCGAGCAAACCGTCGATGGATCCGACTACCACCCGGTCGCCCGGGCCGGCAACCGGCTGCCCCATCATTGGGTGTCCCCGGACGATTCGCTGTACGACCACCTCGGCCCCGGCTTCACTGTGCTCGGCGCGGACACCGACACGACCACCCTGACCACCGAAGCGGTCCGCTGCGGCATGCCGCTCACCCACGTCGGCACCGACCTGGTCGAACCGAGCAGCCGCTTCGGGGCCGACGTCGTACTGGTCCGCCCCGACCAACACATCGCCTGGATCGGCCGGCGACCGTCAGCGAGTCAGGCGCACACCATCATCGACGCAGTCTTGTCATCCGGCCTGCTCGGCGACACTTCGGCGGCCCAGACCCCACTTTCCGATCCGATTCCGGAAGTCATCACCAATCCACCACACCAAACAGGAGCGCAAGGATGACCCCGACCGAGGAATTCACTCACACCGTCACCACCGCGGGGCCGGCGCAAGGCATGACCTTCACCGGCCGCCGCCGCCCCGACGCCGCCGCCGCTGAAGGCGCCCCGCTGGTCGTCGCGCTCCCCGGCGGCACCTACACCTCGATCTACTTCGACGTACCCGGTCACTCGATGCTCGACACCGCCGAAGGCCTCGGCATACCCGTCATCGCCGTAGACCGCCCCGGTTACCGTGGCAGCACCAAGTTGCAGCCCGACGGCTCAATCATCCTGGCCAACGCCGAAGTGCTCGAGCATCTGATCGGCGAACTGTGGAACACCTACGGCGCCGGAACGGTCGGCATCGTCGTGATCGGCCATTCCATCGGCGGCGCCATCGCCACCGCGCTCGCCGCCCGACATCCGTCCTGGCCGCTGCTGGGGATCGCCATCTCCGGCTGTCTGGTCCGCGTCCCCAGCGAAAGCGGCGATGCCTGGGCGGCGCTCCCCGACCTCGAGTTCGTGGAACTACCCGGACCCATCAAAGATTTCGTCATGTACGGCCCAGACTGGACACACCGGCCGGACATGCCGCACGCCGGACACGCCGCCGACGCACCGGTACCCAAGGCCGAACTACTCGACATCACCGGCGGCTGGATCGAGCGCATGCCCGCCATCGCCGCCGACGTCCGGGTACCCGTGCACAGCCGACAAGGCGAATACGACCACCTATGGATCACCGACGACAACGAGGTCGCGACATTCAAGGCGGAGTTCACCGGCGCCCCTTGGGTCGACGCCCGACTGATTCCCAATGCCGGACACTGCATCGACTTCCACTTCTCGGCCAAGGCATTCCAGCTGCAGCAACTCGCCTTCGCCCTGGAAACCGCTGTCCAGGCGCGACGTTCCGCCGACATGAGCACCGACGCGCCCGCTTAACGACTGCACAGATGGGTCAGGGTCGGTAGACGAGCCGGCCGCGATCGTTCCACGTCTGGCGGACGTCGGCCAGGCGTCGCTCCTGGAGATCCACCTCGATCACACCCCGCGCGGCCAAGTCGAGGGCTGCGTCGACCGCAGCGCGCCGCCGTTCCCCCGAGTAGGCCCCTGCGCCGCTGCCCCACACATGCAGATCACTCATCCGCAGCAACGTCGCCTCGAGCGGCACGCCGGCGCCGTCCAAAGCACCCAGGTTGACCCAATCCATCCGGTACTGCGGATGCGGCGCCGACCGCGCCAGCGCATTCATGGCAGCGGTGGCCACGGCTCCCCACAGAAAGTCCAGGACGATGTCCACCCCGTCGCGGCCCACCGCGGCCACCGCTTCGGCGAACGAGTCGTCAAGGGCGATGAGCTCATCCGCGCCGCGGTCGGTGGCGCGCCGCAGAGCAGGTCCTTCCCGACCCGCTGCCACCACCCGGCGGGCACCCAGCTGTTTCGCGATCGACACGGCGACCGAACCCGCCGCCCCGGTGGCGCCCAGGATCAACACCGTCGGGGTCGCGCCCGGCTCCATGATCCGGGTCAGCGGCAGCCATGAGGCAAAGGCGGCATTGACGACGGCGCTGGCCTGCCCGGCACCTAGCCCGTCGGGCACCGGCCGGGTCGCCGCCACCGGCACCGCCGCCCGCTCGGCCAACATTCCCCACGGAGACCTGACCCCCGACACATACACGAGTTCACCGTCCGGCAGCCGGGCCACACCATCAATCCCAGCCACCATGGGCGGCTCCGCCGCACTCGAGTAATGCTGGCCGGAAGCAACCAACCGCACCAAATTCGAGACCGCAGCCGCCAGAACCTCTCCCACCACCTCACCCTCGACAGGTTCCGGTTCCGGAAATTCCTCATACACCGGCGGCTCGGCGAAATCGGTGACCACGGCAGCGCGCATGTCAACAGCTTTCCATGTGCACCGGGCATGTCGCATTAGCGGTGCAGGTGGCGGTTTCCATCAGCGGTGTTCCGCTGCAGGCATGCGGTCGGCGCAGGTGATCCTGAAAGGCGTTGCGTGGTTCCACCTCACCGGCTCATCGGGTCTGACCGGTGCCGGTGGGGTCTGAACACCGGCGGGCCAGTACCTGGTTTCATCGCAGACTGCTCGTGGGAAAGTGTCCTCGGGGCTGGCCGCTTGGCGAGACCAGGCGTTCAGAGAACCCGATCGGGTTCGAGAGCAGCAATGTTCCCCGCATCCCCGACCGGGTTTGGTCCAACCCGACCAGATCGCCCGAACTCCTCGAGGCAGCATGACCGCGCCACGGGTTCAACCGGGACACCCGGGTCGAGGGTTCAACCGGAATCTACGCAAGGGATCAACCGTTTGTGCGCACATGCCATCATATGTTGCAGCAGCCGGTGCCGACGGCGTCAAGTGGCCGCATGACGGGTGAAGCGATAGGGGTCGACGTGACGGAGTTGTTCATGGACCTCGATCGGTCCAGCCCTATCCCACTGTATTTTCAGGTCGCGCAGCACATCGAGTCGGCGATCAGCTCCGGCCGACTCGGTCCGGGCAGCAAGCTGGACAACGAGATCAGTCTCGCCGACCAGTTCGGGCTGTCCCGTCCCACCATGCGCCGAGCCATCCAGGAACTCGTCGACAAGGGCCTGCTGGTCCGCAAGCGTGGCGTCGGCACCCAAGTGGTGCGCGGGCAGGTGACCCGGCCCGTCGAACTGACCAGCCTGTGGGATGACTTGATCCGGAACAAGCAGGTACCGCGCACCACTGTGTTGCACAATGCCGTGATCAGCGCGGACGAGCGGATCTCGACCCGGCTGGACGTCCCGGTCGGGGCGAAGGTATTGCAGTTACGACGGCTGCGCTGGGCCGACGGGGAGCCGCTGGCCATCTTGGAGAACTTCCTACCCGACCGATTGCTCGACCTCGGCGACGCTGATCTCCAGCAACGCGGGCTCTACCAACTCATGCGCGCCCGAGGGGTCCACATCAAGGTAGCCAAGCAGCGCATCGGAGCCCGCGCCGGCACCACCGAGGAAGGCCGCCTGTTACAGGAAAGAAGGGGCAGTCCGCTGTTGACCATGGACCGCACCACCCACGACGACTCCGGCCGGACCATCGAATGGGGTCACCATGTCTACCGCGCCAGCCGATACTCGTTTGAAGTCACCCTCGTGGAATAGACGCTTTCCCACGGACCCCCATAATGGGGCCGGGCCTCTCGCACGCCGTTGCTCCGCCCAGCCTCGAAATTCACTTCTCCTTCGACGGCTTCCCGTGACCGATAAGGCCCGAATAGCTGGCATTAGTCAATCATTAAACCGGCTCTGGGCTATTCGCTATATGGCCGAAATATCCGTGACTACTTATGACCTGCTCCGCAACGGCTCTCACCCCACACCGGGCGGGCACACGGTTTTCGGCGCCATACCTTGCGTCGACACTCCCCCTCAGATCAATTTGGGCGGACCTGATCGCCGTGAAGCCGGTGGCCGTCCGGAGAGGTTCGAAGCAAAGGGTGGCGCGAGCGGATCCGTACCAAGTCGCTGGTTTTGTCCAACCGGCCCAGGCGGCACGCTCGAATTGCCCTGTTCTGTTCGGAGGTGCTTGCGCCGGCTCGCTGGCGGTATCTGGCGTGATGAGCGGACCTGGGCCGCCGGCGGCGCAAGGATGGAGGAACAGCGTCCGGTCACAGGCCGCCCGGGCGTCGACCACGCAATCGTGGGGAGCCACACCGATGTGAAGCGACCGAGCCTCTCGCTCATGGCCGTACATACGGCCCACTGGTCGTCTGAACATCGCCGGTGGTCGAGCACGCATCGAAGGACCCGGTAGGCGCACTGGGTCCGCAGACGGTGTGTATCGCGCTCAGAGCTTGGCCCTTCCTACATCACAACTCACATCGGGGCTTGTTATTCCGCATCCTAGAAGTTAGTATCCACATGTCGGAAGAACCGCTCAATGTCGAGGAGAACCTTCGTGCCGCAGCCAAGTCCAGGTCACGCCATCACGATGCGTGTGGCCGCCCCCGCCGGGTTCAACGCGACGTCGGAGCTGACCGCGGCGGTGGGATCCGCGGGCGGCGAGATCACCGCGCTGGACATGATCGAATCCACCCACCAGAACGTGGTCGTGGACATCACCTGCAACACCGCGGACGAGGAGCATGCCCGGCAGATCGCCGCTGCTGTCGACGCTCTCGAGGGTGTTGAGGTGCGGAAGGTCAGCGACCGCACCTTTCTGATGCACCTGGGCGGGAAGCTGTCCGTGCAGTCCAAGGTCGAGCTGCGCAACCGCGATGATCTGTCGCGGGCCTACACGCCCGGAGTGGCTCGGGTCTGCCTGGCCATCGCGGCGAACCCTTCGGACGCGCGTCGCCTGACGATCAAGCGCAACACGGTCGCCGTGGTGACCGACGGCACCGCGGTCCTGGGCCTGGGCAACATCGGCGCGGCGGCTGCACTGCCGGTGATGGAAGGCAAGGCCGCGCTGTTCAAGCGGTTCGCCGACGTGGACGCCTGGCCCGTTTGTCTGAACACCACCGACACCGAAGAGATCATCTCCATCGTCAAAGCGCTGGAACCGGTGTACGGCGGGATCAACCTGGAGGACATCGCGGCCCCCAGGTGTTTTGAGATCGAGCGGCGGCTCCGCGAAGAACTTGACATCCCGGTCTTCCACGACGACCAGCACGGCACGGCGATCGTCGTCCTGGCCGCCCTGATCAACGCGCTGCGGGTGGTGGACAAGGCCATCGATTCGGCCAAGATCGTGATCAGCGGCGCCGGGGCTGCCGGCCACGCCATCATCCAGCTGCTGCACGCCCAGGGCGCGAGCCAGATCATCGCCTGCGACCGGTCCGGGGCACTGCACCGCTCCCAGACCTACAGCGACCCGCACCGGCAGTGGATCGCCGACAACACGAACCCCGACGGGGTCTCCGGCAGCCTCCACGAGGCGCTGGTGGGCGCAGACGTGTTCATCGGCGTGTCCGCTCCCAACCTGCTGCAAGCCGAGCACGTCGCCACGATGGCCAAAGGCGCCATCGTGCTGGCCTTGGCCAACCCCGACCCGGAGATCCACCCGATGGAAGCGGCCAAGCATGCGACCGTCGTCGCCACCGGCCGCAGCGACTTCCCCAATCAGATCAACAACGTCCTGGCCTTTCCAGGCCTGTTCCGCGGGCTGTTGGACGCAGGCGCCCGGGAGATCACCACACCCATGCTCGTAGCTGCGGCCGAAGCCATCGCCGGCTGTGTCGGGCAGCGATGAACTCAACGCCAGCTACATCGTGCCCAGCGTCTTCGACGCCCGGGTCGCCCCGGCCGTGGCCCAAGCGGTCGTCGCCGCCTCCCTCTGATCAATCACATCCGTTCCCTGGAAAGGCCTCTTGCGCAATGACGCTCAAAGTGACCGATCCGCGCCCCGTCGGCCGCGCGGAAGAGATCCTGACCCCAGGCGCCCTGGAGTTCGTGGAGAAACTGCACCGGCGGTTCGCCGACCGACGCGACGAGCTGCTCGCCGCCCGGCAGACCCAACGGGCGGTCGCTGCCCACGCCGGCCGATTGGACTTCCGCCCGGAGACCCGGCACATCCGCGAGTCGGAATGGTCGGTCGCGCCGGCCCCCGCCGCGCTGCAGGACCGCCGCGTGGAGATGACCGGGCCCGCCACCCCGGCCAAAATGGCCATCAACGCTCTGAACTCGGGGGCCAAGGTGTGGCTGGCCGACCTGGAGGACGCCAGCTGCCCGACCTGGCCCAACGTCATCGACGCGCTGCTCAACCTCAAGGACGCGGCCCACGGCTCGTTGGCGTTCCGGGCCGGCAACGGCCGCGAGTACCGGCTGCGCGACCGACGACTCGCTGGCCGTGGTGGTGACCAGGCCACGCGGCTGGCACCTGGACGAAGCCCACCTGCTGATCGACGGGCGGCGCAGCGTCGGCGCGCTGGTCGACTTCGGACTGCACTTCTTCCACCTCGCGCAGGTGTTGATCGACAACGGCGCCGGGCCGTACTACTACCTGCCCAAGATGGAAAGTCATCTCGAGGCGCGGCTGTGGAACGAGGTGTTCACCTTCGCCCAGCAGGAACTGGGAATCCCGCACGGCACCGTCCGCGCCACCATCCTGATCGAGACCATCCCGGCCGCTTTCGAAATGGACGAAATCCTCTACGAACTGCGCGAGCACGCCAGCGGCCTGAACGCCGGCCGGTGGGACTACCTGTTCAACTTCATCAAGTACTTCCGCGACGCCGGCGCCGGATTCGCCCTGGTCGACCGGTCCGACATCACCATGACAGCGCCGTTCATGCGCGCCTACACCGAGCTGCTGGTCAAGACCTGCCATCGGCGCGGCGCCTTCGCCATGGGCGGGATGGCGGCGTTCATTCCCAGCCGCAAGGATCGGCAAATCAACGCGGCGGCGTTCGAGAAAGTGCGGGCCGACAAGACCCGCGAAGCCACCGACGGCTTCGACGGGTCCTGGGTGGCGCACCCCGACTTGGTCGAGGTCTGCCGGGAGGTGTTCGACGACATCCTCGGGCGACCGGCCGAACCAGCTCGACCGCCAGCGCGACGACGTGCACGTCACCGCCGACCAGCTACTGGACGTCTCCTCGGCCAAGGGCGGCAACACCTTGGAGGGATTGCAGAAAAATCTCTATGTGGCCGTCGCATACACCGCGTCGTGGTTGGCCGGCAACGGCGCGGTAGCCATCCACAACCTGATGGAAGACGCCGCCACCGCCGAGATATGTCGGGCCCAGGTGTGGCAGCAAATCCGCAACCAGACCGTCCTGTCCGACACGGGCGACGTGGTGACCAAGGAATTCGCCGGGCAGATCCTCAACGAACAAGTGCAGCAACTGCACACCCACGTCGACAAGACCACGTTCGCCCGCTACTACCTGCCCGCCCGAGACCTCATCGCCGATCTGTGCCTCAGCGAGGAGTTCATCGACTTCCTCACCATCCCCGCCTACGAGAAGGTGATCTGATGGCCGGCACCGCCGCGGTGCTCGACGAAGACTTCCTGACGACGGTTGACGCCGATCTGCAAGGCACCGACGACCTGCTGGCCAGCGCCTACCCCGGCGACGACGGTCGGCGGCAGCCGGTTCACACCGTGTACGTGCCGGCCGACCGGTACACCTCCGACCTTCCCCGCACCTGGGGACAGCAGGCACTGGCGCTGGTGGACGATCACGGCGGCATGGCCCAGGTGTGCCGGTGCGCCGGACTCGACGGCGACCTGGCCGACGACGTGGCCGGCCGGGTCCACGCCAAGTTGGACCGGGAGCCGATCGAGGACCTGCGGGTGGACTTCGAAGACGGCTACGGCGTCCGCGGCGACGCGGCGGAAGACACCGACGCGGTGGCCGCGGCCACCCAGTTCGCGGCGGCGATCCGGTCCGGCGCCGCGGGGCCGTTCACCGGTATCCGGTTCAAGTCGCTTCGAGGCGCCGACCCGGCGCCGGGGTATCCGCACCCTGGACCTGTTCCTGTCCGCGCTGCTCGACCAGCTGGGCGACCTGCCCGACGGCCTGGTCCTGACCATCCCCAAAGTCAGCACCGTCGACCAGATCCGGGCCATGGTCCGGATCTGCGACCAGCTCGAGCGGCGCGCACCGGCTGCCGCCGGGGCGGTTGCGCTTCGAAATCCAGGTCGAAACCCCCCAGCTGATCATCGGCGCGACCGGCCGCATCCCCGTCGCCGAGGCGATCGCCGTCGGATCCGGGCGGGTCAGCTCTCTGCACTACGGCACCTACGACTACAGCGCCTCCCTGCAGATCTCTGCCGAATACCAGGCCTCCGACCACCCTGCGGCGGACTTCGCCAAGCAGGTGATGCAGGTCGCCGTGGCCGGCACCCCCGTTCACCTGTCCGACGGCTCCACCAACGTCCTGCCGACCGGCTCGACGGATCAGGTCCACTCCGCGTGGCGCCTGCACGCCGGGCTGGTCCGCCGCGCCCTGGAACGGGGTTTCTACCAGGGCTGGGACCTGCACCCCGGACAGCTGCCCACCCGGTTCGCCGCCACCTTCGCCTTCTACCGCTCCGGCGCCGCCCGAGCCGGACGACGACTGTCCGACTATCTCGGCGAAGTCCGGCTCCCAGGTCTTGGACGAGCCGGCCACCGCTCGGGCACTGGCCCGCTACCTGCAGCGCGGCTGGTCCTGCGGAGCCGCTCGACGATCAGGAACTGCTGGACCTCACCGGCCTCGACGCCGGGCAGCTCGCGGCCCTGAGCCGACCTCGCTCCGACACGTCCACCGCCCCGACCACCTAGCCGGCGACACGCCCGGCGCCCGGTGCACCGGGTGGCAGGACTGCCCAACCGCATCGCACACATCCCCCATCGACACGAAGGAGTGTCCCGGTGACCAGCCCCTACCACGTCCCGCACGGCGGCCTGCCCGGCCAGACCGATCTGCTGACCGACCGCGCCATGTTCACCGAGGCCTACGCGGTGCTCCCCAAAGGCACCATGCGGGACATCGTGACCAGCAAGCTGCCGCACTTCACCCAGACCCGGCTGTGGGTGCTGGCCCGACCGCTGTCCGGGTTCGCCGAGACGTTCTCGCAGTACATCGTCGAAGTCTCCCCCGGGGGTGGCAGCGACCGGCCGGAAAGCAACCCGGACGCCGAGGGGGTGCTGTTCGTCGTCGGCGGCCAGATGCAGCTGGGCATCGACGGGAAAGACCACCACCTCGACGTCGGCGGCTACGCCTACCTTCCCCCCGGCAACCCGGTGGACGGTGCACAACGACGGATCCGAGCCGCTGACCTTCCACTGGATCCGCAAGGCCTACCAGGCGGTCGACGGCCTGGACGCACCCCCCGCGCTGGTCACCAGCGACAGCCAGGTCACTCCCATCCCGATGCCGGACACCGACGGCGCCTGGGTCACCTCCAGGTTCATCGACCCCGACGATCTGCGGCACGACATGCATGTCAACATCGTCACGTTCCGCCCCGGAGCGGTCATCCCGTTCGCGGAGACGCACGTGATGGAGCACGGCCTGTACGTCCTGCAGGGCAAGGCGGTCTACCGCCTCAACCAGGACTGGGTCGAAGTCGAAGCCGGCGACTTCATGTGGCTGCGGGCGTTCTGCCCGCAGGCCTGCTACGCCGGCGGACCCGAGGAGTTCCGCTACCTGCTCTACAAGGACGTCAACCGTCACATGCCGCTGCCGCGGCCGGCGGGGGAACCGCGGTGAACAGCAGACTGCGGCCCGGCGACCCAGCGCCGCCGCTGGCGGGCACCGACACCGACGGCGCCGCCGCCGACCTGGATCGGCTTCGCGGACGAAATGTGATCGTCTACTTCTTCCCGAAAGCCTTCACCCCGGGATGCACCGCGGAAGCGTGCAGCTTCCGAGACTCCATGGCCGCGTTCGCCGACCTGGACTTCACGGTGATCGGCGTGTCGGGCGACACCCCGCAGCGCCTGGCGGAATTCCGTCGGGCACACCGGATCAACCACGACCTGTGGTCCGACCCCGACCACGCCGCGGCGCGGGCGTGGGCCGCCTACGGCGCGAAAACGGTCGACGGCGCCCCGACCGTCGGACCGCTGCGCAGCACGTTCGTGCTCGACCCGAAAGGCGTCGTCCGCCTAGCCGAATACGGTCTCGACCCCACCGCGCACGTCCCCGCCCTGCTCGAAAAAGTCCGCTGCCTGCCCGTCCCGTCCCTGTCCGCCACCCATCGGTCCACAACCAACGGAGGTCTGTCGTGAGCAGCACCGTACCCGCCCGCTTCGGCCCCGACAGAGCCGAAAAACACCCCGTCGACGAGGTACTGCCCCTCCCGCAAATGCTCTTGTACGGCCTGCAGCACGTGCTGAGCATGTACGCCGGAGTGGTCGCGGTGCCATTGGTCATCGGCACCGCGCTTAAATTGGACGCACTCGACGTCACCTACCTGGTGTCCGCCGCCCTTTTCATGTCGGGCCTCGCGACTTTGCTGCAGACGCTCGGGATCTGGAAGATCGGCGCCCGCCAGCCGATCGTGCAGGGCACCTCGTTCGCGGCGGTGTCCACCATGCTGGCCATCGGCGCTTCCGAGGGCGGTGGCCGGATTGGCCTCCGGGCGATCTTCGGCGCCCTCATCCTGTCCGGCATCATCGCAATTTTCATTGCGCCGTTGTTCACTCGGATGCTGCGGTTCTTCCCACCAGTGGTCACCGGCACCGTCATCACCATCATCGGTGTGTCACTGCTGCCGGTGGGCATCGAGTGGGCCGGCGGCGGCACCCCCGGTGTCACCCCCTCGTTCGGCGCACCCAAGAACATCGCTGTCGCCGCCCTCACCATGTTGATCATCATCGTGATCTATCGGTTCCTGCCGCCCTTTTTCAGCCGGGTGGCAATTCTGCTGGGGCTGGTCCTGGGCACGTTCGTGGCCATCCCGTTCGGCTTGACCAACTTCAGCAACATCAAGAATGCCAATGTCTTTCAGCTGTCGTCGCCATTCCATTTCGGATGGCCGACGTTCGCGGTGGGTGCGACCATCTCGATGGTGGTCGTCATGCTGGTCATCATGACCGAGACGACCGCCGACATCCTCGCCATCGGCGAGGTCATCGATCAGCCCGCCAGTCGGCAGCAGGTCACCAACGGCTTGCGCGCCGACATGCTGGCCACGTCCGTGGCCGGAGTCTTCAACGGCTTCTCCGTCAGCGCCTTCGCGCAGAACGTCGGCCTGGTCGCCATCACCGGCATCAAGAGCCGCTTCGTGGTGGCCGTCAGCGGCGGCATCCTGGTGTTCCTCGGTCTGTTCCCGGTCTTGGGTGCTCTGGTCGCTCTGGTGCCACTGCCTGTCCTCGGCGGAGCCGGCATCGCTCTGTTCGGCACCGTTGCCGCCAGCGGAATCCGGACACTGAGCCGGGTCGACTTCTCCGGCAACGCCAACATCGTCATCGTCGCCTTTGCGCTCGGCATGGGCATCATCCCGATCGCGGTGCCCGGCTTCTACGCCAAGTTCCCGAACTGGTTCACCGTCATCTTCGACTCCGGCATCACCTCGGCCGCGCTCACCGCCGTGCTGTTGAACGTCGTCTTCAACATCATCGGCCGGCACGACAACACCGCGGAGGCTCCGCTCTTCGCCGAAGGACCTGCCCCGGCAGCAATCTCTGACCAGGATGAAGCCAGGCTGGACCCCGCCACTTCCATCCCCCAACCGGAGTTGCAGGCGGCGGACGTCTCCCAAGATGAGTGACCCAGTTGCGATGACCTCCATTTCCGCTTTCAACCACATGTCGCCGGAAGAGGCGGCCGCCCTCCTACGCCCCTGCCTGGACGTCGACCGGTGGGTGGACACCCTGCTCGGGCGTCGCCCCTACAGCACCGCGGACGAGTTGTACGCCGCCGCCCGAACAGCCGCCGGGAGCTTCACCGGGCCAGAGTTGGAGGCCGCTCTGGCCCACCATCCCAGAATCGGACAGCGAGCCGCCGGATCCTCGACAGAAGCGAATTTGTCCCGGTCCGAACAGTCCACCCTGAACCTGGACGAAGACGTGCAACGTCGTCTCACCAGCGGCAACCTGGCCTACGAGCAGCGATTCGGGCGGGTCTTCCTGATCCGCGCGGCCGGCCGCAGCAGCGAGCAGATCTTGGCGCAGCTGGAGTCCCGCTTGACCAACGACGTCGACACCGAGGACCGCATCGTCGGTGCGCAACTGCAGGAGATCGCCCTGCTCCGGCTGGCCGCGGCGGTGCCGGGATGAGCTTCGTCTCCGCTCATGTCCTGGACGCGGCCGCCGGCCGACCCGCCGCCGGTGTCGTGGTGGAACTGGCCGACGATGCCGGCCTGGCTTTCGCGCGCGGCGTCACGGACGACGACGGGCGCGTCAACAACCTCGGCCCGGACCACCTCGACGCCGGCGCCTATCAAGTCGTCTTCGGGTCCGGCGACTACTTCGGGAAGCAGAACATTCCCTGCTTTCACCCTTCGGTCTCAGTCCGGTTCACCGTCGGGTCCGTAGAACAGCATCTCCACATCCCGCTGTTGCTCAGTCCATACGCCTACACCACCTACCGCGGCAGTTGATCCCCTCGCCCATCCACCCGTCCACCCACATCGATTTATCCGAAGGAGAAGACCATGACCGACGTCGTCCTCACCGCCAACCAGTATGGAAAGGCCGAGAACCGGGTCGTCCGGGTCGTTCGTGACACGGACCGGCATGAGGTCGTCGACCTCAGCGTCACCTCCCAGCTGCGGGGTGACTTCGACGCCGCCCACATCCAGGGCGACAACAGCCATGTCGTGCCCACCGACACGCAGAAGAACACCGTCTTCGCGTTCGCCAAGGACGGCATCCCTTCACCGGAGCAGTTCCTGCTGCGGCTCGCCGAGCATTTCACCGGCGAATTCGACTGGGTGACCGGCGGCCGGTGGGCCGCGGAACAGTACGGCTGGAGCCGGATCAGCGACCACAACCACGCCTTCTACCGCAGCGCGCCCGAGATCCGGACGGCGGTGGTCGTGCGTGACAACGGCTCCGACACCATCCTCACCGGTTTCCGCGGACTGACTGTCATGAAGACCACCGAGTCCGGGTTCGTCGGTTATCCGAAGGACAAGTACACGACCCTGCCGGAAACCACCGACCGCGTCCTGGCCACCGACATTTCCACCCGCTGGCGGTACAACACCACGGACGTGGACTTCAACGCCGTCTACGACAGCGTCAAGACCACCATCCTCGACGAGTTCGCCGACGGCTACTCCAACGCCCTGCAGCAGGACCTGTACGACATGGCCGCGGCCGTCATCGACAAGCACCCGCAGATCGACGAGATCAAGTTCTCCTGCCCCAACAAGCACCACTTCCTAACGGACCTGTCCTTCTGCGGCCTGGACAACCCGGGCGAGGTGTTCTACGCGGCGGACCGGCCCTACGGGCTCATCGACGCCACTATCGCCCGCAAGGGCGCACCCACCGCCGACGCCGCCTGGGTGGGCGTCGCGGGTTTCTGCTGAACAACTTTATTCACAACCACTCTCGCGCCGGACGGACGCGGGCATCTGCCGCTGCGGCGGTGTCCGCGACCCGGCCCGCGCCTCTACGAGGAAGGACCGTGATGGCAGCACCCGCCGCCGGCGACGTCGACCCGACCGAAACCAAGGAATGGACCGACGCCCTGGACTCGGTCCTGGACTACGAGGGCCAGGACCGAGCCGAACACCTGCTGACAGAAATCATCGCCGCCGGGCGGGACCGCGGCGTCCGGATCCCGTACTCGGCGAACACCCCGTACCTGAACACCATCCCCCCGCACCGGCAGCAGCCCTACCCGGGAGACCGGGAGATCGAGCACCGCATCCGGGCCCTGATCCGGTGGAACGCGCTGGCCATCGTGCTGCGCGCCAACAAGGAATCCGGCGACCTCGGCGGCCACATCGCCAGCTTCGCCTCTGCCGCCACGCTCTACGACGTCGGCTTCAACCACTTCTGGCGCGCCGCCACCGACGACAACCCCGGCGACTCGATCTACTTCCAGGGACATTCATCACCCGGGTTCTACGCCCGCGCCTTCCTGGAAGGCCGGCTCAGCGCCGACCAACTCGACCGCTTCCGCCGCGAAGCGTCCGGTCCAGGGCTACCGTCCTACCCGCACCCGTGGCTGCTCCCCGACTTCTGGCAGTTCCCCACGGTGTCGATGGGCCTCGGCCCGCTGATGGCCATCTACCAAGCCCGTTTCCTGAAATACCTGGCCGGGCGCGGCCTGGCCGACACCGCCGGGCGGAAGGTGTGGGCATTCCTCGGCGACGGGGAAACCGACGAACCGGAATCCCTCGGCGCGATCGGCCTGGCCGGCCGGGAGAAATTGGACAACCTCGTCTTCGTCATCAACTGCAACCTGCAACGCCTCGACGGCCCGGTCCGCGGCAACGGCAAGATCATCCAGGAGTTGGAGAGCATCTTCCGCGGCGCCGGCTGGAACGTCATCAAGACCATCTGGGGATCCGGGTGGGACCCGCTGATCGCCGCCGACCACACCGGCCTGCTCCGCCGCCGGATGGAGGAATGCGTCGACGGGGAATACCAGGACTACAAGTCCAAAGACGGCGCCTACGTCCGCGAACACTTCTTCGGCGCCTACCCCGAACTCAAAGACATGGTCGCGCAGATGAGCGACGACCAGATCTGGGCGCTCAACCGCGGCGGCCACGACCCCGAGAAAGTCTTCAACGCCTACGCCGCCGCCGCCCGGCACACCGGCGCACCCACGCTCATCCTGGCCAAAACGGTCAAGGGCTACGGCATGGGCGAAGCCGGCGAGGGCCAGAACATCACCCACCAGCAGAAAAAGATGGCCGAAGCGGCGCTGCGCGCCTTCCGCGACCGTTTCGACCTGCCCATCGCCGACGACCAGCTGCTGACATACCCACTGATCAGCGTGGAACCAGGCAGCCCCGAGGCGAACTACCTCACCCAGCGGCGGGCCGCGCTCGGCGGGTCCCTGCCCGCCCGGCGCCGCACGTCCGAACCATTGCCGATTCCGCCGCTGTCGGCGTTTCAGGCCCAGCTGGACGGCACCCCCGGCCGGGAGATCTCCACCACCATGGCGTTCGTGCGGGTGCTCAACACCTTGCTGCGGGACAAGGCGGTCGGTCCCCGCATCGTGCCGATCGTGCCCGACGAGTCCCGCACCTTCGGGATGGAAGGCATGTTCCGCCAGTTCGGCATCTACTCCCAGGTCGGCCAGCTGTACCGGCCGCAGGATGCTGACCAGCTCATGTTTTACAAGGAAGATCAACGCGGCCAGATGCTGCAGGAAGGCATCAACGAACCCGGCGCCATGGCCTCGTGGATCGCTGCGGCCACCTCCTACAGCACCAACAACCTGCCGATGGTGCCCTTCTTCATCTACTACTCCATGTTCGGGTTCCAACGGTTCGGCGACCTGGCCTGGGCCGCCGGCGACATGCGCGCCCGCGGGTTCCTGCTCGGCGGCACCGCCGGACGAACAACCCTCAACGGCGAAGGCCTGCAGCACGAAGACGGCCACAGCCTGGTCCTCGCCTCGGTCATCCCCAACTGCGTGTCCTACGACCCGACCTTCGCCTTCGAAGTCGCCGTCATCATCCAGGACGGGCTGCGCCGGATGTACGCCGATCAGGAGGACGTCTACTACTACGTCACCCTGATGAACGAAAACTACGAGCACCCGGCCATGCCGGCCGGAGCCGAGGAGGGCATCCGCCGCGGCATGTACCTGCTGCGGCCCGCCGCCCCGGCCGACGGAAACAAAGCCGACACCACCGGCCGGCCCCGCGTCCAGCTGCTGGGCAGCGGCACCATCCTGCGCGAGGTACTCGCCGCCGCCGAGCTGCTCGCCGACGACTTCAGCGTCGCCGCCGACGTCTTCAGCGTGCCCAGCTTCACCGAACTGCGCCGCGACGGTCTGGCCGTCGAACGGTGGAACCGGCTGCACCCCACCGAAAAGCCACGCCGGAGCTGGGTGGAACAGCAGCTGACCGATCGGCCGGGCCCGGTCGTCGCCGCCACCGACTACATCAAGACCTACGCCGACCAGATCCGGGCGTTCGTACCCAGCCGGTACACCGCCCTGGGTACCGACGGCTTCGGCCGCTCCGACACCCGACCGGCGCTGCGCGACTTCTTCGAAGTGGACCGGCGCTGGATCGCCGTGGCCGCCCTGCACTCCCTGGCGGCGGAGGGCACGGTATCCGTGGACACGGTGGCGCAGGCCATCCGCCGCTACGAGCTCGACCCGGCCAAACCCGACCCCACCCGGGTCTGACCGCCCCGCCACCCCGGCCCACCGCAAAGGGACACCGCCATGACTGCCAGCAGCACCACCGGACACGATGCCGGACCCGTCGAAGTCACCGTGCCCCAGCTCGGCGATTTCACCGACATCCCGGTCATCGAGATCCTCGTCGCCGAAGGCGACTCGGTCAGCGAGAACGACCCCTTGGTCACCCTGGAATCCGACAAAGCCACCATGGAGGTGCCCGCTCCCCACTCCGGCACCGTGCACCAGCTGCACGTCCGGATCGGAGACCGGGTCAGCGTCGGCAGTCCGTTGCTGTCACTGAACCCGGCAGCCACCGCTGATGACGCCGGACCCGACTTGGTGGCCCACCACTCGGGAGACCTGGACCAGCAGGAACCCGGCCCGGCCGAAGTAACCGCCGCCGCCTCAGCCGCCGCCACCTCGGCCGCTGCCCACCAGCCGGCCGCCCCGGCATCCCCGCCCGCCGACAGGCCGGCAGGCCGGGAGCCCCACGCCGGGCCAGGTGTTCGCCGCCTGGCCCGAGAACTCGACGTCGATCTCGCCTCGATCGCCGGGACCGGTCCCAAGGGCCGGATCGTCAAGGAGGACCTGCTGGCCGCACTGCCTCCGGCAGCCGGCCCCGCCACGCCGTCCACCAGCCCCGCGACAGGAATCCCGGAGATCCCCGTACCCGATTTCTCCGCCTACGGTCCGGTGGAAACCCGGCCGCTGTCCCGCATCACCAAGCGTTCCGGACCCTTCCTGCACCGCTCGTGGCTGAACGTCCCGCACGTCACCCACAACGACCACGCCGACATCACGGCCCTGGACCAGTACCGCCGGGAACTGGACGCCGACGCCCGGTCCCAGGGTTATCGGGTCACCCTGTTGTCTTTCCTGCTGAAGGCATGCGCGGCCACGCTGCGCGAGTACCCGCAGGTGAACAGCTCGCTGACCGCCGACAAGGAGAGCCTGGTCGTCAAGGGCTACTACCACCTGGGCGTGGCCGTCGACACCCCCGACGGACTGGTCGTCCCGGTGCTCCGCGACGTCGACCGCAAAGGCATCACCGAACTGAGCCGGGAACTGGGCGAGCTGTCCGGCAAGGCCCGGGAAGGCAAGCTGTCCGCCGGGGACATGCAGGGCGGCACGTTCACCATCTCCAGCCTGGGCGGCATCGGCGGCACCTCGTTCACCCCCATCGTCAACGCCCCGGAGGCCGCGATCCTGGGCGTCGTCCGCGCCGTGATCACCCCGGTGTGGAACGGCCGAAAGTTCAAGCCGCGGCTCATGCTGCCGCTGTCGCTGTCCTACGACCACCGCATCATCGACGGCGCCCTCGCCGCCCGATTCACCCGCTCGCTGTGCGAACGGTTGGAAGACGTCCGCCGAATGCTGCTGTGAGCGACGGCCATTCCCCCCTCATCCCGAAGCCCGAGCAGGAGTAGCTGCGATGGATCTGCACGTCCCGCCGCTCGGCGAAGCCGCCGACGTCACCGTCATCGAAGTGCACGTCCAGGTCGGTGACCACCTCTCCACCGACGACCCGGTGGTCACCTTGGAAACCGACAAGGCCACCATGGACGTGCCGGCAACCGCCGCAGGCGTTATCGAGAAAATCCACGTCAGCACCGGCGACCGAGTCTCGGCCGGCGACCCGCTGCTCAGCCTGGCCGCCCCGGCCGCCGGAACTCGAGAAGCGGACACACCGATTCCCGGCGGCCCGGCCGCGGCGGTCGCTGACGCGCCCGCCCACCAGGCCGGCTACGGCTCGGCCAGCGGCGTCTACCGCACCGTGGACGAAGGGCCGTCCACGGCGACCGGCACGACCGCCACACTCCCTGCCCCCGCTACCGGATCCGAGAGCGTCCCCGCCGACCGCCACGCCCAGGTCCTCGTGCTGGGCGCCGGGCCCGGCGGCTACACGGCCGCCTTCCGGGCCGCCGACCTCGGGCAGGACGTCGTCCTGGTCGACCGCTCGGAACGGCTCGGCGGCGTCTGCCTCAACGTGGGATGCATCCCCTCCAAGGCACTCCTGCACGCCGCGAAAGTCATCGCCGACGCCCGGGACATGGCCGGCCACGGAATCCGGTTCGCTTCCCCCGACGTCGACATCAACCGACTCCGCGACTGGAAGAACCACGTGGTGCGGCGGCTCACCGGCGGCCTGGCCGCCCTGGCCCGGCAGCGCGCCGTCACCGTCCTGCGCGGTGAGGGCCGGTTCCTGTCCCCGACCCGGCTGCAGGTCACCGGCCCCGACGGGACATCCACGACGGTGTCGTTCGACCACGCCATCATCGCGGCCGGCTCGGAACCGGTCCGGCTGCCTTTCGTGCCGCACGACGACCCCCGCGTGCTGGACTCCACCGGGGCGCTGGACCTGACCGACATCCCCGGCCGGCTGCTGATCCTCGGCGGCGGCATCATCGGCCTGGAGATGGCGACCGTCTACGCCGAGCTGGGCTCCCGAATCACGGTCGTCGAATTGATGGATCAACTCATCCCCGGCGCCGACGCCCAGCTGATCGCTCCGCTGGCCAAACGACTTCGGACCCGATACGACAACATTTATCTGCGTACGAAGGTCACGGCGGTGGAAGCCACCGAAGCCGGACTGACGGTCAGTTTCGACGGACCGGACGTCCCCGCCACCGACACCTTCGACAAGATCCTGGTCGCCGTGGGCCGGCGACCCAACGGGGGCGCCATCGGGGCCGAACACGCCGGTGTCACCGTCGACGAACGGGGCTTCATCCCAGTCGGCACCCAGATGCGCACCGATGTGCCGCACATCTTCGCCATTGGCGACGTGGTCGGCCAGCCCATGCTGGCGCACAAGGCCGTCCACGAAGCTCGCGTCGCCGCCGAGGCCGCTGCCGGGCAACCCAGCTCGTTCGACGCCCGCGCCATCCCCTCCGTCGCCTACACCGACCCGGAGGTGGCCTGGGCTGGCGTCACCGAAAGCCAAGCCCAGCAGGCCGGCATCAACTACGGCGTCGGGCACTTCCCCTGGGCCGCCAGCGGCCGATCCCTGTCCCTGGGCCGCGACGAAGGCCTCACCCGGCTCATCATCGACCAGGACTCGCACCGCGTCATCGGCTGCGGCATCGTCGGCCCCTCCGCAGGCGAATTGATCGCCGAAACGGTGCTGGCCATCGAACTGGGCGCAGACGCGGCCGACCTCGCCTTGACCGTCCACCCCCATCCCACCCTGTCCGAGACCGTAGGCATGGCCGCCGAAGTGTTCGAAGGAACCATCACCGACCTCTACCTGCCCGCCTCCAAGCCGGCCCGACAGGGCACATGACGCCCCTGCAGATCCTGCTGGTCCTCGCGGCGGGAATCGCCGCCGGCGCCATCAACACGGTCGTCGGCTCCGGCACCCTGGTGACCTTCCCGACCTTGGTCGCCTTCGGTGTTCCGCCGGTGTCGGCGACCATGAGCAACGCCGTCGGTCTGCTCCCCGGCAACGTCGCCGGCACCTGGGGTTACCGGGCCGAGCTCTCCGGACAACGCCGCCGGCTCCGCACGCTCATCCCCGCGTCCATGACCGGGTCGGTGGTAGGTGCGTGCCTGCTGTTGACGCTGCCGGCCCGGGCGTTCACCGCCATCGTGCCGGTGCTGCTCGCGGTCGCCCTGCTGTTGGTCGTCGGGCAGCCCTGGCTGCAACGAAGAATGCAGCGCCGGCAGGCCGGCATCTCAGCCGACCAACCGCAGGCCCCGGTCCGTCCCCGGACCGCGCTGCTCGTGGCACTCACCTTCGTCACCGGCGTGTACGGCGGATACTTCGCCGCCGCTCAAGGAGTGCTGCTCATCGGCATCTTCGGGGTGATGATCCCGGAATCCCTGCAGCGCCTGAATGCGGCCAAGAACGTGCTCGTCCTGCTGGTGAACCTGGTGTCCGGCACCGCATATTGCCTCATCGCCTGGCAGCGGATCGACTGGCTGGCGACAGCACTGATCGCCGCAGGTTCCCTGGTCGGCGGCTATATCGGAGCTAAAGTCGGCCGCCGGCTACCCCCCGCGGTCCTCCGATCCGTCATCGTGGTGCTCGGTCTGGTCGCGATGTGGCGGATCCTGTCGACCTGACCGGCCGCCAGCAGCCGGCTCCGACGCCGTGAGGCAGACGACGTGGGCCGGTGGCACGGCCGGTTGCAAGGCGGGTTGACGTGCTGGTGTTCCAGCCCTTCGATACCGACGGTCGAGTGGGAACCCACGCCACCATGTCCCGAGGTGGCGGGCCGCGTTCGCTGGGCGGCTCAGCTCGGGTGTGGTTCGCGCCCGTGCTGCCCTTTCACCGGAGCGGCGACGAGGAGCCTTTCGGCGAAAAGGCGGACAGGAACTCGCCCCGGGGGGCCGAATTCAGGTCAAGTTCCTCGCCGCGCAGGAAGGTGCGACGAATCTGGCCGTCCAGCGTCCGGCCGCGGTACGGGCTGACCGGGTGCCGGTGCTGCAATTCCTCGGGGGCGACGACGAACGTCGCATCCGGGGCGAAAACAACCATGTCGGCGTCGGAGCCGACGCGCAGAGCACCTTTGCCCGGTACCCCGACGATGCTGGCCGGCCCCGCTGACATCCACCGGGACACCTGGTCAAGGCGGTGACCGCGGCGGCGCGCTTCGGTCCAGATCAGCGGCAAGCCCAGCTGCAGAGAGGAAATGCCACCCCAGGCGGTCGCGAAGTCCCCGCCGCCGGCGAACTTCAACGCCGGGGTGCTGGGCGAGTGGTCGGAGACGATGAAGTCGATCACCCCGTCGGACAGCGCCTGCCAGAGCTGGTCGGCGTTGGCGGCGTCCCGGACGGGTGGGCAGCATTTGAACTCGGTGTGCCCGGGCCGGATCTCTTCGGCCGCCAGGGTCAGGTAGTGCGGGCAGGTTTCCACAGTGATGCGAACCCCGTCCGCGCGGGCGGCCGCCAACGCGGGAACGGCTTGGGCGCTGGAGAGATGGACGATGTGGGCGCGGCACCCGGTGGCTCGGGCCGCCTCGATAACGGTGGCGATCGCCCGGTTCTCCGCGATAGCCGGCCGGGTGGCCAGGAACTCGCTGTACGTCGGGGCGCTGGGCCGGGCGCATTGCCCGATCGTGTCGGGGTCCTCCGCGTGCACGATCAGCAGGCCGTCGAACGCGGCGATCTCGCTCATCGCCCGGTGCAGCTGCTCACGGTCCAGCGGCGGGAACTCCGGCACCCCGGAGTCGAGCAGGAAGCATTTGAAGCCGAACACGCCGGCGTCGGCCAGCGCCCGGAGCGACCCGAGGCTGTCGGGCACGGCCCCGCCCCAGAACCCGACGTCGACCGCGCACTGGCCGGCTGCCGCCGCCTTCTTCACCTCCAGCGCTTCCGGATTGGTGGTGGCCGGAATGGAATTGAGCGGCATGTCCAACAGGCAGGTCACCCCCCCGGCGGCGGCGGCGCGGGTGGCGGTAGCAAAGCCCTCCCACTCAGTGCGGCCCGGTTCGTTGACGTGCACGTGCGTGTCGACCAGCCCAGGAACAAGGACCTCGTCGTCGGCGAGGTGAATGGTGCGGTCTGCGGCAGGAAGGTCGTTGCCCGCGATGATGGCGACGACGCGGCCATCGCGGACGGCGACGGCACCGGCGTATGTTCCGGTCTCGCCGACGATCTGACGGGCCCGGACGACCAGGTCGAACTCAGACATGGCACCAGTCCCGAGCGATCCGCTCACCGGTCCGGGCGAGCAAGGCAGCTGCGTTGGTCATACTCCTGGCCGGGTCCGGTTCCAGGTCGGACAGCGCGTACGCCGCGGAGATCCCGGCCCGCTGCAACCGTTCAGGGTTCAACAGGTTGCGGCCGGCCACGGCCACCGTGGGCACACCCGCTGCGGCCGCTGCGCGGGCGACACCGACCGGGGCCTTACCGGCCAGGGACTGTTCGTCCAAGCATCCTTCGCCGGTGACGACCAGGTCGGCGCCTTGCAGCCAGGTCGGGAAATCCAGAAGGTCGAGCACCAGCTCGATGCCGGGGACCAGCACCGCGTCCAAAATGGCGACGGCCGCGAAACCGGCGCCGCCGGCGGCGCCCGCGCCGGCCCGGCCGGACTCGTCCCGGCCGGTGTGGCCGGCGACCAGCTGCGCCCACTGCTCGAGCCCGGCCTCCAGAACGCGGACATCGGCGGCGGTGGCTCCCTTTTGGGGGCCGAACACGGCCGCAGCGCCCTGGGGGCCCAGCAGCGGACTGTCCACGTCGCACGCCACCGCAAACCGCACACCGGTCAACGCGGACCGCAACCCGCGCAGCTCCAGCGTTGCCGCCCGCTGCAGCTGACCCCCGCCGCGTCCGACCGGAAGGCCGTCGGCGTCCAGGACCTGGGCGCCGAGCGCCTGCACCATGCCCACCCCGCCGTCGGTGGAGGCGCTGCCGCCCAGTCCGACCACGATGTCGACGGCGCCGCGGTGCACAGCGTCGGCGATGACCTGTCCCAGGCCGAAGGTGGAAGCTCGCAGCGGCGCCAAGGTCCGACCAGGAAGCAGGTCCAGCCCGCACGCGGCCGCCAGTTCGACCACCGCCCGCCGGCCCCGCCGCGCGTACGTCGTGGACACCGCAGCGCCGGTCGGACCTTCGACCTGCACCGGGACGGCGGTGAACCCGGCGGCCACGGCAGCGGCCACAGTGCCGTCGCCGCCGTCGGCGACCGGCAGCAGCGTGGCCGAGACGTCCGGCGCCGCTGCACGCAGCCCGTCCGCGACCGCTGCCGCTACTTGGGCGGCGGTCAGACAGCCTTTGAATTTGTCGGGAGCGACGACGACGTGAGGCACGGTCAGTCCAGCATGCTGATCGCGGTCGGGGCGTCCTCGCCCCGAATGGCCAGATCTTCGAACTCGGTCACGTTGTCCAGTTCGGTGCCCATGGCGATGTTGGTGACCCGCTCCAAAATGACCTCGACGACCACCGGCACCCGGTATTGGGCCATCAACTCCCGGGCCCGGACGAACGCGCCCGGCAGGTCATTGGCGTCCAACACCCGGATAGCCTTGCACCCCAACCCTTCCGCGACCTTGACGTGGTCGACGCCGTAGCCGTTGACATCAGGAGAGTTGACGTTGTCGAAGGACAGCTGCACGTGGTAATCCATCTGGAATCCGCGTTGGGATTGCCGGATCAAACCCAGGTAGGCGTTGTTGACCAGCACGTGGATGTACGGCAACTGGAACTGGGCGCCGACGGCCAGCTCTTCGATCATGAACTGGAAGTCGTAGTCGCCGGACAGCGCCACCACTTCGGCGTCGGGCCGGGCGACGGCGACGCCCAGAGCGGCGGGCAGCGTCCAGCCGAGCGGGCCGGCCTGGCCGGCGTTGATCCAGCCGCGGGGCCGGTACACGTGCAGGAACTGGCCTCCGGCGATTTGACTCAGCCCGATCGTGGACACATAGACGGTGTCCGGGCCGAACGCCCGGTTCATCTCCTCGTACACCCGCTGCGGCTTGACCGGCACCTCCTCGAAGTGGGTGCGCCGCTGCAGGGTGTGTTTGCGCTGCTGGCAGTCCTTGACCCAGACATCGAAATCGGGGGTGTCCCCGGCCCGTTCGCCGGCCGCCTGCACCAGCAGCTCCAGGGCGGCGCCGGCGTCGGAGACGATGCCGTAGTCCGGTGCGAACACCCGGCCGATCTGGGTCGGTTCGATATCGATGTGCACGAACCGGCGGCCGCGCCGATACACCTCCAGCCCGCCGGTGTGCCGGTTGGCCCACCGGTTGCCGATGCCCAGCACGAAATCGGACTCCAGCAGGGTGGCGTTGCCGTAACGGTGGGACGTCTGCAACCCCGCCATACCCGCCATCAACGGATGGTCGTCGGGGATGGCGCCCCAGCCCATCAGGGTGGGGACGACCGGCACGTTGACGGCCTCGGCGAACCGGGTCAGCAGGTCGGCGGCGTCGGCGTTGATGATCCCGCCGCCGGCCACGATGACCGGCCGCTGCGCGGAGAACAGCAGGTCCAGAGCCTTGTCGATCTGCGCTTTGGTGGCGGCCGGCTTGTACACCGACAGCGGGGTGTAGGTGTCGGGATCGAAGTCGATCTCGGTCATCTGCACGTCGAAGGGCAGGTCGATCAACACCGGACCCGGCCGACCGGACCGCATCAAGTGAAAGGCCTGGGCGAACACCCCCGGCATCTGGGCAGCCTCCAGGACGGTGACCGCCCATTTGGTGACCGGCGCAGCAATGGCGGCGATGTCGACGGCCTGGAAGTCCTCCTTGTGCAGCCGGGCGACGGGTGCCTGCCCGGTGATGCACAGGATCGGAATCGAATCCGCTGCCGCCGAATACAGGCCGGTGATCATGTCGGTGCCGGCCGGCCCCGACGTCCCCACGCACACGCCGATGTTGCCCGGCTTGGCCCGGGTGAAGCCTTCCGCCATGTGCGAGGCGCCTTCGACATGCCGGGCCAAGACGTGGCGGATGCTCCCGTTGGCGCGCATTGCGTCGTAGAACGGGTTGATGGCGGCGCCCGGCAGGCCGAACGCCTGAGTGGCGCCTTCCAACTCCAGGATCTTCACGGCGGCGTCGACCGCCCGCATCTTGCTCACTGCCCGCTCACTTTCTGTCCCGACAGTCGCTCGACCCCGCGCAGCAACGCCGAATGATCCAAACCGCCGTCGCCCTGCGCCCGCAGCGCACCGACGAGCTGCGCGGTCACGGCGCCCAGGGGCAGCGCAACACCCTTCTCCCGTGCCGCGGCCGTCACGATGCCCATGTCCTTGTGATGCAAATCGACGCGGAACCCCGGCCGGAAATCGCCGGCCAGCATGCTGGATCCCTTCCGGTTGAGCACCGTGCTGCCCGCCAGGCCGCCGGCCAGCACCCGCAGCGCGGCCTCGGTGTCCACTCCGTACGCCCGCAGGAACGTGATCGCCTCGGCGACCAACTCGAACGTGCCCGCCACGATCAACTGGTTCGCGGCCTTGACCGTCTGCCCCGAACCGGCCGGCCCGACCAACACCACGGTGCTGCCCACGGCGTTCAAGATGGGTGCGACTTCGTCGAAATCCTGCTGGTCCCCGCCCACCATGATCGACAGCTTGGCTTCCTCGGCGCCGGCCTGGCCGCCGCTGACCGGCGCGTCCAGGACGCGGACACCGGCGCCGCGGCCGGCCTCGGCCAATCGGGCGGCCACATCGGGGCGGATCGAGGACATGTCGACATGAACGGCGCCCGCCTTGGCGTGGGCATAGATGCCGTCCGGTCCGAGGGCTACGCCCTCCACGTCCGGCGAGTCGGGCAGCATCGTGACCACGACGTCGGCGTCGCGGACCGCCTCGGCCACCGTCGCGGCGCCGCGGCCGCCGGCGGCCGTCAGCCGCCGCACCGGCTCCGGACTCCGGTTGACTCCGACGACGTCGTGGCCGGCGGCCACGAGGTGCCCGGCCATCGGGGCGCCCATGATGCCCAGGCCGATGAATGCGATGGTGCTCACGAAGGACTCACTTCCTGGCGCTGGGTGGTGGCCGTGGGGCGGCCACTGCGCCGGTCGACGGGCAGCCAGGACAGGCTGTCTTCGGTGGATGTCTCAGGGATGTACTCCAGCGCCACGTACCCGGTGTAGCCGCCCGCCTCAAGCTGGCTCAGATAGCTGCCCAGGTCCAACTGCCCGGACCCGGGCTCGTGGCGCCCCGGATAATCGGCGATCTGCACATGGGCGATCCGCGGCCCGAACCGGCGGATCGCAGCACCCACGTCGTCGCCGTTGTTGGCCAGATGGAACAAGTCGGCCAAGAAACCGACGTTCTCCGCGCCGACGCGTTCCAAGACAGCGACGACATCGGCGGCAGTTCGCAGCGGATACGGCTTCGGGCCGCTGACCGGTTCCACCAGCACGGTGCCGCCGAAATTGCCCACCGCCGCCGCCGCGAACGCCAGGTTCTCGGCGGCGACCTCGTCCTGCCGCTCCGCCGCGACGCCCGGCACCCGGTTGCCGTACAACGCGTTAAACGCGCGGACCCCCAGCGACTCGGCGATACCCACGACCACATCTACGTTGTCGCGGAACGCCCGCGAATGCTCCGGAATCGACACGACCCCGCAGTCCGGACCCGTCAACTGGCCGGCGAAGAAGTTCAAACCAACCAGATCCACACCTGCATCGCGGATCGACGAGACGAAACCGTCCACCTCACCGTCGCCGGGCACCGGCCGATCCGGCCACGGCCACCAGAACTCCACCGCACCGAACCCGGCAGCGGCCGCGGCCGCCGCGCGATCGAGCAGCGGAACCTCAGTGAACAGCAGTGAGCAATTGACCGCGTAAGGCAAAGTGTGATCCATTGGTTCCATCCTCCGGAAGTTGACTTCTACGATCCGGAATCTAGCATGATGCGCTGTCCGAGGTCAATCGTGAGATCGACCCCTTAGCCAGCTATCATTTCCACATGACGGAAGTTGACGTTCATACACCGCGGAGTGCTGACCGCGTCCAATCGCTGGACCGCACCTTCTCGCTACTCGAGCGCCTGGCCGACGCCGACGGGCCTTCGACTCTGTCCGAGCTGGCCGACGCCACGGCGCTGCCCATGCCTACCGTCCACCGCCTGCTGCGCTTCCTCGCGAGCCAGGGGTACGTGCGGCAGGAAACGACGAAGCGCTACTCGCTCGGGCTCCGGCTCATCCGACTCGGACAATCCGCCACTCGCGGCCTCGCCACCTGGAGCACCCCCTACCTCGCCGAACTCGTCGATCAATTCGGCGAAACAGCCAACATGGCCACCCTCGAAGGGGATACCTGCATTTACGTGGCCCAGGTACCCTCACCTCAGTCCATGCGCATGTTCACCGAAGTCGGCCGCACGGTGATGCCCCACTGCACCGGTGTCGGAAAAGCAATCCTCTCTCTCATGCCCAACGACAAAGTCATCAGCCTCCTCCAAAGAACAGGAATGCCGGACCGCACCGAACACACGCTTACCTCCCCCGCTGACATGATCACCGCACTAGAACGGATTCGCACACTCGGATACGCCCTGGACGACGGCGAACAAGAGATCGGCGTCCGATGCGTTGCAGCACCAGTCAAAGGCCTTCCCTTTCTCGCGGCCATATCGGTATCCGGCCCCAGCAGTCGCGTACTCATGCAAAATGTCCCCCAAATCGCCCCAGAATTGCAGCGAGTCGCCACCAGCATCCGCCACGAATTCCAAGCAGCTGCCGGCATCAAAGCGGACCTGGCCAGCTAGGGGCGTGTCTCCCAATGCCTTGAAACTCGAGCCGGGCACAAGTGAGCGACGCCGGTTGAGACGGGACCGCCGGATTTTTCGGTGGAACCGTTCTTTGTGTCTGACACGTCGAGCGCAGCTTGGCAGGAAGGACAGACCGTGACCGAGAGCATCGGTTCTATCGTTCAAAGCAAGGTTGAGACGCAGCAGTTCGCGCACGCCCTCGTCGAGCAGGCCCGCACGGAGGGGGAGGGGCCGCCACCGACGGCCTGTGGCGGCGGGTTGCGCAGACCCGTTGGGATGGGCACGGCGGCTGACACCGCGACCGCCACGGCGACAACGACAGCGCCGATCACGAACGCGAACCGCCAGTTCAGCGTCGTGGCAGCCAGTCCACCCACCAGCAGCGGGGCGAGGATCCCGCCGAGACTGACCGATACCTCTCCCTCAGTCATGGCGACAGCGCGCCGCCCCCCCGTGCACATCTGAAAGTGCCGCCCACAGTCTGATCAGCGCCGAGGTGCCGAGCAGGCTCATCAGCAGCGCCGCCCTCACCGTGATCGCCGTCCGATCGCCGTAACCCAACCCGAGCCCGGCCAGCGCCGCCGCGATCAACCCGAATCGAATGATCACGGCCGGCTGAAACTGCTCCTGTCCCGGGCCGCGAGCAACCCCGCCAGCCCTCCTGCGACCGCGTACGCGACCTGATGGGCCACCCCGACCACATAAGAAATGTGCTCTACCGCTCGGATGAAGGGCAGAGCCGGACGGAGCAGTGCGTTGGAAACCCAAACGCCCCCAGCCCACCAAAGGCCACCCACGTGAAGCGGTCGCGGCGGTACCCGGTCCCTCGATGGAGCCATCCTTCAGCGGCCGCATCCTCCACAGGCCCCACCCCATCACGGCTACCCTACGAACCTCGGACTCCATCCCGACGCCGCTCACCCGGACATCTGCCGATAGGCGAACATCCCGCCTAGCTGACGGGGCACCGGTCTCTCGACCGGGCCGCTGGCCCTTGAGTCAGTACCGTCTTTGCCCCGGGTGCCGTTGCCGATGTTCGACGAGCCGGTCCCGGCCGGGTCTCGTTTGTCAATACGCAGGGGCCCACTGATCTCTTCCTGCAGCGCCGGCTCCAGCACGGCTTCGGTCAGCTGGCTGAGCCGCCTGTCCAGGCCGGTCAAGCACGAGCCGGTCTAGTTGTGGTCTAGTTGACCACGCGTACCACCTCGATCGTGCTACTGGGCCGACTGTTTGGCCCTCTTCTTCGTGACTGCTACATCCGGCCGTGTCGGGGTCGTCGCTGCGGCTTTCCTGCCGGAACCCGCTGGCGGGTCAGGCGGGGAACACGGTGAGATGCACGGTGCGACCCATCCCATCGGTGGCCGGCTTCGAAGGGCAAGTGATAGCCAACGAAGCGGTGGAAGGCAGGCCGCGAAAGCCGGCGGGGCCAGGAGGGCGATGCGTTGTGCGGGTGGCGCGCCCGGCGATCCTGACGGGTCGTGGGGAGAGTTCTTCGGTAGCTCCAAAGCGTTGCAGCATCTCGCCGGGGCTGTCCCGGTGATCTCAATTTCGGAGGGAATTGCATGATGAAGAAGACCTGGTTCTCCGCTGTACCGATCGCCGCGATGGGTGTTCTCGGCGTGGGTTTGGCCATGCCGGCGACGGCCGCCGCGGCCACGGGCTCCACCTCGTACACCGCGGACCTGCAGCCGGTTCCGTTGAGTCATGTCACCGGTGCGGGCACGTTCTGGATGCAGCTGACCGGCGATCAGGCGACGATCACCGAACACGTGACCGGCTTGGCCGCCAAGTTCGGCGCGGCCGCCTACCCGCACGTCCAGCACATTCATATCGACGCCCAGGGCACGTGCCCCACGGCGTCGGCGGATACCAGCGGTGACGGCCTGATCAGTACCACCGAGGGTGGCCCGTCCTACGGCAAGATCGGTGCGACGCTGTCGACCAGCGGCGACTCCAGCCCGGCCGCGGCCGTCACGCTGGGCGTGGCCCCGATGGGCGGCACGTTCACCTACTCCCGCACGATCACCTTGGACGCGGCCACGCTGGCCGCCGTGAAGGCCGGCACCGCGGTGATCGTGGTGCACGGCCTGGACCCGTCCACGCTCAGCGCCAAGGTGCAGGCCGAAAAGAGCGACCTGGTCCCGTCGCTGCCGCTCGCGGCGACCTCACCGGCGTTGTGTGGCTCGCTGGCCGAATCGCAGATGGGCAGTATGCCGGTCGGGTCGAGCCCCACCGGCGGCGGAAGCACCTCCGGCCTTCAGGACGAGGCGCTGCTGGGCGTGGGTGGCGGTCTGCTCCTGGCGGCCGGCGGCGTGTTCGCCGCGCGTCGCCGCCTGGGCCGCCAGAACTGATCCGACAGCAAAGCACAGGAAAGCGGAGATGAGCACTCGCGCCGTCCACACCCGGATCCTCGGGGCGGCCGGCGCGGTGCTTCTCGCCCTCGCCGCGGTCGCTCTCGTCGTCGGGCTGCGCGCGCAAACCCACGCCCCGCAGCCCCCGCCGTCGGCGGCCATACCGGTCGACGTCATCACCCCGACCGGCTCCCCGAGCACCAGCGACCCAGCCGGGGCCGCGTCGATGGCACCGACCCCGTCGGCGCGGACCACGTCGGCGGCGAGCACCCCCTCGCTCTCCGCGATCTCGCCGGCCGCCGCCACCACCGCGCCGCCGGGCTCGCGCGCGCCGACCGACACGACCCCAGCTGCGACGCGGGCCGCCACCGTCCACCGCACACCGCCGCAACCGCCTCCGGCTACGCGGGGCCCGGTCTTATCCCGCTCGGTTCCCATACACCTGTCGGTGCCGGCCATCGGCGTCCAGTCGGACCTGCGCCAGATCGGCTTGGACGCATCCGGTGCGATCCAAACACCTCCCTTGGTCCGCGACTCGCACGCCTATTGGCTGACCGTGTCACCGACACCCGGCCAGCTCGGCCCAGCGACCATCATCGGACACGTCGACTCCGCCGCATACGGGCCCGGAGTGTTCTTCAAACTCGGCGCGCTCCGCCAACGCGACATCATCTCCATCACCAGAGCAGACGGCACCGTCGCGGTGTTCGAAGTGGAACGAGTCGTCGCATATTTGAAAAACCAGTTCCCCACTCAGGCCGTTTACGGAAACACCGACGACGCGGCGCTGCGCCTGATCACCTGCGGTGGGACATTCGACCCTTCGATACGCAGCTACGAAAGCAACATCGTCGTCTACGCCGCCCTGGTCTCCTCCCACCGGACGTGAGGAATCATCGACCACAGATCGGAAAACACTCGATGAACCGACCCCTTGTGGCCGCCCTTCTGGCGGCCGGAGCGCTGCTGATGGGTGGCTGTTCCAGCGCCCCAGCAGCCCACCCTGCCGGCCCCCCCGACGGAGTCACCGTCAGCGACGCCCAACCGGAAACCGCCATGACACCCGGCATGATCATGCCGGACGGGTCCACCATGGGCGCGATGACGCCGCCGCCATCATCACCTCCGGCGAAGTCTCCAGCCACCCCAACGCCCTCCCCAACGTCAGCGCCGCCGTCATCGTCAGTGCCAGGGTCATCGTCGGTGGCAGGGTCATCATCAGGGCCACCGCCGGCGCCGCGACCATCAGCGACTCCCACTTCGGCGGCGGCCGCAACACCGGAACCGCCAGCCACGGCCCGAATGATCTGCTCAACCGAAACCCGCACCACCATCACCAAAGTGCTAGCGCTGACGGCACCACCCACGTCCACCTCGACCTGGCAGAATCGCCTCTACACATGCACCTATCACCTGCCCATGGGTCGTTTCAACCTTTCGGTGAAGCAGTCCGACAACAACACCGCCGCTGCCTCCTACGCAGCGAACCTGCGCAAGAACACCGGCGCCACCACGACCCTCAACGGCCTCACCGCGACCGCATTCGGCACCACGACCGGGAAGGTATTCCTCGTCAAAGACAATTTCACCCTCACCGTCGACGCCACAAACCTCCCCACCGTGTTCGGCGCACAACAACAAAAACGAGCCGACTTCGCCTACGAGATCGCCTCCGACATCCTCGGCTGCTGGACCGGCGACTAGCACCCTCCATTCCGTCCTTTGAGTGATGCACTGGCTTACTGCTGCGAAATGGGTGCACGAACGCGGCAACGGGAGGTTTGAGCGCCGTCGTTGCGTTCTTGCTCGCATGGATCGCCGAGGACGAGGCCACCGCCCGGCCGCCCACCACACCGACCTTGAGATGCCCGCGATCGGCGATCCACCGGCGAGTCGACGCCGGGCGAGGCGACGCCGGGCAGCCCATCGACTTTTTTCGAACCTTGGCTGACGTCGACGAAATCTCAGTTTTCGCATCCGGGCGCCGCCGGCGGTTCAGCGAGAACGTCGCACCGTCACGCCACCCGTTCAGTTCGCCACCGGTGGGCCGGGTGCGGTCACAGTGGGAACCAGCCTTCTTTCCTATCGCTCCGCGTCGAGCGGCGCTCCGCGCATCGATGCCACGGCTTACAACGCCGCAGAGCACCCATCACCCCGTCGGCTACTACCAAGCGTGACCCGACAGCAACCCGAGCGAGAAAGCGACCGTCCCTATGGGGCGCTTTCGCTACGGTCTGTACTTGATAACCGCTCCACTCGGAGATGTTGGTGGCAGCCGGGTGAATCGACGTTTAGTTGCGTGAGCAAGGGGTCACTCCCGCCGTCTCATCAGCATGATGCCGCAGCACAATAATTCGCAGACCCGCTGGTCGAAGGTCATGACCCGGCTGCGCCAGTGGGAGGAAGCCGCTCTGCTGCAGGCCGCCACCGAGGACGCGCTGGTGGCGATCTACGCCGGCCCGCATCGCGGTGCCGGGCGCGCTACCGCCCCGGCCGTCACCGGCTGGAGCGCCGCACTGACCACGCGGCCTGCCGCACTGGCGGCCTGATCGACACGCCCACTCCAGAGCGGACATTTTCCGGGCGGCAAATCGGTCACACACACCGATTCGCCGCCGGATTTTCGTTTTCCCGGAACGCAGCCGCCTCCGATCGATGGGTCCCGCACGGGTTGCGGCCTGCTCACACTGGCCCGCCCGTGACCAGCGAGAAATCCCGGAGGACGGCCAGCAGAACTGCCCAAAACTCGTCCGCGCCGACGACAGGCTCGCCTTTATCTACGTCGAACGCTGCAACATCCACTACGCCGACAACGCGATCACCACCCAAGAAGAACGTGCGCTCATCATGATGCGATCCAGCCCGGGCCAAAAAGTCAAAACCGCAGAGCTTGCGTTCCGGTTGGAGAAACGCCTCGAAGTCTTGAACTGCCTCTGTTGTTCCTGCGGCCACCTCGAATACTCGGACGTTATTATGCTGATTAGGCACTCATGTTTGCAACCAACAATTCATGCATTAACGGGGCTGGCTCAAGGGCGAGAACATGGCCAGCCGGGCCCACTGCGAGTGAAAAGAAGGAAGTCAGGTAGCCATGGTTTGCACCGACATCTGCGATTGTCATTCCCGTCTTGACGTACTGGGCAAGTATTGCTAATTCGTGAGGCCAGGAACGACCGGATTCAAGAAATCCGGCTTGATGGCTGCGGTCCCTGCGTAACACCTGGAGCGTTGAGCCCCACGGCGCCACAACGGTGACAACATCTTGACCTTGCACACGGCAATCGTAGGTGTGGCCTGCCACGCTGATGGAACCACTTGTGGTTTGGTTTCTGCCAGGGTGATGGGGCAGGCTTTTGCCATTTATGGGATCGGCGCGGCGTGTTGTGACGTCGTGGGCGGGGCGCGCGTTTGATCTTCATGTCCGGCTTGGTCGAGCTCAATGGCGTGGAGGTCCTCATAGTGTTCCGGGGGTCGATGTGTGTCCACCGCCAGCGGTAGCGCCGGAGGTTTGCCGGTCGTCATTGCCGGCGGTGATGACGCCGACCTACCGTTGGCCGAAGCTTACGGGGCCGCTCTGACCCGTCTTCTTGCCGCCGAAACCCAATCGGCCGTGCCGGACCTGTCTCAGCCGTCCGAGTCGGCCGGGCGCCGGTTCATGACCGACTGCCCGGAAACCCTGTACCGGCTCAACCGGGAACCGATGCACCCGATCGTCGACGAGGCCGACCTGTACGCCCGCAACGGATCCCGAAGGATGTGGTCCGACTGCTGGGCGCCATGGACGACATCGCCCGCCGCGGCCGCGCCCACGACATCGGAGTCACGCTGATCTCCCAACGCTCCGCCGTCCTCAACTGGGACGTCCCCGACCAGGCCCGTAAACAGGTCCTGCGCGCTAACCGGCACCTGAACATGGGGAAACCAGAAATCCCACTGCCCGACCGCACCCGGCTCATAAGCGGTCCTCGAAGCCAGGTCCTGGGGCAGATGAAACGGCCGCAGCTGCGCGACCCGCGTCGAAAGTGTCCGTATCGAACGGTTCCAGCCGATCCGCTCACCGATCGTCGTCGCCGGCTCGTCGGCCAGGGCCGCAGCAACTCCCGAATTCGCGGCTCGACGCATCCACCACCGACCCAACCGGCCGTCGCTCATACATCGGCGGCCCGTCCGCGGCCGACGCCGCCTTCACCGTGTTCCTCGAGATCCCGACAACCCTGGCGGTCTCTGAAATCGACACGCCCTCTGACCGCCGCAACCGACAGATCTCGGCCCAGTCCGACACGCTCAGCACTCGCTTCCTCCTCGGCTCGGATCGGCCGAGGATCTACCGGAAAGCTGGTCAATTCTGGGTTGCCGTCACACGGTCAGTATTGAGCTGTCGTCGGCACTCAGCTGGTGCCAAGCAGCCCAAGCGGCCACCGCAGTCGAGTCCACCGGGGATTTCGTGCGCAACCCTCCGCGGCAGCAACACCTAGCAGCACAATCGACGTCGCCGTTTCCGCCGATCGGCGCTAGTCGCCGACCCGACCCGCGAAGAACAAGCACACCTCTATATCAAGCACGGCCGCGAGGCGATACAACCGGACAAGGCCCAGCTCTTCTCGCCCGTTCTCAATCCGAGTCACAGTTGGACGACTCAGGCCACAGCGCTCCGCTAGCTCGCCTTGGCTGGGCGCAGCCGGTTCCCGGAGTGCCGAAGCCGGCCGGCCGAAGGCCACCAACTCTGGTCGCTGTGGACGCTGACCCCCTCCTGCTGGGGGCGCCAATGATCAGACATACGCGCCACGAAAATGATCTGCCGGACAGCACCGACAGTGAGGCCGGGCACACGCCGCGGAAACCAGCCCGAAGATCGTCCGACCGGAAAACTGCGTCTCCCGAACCGCGGCGGATGCCATCCTCGCAGATCAAGGCCTCGGCGAGTTTGTGACACATGCGGCACCAGACAACTGGACCCCTCTGAGTGGGCAAGGGGGGAGTTGAACCCCCACGTCCTTTCGGACACACGGACCTGAACCGTGCGCGTCTGCCATTTCGCCACTTGCCCTAGCGACCGCGAAACTCTAACACGCGGGGCACCGCCCTTCCGGTCGCCGAGAACCCCGGCTCGAACGCCATCACGTCGCTGTCACCCGGGTGCTCCCGCGCCGATCTCGGCCCCGGTGACCTGCGCGTACGGGCCACGAAAAACCAGTCCGCCCTGGCAGGCAACCTGAACAAGCCCCGAACGTCCTTCGTCCGGCACCACTACGATCATTGCCAGTAATCAGGAGGTGAGGATGGGCGTCCTACAGCGGTTCGAGCGTGGCCTGCAAGGGGCGGTCAACGGCACCTTCACCCGGGTTTTCGGCGGCAACGTGCACCCCTCCGAGGTGGCTGAGGCGCTGCAACAAGAAGCGCAGGACCGGCTACAACGCGAGAACGGGCGCTCGATCGCCCCCAACCGGTACGTCGTGCGGCTCGGCCCGTCGGACCGCGAGCAGGTCGGGGACGACCGTCGGGTCGCTTCGGCGCTGTCCAAAATGATCAGGGAGTATCTGAACGAGCAGGGCTGGCAAACCTTCGGTGACATCGCGGTCACCCTGGAGGAGTCGGACGTCCTGCACACCGGGCAATTTCGTATCCGCTCGCTCGTCGATCCCGATGCCGGGCGACGGGAAGGCCCTCGACGTGCAGGAGCTCGCATGAGTCAGCAGCCAGAAAGCCATCCGGCCAGTGGTGCCCAGCCGGCCTACGCACCGCCGAGTGGGGCCCAGCCGGCCTACGGTCCCCCGGCCGACCAGCAATGGGGTCAGCCGCAACCCGAGAACCAGTCCTGGGCGCCCGGGCCTGGTCAGCCAGGTCACGACCCCTACCACCAGTCATCTGCAGCCCCGCCATCCGGACCCCAACCGTCGTATGACCCCTACGCCCAACGAGGCGGTCAATGGGGTCAGCCCGGTTCGGCTCCGGCCCCGGGATACGGCCAGTACGGTTACGACCCGGCCCAGCCGGGCTACGGTCAGCCGCCGACCGGCCAACAGGGCTATGGCCAGGGACAACCCGGATATGGCTCGCAACCCGGCTACGGCGCCCCGGGTCAGCCGGCCGCTCATTACGACCAGGGATACGGACAACAACCCGGATACCCGCCTGGCTACCCGCAACCGGGCCAGCAATACGACCAGGGCTACGGGCACCAGGGTTACGCCCAGCCTGGCTACGGCCCGCAGTACGACCAGGGATACGGACAGCAACCCGGTTACGCGCCGCCCGGCTATCCCCCGCCCGGTCAGCCGGCACCGCAATACGACCAGGGATACGGTCAGCAACCCGGCTGGGGCCAACCCTCCGCCCCGCAGTACGGCGGCTACGACCAAGGCGGCTACCAACAGCCTTATCAACCGGCGGCCGCCCCAGAGGTGCAGGCGGTCCTGATCGTCGACGACGGATCCGAGCGCCGTTACCAGCTGCAACGCGGTTCGAACATCCTCGGCCGCGGCCAGGACGCCAGTTTTCGGTTGCCCGACACCAGCGTGTCCCGCCGACACGTCGACATCTACTTCGACGGGCAGGTCGCCGTGATGCACGACCTGGGATCGACGAACGGCACCTCCGTCAACGGTTCCTCGGTCCAGACCTGGCAACTCGCCGACGGCGACGTCATCCGGGTCGGGCACTCAACGGTCGTTTTCCGCCTCCAGGGCTAGCCCGCCTGTGTCGACGCTGACCCTCCAGCTGACCAGGGTGGGATTCCTGATCCTGCTCTGGCTCTTTGTGCTGGCCGCGGTGCGCGTCGTTCGCGCTGACCTGCGCATCGGAGCGGAACTTCGCACCGCATCCGGCTCCACCCGCCGGAACCGGCCATCGGCCCAGATGCCGGCCGCGGCGATCGGTTCGCTGACCCCCACCCTCCTGGTCGTCACCGCCGGTTCGCTGGCGGGTACCCGGATCCGGCTCGGTCAGGGTCCCATTCTGATCGGCCGGGCCGAGGACTCGACGCTCGTCCTGGACGACGACTATGCCTCCACCCGGCACGCCCGGATCATCCAGCAAGGCAATGGTTATGCCCTCGAGGATCTGGGATCGACCAACGGCACCTATCTCGACCGGACTCGGGTCACCTCGACGATGCCCGTTCCGGCCGGGGTACCGATCCGCATCGGCCGCACTGTGATCGAGTTGCGCCCATGAGCGGACGGGCCCGATGACCCATCGCCTCCGCTACGCGGCCCGGACCCATCGCGGGCTGGTCCGTGCCAACAACCAGGACTCCGTTTTCGCCGGCGACCGGCTCTTGGTGATCGCCGACGGCATGGGCGGCCACGCCGCCGGGGATGTCGCCTCCCGGCTGGTCGTGGAGGCGTTCATGCCGCTGAACGACCTGCCCCAGGGCGCCGACATGCGGCGACCGCTGGTCGAGGCCACCCGGCGCGGCAACGGCGCGATTGCCGACATGGTGGACGAAAACCCCGAACTCGACGGCATGGGCACCACCCTCACCGCTCTGTTCTTCGACGGTCCCACCGTGGCTCTCGCCCACGTCGGCGACTCCCGGGCCTACCTGTACCGCAACGGCGTGCTGCACCAGATCAGTCACGACGACACGTTCGTGCAGTCGCTGGTCGACGACGGGCGCATCACGCCTGAAGAAGCCGCCCACCATCCGCAGAGATCGCTGCTGCTCAGAGCCCTCAACGGCACCGACATGGACCCGACGGTCAACCTGCGCGAGATCTCTCCCGGTGACCGCTTCCTCATCTGCAGCGACGGACTGTCCGACTACGTGGCCGCCGAGGCGATCGCCGACGCGCTCGAAGGGGAAGACCCCGACGATGTCGCGGAAGCGCTCGTCCAATTGGCGCTGGCCGCCGGCGCACCGGACAACGTCACGGTCATCGTGGCCGACGTGCTCGACACCGGCGCCGGCGCTACCGTGGCCATCCCCAGCGCGGTCTGGGCGGAGGACGATCCGGACGCCACCGGACCGCTGCAACCGATCCACGAGACCCAACGCATGCGGGCCGTGCCCCTGCCTCCCATTCCGGAAGAGGCCGGCGTTCGCCCCGACTATGCGCATGACGACGCCGGCGGCGAGTTCGACCACGCCGACGAGTTCGCGGACGACTACGAGCCCGAGGACGACGAGGACCATCCCCACGACCCGGACGAACACTCCACGTCCCCGCCGCGCAGCCGACGCTGGCCCCGGCGGATTCTGATCGCCGTGGTCGTCCTGGTGTTGTTGGCCGCAGGCGGCATCGGCACCTACGTCTGGGCCAGCAGCAAGTACTACGTCGGTGCCGACGGGGGCGGCCGGGTCGTCATTTGGCGGGGCGTCGACGGTTCGCTGCTGGGATGGCACTTGGCGTCCATCACCCAGACCGCTTGCTCCGACAACGCCAACCCCTGCACACCCCTGCGGGTCACCGACCTGCAAGCCGGTGCTCAGTCCCAGGTCAACGACGGAATCACGGTGTCGAGCCTGTCGGACGCCAGGGGCGTGCTCAACCGGCTGATCACCCAGAACCTGCTACCCATCTGCGGTCAGGCCACCACCGGCACGGTAGCCACCACATCCACGACTGCGCCGCCGGCCAGCACCGCGTCCTCCCGATCGGTCGATTCCGCCAGCTCGTCAGGCCCCGCCCCGCTGTCGGGCCAGGCGCCGGGTTCCGAGCCGGTGACGTCCACCGTGACCACCACGGTGACGGCCGGGGCCGTCAGCACGACCGGACCCTCGACCGGCACACCCACTGGCAGCACGACGCCGTCCACCAGCCGGGGACTGCGGGGCGCGGCGGTCGCAACGACCGCCATTCGGCGCGCGGCGGCCGTGCCCACCGCGAAGACGACCGCCAAATCGACTCCCAAGACCACCCGCCCCAAGACCACACCGGCCAAGAGCACGCCCAAGAAGACGAGTCCCAGATCCACACCGTCCTCGACACGCGGGTCGAGTCTGACACCCACGAACACGGCGCCCACCGGCGCCACTGCGTCATCCGGCCTGGTCATCGCGCCCGCTCCGACGGTGCTGACCACGGTCACCGTCACGGTCACACCCAGCACCACGGCCAGCCGGCCGGCCACGACCCCGTCAACGGCGAACTCCGGGCAGACCCAGGTGCCGGGCGTTAACTGCCGGACGGTCACCCGGTGACCCGGATGGATGCCACGGGCACCCGGCCCACCGGGCGGGCGGCCGAACTGTGGATGTTGATCTTCGCCGCCGCGATCGTGACCAGCGCGCTGGTCATCGTGGAGTTGAACCAGAGCCGCACCCTGTCCTGGCGGCTGGCGGCCTACGGCGGCGGCTACCTTCTCGCACTGGCCGTCGCGCACCTCGTGGTCCGGCGCTTCGCTCCCTACGCCGATCCGCTGCTGCTGCCGCTGGCGGCCCTGCTCAACGGCATCGGCCTGGTGGAGATCTACCGCCTGGACATCGCCGCCAGCGCCAAGGCGTCCGCGGCGGGCCGCCCGGCACCTGGGCTACAGGCACCGGCCCAGCTGATGTGGACCGGCGTCGCCCTCGTCTTCATGCTCGTCGTGCTGATGGTCATCCGCGACCACACCAAGCTGGCGAACTACGCCTACACACTGCTCCTGGTCGGCGTGCTGTTCCTGGCGGTGCCGGCCGTGCTCCCGGCCCGCTACTCCGCTGTCAACGGCGCCCAGATCTGGATCAAGATCCCCGGGTTGTTCTCCATCCAGCCGGGAGAGTTCGCCAAGATCGCCATCGCGGTCTTCGCCGCCGCGTTCCTGGCCAGCAAGCAGAAGGTCCTCACCGGGGCCGGCAAGAAGTTCCTGGGGTTGACGCTGCCCCGGGCCCGGGATCTGGGCCCGCTGCTACTGGCTCTGATCCTCGCCTTGGCCGTGCTGGTCCGGGGCAACGACCTGGGCACGTCGCTGCTGCTGTTCGGCACCATCCTGGTGATGATCTACCTGGCCACCTCCCGAGTGTCATGGCTGATCATCGGGCTGCTGGGCTTCTCCGCCGGTGCCGTGCTGATGTACCGGCTCTTCGCGCACGTGCGGGTCCGGGTCGACATCTGGCTGCATCCGTTCGCCGACCCGCAGAACACCGGGTACCAGCTGGTGCAGTCGCTGTTCGGCTTCGGCACCGGCGGCATCTTCGGAACCGGGCTGGGAGCCGGCCATCCCGACATCGTGCCGTTCGCCTCGACCGACTTCATCTCCGCGGCCCTGGGCGAGGAGATCGGCCTGGTGGGCATGGCCGCGATCCTGGTCTGCTACCTGCTCTTCGCCGGTCGCGGCTTGCGCGCCGCCATGTCGGTCAAGGACAGCTTCGGCTCGCTGCTCGCCGGGGGCTTGTCCTTCTCGGTGGTGTTCGGCATGTTCATCGTGGTCGGCGGAGTGACCCGATTGATCCCGCTGACCGGCCTGACCACTCCGTTTCTTTCCTACGGCGGGTCGAGCCTGCTGGCCAACTACATCATCCTGGCCCTGCTCCTGCGCATCTCGGACTCCTCCCGGCGCCCGGCCCCGCCGCCCGAAGCCAAACCGCCGGTCGAGTCGCTGTCCGACGCCCGCACGGCCCTGGTGCCCGCCGTACCGGGGCTCGGTGACGAGCAATGAGACGCCCGCTCCGCCGACTGGGCACCGCGGTGGCCATCCTGATCGTGCTGCTGCTGGCCAACCTGACGTACCTGCAGGTGGTCGACGCCACCTCGCTGCGCAACAACCCGCACAACACCCGCACCGACATCGCCGAGCAGAACCGGCAACGCGGCCAGATCACCGCCGTCGGCGGCGTCGTGCTGGCCCAGAGCGTGGCGTCCCCGGCCAATGACCCCGTCAAGTACCAGCGCACCTATCCCAAGAAGGCCGAGTACCAGCCGATCACCGGCTATTTCTCCTCGCTGTACGGGGCGACGCAGATCGAGAAGAGCGAGAACTCGTTCCTGTCCGGCGACGACGACGCGCTCATCGGCGACCAGTTCATCGACCTGGTCACCGGGCGCGACCCGCGCGGCGGCACCGTGCAGCTGTCCGTGGTGCCGGCCGTTCAGGACGCCGCCTACAACGGTCTGCAGAACCAGGGATACGCGGGCGCGGTGGTCGCCATCCGGCCGTCCACCGGTGAAATCCTCGGCCTGGCCTCCACCCCCAACTACGACCCCAACCCGCTGGCCAGCCACAACACCGCCGTGCAGAAGCGGACATCGGACATCATCAACAATTCGTCGCCGTCGCTGAAGCTCAACCGGGCCACCCAACAGGTCTATCCGCCCGGCTCCACCTTCAAGTTGATCGACCTGGTCGCCGCTCTGCAGACGAAGTCCTACACACCGACGACCATGGTCACCGGAGCTTCGACCATCGATCTGCCCGGCGGTGGCACCATGTCCAACTTCGACGGCGAGACCTGCGGCAACGGGGGTGGAGCGGACGTCACGCTGACCGAGGCGCTGGCTCATTCCTGCAACACCGCCTTCGCGGAAGTGGCGCTCAAGGTCGGCTCGCAGCCCATCCGCGACGCCGCCACCGCGATGGGCGTGGACGGCAAGGACTTCGATGTCAACGTCCCGGTGTTCGGCTCCCGGTTGGGCGCCATCGCCAATCAGAACGCCCTGGCCCAGACTGCGATCGGCCAGTTGGACGTGGCCTTCACCCCCATGCAGGACGCCATGGTCGCGGCCACGATCGCGAACAAGGGCGTCCGCATGCAGCCGCACCTGGTGTCCCGGCTGACCGGTCCCGACCTGACCGTCATCAGTCAGACCAACCCGGTGGTCGCCAACCAGAACGCCGTTCCCGCCAACATCGCCGCCGAGATCACCACGATGATGATCCAGTCGGAGAAGGACACCGCCGGCTATGTCGCGCCGGCCGCCGGCCAGCCGGTGATCGCGTCCAAGACGGGGACCGCCGAGCACGGCACCGATCCCAAGAACACCCCGCCGCAGTGCTGGTACGTGGCCTTCGCCCCAGCCACCAATCCGCAGGTCGCGGTGGCCGTCGTGGTCGAGAACGGCGGCAACGGGGATCTGGCCGCCACCGGCGGCAAGGTGGCCGCCCCGATCGGTCGCGCCGTGATCAACGCGGCCCTGTCGGCGGGCGGGTGATGCGGCCATGGCGCTGACCCCAGGTCTCCTGCTCTCCGACCGTTACCGGCTCACCCGCCGCTTGGCCATCGGCGGCATGGGCGAGGTGTGGGAGGCCGACGACACCCGGTTGGCCAGGAGCGTGGCCGTCAAGATCCTCAAATCGGAGTTGACCAGCGATCCCGAATTCGTCGACCGCTTCCGCTCCGAGGCGCGCATCACGGCCTCGCTGAACAGCAGCGGCATCGCCGCCGTGTACGACTACGGCGAGGTCGCCTCTATCGCCGGCGGGCCGCGGGACACCGCCTTCCTGGTCATGGAACTGGTCATCGGCGAACCGTTGTCCGCGGTGCTCGCCCGGACGCCCCGCATTTCGGTGCCCCGCACCCTAGACGTGCTCGAGCAGGCCGGCCGGGCCCTGCAGGTGGCGCACGTGCGGGCCCTGGTGCACCGCGACATCAAGCCCGGGAACATCTTGATCACACCCGCCGGTGAAGTGAAGATCACCGACTTCGGCATCGCCAAGGTCGCGCACACCGTGCCGGTGACGCGCGGGGGCCTGGTGATGGGTACGGCCCAGTACCTGGCCCCCGAACAGGCCTCCGGCCGCGAAGCCTTGCCCGCGTCCGACATCTACGCGCTCGGCATCGTCGCCTACGAGTGCCTGGCCGGGGTTCGCCCCTTCAACGGAGACAACCCGGTCACGGTGGCGATGCGACAGGTCCACGACCCGCCGCCACCGCTGCCGCCCGACATTCCGCCGCACGTCACCGCCCTGGTGATGCGCATGCTGGCCAAGGATCCGGCCGCTCGATTCCCGGACGGCGCTTCCCTGGCCGCCGCCGTGGTGGCGGTGCGGAACGGTGGGAGCCCACCGAGAGTCCACGCCGGCGCCAGTCCGGTGATGACCTCCGCGGTGGCGGCTGGCCCGATGACCGGGGTTCTGCCGGGTTCCGGGCCGGTTGCGCCCAGGTTGTTGCCGAGCGTCCCGGCCGGGTCAATCCGGCCCGTGACCGGATACTCCATGGTCGGTCCGGCCACCGGGGCGCCGGGTCCGGCTCGGAGCGGACGGTCCTGGATCGTGGTCTTGGTCGTGGCGCTTCTGGTTGTGGCCGCCGCCGTGGTCGTCGCCCTGCTGCACGCTCAGGGATCGTCCGGGTCTGCCCCGCTGCCGAGGGGTTCGGAGAAATCCGGCGGCCCGCACGCAACCTCGACCGCCTTTGCCGCGTCCACATCCACGCGGCCGTCTTCTCCCCGTCTGCTCGGACCGGAAACGGTGGTGATCCTGTCGACCACGGTGCCGGCAGCATCACTTGGTGTCGCTGGATCGGCCCAGGCCGGAGCCGGTGCCACACTGGACGAGGTTGATGGCCGCATCGTCATGCCCGGCGGAAGGCCGGCATGACGCGAGCACATTCCCCCGACGGGAGCCGACGCGCCGATCACGGCCGTCGAAGTCGGCGGGACAAACGGAAACAACGTGGCAGAGGTGTGGATGAACGTCGGAAATGCGCCCGGGCTGGGAAACGAGATGCGCAATGACCGGAACGACGCTGGGCGCGGTCCGGCCATGACCGGGCACCTGTTCGGCGAGCGCTATCAGATCGGCGACACCCTCGGTTTCGGCGGCATGTCCGAGGTCCACCGGGGCCGCGACCTGCGGCTCGGTCGTGACGTCGCGGTCAAGGTGCTACGTGCCGACCTCGCTCGCGATCCCTCGTTCCAGACCCGCTTCCGCCGGGAAGCACAGAACGCCGCCTCGCTGAACCACCCCGCCATCGTGGCCGTCTACGACACCGGCGAAACACCGGGCGAAACGGGCCCCATCCCGTACATCGTCATGGAGTACGTCGACGGCGAGACGCTCCGTGACGTCCTCAAACGCGAAGGTCCGTTGCAGCCGCGCCGGGCCATGGAGATCACCGCCGACATCTGCGCCGCCCTGGACTTCTCCCACCGCCACGGCATCGTGCATCGCGACATCAAGCCCGCCAACGTGATGCTGACCCGGGCCGGCGCCGTGAAGGTGATGGATTTCGGGATCGCGCGGGCGGTCGCCGACGGGCAGTCCAGCGTGACCGCCACGGCCGCGGTGATCGGCACGGCCCAATACCTTTCTCCGGAACAGGCCCGCGGCGAGGCTGTCGACGCCCGGTCGGACGTGTACGCCACGGGGTGCGTGCTGTTCGAACTCCTCACCGGCCAACCGCCGTTCACCGGTGATTCGCCGGTGGCCATCGCGTATCAGCACGTTCGCGAGGAGCCCAAGGCGCCCAGCGACCTGCGCCCCGGTCTGCCGCGCGATCTGGACTCGATCGTGCTCAAGGCGCTGAACAAGAACCCGCTCAACCGCTATCAGACGGCCGCCGAGATGCGCTCCGACCTGGTCCGGGCGCTATCCGGCCAGGCGGTGCTGGCCACGCCGAAGATGAGCGACGAGGAACGTACGCAGATCATGCGGGCCACACCGTCCCGGGTCGGAGCGGGCGGACCCACACCGCCGCTGCTGGCCCCGCCCCGGCGGGTCATGCCGGCGGACATGTGGGCCGAAGACGAACCACCACGGCGCAACCGGGGTCGGATCGCCGGCTTCATCACCGTGGGCGTCATCCTGGTCGCGCTGCTGGCCGGTGCCATCTATCTCACGGTCCGGGTGACCACCACCAACAAGCCGGCGGCGACCGTGGCTGTTGCCGACGTGCAGAACATGTCGCAGGCCGACGCCACGGCCGCCCTGCTCAAGCAGCAACTCAAGGTCGGCAACGTCACTTCGGTGGCGTCCTCGGACGCGCAGAAGGGCAAGGTGGTCAAGCAGAACCCCAGCGCGAATACCCGGGCCGACGTGGGTAGCGCGGTGGATCTGCAGATCGGCGCGGGCGTCTCGGCCGTGGTTGTGCCGAATCTGAACGGCCTGACCGGACAGCAGGCCACCGCGCAACTGCAGGCCCTGAATTTGAAGGTCGACGAGACGACCAAGGCGTCGAACGACGTCGACAAGGGCAAGGTGATCAGCCAGAACCCCACCACCAACACCTCGGTGAAACCAGGCACCACCGTGTCCATCGTGGTCGGGGCCGGTCAGTCGTACACCTCGATCCCGACGGGCCTGAAGGGGTTGTCCTACAACGACGCCTTGGCCAAACTGAAGGCCGCCCACCTCGAGGCCACCAAGGCCTACGTGGACAGCGTCGATCCCAAGGATCAGGTGGAGGGGGTGACCGGCGGGTATCAAGAAGGTCAGGCCTCGGTGGCCTACGGCACCCCGATCCCGCTCACCGTCTCCAACAACTCGCAGATGAAGATGCCGACCATCACCGGCGGCACTCCGGACCAGGCGTTGGCTCAGCTCAAGGCCGCCGGCTGGACCGGCACCAAGACCAGCGACATCGCCAAGAACGCGCCTCAGGACGTCACCGTGGTGCGCGAGATCGGCACCATCCTCCAGCAGGACCCGGCCCCGGCCAAGGTCGTGTCCAAGAGTCAGCGGATCACCATCACGCTGGCCCAGGCCAAGATGTTCACGGTGCCGTCGTTGGTCGGCCTCTCGATCTCGGATGCTCAGGCCAAGTGCGACCAAGCTCAGGTGGACTGCCAGTTGACCTCGGTCGGCGAAGCTCCCGCTTCGCAGCCGCAGTTGGGTAACACCGTGACCGGCCAGTCGCCCAGCGGCGGCAGTCAGGTGCGGTTCGACAACACCTTCGTACAGGTCCAATACCTCACTCCGTACGTGCCGCCGCCGCCGCCCACCCATACGTCGACCAGCACGTCGACCAAGACCAGTACCGGTGGAGCCCCGGGCGGCGGAGGAGGCGGCACCTCCACGACACCCACCACCAAGAGAGGAACGGGAGGCGGCTGATCGAGCCGGTCCTGGGGTCCGCGGCGATCCGGCCGGCTCACGGTGTTCCGAAGCAGGTCACAGGCAGCTGGGTGACAAATCTCCACCGGCGTTAACCCGGCACTCAGCTCGCCCACACCTGAGCCGGGCACAGTAATTCCCATGACCGAGTTTCCGTCGCGCCACGACTCTTCCGACACGCCCGCCCGCGGCCCGGAGGACGCGGCCGTTCCCGAGCCCGCCGGCAGCGAGCCGCGCACGGGCCCCATGGCGGCCGTTCCCAGCGAAGGCACTGCACCAGTCTTCGGCGGTTCGCCCGAGTCGGCCGGAACTGCCTGGTCCGCGCCGACCGGGGGCTCGGGAGCCGACCAAACGAGTCGGCCCGGTTTCTCGGCCAGCCCTTGGTCGTCGTACAACCCAACCGGTTCCGCGGTCGATCCGTACGCGCCGGGACCCAGCACCGGCGCCTACTCGGCCGGCTCACCGCAGTCCGGGGCGTCGCCGAGCGGTTATGCCGGCACCGCGAACCCCGCCGCACCGAGCACGGGCGCCTATTCGATGAGGGTTCCGCCGCCCGCACAGACCGGTGGATACGGCTCGTCCTCGTACGGCCCCTCCAGCTACGGCGAGCCGACCGGCAGCTACGGGCTCGCCCGCGGCTGGTCGCAGAACGCCGGCGACCCCACCGGCGCTCAGCAGCCTCACCCGACCAGCGCCTTCGGCCAGTTCCTCGGCTACGGAGGCTCGCACGAGTCGGCGACCGGCTCCGGCAGCCCGTGGGCCACCCACGGAACCGGCCGCGCGGGCGAGCCGGCACCCGTCCAGACCCTCGAGAGGCCGAAGCGACGCACCTCCTTCCTTGTCGCCGGCGCGGTGGTCATCGCGCTGGCTGCCGGCGTCGGCGGCGGCGTACTGGGCAGCGAGATCAATCGGCCGACCGCGGCGGCGACCGACAGCTCGCTCACGCAGAGCAGCACCTCTCAGCCAGTGGCCAGCACAGCCGGCTCCTCACCGACGCCGACCGCCCAGACGGGATCCGTGCAGGCGGTGGCGGCCAAGATGCTGCCGTCGGTCGTGTCCATCCTGTCCGTGTCCAGCCAGGAAGAAGGAGAAGGCTCCGGAATCATCCTTTCCAACAACGGGCTCATCCTGACCAACGACCACGTGGTGGCCGACGGCACCACGTTGACGGTCCGGTTCAACGACGGCTCGACCGCTCAGGCGTCTGTGGTGGGCACCGACGCGACTGACGATCTCGCCGTCATCAAGGCCAAGAACGTGTCGGGCCTGACGGTGGCGTCACTGGGTTCGTCGGCGAATCTGGCGGTCGGCCAGCCGGTGGTGGCCATCGGGTCACCGCTCGGTTTGTCCGCCACAGTGACGTCGGGCATCGTGTCGGCGCTGAACCGCCCGGTGCGCACGGCCGACAGCTCCCAGCAGCAACAGCCGCAGAATCCGTTCGGTCAACAGCAACAGCAGCAGCAGAGCACGACGAGCAGCGGCGGGACGGTGCTGAATGCCATCCAGACGGATGCGGCCATCAATCCCGGTAACTCGGGAGGCCCGCTGGTCAACATGAGTGGTCAGGTGATCGGCATCAACTCGGCCATCGCCTCGCTGTCGTCGGATTCGTCGTCCAGCCAGTCCGGGTCGATTGGCGTCGGCTTCGCGATCCCGATCGACCAGGCGCACCGCATCGCCCAGGAGATCATCAACAACGGCCACGCCAGCCACGCGGTGCTGGGCGCTTCGGTCGCGGACGCCACCCCCAGCACCGCGGCCGCCTCGGGTTCGGGTACCGGATCGGAGTCGGATCTGCCGGGTCTCGGAATCGGCGCCACCATCAAGGCACTGACCAGCGGCGGCGGCGCTCAGAAGGCTGGGCTCCAGGTCGGTGACGTGGTCACCAAGGTCGGCAATATCGAGGTGGACAGCGCGGACGCGCTCATCGCCGCGGTCCGCAGCGAAGCGCCTGGCGGCACCGTCACCATCACCTACGTTCGCGATTCGAAGACAGCCACCGCCCAGGTCACCCTGGGGTCGGCCTCCAGCTGAGGCAGATTCTGGAACTAGGCGCCCGGCTCGCGATGTGTGCGAGCCGGGCGTTTGGTGTTCTTGTTGACGGCAGGACCGCGGCCGCGCCGCAACCCGCCGGGTGTTGTTTGTTGAGCGCCGCGTTCGGTCCGTGCGCCGACTCAGCCGGCCCCGACGCGCAGCCGCTCGACGTCGTCCTCCAGCGGTGGAACGAGCTCGGCCGCGCGACTGTCGCCGCACTCGGCCAGCCAGTTGGCCAGCATCCGGTGGCCACCCTGGGTGAGCACCGATTCCGGGTGGAACTGCACGCCCTCGACCGCATGAACCCGGTGCCGCAAGCCCATGATCACGCCCTCCGGCGTCCGCGCGGTGACCACCAGCTCGTCGGGAACGGTGCCGTCGACGACGGCGAGCGAGTGGTAGCGGGTGGCTGTGAACGGTTGAGGCAGCCCGGCCAGCACTCCCGTCGAGTCGTGCTCGACCAGCGACGTGCGGCCGTGAAGCAGCTCGTCGGCGCGGTCGACGACGCCGCCATATACCTCGGCGATGGCCTGATGCCCCAAGCAGACTCCGAAGATCGGCAACCGACCGGCTCCCCAGCGCACCATCTCCTCGGTCACCCCGGCCTGCGCCGGTGTTCCGGGCCCGGGCGAGAGCAGCACCCCGTCGACGTCCAGCTTGGGCACCTCTTCGGTGGTGACCTCGTCGTTCCGGCGCACGATGCACTCCGCGCCGAGCTGCTGCAGGTACTGCACCAGGTTGAACACGAACGAGTCGTAGTTGTCGACGACGAGAATGCGGGTCACGGAAGTCAGCTTCGCAGATGTGCCGCAGCGGGTGCGCCGGGATTGACGAGCGGCTTGGCGACGCCACGGCGTGCTCAGGTGAACGGCCACGCCCGCGTTCGCAATCGCGGTGAGCCAAAGACAGCCCTAAGGGCTCCAGTAGGCGTCCCCGGCTAGCCCACGGCTAGCCCCAGTCGGGAGGAAACGCTCCGACGCTCGGAGGCGCCGACTCTGACGCCCGCTTCCTGCAACCACGGCGCCCGCGCCAACGCGGACGATGCCGACAGGATCCGAGCCGCCGCCGCACCTGGGGATGGCGAGTCCGCCAGTATCAAACATATGTTCCATTCTCACTTGCATTCGAACTCCCGTACGACTAAGCTGTTCTCAGAGGGGAGGATCAAGTGCTGATCATGCCGGGGGCAGGGCAGAGCGCTGGGCGACTAGGCCTGTGGTTGGGTCCCGTCGGTGCGCCGAGCTTCGTGGCGCTGGAAGAGTTGTCAACGCTCGGCGCGGTGCATTTCTCTGCCGGCGGCGTGGTCGACCCGGTGCGCGTGTCTGCCGGTCGCCTGGTCGGCCCATCCGAAGCGCCCGCGCCGTTCACGCCATCGACATCGTCAGCAGCGAGGATTTCCCCGACGCTGCCAACTCCGTCCCCACTGCCGACGCGGCCGGGTCCCTCCACACCGCCGAGTGCCGCACTGCCCAGTTCGCAGGGAGCGTTGGAGCGATCCGGGCCGGATGCGGCCGTCTCCGAGACCAAAGAGCCGGAGGATGCGGATCTTGCGCGGTGGCGCGCTCAGCTGCACGACACGGCTCCTGGTCCTGATTTGAATCAGCTGGTGGAGGCTGCACCACAGTTCACGGCGTCCGGCCAGGGCGAGGATGGTCAGCTGGACCGGGCCCAGGTCGACGTCGAATTCATCGTGGCCTGCCAACGGCAAGTGGCCTATCTGGAATCCCTCGCCTATGAACGGACAGCCCGGCTGAGCATGGACTACCCGGGATTACGAGAGTTCTACGACTTCGAATTGGCGTTGGCGCTGGGAGTCTCGGAAGGCACCGCACAGACCAGAATCGGCGAGGCAGCCCGACTGATCGAAGATCTGCCCGACACCCTCGCGGCGATGCGCAGCGGCCGGCTGTCGGCCGGAAAAGCCCGGACGTTGGTGCGCTGCACCATGCACGTTGACGCCGAGCTGGCTCGGGCCGTCGAAAGCGTCGTACTGCCCGAGGCGCCGGGTCTCACCGACGCCGAGTTGCGCCATCGGTGCGCGGAATTGCTCATTCAGCTCGACCCCAGCGACGCTGAAGACCGTCATCGGGAAGCGCGGAAGCGGCGGACGGTGAAGAAGTGGAACGAACCGGACGGAATGGCCAACCTCTTGGTGCATTCGACGGTGCAAGACATCGCCACCATCTGGGAGGCGATGACCGGGCTGGGGCAGGCCGCACAGCACCACGCGGTGCCTGGCGCCGATCTTTCGGTTCCGTCTGGCCGACCAGCCGAGACCGGCATGACCAGTGGTCCGAGCAGTGACTCCCCGGTCTGGCCGGCCGGCGACGGCGGCCGTGACGTCCGCAGTCTGGACATGTGCCGAGTGGACGCGCTGGTGGACGTCTGCGCCGACATTCTCGCCGGCGGCGGTTGGCGAAACGTCCGCCTCGCGGATCGCCACGCCCGGAAGCCGCACCTGCAGGTCCTGATGCCGCTCGATGCACTGCTGGGCGGGGCCTCCCCGTGCCAGCTGACCGGTTACGGGCCGATCACCGCCAGGCAAGCCAGAGTCATCGCCGCCGATGCCACCCTCACTCGCCTGGTCTGCGACCCGCTGACCGGCCAGCTCCTGGACTACGGCCGCACGAGATACCAACCGCCGCAGCATCTAGCTGAGTTCGTCCTCGCGCGCGACCAGCGATGCATTGCCCCGGGTTGCTTACTGCCTGCTCACCGCTGCCAGATTGATCACCGCATGCCGTTCGGTCGCCCCGACGGCTCTGGCACCGGCGGTTGCACCAGCGCCGAGAACTTGGCCGCCCCGTGTCAACACCACCACCGCGCCAAAGACGGCGGCGGCTAACAACTCGCCCGCACGGCCGAGGGGCATTACGACTGGACGACACCCTTGGCACGCACCTACCGCCGACCTGCGACGCGACTGTGGAAGCCGCCGCTGCCCCACCAGGAAACCGATACAGGTCCCGATTCGGAGTTCGACCGGGGCCCTGATGTGCGTCCCAGCGGCCCTGGCGGAGGCGAGCTGCACTTGACCAAACGACGCCAGGAGGAACCGAGCGCGCCCAGCCCGGAACTGGAGTCGGAGGCGCCCACCCCGGCCGCCCCATCCGCTACCGGCTCCGAACCGACCACGTCGGGCACGGCTGACAGCCGCGGCACCCGGAACCCGGCGGATGATCCGCCGCCGTTCTGACGGCCGCGGTACCGGTGACGCGGCGACCGGAAGGCTCGCCAGGTTGCGGATCGGTGCGCGTGGGCCGCCGTGCAAAAACGACGTACGCGTGCCAGACCGAAGGACGAGCCCGTCAAGCCCCGGTGGTCACGTGGTCGAACGGAAGCAGCGGTTCCAGCCAGGGGAAGACCACGAAGAACAGCAGGGCCACCACCGCGAGGAAGAGCAAGGTCACCTGCAGCCACTTCACCAGCACCGAGCCGGGCAGGTGACGCCAAATCCAGACGTACACGCTGTCAGCTCTCGTCGAGTTCGGTCGGGTGAAAGCCGCCCGCCTTGGCGTAGCTCTTGACCAGGATCCCGTGGATGATCATCCGCTGCGCGTCAGAGAACTGCGGATGACAGGTGGTCAGGGTGACGAGCTTCTCGGCCTTGGCCGGCACCGTCGGCGAATCGACGTGCGGCACCGGCATGACCTGCGCGTAGTCGGACGGATCGGTGATCTCCCGACCGAACGTCTTCGCGTAGGCCCCCTTCTGGGCACTCACGCCGGCGCAGTTGGCCCGCTTGGTGGTCGACCAGGTCGACACCTCGTTCTGCATGGGCAGGATCCGGTAGACGTACCAGCTGTCGTTCGTCTCGATCACGATGGCATCGCACGAATTCAGCTGCCCGAGCTCGTTGAACGGCGAACCCTTCGACACACGATGACCGGCCATCGCGAAATTGCCGGGCTGCCCCGGGTATTGCGTCTCCGCATAGTGCCCTGGACCGACGTCCAGATCGCTGCCGTCGGTGCCCTCGATCACGGTGTAGACGTAGTCCGGGCCGAGCGCCGGGATGTAGATCTTGGCAAACCCCTCACCATTGGTGGTGGAGTAGTTCTTGGTCCGGTTGGAGTCGGCGACCAGGGTGTTCTGTCCGCTGGCCTGCACCACTGTGGTCTTGGTGATGACGCCCGAGTCGCTGTTGTCGGCCGTGGTGCTCGGCTTGACCAGGGTCGTCGCGTCCGGCGCCGATTGCTGAGACCACTCGGCGTTCAGCGCCTGGGTGGCCGAGGCCTGCTTGTGCGCGGAAAAGATATCGGTGATCCAGAGCTCGTACGCCACGAACAGCAGCACCACAACGCCGAGCGTGATCAGCGTCTGACCCACGCCGCGGGCGATCGTGCGGGTCACGTCCCGCGGCGGTTGACCCGCCCCGGCCTCGGCACGGCGGCGTTCGGCCCGCGTCGCTTCCCCGGACGCAAGTCCATCGACCGGCGGAGCGGGCTCGTCATGAAGACCGGTGGTGGAGTGCGACCCGTGCGCGCCTGATTCCCTCGGCCCGGAGGCACCGAACACTTCGTTGACGTCGAAGCCTGGGTCGGCCGGCACGGCCGGAAACGTGGTCGTCGATTGTTCTCCGTCCGTGTGCAGGTCGGAAGCCGCGGCGGCGGGCAACGCAGCTGACGGTGCGGCGACATGGTGATCGGACGAGTCCGTTCCCGAAGCGGACCGCTCTCCGGTCCCGTCCACAGCAGGAAGGTGCGTCTGGCGTCCAAGATCACCGTGACCGTCCACACGATCGGCGGCGGGCGTCCGGTCACCGGACGAATCCGATGAGTAGTCGCCGTCTATCATGAGTCCTCCTCGCCGGAATTACGCACTCCGGCTCCTCCTTTGGTCCAGCAATCTGTCCCGCACGGCCGCCCGCCCGCGTCGACACTCACGGCCCATCAGATTATTGAAGCAACCGGCACACCCGGCGCATCTCACTGTCATCGACCGGAATCTTTCCGCCACGTAGGCTAGAACGAAAGATGTACGGTTCCGGTTGCCCGGGCCAGGCGTTTTGCGCTGCTCGCGCGGTGCCATGCGCTCGACGGGAAGGTCCAACGGCCTCTCTGCCACGATATCGAAACCCAGCCAGTCGCCCGGAGGAAGTCAGTGCCCAAGTCCAAGGTTCGCAAGAAGGTGGCCGTAGCCACCGCGAGCTCTTCCGCGCAAGCGAACACCAGCGCCGCCGCTGCCAACCGCTCGGGAATCGCCGCTCCTTCGGGCCCCATCTATATCGGCATCATGTTGGCGCTGATGGTTCTGGGCCTGGTGTGGCTGGTCGTCAACTACCTGTGGGGCGCCGGCGACAGCAGCGGCGGCATTCCGTTCATGGTCTCGCTGGGCAGCTGGAACTACCTGATCGGCTTCGGGCTCCTGGTCGTCGGCCTCGTCATGACCATGCGCTGGCGCTGACCGAGCCAGCCATATTCGTCCGCACCAACACCGTGCGGCCGAGTCGTCGGAGCAGCGAGCGCCCGACAACCCGGCTGGAATAACACTGATGTCATTCATCCCCACTGTGGACAACTCCGGTGGATAACACCGTGCTTCCCGTGCAATGGGGTGTCCGACCGGCGTTTCCGCTGGCCGGGCTGGTCCTGGCCGTTGCCCTGACGGCGTGGGCGTTCCTGGCGGCTCAGCCTGAAGACCGCCTGGTGGCCGGGGCGGGCGCGGCGATTCTCTTCCTCGCCGCCGTGAGTTTGTGGGCGCTGCGGCGTCGCTTCACCATCGACGCCAACGGCTTCGTTCTCCGCGGAGTCTTCAGTTTCCGGGCCGTCGGCTGGTCGCAGGTGGTGGCGGTCTCGGCGCCCGATCGGCGCCGCCGCGGGATGACCTCGACGAGCCTGGAGATCGACCTCGAGGACGAGTGCCTGGTCCTGTTGAGCCGGGTGGAACTCGGCCAGGACCCCGGCGAAGTCGCTCGGGTCGTCGCCGCGACCTGGGTCAGGTTCCGGTCGAGCAACTGACGAAATAGATGCCGGCCTGCCCGTTGACGACGTCGGGCCGCAGGTCGCAGAAGGTCGGCTTGTGTACGACAGCGAAACCGACCATCACGGCGATGACCACCACCGCCAAGGCGGCCGATCCTGCGAGTTGGACCGTTCTCCGGATGCGTTGCGGCGGGTAGACCATGACAGCTCCGGCGATGGCGCCGATCACGAACCCGCCGATGTGCGCCTGCCACGAGATGCCGGAGTTGGTGAAGGTGATCACCAGATTCAGGGCGATCCAGACCAGCAGCTGCCGCGGATCGAGGCGAAGCCGCCGGAACGTCACCAGCAACGCACCCAGCAGTCCGAAGATCGCCCCGGAGGCGCCGGCTTCTGGCGCCAGGTCGCTGGTCGCCAGGACCACGAGCGCCGATCCGCCCAGCAGCGACAGTGAATAAACGGTCAGGAACCGCCAGCGCCCGAGAACCCTCTCGAGCGGTAGGCCGACGAAGTACAGGCTGAGCATGTTCGAGCCGATGTGCAGCAGCGACAGGTGCAGGAACCCGGAAGTGATCACCCGCCACCACTGCCCGGCCGAGACCAGATCGGGGATCAGCGCCCCGTCCCGGAAGACGGTCGATGCCGCGCTGACGTCCGGCGATTTCGACTGCACGACGGTGATCAGGTAAACGAGGACGTTCACCGCGATCAACGAGATCGTCACGACGGGCTGCTGCGCCAGCCTTGATCCGGAGACGGTCCGGGCCGGACGGACATCGCCCTGGGCTTCCGCGATGCAAGCGTGGCATTGGAACCCGACCGAGGCGGGTTTCAGGCACTCCGGGCAGGCGGGCCGACCGCACCGGGTGCAATGCAAGGCGGTCGGCCGATTGGGATGAAAGGCGCACACCTGTTGCGGTGCGTAGTTCGCCGGCCCGGGGGCCGCCGGCCCGGGATGGAGGTAGCCCGGTTGGTCGGCGGCCGCGTTGTTGTTCGGCGGAGCCGGCCACGGGGTCTGGGCCGGGTAGCCGAACCCCGACTCTCCGGCATGACGGGCGGCCCCGGGTGGCCAGGGCTCACCCGAGCGGTCGGCGGCTGGCCAGGGCTCACCCGAGCGGCCGGCGGGCGGCCAGCCGTCACCAGGGCCGGGTCCGGACTGCTGTCGCCAAGCGTCACCGATACCGCGTTCCGCCCGCCAGCCCTCGGCCTCGCCGGGTTGGTTCGTCATGTCAGCGCAACGTGCCGATCGGCCGTTCTCGTTCCCGGATGGCCGGGACGACCCGTCAGCTCTCGCTCTCCTCAATGGTGATGGAGGTGATGGCCACCTCGTCCTTCGGCCGGTCGCGCCGGTCCGTGGCGGACGAGCCGATCGCATCCACCACGTCGCGGGAGGCCTGGTCGGCCACCTCGCCGAAAATCGTGTGCTTGCGGTTCAAGTGCGGGGTGGGTCCCAGCGTGATGAAGAACTGCGAGCCGTTGGTGCCCGGGCCCGCGTTGGCCATGGCCAACAGGTACGGCCGGTTGAAGACCAGCTCGGGGTGGAATTCGTCGGCGAACTTGTAGCCGGGGCCGCCCATCCCGGTGCCCGTCGGGTCGCCGCCCTGGATCATGAAACCCTCGATGACCCGGTGGAAGACAGCGCCGTCGTAGAACGGGCCGCTCCTGCCGCCGCTGGCGTTCTCGGTGGTGTAGTTGCCGGTGCCGTCGGCCAGGCCGACGAAATTTCGGACCGTCTTCGGCGCGTGGTTCGGCAGCAGCTGGATACGAATGTCGCCCCGGTTGGTGTGCAGGGTCGCGTAGAGGTTGCTCACGTCGTCGATCGTAGGGCTGCGAGACCGATGTCTCCGTCCCGGGAACGTGCGGCCCGTCCCCCGCGGCCGAGAACCGCGCGTTCAGGCGGCCAGCGGTGATCTCTAGCCGACCGGTCCGGTGCAGTAGTCGGGCTCCGGATACTTGTCCAACTTGGCCCCGAGGATGGCGCAGATGACCATGTCCCGGGCTTTGATGGACGGCGATTCGTTCTCTTGCGCGATCACGGCATATCGGCCCTTGGAGACCGCATACACCGAATTCGCCTGACCGTCGGCGACCTGCTGACCGGTGGCGAGCGAGCCGCCGACCCACCCGGACGGTTGGCTGGCCGGCTGCGATTTCTTCAGCGGCACATGCTGATTGACCGCCGCCACCGCCTGGGGCGCCGAGCCGGCCAACACCACGCGGATGGAGCCCATCGGCCGACCGTCGGACCGGTAGAAATAGCAGACCGGAAACGGTTGAGCGGCCACGATTTCCGTGTCGCCATGGTGCTGGCCGGTGATGTAGGAAACCTGATCCGCGGCCAAGTAGGGGCATTCTCCGACCACCGATGACCCCTCTTTGGTCGAAGGCGGCGGCGCGGCGGTCACGGTGGACCCCTTTGCGGACGACGTGACCGTCTTGTAGACCGTGCGCGGGGCCTTCTTCGTCGGCCGGGTTGTCGTCACCGGGTCGGATGCTGACGTCGCCGACGGCGACGCGACCGTCGTGGCGGTGGTGGTGACGGCGGCGCTAGACGGGTCGCTGGACAGGGATCCCGAGGACGAGGTCGAGCACGCTGCGCCGGTCAGCACCAGTGCGCCCACGGCGCCAGCCGCGGCCAGCCGCCCCAGGGATTGCGAAGCGCGTCTCAAGTCCTCGTCCTCCCGCCGACGTCCACGCTCACTGCCCGAGCGGCTCCAGCCTAGGGAATGATCGATCAACTCGGCGTCTGAGCAATTTCCCGCTTCTCGGTGAACCCGGCGATGTTCCCACCGCCCCGCACCCAAGCCCGGCGCTGCACCCAGCAGCGTCCGCTGGCCAGGCCGACGTGACGGCGGCGGCCATTCAAGAAGGCCCTTCGAGCAATGTTCCCGACCTGGAGATCCGGCCATGCATCTCGCTCGGCGCACCCAGATGCCGACGACATTCTTCTCAGAAACCGGTCACTATCGCGAGACTGATTGGTCCCCTCGGTCGTCTTTGTTCCCGTTGGCCGGCGACAAGGAGACCTGAGTGATTGCAGATCCGGCGGTAGCGGTCCCCGAACTTGAACAAATTCTGCCGTTGCCACCCGGCTGCCTCAGCGACGAGGATAGCGAATTCCGCACCGTACTCGCCGATGTGCTGCACCGACTCACCGAGCGCACGGCGGCCGAGCCGGATTGGACGCTGAAGACTGACAACGTCTGGACGTTCGTCCGTCATTGCCACGACCTTCCCGACCAAGGGTGGAAGTTGCACGTCTCGGCCACCGTGGGATCGGCCGCAGAGGTCTTGCGCCGGTGCGCCGAAGTTCTCGTCGCCGCGGGTTGCGATTTCAAATTCGCCAAGAACCAGTCGACTCTGGTCCAGCTCGTCGCTGGATACACGCCGCGAGCGAATGCCGGAAAGTTCCTGACGGCATATCCACGCACCGCGGCGACCGCGCGGGCACTGGCCGCGGCCCTGGACGAGGTCACGTACGGCCTGCCTGGCCCCCGGGTGTTGAGCGACCAGCCGTTCCGGCCGAACAGCCTGGTGCACTATAGATTCGGGGTTTTTGGCGGGGTGCCTCATCTCGACGAGGACGGGCATCTCCGCCTTGGTTTACGCGCTCCGAATGGCGACATCACCGCGGACGGGCGGGAAATCGGTGGCCGGCCGCCGGGGTGGATCCAACCGCTGTTCGAGCCACCCGCCCGGGTATACCCGGCCCGAGCGGCGGCCCCGAAAAGCGTTCGCCTCGGCGATCGATACACAGTGAGCGCCGCCGTCCGGCACGCCTATCGGGGCGGAGTTTTCCGGGGCACGGATATCTCTACCGGGCAAGCGGTCATCATCAAACAAGCCCGGGCTCATGTCGACGCGGGCGTGGATGGCCGTGACGTGCGGGACCGGCTGCGCCGCGAGGCGGACGCGCTCCGGGCATTGTCGGGCCTGGCCGCGGTGCCGTGTTTCGTCGACCTGCTGGAGCGCGACTGCGACGTGTTCCTGGTGGAAAGCGCGTTCTCCGGTGGCCGGTTCCGGGACTGGATCGTGCCCACCGAGCCGGTGGATCCGGCCGGCCCGGTCCGAACCGGAGCTCCGCTGAAGCTGCGCCGCGCGCCCCGAGAAGTACTGGCCGTGTTGATCGCCGCCGGGACGGCGCTGGCCGCAATCCACCGACGAGGAATGGTCGTTCGCGATTTCAACCCCAATAACCTCGTCGTCGATGCGGAAGGCGATCAGCCGCGCGTAGGGCTGGTCGATTTCGAATCCGCGCGTTTCTCTGGTTCACCCGCTGAACTCGCCGAACCGGGCGGCACACCCGCATTTGCCGCCCCCGAACAGTGGGAGCCGGTCGCACCTGACCAAAGGGTGGACAGTTACGCGTTCGGCGCCACCATCTTGTTCGCCTTCACCGGCGAGGATCCCTATCTGTGGATGGAACGGGTCCACTCCGTGTCGAGCTGGCTGGATTGGGGTCGGCGCCGTGACGCCGTGCCGCCGGAAATCGCCGAGCTGGCCGTTGCTCTCTGCGATCCCGACCCCGCGCGCCGCCCGACGATCGAGAACGCGCTGGCCGTCCTGCGAGCCGCCCACCCGACTGCTCCGCACCGAGAAAGGGGCAACTGCCGGACCGGCGAGCCGCAATCCCGACTTCAGCCGCTTTCCGACGCGGAACTGGACGCCGCGATCGGCGAGCTGACCGAGCGACTGCTCAGCGACGTCCGGCCCGCCGTCGGACGCGTCGCCGAGATGTCCATCGTCGGGCAGGACACGAATCCCAGCAATCTGCACCACGGCGCCGCAGGCCTCCTCGGTGTGCTCGTTCAAGGGGGAAAGTGCCTGGCCGACGATCGGCTGGTCACCCGGGCCGAAGAGGTCGCCGACTGGCTTGTCAGCTACCTGGAAGGCCTCCCCACCGGCGGCCCGGTGGGACTGCACTTCGGCGCCGGGGGACCCTGCTGGTCGTTGGCGGAGGCCGGTATTGCCCTCGGACGCGATGATCTCGTCGATCGTGCGGTGAACGGGGCCTTGGCGCTGCCGATCGACTGGCCGGCCTTCGATGTCACTCATGGCATCGCGGGGCTCGGCCTGACTCTGGCGCGGTTGTGGCAGCTCACTGGCCGACCCGAGGTACGCGATCGGCTGGTCGACATCGGCGCCCGGCTGGTGGCCCGATGTGAATTCGATGCCAACGGCATTTCATGGCGGACGCCGGCCTCTCGATCGGTGTTCAGTGGGCTGCGCAACTTCGGTTTCGCCCACGGGACGGCCGGTATCGCCCTTTTCCTCGCTCACGCGGCCGAAGTCACCGGCGAGGACATATTCATTGCCACGGCGGCGCAGTGCGCGGAGAGCTTGACCGGCTCCGCCGCCTGGACGGACCGCGCAGCTTCCTGGGGGGTGAGCCCGGACCGAACCACACCGCTGATGCCCTACTGGTGCGCGGGTTCGTCCGGAATCGGGACATTTCTGGTGCGATGGGGTCAACTCGGCGGCCAGCCGACCGACGCGCTGCTCCGCGGGGCCGCTCGCGCCGTCGAGGAGGCGACGTGGACCTCCGGCATCTCCTATTGTCACGGCCTGGCCGGGAACGCGGATTTCCTGCTCGACCTGGCCCAGTTCACCGACCCGACTTATCAGGAAGACGCCAGACGCATGTTGGCGGTGGCTTGGGAACGGCGGGTTCTCGATGAAAAAGGGCGGGCATTGACGGATGAGCCCGGTCACGTGTCACCCGATTTCGGGACTGGTTATTCCGGCGCGCTGGCCGTGATGCTGCGGGCGCGTTACGGCACGGATCGAATCTTTTACCCGAGTCTGCCGCAATGACATCGACCGCACCGATGTGCCATCCCACGCGCGTCTCCTGGCGACTCTCGCCGGCCGGCACCACGGCCACGTGCATTGCGTTGACCGATGCCGGACCCCGGCTGGAGATTCGTCGCGCTGGAAACACCGCCACAGTGGGGGTGCCCGGATTGGACCCCCATTCGCTGGTGGCTCCCGCCGACGACGGGCTCGTCTGGGTCGTCACCCGGGACGGCGAAGGCGCTGTCCTGCAACGAATCAGCCGTGGTGTGGTCGAGACCCGGAGGTCGCTGCCGCGGTCCGGGGGGATGGGTATGTTGGCGCGTTCCGCCGGGCGACCGCCGCTGCTGCTCAGGTCGGACCGGTCGGGGCACACGACAGTGGGCGGGGCCGAACACGGGGGCGTGGCGGCCCACGTGGCCGGAATTGCGGAGTATGCCCAGTGGCTGGATGGAGAACGAATGGTGATCGGGCTCCTGGGCACCGAGGGATCGACCAGGGTGGTCATTCTGGACCTGGCGTCCGGGTCGTTACGGGATCTGCCCACCGCTTCCGAGCTGGACCGACCCCGGTTGATGGGTGTGGCGCCGACAGCCGGAATGGCTGTTCTGCAAACGGTCTCGCCGGCCGGGCGTCAGCTGGACCTGCTTCCGATTGACAGCGGTGCTCCGGGCGCGGGCTCGCGGCACATCATCGGCCCTTCGACATTTCTGGCTATTCAACCCGACGGCCGTCGTTTCGCGACCATGACCGACCTGGGCGCGACCTCCCGGCTCTTTGTGACAGATACCGCTGATGGTCACCGAACCGAAGTGCCACTGCCGCCCCTGACCATTCATGGCACAGCCACCATGCTGACGGGGGAACTGGTAGCGGCGGTCAGCACCACGGACCGGGCCGGAACCTTGATGCGGGTGGACACTGACACGCACACCGTCCGCTTCGATGATCCTCCGGCGCCCGATGCGCCGCCCTGCCGAATCGAGGCCATGCCGGGCGCGGAGACGCCCATCGAGACACTGATCTACGGAGACCTGGAAAGTGCCAACCAGCTGGTCCTGGCCTTGCACGGCGGACCGGTCAGTGCCTGGACGGCCGCCTACCATCCCCTCTTCGCGGCGCTGGCCGCGAACGGGTGCGCGGTCGTGGCAGCGAACGTCCGGGGGTCCAGCCGCTATGGCAAAAGCCATCGGACGGCAATTTCCAACCATTGGGGAGAATCTGACCTTGCCGACGTCATCGCCATCGGACAATTCCTGCGCCGTTCCGCGGCCACCGGCGTCCCGTTGCTGCTCCTCGGTGAATCGTACGGTGGATATCTGGCCCTGTTGGCGGCCGAACGAAATCCGGCCCTGTGGTCGAAGTGTGTGGCCATGTGCCCGTTTGTCAGCGGAGCACGGCTGGTGGCTGCCGGCGGCCCGGTCGCCGCCTTTGTCCAACGGGCAGGCGGCGCCACATCCGCCGATCTCTTGCCGGAGATCCGAGAACAAGGCCCTCCCGTTCTTTTGCTGCACGGGGCGGCCGATGCGGTGATACCGGTCCAGGAGAGCACCGCCCTGGCGAATGCTTTTCGAGACCGGAATCGGCCGGTGACATTCGCGCGATATCCGGACGGCGGTCATGATCTGCTGGCCGGCGGCGACCGGGCCTCGGTGATTGCGACAGTCGTCCGTTTTTGCGTCGACGCGGCGAATTCTCCGGAATGGCCTGTTGGTGAAGGAGGTGAATTGTTGTGAATGACGACACCGACGCCCTGGACCTGCTTCCCGAAACCGATCCGTTGGGACGGGGCGATGTGATGGAGATGGGGTTGGTCACCTGCCAGATAACCCACATCTGCGTGTTGTCCTGGTGGGAGTTCGAGTGGTGAACCTGCCGGGCGGACCACGGTCACGACGAGAAATGGAAAGGAGGTGAAGAAGATGGATTTTCCTGTCGATGAACTGGATCTGCTTCCCGAGAGCGATCCCATCGAGGCGCCGGATCTGGCCGGTATCGGGCTGATTCCGTGCCCGTCGATCACCTGCCAGCGCTGGTGGAGCAAGTGGTTCTGATCAGCACCTGGTGGGCTGGGCGGCGACGGGGCCACCTCTGCGTCGCAGAAAAGCTCGCGAGCCGCTGATCGAAGCACCCGGTGTCCGCGGGCGTGCGGGGAGAGTGCGTGGCCCCGCACGTCCGACCGGGCAGCGGTGCACCGCCGCACAGCGGTCTACCGCCAGGTTGCGAGGTTTCCGCGGTCCGCGGCGGCTGGTGTGCTTTGCGCTCAGGTCAACGGCGGCAGGAATGCGACCGCCTGGCGCGACGCGGCGTCGGGAACCGTGGCATTGATGCCCTGCCCGACAGCCTGCATCCGCCAACCGATCGGACCCCGTTGCAGCACAGCCATGATCATCCCGGTCGTCGGCGTGCCCCCGTCGAGGGAGTACCGCACCATCTCCTGACCGGTCAGGTCGTCGATGAGACGGCAGTAGGCACCGCGCACCTCGGCGAAGGTCTGGCCGCGGTAGGACGTCACCGTGAAACACACCGTGGTAACCGGGGGCGGAATCCGGGACAGGTCGACCGAGATCACCTCGTCGTCGCCGCTGCCCTCGCCGGTCAGGTTGTCGCCGGAGTGATTGATGCTGCCGTCGGCGGAGTGCAGATTGGTGAACGCGACGAGGTCGTACTCGCGGGTTCCCTCGAACATGACGGCCGAGGCGTCCAGGTCGATGGACTTTCGCCGGGACGCCGGCTCCCAGCCCAGACCCATCCGGACACGGGTCAGGCTGGAACCGTCTTCCTTGCGCAGCGAGACCTTCTGACCCTTTTGCAGACTGATCCGCTCACCCTTGCGCAGCGAGATCTCGCCTCCACCAGTCGGAATGGGGGCTCCGGACGGCAAATAACCGGGGGCGGCCACTCCGGGCGCTGGCGGTGGGGCGGGATAACCGCCATATGCGCCGCCCGGCGGGGGCGGCTGGGGCGGATAACCGCCCACCGCAGCAGCAGAAGGCGGATAACCGCCCACCGCAGCAGGAGGAGGCGGCGATTGCGGAGCCGGATAACCGCCCACCGGCCCGGGAGGCGGCGCCGCCGGATAACCGCCCGGCGACGGAAGACCGGCCGGTATGGGCACGGGCCCGGCGGCCGGCGCGGCGGCCGCCACATCGCCGCCACCGTCGTCGTCCACCGACACGCCGTGGTCCCGCACCAACGCCGCGAATCCGCCGGCGTACCCCTGTCCGACGGCCCGGACCTTCCAATCGTTTCCGCGCCGGTACAGCTCCAGGCCGATGACGATCGACTCGCTCGAAAGCCCCGTCATGGGAAAGGCGACCACGGCGGCGCCACTCCCCGTCGTCAACCGGGCAGTCGGCGGCGGCACATCAGCGAACCGGCGGCCCGCGTCGGCCAGGGTGAGCACCGTACGGATCTGCGAGATCTCGGCCGGCACCTGGCCGGGCTCGATGCGAATCTGCCATTGGCCGCCACCCGACGGCGGGGCGCAGCGCACGCCGGGTCCTTCCGGCTGATTGTAGAAGACGAAATCGGCGTCGCTTCGGACCTTTCCGTTGTCGGTGACCAACAGAGCGGACAGATCGGCGGGAGCGGCGCAGTCCGTCTCCACCACCAGCGGACCGGCAGGGACGGGCGCGTTCTGGCCCTTGGCCAGGGTCGGGGCGGGGTGCGACACATTCCGACTCTAGGTAAGTCCCGAGGGCCGCGCCCAGCGAATGCCGCGATCGGTCTCAACATCCGCGGCCGCTCCCGCGTTAAGTATGGGTATGCGGAACGCGGAACGGCGAGCAAGTCCCGACACGGAGTTCCGCGCCTATGTCCTGGCTCAGGGTCGCAAGTGGGAGCGGTACGCGTATCTGCTGACCGCAGACGCCGACCGGAGCCGGGACCTGGTCCAGACCGTCTTGCTCAAGGTGTATCGGCATTGGGCGCGCATCACCGCCCTGGAAGCGCCGGACAGCTACGTCCGCAGGATGCTGACCAACACCTTCCTGGACCAGCGTCGACGGCGTTCCGAGACCGAGATCCCGGTCGGCGACCTGCCGGAACGGTCCAGCCCCGACATCGCGGCCGGTGTGGTGGAACGCGACGCGGTACGGCGGGCCCTGAACCTGCTGACGCCCTCCCAGCGAGCTGTGCTGGTGCTCCGCCACGTCGAGGGTCTCGACGACAACGCCATCGCCGAGACGCTGCACTGCTCACCTGGCACCGTCCGTACGCACGCCGCCCGAGGTCGGGAGCGCTTCCGCGCCGCCCTGGCCGGCCACTTGGAAAAGGATTCGTCATGACCGATCTGGACGATGTGCTCGACGAAGCATTCGACGAACTGGGGCGGGACGCGCCGCACGATCCCGCGCTGGCGGAGAGCATCCGGCGCCGTGCCCTCCGCCGGCGGACCACGGTGTACACACCGGTCGCGGCCGCGGTGGCGGTGCTGGCCATCGTGGGGTCGGTGCTGATCTTCCGGCCGCATTCACCGGCACCCACGGCCACCGTGCCCAGCGCCTGCTCGCCGCTGACCCAAAAGCCCCTCCCCACCTGGGCCGCCGCCGGCTTCTCGGACCCGCATCCCAGTGCGCGCTTCGCCACCGGTCGGTCGGGGTCGATTCTCGCCATTGTCTTTCCCGATGCCCTGTACTCACCGCCGAAGGCCGACCAGGGCAACAAGATCTTGTGGGTAGCCGCGCCCGGCGCCGGCGGCGATCAAGTTCCGGATCTCGGAGTGGATGCCTCCCTTCACATCTCGGGCCACCTGGAAGGGAGCACCCGGACCATGACCGCGACGGTGGACGGCGGCCCGGGCCCGTCGCTGATCGACGTCCCGGTCGCCGGCTGCTGGCAATTCGACCTGCGCTGGAACGGTCATACCGACTCGCTGGCGCTGGCCTACCAGCCGTCGTGACGGTTCACCCGGTGACCGGTTGACCTGCTCCGCCCGAGACCTCCGGCTGCATCTGTTCGGCCGGCGGTGTCTGGGTGGGCAACCGTTTGATCTGGAACGACACCAGGGCCGCCACCAGGCACATGCCGGCCGCTCCGAACCAGGCGATCGTGTAGGCACCGGTCTGGTCGCGGATGACGCCGGCCGCCGTCGAGGCCAGCGCGGCACCGATCTGGTGCGCAGCGAACACCCAGCCGAACACGATGTTCCCGTTCTCACCGAAGGCCTGCCGGCAGAGGGCCGCCGTGGGGGGCACGGTCGCCACCCAGTCCAGCCCATAGACCACCACGAACGCGACGATGCTCGGGTGGACCTGGTCCGACAACAGCCCGGGAAGCATCAGCAGCCCGGCGCCGCGCCCGCCGTAGTAGACGGCCAGCAACAGCCGCGGGTTGAGGCGATCGGTCAGCCAGCCGGAGGCGATGGTGCCGACGATGTCGAAGATGCCGACGACGGCCAGCAGGTTGGCCGAGGTCTGTTCGGACAGGCCGTGATCGTGGGCGGCCGGGATGAAATGGGTGCCGATCAGACCGTTCGTGGTGGCGCCGCAGATCGCGAACCCGGCCACCAGCGCCCAGAAGGTGCGATGGTGCGACGCCTCGCGCAGCACGGCCAGCGCGCGCCGCGCCGAGGCGGCGGCCGATCCAACGGCACGCACGGGCGGCTGCACCGGCGTATCGGTGGGTGCTCCGTACGGCCGTTGCCCGCGGTCGGCCGGGAAGTTGTGCAGGAAGAGCAGCACGATCGGGACGACCGCCAGGGCAGCGGCGGCGATGATCAGCGACGCCCAACGCCAGCCGCCGTGATCGGTAACCGCCGCGATGACGGGCAGGAAGATCAATTGTCCCGTTGCGCTGCCCGCCGTGAGAACACCGGTGACCAGGCCGCGCCGGGTCACGAACCAGCGCTGGGCGACCGTCGAGGCGAACACCAGGGCCATGGATCCGGTGCCCAGGCCGACCAGGATCCCCCAGGACAGCACGAGTTCCCACTGGGTCTTGACGAAGACTGTCAGCCCGGAGCCAGCCGCCACCAGCACCAACGCCGTGGCCACCACACGCTTCAGGCCGAAGCGGTCCATCAACGACGCAGCGAAGGGTGCGGTGAACCCGAACAGCACCAGATTCACGCTGACCGCCAGGGACAGCACGCTGCGGCTCCAGCCGAATTCGGCCTGCAGCGGCACCATCAGCACGCTCGGCGCCGCCCGGAAACCGGCCGCTCCGATCAGGGCCACGAACGCGGCGGCCGCCACCCACACCGCGGGGTGCATCCGCAGCCGTCGACGGTGCGGGATGTCGGTGGGCACAGCCATCGGATTCCCCCAGCTGACTTGCTTGAAGAAAGTTATCGGTCCGACAATAGAGCAGACGGGCGGACCCGACGGGATCGAATTTCTGGTGCGCACCGGTCAGTTGCGCTGAACGATCCGCTGAACGTTTCCCGAGGAGGTCGCCGTGCCGCTGCGTTCCGACTGGTCCAGGGACACCTGTCCCATCGCCCGGTCGCTGGACATCCTCGGCGACCCGTGGGTGCTGCTGATCCTGCGCGAATCGATGGAGGGCGCCCGCCGCTTCGACGAGTTCCGGGCGCGGCTGGGCATCGCCGAGAACGTGCTGTCCCGCCGGCTGTCAGCCCTCGTCGAAGTGTCGCTGCTGACCCGGGAGCCTTACCGCGACGGGCACCGTGAGCGGCACGAATACCTGCTCACGGCGGCCGGCGCCGACCTGCTACCGGTGATGAACGCCCTGGCCATCTGGGGCGAGAAGCACCTGCCGCACCCCGACGAGCGGGTGAGGCTGCAGGTCGTGCACCTCGAGTGCGGCCAGGTCTCCGAGGACGGTGGGCGGTGCTCGGAATGCGGCCGGCCGCTGACTGCCGGGAGCGTGGGCTGGCGCCTCGGCGAACCGAATCCGCGGCTGATCGTGCTGGCGACGGGGGCCCCGGTTTCCCCGCCGGCGTCGGGACCGCCGACATCGAGCCCGTCGGCCGGTCCTCAGGACGCAGCCGCGCCGACCGCCTCCACCAGACGATCGACGAAGATCCGCTGACCCTTTACCAGCCTGCTGCGGGCCAGGTCGAGCGAGCACCAATCGGCCCGGTCGACTTCGGGAATGCTGATCCGGCGCCCGGACCGGGGCGGCCACTCGATCTCGATCACGTTGCTGGTGATGGTGACGGCCGAAAAGTCGCCCCGCCGCGCCCAGACGATCACCGTTTTGGCGGCGGACTGGCGTGCCGTGCCCAGCGGCAGGTCATCGGCCTCGGAGCCCGGCGGTGGAACGCCCAACTCCTCGGTGAACTCCCGGATGGCGGCGCGGTGTTCGTCTTCTCCAGGGTCGAGTTCGCCCTTGGGTATGGACCAGGCGCCCTCGTCCTTGTTGGCCCAGAACGGGCCGCCCGGGTGTACGAGCAGCAGCTCGACACCGGCAGCGCGCCAGCGGTAGAGCAACAATCCGGCGCTCGTGCGCATCCGCATCCTTTCCGGCGTGCATCAGGGCCTAGTCGCGATGACGCCGTCGGGGTTGGTATTCCGGGACCACCAACGACGGCTCATCCGGTGCGGACAGCGACAGGGTGGCGGCCACGATGGCCGGGGACTCGCAAATCCGCGCCTCCAGGGCTCGCAGCCGCACCGCGGCCCGATGCTCGACCTCATCGCCGGCCAGATCGACGTCGCCGACCAGATACAGCCGCTGCGGTCCCACGATCTCCAATCGCAGGTAGGTGACCCGATCGACGTCCGGGAACTCCAGCAGCGCGGCAACGGTCGCCGAGACGACCCGGGGGTCAGCTTCCTGGCCGATCAAGAACCGGCGGTTGCGGTTGATCAGGATCAGAGCCACCACGGCCAGCACGCCACCCACGGCGATCGAGCCGATCGCATCGGGCACCGACGACCCGGTCAGCTGGTGGGCGAACAAAGCGGCGCCCGCGAGCACCAGGCCGACCAGAGCCGCCGCATCCTCGGCGAAAACCGCCCGCAGCGTCGGATCCGACGTGGCGAGCACGTGCTCGAGCAGTTCACGACCCAGTTCGTCAGCCTCCGGACGGGCCTGCCGGATGGACTGGACGAAGGACGTGCTCTCCAGCAGGAAGGAGACCGCCAGCACGATGTAGCCGACGATGAAATCGCTGGCCGGTTCGGGGCTCACCAGCTCCTGGATCCCGTGCATCACCGACACCGCGGCCCCGGCGATGAAGATGCCCAGGGCGGCGAAGAGCGACCACACGTACGCCTCGCGCCCGTAGCCGAGGGAGTGGTCCTTGTCCGGCGGCCGTTTCGAGCGACGGTCGGCGATGAGCAGGAAGATCTCATTGCCGGTGTCTGCCCAGGAATGCGCCGCCTCGGCCACCATGGACGCCGACGCGGTGATCACCGCCGCCACCGTCTTGGCCACCGCCACCAGCGCGTTCGCGCCCAGGGCGATCAGGACGGTGAGCAGTGACTCGCTCTTCTCGTTCATCCAGCCGCGAGCGTCCGTGCCTCGCCCCCGGTCCGGGTCCACGGTGACGCGCAGCTCCCGGGGGCTCTCGGAGAGCTGAACGGTGTCGGTGGTCGCCGGGACCTCGGGAAACTCGGGCACGTGTCGTGGGTACCACCTTTGCCCGACAGCCAATCGAAGTGCTCTTCGGCGGCCGGCCCCCGGACCCGGGTGCTCTGCGGCGGGCCGGCCCCCGGGCCGGGCCGGATTCGCCTGACTGCGGTGCTACTGGCCCGACGGTGCTCCGGATCGGCTAGCCCAGGACCGGGGCCAACGCGTGAATCAGGGCATGCGAATCCGAATCCTGACTGATTTCCCAGGCCATCGCGCCGCGCAGATGCAGCGCCTTGATCAGCGCCACCCGTTCGGCGACCGACCGGGGGCTGGTGAAGGTGATCACTGTCGGCAGGGTCGCCGGTCCGGTGGTGAGCGTCGGATGCTCGGCGGCCGGGCTGGTCAGGTAAGGCTCGCCGGCCCAGCGGTCCCAGTAGGCCGTGTACCCCGCGGCGCCCGTGGTGCCGGCAGCGTTCAGGTAGCCGCCCTGGTCGACGAGCTCGTGATAGGTCGGTTGGGTCGCCGAATCGGCGGTCAGGCTGTTCGGGTCCAGACCGGTGTTGTCGAACGCGGTGTAGAGGCCGTGGTCGGCCGCGCCGGTGCGGAGATACTGCTGGCCGTAGAACGGCACCCCAACCACGATTTTGTTCTGCGGTACGCCGTTGAGCAGGTAGTACACGACTGTGCCGCTGGTGTTCCAGGTCAGGTTGCGGGCGTTGGCATCTCGCGGATCGGGGGTGAACAGCGTGTTCGGAGCGGCCTTCGGGCCGCTGCCGACGTTGAAGTCGTAGGTCATCACGTTGTCCCAGTCCAGGTACTTCGTGAGCTGTTTCAGCTCGAAGTACTTCGTGGAGCTGGTCGCCGCGGGCAGGGCCGCGGTCAGCAGGTAGTGGTGACCCGTGCTGGCGCCGTAGGCGTCCAGCTGCTTGCGGAATTCCGCCGCCAGCAGGGTGGCGTTGTGCCGGTCCGCCGGACCGACACCCACGTTGCCGTCGGCCACCTGGGTCGGGTATTCCCAGTCCAGGTCGATGCCGTCGAACAGACCGGCCGCCGCGCCGTCGCCGCCGGCCCCGGCCGGCCACCCGCCGCCGGGCAGGTTGCCCTTGAGAAAGGTGTCGACGCAGGACGCGACGAAGGCCTGCCGCAGCGCCGGTGTGCCGGCCAGCGTGGAGAACCAGGTCGACTTGGTCCAGCCGCCCAGCGAAATCTCCAGCTTCAGCCCGGGATGGGCGGCCTTGAGTTCGCGGAGCTGGTGGAAGCTGCCGAAGAGGTGCTGGTCGGGATCGGCCGCATCGTCCGCCACGCCGTTGATGGCCTGGTCGGCGGCGTACGGCTGCTGGTAGTCGGCCCACGGGTCGAGGGCCGAGCACCCCGGCGTTCCGGTCGCCGCATCGTAGGTGGGAACACCGAAGGCGTACTGGATGACGTTCAGCTGTCCGGCGGGAATGTCCTTCACCAGGTAACCGCGGCCGTAGACGTCCCAATCGGCGAAGTAAGCCGATACCACCCTGGTGGGCGCCGGGTCGATCGCGCCCGCGGCGGGCTGGGCCGCCGCCGGCGCAACGAGAGCAGTACTCGCGGCCACCGCCAGGGCCACGGACGCGATCCACCGACGAGAACGGCGCATGAGGACTCCCTGTCGCGATCCCCCGACTGAACGCCGATCACACTGGACCTCACGCCGACACAGGTCAAGACCCGGAACCGGGGCGAGCGGGTGAACGGCTCAGCCGAGCCGGCTCACGACCTCCTTGACCACCGGCCACACCTTGGCGATGGAACGGTGGTTGACCTTCTCCTTGGGATTGTGCAGGTCGTGCAGCTCGGTGCCGATGGAGATGACGTCCAGCGCACCACCGCCATGCACGTTCCGGCTGAACATTCCGAGCTCGAGGCTGCACTGCGAAACGTGCACCTCGGCGTCTTCGCCGATCACATCGCGATAGGCGGCGCGGGCGGTGGCCAGGAGCGGCGAGTCGGGGCGATACGGGAATTCCGGCGCGTCCAGGCCGTACAGGTCGACCTTCACTCCCCCGCCGGCCAGCGCACCCAGAGACCGCACTCGGTCGAGGATCTCGTGTTTCCGCGAGGTGGATGCGGCGGTGATGGTGGCGGCCAGTGTCGCCCCGTCCGCGGTGGGACGGACAGTACCCAGGTTGTTGGAGCTCTCGACCACGCCCGGCGCGGCCAGGTTCCAGCTGATCACCCCGTTGGGAATGAGCGACGTGAGCCGGGCGAACCGAGCACCGGCGGCGGCCGACCACACCCGGTCCGGCGGATCAATCTCCTCCAATTCGATCCGGATCTTCGGGTCGGCGATCGCGTATTCGTCGTGCAGGTCGTTGACCAGGTCGGCCACCACGGATTCGACGGTGGCGACGTCGTCGGGCGTCAGCGCCAACACCACCTGCGCGTCGGCCGGAATGGCGTTGTTCTGAGCGCCGCCGAAGGGCTGGGCGATGCGTGCGTCGACCTTGGCGTTGATGGCATTGAGGGCCCGGGCCAACACGAGCAGCGCGTTGGCCCGCTCCAGGTGGATGTCGAATTCGCAGTGCCCACCGTTGAGGCCGCGGACCTTGAGCAGCCGGGTGGCGCTGTGCGTGGGCGGCGTGGACTCCCACTCAGCCGGGACGTCGACGGTGAAGGTGACGTCCCCGCTGCAGCCGGCCAGGATCTCGGTGTCCACGATCCAGTTGAAGTCGATCATCCGGGTGCCCTTGAGCTGCCCGAAGTCGAACTGGCCGGCCCCGACCTTGCCCTTCTCCTCCATGGCGGTCAGCACCGCTTCGATCGGCGGATGGGGCAGGTCCTTGGCGTCCAACAGAGCGAGAATGTACGAGACGCCGATGCCGTTGTCGGCTCCGAGGGACGTGCCGTCCGCCTTGATGAAGTCACCGTCGACCACCAGGGTGATCGGGTCGTGGAGGAAGTCGATCTCGACCCCCTCGTCCTTCTCGCACACCATGTCCAAGTGGCCGTGCAGGATTAGGCCCGGGGCGTTCTCCAGCCCACCCTGACCGGGCTTGCGCACCAGCACACAGTGCTTCTCGTCCTGGATGGCCTCCAACCCGCGTTCGGCGGCGAATCGGCAAACCCAATCGGCGGCCGCCTTCTCGTTCTCGGAACCGCGTGGGATGCCGGCCAGGATTTCGAAGTACTTCAGCACCTCGGACGGCTGAAGTTGCTCCAGGGTGGTCATGAGTTCCGAACTCCTCTTCGGGAGGGGGCGGGCGAAATGGCAGGAGGCGAGGACGTTATTTCACGACGCCGCGGCCGCGTCGGGTGGTCAGGGCGACGACCACGATGATGACGAGGCCGTAGACGAGGCTTTGTGCTTCGGAGGGGATACCGATGGCGGTGGCGCCGATCGGGATCAGGGTGACGGTGAGCGCGCCGAAGATGACGTTGATGGGGTTGGTGATGCCGCCGGTGATGGCGGTGCCGCCGACGATGGCCGAGGCGATGGCGGGTAGCAGCAGATCGCTGCCCAGACCGGTGGACGAGGCGGAGCCGGATTGGGCGATGATCGTCAGTCCGGCCACGCCGGCCAGCAGGCCGGAGAGCGCGAAGGCGGTCACCTTCAGCGGTCTGGTGCGGATTCCGGCGAACAGCGCCCCGGACTCGTTGAGACCGACGGCGGTCAGGCTCTGGCCAATGGTGGTGAAACGCAGCAGCAGCCACAGCACCACGGCCAGCACCACGGCGATCCAGAACATCATCGGCAGGCCGGCCACCGCGTCGGCGTACAGGTTGGCGACCATGTCGCCGTTGCCGGTCACGTACACGGTGGTGGAGTTGCTGACGACCAGCGACGCGGCCTGCAGGATGCCGAGCATGCCCAGGGTCAGCGCGAAGCTGGGCACCTGTGTGTAGGCCACGATCCAGCCGTTGATGGCCCCGACCACGGTCACGATGAGGATCGCGAGCACCGGCGCGATGGGCCCGATCGGACCGAGCATCTTGGCCAGCAGGATGGCCGAGAACAGGGCCATGGCGGCGTTGGACAGGTCGATGGAGCCGACGTGCAGCACCATCGACTGGGCCAGCGCGACGAGCAGGATGGCCGTCGCGGAGGTCGCGGTGATGGTCAGGCCGCTGCCGCCGAGGAAGTTCGGCTGCAGGATGGCGACCAACGCGAACAGGATGATGAAAACCGCGACGGGGCCGACGGTTTGCCAGATCACGGTGGGGGTGAAGCGGGGGTTGCGGGCGGCGCGGTCCGCCGATTGGGCGGCCGGCACACTGGTCAGGGTTTCCTGGTCGGACATCTGCGGTCACACCATCCTTTCCAGCAGATCGAGAGAACTGGGATTGTCGCGGGCGACGTCGAAGCGGGCGGTGACCTCGCCGTCCCGCATGACCAGGATGTCGTCGCCCATGTCCAACGCTTCTTCCAGCGTGTCGGCCAGCAGGATGAGGGCGGCGCCCTTCTCGCGCGCCTTGCGGATCTGGGCGTTCACGGTCTCGGCGGCGCCGGGATCAAGACCCCGCAAGGGGTGATCGAGGATCAGCAGCGTCAGGCCGTCGGTGTGCAGCCATTTGGCCATCACCACCTTTTGGGCGTTCCCGCCGGAGAAGCGGGCCAGATCCAGGTTCGGGTTGCGGGGGCGGACGTCCAGCGTCTCGAACCAGTCGGCCGAGAGTTTGGCCTGCGCGCGCCGATTGAGCACGAACCCGGTCTTGCGGGTCCGGACCAGGGTCATGTTCTCCTTGGCGTCCAGCCCACCGACCATGCCCTCGGTCTTGCGTTCGGCCGGGACGTAGGCGATGCCGGCCCGGGTGGCTTCGGCGGCACTCCAGCGCCGCACCTGCTTGCCCCGGTAGGTGAAGGTGCCGGTGTCGAACGGCTCGGCCCCGAACAGCGCCCGGACCATCGACTCCCGGCCCGAGCCCAGCGTGCCCACGATGGCCACGCATTGTCCGGGGCGGACCTCGAACGAGACGTCGGAATACTCGTGCTTGCGACCGAGACCGGAGACGGAGAGCACCGGTTCGGCGTTGTAGATGCTGGCGTTGTCGGGCCGCTTGGACGAGCGGGCCGCGTGCCCGATCATCAGCTTGAACAGATCGTCCTCGGTGACGTCGTCCTTGGCCACGTCGGCCACCAGTTCACCGTGGCGCATCACCAGGATCCGGTCGCAGATCCGCATCACCTCGTCCAAGCGGTGCGAGACGAAAATGACCGACCCGATGTTCTTCAGGGCGGCGATCTCCCTTTCCAGGATGGCGGTTTCGTTCCGCTCCAGCACCGAGGTCGGTTCGTCCAGGATGACGATCGGATTGGCGTGGATCTGCTCGTCCACGCGCAGCGCCCGGGCGATTTCCACCATCTGGCGATCCACGAAGGACAAATTGGAGACGACGGTTCTGGGGTCCACGTTGGCGCCGACCCGGGCCAGGACCTGCTGCGCTTCCTTGTTCAGCTGCCCCCAGCGGTACCAGCCGTACTTGGTGGCCGCGTCCTTGCTGCCGACGGCGCTCATGGCGATGTTCTCGGCCACCGACAGGTTGGTCAACAGCGACTGCTCTTGGTGCACCACCCCGAACCCGGCCGCCACCGCGTCCTGCGGCCGGCGGAAACGAACCGCTCGGCCAGACACCTCCATGACACCGGAGTCGGGCTCGTGCAGACCGGTCAGGATCTTCAGCAGAGTGGATTTCCCGGCGCCGTTCTCGCCGATCAGTCCGACCACCTGGTTGCGCGGGATCTCCAGGGACAGGTTTCGCACCGCCTTGACGGGGCCGAACGACTTGGTGATGCCGCTCAGCTTCAGCGCGGGGGCACCCGGCGCCACGTCGGAAGGGTTTTCCTGCAGAGCTTTCGTCATTTCATGATCCTCAGTCTGCTGCGCAGCGGCCAGGCGGCCGCGACGATGGCCAGGATGAGCACGAGACCGGAGACGCCGGATTGGTACCCGGGGTCGACTCCGGACAGCAGAAGGCCGTTGTTCAAGACGGTCAGCAGGACGACGCCGAGCGTGGTGCGGAGCATGCCGCCCCGGCCACCACCCAGCGAGGTGCCGCCGATGACGACCGCCGCGACGGTCAGGAACAACGTGCCGTTCCCGACCGACGGCGTGCCCTGGCCCAGCCGCATGGTGGCCAGGATGCCGGCCAGACCGCTGACGGCCCCGGCCACGACGAAGATGTAGACCTTGACCCGGCCGACCGGAATGCCGTTGCTGCGGGCCACTTCCTCGTTGTTGCCGACCGCGTAGGCGTTCCGGCCGAGCTTGGTGAACCGGGTCACGATCAGCCCCAGGATGATGACGACCACGGCCAGCCAGAAGGAATGCGGCAGACCGAGAAAATTGTCACTGGGCCAGGCTTTCCAGCCACCGTCGGGCAGGTTCGGCTGCGATTCGGTGCCGAACAGGATGATCCCCAGGCCCAGGCCGACGAACCACACGCCCAACGTGACGATGAAGGACGGCACCTTCAACCGGGTGTGGATCACCCCGCTGACCAGACCGAGCCCCGCGCCGAGCGCAATGGCGAGAATGAAGGCCAGGGGACCGAGGTCGCTCCCGTCGGGCTGGCCGTTGCGGGTGTGCGCGGTCGTCAGGATGAACGCCATGCCGGCGGCACCCATGATGCCCTCGACCGAGAGGTCGATCGAGCCCATCAGGATGACCAGGGTCGCACCGACGCCCACGATCAACGGCGTCGCGGCCTGATCGAGGATCGTCTGGATGTTGCCGATGGTGAGAAAGGTGCTCGGGTTGAGGATCTCGAACACCACGATCAGGACGACCAGGGCGCCGACTTCACCCAGACTCCGCAGTTCGAAACGGCGGTGTTTCGGCGGGACCGGCGACTGAGTCTGTTCCGGGGAACTCTGTGCGACCTGACTCGTCACGATTTTCTCCGAATCTTGTTCATGACCAATTCTTTTGGGACTCCCGTCGCGGATCGGAGGTGGTGCCCGGTCCGCGACGGGAGCGTTCGAGTCACACGCTGCGCGCGCGACAACTGGTGGGGCGACGTCAGGACGGCAGCTTCTCCGGGCCGCCGCCGACCAGCGGGGTCGGATCGGTGCTCCAGGGGCCGTTCTTGACCAGCTGGCTGATCCAGCTGTCGATGTCGTTGTCCCACTTGGTGTACTGCTTGAAATCCGTGGGTGTGACACAGTCCAGCTTGAACAGGCTGTCGCGCTTCTCGTGCGGCAGCGTCGACGGATCGATCTTGCCGGTCGCCGCCTCGTACGCCGTGTACAGGCCGATCGCGGCGGCCATGAACCCGCGGTGGAAGGTCTCCGCCACCACCGGCGAATTCGGCTGTTCCATCAGCGAGACGACGTCCGGGTACAGGCCGTCGGAGGCGTACTTGATCGAGCTGTACTTGTTGGCCTTCTTTGTCGCCTCGGTGGCGCCGATGATCATGGCGTCGTCCGCGGCCCAGATGCCGTTGATCTGGTTCGGGTACTTGGTCAGCAGGTTCTGCGTGACGGTCAGGCCCTGCTGCGGATCCCAGTTGGCCGACTGCGTGTCCAGCAGCTTGACGTTCGGGAAGGCCTTCAGCGCCTCCTTGAGCCCGGCGACCCGGGTCTGCGAGGTGGTGCTGTCCAGCACGCCCGCCAGCGCGACGATGTTGCCCTTGCCGCCGATGCTCTGGGCCAGCGCCTTACCGGTGCACTCGCCGCTCTGCACACCGGAGTACTTCTGGAAGGCGACGAAGTTGTTGCCGATGTTCCACGGCTCCAGGTCGTCCGGCTTGTTCCACCAGATGGTGACGTAGCCGCCGGCCGCCTTGACCGCGTTGACGATGGTCGGCGCGTCCGAGCTGGCCACCGTGTTGACCATCAGCACGACCTTCTTGCCCTGGGCGAGAATGGCCTGGATCTTGGAGATCTCGGTCTGGCTGCTGCCCTGCGAGTCGACGATCTGGACCGGCACTCCGAGGTTCTTGCCGAGCGCCTGGGCACCCTGGATCATCGAGGCCATGTAGGGGTTGGTGGTGTTGATGACCGAGGCCACCAGCACGATGTTGTTCTTGTCGATCGGGGCCGCCGAGCTGCTGTTGCTGCCGCTGCTGCTGGCCCCCGACCCGTTGGTCTTGGAGCAGCCGGTCAGCACGGTCACGGTCACCGCGGCGGCCGCAGCCACCGCCAGCCATTTACGGGCCATCTTCGAACGCATCAAATCGCTCTCTTTCGTTGTGCGCGGTCTCGCGCCGGCGACAAGCCGGCCGTCGAAACCGAGGCAATGGTCACGGAGGGTCCGAACAGAAAAGGAACTCGAGACGACCGCGCACCTTTTCGGCGCGGACCGCGCAGGCCAGGGTCATCGTTGCCCGGGGTGGACGACGAACCGGAGCCTGAGGCCGAAATCCCGGGATCTTCCGGATTTCGGTGTCATGTCCGGCCGCGAGTGGTGATCGCGGCCGGCGAAGGCAGAATCAGCGGAACTGGCGGAAAAAGGTGCGCACGTCGTCGGTGAAGATGTGCGGCACCTCCAAGGGAGCGAAATGGCCGCCCTCGTTGTGCACCCGGTACTGCTGCAGGTTGAAATACCGCTCGGTCCATTTGCGCGGCGGTTTGTAGATCTCACCCGGGTAGATGCTCACCGCGGTCGGCGCACCGACGACGGGGAACCGGTCGTGCGACGGGCGCCACGGGTTGTGACGGCACTCCCAGTAGTAACGCGACGATGTGCCACCCGTGTTGGTCAGGAAGTACACCGCCGCCGTCGTGATGAGATCCTCTTTGGGCCACACCTTCTCAAAGGCTTCGGTGCCGACGCCGCGCTCGGCCAGGCCCCAGAAGTACCGCTTCTCGGTGATCCAGGCCAGCTGGCCCGCCGGCGAATCAGCCACCAGCGCGGCCAGTGTCTGCGGTTTGGTCAGCTGGATCTCGCCGTAGCCGCTCTCGTTCTCCACGAACAACTTTCCGCGCTCGAACCAACCCTCCTCGCCCGGCCCGTACTGGTTGGCGGCGGGCAGGCCGAGCACCGGGTCGAACTCGACGTCGGCCGGCGCGTCGGGGTGCTCGGGTAGGTAGTGGCTCAGCTGCGCCGGGAAGTGGGTGTAGATGCCGTAGACGTCGTCGGCGTACTTGTGGCCGTGCTGCTGCGCGACCAAGGCGCCCCAGTCGCCGCCGGCCGTCGCGTACTTCTCGTACCCGAGCACATCCTTCATCAGCTTGTTCTCGAGATCCGCGGTGTGCCAGAAGTTCCACCCGGTCTCGGTCAGGGGTGAGGAGAAGCCGTAACCGGGCAGCGAGATCAGCACCACGTCGAACGAGTCGGCCGGGTCTCCACCGTGGGCGGCGGGATCGGTCAACGGGCCGATCACTTTGCGCAGGTCCCAGAAGGTCCACGGCCAACCGTGGTGGATGAGCAGTGGCATCGGGTTGGGGCCCTTGCCCTTGGCGTGCACGAAGTGCAGTGGCACACCCATCAGCTCGACTTTGAACTGAGGCAGCTCGTTCATCCGCCGTTCGACGTCGCGCCAGTCGTACTCGTTGATCCAGTAATCGATCAACTGGCGGTGGTAAGCCGTGTTGTACCCGTAGCGCCAGTCGTCGTTGCCGAAGTCCTGCGGGAATCGGGTGCGGCGCAGCCGCTCGTTCACGTCCTGCAGTTGCTCGTCGGGAATGGCGACGGTGAAGCTCTCGACCTGGTAGTCGGAATCCGCGGGCACTGAGACCTCCTTGTCAGAACTGCCACGGGGCGGACGAGCCTGCCGGCCTCGCTTGGCTGTCGGATATTTATGCGCGCGTTGCAAATACATTCATAGAATGGATGATGCGAGTCGGGCTGTCAAGACCCGGCTGGGCACATCCGCTCAAGAACATCGACTCTCGCGTGGCCCACTGGAGATATGTACTGACAAAGGTTTTCGTGCTCGGGCCCCTCATCGGTGAGTCACCTCGCATCCAGCAGGAACCGGGCGGTTTGGGCATCGGTTAACAGGGAATTGATCCAGCCGCCGCGCAGGGCGGCCCGGATGGCCTGGTACTTGCGGGGACCGCCGGCTACCGCCATCCGCCGCCGCGCGCGCGAGAGCTGCTCCAGCCGGGCGCCCACCACCAGGTCGTCCAGCTCGGTGCGGATCGGTCGCCCCTCGGCGTCCAAGAAGCGCAGGTTGACCTCGCCGACGGCGCCCTGGGAGCGGGCGTACTGGAATTGTTCGGCGGTCAGGAAATTGTCGCCGCCTTGGATGGTGTCGGCGATGTCGGCCGCTCCTACGCCCACCAGCGCGAGCTGGATCTCGTCGTGCATGGCGATGGCGGCTTGGGCGTGCGGGTCGTGGGCCAGCAACTCCCGGCCGATGTCCGGCTTGGTCAGCACGCCGGGGGTGCGCAGGAAAACCGGCGTGGCTCCGGTCAGGTCGGCCAGCCGCCGAGTGGTTTGGGCCGCCTCGTGTTGCATGACCGGCGGCCCGAGGTCTCCGAGCATCTCCACCACGAACTTGGTGGTGTCGTGGGGCAGCGGGCGCAAGTGGCGGACGGTTTCCTGCAGCGTGCGACTCCACGAGGTGAAGCCGATGATCTCTTCGTCGGGAGGAACTGACTGCAGGTGCAGGGCCAACAGTTGCCCGAGCTCGGAGGTCAGGTCGGCGTTGCCGGCCGTGTCGCCGAGGTCGTAGACGTGAGCCTCCGTCAGCCCGTAGGCGCTCTCCAAGCCGGCTTCGAGCTCGGATGCGGCGGTGGACGGCAGCACGACCACGGTCTGCACGATGCCCATCGCCGCGGCCTGGTCCAGCAGCCGGGACACGCGGGACTGGGAGATGCGCAGGCGTTCGGCAATGGCGCCCTGCCGCAACTGCCGCGAGTGGTACAGCCACGCGACCGTCGTCATCAGCCGGGTCAGTTCCGACTCTGCGGCTGCAGATCTCGTCATACAGTTACTCCCGCGCCTGCCGGCGGACCGGCCCCACGGGTCGGTTCCGTGACCCTGCTGCTGGCCGAGCTGTTTCACGCCATCCCGAGCCACGTCCGCGAATGAATATCTTAGGCACGCATAGTCATTCGCGCCAGCCCTGGGGTCGCATTTCGGAACGCGTCGTCACGGTCGGGGACGCGGCGCCCGCACCGGGTGTTGCTACCGCCGAGGGGGCGGTGGCCATTCCGCCAGCTCGCGCCGGCTGGTGAACTCATGCCGCGCACCGGTGATGGGGTCACGGAAGCCCAGGTGCACCGCAATCAGCTGCAGCGGCCGGGAGAAGTCGGTGCGGTCGACGTCGAGCAGGTCCGGATAGAACGGATCGTTGCGGATGGGGATGCCCAGCGAGTTGAAGTGGACCCGCAACTGGTGCGTGCGCCCGGTGTGCGGGACGGCACGGTACAGAGCCGAGCCCACCTGCTCGTCCAGCAGCTCGATCCAGGTCTCGGCGTTGGGCTCGCCGGCGATTTCGTGGGCGGTCGGCGTGCCGCGTTCCTTGACCATGCGACTGCGGACCGTCCGCGGGAATGTGAGCCCGGGCCGGGACGGCGCGACCGCGTGGTAAGTCTTGTCGACCTGGCGGCGGCTGAACAAGGTCTGGTACGCCCCTCGTTCAGCGACCCGGCGGGTGAAAACCAGGACGCCGGCGGTGAGCCGGTCGAGGCGGTGGGCCGGCGAGAGATCCGGCTCGTCGAGCAGGCGGCGCAGGCGGACGACGGCCGAGTTCACCACGTGTACGCCTCTCGGCATGGTGGCCAGGAAGTGCGGCTTGTCGACGACCACCAGATGATCGTCCGCGTACAAGATCTCCAGGTCGAAGGGGATGTCCGGCTCCGGAGCGGGATCCCGATACAGGAAGAGGTCCGCACCGGGCAGGCACACCGTGGCGGGCGTGACGCGCCCGGCGGCCCGGCCGTCGTCCTGCCACACCTCCGCGGCCGCGATTTTCGCCGTCAACGTCTCCGCGCCACCGGGGAAACGTTGTCGCAGAAAGCTTTCCACGGTCAGCGGGGTCGGTCCGCTCACCTGGTTGGCCAAATCGGCGGGCACCCGGATCCGCGCTGGATTCAGGCCATCCCGCGCCGGCAGCGGTGGTCGGCGCCGGCCGGTGCGCGGCTGACGACGGCCCATGTCCTCATTCTCGCCCGCGCGAGAAGGGCCGCCAAGTCAGCGGCGGAACTCTTCGTCCTCGGCATCCACCTCGCGCGACTCGTCGAGCACCGGCGGAAACTCGGCCTCCGCGGCCTGCGCCGGGTCCACCAACTCACCGCTGGGTGCCGGCCCGCTCTCCTCCGGCTCAGCACCGGGACTGACTGCCTGCGTGGGGTGTTCTTGGTCGGCCATAAGGCCGATGGTTCCCGGATGCAGGCCTGGAGAAACAACTCGGCCGGGCGATGCGCCCTGAGGGCGCTTGGTCGCCGGGGCGAAGGGGCATGATCAGGATGTGGGCGACATGGTGACGCCGGTGGCCGATCTGGAGACCGGCCACCAGGTGGCTTGGTCCGCGCAGTCGGCGCCCGGAGGACGGCCCAGCGCCGGTCCCGGGCTCAACACGCACCTGCCGGTCCTCTATCCGGTGGATGTCAACGAGCTCATCGATATTCCGGATCTCAGCCCGGCCACCGCCGAAAGCAGTGACGAGCCCCTCGCCTCGCGCGAGGCCGTGCTCATGCTCAATCAGGCCACCTTGCTCGACCGGCCGGCCCACACCCTGCGGATCATCGAACAGGCCCGCCGGATGGGCTGGCGTATCGGCGCCTCGAAGGTCGGACGGAACGCCGCCACCCTGGCGCTGCTGCCGCTGCTCGATCCGGACGTCATCGAGTTGGACGCGTCGGTCATCGACCACCTCCACCAGGCCGACAACGGTCACGTCTTCGCTTCCATCGGCGCGAAGGCGGAGAGCAGCGGAAGCCTGGTCATCGCTTCCGGTGTCGACTCCCCCGAACAGCGGGACGCCGCGCTGGCCGCCGGAGCGGTGGCGGCGACGGGCGCGATGTTCGCCGCGCCGGACACGCACCGGCGCCGGGCCAAGTTGTTGCGCGACCATTCCCGGGTGCGCGGGTGGCCGCACCATCCGCCCACCCGGATCGTTTTCGCCGATCACCGGCCCCGGATCGTCAGCCGTCGAGTGCTCATCGAGATGAGCCACCGTCTCGAGGAGATGGCCCACGCCCAGCTGGACGACGTGCTCATGATGGGCTCGTTCCAGCACGTCCGGCACTTCACCCTGGCCACCGGCCGGCGCTGGGAGGCGATCGCGAATCGGTCGGCCCTGGTGGTGGCGCTGTCGGCGGATATGGACCCGGAACCGGCCGCGGGCGTGCGCGGGGTTCGGCTGGATCGCTCCGACCCGCTCCGCGACGAGTGGGACGTCATCGTGCTGACCGCCCACTTCGCCGGCGTGCTGGCCGCCCGCGACCTGGGCGATCATGGTCCGGACGACCAGCGCCGCTTCGAGTACGCGCTTTCCTACAACCGGGAGCTCGCCGTGGACGCTGCCCGGGCGCTGATGACCCGGGTGCCCGGGGAACCGCGCTAGCCCACGGTTCCGCCCGCGGCCATGGGCGTTATTAGGGTCAGCCGGCCCGGACGGCGCCTTCGAGGACGTCGAGGCCCTCCAGGAAGAGCTCTTCCCCGATCACCAACGGCGGCAGCAGGCGGATGACGTTGCCGAAGGTTCCGCAGGTCAGCACGATCACGCCGGCCTGGTGGCAGCGAGAGGCCACGGCCACGGTGGTGGCCGGATCGGGGGTCGTGGTGCCGGGCAGGGTGAACTCCATGGCCAGCATCCCGCCCCGGCCACGCACGTCGCCGACCGGCGAGTTCCGGTCGGCCGCCAGCGCCCCGAGTCGCGGCAGGGCCAGGTCGGCCAGGCGACGCGCCCGAGCGTTCAGGTCCAGGTCGGCCATGGTGTCGATGGCGCCCAGGGCGGCGGCGCAGGCGATCGGGTTGCCGCCGTAGGTGCCGCCGAGTCCTCCGACGTGGACGGCGTCCATGATCTCCGCGCGGCCCGTCACGCCGGCCAGCGGCAGGCCGCCCGCAATCCCCTTGGCCGTGGTGATCAGGTCGGGCACCACGCCCTCGTGCTCGCTGGCGAACCAGTCCCCGGTCCGGCAGAACCCGGTCTGCACCTCGTCGGCGATGAACACGGCTCCTGAGTTGGTGCACCATTCGGACAGGGCCGGCAGGAAACCCTGCGCGGGCACGACGAAACCGCCCTCGCCCTGGACCGGTTCGATCAGCACGGCGGCGACCTGGTCGGCACCGATCTGCTTCTCGATGAGTGAAATGGCGGCCGCCGCAGCTTCCTTGCCGTCCAGGCCGTCCCGGAACGGGTACGACATCGGCACTCGGTAGATCTCGCCGGCGAACGGGCCGAAGCCGGTCTTGTACGGAAACGCCTTGGCCGTCAGGGCCATCGTCAGATTGGTGCGACCGTGGTAGGCATGGTCGAACACCACCACCGCGGTCCGCCGGGTGAAGGTGCGCGCGATCTTCACCGCGTTCTCCACCGCCTCCGCCCCCGAGTTGAACAGGGCGGTCTTCTTGCGGTGGCGGCCCGGCGTCAGCTCGTTGAGCTTCTCGGCCACCGACACGTATCCGTCGTAGGGCGTGATCATGAAACAGGTGTGGGTGAACGCGGCGGCCGCCTCCGCCACAGCCGCCGTGACCTTGGTGGCGGCGTTGCCCACGCTGGCCACCGCGATGCCTGAGCCGAGGTCGATCAGAGAATTGCCGTCCACATCGACGATGACCCCGCCGCCGGCCGCCTGCACGTAGACGGGCAACGTCGAGCCGACCCCGGCGGACACCGCGGCGACCCGGCGTTCATGCAGCGCCTGCGATCTCGGCCCCGGAATCGGCGTGCGGAGCACTCGCTGCTGGGGCAGGTCCGGCCCGCCACTGAGCCCCGCGCCGGCGGCCGTGTCGGTCATCCGTCCTCCCGTTCCTCCGTTGCCACCTGCTCCAGCGGGTGTGCTCAGCACCCTGCCACGTCCCGCCGACACCGCGACCGCTGGGCGTAGCGTCGCACCGGGATCAGGGACGCGAGGACGAGAGGCGCAGCATGTCGGTTTCTACAGCTCAGGTGACGGCGGTGCTGGATCGGGTGCCCACCGGCGCCCTGGTGGGAGGCGACTGGATCCAGACGACCGACCGGCTGGCGGTCGAGAATCCGGCCACCACCGAGACGCTCCTGGAGGTCGCGGACGCCGACGCCGAACTCGGCCGGCAGGCGTTGGACGCCGCCGTCGGGGCGCAGTCCGCGTGGGCGGCCACCGATCCCCGCCAGCGGGGCGAGATTCTGCGCAAGGCTTTCGAGATCGTCACCGGCCGGGCCGACGATTTCGCGTTGCTGATGACTCTGGAGATGGGCAAACCGCTGGCCGAAGCCCGCGGGAAGTCACGTACGGCGCCGAGTTCCTCCGCTGGTTCTCCGAAGAGGCGGTCCGGATCGCCGGGCGTTATTCGGTGGCTCCGTCCGGGGGGACCCGCCTGCTGACCATGAAACAGCCGGTCGGCCCGACCTACGCCATCACGCCGTGGAACTTCCCGCTGGCCATGGGTACCCGCAAGATCGGCCCGGCGCTGGCCGCCGGCTGCACCATCGTCGTCAAGCCGGCTGCGCAGACGCCGCTGACCACGCTGGCGCTGGCGGACGTATTCCGCGAGGCCGGCCTGCCGGACGGTGTGCTGAACGTGGTGACCACCAGCCATTCCGGCGCGTTGTCCGAGCCGATCATCGCCGACCCGCGGTTGCGCAAGCTGACCTTCACCGGCTCGACGCCGGTCGGTCAGCGCCTCCTCGCCCAGGCCGCCCAGCAGGTGCTGAAGGTGAGTATGGAACTGGGCGGCAACGCACCGTTCCTGGTCTTCCCGGACGCCGATGTGGACAGGGCCGTCGACGGCGCCATGCTGGCCAAGATGCGCAACATCGGCGAGGCCTGCACGGCGGCCAACCGCTTCCTGGTGCACGAATCCGTGGCCGCGGAGTTCGCCGAGAAGTTCACCGCCCGGATGAAGGCGCTGAAGGTCGGTCCGGGATCGAGGACGGCGTCCAGGTGGGTCCACTGGTCGACGCCGCTGCCGTCGACAAGGTCTCGGCACTGGTGGCCAACGCCGTCGACGCCGGCGCGACGGTGCTGACCGGCGGATCGCCGCTCGGCAAGCGCGGCTACTTCTATGCGCCCACCGTGCTGACCGAGGTGCCGCCGAACGCGGACATGTTCCGCGAGGAGATCTTCGGGCCGGTCGCCCCGATCACCACCTTCGGCTCCGACGAGGAGGCGCTGCGGCTGGCCAACGACACCGAATTCGGCCTGGTCGCGTACGTCTTCACGCAAAACCTGACCCGGGCGCTGACGGTGTCCGAGGGCTCTGGAGTCCGGCATGGTGGGCATCAATCAGGGCATTGTGTCCAATCCGGCCGCGCCGTTCGGCGGCGTCAAGGCCTCCGGTCTGGGTCGTGAGGGCGGCGCCGAAGGCATCGACGAGTATCTGGAGACCAAGTACGTCGGTATCGCGCTGATTTGAGACCTGCAATCACGGGCAGCGTTCGGTCGGGCACGATTGTGTTTGGCGCCCGGCGGTCCCGGGCATTACCCAGACACGGTCACACCAGTGCCAGGTATCGAATGTCACCGCAGATCCCGTGGGTTGAACCCGTCAGCCTCCGGGGTCGTCTACCTCCGCTCCGTTAGGCGGAGTTCGCCACAGGTTCATATCGGCATGCCCCGCCGGGGCTGGACCGCCGCGCGCGGTCTGACCTCGCGTGCCTTTTGTGCGCAGTCGAGCGCCAGCTCGCCCACTCGTGCGGCCTTTCTCATCTAGTTCAGGCCCACACGCGGGATCACTCGCTCGGCGAGTAGATCGAGCGTCTCCTCGTCCGCCGCGCGAGTGTTGGCCAAGAAGTACTGGAGACCGGCATCCACGAGCGCCTGGTAGTAGGCGACGGCCTCGTCCGGAGAGCCAACGAGGGGAAGGAACTCCTCATTCGGCGGCCGGGTGATCGACTGCGCCTTGGCGGCCAGCCGCTCGGAATCGTCGGAGAGAACCACCAGCGGGGAATAGTGGCTGCGCAGGACCGTGTCGTAGGGACGACCGATCTGCTCGCATGCCGACGCAGCGCAGCGAGTTTGCGGACGACGCTATCGGTGTCGAAGGCGCCGCCCGCCCAGCCGTGCGGGCCGAAATTCGACATGTGCGCGTTTCTGGCCACCTGCGCCAACGTGACCTTCTCACCCCCACCGGCAATCAGGATCGGTATGCCTCCCTCTTGATCGGGACCGAAGCGGGTGATGTCCCAGAAGATTTTGATCTCGATCAGGTAGGTCTCCAGTTCGCGCTGGCGGTCGCGTGCCGGCGGATAGGTCAGGCCGAGCCCCTCGACCCGGCGAATTCGACAAGGTCTCGCGGAGTGCTCATCGGGCCCCCGGCGGCCGCAAAGCGAGCGCCCTGACTGGGGTCCGGGACGAATGGGTGCGTCGGCCAATCCACGTTCAGCCCTTCTCAGACATCGTCAATTGTCAACATCCTCGAGTCGAGTCAGGAAAGAGGCAACCAGCCACGGGCAGATCATTAAGCACGACATTTCGCAGGCAGAGCCGAGGTCTCACGACCCTGCCCGCGCCCATGGGATGGTATCTCGCCCGGGACTAAAGTCTTCGTTCGAGCACTTTCTGTTGACAGTTGACGCGGCGCGTCGCATCCTGCTTGTCAATGGCTGTCAAGGGCCAGACGTCCAGGCTCCCGGGATCGAGGAACGAGTGACAGACGCTGGGCCCGTTTATTCGGACCCCGTCGTCGACCTCAACGGCCGGCGCATCGTCATCACCGGCGGCGGCAGCGGTATTGGGGCGGCCGTGGCGCTCGGCGCGGCCCACGGCGGCGCCGACGTGCTGGTGGCGGGCCGACGGCCCGAAGCGCTCGCCGAGGTGACCAGGGCCGCCGCCGGGGCTTCCGGCCACCTGACCGCCTTCCCGGCCGACGTGACCTCGAGTGCCGACGTCGCGGCCCTGGTGGCGGAATGTCGGCGTCTCTGGGGTGACGAATCCGGCTGTCGCGTGGACGGACTGGTCAATGCGGCCGGTGTCGCGGGCATCGTTTCGGCCGAAGATCTCACCGATGGAGAGTTCGGACGCATTCTCGACATCAACCTGACCGGCTCGTTCCGCGTGTCCCGGGAAATAGGCAAGCTCATGCTGCAGGCCGGACGCGGCAGCATCGTTCTGATCGGCTCCTTGACGAGCTTGGGCGGCTTTCCCGGCCGGGCGGCCTACGCAGTTTCCAAACACGGTGTGATCGGGCTGACCAAGGCTTTGGCCGCCGAATGGGGTGCGAGCGGCATCCGCGTCAACGCCGTCTCCCCCGGCTTCGTCCGCACACCCATGACCGACTCCGCCGGCCGGAGAGGCCTGCTCGATTTCGAACAAATCGAGGGCCGCACGCCGCTGGGGCGTCGCGCCGACCCCAGCGAAATGGTCGGGCCAACCCTGTTTCTGTTGTCCCAGGCAGCCAGCTTCGTCACCGGAGCGAATCTGATCGCGGACGGCGGGTGGACGGCCCACGTCGGGCCGCAGAACCCATTCGGAAAAGCCCGACCCAGCGGCCGGGCCTGAACCGCAAGACCGGGATCAAACCCGGTGCGAAGGGATGCAATGACAATGGCGCCAGAGCGATGGTCGTTGGCGGGCCGGGTCGTGGTCATCACCGGATTCGGGAAGGGCATCGGCGGGGCCACCGCACTGGTGTGTGCCGAAGCCGGCGCGAGGATCGTCGGATTGGAGATCGACGAGTCCGCGGGCCGGGCCATGGTCGATCGTCTCCGTCGGTCGGGCGCCGAGGCGGAGTTCGTGCCCACCGATATGGGGCAGCCCGCGGCGATCCGGTCGGCCTTCGCCCACATCGCGGACACCATCGGTCGCGTCGATGTGCTGGTCAACAACGCCGCGTTGGGAATGCACACCAGACCGGAGGATTTCGATCTGGACGAATGGTCGCGGGTGCTGCAGGTCAGCGTCACCGGTTACGCGCTCGCGGCCCAGGCGGCGGGACGCTTGATGATCAGAAACGGCGGGGGCAGCATCGTGAATGTCTCCTCTATCGCGGGTCTCTCTGCGCTCGGTCGCGGTAACTTCGCCTACAGCGTGGCCAAAGGTGGCGTGAACCAGCTGACCAAGGAGCTGGCGGTCGAGTGGGCGCCCCACCGGATCCGGGTGAATGCGGTGGCTCCCTGTCAGGTACGCACGGACTCGCTGCAAACCCTGCTCACCGACGCCCGTTTCGACGGTGGCAACGTCGAGGACCGTTTCGTTCGCGGGATACCGCTGGGTCGGCTGGCCACGGCTGAGGACATCGCGGACGCGATCTTCTTCCTGGCCTCCGACGCCGCCCGTTTCATCACCGGGGTCGTGCTTCCGGTCGACGGCGGCAATATGGCTCTGAATGCGGGCGGCACCGTCGGGGCGTGATGTCCGGCCCATCCCGCTATGCCGCAAAGGATGTCAGCCGGGCGCGGTGCCCGGGATCGATTCGATGAGCAACTGCGTGCGGATTTTAAGAGTCGTCCGCGATCGACCCGCACGGTTCCGCCCTCGGCGCTGAGGCCCTTTCGATCGTGAAGCACTCGCCCCCGCAATCGCCTCACTCAGGCGGTGGGGCGGCCGGCCCCGTCGCAACTCTGAACCGGGGTGCCGTACATCGCCTGGTAGTCGCTGGCGCTGTTGGCGGCCACGCCGGCCAGGTAGTCGGCGCTGATCGCGATCGGGCCGCTGAACGGATGATCGAGATCGCTGATGATGTACACGGTCGCCGCCAGCAGCACCGTCAAGGTGACAATGATCGGTGCTCGCAACCGATCCGGAAGGCCGCGAACGGTGAACGCTGTCACGGACAAGATGGCGGCAGCGCTCACCACGAGCAGCAGTATGTAGAGAATGATCGGCGTCTGCCGTTGCGAAGTCACCAGACGTCGCTGCCGCGTCGCTGTCCGGTCGACGTCTGCGGTCCGGACGGCCGATAGCGCACTCTGCTGGTCCTCAGCGACGACCGACCTGATGTCGACGCCCAATTGCCGGCGCCAGTGCTCAACCGTTGGTGAAGCGGCCGGTTGGCCGGTGCCCAGGCGTGGCCATTCGTCGGAAACCAGCGCCCGGGTATAGCAGATGACGTCCTGCTGCATGGCCGCCGACGCAGTCCGATCGGACAGCAACCCGGCGGCTTCGTACACGCCGGCGATCGCGCCCGCCTCGGCACCGGCGTCGCGATTTGTCGAGTCGAAAGCGCTGTAGCTGACGGCCAGCATGAACGAGCACATGATGACGGCCAGAGTCAGCCCGGATCCGGCCAGCACGTCCAGCCGAAACCCACCGAGTTCTTCATCGTGCGACATCGGACGCCGCCGGTGCAACAACTCCCCGACCACCAACGCGACCACCATCACTGCCACCACGACGACGGCGAAGCCCATCGCTTGATCGCCTCCTGTCCGACGTCCCGGTCGATCGGCTGACCGACCGTTCGACGATCGCACAGCAAAGCCTGGAGCAGCATGGTCGTCCCCGCGAAACGAGGCAACCTCAGGCTCGGCCCAGTGGATGGTGTGCGACCGCTGCCGCCGTAGCGCCGGTGTGGCGGTGACCGCCGGTCGGGTCGTGGGCCAACAACATCACCAGATCGCTTTTGGAAAACCGGCGGTTTCGACGCGGATTACACCCTCGCTTGTGTTGAGCGACTTTGCCCTTTCGGGCACTGAGTCCGGCAGCCTGATACGGAATCCCCCCGGCCGCCGTCTGTGGGTAACCGGGTTGCTATCGAGTCGTCGTCTTTGCCGTCGGTGAAGACGACAATTTGGCCAGGTAGCGCAGCGCGACCGAACGGGATGAAAATGCCGTGCACTCCAGAACCAAGAAAGCGGTGGGACAATGCTGTTCAATCAACCGAACTGGCGCTGGTGCGGTACATGTCAGGGGCTTTTCTTCGGGCCGGAGCCGGCCGGGCGGTGCCCCAGCGACGGGCAGCCCCACGATCCGACGAGCAGTGGCGCATATGTGGCGCCAAATCTGTCCATGTCCAGTTTGAATGCCGCCGACCCGGCTCTCGATCAGCTCGGTCAGCAGGGATGGCGATATTGCTGCAAATGTCAGGGAATGTTTCTGATCGACTCGGCACGCCGGCCTTGTGCCACCGGCGGGCTGCACGATCCCGGGCGCAGCGGCGCCTACGTGCTGGCGACCGCGACGGCCGTCGACCGGCGCTACTGCGGCGTCGACTTCCAGGCGGCATGGCGCCGGTGTCTTTTCTGTGCGAGCCTGTTCTTCAGCGGCAACGTGCCGCCGGGTACCCCGTTTCTTCAGGCCGGCGCATGTCCTGGCGTCGAAGGCGGACACATCGGTGACACGACCACCGAATACCTCCTTCGGCCGGCCGGTCCGTTGGACGTTCACGCCCCCGCGACTCTGCTCATCCTCGCGCCCCAGCCATTCCTGGCCGCCCTGGAGCCGCTGGTCGAACACAAGAATGCGACCGGGATGCCGACGCTCATGGCCGACGTCAGGGCCTGCATCGATCAATACGAGGGCAGAGACGACGCGGTCATGCTCAAGCGAGCCATCCAGTACGCGGTCGAGTGTTTGGGGACACAATATGTGCTCCTGGTCGGCGACGGATCGCTCGTGCCCCTGCGGTACCGCTGGGAGCGCTTCGATGCCACACCCGAACAATGGCGCGACGGCGTCTATTCGGCCACGGATCTCTACTTCTCCAACCTGTATCGGGATCACCAGCGCGAACCGGACGGGGCGATCCTGCACGGCGAATGGAGCGATTGGGACGGCGATGGTGACGGCCGCTACAACTTCCAGGACTTCGCAAACGACACCGCCACCGTCAACCCGGACCGCGTCGACGGATATTGCGACGTGGCTGTCGGACGGCTGCCCACCCACGACGTCGACCAGGTGTCGACATACGTATCGAAGGTCATCGACTACGAGAATGGTCTCATTCCGTCGCCGCAGAAGTCGCTGACAATCGTGGTCGACGGCTACTACGACTCCTGGCCAGGATGCGAAAGCGAGATCGAGACCCGCACACCGCTACCGAGTCTGACCTGGCCGGACGTTGACCGGGTCGGCTACAACTTCACCGCGACCAATCCGATTCCGTCCGGCTGGCGTGATGTCGATGGCGACGCCCTGGGCGACGTGACCGGGTCGGGTGTGTGGTTGGTTTATGTGGGGCACGGAAGCTACGGTGGATGGGACGTCCCGGGCTCCGACGCTGACTCGGTCGCCGCCATGGCACCCGGCGGAAACACGCCCGTCGTTCTGGCCGTTGGCTGCGCTACCGGACAGCTCGCGCCGTTCGCACCCGATGGGCCGCCCCGTTACGTCGACACATCCGGTCGACCCCACTGGTACTGGACTTTGCCCGTCGGGTCGGCACGTCCCACGCGAATCGTGGACTTCGGGCCCAATGATCCGGAAGGGGGGTATGGGACACCCGTTCAATCCTGGGACGCTGCTCCGGATGGCACCCTTACTCCGATCACGCCGGCCGAGCCGAACATCTACCAAAGCGAGTGCCCCACCGTCGCACAACCGTGGCTGTTCACCCGCCCCGACACCGGCGCCATCGTCTACTTCGGCGAACAAACGGTGGCACAGAACAACTGGGGAACCGTGCTGGCCGGAGAAATGCTGCACGCCGCAGCCGACGGCAGCCTCACCACGCAAACCGTCGGCGACCTGTGGAGCGCCGCCGCGCGCGCCTACTGGGCGGAATATCAACACCTGGACAACGCCATCGGCAATCCGCGCATTTATCTGTCCTACATGACCATGTACGGAGACCCCAGCCTGCGCACACGGCCATTCGCTACGGCCACCATCCACAGGCGCTGAGTTGCCGGTGCCGGGGCGAGCCGGGAAGTGCTTGTCCAGCCGTCGCACTCATCCAAGCCGCCGGGATCGGCACGATCCCAGTACCTCGCACCACCACACCTCGCCGCGAGCAAGTTGCCGATGAGTTCGTCAGCGGGCGTGCGAGCGTCGATAACTCGCGGTTCACAGGAGATCGCACCCATAACCATTGCCGGAACCGGCTTAGGCCCGCAGCCGGAAGAACAGAAACCGTGGCTCAGTGGCGAGTTGCTGGAAGACCGCCGGATCGGCGTCCTGCAGCTGCGGCAGCGGTGCGGGTTCCACGAGCTGTTCGATGACGAATCCGGCCGTCGCGATGACCTCGGTCATCGCTGTCAGTGGGCGCCGCCAGAACGTGACGTCGTAGTGGTTTCCGCTTTTGTGCCATCGCTCAGTGACTTTCTTGACGGCGAAGTAATTGTCCGGGTTATGCTTCCAGTCCATCGTCGGGTGGTGAGTGGAGAACACGACCAAACCGCCGGGCACGAGGATCCGGTGAAACTGCTCGAACACGGGTGCCCAATGTTGGACATAATGCAGAACCAGTGAGGCGACGACGATATCGAAGCTGCGATCCTCGGCGAATTCCAATGGGCCCGTCAAGTCGGCGACGAGCACCCGGGCTCTGCCGTCCAGGGCTTTCCGAGCCAACGCCACCATTTCTGGACTGACGTCGAAGGCGGTGACCGCTGCACCGTGGTCGACGAGCCAGGTGGTGAGGGGTCCAGCTCCGCAGCCGGCTTCCAGAACCCGCCGACCATCGACCTCACCCAACAGGGAAATAGTGGCCGGCCGCTCGTACGCGGCGTTGAACGGATTGATAGCGTTGTCAGCCGCATACTTGATGGCCATGGAATCGTATTGCTGCGGTTCGCCCGACATGGTCCCATCTTGTCACTCCGGTTTGGTTACCCCCGACGTTGCACCTTGCCGACGACCACCCCGCTCTCGGCCGGGTCGGGCTCAGGTGCTGCGGCCAATGAGCAGCCGGTTGAACTTTTCCGGGGCGGGGCTTGGACTGAGTAGGTCGGCCTGTTCCGCACCGATGATCGGCAATTGTGATGTGTCCACCAGCCCCATTTGAGCAAGTACCGTGGCCTGGTCCCAATAAATATGCTCGGTGTGGACAAGACCGTTGCGCGTGCCGATCACAGCCACGATAGGCACGACCACCCGTCGGCCACTGGGCTCTACGGCTGGGAGAATCCACGGGATCTCCGCGTCGTGGGTGAACGAAATCGTCATTTCTTCAACAACGCTTGTTTCGGTGGCAGTGTGCGAGGTCACCAGCAGCTGCATATCGCTGGCTTGATGGCCGATGAAGTGGTCTGTGTAGAACTGACGCACCGCTTCCCGTCCGCGAGCTCCGACGGAGGTCGCCACGTGCAACACGGTGGGGTTCTCTGTCATCGTGGACATGGTGGCATCGACGTCCAGAGTGACGAATTCTGCCGCTGTGTGGGCGGACCAAGCCTGCTCGTTGGTTCGAAGGATCTCAGTCATCGCCGGCCATCCTTGGATCGTAGCTGCCTGACGGCCAGGATATCCGACCATGAAATGACGACCAAGGACGCCGATCGAGTCATCCACTCCGGTGCTTTCTCATGCGTTGCCTGGACTCAATCCACCGTCTGCTCGACCGAAGGTGCCGTTGGCGTGGGCCCAAATCACGGTCGCGGTCGCACATTCGCCGGGAGCGGTTCGACGCGATGGTGACCGCCGGCGAGTCGGGCGGTGTGGCCCGAACAATCCGGTGACCGCGCCGCACCCACCGCTTGACCTCGAACGACCGCGCACATTCTGGGGAGTCACCCAAGACTGTGCTGCGGGCGTCACTTCCTCTGTCAATTTCCTTGTGGGTGCTGAATTGCCTCAGCGATGCGCTTGATCCGCCGCAGCCGGGCGTCCCAGGCCGATCCGACCGAGGACAGCTGGGCCACGGCGCGGGTGAGCTGCGCGGCGTCGACCCGATACCGCTTCTCCCGGCCCTCGCGGGTGGCCTGGACCAAACCGACGCGGTCCAGAACGAGCAGGTGCTTGGCTACCGCCTGGCGGGTGATGGGGAGCTGCTCGCCAAGGGTGGTGGCGGATCCATTGCCCTGCATCAGGAGCAGGTCGAGCATGCGCCGCCGGGTCGGGTCTCCGATTGCGGACCACAAATCGTCATCGACGCTGTCGCTCGCCGTTGCGATCACGGTCGCAGCTGCAGCGTCGCAACGTACTGGGGCAGCCTGGGCAGGAAGAAGTCCCAGCCGGTCACGTGTTCTTGATACTGCTGCTCGAGGACAGCTGCCTCCCAACCCATCTCGCGGAACCCGGCCTCCGTCATCTTCAGGACCGTTCCGCTGCCCGACGGGGTTAGGCGGAAAGTGACCAGCAGCGAGTTGCCCGGCGCGGCCACCTGACCGGCCGAATGGGTCCAGCGGAACGAGAACATCCGGGGCGGCTTCGCTTCGACGACGCTGAAGGCGACGACCGCCCCGCCGGCGTCGACGTCACCGAAAGCGATGTGTCCGACCGAGCCCGGACTGGGCTCGTAGTGCGCGTCGTCCGGCCACCAGTGCTTGAGGTGGCCTGGACTACTCACGACGTCATAGACGATGTCGGGCGCCGCATCGACGAAGATCTCGCGTTCAATCGAGCCGAATTCCATCTCATCCTCCCGCAACTTTTGGTTTCACATACGCTAGCGCGCGGCGCCCGGCTGCGCAACCACTGGTTGCGTGTATATCCGGAAGGGCGGGAACGCCTGGGGCCGCTGCGGCGGCCGGCTCCCACCGGGACCGACCGCCCGCTACGGACTACCGATTGACGCGATCGTCATGCTGGTCGACGATTGCTGTGAAACGGGATTCGCTGGTCCGGGGGACGTCCCGTTACGTTCCGAGCATCTGCTGGGGTGAGGTCAACCGGGCCGCGCCGTGGTGAGGCCGGTGATCGTCCGCGCCATGCCCGTCTGTACGCCGGTTACCGATTCACGGAGGCTGAGACCATGCGGAAATTGACGTTCGGCATGAACGTGAGCCTGGACGGCTACATCGCCGCGCCCGGCGATGATCTCGGCTGGAGCGTGCCGAGCGCTGAGCTGTTCCAGTGGTGGTCCGACCGGGTGGGGGCGACGGGTCTGGCGCTGTACGGGCGCAAGCTCTGGGAGACAATGAGTTCGCACTGGCCGGTGGCCGACCAGCAGCCCGGCGTCACACCGCCGCACATACAGTTTGCCCGTCGCTGGCGGGACATGCCGAAGATGGTGTTCTCCTCCACGATCAGATCGGTCGACTGGAACGCCCGCTTGGTCACCGGCGACGCTGTTCCCGAGATCACCCGGCTGAAGACTGAGGATGGCGGTCCCATGGACGTCGGGGGCGCCACCCTCGCCGCGACGGCCATGCGGGCCGGGCTGATCGACGAGTACGTGGTCGTCACCCACCCGGTCCTGGTGGGCGGCGGTACGCCGTTCTTTCCGGCTCTGGACAACTGGCTGAGCCTGAATCTGCTCGAGAGCCGGACGTTTCCCGACGGCGTACTCATGACGAGATACGAGATCAGGCGCTGAATAGCCGGTCTGGGCCGAGAGCAGTGTCGCTGCCTTGCCACGGGCAGCGTCCAGATGGTCGATTCGTTTTGATTTGGCTGCGATGGCCGCGTTCGCGCCGGCTCAGGTGGGATGCTCCAGCCCGCGCCAGACGGGAAAGACGAAGGGCGCGGTGGTCGCCAGCAGCATCAGCGAACCGCAGATCAACAGCGCCGCAGTCAGTCCGAGGTGCTGTGTGAGCAGGCCGCCGGTGATTGAGCCGAACGGAACGCCGAGCCACGCGCTGGCTTTGATGGCGCCGAGCGCGCGGGCGTGCAACCGGGGTGGGATGCGTTCGAACTGTATGGCACCAAGAATGGGATTGAGGACGCCGCCGGCCAGTCCACAGACGACGGCAACCGACAGCACCGGCGGTACCGATGTCCATGCGGCGAGCGCGATGAACGGCGGCGCGCCGGACACCAGGGTGCCGATAGCGAAAGTGCCCCATCGCGGCAGCCGCGGGGCCAGCCAAGCTCCTACCACGACACCGCACAGCATGCCGAATTCCAGCGCGCTTCCGACCAGCCCGAGGGCTTCAGCGCGGTGCACGCGATCGTGGGCCCAGACAGGCAGGAGCACCGAGGTCAGTGCCTCGTCGAGCAGGTTGGCGACCGCGACCATGGCGACGATGGCCAGCAGCAGTCGATCCGCGCGCAGGAATCGCATTCCTTCGGCCAACTCGGTGAGATACGTCCGCCATTTCAGCGGGTCAGCCGGTCGCTTTTCGTCACTGATGAGGGCAGGCAGGCAAACCCCCACGATCACGACCGCGGCGAAAAATGAGAACGCATCAATCGCGATCACGCTGGACACACCGGTCGCCACGATGAGCACGCCGGCAAGCGGCATGCCCACGAGTAGCGCGGTTCGGTTCGCAGCCGAGTAGCTGCCTGTGGCCCGTTCGATCGAGACGCGACTGGCCTTCGCCGTGGCCGGGACCAACGAGGTTGCTGCCACGTCGGCGAGGCCGCGGGCGATTCCGGCGACGGCGACGAGCGCGGCCAGCACTCCCAGGTTCAGCACGTGCGCAACGTGTAATACCGGCACGGTGCCCATGGCCAAGGCGGCAATCGTGTTGCCCAGCAGAAAGGCCCGGCGCAGACCGATCCGGTCCACGAGCGGGCCGGCGGTTGCTTGCACGGCCACATAGGGCGCCATCTGCGCGAAACCGACGACGCCGGTAGCAGCGGCGCTGCCCGTCGTGACCAGCACCAGCCACGGGATGGCGACTGCCGACATCGCCGTGCCCAACCCGGACACGAAGTAGGCCGCCACCAGCCCATAGAGCGGCAAGCGCGGTGCTCCGGCCCCAGGCTGGGCAGCGCTCGACTCAGCCCCGGACAATTACGCGTCCTCGGGAACGAGTTGGAACACCACATGCGCGCGCACCGTGCCCGGGCGGGTATCGGGCCGACCAGGATCACGCCGATACCGCACCGTGAGCTCGAGCATGGTCCGGCGCAGCTCACGCGCCTCGTCCATGGTCAGTTGCAGCGGCCAATCGCTGACCGTCCACGGCATGTCCGCCAGTTCCTCGCCGCGACCAGACAACGTGGCGATGAAGGCGAGCACCCGCCGGTGCGATTCGTCTGCCACCAGGCGCATGAAGTGCTCGGCCTGCTCGACCGACTCGTCACTGCCCCGGTCGTCCGGCATCCGGAAGCTGAAAGACGTCGACCGATGCACCGCGCGCCACCACCGATCGCGGCCCGTCCCCCGTTCGGTGTCCTCGACGATGAATCCGTGCCTGGCCAAGACCCGCAGGTGGTAGCTGGTCACGCCGGTGGACTGATCGACGCGCTGGCCCAGACCAGTCGCCGTCGCCGGCCCGTCCGCCTGCAGCAGATCGAGCAATCGCAGCCGGATCGGGTGCACCAAGCCGCGCAGTGCGCTCGGCGTGAGCATCGCGTCCTGAGCGGGGTCGAACCATTCCGGAGCGTCAGTCACGACGCCATACATCCACAGAATCTTTTTTGCAGAAGAAGTTCTGTGGTTTCAATTCGAAGAGGTCGTCGGCGCCCGGCGGCTGCGCCCTCAGGCGCGTGCGCCATGTGCGGCGAGAAGTTCACGGAGCACCAGCGCGGTGGCGACCGCGCCGGGATCGTGCTGGCCGATGCTGCGCTCCTGGTGCCAGGCGGCACGCCCGCGAGCAGAGCGAAGGGCAGCCACCTCATCGAGCTGCCGGTCGACGAACGCGCGGAAGTCGGCCGATCCGGGGTTGGTCTCCAGCACGTCGAGGGCCGGAACGAGCACATCGAGCAACGTTTTGTCACCCAGGGCGGCTCCGCCCCGCTCGGCGATGGAGGCCGAGATGCGCCGACCCAGCCTCAGGGCACCGATGCGGCCGAGCGGTTGCGAATCGTCGATCTCGGTGGAGGCGGCGATGAGGCCGAAACCCACCAACGCCGCGAAAGTCGATGGATTGGCCGACGCGAAAGCGGTGCCGAGCTCCCTGAGAAGGGCGCTGGAGACAATCTTTTCGGGCAGTTCATCCAGCCGCTTCGCCATCGCCGCGATGCCTGCTCCGACGGTCACCCCGAGGTCGCCGTCGCCCAGGCGGGCGTCCAGCCGGTTCAGCTCGTCCACGTGTCCCGGCAGCGCGCCGGCGAGAGCGCGGACAGCCGGCCCCACGTCGGAGACGAACCCCGCGGTCGGATAACCGGTTCCCGTTGGGCCGCCCGATTCGATGGCGGAGACCCGCGTGGGGTCGGTTTCGACGCGGGTGCCCGGTCGCCAGAACGGCGATGCGGCCGGTGCCGCCAGCAGGTCTTCCGTTTCCGCGCTCAGGCGCAGCAGGGAAATCGACGCGCCGGCCATTTCCAGGCTGGTGGCGTATTCGCCGATGAAGTTCATGGCCACGACAGCCCCGTCCCCCTCCACGAGCCCGGCGACATGCGCGTACAGCAGGTACAACTCTTCCAGTGGTGTCGCGCCCAGACCGTTCACCAGGACGGCCAACCTGGCCCCCGGGCCGACGCCGGCTTCACCGCTGCACCGCTCGTACAGCTCGCGGGCGATCTCCCGGGCGGAGGCGATGGGAACGGTCGCCACCCCACTTTCGCCATGAATACCCACACCGATTTCCATCTCGCCCTCGGCGAGGGTGAACGTCGGTGCTCCGGCCGCCGGCAAGATGGTGGGCGCCAGACCCACTCCGGCAGTGCACGTCGCGTCAGCTGCCGCCTGGGCCAGTTCGGTGACGGACGCGAGACCGTCACCCCGCTCGGCGGCGGCGCCGGCGATTTTGAAGGCGAACACCAAATCCGCGATCCCTCGCCGCGTCGCCGCCGCCTCCGCCGGGGCGGACAGCACGTCGTCATGGCCCAAGACGGTGGCCACGCTGATGCCTTCGGCGCGGGCCAGTTCGCCGGCCATGTCGAAGTTGTAGATGTCGCCGCCGTAATTGCCGTACACATACAGAACGCCCGCGCCGGCATCGACGGCCCGAGTGGCGGACAGGATCTGCTGCGGGGAGGGCGAGGAGAACACGTTTCCGACCGCCACACCGGACGCCAGCCCCCGGCCGACATAACCGAGGAACAACGGCAGATGGCCGCTGCCCCCGCCGGTGACGATGCCGACCCGCCCGGGCTGCGGGCTGTCCGCGCGAATGACCGCACGTCTGTCCGCGCCGGCAAACCGGTAGTCGCCCGGATGAGCGCGGACTATGCCGTCCACAACCTCATCGACGAAATCAGCGGGCTCGTTGATGATTTTGCGCAATCGTTTCGTCGGCGGCTTCTCGGCGACCGTGGCCGAGTCGCTCGCGAGGTCGGGCTGGCCCACGGAAGCCCGGCCGAGGCCGGTCGCTACGTCCTCTGACACCGCGCCAATCTAAATGGCCGTGGCCTGGCCCGCCAGAGGAACCGATCATGTTCCAGGGGCCGCCAGGCCGACGGCGGACGGGCGCCGCGGAAGCGGCGTCTTCACCGCGACCCGGCGACGACATCGCCCGGGGTGTCGGCGTAGCGCGAATACATTGTGCGCTTATTTAGCCTTGCTATATAGTGGCGCGCGTGGTCGCCGGAGAGGACGCACTCGCGGCGCTGTGCGAGCTCACCGTCGCCGGCGATTCTGCACTTTCGACGAACCGCCAGAAAGGCACCGATGTCCCAGCTTGACAACACCGCACCCGCCACAACCGCGGCGACGGAAAAGGCCAGCCCGTTCCGGCAACCGCGCGCGGTCTGGGCGGTGGCGTTCGCGTGCGTGATTTCATTCATGGGCATCGGCCTCGTCGACCCGATCCTTCCCTCCCTGGCCAGTCAGCTGCACGCCTCCCCGGCGCAGGTGGAGTTGCTGTTCACCAGTTATCTGGTGGTGACGGCGGTCGCCATGCTGATCACCGGTTGGGTGTCCAGCCTGATCGGCGCCAAACGCACATTGATCAGTGGGCTGATACTTATCGTCATCTTCGCCGCGCTCGCCGGCTCCACCGATGGCATCGGCGGAATCGTGGGATTTCGCGCCGGCTGGGGCCTGGGCAACGCGTTGTTCATTGCCACCTCGCTCGCGGTGATCGTCGGATCCGCCAGCGGCGGCTTCGGCGGAGCCATCGTGTTGTACGAGACAGCGCTCGGCATCGGCATTGCCGCCGGACCGCTCGTCGGCGGTCTTCTCGGCAACATCAGCTGGCGCGGGCCGTTTTTCGGCGTCGCCGTGCTCATGCTCATCGCGCTGATCGCCACAGTGACCCTGGTCCCGGAGACGCCCCGACCCGCTCACCGCTCCTCGATCATCGAGCCGATCAAGGCCCTCAAACACCGCGCCCTTGCCACCACCGGCGCGACCGGTTTGCTCTACAACTGGGGATTCTTCACGGTTCTCGGCTACGCGCCCTTTCTGATGAACCTCTCGGCGCTGCGACTCGGCGCGGTGTTCTGCGCGTGGGGCGTATTGGTCGCCATCTTCGCCGTCTTCGGAGCCCCGGCTTTGCGGCGAGTACTCGGCACACCGAAGACGTTGTACGCCAATCTGCTGTTGATGGCGGCCGACATTCTGGTCATCGCCATCTGGCCGGATGACCGCACCGCGGTGATCGTCGCGGTCATCGTGTCCGGCGCCTTCATCGGCGTCAACAACACCTTGGTCACCACCGCGGTGATGAGTATCGCGCCGGTTCCCCGGCCGGTCGCCTCAGCCACCTACGGCTTCGTCCGCTTCATCGGCGGCGGCCTTGCCCCCTTCGTCGCTGGCAAACTCGTCGAGCACTTCAACGTGCACGTCCCGTTCTACATCGGCGCCATCGCGGTGGCCGCCGCGGCCGGACTGCTGGCCACCGTCCACTCCGCCCTCACCAATGCCGACCGAGACGCCCACAGCCACGGGCCCTCTCGAGAACGAGCCGAGGCTGAAGAGGCCACCACGGAGGTCCCGGCTCTGCCCACCGAGGCCATCCTGGCCGAAGAAGCACTCCAGGACGACGCATACCTCTCGCCGGGGCACCCCAGCTGGGAACCCACGTCCCCCGTCCGGTGACGCGGCCGCTACCAACGACACCACATAAGGGTGGCCGGCCCGAAATGTGCCGCCGGCCGGCGGTCACCACCGACCCAGCGCCATTGCCCGCAGTGCGCCACCCTATTGATGCAGATCCAAGATCAGGTCCGCCGTCGCAATCGATCAGTCGCCGTGTTCGTCGTAGTGGTCGCCGTGCGCGGCGTGGCGATGCCCGTCGTGAAGATAGTCGAAGTGATCATCGTGTGACACCGCCTCATGTCCGCAGTTGACGCCGTGCACGTGATTGGCGTGCTCGTCATCGTGCTGCCGATGCGTGGCCTGGTCCGGCGCGCTCATACCTGTCTCCTCATCGCTGTAATCGTTCAGGCGTCGATTGTGCTCCGGCCGGGCTCGCAGCCGACGACCGGTCCACCCCTGGTGGCGGATGACCGCGATGTTCGACCTCCCGTGTTCCGCCCCCGCGAGAGGTCGGCCGGATCATCCCGCCGACCGCTTCAGTGTGGGTGCCGGCCGAGAAGATCCAGTCCATTTTCGACGTGCCGCTAGACGACGGCTTTTGGGCCGATATCAACCGAGCACGAAACGACTCGGTCCAAAATGATCCGTGGAACCAGGCTTGACTCGCGTCATCTTGGACACCTCCATGCTGATGGCGATGGGCCAACCTGAGACACCCGATCTCACTGGCTTCTCCGGTCGATTCAGTTCCGTCACTTATGGAGAGCTCAACTTCGGTGTGGCCGTCGCCGGCACCGATCTGGCCCGCAAACGCCGCAGCATGCGCCTGCAGCGCATCGCGGCCGTCTTCGGCGCGGGCGTGCTCTTTGACGATCTCGTCGCGGCCAGCTACGGGCACCTGTTCGGCATCATGCACGCGTCTGGACGCCGATCCAGGAGCCGCACCGCAGACCTGATGATCGCGGCGACCGCCCACAGCCTCGGCGTGCCGCTCCTGACCCGCAATCCCGCTGACTTCGCCGCCATCAGCGGCGAACTGGACGTGGTCAGCAGGTAGCCGCCCACGGCGAGCTCGAAGTGGCCACTCCCAATTCAGCAGCTGCGGCCGTGACTGTTTCTTTCTGGGCCTGCACAACCAGGGGATCAATGAACGCCCACAGCTGTTTTCGCCCACGCCTTCAAACGGGGCGACGCAGTCGCGTTGGCCCGCCAAGTCCGCCGCGGGCTGAACTACACCGACGTCTGAAACTCGGGCGGCTATAGAATCGAGACAACAGCGGGTTCGATTTTCTGCTAGATCAAGTGTCGCCGCTGCAGGAGGACGAACGCGCCCCAACCGATCGGCGCCGGCAACCAGAATGTGGCAGCCCGGAAGACCAGCACAGACGCCAGGGCCGAGGTGACCGGGATTCCCGCTGCCGTCAATCCTCCGACGAGCGCCGCCTCTACTGCTCCCACGCCCCCGGGGGTCGGAGCCGCGGATCCAATGGCCGACGCGGCGAAGTACACCACCACGAGAATCGGCAGTGCCAGCGACAACGAGAACGCATGAAGCGAAGCCTCAAACGCGAAGATGTAGCCACCGTTGAGGAGCGCGAAACCACCGAGAGCCGTAGCCACCCGGCGGGGATCACTCGCCGCCGCCACGAGTTGCGGCAGCGTGCGTCGCACCAGCGGCTCGACGCGACGACGCACAATGCGTCGGGTAGCGGGAATCGCAATGACCAGCGCCAGCACGGCGCCGGCCGCAATCAGCACGAAAAGCACCGTCCCGCTGGGCAACAGGGCAAGCCGCGAGGCCGAGACGCCGCTGAGCCACGCGCAAACCAGCAGGAGCAGCACCGTGCAGCCGACCACGACGAATTCACTCATCGCCACGCTCGCCGCGGCGGCCGTGGCGGCCACCCCGGCCCGCTGCAGGTAACGGATGTTCACGGCGAGGTGTCCAACGGTCGGCGGGGTGACGAGAGCGAGGAAGGAAGCCGCCACCTGAACCAAGGTCAGGCGTCCGAACGGCACAGCCACCGGTATGAAAGCCCGCTTGACGACGGCGGCGCCGAGGTAGCTGAGCGCTGAGCCCAACACCGCGAGCGCCAACCAGAAAGGGTGCGCCTGACGAAGCGAGCCCATCAGACTGACTCGCGACAACTGGCTGAGCAAGATATAAGCGGCGACCGTGCCGCCGACCACCGATACGACGGTGCGAGGCCGCATCCGCTCCAGTCGGGGCACGGCCGATTCCGCGGCCGCGGTGCCGTCGGCCAGGCCGGCTCGCAAATCGGCGAGCAGCGAGGTACCGCGCAGCCCGGAGCGGGTAGCCCGGCCCAGAGCCACCGGCTGGAGCAAGGCGGAGAGTCGGCCGGATGTGCCGTCGCTTGGCTGATATCCGCTGCGAACAGCCTCGATGGCATCCTCCGCGCCTATTTGTTGGGCAAGGATCACCACCAACGTGACCACATCCAGGTCGCGCTGCAGGTCTGTGGCGGCCGGTTGGGCGGCGCTCAAGTCGCTGAAACCCGCTCGGCCGTCTGCCTGAATCGTGATCGTTGCCGGTCTGAGGGCAACCACGGCGACGCCCACACCGTGAAGGCGCCGCAGCGCATCAGCCGCGGCGACGGCAGCCGACTTCGACACTCCGCCGGCGACGTGCGTCAGAGAGGCCCCCGTCAACGGGCGTTCCACCAGGATGAACGCCCGGCCGGCAGCCAGCAGGGCCACCGGTACCGGCGCCGGCACGCCGGCCGACTCCGCCAGGGCCGAAGCAAGTGTTTGACGCTCGAGCTGCCAGCGCAACGACAACGCCGGCCGACCCACGGCCGCACTGCGCAGAAACAGCAGGCGACCCACCCGCCGGGCGAAAGGCACACCGCGGCGATCGCGATCGACCACCGTCAGTTCAAGATGGCCACCGTCCGGCCCGACGGCGGCGAACACCGACCGGCCGGGACTCTCGATGACCGGTACCAAGAAATTGACCGGCCATCCCGCCGTGGCCAGCACCTCCCGGATCACCTCGTCCGAGGGGCGGGACGGCACCACGCCGAGCCCCACCCGGACGGAGAGACCGACCGCAATCCCGACGAACACCCCGTACGCCGCGCTCGGCAGCGTCAGACTGCCCAAGCCCAAGGCACACAACACCGCGGTCGCCAACGCGATCCGGGCCGCGGTGAGCAGCCGGCTGCGTGGCAGGTCCGCGCCCAGCACGGCGGCCACCGCGCCGGTCAACGTCAGTCCCGGCGAGTTCGACGGTGCCGGCGCCAAGAACGATGTTGCTGCTGCGGCGCCACCAGCGCGGAGACCGGCAACGATCAGAAAGCCGACCGCAACACCGAGAGCACACGCCAGCGCCGCACAGATGAGCCGAAAAGGTCGATGGCGCAGAGAGTCGACGGCGATCAGCACCAGTACCAGAAACACGGCCACGGAGGCACCGACATTCACCACGGACACCGCGGTCCGGGTGAAGCCACTGCTGGCGGAGCCTGAGAACCCGGCAACGCGATGGATCACATCCGGTGCCCATACCGCCGTCAGGATCAGCGCGACGAGAAGGGCAGCGGTCACCACCAGGCGACCGACGTCGAGCGGGCGACGGATCCGTCGTCGCGGCCACAGCGACGCCCGCCAGTTCTCCCACTGTCTCCGACCTGGCAACAGGTCCTGCACATGCATCCGCAATTCCACCGCTTCCAAGGCTCAGCGATCCCACCGCCGGGTATCTCATCGTCCGCCCGCGGCGGCGGAATCCGGCACATTGATGCCCATGTCCGGTGCCCGGCTTGGGCGACGCCTGCCACAGCACCGGTTCGGGGCAGCGTCGCCAGGCTTTGCTGGATCGGCCTCGGCGTCGGCTGCGGCCAGAGGCAGGAGCATAGACGCTGCGGCGCCTAATGGCCGGAAATACTCTTCGGCCCCGACAACGTGGGTTTGTCGCGACGGGTGCCTGCACGACCAGCGCCTGGGCCGATGTCGGCGGCTTGTTGCCCAATTCGTCGATCCCCTCCTGAGTCATCGGAGCCGTTTGCGTCACCGTGACGGCCTGACGGGAGGCATCCGGGCTGTCGATGGCCACATCCTTGATGTTCCAGGTGCTGTTGCCGTACTTCACGACGAACGTTCCGATGTGCCGTACGTACGGTGCCCGCTGCTCCACCCATCCCTAGTGAGGAGGCGGCGTTTCGACCGATACACACTTTCCGCGACCGTGTGGGTCTGCGTCCAGGTGTGGTTGTAGGTGGCCTGCAGGGTCAACTCGACGGGGGCGATCGGTATCTTCAGACTCACCGACCCGCCCAGACTGTCCGAGGACGCCCAGGAGCCGGTCACGGTGACCGTTTTGGACAGGTTGGCGACGTCACCGAGCTTGCTACCCATCTGGTTCAACAAGCCCCACTTCTTCTCCTGCGAGGTGGCGGCCTTGAAGTCACATGTCGCTTTGCCGGCCTTGCACAGGGTCTGCAGCACGTCGACTGCTGCGGCGCTGGGCCCGCTGCCATTCAGATCCCGAACGGCGCCGGGGGGATCTGTCAGCGTCACGGCGTATTCGGTCGAGCCGTCCGGTCGGATGAAGTCATGGGTGACCGTTTCGTTCTTGTACCGCATCCATAGCAGTTGCAGTTCGCACCGGTGCTCGCCACCGGGCGCAATTTCTCTCCATCCGCCGGCCGGGCCCTCGAACCATTGATCGCCGGTGACTGACCGGAGCCGCATGGTGTCGCCGTTCATATTGGCCACGACGACCCCGCGGCTGGCGGCGGCGTTCACCTCGTCGACTTTCTTCCTGTCCGAATCGCTGCTCAGGGATTGCGTCACGCCCGTCGGAGAGGTCGTTGACGACGAGCTCGCCGATGCGGACGTGAAATCCCTGCTGGCTCCGGTCATCGCAGCAGCGGCGAGAACCGCGGCGGCGAATTCAGTGGCGATGGCCATAGATTCTCCTTTGTCGATGTAGGCCTGGGCACCTCGAACTCTCTCCCAGGCAGAGCTGTCGGAATGTCCTACTCGGCAAGCGAAATGGATTGTCGAGTTCGTCTTCACCGCGACGTTCGCAGGAGGGAGGGTGGGCGGTTGGTGAAGTGGCCGCATCATGTAGGACCGGTCAGGGGTTGTGGCCTTCCAGGTAACGTGGCGCCGGTGAGTGACACGTACACCATCGCCAACCGCGTTGTGCGCCGGATCGGGTTCGGCGCGATGCAGCTTCCCGGCCGCGGAGTTTTCGGGCCGCCGCGTGACCGGAACGAGGCGCTACGGGTGCTGCGCCGCGCTGTCGAGCTGGGCGTCAATCACATTGACACCGCCCAGTTCTATGGACCTGACGTGTCCAATGAACTGATTTGCGACGCGCTGTACCCGTATCCGGAGGATCTCGCGATCGTCTCCAAGGTCGGCGCCCGGCGCGATGGCCAGGGAGGCTGGGTGCAGGCCCAGGAACCCGCGCAGCTGCGCGCCGACGTCGAGGCGAATCTCCGCACGTTGCGCACCGACCAGCTCACTGCGGTGAACCTCAGACGCATGGACGAGCACGCCGACGCGCCTGGGACAGCTGACGTGCCGCTGGAAGACCAGCTCGCCGAGATGGTGGCGCTGCGCGACGAAGGCAAGATCGCCGGTGTGGGGGTGTCCACCGTCTCGGCCGATCAGGTCGCCACCGCCATCAACCTGGCCGACATCGTCTGCGTGCAGAACCCCTTCAGCCTTGTCGACCAACACGACGCCGACGTGCTCGACCAATGCACCACAGCCGGCGTCGCGTATGTGCCGTATTTCCCGCTCGGCTCTGCGTTCCCCCACCTGCCGAAGGTGATCGACCAACCCGCGGTGCGGGCCGCGTCAATGCGGCTGGGCGTTTCGCCGAGCCAAGTGGGACTGGCGTGGCTGCTCGCTCGCGCTGACAACGTGCTACTCATCCCGGGCACCTCATCGGTCGCGCACCTCGAGGACAACCTCGCCGTCGCGGATGTGATTCTGTCCGCCGAGGACTACGCCGAGCTGAACTCCATCGCCCCAGCGGATCCCGGCCAGGAGTAACTCCGGCGCTGGGTTTGCCGCGCTGGTCATCCGGCGGCGAATCCCGGGAACGCCGCAGTGCGGAAGGAGGGCTCAGCCGGCGCTCGGCGTTCCAACTGGCCGGCGTCTCGGCCCTCACCGCCGCGATGGCCACGACCGACCCCTTCGGCGCCCTTACGGCCGCGGCCGGCACGCCACCGCAACCGACGCATCGCCTTGACCAATTCCTGGTCTGGCTGACCACCGGCTCCGCTCCGCAGCTGGGCCGAACACAGCGCCTTCACCCCGGTCATGCGCACCCACCAGGGCATCGACCCGGCGCAGGCGTGGCAGCTCGATGAAGACACCTCCACTCTGACAGCGTTCCGCCGATGTGTCCTGCTCTACCGGGCATGGGCTGTTTACCGTCGGCAGCTGTCGTTGGCGGCCGCCCGCACCGGACACCCCATGATGAGACCCCTGGTATTGCACTACGTCGATGATCCCGTTGCCGCGACAAGGCAGTTCAGTTATCTACTCGGCGACACCATGCTGCTGGATCCGGTCACCACAGCCGGCGCCAGCCAGAGCCTGACGTATCTGCCGGCCGGCCAGTGGGTGCACGTGTGGTCGGAACGTATCTGGACTTCCGACTCCGGGCAGTGGGTCACCGTCGATGCCGAACTGGGATATCCGCCCGTCTTTTTACGGACCGACAAGCCCACCTTCCGCCAGCTGTGGGACAACTTCAGGAGACTGGCCTGACGGACGAGGTTCGGGCCGCAGCAGACAAAAATGCTCTCCCGAGGATGTTTTCAGCGGGAACAATTGAGGATTCCGCTCCGGTGCGGGAGCACAGGGACCAAGGCGGTTGGCTCGGCTACGAAGTGCATCCTCAGCTGGCTCTGCGTCGACGGTAGCGGCGGCCGCCGGCGAGCACGGCGCCGCCGGCGAGCACGGCGACGCCGGCGAGCACGGATGTGGCGGCCGCGAGCAGTAGCCAGAGCAGGGGCGCACCGGTGTTGGCGAGGGTCGGCGGAACAGGAGGGGTGGCTATGGTGACCACCACCTGCTGACGAAGGCCTTCCTTGGTGACCAAGTTCGTACTGGTCCAGCCGGTGACCGCGCCGGGTTTTGCACCGGCCGCACCGCCGCCACAGCGGTACCCGACCGGTACCTGCACGCCGGTCGTCGAGCCTCCGAGCCGAAGCCGGTCGGCCGGCGCTGTGAGCAGGATGTCCTGGCCGATCCCGTCGGTTGCCGTGCACCGTCCGAATACCGTGACCGATGCCGAGAGATCCGCGCCGGCCGCACCCACGATTCGGATGTTCACCGAAGCGGCCAACGAGAACTGTTGATGGATGGTGCTGGTCGCTCCCGTCGCCGTGATCCGCACCGGAGCGGACACCGTGGCGGAGGTCGCCTCGCCACTGACGTACTGCAGGCTGCAGACGGCGCCGACCGGCTCTGTCCCGATCGACGTCCGACCTGGGTGCGTGACGGTCGTCGACACCGCGGTTCGGGCGACGATCGATCCCGACGGAGTTCGGCACTGACCCTGCACCGCGACCGGCTTTCCTCGTGCTGCCCCTGCTGCCCGGCCCGCCTGCTGCAGATCGACGCGCCAGGGCGCCGCGGCAAATGTGGCGGTGACCGTGACAGTGCGGTGGCCGATCGGAGTCAGCGAGATTCCCGCGGCACGGTCGGCGGCCAGTTGAGTCACCGGCGCGCTGCCAGCGGGTGATGCGTCGACCCGGTAGATCACGCTCGCACCGCCGCCGGCGGTGCGTCGGACGGTGCATGGCGAGCCGGCCGGAATGCCCGAAACGGTGCGCGATCCCTCGCCGGCGATGAGCAGCGTGCGGGTGAAGCGCTCGCCATTGCTGGTGCGCGGTGTTGCGCAGCTGACCGTGACCGAGGTCGGCTCTGGCCACGTCCCGGCTGCCGCCCCGGTCAGCGCAGTGGACACGGTGAGCGACGCGTCAGGTTGGTGCGGCACCGGAGGGATCGCCACCGGCCGGCCGTTGGGGCACCCTTCCGAGTAAGGAACGAAGCAGAAGTAGTCGATATCCATCGAGCTGGGCGGAGTCGGCGACGTGGAGGTGTTGATGCCGGTGAAAGTGAACACCGGCAACTGGGCGTCCCCGGATGCGGCCGTCCTTGTCGTGCTGGAGCCGGTGTTGTAATTGATCAAGGCGTTGAGTCTGGTCGTGGTGGGATAACACTGGGTTCCGGTCAGTGGACCCGGACCGCTGGCCGGCTGACCGAAGATGTAACGCTGCTGACCGGTGAAGTGCAGGTGCATGACCGACCCGTCCGGACTGAACGTGACGGCGTCGGATGGCGCAGAAGCACCTTGGTCCTGAAAACTGCTGTGGGAAAGCGAGATCGGATTGTTGTTGAGGTAGCAGGTCAGATCGATGCGGTAGTCGGCGGGGTCCTGGTTGGCGGGCGTGTAGGAAACGTCGAACTGCTGGACGAAGTCGACGTAATCGGTGATGTCGAAGACATTCCCGACGCCGGGTACCAGGACGTTTCCGTTCGGGATCTGCTGGGTGATGGTGGCGCTCCAGGCACGCCCCAAGTCGCCGTCGTCCTGGTCCAGCTGGCACGTCGAATCGCCGGGGACCGCCCTGGCCACGACCGTCTTCTGCCCCGGCGTAAGAGCCACCTGCGTCGGTGCGAGAGTGACGATCCCGCCGAGACTGCAACTGACGTCCACCAAGTACGGGAAGTCGGACGTCGTCGGGAGGTACCCAGCGGTTCCGGCCAAAGTCAGCTGGACGGACAAAGTGGAGGACTCGGTCAGCGGTACCACGGTGACATAACCGTCGGCTCCGAGGGAGGAATGCCCGATCAGCGGGACCGATACCTCACCAGAATTCGTGTCGTAGTAGGAAGCTCCGCTGCCGCCGCCGTACCCACCCTCGGAATCTCCGCCTCCGTGACCCTGCGCACCACCCACGATGCCGCCACCGCCACCACCGCCACCGCCCCCGTTGAAGCCGGGGAACCGGTTTCCGTCGGTGCCGCGCTGGCCGGACCCGCGGGGGGTCGGTGATTGCCCGCCCGCCCCGCCGCGCTGGCCGCCACCGTTTCCGGCGCCGGCCACACCCCAGTCGTTGCCGGCCCAACCGCCCGGATAACCCGGCGCGACGGTAAGGGCGTTCTGCACGTCGAATGCGCCGCCGCCCGACCCCCCGCCGCCGCCGGCCAGTAGGAAGGGCACACCAATGGCGTCGGCGGTGTTGCTGAGCACCGCCGATCCGCCGCCGCCACCACCGCCCTGGTCAGCGTCGTCGCCCGCCCCGCCGCCGCCACCGCCCGCGCCGAAGCCGAACACGGACTGGGGGTCCTCGCCGCCGCCGTTGCAGCCCGGGTAGAGGGTGAGCTGCTTGTCAAGCGGACCGATGGCAATCTGGGCGACGGCGAGGGCGCCGACACCCGGTAGGCCGGTTTGGTTGGGATCACTGGTGGATCCGCCGCTGGCTCCGGCCGCGATGGCCAGCACAGATGTGGTGCCGTTGGGGACGGTGATCGTCTGGCGGCCGTCCTGGCACGTCACTCTGGTGGCCAGACCGGCAGGGCGTATCTCGACGAAACCGTCGGTGTCGCCGGTACTGCCGCTGGCCAGGGGCGTTCCCTGCGATGTCACGAAATTCTGGCCACCGCCACCGCCGCCGCCGCTTCCGGGAATCGGGATCACGCCGGTGGTTTCGGAGCTGCTACCGCCCCAACCGCCATTCGGCCACCCGCCGCCACCTCCACCGCCAGGTTCCTGGGTGGCGTCTTCGTGGCGGCCGTCTCCACCCCAGCCGGCGTTGTCCGGACTGCCGTCCCCCTGGCAGCGTGTGTCGTTGGCGCAGCCGCCGTTTCCACCGGTGGTGGCGATCGGAAGATTGAAGGCGGTCTCGTAAGGAGTGTTGTCGTCGTTGCCGGAATTGAATCCCCCATTGGCGTTCGAATCCAACCCGTCGAAGCCGGCCAGGGCGGGCGAGCCGGCGGAGCCACCGTCCCCGCCGGGGAGACTGACATCGGCGCTGCCGCCCGCACCTCCCCCGCCACCGGCCACCACCAGGGGACCTTCAGCTCCGGTGACCGCGGAGGCGCCACCGCCCCCGCCGGAGGGGCTCAGCCCCGACGGGTTGACACCTGCTCCGCCCGGGACATATCCGCCTCCGGGCGTTGTTCCGTCAGCACCGGTACCGACGAAGATCTCCAGGACCTGACTGGGCGTCACGGCCACCTCGGCAGCCACCAGACCGCCTTTGCCGCCTTGCGCACTGAAGCCGCCTCCCGCCCCACCGCCACCGGCGGCGATCAGCGTCACCTCGGTGAGCCCGGCCGGAACGGTCAGCATGTACGGCTGGTCCGCCCCGGCCGGATTCTTGTCCAGGCGACACCGTCCGGTGGTGGACAGGTCCAACAAGCACTGGTTCACAGGGTCCGCTGGCGGGTTGGTATCCGCAGGAATGACCGGCGTAGCGCCGGCCACAGACACTGGTACGGCCAGCGAGCCGCTGAGACCCAAGGTGAGCCCGGCGATCAAGGCGGCGCACCGAAGAAAAGACCGTCCGCGCACCGCCCGCGAAGAAGCAGCAATCTCTCTCGAAACGCAATGAGCAGCCACGCTGATCCGATCGCCAAGGTCATTCGGGCCCGGGCTCGGGCCCCGGAGGGATCATTGCCACCCTCAGCTGTTCCGTCAATGTCTCGGGAAGGCCGATCAACGGCTCAGCGACGAGCCGGTTCAAGACGGATGTCGACGGTGGCGAGCGTTGGTCAGTCGGGCGTCCATTTTTCGTGGTCAGGGCGCGACACTCTTAGCGGGAAGGTTGGCCAGTGCGGGTACGTGGCCGGTTGACCGAGTTGCGCCTGTGTGCCCTGGAATGGCGGACCGATGCGGCGTTGGCCACCCGGAAATCGGCCGGTTTGATTTCCGCGTGTAGGTATTTGCTGTGCTGCAGAGGCTTTCAACGCAGGGATGAGCCGCCCACTCGAATGGACAAGTCGGCTCCCGGAGAGGATGCGAATCGATGTGTTAGCCCGCTGGGGCCCGCTGCTGGCTGAAGGGTCGGTGCCGGCCCGGCGTCTGGCGCAATTTCGATTTCACGCGTGCGAAGCGACGGCATCGCCCACGATCGCGGCTCCGGATAGAACCGCTGGGGCTCGGCTGGCGGTGATCACCACACGGACGCGATCAACGCGCGCGCCGTCCGCCGGAATGATCCGCTGGTACCCGACGGTGCCGACTGTGCGCCGAAAGACCGACCCCCCCGCGCAGGAACCCCTGCACGACGACCGACTCGACGCGCTGGCCCTCGCCGATGGCTTCCTTGAGTACGACGTACTCGACGCGGACGGGGACGGCGGGGCGGATGTCGAGTAGTGGCCGGTGGCCCGTGGCGTCCGGCCGCCACCAGGGCACGACGCCGTCGAGGCCATCGCCGAGGTGCAGGCCGGGAGACGTGAGGGTTCCCGACGACACGCGAACGCGGCCCGGCAAGCGGCGTGACCGGAGATCCCGGACCCGTCGGCCGAGTTCGCTCAGGACGGCGGCGTCGGCCGGATCGATCAGGCCGTCTCGGGCCGGTGGCACATTGAGCAGAAATCCGGCGTTGCCCTGCCAGGCGATTTGTCGGGGGCTGAGCCTTACGCCGGACAAGACATCGTCTTCGCTCGCCATGTCTGCATCGTTACGCACGGCGGCACCGAACAGCCGGACGGTGAACCGATGTCCATCGTGGAGAGCCCGAGGATCCACCCAAGCCGCCGGATCGGACTTCAGTGGCAGCGTCCTACCGCGCAGGCACGGTCAGGTGGAGAGTTGGACTTCGTCGTTCCGACCGGCTCACATTCCTGGTCGCATTTGGCCGCCCGGTCATTCGGTAAGAACTTTGACGGGCCAAGGCCTGTTCTGACGCGCATTCGGACGTCTGATAAGCAGGAGTTGATCCCGCGCGAGGCGGTGGGCTGATTCCGGTTGCGGCGCGCCCGGCCGGAGCCGTCCGCCTGCATCGATAAAATGCCAGATCGTGCCACCACTTCGTCAGCGTCACGAAACGCTCTCCCAGGCAATTTTGCTCGCGGCGGTCGGTGGGTTCCTGGATGCGTTCACTTTCGTGCGCTTCTCGGTGTTCGCCAACGCCCAAACTGGCAATGTCGTGCTGTTCGCGATCAACGCCGCGGGCGGCCATTGGCACGCCGCGCTCTTGCGGGTGGCTCCGATCGGGGCGTTCGCCGTCGGCGTTCTTCTTGTCGAGTCATTCGCGCGGCCGACCGCACGCCGGGTGCTGCGCCGCCCGTTGCTCATCGCCCTGGGACTCGAGATCGCTGGCTTCCTGATCCTGGCCGCGCTGCCCGTTGCCACCCCGGAGTTGGCGATCACGGTGACGGTGTCGTTCCTGGCCTCGATTCAGTTCTCCACCTTCCGGATGCTGGCCGGCCAGGCATACGCGACGGTGCTGACCAGCGGCAACCTGCGCAGCGCCCTGGTCTATCTCCACCAATGGGTCGTGGCCAGGGACGCCGAATCTCGCGCCCACGCGGGAAGATTTGGTGAAGTGGTTGCGGCGTTCGCTGTCGGTGCTGTCGGCGGCGCGTTGCTCACCAAGCGGATCGGCAACGTGGCGGTCGCCGTTCCGGCTGTCCTTCTTCTCGGTGTCCTGTGGTTGATCCTCAGCGAGACTCGCCGCCTTCGCCGTAGCGCCAGCCGTGGCGATGAGGATGTGTCGACCGATTCGGCAGCGGAACCGACGTCAGACGCCATATAGGTAGTGCTTGGTGGTCAGGCACGGCGAAGCCCTCGAGCTGCCGAGGAGCCCGACGGCCTGTCGACACCTCGGTCCCGGGTGACTACCTGATCGACGCGCTGGATCCCGCCGCAGCAACCGGGACCCGGCGGTTCTCCGCTGTGAGCGACCACATTACCTTTCTCCTCGCACCTCTTGCGGCATCGCAAGCATTCGAGGAGAATGTCCCTATGGACGAGGCACGCAAGACCGGCTATCCGCTGCCGGCATCCGCCCCGAGCGCCCATGCTTGGATTGCCCCGCCCTGACCCCACCGGCACGGATTGAAGGAGTGGCAGCTGACGCCTTACTCGCGTTGGACCAAATGGTGCGGATGTGGCCGCTGATCGCAATACTGACGTCGAACGCCAACAGAAGAATCAATTCGCCGACACGAAACGAGCCGCGTGTAAACGCGCTCACTCCGTTGCTCTGTGCCGCGTTCGCCGCTGGGTACCCGCGCGGGTCTGGTTGTTCTCGCCATCCACCGACAGTCCATGGTCTGCGGCAGTCGAGGCGGCCAAGAGGCACCCTGACGACAATCGCTGCGGGGGGCATTTGTCACCTATTTCGGTGGCACCGGACCAGAATCACGGAAAGAACCTTTGATGTCGTCATTAGCGCTTCCCTGGCTGATCGTGGTCTTCGCGGTCTGCGCCGCGGTCATCTGGATTGCGGGCATCAAGCTGTCCGACACCACTGACGTCCTCGACGACCGGCTGCACCTCGGTTCGGCGCTGGGCGGAGTCGTGCTGTTGGCCATCGCCACGAACCTGCCCGAGATCGCGATCACCGTGACCGCAGCCATATCTGGCGACGTCGGACTCGCCATCGGCAACATCCTCGGTGGGATCGCCATCCAGACCCTGGTTCTGGTCGCTCTGGACGCCTTCGGCGGCAAACGGCGCGCGACGCTGACCTACCAGGCCGCCAGCCTGGGCCTCGTGCTGGAGGCTGGTCTGGTGATCGCCGTGCTGTCCATCGCCGTCATGGGCAGTCAACTGCCCGCATCGTTGCAATTCGGCCCCGTCGCCCCCGCCTCCGTTCTCATCGCGATTGTGTGGTTGGCCGGCGTACTGCTGCTCAGTAAGGCCCGCGGGCACCTGCCGTGGCACGAATCCGGCGAGGCACCGGACAATCAACGGCCACCCCAAGGGCACGCCAAAAAGCAGAAGAATCAGCAAGCGACCGATAAGCACACGTCCACGGCCCGAGCCGCCGTGATCTTCGCCGCAGCGGCCATCGCCACCCTGCTCGCGGGCTATTTCCTGGAGCAAAGCGGCGACGCGATGGCCGGTCACATCGGCTTGAGCGGCGTGCTGTTCGGCTCCACAGTTCTGGCCGCGGCCACCTCGCTGCCGGAGCTGTCCACCGGCATCACCAGCGTCCGCCTCGGCGATCCCCAGCTGGCCATGAGCGACATCTTCGGCGGCAACGCCTTTCTTCCCGTCCTGTTCCTGGTCGCGACACTCATCTCTGGCCAACCGGTGCTTCCCCACGCCCAAGGCACCGACGTTTACCTCACCGGACTGGGCATGCTGCTCACCGTCGTCTACATCTTCGGTCTGCTGTTCCGGCCCCGGCGCGCCATCGCCCGGCTCGGTCCCGACTCGCTGGCGGTACTGGTGCTCTATGCAGTCGGCATCGCCGGTCTCGTCGCCATCGCCAAATAACGCCCCACGAACGGTTGCCCGGCCACGGCAGGCGTCCCCGTCATGACGGAAGAGAATCTCATGTCCTGGTTGGCGAGCAGTTTCCCCGATCTTTTCATCACGGCGGCAAAGGCGGCGTTGATGTACACGACCGCGCTGGCCGGATTGCGGCTCAGCGAGCGGCGCACTCTCGCCCAATGGTCGGCAATCGATTTCGTCGCCGCGGTTGCGGTCGGTGCCACCGTCGGTCGAACCGCCGTCGCGTCCACCCAAAGCTTCGCCACCGGCGCCGTCGCCCTGCTGGCTTTGCTGGTCCTCCACCGTCTCGTGAGCTTCGCCCGATTCAGCCGGCACTTCGCATCGTTGGTCGATCACCGGGTGACATTGCTCGTGAGCGACGGTAGATTTCACCGCCGGGAACTTCGTTTGTGCGGCCTCACCGAGGAGGACCTGTCGGCCCAGCTCCGTCAGCGCAACGTATTGTCCCTGAGCCATGTCAAGTACGTCCTCTACGAGGCCAAGGGAGGCATCACAGTTGTTCCTGCTAACACGCCTCCGCCCACAGAGCTACTCGACACAGCGATCTCAGGCTCCACGGGCTCGGGACGGTGATTGCCGGCTCTGCCTCAGCGATCCATGCGGCAATTGACGAACTTGGGCTCAGAATCGGTGATTCCATCACCCGCTAGGTCCGGGTTTCGCAGGATTGTTTTGATCGCCGTGGTGTCGGTGACGTTCGCGTTTTTGGCGACCGTTGGCACGGTCAACCGATGGTTGTCCGTGTGGTCGGCCATGGCTGGTGCGGCTTTGACGTAGACGACACAGCAGCACGCTGCGCAGAACGATGACGGCCCTGAGCGACATTGGACACGATCACGGCGGCCGGGTCACAGCCTTGTGGTGCCAATGACGACGAAGACGACCGCCACGACGGCGGCGACGGCAGCGCCGACCCGGATTCCGATCAGGCCTGCCTTACTGGGCTCCATGGCTTGGGGGTTCTTGAACTGCCAGCGGTTCATCCGCCACTGCAGCTTCGGGTTGATGACCAGTGCTATGGCGATGCAGAAGATGCAGGCGGCAACGAGGATGAAGACCCACGACCCGCCCGAGTGCTTGGTCGTGGTTGCGGCGAAATGAGCTTCAGCGATCACTTGTCGATCTTGGCACCCAAAGATGAACCGCGTCGACGTCGGCCCCGATTGAACGGCTCGATACTGGCCGACGCCCGCATTCGCGGGCACCTACGTGGGGAAGTCGGCGCGATCGCCATGGAACCAGTTATCTCCCAGGACCGCAGCGCTCGCGACTACCAGGGGTGTATCCGTTTGACTGCGCAGGTGGCGGGCGGCCGTCAATGCTGCTCACTGATTTTCACTTCATGCGGCCAAGGTTGTCCCGTACCGGTCTCGATGAAGTTCTTGAGGCTGATCAGAAACATCGCCCACTGAGTCGTGCAGTCGGCGTAGAAGTCGCTCGAGGACCGCCAGCCGGCGTGGGTGAAGCGGACGATCGTCCACGGGTGTCGCTCCTCCAAATCGAACGCGAGCGACGTTCCGAGCCACTCATCCGGGCCGGCTGTCACTTCCCACGCGACCCGGCTGCCCGGCTGCGAGTCGACGACGCTCATGTCGAATCCGTCGCCGCCGCCGAACCGGAAGCGCAAGCTGTTGACGCCATCGGCGGACGTGTCGGTGGTCCACCAGCCTGCCAGACCGTCCACGGTGGTGAGAGCGTGGTGGACAACGGCGGCGGATGCGACGACGCCGATGCGATGTCTGATGTCCGGCACGATTTCTCCTGAATCGATGGGTGGTCCGGGGCTCGCCGAGGGCGTTCAAGACCACCCCGCGTGATGTCATTGATGTGCACCTGCCGCTGGATGAAGTCCAGTTCCACGACCACCTTCTTGCGCAACCTTGAGTTGCACTTAAAGGTAACTCGCGGAAGCCCGACGCGCAACCATAGGTTGCATCCATCAGGCTGCTACTCCGGAATGACAGGGATTTCGAGGCTCGACGGCCACTGCGGACCGCACAGGATGGTCGCCTTCCCGCCCTTGCTCGGTTCGTAGTGGGTCGGGAAGTGGCCGAACAGCGGGTTGCGCGGTTGCAGGTAGCGGCCGCCGATCAGCAGGCGCAGGCTCTCGCCCTCGTGGAACAGAGTCGCGGAGGCAGCCAGCGGGATGACGATGTCCATCGGCTCGCCGGCCGGTACCGGCTGCACGGTGCGGAAAGTGTGCTCGGGCTGGTGCGGCAGGCTGAGTTCGCGGTCGACTTCGCGCAGGGCTACGCGCAGCCGGCCCTGGGCGACGTGGTCCCGCTGGTATCCGTAAGAGCCGTTGAACGGCAACGGGTTTCCGTGCGACCACTTCTCCACTCCGACGAACAGCCGGGGGTCGTCGGTTCCGGTGACCGCGACCTGTAGCCGCAGCGTCATCGGGCCGGAGAGCTCAGTGTCGGAACCGAATCGGTATTCGAACGCGGCGGTGTTCTTCCGCAGATCGAACGTGACCTGGCCGGCGGGGCCCGGCTTCTCGCTCAGCGTGCCAGCAGCGCCGAGGTGCAACTGGCGCCAGTCGGTCCGCGCCAGCGGCCATTCCTGCTCATCGCGGACCTCGACGACGTGGTCGAGGCGGTCGCGGACCTCCAGCCGCACCGGCGGCAGGGCGGGCACGTCCTGCTCGCGCAGGTGCCGCTCGAAGAACGCCAGCTGCGTTTCGCGCGCCTGCTGGCTGTAGAAGGTGGCCCATTTGGCGCCTCGGTGGGTGTAGGCGTGCTTCTCGGTCGACTTCGACTGCTGGAAGGCGCGCATGGATCCGAGGCTGTGCAGGTTGTCGTCGGAGAAGCTGGTGCACACCAGCATCGGTGCCTCGATCTTGGCCAGGTCGGGGGTCAGGGCCTCCCAGAAGGCGTCGCGCAGTGGGTGCTTCGGCCGCTCCTGGGCGAGGTTGGTCTTCACCCGGACGACCTTGTTGGTCATGAACAGCCAGACGCGGGCGAATCCGGACTCGACAATGCCGCCGGAGGTGAACAGGTCGCGGTAGGGGTCGGTGAACCCTTCCCACGGACAGATCGCCTTCAAGGCCGGCGGGTTGAGCGCGGCCACTTTCCACTGGGAGATCGCGAGGTAGGACACGCCCAGCATCCCGACCCGGCCGGTCGACCACGGCTGCTCGGCCGCCCACGCGATGACCTGGGCGATGTCGTCGGCCTCCTGGCCGGAGAACAGGTCACCGCGTCCTTCGGAGTGTCCGCCGCCGCGCAGGTCCAGGTTGATGACCGCGTAACCGTGTTGCACCCACCACACCGGATCGGGTGCTTCCCAACTGGTCTGGTCGGAGATCGTGAGTGGTTCGGGCTGGTTCATGATCCGGAACTGCTTGCTCAATTTCCACCCGCTGCCCTTCTTGACGGGCACGTTGTCCTTTCCGTACGGGTGCGCGGACAGGATGACCGGGAACGGCCCTCCTGACGCCGGATGGAACAGGTTCAGGCGCAACGTGACGCCGTCCCGCATCCGCACCGCGACGTCCTCGTCCTTGGTGACGTCGGCCGGCATCTCGTACACGGACACCGGCGGGTGCAGCAGCGCCTGGCGCCGCTTGCGCGCATAGGCCATCCGGCCCGGCCGATGCCACGGTTCGTCAAGGGTGGCGTGCGAACCCCGCGTCGGGGACGGCGTCATGGTGGTCGACATCAGAACTCCTTGGTCGAGGGCCGGCCGCCGACACGACGCCGGCCCTTGGTACTGGATTCAGGGTTCAGGACGGAATGCTTCCTGAAGCTTTCTCCATGAACTTGAGTGACGTTCCAGTGCTGTTGAACGTGACTCTAGAACATGGAGTAGGGTGCTGTCCATGCCTATCCCGCAGTCTTTTGAACCCGCTTCCAGCCGCCAGAAACGGGTCGGCGACGCCCTGCGGCAGGACACGCGGCTCCGATTGTTGGACGCGGCCGCGCAAGAATTCCCCGTCCATGGCTATGCGGCGACGACCGTCGCCCGCCTCGCCGCCGCGGCCGGGGTCTCGGTCCAGACGCTTTATCTGGCCTGGGGCAGCAAACGCGCGCTGCTGCGCGCATACATGGAGGACGCCCTCGCCGGTGGGGCCGCATCACCGGCGGATGCCGTGCGGCGATTCGCCGACCTGTCACCGCACGACCGCCTCGTCGAACTCGCCAACCTCACCGCCGAGATCGCGGAACGGGCCGCCACCGGATGGCAGCTGTATCGGGACGCCGCTGCCGTGGACGCCGAAATCGCCGCCGACTGGAACGAATTGCAGATTCTGCGTCATCGGACGATCACCCGCGCGCTCGAACCCATTCCCGCCGACGCGCTGGCCGACGGCTTGTCCACGGCCCGCGCCGTCGATACCGCCTGGACGATCGTCAGCCCGGAAAGCTACGACCTGCTCGTGCGTCGACTTGGGTACCAACTCGAGGAGTTCCACGACTGGATGGTGCGCACCCTCATCGCCGCGCTCTTGCGGGCACCACGCGCCATTCCACGCGACTCACGCGGTAAAAGGTGAGCTCCACGAGTCCCGCGTGAAACTACCCGCTCGGCGCAACCGCTGGCCGTCCATTTTTGACAACATCGATCTTCCGAAAAGACTTCTGGTGCGCCAAGACGTCCGCGTCACCCACGATGATGAGCACCCGAAACGGATCAGGTGGTCGGCCGGGATGGGATCGACGAGTCGTACCGAACGGCGGCGATGATGCTGGCTAACTCGCCCGGGGTGAGTTGGAACGAGTTGTCGCTGTTCAGTGTGATGGACAGCGAGTTGTTGACCAGTGCGTAGGCCTGGTGGCCGCCGGTGTGCACAGTCAAATTGCCGGCTTGAACGGTCGGGCCGCCGTTGATCATAATGGCTATTCGGTATGCCTCGTCGCCGTGGTTGACGAACAGCCCGACACACGGTTCGCCGGTCAGGTCCAATTCTTTGGTGGTGAAACCGGCGCGGCACCAGGTAATTCCGTACTGGCCGGGACTGGTGTCCACGAACTGGGTAGGCAGGCCCGGCAGCATCAACCCGGCGGTCATGTACTGCGGCAGGGTGATCGTGTGCTCGGTCACGGTCGCGGCGAAAGCCAGCAGCGTGGTCTCGTCGGCATTGGCCTGCCAGATATGCACGTACCGACCGTCTTTCAGCTGCCAGCTGACCCACCGGTCTGCTTGCACCCCGAGGCTGGCCGATGGCGGCGCCGCCGAGGTCGACTCGACGGCCGGGTGCCCGGACACGATCACTTTCCTCTGGTGAGCCGGCGACGGATGGGTCAGTTCCTGGTCCACCTGTGCGGCGGCGGTGACGGTGTACCCCATCTGTGCCGCCCGGCCCTGCAGGTTGTTGTCCGCGGCGCCCGATGTTTGGGCTGGGGCCGGCCCACCCCAGGCGATGTCAAGTTCGTCTGGCCCGTCCTGCCAGGTCAGTTGGTCGGCGGCAGGTTGAGCTGAGGAGACCACCGGGGACTCGACCGTGCGGGTGGTCGCTGGCCGAAGACGCGACCCGGCTGGCACCGTCGTCGGGGCCGTGCTGTGCCATGCCGGGCCGGCCGTCGTGATGACCGCGAGGGCCGTTCCGGCGGCCGCGGCAGGCAAGGGTGTGGTTCGGGCGCATCCCGATGCGAAGGTCACCAGCGCGGCGGCCAGCGCCACAACGAACCAATTCAACGGGCGCACGCCGTCACCTCTCCCGAGTCTCACCCGCTATGACGTCGGGACACCCGGAGACGGTTGCTCGATCGCCGGCTTCCTTTTTGGGACGACATGCCCCGCCGGCCTCTGGGATGCGATCTTCCCGCGGCGGTGTTGGCGGGTCGCGGTCGTCTGTGTGGCCCGCCTGCGATATCGGCGCAACGAATGACAGAGGGGAAATACACCAACAGCCGCAACGGTGATTGTCTGTTGCGGCTGTCGGTGGTCGATGAGAGGCGTGGAATTCACTGGTGTGTGGCAATGTAGCGCTGCAGCGCGGGCAACTGGCTGATCGGCTTCCGGCCGCCGTTGCTGCCGGCCGGGACGCCGGCGTCGATGGTGGAGTCGACTTGTTCGACCTTGTAGGTGGTGCTGGTGAAGCGGTCACCGTCGGCCGAGGCGGGCTGGGTGATGGTGACGTTGTCGACCTCGTAGTTCCGCCCGTAGGGATCGGTGAAGGCGAAGTCGCCGGTGAAGGTCACGACCTGGTTGCTGGCTTCGATCCACACGGTCTTGCCCGGCTCGGCGGTCACCCATAGTTCTTGGCTGTCGGTGGTCTTCGATTCCCAGGTGTTGGTGGTGGCGAGCTTGTCGCTGACCTCCGCGTCGACGATGTCGGCCAGGTCGTAGCCGACGGATCCTTCGACCGATCCGCCCAGGGACCAGCTGGCGCTGTTCTCATGGTCCACGGCCAGGATCTCGTTGACGGGCTGGCCGCAGTCCTTGGTCTTGTCCTTCTGGCACGCCGGGTCATCGGAATTGGGATTGCCCGTCACGCTGGGCGCGTAGCTTCCGTCGTCCAGTTTGACCAGGGAGTAAGGGGTCTGGCTGTAGGTCGGCCCGGACGTGATGTTGAACTGCTGGTTGGTGGCCGCCTTGTAGCCGGTCAGAGCAACTTTCGCATCGGCCGGGTCGGTGGCGGCGTCGATGACTATCGCGTTGTCGTCATGGACCTTCGGCTGCCCGGCGCCGGCGGTGTCAGATGCGGCGGTGTCGAAGGCGGTGTTGTCGGATGTGTTGGTGATCGGGTGCTCGGTGACCGAGTAGTTGATCGGCGGAACCGGCTTGCTCGGGTCGAGGATGCCACCGCGGCTGATCGTGAAGTTGGTGAAGTCATAGTCGACCCGGGCGAAACCGGTGGGAGCGCTGGTGAAGGCGATCTGGCCGCTGAGGCTGGCTACGTTCAGGTTCTTGGTCAGCCACCCTTCGTGGTCCGGATCGATGTCGGCGTCCTCGGTGGTCTTGGTGGTGTCCGAGCTCGCCCACTCCTGCCCCTGGTCGGTGGACACCGCCGCCTTGACGGCCAACCCGAAGACCTTTGCGCTGAGCGAGGCAGAGATTTCACCATCCACGTCGGTGCTCTCCCCCACGGAGGTGGCGTGTCCCCTGACCAGCTTGGCCGGCGCCGACGACTCGTTGATGACTTTGGCCCCGGCCTGCTGGCCAGTGGCGTAGTGGAAGGTCGGCTTCTCGCCGTCGGCGAACGTGAAGCGGGGCCCGCCCCACAAGTCGCTCATGTCCATGTGAGTGAGCGCCTCGGCCGCGGCGGCGGGGTCCTTGGCCGCGTCAATATGGATCGTGGCGCCGTCCTGGGCGACGTCGTAGTGGTGGGGGTCGCCGGTCTGCGGCCGCTGGTTGATGAAGGTCGCGTAATTGACCCCGACCTGGAAGTCGACGTTGCCACCGGACACCATGACCTTGCTGGCGGCCGTCTCGTGTTCGCCGTCGCCAAGCTCGTCGGTCAGGGACACCTTGTCCCCGTTGGGGAAGCAGTAGCTGGTGACCGGCTGATCCTTACCGCCGATCGCGGTCCACGACGTGGTGTCGCCGGGCGCAACCGTCTTCGCCGGCGCCACGTCATAGACCACACCCGTGGAACACAAGGTCATGGAGTCCGACGTCACGTTGGTCAGTCGGGTGATGCCCCGGGCCGGCGCGCCGGTCGTCCTGGCCGCGTGATTGGCCGCCGACGCCGACGCGGTCGACAGGCCAGTGCCGACCAATACGAGCGCACCCAGGGTCACCCCGGTGACTCTGGCCACCCGACTTTTCCTGCTATTGAGCTTTTCGCTGGTCATGTCGAATCCTCGTCGTATTCCGTGGTGTGCCGGTCGGTTCTCTCGGTCCGACTGGCTTGACACGACAAGACTCACCCGCCCCGGACACTTCTCCCGTCATCCGTTAGGTCCACACCCCGGCCGAACTGCGTTCCACCGACCGGTGGAACGAGACCGCCGTCGGGCATTCAGTACTGTCCTCTGCGACCAGATGTTCAGTTTCGCCATGCTGCTCCCGAGGGAGCCTGGGCCCCGGCCTATGACGCCGACCAACGGCGCAGCAACGGCGCCTGGGTCGCCGAACTCACCGGCCTACGGCTCATCTCGGTCCATGGTGGGCCAAGCCTGATTCGCTCGCCGATAACTAAGGCGGTTCGCGGTAGGAAAGGTATAATCAAAAAGTTGCCAGGCGACCAGTCACGTTGGCTTTGGTCAGCACCGTCGCAAATACCTTGCCGTTTTCGATGGCGAGCCGTCCGTAAGCAAGATATTGACCGGCAGGGATCGGTACGTTAGGCCCCGAGCAAGAGTATACCAACGGAGTATATCTCACCTCGAGCGAGTGGCCGGGGACCAGGTCTGAGTAACCGGTACCAGGCGCATCTACAGCGGTGCTTCCGACCACCCTTCGAGAATGTGGATCAACCAGGACAAAACTGGCGTTATCGACGACGCCGGAGATTGTTCTCGTCGTGTTGTTTTTGACAGTGAAGGTGTAGATGTTGTTGTGCATCTTGTTCGAAACGTTCACGGATGCGTTCAGCAGGGTCCGATCGAATGACGTAGGGACGGTTGCCCCACAGGGATACATCAAGTTTTCCGTCGCGTTCGGTGGACTGACCGTCTGTCCTTCGGTGCCGTCTGCGCGATGCGCAGTGCTCTCCGGCGCGATGCTGCAGCCGACTGGGCGTTCGTAGGGGCACTCCGATGCGGTTTGCGAATACACCTCGGTTCGCCCGCTGGACGCCAGAGGCGTCGTCGTCGCGGCGCTTCCGGTGACGGGGTAACCGGAGAAGCCGCGGTCTATTTCCCTGCGGCCCGGCGACGAACTCGACGACGGCACCGCCGACGCCCCGGAACCCCCGCCGCCTGGACCTGACGCGGAACAGCCCTCCGCGAGCAACGCCAACGCCACAGCCGCCGCAGCGAGGCGAAGCCCGATTCCCCTCATCACGCTTCCCCTCTGGTTTGGCCGGTCTGCTGCTGTCTTTGCCACGACGGACCGCCGGGCCGCCGGGTTGCATCGGCCATCATCCGCCGTGGCCGTCGTTCACCGTGGCCCTGGAGACCTCGGCTCCCCGCGGGCCGTGTGTCGAGTCGCGTCAGCGATTGTGCCGCGACTCGTGGGGCACGTCAGACCAGCGGCGACGTCCCTCCTCTCGAGGGGGTTTGGCTCGCTCATGGTTCGCCGGAACGAAGCTATGACTGACGCGACTCTTGGACAGTCGACCGAGCCTTGACCTTGGGCCGCCTTGGCCACAGCATGCGCGACCGCCGCCGACCTGCCGGAGCAGCGGCTCCTTGTCCGCGCGGCATGGTGGAGGCGGATCTGCCGCCGCCTGAGCGACCGGAAGGACGCGCGTGGGGTCGTCACAGAGATGGAGTGAGCCCATGTGAACGAGGCCATCTCGCTGAGGAATTCTCACGACCGGACCGTCAAAGGAACGTAGAGTCGGGCGGCCGCTTATTATTTTCATCGTCTTCGTGCGCACTCCTCTGCACCACGTGCTTGCTGTGCCCGCCGAGTACGGAGTTACGCAATCGCTGTTCATAATACTTAGGTGAGTCACTCTACAGGCACGGGCCGATTACCGAGATGCCGGAGGGAATGGACCAGGTGCGCGGACGGATTACGGGTGATTATTTGACAGGTCCGGGTTTAGGCGACGGTTGTTCGATTCATCGTGGTGTCGGTGACGTTCACCTTTTCGGCAACCATTTGCACGATCAGCCGGCCGTGGTCAGTCGGGTCCGCCATGGCTGTGGCGGCCTTGATGTAGGCGATGCAGGACGCGTCCCAGCCACCCGGTGGGGCGGCATCGCCGACGTCGGTGCCGAACTGCTCCCCGCGGTGTGGGCCGTCGCAGCCGATAGTCGCGGGCGCATCGGTGTCCGGCGGCAGCAGGAAGCACCACCCGAAACCGTCAGCGGCCGGAAACCCGGCGGAGTAACCGGCTTTCAACGGGTACCGGTACAACGCGGTCCCTTGATCCGGGGACACGGTGCATGCCAACCACTTTTGTCCGGCCGCTCGCTGCCGCGCTGTCGGACCTAGCAGTGCAACGACCGTCCCGGCCAACGTTTCCGTCCACCCGCCGGCAGCCGACCCTGCTGCCGGCACACCCAGGAACTTCGCCGCCGCCGTCTGACAGGCGTCGATGTTCGGGTCATCGGCGACCGGATCAGCGTCTGGTTCCCACGGATTCTCGGTTGCCGGCGTGGCGGCCAGCGGTGAGGCGAATACCGCTGCGACCTCTGCATACCGACCGGCATCAGGAGAGCACGCCAGGAACGTCGATGACGGGTACGTAGCGCGGGGTGCCCGCACGCACGCCCGACACGGTTTATAGCTCCACTGCTGCGCGACCCGCCGCACCATCGCCGCTGCGTGCCCAGCTCCGCCCGCAGGGACCGCACCGACCGGACCGCCTGCGCCTTCTCCGTCGCCGAATACCGACGCGACGTCGCCTCGCCGACGAGATCTCCGCTGCCCATGACTCCAACCGCCGATCCAAGGTCAAGAGCCTGAACGACACCCAGGCGATTTCGCTGGGTCCGCGAGATGTGTGCGCGTGAGCCGATGGGTTTCGGCAAATCAGCCATAGGGTCGTGCCGGTGACCAGACCGGACGGGTTGGACTAGTGCGCTGACCAGTTCTAGTGTCCGTTCCACCGCCATCGACCGATATTGTTCGTTCGCTCACCACCCCGGGCGCGGTTCGATGGGAGCTCGCGACCGGCGGCTCACGCACGCCGGACCGTCATTGCCCGTCCCGTCGCTGAAGGTTCGCACGAAGTGCCCCGGCCTTGTCGCCGGCAGGAGAAAGGGAGTCACACATGAGGTTTCGCTCGGCTCTGGTCGCGGCTACGGCCCTGTCGGTGGCCTTGCTGACCGGGGCTTGCAGTTCGAGCGGCAGCTCTGGCGGTAGCTCGACCAGCAGCTCCAGCAGTAGCTCGTCCTCGGCTACGGGCGGCAGCGGATCGGGTGGCAGCAGCGGCGGCAGCAACGGGGGCGGGACCGGTAGCAGCCAGACCGTGCACGTCGGCCTGCTCGCCAACCTCACCGGGAGCGCCGCCCAGTCCTACGGAGTGCCATTCCAACACGGTTTCGAACTGGCCCTGCAGGACGCCAAGCCGCAGCTGGACAAGGCGGGTGTCACGCTCGATGTCGCCACCGAGGACGCCAAGTCCGAGGTGCCGTCGGCCGTGACGGGATACAACAAGCTCAAGCAGGAGGGCGCCGTGGTCGTCGTTCAGGATTCGCAGAGCCCACTGGGTCAGGCCATCGCGCCGCTGGCCAACGACGACAAGATCACCCTGCTCAGCGGGGCCGGCAGTGCGCTGGAGAACAAGGGCGGCTACGCCTTTCGGTTCACGGACCTGAGCACCCCGACGGTCGGCATGGGCAAGTACCTGGTGAGTTCCGGGGCCAAGAAGATCGGGGCCGTCATCGCCAGCGACAACCCCTCGTTCGCCACCCTGGCCGATGTGACCAAGCAGGGGCTGCCGAACGGGTACGCCTCCACCCAGGAGGTCAGCTCGAAGGACACCGACTTCTCGGCGATCCTGGCCAACCTGCGCAAGGACAACGTCGACGCCGTGGTGCTGTCGGTGCTGCCGGCCCAGGCGGGCAACATCCTGCTGCAGATGAAGAGCGCCGGCGGTTTCGACAACGTCCGCAAGGTCGGCACGGTGGCGATCAGCAGCGAGACCTACACGGTGGCCGGGTCGGCGGCGTCCGGCTTCGTCTTCCCGCAGGTGTGGGCCCCGAACCCGAAGTCGCCGACCCCGTTCCAGCAGGCATTCACCAAGGCCTACGGCGGGGCGCCGACTGCCTACGGCGCGCTCGGCTATCAGGTCGGTTGGATCCTGACCGCCGCCGCCGTACAGAACGCGGCCGGCGGGAACATCACCGGCACCACGCTCCGGGACGCCCTGCCCGCGGCGTCGGCCGGCGACATCGTCAAGAAATCCGGCATCCTCAGCCTGACCCTGGGTAAGGACGGCAAGGCCACCTCGACGGGTGTGCTGGCGGAGTTCGATTCGGGCGGCACCATCATCACCACGACGGCCAACGGCTGAGCCCGTGGATTTTTGGCTGCAACAGACCGTCAACGGCGTCGTTCTGGGCAGCGTGTACGCCCTGTACGCGTCGGGGTTCGGGCTGGTCATGGCCAATCTGCGGATCTTCCACGTGGCCCACGCGGCCATCTTCACCTGGGGCGCGGTGGTCGCCTGGGAGTTGACGGCGCACCTGGGCTGGCCGCTGCTGGCGGCGCTGCCGGCGGTGGCCATCGCGGCCGGGTTGATCAACGTGCTGGCGTATCTGCTGTTGATCCGACATCTGCTGCGGCGCCAGCACTCCGACTTGGTGACCTTCATCTCCAGTCTCGGTGGGCTGATTGTGCTCACCCAGTTGGCCTTTCTGGTCCTGGACGGTGACACCAAGCGCATTCCGCCCGGGGCGTTCTCCTCGACTGCCGTGCAGTGGGGGCCGGTCCGGCTCAGCTCGCTCAACCTGATCATGATCGGGCTGGCCGCGGTGCTCGTCGCTGCGGTCAGCTGGGTGCTGGCGCGGACCCAGCTCGGTCGCGAGATCCGCACGGTCGCCGCCGACCGCCGGACCGCCGCGCTGCTCGGGATCGACGTCGACCGGGTGAGTGCGGTGGTGTTCTTCGGGTCCGGCGCCATGGCCGGTCTGGCGGCCTCCTTCGTCGCCGTGGCCTTCAACGTGGTCGACTCCGGGCTCGGCTCGACGTATTTGATCATTGCGCTGGCGGCGATGGTGGTCGGCGGATTCGGCAGCATGCCCGGCATGCTGATCGGCGGCCTGCTCATCGGGCTGGCCTCGACCTATGCCACCGGATATCTGAGCAGCTCCTACCGCGACCTGGTGGTATTCGGACTGCTGTTGCTGTTCCTGGTCGTGCGGCCGCAAGGCCTGCTGCGCACCCGCGCCGAACTCAGCCGGGTCTGACCGAGCATGGATTTCCTGTCGGTCTTCGGGGCCTACGACTTCGCCTTCCGGGACGCGCTGACCCTGAGTCTGGTGGCCCTGTCCATTCACGTGCTCTTGCGCGCGGGCGTGTTCGCCGTGCCGCAGGTCGGCTTCATGGCCGTCGGCGCCTACACCGCAGCGGTCCTGGCGGTCGACCGCAACTGGCCGTTCCCGCTCACCCTGGTCTGCGGGTGCGTGGCGGGCGCGGTGGTGGCTGCCGTCCTGGCCTGGTTGCTGCAGCGGCTCAACGGCATCTATCTGTCCATCGCCAGCATCGCCTTCTCGGAGGTCATCCGGGTCACCGTGCTCAACACGCCGTTCACCGGCGAGGCGCAGGGCCTGGTCGGCATTCCGCGGGACGCCACCGACGGCTGGCTGGTCGGGGTGGTCGCGGTGGCCGTCGCGGTGCTCTGGTGGGTCGAGCGCTCAAGGCTCGGCCTGGCCATGCTCGCCCTGCGGGCCGACCCGCTGATGGCTGCCCACCAACGCATCGACGTGCGCCGCACCCGCATCCTGCTGTTCGCGATCTCCGGCGCGCTGGCCGCCGCGGCCGGCGCCCTCCAGGTCCACACCACCGGTTTCGCCGACCCGGGCGAGTACGACTTCGACCTGCTGACCCAGCTTCTGGCCGCCGCTGTCATCGGCGGAATGACTTATCTGGGCGGCAGTTTCGTCGGCGCGGTGGTCGTCTTCGGCCTCCCGCTCGTGCTCGGCGCCTTCGACAAATACCAGATCCTCGTCAACGGCGCGCTCATTGTGCTGGTGGTCGCCTTCGCGCCGAACGGGCTGCTCGGACTGGCCGGTCGGCTGTGGCGGCGCCGACGTCGCCCGGCCGCGCTCCCCGCGCGCGAACCGGCCGAAGTGGTGAGCGAGCCGACATTCTCGAAGTCGGCCGCGCCATCGGCTCGATCCGCAGCGCAGTCCCGCGCCAGCCGCCCGACCGACGCCCCGGTGGTGTTGACGGCGCGCGACCTGCGGATGGCCTTCGGCGGCGTCACTGCGCTGGACGGGGTCGGGCTCACCGTCCGGTCTGGCGAAGTGCTGGGCATCATCGGGCCCAACGGGTCCGGCAAAACGACGCTGCTGAACGTGTTGTCGGGCGCGTACGTCCCGCTGAGCGGCGAGGGCGCGGTCAACGGGACCGCGCTGGCCCCGCTGTGGGGTCGCCCGCATCGCATCGCCGCCGCTGGGGTCGCGCGGACCTTCCAGACGATCCGGCTGGTCGACGATGCGACGGTACGGGTCAACATCGAAATCGGCGCCCGACGCGGCGAGCACGGCACCGGTCACCGGAAAGCGAGTACCGCGGATCAACGGGAGCAGGTCGACAAGCTATTGGTCGAGAACGATCTCGCCCAGGTCGCCGAACAGCGGGCCGGCGATCTGCCGTACGGGCTGCGGCGGCGGGTGGAATTTGCCCGCGCACTGGCGGGTCGGCCACGAGTGCTTTTGCTCGACGAGCCGACCGCTGGGATGAATGCGGCGGAGCGGGAGGACGTCTCGCGCACGATGGCTGCCGCGCGCGACGCCGGCCTGGCCGTTGTCTTGGTCGAACACGACGTCGCCATGATGCGCACGTTCTGCGATCGCCTGCTCGTCCTTGACTTCGGGCGTCCGATCGCCGACGGCGACCCCGACGCGGTCCTCGACAACGAGGAGGTGCTCCGTGCCTACCTCGGTTCCCGCGCTCGCGCTTGAGGAGGTCTCCGTCGATTACGGCCACGTCCGCGCGGTGGAGGCCGTCTCGTTCGCGGTGGCGGCGGGCGGCAGGACCGCCTTGCTGGGCCCCAACGGCGCGGGCAAATCCACGCTGCTGCGAGCGATCAGCAACCAGGCGCACAAGGTGGGTGGCCGGGTGCTGCACGAGGGCACCGACATCAGCCGGACACCGGCGCACCGGATCACCCGCCGCGGCGTGATCCATGTGCCCGAGGGCCGGCAGGTCGTCGCCCCACTCACCGTCCAGGAGAACCTGGCGGTGGCCGCGCGGGCCGTGCACCGGTTGTCCGCCCGAGAGATCCCGGCCGCGATCACCGCTGTGTATGAGGTGTTTCCAGCATTGACCCGGCTGCGGAACCGCCCGGCCGGGCTGCTGTCCGGCGGCGAGCAGCAGATGGTCGCGCTCGGCCGGGCTTTGGTGGCCAAGCCTCGGGTGCTGCTGTTGGACGAGCCGAGCATGGGGCTGGCCCCGGTGATGGTCGATGTCATCTATGGCTTTCTCGCCGATTCCGGCGGCCTGCTCGACGACACCGCGGTGCTGCTCGCCGAGCAGAACAGCATCGCGCTCGACGTGGCCAACCACGTGGTCGTATTGGCCCGGGGAGCGGTGCGCTTCGACGGCCCGGTGTCCGCGCTCGGCCGCGACGAGATCGCCCGCTCTTACCTGGGAATACCAGAACCCCGCCCCCCGACAGCCTTTCGTGACTGAGGTTGCGTTGTTCCCCCGGGCGGTCGCGCCGCTGATTCAAGTCGTAGTCCGACCGGCCGGCAGAGGCTGTGCATCCGGGCCGGACGCCTGTCAGTGGGCTGGCTAGCTGATTGGCGGTGACGCGGCCGCAATTTCGTCGCGGTGCATCGCCGCCCGGACGTCGTCCACCGACCTGAACCTTCTGCGGTGCCGACAAGCGGGACCCACGATCTCGCTGGTCAAGGCTTGGTCCACACCGATACGTGTTTCGTGCTGTTTTTGGTGAAATCGGATCGGTCCCAGTCGGACCAGCGGTGCTTGAGCTGCAAACCCGCTATGCGAGCCATCAGGTCCATCTCGGCCGGCCAGGCGTAGCGGAACGGTATCCGGCGAAAACGGCCCGACCCGTCGGCGGACACGGTGATGTGATTGGACGTGAAGTTCTGCGTCACGACGTCGTACTGGTCGAAGCCGACGTAGCCAACGCCTTGAGGTTCAGGGGCCAGGTGGAACGGGACAGTGTCCTGGCCGGGCGGCAGTCGACGCAGGTCCGGTAGTCCGACCTCGATCAGAAACAACCCGCCCCGGCGTAGGTGCGCCGCTGCGTTGCAGAACACGGCCACTTGCTCGTCCTGAGTGGTGACGTTGCTGATCGTGTTGAACACGAGGTAAACCAGGGAGTATTCACCTGCCACCCGGGTCGAGGTCATGTCGCCGATCGTGACTTCAACGGCGTCACCGGCGGGCTTGTTCGCAATCCGTGCCGCCATGGCTCGGCTCAGTTCGATGCCCTTGACCTGCAGCCCGCGGCCGGCCAGCGGGGCCGCGATGCGACCGGTTCCGACCGCGAACTCCAACACCGGCCCACCGTTGGCCAGTTCCGCCAACACCTGGACGGCGGGCTGCACTACGGCTGGCAAGTTGCCTCCGCCGGGAGCGTCGTAGTCGGCGGCCACGCTCTCCGGGAACCAGCCGTCGGCTACGTCGTCTTCTACCTTTTGCGCCACGATGGGGAACGTTATGCCGGGCAGCGCGACCCCCGCCGCTGAATTTTCACCGCACGACCGGGCTGCGTCCGCGGGCCGCAATTCCAGGCCAACACCAGATCGCGTCCGTCCCTATGGCCCAGGGCACCCGTCCGCTGGGACCTCACGAGAACGCGGCGGCCGAGCACGAATGTGATCGTGCCGTGGCGGCATCCGGTGGCCACGTGTTTCGGACGCTGTCAAGGCGCACAGGGCTCAACAGGAATACCAGAATGCGTAAATCTGTGCCCTGAAGATCTTCGGGTCATCGGTCAGCCGGCGCGGAGGACCAGACATGCCCGGCCCAGGCGCGAGCTATTCATAGACCCTGACCTCCTCCAGTTGAGCCAGGTTCGGCGCAAGTATTTCGAATCATTGCCACGCGCAAGCATCCCTATTTTCGGGCTGCAACCGATTGATACCGGGGGGACTACCGTCCTTCTCCCCGGCGGCAGCCACCACCAGCCCGTGAGCGCCCAGGTCTTCGTCGTTGGCGCAAACGCCTGGATATGTTGCTCAACTCCAGCAGATAATCGTTGCGACAGCCCAGAAACCGGGCCACAAACCTACGCCAAAATGATCTGGCCAGCGACAGAATATGTCGGCGGGCACCGCCGTGCTGAATCTTGAGGCGCGCATCCTCTGTCGCCTTCTCATCCGGGGCTGCTGAGTGAGAAACAGCAGCCCCGGATGAAGCGAGGGCAGGATCGCCGGTCAGCCGGTGGTGAGAGCGGTGTCGTCGATGACGAACGAGGTTAACTATGCGGGCCAAGGAATGACCGCGCTGCCCAGAAACTACGTCTATGTGAGCATCACCCAATAGGAAACCGACGTCGCCCGGTCGGTCGATCCGTCGCGGTATCGACAGGCAAAGGACGGGCACGCGGCCATAATCACCCCGTTGGCAGATACTGCTGGCCCCGCCACGTTCCCAACCACGGGCGCCGGCCACGAGCATTTGCTGGCTTGGGCACGCAGCCTGGGCACACTCGCCCGCCGAGGTGGACTGCCCGGGATCGTCGTGCGCTGCACTCGGCTGCTATGGCGTAGCAAACCGGTGAACGTCATAGACGACAACCGCGGTGACCGCAGCGACGCCCAAACAGGAGCCCTCGCCCCGGCCCCACTTTGACTCCGGATGCGGAAACACCAAAGCTCGGTGACGGGACGGCGGGCGGCATCATGCCTGGCTCCGTGCATCGCAAGGGGGTCGCGTAGCTTTTATCCATTGACCGAACTGTCAATTGCGCAATCGGCCGGATCTTGGTGGTCGAATTGGCACGCCTTTGAAATCACCGCCGCAAATAATCTTCGGGCAGCTGCTGCTGCCGTATGTCGCAACTAAAAGGACGTTCTGCCCTACTCCCCAGACGGCGTCGAATTGTCCTCGGAAGGCGGACCTTTTTTGGGTCGGTGACCCCGCCGGTACCACGAAGCCCGATTTCGGGCTAACGCGTGAACGTCAGGTGAGTGACTCCGCTGGGTGTGGAGACAGCCTCGATGGCGTAGTGGGTCTCGAGCGCTTCGAGGCCGTCCCATAGACGCACGCCGCGGCCAAGCACGATCGGCGTCTGAACCAGATGAATGTGGTCGACGAGGCCCGCAGCGATGAAGTCGCGAGCAACGGTCGGCCCGCCGCCGATCCGAACATCCAGTCCTCCTGCCGCCTCGCGGGCGACTTCCAGCGCCTCGGCCGGTGAGACGTCGAGGAAGTGGAAAGTCGTACCACCCTCCATTTGAATCGGAGGACGCGGCCGGTGTGTGAGCACAAACGTCGGCGTGTGAAAGGGTGGGTTGGGACCCCACCACCCTTTCCAGTCGGGATCGTCTTGCCAACCCGGCGGACCGTACTTCAGGGCGCCCATGATTTCGGCTCCGATACCCGGCTCCCACTGCTGGGCGAACGCGTTGTCGGCGCCCGCGGAACCGCCTGTGCGTCCCAGGATCGGGGCACCGAAACGGGTCTCGAACATCCACGCCGGCAACCGCCCGCTGGCGTGACCCATGGGCGCTTCCGCGCTCTGGCCCTCACCGGTGGCAAATCCGTCCAATGAGATGGACAGATTGTGGATTCGTGTGCGTGACATACGTCTGCCTTCCTGTTCGTCATTTCTGGTGTTGTCCCGCGGCCCACAGCAGCGGGTGGGTACCGGCCGCGCCGGGTGCCTCGGTGGGGATAGAAGCGGCGTTGCAAATCCTTCGCGGCATCAGCCGCGGGTCAGCTGCTCACCGATCTCCGTGACGTAGGCAGCCAGGTTGCCCAGGGTTTGCTGGCCGCCCTCGATTGCGTGGTACTTGTGAACCGCTTCGTCGCGAAGTTCCCTGCTCGGGAACACCGTCCGCATCTGGATACGGGTCCCCCCGCCGTGGGGGCTGAACGTCAGGATTGACGTGAAGGCATTCGGGTCGCCACCGAACTCACCGTGCAGCAGCACGATCCGCTCTGGCGGGGCGAGCTCCTTCCAGCAGATCCATTCCTGGTAGTCCGATCCGTCTGCTCCGTGCATCACAAAGTCCCACACGCCATCCACGCGGAACTCAAACGCCCGTGTGGTTGTGGTGAAGCCCTCCGGACCCCACCATTGGGACAGATGCCGCACTTCGGTAAACGCTTCGAACACCAGCTCCCGCGGGGCATCGATCACGCGGGAGATCAGGATCTCGCAGTCAGCCGCCTCGTACTCCGCCGGCTTTTGCTCTGCACTCATCAGTTACCCCTTCTTCCTCTCGTGTTCCAGGCCTTGCACGTACTCGTCAAGCCGGTCGAAAGCCCGGTTCCAGAACCGCTCGAACCCTCCGGTCCACTCGTGGATAGGTCGCAGTCCGCGAGCGTCAAGGCCATACAGACGCCGCTTGCCGGCCTTCCGGTCCTGCACCAGCCCGACCTCTCGGAGCACGCGCAGATGTTTGGACGCCCCTGGCTGCGTCATCCCCAACTCCTGAGCCAGCTCGGTGACTGGACGCTCACCCGCGCGCAGAAGCACCAAGATCTCGCGACGCTGCGGTTCTGCGATCGCATTGAACACGTCGGAAGTCGTCGCTGCCCGGGCCATGCGACTCATCATATGCCGTTAACGGCATACGTCAAACCGAGCGGCTCGTCCGGTTCGAAGCCGGCTGTGTCGGGCCCACCGAGTGGGTACGTTGCTGATCACCGCGCCGTCATTTACGAAAGGTAAGGCCTGCACCCTGAACACACCGACATCGAAGCCGCGACCTCTAGTTCTGGAGTCGGTGCCGCCGCTATGTGACGCTCCGATACACACCGCCGGCTCGCATGACGAAGTCCACGCCTGCGGTGCTCGCAATGTCGTCGAGGGTTTCCGGGCATGGCGACGATATCAGCGCACCTGCCGGGCTTGAGAACGCCATTTTGGTTCAGGGCGTCACGGTGGCGCCACGAGGCTCGTGATGTTAGGCACGGAGTTCTCGGTCCGGTTGTTCCTTTCGTCGGAGATCATTTGACGGTCAAGAATTCGCGCCGTGCCGAGTGAGGCTACCTGCTGCGGAGGTGCGAACGTACCCCTCCTCCGGGTCAACGACGAAAGGAGGAGTCGGGCGCATCGCATGTCGGGAACACACTGGGAGCCGGCGCCGCTACGCTGAGGTCGCCAAGGCTACACAGGTCAGTGGGCGGCTGGGCAGGGAACCTGAGCCGAGCGTTGTGCCGCATGGAACTCCGGTCAGGGAAACCGTGGCGGGATGCTTTGCGGGTTGTGAAAAAAATCCAGCGGGTCGTACGCCGTCTTGACGTCCCGAAGTCGGCCCCAATTCTCGCCGTAATAGGCCTTTTCCCAGCCGTCCAGGAAGCGATTCGGAAAGTTCTGGTAGCTGTCGCCCGGCGAACACGGGTCGATGACCGAGGTCATAGCCAGTGTCCACGCCATCAATTCATCTCCGACGGCACGCGGAGCGCCGTTGGGCCAGACCGGAGTCGGCCGTAACAGCGTGTTCATGTTGCGATGGACGTAAGCCGTCTGGGTCGGCGTGAACCTGTCGACGACGGGGCCGCCGATCCAACCGAGGGACCAGAGGGCGCCATTCGCCTCCGCGGTACGTATCGGGCACTGCACCAGCAGGTCCACTAGCCTGCCGTAGACGCTGTGGGGGACGGGTTTTCGAGTGTAGCGGGAGATGTCGCCCCAGGAGTGCGGCGTGGCCTCATCGGAGATGAACGTCGCGGCGGTCGTCCAGAACGGCTGGTCCATGAAGGTCGCCGGGTGGGTTTGTCCGGGAATGGCCAGCAATGGAGCGAGGAGATCCGTCAAGTCCGCAACAGAGCCGAGGTAGTGCCCACGGCACATGACGTCGATGGCTTCCCGCGGGCCGCCGCCGCCGACCGGCGTCGCGATAGCGGAAGAGGACAGGTTCAGCGCGGGGGGTGCGGTGAGCAGGATCCGGTCCACGGCGGTCAGCATGGCCACTGCCGCATCGGCACCGCGCCAGTCGAGGCGGAAGTACACGGAGTTCGGGGTGGGAATGCGTGCGAGCTGGAACCCCATTGAGGTGTTGATGCCGAAGTTGCCGCCGCCACCGCCTTGGCAGGCCCAGAACAAATCCGAATGGTTTTTCTGGTCCGCCACCACGATGTCGCCGTCGGCCGTGACCATCCGCGTACTGACCAGGTGGTCGCACGTCAACCCGGCCCAGTGCGTGTGATAGCCAATGCCGCCACCGAGGGTAAGGCCACCGATGGCCACTTGCCCGCAGGTGCCCCCGGGAAGGAGCCAAGGGCCGCCGCGTGAGGCGGCAAAGATCGCTGCGTTCGATGCGGCGCCGCCCATCGTGGCGTGACCGGTCGTCCGATCGATGTTGATCCCGTTCAGGCGGCTGATGTCGATCTCGAAACCATTCGTGCTGGAGAAACCGGCGTAGCTGTGGCCGCCGGCCCGAACCACCGGCGGCAGGCCGTGCTTTCGCGCCCACCGAACCGCTGTGACGACGTCCTTCTCATCAGCGCATTGCGCGACGACGGCGGCTCGCAGGTCGAGGTACCGGCCGTTGCGGGCTGCGGTGGCCGAGTCGTACCCGGCCATGCCGGGGAGCAGCACAGTGCCGCGGAGTCGGCGGCGAAGCTCGGCGATGGCCGCCCGGCCATTCCGGTGTGCGGCCTGGGTCGACGGTGTCCCTGAGAACACCGCGCTCTCGGTGTCGTGCCCACCCGACGCGGGCGCGGGCGCCTGTGCCGCCGCGGTTGCTGGTGCAACCGTCCCGGCGGCGGCCGCGCCCAGCAGGGCGACGGACCCCGCAGTGAGAAATCGCCGGCGGCCCAGGCTTGGGGCGCTGTCCGCGCCGGGATTCGGATTGATCTGTGTGTCGGGAATGTCGGTCATCAGGTCACCCTTATCGGTTCCATCATTTCCAAGTCCTCGTGGGATACCACGTGGCAGTGCTCGGCGAAGGTGCCCCCGAAATCGACGAAGTTGCTTTCGAGAAGGAATGCCCTTTGGCTAGCTGGGAGCGCGGCGCCCGACCCGGAGGAATACGTCGAGCCGGGACCCGGATTGGCCGCGTTGCAGCCGGCCGGCGCCAGTAGAAGGGAACCAGCGGTCGCCAGACCACCCGAGATCGACGTGCGGCGTGACACCGGACCGCTCACGTCGGTTCTCCGCCATCTATAGACACGACACCTTCGACATCGGCGACGTGACGGCGCCGCTCCCGACGTCAAGTTCATGTGCTTTGCCTCATCGTGGTTGAAGACAGCGCAGCGCGCCTGCGGCTGAAGCCATCGGCGAAGCGCATTGAGCGGCAGCGTAACCCAGCTCCGACGCCACCGCTCGGTGGCAGGTCAATGCGTCCGGCCGCGATCACTGCGCCGAGCACACAATTCGATCGAGAGCCTGGACGCCCGCTACCGCCGGGCCGTCCGGCGCGGGCATCTTCAGAACGAGCAAGCCGCGTTGAAAATGCGTCAACGTGGTGACCAGATCCTTGGATCCAACGTTCGGGGAAGAGCCCGTTGGGTTATACGCCGGAGACCGGCATTGAACGCCTTCGCGGCCACCTTCCGACGCCGCATCACGCCCGCCGCTCCAGCTGGAACCAGGTCAGCTACACCATTGATCGACAGAGCCCAGATTTGGACCGGGATGCCGACGGCCGGGCACGGTTCAGGCTTCGTAGCTCGGACGGGAAGACGACGAAGCTGTGGGTCGACGAGGGGTACTCGTGATCGAGATGCACCCAGGGGACACGCTGGCTCCGGAACGCCAGAGACGCGGGCCGGGCACCGAGCCCGTGATGTGGCCGCCCAATGCGTTCCCCACTGGTGAAGGAGTCATCCGCTTGGAGCCGGGCGAGACGGTCACCTCGAGTTGGGGACTTGAATTGGCGAGCCGCGCCGTCCAGGAGTTGCCCACTGGGTAGCGTTAGCGCGTGAAGAACCGGCGGGGAATGGTTCGCGCACCTGCCGCGGTGGCTTTCCTGGTCGCGGCAGCGTTGTACGCGCTGCTGCCTGACACCTTGATTTTCGGACCCCGGTTGGTCGTCCCGGCCCTGGAAGTCGTGCTCGTTGTGGCGGTGGTCCTGACTCATCGCGCGAGTTCCGATCGCCACACCCGGTGGTCCCGCGCGCTGTCCTTGATTTTGATCGCGTTGATCGGGCTGGCCAACATGGTCTCGCTGGTGTTGCTGATCGATCAGCTGATCACCAGCCAGTCCAGTCATGCCAGGATGCTGCTGCTGGCGGCGGGGCAGGTGTGGTTGACCAACGTCATCGCGTTCGCGGCGGCCTTCTGGGAGTTGGATCGTGGGGGCCCGGTGGCCCGGATTCGGCAGGATCGGGAGCGGCTGGGGACCGCTGACTTCAGGTTCACCCAGGACGAGGACACCGACACCGTCCGGGAGGTGGAGAAAGGCTCCAGTCAGAAATCTGGCTGGGTACCGAGCTTCATCGACTACCTTTACCTTTCCTTGACCAACTCGTCGGCGTTCAGCCCGACCGACACGATGCCTCTTTCCGCACGGGCGAAGATTTTGATGGGACTGGAATCAACGGCCGCATTGGTCACATCTATTTTGGTGATTGCCAAAGCGGTCGGCGGCCTGGCCAAGTAGCTATCGGTACAACGCATTGGAACGCCGCACATTGGGGCCGCTGGCAAAGGGGCATCTACCGGCTCTTCGGGATCGTTGCATCCGATAGCTGGGGCTACCGTTGCCGGCAGAAACGGTTCGTCGGGACAGGTTCTTCGATGTCACGGTGACGGGTCAGCGGGGATGGGCCGAGAGGTGTCCAGCGTAGTGGCGTGGGGCGAGTCGCCGTGCCCTGGTCTGCGGCCGCTGCGCCGCCAAGGCAATGGTGTGATCGCTGCCCTCCCAGGAGCCATCGTTCCAGCGGCGGGTGAACTGCAGGCTCGTCTGTCCTGCTAATTGATCGGCATCCAGGAAGGTGCCGAAGAGGCCGAACGGCAGACTGCTGGCGGCGAGATCGGTGATGGTGCTGGGGTCCCACTGGTCGAACCCGTAATGCAGCGTGAATGGTCGAATGTCCTCGATCAGGATGGCGCACCCCGTCGGGAGATCGGCAAAGGGAATGTTGGTGCGCCAGTGCCACGTGGTGGATGTTGGCTGCTGGCCGGAGTATCGGTCCGACACTGCTGTGAGCCGTTCTACGGGGCGTCTGTTGCCGCTGCTGGCGGTAATGGCCAGTTTGACCAGTTCGCTGTGAGCCCACGCCAAGGGCATGGCGCTTCCGGTGGGTTTGCCGTTGAAGAGCTGCCGCCATGGTAGGTCGCCTGAATCCCAGATCTGCTCCGGCAAAAGACCTCCCTTGCCACGCATGGCAAGCATGGCGGCCAGTCGAGCGGAGACGTCCTGGCCGGTGATGGCGTCGTAATGGCCTCGTTCCCCGGTCAGCAGTGGCCAGGGTCTTCCGATGCCGAAATGCCGGACGGGCCACCCGCTCCCGTCAAGCCACTCGCCGTAGCCGTCCAGGTCGTAGCGGCAAAACGCCTCGCCTGCCGGTGTTTCGTGGTTGAGCATCCGCTCCACGACCCGAAGGGTGTCGGTGACGCGCGGGTCGTCGGGTTGACGCAGGCCCAGCCGCGGCAGGTACAGAAATTCCATGCCGACCATTTGTTCAGCGCTGACGGTGGCGCCGGGGTCTATTTGGTTGCCCAGCCGAATTTGGTCGGTGGCCGGGCCGATGCGCACGTAGTGTCCGGCGGTGCCGAAGGCAGCGTCAACGACGCTGCCAGCCACATAAGTGAACTCCTCGATCCGCTCGTTCCAGTTGTCGGCCAGGGGCAGCAAGTAGGCTTGTTCCGCCGTGCTCATGGTGGGTGCCGCGGCGACCAACGCCGCCACGATAAGGCCCAGGGTGAATGGGCTTGCGCCGGCGGTCTCCTCCCACCGGTCGTCGCCGTCGATGGGGCCGTTACGCACGAGAAAAGTCACCGCGGCGCGCACGAGGTCGGTGGCCGGACCGGTCAACGGCACACCGAGTTCGGCTAGTTTGGCGGCGAGCAGGACCGGAAACGCGGTCTCGTCCAACTGCAGATCGGCAAGGAAGCTGCCGTCCAAGAAATAGCAACGATTCCACGACCCGAAAGCCGCCACCTTTGGGTCTCTCACCTGTTGCCGGCCTAGGAACGAGAGCAGCCGGGCGCCGGTGTCCACATCCCCGAGGGCCGCCAAAGCCAGTGCGCTCTCGCAGCTGTCCCGGCACCACACCATGTGGTAGCCGCCGGGGTCGTTGGTTTGATCACCCCATGGCGTGCACAGGCCCGCAACGATCCCGCCGGGCGTGGATCGGTCTTCGAGGCTGTGCAGCACCGTGGCTGATTGCCGCAGCGCCGCAATCACTTCGGCTGACAAACCATCAGCTTCGGTCGGCAAGGTCAGGATCGCCGATCGATCCATCCACTGCTGGGTGACTTTGGCAGCGGCGACATCCGGGCCTGCCCCGATGGCTGCCTGCATGGCGTGCAGGGCGTCAGCCGGGCTGCCGGCGAACCCCATCACCAGGGTCCCGGTGCGGGTGCCTTGGGGGGCGAGCAACTCCCCGGCCAGGGCCACGACGCCAGGGCCGGCTTGGGTGTATTCCCATGTCATGCCCTGGTGCAGTCGCATGTCGGTCCAGAGGTCGGAGGAGCCGACGTACCCGACGCTGGTGCGGTTGAACCCGCCATCGGCTCCCAGGCATAAGTAGCGTTGCGCTGACCCGTCTTGGGCGTAGAGGGCGCCGTCTTCCGTCCAGGCGCTGTTGTCGGTGCCGGTCTGTTCGTCGCTGCCGGCCGTGTAGTGGGCCAGATGCGGGGCCAGCAACGGGTACAGGCCCAACGGCTGTGCCGTTGTACCTCCGCGACCGGTCAAGTCATAGCTGATCAGCAACGCGTCATGGTCGGGGTCGGGTACCACCGTGAGAGACAGGCGGTAGAAGTCCCCGGTGTGAGTCACGGTCGCCAGCGGCACAGCGGGGTCGCCAGTGAGGTCAACGGTGTACGAGCCGACGGCTTTCACTTCGCGCCACTGAGCACTCGTGCCGTCTCCGGTCCGCACCAGGAACCCCAGGTCTTTGATCTGCGGCTGATCTACCGCCGGCCAGAACACCTCGTTGACGATGCCACGACCCATGGTGGCCCACACCCGACCGGTCAGTGAAGTGGTGATGAAGTCCTTCGCGCCAGAGGCCCACGACTGCCCCTGATTATCAACTCTCGGGGCTGGCCCGTCGTCCATTTATCAACCCTCCACAGGGATCCTGGCCGGATGTTCCGGCGCCAGCTTCGAGGTCATCACCAATCGTTCCACCCTCGAATCCGGAAGTCGACGACGACCTGCAAGGTGCGGGATCCGTAGCCCAGCGAAGCCACGTCTCCGGTCGCCGAGCCACCCAGTACCCAGGCCTCTCGAGGCCACGAATATCGGCTCCAACGGGCTACAGGAAGAGCAGCGCCTCGCATGGCCCGCACGACGGCGAAGGCACCCTTGATGACGTTACCGATGAAAGCGAAAAGTATGCGGTGACCACGATCCTGCCCGATGGCATTCCCATCCGAATCTACGGTCAGCGCCCGGTGCGCCGACTCTCCTCGCGTTGCCTGGAAGGTGTGAGGACGGTTCGGCGTAGCCCGACGCGGTGCGCCAGCGGTCAGGTACCTATCAAGTCACCGCTCCCGACTTGCCTGGGCATGGACTCGTCCGCCAATAGACGGGAATAGATGCAAGTTCCAGACGGCGATGGTTTTCCACTTCAAATCCCTCGGTGTTCCTAATGCTTAGCAGTTGAAATCGAGGGGCAATAACCCATGGCATGGACGTTTCACAGCATCGAGGGCGGTCGACCCCATGGCGACCCTCAGCGTTGCGTCGTCAGCGATTCCTCGACAGGACGCCCTGTCAGGTCGAACAGTCGACCGCGACGGCGAGGGCGCTGCACACCTGGCGCATCCGGGTGTCGCTCAACCGGCCGAGCCGATCGACGAGTACAGCCAGCGATACGCTCTCGACCGAGTCCAGGTTGATCGCAGAACGACGCGGTACCGGGTGTTCGCCTGGCTCAAGAACCACTTCGCTGACAAGCCCCCGAATGGTCGTGGTGCATGGCGCGACCAGAGCTCGGCGATGCCGCAGGATCATCGCGTCGCGGGAGAGCACTACGACAGGGCGGCGACCGATCCCGGCCATCTCGCACCACCACAGTTCACCCCGAGCGGGAAGCGCGCTCACGATGCAGCCGCGGCCCGCCGAAACGATGCCAGGTCACCCCACTCGTCGGGCTCTTCGAGCGGGTGCTCGTCGTACGCGGCGTAGCTCGCATCGACCTCAGCGCTGCGATGCCGCGCGATTAAGGCGGCCAGGGCCTCGTCAACCAGGGCCGCGTCGGTGAGTCCGGACCGAATGGACCGGGCGAATCCAAGGAGCGCCGCATCGACCGTCGTGCTCAAACGTGTGCGAGCCATGCCACGATCATGCCACGATGGTGGGCATGGACCCGCAGAGCATCGATTACCCTTTCCGACCTGGCCGACGCCGTCCGCGGCGCTCTCACCACACGGTGCTGACTTCGCCGCGTTGGCAATGCTGCTGGCCACCGCAACGGTCCCGACCACGGCCGCCGGCCACGAGCACTTGCTGGCTTGGGCACGCAACTTCGGCACGCTCGGCCTAGCCCGGGAGGAGTGCACGGGATCGCACGGCGCAGCGCTCGCCGGCTATCGCGCAGCCAGCGGTGAACCCGACAGCAGTCAACCGCGGTGACGGCAGCGACGACGCCCGCGTGGCAACACCGACATCCCGACACCAAAACCGCTGCCCGAGCGAATTACGAAATCTCCTCAGCTCGCTTACGTCCGCTCCTTTTGCTGGTGCGGAGGCGGAAGGACGGGATACGAAAAATCACGACCGCGGCTAAGCCCCGCCACCGGAGCCTCGCCAGTGATAAGAATCTCGACGTCATCACGACCGAAGCCGTCGGAGCCGAGAGCACCCCGCTCCGCGCTCTCTGGAGCCCAGGCGTGCACGCCCGTTTCGGTTTTCCGAAACCCCTACCCGGCGGAAGGGCCTGAAGACCACAGCAATCGCACCGTCCCGACCGGCCACGATTGAAACGAGGATCGCGACGGCGACGGCGCGCCGAACTGTTACAGCTCGGTCGTCGCCGAGCACGCCGAGTTTTAATTGCGTCCGTCACTGCTGTGAAGCGGTGACGGCATAACCCGTTTCGTAGCCGGTGGCGACGGCGGTCAGCCCGGTCAGATCGCTGACTGGACGGGCGCGGCAGCCGGGCTGAGGCTGCAGCTTCGGTTGCCGAGCTGGCCGTTTGAGCGCCTCGGACGGATCGTGCCTTGCCGCAGTAGTCGAGGTTGTGCTAGAGACAATCATCTTCATCGGCGAGATCCCGTGCGCAACAGGGTGTATCACTAATTCGTCACAATATTGAATGAGCCACCTATTCGCCACCACCAATTCGCGAGTCAGAGGCAATCACCAGCACGGGACGGAGCCGTCCGGGGCAACGGCCGGATGCTTCCCTAACGGGCGGCGAGGTGCTGTCCGGTGCTTCCGGCGTAGAAGTTGGTCATCTGCCGGCCCGGTAGGACCTTCGCGGCGTACGTCCAGCCGTACCGCCGGTGGGCGGCGTGGACGGTGTACCGCCCGTACGGGTCGGTGTGACCGGCCGCGAAGACGGTGTCGGTGATGTGGGTGCCGGCGGGATGCCCCACCAACTGGACGGTGAACCCGGCGGGTAGCGGTACGCCGTGGTTGTTCAAAACTCGGCCGGTCATTGTGACACCGCTTCCGCGCGTCGTGATGTGTTCGGTGGTGTGCGTGGGGATGCGTGTGGGTGCGGCGGCGTCGGCGGGCGCGGCGGCAACGGCGACGGTGGTGGCGGCGGCGATCACGGCGGCGGTCAGGAAAGTGCGGAACATCGGTTTCGTGGTCTCGTTCTCAACTGTTGTAGGGGCTTTCGTTGATGGTGACGCCCGGTGCGGCTGGTGGTTGCGCGGCGCGGCCGGCCCGTTACCGGCCTGGTACCAGCCTGTGTCTTCTTCGACGCCGAAGCCGCCGGAATCGCCCAAGGTTCCGTCAGCTCCACGGTTGCCGGATGGTGACGCCGGTGACGGCAACCGGCCCCGCAACTCCCCGACAGGAATCTGCAGATTCCATAAACCACACGGCGGCCGTCGACGAGGAGGACGTCCCACACATCGACGCCCACCAGCTCCGGCCAAGCCGTGCTGTACACGTCGGCGAGATGGTAGTGCACCAGCGACGCCGAACACCGCCCCGACCACACCCCCCCCACCGGGCTGCAGCGCCAGGTGGTCCGAGACCCCGGAAAGAAGTGCTCTCGCAATGCCGGTGTACTGAGGCGCTGAGATCACCAACGGGCCGGTTCCCGGGGCCCGCCGGAGCTGGTATCTCGAGGCGCGCGCGGGAGAAGCGCGTCACCCTATGGCACTCCCGGCGTCCACAGGCGCGACCGCCGGGTGAAGTCAGTACGCCTGGACCCGGCGCGCGGGGATTACCGTGGCCGACATGATTGACTTCCACGGTCTGGCCACCGTGCCCGGATACTCGCGGGAGGCGGTCTTCGCAGCTCTGTCGGTCAAAGGAAACTGGCCGTCGGTGGCCGGCGTCCGTCTCGGTCCGGAGGCGGAGGTGCTAGAGGAGGGTGGCTGTGTCCGCGCTGTCCTTGAGTTGCCTGGGGCGACATTGGCGGTAACCGGTTCGGTGACCGTGTTCGAACCGCCCAGCCGCATCGAAGCGGCCGGAAGGCAAGCCGGGATCTGCGCGGCGATGACCGTGACGATGACGGACAACGCGCAACGTGCGGCCCATGGACTACCACTGGAATGTACGGTCAGCTGGCGATTCAAAGCCCGCCTACCGATCTGGCTGGCAGTGCTGGAACTGCCTTCCAAGGCCGCGATAAAAGCCGCGATCCCCATCATCGAGGCGCGATTCGTCGGCAACATCCTCCGATATCTGCATGCGCGCGCGACGGAACCCAGGCAGTCCGACCAAGCCACCGGAACCAAGAATGCGAAATACTGACTGACGGCTACCGCCGCTCAACTGACTCCGCCGAGGTGGTTCCGCAATGCCATCGGAGAGGCCCGGCGATGGTTGGTCGATTCCTCGGCCGTCACAGGGTTCGGGGGTCTGATGCATATTGGCAAAGCCGCAGATTTATAGCGGTGGATACTAGTGGCTCGCCGCCAAAAACCGACAGCTGCAGGTGCCCCAACGTTTCCGCTCTGCGCTCTGATAGACGTTCGATCCCCCCAGTCACCGTTGATTCTGTTATCCGCTCGAGCTCCAGACTTTTCATGCCGGGCCTCGTCCGTCAGGTCGGTGCCGACGACCCGGCGGGGCGGTTGCCGGTGTGGCAAATCTTGAACTCAGCCGTGCTTTGCGGCCTTGGTGGCTCGGCCGGGCGGCCTCGCCGACTCTGACCTAGTTGCGGAAATTGCATTGTCGATTTCCACCCCCGGAAGCCTTTGACGGGCGCGTTCCGTCACCTGATAAATGGCGCGGCTCCCGCGGCGTAAACCTCTACCGCCAGACCAAGCAGTACTCCGATGAATAGGACCGCTTTTAGCGGCCGGTGGAGCCTGAGCTGCGTCGGCGTAGACGATCTTGCTCGAGGAAGTCGTTTTGTTGGGTGTCATCGAAGGTGGTGAGCGGGCCGGGCGGGGAGGACGTCGGTGGTTTCGGGAGTGGCAGCCTGATCACACAGCCGGTGGCGCCTCGAAGACTGAATGCGCTGCTGGCGACTCAGGTCGACGCGTGTGCTGAGTTGCTGGTGGAACTGCCTGTCCCCCGCCACCGTGGTTGGTGGCGGCCTGGTCGGCTTCGGCGTGGCGGTGGTGGGGCACTCTGGGACGGTGACCGCCGTCGACAGCTCAGCGCCCGTGGTCGGCTGCCCCAAGCGGATGGTCTTCGGCCCGTGCGGCGGGGTCCGGTCCGGCGGCGGCTGCGAGATGGCGGACCATCCCTGCGTTTTTCTCGGGCGGACGCTCCCCGAATGGCGGGAGCCGCAGCGGCCCGGGCAGCTGCGCGCGCCGCTGGTGCTGACCGACCTGAGCGTGCCCCCCGGCGACGCGGCCACGCTGACCGCCACCGTACGGTTGCTCGCCTCCACCTGCGACGCGATGCTGGTGGGCGACCACCAGGACCGGCCGGACTTCCCGCCGACCCAGCTGGCCGGGCTGATCGCGGCGGCGGGCGGGCGAGCGTGGGTGACGCTGGCCTGCCGGGACCGTAACCGGATCGTCCTGGAACAGGAGCTGCGTGGGCTGCAGCTGGCGGGCGCCGCCACAGTCTTGTGCGTCACGGGTGACGGCCGGGCGTTCGACGTCAGGCCGGACGTGACACAGGTGTTCGATCTGGACGGCACCCGGCTGACCGCCCTGGCCGCGGCGATGGGTGTGCCGGCCGGCGTTGCCGAAACGCCGACGGCACCACCGGTCGCCGCACGGCCGGCCCGGCTGGTGCAGAAGCAGCGTGCCGGTGCCGCTGTCGCCGTGCTCAACCACGTCGGCGACCCGGCGTCGGTGGGCCGGTTCGTGGCGGCCGCGCGGGCACAGGGGTTGACCATCCCGGTGATCGCCGCGGTCGCGGTGTTCACCGACGCCCGGTCGGCGGCCGTGCTCGACGCGCTCCCCGGGCTGGAGATCAACCGCGACGCGGTCGCGGCGGTGCTGGCCGCTTCCGACCCGGTGGCCGCGGGTATCGAAGCCGCACTGGCCGAGGCCCGGGCGCTGCTGGCGATCGACGGCGTGGACGGGGTGAACCTCTCGGGGATGGCGTCCAACCGCGGTGTGCGGTTCGCCGCCGAGGTGCAGGCCGAGATCGGCCGCCGCATCAGGGAAGAGGTGCCTGCATGAACGGCCCGTCGTATGACGAAATGGGGAATCCGTCCCGCGACGACGGCACCGCTATGGAGGCCGAGTTCGACACGGTGGCCCGGTGGACGGCCGACGCCGCGCTCGACCTCGGGCCGGAACACTTTGTGCCCGCCGCCTGCCGGGGCAGCGGCAGCCCGGGAGCCATGCGGTGGCTGCTCGACCGGCTCGCCGTCGGTCCGCGGGACACGATGCTGGACTGCGGCGCCGGCCTGGGCGGCCCGGCCGCCTTCGCCACCGGCGAGACCGGTGCGCGGCTCCTGCTGTGCGACCCCGAACCAGGAGCGTGCCGGGGCGCCGCCCGGCTGTTCGGGCTGCCCGCCGTGCGCGCCGACTCGCGCCTGCCGTACCGCTCGGCCGCGATGGACGTCGCCTGGAGTCTCGGGGTGCTGTGCACGGTCGACGACCAGCCGCTGCTGTTGTCCGAACTGCACCGGGTGCTCCGCACGGGCGGCCGCCTGGGGCTGCTCGTCTACGTCGCGGCGCACCCCCCGTTGCCCGTCCAACCGGAGGGCAACGACTTCCCCACCGACGCGGCCGCCCGGGCGATGATCGACGCCGCCGGCTTCACGCTGTACGACAGCGCCACCACCGGTGACATGGCCGCCGCCCCGCCGGAATGGACCCAGCGAGCAGCGGCCGTGCAGGACCTCCTGGAACGTCGTCACCGCGGCGACCCCCGCTGGCGGACCGCCACCCGGCAATCCGGAATCATCGGCCGGCTCCTCGCCAGCGGCGACCTCGTCGGCACCCTGTACAGCGCAACCGCGCGCTGAGGCATCCGTGGCCCTGCAATTTCCCGCGCTTGAGGCCCTTATGCTGAGAGCAGCTACTACCGCTTCACCCAATGAAGAACGCACGTGGTTCGGCGAATCAGCAACCAAAACGGCGGTCCGCCGATGAAGCGACTCTTTCTGTGAGTCCCTGTCGGTCTTGGGATCGCTTTGGTTGGTATGGATTATTCGTGGCCTATAAAATTGGGTCGTAGACGCCACTTGAAAAAAGTAGAAGAATCGCCAAGTCCACTTTCGTCAGCTGCAAATCTCCAATTACATCATTGGGCGGGGGCCACCTCAACGGCGTCGTGCCCGATCCCGGCCCTGCGGTGCGGGGAGACGGGTCGCAACGGCGGCTTGCCCGGCCCGTACAACGGCGAGGTCGCCGCCATCGGCGGGAGCCCCACGGTGCCCGGCCTGGGACGGAGCAACCTGCTCGGCAATGGACTCGACGGATCGGGACCGGCCGCCGACCTTGCCCCAGGATGGGCCCAAGGGCTACCTATACGCGGTCAACGGCGTCTTCGGCGGCGGCGCGGGCGGTGGGGGCGGCTTCTACGGCGGCGGCGCGTACGCCAGCGCCTGCGCGGGGCGGATCACGACATGCCCACGCGGCGGTCTCGGGGGTTACAGCCACCACCGGTGACTCAACCGGCGACGGAATCGTCACCATCAGCTGGCCACGCTCCCCCTAGCGCTCGTGGGCCATGCGCGTCAGATCCCGTCCGAAGAAGATGTCCACTTCGCCCGGTCCACCGATACTGGGCGGCGGATCGGCCGGTGCGGCTCGCGAATTAGCGCACCAAGCCGGCAGCGACGCTTCGGGGCCAGTAGTGTGAGCGCCTTCTACGGTTCGGTGGCGCTTGTTTGAATCTTAGCTGGAGCCATTGGACAGCGGATCCGGCGGCCCACCGGCTGCCCACAGAAATTCACCGCCGACGACTGGTTGCGGGTGCCCGTCGTCGGATGATCGGCCCTGGCATCACTGTTCCCGAGGAGAACACAATGCGATCCGCACAGCGGCGCCGCGGCGGCGTGTCCGTCGCCAGCCTGTTCCTGATCATCGGCGTTCTGATGGCGCTGTTCGCCGGCACCGCAGCCGCCGCGCCGCCGCCCGGGTCGTCGGGGTCGAGTGCGACGGCCAGCGGCAATCGGGCCTTTCCCGCGTCGGCTTCCGCTGTCCCGGGGGCGGCAAGCTCGGCCGCCCCGCCGACGTCGAGTGCGTCGACGCCACCGTTGTCCTCGTCAGCAGCCGCGACTTCGCCGGCCCGCCCTGCAGGCCCGGGAGCAGCCGCGGTCGGTAACGGCCTGCCGGCGAACGACCCGCATGCCGTCAACACGACGCTGAACCTGCACGACCATCTCTCGCTGGTGCAGGCGCGCTACTCCTTCGACACCGACGGTGCGACCACACCCGGCGCCGCAACCAGCACCACCGCGCTGACCTGGACCGCCCATTCCACCCACCGGGACCAGGTCATCTGGAGCAACATGTCGGCGCGCATCCAGGACTACGAGAAGGTGACCGACTACTGGGTGACCGTCCGGCTGGAGTTCTGGTACGACGACAGCGCAATCCACCCGGAGTACGTCTACGAGGCGCCATGCGTCATCTACGACGGTGATCCCAATGCCGGCGGCACCGTCGTCAACCAGAACTCCGATTCGCCCTACGAGTGCGACTCGATCCCGGAAACAGGTGTGGGGAACAATGTCGGCATCCCCGAGTCGGTCTACTCCGCATCCCTCGACCTGCGCTCGCTGGTCTGGTCGACGGTGCGCGGTGTGCTGGCCCCACAGGGCGCGCTGAGCCTGGGCGACGGATCACTGCAGACCGCCACCCAGCAGACCATCGTCGCCGGACGGCACCTCACCTCCTACACCGAATACCCGACGGTGGCAGCTGGCGAGACCCTGGAATGGGCGGCCTACCAGCGCAACGGTGAGGCGCCGCAGGCACCCGACGTGCTCTTCGCCTACCGGCTCTTCGACCACGGGGCGCCGACCGGCTTCTGGGTGTCGGGCGGCGCCAGCAACACCCGAGGTGCGGAATTCGATCACGCATCGGACTGCGAGATCTATCAAGGCAGCCCGCTCGCTGGCGGCCAGGTGATCACGTCAAGCCCGTTCACCTGCACGATGAGCAGCCAGAACGTCTCCGGTCGAGGCGACTGGAAAGTCACCTTCACCATCGACATGGCCGCCGTCGTCGATGTCGTGCCCTTGCAAGCAGAACGTGATCTCCCAGTGGCCTGCGGCACCAGCGAGCTCACCTGCATCTACGAACTGCTGGGCCAGACGAGTCTGGTCAAGTCGCCGACGCGCCTGGACTCCGGATCGGCGAACAACACCAGTCAGCCGCTGACTTACATGTTGAAGTTCGCGTCCGGCCGCAGCACCACAAACTCGGTAAACATTGCGGCCACTGCCAAGACCAGCTTCTTCGACTTGTTCACGGCGTCGATCAGGATTGCCTACGGATGGTCGCAGACCGACGAGGTCACAAAGATCTACTCGGACACCATGACCATCCCGCCCGGCTGCGTCGGCTGGTTCACTCTGGCACCGGCTTACCTGGTGGTCACCGGCAACTACCTCTATCAGCTGAACGGATCCTGGTACCGCGCCAAGGGCATCACCTGGACCATTCCCGACAACAAGACGCCGGGGGCGAAGACCGCCAACGAAGCACCGATAACCGGATCGGATGCCGATTGCTCGGCGCCGGGCGTCAACACGCATCCCACAGCGCCGCCCGGCGTTGTCGGTGTCGGCGCGGCTGAGCCGCCGATTGGTGCCCAGCCGCCGGTCGGTGCCGAGCCGCCGACCGAGTCGACACCTCCTGCTATATCTTCCAGCCCGCCGACCGCGCCACCGGTGACTCCCGGTCCGGCACTCGCCGCCACGGGTACGGACTTCGACCCCGCGATCGCTGGGACGGGAGCGGGCGCGCTGATACTCCTGGGCGGCGTGCTGCTCGCCGCTGCCCGCCGCCGCCCCACCCACTGAAATTGAAAGGTCTTCGGATGACGCACGCGGCCTGTCGCACACCTGACACTGCCTGAATCAAGTGGCGTCAGGCCTTTCCTAACTGTCGCGGCAACACTGCGGTTGCTCCCTCACATTCGGAAGCAGATCCGGACGTTGCGCCGAGGTGTCCCCAGTCGAGGCTTTCCGGGGCCTGCCGTTGAGCGGCGCAGCCGCAGCGAACAGGTCCTCAAGGTCGGATAAACCGCGTCCAAAGGGCGTGCCTGCCAATTGATAGTTCGTCGAGCACCGCGTCGGTGACCTGTAATTGACAACGACAGAATGATCCCGTCGCTGACGAGCCAACCGGCGGCCTCCCCGTCGACGCACCGTATTTTCCTGAATCGAGGACGGCGCTGCTCCGCCCATCCCTGAAGCGGGTGACGACACAACAAACATTATCGGCGACGCCGGTTAGTTTGCATTCTCAGGGTGTGACAGCATCCTCGCTCGGTAACGACCCCCGCGACCTGGCCGAGATCCGGGTCTTCCACCGCGGCCAATTGCTCTCCAGCGCCGTGTCCCCCGGTCTGCCCCCGCCAGCATCAGCCTGAAAGACCTCGAGGCCGCCCGTAACCAACGCCGTCGCGAACTCCACCGCCAACTCACTCCCGCCGCAGCCTGGTCGACGATTTGACCCACCCCGTGCGGGAGACCGTCCCGGCCGGCGCCGCCACCTTGACCCAGCCGGATCCGATAGTCGACGAACGGCCCCGCACGCCGGCTCGCGCCGTTCTTGAATACCCGACAGCACCGCCGGTTCATCGAATTCGCCGACACTGTTCGCCGCCACCGCTACATCGGCGCCTGCTACGGCGCACCGGGCAGCGGCAAAACCCTTTCGGCCCGCACCTACGCCGCCGCCGACGACTTGCCAGCGGTGGGAGGGTGACCGGTTCATGCGCAAAACCCCCTGCCGCCCACCCTATTGGCCAGCCGGACCGCCATGTTCACCCCGTCAGTCATCACCCCCCGCGAGTTCGATCGGGAGATCCACTACCGCGGCGGCATCCTCCCAGGCGACATCGAATGCAACTTGCACCCCGGCTTCGACCCGGAGCTGGGCGCTGAAACACAGCTCCGCACTGACTGTTGATTGTCGATGAAGCCGACCGCCTCAAGACGGGCGGGCTGGCGCGGTTACGCGATTACTTCGACCGAAACGACCTCGGATTGATCCTGATCGGCATGCCGGGCTTCGAACGCCGGCTGGCCCGCTACCCCAGCTCTACACCCCGGATCGGTTTCGCCCACCGATACCGACCGCTCCACGTCTAGGACATCCCTGTCGTTCTCGCCGAACACATGAGGTTCCCCCCGGTTGTCCACCAACCGGGGGGAACCTCAGCTTCGGGCGACGTGATCCATGTGTTCGGGCGGTTCGGCCGGTGGGCTCCCCGGTCTAACCGTGTTCCTCCGATCGGCCGATCGGAGGACCGTCCCGATCGGTCTCCGATCGTCCGACGGCGTCACCGCCTCATGGGGACGACTCTTTTGGTGTTGGCGGCCATCGCCAATGACCCGCGATCCGGGTCTGAGAAAGCGTCAAGGAGACCATGGACATGAACTTGTCACAGTCGTTACGCACCAACCTCGTTCGAACCGTAGCTTGCGGGGCAGTGCTCGCCGGTTTTGTCGGTGCTGCGGTGCTGAGCAGCGCCCCGGCCAACGCGGCCGCGCCGGGCAATAAGCTGGTCGAGATTTCCAACTACACGGGATACACATGGTTTTTGAACCAGGCCGGGGCGTTCAGCGGAACACCGAGCAGCGACCCGGCCCCACAGACGGTTGCACCGGGTCAGACAGCGTCCTGGGACCTCGAGCCCGGCAGCCAGAATCGGTTCGAATACTGGTGGAACGACCCAACGACAGCTGACGGGCTCCAGCAAGCCCTGATGCTCGACTTTTCGTCGGGGCAGAACACCGCGGCCGCCGTCCAGGTCAATGGTCGGGGCACTCCCTGTGGTCAGGCGTTTGCGGAGAAGACGGTTGTTGACCCGGACGGTGATCACATCGACGTGGTGGCGACCGCTCCGACGACGATCAAGCTGGACAACACCAAGAGCAGCGCGGCCGTTGCCCGCATCATGAGCAGCGAGTTTCCGCGGGCCGTGAAGGATTCGGTCAAGTTCACGCCCACTGACCCGAACGCCGAGCCAACGTTCAAGCAGGGACCGGCCACTCGCGCGTCGAGCATCGTCTACAACGAGTCCTCCTCCGGGGTGACGCTGTCCAGCGGCTATAAGGCCAGCCTGGGTCAATCCACCAGCCTGGGACTGGAAATCACCGGATCCGTTGCGGTCAACGTGGCTGGATCGACGGGAAAGATCGCCGCGTCCATCGAAGGCGACTTGGACTGGGGAAGTTCGGATTCGACCACGGTCGATACCGACACCGACATCAAACCGATGCAGGAAGGCTGGCTGACGACACAGCTCACGACCGCCACCCTGTTCGGTGAGGTGCAGTTCACCACCCCTGAGGGTGTCACTTTCGACGTCTCGAACGTGGGGGTCTCGCAGGGCGATGTACCGAACCCGAACGGCAACGACGGGACCCAGATCGGCCTCGCCTACTCGAACGTCCAGCAGGACATCAATCCCACCGACGCAAAGTAGTCACCACCGGGTTTCCCGGCCAACAACGAAATCACCAACATCTCGGGCAAAGGGCCCGGACACTACGTCCGGGCCCTTTGCCCATTCTCCGCCCGCTCCTACTCGATGCTCCCGCCACGCCCACTTACCGCTGCGATCGACGGTCGAGAAACTCCCTTATCTGCTCGGTTGATGCTCCCTACGCCGCCGCGGATCACAGCCTTCGCCGGACGGGGTGGCCGCCAGGTACTGAACCGTACGTCCATCGCACTGGCACCCGACCCACGCCGTCGACGAACTCATCTTCGACATCCGCGCCGTCCTGCACCACGACGCCGCCAAAGCCGCCGCCCAGAAACGGTCGACCGCAGCCCCGAACGTCTGACCGACGGCAACGCACAAAGCCTCCGAGGTGCCATTCCATGCGGTGGTTCGGAGCGCATCGACTGATCGGGGGACATCTGGTTCAGCCGTTTCGAGGGCTGGTCGATCGACGGGCATGCGGCCTTAGCGGGAGCAGAGTAAGTGGTGTTCGGCAAAAAGAACCCCAAACCACCCACCAACGTCAGCCGACTCGGGTCGGAAACACGAAGGAGATAGTCATGAAAAACCGCAGGATCACCACCATCGGACTCGCGGTCCTGGCCGCCGGCGCCATCGCCGCCACGGCCACCGGTCTTGCCTCCGCCGCAGAACAGGCCAGCGCAACTCCGGGCACTGTCGTCATCGTTGACGCCCAGAGCGACCCGCAGGCGGCCAAAGACGCCATGTCCCATTTCCCGGTGGGCGAGGAAGAGGTCGCCCAGGACCATGCGACATTCATCCCGACAACCAATCCCACCTACGGCGCTTCAGGTTGGAAAATCGCGCAATATCGCGACAAGAACGGAAACCTGGTCGACGTTCCCGCCATCATCGGCGGTTCCGCCGCGCAAGGCTTGAAAGTGACTACCGAACACACCGAGGAGTTCTCGGCGACGGTGGGCGGCTCGATCGAGCTCTCTCGCGGGTTCAACCTCGTCGGGGTAGTGGACGCCGAAGTGTCCGTGAAATTCACCGCGTCACATACTTGGTCCAACGAAGCGGCCACTTCACAGGGCATTTGGTTTCATGCGGCCCCCGGCAAGACCGTCGTTCTCATGGCCCGCGACAGCACCGCAACCTTCAGCGGTACCTTCCAGTGGAAGAGCGACGGAGTGGGCTATGTGGTCAAGAACGTCCAGATCACCCAGCCGGCCGCCGCTGCCAACGCCGCGAACGGCACTTCACCCACCAACTACCTCATCAAGGAGTACAACACCGCTCAGGTCGCCCCTGCCGCACTGGCCAGCAAGAACAGCATTGCCGCAGTGAACTCGCTGCCCAAGCTGCAGGAGTTGGTCAATACGGTTCACTGACCATAAAGTTTGACCAAGGGCTCGGCCTCGGCCGAGCCCTTGGTTGCATTCGCGAAGCTGCGAAGCACATCGGAATCGCGCTCGTCCGCTCACCTGAACATTTCAGGTCATTGATCGCCCTTTTCATTCCTTTCGTGGGTCCTGCAGCCGTTGCGCCGCACCCGGCCCTACGGCGTCGTCGGTCTCTGAGGTTCCCCCCGGGAACCTCAGTCGGCGTTCTGGTTTGGTGTTCCGCCGGCTTGTGATCGCTCCGGCGACGAAGATCTCGGCCGCGGTGACGAATAGGTGTGATAGCTGGACAGGGCGGCCAAGGCTTGGGTGTCGCTGTTGGTGGTGGGTCAGGTACCGGTCGAGCGCGGTCGCGCCGATCGAGGTGAACATGGCCAGCCCGAGGGACCCACCGACTTGCCGGGCGGTGTTGACCATGGCCGCGGCATCGCCGGGCGTTTTCCTGGCCAACGTCGGGGGTGGCCACTTCTTGGGCTGAGCCGATGATCAAGCCAATACCGAACCCGTCGAGCAGGATCGGGGGAGCACGGCGCTGACGAAGTGGCTGTGCAGGTCGACGCGGGTGAGCAGCAGCAGGGATGCGGCGTCGCACAAGCATCCCTGCGGAATCAGTGGCCGCGCATCCTGACCATCAACAACCTCGACACCAAGACCCCAGAAGCGGTCGAAGCCGCCCGCGAAACCCTCGTCGTCGGCGCCTGACTACGCCAATTAATGTGGCCAGACTGACTACGCCTAATTACCCGGCCAGTTACAGGCTTGGCCCGCGGCACCGGGAGCAGCTCGGAGGCCGGGGTGCTCCCGTCCCGCGCTCACGGGTGGGTACTCGCCTTGGTCAGGCGGTTTCGTCACGGTGACGGCCACCAGCGCATCGCGGAGCTGCGTATTCGCCCGCGGAGGCAGTCTCCCGCGCTCCTGTCATAGCGTTCAATTATGACAGGACGTTATAGCGCCTGAGAAGTGACCATTCCGGCATCCGGTACCTTGGCTGAATGGATCCGCGCTCCCCCGCTGACCTGCCAAACGCTTCCCGCGACGGGCGTAGCCGCAGGTCAACCGTGCGGTCCTACCGGCGCGCCGGGAAAGGATACGGCGTCGCACCGGCGTCGGGAAAAGGAGCTTGCCATGACGGCCAGCGATAACCCCTCCGCCTCAGGCGGTTTGCCCGACGATTCGGCGGCCGCTTTCAGTCGCACCGGCGCGGACATCTCCACTCCCACCGATTCGCCGTACCACGATGAGGTTGGTCCGGAGGAAATCGACGCCGACAATCCCGACGCGCCGGCCGACGACGATTTGGTGCTGGAGGACGAGCCGCTGTACGACGACTCGGATCCCGCCACCGATCAGACGGCCGCGCCGAACACCCCGGCGGCCGAACCAACGGCCGAGGTGAATCCGAGCGCCGAAGATCTCTCCGACCCGGAGGGCGACGGACTGGCGGCCAAGCTGGATGTCGACCCGGCCCGTGACGACGTCAAAGGCTGACCCCGGCCACGCGGCCTCGGCCGAGCCGTGGGTGCCCGCCCACGAGCGCAGCTTGCAGCGGCTGGCGGCGGCCGCCCGCGACTGCCAAGGCTGCGAGCTCTACCGCGACGCCATCCAGACCGTCTTCGGGAGCGGCCCGGCCAGCGCCAGCATCATGCTCGTCGGAGAGCAACCGGGTGACCAGGAGGACAAGGAGGGCGAACCCTTCATCGGCCCCGCTGGACACATCCTGGATCGCGCGCTGGAAGAAGTCGGGATCGACCGGGGCTCGGTCTACGTGACCAATGCCGTGAAGCATTTCCGGTTCAAAAGCACAGAATCGTCGCAGCGGCGCATCCACCGGAAGCCGTCCGTCTCCCAGATGCGCGCGTGCGCGCCGTGGCTGGCCGCCGAATTGGAGGCGGTCCGTCCAGAAGTGTTGGTGGCCTTGGGTGCCACGGCTGCGGCCGCCTTGTTCGGACCTCGCTTCCGGCTGACCGAGCATCGCGGCGAACGGTTGCCGTGGCCCCCGCCGGCGGGCGAATACGCCGGGTCGCGCCAGCAGATTGGCACAGTGTTGGCCACCATCCATCCATCGGCCGTGCTGCGGGCCGGTGACGGCCGGGCCGAGGCCATGGCCGGGTTGATCGCGGACCTGCGGCTGGCGGCGTCGACCAGCTGAACCACGTGGGGCCACGGGCGGCCAGAGTGGACCTGCGGCCGGCGCCGAACAGCTGAACGGCGCGCGAGGCCACCTGCCGGGCGGCGGGCCACTCGACGGTTGACAATCTGTCTTTGCCCCGTTCGACCGTCCGCTACGACCGGAGTCCGCCGATGAGCACCGCCGAGAACGTCGACCCGTCCCCGTTGACCGACGCGCCGAGCCCGGGTGCGGTGTCCAAATCCCGCTGGCTGGCCCTGACCGCCATGCTCTTCGCGGTGGCCATGACCTTCATCGATCAGACCATCATCGCCATCGCCACCCCCCGAGTGGCCGAGGAACTGAACCTCACCCGCAGCGGCTCGGCCTGGGTTATCAACGCCTACCTGCTCGCTCTGGCCGCCGGCTTCGCCTTCGGCGGCCGGTTGGCCGATGTGGTCGGGTCCAAGCGAATGGTGCTCATCGGCATCGTCGGATTCGCCGCCAGTTCCGCCCTGTGCGGTTTCACGCCCACCGGTTCTTTGGCCACCACCTGGATCGTCGTTTTCCGTGCCGTGCAGGGCTTTTCCGCCGCAATCATGATCCCGGCGGCGCTCGCGGTGGTCGTTGCCGCTTTCCCGATCGGCGAACGAGGCAAGGCGCTGGCCATCTTCTTCGGGGTCAGCGGCGGGCTGACCGCGATCGGGCCCATTGCCGGCGGCTACCTCACCCAGTGGACCTGGCGGGCTATCTTCTGGATCAACATTCCGGTCGCCATCGCCGCCATCGTGCTCGCGCTGATGGCGGGCATCTCCACCCGCGGCCGGCACGAATCGATCGACTTCCGCGGCGCCGTCGTGATCGCCGCCGGGATGGCGCTATCCGTTCTGGGTTTGCAGGAAGCCAGCACCTGGGGGTGGGCCGACGTCCGCACCTGGTTGTGCATCGGCGGCGGGCTGGTGCTGCTGGTGCTGTTCGGCTTCCTCGAACTGCGCACCCGGATACCGCTGATCAAGATGCGGATCTTCCGCGACCGGGCGTTCTTCGTGGACAACGCGATCCTGTTCTGCTCGATGACGGCCTTTGTCCCGGTTTTCTTCTTCGCGAGCGTGTATTCACAGGTCTCACTCGGTTACAACGCCAACAGTGCGGGGCTTTACCTGTTGGTGTTCTTCGCCGGGTTCGCGCCGGCGGCCCAGTTCGGCGGTCGCATTCTCGACCAGCGTGGAGCGCGGCCCAGTCTGCTGATCGGCGGCGTGCTGGGCGCCGTCGGCTTCGCCACCTGGGCTTGGAAGCTGACGGACCTGTCCCTGGGCGCCCAGTGGTGGACCATCGTGCTGGCCGGAGCGGGCATCGGCTTCATCCTCGGGCCGGCGTCCACCGACTCGGTGAACCGGGCCATCGGTGCCTCGTACGGCGAGGCGACCGGCATTTCCCAGACCATCCGGAATTACGGAAGTTCGCTCGGGCTCGCCATTTTCGGCACCCTGCTCTCCCACGTGCTGGTGAGCCGACTGACCGGCTCGCTGACCGGCTTGGGGCTCGATCACGCCTCAGCGGCCTCGTTCGCCCAGCACGCGGCCGCCTCCGGGGGAGGCTCCAGCGAGTCCGGGGTGCCCGCCTTCCTGCGCCCGGTGGTCAACCGGATCGTCTCCCAGGACTTCGCGCTGGCCAGCCGGGCCGTGCTCATCGGCATGGCCATCGCCCTGGGCGTCTGCCTTTTGCTCACCCTGGCCCATCCGGGCGGGAAGGTGGCCGACCCGCTGGGCCGCCCAACTCCCGGCGGCGGCGCCTGATCAGGACCGCCCCGGCATTTTGAATCAGCAGCGAGCGGCCCGGTTATTCCAGCATGCGGTCCTCGTCGAGCCGAGCACCGGTCTCCGGGTCGGGAGCCGATCCACCCAGATGCCGGGGCAGCCACCAGCGATCGCCGTCGTCCCGGGGACGGTCCGGATAGGTGCGCTGCAGTTCGTCCAGCATCGCGGCGATCCGATCGTGAACCGCGGCCTCGAGTTCCAGCACCGTGCGGGCTCGCTGCTGACCCGGGCGGGACCCGTGGGTGTTCGGGCGGACCGGTTCGGAAATCCACAGGGTGACCGGGATGCCCCGGCGCAGCGTCCGGCGGCGATCGACGGTGGCCAGTCGTTGCGCACCCCAGATGGCCATCGGAATGATCGGTACCCCTTTCCCGACGGCCAGTCCCGCTGCGCCCGCGCGGAACGGTTTCAAGGTGAAAGACCGGCTGATGGTGCCCTCGGGGAAGACGCCGACCAGTTCTCCGGCGTCCAGCAGCTGCCTGGCCGCCCGGTAGGCCTGCGAACCCGCGGCGCGGTCCACCGGGACGTGCCGCATGGCCCGCAGCGCCCGACCGAACACCGGGCTGTCGAACATGCCGCGGCGCACCAGGAAGCGCACCTTCCGATGCCGTCGATAGGCGGCCACCCCGATGAAGCTGTAGTCGAAGAACCCGATGTGGTTGCAGGCCAACACGGCAGCACCGGTGGTGGGAAGGTTCTCGGCGCCGATGGTCTCGACGCGGAGGCCCCAGAGCCGGTACAGAAGCCGGAATACCGCGATCCCGAAGTCATAGATGCGCTCGCCGAGCGGATGTCGGACCCCCCGGCGGCGACGGGCCGGTCGGCGCGGCCGTTCCGCAGGCGGAACCGGCCAGGGTTGGCGGCTCACATTCGCAGACAACGGTCCGGCTCTCTCTCGTGCGGGGTCACCCCCAGTTTTTCACGATCCCGATCCCGGCGGAGCCGGGACTCACCTGACGCGCCCGCACTGTCGGTGCTCCGGTCCAAGATGAGCAGATGTTGCTCACCACCCTGGCGGAAACGTCCGCCGCGGTCGGCGCCACCCGCTCCCGGCTGGCCAAGCGCGCGCTGCTGGCCGAAACCATCAAGGCGGCCACCCCCGCAGAGATCGAGCTGGTGGTCACCTACCTATCGGGCACGCTCCGGCAGCGCCGCACCGGCGTGGGCTGGGCCTCGCTCGGGGCCGCGCCGGCTCCGGCCCAGGCGGCCACGCTCACGGTCAGCGAGGTTGACGCCGCCTTCGAGGAGATCAGCAGGCTGGCGGGATCCGGCTCGGCGGCCGAACGGAGCCGGCTGAGCCAAGAACTGTTCGCTCGGGCCACCGAGGGAGAGCAGCGTTTCCTGCGCGGGCTGGTCTTCGACGAACTGCGACAAGGAGCCCTGGACGCGCTGGTGCAAGACGCTCTGGCCAGCGCCTACGAGGTACCGGCCGCCGAGGTGTCCCGGGCGGCCATGCTGCTGGGGTCGACCGCCGCCGCCGCAGCGATCCTGTCCGCCCGCGGGCTGGACGGCCTGGGCGAGGTGCGGATGACGCTCGGCCGCCCCATCCGGCCGATGTTGGCGGCATCGGCGCCCGATCCGGCGGCGGCGCTGGTCAAGGCGGATGCTCCGATATTGGCCGACGCCAAACTCGACGGCATCCGGGTGCAGGTCCACCGGGCGGGCGCCGAGATCCGGATCTACACAAGGAGTCTGGACGAAATCACCGAGCGGCTACCGGAGGTCGTCGGTGCGGTCGCGGCGTTGCCCGTGCAGAATCTGATTCTCGACGGTGAGGTCGTCGGCTTGGGCGCCGACGGTCGTCCGCTTCCTTTTCAGGTCATCGCCTCTCGCACGGCCACTCAGGCGGAGTCCGCCGGTGGGCGCGCCCGGGTGCCTTTGTCGCTGTTCGCGTTCGACCTGCTGTCCGTCGACGGTGTCGATCTCCTGGACGAGCCGCTGCATCGGCGGGCGGACATGCTGACCCGGACGTTGCCCCCGGACATGTTGGTGCCACGCATCTTTCCGCATACCGAGCCGGAGTTGACCGAGTTCTTCCGGGCCGTTGTCGATCAGGGTTACGAGGGCATCGTGGTCAAGAAGCTGGCCGCGCCCTACGCCGCCGGGCGGCGAGATTCCGGCTGGATCAAGGTCAAGCCTCGGCACACCTTCGAGCTGGCGGTCATCGCGGCCGAATGGGGCTCCGGCCGGCGCCAGGGTTGGTTGTCCAACCTGCACCTGGCTGCCCGTGACGCCGACACCGGTCAGCTGGTGATGCTCGGCAAGACCTTCAAGGGCCTGACCGATGCGGTGCTCACCTGGCAGACCGCCCAGTTCTTGGCGCGGGAATCGCGCCGCACCAAGAACACCGTCTTCGTCGACCCGCCGCTGGTGGCCGAGATCGCCTTCGACGGCGTGCAGAAATCGACCCGCTACCCGGGCAGAGTCGCGCTGCGTTTTGCGCGGGTCGTCCGGTACCGCGACGACAAGACGCCGGAGGAGGTCGATTCCCTGCAGTCTGTTGTCGAGCTCAGCCCGGTGATCGAGGACGCGCCGTGAGGCGGTCGCGGCGGGATGGCGGCAGGCAGTCCACCACGCACCCTGTTGACGCCGACAGCAGCGCCCGACTTTCGACCGCTACCGCCCCGGCCGTCCGGCCCGACCCCTAGGATTAGGTCGGGCCGGACGGCGGGGTCAGTCGATGTGCCGGCCCAACAGAGTGAGATCGGCGGATGAGAGCCGGTCCGAAGACGTCTTGGCCTGATGCCAGAACGGATAGGGCAACGGCTGGGCACTGACCTCGTCCAGCGCGTCCATCTCGTCGGCGGTCAGCGACAGCTCCGCTGCAGCGAGGTTGTCGGCCAGCTGCTCTTCCGTGCGTGCGCCCACGATGAGTGAGGTGACGGCAGGTTTCGCCAGCGTGTAGGCCAGCGCCACCTGGGCCGCGGAGACGCCGTGCCCATCGCCGACCTCCACCAGCTTCTCGATGGTGTCGTACAGCTTGTCCTCGTCGTAGATCGGCGGCTCGCCCCAATCGGACAGATGCCGGCTGCCCTCCGGCGCCTGCTGGCCACGGCGGTACTTGCCCGACAACAGGCCCCCGGCGATCGGGCTCCACACCAGAATGCCCAGCCCCTGGTCCACGGACACCGGCACCAGTTCGTTCTCGGCGTCTCGGGCCTGCAGGGAGTAGTAGATCTGCTGACTGACGAATCGGGCGTAGCCACGCTGATCGGAGATAGCTAGCGCCTTCATCAAATGCCAGGCGGCGTAGTTCGAGGCGCCGATGTATCGGACCTTGCCCGACTGCACCAGATGGTCGAGGGCCGACAGCGTCTCCTCCAGCGGAGTGTGGCCATCCCATTCGTGCACCTGGTAAAGGTCGATCCAGTCGGTGCCCAGCCGGCGCAGGCTGGCTTCGGCTCCGCGGATGATGTGGTGGCGCGACAGTCCCGCGTCGTTGGGCCCGTCGCCCATCGGCATCCGCACCTTGGTGGCCAGCAGCACGTCGTCGCGGTCGCTGCCCAGCGCCTGGCCGACGATCTGTTCGGACCAACCCGACGAGTACACGTCGGCGGTGTCGATCAGATTGACGCCCGCGTCGCGAGCCAGGGAAATCTGCCGTCGCGCGCCGTCCACATCGATCTGACCGACCTTTTCGGCGAATCCGGTGCCGCCGAAGCCCATGGTGCCCAAGGTGAGAGTCGAGACGCGGCAGGCCGGAGCGGCCGAGTTGGCGATATTCCATTCCTCCTTCGTAGCCGGGAGCCACCCGATCGAAACCGGACGACGACGCGTTCCTGCGGGCGCGGGCGGATCCCGGGCGGCTCGCCGAGGAGTTCGATAACCCGGGCAATGCCGATCGCGAGGAATAGATTCGGCCGGTCGTCGACCGCCGAGATACCGAGGTTTGTGGTGCGTTCCGTTCGCTGCATGTGGGCCGTCGTGATGGCCACTGGGCTGGCTCTGGCCTCGTCCGCGTGCAGCCCGTCGACTTCCGGAACCGCCGACTCCTCGTCGTCCACCGGGTTCTCGGTGAGCTCGGTGGCCGCAGCGCCGGCGTCGTCGGGCCCAGCCGGGTCGAATGGCTCAGGCTCCGCGTCGGAACCAATCGCCTCCGCATCAGCGGCCTCCGCCCCGGCCTCGTCGGCCGGAAGCGGCGGAGCGGTCTCCGGCGGGTCGTCCTCCGGGTCCTTGCCGTCTCCGCTGACCGCTGCCACCCCGACCGGCAGCCAACCGGGGGCGGTGACCGGTACCAGAACGGCCACCGCCACAGCGGGACCGGGTGGCCATGGCCCGGGGGTCATTCCCACGCCTACCGTGACCGCCACGGTCACCGCGCCCACTGCTGTCACGGTGAGCACGAGCACGGTGGTGGTCACCAAGACCGGCCGGACTCCCACCGTTTCGAACGGCATCCAGTTCGCGGATCCGGCCAAGTTCAGTCGTAACGGCGGCCAGGACGTAGCGTTCGCCAGTCCCAGCAGCAACGTCCACTGCCTGATCGGACAGAGCGGGGCCATCGACTGTGTCATCACCACCATCAGTGGTGGCGGCCCGTCGGGTTGTGACAGCGGGCCCGTCGCCATCAGGATGACGGGCGACAGCGCGGTATCACTGTCGTGCGGCGGATCACCGGCCGGCGTGTCCGGGGGCTACCCGACCCTGGCCTACAACTTGTCGCTGACGTTCCACGGTGTCACGTGCCTGTCCACCGAATCGTCGGGCGTGCAGTGTTCGGCGGGCGCCCACCAGTTCACCGCCGCCCGCTCGGGCGTGCACACACTCTGACCCATAGCAACGGACGTCCGCAGCTTCCGGGCCACTGGTCCTGCCGAGCACCGAAGAGGGCGGCGCGTGACATAGCCGCACCTGCCTGGCCTACTCCCGGCGGAGCGACAATCCGAGCGTCGGGACGACGAACGATGCCAGCCAGATGGGCCAGAGATTGGCTCCATGGCATCGGAACGCGACGACCTCGCCGTCAGCGGCCTCGAAAGTGCGGTTCGGACTGCTGTACCGGCCTTTGCGTACCCGAAGCGTGTGGCGTCCCGAGTCGAGCGGTCTTTCCATCCTGTCGTGCGCTTCGATCGATCCGAGCCGCTTCCCGTCGAGCAGAACGTCGAACGGGCCGCGGCGGAGCTCGATGCCGAATCCTTCTCGGCTGATCCTGAGCGTGGTCGACACCGGCGTCTCCGTTCCGGTCGGCTGGCAAAATTCTGGGCCGCCGATCACTGTTTGCGTCCGCTTCGATGCGTCCGCGCCGGGACCAGAATGCGCCCAGCCCCGTCAGTCTTCCGTACAGATCGCCTGCCATCGGTTGGCCGAAACCGATGCCCCACAGAAACGCAATTGTCTTCGAGAATTGGTCACGGGCCGATCAGCGGGAGCCTGAACCGCTCGCGAGATGCAAATGTATTCCTGCGCAACTGGCGTCGCAAATTTGGCGGACCTGCCGAGATTCCGTGCAACATTCAGTTGCGCCGATCGCGACGACGCAAATCCACGCTGCGCCGCGGGCTCCGATTGGTCCCTCAATTGATCTTTTCGGAATCTGTCTTTTTACCCTCCGCGCTGCGTCTGTTGGTGGTCGACACCACTGACCGAGGGAGCGCAGCCCATGCCGGAAGAGCCCGATCCCGAAGCCCAGACCGACCCTGACCGAACCCCGGAGCCGGACCTTCCATCCGACGACCGGGCCGCCCGACGAAGGTGGAAACGCGGAGCCTTCCCGGTCCCGCCGGGACGGATCGAATCCGCACCGGTTTTCCGCCCGCCCGCAGATCAAGAGGCGGACAGCATGGCCGCACCGCCGGCCGACTCGCCCCCCGCGGGTGACAACGCCTCGCGCCGCCGCGAGCCGGACACACCGGACTCCGCAGCGACCGCTGACCAGTCGTGAACCGTCACAGACCTATTTCAGGAGGAACCCATGCCCGAAACTCAACTCAAGCGCGGCGCCTTACCCTCGCCCCGGCACGCCCTGGCGGCCGCGACGCCGCATGTGGCCACGGCCGACGTGCCGGCCACCTATCTGATCAAACCGGCGCAATTGTCCATGTGGGGCAATGACATTCACGGCGACTGCGTGACCGCCGAAGAGGCGTTCGCCAAGGCCTGCCGCCAGCCGGAGCTGTTCATCCCGGAGGCCGACGCCATCGCCTGGGCCACCGCGCACGGAGTGCTCGAGGGCGCCTATCTCACCGACGTGCTGACCTGGATGCAGAACGACGGGTTCGCCGAGGGCTTCTACACCTACGACGACGGTCCGTATCTGTCCGTCGACTGGACCACACCGGCCACGGTTCGCAGCGCCATCTACCTCGGCCCGGTCAAGCTGGGAATCGCCGCCGACCAGCTCGATGGGGCGTACTGGTCGACCAGTGGCGAGTCCGGCTGGTTCGCGACGGGATTCACGCCGGACTTCAACGAAGACCACTGCACGGCATTGTGCGGATACGGCTCCATCGCCTGGCTGGCCGAGCAGCTGGGTGTGGCCGTGCCGGCGGGTGTGGACGGGACCCAGCCGGGATACGCGATGTACACCTGGAAGTCGATCGGAATCATCGACCATCCTTCGATGGTCAACATCACCGCGGAGGCTTGGCTCCGGCAGCCGACGACCGTGCCCAAGCCGCTGCCGCTCGGCTCGGCGCCCGGTGTCGCGGTGGCCGCGGACGGACAGCAGTACGTGTTCTTCAAAGGCACCGACGGCCACCTTTGGGAGGCCTTCTACGACGGCCATCACTGGAACGGGCCGCTCGCCCTCGGCATGGGATCCCTGGGCTCCGAGCCGGCCGCGGGAGTGGACGGCCGGCACCGCCAGTACGTGTTCTTCAAAGGTACCGACAACAACCTGTGGGAGGCCTTCTACGACGGTCATCACTGGAACGGGCCGCTGGCCCTGGGCATGGGGCCGCTCGGCTCCGCACCCGCGGCGGCTGTCGGCGACGACGGCCGGCAGTACGTGTTCTGGAAAGGCACCGACAACAACCTGTGGGAGGCGTTCTACGACGGACACCACTGGAACGGACCGACGAACCGCGGCATGGGCCCGCTCGGTTCCGAGCCGACCGCCGGTGTGGACAGCGAAAACCGGCAATACGTGTTCTGGAAAGGCACCGACAACAATCTCTGGGAAGCGTTCTGGGACACCGACCATTGGACCGGACCGCTGGCGCTGGGCATGGGGCCGCTCGGCTCCGCCCCGGGAGCGGCCGTCGCACCGGACGGTCAGCAATACGTGTTCTGGAAAGGCACCGACGGCAACCTGTGGGAGGCGTTCTACGACGGCCACCACTGGAACGGACCGAACAGCCGCGGCATGGGCGCGCTCGGCTCCGAGCCGACCGCCGGTGCGGACAGCGAAAACCGGCAATACGTGTTCTGGAAAGGCACCGACAACGGTCTGTGGGAGGGATTCTGGGACGGCCACCATTGGCAAGGCCCGATGAGCATCTGATCCGAACCGCGCCAGCGCGGCCACTCAGACGTCCGCCGCGGAACTGTTCCTCGACAACGGTTCCGCGGCGGATATTCACGACACCTGCTGGGCGCGAACCGCTATCGGGTCGTCAGAAAGAATTCGACTCCGGCCCAAACGCTGTCCCGGCACACCGAGAAGGTCGCGACCCGCATCGCATCGGTCAGCGCCGACACCGCCGCGGTTACCGGGTCGGCCGGCGCGGTGCGGGCCAGGAAATGGGCGAGGGCACCGTGCAGCACGTCGCCGGCGCCGAGCGTGTCCCGTACCGGCTCGGGCGGGTCGAACGGATCGATGACCCCTTCCTCTCCCGAGGCGGTTCGCCAACTGGTGGGTCCGGCGCCGGCGGTGCGGGCCGCGAACAGCACACCTTGGTCGAGCAACCAGGCCAACGTGTCGGAACCGCGGGACACCCCGGGAACGGCGAAATCCGCGCTGGCCACCACGTGGCTGAAGTCGGCCATTGCCGGGCCGTGCGCATGACGGGCACCGGCCATCCACGCCTTCCAGCTGCCGGCGTCCAGAATGCGAATGGGTGCCGGGGTCTGACGCAGAACCTCGGCCAGCACGACCGGATCGTGACCGTCGGCCAGCAGCACCGAGCCTTCCGCCGGAGGCGTTGCTGCCGGTGGTCCCCAACCGGCGGCGTTCTCCGACACCACCGAGCGGCCACCCTGGGCATCGACGACGATCGACGACACGGCGAAACGTTCGCCGCCTGAGGCGACATCAACCACCGCCACCAGATCGCCGAAAAACTGTCCGCCGAAGAAGGAGACAGCGTCGGCCGGCGGGAAGCGAGACACCAGGGTGGTCGGCGAGCCGAGAAGGGCAGCGGTCAGGGCCGCGTTCGTGGCCGGGCCGCCCAGGGTTCGGAAGCTGCTCCGCGCCTGCACCTTCGCGTTCGGGCCCGGCGCGACGTCGACGCGATAGACCAGATCCAGCGTGGTCAGACCGACACAGACCACCCGGTCGGCGTCGGGCGGTGGCTCGCTCATCGATCAGGCGGGCGGCTCGCCCTCCCACGCCTCGCCCAGCTCCTCATCGCTGATCGGAACACCGACGTAGTCCTCGGTTTCGGCGGCTCGCTCCTGCACGTCGCTCGTCTCCGCCGGTTCGGCCTCGGCACCCGAGGTCTCCTGCTCGTCTTCGGTCATCCCGACATTCTGCCGTGGCCGGCTCGGCGGCAGGTCGCCCGGTCCCGGCTCGCCGCACCCCGCCTACCGCCCGCGGAGAATTCGTGCGCCGGTAAGCCCGGAGCTCGGCCGGCGTTCTGCTCGCCCGGACGCCGCAACCCGGCCAAGGTGGCCCGGCTACCGCTGGATGGTCACGGATTGACCTTCGGTGTAGCTCTGACCGTTCAGCGAAGTCAGGGTGATCGCCACGACGATCTTCTTGCCCACCGGGACGGCCGGCAGCCGGAACTTCTCGTTGAACACGTCGGCCGAGACGCTGACCGAGCTGTCGGTTTCCCACGAGCTGCTGCCGTCCGCCTTGCCGATCAGATACCGCGGCGAAAGCTTGCCCTGGGGGTCGAGGGTGGTTCGACTGGGGGTGCCGTTGGCGATGTCGCCGTAGACCTGCGACACGTCGAGCTGCGTCGGGTCCGCGTCGTTAGGAACGGTGCTGATCAGCACATTCTGCGTGGTTCCGTTGGGCGCCGTGTATTCGAACGGGATGTTCAGCGCGGTCACGCCGGACATCGAGACGGGGATCGTGGTGCTGCCGTCGGTGACGGTCGCATAGCGCGTGACGCCCTCCGCGGACACGGTGCCGGCCTTGAGGTCCGCCGGTCCGTCGATCAGGTAGGCCACCCGGCCGTCGCCCAGATCGGTACCGATGCGGCCGACCGCGTCCGCGATGTTCTTCTCCTGGGCCGGCAGATAGGCCGCCTGGACCGCGAATTGGCCCTGTTTGGCCACCGCCCGCACCTGGCTGGACGTGTCGAACGGATTGGTGGCCGGCACCGCGGCGACCTTCTCGTGGTAGGAGTTCAGGAAGGCCAGCCAGCCCGGCGTGGGGTTGGCGGCGGCGTAATCGGTCGAGGTGGTGCCGCCGGTCGGTGGGAAATAGACAGTCACCCCGGTGGCGCCGGGCGAGAGCAGGTCGACGTAGGACGCGGTCATCGTGTCCTTCTCCGCCTGGATCACGGCCGCCGCCTTGGTGGCCATGTCACCGCCGACGGCCGTCTGCATTTTGGCGGCCCAGTTACCCAGATCGATCAGGTTGAAGTTCAGCGCCGGATCGGAAGACTGGGCGTACTGCCAGGACTGGGCCCGGCTGGTGGCGATCGCGCTGACCGTGCTCGGGTTGTCGGTCGTCCCGGCCACCATCGCGTCCAGGGCATCGTTCAGCGGTTTGATCTTGGTCGGGTCGAACACGGCCAGGGTGGCCGATTGCAGGATCTTCTGGGACGAGTAGTACTTGCGAAACGCGGAAACGGCTTTCTGCCCGAACTGATCCGGGGTCTCCGCCCCGGTGACCTGGCCCAAAAAGCCCCAGTCCCAGCCGGCGTTCGGTTCCTCGTCGGCGGACGCGACGATGCGCCGGGTATACGGCGCCACCGCCGTCAGCACGTCCAGGTTGGCCATCATGCAGTCGTCGAAGCCGAGCACATCGAGCTGATTTCGCCCGGCCGCGGAGACGCCGTCCTTGACGCCCTTGGCGATGTCGGCGAGGTTCATGACGCCGTCGACACTGGTCTCCTGGTCCTCCTCGGCCCCCCGCCAGCCACCCCCGTGGTCATCCATGACGAAGGCGACCTTGCGGTTGGGGAACTTCTGGATGCCCGAGGAGATGAACTGGGCCATGACACCGGGATCGATCATGCTCTGGTCGGGCAGATTGGCCAGCAACGTGGCCTTGCCCTCGCGGACTTGGATCAACTGGGTGCCGCCCTTGGGATCCTCGGGGATGCCCGGCAGGGTGTCCGCGTCGGTGCGGCCGTCGGTCTGCCCGTGGCTGGTGGCCGGGGTGTCCCGGTCGACCAGGGCCAGTTCGGTGACGTCGGGATCGCTGACGGCCAGCGACTCCTTGAGGTCGGACAGTTCCGCTGTCTCCAGCGAGTTGGCGGCCGAGAAGTAGGCCAGCACCAACCATCCCGAGCGATTGTCGGAGCCGGAGGAGGCCAGAGCGGTGGTCAGGGCGCTGGATTCGGGGCCGGCGGAGCCGTGCGTGTCTGCGGACGCCGCCGCCACCGTCGCCGTCGACGCCGCAGGCGTGGAGCCGGCGGGACTGGTGAGCGGCGAGGACGCAGTCGAGGACGAACCGGTAGAGACGACCGCCTTCGCCGGGCTGGGCGGGTCACTGGTGCAGGCCGCGAGCGTGAGGGTGACGGCGAGTCCGGCGGCAACGACGCCGGCCGTGGCGAGTCGGGTGCGCAAGGAAGAACTCCTGGGGTGGGAAATGAGTCGGTCCGTTCCGACTGGTTTCACAGGCGACTCAAGGAGAACACGCCGACGCCGAATTTTCGCCACGGATGGCCGAATCTGACAACCAAGGTGAGAGGTCGGGCGTGCCCGGCCACTCGGTCAGCTCTGCTCGGCCAGCCGGTCGATCAGCCGGCTCAGCGCCGGCAGGGCCGACGTGACCGCCCGTTGTTCGTCGGCGCTCAACGCCTGGAAGGCCACACCTAGTCGGCGTTCGTGGGCCTTTTCCCACTCCCGCAGCTGCACCTCGCCGCGGTCGGTGAGGGCGACGACCGCGACGCGGCGGTCCTGCGGGTCGACACCCCGCTCGGCGAAGCCGGCTTCGACCACTTGCTGGACCAGCCCGCTGACCGTGCTCTGAGCGAGCCGGAGCTCGGTCGCCAGGGCGCCCACGCGGACCGGCTGGCGGTCGTGGACGGCCAACAGGAGTTCGACTTGTGCCATCGGCAGCCGTTCCCAGGGGAAGTCGCTGCGGATCGAGGTGCGCAGGGTGCGGCGCAGCCGCGTGACCACGGTGGTCAGCGCGCGACCGGGGTCGGGTACCTGAGCAACCACCTCTCGAGGCTAAAGCATCGGTTACCGATGTATTGTCCGGGCTGTGCGTCCACCCGCTCGCAGCCCGGTCTCGAGGCGCTGGACGACCCCGGTTTTCCTGGCCTCAGCGCTGATCGGCGTGGCCGCGGGCATCGGTGGCATGGTGCTCACGCTGCTGCTGCGGCTGGTGCAACACCTGGCCTTCGGGTACACCGATGAGACCTTCCTGACCGGTGTCGAGCAGTCCAGCCCTGAACGGCGGGTCCTCGCCCTCGCTTGCGGCGGGCTGGTGGTGGGGCTGGGCTGGTGGGCGCTGCGGCGCCGTTTTCCCCGGATCGCCACTCCGGAGGAGCTGCTGCGCCACCCCAACCGGCAGGCGCCCTTCGTGGCGGTGCTGGCCGACACCAGCCTGCAGATCGCGGCGGTGGGTGTGGGCGCATCCCTGGGCCGCGAAGGTGCGCCCCGTCAGCTCGGCGCGGCCCTGGCCGGTTGGATCTCCCGCCTGCTGCGCTTGGAGCCGCGGCAACGCCGGTTGCTCATCGCCTGCGGCGCCGGCGCCGGGCTGGGCGCGGTCTACAACGTGCCGCTGGGCGGGGCGGTCTTCACGCTGGAGGTGCTGCTCGCCTCGACCGCCCTGACCGACGCCATTCCGGCCCTGCTCAGCTCGGCGATCGCCACCGTCGTGGCCTGGCCGGTGATCACCCGCCTGCCCACGTACGCCGTGGCAACGCAGGCGTTCTCCTGGTCGTTGCTGGTCTGGGCACTGGTGCTCGGGCCGATCGCCGGGATTCTGGCCAGCGGCTTCAACCGGCTGACCGGTTGGGCGCGCGGCATGGCGCCGACCGGTCGGTGGCTGCCCATCTCCGTCGTCGTCGTCTTCTCCGGCCTCGGGGCTTTGGCCATGGCTTATCCGGAGCTGCTCGGAAACGGCAAAGGACCCGCCCAGCTGGCCCTGGCCGGCATCGGCGGCGCGGGCGTCTTCGGGCTACTGGTGGTTCTCAAGCCGATCACCAGCGCCGCCTGCCTGGCCAGCGGAGCGTCGGGTGGGCTCCTCACCCCGTCCCTGGCCACCGGGGCGGCGCTCGGCGCGGCCACCGGTGGGGTGTGGACGCTGATCTGGCCCGGGCCGTCGACCGCCGCCTACGCGCTGGTCGGCGCGGCGGCCTTTCTGGCCACGACCCAGCGCGCGCCGCTCACGGCTCTGGTGCTGGTGGCCGAGTTCACCCACACCGGATTCGAGCTGGCCGCCCCGATGCTGGTTGCGGTCGGGCTGGCCCTGGCCACGGCCAGCCGGCTCGACCGCGGCGGCACGCGGCAGGCGGACCTGCCGCTGCGCCGCTGATCTTGTCTGCTTTTGGCGCGCATCCGGGGCACCGGCGTCGTCCGTGCAGGTCTTTGGCTATATGGAGCCACCGGGCTTCACGGGGGCGCGGAGTAGGGCTGGCCGCCGCAGCGTTACTTCTTCTCCCGCCACACCCGCTCGAACGGGAGTCGCCAGGCGTGCGGCGCGATCAGCTGGTGGATGGCGTTCGGCCCCCAGGTGCCGGGCGTATAGATCTTGACCGGCGGCGGGTCGTCCAGCAGCGGAATGGAGCGCTCCCAGAGACTCTCGATGCCTTCGGCGGTGGTGAACAGGGTGTGGTCGCCGCGCATGGCGTCCAGAATCAGTCGCTCGTACGCCTCCAGCACGTCGGTGGCGTGTTCCGTCTCCTGGGTCGAGAACTGCATGGACAGCTTGTCCAGCTTCATCCCCGGTCCCGGCCGCTTGCCGTAGAAGGACAGCGACACCTTCGAGGCGTCGGCCAGGTCGAAGGTCAGGTGATCCGGGCCCTGTGACCCGACACCCGACCCGGCCGGGAACATCGTTTTGGGCGCCTCCTTGAAGGCGATCGAGATGATGCGCTGGCCCTCGGCCATCCGCTTGCCCGTGCGCAGGTAGAACGGCACGCCGGCCCAGCGCCAGTTGTCGATCCCGCATTTCAGCGCGATGAACGTCTCGGTGTCGCTGTCCCGGGCGACGCCCTCTTCCTCGTGATAGCCGATGTACTGGCCGCGCACCACATGGTCCGGGTTGATCGGCAGCATCGAGCGGAAGACCTTGTTCTTCTCCTCGCTGATGGCCCGCGGCTCCAGGGCGGTCGGCGGCTCCATGGCCACGAACGCCATCACCTGGAACAGGTGAGTGACCACCATGTCCTTGTAGGCGCCGGTCGATTCGTAGAAGTTGGCCCGCCGGTCCAGACCCAAAGTTTCCGGAATGTCGATCTGGATGTGGTCGATGAAATTGCGGTTCCAGATCGGCTCGAAAAGACCATTGGCGAACCGGAACGCGAGTATGTTCTGGGCCGCCTCCTTACCGAGGAAATGGTCGATCCGGAAGATCTGGCTTTCCCGGAAAGTCTCGTGCACTTCGTCGTTCAGGTCGATGGCACTGTCCAGATCGGTGCCGAACGGCTTCTCCATCACCACGCGCGCCCGGTCGACCAGTCGCGCGTCGCGCAGCATCCTGATGACCTGCAGGGCGGCCTTGGGCGGCACGGAAAGATAGTGCAGGCGCCGGACGTCGCTGCCCAGCAAAGTCTCCGCTTTGGCCACCGCCTCGGCCAGGGCGACCGGCCCGGCGGCTTGCGGGACGTATGTGAGCTTCTGGCTGAACACCTCCATCTGCTCGTCGCTCAGCTTGCGCGTGGAGAAGTCGTGAATCGCCAGGCGAGCGAATTCCCGGAACTCCTCGTCGGAGAAGTCCTCCAGCGAGGTGCCGACGATCTCGATGTCCGGAGTGAGCGAGGACAACGCGAGATGCGCCAGGCCGGGGATCAGTTTCCGGCGCGCCAGGTCACCGGTCGCGCCGAACAGAACGACCACGTGCGGGGCAACGGCGTCATCGCGCTGGCGGCGGCGAGGATGGGCTCCGGGCGCCGGATAAGCGATGGTCTGGACCTCATGTTCCGACATGGCTGCCATTTTGGCACTGTCCGGTAATCAGCACCTGACCGGCGGGCAACGAGCAGGTGGCGGTCCGACCTCGGGCCGGCCGCAGTGGGCGGCGGCTAGCCGGGCTCCGGGCCACCTCGTCCGGGTCGTCGCTTGGCCGATGAGCGGCGACGCTGGTTTGATGGGAGCTATGAACACGCCCGACCCCAACCGTCCGGCGAATTCTCCGCACGAGAGTCCGATCGCCGATACCGGCATGTTCCGCCGCTTCGTGGAAGAGCCGGAGACCAGCGCCGCCGCGCGCCAGGCGCCGCCGGCGTGGTTGTGGGTCGTGCTGGCCATCGCGGTGATCGCCATCGCTGTCATCGTCTGGCTGCTGGCCCGGTAGCCGCTGCCTTCACGGGGGCGACGGCCGTTATTTCAGTTCGGCCGATCCCAGCTGTTTTCGCGCTCGGCCGGTAACGCCTTGGTTTGACCGCCGGCTGCCGTTTTCGATCGCCCTCGTGCCGGGCACTTGATCGGGCATGACCTCCCCCAGCCTGCCCGGCGCATCCAGTAGCCCCTCCGAAGGCACCGATCCCGGTGTGACGGTCGGTGACGCCGATCCGGTCGGAGCCGAGCAGGCCATCGGGCAGCAAGGCGACCCGGATGTCGCCGCTCCTGCCCCGGCCGCGGATGGCGGGCGGGCCGATGCCGCCGCGGCCGAGCGATCGATCGGCAGTCCGGACCGCAGCGCGGACGGCCCGGGCGCCTTGCCGCCGACCGACCCCGAAAATCCCGATCCGGCCGCCGACCGGAACGAAGCCGCCGAGGCGGGCACTGAACGGGGGACTCCCGCCGAGGCCGCCGCGGCCAGCGAGCCGGATCAGCAGCCCGGATCCGGCGACCAGTCGGCCGGCGACGAATCGGAGCCGCAAGCCACCAGTGACGTGCTGGACGGCGTGCAGGACTCCATCGACACGGCCAAGGATTCGGCCAAGTCCGCGCTGCAGAACCGGCTGTCCTAGCTCCCGTCCTAGCTCCCGTCCGCCGGATTCACGGCCAAGCCGGGCGGACAGCCAGCCGATGCGGGCGATCCGGCGGCGCCCGGCCTGGACCTCACTGACCGCGCAGACCGATCGGGTTGCCGTCCGCGTCGGCCAGGACGCACACCCGAGCGCCGGGTGCGACCTGGCGGGGAGCATGCAGTTCGGTCGCGCCCGCTCCCAGCAACGTGGACCGCGTCCCGTCGAGGTCGTCGACGTCCGCGAAGGCCACCGGCCCCTCGCTGGTGTCCCCCGGTGCCAGGGCCACCTCGAAGCCGTCGACGTTGTAGCCGACGTAGTACTCGGTGTCGGTGTGCGGATCGCCCAACAGCGCGGTGTAGGCCGCCTTGGTCTTGGCGATGTCGGACACGGGGATCACCAGACTGCGAATTGCGGTGCTCACTTCTTGCTCCTTCGGTCTTGGGCGGCCGGGTGTCGGCCACTTACTGCTTCGACGGGCGGGACGAGCAGAATGTGACAGCCATGCCGGATCTGATCACCACCTTCGAGCAGCACCGTACCCACCTGCGCGCGGTGGCCTACCGGCTCCTGGGTTCGGTGCACGAGGCCGACGATGCCGTTCAGGAGGCCTGGCTGCGCCTGCAGCGCAGCGACGTCGACGGCGTGGAGAACCTGGCCGGCTGGCTGACCACCGTGGTTTCGCGCATCTGCCTCGACCAGCTCCGCAGCCGCGCCGCCCGGCGGGAGGACCTGGACGCCGAGGTGCCCGAACTCGTCGATGCCGTTGCGGAATCCAGTGCCGATCCGGCGGCCGAGGCGGAGCGGGCAGACGCTGTGGGACGGGCCCTGATGGTCGTGCTGGACACACTGGCGCCGGCGGAGCGGCTGGCCTTTTGCCTGCACGACCTGTTCGGGCTGTCCTTCGACGAAATCGCGCCCACCCTGGGACGCAACAGCGCCGCCTGCCGCCAGTTGGCCAGCCGGGCGCGTCGCCGGGTGCGTGGCCAGGAGCAGTCGGTGGAGGTCGACCGGGCGCGGCAGCGAGAAATCGTCACTGCCTTCATGGACGCCTCCCGGCGCGGCGAGTTCGACCGGCTCTTCGCCCTGCTGCATCCGGACGCCATCATCACGGCTGACGCCGAGGCTGCGGCCATGGGCACGCCGGCGCTCATTTCCGGGCGGGATGAGGTCGCCCGGTTCTTCTCCGGGCGGGCCAAGGCCGCTAGGCCTGCCGAACTGGACGGGTTCGCCGCGGCCAAGTGGACGCTGCGCGGCGAGCTCAAGGTCGTCTTCGCCTTCACCGTGGAGGATGGCCTCATCCGCTCCGTCGAGTTCCTGGCCGGTGGGCTGGAGCGGCTCGACGTGCATTGACAGGCTGTTGCCGAACACCACCGGCACAGAGGCGTCGCCCGGCCGGTTCACCGCCTGGGCTCCGGTCACCGCCCCGTCCGTGCCGCACGCCGGTCATATACGGCCACCAGCCTTCATAAACGGGCCGAGGTCACGTCCCGCGGCCGCCCCGACTTCGATCTCCGACCCGTTGGCCGAGCCGGCCGCCGGCTTCGGCGCGGTCAGCAGCGAGGCGACGACGGCGCCGGCGAGCACCAGCGCGATCACCACCAGCGAGACCACCGACGGGATCTCCGGAATGGCCGGACTGATCAGCTTGTGCGACGCCTGCAGAGTCAGCTTGACGCCGATGAAGGCGAGGATGATCGCCAGTCCCTTGCCCAGATGCTGGAATTTGTCGAGCATTCCGGACAGCAGGAAGAACAGCGCCCGCAAACCGAGTATCGCGAAGGCATTGGAGGTGAAGATGATGAAGGTGTTGTCCGAAACCGCGAGCACGGCCGGGATGCTGTCCACAGCGAACATCAGGTCGGCGGCCTCGATGGCCACGACGACCGCCAGCAGCGGTGTGGCGAAACGCTTCCCCGCCTCAACGAAGAAGAACTTGTTGCCGCGGTATGTGTCCGAGACCGGCACCACCTTCTTCAGCATTCGAACGGCGAACCCTTCGCTGGGGTCGGCGTTCTCGTCGCCGCCCCGGATCAATTTGATGGCGCTCCAGATGAGGACGGCGGCGAAAACGAACAGGACCGCGGTGAAGGTCGAGACGATGGCCACACCCAGCGAGAGGAAGACGGCCCGCATGAGAAGGGCGCCGAAGACGCCGTAGAACAGCACCCGGTGCTGAAAAGCCCGCGGAACGGCGAAATAGCCGAAGATCAGCGCAAAGACGAACAGGTTGTCGACCGACAGGCTCTTCTCGAGCAACCAGGCGGTCGTGAACTGGCTGGCGGCCTCACCACCCAGCGTGGCCCAGACCACACCGGCGAAGGCGATCGCCGCGCCGACCCACACCGCGCTCCAGACGGCGGCGTTGCGGAAGCTCGGCGGATGTGGTTTGCGGTGGGCGAGCAGGTCAATGGTCAACATGACGAGGACCAGGCCGGCAAAGCCGAACCAGGCCCAGAGCGGTACAGACATCAGGTCGCGCCCTTTCGGCGGGTCATGGTGTGGTCGGGGGTGTGACTCCACCATCTCCGACTGCTTTCTGCCGTACCAGTGCAGAATCCACACGTCCTATGCGCTGGTAAGTTGCCGGAGTTCGGCAGTCGCGGGCGGCGGTGACCCAACTGCTGGCGCCGGCAGCGGCCAAGCCCAGCAGCGACCGGTACGTCCTTTCAGCGGTGACCAGGCTCGGCGTCCGCGCCGCGGTCGAGCAGCTGGGCACCGAACAACGCGGTCTGCAGTACGAAACGGTCCTCGGCGCGGGTCGGATCTCGCCCGGTCAGCTCCATGATCCGGGTCAGCCGGTAGGTGAGAGCCCGCACCGACAGATGCAGCGCCCGCGCCGCCGCGGCGGCGTTCCCACCCGCCGCAAAGTAGGCGTCCAACGTGGCCAGCAACGGCCCGGCCCCGCCGCGTGCTGCCGAGAGCGGGGTCAGCACCGCATCGATCAACTCGCGCATGGCCTGCTCGTCGCGGATCAGCACTCGGTGCACCAGCAGATCGGCGGCGTCGAAAACGGGCCCGGATTGGCCGGTTCGCACTCCGATGGCCAGGGCGTCCAGCGCCTCCTCGTAGGAGAGCCGCACTCCCGCCGGTCCCGGCTGGGCGCGGCCGACCCCGGCCTGCCATTCGCCCGTGCCCAGCACACCGCGGACGGCGTCGGTCACAAAGGCGACCGCCGCCCGGTCGGGCGCCGCGAAGACCACCACCAGCCGCCCGTCCTTGGTGCTGACCAACGCGTCGGCGTCGGCCTTGGTCCCCAGCAGGACCCGCTCGACTCGGCCCAGCAACGGCGAATGATCCTCATAGCGCGATTCGGCCCCGGCCACCAGAACCGCGTGCGGGCCCGCCAGGTCCACCCCGAACCGCGCGGACCGTTCCATCAGTCCGGAAGTCGCCTGCCCCCCACCGAGCAGCAGATCGTCGACGAACTCCCGCCGGGCTGCGGCCTCCGCCCGGACCAGTGCCCGCCGAGCCAACTGGAACCCTTCGATGAGCACGGCGGTGACATCGGCGACGGCGCGCAGCATCAGCCCGGCGGCCACGGCCACCAGGCGCGCATCGGCTGCCTCACCGCCGATGTCGAGCACCTTCCAGAGCCGCCAGGCAGCGTTCTGGTACAGGCCCAGCAGCGACCGGATCGCCACCCCGCGCTCGGCGGCGTCCCGCCCGACGTCGGCGAAACCGGTCAGCTCACCACGCGGAATCCGCTTACCCCGGCGCACCGAGGACGCCACCACCGGCAGGAAATTTCCGAGCCACACAGGGTCGAGATTTTCGACGTCCCGGGCCGCGGCCCGCGCGACCTGGCCATACGCGGCAGGGTCGTGGGTCACGTCCGGAAGTTACCCGATGGCTGGTTTCTGATCGGCGCCGCTGGGCCGTGTTCGCCCGACCCGACGTCAGTGACGACGCCAGGCGGCGCGGCCCCTCAGACGGAGGTCGGATCGTTGGTGCGGTGCCGCAGCCCCTTGGCGTTGCGCATCGTCAGAGGCATAGCCAGCCACAGGCCGAGCACTGCCACTCCGGCCACCACGGCTGCCACGATTCCGACCGTCACACCGTGGACCAATTCGAAAATCAGCAGGGTGACCGCGACGATCGCGACGCCGAGCAGCGCAGTGCCCACAATCACCAGCCGCTGCGCGGCGGCCACCATGACCCCGCGGGCGTGGCGGCGAAACAGCAAGCGGTGCATACTCACCGGCGCGATGAGGCAACCGGTGGACAGCACCGACGCGGCTACCGAGACCAGATAGATGTTCTGCTGAGCGTCGGTCAACGATGCGAACCGCGCCTGGAACGGCAGCGTGAGCAGGAAACCGGTCAGCAGTTGGACTCCCGTTTGGACGACCCGGAATTCCTGCAGCAATTCGGTCCAGTTGCGGTCCAACCGTTCGGTCGGGGTCTCGTGCCGCTGGGCGCGATCCCAGGCCTCATCGCTGGCCGCATCGTCCCGACCCGATTGCTCGCTCATCTCTGTTCCTAGTATCGGGGGGTCAGGCCCGTCTGACGAACTCGGCGCGCCAGCGCCGCGGGTAGGAACCGGCACCGGCGGCCAGATTCTCCAGGTTCACCAGTTCCAGCCCGCGGCCGAAGAGATCCAACTCCTCGCGGGACAGCGGCCACGGCGGCGGGCCGGCGAGAAAAGCGGCGTCGGCCGGCTTCTCCCTGTCCATCTGGATGACCAGCAACGTGCCGCCCGGTGCCACGAGACCGGCCACCGCCGCGCAGGCAGCCGCCCGCAACGACAGCGGCAACGCCTGGACGGTGAAGATCTCGACGACCAGATCGAAGGCCCCGCGCCAGTCCGCCGGCAGGTCGAACAGGTCGGCCGGCTGATACTGGACCGCGGTGTGCGGAAAACGCTCCTTCGCCATGGCGATCGCGGTCGGCGACACATCGAAACCGGTGGTTCGAAAACCGCGCTGGGCCAGGTACTCCGCGTCCGCGCCCAGCCCGCAGCCGACCACCACAGCGCGACGCCCGTCACCCGACCGTCCGGCCGACCATTCGGCCAACTGCACCTGGGCGGTGACTCGCGACCACGGCCGCGAGACGGCACCGGCCGCGGCGGCGGCATAGATCTGGTCGAACCACTCGGTGGGCCGCCCGGCGGCCAGGGCCACGGCAGCCAGCCGGTCCGCTTCCACTTCCCAGTCGGGCAGGTCCACGTCTTCGTCGGGCGCCATCCACCTATGGTTCCCCGCCGCCGGAGCCGGAGGCGAAAGACGTCCGATTCGTTCAAGACGCAGCTCCGGCCCGCGCCTAGGTTGAGAGCATGCCCGTGAAACTGAACGTCATCGGCCTGGTGGTCTCCGACATGGCTACCTCGCTCGCCTTCTATCGACGCCTGGGCCTGGACGTGCCGTCCGAGGCCGATTCCGCCGAACACGTCGAGGTCGAGCTGGGTGGCGACTTGAAACTGGCGTTCGACACCGACGCCACCTTCGCCTCGTTCGATCCGGGTCACCGCCCCGTCCGCGGTCCGGGTCGCGGTGCCCTCGTCTTCCAGGCCGATTCGCCGGCGGGGGTCGACCAGCTGTACGCCGAATTGACCGAAGCCGGGTACCAGGGGCACTTGGCGCCGTTCGACGGGTTCTGGGGCCAGCGGTACGCGATCGTGCTGGATCCGGACGGATCGAGAGTGGAGATCTACGCCTCGCTCTGAGCGGGACCGGCCCCGCCGGGCCTGTTCGACCGCGCCACGGCCGGGCTCTTCACAGCACCGGGGTCGCGCGCTCCCGCAGCAGCGTGGTCATCGGAACACCGGCCAACCGGCGTGTCTCCCGGGCCAGGTGCGGCTGATCGGCGTAGCCCGCGGCCCGTGCCACATCGGCCAGCGGTTCGGTCTCGACCAGTGTCAGGGCGAGCCGAAACCGCAGCACCGCCGCTAGCACGGAGGGCGCGTAGCCGAACGCCATCATTGCTTTTCGGTGCAACTGTCGGGCTGACCAGCCGAGTTCCCGGGCCGCGGACCGAATCGACCGGCCGGCGGACAGCAGGTCAATCAGCCCGCGCGGCCAACGCTCGGCGGCGGGTGCCCGCTCGGCCAGCTGTGCGGCGAAGCTGTCCAGGAATGCGGCCGTCGGGGGCGGGTCGCAAGGCAGCGGCCGTCCGCGCACCGGCCAGATCTCGGACAGCTCGGGTCGGGCATCGACGAGTTCGCTGGCCGGGATGCCCAGCAATGTCGGCGCCAGACCCGGCGGAAACCGCAACCCGATCCAGCGGGTCCCGGCCGGCACGATCTTCGCGGTGGTGTCGGGCCCCGCGACCAACAATCGGCCGCCGGAAATCATCAGATCGATGCACCCGTCGGGTAGCACCCGGGTCGGCCGATCCGCCCCCGAGTTGATCCACAGCGTCGCTCCGGGGATCCGGGACGGCCGTTCGGCGTACACGCCCCGATTGTCCCGCGGCCGAGCGCCGATGGGCCACCCCGCCTGGCCGGGATGGCCGCGGGATCGGCGGCCGCCCGGCACCCCGTCCCCCGAAGCGCCCGTGGCACGGCAGAATGCCCGAGGTCGCCGGATCGGCAGTCCTTCACTGGGCAGGCATCCGGCCGAGCCTTCAGGACGGCCGAAACCAACGGAACGAGGCGACGTGAGCATCTCGTGGCCACCGCCCCTGGTCGGGCTGGCCTTGCTCGCCGGCGTGCTGGTCTTCGCGATCGTCCGGCCGCGGCGACTCCCCGAGGTGGTCGCCGCACTGCCCGCCGCACTCATCGCCCTGCTCGTCGGCTTGGTGCCGCTGGTCGGCGGCCCGGGACACCGAAGCGCGGCTGGGGCCGACCATCGGATTTTTGGCTGCCATCCTGGTGATCTCTCACCTCGCCGACGACGACGGAGTGTTCCGCTGGCTGGGTCAATGGCTCGGCCAGGCCAGTCGCGGACGACCGATTCCGTTACTGGGCTTGGTGTTTCTCGTTGCCTCGGTGACCACCATCGTGCTCAGCCTGGACGCCACCGTGGTGCTGCTGACCCCGGTCGTGCTGATCGGGGTACGCAGACTCCGGGTGGCCGGGGTCCGCCGCTGTACGCGATCGCGCACCTGTCGAACACGGCCTCGTTGTTGCTACCCATCTCGAACCTGACCAACTTGCTCGCCTACCAGGCGTCGGGTCTGACGTTCCTGCACTTCGCGGGCCTGATGGCGGCGCCCACCCTGCTCGCGGTCGGCGTCGAGTACCTGGTCTTCCGGAGGTTCTTCCGCGCGCCCGTTGGCCGAGCAGCCCGGCTCGGTCGACAGAGGAGGACCCGCGAACCGGTTCCGCCGCACCATGCTGACCCTGCTGGGCCTCACCCTTGTGGCGCTGGCCTGCGCACCGCTCATGGGTCTGGACACCGCCGCCGTCGCCGGGATCTGCGCCGTGCTGCTCGCCGTGCCGTGCGCTCATCCGGCGCCAGGTCACCTGATCGGGTCTGATTCGCGAGGCCGAACCTCCCGTTCCTGTTGTTCGTCGCCGCGCTGGGCATTGTCGTCGACGCCGCGACCTCACACGGTCTGCAGTCGGCGCTCGCCCAGATCCTGCCCGGCGGACATGGATTTCGTTTCCCTGTTGGCGATCGCCGGCTTGGCGGCGCTGCTCGCGAACGTGGTCAACAATCTGCCGGCCACGCTCGTCCTGCTCGGTGCCTTGGGCGGCCACCCGGCGCCCGTTGCCGTTCTCGCGGTCCTGGTCGGAGTGAACCTCGGCCCCAACCTGACCTATGTCGGCTCGCTCGCCGTGCTCCTCTGGCGCCGAATACTGCATGCCGAAGGCGAGTCGCCCTCTCTCGGCCGCTTCACCCGGCTCGGCCTGGCGACGGTGCCGGCCACCGTCCTCGCGGCCACCGCCGGGCTCTGGCTCACCTCGCTCCTCTGACCCGGCCGAAGTGAAGCAAAAAGGTTGCTATTGACCGTTTTTGTTCATTTCGGCCGTTCTTGCGCCGCCCGGGCCGCTGGGTTCTCCACCCCCGGGTGGACGCCGACGATCCACCCACGCTCCACCTCCAGGGCCATGTTTCCACCCCTCCCTCCGAGCAGAGTTCTTGTTGTTGGCCGCGAGGCCGGAACACACCAAGAGGGCCACACCGGCCCACCGGACAGGAGAAGAAAATGAGCGAGCTCGCCACCGCACTTCGATCAGCGGCGGAATCTTCGTCGTGATGATGCTGACCCAGTACGGCCGCCGGAACTACGAAGTCGCTCGGCTGGCCATCCCGCTGGTCTCGGTGGCGCCTTCGGCTACGCCTACCTGAAGAACATGCCCGGCGGCAACAACCTCTGGCTGTACGCGATCGGCCTGGCCGTCGGAATCGGATTCGGAGTGCTGACCACGATCACCACCAAGGTCGCCCGTAACGCCCAGACCGGCAAGATCCAGACCATCACCGGGATGCCGTTCGCCCTCGCCTGGTTCGCCGCGCTCGTCCTGCGGGTCGGCTTCGTGATCGCCATCGATTCCTCGAACAGCTTCCAGTACCAGGTCGGCAAGTTCTTCTACCTGCACAACCTGTCCACCGATGCGATTGCCCCCTTCTTCGTGATCATGGCGCTCTCCACGGTGCTGTTCCGGGTCGGCGCGGTGTACCTGAAGGTCCGCTAGGTCAAGAACGCTGCCGGCCGATGGCCCAGCCGGAATTGATCGCCGCCTGATCCACTCGCCCGAACACCCCGGCCTGACCAGGTCGGGGTGTTCCCATGTCTTCCCGATCGGAGGCGTGCCAGCATGGTCGTCGTGACCTCCCCGGCTGCGCAGACCCTCAGCAGGCCGCCCAGCCGCCGGCCGAGTCGCCACCGGCGCCACGTCGAACAGGGTCGATCGCCCCGCCCGGAGCGAGCTTCATGACCTCCCTGGTGGCCGGCCGACCGCAGACCGCGGTCCGGTTCGGCATGCAAGCCACGTTGTCCACGGCGATCGTCGTGCTGGCCTGGCTGACCTTCCGACCGCGCACTTTCCGGGCGGCTGGGCGATCACCTTTGCGCTACTGGTCGTCAACTCGGTCTT
>CAWEFT010000004.1:0-476266 GCA_963808365.1 uncultured Actinomycetota bacterium | reverse complement strand
TTGCCCGGCTGCGACGATCGCGCCGTAGATGATCCCGATGACCGCGAGGGTGATGATCAGCCAGGACGAGCTTGCCGGAAGCGGCCGGCAGCAGCGGCAGACAGATGCGCAGAAAGCCGAACGTGCCGACCTTGTCGAGCACGCCGACCAGCAGGGTGCCCGCACCGACCGGCGCCTCCGAACCGGCGTCGGGCAGCCACGTGTGGAAGGGCACCAGGGGGGCCTTGACCGCGAAGGCGATCGCGAACCCGGCGAAGATCCAGAGCTGGGTCGAGGTTGGAATCTCGTGCGCGATGCTTCGCAGCGTGGCCCAGTCGAGCGTTCCACCGAGTCCGGCGGCAACCCGGGACGGCACCCGACCCGAGGCCACGAACAGTCCGATGATCGAGGCCAGCATGAGCAGGCCGCCGATCAGCGAGTAGAGGAAGAACTTGGTGGCGGCGTAGGTCCCGCGGACACCGCCGAAGGCGCCGATCAGGAAGTACATCGGGATCAGCATCACCTCGAACATGAAATAGAAGACGAGCACGTCAGTCGCGGCGAACACTCCGGTCATCGCGGCCTGCATCACCAGGATCAGTGCGAAGTAGCCGCCGATGGTCCGGCCGGCCGGCAGCTTCTCTTCCCACGAAGCCCCGAGAACGATCGGCACCAACACTGAGATCAGCGCGATCATCACCAGCGAGATGCCGTCGACGCCGAGCGAGAAGCTGACCCCGAAGGACGGAATCCAGCTCACCGAAAAGTTCTGGGTGAACGACGGACCCGCCGCTGGGAGCACACCCGCCGCGGCACCGCTGCCGGTCGTCTGGGAGTGCCGGAAAGCCACCCAGAGCGCGATGGTCAAGATCAGTTGGACCAGGGAGAACCCGAGCGCCGTCAGCTTGACCGTCCGGGCCGGCGCCCGGCCCATCAGGGCGACGACGACGCGCCGATGACCGGGATGGCGATCAGCAGCGGTAGATAGGGGAACCCGTTCATGCGAACCTCACCACGAGCAGAGCCGCGATCACCAGGAAGGCGCCGGACAGCATGGACAGGGCGTACGACCTGACGAATCCGTTCTGCCATCTCCGCCACCGCTGCGACAGCGCGCCGAGCCCGGTGGCGGAGCCGTTGACGGCTCCGTCGACACCCTTTGCGTCGACGTACACCAGCGCGCCGCCCAACCAGATGCCGGGACGAGCCACCAGGGCCTCGTTGATCGCGTTGCCGCCGGCATCCGCCCTGGCGAAACGAACCAGTGGGCTGACCCGCTCCGGCCGGGTCACCGGTACCGGATTGCGACCGACCAGGAGATACGCAACCAGCACGCCGACGGCGACGAAGGCCAGGGTCACCAGGGTGATCACGATCTCGGCCACCGGCGGCTCGGGCGCAACGTAGGCGCCCACCGCCGGGCTGAGCCAGTCCACCAGCCGATTGCCGTAGACCAGGTACGCACCGGCTGCGACGGACCCGATCGCCAGGATGACCATCGGGACGGTCATCACCGGCGGCGATTCGTGGGGGTGGTAATCCTGCCCATCGGCCGACTGCCGGTTCTTCCACCGCGCGTCCCCGAAGAAGGTCATGATCATCAACCGGGTCATGTAGAAGGCCGTCAGGCCGGCTCCCAGCAGCGCGGCACCGCCCAGCAGCACGGCTCGCAGTCCGCCCGCCGAGAACGCCGCCACGATGATCGGGTCCTTCGAGTAGAAGCCGGAGAAGAAAGGAAACCCGATGATCGCCAGGTAGCCGGCCGCCATGGTCCAGAAGGTGATCGGCATCCGGCGGGCCAGTCCACCGAAGTGGCGCATGTCGATGTCGTCGTTCATCCCGTGCATCACGCTGCCGGCGCCGAGGAACAGGCCGGCCTTGAAGAAGCCGTGGGTCAGCAGGTGGACGATGCCGAGCGCGTAGACGCCGGGCCCGAGCCCGACGGCGAGAAACATGTATCCGATCTGTGAAACGGTCGAGTAGGCAAGAACCTTCTTGATGTCGTCCTTGGCGCAACCGGCGATGCACCCGACCAGCAGGGTCACGGTGCCGATGATCGCGACGACCAGCCGCCCGTCTGGACTGAGGTCGTAGATCGGCGACGACCGGGCGATCAGGTACACACCGGCGGTGACCATGGTCGCGGCGTGGATGAGTGCCGAAACAGGCGTCGGCCCTTCCATCGCGTCGGGCAACCACGCCTGCAGCGGGACCTGGCCGGATTTGCCGCAGGCGCCGAGCAGCAGCAGCAACGTGATGGTGGTGACCACGCCAGGCGAAAGCTGACCGATGCCGGCGAAGACGGCCTGGTAGGACGTCGTCCCGAGCTCTGGAGTAGATCAGGAAGATCGCCAGCAGCAGGCCGACGTCGCCGACCCTGTTCATGATGAACGCCTTCTTCGCGGCCGTCGCCGCGGCCGGCCGATCGGACCAGAATCCGATCAGCAGGTAGGACATCAGACCGACGCCTTCCCAGCCGAAATACAGCGACACGAAGGAATTGCCCAGCACCAGCAGCAGCATGGCCGCCACGAACAAATTCATATAGGCGAAGAACTTGCGGCGATCCCGGTCGTGCGCCATGTACCCGATCGAGTAGATGTGGATCAGGGATCCGACACCGGTGATCAGCAGGACGAAGGTCAGCGACAGCGGGTCGAGCCGGAGTCCGAGGTCGACGTTGAGCGAGCCTGCGGCGAACCAGTCCCACAGTTGCAGATTGTGGATCCGATCGCCCGAGTCCGCGTTGGTGACGGACAGGAAGATCAGCAGCCCGAGGACGAACGAGATGATCACGGTCGCGCAACCGATGATGTGGCCGACCCGGTCGAGTCTGCGGCCACCCACCAGCAGTACGGCACCGCCGATGATGGGCAGCAGCAACAGCAATCCGGCCAGGGCCGACACCCCGGTTGCCGCCGGCACCGGGCCGGCCGGACTGGTCAACGGTGCCGCGCCTGGCAAGAAGCTGCGCGCCGAACAGATGGGATGTCACAGGTGAGTTCCTCGCCCGTCAGAACTTCAGCAGGTTCGCGTCGTCGACGGAGGCGCTCCGGCGACTACGGAAGATGGACATGATGATCGCCAGGCCGACGACCACTTCGGCGGCGGCGACCACCATGACGAAGAACGCCATCACCACACCGTCGAGGTTGCCCTGGATCCTGGCGAAGGTGACCAGGGACAGATTCACCGCGTTGAGCATCAGCTCGATGCACATGAAGACCACGATGGCATTGCGGCGCACCAGGACTCCCACCGCACCGATACCGAACAGCAGAGCGGACAGGACCAGGTAGTGGTTCGGGCTCATCGGTGCTCTCCGATCTGGGTCGAGTCGAGGTGTCTCCGCGGACTGCTCTGCCTGCGCTCGGCCGTCCGTGCGCTGCGGGTGCTCCGCTGTTTCGATCGCCGCGAGCGACCGGCCCTCGGAGTTCCGCGTGCCGACCCTGACGGCCTCGCCGCGTTCCACCAGCTTCGAGACGGAGCCGGGCGCGATCGAACCGTCGGGCAGCAGCGCCGGGGTGGCATTCGACGAGGATGTCGCGAACACTCCGGGACCGGGTAGCGGCGACATCCGGTCGGAACGCATCCGTTCGCCGACCCGCTGTCGCTGGTTCTTCTTCTCCCCGGGCGCGCGCTCCACGTGGGCGAGCACCATGGCCCCGACCGCCGCGGTGATGAGCAGCGCGCTGGTCAGTTCGAACGGGAACAGATAGCTGGTGAACAGCGCCTCGGCGAGCGATCCGATGGGACCGCGTGCTGCCATCGCCGGGCCCAGTCCCACCGACACCATGCCGCGCAGCGAATGGACGAGTGCGGCCACCAGCAGACCGACGAATCCGATCCGAGGATGGCGGCCTTGATCCGCTGGCCGCGCAACACCTCGATCACCGAATCGCCGGCGTCCCGGCCGGTCAGCATCAGGACGAACAGGAACAGCATCATGATCGCGCCGGTATAGACGATGATCTGCGCAAACCCGAGGAACTCCGCGCCCTGAGCCATGTACAGGCAGCCCAGGCACAGCATGGTCAACACCAGCCAGAGCGCGGAATGCACCGCGTTCTTGGCGAACACCATCCCGAGGCCGCCCGCGCAGCGCGAGCGGGGCCAGGATCCAGAACGCGATCTGCTCACCGCCGCCGGACGTCGACCACCGTGGCGGCGTCGCCGGCCACTGGCGGCCAGCAGCGCGCTCATCGGCGGCCCCCGGCCGACGGGCGGCCGACGCCCGCGGGCTCGGTGCCGACCGGTGTGCCCCCGGGCGGCGTGCCTGGAGCCGCCTTCGCCGGTGACACTTCCGGCCGGCGGCACCGTGGCGACGAGATCGACGTAGCTGCGCCGCTGCGTCCGGGTGCTCGCGGACGGTTCGACGTCGCGGCGCCGGCACCGCCGGCGGAAGGTTGGGTCGCGGAGCAATTCGGGGCCCTTGACGTAGTAGTCCTGTCTCGTCGCCCAGCCGCATCGGGTGCGGCGGCTGCTCCATGCCGGGCAGCAGCGGGGCCAACAGTCGGTCCTTGGTGTAGATCAGCCGCTGCCGGTCGTCGTCGGCCAGTCTCGTACTCGTTGGTCATGGTCAGCGACCGGGTCGGGCACGCCTCGATGCACAACCCGCAGCCGATGCAGCGCAGGTAGTTGATCTGGTAGTTCTTCCCGTAGCGCTCACCCGGCGAGTAGCGCTCGTCCTCGGTGTTGTCACCGCCCTCGACGAAGATCGCGTCCGCCGGACAGGCCCAGGCGCAGAGTTCACAGCCGACGCACTTCTCCAGACCGTCCGGGTGCCGGTTCAGCTGGTGGCGGCCGTGGTACCGCGGCGCGGTCGGCAACGGATTGCGGGGTAGTCCTCGGTGACCACCGGCTTGAACATGGTGGCGAAGGTGACGCCGAACCCCTTGACCGGGTCAAGAAACGACACTGCGGCTCCTTCGCTGGTGTTCGAGCCGGCCTGCCGGCCGGCGACAGCGCCGGCGCGCGCAGCTCCGGATGGGCGGGATCGGAACCGCCAGATCCATCGGCGGGACCGGGTAGGCGCCCAGGCGCGGCGCGACCGACGCGCCCGGCGCACGCTCCGTCGCCTCGGCGGCGAAGAGCTCGTCCGGCGTCGCTCGTCGTCGTCGAGTTCGCTCGCCTGCGCTGCGGCCAGAACGCCGCGATCAGCAGGATCACCGCCAGCGGGATGCCCATGTAGAGCAGCACCTGGCGGGTGGACAGGCTGGTGGACGGAGTTCAGCACCCGGGCCGTCGGAGACCAGCACGATCCAGACCAGCGAGATCGGCACCAGGATCTTCCAGCCCAGCGTCATGAACTGGTCGTACCGGATGCGGGGCAGCGTGCCGCGCAGCCACACGAAGACGAACATGAACAGCAGGATCCTTGATGAAGAACCAGATCAGCGTGACCCAGCCCCGTTGGCGCCCGGGATCAGCGAGATCGGCCACGGCGCGCGCCAGCCGCCCAGGAACAGCGTGGTGGCGATCGCCGACGACGTTGATCATGTTGATGTACTCGGCCAGGAAGAACGGCCGAACCGCATCGACGGAGTACTCGGTGTTGAATCCGCCGACCAGTTCGCCCTCCGCCTCGGCCATGTCGAACGGCGCCCGGTTCGTCTCGCCGACCATCGAGACGCAGTAGACGAGGAACGAGACCGGCAGCAGCCAGAAGTACCAGCCGCCGGCCTGCTGGTTGACGATGGCCGAGGTCGACAGGGTGCCCGGCGTACAGGAAGACCGCCACGAACGACAGACCCATGGCGACCTCGTAGGAGATCAGTTGGGCGGCCGACCGCAGACCGCCGAGCATCGGGTACGTCGAGCCGGAGGCCCACCCGCCCAGCACGATCCCGTAGACGCCGATCAGGCGAACGCCAGCGCGGCCAGCACCCCGACCGGCAGGTCGACCATCTGCAGCGCGGTCTGATGGCCGAACATCGACACCTGGCCACCGATCGGAATGATCGAGAAGGTCAAAAAGGCCGGGATGGCAGGACATGATCGGCGCGGCGATGAAGACGAACTTGTCTGGCCCGGGCCGGGATCATGCCTTCTTTGAAGATCAGCTTCACCGCGTCGGCCAGCGACTGCAGCAGACCGAACGGGCCGTTCCAGTTCGGGCCCGGGCCGGTGCTGCATCCGACCGACGACCCGGCGCTCGAACCAGATGGCGAACAGGGTCAGCAGCAGCAGCAGCACGAAGATGCACGACGGCCTTGATCAGCATCAGCCACCAGGGATCGCCGGCCAGCAGCAGCCTGCGTCGATCCGTCCGGGGCTGACGCCGGGACTGGTGTCGGCGAGAATGAAGCCCATCACGGACAGCTCCTTCTGCGCGCCGGACCGCTGCGCGGCGATGAGTGCGGCGGCCGACCCGCACCGGTCGCCCGACCCGGCGCCCGAGCGCGCCCCGAGCGGGCGTGTCGCCGCACCCGGCCCGGCACCCAGACGACGTCCTCGGCATCTCGGTGACGGCCAGCGGCAGGGTGACCGACCCGCCGGACGGGCCGGTGACGCTGACTTGGTCACCGTCGACAGTCGTGCTCGCGCCGCGGTCGCGGCCGACATCCGCAGACCTCGGCCTTCGCGGTACCGGCCAGATGCGGCTCGCCGTCCAGCACGACCGCCGTCCAGGCCATCCGCCAGCTGGCCAGGATCCGCCAGACTCGCCGCGCGGATCAACCGTCCCGAGACCGGACTCCGCCGCTGCGCGGCCGGTGGACGGGTCACCGCTTCGTCCGCGCCGCCGGAGTCGATCCGCGCGGCGGATCCGGACCAGATGCCGAGCCGGCCCATGTCGGCCCGGGCCGCGACCGGCGTCTGGGTGTACAGGTCGACGTCCATCTCGACGCCGAGGGTGTCCAGGATGCGTCCCTCGTCCAGCCGGGTGCCGCCGAACTCGGCCAGGGCGGCACCGAAGGGCCGGTTCCGGCCTTCCCAGTTGAGGTAGCGCCCCGGACTTCTCGGCGCGGCGGCCACCGGGAACACCACGTCGGCCAGTTCGGTCACCGCGCTGGCCCGCAGCTCCAGGCTGACCACGAAGCCGGCCGCCGCGATGGCGGCGACCGCCGCGGCAGGATCCGGCAGGTCGGACGGGCTCCACCCCGCCGATCAGCAGGCCGGCCAGCCCACCTGGCGTCCGACCGCTGTCCAGGATCTCGCGCGGTGTCTCGGCCCGGGCCGAGCCGGAACAGCTGCACCCCAGGCGCTCTCCACCGCCGCCCGGGCCGCGGCGTCGGCCACCGGATGACCGCCGGGCAGCAGATGCCGGCGCAGCCGGCGTCCACCGCCCCGCGCTCGCCGGCCCGCCGCGGCACCCAGGCCAGCTTCGCACCGGTGGTGTCGGCCAGCTCGGCGACCGCGGACAGCAGACCCGGGATCTCGGCCGCCCGCTCCCCCACCAGGACCACCGCACCGGGCCGCGACCGCAGCAGCGTCGCCGGCGGCGGTCTCCGGACGCGCCGGAGATCCTCGACCGAGCGCCAGCACGCGCCTCGTCACCGGGCACGGCGCGCCAGCAGGGTGCCGGACAGCTTGCTCAAGCCGCGGGACCGCAGCGGGGCCACGGACGAACACCGGCACGCCCGCGCCGGATGCCTTGCGCAGCCGCAGGAACAGGATCGGCGACTCCTCCTCCGGCTCCAGCGCCACCAGCAGCACGGCCGGCGCCTTCTCCAGATCGGCGTAGGTGACCCCGCCCGTTTCCGGCGTCACGCCGGTCACCCGGGCAGCCAGGAACTCCGCCTCCTCGGCCGAATGCACGCGGGCCCGGAAGTCGATGTCGTTGGTGCGCAGCGCCAGTCGGGCGAACTTGGCGTAGGCGTAGGCGTCGGTCAGCGGTGAGCCGGCCGCCGGTCAGCACCCCGACGCCGCCCGTTGTCCCGGGCCGTGCGCCAGACCGGCCGCCGCGGCCGTCATCGCCTCGGTCCAGGACGCCGGCGCCAGATCGCCCGTCCGCGTTGCGGACCAGCGGCCGGGTCAGCCGATCACCGACCCGCGGCGTAGGCGAACGCGAACCGGCCCTTGTCGCAGTTCCATTCCTCGTTGACCGTCCGGATCGGCTGCCGGCCAGCCGCCGCATGACTGCCCGCCGACCGGTGGTCGGTACGCATGCTCGCAGCCGGCGGCGCAGTGCTCGCACACGGTTGGCGTCGACACCAGGTCGAACGGGCCGGGACCGGAACCGGTAGGCGGCCGAGGTCAGCGCGCCGACCGGGCAGATCTGGATGGTGTTGCCCGAGAAGTACGACTGGAACGGCGCTTCGCGAATTGATCCCGATCTGTTGCTTCGAGCCACGTTCCAGCAGATCGATGAACTGGTCGCCGGCGATCTGCTCGGAGAATCGGGTGCAGCGCTGGCAGAGCACGCAGCGCTCGCGGTCCAGCAGGATCTCGGTGGAGATCGCGATCGGCTTGGTGAACACCCGCTTGGCCTCGTGCATCCGGGACTCGGCCGAGCCGTTGGCCAGCGTCTGGTTCTGCAGCGGGCACTCGCCGCCCTTGTCGCAGATCGGGCAGTCGAGCGGGTGGTTCAGCAGCAGGAACTCCAGATTCGACCGCTGCGCCTTCTCGCCACCGGCGAGCTGACCTGGGTCCTGACCACCATGCCGTCGGCGACCGTCTGGGTGCAGGACGCCTGCGGCTTCGGCATCGGCCGGCCGCCCATCTCCACCTCGACCAGACACTGCCGGCAGGCGCCGACCGGCTCGAGCAGCGGATGGTCGCAGAACCGCGGGATGGCGATGCCGATCCGCTCGGCGGTCCGGATGACCAGTTCGCCCTTCGGCGCATCGACCGACGACCCCGTCGATGGTCAGCCGGACGTGGCCTGCCGGTGTCGGCGGCAGTTCGCCGTCCGGACCGGTTGCACGGCCCCCGGAGGGCGGGTGGCCAATGTCATCAGTGCGCTCCGTTTCGCTGCGCGATGCATCAGTCCAGCGCCTCGCGTACGGCTTGTTGAGCATCAGTGGGCTCCGACGAGTTCGCGGAGTTGATCACCGGCGGCGTCCTGCCGGTGACCAGGTCCTCGAACTCGCCGCGGAAGTACTTGAAGCTGGACAGGATCGGCGTGGCGGCAGCGTCGCCGAGGGCGCAGAACGACCGGCCGGCGATGTTGCCGGCCGCGTCGGCCATGCGTGTCCAGATCTTCCATGGTGCCCGCGCCCGACACGATGCGGCGCAGGATCTGCACCAGCCAGCCGGTGCCCTCCCGGCAGGGCGTGCACTTCCCGCACGACTCGTGCTTGTAGAACTCCAGCCACTTCCACACCGCCCACGGCACCGAAACCGTCTCGTTGAAGCACATCAGCGCGGTGGTGCCGAGCATCGAACCCGCGGCGGCCACGTCGTCGAAGGTCAGCGGCACGTCCAGGTGCTGCGGCGTGAAGATCGGCGTCGAGGAGCCGCCCGGGGTGAAGAACTTCAGCGGAATGCCGTCCTTCATGCCCCCCGCGCTGACTCCAACAGCTGCCGCAGCGTGGTGCCCATCGGCGCCTCGTACTGACCGGGCCGGGTGACGTGCCCGGACAGCGAGTAGATCTTCGGGCCCGGCGACTTGTCGGTGCCCATCGACCGGTACCAATCGCTGCCGCCGAGCACGATGGCCGGCACCGAAGCAATGGTCTCGACGTTGTTCACCACCGTCGGCCGGGCGTACAGGCCGGCGACCGCCGGGAACGGCGGCTTCAGCCGCGGCTGACCGCGGCGGCCCTCCAGCGAATCCAGCAGCGCGGTTTCCTCGCCGCAGATGTAGGCGCCGGCGCCCGGCGTGGACCACGATGTCCAGGTCGAAGCCGGATCCCAGGATGTTCTGGCCCAGGAATCCGGCCGCCTCGGCCTCGTTGACCGCGTTGGTCACCCGGCGGATGGCATGGATCGCCTCGCCGCGGATGTAGATGGCGCAGAACGGCGCTCGGATGGCGTAGCAGGTGATGATGCAGCCCTCGACCAGCGCGTGCGGATCGGCCATCATGTAGGGAATGTCCTTGCAGGTGCCGGGCTCGCCCTCGTCGGCGTTGACGACCAGGTAGCGCGGCTTGCCGTCCGCCGGGGCAGGAACGACCACTTCAGCCCGGTCGGAAAACCCGCGCCGCCCCGGCCGCGCAGGCCGGAGTTCTTCATCAGCTCGACCAATTGACCGGGCTGACGCCTCAGCGCCAGCGGGAGCGCCGGGTATCCGTCCAGCTGGCGGTAGGTCTTGATCGACCACGACTGCGGGCGAGGCCCAGCGCCGGGTCAACACCGGAGTCAGCCGGGCGGCGCCGCCCGAATCGGCGACCACCGCAGAGATTTCGCCGGCCGGCTTGCCCGGTCCGGCCATCGGGGCGCTGTCGGACATGGAGCGCCTTCCTATTTCTTCTCCGGCAGAGCCGGCATGTCGTAGTGATCGGGCATGGCGGGCGCACTCTGGTGGGTCTCTTCGGCCAGCCGGTTGCCGCGCAGCGTCAGCACCGACGCGGATCGGCGCGTCGACCTCCGCCGCCAAGATTCGGCAGGAAGCCGGCGATCTCCAGTTCGGCCGTCCGGAAGTCGGTGAGCGGCGCGCCACGGGTGGGTGCCGGCCGCCGGCCCGCCTGCAACTCGTCGACGACGTATCCGTGCCGCGTCACGCGTCTGGTTGTCGAAGAACTCGTAGTTGACCTGGAGGACCGGCGCGTGGTCACAGGCGGCCAGGCATTCCGCGGTCTCCAGCGTGATCGACCCGGGGGTGCCCGGCTCACCGGCCGTCTCCTCGTGGCCGACGCCCAGCTTCTCGGCCAACCGGGCGTAGATGGCATCGCCGCCCAGCACCGCACACAGCGCGTTGGTGCACACGCTGACCAGGTGCTCGCCGCACGGCTCGCGCTTGTACATCGTGTAGAAGGTGGCCACGGCGGACACCTCGGCATCGGTCAGACCGAGCTTGTCGGCGCAGAACTCGATGCCGCTCTGCGACGACGAAGCCTTCGACCGACTGCACCAGGTGCAGCAGCGGCAGCAGCGCCGACCGGGACACCGGATATCGGCCGATGAGCTCGGCCGCGCGCTGGTGGGTCAGCGCGTCGAATCTCTCGATCCCGGGGGCGAAGACCGGAACGCCGATGCGGTTACTCATGCGCGACTCCCGAGAGGTCCCTTCCGGACGGACAGCTGCTCACCGGTCCACCCCGCCCATGACCGGGTCGATCGACGCCACCGCGGCCACCACGTCGGCGATCATGCCGCCCTCGCTCATGGCCGGCATGGACTGCAGGTTGACGAATCCGGGATCACGGAGATGCACCCGGAACGGCCGGGTACCGCCGTCGGACACCACGTGGCATCCGAGCTCACCGCGGGGATTCTCGATGGCCGCGTACGCCTGACCCGGCGGCACCTGGAATCCCTCGGTGACCAGCTTGAAGTGGTGGATCAGCGATTCCATCGACTCGCCCATGATGTGCTTGATGTATTCCAGCGAGTTGCCCATGCCGTCGCTGCCGATCGACAACTGGGCCGGCCAGCCGATCTTCTTGTCGGTGACCATCACCGGGCCCGGCTCGCGCAGTTTCTCCGCGGCCTGCTCCATGATCTTCAAGGACTCCCAGATCTCGGCCAGCCGCAGCAGGAACCGGGCGTAGCAGTCGGCCTCGGTCAGGACGGGGACCTCGAAGTCGTACTCCTCATAACCGCGAGTAGGGCATGGTCTTGCGCAGATCCCAGGGCAACCCGGCCGAGCGCAGAATCGGGCCGGTGATGCCCAACTGCATGCAGGCTTCCAGCGGCAGCACGCCGATCCCGCCCGTCCGACCCTTCCAGATTGGCTGCCCGCGACAGCAGTTTGTCGTATTCGGGCAGCCGCTCACGCATCACCTTGATGAACCCGGCCACCTTCTCCGGCCAGCCTTCGGGTAGTTCTTGCGCCACTCCGCCCGGCCGGATGAACGCCATGTTCATCCGCAGGCCGGTCAGGAACTCCATCAGATGCAATCCCTCTTCGCGCTCCCGGAAGCCGGCCGTCATGCCGGTCAGGGCCCCGAGTTCCATGCCGCCGGTGGCCAGGGCGACCAGATGGGAGGTGATGCGGGTGAGCTCCATCAGCAGCACCCGGATCTGCTGGGCACGCCGCGGCACCTCGATCTGCAGGAGCTTCTCGATCGCCATGCAGTAGGCCGCCTCGTTGAAGGCGGGTGACGAGGTAGTCCGCCCGGGTCACGAAGGTGACGCCCTGCGTCCAGGTGCGGAACTCGCAGGATTTCTCGATCCCGGTGTGCAGATAGCCGATCACCGAACGGGCCTGGATGACGGTCTCGCCCTCGATTTCCAGGATGAGCCGGAGCACTCCGTGGGTCGACGGGTGCTGCGGCCCCATGTTCATGATGATCTTCTCGTCGGCCTCGACCGACTCGGCGAATTCCGGGGACGAGACGACATCGTCCCAGTCGTTGCCGGTCACGGTGAAGATCCGGCCCTCGGTGCTGCGGATCTCCCGAGCCCCATTCTCCGAATCGGGCTCGAATCGCGCCCTGGCGGATTGCGCGGTACCCGATTGCGCCCTGGCGGATTGCGAGGTACCCGATTGCGCCCTGGCGGATTGCGCGGTGTGGAACTCAGTACTCATCGATCGTGACCTTCTTCTCCGGCTTCGAGGCGACCGGGTCAGGAATAGGAGCGACGTTGGTCGGGAGCGGCGATCTCGGCGCCCTTGTACTCGACGGGAATGCCGCCCAGCGGGTAGTCCTTGCGCTGCGGGTGGCCCTCCCAGTCGTCGGGCATCAGGATGCGAGTCAAGCCCGGGATGACCGTCGAAGACCACGCCGAACATGTCCCAGATCTCTCGCTCGTGCCAGTCGGCGGTCGGATAGATACCGACCGCACTGGGCACGTGCGGATCGCTGTCGTCGACCGACGACTTCCACGCCGGATGCGCCGCCGGTAGGTCATCGAGGTCAACTCGTAGACGACGTGGAACCTGCGGGGCACCCCGAGCCCGTAGTCGACACCGGAGATGGAACTGGCCAGCTCGAAGCGCAGCGACGGATCGTCCCGGATGATCCACAGCAGCGCCGGCAGATGCACCCGCTGCACATAGAAGGTGATTTCGACGTTCGCCACCGTGATCTGTTCGATCGCCGACCGCGGGACGCCCTGGCGGTCCATGGCGTAGCAACAGCGCGTCGGCGACCTCGTCGAACTCTCCGGGCTGGTCCCGGCCGCCGTTCCGGGCGCCGGCTGCCGGGGGGCCGCCGAACGGCCGTTCCGCCGGCACCGGCCGGTAAGGCTCCCGGACCAGCAATCCGTATCCGGAGGTGTCACCGGAACCGTTCGCGCCGAACATGCCGGTGCGCTCCACCCCGGTGATCGGAGCCCCGGTCGGCTGATGGGTGGCCTGTTCGGCCAGGGCGTTGCCCGCCGGATTCTGATGCTCGGCGCTGCCCGGGCCGTCCGCGGTTCCGGTCTCCAGCGACGCGGGCCGATCGGTCGAGGACGCCGACCCGGGAGCTGCTGGTTCGCTGGCGCCGCCGCCGGGGCCAGGCGTGGGAGTCGTCACGGCGCAACCGCCTCCGCCTTGCGGTACTGCTCGGCCAACTCCGCGTCGGTGGGCGAGCAATTGCCCGTGGCACGACGCCGTTGCGGCCGTATTTGATCGAGGACGGAACCAGATCGGTGCGCCGTCCGGCCAGGTCGGCCGCCCGCACGGAGTTGATCGGGTCGTCCATGATCTTGGCGTGCAACTTGAGAATGGCGTCGATGAGCATCTCGGGACGCGGTGGGCAGCCCGGCAGATACATGTCGACCGGCACGACGTGATCAACGCCCTGCACGATCGCGTAGTTGTTGAACATGCCACCGGATGACGCGCAGACTCCCATGGCCAGAACCCATTTCGGCTCCGCCATCTGGTCGTAGATCTGGCGCAGCACCGGCGCCATCTTCTGGCTCACCCGCCCCGCCACGATCATCAGGTCGGCCTGTCGGGGCGACGCCCGGAACACCTCCATGCCGAAACGCCCCAGGTCGTAGCGGGGAGCACCGGTGGTCATCATCTCGATGGCGCAACACGCCAACCCGAACGTCGCCGGGAACAGCGACGCCTTACGGGTCCAGTTGACCAATTTTTCCAAACTGGACAGCAGGATGCCGTTGGGCAGTTTCTCTTCCAAACCCATGGCTGCTGCTCCCTTCTGAGAACGTCTTTTGTCAGTGACTGTCTTTTGTCAGTTCCAGTCGAGTCCGCCGCGGCGCCACACGTAGGCGTAGGCGACGAACACGGTGACGATGAACAGCCCGATTTCGATCAGGCCGAACACGCCCAGCGGAATGGCCGACTGCGCCCAGGGATAGAGAAAGATGATTTCGATGTCGAAAACGATGAACAGCATGGCCGTCAGGTAGAACTTCACCGGAAAGCGCCCGGTCGTGCCGATCGGCAGCGGCGTCGGTTCGATGCCGCATTCGTAGGCGTCGAGCTTGGCCCGGTTGAACCGCCGGGGCCCCACCAGATCGGTGAGCACGGTGGCATTGGTGACCGCGAAACCGCCCGCCACGATCAGCAGGATGACGATCGGCAAGTAATTGCTCATGACCTCAACGCCCTTCGGCCCAAACGAGAAAACCGCTACACACTGGGCACCACCCTGGTCAGACCCCGCACCACGTGGTCGGCCCAGTCACCGTCCCGGCTGTCGTACAGCCCCGCCAACAGCTTCAGCACCAGATACATCAAACGCTTGCGCGGCAGCCCGAACCGGGTGGCGTTCTTCATCACGGCGGGTTTTCCGATCAGCGTGGAGAACAGGCCCCCGAGCCGGTAGTACTGCCCCAACTGGTTCTTCATCGCCGCCGCGTAACCCTCGAGGGCCGCTTCCCGGCTCATTCCTTCGGGACGCCCGAGCGCCTGCAACAGCGATTCGGCGGCCAGTGCCGCCGACTCCATGGCGTACGCAATGCCCTCACCGTTGAACGGGTTGACAGCTCCCCCGGAGTCCCCGATGAGCAGCAGACCGTCCTTGTAGTGCGGGACCCGGTTGAAGCCCATCGGCAGGCCGGCCCCGCCGATCGGGCCGAGCGCACGGTCCTCGGAGAAGCTGTCCGGATCGTCCGATGCCGTCCAGCCACGTCCGCAGCAGCTTCCGGTAGTCGGTGTTCCCGAACGCCTTCGAGGAATTGAGCATGCCCAGACCGACGTTCACCGTGCCGTCGCCGAGTCCGAAGATCCAGCCGTAGCCGGGCAGCAACTTCGGATTGGTCCGGTCGGTCCGGTCCCACAGCTCCAGGTGGGACTCCAGGAAGTCGTCGTGGGCTCGGCTTCTCGCTGCGGTAGTAACGGCGGACGGCGACGCCGATGGGCCGGTCATCGCGTTTGGCGATCCCCATCCCCAGGGCCAACCGGGCGGACACCCCGTCGGCGGCGACCACCAGCGGTGCCGAGTAGACCAGTTCCCTGTCCTCCGCCGATCTCGCCGTGACCCCGGCGATGCGCCCGGTCCGCTCGTCGACGACGGGACCGGTGACAGTGACGCCCTGATGCAGCCGGGCACCGGACTTCTGGGCCAGCTCTGCCAGCATCTGGTCGAAGTCGCGACGGGTCCGGACGACCCCGAAGTTGGGGAAGTCGGCCAGGTCCGGCCACGGCAGCTCCAGCGACGTGCCACCGCCGATGACCCGCAGACCCGGTTCTTGCAGCCAGTCGTCGCCGGAGACGTCAACGCCCAGGGCCAGAAGCTGCTTGACCCCCCGCGGCGTGAGGCCGTCGCCGCAGACCTTCTCGCGCGGAAAGCTCGCCTTCTCCAGGAGCAGGACGTCCACGCCGGAGCGGGCGAGATAGGTCGCCACCGTCGAACCGGCGGGCCCGGCGCCGACCACCAGCACATCGGCGCGGCGCTCAGCGGGCACGGCGGAGCCGGGCGAGCCGACTGCGCCATGGGGCTGCACGCTGGTCACGACTGCTCGATCCCTTCACGGCGGTGAGTGCCGGCTACCTTGCTCGGCGACGGGTAGCTTCCCCCACCGGTACGACAGTGGGCAAAAGACCTGATCAGAGCCCCCTCCGGCGAGCCCGGAACGGACTTTGTGAATTCGTTCACGAAGTACGCGTCGCCAGTCTATGACCGTCGGGACGCGATTTCCGACTCAGGGGAGCCTGACCACTCCGGCCGGCCGGAGCAGCTCAGGAGCGCACCGCGTGGTGCAGAGCCACCACACCGAAAGTCATGTTCTTCCAGGCGACGTCGGTCCATCCCGCCCCGCTGACGAGGCGGGCCAGCGCGAGGCTGGTCCGGCCAGGCCTTGATGGTCTCACCGAGATAGCTGTAAGCGTCGGGATTGGAGGAGAAACGGCGCGCCATGAACGGCAACAGTGTCTTGAGTTACCAGTAGTAGACCCAGCGGATGGGCGCCAGGCGCGGCCGCGAGAACTCGCACACCAGCAGCTCGCCCCCCGGCCGGGTCACCCGGGCCAACTCGGCCAGTGCCGCGGCGGGGTCTGCGACGTTGCGCAGCCCGAACGAGATGGTCACGGCGTCGAAGCTGGCGTCGGCGAAGGGCAGATGCAAGGCGTCGCCGGCCACCTTCGGCACCCGGCGGCGACCGCCGGCCCGGAGCATTCCGAGAGAGAAGTCGGCAGGCCACGGCGAAGCGCCGGTGCCGGCCAGTTCCAAGGTCGAAACCGCGGTACCGGCAGCCACGTCGAGCACCTTGCTGCCCGGCCCGATGTCCAGGGCCCGCACCGTGCGGCGACGCCACCTCCGGTCGCTGCCCGAAGGACAGCAGGGTGTTCGTCCGGTCGTACCGTGCGGGCCACTCCGTCGAACATGGCGGCCACCTGCCGCGGGTTCTTCTCCAGTCCGGCCCGTCCCATGTCGGGAGAGCCTACTGACCGCCGGTCCGGGATCCGGTCAACTGCGTTCACCAAGAGGCCATCCCAGGTTGATGATGGCCGGGCGGCCCTGCCGGAGAATGGCGCCATGAGCCACCCCGCAACCAGCGCCGCCAGTGACCCCTCGGCCGGATGGGTGGAGCCCGCGTTTCTGGACTCCGCTGTGGCTACCGCCGAGCGGCTGGCCATCGAATGCCTGCGCCGGATCGCCGAGGTGGCGGGCCGGATGGCGGCGCCCGGCGCCAAGAGCAACCCCGGCGACTGGGTCACGGAGACCGACCGCGGGCTCGAAGTTCACACCCGGGCGATTCTGGCGGAGGCGACCCCGGACATCCCGGTCCTCGGTGAGGAGATGTCCGCGCCTGATGCGGCGGCGCTGCTGCCCGGTACGCCCGGCGGGCCGGACCTGCTGTGGATCGTCGATCCGGTGGACGGAACCGCCAATTACGTCGCTGGCCTACCCTGGTGCTGCTACTCGCTGGGTCTGGTCGACGCGAACGGCCCGCTTCTCGGCGTGATCGGAGATCCGTACGTCGGTGAGGTCCACTCGGCCGTGCGGGGTCGTGGCACCACCACGTTGACGCTGTCCTCCGAGCTGCGTCGGCCGCCCCCACCGGCCGCGACTCGGCTCTCCGGATCGCTGATCGCGGTCGAGCCCAGTCGGGACGGCAGCCGGCCGGACCTGTCGGCCCTGATGGTCCGGTGCCGTCAGTCTTACGTGGGTCTGCGCATCTTCGGATCGACTGCTCTGGCCATCACCCAGGCGGCGTTGGGACGGGTGGCAGCCACCCTGCTGCCGACCTCGGGCTACGCCTCGTGGGACGTGGCCGGCGCGCTGGCGCTGGCCCTCGAGTCTGGGCTCACCCTCACCGAGCTGGGGCCCGAGCCGAGCAAGGGTCCATTGCCGATGTCCGGATTCCTGGTCTCGGCTCCGTCGGTGACCGACGACGTTCTCACGCTGCTGTCCGGGTCCTGAAGGAAGCGCCGGGTCCGGTCCCAGCCGGCCGCCAGCCACGTGACGAATCGCCCATGGACGGGAGCGAGCCGCCGGATCAACAGGAGCAACGCTGCACCGAACAGCAACGTGATCAGGGCGGTGAGTCCGATGATGATGTTGCCCACGGCCGCCGTGCGCCCGGCCACTCGAACGAGATCCGGGTTGGCGGCCGAGTATTCGACGAGGAAGCGCTGGCCGACGGAAAGCAGCCCGGGGTACATGACGCCGTCGGGTGGGCGGACGGTCGCGCCGGTCTGATCCACGAATTCGATGCCGGTGCGCAACCGCCCGACGGTGAGCACGGTGGCCGTGGCCCGGGCCAGATGCGAGCTGATCTCCCGGTCGTCGAGGTACAGCGCAATCTCCAGCACCACCAGTGATCCGAGAACGAGCGCGCCGATCCCGGTGACCAACCAGGAGAAGAACTGCCGCGGCCGCGACAGCCGCCGGAAGAAATTGAGGCGGCGCCGCAGCCGGACCAGCCGGTTGCGAAGTGGTGCGGCGCTGTCCACCCAGCCAGTCTAGGAAGGGCCTCGCGCTCAGCGCGGCCATGCGACCGCGCGGCTCGAGTCTCCGTGGCACAGTTCGTCGCCACGCCGCCGGGCTCGCCGAGGATGCGACCCGCTCCGCCGACCCCATTACGCTGGCTGGACGATGACCTCGTCCACTCGTGCGGCTGCCCGATCAGACCTCGACGCTCCGGGCGCCGCTACCCCAGTCACCGGATATGCCGTGTCCCGCCGGCTCCCGGATGCGGGTGAGCTGCTCGACGCGCTGCCCCGCCGCACGGGCGGGCTGGCCTTCGCCGGGAGCGAATCGACGCTGGTCGGCTGGGGTGAGTTCGCGCGGTTCACCGCCCAGGGCCCCGATGCGGCGGAACGAATCGCGGTCTGGTTCGCCGAACTGTCCGCGGCGGTGGTCGTCGAATCCGAACCGGATCTGCCGGGCGACGGGAAACTGCACGCCTTCGTGTCGCTCGGTTTCGACGACAGCGACGTGTCGGTGGCTGTCGTGCCCATGACGTTGCTGGCGCGGCGGAACGGCGTGACGTTCGGCACCTTCCTGGCGGGTCGCCAGCATGCCGGTGCCCACCGGCCCGGCGCCGCCGAGGCGCTGCCGCGGATGGTCGAGCCCGAGCCGATCGTCGCCCCCGGACGAGTGCGCTATTCCGATGCTTCGCTGTCCGTCGCCGGTTTCACGTCGGCGGTGGCGGCCGCCACCGCCCACATCCGGGCCGGCGAGCTGGACAAGGTGGTGCTGGCGCACGACCTGGAGGCGGTCGCGGAACGGGACATCGACGAGCGTCACCTGTTGCGCCGGTTGCACGCCGCCTACCCGAGCTGTTGGACCTACGCCGTTGACGGTCTTGTGGGCGCCAGCCCCGAGATGCTGGTCCGCCGGGTCGGGAACGCCGTCACCTCGCGCGTGCTGGCCGGGACGGCCTGGGCCGAACATCCCGATCAGAGGGCGACGATGTGGCCAGCCTGCTGATGGCCAGCGAAAAGAACCGTTCGGAACATCGCTTCGCGGTGACTTCGGTGGCCGAGTCGCTGGCGCCGGTGCTGGCGTCGTTGGCTGTTCCCGACCGTCCGCACCCGTTGACGCTGGCCAATCTGACGCACCTGGCCACTGACATCACCGGAACCCTCCCGGAAACCGGGCGGCGGACCGCGCTGGAACTGGCGGCCCTGCTGCACCCGACGGCGGCCGTCGGGGGCGCTCCCCGTCAGGTGGCCCGGCAGGTGATCCGCGAATTGGAGCCGGCGCCGCGGGGGCGTTACGCCGCCCCGGTGGGTTGGCTGGACGCCTCCGGCGACGGCGAGTTCGCGATCGCGCTGCGCTGTGCGCTGGTGTCCGGCCGTTCGGTGCGCCTGATGGCCGGATGCGGCATCGTGGCCGACTCCGATCCGGAGAACGAGGCCCGCGAGGCCGCCGTCAAGATGATCCCGATGCGAGACGCCCTGGAGTCGGGCTCCGCCACGGTCAGTTCCACAGCGCCGCACTGACCGCCGCGTGCAGGGCCGCGTGCTGGGCCCGCAGATTCCGGCGGTCGGTGCGCACTTCGATCACGGTGAGGCCGTTGGCGCGTTGCAGGGCGTTGCCCAGTTCCTCGCGCGAGGCCGCTGTCAGGTGTTGCCAACCGGCCGCGGCCGCGCCAGCCGGCCAGGTCCACTCCGACCGGCGTGCCGAAGACCCGGTCGAAGTGGCGGGCGTGCGGCGGCTCACCCGGCTCGAGGGTCGAGAAGATGCCGCCGCCGTCGTTGTTGGACACCACCACCGTCAGCTCGGGCGTCGGCTCGTCCGGGCCGATCAACAATCCGGTGGAGTCGTGCAGGAACGTCAGGTCGCCGAGCAGGGCGAAGGCCGGCCCGCGGTGGTGTCTTCAGCCTGATCCGCCGCGGAGGTGGCCAGGGCCACGCCGAGGGCGGTGGAGACCGCTCCGTCGATACCGGCCACGCCCCGATTGGCGAAGAGGCGCAACCCGTCTCGCGGGGCGCTGGCCAGGCCCACGTCCCGGGGTGACTGGGAGGAGCCGAGGAACAGCGTCGCCGAGTCGGGCAGTCCGGCAATCAGTTCCGCCGCCAGCAGCGGACCGGCGTCGATGTCCCACTCCGCCAGCGTGCCGGCCACCGCCGCCCGGCCGACCGCTTCGGCGTGGCGCCAGGTTCCGACGAAATCCGCGTCGCCGGGACCGGTGAGCGGGGCCAGCACGGGCGCGACCCGGCGGGCCCGGCCCGTCGGATCGGCGTAGCCCGCGCTGGGTGCCAGAACGTCTACCGCCATCATCGAATCCCCCAGCAACGCCGCCGTCTGCCGGTACAGGGTCGGGCGGCCGAGTACCACCACCCGATCCGGCAGCGCGGGCTCCAGAAATCCGGGCAGACCGAGCAGATGCATGCCCGTCGAGATGACACCGGCGCCGGCGGCCCCGCCCGCCTCGGACAGCACCACATGGCCCAGAGCAGCGAGCGGGCCGGCCGCCGGGTGGGTGAGATCGGCCAGGTAGAGCACGCGTTCGCCGTCTTCGGGCGCCGGGATCATCGGCACTCCGGGAGCTCCGGGGTGGGCGTCGAACCCGGCCAGCAGCGCATCCGGATCGGCGGTGTCGATCTGGGTCCACGGACCGCCGCGTCCAGCCAGGTCATCGGGCCAGCCGCCGGGTCCCGAGGTGTCGTCGTCGGCCCCCGGCAACAGCGGCTCGGCCAGCGGCAGGTTGAGGTGCACCGGCCCCGGCCAGCCCGATCCCGGCTCCCAGGGTGTGGGCCAGCGCCCGGGCCGCCATCGCACGCCACACGGCGTTCTGCCCCGTTCGTGCGGTGGGCACGCCGAATTCGTGGAAGAAGCGGAGCGCCCCGGCGAAGACCATCCGCTGATCGATGACCTGGTTGGCTCCGACGTCCCGGAGGGACGGCGGACGGTCCGCGGTGACCACCAGCATGGGCACGCCGCCGTGGTGTGCCTCCAGCACCGCCGGATGCAGGTTGGCCACCGCCGTCCCGGACGTGGTCACCACGACGGCCGGCCGGCCGGAACCCCGGCCCAGACCGAGCGCCAGAAAGCCGGCGGTGCGTTCGTCGATCCGGACGTGCAGCCGCACCCGGCCGGTCGCCGACGCCTCGGCCAGGGCCATCGAGAGCGGGGCATTGCGGGAGCCGGGCGCGAGCACCACATCGGTGACGCCGCCGGCGACGAGTTCATCGACCAGCACGCGCGCCAGGGCGGTCGACGGGTTCAACGTGCTCTCGACCACCGTTTCTGACGTCGCGGGTTTGCCGGTCCATTCTGCCGGTTGCCGGGCCGGCCACCGGTCATCGCCGGTTTCTCCGCGCAGCGGCCGCACTCGGGCCGGTCGGGAGACGGCTTGGCCGCACGTGAAGGGTGCCGCCCGCCGGAACACCGCGGCGGAACTGTCAGCCGACCGGGAGGAGGGCCGCCACCCGATTCAATCGGGCCCGCCAGTACGCGGTGGTCTCGGCATCCGCGGACCATGCGGACAGCAGGTCGGGATCGGGCGCGCCCGTCGGCGCGATCATCGCTCCGTCGACCACCCGTGGGGCATCGGAGCTGAGGTCACCGGCCAGGAGACTTCCGGTGGCCAGTCCGCAGGCGAACGGCAACTCGGGCAGCGCGGCCGCCGCGGCCAGGCCGGCCGCGATACCCACGGCACTGTCGACGGCCGAGGAGATGACGACGGGCATGGGCAGCCGGGCCGCGATCTGCACGCACCGGCGGATGCCGCCCAGCGGGGCGACCTTCAAGACGGCCACGTCCGCCGCTCCGGCTGCGGCGACGGCGAACGGGTCGGCCTCGCGCCGGATCGATTCGTCGGCGGCAATGGGGATGCCGACCCGGGCGCGTACCTGCGCCAGTTCGGCGATCGTCCGGCACGGTTGTTCGGCGTACTCCAAGCCCGCGGCCGCCTTCTCCAGCCGGACGAGGGCGTCCACCGCCTCCTGGACCGACCAGAGGCCGTTGGCGTCCACCCGGATCCGGCCGTCTGGGCCGAGCGCCTCTCGCACCGCCGCCAGACGGTCGGCGTCCTGCACCAAGGACGTGCCCGGTTCCGCCACCTTCACCTTCGCCGTCCGGCATCCAGACCCGCGGACCAGCGCGAAGGCCCGCTCCGGCGGGATCACCGGCACGGTGACATTGACCGGCACCCGCTCGCGGTGGCGCGCCGGCCACGGCGTGCAGGCACAGTCCAGCGCGGCCAGCAGCCAGGGCACGCACTCGGCATCGGAATAGTCGCGGAAGGGGGCGAACTCGGCCCAGCCGACCGGCCCGCGCCACAGCATCCCCTCGCGCACGGTGACGCCGCGGAAGCGGTCAGGCAGCGGGATGGCGAAAACGACAGCCTGATCGAGGAGGTCCGTCACGGCATCGGCCGGTGGTGACGCAGCAGCCATGACGTCCTTCCCGCCGGGAGGGCTGAACTGGAGCAGCCTGCCATGGCGAGCCCGTCGGGGCCCGCCGACGCCCGGCCGCCCGGGAGTTCCGCGCCGCTGCCCCGGCGGCCCGGCGCTTCTGCGTGGAACAATGATCTCAGCGCCCGCGACGGCCGTCCCGCCTTTCCCGGCGTTACGGAAACCACATGCGGCGCAATCGATTTTAAAGGCACCGTTCGCGCACCAGCGGGCGGAACTCGAGCGGGAGGCGCTGTGGGCGACATCGGAGCAAATCCACGCCGGGTCGAGATCGTGCCCGCGCGGCCGGTGTTGCCGGCGCCGGCCGAGCCGTCTCCGGCACCGGCACAGACCCCGGCCCGCGAGCCCGCGCCGGCCCGCTGACCGCTGTCACGGCGGAACCGGCGAACGGGCGATGAGCGAATTCCTGGTCGACGTCCATGGTCTGCGCACCTTCCGGGTGAGCGACGACGGGCACCTGTTGCCCGTGACGGCCATGGACGACTCCTGGCGCGGTGGGACGTGTATCGCCCGCTGCCGCCGGGAGCCGGGACATCAGCCTCCGGATGACGACTGCCGTTGCGGCATCTACAGTTTCCGACATCTGCCCATCCTGCGCGCGCAGTACCAGCAGGCCCTGGACCTGGTCGCCGTCGTCGCCCTGGAGGGCCAGACTCTGGAAGGTTCCCGCGGCTGGCGCTCACAGGCCGCCCGGGTGTTGGACATCTGGGTTTCTCCGGACGCGGTGCCCAACGATTTGCGCAACGCGCTCGCCGCCAACCTGCCGGACGTGCGGTTCCACGACGACGTGGAGGAGATGATCGGCAGCTATCCGGACCTGTCGACGACTCCGCCGCCGGTCATGTCGGCCTGGGGACCGTTCGGTATCCCGTCCGGACCGAATGGGCCGTTCCTCTCCCCGGCCGCCGTGGCTGTCCCGACGGCCCGCCGCTCGCCCGCGTGGCCGAACCTGAGGATGGGCCGGGTGCCGGCGTATCTGCTGGGCGTCGCCTTGTTCACCACCCTGTTCGTGGTCAGCCACAACTACGCCGACCGCGGTCCGCTGGGCTTGGAGCATCTGGTGAGCACCGTGCGGTTCGGACTGGGTGCGGTCGGCGATTTCCTGGCCCGGCACAGCCAGAACCTGCTGTTCGTGCTGATCCTGATCGGGTCGTTCCTGCGCATGCACGTGCAGCGCGGATGGTTCGCGACCGGCTTGACCTGGTTGCTCCGGGTCGTGCTGCCCTTGATCGTGGCGGCGGTGATCGCCGCCTTCATCACCGGCGGGTCGATCGAATACCCGATGCCCGCGACGATGGTCAACTTCTTCTTCGTGTTCAGCGAGTTCTGTCTGTTCGTCTCCACGGTGGGCCGGATGGACGGGCCGGGCGGCGCGGTGGCCCGCGGCCTGCTCAGGGTGGCCCGCGGACCTCGGAAGGGCCGGACGACCGGAGTGAACTACACCGGCACCCTGCTTCATCCGCTGGCGCGCTACCCGCTGGTGCTGCCGGTGCACTTCGAACCCAGCTGAACCCGGTCGCGGCCCACCGGACGGGACCGGAGAAAGATCCCTGCAGTGAAGGCGCTGCTCTACTCGGAATTCGGCGGACCCATCCAGGTGACGGAGGTGCCCGACCCGGCGCCACCCGCCGACGGGGTGCTGGTCCGGGTCGAAGCCTCCGGGCTGTGCCGCAGCGACTGGCACGCCTGGGCCGGTCACGACGACACGGTCACCCTCCCCCACGTCCCGGGCCACGAATTCGCCGGCGTGGTGGCGGCCGTCGGCGCCGAGGTCAGCACCGCGCGGGTCGGGGACCGGGTCACCGCGCCGTTCGTCAACGGCTGCGGCCGGTGCGAATGGTGCCGGGCCGGGCAGGCCCAGATCTGCGCGAACCAAACCCAGCCCGGCTTCGACGTGTGGGGCTCACACGCCCAATTCGTGACGGTGCGAGCGGCCGACGTCAACCTGGTGCGCCTTCCGGACGACCTCGGCTTCGACGCCGCGGCCAGCCTGGGATGTCGCTTCGCCACCGCCTTTCACGCCCTGACCCAACGGGCCGGCGTGACCGCCGGCGAGTGGGTGGCCGTGCACGGCGCGGGCGGCGTGGGGCTCAGCACGATCATGATCGCCGCCGCGCTGGGCGCCCGGCCGATCGCCGTCGACCGCTCCCCAGCGGCCCTGCAGCTGGCCACCCAGCTGGGAGCCGAACACACCATCGTCGCCGGCGATGACGACGACATTCCGGCCACCGTGGCCGCACTGACCGGCGGCGGCGCCCAAGTCAGCGTGGACGCCGTCGGCGCCCGGACCACCAGCGTCAACTCAGTGCTGTCCTTGCGGCGCCGAGGCCGGCACGTGCAGGTGGGACTGTTCGCCGACGGCGTGCCCACGCTGCCGTTGGAGCGGGTACTCACCTGGGAGTTGAGCGTGCTCGGCAGCCACGGGATGGCGGCGGTCGACTACCCGGACATGCTGCGGCTGGTCTCATCCGGCCGACTCCGGCCCCAGGACCTGGTGACTTCCGTCGTCGATCTCGAGACGGCGGCCCGGCTCATCCCGGTGACCACGACGGCCGACTCGAAGGCGCCGGGCGGGATCACGGTGCTGCACCCCTGACCGGCCGGGTCAAAAGCGTCGGGTGAACGGCAGCGGTTTGCGCATCCGGATCAGCAGCAGCAACGGGAACAGCACATACGGCCCGTTGTAGAGCAGGAAGATCAGCGGCTCAGGCGTGCGCTGCCCGACCGGACCGAAGAACTCGACACCGAAGATCGGAATCCCGGTCAGCGAGATGATCATGGTCGCGTAGATCACGGCGTACAGCTGAATCCAATTCCAGGCCCGGACCAGCGCGAAGATGAGCAGAACGTAGAACAGGACGTAGACGAACGCCGATGTGCCGCTGATGAACCGGAGCCACAGCGGATGGGAGCCGTACAGCGGGTCGTAGTGCGAGGAGTAGTTGAAATTCCAGCGCACCAGGATGTTCGGCGAATTGGGCACCTGATCCAGACCCAGCCCCTCCACCGAGTCGCTGATGATGCACGTCACGATGAAGACCGAGAAGACGACCAGGAACACGATGTCGATCGGGCGCTTGCGCAGCGGGAGATTGCCCTGGCGAGGGGTTGTCGAGGCCTGCTGCGCGCTGGTCAGGGTCACAGATTCCGACTGTAACGACCGCCCTCACTCGGGTCGCGCAGGTCGCGTCGGCAGGTCGATGGTCATCGCCACACCGCCCTCGGGTGCGGGCCCGGCCCAGATCCGCCCGCCCATCCGGGTGATCAGCGAGTGCACCAGGGGCAGCCCGATACCCGCGCCCACTGGCCGGGTCGCCCGGTAGCGGGCGTAGAGCACGCCCTGGTCGAACGCGACGGGATAGTCCTCCTCGGCCAGTCCCGGCCCGCCGTCCCGCACCTGCAGCTGCACCCCGGCCGGGGTGGGCGCCAGCAGTAGGACCAGCGGTTGGCCGGGTTTGAGCAGCCGAAGCGCATTCTCGGCCAGCCCGTCGAGGACCTGCCGAAGCCGCCGCTGATCCGTCAGCACGACCACCGGACCGTCCGGACGTTCGATTCGGAGCACGGCGCCGCGCTGGTCGCAGCGAACTCGCCAGGTGGCGGCCATGTCGGTCAGCAGTCCGGTCAGGTCGCAGGGCGCCAGGTCGAGACGGAACTGGTCGGCGCCCAGCCGAGCCAGGTCCAGCAAGTCGGAGACCAGCCGTTGCAGGCGGGCGGACTCGGCGGCAATGGTCGCCCCGACCTGGGTGATCTCGTGGGAGGCCACGATGCCGTCGGACAGGGCCTCGGCCTGGCCGGCGATGGCGGTCAGCGGGGTCCGCAGTTCGTGGGAGATCGACGTCAAGAACTGCCGCTGCCGAGCTTCGCTGTGCTGCAACGCATCCGCCAGCTCGTTGACGGCATCCGCCACGTCGGCGACCTCCTGGGGACCGCCCGGCTGGGCGCGCAGGTCCCGGGCCCCGGCGCCCATCGCCCGGGCCACCTCGGCGGTGTGCCGGAGCGGCCGGGACATCAGCCGGGCCACCACCAGGCCGCCGACCACGGCGACCGCCAGCCCGATGACCAGGGCCAGCAGGATCCGTCGCTGGAACGACCCACCGTTGATGGCACTGTTGTCGACCCGGCTGACCAGCGCGAAAGCCCGCCCCCCGGCGTACCGGGCCTCCACCAGGTATTTGTTCGCGGCCACGGTCACCACCTGCGACTTCGTCGGCTCCACGCCGCTCAGCTGCGTGAGCCCAGCCTGGGTGGCGGCCCGGGCGCTCACCGCGTCCTTACCGGTGACCTGGCCCGCCGCGTTGATCGTGATCACCGCGATGTTCTGCTGCCGGAAGATGTCGGCGAGCCGGGCGAAGCCGAGCCGGGAGCCGGGGTCCTCGCCGTTCAGAGCGCCGGCCACCACGTCCGCCTGGCTGGACACATATTTGCGGGCCACGTCCTGCGCGGTGGTCCGCAACAACGTCGCCCCGATCACCCCGGCGGTGATGGCCACCGCGAGGGCGACGCCCACCACCAGCAGCACCACCTGGAACGCCAGTGAGTTGCGGGGACGGTCGGACTCCGGCGGCCCGGCCTGCGGGACCGCTACAGCCGGGTCAGCCCGCTTCGACCGCATATCCGACACCTCGAACGGTCCGGATCGGGCTCGCCGCACCGAGTTTGGCCCGCAGGGCCGCGATGTGCACATCGACGGTTCGCACTCCGGCCCCCGACGCGTATCCCCACACCGCGGACAGCAGGCTCTGGCGTTCGAACACCCGCCGGGGATGCCGCATCAGGTAGACGAGCAAGTCGAATTCGGTGGTCGTCAACGCCATCTCGGTGTCGTCGACGAACACACGGCGCTGATCGACGTCCGCCCGCAGCCGCCCGGCCACCAGCGCCGGAGAGGCGGCGGCCCCGACCGCCGAGCGCCGCAGCACCGCCCGCACCCTGGCCACCAGCTCCCGCGGATTGAACGGTTTGACCAGGTAGTCGTCGCCCCCGAGCTCCAGGCCCAGGATGCGGTCGACGTCCTCGTCCCGGGCGGTGACGAACAGCACCGGCGTCCAATCCCCGGCGGCTCGCAGCCTCTGGCAGACGGTGAGTCCGTCCATGTCCGGCAGGCCGATGTCCAGCACCACGGCCACCGGCCGGTCCCGGCCCACCGCCGCCAGGCCTGTCGCACCGTCGGTGGCCAACTGCACAGTGAAGCCGGCGGACGTCAGATAGCGACGCATGACGTCGGCGATGGTGCGCTCGTCCTCGATGACGAGGACGAGCCCCCGGTCGGGGCTGGCCGGCGGCGCGGGCATGGTCACGGACCCATTGTTCGCGTAGTTACTCGGGCGTCATGGGTGGCCCATTCGGGTTCGGTAAAGATCGCCGGTATCGGCGCCCGGCCGATCCGCCCCAGTCGGCCGCTTAGGCTGAAAACCATGCCCTCCGACGTGTTCGTCAGCGAAATCTTCGACCCGACGCAGTGGCGCCCGGTCGAGATCCAGGGCACCGGTGCGTTGACCGACATCACCTATCACCGGCATGTCGACCCGGCCACCGGCGCCGACCGCGCACCGTCCGGATCGCCTTCAACCGGCCCGAAGTCCGCAACGCCTTCCGGCCGCACACCGTCGACGAGCTGCTGACCGCCCTGGACCACGCCCGGCAGACGACCGACGTCGGCTGCGTGCTGCTGACCGGTAACGGTCCGAGCCCCAAGGACGGCGGATGGGCCTTCTGCTCCGGCGGCGACCAGCGGATCCGGGGCCGGGACGGCTACCAGTATTCCGACGAGCCCGGGGCGGGGCGGGCCGGGCGGCGGCTATCCCGGACGGCTGCACATCCTGGAGGTGCAGCGCATGATCCGCTTCATGCCGAAGGTGGTGATCGCGGTCGTGCCGGGTTGGACGGCCGGCGGGGGCCACTCACTGCATGTCGTCTGCGATCTGACGCTGGCCTCCGCGGAGCATGCCCGGTTCAAGCAGACCGACGCGGACGTGGCCTCCTTCGACGGCGGCTACGGCAGCGCCTATCTGGCCCGGATGGTCGGACAGAAGTTCGCGCGGGAGATCTTCTTCCTCGGCCGGGCGTATTCGGCCGCCGACATGCACGCCGATGGGAGCGGTCAACGCGGTCGTTCCGCACGCCGAGCTGGAAACGGTTGCGCTGCAATGGGCCTCGGAGATCAACGCCAAGTCGCCGACCGCCCAGCGCATGCTGAAGTACGCGTTCAACCTGCCCGACGACGGCCTGGTCGGCCAGCAGCTGTTCGCCGGCGAGGCGACCCGGATCGCATACGGCACCGACGAGGCCGCCGAAGGGCGCGACTCCTTCCTGCAGAAGCGCCCGGCCGACTTCTCGCCTTACCCGTGGGCGTACTGACCCCCGACCGACCGGGTCGCCGGCTCGTTCCGCTGGATGTGCCCGGCGGCTCCGCCGTCCTCGGTGTCCTGCCCGTCCTGGAGCGGGCGCTGGCCGGGAACACCGAAGCCCTGCTGCCGGTACCCCTGGACGGTCCGGAACGCAGCGGGCCGTTGCGGGGCCTGGCCCCCGGAACTCCACTGGCGCCGGGCGAGGATGACCCCGCCGATCCGACCGCTTTCGTTCTGGCCACGTCCGGATCCACCGGGACGCCCAAAGGTGCCCTGCTGCCGGTGAGTGCGTTGCTCGCCTCCATCGACGCCACCGCCGACCGGCTGGATCCGTCCGGTCCGTCGCGCCCGGGCCAATGGCTGCTCGCGCTGGCCCCGCACCACGTCGCCGGCCTGCAGGTGCTGTTGCGGTCGGTCCACGCCGGCACCGAGCCGGTGGTCCTGGACCTGGCCGTCTCGTTCACCCCGGCGCGGTTTCTGGCCGCCGCGGGCGCGATGACCGGCCCGAGACGCTACGTCTCCTTGGTCCCCACTCAGTTGACGCGCATCCTGCAGCACGCCGAGGCCACCGCCGCGCTGGCCGGCTTCGACGCGGTCCTGGTCGGCGGAGCCGCCACCGCGCAGCCCCTACTGGCGCAGGCCCGCGCGGCGGGCGTCCCCGTCGTCACCACCTACGGAATGAGTGAAACCTGTGGCGGCTGCGTGTACGACGGCGTCCCGTTGGCGGGGGTGCGCGTCGAGATCCAAGCCCCCGCTGGAGAACCCGGTCCGGTGGTGCTACACGGCCCGGTGGTGGCCCGCGGCTACCGGGGACGGCCCGACCATCCCGCCTTCGTGGGCCGGGCGTTTTCCACCGGTGATCTGGGGCGGCTGGTGGACGGACAGCTGGCGATTTCCGGCCGGGCCGACGACGTCATCATCACCGGCGGCGCCAAGCTGGAGCCGGGCGTTCTGGAACGGGCGCTCGCGCGGCTGCCCGGGGTCGCCGACGTTGGGGTGAGCTCGTGGCCCGACCCGGAATGGGGTCAGGCGGTGGTGGTGGCCATCGTCCCGCATCCGGATGCCGGACCGGACGAAGCCCAGATCCGGGCGGCCGCCGCCGAACTGGGCCGATTCGCGGTGCCCAAGCATGTCCTGTGGGTCGACGCCCTCCCGCTGCGCGGCATCGGAAAGCCCGACCGGCGGGCGCTGGCGGCGCTGGTGCACGCCCGCCTGGCCGCCCCTGGGCAGCCGGAGGGCCGCGCGGCCGGCTCCTCGAGGTCGCCCAGCCGATGAACCGTTCGCCCCGGGACGACCCCGATCCACCGCGCTCGGCGGGGCGCGTGCCGTCCCGGCGGTCTGGCCAGGTCAGCTCCGTCCGACCCGCTTCGGCTGCGGCGCCAGGTTAAGGTCGATGCCTGTGACCTCGCTTCCGGCCGCACCGCCGTTGTCCTTGTGGCTGAAAGCCGCTCGTCCCCGCACCCTGCCCGCCGCGATCGCGCCCGTTCTGGCCGGCTGTGGCTGCGCCGTGGACCTGGGGTCGTTCTCCTGGTGGAAAGCCTTGCTGGCGCTTGTCGTTTCGCTCGCCCTGCAGGTCGGGGTGAACTACGCGAATGATTACTCGGACGGGATCCGCGGCACGGACGATGCCCGGGTCGGCCCGGTGCGGCTGGTCGGATCGGGAGCGGTCAATCCCAGGTCGGTGAAGCTCGCCGCCTTCGGCTGCTTTCGCGGTCGCCGCCGCCGCCGGTCTCGCCCTGGCCCTGGCCACGTCGTGGTGGTTGATTCTCTTCGGCATCGCCGCGGTGGCGGCCGCCTGGTTCTACACCGGCGGCCCCAAGCCGTACGGGTACTTCGGGTTGGGCGAGGTGTTCGTGTTCCTGTTCTTCGGCCTGCTGGCCGTGGTCGGCACCACCTATGTCCAGGTCGGCCGGGCGCCGCTGACGAGCTGGGTGGCCGCGATCGGCATCGGCCTGCTCGCCTGCGCACTGTTGATGGTGAACAATCTCCGGGACATTCCCACCGACGCCCAGGTGGGCAAGCGCACCCTGGCCGTGCTGCTCGGCGACCGGCTGGCCCGCCGGATGCTGGTGGTCATGGTGGTCGTCGCCTACATCGCGGTCATCGTCGTCGGGATCCGGCACCCCTGGACGCTCCTGGCCTTGATCTCCGGCGTCCTGGCGGTCCGTCCGCTGCGGACCACGATGGCGGGCGCCACGGGACGGGGTCTCATCGCCGTCCTCGGCGCCGTGGGCCGCGTCGAGTTCGTCTACGCCGCGCTGCTCTGCCTCGGGTTCTGGCTCGGCCGGACCTGAGAACCATCCGGACGACCGCCCTGGCGGAAGACCGGGCACAAACGGCACCATGAAGAGGTGTACATCGCCGGTACCGACAGGTGCCAGGTCTACGTCGACGAGCCGTCTGCGCTCGTCATGGCGTTGTACATCCGCGACGTGTGCCGACTGACGCCGCCGCTGGCCTACCACCTCCCCCCGCTCGACCCGCCGGTCACGGTGTGGCCGGCGTGGTCACGCCCCGCGCCGGGTTGGGAGCCGCCGGCCGGCCTGCACAACTACCCGGTGGACCGGGAGGTGGCGGGGCGCGAGTGGGTGCGGTGGTGGGAGCACCTACTCGACCTGGACAGCAGCGCGGTGGACGAGTTCCGGCCGCCCGGATTCCGCAACTACCGGCGGGTGCCGGCCATCCGGACGCTGCTCACGGAACATTACGAGTGCGCGACCCGGTGGATCGATGCCGTCATGTCCGATCCCCGGGTCCGGCGCGAGGAGACCACGCCGCGGCCGGGCCTGGCCACCCTGCTCAGCGCTCTGGACTCCGACCCGCTCCGTTCGGCGCTGCCGTTCCGGCTGCGGCTGACCGTCATCCCGGTGGCCAGCAAGCACGCCTGGCCCATCGGCCGGGAGCACATTCTCATCTCCCGCCGGCTGATCGCGGACACCGACAATGCCCTGGACTGGTTGCGCCCGCGGATCATCGCCCTGGCGTTCTCGGGTCGCTGGGCGTTCAGTCGGTGTAGTTCTCAGCCGCGCCACCGGCCGGAGCGCAGGAACTCGGCCGCCACCGCCTCGTAGGGCACCGGATCCCAGCCTCGTTCCGCCACCCAGCCGTCGTCGAAATAGGTGCCGGTGTAGCGGTCGCCGGCGTCACACAGCAGCGCCACCACGGAGCCCGCGCGGCCGGCAGCAGCCATCTCGGCGGCCAGACCGAAAGCCGCCCACAGGTTCGTGCCGGTGCTCGGGCCCACCCGCCGGCCCAGCACCTGGCTGACAACGCGCATGCAGGCCACCGAGGCCGCGTCGGGCACCATCACCATGCGGTCGATCACCTGCCCGACGAACGACGGCTCGACCCGGGGCCGGCCGATGCCCTCGACTTGCGAACCCGGGGCCGTCCGGGTCGGGTCGGAGGCCTCCCAAGCCGGGAAGAACGCTGAGTTCTCCGGGTCCGGAACGCACAACCGGGTGCGATGACCTCGGTAGCGGACGAACCGGCCGATGGTCGCGCTGGTGCCGCCGGTGCCCGCGGCCGTCACGATCCACTCGGGCACCGGATGCGGTTCGAGTCACATCTGCTCGAAGATCGACTCGGCGATGTTGTTGTTGCCGCGCCAGTCCGTGGCGCGCTCCGCGTGGGTGAACTGGTCCATGTAGTGGCCACCGCAGTCCGCGGCCAGTTGCCGGGACACGTCATAGATGGCCGCCGCGTCATGCACGAAATGGCAGCTCCCACCCTGTTTCTCGATCAGAGCGATCTTTTCCGGTGAGGTCCAGGCGGGCATCACGGCCACGAACGGGACGCTGATCAACCGGGCGAAGTAGGCCTCGGACACGGCCGTCGATCCGGACGAGCTCTCGATGACGGTGGTGCCGGCGTGCAGCCAGCCGTTGCACAACGCATACAGGAACAGCGACCGGGCCAGCCGATGCTTGAGCGATCCGGTGACATGGGTGGACTCGTCCTTGAGATACATGGCGACGCCCAGAGACTCCGGCAACGGCATCCGGATCAGGTGGGTGTCGGCGCTGCGCCGGGCGTCGGCTTCGATGGTGCGGATCGCTGCGGCCACCCACTGCCGGTCCGCGGCGTCCCACCGATCGAGGGTGCGGGTCGCCGCCAAGGGCCAGTGCTCCTCCGGAGCCGGTGTCACGGTCAGCCCGCGAGAGCGCGCCGCAGCCGGTCGCGCTCGGCCCGGCGCTGGGCCGTACGCACGGCGATGGCGTCATTGACCTGGCGACGCCATCGCCCGTACAGGATCCAGGCGAGCGGCAACTGGACGATGACGGCGAACAGCAGGGCCACGATCCACGGCATGAACACGGCGAAGATCGCCGTCAACACGGCGACCAGGGCGAACCGCAGGCCGGTGTACACGGCCAACGGCAGCCAGAGGGGAGCGGGTCGCCCCGCGCCCGGCCCGACTGGCGCCGCGGGTGCAACCATCAAAGCCTCCTCGCTGGACCTGCGGCGGGGCGCAACTCCCTCGCCGGCCGGCCAGCCGGACGCCGGTGGGAAGTTCGCCGGATCGCCCCACGGCGGACTTGCGGTATCGACTGGCGGCGGCGAGGTCATCCGATCGACGGGGAACTCAGCCGGCGGCCGCGCATCACTCATGAACTCCAGCGTAGAACGGATTCTGGCCGGTCCCGCCGCCCGGATAGGGGCGGATCGTGGACGCCGGGCCTCGGTTCACGGGGCTGTCGGCTCAGGGCGGCAGCTTCCCCGGCCGGCCTTCGAAGCGAGTGGACAGCACGACGGTCGTGCGAGTGCGGGCCACCCCGTCGATCGCCCGCAACCGATTCAAGCTGGCGCTCAACTGGTCGACGCTGGGCACCCGCACCAGAATGAGGAAGGCATCGTCTCCGGCCACGGTGTAACACGTCTCCACTTCGGGCATGGCGTCCAGCGCCCGGGCGATGACGTCCTCCCGACCGTGTTCTCCCGGCTCGATTCCGATCAGCGCGGTCACTCCGTAGCCGACCGCGGCGGGTGAGACCGTGGCCCGGTAACCGGCGATGACGCCGGTGGATTCCAGCTTGCCGACGCGCTCGTGGACGGCCGACGACGACAAGCCGACTTGGCGGGCCAGTTCGGCGAAGCTGGCCCGGCCCTCCGCCCGTAGGGCGCTCAGCAACTGCCGATCGATCGAGTCCACCGGCCAATCCCTCCTGTCATCGCGCGCTTCCAGAGCGCGATTCTGTCAGCCTGCCTGACGGACCGACGGGTCCACGCGGCCAGCTTCTCTCCGCCCCCGCCGCGATTTCGGGGCCCCGCGGGCCACCCGACCTCCGCTGGGGCCGTTTCGTCCGGCCAGAAGGGCTCACATGCGCCGATTGCGGGAGTCATTGAGCCTGGCAAAGGGTGCCCGGTGGATGCGACGCGTGTGTCATATGGCGCTCGACACGGGAGTCGGCTGCCTGCAGCAAACGGCCGAAAGATGCACATAGGGCACAATGGCGGAACACTCCGGTATGGCCGGACGAGCGCAGGTGGTCTCGACCCTGCAGGAAAGGCATGTCCCCGTGGAGAAGTCGGAACGCCTGCTGACGCCGGGCGAGGTCGCGGTCATGTTCCGTGTCGACCCCAAGACGGTGACCCGGTGGGCATCCGCCGGACGGATCAGCAGCATCCGCACGCCGGGCGGCCACCGCCGCTTTCGCGAGTCGGAAGTCACCGGCCTGTTGGCTCGCTCGACAGTCGAGGCCTTCCAGCCCAGCGACTGACCCCGGCGCGTGGCGCCGCCGACCAGATCCCGGCCTCGCCCGACGACGGCTGCGTGGCCGCCCTCCCGGAGTGAACCACCCGCTCATACGGCTGACCGGTGGGATTTGGACCATTTGCACACATCGGAGTGCGTAGCCTGGAGTGAGTAGCCGGGCTTTCGCGTCCGGGTGCCGACTTCCCATTTCGGCTTTCGGGCCTCGATTGGGCACGGAGGTTACCGGTGTTCGTCCTCGTGGCGACCGTTCTCACCCTGGTGGTGATCATGCTGGCCTGGCGCGGCATGGGGAACGGCGCCGGAACCCAGCCCGGCCAGCAGCCGCCTGAACCGCGTGGGCAGCGGCGGCCGGTTCGGTCCACCGCCCCTGACGACGATCCAGATTTCCTCCGGGAGATCGATCGGAAGCTCCGGGGCGAGGACAAGAGCGGCTGACCGGTCGTCTCCGCCGCTTCCGCCGGGTCGCCACGTATTTGGCCGGCCCCAAGATCGGTCGGCGTCGGGTGACCGGCCTTCGTCGCCCGCTCCGGCCCGATTCCGCTTCACCGACCGGTCGTTGGTTGCGGCGGGTAAGGATCAGTTCAGTCCGGCGTAGGAGTGCAGGCCGGACACCAGCAGGTTGATCACAAACAGGTTGAACATGATGCTGGCAAAGCCCAGGACGGAGATCCAGGCGGAGCGCTGCCCGCGCCAGCCCGCGGTCGACCGGGCATGCAAGTAGGCCGCGTAACACACCCAGGTGACGAACGCGCACGTCTCCTTGGGATCCCAGCCCCAGTAGCGACCCCACGCCACCTCGGCCCACATGGCCCCGGCGATCACCGCGAAGGTGAAAACCGGGAAGGCGACGATGGTCGACCGGTAGGCCAGCTTGTCCAGGGTGGCCAGGGAGGGCAACTTGGCCAGCGGAGACCGCTCGGCGACCAGCGCCCGCTCCCGCAACTCCGAATTCCCGCCCAAATGCTCGGCCGCCCAAACCCGCTCGGCCCCGAGCCTCTTCTCGTAGCGCGTCCGCACCAGGTAGAGCACCGAGCAGACCCCGGCGAACATCAGCACACCGCTGGACAGCGCCACCGCCAGCACGTGGATGACGAGCCAATACGAATGCAGGGCCGGCACCAGGGTCCCGGCCGCGGTGTACAGCGCCGACTGGGCGACGTACATCAGGATGACGACGGGGATCAGGACGAAGAAACCCATCGACCGCGACCGCGTTCGCAGGTAGGAAACCCCGAAGCCCAGCACCGCCACCGCACAGATGAGCGAGGAGATCTCGAACATGTTGCCCCAGGGGGCCCGCCCGGCGGCCACTCCGCGGGTGATGATGGCGGTCAGGTGCGCGAGGAAGCCCAGTGCGGTCACGACCAGCCCGGCCAGCCCGAAGCGGGGACCGAGAGGCGCGCGGCGCCCCGGTTCCTCACGGGAGATCAATCCGATGGCCGGCCCGGCGCCGGCTGAACCGCCGATGACCGCGCTGTGGCCGCCCCGGCCGGAACGCAGGGCCGCGCTGGTGGCCTCGGCGTGGGTCGGGACCGTGGCCCGCTTGCTGGCGAACTCGACGCCGAAGCAGACCAGCCCCATGATGTAGCCCGCCAGGCCCATCTCGAAGGCCTGGTCCGAGAAGTGCGCCAACCCCTCGTTGATCACTGTTGCCTCACCGCCATGCGTCCTCTCGTCGGGGCACGTTGCGTGCCTCGGAGCTCTCGGTCGATACCCGCCGGGCCAGCCGGAAGAATTCTTCGCCGTACCCGGCCTGATCGGTGCGAGCCAGGCCGCCCGCTTCCACCACGATGATGCCCGGCCCGGCCGGCGACGGCGAGAACCGGAACCAGATGCGGCGTCGTTTGATGACCAACGACACCATCAGTCCGCCCAGCAGCGTGATGGCGAAGACGAGTGCCCACTCCTGCGCCGGATCATACGAAGTCTGCAGCGACACCCATTGGTCGTACCCGGCGAAGGTGATCTTCGTGCCGTCGCTCAGCGTGGTGGAGGCACCTTGGTCCAGGTTGACCGAGGCCACCTGCTTGAGCGCTCCCGAGGTCACCTGATCCTGGTCGATGTCGAAGGCCGAGACGGTCTTGGTGCCGAGGTTGCCGCGATACACCTGGATCGCCACCCCCGGATTCTCCGGGGCCGGGAAGGCGGAAACCAATACACCGGCGCCGATATGGGCGGTCGGAGCGAACAGACCCACGATGGCCAACTGGTGGGTCGCCAGGTCCGCGCCGGAGTAGCCCAGCGGGCTGGGGATCTTGACGGCCCCCTGTGATGTGAAGGCAGAGTCGACGGGCTGGAAGGGGGCGACGTAGCCGGCGGTCTGGCCGTTCGGATAGGTGACCGTGAATTTGGGCGAGAATCCGTGTCCCAGGAGATAAACGCGCTGCCCGTCGATCCGGAGGGGATCGTTGACCTCCAGTACCTGCTTGGTCCATACCGGGGCGACATTGGGGTGCGGATTCGCGTCGTACTCGATCCCGGCCCGGAAGGAACTGGCCTCACCGGCCGCCGTGTAATCGGCCGAGAAGTTGTCCAGCTTCAGGCAGAACGGGGTGAGATCGGTCCCGTCGACAAAAAGGCCGGGCCGGAAGTTGTCGTAACTGGTCGGCGTGGTGGAGCAGAAGCTCGCCGTGTCGGTGCCGACCGTGATGATCAGCGAACCCTCGTAACCGAACATCTTCCCGACCGCAACGGCGACCAGAAGCCCTAGCAACGACAGATGGAACACGACGTTGCCGACCTCGCGCAGGTATCCCTTCTCCGCGGAGATCGTCACCACCGTGTCGCCTTGCTCCGTGCGGCGGGCGACGCGCCAGCCGCGCAGAGCCTTGGCGACCCGGTCCGCGGCCAGTGACACCTCCCCGGCCCCGTCGTGGGCGGCATCGCCCGGGCCGGACGGACGGACCGTGTAGTGATCGTTGAGCGGAAGCCGAGCCAGGTTGCGGGGCGTGGAGACGGGCGTGGACCGCAGCTGCCGGATCAGGTCGAAGGTCCGCGGCAGCAGGCAGCCCACCAGCGAGGTGAACAGCAGCAGGTAAATGGCCGCGTACCAGGGCGAGGAGAAAACCGAGAAGAACCCGAGCCGGTCGAGCAGGTTGCCCCAGCTCCCGTGATCGAGGATGTATTGAGACGTCTTCTCCTGATTGAGTGACCACTGCGGCAGCAACGCGCCCGGAAGCGACGCCAACGCCAGCAGGAACAGCAAGATCAGCGCTGTGCGCATGCTGGTCAGTTGGCGCCAAATGTTCCGCAGGAACGCCACCGGTCCCGGCACCCGCCGGCGCGTCCGTCCGTCCGGGGCGGCCACCGGCTCGTCCGGCGCGTCGGGCACGTCCCGGCTGATCAGCGTGGCGTCGCGGGTGGTCATCGCCGCGTCCCCCGGTGCAGAGAGTCGTTCACAGCACAGTGCTCGTTCCGTTGACGCGATGTTGGAGCCAGATGATGAACTCGCCCCACAGCCCGGTGACCATGGCCAGACCGATGGCGATCATCAGTCCGGCGCCGACCAACTGGATGCTGCGGGTATGGCGACGCAGGACACCGAGTGCGTTGGTCGCCCACCCGAAGCCGAACGCCAGCGCCAGGAACGGCACGCCCAGGCCGGCGCAGTAGAAGATCACCAGGAACAATCCGCGCCAGGCGTTGCCGTTCCAGTCCGACGCGCTGGACAGGGTGATGACGCCGGCCAGGGTGGGGCCGATGCAGGCCGTCCAGCCGAGTCCGAAGAAAACGCCGAGCGGCAACGCGGCCCAGATGCGGCCCTGAGGGCGACGGTGGATGCGCCATTCGCGCTGCAGGGGACGAATCAGCCCGAGCATGGCCAGCCCGAGCACGATGATCACGACGCCGGCCGCCCGGGTCACCCAGTCCGTGGTCTTGGCCTCGCCGATGAAGGTCGAGAGTCCCAGGGCGAGCACGTCGGCGGCCAGGAACACCACCGAGAACCCGGCGACGAACAGTGCGGTGGCGGCGACAGCTCTGGACCGCAGGGAGCCACCCAGCCGGCCGGACATTCCGACCCTGACCCCTGATGCCGCGGTGGCGCCCCCCGGGGAGACGCCGGGTGCAGCGCCGGCTGGCCGGACTGCCGTGCTCGCCTCGGCCGGGAGCCGGGCCTCGGATCCGACCAGCGACAGCAGGTACGACAGATAGCCCGGCACCAGCGGCACCACGCAGGGCGACGCGAACGACACCACGCCGGCGGCCAGCGAAAGTCCGGCGGCGAGCAAGAAGGGGCCGCTCGAGGCGGTGTCGGTGATGCCGGAAGCGAGATACACGTCAGGACTCGTTGGCGATGGCGGCGATGGCGCTGGCCACCTCGGTCTGGCTGACCTGCCGCAACCAGATGTAGGCCACCCGGCCGTGCTTGTCGATGATCATGGAGATCGGAATGGACGCCGTGGGCAGTCCTCGGAAGGACAGCAGTGTTTGCATGTTCGGGTCGAAGATCGATGGATAGCTGATCCCCCGGGCGGCGTCATAAGCCTGTCCGTCGCTCTGTGCGTCCCGGATGTTGATGCCCAGGAACTGCACCTGGCCCGCGGGCTGGACGCTCTTCCAGGTCGTCTCCAGGCCGGCCGCCTCGTCCTGGCACGGGGTGCACCAGGACGCCCAGAAGTTCAGGAACACGACGCGATTGGCGTAGTCCGACAGCGACAGTCGCTTGCTGCCGGTCAGCGCCGGTCCGGCCAGTTCGTTCACGTGCTGGCGATCGTTGGCGGCGTAGAAGTACTCGGACTTGCCGCCGGACAGGTTGAGCTGAACCACCGCGCTGGAGTACGCGTCATGGCCGGTGGAACAGGCCGTCACCGCGGACAGGGCGAGCAGGGTCCCCGTTCCGGCGGCGACCAGCCGGTGCCGCAGCAATCGCCGGGCGGCCTTCATGCGCCGGCCTCCGGCCCGGTGCTGCCGTCGTCGTCGACAGCGGGAATGTGGGCCACCGGTTCGGCATACCGCAGGCCCGAGTAGATGCCGTCCACGAAGATCAGCGAGGTGACCGAGGCCACCGCACACTGCCGCTGGGCGGGGTTGTGCCACAGCCGTTGCCCCTCGAGGTACCGACGGGCGATCCAGATGGGCAGTTGATGGGAGACGAGGACCGCTTCGCGGCCGCCCGCTTTGGTCACCGCGGCGTAGATGGCGCCGAGCATGCGATGCGCCTGGGCCAGGTACGGCTCTCCCCAGGATGGCCGGAACGGATTCCGCAGCAACGGCCAATAGCGGGGATTGCGCAACGCCCCGTCGCCGACCGCGATCCGCTTGCCCTCGAAGGAGTTGGTCGCCTCCAGCAGGCGATCGTCGGTCTCCATGGCCAGGCCCTTGACGGCGGCCAGCGGCGCGGCCGTCTCCTGGGCCCGGATCAGCGACGAGGTGGCGAGGTAAGCGATGTCTGTGTCGGCGAAGTGGTCCGCCAATTCCTCAGCCATGGCCCGGCCGGACGCGGCCAGGTGGAATCCCGGCAAGCGGCCGTACAGGATTCCGCTGGGGTTGTGCACCTTGCCGTGGCGGACGAGGTTGACCACCGTGCGACTCACGCGCGACGCCCCGGCGGGACATCGAAGATCGGCACGGAGCTCACCCGGTCATTGTCTCAGGGATTCGGTGAACGATGGGTTCGCCGACGCCCAGGTCGGTCTGGTGGCGGCCCGGGCTCAGCACTCCCCGCGGGTCCGGTCTCTCCGGTCGGCATGCTTCCGGCTGTCTCAGCCGCGGGCCGGTCGCCCTTCCGGCCGCCACGCCTGCGCTGCAACCGCCGGCTTCCCGGTGGATCGGCTGGCCCCCCGCAGCCGGAGCATTCGCATGACCGCGAAAGTGGCCGCCAGCAGACCAATCAACAAGGACCCGGCGGCGGCGGTGATCCAGGGCCCGGAATAGCGGTAGATGACCGTGCGCTTGTCCCCCGCGATGTACGCGGGGAAGTCGCTCGGCACCACGGCTGCGCGGAAGAGCAGAATCGCCCCGGCCACGCCCAGTACCACCACGACCCCGGCCACACCGGCCGCGGCGAATTCCGCGCGCCGGGGCGGGCGCGGTGCGTCCAGAGGCGGAACCGTCAAAGACGACCACTCGTCCTGCGCATCTGCACCCGCAGGAAGAACACCGAGCCCTTGCCCACGAAGGACAGCACCAGACCGATCACCAGCAGGAGGGTGGCCAGCAGTGAGAACAGGCTCGATCCGATGCCGAGGAACGTTCCGACCAGGGACAACAGCACGACGCCGATGAGCAGTCGTCTGGCCCAGCGGATACCGGAGCGGAAGAACCACCCCCCGACAGCCGCGGCGATACCGAAGATCAGCGAGACGACCGCCGAGATCAGGATCGACGAGCGGAAGCTGGACCGGTCGGCCGTGGTCAGAGTGGGCGACGTCGCGCCGTGGCAGAACTGCACCAGCGAGGAGGTGTTGGTGACCAGGTCACCGCTCGACGGCAGCGGCGAAGGCACCGCGGTGGTCGGAACCTGGGTGCCGTAGCCGCCCAGGGACGTCTGGCACTGACCGATCACCTGCTTGTACTGGACGGCCACATTGTCCAGCTGCGATCCGATGGTGGCGATCGCGCCGCCGCCCACGAAGATCAACAGCAACGCGCCGATCACCACGAGGATGAAAGCGACGTCGATGGTCCGGGGCCGCAGGATCGGCTTGCCGTCGTCCTCGATGACGACCGGCGCGGACATACTGGCCAGCCGATCCATAAAGCGCTTTCGCGGCGCTCCGGGCGTAGTCATAGGAGCAACCTACCGGGGGAAATAGCCCATCAGGACCATGCGAAACACCGGGGCGCGCCGCTCGCGCAGCGCTCCGGCGGGCCGCGTCGGGCTGGTCTTGGTCCGGTCGGGCACTCGGGAATCCCCGCGCCGACTGGTTTCCCGTTGCTGACCCTTGCCCTACTCCGGCTGCGGGCCCCGGTGCGCCGGAACCCGTGGCGGAACAAGCACCAAAATTCGCCGGCTACACCAGCAACTTCGGTGCCGGCCACACAACTCCGTTGCAGTCCGGGCAGCCGGCCTTATCAAACCGGGGCGTGGCGCCCAGCCGACCCGGCCGGCGGCACGTGTCACCACCAGCCGGTGAGGACACCGCAGCTCAGCGGTAGGTGCCCTTACGGAAGGCCAGCGACGCGCGGAAGTACGCGTTGGAGGCAGGCAGGTACATCAAGATGATGGCCAGGACCGAGAGGGCGCCTTGGGCCCAGCCGATCCCTGTGCTGGACGACGCGGAGTAGACGTGACCGTTCACGGTCACTCTGGATGACGCCGACGCGCCGAACGCCGACAGGATCGACAGGGCCGAGAGCACGGTCAGCACGATCCGCGACCAGTTCCGGCCGGCCCGCATCATGAAGTCGAAGAACAGGAACAGCGCCGCGAAAATCACCCCGATCGCAACGGTGATCACCTTGGCCGAGTTGATCAAGGACTGGACATTCACGTTCGAGTTCTGGGCAGCGGCGTCATTGATGGCCTGATTCCACACGTTGCTGGTCACCACCAGCACAATCCCGACGACCGCGGCCACCGCGGCCAGCAGGTAGATCAGCCAAGCGATCCACACCGAACCCGGCGTCGCGGGCTTCACACCGGCCTGCGGGCTGACGGCGCCGGGATAGGGAGCATTGGGGTACTGCGAGTAACCACCGTACGGAGTGTTCGTCATGACCGGAATTCAAGCGGATTTGACCCGAGGTGTGCACTAGAAACGCCAGAATTCGCCCCGATCCGTTGTGAACGGCCGCTTTGCCGATCCGGACCGGCGAATTGCTCACCCACCGCAACGTGGCGCCGGGCCGAATGCGTCATTCCCATGGGCCGCCAACGGTGACAGAACGTACGCCTGTCGCGCAGCTCACGGCCCGCCTCTCCCACCGCCCACCGTCGGGAATTCGTCACCGACCACGGCGATGCCGCCAGCACGGTGAACCGGTGGGAGCAGCCCGGGCCGCCCCTCACAAGAACGGGGCCATGGTCCTCCTGCGTCCTCCCGAGCATGCCAAACCCGACCGCCGAAAGGCGGTCCGGTCAGCGGCGCCGCGGAGCCTTGCGGGGCGGCGGCAGGGTGCCTTCGGCGCGCAGCCGTTCGGCGTGCCCGACGAGAGCATCGACGAGGGCTTCCACCTCCGGGATCTCCGGTTGCACGTCCACCCGCAGCCCGAACTCGCGGGCGGTCTCGGCCGTCTTGGGGCCCAGACAGGCGACGATCGACCGGGCGTGCGGTTTGCCCGCGATCCCGACCAGGTTGCGAACGGTGGACGCGGACGTGAAGCACACCGCGTCGAAGCCACCCGACTTGATCGCCTCGCGGACCGACGCGGGCGGCGGCGCGGCCCGGACGGTTCGGTAGGCGGTCACGTCGTCGATTTCCCAGCCGCGTTCGCGCAATCCCTCGGCCAGGGTCTCCGTCGCGATGTCGGCCCGGGGCAGCAGCACCCGGTCGACCGGGTCGAGCACGTCGTCGAACTCGGGGAACTCCTCCAGCAAGCCCACCGAGAAATCCGGATGAGTGGAGATCAGCTCGGGCGTGATGCCGAGCGCGCGCACCGCGCGTCCGGTGGCGTCGTCCACACAAGCGATCTTCACGCCGGAGAAGGCCCGCGCATCCAGGCCGAACTCCACGAACTTGTCCCACACCGCCCGCACCGAGTTGGTGGAGGTGAACACCACCCATTGATAGCGGCCGTCGACCAGTCCCTTGACCGCCCGTTCGATCTGCGCCGGTGTCCGGGGCGGCTCGACGGCGATGGTCGGCACCCGCTCCGGGATCGCGCCGTGACCGCGCAGCAGGGTCACCAGCTCGTCGGCCGAATCCCGCGTTTGCGGCACCAGGATGCGCCAGCCGTACAGGGACCGGGACTCCCACCAGGACAACTTGTTCCGTGCGGAGGCACCGGCGCCAACGGCCACGACCAGCGGTCCGGCCAGTTCCCGGCCCATGGTGTCGAGGGTGGCCAGCGTGCCGTCGACGGTGCGCTGCGTGGGCAGGGAGGCCGACGCGGTGATCGAGGCGGGTGTTTCGCCGGTGAACCCGGATCCGGCGAGCGAGGAAGCCGTGTCGGCCAGATGTCCGCTGACCGCCTGCAGGAGCAGCGTTCCCGGCGCGGAGGCCAGTTGCGACCAGTTCGAGGTGGACCGCACGTCGGCGACCGTGTGCACCGACCCGACCGCCACTCCCGCGTAGCAGGCCGCCGCGGCGGCGACCGAGAGACCCGGAACGATGTCGAACGGGACGGTGCTCTTGGCCACCGCTTGCACTTCGCGAATGACCGGGTCAGCGGTGAGCACGTCGCCGGACACCAGACGGATCACGTGCTGGGCGGCGCGGGCGGCGCCGACCAACGTCTTGGCCACCTCGGGCGCGTCGCCGACAGCGTGCTGCACGGTGGCGTCCACAGCCAGCGCGATGACATCCGCGGGTACGTCCGGATCGGTCACCACCAGGTCGGCAGATTCCAGGGTGCGGACCGCTCTGACCGTCAGCAATCCCGGGTCGCCGGGTCCGGCGCCGACGAAGACGATTCGCCCGCCGGTTTTGCGTGCACGGGTCATCAGGTGCTCCTCTGGGTGTGGGCAGGCTTGTCGCCTACCGAGCCACGCCGGCAATGATCGCCGACCGGAAGTGGTGGAACGCCTCGCGTTTCGGGCCGCCCACCGCCAATTCGATTACTCACAGCGCCTCCCGCCGATGCCGGGACTGCAGGAAGCCCAGGATCTGCAGCTCCAGAGCCAGGTCGACATGGCGGATCTCGACGCCCGGCGGGACATGCCGCATGCCGGGCGCGAAGTCGAGGATTGATCGGATGCCCGCTTGGACGAGCTCATCCAGTACCGACTGGGCGGCGACCTCGGGCACCGCCATCACGGCGACGCTGACCGCCTCCGCGCAACACACCTCGCCGAGCCGGTCGACCGGGTGCACCTGGTGACCATGGACAACCGTCCCGATCTTGCCGGCATCGACGTCGAAGACAGCGGCGATCTCGAACCCCCGGGCCGCGAAGCCGCGGTAACCGACCAGCGCCGAACCGAGGTTGCCGACCCCCACCAAGGCCACCCGATAGGCCTGGTGGGCGCCGAGGGCGAACCGGATCTGGTCGGTCAGGGTGCCGACGTGGTAGCCGACACCGCGGGTGCCGTACGAGCCGAGGAACGACAGGTCCTTGCGCAGGCCGGCGGGGTTCACCCCGGAACTGCGGGCCAGCTCGGCCGACGAGACGACGTCGTCGCGGGCCGGCGGCCGAGCCGCGAGCACCCGCAGATATGTCGCCAGCCGAACCGCGGTCGCTTCGGGAATCTCGCGCGGGACGTCCCGCGGAGCGCGGACCGCGGCCTGACCAATCGCAGGTACGGCGCGGGCAGGCCTTTTGCCGACCGCCTGCCCAGTCATGCCGCCACCCTGATTGTTTTGTCGGGCAGCCCAGGCACCCGCCGACTTTGCCGGGCGGGTCGTGTGCTAGGCCGCGCTTCGCCCCAACCCTAGTCAGGACAGGGGTTGGCTCCAACTCGACGACAACCCGGGTTCCCAAATGCTGGGACGGCACCCGGCTGAACCACCCGTTCGGCCGGAACGATTCAGCCGATGTTCATCGGCTGCCCCGCATCGCGGCGCCACACCCGCGTCTCCCAGGGCCGCAACGGAGCCAGCGGCTCCGCGGGGGGCGGGTAGTTGGCGAGAAGCGCCGGGCTCCACCGCCAACTGTCCCGATCGTCCAACTCAGCCGCCAGCTCCGCTACGGAGGCTTCGCGGCCGGAGAAATTGCCGACCACCAGTAGGGCGTCACCACCCAGCCGCCGGACATACGCGTACACCTGCTCGTCCTGGGCCATCAGCATGGTGAAGTCGCCTTCGGCCACCACCGGATCGCGGTGCCGGAGGTCGATGAGTGCGCGGTAGTGGGCCCAGACCGAGTCTGAATCGTGGCGCTGAGCGGCGGCGTTGATCTCGACGTGGTTCGGGTTGACGGGGAACCACGGAACTCCGGTGGTGAAGCCGGCCTCGGCTGTGGCATCCCACTGCACGGGCGAGCGGGCGTTGTCGCGACTCGACGCGCGCAGACCGGCCCAGATGCGCTCGGTCGGTTGCCCGGCCGCCACCGCGGCGTGGTAGTGGTTGATCGCTTCCACGTCGTGGAGGTCGGAGGGGACGTTGAGTGGCACGTTGGTCATGCCCAGTTCTTCGCCCTGGTAGACGTACGGCGTTCCCCGGTGCAGATGCAGCACGGTGGCCAGCATCTTGGCCGACTGGACGCGGTATTCGCCGTCGTCGCCGAAACGCGACACGACGCGCGGTTGGTCGTGGTTGTCCCAGTACAAGCTGTTCCAGCCGACCTCGGCCAGGCCGGCCTGCCACCGGCCCAGAGACGCCTTGAGCGTGGTCAGCACCAGCGGCTCCGGGTCCCACTTCGACACGCCGTGGTCCACGCCGACGTGCTCGAACTGGAAAACCATGTCCACCTCGTGACGCGCCGGGTCGGTGAACTGCACCGCCTCGTCGACCGTCACCCCGGGCATCTCGCCCACCGTGAGCAGGACCTGATCGCGGCCGGCGAAGACCTCGCGGTTCATCTCCTGCAGGAATTCATGGATCCGCGGTCCGCACAGATAGAACCCGCCGCCGTCGGCGAATCCGTCCGGTCGGCCCGAGAGGCTGCGCCCATCAGGCAGTTTCGGGTCCTTGGAAATCATGTTGATGACATCCATGCGGAAACCGTCGACGCCACGGTCCAGCCACCAGCGCATCATTTCGTAGACGGCTTGGCGGACGTCCGGGTTTTCCCAATTCAGGTCCGGTTGTTCCGGCGCGAACAGGTGCAGGTAATACTCGCCGGTCGTCTCGTCCAGCCGCCAGGTCGAGCCGGAGAAGAAGGAACCCCAGTTGTTCGGCTCGGCGCCGGGTTGACCCGCGGCCATCCCGGCTCGGGCTGGGCGCCACCAGTACCAGTCGCGTTTCGGGTTGTGTTTGCTGCCACGGGATTCCAGGAACCACGGGTGCTGGTCGGAGGTGTGATTGACCACCAGGTCCATCACGATCCGGATGTTCTTGCGGTGGGCCGCAGCCAGCAATTCGTCGAATTCGGTCAGCGTTCCGAACGTCGGGTCGACCGACTGGTAATCGCTGATGTCGTAACCGTTGTCGACCTGCGGCGAGTCGTAGATCGGGGACAGCCAGATGACGTCGACCCCGAGATCGGCCAGGTAGTCGAGCTTGCTCAAAATGCCGGGCAGATCGCCTATCCCGTCGCCGTTGGCGTCCGCGAAACTGCGGGGATACACCTGATAGACGACCGCTCGGCGCCACCAGCCCGGACCGTCTCCAGCCCCATTCGGTGTCGTCGCGTTCGCGGTCTTCGCCATGATGGGGCCTTTCCTCGTCTGAGCTGGTTCAGGACGTCGCCGCCGGCGGATCAGGCCAGCGCGGAACGCAGCGTGGCTGGTTCGATCTCGTAGTAGCCGATACAGATTCCGTCAACCAGAGCCACCGGCACCATGTCGCCCCATTCGGCTCGCAGATCGGGATCACCGTCGACGTCGACTTCCCGCCAGCCGCAGCCCGTTTCGTCGGCCACTCGGGCCACGACGTCGCGGGCCGTTTCGCACAGGTGGCAGCCGACGCGGCCCAGCAGGGTGATGCGCGGTCCGCTCAAAAGAGTTCCTCGTCGGCGGCCGGGTCGTCGCGGGCCTCCGCCGCTGCCGGCGGTGCTGATGGTGTCGCCGGCTCTGGTGCTGCCGGTGACCCACCGGTGCCGCCGGGTCGAGACATCCTCGGCAGCCGCAGGATCAGGGTACGAATCGTGGAACCCAGGCGTTCGGACGCCCCGGGCGGCGGGGCCGGCTCGGCCTTCGCGTTGTCGCTGCTCGCGGCCATCCGGATGGGCGGCATGGGATCGGGGTCGGCCAGGTAGTTCTGCCGGACGATGTCGCGGTCGATGCGACCGACCGCCGTGCGCGGCAGCCGGTCGACCAGGCGGTAGTGGGCCGGGCGCTTGAACACCGGCAAGCGCCCGGCGACGAACTCGTCCAGGTCGGCGGCGGTCGGGTGGGTGCCCCGCTGCGGCACCAGCACCGCCAACATCGCCTCGCCGGCCCGCCCGGGAACACCGATGACGGCGGCGTCACGCACGTACGGGTGCTGGGTCAGCACCGTTTCGACCTCGCGCGGGAAGACGGTGAAGCCGGCGACCTGGACCGATTCGGCGATCCGGTCGACGAGGTGCAACTCGTCGGCGTCGTCGAGATAGCCGACATCGCCGGTGACGAACCAGCCGTCGTCGTCCGGGCCGCCGGATCCGTCGGGCCAATAGCCGGAGAACAGCGTGGGCCCGCGCAGCGTGATACGGCCCGGTTCGCCGTCACCCGGGACTTCGGCGATCAGATCGGGAGCCCAGACGTCGGGTTCCGCGGGTGGCTCCTTGCGCTCGGGAGCTGCCGCCGCGGCCGACTCCTCCGTGGGTTCCGGATCCCCGGAATCGGCTTCGGCCGCCGTCGGTTCCGGCTCGTCCTGGTCCGGTTCGTCGGTCAGGATGCGCAATTCGACGCCGGGCAGGGGTTTGCCCACCGATCCCCGCCGCGGCGCATGGGTCATCAGGGAGCTGGCCACCGCCGACGTCGACTCGGCGATGCCGTAGCCCTCCCACACCGACAGGCCGGTGACCGACCGGATCGTGGCGGCATCCGCGGCGTCCAGCGGGGCCGCCGCGGACGTCATCAACCGCACAGAAGCCAGGGCCCGTTCCACATTGGGGACGCCCAGTCGCCGATACAGGCTGGGCGAGGCGGGAATGACGGTGACCCGATGGGTGCGTACCGCGTCCAGCACGCCGTCCAGCCACTCGCCGGGACCGGCCGGCTCCACGGGAATGACGGCCGCGGCCCCGACGGTCGTCAACGGGAGGAAGGCCGTCACCCAGCCGGCCAGGTGTGACAGCGGCAGCACCAGGAGAGCGCGGTCGTCGGCTCGCAGCGACAGCGCCGGGGCGGCCACGATGGCCTCGACGGCGGCCAGGATCGCGCGGTGCGAGATCATCACCGGGTGAGGCGCGGTGGACCTGGCCAGCATGGCGAGGTCCTCGCCGCCCGGCCCGGTGGGCACCTCGGTACCTCCGGGCGGCTGCTCGTCGGCCCCGAACCAACCGAGAATTTCCTCCGCCCCGACGAACGGCGATCCCGCCAGCGCGGTGCCGACCGCAGCCACCGCGCCGACCCGGCCGGCGACGGTGGGAAGTTCGGGGCTGCCGGCGGCCACCGGCACCGCGACCCGCCCGGCGGCAGCCAATCCGAACATGGTCACCAGAGCGGCCGACGAGGTGGGCAGCGCGACGACGACCCGATCGCCCGGCGCGCCGATTTCCGCGAATCGCCGCCGGGCCCGGTCAGCGGCACGACCCAGATCGGCCCAGGTCCAGGCCTCGCCGGGGGCCAGAACCGCCACCCGATCCGGAAACCGGCCGGCGGCGACGCGCAGCAGATCTGCGACGTTGCCGGAGCTGCCCGGGTGACGATGATCCACGGTTCGACCATACTGCCGCGCCTGTCGACGGCCGGAGCGCGGCAAGGGTCGCTGGATACGCTTGGACCGCACACCGACGGCCACAGTTCGAAGGGGGTGGATCATCGGCACCGACCGAACGTCGCAGCCGGACGCACCCCCGGTCCGTCGTCGGCGCTTTTTTCGATCGGCCACCCGAGAGGAGTTGGCCCGGGCCGAACGCGCCGGTGAAGCATCGGCCGAGGCGGCCTCCCGGAACTTCGCCATCGAGGCGGAGCCGGATGAGGACCTGGATGCGCCGATCGACCTGACCGCCGCCGCCTTCTTCGATGTCGACAACACCATGATGGCCGGCGCGTCGATGTTCCATTACGCCCGGGGGCTGGCGGCCCGCCGGTACTTCACGACGTCCGACATGATGCGATTTGCGGTGCGACAGGCGAAGTTTCGACTCGCCGGCGAGAATCCGTCCGATCTGTCCGATGCCCGCGAGGAAGCCCTGTCCTTCGTGGCCGGCCGCGAGGTTTCCGAGATCGTCTCCCTGGGCGAGGAGATCTACGACGAGCTGATGGCCGAGCGCATCTACTCCGGCACCCTGGCGCTGGCCCGGGCTCATCTCGCCGCCGGTCAACGGGTCTGGCTGGTGACGGCCACTCCGGTGGAACTGGCCCTGATCATCGCCCGGCGATTGGGTCTGACAGGCGCCCTGGGCACGGTGGCCGCCACTGAGGACGGGCGTTACACGGGCCGCCTGGTCGGCGAATTGCTGCACGGGAAGGCCAAGGCAGCGGCCGTCCGGGCGCTGGCCGTTCGCGAGGGGTTGGATCTCCGGCGCTGCACCGCGTATTCCGACTCGGTCAACGATGTGCCGCTGTTGTCGGTGGTGGGTCGGGCGGTGGCCGTGAATCCCGATGGTCAGCTGCGGGACGTCGCCCGGCGGCGGGGCTGGCAGGTGGTCGATTTCCGAGGTGCCCGCAAGGCCGCGCGCATCGGCGTGCCGTCTCTGTTGGGCGCGGGCGCGCTGGGCGGAGCGGTCGCAGCGGGGGTGGCCGCGCGACGCAGACTCCGCTAGCCGGTTGCCCTCCCGGCTCCGGAATGCGCGGCGGCCGCCGGCCGAGCTGATCAGCCCAGAAACGGATGGCCACGCTGCACCAAGAGGCGGTGCAGGGTTTGCTGAATCGTCTCGCGGACCCGATCAGCCAGCTCGAACACCACCATCGGATCTTCGGCCGCGTCGTCGGGCAGGTCCGCCGTGGGGATCGGCGTGCCGAATTCGATCAGCCACCTACTGGGCAGCGGGATCGCCCCCAGCGGCCCCAACAGGGGAAAGGTCGGGGTGATCGGGAAATAGGGAAGGCCGAAGGCCCTGGCCAGCGGGGCGACGTTGGCGATGAGCGGATAGATCTCCTCGGCCCCGACGATCGAGCACGGCACGATGGGCACCCCGGCCAGGATGGCCGCCGACACGAAACCGCCGCGTCCGAATCGCTGCAAGCGGTAGCGCTGCGAGAAGGGCTTTCCGACGCCCTTGAATCCCTCGGGAAACACCGACACGCATTCGCCGTGGGTGAGCATCCGCAACGCGTCGGGCTGGCAGGCCAGCGTGTTGCCGGTGCGTCGGGCCAGTGGGCCCAGCACCGGGGTGTCGAAGATCAGATCGGCACCGAGCATGCGGGTCATCCGGTGTTCGGGATGGTGATCGTGGACCGCGACGGTGAGCATCAGCGCGTCGACGGGCAGGGTGCCGGAATGGTTGGCCACGAGGAGCACTCCCCCGTCCCGCGGAACGTTGCCGATCCCGATCACCTGGGTACGGAACCACTTCTCGAACAGCAGGCGCAGCGGCGGCAGCCAGAGATGTTCGGTGAAATCGGGGTCGTAGCCGAAGTCGTCGATCTCGTACTCACCGGTCAACCGCCGCCGGGTGAAAGCCAGGCCGGCCGCCAGGGACCGTTTCCACGCGGGCTCGGCGACGCCGGTGTCACCGGGCGCCGTGGGCTTGGTCACCGGCGCACCGCTTTCCGCACGTGTCTCGGTGCTGTGCGAGTCGCTCACGCGTTTTCACCTACCAGTTCATCGTCCTGGCTCAAGGCCGCAACGGGACGAAGATGCCGTCGCCGGCTCGGCTTGGTCCCCGGGGCGCCGGTGGACGGCGGCGGGACGGTCTGCGGCCGGGGCGGCTGGGCCGGTGAGGCGCCGATCAGCCGATCGAGGCGTTCCTCCACCCGGTGGGCCGTCCCCGGCTTGATCGGGCGGAACAGCGAGGCGGCGAAGTCGTCGAAGGCGGCAGGTGAGGAATAGCGAGGCGTGAAGCCGACCTCGCTCTGCAACTGCGAGGTGTCCATCACCCGGCCGACGGCCAGCGAGCGGACCTGTCCGGCGGAGAACCCGGATCCGAAGAGTCGAAGCAGCCGGCCGACTCCGTCCAGCGCGAAAGTGGGCACCGGAAGCGGGAGCCGGCCCGTCCGGGCGATGGCCTGGCTCAGCGTCATGGCCCCGGTCTCCGGCCACGTTCACGGTGCCGGCGAAGTCGCCCAGCACCAGACTGACCAGGACGTCGACGGCATCGTCCTCGTGCAGGAACTGCATGCGGGCGTCGTGCCGGCCACCACCGGCACGAGCGGCGAGCCCGAGAAATACCGGGTCAGCGGGGTGCGGACGGTCGGGCCGATATTTCCGCGAACCGCGGCACGACGACCCGGACGTCGGGCCGCCGGCGGCCGAAGCCCGCGCACGTACCCCTCGATGTCGACGGCGTCGCGGGCGAACGCATTACCGGCCAGGGAATGCGCCGGCATGTCCTCGGTCACGACCGCCGCGTCCCGGGACGAGCCGCCGTACACGGCGGACGTGGACCGCACGATCACCGAGCGGACGAGCGGTGAGCGCTGGCAGGCAGCCAGCAACTGCATGGTGCCGACGACGTTCATCTCCTTGGCCATCGACCGGGCCGCGGACCCGGCCGGCGTCGACGACGCGGCGGCGTGCACGACGGTGTCGACGCCGGCAGCGTCGATCACCTTGGGATCAGCGGATGCCGGATGTCGGCCCGGACGAACTCAGCCCCGCCCATCCGCGCCCGGGCCGCCGGTTCGGGCAAGGCCACGTCGACACCGATCACGCGGTCGACCTCGGGTAATGCGCCGCCAGCCGCCCGGCCAGGCTCGAGCCCAGATATCTCGTCACCCCGGTGACCAGCACCGTCATACCCAAGACATCGCCTCGCTTCCCGAGAGGATCCGGGTGCCAGGGGAGCGCCGCCACGGCGGCGGCTTCCGACCGGCGCGGGCAACATCCCTGCACCGCAGGCCGCGTGGGGCCCAGCGGCAGCCGGGGGTCTTACTTGCCGGCCTTGCGGCGGGCGACTCGGGTCTTGCGCAGCAACTTGCGGTGCTTCTTCTTCGCCATCCGCTTGCGACGCTTCTTGATGACCGAACCCATGTGAGACCTCTACGTCGACGGCCGGCGGGAAGCCGGCATCGGAAAAGCTGGTCACCGGCTGGCCGACACCGGATCAGCTCCGGCCGCCGCACAATCCGGGCGCGGCAGCACGACAGAACCGTCGCGTCACCGCCTTGATTCCCACAGCCTAGTGTTTGCAGCGGTCGCGGCGCGGACGACCCGATGCCGGCCGGCGAGTCGCGCCGGGTGATCGGAAGGCGCCCGTGACTTGCAGCGCCGGGGCGAAATTCAGCCGACGTTGTTGTAGGCGGTGCGCAGGTAATCGTGCACTGCGCGTTCGGGCACCCGGAAGGACTTGCCGACCCGCACCGCGTTGAGCTCGCCGGAGTGGACCAGCCGGTAGACCGTCATCCGGGACACCCGCATGACCGTCGCCACCTCGGCCACCGTCAGGAACTTCATCTCCGCCAGGGAGGACCCCGCTGGGCACGCTCTTGTGGCTCTCCGGCCATCTGGGGCACCGTCTTCCAGCACGAATCGCGCCGCCGGCTTCCCCTCCGGTGGACAATCACGCACGTGCTTGCGTGCACTCTAGCGTTACAGGTGGGACGAGAAGCGATGGTTGAGCTTCACATTTATCTCACGGATATGACCCGGCCGACTGAACGGCGGTCACGCGGAGTGAAAAGGGGACTCATGCGAGTGCTTCATTTGGCCGCGGCGGAGCACTGGGACGCCGCGCAAACGACTGGTCAGTACCGCTGGTCGACCCGCGGGGCGACTCTGGACGAGGTCGGTTACGTCCACGCCAGCACCAGCGCCCAGCTGCCCGGCGTGGTCCGCGCGTTCTACGCTGACGCCGATCCCACCGAGTACGTGCTGCTCGTAATTGATGTGGACGCGGCCGAGCGGGCCGGGAGCAGCGTCCGCTGGGAACGACCGCCCGGCGCCGAATCGTCGTTCCCGCACTTCTACGGCCCGCTTCCGGTGTCGGCCGTGGTGGCCGCGCTGCCATTGGCAGCCGGGGATCCGCCGGCCGGCCGGTTCACACTGCCCGACCTGACCGGTCTGGATGTGGCCAGCACCCCGCCGTCGCCGTCCTGAAGAGATGCAGCCGTTCCGGACCACTCCGTCGCGACCGGCTGCTCAGGCGTGCGCCCGACCCAGCTCCGCCGAGCGCACCGCGGCTGCCTCGATGGCCGACAACAACGCAGCCCGGACGCGGTGGTTCTCCAGCTCGCGGATGGCCGCAATGGTGGTGCCGCCGGGCGAGGTGACCGCCTCGCGAAGGGTGACCGGGTGCTGGCCCGAGTCGCGCAGCATCTTCGCGGACCCCACCGCCGATTGGATGATCAGCTGGGTCGATACGTCCCGGGGCAATCCGAGCAGGATCCCGGCGTCGATCATCGCCTCGACCAGGAAGAAGAAGTAGGCCGGGCCGGATCCGGACAGGGCCGTGACGGCGTCCTGCTGGGCTTCGGGCACCCGGACGACCTTGCCCACGGAGGCCAGCATGTCCTCGACGAACTGCAGGTGCTCGGGGCTTGCGTGTGAGCCCGGCGAGATGGCGCTCATGGCCTCTCCCACCAGCATCGGCGTGTTCGGCATCACCCGCACCACCGGCGTGCCGGCGGGCAGATGCCGTTCGTAGAGCGACGTGGGCAGGCCGGCGGCCAGCGACACCACCAGCGTCTTGGCACTGATGGCGGTGGCCAGCGAGGTCAGCAGCGGTTCGATGTCCTGCGGTTTGACCGCCACCACCAACACGTCCGCGATCCGCGCGGCTTCGGCGGTGTCCACTCCGCGCACGCCGTAGCGCTCGGTCAATTCGGCCGAGCGTGCCTCGTACCGCTCGGTGAACAGCAGCGAAGCGGCCGGGCGGCCGGCGGTCAACAAGCCGGACAACAGGGCCTCGCCGATCTTTCCGGCCCCGAGGATGGCGATCGTGGTCATGGCCATCAGCCTGTCATGCCTTCCCGCCGATTCTGGTGCCGAGCAGGCTGCGCGGGCCCCACTCCCGTCGTCGGGTCCGGGCACACGGTGAAGCTTCCGTAGGCTCAGGCCAATGTCGACCGCCCGCCGCGCCTCACCGTTCGCGGGGCGGATGCTGATCGGCGCGGGAATCCTGCTGCTGGCTCTGAACCTGCGACTGGCGGTCAATGCGATCGGACCGCTGCTCCCCGAAATCCGCCAGAATTTGCATCTCTCGGCCTCGGTGGCCGGTTTGCTGGTGGCGGCGCCGACCCTGACGTTCGCCGGCGTCGGCTTCATCGCTCCGGCCCTGGCCCGCCGGTGGGGACTGCACCGGACGGTGGTCCCGGCGCTCGGAATGATGGCCGTCGGGCAGCTGGTCCGGGTTTCGGCGCCCAACGCCGCGCTGCTGTTTCTCGGCTCCCTGGTCGGGCTGTCCGGCATCGCCGTGGCCAATGTGCTGATGCCCAGCTTGGTGCGCGCTCACTTCCCCGAGCGGATCGCCGGGATGACGGCCGCCTACACCACACTGCTGTCCATCGGCGGGGCGGTGGCCAGCGGAGTGTCGGTGCCCTTCGAGCACGCCGTGGGCGGCACTTGGCAGGCGGGCCTGGGACTGTGGGCGGTCTTCGCCGTCCTGGGGGCCCTCTGGTGGCTGCCGCTGAGCCGGCGTCACGACGAACCCGGCGCGGTCGGCGGTGGTGTACACCTGCGGCTTCAGGACATCGGCCGGACCCGCCTCGGTTGGCTGATGGCCGGCTTCTTCGGATGCCAATCGCTGCTGGCCTACGTCATCTTCGGCTGGCTTCCCGAAGTTCTCACCGACGCCGGATCGTCCGACGTGCGCGCCGGTGTGCTGGTGTCGGTGATGGGTATGGTCAGCGTGCTGGCCTCGGCGTGCGTGCCGATCATGATCGGCCGGATGCCGCTGGTGGCCGTGGTGTTCATGCTCACAGCGGCGTTCCTGCTCGGTTTCGGCGGGCTGATCGTGGCCGCCGGCACCGGGTGGGTATGGCTGCTGGTGGTGCTGATCGGGTTGGGTACGGCGACATTCCCGGTGGTGCTGACCCTGCTCGGCTTGCGGGCCCGGAGCGCGGCAGGAACCGCCGCTTTGTCCGCGTTCGCCCAGTCGACCGGATATCTCCTGGCCGCCGTCGGTCCGGTGCTCTTCGGCGTGCTGCACGACCTGACCGGCCGCTGGACCGCATCGCTGGCCAGCCTGTGCATCGTGCTGGTGATCATGGCGCTCACTGGGCGGAAGGTCGCGCGGCCGCGTTACATCGAGGACGAACTGTTGGCTCGGGAGACCAGCGAGGCGTAGCGGCCGCGCCTGCTCAGGAGTTCGCCATGCGTTCCCCGTTCGACGATCCGCCCGTGATCCATCACCACGATTTCGTCGGCCCCGGCCACGGTGGACAGCCGGTGCGCGATGGTGAGCACCGTCCGGCCCCGCGACAACTCCCCCAGCGCCTCGGTCACCGCGGCCTCGGTCCGGGTATCCAGCGCGCTGGTGGCCTCGTCGAGGATCAGGATGGGCGGATTTCGCAGAACGATGCGGGCGATGGCCAGCCGCTGCTTCTCGCCGCCCGAGAACCGGTACCCGCGCTCGCCGACCACCGTCGCGTAGCCGTCGGGCAACGAAGCGATGAGATCGTCGATCTGGGCGACGCGAGCCGCGGCGACCAGCTCCGCATCGCTGGCCTCGGGCTTGGCGAATCGCAGGTTGTCGGCGATCGAGGCGTGCAGCAGGTAGGTCTCCTGGCTGACGATCCCGATTTTCCGGGCCAGATCCGCCCGGGCCAGCTCTGACAGCGGCACGCCGTTGATGGTGATGACCCCGGAATCCGGCTCGTACAGCCGAGCCCCCAGATAGCCGAGCGTGGTCTTACCCGAGCCGGTGGCGCCCACTACGGCGACGTGGCGGCCCGCCGGGAGATCCAGGTCGACATGCTGCACGGTGTCGGTGGTCGCCCCGGCGTACCGGAACGACACGTCCTGGAAGCGGAGCTCGGCCGGTCCGGCCGGCAGCCGGCGCGGATGCTCGGGCTCGGCGACGTCGACGGGCAGGTCCAGGTACTCGAAGACGCGACGGAACATGGCCATGGAGGTCTGGACGTCGACGCCGGTGGACAGCAGGGACATCAGCGGACGCAGCAACTGGCCCTGCAGGGTGGTGAAGGCCACCAAGGTGCCGATCGAGACCAGACCACGGCCGTCCGACACCGCGAACGCCGCGGCCAGGTAGATGGCGGCGGGCAGGATCGAGACGACGATGCCGATGATCGACTGGCGCCACCGCCCGGCCATCGCCGACCGGATCTCCAGGTCTGCCAACCGGGCCGATGACTCGTCGAAGCGCCCGATCAGTTTGCCGCTTTGACCCATGGTGCGGGTCAGCAGGATGCCAGACACGGACAGCGATTCGGCGACGGCGGTGGACAGATCGGCCATGACCTCCTGTCGGCGGACGGCGATGGTGCGCCGCAGATTTCCGACCCGGCGGGAGATGACCACGAACACCGGCACCAGGACCAGCGACACCAGCGTGAGCTGCCAGTTCAGCGCCAGCATGGCCACCAGTGTTCCGATGACCGTGGTGCCCGAGGAGATGATCGACGTGGCGGTACTGGTCACCGTGGCTTGCATGGAACCGATGTCGCCGGCGATCCGTGATTGGACCTCGCCGGTGCGGGTCTTCGTGTAGAAGGCGAGGGAGAGGCGTTGCAGATGGGCGTAGACGTCGCTACGCAGCCGGTGCATGACACCCTGGCCGACCACCGTCGACTGGCGCGACTGCACGACGTTCAGAAGCGTCGTCAGCACGGCGATGACGATCATGCCTCCTGCCAGCAGCACCGTCAGGCCGGTCTGCCGGCGCGGCAGGGATTGGTCGAGGATGTCGCGAAGCAGAAAGGGCGACGCCAGCGACACGACGGACGAAGCCACGATGAGCAGCCCGACGAAGGCGAGGCGGCTCCGGAACGGGCGGAAGAGCCGCAGCACCCGGCGCAGGTCGCCACGGTGCTTCACCGGCGGTGGGCCGGAAACGCCCGGCGAGCGGCCGGGGCGTTCGCCTTTGGCACCGCGACCGGAAGGGGCGGGAGAGAGATCGGGAAGCACTGCGGTCATGCGCCATACCGGCTTTCGAAAATGATCTATATGAGTGACACTCATAATGAGTATTGCTCACCATTTATTCCATCTCGACAGCGGAGGCGGCATGACGAGTCGGGCGGTGCCGACGGCGGCCGAACTGATGGATGGATGGATGAGGCTGGCCCGCCGCTGGCGGCACGCCTCGACCCGGGCGCTGGCGCCCTTGGGGCTGACTCCGGGGCAGGAGCGGGCGCTGCGCATCCTGACCCGGAGCGATCAGGCCATTCGGATGGGAACGATCGCCGAGCGGTTGGGCATCGTGCCGCGGTCAGCGACCACGGTCATCGATGAGTTGGAGGCACAGGGTTTGGTGCGCCGCACGGTCGATCCCGCCAATCGCAGGTCGGTACTGGTGGAGTTGACCGATGCGGGTCGAGCCGTTCAGGCCGACATGGCAGCCGCTCGGGCCGACGCGGCCGAGCACATCTTCGGCGCGCTGACCGAGGCGCAGCGGCGCCAACTGTCGGGACTGCTCGACCATCTCGAGGAGGCGGCGACAGGGGACGTAGGCGCGGCCGGCCGGCCGTACGGCACCGTTCCGCGCTCCTCTGCCTAGCTCAGCGGCGAAACACCAGCGCGGTCGCGGCGGCTGCCCGGCCCTCGCCGCGACCGGTCAGGCCCAGACCATCGGTGGTGGTGGCGGCGATGGCCACCGGCGCTCGCACCGCCTCGGTCAGCGCCGCCTCGGCTTCCGGGCGGCGCTCGGCCAGTCTCGGTGAGTTGGCAATGATCTGCACGGCGGCGTTGAGCACCACGAACCCCGCTTTCTGCACGCGGTCGACGACCTCGCGCAGTAGCGCCACACCGGACGCGCCGGCCCAACGCGGATCACTGGTTCCGAAAACGGACCCGAGATCGCCCTGACCGGCGGCGGAAAGTATGGCGTCACAGAGGGCGTGGGCGGCGACGTCACCGTCGGAGTGGCCTTCACAACCGGGCACGCCGGGAAAGTACAAGCCGGCGATGTGGCATTCGGCGCGATCGGAAATGCGGTGGACGTCCATGCCCGTCCCCACCCGGATGGCCGGGAGGCCTGCGCCCGCCAGCCGGCGCGCATCGGTCAGATCCGACGGAGTCGTGATCTTGAAGGCCAGCCGATCGCCTTCGACGTAATCGACGAGCCCGCCGATCGTCTCGACCAGGCCGGCGTCATCGGTGGCAGCATGCCCGTGCCGGGCCGCGAACTCGTGCGCACGGACCAGCAGATCCGGCTGAAATCCTTGCGGCGTCTGGACGATCCGCAAGCCGTCTCGGGGGACGGTGGGCCCCAGCCGGCCGCTCTCCATGGTGCGAACGGTGTCCACCACCCTCAACACGGGGACCACTGCATCCGCGCCGGCCAACGTCCGGTCGATCACCGCAGAGATGAGCTCGACCGGAGCGAACGCGCGAGCCGCGTCGTGCACCAAGATCACATCGGCCCGGGGACAGGTTTCCAAACCGGCCCTCAGAGCCGCGCCGACGGAGGCGACTCGATCCGAGCCACCCGCGACGACGAGGACATCCGCGCCGACCACTGACCGCGCGAACTCGACGTCATCAGGCGGGGCCGCGACGACGATGCGGGAGACACCAGCCTCCCGCAGTCGCCGAACACAGTGATGCAGGAGCGGATCTTCGCCCACCGGCACGAAGGCCTTCGGCCCGAGGCCGAGTCTGCTGCCTTCACCCGCCGCCGGAACCAGCGCGAGAATTCGCCGCCCGGAGGCAGCGTCGCGCGCGCGGGTCAGGAGGCGAGCACCTCGTCGAGGATGCCCTCGGCTTTGTCCTCGTTGGTGCCTTCGGCCAGCGCGAGCTCGGAGACGAGAATCTGCCTGGCCTTGGCCAGCATCCGCTTCTCCCCGGCCGAAAGGCCACGCTCTCTGTCGCGGCGCCACAGATCGCGCACGACCTCGGCGACCTTGTTCACGTCACCGGAAGCGAGCTTCTCCAGGTTGGCCTTGTAACGGCGCGACCAGTTGGTGGGCTCTTCGGTGTGCGGCGCGCGGAGCACGTCGAACACGCGGTTCAGACCGGTCTGATCAACAACATCGCGCACGCCGACGATCTCGGCATTTTCGGCGGGAACCTTGACGGTCAGGTCGCCCTGGGCCACTTTGAGAACCAGATAGAGCTTTTCCTGACCTTTGATGACCCTAGTTTCGGTGGCCTGGATCAAGGCCGCCCCATGGTGGGGGTAAACGACAGTCTCGCCGACGTTGAAAACCATATGTCCGCTGCCCCTTTCGCTGTACCCATCCTAGCACGAACGGCAACGGTCCTTCGCTCGTCGTCGCAGGTCAGGGCACTGGGGCCGCCTGGACGGGGCTTGACAAGACACCACTGCACGTGCATGTGGGGCGCCCAGCACCGGCTCGATTCACCGGTTCGGCGTATCGGTCAGCACCTTCTGTCTGCAGGCCAGCATCCCTGTCTCCCAGGCTTTTTCCGCCCCTGCCGGGGCCCGGGTCGAGCCGGCGAGCGGAGGTCGGGGCCATCCGGCCGGTGGTTGCGTGCGGGCCGCACCAGCCGCGCCAGGCAGCTCCGGATCCATCTCGGGCCGCCAGGCCCGACGTCGGCGGGGCGCGCACATCAGGTGAACTGGACGCGCGCGCAGCCGCGCCTGGAGTTTTCCACCGACGGAATTCGCGGCGCGCCCGGCGTTCCGGCAGCGCGGGCGGCCGACTAATCTGTGCGCGGGAACATACGACGATCGGTAGAACACGGCTCGCGCCCGGCGGGAGCCGATGAACCGATCCGATCGCCACCCGTGTGCAGACCGACCGAAGGGGACCGACGTGACCCGCTCCGCAGGACGCCCGCGCGGCGTGCTGGTGGCCGCCGCCCTGGCGATGTCCGTGGCGTTGACATTGACGGGCTGCGCCGCCGGACAGATCTCGCAGACCGCGAATCAGGTGGCCGCCATCGACGGCGGCAACGGCCAGATCCAGAAAATCAGCGTCCTGGACGCGCTGTTCCCACAGGCCCCGTCGAACGCCGGCTACGCGGCCGGCGCGAGCGTCCCGCTGATGTTTTCCGTGTCCAACGACGGCATCGACATCGACACGCTCACCGGCGTCAGTTCTCCGGCTGCGGCGGGCGCCACACTGCCCAAGGCGGTGACCCTGGCTCCGCAGTGGCTGACCTCGTTCTCCACGGCCAACCAGGTGGTCCTGACCGGGCTCAAGGCTCCATTGCCGTACGGCAAGTCCGTTCCGGTGACCTTCTCCTTCAGGAGCGCCGGCTCGCTGACCATCAACGTGCCGATCCAGATTCCCGGCACTCGCGATTCGGACAGGCCGACCGTCAACATCCAGCCGGCCAACCCCACTCCCCTGTGGGAAACGGGCGAGAAGGGGTCGCCGGCAGGCACCGGTCTCACGCCGGCTGTCGCCACGACCCTGGCTCCCACGCTGACCACCCCGACGACGACCACCGCCTCTTCCACGTCGTCATCGGCATCCTCTTCCGCGTCCTGACGCCGTAGCGGAACACCTGCGCCGACAATCCCGCGCCGCCGCGGAGTCAACCGGACGCCAGCTGAGGTTGGCGGGGCGCGGACTGCACTGCACCAGAGATGCACCGAGCCTCCGGCCGGTTGGAGCGCGCCTGGAGCCGACTGTCGGTGCCTCGATCTAACGTTCGAGGCATGTCTGGGAATTCGTTCGGCTCCGGTCCACGTCCGGCTTTCGCGTCCCACCGGAATACGGCGGCGTCGGCCAAGGCGGCCCGCCCGGCCTTCTCGTGCACCGAGTGCGGCGCGTCGGTGGCCAAGTGGGCCGGGCGCTGCCCGCAGTGTCAGGCCTGGGGGTCGCTGTCCGAGGCCGGGGCCTCACGGGCGTTGCTCAGGCGGGCCACTGCGGGTCCCGTCAGCGCCCGCGCCCGGCCGATCGGCGAGATCGATGCCCGGGCGGTGACGCACAAGCCGAGCGGCGTGGCCGAGTTCGACCGGGTGCTGGGCGGCGGCTTCACCCCGGGCGGAGTGATTCTGCTGGCGGGTGAGCCGGGTGTGGGCAAGTCGACCCTGTTGCTGGCGGCGGCCAAGTCCTGGGCCGACGGCGGCACCACCCCTGCCCTGATCGTCACCGGCGAGGAGTCTGTCGAGCAGGTCCGGCTGCGCGCCGACCGGATGGAGGCGCTGTCTCCTCGGCTGTTCTTGGCGGCCGAGAGCGACCTGTCGGCGGTGCTCACACACATGGATGAGGTCCGGCCCGGTCTGCTGATCGTGGATTCGGTGCAGACCATCAGCATGGCCGAGGCCGACGGAGCCGCGGGCGGCGTCAACCAGGTGCGGGCGGTGGCCTCCGCGCTGTCCGCCGCCTGCAAGGAACGCGGTATCGCCTGCGTGCTGGTCGGGCATGTCACCAAGGACGGAGCCATCGCCGGACCCAGGGTGCTCGAACATCTCGTCGACGTCGTGCTGCATTTCGAAGGCGATCACAATTCGCCGCTCCGCATGATGCGCGGCATCAAGAACCGCTTCGGCCCTTCCGACGAGATCGGCTGCTTCCGGATGACCGGCGACGGCATCGTGGGCCTGGCCGATCCGTCCGAGATCTTCCTGTCCGGCCGGCGCACCGAACTGCCGGGAACCTGTTCGACCGTGTCCTTACAGGGCCGCCGCCCGGTACCCATCGAGCTGCAGACGCTGGTCGTCGAAGCCGCTGGCGACGCCCCCCGCCGCACCCTGTCCGGACTGGACGGCGCCAGGTTTGCGCTCGTTCTGGCCGTTCTGGCCCGGTGGGGCGGGGTCCGGCTGGCCAAGCACGACGTCCTGGCCGCCACGGTCGGCGGAGCGCGACTCGTCGAACCCGCGGCCGACCTGCCCTTGGCGCTGGCCCTGGCGTCCTCCGCCCGGGACACGCCGTTGCCGAGCGGTCTGGTGGCCTTCGGTGAGATCGGGTTGGCGGCGGAGATCAGGCCGGTGCCGGGCCTGGAACGGCGACTGGCCGAGGCGGCGCGGCTCGGTTTCGAGCGCGCCCTCATTCCGGCCGGCGTCCGGGTCTCCGCCGTACCCGGTCTGAAGGTGATTCCGGTGCAGGACCTCGGCGAGGCGCTCCGGCTCTCCGGTCACGACGACGGGGTCACGACTTGGCTGCGGCGAGGGGCCACGCGCCACCACCGACCGGGAAACTCTCCCGGGCTGTCCGCTGACGGCCGAGCGGGCGAGCTGGTCGGGGAATCGGGGACGGTGATGCGGATGCCGTCCTCCTGACCGCGTCAGCGCAACGAGCTCCAGGGGCCTGCCAACCGCGTCCGGGCGCTGCCGCCGGAACGGTTAGCTGGTCAGGCTGAACTTGGCCGGCGTGGCTTGGAGCGTGCCGACCGACACCTTGAGCACATAGTTGCCGGCGGGCAGTTGAGTGCGCACGCTGTGGCAGCCGGGCGTCGATGAGGTGCCCGACCACCGCACGTTGTAGTGCAGGATCTCGCCCGGATCCAGCACTCGAACGTCCTTGCCTACGCCGGGGAAACAGTCGGCGGTGGACCACTTCCGCTGACCGCTGGCCGTGTACACGGTGAACACCTGCAGCGGTCCGGACAGGTCGCGGACGCATGGCACGGAGCCCGCGTTCTGCACGGTCACACCGACGATCGGCTGAGTGCCCACCTGATACGACGGCGCGCCCGTGGTGGGCGCCAGCTTCATGGCAGAGTCCGGGCACAGCAGGCGCCCCTGGCTGTCCGTGGTCGGCGTGACCGTGGTCTTGGTCGCCGTGGACGTCCGCGTCGAGGCGCTCGAGGTGGGCTTGCCCTGACCTGTGGTCGACTTGGGCGCGGCTTTCGACGTCGACCCGGCGTCCGTGCTCGTCCCGCTCCCCGGCCCCGTTCCGGGAGTCGCGTTTGCGGCCGACGGCGTCTTCCCGGTCGTCGCCGCACCAGCGATCGTTGCTCCAGTGGCGGTCGTCTTCGCCGAAGCGGCCGTCGTCGAAGCGCCGGCGGTCTTCGCAGTCCCGTTCGTCTTCACAGTCGCTGAGGTCGGCGAGGTGGGCACGGGCATCGAGGCGGCCGGTGCGGTGGTGACCGGCACCGACGCGACCATCGAGGAGCCGGTTGAGCTCACGGCCGCAGAGCTGCCGATCGCGGGACCGGACCCCGGCACGGACGCACCCGAAAGCGCCGCACTGGAGGCCGGAGCCGAGGAAAACTGCAGGGACGCAAGGGACGGTTGGGATGCCAACACACCAGTCAGCGCGGCGGACGCGGCTGGTGAACTGGTCGGGCCACCCTGGCCGGATGCGGAACCCGCCGCTCGGCGAGCCATCAGGAACACCAATCCGACCAGAACGGCGACCGCCAGCACGATGGCGCTGACGCGGCGGAGCCAGTAGACGCGGGGCCGCAATGGACCAACCGGATGCATCACGGCCCGAAGGTAACCTTCCCGCTGACGGAATCCGTGGTGCAACGCCGGACCAGGCAGGACGCACTCGCCGGGCGTCTGAACTGGTCCCGCCATGTGCCTGCGCTGGGGAATCGCCGACGTTCAGGCCCCCCGGTCTGGCGTCCATGACCGGCGCCGGAGTAAGACCAGCGGGGGCCACCCGATCGACGATGCGAAGGACGGACAGATGACCGATCTCCACCCGGACACGGACGCCAACCACGGACAGGATGCGGGAGCGGACGACCCCCGATCCACCGACCCCAACTTCAATGCTGTGGACGAGCTCCTGCGCCGGAACCAGGAAACCGCCATGTCCCACCCCTATTGGGTGGGGCCGACACCGACGTTGAAAGTCGCGGTCGTGCTGTGCATGGACGCCCGGGTGGATGCGCACGCCGCTTTCAAGATCCAGCCGGGAGAAATTCATCTCATCCGGAACGCCGGTGGCGTGGTCACCGACGATGTGATCCGGTCGCTGGCCATTTCTCAGCATGCTCTGGGCACGCGGGAGGTCATGGTCGTGCACCACACCGACTGCGGCTTGGCGCGCTTGGAGGAGGAGTCCTTCCGTACCCAACTGGCGGAGTACGCCGGCTACCGCCCCACCTGGGCCGTGCAGGCCTTCAAGGACCCGCACGATTCGGTCCGGGAATCGCTCCGCCGGGTGCGCGAATCACCGTTCCTGGTCCACACCGGCTCCGTCCGCGGTTTCGTCTTCGACGTCAAATCCGGGCTCTTGGAAGAGGTGCTGGTCGACTGAGCGATCCCGCGGTCGCTGGTCCGGGTCGGGTCGTCGTCGATGTCCTGGATCCGGAGCGAATCCTGGCCTTCTTCGAACGGGAGTCGCGGGACCTGCCTTGGCGTCGCCCGGACGTCGGTCCCTGGGCCGTCCTGGTCAGTGAAGTGATGTTGCAGCAGACGCCGGTCGTCCGAGTGCTGCCCGTCTATCGGGAGTGGATGGCCCGCTGGCCGTCCCCGGCGGATCTGGCTGCCGAGCCGCCCGGCGCTGCGGTGCGGGCCTGGGGGCGACTCGGCTACCCGCGCCGGGCGCTGCGGCTTCACGCGGCCGCGACTGCGATCGTCCAGCGTTTCGACGGCGGGGTGCCCGATCGGGTCGAAGATCTGCTCGGACTACCGGGCATTGGCGAGTACACCGCCAGGGCGGTCGCGGCCTTCGCTTTCGGCGCCCGGACGCCGGTGGTCGACACGAACGTGCGCCGGGTGCTGTCCCGGGCCGTCCGGGGCCTCGACAGCATCCGGGAAGCCGCGACCGCCGAAGATCGGCGTGAGCTCGAAACGCTGTTGCCGGACGAGTCACGAGTCGCAGCCCGCTTCTCGGTGGCGATCATGGAACTCGGTGCACTGGTCTGCACGGCCGCCAACCCGAAGTGTGACGCCTGCCCGCTTCGGGACGGCTGCCGCTGGCTGGCGGCGGGCCGGCCGCCGGGCATGGCCCGTCGCTCCGCCCAAGCCTGGCACGGCACCGACCGCCAGATGCGCGGGCGCATGGTGGCTCTGCTCCGCGAACGACCCTCGGTCCGCCGCGCCGAACTCCTTCGCGTCTGCGACGACCGGAGCCAGGCCGACCGTTGCCTGACCGGTCTGCTCGAGGACGGCCTGGTCGAGGAGCTGACCGGGGACGAGTACTCGCTGCCGCGGTGACCGGGCAGCGGGACCGGTCGACCGCTCAGGGCGATCCTGGCGACTCGCCAGTGCTCACCCGGTGCTTGCGGCCGCCCGCCGGGACCGATAGGCCGCCACGTTGGTCCGGTTCGCGCAACTGTTGCTGCAGAACCGCCGGGATCGATTCTTCGACAGATCGATCAGCACGTCGGAGCAATCGCCGGCCGAACAGGTGGAGAACCGGCCCAGCTCGCCCATTCGGAGCACGTCGACCATGGCCATGGCCGCCTCCACCGCCATCCGGTCGGCCAGCGGTGCCTCCAGCGAGGTGGCGTGCAGGTGGAAGTCCCAGTGGTCGTGCTTCACCAGCTGTGGCAGCGCATGCCGGTCACGGAGAATGCGGTTCACGATGTCGACCGCGCTCTGACGATCGGCCTTCCAGAACTCGCCCAGCTGGGGTCGTAAGGCGCGCACGGCAGCCAGCTCATGATCGGTCCGGTCCCGGCGGCCGCCCCAGCCCCAGGTGTCGAGGAACTGGTCCAGCTGCGCCACGGTCGTGAGCTCGTCCCCGCGGTCCGTCCACTGCGAGTTGACCAGCGCCGCCATGGCCTGCAGGGCCAGCTCGGTGTCAGGAGCAAAAAGCACTTTGACTCCTTACGTCGGTCGGTCTAGGCTTCCAGGTAATGGGTATAGCACTCTTTGACCATTACATGTTCCCGGAGAGGGGCCGTCATGACGACGACCAGTAGCTCGTCGGCCCGGACCGGGCTGGTCCTGATGCTGGGGTCGTCCATCGCGTTCGGTACGTCCGGGAGCTTCGCCACCTCGTTGCTGCGCATCGGCTGGACACCGGCCGCGGCGGTCACCGTTCGCATCGTGTTGGCCGCGGTGGTGCTGACCATTCCCGCTGTCCTCTTGATGCGCGGCCGTTGGTCGGTGCTGCTGCCCAATCTGCCCACCGTGGCCATGTACGCAGTATTCGCCGTTGCCGGTGCTCAGCTGTTCTTCTTCAACGCCGTGGCCCGCTTGTCGGTCGGCGTGGCCCTGCTGCTGGAGTACCTGGGAACGGTCCTGGTGATCGGATGGCTCTGGTTGCGGCACGGGCAGCGTCCCCGACGGTTGACGTGGATCGGCGCCGGGATCTGCGTCGCGGGGCTGGTGCTCGTGCTCAACCTGCTCGGTGGAGCGCACCTGAATCCCGTCGGCGTGCTGTGGGGGCTAGGTTCCATGGTGGGCTTGGCGGTGTATTACGTCATCGCGGGCCGGGCCAGTTCCGATCTGCCGCCGCTTGTTCTGACCTGGGCGGGCCTGACTCTCGGCGGACTGATTCTGGTCGTCATGGACCTCGTGGGCGTGCTGCCCTTTGCCGTCCGTTTCGACGCTGTCGTGCTCGGCGGATGGCATACGAGCTGGGTCGTCCCGGTTCTGGGCCTCTCGGTCATCGCCGCCGCCATCGCCTACGTGACCGGCATCTTCGGAGCCCGGCTGCTGGGCGCCAAGGTCTCGTCCTTCGTGGGGCTCTTCGAAGTGCTGGCCGCGATCGTGTTCGCCTGGCTGTTGCTGGGCGAAGTTCCGGCCGTCGTCCAGCTGCTGGGCGGATTTCTCATCGTGGGCGGTGTCGCGCTGGTACGGGTCGACGAACTACGGGCGCCCGTGGCCCCGGATCAACACGGGCGCCGCTCGGCGACCGCGGATGCCGTTCCGCGCGCGGTCCAAGACCCGGTCCGCGCCACCACCGACACGGACGTCACCATCGGTCGGCGCACGCTCGACCCGGATGCGGCGGCCACCGGTCGCTGAGCGGCCTTCCGCATCGGCAGCGGCCCGCCGTCCGGCCGAAACCCAGCAGCGACGGAAAGGGCCCGGCCTCGCGAATGTGCGAGGCCGGGCCCTTTCCGAACGTGGAACCTCAGCCGTTGGACGCCTTGCCGAAGTCGACGCCCCCGCCGCCTTCGATGGTCATGCCGACCGGGACGGCGTCCGGAACGAGCCCCGGCTTCGGTTCACCGCGGAAGGTGAAGCGCTTCGCCGGCACGCCGGAGCTGCCCACCTTCTCGACGGTGGGATCGTCCTCGACGTCCACCAGCACGATCTCGCCCGGCTTGATCTCGTCGAACAGGATCTTCTCGCGACAGCTAGTCCTCGATCTCGCGCTGGATGGTCCGCCGCAGCGGCCGGGCGCCCAGCACCGGATCGAATCCGCGCTCGCCGAGCAGCGCCTTGGCCGCCTCGGTGACCTCGAGGCCCATGTCCTTGTTCTTGAGCGCACCCTCGACCCGCATTGAGCATGAGATCGACCATCTGTCATGATCTGCTTCGGTGGTCAGCTGGTGGAAGACCACCACGTCGTCGATGCGGTTCAGGAACTCGGGCCGGAAGTGGCGCTTGAGCTCGTCGTTGACCTTCTGACTTCATCCGCTCGTAGTTCGACTCGGTCGCTGCCCTGCGAGAAGCCCATGCCGACGGCCTTGGAGATGTCCTGCGTGCCGAGGTTGGACGTGAACACGATGACGGTGTTCTTGAAGTCCACCGTCCGACCCTGACCGTCGGTGAGCCGGCCGTCCTCCAACACCTGCAGCAGCGTGTTGTAGATGTCCGGGTGCGCCTTCTCGATCTCGTCGAACAGCACCACCGAGAACGGCTTGCGGCGCACCTTCTCGGTGAGCTGCCCACCCTCTTCGTAACCGACGTATCCGGGAGGCGCCCCGAAGAGCCGCGACGCGGTGTACCGGTCGTGGAACTCGCCCATGTCGACCTGGATCAGCGCGTCCTCGTCGCCGAACAGGAACTCCGCGAGCGCCTTGGTCAGCTCGGTCTTACCGACGCCGGACGGGCCGGCGAAGATGAACGAACCGGACGGCCGCTTCGGGTCCTTGAGGCCGGCCCGGGTACGCCGGATGGCCTGGGACACGGCCTTGACCGCCTGGTCCTGCCCGATGATCCGCTTGTGCAGCTCATCTTCCATGCGCAGCAGACGGGTGGTCTCCTCCTCGGTCAGCTTGAACACCGGAATGCCGGTCCAGTTGGCCAGCACCTCGGCGATCTGCTCGTCGTCGACCTCGGAGACGACGTCGAGGTCGCCGTCCTTCCATGCCTTCTCCCGCTCGGCCTTCTTGGCCAGCAGCTGCTTCTCCGAATCCCGCAGCGATGCGGCCTTCTCGAAGTCCTGCGAGTCGATCGCCGATTCCTTCTCGCGACGCACGTTCGGCCAGCTTGTCGTCGAAGTCGCGCAGGTCCGGCGGTGCCGTCATCCGGCGGATCCGCATCCGCGCGCCCGCCTCGTCGATCAGGTCGATCGCCTTGTCCGGCAGGAACCGGTCGTTGATGTACCGGTCGGCCAGCGTCGCCGCGGCCACCAGTGCCTCGTCGGAGATGGTGATCCGGTGGTGCGCCTCGTACCGGTCGCGCAGACCCTTGAGGATCTCGATGGTGTGGGCCACCGTCGGCTCGCCGACCTGGATCGGCTGGAAGCGACGCTCCAGGGCCGCGTCCTTCTCGACGTGCTTGCGGTACTCGTCGAGCGTGGTGGCACCGATGGTCTGCAGCTCGCCGCGGGCCAGCATCGGCTTGAGGATGGAGGCGGCGTCGATCGCGCCCTCGGCCGCGCCCGCACCGACCAGCGTGTGCAGCTCGTCGATGAACAGGATGATGTCGCCGCGGGTGCGGATCTCCTTGAGCACCTTCTTCAGCCGCTCCTCGAAGTCACCGCGGTAGCGGGAGCCGGCCACCAGCGAGCCCAGGTCGAGCGTGTAGAGGTGCTTGTCCTTGAGGGTCTGCGGGACATCGCCGCGGATGATCGCCTGGGCCAGGCCCTCGACGACCGCGGTCTTGCCGACGCCCGGCTCGCCGATCAGCACCGGGTTGTTCTTGGTGCGGCGGGACAGCACCTGCATCACCCGCTCGATTTCCTTCTCGCGGCCGATGACCGGATCGAGCTTGCCCTCGCGCGCCGACTGGGTCAGGTTGCGGCCGAACTGGTCGAGGACCAGCGACGTCGAGGGGGTGCCCTCGGACCGGCCGCCCTCGGCGGCGGCTGTCTCCTTGCCCTGGTAGCCGGACAGCAGCTGCAGGACCTGCTGGCGCACCCGGTTGAGGTCGGCGCCCAGCTTCTGCAGCACCTGGGCGGCAACGCCCTCGCCCTCGCGGATCAGACCGAGCAGGATGTGCTCGGTGCCGATGTAGTTGTGGCCGAGCTGCAGCGCCTCGCGCAGGCTGACAGCTCGAGCACCTTCTTGGCGCGCGGGGTGAACGGGATGTGCCCGGACGGCGCCTGCTGGCCCTGCCCGATGATCTCCTCGACCTGGGCGCGGACGCCTTCCAGCGCGATACCCAGCGACTCGAGCGCCTTGGCGGCGACGCCCTCGCCCTCGTGGATGAGCCCGAGCAGGATGTGCTCGGTCCCGATGTAGTTGTGGTTGAGCATCCGGGCCTCTTCCTGGGCCAGGACAACCACGCGTCGGGCTCTGTCGGTGAATCTCTCGAACATGTGCACTCCTTACGAGCGTGCGCGGCAGGGATGACGCATCCGGCCGGTGAAACCCTTCGCTCCTCGAGTTGACGTCATGCGTCGAAGCCAGGTTCGAAGTTGCCCGCCCGTTCGGATGGCCACTGATGCTTCAGCCTAGTCGGCGGCACCGTGGTGCCGGGCGATTTCAGCCAGCCGAGGCGCTGCGCGCACAACGGGCGTCTCAGTCCCTCCAACGCTGCACCAGTCGGGTCCGTTCCACCAGACCCGGTGCGGTACGCCGAGGGCGAACAAGAGTCCGAACACCAGCCGCACGAAGCGCCGACGACCCCCGACCATGAGCGCCACGGAGGCCGTTGCCGACCGCCCGAGCAGCGGCCGGACAGGCCCGGCCGGGCCACCGTCAGTGGGCGGCCTCGAAAGCGTCGAGCACCGAGGCGGACAGCCGGCCGCGCTCGGACACCTCGTGCCCGTCGGCCCGGGCCCATTCGCGGATGGCAGCGGTCTGCTCGCGGTCGGGAGTCGGACGTGACGAAGCCGGCTTGCTGGTGCTGGCCTTGGCGGCGCGGCCACGCCGCGGTGCCGGCGAGGAGGACGACGACCGTCGGCTGCCGTCGCCCGGCGGGCGTGGGCGACGAAATTGGCCAGCGCGTCGCGCAGTTTCCTGGCGTTCTTGTCGGTCAGGTCGATTTCGTAGCTCGCTCCGTCGAGCCCAAAAGCAACGGATTCGGTCGGCGGCGCTGCCGTCGATGTCGTCGATCAGGCTGACGGTGGTCATGCTGGCCATTTGGGTTCCCTCCGACTTGGTAGTCGTTCCGGCCGGCGACAATCGGCGGGCCAAAAGCTTCTGGCAAGCCCCTGATCGGTGAGACCCGACACGAACGCCGATCGATCATTGCGATGATAGTGCATATAGCGACGGGCGTCACCGCACCATTACCCCTACGGGTGGTGGCTCGAGCATTTCTGCGGCACCGATACGAATGCGCTACTCAGTCCCGGGACGGACGAACGGAAACAGGATCGTCTCCCGGATTCCCAACCCGGTGAGCGCCATGAGCAAGCGGTCGACACCCATGCCCATGCCGCCGCTGGGTGGCATGCCGTATTCCATGGCGCGCAGGAAGTCCTCGTCCAGCGCCATCGCCTCCACGTCACCCAAGCCGGCAAATGTCGCTTGCTGGACGAATCGCTCGCGTTGGACGACCGGATCCACCAGCTCCGAATAGGCCGTGGCCGTCTCCACCCCGCGGATGTAGAGGTCCCACTTCTCGGCCAGGCCGGCCACGCTGCGGTGTCCCCGGGTCAACGGCGAAGTTTCGGCAGGAAAATCGCGGACGAAGGTGGGCGCGACCAAAGAGGTCGAGCACGGTCGCCTCGAACAGCTCCTCGGCCAGCTTGCCGGGACCGTAGTGCGGGGCCACCGGAACGTTGAGCCGCTCAGCCAGTCTCACCAGTTCCGACATGGGCGTCTGGACGTCCACCGACTCCCCCAGCGCCTCGGACAACGCGCCGTACAACGTGATTGACGGCCATTCGCCCCCGAGATCGAATGCCGAGCCGTCCGCGTGGATGACCGTCGTGGTGCCGAAGACGTCCCGCGCCGCATTCTGGACGAGTGTCCGGGTCAGCTCGGCCATGCCGTTGTAATCGCTGTAGGCCTGGTAGGTCTCCAGCATTGCGAATTCGGGCGAGTGGGTGGAGTCGGCACCCTCGTTGCGAAAGTTCCGGTTGATCTCGAAGACCCGGTCGATTCCGCCGACCACGCAGCGCTTGAGATACAGCTCGGGGGCGATGCGCAGGAACAAATCCATGTCCATGGCGTTCATGTGTGTCGAGAACGGACGGGCCGCTGCTCCCCCGTGCAGCGACTGCAGCATTGGCGTCTCGACCTCGAGAAAGTCCCGGTCCACCAGGGTCGCCCGCAGGGAGCGATTGACCCGCGCTCGGATCTCGACGTTGCGCCGTGCCTGCGGGCGGACGATCAGGTCGACATAACGCTGTCGGACCCGGTTCTCCTCGGACAATGCCTTGTGCGCCACGGGAAGCGGCCGCAAGCGCCTTGGCGGCGATCTGCCAGGTGTCGGCGAGTACGGACAGCTCACCGCGTCGGGAGGTGATGACCTCACCGGCGGCGAAGAGATGGTCGCCGAGATCGACGTCAGGGCCTTGAAATCCGCCAAGCGACTCGGCCCCCACCGACGCCAGTGAAACCATGACCTGCAATTCGCTGCCCGTATCGCCCGCACCGCCCTCGCGGATTGTGACGAAACAAAGCTTTCCGGAGTTGCGGAGGAAGATCACCCGACCCGTGACTCCGGCCCGCTCGCCGGTTGAGACGTCCGGGTCCAGGTCGGAAAAGCGTGCCCGCAAGTCGGCCAGCGACGTGGTCCGGTCCACGCCGACCGGATAGGGCTCAATTCCTGCCGAGAGCAGGCGCTCGCGCTTCTCGCGCCGGATCCGGACCTGTTCTGGGATGTCGTCGGCCAGCGGAGGATGGTCGGCCGTGGCCGGCGCGGATGAATCGGTCACAAGGGCTCAGCCTACTTGGCCCGCCGGCAATTGCGGGCCGAGCGGCCGGGGACACCGGTCGCCGAAATTGCGACCGAAATCATCGTCCGATGTCGCCACCGAGCGGCTAAACGTTGTTCCGGCCACCTGCCGCAGCCGCTTTGTCGCTCACGCCGATGCCGTTTTGTGACCAAACGACAAAACAACGACGCGTTCTTTCTTCGAACTTGAGTTCGAAGTCCCGTTTATCGAAGTTATCGGTTTCACACCGTTCACACCGTTTCCAGTCGTGGCTCACATCTAATCGCGGCCGCGGCACCGACGTAAAGTGGTGCGTGGAAATGGTGGCCGACGGTCCGACATGGGGAAATTGGTGTGGACATCCTGCCTGCCGCCGAGTGGCGGGATCGGGAAACACGGCATCTCGATGCGGTGAATGACCTTCTCGCCGGGCATCTGCACCGCGCTGGTCGCGGCGAACACCATCCGGTCGAGGACTTCCTGTTCACGTACTACCGGCACCGACCGGCGGATCTTCGACGTTGGCACGGCGGCGGGGAGACGGTCCTGCTCGATGCCCAGGAGCGGCGGAACTGGCGCTACTACCGTCCGGTCATCATCGGCCGCCGGGAAGGCGTCGCATTCGACGTCGAGCGCTTCGTGGCCGAACGAACGGACTCCGTGCGCTACGTGGCCGATCTGCTGTCGGCCACCGCTGGGGCTCCGGCTCACTTCGGCTGCTTCGGCCTGCACGAGTGGGCGATGGTGTTCTCCGACGCAGACCGCCGGCGGCATGGCTCGTGGCCGCTGCGCCTGGGTGCGCAGGGAACGGATGAGGTGGTGCGGTCGCACCAGATCCGGTGCTCGCACTACGACGCCTTCCGGTTCTTCGCCCCCGCCGCGCGCCGGCTCAATCTCTGGCAGCCGACTCTGGCCGGACGGGTCGGTCAGGAGCAGCCCGGCTGTTTGCACGCGTCCATGGACCTGTACAAGTGGGCATACAAGGTCAGCCCACTGGTGGCCTCCGAGCTCGTCCTGGACTGTTTTCGGCTCAGCCGCAGCATCCGGGAGGTGGACATGCGGGCGAGCCCCTACGACCTGACCGCTCTGGGCCTCCAACCGATCGCCATCGAGACCGGCGCCGGTAAGGCCGAGTACGTCCGTGCCCAACGCGAATTCGCGGAGGCCGGGCAGCGCCTGCGAAAGCGGCTGCTGGAGGCGCTGGGTCCGGCGCTCCGCGCTCTGCCCAGCTGACCTGCCGATCAGCCGAGGGTCGGGTCCGGTGAGTCGTCGCGCGAGCAGACAGCCGTCGCGGTCAACGGGTCGAGTTGCTCGCCCAGTCCCGCCAGTTCCTCGCGATACCGCAATCGGAGCCGCACGGACGTTCTCGGCCACCTCGGCCTCGTATCGCGCCGGGCGTTCACTTCGCGGGTCAATTCGAGATCGGACCGGAGCGGCCATCGCGCCCGCCCTGACCCGGACCGCCCGCGGACGGTGTGCGACAGGCCAACTCGAGTAGGTAAGCCCCGACGATCATCACCAGAGCGCCGACCACGCCGATCAATCCGGTGGCCGTGTCGGCGTTGGCCGCGGCGACGTCCGACGATCGCGGAACGACGTAGACGAGCAGCCCGATCCATAAACCGGCTACCGCCGCACCCGCGAGCGAACTCGCTTTGGCCGCAGCCACGATCCGGGCGGCTGTGAGCGGGGCCACGGGACGAGGCAGCGTCGCCGGATCCCAAGCACCGCGCCCTTCCGCATCGCGTCGGGCGTTGCTGCGGGACCGTAAACCGAAACTGATGATGGCTTCCGCGATTCCGAGGATGGCGGCCACCACCCCGGCCAGTCGGGGTAGCAGCGGAATGCGCGAATAATTCAACAGGACCAACAAGAAGCCCACCACCGCGGCCACGACGGCGACGAGCAGCAAATCCCGGATGCGGGTGAGACCGATCCCGGCCGACGGTTTATCGGACATGACCGACTGCGACCACGGCGTCGATCTCGGCGCGCGGCATTCTGGCCAGTAACTCCTCGATCGGGCCGTGGCCCAGCAATTCTGCGGTGGGATCGACCTCGGCCCACGGCACCAGCACGAAGGCCCGCTCGTGGGCCCGCGGATGGGGCAAAGTCAGATCCGGGTCGTTCGAGCGGATTTCATCGACCGAGATGACATCCACATCGAGTGTTCTCGGTCCCCAGCGCACCTCCCGCACACGGCCGGCCGCCGTCTCCAGTTGGTGGCACTGAGCCAGCCAGCCCGCCGCATCGACCTTGGCGTCGTCGACGAGCACGACCACGTTGTAGTAGTCGTCCTGAGGCACCGGCCCCCACGGCGGCGTCCGGTAAATGGATGAGACGGCCCGCACGTCCCCACCCAGCGACCGCACGGCCCTCGAAAGACGACCGGCCCGGTCGCCGATGTTGGACCCGAGGGACAATACGGCCGACGTCATCCGCGGTTCCCGCGGAAGCGCGAAAAGCCGGCTTGATGCGGGGCCGGCGCCGATCGCCGGACGGTCACGGCGACGTCGGCGAAGTCGAGCGGGATGGGCGCGGACGGCTTGTGCACGGTCACCTCGACGGCGTGCAGCGAATACCGCGCCAGCAACCCGTCCGCGATCTCCGCGGCCACCGTCTCGATCAGATCCCGCGGCGGGCCGGCGATCACGGCAGCGGCGTATTCGGCGACCTGACCGTAATGAACTGTCTTGGTGAGGTCGTCGGTGCGGGCGGCGTCGCTGACATCCAGCCACAGCGTCACGTCGACAACGAACACCTGGCCGTCGCGCTTCTCGTGTTCGTAGACACCGTGGTGCCCGGTCACCGACAAACCGGTCAGGCTGATGCGGTCAGCCACCGAGACCCCGGTTCTCGGGCCCGGTCGGCGACCGTCCGTCGAGCCGGCGCATGCCGTCGACGCCAGGGCCGCCCGGAAGGTCCAAGGCGCGGCCGGCAGGCTCCCCCGGGCCCCATCCCGGGTGCCCGGATCCGTCCGACCCTGCCCGCCGCGATGCCCCGTCGACCGCGGCCCAGACGGCCAGCGCATCGGCGGTCGGCTTGGGTTCGTGGGTGCGGATCCCCCACACCCGGTGCCGGGCAGCCACCAGCGAAACCGCGGCGGTCGCCCATTCCCGGTCGGCGGTGGCCCGGGGCTCACCGTGCTGGTCAGCCAACAATTGACCGAGGAAACGTTTCCGGGACGCTCCTATCAGCACCGGGAAATCCAGCTCGACCAAGGCTTCCAGCCCGGCGAGCAGTTCCCAGTTGTGTCCCGCGTTCTTGGCGAAGCCGAGACCCGGATCGATGATCAGCCGATCCTCGTGGACTCCGGCGTCCAGTGCAGCTTGCACCCGGGTCAGCAATTCGGCCCGGACATCGGCCACCACGTCTTGGTATTCGGCCAGCGAATTCATCACGTCGCTGGGCCCCCGCCAGTGCATGAGCACGCAGGGCGCTCCCGAATCGGCGATCACCGCCAACATGTCCGGATCCGCCAGACCGCCGGAAACATCGTTCACCACATGTGCACCCGCCGCCAGGGCCGCCGCGGCGACCGAAGCCCGGGTGGTGTCCACGGAAACCAGCAAACCCGATCGGCTCAACTCGGCAATCACCGGGACCACCCGGTCCCGCTCGACGTCCGGTGGGACACGATGCGCACCGGGCCGAGTCGACTCCCCGCCCACGTCGACGATGTCGGCACCGGCCGCGCCCAGGGCCACGGCGTGGGCCACCGCGGCCTCGGTCGTCGACCAACGACCACCGTCGGAGAACGAATCCGGAGTGACATTGAGGATGCCCATGATCCAGGGGCGCGCGCCGAAGACGGGGAACCCGGGCGGCGGCCCGCCGAGCGGGTGTGACGCCTCGGCGCTCATCGCCCGGTGATCAGGCTCATTGCCTCAGCGCGGGTACTCGCCCGGCTCTGGAAAATGCCACGCACGGCGGATGTGATCGTGGTGGCACCCGGTTTGCGGATCCCCCGCATCGCCATGCACAGGTGTTCGGCCTCGATGACCACGATGGCGCCGGCCGGCTCCAGGCGACGCATCAGCGCCTCGGCGACCTGGGTGGTCAGACGTTCCTGCACCTGCGGCCGCTTGGCGTAGCCGTCGACGACCCGCGCCAGCTTGGACAGACCGGTGATGCGGCCGGCCGGCCCGGGAATGTAGCCGATGTGGGCCTTTCCGAAGAAGGGAACCAGATGGTGCTCGCACATCGAGTAGATCGGAATATCCCTGACCAGCACCAATTCGGCGTGGTTCTCATCGAAGACGGTGTCCAGGACGTCGTCCGGATCGCTGTGCAGTCCGGCGAACTGCTCGGCGTAGGCACGGGCCACCCGAGCGGGCGTCTGCTGCAACCCCTCCCGGTCGGGATCCTCACCGCAGGCGATCAACAACTCCCGGACGGCCGCCGCCGCCCGCTCGAAGTCGAAGGCCGCGGGAGCCCGATCCGAGGTGGCGGAGTGTTCGTGATGTTCCGACCGGGTCGCCGAGGCGGTGGCCCGACCGTTCGTCGGACCGGCCGGACCGCTCACGAACGCCCGTCCGAGCGGTCGTTGCGGGGGGCCGCCCACGGATCGGGGTTCGATTCCGGAGCCCGATGGCCGCCGCCGGTCCGGCGCGGTGGATCGGCCGGCTTGTGCAGGTCGGGGTGTTCCACTCCGTTGGCCGCCCCGTACCCCGGGACGGCGGGAAAGGCGCCGGTACCGGGATTCTGGCCATGGCCATTGGAACCGAAACCGTTCGGGCCACCGGTGCCGCCGGCCGGATAGCTGGGGTACCCGTTGGTGCCCGGAGCCGGCTGGCCGCCGGCGCCGCCGTTCGGGCCGCCGTTGGGCGGAATCGGGTTGTTCCAGCCCGGCAAGGGCCGAAGCGGACCGGGCAGGACTCCACCCGTCCAGGCGTCGGTGGGACGCGAGCCGGGATGGGCCGGGTACTGGCCGGGTGGCGGGGTGACCGGGTGCGGGCCTAGTTGACCGGGGGGACCCGCCGGGTAACCGGGGCTGACCGGATAGCCGGGCGTCATCCCGATCGACTGCCCCACCCCGACCGGGACCGGCACGCTGCCGTTGGGTCGGATCGGTTTGTCGACGTCGTCGTTGCCCAAGGTTTCGCCGCGCTCGATGGCCAGCTCGCCGGGCGTCTTGATCGGCGGGCGGTCCGACGGCAGTCCGCTGAACCGCAGTCGTCGAACAGGGTGATCCTGGGGCGCTTGACCACCGCCGCGAAGATGACCTCGAGGTCCTTGCGGTCCAGCGTCTCCCGCTCGAGCAGCTTGGCCGGCCAGTGCGTCCAGGATGTCGCGGTACTCGTTGAGCACCGACCAGGCCTCGGTGTGGGCAGCCTCGATCAACGCCCGCACCTCACCGTCGATCTCGGAGCCGACCTCGATCGAGTAGTCCGGGCGAGTGGCCGTAGGTGCGGCCCAGGAACGGCTCGTCGTCGCCGGTGCCGTACTTGACGGCGCCGAGCTTGGCGGACATGCCGTACTCGGTGACCATGGCGCGCGCGATCTTGGTCGCATTGGCGATGTCCGAGGAGGCGCCGGTGGTCGGCTCGGCGAAGACGAGCTCCTCCGCGGCGCGACCGCCGATGGCCATGACCAGCCGGGCGATCATTTCGCACCGGGTCATCAGGCCCTTGTCGTCCTCGGGCACCACCAGGGCGTGACCGCCGGTGCGGCCGCGCGGCATGATCGTCACCTTGTAGACCGGCTCCAGATCCGGGCATCGCCCACGCCGCCAGCGCGTGACCACCCTCGTGGTACGCGGTGATCTTCGTCTCCTTCTCGGAGATGATCTTGCCCTTCCGGGCCGGGCCGCCCACCACGCGGTCGACCGATTCCTCGAGCGCGGCGTTGGTGATCATGGTGCCGTGCGTGCGAGCGGTCAGCAGCGCGGCCTCGTTGATGACGTTGGCCAGGTCGGCGCCGGACATGCCGACGGTTCGCTTGGCCAGCGGGCCGGAAGTCGACGTCGGGTGCGAACGGCTTGCCCTTGGAGTGCACCTGCAGAATCGCCTGCCGCCCCTTGAGATCCGGCGGCCGACCGGTATCTGCCGGTCGAAACGGCCGGGCCGCAGCAGCGCGGGATCCAGGATGTCGGGCCGGTTGGTGGCGGCGATCAGGATGATGCCGCCCTTGTTCTCGAACCCGTCCATCTCGACCAGCAACTGGTTCAGGGTCTGCTCGCGCTCGTCGTGACCGCCACCCATGCCGGCGCCGCGGTGCCGGCCGACGGCGTCGATCTCGTCGACGAAGATGATGGCCGGCGAGTTGGCTTTGGCCTGTTCGAACAGATCCCGGACCCGGCTGGCGCCGACGCCGACGAACATCTCGACGAAGTCCGAGCCGGAGATGGAGTAGAACGGCACGCCGGCCTCACCGGCCACGGCGCGGGCCAGCAGCGTCTTGCCGGTCCCGGGCGGTCCGTAGAGCAGAACCCCCTTGGGGATCTTGGCGCCCAACGCCTGATATCGAGCCGGGTTCTGCAGGAAGTCGCGGATCTCCTCGAGTTCCTCGACCGCCTCGTCAGCGCCCGCGACGTCCGAGAACTTGGTCTGACCGGCATGTCCTTGGTCAGCAGCTTCGCCCGGGACTTGCCGAAGGAGAGCACCTTGTTGCCGCCGCCCTGGGCGTTGTTCATCATCCAGAGGAAGAACAGGATGATCAGGCCGATGGGCACGATGTAGATGAGCAGTGAGAACAGCGCGGACTCGCCGGTGACCTTGACGTCATATCCGTCCGACGGCGCAGCCTTCTCCACGGCGGTGAAGATGTCGTCGGCCGACGCGGCGGGATACTGCGACCAGATCTGGTTCGAGCCGTCCACGGCCGTCTTCAGGACGAGCCGGACCCGCTGCTCCTTGTCGTCGATGATCGCCGATTTGACGTTGCCGCTGGTCAACTGGGTCATCGCGACGGACGTCGGTTCGGCCGTGTAGCCCCGGGTGTCGTCCGACAGGTAGGTGTACAACAGGTACACGACGATGGCGACGCCCACCCACAGCAGTGGCGAACGAAGAAGCTTCTTACGGTCCATATGGCGTACGGCCGGTCTAACCGGCCTCGACCCTCCTGCTAATCATCGCGGCTGACCACCCGGCCACCTGCCGGGCGGCGCAGCAGGTCGGCCTCGCCCGGCTGCGCGCACAACCGGCCGAGTGGGCCACGGGCGGCTCGCAGGAGGCGTGAATTTGCGAGCCGGACCCCTAGGCCTGCCCGACCAGGTCAATTGATTGAGCGTACCGCGCGGTCGGCTAGTTCCCGGCGGGCGCGGATCAGCCCACCGTGCGTCGCCCGACGACCGAAGCATGGGGCCTGAGCTGCGGCGATAGCGACGCGATTCCGCTCAGAGCGCAAGCTGACCATGCCGCGGATGCCGCTGGGGCGATCCGGCCGGTTCAGCGGTACATGCGCTCGTCGAGCAGGCCGACGAAAGGAAGGTCGCGATAACGCTCGTTGAAATCCAGCCCGTAGCCGACGACGAACTCCTTGGGAATGTCGAAGCCGATGTAACGCACGGACAGGTCGACCTTCACGGCCTCCGGCTTTCTCAGCAGGGCCACGATGTCGATGGCGGCGGCTCCGCGGTTGGCCAGATTGCCGCGCAGCCAGTTCAGCGTCAGGCCGGAATCGATGATGTCCTCGACGATCACCACCCGCCGCCCGGTGATGTCCCGATCCAGATCTTTGAGGATCCGCACCACGCCCGACGACGTCGTGGCCGACCCGTACGAACTCACCGCCATGAATTCGAGCTCGACCGGAATCGGCATGGCGCGGCCGAAATCGGACAAGAACATCACCGCGCCCTTGAGCACGCACACCAGCAAGCGGCGGCTGCTCGTCGTGGTGATCGGCAGCCACGGCGGCGGCCAGTTGGGTGATCTTGGCCTGCAGATCATGGGCACTGATCAGCAGCGCGGCGATTTCGCCGGTGTATCCGTGCACCTCGCCCAGATCCGGGTCGCCGGGGCCCGGCCGGTAGGCGTCATCGGAGGTCAGCACCGTGGTGAGCTCGGTCAATCTGGCCCTCGTGTCGGGCACGCGTCCCCCTGGAGGTTCTCGGCGGGCAGGTAGGCGATGGGGCAACGACGCGGTCTGGCGTGACGACGCCGGCCCTGCCAGCCTGCCAGCCGGGGCCAGTCCGCGGTTTCCCGGGGCGGCCGCTCTGAGGACGGACTTTTGGTCAGGCGTCGCCAGCGCCCGCGGAGCCGAGGCGCCGCAGGGTCAGGACTTCGCCGTTCCGGACGGCGTCGACAGCGCCCGGCAAGCGGACGTCCGCCCGCGGGCTATCGGTGACCAGCCGGTCCAGTCGGTACAGCTGGTCGGCGGTCAGTTCCCGGATCCCCCCCGCCGAGACCCAAGCGCGGAGCACCCGTCTGCGCAGCGCCGGCGGATGGTCGGCCAGGGCGTGCACGTCCAGTGATCCCTGGGCGTCCAGCCGCGGGGCCAGGATGTGCGCGGCCAACAGGTCCAGTGCTTGCAAGTCCTCGCTGAGCAGGTCGGCGGTCCGGGCCAGGGCCGGCACCACCCCCGCACCCAGCACATCCTCCAGCAGCGGCAGTACCTCGTGCCGGAGCCGAGCGCGGACAAACCGGCGGTCGGCGTTGTGCGGATCGGTCCACCACATCACCCCGTGGTCCCGGCAAGCCGCCTCGGTGTCGGTCCGCCGGAGCCGGAGCAGCGGGCGTCCGAACGGCGCCCGAAACGCCGGCATACCGGCGATCGATCGGGGACCGGAGCCGCGGGAGAGCCCGAGGAGGACCGTCTCGGCCTGGTCGTCGAGGGTGTGCCCGAGCAGGACCAGCGCCGGCGCCCCGATCGTGAGCGCCCGGTACCGGGCGGCTCGCGCGGCCCCCTCCGGTCCGCCGGCGGGGCCCACCGACACCGTTTCGATGCGCATGGACCGGACGCCGCGGTCGGTGAGCAGGCGGGTCAGCGACCGGGCCCGCTCTGCCGACCCTGCTTGCAGCTGGTGGTCGACGGTCACCACTTGGGTTTCCTCCGGCCCGGCCACCGCCAGGGTCGCCAGGGCCAGCGCCAGTGAGTCCGAGCCACCGGAGCACGCCACGGTGACCGGCCGGCCCGGGTGCACGGCGAGGAACTCGGCCACCGCGCGTTCCACCAGGTGGCTGGACATTCAGTCGACGCCGGCGGGCTCTAGAGAACGCGGGCCATCCAGGCCTGCGGGTCGGTCGTCTCCGCCCGGGTGGGCAAGGTCTTGGGCGAGGTCCAGATGGTGTTGAACCCCTCCATGCCAGCCCGGTCGACGATCGCGGCGACGAACTTCGCCCCTTTTTCGTATTGGGCCAGTTTCATGTCCATGCCCAGCATGGCGCGAATCAGCCGGTCGATCGGCCCGCGACCTTTGTGGCGCCGCTCGGAGAATCCGGTACGGATGCTGGCCACCGTCGGCACCACCGTGGGGCCGACGGCGTCCATCACATGGTCGGCGTGCCCCTCCAGCAGCGTCATCAGGGCCATCATCCGGTCGAAAACGACCCGCTGCGCTGGGGTCTGCAATCTCTCGATCCAATGGCCGCCGGACGTCAGCGCCTTCGCGGCCCGACGCAGCGTCTCTCCGGGGTCCAAGTCGGCGATTTCGGCGAATTCCGCCACCTGAGCGATGAAGTACTCGCGCAACCACGGCACGGCGGTGAACTGCAATCGATGGGTGCTCTCGTGCAGGCAGACCCACATCCGGAAGTCCCGCGGATCGGCCCGGATCTCCTGCTCCACCTTCATGATGTTGGGCGCGACCAGCAGCAACCGCCCCTGGTCCGTCTCGGTGCCGACCACCGGATCGAACTGACCGAGCACCCTCCCGGACAGGAAAGCCAGCACCAGCCCGAGTTGACTGCTGGCCAGCTTCCTGGCTCGCGGCGCGGCCTGCAGTTTGTCACCGGCCTTTTCCGCCAGCCTGGCCACGAGCGGCCGCGTCAGAATCTCCATACCTTCGGCCGTGGCGGCGATCCAACCGTTGCGGTCGACCACACACGCCTCCGCAACAGGCAGATCGCGCCCCAGTCCCGTGGTTTCGCGGACCACCAGTTCGGCGCGGGCGGAGAACTGACGCAAGTCGGCCACGGCGGACCTGGCGTCGCCCAAACTGACGTGGGGTCCACGAGGCGCCGAACGCTGCCCCGCCCGGACGGCGGCGTCCCACTCGATCACCGTGGCGGCCATGCCTGCACCGTACCTGCGCTTACGCCGGGAGCCGTCAGTCCGGTGCGTCGCTGACGACCCGGCGATGGAAATGGACCAGGGCTCAGCTGTCCTTGTTCTTCTTTTTCTTGCCGATGCTCGGGAAGCGCTTCTTGACCGCCTTGCGCACCGTTTTCTGCTCTTCTTTGGTCCCGTGCTGGGCTACCCGAGCCAACGCGTTACGCGCGTGCGCCTTGTCCGGGATCGGGTACTTGCGTTTGCCGGGCAGCGCGAATTGCTTCTTGCTGAGCTTCTTGCGTTCCTTGGTGCTGGACAGGTCTTTGGCCATGCCCTGATCGGTTCCCGATCGGGCCGCCGGACAATCCGCTCTCGGGGCGGCTTCCCGATTGCTCTCCGACGGACGGTGCTAACTACAGCCGCAATTGCGAAGTGCCGCGGCCACGTCGTCCTGGGCCGGCCGGGTGGCGGGCACCGAGCCGTTCGAGTTGAATGCAAACACCAGCACCCGGCCGTCGACGTCGAGAACATACCCCGCGAGCGCATACGTGACGTTCACCGATCCGGTCTTGGCTCGCACCCAGCCGGCGGCGAACTTCGACTTGCTGTCGGTGAACCGATCACTCAACGTGCCTGACACGCCGGCCACCGGCATCCCGGAGAGCAGCAGCTGCAGATTCTTGACCTTGCCGGACAATGCCATCGAGATGACCTTGGCGATCAGCGGCAGCGGCACCACGTCCTGCGGCGACAGGCCGGACGCGTCGACGATCTGCAGTTTGCTGGTGTCGAGCTTCAGGTCGCCCAAGGCCTGGGTGATGGCGGCGACCACCCCGGGGAAACTCGGCGCGGCCCCCCGCTTCATGGCCACCGCGCGGCCCAGCGCCTCGGCCAACACGTTGTCGGAATTGATCAGGGTTTGGGTGAGCAGGATGGACACCGGCTGGGATTGCACCTGGGCCAATGTCTTGGTGCCCTTGGGAGCCGTCTGGCCGGTTTTGACGTCCAAGTTGGGGTTCCCCAGCGCTCGGGCGAGGGCCTTGCCGGCCGTGAGATCCGGCGTACCGGTCCGGATCGAGTCGACGTTGCTGGGGTCCTGCCGGTCGCCGTCCACCATGAGGGGTTCCATGTTGGTGACGTAGCCATGGGAATCGGCCGGCGTGCCGGAGATGTCGCCGGGAATGCTCCAGCCGGGGGCGGTCGGGTCCCCGCCCCACAGGTTCGTGTCGGTGAGGATCCGCTTGACCTCGACACCGCTGGCCTTGATCTGGGCCGCGAGTTGCGCGACGGTCGGCGCGCCGGTGTAGATCGTGGGTTGCGCGGCCGTGGCGGCCGACAAGGTGGGATCGCCGCCGCCGATGAGCACGATGTCGCCGGGTTGAGTGCCTTGGACGACCGTGGTGGTCAGCCGTGACGCGGGGTCCAGGGTGGTCAGCACGGCCGCCCCAGTGAGCAGCTTCAACGTCGAGCCGGGGATCTGCGGCGTGTCGACGCCGGCCGACTCCCACAGCGTGGTGTTGGTGGCCGGGTCGACGACCAGACCCTGGAACTGGCCGAGCACCTTGTTGCGCAAGGGTCCAGCCAGCCGGGACGCGACCTTGCTGGGCACGGGTTTCTTGCCGGCGGTGATCGGCAGCGGATTGACCTGCGGGGTGGGCGGGGAGATGACCGGGTCCACCGCCTGAGCGCTGGTGGTGTTCACCGTGGGCGCCGCGCTCGGTCCGGCGGTCGAACCAGTGGTCACCCCCGCCTGAGAGTTGCGCGGCCACATGACATAAGCCACGACGAGCAGCGCCGCCACGACGGCCACACAGAGCAGGGTGGTCAGCAGACGCCGGACCATCGCGCGGTGCATGTCGGCGGCGCCTCCTTCGTTTCCAACCGTCCCGAGCCCCAGCGACCCCGCCGATTCTTCCGAGCGCCACCGAGCTGGAACGGCGCGCGCTCGGCCCGTCACCGCCGGTCGGCCGGTCGGCGGTCGGTCGGGCCGCGTTCCGACAGTGGCTACAGACTAGAGTGCTGCGCAGTTGGATCGGTGTCGTTCGGGCGCTGGTCCGGTCGTCGTCGGCGGGGCGAACGTGTTCCGGCGGCTCGAGATGGTTTGCGGAAAGGTGCTCATCGTGGACTTCGATGTCGTGGTCGAGATCCCGAAGGGAAGCCGCAACAAGTACGAGGTCGACCACCACACGGGTCGAATCCGGTTGGACCGCACCTTGTTCACCGCGACGCAGTATCCGGCCGACTACGGGTACATCGATGAGACCCTGGGCCAGGACGGCGACCCACTCGACGCCCTCGTCCTCCTGTCCGAGCCGACCTTTCCGGGTTGTCTGGTCCTCTGCCGGGCCATCGGGATGTTCCGGATGACCGACGAGAAGGGCCCGGACGACAAGGTGATCTGCGTCTCGGCCAACGACCCACGGCAGGCTCACCTGCAGGACATCGGTGACCTGCCCATCTTCGAACGGCTGGAAATTCAGCACTTCTTCGAGGTCTACAAGGACCTGGAACCGGGCAAGAGCGTCGAGGGCGCCAACTGGGTGGGCCGCGGCGACGCCGAGACAGAGATCCGCATCTCGTTCAACCGGGAGAAGAAGCGGCTGGCCGCCGAAGCCGCCTCAGCCGAAGATCAACCGGCGGCCGCCTCGCACTGAGCAGTCCCCGGTCGAGGTTCGGCCCGGACGGCGTTCTCCGATCGACGGCATTTCCGATTGATGAGCGTCCTACCAGCGAGAACCGCGCTGCACCTCGCGCAGCCGCGGCCGCACATCGAGCAAATAGACCAACATCCCGATCCAGGCGGCCAGCCACAGCAGCGAGACCGCCGAGAAGAAGGATCCCGGGAACACCGCTCCGAGCACGCAGACGCCCGCGCAGGCCACGGTCACGCCGGTCCACAAACCCTTGGTCTGCTTGTCCGCGGCCGCAAAGGCGTCGGGGCGGCGCGACGCCGCGTCGATGGCCGCGAACACAGCCACCAGGGCGGCCAGGCAATCCAGCACAAAACTGACCGTGTCGATCACGGGCGACATCAGCGAATACGGGTCCTGCACGACTCCAGGCTACGTGGCGGCGTGAACCGGTTGAGACCTCAACGGACGCGGCCCCGGCTCACCGGCCGGCGTTTCCGGCTGGCCGGGACCCCACGCCCGCCGACGACTTCAGGCTTGGCCGGACGGGCCGGTCGAGGTTCGTCGGCGCGGTCCGGTCACCGATTCGGCCGCGGTCCGGGCACGGCCCGCCGCTGTCCGGCCGGTGGCGGGATCGGCGGCGGACGTCTTGGCCACCGAGGGTTTCGCGGTTCGGCCGGCGGTCCGGACGGCCGCCTTGGCCGCGGCGGTTTCGGTGGGCGCCACCCGCGGGCCGGCCCCGGCGCTCGGCGCCGTTCTCGCGGCGGAGGCCTTGGCCGTTCGCGAAGCCGGGGTGGCGCGCGCAGTGGACGAAGTGGATCGCGGCGAGGTGGACGGCCGCGGATCAGCGGGGCCGGGGTCGGCCGTCTTCCGAACCTGACGGTCGGAGGCCGGCGGAACCACGGTTCCCGGGACCAGCCCTCCGCCGCGGACCTTGGACCAGGTCCGGTCTCCGCGGTTGGCCAGATTGCCGTAGATCAGTCCGGCCAGCTGGGTGTATGCCTCCACGGTTTCCCGCAGCATGTCGGGCGAGAGCGTGGACGAGAACTCGGTCACCTTGCCCGGAAGTTCCTCGATGAGTTCCCGCGCCTTGTCGGGAGCCTCGGCGGCGAGTCGTTGCAGGGACCCGGCGACGTCGCCGGCCGCCTTCTGCGCCCGTGCCGGCATGTCCCCCGCTGCACCGCGAACGTCAGACAGTCTGGACGTGGACAAGTTCGGCAACTGGACCTGGATGGACTCCCGCAGTTCGGCCAGACGCTCTACCGCCATGTCGCCCGCGCCGATGGCCGCCAACAGTGGACGGGGCAGGTCGGAGAAGCGGTCGGCGACCTGCTCCAGCACGTTCTCGGAGACGGATCGAAGGTCGGTCAGGAAGGACATGGTGCTCTCTCTTTCGTGACGGCGAGGGCCGCGGCTCAGGGCCGGATGGAGGGGGAAGGTTCGATGGCGCCGGTGCGACGTTCGGCGCGAAATGCTTGATAGATGTCGATCAGCGACGCCTTCTGTCGCTCGGTCAGTCGGTCATCCGCGCGGATGGCGGTGACGACCTCCGACGGCTCCTGAGTGTCCGCATCCAGGATTCCGGCCCTGGCCAACAGCGATTCCACCGAAATCGACAGACCGCGGGCAATTTGCGCCAGAATGTCGGCGCTCGGGCGCCGCAGCCCCCGCTCCACCTGCGACAAATAGGGATTCGAGACCCCGGCCTTGACGGCCAGCGCCCGCAGCGAGATCTGCGCCGAGGTCCGCTGATCGCGAATGAATTGACCCAGGTCTTTGACCGGCGACAGCACAGGCGACAGGTCCATGAGCGTCTCCTCCGCCGACCGATGCTTGCAATAGCAAGCGTACAGCAAGCGCGATGATCAGTCGATCGTCGACGCCAACGCCGGACGGGTGGGGTGATCGAACGCCACGATGATGTCGAGTTGGCGACGGCGCTGATGCTCGTCCCTTCGGTACCGCTCATACACCGGCGCCCACCACGACCGTTCCTCGGGCAACCCGCGCCGCAGGGTGCCGATCGACACCTCGAAGGCGATTCTCAGATCGAGCCGGAGGTCAGCAGCGCCCAGAAACGGGCCGTCCAACAGCACGATCGCGGATTCAGACGCGCTCAGGTACGGCCGCCGCACCGAACGGTCGGTGTCCGGGTCGCGCAGCCGGTCGAGGAAACGGCCGGCCGCGCCGTCCGCCAAGGGCTCCAGGAGTTCTCGGTTCAAGGCCGCGGCGTCGACCCAGCCGGTGAGCAGGGAATCGGGGTCTTGGCGGCCGAATTCCAGGCGCAGGGCCGCCGCCCGCCACCACCAGCGCGTGGACGCGCGCACCACCTGCCGGCCCCGGACGGTCAATACCTGCGCGACCTGGTCAGCGATATCGGCCACACCGGTTTCGGCGAAGCCGTCCAGGCCGACCCGGACCCGGCCGGGCGAGTGGCTGAAGATTCGGTCGGCCAACTCGTCGACCAGCCGACTCGGTGAGACCGGGGCGAAACGCACTGCGCCAGCCTGCCAGCGCCATCCGAGGTGCGGACAGACCCGTCGGAGGAGATGGGCCGTTACAGCACGGCCCGGGCCACGGCGTAGATCGCCAAGCCGGCCAAGGCGCCGACCACCGTGCCGTTGATGCGGATGAACTGCAGGTCCCGTCCGATCTGCAACTCGATCCGGCGGCTGGTGGCCGGGCCGTCCCAGCGGGCGATCGTCTCGTCGATGATGCCGGTGATCGAGCGCGCGTGGTGACGGGCGAGGTAGCCCACCGCGTCCGCCACCCAGGTGTTCACCTTCGCGGCCAGCTCCGTGTCGGTCGACAACCGCCGGCCCAGCGAGACCAGCCCGCCGATCGCGGCGGCCCGCAGCTCCGACGCCGGATCGTCCACCGCATCCAGCACCGTTTGCTTCACCGTGGCCCACGCCGATCCGGCCAGCGATTGCACGGCGTCGTTGTTCAGCAACCGGTATTTGATGGCCTCGGCCTTGGCCATGGTGGCCGGATCGTGCTGCAGGTCGTCGGCGAACTTGGCCAGGAAGGCATCGAGAGAGGAGCGAAGTGGATGGTCCGGCTCCGTCCGGACGGCGTGCAGGAAGGTCTCCAGCTCCCGGAACAACCGGGTGCCCACCCGCTCGTCGAGGAACCGCGGCGTCCACACCGGCGCTCGCTCGGTCACCATGGCCACGATGCGGGTCGGATTGTCCCGAATCCACTCGTGCACGCGTTCCACCACGACATCGACGAGCGCATGGTGGTCGCCACGGGCGAACACGTCGGCGGCGATCCCGCCCAGGATGGGACCGACCTTCGCGGCGTCGATGCGCCGCCGCACCAAACCCGCCAGCAACTCGGAGATCTGATCGTCGGACAACACCGAGGCCAGTCCTCGTACCGCGCTCGCCCCCTCGGCGACGATCCGCTCCGCCGTCTCGCGGGTGGCCAGATAGCCGCCGAGTCGTTCCGCCACCGACAAGCGGGCCAATCGCTCGCGGACCACTGATTCGGACAGGAAGTTGGTGGCCACGAACTCCGAGAGGGAAGCGCCGATGGCATCTTTCCGGGTGGGAATGATGGCCGTGTGCGGGATCGGCAGGCCCAGCGGGCGACGGAACAATGCGGTCACCGCAAACCAATCGGCCAGCGCCCCGACCATGCCGGCCTCGGCCGCCGCCCGTAGGTAGGCCGCCCACCCCTGCGTGTCCTCGAGCAGGTAGCCGACCACGAAGAGCCCGGCCATGCCGATCAACATGATCGTGGCCAGGGTCTTCATCCGGATCAAGCGGCGCCGGCGTTCGGCGTCAGCCGGAGAAATGCTCTCACCGGTCGACGCGGTCCGGGTCGGGGTGCTCATCTGGCCATCCTGCCTGGCCCTTCCGGCCACCTCCTGACCCGCAACCCGCTGCGGGAGCGCCGGCCACCCTCGAGGGCGGTAGGAATGACAGGTGCCCGGTACTCCCGCCCTCGTCTCCCGGCTGCGGCCGTTCACCACCACGATCTTCGCCGAGATGTCGGCGCTGGCCACCCGGACGGGAGCCATCAACCTCGGTCAGGGATTCCCGGACACCGACGGTCCGGCCGGCATGTTGGCGGCGGCCCAGCAAGCCATCGCCAACGGCGTGAATCAGTACCCGCCGGGCCCCGGCATCCTCCCGCTCCGGGAGGCGGTGGCGAACGCCCGCCGACGCGACCGCGGCCAGAGCTTCGACCCCGACACGCAAGTGCTGATCACCGTGGGTGCCACGGAAGCCATCGCCGCGGCGGTGCTGGCGCTGGTGGAGCCGGGTGACGAGGTGGTGACACTGGAGCCGCACTACGACTCCTACCCCGCCGTGGTCGCGATGGCCGGCGCGGAACTGAAATCCGTGGCACTGCGGCCGGACCCGGCGCACCGCCGCTTCGCACTGGACCTGGGGGCGTTGGAAGCCGCGGTCGGGCCGCGCACCAAGATGCTGCTGTTGAACAGCCCGCACAACCCGACGGGGACGGTGCTGACGGAGACCGAGCTCGCGGCCATCGCCGAATTGGCGGTACGCAGAGATCTGCTGGTGGTGACCGACGAGGTCTACGAGTATCTGACCTTTGACGACGCCCAGCACATCCCGATCGCCACCTTTCCCGGCATGGCCGAACGCACCGTCACCATTTCCAGTTCGGGGAAGACGTTCAGCGCGACCGGCTGGAAGATCGGCTGGGCCTGCGGTCCCGCCGAACTGGTTGCCGCCGTCCGCGCAGCCAAGCAATTCCTGACCTACGTCGGCGGCGCGCCGTTCCAGCCGGCTGTCGCCCATGCCCTCAATGCGGAGATGGCATGGGTGGATGTCCTGCGCAAAGACTTGCAGGCCAAAAGAGATCGGCTGAGCGATGGGCTCACCAGGGCCGGTTTCGAGGTTTTCCGCCCGGCCGGCACCTATTTCGTGGTCGCCGATATCCGGCCGGTCGCCGACCGATTGGGCGTGGCGGCCGACGGAATGCAGTTCTGCCTGGACCTGCCGGCCCGGGCGGGAGTGGTTGCCGTTCCTCAAGAGGTTTTCCACGATGACCCGGCCGGCGGCAAGCCGTACATCCGCTTCGCCTTCTGCAAACGTGAGGAGGTCATCGACGAGGCGGTCGACCGGCTGAAGGCCATGTCCTGACGACGCCGCCGCGGTCATAATTTGCTTCGGTCCGTCTCGGGCCGCTCGTCGGAAGTGCACCCCCCGCCGAAGGACCTCAGCATGAGTTCTGCCCTTCTCGCCCGCCGGCCACGGGCCCGGTGGACCGCCGGCCTACTGGCGGCGATGCTGCTGGTGGCGGGCTGTGACTCGGTGTCCGGCCAGGCGGTGGACACCGGCCCGGCGGTCGAGCCGGGCTCGTCCGGCCCATTACCGGCCGGGAGCGTGCCGGCGACCGGTCATCCGGACGGGCCGAGCGGGCCCAAGACGGGCGTCGCACCGGCCGACCTGACCGTCCTAGGCGACGGGCACACCGCTTGGGACACCGGAGCCAAGAACACGGTCGAGGATTTGTACACCTTCTACCAAGGCGTTTTCTCCGCTCAATTCGGAAAGAAATTCAAACCCGCCACCGCCCTTGTCTCCTACGATTCGCGGGACAAGAATGCGAAGGCCTGCGGGACGTCCCTGTACAACTTCCCGAACGCGGGTTACGTCTACGGGTGCGACACCATCATCTGGGACCGAGGGGTCGAGCTACCGACGCTGGCCCAGAAGATCGGGGGCCTGGCCGTGCCCACGGTCCTGGCCCACGAAATGGGCCACTTGGTGCAGACTCGGCTCGGCGTGCCCCAAACCAGCCCCACGATTCTGCTGGAACAGCAGGCCGACTGCTACGCGGGCGCGTACTGGAAGTGGGTGTCCGACGGAAACTCCAAGTACTACAACATCAATTCGACCACCGGTATCCGCCAGACGCTGCAAACCCTGGCCGCCGTGCGCGACCCGGTCGGCTCGACGCCCGACGCCACTGGTGCGCACGGCGACGCCTTCGACCGGGCGTACGCCGAAACGGAGGGGTACGCCGGTGGTGTGGCCCGGTGCCAGAAGATCGACATGACCGAGATCAACACCCGGATATCCGAACAGGGGTTCACGGCCGTGCCCTCCGACTTCGGAAACATTCCCATCAGCGCCGATTTTCTCGGCCAGGTGGCCGATGTGGCCGATCAATTCTTCGGTCCGAGGATCACGGGTTATCGAACGCCGAGATTGGTGCCCTTTCAGGGCACTGATCCGCCGACGTGCGACGGTCGGGCAACCTCTTTTCCGGTGGGTTACTGCCCGGCGACCAACACGGTGACCTACAACCTCGTGGAGTTGGTACGGATCGGTACGCCCACGGACGGGTTCGACTCGACCACCGGTGATTTCTCGGCCGTCATGCTGGTGGTGAGCCGAATGGCGCTGGCCGACGGTACCGCCGCCACCGGTGACGCTGCCGGTCTGCGGGCGGTGTGTTCGGCCGGGGCGTGGGCGGATTGGATGAAGAAGCCGCAAGGCGCCAAGAAGCTGGCCCTGTCGCCGGTCGATCTGGACAACGCCGAATACGAGGTCATGGCCTCACCGCTGCCGGCGTCGGACGCCTCCGGTCACACCTCGACCCAGGTGATCGAGCAGCTGCAGGCCATGAACACGGGCGTCGTCTCCGGGGCCGCCCAGTGCGCCGCCACCTACCGATGAGCGTGCGGTGAACCGAACCCGGAGGGGATGGCGGCTCGCCCTGGTGACCGGCGCGCTGCTGCTGGGCACGGCCGGCGGGTGCACCACCAACCATGCGCTGCCGCATGCCGGTGCCGTCACCTCTGCGGCTAGCGGTTCGGGAATTGCGTCCCCGTCGGCAACGGCCACGGGGCATTCGCCGCGTGTCTCCACCAGTGCCGACCGTCCCCGGGTTTCTGGCCTGCCGGCCGGATCGTCGACACCGATTTCCGGACCGAAACAAGCGCGCGGTTCGTCGGTGGCCCGGCCCACGGTCACCTCCGGCGCACCGGCCCCCGCTCCGTCGGCCACCGGACCGACGTCGACGTCGATCAATCGGTCGAGCTCCGGTCGGCAGTCCCAGCCGACGTCCCATCCGGCCTCCCGCCCCACATCTGGAGCAACATCTCGACCCGCGCCCCGGCCGACGCCCAGTCCCGGAATAGTGCCGTTCTCCGCGTCGATCTCGGGAATCGGAGAGGATCTGGCCCGGCGGATGAGGCGCAGCTGGCACGAGGGCTGTCCGGTCGCTCTGGGCGACCTGCGCTACCTGCGCGTCACCTATTTCGGCTTCGACCACCGCGCCCACCAAGGCGAGATCGTGGTGGCGACGGCGGTGGCTTCCGAGGTGGTGGCCGCCTTCCGGCGCCTCTACGCGGCCGAATTCCCGATCCGGCGCATGCAGCTGGTGGACGATTTCGGTGCCGACGACAACGCATCCATGGCCGCCGACAACACCTCGGGGTTCAATTGCCGCCTGAACACGGCCGGCACCACTTGGTCGCAGCATTCCTACGGTGAGGCGATCGACATCGATCCGCTGGAGAACCCGTACGTCTCCGGCGACACGGTCCTGCCTCCGGGTGGGGCGAAATATCTCGACCGCCCGAATTCTCCGGGCGTCATTCACCCCGGCGATTCCTGCGTGCGGGCTTTCGCCGCGATCGGCTGGAGTTGGGGCGGCGATTGGTCCGATCCCCGCGACCTGCAGCACTTCTCGGCCAACGGCCGCTGACTTGCGGATGCGGGACTCGAGCCGGCCGGCCGGTGCTGCCAGCGGGACGCGGGAGTTCTCACTGCGGGACGTGCAGTCGTTCGCCCTCCCGGCTGAACAGCATCAGCAGTTCCAGCGCCGTGTCACCGTCGTTCTCCAGCCAGTGCGGCGAGCCGGTGTCGAACTCGGCGACCTCGCCGACGCCCAGGGTGATGTCCCGGTCCGCCACCATGAGCCGCACCCGGCCGTTGAGCACGTACAGCCACTCGTAGCCGGGATGCGTCTTCATGGCCGGCCGGTGCGGGCGTTTGGCCACCGGGAACACCACTTTGTAGGCCTGGATCCCGCCCGGTCGCCGCGTCAGTGGTACGAACACGCGACCGTGCCGGCGCACCGGACGGATGTGGATGCGCGGGTCGCCGGTCGGCGGGGCATCCACCAATTCGTCCAGCGGCACTCCATGCGCCCGGGCCAGCGGGAGCAGCTGTTCCAGAGTCGGTCGCAGATGCCCGTTCTCCAACCGGGACAGCGTGCTGGTCGTCAGACCGGTCACGGCGGCGAGTTCGGCGAGGGTGGTCCTCCGGTCGCGCCGGAGCGCCTTGAGACGGGCGCCGACTCCGGACAGGACGTCCTGCACATCGCGATTCACCCGTCGAGTGTGCCCCGCGACTGGGCCCCGCGGATTTGCCGATCAGCAATATTTCTTGCCCGGCAGCCAGCTGAGGATTCATGGTGGTCGCGGAGGTGTTGGGAAACATGGAAAACACAATGACGGCCGATGTCGTTGTCATCGGCGGTGGCCCGGCCGGCCTGACCGCCGCCGTCGCGTTGTCCCGGTTCGGGCGGCGCATCGTGGTGATCGACGCCGGCGAACCGCGCAACGCGCGGGCGGAGGGCATGCACAACGTGCTGGGCCTGGACGGCATGGCTCCGACTGAGTACCTGGCTCGGGGCCGGGCGGAACTCGCGCGGTTCGGCGGATCGGTGCTCGCCGACTCGGCGGTGTCCGCCCGGCCCGACGAGGCCGGCTTCGTGGTGAGGACGGCGTCCTCGGGAGACGTGGCCGCTCGCCGGCTGCTGGTGGCCAGCGGTTCCACGGACGAGCTACCGGCCGTTCCCGGGCTGGCCGAACTGTGGGGCCGGGACATCGTCCACTGTCCGTTCTGCCACGGCTGGGAGGTCCGGGGCCGAAGACTCGGCGTGCTCGGAACCGGCCCGGCCTCCGCGCACCAGGCCGCGATGTTCGCCGAACTCACCGACGACATCGTGTATTTCGCGCATTCACCGGCTGGGTGGGCCGAGCTGCCCGCCGGCATTGCCCATCGACTGTGCGCCATCGGAGTCCAGGTCGTCGAGAGTCCGGTGGCCCGGCTGGTGGCCGAAAATGGACGGCTCGCTGCCGCGGTGTCCGCCGACGGGATGACCCATCCCCTGGCCGCCCTCGTGGTGGCTCCGGAGCCGTCGGTGCGGTCGCCTGTTCTGGACGACCTGGGTGTTCCGCGCGCGGAGAAACCGTTCGGGTACGTGGCCGATCCCATGGGCGCCACGGCGGTACCCGGCGTGTGGATTGCCGGCAATGTGGCCAACGTCAACGCCCCGGTCGTCTTGGCGGCCGCGTCGGGCATGACCGCGGCCGCGGCGATCACCGCCGACATCATCACCACTCGGGCCGAGGCGGCCCTGGCGAGCAAGGGCACGGCCATTCCGGAACCGGCCACTCCTTAGAATCGGCCGGGTCGGCAAGGCGAGGAGTACGGGGTGGCCCAAGACCGGTCGGACGAGACCATCGAGGCGCTGCGCAGGGCGGTCGCGGCGGTACCGGGAGATACGGCCCTCCGGATGCATCTGGCTCAGATCCTGATCTCGGCCGGTAGAGGACCGGAGGCCGTCACGGAACTCGCGGGCGTCCTGGCGACGGAGCCCCAGCACGGACAGGCCCGAGCACTGATGATCACCGCTCTGGGTGCTCAGTCGTCGACACCGGATCCGGGCTCCAGGCCCGGGACCACGGCGCCGCTTGATCCGCGCTCCCGCCCGGACCCGACCATCCGGCCGATAACGGACACCGGGCCACCCGCGCCCCACGAGCCGGGAAACCAACGGCGGGGCGCTGACTTCGACTGGTCCGCGGCCGAATCGCAACTCGGTGACATCGCCGCCCCCATGTTCCTGAATTCCGAGGGCGACACCCCCGGGGTCGAGCCGGCCGAAGCGTTCGACGTGGAACGGCCGACGGTTCGGCTGGCCGACGTGGGCGGCATGCAAGACGTCAAGAACCGGCTGAATGCATCATTTCTGGCTCCGCTGAAGAATCCGGAACTGCGCCGGCTCTACGGCAAAAGCCTGCGAGGTGGGCTGTTGCTGTACGGGCCGCCGGGATGCGGGAAGACTTTCCTGGCCAAGGCGCTGGCCGGTGAGCTGGGTGCGTCGTTCCTCTCCGCGGGCCTTTCCGAGATCCTGGACATGTGGATCGGCACCAGTGAGAAGAACCTGCACGAGCTCTTTTCGCAGGCCCGCCGGTCCGCGCCCTGCGTGCTGTTCCTCGACGAGATCGATGCGTTGGCGCAGAAGCGAACTCAGACGCGCAACTCGGCGACTCGCGGGGTGGTGAACCAGCTGCTGTCGGAACTGGACGGGGTGGCCAACACCAATGAGGGCGTGTACGTGCTGGCGGCCACCAACCAGCCGTGGGACATCGATCCGGCCATGCGCCGCCCCGGCCGCCTGGACCGGACCGTGCTCGTGTTGCCGCCCGACGCCCCGGCCCGGGAAGCGATCTTCCGCTTTCACCTGTCGACCCGGCCGATCGAAGGCGTGGACCTCAAGGCGCTGGCCGGACGGTCGGAGGGCTTGTCCGGGGCGGACATCGCTTATGTGTGCGAGCTGGCCACGGAGAACGCTCTGATGGACGGTGTCCGCACCGGACACGCTCGACTGATGAGCATGACGGACCTGGAAATCGGACTCGGTCAGGTCCGTCCGTCCACCGGCTCCTGGTTGGAGACGGTCAGGACGGTCGTCCAGTATGGCGAGGACGACGGCACCTTCGCCGAACTCAAGGCCTATCTGAAACGGGTCCGCCGCTGGTGATGGGCGCTCGCGGTGACACTGGCCGGTGATCCGCGCGCCGACGCCGGCCGGAACCCGGAAAGACGGAAACCCTCTAAAGCGTCATGGAAATGGCGCCCTGCGTTCGCAGCCGCGATCAGAGATCCGGGATCAGGCTGGTCACGCAGAACGGATGCCCGGCAGGGTCGAGAAGGACCCGCCACCGGTCGGGCTGGGGCTGCGGCGAGGCCGCGACGGCGCCCCGGGCGACCGCCTGCCGTTCGGCCTCGTCGAGGTCGGTGACGGCGATCTCGAGATGGATCTGCTTGGGCACTTCGTTCTGCGGCCAATCGGGTCGGCGGTAATCGGCGGTCCGCTGGCAGGTCAGCAGCACCGGTGCGCCGGCCAGGGCCACGAAATCGGCTGACTCCCAGATGATCCGCAAGTTCAGCAGGTCGCGGTAGAACGCCGCCAGCGCCGCCGGGTCGTCACAGTCCAGGGAGACAGCGCCCACGCGCCCGATCGCAGAGGTCATGGCTGCACTCTAGAAGCGCACCCCGACAGTGGCTGGAGAGTCTGCCGACAGAGTGAGCCGACCATCCGGCCGGATCAATCGCGAGATCCACTGCAGGCAGCATCCGGCACTCGGTGGAACGTTCGTGGACCAGCCGTCAGCCACTGGCCAGCACGTCGGCCAGCCTGAAGGTGACGGGCCGGTCGAGTTGGGCGTAGGTGCACGATTCCGGGGTGCGGTCGGTCCGCCAGCGCACGAACTGCGCGGTGTGCCGGAAGCGTTCACCCTCCATGTAGTCGTACCGGACCTCGACCACCCGCTCGGGTCGCAGCGGGATGAAGGAGAGGTCCTTGCCGGCGTTCCAGCGGCTCCCGGCGTTCTTCTGCGGCGTGCGCTCACCTTCGGCCAACGCGGCCCAGTTCCAGGGGTGCCCGTCGAAATCAGTGACCAGCGGCTGTAATTCGGTGAACAGCTTCTTGCGCGTAGCCATGGGGAACGCCCCGATCACTCCGACCGAGGCCAGCACCCCCCGGTCGTCGTGCAGACCGAGCAGCAGCGACCCGATCGCCTTTTCATCGGTCTTGTGGACGCGATATCCCGCCACCACACAGTCGGCGGTGCGCTCGTGCTTGATCTTGCTCATCACCCGCTTGTCGGGCTGGTAGGTCAGGTTAAGAGATTTGGCGATGAGGCCGTCCAGCCCGGCCCCCTCGAACTCGGCGAACCAGCGGCGCGCCTCGTCCACGTCCTGCGTCGCCGGCGTCAGGTACACCGGCGGCGAAGACCGGGCCAGAGCGGCTTTCAGTGCTCCCCGACGGTCGGCCAACGGCACGTTGGTCAGGTCGTCGTCGCCCAGGGCGAGCAGGTCGAAGGCCACGAAACTCGCCGGCGTCTTCTCGGACAACATCTTGATGCGGCTGGCCGCCGGATGGATCCGCTGCTGCAACGCCTCGAAGTCGAGGGTGTTCCGCTCGGTGTCCACGAGCACGATCTCGCCGTCGATCACCGCTCGCTCCGGAAAATTGTCCAACACAGCCCGCACGATCTCCGGAAAGTACCGGGTCATGGGTTTCTCGTTGCGGCTGCCGATCTCGACCTCGTCGCCGTCTCGGAAGATGATCGAGCGGAACCCGTCCCATTTCGGTTCGTACAACTGGCCCGGAGGAATTTCGGCGAGCGGCTTGGCCAGCATCGGAGCGACGGGCGGCATGACGGGCAGGCGCATCGGCTCAGTATCGCCTGTGGACGTCTTCCGGCGGCCCGGCATCCGCCCGGTCTACCGGCCGGTCTACCGGCCGGGAGAACACCAATGGTGATGCGGACGCGCGGGCTGCTCCTCGGGGCCGAGCTCCTGGACTACCGGTTCTCCCAGTTCGCCGGGTTCATCCGACTGGGTTGGACTCTGGGCGGCTCGCCCGGCATCTTGGGATACTCAGGGGGATAGGGCATATCGCCGAGCCCGTGGTCACGTTCGTCCCGGGCCGACATGTCCAGCAACACGTCCAACCGGTTCGACCGGTCGTTGGTGGCCGCGTAGAGATCACCGACCTCGGCGAAGCGGGCCGGCATGCTCAGGACATCGAAGTCCTCGGGCCGGACATCGGGCACCTCATCCCAGCGCAGGGGCGCCGAAACGGTGGCCCGGGCGTTGGGGCGGACCGAGTAGGCGCTGGCGATGGTGCGGTCCCGGGCCATTTGGTTGAAGTCGATGAAAATGCGTTGCCCGCGTTCTTCTTTCCACCACTTGGTGGTCACCCGGTCCGGCATGCGGCGTTCCAGTTCGCGACCGAAGGCGATGACAGCGCGGCGGCACTCCACGAATGTCCACTCCGGCGCGATGGGCAGGAACACGTGCAGGCCCCGGCCACCAGAGGTCTTCGGATAGCCGGTGAGCCCCAGTTCGCCCAGCAGGTCGCGCGCGCCCCCCACCGCCGTCGCGGCGTCGCCGAAATCGGTACCCGGCTGGGGATCGAAATCTACCCGCAGTTGATCGGGATGCTCGACGTCGGGTCGCCGCACCGGCCAGGGATGGAAACGCAGCGTGCCCAGGTTGGCCGCCCAGGCCACCGCGGCCAACTCGGTGGGACACACCTCGTCGGCGAAGCGCCCGCTGGGAAAGGCGATGCGGACCGATTCCAACCAATCCGGCGCTCCTTGCGGTACCCGCTTGGAATAGAAGGCGTCACCGCGGTTGTCGGCCCGGGTGGAAAGCGTCGCACCCTCGAACCAGCCGCTCGGCCACCGTTCCAGCGTGGTCGGCCGGTCCTGCAGAGCGGCGAGAATCCCGTCCCCGACGGACAGGAAATACTTCACCACATCGAGTTTGGTGATCCCCCGGTCGCCGAAATAGGTCTTGTCCGGGTTGGAGATGCGCACCGGGCGGCCCGCCACGTCCAGTTCAACGGCGGGCACCTTGGACGGCGACATCGGCTCTGCCTCTCTGCACGGGCCCGCTCAGATGGCGGAAGGATTTCCGGGCCCGGGCGAGCGCTGACGGCCGGCTCAGTGAGGGCGGAAGGCGTTGCGGACCAGGGCGAAGGCCGCCGTGTAGGTGGCGACGTCCTCGATCAGCGCACCCGGCAGATCATGTCCCAGTCGGCGGGCGGCGATGCCCCGCCAGGCGGCGCCGGCCCGGGACCCCGCGTAGGCTCCCGCTGCTCCGATGACTCCGGCCAGCACGGTGGCCGACCGTCGATTCGACGTGACGGTCAGAGCGCCACCGGCGAACGCGCCGGTCAGCAGCCGGAAAGCCAGACCGGGCGGGGCCAGCCGGCTGGGCGCCTTGGGTAGCTTGTCGCCGATCAACTCCCCGACTCCGGCGATGAGCGCGATCGGTGCCGCTTTCCGGGTGAAACCCGACGGGCGGCGGGCGTTGAGGGCCCGGAGCACAGCGGCGGGACCGGCCACCGACCGGCCGCCGGACACCACCCCCAGGCCGAACGCGCGAGCGACGTGAACGAGATGCGATGCCACCTCGTCACCGTACGGGACCGGTCCTTGGCCGGGAACGGAACGGTCCGTCGGCTGCTTTGAGGTGACGCGCGTACCGGCGCGACCGGCAGTTCTTACCGCCCTTCCCGACCGCACGCGCCTGGAACCCCTCGGTCTCTGTCTGGCAGGTAGTTTGGGTCCTTCGCGAGCTGAACCTTCCGGCGTCGTCCGTCGTGTGTTCATCAGGCCGACGCACCACCCGGACTACCCGTTTTCCAGTGGCCGGCCGAAGGAGATGGTCACATGACTGCCCACCCTGCCGGATCGGTCCATCGCGGATTGGCCTTCGGCGCCCTGGCCGGAATGGCTGTGCTCGTCACGGCCTGCAGCAGTTCCAGTCCCGCCGCCAGTTCGTCGGTCAGCAGTTCGTCGTCTTCGTCGGCGGCCGCTGCGCCGGCGACTTCTCCGTCGTCCGTCGCGCCCGCGTCCGTCTCGGCGGTCTCGTCCGGCTCGTCGGCGGCCGCATCGTCGCCGGCGGCCGGATCCTCGTCCGCGCCGGCAGCGGGATCTTCGTCCTCGCAGACCCCCGCGGGCGGATCGTCGTCCTCGGCGGCGTACGGAGGCGGCGGATCGGCATCCTCGGCCCCGTCGAGCGGCTCTTCGTCCGGGACGCCGTCCGGGACCACGTCGATCGCCACCGTGCAGACCACGACCGGTTCGGCCGGTACTTATCTCACCGACTCCTCCGGGGCCAGCCTGTATCTGTGGGTGGCGGACACCGGATCGACTTCCACCTGCTCGGGAGCCTGCGCCACGGCGTGGCCGCCCCTGCTGACCACCGGTAAGCCGACCGCCGGCGGCAAAGCCGACGCGAGCTTGCTGGGCACAACCACCCGCAGCGACGGCAAGAAGCAGGTCACCTACGCGGGCCACCCGCTGTACACCTTCATCGGTGACAAGCACGCGGGCGACACCGCCGGCCAGGGCAGTAACGGATTCGGGGCCAAGTGGTGGCTGGTCACCCCGGCCGGCAAAGCCATCACCTCCTAGACCGAGCAACGGCTCAGCGGCGGCGATACCCGGCCGGCCGGCGGAACTCCCGGACTTGCGGATTGGCACCGAGCGGATTCTGCGGGCGGCCGTCGTCCGTGGGCGCCGGCCCGGGCTGGCAGGCCGGACAGTAGAACGCGGGCCGTTGTTTGGGCGGTACACCGATCTCGGCCACCCGGATGGTGGTGCCGCACCGGAAGCAGGGTCGGCCCGACCGGGCGTGCACGTAGGTGGTGTGCCCACGCTGGTTGTTGCCCGTGGTGCTGGGCACGGCCATGGTCACCCCGCCTTGCAGTAGCCGCCGAGCGCGGCGCAGCACGGCCGGCACATCCACCGCGGACACCGGCAGCCACGGCGAGACATGCTCGAGGAACAGCGCTTCGGCCATGTACATGGTGCCGATACCGGCCACCCCGGTCTGGTCCAGCAGGGCGGCCCCGATCTCCCGGTCCGGCCAGGCCCTGATCCGGTCGGCCGCCGCCGCCAAACCGGTACCGTCCGGGTCGTCGGCCAGGATGTCCGGCCCGAGGTGACCGATCAACTGCCGCTCGACGTCGGTCGGCACCAGGTCGAGCAGTCCCAGCCAGGTCCCCACCGCCATCCATTCGGCGTTGGCCAAGATGGCGCGGATGGTGGGACCGGAGCCGGTCGGCCAGCGATTCGTGGCCGCCGACACCGTCCAGCGGCCCTCCATGCGCAGGTGCGAGCGCAGGGTCAGCGGACCGTCCGGGACGGTCGGAAACCGCGGTCGGGCCAACGAGGTGCCGGCCACGGCCGCCGAGTCAGCGGCGGACGCGAACCGGGTCAGGATCTGTTTGCCGTGCGCCACCGTCTGCAGGACGACCCGGCCGGCCAGATTCGCGTCGCCCAAGCCCGGCCAGCGGAACTCGTTGCGCACCAAGGGCCGCCCGGAGAACGCCTGGTTCAGACGACGCGCGGTGCGCAGCACGGTGTCACCCTCGGGCACGTCGGAGCTCCTCCCCCGGCCCGCACCCTCGGGTAGCTCGGAGTCCTTCGCCCGGCCCGCACCCTCGTCGGAGCTCCTGCCCCGGCCCGCATCCTCGGGTACGTCGGGGCGCTTCCCCCGGCGCGGGCCCTCGGCCGGCTGGAGGCGTCTGGAGTGTCCGTGGCCGCCGCATCGATCAGCCCGTCCCGCGCCGCAGTCGCAATCCCCGCGGGGTCACCGCAAACCCGCCGGCGAGCAGCGCATCGACGGCCGAACCCGACGCCGTCACCGCATCGATTCCGTCGATCTTGCCGACCGTGATGCCGCCGATCGCGCCGGTGTGCACCTTCTCGGCCAACGCGTCGGCCGCAGCCTTCAACGCCGTCGGTTCCAGCGTGAAGGTCAGCAGCGTGCGACCGCCGCGCTCGGCGTAGAGCACGGCCTCGCCGTCGACCAGCACCACCAGCGCCCCCGCCCGCCGGGCGGGCCGGTGTGACCCCGACCTGGCTTGATCACCGGGCGACCCGCCGTCCGAATCGGGCCGCTCCGGCCAGGGCAGCGCCGCACCGTACGGGTTGGCCGGATCGGCGGCCGCCAGCACCTGCGCCGACAACGACGGCGCCGCATCGGGTTCCCAGACGTAGGTGCGCAACCGGTCGACAGCCCCGGCGGTGGCGAATTGCGCCGCTCCCAGCCCTTCGACGAAATAGCCGCGCCGGGCCCGGCCGGCTTCTTCGAAGGCGGAAAGCACCCGGTAGACACCGGCGAACCCGCCGGGCACCTCTTCGGCCACCACCGATCCGCGCGTCACCACGCCGTATCGGTCGAGCAGCACTTCGGCCGACGCCTGGGCCCGGACCGTCGGATCGGTCTCCACCGGAGGGATGAGCGACCAGCGCCCAACCGCGGAAGGCGGGATGCTGCGCCGGGCCGGCGTGCCGGCCGCGGACCGGGAGGACAGCAACGACAACCGGGAGGGCATCCTGGCCCGGGCCCGCGGACCCTTGGAGGTGCGATGCGTGGTGCGGCCGCCGGCCAGCCGGGCGCGCAGCGGAGCCAAGGTATCGCTGCTGACCAGTCCGGCGAACACCAGATCCCAGAGAGTTTCGGTCAATTCGGCGTCGCTGACCGAGCCGGTCGTCGAGCCGATCGCAGAGTCGGTGCTGGGATCCGACGGCTCGGCCCGGATGGCGTCGGCCAGCTCCCGGAAGAAGAAGGCGCCGCCCCGGGCCAAAGCGGCCAGCACGGCGCGGTGCCACCGACCGTCGGGAGCGGCGCCGCCCGCGCGCCGATCGGGCCCGCCGGCGTCGGGCAGTTCGGCGTCGGCGGCCACCGCAATGGTCAGCGCCGCGCTGTCGGCCAGGTGCAGGCTGACCCAGCCGTCGTCGGCGCCCAGCGCCCCGTGGGCCGTCCACAGCACATCGCCGGACGAGCAGAGCTCGTCCAGCAGGGCGGGCGTGTACCCGTTCACCCGGGCGGGCAGCACCAGCGTCTCCAGAGCCGAAGCGGGTATCAGCGCACCGGCCAGCTGCTCCACGGCTCGGAAGAGCCCCTCGGTGCCGCGAGAACGGTTGCGCCCGATTCCGTTCCAAGCGGGCAGGAACCGGGCGAAGGCGGCCGGGGGTACCGGCTCGACCTCGGCCCGCAGCGCCGCCAGCGAGCGCCGCCGGAGCAACCGCAGCACGTCCGCGTCGACGAATTCCCGGACGCCGTCCCGGCCACCCTGATCGAGCGGCCGGAACTCGCCCTCGGCCACCCGACCGGTACCGGCCAACCGGCGGAGCGCGTCGGTCACCACGGCCACACCGAGCCCGAACCGTCGGGCCGGAGCGGTCGCCACGAACGGCCCATGGGTGCGCGCGTATCGGGAGATCAACCGGCTCAGCGGATCCGCGACCTCTTCGAGCAGCGACTCGGCGATGCCGGGCGGCAGCGGCAGACCGAGGGCGTCACGGAGTACCGGCGCGTCAACCGGGTCGGCCCACCGCGGCTCGCCACCGACGCGGACCTCGATCGCGCGGCGGGCCGCGGACAGCCCGATCAGCAGCACTTCCAGTTCACCGGCCGGAACGGTGCTCCGCTCCGCGACCTCGGCGGTGGACAGCGGCCCCAGAATGCGGAACAAGTCGGCGATCTCGTCGGCGTTGCGAGCCTTGCGGTTCTCCGAAAGCCGTTGCAGATCGGCCTCCGTGTCGGCCACGGCGCGGGGATCGAGCAGATCCCGTAGGGCGAGTCCGTCGCCGCCGAGCAGTTCGGCCAACAGCGCCGGGTCCACGGTGAGCGCGGCCGCCCGGCGTTCGGCCAGCGGTGAGTCGCCCTCGTAGATGAACTGGGCGACGTAGCCGAACAGCAGCGAGCGGGCGAACGGCGACGGTGCGGTGGTGGTCACCTCGGCCATCCGCACCGTCCGCGAGCGGAGTCCCCGCATCAGCTCGACCAGCGACGGCACGTCGAACACGTCCTGCAGGCATTCCCGGACCGCCTCGGCGACGATCGGGAAGGTCGGATAGTTGGCGGCCACTTCCAAAAGCTGGGAGGCGCGCTGCCGCTGCTGCCACAGCGGTTGCCGGGCACCGATCTGCCGCCGCGGGAGCAACAACGCCCGGGCCGCGCACTCGCGGAACCGGGCAGCGAAAATGGCCGAACCGCCGATCTCCGCCGTCACCTCGGCCTGCACGGAATCGGGGTCGAGCGCGAACACCGACGCGATGTCGGCGGGCAAGCCGTCGCCCTCGCCGAAGTCGAGATCCGGCAGCCGGACCACGATGCCGTCGTCGGCGTGCATGGCCTGCACGTCGACCCCGAACTGTTCGCGCAGCCGGGCTGCCACGACCAGGGCCCAGGGTGCATGCACCGCGGCGCCGTAGGGCGAATGCAGCACCAGCCGCCAATCGCCCAGTTCGTCCCGGAACCGCTCGAGCAGCAGCGTCTGCTCATCCGGCACCAAGCCGGCGGCCTCCCTCTGTTCGACCAGGTAGCCGAGCAGATTGGCGGCCGCATAGTCGTCCAGGCCGGAGCCGCGCAGGTCGGCCGTCGCCGCCGCCGGCTCCGCGGTGGCCATGCGGCGGACGAAGGCACCTTGGGCGCGCCCGAGTTCGGCGGGCCGGCCCAGAGTGTCGCCCTTCCAGAACGGCAGCCGCCCGGGCAGTCCCGGTGCCGGCTGCACCAGCACCCGGTCGTGGGTGATCTCCAGGATCCGCCAGGAGCTGGAGCCCAGCGCGAACACGTCGCCGACCCGCGACTCGTAGACCATCTCCTCGTCGAGCTCCCCCACCCGGCGGCCGGGGCCCTCGCCGGAAGCCAGGAACACGCCGAAGAGCCCCCGGTCCGGGATGGTCCCCCCGGACGTGACCGCGAGCCGCTGCGCTCCGGGCCGGCCGGACAGCGCTCCGGTGACCCGATCCCAGGTCAGCCGGGGCCGCAGTTCGGCGAACTGTTCGCTCGGATAGCGCCCGGACAGCATGTCCAGCACGGCCTCCAGAGCGCCCCGGCCCAGACCTGCGAACGGGGCGGACCGGCGGATCAGCCCGTGCAACTCGTCCACCGTGATGTCATCCATCGCGCAGATGGCCACGATCTGCTGCGCGAGCACGTCGAGCGGGTTGGCCAGCACCCTCAGCGCCTCGATCTGGCCGTCCCGCATGCGGTCGGCCACCACCGCGGCGGACACCAGATCGCCTCGGTACTTCGGGAACATCACCCCGTGGCTGGGCGCCCCCACCTGGTGGCCGGCGCGGCCGATGCGCTGCAGCCCACTGGACACCGACGGCGGCGCCTCCACCTGGATGACCAGGTCGACCGCGCCCATGTCCACGCCGAGTTCCAGCGACGAGGTGGCCACCACGGCCGGCAGTCGCCCGGTCTTCAGGTCGTCCTCCACCAGCGCCCGCTGCTCGCGGGACACCGAACCGTGGTGGGCCCGAGCCAGCACCGATGCCACGCCGGACGACGCCCCGGACTGCGCCATCACCTGGGCCGGCGGCCGGACGGAGACGTCGGGCGGCTTCGGCGCGGACCACTCGCCGTTCCCGTCGGTGCTGTCGTCGCCGGGCGGATCGGCCGCGGCGAGCCGCTCGGCGTGGATTTCGTTCAAGCGAGCCGTCAGCCGTTCGGCCAACCGCCGTGAATTCGCGAAGACGATGGTCGACCGGTGACTTTCGATCAGGTCGACGACCCGCTCCTCGACATGCGGCCAGATGCTGGTCCGATCGACCTCGCCGGCCGCCGGCCCGGACAGATCGCCGGTCGGGGAGCCGAGTGCGGACATGTCGGCGACCGGAACAACGACATCGACCTGGATCTCCTTGCCGGCCGCGGGCCGGACGAGCTCGAAGGGCCGACCGCCCGTCAGGAATCGGCCCACCTCCTCAATGGGCCGGACCGTCGCCGACAGCCCGATCCGCTGCGCCGGCCGCTCGAGCAGGGCGTCCAACCGGTCCAGGGAGACGGCCAGGTGGGCGCCGCGTTTCGTGCCCGCCACCGCGTGTACCTCATCGACGATCACCGTCTCGACGCCGGCGAGCATCTCCCGGGCCCGGCTGGTCAGCAACAAGAACAGCGACTCGGGCGTGGTGATGAGAATGTCCGCGCCGTCGCGCGCGAAAACCCGGCGATCCTCTGACGGGGTGTCACCGGAGCGGACGGCCACGGCGATGCGCGGCGCGGGTACGCCCCGGCGCGCCGCCAAGGCCGTGACGCCGGCCAGCGGAGACCTCAGGTTGCGCTCCACGTCCACGGCCAGCGCCTTCAACGGCGATAGGTACAAAACGCGACAGCGGCGGGCCGCGGTGTCCGGCTCCGGCCGCCTCACCAGGCCGTCGATCGCCGAGAGGAACGCGGCCAGCGTCTTTCCGGAGCCGGTGGGGGCCACCACCAGGGTGTGCTTGCCCTCACGAATCGACGCCCACGCTCCGGATTGCGCGGGCGTCGGCGACGCGAAGGCGCCGGTGAACCAATCCCGGACCAGGCCGGAAAACATCGAGAGCCCGGCCGGCAATGGAGCACTGCCGTCAGTCGACTTCCCGGTCCCGGACATGCCGCCATTGTGCAAGGGAGCACCGACAACCCGGCTCGACCACCGCATGGACGGGTGAATGAGGTGCCGCGTTCTTCATCCCTGGCCACGTGTCGATCGCCACATTGGTGGCCGTCCGTTCGCCCGATGGTGGACTGTGGCCGGTCAGGGCCCTTTCCCCGGCCGTTCTGTCACCCGCTCCGGCGACAGTCGGGCCACGCTCCGTCTTTTCAAACGAGGGTAAGGGCACGTACGCTGTATTTGTCGGAGCCGACTTCCACGAGCGGCTGCGTGCAGCTGCTGCCCAGCATGTGGAGCGGCTTTCGGGGACAGGAGGAGTCTCATGACCACCAGTACCGCCGAACCGGACATTTCTTCCTCAGGAGAGCTGGATCGGAGGGCAAATACCGGCGCGATCCCGGCGCAGCGCGACGACTTCCTTTCGCAGCGCTCAATACCGGTGTCACCGAACCACAGAGATGCGCGCTCCCGGCACCGCAGCCTGGACGAGCAGACGGCCACGGACATCGCTGCTGGCTGGTAAATAACTTCATCGCACGGCCGAACCCCGAGGGCATTTGCTCCTCGGGGTTTTGCATATTTGTCGGCTAAACGCATTCAGCAGGCCGACGCCACCGAACCTTTACCTGATTTTGCACATAGTCCGGCCGGCGGTCGGCCTCTACCCTGCCGTCCGTACCGGCTCGCCGTCCTGAACTCCGCAGCTGCGGACGGCCAGCAGGGCCATCGCCCGGGCACACTGCACCAGCTCACGAAGATCGACCTGTTCGCGCGGCGCATGCGCGAACGCGACATCTCCCGGGCCGTAGTGCAATGTCGGGATCCCTCCCAGGCCGTTGTAGAGCCGCAGGTCACTGCCGTAGGGTGCGGCCGCCCGGCGCGGAGAGCCACCCGTCACATCCGCGACGGCCGCCGCCGTGAGATCGATGATCTCGCTGCCCGCGGACACCGACCCACTGGCGAACTGGCCTCCTGGCCAGCTGATCGTCACGGGATGATCAGCCAGGAAAGCGTCTTCGGCTGCCGCCCCGATCACCGCGTGCTCCAACTCCGCCCGCGCCACGGCCGGATCCTCCCCCAGCCGCACGCCGAAGCGGCCCTCGGCCACGAGCAGGTCAGGGACCGAACTCGACCAGTCGCCGGCGTGGATCCGACCAACCGAAATGGGATACGGCAGCGACAGGTCGCCGAAGAGCGGATCACGATCGGCGTTGCGCCGGCGCTCCAATTCCGTCAAGGCCCGGTGGATGGGCAGGAAAGCCTCGAACGCGCTGTACCCCTCCAAGCGGCGGCTGCCGTGAGCCGCCCGTCCCGGCACGCGGAGCTCGAAGGTCAGGGCACCCGCGTTGGCCACGATGAGCTGGCCACTGGTCGGCTCGGTGATCACCGCGCCGGCGGCCGAATGTCCACGCAGCAGCGTCGCGAAAGCGCCCAGCCCGCCGTCCTCTTCGCTGACCACCGAGTGGATGGCCAGTGGGCGTTCCAGCCGGACCCCACTGCGCACGACGGCCGCCACGACGGCCAGGTTGACAGCGACTCCGGCCTTCATGTCGCAAGCGCCGCGGCCGTGCAACACCGACCCGTCGATGTGCGCACCGAACGGGTCGCCGGCCCACTGCGCGAGATCGCCGGTCGGAACGACATCGACATGCCCCTGCAAGGCCAGGGCCGGCAGGCCGTTCTGCTCCGACGGCACCACCCCGACCAGTCCGTAGCCTTCGGTCCGCGGCACCTCGATGCCCGGGAATCGGTCATCCGCGGTGAGTGCCGGCAGGTCCAAGGACCAGGCGTCGACCTCCAGCCCCCATTCCGTCAGCCGGTGCCGGAGTCTGTCCTGTAGGTCCGATTCGGCGGCGGAAGCAGTGACGCTGGGCACCCGCACCAGCTCGATCAAGGTCTGCACGAGCTCCGTCTCGTCGAGCGCCGCCAGCACCCGCGACTCCGCCGAGGTCAAGTCAGTCACCGGCCGACCGTATCGGGGTGCACCGACTGGTGGCCAGCCTGGCGTCCCGTCGCCTGTCGGGCCGACAAGACGGCGGCGACAGCACTCCTGGCCCGGTTGTTTGCGCGACTGCACTTCTTCTCTCAGCAAAACAGCTTGTGAGTGAGCACTCACTCATTTATTCTCAAAGCCATGCCTTCATCCCCGGCCGTCACCACGCCGTCCGGCCGGGCCGCACCGATGCCGCCGGTCGAAAGGCGAGCCGCCATCGTGCGCGCGGCCCTGCCGCTGGTGGCCAGGTTCGGCGCGGACGTCACCACCAGGCAGATCGCCGAGGCCGCGGGCATCGCCGAAGGCACTGTCTTCCGGGCCTTCCCGGACAAGGAAGCGATCATCACGGCCGTCGCTCAGCAGGCTTTCGCTCTGGACGAAACCGTGCAGCGCCTTCGGGAAATCGACCGCCACTTGACGGTGCGGGAAACGGCGCTGCGGATCACCGCGGTGCTTCGGCAACGGCTGGCCGAGATCTGGCAGCTGATGTCGGCGCTGCGCCTGTTCGGGTCGCCGGACGGCCAGCGGCCCCACCTGCACGATCCCCGCGTCACCAACAACAAGGTGTTGGCCGACGCGATGGCCGATCTGTATGCGCCGTTCGCCGCCTCGCTGCGCGTGGTGCCGGCCCAAGCGGCCCGCATCCATCGGCTGCTCATCTTCAGCGGCACCCACCCTCGCATCACCGACAACCACCCGCTCACCGACGCCGAGATCGTCGATGTCCTGCTGGACGGGATCAGGTCATCGTGATCGGCGTGACAGCGTCCTGTCAGTGCCGCCGGGCATGGTGACACCCGACCGCGGATCTCCCTTCCAGAGCACCGCCGGCAGCGCCCCGAAACGAAGGAACCCAACATGCTCGTGAAGCTGCTCCGCCAGTATCTGCGCGCGTTCCGGCGCCCATTGGGAGCGGTGGTCATCCTTCAGCTGATCGGCACCATCGCCTCGCTCTACCTACCCACGCTCAACGCCGACATCATCGACAACGGCGTGGCCACCGGGAACACCGGCTACATCTGGCGCACCGGTGGCGTCATGTTGACCATCACCCTGGTCCAGGTCATCTGTTCCATCGCCGCCGTGTATTTCGGATCGCGCACGGCCATGGGTTTCGGCCGCAACGTGCGGGCCGCGCTGTTCCGCCGGGTCGGCACTTTCTCGCAGCGGGAGTTGAACAAATTCGGGGCGCCGTCGCTGATCACCCGGAACACCAACGACGTCCAGCAGGTGCAGATGTTGGTTCTCATGACCTGCACGCTGCTCGTCGCGGCTCCGATCACCTGTGTGGGCGGCATTTTCATGGCCATCCGGGAAAGCGCCGGCCTGTCCTGGCTGCTGGTGGTGGCCGTTCCGGTGCTGGCCTTGTCCATCGGTCTGATCGTGACCCGGATGATTCCCCAGTTCCGGAAGATGCAGGTGCGCATCGATTCGATCAACCGCATCCTGCGCGAGCAGATCTCCGGCATCCGGGTGGTCCGGGCCTTCGTCCGAGAACCGGTGGAGGTCAGGCGTTTCGGCGAGGCCAATGCCGCGGTCACCGAGACCGCACTCAAGGCGGGCCGCTGGATGGCCCTGATGTTCCCGACCGTGCTGCTGGTGCTCAATCTGTCGTCCCTGGCGGTGCTGTGGTTCGGCGCCGGGCGGGTCGAGAACGGCTCGATCGGGGTCGGCTCGCTGACTGCCTTCCTGTCCTACCTGGTGCAGATCCTGATGTCGGTCATGATGGCGACTTTCATGGCGGTGATGGTGCCGCGAGCGGCGGTGTGCGCGGACCGAATTCAAGAAGTTCTCCACACCGAAACCACTGTGCGGCCGTCGGCGACGCCCAAGCCGCTGGCCAACCGTCGTGGGGTCCTGACGTTCGACGCCGTCACCTTCGGATATCCCGGGGCCCGGAGCCGGTGTTGCGGTCGATCGACCTGGTCGCCGAACCAGGCCGGACAACCGCGGTCATCGGCTCCACGGGCGCCGGTAAGACCACGCTGATCAACCTCATCCCGCGGCTCTACGACGTGACCGGTGGCCGGGTGCTGCTCGACGGCGTGGACGTCCGCGACCTCGCCCCCGAGGATCTGTGGGGATCGATCGGCCTCGTTCCGCAACGGCCCTACCTGTTCTCGGGCACGGTGGCCTCGAACCTGCGGTACGGCAAGCCCGATGCCACCGACGACCAACTCTGGAGCGCCCTGGAAATCGCGCAGGCCAAGGATTTCGTCAAGGCCATGCCGGAGGGACTCCAGGCACCGATCGCTCAGGGCGGCACCAACGTGTCCGGCGGCCAGCGACAAAGACTCGCCATCGCGCGGGCTCTCGTGCGCAAGCCGTCCATCTACCTTTTCGACGACTCCTTCTCGGCGCTGGACCTGGCCACCGACGCCCGGCTGAGAACGGCTCTGCGACCGCACACCCGCGACGCCACCATTCTCGTCGTCGCCCAGCGCGTGGCCACCATCTTGCAGGCGGAGCAGATCATCGTGCTCGACGACGGTGTCGTGGTCGGCAGAGGCACGCACGTCGAGCTGTTGGAAAGCTGCCCGACGTACGCGGAGATCGTCACCAGTCAGCTGAATTCCGATGACGCCAGGGCGGTCGGATCGGCCACCGTCCTGACGGGCGCGGCGTCGGCCGGAGCGGCTCACCAGAACGCGGAGGCCGGACGATGAGCACGACGATCCAGAAGGACACCCGCTCGGCCGACGAGAAGAAGCTGATCCGTCAGGCCAGCACCGCTCGGCGGGGTCCCGGAGGCGGTGGACCCTTCGGGTTCGGCCAGCCCACCGAGAAGAGTCTCCACTTTCGGGCCGTCGGCCAAACGCCTGCTCGCCCGCCTCGCACCCGAACGAGTGGGCGTGGGCGGGGTGTTCGTCCTCGCGGTGGCCAGCGTCGTGTTCACCGTGCTCGGACCCAAAATCCTGGGCCACGCGACGAATCTCATCTTCGCGGGTTTTCTGGGCCACCGGATTCCGGCCGGCACCAGCACCAGCCAGGTGCTGGCCCAGCTGCGGGCCAGCGGGCAGGGACGCTTCGCGGACGTCATCGCCGGCAACCCGTACGTCGTTCCGGGCCGGGGCGTTGATTTCACCGCGCTGGGCAATGTGCTGGAACTCGCCTTGTTCCTGTACGTGGCCGCGTCGGTTTTCTCGTGGCTCCAGGGTTTCCTGCTCGCCGGAATTGTGCAGCGCACCATGTTGCGGCTGCGTCGCGATGTCGAGGACAAGCTTAATCGGTTGCCGCTGGCCTTCTTCGACAAGCAGCAGCGCGGCGAGGTGCTCTCCCGCGTTACCAACGACATCGACAACATTGCCCAATCGTTGCAGCAGACGCTGTCTCAGCTGCTGACCTCGCTGCTGTCCGTGGTCGGCGTGCTGGTCATGATGTTCGTGATCTCGTGGCTGCTGGCCTTGGTGGCGTTGATCATCGTGCCGATATCGTTCGTGCTGACCCGAGCGGTGGCCAAGCGGAGCCAGAAGATGTTCGTGGCCCAGTGGCGCAGCACCGGGCAGCTCAATGGCCAGATCGAGGAGGCCTTCACCGGACACGACCTGGTCAAGGTGTTCGGCCGGCAACCCGAGGTGGAAGCGGCCTTTGCGGCCAAGAACGACGAGATGTATGAGGCTTCGTTCTCCGCCCAATTCGTGTCCGGGATGATCATGCCGTCGATGATGTTCTTGGGGAACTTGTCCTACGTCTTCGTCGCGGTCATCGGCGGATTGCGGGTCGCCTCGGGCGCCATGAGCCTGGGCGACGTCCAGGCCTTCATCCAGTACTCCCGCCAGTTCACCCAGCCGCTGACGCAAGTGGCCTCGATGGCCAACGTCATGCAGTCAGGCGTCGCTTCGGCCGAACGTGTCTTCGACCTACTCGACGAACCGGAGCAGTCCGCAGATCCGGCGGCGCCCGCCACCGTCGCCGTTCCGCGCGGTCGGGTGGCGTTCGAGGACGTCTCGTTCCGATATGTGCCGGAGACACCGCTGATCGAGGATCTGTCGCTGCTCGCCGAACCCGGGCAGACGGTCGCCATCGTGGGTCCGACCGGGGCCGGCAAAACGACTCTGGTCAACCTCATCATGCGGTTCTACGAGATCGACAGCGGGCGGATCACTCTGGACGGAGTGGACACCGCCAGCATGCGGCGGGACGACCTGCGATCACGGATCGGCATGGTGCTGCAGGACACCTGGTTGTTCGGCGGCACCATCCGGGACAACATCGCCTACGGCCGGCCGGAAGCGACCGAGGAGGAGATCCTGGCGGCCGCGCGCGCTGCTTTCGTCGACCGCTTCGTGCATTCGCTGCCGGACGGTTACGACACGGTGATCGACGACGAGGCCAGCAACATCAGCGCCGGCGAGAAGCAGCTGATGACGATTGCCCGCGCCTTCCTGGCCGATCCGTCGCTGCTGATCCTGGATGAGGCGACCTCGTCGGTGGACACCCGCACCGAGGTGCTGGTGCAGCACGCCATGGCCGCCTTGCGTTCGGAGCGGACGAGTTTCGTCATCGCTCACCGGTTGTCCACGATTCGGGATGCGCATCTGATCCTGGTCATGGAGGCCGGACGGATCGTCGAGCAAGGCACCCATGACCAGCTGTTGGCCGCCCACGGCGCCTACGCGCGCCTGTATGAGGCGCAGTTCGCCGGGGCGACCGTGTGACCGTCAGGCCACACGGTCGGTCGAAAGCCTGACCACAATTCCGCGGCGCCCCCCAGGGCATCCGGGCGGGCTTCGCTTCGTGGTGTAAAGATGGCGTGGATGCGCACCCGATCGGGTACAGCCCGGCAGGCACGCGACGTTGTCGGTCGGAGCGAAGAAGGTCTTTCATGTCGTCCAGCAATCCCGGGTCCGGCACCACGCGCTACGACGGCGAGGGTGAACAGCACAAAGCCCGCGCGGTCGGCATCTCCATCGCCGCGGCCGTCGGTGGGTTCCTGTTCGGATTCGACTCGTCGGTCATCAACGGCGCCACCGACGCGCTGACGCATACCTACGCGTTGAGTTCCTTCGTCTCCGGGCTCGTCGTGGCGGTGGCGCTGATCGGCTGCGCCGTCGGGGCCTGGTTCGCCGGCGGGCTGGCCGATCGCTGGGGCCGTCCCCGGGTGATGTTGACGGGCGCCATCTTGTTCGTGATCTCGTCCATCGGGGCCGGGCTCGCCTTCGACGTGATCGACTTCGCCGTCTGGCGGTTCATCGGCGGACTCGGCATCGGCATCGCCTCGGTGATCGGCCCGACCTACATCTCCGAGGTCTCGCCCGCATCGTTGCGCGGCCGGCTGGCTTCCTTGCAGCAGATGGCCATCGTGCTCGGCATTTTCGTCGCCCTGCTGTCGGATGCCTGGCTGCAGGGCATCAACGGGAGCAACGGTGCGAAAGGGATTGCCGCCACGCAGCAGATCTGGTTCGGTCTGCAGGCCTGGCGCTGGATGTTCCTGGTCGGCGTGATTCCGTCCGTCGTCTACGGTCTGCTTTCCCTGGGCATCCCCGAGTCGCCTCGTTATCTGGTCGAACGGGGTAAGGATGCGCGCGCGGCCAAAGTGCTGCAGCACGTGCTGGGCGAGACCGAAGCCCAGGTGCGCACCCGCATCTCGGACATCCGGGCGTCCATCCACCGGGACGCCCGCCCCTCGTTCGCCGACCTGCGCGGCCCCCGGCTCGGCCTGAAACCCATCATCTGGGTGGGCATCCTGCTTGGCCGTGTTCCAGCAGTTCGTCGGGATCAACGTCATCTTCTACTACTCGACGTCCCTCTGGCAGTCGGTCGGATTCGGCGACAGCTTCTCCTACACGGCCTCGGTCATCAGCTCCATCACCAACGTGGTGGTCACGGTGGTGGCGATCCTCCTTGTGGACCGGCTCGGCCGACGGCTGCTGCTGCTCATCGGGTCGATCGGCATGTTCGTCTGTCTTGGTCTCATGTCCATCGGTTTCGCCCAGGCCACATCGACTCTCGATGCGGCCACCGGCAAGATGGCACCCCACCTGACCGGATTCTGGGGCATCAGCACCCTGATCGCCGCCAACGGCTTCGTCGTCTTCTTCGGCGCCACCTGGGGCCCGGTGATGTGGGTGCTCCTCGGCGAGATGTTCCCCAACCAGATCCGGGCCAAGGCCATGGCGCTGGCCACCGCGGGCAACTGGGTGGCCAATTTCCTGGTCACCGTCACCTTCCCGACCCTGCGTGACACCTCGCTGGGGCTGGCCTACGGCATCTACGCGTTCTTCGCCCTGCTCTCGTTCTTCTTCGTGCTGGGCAAGATTCCGGAGACCAAGGGAATGGAACTCGAGGACATGCAGGAGACGACCTACGACCGCCGCAAAGCCAAGTCGGCCGCCCAGCCGTCATCGGCGGCGCCTCGCACGGCCTGAGCCGCCCGGCACTTCCCGACGGGCCTCATCAGTCCGGCAAACTCGGCCAACCGCATGGCGATCCGGTCCAGCGTGGCGCTCAGGGCGCCCCCACATCGTGCCTCCGGCGAATTGCGATCGAATGTTCGTTGTGATCTTGTCGCGCCGGCGGCCGCCAGGGTGGGTAGGGCGAGCTGATCAGGCCGGCACCAGGTCGGGGTCGGCGTTGGTGCTCGGCGGGGGTCCCTCCCGGTCGCCGGCCACATCGGGAACATGGACCGGATCGGGCTCCGGCCGAGCCTCGTGGCCGCGCGGCCCCGGATCGACCGGCTCGCGTTCGCCCGACTTGTCCGGGGGGCGCCCCACCCGCAGCGTCAACAGCCCACCCGGACGAAGGGTTTCGCCGGCCATCGGGTCCTGGTCGACGACCACCCGTTCCGACTCGTCTCCCACCGGCTGCCCGTCAGGGCCCACACCGTGCACGACAAGTCCCGCGCCGGTTCCGATGCGATACGCCTGGGTGTACGACAGGCTGACCAGATCCGGAATAGTGATCGCCGTCATCACCCGATCCTAGGAGCGCCGACGCAGCGGCGCCCGCATGGTCGCCCATCTGCCACCATTGACAGCCGTGTTCCGGCTGACGTTCCTTGAACCCCGCATCCCACCGAACACCGGCAACGCCATCCGGACCTCGGCAGCGACCGGGTGCGAGCTGCATCTGATCGGTCCCCTCGGCTTCGACCTGTCGGACACCAAGTTGCGTCGTGCCGGCCTGGACTATCACGACCTGGCCCACGTGGTGGTGCATGACGATCTGGCGGCCGCTTGGCAGGCGCTGCTGCCGGCCCGAGTCTTCGCCTTCTCGGCGTCGGCGAAGACCCTGTACACCGACATCGCCTACCAGGAGAGCGATGTGTTGCTCTTCGGCACGGAGCCGACGGGTCTGCCGCCCGCGGTGCTGACCGATGAACGGGTGACCGACCGGGTGCGAATACCGATGCTGCCCGGCCGCCGGTCGCTGAATCTGTCGAACTCGGCCGCCATCGTGGTGTACGAGGCCTGGCGGCAGCACGGCTTTCCCGGCGGCGCCTGAACGGACCGCCCGGACCAGAGGTGGGCAGCTACAGCCGGCCAGTTGCCGGCCCATCGTGGTCAACGCTTTTCCACGGGTCGATGACGTCGATGCCGACGCGCTCGAAATCTCGGACGTTGTGGGTGGCCAACGCGAAATCGTGCCTCACGCAGATCTCCGCGATGAGTGCGTCCATGGCGGACATGGCCCGTCCCATTGCCCGGGCCTCCGCCTGCACCCTCGCGTAGTCCTCGCTGGCCTCGGCGTCGAAGGGCAGGATCCGGTTTCTGAACACCGGCACGATGTCGTTCTCGAAACCACGACGCAGTTCTCTACGGCGCCTGCCCTCCGGCAGCGCGGCAATTCCGTACCGCATCTCAGCCAGGGTGATAGCCGTCAAGAAGAGAGTCTCGACCGGTTGGCTGTCCAGCCAAAGGATCACCTGAGCGTCTGGCGCTGACCGCAGTGGCTCGGAAAGGACGTTCGTGTCGAGAACGATCACGAGAAGTCGGGCGGTTCGGCGGGCGTGCCCTGTCGAACAACGGTCAACTCGACGCCACCCACAGACCGACCGACGTCTGACAGCAGCGTGCCCAGCCGAAGGCGTTCTCCCGAGGCCACCGCAGCGTCGAGAATGGCTCTGACCTCAGCCTCGGTGCTGCGATGATGGGCGGCCGCACGCGCTTTCAAAGCACGATGGGTCTCGTCCGAAAGATTCCGCACCGTGATCGCCGCCATCGCACCTCCTCCGCAAATGCTATCATTTCGATCGAAATGCTATCAGTTTCGAGGTCTGCGCCCGACGACAACCCGAGGTGCTGGTCTGCGTCCGGCGATTGATCACCAGTCCGCCCACGCGCTTCCCGGCTATGCGGACGACAGCAGCGAGAAGGATGCGCGGAGGCTCGCGGTCCCGCCCGGCTGCGGTAGCCGCCATTGCCGGTCCGGAACCACCCACGCCCAGCAGCATCTCGGTTCTCTGACTAGAGCATGCGCCGCGACCGGCATGAAGGTGGCCAGGGCCGGGATCGAACCGGCGACCTTTCACTTTTCAGGCGAACGCTCGTACCGACTGAGCTACCTGGCCATCCGCTCCGATCCGCCGCCGTGGCAGCCGCAACGTCCGGAACTCAAACGGGCGCCGGTCATCAGATGACCGACGCCAGCTCTGGCGACCCCGACGGGACTTGAACCCGCGACCTCCGCCGTGACAGGGCGGCGCGCTAACCAACTGCGCCACGGGGCCTCGTGGCCTGCCTACCGACCGGAGACCGGCGAGCAGACAGTACCCCCAACGGGATTCGAACCCGTGCTACCGCCGTGAAAGGGCGGCGTCCTAGGCCACTAGACGATGGGGGCTGGGCGGACCCAGTCCAACGGCATCCGTTGGGAGCCGGATGAGCATACGACACCGGCCGATGGGGACCAAAACGAAAAGGGACGGCCGGTCACCGGATTGGGCTCGAAGGGTGATCCTGATCCCGCCCTCTTCCGGTCACCGAACCCGGCTGCTACGGTCTGCGGGCAAGGTCATGAGTGCCAGCATCGAGCCCCGGCTTGCTGGCCGGCAACCCTCCCACCGCGGCGGGGTGCCCCGGGTGAAGACCTGGTCCGGCGCGCGGTGCGTCCGGGCAAGCGCGGGCCCCCGACTCTGAACCCGGTGGTCCCCGGACCACTGAGGTGCACCCCCGTGACTCTCGCCCTGGACCGTCCCGACGCCCTGGCCGCTCTCACCCGCCTGGATCTGACCGAGTTGCGGGCGGCCGCCCGCGGCCAGCTGCCCCCGCTGGGCCACCCGCACGCACCCGGCCTCGAGGTGGTCGGCTTCGGTGCCCGCGTCCCGCTGGTCGGCGGCTCCTCGGTGGAATACGCCAATCTCGACCACGCCGCCTCGGCGCCGGCGCTGCGGGTGGTCAAGGAAGCTGTCGACGCCACCGTCGAGCGGTACGCCTCGGTGCATCGTGGGGCCGGCTGGCATTCGCAATGGTGCACGGCGCTGTATGAGTCGGCTCGAACCCCGGTTCGGGATTTCGTGGGCGGCCGCGCCGACGACGTGGTGCTCTTCACCAAGCACACCACCGACTCCTTCAATTTGCTGGCTCACTGCCTGCCGGCGCGCACCACCGTGGTGGTGTTCGAGACGGAGCACCATGCCGCCCTGCTGCCGTGGGACCGGCACGCCCACGTCATCCGGCTGCCGGCTCCGGACTCGCTGACCGACGCCGTCCAGGCCGTCGACCACGCGCTGCGTACCCGGCCGGCCGGCCCGGCGCTCCTGGTCATCACCGGGGCCTCCAACGTCACCGGCGAGGTGTGGCCGGTCGGTCAGCTCGCCGCGGTGGCCCGCACCCGTGGGGCCAAGGTCGCCCTCGACGCGGCCCAGTTGGCCCCCCACCGTCCCTTCTCGATCGCCGAACTCGGGGTGGACTGGGTGGCCCTGTCCGGGCACAAGCTCTATGCGCCGTACGGCGTCGGAGCCCTCGTCGGCCGCCGCACCTGGCTGGAGGACGCCGAGCCGTATCTGGTGGGCGGAGGGGCGACAGCGTTGGTCACCGACCGGGCCGTGGAGTGGAAGCCGTTGCCGGATCGCCATGAGGCGGGCTCCCCCAACGTTCCTGGCGTCGTCGCGCTCGCCACGGCCTGCCATGCGCTGGGCCGAGCGGACCGACACGGTCTGGCGGCCACCGAGGCGGCGTTGACCGAACGATTGCGGGCGGGACTGGTCGGCATTCCCGGTGTTGATGTCCACACGCTCTTCGGCACACCGGACAACTGCGGCAGTGGGACCAGCGCCGTCGACGTCATCGGAGTCGTGACGTTCACGGTCAACGGCGTTTCGGCCGGGACCGTGGCGGCGGCTTTGTCGGCCGAGTACGGCATTGGCGTCCGTGACGGGGCGTTCTGCGCTCACCCGCTGGTGCGTCGCCTGCTCGAGGCGGCCTCAGCGGCGGGTTGCACCAACGACGGCGCGGGTCAGGCGGTCCGTGCCTCCGTTGGCCTGGGTACCACCGCCGAGCACGTCGATCGTCTGATCACGGCGGTCGCCGAGCTGGCCGCCCGCGGCCCCCGGCTGCGGTACCGAGTCGCCAACGGAAAGCCGGTTCCCGCCCACGACGACCGCGTCCTGCCCGCCCTGCCCTGGGACAACTGACCTTCGGCGCGAGCCCAAGGTGGTCACCGTCGACAACGATTGGCAGATTCACAGGCGGCGCCGGGCATATCGACACCAATCGTGCGGTTAGCTAACCATGTGAGCGCTGCATTCGAGAAGGCCACACCGGACCCCATGGTGCTGGCCACCTCGTGGGGCAGTTCGACCGGTCCGGCGCGTCGCTTTGCTCGCCGGTGGTCGGGGCTGGTGCGGCAGGCGCTGCGGTATTCGACGGCCGGGATCGCCGGCACGCTGGCCTATGTGGGCCTGTACATGCTGTTCGACCAATGGATCCCGGCAGTGGTGGGAAATGCCGTGGCCTGGCTCATCACCACGTTGGCCACCAACACCGCCCAACGGCGGTGGGCCTTCGATGTGCGGAAGGGCCGTACGGCCGACGCGGTGATCGGCCTGGTCACCAGCGCGGCCACCCTGATCATCACCACGATCGCCGTGACCCTGTTGCGGGACGCGGACGTGTCGGCCACCGTGGCCGCCTTGATCACCATCAACACGGCCGCCGGAACCGCGCGCTTCCTGACCGTTCGCTGGTGGTTCGTGCACCGGCGCGCCGTCGTGACCGGCTGACCCGCCCGGGTCAGGACGCCGGGCAGTCCCCTGCGCGCCATGCGAACGGCCGCCACCTCTTCGTGCAGAGGTGACGGCCGATTGCTTGACCAGCCCGCGAGGTTTCAGGCCTCGTGCCGCCCGCGTCCCCGCGACTTCTCGCGGACCGGATTCAGGTCCGACTTGGCCAGCAGGTCCTGGACCGTGATCGCATTCCCGTCGATGGACGCGGCCGAGTGGTGACCGGCGCCCCGGGCGGAAGCGGCCGAATGATGACCGCCACCTTCTGCGGTCACGGCGGCGGTGAGTTGGCTGCTTTCTTCGCCGGTGGCGGGGGCCGAGTGATGACCACTGCCCTCGCCAGCCGCTGCCGGGTTCGGTGAGGCACCGGCCGAGGTATCGGCCTGGTCGGCGGGAACAACCGCTGAGCCCGAGGCGTCGGCCCCACTCTCGCGAACCGAGGAGTTCGCTGGATCGGCGAGCGCCCGGCCCGCGGCATCCGGGCCGACCTGGGAGTCAGCAGCCGAGCCGGCCTCTTCACCAGTAGGAGCCGGACCAACCTCGGCCTGGATGGTCTCGGCATCGATCGACGCCTGTTCCATCCGCTGCTCCTGGGTGGCCGACATGGTGCGCAGCGGCGTTTCCTTGATCATCAGGACTACCAGGAAGCCGATCGCCACGATGCACCCGGTGAGGATGAAGATCAGGTGCGTGGCGTTGGTGAAGCCGACCTGGTAGGGGCGGGCGAGTTCGGGGTTCAACCGCTGCAGGAACGACGAGTCGACGGCCATTTCCCTGACGAAACTGCCGAGCACCTGTTGGCTAGATGCCGGCGTGGCCGGCAAGCTGTTCTGCGTCAGGTATTGACCCAGCGCGGTGCGGAAGCCGGCCTGATTCCCGGCTGCTTGCAACGCGGTCGGGATGGTGGTGGCCAGCCGGTCGAAGAGCACCGAGATGAAAACGGCCACGCCGACGGTGCCGCCGATCTGCCGGAAGAACGTCGCTGACGACGTGGCGACGCCGATATCCCGCGCCGGCACCGCGTTCTGGACGGCCATGAGCAGGGTCTGCATACACAACCCCAAGCCGAGACCCAGACCCAGGAATTGCAGATCCAAAACGAGCAACGACGTGTCGACCTTGAGGGTCAGCATGGAGAAGACGACCGCCGCGAAGAGCAGGGTGCCGATCGAGCGGGAAGATCTTGTACCGGCCGGTCCGCGAGGTCAGTTGGCCAGAGACGACCGATCCCAGCATCAGCCCGATGGTCAGCGGCAGCATCAGCAGCCCGGACTTCGTCGGGCTGGCTCCGCGGGCGATCTGCATGTAGAGCGGCAGGACGAGGACCGCGCCGAAAAGGCCCATGCCGATGACGGCGTTGGCCACCATGCCCAGGGAGAAGGTGCCGCGGAACAACCGCATCGGTATCAGTGCCTCGTCCTTCATCAGGAACTCGACCACGATGAAGGCGACCAGGCCGGCCACGCCCAAGGCGATGAGCAGCAGCACCCGCGCCGAACCCCAGCCCCAGGCCTGACCCTGTTCCGCCACGATGAGCAGCGGGACCAGGCAGACGATCAACGCGGTGGCGCCCCACCAGTCGATGCGGTGGTCGCGGCGGAAGTGCGGCACGTGCAGGAAGCGGGCCACCAGGATCAGGGCCACGATGCCGATCGGCACGTTGACCAGGAACACCCAGCGCCAGCCCGAGATCCACAAGATGGTGTTGGCGCCGGCCAGGGCGCCGCCGACCAGCGGGCCCAGCACCGACGAGGTGCCGAAGACGGCCAGGAAGTAGCCCTGGTACTTGGCCCGCTCCCGCGGCGAAACGATGTCGGCCAGAATGGCCAGTGCCAGCGAGAACAGACCCCCGGCCCCCAAGCCCTGGAAGGCCCGGAACCCGGCGAGCATGTACATCGACGTGGAGAAGCTGCACGCTGCCGAGCCGATGACGAACACGCTGATGGCGATGAGGAACAACGGCCGCCGTCCATAGATGTCGGACAACTTGCCGTACAGCGGCGTGGTGATGGTGGAGGTGATCAGGTACGCCGTGGTCACCCAGGCCTGGATCTGCAGACCGTGCAGATCGTCACCGATGGTCCGGATGGCGGTGGAGACGATCGTCTGATCCAGAGCGGCGAGGAACATGCCCGCCATCAAGCCGATCAGGATCGTCCTGATCTGCCCGTGGCTCAGTTCGCCGCTGTGGTCGCGCATTGCCGCTGCCCGGCTCGCGGTCGTTTGGGACGTGGACATTCAGTGCGACCTCTCGCTTTGGGTACTGCCGTTTTCCGGTTCGGGCTGCAGGCTCTCGTCGTTGAGGCCGCTCAACATTTCGTCTCGATGCAGTTCGACATTCCTCGCGTACTCGGTCAACAACCGCACGAAAGTACGCCGGTCCTCCGGCGACCAGTGCGCCAGCACTTTGCCCATAGCCCGGGTGCGCTGGTCCACGAACTGCTGTACCCGTCCGCGTCCGGTGGAGGTGGCCTCCAGCAGGGAGGCCCGGCCGTCCGCCGCATCGGCTTGTCGCTCCACAAGGCCGTTGCGGACCAGTGCGGCCACTTGCCGGGAAACGGTGGATGGGTCCGCACCGATGGCCTCGGCCAACTCCCGGGCCCGGAGCGGCCCGTGCTTGCAGATCTTGACGAGCAGGAACAAGGCGGCGACGTCGGACTCCCCGCCGGTCGTCCGGGCGCGCAGGCTGTTGTGGCAACGCAGCACGTCGTGCATGGACTCGGTCACCGCGGCGGCGTGCCGGTCAAGCTCCGACTGGACGGCGCCCTGCTCCGCCGGCCCCGCCGACGCGACCGGCCGGTCGGCCGGGGTCAGGTCGACGACTTCAGCGCTCATGTCTCTCCGTAGCCCAGGTGAATGCTTGACGGTCGCATCTAGTTGCAACCATCAACTATGCAGGCAGTTAGTTGCCCATGGCAACTTCTTTCAAACCGTTGATGCGGTGCCTGCCGTCTTGGCGGGCTCGGCCGGCCACGCCCCCGCCCGAAGAATCGTCGTCGGCCCCCACCCACGGGGACCGTAGAGTGTCTCCTGCACCGTTTCCGTACGGCCGGTGCGCGGGCCTCTAGCTCAATCGGCAGAGCTGCGGACTTTTAATCCGTAGGTTCCGGGTTCGAGCCCCGGGGGGCCCACTGGCAATTCCCAGCCTGGAAGGGGCGCGGCCCTAGTACGACAGCCGTAGATCGAGCGGTGGGCGTGTTATCGCAGGTCAGCCGGCCAGCGCGTGATGATTTTTGGTTGTGAAGACATCAACAATCGCAGCGCTGGCCGCTGCGACGAGGAAACATCCTGACCGGTTGACCGATGGGTCTGAGGTTCCCCCGGGATCATGGAGCCATCAGCTATGAGCAGTAGTGATGTCAGAGATCAGGAAGAAGTACGACGGGGAGTTCCGCGGGTGATCGTCGAGGAAACGAGCAAGCCGATCGCTCAGATCGCTCGGGACCTGGGCGTCAACGAGGGCACGTTGCGCAACTGGGTGAACAAGGCCCGGGCTGAACGTCAGGGCACGCAGGGCCTGTCGGCGGGCGCCATCGGGGAGCTCAAGCGGCTGCGCGCGGAGGTCGCCGAGCTGCGGATGGAGCGTGATGTCTCAAGCGATCGGTGGTCGGGTGGGTGAAGGAGGCGACGAAGTGAGCGTGGCACGCTTCATCGCCGACCAGAGGACCGAGCATGGGGTGCCACACCCGAAAACGTGCGCCCTGTTGGGTGTATCGGTGTCATGGTTCTACAAGTGGGTCGTTCGGGCCGCGCCGCCTGGCCCGCACACCCCGACCCAGACCCGACGAGCGGAGGTGGATGTCGCGGTGGCCGCAGCGTTCGCCGCGGCCCGCGGGCTGCACGGCTCGCCGCGGCTGGTGGTCGATCAGCACGAGGCCGGCTGGACAGTGGCCGAGAAGACGGTGGCCGAGTCGATGCGGCGCCACAGCTGGTGGCCCGCCAACCGAAGCGCCGCAACGGGTTGACCCGGCAGGACAAGACCGCGCCGAAGTTCCCTGACCTGGTCAAAACGGGACTTCACCGCGCCGGCGCCGAACGTCACGTGGGTCGGCCACATGACCGAGGTCCCGACTGCCGGCGGGAAGCTGTATCTGGCCACCGTGATCGACCTGTACTCCCGGCGGCTGTTGGGCGCGGCGACCGGTCTGCACCCGGACGCGGACCTGGCGTGTCAGGCGATCCGGATGGCCGTGGCCGTCCGCGGCGGCAAGGTTGCGATCTGGCGGGACCAGGTCGATCAGCGGGTCATCTTTCACACCGACCGCGGCAGCACCTACACCGCCACGACGTTCGCCAAGCTGTGCGCCGATCAGGGCCTGCGTCAGTCGATGGGCCGGGTGGGTCGTGCTTCGACAACGCCGCCGCCGAATGCGTTCTTCTCCTCACTGGAATGGGAGGTGTTGTCCCGCAATACTTTCGATTCGACACGACAGGCCCAGGCTGTTATCCCGGACTGGGCGTACGGGTTCTACAACCACCAACGCCGCCACTCCACCATCGGCATGATCCCGCCCGTGCAGTACAACAAGACAAAGCCCACCGCACCCGCGGCGCGGCATGATGAACCGTCCACGATCTGGGGAAGCTCAATTGGTGAACAGCTCTCTGGACGACGCTTGCCGGGGCCCCTGCTGATTATTGGTGCAATCTGTGCGACCAATATCCTAATTTTCGCGCTGTGGTATCGGGAACTCGACCGGGGAAGCCCCGCAGCACGCGCAGCAACGGCGAATACCAGCCTGGATTGGATCTTTCCACAAATGGCCACTCCAAATATCGCCGATCCCGGGCACGATGACGCGACTGCGGCGCCGAGCATCATGGATGCCCTTTGGCTACCGTGGACCATCGGTCGGGGTCGCGGACCGTCGATCCCTTCAGGGTCGATAGTGGATCGGTTCCTCACATAGCGGCTTGCGCCTCGCAACCGCGTCCGGGGCAGCGATCAGCTGCTGCGCCCATTGCAGCCGGCGAAGCCATTCCTCGCGGCCGCCGCTCCGCGGTCGCGCGAACCGACCCACATGGATCCGGCCATGGTCGGGCCGCCGCCCGCCAGGACACTGAGCAGTGCCACCCACCACGGACTCACCCGGCCAGTTTGACGGACCAACCCCGCAACCGGGCGCGGAGCCCCGCGCCCCGCGGCCGAGTCGCCTCACCGACCTGGCCGCCGCCCTGCCACGTTCCTGCACGCCTACAACCACCACCGGTGCAACCACGGCGACTACATGAAAGGACGCAAACCTCGACAGCTGATCAACGAGAAACACGCCGCCAAATAGACTCACGAAACGACCGAAGGGCCGACCTACATGTCACCTCGAGCCGTAATCAGAAGGCCTAGGGAAAGGCCGCCCGACCCCGTTGCCGCCCCAGCAAAACACGCGATTCATCATGTGCTTGCGCCCAGTGACCGCTCGCTCTACTGGGGCCCAACCAGGACTATTGTGCTTACTGCGGGAAGATCCGGAAGACCACGTCCACGCCTTTGAGGGCCTCCTTGTTGCGAAGCGGCCCTACACAACCGACGTAGGGGCTGCAAACAAAGTTTGGGCCGACTTTTTCCGCCGCACACCCGTAGCGGTTGGTGTTGGTCGTGCAGGCGGTCTCCAGCGAGCCCACCACGGCGGCGTAATAGGCCTGGAAGGTCACGTACGAATTCGGATGGTCGGGCAGCCGGTATGTGACCTGCATGGCCTCAACGCCGAAGTTGCTGCCCACGCACCACGGAACGACGTCCTCGGCTGGAAGCTCCGCCGGCGGTTCCGGATTGAAGAAGCCAGTGCCCGGGCCGTGCTCAACGAACGTGCGGGTCAGGCGTGCGTTGGTTTCGTTGATCAGCACCCCCGGAATGCCGCTGTGACCGAATGTCCTGCACTCGGGTGCGGCCACGGCAGGCGCTGCCTGCTTCGGTGTCGCCGCCTGGCTGTCGGGCACCGCCATCAGCCCCACGACAACCATCGCCGCAACCCCGGCCACAACCGCCAACGCCTTCACCCGACGTGCCCGCCCGAACAGCGAGCCACGCACGCCGGCTACGGCCCTCCGCCCCCGCCCGCTCAAACCCGTATTGCCCATGAACTGCCTCCCATCGCCGTGCCCGCGCAGTGTGACACGGGACACCACGGACCGTAGCCCCGTCCGGTTAACCCGTCAAGACGTAAGGTTAGGCGGCGGAAGCTGACACTGTGCCAGCCCAGCTAGACTCGCTTCCGTGCCGAACCGCGACCTATCCGACACCCGGCCGGGAGGCGCCGGCGAGGCGATCCCACCTGCCAGGCCGATTCGGCAGCGCAACCCCCGCGGCCAAGGCGCCCGGCTCCGGGAAGAAATCATCACCGGAGCCGCCGCCCTACTCGAACGAACCGGCACCGAACACGCCATCACCCTGCGCGCGGTAGCCCGCGAGGTCGGCATCGCCGCCCCCTCGATCGCCCCCCACTTCTCCGACAGCGCCGAAATCATCGACGCGGTCGTCGCCCACGAACTCACCCGCCTGCACCAGACCCTGCTCGCCGCCGTAGCCTCCCGGTCCGACGCAGTCGAGCAGCTGTTCGCCGGCACCCGCGCCTACGTCGCACACGGCCACGCCCACCCCAACCGCTACCGAGTCATCTTCGAGCGTCGCTTCCTCGACTTATGGGGGCAAGAGCAGCGAGTGATGCACCAAACCGCGCCCCTCATGGCCGAAAGCTTCGACCTGGTCGTGCGAACCATCCAATCCTGTATCGACGCCGGCCGTTCAACCAGCACCGATCCCTTCGGCGACGCAGTAAGCATCTGGCTCGCCCTGCACGGCCTGGTAGCACTACCCCAAACCATCACCTCCTTCCCCTGGCCAGACACCGACGAACTCCTCATCCGCTGCGTCAGCCGACTGGCCCAAATCCACCCATGAACCGCCTGCCCAGGCCCGACCCGCCGGCAACACAGCAGTCCCTCCCATCGCATCTCAACCCCACCACTAACCACGAGTGGTGGGGCCAGCCCCCGCTGCGAGAGAATCGCAAAACGAGGTGGCCGACCATCTCACCGAGGGAGGAATTCTTGCCACCGACCTGTTCGAGGTCGGACAATCCGATCTCGGCGAACCATCTCACTGTGGGATGCACGATGACGGCAGTCATGGCGAGGACCTTTCGAGGTTGACAGGAAAAGTCGCGATCTGCTGCAAAATCACGGTCGCCATTTCTTCGACGGACTTCATCGACGAATTGATGAGCGGAATGCGGTGGTCGGCGAACATCGATTCGGCGCGGCGCAGTTCGTCGGTGCACTGCTCCAGGGATGCTTACCGGGAGTTGGGCCTTCGTTCCTGCCGGACCTGGCTCAACCGGGCCGGGGTGGAGACCATCCCGAAGCATCGTTGGTGCAACGCGCGGATTGGATTTAGCAGTTCGGCACTGGTCAGGTCTTCATCGACCAGTGCGTAGTTGGCCACGAACACTCCGTGCTGCCGAGCGAGATACATGGTGGTGGGCGTCTTCCCGCAGCGGGACGGGGCGACCAGGATGACGTCGGCCTTGCTCAGCGCCCGCATGCTCTGTCCGTCGTCATGCTCGATGGCGTACTCCACCGCAGCCATCCGTGAGTTGTACCGCTTGATGTATCGCACTCCGTGCAGCCGGGCCGGCACGCGCATACCCTTGGTACCCAACATCGATTCCACCCGGGTCATGTGCATGTCGAAAAAATCGATGATCGGGCAACGGGACTCGTGCAGCGCAGCCCTGATCCCGTCGACCGCAGCTGTGGTGAACGCCAATGGCGTGACGGACCCGCCCATGGCCGCGTCCAGGACGCGGACCACCCGACGCGCCTCCTCGATGGTGGAGATGAATGGGATCACGCGGCGCTCGAAGAGCAGGTCCGGGAACTAGATGAGTAGCGCGTTGCCCATCGTCTCGGCGCTAATCCCGGTGCTGTCCGATAGGAAGAACACCGGCACGACTCGGGGCGTCGCGTTCCCGCGATAATCGGAGCTCACCTGGCCGTCCGCGCGGGCAGCGTCGCCGGCTTGCCTGACTTTTGTGCGCCGAAGATCCACAATCTCACTGCGCGGTCCTTCATATCTGTCGGGTCACTGGAGTCAGTCGCGTTCAATCCGATGTTGGCAATATTGGCCGCCGTCAGAGCAGGGTTGAAGGCCGGCTGACAATCCGGCCGCCATGGAATCAGGATTGCGCCGCAGAATGCCCGTCATCGCTTGCCAGTCGGATCAATACATCGGCGAGTGTCGCCAGCGTTTCGTGGTGTGCCACCGAGCCGCCCTGCGCGGCCAGGAACGCTCCCTCGAAGGCCGCCCTGGCGAAATCGACCAGCCGGTCCGCCATGTCGGTCGCCGGAGGGTCGCCGAGCTCGGCGAGACCGACCGCCAGAGCGTCTCGAAAACCCTCCCGCTGGAGATGTCGCAGCTGTAGCACCGTTGCGTAGGCCTCACCGTTCGACGCACTGAGCAGCAGAATGGTCTGTAGGCGCAGGAATCCAGGTGAATCCTCGATGACCTGGGCGGCGCGGTGAAGAATCCATGCCACCCTCTCGCTCCGAGAACCTTTTTGCGGCAGGTCGTCCAGGGACGTCGAGACGGCGAAGCGTGCGGCATCACGCTCCATGACAGCCTTGAGGACGCCTTCCTTGGATGCGAAGTGGTAGTAGATCGAGCTGGCGGGCAGCCCTGACTCCTTGGCGAGAGCGGAGATGCTCGTTCCGTCGTATCCGCGAGCTGCCATCAGCCGACTGGCCGCGTCAAGGATGTCCTCCCGGGAGCGGTCGCCCTGCTCCTGACGCTTGCTCTTGGCTTTGCCTGGTTCTGCGCTCACCGAAGCAGTGTAAGGAGAACGCCCACCACCGTTCGGCAAGTTGCCTGACTCGGATCGGGACGGGAACTGCTCGATCAGCATTGCCCGCTCGCCGACCGGGGTGGCGACGGCCACCGCGGTCGGGAAGACCTCGAGCGTGTCGCTGGACGGAGCTGAATTAATGGGATGGAACATGGGCGACCTCTCACTCATCCGGGGGCCATGGCCTGATCACTGGGTTGCGAGTCGACCCTCAGCTCCGAGGTTCGGCTCCGCGACGATAGATCCGGAGAAGTCCGAGAATGGCAAAGCGCCTAGAGCCGGGTGTTCGGCGCCAGGCGGCGAGGCCGACGGCGAGCAGAAGGGCTGCGCCGTTGAACAGGTCAGGGATCCAGATCGGAAGACCGGCCAGTTGCAGACCCTTGACCCCGACGGCCAAAACGTACGCGGCCACCACGGTTCCCCAGATATTGAACCGGCCACCACGGAACTGGGTGGAACCTAGAAACACCGCGGCGATGACCGGCAACAAGAACCCCGGACCGATGGTGGGATCACCGGCCGACAGCTGAGAGGTCTCCAACAGACCCGCACCGGCCGCGACCACACCCCCCGTCACCAAAGCCCCCAGCAAGACGCGGTTGGTGCGCACACCGGCCAGGGAGGCCGCGTGCGGGTTGCCCCCGGTGGCGTAGACCCGTCGGCCGATCGGGGTGCGTTCGAGCACGTACCACAACACGGCCGACACCCCGATCATGATGTAGAACGGGTAGCTCAAACCGAACAGCTGACCAGTGCCGATCCTGGCAAACCCCGAGGGCAGGTTCACGATCTGCTGACTGCCCGAGATCCACGCGATCGCAGCGGTCAGCAAAGAACTGACACCCAACGTTGCGATGAAGGACGGGATCCGCGCCCGCGTGATCATCAACCAGGAAAAGACACCCACCGCCGCACCCGCCAGCAGGGACAACACAACGGCCAACGCCATGGGCACCTCACCCACCAACAGGCGGGCCACCAAAATCGCCCCCAGACCGACCTCGGTGCCGATCGCCAGATCCAGCGCCCCGGCAGCGATCGGAACCACCAGGCCGACCGCGACCAAGCAGGTGATCGCCTGATCCGAGAGCAACGACCTCCAGGTACCGGTGGTCAAAAAGGTGTCGGGCACCCAAATCGCGAACACCACCACCAACACCACCAACAGGTACAGCGCAGCGGTGTTGCGGAACGCAAACGCCCGCCGCAGCCGCGCCGACCACAGCTCGTGTTGCACGATCTCCGGCGTGTCGGCCCCCACGCCGGCAGCACGGACGCGGGTGGTCAGTTCGTTCTGCCTGGCGCGCCGGCGGGTCCGTGCTGCGGGTGTGTTGCCGCGCAACAGCCGGAGGATGGCCTCCCGGCGGCTGACCGGCGGTCGGCGCCAGGCGGCGAGGCCGACGGCGAGCAGAAGGGCTGCGCCGTTGAACAGGTCAGGGATCCAGATCGGAAGACCGGCCAGTTGCAGACCCTTGACCCCGACGGCCAAAACGTACGCGGCCACCACGGTTCCCCAGATATTGAACCGGCCACCACGGAACTGGGTGGAACCTAGAAACACCGCGGCGATGACCGGCAACAAGAACCCCGGACCGATGGTGGGATCACCGGCCGACAGCTGAGAGGTCTCCAACAGACCCGCACCGGCCGCGACCACACCCCCGGTCACCAAAGCCCCCAGGACGATCCGCGAGGTCCGGACACCAGCCAACGCGGCCGATTCACTGGATCCGCCCATTGCGTCGACGTTGCCCCCGGTGGCGTAGACCCGTCGGCCGATCGGGGTGCGTTCGAGCACGTACCACAGCACAGCCGACACCCCGATCATGATGTAGAACGGGTAGCTCAAACCGAACAGCTGACCAGTGCCGATCCTGGCAAACCCCGAGGGCAGGTTCACGATCTGCTGACTGCCCGAGATCCACGCGATCGCAGCGGTCAGCAAAGAACTGACACCCAACGTTGCGATGAAGGACGGGATCCGCGCCCGCGTGATCATCAACCAGGAAAAGACACCCACCGCCGCACCCGCCAGCAGGGACAACACAACGGCCAACGCCATGGGCACCTCACCCACCAACAGGCGGGCCACCAAAATCGCCCCCAGACCGACCTCGGTGCCGATCGCCAGATCCACCACCCCGGCAGCGATCGGAACCACCAGGCCGACCGCGACCAAGCAGGTGATCGCCTGATCCGAGAGCAACGACCTCCAGGTACCGGTGGTCAAAAAGGTGTCGGGCACCCAAATCGCGAACACCACCACCAACACCACCAGCAGGTACAGCGCAGCGGTGTTGCGGAACGCAAACGCCCGCCGCAGCCGCGCCGACCACAGCTCGTCATGTATCGGTTCCAGTGATGTTTGGTCCTGGTCGTGCTCGATGACGTCCGTCATCTTGATCGGCCTGCTTCCACTGTGCTGGTGTCCGTCGTCGGCGCGCGGCTCCGGAATGGTCCGCTCCGGCCTGCTGAGCTTCGCGCTCACACCTCCGCCAAGGGATTCATCGCCGAGTCGAGTGCCAGCTCGTCGCGGACGAGACGCTCCTCGGTCAGCAGCTCGCGAGGAACCTCGCTGACGACTCGTCCGTCCTTGAGGACCAACACGCGATCGCACAAGGTGACCAGTTCTTTAGTGTCCGAGGAACACAGCAGGACTCCGCTTCCTTCGTCCCGGGCAGCGAGGATCAGCTCGTAGATGGCCGCCTTTGCCCCCACGTCGACACCTTGGGTCGGCTCATCGAGTAGGAGAACCCGCGGGCGCACCCGCAACCATTTGGCCAGCACGATCTTCTGCTGGTTGCCACCGGAGAACAGCTTCAACGGCTGCTCAGGATTGGGAGGTCGCAGCCCGACAGTGCCCATCCACCCACTGGTCTCGGTCCGCTCGGCGCGGGTGTCCAGCCGGCCGAAAGCACGCCGCAACGGTCGCATGGCCGGCAGCGTCAGGTTCTCCCGGACGCTCATCTCCATGACCGCACCATCTCGGCGGCGGTCGGCCGGCACGTAGGCCATGCCGGCCTCGATCGCGGCCACCGTGTTATCAGCGACCAATACCTCGCCCGCAATCTCCACTCGTCCACCAGACCGATGGCGGGCACCGAACAGCATCGGCCCGAGTTGTTCCCGACCCGACCCGAGAATCCCGCCGATGCCGAGGATCTCACCTCCCCGCAAGGTGAGCGAGAATTCTCTGAGCTCCTCGCTACTGATACCGGCCACCTCCAGCACCGGCTGGCCCGGCCCGGTCTCGCGGGTCGAGGACAGTTCGGCCACGGCCCGCCCGGCGATCAGCGCCACGATTGCGTCGTGGTCCAACCGACTGGTGGGCTCCTCGGCCACCACTCGCCCATCCCGCAGCACGACCACACGGTCAGCCAGCTGGAACACTTCGTCCAGCCGGTGGGAGATGAACACCACCCCCGCACCCGAAGCCGCCACCCGCCGGACCGCCTCGAACAACACCTTGACCTCGTCGCCGTGCAGCGCGGTCGTCGGCTCGTCCAAAATCAGCACATTGTCCGGTCGAGTCCAGTCGTCCATCGCCCTGGCGATCGCCACGATCGCTCGTTGCGCCGGCGAGAGCCGGCCCACGGGCAGAGTGACGTCGAACCGGGCGCCGAACCGGGCAATCAATCGTTGCGCGTGCCGCCGCTCGGCCTGTCCGCGAACCGGAAACAGGCCTCGCCGGCGAGTGGGGTGGCTCAACCCCAGGTTCTCTACCGTGGTCAGGATGTCGGTCAACCCGAGATCCTGGTGGATGAAGTGCAGCTCGTCGCGCGCCGAAGGTCCCGATACCAGCTGGCCTTCGGCATCGCGCACCTCTACGAGCGACCCCGGATCGGCGGAGTACACACCGGCGAGAATTTTCACCAACGTCGACTTGCCCGACCCGTTGTGCCCCAGTACCGCGACGATCTCGCCGGAGCGAACCTCAAGCGCTACATCGTCGAGAGCTTTCAGCCCCGGGAACGTCTTCGACATTCCACTCACCTGCAGCAGCGGCGCAGTCATGACAGTCACCGCACTCAGCCCGCCGGGTGCCACAGCGTGGTGAATCGCTGCTGATAGTCCGGGTAGGAAGAATAGCCGTGGCTCGGGTCGAAGGTGATGTCCTTCTGCCCGAGCAACTGCATCGGGATTTCGCCGGCCTGTTCTGCGGTCGTCGGCTGATCTCCCTCGATCAACCGTGCCGCGGAATCCACAGCTGCCCACACCGAGATCGGGAAGTCCACGGCCAGACCGGCCGTCATACCGCCGTCTTTCACGTCCTGCAGGATTCCTGGTTGCGGCGCGTAGCCCAGCGTGGTGACCGACAGGTTGGCCGCCTTCATCGCCGCCGGCAGGCCTGCGGCAACCTGGGAGCTTGCGAACACGGCCACGTTAGTCTCGGGGTGACCCTGCAAGTCGGTGACCACCGTCCGCGCGGAAGTGGTGCCCAGCGTGGCGATGTCGACCGGAACGGCTCGCACCTTGCACGCCGGGCAATTCTTCTTCAACTCGTCCTCGAAAGCCTGCTGCTGCTTACTGGAGAAGTCGATGGCCGGCACTCCGTAGAACACAACGTTCGCGCTCGGACCCTTGTTCGCAATCACCCAATCGGCCATCAATGTTCCGGCGGTCAGGGTTTGCTGCAGACCGATGTAATTGAAGGTGATGCCGTACGGAGCGGTCGGTTTCGCGATCGAGATCGTGACGACCTTGATGCCGGCGTCCGACAATTTCTTGAGGCCGCCGCCGAACACAGTCGGGTCGATACCGGAGATCAGTAGGGCGTCGGGCTTCAGTGCCAGCACGCTGGAAAGCGCTGCCTGCGAGGATGCAGCTGAGGATCCCGAGCCCACCGTGGTCAGAGTGCCCCCGATCGCCTTGACCGCTGGAACCAGTAGCTTGGCGACCAGGCCGCAGGCGGCCGTTCCACATTGAAGGAAGGCGAACTTTGTGCCGGCCGGCAGCGGCTTGGCAAGTGGCTCCGTCACCGGGAATGCGCCGGGATGACCTGTGTACGGCGCGATAGCCGCCGTCGCAGCTGCCACGTTCGCCCCCGACGAGGATCCTGCACCCGATGCAACTGCGGAGAGCGCCGAGCTGGATGAAGGGCCGCCCGTCGAAGCCGAGCTCGGTGACGATGTCGACCCGCAGGCGGCGACGGTGATCATCGCCAGCGCCGAGACACATGCGACAACGACCCTCCGGGCCGCGCGGCCACTCGAACCGCGCCCGCTTTCGGAAATCCGGTGTCCGGCCGGATTGTTCCCGTCAGCACCTCGCATTCCGGCATGGGCCCGTGCGACGCTGGTTCGCCGTAATTCGCTGGTCTTGATGGACATCTTCCGCTCTCCTCACATCCTTGGTAGGGAAACGTTCTTGTTGTGTCGCAGCCGGCGGTTCGTCGCAGAGCTCTGGCCGAACCGCCGATCCAACGCTGACCGCCACGACCTTTCGCAAGAGCCGCAGCCGGTCATCCGACGCCGAGACAACCCGGTCGACCACAGCGAGGCGGGGCGTCGACCGCCTGATTGACAGTGCGGTCATTCGTCCGATGGCCTGCGCTCTCCCGTGGCGGATACTGCATTTATAGCGATCGCTACATACGGAGACTGGACGAACCATAGGATCCGGCGCGATCGGTGTCAATAGACCGTCCCGAATGAATTTCGTACGGCTTCAGATCACGTCCGCACCCTGTCCGGCTGTGAAAGCAACGAGGGATCCGGGCATCGGGACACCGCAACTCACTCCTGCGATCGAGTGCCTCCGCCCGGTGCGCCGGGAGTGGCATCCACTGACCACTGACTCACCATTGGTGAACCCCTTGCAGCAAAGTGTACGCTACTGGGGTCGATGGACTCAAGGTTGCCGACCCGCTCGTTCCGGCCAGAACGGGCAGAAGTTCACCTTGCAGCGGTGGAGATGACGATGAGTCGCCGACACCGAGGTCGGCGGCACACCGAGGTGTCGGCGCGCACCTCCGTCCCGCATCAACTACTGAAAGCAGGCAACGATGCCCCACGACATCACGTCTTTGTCCGACGCCACCTCGCCATCGGACGCGAGCACTGCGTCCACCTCACGCCCCGGCGGTACGGGGCGCCTCGCCGGTCATCCCGTCTCCCGGATCGGTTACGGCGCAATGCAGCTGCACCGTATGCACGACGACCGCGACGGGGCGATCGCGTTGTTGCGTAAAGTGGTCGAGCTCGGCATCGATCACGTCGATACGGCCCAGTTCTACGGCAACGGCTTGGTGAACGAGCTGATCCGCAAAGCGTTGCGCCCAGAGGACGGTGTGCTGATCGCGAGCAAGATCGGCGCTGACCCCAGCCCGGGTGGAGGTATCCCGATGCGCGCGGCACAGCGACCCGAGGAACTCCGCGCCTCCGTCGAGGACAACCTCCGGAGCCTTGGGGTAGAACAGGTGCCGTTGGTGAACCTTCGGCGTCTCGATGGCAGATCCCGGCTCCGGGCCGAAGGCGATCAGGTGGTGGACATCAATGACCAGATGGCCGTCATGACGGCCATGCGCGACGAGGGCAAGATTGGCGCCATCGGCCTGAGCAGCGTGACGCTCGATGGGCTGCGCCAGGCAATCGGAGCCGGCATCGCCTGCGTGCAGAACGAATACAGCCTGGTGAATCGCCAGGACGAGGACATGCTCGACCTGTGCGTCTCCGAGCAGATCGCCTGGGTGCCCTTCTTTCCGCTCGGGGGGGCGTTTCCCGGCTCACCCAAGGTCTCGGACGATCCTACCGTTCGCGCCGTGGCCGAACGCATCGGCAGCACGCCAGCGCAGGTCGGCCTCGCGTGGCTGCTGCGATCTGCCGGGAACGTGCTCCTCATCCCAGGGACCGCGGACAGCGTCCACCTCGGCCAGAATGTCGATGCAGGTTCGATCTCGCTCGATGACGCAGCCCTTACAGCGCTCGACGACGCCCATCCGCGCCCGCACAAATGAGTGACTCAGGGTCGAGAGATCCGAGATTTCCGGCGGCAACTGCAATACCGGCCGGCTCCATCGACATCCATGCCCACCACTTCCCCGTCGGGCTACCTGATTTCAGCGAGACTACCGGTGATGTTCGATGGCCACATCTGATCGTCGATGACGAGCAAACCGGTCGCATCATGCGTGGCCAGGAAATTTTTCGCCGGGTTCGGGCACCCCTGTGGAACGTCGAAGCCAGACTGGCCGAGTTGGACGCTGCCGGAATCGCCGCACAGTTGGTGTCTCCGGTTCCGGTCACCATGACCTATTGGTCGCAGCCGAGCGCAGCCGTCGCATTTACCCGTGGCCTCAACGACGCACTGGCCGCCGATGTCCGACGGAGCGGCGGCCGATTGATCGGTTTGGGCGGCCTGCCGCTCCCGGACGTCGATGCCGCCATCGACGAACTGCGTCGCCTGCGTACCGAGCTGGGTCTGGCCGGCGTCGAGATCGGCTCGCGGATAGGCGAATACGAGCTGGACGACCCACACTTACGGCCGTTCTTCTCCGCAGCCGAGGCGTTGGACGCGATCATTTTTGTGCATCCCACAGATGGTGGCGGAGGCGCAATCCGCCGCAGCGGCACGCCCTACGACATCGGTCTGGGCATGTTGACCGACACGGCGATGGCCGCCACCGCATTGGTGTTCGGCGGCCTGCTGGAGCAGTGTCCGGATCTGCGTATCGTGCTCGCGCACGGGTGCGGCACATATCCGTGGGCCTACCCCCGGCTGCGCATGTCGGCCGAGATGTCCGGTGAAGCCGACCTGGAACTGCTCGACCGGTTGACGCGGTCCCTCTGGGTGGATTCGCTGGTCCTCGATCCAGAGAATCTGCCTCTGCTGATCGAACGGTTCGGCGCTGACCACGTCATGATCGGTACCGACCACCCCTTCATCGCCGACCAGCTCACCGCGGCACCGGCGGTCGTACGGGCAGCGGCACAACGCCGTCGGATCACTGACGATCAGGAGCAGAACATCCTGCGCGGCAATGCGACTGGCCTTCTTGACCTGGCCCTGCCGGATGCTGCTTCCTCAATTGCGCGCGACCAAGTCGCCTGTGACGGTTTGCCGCCGGGCCCTTGACACCATGATGCTGATGCTTCACTATCGTGGAATCCACTCAGCATAAGTGAACTTCGCCGCTAGTAACGACCGGAATGCGGCACATCGACGTCACTGCAGCGCCTGCACCTCGATCTTCTGCGGCAAACCCATCTGACACCGATGTCCTGAGGGAGTTATGACGACTACTAGTGGGCTTACCGAGAACCTGCCATCGAACTGGGGGCGGTGGGGCGCTGACGATGAACGCGGCACGCTGAACTTCATCACTCCTGATGTACGACTCAGGGCGGTACAAGAGGCCAAGCTAGGCCGTTCCGTCTCGCTTGCTCAGCGTGTGGATCCCGTCATCTTCTCCGGCGGCGGACCGGTAGCGCGGGGCAGCCACGCCATGCCGGCGCCAGTTCAGCAGGTTCTGGCCTACACCGGGTCCCCCGCGCGCGCCATGACCGACGTCCACTTGATCAACGTGCACTCCGCATCGATGACTCATATCGACGCAGTGGTGCACATCGTTGTCGACGGGCACGTCTACCCCGGGGTCGCACTCGACAACGCAGTGGCAGAAGGAACTGTGCGACACGGTTCGACCGCTGCGTTTGCGCAAGGCATCCTCACCCGGGGTGTTCTCCTGGACATGGCCCGCGCAGGCCGGATGGAGGCGGGACACGAGATTACTGGTGACAACCTCGACGACGCCGAGGAACGGCTGCACGTGCGCGTCGAGTCCGGAGATGCCCTGGTGCTGCGTGGTGGCTGGAACCAATTCGATTCCGAAGCCCACCAGCTGCCCGTGTTGACCGTCGACGCCTTGCGGTGGATAGCGGCCCGCGAGGTCAGTGTCTTCGTCGGAGACATCGGAGACCGGCCGCCGGGAGTGAAGAGCCCAATGGCATTGCACGGGATCGGGCTGGCGCGGCTCGGGCTACCTCTGATCGACGCGGCCGCCCTTGACGAACTCGCCCATGTCGCTCAGGAATTGGCGCGATACTCATTTTTGTTGAGTGCAGCCCCTATGCCGCTTCACGGGGCGACGGGACTCCCGATCAACCCGATAGCGATCTTCTGACTTTTTCCCTCGCAGCCAACCAGGTTAACGCTATCGCGCGGTAAGAGGCGACGTCGTCGCTCACCCCCAGATGCTTTCCACCTGCTCGGCCGCAATCCTGCGGTCGAGCCGATTTACCACGGACTCCGACAGTTCGACCGGCTGACCCAACCACAAAGGAGCATCATGAAAAGTGCACCACTGCAACCTGCGTTCAGGCAGGCGGTTGACCAACGGCCGGCCGGGATTGGCCGAGGCCATCCGACGCGGAGCCATCGCGTCCTAGTCGCTGCGGTCGCTTTACTCGGCGTGACCGTGGCCGGTTGTTCGAGCGCCTCGTCGACGGGCACCTCCGCAGGAGGATCATCAAGTTCCGCTGCCTCCTGGTCGAGTTCTTCGCGTTCAGCTACTTCCGTGGGATCGTCCGGTTCCGCTACGTCTTCTGCGGCTGACACAGCGTCGGCGGAGGCGGCAATCGCTCCCTACATCGGCAAGCCCAGCGCCCTTCCGGTGACCGAGACTCTTGGTGGCAAGATTCCCGCCGGGACGAAGTTCGCCTTCCTGCAGTGCTCGACCACGATCTGTGGCCTGACGGCACAGTTGCTCGGTCCCGCGGTCAAAGCCGTCGGCGGTCAACTCACCCTCATCAATGCCGGGGGAACCTCGTCGACCTCGCAAGCTGCCGCATCCTCGGCGTTGGCGTTGAAGCCGGCGGTCGTCATCGTGACGGGTGTCCAACTGGCCCAGTTCGGCGGCAAACTGAAAGAACTGTCCGCCGCCGGCATCAAAGTCATCTCGGTGTCGGTGACGGAGGATGTAGCGCCCTACGGGGTGACATTCAATTACATCGGCCTGGACTTCAATGTCAGGGCTGGCCAGCTGATGGCAGACTGGGTGGTCGCCCGTAAGGGACAGAACGCCAATGTTGTGTTCTACACCGTCCCCGAGCTCAGCTTCTCGATTCCCATGGCAAACGCTTTCAAGTCGGAGCTCACGAAGCTCTGCAAAACTTGCCAGTTCCGCACCAGCGACATCAGCGTCCTGACCTTCGGAACCAAGGCACCCAGCACCGTCGTGACCGATCTACAGGCACATCGGGACTCCACCGTCGCGGTGTTCGCCAGCGCCGAGATCGCGGCCGGTCTGCCCGCTGCGCTCAAGGCTGCTGGTATTACGAATTTGACGAGTATCGGCTTCGCACCGACGCCCAACACCCTCGGTGACATCAAAACAGGCGCACTCACGGCCGGTCTCGGGATCGACTTGCAGGTGGCGATTTGGACGAGCGTCGACGTGGCGGCCCGACTGCTTCTCGGAAAAGACCTCACCGCCGGAGAGAAGGCGGGCGACACTCCGGAGCAGATTCTGGAGCAGAAGGACATTACCTTCGATACGACGCGTGGTTACGCGGGCTACCCGGACGTAGCACAGACCTACATCAAGCTGTGGAACGGCTGACGTTCGAGACCCTTCAGGGAGAGAACGATAGGCAAAACGGGCCTTCGGACACATACATCGTCCGAAGAGCCCGTTTTGCCTATCGCGACTTTCAGGGAATAAGCACGAGTTTGGTGCCGGCACCGGCCTTCTGGCGCTCCCAGCCAGCGGCGATGTCCCGCAGTGGCATCCGCTCGAGGTTGACGGCGATTTCACCCCTGGCGGCGTGGGCCGTCATCCGGAGGTACGCCTCCTGACGCACGGGTAGCGGCGCGTGGAAGATGGCGAAACCGAGCAGATCGATGGCCTTCGAGCGCACCGTCGCGGCCGGTAATGCGATGTCCGGCGCGGCCATGGTGCCGATCTGGACATGGCGGGCGCCGTGCCGAGCAGCTTTCATCGCCGCGAGAGCCGGCTCCCCCAGAGGGGATCGATGATTACGTCAGCTCCTCCCCCGGTGGCATCTCGGAGTTCAGCCACGAATTCGTCTCCGCTATCCAGTGCCACGGTGGCATCGGCACCACGCAATCCGGCCAACCGGTCCTGGTCGACATCTACACCGACCACGCGCTCGGCGCCCAGGAGCTTCGCGATCTGTACAGCCGCGCTGCCCATGGCGCCGGTCGCGCCAAGAACGATCACCGTCTCGCCGGGTTGTAGGCGAGCCCGCCAGGCCAGGGACAACCAGCCGGCTAATCCCGCGTTACCCAGCGCGGCAGCCACCGCGTCGTCGACGCCATCAGACACCGAAAGAAGACTGGCCTGGGGTACCAGGCTCCGCTGCGCCCAGGCGCCGAACGGCGACACCGTAGTGTCGAAGAAGACCCGACGACCGTCCGCCAGGCGGCCGACCCCGTCGCTACCCAGGACGGAAGGCACGGCGGGCGGCCCGAGGTAGAAGCCACCGGAAGCCTTCGCGATGTCGAGGTGATTCACACCGGCGGCGGCGACTTCCACGACGACAGAGCCGTCCTGCGCCTCAGGATCGGTGAACTGGGCAAATTCAGGGCGCCCGCCCACTTCGGTCAACACCGCTGCATCCATGACGGATCCTGCTTTCCTGTTGTCGTTGTGATCGATCGACCACGGATGTGATATCGATCGACGATCGAGCGATGAAAAAGACCGTGGAGTCGTCGGGCGTCTTGCGTCGGGTCATCAGACGCGCATCAGCCCGCCGTCGGACACCAGGGTCTGGCCGGTCATGAACGCCGAATCCGCGCTGGAGAGGAAGCAGACCGTTCCGACGATGTCATCGGCGACACCCACACGCTTGATCGCCTGCATATTGGCGACCACCCCGAGCACGTCCGACCCGATGAACCGTTCACCGCCCGGGGTTTTTGAGGCCGTGGGACAGACCGCGTTCACGGTGATTCCGTGCGGGGCCAGGTCGGTCGCCAAGGCGCGAGTGAAACCGACGACCCCGCCCTTGGCTGCCATGTAAGGAACCATGTCCGGAACGGCCAGGCCCAGTGAGTTCGACGCCAGATTGACGATTCGTCCCCATCCGTTGTCCCGCATCGAGCCCATCACCGACTTCGCCATCAGGAACTGCGAGTCGAGATTAATTGCCTGGATACGCTTCCACTCGGCATAGTCCAGCTCCCAGATGTTCCGGAAAGGGAAAACTCCGGCATTGTTGATCAGGATGTCCACTCGGCCGGCGAACGCCAGCATCTGGTCGGTGATCGAGTTCACGCCGTCGGGCGTAGAGATGTCTGCACAGAGCGAGACCGCTTTTCGCCCGTGTTGGCGGACGCACTCTACCGTCCGTTCCGCCGAATTGAGATCGACGGCGATGATGTCGGCACCGCGGCGGGCGAGCTCGGTGGCGATGGCCGTTCCGAAACCACCGGCGGCGCCGGTGACGACCGCGACCCGCCCGGTATGAGTCGCTGGGCTGGGGGACGTAGTTTCCTCGGACATTCTCGTGCTCCTTGACATCAGTGTCGCAACGGGCCATCGGGATCGAGCGAACTGCTATTCATCATAGAGAGATGGCTTCACCAATTGTGCAGGGATGGGTTCGGCGTGTCAACCTCAGGAGGACTCGGCGGATCCTCGACGCGGACGGGAACGAATGGGCGTAGATGCCGCCCGGGGCTTGACAGGCGACGGCACCTGAGTCACTATCGGTGAATGCCCCTACCATTGGTGAAGGGCAGGGTTCACACTTTCATCTCCGCCACGGGCCAACGAGGTCCCCCACTCCAGGAGCACGACGTGACGACCTTCGCAGTCAAAACCGAAACCGCGCAGCATTTCTACGCCGGACAGTGGCAGGCGACGGGTTCGGTGGCCGAGTCCATCGACCCGGCGACGGGCGAGATCCTCGGCCAGTTCTACAACGCCGACCTCGGGGTGGCCCGCGACGCCATCGCGGCCGCACGGAGAGCGTTCGACAGCGGTGAGTGGGCCAAGAACCGTGAGCTGCGTGCAAAAGTGCTCAACGAGATGGCTGACGCCATGGACGAACACATGGAAGATGTCATCCTGGCCCTGATGTCCGAGAACGGCAAGATCAGGCCCGAAGCGACGTTCGAGGCATCACTGTGCGGACCCCGCCTGCGTTACCACGCAGCGCAGTCGCTCACCGATCTCGGCCACGCCGCCGAGGTGCGCGACGGCGTCGTCTCCATGCTCCTGAAGGAACCCATCGGTGTCGCCGCGGTGATCACCCCCTGGAACTCCCCGGTGATCCTGGCAATCCGCTCCATCGCACCCGCGCTCGCCGCCGGCTGCACCGTCGTCGTCAAGATGCCCGGCCAGACCGCCTTGGCCGGCAACCTCATGACGCAGCTCCTCGCCGTTCCGTCCCTGCCGTCGGGGGTCCTCAACATCTTCACCGAGACCGGCAACGACGGCGCACGCGAACTGGTCAGCTCCCCCGATACCGACGTGGTGTCCTACACCGGCAGCACCGTCGTCGGCGCCCAGATCATGGCCGACGCCGCCCCGCTGCTCAAGCGGGTCTCCCTCGAACTCGGCGGCAAGACCCCGATGATCGTGTTCAACGACGCCGATCTCAACGTGGTCGTCCCAACATTGCTGCACGGGATCACCACGTTCGCCGGCCAGTTCTGCATGACCGGCAGCCGGATCCTCGTCCAGACGGGCATCGCCGACGAGTTTCGCACCAAGCTTGCCGCCGCCCTCGAAGCCGTCGAGCCAGGTCCGGCGGCCGACCCGTCCAGCCACATGGGGCCGATGATCGACAAGGCCGCGACCGCTCGGGTCGACAAGCTGCTGGTCGACGCCCATGATGCCGGAGAGTTCGAGTTCGTCGTTCGAGGCGGCGCCGTCGACGGCCCGGGCGCGTTTTACAAGCCAGCACTGATCGAAGTCAAGGACGTGTCCTCCCGGCTGATCCAGGACGAGATCTTCGGGCCGGTCGCCACCCTGGAGACCTTCACCAACGAGGCGGACGCGATCGCCCGCGCCAACGCCACCAAGTACGGCCTGGCGGCATCGGTGTGGACCCGCAGCATCGGAACCTCGATGCGCCTCACATCGGCGCTCAAAGCCGGCACCGTGTGGATCAACAACTGGGGCCAGGTGGTCGACGCCTTCGAAGAGGGCGGCTTCAAATCATCCGGCCTCGGCCGCCTCGGCGGACCCGGCGGACTGGCCGAGTTCCAGGAGACCAAACACGTCATGCACTTCGCCGGCAGCCCGGAAGCGATCAACGAATCCGATGAGCCGGTCGCCGCGTACTGAGCACACCCGTTCCGGCTCAACGTGTCGGGTCGACCCACACCGCCACCGTCGCTGCCGTAGCGGCCTCAAAGCGTTCGAGACCGCTGAACAGATAAGGACCCAATGATGGGAATTCATCGCGTAATGCAACTCGTCCGCGAGGTGCCGAACCTGCCACTGACGCGGACCTTTTTCCGCGAGTTCGGACTCGCAGAGACTGCGCCCGGCCGGTTTTCCACCGTAGTGGGCGGCGAGCAGCTCGTCCTCCGCGCCGGCGATCGCCCCCGCGTCGTTGAAGTCACCATCGGCGCCGACGACGAAACCGACCTCGAGGCGATCGCCGGAAGGCTGGTCGGGCTGGGGGTCGACTCGATCAGCACTGCCGCGGGTCTGGAAGCCATCGAGCCGGTCAGCGGAGTGCTGATCCGGATTGCCATCGCCGAGCGGCTGCCCAAAGAGCCACCACCGAGCGCACCGACTTCGGCCAACCGTAACGAACTGGTCCAGCGGGAGCCGATCCGCCCGCTGCGTCTCGGTCATGTGGCCATCGGAGTCACCGACGTCAAGAAGGCTCAGCAGTTCTTCATCGAGGGCCTGGGCATGCGGCTGAGCGACTACGTCATCGGCGGCGCCTTCATGCGCTTCGAAACCGACCACCACAACATCGTTGTGCTGCCGGCCCCGATGACTCTGCTCCACCATGCGGCGTGGAAGGTGCGCGACGTCGACGAGATCGGCTACGGCGGATCACAGATGATCGAGAATCACCCGGAGCGGCACGCCTGGGGCCTCGGCCGACACGCAGCGTCGGCCAACTACTTCTGGTATCTCAAGGACCCGGCCGGAGCGTTCTCGGAGTACTACTACTCCGAAATGGACGACCTGGCCGACACCCCGTACTTCTGGGACCACAACCCGGATGCCGAAGAGCTGCCGGTCGCCGCTTGGGCATCGCCCGCGTTGGAGGAACGGCCGCTCATCCCCGAGGCGATGAAGGCCCCGATCCTGACGGCGAGCGAGTGAGCACACATAACGATCCCGGCACCGAGTACGACGTCCTGGTCATCGGATTCGGTCCGACCGGTATGGCGCTGAGCGCCCTGCTCGGACAACAGGGACATCGGGTGGGGGTGATCGAGCGTTACCGGGGCCTTTTCAACCTGCCGCGGGCGGCAACTTTCGACGACGACGCGATGCGGTTGCTGCAAAAGCTCGGAATCGTCGAATCGGTGGCCGTCGGCGCCAGGACCCAGCTCACCTACGACTGGTGTAATGCCGAGGGCGAGATCCTCATCCACAATGAGTTCTCGGATTTCGGACGCTCCGGCTGGCCGGAATTCAACATGATGTTCCAGCCCGTGTTGGAAAGCGAACTTGACGCCCTCTGCCGCCGCACACCCAGCATCGATATCGCCCGCGGCTACGTCGTCACCGCGATCCGGCAAACCGATCGCGGTGTCGAGGTCGTGGCACGTACCGCGGACGAACTGGGACGCGTCGTTGACACCCCAGAGGCGGAAACCGTCACTTACACCGCACGGTTCGTCATCGGGTGCGACGGCGGCAACAGTCAGACCAGGTCGACCTTGGGCATCGTGATGGACGATTTCGGCTTCCAGGAGCCGTGGCTGGTCTGCGATTTCAGATTGAAGCGCGAACTCGACCTGCCCATGGCGCAACAGTTCGGTGATCCGCGGCAGCCGACGTCCATCGTGTCGATCGGACCGCACCACCACCGGTTCTCGTTCATGATGGATGAGGCGGTACCGTCCGCCACAGCCGTCGATGTCGACGACGTCTGGCGTCGTGTGTCCCGCTGGATCACTCCCGATGACGCCGAATTGATCCGGGTGGCGCCCTACACGTTCCGGTCGACCGTGGCGCAGCACTGGAAGCAGGACAACGTCGTCCTGGCCGGGGATGCTGCGCATCAGATGCCGCCCTTCCTCGGGCAGGGAATGTGCTCCGGCTTTCGTGATGCCCACAATCTGGCGTGGAAGCTGGATCTGATCCTGAACGGAGAGTTCGGCGCCGAACTGCTCGACAGCTACGCTGTCGAGCGTTCTCCGCACGTGCACGCCATCACGAAACGAGCAGTGGAACTCGGGCGGGTCCAGACGATCCGCGACGAAAAGGCAGCCAAGGAACGCGACGACGAACTGCTGCGTCGCAAGCGCAACGGGGAACGACCCCAGGGATTCAAGTTCCCCGGATATCACGACGGCTTTCTAGCCACCGCCTCCGCCGACGACAAAGCCCGGGGGCAGCTCTTTCCCCAGGGCTGGGTCACGGCGGGTTCGTCGGAGCCCCAACGATTCGACGATGCCGTCGGTCACGGTTGGGTCCTCCTCGTTCGTGACACGGCCCAGTTTGTAGCTCTCGATCACGACGTCCTTGCCCGGTGGCGAGCGACGCGGGGGGCGGTAGTAGCCCTATCTGGAGATCCGGCTGTCAGTACGGTGATCGCTGATGTCGGCGACACCTACGAACAATGGTTCACCGATAACGCCTGCGACGCAGCGGTAGTCCGGCCGGACTGGTACGTTTTTGGTTCTGCTCCGGCCAGCAGGAGCCTCGGTGAGCTGTTGGTGGCAAGCCTTTCTCACGTTCGCCGACCCGAAGCCCATTCCGCGCCCACAGCTGCTGCGGCTCACTGATACCTCGTCCGAACCTTACAGCGATCAGCTTTTGTCAGATAACCAACCTTGGAGTAATCGATGAGAATTGCGACACTGTCGGGGCGAGTTGTCCTGGCCCATGGTGAACAGCCGATCGACGTGTGGAAGGCGAGCGGCGGGAAATTCGGCCCCGAGCCGGCTGCCGTCTTCGATCACTGGGCGATGTTCCGGGCCTGGGCCGATACCGAGTACGGCACGCAACCCGTCGTCGACGAGCCTGCCTGGTTGAACAGCGAGCACGTCGGGGCACCCAGCTCGCATCCTCGGCAGGTGTTCGCGATCGGGCTCAACTACGCCGAACATGCGCGGGAGTCCGGATTCGACCTGCCCACCGTGCCCGTTGTCTTCACCAAGTTCGCGTCGTGCATAGTGGGACCGAACCAGGAGCTGACCATTCCCCGGGGCAACGTGGACTGGGAGGCCGAGTTGGTCGCCGTGATCGGTGCGCATGCGTACCGTATCGACGAGCAGCAGGCCTGGGCGGTGGTGGCCGGGCTCACCGTCGGCCAGGACTTGTCCGAACGCATCATGCAGCGTTCCGGTCCGGCCCCTCAGTTCGGTCTGGCGAAATCGTTCGCCGGATTCGGGCCGACCGGTCCGATACTGGTGACACCGGACGAGTTCGCCGACGCCGATGACCTTCAGATCAGCACCACACTGTCCGGCGAGCAGATGCAGCTCGACCGGACCGCCGGAATGGTGTTCTCAGTTCCAGCCCTGGTGTCGTGGCTGTCCCACATCACTCCGCTGTTTCCGGGCGACATCATCTTCACCGGAACACCTTCGGGCATCGGCATGAGTAGGATTCCGCCGCGGTTCCTGGATGTGGGTGATGAGCTCGTCACCCACATCGAAGGGATCGGCAGGATTCGCCAGCGGATCGCCGGACACTACGACATGCCCGCCGCGCCGAGGCAGAGCGCCACGGCCGTTGCCGCCGGCGATCACCAGTGATCACCCGCGACCGAATATCGCTACCAGCAATCAATCACGCCAGGAGGCGACGTGACACAACCGAGCAAGGCGCCCGACGAACCGCTGGCGCGGCACACTGACTGCGATGTGGCCATTGTGGGGTACGGACCGGTCGGCATGGTCACTGCCGGGCTGCTGGCCCAGCGCGGATTGAACGTGGTGGTCGTCGAACGTTGGCCGGGACGGTACTCCTTGTCCCGCGCGGGGCACCTGGACAGCGAAACCATGCGAACGTTCCAGCGGCTGGGCGTGGCCCAAGACATCGAGTTGATTGCCCGCCCCATGCTCGAGTGGAGCCTGATGTCCGCGGACATGGAGGTGCTGGCCACCGTCATGCTCGGCGAGGGCGGCTCAGGCTGGAAGGAGAGTTACCTTTCCTACCAGCCGGAGATCGAAGCGGTCTTCGACGCCAAGGTCCGCGAGTTGGGCGTCCGGGTGCACATGGGAATCGTGGCCACCGCCATCGAGCAGGATGCCGATTCCGCCACCGTGACGGTTGCTCCCAGTTACGGCCCGGAAGCTCTGCCCGTTCCCGACGCCCAGCCGCACACCATTCGCGCCTCCTACGTCATCGGTGCCGACGGAGCCCGCAGCTGGGTCCGGTCGGCCCTCGGCGCCGAACGAAAGGACCTCGGGTTCCCCGCCCTCGATCAGCTCGTGATCGACTTCGAACCGTTCGACCCCGACGCGCACCTGGCGCAGCTGCCCGAGGTCTACCAGGTACTGGACCCCGCCCGGCCACTGCTGGCCGGGCGCTGGTCAGGACCCCGCCACTCCCGATTCGAGTTCGCGGCCAACGAGGGTGAGAGCCGCGCGGAACTCGTCGACGAGCAGCAATGCTGGAACTTCCTGTCCCGGTGGGGCCTGACTCCTGAAATGGGCACGATCGAGCGTCGCTCCGTCTACACGTTCGAGAGCACCCTTGTGACACCCTGGCGGACCGGCCACGTCCTCCTGGCCGGCGACGCCGCCCATACGATGCCCCCCTACATGGGCCAAGGCATGTGCTCCGGCATCCGCGATGCGTTGAACCTGTCGTGGAAGCTCGACGCGGTCATTCGCGGTGAGGCCGGTCAGAGCCTGCTGGACACCTACGAGACGGAGCGGGCACCGCATGTCCGTCGCCTGACCGAGATCTCCATGGCGTTCGGCGATTTGGTTCTGTTGCGCGACCCGGAGATGGCCCGGCGACGCGACGACTTGCTGCGCGCCGGCAATCTCCCCACTCCCCCGATGTTCCCGCGGCTGGGAGCCGGAATCGTGGCCGGCGGCACCGAAGAGGCGCTCGGCACCGCAGTCGGTCGGCCTTCGCCACAGGCCCGGGTGGCACTCGGCCGCCGGGTGGACCGGTTCGACGAATTCGCGTCCGGGTGGCGGATCATCTCACGGCACGCCGTCCCGGCCTCGTTGTTCAGCGACGGCCAACGTGACCTGATCGCCGCCTTGGACATGGATATCTCGCACGTGTCGCGGGGCCCGGGCCCGGGCTATTACCTCGATATCGACGGGGAGTACGACCGCTGGTTTCAGGCGAACGAACTGAAGGCCTTCGTGCAGCGACCGGACGGCTACATCTTCGCTACCGCAGCGACGGTGGCGGACCTGCCGGCCGTGCTCGATGAGCTCGCTGATGTGCTGGCCCGCCATGGTTGGCACGGACCGGCGACAACGACCGACGCCGCAGCCGAACCGGCCCAGCCGTTCGCCGGAAGCGCGCGATGACCGATCGCTCCGTGAGCCACTGCGAGGCGAAATGATGACGCCGGGCCCACGTAGCGATGCGCAGCGGATCGACACCCACACCCACGTCGTGCCCCCGTTCTACCTCGACCTGCTGGCGCGCCAAGCCGGGTTACAACGGTGCGCTGATCGATTGGAGCCCGCAGGCTGCTATCGAAGGGTACGACCGCCTGGGCATTGAGACCGGCATCCTGTCGGTGTCCAGCCCCGGCGTGCGCGTGGACCCCTCGGCCTCGACGGCCATGATCCGCAATCTCGCCCGGCGGGCCAACGAGTACTGCGCCGACGTGGTACGCGATCGACCGGACCGGTTCGGCTTCTTCGCCTCGGTGGTGTTACCCGATCTCGACGGCTCGATCGAGGAGGCCCGCTACGCCATCGATGATCTCGGCGCCGACGGCATCATCCTGCTCACCAACACCGACGGCGACTACATCGGCGACCCTTCGTCGGACCCGCTGCTCGAACTGCTCGATGATCGCGGCACCGTTGTCTTCCTGCACCCGACCGCACTCCCCGGCCCGCCGGCCCCCGGGATGAGTCCCGGGATCGTCGACTTTCTCGCCGACACCTGCCGCGCCGCAGTCACTCTCGTCAAACACAACAGCCTCGAGCGGTTCGGGCGGGTTCGGTTCCTCCTGTCGCACGGCGGCGGGTACGTCCCGTATGCCGCAACCCGGATCGCGGCGATGATTTCGCGGGACGCGGACGAAGACGCGGTGATTGGCGAACTCAGGCGATTTTACTTCGACACCGCACTCATCGGCGGCCCCTACGCGCCGGCTTCGCTGTTGGCTTTCGCCGACCCCGACCGGGTGGTGTTCGGATCGGACTGGCCGTATGAGTTCCGCCCCCACCAGTCCACCGACTTCACCACCCGCCTCGACGCCTATCCGTTCACCGAGGATCAGCGCCACGCCATCGACCGCGGTAACGCCGAACGGCTGTTTCCTCGCCTCACCTCCAAGGAGCACGTCCGATGAGCGCCGAGACTGCCGTGGCCCAACTGGTTCTGCGGGAACGTCAGGCCCGGGACAGGGGTTGGTGGGAGCAACTGCGGACGTCTTTCCGGCCGACGGCCCCGATCTTCCTGAGTTGGATCGACGGTACCGGCGCTCAGTTCGTCGACGGGTCGAAGGCCATGTCCGTGTCAGGCCTTCGCCCTGTACATCGGCTCGCGCCCCCGGTGATCCAAGTCGTCGACGACCGCGCTGTCGTCGAACTAGCGGCTTCCATCGCCGTCCCCCTCGAGATCGACGGCGTGGAAGCCGATCTCGTTTCCTACAGCCGACTGCTGTACCAGGTGGACCAAGACGCGGACGTTTGGAAGATCGCGTCGCTGACCGCGATCTACGAGGCCGACGCGCTCACGCCGGCGATACCCGGCGCCGCCCTGGCGATCGACCTGGACGCGATCAAGCTTCTTCGGAAGCCGTACCGGTTTCTGGCCTACCACCAGCACCTGCGGGGCGGAACCGTACCCGACGACCTTTACGGCGAGGACCGGCCCGACGAGGTATCGGCGCTCTACGAGCACCTCTACGCCTGGCTGCGCACCCGCGACCAACCAGCGGGTAGACCCGCCAGAGGAGAAGTCCATGACCGACAGCAATGAGATCGCCCAAGTCATCCTGAAGGAACGGCAGGGACGTGACCGGGGCTGGTTCGAACAGGAGGTGGGGTGCTTCCACGACGATTCCAGGGTCCGAATCACCTGGTTCGACGGTCCCGGAGCCGAATTCGTCCGGATGTCGAGCGAGCGGTTCGCCGAAGGGGTGCGCCCGAGCCATCGGCTGTCACCGCCGGTCGTCCACGTCAGCGAGCACCGGGCGATCGCCGAAGTCCCGGCCGAAATCTCAGTAGTGCAGGACTTCTCGGGCGTCAAGGCATACATCATCGCCTACACCCGGCTGCTGTACCGACTCGAAAAGCGTGATGACGTCTGGAAGATCAGCCAGCTTGACTGCATCTACGAGCGAGACACTCTGGTGCCGGTCACCTATGGCTCGACCATCGACCTCGACCCGGATATCCTCGGCCGTTTCCGCCCTTCCTACATGTACCTCGGCTATCACCTGCACGACATCGGTTTGACGGTCAGAGAAGACCTCTTCGGCGACGACCAGCCCGACGCAGTGGCCGCCCTGTACGGTGGATCGTTTGCCTGGCTCATGCCAAGCGGGACCGGGCACGAGACGTTGGCCCTGACCTTCACCGGGCAGATCGGATGAACAGCACGACGGAGATCGCCCAACTGGTGGTCCGCGAGCGTCAGAGCCGCGTTCGAGGCCTGACGGACGAACTCCGGGACTGCTACCACGAAGAAGCGACCGTGACCACGAGCCAGATCCGGGGCAGCGCGTCAGCCTTCTGGGCCGGCGGCGGCCCGAGGGCCGCCCAGCCCAAGCGAATCACCGGCCGCGTCGCCCCACCGGTGGTCCACCACAAGGGTTCTCGAGCTGTCGTGGAACTGCCGTCGACCACGACCCACTGGCTCACGGTGAACCAGGTCGAGGCAGAACTGGCATCCTTCATGCGCCTGCTCTACCGGGTCGAGCGCCGCGATGGGATATGGCGGATCAGCTCGATGGTGGCCATCAACGAGGGAGACTCGCTGATTCCCGCCGTACCGGGTACTGAACTCGGCATCACCCCCCAGGATGTCGCCGGCCTACGGGTCTCCTACCGATTTCTGGCGTATACCCGATCGCTGCAGGGAGAGACGGTCAGCCCCGATCTCTACGGGACGGACCGGCCCGAGGGTGTCGACCAGCTGTACGCCGACGCGTTCCGCTGGCTGGACCAGGCGACAGTGATCTCCCGTGACATCTAACGTTGATGCGCAGATGCTCTAGCGGACGGTGAGGATCAGGGCCTCGCCCTGGCCGCCGCCGCCGCACAGGGCGGCCGCGCCGGTGCCTCCACCCCGCGCCCCGAGTGCGTGCGCAAGGTGGAGCACAAGTCGCGTCTCGGACATCCCGAGTGGATGCCCGATGGCGATGGCGCCGCCGTCGACGTTGACTCGGTCTGAGTCGATGCCAAGTTTTCTCGAGCTGCTGATCCCGACCGCTGCGAAGGCTTCGTTGATCTCGATCAGATCGAGGTCTATCGGTTCAAGACCTTGCCGCTCACAGGCCTTCTCGATGGCCGCGGCGGGCTGCAGCTGCAGGGTGGAATCTGGTCCGGCAACCGTCGCGTGCGCGCCGATCTCGGCAATCCAGGCCAAGCCGAGCCGCAGTGCGCTGGACCGGCTGGTGACCACCACGGCGGCCGCGCCGTCCGACAGTGGCGATGACGTCCCAGCGGTGATGGTGCCGTCCGCAGTAAACGAGGGTTTCAACCGGGCGAGCGTTTCGACGCGCGTGTCGGACCTGATGCACTCGTCCTGCGGCACGTTCACCGGTCCGCCCCGGCGCTGCGGGACGGACACCGAGATGATCTCGGCGTCGAAGTGGCCCTGCCTCCAGGCCCTAGCTGCCTTCTGGTGACTCTCCGCGGCGAAGGTGTCCTGATCCTCCCGGCTCACATGGACGTCGGGATCGTCATTGGCGTCGTCGGTCAATTTGCCCATCGAATTGTCGGTGAAGTAATCCAGCAGACCATCCCGCTCCAAAGCATCGGGCATCGTCATATCGCCGTAGCTCAGCACCGACGGCAGCAGGTGGGGAGCCTGGCTCATGGATTCCATGCCGCCGGCGACCACCACGTCGTAGTCGCCGGAGCGGATCAGCTGGTCGGCCAGCACGATCGCATCGATCCCCGACAGGCACACCTTATTGACGGTCACAGCCGGCACGGACATCGGGATCCCGGCGTTGACGGCGGCGATTCGGGCGGGATTCTGACCGGTCCCGGCCCCGACGGCCTGGCCCATAATGACGTAGCCGACAGCGGCCGGATCGACGCCGGCCCGTTCGAGCGCGGCGCCGATGGCGATTGCCCCCAGTTCGGTGGCGTTCAGAGCCGCCAGGGCTCCACGGAAGCGGCCGATGGGTGTTCTGGCCCCGGCCAAGATGACGGAAGGTTCAGAAGACGAAGACACAGTTTTCCCAGCGGTAGTGGTGACGAAGAGACAGATTTCCCAGCGGTATTGGTGCGAGACTTGAGCAGTGATGCGCCTGATCAGCGGACGCGGTCGACGAGCAGCGGACAGGCGGTCCGGGCGATGACTTCTTCGACGGAGACACCGGGCGCGCATTCGAACAGATCCAGACCGTCCGGTGTGACGTCGATGACGGCCAGATCGGTGATGACGCGGTGGACGACCCGTTGACCGGTCAGCGGGAGGGTGCACGCCGGAAGGATCTTGGGAGTGCCGTCTCGGGCCACGTGTTCCATCAGGACGATCACCCGCCGGGCGCCGTGAACCAGATCCATCGCGCCGCCCATGCCCTTGATCATCTTCCCGGGAATAGTCCAGTTCGCGATGTCACCATCGGCCGACACCTGCATGGCGCCGAGGACAGCGATATCGATCTTGCCGCCGCGGATCATCGCAAAGCTGGTGGCCGAGTCGAACGTGGATCCTCCGGCCAGCATGGTCACGGTCTCCTTGCCGGCGTTGATGAGGTCGGGGTCGGCGTGGCCTTCCTCTGGGTAGGGCCCGATTCCCAACAGGCCGTTCTCCGACTGCACCATCAGGGTGACGCCATCCGGTACGAAGTTCGGAACCAGGGTCGGTAGGCCGATGCCGAGGTTCACGTACTGGCCGTCGGTCAGCTCGAGCGCGGCGCGAGCCGCCATTTCGTTTCGGGTACGCGCCATGTCACATCGTCCTCGCCGGGCGGACGGTGATCTTCTCGACGTGTTTGTGGCCGGCTTGCTCGGGCGTCAGGGCCACCACGCGGTGCACGTAGACGCTGGGAAGATGCACGTGTTCCGGGGGGATCTCACCCGGCTCGACCAATCGCTCGACCTCAGCGATGGTGATCCGGCCGGCCATCGCCGCCAGTGGATTGAAGTTCTGCGTCGACGCGTTGAAGACCAGGTTGCCGTACCGATCCCCCACCGATGCTCGGACCAGTGCGTAATCGGTGACGATGGCCTGCTCCATGACGTACCGCCGTCTCTGGCCGAAGGTGGCGAATTCCTGATGTGGTTTGGCCGGTGAGGAGATCTCGACGGATCCGTCGGCCGCGTATTTCCAGGGCAACCCGCCGTCAGCGACCTGGGTTCCGGTGCCGGTGGCCGTGAAGAACGCCGGAATTCCGGCGCCACCGGCCCGCAACCGCTCGGCCAGGGTGCCCTGCGGGGTCAGTTCGACCTCCAGCGCGCCGGCCAGGTATTGCCGCGCGAATTCCTGGTTCTCGCCGACATAGGAGGCGATGATGCGTCGCAGTCGGCCGGCCGACAGCAGGACGCCCAGCCCCCAGCCGTCGATGCCGGCATTGTTCGAAACCACCTCCAGATCGGTAACCCCGCGGTCAAGCAGGGCGGCGATCAGGGTGGACGGGATTCCGCACACACCGAACCCACCGACAGCCAGCGAGGCGCCGTTCGGGATATCTGCCACCGCGGCCTGCGCAGAATCAACGACCTTGTCCATGCTCAGACCCCGTCTCGCCGCCTGACGGCCGCCGGCCGGATGCACGGCTCCCGCCTGCTTCGAAATGCCATCGTCCCCACCGGGCCGGTGGTCCGTTGTTTGCTCATCGTGTTCCCTACTCCGCTGTATGAACGGGTCGTTCCGACCTCATTAGATCTGAATCCTCCGCCAGTCAACACATTTCACACAGCCATTCTTCTTTATCTCTCATCTGATGAGAGAAGAAGGCCGTAGTGTCCAACATATGGACATACCCTGTCGAGATGGCCGAACGGATCGAGGGCGCCCAGGTGGTTGGCCGGGTCGCGGCCCTCCTGCGTGCAGTCGCCGCGGCACCGGATGGCACGAGCACCACCCAGGTCGCCACGGCTACCGGCCTGACCCGTCCGACAACTCACCGACTGCTTACGTCTCTACTGGGCGAGGGATGTCTGGACCGCGACCGCACGAGCGGACGGTGGTACCTCGGCCCCGAGATGTACCTGATGGGCATGGTCGCGGCGCACCGCTACGACGTCACCGCGAAAGCGAGACCGATCGTCGAGGATCTGGCGAGCAGGTCCGGCGAGAGCGCGTTCTTCTCCGCCCGGCGCGGAGATGAAACAATCTGCCTGCTTCGGGTCGATGGTAGTTTTCCCATTCGCTCCTTCGTCCTGTACGAAGGCGCCAGATTTCCCCTCGGCGTGGCCTCCGCCGGTCTCGTCATCCTCTCTCAGCTCCCCCCGCGGGAGGCTGAAAACTATCTTCAACACGCCGATCTCGCCGCACGGTGGGGCTCGAACTACACCCGGGACGCCCTGGGTGAGCGCCTGGACCAGACTCGTCGGACCGGGTACGCGTTGAACCCCGGACTGGTGGTGGAAGGGAGTTTCGGAATAGGCGCAGCGGTCACGTCGGGGGCCGGGCGCCCCGAGTGGGCACTGAGTTTGACTGGAGTCGAATCCCGGTTTTCGTCGCAGCGACAGGCCGAACTTGGTGAGCTCCTGCTCAAGAGTGCGCATGGTCTGAAGAACATCCTCAGCGGTCAGTCGCGACCCTCGTAGACCGAGATCGGGGCACCACGACACGTACCCGTCGAGGCCGGCGCATCGCCTATGCTTTCACCATGAGTGAAAACGGGTCCGGCGGCGAAGTACCCGACGCCCGGCAGGGAATCCAGTCCATCGAGATCGGCAGCAAGGTGTTATTCGCACTCGCCGGGGCGGGCGGCCCACTCAGCCTCAACGAATTGGGACGGCTCGCCGGCGAGGCACCCAACAAAGTTCACCGCTATCTAGTCAGCCTCGGTCGGGTCGGTCTCACCTCGCAGTCGCTGACGACCGGCCGATACGACCTCGGTCCCGCTCTGCGAAGGCTGGGGACCGAAGCTCTGCGACGCACCAACGAAATCGCCGTTGCCACCGAGTACGCCAGCCACCTGCGGGACAACACCGGCTACGCCGTCAATGTGGCGGTCTGGACCGATGGTGGCCCGGTCATCGTCCGCTGGGAATACGGGCTCCACCCCTTGTCGTTGACGACCCGCATCGGCGCCAGCCTGCCCGTTGTCGAGTCGGCGGCAGGCCAGGTGTTCCTGGCGCTACTCCCCTCAATGATGACGCGGACCGCCCTGGAGACTCAGTACGGGTCCTTGACTGGCGATCTCCAACTGAAGATTGCCAAAATTGTGAAGCGCGTCGGTTCCGTCGGGTACGGCCGGACCGACGGGGGCCTCATCACGAGTCATCTGTCGTTGTCGGCGCCCATCCTGGCGGCGTCGGACCCAATGCCTGTGATGCTGACGATCGTGATGCCCCGCGACGGCGTCAATGCCACACAGGAGGCATCTGCACTGGTCGCCTTGAAGGAGTCGGCGGCCGCCGCGGTCATGGAACTTGGGGGGCCCCCACCGGGCTGGCCGAAGGCCAGCTGACTCACCCCACTCCAACGCGCCGCCGCACTCGCTATTTCCGTGATGGCCTCTGACTCAGGCGTGAATTCCGGGCGACCAATGTCTGTAGTGCCTGGTCAAGGCCATGCCAACGTTCGACTGCCCGATTTGCGGGCGCCTGGTACCACCCGTAAGTCGAATGGCTGTAGTACGCGGCTGGACCCAGGCGCAGTACCCGGATTGGCTGCCCGGGCCATCACCCATGCGCTGTTCTGAAACGGCCGATTTCCCGACCCGGGTCAGGACCGAAGCTGCCCCAGGTAGAAGCGCGTTCCTTGGTCGTCGGCGCAGGTGGCGGTGATTCCGTACGGTTGCTCCGCTGGTTCGGTCGCCGTGCCGCCCGCGGATCGCACGGCCGTGACAGCCGCCGCGATGTCGCCGACGCGGTACAGCGGCACGGTGCAGGCCCCGGGATGGCCGCCGGAGATTCCTACCATGGGCGCGACGTCCTCGACCTGCCAGCCGTCGGCAATGCTCCCCGGTGAGAAGCGCCAGCCGAGCGCCCGGCGGTAGAAGGCGCAAGCCCGGTTGCCGTCGACCACTTCCATCGTCACGTAGGCCAGATCTCCCTGCTTCTGGCCGTACAGCGGTGCTGAGCCAGGTGGGGCGGTGCCCCCGAGTGGTTGGAACACCGCGAACCGCACGCCTTGGTCGTCGGTGCATCCCGACACCAGCCCGGAGGCGTCGCGTTGGGGGCTGTCGGAGGTGCCGCCCGCTGCTTCGATCCGGGCGGTAGCCGCGGCGATGTCGTCGACAGCGAAGCAGCAAAAGAGGGTGGGCGGATCGATGCCTCCCCACAGCCCGTGATGGAGCGCGAGGCCCTCGACTTGACGGGACTGGCGACCTCCGGCGGGGGCGTAACGCCATCCGAGCACCGTGGAGAAGAATTCCGCCGCCCGCTCGACGTCCGGCACCCACAGCGACACGTAACCGATATCGCCGTTCCGCAGTCGGGACGCCGAAGCCGGCCCGGCGATCAGCCACCGATGACCGAAGGGATCACGTATCACCCCGTTACGCCCGTAGTCGTAGTCCGCGGCGGCGCGCTCGAGCATGGCACCGGCCGAGACGGCACCACCGATGGCCGCGTCGACGTCGGCCACCTCGAGATGGATGGTGACCGCAGCACCAGCCCCCGAGACGGGAGCGGTCACACCGATCTCCGGATGCTCGTCGGAGAGCATGAACGTCGCGCCGGCCACGTCGAGCTCGGCGTGACCGACGGTGCCGTCGGCCATGACGATCGGATCGTCTCGCAGGTGGGCGCCGAAAGCTTCCTGGTACCAGACCAGGGCAGCCCGGGCCCCGGCCACCGCGAGATAGGGCGTGATAACGGCGCCCGGAGTGGACGGGGCATCGGGGACAAGGTCGGACACGGTGGCTCTTTTCGGGAGATCTAAGACTCGGGTAAGCCGGGCTCGCAAACGGGATGCGAATACCGGATCCGGCTCAGCCGGAACCAGCACCGTGCGCAACAACTCGAAGGGGTCAGACATCGACAGGCTCCTCGTCGCCATAGCAGCGGCGGAACGCAATTCGGGCTCGGACCAGCAGCGCTTCGGTGGCATGGACCGACCGATCCAGCAGGATCGCGATTTCGGGCACCGGGAGGTCGTCGAGGTAGCGCAACGACAAGGCCGCACGGTGCAGCGGCCCTATCCGATCCAAGCACCGGCGGACTGACATGACGTCCAGGCGCACCTCCCAGGGTTCGTCCACGTCGGCGGCACTGCCTCCGGCCAAGACCTCGAGCCGGCGCTGGTCACGGGCTTGGCGACGCCAGTGATCGATCAGCTTGTGGCGCGCCACCCCGATGGCCCACTCAACGCTCATCGGCGGCGGTGTGGCTCGCCGAAACGCCTCGACGGCGGCGAGAAACGTCTCCCCCGTGAGGTCCTCGGCCACGGTCGGCCCCTCACAGCGGGCGGACAGATAGGCGTACACCTGGGGAAGGGCAGCGTCATGAAAGTCCAGGAAGGCAGACCGCCCGTCCTTCGGCAACGCCTCCTGACCCATACCTCATAGTCGCCCGGGGCCCCCCTCCTCCGACGCCCCCCCGTCGACTTTGTGCGCCGTCTTGATCGTCTGATCAATTCAAGACGGCTGTCGGTGTCATTCTCGAGCGACAGTCATTCGTCCCCTCAGTGGCGAAACACGCTGTGGCCAACTGAATTTCCCAGCGAGCGAGCCGACGGACGTTCGAGCGCCGGAGCCGCCACCCATCCCGGCGGCCGGCGCTATGCCCGTCCGATTAGTTTGCTGACCATGACGAGTTCGCTGCACGACAAAGCTCAACTGCTGCTGTCGCTGCACCGGCCGGGTGACCCGGTGGTGCTCCCGACCGTCTGGGACGTGTGGTCCGCCGAGGTGTGCAGCCAAGCCGGCTTCGCGGGCCTGACGATCGGCAGCCACCCGCTCGCCAACTCGCTCGGCGCGACCGACCACGAGGGGATGACCTTCGACCAGGTGCTGGCGCGCACGGCCGAAATCACCGCCGCCGTCGACGTCCCCGTCTCGGTCGACCTGGAATCGGGATACGGCGTGGAGCCCGAGCGTCTGGTCGAAGGCCTACTGGGGGCGGGCGCCGTGGGATGCAATCTCGAGGACACCGTGCACGGCGAGGGGGGACGGTTGCGGGAAGCCCAGGAACACGCGGACGTGATTGCCAAAGTTCGGGCGGCCGCCGACTCCGCCGGGGTGCACGTCGTTGTCAACGGCCGCACGGACCTGTTCCTCCGGGAGGACGGGAACCCGGACGACCGCGTCCAGCGAGCGGTGCAGCGGCTGCGGCTGCTGGCCGACGCCGGTGCCGATGTCCTCTATCCCGTCGGGCGACACCCCCTGGAAGTGTGGGCGCAGCTGGCCGCGGCCCTGCCGAAGCCGGTGAACGCCATCGCGGCCCCCGCGGACCAGGCGCTCTCGCAGTTCGTTCCCACCGGAGTAGGGAGAATCAGCTTTGGACCTCGGTTGCAGGACGCCTTGACCGGAATCGTCCGCGGCTACCTGGACCGGTGGCGCTGACACATAGATGACCGGTCCCCTGGCCCGGTCGGACGCCGGTTCCGGTGCTCGGAGTGGGCTCAGGCCGGTGAACTCAGCGCATAGCGCAGGCGCACGTCCGGTCCGAACCGCGTGATGTCGCGCAATTCGGCGCGATGCGCGTCGGCCAGAGTGGCCACCGCACCCCCGTCCAGCACCGGCCGGCCAGCGCCCAGGGCGAGCGGGGCGACGTAGAGCAGCATCTCGTCGACCAGACCGGCGTCCAGCATCGCAGCAGCCAGTCGAGGGCCGCCTTCCAGCAGAACATGACGGCGATTGCGGCGGTAGAGCTCGGCCAACATGTCCGCCAGGTCGACACGACCGCCGTCGCGGGCCTCGACGATCCACGTCTGCGCGGCGTCATCGCGCACCCGGGCGCCGGGCGGGGTTCGGCCCGCCGAATCCACCACCACCCGCAGGGGCTGGCGGCCGACCGGTCGGCCGTCGGCGTCGCGAACCGTCAGTGCGGGATCGTCGGCGAGGACGGTACCGATGCCCACCAGGATCGTGTCGACCTCACCGCGCAGCCGGTGAACATCGCCCCTCGACGCGGCGGACGTGATCCACCGGCTGGTGCCGTCGGCGGCCGCGACCCGGCCATCCGCGGTCATGCCGGCTTTGAAGGTGACGAAGGGACGTTGCCGCCGGGTGGCGCCCAACCAGATCCGGTTGACGTCCTCCGCCGCGGCGACCAACTCCGGCGCATCGGTCAATCCGGCGTCGACGCCTCCGGTCCGCAGGCGGGCCAATCCCCCGGCCGCCGGTGCCCACGGATCGGCGACCGCGGCCAGAACCCGCCGGACCCCCGCAGCCAGCAGCGCCTCGGAACAGGGGCCGGTGCGGCCGGTGTGGTTGCAGGGCTCCAGGGTCACCAGAGCGGTCGACCCGTGCGCGGCCGCGCCCGCCTGCATCAGGGCCTCGATCTCGGCGTGCGGTCCGCCGGCTCGGGAGTGGAAACCCTCGCCCACCACCGCTCCGTCCGCGCCCAGCAATACGCAGCCCACCACCGGGTTCGGCAACACCGCTCCGGCTCCCTGCGCCGCCAGCTCGATCGCCCGGAACAGGGCCGCCGCCTCGGCGGCCGTCGGCACCAGCGAAGGTTCGCTCACCGCCTCATTCTCACGGTGGCGGCGACCGGTTGGCCCGCGTTCAGTTGAACTGGAACGACCGCTTGGCCATGCCGAACCAGAAACCGTCGATCGCCGATCGGGCATCGACCCCCCGGTCGGCCACCGCGCCGAGCGAGACAAACAGCGGCGCAAAATGTTCGGTGCGTGGATGCGCTCTCCGGGCGGCCGGTGCCTCGTGTTCGAAGTTCAGGACCGCGTCGATGTTCCCCGCCTCCACCGTCTCTTTGGCCCAGGCGTCGAACTCGCTGCTCCACGTCGGTGCGGGCGCATCGGTGGCGTCGAACCGGGCCTCCCGAAGGTTGTGGGTGGTGAAACCCGACCCGACGATGAGGACGCCTTCGTCGCGCAGGGGAGCCAGTTTGCGGCCCAGCTCGAAGAGCTGCTGCGGATCCAGCGTCGGCATGCTCATCTGCAGAACCGGGATATTGGCATCGGGATACATCTCAACCAACGGGACATATGCGCCGTGGTCGAGGCCGCGGTCGGGGTCCTGATGAAGCTCCTGCCCGGGCGCGGTGAGCAGACCAGCCACCGAACGAGCCAAATCCGGCGCTCCAGGGGCGGCGTAGGTGACATCGTAGTAGTGCTCGGGAAAGCCCCAGAAGTCGTACACCAACGGCACCGATTCGGTGGCACCGACGGTCAACGGGGCGGACTCCCAGTGCGCCGATATGACCAGGATCTGCTCCGGTCTGGGCAGCTCCGCACTCCAGGAATGGAGTTCCCGGGTCCAGGTCTCGTCGTCTGCCAGCGGTGGTGCTCCGTGTGATAGATAGAGCACAGGCATGCGCTCAGCGCGGCGCGGCGCATCGGTACCGGGCTGGGCCATCGGGTGCCTCCAGATTCGGGGAGCCTGAACTTTTTCTCCACACAACACGACACCAACCAGCATAAACTCAAGTAGTTGAACCTTCAAGTAACGAAAGGATGCAATCGATGCGCGACGAGCCCTGGCTGACCGACGAACAGCAACGGGTGTGGCGCTCCTACCTGGCCCTCAACAGGGCGTTGAACGAGCGCATCGAGCGGGACATGCAGCAAGCGGCGGGCATGCCGATGGCCTACTACCTGGTGCTGGCGATGTTGTCGGAGGAGCCAGGTCACACGTTGCGTATGGCGCAGCTGGCCGAGCGCGCCCAGATGTCGCAGTCCCGGCTGTCCCACGCCGTGGCCCGGCTCGAGCAGTCGGGTTGGGTGCGCCGGCTACCCGCCCCCGACGACAAGCGGGGGCAGTTGGCCCAGCTCACCGACGAGGGTCTGGAGCAATTGCTGCAGATCGCACCGAGTCACGCGGAGACGGTGCGCACCTTGATGTTCGATCCGCTCAGCGGCGAGCAGCTAGCCCAACTCGGCGACATCTTGACCCTGCTGCTGACCGGCTTCGAGCCGTGCGACGACGCACCCACGGGGCCATGAAGCCGGGAAGCCTTGGGACAACGGGCGACCGACGTGGCGTGGAGCCCCTTTACGGAATCGAACCGTAGACCTTCTCATTACGAGTGAGACGCTCTGCCGACTGAGCTAAAGGGGCGCGCGGGACAGACTACCGTGCGGCGAACCGAATTCCTCAATCCGTTGAGCTGGAACGAGACTCGTAAGCCTTGCGGGCGGAGCACACCGAGGCCTTGTCGCACACCTGGCGGCTGCCGTCGGCGGCGAGTTTGAGCACCACCGACTCCCCCGGGACGCTGTGCCCGACGACCACGCCGGGACCGAACGGCGAGTCGGCCTCCTCACCGATGGCCGGAGTCGTGGCCTTGAAGTCCTGGTAGAGCGGGTGCTCGTACTTCAGGCAGCACATCAACCGCCCGCAGGCACCGGAGATGCGCATCGGATTCGCGGGCAGATCCTGGTCGCGGGCCATCCCCAGAGTGATCGGCTCGTAATCGCGGAGAAAGGTCGAACAGCAGGTGTCGCGCCCGCACGACCCGATTGCGCCGGTGACCCGGACGGTGTCCCGGGCCGACAGCTGGAACAGCTCCACCCGCGAGTCCAGCGTCGCCGACAGGTCGCGCAACAACGACCGGAAATCCACCGTCTCGGGTGAGGAGTAGTAGATGACCGTCTTACCGGCTGACGGCTGCGGATCGACAGCGAGCACCTTCATGGGCAGGCCGTGCTCACGCACCAATCGTCGGCTGGCCACCAAGGTGCGGGCCTTGATCTTGCGGGTCTTCTCCGCCTCCACGAGATCGTCTTCCCGGGCCGGCCCGACCAGGACCGGAAAGCCATCGGTGTCCTCGCCGGAGTATTCGGCGGCCCAGACGATGGTGGCGGTCACCGGCCCACGCTCGGTGGGATAGAGGACCTGATCACCGACCTGGGGTCGCAGGTCTCCGGGGTCGGCGTAGTGCAGCTGACCGTTCTTGCTGAAGGTGATCGCGCACAACATGCCCACGACAGTCCAGAGTACGGCCGTCCAGCCGCGTCGCCGTCAGGTGAGTTGACCAGGTCGCTGGACGCGCCCGGTTCATCCGCGATACAGCGTCATCATCAACGTCTCCACCGCGATCTGCGGTTTCACGTTCAGCTCGATGGCCTGTCGGCACGCCAGCAGCGCATCCAGCCGCTTGAGCGCTCCCACCGCACCGTGTTTGCCGGCCGCCACCCGGACCTCGCGTTCCACGTCGGGGTTGGTGAGCCGGACCGTCGCACCGAGCGCGCAGACCAGCACGTCCCGGTAGAAACCGGACAGGTCGATCAGGGCCCGGTCGAGGACGTCGCGCTCGGTGCGAGTGGCCCGCGACTTCTGCCGGCGCTCGAGTTCGCGCAGCACACCAGCCGAGCCTCGCGCCGCCCCGGCGGCGCCTTTTCCGGTGCCGCCGGCTCCCAAGGCGGTCTTAAGCTCTTCCAACTCCGCCGCGTCCCGCGATTCGGCCACCGATCGGGCCTGGTCCTTGGCCACGCCGAGGAGTTCGCCCGCTTCGGCGAACACGTCGCTCATCCGTCCCAGCGCACCGGGCAGGGCCAGAATCCGGGCCCGCTCGTCCCGGGCCGCCGGGTCACGGGCCAGCCGCCGCGCCCGCCCCACGTGACCACCCGACACCAAGGCTGCCCATTCGGCGGTTTCCGGTTCGATTCCATCGCGGCGCACCAACACCTCGGCGATGGCGACCGGTGCGGGAATCCGCAGTGCGACGACTCGGCAGCGGGAACGAATGGTGACCGAGACGTCATCGGGATGGTTGGACGGTGCGCACAGCAGGAAAACCGTGCGGGCAGGCGGTTCTTCGACTGCCTTGAGCAGGGCGTTGGAAGCTCCCTCGGTGAGCCGGTCGGCATCCTCGATGACCACGATCTGCCATCGGCCGGTCGCCGGCCGCCGCGCCGCCAACTGCACAACCGCCCGCATCTCCCTGACCGGGATGGTCAAGCCCTCCGGCACCACGGCCCGGACATCGGCGTGCGTGCCCCCCATCACGGTGTGGCAGACCTGGCAGTGACCGCAGCCGCGGTCGGGGCACTGCAGCGCCGCAGCGAAGGCCCGGGCCGCCACCGATCGACCCGATCCGGGCGGTCCGGTGAACAGCCAGGCGTGGGTCATGGCGGCCGGCGGAACATCGGCATCCCCCCGGGACGCGGCCACGGCATCCCGCAGGGTGGCGACCGCCTCGTCCTGGCCGATGACATCGGCGAAGACCCCGCTCTGGCTCATCCGGCCACCATAGGAGATCCCCCCGACAGTCCTCGCCCCCCAAATCGGCCGGCGCACCTCCAGCGATGGAGCTGGGTTCGTTCGTGCCGGAGCCCCGCCTCACCGGGATATCGCCCGCTGAATCAGCTCCACGATCTGCCGACCCAGTCCGGAGGCCAGCACGAGCACCAGCAGGAACACCACCACGCTCACGACAGTGCTGGCTCGGCTCCGTCGCGCTCCGCTGGGAGGCACCGGCCGGGGCGCCGACCCGACGGGGCGGGCGGGGGCGGCCGGCCGTTGACTCGAGGATCCCGGCGCGCTCGACCGAGCAGCGGCCGGTGGCACGGGTCCCGAGGGCATGCGGTTGGGCACGACGAGCGCGGCGCTCGGGCCGACCGGTCGCGGACGGGTGGGAACGGGGTACCCGGCGACGGCCCGCGGCGGGGTCGAGCCGGCGACCGGAGGCGAGGGCCAGCGGGACGAGGGTGGGCTCGGCGCCCAGACCGAGGGCGAACCGGCCAGCGGACGGGCGGCGGTGGTGGCTTGGGTAGCTGGGCGGGGCTTGATCGGGAAAGCGGTGGCTGGTCGCCCGGTGCCTGACGGCAGAGGTCGGGCGGCCGGTGCGGGAATTGCCATAGGCACGGCCGCACTTGTGGCTGGACGCTCGGAAAAGCTGGTCGGCTCGGCGGTGCCGTCCGGCAAGTAGCCGGGGCGGAGCAGCTCAACGGCAGGTTCCTCCGTGCCGGCAGGCCCGCACAGAGCGTCGACCCAACCGGACCTGCTCGGCCCGTCCGGCTGGCTGGGGGCGACCGCCACCGACCCCACCGCTGCGTCACTCATGACTGCGATCGTAGGTCGCGAGCGCCCGGTAGGGCGGTGATGCGACCCCTGATTCCGCCCTTATTGGTGGTGAGGGTCGCTCGCTCCGTGGGGCGGTCAGTTCGGCGACGGGTCGGTGGCCTTGGCCCGAGTCGTGCGCGGTTTGGCGGTTTTGGTCGCCGTCTTGGTTCCGCCCTTGGCCGCGGGCTTGGATGCGGCCTTGGCGGCGGTCGCTTTCGGCGCCGCCGCTTTCCGCGTCCGCTTGGGGGCCGGACCGCGAGCGCGACGGTCGGCCAGGAGCTCGGCGGCGCGCGCCACGGTCAGGGTCTCGACCTCGTCGCCCTTGCGGAGTGAGGCGTTGGTTTCGCCGTCGGTAACGTAGGGACCGAACCGGCCGTCCTTGATCAGCATGGGTTGTCCGGACACGGGATCGGTGCCGACCTCGCGCAGGGGCGCCGCGGCCGCCGCTTGCCGGCCGCGCAGTTTCGGTTGCGCGTACAGGGCCAGGGCCTCTTGGAGGGTGACGGTGTAGATCTCTTCCTCGGTGGCCAGCGACCGGGAGTCAGTGCCCTTCTTCAGATAGGGCCCGTAACGGCCGTTCTGGGCGGTGATCTCCTCACCCGAGGCGGGGTCCGCTCCGACCACCCGGGGCAGTGACATCAGCTTCAGGGCTTGTTCGAGGTCGACGGTGTCAATGGACATCGATTTGAACAGGCTGCCGGTGCGGGCCTTGACGGCGTTCTTGCCGGTCGTCGGCGTGCCTTCGGGCAGCACTTCGGTGACGTAGGGGCCGTACCGGCCGTCCTTGACCACGATCGGATAGCCGGTGTCGGGTGCGACACCCAACTGCCGGTCGCCCGCCCCCGCTTGAGCGAACAGCGCCTCGACCGTTTCGGCGGTCAGCTCGTCGGGGGCGAGATCCTCCGGCAGGTTGGCCCGCTCCGTGACAGCCGGATCGCCGTCCGGGTCGGCGACCCGTTCCAGGTAGGGGCCGTAGCGGCCGACGCGCACGACGATCTGCCGCCCGGTCGAGTCGGTCAACAGCGACAGCGAGTTGACCTCGCGGGCGTCGATGGTTTCGAGGCGTTCTCCGACGATCTTCTTGAGGCCACCTTCGTGCGCGACCGTGCCCTCCTGCCGGGTCGCGTCGCCGAAGTAGAAGGCCGACAACCAGTCCTGCCGGCCGAGCCGCCCGTCGGCGATCGCGTCGAGTTCGTCCTCCATGGTTGCGGTGAAGTCGTAGTCCACCAGCCGGGAGAAGTGCCGCTCGAGCAAGCCGACGACCGCGAAGGCGATCCACGACGGGACCAGCGCCTGACCCTTCTTCCAGACGTAGCCGCGTTCGCTGATGGTGCGGATGATCGACGCGTAGGTGGACGGGCGGCCGATGCCGAGGTCCTCGAGCGCCTTGATCAGGCTGGGTTCGGTGTAGCGCGCCGGTGGGGTGGTCGAGTGTCCGCCCGGGGTCAGCTCACGCACATCCAGCCGCTGTCCGACCGTCAGGTTGGGCAACCGCCGCTCGGCGTCGTCGGCCTCGCCGCCCGCCTCCGCGTCCACCGTCTCCACATAGGCGCGGAGGAAACCGGGAAAGGTGATGGTCCGCCCGCTGGCGTTGAACTGGCACTCTTCGCCGGTCTGGGCGGTCACCAGCAGGCGCACGGTGAGCGTGTTCCCGCGGGCGTCGACCATCTGGGAGGCGATGGTGCGTTGCCAGATCAACTCGTACAGCCGGAACTCGTCGCTGGCCCCGGAGCCGAGCAGCTGCCCAACCTGTCCGGGGGTCCGGAAGCTCTCCCCGGCGGGGCGGATCGCCTCGTGAGCCTCTTGGGCGTTCTTGACCTTCCGGGAGTACTGCCGAGGGGCCGGCGGCACGTATTCGTCGCCGTACAGTTCCCGGGCCTGGCGACGGGCGGCGTCCAGCGCCGTCTGCGACAGCGTCGTGGAATCGGTCCGCATGTAGGTGATGTATCCGGACTCATAGAGACGCTGAGCCGTCCGCATGGTCCGCTCCGAGGTGAAGCCGAGCTTGCGGCCGGCCTCTTGCTGCAGCGTGGAGGTCATGAACGGTGCGTACGGCCGCCGGGTGTAGGGCTTCTCCTCCACCTGCGACACAGTGGCGGTCTGACCGGTCAAGGCCGCCGACAGCGTGCGGGCACCGTCCTCGTCGAGCAGCAGCACGTCGGCGTTGGCCTTGACCTGCCCCGTCGTCTCGTCGAAATCCCGGCCCACGGCCAGGCGTTTCCCGGCCACGGTGGCCAGGGCAGCCTGGAAGGCGGCCTTCTCGCCCGTCGGGGCGAACTGCCCGTCGATCCCCCAGTAGCTGCCGGACCGGAAGGCCATCCGGGCCCGTTCCCGCTGGACCACGATGCGGGTGGCCACCGATTGCACCCGGCCCGCCGAGAGCTTCGGCATGACCTTCTTCCACAGCACAGGCGAGACTTCGTAGCCGTACAGCCGGTCGAGGATGCGCCGGGTTTCCTGCGCCTCGACCAAATTGTCGTCCAGTTCGCGCGGCGACTCGGCCGCCGCCCGGATGGCGGCCGGGGTGATCTCGTGAAAGACCATCCGCTTGACCGGCACCTTGGGCTTCAGCGTCTCCAGCAGGTGCCAGGCGATGGCCTCGCCCTCGCGGTCTTCGTCCGTGGCCAGATACAACTCGTCGGCGCCGGCGAGCAGCGACTTGAGCTTGGCGACCTGCGCCCTCTTCTCCGGCGACACGATGTACAGCGGTTCGAAGCCGGCCTCGGTGTTGACCCCCAGCCGGGCCCAGGCCTCGCCTTTGTATTTGGCGGGCACCTCGTCGGCACCGCGCGGGAGGTCCCGGATGTGTCCGACCGACGCTTCGACGATGTAGCCGTCGCCGAGATAGTTGGAGATGGTCTTGGCCTTGTTGGGCGATTCGACGACCACCAGACGCACTCCGCTGCCGTGGTCGGCCTTTTTCACTGCCATATGTCCGCTCAAACTCCTTGTCGGTCGCGGCACCCACCCGAACGGGTACGAAGCGGCATGCGTGCGGGTGTACCGGCGCACTGGATAGCCCGGAGAGACAACACCACGACGAGTCGGGTTCCCCGGCCGATGCACCGCACGCCGGCGTCCGGTGGCCGTTCGTTCGGCTGCTGACGATGAACTGCTCCGGTCCGGTGCGTGTCGAGGGCCAGAATGCCAGAGCTTGTCAAGTTGGAGCCGTGCCCGGTTCCGTGATCTGGGCCATGGCCACTCGTCTGCCAAATCGGGGAAGGCGGCCGCGGAGAGCTCAGCGCACCGGCAACGCGGGATCCGGGAAGGAGCCGACCGGGGCCTCCGGGGGCGGGCTGCCGATCATCTCGGCCAGCCGGGCCAGCCGGCGGTGGCCGAGGATGCGAACGGCCGGGCCGCCGCCGCGAGCGGACAGATGGACGCCCGCCAATCCGGAGTGGGCGAGGGCGGCCACCAGGAATTCATGGGTGTCGGGGGCTCGCGGGTCCAGGCCCAAGCAATATCCGGCGTGGTCGCGCCAGCCGGCGGCCAGGGACCAGCACCGCAGCCAGCCCACCTCGACGGACAAGCCTGCCGGAACCGCCTTGACCGCGCCCCTGGTCCAATCGGTGGCCAGCGGCGTCAACATCGGCAGCCGGTCGCTGCGGACCAGCCAACCGTGATTCGGGGCGTCGCCGGGCACGGCAGCGACCACACCCTCGGGCACCATGTCCAGGTCCTCAATCGGCATGGCCTCCGCGGGGACGTCGCGGACCCGGAATTCGCGGAGCAGGGCCCGCGCACGCCAATGGTCGACCAGCACGATCGAGAGCCGTGCCCCTGTCGCACTCGACGAGGTTTGTCCGTGAGCGGCCAGCAGGCCGGTCAGATCCTCCAGCCGCGGCGGAGTCAGGTCCGCGGAGAACAGGGAGAGCTGACTCACGAGCAGTCACCGTAGTGCTCCACGGCGTCCGGCGCCGCTTCTGAAGATTTGATGCCCGAACGGTCAATGTCACCTGGCTCGACGTGGCCACGGAAAACACCGCGGTGCGGGCTCAACGGCCTCCGCATTCGGGCAAACGGTCGATGGCGGCCTGCACGTCGGCCGGGATGACCGGTGCTCCGGCACCGGCCTTCGTCACGGCGTCCTTGACTTGTGACTCGACGCTGGTGACCACGGCCTGCAGTTGGGCCTGGGTGGTCACCTGGGCCGCACCGACTGTCACAGCGGCGGCTCGATAGCCGTCGGCAAAGGCCTGGAATTCGGCTATTCGGTGCGCCTTGATGCTGCGCCCTACGCTCACCACGGGCAGCAGCGGCGCGGCCAGTCCGGAGAGCTTGCCGACCGTGGCCTTGGCCGTGTTGGACAGGTCGTTGTAGGCGGCGGCCGCGTTCTTCTTCTCGGACGCCAGATCGGCGCCCTGCACGCCGGACGCGCTGGCGGTCAAGGCGGACCGCGCGTCGCAGACGGCGCCGTACCAAGTCGCGGACGTCTTGTCGAGTTCGGCGATGGTGGTGGAGCTGGTCGAAGCCGGCCCGGTGGACCGCGGCGCCGACGAGGCCGGTGCTGTCCGGATCGAGGAGGCCGAGGACGCCACCGGGCTGCTGGGCGGAGCGGTGGTCGCCGGGGACGCGCTCACCAGCGCGCTGTTCGGCGACCTTGTTCCGATGGAAGGCCCCGGCGAGGGTGAGCCGGTGCAGCCGGTGATCGGGAGAAGCGCCGCCGCGATCAGCAGTGCCGCCCGTCCCGACCAACGCACAACCACTCGATCACACCAGGGCAGGCGACGACGTCTCGAGCTTGGACGCCCGGCGCTTGGAGACCACTACCGCACCGACAATCACGGCCACCGCGACCAAGGCGATGATGATGCGCACCGGAGTGTTCTCGCTGCCCCCGATGGAAAGAGTCACGATTGCCGGGGCGATCAGCACGGAGACCAGGTTCATGACCTTGATCAGCGGGTTGATGGCCGGGCCGGCGGTGTCTTTGAACGGGTCGCCGACCGTGTCGCCGATGACGGTCGCCGCGTGCGCCTCGGATCCCTTACCGCCGTAGTTGCCGTCCTCGACGAGCTTCTTGGCGTTGTCCCAGGAGCCGCCCGAGTTCGCCAGGAACACGGCCATCAGAGTGCCGGTGCCGATCGCTCCGGCCAGATAGCCCGCCAGCGGACCCACACCCAGGCCGAAGCCCACCGCGATGGGCGCGAACACGGCCAGCAGACCGGGCGTGGCCAACTCCCGCAGCGAGTCGCGGGTGACGATGTCCACGACCTTTCCGTACTCCGGTCGGGTGGTGCCTTCCATGATCCCGGGGATGTCCCGGAACTGCCGCCGTACCTCGAACACCACCGCGCCGGCGGCGCGGGAGACGGCGTTCACAGCCAGCCCGGAGAACAAGAACACCACGGCCGCGCCCAGGATCAAGCCGACGAGCGTGTTGGGCGAGACGATGTTGGCGACGAAGTAGGACTTCGTCGCATCCAGATATTTGGTCAGCGTGTCTCCGGCGACGCCCGAGGCATTGGCGATGGCAGAAGAGATCGCGTTCGAGTACGAGCCGAACAACGCGGTGGCGGCGAGCACGGCGGTGGCGATGGCGATGCCCTTGGTGATGGCCTTGGTGGTGTTTCCGACCGCGTCGAGGTCGGTGAGGATCCGGGCTCCGCTCTCCGAGACCTCACCGCTCATCTCGGCCACACCCTGGGCGTTGTCCGAAATCGGGCCGAAGGTGTCCATCGCCACGATGACGCCGACCGTGGTCAACAGGCCACAGCCGGCCAGCGCGATGCAGAACAGGGCCACGAACAACGACCCGGAGAGCAGGTAGGCACCGAACACGGCGGCGGCGATGACCACCGCGGTGTAGACAGCCGACTCGAAGCCCACCGAGATGCCGGACAGGATGACGGTGGCGGCTCCGGTGAGCGACGTCCGCGCGACATCCTGGGTGGGTTTCTTGTTCGTGTCGGTGAAATAGCCGGTGAGCCAGAGGATCACGCCGGCCAACACGATGCCGATGATCACGCTGACGAAGGCGATGACCGCGGGATTGCCGGGACCCGAGAGGCCGAGCTTGGCGAAGGAGCTGGGGAGGTAGACGAAGGCGGCCACCGCGCAGAGCACCGCCGAGATGCCGGCCGAGATGTAGAAGGACCGGTTGATGGTCTGCAGTCCGCTCTCGCCGGCCCGGGCGCGGGTGATGTAGACGCCGATGATGGCGGTGAGCACCCCGATGGCCGGGACGATCAGCGGGAAGACCAGGCCTTTGGCTCCGAAGGCGGAACTGCCGAGAATGAGTGAGGCGACCAGCGTCACGGCGTAGGACTCGAACAGGTCGGCGGCCATGCCGGCGCAGTCACCGACGTTGTCACCCACGTTGTCGGCGATGGTGGCCGCGTTGCGGGGGTCGTCCTCAGGGATGCCCTGTTCGACCTTGCCGACCAGGTCGGCGCCGACGTCGGCGGCCTTGGTGAAGATGCCGCCGCCGACACGCATGAACATGGCCAGCATGGCGGCGCCGAAACCGAAACCCTCCAGCACCTTGGGGGCGTGGTCGATGTAGACGAGCACCACGATGGCGGAGCCGAGCAGGCCCAGCCCGGTGGTGGCCAAGCCCACCGTGCCGCCGGTGCGGAAGGCGATCTGCATCGCCTTCTCGCGGCCGGACTCGTTGGCGGCCGCGGCGACGCGCACGTTGGCCCTGGTGGCCAGCCACATCCCGGTGTAGCCGATGGTGGCCGAGAATCCCGCCCCGACCAGGAAGAAGATCGATCGCCCGATGCGCTCCCCGGCCGTGTCGGCGGGCAGCGCGAACAGCAGCGCGAAAACGATGACCACGAAGATGGCCAGCGTGCGGAACTGCCGGGTCAGGTACGCCTGGGCGCCTTCTTGCACCGCGGCGGAGATCTCTTGCATCCGGGGCGTGCCCTGACCCGCGGCCAGCACCCCGGCGCGCAGCACAAAGGCGATGGCCAGCGCAACGAGCGCGACCACGCCGACGATGATCACGATGGTCCGGTCACTTCCCGAGAAAGTGACGGCCCGACCAAGGGTGTCCATGTGGCTCCTGATCTTCTTCGGTGACCGTTTCGCGTCCGAGGAGCCCGGCAACTGGAGTGTTGCGCGTGGACCGACCGACGCTGGTCAAGAAATGTTCGTGGTGGCCCGTCTTTCGGCGCCGAACGTGATCACAATAGGACAGAGCACCGACACTGACGTGCGCAGCGGGGCTTCAGCCGAGCTGCGTGCCATCGGCCATGCTTTTTTCACTCGATTTAGCATGATCGCCGCGCCGATTGGCTGCGCTCCGTGGTCGCCCAGTGGTCGCCCCTGGTCGTCCAGCGGTCGTCCGAGGCAGGAGAATGAGCCGCGTGACCGCCGCCGAGCGACTTCCCGCCGGGGATGACCGCTCCATCGGCGCCTGGGCTGCCGCGCCTCCGGTCCGGCGCCCCGATCTCTTGCGGCGGCTGCAGGCGCTGGCCGGTGATCGGATCACCCACATCGAGCCGATGCCCGCCCGGGAAGGCCGTTTCGGTGAGTGGCCGGCATGGGTTCCGACCCCGCTCCGGGAGGCGCTCGCGGCGCGGGGGGTCGCCCGGCCGTGGCTTCATCAGCAGCAGACCGCCGAGGCGGCGCACGATGGCCGGCACGTGGTCGTCGCGACCGGTACCGCCTCCGGAAAGTCACTGGGCTATCAGCTGCCGGTGCTGGCGGCCCTGCTGGGCGACCCGCGCGCCGCGGCGATCTATCTGGCGCCCACGAAGGCGCTGACCGTGGATCAGTACGAGTCGGTCGATTCCCTGGGGCTGGCCGGTGTCCGGCCCGCGGTGTTCGACGGCGACACCCCGCTGGACGAACGCGACTGGGTCCGCGCCCACGCCCGCCTGGTGCTGACCAATCCGGACATGTTGCACCGCGGCATCCTGCCCGGGCACGAGCGCTGGCCAAGACTGTTCCGGGGGTTGCGGTACGTCGTCGTCGACGAATGCCACGCCTATCGCGGTGTTTTCGGTTCCCACGTGGCCCTGGTGATCCGGCGGCTGCGGCGGGTGGCGCGGCTGTACGGCTCGGACCCGGTGTTCGTGCTGGCCTCGGCGACGGTATCCGACCCGGCCGGCGCCGCGAGTCGGTTGATCGGCGCCGAGGTCGTGGCGGTGACCGAGGATTGCTCCCCCACCTCCGGCGCGGATTTCCTCCTCTGGGAACCGGGCCCACTGTCTGGCCGGGCCGCCGAGGCAGCCCGGGAAGCGGGATCCGGTGCCGAACCACCGGTGCATCGCCCAGCCGCGGTCCTGGCGAACGGCGCCTGTCGCGAGCCCGCCGCCTCGCCGGATCCGGCCGCTTCGCCCGCGCCGGCCGCATCGCCCGATTCAGCCGCATCGCTTGTCTGGGCCGGGCAGCCGGCGGCCGACACCCCGGAGGCGGCGGGTATAGGTGCGCGCCGATCGGCTCCCGCGGAAGCGGCTGATCTGCTGGCCGAGTTGGTCGCCGCAGGGGCGCGAACGCTGGCCTTCGTCCGCTCCCGGCATTCCGCGGAACAGACGGCCGTGGCTGCCCGCCGCGCCCTGCTGGACCTGGCGCCGGACCTGGTGGATCGGGTCGACTCCTACCGCGGCGGCTACCTGCCCGAGGATCGGCGGGCGCTGGAACGCGCGCTCGGCTCGGGTGAACTGCTCGGTGTGGCCAGCACCAACGCGTTGGAACTGGGCATCGATATCGCCGGCCTGGACGCGGCGGTGTTGGCGGGTTATCCGGGCTCGATCGCCTCGATCTGGCAGCAGGCGGGACGAGCCGGCCGAGGGCGGCGCCGAGCGCTCGTCGTGTTCATCGCCCGCGAAGATCCGCTCGACACCTACCTCGTCCACCATCCGGAGGCGATCTTCGGCCGGGCGGTCGAAGCCACCATGACCGACCCGACGAACCGGTACTTGCTCGCCGGGCACCTCCGCTGTGCGGCAGCCGAGCATCGACTGGACGAAACGGACGTGGAGCTGTTCGGCGGGACGGCAGTGGTAGGGCCTGTGCTCGAGCAGTTGACCGCCGCTCGATCGCTGCGACGGCGGCCCAATGGCTGGTACTGGGTCGATCTCGCTCATCCGGCGAACGAGGTGGACCTGCGCGGCGCTGGGCGGCAGGTCGCCATCGTCGAGGCGGATTGCGGCCGCATACTGGGCACGGTCGACGAGGGGCGGGCACCGGCGGCCGTCCATCCCGGCGCCGTGCACCTGCACCGCGGCCAAAGCTTTTCGGTGCTTGACCTGGATCTCGACCAGGGCGTCGCCTACGTCAAGGCCGATCGGCCCGGCTGGACCACCGTGGCCCGCTCGACGTCGGAGGTCGAGTTGTGCGCCGGGCAGAACACCAGACTGCTGGCCGGAGGCGTCACCATCGGAGTCGGTCCGGTGCGGGTGACCGAGCAAGTGGTCGGCTACCTGCGCCGCCGCCCGTCCGGTGAAATTCTCGACTCGGTGTCGTTGGACATGCCGGAGCATCAGCTGTTGACGAAAGCCGTCTGGTACACCATTCCCGCCGATGCGTTGCGCTCCGCCGGTCTGGCCGACGCCCAGATTCCCGGTGCCCTCCATGCGGCGGAACACGCCGCGATCGGCCTGCTGCCTTTGTTCGCCGGGTGCGACCGCTCGGATATCGGCGGGCTGTCGACCATGTGTCATCCCGACACGGGCGAACCCACGGTCATCGTCTACGACGGCTTCGCCGGTGGGGCCGGTTTCGCCGACCGCGGTCACGCCGTCCTCGTCGATTGGCTGCAGGCGGTTCGAGACGCCGTCGCCGGCTGCCCGTGCGCCGCGGGATGCCCCTCCTGTGTCCAATCGCCCAAGTGCGGCAACGGAAATCATCCGTTGTTCAAGGCGGGGGCGGTCACAGTTCTGCAAATCGCGGTGACGGCATTGCGTGCTACTCCTAGCGTGGCCGCCACCGGATCGGCTGGTTGAGTTCCGCCGGGCGATCCCGGAGTTCTGGGTCGTGGCCGCCAGCGTGCTGGTCCGCCGGCCATGGTCGCCGCAAACTGCCCGGGTCCTTGTCCCGACTGCCTTTCGGTTCGCTTGCTGATGACTGCGGGCATAGCGAACCGCCGAGGCGCCTCCGCAGCGGGAGGGCAGCCGAAAACCCACGACGGTGCAATGCATCCACAGTCGGTTTTCTGTCCACATCGCGCTTGATTTTGCGGCGACTGATTCCGGATTCAGCCACCCTTTGGGGAATGTCACCGACCATCCCAACGGAGGAAATGGCAATGCGGGAACAGACCTTGCCGGCCGCAGCGGCCTGGCCGACGAAGCGACAGCCGACGCTCACCCCGCCGCGGGCGCCGGGCTAGATGGATTCATCATTGGGGACGCCGCAGCTGACGATGGATCCATCGCTGCGGACGCCGTCGGGCTCGACGTATTCGTCGCTCCGGACGCCGGCATGTCGACCGTCGAATACGCGGTCGGCACTATCGTCGCCGCCGCTTTCGCCGCGGTCCTGTACAAAATCGTGACCGGCAGTTCCGTGGTCAGCGGGCTCACCGACCTGATCAACTCGGCGCTGCACACGTCCCTGTGACCGGCCGGTGTCGACTCCCCTCTCCGTGCTTCCACTTTGGGCCCGACGCCCGGATCGCACCCACCGGGCACCGAGCCAGCCGAGCGCCCAGAAGCGGAATTCCGACGATTATGGCAGCGTCACCGTCGAAGCGGCGCTGGTGTTGTCGGTTCTGACGCTGGTGCTCGCCCTGTGCCTCACCGGCGTCAGCTGCGTGATCGGCCAACTCCGGTGCACCGACGCCGCGCGGGAGGCGGCCCGCCTCGAAGCCCGGGGCGACGACGCGGGCGCCCGGGCCGCGGTCACCGCCCTCGGCCCCGCCGGGGCCCAGTTGTCCATCACCGACAACGGCGACCTGATCTCGGCCAAAGTCTCCGCACCCGCGGCGTCCGGCCTGCTGCCCGGCATCCGGCTCTCCGCCACCGTCGTATCGGCCCAGGAAAACGTGACGCCATGACAGCCGCCGACAATTCCCCCAGCCCACCTGGACAGGACGACGGCGTGGCCACCGTATTCGCCTGTCTCGCCGTTCTCACCCTGCTGGCGGTCACTTTTGTCGGACTCCGCCTCGGGGCGGTCACGGTCGCTCGGCACCGGGCCGAGGCAGCCGCCGACATGGCGGCCTTGGCCGCCGCCCGGCTCGCCCCGCAAGGCCTCGATCAAGCCTGCGCGGCAGCCGACCAACTGTCGACCCGAAACGGCGCCCGCCTCGTCGATTGCCGGACAACCGGTCTGGACGTTCTGGTGACCGTTCGGATCGAAATGTCCCTGGCCGGACTCCGCGGCGCCGCGCAGGCGCACGCCCGCGCCGGACCGCTCGACGCCGAGACCGCCGGCCCGTGAAACCCGGACCAAACCAGGGCCAACGGGCAACGTAAGGAGCGTGCGAAAGCCTTCAGCCCTTGCTGGACCCCAGCGACAGACCGGCGATGAACTGCTTCTGCAGCAACACGTACACCACCAGCGTGGGGATCGCGACGATCAGGGCGGCCGCCGCGATGATGTTCTGGTTGGTGACGAACTGACCCTGCAGGTTGGCCAGCGCCGAGGTGATCGGCCGTTTGTCGCCCGTCGACATCAGCGCGGTGGCCCAGAAGAAGTCGTTGTAGATCCAGGTCGTCAACAGGGTGGCCAGCGCGGCCAGCGCGGGCCGGCACAGCGGGCAGGGTCAGCGTCCAGTACCGCGTCCACAGGTTGGCGCCGTCGACGAGCGCCGCCTCGTACATCTCGTCCGGCATCGTCTTCATGTAGTTGCTACAGCACGAAGACGCAGAAGCCGAGTTGGAAGGCCACGTTGATGACGATGAGCCCGAACTGCGAGTCGTACATCAGGCCGCCGCCGGAGAGCCAGTGCGGCAGATGGATCACCAGGAAGAGCCGGTACAGCGGGGTGATGATCGCCTGCTGCGGCAGCAGATTCCCGGCGGTGAACAGGATCAGCAGCGCAATCGAGCCGCGAAAGCGCACGCGGGACACCACGAACGCCACCATCGAGGCGAACAACAGCGTCAGAACGACCGCGGGGACCGTGATGACGACCGAGTTCAAGAAGAAGTGCCAGATCTGGCCCTGGCTCCAGGCGTCGGAGAAATTGCTCAGCGTCAAGCCGCCGTGCGGCAGCGACATGTAGCCGTACGTCGACGTGCTGGCGATGGGCCGGAGCGCGACGTACAAGGCGAAAACGATCGGCACGATCCAGAGCGCCGTCATCACGACCATGAACGCTGTGGACAGGATGCGGCGCCCGCCACGCCGTTTCCCCGCCGGGCTGCTCCCCGGGCGCCGGCTCGACCGACCCGTTCGGACACCGCGCCGTCGGCGGGAAGCGGCACACCGGCGTTGGCGACGGTCACCGCCGGCTCCCTTGCGACGGAATGTCGTGAACAGGAAGAAGCAGATCGGCACCAGCGAAATCACCAGCAGCACAATGGCCAGGGTCGATCCGTAGCCGATCCGCTGGTCTGGCCGACGATGTTCTGGGTCACCAGCACGGACAGCAGCTCCAGCCCGGGCAGCACGGCCCTCCTGAGTTGATGTAGACCAGGTCGAAGGCGCGCAGCGACTCGATGACGGTGACCACCATGATCACGATGTTGATCGGGCGCATCACCGGGAAGACCACCCGCCAGAACGTCTGCCACTCGTTGGCGCCGTCGACCGCGGCGGCCTCCCGCAGCGTCGGGTCGACGCCCTTGAGCCCGGCCAGGTACAGCACCATCACGTAGGCGCCTGCCGCCAGCTCGCCTCGACCAGCACCGCCCACAGGTTCAGCTTCGGGTCGCCCAGCCAGTCGATCAGGTTCGCGTTGCCGGTGCGGCCGAGCACGGTGTTGATCAGGCCGTAGTTCGGGGAGTAGATCAGCTGCCAGATGATGCCGATCAGCGCCAGCGAGAGCATCACCGGCAGGAACAGCAGGCTCTGGTAGACGCGGCTGCCCCAGATGTTGCGGTCGATCAGCACTGCGAACAACATGCCCAGCGGCGTGGCGATGACCATGAAGACCAGCAGCCAGTTCAGGTTGTGCCGCACGGCCGGCCAGAACTCCGGGTCGATCGGTGAAGGCGTATCGGTAGTTCTGCCGAGCCCGCCGATGTGGATCGTCGCTGAAGCCGCCGACGCCCGTTCCAGTTGGTGAACGACAGCCCCACCGTGGCCAGCGCCGGGAACCAGATGAACGCCAGCAGCAGCGAGCAGCGGGATGCCGAGCAAGACGGCCAGCGAACAGCCGTCGCCGGCCGGACAGACGCGCACCCGCCGCCCGACCCGAGGATGCGGCGGCGGCGTGGCCGCGCGACCGCGCCTGGACGTGATCGATCATCAGCTCGTGAAGATCTGTCTTCGCCTGGGCCTCGGGCTGCTCTGGATGGTCTGGATCGTCGACGAGGTCGGGTCTGCAGGAACGTCTGGATGGCCTGGGCGACCATGGCTGTCGGCGATGCCGGGTCGCTGTCGCGGTCCATGAACTGCGCGATCTCCTTGGCCTGGCCGATCACCTGCACCGACTTCTTCTGGATCGCGTTGTAGGTCGGCACGTTGGCGCCGTTGGCCAGCGCCGACGTCCCACTGGTCGGTCTTGAGGAACGTGGCCTCGGCGGCCGGCCGGTGCCGATGTACTCCAGCACCTTCTTGGCCGGTCCGGTTCTTCGCCTTCTTGCGAGCATGAAGCCGTCGGCGGGCGCGTCCATGTAGTCCTGGCCGTACTGCGGGTTGATCGCCGGGTACAGGAAGAAGTCCAGGTCGGCCAGGTTCGCCTTGTCGGTGACGTACTGGGCGGCGACCTGGTTGGTGCCCTGGAACATCATGCCGGCCTGCTTGGACTCCAGCGCCTTGGCGGCGTCCTGCCAGATGCGGCCGTTGGCGCCGGTCTGCATGTAGGGCATCAGCTCGGCCCACTTGTCGAACACCGCCGGTGACACCCGGGTCGGTCCACGGGATCTGGTGCTTCATCAGCTTGATGTGGTAGTCGTAGCCGTTGATCCGCATGTTGAGGATGTCGAACGTGCCCAGCGCCGGCCAGCCGTCCTTGTCGGCGAAGGCGAGCGGGATCATGCCGTCGGTCTTCATCTTCTTGCACAGCGTGATGAAGTCGTCCCAGGTGGTCGGGACGGTGTAGCCCTTCGGCGCGAACATGCTCTTGTTGTAGAAGACCACCCACGGGTAGTTGTAGATCGGCACGAAGTAGTAGTGGCCGTCCATGGCCCTTGGACAGGGTCTTCGACCGCGTCGGTGAAGTTGCCGCCGATCTTCTCCCACACGTCGTCGATCGGCTGGACCAGCCCCTGCGCGGCGAAGTACTGCATGCGGTAGCCGGCGAACCAGGTGAACAGGTCGTCGCGGCGTGCCCTGCAGGTAGCTGGTGATGTTGTTCTGGAACGTGTTGTGGTCGACCGTGTTGATGTTCGACCGACACGCCGGTCGCCGTGGCCGCCGCGCACAGCGCGGCGAACGCCGCCTTCGGCGCGGCGTCGGAGTAGTTGGACCCGAAAGAAATCGTGCCGACATTCTTGGCCGGAGCGGACGACGACGCCGAACCGCCGCCGCTGCTGGCGACCGCGCCGGAACTACCGCTGCCGCCGGACGACGACGACGCCGACGAGGACGAAGCCGAAGACGCCGATGAGCTGGACGACCCCGATGAGCTGGCGGAACTCGACGAAGACGACGAGGCACCACCTCCACTGCTCGAGCTGCAGGCGTCGAGCAGAGCGGTGAGCCCGAACGCGGCGACGGCCGCGGAACCGCGCAACATGCTCCGCCGGCTCAACCTTGCGAGCTGTGGAGCGTCGGCCGCACCGGAACTGGCAGGGCCCGAACCCTGCTCGGCGGGCGACGGACTTTCGGGAATCGCCATTGACACCTCTCCTTTTTAGGCGCGTCGGGCCCGAACTTGGGGCCGCGACGCTGTGGTGAGCGAGCCGCGTGCTCTGAGGAGTGCTCCGCGCGTGCTGGTGGTCACACGCTAGCAACCCGGACAGAGCCGCGCAATCATTGATTAGAATTGTGCGGCGATGTTCGACCGACCTGGCGCAAGCGACGCCGGGCCGCCATAATGAGGGCTAACGATTGGCCGCCTCAGTGCGCATACAGCTCGGTCTGCATCACCTACCCGCGCATTTGTCGACCACTGTTCAGTCAAGTTGATCGAACCGAGGCCCGCCTCCCGGTTCGTGGAGGAGGCCCTCAGGTGCTCGCAACCGAGCGACAAGCACAAATCGTCGGTGAGTTGCGCCGCACCGGCGTCGTGCGGGTGTCGGAACTGAGCGCCCTGCTCGCCGTGTCCGAAATGACGGTGCGGCGCGACATGGACGTGCTCGCTGCCCGCGGTTTGTTGGCCAAGGTGCACGGTGGGGCGGTGGCGCTGGAGGGAGCCACCGCTGTCGAACCTGGCTTCACCGTCAAATCTGTGCGCGAACGCGACGAGAAAGGCGCCATCGCCGCTCGCGCAGCGGAACTCCTGCGTCCCGGCATGTCGGTCGGTGTCGGCGCGGGCACCACGACCTGGGCGCTGGCTCGACACCTGGCGACTGTGCCCGACCTGACCGTCGTGACCAACTCACTTCCGGTCGCGGACGTGTTGTACGCCATCGACGCCGCTCGACTCACCGTCATCTTGATCGGCGGGCAACGCACGCCGTCCGATGCTCTGGTCGGGCCGGTGGCGATCCACTGCCTGGCCAAATTGCATCTCGACCTGGTGCTGATGGGCTCGCATGGGGTGGACAACCGGGTCGGGCTCACCACGCCGAATCTGGCCGAGGCCGAAACCAACCGCGCGTTCATCGACCGGGGCGCCCGGCTGGTCGTGCTGACCGATCACACAAAGTTCGGGGTCGTCGGGCTGGCCGAATTCGCCTCGCTGGCGCAGGTTTCCACGCTGGTCACGGACGACGGCGTCGACGAACGCACGTTGCAAGGGCTCCGGAGGTGATCGGCGAGGTGATCGTCGCCCCGGTCGACGGCACCGCGGATGCGGCGGCCTCGCTGGAGGTGGTCCGATGACCCTGCACCCCTGGCAAATTCATGCGCGGCTGGCGGACGGCCGGGAGATCATTTACTTCGACGAACGGCCCGATGCCACCCGGGTGCTGGTGGATCCCCGGGACCTGCCGGTGGTCGTACCCGAGAACCAAGTCCGCTACGACGCCTTGGCGGCCGAATGGGTGGGGATCGCGGGGAGCCGGCAGGACCGCACTTATCTTCCGCCGGCGGACGTCTGCCCACTGTGCCCGTCGCGGGCCGGCCACCAATCCGAGATCCCCTCCCCCGGCTATGACGTCGTCGTCTTCGAGAATCGCTTCCCCTCGTTCGCCGGCCTCGGGCCCTCGGCCCGCATCGGCGACCTCGGACAGGTGGAGCCCGGCAACGGCCGGTGCGAGGTGGTGTGCTTCACCTCCGATCACAACGCCACGATGTCCGTGCTACCGCTGGACCGGATCCAGACCGTGCTGGCCGCCTGGATCGACCGGACGGCGGTGCTGTCCCAGCATCCGGCCGTCGAGCAAGTGTTCTGCTTCGAGAACCGTGGTCGCGACATAGGTGTCACTCTGACCCACCCGCACGGTCAGATCTACGGCTATCCCTTCGTGACGCCGGTGACCCAGCGCATGTTGGATTCCGTGGCCCGACACCGTAAGGCGCACGGGAGCAACCTCTTCGCGGACCTGCTGGCCATGGAGCTGGCCGGTCCGCGGCTGGTCAGCCGGAACGAGCACTGGGCGGCCTTCATCCCGTTCGCTGCCCGCTGGCCGCTCGAAGTGCACATTTACCCGCTCGTCCAACGGGCAGATCTGACGCAACTGACCGAGGAACAGCAGTTGGCCTTCCCGTCCATTTACCTGGACGTCTTGCACCACATGGAAAAGGCGTTCGACGACGAGCTTCCCATGATCACGGCCTGGCACCAGGCTCCGGTGCGGCAAGGCCGGGAAGACTTCTGGGCTCATCTGCGCTTGCTCTCCACCCGCCGGGCGGTGGGCAAGTTGAAGTATCTGGCCGGGTCCGAATCGGCGATGGGCGCCTTCGTCAACGACATCGCGCCCGAGTCCTGGGTGGCGCGTTTTTGAGTTTCTCTGATCCTGCCCTCTGCTGCCCCAGCATTCCGCTCCTCGCCTGAGCGGGGCGGCCGCACCCGGAGCCGAGATCAGAAGATGCCCAACGTGCCCACCAGGCCGATGATCACCGGCGCCAGGCCCAGGCACAGGAACGCCGGCAGGAAGCACAGTCCCAGAGGCGCGGTCATCAGCACGCCGGACCGGCCCGAGCTGCGTTCGTACTGCATGGCAATCGTTCGGCGCTGCTCAGCCGCGAACTCGCGAACCGCGGTGGCCAGCGGTATCCCGGCCTGGGCGGCGCGTCGAACGGCATCCGCCAGGGGACGCAGTTCGGCCACGGTGTCCACCGCTGCCCACGCGTGCTCAGTGTCGGCGCCCAACGACAACATCGCCGCGACCGCCGGAAGCTGTTCCAGCACCGAATCGTCGCCGCGCCGGCGCACCGCGCCGGAAACCGTGGCGTCCACGGCCGCCGTGAGCGCCGTGGCGACGCCCAGGCCGGCGTCCAGGCAGGCGGCCATCAGATCGGCCAGCACCGCCAGTTGCCGGCGGTCGGCCAGCGCATCGCGGCCGGGACGGCGAAGAGCATTGTGCCGCAGCAGAATTCCCGCGGCCAGGGCCAACGACGCGCACCACCACCAGTCCCAGCCCCAGGCCAGCGCCGCGACGAACAGTCCCAAGCCGCCCAGCACGGCTCGTCGCGTGGCCGGCCAAGGGCGATTCCGCCTGGCTCGGCGGCGGCGCGGAAACGTGAACGGCCCAGGATCGGGAAAGGCCGCCACTGCCGACGCGGCCAGCCCGAGGGCCAAGGCCGGCCCGCCGGTCACGGTGGATCGCCGGCCCTGAACGTCGGCCGCCGCGTCGGGCGATGCGGTGCGAAGCAGATCGGGTCTGGCGGCGCCTGGATGCCGCGGTGGTCGAAGCCGAACGGGACAGGTCCAGAGGCGGTCACGACGACCTCACGATTCGGGCCGTCCAGGTCAAACCCGCAGCGGTGAGGGCACTTCCGACCAGCAGGAGCAGCGAGCCGGCTCGCGTTCCCAGCAAGATGTGCAGCGGATCTGCTCCCATCCCGGTGCCGAGGAGCAGCCCCAACAAGGGCAAAGCGGCCAAGAGGTAGCCGGAGAGCCGCGGGCCTGCGGCTTGGGCGGAGCGCGCCGCCTGGGCGCTGGTCTCCGCCTCCAGGTCCCGCGCCAACGCGTCCAAGAGAGGCGCCCAGGGCACGCCGTGGTTCCGGGACAGCCGAGATCTAGCCAGGAATTGGCCGATGGCGCGATCGAGCGGACCGGGCGGCCGGACCGGCCCGATTTGGGAACCAGCAGGTCCGCCCGACCAGGCTGTCCCAGGCGTCCCACCGCTGGAGGCGCGCGCCGCGTCAGGACCGTCTCGAGAAGTGCCGCCCAGCACCGCCGATGAGTCGGCGCGAAATTCGGCGGCCAGCTGGGCCAGTAAACCGGGAGCGCGAGCCAGGGCCGTCGTGACCGCAGACTCGGGCGTCGCGCCCGCTCGCACCTCGCGCCCGATCATCCGGACCACATCCAGGAACAGGGACAGCTCACGCACTTGCGCAGCGCTCGACAGCTCGCCGGCCACCACGGCGGTCGCGGCGCCGAGGAGGCCACCGAGTGCGGCGCCGACCGTCGCCGACGTCACCAGCCCTATCAGCAGGCCCGAGATTCCCGCCGCCGAAGCGCCGATCCGCCACGTCGGACGACGACGCGTGCCATGCCGGCCGCCGCGACCCGGACGGAAACGCTCCGTTCCCACGCCTGGCCATATCCGAGCGATCACGAGGGGCGGAGAACCCCATCGACGCCGGCCGAGGCGCCAGGATCTGCCGGTTCCGGCCAGCTGCGGACGCGAACCGGCCGTTCGGACCGGCCAGGCCCGCCCGGACAACGGCCAGAACAGAACCGCAGCGCCGAGCAGCAGACAGATCACCATGGCCGCTCGACCCCGCGCCGGTTCAGCAGGGCGGCCAAGACATCAGCCGCCGGCTCGACCGGCCGCCCGTTCAGAACAGCCGGGATCACCTCGGTGAGACCGTTCGCCTCGCGCCGCACCACGCCGACCTCGGCGAGCTCCCGCCGGTTGCCGTCCCGCCGCATGTGCAGAACCACCTGAATCGCTCCCGCCAGCTGTGAATGCAGCGCCGCCCGATCCATGCCGGCCAACGCAGCCAAGGCCTCCAACCGCGCCGGCAGTTCGGCCGCCGCGTTGGCGTGCACCGTGCCGGCCCCGCCGTCATGACCGGTGTTCAACGCGGACAGCAGTTCGGTCACCTCCGCTCCCCGGACCTCGCCCACCACCAAACGGTCGGGACGCATCCGCAGGGCCTGCCGAACCAGAGTTCGCAGATCGAGCTGACCGGCTCCCTCCACGTTCGGAGGCCGGGCGGTCAGCCGCAGTACATGGGGATGCGCCGGCCGGAGTTCCTCGGCGTCCTCCACCACGACCACTCGTTCGGTGGCGGCCACTTCGCTCAACAGCGCCGACAGCAACGTGGTCTTGCCCGAGCCGGTACCTCCGGTCACCAGAAAGGCCAGCCGCGCCTGCACCAGCGCCGTCATCAAGGGCAGAGTCACTCCGGGCAGCGCTCGCGCCAGAGCGGACAGGCGGTGACGGGCCGGACGCAGCACGCGCAGCGAAATGCAGGTGCCACCGGCCGAAATCGGCGCCAGAACCGCATGCAGGCGTGTGCCGTCCGGAAGCCGGGCATCCACGAACGGCTGCGCATCATCGAGCCGCCGGCCCGCCGCCGTAGCCAGGCGCCGCGCCAACCGAGCGACCGCCGCATCGTCAGCGAACCGGATTTCGGTGCTCTCCCAACCCGACCCCCGGTCGACGACCACCTGGTCGGGCCCGTTCACCGCCACGTCCGTCGTGGCCGGGTCGGCCAGCAGAATCTGCAACGGACCGGCGCCCACCAGTTCGGTCTGCAGAGCCCGGATGAGGCGGAGCATCTCCGAATCCGAGGCCAGCAGGCCAGTTTCGGAGCGCAGCGCCTGCGCGATCGCCGGTCCGGTTGGATTCACCTGCGCGTCGGCCAGCCGCCGCAGGACCCGGTCCACCAGGTCGCCGGACAAGACGGCGGTCATTCGAGCACCGGCTGCCGGATCACGTCGAGATGCTCGAGCACCGATCGGGCTGCCCGGGCGAGTGGTCCCCGCCGATCGGCGCCTGGCACGACACCGTTGTCGAGCTGCCGGCCCAGGAAGGGCTGCGGTCTCATCCGCACAAGCACCTCCAGCCCCGTCGCCCGGGCCAAATCGTCGGCCCCCACTCCTGCCGGCGACGGGCCGCGGACCACCATCCGCGGCTCGATCCCGCATTCGGCCAGCCGGTGAGCCATGCGCAGCCCGCCGAAACAACTGCGTAGGTCGGCCGTCGCCACCATCACCACTAGGTCGGATGCCGCCAGGACCTCGTCCACGGCGGCCGCCCGATCACTGCCGACGAAACGGGGCAAGTCCGCGACGATCAGATCGCCCGCGCGACGTCCGGCGCGGACGATGACGTCGACGACGCCCGGCCCGATGTCCTCGCTCCCGCCCCGGTCGTGACACAGCACCGATATCCGCCGGTTCCCGACCATCGCGGTGGGCAGGGCTTCATGCAGGGCGTCGGAAGACAGTCGCCCCGACGCGGCTGCGAGGTTGCCCCAGTGCAGCCCCGGTCGGCCCTCGATCCCGAGAATGACGTCCTGTCCCGGCCCCCACCGGTCGAGGTCGAGCAGCAGCACCCGCCGGTCGGCCGCGTCGGCCACCGCGGCCAGCGCCGCAGCGAACACCGACGCCCCGACACCTCCGCAAGCTCCGACCACCGAAACAAGGTGGCCGCCGCCCGGACCGGTGCTCCGCGACTCCGCCAGCAGTTCCACCAAGCGGTCGTCCGATTCGCCCAGCCGCACGGTCGCGGCCACCCCGAGCAAGATGCAGGACTGCCAGTCGACATCGGATGCGTCCCGAGGGGCGACCGCGATGACGTCCTCCCGCCTCGGCAGCATCGCTGACAACGTCCGGCTCACCGCCGCTGTGTCGAGCAGCACAAGTGCCGCCGACCGCCAGAGCGCCCGAGTGGGCATCGGACTGTGCACCACGTCCACCCCCGCTGCGGCGGCAATTCGCAGCAGTTCGTCCAACACCGCTTCGTCCTCGGTGATAATCAGCGGCCGATCCGCCATCCCGCCCCCTCCACAACACACATATCTGACTTGCGGGCGAGTGTGAAACGGAGACGAGACCGGTCGCCAACCAAGCGGTCGGCAAATGTGGACAACTGCAGAATGGGGACAACTCGCAGATCGACACGCCCATCCGTTCGTCCTTCCCGACGACGGCAACCAGCAAGACCAAGCGTTGAATTGCGCGCGAGAAGGCCAGACCGGCCCATCTCCGCGCACCACGGGCGATTCGAAAAATGTCCGCCACAGCGTCGGGGAAGAGCCGGCGGCATTGGCGAAAAAATCAGAACGGTGGGGAGGCTGAGGAATTCCGTGCTTAGCAAGGGTAAACACCGGTATCAGCCCCGGGCACCGGCAGGGACGGCCTCGCGGGAACTACGGGCGCCGCTCATAGAGCGGGAACGGCGGACGCGAACTCGCTCGGCGAACGCAGATCGCGAGTTCGGGAACCAATACCACCCTGACGGCGAAACGGTCCAATCCCCAGACAGCGGACGGACGGGACTCGACGGATGCCTTCAGCCGTACGGCGGCTGTTCCACTCCGATGGAAATCCTCGGCCGAACGGCAACCCGCGCACGGGGGCTGCGGCGAAAACGCCGGTTGAGAATTGCCCCGGAAATGACAACGGTCCAACGCGCGGAACGCAGTCGGGCCGAGACTTGAAAAGGGGCGGCCCCCGCCAGGGGGGAGGGCGGGGGCCGCGGGGGGGTTCAGCCCCGGGGGGTTGGGCTGAACCCAGGGTCAGCTCCGGGGGGATGGAGCCGACGTGGCCACTGTAGCGCTAGAAAGCGCGCCGACGCACCATCCGTTGAGGGGATTTTCCACGGATCTGCTGCGAATCAGCCAAATCGCCCGGATGGGCGCACGAGTACGCGAACGTGTCGACACCCAGCGAACCGGTCGCGACGAATACCCCCCGATTTCCCCAACCTGCCTGGTCTCGGTCCGACGCTGGCGACGGAGCGAAGCGCATCGTGGCGGCGCCGCAAACCGGAAACACACCGCAGCCGCGCCCCCGACGCCCCTGCCCCGCGGCCCCCGCGACGGCTCCGGGCGCTGCCCGGCTCAAAAGCGAACAACCGCACAACGACGAAGGGCGGAAGCGCACAATCGCAACGCATGGCGGGGCGCTTCGCATCGCCATTCCCGCGTCCCAACGATCCGGCGACCCTCGTTCGCGCGGCCTTGTGGGGCCAGGGGCGCCACCCCTCGCCGCCGCGACGCGGCCCGGCCCACCCCGCGGAGCCTCAGCGCTCTGGGCGGCGGTCGGGATAGGTCTGGGCCGCCTCGGCACCTGTTCGAAGCGGCCGGGCGCAGGGTCGGGCCGCTGAATCGATCCCGGCTGCTGGCAGGTCAAAAAGGTCCGTTCGGAGGTTGCCAGCGGCGCCCGGCGCGAGTATCACTGTTGTCAGAAGTCCTGATGAGCCAGGGATTGTCGTAGAGGAGAAACGGCAAACCACCCCGATCGGAGCTTCTGACCCGGAGACCGGAACTTCATTCGCCGCTACGAGCCGCGACAGGCACGCCGTCAGGGATACGGGAGACCCGGCCCATCAGGACGACGATCACGGTGAAGCTCGGTCACCGACTCTTCGGGCCTCGAAAAACGGCGCCCCACTTCGGTGGAGTGCCGTTTTTCCGTCCCGTCCTCCGCTTCTTGCCCGCGGCGTCCGGCCCTCGGCGCTGGTAAGCCGCACAGCGATCGGCGGCGGCCGGTCGGACCGCGGCCCGCGCGTGCTCCCAGAGTCGGCCCAGGCCAGGGTGAAGCCGTCAATGAACAGAAAACCCCGCTGAGCGAGGTCGAAGGTTCATTGACGCCGAAAAACGCAGCACGGTGACGCTGGTAACCCGAGCGGCGGCCGGACAGACGGTCGGCGGCGGCCCGGTGGAGGGCGGCCCGGAAAGTGCTCCGAGAGTCGGCGCAAGCGAAGCTGGGGCCGTCAATGAACGGAAAATCCTGCTGAACGAGGTTGTTGGTTCATTAACGGGGGAAACTCAGCTGAGCGAGGTCGGCGCCCAGCCCTCGGCGTCCGGGCCTCGGCGTCCACCGCGTGGCGCCATGACCGACGAACCCGGGAATCCTCGAGCCAAGCAGTCAGCCGGCCGCCGCGGCGATCGACATGCCCTCTCGCGCCCCGGCCTCCAGCAGCGACCCGAAGCCGACCAACCAGTCGGCGATCCCGGTGCCATCGGCGTAGCCCGCCAGCAGCGCCTCGGTCCGCGCCGATGCCCGCAGCCACCCCACCTCATAGACGGTCAGACCGCGAGGATCGAGCCCGCTGCTGGCCAGGGTCAGCCGGGCCGCCGCCCGGGCCACGACACCGTTCGCCGACGGAAACGGAGCCAGTGACACCAATTCCGCCAGCACGATCCCCGCGGTCACCGCGCCGGGCCAGGGCGCGGCCCGGACCACGTCGGCCAGACCGGCCAGACGCGCGCCGTCTCCGATCCGTGGGCGGCCCAGCTCGGCCTCCGGGCTGAGGTCCGCCGCGGCGAGGACATGGAACCGGGCCAGCGCTTGCCAAGGCGCCCTCGTCCAGACCGAGAGCAGCGACGGCAACTCCGCCGCCACCCGCAGCGCGCCGGCCAAGACCGGGTGGGACACCACCTCGGACTGCGTATCGACCGCAATGGGCGCGCCATCCAGCGCCGCGGACGCTCGGGCCGCCCGGACCGAGGCCGCAGCCGCCGAGCGGGCCCAGCCCCGACGGTTCGCAGGCGAGGTGTGCACCCTTTCCACAGCGGCGGTGGCCGAACCGACGGCGTCCCGAACGCCGGGAAGTCCCATCAGATCCGGCCAATCGGTGCTCACCGCTGGAACGTTAACCTGGCCGTGACCACCAAGCCCGCAGGCGTTTTGTCCATCTGATCTGGTGGCCTGTCTCTGGCGGCGACACACTTCAAAGACGCCGCCGCACACGGCGAAGCAGTGCGTGCTTCCGGGCACGGACGCAGACGAAGGAGTCGCAATGGCCAGCCACGAGTCGAACCCCAGCCAACCGACCGCCTCGGATTCCTCATCCGGCACCGGCTCCGGCGACGGGTCGACCACCTTGGACAATCTGCTGGCCGAAAACCGCACGTTCGCGCCTCCGCCCGAACTGGCCGCCCACGCCAACCTGACCGCGCAGGCCTACAGCGACGCGGACGCCGACCGGGACGGGTTCTGGGCCACCCAAGCCAACCGGCTGACGTGGGCGAAGCCGTTCACCCAAGTGCTCGACTGGTCGGATCGGCCGCATGCCCGCTGGTTCGCCGACGGCGAGTTGAACGTCGCCTACAACTGCGTCGACCGCCACGTCGAGGCCGGTCACGGCGACCGGGTGGCCATCCATTGGGAGGGCGAGCCGGGTGATTCGCGCGCCATCACCTACGCCCAACTGCAGGACGAGGTCTGCCGAGTCGCGAACGGTCTGAGCTCACTGGGCCTGCAGGCCGGTGACCGGGTGGCGATCTACATGCCGATGATTCCCGAGGCCATATTCGCCATGCTGGCCTGCGCCCGGCTGGGAGCGATGCACAGCGTGGTGTTCGGCGGTTTCTCCGCGGCCGCTCTCCGCGCGCGGATCCAGGACGCCAACGCCAAGCTGGTGCTGACCACGGACGGACAATACCGACGCGGCGAAAAGGTCGGCCTGAAAAAGGCCGTGGACGAGGCTGTCGACGGCGTTGACAGCGTCGAGCACATCGTGGTGGTCAAGCGCACCGGCCAGGACGTCGCGTGGAACGAGCGGGACCTGTGGTGGTCCCAGCTGATGGCCGATCAGCCGACGCAGCATGTGCCGCAGCCGTTTCCGGCCGAGCAGCCGCTGTTCATCCTCTACACCTCCGGGACGACCGGGAGACCGAAAGGCATCCTGCACACCTCGGGCGGCTTCCTGACTCAGGCCGCCTACACCCATTTCAACGTCTTCGACCTGAAGCCGGAGACCGACGTCTTCTGGTGCACGGCGGACATCGGCTGGGTGACCGGGCACTCGTACATCGTGTACGGCCCGCTGGCCAACGGCGCCACCGAAGTGATCTACGAAGGCACCCCCAACACCCCGCACCAGGGCCGCCACTGGGAGATCATCGACAAATACCAGGTGTCCATCTATTACACGGCACCGACCACGATCCGCACCTTCATGAAGTGGGGTGCCGAAATTCCGGCCGGGTTCAGCCTGGCCAGCTTGCGCATTCTGGGCAGCGTCGGTGAACCCATCAATCCCGAGGCCTGGATGTGGTACCGGGAGACGATCGGACGCGAGCGCTGCCCCATCGTGGACACCTGGTGGCAGACCGAAACCGGGACCATCATGATCTCGCCGTTGCCGGGGGTCACGGCGACCAAGCCGGGATCGGCGATGCGACCGTTGCCGGGCATTTCCGCCCTGATCGTGACCGAGGACGGTCGTCCGGTGGGTAAGGGCGGGGGCGGCTACCTCGTGCTGGACAAGCCGTGGCCGTCGATGCTGCGCACCATCTGGGGCGACGACGAGCGCTTTGTGGACACCTACTGGTCGAAGTATGCCGAGGAGGGCTACTACTTCGCCGGCGACGGCGCCAAGTACGACAGTGACGGCGACCTGTGGCTTCTCGGCCGCGTCGACGACGTCATGAACGTTTCCGGCCACCGCATCTCCACCACCGAGGTGGAGTCCGCCCTGGTGTCCCATCCGGCGGTCGCCGAGGCGGCCGTCGTCGGCGCCACCGACGAGCTCACCGGCCAGGGCATCGTCGCGTTCGTGATCCTGCGCGGCGAGGCCGCCGAGAACGGGGGCGAGGCGCTGGTCGGCCAACTGCGCGAGCACGTGGCCGAACAGATCGGCAAGATCGCCCGGCCGCGGCAGATCCTGCTCGTCGCCGAGTTGCCCAAGACCCGATCCGGGAAGATCATGCGCCGGCTGCTGCGGGACGTTGCCGAACACCGAGAACTCGGGGACGTCACCACGCTGCAGGACTCGTCGGTCATGGAACTCATCCGGGGTGGCCTCGGTTCGGGTTCGGGAGGCGACTGATCTGTCGGTGCGCCCCGGCCCGGCAGCCGGTCGACTGAGTATTTCCCGACCCGAGTGCGCCGCCGGCGACCGCCCACCCGCCGGCGTGGCCAGCGGCGGCACCGGTGCTGAGCGGAGCGGGCCAAGCCGCATGGCACGATGTGGTGCATTCGTGAGCCCCGCGCGGAACGATCTTTCTGGATTCGCGACCTCGGTCGCCGGTTCAAGGTGAGGGCTCGCGGGGCACCGTTCGCGCAAGACCCCTACCAGGGAGAGGTTTCCGACATGGCCGCCACGCCGTACCGGCCCACCCCGTACACACCGGTGGGCACCGGGCGTCCGGAAATTCCGCTGGTGACCGTGCCCGAGGTCGACACCAACGCCTCGATCGGCGCACTGGTCAAGGACGCGACGGTCCATCTGTCGACGCTCATCCGGTCGGAGATCGAGCTGGCCAAGCTCGAGGTGACCAAGTCCCTCAAAACGGCGCTGATCGGATCGGTGTTCTTTGTCGGGGCCGCCGCGATCGGCCTGTTCGCGCTGTTCTTCGGCTGGTTCGTGCTCGCCGAGGTGCTGGCCATCTGGCTTCCCCGCTGGGCCGCCTACTTGATCACTCTGGGCGTCATGCTGGTCATCGCCGGCGCTTTGGTCTTCCTGGGTCTTCGCAAGATCAAGAAAGTCAAGAAACCCGAACGGACCATCGCGACGTTGTCGGAGACCGCCGCCACACTGAAGGCAGCCGCGACCCACTCGGAACCGGCCGCTTCTTGATTCAGGGCCGACGGGCCCAGGGCAACGGCCAGAGCCGCCGGGAGCCGGTTCTTGGTGGCGGCGATCACGCCCGGAAACAGCTCGCCCCGGCTGAATCGCAACGCGGGCATGAGAGTCTGTTACGACCATGTCCGACACGCACGAACCCGATGCGGCCGGCCGAACCGTGGCCGGTGCCGTCACCTCCCCAGGGGCTGACGCGGCTGACCAGACCGCCTCCGACCAGGGACAAGAATCCCCACCCACGCTGCCTGACCTGAGCGGCGCGGTGTCCCACCGCACCATCTCGGCCAACGGCATCCGGTTCCACCTCGCGGAATCGGGCCGGGCCGGCGGGCCGCTGGTGGTCCTGCTGCACGGGTTCGGACAGTTCTGGTTCAACTGGCGGCACCAGCTCGCCGGCTTAGCCGACACCGGCTATCGGGTGGTGGCCATGGACCTCCGCGGCGCCGGTGACTCGGACAAGCCGCCCCGTGGTTACGACGCGTTCACGCTGGCCGATGACATCGCCGGTCTCATCGGTGCCCTGGGCGACCGGCAGGCGGTCCTGGTGGGACAGGGATACGGCGGCACTCTGGCCTTCAACGCGGCGATCCTGCACCCCGCACGCATCCGCGGCGTCGTCGCGGTCGCCGCTCCGCACCCGGCCCAGCTCGCCCGGTTCCTGCCGTCCACTGTGCACAGCGACCACACCAACCCGCTCCCCTGGTCGATGAATTCCTATCGCCGGCTGGTGACGTTCGCGGCCGCACCGATCGCCCCGCACCGCCGATTGGCGGCCTCGGCGGGAGCCATGCTGGAGCGGTTGCTCCGCAATCAGGCTGGACCGGCCTGGGTGGCCTCCGCCGATTTCGCCGCCACCGTGGAACGGATGCGCCGCGCGATCGTCGCCCCGGGGGCGGCCAAGGGCGCGGTGGAAATGCTGCGCTGGGTGGCCCGGTCGCCCTGGCGCGCTGATGGGCGGCGTCACCGGCTCGCCCTCGAGAGTCTGCTGACGGCACCGGTCTTGCACCTGGCGGGCGAGGGGGATGCCTTCACCCCGGTCAGCGTGTTGCAACAGACCGCCGACTTGTGCGCCGGACCCTATGCGCTGCAGATCATTCCGGGCGTGGGGCACTACCCGGCCGAAGAAGCACCCGAGGGGTTCAACGCTGCGGTGAGCCGGTTCCTGGACCGCCGGATGGTGTCGTCGAGCTGACCGGCGGCCGCACCGCGTCGGCCGCCGGCCGTCGGCCGCCGGCCTCAGTCGGGCGTGCAGGCGCCCGTACCGGCTGGACTGGAATCGACCAGCCCGGCCTGCACGGTGGCTTGAACCTGACCGGCGGTGAGTGCGAAGCCCACGTCCGGTTTGTCGATCGAGGCGCCGAAGATGACCCCGATCACCTTGCCGTCCTCGTCCAGCAGCGGACCGCCGGAGTTGCCCGGCCCGGATCGTCGCGCGCAGCGAATACACCTGCCGCGTCACGGTCGACGAGGAGTAGATGTCGGGGCCGCGCAGGGTGAACTCCTCCCGGACGCGGGATGGCGTCGCCGTATACGGCCCGTCGAGGGGATAGCCGAGGGCCACCGCGTTGGTACCGGACGCCGCTTCCGTGGTGTCCAACGCCAGCGGGGTAGCGGTCAGCCGGGGCACCGTGAGCACGGCCAGATCGGTCTCCGGGTCGTACCGCACGACCGTGGCCGTCAGTTCCCTGGATCCTTGCTGAACCTCGACGGTGCTGGTTCCGGCCACCACGTGGGCGTTGGTCATCACCCGGCCCGGGCCGATCACCCAGCCGGTGCCTTCGATGCGGCGTGAGCAGCTGGGCGCCGATGCGGTGATCTTCAGGACCGAGCCGCGGGCGGCTTTGACGTCGGCGTCGGCGACGATGGCGGCGTTGGGCGGGTCCACCTGGTGTCCGGAGTGGTGGCCAGCGGGTCGAGGATCGCCGGGAAACCGGAGTTGTCGAACAGCTCACGCATCCCGTCGGACAGATGCCGCATGGAATCGGGCATCACCTTGTTGACGCCGGTGATGATGGCCGAGGAACGCACCGCCGAGGCCAGCCAGGGATACGGCACCGAGGCGATCGGCACGGCCACCATCCAGATGATGACCAGCACCGCCAGCGTGTGCCCGACCAGGCCCACGCCGTGGTCGATCACGCGGCCCGGCTGGTAGGTGACGCGGTCCGACAGCGCACGGCCCAGGGTGTTGCCGGCCAATTCGCCGACGCCCACCCCCACCACGACGCAACAGATCCCGATGGCGACCTTGGCAGCATTGTCGCCGACGTGCTGCATGGCCAACGGCGCCAACCGGATGGCGACGATGGCTCCGGCCAACGCCCCCACCAGCGAGATGGTGCTGGCGATGAAACCCCGCCGAAAACCCGACCAGGCGGCACCGAGCAACAGCACCACCACCACGGCGTCGACGAAACTCACGGCCGGCTCCGCGACCGGCCGTGCTGCGCCTCCCGCGGCGGGGCGGACGTCATGCGGACAGGTGCCCGGCTTCGGGATCCGCCAGCTGACGACCGAGCGCAGGCAGCGCGATCCTGCGGTCGCGGTCCCACGGTCGCTCCCAGCCGCCCAGCCGGAGCAGGGCATCCAGGATGCCCGCCGTGAAGCCCCACACCACCAACCCGGCGACGGCAAACGCCGGCCCCACGAAACCGCTGGGATGGCGGACCGATCCACGCACGTTCGGATCGGTCAACTGGGCGACCGGCACCCGAACCACGGCTGCAGTCTCAGCGGGATCGACGGCCCTGACCGGCCCGGGCCGGCGCCAGAAGCCGATCACCGGAGAGACCTGGAACGCAGAAGGGGCCAGAAACAGGTCGGGGAGCAGGGCCGACGGCACCACCGAGGCCGGGTCCAGCCCGGTCTCCTCGGCCGCCTCCCGCAGAGCGGTGGCGACCGCGTCCTCGCCCTCCTCCTCCCGCCCGCCGGGGAAGGCCGGCTGACCGGCATGCGACCGCAAGGTGTCGGCCCGAGCCGTCAGCAGCACGTCGGGGCCGGCCGGTCCCTCACCGAACAGAGCCAGCACCGCCGAGCGGCGAACGGCCGGTTTCTCGAACCGTTCCGGGCGGTCCAAGAACTGTTCCAGGGTGATGCCGTCGAGGGCGGCGACCAGCGGGCGCAGCCAGGCGGGCAGCGCCTCGTCGGGGGCCAGCCGCACACCGGAACGGCGGATGCTCACTCGGGAACCGTGGGATCTTCGGGCGGCGCGGTGTCCGGCTCGATGCCGGCGAGCTGCAGCAGGCGGGGCCGCTCCGGTCCCTTCACCAACGGCGCGGCCGCCATCGGGTCGGTCGGGCCAACACCGTACGAGGGGCACAAGTCGGCCAACGCGCACGCGCCGCAAGCCGGCTTCTTGGCATGGCAGACGCGGCGTCCGTGGTAGATCGTGCGGTGACTGAACATCGTCCAGCCCTTGGCCGGCAGCATTCCGCCGATTTCGTGCTCCACCCTGACCGGATCGGTCTGCTCGGTCAGCCCCCACCGCCGCACCAGCCGGCCGACGTGGGTGTCGACAGTCAGCCCCGGGATGCCGAAGGCGTTACCCAGGATGACGTTGGCCGTCTTCCGGCCGAAGCCCGGCAGGGTCACCAGGTCGGCCATGGTATTCGGAACCCGGCCCTCGAACCGCTCGACGAGCGCCTGCCCCAGACCGATCAGCGAGCTGGTCTTGTTGCGGAAGAACCCGGTGGACTTGACCATCTCCTCGAGCTCCATCCGGTTCGCTCCGGCGTAGTCCGCCGCGGTGCGGTACTTGGCGAACAAGGCGGGCGTGACCAGGTTGACCCGCACATCCGTCGATTGGGCCGACAGGATGGTGGCGACGGCGAGCTCCAGCGGAGTGGTGAAGTCGAGCTCGATCACAGCATCGGGAAATTCGGTGGCCAGCTGCGCGGTGATCCTGCGGGCCCGGCGGGTGCGCGCCAACGGCGTCGCCGCGGCGGCCTTCTTGACCCGCGCGTTCACCTTGGCCTCCGCTTTGGCCGAGGCACCGGCGACCGCTTTCGCGGATACCGCGGCCGCCGGCGGGCGCGAGGTTCGAGCAGGCACGACGTCAGGTTGCCATACGGGCCCGACAACAGGCTTTCCAACGGCGCAATCGGCGCACGAACCCCAGCGTCTTCTCACTTTGCGACAGCACCCGGCCGATGACCGATAGGTCAAGGGCGCGTTGCGAAGGAACAACGGCAGAAGTTTTCGGCCGCACCACGCCCGGGATTCGAGCGGGTTTGCCACAATGAGGCCACCATGACTGCCTTCCTCGTGCTGCTGTTCCCGCTGCTGCTGATGGTGTTCGCGCTGCTCATGTCCCGGGTCGAAGAGCGACTCAAGACCGCGTCGGTGACCGAGAACGAGGTCGAGGAATTCTTCGAATCGGCCCAACCGGATGAGGTCAACGCCCTGATGACGCAGGGCTGGACGGGCGCGCTCGACCGGTTCCGGCTCCGCCGCCGCCCCCGCGGCTTGCGCTCCCGCCGCGGCTGAGCGCGGCCGGCCACCGGCCTGCTCCGCCGCCGCGGATGAGCAGCCGCCCGGGCGCGTTCCGGCCCAGCGACAACCACGCCGTCGATTCATGGTGAAATTGCTCCACGTCACATTCCCGGACGGTGCTGCCGCGTGCGCCGACCAGCCCGCCCGCCGGAGCCTGACCACGTTCCCGAATCCGGGTCGTCGCACCGCTTGCGCAGAAGCTGAAGGAGAACAGGTGGAGGAGAACCTCGCCAAGGCCGGCATCTTCCAGGGCGTGGATCCCGACTCGGCGACCGTGCTGGGCGACAGCCTGGAGACCGTCGAGTATCCCGCGGGGCAGCTCCATCTTCTCGGTCGGCGAATTGGGTGACCGGCTGTACATCATCCTGTCCGGCAAGGTGAAGCTCGGCCGGAACGCTCCGGACGGCCGGGAGAACCTGCTGGCCATCATGGGTCCCTCGGACATGTTCGGAGAGCTGTCCGTCTTCGATCCGGGTCCGCGCACGTCCAGTGCCACCGCCGTCACCGACGTGCGGCTGGCCACCATGGATCGCGGTGCGTTGCGCGATTGGATCAACAAACGCCCGGAGATCGCCGAGCAGCTGCTGCGAGTGCTGGCCCGACGGCTGCGCCGGACCAACAACAACCTCGCCGACCTGATCTTCACCGACGTACCCGGCCGGGTGGCCAAGGCGTTGCTGCAGTTGGCGCGGCAGTTCGGGCAGCAGGAGGGCGCTCACCTCCGCGTCACGCACGACCTGACGCAGGAGGAACTCGCTCAGCTCGTCGGGGCCTCGCGGGAAACGGTGAACAAGGCGCTGGCCGATTTCCAGCACCGGGACTGGCTGCGGTTGGAAGGCAAGAGCGTCGTCATCCTGGACACGGAACGGCTGTCGCGGCGCGCCCGCTGAGCCGATGTCACCCCGTCAGGGTCGGAACACGCTGACGCTGACGGCCACGGTGACCGGCACGGTTTCCGGGAGCGCGGCCACCCGAGCGTCGAGTTCGTCCGGACCCAGGTGCCGAGCCGTCGGGCCCATGCCCACGGCGGCGGCCACCGCGGCGTGACTCCACGGGGCGCGGTAACGCACCGTCTCCGTGGCGATCGGTGCCCCGTAGAGCCCGATCAGCGCTTCGGCCTTGCCTGCGTCGACGCTGAGCAGGCCGAGCGGCTCGCGTAGTTCGGCCTGGTGATCGGGCTCGGGCACCACCACGGCCACCGCTCCGCCGGACTGCAGCACGCGCCTGGTTTCGGCGCCGTTGCGGGGCGCGAAGACGGTCAGCACCACGCCCACGGAGCTCGTCCGCACCGGCCAGGTGGCCCAGGCGTCCGCAACGACGGCCGCCACCCGCGGATCGGCGGCCGCCCGACGCGCGGCGTATTTCGATGCGTCCAGAGCCACCCCGTCTGCGGTCAGCGCATCGAGGACCACGCGCAGGTAGTGGCCGGTACCGGCACCGACCTCCAGCACCGGCCCGGTGGCCGCCGACCGGACCACCAGCCGGGCGAGAGCATCAGATATGGGGGCGTAATGACCGCGGCCGAGAAAGTCGTTCCGGGCCTGAACCATGCCCGGGGAATCCCCGGTGTCGAGACGAGCGCCCGGAGCGAGCAGCGTGACATAGCCCTGCCGGGCCACGTCGAACCGGTGCCCGGCGGGGCAACCCAACGCCGCACCGGAGCGGGTCTCGGCCTCGCCGAGGTCAGCAGTGCACACCGGGCAGGCCAAGATCTGCCAGCCCGCTCTGGCCAGATCCCGGGAACCGGTCACGCGCGCAGATACGCCAGCTGAGCCCGGACGGACGCGCCGGCGGCGGACCGAATGCGCGGATCGACGTCCGGATAGACCACGTCGACCACGGCGTCAGCCAGGCCATCCGCGGTCAGGTCCGCGTTGCTCAGGGTGGCCAGGGCGGCCCGAACCTCGTCGAGCCGCATGAGCCGATGCTGTCGGTACTCCCGGCAGACGGCGGTCAGATCCGGCAGTTCCGGACCGTGGGCCGGGAGCACGTGACGCGGACCGAGGTGTTCCAGCTTGTCCAACGAGTCCAGATAGGGAGCCACCGCACCGTCGGGATGGGCGATCACCGTGGTGCCCCGCCCGAGAATGGTGTCGCCGGTCAGCACCGAACCACGCCAGCCCGGCCCGTCGGACGGCTCATCGGCGGCCAGCAGGAAGCAGACCGAGTCAGCCGTGTGCCCGGGCGTGTGCACCACCGCGACGGACAAACCCGCCCCGTCGATGACCTCGCCGTCGGTCAGCGGACGACCCCCGGCGTGACACTGATCGGCGTCGAAAGCCCGGACCGATGCCCCGGTGAGCTCCGCCAGCGCGGGCGCCCCTTCGGTGTGGTCGGCATGGCGATGGGTGATCAGGATCAGCTCGACCGGACCGACCGCAGCCAGGGCGGCCTGGTGCCGCACGTCGCCCGGTCCCGGATCCACCACGATGAATCCCGAGCCGTTTCCGGACAGCACATAGGAGTTCGTGCCGTCCAGGGTCATCGGCCCCGAGTTGGCCGCCAGCACCACGCCCACCTGCCTGGTGAGCGGACGCAGCACGTCGGTCGGTCCCATCAGGCCCGCTCTTCCCGCACCGGATCGACCTCCACCCGCAGCGATTCACCCGGGCCGCTGACGATTCGGGCCTGAACAGCGGTCACCGTTCGATCCTGCCCCAGCACGGCCTCCAGGTCGGCACACCCGGCCAAATCTTCGGCCATCGCGACGGTCGGAGGCATCATCTCGATCTCGGCGCGGTGGAAACGGGCCAGCAGGTCTGCCGGCGTTGTCCACATGCCGATGTCGGCCTCGGTGGTGGCCAGCACCGCCTCCTCAGCGTCCGGCAGCGCCGCCACGAAGAACATCGTGTCGTAGCGGCGCGGGCTCTCGGGCGGCGTGATCCACCGGGCCCAGGGGCGCACGCCCGACAAATCCAAAGTCCAGCCCAGCGCCGTGCACCCGGACGCCATGGAGGTGCGGTGGGCGGCCAAATCTCCCCGCAGATCCTCCCGCTCGGCACGGTCCCGCCGCTCGCCGCGGACCAGGGCCACCCCCACCTCTTCGAACAGTTCCCGGGCGGCGCAGATCACCCACGGCATGGGGTCGCGAAGCTGGAGCCGTGCCGACCACCACGACTTCTCGGGGCCGACCCACGCATCCGGGAGATCCCGATCGGAGGGGTCGACGGCACCACCCGGATAAGCAGTGAAGCCGCCCGCGAAGGCCATGGTGGTCACCCGCAGCAGCGTGAAGATCTCCAGGCGAGCACCCGGTCCGGTGCGCAGCAGCAGCACCGACGTGGCCGGGCGAGGCTCCACCGGCCGAGCCCGCGTGTTGACCGGCGGCATGTCCGTCAGCGGACCTCGACGATCGCTTCCACCTCTACCGGCGCGCCGAGGGGCAACTCCGCCACGCCGACCGCGGACCGGGCGTGCCGACCGGCGTCGCCGAACACCTCGACGAGCAGATCAGAAACGCCGTTGATGACACCGGGCTGACCGGTGAAACCCGGCGCCGACGCCACGAATCCGACGACTTTGACCACCTGGGCCACGTTGTCCAGGCCGACCGCTGCCTCCAGGGCGGCCAGGACGTTGATACCGCAGGTGCGGGCGTGGTCCTTGGCGTCTTCCGGGGACACTTCGGCACCCACCTTGCCGGTGGCCGGCAGTTTGCCCTGGACGAACGGCAGTTGACCCGCCGTGTAGACGAGGTTCCCGCTGCGCTGCGTGGGCACGTACGACCCGGCCGCGGCGGGTGGCCCCGGCAGTTCGATGCCGAGCTCGCTCAGCCGGTCGGCGACGCGGCCCATGATCACTTCTCCCGTTTGAAGTAGGCCACCAACTGGTCGGGATTGGGTCCCGGCACCACCTGGACCAGCTCCCAGCCGTCCTCGCCGAAATTGTCCAGGATGGCCTTGGTCGCGTGGATCAGCAGCGGCGCGGTCATGTACTCGAAAGTGCGCCGGCCCGGCGACGGTGCGGTCATGACCTCACCTTAAAGCGTGCGGAACCGCCGCCCCGGGGGCGCCCGGGATTGGCCGCCCCTGGCCCGAGGTGCGGCCGGGATTGGCCGCCCCTGGCCCGTTGTGCTTTCCCCGGGCCTCTAGGTTGAACGCCATGCCCACCGAGCCCTGGCCGGACGCGGCCCGCCGCGCGCGGTTGCACGTTGTCAGCGGTAAGGGCGGGACCGGCAAGACCACGGTGGCCGCGGCTCTGGCCCTGGCGCTGGCTACGGACGGCCGTCGCGTGCTGCTGGTCGAGGTCGAGGAGCGGCAGGGCATTGCCCGTCTTTTCGATATCCCGCCGCTGCCCTACGAGGAACGGAAGGTCGCCGTGGCGGCCGGCGGCGGTGAGGTGCGGGCGCTGGCGGTCGATGTGCAGGCCGCCCTGCTCGAGTACTTCGCGATGTTCTACAACCTCGGGTTCGCCGGCCGCACGCTCAAGCGGATGGGCGCGATCGAGTTCGCCACCACCCTGGCTCCGGGCCTGCGGGATGTGCTGCTCACCGGCAAGACCAAAGAGACCGTGACCCGCAAGGGACACGACAACCGCCCGGTGTACGACTCGGTGGTCATGGACGCGCCCCCCACCGGCCGGATCGTCACCTTTCTGAACGTGACGGTGGCCATGTCGGATCTCGCCCGGCGCGGGCCGATCCGCAACCAGGCCGAAGGGGTGGTCGCCCTGCTGCACTCACCGGACACCGTGGTGCACCTGGTGAGCCTGCTGGAGGACATGCCGGTCACCGAAACGTTGGAGGCCATCGCCCAACTGCGCGCCGCTCGGCTGCCGGTGGGGTCGATCATCGTCAACGCGGCCACCGAACCAGTGGCGGGCCGCTCCATCCTGGACGCCGCCCGTCAGCATCGACTCGACGTCGACCGGCTGGAGTCCGGACTGGGGCTGGCCGGTGTCGACGCGGACGGCCCGATGCTGGCCGGCCTGACCAAGGAACTCACCGATCACGCCATTCGCGTTCACGAAGAGGCGGAGTGCGAGAAGCGGTTGCGGGGTGCCGGGCTGCCGGTGATGGCGCTCCCGCGCCTGCTCGACGGTGCCGACCTGGGCGGGGTCTACGAACTGGCCGACCGTCTGGCCGACCAGGGTGTCCGATGACCGGGGCGGGGCGGGTTGCCTCCGCGCCGGGAGCACCCCCGCTGGATCTCGGCCGGCTGCTCGCCGACCGCGCCATTTCGGTGGTGGTGACCTGCGGGTCCGGTGGTGTCGGCAAGACGACCACCGCCGCCGCCATGGCGATCCACGCCGCCGACCAGGGGCGACGCGTCGCGGTGCTGACCATCGATCCTGCCAAGAGGCTGGCGCAGTCGCTGGGCCTCGACGCTTTGGACAACGAACCGCGCCGGGTGAACATCCCCCGGCCGAAATCGGCGGAAAAGGCGGACCCGGCCGGCGAGCTGTGGGCCATGATGCTGGACTCGCGCCGCACGTTCGACGAAATGGTGAGAAACCACGCCTCCCCCGCCAGATCCGCACAGATCCTGAAAAACCCGTTCTATCAGGCCATTTCGACCAGCTTCTCCGGCACGCAGGAATACATGGCCATGGAGAAGCTGAGCCAGCTGGCGGCGCGCGGCGAATTCGACCTGGTCGTGGTGGACACGCCGCCCAGCCGGTCGGCCCTGGACTTCCTGGACGCTCCGCAGCGCCTGGGATCGTTCCTGGACGGACGGCTGATCAGGATGTTGGGCACGCCCAGCCGCGGCATGATGAAGATCGTCGGCGCCGGCTTCCAGATCTTCACCCGGGCGGTGACATCGGTCATCGGCGGGCAGATGCTGTCCGATGCCGGTCAATTCGTGAAGCTCTTCGAGGACATGTTCGGCGGGTTCCGGGAGCGGGCGGACGCCACCTACCAGCTGCTGCGGTCCTCGGGCACGTCATTCGTGGTCGTCGCCGCACCGGAACCGGACGCGCTGCGTGAGGCTTCCTATTTCGCTGACCGGCTGCTCACCGAACGGATGCCTTTGGCCGGGCTGGTCGTCAACCGGACCCATCCCCCGGCGGCGGCGTTGTCGCAGACCGCTGCTTCCGGAGCGTTGGAGTTCCTGGGCGAATCGGACGGGGACGAGCGGGTGGAACTGGCCGAAGCCGTGTTGACCCGGCATCTGGACCTGCTGTCGGGACGGGCCCAGGAGCGCAAGCTGCAGAATCGATTCGTGCGAGCGCATCCGAAACTGCCGGTCGCCGAGGTGCCGGCGTTGGCGTTCGACGCCCACGACCTGGCCGACCTGCGGGGGATCGCGGCGGTCCTCACCGCGGGCCGCTGACCAGGCTCGGCCCGCCGCTCAGCTGGCTTCGGTGCGGGTGGTCTCGGCCCGGGCGTCCTCGAGCAGCTGGCGCCAGCTGGTGACTTCCGGTGCCCGCTTGAGCAGCGCCCGGCGCTGACGCTCCGTCATGCCACCCCACACCCCGAATTCGATGCGGTTGTCCAGGGCATCGGCCAGGCACTCCGTCTTCACCGGGCACCCGGAGCACAACTTGGCGACCTCCCGCTGGGCGGCGCCGGTGACGAAGAGCAGGTCGGGATCGGACTTGGCGCAGACGGCCCGGGCGGCCCAACCGGTGGGTCCCCCACCGAGTGCGCCGACCAGGGGCAACAAGTCCGAAGCGGCCTCGGCGGCGGAATGGTTAGCCGACTGAGCGTTGGTCTGAGAGCAAGTTTCGGCAGTCCTGGTCTCGCCGGAAGCCGTCGACACCACCCGAAGCCTGTTCTGGGCCACGGTCACCACGTCCTTTTCGTCTGGGCGGGCAAGGTCCGGAACGTTCGAGACCGCCGCCGAGGCAATGGCGTGGACGAAGCCGGATCTTGTGCAACTGCCATTCAGACGTAGGTGACCCCCCGCTCGTTCCCCGGAAACTTGACAACAATTTGGCAACGACGTCGGCCAGTACCCTTACCGACGTGCGAGTGGTGGCCGGACTGGCGAAATTGGTGATCGCGACGGTGCTGGCGGGCGTGCTGGTCGCGGGGCTGATGCTGCCGTACGCGATCGGCATCGGCCTGGCCTCCAACCGGCTGACGACCACCATCGACGACACGCCGACCCCCGACTTCAGCCAGCCGATCCCGCAGCGCACCACCTTCACCGACGCCAAGGGCACGCCGATCGCGTACTTCTATCAACAGAACCGCGTGCCGGTGACCCTGGACAAAATCTCCGAGTACCTGCAATACGCGGTGATCGCCACCGAAGATCGCCGCTTCCTGACCCATTCCGGGGTCGACTGGCGCGGCACCGTGCGGGCCGTGCTCAAGGACTCGTCGGGCACCACCCAGCAGGGCGGATCGACGCTCACCCAGCAGTACGTCAAGAACTACCGCTACCTGGTGCTGGCCCGGACGGACGCCGAGAAGCAGGCGGCCATCGCGGCCAGCTCACTCCGCAAGCTGCAGGAAGCCAAGATCGCCCTGCGCCTGGAGGCGCCCGTCGGCCCCATGACCAAGGACGACGTGCTGTCCGGTTACCTGAATCTGGTGGCGTTCGGCCCGAACGTCTATGGCGCCGAGGCGTCGTCGCAGTACTTCTTCGGCGAACACGCCAACCAATTGACGCTGCCCCAGGCCGCGCTACTGGCCGGCATGGTGAACAACCCGAACCAGAACAACCCCTTCTCGCCGGAGAAGAAGTTCCGCGACAACGCCCTGCAACGCAAGGACGTGGTGTTGCAGCTGATGGCCGACAACGGCTACATCACCCAGGCCACCGCGAACCTGGCCAAGAAGCAGGATCTCGGGCTGGACCGCAGCAGTCCGGCTCCGGACGGGTGCCTGCCGGCCAACGGCAGCGCCACCAACGGCTTTTTCTGCACCTACGTGCTGGATTACCTGCAGAACTACCAAGGTCTGTCGCTCGACGACATCGAACGCAACGGGTACACAGTCAAGACCACCATGGACCCCACGGCCATGAAGGACGCCAAGAACGCGGTCAACACCAACGCCGACGCCTCCGTGAAGGCGAACGCCTCGATCGCCAACGTGCTGGCCATTGTCAAGCCGGGAGCCGGCCAGCGACGGGTACTCGCCCTGGTCGCGAATCGGACCTACGGGCAGGGCACCGGTGAGACGGTGCAGCGACTGCCCACCACCTTTGCGCCGCTGGGCGCCGGATCGATCTTCAAGGTCTTCACGGCCGCCGAAGCCCTCCAGGAGGGCTTGGGCACGCAGTCGCAACTGGCTGTGCCCGCCCAGTACACGAGCCCGCTGGTGCCCACGCACGCCTTCAACAACTCCGGTAGCTTCCCGACGAAGATGACCATGCAGCAGGCCCTGGCCACCTCGCCGAACACGCCCTTCGTGGCGTTGGAGGACCAGATGGGGCTCAAGAAGGTCACCGACATGGCCGTCGCCCTCGGCCTGAAGGGCTACAACCTGGACGCCGGCGCAGTGGACCGGACCTTCACCAACGTCGGCCAGACCTACGCGCAGGTCGTGCAGAGCCAGAAGATCGCCTCGTTCACCCTCGGCGTCTCGCCGGTGAGCCCGCTGGAGCTGGCCAACGTGGGAGCCACCCTGGCCTCCGACGGGCAGTGGTGCCAGCCGACGCCGATCGACACACTCACCGACTCCAACGGCAATGTCGTGCAGTTGAAGGCCCAGCCCTGCGTGCAGGCCGTCAACCCCGACCTGGCGCACGCGCTGACCCAGGCCATGCAGGACGACATGCGCCGCCAGGGCCAGACGGCCGGCCACTACACCGGCACCGCCGCTGCGGCCGCCCAGGCCGCCGGCTGGACGCGCACCGCGGCATCCAAGACGGGCACCACCCAGGACTACAAGTCGTCGGCCTTCCTCGGCTACACCCCGTACTACAGCGGCGCCGTCTTGACCTGGGATTACTCGAACCACCCGCAGTCCATTTGCGTGGACGCCAAGACCAATCTGCTCACCGGCAGCTGTTCCACTCCCCAGGCCCAGAGCCAGACCAACGACAAGTCGACCAAGGGCATGGGTGGTGGCAGCGTGCCGGCCGCGACCTGGTTCGCGGCCATGACGCCGCTGCACGCCGGGTTGCCCGAGAGCGAATTCCCGCCGACCACCAGCCAGTATGTGGAGGGAGCGCCGAACTCCCAGGTGCCGAACGTGGTCGGGATGGACATCACCACCGCGATCCAGCAGCTGAAGACGGCTGGATTCCAGTTCAACTCCACGATCGACACCACGTCCGGCGCCGGCGCGAACGTCGTGACCGGTGAAGACCCGCAGTACACGGCGTTGCCCGGTTCGACGATTCAGCTGAAGGTCTCGGCCGGCGGATGACCTCGCGGGGGGGCGTGATCGCGGCCGGGTTGGGTGGTGCGGCGGTGGCCGGAACGGTGTATGCCACGGTGCTCGAGCGCCGCTGGTTCGCGTTGCGGCGGGTCACCGTGCCCGTGCTGCGGCCGGGGTCGCTGCCCATCCGGGTGCTGCACGTGTCCGATCTGCACATCCTGCCCAGGCAAAGCCGCAAGGTCGCCTGGGTGTCGTCGCTCGCCGATTTGCGGCCGGACCTGGTGGTCAGTACCGGGGACACATTGTCCAGCGCCAAGTCGGTGCCCACGGCGGTGGCCGCGTTGGGCGGGTTGCTGGATCTTCCCGGCGCGTTCGTGTTCGGTAACAACGACTACTTCGCGCCGGTCCCGAAGTCGCCGCACCGGTACTTCATCAAGGACAAGCCGATTCCCAAGTCGCCGCCGCTGCCGTGGCGCGACCTGGGGGCCGCCCAGACGGAACACGGGTGGATAGACCTCACCAATCGCGTCCAGCTGGTGTCCATTCGGGGGCAGCGGATCGCGCTGGCCGGCGTCGACGACCCGCACCTCAAGCGGGATCGTTACGCCAAGATCGCCGGTCCGGCCGACGCGGAGGCGGTGGTGCGCATCGGCGTCGCCCACTCCCCTGAGCCCCGGATCCTGGACCCCTTCGCGGGCGACGGCTACGACCTGGTGCTGGCCGGGCACACGCACGGTGGCCAGGTCCGCGTGCCGGGCTATGGCGCGGTGGTGACCAACTGCGGGATCGATCGGAGCCGCGCCCGCGGGCTGTCCCGCTGGGGCGCCCACATGTGGCTCAACGTCTCGGCGGGTCTGGGAAACTCGCCGTACATGCCGGTGCGCTTCTGCTGCCGCCCGGAAGCCACCCTGCTGACCCTGGTCCCGGAGCCGTGAACGCGCGGTGACGTGCGGTTTTTCAGGGTTTGGGGACCGGCTGGCTGTCGGGTAGGCTTTCCCAGGCCACGGGGTGTGGCGCAGCTTGGTAGCGCGCTTCGTTCGGGACGAAGAGGTCGCAGGTTCAAATCCTGTCACCCCGACAGACGGCAAAGAGGGTTCACCAGTGGGTGAACCCTCTTGCTGTCTGTCGGGGTGGCGGATGGAGCCGCCCGAGGAGCGGTAGCGACGAGGGTGGAGCACCCCGACCCCAGCAATGAGCCCGGCCACCGGCCGGACCGTTTTGCTGTCTGTCGGGGTGGCGGATGGAGCCGCCCGAGGAGCGGTAGCGACGAGGGTGGAGCACCCCGACCCCAGCGCTGAGCCCGGCCACCGGCCGGACCGTTTTGCTGTTTGTCAGGGGTGACGGATGGAGCCGCCCGAGGAGCGGTAGCGACGAGGGTGGAGCCCGGCGGACCGAGCCGTCCGCGCCAATGAACGATTACCTCCGTCTGGCGGGGTTATCAGTTCACTGGCGGCCGGCCGAGGAGCGTCAGCCCTCCGCCGGCCGGCTGAGCTATTGCGGGATGGGCGTCTGAGGCGCGGTGACGCAATTTCCGACCGAGAGCGTGACGAGCCCCCCTTTCGGCCGTACCGGTCCGGATCTCCGCCGGGCTGTCGTGCCTGACGGTTACCTATATCTGCGCCAATGGGCCTTTTTATCACCCGGCGCGAATAGGCCAAATGAGCGTCGTTCCCGCTAATATGAGTTAGCGAACGGGGAGCACCCCAGCTGCGAGGAAACGAAAGGGGTTGAACGCGAATGGACCACACCAGCCACCACCGCGGCGGTATACGAATACAAACGCAAAAGCGGGCCTTCAGCATGGCGCCGCACGATCGCCGGCCTGGCGGTGTTGGGCCTGTTCTTCGGCGCAAACGCCACGGCTTCCGCGGCTCCTGGGGAGACGTCGGGAGATTCGACCAATGCGCACGTGGCCGTGCTTTCGGCCATTGTGCTCAGCGGACTGACCCCTGATTTCACCCTGGTCGGTGTTCCCGGCGCGACCGTTTCCGATGCCACCGCCGTCACCTTCAACGTCAGCACCAACAATCTGGCCGGATACGCCGTGACCGTCCAGGCCGAATCGCCGACCCTGGCCCCGGCCGCCGTCGGCAACCCGGATTCCATTCCGATCGGAGCCTTGGCCGTGCGCGAAACGGGCGCCGCGACCTATCAGCCGCTCAGCGACGTCGACTCGGTCACGGTGCACACCCAGCCCACTCGCTCAGCTCTCGGCGGCGATGAATTGACCAATGACTACCGCGTGGCCATTCCTTTCGTGAACGAGGACACCTACACCGCGACGTTGGACTACGTCGCCACCACCCTCTGAGCCGCCCAACGCACACACATTCATGAGAAGACTGCTCCGGCGCGCGTCGGCGGCGGCGTTGACGGTCCTACTGATGTCGGGGGTCCTCAACGCCGGGCCGGCGCGCGCCGGCGTGCCCGCTCCGATGTCCGTTGCCGTCGCCGGTGCGTCGGCGGACACCGGCGGCTCTTCAGAACGTGGCGCGGACATCAGCGGTACCGCCGGAAGCGCCAGTGATTCCGGCTCGGCGGCGCCAGCCGATGCCGCTGCGACTGCGAAGTCAGGCCCTTCCACCTCATATCCGGTGCTGCCGACCAACTTCGGTTTGGAGGTGAGCCCCACCCGGTTGACCTACGACCAGAGCAACCTGGGCCAGCACCAGAAGATCACGGTCGTGAACCGCGGCCGCACGGCGCTGCCTGTCACCGTGTCCAAACGCAATTTCGTGGCCAAGCCGGACGGCAGCCTGGTGTACCAGGCGGATGCGCCCTACGCCGCCTCCCAGTGGCTGACCATGTCGCCCACCAGTTTCACGCTGCCACCGGGCGAGACCCGAACCGTCGAAACGACCATCAAGCTGCCCGCCGAAGCAGAGCCGGGCGACCACCAGGTCGCGGTGGTGTTCCTGGTGCCGGCCGGCCGCACCAGCGCGAATATCCAGATCAACCGCGGGGTCGCCACGCCCATCTTACATCACCGTCCCCGGAAAGATCACCAATTCGACGACCGTCAGCAAGCTGAGCGCTCCGCGGTTTGCCGTGGGCGGCCCGGTCACCCTCACGGCCACGATCCGGAATCTCGGGACGGTGCACCGCGATTTCCGGGGCAGCACCCCGCTGACCGTCACGGTGGGCGGAAAGACCGTCGCCTTCCCCGACTTCACGGTCCTTCGCGGTGCCACTCGCGAGGTCAGCATGACGTGGAATCCGCCGCTGATGTGCGTCTGCACACCGAAGGTCGAAATCGACAACGACGGCTCCCGGATCGAGACGTCGACCCAGGTGATCGTGTTTCCCCTGCAGTGGGCCGGGATCGTGGTGCTCTGCGTGCTGCTCGCCCTCCTGGCCCTCTGGCTCTTCCGTCGCCGGCAATCGACAGGCACCCATCAGGCGCCGGCGGCAAAGGCGGCCGGCAACCGACATGTTTGACCGGGTTCGGCGGCCAAAGACTGTCCACCGCAAATCCTTGACCGTGCTGACGATGTTGGCCCTGGTGACCACGTCACTGACGGTGCTGACCCCGGGTCGGGCCTTCGCGGCCGGCACCGTCTTGTTCGACAACCTGTTCAACGACCGGACGGTGGATGGCACCGGAACCGTCACCAAACCGACCCCGACCAGCGGCACCAATGCCGCGTGCCTCAGCGCGTCCGGAAACACCACCGTCGCACCTTTGCTGAGCTGCACTACCTCCACGGACGTCCAGGGGAGCGGAAAGCTGCGGCTGACCACGGCCACCACCGGTCAGGTCGGCGGGGTCTTCGGCGCCACCAGCTTTCCCACCCAGAACGGCCTGGACGTGACGTTCAACGCCTACCAGTACGGCGGTGGCGGAGCCGACGGCCTGGCCTTCGCGCTGGCGGCCGTGGACCCGGCCAACCCCGTGTCCCCCACCGCAATGGGGCCATCCGGCGCCGCTCTCGGATATTCGGCCTCGGGCAGCGTCAGCGGCCTGCCCAACGCCTATCTCGGCGTCGGCTTCGATGTGTACGGCAACTTCAGCGGCAGCCTGGCCACCGGAACGGGCTGTTCGACGGTCGCCAACATCACCACGCAGACCCCCGGCGCCGTGGTGGTCCGCGGTCCCGGCAAGGGCACCGTGGGCTATTGCGGATTGACCACCAGCTACACCGGTGTGGCGACGTCGAAAGTCACTCTGCGCGCGACGACGCGGGCCGCCTCGGTGGTTCCGGTCGAGGTGCTCATCAATCCCACCGCCGCCTCGTTCACGGCGACCTCGGGAGTGAGCGTCTCGGCCGGCACCTACAAGGTGGTGTTCACACCGATCGGCGGCACCGCCAAGACGCTGACCGGAACGCTGCCCACCGTTTCGTCCACGCTCTACCCGTCGACCACCTGGCTGAATGCCGCCGGCGTGCCGAAACAGTTGGCTTTCGGCGTTTTCGGGTCAACCGGGTCGGTGACCGATTTCCATGAGGTCTCCGACTTCAAGGCCGTGACCTTCAACCCGGTCCCGCAGCTGTCGGTCAGCACGACGAGTTACTCCGCCGCCAGCCCCGCCGCCGGTGCCCCGGTCAACTACATCGTCACCCCCAGCGTGCTCCCGGGCGCGGATGAAGGCGCGGCGATCTCGGTCACCCAAACGGTGCCCACCGGGGTGGTTCCGGTCGGTGCCTTCGGATCCGGCTGGACCTGCGCCGCCCCGGTCGGGCGCACGATCACCTGCACGACAACCGCCACCTCGTTCGCCAACGGGACCACCCTGCCGACGATCGATGTCGTGGCGATCGTGACCGGCTCGACCGTCACCTCCACCACCATCACGAACTCGTCGTCCACCGCCGTGTCTTCCAGCGATGCCAATCCCGGAACCGACACCGTGATGGATCTCGGGCACGTTGCCGACCACCCCCAGCGGTGTCACCGTCAGCCCAGCCATCGGCCCGATCGCCGGCGGAGGCACGGTCACCGTCTCGGGCAGCGACATCACATCGGCCAGCGCCATCGAAATCGGCACCACCGCGGAGCAACAAGCCGGCACACCGGTGGTGCTGCTGCCCTGCTCGAATGTGATCGTCAGCGCCTGTTTCACCGTCAGCGGCGACAACCTGGTGATCGCATCCATGCCGTCCCGGGCCAGCGCCAGCCCGGTGTCCGTCACCGTCGTCACCAACGGTGTGGCCTCGGCCGGTAGCTACGTCTATGCCGACAAGCCGGCCACCCCGGCCGCCCCCAGCGCCACCGCCGGCATCAGCAGCGCCACCGTCAGCTGGCCCGCTCCCGCGGCCAACGGCAGTCCCATCACCAGTTACCTGATCACGCCCTACCTGAACGGAGTCGCCCAGACTCCCATCTCCTACGACGCGACTGCCACCACCCGAACCCTGACCGGCCTCACCCCGGCCGCCAATTACACCTTCACCGTGACCGCCGTGAACGCCTACGGAACCTCAGCCAGCAGTGGCCAGTCCACGGCCGTGGTGCCGTACACCTTGCCCGGTGCCCCCACCATCACGGCGGCCGCCGGCGGCGATTCGCAGGCGATCCTCAGCTGGACGGCACCCACCAGCAACGGCGGCAGCGCCATCACCGGTTACGTGGTCACGCCGTACATCGGCACGGTGGCGCAGCCGCCCCAGACCATCAACAGCACGGCGACGACGGCCACCATCACCGGACTGACGCCGGGCACTGCCTATACCTTCACCGTTGCTGCCAAGAACGCCGCCGGTACCGGGCCGGAGTCGGCGAAATCGGCCAGCGTTCGGCCGAATGTCTCGCCCAGTCTCACCTTTCCCGGCGCCTCCGGCCGGCGAGGTCGGAGTCGGCTACTCCGACCAGCTCACGGTCAACGACGGCACCGCCCCCACGAGCTGGTCGGTGAGCAGCGGAAGCCTGCCGCCCGGCCTGACTCTCGGCTCGTCAACCGGCCTGCTGAGCGGAACACCGACCGCGGCCGGCACCTACACCGCCGTCGTCCAGGTCACCGACGCCAGCGGCCAGAGCGCGACGAAGTCCGTGACCATCGCCATTGCGGCCGCCCCCGCGCTGACGTTCACGCCGGCGGCGGGCGAGATCGGCGTGCCGTACAGCCAACAGCCGACGCTCACCGGCGGAACGGCTCCGATCGCCTGGACGCTGTCGGCGGGAAGTCTTCCGGGCGGCCTGTCGCTCAATGCGGCCACTGGTCAGGTCAGCGGGACACCCACGGCGTCGGGGACTTTCACCGCCACCCTCACGGCCACCGACGCCTTCGGACAAACCGCCAGCAAGACGGTGAGCATCACGGTCGCCGCGCTGCCGACCTTCACGTTCTCCGCCCCCGCGGCCGGCCAAATCGGCGTCGCCTACAGCACCACGTTCACGGTGACCGGCGGCGCAGCGCCGCTGACCTGGTCCATTCCCGCGGGCACGGCGCCGTCCGGGCTCACCCTCAACGGCGCCACCGGAGTGCTGTCCGGAGTGCCGACCACGGCGGGCACATCGACCTTCACGGCGGCTGCCACCGATGCGAACGGACAATCGACCACCAGGGCCGTCACGATCGTCATCAACACCGGTCCGATCGTGATCACCAAGACGGCAAACGCATCGTCCGCCGTCGCCGGCGGGGCGGTCGGCTACACCATCACCGTCACCAACATCGGCTCCAGCGGTTTCACCGGCGTCACGGTGACCGACCCGCTGACCGGTGTCCTCGACGACGCCGCCTACAACGGCGATGCCGCCGCGACCAGCGGAACCCTGAGTTACAGCGCGCCCACCCTCGCGTGGACCGGCAACGTCTCAGCGGGGGCCACCGTCACGATCTCCTACTCCGTCACCGTGAACGATCCGGACACCGGCAACAAGGTGCTGGCCAACACCGTGAGCTCGACCACCCTGGGCACCAACTGCGCGACCGGCAGCAACGACAGCCGTTGCAGCACCACCGTCACCGTCGCCGGGCTGCTGATCGTCAAGACGGCGAACGTGCCCAGCACGACACCGGGTGCCACGGTCAGGTTTTCGATTGTGGTCACCAACACCGGGCAGACGGCTTATTCGGCCGCCACGGTGACGGACAGCCTGGTGAACGTGCTGGACGACGCCACCTACAGCAACAACGGCAGCGCCACCTCCGGAAGCCTCAGCTTCAGCAACTCCGCCTTGATCTGGACCGGAAACCTCGCCGTGGGAGCCAGCGCCACCATCACCTACGCGGTGGTCGTGGCCGACCCGGACACCGGTAACCGATCGCTGTCCGGAACCGTGGTCTCTCGCCACCCCCGGAAGTTCCTGCCCCGCCGGCAATGCCGCGGCCAGCTGCACGGCCACCGTTCCTGTCTTGGTTCCGGCCCTCGCGATCAGCGACACCGCGAACGTCAGCAGCGCCGTGCCGGGCGGCGCCATCACGTACACCGTGACGTTGTCCAACACCGGCCAGACCGCCTACACCAACACCGCCGCCACCATCTCGCTGGCCGCGGCGGTGGACGACGCCGTGTACACCGGCGGTGCCAACGCCGGCTCCGGTGCTCTGGCCTACGACTCCACCTCCAGTTCCTTCACCTGGACCGGCGACATCGCGGTCGGCGCGCAGGTTCAGATCACGATCCCGGTCACCGTGAGAAACCCTGATCCCGGCGATCGGAGCGTCACCACCGTCGTGTCCTCCGCGGCCTCCGGCAGTACTTGCCCCAGCGGTTCGGCCAACAGCGCCTGCACCGCACAAGTGCCCGTCCTGATCCCGGCCCTGACGATCGCCAAATCCGCCGACTCCTCCTCCACCACACCCGGCTCCGTCGTGCGCTACACCGTCTCGCTGACGAATACCGGCCAAACCGCTTACACCGCAGCGGCTTTCACCGACAATTTGTCCGATGTCCTGGATGATGCCGGCTACGACAACGATGCCGTCGCCAGTGCGGGCACGGCCTCCTTCAGCAGCGGCACCCTGAGCTGGACCGGAAACCTGGCCGTCGGGGCCACAGCCACCGTCACGTATTCGGTGACGGTGAAGGATCCGGACACCGGAAACCGCAGCCTCGCGGACACAGTTGTCTCCACCACCCCGTTCAACAACTGTCCGGCCGGCTCGGCCGACACCCGCTGCAGCACCGCGGTGGCCGTATTGCTGCCCGCCCTGTCGCTGGCCGTGAACGCCGACTCGGCGACGACGACGCCCGGTTCAGTGGTGCACTACACCTTCACCATCACCGACAGCGGCCAGACCACCTACAACGGGCTGACCGCGACGCTCAACATCAGCGGCCTGCTCGACGATGCGGTTTACAACAACGACGCCGTCGCCAGTTCCGGGAGCCTGCAGGCGCAGCCCGACGGAACCTTCACGTGGGTCGGCACTCTGGCGCCCGGCGCCACCGCCACCAACACTTTGTCCGTCACGGTGCGCAGTCCCGACCCCGGTGATCGTTCCATGCGCAGCTGGATTGCCGCGGATGTCGCCGGCAGCAACTGTCCCACCGGCTCGGCCAACGCCTCGTGCCGCAGTGCTGTGGCGGTGCTGACCCCCGGCCTGACGATCACGAAATCGGCCGACTCCACCTCCGTACAACCGGGCGACACCGTCACGTACACCGTCACAGTGGTCAACTCCGGCGAAACCAGCTATACCGCCGCATCCTTCAGCGATTCGCTGGCCCAGGTGCTCACCGATGCGGTTTACAACTCCGACGCCACAGCCAGCACGGGTTCGGTCGCCTATGCGGCCTCGGTCCTCACCTGGACCGGAAGCCTGGCGCCGGGAGCAACAGCCACCATCAGCTACTCGGTGACCGTGCGCAATCCCGACCCCGGCGACAAACGCATGACCAACACGGTCGTCTCGTCGTCGGCCGGCAGCAATTGCGCCGCCGGCAGCGCCGATCCCCGCTGCACTGTGGCCGTGAACGTCCTGGTCCCCGGACTGACCATCGTCAATACGGCGACCGTTCCCAGCACCACCGCCGGCAGCACCGTCACCTTCTCGGTCTCCGTCACCAACACCGGCCAAACCGCCTATACCGGCGCCGCTTTGACCGTATCGCTGGCCGGGGTGCTGGACGACGCCACCTACAACAGCGACGCGACTGCCACTTCGGGCACAGTGGCCGTGAACGGCGCGACGCTGACGTGGACCGGCAACCTCGCTGTCGGAAACCACGCGACCATCACCTACTCGGCCACCGTTTCTCAGGCCCCCGGCGACAACCTGCTGACCGACACGGTGGTGTCGTCGACGACCGGGAACAACTGCCCGGCCGGCTCGGCTGACACCCGCTGCAGCGTTTCGGTTCCGGTGGCCCGATTGGTGATCTCACAGGGCTATCAGGAGTCCTCGACCACGCCCGGATCGTTGATTCACCTCTCCGCCACCTTCACCAACACCGGTCAGGTGCCGTACACCGGCATCACCGTGCTGAGCCCGAGCACCGACACCGTCGACGACGCCACGCCGACCGGGGATCAGGTCGCGTCATCGGGCACTTTGACGTTGACACCGACCGCCATCACCTGGACCGGCAACATTCCCGTCGGCGGCATCGTCACGGTCACGGGCACGCTGACGGTGCAGAAGCCCGGACACCGGAAACCGGCTGATCACCGGGACGCTGGTGTCCACCGCCCCCGGGAACAACTGCACCAGCGGCAGTACCGACGACCGGTGCACGGCGCGGCTGCCGGTCTTGCTGCCGGAACTGTCCATCACCAAGTCGGCCGACACCACCGCCACCGTCCCGGGCGGCACGGTCGCGTACACCATCACCATCCACGATTCCGGCCAGACGCCATACACCGGAGCTGTTGTCGCTGATTCCCTGGTCGGCGTTCTCGACGACGCCGTCTACAACTCGGACGCCACCGCCACTGTCGGCGCGCTGACCTTCGCCAGCCCCACGCTCACCTGGACCGGTGACCTACCGGTCGGCGGCACTGCCGTCATCAGCTACACCGTGACGGTGAAAAGCGTTGACAGCGGCGACAAAACGATGATCAATCCGGTTAGTTCGACCGCCACCGGAAGTACCTGCCCGCCGGCCAGCGGCAACACCGCCTGCCGCAGCACGGTTGCCGTTCTGACCCCCGCGCTGACCGTGACCAAATCCGCCAACGCGACCAATGCGACGGCCGGCGCGACGTTGACCTACACGATCACCGTCAGCAACACCGGCCAAACTCCCTATCCCGCCGCATCGTTCACCGACTCGTTGAGCGGCGTACTGACCAACGCCGATTTCAACTCCGGCTCCGCCTCGGCCACCAGCGGGACGCTCAGCTACGCGGCACCGGTGCTCAGCTGGACCGGAGCATTGACGGTCGGCGCCTCGGCCACCGTCACCTATTCCGTCACCATCAAGAACACAGCCGCGGCCGGTACCACCCTTCCGAATTCCGTCGTCTCCCCCGACGCCGGCAACAATTGCCCGGCCGCGAGCTCCGACCCCCGTTGCACGGCGACCGTCACCGTCACCAGTTCGGTGGCGATCACCTTGACCAAGACGGCTGACGTGCAATTCACCACGGCCGGCTCGGTCGTCCACTACACCATCACCGTCGACGCCGCCGCCCTGCTCTTCGTCACCCCGTCCTTCAGCGAACCGCTCGCCGGCATCCTGGACGACGCCACCCTCGACGCCGGAAGTCTGACGGCTTCGGGCGGTACCGCATCGATCTCGGATGCCACGCTCTCCTGGACGGGGCCACCGCTCACCGGATCCGCGGCCCACTACACGATCACCTACTCCGTGACGGTGAACTCGGTCCTGACCGGCGACGACCGGCTGTCCAGTACTTTGACGTCCGCGTCGGCCGGCACCAATTGTGGGGCTGCCAGCGCCGACCCCAGATGTTCGAATGTCGTTCCGGTGGCAGCGCTTTTGATCCAGCAGGGCTACACGGAGACCAGCACCACCCCCGGCTCGCTCGTTCATCTGTCCGCCACTTTCACCAACATCGGCCAGTACGCCTACAACGGCATCAGCGTGGCCAGCGCAACCGGCGGTACGGTCGACGACGCCTCACCGACCGGCGATCAGACGGCCACGTCCGGGAATCTGGTCCTCACCCCGATGGCCATCATCTGGACCGGCGACATCCCGGTGGGAGGCACGGTCACCGTGACCGGAACGTTGACCGTGCAGAATCCGGATACCGGCGACCGCCTGCTCAAAGGCACCTTGATATCGACCGCACCGGGCAACAACTGCACCAGCCGAAGTTCCGATCCACGTTGCACCGCAATGCTTCCGGTGCTCCTGCCCGGCGTTACCATCAGTACGGTCGCGGACACCACCTTCGTGGTGCCGGGCGGCACCGCGCACTTCACGATCACCGTCGCAAATTCGGGACAAACGCCCTACCAAGGGCTCGCGGTCACCGACAATCTGGCCGGTGTCCTGGATGACGCCGACTACAACGGCAACGCGACGACCACGGCGGGCAGCGTCGACTACACCGCACCGGCACTGACCTGGACAGGTGATCTCGCGGTCGGCGCGACGGCGGTCGTCTCGTTCAGTGTGACGGCCCACAATCCGGCCACCGGCGACAAGACCATGGTCAATCCCGTGTCCTCGACGGCGGTGGGCAGCAGCTGCCCCCCGGCTTCCGGAAACGCCGCCTGCCACGCGACCGTGGCTGTGTTGACTCCGGCTCTCACCATCACCTCTGTCACAAACCTTTCCACCGCCAAGCCCGGTGATGTCGTGCGATACACGGTCACCGCCGCCAATAGTGGACAGACGCCCTACGCCGCCGCGAACTTCAGTGTCCCGCTGACCGGCATCCTGGATGACGCGACGTACAACGGAGACGCCGCTGCCGACACCGGAACGGTGAGCGTGCAGAACTCGGTTCTCAGCTGGACCGGGGCACTGGCCATCGGGTCCACCGTCACCGTCGGTTTCTCGGTGACCGTGCAGCCGCCCCAAGCCGGCGACTTCCAGCTGAGTGCAACCGTCGTCTCCACGGTCCAGGGCAGCACCTGCCCGGCCGACGCGGCAGATCCGCGCTGCAGCACCACCGTGCCCATCGCGGGTTTGCGAGTCGCCTACGCCGCCGATGTCTCGTCGACGCAGCCGACCGGCACCGTCCGTTACACGGGCACCTTCGTCAACATCGGCAGAGTTCCCTACTTCGGCGTCTCGATCAACGACGACCTCTCCGATGTCATCGACGACGCGACCTACAGCGGCGACGCGGTGGCGAGTGCCGGGAGCGTCGCGGTGCAGACGACGACGCATCAGCTGGTCTGGACCGGCGACCTGGCCGTTGGAGCCACCGTCACGGACACCTTCACCGTGACCGTGAACAATCCGGACCCCGGCAACCAGGCCCTCACTTCGGCCGTCAGCACCGCCGCCGTCGCCAGCAACTGTCCCCTCGGCGGCACCGATTCCGCCTGCGCTCTCCGGATCCCCGTACTCACTCCCGCGCTGACCATTCGGCAGACCGTCGACACCACCACCACGACGCCGGGCGGCGAAGTCGGATACACCCTGACCATCTCCAACACCGGCCAGACGGATTACGCGGCAGCGACTGTCACGGACACGCTGGCCGGGGTCCTGCCCGATGCGGATTATGGCGGTGATGCCACGGCCAGCAGCGGCACCGTCGCCTTCACCAGCCCTGATCTGGTGTGGAGCGGGGATCTGCCCATCGGCCAGACAGTCGTCGTCGGCTTCCATGTCCAGGTGCGCAATCCCGACCTCGGCGACAAACAGCTCGTGAACAGCGTCTTCTCGGGTGAGGTCGGCAGCACTTGCCCCGCCGGGTCAACCGACGCCGCCTGTGTCAGCACGGTCACCGTTCTCGTTCCCGCGCTGAACCTTTCGATCACCACCGACAGCACCACAACCACTCCGGGCAGCACCGTCGGCTACACCATCGCCATCCGGAATTCCGGACAAACCGATTACGCCTCAGCCGGAGTCACCGTCGCCCTGAGCGGCGTTCTCGACGACGCCGCCTACGCCGGGGACGCTCAGTCGACGGTCGGGGCGGTGCAATTCTCAGCCGGGAGCCTCAACTGGGCCGGCGCGCTGCCGGCCGGAGCAACCGCCGTCATCCGCTACTCCGTCGTCGTGGCCGACCCCGACGGCGGCAATCGGCTGTTGACCACGTCAGTCAGTTCCGCGGCGGCCGGCAGCACCTGCACCGAGGCCAATCCCTGCATCAACGACGTTCCCGTACTGATACCGGGGCTGGCCGTCGGAGTCACGGCCGACGTGGCCACCGCGACGCCCGGGCAGCAAGTGACATTCACGGTGACGATGCAGAACACCGGCCAGGTGCCGTACTCGGACACAGCCGTCAGCACGGATCTCAGTGGGGTCCTGGACGACGCCAGCCTGTCCGGCGATATCCGCACGACTTCGGGAACAGCCACTTTCCAGGCGCCCGACATTCGGTGGACCGGTAGCCTCCCAGAAGGCGCCACTACCACGATCAGCTTCACCGTCACCGTGCACAATCCCGCCGACGGCGACCGGACGATGTCCGCCACCGTCGTCGCGCCGGTGGCCGGCAGCACCTGCCCGCCGGCGGGAGCCGGGCCGGCCTGCACCGCCGCCGTGACCGTGCTGGTACCGGCGCTGACGCTGAGGAAGTCGGCTGACAGCGCCACCACCACACCGGGGAGCACCGTCGGATACACCATCACCATTGCCAACACCGGCCAAACCCCATACGTCTCAGCGGTGGTCACCGATTCGTTGGACGGCGTGCTGAACGACGCGGATTACAACGCCGACGCCGTCGCCGTGGGTGGGGGAATCGTTTCCTACGACTCCGGCGACCTCATCTGGACCGGTGATCTGCCCGTCGGCGCCAGTGCCACAGTCACTTATTCGGTGACCGTCCACGATCCCGACCAAGGCGACAAGGTGCTGCGGAACAGCGTCACGTCCAACGTCCCCGGGAGCAATTGCCCGCCCCAGTCGCCCGCTGCCCAATGCAGCACGGTCGTTCCGGTGCTGATTCCCGGGCTGCTGATCTCCAAGACGGCGGACACCAACGCCGTGGTGGCCGGAAGCTCGGTCGAATACACCATCACTGTGACCAACACGGGCCAGACCGACTATCTACCGGCCGTTGTCACCGATTCGCTGGCGGGTGTCCTCGACGACGCCGACTACCGCGGCGACGCCACCGCCAGCACCGGAACGGTGGCTTTCGACAACGGGACGGTCACCTGGACGGGCGCACTGAGCGGTCGGAGCCAGCGCGACCATCACCTACTCGGTCGGAACCCGATTCCCGGTCAGTGGTGACGGCGTGCTGCGCAACACGGTGCTGTCGCCGGCGGCGGGTTCGAATTGCGCGAACAACACCGATCCCCGCTGCACCAGCCTCGTCCCGATTCTCCGACCGGAATTGACCATCCACAAGTCGGCCGACACCACCCAGGTGGTGGCGGGTGGAACCGTCCGGTACACCCTCTCCGCCACCAATACCGGTGAGGCTCCATACCCCACAGCCCATCTCACCGATCCGCTCGGCGACGTCCTGGACGATGCCGGATACAACAACGACGCGACCTCCAGCACCGGGACGCTCACCTACTCCGGCGAAACCCTTAGCTGGACCGGTCCGCTGGCCGTCGGACAATCGGTCATAATCAGCTACTCGGTCACCACTGCCGTGCAGGACGACGGAAACGGGCTGCTGACCAATAGGGTGTCCAGCCTCGACGTCGGCAGCAATTGCCCGGTGGGAAGCACCGACCCGGCGTGTACCGCCACTACGGAGATAGCCGCCCGTACCTTGTTGCTGACCGACCTCACACCTGGGTTCACCCTCACCGGCCTACCAGGCAGCACCGTTACCGCCGACGGGGCCGTGACCATGACGGTGACCACCAACAGCCCCGGCGGATACACGGTCACGGTGCAGGCCACCACCACGAGCCTGACGGCCGGCACACCGGGCAATACCGGGGTAATACCGGTCGGAAATCTGCGGGTGCGAGAAAGCGGAACGTCCGCATTCTTCCCCCTGACCAACACCCAAGCGCTGGTAGTTCATCGACAGGGCACCCCCTCGGGACCGGGTGGCGACGCCGTCAGCAATGATTTCCAGGTTCAAATTCCGGACGTGCCATCGGACACGTACTCCACGAGCCTGGACTACATCGCCACAGCGCAGTGAGGATGCCGGTGACCGCTCGCCCCGCCCACAGGATCTCGGGGCCGCATCCGGCGATGCGGGTGCGAACACTCGCCCTCGTCCTGTCGGTGTGGCTGCTCGCCGCTGGCTGGGCCGTGGGTTGGCCGACGGTGGCCGCGGCCGGCCAACAGGCCGACACGGCCCGCAGCCGAGAGGACGACACCGACGGGGGCAATGACGACGGCCCCATCCCCTGCGAGCGCCGGCCACGCCGCCCCGCAGCTGAACATCAGCGTGAACGACGGGCGAACGACGGCCGCTCCCGGCGACACCCTGCACTACACCGTGACCGTCAGGAACATCGGGTCCGGCGACGCGCGCGGACTCGTGATCACCCAGACCGTCCCCAGCGGCGCGACGGTCGGTTCCGCCGATGGGAAGGGCGCGGTCGAGTCCGGCACCGTGCGATGGAAGGCCGACCTCAAATCGGCGGCGTCGATCACCCTGCACACCACGATGACCCTGCGGAATCCAAGCTCGGACCTGCTGCGGCTGGCCACCGTGGCCTGCGCCGCCGTGTCGGCCAAGGCCGCGCCGTTGGTCTGCGCGTCGCATTCCGACCTGCTGCCGGCAGGTGCCCGGGCGCAGAGCAGCGCGCCGAGCGCCAGTCGGACGCCGGCTACTTCCAGCACCGTCGCGGCACCGCCCGGCCAGGCCGCGCCGGCCACCGCGCCGGGCAAGGCGTCTGCGCCGACGGCCGGCCGATCCCAAGCAACGTGGTGGCTGATCGGCGGGGGTGCGGTGGTGGTCGTCGCGGCGGTGGGATGGCTGATGCTCGCCCGACGACGGAAGCGGCGTGCCTGACGGTCGACCGGCCCGGCCGATGCGTTAGAAATGCACTGCCTTGTATTCTTAACGCTTCGCTGCGCATTCGGCGCGTCGGCCTACCGAGAGGAAGCTGATCATGGGCACCGGCCTGGACAAGTACGGGGACGCCAAGCCTCACTGGGACTACCCGGTAGTGATCGAATCCCACATCAACGGCATCCGCACGAAGGAGATGAACCCCCACACGCCGATCGGCTACGACGAGATCGCCGAAGACGCGGTCCGTTGCTGGGAGGCGGGCGCGGGGGCGATCCATGCGCACAACACCAGCTTCGATCTGCTCGGCGAGAACGCGTACAAGGACTACATGCGCACCTGGGACAAGATCCTGGCCAAGCATCCCGGCATCACCTGGTACCCGACCACCTGCAACAACCTTCGGCTGATCGGGGACGAGAACGGCCTCGAGCACGTGATGTACCTGAACGACAACGCCCACGCCGAAATCGCGTGCGTGGACACCGGCCTCACCCTGTTCGCCACCGATGTCGACGAACAGGGCTACTTGTCCGGACCGGAGTTCGGCTTCAACTACCGTCGAGTGGCCAGCCAATGGCGGATGTTGCGGGAACGCGGAATTCCGATGGTCTACGGCATCTACGAACCCGGTCACCTGCGGCAGGCGATGCACTACGTCAACGCCGGCCTGTCCACTCCGGGCTCGATGTGGGACTTCTACCTCATCGGCGACTACGGATTGACCGCCACCAAGCCGATCGGCACCAACGGAGTCAAGCCCAGCCTGGAGAGCCTCTACTACTACCTGTGGATGATCGAGGAGGCCAAGGTCCAGCACCCCTGGTACATCTCGATCTGGGGGCAGGGAGGGCTGGACGACACACCCATCCTGCGCCGGGCCATCGAGCTGGGCGGCCACATCAAGACGGGGCTGGAACTCTTCTACGACCCCGATCGCAATCCGACGAACCTGGAACTGCTGCAACAGGCGCAGGAGATCGCCCGCGAGGTCGGCCGCCCGATCGCCACCCAGGAGGAGGCGCGCCGGCTGTACCACCTGAGCTGACGGTGTGGGCCAACTGACCGGCTCTGGGGCACGGCCGGCTTTCGGAACGCCAGCGCTGGCCGAGTCGGTCAGAGATGGGCGCGGAAGACGTGGGCGACGGCGCCGCAGCTGAAGGCGGTGGTGCTGATCGGCTCGAGGGTCAATGGTGCGGTGAAGAGCCGTTCCCCCGCCCCCAGGACCACCGGATGAACCACCAGGCAGTACTCGTCGATCAACCCGGTGTCCACCAGTGAGCGGGCGAACCGAGCGCCTCCCTGTGCGAGCAGGTAGCCGTCGGAGCGCTCCTGTTTGAGCCGGGCGACCGCTTCGGTGAGATCGCCGGACACGATGGTCGTGGTGGCCCATGAGGCGGTTTCCAGGGAGTGGGAGAAGACGACTTTGGGGATGTCGTTCATCGGCGGGGCGAACGGCCCGGGCGCAGTCGGCCAGAAGCTTGCCCAGGCGGCGTAGGTGACGGCACCGATGAGGTGGAGACCGGCATGGCTGACGGTGTCCAGCACCCAGCGAGCGCCGTCGGGAGAGCGACCCGCGTCGACCCAGTCAGTGCTGCCATCGGGTGATGCGACGTACCCGTCGAGAGAAATCGACATCTTGAGAATCAGTGCGGCCACGGTGTTTCCTTCCGACGAAGCGGGAGCCAGAGCAGATCAGCCGGCCGCTCCGGCCCGGCCGCCGACCGGGTCGGCCCCGTCCTCCGCACTCCGGCGCAGCAGCAGCACCGCCACCACCCCCAGCGCCGCGACGATCACCGAGAAGATCAGCCCCGCGGCGATCAGGCTGGTGGCCGCGGCGAGCGCGCCGACGCCGACGACCGGCAGCGAGATGCCGACGTAGAGAGCGGTGAACAACGTGGAAGTCACTTGGCTGCGCCGGTCTTCCGGCGTCGCACCGGCCACGCCCGACAGGCCGGCGCGGAAGCTGGCACCCTGCCCCAATCCCGCCACCACCGCGCCCGCGATCAGCAGCGGCAGCGACTTGAGGGGCAAGGCAGCGGCGATGATCAGTGCGCCGGCAGCCAGCACCGCCGACCCCAGCAGCAGCGCCCGGTCCGACGCCAGCGCGGACGACACCACCTGACCGACCATCGAGGCCAGGAACAACGCGATGACGACCAGCCCGACCAGGACATGACTGGTGCGGTGAAGGACCTGTCCCAGGAACGCCGCCGACACCGCCGAGAACAGACCGAGCACGGCGAAGCCGGCGAACCCGGCGATGGCTGCGCGAGTGAACAACGAGCGGTTCTCGGACGGCACCTTGAGGGGTCGGGGTTTGAGGTTCGGTCGTTCGGCTCGGCGCACCGGGTCGCGGATCAGCAGCACGCAGACCAGCCCGACGGCGACGGCAATCAGATCCACGGCGAACGGCAGGCTCAGCGGGTGTTGCGAGTACTGGGCCAGGATCCCGGCGACCAAGGGTCCCAGGCCCAGCCCGCCCATGTTGACCGCGGCCGCGATCAACCCGGCCCGCGCCTTACTCCCCTCGGGCGCGAGGTCGACGATGCTCGCAGTGGCCGTACCGGTGAAGATTCCGGCCGACAGTCCGGACAGCAGCCGACCGGCGAAGATCCAGCCCAGCGCACCGGGCAGCAGGTAGACCCCGGCGGAAGCCGCCGACAGCAGCAACCCAGCGAGCAGCAGCGGCCGGCGACCCAGCTGATCCGACCAGTGCCCGAACAGGAGCAGCCCGGCAATCACCCCCACGGCGTAGACGGCGAAAATGACGGTGGTCATGAATTCGCTGAACCCGAACTTGGCTGCGTACAAGGGGTAGAGCGGTGTCGGCAGAGTCGTACCGAGCATGGTGACCACGAACGCCACAGACACCAGCGCGACTGCCGGCCACCCGGCCAATCCTCGTTGTTGCCGCACCGGCCGCCCTTCCCGCTCCGTTCCGCCGGGCCTGTCGGCGCGGCCCACCATCAGTCGGCTGTCGGGTGTGTCCGTGACTGCGCTGTAGGTGCCAGGTGAAGATATAGGTCAGCCGGACCGACTCCGCGAGATGTCGGCACTCGGACACCGATCACATCATGCGGTCGCCGCCGCCACGCGCACACTGCCACCGGTCTCCACCGAGATCGGCTCGGCTCCGGCCCAGCCGGGCTCGACGTCCTGACGCAACGGAATGACATAGGGCTGGGCGTCCGACAAGGTCCAGTCGGGCAGGTCCAGTCGCGCACCGCCGCCCAACGCAGACGCGTGCGAAAGAATGCCGGCACACGTGATGTTGGCTGCCCGCACCGCATCCGGGTACGGAGCGGCCTCCCCCAGTACCGCCTGCAGCAACCGATGGGCGAGATGGGGATGCGAGCCCCCGTGCCCGCCGCCCTGGACGAACGATCGGTGCTCACTTTCCCCTTCGTCGGTGTAGACACCCTTGGTCGTGAAGAACTGTATTTCGACGGGTAGCCGGTCCGCGAAATCGGGCACCACGATCCGCCGCGCGTGTTCGCCGAGATAGAGCACGTGCTCCGACGACTCTGTCTGGGCCCATTCGAACGACCGGATCGAGCCGTACACGTCGAAGCTCTCCCGGTATTCGCGGGCCACCGCCCACAGGTGCCGGGTGACCTCGGCGCCCACGTCACTGTTCAGGAACTTGATATGAGTGGACTCGATGGCGAAAGGCGACCCGTACTGCGATTTCATTCGGTCGAAGACCGACCCCACGCCCAGACACTGGACGTACTCGGCCTGATGGCCGGCGAGCCCCAAAGTGGGCCCGATGGCGTGCGTGGCGTTGTACATGGGCGGCATGCCGTCCCAATAGGACGGCCAACCGGTCATGTCCTGATGGTGCGACGAACGCAGGAATTGCAGCTTGCCCAGACTGCCCTCTCGATACAGCCCCTGCAGGAACAAGAATTCCCGGCTGTACAGAGTGGTCTCCATCATCATGTAGGTCAGGCCTGTGCGGCGCTGCGCTTCGACGATGCGCTGACAGTCCTCGACCGATGTGGCCATCGGGATAGTGCAGCCCACGTGCTTTCCGGCCTCCAGCGCCGCGACCACCTGATCGGCATGCACCTGCAGCGGCGTGTTGATGTGGACGATGTCGATGGCCGGGTCCGCCAACATCTTCCCATAGTCGGTGTACCGGACCGCAATGCCGTATCGGTCCCCGACCTCATTGAGTTTCGATTCGGTGCGTTGACAGATGGCGTACATCTCGGCGTTCGGATGCCGCTGGTAGATCGGAATGAATTCAGCACCGAATTCAAGGCCCACGATTCCGACCTTGAGCACGCGCGACGACGGCATAACCATTCTCCTGTTTCTGAGAAAATATTGGCAAAGGGCGACGGCGACCGGACGTCAACTGCCTGCAGCGGCCAGCCGGACGGCGTTCGCAGCTCCGGCCCGTTCCAGCAGGTGCTCGGCGGCCAGGTAGGCAAGCGCTTGAACCGTCTGGTTCGGGTTGTAGCCGCCATAGCTCACGAACTGGCCACCGCCCACCGCGAGAAGGCCGTCGCACTCGTGCACCCGGCCGTAGACATCCGTGACCGAGGTGGCCGGGTCGTTCCCCATGCGGTGGACGCCGACATCGTGGGTCGAGAGATGATACGGGGGGCGCACCGGATCCATCCAGTAGCTGGTGGCGCCCATTTCCTTGGCGATCAGTTCTTTGTAGCGCCCCATCAGCGCGACGGAGTTCGCGTCGTGGTCGTCCCAGTCGTGGGTGATCCGCAGGGCCGGCTGGCCCCAGCGGTCCTTCACCGTCGGGTCGAGATCGCAGTAATGCCGTTCGTAAGGGAAATTGGTGGTTTGCGAATACATCCGATGAAGGTGGGTGTAGTTGTCCCGGAGCCAGTGCTTGAGATCCACACCCCATTTGCGCACCCGCGGATCCATCAGGTGATACGCCTCGATGGGCTGCAGATCGCCGGCCACGCTGATGATTGGCGAGCCCCACAGGACACCGAGATCGTTGTCGGGGACCAGCTCCGACGTGTAGTCGTCGATCGCGCTGGAAGCGTTGAACGTGCCCAGGAATGGGTTGGTCGGTTCCGGGAGCACTGAGGCGAACCAGCCGAAATTGTGCGTCATGAAATGGCGACCGACCTGGCCGTTCCGGTTGATCCCGGACACCAGCATCAATCTGACGTTCTCCAGGGCGTAGGCGGTCAGGATGACGATGGGCGACTCCACCGTGTGCAGCCCGCCGGTCCCGTCCACGTAGGTGACACCAGTCACCCGTGACCCGTCGGCGGTTCGCTCGATCCGCAAGACGCGGGACAACGGGCGCAGGTCCAGGTTGCCGGTGGCCTTGGCGGCTGGGACCGACGTCACCTGGGTGGTCGACTTGGCTCCGACGTGGCACGGATAGCCATGGCAGAAACCGCAATTCACACAGGCGGTGCGCCCGCGGTACTCGATGGAGTTGATTGCCAGCGGTTGCCGAAAGGCGTGCAAGCCCAGCCGTTCGGCGGCGGCGACAAAGGGCCGATCCCCCGGAGCCTGGATGACGGGCGGCATCGGATAGTCGTTCGCTCGCGGCGGGTCGAACGGGTTCCCGCCCGGCTGCTGGCGACCGCCGATATTGCCGGCCCGGCCGCTGATGCCTTGTTCGATCTCGACCCGCTCGTAGTATGGCTCCAGATCGGCATAGCCGATCGGCCAGTCGGCCAGGCTCGAACCCTCCGGTAGGCGGTCGATCCCGAACCGGTCGGCGATCGTCGACTTCATCTTGAAATCCGCTTCCCGGAAGCGGTAGACGGCACACCCCCAGTGCAGGGTGCCGCCGCCGGTGCCGATCGAGGGCAGGCCGTAGAGCGGCTCGTCGCTACCCAGGGCGCCGGCCGACCAGGGCAGCACCCTGGCGGCTGTCCGCTCGTTCGGGCGCCATGTGACCGGGTCGACGTTCACGCCGGCGACAATCGCTCCCCGCTGGTAGTAGCGGATTTCGTCCTGTTTGACGGCGAAGTCCTCCTGCGTGTATTCCGGGCCCTTCTCCAGCCCCAGGACGTGCAGACCCGCCTTGGTGAGCTGTTCGGCCATGATGCCGCCCGCCGATCCCAAGCCGACGATGATCGCGTCGAACTTCTCGGTCACCTGACACCGCCCTGACGTGAGTACAGATCCTTGATGGTGAAGATCGGAATGCTGCGGGCGTCGACGCCCGGCTGCATCTGTTCGGAGGTATAACCCCACTGCGCCCCGGGAAAGCCGACCAGCTTCCAGCCGATTACGTTGCGGTTGCCGCCGTAGGCCGGATCGCCGAAAAAGCCCTGAATGGTGTGTTCCCGGACGATCCGGAAGAACTGACCGAGAAAGTTGTCGGGCTCGCTGACCGCCAGCTGGTCCATCGCCGTCACGACGTCCTGCTGCACATCGGCTCCCGAGTCGGTGAACGGCAGCGACGACATCGTCGCGGTCAGCTCGCGCAGCGCCAGCAGCCCATTGCGATATGTGCCCTGCAGGTCTCGCATGAAGCCGGCCAGTCCCCGGTCGATGTATTCGGTGACCCCGGCCTCACTGGCCCCAGGCGAGCCGTCTTCCGACGGAACGATCACGCTCACCAGCGCGTCGATCGTTCTGGCCTCGCTCGGGTTGAAGAACAAGAGCTCCGCAGGCAGATGGGCCGGGGTCATGTCGCACTCCTTCGTCACAGTGGAATGTTGCGCTGAGCGAGCTAGGAACCGATCCGTGGCTTCAAATAGTCAAAAGCTTCCTTGGCGAACCAATCCGGCTCGATGTCCCGGCGATCGAAACCAATTTCGAGGGTGACGTAACCGTCGTATTTGATGTCCCGCATCGCGTCGAACAGCGATTCGAAATCGCCCCGCCCATGACCGGGCGGCATCCGCCGTTCCTCCGAGATGTGAATGTGCTTCAGGTTTTCGCCCATCAGATAGGCATAGTCGCTGAGCACCTCCCGCCGGTACAGGACGTGGAAGGTATCGAACATCAGCTTCACATTGTCCAGCCCGACCGCCTGCATCAGTTCGATCGCCTGGTCGCCGGTATCGACCAGGTTGCTGTCGTAGGACGTCGGTTCGATCGCCAAGGTCATGTCGTACTGCGCAGCGTGTTGGGCGATTTCCCGGAGCGCCTCCTGGCTCCATTCCCAGGCCTGCGCCCGCGTCGTGCCGAACACGACCCAACCCGGGATGTACAGCAGCATGTGTCCGCCCCATTCGGCGCACAGGTCGGCGATCATCTTGTACTGGTTGATGCCGTAACGCCGTTCCTCTGGAATGGGCGAGCACACGTTGTTGCCCGGCGGTGCCGGCAACATGCTGGACAGGGCGATGCCCTCACCGTCGAGAACCTTGCGGATCTCGGCGCGCCGCTTCGGCGTCGTGGTCTCCGGGAAGGCGTGCGGGCTCCACGCGCCGATTTCGATTCCGTCGTATCCGATGCGAGCAAGCCGCTTGATCGTCTCCTCCAGCGGGTAGGCCGGCAGCCACGACGGGAAGCTGGAATATCCCCAGGTGTTGTACGAAAGCTTCACAAGTGTTCCTTTCTCGAGATTGGTGGTTCTGCGCAGAGCCGGTCGGTCACTTGTAGGTCGTACCCAGGTATTGGCTGACGTTGGCCTTGGTCACCAGCGGATAGGACAAGGCGATCGACTTGGGCAGCGACTCTCCCGCGCAGACCTTGGCCGCGGCCACCACGGCGGCCGGCTGCACCAGCGGATACACCACTGTGGCGGCGTAGGTCCCGGCCTGGATCGCCTGGAAACCCTCCTCCTGGCCGTCAATGCCCGACAGCTTCACATCGTTCGTCCGGCCGGCGGCGGTGATCGCTTTGATGGCGCCGAGCGACATCACGTCGGCTTCCGAGAAGATCCAGTCGATCTTGCCCTGCGGGAATCGGGTCAGCAGGTTGGCGATACCGGTGTAGCCGGCGTTGGTGTCGTAATTCCCGTTGACGTTGGCCACCACCTTGATACCCGGGTATTTGCTGATGATCTGGTTGAAGCCATTGGTCCGGTCGATCGTCGGCGAAGCACCGGGCGTGCCACTGAGAATCGCGACATTGCCCTTGCCGTGCAACTGATCGGCGATGTACTGCGCGGCCCGAGTGGCCAGCGGGACGTCGGGCGCCTTGATGGTGCTCAGGACCGGGGTGTTGACCGTGCGGTCGATGGCCACCACCTTCACGCCCGCCTGCACCGCGCGCCGGGTGGAGGGAACCAGCGCGTCGGCGACGACCGGATCCAGAATCACGTTCTTGAAGCCTTGCGAAACAACGGTGTCCAACTGCGAGCTCTGCGTGGCCGGATCGTTGTTCCCATTCAGCACGGTCAGCTGCATGTTGGGGAAGTACTTCTTGGCATACGTCTGGCTCAGAGCAAGCTGCGCCGCTCCGTACGGGAACGAGGTGGCATCGTCCAGGAATGCGACCTTGCACGAGATGGATGACGGCGCGGCCGTCAGTTTCAGGGCAGCGGCACAGGTGGCGTCGCAGTACGGACCCAGGTCGATCCCGCCCGTTCCGGATGCCGCCGATGATGACGGGCCTGCGGCCGAGCTGCCCGCAGCGCTCGCGGCCGCACTCGACGGGGCCGAGCCGGCCGAGGTTGAAGCGGCGGCCGCTGCCGGGGTCGAGGCAGCCGAACCGGCCGCTCCGGCCGCGGTGTTCGCGGGGAGCTCGCACACTTCCAGCGGCCGACGACGTCGAACTCGCGTTGTTGACGCTGCACGCCGTGGTCACCACCAGCGTCGCGACAGCCACAGCGGACAGCCAGACTTGCTTCCTTTTCACAACAGTCCTTTCGAGTACCGGCTCGATCACGAGCCGGTCAATGGATGGTTGGTCACGCAGCGGCGCGCGCGGCGGCACGCCTGCCGCGGAGAAAATTGAACGACCCCAGCAGAACGGCGGCGATGATGACGCAGCCGCGGATGATCTCGGACTGGTACGGCGAGATACCCAGCAAGGTGATGATGTTGCTGATGATGGCCAGGATGAAGGCGCCGACGACGGTGCCCCAGATACTGCCGCGGCCGCCCATCAGGCTGGTGCCGCCGATGACGACGGCCGCGATCGCATCGAGGTTGGTCAAGCCACCGGCCGTCGGCACACCGACTTCCAGCCGGCAGGCGGTCATGATGCCGGCCAGCGCGGCCAGCACGCCACAGATGACGTAGGTGGCGGTCAGGATGCGCTTCACCGGAATCCCTGACAGGCGGGCGGTTTCCGCGCTGCCGCCCACGGCATAGACGAACCGGCCGAACGGCACGAAGCGCAGGACGATCCAGCCCAGGATCGCCAGCACCGCGAAAACAATGAATTCGCCGGAGAGCTTGCCGATGCCGCCGCCGCCCAGAAAGGTGAGCAGGGAGGACTGCGTGGTGAAGTAGACCTCGCCGCCGCCGGACAGGGTCAGCGCCAAACCCTCTGCGACTGCCAGCATGGCCAGCGTGACGACGAACGGCTGGATGCGGAACATCGTGAATCCGAGGCCGTTGATCAGGCCAACGACCGCGCCGAGGGCGAGGCCGATCAGAATCGACAGCCAGACCGAAAAACCGTGCTGCAGACAGGCCGCGAAGACCACGGTCACCAGTTCCAGGGTCGCACCCACGGAAAGGTCGATACCAGCCGTGAGGATCACGAACGTCATGCCCAGACTCACCACACCGATGATGGCCATCTGCTGCAGGATGTTCAGCACATTCTGACCGGTGAGGAAGTACGGCACAAAGATCCCGGCGGCGGCGATCAGCACCACCAGCACGACAACCACGGGACCGTAGCTGATCAGCAGGGCCTTGGCCGACCGCTGATCAGCCGCCGCGTTCGCTTGGGCGGTCTCGATGTTCGTCGGGGGCTCCGCGGCCGGGACAATCGGCGCCACGTCCGGGTAGAGCTTCTCCTTGGTCACGTTCACGGCGGGTCCGTTCTCGAAGGTCGTCTTGTTTTCGGTCATGCCGCCACTCCGGATGCGAGTTTGACGATGTTGCTCTCGGTCATGGTTTCGCCCTCCACGACGGCCGCGAGTTCGCCGCGGTGCAGAACGAGAGCCCGCGACGCGAGACCGAGCAGTTCCTCCAACTCCGAAGAACTCACGATCACGGCCATTCCTTCGGCAGCGAGCCGGAGAATCAGGTCGTGAATCTGCTGTTTCGCTCCGACATCGACTCCGCGCGTCGGTTCGTCCAGCACCAAAACCGCCGGACCGGCGGCCAGACACCTGGCCAGCACGACCTTCTGCTGATTCCCACCGGACAACGCCGACACCGGCGTCTCGAGTCTGCGACCCGGCAAACGGATGTCCAGGCTCTCCCGGTACTCACCGGCCAGTGAGAACTGGGCCCGTCCACTCGCCCATCGCATGGAGCGGTTGACCATCCGCGAGACCGAGACGTTCTCCGCGACTGACATGTTCAGGAACAGGCCCTCGGTCTTGCGTTCCTGCGGTAGGTAGCCGACGCCTTCCGACAGCGCCTGGCGCGGCGAACGGGGAGCAAATCGACGGCCCCGCAACGTTATTCGGCCCGAGCTCAACCGGTCCACCCCGGTCAAGGCCCGGCAGAGTTCGGTTTGGCCCGATCCGCGCAGCCCGGCCACCCCGAGGATCTCGCCCGGGGACAACTCGAAGGAGATGTCGCGCAGCACCGCGTTGGTGAGCGAGTCGGCGACCAGGATCCGCTCACCGCGTGGATGCACTGCGGCCACGGTGGCCGCGATGTCTCTGGCGTGCTTCTGTTCGCTCCGCACCCGGTCCTCCGGCGAGGAGTAACCGAGCATCTTGGCCACCAGATCGTCCTCCGATGTTTCGGTCATGAGCCCGGAACCGGTGGTGGTGCCGTCTTTCAGCACCGTGAAGACCTGCGAGGTCCGGAACAGCTCCTCGAGGCGATGGGACACGAAGATGATCGAGGTGCCGCCGGAACGCAACGTCTCCATGAGCGCGAAAATGCGGTCGGAGTCCTGAGGATCGAGCGCGGCGGTCGGCTCGTCGAGTATGAGGACCCGGGGACGATGCCGGACGGCCTTGGCGATTTCCACCAGGTACTTCTCCGCCAATCCCAGCCGGGACACCGGGGCGTTCAGCGGCAGGGACAGACCCAGTTCGCCCAGATAGCCGGCCGCCTCCCGGCGGGCCTGCCGCCAGCTGATGAACACTGATCGCCTGGGATAGTTGCCCAGCACGAGGTTCTCGGCCACGGTCAGATCCGGAAGCAGGCTGAGTTCCTGGTACACCGTGGCGATCCCGTGGTCCGAAGCCTCGGATGGACCGCCAAAGGAAACCGGTTGCCCGTCTATCCGGACGATGCCCTCATCTGGTTTGATCACGCCACTGACGATCTTGATGAGCGTCGACTTTCCGGCGCCGTTCTCGCCGACCAGCGCCAATGTGGATGCGCGGGGAAGCCTCAGGGATGCCGAACTCAGCGCGGCGATACCGCCGAACCGTTTGGCGATGTTCTCCAGTTCCAGCACCGGCGCAGCGTCGCTGCCGGGATGGTCCGTCACGATCATCTCGTTCTCCTCTCCGTTGAGTAGCTCGCCGGCTGATCCGGCTCTCATGCCGGACGCGCGACGTCGGACCGCCGCCAGGGCTGCGGCCACCGGTGGTCGGCAACCGCCGACGGTGGATTCGTGGAAGATGTGCGCAGGCGCAAGGCATGACGGGAGCGCCCGTCAACGGCTGTGGCTGGCTGAACCGCAGCGGGCGGAACTGCTGGGAACTCTTCTCCCTGCTCGTGCGGCGACCTCGATCCTAAGGTCGATCAGTTTCGGATCTGCCCTGCGGCGGGGTCTAGAGGTACATTAAACCCGTCTGCAGGCGGCCGTAATCTGCCTACATTATTTTTTTCTCGACATAAGTCGGGGCCATCGTCAACGGTTGGAGCCGAACCATGGGGTCACTCTGGACAGAAGTAGGACTGCTCAAGGACGACCGGAATCTCACGCCCGACGCGTACACGGCTCGTAGCGTCATCGCCCGGTTCGTGGCCGACCGCCCCCATGCGAGCCGGACGGAGATCGTCAACTTCACCGGCTTGGCCAGGTCAACGGTCGACAAGCACTTGGATGCGCTGGTCGACTCCGGCTTGGTCGAGGACGCCGGCCACATCAGGAACGATCCCCGCGGCCGCCCCGCCCAGTACTTCCGGATCAGTGCCCGCAAGGGAGTCCTGTTGATCGCGGACGTCTCCGCCCACGTTTCCAGGGTGGCCTTGGCGACGCTGGACAAAAGCGTGGTGGCCAAGCTCGAATTCCCGGTCGACGTGGCCCTCGGCCCGACACGGGTGCTGGACGCGATCCGGGACAAGTTCGAACAACTTCTCGCCGAGCAGGATCTGAGCCACTCGGACGCTCTGGCCGTCTCGGTCGGACTCCCCGGGCCGGTGGACTCCCACCAGGGATTCGCCGTGCGGCCGCCGATGATGCCGGGCTGGGACGGCTTCGACGTCTGTGGCTACATGGCCGCTGCCTTCGAGTGTGATGTCGTGGTCGACAATGACGTCAACCTGCAGGCTCTGGGAGAGGCGAGAGCCCTCAAAGGCGAGCATCTACCGCTGCTCATGATCAATATCGGCACCGGCATCGGCGGCGGCTTCGTCAGCGAGAGCGGACTGCTGTTGCACGGCGCCGACGGGGCGGCAACGGAGATCGGCCATACGCCGGTGCCCGACATGAATTTCGTCATGTGCCGGTGCGGAGGGCACGGGTGCTTGGAGTCGGTGGCATCCATAGGGGCTATCGCGACGCGGCTCGGCTCGCTTCGCGGGCGGGAGGTCAGCACGGCGGAGCTGTTCGACTCACTGAAAAACGGCGACGCGACCACGGTCAATGTCGTCCGCGAAGCGGCCATCCTGGTCGGGAACGTGGTGGCGGACCTGGTGAACTTTTGCAATCCGAGCCGAATCGTGCTCGGCGGGTCGATCACGCACTGCACGGAGGACTTCCTGGCCCAGATCCGCAGTGTTGTTTACCAGCGGTCCCAGCCCTTGGCCACGCGGAATCTCTCGCTGGTGCACAGCTCTTTGGGCAACGAGGCCGGATTGATAGGCGGAATGGTCTCCGTGATCGAGCAGGTGCTGTCGCCGCGCGGGATTCAGTTCCACACCGCCGGCGCGAATTCCGGCATTCAGCCGCTCGGACTGCGGACCGGTTGAGCCGGGAAATGTGCAGTTGGTGAATTCGTTGTCGGCCCGCGAAGTGAAAGTCGACTCTTCGGGGTGGCCGGCGGGTGAGAAAATGCGCGGCTGCATACAGGCGTCCGCAATGACTCCGCTGGTGATTTGATCGTGCCGACTGCGAGATGGAATCGCAGTAGCGCCTTGGGCTTTCGTGAGGTGGTTCGCAGAGCGGGCTGCCAACGCACTGCACGGCGTGTTTCACTGCGCCGGTGATCTCATGAAGCGAACGTCGCGGCCCACCGCCCCGGCGTTGTCCAGACGACCAAAGACGGCGTATGCATCGCGTGCAGAAACCCGGGGCACGCGCCGGGCTACGGAGCACACCAACGTCGGCGGCAACAGCCACGCGAGGAACGGGCCGCAGGCTCGGCAACCGCCCCCCATCCCAGCCGCGTCGTGTCGACCATTGACTTTGCGCCCACCCGCCCTTGCATCGCAGCCCGTCTGAGGCTAGAATCGAACGTATGTTGGAACGCCTGGGTCTGGAGGAGCTGCGGGCGATGCGCGCCCGGCTGGCTGCCCCGTCCGCTGCCGCCGATGATGAGGAGCGTCTGGCGGCGTTGCGGTTGTGGGAGGAGATCAAGTGCCTGGCCGGCGCGGCGCAGGCCCAACTGACCAGCGACCTGGTCGCCTCGCAGCGGGCCGCGGGCGCGGCGGTGGGTCGGGATATGGCCGACGCCGACCGCGCCTCTACCGGGCAGATCGCCCTGGCGCGGCGGGAATCACCGCGCAAGGCCCGCCGGCTGTTGGGTTTGGCCCGCACCTTGGCCACCCAGATGCCCGAGACTTTCGCGGCGATGCAGGCCGGGGTGCTGTCCGAGTACCGGGCGCTGCTCATCGCCGCCGCCACCACGTCCCTGACCGACGCCGATCGGGAACGGTTGGACGCTGAGATCGCCCCGCAGCTGGACGGGCTCGGTGACCAGGATGTGGACAAGAAAGCCCGGGCCATCGCCTACCGCCTCGATCCGCGCGGCTCCGTGGACCGGGCTGCCCACGCCGCCGCCGACCGCACCGTCACCGTCCGTCCGGCGCCCGAGTCGATGGCGTATCTGACGGCGCTACTACCCATGACCACGGCGGTGGCCTGCTACGCCGCGCTGCGCCGCCACGCCGACACCACCGTCGCCACCGCCGACCGCGACCGGCCCGACCAGGTGGAGCAGCCCCGCAGCCGCGGACAGGTGATGGCCGACGAGTTCGCCACCCGGCTGACCTACGGCGCCATCGCCGGACACGACACGAACGGCACCCCCATCCGCCGCAGCCCGTCGTCCTCGGCGGAGCGGCCCGCCGCCGAGCTGTCCATCGAGATCGCCGTGATCATGTCCGACGAGACCCTGCTGCAGGGCGGGGACGAACCCGCCGAGCTGGTCGGCTACGGGCCCCTCCCCGCCGGCGTGGCCCGCGACCTGGTCATCTCCGGACACTCCAAACTCCGGGACAAACTCCGCCGGCTGTACACCGCGCCCGGCAGCCGTCAGTTGACCGCCATGGAAGCCCGGGCCCGGCTGTTCCCCGACTCTCTGCGCCGGTTCATCCGCTACCGCGACCGCACCTGCCGCACCCCCTGGTGCGGCGCCCCCATCATGCACATCGACCACCGTCACCCCGCCGCCCACGGCGGACCCACCAGCGTCGACCAACGGCCAAGGACTGTGCGCCGCCTGCAACCTGATCAAAGCCGTCCAGGAAGGACGAGCCCACATCGCAGACCCAACCACCGCCCTCGAATGGTCCGCCTGAACCGGGCCGGACCCCTCGCGATCCTGCGCCTCACCGGATATCGAGCCGATTCACCACCAAGAGTGTGGCGCCCAGCAGTCCCGCTCCGACCAGTAACAGGACGAGCCAGGCCGTCATCGACGGACCGGAGCTGAGCTGGCTGCTACCCAGCGCCCAATAAAACAGGGACGCGGCACGCACGGCGTGCGCCCAGCCCGCGACCGATGCCAGCGAACTGATCAGATAGGACGCCGCCGCCACCCCGGAGCCAATGCCCAGAGCCAATCCACGGCTGCCGGACAGCACCCCGATCAGCAGGGCGATCAGCCCGAGATCCACACCGAGCAGGACGACCGCCCCCGTGCCGCCCACCAGCGCCGAGCTGTCCAGGTTGAGGTCGAACTTGCGGCCTACGAATACCGCCACCATGGCCACAACGGCTACGGGCACAGCGAGAGCTCCAATTACCAGCGCCTTCTCGGCGACCAGACGGCGACGCCCGATCGGCAGGCTGGCCACCAGACCAAGGGTGCCGTCCTCGGACTGTCCGGCGACACTCGACGCCCCGTAGCCGATCGTGAGCAGCAGTATGAGCAGGGGTAGAAAATTCCCGTACAAATTCCCGCTGACCCATCCGGTTGGTGAGGTGAAGGAACCGGCCACCCCCAGAAGCGCCATGACTTGTGGATTGTCGGTCACCAATGCCGATAACGCGGTGTCCGACTTGACCGCCGGATACATCACGACGATGAGAACCGCGTACACCGCTATCCCTCCGGCGTACCAGGCAATGGACCGTCGCCGCATCCGAAGGTCGAGCCGGAGGATGTCACCGTGCATGGGAAACCTCACGTTTTTCGCTCGGCTGGTAGTAGCTCAGGAACAGCTCATCGAGGTCGGCGGGTTTGGCCTGGAGATCGACCGGATCCAGCGGCGCCACGACACGCAATAGCGGCGCGATGGGGCCGGTGAGAGTAACGGTCAAACGTCCCGCGCCTTCCGACCTGATCGCCGCACCGCCCACACCGGCGAGCACCGCGGGATTTACATCGCGGTCGAATTTCAGCGCGATGGTGCGCGGCGCGTGCGCTCGCAGCCCGTCGACGGTGTCGGTGACGACAATGCGTCCGTCCTTGATGATCGCCAGCCGATTCACGACGCGTTGCACTTCGTCCAAGTCGTGTGAAGACAGGAACACAGTCCTGCCGTCGCCCACCGTCTCTTCCAGCAACCGGGCGAATTCGTTCTGCAGCAACGGGTCCAGGCCCGACGTCGGCTCGTCGAGGATCAGCAACTCGGGACGGTGCATGAAGGCGTTCACGATGCCGAGCTTTTGCCGATTGCCCTTGGAAAGCGTCCGGATGCGACGATCAAGGTCGACGTCGAACCGTTCCACCAATTCGTCACGGTAGGACAAGTCACGCAGTCCCCGAGCGTGCGCGAAACGATCCAGCAGCTCCCGGCCGGTGATCTGGGGATACAACACCAGATCACCCGGCAGATATCCAGTCCGGGCCCGAATTGCCACACCGTCGTGCTGCGGCTCGAGCCCGAAGACTTTGGCGGTGCCCGACGTCGCGCGGTACAGCCCCATCAAGATCCTTATGGTGGTCGACTTCCCCGCTCCGTTGGGTCCGAGAAAACCGAACACTTCGCCGGCTGTCACTTCCAGGTCGACGTCAACTATCCCGCGGTGATAGCGGAAAGATCTTGTCAACCGATGCGTCTCGATCAGGGCTGCGGACATCACGACGACCGAGCCCACAGTGCAACCGGCGCCAGAAGTACCCTGTCGGCGCGACGACCACCCATCGTCTCGATGTTATGTGGCATAATACAAGTATTGCACATCAGCACAAGTCCGGAAAGGGTCTACGCCCCTGATGTCGAAGAGTTCGGCGACGCGATCTGGCCAACCGACCGAGGAGGTCCTGCTGGCATCCCGCGCCCTGCTCGGAGTCGTGGCACGGTCGCTGTCCGAGGCGCTGGAAAAGGTCACGCTGCCGCAGTTCCGGGTGCTGGTCCTGCTGGCCGAGGTCGGGCCGACTCGGGTCGGCGAGCTCGCCGAGCGCCTCGGCGTGCATCCGTCGACGTTCAGCCGGACCACTGATCGGCTCGTCCGGGGCGGATGGGTCCGTCGCTCCGACAATCCCGAAACGCGACGCGAAGTGTTGATTGTGCTGTCGACTGCCGGAGCGGACCTGGTGGCGGCCGTCACCGAACGCCGCAGAGCAGAGCTCGACCGGATCTTAAAATCCCTTCCGGCCGCTGAGCAGCGAGACATTGCCCGGGCGCTGATCCGGTTCGCACAGGCCGCCGGCGAACCCACCGCCGAAACCTTGCTGACCCTCGGCCTCTGACCGCAGACCTCGTAGCCGGCGGCCCACTACATTTCGGAGCGTCGGCGTAAAAAAACCTCCGACTCACCCCAGGGCCCAGGGAGCCGGCTCCTCCAGAGTCCAGTCGTAGGGTCAAGAGTCGGAAAGGTCGGCCGTGGTCGAACAGCGGTGACGGAGCAACTCGTCGCGTTGGTCGGCCGGTGGGTCCACCGGGTCGGTGTCATCCGGGTCGGGATTGGCCCCCGGGGCGTCGGCGTTGCAGTACAGCGTGTCGTCGATCCAGTAATCCCGCCGGAAGTCGGTCCCCCACTGAGAATTATGGCCCCATCCGTGCCAGAGGTCGGCCGCCGGGCGGTTGCGGCGCCACCACGCCCAGAACAGTGTCGACCGCATCCCCAGCTCAGGATCGATGACCGCCGCGCCCGCCCGCACCACCACTCCTCCGCGCAACATCAGCAGATGTAGGAATGGGAAAAACGCCGCACCGGTGATCGCCGTCAGGCCCAGCGCCGCCGCGAAGTCCGGCAACGCGTCGGTCGACGGGACCATGCCCTCCCAGCGCGGATTGCCGTAGCGGTCCAGAACGGCCGGGTCGTCGCTCACCGGCTGGAACGGCAGGATCAACGCATCGAAGATCCGGTTCAGCGCGTAAAGCTCTTTCGTGTTGACAGTGGCATCGGTCCGCGCCGCTCGGGTCCCGGCCGGGGCCAGCCAGGCGGCGTACTGGTCCTCAACAACCCAGGGCACCAACACCTCGGCAGCCAACGCATCGCCGCGATAGTCCCGGACCAGGTGGTAAAGGTCTCGAATCGAGCTCCGGCGCCGCGGCATCAGCCAATATACCCACGCCCGAAACACGAATTTCACCGCGACGGGAACCGAACGGAACGCCGTTGCATCCAAGCCGGTGCCCGTGATCAATGGCCGCTTGGCCGAATTCCTCGACCTCCTGGAGCCCGCGATGGACATGAACTGGATCGACACCAACAACGACGGTTACAACGACTTCGGCTATGGAGACGCCAATGGCGACGGCAACTACGAGACCGTCGAAGCCGACCTGAACCACGACGGCACGCTCGACACCTACGCCTACGATACGGACCACGACGGGTACCTCGACACCTACGTCGTCGACAGCAACTTCGACGGGTACCTGGACACCACCGCCCACGATGACGGGCACGCCGCCCAAACCAGCGAATGGACGTCCGAGATGACCGGCGGCGGCCCCGACGCCGGCAACCCGGACCTCAATCAAGTCACCATGTCCAACGCCTACATCCAAGGAACCGGTTCCGTTTACTACTACTACGGAACGGCTTACTGACTCGCCTCGTCGTCAGCGGGCGGCCAACGGGACCAGACACTGTTCCGGCAGCTCGAACCACCGCAGCTGTTCGAACTCGCCAGACACAATCGCTTCCGGCGGCCGGGCCGGGTCCGGCGATGCACCGCCCGCGAAGACCGTCGCCGCTTCCTCGAGATAGCGGGCCAGCTCCGACTCCGGGGACCGGTCGTCGTGCTGCGGATAGCGCATGTTTCCGTCCGTGTCATAGAAGATCTGGGTCAACCGCAGCGGCGGCTCGATCGGTCCGCGGCGGTGCTGCCACCGACCTCGCTCCGGGTCGAAGTGGTAGTCGCCGAGGAGCTTGAAGCCGTACCGAGCTACCTGACGCACGGCCTCGATGAGATAGTCGACCACCGTTTCCGAGACGAAGTAATTGAAGTTCACCCGCACCCAGCCCGGTTTGATGCCCTCGCAACCCCGCGCGACCTCGCGTTCGAATTCATGCGAGCGTTCCAGGTCGATACCCAGAAGGCGGTGACCGTAGGGTCCGGCGCAGGAACACCCCCCGCGCGACTGGATGCCGAAGAGATCGTTCAGCAACGCCACGACGAAGTTGTGGTGCAAGTACCGTCCGCTGGATGACCGGATGACGAACGAAACAATGGACAGTCGTTCAGCCTCCAGGTTGCCGAGGATCTCGATGCCCGGTTCGTCGCGCCATGCCGCCACCGCCTTGCGCAGGTAGTGGGCTTCGTGCGTCTTGATGACCTCCACTCCGACCTGCTGCTTGAGCTGGAAGACCAGACCGGCCCGGATGGAGTCGATAATCGCCGGGGTGCCGCCCTCCTCGCGTTGCGCGGGGTCCGTCAAGTAGCGGTGCTCGCTCGGATTGACGTAGACGACGGTTCCGCCCCCGGGCACGTCGGGAACGCGGTTACGCAGGAGTTCCCGGCGGGCAATGAGCACGCCCGGGGTACTCGGACCACCGATGAACTTGTGCGGACTGAGAAAAACCGCGTCCAAATAATTCAGGGGATCGCGATTGGGCCCGCCGTACACCTGGATGTCGACGTATGGGCCGGCGGCGGCGAAGTCCCAGAAGGAAAGTGCGCCGTGCCGGTGCAGCAGCGCCGAAATGCGCCGGGTATCGCTGACGATGCCGGTGACATTGCTGGCTGCGGAGAATGACCCGATTTTCAGCGGCCGCTCGGCATACCGGACGAGTTCTGACTCCAACATGTCGGCGTCGATGTGACCGTCGAGATCCTGTCCGATGACCACGATGTCGGCAATCGACTCCCGCCACGGCAACTCGTTGGAGTGGTGCTCGAATGGCCCGAGGAAGACGACGGGCCGGTCGGCGGGCGCGATCGAGGCCCGAAGCTGATATCGGTCCTCGAGTTCGGCCGGAATGCGCAGGCCCAAAATCCCGATGAGTTTGTCGATGGCACCGGTACATCCGGATCCGGCGAAAATGACCACCGTTTCGTCGTCGCCGCCGACCGCATCCCGGATGATGCGCCGGGCATCTTCGCGTAGCCGACTGGTCTGCAGGCCAGTGCCGCTGGATTCGGTGTGCGTGTTGGCATAGCGCGGCAGCACTTCGTTCCGGATGAAATCCTCCAGGAAGCCCAGGGCCCGCCCGGATGCCGTGTAGTCGGCATAGGTGACCCGCCGGGGCCCGTACGGGCCCGGCATGACCTGGTCGTCGCCGATCACCGACTCGCGAATCCGGCGCAGCAAGGGCGTCTCCACAGGTGCTGACTCGCTCAGGGCGGAGGGGCCATCTTGGGCATTCGCCGCCGGCTCAGCGAGCCGGGATGATTCCGGACGGCCGTGGGCGATGTTCCTGGTGCCGGCCCACCCGGCGAACGGCTCGCGCAAGGACTCCATGAAACCGCCTTACACCTCAGGTTTACTGTGCACAACTCAACGGCAACCGACCTCGACCGACAGGAGCACGTCATGGCCGTGATGTTCGACCTACGGCTGGCCGATCTGCGTGAATACCGGCCGGATGTATCGGCCCCCCACGACTTCGACGAGTTCTGGCAGCGAACGCTCGCGCAGGCCGCGGAACACGACCTCGACGTCACCTTCACCCCCGTCGCCTCTGTGCTGCGGACGGTGGATGTGTTGGACGTCAGCTTTCGCGGGTTCGCCGGTCAACGAGTCGCGGCCTGGCTGCTGACGCCGCACGGGGCAATCGGTCCACTGCCGACCGTCGTCGAATACATCGGGTACACCGGGGGCCGGGGGCTGCCCATGGAACATCTGCATTGGCCCAGCGCCGGCTTCGCGCACCTGGTGGTGGACACCCGGGGTCAGGGTTCGTCGGCCACCAGCATCGGCGCCACCGAGGACGATCCGGGTCCGATCGGGCCGCACGTTCCCGGCTTCCTCACCATGGGTATCGAGTCACCCGACCGCTCCTTCTACCGGCGGGTGTTCACCGATGCGGTCCGGGCCGTCGAAGTTGCCCGCACGCATCCCTTCGCGGATCCGGACCGGGTGGTGGTTGTCGGGGGCAGTCAAGGCGGCGGCATCACGGTGGCGGTGGCGGGGCTGGTTCCCGGTCTACTGGCGGCGCTACCGGACGTGCCGTTCCTGTCGCACATGCGTCGGGCCACCGAGATCACCGACACTCGACCGTATGTCGAGATCACCCAATATCTCGCTGGTCACCGGGACCGGGTCGAGGAGACCTTCCGGACGTTGTCCTACTTCGACGGGCTGCACTTTGCCGCCCGGGCGACCGCGCCGACGCTGTTCTCGGTGGCACTGATGGACGACATCTGCCCACCGTCCACGGTTTTCGCTTCGTTCAACCGCTGGGCCCACCCGGACAAGGAAATCGTCGTCTACCACTACAACGGTCACGAGGGCGGTGGCCCGTTCCAGCGCGAACGCCAGCTGGCCTTCGTTCACGACCGAGTGAGTCGCTGAGCGGCGCACGGCCACGAACTGGCCGCGGCCTCGCTCGTCCCGGTGCGTCGCGAGCTCATGAATGGGAGACAGTCCCTCGATCGATGACAATGAGCCGGTGCGCAACCGGCCGGGGCATCAGGGGCCGCCGCCGTGGTCGGAAAAGTGGCGATCAGTGCGGTGGCCAGGGCACCAGCGGTCGCCCGATTTCCCAGCGATGGCCGAACGGGTCGTCGATACGGCCCAGCAACCAGCCGTGTTCCTCGCTGACCGGGCTGATCTCGCGGGCGCCGGTGGCGACTGCCCTGGCCTGGACGGCGGCAGGATCGTCGGCCAGAAGCAACATCCGGCTGGTCGCTCCGCCGACCGTCAGCGGGCTGAAGTTGCCGTGCTCCGGTGACTCGTCCTCCACCCAGAAGCAGGCGTTGCCCACTTGCAGCTGGGCCACGATCTCGCCGTCCCCATCGAAGCGGAACAGCTCGCGCGCTCCGAACGCCGCCACGTAGAAATTGACGGCAGCCCGGCCACCCCGCACCGAGAGCTGAGCCTGGACAACGGGCTGGTCGACCATGGGCAGACCCTTTCGTTCAGCCGTGCGAATGCAAGGCATCGCTGATGGAAATGCCGAGCTGAGCGAAGTCAGCATTCATCTTCTGCCGGGCCGTGTCCCGCGCCGTGGCGTCGGACAGGTACGGCATTTCCACGTCGAATTCCGCGGTGCCACCTTTCGGGTCGGTGACGGCGCTGTAGAGCGACAGGGAGTTCGACGAGGCGTCCTTATAGTACTTGGCCCCGAAAGTCTGCTTGGTGTCGGCGGTGTCGAACACGGACGCCAGGTCGATGTATTGGACCTGCTGGCCGTCCAAGTAGTCGAGCGGGTCGGCCGAGGTGCTGTCGTCCACGACCTTATCGCCGCTGAACCACTGGGCGGCATAGTCGGCGAAATTGGCCGAATTCATCACCGATTTGCTGGTCAGATCGAGCGAGATATAGGCGACCATGCTCTTGACACTGGTGCAGGCGTACTCGTAGACATCGTCGGCGCTGACGCTGGCGAAGGTGCAGTCCTTGGGCAGAGCGATCGTCAACGTGGTCGAGGTGCTCACATCCTTGACTCCGGTCCCGTGCGTCGACCCGGACACCGATGTTCGGCTCGCGGTGGCCGCTGCCGAAGCGAGCCCCCGGCGGATCTGACCCAGCGCACTGCCCAGAACGGAAGCCTGAGAGCCGATCACCGACGTCTGGGGGCTGCTCACGACGGTGGTCGACCTGGTACCGGGCGGGGTGCCGCTCCCGGTGCTCGATGTGCTGGAGCTGGTTTCCGGCGGTGGTGGTGACGACGAGGAGCACGCCGCGAGGACGACGATCAGACCGGCGGCAACGACCGCTGACGGCCACGCTCGCGCGGACCGCAGGTGCCTGCCACTCATGCCCGACCTTTTCCTCGACCGCTTCGCGAAGCAGAGGCTACAAGCCGCCGTAACGGCACCGGGCCGCCCGACGAGAGGAGCGGGCTCGGGGACCATCTCACACCACCGGCAACTGACCCGTCTCGGTGACTTCCATGGCCACGTCTCGCACCTTGCGCTGCAACCGGTTGCTGGCCTGACGCAGCGCCTCCATGGCCAGGTCGGCCGTCATCAGCTCGCGCGCCATCAGGATGCCGATGGCCATCGCGATCTGCCGGCTGGTTGCCAGTGCCGTCCTCAGGTTGTCGGCGGCCTCCCGGTGGTATTCCCTCAGCAGGGCCAGCGAGGCGTATGACGCCAGCAGCGCCCCCAAGGCAAAATCCGCATCCCGGTAGGTCTCGCTCTGCTCGGAATAGAAATTCAAGGCTCCGCGGCCGATGTCGTCGATGATCAAACGCACGCCGAACATGCTGCGGATCGGCGTCTCGGCCACCGCACGTCTGGCGAACTCCGGCCATTGGCGGTCGGTGCGCAGATCAGCGGCTGCGGCGATGTCGTTGTCCGCCAGCGCCTGTAGACACGGACCTTGGCCGGTCTGGTACTGGATCTCATCGACCCGACACGGCCATTCTCCGGTGGCAGCCACCGTCCGCGGTTGTTCGCTCGTCCTGGTCACGACGGTCAGCGACGCATGGTCCACATGGGGCACAACCTCCGCCGCCACGCCGACCACCCGTTCCGCGGTCAGCTCGTGACCGCTGGAACCGGTCAGTCCGAAGGTGAGATCGCGCAGTCGGGTCGACAGTTCCGCGAGCCACGCCTCGTCCGCAAGAAAGAAATTCGACATCCCATTCCGCCTTTGCCTGCCGCCGGCTGCCTGGGTCGGGAAAGAATTCGACCCCGGCCGGATCCGCCACCCGCCGACCATCTGCGGGCGACGGACGGGAGTCCGTGGAGCCGTCTCCCGAATCGTACAAGGGCAAGGCGGTCGCGGCAGCCCGCGGCGCCGGCGCCTCTGGCCGTAACCTGGTGAGCTCGCTAGGGTGATGGAAAGCACGAATGGCCGCCTGCCTCAGGCGAATCGGAAACCAACCGAGGAGAAGCCACCATGACCATCGTCGAGGGCAAGTTCCCGCCCGGCGCGCCCTGCTGGGTGGACCTGTTGAGTTCCGATCTGGAACGCGCCCGCCAGTTCTACGGTGAGCTGTTCGGCTGGACCTTCGACGTCAGCGGCGCTGAATACGGCGGCTACACGACCTGCCGGGCGGGAGGTCACCGGGTGGCGGGGTTCGCCCCCCAAGTCAATCAGGGCATGCCGGACGTCTGGTCCACCTACTTCGCGACCGATGACATCGACCGCGCCATCGGTTCGGCCACGGCCGCCGGGGCGTCGGTGATTGCCGGCCCGATGGTCGTCGGTGAGATGGGTTCCATGGCGGCCTTGCAGGACACCTCCGGCGGTGTCTTCAGCTTGTGGCAGGCCGGCAGCCACACCGGGTTCGGCAAATTCGGCGAGCCGAATGCGGTGGCCTGGGACGAATACCACAGCAAAGATTTCGCCGCGAGCATCGCCTTCTATCCGAAGGTCTTCGGCTGGGAGCTGGAAGTCACCAGTGATACGGACGATTTCCGTTATCGGACAGCCACATTGGCGGGCGTGCCGGATCCGGTGGCCGGAATCATGGATTCCGCGTCCTTCTTGCCCGCCGAGGTGCCGTCCCACTGGCTCGTCTACTTCAACGTCAACGACGTCGATGCGGCGGTGGCGAAGTTGGTGGAGCTGGGCGGGTCGGTGCTGCGCGGCGCCGAGGACACGCCATTCGGCCGGTTGGCGTCGGTGTCGGACTCAGCCGGGGTGAACTTCAACCTGCACTCCTCGAACCTGGCCGCGTCCGAACCCCCGAGCTGACTTTCGGGCCGCCGGCGCCGATGACGACTCGGCGCCGACCGGCAGAATGACCGGGTGACCGTGCTCCCGCCGCTGGCCTCCTCGCGCCGATCGCATCCCGTTGCCCAGCCGCCGGCGCGGCTGTTCGACGACGAGCGTGCGGAGCGGCGGTTCCGGCGGCGGTTTTCGGCCGCCCGGATCACCCTCCCCAGCCCGGCGCGGGATGCCGAAGACCACGCGGTGTACGTCTCCAACGCCAGCGGCGTCTACGAGCTCTACTGCTGGGACCTGGCCTCCGGGGAACAACGCCGAGCGACCGACCGGCCGGACGGGACGGTGGCGGGCGACCTGACCGCCGATGGGGAGACCCTCTTTTACTTCGACGACCAGGACGGCGACGAATTCGGCCGCTGGATGCGGCAGCCGTTCGGCGTAGGCCCGGGGAGCGCCGAACCGGCCCTGCCCGACGTCGAGCCGGGATATCCGGCCGGCCTCGCCCTGGGCCGTGGTGTGACGGTGGCGGGTTTCAGCGACGACGACGGCACCCGGATCCACCTGGCCCGGGAGGGCGAACCGGCCCGGGTCGCGTACGGGCATGCCAACGACGCCTGGGTCGGCGGTCTCTCGCAAGACGATCAGATCTGGCTGCTCGGCCACGCCGAGCACGGGGACAGCCGCTATCCCGCCCTCCGGGCGTACCGGGTGAGCGACAACTCGATGGTCGGTGAACTCGACGACACGCCCGGAAAAGGTCTGAGTCCGCTGCGCTTCAGCCCCATTCCGGGCGACCAACGGCTGTTGGTGGGCCATGAGCGGCGAGGCCGGGACGAGCTGCTGCTCTGGGATGTGACCACCGGCGAGGTCACCGAATTGCCCATCGACCTGCCCGGGGATCTCGCCGCCGACTTCTACCCGGACGCCACCGCCCTGCTGGTCGCCCACACCCGAGCCGCCCGCACCACCTTGCATCGGTACGACCTGCTGACCGGCCAGTTGAGCGACCTGCCGGCCGCTCGGGGCGTGGTGGACGGTGCCCTGGTACGCGACGACGGGTCCGTTTGGTACCGCTGGTCGAACGCCGCGTCCCCGGCCCAGCTGCGAAGGATTCGCCCGGACGGGCACGACGAGGTGCTGCTCACCCCGCCGGGCGAGCCGGGTCCGGCCGGCCCGGCCGTCCGGGATGTGTGGACCAAGGGCCCCGCCGGCCCGATCCACGCCTTGGTGGCCGACCCGCTGACCGTGGCCGCGACCGGGCAAGGCGGGGTGGTGGCGGACCTCCCGCCGGCCGTCTTCTACCTGCACGGCGGCCCCTCCGACGCCGACGAAGACGTCTACCAGGCCGACCGGGCCGCCTGGACCGACGCCGGTTTCACCGTCGTGCAGGTCAACTATCGAGGATCGACCGGCTACGGCTCCGCCTGGCGGGACGCCATCTCCCAACGCATCGGCCACACGGAACTGGCCGATGTGGCCGCCGTGCAGGACCATCTCATCGCCAACCGCCAGGTCGATCCCAGCCGCTGCGTGGTGGCCGGCGCGTCGTGGGGTGGTTACCTGACGCTGCTCGCCTTGGGCAGTCAACCGGAGCGCTGGGCGGTCGGGATCGCTTCTGTGCCGGTGGCCGACTACCCGCTGGCGTACCAGGACGAAATGGAACAGCTCCGAGCCTTCGATCGGGCCCTGTTCGGCGGATCACCGGAGGACAAACCGGACGCCTACCGGGATTCGTCCCCGGCGACCTACGTGGGGCGGGTGTCGGCGGCCACTCTGATCCTGGCCGGCGACAACGACCCCCGCTGCCCGATCCGGCAGATCGAGGCGTATCTGGATGCGCTCGCCGCGCGCGACGACCACCCGCCGTATGCGGTCTATCGCTACGAAGCCGGGCACGGGTCGATGGTGGTCGACGAGCGGATCCGTCAGGTGGCCTGCGAGATCGATTTCGCCCGCACCCATCTGCCGCCCGCTCACTCGAAACCGGGTTCGCAGAACTCCTCACTCTGATCGTCGGCGCGGGAGCCGCTGGCTCGCAGGGTGTTCTCGCGCTCACGCAGTTCGACTCGGCGGATCTTGCCGGAGATGGTCTTGGGCAGGTCGGTGAATTCGAGGCGCCGGATCCGCTTGTAGGAGGCCAGATGCGCACGCGAATACGCGAAAATCGCGTCCGCCACGTCAGCATTAGGCTCGACGCCCGCGGCCAGGACCACGTACGCCTTGGGCACCGCCAGCCGCAGCGGGTGGGGCGACGGGACCACGGCGGCCTCGACGACCGCTTCGTGCTCCAGCAGCACACTTTCCAGCTCGAACGGCGAGATGCGGTAGTCGGAGGCCTTGAAGACGTCGTCGGCTCGCCCCACGTAGGTGATGTAGCCGTCCTCGTCGACGGAGCCGACGTCGCCGGTGTGATAGAGGCCGCCCGCGAATGCCTGCGCAGTCCGCTCCGCGTCACCGTGGTAGCCGGCCAGCAGCGAGATCGGGCGCTTCGCCAGATCGATGCAGATCTCGCCCTCCTGGCTCGGCCGCCCGGTGGCCGGGTCCGCGAGCACGATGGAAAATCCTGGCATCGGACGGCCCATGGATCCTTCCTTGAGCCGCTGGCCGGGTGGGTTCGCGATGGCGACCGACGTTTCGGTTTGGCCGAAGCCGTCCCGGATGGTCACGCCCCAGCGGGCCTTGACCTGTTCGATGACCTCCGGATTGAGCGGCTCACCGGCCCCCACCGCCTCGCGCGGCGGGGTCCGCATCTGCCCGAGGTCCGCTTGGATCAACATGCGCCAGACCGTGGGCGGCGCACAGAAGGTGGTCACGCCATATTCGCTCATCACGGCCATGAGGGCGATCGCATCGAACCGGCTGTAGTTGTAGAGGAAGATCGTCGCTCCGGCCAGCCACGGCGCGAACACGTTGGACCAGGCATGTTTTGCCCAGCCCGGCGATGAGATGTTCAGGTGGACATCGCCGGGCCGGATACCGATCCAGTACATGGTCGACAGGTGGCCGATCGGATACGAAGAGTGGGTGTGCTCCACCAGTTTCGGTCGGGCGGTCGTACCCGAGGTGAAGTACAGCAACAGCGTGTCGTCGGCCCCGGTGGGCCCGTCCGGAACGAAGTTCTCGCTCGCCGAGGTGCTTTCGGCATAATCGATCCAGCCGTCCACCGCACCACCGACGCTGACCCGGGCAAAGTCTCCGGCCACCTGCGCGAACGTCGGCGCATCGACCGCGCGGGCCACCACGAACCGCGCCGCTCCGCGCTCGACCCGGTCGGCCAGATCGACGGGGGTCAGCAGGGTAGATGCGGGGATCAGGACAGCGCCGAGCTTGATCGCGGCCAGAATGACCTCCCAGAGCTCGATCTGATTGCCGAGCATCAGGATGATCCGGTCGCCCCGGGCGACGCCCAGATCCCGCAGCCAGACAGCCACCTGGTCGGATCGGGTCGACATCTCGCCGTAGGTCACCGACTGCGAGGAGCGGTCTTCCTCCACGATCGTCAACGCCGGCCGGTCCGGGTGTTCGGAAGCCAGCACGTCGAACCACTCCAGGCCCCAGTTGAACTGCGCTGGACGGGGCCACTGGAAACCAGCGACGGCATCCGCGTAGTCGGTCGCCCGGTCGAACAGGAACTGCCGGGCGGCGCGGACTTGTTCGGTCGCCGCGGTCGGGTTAGCGCTCATGAGGATCCCTTCTTCGGCCACGAGGCCAACTGATCGGCGAGAATCTCGATGCTCTCGCCGACCTGCGGACTGTCCGGCCTGGCGTCGTCCCCGAAGCTGCTCACCGCGCTGTTCACGGTCAGTCCGAAAGGTGACGGCCAGCCACGCAGGGCATGGGTGATCTGGCGCAGGGTGGCCAGCGTTGACACAGCCGCCTGCCACCCCCGGGCCACTGCTATCAATCCGACCGGACGCCCGTGCAGATACGGCCGGGCATCGGTCCGCAACTCTTCGAGGTAGTCCAGGGCGTTCTTGACCAGGCCGGACACGGTGCCGTGGTACCCCGGCGAGGAAATCACCACCGCATCGGCCTGGCGCACCGCCGACACGTAGGCCAGCGCGCCGGCCGGTAGCGGCGCGCCGGTGTGATACGGCGGAAAGTCGAGCTGGGCGCCCGAGAACAGGGTGGTGGCGGCGCCCCGTCGGTCCAACGCGGCCAGGACGGCGCGCAGGGCGAGTTCGGACTGGGACTGTTCCTCGACGGACCCGCCCAGACCGACCACGGAGAAGCTCACTGCTCGATTTTGCCGGTCAGGGCCCGGGGCCCGGGGGGCGGGTTCACCCCAGCCGCGCTTCCGTCGCGCGGTCGGCCCGGCCGTCGAAGTACCGATCGAGGACCTGGCCGAAGACGGCTTCCTCCGGTGCCGCCCGGGAAAACAGGGTCATGCTGGACCGAAGCTTGACCGCATCGATGCCGCCGAAGATCGATTCGGCGCTGGCCGCCTTCGACGAGGCGACGATTTCCGCCGATTCCCGCAGCCGCGGACCGAGTACGGGATGGGCGAGATAGGCACGGGCCTCGGCCAATGAGGAGATCGCGTACCGCCGGGACATCGAGCTCAAGCCCAAGCCGGCGATCTGCGGGAAGATGAACCACATCCAGTGGCTGGTTTTGCGTCCGGCCCGCAATTCGGCCGCGGCCCTTTGGTAGGTGCCGCCGGAATCCTGGGCGCTGACGAAACGGGCCAGGTCGAAGGGGTCGTCAGACATGCCCTTCTCTCTACTCCCCGCGGCGGGCCGGGCCGGCGCCGACCCTAGGCTGTTCCTCCTGACAATCGGCTGACGAGGTGGTCCGGTGTGAAGGCGTTGCGTTACCAGTCACGTGATCTCGCGGAGATCGTCGACCTGCCGGTTCCCGAACCCGGGCCGGGCGAGGTGCTGCTGCGCGTCGACGCCGCCGGCATCTGCCGCACGGATCTGGAAATTCTGGCCGGCAACTATTCGGCGAACTTCCCGGTCACCCCGGGGCACGAATTCGCCGGCACGGTCGTCGGCACGGGGCCGGGTGTCGACCCGGTCTGGAACGGCCGGCTGGTGGCGGTGGATCCGTTGGTCTCCTGCGGGGTGTGTCGCTGGTGCCGGGCCGGACGAATCAATCTGTGTGCCGATTTCCAGGCGTACGGATCCGAGATCGACGGTGGGCTGGCCGAATTCGCCGTCGTCCGGGTCGGAAATCTCGTCGACGCGAGCGGTCTGCCGCCCGAGGTGGCGGCGCTGGCCGAGCCGCTCGGCTGCGCCGAGAACGGCGCCTTCCGGTCCGCCGTCAATGCCGCCGACGAGGTGCTGGTGGTGGGAGCCGGCCCGATCGGCTTGCTCATGCTGACCGCGTTCGGGCGGCGGGGAGCATCGCTGTCCCTGGTCGAGCCGCAGCCGGAACGGCTCGCGCGCGGCGAGTCGTTCGGCGCCACGGCCCGTTTCGCGTCCTTGGACGACGCGCTGCGCGGCACGCGACGGATTCGATCTGGTGGTCGACGTGACCGGGCGGCCGGCCGTGGTGCAACAGGCTGTCGGCGCCGTGCGCAAGGGCGGCCGGTTGCTCCTTTTCGGCGTATGCCCCATCGGATCGGAGCTGGTGCTCGACCCGCACGACATCTACGCCCGGGAGATCACGGTGCTGGGATCCTTCTCCCTGAACCGCACTCTCCCGGCCGCCATCGAATCACTGCGCACCACCGCCGCGCCGATGCACGAACTGGTCACCCACCGGCTGCCACTGACCGCCCTGCCGGAAGCGTTTTCGCTGCTCGGCGGCCCGGACGCGCTCAAGGTTCAGGTGGCCCCGGGCTCGAATTGACCGCGGCGCTTCCCTCGATCACTGGGCGAGGAGTTCAGCCAGCTGCACAGCGTTGAGCGCGGCGCCCTTGCGCAGGTTGTCGTTGGAGACGAAAAGGGCCAGCCCACGGCCGTCCGGCACACCCGGGTCCTGGCGGATCCGTCCCACATACGACGGATCCGAACCGGCGGCCTGCAACGGGTTGGGCACGTCGGTCAGCTCGACACCCGGCGCACCGGTCAACAGCTCCGTCGCCCGGGCCACCGACAGCGGCCGGGCGAACTCGGCGTTCAGCGACAAGCTGTGACCGGTGAAAACCGGGACCCGGACGCAGGTTCCGGACACCAGCAAGTCAGGTATTCCCAAGATCTTGCGGGACTCGTTGCGCAGCTTCTGCTCTTCGTCCGTCTCGAAGGATCCGTCGTCCACCAGGTTGCCGGCCAGCGCGATCACGTTGAAGGCGATCGGGCGCACGTACTTCTTGGGAGCCGGGAAGTCCACCGCCGACCCGTCGTGGGTCAGCGCAGCTGCCCCGTCATGGGTGGCCCGGACCTGGGACTCCAGTTCGCGAACACCGTCCAGACCACTGCCGGACACCGCCTGGTAGGTACTGGCGATCAGCCGGGTCAGGCCGGCCTCTTCGTGCAGCGGCCGCAGGACCGGCATGAACGCCATGGTCGTGCAGTTGGGATTGGCCACGATGAATCCTCCGCCGTTGGCCCGGCGCTGCGCCGCCCGGAGGTCCTCGGGGTTGACCTCCGACACCACCAGCGGCACGTCCGGATCCATCCGCCAGGCGCTGGAATTGTCGATGACGATGGCGCCGGCGGCGGCGTACTTCGGCGCCAGCGCCTTCGAGGTCGACCCGCCCGCCGAGAACAGAGCGATGTCCAGACCGGCGGGGTCCGCCAGCGCGGCATCCTCGACGGCGACCTGCTCGCCCTGGAAGTCCAGCGTCGTCCCGGCCGAGCGGGCGGAGGCGAAGAAACGGATGGAGTCGAGCGGAAACTCGCGCTCCCCCAGCAGCTTCCGCATCACGCCGCCGACCTGGCCGGTCGCGCCGACCACCCCGACCCGCAGACCGCTCATCGTGCTGCCTCCTTGCTTTCCTGGAGCTCGCCGGAGTTCATCGGCCGGTTCCGCCGTACACGACGGCCTGCTCGTCGGCGCCCAAGTCGAACGCCTCGTGCAGCGCCTTCACCGCGGCATCCAGTTCGACGTCCCGGACCAGCACGGAGATGCGGATCTCCGAGGTCGAGATGATGTCGATGTTGACGCCGGTGTTGGCCAGCGCCTCACAAAAGGTGGCGGTCACGCCCGGATGCGAGCGCATGCCGGCGCCGATGAGCGACACCTTGCCGACGTGGTCGTTGTATTCGATGTGGTCGAAGCCGATCGACGCCTTGTTCGCCTCCAGCGCCTGCACGGCGCGGGGGCCCTCCGACTTGGGCAGCGTGAAGGTGATGTCGGTCCGGCCCTCGCCGGCCCGGGAGATGTTCTGCACCACCATGTCGATGTCGATCTCCGCGTCGGCGACCGGCCGGAAGATGCTGGCGGCGACACCGGGATGATCCGGCACGCCGGCCACGGTCACCTTCGCCTCGCCCCGTTCGTGGGCGACACCGGTGATGAGAGCTTGTTCCACCTTCATATCCTCCATGCTTCCGGCCACCAGCGTGCCTTCTCGGTCCGAGTACGACGAGCGCACATGCACCGGCACGTGATAGCGCCGGGCGTACTCGACACAGCGCAGCATCAGGACCTTGGCGCCGGCCGCGGCCATCTCGAGCATTTCTTCGTACGTGATCTTGTCCAGCTTGGCGGCATCGGCGACGATCCGCGGATCAGCCGTATAGACGCCGTCGACATCGGTGTAGATCTCGCACACGTCGGCGTCCAGGGCGGCGGCCAGCGCCACGGCGGTGGTGTCCGAGCCGCCCCGGCCGAGCGTCGTGATGTCCTTGGTGTCCTGGGCGACGCCCTGGAATCCGGCGACCAGGGCGATGGCGCCGTCGTCCAGGGCGGCCCGGATCCGGCCGGGGGTGACGTCGATGATGCGGGCCTTGCCGTGCACCGCGGTGGTGATCACACCGGCCTGGGAACCGGTGAAGGAGCGGGCCTCCGCCCCGAGCGAGTCAATCGCCATCGCCACCAGGGCGTTGGAGATCCGCTCACCCGACGTCAGCAGCATGTCCAGCTCGCGGGCCTGCGGCAGCGGCGACACCTGGTTGGCCAGGTCCAGCAGTTCGTCGGTGGTGTCGCCCATCGCCGAGACGACCACGACGACGTCGTGACCCTCCTTGCGGGTGGCCACGATGCGCTCGGCGACGCGCTTGATGCGCTCCGCCGTGGCCACCGACGAACCGCCGTACTTCTGGACGACCAGGCTCACTGCCTTGTTCCTGCCTCACTCCCACCGCGAAGACCGGCACGTCCGGGGCGAACGGCGGCCCGACGCCGCGTGGGAAGTCGGCGCCGCCGCCCACCTTCCGATCACCGGATCGGCGGGCGGGTGCCGGTACCCGCCGCGGATCCGCCGGCGAGCCGGATCCCACGATACCGGCCACGATCAGCCGGTTTCGCCGTCAAACCGCAGGTCCTGCGGGCGGCCGGGCTCACCCGGCTCACGGCCGAAAGGCTTCGCCCCTCCGCGTCGGTAAGCGGGAAATCTTCCGTGTCCGGCACGTCCGCGCGCGGGCGGGCCGTGTCCGAGCGTGGGGCGCGCAGTCGTCGCATACAACGCCTCAGGGCCCCACGCGCGGCCGGCGGTCGCGGCGCTTGCGGCCGGTGCCGTCGGCCGGGGCTTCAGCGAGACTGACTTCATGACCGCTGATGAGCTCGTCGACCGGATTCGGCGGGACATTCGCGAGTCGGCCGATCCGAGCCGCGCGCCCGGCATGCAGGCGTACATGAAGTCCTTGATGCCGTACGCCGGCACCGGCGTGCCGGTGGTCCGCCGGCTCACCCACGCGGCGGCCCGCGGGGCCGAGCGAGACGTGCTGCTGGCGGCCAGCGCCACGCTTTGGGACGAGGCGGTGGTGCGCGAGGAGCGGTACGCGGCCGCCGCGCTGCTCAGCCTGCCGCCGGTCCGCGGCCACCTCGACCTGCTCCCCCGGCTGGAGCACATGGTCGTCAGCGGCGCCTGGTGGGACCACGTTGACGAGTTGGCCCATCGCGTCGGTGAGCTTCTCCGCGCGCACCCGGCCGAGCTCGGCCCCCGGCTGCGAGCCTGGGCGACCGGTCCCAACCTGTGGCTGCGCCGCGTTTCCATCATCTGCCAGCTCGACCTCGGGCGGGCGACCGACCTGGACCTGCTTTCCTTCGCCATTCTCAACAACGCCGAAGACCGGGAATTCTTCTTGCGCAAAGCCATCGGCTGGGCCCTGCGGCAATACGCCCGCACCGACCCGGACTGGGTCCGCGGCTTCCTGAATGCACACGCCGACCGGCTGAGCCCGCTCTCTCGCCGTGAGGCCGCCAAGCATCTGTAAGTCGTCCGTCAACGAAGACTCCGTCCGAATTGGCCGTCCCGCGGCTACGGAGTATGGTCGGCCTCGTGCAGCGCATCCAGGGATCGCCGGGCCGCATCGCCGGCCTGCGCTTGCGCCTGCTTCTTAGCTGCCGCGACGGAGCCTGATTTCGCGGCTGGCTCCTCCGTCGCGGGTCGTGGTACTGGCTGGTCGAACCTTCGTCTCCCCCGGAGCCGACCGGCCCGGTCCCCGCCAGCAAAGGATCTGACTTCCATGGGCGCTCCCGTCGCTTCCCGCGTGCGTAAACCCGCCGGCGACATTCCCGCGGGCCAGCCGGGATTCAACCGGCAACGCGCCAGCTCGATGCCGTTCTCCCGCTACACGCCTTTCACTCCGATCGACCTCCCGGACCGCACCTGGCCATCGAAGGTCATCACCAAGGCCCCGCTGTGGTGCGCGGTGGATCTGCGGGACGGCAACCAGGCGCTGATCGACCCGATGACACCGGATCGCAAGCGGCGCATGTTCGATCTGCTGGTGACCATGGGCTACAAGGAAATCGAGGTCGGTTTCCCGGCGGCCTCGCAAACCGACTTCGACTTCGTCCGCGAGATCATCGAGCAGGACGCCATCCCTGACGACGTCCGGATCCAGGTCCTGACGCAGGCACGTCCCGAGCTGATCGCCCGCACCTTCGAATCGATCGAGGGATCGCATTCGGCGGTACTGCATCTGTACAACTCGACCTCGACACTGCAGCGCCGCGTGGTCTTCGGGCAGGATCGCGCGGGAATTCTGCGCATCGCCACGGACGGGGCCGAAGAAGTAGCCCGCTGGGCGGACAAATATCCGGACACCGATTGGCGTTTCGAATATTCGCCGGAGTCGTACACCGGCACCGAACTCGAGTATGCGGTCGAGGTGTGCAATTCGGTCTCCAAGATCTGGCAGCCCACGACCGACCACCCGATGATCGTCAATTTGCCGGCCACGGTGGAAATGGCGACGCCCAACGTGTACGCCGACTCCATCGAATGGATGCACCGGAACCTGGAGCGGCGCGACGCCATCGTGCTGTCGCTGCATCCCGCACAACGACCGCGGCACCGCGGTGGCCGCCGCCGAACTGGGCTATATGGCCGGGGCCGACCGGATCGAGGGATGCCTGTTCGGCAACGGCGAGCGGACCGGCAATGTCTGCCTGGTCACCCTGGGGCTCAACGTATTCAGCCAGGGCATCGACCCGCAGATCGACTTCTCGGACATCGACGAGATCCGGCGAACGGTCGAGTACTGCAACCAGCTGGCAGTTCCGGAGCGCCATCCGTACGGCGGCGATCTGGTGTACACGGCGTTCTCGGGATCGCACCAGGACGCCATCAAGAAGGGCTTCGACCACCTTCACCGGGACGCGGCCGCGGCTGGTATTCCGGTGGATGCTTTCACTTGGCAGGTTCCGTATCTGCCCATCGATCCCAAGGACGTCGGTCGGTCGTACGAGGCCGTGATCCGGGTGAATTCGCAGTCGGGCAAGGGCGGCGTCGCCTACATCATGAAGACCGAGCATGGTTTGGATCTGCCGCGCCGGCTGCAGATCGAGTTCTCGAAGGTCGTGCAGCAGCGCACCGACGCGCAGGGCGGCGAAGTGGCCCCGGCCGAGATGTGGAAGATCTTCGCGGCCGAATACTTGGAGCGGACGCAGCCGCTGCAGTTCGTCCGAGCGCAGATCCAGACCCCGGTGGACGCACCGGACGGCGTCGACACCCTGGTGGCTCGGCTGGCGGTGCACGGCCAGGAGGAAGTACTGACCGGGTACGGGAACGGGCCGGTGGCCGCCATGGCCAACATGCTGCACGAGATCGGTTACGACATCAGGGTCCTGGACTATGTCGAGCACGCTCTCTCGGCCGGCGGCGATGCGCAGGCCGCTGCCTACCTCGAATGCGTGGTCGGCGAACAGGTGCTCTGGGGCGTCGGCGTGGATTCCTCGATCACCCGGGCCTCCCTCAAGGCCATGGTGTCGGCCATCAATCGGGCGGTCGCGCATCCGCCGGTCGAGGCGACCTTCTGATTTTCGCTCGTCGTGAGGACGCCAAAGCCGTTCCTACCGTTGAGTAGGAACGGCTTTGGCGTCTTTGATGCACTGTCGGCGCAATGGCTCAGCTCTTGTCCAGTCCGAGCTTGTGCGCGATGGTGTTCAGCTGGGCGTTGCTGAGTTTGCTGGCGTCGAAGCCCTGGACCGGAACGCCGAGGGCATTCGCCGCCTGAGCGTTGGTGGGATCGACCACCATGTAGTCGACGGCGGTCATGGGGTCGGTGCTGCCCTGGGCGGCCGGCGCAGTGACGGTGACATTCTTGACCGTGTAGTCGACGTTGTTGGCGGTGAAGGTGTAGGTGCCGGTGTAATCAGCGGTGGACACCCGTTTCTCGATCATGACGGACTTCCCGGGCTCGACATGGACATCGATGTCCATGGCGTCAGAGGTGCCGGTCTCCCATTCATGACTGGCGCTGAGCTTGAGGTCCATGGTGGCTTCGGCGATGCCAATGCCGGCGCTCGCGGAGGTTTCGACGGAGCCACCGATCTTGAGGGCGGAGGTCTGGACGTTCTTTTCCTCATAACTATAGTTGGCGATTGCGTTCCCGCTGTTGGTGTAGCTGGCATCACCGGCATTCTCCCAGCCGGTTTGCTTGTAGATAGGGTCAGCGGTGGGGACGAAATTCTTATTCGTGGCCGCCCCGAAAAGGGACATGGCATCTTTGGCCTGTTGTAGCTGGTTCGGATCCGCGGCGTCGATGACCGTGGCCTGGTTGCCGGTGGTCGCGGCGGCATGGCCGCTTGGCGTGGCCGCGCCGGCCGTGGCTGTGACCGCCAGCGTGGTGCCGAGAATGCCGGCGCCGATGATGGTGGCGGCGATGATGCGGGTCCGCAGTGAGGTGCGCTTACTGGTGGTGGTGTTCATGGTTTTATCCCTTTATCTGAGTGATTGGTGATCGGCGGGCACGCCGATCAGTGGCGACAATGCAGTTCTGGTGGCTGGTGTTCTTGGCGGTGAAACTGGGGCCGCCCTCAGTGCTGACCCGGGAAGTACTCGTCGTAGTGAGTGACCGCTGTCTGCGGGCTGCCGGCGTTGGCGATGGCTTGGGCGTTGATGGTGACGTTCTCGACGTGGTAGATCGCGTTCGGAGTGGTGAAAGAGAAGTCTCCGGTGAGCGCGACGTCCTGCGTCTGGCGGGTGATCCAGCCCAAGCTGCTATCCGTGCCATCCGGACCGACCGCCATGCCGACGCCCGTCTGCTGATCGTAGGTCTGGCCGAAGGTGCCCTCGGTCTCGGCGGACACTGTGGTGTCGGCCTTGACGAGATCGAACAGATTCAACTCCGCACCGACGCCGATTTCGGCCCCCAGTGATGTGCTCTGGGACGTTTCGAAACCCTTGGTCAGAGTCGCGTCGACTTCGTTCTCGGTTTTGTTGATGACCAGCCCGGAAATCTTCTGCCGCTGGCTGTCGCCGACTGCGACCCACTTGGGATCGGCGGTCTGCTTGAAGCTCTGGTCAGTACCGCTCGAGAAGAGCTTCATGACCGAGCTGGCCCGGACCGGGTCCGCCTTGGCGTCGATCGTGACCTCGTCCTTCTTGACCAAGCCGACATGCAGGTTTGTCGGGTCTCCACCGTTGTTCGTGAATTTGCTGTAGCCGCCCGCCGGCGTCACCTTGCCGTTGACGGTGTCCACCGTGCCGAAAGCGATTCCCGCGCTCCAGTCGTTGTGATTGGCATTGCCCGGCGTGTTGATGGTGAAACCGTGTGCCCCACCGTTGATGTCGGTGAAGCTGTAATCGGCCATGGTGCTATCGGAGTAGACACCGCTGTTGTAGTTGACCAGGGTGGCCACCGTTTCCGACTGTCCCGGCTGCAGCGTCTGCACCGGCGGATCCATGTACGGATACCACTGCTTGTCGTATCCGTCCCAGGAGTAGTCCTGCAGCGTCCAGGTGTACGGCGTGTCGTTGGTCAACGTGTAGGCGTTGTGACCGGCGTCGGCCGGGGCCGCCGATGCCGAACTGGCTGCCGCGATCGTCAGTGCGGCACTGGCCGCCAGCACGGTGGCGCCGGCCTTGACGAGGGTGCTCTTTTTCATTTCTTGCTCCTTGTTCGAGGTGTGTGGGGGGCCGCTAATTAGGACCCGGAAGTAACAACGACAACTTTCCCGCCGCGGGGCGTGATCCCATGTCGGCCGAACGGCCGCTATGCCGGGGGAACGTCACCCGTCCGATCGGAGGACATCGTCTGGCCACCGAAAGGCTCTCGGCCCGTTCCGCTTCGGATCAACAGGTCCTCAGGCACTCCCGGGCGAACGCAAACAATGACCGGTCGCCGCGTTGGACCTTGAAAACGGAAATACGCACGCGCGCCGCCTCAGGACGAGCAGCCGGCCGCCAAAAGCGATGAGCCGGTTATCGCGCTCGTGTCCTCAAGCGCGTGGTCAAGGGCACGACCGTCTTCAGTGAGCCGCCGCCCCGCAGCAGCACTCGCTCAGAGAGAGCCGGATAGGGCGCGGCGTAGAAATGATTCCAGCCACTGGCCGAATTCCCGGGCCTCGGTCCGCTCCGCGTTGGTGAGCTCCGCGGGTGGCGGGGTGGCAGCGCGGCTCGACGGCGTAGGGGTAGCCGGGCGCGCGGTCAGGGTGGCCGCGACCGCCTGGGCGGTGCGAGTGGAGTCGGCCCGCATGGTGTCGTAGCCGGTCCCGGTGGAGGTCTGCAGAATGGCCACGAAATAGCGGCCCACCCAGCCCACAGAATGGATTTGCACCTGGTTGGAGGAACCCACGTCGGTCCAACCCTGCTTCGATCCGTGGTCGCCGGACAGCGAATTCAGGCCGAACGATTGGTCGAATCCGTCGTTTCCGGTCGGCGCGACCTCACGCATGGCGGGGAGCAGGATCGGCGCGACCTCCGGATCCTTGGACATTCGATACAGAAAGTCGGCCTCGTCGTCGGCGGTGATCAGCTCCCAGCCCCAGTCGTGGGGACCGGTCTTCGGCCCATTGCTGGTGTGTGCCAAGTGATATCGCGCGGCCATCGACGGCACGATGTCGGTGCTCCACAACTCCGACTCGATGTGGTCGTCGGAGTGAATGATCATGTACTGCAGCGCGTCGGTCAGGTTTTGGTCAGGATGACCGTCGTGCTGCACGGCGTAGTACGCGACGGTGAACAGCTTGACGATCGACTCGGAAATGTAGTGCTCCGTGCCACCGGCGCTGGCCAGCCGCTTCCCCGTCGTCCGGTCGACGACCGCCACCGACTGCTGGATTCCGTCGTTGGCGGCGGCTTGTACCTCACGGTCCACGATTTCCTGCAGCGCGGGCGTCGCGGCCGCCGCGGAGACGTCGTCGGAGGCCAGGACGGTGGCGGGAGTCGCGGCCGCAGCCAAGCCGCTCCCGGAGCTCAGCGCGGTCGCCGCTGTCAGCATTACGGCGGCCAGTGCGCGCCTTCCCCAACCCGTCATCGCCAGCCAGGATGCCCGACGAGCAGCCGTCCGCCAAGTCGCGCCAGACCGGCACGGGCGGGCGATCTGGCGTCGCTTACAACGGCTCACGGCCCCACGCGCGCTCGGGCGGGGGCCAGCCGGCGGGCAGCCGCCTACTTCAGGACGAGATCTCCGGCTTCTTGATGGGCACCGCAGTGGGCCCGCTGGGACGGGAGTCGGTGCCCAGCCCACGGCGAATGGCCTCGAAGATCGCTCCGCCCTGACCGACCAGCGAGGCGGCGATGTCACCGAGCCCGTCTGCGCCGTTCAGCACCGTGACGCTGGCACCGTTCAGCCCCTGAGCCGCGGAACGCACGATCTCGGGCAGCTGCTGGATCAACATCTGGTCCAGCGCGACCCGGTTGTTGGACGCCGCCGCCTCCGCGAGGATCCGGGTCTTCTCGGCCTCCGCCTGGGCCAGGATCTTGGTCTTCTGCGCCTCGGCCATGGCCGGCTTGACCACCTCGGCCACCAGCTGCTGCTCCCGCAGCTCAGCCTGACGCTCCGCCGCCTGCCGCTGGGCGGCCAGCACGTCGAGCTGCGCCTGGGCCATCGACAGCGGCCCGGCCTGGGCCGCCATGGCCTGCGCCTTGTCGATGTCCGCCTTGTACTGGGCCTGCAGCAGCGAGGTCTCCCGGGCGTACTCGGCCTGCTTGCGTTGCGAATTCTGCTCGGCCTGGGCGGCCAGTTGGTTCGCGTTCGACTGGGCGATCGCCGCGGCCTGCTGGATGGCGGCGTTGTGCGGCGCCGACATGGCCGCGATGTAGCCCAACCGGTTGTCGTCGATCGACTGGATCTGCAGCGCGTCGACCGACAGCCCGATCTTGGCCATCTCCTCCTTGGACCCGTCCAGCACCTCGGTGGCCAGCTTCTGCCGCTCGGTGACGATCTCCTCCACCGTCATCGAGCCGATGATCGACCGCAGGTGCCCGGCGAAGATCCGCCCGGTCAGCACCGACATCTGGTCCTGGTCGGACAGGAACCGTTGCCCGGCCGAGACGATGGAATCAACATCCCCGCCGACCTTGAACGCGATGACGGCCTTGACGTTCAGGGAAATGCCCTGCTTTGTCACGCAGGTCTCCGAGACCTCCGCCTCCGTCATCGACAGGGCCAGGAAGGTGGCCTTGCGGAAGAACGGCAGCACGAAGGCGCCGTGCCCGATGACCACGCGGAACGGTGCTCCACTGGAGCTGTGACCGCCGGAGATCAGCAGCGCCTGGTCGGGGCGCGGCACCCGGTAACCGAACATGTCTGGCCTTTCTTGTGCAGATCGTCAAAAAAAGAGCCTGGGTCAGGACGTCCCCGGCACAACCGTTCCGGGCTCGATCCAGGGCACCACGGCCACCCGGCGATGCGGCAGTGACTGCACCACCAGAACGGTCGCGCCCCGGGGCAGCGGCTCGTCGGACGTGGCCAGGAAAATCTCGTGGGCCCCGTTGACCAGCAGTGACACCTCACCGGGACCGCCCGGGCCCCGAGTCGGCGCGGTCAGCGTGCCGGTTGTTCCCGCGAGATCCTGGAACACCACGAACGTCGTCCTTGCCTTCGGTCGCCTTCTGGTGGGGAATGTACAGCCGCGCAGCCCCGACCGGAGGGGGATTGATGTGTGGCGGTCAGGCAGCCAGCCGATTCTTGGCCGCCTTGACCATCGGACCGTCCCGCCACTGCTCTGGCACCAGCAGCGCGGTGCGGCGCAGCGCTCGCAGCGACGCGGTGGCCACCGGGTCGGTCACCGGCAGGCCCGGCAGCCCGTAGTGCCGGCGGGCCCAGGGCGGCAGCAGGCCCATGGCCAGCCCGGCCAGTCCCTGCCAGGCCGGCCGGGCCGGAGTGAGCAGCCGCACCCACGTCGGCATCGGCGGCCGGGACAGCAGTCGCGCGCCTTCCCGGCCCTCGGCGATGAGCTTCAGCTGCGGCCGGACGGCGGAGAAGTAGGCGGCCAGCGCCGCGCGGTCGGCAGGCACCGTTTCCGGGTCCAGGCCCACCAGTTCCGCCGCCACCACCTGCTCCCGGACGTACAGATCCGCCTCGTCGGGCGTCAGGTCCACACCGCCGCGCAGGGCGGTGGAGACCATCGAATCGGTCTCACAGCAGTGCACCCAGCGCAGCAGTTCCGGTTCGTCCACCCGGAATTCGGCACCGGAGTCGACGTCGCGGCCGCGAACCCGCCGGTGGATGCCTCGAACCTTCGCCGCGGCGCGCTGCGCTTCACGGGTGGTTCCGAAGGTCAACGTGGCCACGTATTCGGTGGTCCGGGCCAATCGCCCCCAGGGCTCGGCGAAGAACGCGCCCGACTGCGCAACCGCCGCCATGGCCCGGGGATGCAATCCCTGCAGCAGCAGGGCCCGCAGTCCGGCCACCGCGAACACCGGATCCGCGTGGATGCGCCACGTCACGCTGTGGGGGCCGAACAGCCCGGTGTCCTGGGTACTCACCCCACCGACCGTACGTTGATCGAATGGATCCTGTGGCCGCGCTGCGACGCATCGGTTTCCTGCTGGAGCGGGAGCACTCGCCCACCTACCGGGTTCGAGCATTCCGAACCGCGGCCATCCGGATCGCCGGCCTGCCGCCGGGCGAGCTCAGCCGCCGGATCACCACCGGCTCGCTGGAAGAGCTGCCGGGGATCGGCCCGAAGACCGCGGCGGTCATCCGGGAAGCGCAGTCGGGTGCACAACCCGCCTACCTGGCGGAGTTGGAGGCCAGGTCGGGCCCGTTGGTCCAGGGCGGGGAGGCGTTGCGGGCCGCCCTGCGCGGCGATCTGCACGCCCACAGCGACTGGTCGGACGGCGGCAGCCCGATCGAGGAGATGGCCATCTCGGCCTGGGAGATCGGGCACGAGTACCTGGCCCTGACCGATCATTCGCCTCGGCTGACGGTCGCCAATGGGCTCAGCCCGGAGCGGCTGGAGCACCAACTCCAGGTGGTGGCGGCCGTGAACGCGCGGATGGGCACATTTCGGCTGCTCTCCGGCATCGAATGCGACATCATCACGGACGGCTCACTCGACCAGACCGACGATTTGTTGGGCCGACTCGACATCGTCGTCGGGTCGGTCCATTCCGAGCTCCGGGCACCGGCGGCGGAGATGACCGCCCGGATGCTGGCGGCCATCGAGAACCCGTTTCTCGATGTGCTCGGCCATTGCACCGGCCGGCTGGTGGCCACCGGGCCCGCCGCGCCGGCCAAGGCCGGCAACCGATCCTCCCGCGGCCGGGGGCTGCGCCCCGAGAGCACCTTCGACGCCGAGCGGGTCTTCGCCGCCTGCGCGGCCCGGAAAGTGGCCGTGGAGATCAACTCCCGCCCGGAACGGCTGGATCCGCCCAAGCGGCTGCTGCGCATGGCCCTGGACGCGGGCTGCCTGTTCAGCATCGACACCGACGCCCACGCGCCCGGACAGTTGGACTGGCAGCCCTACGGATGTGCGCGCGCCGAGCAATGCGGCGTCCCGGCCGACCGGGTGGTGAACACCTGGCCGGTCGGAAAGCTGCTCAGCTGGACGAACCGGACGCGCTGATGGCGGGAACGATGACCTCCATCGGCTCGGCGTCGACGGCGGCTTCCAGATCCGGCCGGGCCGACGAGCCGCCCCGCAACCAGCGGACGCAGGCCGCGGCGATGATGGCCGCACCGATGGCACAGCCCGTCGTGACCCAATAGGCCGGGCCGGCACCGACCGAGTCGATGAACACGCCCGCCAGCGGGGTGGCCGTGGCGACGCCGACGGCCATGCCGGAGCCCGACCAGGCGATGGCCTCGGTCAGCCGGTGCGCCGGGACGCACTGCTCGATCAGCGACACGCTGGCGATCAGGGTCGGCGCGCAGGCCACGCCGGCGATGAACAGGCCCGCTGCCAGCTGCCAGGTGCTGCCCAGGAACGGCAGCGGCAGCGTCGTGATGGCCATCAGCGCGCTCACCGCCACCAGCTGCTTGCGCAGGCTCGCCCGCAGGTTCAGCGCGCCGAAGACAAGTCCGCCGAGCAACGAGCCGGCGGCGTACAGGGCCAGGATCAGCCCAGCGGCAGCACCGTGTCCGTGCTCGCGGGCGAAGGCCACGGTGGTCACCTCGAACGAGCCGAATACACCACCCAACAGCACCGCCACCGCCGTGGTCACCGCGACCACGGGCAGCAACAGGGCCGGCCGGCCGAATTTCGCCTTGGCGTGACGGGTGGGCACCGGCTCGGTTCTGGTCTGGCTGAGCAGCCAGATTGCGCCGATGGTCAGGAACGTGGTGGCCGCGATGATCGCCGCGCTCGGGAACAGTTGCAGGGCCAGGATGGTGGCCAGCGGCGGACCGGCGATGAAGACGATCTCGTCGACCAGCGACTCCCATGCGTACGCCGTACGCAGCAGGGGCGTGCCGCCCAGCAGCGCCGACCACCTCGTCCGCACCAGCGGCCCGATGCTGGGCACCGCCGCGCCGGCCACCATGGCCAGTAGGTACAGCGGCCAGGTCAGGTGGGTGAACACGGCCACCGACACCAGTGCAGCCATGGCCGGAACGTGGACGGCGAGCTGAAACGGGACCACGCGACGCTGCCCGCGCATGTCGATCAGGCGGGAGAACTGCGGGCTGATGGCGGCCACGCTCAGCGCGAAGATCGCCGAAACGGTGCCCGCGACCGCATACGAGTCGCGGACGACCGACAGCAACATGACCGAGCCCAGACCAGCCATGGACAGCTGCATCCGGGCCAGCAGACCCGCGGCCGAGAAGCGGGCGGCACCGGGCTGCCGCAGAGCCTGGGCGTATTGACCGAGCACGACGATTCCTCCCCCCGCTGTTGAAGCGCTGCGTCGAAGGCGGGGTGATGCGACGAGCTCACATGTGGTGACCCGGTGGATCACACGGTGACAGATGTGGTGACCCGGTCGGTCACACGGTGACAGATGTGGTGACCCGATCGGTCACACGGTGACAAACCGTCCAGCCGGTACAGTTATTCCCATGGTATCGCGGGGCGCGATGACACGCGAGCGAATTCTGCGTGCCCTGCGGGGGATGCTCGCCCGTGGCGGCACCCAATCGGTCACCCTCGAATCGGTAGCCGCGGAAGCAGGGGTGTCCAAGGGGGGCCTGCTCTACCACTTCCCGTCCAAGGCCGCGCTGTACCAGGGACTGCTGGAATCGGTGCGGGAGTCGGTCGGGCGCGAGATGGCTGCAGCAGTGCGGCGATCGGGTGCCGCGCGCGGGTTCCTGGAATACACCGAGCCCACGGCCGACGACGAAGTCGGCTTCTTCACGTCGCTCATGGCGGCCGTCCGCACCGGTCAGTCGGGTGACTCCGACACGGCGAACCAACGGGCCTCGGTGTTGCTGGCCGAGATCTTCCAAGCCTGGGAGCAGCCGCTGTTCGCGGCCGTCGATGATCCGGTCCAGGCCCAGATGATCCGGTTGGTCGGCTTCGGTCTGTACCTCTCGGCGCTGGCCGGCCTGCCGCCCGTGGAACCGGAGCTGCGCGAGCGGGTCTTCGATCGCCTACTCCAGCGCGCCTAAAGAGTCATGGGTCATTGACCGGACCTGTGCCCGCAGCTCGGCGTGCCGATCCGAGAGCCGGTGTCACCGCTGGCGTGCAGCATCTGCTGATGCCGTCGAGAACCGGTCCGCGATCTCGGCCCCGCCGGTCAGGACGCCGCAGACGTGTACAGATGGCAGGCGACCCGCACGGCGTCCACCGGCAGCAGCTCCGGCCGCGTGGCGATGAGGAATTCCAGCCGCACCCCGCCGGCGACCTCACTCATCCGGGTCAGACCCTGGAAGAACGGCTCTTCCGGGTGGGCCCTACGGACTTCCTCCAGCAGGGCCACCAGCCGGCCGGGATGGGGTGACCGGACCACCACCGCACCGTCGGTGTTGGGGAGCGTCTCCAGATCGGGGACCAAGGCGGACTCCGCCTCGTACTGGCCGGTCGGCACGTTCGTCCAGCGTTCTTCCAGCACAACCCGCAGATCCCTCGCCTCCCAGCCGCACTGGGAGAACGCGGACGGGCACCGCGGGTGGAACGGGCAACCGTGTGGCGGCCGGGCCGCGTCGGGCACCTCGCCCCGCGGCAGCTTGGCCTGATCACCGCGCCGGTGCGAGACGTCCGGCACCGCCCGCAGCAGGGCCTGCGTGTACGGGTGCCGGGGATGAGCGAAAATCTCTTCGGTGTCGCCGATTTCGACGATCCGGCCCAAATACATGATGGCGACCCGGTCGCAGAAGAATCGCGCACTGGCCAGGTCATGGGTGATGTAGATGAACGAGATCCCCAGCGACGTGCGGAGTTCGGCCAGCAACTCGAGGATCTTCGCCCGAACACTCATGTCCAGCATGGAGATCGGTTCGTCGGCCACCAGTAGTTCCGGACCCAACGCCACGGCCCGGGCGATCACGGCCCGCTGTTTTTGGCCGCCCGACAGTTCCGAGGGGTATTTGGGCGCGAACCGGGCCACGGGCGCCAGTCCGACCCGTTCCAGCGCGGTCTCCATCCGGGCCTGCCGCTGGGAGGCGGGGACGCCCTGGATGCGCAGCGCATCCATCACCGCCTGGCCGACGGTCATCGACGGATTCAGGGCGGCCGCCGGGTCCTGGAACACCATCTGCAGCTTGGACCGCAGCGGTCGCATCGCGGAGTCCTTCAAGCCGCTGATGGTCCGGTCCCGATAGCGGATCCGGCCGCCGGTCACCGGAGCCAGGCCGAGCACTGCCCGGCCCAGAGTTGACTTGCCCGAACCGGACTCACCGACCAGGCCGACCACCTCGCCGGGCGCGATGTCCAGATCGACGCCGTCGAGCGCCCTGACCGCACCGTTCGACCGGCCCAACAGCCGGCCCAGCGCCGACCCGCGCAGCGCGAAATGCACCGACACATCGGACAACGAGAGCAGCGGGGTGACCGTGTCAAGCTTCATCGGCTACCGACACCATTTCCCGCGCCAGCGGCGCCGCTTCTTCTTCGGACAAGGAATTGCGCTGCAGCAGATGGCATTCCACGAAGCGGCCACCCGGCAGGGCGGTCACTTCCGGGCTCCGCACCGGGCAGATCGCCATGGCGTGCGGACAGCGGGGATGAAAGCGGCAGCCGGACGGCGGATCACCGAGATCCGGTGGCGCGCCGGGGATGGAGCGCAGTTCGGTGGTCTCCAGCGAGATGGTGGCCTTCAACAGCTCCTGCGTGTACGGGTGTTGCGGCGTGGAGAAGACGGCGTCCACGGTGCCCTGCTCGACGATCCGCCCGGCGTACATCACGGCCACCCGGTCGCAGGCCTGCCCCACGATGCCGAGGTTGTGCGTGATGAGCAACATGGCCGGTGAGAAGGTGTCCCGAATCTGGCCCAAGATGCGGATGATCTGCGCCTCCACCAGCACGTCCAGGGCGGTGGTGGGCTCGTCGGCCACCACGAACGCGGGGCGCATGGACAGCGCCAGCGCAATCATGATCCGTTGCCGCATTCCGCCGGAGAATTCGTGCGGATAGTTCTTGTACCGGGACGGTGGGATCCCCAAGGCCCGCAACGACTCCAGCGCCCGGGCGTCCGCCTGGCGGCGGGACAGCCTGGCGTGCTGCCGCAGGGCTTCGCGGAAATGCTCGGAGATGCGCATCAACGGGTCGAGCCTGGTCATCGGCTCCTGGAAGATCATGCCCAATCCGGCGCCGCGCAAAGACATCCAGGTTTTGCGGTTGGCTTCCACCAAGTTCTGGCCCGGCGCACCGGAGAACGCAACGTCTCCGTCCATCGCCGCCCCGGCCGGCAGCAGCCCGAGCAGGCCCCGCCCGAGGGTGGACTTGCCGCAACCGCTCTCCCCCACCAGGCCCATCACCTCGCCCCGCCGCAGCGAGAACGAAATGCCGTCCACCGCTTTGATGGGACCGCCCAAACCGGCGTACCAGAGGCGGAGATCATGGACCTCCAGCACCGACTGGTTGTCCGGGGTCGGCGCCGTTTTGGTGGTTCTCACCGCGAGGACCGCCCTTCCAAGCCCAAACCGGTCGCTTCGTCGGTCGGCCCGTCGCCCGCGCGCAGGCTGCCGAGCGCCGACCCGCCCAGGTGGTCGTTGCCGGTGCCGTCGAATTCGGCGACCGGTCGCGACCGCCGGGACGGAATGATCACCTGGCGCAGCCGGCGCGTCCGGAGCAGCGGGTTCAGCACGTCGTTCAGGCTCTCACCGATCAGCGAGAGTCCCAACACCAGCAGGACGATGGCCAGGCCCGGAAAGACGGCCGTCCACCAGACGTCGTGTCTGACCCCGTTCACCAGGATGGTGGAGCCGAAATCGTCCCGGGCGGCGCTGAGCTGATAGCCCCATTCCGCGGCCGAGGACGGTTCGATGCCGAATCCGAGAAAGCCGAGGCCGGCCAGGGTGAGAATGGCGTCCGCGGCGTTGATGGTGGCGATGATGGGCACCGACTGGATGACGTTGCCGAACAGGTAGCGGGTCATCAACGCCCAGGGCGAGGCCCCCAGGGCCCGAGCGGCCTCGACATAGGGCTCCTGCTTCGCCGACAGTGTCGCGTTGCGCACCACCCGGAAATACTGCGGAATGTAGATCACCGTGATGGAGATCGACGCCGCCAGGATGCCTCCGCCGGCGCTGGAGCTGCCACCCACCAGGGCAATCGACACGACGATGGCCAGCAGCAGCGAGGGGAAGGCGAACAGCGCGTCGGTGATGAGCACCAGCACCCGGTCGAGCCAGCCGCCGCGGTAGCCGGATAGCAAGCCCAGCGGCACGCCGATGACCAGCGACATGGCGACGGCCAGCAACACCACGATCAAGGCGGTGCGCGATCCGTACACCACCTGCGAGAAGACGTCCTGGCCCTGCCCGCTGGTGGTGCCGAAGATGTGCGCCGCGCTGGGCGGCGCCAGCCGGGGGAACCGCTGGCCGGCCGCATTGGTGACGTCGTAGAAGCCGTACGGGGCGATCAGCGGCGCGAAGACGGCGAGGATCAGGAAGACCAACGTCAAGGCGGCACCGACCAGCAGCATGGCTCGCTGCACGCCACCGGTCTGCCGCAACGCCTTGCGGAGTCCCCCGCGGGCCCGGCGGGTGGCGGGCGGTGCGGTCTCGCCGGTCAGGCCGGGTTCCAATGCGGTCATCAGTACCTCACCCGGGGATCGATCAAGGCGGTGACAATGTCGATGAGGAAGCTGGCCACCACCACCACGATGGCGATCACGGTGACGATGCCCTGTACGGCCACGAAGTCGCGTTGTTCCAGATAATTCGTCAGCGCATACCCCAGCCCTTGCCATTCGAAGGTTCGCTCGGTGAGGATGGCGCCGCCCAGGAGCAGGGCGCCCTGCAGTCCCATGACCGTCACGACGGGGACCAAGGCGTTGCGGAAGGCGTGGCGGCGCAGAACGGTACGGTCCTTGACCCCCCGGGCGCGGGCCGCTTCGACATAGTCGGACCGCATGGTCTGCAACAAGTTGGTGCGCACCAGCCGCAGGAAGATGCCGGCGGTCAGAAGACCGAGCGTGGCGGCCGGCAGGATGGTGTGCCGGAGTACGTCCCAGATGTAGGTGGGATCCCCGTACAGGATCGAGTCGACGATGTAGATGTTCGTCCGCGGGGAGACGTTGGCGATGTGCGTGATGGTGTCCGGGGTGGCCCGTCCCGACGTCGGCAGCCAATGCAACTTGATGGCGAACAGGAGCTTGGCCAGCAACCCTACGAAGAACACCGGCGCCGCGTAGAAGAGCACGCCGGTGACCCGGAGGAAGATATCCGGCAGCCGGTCGCGGTGCCGGGCGGCCACCCGGCCGAGCGGGATGCCCACTCCCACCGCGATCAGGAATGCCCAGAAGGCCAGCTCCAGGGTGGCCGCGCCCTTGGTCAGGATGATGCTGGAAACCGGCTGATTGTCGGTGAGGGTGGTGCCGAAATTGCCGCGTACCAGTTGACCGAGATAGGAGAAGTACTGCACCAGGATCGGCCGGTCGAAGCCGGCGGCATGCTTACGGGCGGCGATTTGGTCGGGAGGCAGCCGGCCTCCCAGGGCGGCGTCAATGGGATTGCCGATCACCCGCATGAAGAAGAACACCAGGGTGACCAGGATCCAGACCATCGGGATCATCAGGGCCAGCCTGGTCAGCAGATACCGGCGCAGCCCGCCGGCCGCGGGTTTCGTTCCGGCGGTCGCGGCCGCTGTTGTCACCGAAGGGCCTCCGCTGCATCGAACGTTGTATCCGGGAACTGCGTCGGCCGAGCAGGTTCGACCGGTCGGTACCACGATTCCAGAAGGGACCGGCGACCCCGAACGGGTGTCACCGGTCCCTTCTCGGGCTTACCCAACTGGGGTCAGCTGGACTTGCCGATCAGCCAGAAACGGAACAGGAAGGACGAATCCAGCGTCTTGTCGATGCCGGTGACGGACGGCGACGAGACGGCGATCTGCTTGCCCTGCAGCAGCGGCAGGGTGGGCAGTTCACCGGTGGCGCTGATGGTCTGGATCTGTTCGATGGCCTGAGTCCGGGCCGTGCCGGGGTCTGTGGTCGTCTCCGTGTCGATCAGCGGCTGGATCTTGTCGGTGTCACACGGCCGGCTGCCGACCTTGGTGCCCGGCACAGTCTTCGGGTCGTCACAGTAGTGGGCGCCGACGAAGTTGTTCGGCACCAGGAACGGCGAGATGTAATTGTCGGCGTCCGGGAAGTCCGGGAACCAGCCGAGCTGGTACACCGGGTAGGCATCCGCCCGGCGTTCCTTCGAATACGTCGTCCATTCCGTCGACTGGATGTTCACCTTGAACAATCCGGTCGCCTCCAGCTGACGCTTGATCTCGCCGTACTCATCGGCCGAGCCGGGTCCGTAGTGCTCCGGCGCGTACTGGATGTTCAGGGTGACGGGGGTCGAGACGCCCGCCTTGCTCAGCTCGGACGCCGCCTTGCTCTTGTCGGGCGAGGCGCCGAACTCGGACTTGAAAGCGTCGATGTGCCCGGGCAGGCCGTCCGGCACCATCGAGTACACCGGGGTGTAAGTGTCCTGATAGATGTTGCTGGCCAGGGACTGTCGATCGACCGAGTAGGCGACCGCCCGGCGGATGGCCAGCTTCTGCGCGTCGTTGCTTCCCGGCATGGTCTTGAGGTTGAACACCAGATAGCGGAGTTCACCGCCCGGGCCGTCCCACACCTTGACACTCGAGTCCTGCCGCAGATCGGCGATCGACTGCGCGTCCAGCGAACGCCAGGCCACGTCGACCTCGCCGTTCTGCACGGCCAGCTTCAGATTGCTGGCATCGGTGTAGTAGCTCAGGGTCACGCCGGAATTGGCCAGCGATCCGCCGTTGCCGTTGTAGCTCGAATTGGGAACCAGGTTGGCCAGCTGGTTCTTCGCATATCCAGCCCCGAGTTTGTAGGGCCCGGAACCGATCACCGATGCGTCGGCCAGCAACTTGTTGGCCGGGAACACCTTCGAGTCGACGATCGGACCCGCCGACGTGCCCAGGATGTACGGGAACGTCTCGTCGTGCTTGTTGATCAGCGAGAAGCTGACGGTCGTGGCGTTGGTGGCCGTCACCGACTTCATGTTCGACAGCAGCGAAGCCGGGCCGTTCGGATCGTTGATCGTCAGCACCCTTTGGAAACTGAAAGCGACGTCCTTGGCCGTCAACGGATCTCCGTTGGAGAACTTCAGATTCGGCTTGAGGGTGCAGATGTATTGCGAGCCGTCGCTGTTGAAGTCGCATTTCGACGCCGCGTCCGGGGTGGGCGTCTTCTGGCCGGACGGAATGACCAGCAGGAATTGGTACAGCTGGGTTTCCAGCATCAGCGAGCCGTTGTCGTACGAACCGGCCGGATCCAGAGCGACGACCTTGTCGGTGGTGCCGATCTTGATCGTGCCACCGGCTGGGGCCGAGGACGAACTGGACGAGGTCGGCGATCCGGAGCCGCCGGCGGCCGACGAGGTCGGGCCGCCCGATGACGACGGGACGACGCGGACGACGCGGCTGACGAGGACGACGACGCGCTACCGGTCGCAGCCGCCCCCGCTGGCCGGGGCGCGCTGCTGGAGCTCGAGCTGGACGAGCTGGATGAACTGGAGGAGCTGTTGTCGGTGCGCCCGGCTCCGCACGCTGCCAGCGTGACGACCAGGGCCGCAGCGCCAGTGGCGGCATAAAGCCTCCGGCGTTGGGTACTGCGCATTCGAACCTCTTTCCGCCGGAGCTGGATTCGCCGGCTGAGCAGGGAAAAACGAGCCGGCTCGAGGTATGTCTCCCGCGCGAATCGGGGGGCGAGGTGGCGGACTCCAGTGCCTCCGCGTTCCGGACCACGCCGAAAAGATCAAACCTTGAGTGGGCGATCCGGAGACCCTACGCCCAACCGCTCCGGCGCCGGCACAGCGCGAGGTCACTATTGCGCAACATCGACCAGCGATCGGGTGGGGCGCAGCGTTTTCCCGACCGTTGTGCCCGAGAGCGACGCGCCCGTCACACTCTGAAAACCATGTCGGCCCGGCTGCGCGGATCGTCGACCGCGTAGAAGGCGTCCTCGGCGTCCTGCCACTTGCGCAGGTTTTCCCGGCTACCTTCCCCGTCGCGGGCGACCGCGCGTGCCAACCGCGCCGCCCGGTCGAGGCATTCCACCCACAGCAATGCGGACAGCCGGCCGGCCACCGCCAGGCGCCCACTCGACACACCCTCCAGGATCAGCACGTCGACGGGAGGCACCTCGACGACCGCGCCGGGCACCGGACGGCCCGCGGTCCAGGTCACGGTGCCCAACCATCCGGACCGTCCGGCCGACAAGGGTTGCAAGACATCGGTTTCCAAATCACACCACCAGTCGAAGGGTTGCTCCCAGGTGGCCAGCAGATCGGTGGACCACACCGCCACGGACGGCTTGTCGGCCGCCAAGCGCTCGTGCAAGCCGGGCGGCCAGTTCGGTCTTGCCCGATCCGCTGGGCCCGTCGATCGCGACCAGCCGCACTCGGCCCAATCGAGCCGGTCGCGACCGGATCAATTCGACCGCCGCAGCGAGATCCGGGGACGGCGACCGGTCAGGCATCGACCGCCCGGCGGCCGGAGAAGGCGCGACCGAGGGTGACCTCGTCGGCGTACTCCAGATCCCCACCCACCGGCAGACCGCTGGCCAGCCGGGTGACAGCCAGATCGGGAAAGGACCGGAGCAGCCGCACCAGGTAGGTCGCCGTCGCCTCACCCTCCAGATTCGGGTCGGTGGCCAGGATGACCTCCCGTACCCCGGGCTCGGCGATCCGGCGCAGCAGCGGGGCGATGCGCAACTGGTCGGGACCGATGCCGTCGATCGGCGAAATGGCGCCGCCGAGCACGTGATATCGGCCCTTGAACTCGCGCGTCCGCTCCACCGCGGCCACGTCCTTGGGTTCCTCCACCACGCAGATGAAGGCGCCGTCCCGGCGGGGGTCGGAGCAGATCCGGCAGCGCTCGCCCTCGGCGACGTTGCCGCACTCGACGCAGAACCGCACCTCGTCCTTGACGCGTTGCAGGGCGTTCTGCAGCCGGGTGATGTCCGCACCGTCCGTCGTCAGCAGATGAAAAGCCAGGCGCTGCGCGGATTTCGGACCGATACCCGGCAGCCTCCCGAGTTCGTCGATCAGATCCTGAACAGGTCCTTCGTACACGGGTCAGGCTTCGTCCGGCGCCGGGGGCGGTGTGGCCGGGCGACGGGGTTGGCCGCGGAGGACGTCAGCGCCGGATCCCGTGTGCTCCTCGTCGTCGGCGGGGACGGATTCGTCGTCCTCATCCTCGAACTCGTCGGCTTCGTCTTCCAGCTCGTCGTCGGTGTCCTCGAGGTCGTCGTCCGTCGTCCTCGTCGCGTCCTCGTCGTCGTCATCGTCCTCGTCCTCTTCGTCGGTCGGGTTCATCGGCGTCGAGAACCGCGCCGCCGCCCGGAAATCCCAGCAGGCCCGGCAGGCCGAGCCCCGAGAAGCTGTCGGCCAGGCCACCGGCGACCGGATTCATGGCGGCGTCGCGCAGGTCGGCGGCCTGTCGGTTGGCGTCCCGCACGGCCGCCACCACCAGGTCGGCCAGCGTCTCCACATCGGCCGGGTCGACCACAGAAGGATCAATGGTGAGGCCGATCAACTCGCCGTTGCCGCTCACCACGGCGTCGACCAGGCCACCGCCCGCGGATCCGGTCACCCGGATCTCCCCCAGGCGTTCCTGGGCTTCGGCGATGTCGGCCTGCATCTGCTGCGCCTGCTGTAGTAGTGCGCCGAGATCGGGCATACCGGGAAACACCGCGCTCACCTCCGCCGAAGGTTCGATACCGCCGCTGGCCCGAGGACCGGGCAGCCCGCCCATTCTGCCTGTCCCGGGCGGGCAGACCGGGAAGGCACTCGGTTTCCACGCCATCGCAAAGTCGGCAAACCCTCGACGTGTCGTCGAGAGTTGGGCGAGACAGTGGGGCACCCTGGGTCGGTGACGCACCGACTTCTTCCGGCCCGACGACGCGCGCGGCTGGCCGCCCTGGCCGCCGTGCTGCTGCTGGCGGCGGGCTGCGGTCAGCTGTCGCGGATGTCCGCCTCGACCTCGTCCACGCCGGGACCGCAATCGACGGCCGTGGCGAACGCGGACTCCAACTCCGACACCGGACAGCGGGTCACGGTGCCCGGGCTGAGACACCCCGGGCGCCTCGGCTCCGGCTTCCTCGCTTCCGGCCGCCGGTCCCGCAGCGCGGTCAGCCGGTGTTCCCGACCTCCTCGTCCCAGCGCACGGCCGAGCCGCCCGCCGCTCCCTCGACGATCCTGACCACGACGACCATCATCGTGACGCCGAAGCCCGCCGGCCTGTCACCCGCTCCCACCACTCCGGCCGCCGTCACCACCACGACCACGAGCACCCCGATGTCCACCTCGGTCGTCCGGACGACGTCGACGCGGACCGTCGCCCCGAACCCGGTGACGGCGGGCGGTGGACAGGGCCAGGAAGGTGGCTCGGGTCCCGGGCTGCCCTCGGGTGCTCCGCTGGCCGGCAAAGTCGTGGCCCTGGACCCCGGGCACAACGGCGACAACGCCAACCACCCGGAGATCATCAACCAGAAGATCGACGGCGGAAACGGCGCCACCGACAACGTGTGCAACACCGTGGGCACCCAGAGCAATGACGGTTATCCCGAGCACGCCTTCAATTGGGGCGTGGCCGTGGCGCTGCGCGCGGACCTGCAGAAGCTCGGCGCCAAAGTGGTGATGACCCGGACCAGCGACACCGGTGTCGGGCCGTGCACACCGACGCGCGCCCAGATCGAGAACAATTCGCACGCCGACGCGGTGGTCTCGATCCACGGCGACGGCCAGAGTCCCGAGTCGGTCAACGGTTTCTATGTGATCACCGACGAGAAGCCGCTGCACGGTGCGGCCCTGGCGACCGAATCGGGAGACCTGGCCCGGAACGTGCAGCAGGCGCTGTTGGCGGCCGGTTTTCCCGCCAACTCACAGGTCGGCCAGGACGGGATGTTCACCCGCTCCGACCTCACCGGACTCAACCTGTCCACCCGGCCGAAGATCCTGGTGGAATGCGGCAACATGAAGAACTCGACGGAAGCCGCCCTGATGTCGTCCAGCAGCGGCCAGGCCGAGTACGCCGTCGCCCTGGCCCGCGGCGTGGTCGGTTACCTCTCCTAGCCCCGCGCACCGGCTTGAATGGCCGCGTCGATCAGTCGGCGAACCTGCGGCCAGCTACTCCGGAACCCGGGGTGCAGATCGAGATCCGCCACCTGGTCCACCGGAATCCACCGGTGTTCGACCGACTCCCAATGCGGCGCCGCAGGGTCCAGGGTCCCGGACAGCCGACCGACCACCGTCACGTATCCCCAGCCGCCGTGATCGTCGCAGTACTCGCCGCACACCATGACCTGGTTGCTCGGCACCCCGGCTTCTTCGTGAGCTTCCCGCAGGGCCGCCTGGGCGTTCGTCTCGTGGGAATCGCGCGCTCCGCCCGGCACCGCCCAGCGGTCCCCTTCGGCGACACCCACCGCCCGGTGCTGCATCAGCACCCGGGCACCGTCCAGCAGAGCCAAACCCGCGGCCCCGAACCGGCCCCAGTGTCGATGGCCGGCGGCACAACGCGTCCATCCGTCGCCGTCGCCTGCCACCGCCCCAGGGTACGGACGGGAAATCCGGGAGACCCGCGCCAGCTTCGCCGGACTCCGCCTCAAGCCGGGTACCGGCACGAACAGCGACACGGTGGCCCCGACCACTGTTGCGTGCTGCGCAACCGGTTGTGCTGAGCGCAAAAGGGGCGGATCATGCTGACCATCGAGGCGGGCGGGCCGGACCCGACCGACTCCCGGACGCAATGAGGAAGGCTGTCGGCGTGGGCGAGACGTTCCGGGTTTGTTCGTTGACCGCCGTGGATGCCGGCGAGGCGCTCCGGGTTGACGACGTCGAGCCGCCGATCGCCATCTTTCACACGGACGACGGCCAGGTGTTCGCGATCGACGACACCTGCACCCACCAGGACGCCTCGCTGGCCGACGGCTGGCTCGACGGCTGCCAGGTGGAATGCCCGCTGCACGCCAGCAAGTTCGACCTGCGCACCGGAGAGGTCGACGCTCCCCCGGCCCGCACCGGGGTGCGCACCCACCAGGTCGAGGTCCGCGACGGTGACATCTGGGTGACGCTTTCGGAGCAGGACCCTCATCTGCCTCCCGGGGTGCGGTACTGATGCCGGCCCTGGAATCGGTGCCGATCGTCGGGGCCGGCCTGGCCGGCCACGCCAGCGCGCGGGCGCTGCGGCGGCTCGGCTTCGAGGGCCGGATCACCATGGTCGGCGAGGAAACGCACGCCCGTACGACCGACCCCCGCTGTCGAAGGAATTCCTGGCCGGAAGCGTCACGCGCCGCCGAGCTGGCGCTGGAAGCGGACGCCGAAAACCTCGGCGTCGATTGGCGGCTGGGTCGCCGAGCCACTGCGTTGGATCCCGGCATCCGCAGCGTGGTCCTGGACGACGGCGAGGTGCTGACCGCCGACGCCGTCGTGATTGCCACCGGGTCGCGGGCCCGCCGGCCGCCCGGCGCTCCGGCCGGTGTGCACACCGTGCGCACGCTGGCCGACGCGGAGGCGCTGCGCGCCGAACTGCGGCCCGGTGCCCGGCTGGTCGTCATCGGGGCCGGCTTCGTCGGCGCCGAGATCGCCTCCACCGCCCGCTCCCTGGGGCTGGACGTGACTGTGGTGGAAGCCGCGCCGGCGCCGCTGGCCGGACCTCTGGGCGTGGAGATGGGTGCCGCCGTCGCCACCCTGCACGACGGCCACGGCGTGACGCTGCACCTCGGCGTTCCGGTGGACGGTTTCACCGGCACCGACCGGGTCACCGGCGTGCGGCTGGCCGACGGCAGGGAACTGCCCGCCGACGTCGTGGCGGCGGGATCGGCGCGGACCCGGCCGTGGACTGGCTGGTGGGGTCGGGCCTGGACCTGACTGCCGGGCTGGTCTGTGCCGCGACCGGCGCCACGGCGGCTCCCGGCGTCGTCGGCGTCGGTGACTGCTCGGCGTGGTTCGACGACGTCCGCGGTCACCATTCCGCGTCGAGCACTGGACCGATTCGCGCGACCGGCCGGTGGTCGCCATGGCGGCGCTGCTGGGCGTCGCCTCGACGCAGACCGTGCGGGCCCCTTACTTCTGGTCCGATCAGTACGGCGTCCGCATCCAGTTCGCCGGCCGGCGCCGGGGCGACGAGGAGGTCGTCGTGGAGGCCGGATCGGTGGACGGCGCGGACGTGCTGGCCACCTACCGCCGCGACGGCGAGGTGGTGGCCGTGCTGGGTCTGAACCAGCCGAAATTGTTCATGAAGTACCGGAAGTCGTTGCCCGCCTCGACCGTCACCCTGGGCGAGCAGGCGCTGTCGGCAGCGCTGCCTTGACCGCCACCGTTTCCATCGCAGTTCACCGGCAGGAGAAGCCATGACCACCACCGCGTTGCCGGATTCCCTGATCTCCACGCTGCCCGGCCCGTACTACACCGATCCGCAGATCTTCGCGTCTCGAGCAGGCGAAGATCTTCGAGCAGATGTGGTTCTGCGTGGCTCGGGGCAGCGACGTGCCCAAGCCGGGCTCGTTCCGCACGGTGCAGGTCGGCTCGGAGAACCTGATCGTGTCCCGCAATCGCCGGGGCGAGGCGCGGGCCTTTCTGCAACGTCTGCCGGCACCGCGGCGCCACCATTGCGCCACCGAAACCGGCCAGGTCAAGCGGGCGTTCCAGTGCATGTACCACGCCTGGACCTACGACCTGGACGGCAAGCTGATCGCGGCGCCGAACCTGACCAAGATGCCCGACATCGACCGGGTCGAGTACGGCCTGCGCCGGTGCAGTTGCGGGAGTGGCTGGGCTACATCTGGGTCTGCCTGGCCGACGAGCCGGTTTCCTTCGAGGACACTGTGCTGCGGGAGGTCGTCGACTCGGCTGGGCGAGGTGGCTAAGCTCGACCACTACCAGATCGAGTCGCTGTCGGTCGGGCCGCCGGATCGTCTACGACGTCAAGGCCAACTGGAAGCTCATCATCGAGAACTTCATGGAGTGTTACCACTGCGCGACCATTCATCCCGAACTCACCGAGGTGCTGCCGGAGTTCGCCGACGGTTACGCCGCCCAGTACTTCGTCAACCACGGCGCGGAATTCGGCGAGGAGATCGAGGGATTCACCATCGACGGGACGGCCGGCCTCGACGCCATCCCGGGCGTCGACCCGGACCAGGACCGCAAGTACTACGCGATCACCGTCAAGCCGCAGGTCTTCATCAACATGGTCCCGGACCACATCATCTTCCACCGGATGTATCCGCTGGCGGCCGACCGCACCGTCGTCGAATGCGACTGGCTCTACCTGCCCAGCGTGGTGGAGTCCGGCAGAGACGTGTCGAAGTCCGTCGAACTGTTCCATCGGGTGAACCGAACAGGACTTCGAGGCGTGCGAGCGTTGTCAGCCGGCCATGTCGTCGCGAATGTACGCCGACGGCGGCGTGCTGGTGCCGAGCGAGCATCACATCGGCCCCTTCCACGAATGGCTGCAGAGCCAGCTGGCGACTCTTGAGCGCCGACCATCCCGGCCGCCCCGCCGGCGCCGGCGGGCGGTCAGCCCAGAAAGCCCATGCGCTCACTGATCCGCAGGGCCGCCGCCACCACCGGCAGCGCCAGCGTGGCCAGCGATTGCCGCGGCATGCGGTAGGTCGGGCCGGACACCGAGAGTGCGGCGATGGCCCCCGATTTGGCGCCCGCCGCACCGAAGATCGGTGCGGCCACCGCATTCAGCCCGGTTCGTACTCGCCGGCGGTGTAGGCCCAGCCGTTTTCCCGCGCGTCCCGGAGCTGACGCCCGAGCGACGTCGGTTTCGGTCACGGTGTCGGGGGTGTACCGATCGAGGGGCGGGGTGGCGTCAGCACGGTGTCCGGGATTGGCGAAGGCCAGCAGCACCTTGCCGGACGAGGTGGCGTGCAGCGGCGTCGGTCGCCCGACCCAGTTGTCGACGGTGATGGACTGCCCACCGGTGCTCTGGTGCACGTTGACCACGGAAAGCCCCTGCCGCACGGCGATGTTCACCGTCTCGCCGGTCAACCGGGCCAGTTCATCGCACACCGGCCGCCCCGCCGTGGTGACGTCCAGCCGGCCGCCCATGGCGCCGGCCAGCCGGAGGATGCCGTAGCCCAGGCGGTAGCGGCCGCGTTCGCCGGCCGGTTCCAGCAGGCCGCGAGCGGCCAGCGCGCCGAGCAACCGGGACGCAGTCGACTTGTGCACGCCGATCGCTTCGGCGGTGTCCGAAACGCCGGCCGCCCCGTGCCGGGCGACGTGTTCCAGCGCGCTGACCGCCCGGTCAACCGACTGGACCGCGGCCGTGTCGCGTCCTGCCCGGCACCCCGGCGACCTGCATGCAGCCACCATAGGCGTCGTTCGTCACCCGTCGATCATCCCGCCGCCCGGCCTGCCGACCGGCGATTTCAGGAGGCATTCGTGAAGACCGGCCGACCGGCGTTCGACTACGTCATCGTGGGCGGCGGCAGCGCGGGATGCGTCCTGGCCGAACGCCTCTCGGCCGACCGGACGGCGACCGTGCTGGTGCTGGAAGCGGGCCGCAGCGACTACCCGTGGGATCTGTTCATCCAGATGCCCGGAGCGCTGACGTTTCCCAGCGGCAATCGCTTCTACGACTGGAAGTACGAGTCCGAACCCGAACCCTTTATGAACGGCCGGCGCATCGCTCACGCCCGCGGCAAGGTTTTCGGCGGTTCCAGCTCCATCAACGGGATGATCTTCCAGCGCGGCAACCCGTTGGACTACGAACGCTGGGGCGCCGATCCGGGCATGGCCGACTGGGACTGGGCGCATTGCCTGCCGTATTTCCGGCGGATGGAGAACTGCCTGGCCGCTGGCCCCGCCGATCCGCTGCGCGGCCACGGCGGACCGCTGGTGCTGGAGCGCGGACCGGCCCGCAATCCGTTGTTCGGAGCATTCTTCGACGCGGCCGTGGAGGCCGGTTATCCGCTGACCGACGACGTGAACGGTTTCCGGCAGGAGGGTTTCGCCCCGTTCGACCGCACCATCTACCGGGGCCGGCGGCTGTCGGCGTCCCGCGCCTACCTGCGGCCGGTGCTGAACCGGTCCAATCTGACCGTGCTGACCCGCGCCATGGTCACCGGTTTGGAATTTTCCGGCACCCGCGCCACCGGCGTGGCCTACCGCCGGAACCGGAAGAACCACACCGTCACCGCCGGTGAGATCATCCTGTGCGGCGGGGCCATCAATTCACCGCAGTTGCTGCAACTCTCGGGCGTGGGGGTGGCGGACGAGTTGCGCCCGTTGGGCATCCGGCCGGTGGTGCACCTCCCCGGTGTGGGACAGAACCTGCAGGACCACCTCGAGGTGTACATCCAGTACGCCTGCACCCGGCCCGTGACGATGCAGCCGTATCTGTCCAAGGCGCGCCAGCCGTGGGTCGGCCTGGAATGGATTCTGGCCCGCAAAGGCCCGGCGGCGACCAATCATTTCGAGGGCGGCGGGTTCGTCCGGTCGAACGACGAGGTGGCCTACCCGAACCTGATGTTCCATTTCCTGCCCATCGCGGTGCGCTACGACGGATCCGTCTCCGCCGAATTGGCCACCACCGGGCACGGCTACCAGGTGCACATCGGCCCCATGTATTCCGACGCCCGCGGCACCCTGACGATCCGGTCCCGGAATCCGTACGAGCACCCGGCCCTTCAGTTCAACTACTTGTCCACCGACCAGGACCGGCGCGAATGGGTGGAAGCGGTCACCATCGCCCGGGACATCCTGAATCGGCCGGCGCTGGCCCCGTTCAATGCCGGCGAAATCTCCCCCGGGCCCGGGGTGCGAACGGACCAGGAGATCTTGGACTGGGTGGCCGCGGACGCCGAGACCGCCCTGCACCCGTCGTGCACGGCGAAGCTGGGTCCCGACTCCGATCCGCTGGCCGTGGTCGACCCCTCGAACATGCGGGTGCACGGCACCGAAGGACTGCGGGTGGTGGACGCCTCGGTCATGCCCTACGTGACCAACGGCAACATCTACGCGCCGGTCATGATGCTGGCCGAGAAGGCCGCCGACCTGATCTTGGGCCACCCGCCGCTTCGGCCCTCGACCGCACCGTTCTACCGGCACGCCGCCGGCTGACCCGGCCGGGACCCGGAGGCCGGCCGGGTCCCGGAACCCGCGGTCAGCGATGCTCGCCGCTGGGACGCCGGCGCCGCCTGGTCACCAGCATCACGCCCGCCCCGGCCAGCAGCAGGAGCAGACCCCACGTGAGCTGATCGGTGGCGTTCACACCGGTGTTCGGCAACGTCCCGCCACCCTGCTCGGTGGTGGTGCTGGTCACCGTCGTGACGCTGGTACTCGACACCGTGGGAGTTGTGGTGGTCGTCCCGCTGGCGGTCGTCGAAGCGCTGCTGGTCGTCGACGGAGTGGTCGGCGGCGCCGTGATGGTCAGCCCGAGGACCGAGATCGTCGGGTCGTAGTTGGCGTCGCCCGAGTACGTGGCCGTGACCTGGTACGTACCCGGGGGCAGCGCCACAGTGGGTGTGCAGCTGGTGGCGGGCAGGGTGACCGTACAGATCACCACGCCGCCGGTGGTGAAGGTGACCGTACCCGTCGCACCCTTGGGGACGTCGACCGTGAAGGTTCCGGTGGAGCCCTGCGTCACCGTGCCCGGCCCGCCGACCGTCACGGTGCTCTTGGCCTTGGTCACGTCGAACGAGGTGGTGGCGGTGGCACCGTTGTAGCCGGTGTCACCGGAATAGGTCGCCGTCACCTGGTAGGTCCCGGGCGGCAGGTCGGCGGCCGTGTCGCACGAGGTGTTCGGCAACGTGGCGGTGCAGAGCGTTTTCCCGCCCGCCGCGAAGGCCACGGTGCCGGTGGCCCCGTCCGGGAGACCCGCGGCGGTCAGCGTCTCGGCGGTGCCGAAGGCCACCGAACCAGCCTTGGCCTTGGCCGTCAGCGACACGTCGGACTTGGCCACCGTGAACGATGTCGCCGCGGTCGCGCCCAGGTAGTTGTCGCCGCCCGAGTAGGTGGCCGTCACGGCGTAGTTGCCGACGGCCAGGCTCGCAGCCGAACAGGAGGTGTCGGGCAGCGTCGCGGTGCACACCGTCTGGCCGCCCGCCGTGAAGGTCACCGTCCCGTTGGCGCCGTCCGGAATTCCGGCCGCGGTCAGGGTGACGTGGCCCGGGAAGGACGACTGGGTCGGATCGGCGGACGCCGTCATGGTCACTGGGGCCTTGGCCACTACGAAACCGGTGTCCGTGCGCGAGGACTGATAGTTCTGGTCGCCGAGGTAGACCGCGACCACCGGGTAGTCACCGGCCGGAAGCCCGGGAGCGACGTCGCAGGAACCGGTGGCCCCCAAGTCGGCCGGCCGGAGCCGGGCCGCGGCCACCACGTTCGGCACGGCGATGGGTGCCTCGCACAGCAGCGTGGCGCCCGAGTAGAACTGCACGCGGCCGGTGGCCCCGAACGGCAGCCCCGAGAAGAACAGGGTGTCGCCGTCCCCATAGGTGATGGTGGCCTGATCCACCGAGGCCTGGATCCCGGTCGGTGCCGGCGTGGTGGTGAAGCTGGTGGTCGCCGAGTCGCCCAGGTAGGAGTCGTCCCCGGAGTAGGTGGCCGTCACGTTGTGGACGCCGGCCGGCAGGTATCCGCCGGGGAGCGTGCACGACGTACCGTCCGCGACATTGGGGATCACGCAGATCACCTGGTCGTCTTCGGTGAAGGAGACCGACCCGGTCGCGTCCTCCGGTAGCCCGGTGACCGACAGGGTTTCCTCCGCTCCGTAGACGATTGTGGGATCACCGACCCGGGCCGTGATGGCGGTGGCCGCCTTCACCACGTCGTAAGCGGTGTCGGCGCTGGTGCCGTTGTGGTTGCCGTCGCCCGAGTAGGTCGCGGTCACCGGGTACGAACCGACGGCCGCACCGGCCGGGCTGGTGCAGCTGGACGCGGCGGTGACGTCGTCCACCGTGCACAGGGTCGTGGAGCCGGACACGAAGGTGACCGAGCCGGTGGCGCCGTCGGGAAGGCCCGAGAACGACAGCGTGGTCGGCGTACCGAACGGCACGGAGTCGTCGCTGACGCTCGCCGAGAGCGTCGTGTCCGCCTTGACGATGGCGAACGAGGTGTCGTCGCTGCTGCCGAGGTAGTGGTCATCGCCGGAATAGGTCGCCGTCACCGAATAACTGCCGACGTTCCGGCCTCCGCTCACGGTGCAGCTGGAGGCGGCGGTGATGTCCTTGACGGTGCACAGGACATCGGCGCCGTCGTTGATGGTGAAGGTGACGCCGCCGGTCGCGTCGGCGGGCAGACCGGCGAACGACAAGGTGGTGTCCGCGCCGTAGGTCACCGAAGGGTCCGTGGCCGCCGCGGTGAGGGCCGTCTCCGCCTTGACCACGGTGAAGGCGGTGTCCGTGGTGTCCGGGTTGAAGTTGTTGTCGCCGGAGTACGAGGCCACGACCGGGTAGTGGTCGGGATCGAGGTTGTCCGCGGACGTGCAGCCGCTGGTGGTGGTCACGTCGTCGACGGTGCACAGGGTGGTCGCCCCGGAGGTGAAGGTGACCGCTCCGGTGGCCGCTGCGGGCAGACCCGAGAAGATCAGCGACGTGGCGGTGCCGTAGGGCTCGGTCGCCGGGACGGCGTTGGCGGTGAATTCCAGGGTCGTCGTCCGGGACACCACGAAGGAGGCCTTGGCGCTCGAACCCGAGAAATTGGCGTCGCCCGAGTAGGCGGCGCTGACGGGATAGGTCGCGGCCGGCAGATTGGCCGCTGTCGTGCAACTGCTGGCCGTCGTGATGTCGTCGATGGTGCACAGGGTCCGGGTGCCCGATGTGAAGACCACCGATCCGGTGGCCCCCGACGGCAGGTTGCCGACGGTCAGGGTGTCCGTCGATCCGAACGGAATGGTCGGGTCGCTGGCCGCTGCGCTGATGGCCGTGGCCTGCGGGACCACGGAGTAGGTGGTGGTCGCGGTGGCCGCGTTGTGGTTGTCGTCGCCGGAATAATTGGCGGTGACCGGGTAGTCCCCGACCACCAACTTCGGGTCCGTCGTACAGCTGGTGGCCGCGGTGACGTCGGCCACCCGGCACAACAGCGTCCCGTCGGAGCGGAACGACACCGACCCGGTGGCTCCGTCGGCCAGCCCGCTGAACGACAGGGTGTCCGGGGTGCCGTACTGCTCGGACGGATCGGCGGCGGCAGCGGTGAACTCCGGTGAATCGGCCTGGGTCACGGCGTACTTGGTGGTGGCCGTCGAACCGTTGTAGTTGGCGTCCCCGGAATAGGTAGCGGTGATCGGGTAGGAGCCGACGTTCTGGTTGGCCGGCGATGAACAGCTGCTCGCCGTGGTGATGTCGCTGACCGTGCAGAGCGTGGTGCTGCCCGTCTTGAAGACGACGGATCCGGTGGCGTCGGCCGGCAGTCCGGAGAACGACAGCGTGTCGGCAGTGCCGTAGGGCACGCTGTCGGTGCTGACCCCGGCGTTGAACGAGGTCGAGCCCTTGGTGATGGTGAATTGCGTGGCGGCCGTGACAGCGGAGTAATTGCTGTCACCGGAGTACGCCGCGCTGACGGAATAGCTGCCGGCCGGCAGACTCGTGGCGGTCCCACAGGTGGTGGCCGGCAGGGTCGCGGTGCACAAGGTGGTTCGGCCGGCGCTGAAGGTGACGGTGCCGGAGGCGTTGGCAGGCAGGTTGGTGCCGCCCAGCGTCACCGAGCCGCCATGGCCCGTGCTGGCCGGGGTGGCCGTGGCGCCGAAGGTGACCACGGAGACGGGGTTCGTCACCGCCTGCGGATTGGCGTCCCGCGAGGAAACTTTGGCGGTGACGGTCTTCGACCCGGTCGCGGCCGACGAAACGGCCACCGGAATGTGCAAGGTCGGCAGCGCGGTTCCCGGGGCCAGCGACCCGGTGGGGGTGTACGTGCACGACACCACTTGCCCGGTCGTGGTGCAGGCGTAGTCGGTCGTCGACGGGTTGGTCGGGGTGAGCCCGGTCGGGAAGGTCGTCGTGACGGTGGCCGCCTGCGACTCGCTGCCCTGATTCGGATCCAGCGACGGGGTGACTGCGAAGTTGGCCGAGCTGCCGGCCAGCATGCGGTCCGACTCGTTGTTCGACAGGGACAGCAGGAACGACGGGAGCTGGCCGTTGAGGGTGGTCGACGCGAGGGTGTTGATCTCGTGGATCTCGTTGTTGGCGCCCGTGGAGGCGGCCCAACCGAACGTCAACTGGTAAGGCAGACCGGTCGAAGGGTCGTACCAACTGGCCGGGAATCCGTAGCCGGACAGCGTGGCGGCGGTGGGCAGGCTGCCCGTCAGAGTCTGCTGGCTGCCACCGACCGGGGTGAAGGTGATCAGCCAGTTGCGGGCCGGCACGGTCAGACCGGTGGACGTCGTCGAGGCCGATGCGTTCGGATTGAGCGCGATCTCCACGGGCACGGACGTGGGCCGGGACGTCGCGGTCCGCGAATCGAGCGCCCCGCTGGCCACCAGCGTGGTGCCGAGGATGCAGTAGCCCGAGGTCCCGTTACCGGGGCCCCGGACGGTGACGTTCTGCGCCGCGGCCGAGGTGCTGGCACAACCGTTGCCGCCGAAAGCGCTGTTGCGGTAGTTGCCGAAGACGTCCAGACCGAATCCGAGATAACCGTTGGAGACACCGCTGATGGTCGGCGTGGCGCTGTAACCCAGGGAGCCGCCCAGCGGACCGGTGGTGGCCGGCGGCGCGGGGTTGGTCGGGTCGGTGGCCGCCAGGATGAAGGCGATGCCGTCGGCGCCCGGGTTGGTGGTGCCGTTGTATTGGTAGGAGTTGAACCGGACGTCCACCCCCTGGGTGGTCGGGAAGCTGGTGGTGTTGTAGACCGTGCCGACCTGGCCGAGCTGATTGTTGGTCAGCCGCAGAGCCCCGCTGCCGTTGGCGTCGATGGCCGTGCTCGAGCAACCGGCGATAGGCGTCTGGCTGGTGTTCCCGCTGGCGGTGAGGCAGGCGTTCACGGCGCCGCCGCTGACCACCTTCCAACCGGTCGACGCCGTCGTCGTATTGGTGAAGGTGTCAGTGGTCAGGGTGGTGAGCGTGGGCGCCGATGCCAGGGCGTCCGTCACTCCGACGGTGACCGAGCCGACCAGAGCCAGCGCTCCGGCCCCGGCCAGCAGCCGACGGAATCGCGGATAGGCGCGGTGCTTGCGGGTGCGAAACATGCCTGGCACGGCTCCGTCTTTTTTCTCGTGGGGTTTGGATACCCGTACTTCTGCCTCGGTGGCGTCGACCAACGCCGCCTGCGACGGTCGCTTTTCGAGCACGCCGACCCCCCGAAGCACTTCGTTGGTGCGTGCTAAAAATGTAACCGATAGTGCGCGTCCGGTAACACACGGCGAATGGGGGAACGCCTTCTGCCCCGGTTGGCCGGAGCCGAAGCCGCGGAAATCCACAATTCCACTCGGTCGGCGGCGCGGGAGTCGGCCGGAACCCCGCCGTCCCGCCCATTGGCCGGCCGAGTTCGGATACCAACAGTGATCGGCGGCCAGGACGCCGGCCGCTGGGCCACCGGGCCCGGTTCGTGACTCAACCGTCGGTCGCTGTATCCCGATCGGGGTACGCCCCGGATTGATCGAGGATTTCGGGCTCCACGACGCCGCTCCGAACTCACTCTGCGCAACGGCTTCTCCGGATTTGCTCCCGGTGGACTGAACTGTACAAACGGTCCGTGATCAGGCGATCACGGATCCGTCTCTTGAGCATGTGGCTCTTCCTGGCATCCGGTTTCGCTCTCGCGGTCCTCTGCATCGTCCTGCGCTGCGCGGAGGTGGGACGAACCCACCGCGCCGCCATCGAGCTGATTCTCGGCCGGCCGGATTCGCCGGCCGGGCTGGCGCTCGGCCAGCACAGCGTCGCGGCCTGAGTTCCGCTCTGGCCGCCACCCCGGTGCGATGGTGCACAGTCGCCGGGCTGATTCGCCACGCTGCGCCTTCACGTGCCCACCGGGCCGGCGGTACGGGCAGAATGGTCCGGTGCTTCGTCTCGAACACCCGATCGGTCCGGCCGATCGCTGGCGGAGGATGACCAGCCCGATCGGTGACCTGCTGCTGACCGGTAATGCGAGCCAACTGCTGGGCGTCACTTTCCTGTTCGATCGGGCGCCCGATCTCGATCCGCCCGACATCGGCGCGCTACGGGACGACCCGGCCGGCCTCGCCCCGGCTGCCGATCAACTGGCCGCCTACTTCGCCGGCGACCTGGAAACCTTCGACCTGCCGCTCGCCGCGGCCGGCAATGACTTTCAGCATCGAGTGTGGGAGGCGCTACTGCACATCGGCTACGGCGAAGCCGCGTCCTACGGGCGGATCGCCACCGCTGTGGGGTTGCCGGGAGCCGCCCGGGCGGTCGGCGCCGCCAATCACGTCAATCCGCTGCCCATCGTCGTACCGTGCCACCGCGTTATCGGCGCCGACGGCTCGCTCACCGGCTACGGCGGCGGGCTGGCCACCAAGAGCTTCCTGCTGGCCCTGGAAGCACCGACGCTGTTCTGACCACGCCGCCGCCGCCGTCACGCTTCGCCGGACACCACCTGTACCGCTCCCGCGATCGCCGCCAGCAGAGTCGGGGTCGTCGAGTCGGGGATCGGCGCGTTCGGATTCTCGGTCATCAGACTGACCACCCAAGTGCGGCCGGATTTGTCGGTGACCAAATAGTTCAGGGTCAGCACCCCGATCTCGGAACCGCCCTTGAACCACTCGGTCGGCCAGGTCGCCGGCGGCAGATTCAACCCACCGTTGTTGGCCGAAAGGATCATCCTGATCGGCGCCAGTTTGGGATTCTTGGCCAGGTTGACCAGCGCCGCGTACGTCCGGCAGATGTCGGTCGGCGAGGCGAACCATTCGAGCGTGTCCTGGTCACGCGGTGTCGTCCAGGGCTTGAGATTCAGCGAGGACATGCTGATCTTGTCGACCGTGCTGGCCAGGAAGGCGGTCCGGCCCGCCTGATCCAGCTTCAGATATTGCTGGGCCAGCACCGGATAATTGCTGAGCTTCAGCGCGAACAGTTCTTTCGTCGTCAGGAACGGGATGTTCCGCTCCGGATCGGCGATGCCGATCGACCTCATCGCCTGTTCGACGGCGGGTTTGCCCACCAGACCGATGAGCATGTCGGCCGCGGTGTTGTCACTGATCGAGATCATCAGGGCCGCCGCCTGCTGCACGGTGACCTTGGTGCCGGCGGCGGCGTTCTGCAGACTGCCGGACGGCAGGCTCTTGACCGCGTTCGTGACGGTCAGTTGCTGCGTCCAACTGATCTTGCCGTCCGCCACCGCCGTGGCCAGGGCATCCAGCACGAACAGTTTGAAGGCGGATCCGGTGGGCGCCAGGGTGGTGGCGTCGACGGCATGGGCGGTCTGGCAGCTGCCGTTGTCCAACCGAGCGACCAGCATCCGGGCCACGGGGACGGCCTTTTGCACCTGCGCGTCCACCGCCGCCCACGAGGTGGGCACCCCGGGTGCCGTGGCGGTGCCGCTGACCGCAGTGGCGGTGCCGCTGACCGCGGTGGCCGGGGCCAGCCGCAGCGCGCCGATCTTGCCGCTGCTGTCGACGCCGAGGCTGACCGTGAACGACTGGTGGCCGGCCATCACGTCGAACACGATCGCAGTGGCCGCGCTGCTCACGATCGAAGTGACCCTGGCCGGGCCCGATTGACTCAGCAGCCCGTTCAGTTCGGTGACCGGAACGTTGGCCAGGAAAGTCGTGTCGAAGTGCTGCGTCGCCTGCGTCGGGGTGATCGGCAGCCGGCCGGTGGCCGCGACGAACCAGGCCGCCTGTTGGCCGGCCGGAGTGCTGGGCAGGGCGACGCCGGCACCGGCTGACGACGAAGGGCGGCCGGACGAAACCGCCGTCGGCGAGGTCTCGGCGGCCCCTGACGCCGACGATGTCGCCGATGTCCCGGGCGCCGCGGACGAAGACGACGACACTCCTGGCGACCTCTCCCCGGCGGAGCCGCTGGAGCAGCCGGCGATCACCAGCGCCGCCACCAGCACCGTTCCCACGGCGGCCATCGTGCGACGGGTGCCCCGGGCATGCGGCCGTCGCGCGTGGCGGCGGGCGTTTCCGTCCCAGTGGTCCGACATCAGACACCTCGTTTCCCAGGCCCCCGGCCACGCCGATCATGCCCGCGCAGCCGAAGACAGAAACAGCGAACCAGACATTTCGCCCGAATCCACAGTTCCGGCACACATGCACATTGCATCGGACTTCTTCGACGGGCTGGCCGGCCAGCGCATCCTGGACGCATGGACAGCCTCGACTTCTACGGCCTCGGCGACCTGCTCGACGATTCCGAACGGGCACTCGTGGAGCGCGTCCGGCAGTTCTGCGCCGAGCGGATCACCCCCATCATCACTGCGCACTGGGTGAACGGGACGTTTCCCTACGAGATCATCGAGCCGCTCGGGAAACTCGGCATCGCCGGGCTGACTTTGCACGGGTACGGCTGTCCGGGCCGGAGCTACCTGCTGGACGGGCTGCTGGCGCTGGAGATGTCGCGGGCGGACCCCTCCATCGCGACCTTTCAGGGCGTGCATGGCGGGTTGGCCATGGGGTCGATCTATTACTGCGGCGATGAAACTCAGAAACAGCGGTGGTTACCGGACATGGCGACCTGGAAAACGCTGGGCGCCTTCGGATTGACCGAACCGGACGTCGGGTCCGGCGTGGCCGGAGGCCTGACCACCACCGCACAGCCGGACGGGGATTCCTGGATTCTGAACGGTGAGAAGAAGTGGATCGGCAACGCCACATTCTCGGACATCACCGTCATCTGGGCCCGCAGTCTCGCCGACAACCAGGTCAAAGGTTTTGTGGTGCGCAACGATTCCCCCGGGTTCAGGGCCGAGAAATTGACGGACAAAATTGCTTTACGAGTGGTGCAGAACGCCCATATCACCTTGACCGACGTCCGGGTGAGCGAGGCAGACCGGCTGCAGCACGCCGACTCCTTCAAGGACACCGCGAAGGTGTTGCGGGCCACTCGCGCGGGTGTGGCCTGGATGGCGGTGGGCTGCGCTCTGGGCGCGTACGAGAAGGCGCTGGCCTATGCCCAGGAACGCCACCAATTCGGCCGGCCGATAGCTGGCTTCCAGCTGGTGCAGGACCTGCTGGTCCGCATGCTGGGAAACATCACCGCATCCGCCGCCCTGTGTGTGCAGCTGGCCCGGTTGCAGGAGGACGGCAGGGCCAGGGACGAGCATTCGGCTCTGGCCAAGGCGTTCTGCACGGTCCGGATGCGCGAAGCGGTGGGCTGGGCCCGGGAGCTGATGGGCGGCAACGGGATTCTACTGGAGCACCAGGTCGGCCGGTTCGTCGCCGACGCCGAGGCCATCTATTCCTACGAGGGCACCCGGGAGATCAACTCGCTGATCGTCGGGCGGGCGATCACCGGACTGTCCGCTTTCGTCTGACGCGTCGCCTACGCTCGCCCCTATGTCCGCACCGGCCTCCGGGCCCGTCGCCGTGCCGGCGGCCACCGGCGCCGACGGAAGACGTCCGGGCCGTCCGGATGCGGGTGGCTCCGTGCAGTCCGTCGACCGCGCCCTGACCGTCTTGGAACTGCTGGCCGCGGACGGCGAACTCGGCGTCACGGAAATCGCCGGGCTGCTGCGTGTCCACAAGTCCACGGCCTCGCGGCTGTTGGCCACGTTGGAGTCGCACGGATTGGCCGAGCAACTGCCCGACCGGGGTCGGTACCGGCTCGGGGTCGGCGTGCTGCGGCTGGCCGGCGCCACCCGTTCCCGGCTCGACATCGTCCAGGAAAGCCGCCCCATTGCTCGCCGCCTCGCCGAGCAGACCGGAGAAACCGTCAACGTGGTCATCCTGGTCGGCACCGAGACCCTTTATCTCGACCAGGTGGCGGGCAATTCCGCCCTCATGGTGCACAACTGGGTCGGACAACGAAATCCGCTCTACGCCACCGCCAATGGACGTGTCCTGCTCGCTCATGTGCCCGATTCGGAATGCGAGGCGATCCTGGCGGCTATTTCGTTGCCCGATCACACCCTCCCGCGGCTGACCGATCGCACGCCCACGTCGCTGGAGGATCTTCGGGGCGAGCTGACCCGCACCCGGGACCGCGGATTCTCGGTGGCCATCGACGAGCTGGAAGTCGGCTTGACCGCCGCCGCGGCTCCGGTGCGCGGGGCGGAAGGAACAGTCATCGCTTCCCTGTCGGTGTCCGGACCGAGCTTCCGCATCGACGCCGATCGACTGGACGCCCTGGTGGCCGCCCTGCGCCAGGCCGCCGAGCAGGTGTCCGGCCGCATGGGCTTCCGAGCGGGCCGGGCTTGACGGGCGCAACGGTCAGCGATCGGCCCGGTAGGGATCCGGACGAATCGCGGGGCCACCTTGACAGCCCCGGTGATGGACTTCCATGCTGTTGCTCTAGAAGCGAGCCGGTGCGCATTACGCAACCGTCCTCGGTCACGACCAGTCCTCAGCCGTTCCATGTCGCGTTGACCGCTCAACTGTCCGGGGAGGCGCTTTGATCGGCACACCAACCGCGGCCGAGCCGCTGGGCGCCGCGGTCACGCCGCCCGAGCCGGCCGTGCGGGGGCTCTTCCTGGACGGGGCGTGGCGGACGTCGACCAGCGGACACCGCCGGACCATCTCCTGCCCGGCGGATGGACGGTTCGTGGCCGAGGTGGCCGAATGCGGTGAGTCGGACGCCGAGGCCGCCGTGGCGGCCGCCCGTCGCGCCTTCGACGCCGGCGGTTGGGCCGCCGTCAGTGAGCGGGAACGCGGCCGCATCCTCCTGCGGGTCGCCGACCTGCTGGAGCGGGATCGCGACCGCTATGCGACGGCCGAGTCGCTGGACACCGGTAAGCGGCTGGTGGAGTCGCAGTACGACGTGTCCGACGTCGTCGCCTGTTTCCGGTATTACGGCGGAATCGCCGGAACCGACTCCGGTCGGGTGGTGGACACCGGCAATCCGAATGCGATCAGCCGGATCGTGTACGCGCCGGTCGGCGTGTGCGCGCTCATCACCCCGTGGAATTACCCGCTGCTGCAGGTGTCGTGGAAGGTGGCGCCCGCGCTGCTGGCCGGGAACACGTTCGTGCTCAAACCGTCCGAGCTGACGCCCAGCACCGCCATCCTGCTCATGGACACCCTGGCGGAGGCCGGCGTGCCGGCCGGTGTGGCCAATGTGGTGACCGGCGCCGGGGCCCAGGTCGGATCGGTGCTCACCGCGGACCCGCGGGTGGACCTGGTCAGCTTCACCGGCGGTCTGATCACCGGGCAGGCCGTCATGGCGGCCGGGGCGCGGACCGTGAAGCGCGTCGCGCTCGAACTGGGCGGGAAGAACCCGAACATCGTCTTCGCCGACGCCGACCTGGAAGCGGCGGTGGACATGGCGCTCACCGCCGTGTTCCTGCATTCCGGGCAGGTCTGTTCGGCCGGCGCCCGGCTCCTGGTCGAGGAGTCGGTGCACGACCGGGTGGTCGACGAGATCGTCGATCGCGCCCGGACCATCCGGCTGGGAGGCCCTTTCGACGACGGCGCCGAAACCGGGCCGCTGATCTCCCGGGCGCACCGGGAGAAGGTCCACGCCTACGTGCAGACGGCGGTGGCCGAGGGCGCGATCCTGCGATGCGGTGGCGAAATCCCGACGCAGGAGCCGCTGGCCGACGGGTTCTACTACCCGCCCACCGTGCTCGACCGGTGCGGACACGATCTGGCCTGCGTGCGCGAGGAGTCGTTCGGACCAGTGCTCACGGTGGAGACGTTCACCACGGAGATCCAAGCCGTCGAGATGGCCAACGACACGGACTACGGCCTGGCCGGAGCCGTCTGGACGGCGGACGCCTCCAAGTCGCAGCGGGTCGCCCAGGCCCTGCGACATGGCACCGTCTGGATCAACGACTACCACCCCTACGTGCCCCAAGCCGAATGGGGCGGCTTCGGCCGGTCCGGTAACGGACGCGAACTCGGCCCGACCGGGCTGGCCGAGTATCGCGAGATCAAGCACATCTGGCAGAACACCGCCCCCGGCCCTGGTTTCTGGTTCTCCCGCTGAATTTCCGGTAGTCACCTGCTGTCCGAATTCTCGCCCGTCAGGAGATGTCATGACCGCGCCGAACCGGCTGGCCACCAATTCCGGTATTCCGCTGGACTTCTCCGTCCGCAACCTGTGGAAGGTGTTCGGCAACAAGGCGTCGAGCATTCCCACCGATCCGGCCTTGGCCGGCCTGTCCGGACCGGAGATCCTGGAGCGGACCGGTTGTGTCACCGCGGTGCGGGATCTGAGCTTCGACGTGGCCCGCGGCGAGGTCTTCGTCGTCATGGGACTTTCCGGCTCGGGTAAGTCGACATTGATTCGCTGCCTGACTCGGCTGATCGAGCCCACCTCGGGCCAGATCCTGCTCGGCGAGCAGGACATCCTCAAGGCCTCGGACGGCAAGCTGCGCGAACTGCGCCGGAAGAAAGTGTCGATGGTGTTCCAGCACTTCGGCCTGCTGCCGCACCGCACCGTGGCCGACAACGTCGCCTACGGGCTGCAGGTCCGCGGCGTGGCGAAGGCCGACCGCCAGCGGCGCGCCCGCGAAGTGATCGAACTGGTCGGCCTGCACGGCTACGACCAGCGCTTCCCGGACCAGCTCTCCGGCGGTATGCAGCAGCGCGTCGGACTGGCCCGGGCGCTGGCCGGGGACCCGGACGTGTTGCTCTTCGACGAACCGTTCTCCGCGCTGGACCCGCTGATCCGCCGGGACATGCAGGCCGAAGTCCTGCGGTTGCACAAGGAAATGGGCAAGACGATGGTCTTCGTCACCCACGACCTGGCCGAGGCGCTCAAGCTGGGCGACCGCATCCTGATCATGCGGCACGGCGAAATGGTGCAGATCGGCACGGGCGAGGACCTGGTCGGTGCCCCCGCCGACGACTACGTCGCCGATTTCGTGTCCGAGGTGCCGCGGGCGGACGTGCTCAGCCTGCAGTGGCTGGCCCACACGCCCGGCCCCGAGGTGGACCTGTCGTCGGCACCGGTGCTCCCGGCGACCACCGTCATCAGGGAAGCCATTCCGGCGGTGCTGTCCTCCCCCGGACCGATCCGCGTGGTCTCCGGCAACCAGACGCTCGGCATGGTGACGCGGGACGACATCCTGCAGCTGATCAATACTTCCGGGCATTCCATCACCAGCGTCGGCGCCGGGACCGGAGCCGTCGGCAGCGCTGCGGTCGCCTGATGCCCACCGACACGGCCGATTCCGGTCCCGGCGGGTCGACGACCGTCACTGCCGCACGCGCCGTCGAGCTCGAGAAGTCCCAGCTGGAACGGGGCCGCGAGCTGGCGGTGCCGCTCCGGTCGGCTAGCCGCCGCCCGGTGCTGCTGAGCACCGGGTCGTTGGTTCTGGTCGGTCTGCTGGTGGTGTGGCTCCTGGTCAGGGTGATCCTGGCCGGGCGGCAGACGCTCTTTCTGGCTACGGCCGATACCACCGCGCTGCAGGACAAGTTCAACAATCTGTCGGACTGGATATCGAACAACCAGAACTCGAATCCGGTCTTCCTCTACTTCATCAACTACATCTATCTCGGCGTCGAGCACATCGGGAATTTCTCGACGCAGCTGTTCTACCAGTCCTCGACCGGACTGCAACTGCCCTACATCGGCTGGTTCGGCATGACCGTGCTGTTGACCTGGGTCGCGCTGGCCGTCGGCAATGTCCGCGTCGCGATCCTCACCGCCGCCGTCCTGCTGTTCTTCGTGTTCCAAGGACTGTGGTCCGACGCGATGGCCACGTTTTCGGTGGTGATCGCGGCGGTGTTCGTGTCGCTGGTCATCGGACTGCTGCTGGGCATCTGGGCGGGGGTGAACGACCGGGTCCACCGGATCCTCACGCCGATCCTGGATTTCATGCAGATCATGCCGTCGTTCGCGTACCTGGCGCCGATCGCGCTGATCTTCTCCATCGGGGTGCCGGCCGGGATCATCCTGACCTTCATCTACGCCGTACCTCCGGTCATCCGCATCACCGCCCACGGCATCCGCCAGGTGCCCGCCAGCACCCGCGAAGCCGCCGACTCGCTGGGCGTCACCGGCTTCCAGCTGCTACGCACCGTGCTGCTGCCGATGGCCAAGCGCACCATCGTGATCGGGATCAACCAGACCACCATGGCGGCCCTGTCCATGGTCACCATCGCATCCCTGATCGCCGTGTCCGGACTGGGCACCGACGTCGAGCAGGCGCTGCAGAGCCTGGACGTCGGCACCGCGCTGAACTCCGGCCTGGCGATCGTGCTGATGGCCATCATGTTCGACCGGGTGACCACCGCGGCCAGCGTGCGTGCCGAAACCGCCGTCCGGGCCGGCCGTCAGCGCAAGATCGGGCGCCGGATCACGGTGGGCGCCGGGCTGGTGGTCACGGCGGTGGCGATCTACCTGTCGCAGTACTACGTCTGGGCAGCCGAAGCTCCGACCACTTGGCCGAACTGGGGCCAGGCCATCTCCGACTTCGGCAATTCGGTGACCACCTGGCTGCAGGACCATCTCTCCGTCATCACCACCGACTTCCGCGACGGCATCACCAATGTCCTGCTCAACCGGCTCGAATCGCTGCTCACCGGGTCGCCGTTCTGGATGGTCGGGATCGTGTTGCTGGTCATCGCCTTTCTGGCCGGTGGGTGGAGAACCACCCTCTGGGTGCTGGTCATGCTGGCCGCCATGGTCGCGCTCGGGGTGTGGTCGGACGCCATGGTCACGCTGGCGGCCACCATCTTCGCCACGGTGCTGGTGATGATCTTCGGCATCATTTTCGGCGTGTGGATGGGCCGCTCCCGAAACGTCGACCGCATTCTGCGTCCGCTCCTCGACGCCGGACAGACGATGCCGGCGTTCGTCTATCTGGTGCCGTTCCTGATCCTGTTCGGCTCCAGCCGGTTCACCGCCATCGTCGCGGCACTGGTCTACGCGGCCCCGGCCGCCATCAAGATCATCGCTGACGGCATCAGCCAGGTCCCGGCCGACACCATCGAGGCGGTGACCTCCCTGGGCGCCACCAAGGGCCAGATCATCACCCGGGTGCAGATCCCGATGTCCATGAAGGCCATCGGCCTGGCCGCCAACCAGGGCTTGATCTATTCGCTCTCGATGGTCGTCATCGGCGGCCTGGTCGGCGCGGGCGCGCTGGGCTACGACGTGTACGCCGGGCTGTCCCAACTACCGCTGTTCGGCAAGGGTCTCGCGGCTGGTCTGACCCTGGTCGCGCTGGGCATCCTGCTCGACCGGATCACCCAGGCCGCGGCGACCCGCTCCGGCCGGAGGGCCCGCCGGGCCACCGAGTCGTCCCCCGCCGCACATCGCACCACCGCGCCGGCGGTGGCGTGATCCTGCACCGCACACTGCGCTCCCACCAGTCCCGTCCCCGTCCCACTATCAGGAGAACCGAATGATTCTGCGCACCAAGAGATTCACCCTGCTCGGCACCGGGCTCACCGCGGCCGCAGTGCTGCTGACCTCCGCCTGCGGCGGCGCCAAGGTCAACGACACCGGTGGGTCGTCCTCGTCCTCCTCGTCGTCCTCGTCCGCGCCGGCCGCGGTCACCGGGTCGTCCTCATCGGCGTCCTCGGCGGCTTCTTCGACCCCGTCGTCGGCGGGCGGCGGCAGCGGGTCGAGCTCGGCCGGTTCGGGGGGGTCGAGCAGCAGCACGTCCGGCTCGGCGAGCCAGAGTTTCGCCACCGTTCCGGTGACCGGGAAATGCACCGCCCCGGTGAACATGGCCATGAACGACTGGGTGGGATACACGGCCGACGCCGCGGTCGTGTCCTACGTGCTGGAGAACGATCTGGGCTGCAAAGTGAACCAGAAATCGGTGAAGGAGGAGGTGGCCTGGCAGGGCTTCCCGACCGGACAGATCGACGTGGTGCTGGAGAACTGGGGCCACACCGATCTGGTGCAGAAATACATCACCCAGAACAAGACGGCCGTTGACGCCGGCCAGACCGGCAACATCGGCCAGATCGGCTGGTACGTCGACCCGTGGATGGTCAAGAAGTACCCGGACATCACCGACTGGCAGAACCTGAACAAATACGCCGATCTGTTCAAGACCTCCGAGTCCGGCGGCAAGGGCCAGCTGCTGGACGGCGACCCGTCGTTCGTCACCAATGACGCCGCCCTGGTCACCAATCTCAAGCTGAATTACAAGGTGGTGTACGCCGGCTCCGAAGCCGCCCTCATCACCGCTTTCCAGAACGGCGAGAAGAACCAGACGCCGGTGATCGGCTATTTCTACTCACCGCAGTGGTTCCTGTCCGAGGTGCCGCTGGTCAAGATCAACCTGCCGAAGTACACCGACGGCTGCGACGCCGTGGCCGCCAAGGTGGCTTGCGATTACCCGACCTATCACCTGAACAAGATCATGGCCGCCAAGTTCGCCAACTCCGGATCCCCGGCTGCGGCGTTCATCAAGAACTTCCACTGGACCAACGACGATCAGAACCTGGTGGCCAAATACATCACCGCCGACAAGATGACGCAGCAGGCCGCGGCCAAGAAGTGGGTCGACGCCAATCAGGCCAAGGTGAACGCCTGGCTCGGCAAGTGAGCCGGAAAGCGTTCCCCGTCGCCTGATCGACTCCCGTCGGTGCCGGTCGTCTCCGGTCGGCACCGGCGGGTCCTTTCGCCTTTGAACTGTTGCGTATTACGCTCGGCGTTGCGTAATGAGAGCTGGAGGATCCATGAGCCTTCCCCGGGTGGTCATCGTCGGAGCCGGCGTGGTCGGCGGCTCCCTGGCCGACGAGCTCACCGAGCGGGGCTGGACGGACACCACGGTGCTGGATGCCGGTCCGCTGCCGGCGGCCGGCGGCTCGACATCCCACGCGCCCGGAGTTGTCTTCCAGACCAACGGCACCAAAGTGATGAGCGATTTCGCCCGCTACACGGTGGCGAAGTTCTCCTCGCTGACGCTGGCGGGGCAGCCGTGTTACCTCCCGGTCGGCGGACTGGAGATCGCCACCACGCCGGAACGAGCCCAGGAGTTGCAGCGCCGCTTCGGCTTCGCGCAGTCCTGGGGCATCCCCGGGGCGCGGTTGCTGGACGCGGGCGAAACCGCGGCCTGTTGGGATCTGCTGGAGCCGTCCGCGGTGCTGGGCGGCTTGTTCGTGCCCGACGACGGCATCGCCAAGGGTGTCCGGGCCGTCGCCGCTCAACTCGACCGCGCAGCGGCCCGCGGTGCGGTGGTGCGGGAACGCACGGAACTGCTCGAGGTCGTCGTCGACCGAGCCAGGGTCACCGGCGTCCGGGTCCGGGGCGCCGACGGCGCCGAGGAAACGCTGCCGGCGGACGTGGTGGTGTGCTGCGCCGGAATCTGGGGACCGAAGGTGGCCGGGATGGTCGGCCAGACGCTGGCGTTGACCCCGCTGGCCCACCAGTTCGCGTGGACCGCGCCGGTGGGTCCGCTGGCCGGGCGCACCTCCGAGGCGATCCGGCCGGTGCTGCGCCACCAGGACGCCAGCCTCTACTACCGAGAGGACGGCGAGACCGTCGGAATCGGCTCATACCACCACCGCCCCATCCCGGTGGGCGTCGACGACCTCGCGCCGTGGGCCGATTTCGTCGGCCGAGACCGGCCAGCCCAGCGTTCTGGAGTTCACCCCGGCGGACTTCGACTTCTGCCTGGCCGAAACCAAGCGGCTGCTGCCGTCGCTGGCCGGTGCAGACGGCGAAATACCGCTGGCCGATCCGTTCAACGGGGTTTTCTCCTTCACCACCGACAATCTGCCGCTCCTGGGCCCGCACGCTTCGATCGACGGGTTCTGGACGGCCGAGGCGGTATGGGTGACCCACTCCGCCGGCGTGGCCAAGGCGATGGCCGAGTGGATGCGTCGACGGCTACTCGCGCTCTTTCGACCTGCACGCCTGCGATCTGAACCGCTTCGAGGAGCACCAGCTCGCGCCCGCCTACATCCAGGCCAAGGACTGCCAGAATTTCGTCGAGGTCTACGACATCGTGCATCCCTTGCAGCCGATGGAGCATTCCCGGCCGCTGCGCACCTCGCCGTTCTATCCGCGCCAGCAGGAGCTGGGCGCTCGCTTCCTGGAGGCCAACGGCTGGGAGCGCCCGCACTGGTACGAGGCCAACGCCGGGCTCCTCGGTTCTGCCCGCAATCCCGGCTGGCATGTCCCCGAGCCCGATGCCTGGGCCGCCCAGTTCTGGTCGCCGATCGTGGCGGCGGAAGCTGCCGTCACGCGCACCGACGTGGCGCTCTACGACATGACCGCGCTGAAACGGCTGGAGGTGAGCGGCCGCGGCGCCACCGAGTTCCTGCAGACGTTGGTCACCGGCAAGATCGACAAATCGGTGGGTTCGGTGACCTATTGCCTGATGCTCGATGCGGACGGTGGGGTGCGCAGCGACGTGACGGTCGCCCGGCTCGACCAGGAGCGGTACCAGGTGGGCGCCAACGGGGTCGTCGACCTCGACTGGCTGCGCCGGCGGCTGCGGAAGTCCCCGCAGGCCGACACGGTCGCGGTTCGGGACATCACCGCCGGCACCTGCTGTATCGGCATCTGGGGGCCCCGGGCCCGGGACGTGGTACAGCCGCTGACCTCGGCCGACTTCTCCCACGCCGGCTTCAAGTACTTCCGGGCGCAGGAGTGCTACCTGGGCACGGTCAAGGTCACCGCCCTGCGGCTGTCCTACGTCGGCGAGCTGGGCTGGGAGCTCTACACCACCGCGGACCAGGGCTTGGTGCTGTGGGACCTCCTGATGAAAGCGGGTGCCCCGCACGGCATCATCGCCGCGGGGCGAGGCGCCTTCAACGCACTGCGCATCGAAAAGGGCTACCGGTCATTCGGGTCGGACATGACCAACGAGCACGGGCCGGTCGAATCGGGGCTGGACTTCGCGGTCCGCCGGGACCTGGACTTCTTCGGCAAGCCGGGGCTCGAGACCCGGCCGCCGGCGCCGCGGCGACTCTGCCTGCTGACCATCGACGACCCGAACGGCATCGTGTTGGGCTCCGAGCCGGTCTATGGCCCGGCGGATGGCGCCGCCGTGGGCTACGTGACCAGCGCCGCCTACTCGTACACCCTGGGGGTTCCGCTCGCGTACGCCTGGCTTCCCGACGAATTGGGCCACCCCGGTACCGCGGTCGAGATCGGCTACTTCGACCGCCGCTATCGGGCGGTGGTCACCGCCGAACCGGCCTTCGACGCGGAGATGAAGAAGATCCGCTGCTGACCCGATTCACCGCTGGACCCGATCGGGTCCGGCCGAGGGGTCGGCGGCCGCCGATCCCGCCCGCGTGGGACGGCCGAACCGAGCTGCGGCTCGTCGGCTCCCCGACTACTACCGTGGTCCCCGGCCCTGTTGGCCAGCCGCTTGCCGAGATTGGACAGAAGATGACGACAACTCAAGACGCGCCGGCCGCCGGCACCACCTGGGCCGGCCTCGACGCGCCGCTGGCCGAGGCCGATCCCGAGGTGGCCGCGTACGTGGCCAAGGAGCTGCACCGGCAGCAGTCCACGCTGGAAATGATCGCCAGCGAGAACTTCGCGCCCGTCGCGGCCATGCAGGCGCAGGGCAGCGTGCTGACGAACAAGTACGCGGAGGGTTACCCGGGCCGGCGCTACTACGGCGGTTGCGAGAACGTCGACGTCATCGAGCAGCTCGCCATCGACCGCATCAAAGCGCTCTTCGACGCCGGGTACGCCAATGTGCAGCCGCACTCCGGCGCCCAGGCCAATGCCGCCGCCATGGCGGCGCTGATCAAGCCGGGCGACACCATCCTGGGCCTGTCCCTGGCCCACGGCGGTCACCTGACCCACGGCATGCGGATCAACTTCTCCGGGCTGCTCTACAACGTCGCCGCCTACGAGGTCAGCAAGGAGGATTACCGCGTCGACATGGACGAGGTGGCCAAGCTGGCTCGCGACCACCAGCCGAAACTGATCATCGCCGGCTGGTCGGCCTATCCGCGCCAGTTGGATTTCGCCCGTTTCCGGGAGATCGCCGACGAGGTCGGCGCCTATCTGCTGGTGGACATGGCCCACTTCGCCGGCCTGGTGGCGGCCGGGCTGCACCCCTCCCCCGTACCGCATGCCCACGTCACCACCACCACGACTCACAAGACACTCGGCGGCCCCCGCGGCGGCGTCATCCTGACCAATGACGCCGCGCTGGCCAAGAAAATAAATTCGGCCGTCTTTCCCGGGCAACAGGGTGGCCCGCTGGAGCACGTCATCGCGGCCAAGGCGGTGGCCTTCAAGATGGCCGCCGATCCGTCGTTCCGCGAGCGCGCCCAGCGCACCGTGGACGGCGCCAAAGCGCTGGCCGCGCGTTTGACCGCCGATGACGTGAAGAAGGCCGGAGTTTCGGTGCTGACCGGCGGCACCGATGTCCACCTGATCCTGGTGGACCTGCGCGACTCCGAGCTGGACGGCAAGCAGGCCGAGGACCGGCTGCACTCGGTCGGGATCACCGTCAACCGCAACGCGGTGCCGTTCGACCCGCGCCCGCCGATGGTCACGTCCGGGCTGCGCATCGGCACGCCGGCCCTGGCTACCCGCGGTTTCGACACCGACGATTTCGCCGAGGTGGCCGACATCATCGCCGGCGCCCTTCTCGCGCCGGTCGGGGAGCTGGACGCGGGGCTGGCCGACTCCCTTCGGTCCCGGGTGTCACCCTGGCCGCCGCGCATCCGCTCTACCCGAACCTGTAGCCACACCCCGGTTCTCCGCCAACCGGCCGAAAGGAACGCCGCTTTGCCCGCCGAAGATCCCGCCGTTCCGCCACCGCCTCCGGGCGGTCGCGGGCCGGTACCGTCCGGCCACGTCGGTAGTGGCACCGAGAACCGCGTCGGGGACGTCGACCGCGACACCGGCGAAGGCTTCGGTGGCCCGGGTGTGCTGGACGGCGCCGGCTCCCGGACCAGCGACGCCTTCCGGGCCGGGCGGCGAGTTCCGCCGGGGGCCGAACTCCCGGAGCACCCGGAGTTCCTCTGGCGCAACCCGGAACCGAAGCGACACTATTCGATCGTCATCGTCGGCGGCGGCGGTCACGGTCTGGCCACCGCGCACTACCTGGCCCGCCGCGGCGTCACCGACGTCGCCGTGCTGGAACGAGGCTGGCTGGCCGGCGGGAACATGGCGCGCAACACCACGATCATCCGCTCGAATTATCTCCTGGACGCCTCGGCCGGCATCTACGAACATGCGCTCCAGCTCTGGGAACACCTGGCGGAGGACCTCGACTACCCGATCCTGTTCTCCCAGCGAGGGGTGCTCAATCTGGACCATTCGCTGCAGGACGTCCGCGACTCCCGACGCCGCGTGGAGGGCAACAAACTCAACGGCATCGATGCGGAATGGGTCGATGCCCAGGGCGCGAAGGAACTCTGTCCCATTCTGAACACCTCACCGGAGCTGCGCTACCCCGTGCTCGGCGGCACGTACCAACCGCGCGCCGGCATCGCCAAGCACGACTACGTGGCTTGGGGTTTCGCCCGCTCGGCGGACGCTGCCGGTATCGACCTGATCCAGAATTGCGAGGTCACCGGCATCGATGTGACCGGCGGGACGGTCACCGGTGTACAGACCTCTCGCGGACCGATCACCGCCGACCGGGTTGCCCTGATCGGTGCCGGGCACTCCTCCGTGCTGGCCGAGATGGCCGGCTTCCGGCTGCCCGTTCAGTCGCACCCGTTGCAGGCGTTGGTGTCCGAGTTGCTCGAACCGGTACATCCGACCGTGGTCATGTCCAATGCGGTGCACGTCTACGTCTCCCAGGCACACAAGGGCGAACTGGTGATGGGCGCGGGAGTGGACACCTACAACGGCTACGGCCAGCGTGGTGCGTTCCACGTCATCGAACGTCAGATGGCCGCCGCCGTCGAGCTTTTCCCCATCTTCGCGCGCGCCCATGTGGTCCGGACGTGGGGTGGCATCGTCGACACCACCCCGGACGCTTCGCCGGTGGTGGGCAGGACCCCGGTCGAGAACCTGTTCGTGAACTGCGGTTGGGGCACCGGCGGATTCAAGGCCACGCCGGGCATCGGGCACGTGATGGCCGAGTTGCTCGACACCGGCCGGATACCCCCGCTGGCCACCGAATTCGCCTTGGACCGCTTCTCCACCGGCCGGCTGGTGGACGAGCACGGCGCCGCGGCGGTGGCCCACTGATGCGGCCGCTCATCCTTTTTCCGGCGGCCTTCGGCCCATCCGAGCAGCGGGTGACAGTGCGATGATGCTGATCGAATGCCCGGAATGCGGGCCGCGCGACGAAATCGAATTCCGCTACGGCGGGCAGGCCCATGTGCCCTACCCGGCCGAGGGCGGCGCCCAGCTGTCCGACGAGGAGTGGGCGCGGTACCTGTTCTTCCGCGACAATCCCAAGGGAATCCTCGCGGAACGGTGGGTGCACGCGGCCGGCTGCCGGCGCTGGTTCAATGCCGTCCGCGACACCGTCACTTATGAATTCGTGGCCGTCTATCGAGCCGGAGAACCCCAGCCGCACCTGCACAATCACTCCGGGGGCACGCGATGACCGCGACTCGTCTGCTTTCCGGCGGCCGCATCGACCGAACCGCCACGCTCGACGTCACATTCGACGGGCGCCCATTGACCGCGCATCCCGGTGATTCTCTCGCTTCGGCGCTGCTGGCCTCCGGGGTGGTGACCGTCGGGCATTCGGTGCTGCTGGGGCGACCGCGCGGGATCTACACCGCCGGATCCGAGGAGCCGTGCGCCGTCGTCCAGCTGGAACAGCCGTTCCCGGAGCCGATGCTGACCGCGACCACGGTGGAGGCGTTCGACGGGCTCGCGGCCAGCAGTCTGTACGGGCAGGGGCGGCTCGCCGACCGACCGGATCCCGCCGCCTACGATGCGATCTCGCATCACTGCGAGGTCGCCGTTGTCGGCGCCGGACCCGCGGGCCTGGCCGCGGCGCTCACGGCCGCCTCCACCGGCGCCCGGGTGCTGCTGGTCGACGAACGGCCGGAAGCGGGCGGCAGCCTGGTCACCGACGCGGAACTGGCCTGGGCGACGTCGATGATCACCCGGCTGCTGGCGCTGCCGAACGTGACGTCGTTGGCGTCCACCACGGTGACCGGCTACTACGACTCCAACTATCTGGTGGCGGTGGAGCGCAAGGCCGATTTCACCACTTCCTCGATCCGGCAGCGGGTCTGGCACATCCGCGCCGCCGAGGTGGTGCTGGCCACCGGCGCCCACGAGCGGCCCATCGTGTTCGCCGACAACGACGTGCCCGGGGTCATGCTGGCCGAATCGGTCCGCGACTATCTCCACCGCTACGGCGTGCTGGCCGGCGAACGAGTCGTGTTGTTCACCACGCACGACGACGCGTACCGCGTCGGCGGTGACTTGCTGGCCGCCGGCGCGCATGTGGTCATCGTGGACCCCAGAGTGCCGGCCGGCCAGAGCGTGTCGCTTCCGGATGGGCTCGCGTCCGGGGAGGTGCAGACCGGCACGGTGCTGGCCGGATCGGCTGTGGTGGGCACCCGGACCGGACCGGGCGACGGGCTCGCGGAAGTGGGCATCAGTGCAGCGGACGGCGAAACCCATTGGCTGCCCGCCGATCTGCTGGCTATCTCGGGTGGCTGGAACCCTGCTGTGCAGCTGTACTCCCAGTCGGGCGGCCGGCTCGTCTACGACCACCTGCTCGGCGCGTTCGTGCCGGCTCCGGCGGCGACGGCAGGCACCAGGCAGCGCGTGACGGTGGCGGGGGCAGCGAAGGGCCTGCGCACCACGGCCGAGATCGTCGACGACGGCGAGCGGGCGGGAAGCGCGGCGGCCGAGGCTGCGGTGGGCCAGGGCGCCGCGCAGCGCCACGAATACGTGCGGGCCGGCGAGCCGCCGCTGGACCCGCCGGACGACGGCCTGGAGACCTACCCGGAACCGGCCGCCCTGCTGTACCTGGTGGCCGGTTCGGACGCCCAACCGCGTTCGCTGACCTCACATTTCGTCGACCTGCAGCGCGACGTGACCGTCGCCGACCTGGCCAGGGCCACCGGGGCCGGCCTGGCCTCCATCGAACATGTGAAGCGCTACACGACGGCTGGCACCGCGCACGACCAGGGCAAGACGTCCGGGCTGCTGGCCACCGCCGTGGTCGCGCAGCTGCTCGGCGTTTCTGCCGGCGAGCTGGGCACCACCACCTTTCGCCCGCCGTACACACCGGTTGCCTTCGCGACCCTGGCCGCGCGGGAGCGGGGCGACTTGTACGACCCGATCAGAACGACCGCGCCGCACGCCTGGCACATGGCGCACGGCGCGGTTTTCGAGAACGTGGGCCAATGGAAGCGCCCCTGGTATTACCCCCAGCCCCTGCCCGGCGGCGGCGTCGAGGACATCCACGCGGCGGTGGCCCGCGAGTGTGCCGCTGCCCGTTCGAACGTCGCCTTCCTGGATGGGTCAACGCTCGGCAAGATAGAGGTCGTGGGGCCGGATGCCCCGGCGTTCCTGGACATGCTTTACACGAACCTCATGTCCACGCTCAAGGTCGGCATGATCCGGTACGGCGTGATGTGCGGCGTCGACGGCATGGTGATCGACGACGGCACCGTGTTCCGGCTGGCCGATGATCGTTATCTGGTCACCACCACCACCGGCAACGCCGCCGCCATCCTGGACTGGATGGAGGAATGGCTGCAGACCGAATGGCCTTCTCTGCGGGTGTGGTGCACGTCGGTGACCGAGCAGTGGGCGACGATGGCCCTGGTGGGGCCGAATTCCCGCAGCCTGCTGGCCGCGCTGGCCCCCGAACTCGCGGTCGGGGCCGAAGATTACCCGTTCATGGCCTGGCGCGACACCACGGTGGCCGGATTGCCCGGCCGGGTGGCCCGGATTTCGTTCTCCGGCGAGTTGGCCTACGAGATCAATGTGGCCTGGTGGGATGCCCCGGCGTTGTGGGACGCGGTGTGGGCGGCCGGCGAACCGGTCGGTCTGACCCCTTACGGTACCGAGACCATGCACGTGCTCCGGGCGGAGAAGGGCTACCCGATCATCGGGCAGGACACCGACGGCACCGTGACCCCGCAGGATCTGGGGATGGGCTGGGCGGTGTCGAAGAAGAAGGCGGACTACCTCGGCAAGCGATCCCACGCCCGGCCGGACAACGCCCGCGCGGACCGCAAGCAGCTGGTCGGACTGCTGCCGGCCGATCCAGAACTATTGCTGCCGGAAGGTTGCCAAATCGTCGAAGCGGCCACCCTGCCGACGCCGCCGGTGCCCATGCTGGGTCACGTCACGTCTTCCTACCCCTCGGTGGCGCTGGGCCGCACCTTCGCGCTGGCCCTGGTGAAGGGCGGCCGGGACCGCATCGGCGACATCGTTCACGTCGTGGTCGACGGGACACCGCAACCCGCCGAGGTGGCCGCGCCGGTCCTGGTCGACCCGGAGGGGCGGCACCGGGATGGCAATGCCGACGTCCCGCCGCCGGTCATAACCTCCGTCCACGGGCGCCCCCGACTGCCTTCGTCGCCGTTGGCCGGATACGCGGATCGGTTCGCCGCGTTGCCACGCACCGACACCGCCGGCGTCCGGATCGCCGAGGCGCCGCTGCAGACCATGGTCAATCTGCGGGCGCCGCGCGGATCGACGGCGGCGCTGCGGCTGGAGACCGCGCTGGGCACCACTCTCCCGCCCCGCACGGGGTTCGTCGCGTACGCGGGCAGCGACGCGGTGCTGGCGCTCGGGCCGGACGAGTTCCTGCTGCTGGCCGGCCCCGGCAAAGGGGCCCTGCGCGCGACGGCCATGAGCGCGGAGCTGGGTGGCGAGGCCGGCAGCGTGGTGGACGTCTCGGCGGCGCGGACCATGATCAGGCTGTCCGGCCGCCACGCCCGCAAAGTGCTTCGACACGGCACGTCGATCGATCTGGCCCGCTACCCCGAAGCGACCTGTGCCCAGACGCTGCTGGCTCAGTGCGCCGTGACACTCTTCTTCGACGGCCCGGCCGACACGGAGGACGACCTGGTGAAGATCCTGGTGAGGAGCTCCTTCGCCGCGCACCTGGCGGAATGGCTGCTGTTGACCGCGCCTGAGTACCTGTAGGTGGGCAGGCCCGGTCGTCCGTCGACAGTCGTTCGTCAATAAGGGAGTGGTCATGAACGCGCGAGTGGAAAAGCTGGTCACCTCAGGGACTTTCAGCCTCGACGGCGGCACCTGGGACGTCGACAACAACGTGTGGCTGATCGGGGACGACTCCGAGGTGCTGGTGATCGACGCGGCGCACGACGCGGACGCCATTGCGGCGCGCGTCGGTGACCGCCGCTTGGTGGCCATTTTGTGCACACACGGCCACGACGACCACATCGACGCCGCGCCCGCGCTGGCCGCGGCGACCGGCGCCCCGGTCCGGCTGCATCCGGCGGACGCGCCGCTGTGGGGAATGAAGCACCAGGATCGGCAGCCGGACCAGGACCTGGAGGACAACGAGACGGTCGAGGTCGCCGGCCTGCAGGGCAGGGTGCTGCACACGCCCGGGCACTCACCGGGTGCGGTGTGCGTCTACTTCCCGGCGCTGGGCGTGGTCTTCAGCGGCGACACCCTGTTCCAGGGCGGACCCGGGGCGACCGGCCGGTCCTTTTCGGACTTCCCGACCATCATCGAATCGATCTCCAGCCGGCTGCTCACGCTGCCGCCGGAGACCGTCGTGCACACCGGCCACGGTGACGACACCACCATCGGGGCGGAACAGCCGCATCTGGACGACTGGGTGGTCCGCGGGCACTGAGCTGGGTTTGGACGGGGAGTCGATCTTCGGGACCTGAGGGGGTCGAATGACTCGTGCCTTTTTGGGCATCCAGCCCACCATCGCCGAGCGGTCCGCTGCCCTGGCCGGCGACTCGGTTGTCCGCCCGGCGGACGTCGTGATGGACCGGGCCATGACGCTGCCCGCGTCCCCCGAGGCGGTGTGGCCATGGCTCGTGCAACTCGGCAAGGGTCGAGGCGGCTGGTACTTGCCGTACGCGCTGGAACGAGCACTGCCCCATCGGCACCGGGCCGTCCGCTTCATCGACCACCGCTGGCAGGGGCTCCAGGTCGGTGACGTCATCCCCGACTACGGCGGTGCCGACGCCACCTTCGAGGTGCTCGAGCTGCGGGCTCCTCACCACATCGTCTTCGGGTCGCGGCGCGGACGCATCAACGTGAGCTGGGCCATCGTGCTCACACCGGCGGCTGACGGGTCCCGAGTCCAGTTCCGTCTGCGACTGGGCGGCGTGAAGCGAATCTGGTTGGCTCGCTCCGTCGGCGACCTCTTCGATCGGCTCACCATCGCCGGGCTGGCCGGAGGGCTCCGGGAGCGGCTGCTCGAGGCGCGGCCCGGGGGCTGAGTGTCGATTGCCCGGGTCAGGATTCCGGTTCCAGGCGCTTGGCGCCCAGTTGACTGGTCAGCAGCTCGATGGCCAGCTCGTGCGGGTCTCGCACTTGGAACGCTGTCCCCGGCGCCGGCTCTTCGCCGTAATCGTCCGGGATTTCGCCCTCCTCCGGATCCGGCTCGGGCGGCAGCGGAATCGGCGGCCCACCCCGTCCGCCGGTCGGGGCTTTCGACGGAAGTCGAAGCTCGGCCGGCCGCGCTGGCCGAACCGTCGCTCGCCTCGCAGCGCACCGCCCAGTCGACGCCCAGGATTTCCTTGAGGGCGTCGCGCAACACCCGGACGTTGTCCGGTTCGACCACCCGGCGGGCCATACCGGCCGCGGGCATCGAGAGGACGAGCGTCGAGCCGTCCAGGGCGGCGACCGACGCGGAGCTCAACAGGATCTGAGTGGTGCGCCGGCGACGCTGCACAGCGGCCAGCACGTCGGGCCAGACCCGCCGCACGTCGGTGACCTCCGGCAAACCGGACGTGGTCGCCGCGGGCCTGGCGGCAGACGCCACGGCGACGTCCCGCTCGGGCGAAGTGACGTCCCGCTCGGCCGGAGTGACGTCCCGCCCGCCGCGGACGACGGTCCTGAGCCGGCCCGAGTCGGCGGCGGCGTTCGGCCGACGTGCTCGCTCTCGCGCTCGGCGTCCGTCGATCGCGCCGCGTCCGCCGGCCGCGATGCGTCCGTCGGCTGTGCCGCCGGGCGATCGGCCGCACCGACTGACGTTGACGCCGAGGCCGCTGTGCTGTGGGCCGACCCGGACGGATCAGCATCCCCTGATGCCTCACCGGCTGATTCCCGGTCGAGCGCCGCGGACGATGCAGCGTCGCGGCGGCTGGACCGTGACCGGGGTGGCGGCGGAAGCCCGAGGTCGGGCCCGGCATTGTCCGGAAGCGGCCGGCGGGCGGCGGCCGGAGCTGACGCGCGGGGCGGTCGGGCGCGCGGCGGAGGCGGCAACCCGAGATCCGGTCCATCCGCGGACCGGGATGTCGCAGCGCTCTGCTCCGGGGCAGTCGGATCGCTCCCACCGGTGCGCGCGGCCGCGCTGTCGCCTGAAACGGGAGCCTCCCGCGCACCGCTAGCTCGGGACGCAGCAGCATCCTCCCCGGCCGACCCCGCGGCTCTTGACGGGCTGGAACGGACCGACTCAGCCCCGGCTCCTCCGCCGACTGGGCTCCGGGGCGAGGCGGTCGCTCCGGAGGCCGGGGCGCCTCCGGGTGGCCCGCTGACCGCCGTGACCGCCCCACCCGGGGCGGCGGCCGAACGCCGGCCGAGCTCCGGCCGCCGGTCGGACACAGCTGCGGATCCGGCCGCGACGGCGGCGACGGCCCCGACACCCTGACCGGTCCCGGGGCCGGGGTCCTCGCCGGCAATCGCCGAGCGACGCTCCAGCCGTTCCAACCGCTGTAACAGGGCGCCGTCGGCCAGGCTGGCCGCCGGTAGCAGCATCCGGGCGGTCATGAGTTCCAGCACCAGCCGTGGCGAGGTGGTCCCGCGCATGTCGATCAGGCCGGTGTGCAGCACTTCGGCCATCCGCGACAGCGTGGCCGCACCCATCTTCAGCGCTTGGTCCGACATCCGGGTGAGCTCGTCGGCGGGCACGTCGATCAGGTTCTTCGCCGCCGCTTCGGGCACGGCAGCCAGGATGACCAGGTCACGGAGCCGCTGCAAAAGATCAGCGCCGAAGCGTCGGGGATCGTGACCGGCCTCGACCACCTTGTCGATGGCGCCGAACACAGACGCTCCGTCGCCGACGGCCAGGGCCTCCACCATCTCGTCCAGCAGAGCCGCATCGGTGACCCCGAGCAGAGCGACGGCGTGCTGATAGGTGACGCCCTCGTCTCCGGCTCCGGCCAGCAGCTGATCGAGCACGGAGAGGGAATCACGCGCGGAGCCACCGCCCGCCTGAATGACCAGCGGAAACACCGTCGGCTCGACGGTGACGCCTTCCTCGGCGCAGAGCCGCTCCAGCAGCGAGCGCAGCACCGCGGGCGGGATGAGCCGGAAGGGGTAGTGGTGGGTGCGCGACCGGATGGTGGTCAACACCTTGTCGGGTTCGGTGGTGGCGAAGATGAAGACCAGATGCTCAGGCGGCTCCTCGACGATCTTGAGCAGGGCGTTGAAACCCTGCGTCGTGACCATGTGCGCCTCGTCGATGATGAACACCCGGAACCGAGATTCGGCGGGCATGTAGAAGGCGCGGTCGCGCAGCTCGCGGGTGTCGTCGACACCGCCGTGGGACGCGGCGTCCAGCTCCACCACGTCCAGGGAGCCGGGCCCTTCGGGCGCGAGGGCTATGCAGGACGGGCACACGCCGCAGGGGTCCGGAGTGGGCCCCTCGACGCAGTTGAGCGAGCGCGCCAGGATCCGTGCGGAGGACGTCTTGCCGCAGCCGCGCGGGCCGGAGAACAAGTAGGCGTGGTTGATGCGGCCGGCCGCCAGCGCCTTGCGCAGCGGGTCCGTGACGTGCTCTTGCCCGACCACCTCGGAAAAGGTTGCCGGGCGGTACTTCCGGTAGAGAGCCAGGGCCACGCAGCGAGAGTACGTGGCGGCACCGACACTCGCCCGGCTCGCTGTCCGGTCCGGACCGTCGCCGCGGGCGCGGTACCGCAAAATGGGGACCCCCGCACCCGTCAGAGCATCCGTGAGCGCCGACGGGCGCGGTGCCCCCGACAAAGGGGGACCCCCGCACCCGTCAGAGCTCACGGACCCTTGCTGCCTTCCGGCCCTGGGGGGGTTAATGAGATGGACGCCGCGGGGGTCCGGGCTCCTATGTTACGGGCCGGGCGGTCGATCGCCGAACCCGTCGAGGGCGGCCAGAAGGAGAGCCTCGGCCCGGTACACTCTGCGACGGAGGATTCGCCTAGTGGCCTATGGCGCACGCTTGGAATGCGTGTTGGGTTAACCGCCCTCAGGGGTTCAAATCCCCTATCCTCCGCCACCGCTAAGACCCGCCGAGCCGAGTGCCCGGCGGGTCTTTCGCGTCGTCGCGACATACTCCCGTCGTCGGTGAACCGTCGCCGCTGTATATCGCCACTGACGTTCATGGACGCGCCCGGACCACGGGCCCAGCGCGCAGACCCGACCAGCCCCCCGACCCAACGGCGCATGTTCACGTAACGAGGTCGAAGCATTGCTCCTCGACACCGACGGACGAAGCATGTGGGACTTCGGCCACAAAGCCACTGGTTTTCTTGCTCGATTCAGAACACGTTTGCACAATCGGTTCATGACCAGAGGTACCCATGCCGCGCTCTGCGAGCGCTTTTTGCAGGCCGTCGAGTCGGGAGACTCGGACCGCCTGCTCGATATGTTCACCGAAAAGGCCGTCGTCACCGACTGGGGTAAGCACTTCGTCGGACCGGACGCCATCCGGGAGTGGAACGACGCGGAGTTCCTGGGCGACGACGTTGTCCTGGACGTCCGGCAGGTCGTCAACAGCGAGAGCCGCGTCACGCTGCGCGCAACCGTCACCGGAAAGACCTTCAACGGTCCCAGCACGCTGGTGCTGATTCCGGCCGATGCGCACAAATTGCAGGCTCTGCAGATTTCCGCCTGAGCCCGATCGGCAGAAGCGCCGGCGCCGGGCCAGGAGAGCACAGCCATCACCGCGACCGCCGGGTAGCGTGCACCTTCGCACCAGCACAACCTCGGAGGGCCGATGAACCAGCCCAGCGGCTCGGCAGTTTCACCCCAGCACCGGTTCCAGGCCATCGTCGCGGAGTACGCCGATCGACCCGAGGTGACCCGCCACGGCGGGATGATGAGCGCCTCGGTTCAGCTCAGGGTGCGCGAGCGGATCTTCGCCATGCTGGTGGGCGACCGGCTCGTCGTCAAAATCCCGGCCGAGGCCGTGGACGAGCTGGTGGCGGCGGGGACCGCGGAGCCGTTCCGCACCGCCGGCCGGATCATGAAGGAGTGGGCCAGTATCGGACCGGCGATGGCCGCCGAGTGGCCCGGCTGGGTGGCTGAGGCCCTCACCTTCGTGAGTTCGCAAAGGGGCACTCGGACCAAGGGCCGATAGGCTGGGAGGGTGACGGCACTGCATTCGTCCACGAGCGGTTACTCGGTTTCCGAGCCGACGGCCGACGTCCTGGGTGACGGTTACCTGGCGATGACCATCACGCTGCCCGACGCCCACGACGGGCCGTCCCGCGCGACGCTGGTCGAGCGCACCTCGGGCGCCGCGCCGGCCGAACGCGCGGTGTTGTACGTGCACGGATTCGTGGACTACTTCTTCCAGACCGAACTCGCCGATTTCGTCGTCGGCCGCGGCCAGGACTTCTACGCCGTCGACCTGCACCGGTACGGCCGTTCGATACTGCCCGGTCAAGTGCCCTACGAAATGTCCGACATCGGCGAATACCGCGCCGAACTGGACGCGGCCGTCGACATCATCGTCAAGGCCGGACACAGCCGCATCACTGTGATGGCCCATTCCACCGGCGGCCTGATCGCCGCACTGTGGTTGGCGGACCGGGGCTCTCCGGACCCGGTCGACGCTATGGTGCTCAATTCGCCGTTCCTGGACATCAATGCGTCACGAGTGGCGAAATCGGTGGTCGGTGTGGGCGTCGACCTGACCGCACGTTTCCGGCCCGCCGGTGTGCTCCCGGTGCCCGATCCCGGTCATTACGGCCGCAGCATCCATTCCGGCGCCGCCGGGGAATGGGAATTCGACCTGGGCTGGAAACCATTGAAAGACGTGCCCGTCCGCATCGGGTGGCTGGCGGCCATTCGCCGAGCCCATCGTCGGTTGCGGCACAACCTGGGTCTGGAACTGCCCATTCTGGTCCTGTGTTCGACGAACACGGTGCGGGAAAAGGAATGGTCGGATGCGTTCGCGAACGGCGACGCTGTTTTGAACGCCGACAGAATCGCCGATTACTCCACCCGGCTCGGCCACAACGTCACCTGCATTCGCGTCGAGGACGCCCTCCACGACGTGTTCCTGTCACGAAAGCCGGTGCGCGAGCATGCTTACCAAATCGTCGACGAATGGCTCGCCGCCCACGGGAAATAGTCACTCCTCGATCAGGCGCCCGGCGTCCAGCCGCCAATGGCGGTTCAGCCGGACGGATCCGAGCATGCGGCGGTCGTGCGTGACCAGCAGCAGCGTCCCGGAATAGGCGTCGAGCGCCGCCTCCAATTGCTCGATGGCCGGCAGGTCCAGGTGGTTGGTCGGCTCGTCGAGTACCAGCACATTGACACCACGGGCCTGCAACAACGCCATGGCCGCCCGCGTCCGCTCGCCCGGCGACAGCGTGGAGCTCGGGCGCACCACGTGTTCCGACGTCAGGCCGAACTTGGCCAGCAGAGTGCGAAGGTCGGCCTCGGACGCGTTCGGCAGGTGTTCCCCGAACGCCCGCACCAAAGGTGTCGTCCCGCCGAAGAGCCGACGCGCCTGGTCCACTTCCCCGATGGCCACCGAAGCGCCCAGCGTGGCCGAGCCGGATTCCGGCGCCACCCTGCCGAGCAGCACAGCCAGCAGCGTGCTCTTGCCGGATCCGTTGGGCCCCGTGATGCCGATCCGATCACCCGCATCGACTTGGCCAGTGATCGGCCCCAGAACGAAAGTCCCGCGCCGAACGACGGCTTCGCGGGCCACCGCCACCACCGACCCGGACCGCGGCCCCGCCGAGATCGAATATTGCAGCTCCCACTCCTTGCGGGGTTCGGCCACCTCGGGTAGCCGATCCAAGAGGCGCTCGGTCTGCCGGGCCTTGGCCGCCTGCTTCTCCGTCTGTTCGACGCGTTTGTTGCGGCTGATCTTGTCGTTGTCACGCGCCCGGAGGGTGGCCTTCCGGACGCCGGCGTCCATCCAATTCCGCTGCGTCCGAGCCCGGTCGGTGAGGTCCGTGCGGGTTTGGGCGTACTCCTCGTACTCCTCCCGTGCGTGTCGCCGGGCTACCGCCCGCTCCTCCAGGTAGGCGTCGTAACCGCCGCCGAACAGGCCCACCTTCTGCTGGGCCAGGTCCAGTTCGACGACGGCGGACACCGTGCGGCGCAGGAACTCCCGGTCGTGGGACACCACCACGATCCCCGATCGCCCACCCTGCACGAAACGTTCCAGGCGATCCAGTCCGTCCAGGTCCAGATCGTTGGTGGGCTCATCCAGCAGCAGCACGTCGAAGCGCGACAACAGCAGCGCCGCCAAACCAACCCGGGCGGCCTGCCCGCCGGACAATCCGGTCATCGGGATCTCGGTGTCCAGCGACAATCCGAGGTCGGCCAGGACAGCTCCGGCGCGCTCCGTCAGATCGGCGGCTCCCAGCGCGACGTACCGTTCCAGGGCCACCTCGTACGCCTCGTCGCCCCCCGATCTGCCTTCGGCCAAGGCCTGCGCGGCGACGTCCAGGGCGGCCTCGGCATCCGCCACTCCCGTCCGGCGGGCCAGGAAGGCCGCGACATCCTCATTCGGGCGCCGGTCCACTTCCTGAGCCAGGTAACCCACCGTCGCGTGGGGTGGGCTCAGCGAGACTCGGCCGGCATCGGGTCGGCGCAGCCCGGCCAGCATGGTCAGCAACGTGGACTTCCCGGCGCCGTTGACGCCCACCAGGCCCACCACGTCTCCAGGCCCCACGACCAGGTCCAGCCCGGCGAACAAAGGTCGGGCGCCGTAGGAAGCGGCCACTCCGCGGGCCAACAGGGTCGCGCTCACAACCAGTCATTCTTCCCGATGTCGAGGAGGTCACCAGCACGCGGCCGCAGTGTGATCCATGGACGCCGCCAAGCCGGGCAACGCTTTTCCGGTCGACCATCGCCAATGGTCCCGAACGCTCGCATACTGAAGGCCATGCGCTCGGCCGTGCCGAAACCAGGTCACCATCCGCGCGCCGGCGTGGGGCGGCTTCCGCCCGCGGCCCTGATCCTGGCCGCCGCCGGCGCGTTCCACATTTATCGCGGTATTCCGCTGGAGGGAGCGGTTTTCCTGTTTTTCGGTGTGGTGCTGGCGCTGGACGGCTGGTCCCTGCTGTCCAGGCTCGCGATGAAGACGCAGCCACGTCCGTCCCGCACCATGCTGCTGCCGATCGCATTCGTGGCCGCGGTGCTCGTCGGCATCCTGCCGTGGCACGGGGCGGCCATGACCACTCTGATGACTGGGTTGGGCCTGGCGGCGCTGCCGCTGGCCTGGGGACCGCCGGACACCGGCCGCCGGTTCCGGATGCTGGCCCCTATCCGCGACCCCGTCACCCGGGCGGCCTGGCTGTGGTCCGCCGTCGCCGTCGCCGGGTGCTTGTGGGAACTGGCCCTGTATTTCCTCGGGGACGACCGCGGCCGGGAGGGCAGCTACCCGGCTTTGTCGGACCTGGTCGGCCCGATGGTCGCACAGAGCTGGGGTCGGCTGGTGATCGCCGTCCTGTGGCTGGCCGCCGGCGTTGCCTTGCTCGGCTGGGCGACCGGAGAGCACGCGTACCGCCCGGAGCAGGAGGCCACCGAATGAGCCGGATGATCGCAGCCGCCGGATTCGTGTTGTGCCTCCTCGCCTTCGTGTGTTTGGAAGCGGCGGCCCGGCGGCCCCGCGCCCGCTGGGTACCGCTCGGCGAACTGGCGGCCGTGCTGCTCCGCCAGCGCAGCACCCGCATCTGCGTCCTGGTCTTCTGGTGGTGGCTGGGCTGGCACTTCTTCGTCGAGCCTTAGCCCAGCCTTAGCCCGCCCTCAGCCAGCCATTGGCCGGCCCTGGCTGCGGTCCTGGTGGCCCCCACCCGGTGCGTCGGCCCGGAGCAGTGTGGCGTAGGCAGGAACGGTGACCCCGACCTTCACCGGCCCGCTGCGCGGGCTGCGGGTGGTCGAAATCGGAAGTTACGGGCCCGGCCCGTTCGGCGCCATGCTGCTCGCCGATCTCGGCGCCGATGTCGTCAGGGTCGACCGGGCGGCCGGTGCTTCGCTGGTGAGCCCCAACGACGACTTCCGCACGGAACTCCTGCACCGCGGCCGGCGATCGGTGGCCGTCGATCTCAAGCACCCGGCGGGCCGAGAAGTCGTCTGGGCGCTGGTCGAGCGGGCCGACGCCCTGCTGGAAGGATTCCGGCCCGGCGTGGCCGAGCGGCTGGGAATCGGACCGGACGACTGCCGGGCGCGCAACCCCACACTGGTGTACGGGCGGATCAGCGGATACGGACAGGACGGTCCGCTGGCGGCCCGGGCCGGGCACGACATCAATTTCATCGCCCAATCCGGCTTGCTCTCGGCCATTGGCCGGGCCGGCGCCCCCCCGACCCCGCCGCTGGCCGTGGCGGGCGACTTCGTCGGAGGGCTGACCCTGGCCCTGGGGGTGCTGGCGGCCCTGCTGGAAACACGAAACTCTGGTCTTGGTCAGATCATCGATGCGGCCATGGTCGACAGCAGCGCTCTGCTGGCCGCCCCCTTTCTCGGCTATCTGCAGACCGGCGACTGGCACCGCGAACGCGGCCGCAACCTGGTCGACTCCGGGGCTCCTTATTACGACGCGTATCTCTGCGCCGACGGCCGATACCTGGCGGTCGGCGCCATGGAGCCGAAGTTCTATGCCGAACTGCTGCGCGTTTTGGAACTGGACCCGGCGATCCTTCCGGACCAGAACGACGAGGAGCATTGGCCGGAACTCAAAGCGATCTTCGCAGCCCGCATCGCCACCCGACCGCGCCAGGAATGGCTGGCCGCCGCCGGCGACCGCGACGCCTGCCTGAGCCCGGTGCTGGAGCTGGACGAAGCCGCCCGCCACCCGCACGCCGTGGCCCGCAACTCCTATTCGACCATCGCCGGTCTGGTCCAACCGGTACCGGCGCCGCGGTTCAGCCGCACCCCCGCCGCTGTCGACCGGCCATCCCCAGCCCCCGGCGCGCACAGCCGAGAAGTCTTGACAGACTGGCAGATTGACGCGAGCCGGATCGCGGCATGGTTCGACGGCGGCGCCGTCAAGGAAGGCGGGACCGGATGAAGGCGCTGGAGGCGACTTACTCCACGGTGCTGCTCGCCGAGCCCAGGCCGGGTGTGGTGCAACTGACTCTGAACCGCCCGGCGCGCGGAAACGCGCAGACGCCGGCCATGTTCGACGAGCTCGAAGAGGTGGCGCGAACACTGGATGCCGAACCGGGCCTCCGAGTCGTCGTGATCACCGGCGCGGGGCGAATCTTCTGTGCCGGATACGATCTCGCCGAAGCCGAGAAGCTGCCCGCATTGGGCGCCCTGGGCATGCTCGACCAGCAGGAGCGGGCCGCCCGAGCCATGAGCGCCGTCCGTGACATCCGGGTACCGGTCATCGCGGCCGTCAACGGCGCCGCCTCCGGGGGTGGCCTGGCCCTGGCCCTCACCGCCGACATCAGGTTGGCGGCGCCCGTGGCCAAATTCAACGTCGCCTTCGTCAAGATCGGTTTGTCCGCCGGGGATCTGGGCGTTTCCTGGCTGCTGCCCCGGCTCATCGGGCCGGGACGCGCCGCCGAGATGTGCTTCACCGGAAGGATGGTGGCGGCCGACGAAGCCGAACGGCTCGGCCTGGTGAACCGGATCTGTCCTGCCGAGTCGTTGGTCGACGAGGCATTGGCGCTGGCCGGTCAAATCGTTCCCAACTCGCCCGGCGGCGTCTGGCTGTCCAAACGCGCCCTGCAGGGCAACCTGGAAACCGGTTCCTACGCCGCCGCCCTGGAAATGGAGAACCGGGGACAGTCCCTGTTGACCCGGACCGCCGACATGGCCGAAGCAATGGCGGCCCTGAACGCCAGACGCGCCGCCGAATTCGTGGGTAATTGACCATGCCCACCCCGACCACGGCGCAAGCGGCCGTCCGCGAACTGGCAGATCTGGAGACAATGCTTTTCGAGCTACCGGAACCGGGCATCGGGCGCCTGCTGCTGAACCGTCCGAAGCGACGAAACTCGCAGACCCGCATCATGTTCGCCGAGTACGGCCGGGTCGGCCTGGTGCTCCGCGATGTGCCACTGCGGGCACTGGTCGTGGCGGGGGCGGGCGGCCGCTTTTTCTGCCCGGGATATGACCTGGCGCAGATCTCCGAAATCGCGGACCTGCGCCCGCTGGAATTCCTCCGCTTCCAGGAAATCGCTTCGTCCGGCGTTCAGTCATTGCACTTCCTGCCGTTCCCGGTCATCGCCGCCATCAATGGCCCCGCCGTGGGTGGTGGTCTGGCCCTGGCCTGCGCCGCGGACATCCGGCTGGCCGGACAGGACGCCGTCTTCGGCGCCGGGTTCATCAAGGTGGGCCTGTCGGCCGGCGAACTCGGGCTGTCCTACCACCTGACCCGTCTGCTCGGACCGGGCCGGGCGGCCGAATTCGTCTACACCGGAAGGATCATGGACGCCGCTGAGGCAATGAGCCTGGGACTGGTCAACGCGGTGGTGGACGACCCGATGACGGCGGCGCTGGAAATGGCGCAGCAGATAGCCGCGAATTCGCCGGCCGGAGTGCGGATGTCCAAACGAGCCCTGCAACGCAACGGCGAAATCACGTCCTACGCCGCCGCCCTGGAACTGGAGAATCGCGGCCAGGCGCTGTTGACCCGGACCGCCGACATGCCCGAGGCCCTGGCCGCGTTCCTGGACCAGCGGCCGCCCGAATTCCGGGGACAATGATTTGTGGACCTTCTCGGATGATCAGCTGGCGGCCCTGCACGCCTTCTGCGCGGACCGGCAACTCCTGCGCGGGCGGCTGTCGGTGGAACCGGTGGGCGACGGCCATTCGAACCTGACGTTCCTCGTCTCCGACGGCGAGCGCCGATTGGTGGTGCGCCGGCCGCCGCCCCCGCCGAACCCGGCCGGCGCGCACGACGTGTTGCGCGAGGCTCGACTGTTGATAGCTCTGGCGCATACGGACGTGCCTGTTCCGCAGGTGCTGGCGCTTGCGCCGGCCGGTGAGCTGCTCGACACGGACTGCTACCTGATGACCTTCGTCGAGGGGGTGGTGGTCACCGACCGGCTACCCGCGGCGCTGGCCGAGCCGACGGAAAGCCGCCGGGTGGGCCTGAGAATGGTCGACACCCTGGCGACCCTCCACGGCGTGGATTGGTCGGCCGCCGGACTCGCTGATTTCGGCCGGCCCGAAGGCTTCAATCGGCGCCATCTGACCCGCCTGAGTCGCCTGGTCACCGATTCCGACGGCGAGCTCCCCGCGCATTTCGTGATTCTCACTCGCCGACTCCACGAGTCCGCACCACCGGAATCCAGCCACAGCCTGGTGCACAACGACTTCCGGATCGGCAACCTGCTCCTGGATGCCGATGCGCCGGCCAGAGTGGCCGCCGTGCTGGACTGGGAATTGGCCACCCTGGGCGACCCGTGGTTCGACCTCGGCTACCTGCTGGCCTCCGTCCCGATGGCCGGCGAACCGCTCACGCCGATCCAGAAGCTGGGGCTGGCCCAAGCGAACCCCGGATTTCCCGCCCGCCAGGAATTGGCCGACCACTACGCACAGATCACCCGGCGGCCGGTCGCCGGATTGGGCTGGTACGTCGCCCTGGCGAACTGGAAACTGGCCGTGCTCTACGAATACAGCCGTCGCCGCGGCGTCGATCCGTATTACCAGGACCCAGAGTCGGTGCTCGCCTTTCTGGCCGCCGCCACCCGAGCGCTCGACTCGCTGTCATGACACAGTTCTCCGACGAACTCGTCGATCCCACCGCCCTCGGCCATCCGGATGGCTTCTTCGACCGCTTCGTGATCAATCTGCACCCCACGGATCGGACCTCGCCCAGCGTGCTGATCGGCCTCGGCGTCTATCCCGCCCGGCGGGTCATGGACGGTTTCGTGGTCACCGTGCTGGACGGCGAACAGCGCAACCTACGGTTCTCGACCGTGGTCAGCATGCCTGGGCCCGGCGGGGGCGTCGGTCCCTTCACCTACGAAGTGGTGCAGGCTAACCGGACGTGGCGAATCAGCCTGAGCGACAACCCATCCGGAGTGATCCTCGACGGAATCTGGACAGCGCGGGCGCCGTATTGGCTCGGTACCATCAACGTTGCCAATGCCGCTGGAGCGCAGACCGCGTTCGAGCATCTCTTCCAGTCGGGAAGATGGTCCGGGCACCTGGCCGTGGATGCCCAGCCGGTCGAGATCGACGGCTGGTGGGGGCAGCGAGACCGATCACGCGGCGTGCGCAGCCTGACCGGCGGCCAGGGACTTCATCTGTGGCTGCAGGCGCAGTTCCCGGAGCGTTCGGTCGGGCTGCTGTTCGTGGAAAGCCGAACCGGGGAAACGATTCTGCTCAAGGGCGCGGTGATGTCCGAGGGCGGGACGGTCGACGACATCGTGGCGATCTCGCACCGGCTGGTCTTCGACGACCTCGACCTGCGCAGCGGCGTTGTCCGGCTGGAGACCGCCGGGAACCAGATGTCGATCGAGATCGACGCCTCGGCCCGGGGCGGTTTCATGGCCGGGGCCGGTTACGGCGGCCACCACGGGGTCCGCCGTGGTGTCGACCACATCGAGTACGACCGCTACCGGTTGGACGGCACCGTGACACCACGGACGCTGGACACCTCGCTCACCGACCGACTCGCCCGCTTCACCTCGGATGGCGAATCCGGCTCCGGCATCGTGGAATTCGCCCTGACCAGGAGCCAGCGCTACCGCTATCACCCGACCTTGTAGTCGAGGAGCAGCTGCCGCACTTCGCCGACCTTGTCGACGGCCGCCTCCGTCGTGTCGGCGGCGGGGACGATGGTGATGTGACGGGCGCCTACGGCCACGAAAGCGGCCACGCCGTCGGCCACCTGCGTCACCGAGCCGGCCGCGGTCACGTGCCGGAAACGATCCCCCGGCACCCGGTACATCTGTTGCATCCGGGAAGACAATTGTTGCCGCGCCGAAGCTTCCGAAGGTCCGAAACCACACCATATGGTCAACCCCCGCCATCGCGGAGCGCGCCCGACGTCCGCAGCGGCCTCCTCGATGGCGGCCACGGTTTGGGCGTACCGACGTGCGGAGCAGAACAGACCGAGCCAGCCGTCCCCCCAACGGGCGGTGCGGCGAACCGCCGCCTCTCCCCGGCCACCGACGACGATGGGCACCGGCGGCTGCGGAACCGGTCGGATGGCCGCGTCGGTCAGCGAGAAGAACGGTCCGGCATGCGTCACCGACTTCCCGGCCAGCAGATCTGTGACCACGGAGAGGGTCTCGTCCAGTCGCCGGCCCCGGCTGGCCGGGTCGACGCCGCTGTTGCTGATTTCCCGCCGGTCCTCGCCGCCCACTCCGACCCCCAGGATCAGCCGCCCCGGGGCCAACTGGGCCAGCGACGATACGGACCGGGCCGCGAGCAGCGGGTGGCGCAGACCCAGCAAGTACACCCCGATCAGTACCGGGAGCGTCGCGCTGGTGGCCAAAGCGGCCGTCGCACCGACGATCCCGTCGAATCCGGTGCCGTCGTGGAAGCTCACGTGGTCACCGACTGTCAGGTGATCCAGACCGGCCTGCTCGACCCGCTCGACAAGGCGGCGCCTGACCCGCGGATCGCCGGTCAGCAGGTCGTCGACGAGGGCGATGCCGACAGCGGGTGCAATCACCGCTTTCCGGACACCGGCGGCGCGGTGACCTGACCGTCCCTCGAGCCGCTGCCGTCTGCGGAGCGAGCCGGCTGCAGCAGCGTCTTGGCGATGATGTCACGCTGGATTTCGTTGGTGCCGCCGTAGATCGGCGGAGCGAGCGCCCGCCGCACCTGGTACTCCATGCCGTACTCGCGGGCGTATCCGTAACCACCCATCAGCTGCATCGCTTCCAGCGCGGCGTTCTTGGCGATTTCCGTGCATCGCATCTTCGCCATCGCGCTCTGCCGCGGCAATTCCGCTTCGCGCCCGGCGTCGATGTCCGCCGCGATGTCGTACACGAACGACCGCGCGAAGGCGACATCGGTGGCCAGTTCGGCAATCCGGTGGCGGACGGCCTGGAAGGAGGCGATGGGCCGGTCGAACTGCTGACGTTCGTGGACGAAATCGACGAGGTCGTCGAGCGACCGCTGAGCGGACCCCACGGCCATGGCGGCGATGATGACCCGTTCGACGCCGAGCCCGCGCATCAACTGCCGCCACGCGTCGCCCGGCTGCCCCACCACCGCGGACGCCGGCACCCGGACGTCGGTGAAGAAGACGTCGTTGCAGGTGTGCGCTTCCATGGTGCGCACTTCACGCATCTGCAGACCGGCGGTGGTGCGAGGCACCATGAACAGCGTCAGTCCGGAGTGCTTGCCCACCCCGGCCGTTTCCCGGGCCAGCACCAACAGGTGCTCGGCCACGTGGGCGGCGCTGATCCAGGTCTTCTGACCGTTCAGCACGTATTCGTCACCGTCCCGGACGGCGTTGAGCCGGACGGCACCCAGGTCGGACCCGGCGCCCGGTTCGGACAGGGCGATGGATTCCAGCCGGCCGGCCACGACATTGCCGACGACCGTTGCCTTCTGCTTCTCGGTGCCCCAACGCAAGTAGGTCTGGGCGGCGGTCAACGAGGTGGAGTAGGCGGTGATCGGGGCCAGCCCGCGGGTCGACTCCTCCAGGAAGACGCACTCGTCGGTGAACGTTCCGCCGCCGCCGCCGTACCCGGCCGGCAACGACACCCCGAGCCAGCCCAGTTGGGCCAACCGCGCGAGCAGGACGGGGCTGTTGGCCACCGTCTCGTTGTCGGTCAGCGCGTCCCGCTGCGCGACGGTGCCGCACTCGCGCCCACAGAAAGCCCGGACGGCGGCGGCGAATTCACGTTGCTCGGCTGTCAGTTGCACGTCGGCCCTTCACGCCAGTGAGGTGAGCCGCTCCACCAGGAGCGGAGAAAACGGCTGTTCCACGTCCAGCACGATCCGAGTGTTGGCACCCGGCTGGTCCGGATAGCCGGCGAACCGTCCCCGCAGGTCGGCGATGGTCTGACCGCGACCCGGGCCGTCGGAAGTGTCAACGACCGTGCGGACCAGCGGCGCGGTGCGCGGCCGTACGGCGCCGGTGGCGATGGCCGCCGCCAGCGGATCGTGGAGCGGAGAGCACCGCCGCCCGAAAATCGGCTCGTAGAAATCGAAGTACGCGTTGACCATGGCCGCCACCACCTGAGCGGGCCGGCCCGGCGCGGCGGCCAGCGCACGACGGTCGCTCTCCTCGAGGGTCTGGCTCATGGTGACGTCCAGCGGCACCAACGTGACCGTCCAGCCGGCCGTCAGCACTCGATCGGCCGCCTCGGGATCGTTGTGGATGTTGGCTTCGGCCGTCGGTGTCACGTTGCCGGGGGCGCTGGCGGCGCCCCCCATCACCGTGACGGAGGCAATCCGCCCGGGCAGTGCGGGGTCGAGCGTCAGAGCCTGGGCGAGGTTGGTCAGCGGGGCGGTCGCCACGATGTTCAGCCGGCCATCGTGCTCGTGGGAGAGCCGGACGATGGCCTCCGCCGCCCCCTGCGACTGCACCGCCGGATGCTCCTCCCGGAGCTGCACCTCACCGATACCGTTGTGGCCGTGCACATGTCCGGCCCCGCCGGCGAACGCACCGAGCAACGGATGCTCCGCGCCGCGGAACACCGGGACGTCGGGGCGTCCGGCCACCGCCAGCAGATTGAGCGTGTTCTCGGTGGTCTGGTCGACCGAGACGTTGCCGAACACATTGGTCACCGCCACCAGGTCGGCGTCGGGATCGGACAACAAGAAGAGCAGGGCCATCGCGTCGTCGATGCCGGTGTCACAGTCGAGGAGGAAGGGACGGGTCACTCCGCCATCCTGCCAACATCGGGCGCCGGGTAGGAAGGGCACATGCGCGTCACGCCGGAGTCGCTGGGGGCCTGGGTCATCAAGTGCAACCCGGCCGTCACGCCGGTGGAGGAGATGGTCGAGACCGGAAGACCGGTGACCAGCTGGTGCGTGGCCGCCAACTACCGCAGTGCGTTGATGGCCGCTGGTCAACCGGCGTTGTTGTGGGTCAGCGGCGCCGCTCGGGGACGGTACCCGCGCGGCATTTGGGGAGTGGGCCGGGTGACCGGTCCGGCTCTGGCCAAGCGGGCGCCCGCCGGCGCCGGCCTGGTCGCCCCGCTGCACATTTCGCTTCTGGACTCGCCGGTCCCCGCCCAGGTGCTGGCCGCGATCCCGGCGCTGGGCGACCTGGAGGTGCTCCGGCAGCCGTACATGTCCAACCCGTCCTGGTGCACCAAGGCCGAGTTCCGGGCCGTGCGCTTCCTGCTGGCCGGAACAACATCTGGCTCGGCGCCCGGCTGACGAGTCCGGCCGATCGCGAGGCGACCGGCCGGACTCGTGCCGCGGGCGTATCAGACCAGATCGAAGCGATCCAGGTCCATGACCTTGGTCCAGGCCGAGGCAAAATCGGCCACGAACTTCTCGCGGGCATCCTCCGACCCGTAGACCTCGGCCAGCGCCCGCAACTGCGAGTTCGAGCCGAAGATGAGATCGACCGCCGTGGCGGTCCATTTCACCTCGTCGGTGGCGACATCCCGGATCTCGTAGACGTTCTCGTCCGACTGGGAGGCCTTCCACCGGTTGCCCGGCGAGAGCAGAGCGGTGAAGAAGTCGCCGGTGAGCGCACCGGGCCGGTCGGTGAATACGCCTTGTGAGCTGCCGCCGGCATTGTTGCCGAGCACGCGCAAACCGCCGACCAGCACGGTCATCTCGGGTGCCGTCAGGTTCAGCATGTAGGCGCGGTCCACCAGCAGCGTCTCCGGCTGCAATTTCTCGCCCGGGCGCAGGTAATTGCGGAAGCCGTCCGCCCGCGGCTCGAGCACCGCGAACGACTCGACGTCCGTCTGCTCCTGGGAGGCATCGGCACGACCCGGGTGGAACTGCACCGTCGCGGGGACACCCGCGTCGGCAGCAGCCTTTTCGACCGCGGCGGTGCCGGCCAGCACGATGAGGTCGGCCAGCGACACCTGTGCTCCGCCGGCGGCGTTGAACTCATCGCGGATGCCTTCCAGCGTGGCCAGCACACCGGCCAGTTGCTCCGGCTGGTTGACCTCCCAGCTGCGTTGCGGTTCCAGGCGGAGCCGGGCACCGTTGGCACCACCCCGCTTGTCGGTGGAGCGGAAGCTGGCGGCGGACGCCCAAGCAGTGGAGACCAGCTGCGCTGTGGACAAGCCGGAACCGAGGACCTTCTCCTTCAGCGTGGCGATGTCGGCGTCGTCGATCAGCCGGCCTTCGACGGCCGACACCGGGTCCTGCCAGAGCTGGGGCTCCGCGACCCACGGTCCCAGGAAGCGGCTGACCGGACCCATGTCGCGGTGCAGCAACTTGTACCAGGCCTTGGCGAAGGCCAGCGCGAACTCGTCGGGGTGCTCCAGAAAGCGGCGGGAGATCTTCCCGTAGGTGGGGTCGAAGCGCAGCGACAGGTCCGTGGTGAGCATTGTCGGCCGATGTTTCTTGCCCGGGTCGAACGGGTCCGGAACGATCTCCGGGGCGTCCTTGGCGACGTACTGCTTGGCGCCGGCCGGGCTGGTGGTCAGCTCCCACTCGTAGCCGAACAAGATCTCGAAGAATCGGTTGCTCCAGGAAGTGGGCCGGTCGGTCCAGGTCACTTCCAGGCCGCTGGTGATGGTGTCGGCGCCCTTGCCACTGGCGTAGGTGCTCAGCCAGCCGAGGCCCTGCGCCTCCAGCGGGGCGCCCTCCGGTTCCGGTCCGATGTGGTCCTCGGCGGGGCCGGCACCGTGGGTCTTGCCGAACGTGTGCCCGCCGGCGATCAGAGCGACGGTTTCCTCATCGTTCATCGCCATGCGGCGGAACGTCTCCCGGATGAAGTGAGCGGCCGCCAGGAAATCCGCACTGCCGCGGGGACCTTCCGGATTGACGTAGATCAGGCCCATCTCGGTGGCGCCGACGTCGGGCAGCATCTCGGATTGGCTGATGTAGCGCTCGTCGCCCAGCCAGGCGTCCTCGGGGCCCCAGAAGATCTCCTCTGGCTCCCAGGTGTCCACCCGCCCGAAGCCGAAGCCGAAGGTCTGGAAACCCATCGACTCCAACGCGACGTTGCCAGCCAGCACGAGAAGGTCGGCCCACGAGACCTTCTGGCCGTATTTCTGCTTGACCGGCCACAACAGTCGGCGCGCCTTGTCCAGGTTGGCGTTGTCCGGCCAGCTGTTGAGTGGAGCGAAGCGCTGACCGCCATCTCCGGCGCCGCCGCGGCCGTCAGAGATCCGGTAGGTGCCGGCCGAGTGCCAGCTCATCCGGATCATCAGACCGCCGTAATGACCGAAGTCCGCCGGCCACCAATCCTGTGAAGTGGTCAGGGCGGCGATGACGTCCTGCTTGAGGGCTTCGACGTCGACCTTGGCAAACTCCTGGGCGTAGCTGAAGTCCGGTCCGAGTGGGTTGCTCTTGGACGAGTGGGAATGCAGCACGGACAGGTCGAGCGAGTTCGGCCACCAGTCCTGAAGGGTGCGCGGACGGCCACCGGTCCGCGGAGTCGGCGAGTCGATCGCCGGGTTCTCACTCTCGCTGCCCTGCGCGGTGACGGAATCGGGCGCGACCGGACAGCCGGCCGCTGCCTTGGCGTCGACTCCCTGCGCGCTCGACGGAGTCTCCTGGATGTCGCTCATCTGCTTCCTTCCGAACTGACGGACTGCGGGAAATTGCCTTCGGCCGCGCAATCGGGGCAGGTGCCCCAGTACACGACCTCCGCCTCTTCGACCAGAAAGCCATGGTCATCGGAGGCGATGAGACAGGGGGCGTGGCCGACGGCGCACTCGACGTCGGCGATCGCGCCGCAGGACCGGCACACGACGTGGTGGTGGTTGTCGCCCACCCGCGCCTCGTACCGGGCGGTGGCGCCGGCGGGCTGAATTCGCCGGATCAAACCCGCTTCGGTGAGCGCTCGGAGCACGTCGTAGACCGCCTGATGGGAAACCGCCGGATGGTTGGCGCGCACCAGGGCGATCACCGAGTCGGTGTCCACGTGAGGGTGATCGTGGAGCGCGGCCAGCACCGCCAGCCGCGGCCGGGTGACGCGCAACGAAGCCGACCGCAGCTGCGCCTCGAAGCCGACCCTCATGCTACGACCATAGGACTGTTCCTTGAACAGATCAAGATTAGGGGTGGGGCGGCCCGGGGTTGCCTCTCACGGTTCGTGCTCCTGGCCCGGCGGTCCAAGCCCAGCTGTCGCCGCTCGCGGGCTCCTCCCCCGGCCGGCCGGCCGGCGCTCCGCCCGCCGGGTCCGCAACGCGCCGACGGGTTCGCAACGCGTGCACAGGTTGCGAACCGGCCGTGAGGTTGCGCGCTCCCCCTGGCGCGCACCGCGCGGGACCGGCTAAACGATTCCTGACTGCGGTAGGAATTCCGACCGCAAGAGGTGGACTCCCTCACAAAAGCCCGAAAGCGGCGGAAACCGGCTGGTGCCGATCTCCGCCGCCTTCTCGAAGAACGAAAGGACTCCCTAGCCTTAGCAGGTGACCAGGACGTGGAACGGATAATCGACGGGCGTCGGCGTTGTTCCGTTCAGATACCAGATGTAAACACTGACCCGGTTCGGAGTGGTCGAACTCGAATACCCCACCGACGCGTACCGGTACAGGTTGTACGCAGTCGCCTGCAATGAGCAGGAGCGGGCATTTCTGTCCAGGTCCACGTAGTAGAAGCCGGTGCCGGCGTGGACGACGTCAAGAATGCGACTGGTCCCGGTCTGCAGGCTGCCGTCGCCACCGACGTAACCCTCCATCTGCGGCACGTAATAGCCGGTGACATCGGCCGCCAAATGCGTCTTGGTGGCGAAGTTGTGCACCGTCCAGCCCCTGGCGGCATTCGGAGTGACGGCCTGGGTGGTCCCGGTGGTCGCCGAGCCAGACTTGTTGTAGTTGAGGAACGTGCCACCGCTGGGTTCGGTGGTGTTGTACGGCCAGCCCCTGATATAGCCGGCGTCTGACGGTGAGATCGCCGAGACACTCATCGACACGGCGGTCGCATCGGAGGGAATTCCGCAACCGCCCGACTTGCCGCCTTGGAAGACGAAGCCGGTGGTGCCGCCGACGACGAAACTGCGGATCTCACCGTTGCCGAGCGCGCCACCGGCCGCTCGGGTGTCGACGATGCGGCAGGGCTGCACCGGAACGTAGAGAGCTTCCGGACTCACCGTGGGCTGGACCGCCGCGGCCGGCAGCGCCGCGAGTTGCCCCGCGCGGGCAGCGCCGCCAGTTGCGCTGCTGCCGGACTGACCGCCGGTGCGGCCGCCGGGGCCGCTTGCGGAGCGGTGGCCGATGCGGAACCCACGCCGACCACAATCGCCGCACCCACAGCGAGGGCCAGCGAAATTCCGGTCCATTTCTTCATGGTGCCTCCTTCAAACGCAGAACGGTTCAGCCGCCGAATGGCGGTCGAGGGACGGGCAACAATCCTCAGCACACCGGTTCGGTTCGACCGCCCGGGCGAAGATTGGACCGAAATCGACCGTATCGGTCCCTGCACCGTCGGCGCGGCGATCGTTCAGTCGCTGCCCGATAGGGCAATCCGTGCCATTCGCGCACCACATTCAGACCAATCGCACCCGGGAATGTCCGCTGTCGGTGGTCAGTGGCAGGGTCCAAATCATGAGCACACCCCAACGAACGCGCCCCACGCTGCCCGAGGGTTACGGGTTGCCGGCTTCCACGGATGGCCTCCTGGATTGGGCCGCCGTGGATCAGCGCCTGACGGCGGCGCGGAACTACTGGCTGAGCACCGTGCGGCCGGATGGCCGGCCCCATGTCGTCCCCCGATGGGGAGTCTGGCTCGACAACCGCTTCTACTACGACGGCGCCGCGACCACCGTTCACGCCCGCAATGCCGAACAGAACCCGGCCTGCACGATGACGCTGGAAAGTGGGACCGAAGTCGTCATCGTCGAGGGCCGGTCCACGACCACCCAGGCGGAGCTGGACGGCCTGGGCGGACGACTCGCCGCTGCCTTTGCCAAATACGCGCCCGAATACGAGCCGGCCGCCGATTCGTGGGCCGGCCCGGACGGCGGTGGCCTCCGCGTCCTGATACCGCAGCGCGTGCTAGCCTGGTTCGCCTTCCCGACTGATTGCACGAGGTTTGTGTTCTGAGTTCGCAAGCGCGCGAAACGGAACGCCGACGCAGTTTTTCTCGGCCGCTAGGTGCACAACCGAGCAGAACTCCGAACCGTCGTGAGAGACCCCGTCGGCGCGGCCGGATACGGGCCGGTTGGGCGGCGATGACGTGTGGGCGGTCCGGCGGTGTGCCTGACCCGAGCGCTCATGGGGTCACGGGGACTGCTCGATGCTCAGTCCAGGCAGAACTCGTTGCCTTCGGGATCGAGCATGACGATGAACCCCGACGAAGCAGCGTCGGCCTCGAAGCGCTGCACACGGCTGGCGCCCAGGCCGATCAGACGGGCGCATTCGGCCTCCAAGGCCGCCATCCGCTCATCCCCGGTCAAGCCGGGGGCCGCGCGGAGATCCAGGTGCACCCGATTCTTGGCGGTCTTCGGCTCGGGCACCTTCTGGAAGAAGACCCGAGACCCCACGCCGGCCGGATCTTGGATCGCCGACCGGTCGTTACGGTGTTCGACCGGCACTCCCCAGGCGGTCAACGCCTCGTCCCAGGAAGCGAAACCCGGCGGCGGCGGCTGCAACTCGTACCGCAGCGCCTCGGCCCAGAACGCCGCCAGCGCGCCGGGGTCGGAACTGTCGAAGGTCACCTGGAATTCAACGACGGTCATGGCCACAGTGTGAACCCGACCACCGACAGCGTCCGATTCGGCGGACCCGCCGCGGACGTCGATGAATCGCAACCCGCGTCGTGCACTCAGCAGCCACGTCATGAAAGCAAGCCCGCCTCCGGCCGCGTCGCCGAGGCCGAAAATCGCTACCCTCGGAGTGCACCAGCAGCACGCTGGTCACGCCTCAGCAGGTGTGCCCGGCAGCCAGGTCCAGCAAGGAGTCCGATGACCGAGGTCGTTCCGACCACGACAACCCGGTCATCCGCCGCTGTGGACCGCTTGCGAGCCGTCGCTCGCCACCCGCGGGGCTACATCGACGGTTGGCGGGACCGGAATCCCGGCCGCAAGGTGGTCGGACTGCTGCCGATGAACTTTCCGCGCGAGATTGCCCAGGCGGCCGGGCTTCTGACGGTCATAGTGCCCGACGACCAGGTGCCGATCACCGAGGGGCGTGCCCTGCTCGCCGAGTTCTACTGCGGCTACACCCGCAACCTGGCCGACCAGGCGGCCACGGGCCGCTTCGACGCCTACGACGCCCTGTATCTCGCCGATCACTGTATTCAGCTGGTCGGCGCCGCCGATGTGGTCCGCGCCGTGCTTCCCGAGACGCCCGTGTACTTCGGCATGCTCAACAGCGCCCTCGACGACGCCTGGGCGTTCGAGCAGGTGTGCGGGCGGATGGCGGAGTTCCGGGCGGAATTCGCTGAGTTGTCGGGCCAGCCCGATCACCGACGAGGCCCTGCGGGACAGCATTCGCCAGGCCAACCGGGTCCGCCGGCGGCTGCGGGGACTGCTGGACGGGCGGGCTGCGCGGCAACGCGGCGCTGCGGCCCGCCGAGCTGCAGGATCTGATCGTGGCCAGCATGGTGATGGACCCCGCCGAGTGCCTTGCCCTCTTGGACGAACTCGCGGACCCGGTGCCGGCGGCCCGTGACGAGCGGGTGCGGGTGCATCTGTCGGGGCACCTGTGTCACGCCCCTCGCCGCGAACTGCTGGCGGCCATCGAGGACAGCGGAGCCCTGGTCGTCGACGACGATCTCTACACCGGACGGCGGCACGTGTCGACCGACGTTGCCGAGGTCGGCGATCCTCTCGTGGCGCTCGCCCGGTGGTACGACGAGCGGAACACGGTGATCCCCTGCCCGACCAGAGTGTCCCGCGACGCCGATTGGGATCGCTACCTGTTGGGGGCGGTCGCGCGAAGCGGCGCCGAGGCGGTCATCCACCTACTGCCCAAGTTCTGCGAACCGCACATGCTCTACTACCCGGAACTGCGCAAGGGCCTGGACGCGGCGGAAATCCCGCACCTGCTGCTGGAAACGGAACACGAGGGCCTGCCACTGGAGTCGGTACGGACCCGGGTGGAGGCCCTGGTCGAGCGGGCGCGACGGCGCCGCACCGGCGGATCGTCTCGGGAGGTTCAGCCATGACAGCGGTCGCCACGACCGACCGGTCCAACCGACTGGCCATCACCAGGGCGGGCGGCCGCATGATCGCCGACTATTGGGACGACCTCTTCACGGCGCGGGAGCGGGGCAAACAGATCGTCTGGTACAACGGCGGCGCGCTCAACCCGATCTTTCAGGCCGCCGGGCTGGCCTGGTGCCACGGCGAGGCCTTCTCGGCCCGGCTGGCCGCCCAGCATCTCGAAGGTCCCGCCCAATTGGCCGGCGCGGAATACGGCTACAACGCGGAGCTTTGTTCCTACTCCCGCACGCATCTCGGCTGCTCGGTCCTCACCCTCGGTGGGAGTCCTGGCCGGCGAGGACGGCGATCGGACCGGTGTCGTCGGCGTACACGACTCGCAAGCCCTGGCGGCCCGGCTTCCCGGCTCCCGACTTCTTCGTCAACAATTACGCCGGGTGTAGCACCGGGCAGCAATGGGACGGCATCTCGTTCCGGGTGTTCGGCAAGTCGGTGCCGCTGTTCACCATCTCTCACCCGTTCCTGTGGGGCAACAAACCGGACGCCGGCTATCTCACCGGGGAGGAATGGCACGACGCCTCCCAATTCGTGGCCTCCCAACTGCGACAATTGATCGTGTTCCTGGAGGAGCGGACCGGTCGGCCGTTCGACTGGGATGCACTGTCCGAGAGCATGACCTACATCAAACGAGCGGCCGAGTTGCGCTGTGAAGGGCTGGAACTCTGCAAGGCCAAGCCCGCGCCCGCCACGTTCTGGGACTGGATCGCCTGTGTCGCGCCGATCAATTTCCTGCCCGGCGACCAGGCCCTGGTCGACTATTTCGGCGCCGTGCGCGACGAGATCGCCGACCGGCTGGCTCAGGGCATCTCGGGCGTTCAGAACGAGCGGTACCGGCTCTATTTCGACGGCATCATGAATTGGAACAAGCTGGGCTTTCTGTCCCGCAAGTTCGCCGAGCACGGAGCCGCGGTATTGGCCGGCCGCTACATCCAGAATGCTTTCTGGCAGGAGCCGGATCTCATTGATCCGGACGATCCCCTGCTCGGTATGGCGCAGCATTACCTGCTGTGCCCCACCAACCACGGCACGAAGACGCTGGACTATCTGACGATCCGGGATTGCCGCGACTACGGCGATCGACGGCCTCGTCTTCCATTCCACGCGGACCTGTCGCGCGTTCACGGGGCCGCAAAGGCTGCTGGCCCGCTCCGCTCAGCAGAAGCTCGGAATCCCGTCGATCTTCTTCGAAGGCGACGTCGCCGATGCCTCCTTCTACAAGGAGGAGATCCTGGAGAGCCGGCTGGTCGCCATGTTGGAGGCCATCGACATCCGGCGGGAGCGCGGCGATGACCGGAGCCGGTAGGCCGTGACGCAGCACCGGGCACTATCTGGGGGTCGACCTGGGGTCGACGACGGCCAAAGCCGTGGTGATCGACGGGCACGGCCAGATCCAGGCCCATGCGGTCGTCCAGATGGGCGCGGTCAGCAAGCAGGGCATGCATCAAGCGGTCGACCAGGCGCTGTCCGCGGCCGGGGTGACCGCGGACGAGTTGTCCGGCACCATTGCCACCGGCTACGGGCGGCGGCTGGTGCCCGGCACCATGCGCACCTACACCGAGATCACTTGTCATGCCCGGGGTGTGGCGTCGGCTTGTCCGGGCACTCGGCTGGTCATCGACATCGGCGGCCAGGACAGCAAGGCCATCCGCATCGATCGACGCCGGGATTGGTCGAGGAATTCGCCATGAACGACCGGTGCGCCAGCGGCACCGGCCGGTTCTACGACGTGCTGGCCCGCGCCCTGGAATGCGACATCACCGAACTCGGCCCCTTGGCGTTGCGGGGACGTCGAGACCTCGAAATCAGCAGTATGTGCGCGACTTTCGCCGAGACCGAGATCATTTCGCTACTGGCCCAGGACTTGCCACCGGCCGACATCGCGGCGTCCGTGCACCGGGCCGTGGCCGCCCGGACCCTGGCCCTGGTCGCCCAGGTGGGTCGCAAACTACCGGTCGTGCTCACCGGCGGGGTGGCGCACAACCCTGCGGCTGTTCACTTCCTGGCCGAAGCGCTCGACGCGGAGGTCGAGGTGCCGGCCGAACCGCAGATCACCGGGGCCTTCGGCGCCGCCCTGCTGGCCTGGGAGACGGCCGATCGCACGGTCGCAGCCGCGATGGCACCCTTGGCTGATGTCGTCTTCCCGGTGGCCGGACACCACCACGCCGATGGGCGCAGCTGCGCAGGTTGCGACGGCGTGCTCGCGAGCCGACAGCCGGTCCCGCTCGGCCGCCACATTCCGGTCCGATCGGTCTGACGGCCGGCTCTCAGTCGTGGGGCGTCGCGGGTCGCATCTCGAAACCCAGGCTGTTCTCCGCCGCCAGGTCGCGCAGCACGTATTTCTGGATCTTCCCGGTCGGCGTCATCGGTAGCGCCTCCGAGAACGCCCACAGCACCGGCACTTTGTGCGCCGCGATCTGTGGCCGCAGGAAATCGGTGAGCTCCGCGACGGTCGGCCGGTCATGCCCCGCCCGTATCTTGATGACCGCGGCGACCCGTTCGCCCCAGGTGGGATCGAACACACCGATCACCGCGGCCGTTTCCACCGCGGGATGCTCCTCCAGAGGTGCCTCGATCTCCGCCGGGTACAGGTTCATGCCCCCGCGAATGATCATGTCCTTGACCCGGCCGGTGACACGGAGGAAACCCCGTTCGTCCATGGTCCCGATGTCGCCCATGTGCAGCCAGCCGTCGGCGTCGATGGTGTGGTCGGTGGCGTCGGGCATGCGGTAGTAGCCCCGCATGTTCTGGTAGCCGCGGCAGCAGATTTCTCCGTTGGCACCGACTGGCACCGGATCGCCGGTCTGCGCGTCGGCAATCTTCACCTCCAGCTGGGGCAGCGGTTGCCCGACCGTGCTGGCCTGGTCCTCGGGGCTGTCGGTGACCCTGGTCTGGCTGATCACCCCGTGAGTCTCCGTCTGCCCGAACAGAATCGAGAACTGGCAGCCCAGCAGGTCGATGGTCCGCCGGACCAGCGTCGCGGCCACCGAGGCGGCCCCGCTCATGATGGTCTGCAGGCTGGACAAATCCCGACCGGCCAGGTCAGGGTGGTCGAGCATGGCGATCAACATCGTGGGCACCACCAGCGTGTGGGTGCCGCCGAACGCCTCGATGGCCTCCAGGAGCAAACCCGGGTCGAAACCGGGGAGGATCACGAAGGTTCCGCGTTTCGCCCACATCCCGAAGGACGTGACGGCCCCGCCGCCGATATGGAACATCGGCATGGCGTTGATGCAGACGCCACCGTCGCCGATGCCGGCGCGCTCGGCCACGAACCGGGCCTCGTTCATCAGCCCCATGTGGTGAAGCATGGCGCCCTTGGGAAATCCCGTGGTGCCGCTGGTGTACTGGATCTGGATGAGGTCGTCGGGAGTGATGGCCGGCAGCGGGCGGTTCTCGTCGGCGGCGCCCAGAAAGGCGGACCAGTCCTCGAGATAGTGCACCCCGCGCAGGGCCGGTAGGCCCGGACGCAGCTCCTCGATCAATGCGCGCATGTCGAAGCCGCGGTAGGTGGTCACGCAGAAGATGGCCGTGGCTTCCGACTGTTCCAGAACGAAACCGAGCTCTCGCGATCGATAAGCGGGATTCAAAGCGACAAGCACCATTCCGGCGAAACTGATCCCCTGCTGAAGGATCACCCACTCGGCGCTGTTCGGCGCCCAGATGGCGATCCGGTCGCCGGGCGAGTAATTCGCCAGCAACGCCTTGGCCACCCGTTCGGATTCCCGGACGAATTCGGCGTACGTCCAGGTGCGGCGGCCGGCCGGGTCGGGTACGCAGTCGACGAGGGCCAGCCGGTCCGGCACGGCGGCCGCCGCATCACGCAGCGCCTCGCACACCGACACGCTCACCACTTCGCCCGGTTCGGCGGCCCAGTGGGACGACGTCAGAACCTTGGTCTCGAGCATCCCTGCTGCTCCTTGGTCAGGTACGTTTCCGACGGTTCCGGTCGATCCTCGCACCCGGGGAGCCAACCGGCTCGTTTCCGCCCCGCGACCGTGGCCACGATCGATGGAGCTGTCCCGTGCCCCTTGTCCGCAGCTACGCCGAGTCCGTGGTCGTCATCGCCGGTGGCACGTCCGGGGTCGGTCTGGCGAGCGCGTTGGCCTTCGCCGCGGTCGGTGTCCGCCGGTTGGCATTGCTGGGCCGGGACGAACGGCGCGGCGCGACCGCCTGCCGCCGCGTGCTCGACCAGTGTCCGGAGGCCGAGGTGCTGTTCGTCCGGACCGACGCCGGCCGCGCGGGCGACGTCATGGCCGCCGCCGCCCGGGTGGTCGAAGCTTTCGGCACCGTCGACGTGCTGGTCAGTTCCGTCACCGGGGACTACCTGCCCGAATTGTTGCACCGGACCCCGATCGACGACCTGGAAGACATTCTGGTCCGCCAGGCCCTGCCGCCCATGCTGCTGACCCGCGCGTTCCTGCCGCCGATGCAGACGCAGGGCGGCGGCAGCATCGTGCTGATCGCCTCCGATGCCGGCAAGGTCGCCACCCCGGGCGAGAGCGTGCTGGGTGGAGCCATGGCCGCCATCGTCATGTTCTCCCGGGTGGTCGCACTGGAGGCCAAACGGGACGGAATCCGGGTCAACGCCATCACCCCGTCGCTCATCGCGAACACGCCGACCGGAGAGCGCGCGTTGAGCGCCGGCTTCAGCCGCCGGCTCTTCGAGAAGGCGGCCGGGCAGGCTCAGCTGGGCGTGGCCGAGCCGGCCGACCTGGCGTCATTGGTGGTCTACCTCGGCGGCCCGGGATCGGGCCGGCTGACGGGTCAGGCGATCAGCGTGAACGGGGGCATTTCGGCGTCCTGAGGTGGTCCCATCAAGATGCAAGGACGGCAACGGCTTTTCGCCTCACAATTGGTCGAGCTGCCGTTTCCAGGCCACCTTGGCCACCTCGACGGGATCTTTGACGGTCGCGCGGTCCACTCCCGGACCGGTCAGAAAGGTAAACCCCGCGGTGATTCGCCCCTCGGCGAGCAAAATGATGATGCCGGTTTCACCTTGGTCGTCGGTGACTTGCCAAGACAATCCCCGGTCGGCGTCGAAGTCGTCGGAGACGTCCGCAGCCTTGGAGAAATCCGCACCGTCGCCCTGGACGCAACTGAAGCCGCTCGCGTAATACTCGAAGGCCCGCACGGTTGTCTCTTCATCGAAGTATTTGACGACCCCCTGCTGGACGTACGCCGTCTTACCCTGTTCGAGGTCGACGCCGACTCTCAGCGCATTGGGGAAAACGGCAGCGGGATTGACCTGGCCGCACGCCAGGGTCGTCCGGTGATCGGAAGGACTTGGCGGCGTGTAGGGCCTCTGCGCGAAGCCGTTTCCCACTTCCACCGGTCTGAGCAACGCGCCGGCCATCTTGGCGATATCACGGCGAGCGAGCGCTCCCGTGGTGTCAGCTGTGGCGGCCGGCCACGTTGTCGGGGCGCTCGACGCGGGCGGCGGCGGCAGTGACGAAGGGACGGTGATTACCGTGGCCTCGGAGCGCAGTGAGGACGGCACCGAACCGATTGGCGAACCCACCGCCGACGAGGTTGACGACGAAGAATTGGTGATGGAATCCGAAGGGTGTTCAGCGCGGGGCGAGCCGACCGTGGTACCGGTGCATCCTGCGAGCAGGTCAGCGACCAGCACGGCGGCGGAAAGCAGGCCAATGACGTTCAGTCGCCGTATTTGTCGTATCGTTTCCCATCAATCGGGGTGGGTGAGGGCCCGCGCACACCTTCGGGCGGGAATGTATCGATCGGTGACCGGGCTTGTAAAGGCGCTGTGAGCCCGCTGCGGCGGCCGCTGTCGGTGGGCAAGTCAGCGCCGCCTTCGCCGGTGCGGCCTGGCCGGGAGCAACCATCCAAACGTCCCCCATCCAGGTGGTCGCTCCTCATGGCCCAGCCGGCAGGCGGGCGTTGCCGGCGGTTCGCCCGGGTGCCGGCCGCTATCGAGCCTCCCCGACCGTGAAACCGTGTGACTTCCGCGACCGCCCCACTATGCGATACGTTGCGTAATGGACCAGCTACTTAACGCTGTCCTGACGTTGACTTCATACAAGTGGGGTTCCGGTGGCCGGAAGAGCGGCAACACGAGCGGGTTTCCGGTGGTCGCGGAGAACGTGGCGGGGGGTGGCGTCAGCGCTGGCCGGCAGTCTGATCGCCGGGGTGGTGCTGTCGGTGCCGGTCATCAATCCTCCGCCCGCAGCCGCGGCATCGGCCGCGACGATTCAACTCACCAAGACCGGTCCTGGATCCGTTCTGGCCGGCACCCCGGCCGCGTTCCAGCTGGACGCGTCCAACCCCGCGGGCGGCTCCGCGGTCACCGAATACAACGTCTCCTTCCGGGACGTCCTGGCCCCCGGCGTGGCCTACCGGGCCGGCTCAACCACTCCCGGGGACGTCGGAGATCCGACGATCATCACCAACCGGGTCGAGTTTCCGGCCGGCAGCGGCACCCTGGTCGACCAACAGACCCTGGTTTGGAGCAATGTCGGCGACCTGGCCGTGAATGCCGACCTCACCCTGAACTACCGGGTCGTGCCCAGCGCGCCTCTGTATCCCGTCGGCTCCACCTTCGACAACACGGCGCAAGCCTGGGCGTCGACCAACCCCCGGCTGGTACCCCAATTCACCGCCACCGGCGCCGTCATCGACGCGCCGACCCTGGCCGCCGGTCCGGTCAAGACGGTGACCACCACGGTCGGCGCGATCACGATCGCCAAATTCGACGACGCCAGCCCCGAGGGGAAACTACTGCGCGGAGCGCACGACGACGTCTCCATCTACTCCCTGCTGGTCACCAACAACGGAGTCCAGCCGACCACCGGAAACACGGTGGTCGACTACGTTCCCGCCAACCAAGAGTTCCTCGGCTGCGGCACCGCGGACAACACCGCGCCGGCGTCGATGGTCGAGTACTCCGGCGCGGCCCGCCTGGGCCAGGGTCGTTCCCTCACCGCCAACTGTCTGACGCCGGACACCGTCACCACGGTCACCGACCCGTCCCCGCTGTCCGGGGTCTTCACCCGGGTGAGTTGGACGATCCCAGACCTGGCCGCCGGCGCCACCTATACGGTCCGCTATGCGGCCGCGGTCCCGCTGCAGGCCAACACCATGTCATTCGGCGATACGACCCCGGCGTCCACCGGAGCCCAGGGATCGAATCTGAACAACAACACCGGAGCCACCACACGGCAGTCCGGCCTCGGGCAGGCCGTGGCCAACACCGCGTCGGTGTCCGGTGTCTACACCGGCCCCACCCCATCCGATCCGACGGGCGCCACGGGAACCCCGGTCTCCAATTCGCGCCACCCTCACCGTGACGGCCAAGGACGTCCGCGTGCTGAAGTCGGTGCGAACTTCCGGCGCGGCCTACGGGAAACAGGACGCGTTCACCGCCGGAAACGTGGCCAGTTTCCGGCTCGAGGTGGACACCTCCGAATACACCGACGCACACGGCATCGCGCTGACCGATCAGCTCCCGAACGGGCTGTGCCCGATCATGTCCGCGGAACGGTGGGCGGCCCTGGTCGATGCGCATCCGGCGTTGGCCACCACCCAGGGATGCACCGCCGCGGACGGACAGGCCCCGCAGATCGACAACGGCGGCAGCATCGACTACTCGTCCGTCACCTACGACGACAGCACCGGAAAGTTCTCGGCGGCGTTCACGCCGATCGCCGACATCGCCGCCCAGTCGACGGTCAACGTCACCTACCCGGTACGCATGCTCGTCTTCTACCCCGGTGGCTCGCTGGCGGGGACAGACACCAGCGCGGGCGACGCCTTCACCGACACCGCGGTGCTGGCCGCGACGACCACCCCCATCCCGGGGACTTCGGAATCCGGATCCGTGGCCGTCTCCGATTCTTCGGCGGCGACCCTGGTCACCGGCGGTCCAACGATCGCCAAACTGATCGAGCCGCTGCCGGTCGACCCGGCCACGGACTACTCCTGCGCGGGCTCCGGTTTCGTCGACCCCACCAATCCGGTGCTGCCGGCGGCGCGCACCACCTTCGCGCTGGGCGACCGGGTGTGCTTCGAGTTGCGGGTGCAGTTCGCTGCCGGCGTGCGGACCCGCAATCCGGTGGTCACCGACTTCCTGCCCGCCGGGACCGCCTACGTACCCGGATCGGCCCAGTTGGGTCCGGACAACACGGTGGCCGCCGACCAGATCTCGCTGGACGACAGCGGCGCGGCCGCCGGAACTCTGGTGTGGACGCTGGGGTACTCGCAGAACGGCGTGCGGCTCATCGATCCCGGCCAGACCTTCGTCGTCCGGCTGGCGGTCCGGGTGACCAATCCCGCCGACCCCGGGAAGGTCGACCTCGCCGGCAACTTGCTGAAGTTCCGGCAGGAGAACTCCTCCGGCCGGGCCATCTCGTTGCGCGACCGGGTGGACTTTTCCTTGGCCCCGGCCATTCCCTTGTCGTTGACCAAGGGCGTGGCCTCGGTCAACGGGCTGCCGACGCCGGACAATCCCGCCAACACCGACCACGTGCAGGTCAAGGGCGGTGATCTGGTCGACTTCCGGGTCGACGTCGCCAACCTCGGGAACAGCGCCACCTCCACTGACCGAGCGGTGTCCGACATCGCCATCTGGGACGTCCTGCCGGCCCCTTTCACCTGCACGGACCTGGTACCCGCGACGAACACGACTTGCCGTGACCCGGGCGATTTCGGCGATTGGAACCCGGTGACAACCAACCGGTCCATCGTCCGGATCGCAGTGGCCGGCCCAGTGGCGGCCGGGGCCACCACTCGCCTCGACGTACAGCTGACGGTGCCGGAGGTCGGCCCCTCGGTCGACCTGACCGACACCGCTTCGGTGTCCAGCTACACCGCCGACGCCGATGACGGCCCGGCCGGCACCACCTATTACCCGGCCAACAACCCCGACGCGGACATCCCGGCCGCCCAGCAGCTGGCCCCAGCCGCCGCCGACAGCTCCGACGTCTTCACCGCCCCGGTCGCCGTGGCCAAGACGATCACCAGCGCCATCGCCGGCACCGGCAACGACGGTGCCGGCCAGGCGGCCATCGGCGAATTGATGACCTTCACCTTGTCCACCCGGATCCCGGCCGGTCTGACCGTCAACTCCGCCTCCCTGAGCGATGTGGTCCCGTCCGGGGTGGAACTGCTGAACGCCGCGTATCCGCCGGCAGCCGCCTACGCACCCGACGCCGCCAATCCGACGGCCACCCAGCCGCTCCCGGACACCTTCACCCTCGATCCGGGCACTGGCGTGCTCACCTTTCCGGCGTCGTACACCAACGCGAGCGGAACCGACCAGCTCATCTTCGTCACCCTGACCGGCCGGTTCACCACCGCCGCCGGCGCCCAGGGCAGCACCGCGACCAACCGGGCCCGGTTCACCTGGACCCCGGTGGGCGGCACGCCGACCAATCTCGACGGCAGCGCGGTAGCCACCGTGGTGGAGCCCGCGCCGACGCTCGCCAAGACCGTCACTACCGGCCCGTACTCCGCTGGACAGACCGTGACCTACCAGCTGGCGGCCGCCGACACCACGGGCCGGCCGACCGCCTACGACACGTGGGTGATCGACTGCGCGCCGGCCGGTTTGACGGTTACCGGCTACGTCGTGGGCAGCCCCACCAGGGGCACAACGGACGATCCGACCCCGGGGACCGGCACCGGCGTGGGCGGCAACGGCTGCGCCGTCGGCACCACCAGGATCGGATGGCACGTCGGCGACCTGGCCAGCGGCACCAGCGGCACCCTGTACTACACGGCCACGGTGTCCAGCACCGCGGCGGCCGGCCAGACCTACGCCAACACCGCCTCGCTGTCCTCGGTGTCCATTCCCGGAACAGCCCGCCCGACTCCGTCGTCCCCACTCCCGGACGGCGCCCGCAAGTACACGGCCAGCGCCACCAGGTCCATCAAGGTCACCACCCCGACCCTGACCAAGGCGGCCTCCCCGACCACGGGCAACGTCGGCACCACAGTCACCTACACCGTCACCACGGTGATCCCGGCCTCGGTGAATCTCTACAACGCGGTCCTGCGAGACCTGCTGCCGGCCGGCCTGGACGCCACCAGGCTCGCCTCCGTCTCGCTCACCTGCACCCAGACGCCAGGGTCCTGCACTGTCCCGCTGAACACCCCGACCACCGCGCCCAGCGGCACCTCCACCCTGGCCACCTGGAGCCTGGGAGATCTGACCGCTCAGCCCCAGGCCCGCACACTCACGCTCACCTACACCGTGCCCATCGCCGATGTCGCCGCGGCCAGCCGCGGCGCCGGATTGACCAACGGGGCGGCCATCGAATGGAACACCACCTCCGGCGGCGGGCTGCCGGCGTTCAGCACCGCGGACATACCGGCGGCCGGCAAGGTCAAGGTCACGGTGACCGAACCGATCGTCCGGGTGGCCAAGTCCGTCAACGACACCACTCCCGACCCGGCCCAGACGTTCCGGTACACACTCACCGCCAGCAACGGGGCCCAGGTCGGCGACACCAACGCCGGACCGGCCTATTCGGTCACGGTCACCGACGCCGTGCCGACCGCAGTGATCATCGATCCGTCCAGCCTTCCGGTCGGCGCCACGCTGTCGGGCACCAACCCGGACGGCTCGGGCGGCACAATATCCTGGTCCATCGCCGGTCCGCTCCCCGTTGGGGCTGCGAACGCGATCAGCATCGGCTACAACGGCACGCTGGCCGCCTCCTCGGGGCTCACCGGAGCCGGCCTGACCAACACGGCGACAGTGACCGACGCCTACACGCAGCCGGCCGGCGGTGGACGTCACCTCAGGCCGAACACCACCGCGACCGCGACCGTCACGCCGCAGTTCCCCAAGGTCGTCCCGGTCAAGGCCGCCGTGACCACCGGACTGGCCTACGCCGGTGACCCCTTCACCTGGCGGATCACGCTGACCAACACCGGCACCGCCCGGGCTTACGCACTGTCGGCGATCGATGTCCTGCCGCCGCACTGGACCTACCGCGTGGGATCCGCCCAGGTCACCGTGGGGGCCTCCGCGGCGGTGCAGATCGACCCGGCCGTCACACCGGCGTCGGGAGCTGATGGACCCACCCTGACCTGGAGCGGCTTCGCTCCGCTCGGCGCGGATCCGCAGAGCTCCGGCCTGCTGCCCGGTCAGAGCGTCGTGATCACGTTCGACGGCATACCGGGCGCCGACGCCCCGACCGCCGCCGGCACCACGGCCGCGAACACCAACCGCGTCACGGCGTCGATCAATGACTCGTCCGGGGCGTCCGGAAATGCCGGCGGCAGCTACGCCACCGGAACCGGAACCGCCGTCGCCCGCCTGGCCGCGGCCGATATTCGCCTGGCCAAGTCGGCCGGCACCTTCACCGCCGGCGGCACGGGCACTTGGACCCTCGGGGTCAGTAATTCCGGGCCCGACACCGCCGCCGGCCCGTTCCTGTTGACCGACACCATCCCCGCCACCGTGACCGCGTCCGGCGGCGGGACCGGGTCACCGCTGACTCTGGTATCCGCGGCCGGAACCGGTTGGTCCTGCACGGTCGACAGCGGTACCCGACAGGTCAGTTGCGGTCGGACCAATGCCACCGACACGCTCGCCTCCGGCGCCGGCTTCCCGGCGGTCACCGTCACAGTGGCGATCCCGCCCGACGCCGCGGCCGGTGCCACGGCCGCCAACTCCGGTTCGGTGACTGGTCGCACCTTCGACCCGGACACCACCAACAACACCGCATCCGCCACCGGCACCGTGAGCACCGAAGGTGACCTGCAGATCGGAAAGACCCTGACCTCCGGCTTGGTGGCCGGCTCCACCGCCACCTACTCCGTACAAGTCGCCAACCTGGGGCCCGCGGTGTCGCTCGCCTCGGCCGGACAGCCCATCACCGTCACCGACACGTTGCCCGCCGGGACCACCCTCGTCTCCGCGACCGGCGACGGCTGGAATTGCGCACCGGTCGTCGGCGCCACCCTGACCTGCGGTTGGACCAGCACGCTCGCCGTCAACGCGTCGGCCAACCCGCTGGTCGTCACCGTGGCCGTGCCGGCCAACCGGACCTCCGCGGTGACCAACACCGCCACGGTCAGCCCGGGCGCGACGCCGGATCACGACAGTCGCGGCGGGGCCAACACCGCCACGGTCACCGGAACGCCGGACCAGTCGGCCGACCTGGGCACCGCCAAGGTGCTCGTCGACAAGGCCACGAAGCCAGTCGTGGCCGGAACCGTGCGGCAATACCAGCTGTCGGCCACCAACTACGGCCCCTCGGATGCCACGGGCGTCGTGCTGACCGACACGCTTCCCACGGGCCTGACCTACACCGGCACCTATTCCGCCGACAGCGGTGACTGGACGTGCTCGTTGGCCGCCGGCCAGGTTCGGTGCGTCCTGGCCGGATCGCTGCCGGGCCCGTCCGGTGGTGACCCCCAGACCCGCACGGTCACCATCTCGGTGCGCATCCCGGCGCCGTTCGACGTCAGCAAGCCGCTGGTCAACTCGGTGACGGTCTCGTCCGGCACCCCCGATCCCGGGCCGATGCCCAACACGGCCACCGACAACTCGCTGGCCGTCGCCCAGGCCGACCTGTCCATCGACAAGACGATCACCACCGCGGCGGTGGCCGGCCGGACCATGGCCTATCGGCTGCAAGTCCACAACCAGGGACCGTCAGACGCCGCTGGCCCCACCGTGGTCCGCGACACCCTGCCCGATGGCCTGACCTACGACGCCGGGGACCTGCCCACCGGCACCGGGTGGAGCTGCGCCCTGGCCGGCGACGACCCCTCCACCGTGGTGTGCACCCACCCCGGCGTCATCGGCACCGATGATTCCGGCGACAACGCCGCCGCGCCCATCAACGTGCCGGTCCTCGTGGACGAGGGCACCCAGGGGCCGGTCGTCAATCGGGCCAGCGTGACCGGTCCATTGACCGACCCCGACCCGGACAACAACGTGGCCACCGTCTCCAGGCCGGTGACCGAACAGGCAGACGTCACCGTCACCAAGGCGGCCCGTACCCACACAGTCACCGCGGGCACCGATGTCACCTTCGACCTGACCGTCACCGACAGCGGACCGTCGACCGCCCGCACGCTGAGTCTGGTCGACTCCCCCGATACCGGTCTGCAGATCACCGGACTGTCCGGGTCCGGCTGGGATTGCGACGTGGCCTCCCGCACCTGCACCCGGGACACCCTGGCGGTGTCCGACGGGACGTCCACCTTGACGGTGACCGCCCACGTGCAGAGCTCCGTGCCCGACGGCAGCCGGCTGGTCAATGCGGTCGACATCACCGTGGCCACCCCCCACAGCGACGCCACGCCCGCCTGGCACGACCAGGACAGCGTGACCGTGAACGCCTTGGCCGCGGTATCGCTGGTTAAGACCCACGACACCGCCGACGACCCGGTGGACGCGGGCGATCCGGTGACCTTCACGATGACCGCCACCAACGCCGGACCCTCCGATGCGGTCGGCCCGGTCACCATCACCGACACCATGCCCGACGGGATGTCCTTCCTGTCCAACGCCGGACCGTGGACCTGCTCCGGGTCGTCCCCGGTGTCCTGCACCTTGGACGGCCCGGACCCCCGGATCGCGGCCCACGGAACAGCACCCGCCTTGACCCTGGTGGCCCTGATCGACCCCACCACGCCCGCGGGAACCCTGACCAACCGAGCCGACATCAGCACCGGCACCGCCCAAAACCCCGATGTGCCCACCACCGCCCGTGATGACGTGCCGGTGACCACCGCCGCTGATTTGGCCCTGACCAAGACCCATACCGGAACGGCCACCGCCGGCGACCCGTTCACCTGGACCATGACCGTCACCAACCTCGGTCCCTCGACGTCCGCGGCCGCGGCGGACTCCCCGATCACCGTGACCGACACCCTGCCGGAAGGCCTGACGTTCACCACCGGTGGCGGCGCCGGTTTCGCCTGTTCGGCCGGTGAAACCGCGCACACCGTGGTGTGCACCCGCTCCACCGACCTCCCGGTCGGCGGGAACGGAGTGTCGTTCCCGATCACGACGACGGTGGCTCCGGACGTGACGACCACGTTGACCAACACCGCCACCGTGGCCCCGGGACTCACCGCCGAGCCGGCCAATCCCCTGGCCGCCGCCAACGACGACGCCACCGACTCCGTGGCCGTGGTCACCGACGCCGACCTCTCGCTGACCAAGACACATCCCGACGACGAGCAGGCCATCGCGGGTGACCCCTTCACCTGGACGCTCACCGTTGACAACGCCGGGCCGTCGACGTCGGCGGCCAGCAGCGGCTCACCGATCGTCGTCACCGATACGTTGCCGGCGGGCGTGAGTTTCCTGACCGGCGACGGCGCGGGCTGGACCTGCACGCCGCAGAACGGCACCCAGCTGGTGGCCTGTGCTCGCACTTCGCCGCTACCGCTGGGACCGTCGACCATCACGCTGACCGGGGCCATCGCCGCCGACAACCTGGGGAACTCCATCGCGCCGGTCATCGACGGCCGGGCCGCGCCCGAGCCACTCGGCACGCTGACCAACACCGCGCAGATCACCGCCTGGACCACCCCCGACCCCTCCGTCGCCGACCACACCGCCGCCGACGTGGTCGCCCTGGGGGCCCGCGCCGACCTCCGCATCGTCAAGTCGCACGGCTCGGGGGCCTCGCCCGCGGCCGCCGCCCACCGGGACTCGGCGCCGTCAGACGGCACCGCCGTGCCTGGACAACCGTTCAGCTGGACCCTCCAGGTCAGCAACCGCGGACCGTCGGTCTCCCGCGCGGATGCCGACCACCCGATCACGGTCACCGACACCCTGCCCGCCGGCGTCAGCTACCTGGCCGCCACCGGCACCGGCTGGGACTGCAGCGCCGCCGGGCAGCTGGTGACCTGCATCTTGGGCACCGCCGGCGATCCCGCCGACCTGGGGGTGGGAGACGCCGCGCCGATCGACCTGACCGTGCAGGTGGGAGAAAGCACCACCGGGTCCTTGACCAACACCGCGGCAGTCCACCGCGGCTCGACCGACGATCCGGATCCGACCGACGACACCTCCACCGACACGCCGGTGCCGGTCGGTCCGCAGACCGACCTGGCCATCACCAAGACCCATGACGCCGCCACCGTCAGCATCGGCAGCCCGCTGGACTTCGCCATCACCGTCAGCAACCTCGGGCCATCCACCGCCACCGGTGTCACGATGACCGACACGCTGCCGGCGGGGCTCTCCTATGTCGAAGCCAGTGCGCCGACCGGGTGGACCTGCCACGCGGACGGCCAGACGGTGACCTGCACGTTGGACGGCGGTCTGCTGCCCCTCACCACGACCGGCGGCGCCGAGCAGTTGATCACCGTCCGCGCCACCGTCACCGCGGCCGCCTACCCGTCGGCCGACAACACGGCGACCGTGGCGTCGTCCACCGAAGACCCGGTGCCCGGCAACAACACGGCGACCGACCCGGTTCTCGTGCCGCCGGTGGCCGACCTCGGCATCACCAAGAAGCTGACCGGCAGCCTGGTCGTGGGCACGAACAGCACCTACCAGCTCACTGTGACCAATGACGGGCCCACCACCAACCCCGGACCGGTCACCGTCACCGACGAGCTGCCGACCGGACTCACCGCGGTCTCGGCCACCGGCGGCGCCGGCGCGGCCGGCGCAACGTGCCAGCTCGCCGCCACGGTCACCTGCACCGTGCCCGGCCCGCTCCCGGTGAACGGGTCGTTCAGCTTGGCCTTGACCGTGGCCACCGGAGCGCAGGCCGGCCACACGGTGACGAACGTGGCCAAGGTCGCTTCCGCCGTCGAGGACCGCAACCCGGCCAACGACACCGCCGAGCTGACCAGCCCGGTCACCCCGGTCGCGGTTCTCGCGCTGACCAAGACCCTCCGCTCGCCGACGCCCGACGCCAAGGGTGCGCTGCGCTGGGATCTGACTGTCACCAACAACGGTCCCAGCCGGTCCGAGAAACCGTTCACCGTGGTCGACAACCTCCCGGACAGCTTGCGCTATCTCGGCGTGGAGCAGGCCGGCTCCGACTGGTCGTGTTCGGTGGCGGGCCAGGTGGTCACCTGCACCTTCACGGGAACCCTTGACGTCTCAGCGGAATCGACAGTCACCGTGGTGACGAGCGTGTCATCGGCGGCCGGCACGGTGATCGTCAACTCCGCTCGGCTCACCGGGCCGAGCGCCGTGATCCAGGTGGCCGACGCCTCATACTCGGCACCGCCGCCGACCACCACCACGCCGACCACGACGCCAACCACAAAGGCGACATCGACCCGCTCGACAACGTCCGTGGCGCCCACCAGCACGGTGACCCAGCCGCCGACCACGGCGACGTCGGCGGCGCCCGGACCCCTGCCGAACACCGGCTTCGACCTGTGGCCCAAGCTGCTGCTGGCGCTGCTGCTGCTGGCGGCCGGCGCCGGGTTGTTGACCGCGGGACGCCGACGCCGAGGGCATCAGCACTGACGGCGGACCCCGCCGGCTGACCGCCAGAACCCGACCGGGGTTTGGCCGGCTCCGGCGGGGGGAATCCCGTGCGATGCCGTCTGAAAAGGCCTGGACGAGCTCTTACCCGCGGCTACCTGGGCGCGGGCCTCACGGGCGAGGAGCCGCAAATGAGGAAAATGCGTTTGGCCGGAAGTTTGGCCGCTGCCTGTCTGGCGATGCTGGCGTTGGGAATGCCCGCCGCCGCGGCCGATTCTCCCAGCGGCCAGGACAAAGCCTTCATGGCCAAGAACGCGCAAACCGACTTGGCCGAGATCGCCATCGGTCAGATCGCCACCAGCCGGTCCAGCAACTCCCAGACTCTCGCCCTCGCCAACAAGACGGTGTCGGACCACCAGGCCGCTCTGACCAAACTGAAGTCCGTCGCCCAGTCCGCCGACGTGACGCTGCCGACCGCTCCCAACCCGCAACAGCAGGCTGACGCGCAGAAGCTCAAGACCGTCGCGGCCGACGCTTTCGACCTCACTTACGCGCAGGTTCAGGTGGCCGGCCACAACCTGAGCATCGGTGACACCAAGACGGAGTTGAGCTCGGGCTCCGACTTGACGGTGACGGACTACGCGAATGGCTACCTTCCGGTGGCGCAGATGCATCTGTCGATGGCCGAAGACCTGCTCAGCTCCCTCGGCGGCAACCCGGGATCGGTGCCGGCCGGCACGGGTGGCCTGGCCGCCGCCACCAGCTCATCAACGGTCCTCGAACAGGTCGGCATCGGAGTCGTCGGCGTGGCGCTGCTGGGGGGTGCCGTGGTGATGATCCGCCGGCGCCGGGTGACGTCCTGACCCGACGCACCATCGCACTCCTGACCGGTGCGGCCGGAGCAGTGTTGGTCGGCGTCAGCGTCATACTGCTGGCCCACGACCGGGCTACTCCCGGGAACTTCGGATCCCTGCCCGCCGGTCAGGAAGCGGTCACTTCCCCATCCCAATCGGCCGGGGAGCCCACCTCAGCGCTGCTGTCCACATCGGCGGTCGCTGTCCACATCGGCGTCCGCTCAGCCGCTATCGGCGGGAACGACCGCTCCGCCCCGCACAATCGCGCCGCCATCTCCAATCATTCGGACATCGACGAAGCCGACCGCCACAGCGCTGGCGCCGGCCGGCTCGTCGGAACCGGACCCCGGGGAGCTACCCGCCGAATTGTTGTTGCCCTCCTTGCATGTGCGAGCCGACATCCAGCCGGTGGGCAGCACCGACGGCGTGCTGACCGTGCCCGATGATCCGGCCCAGGTCGGCTGGTGGGCCGGAAGCGTCCTGGTCGGATCCGGCCGCGGCAGCGTCGTCCTGGACGGTCACATCGACTCGGCCACCCGCGGAGTGGGGGCCCTGTGGAAGCTGGACGAACTCAGCACGGGAAATACCGTCCAGGTCCGGACCGTCTCCGGACGCCTGGTCACCTATCAGGTCCGGGCTCGCCGGGTCTACCGGAAAACCGGCGGCCTGCCGGCCACCATGTTCAGCCGCACCGGGCCGGAACAACTCGTGCTCATCAGCTGCGGTGGTCCCTTCGACGACACCACTCGGAGCTACCTCGACAATGTCGTCGTCTATGCGACACCGAAATCGTGAATATCGCGAGAGCCGTCACCGTTCAGAAATTGGCTCGCCATCCGCAATTCCGGCCGGCTCAATCCGGGATGAAACTCCGCTTCAGTCGGGCGAAACCCTCGTCCAGAGTGATGCGCGGCGTCCAGCGCAACGCGGCGCGGGTGTGGCGCTGATCGAACCAGTGCGCCGTGCCCAATTGTTCCGCCAGGAATCTCGTCATCGGGGGTGGCCCGGTGATTCGAGCCGCGCGCCAGAGACCTTCGACAACCGAACCGGCCGCGGCGGCCACCGGTAAGGGAATTCGTCCCTTTGGGCCGGCAATACCGGCGGCTGCGCAGACCCGGTGCAGGATCTCACCGACCGGCGCCGGTTCACCGTTGGAGACCACCAGGGACTCACCGTGCACCTCGCCGCAGCGGTCGACTGCGGCCAGCAGCGCGTCGACCGCATTGTCGACATAGGTGGTGTCGATCAAAGCCGCGCCGGTGCCGATGGCCGGGAGCCGACCGGCCCGCGCTCGCTGGAGAATCGGCTCTATCAACTGGGTGTCGCCCGGTCCCCACACCAGGTGCGGTCGGATACACAGCACCGCGAATTCCAGCCGATCGGCAGCCAGCGCGAGTTGTTCCGCTCTGGCTTTGGACCGGGAGTAGTGGCTGCGGGCGCCTTTGGGGTCGGCGGGTTCCGCGCCCGCGCCGAAGATGGGCCTCCCGGCATGCGCGACCGACGGCGATGACACCTGGACGAACCGCGACACGCCCGCCCGGCCGGCGGCGGACAGCAATCGCCCCGTGCCGGTCACGTTCACTCGCGCGAACTCGGCCCAGGAACCCACCACGCCGACCTTGGCGGCCAAGTGCAGGACGGCGTCCTGTCCGGTGACCGCAACGGCCAGAGCCTGCCCATCGGTGATGTCTCCCAGCATTTCTCGGCACGGCAAACCGCTCGGGCGCCGCTGGAATGCCGTCACGTCGTCACCCCGGTCGATCAAGGCTCGAGCCGTCGCCCCACCCATCAGGCCGGTCGCTCCGGTCAGCAGAATCCTCATCCGCCGGCCAGCACTTTTTCTGCCCACCGGGCCACGGCCACCCGGTCGATCTTGGAGTTGTGCCGGATGTCGACCGGTAGTCGGCGTGTGATCAGCACCGCGGCGACCCGCGGCTTCGGACCGATTGCCCGGCGCTGGATGGAGTCCCGGACGACGTCGACCAGGCGGGTCGGCGCCAGCGGACCACCCGGGCCGGCCAGCACCACGACGACCTGCTGATTGCCCAGCGGCCCGACGCCGACCACGGCGACACCGGAATGCGCCAGCGCCGCATCGGCACTCCGGCTGACCGCGTCCTGCACGGCGATCTCCAGCCCCACCGGCGTCACGGGACCATCGGCCGTGCTGAGAACGTGAACCGTCCGGCCCTGAATCCACAAGCGGCCCTGGGCATCCAGGTAGCCCACGTCGCCGGTGCGATGCCAGCCGGGGTGTTCCGCCGCCGCGTGGTCGAGCACCCAGGCGGCGTCGTACCGGTCTTTGACGTGGTCGGCTCGGGCCCAGATCTCGCCGCTGACCCCGGGTCCGGCGGGGAAACCGGCCGCGTTGGTCGCTGAACCCGCGGCCGGCGAAGCTCCGGTCAGCGGGGCGATGGCAATGTCCACGCCGACCAGCGGGTGACCGACGCACACTCCGTCGCCCTCCCCGGCCGCTTCGATCTCGGCGAGCGAGATGTCGGTCAGCGGAAGGGCTTCCGTCATTCCGTAGGGCGTGTGCAGTGCGGCGGCGGGGAGCACGGCGGCCACCTCGCGGAGCAGCTGGGCCGGGATGGAGGCGCCGGCGCTCATCACGAGCCGGACGCCGCCCAGGGCCGCCCGGCCGGTTTCCGTCAGGTCGGCGGCCGTGGCCACCACATTGCGCAGCGCCGCCGGCGACGCGAACACCACCGTCGCGCCGATCGCCGCCGCCGCTTCGGCCAGGGCCGCGGCGGTCAAGGTGCCGGGCTTGGTCACGTCGGTGCGCGGCACGGCCGAGCGCAGGCCGAGGGCCGGCCCGTACAGCGCGAACGGCGCGAAGGCGGCGACGATCCGGTCATCCGACGACAGGCCGTAGGTGGAGCGGATCAGCTCCAGCTGGGCCCGGACCTGCCGGTGGCGGTACAGCACGCCCTTGGCCGGACCGGTGGCGCCGGAGGTGAACAGCACGGCCGCCTCATCGTCGCCATCCGCGTCCGGCGGCAGGTCGTTCCGCGCACCGCCAGCGGCCCAGCCCTCCCACGAGGCGCTGACCCGGCCCACCCTGCTGACCAAGGTGTCCCGCACGGCGATGCGCCGGCCCGGCAGGCGCATCGCCCGTGCGGCCAGCAAACCGGCGGTGTCGGCGATCAGGTGGTCGATCCCGGCGCCCCGGAGTGCGCGCCCCATGCCACGCAGGCCGAGTCCCCGGTCCACCACGACAATGACGGCACCCGCACGCCACACGGCGTACAGGGCCACCGTGAGGTCGATCGACGGCGGCACCAGCAGCGCGACCCGCTCGCCCGGTCGGACACCCGAGGCGATCAGGCCGGTGGCGACGCTGTCGATGCGGGCGTTCAGCTGCGCCCAGGTGATGCTCCGGCCACCGAGCTCGACCACAGCGGCGGTGTCGTCGGCGGACCGGGCGCGAACCTGGGACAGCACCGGCGCGCGGTCGGGTGTGCGGTCGCCGGGCCGCGCGCGATCAGCTGAGTCAGTGGCCGTCCCGGGGTCCGGCTGCCCGTCCGATGCCACGGTGGACCGCACCCAGTCGGCCACCGCGGCGGCATAGCCGGGCGCGTCCTCCGGCAGCAGATGACTGGCCTTCTCGTAGCGGTGCAAGAGGGCCCGCGGCAACCGGCTGCGCAGGTCCCGCAAGTAGATCTCGCCGAACACCGGGTCGCGCGGTCCCCAGAGCAGCAGGGCGGGAACGGTGAGCCCCGCTGTTCCCTCCGCGATCGCTGCGACGGCCGGATGGCTGGGGTGTCCGGGAGCGAACGGGATGTCGGCCACGAACTCCCCGACGGCGGCCCGGCGGGCGATCGTTCGGTACGGGGCCGCGAAGGCGTCGCGCACTTCCTGGGGCAGCCGCGGCCAGGTGAGCGAGGTGGTGACCCGCACGAACAGTGGGGTGAGTCGGCACGCCAGTTGGTTGACCAGCCTCAGGTGGGCCAACCGGATCAGGATCGGTCCCGCGTCGCCGTCCGGCTGGTGCACCGCGGTGTTGGTGAGCACGATCCCGCGCAGTTGCGCCCGGTGCCGCAGGGCCCAACCGAGCGAGATGATGCCGCCCCAGTCGTGGGCCACTGTCACCACCGGACCGGTGAGGCCCAGGGCGTCGGTCAGGCGGCACAGGTCATCGACCCGTTGGGTGACGACCCGTGCGCGCTCGAGCCGCTCCGAGAAGCCCATGCCCAGCTGGTCAGGGGCGACCACCCGCCATCCGGGCGGCGCCTCGTCGAGCAGCCGGCGCCACAGGTAGCTCCAGGTCGGATTGCCGTGGACCGCCAGCAGCGTGCCGACCGGCTCGTCGGCCCGGTCCGCTCGGGCCCAGGAATCGAGCACGTGGAACGTCCGGGTGATGCCGTCGGCGTCCTCGACGGGCACCAGGCGGGACCAGGCCGGATCCAGCCCGGGAAGCCCCGGCGGGGGCAAGGTGGCGGCCTCGGTACGCGGGCGCGACGGCCGCCGGTTGTTCACCAAACGATTTCCGAGAACGAGGCGTTGAGTCCGGATCCGATGCCCATCAGCAGCACACGGTCACCCGCGGACAGCTCGTCGGCCACCCGGGCCAGGGTGAACGGGATGGCGGCCGGCCCCAGGTTGCCGTGTGTCGGGAAGGTCAGCGGTACCCGCCGCGCGTCCAGGTCCAGGGCCTTGGAGATCGCCTGGGTGTGCACGTTGCTCACCTGGTGCATCACGTAGCAGTCCATGCCGTTGTGCCAGTCGAAGTCGACGGCCGACTCGGCCCACAAATCGAGGGTCAGCGCCAGCCCGGCATTCATCAAACCGGTGCTGTCGGTGCGCATGTCGTCCATGTTCCCCACGCACAGCAGGTGATGCTCGCTGCCGGCTCGGGTGGCGCCGCCCAGAAAGCGGTGCCCCTCCGGATGGGCGTCGGTGCGACCCAGCACCATGGCCGCGGCTCCGGAGCCCAGGGTCAGCGACGCGAACTGGGCGAAGACCTGCTTGGCGTTGGCGTCGCTGCGGTCGAGGCGTTCGATGGTGGAGTCGTGGATCTCCCGGCTGTCCTCGCCGTTGACGACCAGGGCGTAGTCGATCTGTCCGCTCTCCAGCATGGCGGCGGCCAGCTGCATGCCGTTCACGAAGCCCAGGCAGGCGTTGGTGACGTCGAAGTTCTGGCACGAACTCGGCAGGTTCAGCGCGTGGTGAACGGCCACCGCCGTGGACGGCTCCAGGTGCTGGCGGCTCACCGAGGTGTTCACCATCAGGCCGATCTGACCGGGATGCACGCCGGCCTCGGCCATCGCCTTGGCCCCGGCCATCGCGGCCCCGTCGACGAACGTCGTGCCGTCGTCCCACCACCGGCGGGCCTCGATGCCGGCCAGCCGCTGCATCATGCCGGACCGCAGGCCGGCCTTCGCGTACACGCCGGCCAACCGGTCGTCCATCTCGGCCGAGGTGATCACCCGGGGGGCGTCGATTCCGCACACCGCGAGCACCGAGGTATTGCCGAAACGGTGAACCGAGTTGCCGCCCATGCGCCTTCTCTTTCTCCCAGCGCCGCGGCACATTGGCACGGAACTGCATTTGAACCGGTATCGGACTACCCCGCGGACGACGTCCCCGGGGCTTCGTTGCCACCGTCACCGATTCCCGGATCGGCAGCGATGAAACGGCGGCGCGCCGGTGGCACAGCGTCACCGCCTGTCGGCGTCATTGCCGGTGACCACTCTTCTGCCGGTCTCGCTAAGTCCATGTGAGCTGGATAGCCGGCGCGGCGCGCCGCGCACCATCGCCTCGGCGTCCATTCGGGGGCCCGGGGGAGTACTGGTGGTGCCGCCCGCCCAGCTACAGCACCTTGGACAGGAACTCCTTGGTCCGCGGGTGCGCGACCCCCTCCACCGTGAGCCGGTCGGCGGCACCGACCTCTACGACCCGCCCCCGCTCCATGAACACGAAGCGGTCGCAGACCTCGCGAGCGAAGCCGATCTCGTGGGTGACCACGACCATGGTCATTCCGGCCTGGGCGAGTGCCTTGATGCTGTCCAGCACCTCGCTGACCAGCTCCGGGTCCAGCGCTGAGGTCGGTTCGTCGAAGAGCATCACCTTCGGCTGCATGGCCAGCGCTCGCGCGATGGCCACGCGCTGTTGCTGGCCACCGGACAGCTGGGCCGGGAACGAGTCGGCCTTGTCGGCCAGCCCGACTTGCCGGAGCAGCTGGCGGGCTTGCTCATGGGCCGCCGATTTCGATCGCCGCAGCACCCCGATCGGGGCTTCGACGACGTTCTGCAACACGCTCAGATGTGCGAACAGGTTGAATTGCTGGAAGACCATTCCGATCTGGCGCCGCTGGCGCGCCTCGGCCCGGTCGCCCAGTGCCCGGAGACCCCCGCGGTGAACGCGATAGCCCAGCAACTCCCCGTCCAGGAGCACATGGCCCCCGTCGAGGGGTTCGAGCATGTTCAAGCAGCGCAGAAACGAACTCTTGCCGGCGCCCGACGGCCCCAGCAAGCACACCGTCTCGCCACGGGAGACGTCCAGGTTGACGGAGTCCACCACGGTCTGGCCGCCGTACCGCTTGCTCACGCCGACCGCCTGCAGAATGGGCGAGCCCGCGTCATCCGCCGCTGGGTAGGCCCTCATGCGACGTCCACCTCGCTGGTGTCCAATCCCGGACGCGCCGACCGGCCGGGCGAGCGGCGCAGCCGGCGCTCCAGCAGAAATTGACCCAGCGACAGCACCGAGACGACGATCATGTACCACAGGCTCGCGACCAGCAGCAACGGAACGACCTGGAAGTTGCTGGAATAGATCTGCTGGACGGAGTAGAGAAGATCCGGCACGGCGATGAATGCCACCAGCGAGGTGGATTTCAGCAGATTGATGGTCTCGTTGGCCACCGGCGGTACCGCAATCCGAAACGCCTGCGGCAGAATGACTTTCAGCATGGTGCGAGTCCGCGTCATGCCCAGCGCGACGGCGGCCTCGCGTTGTCCCGCAGGCACGGCCAGAATGGCCGCGCGGAAAACCTCCGAGGTGTAAGCCGCCTGTTGCAAGCCGAAGGCCAGGATCGCCGCCACCAGCGGGCTCAGCAGTGTCTGCGTGCCGATGCTGATGTATTGATGCCCAAAAGGAATTCCCAGCCCGAGATCGGGGTAGATGAGCGAGAAGTTGTACACCAACACCAGCAGCACGAGCAGCGGAACGGAGCGGAAGAACCAGACATACAGCCAACTCGTGCCCCGCAGCACGGGATTGGCCGACAACCGCATGTTGGCCAGCACGGCCCCGAACACCACGGCGATGAGCATGGCGATCACGGTGATCAGCAGGGTCCGCCCCAGCCCGGCCACCACATCGGACTCGAAGAAGTAGCGCCGCACCGTTGGCCAGTCCAGCGCCTGGTTGCGGGCCAGGCCCTGCAGCCAGAACGCCAGCACCAGCGCGACCAGGACCGCCGCGACCTTGCGCGCGTAGTGCCGGTTCGGCAGGTGGCGCAGCTCCAACAGGTCTTCGGGTGCCAGAGAAGCCGGCGAAGCCGTCATCGATCGTCACTCGCAGTCGGTCCGGGGCGCCGGGCCGCGCCGGTCAAAAGATTCTCGGTCCGCTCAGTCGATCAGGCCGGTGGGCCGCCGGATGCGAGGGGTCATCGCGAGCGGCCCACCGGGGTCTTGTCAACGCGCCGGCGTCGGATCCGGGTTGACCGTCGCCTTGGTCAGCGCCGCGCCCTGCACGCCGTAGGTGGTGAGGATCTTCAGGTACGTGCCGTTGGCGATGAGCTGGTTGATGGCATCGGCCACCGACTGGGCCATGCCGTTGCCCTTCTTGGTGGCCACGCCCGTGTAGACGTACAGGTATTTCGGGCCGCCCAACTGGAACTCGCCGCCCGACTGCTTGGCGATGAAGCCCAGGTTGGTGACGGTCGCCGTGGTGGCGTCCGCCTGCTTACTGCTGACGGCCAGGGTGGCCGCCCCTTGGTCGGCGAAAGTCTGCACCGTGATCGGCTTTTTACCGGCCGAAGTGCATTTGGTGGACTGGTCCTTCAACACCGGGATGGAGCTCGCCGCGGCCACTACCGAAATGCGCAGGCCACACAGCGCCTCCATCGAATCGCCGATGGCCGTGCCGCCGGCCAGGTTCATGAACTCGTAGTGGTCCTCCACGAAAGGCACCTGGTCGAACTGCTTCTCGCGGTCGGCCGTCACATCGGCGCCGAAGACCCCGAAGTAGACGCCGCGGTTGACGCCGAGCAGAGAATTCTCGAAAGAATCCTGCTTGAGGGTGACCTGTTTGCCCCAGGGGCCGCCGAGGGCGGTGGCCAGGTCGGTGCTGATGCCCAGGATCTTGCCGTTCTCCAGATAGGCGTAAGGCGGATAGCCGACCACCGCCGGCGCCACCAGGTCGGTGTTGCCAAAGGCGGGGGGGAGATTAACCCGGCCGCCAGATGTGCTCGAGGCGGCTGATGAGCCAGAGCTCGACGAAGCCATAGCACTGCCCGACCCGGACCCCGACGATGCGCTCGAGCCGCTGGCGCCTCCGCCCGATCCCGACGACGCGGGGGCCGAGCTGCCCGCGGACGACGACGAACCGGGCGCGGCGGAACTCGCCGACGAAGAACTGCTCGACGAGACCGAATTCGTCGGCGGCGACGAACTGCTGGACGAGGTGGACGAGCCGTTGCTGCTGGAACACGCGGCCAGCAGCGCCACAGTGGCGCCGAGGGCGACCACACCGGTGATCCGGCGCCGAACATTGACCCTCATGTGAGTCTCCCGATGGTGAGTGCTTTCAGCCCAACGACACGCGTTTGCGTGCACGCGGCCGCGAATTCGGCCAGCCCGTCGGTGATGGACGCGAAAACGCTGCACGGAGTCCAGCCGGCCGGACCGAAGATCCGGCCGCCCTTGGCATAGAAGATCCCGACCTCCCAGAGCTCGAATCCCAAGCCGGCCATGGCGTTCGCCATCTGGTGATAGAAAATGAGGTCACCGGCGGCGGGAATCACCTGCTGGTTCTCGGGCGGCAGGGCACCCGGGTCGAAGGTCCGTCCCGATTCGGGCAGTCCGAACATGATTTCGGGACCCGCGTACATCGCGTGCATCACCTGGTCGGTGACCGGCGTGTGAAGGGCGTCCCACAGCGCGGCTGAGGTCACCGGGGCCTCCTCGGTCGCCAGGGTGGCCACCGCGCGGGGTCCGTCGGCGAACTCGAGATAGATCCGGCGCTGGTCAGGCATGAAGGTGCGTCCTCTCGATTGATGAAGGCCGCCCCAGGGCCGAGAAACCGCCGATCGGCGGGGAATCGGTTCGGTGGGTGGTCACCGGATGGCGGGCGGCCGGCCGCTGACGCCGGAGATTTCGACGTGCGAGTTGCGGACCGCCAACTCGGAAATCGGCATGGCTGGCGGGGAGACGACGGACGTCTGCGCGTCGTAAGGCGCGGACATCCGACGTCCGTCCCCCAGGTGGTCGCCGCTCCAGTGCAGCTCGGCGGCTCCGGCCAACCAATCGGGCACGCGACCTCCTGTCGTCTGCGACAAAGCTAGGCTTTATCGGCCAGTTATGACAAGAGGTCGTAACCGGTTCGCCATACTCGGCGGTCAGATGTTACATATCCGCCATAACCATAGGACCGCGCTTGATCGGCGCGATGACCACGCCGGTCCGCGCGATGGCGGCCACGCCCAGCGAAGCGACATCGTGGGTCAGGAAGGTGAACAGGCTCTGCTCGTCCGGCAGCAGGCAGTCGATCATCACTTGGGACGTGCCGGTGCAGGCCACGCAGAACCGCACGGCCGGATGCCGGCCGAGCGACTGCCCCACCGCTTCGATGCGGTCAGGGGCGGCCTGCAGCCAACTCATGGCTTCCACCCGGAGACCATGCAGGGCCGGGGAGATCTCCGTGCGGACATGCAGGGCCCCGGCGCCGAGAAGAGCGTCCAGGCGGCGGCGAACCGTAGGAGCAGAAACACCGAGGTCCCGGGCCAGGGCCACGACGCTGGCCCGGCCGTCGGCCGCCAGCAGGCGGATGAGCGCTTCGTCCTCGGGCGACAGCACCATTCCGACGCGCGGCGTACTGGTGGCCCAGTCGCGAAGGTCGCCGCGTAACTCGGCCACCGCGTCGGCCGACAGGTTCGCCGAGGCCACCCAGTCGTAGCCGGAGCGGAAATAACGCAGCACCGTCGACACCTTGGTGGACATCAGACCGCTGACCTCGGGCAACTCGTCCAGCAGGAGCGACAGGCTCTCCCTCGGGGTCCGGGGCAACAGCATGCACACGACCTCGCCGGACCCTTCCAGCACCGAGACCGACGACGCGTCTTGGCGTCGGGCCAGCGCCCGGGCCACTTCCAGTGACTTGCCGACCTCGGTGTGCACCTCGACGACCAGCGGCCGGGCATGACCGACGATGGTGGTATCGAGATAGGTGGAGACCCGCACCGTGCCGCTGTCCAACAGGCGCTGTCCCCGCCGGGTGGCCGTCCGTTCCGGGATGTCCAGGACGCGCGCGATCGTTCCCCAGCTGGCGCGTCCGTTCACCTGGAGGGCGGCGCCCAGCAGTAGATCCAGAGACGCTGGTTCGACCGCAGCAGGCACGGTGGCGACAGTAACCGGCCGGGGACTCCGCAACCTGTCGGCGGGTTCGCAACCTGTGCACGCGTTGCGAAGCCGGCGATAGGTTGCGAACCCTCCGCTCCGGGTTGGGTGGGCCGGGTACCGCGGCCGGGTTGCCTAGCCGGAACGGCGGTTCATCGCAGGACGCGAAAGTTCAGATGCGTCGCCGCGGGAGTGACAACCGCCCTGGTGCGTTGCAGGGTGACGGCCGAGTCGAGCGTGCCGAAAAGCGGCGTGCCGGCACCGAGCAGAACCGGGATCACATGCACGCGGATCTCGTCGACCAGGCCGTGCGGCAGGGCCTGCTGCATGACCGTCGCGCCGTGCAGCCCGACGACCTTGTCGCCCGCGGCGCGCTTGGCCCGCTCGATGGCACTGACCACGCCGTCCGTGACGAACGTGAACACCGATGGGTAGGGCGTCGTCGGCCGGCGATGGGTGACCACGAAGGTGGGAGCGTCGCCGGCCGGGCCGCCTTCACCCCAGCCGCCGTCACCCTCGTTCTTGTCGAAAGACCTGCGACCCATCACGACCGCGCCGACTCCGTCGATCATCTCCTGCAGGATCGCGCGATCCTCGTCCGTGGCGGCGTCGAACAGCCAATCGTGCAGCATCCCGGCACCGTCGCCGAACGGGTTCTCCCGACTGTCGTTCGGGCCGGTCACATATCCATCCACCGACATGGACATGTCGCAGATCACCAGGGCCATGGGCATTCCTCTCGGTGCGGCCGAAATCCCTGTCCAGGGTGGCCTTGCGCAGTCGAAGGAACGTGACAGGACCTCCCCCGCCAACTATGGTCCGGAAACGTGGATCTCGCCGCCTCACCGCGCGTGCTGGTCATCGGACTCGATCCGTTCCGGGTGCCGGGGCCGTGGGACCCCGAGCCGGTCGCCGTGGCCATCGAAGCCGGCCTCGCCGAGTTCGCTGAGCACGGGGTGGGCGTCCGAACCTGCCTGATCGGATTGGACGGAAAGGACGACGTGGCCGCCGTCGTCGAAGCCGCGCTGCGCAGCCACCCGTGGGAGTGCGTGACGGTAGGCGGCGGTCTGCGGCACTCGGACGATCAGGTCGAATTACTCGAGCAGGTGATCAACCTGATCCGGCGCCACGCCCCCGACGCGGCCATCGCGTTCAACAGCACTGCGGCCACCACCTATCAAGCGGCGGCCCGCTGGCTTCGATGAGATCAGCGGGCCGGCGCCCCGGACGAGAGTTACCCTTCGCTCGTGTCGGCTGAGCGTCACCGGTTCTCAGCGCACCCCTCACCCGCTTCTCGATGAAGGAAATGCGCGAATGGCCATGGAGACGCCGGATTCCAGTGCTGCCGGCCGCCGGGCCGACGTTCTGGTCGTCGGAGCCGGGCCGGTCGGGCTGATGACCGCGGTCGAGTTGCGCCGGCGGGGCGTCGACGTGGTCATCGTCGAATCGCGATCGGCTCCGGCGCCCTGGGCGAAGGCCGTGGGAGTCCAACCGCGCACCTTGGAGATCTTCGACGCCATCGGGATTTCCCGCGCCGCCCTGGACGCCGCCACGTCCCTGCGCGGTCAGCTCACTTTTGTGAACGGGGAACAGACCGGTCGGCTGGATCTGGCCCTGCCCGCCGACGTGCCGTACCGCTTCGTCGCCCTGCCGCAATACGAGACGGAGCGGGTTCTGGGCGATCGCCTGGCCGGCTTGGGGGTGGAGGTGCAACGTGGCTGCGAAGTGGTGGAGATCCGCGCCGATTCAGACGGGGTGACCGCGGCGTGGTCGGAGGGCAGCAGTCGCTTTGTGTGCCGGGCCAAATATGTCGTCGGCTGCGACGGCGCGCACAGCCTGGTCCGCAAATCCCTGGGGACCGGCTTTTCGGGCGACGCCTTCCCGGAGGCCTACATGCTGGCCGACGTCGAGGTCGATTGGGACCTGCCCGCCGGCTACGGGATCCGGAGCTCGCACCAAACAGCCGGCGTGACCGACGATCTGCTGGTCTGCATTCCGCTGCCGGGCGTGGGCCGATACCGGATGTCGATGCTGGTGCCGGACGAATTGGTCGACCCGGCCGGATCGGCGGACGGCGTCGCCCACGACCTCGAGGCCGGTCGGCCACCGGAGCTGCGCCATATCCAGGCGGTTCTCGATCGGCTCGCGCCGCAACCCACCACCGCGCGGCACATGCGCTGGTCGTCGGTGTTCCGGATCAGTCACCGGCTGGCCGATCGATATTCACAGGGGCGGGTGTTCCTGGCCGGCGACGCCGCCCACATTCATCCGCCGACCGGCGCGCAAGGCATGAACACCGGAATTCAGGATGCCTACAACCTGGGCTGGAAGTTGGCCCTGGCGGTCACGGACCGGGCGGCGCCGTCGCTCTTGGACAGTTACCACGCCGAGAGACATCCGATCGGTGAGGAGGTCGTCGGCCGGACCGTCCGCGCCGCTCGAGCGGGAATCGGCGCGGACGAAACCAGCCTGGAACGGGTCCTGCTGCGCGAAGCCCAGCTGCTGGTGGGTTATCCGGACAGCCCATTGGTGAGCGAGGACGTCACCGCCGGCGCTTTGACCGGAGGCCCGGTGCCCGGCACCCGGGCTCCGGATGCCGGCGGGTTGCGACAGGATCCGGTCGGCTTTCCCATCCGCCTGCATGACCTGTTCCGGCACCCGGCAGCGACGCTGCTGCTCTGGGCCAACGACGGCACTGGATTGCCCACCGCCGCATCCCTGGCCGCACGCATCGGGGAAACCCTTCCCGGTTTGGTGGAGTGCCGGATTCTGGTGACGGCCGACAGCTCGGTTGCCGACGTGTCCGGGCGGGTGCTGTGCGACGCGACCGGCACCGTGACCGAGTCGTACGGCTTCGACCCAGCTCCGAGCACCGCCGTGCAGTCCTACCTGGTACGCCCCGACGGGTATGTCGGTTATCGGGCCTCCGACACCACTGTGGAAAAGTTGATCCCGGTGCTGGAACGGACCTACCGTGTCGCATTCGGCGAAACCACCGCCCACCCGCAGCCGACGCCCGCCCATCTGACCCGGAATGGACCCACCACGTGACTTCACCGTTCGACCTCACTGGCAAGACCGCACTGGTCACCGGCGGCAATCAGGGACTGGGCAAGGCTTTTGCCTTCGGTCTGGCCCAGGCCGGCGCCAGAGTGGCCATTTCGGGTCGCCGTGCCGAGGCCAACCAGGCTGCCGCTGCCGAAGCCGCGGCGGCCGGCTACTCGTTCGTCACCATCACCGCGGATGTCACCGAGGACGACCAGGTCCAGGCCATGACCGCGCAGGCGCTGGAAGCGTTCGACGGCCGGATCGACATTCTGGTCAACAATGCCGGCATCTGCTACCACGCACCAACTTTCGACGTCACCGACCAACAATGGGCCTCGGTGTTCGACCTGAATGTCCGCGCCGTGTGGAAGACGTCGATGGCCGTGGGAGCGGGCATGCGGGAGCGCGGCGGCGGGTCGATCGTCAACATCGGCAGCATATCCGGGTTGATCGTCAACCGGCCGCAATGGCAACCCGCTTACAACGCCTCCAAGGCCGCGGTGCACCAACTGACCAAATCGCTGGCCGTGGAGTGGGCGCCCTACGGTATCCGCGTCAACGCGGTGGCCCCGGGATACGTGAAAACCGAGATGGCTCCTGTCGAGCGCCCCGAATTTCAGCGGTATTGGATCGAAGACGCCCCGCAACAGCGATTTGCGCTCCCTGAAGAGATAGCCCCGGCCGTCGTCTTCCTGGCCAGCGACGCAGCCAGTTTCATCACTGGATCTGTGCTGGTCGCCGACGGCGGATACACGGCTGTGTGACGAAGTGCCGTGCGTGCCGAGACGTCAGCGAACCCTTGACCGGACGCCGTCTGTCAGGTCGAACAGTCGACCGCGACGGAGAGGGCGCTGCACACCTGGCGCATCCGGGTGTCGCTCAACCGGCCGAGCCGGTCGACCAGCACAGCGAGGGACACGCTTTCGACCGAGTCCAGGTTGATCGCGGAACGACGCGGGACCGGATCGTCGCCTGGCTCAAGAACTACTTCGCTGACAAGCCCTCGAATCGTCGTGGTGCATGGCGCGACCAGCGCGCGGCGATGCCGCGGGATCACCGCGTCCCGTGACAGCACCGCGACAGGGCGGCGACCGATCCCCGCAATCTCGCACCACCACAATTCGCCTCGAGCGGGAAGCAGCCTCACGATGCAGCCGCGGCCCGCCGAAACGATGCCAGGTCACCCCACTCGTCGGGCTCCTCGAGCGGGTGCTCGTCGTACGCGGCGTAGCTCGCATCCACCTCAGCGCCGCGATGCCGCGCGATCAAGGCTGCGAGAGCCTCGTCAACCAAGACAGCGTCGGTGACTCCGGACCGAACAGACCGGGCGTATCCAAGGAGCGCCGCATCTACCGTCGTACTCAATCGTGTGCGACTCATGCCACGCAGGTGCGTTGGCCGGCCTGTTCGTCACAGTTGCGAGATCACGGCTTCCTTCTGGCGGCATAGTGGGTGCGGCAGACTCTCACACTGTCAACCTGGCTGTTGAGTGGCCAATCTCCGGGCAGGGTGAGCGGAGACGTTCTCGCCGAGGTCACGGCCAAGCCCTTCGGTGGGCAGCGGCCAGCCTTGACCTCAGCTGCGGGCGTCTGCATATGCTCGAATTTGATCTACTTGCCGAAGTGCCGGTCCGGGGTGCGGCGACCTGCGATCCCGTGCGTGCGGTCCGGGCATGGATCTGACCGAACCGGCATACGCTCGGGTCCGAATTCCCCGGGATTCGGTGTAACGTCGAATTATTGCGGGGCTTCTCGGTGCCGGCGATGGAGCTAGCGCCGTCCCGAAACGCAACACTCGTCAGACGACTGTCTGAGCTAGGAGCCCACCGTGAGTGGGACAACAACTGTCAACCCTCACCAGCTCGCCGCCGCCCGAAGCGGTGTAGGGGTGAACCTCAAACGAGAGCGTCACCCGATCCCCCCATCGCCGCCGCCACCATGCGCCGACAAAGGGGTCGGCGCATGGGACGACGATGGCGGCCGGGGCCCCGCTGCTGACGATGGGGTCCGCTGATCGGACCATCGCTGGAGCTGCGGGCACCGGCCGCTACCGGATAAGTTTCATCGAGCGGCAATTCGCCGTTACCCGGGTAATCGATGCGGCCCCCTTTGTCACCGCCGGACTGCTGCGCCGATTGCTGTGATCCGATCGCGGGGCGACCATCCGTCGTGACCATGCGGCGAGGCCGAGCCTCGAGTTGATGACGCCGGCGGTGCTGGCGTCGCGGACGGTGTGCACACCCTGGTCGATGACCGGTGCCTGTCCGGCAGGGCACGTCTGATAACGCAGAATCCTCGCCCGCAACGGAGGAACGCGTCCCGTTCACTTGCCGCCGAAGGAGAAGTCATGCTGTCGTGTGCAGCCATCAGCAGGTCGATCGCGGCGAAAGAGACCGCGCTGGCCCAACTCGAAAAGCGAGGACAAGGACACTCGTTGCAAGCGCAGGAGCTGCTCGACGAGGTTGCCCAACTCGAACTCGACTACCGGAACCAAGGGTGCTGGACTCCGCCGCCTCCGCCACCAGGCTATGTCGCGACCACGCTCCTGTCACCGACCGTTGCCATTCCTGCCGGCGGTCAGGGCGACGTCATGATCGAAATCGATTGCGACAATAACGGAGGCGTCGACACGACCGTGCAATACTCGATCAACCCCCCCATACCCGGGCTGACATCGGTGGGGGCCTGGAGCGTCGCTCTCCCTACCGCCCATTCCGTGCAGCAGGCTCACCTGACAGTCGCAGTCGCCGACGACGCGCCTGAAGGAGTACAAGCCTTCTACATCACGGAGAACGTCTTCTTCGGGCCGATCCAGGATTTGGCTCACCAACAATACGATTCCGTCGACCCGAGTGCAACCGTGATCATCGGAGCGAATCCCGCCTCCACTCAGATCGCCGCCAAAGCAGCCGCGCTCGGGATCGACTTCACCGGCGGCCCACTCGAATCGGTGACGCGACTTGACGGTCCGTCGCCAGCCGACAGCGGAGCATATCGACAACGATTCAGCGGTTGCACGATCTACTACTCCCCCGCCACCGGCGCACACGAAATCCACGGCGACATCCGAGCGAAATACGACTTGCGCTACCAATCCTCGCCGCTTGTCGGTATCCCCGTCGACGACCAGACAGGATGCCCAGACGGCCGCGGGTACTACAACCAGTTCTCCAATGCGGCATCGATCTATTCACATCCGGACACCGGCCCCTTCGTTCTTTACGGCCCCATCCGCGCACTCTGGGCCCAGGAAGGATGGGAGACCGGCCCGCTCGGATATCCCACCCGCGACCAATATGTGCCCGACCCCAACGAACCCCCTGAACGGCAACCGATCTCCGGCATGTTCCAAAACGGATCTCTCCGACAAACCGGCACTCTGGCCAGTCATGCAAACGTGACGACGCAATCACCCGATGACATCAGAACCGCGATATGGAATACATTCAACGATCTACTTCCGAGCCAGAAAGTGCGCATCGCCGTCGGCCCGGCCATCGTGGTGGGCCAGCCCGGATTAGCCGCGGAAACGTCCACCGACGCGGTGACGCCCACCGCGTATGGCTTCGAAGCAGCTCGCAACCGCGTGATGACCGTCACCATCCACGGCTTCGTCGGCCTGAACTGGGATCTGCCTGACCCGACGTTCAACGCTCACCTGAGTCTGCTCGTCTACGCGGACAGAAACCCAGACAATGGACGAAGTTATGTATACGCCGCGCTCACCGGTCTGCAGGTCCAAGCCGACGGCCTCTACAGCCAGGCTGTGGCGGACGGCGTCAGCACGGCGATCAGCAAAGCGCTGAGCTCACCTGCCCAAGTTGCGGACACCATCCTGACTCCACCAGCCCTGTTCGGTCTAGTCGTGACCTCCGCCGGAGGAGTCGAGGTCTATCACGTCTGATTCTGTCACCCAGCCCGGGGAACCATGACGCCTAGGAGCGTGCCGAACAAGGCGTGACGCAAAGGGTCGGCTGAGAGCGCGTTTCGGCGGTGGTGTCCCGACTTCCATGCAGCCGGTGATGTTCGAGTCTGATGCCCGGTGCCGTTTCTGGAGTTACCGTGGTTACGTTACGGCCGGCCGGGTCATGCTTGTCATCACCAAATGGCCCTCCATCTCCGCTTCCAGCGCAGTTTTCCAGCGCCGTTTCCAGCGCCTGTTTCGTCAGCCCGGTCAACAGACCTTTCGGGCCGATCGGTTCCACACCTTGGGTCCGCGCCCGCGCGACCAGCAGCCTCCGCGAACTGCCTCGTACTTGGCCCCGAGACGTTATGGGCTCGATGGTGTCCGTCACGGACGGTCCTTGCCGCCAGGTGATCCCCGGCGTGTCGAGTCCGTTACACCCTTCGTCGCATCACGCCCGTCTTTTTGGCGGGGATTGTCCGGTCTGGTCCGCGATGGAGCACTTCGTTTTGTATAGCAATTTGAAGCTTCATTTCGGAGGTTTGTCGTCGGCCGATCATCTCCTCGGTCAGTTGGTCAAGTTCGTCCAATTGCCGCCGGACGATTTTCGGGTCGGAGCTCACTGGTTGCCGACTGATCCGGTCCAGGCGTTCGCGGATGGCGTCGTCGTCAGGTGAGTAGTCGCGGGCCCCGGTCATCGGGTGGGTGTCGGTTTGTTGGTGATTGGCCCCGGGCTGCATTGATAGTGGTCCGACAGGTCCGTCGATCCGGTGAGCAGTAAGGGGCCGTCGCCGGTGAGCACCGGGTGGGCCGCGATTTGCCAGATGAGCATGCCATTCTCCTTGCTCCGGGTTGAACTCACTCGAGCGACGACGACGTGGATGGGGAGCGCTCCGCCGGCTGAAGTATTTACCGGGTCGATTTGGATGTTTGTCGGGTTCCGATGAGTGGGGTTTGGAGGTCGACCAGGTTGCGTCGACCGATCCGGTCGTGCCAGCTACGGGCAGATCTGGGGTTGGAACAGCGTCGGCGGTAGCAACTGCGTTGTTCCGGATACCGATGCTGGCGAACCGGACCGCTCTCATTTTCCCACAAGCCACCGTCGGTGGACGGTCGCTTGTGGGTGCTGCTCGGCACACTTGCCTTTCGGGTTTGCCCGGCAATGGTCAGTGGGCAGCGCTGCTGAAGTGGGCGGCGCGGCGACGTTGATGCCGGCGTGGGCCGTAGGCGCGTTGGCCGGTGGTCGTGGTCGTGGTCGTGGTCGTGCGGTAGAAGATGCGTTTGCCGAGTTCGATGAGGACCAGGTAGCCGAGAATCATCGCGGCGAGAGCGGCGAAGAACGCCGCTGGCAGCGGCTGGAATCCCAGGGTGTGAGCCAGCGGGGTGGACGGCAGTACCCCGCCGATCGCGGCGGCGGCTAGAGCGGCCAGGGTCAGCGGCAGGCTGGGGTGGCTGCGGAAGAACGGTACCCGGCGGGTGCGGATGGCGAAGATGACCAGCACTTGGGTGGCGAGTGATTCCACGAACCAACCGGACCGGAATTGGGCGGGCCCGGAGTGGAACACCCATAACATGACCGCGAAAGTGAGGAAATCGAATACCGAGCTTAGCGGCCCGAAGAAGATCATGAACCTGCGGATGAACGCAATGTCCCAGTGGGAGGGGCGGCGTAGTTGTTCTTCATCGACGTGGTCGGTGGGGATGGCCAGTTGGCTTGCGTCATACAACAGGTTGTTGAGCAGGATCTGCGACGGCAGCATCGGTAGAAAATTCAAGAATAGGGAGGCGCCGGCGGCGGAGAACATGTTCCCGAAGTTGCTGGAGGTACCCATCAGTACATATTTGATGGTGTTCGCAAAGATTCGGCGGCCCTCGGACACTCCGTCGGCCAGCACGTCCAGGTCCTTTTCCAGCAGGATCACATCGGCGGCGTCCTTGGCCACGTCGGTGGCCGAGTCGACGGAGATTCCGACGTCGGCGGCGTGCAAGGCGAGGGCGTCGTTGACTCCGTCGCCGAGGAACGCGACCCCACCGCCGGTGCGGCGTTCGACTCGGACGATGCGGGCCTTGTCAGCGGGGCTGACCCGCGCAAACACGGTCGTGTGGGTGATGGCCGCGGCCAGTGCGGCATCGTCCAACGTGGCCAGATCCGCCCCGGTCAGGGTGCCTGCGTCCGCGGTTGGCTGGTCGGTGAGACCGAGCTCGTGGCAGACTTTTTCTGCGACGGCCGGGTTGTCACCGGTGACCACCTTGACGGCGAGGCCCAGACCGGCCAGCCGGCGTAGTGCGGCGGCGGCGTCCTTTTTGGGGGGGTCCAGAAAGACCAGGAACCCTTGCAGGTGCAGGTCGTGTTCGTCTGCGGCGGTCACCGCGGTCGTGTGGGCGGCGACTCGGGTGGCAACAGCGACCACGCGGTTCCCGGCGGCGAACTCGGCGGCCAGCGCGGTACTCGCGGCGGCCGGGATTCTCGTGCACCGGGTGAGGACGTTTTCTGGTGCGCCTTTGGTGACCAAAGTGAAGGCCCCGGTGTGGTCGCGGACCAGCGCGGAGGTCATGTTGCGGTCGTGGTCGAACGGCAGCGCGGCGATGGTGGTGTATCCGGCTGCGGCAGTCCGGGCGCCGGGGGCGGCGGAGGCCCACAGGGCGTCGTCCAAGGGATTTCCGCCGACGGCGTGGCCGTCTTTCTGGACGTTTTCGGTGGCGAGCAGGCCCCACCGGAGGACCGCGTCGGCAGCCGAATCGCCGGCGCCGGCCGGCCCGTCGGCGGGGATGGCCCGGACGTAGTCGATGCGACCCTCGGTGAGGGTGCCCGTCTTATCGGTGAACAGGACGTCGATGTCACCGAGGTCTTCGATGCAGACAAGGCGCTTGACGAGCACTTTACGTGCGCTCATCCGCCGGGACCCGGCAGCCAGGCTGCTGGACACGACAGCGGGGAGCAGTTGTGGGGTGATGCCCACGGCGATGGCCAGAGAGAACAGCAGGGCGTCCATGATCGGCTTGTGCAAGATGACATTGAGCACGAAAATCGAGGCGGTCAGGGTGCCGGCGACGTAGACGAGCAGCATCGAAAACTTGCGCAGGCCGACTTGGAATTCGGTATCCAGCTGGTGAGTGGAAAGGCCCGCGGCGATGGCGCCAAATTCGGTACCCGCGCCGGTGGCCACGACGACGCCGCGGCCGTTGCCGGCGTGCACAACGGTGCCCATCAGCGCGCAGCCGGTTAAGTCGGCCAGTGCGGCGCCGACCGGCGTCTCTTCGCTGGTCTTGTTCACCGGGAGGGACTCGCCGGTCAGTACTCCCTCGTCGCAACTTAATCCGGTCGTGTTGAGCAGTCGGATGTCGGCCGGCACGATGTCGCCCAGAGCGAGGTCGATTACGTCACCCGGCACCAGGGTGGTGATGTCGATCCGGGCTGGTCGCCCGTCTCGCCGGGCTACAGTGTCGTGGCGGATTTGTGAGTGCAGCGCTTCCGCGGCCTTCTCGGCGCGGTATTCGTTGATGAATCCCAGTCCGACGGACAGGGCCAAAATGACGCCGATGATAACGGCGTCGCTTTTCTCGCCCACGAAATAGGACGCCACCGCTGCGGCCAGCAGTAACGCCAGCAGCGGCGATTTCACTTGATGCCAGAGCACGGGCAGTAGTCGGGCGCGGTGCGAGGACACTGCGTTCGGTCCGTACCGCGCTTGCCGCCGGGTGACTTCGGCCGTGGACAAACCGGCGTCCGCCGTCACCTCTAGCCCGGCCAGGACCACGGCGATCGGCTCGGACGCCGCTGCCACGATGCCCGACCGCGTCCCGGCCGGCCTGGAGGGCATGGTTGGTGGGTTGAGTTTGGGTGACGCCGAGACCATCACCCCTGATCGGGCGCGGCGCCGGCGGTCCGGCCCGGCCAGGTCCAGCCGGCGATGGCGGGGTCGTCTTCGCCGTGAAGTCGGGTGTAGGCGCGGGCGGCCAGCCGGGAGTCGGACATGTGTTGCCGCAGAATCGCGGCTCGGCTGCCCAGGGCGGGGACGTGGTCGATGACGTCCATGACGAGCTGAAACCGGTCGAGGTCGTTGAGCATGACCATGTCGAACGGAGTGGTGGTGGTGCCTTCTTCCTTGTATCCGCGAACATGAATATTTTTGTGGTTGTTCCGGCGGTAGGTCAATTTGTGAATCAGCGATGGGTACCCGTGGTAGGCGAAAACGACCGGTTTGTCGGTGGTGAATAGTGCGTCGAAGTCCCGTTCGGGCAGGCCATGGGGGTGTTCGGTGGCCGGTTCCAGCCGCATCAGGTCCACGACGTTGATGACTCGGACCTTCAGCTCCGGCAGATGGGTGCGCAGGATAGCGGCGGCGGCGACGGTTTCCAAGGTGGGGACATCTCCGGCGCAGGCCAGCACGACGTCGGGTTCCCCGTCGGTGTTTCCGGCCCACGGCCAGATGCCCAGTCCGCGGGTGCAATGCGCGATCGCCTCGTCCATCGTGAGGTATGTCAATTCCAGGTTTTTTCCGGCCACGATGACATTCACGTAGTGCCGGCTGCGTAGGCAGTGATCGACGACCGAGAGCAGGGTGTTGGAGTCCGGCGGCAGGTAGACCCGCACGACCTCGGCTTTCTTGTTCACCACGTGGTCGATGAATCCGGGATCCTGGTGGGACAGGCCGTTGTGGTCTTGGCGCCACACGTGGGAGGACAGCAGGTAGTTCAGCGAGGCGATCGGTGCCCGCCAGGGGATGTGCCGTGTCGTCTTGAGCCATTTGGCGTGCTGATTGAACATGGAGTCGACGATGTGTATGAAGGCCTCGTAGCAGTTGAACATTCCGTGTCGCCCGGTGAGCAGGTAGCCCTCCAACCAGCCCTGACACAGATGCTCGGACAGCACCTCCATCACCCGGCCATCCGCCGCCAGATGATCATCACCGGGAATCGTTCGCGCATCCCAGGCCCGATTGGTGGTCTCGAACACCGCCTGCAGCCGGTTGGATGCGGTCTCATCCGGACCCATTAACCGGAAATTGTCCGGATTACGAGCGATCACATCGCGCAAGAACCCGCCGAGCACTGCAGTCGCCGCGCTCGACGTCGCTGCGGGATGCTCCACGGCAACGGCGTAATCGCGGAAATCCGGCAGGTCCAGGTCCCGCAGCAACCGTCCACCGTTGGCGTGAGGGTTGGCGCTCATTCGTCGATCCCCGTGCGGGGCAAGGGCTTGCAGTTCCGGGATCAACGCGCCGGTCGCGTCGAATAGCTCCTGCGGCTGGTAACTGTGCATCCAATCCTCGAGCTGAGCCCGGTGCACCGGGTTGGTGCGGGTTTCGGCCAACGGCACCTGGTGGGCGCGGAAGGTGCCCTCCACCGGCAGGCCGTCAACGATTTTCGGTCCCGTCCACCCCTTCGGGGTGCGCAGCACGATCATCGGCCACAACACGGGATCGAACGCCGACCCCCCGTCGAACGCGGGTCCGGTGCGGGCCTGCTGCTGGATCGCGGCGATCTCGTCCAAAACCTGGTCCAGGGTGTCGGCCATCTGCCGGTGCACGTCGGCCGGGGCGTCGCCGCAAACGAAGCGCGGGGCGTAGCCGTAGCCGCGCATCAGCTCGGCCAGCTGGTGTTCTGGGATGCGGGCCAGCACCGTAGGGTTGGCGATCTTATAACCGTTCAGATGCAGGACCGGCAGCACGGCGCCGTCGGTGACTGGGTTCAAAAACTTGTTCGAGTGCCAACTCCCGGCCAGCGGCCCGGTTTCGGCTTCTCCGTCACCGATCACGCACATGACCAATAGATCCGGGTTGTCGAAGGCCGCGCCGTAGGCGTGCACCAGCGAGTACCCCAATTCGCCGCCCTCGTGGATCGAGCCGGGGGTTTCCGGTGCGACATGGCTGGGAATCCCGCCGGGGAAGGAGAACTGTCGGAACAGCGCCCGCATGCCGTCCTCGTCCCGGCCGATGCTCGAGTACACCTCGCTGTAGGTGCCGTCCAAGTAGGCGTTGGCCACCAATCCCGGCCCCCCATGCCCCGGCCCTGTCACATAAAGAACGTTCAGATCGCGGCTTTTGATCACCCGGTTCAGGTGCGCGTACAACAGGTTCAACCCTGGAGTCGTACCCCAATGACCCAACAGTCGCGGTTTTACATGCTCGGCGAGCAGCGGCTCCCGAAGCAGTGGGTTGTCCAACAGGTAGATCTGCCCGACCGACACGTAATTCGCCGCCCGCCAATACTGGTCGATCAGCAGCAACTCGTCTGTGGTGCACGGCGAGGCAGTACCAGCGGGGGCAACTGTCAGTGTCATTCAAAACTCCGTAGGGATGGGTGGTGATCCACGCTAGGGACCGACTCCGACGGCGGGGACCAGGACGGGGTTGGCGACAGGCAAAAGCACCGGACGACCGGGGACAGCCGGGCGACCCCGCCGTCGAATTTGGTACCGTCGGGCTTTCTGGGGTGGAGCAGACTCGCCGCGGTGGCCGAACTGACCGATCTCCCACGCGGCGGTGTGGCGTGGGCTTCAGAAAAAGCAATGGTGTTCGGCGCCATCAGGCTTCTTTCGAAAAGGCAGAGAAACCGGGTAAATAGAGCACACGAGTACATGGCTCGGACGCACAGCCGCGATGCCCGAATACTTGGCTAGCAGCCGCCTTCTAGCTAGGTCAACCGTGGGCGAGCCAACCGGAGAAGGTGGCGGAGGTAAACGAGACCGGTGGACGTCCGCGTCGTCCGACAGCTCCGGGTCCAAAACATCGGTTAGAACTTGGTCTGGGGTCAGGAAATGGACGCTGCACTGTCAACTCCGGGGGCCGCGGCGGCTAGTTTCTGGGCAGTGGCCAGGTCCTCGGCGTTGTCGAGGTGTTCTTCGATGTCGACGATCCCAGAGTTCACGGTGACCGCCCACCGACCCTCCTGGGCGTCGACGGTGGATGGCCGGCTGCTGATCGCGTCGGCCAGATCCTGGTTCCGACGGTCCAGGTCGGCCCGGAGCAGGTCGCGTCGGGTGATGATGCCGACGATTCGATCGCCGTCGACGATCGGCAGGCACCGGATCCGGTCATCGATCATGATGGCCGCGGCGTCCGCGACATCCGCCCCCGGCGTCAACGATTCCACGTATGAACTCATGACCGCGGACACCGTGGTTGGTTTCGTGTTCGGCCGGTACCAGCGGAGCTGGGATACGGCCGCGGACGCGGGCCCGGCGCGCAACAAGTCGGCTTCCGTGACGATTCCGATCAACCGGTCGTCGTCGTCGGTCACCGGTAGTGCCGTGAAACCATGTGAGACCAAAAGTTCGGCGGCCCGCTGGGTAGGCGCATTGGCCCACACGGAGATCACCGGGTGGGTCATCACATCTCGTATCTGCATCACTGTCCGTTCTCCTCCGAGTGCCTGCGGATGGGATTCGGCCCATATCGGCTCCCGCCCAGAGGATTCGCCAGCGGTTGCATCTGGCGCGTCTCCGAACAGGGCGTGTTTGAGACGTTGTCGGCAAGGATGACCACCACGGCGGCTCGCCGACCGAACTCGTCCGGTGTCCACCGGCCGATTCGTTCCAGGGACCGCGTGGCCAGGGCCATGTCGGCGGCCGGATCGGTGGGAGATTGCCAATCGATGCCGAAATGTTGCGCGCCGTGGTCGTCGACTACGAGCACCGTGCCCCGGAACCGGCCGGGATTTGCTGGGACGGATTCGTCCACCGACTGCCAGTCGACCGCGGGAGAGGCTCGCTGTTGCACAGCGAGCAGCCGAGCGGCCTTCGACCCGGGCGACCGGGAAATGATGTTCATGAGACGCCGGTTCTGCGCGGCGCCGAGCGCCCCGCGCTGACGTGCTCCACGCTGACTTGATCGACGACATACGAGATCAGCTCCCGGGACGCGGACGGGCCATAGGTCTCGTGCAGATGGTCTTCGATGTCGCGAGTACTCATTCTTAGGGCCCGCAGCGACACGATCGTCTGCTCGACCGTGCCTACCTCGGCGGGCGCCGATCTCGCAGCTCCGACCATGGCAGCCGCGACTAGAACGGGCAGCTCCGTACCAGGGGCGGGTTCAGTCATGGGGCACGTCCGACACGGAAGTTCAGGGAATTTCTTCCTGGCGGCGAGCGACGACACCCACAGGACCGCGACGACAACGCGACGAACCCGTTTCAGACCGGCTGGGACTCAGCACCTTTTATTGCACTCCTTCACCCAGCCCGTGTCAAGCGCGCCGCACCAGATAGCCGGACCTCACACGAAGAGCTGTCATGCTGACGTCTACGGCTTCACCCGGCGGCGACGTCACATCGACAAGGGGGAACAAAACCATGACCAGCTCAACTCCGGCCAGTGGCGGACCGGAACCCTCAGCGCAATCGCGGGAGGAACGGGCCGTCGCCGACGCCGCAGATCTGCAGGCTGGCCTGGCCGACATGGCCGGCCTGGTCTCGGCCAGTTGGGGATTGGCCGAGCTGCTGGCCAGGGTCGCCACCTTCGCGGTGCGGGCCATTCCCGGCGCGGACGGCGCCGGGGTGACGTTGCTATGGATGGACCGCCCCGACAACCGGGTGGAAGCGTTGGCCGCGAGCGCCCCGTTCGTCAGCGAGATAGATGCGCTGCAATACCATGTCCTCGACGAGGGGCCGTGCATCACCGCGGCGTTCGAACAGGTGACCGTTCGGTCGGGATCGCTCGGCGGTGAGAAGCGGTGGCCACGCTTCGGCCCTCGGGTCGGTCGGATGGGCGTGCACAGCGTGCTGTCCCTGCCTCTGCTGCTGCCGGGCCGGGTTGTCGGAGCAATCAACGTCTACGCCCACGGCAAAGACGTGTTCGATGACCACGCCGCCGAACTTGGCGAATTGTTCGCCGCTCCCGCCGCCGTCGCGGTGCACAACGCCCGGGTGCTCGCCGAGGCGATCGCGTTGACCGCGCAACTCCAAGCCGCGCTGTCGACCCGGCCCGTGATCGAGCAAGCCGTCGGAATTTTTCGCGCCCGCAGCGGCAGCACGGCCGAGGAAGCGTTGAACAGGCTCCGCACGATCAGCCAGAATGAACACCTCAAAGTCGCCGTCGTCGCCCAACGCATCGTCGATGAGGCGGTCCGACGCGCCCGCGAGCGCCGCCCGGCACCTGCTGCCGAACCCCCGGGCCCCCCCGGGTCGTAGCCGCCGGGCGTCTCAGGCACGAGTTCCCGGGCGTAACCTGCTCTCGGGTAGCCCATGAAGGTGCCGACACCGGTGCGTTCTGGACACAGCGTGGCCGGTGGCGCCCCTTTTGGAGTAGGTTTCAGGCAAGAACCTGATGGGCGCCGGCCCTGACCGGCATCCTGGTGATCTCCGTGCCCGGCAATCTGCTGCGCACGGATGCGGCTTGATTAACTGCGCTCGGGGGCGCCGCCGGAGCACACCGTCGGTGCACCTGCATGCCGCGCTCATCGCTGACCTTAACCTTCTCAACGACACCGATGATGGTCGGGCCGTCGACCTCGTCGACACTTTCCGCCGGCTCGCAAAGACAGCAGAACTGGCCGTTCAGTCCTTTCTGGGGCAGACCGTCACTGCTGCTGTCGGCGCTGATCTGCTCCGGTTCACCGAGTTGAAAGACCCTGCGAGCAGCCATCACATCGCTTCCTCGCTCCACCTGAGACCGCACGTCACAAACAACGCGTGGCCCGGATCCGAAAACCCCGCGATCGTTCTCATCTTCTACGCGGGTGTAGCCGGTGCATTTGTCGACCTCGCCGCGGACATCTCCTGGTCGAGCGGCGGCCGCGGGACCGAGGTCGTCCTCGACCAGCATCTGGTGCCACCCGATTGGTCCTCACCCAGCGGGCTTCAAGACCTCGCGATCGTCAACCAGGCCGTCGGGGTGCTCCTGGCCCACGGGTACTCCCCCGACGACGGCCGGGAACAGCTGGACCTCCGGGCCCGCACCCTGCACATCAGCCGCTCCGAGGCGGCCCAGCGACTGCTCGAAGACCTGGCAACGGGGATCGCCGACATACGTGAAAAGGGGGACGGTTGACAACGGACTAAACACAGAGTTGCCTGGATGTTGCTGAAAACCAGCCGGTCTGAACCCGGGTCATCGCCCAAACCACGCCGTGACTCCTCGAGCGCGATGCTCACCGCCCAGAAACGGCCTGTCCTCCACGGCCACTGCACTTCAAAAAATCCCCCAATTTCACAACCACACGTTTCGGACCAGCAGACGGGAAAGTAATGAACCTTTTTGTGACAGTCGTCGTGATCGTAGTGATCATAATACTGGTGACCCTGATCATGGCTTTAAAGATCGTCAAGCAATATGAACAGGGCGTCTTGTTCCGTCTTGGCCGGGTCGTCGGCGTCCGCCGACCCGGACTGCGCGTTATCATTCCTTTCGTTGATTCGCTGCACAGGGTGTCCTTGCGGATCATCACGATGCCCATCCAGTCGCAGGGCATCATCACCCGCGACAACGTCAGCGTCGATGTGTCCGCGGTGGCCTACTTCAAAGTGGTCGACGCGGTGAAGTCCGTGGTGGCGATCGAGAACGTCTACTCCGCGATCGACCAGATCGCGCAGACCACGCTGCGTAAAGTCGTCGGGCAACACACACTGGACCAGACCCTGTCCGAGACGGACAAGATCAACCTTGACATCCGGGGCATTCTCGACGTCAGCACCATCGACTGGGGCGTGCAGGTCACCTTGGTGGAACTCAAAGACATCCAACTGCCCGACAGCATGAAAAGAGCGATGGCCCGCCAAGCCGAGGCCGAACGCGAGAAGCGCGCAAAGATCATCAACGCCGAGGGCGAATCGATGGCCGCCGCCGCGCTCGGTGACGCCTCGGACATCATGATGGCGCACCCGTTGGCCCTGCAGCTACGCAACCTGCAATCCCTGGTGGAGATAGGAGTAGACAAGAACACCACGGTCGTGTTCCCTGCTCCCCTGATGACCACGATCGCTGAGCTCGGCTCCTTCCTGGCCCGCGAGTCCGCGGCCGCCGGCCCACCGACACCCACTCCTCGCACGCCGCCGGCCCCGCCCGAAAACAACGGAAACCTGACGTCCGTTACAAATGGAGCGTCAATTTAATGAACCAAGAATGAAACCCGTCGACGCGGACCTTCATCGCGGTCGGCGTCGACGGATCCCGCATCGATCCAGGCCCTGCGATGGGCTGCGCGCATCGCCTCCCTCATCGGAGCCGAAATTGAGGCCGTCATCTCCTGGCAATACCCGACCACTTTCGGGATGGCCAAAGCGCTCGTGGACGGGACCCGCCGCAGATGCCCAAGCAACAATCGACCAGGCCGTCACCGCCGCATTACGGCGCACACCGGGCGCCGGAACACGAAATGCCGTCCATCAACGCCACCCAACAGAAATTACTGATCGACGCCAGAAAGGAGCCGACATGTTGGTGGTCCGCAGCCGCGGACCGCGGCAGCTACGTGCTGCCATTGCCACCGCTGCAGCTGCCTTCATCGGATGCCGATGAAGGGCTGGACCGCCTGCGCCAGAACGAAAACCGTCCAGTTTTTCGTCGAGCAAAGCAGCCGCGGCGTCCGGCAGTTTCCAGCTGATGGCCACCAACCAGGCAGCGGTGGCCGAGCTGTGCCGGCGGCTCGACGCTTTGCCGCTGGAGATCGAGTTGGCGGCGGTGTGGACACGCGCGCTGAGCCCGGAGCAGATCCGTGCCCGTCTTGGCCAGCGGTCCAACCGGCTCACCGGCGGCAGCCGCGCCGCACTGCCGCGGCAGCAGACGCCGCAGACCACGATCGAGTGGACCTTCGACCTGTTATCCCCCGCCGAGCGCGGGCTGCTGACCCGGCTGTGCGTGTTCGCCGGCCGGTGCACGCTGGACGCCATCACGACGGTCTGCGGATCAGGCGACCTGCCGCCGGTCGTTGTGCTCGACCACCTGACCTCCCTGCTGGACAAGTGCCCGGTGATCAGGGAGGACCTCGCCGGCGCCGCCCGCTACCGGCTGCACGAGACGATGCGGGAGTACGCCGGGCTCATGCTGCGGGAGGCCGGCGATGAGATCCTGGTCGAGCAGCATTGCAGGGACTACCACCTGACACGGTGCCGGGAATTCGTCGTGGAGGGCAGGCACTGCTTACGGAGTGGCTTTTATGGATGGAGCTCCGGATCGACACCATCCGCGGTGTGTTGCGCCGAGCTCTGGACCAGGACGACGTACCGGCCGGCATCGAGATCGCCACCTACCTGATGCCAAACCGACCCGCTACCAGACTTTCGGCCCGGCCGGCGGGGCATGTCGCAGATCAGTGCGCGGTCGCTTCCAAACGCCGCTTCAGCGCGGCCAGGTTATCGGGCATCTCCCTTTCTGCTTCCCGGCGGACGATCAGCGGGACCAGAATCCTGCCGATCGCGTGGCCCTCGAAATCCACGGAAATGCTCAGCCGGCTGCGGGTGTCGCTGAGTGGTTCGACGGTCACGCCAACGGTCGCCCTGATCGGACCGTCCACTCCTCTCACGCCCCAGGTTTTCGGCGGGTCGAAGTACTCCAGCCGCGACGTGGACGGCCGGTTGGCGCCACCGATGCGCCGCGATGTGACGCACCTGTCCCCCACCCGGGGAGGGCCGGCTCCGTCCATATGTCCGTCCACCACGCCCTTTTGCCACTCCGGGAATCGCGCCGGATCGGTGACATAGGTGAAGACGTCCTCGGCCGCACGGTCGATCTCCGTACTGGCAATGATGGGTGACATCAGCCCTCCGAAAGAAACAACCCGGCGTAACGGGCCAGGTAGAGCGGCCATCCCTGATCGCCATCGACGCCGTCGACGACCGACTGGAATCCCGGTCCGTGCCGGTCGATATGGCGGTGCTCGAGTTGCACCCGAGTGCGGTCTGCAGATTCCGCCCAGAACCGGACCTCGACTTCGCTGGCCTGTTCCGGGTCGGTCACGATCTGCCACTGCGGGCTGATGTCCCAACTGAACACCACCCTATCCGGCGGCTCGTAGGCCAGGATCCGCGCCCAGCGGCACTCACTACCGTCGACCCCGCGGTCGATAATGTGGCCGCCGACCCACGGCTCGAACACCGTCTGGGCGATCGGTGCGCGAAGCAGGTTGTGTTCCGGCGGTTTGAAGTCGCCGAACCGACTGGTGAACACCGCAAACGCCCGCTCGATGGGTGCTGGCACGACGATGTGTTGCCGGACAGTGCCAGGGTCGGTTCGGGTCACGAGCTCTCCTCGGTCGATCCGTGAGCGTCTTCGGCCACGACGTGCCCATAGCGGCTGAGGGCCCGCCGCCAGAAGGTGTCGAGTTGGTCGCGCAACGCCGCGACGGCGGCCGGATTGAGCCGATAGAACCTGCGGGTCCCGGTCGCCTGCTCGCTGACCAGGCCCGCGTCCTTCAAAATCTTCAGGTGCTGGGACACGGCCGGGCGGGTCACCGGCAGTTCGGCCGCCAGGGCGCCGACAGCCATCGGCCCGTCCGCCAGACGCGCCACAATCGCCCGCCGCGTGCCGTCGGCCAGGGCGCCCCACCCGTCAGTTCCTTCGTCAGTTCTCACTAACCGTTAGTGTTCTCTAACCGACTTCACGAGTCAAGAGGCGTTGATCGAGGACCTGGTCTTCTGTTTCGGGAACCCCCCGGTCAGCCGCATATCAGGCCGAATGCGTCTCCCTCAATCTCTGGACACGCCCGTCCGCCGCCGAATACGCCGGTCGGACCGGGATTTGGGGGCCCGAAACCTCGTCAGCCGTTCGTCACGGTCCACCGCGCCAGTGATCGATGCGGTGGTGGTCGGGTTTGAAACCGTTGTTGACTCCCCAGAGCACCGCTCGAGTACGGCTGGTCACGTCGATTTTGCGATAGACACTGCGTATATATGACTTGATCGTGTTCGGGCTCAAATAGGTCAGGGCGGCGACCTCGGCGTTGCTTTTGCCTTGAGTGATCAAAGCGAGGATTTCCGATTCCCGGTCGGTCAGTCCCTCGCTACGGCCGGGCCAATTGCCGCGGCTGGCCGATGAACGGCCCGGCTGCTCGCTGATCACGATTTCGCCGGCGTGTACCGCTTCCAGCGCGGTCACCAGCTCCCGGGCCGGGAGGGTTTTGGAAAGATAACCGCGAGCCCCTTTGGCGCGCGCGTGTTCGATCAATTCTGGGTGGAAGTTCCAGGTGTAGACCACGACCTTGTCGGCGCGGGGGTTATCCACCAGAACGCGGATCTCCTCGGCGTCGGACTCGGGCTGAGCGAACGAGTCGTACAAAACGATGTCGACCCGGTCGACGACCGGCTCGTTGGCGTCGATCTCGGCGATCACCACCCGGTCGCTGTATTGGTCGAACATGTGGGCGAGCCCACGCAGCACGACGTCGTAGTCGTCGACGACGGCGACAGTGATCGGGTATCCGGTGGGCACGCACCCACACTAACCCCCTTAGGGGTGTGGTGCGCCTCCCACAGGGGTGGTCAACTCAACCCTGACCACGAAATTCATCCGTGGGTGGTTCGGCGGGAACGCCCCTACGCAGGAGGCAGAAACATGCTCGGACTCATCGTCAGCATCATCGTCATCGGGTTGATCGCCGGCGCCCTCGCCCGGCTCGTCGTACCCGGCCGCCAGAACCTGTCCATTCTCGGGACGATCGTTCTGGGCATCGTCGGATCATTCGTCGGCGGCTTCCTCGGGTACCTGATCTTCCACAAGGATGCCCAGAACGGTTTCCTGCAGCCGTCGGGAATCATCGGCTCCTTCATCGGCGCCGTCATCGTGTTGCTGATCTGGATCTCCGTCAGCAACCGCCGCGGGGCTCGCGTCTGATTTCTCGGCGATCGCGCCGCCGGCCTTTCTCGCTTCCGAGTCGGCCGATACCTCAACCGATGATCTTGGGTCGCGACGAGAAACCCGATTCCCCTCTCGACCCTGCCCCGACGCCAGGTCGGACCGCTTCCGGACGGCTCCGACCTGGCGTCACGCCGTTCCCGGGTCGGGAGTTGTCCTACACGGCCCGACTGACCGACGCCGAGCAAAACCTGATCGATCTCCCGCGGCAGATCACGAGCCGAATAGGTTGGTGCACGGCGGAGGGTATGAGCACATCGCCGTTGCTATTGCTCCGGACGTCGCCGCGCCCGCAGATCCAGCGCACGGACGCTGGTCGCGCTGTAGCAGGGAGACAGGTCGACGGAAGGTCCGTCCTTCGGACGTGCCATGGGCCGGCCCTGTACTGATGGTTCTTCCCGGATCGGCTCTCGCAGACTGCGAGCGTAACGTCGCGTTCGCGACAGAATCTCGCTACACTTTCATGTCATGAGCACGATGACCATGACGCCGGGACGCGCTCTCGATGCACTGCCCGCTGGCTCGTTTGTGCACGTCGACAGCCTTCCAGGAACATCGGCTGCCGCTAGCTCGGCCGTGAAGCGCGCGAGAGAACGAGGCGACCTGGTTCGGATTCGCAAGGGCCTGCTGTTCAAGGGAGTGAAAACCCGCTACGGCATGACCAAGCCCTCACCGGAGGCAGTTGCCCGCGAAGTGCTGGGGAAAGGTGCCGGGCCGACAGGCTACTCAGCGGCGCGTTCTCTCGGTTTGACTACGCAGTTGCCTGCGAAGCCGTCCATCGCGGTCGCGGGTCCCCTGCCTACGGGAATGGACGGCGTGGAGCTGACCCGGCGGAACAACATGGCGCGCCGATCTCTGCAATGGACCGAAATCGGGCTTTTGGAACTGCTACGGGGTGAGTGGGAGACCACTGTCGAAGGCGGCTGGCCAGCCCTTGTTCGCGGTGTCTCCAAGGCGATCGCGGACGGTTCCATCCGAATGGAGGAGGTTCGGAAAGCTATGCGCAGCGAGCACAACGCCAAGGCCCGCACCAACCTCCTTCGGCTCGACGCCGCGGCGTGAAGCTGCGGGACGAACCAGCAACGCTTGCTGCTCTCGTCATCCAGACTGCCGATGCCTTGGGCATCAACCCCGCCTTCGTGGAGAAGGACTTCTGGGTGATCGAAGTACTCCGCGCCGCGACCGCACCGCGCGACGCTCCGGACAAAGGTGGCCAACTGAGGCCGGTGGCTGCGGTATTCAAGGGCGGCACCAGCCTGAGCCGGGTATACGAACTCATCGAGCGATTCTCCGAGGATGTCGATCTGCTGATCTCATTCGCGCCGCTCGAGGACTTCTCGACAACAAAGCGCGACAGGCATCTGAAGGCCATCGCCACCGACGTCGGCGACCATATCGGTGTGGCCGGCAGCGTCGAAATGTCAACGGTGGGGTCAAGCGCTACGTCCGGTTGGTCTACCCGACCGAGGAATCCAACACATCCCTGTCCGAAGATGTACTCCTGGAGACGGGGATACGCGGCGGCACTCATCCCGTCCAGACCCACGCCTTGCGCTCATTGGTCGCCGACTTCGCGATCAGCAGCTACGGCGATACCGAAGACACTTGGGAGGAATTCGGATCGTTCGAGGTGCGGGTCCTGGCACCCGAGCGGACCCTGCTGGAGAAGCTGGCATTGCTCCATGACGCATCGACGCGGCACGAGTTGGGCCAGGACACCCGGCTTCCCCAGCTTGGCCGGCACGTGTACGACGTGAGCCGCCTGCTCGGGTCGGCAGAGGTACGGGCGGCCCTGGAATCACTCGGCCCTACCGGTGTCGGTCGGCTCTGCGCGGACATCGACGAACACAGCGCGTCCTACAGCTGGTCGTTCACGCCTCGCCCTTCAGGGGGCTTCGGCGAAAGCCAGTACCTCGACACCTCAAGGAATTGTCACAAGGTGCTCCGTGCGGCCTACGGATCGTCGAACGCCCTGATCTACGGGTCGGTACCCACCTTCGACGAGTGCCTTCAGGTAGTACGCCGTTGGTCTGGCCTTATCTGACCAATTCAGCATTCCCAACGATGACGTGATCGCGTTCAGAACGAAGGCTCGAATCACATGGTCGGCGACCGGGATACAACTATGCCCGCCCAGCGGCAGCTCAACATCGAGGGGACGCTCGCCGAACAGCAGGACGTGACTGAACGATCACTAACCACCTCAATTCTGGCCCTTGGTAATTGGTCGGTCGCGCAGCGTGTAGTTTTTGCGTGAACTGGGAGACACGAATCACCGGTCTCCCGATGCCGACCAGAGGAACACCATCATGGGGCGACGGGGCGTTACGGGGTCAGCGAGTTCAGTCATCAGCGCGGGGCGGAAGCGTCGCACCTGGCCGCTGGTGGCCGTGGCCGCCCTCACGGGCGGCATGCTGATGCAGGCGGGGACAGGTCAGGCCGCATTTGCGGCGGCCGGTTGCACCAGCACCAGTCCGGCGTTGAGCATGCAGGTGACGTGCTCGTCGCCGGGTACGGACTCCATCGCTGTCCCAACGGGGGCCGGCTCGATGCAGGTCACCGTCACCGGTGGTGGCGGCGGCGCCGGCGCGTTTGCCGCTTGGCAGAGCGGCGGCGGCAAGGGGGCGGCTCTCACCGGCACCGTCCAGTTGCCCGCGGATACGGCCGCAGTGCAGGTGGTGGTGGGCGCCGGCGGGGCGGCCGGTTCGCGGGCCCGCTCCGGTGGCGGCGGTGGCGGTGGCGGCGGCGGCTCGGCCCTGGTGGCGTACGACTCGTCCAGCAATGTGCTGGCCACGCTCGTCATCGCGGGTGGCGGTGGCGGTTCCGGCGGCGCTGACATCTACCGCGCCCCGGCCAACGGCGCGGGCGGCAATGCCGAGACGGCCGGCGCGGACGGGGGCTACGCGGGATTCTTTGCCGGCGGCGGCGGCGGTGCCGCTGCGGGCGACACCCCAGGCTCGGGCGGCGGGGGCGCCGGAGGAGCGGCACCGACCGTAGCGGCCGCGACCGGCGGTTCGCCCACGGCCGGCGCCGTAGCACCGGGTGGCATCGGCGAATCGGATCGCTACGGGCGGCACGGCGGCAACGGTGGGGGCGGCTATTCCGGTGGTGGCGGCGGCGGAGCCGTCAGCGAGGGGTCCGACGTCCAGATGGGCGGCGGCGGTGGCGGCGGCGGTTCGTCGTACTTCAACCCGACATTTGCCGCCGGTGTCACCCCCGGGTTGGCCGGCAGCGGCGCCGGGAACGGCGCGAATTACGGAGGCGGCTACTTCGGCGGTGGCGGCGCGGCCGGCAACGCCGGCGCGGTGGTCCTGACCTTCGCCCTCGCGGCGCCCGCCATCGCGTCCGTGAGTCCCGACTCAGGTCCGATCGACGGCGGCACCAAGCTGACGATCAGCGGGAGCGGATTCACCGGCGTCACCAGCGTCACGGTGGGCGGGAATGCTTGTTTGCCGCTCACCGTGGATTCCGACGGTTCCATCACCTGTTCCACGCCGCCCGGGCCGGCCGGCCCCGCCGACGTCGTCGTGTCGGGACCGAGCGGTTCGGACACCTCGTCCGGCGGATTCACCTATGTCACGACGCCCTCCGCACCCACCAATCTGGACGCGGCCCGCGGTGACAGTTCCGCCGTGCTGACCTTCACCGTGCCGTCCTCGGATGGCGGCACCCCGATCACCGGATACGAATACACAGTCGACGGCGGCACCACGTGGCAGTCGCTGACCACCACGAGCAGCGGGCCGGACACCCGGACGGGCACCGTCTCCGGTCTGGACAACGGCACCGAATACACGGTCCAGGTGCGTGCCGTCAACGAGGTGGGCGCCGGCCCGGCAAGCGACTCGACGAAGGTGACACCGGCGACCGTTCCCGGTGCGCCGCAGGATCTCTCCGCGCAGGGCCAAGACAGCTCCGGCGTGCTCAGCTTCTCGGCGCCGGCGTCCGACGGCGGCTCCCCGATCACCGGATACGAATACACGGTGGACGGCGGGACGACCTGGCATTCACTGACCACCACGGGCACCGGGCCGTACCAGGCGACCATCAGCGGGTTGACCAACGGCACGGCTTACACGGTGCAGGTGCGGGCGGTCAACGAGGTGGGCGATGGCCCGGGCTCCGACGAAACAGCCTTCACTCCGGTGACGGTGCCCTCGCCACCGCGGAATTTGGCCGCCACCGGACAGGACTCCGCGGTCGTGCTGACCTTCGACGCCCCCGTCTCGGCCGGTGGCAACGAAATCCTCGGCTACCAGTACACGATCGACGGCGGCACGACCTGGCAGCGGCTCACCACCACCTCGACCGGACCTGACTCGTTCAGCGCCACCGTGTCGGGATTGACCAACGGAGTCAGCTACACCTTCAACGTCCGGGCCTACTCCGAGATCGGGCGGAGCGCGGCATCCGACCCGGCGACGGCCACCCCGCTGGCCCCGCCCAGCGAGCCGCAGAACGTGGCCGGTGCCAGCGCGAACGCGTCCGCCGTCCTGACCTTCTCGGCGCCGGCGACCGACGGCGGTTCGGTCATCACGGGCTATGAGTACACGCTGGACGGTGGGACGACGTGGCTGCCGGCCCAGGTGACGGGAGCCGGCCCGTACACCGCGACGATCACCGGGCTGGACAACGGGGTGGCCTACGACATCGCCCTGCGAGCCACGAACGAGGTGGGCCCCGGACCCGCGGCGGCCCCGGTGACCGTGACCCCGGCGCCGACGGCGCCCTCGGCCCCGCTGGCATTGCACGTCACCCGCACCGACGGCGGTGCGGCACTTACCTTCTCCGCGCCGGCGACCGACGGCGGGTCCCCGATCCAGGGCTATCAGTACTCCATCGATGGGGGTCACACCTGGCAGTCGCTGACCACCAGCGGGACCGGCCCCTTCACCGCGGACATCGAGGGTCTGACCAACGGGTTCAACTACGAGATTGCGGTCCGCGCGGTCAACGCGGTCGGCTCCGGTCCGTCGACTCCCGCCAGCGCCGTGGTGCCGGCCACCGTCCCGTCCGCCCCGCAATCACTGGTCGTGGGCACGGGTAGCAGCGCCGGCGAGCTGACCGTGAGCTTCTCCGCACCTGCTTCGGACGGCGGCTCCCCGATCACGGGCTACCAGTACACCGTGGACGGCGGTGCGACCTGGGCCGCGCTGCACGTCGCGCTGACCGGGCCGTTCGAAGCGACGATCACCGGACTGACACCCGGGCAGGAAGCCACAGTGGCCGTGCGGGCGGTCAACGCGGTGGGGTCGGGCCCCGCAGGGGCAGCGGGCACCGCCCGGGCCGGGGCTACGGGCACCGCGACGTCCACCACCCCGAGCACCACGGCCAGCACCACGACGAGCACCACGGCCAGCACCACGACGAGCTCGACGACCACGGATTCCACGTCCACGGTCACGTCCACGGTGGAGGAGACCACGACGACCGAGCAGTCAACCGGCAACCTGGCTTACACCGGTGTGCCGCTGGCTCAGCTGCTGTCCGCCGCGACCGCGGCGCTGCTCCTCGGCCTGGGCCTGGTGTTCTTCTCGACCCGGCGTCGTCGGCAGCGCGGATCCCACGTCTGACAAAGGCGGCGCCGCCGATCTCGCGTTCCAGATCGGCGGCGCCGCCTGACCCGGCCAGGGCCGGGCCGGACTACGGTCGCGACGGGCGGGGAGGTCTTTTTCCCCGGTGTTCCCAGTCACCGCCCAGCGCGGTCGACAGCACCTCCTCCGATTCCGTGGGCTGCGCGCCCACATCGGCAGCAATCGGCGTGGGGCCGCTGACGATGCGGTTGCGCAGGGTGCCCAATCCCTCCACCTCGACATCGACGATGTCACCGGGGTAGACGGTGCGGGAATGAGCGGGGGTACCCGACAGCAGGACGTCGTCGGGGTACAGCGTGATGGTCCGGGCGATGTCGGCGACCAGATAATGCATGTCCCATTTCATTTCGTCGGTATTTCCGTCCTGCTGGACTTCCCCGTTGACCAGCAGCCGGATGCGCTTGCCGTGGAAGTCCCAGTCGTCGACCACGCCAGGGCCGAGCGGGCACAGCGTGTCGGAGCCTTTCACCCGCAACATCGATCCGGAGTCCGTGTCCCGGAAGTCGTGCAGCCCGTAGTCGTTGGCCACGGTGTAGCCGCGGATGTAGTCACCCGCCTCGGCCGGTGACACGTTGCGGCAGGTCCTGCCGAGCACGATGGCGACCTCACCTTCGAAGTTCAGCCACTTGCACCGGTCAGGCCGTACGACTGCACCGAGGTGACTGTTCAGCGACGACGTCGGTTTGTGGAAATAGGTCGGCGCCTTCGGAAATGAGCTGCCGAATTCGTCGACGCGGCTCTGGTAGTTCAAGTGCACGGCGATGATTTTGCTGGGCAGCACCGGGGGCAGATGGATCGCGTCCGCGATGGCGACCACCCGGCCGTCGCCGGCGAGAAGATCGTCACCCCGCCGGATGACCACGGCCGCCACACCATCGAGCAGGATGCGCCGGTACTCGGTCATGATCCGGCCACTCCCGCATCGTGCCTCGCGGGCTGCTCCAGGGGCTGGAGCCGAGTGCGACGAGGTCGCGGGAAACCGTTGGCGGGCCGATCGAACCAGAAATGCACCTGTCCGGTTCCGACCGAGTTCTCGTATTCGCCGTAGCGCAGACCCTGGGCGGTGCAGTCCGCCTCGCCCACGGCGCCGATCATCATCAGGTAGTGACCGAATCGGGCCTCCGGCTTGTACCGGTAGAACTCCGGCATGGTCTCCAGCACCCGGGCATGGTCGCCCGCGGCGAACCATTCCATGCGTTGCCGATCGGCCTGATAGGCCTGCGGAGTGAAAATATGCTTCGGATCGGCCGCCTCATGGTCCCGCAACTGGCGCAGCGGCCAGAAGGTGTGGCTCAGAGCTCCCGAGGCGATCAGGATGACCCGGCGATCGGACTCGGCGATCGCGTCGCCGAGCGCCCGGCCCAGCCTCAAGTTGTCCTCGGTGTCGGCGGTCTGGCAGACCCCGATGGAGATCCATTTCTTGTCCGGCAGACCCTGCCCGAGGAATTCCCACAAGTTGGTGGTCGCATAGAAGATCGGGAGGTGATCGTCGGAAATGGCGGTGATCCAGGTTCCGTGTTCTTCCCCCTTCGAGGCGATCAGCTCGGCCAGTTCCGGGTCGCCCAGGAAGTCGTAGGGCCGCTGACACATCCCCCGCGGCAGCTCCTCTGAGGTGAACAGTCCGTGCCGGCGCCTCTGCGCCGTCACCACGAATTCGACGGTGGTGGCCCAGTGCGAGTCGAGCACCACGACCGTGTCGTAGTCCAGGGTGTCGAATTTGTCCCGGCGCAGCTGCTGCAGAGCCGGCACCAGCGTCGAGTCGTGACCGCGGTTCAGCTCCCGCCGGATCTCCTCCGGTAACACGATGGTCGGCACGTGGGCCAGCAAAGCCGCTCCAACGACCTCACCCATGACATCTGTGTCCTTTCTTGAGAGATGGCCTTCTCCGCGTGGCGACCGGCGCAGGTCACTTGCTCCAGCCCGCGGGCGAGAAAACGGTGTTCTTGATGTCGGAATAGAACTCGAATGAATAGCGGCCGCCCTCGCGGCCGATCCCGGACTGGCCGTTGCCTCCGAAGGGGGCGCCCAAGTCGCGGACGAAGAAGCAGTTCACCCACACGGTCCCGGCGTTCAACGCCGCCGAAACCCGCTCGGCCCGCTCCCGGTCGCCGGTGAGAAGGGTGGCCGCCAGCCCGAAACGGGTGTCGTTGGCCATCTCGATCGCCTGGTCCTCGGTGTGGAACGTCTGCACGGTGAGCACCGGGCCGAAGACCTCCTCGGTGAGGATCTCGCTGTCCGCCGGCATGTCCGCCACGATGGTCGGCCGGAAATACAGGCCGCCGAGGGCGGTGTTGGGTCCGCCACCGAGCAAGACCTGGCCACCGTCCTTGATCGCCCGGGCGACAAACCCGCAGACGCGCTCGAAATGCGGCCGGGAGACCAGCGCCGAGACGTCTGTTCGCTCGTCCCGGGGATCACCCTGTCTCAGCTTCTCAGCTCGGGCCACAACTGCCGCCACGAAGTCGTCCCGGAGCGTGTCCTGAACCAGGATCCGGAACGCACCGAGGCAGACCTGCCCGGCATTGTCGAATTGCTCGACGGCCAGCTGGACGGCGAGCTCGAAATCCGCGTCCTGGAAAATGATCAGCGGGGACTTGCCGCCGAGCTCGAACGACAGCGGCACGATGTTGGGCGCCGCGGCCGCCGCGATCCGGCCCGCGGTCGGCACCGATCCGGTGAAGGACAGTCGACGGATGCCCGGATGGGCGGCCAGTGCCGCACCGGCGTCCGTCCCCAGCCCTTGCACCACGTTGAGGACACCGGGGGGCAGGCCGGCCCGCTGGGTGATGTCGGCCAGCAGCGACGCCGTCAGCGGCGCCCACTCCGGTGGTTTGCAGACGACGGTGTTGCCCGCCGCCAAGGCCGGGCCGATCCGCCAGCTGGCCAGCATCAGCGGCGCATTCCACGGGGTGATCACGGCCGTCACACCGGCCGGATCGAAAGTGATCCGTTCCCGGTGACCGCGGATTACCCGTTCGTCGGTCGCCAGCTCGCGCAGCTGCTGGGCGAAGAAGCGGAAATTGTCGCCCACCCGCGGCATCACACTGCGCCGGTGGGAACGCAGCAACGAGCCGTTGTCACGGGTTTCCACGCGGGCGAGATCCTTTGCCCGGCTGTCGATACCGGCGGCGACGCGGTCCAGGACGGCAGCCCGGTCGTTGGCTGACAGGGCCTTCCACGCCGGGAAGGCGCGTATCGACGCCGCGACCGCCAGGTCGATCTCGCGAGCGCCTCCGCGGGCGATCTCCCCGAGCGGTCTCTCGTCGACAGGCGAGAAATCGGTGAAGGTGAACTCGGAGGCGACCCGCTGCCCGTCTATCCAGTGGCGCGTGTCGACGGCGACATCCTCGACGTGAGCGGTGTACGCGGTCGCCCCGCCGGTCACGCTGTCACCGTCCCGGATACCGCCGGGTTGCGGTAGATCACCGAGCCGCCGTTCCACTCCACGCCGACCTGTTTGTAATAGGCCCCGAGAAATTCGACGGGCTCCAACCGGGAAAGCTCTTCGGTGGGCGAGTCGAAAACATTGAACAGATCGATGTTCGCCTTCCAGGCTCGGCCGCCCTCAGCGGATGCCGACCCGGTGGCGATGATTTCGTCGAGAACGAACTCACCGGGCTTGTCGATCGAATTGACGTACCGGTTGTGCGCCATCTTGTTGTCGTTGACGAAACCGTTCTTATCGCTCGGTTCGGTCAACGTGATGCGGGCCTCCGCCAGACGTCGATCCGCCGCGGCCAGCGATGCGCCGAACCGGGCACCGGCTTGCAGTTTCGGCGCCGGTCCGTAGGGATGCGGCCGGGTCTGGTGGATGGACCCCAGCTTTTTCGGGTAGCCCTGGTGCAGTCCGCGGGCGATGGCGAAGTCGGTGTCCACCCAGATATAGGCGCAGCGGCTGTAGATCCGGCCCTGGAACTGGCAGCGGACGACCACGAAGGCTTCCTTGTACTGACCCAACACCGGGTCCAACAGCTGTTCGCGGTCTTCGGCGCACGACTGCCAGTCGGCCCAGATGAACGCCACGGCACCGGGATCGTCGTCGACCAGCCGCAGCGGGTCGGGCAGGATCTCGGCCACCCGCGCGGGATCGACCCGGTACTCGATGGTCAGCAGGTCACCGGAATAGAACCATGGCGGATCGGGCAGCAGCGACGACCGACCGGTCGCCGTCCTCGGGTGGAAGAAGCCCTGCATCTTGGCCACGATGTTTCCTTGCTCCTTGGCTGGATGGGAAATGTCTTTCGGTGAAACGTCAAAGGTCGGCGATCCGCCGGCTTCGTCGCCGGGCACCGTCGATGCCGGTTTCTTCCCGGACCAAGGCGCTGACGATCTTGCGAACCTGCAGGGCGCCGAGGTCGGCACTGACGTTGACGTCGGCACGTGGCCCGTCCGTGTCCAGCACCTTCTGCATGGTGGCCGCGGCTCCGGCCACCCGCGCGTAGTAGTCCTCGAACGCGGCCCGGAGCAGGTCGGTCAGCGCAGTGTCTTCCGGGCTGGCGTCCCGGCTGACCCACCAATAGAGCCTGGTGAGCCCGGCGGTGATCGGAGTAGTGGCTTGGGTGAAACCCAGCACGTGGGCCCGCCGCTCGTGCTCGGCTTCCCAGCGGTGCACCCACATGCCGGGCGATACGAACCTGCCGTGCTCGCGCTGTGGATAGCGGCCATCGACCGGCAGCCCAACCGCCCGGGCGTGCCAGTCGGGCAGCGTCACGGCGGCGAAATTGCGGCTGAAGGACACGGAGTTCTCGGACACCTCCACGTCAAGCGGTGGTGGCACCGTCGCCCTGAGGGCCGGGGGCACCACCTCGGGCGCGACAAACGGCAAAAGCGTGGCGTCGGCGAAGATCTCGTGGAGCAGCAGGTAGTTCGCCGCGACATCGAGCTGGCCGCCGGCCGCGGTCCAGTGGGGGTCGTCCCAGGCCGAATGCGGCGGTGGACGCAGCGCCGCCACGGCGGCATTTCCGGGCCAGACGAAGACGAACGTGCCGTCGTCGTGAACGGGAAAGGTGCGCACCCGCGCGTCCAGCGGCAGGCGCGCTTGGGAGGGAACGCTGACGCACGCTCCAGTCAGGTCGAACACCCAGCCGTCAAAAGCCGAGACAATGCGGTCGCCGTCCAACCGGCCGGCCGACAGCGGGTACGGCCGGTGCGGCGAACGGTCCTCCAGGGCAGCCACGCGGCCAGAGGCCGCGCGGACCAACAACATCGGGATGTCGGTCACCCGGCTGGAGAACAGGGCGGCGGTGACGGCCTGGGACCGAGCGGCGACGTACCAGCAGTTGAGCGGGTAATTACGGCGGTTCGCCAACTCCGTCGACCGGTCGTGGGGCTGGCTCATGGACGCTGGTCTCCTGGCGTGAGCGGAACGGTTCTGCGGTCGAGGATCACTTACAGGTCCAGGGTGAGCTGTTGGCCGTGACATCGGGAGACGCAGATCATCAGAAATTCGTCGGACGCCTTCTCCTCATCGTTCAGGATGGAGTCCCGGTGGTCGACATGACCTTCCAGGACGCCGGTCTCGCACGTCCCACAGATGCCCTCCAAGCACGAACCCAGCACACTCACCCCGGCGGCCCGGACCACCTCGAAGATCGATTTGTCGGCCGGGACGGTCAGGGTCATCCCGGCCCGGGCCAGCACGATGTCAAAAGCGGTGTCGACCGCGTCGGCGGCCGGGGGCCGGGCCGAGAACCGTTCCATGTGCAGGGTTCCCACCGGCCAGGATCGACACATGTCCGCCACCGTGTCCAGTAATTCAGCCGGCCCACAGCAGTACACCAGGGTGTTCGGCCGCACCGCGCCCAGCACCGGTGACAGGTTCATCCGGCCGGTCTCGTCACTCGGCGCCAGGTGGACGCGGTCGCCGTATCTGGCCACGTCTTCGGCGAAGGCCATCGAGCTGCGCCTCCGACCGCCGTAGAGCAAGTGCCACTCAGCGCCCGTCGCCGCCGCCTCCGAGATCATCGGCAGCAGCGGCGTGATCCCGATGCCGCCCGCGATGAATTGGTACCGGGGTGAGCGGACCAACGGAAAATGGTTACGAGGGCCGCGAACGCGAACGGTCACCCCTTCCGAAAGCCGGTCGTGGGCGGCCGCCGATCCGCCGCGGCTGTCGGCGCTTTTCAGGATCGCGACCCGCCACGATGTCGTCTTGGCCGGATCCCCGCACAGCGAGTACTGCCGGGTCAGTCCGTCCCCGAGCACCAGGTCGATGTGCGCACCGGGCGTCCACGATGGCAGCGCAGCGCAGGTCGGATCCACCAGCGTCACACCGAGGACGTTCTCGGCGAGCTGCTGCGCAGACTCGACGACCAAGTCGGCCTCGTACTCGCGGACGAGGGTGCGCGTGTCGGCGGTCATGATCCTCCTGGCGGCGGCTCAGTGCGTGGTGACCCGGACCGGCAACCGCTTGATGCCGTTGATGAAATTGCTGCGAACCCTGGTCACTTCGCCGGCCGGCTCGATGGTTTTCAGCCGGGGCAGCAACGCCTCGAACATGACCTTGATTTCCATCCGGGCCAGCGCACTGCCCAGGCAGAAGTGCGAGCCGCCGCCGCCGAAGGTGACGTGGTCGTTGGGGTGGCGGTTCAGGTCCAGCGCGTAAGGATCGGGAAACGCCGACTCGTCCCTGTTCCCCGACGCGAACCACATCACCACCTTGTCGCCCTTGGCGATCTGCTGCCCACCCAGCTCGACGTCCGTGGTCGCGGTGCGCCGGAAGTGATACACCGGGGAGGCCCACCGGAGCAGCTCCTCGACCGCCACCGGCATCTTGTCGAGGTTCTGTTGCAGCCAGGCCAGCTGATCGGGGTTGTTGATCAAGGCGAGCATGGCGGAACTGATGGCGTGTCGGGTCGTCTCGTTCCCGGCGATCACCAGCAGCAGGAAGTAGTTGTCGAACTCGTTGTCCGACAGCGCCTGGCCGTCCTCGGGGACGCGGTTCACCAGCTTGCTGACCAGGTCGTCGCCGTCGCCGCCCCGTCGTTCGCCGGCCAGCTTCCGGCCGTATTCGAAGACCTCGAGCGAGGCCGGCGACCGGAACGGGAGGTGCTTGTATTTCTCGCTCCCCGGGTCGTCCAACAGCACGTCCGCGTAGTCGGGATCGGTGTGGCCGATGATCCGGTTGCCCCACCGGATGAGCTGCCCGGTCTGCTCGGCTGGCACGGCCAGCAGCCTCGCCAGGACCTGGATGGGGAAGTCGGCGCTGATCTTTTCGACGAAATCGAACTCGGTGGCCTCGAGTGCCTCGTCGACCGTGACCGCGGTGAGGTCGCGCAGGAAGGTCTCGTAGCGGGCCAGTGTGCGGCCACCGAAGTCGCGTTGCAGCAGCTTGCGCAAGGCCACGTGGCGAACACCGTCACTCTCCAGCATCGACCGCCGGATCCGGATGTAGTCGTCGTCGACCTCCTCCAGATTGACGAATTGCGTGGAGGTGAAAGTGTCCGCCTCCCGGTCCACCCGCTCGATGTCGGCGTGCCGGGTCACCGACCAGAATCCATGATTGGGCGCCGGTTCCGGATTCCAGTGCACCGGCGCCATGTCGCGCAGGGTGTCGAACTGGCCCCAGGCTTCGTTACGGACGAACCGCGAGAGGTCGGTCAGATCGACATCGGCCAACGGGACCGGAGCGGGAATGGTCGAGGACACGGGCTGCTTCCCTTCGAGTGCGGCGATGGCAGAAAATGGATGGGCCGATCCGGCCTGACGGGGCCGGACAGTTCACAAATGGTAGGCGTACTCCTGGAATTCCCAGTCAGTGACGAATTTTCCGAAACGATCGATCTCGTCGCGTTTGTAGGTCAGAAAAGTTTGGACAAATCTTTCGCCAAGCATCTTCGCCAGGGCGTCGTCGGCCTCCAGCGCGTCCAGGGCCGACGAGAGATTGCCGGGAAGTTTGGCGGCCCGGTCGGGGTTGTAGCCGTATCCATCCAGCGGTTCCGGCGGGACCAGCTCGTCGCGGATGCCGAGATGAGCAGCCGCCAGCAAGCCAGCGATCGCCAGATAGGGATTTGCGGATGCGTCACCCAGTCTCATTTCGATCCGGGCGGCCGGGCCACGCTCCGGTGGGATGCGGACCATGGCGCTGCGGTTGTCCAGCCCCCAGTCGATCAGCCAGGGCGCCAAATTGTCGGGCCCGAACCGCTTGTACGAGTTGATGGTCGGATTGCACATGGCTGCCAGCGCCGGTGCGTGGGCGAGGATGCCGGCGATCGCGGACATCGCCGTCGGTGACAGCCCGAACTCCTGCTCCGGCCCATCGAAGAGCGCGCTGCCGTCGTCGTCCTGGGTGGAGAAGTGCAGGTGGAACCCGGAACCGCCCTCGTCGTTGTAGGGCTTGGCCATGAAAGTCGCGAGTTTGTCCTCGTGCCGAGCCAATTCCTTGATCGCCGACTTGAATCGGAACGCGCGGTCGGCGGCGTCCAGGGCATCGGAGTGCCAGAGATTGATCTCGAACTGACCACTGCAGAACTCGTGGTTGGCCGCGACGACTTCGAGCCCGTACTCATCCAGCTGCCGCAACGTTCGCAGCAGAAAATTCTCCGGGTCGCCTTTCCGGCCGGCCACGTAGACATTTCCGGCGGCTTCTCCGTATCGGCGCCAGCCGGTTTCTCTCGTCCCGTCGCGTTCCAGCACGAAGAATTCGAGCTCCGGGCCCACGCAGGGGCGCATGCCGAGCTCGGCGAATCGGCCGACGACGCTCCGCAGGACCTGGCGCGGGCTCTCCTCCGAGGGCGAACCGTCCGGGTTGTAAAGGTCGGCGAGGCAGTGGGCGACGCCCGGTTCCCAGGGCACCAACGCGAGGGTCTTCAGGTCGAGTATCGCCAGGACATCCGGAAGCCCGGCCCGCAGACCACCCTCGATGTCGACCACCCCACCGCGCGGCGTCGTGCCGTAGACCGACCGGCAGAAGGCCACGCCACCTCCCGCGGTCCGGGCCAGGCGGCTGACCAGCAGCTCCCGGCCACGCTCGCTGCCGATCAGGTCGGAATACGCCACCCGGAGGACATCGACCCGCTGATCGGCCAGCGAGGCGGCCGCGCCGTCCAGCCCCTGGGTGACGTCGACGTCCACAGCACAGCCTCCAGCTATCGTTTGGTACCGAACTGTAGGAGCCGGGCCGTTGTCCCGCAATACGCCTCCTGCGGACCGCACGCGCCGCTGGACAGTTCATTCGGTTCCGAATAGATTGCCCGGGTGGACCGATACACCTCGCGAACCCGCCACCAGGCCGGCATCACGAGCGTCCCTGGCGGTCCTCTTCGGCTCACCGGTCGCGGCCGCGACTGCTTCGTTCCGGCGCTGCCGGACCACATCGAGCCGGTGAGCGGGCGGGTGCCATGGTGATCGCGACCCGCGCCCGTCCTCGCATTGCCATCCCCGCCCGATTCTCCGAGAGCGCGTCAGCGCTGCGCTTCCGGGCCGAGGTCACCGCGCGCAAGCTCGTCGAAGCCATCTACGACGCCGGCGGCGAGCCGCTCTCGGTTCACCCGCACGCACCCGAGAGTTCCGCCGAGTTCGAAGAGATCGACGAGAGATTCGCGCTTGTCGACGGATTGCTGCTGCCGGGTGGCGGGGACATCTTGCCCAGCTGCTACGGCGGCGTGTTGTCCGAGCTGACCTTGGACGCCGCGTCCCGGCTGCGTCAGTCGGTGAGGGTCCCGCAGCTGACCATCAGCTGCTACCACCATCAAGCCGTCGACCGGCTCGGCCACGGACTCCAGGCCACCGCCTGGTCCGATGACGGAGTCATCGAGGCGGTGGAGCTATCGGGGCCTGGTGATCAGTGGTTTCTGGGCGTGCAATGGCACCCGGAAGACACCGCCGACATTGATGAGGCTCAACTCGACTTGTTCCGGGCTTTCGTGCACGCCTGCGCCGGCTTCGGAGCGCGACGCCGGTGACGGCCCGCGGATCAGGACTTTCCGCCGGCCGAGGTGACGTCTCGCCGGGCCTGGCCTTCGGTGTCCAGCAGCTCTTGAATCGTGCGCAAAGCGCTGGCCAGTCGCCGCTTGGCGTCGTCGGTGAGCGGAGATACGACAAAAGATTCCTCGGCGTTGAATTTGGGGAACAACTCCTCCAGGACGGCGATGCCTTCGCCGGTGATCGAGACGATGACCAGCCGCCCCTCGGACTCGTGGGTTCGCCGGGTCAGGAGTCCGCGGTTCTGCAGAGTATTCAGCACACCGCTGAGAGTGCTGCGGCTGATCCCTACTTCTTCGGCCAGCCAGCGGGTTTGCGTCTCGCCCCAGATCCAGAGCACCCAGAGGGTCACGAAGCTGGTCCAGGTCAGCTCGTATTCGCGGAGGATCCCCTGCTCGAAATGATGCCGGATGCGCATCGCCACCCGATGAATGTTCGACACGGTGGCCATGGCTTGCAGGTCGATGTGCAGACCGGCCACCTGACGTTCCGCCAGCAGCTCCGCCATCGACTTTTTTCCGGCCGGGTCGACGAAGCTGCCCCAGGGTTCTGGGCGCGAATTCTTCCGCGAGCTCCGGTTGGACATGACCGATATCCTAATCACGGACCGATCGACCGGGCGCCTCCCCCGCTGTCAATCCCGTGGCAGCAACACGCTTCTCCATTCTGACATCCGCACGTCATGTCGCGGAGAACATTTGGCCACCACGTCACTGAGATGCCGCCGCCACCACGGGCGCTCGATTCTCGACGCCCGGCCTGGCTCCCCCAGCGCGGCGGTGGCCGTTTGGACCACTCCGGGCACCGATGAGCGCCCGCCTCACAGCTTGGAAAAGCCGGAAAAGCCGGGAAAGGACTTCGAGGTGGTCGACACCGATCCGCGCAGCCCTTTTTCGGCCGCTGTGTGGGGCGACGAAGCCCCGACCGCCCAGGCTGCGGTCCAGCTGGCCGCGAACCGGATGACCAAGCCGTCGGACCCGAAGGCCACCGCCCGGCCTGCCTCTGCGTTGGCGGCAGCGGCCGGCCCCACCGTCACCGCAGACGGAATCGGGGCCGACCGGGCTCTCGACATCTTCGAGAACGTGATCGCGCCGGCCACGCGGGCCCAGGACGATCCGCTGAACCTGGCCTACATTCCGGCCGCGCCGACGCGCGCCTCCCTCGCCTTTGACGCCGTTGTCAGCAGCTACAACATCTTCGCCGGGACGTGGGAGGCGGGAGCCGGCGCCGTCTTCGCCGAGAATGAGGCTCTGGCCTGGCTGGTGTCGTTACTGGGATGGCCGGCGACGGCCGGTGGGTGCTTCGTTTCCGGCGGAACCGTCGGCAATCTCTCGGCGCTGGCGACCGCCCGTCATACCGCCCTGGCCCGCCGCGGCGGGAGGCCTCCGGGCGGCTGGAAGGTGGTCTGCACGACCAGCGCCCACTCGTCCGTGGTTTCCGACGCCCGGGTCCTGGACGTCGGAGTCATCCAGGTGGCCGAAGACGAGCGTGGCCATCTCACCGGTCCCGCCCTGGCGGCAGCCATCGCCGACGAGCCCGGGGTCTTCGCGGTGGTGGCCTCGGCCGGCACCACCAACTCCGGCGTCATCGACGACCTTTCCGACATCGCCGACGTCTGCCAGCGGGAACACATCTGGCTCCACGTCGACGGTGCCTACGGCGGCGCCGCCCTGGCCGCGCCCAGCGCTCGAGCCCGCTTCGCCGGGCTCGAGCGGGCCGACAGCTTCATCATCGATCCGCACAAATGGCTGTTCGCCCCGTACGACTGCTGCGCGCTGCTGTACCGCGACCCGGTCCTGGCCCGCAACGCCCACAGCCAGCACGCCAGCTATCTGGACCACATCGACCGGGAAGTGTGGAACCCGGCCGACCTGGCGATCCATCTGTCCCGTCGGGCCCGCGGACTGCCCTTCTGGTTCAGCCTGGCCGTCCACGGAACCGCCCGGTACACGAGAGCCATCGAGCAAACCCTGGCCACCGCCCGAGCGGTGGCCGCCGGTATCCGGACGATCGACACTTTGGCGCTGATCCTCGATCCGGAACTGTCGGTGGTGTTGTTCGAGCGACCAGGCTGGACCGCGCGGGAGTACTACGAGTGGTCCGACGCCTTGTCCCGCGAGGGCCGCATGCTCTGCGTTCCCACCCAGTGGTGTGGCCGCACGGTTTTGCGCCTGGTCTTCATCAACCCGGCGACGGAATCCGAGCAGGTGCTGCAAATCCTGCGAGAAACGACCGGCTGACCGGTTTCCAGCGCCCGACCAGGGTTGCACCGCCATGGACATCAGGGCAGCGGCCGGTGATACTGACCGCGGAGGTGGCGATGGTCGGCCCATTGCTGGACACCAAAATCCATCTCCCCAAGCGACGGCGTGGCTGGATCGGCCGCCCACGACTGAGCGAACGGCTGAGCCGCGGTCTGGACGCGGCGCTCACCCTGGTGTCGGCTCCGCCCGGCTTCGGTAAGACGACCCTGCTCGTGGACTGGGTGGCGACGGCTGACGGGCGCGCGGTGGCGTGGCTTTCGCTCGACGACCGCGACAACCATCCGCCGACGTTCTGGACCTACCTGGTCACCGCTCTGAACATCGCCGCCCCCGGCGCCGGCGCGAGTGCGCTGTCAATCCTCCAGTCGCCGCAACCGCCCACCGAAGCGGTGCTGTCCAGCCTGCTCAACGACCTGAACACCGTCTCGGACGAGGTCATCCTGGTGCTCGACGACTACCACGTCATCGGGGCCCGTGAAGTACACGACGGCATCGCGTTCCTGCTCGAGCATCTGCCCTCGCACCTGCATCTGGTGATCGCCGCCCGGGCGGACCCCGCGCTGCCGCTGGCCAGGCTGCGCGGACAAGGCAACCTGGTCGAGATCCGGGCCGCCGAGCTGCGTTTCACGCCCGACGAGGCGGCGGACTACCTGAACCGGATCATGGGATTGGCGCTGACTGCCGACGATGTCGCCGCCCTGGAACGGCGCACGGAAGGCTGGATCGCCGCGCTCCAGCTGGCCGCTCTGTCCTTGCAGGGCCGGGACGACGTCAGCGCCTTCATCGCCGAGTTCACCGGCGACGACCGGTACATCGTCGACTACCTGGCCGAGGAGGTGCTGAACCGGCAACCCGAGGAGGTCCAAGGGTTCCTGATGCAGACTTCCATCCTGGACCGGCTGTGTGGCCCGCTGTGCGATGCCGTCACCGGCCAGGGCGGCGGCCAGGCCACGCTGGTCGCCTTGGAGCGCGGGAATCTGTTCCTGATCCCGCTCGATGACCGGCGCCGCTGGTACCGCTACCACCAACTCTTCGCCGACGTCATGCAGTCGCGCTTGCTGGCTCTGCGACCCGGCTCGGTGGCTGATCTGCACCGCCGGGCCGGCGAATGGTTCGAACGAGCCGGCGAACCATTTGATGCGATCCGGCATGCCCTGGCAGCGTTCGATTATCAGCGCGCGGCAGCTCTGGTCGAACTGGAGATCCCCACCATGGCCAGGACCAGGCAGGAATCCGTGCTGCTGGGCTGGCTGCAAGCCCTGCCCGATGAGGTGGTCCGCGGCCGACCGGTCCTCATGGTCGGATTCGTCGGGGCGTTGTTGCTGCGGGGCGGCGGGGTCGACGGCATAGCGGCCCGGCTCCGGGACGCTGAACAATGGCTGACCGACGCGAAAAGCGAGAAAGCGGGGCCCAGCGCCGGGTTGACCGGGATGGTCGTCGTCGACGAAGCGCAGTTTCGCGGGCTGCCGGGAAGAATTGAGCTCTACCGGGCGGCGCTGGCTCTGGCTACCGGGGACGTTCCCGGCACGATCTGGCATGCCCGGCGCGCCGGCGAACGTTCCGCCGCCGACGATCTCCTGTGCCGCACCGCGGCCGCGGGGCTGGCCGGCCTGGCTTTCTGGTCGAGCGGAGACTTGGAGGGCGGTCATTCCGCCTACGCCGAATGCATGGCCGGTCTCTATCAGGCCGGTCACATCGCCGACACCTACGGCTGTGCGGTCGCTCTGGCGGACATCCGAATGACTCAAGGCCGGCTGAGCGAGGCATTGCGCACCTACGAACAGGCCGTGCAGCGGGGATCCGAGCAGGGTGGACCGCCGCTGCGAGGAACGGCCGACATGTACGTGGGCATGAGCGAGATAGCCCGCGAACGCGACGATGTGGCCTTGGCCGACCGCTATTTGTCGCGGAGCCGGGAACTCGGTGAACATACCGGGCTGCCGCAGAACCCGTACCGTTGGCGGGTCGCGATGGCTCGGTTAGCCCAGACCAGAGGAAATTTGCCCGGCGCCATCGACCTTCTCGACGAGGCGGAGCGGCTCTACAACGGGGACTTCTTTCCCAATGTGCGCCCCATAGCGGCGATCCGGGCCGGAATGTGGGTCGCCCAGGGGTGTCTCGCGCCAGCCTTCCGCTGGGCCGCGGACCGTCGACTCTCCCCCGACGACGAACTCAGCTACCTACGCGAATTCGAGCACATCACGCTGGCCCGGGTACTGATCGCCCGATCCGCAGCCGACCGGTCGGAGACCGGCCTTTTGCAGGCGCTCGACCTGCTGCGACGCCTGCACGCGGCCGGCGAGGCGGGAGGAAGGATCGGCAACGTCATCGAAGTCCTTGTGCTGCAGGCGCTGGCCCACCGGTCTCGGGGTGAGATTTCCGCTGCCTTGGTCTCACTGGAGTCTGCGCTCGCGCTCGCCGAACCCGAGGGTTACGTCCGGATCTTCATCGCCGAGGGAAAAGAGATGGCCTCCCTGCTCAAGGCGGTGCCGAGGCAGGGAAGAAATGCCGCGTACGCCCGTCGGCTCGCCGAGGCCGCGGACGGGACCGAGCACCGCCCGAAGCCCGCCGGGCCCAGCGACCAGGGCTTGATCGCACCGCTCAGCGAGCGCGAACTGGACGTCCTGAAGCTACTGGCCACCGACCTGGGCGGGCCGGATATTGCTCGGCGACTTGTCGTCTCGCTGAACACTGTTCGGACACACACCAAGAGCATCTACGCCAAGCTCGGCGTGAACAGCCGTCGATCAGCGGTCAGCCGCGCCCAAGAACTCCACCTGCTCTGATCCAGCGGCCTCGAAAGACCGGCGAATCGCCGGTAGCCGGTCATGCGCCCGCGGTGGCCGGTCCTGCCCGAATTCAGGCCTTTGTCCCTCCTTCGCGCCCTCACCACAAAAATCACCACATGTGGTGATGCCAGGTCACCACACGTGCTTCTACCTTTCCGAATCAGGCCGCGGAAGCCGATTCGGCCCCGGCCAATTCGCCGCCAGGCCAGGCAGACAGGAGCGGAAATGGACGGCATCTCGACCGCCGACGAGGCCGGTCGGTACGAGATTCGCCTCCGAGGACACCTGGGTCCCCGGTGGTCCGCCTGGTTCGACGGGCTGACCGTCACCCCGCGGAGCGATGGCACCACCGTGATCCAAGGCCTCGTTCTCGACCAGTCCGCCCTGCACGGGCTGCTCACCAAAGTGCGCGACACCGGCCTGCCCCTGGTCTCGGTCACACGGATGACCCAGGACCGGACCTGATTCCGGCTCGCCACCCGAAAGCCGTCCCGCTTCCGTCACTCGGCGGACCAGCGATCACCACCATCTGCCCGCTCACTCAGCAGCGCCACCACCCGAGGAGACCACCATGACCACCACCGTGCGCCCCACCAACAGTGTTGCTCCGCAACGCATTCCCATGGCCTCATTACGGAAGACCTCGCTGGCCGCGGGCATCCTTTACCTCTTCACCTTCGTCTCGATGCCCACCCTCATGCTGTACCAGGCGGTGCGCAAGCCGGATTACCTCACCGGCGCCGGCCCGGACGGCCCGGTTCTGCTCGGCGGCATTCTGGAAATCATTGTCGCCCTGGCGGGCATCGGCACGGCCGTTGCGCTTTACCCGGTGCTCAAGCGCCAGAACGCCAGCCTGGCCATGAGTTTCGTCGGTATTCGTGTTCTAGAAGCCGCCACCATCTTTTCCGGCGTCGTCACCCTGCTCTCGGTCGTGACTCTGCGCCAGGCCGGAGCCGGGGCAGGCGCGCTGGACACCGCTCAAGGGCTGATCGCCCAGCACGATTGGACCTTCACCCTGGGTCAGGGCACCCTGCCGGCCGTCAACGACCTGCTGCTGGGCATCCTGCTGTACAAGTCCGGTTTGGTCCCCCGGATTCTTCCCTTGATCGGACTCGTCGGAGCGCCCATCGTTCTCGCTTCGGTCACGGCGAAGTATTTCGGCCTCTACTCCGAGATTTCCGCCTGGTCCGGGCTCGCCGCTTCCCCGGTCGCTGTCTTCGAGTTCTCGCTCGGCGTCTACCTGGTCGTCAAAGGTTTCAAACCCTGTCGTATCACCGCTGAAATGGCCGCCGGCGTCCCCTCGGCCGAGCGCCCCGTCGGCTCTTGATCCCCCGATTGCATCCGCTCCCCGATTCACCGGATTCTGCGGGGGCCACGTCGTGCGGATCACTTCTCCCGCCCACACCTGTGAAAGGCACACCCATGATCGAAGTCGAAAGTCTCAGCAAACAATACGGCCCCAAACTCGCTCTGGATGACGTGAGTTTCGTTGTCCAGCCCGGAGTGGTCACGGGGTTCCTCGGCCCCAACGGCTCCGGGAAATCCACCACCATGCGGATCATCGCCGGACTCGACCGGCCCACCGCCGGTCGGGTCACCGTGAACGGCGGCGACTACCGGTGCGCCACCGCCCCGATGGCCGAACTCGGCGTGTTACTGGAGGCCAAAGCGGTGCACACCGGCCGCTCGGCCCGCAATCATTTGCTCGCCCTGGCCCAGACCAACGGCATCGGCAAGCGACGCGTCGCCGAGGTGATCGACATGGTCGGCCTGCACCAGGTCGCCGGCCAGCGAGTCGGCGGGTTCTCCCTGGGTATGGGCCAACGGCTCGGGGTGGCGTCGGCGCTGCTGGGCAACCCGCAGACCGTGCTCTTGGACGAGCCGGTCAACGGCCTCGATCCGGAAGGGGTCCGGTGGATCCGCACCATGCTCAAGGACCTGGCCGCCGGGGGACACACCGTGTTCGTGTCGTCCCACCTGATGAGCGAGATGGCGCAAACAGCCACAAATCTCGTCGTCATCGGCCGCGGCCGGCTGATCGCCAGCACCACCGTCGACGACTTCATCGCGCGCGCGTCCCATCACTCCGTGGCCGTCCGCACCCCGGACGCGGCCCGGCTCCGGGAACTGCTTCTCGGCCCCGATATCTCCGTCACCATTACCGAGCACCCCGACCTGCTCGCCGTCGACGGCCTGACCGCGCGACACATCGGCACCGTCGCCTGGCAGAACCGCATCCCCATCTTCGAACTGACCGTTCAGCAGGCATCCCTGGAAGAGGCATTCATGACCATGACGACCGAATCTGTCGAGTACCGTTCCGCCGAGACCGCGGCGATGACATCATGACCGACACTCTGACGCCTCCATCGCTACCCGTCGGCGGCCGCATCCGGCTGGGAGTCACACCAGCACGGGTCGTGCGGTCGGAATGGACGAAGTTCCGATCGCTGCGCTCCACCGTCCGCACGGTGCTGGTCGCGGTGACGGCGATGATCGGTTTCGGCGCCCTGTTCGCGGCGATCACCGTCAAGCAGCCCGGCGGTCTGGAACCCGGTCAATCCGCGGTCTCCATTCCGCTGACCGGCACCTTCTTCGCCCAGTTGGCCATTGGGGTTCTCGGGGTGCTCCTGATCACCGGCGAGTACAGCACCGGCATGATCCACTCCTCGTTGACGGTGGTCCCCCGCCGACTACCGATGCTGTGGGGGAAAATCGCGGTGTTCGCCGGCACGGTGTTCCTGACCATGCTCGCGGCCGGCGTCACCGCGTTCGCGGTGGGCCAGGCGATCCTGCGCGGGTCAGGCCTGGGCGCCTCGCCGACCGACCCGGGCGCATTCCGATCGGTGCTCGGCGCGGCGCTCTACCTGACCGTCGCGGGAGTGACCGCACTGGCCTTGGGAGCGTTGCTGAGGAACACCGCGGCCGCGATCACCCTGTTCGTCGCGGCGTTCTTCGTGATCCCGCCGATGACGATGCTGCTGCCCGCATCGTGGACAGCACACTTCGTGCAGTACCTGCCGACCAGCATCGGAGATGTCTTGACCGGTGGCACGTCCGGTGCCGCCCATCCGCTGTCGGTGTGGACCGGGTTCGCCGTGTTGTGCGGCTACGCCGGGCTACTGGTCGGGTTCGCCGCCTGGCGGCTCCGACGCGCCGACGCCTGACCGCGACCCGAGGCGGGCGGCCGGATCAGCGGACCCGTTTGACGGGCAAAATGGCCATGGCCCCGAGAATGGCGCAACCGCCGGCCACCGCATAGAGCACGCTGTAGCTGCCATTGCCGATGGCCAGCACGGCCGGGGCGATCGCCGGGGCAATGGAACTGGGTAGGGCGCCGGCGATGTTGAAAACGCCGAGATCCTTGGCGGCGTTGTTCGGGTCCGGCAGAACATCGGCCACCAGGGCCAGGTCGACGGCCATGTAGATACCGAAACCCAATCCACTGATGGCCATCCCGACGAGGAAGACGTCGAACGAACTGGCGGCGGCAATCACGAACATCGCCAGGCCGTAGACGATGGACGCGATCAGCAGGAAGATCTTGCGCCGGCCTGTCCGGTCCGAGAACCGGCCGCCGAGAAGGGAAGCGGCGACGATGACGACGGCTTGCACGGTGGTGCCGAGGAAGATCTGATGTGGCACCTCAGGTTCGGCGCTGTGGAGCTTGTTCAGCAGGTAGTAGGCCTGATAGGTGACCAGGAACGCGTAAGCCAGTACGAACAGAAAGCGGCTGGCGAAAGCCCACGCGAAGTCGGGGCTCTTCCGCGGGTTGACGTAGAAGGTGCGGGCGAATTCCTGAAACGACCAGGCGGGCCTGTCCCCCCTGTCCAGCCGGCGGTCTTTGAGTGTGACTGCGAACAGCAGGATGAAGAACCCGCCGATACCGCACGGCGCCAGGAACATCGCAATCCGTTCGCCGGTGAACATCTCGACCAGAAAGGTACCGCTCACCGAGGCGATCGGCAGGCACACCCCCAAGATGCCCGAGACCAAGCCGCGTTGTCGGACTGGCACCTGATCCGGCAGCACCGCGACCAGTGCGGCCAGCAAGGCATTGAAGAAGAGCTGAGCGGTGCACCACCCGAGTACCACGACCGGAATGTTGGGGGCCACCGCGACAACGAGAATGCTCGCAGAGCCGCCCATCAGGCCGACAACCATCCAGGGCCGCCGCATCCCCATCCGGGACGACGTACGGTCACTGATTCGGCCGAAAACCGGATTGCCGAACATGGAAAGTAGAGCGCCCGTGCTCGTGACCAAGGCCAAGTTGTTCGGTCCCCTTTCCGGGCCGACCAACGAGTTGACCTTCAGGGTCAACGTCACCAGCAGGGGCGCCAGGAAGAGCAGGATGGTGCCCATGTACGCCAGCGCGTACATGGCCATGAAACCCCGACCGACCGAATCCGCCACCGATGGGCCGGTCGGCCCGTGAATGCGAGCCGGCAATCGTTTCTGTGTATCGCCGGCCACCGGGACAGTAGGCAACTCCGCGTCCGCCCCGGCATAGCCGTCGGCGGCATCAGACACGTCGAGCTCTCAACGGCCGATCGTTACCACATCATTTCTGCTGCCCGCGGGATCAGGAGTGTGTTCGCTCGCCGCCGCCCCGGACAGAAGTTCCTCCAGCACTTGGACGGCACCGGAGATGCGGAGCAGCGTCTCCCGCAGACGCGCCTCTTGCCGACCGAGTTCCTGGAGTCGGACCTGGCCGAGTTCATATTCCGCCTTCAACTCGTCGAGTCGAACCTGTACGGAGTCGTTCATGGGGAAATTTCCTTCCTATGGTCGGACGGTTGGACGCCGGAATTCGGCGGACGCCGGGCCGGCCAGCGCCGATTCCGCGGGTTGGCCGGCCGGTTCCGGGTGCAGATAGCGGTCGCGTTCGTCAGTGGATTTCTCCGCCTCGACCGAAAGCGGGTTAGCCCGGGCCCACGCGTCCTGGCGCACCCCGGTGACCAACCAGTCCACCAACACGTTCGGTTCGCCGGTGGCCACGGTGAAGGCGTTGTCGGTGAGCCCGTTCATCACCGCCGCCGTGGTCAGCACTCCGATCGGGGTCACCTGAATGGAGGCGTCCGTGTTCAAGGAGGAGAAGTACGACGGCAATTCGACGGTGGCTCGGCCATCGCCGTCGGTGGTGACGCGCCCGGCGTAAAGATTTCGACGCTCGGGCGACTCGACGAACGAGTGGGCCAAAAACTTTCTCGCCGGATCGTCGGGATGGTCGATGCGAAAACCGCCACCACCCTTGGAGATCTCGCCGCGCACATCGAGACTTCCGGTGATCTGCACGTTGCCCCAGAACACCCCGGCGAAATTCGGTCCCGAGGCGACGATTCCGTTGTTGCTGCCCTCGGCCCAGACGCCGAAGTTGCCCAGGCCGTGAACGCCCGCGTTGAAGAGTCCGTCACCCCCTTGGGCGGTGATGGCCGTCGGCCGTCCCGACGCCGACAGCTCTCCCGTGGCGGTGTCCATGAACAGGCCCCAGCCAGCACCGTTGGCGCCGTACAGGCCGATGTGGCGGTCGTCCCTCATGCCGACGAAACCGCGGTCGCCGCCGTTCTGGAAGAACCAGATGCCGGCCGACTGGTCCTGAACGTTCCCCGCTTTGGCCTCGTCGCTGGTGTCCGCCCGGACCCGCATCCGGCGGTAGACATCCAGGCCGCCACCGCCGGTGGTCTTGTCGATGCTGAGCACATCCCGACCGGACCACAGTCGCGCACTGCCGTTCGCGGCGTACCAGACCCAGCGTTCCGCCGCCAGCGACGGCCCGTCGACGAAACCCCCGACCGCGCGGTCGGCGAAGGAAAAGCCGCCCGCCCAACCGCCACTGTGGATCTCGGTGCCCTCCACCTGTAACGACCGCCGAATCGGCCCGCCACCCAGGCCGACGCCGACCTGGCCACCGGTGTCGACGACGACGGCACCGCCCTGGATGCCGGCGGTCCCGACGCCTAGACGGTTCTGGGCGTCGACGGTCAGCGACCACTCGGAGCTATTGGGCGCCGCGACGGTCAGACCGTTGGCGAGGCGCCCGTGTCCCGTGGCGTCCACGGTCAGGGCCGGTGTGCCGGCCACCGTCAAGCCGGCTCCGCCCCCGGCGAGTGCGCCCCACTCGGCGGCCACGGCATCGTCCACCCCAGACGCCTGCTGGCGCACCGCCCGCAGCTGGATGCGACCGGCCACGTCGCCGACCGGGCGCCGCGAGCCGGGCGTCAGCGCGGTGACGTTGCCGCTGCCGTCCACCGACACCCGGGCCAGTACCACGTTCTGACCGTCGTCGGCGAACCCGGCGACCGGCAACAGCCGTAGCCACGGCGCGTGCAGCAGCACCGGCGCATTGGCCACCTGGTCCTGCGGGACCAGAACCTCGCGAAATGTCAATGTCACCAACTGGTCGCCGGCCGAGCCCACCGTCGGCAGCGTCAGTCCGTTCGCCGGCACCGGAACCGTGGGAATGTTGCTGACGCCGGCCGGATCGACCGTCGGGTCGACAATCGCGGCCCCGCCCACGGCGAGCACGGCGAATCGGCCGAAGCTGTCCATGGCCACTCCGGTCTGCACCGTGACCCCGGGCGAACCCGGTGTGCCGAGCACGGCCAAACCACCGGCCACGCCCCAGGAGTGCCGATTGGTCGCTTCCGCGGCCAGGAGCGGCAGCAGGTATCGCTCGATGTCGGTCACGGCCTCGCCGTGGCCGACCGCCCCGCTCCTGGGCGTGCCCGTGTTCACATTCCAGTGCTCCGTTCGCACCAGTCCTCCGTCGGCCATCACGATTCCTTTCCACTGCTGTCGGGGAGTTCGTTGTCTTCGTCGTCAAGTCCGTGCCCGGTGCTGCCCGAACGCACGGTGCCGGTGCTGACGTTGAGGAACTCCGTTCGGATCAAAGTCATGTCGATTTCTCCCTTGCCGGGGGCCGATGGTGAAATCCGATACCGACCGGACATGTTCTGAGCGGTGTTCAAAGGATTTCGGTCACCAGATTCCAGACGGTGTGAGCCGGCTTCTGCTGGTCGACGATCGTGCGGATATTGCCGACGGCGCGATTGAGTTGGCTGCGGCGCACCCCCGGGTCGGGGTCGAGCCGGCTGTCGGTGAAATGGATGACGACGTCGAATTCGAACGGGTTCAGCCGGGCCCGCGAGCTGCCGGGCTGGCCCGGATCGGCAATCACCAACCGATCAGCCTGGGCGATCATGGCCGCGGGATAGACGAATTGACCGGGGTCCGTGCGCCGGACGGCCGAGGTCGCTCCCGCCGGGGATTTCTCGATCCGCCACACCGCGGCCGATTCGGCCACCGCGCAAATGAACGGGTCGGCGGCCGAGGGCACGATCGGCTTCAATCCGACGTCCACCACGTACAGCGCGCCGTCCCGGGTTCGGGCCAGGCCGGTCGGCGCCACCAGCGGGTTGTCGGCCGGGAGGAGGTCGGTCTCGGTCCACGGGCTGGTCCGACGGTCGACGCGACGGACATTTCCCGGTAGCTCGGTCGGCCCCGCCGGGCTCTGCGGGCCACCGTCCCCGATGAGCACCGTCCCATCGACGTCCAGGAACAGACTCAAAGGGGTGATCACCGTGGCCAACGGGGTTCGGGTCACCGTGAGCGGGTCCACGGTCACGGCTATGAGTTTCGGCGGGTTCGGGGTGCCGCCCCCGTCGCCGGCGTCCAATACGAGCACGGCGCCGTCGGCATCGACGGCCATGCCGACCGGCGCGAAGGTGGTGGCGGGCACGCTCAGCGACGTCACCAACGTGGCCGGCGAGGTGAGATAGGGCGCCGGAACTGCGAACAGCTTGCCGGAACTGTCCAGCACATAGAGGGTTTCGGGCTCAGCGCCCTGAGCCGGTCGCACGGCCAAGCCCGCCACCGAGAACAGGGACATTCCCGCCGCGGCCAGCGGCGTCGGCCGCGGCGGTGCGCCGAGGTAGTCCGGGCGCCCTTGGAGGTCGAGGCGCCAGATGCGGTTCCGGAGCGGAATGGGATCGGTGACGGCCAGCCCGCGGTCGCCCACGAACAGCGATCCATCGGGCCCGGTGGCCAGCACGGCCGGATGGACCAGGCCATCGAGCACCACTACCCCGCCGCGCACGGTCGGCCCTTGGGCGGCGAACGCGGACACCGGCGCGGGGTCGGTCCCGGCCGGAGTGACCGTGGCGAGCCGATTGCCGTCATCCAGCGCCACCCGCGGACGGATGGATCCAGCGCTGTAGAGGTCCAGAAAGCGGTTGAGGCCGGTCTTGCGTCCCCGCGTCCGGTACACCCCGGCGATCTCACCGATCACTTTGCGCTGTTGATCCTCTTCCCAGAGGGCGGCGTCCGCCAGCGTCGGGAAATCCAGTCCCAGCCAGCCGGCCAGCCACGGCAGGAAATCCGACCGAGCGGTCACCGGATCGAAAAGCCAACGAAGATTACCGACCTCGGCGGACAGCGGCTGGTGCTCGTGATCGCCGTGCCGGATCGGAATGCCATCGGGCAACCCCGTAAGAACCTTTTCCACGATATTGAGCAGGCTGCCCAGCGCCACGTCGCCGGGACCATCGTCGTTTCGCCAGAGTACGGCCGGCAGCAGCCTGAGATAACTGCTGGCAGTGTCCATGTCAGACCACCTGCACGATCGAGACCTGCTGGTGGGCGGCCGGTGCGGCCGCGACGAGTTCGTAGTCGGCCACCCGCACCGTGCCCCCGAAGACACCGACCGGGTACGGACGTTGTTTACCGACGAGCGGCGGCGGCACCGTCGGGTCGAAATAGTCGGGGATGTCGGCGCCGACTTGAATGCTGCTCACGTAGCCCACGTCGGGCGTCGGCATCACCGCCCGGAACAGGTCGGCGCTGAACACGGATTGGCCGACCTGCCAACCGGTTCCGCTCGGCCCTCCGGTCACCGGATGCAGGAAGGCGCGAATCTTGCCGACACTGTCGTCGTGCAGGACGCCCGGATCGACCCCGGCGTTGACCGCGGATTGGAAAACCGAGATCTCCAGCCGCCCGATGATGGGCAGGTAGCGCGGCCCGGTGACCAGAAGTTGAGCCGACAGGTCACGGCGCTGTTCGAGAAACGCACGCACCGACTCGATCTGCTCCTGGGTCGGGGCCGGCCGGTCCAAGAGCGCCTGCCGGGGAACGATGATCATGTTCACCGTGCCGGGCGCGCGGATCAGTCCTCCGAACGTCCAAGGATCACCCTGGTGCCACGCGGGATTCGCGCCGACGTCGTCGAAGTCCTGGCGCCGCGGCGGAAGGCAGCGGACGATGGCCAGGTCGGTGGTGGCCTCACCGGCCAGATATTCGTAGTCGTCGGCGGTGACCGCCCGATCGCGGATCTTCAGCTGCTCGGGAGCGCGGCGCAGCGTGTCGGCGATCGGTTCCTCGTCCGCGCCGTCCAGGCCGGGCCCGAGGTTGCTGACCGAGTTGAACCCGGTCAACGTGGCTCCGGCCGACGTGGTGCCGGGGATGGAAACGGTTCCGGGGGCCACGTTGCCGGCGGCACCGGTGTCGACATACCGATAGGTGCGGGCCCGGACCAGCGCCCCCGGCGGGGGTGGTGTGCCACGGCCGGTGCGGCCGTTCCAGTCGCCGAAACTGACCTCTGCGGCCACCGGGTCGAGGCGGCAGACGGTGCCGGGTCCGTCGGGAAAGGTGTCGCCCAAGGGCCACGGCTGCCAGCTGGTGGGTGTGCCGGTACCCACCTCGACGCTCAGGTGATCGTAGGGATCGGGACCCGCGGCCCGGTAGACCGGCCGGTGGGCCAGCGGGAAGACCTGGAACGGCGCGCCGGTCGCGGTACCCAGCGTTTCCGGACTGCGGATGGTCAGCGCGGTCCGGGCCTCGACCGCGTTGACGAGAACCCTCTCCACGCCGACCACCTGGACGCCCGGGCCGGTGTTGGTCAGCCGCAGGCCGATCCAGGCCACCGGCGCCGTCAAGGCGTCGGCGGGGTCGATGGGCGGTACCGAGGGCCAATCCGCGGCCGGTCCGCCCGGCGCGGCGGTCGGTCGTTGGCTCACCCAGTCGTTGGGCACGGTCAGGGCCACGGTGCCGTTCTGACGCAGGCCCATCGTGCCGTCGGTGACCTTGGGCAGCACCGCCCAGGACAGCGGCGCCGTCCCGGCGGTCGAGTAGAGCCAGTCGGCGGCCACCGCAGCGCCCGCGGGGATGGCGCGGTACAGCCGGAACCGAATCGCCAGGTCGGCCACTGGCGTCGTGAAACCCAGCGCCAGTTGCGTGATACCACCCGCCGGGACGGTGATCTCGACGTTGCCGACGCCGGGGCCGGCCACGGGGAGCGTGAGGTCCGCGTAACTGCTGCCACCCGCGCCCGGAGCGTACGGCCCGATGCTCCCAGCACCGGCCAGGTCGCAGGGAGCGATGGTCAGATCATCGTCGGTCTCGAAGCTGACGGGAGCGCCGGTTGCGGTCACGGCCGTCTGCACCTGCGCGCCGCCCGGCACCTTCCCGCCGGCGGCGGCCGAGAAGGTCAGAAAAGTGTGGGCCGGAGTGGCCGGATCCCGGGTGATACCGAGCAGATTGAGAAAGGCGATGTAGTTCTTCTCGGGCACCTGATTGATCCGGTAGAGCATACCCTCGGCCAAATAGGCAAACAGCTCGAGCAGGGACATGCCCAGGTCGCTCGGGTTGCGATCCGTCCACTCCGGAGCGTAGACCGGGATCAAGGCGGTCATTTCGTCGACCAGGTCCTGCCAGGAACGGTCGTCGAGCTGCGGCGCCTGCGGACGCCCGCGGGCGGAATCAATTGTCACGATTGCTCCAGGGAGTACGGATACACCAATTGATGGACGTCCGCCGAGGCGCGCAGCCGATAAGAAATCATGATATGGAGCTCCGCAACGTCGCTGCGCGGGGTGACGGTCACGTCGATCACGTCGATGCGTGGTTCCCAGGTGCGAAGCCCGACGCCAACGTAATAGGCAGCCAGGTTCGCGGTTGCCTCATTGGCCGGCGCGAACGCCAGTGTCGCCAAACCACACCCGAAATCAGGGCGCATCAATCGCTCGCCGGGTGCGGTGCCCAAAATGGTGCGGATCGATTGTTCGACCTTGGCCCGACCGGCCACCACCGCCGTTCCGGCGTCCGTCCAGCCGAAGGGCACGGCCAGGCCGCGGCCGTAGAAATCATCGGCGCCGGGGGTGCTCACGGCGTTGTCAACTTCGTCTGACCGGCCGCAGCGAGGCCGAGAGGCTTGCCCAGCGGCGGTGGCGTCCCGTCCGTGGTCCCGGTGAGCGTGTCCAACAAGACGGGGCGGCCGCCGACGACCAACTTGGTGGAGATTCCGCCGGTCACGGCGACCACGGAGGTGCAGTGTTTGATGCCCTGGGCCGGATTGTCCACCACTCCACAACCGACCAGGGGTTGGGATACCACATCGGCGGCCAGCAGTACCGGTTGGCCGGCGACGCTCAGTTTGGCCGCCGAGACCAGATTGACAGTTCCGGCCACCGGATCCGGACAGCGCACCGAGCCGGCGGTGGTGAGAACGAAAGGCATGGCGTTCAGCTCTTCTCGGATTAGACGATGTTGACCTGGGCGGCGCTCATGGTGATGGCTCCGGCGCCTCCCGGCCCGGCGGTGAGGCTGATGCCGGCGGTGGCTTGGAGTTTCAGCTCGCCGAGAGCGCTGATGGTCAGCGAGCCGTCGGCGGAATTCAGGGTGATGGTGCTGCCCCGCTCATCCTCGAGAACGAGTTTGCCCAGCTTCAGGGTGTCGTCGAACGTGATGGTGTGCCCGGACCGACTTTTGATGACCCGGGTGCGGTTGAGCCCGTCGACGTTGGTGACCGGCGGCCCCTGCTGGATCGACCACAGACTTCCCAGCACGAACGGCTTCTCCAGATCACCGTTCTCGAACGCGACGAGGACCTGCTCGCCGCGCTCCGGCAACGCGTAGAAGCCCGCCCCGTCACCGGCCATCGGGCGGACACAGGGTGCCCACCCGCTGGTGAACGAGTCGCCCAGACCCGGGAAGGACACCTGAACCCGGCCCAGCGGCACTTTGGGTGGCACGGCCAGCAACTCGTTGTTGGCCTCCACGCGACCGACGACGACACCATAGAAGGCTGGCGCCCGGTTGGGTGGCGGCTCCTCGGTCAACTTGGTGCGCAGCAGCCCGGTCATCGTCGACCGGTTCCGCGGGGCGATGGTGAATTCGGTGGTGAATCCGCCGCTGTCGAGTCGATGGCGCACCGAGCGCAATCGGTGAGTCCCGCTGAACCGCCGGCCGACTCCGGCGATCTGCAGGTAGCTCCCCGCCCGCAGGTCCGGGATGCCGATGCACGACCCGGTGGCTTCATACATGCCCTCCAGCAGATCGGCCAGGATGGAGCGGGCCAGCACGGCCGCCTCCAATGGGTTCTCGGGTGACTCGCGGCGAATGCCTTTGTGGGCCAGTGACTGCAAGAGGTCCAGCCCGGCACTGCCCAGCCGCTCCACCAGGTTGTCGACGTCGAAGTCGAACGCCACCGCGGCGGCGTAAACGGCTTGGGCCAGCTCTTGGTTGTAGCCACGGACCACCTGTAACCCGGCCAGCCCGGCCGAGGTGATCCGCGGGTTGAAACTGGACAGATTCTGGCCCCAGGTCAGCACATGGGCCGCGGTCTGCGGTCGAGGGAATTCGAAGTGCAACCGGTCCCATTCGACATAGACGTCGAAGAAGTACTTCTCGGCCAGGGACTTCAGGAAAGCCATGTCGCTGGCGGTCTGGGTACGCTTCTCGGGCAGGCCCGGGGTCGGGTCGACGAGCGGGACGAGCCCGTTCTCCACGGCCAATCGGGCCGCGATCAGACTGTCGTTGAGGAATTCGTAATCGGTGGGTTCGGGCCGCCCCTGCCGCATCCGATACGACTTGTCGTAACCGGACACCCGGATGGTGGGCAGGCCATCCGGCGGAAAATTCGGTTCCACACTGGCGGTCTCGCCGAGAAAGACGGGGACCAGGTCGTTGCCGTAGCCCAGCCGGATCTCGACCGTCTTGCCGAGGTCCAGCAGCGCCGAGTCCAGGAGTTTGTTGTCGGCGTTGCGCAGCACCATCGAGAAGGTTCCGGCCAGGTCCAGGTCGGTTTCCACGGTCAGGCTCAGCAGTTGGTCGGTGAGGTCGGCGGCCAGGGTCAGCCCGGAAATGCGGACGTCGAAGCGCGGGGCCAGAGTGCTCGTCATTGCCCCGGCCCCGCGCTCGGGATCAACAGCCGGCTGCCTGGTGCCAGCACCAGCGGGTTCTCGATGCCGTTCAGGGCGGCGATTTCCCGCCAGCGGGCCGGGTCGCCCAGGTACTTGCCGGACAGGCCGGACAAGGTGTCGCCGTCGACGACGATCACCATGGTGGGCGCGGCGGTGGCGGCATTGGCGGCGGGCGAGCTCGCGCCCGGTCCCGGCCCCGGCCGGATTGACCAACCCCGACACCGTGGCCGAGCCGGCGAAGAAGCCGGACTTGACGTCCAGCCGCACGTCGACGTATTCGGCCAATCGCACGGTGACCCGGGAGCGCACCGGCGTGCCATCCGGCAAGAACATGGTGAAGCGCTGCCCGGCGTCGACCAGCAGGCAACGGAACTGGAAGCGGCCCATGGAGAACAGCAGAATCGGCGGCGCCCCGGTGCGCGGATCCTTGTCCAGCAGGGCCACGATTTGGCCGGTGAAGGCGCGCACGTCGGTGCGGGTTTCGTAGGTGTCGAAGAACAGTTCCATCGACACGGACCTGGCCTTGCCCCGGATGTACTGAGATGGCGCTGAGTTCAGTCCCGGCACAGCCACCTCGGCGAAAGTGTTGCCCTGCTCGAGGGTGAGCTCCTCCGGGTTGTACATCACCGGGAAGGACTCGCCGGTGGCGGTGTTGATCAGAAACGCCTTGGTGAGTCGGCCGGAGCCGCCGGTGGTCAGCGCCGAGGTCATCTCTCAGCCACCCCGTTCGAATTCGGATCGCAGGCGCCGCATCAGCTCGTCCATCACGCCGCGCCGGGAAGTGTCGGCGTCGGGTGCCGTCGCTGTGTGCCGGTCCAGCCGCGGCGGCCATCGGCCGGGTATTCGCCGGTCCGGGAGCGAAGGGGGCGACCGCAGGCGATTCCGCCTCCCGGGAAACCGGGAGTGCATCGGGGGCGACGCCCAAGCTCCGCCGCTCGACCGTGCGGGCCTGGTGTTCCTCTTCGGCCGGGCCGTGCGGCCGGTTTCGGGCGCCGCCACCGTCCAAAGCGGCTTGGACGTGGACGGCCTCGTGGGCGATCAACGCCCGCCCGCCCGGGGTGGCCGGTCGGTACGCCCCTTCCCGGAAATAGACATTGCGGCCCACCGTGACCGCGTCGGCCCGGTGCCGGCGGGCGAGCCGGTCGGCCGCCCCGTCGACGTGCACCCGGAGCTGTTGCCGGGTGCTGGCGGGAAGGTCCGGCAGCGGCACGTCGCCGGGTAGTGGGCGGCCGGCCTCGACGTTTCCGCCCGCCGACCGATCGGGTCCGGGCTCGGGGATGGCGGCGGCTGGACGAGCTTCACGGCCCAGAGCATCGGCGGGACCGGCCGGCCAGGGTCGGGCGCGGTCGGCGAGGAGTGTGAGATCGATTCCACTGCCGGTCATGTCGACCCTGCCGAAGCGATCGTTCGATGCCTGCTCCAGATTCTGCACATGGCCGGCCAACATGGCCCAGGCCGGCGCCCACCGGTAGCGGGGGCGCTTGGCGTCGCCCATCGCCCGGCCGAGCTTCGACAGCCGTTCACCCAATGTTCCGGCGTACGGCCGATCGTTCGACATCATCGCCGTCACATCGTCTTCCGTTCTAATCGTGATATCCGGTCGCTTCGCCGGGCTCTGGTGGCCGGTTTCGGTGGGATCGCCCGTCCGGCCGGTCTCAGTCGGACGGGGCGAGCTGGGCGCTCACCTCGTCGACCCAGCGCCGCCGCTGGGCGTGGTCGAGTTCGAGGACTTCGCGGAGGGTCCAGTGCACATGAATACCAAGGAAGGCCGCCTCCCGGTGGACCCGGTCCAGGGGGTAGCCCCTTATCCCCCCAGGACCGGTACCTCCACCTCGTGTGGGCGTTGGCAGTGCGGGCATTCGACGGTCAGCACAGCCGGCGCGAGACCGTTGATCCGGTTGTACAGGTTCTGCAAGTGCGCCAGGTCCTCGGAGAACAATCCTTCGATCACGCCCGCATTGATGTCGGTCAGCGTGCCCAGCTTGGTGACGACTCGGGACAGCAGGATGACGATGAGATACGCGGGCCAATTGGTGACCCGCGGATCCTTGAGCGGGTAGATCTCGTCGTAGGCGGTCGCCAGCCTCATCACGCCGCTGCGGTGCAAAGTGCCGTCGCCACCCACGTAACCCTGGGGCAGCTCGAATTCCACTTCCGTGGTCAACATGTCAGGCCCGCGACAGACCCTCGTGAGCCAGTACCAGCGTTTCGATGGCCACGTCGCCGCCTTTGGCCACCAACGCGGCGCCTTCCCACCGCGTGGGCCAGGCGGAGACGAAGTTCCAGCGCACCAGTTCGGTGCTGTTGGCCAGATCGAAGATCAGGATCGATCCGTTGCGCCGGACCACGGTGCCGCTGACGATCTGCTGCCGCCACGCCCACAACTCCGTGGAGTCGGCGGTCCCCCATTTCAGGGTGATGTCGGAAAACGTGGTGCGGCCGGGAAGTTTGTGGACGCTGATGTGTCCGCCTTCGGAGTACTCGACCACCTCCGTAGTGGAACCCAGTCCGCTGCATTCGCTGAAATTGGCCTGCACGATCCCCTCGATCTCGACCAAGAAGTTGAAGTTCCGGGCCGGGTCGACCCGCTGTCCGGTTTGCGCCATGATCACTCTCGCTCTCTACGGGTGGCTCGAGACGTATTGCCAGCACTGCAATGCACGTTGTTCCGGCGGGATATCGGCTGGGTCAACCGGCGCTCACCGGGTCGCCGCCGTCCCAGAGGCCGATCTTCAGGATGATGAATTCAGCCGGCCGGGTGACCGACAGCCCTATTTCCAGGTAGACCTGACCGAGGTCCCGGACGGCCGGCGGGTTCAGCTCCGCGTCCACTTTGACGTAAAAGGCGGCCTGCGGGGAAAGTCCGACCAGGGCGCCCGATTCCCACACCCGGGTCAGGAATTCGTTGGCCGATCGGGCCAGTCCCTTCCACAGCCGCTCGTTGTTGGGCGTGAACAGGGCCCAGCGCAAACCCTCGACCAACGACGTCTCGACGTAGCTGACCAGTCGGCGCACGTTGACGAAACGCCAGGGCACGTCCTTGGTCAACGTGCGGGCCCCCCAGACCATCGGTGCCGACCCCGCGAAGGATCGCAGCGCGTTGATGTTCAGGCTGTTGAGGATCCCCGATTCGGTGGCGTTCAGCGAATAGCCCAGGCCGACGGCCCCGATCACCGGCTCGTTGGCCGGTGCCTTGTGGACACCGGTCTTGTTGTCGCTCCGGGCCATGATGCCGGCGATATGACCGGACGGCGGCACCGGGACGGTGTCCGGGGCCCCCGGCGCGGAGGACGGGTTGGTCACGCTGATCCAGGGCCAGTACAAGGCGCCGAATCCGCTGGGCGAGGTCAGGCCGCTTCGTTGCTTCTGCAAGGCCCCGCCCGGGTCCAGCGGCTTGGGGTCAACAGCTCCGTCGAGGATGGCGAACCGATCGCCGGCCTGCTCGCAGGCGGCCAACACCGTCTGTTGAGCGACCGGATCAACCAGGCCCGGGACGCAGACCAACCGGATATTCGTCAACGGCGACAACGCATTGAGAGCGTCCGGCAGCGCCGTGAAGTCGGCGACCGGGATGATGTAGGCCAGCGTGCCGCCGTTGCCGAAGAATCCGCGGACCGCGTGCGGCAGCAGTGCGTTCCCGGCGTAGGTGCCGAAGGTGGCCGAATATTCGGTCCAACTGGTCACCGGCACCGGCGTCAGCAGCGTGAATGCTGCTCCCGGTGGCGCGGCCGCCGCACCAATGAACGCGGCGGTGGTGGTGCCGGTGCCGGAGATCGGTCCGGCGGCGGTGATCTCCTCGACGTAGACCCCGGGCGCCCGGGTTGAATAGTCGACCATGATTCGCCTTTCTGTAATCGAGTGGCTCACGGTTCGGGAAATACGCGCGGCTGGTACGGCAGTACGAGGCGCCGACGGGGTCGGCCATTTGATGCCGGCGACGCTTCGCCGTCGGCAGGTCAGGGTCCGGTGAGGATGAGGTTGTGCGTTTGGTGCTGGTCGTCGTAGGCGATCGTCGACGGCACGTCGGGTTGCCCGGCCCGTTTGACAGTCAGGGTGTACATGCCGAAAGGCACGCCTGAGAAAACGAAGTCGCCGGCCGGGCCGACGGCCGACTGCTGGTTGAGGCCGGCCGGCGACGTCATCGCCACCTGGGCCGCCGTGACCGGTTTGAGTGTCGCGTCGAGCACCCGCCCGCTCAGGGCGGGTTGGTCGAGTTGCGCCGCGGCCACCCCGATCTTGGCCACTTCGGGATATTCCTCGACCGCGTCGGACAGCATCACGCTCAGGGTGACGGTCACCGAGAACGACGGTCGGGGCGCGATGCCGAGCGCCGACCAGAACTCTCCCATTCCCCGTCCCTCCCTGACCTGGGCAACGGTCATGGGGAGCGGGTACGGCTGCGCATCGGTGGCCAGCGCGCCCTGCAGGTAACCGGCGGTGAGCACCGGAAACCGACTCAGCCAGGCCAGCGCCAGCCCGAGAAGCCGGTGCTCTTCCTGAACTTTGGCGTCGGCGGTGTTGGTGGACCAGGCGGTGACCAGATAGCGGCAGTCCACCCGCATCGGCAGCGGCCGGAACGACCAGGTGTGATCGGTATTGTCCCAGAACCGGCCGTCCTCACGCAGATCTCGGTTTTCGGCGACTTCGTGCAGGAAGAAGTTGATGGTGGCCTGGCTGGGAGCGAACGTTTGGTCGGGCGTCCGGAAGCTCGTCTGCGCGGCCCGCACCAGGGCCGGGGCACCGGCGTCGGCGCAAACGGCGCTGAGGGAAGCGTCCAGGTCGGCGAACATGTCAGATCTCCGCCCCGGGAACGCTACTGGGACCCAAAAGTTGACCGGCCTTGCCGAACTCGCGACGCAACGCCCGGAGCAGATGCTGCTGGGTGACCGGTGATGCCCCGGCCGCGGCCGAATAGGCGCTCTGCAGGGCCGCGTTCGTGATGACCGCCCCGGTGCAGGAGTATCGCTGGGCCAGCGCCTCGAGATCCACGTCGTCGGCCAGCGGCACCGCGGCGGGGAAGGCCAGCGCCCAGAGCCGACGACGCTCGGCCACCTCGGGGAACGGAAAGTCGACGATGAAATCCAGCCGACGGAGAAATGCCTCATCGACGTTCTGACGGAGATTGCTGGCCAACACCGTGATCCCGTCATGGGATTCGATGCGCTGCAGCAGATAGGCCACTTCGATGTTCGCGTAACGGTCGTGGGCGTCGCGAACGGCCGAGCGCTTGCCGAACAACGCATCCGCTTCGTCGAAGAACAGCACGGCGTCGGTGTCGGCCGCCGCGTCGAAGATGGCGTCCAGGTTCTTCTCGGTTTCGCCGATGTATTTGCTGACCACGGTGGCCAGGTCGACGACGAACAGGTCGAGTCCCAGTTCCGCGGCGATCACCTCGGCCGCCATCGTCTTTCCGGTGCCGGACGGGCCGCTGAACAAGGCGGTGACGCCGGTGCGCGAGCCGCGGCCGAAACCCCAGGCGGAAACCGCGTCGCGGTGGGCGACCCGACTGCACAACTCGGCCAACTGCTGGCTTTCTTCCTCGGGCAACACCAGATCGGCCCAGCGCCGCTCCGGGTGTATCCGGCGGGCCAGCGCCTGAAGTCGCCATCCGGTTTGGGCTCGGGCGGCCGCGAAGAGCTCGTCGCGGGTGGGTGGACCGCCCGGACGTCCGGCTGCCACGCGCATCCGAGCGGTCCGGATAGCGCTCGCGCCGGCCTCGCGGATCTGTCCTGGCCGGAGCCGGAATCGGCGGGCCACAGCGTCGACGTCATCTTCATTCGGGTGGTGCTCGGGCTTTTCCTCGTGGAATGCCAGATGCCACAGCGCCCATCGATCCTGCGGGGCTGGTCGTGGGAGTTCGATCGGGACCACACCCAGCGGGGCTGGGCTCCACGGGTACCAGGGACGGGTCCCGGACAGCACGACCGGCTGGCTGGTGGCCGCCAGTCGGCGGCCGAACGTCGCGGCCGCGTCGGAGCGGTCTCCGTCCAGGAATTCGTCGACACCGTCAAGGTGCAGCACCGCACCTTGCAGGCTCGCCTCCCGGCACACGCGCAACGCGAATTCGTCTAGCAACGCCGGATCGGTCACCATGGAGAGCAGACGAGGCACATCGACGGTCAGTACGGGAAGACCGAGATGATCGGCGAAAAAAGCCACGGCGCGGTGCTTTCCCGAACCAACCGGCCCCTGCAGATATAGACGAGTCGCGGCCCCGGGGCGATGGGACCGCGCCGCCGCTACCAGTTCGGCGTCGAAGCCGCCCCCCAGGCCGGTCGGCGGAGCGACGTCGGACATCTCCAGCCGGCAGAATCTGGCGAGCCGAGGATCCAGGCCGCCCAGACCCAGCAGGATGTCGGCGATCTGGCCGTCCACGGCGACGACATGCCCCGCGAGCGGGGTTGACAAGACGTTCGAGGGCGGGGAGACAACCAGCATTCGCTGGTCGATCAACGGACTCCCGGGGCGGAAATGCGCTTGGGCGCGAATTCGATCGTCCGACTCCGGCCACAGCGCCACGAGAATGCTGGCGACGGTGGGACGGCCCCAAGAATTCTCGGGGTCGAAAGCATTGAGTTCGGGGATGTCCAGTCCCGTTCGGTCGAAAGGCCAGCCCAGGTCGGGCGCCAGCGCGAGCAGGACCACATCGAGTTCCTCGTCGTCGAGGACGCCGCGCTCACGCACCCAAGCCCACCCGTCGTGCAGGGCGCAGATACTCGACCAATCCGGAACGGCGCCGGCGCTCGCGCAATTATTCTGGCGCGGCCCTGTCCCGTCGGGACGAATGACCCGGCCGTCGAGCAATGCCGTCAGGCGAGTTCTCACCATTTCTGTCGCTGGCCGGGAAATTCGCTCGGCACCGGCGGGCGGACCGGCCAGGTACGCCGCCGGCCGTTCGTCGCTCACCGCACCAGAAAGCATCATGAAACATCTCGCCTTCCGGCGGGTGATGGTCCGGGGTCGATACCGACGGCCACGGACGGCTGTGGTTTCCCTGTGATGAAAGAAGAACAGCACCGGAAGGGCCCGCACATGGCCATTTCGGGAAATCTGGCCGCCCTTTAACAAGAACTTCACCCGTCCGGCGGATCGACCTCCAGTTCAGACGCCGGACCGAGGACAAAGCAAGTCAGGGTTCGTTGGACCCCCGGAGACCTCCAGGTGGAGGCACCATTTCAATCCGGAACACACGCACCGGCGCCTTGGCCGCTGACCTGATATTTGCCGCCAAATCCTGGCCGGGCGGCGGGAATCCCTCGATTTCGTTCATGACCTTGTACGGGAGGTTGTCGATGAGCTCCCATTCCAGGGCCGCCGCTTCGGCGTGGCTCAGATTCGATGTCACCCGGACAAAGGAAGCCTGGCTGATGGCCGGCTTTTCGTAAAGATGCGCCCAACCCCGGTCCACCCAGGTGGACGGGGTCGCGCCGGTCAGTCCGCCGCTCTTGCCAACATACAGCCGGGCGCCGTCTTCGCTCAGATATTCGTAGACCTGAAATCCCTGCTGCGACGCCTGGACCTCGGCCCCGGAACCTCTCAACACGAAGGAAGAACCGTTCGCTCGCTCCTGGCCGAGGCTGATCCAACCCTTCCGAGGTGTGTTCCAGGCGGGTGACCTGCCGCCAGGCCCGGGTCGAGTCGGACCGGGAATGACGGCGGGCTGGCGAGCGCCGGCGGCCGGGCGAGTGGGGCCAATTGGCTTCTGGGGCGATACCGGTTGCGGAGCGGCTTGTGGTCGGCGGCCGGGACCCGACCCCGACGCCTTCTTCGGCGGGGATTTCAGCGCGGCTCGCGGCTGGTCCCCCGACGCCAGCTTCAGCTCGCCTTCCTGGTGGACGCCGGCGCTCTCCAAGGCTTCCTCCGCCGCGAAATCCTCGACCTGGGCCGCCTCCGCCGGCGCTTCTTCCGTGGCCTGCTGTCCGGCCTTCCGCGCCGCCGCTTCGTCCGCGGCCTGCTGTGCGGCCGCCTTCCGCGCGGCGGCTTCTTCCGCGGCCTGTCGCGCCGCTGCTTTCCCGGCCGCTGCGTCTTGCGCCGCCTGCCGCGCCGCCGCTTTTCCGGCCGCTGCCGTTCCCGGCGGTGCCGTGGAATCGGCTGTCCGGATCGAGGTGGTTTCTGAGCCGCTGCCGCCCAGAGGTGCGAGCTTGGGTGCCGACGGCGTGAGTCGTTCGGTCAGGTCGGAGACCGGAGCGCGGCCGGGCCGGGTTCGCTCCAGATTTTGCCGCAGGGACCTGGTCGCGGCGGAGGGTGGGCGTCCGGTCTTCGTCAGCGGAACGAGCTGACCGGTAGAGGCGCCCTCGCCGCGCGCGGCGATCGCACCCGCCGCCCCCGAAGGCGCCACCGGTCCGGCTGATTTCGTTACCGGAGCTAGCTTTTCGGCCACTGCGCGCTCGGCCCGGGCGGCGGCCGCCGCTGCCAGCGCCGGACCCTCCCGTTCGGTCACGCCCAACAGGCCGCGCAGGAACCGGCGCAGTTGCTCCAACAACTGGAAAACAGGCTTGGCGATGTTCTCCAACGGCTTCACCATGGAGATGCCCTTGGCGATCAACTCCGCCACCGCCTTCTCGGCGGCCGCGATGCCTTCACCCACCTTGGCCACGTTGTTGAAAACCTTGGCCAGCACCGGGACCAGCTCCCCCAGCGCGCCACTGATCTTGGTGATGGCGTTGCCGATGCCGTCGCTGAAGAGGAACAGCAGGAGTTGACTGACCGTGGCCCCGACGGCGTGCCCGACTTTGTAGCCGAGCTTCGACCATTTGGTCACGACGATCTTGTTCTTGGCCAGTTCGGCTCCGGCCATGGCCAGGTTGACCACGCCCACCTGGGCGGCCGCTCCCAGATCGATTGCCTCCTGGGGCTTTTCCGGCCCGGTGAAATAGGCCACCGTCTCCGCCGCCACGGTGCGGCCGGCGGCGCCGGCGGCGGCGACCACCCTGGGGCCGAGCTGTTCCGCGAGCCGAGCCAGCGCGGCCGGATCTTTCAGAAGGGCGTGAACCTGCTCCCTGGCTCCCTTGTCGAACGCCTGAAACGCCTCGGCCAGCGCGCTCGCCTGCTGCCCGAGCTGGCCCGCTTCCTTCAGGCCCCAGCGGGTCACCGCCTCGGCGATCTGCGGCAGCCGCTCGACCAGGGCGGCGAGCCCCAGCAAGTCGGTCACCGGACTGATGAGGCCGGCGGTCGCGCCCAGGGTCCAGCCGGCGGCCAGATCGACCACATTGGCCGGCCGGCGCAGCTCGGCCAAGGCTGACCGCAGCCGGGCAACCTGTTCCGGCGAGGTCACCTGGCGGCCCATTTCGGCGACGAAGCCCCGCAGGGCCGCGCTGACCACCGCGCGCGAGAAGCCTTGGCCCACCAGTTGGCCGCTGACCCAGTCGACGGCCAGGTCGCCGGCGAAGCCGAGTGAGTCGTCGACGGGAGCCTTCGCCTCCCGAGCGATTCCGACTCCCGATCCGCCCAGTTGCGCCGGCGAGATCCGGCCGTCGGCCACCCCGGCCGCCTCCCGCTCGGAGACCGCCGATCCGGCCGGCCGAGTGCCGCCTTTCTGCTGCTGCACGACATGGCTCAGCTCGTGGGCCAAGAGGCGGCGACCGGATGGTTCGGTGGGCCGGAATTCACCGGGCCCGAAGACCACATCCGCGCCGATGGTGTAGGCGCGCGCGCACAGCGCGTCGGCCGTCACCGCGGCCCGGGCATCGATGTGCAGACGGACACCCGACAAATCCGCGCCGAGCCGCTGTTCCATCTCGGCACGCAGCGCCGCGTCCAGCGGTCGGCCGGACGTCGGGTCGTCCAAGAGCCGCGTCGAGGAGGAATGCCGTTGTGCCGAAGCGTATTCCGGCACGGCGCGGCGCAGCGCAGCTTTTCCGGTCGGGTCGTGGGTCACCGCCGCTCCTTCGCTGGTCGGTCCCCCGCGGCCCACGGTAGGGCGTGCCGCCTCTCCGGTCCGGCGAACCGCCTCGGTTCCGCCATTCGGCAGCACTCCCATCGTCGGTGGAGGCTGGTGGCTGTATATCGCCGCCTACCTCCATGGAAAGCACGAAAACACCGCCCGGGGCCGCCCGGAGCCGCCCGGATGAGGTCCGCAAGGGGTTGCCGCGGGTTGTCGCCGGGCCTTGCGGTCGTCGCGCGGTGGGCGGATCGTGTGTCTCATGACCGGAACCCTGGCCGAATCGGAAACCGCCCCCGAAACGAGCGCCGGCGCCAGGATGATCGGCGGCCCCGACGTCGTCCTCAGCGAGCCGGAGATCCGGTCTTTCGTCGCAGAGTCCCTGGCTGAGCAGGACCTGGACGGTCGCAGCGTCTGCGTGATCGTGCCGGACGGGACACGGAGCTGTCCGTTGCCGCTGCTCCTGTCGGCCGTGCACCAGGCTCTGTCCGGGCGCGCCACCAAGATCACCGTGCTGGTGGCCCTGGGAACGCACGCCGCCATGGGCTCGGCCCAGCTCGCCGCTCATCTCGGTTATCCCGACGGCGACCTGGAGGCGGCGTATCCGGGCGTCACCGTTCTCAATCACGCCTGGTGGGACCCGGAGACCTTCGTTTCGCTCGGCTTCATCAGTGCCGAGCGCATCGCGGAGCTCTCAGAAGGCCGGCTCCGCGAGAGCGTCGAGGTGGTGCTCAACCGCGCCGTCGTCGAGCATGACATCGCGCTCGTCGTCGGCCCGGTTTTCCCCCACGAAGTAGTCGGTTTCTCGGGCGGCAACAAATACTTCTTTCCGGGTGTGGCCGGCCCCCAGGTCATCGATTTCTCCCATTGGCTCGGAGCCTTGATCTCCAGCGCCGATATCATCGGCACCCGCGGAATCACTCCGGTTCGCGCGTTGATCAACGAGGCGGCCGGGCTGATTCCCAGCCAGCGCCTGGCGTTGTGCCTGGTGGCGAAGTCCGGGACCCATGATCTGCACGCGGCGTCGTTCGGTCCGCCGGAAGCGGCCTGGGCGGCGTGCGCCGATGTCTCGGCCGAAACTCATGTCCGTTATCTGGACGCCCCGGTGCGGCGCGTGTTGTCGATCATTCCCACCAAATACGAGGACATGTGGACCGGCGCCAAAGGCTTCTACAAGGTCGAACCCGTGGTCGCCGACGGTGGCCAGGTCATCATCTACGCCCCGCACATCACCCAGATCTCGGTCATGCACCCGACCATCCAGGAAATCGGCTACCACTGCCGCGACTATTTCTTGGGCCAATGGGACAAATTCAAAGATCATCACTGGGGGGATCTGGCCCATTCGACACATCTGCGCGGCGCCGGAACGTGGGACCCGGTCAACGGGGAGCGGGACCGGGTCACCGTCACCCTGGCCACCGGCATCCCCGAAGACGTGGTGCGGGCAGCGAATCTGGATTACCTCGACCCCGCGCAGGTCGACCGGGCCGCGTTGGAGTCAGATCCCGAGACCCTCGTCATTCCTCAGGCCGGGGAGGTGCTCTTCCGGCTGCGCTGACCGGTCGAACCCCTCACGATCAGCTTAATGGGCAGAATTGTCGGCTCGCCCACCCGGGGCCGGGCCCCCTGGATGATGGCCAGGAGATTCTTCACCGCCGTCCCGCCCTGGGTGCGCAGCGGCGCCGCGACGGTGGTCAATTCCGGGGTGACCAGCTCGGCGGCGAAGATGTTGTCGAATCCCACCACGCTCACATCGCCCGGAACCTTGGCCGCCCGCGAGAGAACGAGCTGCCTGATCAATCCGATGGCCAGTTGGTCGTTGTAGGCGATCACCGCCGATGTGGGATGGGCGATCCAGTCTTTGGCCGCCCTGACCCCGCCCCCCACGGTCGGCGGGAAGGGGCCGATCCGCCGGCACTGCAGATCCAGCTCCAGCACCGCTTCCCGCAACGACCGCCACCGGACCCCGTCCGCCCACGAAGCCTCCGGTCCGGCCACATACGTCAGGCAGCGGTGCCCGAGCTCGGCCAGGTGCTCCACCGCCCGCCGGACCCCCCGGGGATTGTCGGTAACCACGCTGGGCACGTCACTGACCGCCCGGTTCAGCACGATCATCGGTTTCTGCTTGGCGATCACCCGGATCGCCGAATCCGACATCCGCGTCGTGGCCAGCACGATGCCCTCGACGATCGGCAGCGCCCGCTCGATCGCCTCCCGCTCCGTCCGGTCGGATTCCTGCGCGTCGGCCAGCAACATGGTGTAGCCGGCTTCGACGGCGGCCTGCTGGGCGCCCCGAATGATCTCGTTGTAGAACGGGTTCGTCACGTCCGAGATGACCAGCGCGATCATGGACGTGTGACCGGTGGGCAGAGCCCGCGCCAGCGGGTTCGTGCGGTAGCCCAGCTCCGCGGCTACCTTTCTGATGCGCTCGGCCGTCTCGATCGTGACCCGGCCGGGCCGGGAAAACGCCCGCGAGACGGTCGACGCCGCGACGCCCGCCGCGGCGGCCACGTCGTAGATGGTGGGCGGCCGCTGTTTGCTGTGGTCCGGCTCCTGAGTCATCGGACCTCCCAACTCCCCTGTCACTTTAGGGACCGACACAATTGGCGGCAACCGCTTGCCGGGCGGTGGTGCCGGTCGCATCCTGGACGGCGAACCCGGTTGGGCAACCGATGCCGACGGAAGGAACCGCGATGACAGTCTCACCGGCGACGAGCGCGGGACGTGATGATTGCGTGCCCGAGCGTTTGGCCCACAGTCTGGCCGGCGTGCGACGGCTCGGCGTGGCGTTCTCCGGCGGGGTCGACTCGTCGGTGCTGCTGGCCGCGGCGGTCCGGCTGTTGGGTTCCGACAGCGTTCTCGCCATTCTCGGGGTTTCGGCCAGTCTGGCCGGCGACGAACGATCGGCCGCCCACGAGGTGGCCCGATTCATCGGAGTGCCCCTGGTGGAACTGACCACTTTCGAAGGCGACCGCCCCGAATACCGGGCCAACGGGCCCGACCGGTGTTTCCACTGCAAGGACGAGCTGTTCACCCGGATCGACGACGACGTCGCCGGGCGGTACGGCCTGGACGCCATCGCCTATGGGGAGAACGCGGACGACGCGGTCCGACCGGACCGGCCCGGTTCGAAAGCCGCCACCAACCACCGGGTGCTGCGCCCACTCACCGACGCCGGACTGACCAAGGCCGACGTCCGCCGACTTGCCCACACTTGGCAGCTGCCCTGTGCCGACAAGCCGGCCGCCCCTTGTCTGGCCTCGCGAATTCCTCATCACCAAACCGTCACGCCGGAAAAGCTCGGACAGATCGACCAGGTCGAATCCGCCTTGCGGGCCCTGGGTCTGACGGATCTGCGGGTGCGCCACCACGGCGACATCGCCCGTATCGAGCTCCCGGACGCCGACCTGGCCCGAGCGGTGGCCGAGCCGCTGCGCAGCCAGCTGCGCCAGGCCGCCCGAAAAGCCGGCTTCCGTTATGCCACCGTGGATCTCGGTGGCCTGCAATCGGGTTTGTTCACCCTTTCCGTGGTGCGCGGCGACCATGGATGAGCCGAATCCGGCCGGGGTCGACATTTCCGCATTCGCCACGCTGGACATCGACCGCGCTGCTCGTCGCGGCCATCCCGAAGCGATCTACTGCGAGGGGAAAACGGCCGCCCAGGTGCAGGGCATCGCGCAAGCCCTGAAAAGCCGGCCGCATCAGGTGGCGTTGTTCACTCGGGCCGGCCCCGAGCATGCGAGTGCGGTGCTGACCGAACTCCCCGACGCCCATTACGACGCTGCCGCCCGACTGCTCGCCTGGCCGCCGGCGCCCCCCACGCCCAGCGGCGGACTCGTCGTCGTTCTCGCGGCCGGTACTTCCGACCTGCCATACGCGCGCGAAGCGCTGCTCACGGCTCGATATCTGGGCCGCCCGGCCGAACTGGTCGTCGACGTCGGTGTGGCCGGCCTGCACCGCATCCTGGCCCGGCTCCCGTTGCTGAACCAGGCCCGGGTCCTGGTCGTGGCCGCCGGGATGGACGGCGCGCTGCCCAGCGTCGCGGCCGGCCTCGTCCGCTGTCCCGTGGTGGCCGTGCCCACCTCGGTCGGATACGGGGCGGCCTTCGGCGGGGTCGCGGCGATGCTGACCATGCTGAACTCGTGTTCCCCTGGTGTCGCCGTCGTCAATATCGACAACGGTTACGGCGCCGGCTATCTCGCTGCCCAGATCGCCGAGCCGCAGACCGATGCCCCGTGAGCGCCGCCGCGAACGGCGTTGGACTCTATGCCTGGATCGACGCGTCGGCGGGCGTGGCCGGGGACATGCTCCTGGGAGCCTTGGTGGACGCCGGTGCCCCGTTGGACGCCCTGCAGCTCGCCGTCGACGCCGTCGTCCCGGGTGCCACCCGGCTGCGCCGGTCGGCCGTCACCCGCGCCGGTCAACGCGCCACCAAGATCGACGTGGACGTCCTCGTCGACGACCCTCCTCACCGCACCTGGCTGACCATCCGAGATGTGCTGCAGGGCAGCACCCTGGCCGCGTCCACCCGCGACCGCGCCCTCCGGGTCTTCGCGCAGCTGGCCGAAGCCGAGAGTCGCGTTCACGGGGTACCGGTTGACGACATCCATTTCCACGAAGTGGGCGCCCTGGACTCCATTGCCGACATCGTCGGCGTCTGCGCCGCCCTGGATGCCCTTGCCATCACAACCATCTCGGCCGGAGAGGTCGCCGTGGGCGCCGGGCGTATCTCCACCGCCCACGGCGACATCGGCGTGCCGGTACCGGCCGTCCTGGAACTGGCCCGCGGCTGGCGCATCAACTCAGCCCGTTCGGGGGAACTGGCCACTCCCACCGGCATGGCGCTGATCGCCGCGCTGGCCGACGTCTGCGAGGACCTCCCGGCGCTGACCGTCCAGGCTGTCGGCGTCGGAGCCGGCACCAAGGACCACCACGGTGCCGCCAATGTCACCCGGATCGTGGTCGGTGTCCGCCGATCCGCCGGCAGCCGCGGTGACACCGCCGTGCAACTGGACACCAACGTCGACGATCTCGACCCCCGACTCTGGCCCGGGGTCCTCACTCGGCTGCTGGACGCCGGAGCCGCTGACGCCTGGCTCACCCCGATCCTGATGAAGAAGGGCCGCCCCGCCCACACCCTGAGCGTGCTGTGCCGCGCCGAGCAGACCGACACCATCCGGGACGTCATCTTCACCCACACCAGCAGCATCGGCATCCGTGAACACCCGGTCACCAAGAATGCGATGGCCCGCGCCTGGGTCGATGTGGCCGTCGACGGCGCCGTGGTGGCGATCAAGCTGGCTCACCGCGGCGGCGTGATCCGGCAGGCCGCTCCCGAATTCGACACCGTCAGCGCCGCTGCGGCCGCCTCGTCGCGAAGCCCCCGCGACGTCCTGGCCGACGCCGTGGTTGCTGCCGCCGCCGCCGGCCTGCTGGCCGGTCATCCCCTCCCGCGCCACGCACGCAGCAGCCCGGACAAGCTTGCTGACACGTCGGGTGCGGAGCCCGAATCCACCGGTTGACCCTGTCGCGCTGTCCTTGAACGTAGGTGGCGATATACAGCCACCGGCGTTCACGCACGCGGCGATTCCGCCCAGGCCGTGCGCAACTCCTCCAGCAGATCGGCCGTTTCGCCGGGCGATTGCTCGCCCAGCCGGCCCAGCGGGGTGACCGATATCCGGCCGTCAACGACCAGGGCCGCGTCGGTGCCCGGTTCCAGACCGGTGGTCCGGTGGGTGCGCTCGATGAGCAGACCGCCGTCCGCGGAGTGCAGGGCCAGCCCCGCGACGCTATGCCGGCCAAGGGAACCCACGTCGATGCCGACCACCTCCTGGCCAGGGCGATCGGGCACGTTGATGTTGAGGACGATTGGTTGCGGTTGTTCGAGCAGCACCCGGGCGGCGGCCACACCGACGGTGGCCGCGGTGTCCGGGCGTCCGCCCGGCGCTTTCCCGGCGGACAGGGCCAGACCTGGCAGGTCGTAGAGCAACGCGGTGAGTGCGGCACCCACGGTTCCCGAGTGCAGGATCAGCCGGCCGGTGTTGTGGCCGGCATTGACGCCCGACACGACGAGCTCGGGGACGGGGCCGAACACGCCCTCACAGGCTGCCCGCACGATGAGGGCGGGAGGCGCGTCGACGGCCAGGCAACGGGCGCCGGGGCATCCGGCCACGTGGGTCGGAGTGACGGCGATCGCCGCGGCGTCGACCACCGTGCCCAATCCCGTGCCGCTGCCGCTCTTTTCGTCGGCCGGTGCGGCGATGACGAGTTCGTGGCCGGCGGCCAGCAGGGCCGCGCCGAGAATGGCCAGACCAGGGGCTCGGACCCCGTCGTCGTTGGTCAGCAGAATCACGGTCGCGTTGGCTCCGGGGCGGCCAAGAGAGCGGCCAGCTCGTCCACGTCGCCGGGCGACGGGTCGAAACCCAAAGGTAGGTACCAGGACCGCTCGAAGCGAATGCGTTCTGCCGCGTGCGAAATGATCTTCCTTTCAACAGCGGCTCGGGTGCTCCGGTCGGTATCGGCCACCGCCCGGACGACATCCCGGATGAGGCCGGAGATCTCGGCCGTGGCGGCCCGGAGCGCGGCCGGCGGCGACCCCGCCGCCCCCAGCAACGCCCGGCCCTGGGCCAAGGCAGCTTCGAGGGCGGCGCGCTCGCCCAATTCGGACCCACTCAGCAGGTCCTCGGCCAGGGTGACGGCATGCTGCAGCTCGAATCGTTCTCGTCCGTAGAGCGCATCCAGCCGGGCCCGGACGAATTCGAGGTAGTCGACGGCCAGCCGGAGTTGTTCGCGGGCCAGCGGATCCGCCGGGTCGATGGCGGGCGCGACCACATCGCTGAGCGCCTTGATGACGGCCCGGAGACCGTTGTCCGTGTGATCGGCCATGTCAGTAGTACTTTCTCAACAGTGCGGCCATCTCGTCGAGCACGACGGGCGCCATGCCTTTGACCCGCGACAGCAGTACGTCCTGGTGTGATTTGCCGAGCCGGACGACCCGGTAGGCGCTGGCCACCACGGAACACACGATGGTGTAGCAGTCGAGGATCTTGTAATAGGCCAGCCGGAATTCGTCGACCGGCAGACCCGACTCGGCGGTGTACCACGGGTAGAACTCCTCAGCCGGCACCAGACCGCAGATGTAGTAAGTCTTTCCGTCGTCGCCGTAATGGCCCATCGTCAACTGCGTGGTCCAGGCCAGGTCGCGGTGCCGGTCACCCAGATGTCCGCGTTCCCAGTCCAGCCACGCCGTGATCGCGCCGCTGGTCTCGTCGAACAGAAAATTGCCGCTGCGGTAGTCGCCGTGCACCACTCCCACGTGATCCACCGGCGGGGCGTTGCGTTCCAGCCAGTTCGCCGCCACCTCCATCAACGGATAGTCCTCGCCGCGGTCCTCCTCCCAGGTGCGCCGACCACGGTCGAGTTGCCACAGCGCGCTGTCCGCGGTCCCCTCGCGGGGCCGATCCATGGAGGCGAATTCCGCCCGGCTCGGGTCGAACGTGTGAATGGCGGCCAGGTGCCGCATGAATTGCGGAGCCAGCTTCGACCGCAGCTCGGCCCCGAAAACGGTGCCCAGTCCGCTGACTTTCCCGGTGACCGCCGCTCGCGGCTTGGTGACCCCGTCGACGAAGGCGTAAGCCAACGCCGGTTCAGGGAACCACCGCCCGTCCCGATCGAGGAAGAAAACCTCCGGTACCGGAATGACCCCGGCGAACGCGGCCAGGAATTCGTACTCGCGCACTCGGCTGGTGGTGTTCATCGACTCAGATGGATCCATCCGCAGGACCATCCGTTCGGTGCGGCGGCCCTCGACCGGGTCGTTCCAGGTCAGGGTGAAACCCATCTGGATTTTCGACACCCCGCCGGTGAACCACCGTTGGTCCGTCACCACGAAGTCCCCCGCCACCGTGTCCCGCAACATGGCCTCGACCATGCTGGAAAGGTCGGCCAACGACGGCCGGCGGAAAGGCGGGTCGGCCCGGTGGCGCATTTTGCGGACCAGCAACTCATCCGTTTCCCGCTCGGTGCGGAAACGGCGGCGCATGTCGTCGATGAAGGCGGCGCTCGGTGCGTCCACATGGTCGAATGCCGCGTCCGCGTTCGGATTCACCGCTGCCGTCCTGACCGCGACATCCGCTCGGCCAGATAATCCAGGCCGAAGATATCGCCGAATTCACCGAAGCCCTCGCGGTCCCCGTCGCGGTATCGCATGAGCACCTGAAAACAAACATGCGAGGGATTGAACGAATACCACGGGTGACCGCCGACCACTGTGCCGAAGAACTCGTAGGTGCGGCCGCGCACATCCGTGGCCGTGATGTGGTTGCTGACGGCCAGCAGATCGACCCGTTCCGCCTGCACCGTCGCCGCCGTGATCCCGAAGGTTTCGCCGCCCTCGGTCACAAACCCGAACCGGATCGGGTCGTAGGTCACCGCCCCGCCTGAGATGTTCATCGGCACCGCCAGATGCATGGCGAGTTCGGGACCGAAGTTGACCGAGATCCACGACACCGAACGGGTACCCACTTCCTGGCGGGGTCCCCAGCTGTGATCCATGCCGTCGTAGTAGTCGACCTCGAAAATCTGGCCCCGCAACTCCAGCTCACCGGTGATGTGGCCCTTCACCTCGAAATGACCGCTCGACCAATGGTCGCCCAGCCGGGCGTCGGCCGGCCCCGTCCCGGCCAGCGGGTTCTCCGCCGGGTCGTGGGGATCGAACGCCTGGTGGATCGCCTGGAAGTGCAGGTCGAAGCGGCAGGCCCCGAGCGCGTTCACATAACTGAGCCGGTATTCGCCCGGCGGCTGGACGGCCCGCACCGCCAGGCCGTTGGCCAATCGGTAGTCGGCGAACGACTCGGGACACGGCAGGTGCATCTGCGGATCACAGAAGTCGATCTCGTACGGCTGCCGGCACAAACCGCGGGTGACGATGATGGACGAGCTCACCACACCCAGATTCGGCCGAGCCAGCACGTAGGCGTTGCCGAAGATGCCGGCCGCCGGTACCGCGAACGGCAGGAAGGTCGTCTCGGTCCAGGACAGATCGGACCGGTCGCGGTCGTGGAACTCGGCATCCGCCGCTGTGATCACATCGGCTCCTTTCCGGGCAAGACGTCCCTTGCGACCCTACAAACCGGCTCCGCCCGGCCGCGCAGCGGTCAGCCCGCGGAGCGTCGACGACGGAAAGCCGTGCGACGGTCCGGCGACTCTCACCGCCGTGGCCGCCGGACCGGGCGCCGGCCGGGAATTTCCCGGCTTGTCGAATGTGCGGCCGGCCATCCGTCTTCAAGTCGACACATCGGCGTCGGCTCCCGGCCGGGGGCCGCCATCACCAAGGAGCAGCTCATGTCGAAATTCGTGTACGTCTTCACCGGTGGCACCATGGCCGCCACCCCCGCGGAACAGGAGGCCGTCATGCAGGAGTGGGGTGCTTGGTTCGGCACCATCGGCTCGGCGGTGCTCGAGCAGGGCAACCCGTTCGGTGCGTCGGCGACGGTGTCGTCGACCGGCGTGACCCCGGGCGCACCCGCCGGCGGTTACACCGTCATCGACGCCGATTCGCTGGCCGACGCCGGCGAGAAAGCCAAGGGCTGCCCGGTGTTGGCCAACGGCGGCACCGTCGAGGTCTACGAAGCGCTGCAGATGTAGCCGCTGAACCACGTTCCCCGAGCCGCCCCGGTCCTTCTCAGCCGGCGCGGGACCGTGGTGATATGGACAGGGCTGCTTCAATCGTCAGCGAGGCACCGGATCACGCCGCCCGACCGGGCGAATTGATGCGGCGCCCGTTGCGGGCCTTGCCTGGCGGCGGTCCGGTGAGGGAGGCAGAACCCCTTTGTTGCTGTGGAATCCCGAGATTCGGGACGGACTGACGACGGCACTGGACCGGGCCCGCGCGGGGGAACCGACGGTCCTGGTCGTCCAGGCCCCAGCCGGCTTGGGAAAGACCGCGCTCCTTCGCGAGCTCGCCGCCCAGGCCCGCGAGTTCCGGGTGCAACGAGCCGACGGTTCGGAGGACGACCAGACCCCTTATGCGCTGCTGGCCCAGTGGGGAGCCGATCCGACGTCTCCCGACGGTGGCGAGCAGCCCTCGCTCCGAATGGCCGCCCAGGCCCTGCGCAACCGGCTGGACGCTCTGGCTGTCTCCGGACCGGTCCTGCTGGTCGCCGACGACCTGCACTGGGCCGACCCGGAATCCGTTGAGGCCCTCCTGTCGACCTTGCGCCGGACGTCAGGCGATCAACTCCTGGTCGCGGTGGGCACCCGGCCGCTGACGGCCGACGTCCATGCCGGATGGCAGCGGTGGACGTCCGATCGCGACGCCGTGATCCGCATCGAACTACGCGGTCTGAACGTGGATCAGGTGGCCGACCTGGCCCGTCGGAGGTGGCCCGAGCTGCCGGACGGACTGGCCGGGCGACTGCACGACCACACCGATGGAAATCCGTTGTACCTGACCATGTTGCTGGCCGAGAACGATCTGAGCACGCTCACCGCCCCGGGAGTGCTGCCCGCGCCGGCCGCATTCGCCCGGTCGATGGCCCTGCGCACGGCCCGCCTCTCCGCATCGGCGGTCGATCTGTTGCGTGCCACCTGTGTCCTGGGCTCCGGCTGGACAGCTCTGCCGTTGGCCGCCTCCACCGCCGAACTCCTCGACCCGGCCGCTGCCGCCCAGGAATTGGTCGAGGCCGGGCTGATCGTTGTCCGCCGGGAGGATGGGCCGCCCCAGCTCAGGGCGGCGCACGCGCTGGTCCGCGCCTCGGTGCATCAACAGACACCGCTGCCCGAGCTCAAGAGACTGAACGCGCGGGCAGCCGGCCTGGTCGCCACCGAAGCCGCCCGCCTCCAGCACCGCATGGCCGCGGCGGAGCAGTATGACAGCGCCCTGGCCGACGAGCTGGAAGCCCATGCCGCGGAACTCTATCGACGGCGCTCGTTCCGCCCGGCGTCCCAGTATCTGCGCTGGGCCAGCGCGCTCACCCCGCAGCCGGCGATCCGCGAACGGCGCTGGCTGGAGTCGATCTACGATGCCGTGCTCGGTTTCGACTTCTCCACCGTCGATGCCGAGGCCGACGACGTCCGCCGGGCAGACGATGTGGTGTGGCGTGGATTGGTCCTGGGCCTGACCGCCCTGTGGCGGCGACGGTACCGGGATGGCCTTGAGGAGCTGGAGCCGGTGGCCACCGTCGCGGCTTCGGCGGAGCCCGGCGCCGCCTATCGGGTGGAGGTCCTGCTGGCCTGGGCGCGGTTGTGTCTGGGCCAGCCCACCTCCGTCATCGCCGAGGGGTTGGCGCGGGTGTCCGCGGTGCGGGTGGACGATGTCGGCCTCCAAGGCTTGGACTTGGTCGTCAGCAGCCAGGTGTCGATCCGCAGGCACGGCATCATGCCCGCGCTGGAACAACTCTCGAACCTGCCGGCCGCTGCGGCCACACCGCTGCCGGCGACCCGAGCGCTGGCCTACCGCGGATCCCTACGGGCCGTCATGGGCTTGCTCGACGAGGCCGAGGAGGATCTGGTCGAGGCCACCCACCGGATCACCCGCGGGGTCACGGATCTGGGCGCCGGCTCATTCCATGCCCAGCTCGGCCTGGTCCAGTGGCTGACCGGTGACTGGGGTCGGTCCCGGGTCAGCTTCAACCAGGCCTTCGACATCGCCGGTCCGGTCGTCCATCAGATGACGGCGGCGTTGGCGCCGCTGGTCGACATCGGGACCGGCCGCTTTGCCGAGGCGGATGCCCTGATGGCCAGAAGTCGTGAGCTGCTGACGGAATCGCCGTGGACCGAGGCGTGTCATCAGTTCCTGGGCACCGTGATGACCCGCCTGCATGCCGGGGGGTCGCGGGACGAACAAGCGTCCGCGTTGGCTGATTTGCAGGGAACGCCTTTTGTCGTCCCGGACATCACCCGGCTGAGCCCGACGGTGCTCTTGAATTATGTCCCGGCCTTGGTGTGGGCCGGACGTTTGGACGAAGCCGACTTGGCCGCCAGCCGCTTGCTGGCCATCAAGCCGAGCGCGCCGTGGTTCGGCACGGTCGCTCAGTGGTACGCCGGCCTGATCTGGCGGGCGCGAGGCGACCGGCCGCGCGCTCTGGCCGAACTGACAGCCGCTGTGCAGGGTCCGCTCGGCATGCCGCTCTACCGTGCGCACTTGCTGGCCGACCACGGCACGCTGGCCCGGACGATGGGGCGGCCGGACGCCGCTACATCCCTTCGCCAGGCCGAGGACATTTACACCCGGCTGCGGGCGCTTCCGTACCTGGAACGGGTGCGTGCCCTGCCGGTGGAAGAAACTGCGGCTCCGGAGTCGTTGCCCGGCGGAGTCACCCTGACCGATCGCGAACATGATGTCCTGGTGCTGCTGATGTCCGGTATGAGCTACGCCCAGATATCCCGCGAATTGTTCATCACCCAGAGCACCGTGGGTTATCACCTCGGCAACATCTACGGCAAAGCCGGAGTCAGCTCTCGGCACCAGTTGACCCAAGCGGCCCGTCAGAACCCCAAGAAGTTCGGAATCAGTCTGCGGCCCTAGAGCGTGTCTGCTAATCAGCGCAGGTGCAGGACGCTGGCCATGAGGTGGACACCGCCCAAAAACGTCAGGGCGTGTTTGTCATAGCGGGTGGCGATGCCCCGCCACTGCTTGACCCGGGCGTAACCGCGTTCCACGGTGTTGCGTTTCTTGTACGCCTCGGCGTCGAACGCGGGCGGCCGGCCACCCTTCGAGCCCTTCTTTTTGCGGTGGGCCTGTTGATCGGAGCGTTGCGGGATGGTGTTGCTGATCCGTCTGCGCCGCAGCTCGGTCCGCGTCGAGGGATGCGAGTACGCCTTATCCGCCAACACCCTGACCCGGCCGTGGGCCCGCCCGGGCCCCCGCCGGTCCAGGTCCAAAAGCGGCACCAACTGCGGGTTGTCCCCGCTCTGCCCGCCGGTCAGGATCACCGTCACCGGACACGCCCGCTGATCGGTCACGGTGTGGATCTTGGTGGACAGGCCACCACGAGAACGACCCAACGCGTGATCGGCCGGCTCGACCGCGAAATTCTTGTCATTCGACCGAGCCCCCTGTGTGGCCGGGGACCGTCGAGGTGGCCTCCGGATCGCCGGTGCCCTTGCGGGCCCCGGCGGCGTGCTGATGCGCCCGGACCACGGTGGAATCGGCCGCCAACAACCGCTCCACCACACCACCCCGCTCGCCGCCGTCATGCCCGACCATCGTCGCCTCGGCCAGGATCCGCTCGTACGTGCCATCAGTTGACCAGCGGAAATGCCGCGCCCACACGGTCTGCCATCGCCCGAACTCCTCGGGCAGATCCCGCCACGGCGAACCGGTCCGGTAGCGCCAGCAGATCCCCTCCAGCACTGTCCGGTGGTCATTCCAGGGCCGACCACGACGGCCACCATAGGCCGGCAACAACGGCTCGACCACCGACCAGAACTCGTCCGAAATCACTCCACCACGCGCCATACCAAGATCATCAACGACAGGGGCGCCCAGCATTAGCAGACACGCTCTAGTCCTTTGTCCGCGGTAGCCACGTGCCATGGAGTCCTGGGGGAACCCGTTGCGGCAACCTGACCGAGGCGATCGGCCCGCCGGTGGGATCGGCCGCGGGCAGCACGAGCAGTCGGCTGGTCAGGTCCGTCCGGTCGGTGGCGAAGGTGATCCACCAGCCGGACAACGGTTCTGGGTCGCCCGGATTCGGCACGAAGGTCTGCTCACCCACGGCGAAATTGCCCGCGTCCCAGATCTCGAACCGGCCGGACGCCGTGTCGTACCAGCCGAGTTGATCGGCGCCCCCGGGAAGCGAATGGTGCCGGCCGCTTTCCAGCGCCGTAGCGATCTGCCGGTGCGGCGTGGTCAGCCTGCGGTCGTCGATACGGGGGAATTCCATCGCCCGATCGACAAGCAACTCGCGACCGATCTGGCCGGTGGCCGCGTCGAGCGTGAGCCGGGCGAGAGCGCCCCCCGAGGCGGCGCCGGAGACCAATCCGCCCGGGGCCGGCCATTCGACGTAGTCCAGCACGACCCGTGGCCTGCCGTCGCCCGCGTCGACTGAGTCGTAGGCGTTCGCTGTGTGCCCCAACCAGAAGGCCTCGGCCGAAAACCAAGTGATCGGCCCACCGTCACGCGGTAGCAGCGCAATTCGGGTTCCCTCCTCCGGTTCCCAGGACAGTGGCGATCCGGTCGACATGCCGGCGGTCACGTCGAAGAACAACGGGCTCACCACTAGTACGACATACCTTTGGGTGAGCGCCATGTCGTGGATCATCGCCGGTCGGCTCATTCCCCCCACCGGGGTCTGCGCCCGCGTCGGCAGGCCATCCGGACCGATCACCGACCAGGTCAGAAACGGCTCTTGGAGCCCGTAGCAGAAGGCGACCATTTCCCCGGTGGCCGGGTCGATCTTGGGGTGCGCCGTGATGCCGGCCGGGAGCATTCCACAGAACGTCTCGCGGTGCAGCGTGGCCAATTCCGGCGACAGCGAGAACGGTGGACCGGATTCGGACAGGGCGAGAAGCCGCCCGGCATGACGGATGACGTTGACCGCCGGCAGATCCTTGACGGTGTGAGCCAGCTCCGGTCCGACCAGTTCCGGGCCGGGCGTGTATCCGAAGCCGGTGATGCCCGGCCACAATGCCCGCCCGGCGGCCTCCTCGGCGACCAAAGCGGGCGTCCGCACGAATCGGTTCGTGTAACGGGCCCGACCGTTCCGGAATTCGACGCGATGCAACATCCCGTCACCGTCGAGCGGAAAGACATAGCCGCCCAGGGGGTTGAACCGGGGATTGGCGCCATTGCGGAGATAATCCCCCTCCATCGCGTCCGGCAGCTCGCCCTCGATCACGAGGTCGAATTCGTCGACTTCCCGCAGCTGCGGGGTATAGATTCCGCGTAAATAAGGCTCGGTGGCCGAGTCGACGGGCTGCCGAGCGTGTATAGACGTGCCCGCACTCATCGGGCGGACCGGTACTCCAAGTGCTGTCCATCCGGCACGGGCGCATCGTTCCCGGCGGACCGGCTGATTCGCTCGGTGGCCCTGATGGCCAGCAGGATGAGCCCGATCGGCAGCGCCCAGTTCAGCAGAAGGTCGACCGGGCGGGCACCGGCGGAGGGATTCGTGGCCGGATCCAGGCCACCGGCCAACAGATGCCCGCCGCCCATGACCAGGATGATCGTGCCCCACAAGGCGCTGATCCGGCGGTTGACGGAGCGGAACGTCGGTGAATGCCAGTATTCGCGCGGCACCGACTCCCGGGCGTACTGCTCGGTGAAGGGAATGGTGACGCTCGACCCGAGCATGATCACGGCCAGCAGAATGGCGACCGCGCCGCGACCGTAGTCGGCGGTCCAGTCGGTGACCGGTGTCCCCAGAATCATGCCGCCCGCACCGAGCAGTCCGAAGGTCACGACGCCGGTGACGTCGATGATCTTGATGCCGGTGCGGCCGTTCCTCAGCATCAACACCAAGGACACCGCCGCCGCCGCCAGCGCGGCGATGGCGGCCGCTTGGGCACCGTGCCGGTTGACGATCACGCTGAACAAGACCCAGGGAACCAGGCTGAGAAACATTTTCTTGGAATTCATGTCGGTTGCTCCTTCGGGAGGAAGCGACCGGGGCGCCGGCCGCTTGCCCTTCTTTCTAAGCGCCCGGCCGGCGCTGCACCCTGGGGATAACTCACAGTTCTACCGCCACGAGCGTGCCGATCCGGGCTCCCGGTGGGACTGGGAGAAACTCCCAGGGCGCTGACGACGGCGGGCCCCCAGAATCGGACGCATTCCACTGTCACCGCCGTCCGTCAGGAGACCAAGATGACCGGCCCCGAAATGACCACGCAGGCCTACCCGAGCCGAAGCCCGGGGATGTGGTCCCGGCGGGCGGCGCTCCGCTCGCTGGGCGCGGTGGCGGGAGCGGGTGCGTTGGCCGCCGCCTGGCCCGGCAGCGCCTCGGCGGCCGCTCCCGCGCAGTCCGCCCCGCTCCAGTCCGGACCCACTGTGTCGGCCGCGGACCCGGATCCGACGCCGTTGCCGTTGGTGCTCATCCCAGGGACCGACAAAAGCAGTTTCAACTACAGCGCACTCACGGCTCTTGGCATGGCCGGATATGGCGTGACCGAGGTCGGCGAGATGCTCACCGCGGTCAGCGCCATGAACGCGACCGCTGGCGCCGAACCGGGCTATCCCGAATTCACCCAGGCCTACGCCGACACCTTTGCCGCCTGGGGCGAGAAAGTGGCTGACCGCTCGAAGGCCGCTGCCCGCGCCAATCACCGGGAAAGCTCGGCGGATCTGGCTCTGCGCGCCTCACAGTATTACGCCCAGGCGCTGTTTTACGTCCTCGGCACCGACGCTCCCGGAGCCGAACCGAACCTGTTCGCGGCGACCAAAGCGAACTGGCAGACATTTCTGGCCCACACCCGGGTCCGGGTCAGCCCATTACGGGTGCCGTACGGCCGGACCCTGCTGCCGGCCTGGATCTTCACGCCCGACGATTCCGGGCACCGCCGGCGCCCACCATCATCTTGACGAACGGCAGTGACGGCCAATCCGTCGACCTCTGGGCCTACGGCGCCGCCGCGGCCCTGGAACGTGGGTGGAACGCGGTCATCTACGAAGGCCCGGGCCAGGGCGGAATGATTTTCGAGAAGGCCATTCCCTTCAGCGCCACCTGGGAGAAGGTGGTCGGCCCGATCGTCGATGCGCTCTACCGCCGATCCGACGTCGATCGCCGGCGCATCGTGCTGACCGGCCTGAGCATGGGCGGCAACCTGGCCGCTCGCGCGGCCGCCTTCGAACATCGGCTCGCCGCGGTGGTCTGCGAGCCGGGCGTGGTCACGCCGTGGACCGGGTTTCCCGACCACATCCGCGCCCTGGTGGTCGACGACCAGGCCACCCCGGCCCAGAACAAGGCCGCCACCAACTCCAAGTGGGCGAGCGCGGTCAATTCCGGGCACCTCACCCCGGAGCTGACATTTCTGCTGGCCAAACGTTTCGAGCCGTTTTCCGCCGAGGCGCTGGCGGCGGCCCGCGCGGGCCATTTGCTGGCCGATCTGTGGACGCCCGCCCAAACCCTGATCGCCATGGACATCACCCAGACGGTGAGCCAGATTCGCTGCCCGACATTGGTGGTCGACTACGAGGGCGAACAGTTCTATCCGGACCAGCCCTTGGCGCTGTACAACCACCTTTCGCCGCACATCGACAAGTCGTATGTGTTGATGACCGCCGCAGACGGCGCTCAACTGCATTGCTCGCCGATGGCCCCCCGCCATCACAACGAAGTGATTTTCGACTGGCTGGAATCGCAATTGCCCCACCGCTGAGCGAACGCGGCTCAGGTGACCAGGTCCGGGCTCCGGTCACCGCCTCCGCGACGTTCGGTCAGCGACCGCCTTCGATCTTGCGGCTGCGCTGATCGGTGCCCGGGCCGCCGTAGGGATAGTCGGCGGCGACCGGATCGCTGGCGGCGTCGAGCTTTTCCGTCTCAGCGGCGTCTAGGTGCAGTGCGGCGGCCCCCAGGTTGTCCGCCAGCTGCTCGACGGTGCGGGCTCCCAGGATCACCGAGGTGACGGCGGGCCGATCCACCAGCCAGGCCAGCGCCACCTGGGCCATGGAGCTACCCCGCTGCTGGGCCACCGACTGCACAGCATCCACGACGGCCCAGGTGCGGTCCTGGCGGGAGCGGCGGGCGTAGGCCTCGACACCCCGATCGGGGTTCTCGCCCAGCCGGGTGGCGCCGGTGGGCGACTCGTCGCGGGTGTACTTCCCGGTCAGCCAACCGCCGCCGAGGGGTGACCAGGGCAGCAGACCGAGCCCGGCGTCGAGGCAGGACGGCACGATCTCCCACTCCAGTTCACGCACCAGCAGGTTGTACTGCGGTTGCAGGGTGACCGGAATTTCGAGCCCCAACGCCGACGCCGTGGCCACCGTCTTCTGCACCTGCCAGCCGGTGAAGTTGGACAACCCGACATAGCGGATCTTGCCGGCCCGCACGAAGCCGTCCAAAGTCCGCAGCGTCTCCGCGATCGGGGTGAGCGGATCCCAGCTGTGCACCTGATACAGGTCGACGCAGTCGACACCGAGCCGGGTCAGCGAGGCGTCCAACGCCTGCTGCAGGTGCCGCCGCGACAGACCCAGCGCATTCGGATCCGACCCCATCGGGAACCGTCCCTTGGTGGCCAGCACGACTTGGTCACGGACATCGGCGGGGCGGTCAGCCAGCCACCGTCCGATGATCTCCTCGGAGACACCCGCGGAGTAGACGTCGGCGGTGTCGATCAAGTTGCCGCCCGCGGCCACGAAGGCATCCAGCTGGGCGTGGGCCACCTCCTCGGAACTCTCGTTGCCGAAGGTCATGGTGCCCAGCGTCAGGGTGGACACACTGCAGCCGGTCGCGCCCAGGAGTCGATATTCCACGTCGGTGTCGCTTTCTGCTTTCGGCCAGGGTGGTTCCCGCAGCCCCATTCTCCGTAGCCCTGCGGCCGGAACTCGAAACCAGCCGCCGGCATCTTCCCCTGCTCACGGGTCCACCCGGTGCCTATGATCCCGACATGCACGGTCGCCGGCCCGGTCGAGAAGATGACCGCGCCCGCCCGACTCGGCGGTCGAGGAACGCCGCGGCGCCATCAGGCGGCGGGACGGCATCGGTGAGGTCGCCGTGATCATCGATTTGGCGGTGATCGCGACGATTTCGGTGCTGGCGCCGGTCGCCGCCGAGTTGCTCAAACGGATCGGAATACCCGGAGTCATCCTGGAAATCGGCCTGGGCATCGTAGCCGGACCAGCCGTCATCGGCCTGATCCGCCCGAATGTGACCGTGGACGTGTTGGCCAACATGGGCTTGTGCCTGCTGATGTTTCTGGCCGGATATGAGCTGGAGCTGCCCAGGCTGAGCGGGCGACCCATGGCCTTGGCCGGATTCGGTTGGTTGTGCTCCCTGGTCCTGGCCGCCGCCGCCATGGCTGTCTTCGTCCTGTCCGGAGCGGTACACCAGAGCCTCACGGGGACGGCGCTGATAGGGGCCGCGTTGACCACAACCGCATTGGGCACGCTGCTTCCGGTGTTGAGTGACAGCGGCGTTCTCGGTCTCCGCTTCGGCACCCTGATGCTGGCCATCGGCAGTGTCGGCGAATTCGGACCGATTGTGCTTGTCGCCGTGCTGTTCGGCGGGACAGAGCCGGCCACCACTGTGCTGCTGCTCGTCGCGTTCAGCGTCTTGGCCGCGCTGGCCGGATTGTCCGCGCGGCGCGCCTGGCCGAGCCGGGTCACGATGTTGCTGAGCCGCAGTCTGCACACCAGCAGTCAGTTGCTGATCCGGGTCGGTCTGCTGGTCATCGTCGGGCTCGTGTACCTGGCCGGCAGCCTGGGGCTGGATGTGCTCTTGGGGGCGTTTGCCGCCGGCATCGTGTTGCGGATCGCGGTGACCGGGCACGCCGATCGAGCGTCCGCCGGACTGTTCCGCGCGAAGCTGGAAGGGATCGGCTTCGGATTGTTCGTGCCGGTGTTTTTCGTGGTCAGCGGCACCCGTTTCCCGATCACGGAATTCGTGCATTCTCCGGCTCTGCTGCTGCGCATTCCTTTGTTCTTGGTCCTGCTGCTGTTCGTTCGCGGCCTTCCGGTGCTGGTGCTGTACCGGGCCCAGTTGCCGTGGCGGGAACGGCTGGGTCTGGCTCTGCTTTCGGCGACCGGGCTGCCATTGATCGTGGTGATCACCGCGATCGGCACCGCCGCCGGCTCGCTGTCCCCCGGTGATGCCGCCGCTCTCGTCGGCGCGGGCATGCTCTCGGTGATCCTGTTGCCGATCCTGGGCATCCGCCTGGTCCGTCCGGTCGGAGCCGCGCCCGAAACTCGGCCCGCCGGTCCGGACCCCGATTTCGTCGAGGGTCCGGAACTCCCCAGCGCCGAAGGTCTGTAACGAGATTCGCCGCTGGTCACCGATCGTCAGCGCCGCGGATGACGTCGAAGGCGTCTGGGCATATCGGCGATGTCCAGGACGAATAGATGTGTTCTCGCCCGCCCCGATGCACAAGAGACGTAATTGTCCGCAGCCGAATACCGTCGGTCAGAAGTCATTGGCTGGGCCTTTTGAGCATCTCCCGGATCGGAATTAGGCGGCGAGGTGGAATGTCCTCGCGAAGCGGCCCAGGAGGTCGCCTTGTCCGCGCACCACCTCGACCACGCCGGTCGCGATCGCGCTGTCGGGGCTGAGCTCACCGGAGATGAGGCGACGAATGCCGCCCCCCGCGGCAAAGGCCAAATCGACGGGGCCGTCGCCGCGGGTCACGTCCAGCCGCGGACCATCCACTCGGATCAGCAGCTCGGCGGCGCCAAGGCGCGCCGCGTAGGCGGTCGCCGGCAGGATGGCCGCCACCTCCGACCGAAAGGCGGTGCGGAGTTCCATGGTCATCGAGTCGGGCGTGATGATCTGTTCCTCGCGAGGATCGCCCAAAGCCTTGAAACCCCAGGCGCCGAGCGCCAATACGACCGGCTCGAGCTCGCGGCCGTACGGCGTCAGCTCATAAACGATGACCCGGGAGTGCGGCACCCGGCGGATGACGCCGGCGTCTTGAAGTTCTTTGAGCCGCGCCGCCAAAATGTTGCTGGGGATGCGCGGCAATCCCGCGGCGAGCTCACCGTAGCGGCGCGGCCCGACGAGCAGGTCACGGACGATGAGCAGCGCCCACCGCTCGCCGACCAGCTCCAGAGCCCGCGTGACGCCGCCATATTGCCCGTAGTCGCGCGGCGCCACGGTTGGCTTCGGCCTCAGGCCTGCTGGCTGGCGAAAGCCGCGGGGCCCTGCTCGGCAGCGACCGGGTCCATATAGCCGAATTCGAGGATGTTGCCGTCCGGATCGGAAAGCTGACGCTGGTACATGAATCCATAGTCGGTGGCGGGATGCGTTTCCGAGCCACCCGCGGCGATGCCGTCGGCGACGGCCACGTCGACCGCCTCCCGGCTGTCGAAGAAGATCGCCGTCGCCACCGAGGCCGTCGTGGTCGGGTCGCCGATCGGCAGGTCGGTGAAGGTCTGGAAGAAGTCTCGGACCAGGATCATGAAGTAGCTGTGGCCGTCCTCGACGACGACGCAGGCCGCGTTGTGGTCGGTGAACTGCGGGTTGATGGTGAACCCGATCGCCGTGTAGAACGCCTTCGCGCGCTCCAGGTCGGTCACCGGCAGGTTGACGAACATCGCTGTCATCGTGTTGTCCTTTTCGTTGGTTCGGATCCTGACAAGGTTGACACTTGCAAAAAACAAGTGGTTCGTCAAGACCCTGATTCTCGAGGACCGCCGGCGGGCCAGGGAGAGCGCTACCACCGGCGCGGGCTGCCGCCGACTCCCGAATGGTCCCGTGAGCAGATTGCAACGGAATTGCGCTGGTAGCACCAAAGTTGCTGGCGCTAACCGGAGAACTCTGGTGCTACCTGGTCCGCGCGCCACGGCGCGAGGCGGCTGATCGCCCCCAAGTCAGTGCAGGGACGATGCTGCGCGTCCAAAGCGGTCCCGCGGTGCCGCTCCAAACCCAGACGCCGGCGGTCCTCGCCTCGCGGGATGTTATTGCTACCAATGCGTCTCATCCACATCAGGCTGTGCACAGCTCTTGTCATCGAACACGCGTGCGAGTAGTGTGGTAGCTATCGGAAGGGGGATGCGGTGGTGATCAGGCCGGGCCACGGGGACGCGGGCGGGGTAGCCCGGGGTTTGTGGTTGGGGCCGGCCGGGGCGCCGACGTTCGTGGCCGTCGATCAGCTGCCCACCGTCCGGGCGGGCCGGATCGCCGCCGCGGCCCCGGGTCAGGCTGCCGTTGCCGTTGCCGTTCCGGCAGACTGCGGGTCCAGCGGTGCCGATCGGCTTGAGTTGGCGGCGGTGCGGGCCACGTTGGCCAACACCGCGCCGGGGTGTGGGTTGCAGGCGGTGTTGGAGGCGGCGCCGCGGTTCGCGGCGGTCGGTGAGGATCGGGCAGGTCAGCTGGCCCGGGCGCAGGTCGATGTCGAGGTCGTCGTGGCCTGTCAACGGCAGATCGCCTATCTGGAATCGCTGGCCTACGAGCGGATCGCCCGGCTGGGCAAGGACTATCCGGCGCTGCGCGAGTTCTACGAGTTCGAGGTGGCGTTGGCGCTGGGAGTGTCGGAGGGCACCGCGCAAACCCGGGTGGCCGAGGCCGCCCGCCTCGTCGATGACCTACCCGCCACGCTGGCGGCGATGCGGTCCGGGCGGCTGGCCGTCGGCAAGGCCCGCACCCTGGTCCGCGCCACCTTCCACGCCGACGCCGCCCTGGCCCGCCGGGTCGAGGCGGTGGTGCTGCCGGAGGCGCCCACCCTGACCGACGCGGAACTTCGGAACCGCTGCGCGGAACTGCTGATCCAATTCGACCCGGCCGACGCCGAGGAGCGGCGCCGCGCCGCCCGGCAACGCCGCACCGTCAAGAAATGGAACGAACCCGACGGCATGGCCAACCTTTTGGTCCACTCCACCCTCCAAGACATCGCCACCATCTGGGAAGCCCTCACCGGACTCGGACAAGCCACCCTGCCCACGGCGCCGACCAGCAAGGCCGGCAGGGAACCCGCGCAACCGGACACCGGCGTGGTCGGCGAGGCCGGTGCCGGTGCCGCCGACGGCGGAATCGGTGCCGGTGCCGGTGCTGGTGCTGGTGCTGGTGCTGGTGCTGGTGGGGAGCGGCGCAGCCTGGACATGAGTCGGGTGGACGCCCTGGTCGACATGTGCGCCGACGTCCTGGCCCACGGCGGCTGGCACACCGTGGCCTTGCCCGACCGGCACGGCCGCAAACCGCACATCCAGGTGCTGATGCCCTTCGATGCGCTGCTGGGCGGCGACTCGCCGTGCCAGCTGGCCGGGTACGGGCCCATCACCGCCGGGCAGGCCCGCGACATCGCCGCCGACGCCACCCTGACCCGGCTGGTCTGCGACCCGCTGTCCGGGCAACTGCTGGACTACGGACGCACCCGCTACCAACCCCCGCAGCATTTGAAGGATTTCGTCCTGGCCCGCGACCAACACTGCATCGCACCCGGCTGCCGCATGCCCGCCACCCGCTGTCAAATCGACCATCGGATCCCGTTCGGCCACCCCGACGGGACCGGACCCGGCGGCGCCACCAGCGTCGAGAACCTCGCCGCCGCCTGCCAACATCACCACCGCGGCAAAGACGGCGGCGGCTACCACCTGCACCGCACCCCCGACGGACACCACGACTGGACCACACCCCTGGGCCGCACCTACCGACGCCCCGCCACCCAACTCTGGAAACCACCACCACCGCGCCGCGACCTGCCCGCCAACGATCCGCCCCCGTTCTGACCGCCCACGACGGCGACATCACAGGGAGACCCGCACAATTCAGCGGGCTGACCACAGGCGCCGGGCCTGCGTTCTTGAGATATCGACCAGCCGGGTCGCCTCACCGACCGCTTCCGATCAGCGGTTGAGATACCTGACCACGGCCAGCACTCGGCGATGGTCGTCCGGATTCGGGGGCAGGTCCAGTGTTTCGAAGATCAGCGTGATGGTCCGCGCGATGGCCTTTTCGGTCACGTCGAGCTGGCGGGCGATTCGTGCGTTGCTGAATCCCTGCGCCATCAACTCCAGCACCTCGCGCCGCCGCGGCGTCAGTCGCGCCACGGCGGCATCCCGATTGGAGTTGATGTCGCGCCTGACCATGGCGGTGATGACTTCCGGATCAATGCTGGTGCCACCGGCTCCGACCACGTCGACGGACTGCAAGAACTGGTCCAAGTTCATGATCCGGCGTTTCAGTAGATAACCGATCCCCTCGGCGCCGGTCGTGAGAAGTGCCACGGCGCCTTCCGGTTCGGTGTACTGGGACAACACCAGAACGGGCAGCCCGGGGAACTCTTCTCGCAGGAGCCGGGCACCCACCAGCCCCTCATCAGTGAACGAGGGTGGCATGCGGATATCGGTGATGACGAGATCGGGCCTTTGCGATCTGGCCTGTTGCAGGAGCGACGGAAGATCGTCCGCCGCACCGAGCAGTTCGTGACCCTCCTCGGTCAGGATGCGCGTGATCCCCTCCCGCAGCAGCACATCGTCCTCAGCCAGAATCAGCCGCATGGGATTTCCGCCCTGACAGTCATTCCGCTTCCGGCCTCCGATGTGACCGTGAAGCGACCACCGAGCGCATGCACCCGGTCCTGCAGCGACAACAGCCCGAAGCCGGGTTTCTGTGAGCCGACCTCGGCCCCGTTGTCCCACACCATCACCGACAAAGTGTCACGCTCGACGCCGATGTCGACCTGTACCTCAGTGGCACCGGAATGTTTTACGACATTGGTGGCCGCCTCGGCGACGACATAATAGGCCGCCGACTCCACGTCGGCGGCCAACTTGGTCGGGCCGAGATCAACCCGGACACGGGCCCGGAGCGGCAGGTCCGCAACGGCGCCCCGAACGGCCGCCGCCAAGCCGTGCTCGGCCAGGGCGGCGGGAACCAGCCCGTGCACCAGCCGGCGCAGATCGTCGAGGAGGGCGGTCAAGCCCACGGTGAGGTCATCGGCCACTTCCCGGACGAAGCCGGGGTCGCCGGCTCGCCGTCCGATCCGCTGCGCCGAAATGCCCAGCGTCACGATCTTCTGCTGGGCGCCGTCGTGCAAATCGCGCGATATCCGGCGTCGTTCGGCGTCCGCGGCGGACAAGATGCGACGGCGGGACTCGGCGAGCTCGTGAGCACCGTGTTCCAGTTGCAGGACCAGACTTTGCAATTCCACCACCAGCCGGCGGTGCGCGGTGGCGACCGCCACGGACGGCGCCACCGCGGCCAGCAGATTCGGTTCGTCGACCAAATGGATGTTGTAGTCGATCGCGCCGACTTCCCGCCGCCCGTCGGTGACGATCCAGCGGCCTCGTCCCGGGTTCGGCGCGGCGGCGACCCTGGCTCCTTCGGCATCCAGCCATCCACCATCGGCGTCGTCGGTGTAGAGCATGCGGCTGCTGGGATCGCCGAGTGACCGCGCCAGCGTGGCATCCAACTCCCCGGCGTCGTGGGCGGCCGAGCTGATGCTGCGGGCGAACTCCTCGACCTCGCCGGCCCGGCCGTAGGGCCCACCGAGGAGCGCCGCCACCATCAGGGCGGCCAGCACGGTCAACGCTGCCACCTGAGCCACGGCTGCAGCTATTTGCACCGATTCGCGCATATCGGCATTCACGAGCACCACAGCGGCGCCCAACACCAGTAGCAGCCCCGATCCGGCGTAGGCCAGAGTGATAAACGGGCCGCGGAACGGGGTTCTCGCCGGACGCGTACGGCGCAGCACCAACGGAACCGAAATGAGCAAGGCGAGGACGCCCACTCCGGCCAGCAGGTTGTCCAACGCCCGATAGCCCGGTACCAACCAACGGGTCAACGGAACCGTCACGGCCACCAGGTAACCGACCGTCACCACAGCGGTGGCCAGTCGATCGCCGAGCCGCCCGGATGGGAAGGACAGCAGCAGTTGGAGAACGATGGCCAGCGGCAGGGACCCGAGGGTCAGGCCGAGTCTGTGCAACATCGGTGGCTGGACGTTCACGAGACCCGACAACCACAGTGCTCCGGCCATCGCCACCATCAGGCGGCCGATGCGGTTGTGGGGGCGGCGGTTCCAGGCCACCAAGCCGGCCGCACCGAAGGCGACGACCGCCGGAGTGTGCAAGAGCATCGCCACCAGATCGGCACCCACAAATCGCGAGTCACCGACCCAGAGTGTTCCGAACCCCACGACGATGAGCAACACCATCAACGCCCCCAGAAACCCGAGCGCCGCTGCCAGCGCAGTGGGGCCGCGGGGCGCCACGAGCCGGTCCCGTCGACCAGCCACCTCCACCATGGACCCACCGCCGCTCCGTGTGGGCATGGTCATCCGTCGTTCCCTTTCGCCCGTGCGGACGTCGTCAGTATCAGCCCTGAGCCGCCGGCCCACCGGATGACGAGCCGAGGCCTCTCGCGTGGCTTCTCAAGGCGCAGGTAGGCCTGGCCGTGTGGTGCTGGGTCCACATTCGGCCCGGAGCTGGTTCCCGGTCCGATCCCGCCACTCGGGGGGCGATCCCTCAGCCCGAGGGCCAAACAATTGGGGGAACAAAAGCGGTGCCCGAATCGGGCAATCTCTTTCTATCGGGGAAACGCCCCGTCAGCCGGAAAATCAGACCGGCCCACCAAAAGAAAAGGAAAGCAGCATCATGAAAACCCTCACAAAATTGGCGGCCGGCGGATTGCTCGCGGCCACCATCTTCGGATTCGCCGCGGGAACGTCCCAGGCGGCCCAGGCCAATCCGATGCAATCCCCCGCCACCGATATGTCGATCGCCGGGTACACCCGGGGCTTCGACATCGTCAACATGACGCCGTCGGTCATGCGGTTGACCAGCATGGACAATCCGGGAATCGACGACGGCGCGCCGCTGATCGGCACCGAGGTCCTGCCGGGCGGTTCAGTGCACTACGAAAAGGTCGTGCACTTCCTCAAGAACGAAACGACGACACTCCATTTCACCGTCGTCAAGACGGACCCCGATGGCCACCAGTCGCTGAGCGCATTCTCCGTCAATCTGACCATCGGCACGCTCTCCGATGGGCTCGCCGTGGGTGAGGCCGGTGACACCGAGACCTATCGGGTCGTGAACCAGCGGTCCTCGGTGGTGCTCCAGATGAAGAACCGTGAGGTGATCACCGTCGACGCCGGCCAGGGTCAGGAACAGGCGAACGTGCTCAACCAGCTCTGTGGAAACGCCAATGTTTCGTGCACCTTCACGCCGAGCAGCAAAACCGCAGGGACCGCCATCCAGCGGATCGTCGCCTGGGGCGCCAACAACATGTCCACCACCCGAACGGAAGTCGTCACGACCGCGGTCAATCGGGAGATCACCGAGAGCGTGGAGATCAGCGCCACAGCGAAGCTGGCCGTCGCCAAGGTGTTCGAGGTCTCCATGTCGGCGAAGTACGGCCAGACGTGGAAGGTCGGCGAGACCATCACCAAGACGCACACCGTCCTGTTGGCGCCGTACAAGTACTTCACGATGACGGCGACAGTGCCGATGCAAAAGGTCACCGGTGACTTCACCGTCGCGCTCGGCAATACCACCTGGAAGCTGCTGGGCGTCTCCTTCGAATCCCCGGACCCGGATCGGGTGGTCGGATACAACACGGCCGACCGCGACTTGACGGCCAAGGAGAAGGCGGACCTTCCGAAGGACGTCATCGTCAGCCCGGTGCACGGCTGACCACGGGCGGGCACTCCCTGATTCCTGGCCGCGGGGACGCTTCAGACCATTCCGGAGCATCCCCGTGGCCGGGGCCCGCGTTTCGTATCACCAATTCCACCCACCAAAACCCACCGATCAGTCCTTCAGGAGTCTTGTCATGATCACCTCACACATCCAGCGGCCGCTTCGCCGAGCCGCACTGCTCACCGGCCTGGTGACAGCGGCCATCGGATTGGGCCTGGTCCTTCCGGCCTCGGGGCACGCTTCACCGGCTTCGACAGCGGCTCAGAGCGGGTCCACGGCCCCGGCGGATACCGTTCACCAGGCCGGATTCACCAGAGGCTTCACCATCTACAACTTGTCGTCCAAGCCCATGAGATTGACCGGAATCGCCGCTCGGTCCGGCGTGGTGGACTCGGCCCCTGCGGTCGGGCACATCCTGCCGCCCGGACAGCGTGAGCGGATCGAGATCACCTTCTTCTTCTTCGCCGACAGCAACGCCTACGTGCACTACGACCTGTTGGACAATGGCTATCGGGTGGGCACTTACAACCCGGTGCTCAGCGTTCTCAACGGCGTCGGCGTCCCATCCTCCACGGCCTCGACAACCGGTCCGTTCACCTATACCGGAAACGGAACGGAATTGTCGGTTCAGGACGCAACCGCCACGACCATCGAGGTGCCCGCCTCCCGCGCACAGGAGCAAGCTTCCCTGCTCAAGCAGCTGTGCCAGCAGACCGACCAAGCGAAATGTGCCTTCACCGTCACCAGCCGCACTCAGGAATGGACACCCAAGCACGAGATCTGGCGCAGCCTGGAGAACAACAGCGCCGGCCTGGTCACATACACCCGCGAAATGGTGGACACCACGCGCATCACCAATAGCGTTGGCGTCGACGTCACCGCCGGCGGGTCCATCGCTGGGGTGGTCAACGTGGAATTGACCGCCAGGTACGGACACGAGTGGACCACCGAGCACACCGACCGGGAGACGCTGACCATCAACGTCGAACCACGCACTTCCGCGGTGGTTTCCGCCGTCGAGCCGGTTTATCGGGACACCGGCGACTTCACGGTGACGATGGGCAAAACCACTTGGCAGATCAAGGATGTCTTCTTCGACAGCTACGACAGTTCACGGGTGGGACGCTGGATCATCGACCCGCTCGGCGCCGACCAGGCGGTGAACGGTCAATCCGCCACCATTCCGATCAAGCGCCAGCAGTGATCACCGCGGTCAAGCTCCCCACGGTTCGACCGCGGTGATCACCGGCTGCCCGCTGGCGGCCGCTTCGTCAATGGCCAGCCCGATCAGATGATCCTGACACGCGTCAGCCAGGGAATAGGGTTCGGCCGCTTCGCCCCGCACCCACAGAGCCGTTTGCCGCAGCAAAGTCGTGATGGCGATTTCCTCATCCATCAGACGGTGACCGAGATAGGGGTTGCTCCAGAGCACCTCGCCGTCGAGTGAGATGTGTTCGGTGTCGAAGCCGTCGAGGTTCAGGTCGACGCCGAGTTGCGAGCGCACGAACGAAGAGCGCACGATCGTCCGGGGACCGGTCATCCGCACCATGGCGTCGTCCAGGATTTCGCCTCGGCTGCCTCGGATGTCGATGCGACGGAACCGCAACTGGTTGTGCCACTGGTTGTCCGTGAAGTCGTACAGGCCTGAGGCACCGTTGCCGAAGTCGATGGCGGCCAGCACCGTCGCGGCTGGGTGTTCCTGGTCGTCGCCGGTCCAACCGGCCCGCTCCAGCGGATTCACCAGCGGTGCGGTGAATCGGGATGCGGTGACTCGCACCGGGTCGACGTGGCCGACGCCGAGCAGTCCCCGCATCAGCGACACCGCGTGATAGTTGTGCGTCGACGACACCTGGACCGACGTCGGGGTGCCGATGCGTCCGGCGCGCACCGCGGCCAACCGGGCCGTGTGTCCGGGCATCAATAGATATTGCTCGGCCACCGAAACTGCCCGCCGGGCCCCGACGGCGTCCCACAGCGCCCGCAACCCCGCTGCGTCGGGGGCCGGCGGCGTTTCGCACAGCACCTTGGCCCCGGAGGCGACACTGTCCAGCACGACCTGGGGGTTGGCCGCCCAGCTGACGGAGCTGATCACCAGCTCCGGCCGGGCGCCGGCCATCAGGTCGGCGACCCCGGAATAGGTGGGGATGCGATAACGGTCGGAGACCTGCTGCGCGGCGTCCGGTTGCCGCGTCACCGCGCCGACCAATTCCACCTCATCGGGCACCAGCGCGGCCAGGCGAAGGAAGAATTGGGCCCGCCAACTACTCGCGCCGACGACGGCCGTCCGGACCGGCCGGTTCATTTCCGGTCCGCGGCGAACCGAGCAGCACGGAAGCCAGCGAGCAGCGGATGTGGCTGTCCCGAAACCACCTCATCGGCCAGCAATTCCCCCAGGATCAGGCCCAGAGTCGCGCCGCTGTGGGTGAATGCGATGTGGTAACCGGCGATACCCTCGATCCCGCCCACCACGGATTCACCGTCGCCGCCGGGGACCGGTTTGAGTCCGGCCCCGAACGAGGCCACCGCCAGCTCCGGGTGACCGGACAGCACCTCGCGGCCGGCCGCGAGCAAGTTGGTGACAGTGTCCGGGCGCACGGTGATCGATCCGTCCGGCGCCAGTTCCACTTCCCGCTCCGACCAACCCGAATCCATCACCAGAGTGTCCCCCGGGGCCGGCCGGATGGCCACCCTCGGGGTGTTCAAGGTCGCGCGCAACGCGGTGCGCACCGGCCTGGTGCGGAGCAGAAGTGCCGGTGTCGTCGCGTCCGGGATGGTCACGCCCAGCTTGGCCAGGGTCCCGGGTACGGCGGGACCGGTGGCCAGCACCGCGGAGTCCACGGAAATGTGCAGTCCGGACGCGCTGCGGACGCCGCTCACCACGTCGTTCTCGACGACGATCTCGGTCGGGCCCTGCCCGGAGAGAACGGAGCCGCCGGCTCGCAGCAAGCGGGCGGAAAGCTGACCGACCAGCCAGGGGAGATCCACCCATCCCTCGCCGGGGTTGAAAACGGCCACGCTGTCGCCGATCGCTTCCGCCGCCACGCCAGGCGTCCGGGTCGCGACCTGGTCTGCTTCCAACAGTTCGGCGTCGTAACCGACCGAGCGAAGATATTCGTAGGCCTTGCGGTGGCTGTCCTCGCCCGGCGCGGCCCACGTCAGCCCGCCGTCGAAACGGAGGTACCCGGTGGATTCCGGAACGCGAGCGGCCAGCGTCCGATACCGGTCGATACCGAGAAGCCGGAGTTGGTGGTACTGGGGATTTCGGGTCCAGAACGAGTTGAGCCACGACAGCGAGCGCCCGGAGGCCCCGTCGGCCAGCCGCCCCGCGGTGATCAGGACGACGTCGGCACCGGCTTCGGCCAGCTGTGCCGCGATCGATGTGCCCAGCACGCCGCCACCGATGACGGCTACCCTCTTGTTTTTCATTGCTGCGAACGATTCTTTCTTGTCATGGCGCGAATGGCGCCGCTGTCAGTGGGCGGCGGTCGAGACGGGTGGGTTGAATTCGTCCGCGACGCCTTCGGCCCGTCCGGCGGTGGCCCAGCGCTCGAAGGCGGGGCGGGCGTTGGCGTCGCACACCTCGACCCGCAGTCCGCCGATCAGGTGGTAGGCGTATCGGTAACCGTCGTGTTCATTCAGGCCCGCCGCCTCCATCGGATAGCCGGCCTCCTTCAGGGCTTGCGAAGCGGCCTCGACGTCCGACACCCAGAAACCGACGTGGTGAAAGGCGATGTCCTGGCCGCTGGAATGCCAGATGCGGGAACCAGCGGAATTCTCCGACACCTCCAGAAAGGGCGGACCTTGCCGGGACACCGTGAAGCGGGCGACCGACTCCTCGATGCTTCCCGCTGCGTTGTCGGTATCGGTGCCCGCACCCAGCTTGACCCGCACGGGCCAGCCCAGGATCGGATCGGCGAAGGTCAGCCCGAGCACCGAGTTCAACAGACCGCAGGCCTGCTCGAGGTCGGCGACCTGAATGCCGATATGGGCATCCTTCATGTCCATACGGAGTGTTTCCTTTTCATTTGTGAGTCCAGGGCAGAGATCGCCCTGGCGACGAGCAACTCAGAGAACTTCGGCGAGGAATTTCTTCAGGCGTGGGCTCTGCGGCGCATCGAACAGCTGATCAGGTGAGCCCTGTTCCACGACGAGGCCGCGGTCCATGAAAATGACGCGGTCCGCCACCCGGCGCGCGAAACCCATTTCGTGGGTCACGACCGCCATGGTCATCCCACGCCCGGCCAGGTCGGCCATCAGGGACAGCACCCCCTTGACCAATTCCGGATCCAGCGCGCTGGTGGCCTCGTCAAAGAGCATCACCTCGGGTCCCATGGCCAGGGCCCGGGCGATGGCCACCCGCTGCTGCTGACCGCCGGACAGTTGAATCGGCCGATAGGGCGCCTTCTCGCGCAACCCGACCTGGTCCAGACCGGCCAGGGCGCGCTCCCTGGCCTCGTTCTTGGAGAGTTTGCGGACCAGGCGCAGCGGCATGACCATGTTGTCCAGCACGGTGCGGTGCGGGAACAAATTGAATTGCTGGAACACCATGCCGATGCGTTGGCGCAGGGTGTCCGGCGACATTTTCAGCGTGCTGTTGCCATCGAGCAGGATGTCGCCGCCGGTCGGCTCTTCCAACCGGTTGATGCAGCGCAAAGCGGTCGACTTGCCGGACCCGGACGGACCGATGATGCAGACCACCTCACCGGCGGCCACGTCGAAGCTGACCCCGTGCAATACTTTCAGCGAGCCGAACGCCATGGTGATGCCCTGGATGCTGAGACTGCCGCCGCGGAACTCGGGCAGTTTTTCGGTCTCGGGCGTCGGCAGCTCCGGCACGTGCAGGCTGCTCATCGGCGGGATGTCGGTCAGCGGTCGGTCCACCAACGGGGCGCTTACGGACACGGGATGCTCCTTCTCCTGTTGCGGGTTCATCAATGCCGCCCGGTGGCGATCAGTTCCAGCTGCTCCGAGGCGGGATCGTCCACCGCATCGGCCGGTTCCAACGGCCGGGCCCTGCCCTCGCGCATTCGTTTGTCGATGTAATTGATCAAATGGGTCAGCGGCACCGTCATGATCAGGTAGACGACACCCGCTGCCACCAACGGCGACAGGTTGGCCATGGTCACCGCGGCGTCCTGCCCGATGCGGAAGATCTCGCGTTCGGAGGCCACCAACCCGAGGAAGTACACGAGGCTGGAGTCCTTGATGACGCCGATGAACTGGTTGACCAGGGACGGCAGCACCCGCCGGATACCCTGCGGAATCACCACCCGGCGCATCGCCTTGCCGCGCGACATCCCGAGCGCGCGGGCGCCTTCCAGCTGTCCCTTCTCCACGCTCTGGATGCCGGCCCGCAGAATTTCACCGGTGTAGGCGGCGGTGATCAGCGCGAGCGCGAAAATGGCCAGCGGGAAGGGCGACGGCCCGAACAGCTTCAGGCCCAGCGGCGCCAGGCCCTCGCCCAGCAGCAGGATCGTCAGGATAGACGGCAGACCGCGGAAGATGTCGGTGAAGATCCGCGCCGGCAAGCGGATGTACCACTTGGTGGACAGACCCATCACGGCCACCACCAGCGCCAGGATGAAGCCCAGCGCGAAGGAGCAGGACGCCAGAATCAGGGTGTTGCGGAGCCCGATTGCGAAAAGATCGGGCAGCACGCCCTTGATGTAATCCCAGTTGAAGAAAGTCTGGAGAAAATCGTTCATGAGAGGCCTCTTTCTCGGTGACCCCGCCGGCTCAGCGGGCCGGCGGGATCACCATTGATGGCGTCAGGCCGTCGGCAACTTGTACGGCGGCAGCTGGCTGGGGACCGGGATACCCGGGAAGTACTCCTTGTACAGCTTCAGGTACGTGCCATTCTTGACTTCTTCCGCCAGCCCGGCGTTCACCGCGTCCTTCAACGCGGAATTGGCCTTGGCGATCGGGAACGCGGCCGGCAGATCGAAGGCCGGCAGGGAGAGCGGCTGGGTCAGGTCCTTGTGCTGCGCGATGTACTGGACGCCGTTCACGTAATCCAGGAAGTAGCCGTCGATCCGACCGGTTTCCAGCGCTTCGACGCCGGAGTTGTTGTCCGGGAACTCGACGACGGTCGCCTTCGGGAAGTCCTTCTTGGCGTAGCTCTCTTGGATGCTGCCCTGCAAAAGACCAATACGCTTCCCCGCCGTGGAGGCGTTGGCGGAGGTGATCCCCGACGTCTTCTTGGTCAGCACGCCGACGTAGCCGATCAGGTAGCCGGAGCTGAAACCGACGATTTTCTGTCGCTCCACGGTGCCCGCCGAGGACGCGGCGGCGATGTCCAACCGGCCGGATTCCACGGCCGGGAACAGCGCCGTGAAGTCCATCGCCCGGAATTCGACCTTCAGGCCCATGTCCTTGGCGATCGCGCTGATCAGGTCGACGTCGAAGCCCTTCCACTGGCCGTTGACGATGTAGGCGTTCGGCTTTTCGTCCGACATGGTGCCCACGGTCAGCGTTCCGGGGGTGATCAGCTGGGCGCCGGTTGCGGAAATCGTGCCGCTGCTGGCGCCACCGGACGCCGCCGAAGATCCGGAGCCCGACGCCGCTGATGCGGGCGACGCACTGCCGGCAGCCAAGGAAGCGGAGGACGCGCCACTGCTGGCCGACCCGGCCGACGAGGCACCGCCGACGGACGGCGCGGCGAGCACGGTGGCCGGGCTGGCCGCCATCAAGGAATCCGACGACGAGGACGAGCCGGAGCTGGACGCGGAGCCGGAGCTGGAGCTACAGGAGGCGATGAGCACTGCAGCGAGTGGGATGGTGGCCGCAGCAGCGATTCTGCGGAGCGCGGAGGTTGTTCTCACGGGGTGAGTGGTCCTTTCTGAGAATGCGGAGGAAATGCAGGTTGTTCAGAGAAAGCGGTTGGGGTCGACAAAGGTCAGATCGGTGAGCGGAGCTTCGCCACAGGCCATTCGGGCCAGCGACTCACCCAGTCCCGGTGCGTGTTTGAAGGCGTGTCCGCTGTCGCCACCCCCGACCAGCAACCGCGGGTCGTTGCGGGGACGGCCAAGAATGAATTGATGGTCTGGAGTCCGGGTGACCATGCAGGCGGCGGAGCTCACCGGAATCGGGTTCAGGCCCGGCAGCGCGTCGGCCACCAGGGCGGAGACGAATTCGTAGTCGGCCGGCCCGATGGATCGGTCGACCTCGTCCGGGTCGACCAATCGGTAGTGCGGGTCGTCCTCAGGTCCGACCTTGACACCATGGTCGACGTCCGAGCCATGTCCCCAGAGACGATTCCCGTCTCCGAGGTCACGAATGAACGCGGCGAACCTGTCAACGGTGAATTCGTCGGCGGACACGGCGGGTTCGAACCAGGTGAGCGGGGTCCGGGTCGGCCGCATGGGGAATTCCGGACACAATTGATACATCCATGGTCCAGCGGTGACAATGACCTGCCGGACGAGATAATCGTTCGTCGGCGTACTGATGCGCGCACCGCCATCGATCGGCGTGACGGCCCGAACGCCGGACTGCGCGAAAATCTGCGCGCCCGCTTGTTCGGCCGCCGCGGTGGCGGCCAGCACGGCGGCCTCCGGCTTGCCCACGCCCGCGACCGGATCGAGGTAGGCGACGTCGTCGTCACGAATTCCGGCGTGCTGAGGAAATTCCTTGCGGATATCGGCTGCCGTCAGCACACGGAGCCGGTGACCATTCGCTTCCGCCGCGGCCCGAACGCCACGGATCACCTCTGAATCCTCGGTGCCGATGTTGAGCAGCCCGCACAACCGGACGATAGAGGTGCCCTGCTCCTGTTCCAGCTCCCGCCACAGCGAGAGCGAAGTCTGGGCCATCGGCACCAGGTTCGGATGCTCGAGGCACAGGGTGCGGAAGAGCCTGGTCTTTCCGTGCGTGGAACCCAGCGGATGGCCCGGCCGGAATTGCTCGAACCCCAGAACTTCTCGCCCTCGGGCCGCCAACCGCCACAAGGCGTGGGATCCCATTGCGCCCAAGCCGACGACGGCGAACTCGGCGTGCCAATCAGTCATGCGCTCTCCAATGAGGCTTCTTCCGGATGCGATACCCGGTGTCGATTTTGAGACTGACGCGGAGACCGATCTCAACAATCAGCCCGGAAGACACCGTACGACTCCCGTGCGCTGCCGCGGCCGCCGATCGGGACGGGCGCTGTTCATGGAGGCCATACCCGCTGGCTGTCCTGCCAAGGCACGCTCTTTGTGCCTAGCCAGACGGAGCGGTCTCTCCCGGTTGAGATCGATCTCAATTGCGATGGTTAAATAGTGGCGACTACGGTTCGGGATGTCAAGCCTGCGGGAGAGGAAAATCTGTTGGTTAGTTCCAGGCAATCGGGGCCGACCCCCACGCTGGCTGACGTGGCGCTTGCCGCCGGTGTCTCTCGGGCCACCGCCGCGCGGGCGCTCGGTGGCTACGGCGCGGTGAGCGCAGCCGTGCGTGAGCGGGTGACCGAGGCCGCCACGCGCTTGAACTATCGGGCGAACACAGTGGCCCGGAGCGTGCGCACGGGCCGCACGGCCACCATCGGCTGCGTCGTCGCCGACATGGCCAACCCGTTCTTCTCCCAGACGACCCGGGGGATGAGCGACGCGGCTCGGCGCCATGGCTACGAGGTGATCGTCGTGAACACCGACGAGAGCCTGCCGGCCGAGCAGCGAGGCTTGGAATTGCTCATGGACAAGCGCGTGGACGGCATCGTGGTCGCGTCGACCACCACCGGACCGGCCCCGCACCTGCTGGCGGCGCAACGGGAGGGCTTCCCGGTGGTGCTCCTGGACCGGAGAGTGACCGGCGTGACCAGCGACCAGGTGATCGCCGACAACCGGGCCGGAGCCACGACGGCCATGCGCGTCCTGGTCGCCGACGGTCATCGACGGATTGCCTTCGTGTCGGCGGCCGGGCCGGAGAAGTTCGGGGTGGGCACGGACCTGAGCGTGATCACGTCCAGTGGCGCCGACCGCATCCGGGCCTACTTGGACGTGACTGCCGGACTCGAGGCCGACCCAGCCCTAACTGGCAGCCTCGTCCGGCTGGCTGGTTTCACCGCCGGCGCCGCCTACGGGGCCGCCACGGAACTGCTCGACCTGCCGGAGCGTCCCACGGCCATCTTCGCGTCGGACAGCGTCGTCGGCATCGAGGTCTTGTGGGCGATCCGGGATGCCGGCCTCTCCGTGCCCCGCGACATCTCCTTCGTCATGGGTGACGACGTGCCGTGGGCGCTGGCTACCAATCCGGCCAGTTCCGCGGTCGCTCAGCCGGTGTACGAGTTGGGTAGACGCAGCGCCGAGTTGCTGGTTCGACGCATCGCCGAACCGACCGCGCCCTTCGAGACCGTCGTGATGGCCACCACGTTTCGCCGGCGCGATTCCATCGGTCCGGTGCCCCGAGCGGCCCGGCGAGTTCGCCGGGCTCAGTCGGCCGGGGCGGACATGGCCGTGGTCGGCGGGTCCGCGATGGAGCCCGAGTTGCGGTGACGCTGATCTCCGGCCGCTTCGCGTCCGGGACTTGGCCCGCGGCTCTTCGCGCCGGTCCAGTCGCGCCTACGGGTCGGGAATGGGGTCGTTGAGCCGCCCTCGTGAGCACTCGGCGGCATGCGCAGACCGCCAGGCCACCATCTGGCCGACCGGCGACAACTGGCCGCCGGCGCGCCAGGAGTCCAGGAACGGCCACGGGTAGAAGACGCCGCGCCGGATGCTCCAGTCGCCCGGTCCGCACGGCGGCGACATGCCGACGTGCACGTGACAGCCCAGACCGACAGCGTCTCCCGACTCGCCGGCATGGCCGAGCAGTTGGCCGGCCACCACCCGCTCCCCCGGGCGGGTCGTCGCCAGCAGGTCGTGGAAGTGGGCCTCGTAGTACCGCACGCCGTCGTCGCCGATCAGGCTGACTGTCAGGCCACCCCGCACGGCGGGGTCGTTGGTCGCCGGATTCCAGGTGTCGACGCTGTGCACCTCCTGCAGGACCCCGTCCGTCATGGCCACGACGTTGGAGCCGCAGGAGGTGAAGACGTCGGTGGCGGGATAGTCGTGGTGTTCATGGGCGTAGTCGACGCCGGTGGCGGGGACGACGGGAAACGCGTAGTGGGGCTGCACCGTCTTGACGACCGTCGCGACTCGGGGGGTTCGCACGACCGTGCTGACGACTGTCCTGGTCGTGGTGATGCGACGGGCAACTGTCACCGTGGTTGCGGGCGGTGTGGCCGTCTTCGTACTCACGACCGTCGACGCGACCAGCCTGGTGGTCGTGACCGTGCTGGTGGCGGCCCCGGGCGCCGATGCCTGGCAGCCACCCAACGCGGCCGCCGCCAGGACGCCGATGATGGCCGCCGGGATTCGCATCGTCCTCCAAGGTGACTGGAACTTCGCTGCGAAGTGTAGAGGGCCAGAAGTATGCCCAGCCGGGTGATCGGTCCGCCTGTCCCAGAGTTCGGGCCGCGCCCTCGGCTGAGTTCCCGGACACACGGACCGCTCGTTTGTTCGGAGTGAATTCTTACCCCTCCAGCCGCTCAGGTCCCAGGGTGACGACGTCTGCGCGGTTCTGACCCCTGCGCTCGGCGCATTCACGGTGCGTACCAGCTCGAGTTCGTAGCGTGATGATCACGGTCTATCCGCCTCCCGTAGCCAAAAATTTTTTCCGGCCGCACACGAACCGCTCACCTGCGTTTATGCGCCTTGATTGGGCCGAAATCTGTTCGTGATCAGTTCGAGATAGGACGCAAGCCTTTGCGGATCGTACGCGGCCCAGTTACGCTCCTGTGCAGACTGCGGCCTTTAATTTCCAGGCTCGGACAGTTGAATGGCCGCGTCGAGCGCGGCTGGAATTGCGCTATTCCCCCGCCATGAACCTCCGTCCGGGTGCGCCCATGTGCCACCCGGCTCGGGATCAACGAAGGAGAACTCGAGTTTTGACTCGCCAAGTTGGCCGCCATCGCAAGCCATCCACCCTACGCAGGACCGCACTGCGCACCGTCGCGGCCGGTGTCGTCGTCGCTGCCCCGGCGCTCGCCCTCACCGCCCCCGCGAACGCGGCCAGCGATGCCACCTGGGACAGGGTCGCGCAGTGCGAAAGCAGTGGTGACTGGAGCATCAACACCGGCAACGGTTTCGAAGGTGGGCTGCAGTTCTTGCCGTCCACGTGGGATGCCTACGGCGGTCTCCAGTACGCGCAGCACGCGTACCAGGCCACCAGAGAACAACAGATCGCTGTGGCTGAACGCGTCCTGCAGGGCCAGGGCTGGGGCGCCTGGACGTGCGCCGCGATGGTGGGTGCGTCCGGTGGGGTGAACCTCCGCGACGTCCCCGCGTCCTCAGCCGAGCCCGCGGCCAAGCCGGCCGCCAGGCCCGCCGCCACCGGCCAGATCAGCAACGTCACGACCGGCTACACCACCGTGAAGGTTCAGGGTTGGGCCGAAGACCCGGCCCAGGCGTCGAGCCACAACATGGCCCAGCTGGTCATCGACGGCAAGATCACCTGGACCGGCTACCCGCGGCAGGCGACCGGCAGTCACGGCAGTCACGGCTTCACGGTCACGATGAACGTCAAACCGGGTAAGCACACCGTCAGCCTCACCAGTTATGGCAGCTCCGCCAAGAAGAACCTGACGGCCAAGTCGTTCACCATCACGGGAGCCCCGAAGGTGGGCATCAACCAGCTGCCGGCGACGCACCAGGCCGGGAGCAAAGTGACCCTGTCCGGCAACGTCACCGTCGCTCATATGCCCATCGTCGACAGCGCGGTGAGCATCTGGGCAATTCAGTACGGTTCGCGCACGTGGAACAACGTCGCGATCGTGCACACCGGCAAGGACGGCATGTACCGGGCCTCCCTCAAGGTGGCGGCCGGCAAGGTTGCCTACGAGGCGCGTTGGGCTCGGCCCGGCATTGCGCTCGTCTCCGGAACGACCACCATCCGGGGCACGCACTAACAACAACCGGCCGGTCAGATTTCTGGCCGCCGCGGCACGACTCGCACGCCCACATCCCTCATTGGCAGCCCCTGCCGGTGGGGGATGTTGCGTCTCCGCACCCGGCTCCGGTCGCCCCGATAATGGCGATCGGTGGCCGCTGTTCGACTTTCTTCCGCTCGGCCGGCCCAGGAGGATTCGTGTCGACTGCTGACGGGCGGTTGGTCGCCGAGACGCTCGATTTCGATGGTGGCCGGCAGGTGACGGTCTATCGTCCGCCGACTCCGCCCGAGGCGGTCATCTTCTCCGGTGATGGTCAGGTGCTGCCCGGGTGGGGTGTGGACCTGGAGGCGTCCCATGTGCCCTCCACGATGATCGTGGGCGTACACCGGCTGGCGGACGAAATGCGCCGACTCCACGAGTACTCGCCCGTCTTTGATCCGGACCTGTTCGCGGCGCACGAGGAATTTCTCGTCCGGACCGTCCGGGACTGGACGACATCGCGGTTCGGTGTCACGCTCCCCGCGGAGCGAACCGCCGTCATGGGGCTGTCAGCCGGTGGTGAGTTGGCGTTGGCTTTGGGACTTCGACATCCCGATGTTTACGGGGTGATATTTTGTGCGTCTCCCGGCGCGGGTTATCAACCGCCAGACGAATTCGCGGGCCCGCTTCCGCGTGCTTATTTCATCGCCGGAACCGAGGAGCCCTTCTTTCGTGACAACGCGTCGCGGGCCTGGGCGGGTTTGCGGCACGACCAGGGCCGGGTGGTGAACAAGAAGAAGGTTCAACGGTTGTGGGTGGACGAGGGCTTGCAGGTGAAGATCTATCACCCCCGCAGACGCGCCGGCATCGGCACCACCCCTTGCGGTGGAGGCGGATGCACCGAGAGTGGTGTGGGCCATCGATTTCCAGTTCACTCAACCGTCGACGGCAAAGCGATCAAGATAGCCTCGATGATCGATGAACACACCCGGGAGTCGATGCTGCACATTGTCGAGCGGTCGATCAACGCCGACCGGCTCGTCACCGCCCTGCAGCAGGCGTTCGACCGGCGGGGTGGGCCGCCGAAGGTGCTGCGGATGGACAACGGACCAGAGTTCATTTCCCAAGCACTGCAACCATTGTGCAGCGGTACGGTCGGCCTGATCTACATTCCGCCGGGGACGCCGTGGAACAACGGGCACATCGAATCGTTCAACAACCGACTCCGCAGGGAATGCCTCAACCGCACCCACTGGACCACCCTGCGTGAAGCGCGGGTGGTGATCGGCGACTTCAAAGACGACCACCACCACCGGCACCGCCACTGGTTTGCGTCTGAGTTAGCGATACTGATTGATCTTGGTATCAGACATCGTCTCGGTGGGTCGTGGATGGATCGAGGAGGATCTGATGATGGACGAGGAGGCTGGGTCGAAGGACCGGGCGGGTCGGCGAGGGAAGCGGTTCTTGACGCCGATGCAGAAGTACGAGATCTGGTTGCAGTTGGTCCGTGGCGAGGTCACTATGGCCGACGCGGCTGCGATCGCCGGGGTCGATCGGAGCACGATTCAACGGATCCGGCAGGTCGCCAAGGAAGGCGCGCTCGCGGCGTTGGCCGATTCCCGGCCGGGTTTGAAAGCCGGCTCTCGGGATGTCGAGTTGGACGTGGCGAAGGCCGAGATTTCTCGGTTATCGGAAACGGTCAAGGAAATGGCCGTGAAGTTGATGCTGGTCGAGGGAAAAGGGGGTTGGGGATAGGTGGCCGGGTCCCCCCGCCGGGTCGACGCGGATGGCTAATGCAAGGCGATCTTGTATCGCGAACTCAGAAACGTCTCAGGTCCTTCGTCGGTCACTTTGACCTGAACGCCGTAGTTGGAGCCGCCCTGCGCGTTGACCCATCCGCGGGCGATGCCGGTCGCCGCGAAGTTGACGGTATTACCCGCGCCGCACCGGCCCCATGCGCCTTCGCGACCCACCGACCCGACAGCTGCGCACCCACCCCGATCTCCGCGGCCACGTGCGCGATCGGCCGCCCCGTCTCGGTCACCAGCCGAACCGCCTGCTCCCGGTACTCCGGCGTGAACTTCCTCCGCTTGCCAGCCACAACGACATCCTCCCTGCGCGGCCAACAGGCACGCGAGTCGATGTCCGGTCAACGGGGGCAACCTCAGGCGGCGGGTGTAGTTGTCGTCGGAGCTCGGCGGGATCAAGAGTCGGTCCGTGCTGCGGGCTCCTAGCGACGTGGGCAAGCGAAGCGGGTCGTCGATTAACCCCCGGCCGAGTCAGGCCGGCGGGGCGTTACGGAAAGCCACGAATGGCCCCGACGGATAAAATTCAGCCGGTGTCCAGTCATCCCGGTGCCAGCGTATCCCCACAAACCCCTATCTGGCACCCGTAACGGAAAGTGACGGCCAGATGGGCCGAACTTGGAGCAAACTACCGACATTGCCTCGACTTCCAACTAGGTGTATGTCAGGCTTGTGCCGGACGCCGCAGACACTCACCAGAGCTTGAGGAGGGACGGATGAGGGCCAGACACCGCCGAAATCTGGGTTGGACGGTAGCATTTTCACTAGTGTTGATAGCGTCGACAGTGCCGAATGTGGCTGTCGCCCACGCCTCGGTCTCAATCCAAGACCTTAATAAACAAGACGACGCTAGTTCGGACAACGACGCCGGTGAGCCTCCATGTGTGTCGACTCCTGTTCTCAAGTCTGAGCAGGTCACTGTGTCTATGCCGGCGATAGGGGGTGGCAATGAGCAGTTTACTTATCATGAAATCACCGATCAACAGCTAGAAACAACCTACACTTATAATGTACCTATGGACGGGTGGAATCCCGCAACAGGCTCGGACGCGGAGCTGGCTCTTGTGGGCAATTCTGTGCCGCCGCGGCCGACGTCATCGGAATATGATTCTGAATCGGATTATGAATCAGCTCTGGACCAATGGAACCTCCACTGGTCGAGGTCGCTTCACTATGAAAACGCGATTTGTGCGCAAAATAATCCAAATTTGCACGCTTCTACGTCGTCGCCGAATTATTCTGGCTTTGGAGCTAATAAGACGAACAGCTCATTTACCAAGGTCTACGCTGACGAAACTCTAACCCTTCCCACGTATTACGACGGCGGGTCGACCGGAGACTACCGAAGCACACACGCCGCGTGGGTGGGTTTACAAGGATCTGGTGGCGGGTACCCCATCTTGCAAGTTGGAACTCTCGATGCAAGTGATGGCGGCAGTGGTGCGAGCCCCTACAAACAGAATTACTGGTGGGAAGCAATTGGCAATACTGATTCGTGGGACACAGGTATTCAGCGACTGCTCCCGACCGATCTTCGTCCAGGCGATAACGTCCACCTTTACGCGGCCTACAATCCCTCAACGGGCGCCGTTCTTTTTATTGTGGAAAACGAGACCACGGGACTAGATTGGAGCCACTTTTATACGACCGTAAACGGCCATAATATATCGGACGCGTGGAATGGCGCCGCGGCGAATATGATTGATGAGCGGATTACAGTCACGAAGAATGGTACTGAGAGCATTATTCACGGAATTACTAATCTGGAAAGTCTGAGTCTTGTCGGCGTGGTGTAAGGGCATCGACCCGACTGTCCGAAATAATTGGAGTTCTCACACTTCGAACGATTTCGGGAGCCGAGCCGATGCGTTATCAACCTACTCTGGGTTTGGACGATGCACAAGTCGAGGAATTGGTCGGCCGGATTGAGCAGGTGTTGGAGACTCGGCCACGACCGCCGGTCATGCCAAAGATACTCGATCTGCAGGTGCAGGTCGAAATCGTGTTGCTGATCGTGCGGCAGAACGTGACCCAGATGCTCGTGGCGGATCTGTTCGGCGTCAGCCAGCCGACGATCTCCCGGGTGTTCCGGGCGGTCATGCCGCTTTTGGACCAAGTGACCTGCGTGAACGAGCCCGACTTCGAACATATCCTGGCGAACCGGACGACGATCGTGGATGGCACCGACGTACCCACCCGGAACAGGAAAGACGCCGGCAAAGAGAACTATTCAGGCAAGCGACATCGGCAGGGTCTGAACCTACAAGTGGCAGCGGCGACCGACGGATCGTTGCTCGGGGTGTCCATGCCGCTGCCAGGATGCCGGCACGACCGCCGCGCGATCACCGAGTGCGGCTGGGAGGCCCTTCTGGATCACCACGATTGGATCGCTGATCCGGGTTACCAAGGCAGCTCCGCCCGAACACCCAAGAAAAAGCCCCGCGGCCGGGAGCTGACCAATCACGAAAGAGAAGTCAACAAATCCATCTCGTCCGTCCGGTCAGCCGGTGAACGGTGTATCGCCCATCTGAAGAACTGGAAAATGCTCGCCACCGGATACCGCGGAATCCTCAACGAACTCCCCACCGTGATCCGCATAATCACCAGGCTCGAATTCTACCGACTCGGCTGGTAGATTCTGTGAATAATGCTCTGACTACTTAACGCGATTGTCTGAATTCACGGATCTAGACTCGCAGTCGAACAAGGTCATTTGGTATGGAGCGGTGAATGGAACGCAGAACGGGACTGATAAGGATATCTGGACTGATCTAGCGCCGTTTGACTGGAAAATGAATGACACTCTTTCTGGAAGTACGCTCGCGTCTGTCGAATCATATCATCCTAACGATTCCGAGTTCGTAGATGATTGGTTTAGCTGTGGTCACTGGGTGACCAAGCCGTGATGAGCCCACATCGATGTACCAGGCGGCTAGTATTCCTTGGCTGCGCGGTGCTTGTTATTAGCTCCGGAGCGACTGCGTGTTCTTCGAATCAAGTGACTGGCATGAGCGCCTCGTCCACCGGAACGGCTGGTCTTTCGACAACATCGGCTGAATCGCAACCGGTCAATGTTCATTCCTTCCCGTATGCAACTTCGCCACCGCGAGTATCGCCCGCGAGCGTCACTGAGCCATCGCAGCTAACCGGCTCCGCGGCGGCAAACTTATGTACGACGGTTATCGGAAAGTCGGTTGGATTTGCTTTTGACTCTAGTCAAGGTTCTCCAGACTTCGGGCCATTTCGCGCGAACAACGGACACACCTATCCCAAGAACTCGGTATTTATTGCCGGTAAACAATCTACGCATGGAAATCTGTGTTGGACAAGCGACGATCCGAGCGCTCCTGTTTTGATTGCACTGCCGGCCGGCCCAGAACCGATACCATACTTGAGTGTTGGAATTCCCGAATACTTCGATCCTTGGGGCGCTGTCGGGCCCGGAGTCGATACGGTGAAGGTCGTATTTAAGGGACCGGGCCAGCCTGAAACGCTGTACTTTAGTCGACTGAAAAGCACGAGCCGGCTGAGCAAGTTGGCAAATCAGACAATGGACGACCTTGGGAATGGTTGGGCGACATTTCACGAATCGATGTTAGCTATCGACAGCCACGACTCGCCGCCACCGGCCTATAGTGCCACAGCGACAGCCTATGACCCACAAGGGGCCGTACTTGGAACGCGTACCGTCTCTTACCCCTGATTGGCCACCCTTGCCCCGTGATCGACCACCGGATGAATCTGGCCAAGGCTTAGAGCAGATGGCCGATTTCGATGCAGCCGATCGAAGGGATAGCACCGATTTCGGCGAAGCTATTCGGAATGCAGGCGTTCGGTCTTGGATACCCGATCGCTCGACAAAGCGGCTCTTTTGCTGACAGATTGGCCTGAACCGGCGCTTCCCAGGCGAGGCGATAATCGTGCGATGTTGGATGAGAATGAGCGGGCCGAATTAGTCAGGCTTCGTAAAGAGAACGCGGAATTGCGGTTGGATCGTGAGTTTTAAAAAGAGCCGCGGCAGGTTCAAGGGGTGGACGCAACGCCAACCAGATCATACAGTTTCTGCGCTGGGGTGGCGAAGCCCAGGGTTTTGCGTGGTCGGCCATTCAATCGGGCCGCGACCTCGTCGAGTTCGCGTTGTGAATAGCCCCGCCCAGATCGGTGCCTTTGGGGAAATACTGGCGGAGCAGCTTGTTGGTGTTCTCGTTCGAGCCGCGCTGCCATGGGCTGCGGGGGTCGCAGAAGTACACCTTCACATCGGTGGCGACGGTGAATTTCTTATGATCAGCCATTTCCGTGCCGCGATGGCCGGCCCGAGCGAGGTCGCCGTGATCGCCGATCCTAGATCGCGGATGCCGTCCGCCGCGGCGACCACATCGTCGAGCAGCCGCCCGTAACACTCTCGCGCCAGCCGTCGACCGGGCATCACCGGTTCTGCTTTCTCAGCGGTCCTGCTGGGTGTGTGGTCACCGTGCGCGCCTGATTACGGCAGTCGCGCATTGCAGCTGCCGTAACCGTCCAGCTAAGGAATACCGAGCGCGCTCAATCGCCAACAATATACAGATAGCCGTTGGCGCGTATCACACCGTCTATCAGTCGTTTGAATGCGGCAATGTCTTCGGCCGCGTCCGGCTCATGCTCGGCGATGGTATCAAGCTCGGGGCCCAGCTGGCGAAGCTGCCGACTATTGAACATTGTGTCACCCACCGGATCAATTCCTGCGAGCTGACCTTGCGGCTTGCGTAGCGGGACTGTTCCAGCGGGCGCATCGGAGGGAACGATCCCGGCCAACCACGTGATCCGGTCCAGGAGCCTGGTCGCCTCGCTCCCTGCGTAAGTTCGCTTGTGCACCATGTTCTCGGTGTAAAGATCGAATCCCACTGTTCTCCTATCCCGGCGGAATCAGTGACGGCTCCTCTATCGGATGCATCGTGATCACTGATCCGTAGATGTCCTGGACCACACGATACCATTTAGTGTCTTCTCCGCCACTCTTCTTACAGAGCTTTCCGATATATCTGCCTGCATAGACGTCCCGCTCATAGTAGTTGCTCTCATTGGGGCCATGCGCCTCGACGCTCTCAGACTGCTCAACGAGGGCGTCCAGGTCTTGCTCGGTGGTGTCCGCATAAAATAGGCTCTTGCCGTCGTTCACCAGGTCCCCGCCCGGCATATGAACGCGTTGAACTTTTCTAAGGCCAACGTCTGTAAGTGCCGGTGGTTCACAATCGACGTTGTGCACGAGTACGAATGCCGTGCCGGCTTGGACATAAAATGTGTGAAGTGTGGACACCGTCAGGTCAAACATGGTCTTCGCGCCCCGGAGCTCATGAAGCGCACGGACGGTCACCAGAGTGGTATTGGATGCGCGTAAGAGATCACCCACTCGAATTCGACTGGCCGCGACCCAACCCCCGGCGGTGACATCGAAGAAGGAGTGCGTCCGTGTCGTATGAAGCACTCCAGGAACAGCAGCTCCTCGGGCAATAGTCACGTCCAGCAGTCCCGCGTCGAGGTGGCGTGAGAGCGCGGTGACCGGTTCGTGTCCGTCGACGTTCGATATCGGATCGCCGGCTCGGACTACATCTCCTACCGCAATCTGCGCGATCGCCTTGGTCGACCCGTCAGCGAGGAGCACACGCGTTTGCGGGTCGAAACTATTGGCGGCGCAGGACGGGAGATCCGCTGCGTCGACTTCGGCCTGTTCCTCGGCGTCCAGCTCAGAGAAGGTGCTAGCGTCCGCGCTTGCGCTCGCGGCTTCGGTAGTTTCGGCAGTCGTGAGGTCGTCGACGGTGGCCAGCTCGGCGCTGCCAAGTTCAGTCGCGTCGAGGGAGGTTTCGGCGGCGAGAACCCCGGCCTCGGCAGGGATGGCGGCGCCACCGGTCATGACGGCGACGACGATCGCCGCAGCCACCACTCCGGCCATGATTAGCCATGGTGAGACGCCATTGCGGTGGTCCGGGCTGGTGGCCGTGACGTAGGTCTGTGGGCCGTAGCCGTCGGCGTTGAACTGAACATCGTCGCTGGCCCCGTTGACCTGAGATGACTGGACGGTCCACGAGTAGTTATAACCGGTGATCGTCGGGGGCGTGTAGGCAATGGGAGTCCAGTCCCATTGTGTTCCGCTACTGTCGCCGGAGTATTGAAGCAGTGTGGTGTTTTCGATCAAGTAGCGTGCGCAGACTCCGGTGATCGTGTACCAGCAGGCATCTGTCCCGCTGGCGGGGATGAAGATCCGCCGGAATGCGTAAGGCGTCAGGAAATCGGCGCTGTAGGTGACGGCGGCGCCGTCGTGCTGCGTTTTTGCGTTGGTGACTGTCTGGCCGTCAGACAGGGTTTGAGTCGTCGCGGTGACTGGGTTGCTGACGGCGGAGAGTGACCCGCCCGGTTTCCTCCGGACTTGGGCACCCCAAGTAGAATTTGGGGTACGAACGGAGGAATTCAATGTCGAAGTATCGCGGGAAATACACCACGGAATTTCGGGCAACGGCGGTGCGGGAAATACTCGAGAAGTCCAAACCAATCGCGGACGTCGCTCGCGAGCTAGGATTGGTGGAGCAGACGCTGCGGAATTGGGTGGCGGCCGAGCGTCAGCGGACCGGCGGCGTGATACCGGAGGCCGAATTGACGGTGACGGAGCGCGCCCGGCTCAAACAACTGGAAAAAGAAGTCCGGGAGCTCCGGATGGAAAACGAGTTCCTGGGAAAAGCGACGGCTTATGTGGGTGATCGGTGTCAAGAGGCGGTGTTGTCGAGTCGTTGGAGGAGTCCGTTGTAGATTTTTTGCCGGCCGGTTTGGCCCTTGGCGGCGGCGTCGTCGCGTTGAGCTTGCAGGGTGGGTCGGAACTCGATGGTGGTGACGAAGAAGGTGCAGGACTCGCAGATTGTCTCGTAGTGGCAGTCGAGTTCGGCGGGCCTGCTGCAGAAGCCGTTGCCGAGCATGCGTTTGCTGTGTTCGACGCGGAGTTTCCGCATTGCGGCGGGTTCGTCGGCGGCGGGCAGGACAGCGGGTTGTTGTTGTTGGTAGAGGGCTTGGACTTTCTCGGTGACAGCGAAGTACTGGTCGGCGACGGTGCGGTCGGCGATGCGGGCGTAGACCAGGGTCATGGTCATCGTCTTGTGCCCCAGGAGCGCGGCGATCGCTTCCAGGCTCATGCCGCGGTTGATGGCCTGGGTGGCCAGGGTGTGGCGTAGCTGGTGTGGGTGGACGTGGCCGATTCCTGCTGCGGTAGCTGCGGTTTGAACGGCGTGGTCGACCCGGGTGGGTGGTATCGGCCGTCCCCGGTCGGTGAACAGCAGGGGGCTGTTCTGCCAGCCGGGCCGCTCGGCGAGCCAGTTGTCGATCATGGTCTTCAGCTGCGGGTGGAGCGGGACGTAGCGGTCGTTGTGGAGTTTCCCGACGGGGATGCGCAGCCAGTAGGCGGAGCCGATCTGCACGACCGCGTCGACGGTCAGGCCGAGGAGTTCGCCCTTGCGCATGCCGGTGCGGGCCAGGATCTCGATGGCCAGCCGACCGAACGTGTCGGGCAGTTCCCGGGCGGCGGCCATGAACTTGCCGGTGGCGGCGTCGTCCAGAAACCGTGGGAGGGGTTTGTCCTTGACCGGCCGGTCGGACGCGAAAACCGGTGAACGAGCGGGTATGTCTGGGTAGCCCCACTCGATGATGCGGCGGAAGAACGCGCCCAGGTGACACATCCGCATTCCGATGGTGGTGTTGCTGATCGTGGAGTTCTTCCGGTAGCCGCCGCGGCCGGCCAGCCATGTCCGGTAGGTCTCGACATCCAGGCGTCCGATCTGGGCGACTGCGGTGACGGTGCCGGTTTCGACCAGGTGCCCGGCGAACTGCCGCAGCGTGATCTCGATCGCCGCGACCGATCCGGGGCGCAGGCTGACGGCGAGCTGGTCGAGGTAGCGGCGCATCGTCGCGGCCAGCACCGGCGCGGCGGCGGTGACCTCGTCCCAGCCGATCTCCGGCACCGAGCGGGCGGCCCAGGGCTTACGCGGCGCCGGTCGGGGTGCCTGGCCGCGGTGGAACATCACCGCATCCAGCCCGAACAGCGGTGTGGCCAGCGACTTCGGGACGGTGCCGGCGTGCTTGGCGACGACCGCCGCCCAGAACGCCGCCCGGCCAGCCAAGTAATCGTCGGCGCTCAGCTGGTCTGGGCTGCTGCCGGTGATCACGCAGATCTGGGCGAGCTTGGACCACATCTTGTCGATCTCCAACCGGCCGAAGCTCAACGATCCGGCCTGGAGCCGGAATCTATTAGCCTGCTCGGGGTCTCGCCCCGTCAGGTAGTGGCCCCACCTGGACACGGCGGCCACCACGTAGTCCGGCTCGAGCGGGATCCGGGCCCAGACGGCGGCGAAGTTCGCGAACGCCTTGGCCTGCTCGCCGCCGGCCAGGCGCCGCGGGATTGGGCAGGCCCGCCACGCCGCCAAGTCGCCGAACTCGTCGATGAACCGGCCGGTCGTCTGCGCCCGGGCCAGCCTGGCCGGCTCGGTCACAGCAACGGCCAGGTACGCCGAGCAAGCCGCGCCGAACACATCCGTGCTGGTGGTATCCGCGGTGACCGCCGCGGCCGCTGCGCGGCTCACTGCTGCGCCCCGACGATGCCGTCGAGAATGTCCATGGCCTTGCGGTACTCATCGACCAGCCAGTCCGGCGCGAGATGCAGATAGATCTTGGTGGTCTCGATCGACACGTGCCCGGCCTGGGCCTGGATGGCCTCCAACGCCATCCCCGACTCGCGGAGCCGAGTGAAGCAGGTGTGCCGCAACTCGTGGCAGGTGGCGTGGGACAACCCGGCTCGAACCCGGGCGCCGGACAGCACCTCATCCACCCCGGCTGCGGTCAACGGCCGACCACGTCGCGGGCCCTTGAGCACCACGAACACCCGGTCCGTGTCCGTCGCCGGCCGCTCCGCCGCGTAGTAGGCGGCCAACTCGACGAAGAACGCCTCCCCGACCGGAACGATCCGCTGATGACCGCCCTTCCCGGCGCCGATGAACACCCGCCGCTCGCCCGGGTGGACGTCGCCGTGGCGCAGGCCAAGGACCTCACACCGACGCAGCCCGCCGAGCAGCATCAACCACCCCATCGCCCGATCACGCGCCGTCCGTAACGCGCCGACCAGCGCGTTCACCTCGGCCGGGGCGAGGACCCGCGGCAGCCGCCGCGGCGCCCGGACCAGCGGCGCACCCCGCAGCGGCGAACCGTGCGGCCGCGCGGACAAGCTGCGTGGCACCGGGTTTCGTATCACCTCGCCACGGGCGCTCAGATACTCGAACAGCGCGGACACCGTCGCCAACCGCCGCTTGATCGTCGACAACGCCAGCCCGCCCTCGCCGTCGACGAGCCGTACCACGTTGCCGTTCCTGGCCGCCCGCTGGGCCTCGATGAACCCGAGGACGTCCGCCGTCGTCACCTTTACCGGCGGCCGGCCGACGACGGTGAAGAACACCTTCAGATCGAACATCTGCGCCAGCAACGTGTTCGGCCGGCACCGCGCCGCCACGAACCGCAGATACTCATCCAGCAGCCGCTCTCCCAGCCGAGGCGGCTCACCATCAGACCGCTGCAAAAAGGGCACGAACTCGATCACGGGACCTCCTCAACCGGCCCCATCCGGGACCGGCCCCAAGGCTGACACCCGACG
>CAWEFT010000003.1:0-482220 GCA_963808365.1 uncultured Actinomycetota bacterium | reverse complement strand
CCGTCGACGGGTCGCCACAGATCCAGCCGGGAGCTGCCCCGGTCGGCTCCAGCCCGTCGAGGAGTTTCCGACGGCCAGTCCGGCACCGCGAACCATTCCTCCACCAGCTCGTCGTCGTCATCGCCCAGCACGGATGGTTCCGCCGGCCTCACGGGCGAACAACTGAGCGCCAAGATCGACCAGGCCAACGCCAGTGTCGCGTCGATGATCGGTTCGCTGTCGGTCCAAGCGGGGTCGGCGCAGGACGTGCAGGCCTCGTTCAGCGAGACGCTCGCCGGCGGCAAGATCACCGGCATCGACATGGACATGAGCCTGAGTACCTCGGGCCAGGCCTTCGACCTGCGCATCCTGGTCAAGGACGGCAAGGTCTACATCGCCGGCGACAAGTTCCTCCAGGCCCTGAAGGTTCCCTCGGGCAAGAAGTGGGTGCTGGCCGATCCGACCTCGTCCAACGCGACCCTGGCGCAGATGGGCAACTCGATGAGCAGCTTGGTCGATTCCTCGACGACGAGTCAGTACACCAGCCTGGCCAAGACGGCCAAGAACGTGAAATACGAAGGACAACAGACGATCAGCGGCGTGAAGGCGGACAAGTACACGATGACCATCGACGTGTCCGCCGCTGCCGCCGCCTCCAGCGGGCAGCAGCAACAGCAGATGCAGCAGCTGCTTTCCTCCGGCGTCAGCACATTGCCGATGACCTTGTGGGTCGATTCGCGGGACATCTCGTGCAGGCGTCGGAGGACTTCTCGGCGGCCGGCCAGAAGCTGCACACCGGCGTCAGCATCACCTCGATCAACACGCAGGTGACCATCTCGGCCCCGCCGGCGTCCGAGGTCTACGAAGGCTGAGACCGACGGCGGGTTCCGACCGTCCCGTTCCCCTTCGGTCGGCGAGAGCGGAGCCGGCCGCCGTTTCCGGCTGCTATTCTGGGAGGCGTTCCACCGAAGACCGTCGGCTTTCGGGCACCCGCTGGGTTCCCGGACGAAGGTTCGGAGACATTCCGGACGGCCTACGCAGGAGGACAAGGTAGTCGGCGTCCTTTGACGGCGCCCTGACTTCGCCCGTGCCCTGCGGCCGGGGCGTTTTTGTTTGTCTGCGCCCGGTCTGCGGTGCCGATTTCGACGAATCGAACCGGCCGGAACAGTTCTACCCATGTGAGGGCCGTCGCACAGGCGGCCGATCGAAGAGGTGTGGAAGGAGGCATTGTGCCGAAGACCGACAAGGTGGCCACTGTCGCAGAGATCGCGGACCAGTTCCGCAGCTCGTCCGCCGCGGTCGTCACCGAATACCGCGGCCTGACGATGTCGCAGCTCACGACGCTCCGCAAGTCCCTGGGCAGCGACACCGCCTACACCGTCGCCAAGAACACGCTGGTCAAGCGGGCGGCCGCCGACGCCGGGGTCGAGGGCCTGGACGACCTGTTCACCGGTCCGACCGCGGTGGCGTTCATCAACGGCGAGCCCGTCGACGCCGCGAAGGTGCTGCGCGACTTCGCCAGGCGAACCCGCTGCTGGTGATCAAGGGCGGTCTGCTCGACGGCAAGGCGCTCGACGCCGCGAGGTCACCAAGCTGGCCGACCTGGAGTCCCGCGAGGTGCTCCTGGCCAAGATGGCCGGCGCCATGCTGGCCACCCTGACCAAGGCCGCCGTCGTCCTCAACGCTCTTCCGTCCCAGGTGGCGCGGCTCGCCGCGGCCCTGGTCGAGAAGCGGCGCAGCCGATGCGGACGACGCCACCGAGGCGCCGGCCGACGGCGGAGACGCCGGCCGAGCCGTGAGGCCTGACGGCTCGAAGCCCAGCCGGGGCAACCGCAGTCGAGGCAGATCCGACGACCCCATCGGACCCGCCCGCAGCCCAGGCCGACCGACCGCACCACACAGCAGCGCCGGTGAATCCCCCGACAATGAAGACGCCAACAGAAAGGACGCCCATCATGGCGAAGCTCACCACCGGACGAGTTGCTCGAGCCTTCAAGGAGCTCACCCTCATCGAGCTCTCCGAGTTCGTGAAGCAGTTCGAAGACACCTTCGGCGTCACCGCCGCCGCCCCGGTCGCCGTTGCCGGTCCGGCCGGTCCGGCCGCCGCCGCCGAGGTCGCCGAGGAGCAGGACGATTCGACGTCATCCTCGAGTCCGCCGGCGAGAAGAAGGTCCAGGTCATCAAGGCCGTCCGCGAGCTGGTTCGGGCCTCGGCCTGAAGGAAGCCAAGGACCTGGTCGACGCCGCCCCCAAGGCGATCCTGGAGAAGGCCACCAAGGAAGCTGCCGAAGCCGCCAAGGCCAAGCTCGAAGAGGCCGGCGCCAAGGCGACCGTCAAGTAGTCCAGTAGTCCCGCTGCGCACGGGTAGTTCACGCTCTTCGCGGGGCGGCCCCATCGACGGGCCGCCCCAGAGGCGTCTGGGACAATCTGCAGTTGGGGCCCTGAGGCGTCGTCTGCGACACGGGTGCCCGCGTAGATCCGGAGGGCGCGCAACCCTCCCACCAGCGCCGGAATTCACCTCATCGGGACATTTGATTCGGCCCGAGTGCTTGACGGATCGGCCGAAGCGGGCCACGCTTGGTCTGCGACGTCGATCCACGGCCGGCAGTGCGACTGCAGGTTCTAGATCGTTCCCTTCGCGAGGGAGGAGCTGTGGCAACGGTCCGGGCATGGTGCAGTGGGGCCCCCCGGTCGAAGGTCCTTCCGTCTGTCCACGCGGACGACCGAGACCGTGTCAACCGACCGTTCCGCTCATCTGTGGGGCACGTCTGGACAGTTCCGTCCATTTCTGCTAGGCTGTGTGTTTGCGCTGCCCACTTTCCGCTGCCGATCTATGCTGTTCTGCCAATTTGGCTGCCTGTGCTCTGCCTGGGCAAATCGTGATCGGGTGGCACCAGCACCACCAGAAGTACCCAGCAGCACAGGCAGAGTAGCGGCAGTCAATCACCTTGAGGCGGACCCTCACCCTCCTTCCAGCTTCGGCTCAGAGCCAGTTTTGCGTCGGTTCGTTCCGGCGCCCGCGCACCGCTTGGTGCGCATCGGCGATCGAGCGGGCCTCGAAGAGTACCGGTCCTTTGGGCGGGCTGCCCTATCGACGGCGGTCCTTGGAAGGACGCATCTTGGCAGTCACGAGTACGCCCAAGACCACCACTTCGACCTCAGGCGGGACACCAAAAGGGTCTCCTTCGCGAAGCTTCGCGAACCGCTGGAGGTACCGAATCTTCTCGCCCTGCAGACCGAGTCCTTCGAATGGCTCGTGGGCGCGAAGTCCTGGAGGGATCGGCAAGCCGATCCGACTCCGAGCGGCCTCGACGAGATCCTCGAGGAGATCTCGCCGATCGAGGATTTCTCCGGAAACCTTTCCCTTTCCTTCATGGATCCGCGGTTCGACGACGTCAAGGCGAACGAGGAGGAGTGCCGCGACAAGGACATGACCTACTCGGCCCCGCTCTTCGTCACCGCTGAGTTCATGAACGAGACACCGGCGAGATCAAGTCCCAGACCGTCTTCATGGGTGACTTCCCGATGATGACGAGCAAGGGCACCTTCATCATCAACGGCACCGAGCGGGTCGTCGTCTCACAGCTGGTCCGTTCCCCGGGTGTGTACTTCGACCGGACGCTGGACAAGACCGCGGGCAAAGAGGTGTTCGCCGTCAAGGTGATCCCGTCCCGTGGCGCCTGGCTGGAGTTCGACATCGACAAGCGCGACACCATCGGCGTCCGGATCGACCGCAAGCGCCGCCAGCCGGTCACCGTGCTGCTGAAGGCGCTGGGCTGGGACACCGAGCGCATCCGGGAGAAGTTCGCCTGGTCGCCGGTGCTGCTGGCCACCCTGGAGAAGGACCACATCGCCGGCACCGACGAGGCGCTGCTGGACATCTACCGCAAGCTGCGCCCGGGCGAGCCGCCGACAAAGGAGTCCGCGCAGGCCCTGCTGGAGAACCTGTTCTTCAAGGACAAGCGCTACGACCTGGCCAAGGTCGGCCGGTACAAGCTGAACAAGAAGCTCGGCCTGAACTCGCCGATCTCCGTGGGCACCCTGACCGAGGACGATCTGATCTCGACGGTCGAGTACCTGCTGCGTCTGCACGAGGGCCAGGACTCCTGGACCGTCCGTGGCCAGAACCTGCCGGTCGAGACCGACGACATCGACCACTTCGGCAACCGCCGCCTGCGCACCGTCGGCGAGCTGATCCAGAACCAGATCCGGGTCGGCCTCTCCCGCATGGAGCGCGTCGTCCGCGAGCGGATGACGACCCAGGACGTCGAGGCCATCACGCCGCAGACCCTGATCAACATCCGGCCCGTCGTCGCCTCCATCAAGGAGTTCTTCGGCACCAGCCAGCTGTCGCAGTTCATGGACCAGACCAACCCGCTGGCCGGTCTGACCCACAAGCGCCGCCTCTCCGCCCTCGGGCCGGGCGGTCTGTCCCGCGACCGCGCCTCCCTCGAGGTCCGTGACGTGCACTCGTCGCACTACGGCCGGATGTGTCCCATCGAGACCCCGGAAGGCCCGAACATCGGCCTGATCGGCTCGCTGGCCACCTTCGCCAGGGTCAACCCGTTCGGTTTCATCGAGACCCCGTACCGCAAGGTCGAGGCCGGCTCCGTCACCGATGAGATCAACTACCTGACCGCCGACGAGGAAGACCGCTTCGTCATCGCCCAGGCCAACGCCAAGCTGGACGCCGCTCGGGTCACTTCAGCGAGGCGCGCGTCCTGGTCCGTCGCAAGGGCGGCGAGGTCGATCAGGTCACCCCCGACCAGGTCGAGTACATGGACGTCTCCCCGCGCCAGACGGTCTCCGTCGCCACGGCGATGATTCCGTTCCTGGAGCACGACGAGGCCAACCGGGCACTGATGGGCGCCAACATGCAGCGCCAGTCCGTCCCCCTGCTGCGCAGCGAATCGCCGCTGGTCGGCACGGGCATGGAGGCCCGCGCCGCGGTCGACGCCGGCGACGTCGTCATCGCCGAGAAGAGCGGTGTCGTCGAAGAGGCGACCGCCGACTACGTCTCGGTGATGGCCGACGACGGAACGCACCGCACCTACCGGCTGCACAAGTTCCGCCGCTCCAACCAGGGCACCAGCTTCAACCAGAAGCCGATCGTCGACGAGGGCCAGCGGGTCGAGGCCGGCCAGGTCCTCGCCGACGGTCCCTGCACCGACGGCGGCGAGATGGCGTTGGGCAAGAACCTGCTCGTCGCCTTCATGCCGTGGGAGGGCCACAACTACGAAGACGCGATCATCCTGAGCCAGCGGATCGTCCAGGACGACGTGCTCACCTCGATCCACATCGAGGAGCACGAGATCGACGCCCGCGACACCAAGCTGGGGCCGGAAGAGATCACCCGGGACATCCCGAACGTCTCCGAAGATGTCCTGGCCGACCTCGACGAGCGCGGCATCATCCGCATCGGCGCCGAGGTCCAGGACGGCGACGTGCTGGTCGGGAAGGTCACGCCCAAGGGCGAGACCGAGCTGACCCCGGAGGAGCGCCTGCTGCGCGCCATCTTCGGCGAGAAGGCCCGCGAAGTCCGCGACACCTCGCTCAAGGTGCCGCACGGCGAGACCGGCAAGGTCATCGGCATCCGCGTGTTCAACCGCGAGGAGGACGGCGCCGAGCTGCCGCCCGGCGTCAACGAGCTGGTCCGCGTCTACGTGGCCCAGAAGCGGAAGATCCAGGACGGCGACAAGCTGGCCGGCCGCCACGGCAACAAGGGCGTCATCGGCAAGATCCTGCCCGGCGAGGACATGCCGTTCCTCGCGGACGGCACCCCGGTCGACATCGTGCTCAACCCGCACGGTGTGCCGCGCCGGATGAACGTCGGCCAGATCCTGGAGACACATCTGGGCTGGGTGGCATCACAGGGCTGGGACATCGAGGGCACCCCGCAGTGGGCGCAGTACCTCGACGGAATCGCCCGCGTCGCGCCGGCCGTTCACCAGGACGGCGACGCCGGTGTTCGACGGCGCCACCGAGGACGAGATCATCGGCCTGCTCGGCTCCACCACCCCGACCCGCGACGGCGACCGACTGGTCGGCACCGACGGCAAGGCCACGCCTGATGGACGGCCGCACCGGCGAACCGTTCCCGTACCCGGTGGCCGTCGGCTACATGTACATCATCAAGTTGCTCCACCTGGTGGACGACAAGATCCACGCCCGGTCGACCGGTCCGTACTCGATGATCACCCAGCAGCCGCTCGGCGGTAAGGCCCAGTTCGGTGGCCAGCGCTTCGGTGAGATGGAGTGCTGGGCCATGCAGGCCTACGGCGCGGCGTACACGCTGCAGGAGCTGCTGACCATCAAGTGCGACGACATCGTCGGCCGCGTCAAGGTCTACGAAGCCATCGTCAAGGGCGAGAACATCCCGGAGCCGGGCATCCCGGAGTCGTTCAAGGTGCTCCTCAAGGAGCTCCAGGCGCTCTGCCTGAACGTGGAGGTGCTGTCCTCGGACGGCGCCACCATCGAGATGCGCGACACCGACGATGACGATCTCGAGCGGGCCGCGGCCAACCTCGGAATCAACCTGTCCCGCAATGAGTCGGCCTCGGTCGACGAATTGGTGAACTAATTGGAGCCCCCCGCTTCGCGCCCGGATCCACTCCTCGGGTCCGGGACGCGAGCAGACACAGTCGAACGGGTCGGCGCGCAAGTAGCCTCCCGTTGGCATCCAAGGCGGATCGCCCGACTGGGCTGCGGAACGGCCCAGTCGAGATCCCGGCGGAAACCGCGTTCACCGCCACATCCGGAGCGGAACGCCGTAAGCGGCCACTTTTGACAAAGACAGGGACGTGCAATCAGTGCTCGACGTCAATTTCTTCGACGAGATCCGAATCGGTCTGGCGGCCGCGGACGACATCCGTACCTGGTCCCACGGCGAGGTCAAGAAGCCGGAGACCATCAACTACCGCACCCTCAAGCCGGAGAAGGACGGGCTCTTCTGCGAGAAGATCTTCGGTCCGACCCGGGACTGGGAGTGCGCCTGCGGTAAGTACAAGCGGGTCCGCTTCAAGGGCATCATCTGCGAGCGCTGCGGCGTCGAGGTCACTCGCGCCAAGGTGCGTCGTGAGCGGATGGGCCACATCGAGCTGGCCGCTCCGGTCACCCACATCTGGTACTTCAAGGGTGTCCCCAGCCGGCTGGGCTACCTGCTCGACCTGGCCCCGAAGGATCTCGAGAAGATCATCTACTTCGCGGCCTACCTGATCACCTCCGTCGATGAGGAGCAGCGTCACAACGACCTGCCCACCATCGAGGCGGAGATGTCGGTCGAGCGCAAGAACCTCGAGAACGCCCGCGACGCCGACATCGACGCCCGCGCCAAGAAGCTCGAAGCCGATCTGGCCGAGCTCGAGGCCGAGGGCGCGAAGTCCGATGTCCGCCGCAAGGTGCGCGAGGGTGGCGAGCGCGAGCAGCGCCAGATCCGCGACCGCGCCCAGCGCGAGATCGACAAGCTGGACGAGGTCCTCGACCAGTTCCAGCAAGCTCAAGGTCCGCGACCTGATCATCGACGAGATCGTCTACCGCGAACTGCAGGACCGCTTCGGCGACTACTTCCAGGGCGGCATGGGCGCCGAGGCGCTCAAGAAGATCATCGCCGACTTCGACATCGACAACGAGGCCGACCTCGCTGCGCGACACCATCAAGAACGGCAAGGGCCAGCGCAAGATCCGCGCGATCAAGCGTCTGAAGGTCGTCGCCGCGTTCCAGTCGACGAACAACTCGCCGCTGGGCATGGTGCTGGACTGCGTCCCGGTCATCCCGCCGGAGCTGCGCCCGATGGTGCAGCTGGACGGTGGCCGCTTCGCGACCTCCGACCTCAACGACCTGTACCGCCGCGTGATCAACCGCAACAACCGGTTGAAGCGACTGATCGACCTCGGCGCGCCCGAGATCATCGTCAACAACGAGAAGCGGATGCTCCAGGAGGCCGTCGACGCGCTGTTCGACAACGGCCGCCGCGGCCGGCCGGTGACCGGACCGGGCAACCGCCCGCTCAAGTCGCTGTCCGATCTGCTCAAGGGCAAGCAGGGCCGGTTCCGTCAGAACCTGCTCGGCAAGCGCGTCGACTACTCCGGCCGCTCGGTCATCGTCGTCGGCCCGCAGCTGCAGCTGCACCAGTGCGGTCTGCCCAAGCTGATGGCGCTCGAGCTGTTCAAGCCGTTCGTGATGAAGCGGCTGGTCGATCTGAACCACGCGCAGAACATCAAGTCCGCCAAGCGCATGGTCGAGCGTCAGCGCCCGCAGGTGTGGGACGTCCTCGAAGAGGTCATCGACTCGCACCCGGTGCTGCTGAACCGCGCCCCGACGCTGCACCGTCTGGGCATCCAGGCCTTCGAGCCGATGCTGGTCGAGGGCAAGGCCATCCAGCTGCACCCGCTGGTCTGCGCCGCGTTCAACGCCGACTTCGACGGCGACCAGATGGCCGTCCACCTGCCGCTGTCCGCCGAGGCCCAGGCCGAGGCCCGGGTGTTGATGCTGTCCAGCAACAACATCCTGTCCCCGGCGTCCGGCAAGCCGCTGGCCATGCCGTCGCTCGACCTCGTCACCGGCCTGTACTACCTGTGCGGGCTCGACGAGAACGCGATCGGTTCGCACCACGCCCTCGTACGGCGAGCTCGCCGAAGCCATGGGCAGCTGCGGTCGTACTCGTCCTCGGCCGAGGCGCTGATGGCGCTGGACCGTGGGCAGATCTCGGTCCGCACGCCGATCAACATCCGGCTGCACGGTGTCGTCCCCACCCCGGGTGCGAGCTGCCGGAGGACTGGAAGGCCGGGCGACGCGTGGACGGTCGAGCACCACGCTCGGCCGCGTGCTGTTCAACGAGCTGCTGCCGGCGGGCTACCCGTTCGTCAACCAGGAGCTGCCGAAGAAGGTGCAGGCCGGCATCGTCAACGATCTGGCCGAGCACTACCCGATGTCCCTGGTCGCGCAGACGCTGGACAAGCTCAAGGAAGCCGGCTTCCACTGGGCCACCCGCTCCGGCATGACCGTCGCCATCGGCGACGTCATCATCCCGGAGTCCAAGCCCGCGATCCTGGCCAAGTACGACGGTCAGGCCGAGACCGTGGAGAAGGCCTACCAGCGGGGCAACCTCTCGCCGGACGAGCGTCGCGAGGACCTGGTCAAGATCTGGGAGGCGGCCACCAAGGAGATCGAGGCGGCCATCCCGCCGGCGTACCCGAAGGACAACCCGGTCTACACCCTGGTGGCCGCCGGTGCCGCCGGCAACTGGATCCAGGTCCGGTCGCTGGCCGGCATGAAGGGTGTCGTCGCCAACTCCAAGGGCGTCCAGATCGCCGCGGCCGATCCGGAACTCGTTCCGGGAGGGTCTGTCGGTACTGGAGTACTTCATCAACACCCACTCGGCCCGTAAGGGTCTGGCCGACACGGCGCTCCGCACCGCGGAGTCGGGTTACCTGACCCGTCGTCTGGTCGACGTGTCGCAGGACGTCATCGTGCGCGAGTCCGACTGTGGCACCGAGCGCGGGCGTCGACCTGCCGATCGCGGCAGCTGTCCGCGGACGGCAACGCTGCGTCAGGACGAGTTCGTCGAGACCTCGATCCAGGCTCGGGTGCTGGCGGCCGACGCTGTCGACGCGCGACGGCAACGTCGTGGTCCCGGCGGGCACCGACATGCGGGAGTGGCACGTCGCGGCGGCGGTCGCCGCCGGCATCACCACGCTCAAGATGCGTTCGGTGCTGACCTGTGAGGCAGCCATCGGCACCTGCGCGGTCTGCTACGGGCGCTCGCTGGCCACCGGCCTGCTCGTCGATGTCGGCGAGGCTGTCGGCGTCGTGGCGGCGCAGTCCATCGGTGAGCCGGGTACCCAGCTGACCATGCGTACCTTCCACACCGGTGCGGCGTCGGGTTCCTCGGACATCACCCAGGGTCTGCCGCGTGTGCAGGAGCTGTTCGAAGCCCGTATCCCGAAGGGCAAGGCGCCGATCGCCGACGCCGCCGGACGGATCCGGATCGAGGACGCCGACAAGTTCTTCAAGATCGTCATCACCCCGGATGACGGCAGCGAAGAGGTCGTCTACGACAAGCTGCCCAAGACGCAGCGCCTGGCCACCATCTCGGTGGACGGTTCAGCGAGCGTCTGCTGATCGACGGCGACTCGGTCGCGGTCGGGCAGCACCTGCTCGAAGGCAACGTCGACCCGCACGAGGTGCTCCGCGTGATGGGCCCGCGCCGGGTGCAGCTGCACCTGGTCCGCGAGGTCCAGGAGGTCTACCGCAGCCAGGGTGTGTCGATCCACGACAAGCACATCGAGGTCATCGTGCGGCAGATGCTCCGCCGCGTCACGATCATCGACTCCGGCTCGACCGAGTTCCTGCCGGGCGCGGTGATCGAGCGCAAGGAGTTCGAGACTACCAGAACCGCCGCGTGCTCGCCGAGGGTGGCGAAGCTGCCGCCGGTCGTCCGGCGCTGATGGGCATCACCAAGGCGTCGCTGGCCACCGACTCGTGGCTCTCGGCCGCCTCCTTCCAGGAGACGACCCGGGTCCTGACGGACGCGGCGATCAACGCCAAGTCCGACAAGCTGGTCGGCCTGAAGGAGAACGTGATCATCGGCAAGCTGATCCCGGCCGGCACGGGCATCGCCCGCTACCGCGACATCTCAGGTGCAGCCGACCGAGGAGGCGCGCGCTGCCGCGTACGCCATGTCCTCCTTCGACGACACCTACTACGGCGCGGACACCTTCGGTGTCCCCGCCGGCACCGTCGGTGCCGCTGGACGACTACGACATGGGCCGCGACTACCGCTGACCTGTCGCTGATCGTTTGACACCGGAAAGGCCGGGCTCCCCTCGGAGCCCGGCCTTTCCGGTGGTCGGTGGTCGGGAACCGTGGGCGGGGCCGCCCCGCCGCTGCGCTCCGGAGTCGTCGTGTCGGTGCAGGTTTGTGGCTGTATATGACCACCAGCCTTCAGGGACGACTCCTAGCCCCGATTGCGGAGCCCGGGTGGGAGCACGATGCGGGTCGGCCCGAGGTGCGGTTTAGTACCGGTTTAGTGCGGCGCGTAGCCGTACACGTAGACCTGGTCGCCGTCGTGCAGCGTGTAGTAGTAGGTCTGCGCGGCGGACGAGCTCAGGTGGATGCAGCCGTGCGATTCGACATTCACGTCGCCCTCATGGAACGCGATGCCGCCGTTGAAGAAGACCGAGTACGGCATCGGGGCACCGTTGAACTCCGAGGAACGGTGGTCGATGTCGTGCCAGTAGGCGTTGTAGGTTCCCGCCGGCGTCCGGTATCCGGGCCGGCCGGACGACATGGACACCGGCCCGTAGGTCACCTTGCCGTTGCTCTGAAGCCAGGTTTCCGAGTGGGTCAGATCAACGCACGCCCGCGCGGTGGCCGGGCACTGGCTGGACGGCGCGAGCCGGGCCGCCGATGCCGATGAACCGTTGTGGAACTTGTCGCCGGCGTACCTGACGTTGATCACGTGCCGGCCCCCGGAGACGGCCGGCAGGGTCAGTGTCGCCGCGCCGTTGGACAGCCGCGCCGTCCCGTGCGCCTGACCGTCGACGTTCAGGGACACCATGTCGGAAGGCTTTGCGCCCGCGCCGCTCACCGTCACGTGGGCGGTGCTGGTCCGCAGGTACGGCAGACTCGCGGGCGCATCGAGCTTCGTCGTCGTGGGGGCCTTCGCGATGGCCAGGTTGATCACGCGGCTCGACGGCATGTTGTAGGAATTGCCGGAGTAGAAGATCGTCAGCGCCTGGTGTCCGGCGGTCCAGCCGGCGGTCGGCCGGAAGAACACGTCACCGCTGCCGTGCACGGGCAGTTTGCCGATGTTGTAGCCGTTCAGCTTCAGCGTTGCCAGCGCCGGGGTGATGTGGCCGCCACTGAAGTGCACATTGATCGTGGCGCGTGAGCCGTAGACCGTCGGTCGCGGGTAGGTCACCGACCAGGTCACCTGGCTTCGGGTGACGAAGAAGGCCACATTGCCGTGGCTGCCGCTCATGGTCGCGCCGGTGGCCGGCGGGACGTAAACACCTTGCACGTCGTGACGCCCGATCACGGTGCTGGGCGCAATGCTGGTGCTGGCCGTGCCGGTGGCGTCCAGCTTGGCCGTCGCAAAGACCTTGCCGTTCATGAGGAAGTTCGCCGATCCCTGGGCCGGGTGGTTGCCCCGGTCCCGGACCACGATCTTCATCGTCGACGCCGTCCCGTAGGCATGGGTGTCCGGCGTTACCGTGACCACCGACGTCGTGGTAGCCAGCGGCGCTGCGGAGGCGGGGGTCACGCCGGCCACGGAAACGACGAGGACGGCGGCCAGAAGGCTGAAAACCAGACCAACAAGATGGCGAGGTCGGGACCGATACTGACGCATCTAGGGACTCCTTCAATTCCTCGCCGAACGGCGACGAAGACTGCGCCGGAGAGTATCGGGGGAACGCCTCCGTCAGTGGCCTTTGGCGCAGGTCGTTGTCATATTGAAAACTCCGGCGCGGAGCCGAAACGTCAGGCGCGACCGGTCAGCTTCTCGACCACTTGCGGGGGTGCGGGCTGGTGGCGCAGATAGTCGGACGAGAAGGTCCCGGTGCCCTTGGCCAGCGAGCGGAGGTCCGAGGCGTAGCGGACGAGTTCGGCCGCCGGCACCTCGGCGTGGATCTGCGTCCGGCCGGTCGACTCCGGCTCGGTCGACCGGACCTGCCCGCGCCGGGAGGCCAGGTCCGCCATGACGGAGCCGACGAACTCGTCATCGACGACGATGACCACCCGGTGCAGCGGCTCCAGAAACTGCAGGCCGGCCTTGGTGGCGGCGTCCTTGATGGCCAGCGCCCCCGCCGTCTGGAAGGCCGCGTCGGAGGAGTCGACGCTGTGCGCCTTGCCGCCCACCAGGGTGGCCCGCACATCGACCATCGGGTGACCGCTCACCCCACGTTCCAACTGGTGCCGGATCCCCTTTTCGACGCTCGGGATGTACTGCCGTGGGACGGCGCCCCCCACCACCCGGTCCACGAACTCGAAGCCGGCTCCGTTCGGCAGCGGCTCCAACTGGATCTGCGCGATGGCGTATTGGCCGTGACCACCGGACTGCTTCACGTGCCGGCCCAACCCGTCGGCCTTACCGCGCACGGTTTCCAGCAGCGGAACCCGAACCGGAGACGTCACCACGGCGACGCCGCTGCGGGTGCGCAGCCGGTCCAGGAGCACTTCGAGATGCTGCTCGCCCATGGTCCATAGCAGAAGCTGCTCGGTCGAGGGGTTCATTTCCACCCGGACGGTCGGGTCCTCGGCCTGCAGTCGCGCCAGGCCCTGGACCAGCTTGTCCTCCTCGCTCGTGGAACGGGCGGCGATCGCCACCGGCAGCAACGGCATCGGCATGGTCCACGGCGCCAGGACCCCCGGGTCCGCCGGGTCGGACAGGGTGTCGCCGGTTTCGGCGTGCGCCAGCCGGGCCACCGCCACCAGGTCCCCGGCGACCGCGCGCGGGATACCGGTCAGCGTGGCCCCGAGCACCCGGGAGATGGTCCCGATCCGTTCGTCCAGGTCGTGCTCGGGATGACGGGCCTCATCCTGCGCGTGGCCGGAGAAGCGGGCGAAGTGTCCGCTCACGTGCACCGCAGCATCCGGTTCCAGGGTGCCGGAATACACCCGGACCAACGAGACGCGACCGACGTAGGGATCGGTGGTCGTCTTGACCACCTCGGCGACCAGGGGCGACTCGGGGCCACTACCGCCGAACGGCTTCTCCCGACCCGCGGGGGTGAACAGCGCCGGCAGGATGTGCTCGGACGGTCCGGGGAAGCCCCGGCAGATCAGCTCGAGGATCTCGGCCACGCCCATTCCGGTCGTCGGGATGCACGGGATCACGGGATGGAACGACCCGCGGGCCACAGCCGTCTCCAGGTCGTCGACCAGCGTGTCGAAGCCGACCTCTTCGCCGCCCAGATAGCGGTCCAGCAGGGTGTCGTCCTCCGACTCGGTGATGACCGCCTCGATGAGCGCGGCCCGGGCCGTGGCCACGGTGGCCAGTAACTCTGCCGAGGCGGGTTCAGCGGTGCGGCGCCCCGCGGCGAATCGGTACCGCTGGCCGGACAGCAACCCGATCAGGCCGGACGGCGAGTCACCGTCGCCCTCGGGCAGATAGAGCGGTTGAACTCCCTCGCCGAAGACTGCCTGGCTCTGGCTCAGCGTCTCCTCCGCGTTGCCGCGCGGCTGGTCGATGTGGGTGACCACCACCGCCCGCGGCATGCTGACCGCCGCGCATTCCTGCCAGAGCATCCGGGTGCTGCCGTCGATCCCGTCGACGGCCGAGACCACGAACAGGGCCGCGTCGGCCGCCCGCAAACCGGCCCGCAACTCACCGACGAAGTCGGCGTAACCCGGCGTGTCCAGGAAGTTGATCCGCACCGGTCCGCGCTCCGGTCCGGTGGTCGCGCTGTCGGAGACTTCGGTACTGGCCACGGCCAGCGAGACCGACCGGCCGGCATGTTTCTCCACGTCTTCGTAGTCGCAGACGGTGGTCCCCTCGGTCACCGAACCGAGCCGGTTCGTGGCGCCGGTGGCCAGGAGAATGGCCTCGACCAGACTGGTCTTACCCGCCCCACCGGGACCCACCAGAACGACGTTGCGGGTATCCGCAAATGTCCCGAGGGCTCGACCTGAGGGCGGCGTCTTGGTGGCCTGGATCACGGGTGCTTCTCCTCCGCGCGCGAACGAACCGCTGGTCCTCGCGTCATCGGCATCCGAGCAACCAGCCCGGCGTCCTGCCGCGACGGTCTTCCCAAGGCCGAAGTCTGCTCGCCCGCGGACGCCCAGTCACACCCAGGGGTGAGTCGGTCGCCGTTGGGCAGCTCCGACTCGGCGCGGTTCCTGGTTCGCCGCCCGGGATTGCCGGAGGCGCCACCACGCCGGCTCAGCCCAGGAAAACGCTGCCGTTCTTCACCGTGACGCTCACCGGGGGCAGCGGGCGCTCGGCCGGCCCGTTCTCCACGGCCCCGGTCATCGCGTTGTAGACGCTGCCGTGACACGGGCAGTCCAGTTGCCCACCGCTGGGATTCACCGTGCACCCCTGATGCGTGCAAATCGCGGAGAACGCGACGGCAGTGGTGCTGGTAGGCCGGGCCACGATGATCGGCTTGCCGGTGCTGTCCGTCGCCGAGATGGCGCCGCCCACCGTGATCTTGTCCAGAGTGGCCACCGGGCCGGCACCGGTGCCGGCGTCGGCGGCCGCAGGCGACGAGGACGACGACGGCGCCGAGGCACCGGACGACGAGCCGCACGCCGCGACCGTGAGCGCGCCGGCGGACAGGCCGGCCAGGGCGAGTGCGTGACGACGGGTCACGCCGTTGGTCGGGGCCGATGCTGCCGTCGGGGATTGGGCGGCGACGTCGGTTTCGGGGGAAGTGGTTGTGGACATGGTCGAGTGTTGTGCGCTCACGCTGGTGCTAACGACCGGCCGCCGAAGATTGTTCAGGTTCGCCCTCATTCCCAGCTGATTCACAGTCCCGGATCACCGGATCATTTCGTCTGCCGGGTGATGGTCGAATCGAACCGATCCGGTCCCAACGGCGTACGAATCTGCAGCCGGGGAGGTGACCGGCTGGAACAGTGTGACCGGGCGTCAAGTCCGGTAGGAGGCGGCGATGACCATTACCTTGACCGATCCAAGCCGGTTGACCAACTCGACGGGAAGAGAACGCGTGCTGGACGCCTGGCGGGGGCTCGGTGCCGCTGGCGTCTTCCTCTCCGCCGTCGTGCATCTCGAGCTCTACGCCGTCGAAGGGTTCAAGGACATCAAGGTCATCGGCCCGGCGTTCCTGTTCAATGCGGTGGCCGGGTTGGTGATCGGATTCGCGGTCCTGCTGTGGCGGTCCTGGATCCCGGCCTTCTTCACGTTCGGCTTCGGCTTGGCCACCCTGGGGGCTTACTACATCTCGGCTACGGTCGGACTGTTCAAGGTTCACGAGACCTGGGGCGGGAGCGCCGTCATCTTGGCGGAGGTCGCCGAATGGCTGGCCGTCGTGGCCGGAATCGCCTTGCTGCTGGCCGCGATCCGGAGCCGAAGGGCGGCACCGATCCGGCCGTGAGAAGTACCCAGATCCAGACCCCGGAACGAGGGAGCCGCCCGATGGCCGAGGCCGGGGACGAGACCCTGCTCCGCGCGTTGCACGACGAGCACGCCTCCGCTCTGTGGTCTTTCGTCATGCAGCTGACCGGCGGCGACCGGTCCCGCAGCGAGGACGTGGTGCAGGAGACCCTGCTCCGCGCCTGGCGGGAGCCGAGCGTGCTGCTGCGGGAGCAGGGATCACCCCGGTCGTGGTTGCTGACGGTGGCTCGAAACATCGTGGTGGACCAGTGGCGATCATCGCGCCGCCGTCCCGAGGAGATCCGAGCCGAACTGCCAGAGCCGATGGACCGGGCCGCTTCCGATGCCACCGACGCCGCATTGGAGTCGATGTTGGTGTCTGAGGCGCTCCGTCGACTGACCGACGACCATCAGGCCGTTCTGCTCGAGTGCTACTTCCGTGGCTCGACAGCCGTTCAGGCGGCAGCCAGATTGGGAATACCCACGGGAACGGTGAAGTCCCGGTTGCACTATGCGTTGCATGCACTTCGATTGGCGCTGCAGGAGATGGGGGTGGTGACCAGATGAGCGACGTGATCGACATGGAGTGCCTGTCCGACGCGGCCTACGTCCTGGGTGCCCTCACTCCCGCGGAGCGCCAGATCTACGAGCGTCACCTGGCCGGCTGTCAGCAATGCCAGACATCAGTGCGCGAGCTGGCCGGCATGCCGGCGCTGCTGGCCAATGTCCCACCCGAGGTGCTGACCGGTCCGGCGGAGCCGCTGCCGGCGACGCTGTTGCCAGGCTTGCTCCGGCGGGCCAGATCCACCGGCCGTCGTCGTCGGTGGCTCTTGGCCGGGACCAGCGTGCTCGCCGCCGCCTGCGCGGCGGCGCTGGTGGTGGTGTTGATCGTGCGACCGGCCAGCCCGGCCACCGCGCCACCGGCCGCGCCAACGGCCGCTGCCGATCAGCAGGTCACCTTGGCGTCGTCGGGGCCCGGGGCCATGACCGTCACGCTGGCTCTGACCGACAAGAAGTGGGGCACTGCGATCACGGTGCACTGCGAATACGACGATGTCGCCACCGGCGGTGGTGCCGAGCGGCTGCCCGCTTACCAGCTGGTCCTGGTGGACAAGAGCAACAAGTCCTACCCGCTGGGTTCGTGGGCGGCCGTCGAGGGTGGCAACAGCACCGTGAACACCGCCACCGCGTTGCATCGCACCGATATGGCCGAGTTCGAAGTGACGCTGGCCAGCGGCCAGGTGCTGCTGCGGGGCAACGCCTGACGCGACGGAAGAAAAAAGGCGGGCCGAACGATCTCCCGTTCGGCCCGCCTGCTTTTCCGGTCGCGGTCAGCCGGCAGCGTACTTCGCCACCAGGTCCTGGACCGTGGCGCGTGAGCCCTTGGCCCACAGGGAATTCAAGGTGGCCAGATAGGGCTCGGTGAACTCCGGCTGATCGACCAGGTCACCGAACAGGTCGCGGTTGGACACGAAGGCCAGCGGGTTGTCGTGCTGCGTCTTCGCCGCGGCGGTCAGCGAATCAGCGAGCCGGTCCACCACTGTGATCGGCTCTCCGGCCTCGTCGACGGCCTCGGCGTACCTGGCCCAGCTCGCCACCACGGCGGTGGCCAGTGGTGACGGGCGGCCGGCGGCGATGTTCTCCCGGATCACCGGGAGCACCCACTTGGGGATGCGGTCGGAACTCTCGGCGCACAGCCGCGCGACGGTGTCCCGCACCGCCGCGTTCGAGAACCGCTCGATCAACTGGTGTTTGTAGCCGTCCAGGTCGATGCCGGGAACCGGGGCCAGCGTGGGCGTGCCCTCGTTGTCCATGTACGCCAGCAGGAACCGGGCGAACAGCGGGTCCTGACAGACGTCGTGCACCAGCCGGTAACCGGCCAGATAGCCGAAGTAGCAGAGCGCCTGGTGGCTGGCGTTGAGCAGGCGCAGCTTCATCAGCTCGTACGGCTCGACGTCGGCGACGACCTGCACATCGACCTCTTCGAGCGGTGGGCGCCCGGCGGGGAAATTGTCCTCCAGCACCCACTGCGTGAAGGGCTCGCACACGACCGGCCAGCCGTCCTCGACGCCGAAACGTTCGAGTATTTCGGATCGGTCGGAGTCCGTGGTGACGGGCGTGATGCGGTCCACCATGCAATTCGGGAAGGCCACGTTCGCCTCCACCCAGTCGGCGAGGTCGGACTCACCGGTCGACTCGCCGCGCAGTCGGGCGAAGCTGGTGAACACCTTGTGCGCCATGTGTCCGTTGCCCTGGATGTTGTCGCACGACATGATCGTGAAGGCCGGGATTCCGCGGGTCCGGCGGCGGACGAGCGCCTCGGTGATCAGGCCGAAGGTGGTGCCCGGCACGGCTCCGGGCACCAGATCGGCCTGCACGGCCGGGTTGCTGGCGTCGAACTCGCCGGTGACCGGATGGAAGTTGTAGCCGCCTTCGGTCACCGTCATGGACACGATCCGGGTGGCCGGGTCGGCCATCTTCTCGATGACGGCCTCCGGATCGTCCGGCGCGTACAGGTACTCGACGATCGACCCGATGACGCGCGGTTCCCAGGTGCCGTCCGGCGCCTTCAACACCAGCGTGTACAGGCAGTCCTGGGCGTGCATGGTGTTCTTCATCTTCACGTCGAACGGCATGACGCCGACGCCGCAGATGCCCCAGTCGAGCGCCCGGCCTTCGTTCATCAGCCGGTCGAGGTACATGGCCTGGTGAGCCCGGTGGAAGCCGCCTACCCCGAAGTGGACGATGCCGGTGCTGACCTGCGCCCGGTCATACGTCGGGACCGGGATGTCGAGTTCGGACAGGCTTTTCGAATTCAGCATGTGCTTATTTCACCGCACCCAGCGAGAGGCCTTGCACCAGCTTGTCCTGGGCGGCGAAACCGGCGATCAGCACGGGCAGTGAGATGACCGTCGCGGCGGCACAGACGGTGGACAGGAATTGTCCCTGTGATGTCTGGAACGAGAGCAGGAACACCGTGCTGGTCTGCGCGGACGGGCTTGTGGTCAGCAAATTCGCCAGCAACAGCTCGTTCCAACTGAAGATGAAACAGATCAGTGACGTCGACGCGATGCCGGGCATGGCGATGGGCGCGACCACCCGCAGCAGCGTCTTGACCAGCCCCGCGCCGTCGAGAGCGGCTGCTTCGAACAGGGCCGGCGGAATGTCGGCCAAGAACGACCGCATCATCCACACGGCAATGGGCAAATTCATGGCCGTATACAAGATGATCAGATACCAGAGGTGGTCCAGGGCATGGATTTTGATGCTGATGACGTACAGCGGCACCAGACCGGCGGCCGCGGGCAGGAACTTCGTGGACAGGAAGAAGAAGAGCACATCGGTCCACTTCTTCACCGGCTTCACGGCGAGGGCGTACCCCGCCGGGATGGCCAATATCAGCACCAGCAGCGTGGAGATCACCGAGGCCAGCGCCGAGTTGATGAGGAACGGCCACGGGCTCTGGCCACTGGACGTGCCGAAGAAGATGCCGTACTGCTTGAGAGTGAGTGGGGCGAAGATCGCCGGGGGGTTGAGACTTTCATTGGTCGGCGCGTGGAAACTGGTGAGCACCATCAGCAGCACCGGCACGATGAAGATGATGCCGATCACCCAAGCGGCGATGGTGGCGATGGTTCCGCCGGCCGTCCGTTTCGGCTTGATCGGGGGGTTGGTGAGCTTGGTGGCGGGGGTGGCTTGCGGAGCCGAAACTGCAGTGGTCATCGGGCTGTCTCCTCACGGAACAGGCTGGACACGGTGCGCAGCGCGAAGGTGGCGATGATGAACGTGCCGATGACGATGATGACGCCCTGGGCCGAGGCCAAACCGTTGTCGTTGCTGGAATACAGCGTCTGGTAGATCAGGTTCGGCAGGTTTTCGGTGCTCACGTTCAACGGTGTGAGCGCGAAGACCGTGTCGAAGTTCTGGATGATGTAGATGGCGCCCAGCAAGCCCGCCAACTCCAGGTACTGACGCATGTGCGGGAGGGTCAGGCTGACGAAGGTCTGCCAGCCCGTGGCGCCGTCGACCGCCGCCGCCTCCAGGATGTCGCCGGGTCGGGACTGCAGGCCCGCCAAGAGGATCAGGGTCATGAACGGCGTCCATTGCCAGATCAAGGCGATCTCCACCGAGAGCAGCGGGTGAACACCGAGGATGTCGCCGGAGGCGGCGGCCGCGTTGTGGTCGAAGATGCGGCGCACCATCGTGTTCAGACCATTGATGAAACCCTCGCCGGACGAGAGCATCCCGAACTTCCAGAACAGCGCGGCCGCCACCGGGACGATGAGGAACGGCGCGATCATGAAGGTCCGCACCACGGCCCGGCCAGCGAAATTCCGGTTCAGCAGCAGGGCGATGCCCATCCCGAAGATGAGTGAGACGAGCACGACGGTCACCGTCAGGACAACTGTGTGCACCACGTCGTGGAGCACCGTCGGGTCCGTGAACGCGTTCTTGTAGTTGGCGAAGCCGGCCCACCCGTATCGGTCGGGATGGTTCGTGTTCCAACGCCGGAACGAGAAGATCAGCGTGGCCACGAAGGGCAGCTGCGTCACGATGACGGTGAACAGCAGGGCCGGAAGCAACGGGGCTCGGCGGACCCAGGCTTCTTTCTTGGCCCGCCGATTGACGTTTTGAGCCGCTACGTCCGAAGCGGAGAGGGTGGTCACGTCAACCAATTCCTTTTGGGAGGAGTTCCGGCCGGCAATGGGGCGGGCGTACGAGCCCGGCCGACTGGTGGAGAAGTGGAAAGACCCGCCGGTGGCGGGATCCGAAGCGGAAATCGAAAGGGGCGGTGGTGACACCGGGTCCCGGCGTCACCACCGCCTTTCGTGTCAGCTCTGCAGGCCGCGGCAGAATCGAGTCGAAGGCCCGGTCATCTCCGCCACTTCGCGCAGATCCGAGGGTTACTTGTAATTCTGGGCGATCTTCGTCGCCTCGGTCTGGCCCGCGTTGAGCGCGTCGTCGACGCTGCCGTTGCCCGCGATGACGGCCGACAGCTGTTTGGTCACGTCGTCACCGAGTTGGGTGAATTCCGGGATGTCGATGAACTGGATGCCCGGAGCCGGCCGCGGCTGCACGCCCGGATTGTTGGGGTTGGCCGACGACAGGGCGGTCAGCGTGGCCTGAGCGAACGGCGAGGCCGCCACGTAGGCCGGGTTCTTGTACAGCGATGCGCGCTTGCCGGACGGAACGTTGGCCCAGCCGTCGGTGGTGCCGACCAGGTTCTCGTAGGCCGACGACGACGCCCAGGAGATGAACTGCCACGCGGCGTCCTGATGCTTGGAAGCCTTTTCCATCAGCCAAGCCCAGGTGTACAGCCAGCCGGAGGACTTGGTCTCCTTGACCGGCGCCTGGGCGTAGCCGATCTTGCCCTTGACCGCCGATGTGCTTGCTTCCAAGGAGCCGGCGGCCGAGGTGGCGTCGTACCACATGGCCACCTTGGACTGGGTCATGTCGGCCAAGCACTCGGTGAAGCCGGCGCTGGACGCGGACGTCTCGCCGTGCGCTTTGACCAGGTTGATGTAGAAGTTCGTCGCGTCCTTGAACGGCTGCGCGTTCACCTGGGCGTTCCAGTCCTTGTCGAACCAGGTGCCGCCGAAGGTGTTGACCACCGTGGTCAGCGGAGCGCCGAGCTCACCCCAGCCGGGCTGACCGCGCAGGCAGATGCCTTTGGTGCCCCCGGTATCCAGCTTCGCGGCCGCCGCGGCGACCTGGTCCCAGGTGGGATTGGCGGGGATCGTCACGCCCGCGGCCTGGGCCAAATCCTTGCGGTACATAAGGAACGACGATTCGCCGTAGAACGGCTCGCCGTAGATCTTGCCACCCTGCGTCATAGCCGAGGTCATGGCCGGGAAGATGTCGCCCTGATTGAACGTCGTGTCTTTCTGCGTGTACGGCGTCAGATCAGCCAGCCAGCCGTTCTTGGCGTAGATCGGCACTTCGAAGTTCGACAGTGTGGTGATGTCGTACTGACCGGCCTGGTTCTTGAACTCGAGCGAAGCCTTGTTCCGCATGTCGTTCTCGGGCAGCACGGTGAAGTTGACCGTGATGCCGGTGGCCGGGGTGAAGTACTTGGGAGCCATCTTCTGCAGTTCGACCATCTGGGGGTTGTTGACCATCAGGACGTTGATGGTCTGACCCGCGGTGGCCGGGTTCTTGGTCGGCGCCGCGGTGTTCATCGCCGCCGACGAGCCCGTGGCGCTCCCCGAGGCCACCACCGAGGGCACGCCCGCGCTGGACGACCCGCCGCCGCCCCCGCTGGCCGGGGTCGACGAGGCGGCGCCCCCGCCCGCAGAGCTCGACGAACTGGACGAACTGGACGAGCTCGACGAGCTGGACGAACTGGATGAGCTCGAGTTGCTGCTGCCGCTCGAGGAGGAGCAGGCGACGACGCCCAGGAGGAGCGACGCGGCGCCAACGGCCGCGACCGCCCTTGTTGCTTTGAGGCGCACTGGTGGTTCCTTTCTTCGGGTTTCCGGCGAACCGGATGGCTGGGTGCCGGCGTGGTGCCAGCGGTCGGATGTGCTTCGGGGTGGCGGCCGGAGTCGAGGAGTCGCGACAGCGCCACGGTCGGCGGCCGGTCAGGGGCCGCGGGTCTTCATACCCGAACCACTTGGGGTCCGAGCGCGGAGTAGCGGTGGGCTTCGTGCGTCGACAGGGTGCTGTCGGTGATCAGGAGCTCGAAGTCGGGTACCTCGGCGAAGCGACAAAAACTGGTGACTCCGAACTTGGTGTGGATGCCGACGAATAGTCGGCGCCGGGACACCTCGAGTGCCTTCGCTTTCACCGCCGCGACCGCGGTGTTCGGCACGGTCAGCCCGCGATCCCGGGTGATTCCGTTGGCGCCCAGGACGGCAAGGTCGAGCACGAAGGTGCTCAGCATGGCTGTCGCCCAATGGTCGACGGTGCCTAGCGTTCGGCTGCGCAACCGGCCACCGAGCACGATGACCTCGATGGACGGCGACTCCGCCAGCGCCGCCGCGGCCGATAGCGAGGCTGTCACCACCGTGACGGCGCGGCCGGATTTGGCCAGCTCCTCCGCAACCAACTGGGGGGTGAATCCCTCGTCGATGAAGATCGTCTCGGCTGGACCGAGTTGCTCGACCGTAGCGGTGGCGATGCGCCGCTTCTCCGGGACCCAAGACTCCGACCGGCGGGCCAGGTTCGTCTCGAAGGCCGCGCCTTCCACCGGGTAGGCGCCGCCATGGGTGCGACGTACCAGGCCGTGGTCCTCGAGCACTTTGAGGTCGCGCCGGACCGTCTCTGCCGCCACGTCGAGCTCGTCGGCCAACTCGGTCACCGCGATGTGTCCGGAACCCCGCACCTGCTCCAGGATGTGGCGGCGGCGCTCTTCGCCATGACGAACGTTGATGCGCCACCTCCTCGGGGTGAGCGGCGGAGCGGCGGACCTGATTGCTGCCGGTCACCGGAGCCGATCCCTGGATTAAATGTCCGGTGCCGCGTTGTGTGGGGGAGGCCACACGAACGCTTTTCAATAAGAACAAAGCCGAGCAGGCACCGACAGTTGGTTTCGTCACATGAGATGACCGATCCCTGTCCGGAATCGGTCAGAAAAGCGCAGGGCGGCGGCCATGACGCCGATCACTCGATCGATTCAGTATGACCGAAACGATCGATTTCGTTAACCGGTTTCTGTGGGAGAGGTGGCGAAGCAGTGCCGAGATGGCTGCGAATCGGGCGGAAAACGACGACGGTCGGGGCGTAGGTGAGGACGTGGATCGACGGCCCTTTGTCGGGGTGGGGGGGCGCAATTCCCGCGGGGCGTAAATGGTTTCGATTGCATAACGCCCGGTCCAGGTGCCTGTCGGAGCGGCCGGAGTGCGCCTCGCTGTGGTAACCGGCCGCCAAGTGACCGGCTCGGCGGTAGCCCAGGCGCGCCGGGCCGTCGAATCATTCGGACCATCGCCCGATTTCGTCTCGATGCCAATGGTGCGGTCGAACCCGGCGGCGGATTGCCCGAAGTCGGGCTCCTGTCTGGGAGGCGAGCCCGCCGGGCGGGCGGTCGGTGAGGTGGCGACCGCCCCGACGGCGGTCGGCTAGCATGAACATGTCCCAGCGCTGTGGTTTCGCCTGCCCCGGTGGTTGGTCGCGTCGTCGATCAGCTGCACCGACCGGAGGTGGAACCGACGGAGATCCGACTCGTGATCGCCGTTCAGCACCGGCGGGCCCGTGGTTGACCTCCGACATCGCCGTCGGTAGCCTCGATCTTCGGCCCAGCCATCGCTGGGCTATTTGTGTGTTCTCGGCCGGTTTCCGCTGGGCGGGCGCACGAGGTCGACCGGTCGGACCGGCGACGGCAGTACAACAGCGTCAAGCAGCAGTCGGAATACCCCGGTGCCCAGAGCGGGTCGCGCCAGCCGCGGACCGGTCACGAAGCGGATCGAAGAAAGAAGCCTGTAGAACACATGCCCACAATTCAGCAGCTGGTCCGCAAGGGCCGCCAGGAGAAGGTCGGCAAGACCAAGACTCCGGCCCTCAAGGGGAGTCCGCAACGACGCGGCGTCTGCACCCGCGTCTACACCACCACGCCCAAGAAGCCGAACTCCGCGCTGCGCAAGGTGGCCCGTGTCCGCCTGACCAGCCAGATCGAGGTCACCGCCTACATCCCGGGCGAGGGCCACAATCTGCAGGAGCACTCGATCGTGCTCGTCCGCGGTGGCCGGGTGAAGGACCTCCCGGGCGTCCGTTACAAGATCATCCGCGGCTCGCTGGACACCCAGGGCGTCAAGAACCGCAAGCAGGCTCGCAGCCGGTACGGCGCGAAGAAGGAGAAGAGCTGACATGCCCCGCAAGGGACCCGCGCCGCGTCGGCCGCTGATCGCCGACCCGGTCTACAACTCGCCGCTGGTGACCCAGCTGGTGAACAAGGTGCTGTTGTCGGGCAAGCGGTCGGTCGCCCAGTCGATCGTCTACGGCGCGCTCGAGGGCTGCCGGGACAAGACCGGAACCGACCCGGTGACCACGCTGAAGCGTGCGCTGGACAACGTCAAGCCGGCGCTCGAGGTCAAGAGCCGCCGCGTCGGTGGCGCCACCTACCAGGTTCCGATCGAGGTCCGCGGTCCGCGTCAGACGACGCTGGCGCTGCGCTGGCTCGTCGGTTACTCGAAGGCGCGTCGCGAGAAGACGATGACCGAGCGTCTGATGAACGAATTGCTCGACGCCTCGAACGGGCTCGGCGCGGCCGTCAAGCGGCGCGAAGACACGCACAAGATGGCCGAGTCGAACAAGGCCTTCGCGCACTACCGTTGGTGATCCGGAGGATCACTAACAGTGGTGGTCGGTCGAGCGAGAAGCCGACAGTGCGCTGACTGCGGTCGGCAGCAGCGTGGGGAAGTCTTCGACTCCGAGCGCCGACCGTGCCTGGGCTGTTGTCCTCGACCACGACGGAGTGAGCTGGGCAGCGGTCGATAAGCAGCCCGCGTCGCACCGGGAACAAGGTCCGCACACCGCGGGTTTTACCTCAAGTAAATATCGATTGCCGCGGAGCGCGCGATCCGGGAATCGGAGCAGGATCGCCAGATTCGACCGACAGCGACGTGCACGAGTGGGCAATCAGAATTTTGGGAAGCCGTCCACCAACGGTGGACTTCTTCCACCGCGGGTACCGATCACGTACTCGCACACGACGCGAGACGAGGAAAGAAGCTCACAGTGGCACCGAACGCCAAGCTCGACAAGGTCCGCAATATCGGGATCATGGCGCATATCGACGCGGGCAAAACCACCACCACCGAGCGGATCCTGTTCTACACCGGCATCACCTACAAGATCGGTGAGGTCCACGAAGGCGCCGCCGTCATGGACTGGATGGAGCAGGAGCAGGAGCGCGGTATCACGATCACTTCCGCTGCGACCACGACGCAATGGAAGGGGCACAAGATCAACATCATCGACACCCCCGGTCACGTCGACTTCACCGTCGAGGTCGAGCGGTCGCTGCGGGTGCTCGACGGTGCGGTGGCGGTGTACGACGGTGTCGCCGGTGTCGAGCCGCAGACCGAGCAGGTCTGGCGGCAGGCTGAGAAGTACCACGTCCCGCGGATGTGCTTCGTCAACAAGCTCGATCGCACCGGGGCCGACTTCTTCCGTTGCGTCGACATGATGGTCGAGCGGCTGGGCGCGACTCCGGCCGTGCTGCAGCTGCCGATCGGTGCGGAAGCCGATTTCCTCGGGGTCGTCGACCTGATGTCGATGAAGGCCCTCACCTGGCGCGGCGAGACCGCCAAGGGCGAGGACTACGCGATCGAGGACATCCCGGCCGATATGCAGACCGACGCGGAGGAGTGGCGGACCAAGCTGGTCGAGACCATCGCCGAGAACGACGACGAGGCGATGGAGAAGTACCTCGAGGGCGAGGAACTCTCCCTCGACGAGCTGAACGCGGCGCTCCGTCGCGCGACCATCGCCGGCAAGGTCAACCCGGTCGTCTGCGGCAGTGCGTTCAAGAACAAGGGCGTGCAGCCGATGCTCGACGCCGTGGTGGCCTACTTGCCGTCGCCGCTGGACATCGGCGCGGTGCACGGCACGCTGCAGGACGGTGTGACGCCGGCCGAGCGCGAGCCCGACCCGGCCGCTAAGTTCTCCGGTCTGGCCTTCAAGGTGGCCACCGACCCGCACCTGGGCAAGCTCACCTTCGTCCGGGTGTACTCCGGAACGCTGGAGGCCGGCACGCAGGTCATCAACGCGACCAAGGACCGCAAGGAGCGAATCGGCAAGGTCTACCAGATGCACGCCAACAAGCGTGAGGAGCTGTCGAGCGTCCACGCCGGCGACATCTGTCGCGGTCATGGGCCTCAAGCAGACCACCACCGGCGACACGCTGGTCCGAGCCGAGCGCACCCGATCGTGCTCGAGTCCATGACGTTCCCGGAGCCGGTCATCTAGGTCGCCATCGAGCCGAAGACCAAGTCGGACCAGGAGAAGCTGGGCATCGGCCATCCAGAAGCTGGCCGAGGAAGACCCGACGTTCAAGGTCAAGAACGACGAGGAGACCGGCCAGACGGTCATCGCCGGCATGGGCGAGCTCCACCTGGACATCCTGGTGGACCGCATGCGCCGCGAGTTCAACGTCGAGGCCAACATCGGCAAGCCGCAGGTGGCCTACCGGGAGACCATCCGCGGCATCGTCGAGAAACTGGACTTACACCCACAAGAAGCAGACCGGCGGTTCCGGCCAGTTCGCGAAGGTGCAGATCAAGGTCGAGCCGCTGGACGTCACCAATTCCGACAACCCGACGTACGAGTTCGTCAACGCGGTCAGCGGTGGCCGTATCCCGCGGGAGTTCATCCCGTCGGTCGACGCCGGTGCCCAGGACGCGCTGCAGTACGGCGTGCTGGCCGGTTACCCGATGATCGGCGTCAAGCTGACCCTGCTCGACGGTGCCTACCACGAGGTCGACTCCTCGGAAATGGCGTTCAAGATCGCCGGCTCCATGGCGATGAAGGAAGCCGCCCGGAAGGCCAAGCCGGTCCTGCTGGAGCCGATGATGGCGTCGAGGTCGTGACGCCCGAGGACAACATGGGCGACGTCATCGGCGACCTGAACTCGCGTCGTGGGCAGATCCAGGGCATGGCCGAGCGGGCCGGCGCCCGCGTGGTCACCGCGCTGGTGCCGCTGTCGGAGATGTTCGGTTACGTCGGCGACCTGCGGTCCAAGACCGCGGGCCGCGCCTGGTACTCGATGGTCTTCGACTCGTACGCCGAGGTGCCGCAGAACGTGGCCAAGGAAGATCATCGCGAAGGCGACGGCGAGTGATCCTTCCGGTGAGCAGGTCCTTCGGGTCCTGCTCACCGCCCGGCCGCAGAACTATCAGCTGGAATCTGGTCGGAGCCGCGCGGGTAGACTGCTGCGGCTGCCCGAATGCGGGTCGTAATCCGATCAACACGGTCGCTGAGCGGGCGAGAGCCCGCAGCGACATCTACATAGACGTGGCGACGGGGGCGGATCCCTCGCCGTCTCGGGTCTGAGCCCGTCATCAGCGCGCGGGAGCGCGCGATGCGACTCGTTCCAGATCCACCCACCACCGCCCCGAACGTCCGGAAGGCCGCGAGGGTCATCACGTCCTGAGGAGGACACTGCAGTGGCGAAGGCGAAGTTCGACCGCAGCAAGCCGCACGTCAACATCGGCACGATCGGCCACGTTGACCACGGCAAGACGACCCTGACCGCGGCCATCACCAAGGTGCTGGCACGACAAGTACCCGACGCTGAACCAGGCGTACGGCGTTCGACCAGATCGACAAGGCGCCGGAAGAGCGTCAGCGCGGTATCACCATCAACATCGCGCACGTCGAGTACCCGACGGAGAAGCGTCACTACGCCCACGTCGACGCCCCGGGTCACGCCGACTACATCAAGAACATGATCACCGGTGCGGCGCAGATGGACGGCGCGATCCTGGTGGTGGCCGCCACCGACGGCCCGATGCCGCAGACCAAGGAGCACGTGCTGCTGGCCCGCCAGGTCGGCGTGCCCTACATCCTGGTCGCCCTGAACAAGTCCGACATGGTCGACGACGAGGAGATCCTGGAGCTCGTCGAGCTCGAGGTCCGCGAGCTGCTCGCCGCTCCAGGAGTTCGACGGCGACGACGCCCCGGTCATCCGCACGTCCGGCCTGAAGGCTCTCGAGGGCGACCCGAAGTGGGTCAAGACCGTCGAAGAGCTGATGGACGCGGTGGACGAGTCCATTCCGGAGCCGGTGCGCGACATCGAGAAGCCGTTCCTGATGCCGATCGAGGACGTCTTCACGATCACCGGTCGTGGCACCGTCGTCACCGGCAAGGTCGAGCGCGGCATCGATCAACGTGAACGCCGACGGTCGAGATCGTCGGCATCAAGCCGAAGTCGTTCCAGACCACGGTCACCGGCATCGAGATGTTCCGCAAGCTGCTCGACTCGGCCCGGGCCGGCGACAACGCCGGTCTGCTGCTGCGTGGCACCAAGCGCGAAGAGGTCGAGCGCGGCCAGGTCGTCGTCAAGCCGGGTTCGATCACTCCCGCACACGGAGTTCGAGGCGCAGGTCTACATCCTGGGCAAGGACGAAGGCGGCCGGCACACGCCGTTCTTCAACAACTACCGCCCGCAGTTCTTCTTCCGCACCACCGACGTGACCGGTGTCGTCAGCCTGCCGGAGGGCACCGAGATGGTCATGCCCGGCGACACCACCGAGATGAAGGTCGCAGCTGATCCAGCCGATCGCCATCGAGGAAGGCCTGCGCTTCGCCATCCGCGAGGGCGGCCGCACCGTCGGTGCCGGTTCGGTCACCAAGATCGTCAAGTAGTTCCGGCCCTCACCCAGGCCCTCTCAGGCCCGGGAATGGGAAGGCTCGAAGCCCGCAGCGCCCTTCCGGCGTTGCGGGCTTCGGCCTTCCCAGGTGTTTCGTCCTGGCCGACTCCAGCTGTCGCTGAACGCCGGTGGCGATACACGGCCAGGAACGTTCACGGACGAGGGGACTGGGACCCGGCGACACACCTCACACCAGGCCCGTTCGCGCCCGCTGCTGCCCCAACTTGAACGCCATGAGCAAGTCAGGCATACTCGTGGGGTTGCCCTGACCAGGACGCTTTCTTTTTTGCGGCCTGAATCCGGAACGACGACCGCTCGGGAAGCAGCCGGGCGCCTGCAGTACAGCGCAGAATGACGATCGCCCTCCTGGCCGAGGGCGGCCGGTTTGGCCCCGGATACGGGGCGGAGCATGCGGTGGCGGCGCGACACGCCCGACCGCGTGGACCGGTGGTCTCCGACAGATTCACAGTGGCGGGACATAGATGTGCCCGCGCTCGCGACCGGCTGGACTGGCGCGCGTCCGCAGTGCCCGCGTCGGCCTGCCGCCCGGAATCCGGGCGGGCGCGCCGGTGTGAGACGACGTGATCGGTCCGTTGGCACGGGCCGGGAGCGCAAGAGTTCGACCCGAGATTTTCAGTGACTAGTTAGAGGATGGCAAAGCGTGGCGGGACAGAAGATCCGCATCCGGCTGAAGGCCTACGACCACGAGGCGATCGACGCGTCGGCGCGCAAGATCGTGGAGACCGTGACGCGTACCGGCGCGCGAGTCGTCGGTCCGGTGCCGCTGCCGACCGAGAAGAACGTCTACTGCGTCATCCGGTCGCCGCACAAGTACAAGGACTCGCGCGAGCACTTCGAGATGCGCACCCACAAGCGGCTGATCGACATCCTCGACCCGACGCCCAAGACGGTGGACGCCCTCATGCGCATCGACCTGCCGGCGTCCGTGGACGTCAACATCCAGTAAGGCGCGCTGAGCGCAAGCTCTCCGCCCGGACCGAACTTTTCTCGGCGTCTGCTGACCAAGTAGGAGATGGTATCAACCATGGCTAAAACGATCAAGGGAATTCTGGGCCACAAGCTCGGAATGACCCAGGTCTTCGACGCGACGAACCGAGTTGTTCCGGTCACTGTCGTGCAGGCCGGCCCAGTCGTCGTCACCGCCCTGCGCACCGAAGAGAACGACGGCTACGTCGGTGTCCAGCTGGCTTTCGGTGCGGTTGATCCCCGCAACGTCACCAAGCCGGTCGCCGGTCAGTTCACGAAGGCGGGCGTGACCCCGCGTCGCCATATCGCCGAGCTGCGCACCGAAGACGTCTCCGACTACACCGTCGGTCAGGAACTGAAGGCCGAAGAGGTCTTCGAGGCCGGCAACATCATCGATGTCACCGGTACGAGCAAGGGCAAGGGCACCGCCGGTGTCATGAAGCGCCACGGCTTCCGGGGCTTGTCGTCCGGCCACGGTGTGCACCGCAAGCACCGGGCGCCCGGATCCATCGGTGGCTGTTCGACCCCCGGCCGCGTCTTCAAGGGCCTGCGCATGGCGGGCCGCATGGGCAACGTCAAGGTGACGACCCAGAACCTGACCATCCACGCCGATCGATGCCGAGAAGGGCCTCGTCTTGATCAAGGGCGCCGTTCCGGGCCCCAAGGGCGGAGTCGTGTTCGTCAAGACCGCCGTCAAGGGTGATTCCAAGTGACCAATTCCGTTCAGATCCTTTCTCCGGCCGGCCGGCCGAGGGCACGCTGGCGTTGCCGGATGAGCTGTTCGACGTGCAGTCGAACATCCCGCTGATGCACCAGGTCGTCGTCGCTCAGCTGGCCGCTGCCCGCCAGGGCACGCACAAGGCCAAGACCCGGTCCGAGGTCTCCGGTGGCGGCAAGAAGCCGTACCGGCAGAAGGGCACCGGCCGGGCCCGTCAGGGTTCGACCCGCGCGCCGCAGTTCACCGGCGGCGGCGTCGTGCACGGGCCGGTTCCCGCACCTGTACCTGCAGCGGACGCCCAAGAAGATGAAGGCGGCCGCGCTGCGCGGCGCGCTTTCCGACCGGGCCCGGGGCGGGCACATGCACGTGCTGTCCAGTCCTGGTGACGGGGGACGTCCCGTCCACCAAGACCGCGGTGGCGGCCGTGGCCAGCGTTTCCACCGCCAAGAACATCCTGGTTGTCGTGGGTCGCGATGACGAGAGCGGCTGGCTGAGCCTGCGCAACGCCGACAATGTGCACCTGATCATCGCCGATCAGCTGAACACCTACGACGTGCTGCGCAGCGACGACGTCATCTTCACCCGCGAGGCCCTCGAAGAGTTCGTCGACTTCTCGCGAGTCGGTTCGCTGGGCGAAGCCACTGAGGCGTCGAGGATCACCGTCGCCACGGAGTCGCCGGTCGCCGCCGAGCCGGCCCCGGTGATCGAGCCGGCCCCGGTGATCGAACCGGCCCCGGCGGCCGAGCCGGAGCCCGTCGCGCCCGTCCACTGCCGAACAGGCCCCCGTGGCCGAGCAGGAGTCGACCCGGAGCCGGTCAAGCAGGCCGAGGCCGCCGCCGACGAGGACCCCGCCGAGGGTTCGGAAGAGGCTGCCGTCGAGTCCGGCACCGAAGATGCCGACAACGCCGACGATGCGGCCGGAGAGGACACCAAGTGAGCACCGATCCCCGCGACGTCATCCTGGCGCCGGTCGTTTCGGAAAAGAGCTACGGGCTGCTGGAGTCGGGCCGGTACACCTTCGTGGTGCGACCGGACGCCAACAAGACCCAGGTCAAGATCGCCATCGAGAAGATCTTCGACGTCAAGGTCGTCTCGGTGAACACGCTGAACCGGGCCGGCAAGCGCAAGCGCACCCGGCAGGGCTTCGGCCAGCGTAAGGCGGTCAAGCGCGCCATCGTGACGCTTTCGGCCGACAGCAAGCCGATCGAAATCTTCACGGGCGCCTGAGAGACGGTCTGAGGAAAACACAACATGCCTATTCGCAAGTACAAGCCGACGACCCCTGGTCGCCGCGGCGCCTCGGTAGCGGATTTCGCCGAGCTGACCCGGTCGACGCCGGAGAAGTCCCTGCTGGCGCCGCTGCACAACACCGGCGGCCGCAACGTCCACGGCCGGGTCACCGCCCGCCACCAGGGTGGCGGTCACAAGCGTGCCTACCGTCTGGTCGACTTCCGCCGGTCGGACAAGGACGGTGTGCCCGCCAAGGTCGCACAGATCGAGTACGACCCCAACCGCACCGCGCGCATCGCCTTGCTGCACTACGCCGACGGCGAGAAGCGCTACATCATCGCGCCGAACCGGCTGAACCAGGGCGACACCGTGGAAACCGGGGTCGGCGCGGACATCAAGCCGGGCAACAACCTGCCGCTGCGCAACATCCCGGTCGGCACGGTCGTGCACGCGATCGAACTGCGTCCGGGTGGCGGGGCGAAGATCGCCCGGTCGGCCGGGGCCCGCGTCCAGCTGGTGGCCAAGGACGGCCCCTACGCACAGCTGCGGATGCCCTCCGGGGAGATCCGCAATGTCGATGTCCGCTGCCGCGCTTCGGTCGGCGAGGTCGGCAACGCCGAGCAGGCCAACATCAACTGGGGCAAGGCCGGCCGTATGCGGTGGAAGGGCAAGCGCCCCTCCGTCCGTGGTGTGGCCATGAACCCGGTCGATCACCCGCACGGCGGTGGTGAGGGCAAGACGTCCGGTGGCCGGCACCCGGTCAACCCGGCCGGCAAGCCCGAGGGCCGCACCCGGCGGCCGAACAAGGCCAGCGACAAACTCATCGTTCGCCGCCGCCGCAAGGGTGGCAAGAAGCGATGAGCCAGGAGATCCACACCGTGATCATCCAGAACCGAGCAGGAAGGTAGGCAAGAGATGCCACGCAGTCTCAAAAAGGGCCCGTTCATCGACGACCACCTGCTCAAGAAGGTGGATGCGGCCAACGACAAGAACTCCAAGGCCGTCATCAAGACCTGGTCGCGTCGCTCCACGATCATTCCGGACATGCTGGGTCACACGATCGCCGTGCACGACGGCCGCAAGCACGTCCCGGTCTTCGTGACCGAGTCGATGGTCGGCCACAAGCTGGGCGAGTTCGCCCCGACCCGCACGTTCAAAGGTCACATCAAGGAAGACCGGCGCAGCCGGCGCGGCTGAGGAAGGAGCCAGACATGAGCACATCCGCCGAACTGGCCGCGCTACCTCGCGCTCGCGCCCAGGTTCGCTACCTGGGGGTGACGCCGATGAAGGCGCGCCGCGTGGTCGATTTGATTCGTAACCGCACCGCCACAGAAGCGGCGACGATTCTGCGGTTCGCACCGCAGGCCGCCGCGGAGCCGGTCGCCAAGCTGCTGGCCTCGGCCGTGGCCAATGCCGAGCACAACCACGGCATGCACGCCGATGCCCTCTTCGTGGCCACGGCGTTCGTGGACGAGGGCCCCACGCTCAAGCGGTTCCAGCCGCGGGCGCAGGGCCGGGCCTTCCGCATCAACAAGCGGACGTGCCACATCACCATCGAGGTCGTCTCGATCGAGCGTCCCGAGAACTCGGGTCGGCGCAACCGCCGTGGTGGCGCCGCTACCGGTGACGCCGCCACGACCGCCACTCGTACGCGCAAGGGAGGGGCCCGCTAGTGGGTCAGAAGATCAATCCCCACGGTTTCCGTCTGGGTATCACCACCGACTGGAGCTCGCGCTGGTACGCGGACAAGTCCTACGCGGACTACGTCGCCGAGGATGTCGCCATCCGCAAGCTGATGTCCAAGGGCATGGAGCGGGCGGGTATCGCCAAGGTCGAGATCGAGCGCACCCGCGACCGGGTCCGCGTCGACATCCACACGGCTCGTCCGGGCATCGTCATCGGCCGCCGCGGCGCCGAGGCCGATCGCATCCGCGGTCAGCTCGAGAAGCTCACCGGCAAGCAGGTCCAGCTGAACATCCTCGAGGTGCGTAACCCCGAGTCCGATGCCCAGCTGGTGGCCCAGGGTGTGGCCGAGCAGCTGTCCAACCGGGTCAGCTTCCGGCGGGCCATGCGCAAGTCGATGCAGTCCGCGCAGCGCTCCGGTGCCGTCAAGGGCATCCGGATCCAGTGCTCGGGCCGTCTCGGCGGCGCCGAGATGAGCCGGTCGGAGTTCTACCGCGAGGGTCGGGTGCCGCTGCACACGCTGCGGGCGGACATCGACTACGGGTTCTTCGAGGCCAAGACCACCTTCGGCCGCATCGGCGTGAAGGTCTGGATCTACAAGGGCGACAAGACCGGCACCCTGGCCGAGCAGAAGGCCGCCGAGGCGCTGGCCGGCCAGCGTTCCGGCGCTCCGCGCGGTGGCGCCGACCGGGCGGACCGTCCGGCCCGTCGTCGGTCCGGGGCGTCCGGCACCACCCCGACGTCCACCGATGCCGGCCGCGCCGCGGTCGACGAGGTGGCGGTCACCGAGGAAGCGGCGCAGGCCTACAACGAGGCCGCTGCGGCCAGCACTGAGAACCAGGAGAGCTGAGCCATGCTCATTCCCCGCAGGGTCAAACACCGCAAGCAGCACCGTCCCCACCGGACCGGCATGGCCTCTGGTGGGACGCGCGTGACGTTCGGCGACTACGGCATCCAGGCCATCGAGCCCGCCTACGTCACCAACCGGCAGATCGAGTCCGCTCGTATCGCCATCAACCGGCACATCAAGCGTGGCGGCAAGGTCTGGATCAACATCTACCCGGACCGGCCGTTGACCAAGAAGCCGGCCGAAACCCGCATGGGTTCCGGTAAGGGCTCGCCGGAGTGGTGGGTGGCCAACGTCAAGCCGGGCCGCGTGCTGTTCGAGATGTCTTACCCGAACGAGGTCACGGCGCGCGAGGCGCTGCGCCGCGCGATCCACAAGTTGCCCATGAAGTGCCGCATCGTGACCCGGGAGGGTGGTGAATCCTGATGGCAGAGTCGTTGGCGAACTCGCTTCGTGAGCTCGGCGCCGAGGAGCTCGAAGCCCGCCTTCGGGAGTCCAAGGAAGAGCTGTTCAACCTGCGCTTCCAGATGGCGACCGGGCAGATGGACAACAACCGTCGGCTCCGCACTGTCCGGCACGACATCGCCCGTATCTACACCGTCATGCGCGAGCGTGAGCTCGGCCTGTCGACCGGTCCGGATGGCGCGACCGTGGGCGGTGCCGCATGAGCACGCCGGAAGAAGGAATCCAAGTGAGCACTCCCGCCGAAACCACTGTGCCGGCTGAAGCCACTGTGTCGACCGAAATCACTGTGCCGGCTGAAACCACTGTGCCGGCTGAAACCATCGCGTCGACCGACCAGCCGACGGTTGAACCGGCCGCCGCGCCGACCGCCGGTTCGCGCGGCGACCGCAAGGTCCGTGAGGGCTACGTGGTCTCCGACAAGATGAACAAGACCATCGTCGTCGAGCTGGAGGACCGGGTGAAGCACCCGCGCTACTCCAAGGTCATCCGCCGCACGTCCAAGGTGCAGGCCCACGACGAGAACGGCACCGCCCACATCGGTGACCGCGTGCTGTTGGCCGAGACCCGGCCGTTGTCCGCGACAAAGCGCTGGCGTCTGGTGGAGATCCTCGAAAAGGCCAAGTGACCTCGCGCTGAATGCGTAGAGCCCCGCCGCCCGATCCTCGGGCGGCGGGCTTTTTCGTATCTGCAGCCGCAAGCCGCCGTCGACGCGGAAAGCGCAGCGGCGGGCCGACACCGATAACCGCTGTCTACATTGCGAATGCCGCGTCGGCGCGTACCCGGGAGCGAGGCGATCGGACCATCCGAACGGACGCGGCCTAGAATTCCCTTGTGATCGAGGACGTCGATTCGGCGCTCGAGGCGTTGATCCGGCGGTTGCCCCTCACCGAGGAACAGCTGGACGTCTCCTTTGCCTGGCCCGGTTCGTTGAGTCAGCTCGCCCTGCGCCGCCCGACCGTGGATCTGTTCATGTGGGACGCGCACTACAACGGCAAGTCCAGTGGCTCTGGTGCGCTGGCCCGGCGGAACTCCGACGGCACGGTGTCCCGGCGGTTGATCGATCCGCACATCGACGTCCACTACCTGCTGTCCGTGTGGTGCGAACGGGAACGCGACGAGCACCGGATCCTGGGCCAGCTACTCAACCTGCTGTTGGCCCGCCCCCAGCTGGAACTGCCGCACGGCGGTGCGGGGCGGCCGGCGACGATTCGGCTGGAACGGCCGGAGTCGCGGCGGCTGGACACCGTGTGGCACGCCATGGAAGCGCGCCTCCGGCCGGCCATCGACGTGGTGGTGACCATGGTCGCTGACGTCTACGACTGGGAAACCGCTGCTGCCGTGGTCACCGAGGTCGACCAGGCGGTGGTCAGTAGGCCGGCGCCCGAGGAGCCGGCGCTGCGGGGCCGGGCGCGGTCCGCCGTGCAATATGTGGGCCGGTCAGTCCAGGACTGACAACGCCCGCCCAGACCGCTTTCTAGCGTCGGTAGCGCGGTGACTATTCGTCCTCGCCGCGTTTGGCCATGTACTTCAGGCCGGCCAGGCCCGCCATTCCCACAGCTCCGGCGACCTTGACCGGCATCGGTGCGCTGCGCAGCAGGTGGACCGGCTTGGTTGGCATCCGGATGCCCAAGGGCGCACCGGTGGAATTGATGGCACTCCGGGTGAACTTGCCGTAGGCGCCGACTCCGGCCGCGGCGGCCGACCCACCGGTCATGTAGCCCTTGGCCTTGTCCCACATGGAAGGCTGCTGCTCCGGTTCGGCCATGCCACCCAGCTCCTCGCTTCGTCACTGTCAGTGCCAGGATGGTAACAATGGCAGCGGCGATTTGGACAGAGTTCGGACGGGCCGTCCTGGCCGACCATCTGAGGAACTGGGACGGCGAGCGGCGGAAGGCTGTCGACCTCGCCCTGGACGGCCAGCTGGAAGCTGTGCTCGCCGACGTCCCCGCGGCGGCCGACTTCCGGATGCATCTGCTGGACGAACCGCATCTGCTGTCGGTGTTGTCCAAGCAGCTCGGTCTGACTCAGCCGGAGACCGAGATCCTGGCCGTGATGATGTCCTGCGAAACCGACCCGACCTGCGCTTTGCTGTCGGGTTGGTGCCAGGGCGGCGTCGAACCGGCGTTGCCGTCCCTCGGGTTGCTCGGCTCCGTCTGGGGCGACGCCACCGGCGGGCAGGTGCCCCTGGGTCCCGGATCACGCCTGGGCGCCGCCCGATTGGTGCGCCACCTGCCCGGAGTCCCGTGGCAGTCCGGAACGGTCGGGTTGGAAGAGGCGGTGCTGTGGACGCTGGTCGGCGATATCGCCCCGGACCCGGAGTTGCCGCCGGGTGCCGCGGTGGAGAGCGGCCTGATGTTCTCCGCCGAGCCAGGGCCGCTGTGGACCGTCAGCGGAGCCGACAGCCAGTCGCGTCTGGACAAGATCCGGGACCTGGCCGCCGGCGGCGAGTTGCTGGTCACCCCACCGCCGGAGGATCTGCGTCAGTGGTCGGCACTCATCCGGGAAGCGACGCTGCGCAAGGCGGTGCCCGTCCTGACCGCGGACGACGGACGGCTGCCGGCGGACACCCGCACGCAAGTTCGCTCCGCCCGGTATCTGCAGTGGGCGGTCAGTTCGCCGCATCGGATACCACTGCAGGACCTGCCGCGAGTGCGTTCGCGGGGTTGGCATCTGCAGACCGTTCGTGAACCGTTCGGCGACGAAACCCACCAGACTCTGCTGACGCCGATTCAGGCCAAACTGTTGCGCTTGCGCGGCACTCCGGCCGCCGCGCCCAGCAGCGACGAGCTGGTGTACCTGCGGCCCAGCGCTTCCACCATCGGTGCGGACCGCCTGATTCCGCGCTTCGACCTGGACGACGTGGTGCTCTCGGACCCGCAGCGTTCGCTGTTGGCGGGCGTTTCTCTCGACCGCCGGTTGGAATCGACGGTGACCGAGGAATGGGGCTTCGCGCGCACCCGCACCTTGGTGCTGCTGCAAGGCCCACCGGGGACCGGAAAAACCGCGACCGCCGAGGCGCTGGCGGGTTCGCTGCGGCAGGAGCTGCTGACCGTGAATGTGGCGGCGCTCGTGTCCAAGTACATCGGGGAGACCCAGAAGAATTTCGAGCAGCTGTTCACCGCGCTCGAGGACGCACCGGCCGTGCTGCTCATCGACGAGGTCGACGCCCTGTTCGGCAAACGTACGTCGGTCAATTCGTCGAACGACCGCTATGCCAATCTGGAAACGTCGTACCTGCTGCAACGACTGGAGCGGCTCACCGGCGTCGTCGTGATGACGACCAACCTCACGGCCAACATCGATCCTGCGTTCGCCCGCCGCTTCGACGTGATCATCAGCTTTGAACTGCCCAAAGAGGCCCAACGCCAACAGCTCTGGATGCGTAGCATCCCGGCCCGTTGCCCCGGGCGCGACGGCATCGATTTCGCCGCGCTGGCCGCCGAATTCGACATGTCCGGCGCGATGATCGACAGCGCCGCCCGCCGCTGCGCCTTCGACTCGGCCCGGGCCGGAGAACCGGTGACCACGGAAGGATTACGGCGGGCGGCGTCCGAGCAGATGCGGAAGCACGGGTGGCTCGACTCGCGGCCGGTCTAAGAAGAATCAGTGGATCGGAGCGGGCTCCGCCTCCTCGGCCGGCGCCGGGCGAGGGACCGACGCGGCGCCGCCGGTTGACATGTCCTCCTGGACCGCTGTGCGGCGTCTCCGCCATGCCCGCGTCCACCACGCTCCGGCCAGCACAAAGACGATCAAAGCCGACAGCGACAAACTCTTCAACAAGCCGGAGATGGGAGTCCGGGACACCACCGCCGGCGCGGTCGGCAAGGCCGACCCGGCGCGAAGTGCCCACGGGTAGGACCAGCTGACGCTGCTCATACCCGGCCGTCGCACGGTCACGGTGATGGTCAGGTTCGTGGCCGGCGCGATGTCGCTCGTCACCGCCCACCGCCCGTCGCCGACCGGGACCGCGGGCAACGCCGGACCGCTACCTGCGCCCGGCCGGCTGACGACGACAGTCACGCCCCGGATGGGTGCGGGGGACGGCCGGCGCGTGTCGTACACGTCGATCAACATGACGTTGCGGCCGGGGGAGTTGGGCCGGACATCGACCGCCTCTTGGAGATCGCCGGCCAAGGCGCTGACCGTCGACACGGCGGCCGGGGCTGCTGCGTTGACGAATTGCGGTTCCATGGCCGGCTGACTGCTGGTCAGCGTGGCCGCCAAGCCGAGCACCAGCACCGCGGCGCCGGCTTCCAGAGCCACGGTCCGCCCAGGCACCGTGGATCGCGAACGGCGCACCCGGCGATGGTTGATCACTCCCAGACAGCAGATGATCAGCACGACAAAGACCTTGATCAGCAACACCCGACCGTAGAAGGTCAGGAGCAGAGCGTCGACCGATGCCGCCGCCGCGCTGGCCAGGTAGAGGCCGCTGGCGATCATCACGGCGACACAGACAGCAGCCGGCCCACCGAAGCTACGCAGCATGCGCTGGACGGACGTCCCGTCGGCCCGCCGGGCGGCCGGAATCGCGACGATCACCGCCAGCAACAGCGTTCCTGACCAGAGGCCCGCGGAAATCAGGTGAGCCGCGTCGGCGACCACCCTGGTGAGAGACAGCGACGTCCCGGCTCCGGAGTGGCCGAGCAGAGCGGAATCGACGGCCACGGCTGCCGAGCCGGCTACTACGAGCGCGACCCGCATCAGCCGGGTGGACGTCCGGACCGGCACCCACGCCGCCACCACCAGGCCGGCGAAACCACCGATGCGGAGCAGCGAATGCCAACCGAAGGGACCATTGATGGCGTCGCTCACCGACGAGCCGGCGCTGACCATCTCGACCAGCAGGAGTCCTGTGCAGCCGACGATTCCGGTGATGCCACCGGCAATCGACCACCGGACGCAGCGCCGGGCGGCCCGGTCCAGCGGGTCTGACGCTTCCGTCACAGCCCGGCTGACCAGCCGCCGGGCCAACAAACCGCCGACGGCCAACGCAAGGCTCACGAAAATGAGAGTGCGTAGCGCCACCTCATCCGGTGCCGGCCGCGGTTCGGCGAACCCGGCCGCGGTTACCGCTTGCCCGATGCCGAAAACCAGAATTCCGTTGGTCCGGTGCAGGTCGTCGCTGGACAGTGTCTGCCAGGACAACCGATAGGCGTCCCGACCGAGCGGCGGCAGGGTCGCCACCACTTCCGACGGCTCCTCGGTGTCGGCGTCCGGATCGCTGGCCAAGCGAATGGACGTTGCCCGGTAGTGCTTTCCCGTCGAGTCGACCAGGTCGATGGTCATGGCGCTGACGACGACCGACTCGCTGAACTTCAGATCGATGCTCGCCGGGGCCGACGACAGGACGGCACCGTCGCCCGGTGTGCTGTCGGTCAGGAAAGCGTGAGCGCTGGCCTTCGGCGCCGGCAGGCACATGATCATGAGAATCACCAGGAGCGACAGAGCGAGAAGGCTGCGCAACGACAGCCTTCTCGGCCGCAACAACGTCGTCATGGATCCGCTCACAGCACCGGAACGTGCGCGAGTTGCAGGTCAGCATCGACGATGCTCGCTCGCTCGCCCGAACGCAGGGCACTACGCGTGTTTTGGTAGACCAGGTAATAGGTTTGCCCGGCCCGCAAGGTATGTCCCTGCTTCATCACCGAAACGCGTTGCGTCTTGCCGTCTCTGGCTTCACTCACTAGGGTCGGTGGGTGGGTGACGTCCGACTGGAACCGCGATGCCTTCTCGCTGTCCAGCACCACATAATTCAGCTGCACCAGGCCGCCGTCACCGACCACCGCCACCCGCGAGAAGCGAACGCCCAGCTTGTCCTCCATGGCCGCGCTTTGCGGGAAGGGCACGTTGCCGGCTTTCGCCGGCGCCGCGACCAACCAGTAGCCGCCCGCCGCCAGGGCAATCAGGACGAGCCCGAGTGCCCCGAAGGCGGCGGTGCGGTGCCGGCCGAACAACTGCTTGAACGAATTCCACACACTTGCTGTTTTCATGTCGCTGCTCAGATCGTCGTGCGGGCGGAGGTGAAGCTGTCGAAGTACGCGGTACCGCTGGCTCCGTTCGGAGCCTGTTGGGTGATGCCCAGGACCGCGGTTTCGACCTTGAGGGCGCTGTTGTTGCCGGTGACGGTTTGCACCGACGCTCCGTCGATCCGCAGGATCGCGGAGCCGTTGCTTGCGGCGGACCACTCGACCTGCACGGAATGCGCCCCGGATCCCAGGTTCACCCACGCGCCGGTGGCGGCGCCCTGAATCCCGCCCCGTTGCAGCACCAGTCGCAGCTGCGGCGTCCCGCTCGTGCCGTTACTCAATCGGAATTGCACCGCGAAGACCTGGGCCGTGGCATTGCGACCTTCGAAGATCGTCAGCGCATTGTTGGCGTTTCCAGCGGTCAGGTTGTTCCGATTGAACATGAACTTTGCTTTGTAGGACGTCTCAGCGGCCGGCGTCGTGTCGGTCAAACTGCTCGTCCTGACAAAGTTGCTGATCGTCGCCGAGAGTCCCTGTGTACTAGTCGGTTCCAACACAGTCATCTTCGCCGCCGTGCTGTTGCTGACCGTTCCTGTACGCGACGACCAAGCCGGCGCCGGGGTCTCGAACATGTCACTGAAGATGGCGTTCGGCCGGATGACGTTGACCGAGACCGCCCCGGCGGTGGACCAGTTACCGGCGGTGTCCTGCACGCGGAGGTTGAACTGCTGAACTCCGCCGAGCAAGCCATTCGTGGGGATGGTCACTGTGACCGCACCGTTGACGACGCTGACAGGAACCGCAATTCCCTTGCCCACGCCGGGATCGGTGGTGCCGGCCCAATATTCGGCAGTGCTGACCCCGACGGCCTCCGTCACCGGCGTGGTCAAGGTGAATGCCGGTGCGCCGTTGGTGGGGTTCGGTGACGCGGTCACGGTTCCCAATTTGGGCGCCGTCTTGTCGATGACGAGCTTGACCGCGAACATCGGTCCCCAGGTGCCAGCGGCATCCTGGCCGTGCACGTAGACGCTGTGGGTTCCTTCCGTCAACGCCTTCACCTGGGAGAGCGGCAACAGGCCGTAAACCGCTTCCTGCGGCGAATTCAGAGATCCGTCGACGGCGATCAGCTGCAGACCGGTGCCGGCAGGTTTGGTGGCGCTGTCCACGAAAGCCTCGGCGTCGATCAGGTTGCTCTGCATCGCTCCGCCGGCGTCACGGTCGGTGATCTGGGCAGAGATGTACAGGTATCCCGGGTTGCTCTTGTTGGACAGGATTGTGTTGGACGGGTTGGGCCCGACGCTCGCAGCGTCGACGGTCGGCCCGGTCAGATCGACGGTCAGCGGGATGTCCAGCAGCGGACCCCACAGCCCGAGCGAATCCTTGCTGTGCACCAGGATGTGATGCACGCCCTCGCCGAGGGCCAGCACGTCGGCGGCCGCCATGACGCCGTCCTCCGACACGATCGACGCGGTCCGGTTGCGCGGCAGCGAGATTCCACTCCCATCAGCACCGGGGGTGTCGACGAAGTATTCCGCCCCGACAATGGTGCCACCCGCAGCGGAGTCGTCACCGGTGGCTGAGATCGCGATGTCGCTCATCCCGTTGGCCGGGGAGTCGACGCTGCCGCCGGTGGTCTGCGGACCGGTCTTCGGCAGGTTCAGGATCACCGACGACACCACGCCCCAGTTGCCCGCGGTGTCGTGGGCCCGCACATAGATGGTGTGCGTCCCGGCGCTCAGGCACTTCAGCGCCAAGGGCGGTGCCGCCGGAGCGGCCGGTTGACAATCCGTGTCCGCCGATCCGGCCGGGATGACGCCCGCGGCACCGGACACGCTAACGGTGCCATACGTCGCCGTCATCGAGGTTCCGAAGCCCGGACCGGTGGCGGCCGGATCGTCGAGCACGAATTCGGCTTGGTCGATGGCAGAGCCACCGGTGGCGGCGTCACTCAGATCGGCCGTAATCGAGACGTCTGCCTTGCCGTCCGACGGGTTGGGCGACACCTTGAGGTGGCTCGCGGATGGGCCAACCCCATCGGTGCTGGGCGGCGGGGCATTCGTGTCCAGGAAGGTCAGCAGACCCCCGAACGCGATTTGGGTCGGATCGGCGCCGTGCTGCCCGTTGTTGTCCAGGTGCTGCGCCGGTTCGTACACCGCCAATTTGGCTTCCGGACCGGTGGGCATTTTGACCAGCACGTCCAGCGTCTGGCCGGGGTCGACGCTTTCCGCGGTCACCGTGGATTGGTACCGGAGCTGATGCCCGTCCTGGGCGATTTCCACCTGGTCGCCACCCAAAAGGCTCATGGCGTGGGTTTGCGAGCCGGCGTTCACGTAGCGGAGCAGGACGGTATGGCCTTGGTCGGTGCTGACGGGGTCCGAGGCCGGGTAAGGCTTGCCGTTGAACATCCGGTACTTCGGTGCGAAGTTTCGCATATCGAAATTGGCCGGATCGGCATTGAGGTCGGGATCGATTTCGCTCATCACCAGAACGGCATCGTCGTCGTACGCCGTGGCTGGATAGTTGGCCGTCGTGCCATAGGCACTCCCGTCGGCTGGGAGCACGACGAGCGCGCCGGCGAGGCCCATGGCGACCTGCCGGGCGCCGTTCACGGTGTGCCCGGCCTCATACAGGAAGGTGCCGGCCCGTGTGGCCTTGAACGAGTAACTGGCGGTTCCGCCGGTGGCGACCCCCGTCGTGTCGTCACCGACGGCGCCGCCGGCATGGGTGACGCCGACCTGACCGGGCAGAGCCAGTGAAAGCTGCTCACCGGTCAGGGAGTTGTGCACGGTGATGGACACTTGGTCGCCCTGGTTGACCACCAGTACGGGCCCGGGCGCGGTGGCCGAGCCGGCCGTCGCGGTGGTGGAGAACCCCCAGATGGGGATGTTGTTGCCCAGGACCGCAGCGGTCCCCGACATGGCATACAAATCGCAGGCCGCGGTTCCGGTGGCCTCGGCACAGTTGCGCGCCGAGAGGTGGCCGACGGCCGCCGCCGGCGCTGCCGCGGGAACGGCGGATCCGACCGCCGCGGCAGCCGCTGGGTGGGCCGCGGCGGCCGGGGCCAGAGCACCGAGCGAGACAGCGCCCATGGCGAGGACCAGCGAGGTGGTCAGCACCGCGGTGCGGCGGCCGCACCAATGGGGGCGAACGGAGTTACGTGTTCTAGCGGCGGAGATCATCGGCCGGAACCCTTCACTGAGCCGGGCAACCGGCGGGCGGGTCGATGCGGAAGACCGTCATCATTCCCCCGAAGGTCGCGCCGTAGTTGGTCGCTTGTTCCAGCGCGTGGCTGTGCGCAATGTGGTAGTACTCGCCACATTCGTTGTTCGACGTAATGGATGTCGGCAATGGATTCTTCGTTCCCAGGTATCCGCTTTCCGAGAACCAGGTGTCCGTCCCGACCAAGAGCTGATCATTGATGGAGGGAATCTGGGTGGGAATCGGATTTGTGGTGGCGTTCCAACCCTCGACATTGCGCCAATCCATCAGCACGTCCAAGGTCTGGCCGGGCCCGACGTCCAGGTCGTACTTGTTGTAGGAGAGGTCCTGTCCCGTCGGCCCTTGCAAGGCATGACCGTCCCGGTCGATGACGCGCTCGTCGCTGCCGTGGGGGTGGAACGGATAGTTCACCGTGCCCGCGTTGAGATAGCGGATAGTGGCCGGCAGCGGATTGCTGGTCGCGTCATAAGGCTTGATGTGGACGAAGGCCGAATACGGCTGGGTCGGCAACCAGGAAGCGTTGTTGGGAGCCAGGGTGTCCGGCATGCTGCGTCCGTTGATCATGAAATACCGCGCGGTGTAGTTGCTCAAATCGACGGGGTGATGACGCTCGACCGCGAGGTGGACATCGGGATCAATCTCCGACAGTAGGAACACGTAGTCCTGGCCCACGGTGAAGGCGGAATCGGCTCGATCGTTGACCCAGGTCGGATGGCCGGCCGGACGCACAATCAGAGCTCCGTACATCCCCATCTGCACCTGTTTGTCGACGTCCGTGCCGCTTTCGTAGAGATAAGTCCCCGGGCTGCCGGCCGTGAAGGTATAGGTGACCGAGCCGTCACTGGCGGCCGCCGGTTGCACCAGGGACAGCAGCGAGCCGCCGGGGTCGAACTGTGGTTGCGCTGGGCTGCCGTTCGCCTTCACGCCCTTCTGGCCCGGGAAGACGATTGACGTGGCCTCGGGCAAGCTGTTGTGCAGCACCACGGTCACCTGGTCGCCGGAATTGACGCACAGTGTCGGACCGGGCAGCTGGAAGGACTTGCTGCTGTCCCCGTAGCTCCACATGTAGATCGAGTTACCGTCCGGCGTGGACGCATAGCCGTCCTCGGCGGTCAGTGAAAAGTTGGGTCCGGTGGTGCAAATGTCGCCGACCGTTGGGGTGGCGGCCATCACATTCTGGGCCGGTCCTAGCAAGGCAGCGAGTACCACGCCGGCCGCCACGACGCCGGCACGGGCCCGGTGGCGGCTGATTCGCTTCGCGAACATCATCAAATCTCCTGTCGTATGCGCGAATCAGGCATTGACTGCCGTCTGTTTGGGATAGGTGCCGGGGGCACCGACACGGATTTCGGTCATCATCCCGCCGTATCCCGGTCCACCGCCGTTTTCGAGATAGGAATACTTCCGGTCGTACAGCAGGTACGTGCCGGGCGCCGGCGCGGTGAAAATGACATCACGGCTTTCGCCCGGTCCGACGTCGACGGTATTGGTGGTGAGGTAATTGGTTACTCCGTCGCGGCCCTTCAACAGGCTGGCATCCTTCGCGACGATGGTCAGATCAATGTTGTCGACGGTGAGCGAATGATTCTGATAGCCCAAGCTGGACAACCGGAGCAACACCTTTTCCCCGGTGTTGCAGGTGATCAGCGAGGTGATGGGCTGGTACTGCAATCGACCGGCGGCGGTGGACATAGGGTCCCCTGCCGCCGCGACGGTGTCGGGATAGGCCCGGCCGTTCAGGAGCCAGAAACTTGGGTCGAAATCCGTCCAGTCGTTCACCTGGATGTGGGCGTCGCGATAGTGGGCGGCCGACCACAGCTCGGTGATCATGTAGGCGAATTCCCGATCATACCGAGTGGAGCCGTCGCCGTCGTTGTAAGCGTATTTGCTGCCGACGGGATCGCCATTGACGGGCGTCTTGTTCTGCTTCGGACGAACGAACACCATTCCGGTCATGCCCATCTGCACGTGCTCGACGTCCTCGAAATGGCAGTGGTACATGTACGTGCCGGCGTCGTGAGGGCGGTAGAAGTACGTCAGATCGCGACCCACCGGCACCGCCAGGGACAGTTCGGGCACGCCGTCGAACAGCGGAATGGCGTTCACGAAACCGTGCCAGTGCAGGGTGTGTCCGTCGAACAGGTCCGGGCGTTGCAGCAGACCCAGGTTCGTCAGGGTCAGGTAGATGTCGTCCTCTTCGTCGAAGGCCATCATCGGCGCGCTGATCTGTGCCTTGCCGCGCTGGGCGGCGACCTGGGAATCGGAGAGTCCGGTGACGTCGCGGAAACCGAACACGTAGGTGTTGAAGGGGCTGGGCGCCAGAGCATCCGGGAAGAACGGTGGGTCGGCGGGTGCGTTGGCCGGCATTGACACCCAGCCGTCCGTCCCGACCAGGTGCACCCTTTTCACGGGATGCGGGACGGCGGCTGGGGCCGCGGGCGCCGCCGGAGCCAGAGCGGGGCGGGGCGCGGCGGCCAGAGCGGACCCGCCGGTCAGCAGGTCGGACCCGACCAGGGTGCCGGCAATCAGGCCGGTGCCGCCCAGGAGGAGCGAGCGGCGAGATATCTCTCGACCGGAGAAAATGTTCACGAGGTACTCCGAACTACCGAAGGTGTGGGACGGGAGAACAACGCCGGGAACCAAAGGGAGTCCGGCACGAAGTCATAGCCGAGTTGGAGCCGTGCCGGGCCGGTGGAAATTGCACCGACCCGGCACGGAGATTTCACGGCGTCATCTGGTCGGATCCGGCGTCGTACCGGGCGGATGTCCCGGTTCCGGCGGGCCGGGTATTGCCGTCGATGTCGGTTCTGGGCGCCGACACCGTGTAGCTGAAGCCCGCGAACGCGGGGTCCCACACCACGTTGGTGCTCGCTGCCCCCCGGCCGCGCGCGGGCGAGCCGGTCTGCAAGTGGTAGTCACCCAACAGGGTCGGCGGCAGCAATTCCGCGACGATGACCGACTGTCGGAACGCCGGGTAACTGCGGGAGGCCAGGACGTTCACGGTCACGTCGTACGGACTCTTGAACAGCGGGTCGTCGACATAGGTGACAGTGGAGTCGGAGGCCACCCCAATGCCGTCCTGCTGCACCGAGTTCTTGGGCGTCAACACCGCTCCTGGCACGTCCACCACACCCATGTCCCAGTTGTTGGTGTCGTTGGCCGAGCCGTCCGGCAGCGTGCCGCCGATCCCGGTCACCCAACCGCCGCTGAACGTGCCTGCTCGGTTGTCCGAGAAGACGTTGTTCAACAGGGTCGGCTTGCTGAACGTGGTGGCGGCCAGCGTGGCCGACCGCGGGAAGACCAGCAGGCTGGTGTTGCGCAACCGGGCCTGCAGCGGATCGCTGTTCGCCGCGGTCGACAGGCCGGCCGGGGCCGGCTGCCCATCACTGGTCACGGCCGTGGCCGTGGTGATGTTCTTCGCCACAGTGTTGTTCACGATGTTGACGAAAGCCGCATCGTCCAATGCGATACCGCCGCCCTCATGGGCCGAGACGTTGTTGGCGATGGTGTTGTTGGTGATGGAAATGGTTTCCGGATTGGATCGGGTGATGTGGGAACCGCTCGTCTGCAGGAGCCGGATGCCGCCGCCGTCGTCGTTGGCCAGGTTGGTCTGGATGACGTTGGAGTCGATGACCACGGGGCCGGTGCCCTCGGAGAGCTGCGTCGGTTGTGCCGGCAACTCGCCGGCGATCATCACGCCGCCGCCCTCGTCGTAGGACGAGTTGAACCAGATCCGGTTCTTGCTGATGGTGCCGCCCGCGCTGCCGCCCAGGAAGAGGTCGGTCAACGGGTGAACCTGGTAACCGAAGGCAGTGATGGCACCGCCGTACTCCGCGGAGAAGTTGCCGCAGATGGCGTTGTTGTCGATTTGATAGCCGTCACTGCCGCCGAACAGCCCGATGCCGCCGGCCAGGTTGGTGCCACCGTTGTCGCGAATCTGGTTGCGGCTCAACCGAAGTCCGTAGTTCCGGTTGTCGCCGGTGTACGGGGTACCGAGTCGGATGGCGCCGCCATAGGAACCACCATTGCCGCGGATGACGTTGTCGGTCACCTGCAGGCCCTGCACGTTGTTGTGCACGTAGATGCCGCCGCCCTGGGTGACCAGCGCACCGGTCGCCCCGTACGGAGTCTTGATGCCGCCGTTGACCTCGTTGATGTTGGTCGGGAGGTCGGACTGGGCGCCACCGGTGATGGTGAAGCCGTCGATGCTCATCGGATAGCTCCTCGGCACGACGTTGGCCGCGGCCGGATCGTCGAGCACGGTGATGACGGCGGCGTCCGGGACGGCGGGGTTGCCCGAATACCTCAGCCCCGTCAACAGATTGACCCACGCCGTGCCGCTGGGGTTGTCGGCATTGAAACCGCTGCCGTCCAGGATCGAGCCGGGTACGAAGTGGTTGTCCGAATCGAACCCGCCCGGACCGACGCCTTGGATCTTCACCTGGTGATGAACGATCAGGTTCTGGGTGTACTCGCCTTGCGGATTGGCGTTCGTCGCCGTGTTGGGCCAGACGACGACCAGCCAGTATCTAGTCGCGGTGGTAGGACGAGCCGCTTCCAGGGCGGCCTGAATGGTCGAGAACTGCTTCCCTGGGCCCACTTCGGCGAGCTTCGGATTGGTGGCCGATCCTCCACTGGCCGACGACGCGGCGTCCAGCAGCTGGATGGTCAACCCGTTGACCGACGACAGGCCGCTGGCATTGGTGATGCTCAGGGCAGTCGCGCCGCCGGTCGTGTTGAGCGGCACGGTGAAGACGATCTGTTTGTCGGTCCACGTGGTGATCGCGGTGGCCGGCAGCACGGTGCTGTTCAGTTTCAGGGTCGCCTTGGTGGTTCCGAAGCCGAACCCGTTGATGGTGACGGTGCGGTTCGCGGCCGCCGGATCGGTGCGGCGCACGTAGGGCCGATCAACGGAGAGCAGCTGCGGGGTGGACGCCCCGAGATCACAGATCGTCGGGTTGGCCACCGTGGTGTCCGGCGCCAGGGCGGTGGTCGCCACCTGGGTCGGTGCGGTGTCTGTCACCGTGTACAGACCCGGCCAGCCCTGGAAATTCGTGGCGATCGTCCGGAATCTCGAGTTGTAATCCGCGTTCAAGGCGCCCGGTTGGCCGGGATCATTGCCCACGAACCGATACATGTTCGGACACGGTCCAGCCGGCACGGGGCAGTTGTAGGTGTCGGTGGAGGGCTCCAGCGCCTCATACATGCCGTTGAAATCGGTGTGCGTGGTGTCCACCAGGCGACCGGCCCAGTCGTACAGACCCACCGGAACGAAGGGCAGGCCTTGAGCCTCGCCGAAGTTCGTGCTCCGCTTGTCCAGCGTCAAGCCGAGGTCGTTGAGGGTCAATCCCCAGAAGTGCGTTGGGATCGGCACATCGGTGAACAGGTTGAAGTTGGGCGCGGTGGACTGGCCGGCCCGCACGGTGACAAGTTTGTCGGTGCACCAGGGCCGGTCCTGACCCTCGAAGGGGCTGCCTCCGGCCGACCGGAAACCGTCGTCGGTGACGTGCACCGTGTGCAGGGCCCCGACGCAGCCCGAGATGATGCCGGCTTGCTGCGACGGCGGCTGCGTGGGGGGCAGCGGGGTGGCGTCCGGCGGTCCGGCGGGATCATTCGCGATGGCCGGAGTGGCCGGCGGATAGTTCTGCTGCGGCAGGTAGGAATCGCCGTCGAAGACGTTGACGTCAGCCTCGCTGGTCACCTTGTACATGGCCTTGCCGTCCACCGGGTCCTTGGGGATGTCGACGGACACGATGTAATCCAGCGGCGGCAGATCCTCGTCGGCGTACCCGGCATCGGACAGATTGGCGTAAAGAGGAAGGTCGTGGTTCGGCGCCGGATTGCGGCTGTCGCCGACATCGAAGAGGTTGATCTTCGAACCGGAGAACCCGTAGTTCCCGTTGACGGTCTGTGACGCGTTACCGGGGGTGGCGTCGCTCGGGCCGGTGGCGACGCCCATCATCGGCGCCTCCACGCACATCCGGTTGGCGGTGGTCCCGAATTCCGGCAGTGCCTGCTGATCGGTCAGCAGCTGATTGTTGTACTGCCGAGCCGTGCAACCCCGGGGTGGCTGCCACGTCTCCGAGGTGTAGGAATCCTGCACTTCCGGGCCCTTGACGAAGGCGCCGCGATTCGGGTCGGAATTGTCGATCATCGCGGTCGAATCGTTGGGATCGGGGACCTTCAGCGGGACGATCTCGTAACCCTGCCGGCAGGTGTTCGTCTTGTCGGCGTCGGTCGTCGCGGTACATGCCTTCGGCACGGAAAGGTGAACCTTGACGTTCGGAATGCCCGGCTGGTAGGACTCGGTCGCGGCGTCGGCCGGGTCCAGCTCGTTGCGGGTCGTGTCATAGGTGACCGTGCCGACAATGCCGCCATTGGTGCCGGTGTCGTAAGGCTGGACGCCCCAGTCGATTTCGCCACCGAGACCGATGATGGGCAGGAAATCGACATCTACCAGGCTGCCGACCTTGGTCGTGGCCTTGGTTTCGTTCTCGCCCTTGTAGGTGATGCCAGTGGTCTTGTAGCGGGTGTTGAACGCTTCCAGCACCAGCCACTTTCCGAGCGGATACGTCTCCCGGATGTCATAGGCGCCGGTGCTATCTGTGGTGGAGGAGTTGGTGTACTGGTCCATCAGGGAGTTGTCGCGTTCCCGGACAGTGAGACCGAACTGCGGCACCGCCTTCTCACCGGAATCCTGCCGGCCGTTTCCGTTGGAGTCGACGAACACCTTGCCGTAGAGGTGGGTGAACCAGCCGACGATCATCTTGTTGCCCATGTCGGTCAGGCCGCCGTTGGTCACCTCGACGTTGAAGCTCCACAGGATGTAGTCCTGGTCGTCGTCCCAGATGGACAGCTGATAGGTCCCGTCCGGCACGTTCTTGATATCGAAGGAGCCGTTCACCGCCCCGCGGCCGACGTACACCTGCGCGTCACCGGCATCCAGATCAGAAAGAGCAATCCAGGGCTGTTTGATCGGACCACCCGATTTCGCCCCCGCAAAGCCGGTTTCTGGAACGACCTGGCCGTTCTGCCCACCGATGTAGGGCAGGCCGGCGATCGCGACACCCTTGATTTCACCGGTCGGCGGGTTGGTGGTGGGAACGCGCATGGCCTGCGTGCGGACGAAGCCGAACTGAACGGCAGGCACCAGCTCGGCACCCTTTGTCTGCTCGGTATCGAAACCGGTTTCACCTTCCTGCTGCCAGATGTCGTGGTCGTGGCCACCCTCCAGCGTGGTGGTTTGTACCCACTGATAGGTCTGATTGGCCGATGGCGCCGGCGGCGTGACCGTCGCGGCATACCGGTTCGGGCCCAGATTCGGGATCATGATCAGACCGGTGTTGTCGCTGGTGCACCTACCCGTGGAGGCCGGGTCGATGATTGGCCGGTTGGACGCGTCAAAGGCGATCGGCAGGTTCGCCGTCGTCGCGTTGTCCCGCACAACTGTGGTCCCGCGGAGATGCTGATATCGCGTGCATAGGGCATTGCCGTAGTAGTCGACGCTGACAGTGCCGATGACGTCGGTCAGGTGCGCAGTGAAGCCGGCGAGCGCGGGTTCGGCGTCGACTTCGTACGTTCCGTCCACCGGTGCGTTGTCTTGGAAGACCTGCAACCGGAGAGTGGTGAGCGGGAGCGGAGTCGGATTCATCTGGACTTGCACCAACTGCGAGCCGCCCGGAGTCACGGTGAAATGCTGGCCGTCGATCTTGAAATTGTCGGCGGTCACCGAGATGAGGTATTTGCCGGGCGGCAAGTCGCTCAGTGTCTTCGTATCGCTGAGGTCGTTTTGATCGCCCTGGGCTACGATCGGCGCAAATCCGGACGTGTTGCGGACGGAGGGCCACTGACAGGTGTCGGCGTAGTTCGCATCGGTGCTCCCGCCCGAAGCTGTTGCCGGTAGACACTTGTCGATGCCCTGATTGCTGATGGTGCCCGGGTCACCGGTGGCATCCTGGTTGATGATCCACTTGTAGTTGGCCACCCGGTCGCCCTTGTGCACGAAACCCGGCCCGTTGTTCACGGATCGGGCGCTCTGCACATGAAGAGTGATGGATCCGGGCGTCGCATCTTGTGTCGCCGCCGGAACGGCGCTGGCTTGCGGGCCTATTCCTATCCCGAAGCACACCATCGTTGCCGTGGCGGCAACGGCGATCAGGCGCCTGAAAGCGCGCGGACGATTGTTCACACTGGTACCCCTGTCTTCCCCTGGATGCGCCGGGCGCACTCGCGGCTGCCATGAGGGTGAAGGGAGGGTGAGAACATGTCACAGAGTTATGAACGTCTTGTCATCAAATACACTCTTTCGCGCTAGTTTGACTTACCAAAAGCCGTACGGGCGGCTACGCTGGGTTACCGAGCGGCTCGGCCGGATGCTCGTGCTCCGGCCTTGGCTCTGGCGACAGGTCAACCGCTGCAGGCGCGCGACCTGCCGGCCGGCGCGAACGTCGCTCCGACCGGGGCGGCCATCATCACGGTGAGTACTTACGAGCGGTCGGCCAGAGTGAGTGCGTCAAGCAGCCGCGCGCGGAGTGAGGTTTGTGCTAAAAACGTGAGGCAATCCACCGTATGGCCGCACGGCCACCCAGCCGGTGCCAGTGGAGGTAACTGTGAGTAATATCCTGGTCATCGAGGACGAGGACGCGCTGAGTCGGCTGCTGACCCGCCTGTTGGAAGCGAACGGCTTCGACGTCACGGTGGCCGAGACGGGTTCGATGGGGCTCGCCAAAGCCATCACGATGAATCCCGATCTCGTCATCCTGGATCTGATGTTGCCGGATGTGCGGGGCCAGGACGTCCTGACCAGGTTGATGGCCGCGCAACCGGACAGCCGCGTTCTGGTGCTTTCCTCCGTGCCGCAGATCGGGGCGCGGGTAGAGGTGCTGTCCGGCGGCGCTGCCGATTTCCTGGCCAAGCCGTTCGCCAACGCCGAGCTCCTGGCTCGCATAAAAGCACGTATGCGCAAACCGGCGGGTAAGCAAACCGTACTTCGGCAGCGCGGAGGCGGCAGATTCGTCGTCGATGCCGAACGGCACGAGTTGATCGCAGAAGGCCGCCGCATCAAATTCTCCCCGCGCGAGTTCGTCTTGCTGGCACACCTTTTGGAGCGCGCACCGCAAGTGTGTTCCCGGAACGAATTGCTGTCCTCGGTGTGGGGCGAAGGTTACGACACGAACACCAATGTGGTCGATGTGTACGTCAAGCGATTACGCACAAAATTGAAGACCATGGAGATCGAGACGGTGCGCAATGTCGGTTATCGGTTCATTACCGCATAAGACGGCCGCCGGCATCGGCTGGCTGGTCTTCGCCGGTGTGAACACCGTCCTGACCTTTGTGCTGCCCGGCGAAGAGACCATTCCTTATCACCTGATCTGGGCAAGCTTTGCGCTTTTCTACGGACTGTGGTCGTGGCCGAAGACGCTGACGCTCGTGGTCTTCCTGTCGATCACGCTGGTCACCGGGGTGGCTCTGGTCGGACATGCGGTATCCGGCACCATCGGGTGGGAGGAGTGCGCCGAGATCGTTCTGATGGGGGTGATCCTCGCGCTTCTGGTCTGGCATGTCGATCGGCAGCGGGCCGCCCAAGCCAGGATCGTGCAGATGCAATTGTCCGAACGCGATCAGGCGGCTCAGCGAGACCTCGCCGCTCGCTTCGGGTCACATGAGGTGCGCACCCGGTTGACCATTGCGCGTGGTCACGCCGAGATGATTGCCGACGGTACGGCGAACCAGCAGACGCGGGCGGACGCTCTGGTGGTGATCGAGGAGTTGGACAAGGCCACCGACATCGCGACGCACATCCTGGCGCTCGTCCGGGCCGCGAAGCCGGCGCCGACAACCGTCATCGACGTCGATTCCCTGGTCGATGCGGTCGTGCGCCGCTGGTCGGTGACGGTGCCGCGGAGGTGGTCGTCGGACGTGCAGGTGGGCGAGTTCCCGTGCGATCCCGAACGGGTGGAAACCCTCCTGGACTGCCTGCTGGAGAACGCCGTGAAGTTCACCGGAACCCACGATGCCATCCAGGTCGCAGCCAAGGCGAACCATGCCGCGATGACGGTCAGCGTTCGGGACACGGGGTGTGGTGTCGCCGCCGACGAGCTGGGACAGATATTCGAGCTGTTCAAGACGGGGCGGGACGCCGGCGCGAGAGCGGGTTCGGGCATCGGCCTGGCCATCGTCAAGGCCTCCATCGAGAGCCGTGGGGGCTCGGTGACCGTCGAGAGCGAACCGGGCCAGGGCACTTGCTTCACCTTGACCTTCCCGCGCCACCCGGCGGAGGCGCCGGCGCCGCCCCTACCCGACGAGCCGCCGGCCCTGCCGCAGATCCGGCGGTCGGAACGGGTGCCCGCGAACTGAGCCCCCGACTCAGCCGGCCCCGGCGCGGGGCCCGACGCGTCACCAGAGCCGAAGAAGCCAGCTGATCAGCGCAGATTTGGCCAGGTCCGCGGGGTCGGGTAGAGTTGACGACCGGTGTCTGAAGCGTGCCCGTGAGCGGGTGCCGGAGGGCGCGAATGCCGCAGGACAGGCTTGGCAGGGTCGGAAATTCTGTCAGGACCTCGTCCGGCGCCACGCAGGACAGCAGCACACATTGCCGGGCGAGCAATCGCCTTGGCAAGGCTCATGCCCACGGCAAGAGTGAAAAGGCGGGCCCACAGCCCGGCCCGGCCCACCTCGAGCGATCGGGAATTGGTACCGGCCAGGCGCTCTGGAGACAGAGCGGCTCGTACTTCCTCTTGTCTTTTGCCATGTTTGCCGCCCGTGCTGCTGGCCGCCGACGCCCGGACGAAAGAAGCATTGAGAAGAAGTAAGGACGGACTGGCTGTGATTCAGCAAGAGTCCAGGCTCCGCGTCGCCGACAACACCGGCGCCAAGGAGATCCTGTGCATCCGGGTGCTGGGCGGATCCTCCCGCCGGTACGCCGGGATCGGCGACATCATCGTCGCCACCGTCAAGGACGCCATTCCCGGTGCCGGTGTGAAGAAGGGCGACGTCGTCAAGGCCGTCGTCGTCCGCACCGTCAAGGAGAAGCGGCGTCAGGACGGCTCCTACATCAAGTTCGATGAGAACGCTGCCGTGCTCATCAAGGCCGACGGGGACCCGCGCGGGACCCGCATCTTCGGGCCGGTCGGCCGCGAACTGCGCGACAAGCGCTACATGAAGATCATTTCGCTCGCACCGGAGGTGTTGTGATGAGCCTCAAGGTCAGCAAGGGCGACACCGTGCTGGTCATCGCCGGCAAGGACAAGGGCGCCAAGGGCAAGGTCATCCAGGCCTACCCGGAATCCGGCCGCGTGCTGGTCGAGGGCGTCAACCGGATCAAGAAGCACACCAAGGTCTCCACCACCCAGCGGGGGGCCAAGTCGGGCGGCATCGTGACCCAGGAGGCAGCGATCCACATCTCCAACGTGATGGTCGTCGACGGCGACAACAAGCCGACCCGCGTCGGCAAGCGTGCCGGTGAGGATGGCAAGCGCGTCCGGGTGTCGCGCAAGTCGGGGAAGGATCTGTGATGACTGCAGCTACCACCGAGCGCGTCGTCCCGCGCATGAAGCAGCGGTACGCCGCCGAGATCAAGGACGCGCTGAACACCGAGTTCTCGTACGGCAACGTCATGCAGATCCCGGGGGTCGTCAAGGTCGTCGTCAACATGGGTGTCGGCGAGGCGGCCCGCGACGCGAAGCTGATCGAAGGTGCCGTCCGCGACCTGGCCCAGATCACCGGCCAGAAGCCGCTGGTCCGCCGGGCCCGCAAGTCCATCGCCCAGTTCAAGCTGCGCGAAGGCATGCCGATCGGCGCGAAGGTCACCCTGCGCGGGGACCGCATGTGGGAGTTCCTGGATCGGCTGGTCACCATCGCGCTGCCGCGTATCCGCGACTTCCGCGGGCTGTCGCCCAAGCAGTTCGACGGTAAGGGCAACTACACCTTCGGCCTCAACGAGCAGTCGATGTTCCACGAGATCGACATCGACCGGATCGACCGGCCGCGCGGCATGGACATCACCGTGGTCACCACCGCCACCACCGACGACGAAGGCCGCGCGCTGCTGCGGCACCTCGGCTTCCCGTTCAAGGAGAACTGAGCATGGCCAAGACCGCGCTGATCAACAAGGCGAAGCGCAAGCCGAAGTTCGCGGTTCGGGGCTATACCCGCTGCAACCGCTGTGGGCGCCCGCACTCGGTGTACCGCAAGTTCGGCCTGTGCCGGATCTGCCTCCGCGAGATGGCGCACGCCGGCGAGCTGCCCGGCGTCACCAAGTCCAGCTGGTAAACCCTGGCTCCGACCAGTCGGAGATGTCGCCTGCAGCGGAAATGCTCTCGAATAAGCATCAGCAAGACCAGGAGAACTCACCGAGCGATCGCCTCGGCAAGATCCTCGTCTTTTGGTGCGTAGTCCCACGCTATGCCCGGTGGTCACGCACTGCACCGGTCGGACGCATCCGTCCGGGCCCACCCGGCGCCCAACGGCGGCGCACTACTTCGGTCAGGCGCGGACCGGGGTGTCGATTGCGATCGGCTCCCGCTCCGCGAACCAACCGAGAGAGGCACCACCTGTCATGACCATGACCGATCCGATCGCCGACTTCCTGACGCGGATCCGCAACGCCAACTCGGCCTACCACGACGAGGTCGTGATGCCCTTCTCCAAGCTCAAGGGGCACATCGCGGACATCCTGGTCAAGGAGGGCTACATCGGCTCCTGGACCACCGCGGACGCGACCGTCGGCAAGAGTCTGGTCGATCAAGCTCAAGTACGGCCCCAGCCGTGAGCGTTCGATCGCCGGCGTCCGTCGGGTGTCCAAGCCGGGTCTGCGGATCTACGCGCGCTCCAACGAACTGCCCAAGGTGCTCGGTGGCCTCGGTATCGCCATCATCTCGACCTCGACCGGTCTGCTGACCGACCGGCAGGCCGCCAAGAAGAAGGTGGGCGGGGAAGTCCTCGCCTACGTCTGGTAAGGGATCACGAACAATGTCGCGAATCGGAAGACTGCCGATCCCGGTGCCCACCGGGGTCGACGTGACAATCGACGGCTCGCAGGTCACGGTCAAGGGCCCCAAGGGCACCCTGACGCACTCCGTGGTCTCGCCCATCACCGTCGCCAGGACTGACGACGGCACCCTGCAGGTCACTCGGCCCGACGACGAGCGCGACTCGCGCTCGCGCCACGGCCTGACCCGCACGCTGGTCAACAACATGGTCGTCGGCGTGACGGCCGGCTACACCAAGACCCTGGAGATCCAGGGCACCGGCTACCGGGTCACCGCCGAGGGCAAGGACCTGGTGTTCGCGCTGGGCTTCTCCCATCCGGTGCCGGTCAAGGCGCCCGAGGGCATCTCGTTCGTCGTCGAGGCGCCGACCCGGTTCCGGGTCGAGGGCATCGACAAGCAACTGGTCGGCGAGGTCGCCGCCAAGATCCGGAGCATCCGCGGACCGGAGCCGTACAAGGGCAAGGGCGTCCGCTACGCAGGGCGAAGTCGTCCGGCGCAAGGAAGGGAAGAAGGGCAAGTAATGGCTGCCAATGTTTCTCAAGCACGCCGGCAGGCCCGGGCCACCCGTCACTTCCGCCTGCGCAAGAAGGTCGTCGGCACGGCAGAACGTCCCCGGCTGGTCGTCAACCGCAGCTCCCGGCACATCGCCGTGCAGCTGGTGGACGACGCCGCCGGCCGCACCCTGGCCGCCGCTTCGACGCTGGAAGCGGACCTCCGGGCCGGAGAGGGCGACAAGAGCGCCAAGGCCCGCGAGGTCGGGAAGCTCATCGCCGCCCGCGCCAAGGAGGCCGGGGTCAACGCGGTTGTCTTCGATCGCGGCGGCGACAAGTACCACGGCCGTATCGCGGCCCTGGCCGACGCGGCTCGCGAAGCCGGACTGGAGTTCTGACATGACCTGCACTGACATGAAAATCGAGAGGGACATCTGATGCCCGGAACTCAGCGCCAGGGCGGCGGCTTCGGCGGAGACCGCGGCGCCGCCGGCGGCGAGCGGGGCGGCGACCGCCGGGACGGACGCCGTGGCGACCGTCGGGACGGACGTCGTGAAGCGGCGGCGGAACGGAATCCGCTGCTCGAGCGCATCGTCGTGACCAACCGGGTCGCCAAGGTCGTCAAGGGTGGTCGCCGGTTCTCCTTCACCGCCCTCGTGGTGGTTGGCGACGGCGACGGTCAGGTCGGCGTGGGCTACGGCAAGGCCAAGGAGATCCCGGCTGCCATCGCCAAGGGCGTCGAGGAGGCCAAGAAGCACATGTTCCGGGTGCCCCGGATCGCTTCGACCATCCCGCACCCGGTCACCGGGCGAAGCCGCGGCCGGCGTCGTGCTGCTGCGCCCGGCCTCACCCGGTACCGGCGTCATCGCCGGTGGCCCGGTGCGTGCCGTGCTGGAGTGCGCCGGTATCCACGACGTGCTGTCGAAGTCGCTCGGTTCGGACAACCCGATCAACATCGTCCACGCGACCGTCGCGGCCCTGAAGGGGCTGCAGCGGCCCGAGTCGATCGCGGCCCGTCGCGGCCTGCCGATCGAAGACGTCGCGCCGGCCGCCATGCTGCGGGCGCGCGCGGGACAGGCGGTCTGACATGGCTGCACTCAAGATCACCCAGATCCGCTCGACGATCGGCAACAAGCGGCCGGCCCGTGAATCGGTCCGATCGCTCGGTCTCAAGCGCATCCACCACAGCGTGGTCGTCGAGGACTCGCCGATCGTGCGCGGCTACCTGAAGTCGGCGGCGCATCTGCTCACTGTGGAATCAGTCGAAGAAGGCTCAGCATGACAATCAAGGTTCACCACCTGCGCCCGGCTCCGGGTGCCAAGACGGCGAAGACCCGGGTTGGCCGCGGTGAGGGTTCGAAGGGCAAGACCGCTGGTCGTGGCACCAAGGGCACCGGCGCGCGCAAGAACACGGCAGCCGGGTTCGAAGGCGGCGCGCTGCCGCTGCACATGCGGCTGCCGAAGCTCAAGGGCTTCCGCAACGCATTCCGCACCAGCTACCAGGTGGTGAACGTCGGCCAACTGGCCACCGCGTTCCCGGCCGGTGGTGCGATCGGCGTCGACGAGATCGTGGCGGCCGGCTTGGTCCGGAACGGCGAACTGGTCAAGGTGCTGGGTGACGGCGACCTCGGTGGCGTGCAGCTTGCCGTCTCCGCGCATGCATTCTCCGGCTCGGCCCGCGAGAAGGTGGAAGCGGCCGGCGGCAGCGCCGTCACGCTCTGACCCGACCGGAAGCCCGGTTCTGATCAGGACCGGGCCCCCGACGCGGGAAGCACGGTCACCATCCGCGCTTCTCCCATTGAAAATGAGCCGCCCCCCGTCGGCCGGTACCGCACCGGCCGACGGGGGGTTGCCACTTTCCTGCTCCACCGGTTTTTCTTCGCCCCGGCCACGGTGGGTTAGAGTTCACCAGGGGTGAGGGGTGCGTTTCCGTGGGCCTCCGTGGGTCAACGGGCTCGTCCCGGGAGCGTCTTCGCCCCGCCTTATTCGGCATCACGCCATTTCACGGACGCCCGTGTAGCGTGCGTTCGTCATGATGGCCGCGGACGGCCGGCGGTACCCGATGCCGGGTCGTCGGCGCGCTGGTCCATATCAGGCCCATATCAGGAGGATCATTGCTCGCCGCATTTGTTTCGGCGCTCAGGACCCCCGACCTGCGCAAGAAGATCCTCTTCACCATCGCCATGGTCGTCATCTACCGGCTGGGCGCAACCGTTCCCTCGCCGGGCGTCAGTTACCAGGCGATCCAGAACTGCCTGAACGTGTCCGGCGATCAGAACAGCTCGGTGACCACCGTGCTGAACCTGTTCTCCGGCGGCGCGCTGCTCAAGCTGTCGATCTTCGCGCTGGGCATCATGCCGTACATCACCTCGTCGATCATCATCCAGCTGCTGGGCGTGGTGATCCCGCGGTTCGAACAGCTCAAGAAGCAGGGCCAGGCCGGCCAGAACCGGCTGACTCAGTACACCCGGTACCTGACCATCGGCCTCGGGGTGCTGCAGTCCACCGCCTTCGTAGCTCTGGCCCAGAGCAACGGCGGCATCTTCTCCAACCAGACGAACAACGGCTACACCTGCGACGTCAGCAAGATCGTCGCCGACAAGAGCGTGTTGGGTTACCTGACGCTGGTGCTGACCATGACCGCCGGCACTGCCGCGATCATGTGGATGGGTGAGTTGATCACCGACCGCGGCGTCGGCAACGGCATGTCGATCCTGATCTTCACCTCGATCGCCGCCCGCATTCCGACCGAGGGCCAGAACATCCTGCAGTCCGGCGGTGGAGTCGTCTTCGGCGTCATCTGCGTGATGGGCCTGGCCATCATCGCCGCGGTGGTCTTCGTCGAACAGGGCCAACGCCGGCTACCCGTGCAGTACGCCAAGCGGATGATCGGCCGCCGCATGTACGGCGGCACCTCCACCTACATCCCGCTGAAGGTCAATCAGGCCGGCGTCATCCCCGTCATCTTCGCGACCTCGCTGCTGTACATCCCGACGCTGATCGTGCAGTTGTTCGGCAACTCCGGCACCGTCAACCCGGTCACCGGAACCGTCGAGTTGTCGTCGGTCAGCCTCTGGATCAACACCTACATCGTCGACCAGGGCAACTGGCTGCACATCCTGCTGTATTTCTTCCTGATCATCTTCTTCACGTACTTCTACGTCGGGATCACGTTCAACCCGACCGAGCGGGCGGACGAGCTCCGCAAGTACGGCGGCTTCATCCCCGGCATCCGGCCCGGCCGGCCGACCGCCGAATACCTGCAGTACGTGTTGTCGCGGATCACGCTGCCCGGTTCGCTGTACCTGGGCATCATCGCCATCCTGCCCAACTTCTTCCTGTCGTTGACCGGCAACAACGCCAACAACAACTTCCCGTTCGGCGGCACGGCGGTACTGATCATGGTCGGCGTGGGCCTGGACACCGTGAAGCAGATCGAGACCCAGCTCATGCAGCGCAATTACGAAGGGTTCCTCCGCTGATGCGTTTGCTGATCATCGGCCCGCAGGGCGCCGGCAAGGGCACCCAGGCGGACAAGCTGGCGAAAGCCGTCGGCGTGCCGCACGTGGCGACTGGCGATCTGTTCCGCGCCAACATCGCGGGCGGCACGGCGCTCGGCAAGCGGGTCCAGGAATACATCAACGCCGGGGCCCTGGTGCCGGACGAGGTCACCCAGGACATGGTGGTCGACCGCTTCGCCCAGCCGGACGCGGCCAAGGGCTTCCTGCTGGACGGCTTCCCGCGCAACATCGCGCAGGCCAAATGGCTGGACGAGACGCTGAGCAGCAGCAACAAGGAGATCGACCGGGTCATTCTGCTGACCGCACCGGACGACGTGCTCATGCAGCGCATGCTGGCTCGCGGGCGGGCCGACGACACCCCGGAGGCCATCCAGACTCGGTTGGACATCTACCACCGGGAGACGACCCCGCTCATCGAGCACTACAGCGACCGCGTGGTCCATGTGGACGGCGTCGGGGACATCGACGACGTCCAGGCCCGAATCCTGCGGGCGTTGGACGGTGACTGCCGGTCCGACGGACCGGAGTCAACTGATTCCGCCGAGGCCCGCAAGTCCGGGGTCGACCAGCTGATTCCGGCAGAAGACTGAGCGTTGGCGCGTTCTGGCATCGAATACAAGACCCGCGGCGAGCTCCAGGCCATGCGCGCGGCCGGCCGGGTGCTGGCCGATGCGCTGACGGCGGCCCGGGCGGCCGTGCGGCCGGGTGTCACGACGGCGGACATCGACCGAGTGGTGGCCGACGTCATCGCCGCCGCCGGCGCCACCAGCAACTTCCTCGGCTACCCGGGCGGCCCGAACTCCTTTCCGGCCACCATTTGCGCGTCGGTCAACGAGGAAGTGGTGCACGGCATCCCTTCCAGCCGGCAGCTGCGTGCCGGCGACCTGCTGTCCATCGACGCCGGCTGCATCCTGGACGGCTGGCACGCCGATTCCGCCGTCACGGTGCCCGTGGAGGAGCCCGGGTCCATGGAGGACGTGGATCTGGTCACGGCCGCCGAACTGGCCATGTGGTCCGGCATCGCCGCCGCCGACGTCGGCGGGCGGCTCGGCGACATCTCCGCCGCCATCCAACGTTCGGTGGAAAAATCCGGCCAGCAGGACGGCCGTCGGTACGGGTCGGTGGTCGGCTACGGGGGCCATGGCATCGGCTCCTCGATGCACATGGACCCGTTCGTGGCCAACCAGGGCAAGAAGGGCAAGGGCCCACGGCTGGAAGCCGGGATGGCGCTGGCCATCGAGCCGATGCTCACGCTGGGCAAACCGGCCGTCCAGGAACTCGAGGACGGCTGGACCGTCTCGACCCGTGACGGGCGCCGGGCGGCCCATGTGGAGCACTCGATAGCGCTCACGGATGCCGGGCTCTGCGTGCTGACCGCAACCGACGGCGGTGCAACCGGCCTGGCCCCGTTCGGCGTCGTACCGGTATCGCTGGACTGAATCGACCCATGACCGATCCCGACGCGCCCGCCTCTTCGCCGGGTGCCGATCCCGACGCTGCCTGCGATCCTGCTGTGCCGGCGGCCTCTCGGCGGTCGCGCTGGCGTCCCGCCGGCCGCCCCGTCGGCGCGGTGCTGCTGGCCGTGACGATCGTGCTGTCCGGGCTGGTGATGGTGCTCGGATACCAGTACAAGACGCGCTGCGTCGGTCCGCAGTACGACGCCACCGGGCTTTCCGGGCCCGACCTCGTGCTGCGGGCCACCGGCCACGTCTGCTACACGGATCTGCAGTCGATCTGGTCCACCCGCACCGTGTACCGGCACGAGTTTCCGTATCTGCACGGCTCCTTCGATCCGGTCACCAAACAACTCTCCGGCGGTTCGGTGGAGTACCCCGTGCTGACCGGGCTGGTGATGTGGGCGACCAGCCTGCCGGCCACCACCGACGGGCAGTTCCTGGCCTGGAACGCGGCGGTTCTGATCCTCGCCGGATTGATCATCACCTTTTTGTTGTGCCGTCTCACCGGGCTGCGGGCCTGGTGGTGGGCCTTGGCGCCGCCGCTGGCGCTGTACACCGTCTACAACTGGGACCAGCTGGCGGTCCTGGCGGAGGTCGGTGCCTTCGCCGCGGTGGTCGCATCGGTGCGGACGCGCCGCCCCCGCCGCTGGCTGATCTGGGCCGCCCTGCTTCTCGGTATCGGCGCGGGGCTGAAGTTCTACCCGTTGCTGTTCATCCCGCCGATCGCGCTGTATGCCGGGTTGGGTCAGCGGCCCGGTGCGGATGCTGATCCGTCGGCCACCCGCGACGGCGGCTTTGCGGGGTCCTGGCGGCTGGCGACCGGCTTCGTGGCCACGGCGGTCGGCACGTTCGTCGTCGTCAACGTGCCGTTCATGATCGCCGGGTTCGCCGGATGGTGGTCGAGCTTCCAGTTCCAGTGGAAGCGGGACATCGACATGTCCACCAACTCCGTCTGGTATTGGATCTCCCGCGGCACGGACTTCCAGCAGGCGACGCTGTCGCGCATCTCCACGATCGCCACCGCGGCCGGGCTGCTGCTGACGCTGTTGATCGGGCTGTGGCGCCGGCGCCGACTCGGCCATTACCCGTGGCTTCCGGTCTGCGCGATGTTGCTGACCGCCTATTTGCTGTTCAACAAGGTCGATTCACCGCAGTACTCGCTGTGGTTGCTGCCCTTCCTGGTGCTCCTCCGGGTGCGGGCGGGGTGGATCCTGGCCTGGTTCGTGGTCGACGCGGCCCTGTTCGTGGGCTTCTTCAAGTGGGAGTACCTGACGCACCTGGGCGCACCCAACACGGTGTTCGATTCGATCTGGCCGCAGCTGCTGATCGTCGGCGTCTGGGGCCGCATCGCGCTGCTCGGTGTGCTGTTCGTGATCTTCGCCACCGCCCGCCCGGGGGTGCTCCCGCTGCTTCGACCCACCGTTCCGGTGCCGGTGGACACCGACGCCGGTGCCGGCCGGCCGGGTGTCGAGGCGGTGTCGACGCCGCAGGATGTGGCCGACCCGGTTTCCGATGTGGTACCCGGCTCCGGCACCGGCGAGCTCGAGCCATCCGCTCATTTGGCCTGATCGCGAGGCTTCGCGTACAGTGGAAGGTCGGCGCAGCTGCCGCTGCCCTGGGCCGGCCCCTTCGGGGAATCGAGCCCAATCGATCGCCGTGCCGATCGACCGCTGTTCCGGTGGTCGGGTGCGTCGTTCGGACCCGCGAATTCCGTCGAATTCGCGGGTGACCCATGCCCTGCACGGCCCCGGCTCGAGCCGGAGCGCAGTCGCGCGGCTGGGACAGGGCGGGCGGCGCAGCGACGTGAAGACTAAACGGATATCGAAACGCGGAGGACATGGCCAAGAAGGACGGCGTGATCGAGGTGGAGGGCCGAGTGGTGGAACCACTGCCCAACGCCATGTTTCGGGTGCAGTTGGAAAACGGACACAAGGTGCTCGCGCACATCAGCGGGAAGATGCGGCAGCACTACATCCGCATCCTTCCCGAGGACCGGGTGGTCGTCGAACTGTCGCCCTACGACCTGTCCCGCGGGCGCATCGTCTACCGCTACAAGTAAACCGAGCCTTCTGCTCAGGCCACCGGACGCACGTCGCGCGCGGCTGAGGCTCAGCAGAACAAGTTCCGTCGAGCGCGGCTTCGACGGCTGCTCCTTCTCGGAGCGGACCCCGGGACAACGACGTTCCCGGGTCGACCGGACCGGCGCCAGCCGAGACGGTAGGGAGCGTGGATCCATTCGAATCCACGCGTGGCGCTTCCGATCCCCGGGAGCACTAGAGAAAGGGCACGACCGTGAAGGTCCAGCCGAGCGTCAAGCCGATCTGTGACAAGTGCAAGGTGATCCGTCGCCATGGCCGGGTCATGGTGATCTGCGACAACGTCCGCCACAAGCAGCGCCAGGGCTAGTCCCGACCGTCTGCGCCTCAACCGCGCCCGCCGGGCGCACTCATCGTCTCTCCTCCCTGCGCGAGCAGGGTCACCCCCGGACCACAGGCCGGGGCCCGCGTACACGCGGGACGGGCGACGACCGACACCTGTGGCACACCAGAAAGAGAGCGCGCCACATGGCACGACTCGCCGGTGTCGATCTGCCCCGCGACAAGCGGATGGAGATCGCACTGACCTACATCTACGGGATCGGCCGCACCCGCGCGGCCGAATTGCTCAAGGCCACCGGGATCAGCCCGGACCTGCGCGTCCGTGACCTGTCCGACGACGACGTGCTCGCGCTGCGCGACGCGATCGACGGTGCCGAGCTCAAGGTCGAGGGCGACCTGCGCCGCGAGGTGCAGGCCGACATCCGCCGCAAGATGGAAATCGGCTCGTACCAGGGTCTTCGCCACCGCCGGCATCTGCCGGTGCGCGGACAGCGGACCAAGTCCAACGCCCGCACCCGCAAGGGACCCAAGAAGACCATCGCCGGCAAGAAGAAGGCCAGGTAATCCATGCCTCCCAAGTCACGCCAGGCCGGCGGTGCGGTCAAGAAGCTGCGCCGCAAGGAGAAGAAGAACGTCTCCCACGGCCACGCCCACATCAAGAGCACCTTCAACAACACCATCGTCTCCATCACCGACCCGGCCGGTGCGGTGATCTCCTGGGCCTCGGCCGGCCATGTCGGCTTCAAGGGCTCCCGGAAGTCCACGCCGTTCGCCGCTCAGATGGCGGCCGAGAGCGCCGCGCGCAAGGCGATGGAGCACGGCATGAAGAAGGTCGACGTGTTCGTCAAGGGTCCGGGTTCGGGCCGCGAAACCGCCATCCGTTCGTTGCAGGCCGCCGGCCTCGAGGTCGGCGCCATCGCCGATGTCACCGCGCAGGCCCACAACGGCACCCGTCCGCCCAAGCGGCGCCGGGTCTGAGACGGGGAAGAAGGTAGAGAAACAGTCATGGCTCGTTACACCGGCCCCGTCACCAAGATCTCCCGCCGCCTGAAGACCGACCTGGTCGGCGGGGACATCGCCTTCGAGCGGCGTCCCTTCCCGCCCGGCCAGCACGGTCGCGCGCGGACCAAGGAGAAGGAATACCTGACGCAGCTGCAGGAGAAGCAGAAGGCCCGCTTCACCTACGGCGTCATGGAGAAGCAGTTCTCCCGCTACTACGAGGAAGCGGCGTCGCGCACCGGCAAGACCGGCGACACGCTGCTGCAGATCCTCGAGTCGCGGCTGGACAACGTGGTCTACCGGGCCGGGCTGGCCCGCACCCGCCGGGCCGCCCGTCAGCTTGTCACCCATGGCCACTTCGAGGTCAACGGCCACCGGGTGGACGTGCCGTCCTACCGGGTCGAGCAGTTCGACATCATCACCGTTCGCAAGCAGTCCGTGGAGTCGTTCCCGTTCGAGCTGGCCCGCCAGACGTTCGGCGAGCGGCCCACCCCGGCCTGGATGCAGGTCGTCCCGGGCACGCCTGCAGATCTTGATCCACTCGCTCCCGATCCGCGCGCAGATCGACTCGCAGATCGCCGAGCAGCTGATCGTCGAGTACTACTCGAAGTAACACTGCTCGCCGCAGGGGCAGCCCGCGTTCCGCAGGCTATCGATCGACCGCCTGCGGCGGACTGGCAATTTCATCGTTCCTCGCTGCGCTCGGCCGCCGAAGGAGACCTTCGGCGGTCAAGCCGAACTTTCGTCCGGCTTGAGACGCGTCGTGCGCAATGAGGATCGTCCGTGCAGGGCCGTTCCCTGGTCGGATGCAGTAACCCGGTCTCGGCCGGGCGGCCGGCCGGAAGGCCGACCTCGGGTGCGGTCGCATATAGCGGCGGCCGCCTGTCGAAAGGTATTGCCCATGCTGATCTCTCAGCGCCCTGTCCTGACCGAGGAGCCCATCGCGGCGACCCGGTCGCGGTTCATCATCGAACCGCTCGAGCCCGGTTTCGGCTACACGCTGGGCAACTCGCTCCGGCGGACCCTGCTGTCGTCGATCCCCGGCGCCTCGGTGACCAGCATCCGGATCGAGGGTGTGCTCCACGAGTTCACCACCGTCCCCGGGGTCAAAGAGGACGTCACCGAGCTGATCCTGAACCTCAAGGAACTGGTGGTCTCGTCCGAGGACGACGAGCCGGTCACCATGTACCTGCGCAAGCAGGGCCCCGGTGACGTCACCGCCGCCGACATCGCGCCGCCGGCCGGTGTCGAGGTGCACAACCCCGATCTGAAGCTGGCCACCCTGACCAAGAAGGGCAAGCTCGAGATCGAGCTGGTCGTCGAGCGGGGCCGCGGCTATGTGCCGGCCTCACCCAACAAGGTCGTCGGCGCCGAGATCGGCCGGATCCCGGTCGACTCGATCTACTCGCCGGTGCTCAAGGTGACCTACCGGGTCGAGGCGACCCGTGTCGAGCAGCGCACCGACTTCGACCGGTTGGTCCTGGATGTCGAGACCAAGCCGTCGATCACTCCGCGGGACGCGGTGGCGTCGGCCGGCACCACCTTGGTGGAGCTGTTCGGCCTGGCCCGCGAGCTGAACACCGACGCGGAAGGCATCGAGATCGGGCCCAGCCCGGCCGAGGCCGACCACATCGCGGCGTTCGCGCTGCCCATCGAGGAGATGGACCTGACCGTCCGCTCCTACAACTGCCTGAAGCGGGAAGGCATCCACACGGTCGGCGAGCTGGTCTCGCGGACCGAGGCGGACCTGCTGGACATCCGCAACTTCGGGCAGAAGTCGATCGACGAGGTCAAGGTCAAGCTGCACGCGCTGGGCCTGTCCCTCAAGGATTCGCCGGCCGGGTTCGACCCGGTGGCCACCGCGCAGGCGTACGCCGGCGGCGGCTGGGGCGAAGCCGACTCGTTCGACTCGACCGATTCCGACTCGGCGACCTTCTCCTCGGCCGCCGCTGACGAAGAGGACTACGCGGAGACCGAACAAATCTGAGGCTTCGCCTCGGATCTGTTCGAGTGGAGCCGTTCTGCGAGCAGCGGAAGCTGCGAAGCAGGATGGAAGATCTGAGGCTTTGCCTCGGATTTGTTCGACTGGTCCACCGCCCGCCGGTGGGCGAGAGGTCTGTGCCCAACACGGCTTCTTAGACACGAATAGGAAACCGTCGGTATCCGGTCGTTCGCGATCGGAAACCCTGCCCGGGTCGTTCGCCCCGGGCAGGGGCCGCCGCCTCACCTGCGGAGCAGTCCGCAGACCACGACTGACCACCCCGCCGATGTTCGCGCCGCGAGCGTCGCTGACAAAGAACGAGGGATTCCCATGCCCACTCCCACCCGCGGACCCCGTCTCGGCGGCTCGCCGAACCACGAGCGGTTGATCCTGCGCAATCTCGCGCAGTCGCTGTTCGAGCACGGCAAGATCACCACCACCGAGGCCAAGGCCAAGCGGCTGCGCCCGTTCGCCGAGAAGCTGATCACCTCGGCCAAGCGCGGCGATCTGCACGCGCGGCGTGAGGTCCTCAAGGTCATCCGGGACAAGGAAGTCGTGCACAAGCTGTTCGCCGAGATCGGCCCGTCCTTCTCCACCCGCGACGGCGGCTACACCCGCATCATCAAGACCGCGCCGCGCAAGGGCGACAACGCGCCCATGGCCATCATCGAGTTGATCGGCGAGGAGACGGTGTCCGCCGTCGCCACCCGCACGACCAACCGCGCCGCCCGGACCCGCGCTTCCCAATCGGCGGCGCCAGCTGCGACCGCCATCTCCACTGCGCCGGCCGATACGGCTGCTGGCGCCGCCAACGACGAAGCGGCGCTGGAGGCCGGGGAGACCCCGGCCGAGGACGTCACGTCCGCTCAGACCGAGTCCGCGGCCGCCGAAGAGCCGGCCGAGGGCGCCGACGACGCTTCGGCGGACACCACCGGTGCCGAGGGTGCCGAGGCCACCGAAGCTGAGAAGTGATCGGCCACCGCACATTTCGATGAATTCCCGCGACGGCGGGCCTGGCACCGGAACTTCCGGCTCCGGGCCCGCCGTTCGCTTTTCCGGTCCACCCGACCAGGGCCAGGTGCGGCTGCGTCTTGACCTCGCCTACGACGGGACCGACTTCTCCGGCTGGGCCGCGCAGCCCGGCCGACGGACGGTGGCCGGTGTGCTGTCCGAGGCGTTCAGCACACTGTTCCGCGCCGACCTCCCTTTGGTGGTGGCCGGCCGCACGGACGCCGGGGTGCACGCCCGCGGTCAGGTTGCGCACATCGACGTGCCGCCGAACGGATTCGACGGGCTGGCGCCGCGGGAACGGCGAGGCCGCCCACCTGCACCTGCGGAAGGACAAGGCCCACCGAACGACGATGGGCACACCGCCGGTCGGCGAGGGCTCATCCGCCGGCTGTCCGGACTACTGCCCGCGGATGTCCGGGTACGACGGGCCGAGACGGCCGCGCCCGGTTTCGACGCCCGCTTCTCGGCGTTGCGCAGGCACTACCGGTATCGAATCTCGGTCACGGAGTGGGGGATCGACCCGTTGCGCCGAGCCGACACCTACAGCTTCCGGCGACCCCTGGACGTCCCGGCCATGAACGCCGCGGCCGTCGCCCTGCTCGGGCTGCATGACTTCGCGGCGTACTGCCTGCCGCGCGAGCGGGCCACGACCATCCGGGACCTGCAGCGGCTGCAGGTACTCGACCGCGGAGATCAAGTGTGGGTCGAAGTCACCGCGGACGCTTTCTGCCATTCGATGGTGCGGTCGCTGGTGGGCGCCCTGCTCAGCGTGGGCAGCGCCCGGTCGGCCGTCGACCGGCCTGGACGTTTGCTGGCGGAGGGTCGCCGGACCGCGCAAATCGCCGCCGCGCCCGCCCGCGGCCTCACGCTGATGGCCGTCGACTATCCGCCCGACGCGGAGTTGGCAGCCCGAGCCGCGCTCACCCGTGCGGTCCGGAGCCTCGCCGATTCGGGCCGGGATGCCCCGAACGAAGCCGAAGCCGACAACGGGTGAAGATCGACAGGGAGTCGTTTCGCCGAGGAGGTTGTTCGTTAGCGCATCGCCGGACGGCAACCCGAGCCGAACGCGTGGCCGGGCCCGGGTTCGCGGCCGCGGATGGGCGGTGGGCGTCGGGCTTTTCACGGCGTTGACAACACTCACAGCAGGCTGCGCGGCAGCGGTGAACGGCGCCGCGGTCCCGCCGCCGGGGCTGCCCGCCGTATCGACCTCGTCGCCGAGTCAGACGGCCACCTCCGCGGTCGGACCGGCTCCGACGTCCGCCGGTTCCAGTTCGACGCTGTCCTCTGCCTTGGCGTCCGGTCAGGTCAGCGGCATCACGGTGCCGAGCAGTCTGCCCACCGCTCCGAGCAGCAGTTCCGCACTCAGCGCGGCTACTTCGGCTGAGTCGGGCTCGGCCGGCAGCACTTCCGCAGTCACCGGTCAGCAGGTGCCGGCCACGCCGCAGACCGCCGAACAGGCCACCCTGCTCGAATCCCGCCGCCTGGCGGCTTACGTGGTCGCGCCGATGGTGATCGAACCGACCTTCGCCCAGGTCAGCCTCCCCACCCTGCCGTACAAGTCGGCGTCGGCGCTCAGTGTGCTGCTCGGTGACCCGGTGCCCGGGATCGCCTCCGACAACAAGATGGTGGCAGCCTTTTCGTCGGCCCGATCGGGTCCTGATGGTGCGGGCATGGTGCTGGCCGACTTCGAATTCCCCAGCCCGGCCGGGGCCACGAAAACGGCCAAGTCGATGTCCGACGGCGTCGGGTACACGACGTCCCCCAGCAAGTTGTCCGGCTTCGCTGCGGCCATCGTGACCACCACCAAGGGCTCGACCGGCCTGCCGATCGCCCAGGTCTTCCTGCCCGTCGGGCCGGTTGTCGTGTACGGCTGGCTGGAGGGGCCGAAGGGCGCCTCGGCCGCCGACCAGACCAAGGCCCTGACCACGGCGATGACCATGGAGAGCAAGCTGCTGGGCTCGTTCAAGCCGGTATCGGGCGGCCTGAACAGCCAGCCCATGGATCACGACGGGTTGCTGGCCCACACCCTGCCGAACACCGGAGAGAACGCGACGGTGGCCGATGGCATTTACCCGGCGGCCGGCGCCCTGAACTTCGACAGCAACCCCACTCAAACGCAGAAGCTGTTCACGCAGGCCGGTGTGGACTACGTGGCCCTCGGTCGGACGACGGTGTACCGGGCCAAGGATGCCGCTGGTGCGGTCGTGGTCCGGGACGGCTTCCTGGCTGAGAACAAGCAGTCCGACCCGTCCACCCAGGCCTTCGACCCCGGACCGCTGGGTAGCGCCGCCAGCTGCGCCCAGGGATCCTCGCTGTCTTCGTACTACTGCCTGGTCACGCACGGCCGCTACCTCGTGGAAGTGTCCGAGACATCGCCCAGTCGGGCCATCAGCACCGCCCAGGCGCAGCTCGCCTTGCTCGATCAACTGTGACCTCATCGGTCGTTTTGCCTGGTCGGCGGGATTCGAGTACCCTGGACCCTCGGTGCCTCCAGCTGGCCTCCCGCGATTGCTGTCGGGAACGGGTCGGCAATCGCACCTGGTAGCGGCGGTCTCGTCGCGAGCCGGCCTGAATGTGCGTTTCCCAGGGGACGCGTCCGGGCGGGCACCCACCGAAACAAAGCGGACGCCCGCGGGCGGCCGTCAAAACGGCGGCTCCTGTCGCCGTGTCCGCAGCGGGCAACCGCTGACCCGAAGACACCGGCCGGCCCGCCTCGCGATCCGACCGAGAACGAGAAGGCGACCCCTGTGCGTACCTATACCCCCAAGGCCGGCGACGTCACCCGGACCTGGCATGTCATCGACGCCACCGACGTCGTGCTGGGCCGGTTGGCCAGCCAGACCGCCCAGTTGCTGCGCGGCAAGCACAAGGCGATCTATGCGCCGCACGTCGACACCGGCGATTTCGTTGTCATCATCAACGCCGACAAGGTCGCCGTCACCGGCGGCAAGCGCGACGGCAAGGTCCTGTATCGGCACTCCGGCTACCCGGGCGGCCTGCGCGCGCAGACCGTCGGCCAACTGCTGGACACCCGGTCGGACAAGCTGGTCGAGAAGGCCGTGCTGGGCATGCTGCCCCACAACTCGCTCGGCCGTTCCATGGGTCGCAAGCTGAAGGTCTACCGCGGCGCGGAGCACCCGCACACCGCGCAGCAGCCGAAGCCCTTCGCGATCTCCCAGATCGCCCAGTAAGACCCCCCGACTTCTCCCGCCAGCAGAACCTGAAATGAGCGAAACACAGTGAGCGAAAATCCTGAGGTCGATGTGGATACCGAGTTCGCCAACGCGGACGGCTTCACCGACTACAGCACCGGATCCGACGCCCCCGTCACCGCGCCGTCCGTCACCCGGGTCGCCGTCGACCGCCCGGTGCAGACCGTTGGACGCCGCAAGGAGGCCATCGTCCGGGTGCGCCTCATGCCGGGCAACGGCACCATCACGCTGAACGGCCGCACCTTGGACAATTACTTCCCGAACAAGGTGCACCAGCAGCTGGTCAAGGAACCGCTGGTCACCTTGGACAAGGACGGCATCTACGACGTGTTCGCCACGCTGTCCGGCGGCGGCGTCACCGGCCAGGCCGGCGCGCTGCAGCTGGGCATCGCCCGCGCCCTCGTCGAGTTGGACGAAGCCGACCGCCCGGCCATGAAGAAGGCCGGCTTCCTGACCCGGGACGCCCGGGCCAAGGAGCGTAAGAAGTACGGGCTGAAGAAGGCCCGCAAGGCGCCGCAGTACTCCAAGCGCTGACCTGAGCTCTTCGTCAATCGCCCGGCCGGACCTTTCCGGCCGGGCGACTGGCGTTCGTGGGGTCGCGGTCGTGGGTCGACGTCCGAGAAATCAGTCGGTCCAGTACCCGAAGGCGAACAGGGTCGCGTTGACCAGGAACAGCGCGCCGGCCACACCCAACAGCGCTAATCGCAGCGCGGGTTTGCGATCCGCCAGCCAACCGCCGGTCAGCGGAAACAGCGGTATCACGGTCAGCGCGGTCCTGGCCAACGACACCCAGGTGAACGATGTCGTCATCACCAGCAGCGTGACCGCAGTGAGAGTGAACGCCCCCCATTGCCGGCTGCGCGCCAGGGCCACGGCCCCCACCAGCAGCAGCACGCCGAACAGCAGGTCCATGGCGAACTGGAACCGGCGATCGGGAGTCGCCGCGTAGAGCACTCGCCCGGCCGTCTGAATCCCCGACATCCACGGCCAGGAGAGGGTCCGGCCCCACCCCAGGTGTTCGGCCGCGAACCACGCGGTCAGTTGACCGGTGTGGGCGGCCAGATAGCCGAAGTAACCGGCCACTCCCGTCACTCCGAGCAGCGGCCACGTCCAGGATCGTCGCGGGCGTCGCCCCTGGGTCACATAGGCCACCACCAGCGCGGCCAGGAGAAAAAGTGCATTGACGCGAACCAGCCCGGCCAAGCCACACCAGCATCCGGCCCACCACCACAGGCCGCGACGCGCGGCGTACCAGGCCGCCAGGGCCAGCGCGAGATACAGGGGTTCGGCGTAGTCCGCCGCCAGGAACACGCCGTACGGTCCGGCCATCAGCAGGCCCGTCGCCAGGGGCGCGGCCCTGGTTCCGGCCAGCTCTTCGGTCAGCCGCCAGGTCACCACGGCGGCCACCGCGCCGGCGACGGCACTGACCACGAACATCGCCACCGGCAACGGCAGCAGGTGGCTCACGGCCCGGTCGAGGATCGGGTAGCCGGGAAAGAACGCGCGGCGCACCGGCGCTGCGGCCGGATATCCGGAGCGGGCGATGGCCGCGTAATAGTTGGAGTCCCAGTGGAACAGCGCGGCGAAGAACCCGGTACCGCCGGTGTCGCGGACGTGAGCGCCGGCGGCGTCGCTCACGAACCGGGATTTCGCCGTCGCGGCGATGACCGCGATCACGGCCAGCACCAGCCGGGCGATCAACCAGATGGTGAGGCCGCCGACCGCGGCGCTCCGCCATCGGCCCGGCCCGACCGGTGATCGCTGGGCCGCCGGCGCGACGACGCTCGCTACCCGCACGGCTGGGCTCTTTCCGATGTTGAACAGGACAAGTGCGGGCAGCCTAAGCCGCTGGCGTGCTGCCCGCGGGGAGGCGCTCACCGCGGCGGCCGGGCCGTGGCGCCGCGCCTCCCGAAACGTCGGCCGTCGGCGGCCAAGCCTGCGGCAGCCTCTTCACATTGAGCCGGTGTGCCCGCTGCGGGTACGGTGAGCCACCGGTGCCTGGTCGGTCGATCTGGCGAAATACGGCGCGGTGCCTTCGGCCGCGAACGGTAGGGAAGGGCAGGACCGGCGAGTGAGCGAAGCGGGCCGCCAGCGGTTGTTCGGGACCGACGGAGTCCGCGGGTTGGCCAACGCCGACCTGACCCCAGCGCTGGCGCTGGAACTGGCCACCTCCGCCGCGCACGTCCTGATCGAGAAGCACCTGATCGACGAGACCGGAGCGCGTCCGCGCCCGCGCGCGGTGATCGGCCGCGACCCCCGAGCCAGCGGGGAGATGTTGGAGGCCGCCACGGCGGCCGGGTTGGCGGGTGCTGGGGTCGACGTCGTCCTGCTCGGCGTCGTCCCGACTCCGGCGGTCGCCTATCTGACGGGCGCGCTGGGCGCCGATGTGGGCGTCGTCATCTCCGCGTCCCACAATCCCATGCCGGACAACGGGATCAAGCTGTTCACGGCGGGGGGTTTCAAGCTCGACGACGCCGTGGAGCAGGCCATCGAGGACGACATGGTGGCGCGCCGAGCCGATCCCGGTCGCTGGACACCACCCACGGGCGTCGACGTGGGCCGGATCTGGCCCGATCCGGGAGCGGGCGACAAGTACGTCCAACATCTGCTGGCCAGCTCGCCGACGTCGCTGGGCCGGCTGAAGGTGGTCGTCGACTGCGCGAACGGCGCTGCTTCGGTCCTGGCTCCGGAGACGTACCGCCGGGCCGGGGCCGAGGTCATCGTGCTGGCCGGTCGTCCCGACGGACTCAACATCAACGACGGCGTGGGTTCCACCCACTTGGAGGGCCTGAGGGCCGCAGTGGTCGAGCACGGTGCCGACCTGGGCATCGCCCATGACGGCGACGCCGACCGCTGCCTGGCGGTGGCGGCGGACGGCAGCGACGTCGATGGAGACGCCATTCTGGGCATCCTGGCGGCCGCGCTGCGCGAAGAGGGGCGGCTCGTCGGCGACACCGTGGTGGGCACCGTGATGGCCAATCTCGGGTTTCATCGCGCGATGGCCGGGGCCGGCATCACGGTTCTGACCACCGCGGTCGGTGACCGCTACGTGCTCGAAGCCATGCGGGAGGGCGGCTTCACGCTGGGCGGTGAACAGTCCGGGCACGTGATCCTGGCCGACCACGCCACGACCGGTGACGGTGTGCTGACGGCCCTGCAGTTGATGGGCAGGGTGGCCGCCACCGGGCGTCCCCTGGGGGAGCTGGCCAGCATCGTGACCAAATTCCCGCAGGTGTTGGTGAACGTCAGGGTGGCCGACAAGGCGGCCGCGCAGGCACCGGTGGTGCAGGCAGCGGTCGCCCAGGCCGTGGCGGAACTCGGTGATTCCGGACGGGTGCTGTTGCGGCCGTCCGGCACCGAGCCGCTGGTGCGGGTGATGGTCGAGGCCGAGACCCAGGAGCAGGCCGACCGCATCGCCCAGCGGGTCGCCGAGGTGGTCCGCTCCGTCTGAGTCGGTCAGTGGTGGCCGACGAGGTTCAGGATGTGTCCGTCCGGTGTGCGGATCATGAACCGGCGGACGCCCCACGGCTCGTCGGTGAGGGGATAGGCGATGTCAGCACCGGCGTTTTCGAAGCGCACCAGCGTCGCTGCAGGGTCGTCGACGCCGATGGAGACGTCGGCGACGAACGGCGCGGTCGAGTCCCGGGTGATCAGGCTCAGCTGCACGGTGGGTTGATCCGGCGCGACCAGGGTGGCGATCCAGCCTTGGTCCATGCCGACTTCCAAGCCCAGCGTGCGGACCAGCAGGTCGGCGGTGGGCCGTACGTGGGCGACGGTCAGATTCGGCACGATGCGGGTGATCTGCATGCCGTCAGTCTGATCCCAGCGGGCGTCGATCAGGTGCCGGCCAGGCGCTCGACCACGGCCGCCATCTGATCAGCGAAGCCGGAATTGATGCAGACATAGGAAATGCCGAATTCGTCCCGCCGCCGCCGCAGGGTGTCGCACTGCTCGTCCAGGGTTCCGGTCAGCAGGTTCACCGAGCCGGCGGCCGCAAGGCCGGCCAAATCGAGGCGAACGAAGCGGGTCATGTCGGCCGGTAGCTCAGTGCCGATGGCCAGCAGGTTCTGACACAGCTCGACGTCCGCTCCCCCGCCGGCGCGGTTCACGTGTGTGAGGGCGGTGGTCAGGTCCGCGGCGGTGGCGGCGGGCGGCAAGCCGAGAGCGACGGTGTCGGCCAGTTCGGCAGCCAGGGTCAGCATCCGCGGGCCGGCGGCGGCGATCAACACCTGCGTGGCCGGGCTCTTCTCGCGCACCGCCCGCACCGTCGCGCGGATCTTCTCCAGCCGCTGGCCGGGACTGCCGAACGGCATACCGAAGGCGGCCGCGTCATGCTCCGACCCCGGCCGGCCGGCGCCGATGCCCAGCTCGTACCGGCCGTCGGTCAACGTGGCGAGCGTGGCGGTCTCGTAGGCGACCTGGCCCGCAGTCCGGTTGGGAACGGACAGGACATACGGACCGACTCGCAGCCGGCTGGTGACGGCGGCCGCCGCGGCGCAGGCCGGTATCGGCGACAGGGTGTGGACGGTGTCGGGGACCAGCAGGGTGGCGAACCCGAGTTCCTCGGCCCGCTGGGCCACCGCCACCCAGTCGGCGCCCGATCCGGCCTGAGCAGCAACGAGTCCGAAGCGGAACAGGCGATCGGTCATGGGCCGATCCTGGCCCGCCGGATCGACGAGCGGGTCAGGGACGGGCCCTGAAGGCACCCTGATCCGGTCGGCTCAGGCCGACTTCACCCGGACGTCGTCGAGGTCTTCGGTCTTGGTGCCGGCGATCTTGCCCTCCAGTTCGTCGGCCAGCTGGTCCTGTCCGGCCAGGTGCCGGAGGAAGAACGCCGCCGCCAGGACGCGGGTCGCTTGCTGAGCCTTCTTGACGCCCGTGGAGCCCATGACCGCCGTCGACCAGTGAGACCCCTCAGGAAGCCCGTAGTGGCCAACGCCCTTGATCACCCGGAGCTGCGAATCGCCGGCCCAGGCCGCCGCGATGGCCGCCCCGTCGGCGTCCCGGCCGGAACCCGCCATTTCGTCGTCGCCGCCCACCAGGTGCAGGCCCGGCACCCGCACTCGGGTCGCCGCGCCGACCGCGGACGGTCGGGTGTCCGCGGCGGTCACGGTCATGACCGCCCGGATGGACTTGTCCGCCGCAGCCGCCAGCACGGCGGCACCACCGCCGATCGAGTGGCCGAGCACCCCGAGCTTGCCGCCGTCACCGCGGACCCGACCGCCGGCCAGTCGGCCGGCCACCACGATGTCCAGGGCGCTGCTGAGATCGCGGGCGAACGCGCCGTGCGAGGGCAGCAAGCCGCGTTCGGTGTCGGGGGCGACCGTGACAATGCCCCAGGACGCCAGGAAGCGCATGGTTTCGCCATAGCGGACCGCCGGTTGCAGCCATCCGTGGCCCACGGCGACGACCGGTAAGGCGCGGCCGTAACTGGGCGCCACCACAGTTCCGGGGATGCCGGAGGGATCCAGCCGGCCGACCGCCACCCGGTGCGGTCCCCGGTAGGCGAGGTAGTCCAGGGTCGGCCGATCGATGCTGGGAGGCTGCTTCGCAGACTTGCGCGCCATATCGCCTGTCCCTTTCGCCGGTACCGCTCACGACCGGACGTGCCTTGAGGTACCCGGTGCGTCAATACAGTAACGGGATGGCCGATGCGTCCACAGACGACCGACTGCCCGCCGGATCGTTCGCCGTCGACCTGCGCCGGCTGATCCGGGCCCGCTTTCCGCTGCTCTCCATCCAGACGGCCGAGGAGAGCCGGGTGCTCGCCGAAATCGCCGTTGTGGTCGGCGATCGCCTGCAGGTGCAGCCGCAGCGGCAGGTGTATCTGTGGTCGACCTCCGAGGGTTTCGGACCCTTGGGACAGCCGCGGAATCGCGACACTCGGACGCCGCTGGCCGCCCTGACCGCCGCGGGCGCCTTGTCCGGACCCAGTGTCGTGGTGCTGCTCGACCTGCACCCCTGGCTGGGCGGCGCCAATGTCCCGGCCGACACCCAGGTGGTGCGGGCGCTGAAAGACACTGTCCAGCTGTTCAGCGAGGGCTCCACGCCGCGCACTCTGGTGCTGGTCTCCGCGGTACCCCGCATTCCGCCAGAACTCGAAGCGCTGGTGACCGTCGTCGATTTCCCGCTGCCGGACGAGCAACAGTTGCGGTGGCTGCTGGACCGGGCCATCGAGCGCAACCTGCAGTCCGGGGCGCTCACGGTGGATGAAGCCGACGATGCCGTCGAGCGGCTGGCCAAGGCGGCTCTGGGGTTGACTGCATTCGAAGCCCAGAACGCCTTTGCCCGGGCCATGGCCGACGACGGCCACCTTTCCGCTGCCGACATCGATCTGGTGACGGCCGAAAAGGCACAGATCGTCGGGAAGTCCGGCGTCCTGGAGATGGTCACATCGACGGTGCAGCTGTCGGACATCGGGGGACTGGACAACCTGAAGACCTGGTTGTCCAAGCGAGGCGGCTCGTTCCTGGACGAGGCGCGCGACTACGGGCTCCCGTCGCCCAAAGGCGTTCTGGTCACTGGTGTTCCCGGTTGCGGGAAGTCCCTGACTGCCAAAGCGATGGCGTCGGCCTGGTCCTTGCCGTTGGTGCGTCTGGACATCGGCCGAATATTCGGCGGCCTGGTGGGGCAGTCGGAGCAGAACATGCGAACGGCTATCCGGACGGCCGAAGCGGTGGCGCCGTGCGTGCTCTGGATCGACGAGATTGAAAAGGGTTTCGCTTCCGGCGCCTCGGGACAAGGTGATTCAGGCACGAGCGCACGGGTTTTCGGGAGTTTTTTGACCTGGCTGCAGGAGAAGACGGCGCCCGTCTTCGTGATGGCCACCGCGAACAACATTTCGCTGCTGCCGCCGGAATTCCTGCGCAAGGGACGGTTCGACGAGATCTTCTTCATCGACTTGCCCACCGATGTGGAGCGGCGGGCCATCTTTGCGTTGCATCTGAATTCGCGGTTGCGCGCCGGGCCGGCCTTGGGCGATCTGGCGGTCGACGAGGGGCTCACCGAGCGGCTCGCCACGACGGCGGCCAACTTTTCCGGCGCCGAGATCGAACAAGCCGTCATCGCAGCCTGTTTCGACGCCTTCGACGGTCGCCGCCCACTCTCTGAGGACGACGTGTTGACAGCGGTGGCGCATACCGTGCCGCTGGCCGTGACCCAGTCCGAGCAGATTGCCTCGCTCCGCGCCTGGGCGCAGGTGCGGGCCGTGCCGGCGTCGCTGCCCAACAACTCGACCGGTGACTGAACCGGACGAAGGGCTCATCGCTGCTCACCGCCACCGGCAGCGCGAGGCAGCTGCGATTTGTTCGGCCGAGCACGTCGTTCTCCCGCCGCTGGATTCCGTTCTGCAGGTGTAGTTGCGGGACCGATTCGACCGGCCAGCGTTCGGGGTGGGCTGTCGTAGGTGGTGCCGGTGGGTGTGGTGGTGGTGATGGCACCGCCGGAGGTGGCGATGGTGGTCCAGCCGTAGAGGCTGACGAGGTAGTTGCAGTGGGCGCATAGCCCTTGGGCGTTGGTCAGGGTGGTGGGGCCGCCGGTGTGGGCGGGTTGGATGTGGTCGGCGTGGCGGATGGGGGCGCCGCACCAGGGCATGCGGCAGTGTTGGTCGCGGAGGCGCAGGAATTTTTTGATGCCGGGAGGGAAGGTGCGGCGCCGGGAGTCCATGGTGAGTAGTTCGCCGGTGTGGGGTTGTTGGTAGAGGCGGCGGAAGAAGGTTCGGTGGTGGGGATCGCCGGTGAGGATGAGGTCGCGGGCCAGCGGGGCGGGGATGGGTCCGTAGCCGACGAGGTGGGCGGGTTCGTCGGACAGGTTCAACAGGGTCCGGTCGGTGATGATCAGCTCGATCTCGGTGACCACCTCGGCGGGGCTGTCGGGGCGGTGTTCGCCGGCCGGCTCGCCGTGCCCGGTAGGGCCCTCAGCGTCGGGGCTGTCGGCAGTGCTTTCGGTGTCCTCGCGGTCGGCGGTGCCCTCGGTGTTGGCGGGGTGGGCAGAGTCCTCGCGGTCGGCGGTGCCCTCGGTGTGGCCGGGGATGGGTAGGCCGTGGTCGTTGACGCCGGTGATGGCGCCGTGGGTGAGGCGGTTGAGTAGTTCGTCGGCCATCACCTGGTCCCGGCTCCGCGGCCGGCCCTCAGGGTCGCCGGTGTCGGTGTTGTCGGTGGTTTCGACGTGGGGGCGGCTGAGGTCGCCCGTGGCGATGGTGGTGTCGGCGTGGTTTTTCAGGGCGGCGTAGCAGGCCACGGCGGTGGCCACCGGGAGCAGCGCGGTCAGATACGCCATGGTGTCGGGGGCGGGTCGCAGGGTGATGCGCCGGTCTTTCGCGGCTTGCCGGCACCGGTCGGTGAACCCTTGCGGGTCCAGCCGGTAGGCGATGGCGTGGGCGGTGGCTTCGGTGTGCACGTCGCCCAGGGACGCCAATTGCGGGGCCAGCTCCGCGTCCAGGATTTGCCGCTGCGCTGGGGTGAGGAACCCGCACGCGGCGACGATCATCTCGACGCGGCGTTCGTTGGTCTCGCCGGCTTGCAGGGCGGCCAGGGTGTGGGGCAGGTCGGTGCACAACGTCCGGGCCAGGCCGAGCAGGCGGCGGCCGCGGAACTGGGATTCGTGCCGGGCCAGGGCGAGCTGCCCACCCACGGACCGGTACGCATCGGTGTCCCGCCGCCCGGCTGCGGCGGCGGCGTCCAATTCGTCGCTCAGCAGCGCTTCGGTGATCCTGGCCTGCAACGCCGCGGCGGCGCTCTTGAGCTGTTCCAACGCGGTCAACTGCCGCACCCGCTCCGCGGCATCCACGGCCGCATCGATGTCACCATCGGAGCGGGCCGAGCCGGCGAGCGTCGGCAGAGCACGCAGCAACCGCTGCACCGCCTGCTCCTCGACCGGCGCCTCGTTCATACGTTCGATAGTACACCTGTTCGGTTGGAAGGGCAAGAGGCTGGAAGGATGTGTGGACCACACCAGCGGGTCGGCGAGAAGGCGGCGAGGTGGGCATAGAGCTGGCACCGGACCGGACCCAAGCGACTGATACGCGCGAGGCGTTCGCCTGCCGCCGGGAAGGGGCAGCTGAGCGGTCGCCCGACCTCGCCGCTCTTTTCGGGGTGCCGCCAAGAAAGGAGGGACGCGGGTGCAAGGCCAGGTGCGTCCGACGGTTCGGATGTTCCGCCGGCATGCCGGGCCGCCGAGGCGGCCGTGCCGTGGCCACTCCGCTTATATGCGGTCACCCCACCATCCACTCCCGCTTGGCATCCCCATCCCACCGCCGCAACCCGGTGGCCCGCCCGAAGAAATCCCGAACCCCGGAGAGCAAGCCCAGCGCCTCCCCGACCTGTGACGGCTTCAACCGCCGGGCCAACGTGACGTGCGCCGTCCATTCGCCGGGTCGCACGTGTCCGACCGCCAGCTGCGGCCCGATGCACTCGACTACATCGGCGTGGAAATGGAGCAGGTCCGCCGACGGAACCACCAGTCTGGCCAGCACGAATTCGCCCCGACCGAACAGCACCAGGCCGCCCAGCCGCAGCGGCAACGGCAACCGTGCGGCGAACGGGGCCAGAGCCGGTTCTCGCTCCGCAGGCAGCGACGGCGCGGCGAACACGGTGATGTGCGGACGGTTCGACGGCCCGGTGTGCCGACCGGCGCTGGGCAGCCCCGCGTCGATCAGCGTCTGCCAGTCGCCGCGGACGAAATCCGACATCGTGTCGTCCACGAGCAGTTCGACGGACTGAACCACCGCTCACCTCCAGGTCCGTGGGAACTCGGCGGCGCCGCGCTGATCGGGATGGCCGCCGCAGCGAGTAGCACAACGGAAAAAAGCGGCCGAGCGCCGAGAACCGGAACAAACAATCCGTGGCCGGCCAACCGCACACCGCCACGAAGCGCGCGCGCCGCCGCCACGGTCGGGTGACAGAGTCCACCATCGACCTCGATTGGACTATCGCAGCAGGTCATTACCGCTAGCCTCGGTGGCTATGTGTGGCATCGTCGGATACACCGGTCCTCGGCAGGCGCTCCCGTTGGTCATGGAGGGCCTGCGCCGCCTGGAATACCGCGGCTACGACTCCGCCGGAGTCGCGGTGGTGGATGGCGATGGCCAGGTGCGCACGGCCAAGAAGGCCGGCGTGCTGGCCAACCTCGAGAGGCTCATCGCCGGCATCGACGGCGACGGCAGGCACGACGCCAACGACATCGACGCTGACCACAGCAGCGCTCAGCCGCTGGACCTGGAGGGCACCACCGGAATCGGGCACACCCGCTGGGCCACGCACGGCGGTCCCACCGACCGGAACGCCCACCCGCACACCGATGTGGCCCGCCGGACCGCCGTCATCCACAACGGCATCATCGAGAACTTCGCCCCGCTGCGTGCCGAGCTGGAGTCGGCCGGCATCGAACTGTCCAGCGACACCGACACCGAGGTGGTCGCGCACCTGCTCGGGCAGGCCATGCGCGAAGGTTCGACGGCCGGCGACCTGCCCGCCTCGCTCGGCGCGGTCTGCCGCCGGCTGGAAGGCACCTTCACCTTGGTGGCCGAGCACGTCGATGCTCCGGGAATGATCGTCGCCGCCCGCCGCAATTCGCCCCTGGTCGTGGGCGTCGGCGACGGCGAGATGTTCGTGGCCAGCGACGTTGCCGCCTTCATCGCGCACACCCGCGAGGCCGTCGAACTCGGGCAGGACCAGCTGGTCGTCATCACCCCGGACAGCTATGAGATCACCTCCTTCACCGGCCTGGAACCGGAGTTCAAGACCTTCCACGTCGACTGGGACCTGACCGCCGCCGAGAAGGGCGGCTTCCCGACCTTCATGGACAAGGAGATCGCCGAACAGCCGACCGCGCTCGCCGACACCTTGCGCGGCCATTTCGACGGAACCCGGATCATTCTGGACGAACAGCGCCTGGGGGAGGACGAACTCCGCAACGTCGACAAGGTCTTCGTGATCGCCTGCGGTTCCTCGTATCACGCCGGTCTGGTGGCCAAGTACGCCATCGAGCACTGGACCCGACTGCCGGTCGAGGTCGAGCTGGCCAGTGAGTTCCGATACCGCGATCCCGTGCTCAACCGCGACACCTTGGTGGTCGCCATCAGCCAGTCCGGCGAGACGGCCGATGTGCTGGAAGCCGTGCGCCATGCGCGCCGGCAGAAGGCACGGGTGCTGGCCGTTTGCAACACCAACGGATCGCAGATTCCACGCGAGTCGGACGCGGTGGTTTATACCCACGCCGGCCCGGAGGTGGGTGTGGCGTCCACCAAGGCGTTCCTGGCTCAGGTGTTGGCCACCTACCTGGTCGGGCTGGCCCTGGCCCAGGCCCGCGGCACCAAGTTCGCCGACGAGATCGCCCGCGAGATCGAGGAGCTGGCCGAAACGCCGCAGGCCGTCAGCCAGACGCTGGAGCTGATGGAACCGGTCCGCGAGCTCGGGCGGCGCATCTCCGGCTCCCGCGCCGTGCTGTTCCTGGGGCGCCACGTCGGCTTCCCGGTCGCTCTGGAGGGCGCCCTCAAGCTCAAGGAGCTGGCGTACATGCACGCCGAAGGCTTTGCCGCCGGCGAGCTGAAGCACGGCCCGATCGCCCTGATCGAGGAGGGGCTGCCGGTGGTGGTGGTGATGCCGTCGCCCAAGTCCATGCCGTTGCTGCACTCCAAGCTGCTCTCCAACATCCAGGAGATCAAGGCGCGCGGCGCCACCACTGTGGTCATCGGTGAGGAAGGGGACGAGACCTTGGCCGCCTATGCCGACCACCTCATTGAGCTACCGCACGTTCCGGCCCTGTTGCAGCCGCTGGTGGCCACGGTGCCGCTGCAGGTGCTGGCGGCGGAGATCGCCCGTGCGCGCGGCAATGACATCGACAAGCCGCGGAATCTGGCCAAATCGGTGACGGTCGAGTAGTCCGTGCTGGACGTGCCGGTGCCGGGCGACGACCCGATCGTCTCCGTGGGCATCGACGTGGTGGCCATCGAACGGTTCGCGGCCTCCCTGCGCCGGACTCCGGCGCTGGCCGACCGGCTGTTCACCGCAACCGAGCGGCTCACCGAGGGCGGGTTCGAGCGCGGAGCCGCGTCGCTGGCGGCCCGGTTCGCGGCCAAGGAAGCGGTGGCCAAGGCCCTTGGTGTACCGCCGGGATTGGATTGGCACGACTGCCGGGTGCGTTCCGAGGCGACCGGCCGGCCCGTGCTGGAGATCACCGGCACAGTCCAGACGGCGGCCAGGCAGCAGGGAATCACCGGTTGGCGGGTGTCGTTGTCCCACGACGCGGGAATCGCCGCGGCTGTCGTTCTCGCCCTCGGTCGGGCGAGGGAAACGAGGCCGTGACAGCCGGCGCGGACAGGCCCGCGCCGCAGGGGAGGAGCCCAGGGTGACGGAGGCGGTGGCCACCGAACAGGCCACGGCCGGCCGGGACCGGTTCGGGCTCCGGACGGTCTGCCTGGTGATGGCGGTGACCTGCGGATTCACCGTCGCCAACCTGTACTACTCGCAACCTCTGCTGGCCCTCATCGCCAAGTCCTTCGCCGTCAGCCCGGACGCGGCCAGCGTGGTGGTCACGGCCACCCAGGTCGGTTATGCCCTGGCCATGGCGTTCGTGCTGCCGCTCGGCGACCTGCTGGAGAACCGGACGCTGGCCTGGCGGACCTTGATCGGCACCGCTGTGGCCCTGGTCCTGGCCGCCTTTCTCACCAATTTCGCAGCTTTTCTCGTGGTGTCGGTGCTGATCGGCATCACGTCGGTGGTGGTACAGATCCTGGTGCCGTTCGCCGCGCACCTGGCCCCGCCCGAGCAGCGCGGTCGCTACGTCGGCCAGGTGATGAGCGGCCTGCTCCTGGGCATCCTGCTGGCCCGCACCCTCTCCAGCCTGGTGGCGGCCACTTTCGGCTGGCGCTCCATCTACTGGCTCTCGGCCGGGCTGATGCTCGCGCTGGCCGCCTTGGTGCGGATCGTGCTGCCGAAGCGAAAGCCCGAACACACCGGCAATTACCGGAGCCTGCTGGTATCGGTCGGTCAGATCTTCCGGCGTCAGCCGGTGCTGCGGCGCCGTGCCCTCGAGCCAAGCCCTCAACTTCGCCGCCTTCTCGGCCTTCTGGACCTCGGTCGTCTACCAACTGACGGAGCGACAGCACCTGTCCCAGGTCGGGATAGGCATCTTCGCCCTGGTCGGGGCGGCCGGCGCTGCGGCCGCGCCGCTGGCGGGTTGGCTGGGCGATCGCGGCCTGGGGACCGACGGCCGGCTGGGAGCCCTGGTGGCCGGGGTGATCGCCGGCGTCCTGGCCGCCGTGGGCGGGAATCACCTCATCTGGTTGGCGGTGGCCGCCGTGCTGCTGGACCTGGCCGTCCAGGGTCACCAAGTGTTGTCCCAGCGTGACATCTACGCCCTCGAGCCAGAGGCCAGGGCCCGCATCAACACCGTCTTCATGACCAGCGTCTTCCTCGGCGGCGCGTCCGGTTCCGCCATCAGTGGCCTGCTCTTCGCCCGCTTCGGCTGGTCGGCCGTGTGCATCTTCGGAGTCGCCGCTTTCGCCCTGGCCGGTGTGGTCTGGTTCGTCGGCCGGCTGGGCGGCGAACGGCCGGCGACGCTCTTGCCCTGAGCCTCGCGGCGCCGTCCGGTCGGCGGCTGAGCGGGGCGCTGCGGCCGCTGTCGGTGGGTCGGGACATGATTCGCGGCATGATTCCCGCGTTCACGGTCGGCGAGATCAGGCAGGCCGAGAAACAGGCGCTCGACCGCACCGCCGAGCACGAACTGATGCGGACGGCCGCCGCCGAAGTGGCGCTCTCCGTCGCCGATCACTTCGACGGGGCGGTCACCGGACGGTCGGCCGTCCTGCTGGTGGGCGCCGGCAACAACGGCGGTGACGCGCTGTTCGCCGGCGCGCTGCTGCGCCGCCGTGGGGTGGCCGTGACGGCCGTCCTCGCCGCTCCGGAACGAGCGCACCGGGCCGGACTGGCGGCGTTGCGACGCATGCGCGGGCGGGTGGTCGACATCGCCGCCGCCGCGCCCGTGCTCGCCAGAGCGGACGTCGTCGTGGACGGGCTGGTCGGGATCGGCGCGCGGCTGCCGCTGGACGGCTCACTGGCCGCTCTGGTGGCCCTGGCCAATTCGGCCACCGCTTTGCGGGTAGCCGTGGACGTGCCCTCGGGGCTCGATCCCGACACCGGTCGCCGGGCCGGTGAGGTGTTCCACGCCGATCTCACCGTGACGTTCGGCGGCATGAAGATCGGCCTGCTGCTGGCTGACGACGTGGCCGGCCGGGTGATCGTCGCGGACCTGGGCATGGCCCCCGATCCAGCCGGGGCGGGCGTTCGGGTGCTCACCGACCTCGACGCCGCCGCCCTCTTGCCCGATCCGGCCCAAGCCGACGACAAATACACGGCCGGAGTGCCGGGCATCGTGGCCGGATCGGCCATCTACCCGGGCGCTGCGTTGCTCTGCGCGGGCGGCGCCGTGCGGCTCCGGCCGGGGATGGTGCGGTACGCGGGACCGCAGGTCGAGGCGGTCGTGAGCCGCTACCCGGAGATAGTCGGGTCCGACGATCCCGCCCGTGCCGGCACTGTCCAGACCTGGGGCGCCGGGCCGGGAATGGGCACGGATGCGGCCGCCCTGAACCGGCTGTCCACCGTGGCCGCCGCCGGTGTGCCGGTGGTGGTGGACGCGGATGGCCTGACGCTGCTGGGGCAGAATCCGCGGCTCTTGACCGGGCGCCGCGGCCGCGTCACGGTGCTCACCCCGCACGATCGGGAGTTCACCCGGCTGTTTCCTCACCTGTCGCTGGACGACCGCCTGGCGGCGGCCCGGGCTGCGGCGGCGGAATCCGGTGCGGTGGTGCTGCTCAAGGGTCACCGCACGTTGGTCGCATCGCCGGGCGGTTCGGCTTATGTGAACACGACCGGGTCCAGCTGGCTGGCCACCGCGGGATCCGGTGATGTGCTCACCGGAATGCTCGCTTCGCTGCTCGCCACCGGTATCGACGCAGCGCTGGCCGCCGCCGGCGCAGCCCACCTGCACGGGCGTGCCGGCGAGCGGGCCCGGCGCGACCGGGCGCCCGGAGCCGCAGCGCTGCTGAGCCGCCTGCACGGCCACTGAACACCCGCAGCAGGAAGGAAACGTCATGGCGATCATCCACAAGACCACCCTGGAGCCCGGCAAGCTCGCGCTGCTCACGAGTTGGCTACCCCGCCAACCGTGGTACCGAGGCACGACGCCGGATCTGGCCAAGGCCGGCGGTTTCCGGCTGGACGACCCGGACGGCGAAGTGGGCATCGAATTCTGCTTCGTGGTGGACAGCAGCGGGTCGGCGCCGATCGTCTACCACGCACCGCTCACCTTCCGCGGTGCGCCGCTGCCCGGAGCGGATGCGGCGTTGATCGGCGAGTCCGAGCACGGTGTGCTCGGCCGGCGCTGGGTTTACGACGCGGAAGTCGATCCGGTGGCTCTGGAGCAGATGCGGGCGCTGTTCCGGGGCGGGGCCGAACCGCAACAGCAGAGCGTCAGCAATGCTGCGGACGCCACCGTGGTGGTGCACGGCGCCACCCGAGGCGACGATCCCCATCCGCGAGCCGTCCGGGTGCTGGCCGACGGAGCAGCCGGATCGCACGGCGTGGTGGCGGCCGAGGGAAAGGCCTGGGTCGAAGCGTCCTGGCGGGTGTCGGAGATGTCCAGCGGCCGCGGGCCGGTCCTCATCGCGGGCTGATCGCGCGCGTCCGCCGCCGCGATCGGTGGCCAGAATGCGGGAGGTGGTTCCATCGTGGGCATGATCTCCGTGGAAGTGGCACCGGTCGTGGTGGCGCCGGTGCGCGCGGAGGCGGTCATCGATCTCGACGCTGTGCGGGCCAACACCCGCCTGCTGCTGGAGCGGGCGCGACGGGTGAATCCGCGCGTCGAGCTGATGGCCGTGGTCAAGGCGGACGGGTACGGGCACGGGGCGATACCGGTGGCGCAGGCCGCAGTGCGGGCCGGAGCGACGGCGCTCGGGCTGGCCACGCCGGATGAGGCCGTCGCAGTCGCGGCTGCCGGCCTGGACGTTCCCCTGGTGGCCTGGCTTTGGGTTCCGGACCAGGACATTTCCGTCGCCCTGGCCCACGGCGTGCAATTGGTGGTCTCATCTCATGATCAACTGGCGGCTGTGCGTCGCGCCCGAGGGCCTCGACGGGCCGAAATCCATCTGAAGATCGACACCGGGTTGGGTCGCGGCGGCGCCTCCGCACGCGACTTCGAAGCGCTGGCCCGGGCCACCGCCGCCACCGAGCGGGCCGGGGAGGTGCGGGTGGTGGGATTGATGAGCCATCTGGCCTGCGCGGACGTGGCCGGCGATCCATCGGTGCCGGGGCAGGTGCAGCAGTACCGGCAGGCTCTCGACATCGTCGATGAGGTCGGGGCTCCGGCCGCGGTGGCGGCATCTGGCCAACACACCGGCGGTCCTGCAATGGCCGGAGACCGTCTTCGACATGGTGCGCTGCGGGATCGGGCTCTACGGAATCGATCCGGTCTGGGACCAACCGGGCAGCGCCGGCGCGGTCCTGCAACCCGCCATGACACTGCGCGCCCGGGTCGCGCTGGTCAAGCGGGTACCACCCGGCCAAGGCGTCTCCTACGGGTTGACGTACCGCACCGACCGGGAATCCACCCTGGCGCTGGTCCCCATCGGCTACGCCGATGGCATTCCGCGGTCGGCCGGAGGTATCGCCCAGGTGTGGTTGGGCGGGCGGCGGCGGACCATCGCCGGCCGCGTGGCCATGGACCAGTTCGTCCTCGATTGCGGGGACGACGACCGTCGCGGCGGGCGACGAGGTCGTCATTTTCGGACCCGGCGACCCCGGGGAACCGACGGCGCAGGACTGGGCCACCTGGTGCGGCACGATCAGCTACGAGATCGCCACGCGCATCGGCCCCCGGGTTCCCCGCCGCTACACCGGTTCGGAGCGCTACACCAGCCCGGGCGGCTACCCCGGCTCGGCCGGCCGGGAAGGAGATCGATGAACACCTGGGCACGGGTGGCGTCGATCGCGTCCATCACCACCGGCGTCGCCGGGGCGGTCGTGCTGGGCGGCGTGGCCCAGCGGCGCGCTGTCCGCAAGCACCGGAGCGCGGCCGGCGACCCCGACGTGCTGGAACCGTACGACGCCCTGGAAGCGGATCGCACCTACTCGGTGGTCGCCTCCGACGGCGTCGTGTTGCACGTGGAGGAAGTCGGTCCGGAGGACGCCGAGCTGACCATCGTCTTCTCGCACGGCTGGACGCTCCGGTCCGGCGCCTGGCACTTCCAGCGGCTCGGGCTGGCCGGCGCCGGGTTCGGCGATTCACAAGCAGCCAGTCGAAAAGACGCCGTTCCGGCGGCCCGGCTGGTGTTCTACGACCAGCGCTCGCACGGGCGGTCGTCCCGGTCGACTCCTCAGGGCACCACCCTGGACTTCCTGGCCGACGACCTGGCCGCGGTGATCGGCACGGCCGCTCCCGAGGGTCCCCTGGTGGTGATCGGGCACTCCATGGGCGGAATGGCGCTGGTCACGTTGGCGGCCCGGCAGCCGCGGTTGTTCACCGAGCGGGTGGTCGGGATCGGCCTGGTCTCGACGGCCGCGTCGGGTGCGGCGCTACCCGGTTGGGGACGGCTGCTGGTGGCCGGGAGCAGCCCGGTCGTCAAGTTGTTCGCCACCGCCGCGTCGCGATATCCGCGCTGGATCGAACGCGGCCGCAACAGCACCCGCGAGGCGGTGTGGTTGCTGACCAGAACCCTGGGCTTCGCCCGCCACGACGTGCCCGCCGACCTCGTCGACTACCTGGACGAGATGATCTCGGGTACGCCGGTGGATGTCATCGCGGAATTCATGCCCGCCATCCTGGGCTTGGACGCCGAGCACGCACTGGCGTTCTTGGTGGGAATTCCGGCCGTGGTCATCTGTGGTGATTCGGACCGGGTGACGCCGCTGTCGCGGTCGCAGCTCATCGCCTCGGCGCTGCCGGGAGCCGAACTCGTCGTCATCGAGAAGGCCGGCCACATGGCCACTCTGGAAGCTCCGGACGAGGTCAACGCGGCCCTGCGCCGGATGCTGAGAAAAGCCGCGGCCCGCGCCGGGCAGGGTGCGGCGGTGGCCGCCCATGGATGAACCCACCCCAACCGACTCCGTGCGGTTCGAAATCGACCTGCCGACCGCCGATGACACCGACGCCTTCGGCCGGGCCCTGGGCCGGTTGCTGCGGGCGGGGGACGTCTTGATCCTGTCGGGATCGCTGGGGGCCGGGAAGACGGCGCTGACCAAAGGAATCGGCCAGGGGATGGGAGTCGTCGGCACCGTCATGTCGCCGAGCTTCGTGCTGGCGCGGGTGCACCGTCCGGGATCGGAGGGCAGGCCGGCCCTGGTGCACGTGGACGCGTACCGATTGGCCGGGGGAGTGGAACTCGACGACCTCGATCTCGACACGGACCTGCCCACCGCCGCCGTGGTCATCGAGTGGGGGGAGGGCGTCGCGGAACGGTTGTCGCACGAGCGACTGCTGATCGAGCTGACCCGGCGGCCGGACGACACCCGGCACGCCGCGTTGACGGGTCTGAACGGCGACTGGGCCGAGCGGCTGGCCGTACTGGCTGGGCTGGACCAGGTCTGACGATCCGACCGCCGGTCAGCGGCGGACCGGAGTACTGCCGCGAACCACCACTTCGCCGGGCACCGTCACATTGATCGGCCCGAGGTGGGAGAGCGGGGCGTCGAGGGCCAGTTGCAGGGCGCGGCGGCCCAGTTGCACGAGGGGCAGCCGCACGGTGGTCAGCGGCGGCTGGATGTCCCGCAACGTCAGGATGTCGTCGAATCCGGCCAGCGCCAGGTCCTTGGGGACCTGGTATCCGTGTTCGCGCAGCGCCGCCATCGCGCCGACGGCCATCACATCGTTGACCGCGAACACCGCTTGCACGTCCAGCTCGCGCTCGAGCAGCTCGGTCATGGCCACGTACCCGCCGTCGCGGGTCAGCTGCGTGGCGATGATGTTCTCGTCCGACAGTGCGTGGCCGCAGTCGGCCAGCCCCAGCCGGAAGCCGGTCGTGCGCTCCTCGCTCGTCAGCAGCGCCTCGGGTCCGGACAGGACGGCGAACGTCCGGTAGCCCAGCGTCCACAACACGGTGGCCAGGCGCCGGGCCCCGGCCACGTTGTCCAGGATCAGGGCCGGCGTCGGCGGCAGAGCCTGCCCGATGGTCGCGGCCCGGCCGCCGGAGGCCGCGATGGCGGCGAGTTCATGAGCCAGACGCTCGGACAGGCGGTCGTCGGTGAACCTCGAACCCGCCAGGATCACCGCGCGGGCGCGTTGCCGGCGCAGCGCCTCGACGTGCCGGATCTCCGCTTCCGGATCCCACAGCGTCGCCGCCACCGTGACGATGAGATCCCGCTCGGCGGCGGCCGCCATGACTCCCGAGGCGACCGCAGCCGCATAAGGATCGCTGATGTCGTGGACCACCAGGCCCACCGTGCTGGATTTGCCCTTGGCCATGGCCTGCGCGTTGGCATTGGGCGAGTAGTGCAGGTCGGCGGCGGCCCGCAGCACCCGGCTCTTCAGGTCAGCGGCGACGCTGCGCCCCGCCGCGCCGGACAGGGCCCGGGATGCGGTGGCCAGCGACACGCCGGCTGTCTTGGCGACATCGGCCAGAGTCACGGAGCGGGTCATCGGAACGGCACGGTAGCCCGTGAGTCGACGCCGCATCCGACCGCCCCGAGAATCGGTCGTGCTGAACCGAATTGGCACCCGAGGGCAGAACCGTCGGGCCACCGGGCCGCGCCACCTACACTCGGCCCCGTGATCGTGCTGGCCCTGGACACGTCGACTCCTGCCGTGACGGCCGGAGTCATCCGGGTTCGCCGCCCGCACGAGCTGATCGCCGAACCGAAGGCGGCGCCGACCGAGACGCTGGCGGAGCGCACCGTGGTCAACGCCTTCGCCCACGCCGAGCAACTCATGCCGCTGACCCGGACTGCGCTGGCCGAGGCCAGTTTGGCGTTGGCCGATGTGGAGGCCGTGGTGGTCGGCCTGGGGCCAGGTCCGTTCACCGGCCTGCGGGTCGGCATTTCCACCGCCGCGGCTCTGGGCGACGCGCTGGACATCCCGGTGCACGGAATCCCGAGCCATGACGGTCTGGCCGCGGCCGTCGGCAGTGGGGCAGACGGCCGGGCTCTGCTGGTGGTCACCGACGCCCGCCGCCGCGAGGTCTACGCGTCGGGCTATCGGGGTGGGCAACGGCGGTTTGGGCCGGCCGTGCTGCCCGCCGCCGCGCTGCCGGAAGCGCTGGCCGAGGCCGGACTGCGGCCGGACGCTCTCGTCGGGTCCGGCACAGATCTGGTCGCCGGAGTGCCCGGCCTGGCCGGGCTCCCGGTACTGCCGCCCTCCGGTTCGCTGCCGGGCGGCCTGGTTCACCGGGCCCTCTCGGCCCTGCTGACAGGGACCGTGCCCGGCCCGCTCGTCCCGCTGTATTTGCGTCGGCCGGACGCGACGGAACCGCCGGCCCGCCGGATCAACCAGCCGGCGTGACGTATTCCGGAACGGGGCCGGCCCGGGCGCCGGAGCCGATGCGCTGGTGGGACGTCCAACGAGTCACCGAGCTGGAAGAACTGCTGTTCCCCGGCGACTCGCCCTGGTCGGCCGCCATGTTCTGGTCCGAGCTGGCGCTCACCGGGCCGGCGCGACAAATCGCTCCCGGCGCCGGCGACCTCCGCGTTTACCTCGTGTCCCGGGGGCAGGACGACCGCGCCGTCGGATACGCCGGCCTCGCCATCGGCGCTGACCTGGCCGAGGTGATGACCATCGGGGTCGACCCGACCGTCCGGCGCCGCGGAGTCGGCCGGCGGTTGCTGACCGAACTGCTGACCGCGGCGGGATCAAGACGGGTTTTGCTGGACGTCCGGACCGACAACGACGCGGCCATCGGTCTGTACCGGACCTTCGGGTTCCGGCGCATCGGCATCCGGCGCCGGTACTACCAGCCCAGCGGCGCGGACGCCTTCACGATGGAACGCGCGGCCGATGCAGTGCCCACCGGCGGGCAGAATTGACGCCGATGTACAACTCGCCTTCTCCACTGCCGCCCGGATCCGTCGTCCTGGGCATCGAGTCGTCCTGTGACGAGACCGGCGCCGGACTGGTTCGTATCGGCACCGGCCCGGGCGGTGGGCCGGAGCTGCTCGGCCACGCCCTCGCCTCCAGCTCGGACCTGCACGCCCGCTTCGGCGGTGTCGTTCCCGAGATCGCCTCCCGGGCCCATCTGGAGGCCATGACCACCACCGTGAAGAACGCCTTCGCCCAGGCCGGGCTGGCGCGGGGCCAGGTCGATGCGGTGGCCGTGACCAGTGGTCCCGGACTGGCCGGCGCGCTGCTGGTCGGGGTGGCCGCGGCCAAGGCGTACGCAGCCGCGTGGGATGTGCCGCTCTTCGGCGTCAACCACCTGGCCGGGCACGTTGCCGCCGACACTCTGGAACACGGGTTGCTGCCGTCGCCCACGCTGGCGCTGCTCGTTTCCGGTGGCCACACGCAACTCCTGCTGGTCAACAGCCTGGGGGCCGAGAACCCCGACAGCATTGTGGAGGTCGGAACGACCGTCGACGACGCCGCCGGCGAGGCCTACGACAAGGTGGCCCGACTGCTCGATCTGGGCTACCCGGGCGGACCGGTCATCGACCGGCTGGCGGCGTCCGGTGACCCGACCGCCATTGCCTTTCCGCGTGGCCTCACCGGTCCTCGCGACCGGGACGCCAACCGTTACAACTTCTCGTTCTCGGGGCTCAAAACCGCAGTGGCCCGCCATGTGGAACGACTCCAGCGAGACGGTGGTTCGCTCCCGGTGGCCGACATCTGCGCATCCTTCCAAGAGGCGGTGGTCGACGTGCTGACCAGAAAGACCGTCGCGGCCGCTCGAGATCTGGGCGTCGGAACGGTGGTGGTGGCCGGCGGGGTGGCAGCCAACGGCAGGTTGCGAACGCTGGCGCAGGAGCGGTGCGACGACGCCGGTCTGACGCTGCGTGTCCCGAGACCGGCCCTGTGTACCGACAACGGCGCCATGATCGCCGCGGTGGGCGCACATGTCGCCGCGACCGGGCAAGCGCCGTCGTCACCGCTGTTGTCCGGCGATCCGGCCCTGCCCGTGAGCACGGTGCTGGTGGCCTGAGTCAAATTCGGGCCGGCTGATCCGCCCCGCCGGTTGATGCCTGGCACTCTCATGGTTAGAGTGCTAGTCGAACGGTGCATCGGTGGCCCGGCACCCGCGACGACGGGCCTTCGTGCGGCGTTCGGCGGCGGTTCGTGCCCAGCTCGGGCCGCCGACGAAGAGACAAACAGACGATTCACTCGAAACCCCAGAAGGGGGAGGTCACACCGTGGCGAGCGTGAAGATTCAGCCGCTCGAGGACAAGATCCTCGTCCAGGCCAACGAGGCCGAGACGACGACCGCTTCCGGCATCGTCATCCCTGACACGGCCAAGGAAAAGCCCCAGGAGGGCACCGTGCTGGCCGTCGGTCCGGGCCGGGTCGACGACAATGGCAACCGCGTCCCGCTGGACGTGGCGGAAGGCGACGTCGTCATCTACTCGAAGTACGGCGGCACCGAGGTCAAGTACTCCGGCCAGGAATATTTGATCCTCTCGGCCCGCGACGTGCTGGCCAAGGTCACCAAGTAGGTCCTGGCTCTCAGCAGTTCTCGCCCCGGCGCTCGCTCACGCGGGGCCGGGGCGAGGCGTTTCTCCGACCGGATGGGCAACTGTCCGGCACAACCGAAAACTCTTTCAAGGCAGGGACATTTCTATGGCGAAGCAAATCGCCTTCGACGCTGCGGCCCGCTCCGCTCTGCAACGCGGGGTGGACGCGCTGGCCGACGCGGTGAAGATCACTCTCGGCCCGCGGGGCCGGTACGTGGTGCTGGACAAGAAGTTCGGCGGTCCGACCGTCACCAATGACGGTGTGACCATTGCCCGGGACGTCGAGCTGGCGGACGCCGGCGAGAACCTCGGTGCCCAGCTGGCCAAGACCGCGGCCACCAAGACCAACGATGTCGCCGGTGACGGCACCACCACCGCGACGGTGCTGGCGCAGGCCCTGGTGACCGAGGGCCTTCGCAACGTGGCGGCGGGCGCTGACCCCCTCGCCCTGCGGACCGGCATCAACGCGGCCGCCGCGAAGATCTCCGCGGTGCTCGACGAGCGGGCCATTTCGGTGGCTGGCGATCGCCAGGCCATTGCCAACGTCGGCACCATCGCCTCTCGCGACTCGCTTATCGGCGAACTGCTCGGCGAGGCGATCGACAAGGTGGGCGCGGACGGGGTCGTCACCGTCGAGGAGTACAGCGGCACCGGCATCGAGCTGGAGTACACGCAGGGTGTGCAGTTCGACAAGGGTTACCTGTCACCGTATTTCGCCACCGATCCGGAGGCCGCCGAGGCCGTGCTCGAGGAACCCCGGGTGCTGTTGGTCCGGGACAAGATCTCCTCGCTCCCGGACCTGCTCCCGCTGTTGGAGAAGATCGTCGAAGCCAAGAAACCGCTGTTCATCGTGGCCGAGGATGTCGAGGGCGAGGCGCTTTCCACCCTGGTCGTCAACACGATCCGCAAGACCTTCCAGGTCGTGGCGGTCAAGGCGCCGTACTTCGGTGACCGGCGCAAGGCCTTCCTGCAGGACCTGGCCATCGTCACCGGGGCCGAGGTCGTTTCACCAGAGGTCGGCCTCAAGCTGTCCGAGGTGGGCCTGGAGGTGTTGGGTACCGCGCGTCGCATCACCGTCACCAAGGACGACACCACTCTGGTGGAAGGCGGCGGCTCCAAGGACGCGGTAGCCGAGCGCATCGCGCAGGTCAAAGCGGAGATCGAGAGCACCAAGTCCGATTGGGACCGGGAGAAGTTGCAGGAGCGGCTGGCCAAGATGGCCGGTGGGGTCGCCGTCATCAAGGTCGGCGCGGCCACCGAGATCGAAGCCAAAGAACGCAAGCACCGGATCGAGGATGCCGTGGCGGCCACCAAGGCCGCCGTGGCCGAGGGCATCATCGCGGGCGGCGGTTCCGCACTCGTGCACGCGGCCCCGGCGCTCAGCGAACTCGACCTCACCGGCGACGAGGCCCTGGGCGTCTCCATCGTGCAGCGAGCGTTGACCGCTCCCGCCTACTGGATCGCCGCCAACGCCGGTATGGAGGCCGCCGTGGTGGTCGCCGAAGTGGCCAATCAGCCCCAGGGTCACGGTTTCGACGCCGCTGCTCTGGCCTACACCGATCTGATCGCCGCCGGCATCATCGATCCGGTCAAGGTGACGAAGGCGGCAGTGGCCAACGCCGCCTCCATCGCCGGGATGGTGCTGACCACCGAAACGACAGTGACCGACATCCCCGAAAAGCAGCCGAAGGCTCCGGCCGGCGGGCACCACGGGCACGCTCACTGACCCGGTGAAGCCAGGCTCGCCGCCCACGAGCCCAGCAGTAATGCGGACGCCCGGTTCGACATATCGTCGGACCGGGCGTCTTTTTTTGCGCCGGCCACGGCGTCCGCCAGACATGGCGCCGACATTCGATGGCGACGGATCACAAATTGGCGAAGGCCGGTCCCGGCCGGGGACAAGAGGTCGCTTCACCCACTACGCTCAAAAGTATGAAGATGGCCCGATCGACGTGAGTCCATCGCAGCCATTCGGCCTCAGGTTGTCCACTTTCACCGTGTTTGGCCCCTTTTGCCCGGTCAAATCGTCAGGCATTGCGGTGAAGACGGTTCGCGCGAACGAGGAGGCCAGGCCTCGGAGCGCGGAGCCGGATCGGTCAGCCGGCTCGCGTCGCGGCGGCCAGCAGATGGGCCCTTTCCCCTTCGGACATGCCGCCCCAGATGCCGTACGGCTCTTGTACTCCCAGGGCATGCGCCCGGCACTGGGAAATGACCGGACAGGTCGCGCAGATTGCCTTGGCGCGGGCCTCCCGCCGAGCCCGGGCCGGCCCCCTCTCGCCTTCTGGGTGGAAGAAGAAAGCGCTGGACAGGCCCCGGCACGATCCGGACCGCTGCCAGTCCCACAAGTCGGCGTTCGCCCCCGGAAGCCGCCGTACGTCCGCCATGATGCGTCCCACCTTTGCCGACCAGGGTCAGGTCGCGGACTTCGCGGCGGAGAGGCACCTGCTGGGTTCGCCGGACCTGAAGTCCGGGGTGCCGTCAGATGTCGCGTCCTCGTTGACCACGACGTGTTGGTGATCATGACCATAGGACTATCGACGGCACCCATCAAGACCTTGACCTCACCCGGTTCATACGCCGTTTGCTCCAACCCGGATCGCTTGCGCCTGCAAATCGGAGCGGGATCGTCCGATCACACACTGCAACGGCCAGTGATCACGCCCGGCGTTCCGGCCGTGCCAAATGGGGCTTGTCTTCGCGGGACGGAGCACCGCGGTGTGGTAACCGGGGGATCGGACGCCTGTCGTTCATCACGATTCGGTATCGCGCTCGCTCGGATGCTCTACGCAGAGCAATCGAACGGATACGATCCGTCTGGGTTACGGCGACCAGAGATTGCTTCGGGGAGCAGTGGGCATCGCTGTCGGTCAGTCGGGGGGATCTGGGAAGGATTCCAGCCGCCCGGTGCCTCCTATTTGCAACGAGAGGTGTCAGAGGTGTCCCTGTGACGAACGTTCTGATTTGCGATGAACGGCGCAGTGCGCGCGACGGGTTGACCAGGGTGATGTCGGCGGTTCCGTCGGTGGACGCGATCGATTGCGTCGGCAGTGGCGATGAGTTGCTCAGTCGGTATGGCCGGGAGGCGGCCGATGTCGTGCTCATCGGCACGCAGCGGGCGCTGACCAGCGGCATCGAGGCCACCCGGCGGCTGCTGGCCATCCATCCCTCCGCCGTGGTGATCGTTTTCGGCTCACCCGACGACACCGCCTCCATAGCCGCCGCGATCGCCTGTGGCGCCCGCGGTTTCCTGCGGTGGGACGCGACTCAGCCGGAGATCGTGGCCGCACTGGCCGACACCCTGACCAGCCCGCGGATCCCGTACCCGCGGGACGCCGTCGACGGTCAGGCCCAGCTCACCGAACGGGAGCTGCAGGTGTTACGGGGAATGAGTCAGGGGCAGTCCAACGGCGAGATCGGCAAGGAGCTCTTCCTGTCCGAGGACACCATCAAGACGCACGCGCGCCGGCTCTTCCGCAAGCTCGGCGCCCGGGATCGCGCTCAGGCGGTGGCGGTGGGTTTCCGCCGGGGGCTCGTGGCCTGAGCGGGGGCCCCGGCACCTGAGCGAGGGCCGAGGGGCCTGAACGGGCTCAGCGGGCGAGGGGCGCTGTCACCCGAACGAACGAGTCTCAAAGCGCGGATGCTTTTACCCACAAATCGAAGACCATCCGGCTGGCGAAGGATGCATTCTGCGCCGTCCGGGTGGAATTTCCAGCAGCATCTCGCACTGAGAGTGGTTGAGAATCTACGCTTTCCCAGCCCGCAGTGTCGGGCTTCCTTCCAGGATCATGCCATCGGAGCGGTCCTGTCGCTTTGACGCCCACGTCCGCCCCGGCGGCCCGGGTCGCTGGTGCATGGGGGTGTAACGGGTTGCGGCTCTCGGGCGATGAAAACTGAGACGGCGCCGTCATCCGGGCGCGGTCAGCAGGAGTCCACCAGCGAGACCCAGGCCACTGCGATCTCGCCGCGCGGTCAGCGGGGCACTACCCGGTCCCGCGTCACTGGCGCCACCGGTGTTCCCGCCACCAGCGGTGACATCGAAGAGGTCGTCGACCGGGCCATCGCCGGGGATCGGCAGGCCCTCTCCCAGGTGCTGGCACACCTGCATCCGCTCGTGGTCCGGTACTGCCGCGCCAGGCTGACCGGCGGCCATCGCTCCTTGTCCTCCCCCGATGATCTGGCCCAGGAGGTGTGCATGGCAGTCATCACCGCCCTGCCCACCTTCCGTCGCGAGAGCCGTCCGTTTCTTGCCTTCGTATACGGCATCGCCTCACACAAGGTGATCGACGCCCACCGGGCCGCCGCTCGTTCCCGCACCGTGCCCGTGGCGGAGGTTCCGGACAGTCCCACTTTCGAGCCGGGTCCGGAATCGTCTGCGATGGCCGGCTCCGCCGCGGCGACGATGTCCCGATTGCTGGCGGCTCTGCCGCCGGCCCAGCAGGAAGTTCTCCGGTTGCGCGTGGCGGTCGGGCTGTCGGCCGAGGAAACCGCCGAGGCTCTGGGAATGACGGCGGGTGCTGTCCGAGTGGCCCAACACCGCGCCCTGGGCAAGCTCCGGGCCGTGCTGAACGGCAACCTGGACCTGATCGGTCAACTGGTCTGATGGGCCGGCACCACAAACCCGCCCCGCCCCTTCCGGGTGCTACGGCGGATCGGGTCGGCGTGAACCCCTTGCCGCTGTCCATTCCGGAACAGCCGGCCCCGGCCGGTTCCCGCTCCTCGGCCCCGCGCCATCACCTGGCCGAGCCGCCCGCCAACCACCGCGCCGCGGCCGAGCATCGGATCGGGGTCGCTCGCCTCACCGTCGCCGAACTGCACCCGGCGGAGAACGACATCCGCGTATTGGCCGACGACCTCCTGCTCGATTCGCTTGCGCGCGTGCCCACCGGCTGCAACCTGGGTGGGATCCTGGCCGGCTGGCAGCGCGACGTCGCGGTGCCGGCGGCGGCGCCGCCATGTGTGGACGTGGCCGCCCGTAAGCTGTCCCGCGCCCAGGCGCACCCGGTGCGGGCGGCGATCGGCGTGGCGGCGGCCGTTGCCACCGTCTTGGCCGGTGGCGCGATTGTCGGTTCCCGGCTGGCCACTCCGGGGGACGCGTTGTGGCCGGTGGCCACGGTGCTGTGGTCCGACCGGGTGCATTCCGCGGATGCTTCGCACGAGGTTCGGCAGGCCCTCAACGAGGCGAGCACGGCACTGAACTCCGGCAACGCGCCCAGCGCCGTGTCGGCGCTGACCCGAGCCTCCGGCAACCTGCCGATGGTGCAGCCGCTGGACGGTCGCGACGGACTACGGCACGAGTACGACGTGCTGGCCGGCGAGGTGTCGTCCACGCTGTCCGCGCTGGCCGGCAGCACCGTGCCGACGACCCCCGACGGGTCCGACGCGGACGGCGGGTCGCTGCGCATCACCGAAGCCGCCACCGGCTCCGCGACCCCGCCGGCAACCGCGCTCTGGCCGTCACCGGCTGTTCCCATCCCCGCCGACTCGGAGCCGAAGGCCCGCGTGTCGACGGTCCTTTCCGACCCGGCCGGGCGGCCCACGCCCGGGCGGCCGACGCCGGGGCACACCGGATCGACAGCCGGGTCGACCCGCGGGCCGGCTGCGCCCAGCACACCGGTCGTGGCCCCGCCGGCGACGACCGGCGCCGGCGAACAAACCGGTGCCGCGCCGAGCACGGGATCGGCGTCGAGCGCTTCAGCGCCGTCAACGGTGGACAGCACGACCTCCGAACCGGCCAGTTCCGCCGAGTCCAGCGCGTCCTCGGAATCGTCGAGTGACACCACCGATCCGTCGACGGAATCGACGGCGTCGACACCCTCCACTCCGTCCACCGACTCGTCGCCGACCAGCGATCCTTCGACGTCCGACAGCACCGACAGCTCCACCACGTCGTCGGAGACGTCGACCACGCCGGGCGGTGACAACGGCAACCCACAAGGCGAACAGAGTGTGGATGGCAACGCGCCGGGCGACAACGGGGCCGCGGGGAACGTGCTGGGGGCCGACCAGGCCGGCGCGAGCTCAGCGACGACGACGTCCAGCGCCGGCTGACCGCCGGCGCGCAGAGACGGACGCCATCTCGGCGGCGGCGGGCCGACCCGGGCTGGTCATTACGATGTGAACATGTCGATCACCAACGCGCCGGTCGAATATCCCGAGGTCGAAGTGGGGTTCGGCCAGCCGGATCGGCCGGACGCGCAGCCGGTGCCGCCGGTGGCCACCCCCATGAGAGAGGCTGCCGAGCCGCCGTCCGACGACAAGTTCGCCCTGGTCGGTTTGACCTACGACGACATCCTGTTGTTGCCGGACGCCTCGGATCTGGTGCCCAGCGAGGCCAACACCGCCACCCGGCTCACTCGCCACGTCAATCTGCGCATCCCGTTGGTGTCCTCCGCGATGGACACGGTGACCGAATCGCGCATGGCCATCGCCATGGCCCGGCAGGGCGGCATCGGGGTGCTGCACTACAACATGCCGGCCGAGGACCAGGCGACCCAGGTGGAGATCGTGAAGCGGTCCGAGGCCGGGATGATCACCGACCCGATCACCTGCTCTCCCGAAACCACCATCGCCGAGGCGGACGCCATCTGCGCCACGTACCGCATCTCCGGTGTTCCGGTCACCGATCCCACGGGTCGCCTGGTGGGCATCATCACCAACCGGGACATGCGCTTCGAAGTGGACCGCTCCCGGTCCGTCCGCGAGGTGATGACACCGCTGCCGCTGGTCACCGCGCCGGTCGGGTGTACGGGCGAGGTCGCGCTGGGCCTGTTGCGCAAGCACAAGATCGAGAAGCTGCCGCTGGTGGACGGGGACGGGCGGCTGCGCGGCTTGATCACGGTCAAGGACTTCACCAAGACCGAGCAGTATCCGATGGCCACCAAGGATCGCGACGGGCGGCTGCTGGTCGCCGCCGCGGTCAGTGTCAACGACGCCGCCTACGAGCGGGCCATGGGTCTGGTCGAGGCCGGCGTGGACGTCCTGGTGGTCGACACCGCCCACGGTCACTCCCGGGCGGTGGCGGATCAGGTGGGCCGGCTGCGCCGGGACGTCGGCCACCGGGTCGACATCGTCGGCGGCAACGTCGCCACCCGGGCCGGTGCGCAGGCGCTGATCGATGCCGGCGCCGACGCGGTCAAGGTGGGAGTCGGGCCCGGGTCCATCTGCACTACGCGGGTCGTCACCGGGATCGGTGTCCCGCAGGTCACCGCGATCCACGAGGCCGCCAAAGCGTGCCGCCCCGCGGGCATCCCGCTGATCGGTGACGGCGGCCTGCAGTACTCGGGCGACATCGCCAAGGCCGTCGCGGTGGGCGCCGACACGGTGATGCTGGGTTCCCTGTTGGCCGGCGTCCAGGAGTCGCCGGGTGAATTGATCTTCGTGTCCGGCAAGCAGTACAAGACGTATCGCGGCATGGGATCCCTCGGGGCCATGCGCACCCGGGGCCAGACCGGTGCCAAATCCGATGCCCGGTCCGGATATTCCAAAGGCCGGTACGGTCAGGACGACGTGCTGTCCGACGACAAGTTGGTTCCGGAAGGCATCGAGGGGCGCGTGCCCTACCGGGGCGCGCTCAAGGATGTCACCCATCAGCTGGTCGGCGGACTCCGTGCCGCCATGGGCTACACCGGTTCTCACACCATCGCCGAGCTGCAGCAGGCCAAGCTCATCCGGATCACGTCGGCCGGACTCAAGGAGTCGCACCCGCACGACGTCGCCATCACCGCCGAGGCGCCGAATTACATTGACAGATAAGGGTTGTCGCCGGTGAACGAGACCGTGGAATTCGGGATGGGCCGAGTGGCGCGGCGGGCGTACGGTTTGGATCGCATCGCGATCGTGCCGTCCCGGCGCACCCGCTCATCGGGGCAGGTCTCCACCTCCTGGCAGATCGACGCCTACCGCTTCGACCTCCCGCTGTTGACCCATCCCACCGATGCGGTGGTTTCGCCGGCCGTAGCGGCCCAGGTCAATGCCCTCGGCGGCCTGGGGGTGCTGGATGGCGAGGGTCTGTGGGCCAGGCATGCGGAGCCGGCGCGGGTCATCGACGAAATCCTGGCGGCCGGCGGGATGCGGCACGACGGCTGGCCGGCCATCGGTGAGGACCAGGACCCCGCGTCCGACGCGGCGGCGGCGGTGTTGCAGGCGCTGCAACACGCCTATGCCGCCCCGGTCGACGTGGACCTGCTGACCGACGCGATCGGCACCGTCAAAGCGGCCGGCGGAACCGTGGCGGTGCGACTGTCGCCGCAGAATGCCGCCACGCTGGCCGGGCCGCTCATCGCGGCCGGCACCGAGCTGCTGATCATCCAGGGCACCATCGTCTCCGCGGAGCATGTGCTGGCCGGTGGGAAGCCGCTCAACCTCAAGTCGTTCATCTCCGAGCTGGACGTGCCGGTCATCGTCGGCGGTGCCACCAATTACCAGACCGCCACTCACCTGATGCGAACCGGCGCCGCCGGAGTCATCGTCGGCACCGGCAGCGGCATCAACTCGACCACCGCGGAGGTGCTGGGCATCGAGGTGCCCATGGCCACCGCGATCGCGGACGCGGCCGCGGCCCGACGCTCGTACCTCGACGAGACCGGCGGCCGCTACGTGCATGTCATCGCGGCCGGCGACCTGCACACCTCGGCGGACATCGCCAAGGCGATCGCCTGCGGCGCCGACGCGGTGATGCTCGGCGAGTTGCTCACCGATGCCGCCGAGGCCCCGGCCCGCGGCTGGTTCTGGCCCAACACCGCGGCTCATCCGGTGCTGCCGCGCGGCTTCGCGGCGCCGTGCGGTCTGGCCGGTGTTCCGCTGAGGCAACTCCTGCTGGGTCCGGCCGTGAGCGCCGAAGGCACCTCGAACCTGTTCGGCGCGCTGCGGCGGGCGATGGCCAAAGCGGGGTATCTGGATCTCAAGGATTTCCAGAAGGTGGAACTGGCGCTGGTCGACTGACCCGGTGGCGCCCGGCTGAAGCCCGGGGCGGAACTGTCAGAGCCAGTCCTTGCGCCGGAACAGCCAGTAGAGCCCAGCCACGGCGGCGACCATCACACTCAGCGCGGTGACGAAGCCGGACCAGTGCGAAAAACCGGGGTAGGGCACGTTCATACCCATGAAGCCGGTGATCAAAGTGGGCACCGCGATGATGGCCGCCCAGCCGGCCAGCTTCTTCATCACGGAGTTCAGGTGCACATCCGACAACGACAGATTCGTCTCGTACATGGAGGCGATCTCCTCGCGGAGACTCTTGACCGCGCTGGAGGCATGCGCGGCGTGGTCGGCCACGTCGGCGAACTCACGGGCACTCGCAGCGCCCAGCAGTTTCTCGGCCGGGTCGGTGGCCGATTGACCGGTGCCCCTCTTGGCGCCGTTGGACAACCCAGCGGTGACGTCGACCATCGGGTCGACGGTGCGGCGCAGCCGAGCCAGGGAGCGGCGCAGTGCGAAGGCGCGCAACTGATCCTGGCGCCGCAACGGTTTGTCGTCGAAGAGCAGGTCGGACAGTTCGTCCGCCTGGTCGGTCAGGTGGCTCAGTGCTTGCGTGTAGGAGTCGACGATGGTGTCCAGAACGGTGTGCAGCGCGCCGGCGACGCCGTCCTGCAGGAACTCGGCCCGGGTCTTGCGCAGCTGGCTCTGCAGCAGCGGGCCCACGGTTTCGTCGGCCAACACCACCAGGACCCGCCGGTCGGTCAACACCGAGATCGGCAGCATCTCCACCTCGCTGGCGCCGCGCTGGCACCGAGCGAAAGAGGTGAGCAGGACCAGGGTCTCGTCCAGCCAGTCGAGCTTGCAGCCCTCGTCTGCCCCCAGCACGTCCTCTTCGGCGAGCGCGTCCAGGTCGAAGTAGCCGGCCGCGGCCCGGAACGAATCGGTCGACTCGCGCGGCAAGAAGATCCAGGCCATGGCGTTGGGATCGGCGTGCAGGACATCACCGACCTGTTCGGCGGTCGCGTCGCCGTCCACCATTTTGCCGGCGTGCCAGATCTGGGCTTGGCCGGGGCGCAACCCGGGCGGAGCAGTCGTCACGCCTGACTGTATTCCCGGCCGGCGGGGCGGCACGCCGTCCCGAGCGTTTCAGTCGCGCGGCGAGCGCTCCGGCCGGTCCGGCCGCCGGTCCTTCTTCGGTCGCCGCAGACCGGCCGCGGTGAGCCGGCTGAGCAGGACCCGGGACGTCACCGGGACGGCCCCGGCCGCGACCAGACCGTCGTAGCGCTCGTCCGGGACGTCGTAGTGATCGTGATCGAACCCGCGCGCCGGGATCCCGGCGGCTTGCGCGAAGTCGTGCAACTCGGCCAGCGAGTGGTCGCTGACCAAATGCGCCCACAACCGGCCGTGCGCCGGCCACCGGGGCGGATCGATCAACACGCTCACCGGACGATTGTGGCTCCTGACCGCCTCTACCTGCATCGGTCTGCATCGGCCTGCATCGTGCCCGTCGGGCGTCAGGAGTGGTTGACATAGGACTGGTCGCTCCGGCTGTCCGAGTACATCTCCGACACGACCAGCCAGTGGCCATCGCGCTGCCGGGCCAGCACCCGCAGGGAATGGTTGTCGCGCACGGCGATCGGCTCCCCGGACAACAGGAGCTGACCGGCGATCTGCAGCGTCGAGGACACGGTGACCACGTCATCCGTGACCTTGCGCAGATGGCTCTGGGGCGGCGCGACGAGTTTCCCGGCGTCGAAATTCGGGTCGGCGAACAGACCGCGCAGATATCCGACGATCTCCGCGGCGCCCTTCTTCACGCTGCCGAAGGCGTTGACCCAGTCGGCGTCATCGGCGTAGATCCCGACGAGCAGATCCGCGTCGCGGGTCGCAAAGCCGCGGAGCAGCTTGGTCAAGGTCGTGCCGATCGCCACTTGGTCGGGCGCGGGCAGCACTTCCAGGCCCGGGAGGGTATCGGGGGCGGTGCTGGTCATGACGGTGTTCCTTTCGGGTTCGGGCAGCATGGGTCCGGCTCGGAAACGCGGCCGGAGAATTCGGGGGTGAGAGCGAAAAGACTCCGGTGCTGTGATCAGTGGGCAGCCTCGGCCGGATTTCCGGCCGGTAGCTCACGAGAGGCGTTGTGAGCCAGGGTTTCGGCAATCCACGGGTACACGGCGTCCGCCCAGACGCGCTGCCCCAGACCGGCACAGTGCCCGCCCGCGCCCTGCGCTGCGGTCAACCGGATGAGCTGGGCGGGGCAGGTCAGCGCGCTCCGCAGGGTGGCCCCTTGGCCGCCGGTGAAGTCGCCTTCGCACTCGACGATCAGCGTCGGGGCGGTGATCTCACCGGCCGGCAGGCGTGGCTTCGAGAGGTCGGAGAGACGATCGGCGATCTGGCCGGCCAGCTCTGCGTTCCCCAGATCGTGGGCGATCCGCAGGCTCGCCGGTCCCGCCAGCAGCCGCCACAACGGGGACGGCGCCGCCCAGGTGCGCGCGACCAGCTCGGCGGCCCGGCGCGGCTCGGACGCGGTCAACAGGCTCGCCTCGACCAGGTCGACGTCGGGCAACCCGAGGAGGTCGGGCCGGCCGGAGGCGCGGAACGCCGAGATCCGACGGGCGGCCGCGCCGGCGTTCCCGCGGGCCGCGTCGAGGGCGGCGCGAGCCGCCACCGCCCTCGACATCCAGCCCAGTTCAGTGCGTTCGGCCTCCTCGAGGCCGGCGTCGAACTCGGCGGCCGCGTCGTCCCAGCGTCCGGCCTCGAAGGCGATCGCCGCCGACGCGACCTGGTGCAGCGGATCGACCCAGCTGTCCGAACGGCCGGCCGTGCGGCGCCGCCAGTCCTGGGCGTAGCGAGCGGCGTCGACCGGTCCGAAGGTGACGGTTCGCAGGATCACCGGCCAGACATCCACCGACGACGAGGCGGCCGGGCTGAAGCGGGCCAGCCGCATAAAGGCCTCGGCCGCGGCCTCGCCGACCCGGACGGCGTCCAGACCGTTCCCGGACAACAACAGTTGCAGGGCCAGGGTGACAGCCGGAAGAGTGCCGGCCTCGACGTCGAGATCGTCAGCCAGGGCGGCCGCGACGACGGCCGCATCCGGTTCCGCTCCGGCGCGGCCCTGGAGCGCGTGAACCCAATCTGGTCTGGGCCTGCAGGCGGGCGGCCGCGGCCGCCGACAGTCGAGCCGACTTCAGCAGGCCGGTCACCAGCCGGTCGACCTCGTCCACCTGGCCCCGCGACGTCAGGCTGAGCAGGAGGATGCGAATCAGGGCTGCGGCTTGCCCGGGATCGGCGGCCGCCCGCAGCCCGGTCCGAGCGGTGGTGGCGGCGGCGGCCAGCTGCCCACTCTTGATCTGTGCGGCGGCGCGCTCGACCGCGATCCGGCGGGCCAACATCTGATCGGCGCCGGTCAGCAGGGCGGCCTCGCCGAGCAGCTCGGCGGCCACTCCGGGCGCATCGGAGAAGGCCTCGGCCCCCCCCGCAGCGAGGCGGCAATGTCCGGCTCCGACGCCGTTCCCGTGGTGTCCGGCTGCTGGCGTGCCACCGACCGTTCCAAGTGGTGGGCCAGCAGCTCCGCCGGCCCACCGGCCGCCTCGAGCTGCTGCCGGCACGCGCTGTGCATCAGGCGGCGCACACCGGGATCGATTCGTTCGTAGCAGGCCTCGCGGTCCGCCTCGCGGGCGAAGCGCAGGTGCTCCGCGTCCGCCCAGACGACCAGCCCGAGGTCGGTGAGCTCGCTGATGGCCTCCGCCATCCGGAGCAGAGATGTCTCGCGCAGGTCGGTGAGAACCGCCACCGGCATCGGGCCGGCCCAGACGGCCAGCACGTCGGCGACCCCGCGCGCCTCCCGGCTCAGCTGGGCCGGGTTCACGCCGACCGCCGGCTGGGGATCGGCGGCCGGCAGCGTGAGTCGTCGGGTCCGCGGGGAGCGCGCCAGCGCGGCCAGCAGGTCGCGGGCCGGGGCCGGACGACGGCTCAGCACCAGGTGCAGCGGGATGTCCCGAGTCATGGCATGCAGCCGCCACAACAACCCCAGCGAATCGGCGTCGGCGTGATGGGCGTCGTCGACGACCAGAGCGACCCGGCCGCCGGCGCACCAGTCGTCGGCGGCGGCCAACAGCGACTCGGGCAGGCCCGGCGTGATCCGCGGCGGCCGCGCCAGGCCGAGGGCATCACAGACCGCCCCGAACGGCGACCGCAGGGAGAGCTCTTGGCAGGAGGCCCGTCCGATCCGAAATCCTCGGCCGGACAGCCGGTCGGCCACCTCCAGCAACACGGCGGTCTTCCCGGTGCCGGGGCCGCCGTCGAGGATGAGCGTGCCGACCGCCGCCCCGTCGAGGGCCGCCGCGATCTCGCGGGCGATCTCGGTCGGCGGGGCCGGCATGCTCACCGGCCCAGATTGGCACCCTCCCGGCCCTGGTCGTCGGCCGGGCCGCCCAGGATGGACGCCGCGTTAGGCTCAATCGTGTCGAATTCCGCGCCCGACGACCCCACTCCTGCCGCCGACAGGGCGACCCCGGGCGAGTTGGAGCAGCACCCGGTGCTGGTTGTCGATTTCGGGGCGCAGTACGCCCAACTGATCGCCCGCCGGGTGCGAGAGGCTTCGGTGTACTCCGAGATCGTGCCCTCGACGATGCCGGTGACCGACATCTTGGCCAAGCAGCCGGCCGCCATCATCCTGTCCGGCGGGCCGTCCAGCGTCTACGCCGAGAACGCGCCCCAAATCGACTCGGCGTTGTTCGAGGCGGACGTTCCGGTGTTCGGTATCTGCTACGGCTTCCAAGCGATGGCCCAGGCCCTCGGCGGCCGGGTCGACCGCACCGGGCGACGGGAGTACGGCGCCACCGACCTGGCGGTGGAGAACTCCCAATCCGTTCTGCTGCAGGATCTTCCCGGCGAGGTGAACGTCTGGATGAGCCACGGCGACGCGGTCGTGGCGGCTCCGGACGGATTCGCGGTCACCGCCTCGACGTCCGGTACACCGATTGCCGCTTTCGAGAACGTCGACCGGCAGCTCGCCGGCGTCCAGTACCACCCGGAGGTGGTGCACACGGCGCACGGGCAGGACGTCCTGCGCCGCTTCCTGCACGACATCGCCGGGATCGCCCCGGTGTGGACGCCCGGGCAGATCCTGACCGAGCAGGTCGCGGCCATCCAGGCGCAGGTCGGCGCGGACCGGGTGCTGTGTGCGCTGTCCGGCGGCGTCGATTCCGCGGTGGCCGCCGCCCTCGTGCACCGCGCCGTCGGTGACCAGCTCACCTGCGTCTTCGTCGACCACGGCCTGCTCCGCGCCGGCGAGCGCGAGCAGGTCGAACGCGACTACGTGGCCGCCACCGGCATCCGGCTCGTCACGGTCGACGCCGGCGACACCTTCCTGTCGGCGCTGGCCGGGGTGACCGACCCGGAGACCAAGCGGAAGATCATCGGGCGAGAGTTCATCCGGGCCTTCGAGCGCGCGGCCGCCGAGGTGTCGGCCGACGAAGCCCGCGAGGGGCACCCCATCAAGTTCCTGGTGCAGGGCACGTTGTATCCGGACGTCGTCGAATCCGGCGGTGGCACCGGCACCGCCACCATCAAGTCGCACCACAACGTCGGCGGACTTCCCGAAGACCTGACCTTCGAGTTGGTGGAGCCGCTGCGCACGCTGTTCAAGGACGAAGTGCGCGCCCTCGGCCGGGCGCTCGGCCTGCCGGAGGCGATCGTCGGCCGCCAGCCGTTCCCCGGCCCCGGCCTCGGTATCAGGATCATCGGCGAGGTGACCGCCGACCGGCTGGCCACCCTGCGGGCCGCGGACGCGATCGCGCGGGCGGAGTTGGCGGCCGCGGGGGTGGACGCGCAGATCTGGCAGTGCCCGGTGGTGCTGCTGGCCGACGTCCGCAGCGTCGGTGTCCAAGGGGACGGCCGCACCTACGGGCATCCGATCGTGCTGCGTCCGGTGTCCAGTGAGGACGCCATGACCGCCGACTGGTCCCGGCTGGATCATGCGCTGCTGGCCCGGATCTCCAATCGGATCACCGGCGAGGTGCCGGAGGTCAACCGGGTCGTGCTGGACATCACCAGCAAACCGCCGGGCACGATTGAATGGGAGTGACCGGCCAGCCATCACCCGGGCGAATGGGGGTGACCGGCCAGCCATCACCCCGCGGCGCACTGGACGGTGTTCCGCACTCGGCTGTTCCCGGCGGGCGCACCGGTGGTTGGCTGATCTTCGCTCTGGGCGCCCTGTCGGCCTTCGGGCCGTTGTGCATGGACATGTACCTGCCGGCGCTGCCGCAGCTGGCCGGCAGCCTGCACTCCAGTGCCGACGCGGCATCGCTCACCCTGTCGGCCACCATTTTGGGCCTGGCGCTCGGCCAGTTCCTGATCGGGCCGGTTTCCGACACCCTGGGCCGGCGGCGTCCCCTGCTGATCGGGCTGGTCGTCTTCACGCTGACCTCGGCGGCGTGCGCGGTGATCCCGTCGATGGTGGTTCTGATCGGTCTGCGCTTCGCGCAGGGGCTGGCCGGCGCGGCCGGCATCGTGATCGGCCGCGCGGTGGTCTCCGACCGGTTCGCCGGTAAAGCCGCCGCCTCGTACTTCGCGGCCATCGCGGCCATCAACGGTCTGGCGCCCATCCTGGCCCCGGTTATCGGCGGCCAGGTGCTGCGAATCGGTTCCTGGCGCACCGTCTTCTGGGTGCTCACCGCCATCGGGATCGCGCTGTTCGCCTTGGCGGCCCTCACGGTGGGGGAGTCGCTGCCGCTGGATCGGCGGCATCGCGGTGGCCTCCGGGGCAGCCTCAGGGTGTTCGGTGGGTTGCTGCGTGACCCCGTCTTTGTGGGGTGTGCGGTCGCCGGGGCGGCCACCTCGGCGGCCATGTTCGGCTACATCGCCGCCTCGCCTTTCCTGCTGCAGACCGGCTTCGCGCTGTCCCCGCAGTGGTTCTCCGCCTGTTTTGCTCTCAATGCGGCCGGGATCGTCGGCTGTTCGCAACTGGGCCGGCTGCTGCTGCGCCGGTCCTCGGCGCGGACCCTGTTGTGCTGGGGCGTGATCCAATGCGTCGTGGGAGCCGCCCTGCTGGCGGTCACCTTGCTGCTCCGCTCTGTGGCGGGCTCCGGCGCGTGGGCTCTGCCGGCGGTGCTGGCCTCCCTGTTCGTCATGGTTTCCGCGGTGGGTCTGGCCCTGCCCTTCTCCGCGGCCATCGCCATGGACCGGCATCGGGCCGTGGCCGGCGCCGCCTCGGCGCTGCTGGGGACGGCGCAGTTCGCCATCGGCGCGGTCACCTCGGCGCTGGCCGCGCCGGGCAACTCCACCGCGGGCACTGCCTTGGCCATCACCGCCGTGGCCGCCGCCCTCGTGGCGCTGGGCGGGCTGATGGTCGCCCGCCGCGCCGACCGGCTCGCCTGACCACCGCGCCGACCGGCTCGCCTGACCACCGCGCCGACCGGCTCGCCTGACCACCGCGCCGACCGGCTCGCCTGACCAGGGCGCTCCTGACCCCATACCTTCGAACTCTCGGGATTACCTGGCCGTTATCGGCGGCGGTCAGAATCTCCTGCTGGCGGGCCGTCGCGACCCCGCCGTCCGATCAGGAGGACCGATGAAGCGCCGGCTGCTCGTTCTTATGGCCCTCGGGGCGCTGCTGGTGGCCGGTTGCACCGGCACCTCCGGACACCCCACACCGATCGCGAGCACCTCGCGGTCGGGCTCCGGTTCAGCTTCGGCCCAGCCGCCGAGCACAAGCCCGGCCACCTCCGGGTCGGCCACCTCGGCTGCCGAGAACCCGGCGCTCGACGTCTGCGACGACCTGGGCGTACTGCCGTGCGCCCGTCAGGTGAACCGCGTGACCCTGCCGATCGCCGGCAGTTCGATCGGGCTGGTCTACTCCAGCGATCGCCAGCCCGGTCGCACCGCAGACCCGGCGCCGCCGGCCGGCTACGTCGGACTGGGCGGATGGTCCTTGACCGATCTGCCCGGCTACGACCCCGCCACGAAGAGGGAGGTGCTCCCCGACGGAACGGTCCGCACCGTGACCGGGGTGCGGAACGGCGCCTCCCTGGCCGTCGCCGACCCGACCGGCAGCACCGTCACCACCTTCGACGGGCAGGGTCGGCCCACCGCCACGGCCGACGCGGTGACCGGACTGCCGATGGCCACCTTCACCTGGACCGCGCAGGGTCTGGCCACCGTCACGGACGCAGCGGGCGGCGCGTTGACCGTGCACCGGGACGCGGCCGGCGCGCCCACCTCGCTGGCCGTCGATGGCACCAGTCCAATGACCCTGCAGGTCAGTGACGGGGACCTGGCCGCCGTCGGGTATCCGGACGGCGGCAGCGTACAACTCAGCACCGGCTCGAAAGGCCTGCTCAACGGAGTCACCGACACCTCCGGTGTGACGACGGACTACGCCTACGCGCCGGACGGACGGCTCACCGCCCGGACCGATCCCACCGGTGCCACCACCACCTATCAGCGGACCGTCACCGCATCGCAGGTCGCCGTGACCACCACCGAGCCCGGGGAGGCGATCACCACCGATACGGTCACCCTCGGCGGTGGCACCACGACCTTCGCCCACCGCGATGCCGGCGGAACCGCGACCACTGTGGCCCGGACCGGTGATACCCGAATCCTGACGTCCACCGGCCGGACCATCACCATCGTCACCGCCGGCGACCCGCGCTGGGGCGCCGACGTGTTGTGGCCGGCCAAGGTGACCACCGGCACCGCCACCCTCGTCGCCGGCCGCACCGGGGCGAGCGACAACACCTCCACCACCGTCACCGTCGACGGGCACCGCTGGTCCTACAGCTACGACGCCGGAGCCCGGCGCACCACGGTCACCGACCCCACCGGAGCCAGCCGGACCACCACTCTGGACGGTCGGGGACGAGTCGTCGGCACCACCGTCGAGGGTGTGCCGGTGAGTTACACCTACGACAACGCCGGGCGGACGGCGAAGATCACCGTGGGCACCGGCGCCGACGCCCGGGTCTGGGCTTACGCCTATCAACCCGGCCGGATCACCGTGACCAACCCGGTGGGTGCGGTGAGCACCGAAACCGTCGATGCGACGGGGACCGTCACCGCCCTGGCCGCGCCGGGTGGCACCGGCTTCGCCACCACCGTCGACACCTCCGGTCGCATCACCGGTTTCGCACCGCCCGGACAAAAACCGACCACGGTCACCTGGGGCGCGAACGGCTTGCCCGCGGCCGTCGACGCCCCCGCGGGCCAGGGTGATCCTCAGTTCACCGGTTACACCTACGACCGGAGCGGCCGCCTCAGCGGCGTGACGACCGGCGGCTCCAGCGTGACGATCGACCGGAACCCGGTGGGCCTGGCCGCCTCGGTCACCGGCGGCCCGACCCGGCTCGACATGACCTACGACGGCGCCGGCCGACTCGTCACCGCAGCGGCACCCGGCACCACCCTCACCCAGACGTACACCGGCCCGGACCTCACCGATTCCGCCGCAGTGGTCGGCACGGTCAAGACGGACGTCACCCGGGTCATCGATGATCTCGGCCGCACCACGGCGCTGACCGTCACCGGCGCGCCGGCCGTCGACTACGGCTACGACGCCGCCGGGAACGTCACCACGGCCGGGGCGATGACCATGGTCCGCGACCCGCGCACCGGCTGGATCACCGCCCGCAAGCTGGGCAGCCTGACGGAATCGATCACCTACAACCAGTTCGGCGAACCGGTCGGACTCACCGTGACGGGCCCGCACGGCACCGTCGCGACCATCACCGAGAAGCGGGACGGCCTGGGCCGGATCATCACGCGGACCACCGTGGCCGGGTCCACCAAGAACACGACCGGCTACGGCTACGACTCCGCCGGTCGGCTGGTGTCGGAGACCGACGACGGCGCCGTCACCACCTACGCCTACGACGCCGCGGGCAATCTCACCACCCTCACCCCACCCACCGGGTCGGCCGTGGCGAACACCTACGACGGCCGGAACGAGTTGCTGCGCAGCGGATCCGCGACCTACGCCTACGACGCCGCGGGCCGGCTGGCGAGCGCGGCCGGCCCGACAGGAACCACGAAGTACGCCTACGATCCGCTCGGTCGGCTCACTGCGGTGACGCCACCGGCCGGCGCGGCCACCACCTACACCGTCGACGCTCTCGGTCGCCGCGTCGCCGCCGGCGGTGGTGGGAACCCCTACACCGTGGCCTATCTGGACGGCATCCGGCCGGCCGCGACTTACTCCTCGAGCGGCGCGGTCGATGAGACCTTCGTCTATGACGGCGATCTGCAGCCGCAGTCTCTCAACTCCGGCGGTGGTGCACTGCCGGCGTACCTGACCAAGAAGGGCACCGACTACCTCGAGATCCCCGACGTATCCGGAGGTCCCGGCCTGGTGGTCAACGCCACCGACGGCACCATCGCCGACGCCGTCCACCGCTCAGCCCTGGGCCAGGTGCGATCCGAGACCGCGCCGGGGTTCCAGATCTTCGGTTATGCCGGCGGCCTGTCCGATGCGGGGTCCAGCCTGGTCCACATCGGCGCCCGGGACTACGACCCCGCGACCGGCCGGTGGACCGTTCCCGATCCTCTTGGGTTCGCCGGTGGCTCGGCCAACTTGTATCAATTCGTCTCCGGCGACCCGGTCAACCGCACCGACCCGCTGGGTACTTGCGATTACACCTCGGTCGGGATCTCGGGCGGTCTCGGGTTCGGGGTGGTCAGCAGCGGCAGTGTCGGAGTCGCCTATGCGGGCGGACAGTTCGGGGTCTACGGCAGCCTCGGTGGTGGGGTCGGCTGGGTAGGGGAGGCCTCAGTCGGCATCACGGGCAGCTGTCTGAACTCCGACAACGGCGACACCTCCTTGGGAAACTTCGGCGGCCAGGGAACGTCCGGTGACTTCCAGTACGGTCCGGCCAGCGGTGGCTCCGACAAGGGCTACGGCGACTCCGGCCAGCAGACCAGCCACGGCGCACATGCGGGGGCCTCGGCTGGAGGCGGGCTGGGTGGGTCGGTCCAGCAGTCGATCACCGGCATCGTCTGCCTGTTCGGCTGCCCGCCGCCATCCACCACGGTATGCGGCGACCTGGGCTGCTCGTCCTCTCCGGGACACAGCCCGAACGATCCGGCGTCCAATTCCGGGTCCGGCCTGCCGCCGGCGTCGGGGGCCCGCACCACCGGCGATCCCCATCTGCGGACGGCCGACAACACCCGGTACGACATGCAAGCGGTCGGCGAATTCACCTGGGCGCAGACGGACGCCGGGAACGTCACCGTGCAGGTCCGCCAACAGCCGTTCCGCGGCAGCCGCACCGTCGCCATGACCACGGCCGTGGCCATGCAGGTCGACGGGGACCGGATGGAATTCACGCCGCCCGCCGCAACCAGCGACCCCGTCGGCCTCGCCGTCGCAGGCATGAGCCCGCCGGCGGTCGGCACCTTCCCGCTTCCCCATGGCGCCACCGTGCTGCGCAGCGCCGCAGCCACCGTGGTGACCGCCAAAGACGGCACCGCGCTGTGGGTGCGGAACAACTCTTGGGGGCTGGACGTCGTGGCCGCCTTCCCGGACGGCCAGAAGGGCAAAGTGCACGGGCTCAGCGGGCCGTTCACCGGCACGAGTACCGGTACCGTCGCCACCGCATCGGGGAGAACTCTTACCACGCAACAACTTTCCGACTACGCGACGCTGTACCGCACATTCGCCGATTCCTGGCGGATCACCCAGGCGACGTCGCTGTTCAGCGACCACCCCGGGACCGACGCCTCCGCGTTCAACGATGCGTCCTTCCCGGACCGCACCGCCCCCGTCGTTCCGGCCGGGGTGGCCGCGGCCGCCAAGACGGCGTGTCAGAGCGCCGGCGTGCCGGCCGCCGATCTGCCCGCCTGCGAGTTGGACGTCGCCGTCACCGGCGACGCCGGTTTCGCCGCCTCCACCGCTGCTGCCGCGGGCGTCGTTCCGGGCGCCGCTGCATCGACGTCCGCCGGGGGGTCCGCGGCGGGCCAGGTGACCGGAGACTTCCGGCCGGGCCAGACCCTCACCGGCACGGTCGCCGCCCACGCCGCCAAGGACTACCTGTTCTCCGCATCGGGCGGGACGGTCGGATACTTCGCCGCCGACCCGTCGTGCGCCCCAGGGTCGCCGCTGACGTGGACGATCGAGAACTCGACCGGCGGAGACGTGCAGGGAATCTCGGCCATCTGCGGCGACATCGGCCGCGTGGTGTTCCCGACGACGGGCGCCTACCGTCTGCGCGTCGAATCGGACAAAGGCGGCGGTTCCTTCCGGGTCACCTGGCTGGCTTCCCGACCGGACCTCACCCGTCCCCTGACAGCGGGTGGCACGGCCGCGGGGACGATCGACAAGCCGGGCGCCCAGGACGTCTGGACTCTGACGGTCGATGCCGGGACCGTGGCCTACCTGGCCGCCGACCCGTCATGCAGCTCCGCGACCGGGAACCACGCGACCTGGGACATCACCGACTCCACCGGCCGCGACATCACCGGCCCCAGCTACCTGTGCGCCGACATCGGCCGCGTGGTCTTCAGCAGCGCCGGCTCCTACCGCCTGGTCGTCAGCTCCAGCAACGGCCGTACGGCTCCCTATGCGCTGCACTGGAAGCCGTCACGACCGGACAACCTGGCCCCGATCCAACCCGGCCAGAGCGTTTCCGGAACGATCGACAAGCCCGGCGCCAAGGACGTCTGGACGGCGACCGTGACCGCCGGAACGGTCGGCTACCTGGCCGCCGATCCCACGTGCGACAAGATGAACTCCTCCGCCGCCACTTGGGATGTCACCTCCCCGACCGGCTCGGACCTGACCGGACCGAGTTTCATCTGCGGGGATCTCGGCCGGGTGGTCTTTCCCAACGCCGGCACCTACCACCTGGTGGTAGCCGGCCACGACGGCTCCACGACGGCATACCGGGTCCGATGGGAGGTGTCCCGGCCCGACGCTGTGAAACCGCTGCAGCGCGGCCAGGCCGCCGCCGGGACGATCGACAAACCTGGGGCCCAGGACGAATGGACCTTCACTGTGGCCGGCGGGGCCGTCGTCGACTTGACGGCCGATCCGGCCTGCGACAAGGTCACCGCGTCCGCTTTGACCTGGACTGTGGTCGATGGAGCCGGCCACGCGATCGTGGGCTCCAGCTACATCTGCTCCGACCTGGGACCCGTCACCCTCCCGCAGGCCGGAACGTACGGCGTGATGGTGTCCAGCCAGGACGGGGCGACGCGGGCGTATTCGTTCTTGTGGACGCGCTGACGATCAGGAGCGTCCGCTCCGCCGCCGGGGCAGCGCCGAGAGCAGGAACGTCAACCCGATCAACGCGACGGCCCCGGCCACCAGCCACTTGGCGGCCATCCCGAAGAGCCACCACGGATCGGAGGTGAAACCGGCGGACGCCACCGCCAGGAAAATAAGCGCCAGCACCACTCCGAACACGTTCACCCGAGGACGCGAGCCGGTCGCCCCGGCCGGCCGCACGGCCTCCGGTGGCCCCGGCCGGCGCTGGGCGTCGTGCACTATCCGTCGCGTCTCCCGGGCGATGCGGGCGTTCTGGTGGCGGCGTTCCCGCTCCGCGGTGCGCAGGTTGCGCTTGGCCTCGGCAGCCAGCCGCCGGTCGTCACTCATGACGTCGCCCGCACATCCGCCTCGCCGGCCCGCACCTCGACGACCAGATTCAGCGTGCCCGCCGAACCGGGCGGCTGCGTGGTGCTGGTGACCTGGCGATTGAACCCGCCGGCTTGCTCGCCGTTGCAGTCGACGTGGCCGGTCAGGGTCTTGCACGTCACGTTCGCGGCGACGGCTGCGGGCAGGTCGACCTCGGCGCGGCCCGCGTTCACCTGCAACGTCACCGACTCCGTCTGCCCGGCCGCCAATGTCAGCTTCGACAGGTCGAGATGGCCGGAACCGGCCTGCATCTCGTAACTCGATTTCAGGTCGACCGTGGTGGTCGGCGACCAGTACTGGTCGCCGTAGTTGGTGGTGCCGGTCAAACCGGTGGTGGTCAGGGCCAGCGTCACCAGGGACAGGAAGACGCCCGGGCCGACGAGCGCGTATCCGCGGCCGCGCAGTGCCGAAATCAGCAGTCCGACCCCGAGAACGGCCAACGCCGTCGCTGACACCCAGGCCCAGGGAAGCACCTTCCAACCGGCCAGGATCGCCGCGGCCACCAGGGCGCTCGCGAACAGCGCCGCCCCGAGCGTCACCCGGGTCAGCACCCGGCCGGCCGGGGTCGCGGCGGCAGGTTGGGAGGGCTCCACCGGCGTGGGCTCAGGCAGGTCCCAGGCGAACGGCGCGGCCCCCAGCGGATCCCAGGCCGGCGGGGTGGTGCGCGGCATCTGGGAGTCGGCGGCCGAGCCCAGATCCGGGCCGGTGTCCGGCCGACCGGCTCGGGGCTTGGTCATGTCCACCGTCGGGCCCGCGGCGGTCGGGCTGGTCGCCGGGCCGCGTTGATCGGTGCTCGGCCCGGGATTTCCATCGGGAGCGGAGCGGAAGCCGGACGGGTGTTCCCAGAAGGCGGGTCGCTCGAACGGTGACCGACGGGAGCTCTGACCCGTCCATCCTCGCGTCCAATCGCTGATCGGACCACCCCAGTACTGGGACCAGCCGCCGCGTCCGGGCCGTCCACCCCACCCGCAGCCGGGCTGGGGAGACGTCTGGCTGGACGGCGGCGAATCCGTGGAGCCGTCCCAACCGTGCGTGGAGGAATTCCAGTCTTGCCAGCGGCTCTGGCCCCATTGGTCCCAACGTGACCAGCGTCGCCGCCGCTTCATCACGATCAGGGCTATCACGCCGACGATCAGGAACGGCAGGAAGGGGAAGCCCCAGAACACCGTGGAGAACAGGCTCATGGCCGCGAACACGGCCAGCACCACGGCCAGCGCCGGCGGAACCGACGAGCGTCCCCGGCCGAGCAGGGCCTGGGCGGCGGAGGCGTTGTCGCCGTCCGCCGGCATCAGCAGCCAGGCGAGCACGTACAGCAACGCACCGAAGCCGCCGAAAATGGTCAGCACGACGAAGGCGACCCGGATGAGCAGCGGGTCGATGCCCAGGGCGCGCCCGATGCCGCCCGCCACGCCCGCAAGCTTGCGGTCCGCCAGCGACCGGCGCGGCGTACGGGGGCGCAGCCTGGTGGAGCCGGAGCTGCCGGGGGCCGGGTCCGGCCCGGAAGTGGAGTTGGACGCGAACGGATCGGCGGGGGAGCCGGGCCAGAACTGGGACATGTCCTTCACGGTGCCGCTCGGGCCGCCCGGCCACCATCGGGGATCACCCTGGTTTCCGCGAATCCGGGTTCGGCAGGGTGGATTCGGGCCGCGATGCGGCGCATCCGCCCGGCCCGGTGGGCTCGACTACGCTCCACTCGGGGTTTCTCCCCGATCCCATCGGCGGCATTTCGTGTGACCCTGGACAGGTGCCGTCCTATCCACCTCCCGATCCGGGTATCCGGGTCGGCGGCCCGCCCCCGGCGGGAGCCGCTCGGTCCAGCGCCGGGCGGCCGGTCGCGGGTCCGGACGCGCCGGCAACCCCGCCGTCGAGCGCGGGCCGGCGGGTCGCGGGTCCGGCTGCGGCGGGAGGCCCGCCGCCGGGGGCCGGCCGCCCGCTACCTCCGGGACGCACCACCAACCCCGAGTTGACTCCGGACGGCATTCCCCGCCTGACCCGGCGCCGCAGCGGCGCCATTCTCGGCGGTGTGGCCGGCGGCGTGGCCGACCACCTGCGGGTTCCCGCGCTGTCGGTCCGCATCATCTTCGCCGTGCTGGCCGTCATGGGCGGCGCCGGCGTGCTCGGCTACGCCCTGCTGTGGATCTTCGTCCGTCCAGCCGCTCCCGCCGGCGACGGACCCGCCCCGGCCACCAACCCGGCCGAGAAGCGGCAGGCGGTGGGGATTGCCGCGGTCGGCATCGCGTTGATGATCGGGGCCACTGCACTCGGATTCTCCCGAGTGTTGGGCTGGGTGCTCGGACCCCTCGGGTTGGCCGCGGTGGGTGCGGCGTTCATCTGGCGGGAGGCCGACGAGGCGCGGCGGGAACGGTGGCGCCGCTCCGCCCGGGGCTTCGTGAGCCCCACCGGCGGTTCCTTCTGGCGGCTGACCGGCGGAGTCGTCCTGGTGGTCGGCGGGCTCTGCGTCTTCGCCCTCGGGCAGCTGGACTTCAGCGCGGTGCGGTCGGCGCTGATCGCGGTACTGCTGACCCTCGTCGGGGTGGCGGTGCTGACCATCCCGTGGCTTGTTCGGCTCGTCCGGGACCTGGGCTCGGAACGATCGGCGCGAATGGCCGCCCGGGAACGCGAGGAGATAGCCGCCCACCTGCACGATTCGGTGCTCCAGACGCTGGTGCTGATCCAGAAGCAATCCGGCGACTCGCGTGAGGTGCTCCGGCTGGCGCGCGGACAGGAACGCGAGCTGCGGAACTGGTTGTACGGGCCGACCGGCTACGCCACCGGCGGCCACACCGGTGGACAGAGCGGGAGCCCGGCTGCCCCGGTCGTCACCACCTTCGCCGCGGAACTGGCGGAAGCGGCGGGCGAAGTCGAGGACACCTACGCGATCGCGGTGTCTCCGGTCGTGGTCGGCGACGCCGTCATGGACGAGCACCTGGCCGCGCTGGTGGCGGCGGCCCGGGAAGCCATGGTCAACGCGGCCAAGCATGCCGGCGTGGCCGACATCAGCGTCTACGCCGAGGTGGAATCGAATACGGCGTCCGTTTTTGTGCGTGACCGGGGCCGGGGGTTCGATCCGGCTGCCGTCGGCGCTGACCGGCGCGGCCTGGCCGGATCGATTCGGGGCCGAATGGAGCGGCACGGCGGGTCGGCCACCGTCCGCAGTGCGGTGGGCAGCGGTACCGAGGTGGAATTGACCATGCCGATCCAAGCGGCGCCCGAACCGCCGGCTGGACCGGCAGCAGCCGCTACTGTCGGCGCCGGGCCCGGCGAGGCGGGTTCAGCGGATCGGCCGGGTCCGATGCAGAGGGGGAGATCGTGAACGAAGTCGCGACGGGCGGGTCCGCGTCGGCACCCGTTCGCGTTTTCCTGGTCGACGACCATGCGCTGTTCCGCGCGGGGGTGAAGGCCGAACTCGCCGGATTGGGCGACGAACGGATCGAAGTGGTGGGCGAGGCCGGCTCGGTCGGCGAAGCCGTTGTCCGCATCTCGACCCATCCGCCCGACGTGGTGCTGCTGGACGTCCATATGCCCGACGGGGGCGGCCGGGCGGTGCTCGAGGAACTGCATGCCGAGTTGCCGGACGTCGTCTTCCTGGCCCTGTCGGTGTCCGACGCCGCCGAGGACGTCATCAACGTCATCCGCGCCGGTGCGCGCGGCTACGTGACCAAGACGATCTCGGGTCCGGAATTGGCCGATGCCATCGTCCGGGTCTCGGGCGGCGACGCGGTGTTCAGCCCGCGGCTGGCCGGCTTCGTGCTCGACGCCTTCGCCGATCGCCCGGGTGCCGCGCCGGTCGTCGACCCGGAGCTCGATCTGCTCTCCCCCCGGGAACGCGAGGTGCTCAAGCTGTTGGCGCGGGGTTATGCGTACAAGGAGATCGCGGCGCAGTTGTTCATCTCGATCAAGACGGTGGAGACGCACGTGTCGGCCGTGCTGCGCAAGACCCAGAAGTCGAACCGCTACGAGCTGTCCCGCTGGGCGACCGACCGACGTCTGGTCTGATCGCGCGGCCAGCGACCCGGCTTGCCGGTTCGAAGCCCGGCAGCGACGTCCGGTTGCCGGTCCGGAACTGGCCGCGGCGTCGCGCGGGGCGGGTTCTCGACCTCTGGGTCGGCTGAGCGCCCCACATGAGGGTGCGCAGACGTGCGGTCATCGAGCCGGGCGGCCCAGCTGGCCGCGGCCGAGCGAGAGCAGCATCATGCCGAGATCCGTGCCGGCCGGGCCGAGCGCGCGGAACCGGTCGAGAACCGCCATCTCCCGGCTGTAGACGATCCGGGGTCCGCCCAACGATTTGCGGGCCGCCCCGATGGCTTGGCTGACCGCCGTCCGGCGCTGGATGAGGCGAACCAGTTCCGCGTCGATCGCATCGATCTCCAGGCGGAGCTCGTCGATCCCGGCCTGGTCGACCGGTATGTCGATCTCGGGAAGTGGGTCGGGCTCGGTCACGATGCGCTGACCTTTCAGAGCGGTGTTGCTCATGGTGCCGGTTCCATTCTGCTCGGGGGATTCCCTCCGGAGCAGCAAAAACGCCCCGGTCCGGAAGGACTCGGGGCGTCGTCGGGGCGGGTGGCTTCAGCCGCTGACGGGCACCGGAGTCCGGTACCCATAGAAAAACTGGCCGTTGCGCACTCGGCGATGGTGTCACACCCGGGCCGGGCACGCCACCCCGGGGCGGCGGTGGGCATGGCGTCCGCTTAGGGACCGCGCAACCCAGCGAAGCTGTCCGGGCCCCGCAACCCACTGGCGGGTTCGCAACCTGTGCACGCGTTGCCAACCCGTCGAGACGTTGCGTGCTCGTCGGAAGGCCCGCGCCGGTCGGAACGTGAGCACCGGCCGTAAGAGCGCCGCCGGCGTCAGCTCGTCGTGGCGCCGGTCGCCGACTTCCAGGCCGAGAACGCCGCTGCCGAGGTGCCCGACTCCTCGTACAGCCCCAGCACTCCGGTGCTGCTGGTCTGCCAGAGCACGTACCCGACCGCGCCGCTGCTCGAAGACGCCGTGGAACCGGCCTGCGTATAGGTGCCGGTCGTCGAGCCGATGGTGAAGGTGCCGGAGCCGGCCACAGTGGCGCCGCTCGCCACCTCGCTTCGCAAGGTAGTGGCCCAGGTGGAGATGTCCGCCGGCTGCCGCAGCTGGGCCATCACCAAACCGGCACTGGTGCCCTGCACGCACGAGGTGAGTCCGACCGATGCCGAACGCAGCGCGGCGCTCTCGGTGTCGGTCGTCGATGCGGTCTGCGCCGCGGCCGACCCGGTCAGCTCGCTGGAACAGGTGCCGGTCGAGGTCAGCAGGTTGCCGGACGCCTGGAACATGCATTGCGTGCGCCCGGCGCTGTCGGGCGTACCGCTGCAGCCGGCGGCGGCCGGCGGGTTGTGATTGCGGGTCAGCACCACGATCAGCGTGACGGCCAGCGCGACCACCACGACCGCTGCCACCGACGAGATGACCACCAGCCGGCGGCGGCTCGAGTTGGCCGGCGGCACGTACACGCCCTGCTGGTGCCAGGGCTTGGTCGGCCCGTTCGGCGGCTGGCCCGGGTATGGCCCGTAACCGGTCTGCGCAGCCTCGTACGGGCCAGGACCGGGCTGGAAAGCTGGACCGTTCTGCGGCCAGCCGCCGGCATTCCAGGCCGCATCCGGACCCGGTCCGCCCGGACTACCGCCGCCGCGGCCCACCGAACCGCCTCCGGGCTGCACAGCGGACCACGAATCGGCCGGCCTGGTCGGCGGCGGCCCTGTCACTTGCCGGGTGCGGGCCGGCTCCGCCGGATGGCCGGCCGCGAGGGCCGCGCCGGTGGCGACGGACGTCTCCGGCTGGTCCAGCGTGGTGGCCACCACTCCGGTCAGCTCGGCGATGAGTTTGGCGATCAGCGGAATCCGGCTCGATCCGCCCACCAGATAAATGCCCGCCAGCTGGTCCGGACGCAGGCCGGCGCGACGCACGGTGTCGAGCAGCAATTCGACGGTCCTGGTCAAGCCCGGACGGATGAGCCCCTCGAACTCGGTGCGGGTGACCAGGGTGTCATCGAACGGTTCGGGCAGCGGCAGCTCCGTCTGAGCGTGCCGGGACAGCGTTTCTTTGGCCGCCCGCACCTCTTCCCGCAGCACCCGGGCGCCCCGCCGGTCGGCGGCGTTGCGCGGTGCGGCGATTCCCTGCCAGCGCACCGGATCCTCTGCAGCGGCGGATCTGCCGATGTGGTCGAACAGGACCTGGTCGAGATCCACACCCCCGATGTCCGGGAGGCCGCCCTGGGCCAGCACGGTGTACCCCTGGCCGGTGGCCGTGACCACCGCGCAGTCGAAGGTGCCGCCGCCCAGGTCGTAGACGGCCAGGCTGGCCTCGGGCGGCAGCGATTTGCCGGGCAGTGAGGCGAAGTGCGCGGCGGCGGCGACCGGCTCGGCCACCAGGGTGATCTGGGGACCCAGACCGGCGATCCTGGCCGCGGCCAGCAGCACGTTCTGCCGCGCGGCTCCCCATTTCGCCGGGTGGGTCAGATGCACCTCGTCGGGTGTCTTGCCGTTGAGCTGGCGGCGGGCCTCGTCGACCACTCGGCGCAACACGGCCGCGATCGCGTCGACCACCGAGACCACCCGGACCCCGAGCAAGATGTCGCCGTCGTCGATGCGCCGCTTCGGGTTCGCCTCGAACCGCTCGGGAAACTGCCGGGACATCCGCTCCGCGTCACGGCCGACGGCCAGGGTGCCGTCGTCCTCGACATAGATGGCCGACGGGATCCAGGCGGCGCCTTCGATGGCCAGGAACCGCGGTGGCCGGCCGTGGGCCACGAGCACCCCGACCGTGTTGGAGGTTCCGAAGTCGACCCCCAATACATCAGCCATGGCCGGCCGCCGTCAGTGGCTTCACCGATTCTCCCTGCGCCCTTGAAGAACGAGCCGTCCAACACGGCCAGCGGATCCTGTCATCCGCCCCGGACAATCTCTCCCGGACGGCAGATCGGTGCCCACGGCGGGCGGCCCGCGACACCTCGGCCGTCGGCGTCGAACCTCTGGTCGGTGAGTCGCTGAGCTCAGGCGGCGAGCAGCATGGCCAGAACTGCGGTGTCGGCGTTGTCCTTCGGATCGATGCCGGCTTTGGTCACCATGCTGGCCACCGCCCCGCTGGCGTCGGCTTCCACCCAGCCCGCGCGATGGTCCAGCCCGAGATGAGGCAGCCCGGGCAGGAGTACACAACCGGACGCGACCCCGTCCAATTCGGGGAGCGAGGGGCGGGTCTCCGACGGTGGGTGCAGCACGAATAGGCCGGCCGGTTGATGGCCCGCGAAGTGACCGGGCGGCAGGGCATCGTCGCCCACGAAAGTGCCCTCGGCGGTGACCAGGCCGATGGTCTCGGGCTGCGGGTTCTCCGGAAGCTCTTCGCGCACACTGAACACGGTCGTCGCGGCCAGCAGCCCCGGTACGCTGGCCACCCGCACTGCGACGACCAGGAACTTCACCCACTCCAGCGTCGATTCCGGCCAGCGACCGGAGACGACGAAGCCCTTCAGATGGCCAGCCGCAGAGAAGGCCGCGACCTCGACCGTGCGGGCCCGGGAAGTGTCGGACATGGAGATCCACCTTTCGGCGTCCGGTTCCGAACCGGTGCGGAAGTGTACGGAGAGTGCCTTTCAAGGGACGGACCGTGAGGCAGCCGGACGGGTGACGACGCTGGTGATCATGGTGCGGTGCCCGAGGGCTGGCACACAAGACCCGCCGAGTGCCAAACGTGTATCGGTCTGCTGACGCTTGAGTTTCGCGACCCGTAGCCCGGCGAGCGTTTTGGTAGGTGAACCGTGACCTCAGGCAGCCCGCGCGTTGACCGGCCCTTCGCCGAACCGAGGTGATGTCAGTGTCCGCAGGTACCGTGAACCCGCCATGACCTCCCTGTTCGACCTGCCCGAAGCGGACCCCGCCGGACCCGCCGCAGCGCCTCCGGCCGCCTCGTCCTCGAAACCGGCCGGCCTGTCGGACAAGCTGCTGGCGGAGCGCGCTGCGCAGGCGCAGCGGCGCAGGTCCGAGGCGGAAAAGCGGGCGGCCGAACTGTTGGACGGCCTAAATCCGCAGCAGAAGGCGGCCGTGCAACACCGGGGCGCTCCCTTGTTGGTGGTCGCCGGCGCCGGCTCGGGAAAGACCAGGGTGCTCACCCGGCGGATCGCCTACCTGTTGGCCGCTGGTGGGGCGAATCCGGGGCAGATCCTGGCCATCACCTTCACCAACAAGGCGGCCGCCGAGATGCGCCAGCGGGTGGTCGACCTGGTCGGCAACCGGGCCCGCGTGATGTGGGTGTCGACCTTCCACTCCATGTGCGTCCGCATCCTGCGGAACGAGGCCTCGACGCTGGGATTCCGGTCCAGCTTCACGATCTACGACACCCAGGACTCGCATCGCCTGGTTCAGCTCGTAGCCCAGGACCTGAACCTGGACACCAAGAAGAACAGCCCGCGCAGCCTGGCCGCCGCGATCTCGAATCTGAAGAACGAACTGATCGATGCCTCCACGGCGGCCCAACGGGCGTCGTCGCCGCTGGAGCGCATGGTCGCCGACGTCTACTCCGGCTACCAGACGCGACTCCGCACCGCGTCCGCCTTCGATTTCGATGACCTGATCATGGAAACGGTCCACGTGCTCCAGGCGTATCCGGCCATCGCGGAGCACTACCGACGCCGGTTCCGGCACGTGCTGGTGGACGAGTACCAGGACACCAATCACGCGCAGTATGTGCTGGTCCGGGAGCTGGTGGGGACGGCCGGTGCGGAGGGCGGCGATTCACCGGCCGTCACGCCCGGGGAACTGGTGGTGGTGGGCGACGCCGACCAGTCGATCTATGCGTTCCGGGGCGCGACGATCCGGAACATCACCGAGTTCGAACGCGACTATCCGCAGGCCCGGACGATCCTGCTGGAACAGAACTACCGGTCGACCCAGAACATCCTCTCCGCCGCCAACGCGGTGATCAGCAAGGACACCCAGCGGCGGGCCAAGAATCTGTGGACCGCCGAAGGCGGCGGGCCGAAGATCATCGGCTATGTCGGCGACTCGGAGCACGATGAGGCGCGATTCGTCGCCGAAGAGATCGATCGGCTGGGCGATTCCGACGGCGTCAAGTATGGGGACGTGGCCGTCTTCTACCGGACGAACGCGGCTTCCCGGGCGATCGAAGACATCTTCGTCCGCACCGGGATGCCCTATCGCATCGTCGGGGGCGTGCGGTTCTACGAGCGGCGGGAAGTCCGCGACGCGCTGGCTTACCTGCGTGCGCTGGCCAATCCGGACGACGAAGTTTCGCTGCGCCGGATCCTCAACGTGCCCAAACGGGGCATCGGTGACCGCGCGGAGGCCACGGTGGCCGGGTTCGCTGAGCAGGAGCGCATCGGTTTCGCCGCGGCGCTGGGCCGAGCTGACGAGGTATCGGGCCTGGTTCCTCAGGTCGTTGCACAACATCACGGCCTTCAACGAGCTGTTGGCCGGGCTCACGCAGCTGTTGGACGGCACGGTCGAGGGCGACGAGGGGCATGTCGTCGAGCCGGCCGATCTGCTGACCGAGGTGTTGGAGCGCTCCGGTTACCGGGGCCAGCTCGCCGCGTCGGAGGACCCGCAGGACCATTCCCGGCTGGAGAACCTGGAGCAGCTGGTCACCGTGCTGCGGGAGAACACGGAACTGTTGCTGGCCGGGGGCGGTGCGGTCGGCCCGGACGCGGTCCCCGCCGGCGCCCCGGCGGAGGGCACCGCGGCGGCGGCACTGGTGGTGGGACCAGTGACGGCCCGGGAGATGCTTTCCGGTGTGCTGGAACAACTCTCGCTGGTCGCGGACGCCGATTCGGTGCCCAATTCCGAGGACGGTGTGGTCACGCTGATGACCCTGCACACCGCCAAGGGTCTGGAGTTCCCGGTCGTGTTCCTCACCGGTATGGAGGACGGGATCTTCCCCCACAGCCGGGCCATGAGCGACGACAAGGAGCTGGCCGAGGAGCGCCGGCTGGCCTACGTCGGGATCACCCGGGCCCAGAAGCGGCTGTACGTTTCGCGGGCCGTCAGCCGGTCGTCCTGGGGCCAGCCGGCCTCCAACCCGGCTTCTCGCTTCCTGGAAGACATTCCGGCAGATCTCCTCGAGTGGCGGCGCCTGGTCGACAGCACACCCTTCGTCGACCGTCCCGACACCTTCGCGCGCTTCGGCGGCTTCTCCCGCAGCTTTGACGACGGCTGGCAACCGCGCAGTTCGTCTCGGTCGGCACCGGTGGCGGCATCGCGGTTCTCGGCCCCGCGGCCGGCGCGTCCGCCGTTGGTGCTGGCGGTGGGCGACCGGGTCAACCACGACAAGTACGGGTTGGGCAAAGTGACCCAGGTGTCGGGTCAGGGCATCCGGGCCACGGCCGTCATCGACTTCGGCGCGTCCGGGACCATTCGGCTCATGCTCATCGGTGGGGTGCCGATGACCAAGCTCTGAGCCAAGGTGTGACAGGGCGGCCCGCCCCCCATCGGTGCGGCGGTCCGAAACATGGCCGTCACACCAGAGGATGATCCTGTCGCAGTCCCGCTGCTCCGGCTCGTTCAGCGAAGGAAGAACCACGTGGCGATCACCGATTCCGGCTCCGACGCATCCCTGGCCGAACTGGCCGCCGACCGGCACTACGGGTCGAGGGTCGGCGCGGTCGAGCCGGGTGGCGCCGAAGTCATTCCGCTGACGGAGCGGCACGGCCGGCCGCTGCAGATGTTGTGGACGTGGATCTCGCCCAACATGGAGTTCGCCACCGTGGCGGTCGGCATCCTCGGCATCACGTTCGGGCTGAGCTTCTGGCAGACGTTCTGGGCCATCGTGATCGGCAACCTGCTCGGCGGGACCTGTCACGCCTTCCTGTCGAGTTGGGGACCGGACACCGGCTTCTGCCAAATGGTCCTGTCCCGCAGAGCTTTCGGTTTCCTGGGCAATCTGCTGCCCGCCGGGTTGAACTGGCTCGTCGCCGGCGTCGGCTGGTTCGCCGTGAACAGCGTGTCGGGTGGATTGGCCCTGGCCGCGTTGACCGGGATGAACAAATACGTCTCGCTCGTCATCGTCGTGGTGCTCATGCTGGCGCTGGCCTACTTCGGGCACAACCTGATCCAGGTTTTCGAGAAGTACGCGGCACCGGTGCTCACGCTGATCTTCGTGGTCGGCGGCATCATCATCCTGACCAAGTCGCATCCGGGGGCGCCGGCGGCCGGATCGTTTCCCGGAGCCTGGTGGGTGCTGCTCGGCGCCACCTTCGGTTACGCCGCCGGCTGGAATCCCTACGCATCCGACTACACGCGTTACCTGCCCCGGGGCGCCGGCAAGCAAGCCGGGCTGTGGGCCGGGGTCGGGGTCGTTGTCTCCTGTGTGCTGCTGGAGGTTTTCGGCGCCGCGGCCTATACGGCCATCGTCAAACCACCGGGTTTCCCCGATCCCGGCACCTTCACCAGCGTTCTTCCCACCTGGCTGGGCAAGATCACGCTGCTCGGGATCGCGTTGGGCGCGATCGCCGCGAACGCACTGAATGTGTATTCCAGCGCGATCTCGTTCGCCGCCATGGGCTTCGTGCTGCGAAGCCACTACCTTCGCGCCATCATGGCGGTAGTCATGGGGGCGGCCGGGCTGGTGGTGGCCATCATCGCCATCGACCACATCGACAAGTACGAGAACTTCCTGCTGGTCATCGCGTACTGGATCGGACCCTGGCTGGGGGTGGTGTTCGCCGATCGGATCCTGCGCCGCTTCCGGATGGACGAGCTCATCTACACCGACCGCCGCTACCGCAACTGGGCCGGTTTCGTCGCCATGTTCATCGCGGCGGTGGTGTCCATCTGGTTGTTCTCGAACCAGACTTTCTACACCGGGCCCGATTCCCGAACCATCACCCGTCCATCGGTGACCTGACCTTCGAGGTCGGGTTCGCGTTGGCCTTCCTGCTGTACGCGGCGTTGTTCGTACCGCTGGCCCAGCCGATCACGGTGGCGGACCCGAAGCTGTTGGCCCGCCGGCCCTGAGTCCGATCCAGATCCGGGCCGGCCTGGGCGGGCGGCGGCGACCGCCTGGCTCAGGCGGCGACCGGCCGGGTGGTCGTGGGGCTGAGCAACAACATCATGGTCATCGACAGCTCATTGAGGTCCTGTCCGCTGACCCGGCGCCGCCCGGCAATCGGATCACGGACCTCCGCGCCTGCGGCGGTGACCTTGTCGACGACGACGAAGCGTTTGTCCGACCCGATGCGCGATGTAGGGCCCGGGGAGCGATCCGAGCGTTTGGGAAGCCGTCCCGGTGCAGGCCAACCGCACCATCCGGCTGCGCAGACCGAACGTGACGGCGGCCTCCTGCAGGTCGTGCGGGGTCGGAGCGGAGGGCAGGTGCGACCGCAGGTCGGTGAGCCGGATCCGGCGACCGTGATTGGCGAGCACCATGGCCAGGCAGGCCGCCCCGCTTTCCCTGGCGGTGGGAACGGACACCAGCCGCACCCGGCGGGACCCCAACCCGGTCAGGCGTCGCCACCCGCTCGTCAATTGTCCGCTCATCAGCCCACGCTCCCTGATCTTCCCGACCCAACCGGACAGCTGCGCTGCCCTCTGGGTGTTCAGACGGCCCGGCTCGCCGGTCAAGACGCGAGCGAACGGGTGAAGGAGAAGTGTCGCTGCGTGATCAGATCTCGCCGGTTTCCTGGCGGGGATAGGCGGCGCGGGCGGACGCCGAGCTGTAGCGCAGCCACAGCAGTCCGAGCACCGGGAGCAGGACCGGGAAGTAGCCGTAGCCGCTGCCGTAACGGGACCAGACCGTATCGGCCGGAAAGGCGACCTTGTCCACGATCGACGCGGTGCCGATGGCCAGCACGCCGACCATCTCGGTGCCGCAGGAGGCCCAGGCCAGCGGGCGGGACCAGCGCCGCTCCGTGAGCAGCCCGATCGTCGCGCCCAGATAGACGATTCCGGAGAACAGCGAGAGCAGGTAGGCGAACGGCGCCCGGTCGAATGTCGTGATCAGCTGCACGACCGCCCGGGCGGTCGCGGCGAGGGCGAAGATCATGTACAGGGCCACCAGGATCCGGCGCGGACCGGTGGGGATCTCGTCGTCGTCCAGCTCTTCGGCGCCGTCGTCGGCGCTCTCGGGTTCGGTCTCGGGGTCAGCCTCGGGTCGGAGGGGGTCGGTCACCGATTAGCCCAGATCTGCAGCAGCCGGAGCACCATGACACCGGCGACGACGGACATGAAGCACAAGGTCAACGAACCCCAGCGGGTCCGCTCGATGCGGGCCAGCTGGAACCCGAGGGGAATCGGAATCAGCACCCCGATCGAGTAGGCGACGAAGGTGGCCGACTCCGCGACATGCGCGCCCGACAGGCGAGTCAGCGCCAACACGGTCTGCACTGCGAGGCCGACTTCCACCACGATCGCGGCGATCATGACGGCGTCGTTGGTGGGTCGGTCACGGGCGGCCCAAATGCCGGCCCACCCGGCGAGTACCAGCGCCGCGGCCAGCAGGCAGTAGGCGAAGGCGGAGATCACGCAACTCATCCTGCCGGACGGCTCGAGCAGCGGGCGGCTGTCCAGGCGGTTCTTCGGTCCGGGTGGCCCGGCGTGCGCACGCTCGGCTCCTCCGGGCCAGCGGGGCCGGCGTTCGTCGTATAGAACGTGACAAGGCCCCGCAGCCAGGCAAGGAGAATGGTCCGGATGAACCTCTCGGATGACCGCCCGATCCGAGTCGTCGTGGCGAAGCCCGGCCTCGACGGACACGATCGCGGCATCAAGATCGTGGCCCGGGCGTTGCGCGACGCCGGCATGGAAGTCGTGTACACCGGCCTGCACCAGACGCCGGAGCAGATCGTGGCGGCGGTGTTGTCAGAGGACGCCGATGCCGTCGGGCTCTCCGTCCTGTCGGGCGCGCACATGACTCAATTCCGCCGGCTCCTCGAGCTGCTGCACGCCGAGGACGCTGACGACGTGATCGTTTTCGGCGGCGGCATCATTCCGCCCGAGGACATCGAAACGCTGGCCCAACTTGGCGTGCACGGCATCTTCACCCCGGGCGCACCGACTGCCGCCATCGTGGAATGGCTCCGCGCTGCCGTAGCCGAGCACCGATCCTGACCTGGCCGTTCCCGCCCACAGCCGGCGTGTGATGTCGCTCGTCACTGCGGTGAGCGGCTCGCCGGGCTGCAGGGCGGGAATCGGCTCGGACTACCCTCGTCGCGACGGTCCGCTGCCGTGCCTGCTTGTTCGGGTGCGGAAGAACCGACGTCACCGCATGACCCCGCTGCCGGGGTACCCACAACGCAGGCCCCGTGCCCGGGGCAATCGCGAAGGAGCAGGCGTGGATCTGTACGAGTACCAGGCGAAGTCACTGTTCGCCGACCACGGAGTGCCTGTCACTCCGGGCGAGGTGGCCGAAACCGTGGCCGAGGCCGGCGCGATCGCCGACCGCTACGGCGTGCCGGTAATGGTCAAGTCTCAGGTCAAGATCGGCGGTCGCGGCAAGGCCGGCGGCGTCAAGTACGCGGCCGACGCCACGGCCGCCCGCGAGAAGGCCGAGGCCATCCTGGGTCTGGACATCAAGGGTCACCTGACCCGCAAGGTACTGGTCACGGCGGCGGCCGATATTGCCGAGGAGTACTACGTCTCCTACCTGCTGGACCGGTCGAACCGCACCTACCTGGCCATGGCCACTCGGGAGGGCGGCATGGAGATCGAGGAACTGGCCGTCGAGCGACCCGAGGCACTGGCCCGGATCCCGATCGATGCGATCAAGGGTGTCGACGCCGAGAAGGCCCGCGAGATCGCCGAGGCCGGTCGCTTCCCGGAGCAGGTGCGTGATCAGGTCGAGGACATCCTGGTGCACCTGTGGGAGGTGTTCACGGCGGAGGACGCCACGTTGGTGGAGGTCAATCCGCTGGTCAAGACGCCCGAGGGTCGGGTTGTCGCGCTCGACGGCAAGGTATCGCTGGATGACAACGCCTCGTTCCGGCACCCGCAGCACGCCGAGTTCGTCGACGACGCCGCCGAGAATCCGCTGGAGCTCCGGGCCAAGGAGAAGCACCTCAACTATGTCAAGCTCGACGGACAGGTCGGCATCATCGGCAACGGCGCGGGCCTGGTCATGTCGACGCTGGACGTGGTCGCCTACGCCGGTGAGAAGCACGCCGGGGTGAAGCCGGCCAACTTCCTGGACATCGGCGGCGGCGCCTCGGCCGAAGTGATGGCCAACGGCCTGGACATCATCCTGTCCGACCCCGACGTCAAGTCGGTCTTCGTCAACGTCTTCGGCGGCATCACTGCCTGCGACGCCGTGGCCAACGGGATCGTCAAGGCGCTGGAAATCCTGGGCGACGAAGCGAACAAGCCGCTGGTCGTGCGGCTGGACGGCAACAACGTCGAGGAGGGCCGGCGCATCCTGGCCGAGGCCAACCACCCGCTGGTCACCCTGGCCGACACGATGGACAACGGCGCTGATCTCGCCGCCGCCAAGGCCGCCGAACTACTCTCCGCGAACGCCTGATCGCCGCAAAGGACAAAGACAAAGACATGTCGATCTATTTGAACTCCGGCTCCAAGGTCATCGTCCAGGGCATCACCGGCGGTGAGGGCACCAAGCACACGGCGCTGATGCTGAAGGCGGGCACCAACATCGTCGGGGGCGTCAACGCCCGCAAGGCGGGCACCAAGGTGCTGCACGGCGACCGGGAAATCCACGTGTACGGCACGGTCGAGGAGGCCGTCTCGGAAACCGGGGCCACCGTTTCGGTTGTCTTCGTGCCGCCGGCCTTCGCGAAGGAAGCGGTCATCGAGGCCATCGATGCCGGCATCGAACTGCTGGTGGTCATCACCGAGGGCATCCCGGTGCAGGACTCGGCCGAGTTCTGGGCCTACAACGTGGCCCGGGGCAACAAGACCCGGATCATCGGGCCCAACTGCCCCGGCATCATCACGCCGGGCGAGTCGCTGGTGGGCATCACGCCGGCCACCATCACCGGCAAGGGCCCCGTCGGCCTGGTCTCCAAGTCCGGCACCCTGACCTACCAGATGATGTATGAACTCCGGGACCTGGGCTTCTCCACGGCCATCGGCATCGGCGGTGACCCGGTCATCGGCACGACCCACATCGATGCGCTGGCCGCCTTCGAGGCCGACCCGGAGACGAAGGCCATCGTGATGATCGGCGAGATCGGTGGCGATGCCGAGGAGCGGGCCGCGGCCTTCATCAAGGAGAACGTCACCAAGCCGGTGGTCGGCTATGTGGCCGGGTTCACCGCACCGGAGGGCAAGACCATGGGCCACGCCGGAGCCATCGTTTCCGGCTCGGCGGGCACTGCGCAGGCCAAAAAGGAAGCGCTGGAGGCCGCCGGCGTGAAGGTGGGCAAAACCCCGTCGGAGACGGCCCGGCTGCTCCGCGAGGCCCTGCCGGCCTGATTCGCGGTGCCGAGAAGCCGCTCGATGGCGGCCGATCGGCGCCGGCGCCGGTTCGCCGGCTGGCTTTCCGGCCCTGCCTCGATGGCGTTCCGGCTGGTCCAGCTGCTGTCGGGGGCCTTGGCTAGCGTGCAGTGACGTGGACATGCCGCCGGGCAGCGCAATGGCCGGCGTCGGGCAACACCGTCCCGGTTGCGTCGGCGGTTCGGCGAGTGAAGGGTGAGCAAATGAGCAGCCCCTACGGGCCTGGCCCCGGATACGGCAGTTCCGCCAGCGGTGCCTGGCCATCGGGCCAGGGCGGCTATGCGCCCGGCTATCAGCCCGGCCCCGGCGGTCCTGGGCCGGGTGGACAGGGCGGATACGGGCCGGGTCCGGGTCACTACGGCGGCGGAGCTGGTCCGTGGCCGTCGCCACGCCAGCGCGCACCGATCGGTCCGGGCGTGATCCTGCCGCTCGTCGTCGCTTTGATGGGTCTGCTGGCTCTGGTTTTCGGGTTCTTCAACGACCGGTCGCTCACCGAGCCCGGCCCCCGCGGCAACCTGACGATCAGCGCAGGCAGTGTCTGGAGCACCGCCGGATGGATCCCGGCAGCGCTGCTGGTCGCCGGCGTGCTGGCCGGGATAGCCGCTTTCGCCAAGAACGAGAAGCGCATCGCGGCCGTCTTCGCGATCACGCTGGTGGCGGCGTTGGGTGCCCTCTTCCAGCTGTTCGCACCGACCGGGTTGGACTCGGAGGCCGCCGCCATCGCCGGGGGCGACGACCAGCCTGGGGATCGGCGCGATTCTCACGCTGGTGGCCGCGTTGCTCGCGTTCATCACCGCCGCGGCTTGGTGGGCGCTGGACGCCGGTGTACTGGGCGGGGGCGGCCGTAGTGGTTACCCGGGCAGCGGTCCGCAGGGCTATGGCCCGGGCGGCCCCGGCGGCGGTTTCGGCGGTCCGAGCAGCGGGCCGGGCGGTCCAAGCAGCGGGCCGGGCGGTCCCGGCGGCGGCTTCGGTGGGCCTGGCGGGGGCTTCGGCGGCCCGAGCGGCGGTCCCACCGGTCCGGGCCCATCCGGCGGCGTCCATTCCAGTTCGTCCAGTCCCGGCGGGCCTGGCGGGTTCAGTGGTTACGGCGCCAGTCCCGGCGCGGGGCAGCCGAGTGGTCACTCGAACCCCACCGGTGTCGCCGGCCCGTACGGACCCGCCCCTGGCCAGGGACAGGCGCCGGGAGGCGGACGAGCCGACCCCCGCTCCGCTGATCTGCCGTACTCGGGTCCCGAGCCGCACCACGGAGCGACCACCGACATCGGCAAGGGTGCGTCCGACACTCCGGCCCCGCCGGGCCCGGGGTCCGGACCCGACCCCGGAGCCAACCCGGAGATCACCCAGCAAGTCCGTTTCTGAGGCGGTCCGGCGGGCGGCTCCGTCGACGGCGAGTCTGACGGGGAAGACCCGGTCGACCATGTGACAGTGGGCCGATGAGTCCTGTGCTGGCCGATGCGCCGGACACCGCGGAAGTCACCGATCGCGATCTGCCACCCCCGACCATCGCCGGGCGAACCCGGGTCATCCTGCGGGTGACCCGAGACCTCGTCACCGTCGCGGTGTGGTCCGTGCTCGCAGTGGTCGGCGGTATGGCCCTCGCCGCCGGCCTATCCCTGGTCGGCTGGGCGATCGGTGGCTTCGGATCGACCAACACCGGAGGCGTGCTGCAGGCCGGCATCGACGTCTTCGCTGCGGGCCAGGGTCTGCCGCTCCGTTTGGGTGCCGGGGTCCTCACGCTCACGCCGCTCGCCGTCACGGCGCTGTCGATGGTGATGCTGGGAACCATGATCGGGCGCGGCCGGCTGCAGTCCGATCGGGCGGCCCTCGAACTGGCCAATGTCACGGTTGCCGCCGTGGTGTACGGCATCGCAGCCACAGTCGGTGCTCGGCTGTTCGCGACGCCCGGCGCCGTGGTGGGCGCCGATTGGTGGCGGCCGACGGTGCTGGCCGGCCTGGTCCTGATCTTCGTTTTGGTTCGGGGTTCGGCACTGAGTTCCACCATTCAGGCCCGGCTGCCTGACTGGGCCGCGGCTGCGGTGCGCGCCGGCACCTTGGCCGCCACGGTCATGGTGGGTGGCGCCGCGGTGGTGCTGATCATCGGTGCCGTGTCCGGTGCGGGCCGCGCCGGGCATGTGCTGGACCTGTCGGCTGCCGGTTTCGGGCCTGGCGTCGGGCTGGCTCTGACCAGCGCGGCCTTCGTGCCCAATGCCGTGCTCGCCTCGGTCGGCTACGTCTCCGGGGCGGGCTTCAGCATCGGGTCGGCCACGTATTCACCGCTCGGTTCGCATCTGGGCGCCTTGCCTGCTTTCCCATTGCTCACCGCTGCTCCGGACGACCCGGGCAGCACCTACGTGGGGCTGCTGGTCCTGGCTGTGCCGGTGCTCGCCGGCGGTCTGGCCGGCTGGGTGCTGCTCCGGCGGATCGATGCCCGGCTGGACCGGCTGTTCGGCGCCGCTGCCACCGGCGTGGTCGGTGGGACGTTGCTGGCGGTCGCCGCCGCTCTGGGCGGCGGGGGAGTGCAGGGCGGTCCGTGGGCCAAAGCCGGCGCGGAGCCCTGGCGACTCGCCCTGACGGCCGGAGTCGAACTGGCGCTCGTCGCCGGCGTCGTGGCTGTGCTCGGCCCGGATCGCGGTGGTCCGCAGCCCTCGCTGCGCGAGATCTTTCGGAGCCTGCGCCGGGACCCGGAGGTTCCCGAGCCCGAAGGCATCCGGCCCGACCAGTCGCCCGCGTTCGCCGCGCCGCCCGGGGAGAGGGCGACCGGCGAGCGACTCGACGAAGCCCCGGCATCGGAGGCGTCGGCGGCCGACGAGTGGCTGGACGACGCCCTGGCCGCGCATGTGTCAGCCGAGGAGGAAGCCGCCGGGGCCCGGCTGGGCGGCGGAAGTATTCCGGAAAGCCAGGCCGCCGAAGGATTCCGGGACGCTGACCAGCCACCCGCCGCGGCTGCCGATGCGGGCCTCACGGGGCGCTCGAACGGCGCGGACGTAGAAACGGCGGCGGGGCTGGATTCGGCCGTCACCGGGGACCCTGACGAGGCGGCGGCTGGATGCGGAGCACTTCGAGGACGCGGAGACAGCTTCCGAGCATCTCGGAAACGCGGAGGCCGCTCCGGCCCTGGCCGAGGACGCTGAAGGCGCGACCACCCCAGTCGAGCATTCGGCCGGCGCCGCCGAGCCCCACCCCCGCCCCGCAGCATGGGTGGAGGCGAACCCGGAGGCTGAGGCGCAGACCCCGGAAGGATTGCCGTCCTCCGGTCGTTGATGTCACTCGCTGTGGCCGGGCTCACCAGAAAGTTGGCCGCTTCCGGGAACCGATCCCCTCCGACGGGCGTCAGATCAGCAACCAAGAAGCAGGAGCCGCCCAAGCCGGGACAGCGACACGCTCCAGCTCAGCTGGATCTCCAAGCCGGAGACAACACTTTGGGGCCCGACCGCAGCGCGGCGGGCCCTTGGTGTCTTCCCGAAAAGATCGTTCCGCAGGGTCGCTTAACCTGCGTCTGTGCACCTGGAACTCGGCGCGCTCATCGTGGCCGACTACGACGATGCCATCAGGTTCTTCGTCGACGCCCTCGGCTTCGAATTGGTCGAGGATTCGGCGGCCCTGACCAACGACGGCCGGCCGAAGCGCTGGGTCGTGGTCCGGCCACCGGGTGCCGTGAGCGGATTGCTGTTGGCCCGGGCCGACGGTCCGGAACAACGGTCCCTGATCGGCCGCCAGTTCGCCGGCCGGGTCGGCTTCTTCCTCCGCGTTGACGACTTCGACGAGACCTATCGGCGCTGGCAGCGGGCCGGGGTCGAATTCGTCGGCGAACCGAGGGACGAGCGGTACGGCCGGGTGGTGGTGTTCCGCGATGTCGCCGGCAACCGGTGGGAATCTGCTGGGGCCGGCGCCGACGACCCGACCGAGCGAGTCCACATAGGCATCCACCTCCGGAGGCCGCTCGTAAGCTGCCATCGCGCTTCTCCTCGGTCCTTGCGGGGTGGCCGCGAGCGATGCCGGCGTTCCAGGGTGTCCGGCGTTCCGGGGTGTGCGGACCAGCGGGCCGGCCGAACGTTAGGTTGGAACACCGGGTCGGCCCTGCCCACCAGCCGCATCTAGGGGCCGGTGAGATGGTGCCGATCCTGGCCCGCCGAATCGAGAGAGTCCAGTGCCGCCTGCCCGAGAGTCTGCCGCGCGTCCGCCCGAAACCGGCGGCCTCCCCGTGGTCGTGCTGGCCTCCGGGAGCGGCACCTTGCTGCAGGCCTTGCTGGACGATCCGGATCCCAGGCCGTACCGGGTCATGGCCGTCGGTTCCGACCGGCCGGGCATCCCGGCGCTGGCCCGCGCAGAATCGGCCGGTATCCCCACCTTCGTCTGCCGGCTGCCGGACTTCGCTGACCGGTCCAGCTGGGACTCCGCCCTGGCCGACGCCTGCGGCGACGCCCAGCTGGTCGTGTTGGCCGGCTTCATGAAGCTCCTGGGGCCGTCGTTCCTCAGTCGGTTCCAGAGCCGGGTCATCAACTCCCACCCGTCGCTGCTGCCGTCGTTTCCCGGGATGCGCGCTCCGGCCGACGCGCTGGCGCACGGCGTGAAGATCACCGGCTGCACCGTCTTCACGGTGAACGGCGGGATCGACACCGGCCCGATTCTGGCTCAGCGAGCGGTGCCGGTGGAGCCCGGCGACGATGTCCACTCGTTGCACGAGCGCATCAAAGTGGCCGAGCGCGCGCAGTTGGTCGCAGTGGTCCGCGACTGGGCCAACCAGGCCGGCCGTGTGGCCGAACGCGAATCAGACGACCCGGAAGGACAGTCATGACGGACTCCGCTCCCACCGACGGCCGGCGGCCGATCACCCGCGCCCTGTTGTCGGTATCGGACAAGACCGGGTTGGTGGAGCTGGCCCGCACGCTGTCCGACGCCGGAGTCGGCTTGGTGTCCACCGGGAATTCGGCCAAAACCCTCGTCCAGGCGGGGATCGAGGTCACCACGGTGGAGGAAGTGACCGGCTCGCCCGAATTCCTCGACGGCCGCGTCAAGACGCTGCACCCGGCCATTCACGGCGGGCTGCTCGCCGACACGAGGAACCCGGACCATGTCCAGCAGCTGGCGAATCGGGGGATCGCCGCCTTCGATCTGGTGATCAGCAACCTGTACCCGTTCCGGCAAACGGTGGCCTCCGGAGCCACCCCGGACGAATGCATCGAGCAGATCGACATCGGCGGCCCCGCCATGGTGCGGGCGGCGGCGAAGAATCACGCCAGCGTGGCCGTCGTCGTCGACCCGGCCGACTACGAGCTGGTCGCCGGCGCGGTGCGGGGCGGCGGTTTCACGCTGGCCGACCGGGCCCGGCTGGCCGTCAAGGCGTTCGCGCACACCGCCGGTTACGACGTGGCCGTGGCCTCCTGGCTGGGCAATGTGGTGGCGCCCTCGACCGACGGATTCCCGGACTGGACGGGCGCGACGTGGGACAAGGTGACCACCTTGCGCTACGGCGAAAACCCGCATCAGCGGGCGGCGCTGTACCGCCACTGGCGCCCGGGGCTCGCATCTGCGCTGCAGTTGCACGGTAAGGAAATGAGTTACAACAACTACCTGGACGTCGATGTCGCCTGGCGTGCCGCCCACGATTTCCCCGGCCCCGCGGTGGCGATCATCAAGCACCAGAACCCTTGTGGCATCGCCACTGTGCCCAACGGGTCAGCCGAGGACGTCGCCGTCGCCTATTCCCGGGCGCTGGCCTGTGACCCGGTCTCGGCGTTCGGCGGGGTGGTGGCGGTCAACCGGCCGGTGACGGCCGGGCTGGCCGAGCTGATCGCCGAGGTCTTCACCGAAGTGTTGCTGGCTCCCTCCTACGACGACGGAGCACTCGAAATCCTGCGGAAGCGCAAGAACGTGCGGCTGCTGCAGATGCCGCCGGATTGGGATCCCGCCAAGGTCGACCGCACCGAGTTCCGGCCCATCTCCGGCGGGATGCTGGTGCAGACCCGGGACGCCTTGGATGCGCGGGGCGACGACTCGGCGGAATGGAGCCTGGCGGTCGGGAATGCGGTCGACGCCGAGACGCTCGCCGATCTGGAATTCGCCTGGCGGGCGTGCCGGAGCGTCAAATCGAACGCCATCCTGCTGGCCCAGGACGCCGCGTCGGTGGGCATCGGGATGGGACAGGTCAATCGCGTCGACTCCGCCCGGCTGGCCGTGGAGCGGGCCGGCGATCGGGCGGCCGGAGCAGTGGCGGCCTCCGACGCCTTCTTCCCGTTCGCGGACGGCCTGCAGATCCTGCTCGACGCCGGTGTCCGTGCGGTGGTGCAGCCGGGCGGTTCGGTCCGCGACGGGGAAGTGATCGAGGCCGCCCGGGCCGCCGGAGTGCCCATGTATCTGACCGGGGCCCGGCACTTCTTCCACTGAGCGCTGAGCTCCGTCTGGCAGGATGACCACTCGTGACCGCAATTCGACTGGACGGCAAGGCCACCCTGGCGACGGTCAAAGGCGAACTGCGGCAGCGGATTTCGACCCTGACCGCGCAGGGCCGGACGCCGGGCCTGGGCACCGTGCTGGTGGGGGAGGACCCCGGTAGCCGCTGGTACGTGGCGGCCAAACACCGCGACTGCGCCGAAATCGGCATCCGGTCCATCCAGCGGGAGTTGCCGGCCGGCACCAGCCAGGCGCAGGTCGAGGCGGTCGTCGACGAACTGAACGACGATCCCTCCTGCACCGCCTTCTTGGTCCAGCAGCCGACCGGACTGGATGAATTCGCCATCCTGTCCCGGGTGCGGCCGGACAAGGACGTGGACGGTCTGCATCCGTACAACCTCGGTTCGCTGGTCCTTGGTCAGCCGGCCCCGTTGCCGTGCACCCCGATGGGCATTCTCGAGCTCTTGCGGCGTTACGACGTCCCGATGGCCGGCGCTCACGCGGTGATCATCGGCCGCGGCCTGACCGTGGGGCGGCCGCTCGGACTGCTGCTCACCCGGCGGTCGGAGAACGCCACGGTGACCCTGTGCCACACCGGAACCCGCGATCTGCCCGCGCTGACCCGGCAAGCCGACATTCTGGTGGCGGCGGCCGGCGTCCCCGGCCTGGTGCGGCCGGAGATGGTCAAGCCGGGCGCCGCCGTGCTGGACGTCGGGGTCAGCCGAGTGGCCGGCAAGATCGCCGGGGACATCCACCCCGACGTGGCCGAAGTGGCCGGTCATCTGGCTCCCAACCCGGGCGGCGTAGGCCCGATGACCCGCGCGATGCTGCTCGCCAACGTGGTGGCGGCCGCCGAACGCTCGGCCGCGTGAGCCCGCCGGCGGCCGTCGGTGCCTGATCGCACCCGCGCCCGTCCGCCGCTCCTGCGCTGGCTGCCCTTCGCAGCCGTGGCGGCGCTCCTCGCGGTGGGTTTGCTGCTGATCGCCGCCGATCGGTGGCGGCGCGGGGCCGCGTCGCTGGCCGCGGCCGCCCTCCTGGCCGCGGTGCTCCGGCTGGTGGTGCCGGAGCGCTACATCGGCGTCCTGGCGGTTCGGGGCAAGCAGTTCGACATCGTGTTTGCGCTGCTGCTGGCGGGGCTCTTGATCGCCATGGTGATCTGAAAAGGGGTCCGGCCGAGCGGCTCGCCCCGGTCGATTCACCGTCGGTGCGGAGGCAGCGTCGGCTAGAGGACGCGCAACGCGTCCAGCACCGGACCGGGCAGCTCGCCGGGGGCGGGGCGCCGCCCGGCCGCGATCAGTACGAAATCGGCCGGGGGCAAGACGGAGGCGGCGCTCAAGATCGCGGTCGGGTCGGCGGCCCGATCGGTGATCACCTCGCGCAACACCCGCACCATCCGGTTGATCGCGCTCGGCAGCACGTGGAGCGGCTGCTGGTCCGGCAGCGACCGGCTCAGGTCGTCCGCGTGAACCACCAGTTCCAGCACTCGGGTATCCAGAAAATCGGACAGCATGATGGTCCCGCGCCGGGCCCGGACGAGCTGGTCGGCACCGCCGAGTTCGGCCAACCGGCGTCGCGCCGCCGCGTCCGATTCGTCCAGCAAGGCGAACAGATCGTCACCAGCAGCGGCCGCCAGATCCCTGGTCCCGGTGTCGATGGCCTCGGCGGAGGCGGCGTACTGGCGCAGATAGGCGCCCACTCCGAGGGGTTCGTCGGCCGGGTCACCGGAGGGCTGCGGATCGTGCGGCTCCAAGGCGGCGATGGAATGGCCGGTAGCGGTCAGGTGGGCCACCAGATCCCGCACGGTCCAGTGCGGCAGGACGCTCGGAGTGGCGAGTTCGGCCCCGCTGAGCCGGTCGATCCACGTACGGACGATCTCGAACTGCGAGATGTACAGCAGGTCGGACGTCAACATGGGCCCGGGTCACCTTCCTCGCCGGTGTTGGCGGTTCACCGGGCCTTCATTGTGGCGGACCCCGTGGTGCGGCGGTGGGATCCGGTGGTCAGCCGGTTCGGTGCGGGCGGCTAGTTTCTTACGCAGACGTACGAACACGAGGAAGCAGGTCATGGCGAAGATCAAGGTCCAGGGCAAGGTCGTCGAGCTCGATGGCGACGAAATGACCCGCATCATCTGGCAGTTCATCAAGGACAAGTTGATCCTGCCGTACCTCGACGTCGACCTGGAGTACTACGACCTGGGTATCGAACACCGCGACGCGACCGACGACCAGGTGACCGTGGACGCCGCCAACGCCATCAAGAAGCACGGCGTGGGCGTCAAATGCGCGACGATCACCCCGGACGAGGCCCGGGTGGAGGAGTTCGGCCTGAAGAAGATGTGGCGCTCGCCCAACGGCACGATTCGCAACATCCTCGGTGGCGTGATCTTCCGCGAGCCGATCATCATCTCCAACATTCCGCGCCTGGTGCCGGGCTGGACGAAGCCGATCGTCGTCGGCCGTCACGCCTACGGCGACCAGTACCGCGCCACCGACTTCAAGTTCCCGGGCCCGGGCCGGCTGACCGTCACCTTCACACCGGCTGACGGCTCCGAACCGATCGAGCACGAGGTGTTCCAGGCGCCGGGTGCCGGCGTGTCGCTGTCCATGTACAACCTGGACTCGTCGATCCGGGACTTCGCCCGGGCGTCGCTCAACTACGGCCTGGCGCGGCACTATCCGGTGTACCTGTCGACCAAGAACACCATCCTCAAGGCCTACGACGGCCGGTTCAAGGACATCTTCGCCGAGGTGTTCGAGGCCGAGTTCGCCGATCAGTACAAGGCGGCCGGGCTGACCTACGAGCACCGGCTGATCGACGACATGGTGGCCGCCTCGCTGAAGTGGGAGGGCGGCTACATCTGGGCCTGCAAGAACTACGACGGCGACGTGCAGTCCGACACCGTGGCGCAGGGATTCGGATCCCTGGGCCTGATGACCTCGGTGCTGACCTCCCCGGACGGTTCTGTCGTCGAGGCCGAGGCGGCGCACGGCACGGTCACCCGGCATTACCGCCAGCACCAGGCCGGCAAGCCGACCTCGACCAATCCGATCGCCTCGATCTACGCCTGGACCGGCGGGCTCAAGCACCGCGGCCAGCTCGACTCGACGCCCGAGCTCATCTCGTTCGCCGAGACTCTGGAGAACGTGGTCATCTCCACCGTCGAATCCGGGAAGATGACCAAGGATCTGGCCGCGCTGGTCGGTCCGGAACAGACCTGGCTCACCACCGAGGATTTCCTGGCCGCGCTGGACGAGGGTCTGCAGGCTCGGCTGGCCTGAGTCGCCCGGGCTGTTTCTGGCTCTTTACAAGGCCGGCAGGCATTTACAAGGGCTGCCGGCATTGTAAATGCGGGGCGCCGTTGTAAAACGCTGCTGGCGGCCGGGGGAGGAGAACGACACCCCGCGCAGGACCGGCGAAGCGGATCAGCTGGTGGCGATCGTGAAACGAGCCCGCCGGTGCGCCGGTTTCTCGATTTCGTCGAGCAGCGCGTCGGCCAGATCGGCCACGGTCACAAAAGCGCCCACCGGCTCGTCCAGGCCGACCCGGTAGCTGCCAACGCGCTGGTCGTCGGTGATGACCGGCGCCGGCGACAGGAAGGTCCAGTCCAGACCGGCGGGCGCATCAGGGCCCCGCAGGAAGTCCAGCACCTGCGCCGCGGACAACGACTCGTCCCGGTACTCGGCCGGGAAGTCCGGGGTCTCCAGAAGTTTCACGCCGGGCGCCACGTTCAGGCTGCCCGCCCCGCCGATCACGAACAGCCGGGTGTCGCCCACCGCCGCGGCCATGCCCTTGACGACATCCACGTACGCATAGGGGTCCTCGCCGGGTGCCGCGCGACGGTCCCAGGGCGGACACCACCACGTCGGCGGAATCGGCTGCGGCCCGCACGTCTGCCGCGACGGCGGCGTCGCCGCGTTGCCACCCGGCCCCAGTCTGCTACCGGCTTCTGGTGGCGGGAATACACCAGAACGTCATGCCCGCGGCGCACGGCTTCCGCCACCACCGCACTGCCCAAATGTCCGGTCCCACCGAAGACGGAGATTCTCATGCGAGCACCGTATCCATTGGATATCGAGTACGACAACGTGCCATAGTGTCTTGGTGGTAACCAAAGGCTCTGGAAACGTTTTCGATCCGGCCTGCCCCAGCCGGGTGGTGCTGGACCGGCTGGGCGACAAATGGACCGGGTTGATCGTGCTGGCCCTGGCCGGCGGCACGCTCCGCTTCGGTGAGCTGCGTGAACGCGTCGGTCAGGTCACTCCGAAGGTGCTCAGTCAGACGCTCCGGGTGCTGGAGAACGACGGCCTGCTCACCCGGGCGGTCTTCGCGGAGGTCCCTCCGCGCACCGAGTACACACTCACGACGCTGGGCAGATCGCTGCTCGCCCCGCTGACCGCCATTGCCGAATGGGCTGAGACGCACGTCGCCGACATTCTGGCCGCTCGGGCCGCCGCGTCGAGATGACCGCCCAACCCGTGTCCAATTCGGAGGGCCGGGCCCCGGCCGATTTGCTGGTGCACCTACGCCGGGCCAAGGACCTCGTCGACCGGGATTACGCCAGCGGCCTGGACCTGGACGCGCTCGCGACGGAGGCCAGGCTCTCCAAATATCATTTCCTGCGGATGTTCAAACTCACCTATGGGTTGACCCCGCGCGCGTATCTGTCCCAGCGGCGCATAGAACGGGCCCAGGATCTGTTGCGCTGCACCCACTTGACGGTGACGGAAGTTTGCTACGCGGTGGGATTCTCGTCGCTGGGATCCTTCTCCAGCCGGTTCCGGGCGCTGGTGGGCGAGTCGCCGGCGCAGTTCCAGGAGCGGTACACGCGCTCGGGTGCACCGCGCATTCCGGCCTGCGTCGTGCTGATGTGGGGACTGGCCGAGTGGCGGCCACCTCCCGCAATCGGGGAGAAGCCCGCGGGCGACAACCGATCCTAGAGTTGCCGGCATGATCACCAACATCTCCATCGTCAGTGTCTTCGTGAAGGACCAGGACGAGGCCAAGCGGTTCTACATCGACACACTCGGGTTCGTCGAGAAGGACGACGTGACCCTGGGCAACGGCTACCGCTGGTGTGCGGTCGGGCACCCCAATCAGCCCGAACTTCTGGTGTCGCTGGCGATTCCGGGCCCTCCGTTCACGCCCGACCTGGTCGAAGCGATGAACCGGGCTCTCGATTCGGGCGGGCTGAACGGCCTGGGGTTCACGGTCGACGACTGTCAGGCGACCTACGACGCCCTGCGGGCCAAAGGCGTCGAGTTCTTGCAGGTGCCGACGCAGCGGCCGTACGGCACGGAGGCCGTCTGCCGCGACAACTCCGGGAATTGGATGGTCCTGGTGGAGCGGCTGCCCGGCGAATGAGGCGGCCGATGGCCTCAACTGGAGAGCACTGGCTTCGCAGGCGACCCGGCCCTGGCCCGCAGATCCTTCCGCAGAATCTTTCCCGATGAGGATTTGGGAATCGCAGTGAGGAATTCGACGGCGCGCACCTTTTTGTGCGGGGCGACCCGGTCGGCGACGAACGCCATGATTTCCCCGGCCAGCGGAGAGCGGCCCGCTTGGGCCACCACAAATGCCTTGGGGATCTCTTCGCCGCTTTCCTCGTCCCGCACGCCGATGACCGCTGCGTCGGCGATGTCGGGATGCGTGAGCAGCACGGCCTCCAATTCCGCCGGCGGCACCTGATAACCCTTGTACTTGATGAGCTCTTTCACCCGATCGACGATCGTCACATAACCCTCGGCCGACACGGTGGCGACATCGCCGGTGTGCAGCCAGCCGTCGGGTTCCAGCATGGCGGCGGTCGCCGCGTCGTCGCCCAGATAGCCGACCATGACGTTCGGGCCCTTGCAACACAACTCGCCCGGTGCGCTCGTGCCTTCGGACGGCACCGGAATCTCGTCGCCGGTCACCGGGTCCACGATCCGGCATTCCATGTTCGGCACCGTGAGTCCGACCGTGTCGAGTGAGATGTCGTCCCGGTCCTGCGGAATGGTGTGGCTCACCGGGCTCAGCTCGGTCATCCCGTAACCCTGCCGCATCTTGCAGCCGATGCGCCGCTGAACGGCCGCGCCCAATTCGCCGTCCAGCGGCGCGGCCCCGGAAAACATCATCCGCACGGCCGAGGTGTCGTAATCGTCGACCATCGGATGCTTGGCCAGCGCGACCGCAATGGGCGGCGCCACGAAGATGTACGTGGTCTTGAATTCGTCGATGACCCGCAGGAATTGGGCCAGGTCGAATTTGGGCATGGTGACCAGCGTGGCCTTGAAATACAAGCCCCCGTTCATCAGCACATTCATTCCGTAGATGTGGAAGAACGGCAGCACGCACAGAATGCGGTCGTCGGAATTCAGGCCGACGCACGGCGCGGATTGGGCGATGTTCGCCACCAGATTCCGGTGCGTCAGCATCACGCCCTTCGCGTTGCCGGTGGTGCCGGAGGAATAGGGCAGCACGGCCAGGTGGGTGGCCGGCGCGATGACCACCTCCGGGGCCGGATGGCCGGCGTCGAGCAATTCCGTCAGCGTGGTGTGGGCCGATTCGCCCGGACTGTCGATCAGGAAGATGTTCTCGGCCGGCATGCCCACCTCGGCGGCCGCGGCCAGCGCCGGGGACAGCAGGGCCGACAGGGTGAACAGATGGGTGGCCTGGGCATTGGCCAGCTGAGCGGCGATCTCGTGGGCGTTGTACAGGGCGTTGATGGTGGTGGCGGTGGCGCCTGCCCGCAAGATGCCGTGGAAGACCGTCACATAAGCGGGCAGGTTCGGGGCCAGAATGCCGACCACCTGGTGGGGTTGAACGCCCATGGAGGCCAGCGCCCCGGCCAGTGCCTCGACCTGGTCCCGCAGCTGTGCGTAGGTGACCGACGCTCCGGTCATCCCGTCGATCGTCGCGATGCGGTCGCCGTCTTCCCCCAGGCCGGTGAAAAGGTAGTCGAACAGGGACACTTCGGGGATGTCCACGTCCGGGTACGGACTGGCGAAGCTCATCGGGACCTCGGATCTGGCGGTCAGGGTGTCGGAGTGTGACGACCACCACGGTAGTGACCCACCGCCAGGTCCGCTGCGTTCCTGGCGCCCGTTCGGCGGAATGGTCCGCGGCCGGACCGGCGGCACGACGACGTGGTTGACCCTTCTGCCGCAGATCGATAGCTTGGGCATCGGTCACGAGTTCCAGCGCTCAGCTCCGGCTTGCTGGACAGCAACCCTCGAGATGGACGGCGCAAGCCGTCCTGCGCGGCGGGGTGCTCCGGATGAGGACCAGGTCCGCCCGACAGGCGCGGCAAGCGCGCGGTTCCCCACCGGAACCCAAGAGGAGGTCATGCGATGACCGGGCAGGCTGGCCCGCCTTCGACATTCCTGGTGACTCGCCGTCATGTCGACCTTCTGCTGACCAGCAGCGCTCTCTGTCGCTGAATGCTCTGCCCGGGCCTGTTCGGCCCTCGCTGTGCGTCCGCTTTCCAACCCGTTGAGGAGTCCAGAAGATGTCCCCCGAATGGTCCTTCGAGACCCGCCAGATCCACGCCGGCCAGATGCCCGACCCGACCACCAAGTCCCGGGCCCTGCCGATCTACCAGACCACTTCGTACGCCTTCGACTTCTTCCGAGCACGGGCGCAAGCTCTTCGCGCTGGAAGAGCTCGGCAACATCTACACCCGCATCATGAACCCGACCACCGACGTGGTCGAGCAGCGGATCGCCTCTCTCGAGGGCGGCGTCGGCGCGCTGTTGGTCGCGTCCGGCCAGGCCGCCGAGACCCTGGCCATCCTGGCCATCGCTCAGGCCGGCGACCACGTCGTGTCCAGTCCTCGGCTGTATGGCGGCACCTACAACCTGTTCCACTACACGTTGCCGAAGTACGGCATCGCCGTCGATTTCGTCGAGAATCCCGACGACCTGGACTCCTGGCGGGCCGCGGCCAAGCCGAACACCAAGGTGTTCTACGCCGAATCGATCTCCAACCCGCAACTCGACGTGCTCGACTTCGCCGGCGGTGGCCGACGGTCGCGCACCGGCACGGCGTGCCGCTGGTCGTCGACAACACCGTGCCCACGCCGTATCTCATCCGCCCGTTCGAGCACGGCGCGGACATCGTCGTGCACTCGGCGACCAAGTACCTCGGCGGCCACGGCACCGCCATCGGCGGCGCGATCGTCGACTCCGGCAACTTCGACTGGACGGCCGACCCGGAGAAGTTCCCCGGCTTCAACCAGCCGGACCCCAGCTACAACAACCTGGTCTGGGGTCGCGACCTCGGGCCCGGAAGGCCTGTTCAAGGCCAACGTCTCGTTCATCTTCAAGGTCCGGCTGCAGTTGCTGCGCGACATCGGGCCGGCCATCTCGCCGTTCAACTCGTTCCTGCTGGCCCAAGGCATCGAGACGCTCAGCCTGCGGATGGACCGGCACGTCCAGAACGCGCAGCAAGGTCGCCGAATTCCTCGAGGGTCGGCGACGAGGTCGACTCCGTCTCCTATCCGGCGCTGGAGTCCAGCAAGTGGCATGCCCTGCAACAGAAGTACTCGCCGCAAGGGGCGGTGGCCCGATCGTCGCGTTCGAGATCAAGGGCGGCGTGGAGGCCGGACAGAAATTCACCGATGCGCTCGAGCTGTTCACCAACCTGGCCAACATCGGTGACGTGCGGTCGCTGGTCATCCACCCCGCCTCGACCACGCACGCCCAGCTCTCCGACGCCGAGCGCTTCACCACCGGCGTCACCCCGGGCCTGATCCGGCTGGCCATCGGCATCGAGAACATCGACGACATCCTGGCCGACCTGGAAGCCGGATTCCGCGCGGCCAAGGCCTGAGGCCGAGGCGCCACGGTGGACGCGGTGACCGGCGTGCCGATGTCCCGGAGCATCGGCACGGCGGGCGAGCCGGCCGCTCGCACGGTCGCCGCTACGTCCAGATCGGTGACCTGGCGCTGGAATCCGGCGACCGGCTGCGGGAAGTACGTGCTGGCCTACGAGCAGTGGGGCCGGCTCAACGCCGCCGGCGACAACGCCGTTCTGGTGCTGCATGCCCTCACCGGCGACGCCCACGTCGTCGGACCCGCCGGTCCCGACCAGCCGACGCCCGGCTGGTGGGACGGCTTGATCGGACCAGGCGGCCCGCTGGACGACCAGCGGCATTTCGTGGTCGCCTCCAACGTGCTGGGTGGATGCCGGGGCACCACCGGGCCGGCTTCCGCCGCGCCGGACGGCCGGCCCTGGGGGTCGCGGTTCCCCCGGATCACCGTCCGGGACCAGGTGCGGGCGGAAGCGCTGGGCGCGGAACGGCTCGGGATCAACCGGTTCGCCGCCGTGCTCGGCGGGTCGATGGGCGGCATGCGCGCGCTGGAATGGGGCGTCCTGGCCGCCGATCGGGTTGACCGGGTCATCGCGGTGGCCACCACCGCGGCCGCCAGCGCCGACCAGATCGCCTGGGCCGCACCGCAACTCGCGGCCATCGAGCTCGACCCCCATTTCCGGGGTGGCGATTACTACGGCGGTCCGCCGCCGCTGGCGGGCATGGCCATCGCCCGGCAGATCGCCCACACCACCTACCGGAGCGCAGCCGAACTGAACACCAGGTTCGGCCGCGACCCGCAGGCCAGCGAGGACCCGCTGTCGGGCGGCCGCTTTGCGGTCGAGTCATACCTGCAGCACCACGGGCGCAAACTGGGAACGCCGGTTCGACCCGAACTCCTACCTGGTGCTCACTCGGGCCATGAATTCGCACGACCTGGGACGCGGCCGCGGCGGGGTGCCGGCTGCTTTGGCCCGGATCACCGCCGAGCTCACCGTGGCCGCCGTCGACTCGGACCGCCTGTACCTGCCGGCGGAGAGCCGGGTCATCGCCGCCGCCCCGACCGCCCGGCCGCTGATCGAGATGACGTCGGCGTACGGCCACGACGGGTTCCTGATCGAAGCCGAGCAGGTGGCAGCGGTCGTTCGCAGTGCGTTCTGAGCCGAAAAGGTGCTCCGGCGGCGCTACTCGGGTGGACCAGCCGCATTGGTCCTTACACTGACCGTCGTGGAGCCACCGTCCGCCCGGCCGACCCCAGTCCGTCGTGCACCCGTTGTGCGACCGGTCGCCGGGCCGGCTGACCCCTACCTGGCGACCCGATGAACGACTTCCTCGTCGACATCGGCGTCGTCGTCCTGTTCATCCTGATCGGCGGCTGCTTCAACGCCGCGGAGATCTCGATGATCTCGCTCCGCGAATCGCAGGTGCGGCATCTGGCCGCCACTCGCGGCGCACGGGGGCGGCGGCTGGAGCGGCTGGTCTCCGACCCCAACCGTTTCCTGGCCGCCGTGCAGATCGGCGTCACGGTCGCCACCATGCTCTCGTCGGCGTTCGGCGCCGCCACCATTTCCGCGCGGGTGGCCGGCTGGCTGGAACGACGGGGTATCGCCGACGGCGCCGCCGGCACCATCGGACTGGTCGGGACCACGCTGGTCATCTCCTTCTTCTCGCTGGTGCTGGGGGAGCTGACACCCAAACGGATCGGGCTGCAGCGGCGGGAGGCGATCGCGCTGTTCGCGTCGGGTCCGCTGTCGCTGCTGGCCCGGTTGTTCCGGCCGGTGGTCTGGCTGCTCGGCAAATCGACGAACGTGATGGTTCGGCTGCTGGGTGGCGACCCGAACGCCACCGGGGCCGAAATCACCTCTGAGGAGTTGCAGTCCCTGGTCGCCGCGCACGAGTCGCTCACCAACGTCGAGCGCCGCATGATCGCCGACGTTTTCGACGCCGAGGACAAACACGTGCGGGAGGTGATGGTGCCGCGGCCTGAGGTGGAATTCCTGCCGGCCGCGATGACCGCCTCGCGAGCCCAACGGCTGGCGCTCGCGCATCCGCACAGCCGCTTCCCGGTCATCGGCCGGGACGCGGACGAGGTGATCGGAGTGGTGCACCTGCGCGATCTGTTCCAGCCCACTCACCCCAAGGGCAGGGCCGCCACCCTGGCCGACCTGTCCGTCGCCGGTCACCGTCATTCCGGGCACCAAGGGAGTGCTCGATGCCCTCCACGAGATGCGCGTGGCCGGGCAGCATCTGGCCGTCGTCGTCGACGAGTACGGCGGCACCGACGGCATCGTCACCCTGGAAGACCTGGTCGAGGAAATCGTCGGCGAGATGGTGTCGCCCTCGGACGCCGACAGTGGCCCGGCCGCCAAAGCCGGCGAGGTCGACGGCATGCTGAACCTGGACGATTTCACCGAGGCGACCGGATTGGAGTTGCCGGCCGGGCCCTACAACACGGCGGCGGGCTTCCTGATGGCGCAATTGGGCCGGCTGCCGCGGGTCGGTGACGTCGTCACGGTGGGCGGGCGCCCACTCACGGTGTCGGCGATGGAAGCCAGGCGAGTGTCCCGCATCGCGGTCGGGTCGATGGTCACCGCTCCGGAAATGCCGGCCAAAGACATAAGCGAACCGGCGGCGCTCCGGCCGGCGGTCGAGGCCCCGGCCGCCACCGAGACCACCTCGCACCAGCTGGCGCCGGTCCACTCGGCTCGTTGAGGCGCTCGGACGAGGCGGAGCCCCCCGGCTGATCGAAGGTCAGCGCCGTTCCGGACCCGGGTCGCCGCGGGAGATCACGGGGCACCGCTCTGCCAGACTTGACCCATGAATTCCGCCCTCGCCCCCGAGTTCGCCGGAGCGGCCACTCCCACCCGGCCGCGCGTGTTGTCCGGTATTCAGCCGACTTCCGACTCGGTGCACATCGGCAACTACCTGGGTGCGCTGCGGCAATGGGTCCAACTCCAGGAGTCTCACGAAACCTTCTACTGCGTGGTCGATCTGCACGCCATCACCGTCGAGCAACCGCCGCCTGATCTGTTGCGCACCCGCACCAGAGCGGTCGCCGCGCAGTTGCTCGCGCTGGGCATCGACCCGGAACGATCGGTGCTGTTCGTCCAATCGCAGGTGCCGGCGCACACGCGGCTCACCTGGGTCCTGGAGTGTCTGACCGGTTTCGGTGAGGCCAGCCGGATGACTCAGTTCAAGGACAAGACAGCGAGGCAGGGAGCCGACCGGGCCAGCGTCGGCCTGTTCACCTACCCGATTCTGCAGGCCGCCGACATCCTCCTCTACGACGCCAACGCGGTGCCGGTCGGCGAGGACCAGCGGCAGCATCTCGAACTCACCAGAAATCTGGCTCAGCGGTTCAACTCGCACTACGGCCAGACGCTGGTGGTGCCGGAGCCGTACATCCTCAAGTCGACCGCCAAGATCTACGACCTGACCGAACCCACCGCCAAGATGAGCAAATCGTCGCCGGGCGGATCACTCGACCTCCTGGCCGACGTCAAGGGTTCGGTGAAGAAAATCAAGTCGGCGGTGACCGACACGGGCCGCGAGATCGTCTACGACCCGGAAAACAAGCCCGGCGTGTCGAATTTGGTGGCGCTGCTCTCCGAATTCACCGGCCAGAGCCTGACTGAGGTCGAGAAGCGCTTACGCCGGGCAAGGGTTACGGCCAATTGAAAAGCGACCTGGCCGACGCCTTCGCCGCATTTGTGATCCCGTTCCAGGCTCGGGTGGCCGAATACCGGTCCGACCCGGCCGAGCTCAACCGCATCCTGGCGGCCGGCTCGGCCCGCGCCCGCGAAGTCGCCGACGCCACTGTCGAGCGGGTATACGAACGGGTGGGTTTCCTCGTCTGAGCGGCATGGCTCGGCCGATCGGCACCGAAGCGGATCCGCTTCCGGTTGCCGGTCGCGGTGAAGGGGAATGGAAGGGGTCAACGGAGCGGTTCCGCGACCGCGCCGTGCCCACCGTTCGCCCGACCCGTGCCCAGGAGTTGCCATGACGACGGTGCAGTTGAGTAAGCCGGCGGCCCGCCAGCAGTCGGCCGGTGGCCTCAAGGCCACCATCAAATCGGTGATGGCCAAGCCGTTCGTCGCCCATCTGAAAAGGGCCGCGCAAACGCTTTTCCGAGCGGCTGGGGTCGCAGTTCGCCGGCGCCATCACCTACTTCTCGTTCCTGGCCCTGGTGCCGTTGCTGATGGTGGCCTTTTCCATCGTCGGCTTCGTGCTGTCCTCCCGCCCGGATCTGCTCAACGACCTCAAGGTCAACATCACCAAACAGCTGGCCGCGGGCGGTTCGGGCAGCGGCCTCGGTGACGTGGTCGGCAAGGTGGTGGACTCGGCGGTCGACGGCCGGGTGGCCATCTTCTCCATCGGCCTGGTGGTGGCTCTGTATTCCGGCATCAGCTGGATGGGAAACGTCCGCCAGGCGGTGCAGGCGCAGTGGCGGCCGGACTTCGACGACGACCAGGAAATGATGAAGGACAGTTTCTTGGTCACCCTGTTCAAGAATCTCTGGATGCTCATCGGTCTGGGCCTTGCGCTGGTCATTTCCGTGGTGCTGTCGTCGGTCGGCAATGCCGCGACCGGCACGGTGCTGAAATTGGTTCACCTGGACCAGGTCTCGTGGCTCCAGCCGGTGGTCAAGGTGGTGGCCATCGCGGTCGCGGTCGTTGCCGATCTCCTGATCTTCATGTGGGTGTACACGGTGCTGCCGCCGGCCCACCAAAAAGCCACCCGGCAGGCGTTGTTTCGAGGATCCCTGATCGCCGCGATCGCTTTCGAGGTGCTGAAGTTCGCCCTCACATTCATTTTGCCGAAGGTGTTGACCGGGACCACCGGAGCGGTGTTCGGCCCTATCGTCGGGCTGTTGTTCTTCTTCAACCTGGTCGCCACTGTGGTGCTGTTCGTGGCCGCTTGGATTGCCACCAGCGAAGATCCGGCCAAGAAGAACGCGTGGGCGGACTATCGCGCCCGGCAGAACGAAGTCGGCCCCATCCTGGAACCGGCGGTGGTGGTCAACGACTCGGTGAGCAAGCCCAAGATCGTCGGATTGCTGGGGCTGGGGGCGGCCCTGGGATTCGGGGCGGCGCTCCGGCGCCGGTCCAAGTAGGGGCCGCGGGACGGGCCCGGACGCTCTGGCCAGACGTCAGGGCCGCTCGTCCAGCGCCTCCGGGGTGAGGCGGTCCGGGTGCTCGTCATCGTGGTCCCCGGGCTCCGGGTGCGCCGCCGTCGGGGTGGCCCATACCGCCGAGCCGATGTATTGCCGGCCCGCGTACCAGGCGACGATGTCCAGGGCCCGCAGCGGTGTGATCATCGGTGCGGCACGCCAACGCCGCCACCTCGGGCGAAAAACTCGGATCCGGCCGTCAGATCCTTCCGGATCGCGCTGCCGAGCAGCGGCCCGAATTCCCGCCAGCTCCGCCGGCGGTCCTTGGGAATGGGCGCGTCTCTCGCTCCCCGGTAGCAGTAGTCGACGAATCGGTCGTAGAGCGGAACGAACGCCGGGCGCTTGCGGTGCATCACCTTGGCCAGGATCGACCCGCGCGCTCCCACCGGCAGTTCGCTGTCCAGAACGGAATACAGCTCGCCGAGGAGATCCAGCTCCTTCGGACCCGCGTCCACCAGTCGGGTGTCCTGCGGAACCGCCCGCAACCACTGCTCCAGATGCGGGCGGACGTGTTCCAGGGCGTAGTAGGTCCGAGAGTTCATCGTGGCGTTGAGCAGCACCGGGGCCACCAGGTCGGCGTCGCTGATGCGCCACGGGCCACCCTCGCCGTCGAAGGCGTCGTACGCCGGATAGCCGAACCGGTCGCGGCGGGACAGATAGCTGGTCGCCGACTCCAGCGCCTTGTCGCGATCGACCTCGACGCCTCCGACGCGCACGTTCTCCTGGCTCACCCGGTCACCCTTTCCGCACCCGCTCCCCGATGCCGTGGACGGCTCGCACCGGCCGCGGCCGGGGAACTGATCCCCGGTTCGAGCGTAGAGGGGGCGGGATCGGCCGCTCCGACGGGCCCGAGCCCAGGGTGATCCGTCACTGCGCTGGGCTCGAGTTCCGGGTGAGGTGGCGGCGGCCCGAGCGGCCGCTGCCTGGCGGGGACTCGGCCTCGTACCCGGCTTCCCACCCGATACGGTCGGAGCTTATGAACGCCGCGCCCGATTTCGATCGTCTGTCCCTGGGATCGCTGGCGGTGGCCGCCGGCCGTCCGCACGGGCCGGGCCGGCCGGTCAACGAGCCGGTCAACCTGTCGGCCACCTTTCACGCCGGAGCCGAACAGAACTATTTGCGGGCCACCGGCAGTGACGGCCTGCACGCGTTCGAGTCGGCGCTGGGACGCCTGGAAGGGGGTGCGGCGCTGGGTTTCTCATCCGGGATGGCGGCCATTGCCGCGGTGCTGGAAGGTTTGCCGTCCGGCGCGGTGGTGGTGGCACCGAGCATGTGCTATTCCGGGCTTTCGTCATTGCTGGACGAACAGGTGTCGCTGGGCCGAGCCGAGGTGCGCCGCATCGAGATCAGCGACACCACGGCCGTACTCGCGGCCCTCGAGGCCGATCCCGCCCCCGCGCTGCTGTGGGTGGAAAGCCCGACCAACCCGATGTTCGGCATCGCCGACCTGCCGGTGCTGGTCGGGGCGGCTCACGCCCGCGGAGCGCTGGTGGCGGTCGACTCCACCTGGAATTCACCGATGGTCCTGCGGCCGTTGAGCTACGGCGCCGACATTGTGATGCATTCGGTGACCAAGTACCTGGCCGGCCATTCCGATCTGCTGATGGGCGCCCTGGTCACCGCGGACGAGGACCTGGGCCGCCGGCTGAAGAGCCGGCGCGACCTCACCGGGGCCGTGCCGGGGGCGCTCGAGACGTTCCTCGCCCTGCGCGGCATTCGCACGCTTCCGCTCCGGATGCAACGGGCCCAGGCCAACGCCCTCGAACTGGCCCGGCGCCTCGCCGGTCATCCGGCGGTCGAGAAGGTGCTGTATCCCGGTCTGCCCACCGATCCCGGGCATGACCGGGTGACCCGGCTGCATGACGGCTACGGGGCGATGATCTCTTTTACTGTTCACGGTGGACAGGCGGCCGCCGACGACCTCGTCGAGCGGGTCCGGCTGATCATCCACGCCACCAGCCTGGGCGGTGTCGAGTCGCTGATCGAGCGCCGCGCCCGCTATGCGGTGGATGCGGCCAACGGCACCCCCGACAATCTGCTCCGCTTCTCGGTGGGCATCGAGGACGTCGAGGATCTCTGGTCGGATCTCGACCAGGCGCTGGGAAGCCGTCCGCCGGCTGATCGGCCGTAGCCACGCCGGCTGTCAGACCGGACCCTGGCGACCACCACTGCGTCGGCGTTTCTGCATGTCAGCGCGCTGTCGGTGGCCGGTGCCACGCTCTGGGCCATGGAACGCTGCGAATGCTGTGGGGAGCCCACCGACGACGTGCACCGGAACCTGCGATTCCGTCTTCCCGAGGCCGTGCTGCGGACGCCCGGCCAGGAGCGGGCACCGGGCAGCTGGATGACCAACCCCGACCCGATGCGGGCGGTGCTGATGGCGGTGCCCGCCATCGGCTCCTTCATCCGGGCCCTGTTGCCGGTGCGGCTGACGAAGGGACATCAAGTCACCTACGGCGTGTGGGTCGAGATCGACGGCTTCGACTTCCGCACGGCCTGCGACGCCTGGTTCACCCCTGACTACGCCCGCCTGCGCCTGCACGGAACGTTGGCCAACGTCATCGAGCCGTGGAGCGTGCTCGGCGCCCCGGTGACCATCGCCGTCGGCGATCCGGACCACCTCCCTATGTGTGTGGCCAGCGAGAACACCAGTCTGGAGGGCGCTTTGGTGATGACCTGGGACGACGATCTGATCACCTCGACGATGCGGCCGGAATCGTGACGCGGGCCCTTCCCAGCTGCTTTCCGTCGTCGGCCGCCGGTGTGTCCCTTGAGGGGCAGTCGGTTTCGGGGGCACCGAGCCGAGGCGGCCTTGGCCGGAGGGGCGACTAGGGGCAGTATCTTCCCGTGACTGATGCAGCCGACCGTCCGGTGACAGATGCAGCCGACCGTCCCGGGACAGATCCAGCCGCTCAGCCCAGGACGGATGCGACCGCTCGGTCGGATTCGGGCCCCGCCGGGATGGTTCCGCCGGCCAAGCCGACGCACTCGGACGAGGCGACGTCCAGTTCGCTGCGGGTGGCCGCCCTGCTGACGGTCAGCAACGGCTTCCTCGACGTCTACACGATCATGACCCACGGGGTCTTCGCCACCGCTCAGACCGGCAACGTGGTGCTGTTCTTCGTGGACCTGGTCAGACCGGCCGCGGGCGACCCGCTGCCTCATCTCTGGCCGATTCTGATCTTCCTGGTCGGCGTGCTGGTGGCCAGCGTCCTCAAGACCGAGGCGATCAACCGGCGCATCCGGGTTCCGCTCCGATATGCGCTGCTGATCCAGATCGGGTTGTTGGTGGTGGTGTCGGTGCTGCCGGCCCGGGCGCCCGCGTTGCTGATCACCATGCTCATCCCGTTCGGCACCGCGCTGCAGCTGACGCTTTTCCGGCTGGTCCGTTCGTCGAACTACGTGTCGATCGCCAGTACCGGAAACCTGATGCGAGTAACGGAGTACGCCTTTGCCGGCCTTCGCGACCGCCAGCCCAGCGATTTCGCGCTGTTGCGCCTGTATTCGTCGATCCTCATCTCTTTCCTCGCCGGCGCCGCCATCGGTGCGGTGACCACGGATTGGTGGGGCCTGCGGGCGTGTTGGGTGGCTGTCGCCGTCATCACGTTGGCCCTGGCCATGTTCTTCGTGGACGACTACCGGGAAACCGGGCGGTTGCTCCCGCAATCCACCGACCCCGACAGCGTCGTCAGTTGACCGAACCCTGCCGCGGTGCCGGCCCGGCAGTACCGGCGCGCCGCCCGGGGCAGCCGGGCGCGCGCACGCGGTGGCCAGGTACTCGGCGAGGCTGCCGGCTCGAACGTCCGGCGGGAAGCTGATTCAGTGCACGCGCTTTCGCCTGTCGACCACGGCGGCGGCGCCGGGCGTCGGGGCGGAGCCACCCATGTGGTGGGGCAGCCACCAGCGGTCCTGGTCGGAGCGCGGCCGGTCCGGATAGGTCTGTTGGGCCTCGTCCAAGAGCGCCTGCATGGCCTGCTGGAGCCGGTCGTTGACGGTGCGGATGAGCTCCTGGTTCGGGACGTTCCACCGCTCGTCCGGCTCGATCGGCTCCCCGACCCAGATGTCCACGGGAATATGACGCCGGAGCGAGTGACGCCCGTCGACCGTCCAGATCCGCTGGCCACCCCAGAGAATGATGGGCACCAGCGGAACTCTCTGGGTGACGGCCAGGGCCGCGGCACCGGTCTGGAACGGCTTCAGCGTGAAGGCGCGGGAAATCGTCCCCTCGGGGAAGACGCCGACCAGTTCCCCCTCAGCCAACAGCGCACCGGCCGTTTCAAAAGCCGAAAAGCTGGGCTGGGCATCGGGTGCGCCGCCGGTCGCCGTCTCGGCCTGCCGCGTCGTGGTGGGTGTGTCCGAATCGGCTGGGCCGTAGATGGGTAGCCGGCTGATCGCCGACCGGTCCACGGCCACGTGACGCATCCCGCGGAGCAGCGGCCCGCCGAGCCGGCTTCGGAAAACGCTGCGCTTGGCCAGGAAACGCACCAGCCGCTGCCGTTCGTCGGCCACCAGGCCGGTGAAGGCGTAGTCCAGGAAACTGATGTGGTTGTTGGCCAGCACCGCGGGGCCGCGGGCCGGGATGTGCTCAGCGCCGCGGATGTCGAACTCGATGGCCAGCACCCGGAAGCCGAGCTTGAAACTGCCGACGATCAGCCGGTAGAGCCGATCATCGCGCCGCCAGAAACCGAGAAATCGCTCGCCGACACTGACCACGCGTCAGACGCGCCGGAACATCATGGCGCGTTTGACTTCCTGAATGGCCTTGGTGACCTCGATGCCGCGTGGGCAGGCATCGGTGCAGTTGAAGGTGGTTCGGCACCGCCACACACCTTCGGCGTCGGACAGGATCTCCAGTCGCTCCTGGGCGCCCTGATCGCGAGAATCGAAGATGAACCGGTGCGCGTTGACGATCGTGGCCGGCCCGACGTAGGCCTCATCCGACCAGTAGACCGGGCACGACGAGGTGCAGCAGGCGCACAGGATGCACTTGGTGGTGTCGTCGAAACGGTCGCGGTCGTGCTGGTTCTGGATCCATTCCCGGGTCGGCTGCTTGCCGTGAGTGATCAGGAACGGCTTGACGGCCTTGTACGCGTCGAAGAACGGGTCCATGTTGACGATCAGGTCCTTCTCCAACGGAAGCCCCTTGATCGCCTCCACCGTCACCTCGGTGTTCTTGGCGTTCATGACGTCCTTGACCAGCACCTTGCAGGCCAGCCGGTTCCGTCCGTTGATACGCATCGCGTCCGATCCGCAGACGCCGTGGGCGCAGGACCGGCGGAAGGTCAGCGATCCGTCGATGTACCACTTGATGTAGTGCAGGAGATTCAGGATCCGGTCGGTGGGCAGGGCCGGGATCCGGTACGACTCCCGGTGCGGCGCATCGTCGGTCTCCGGGTCGAAGCGCTGGATGTGGACGGTCACCATCATGGCGCCGTCGGGAACGGGCGGCAGCTCGGCATGCCCGGACCCGGAACCGCCCGGCATCGCGCCGGCTCCGGCCGTGTTCGCAGCGGCCGACGAAACAGCTGTGCTCATCAGTACTTTCGCTCCATCGGCTGGTAACGGGTCTGCACCACTGGCTTGTAGTCGAGCCGGATGTCGGTCTGCAGCTGCAGAGCGGACTCGTAGGCCGACTCCCGGTAGGCCATCGTGTGCCGCATCCAGTTGGCGTCGTCCCGCTGGGGGTAGTCCTCCCGGGCATGCCCGCCCCGCGACTCGGTGCGGGCCAGCGCGCCGACCACCATCACCTCGGCCAGCTCCAGCAGGAAACCCAGCTCGGCGGCCTCCAGCAGATCGGTGTTGTACCTCAGGCCCCGATCGTGCACGGCTACCCGTGCGTACCGGTCCTTCAGGATGCGGACGTCCTGCAGGGCCTGCTTCAAAGTTGCCTCCGTGCGGTACACGGCCGCGTTCTTGTCCATGGAGTCCTGCAGGGCGATGCGGATGTCGGCCACCCGCTCCCCGCCCGTGGAGTTCTTGAGCGTCGCCACCATGGCCTCGACCCGGCCGGCCGGATTGTCGGGCAACGGAATGAAGTCGGCGACCGAGGCGTACTCGGCGGCGGCGATCCCGGCCCGCTTGCCGAAAACGTTGATGTCCAGCAGCGAATTGGTGCCCAACCGGTTGGAGCCGTGGACGGACACGCAGGCGCATTCGCCCGCCGCGTACAACCCCGGGATGACGTGGGTGTTGTCGGCCAGCACCTCGCCCTGCACGTTGGTGGGAATGCCACCCATGGCGTAGTGAGCCGTGGGGAAGACCGGGACCGGTTCGGTCACCGGGTCGACGCCCAGATAGGTGCGGGCGAATTCGGTGATGTCCGGAAGTTTGGTCTCCAGCACCTCGGCGCCCAGGTGGGTGCAATCCAACAACACATAGTCTTTGTGCGGACCGGCGCCCCGGCCCTCGAGGACCTCCATCACCATCGACCGGGCCACGATGTCGCGTGGGGCGAGGTCCTTGATGGTCGGCGCGTAGCGCTCCATGAACCGCTCGCCGGACGCGTTCCGCAGGATGGCGCCCTCGCCGCGGGCACCTTCGGTGAGCAGAATGCCCAGGCCCGCCAGACCGGTCGGATGGAACTGGTAGAACTCCATGTCCTCCAGCGGGACGCCGGCCCGGAAGGTCACGCCCATGCCGTCGCCGGTCAGGGTGTGGGCGTTCGAGGTGGTCTTGAAGACCTTGCCGGCCCCGCCGGTCGCGAATACGACGGCTTTGGCCTGGAAGACGTGGATCTCGCCGGTCGCCAACTCGTAGGCGATCGCGCCGCTGCACCGGCGTTGTCCGCTGTCCTCGCGGGAGAACACGATGTCCAGCACGTAGTACTCGTTGAAGAACTCCACGCCCTGCTTGATGCAGTTCTGGAACAGCGTCTGCAGGATCATGTGACCGGTGCGGTCGGCCGCGTAACAGGCCCGGCGAACCGCGGCCTCGCCGTGATTGCGGGTGTGACCGCCGAAGCGCCGCTGATCGATCCGGCCCTCGGGCGTCCGGTTGAAGGGCAAGCCCATCTTCTCCAGATCCAGGACGGCGTCGATCGCCTCCTTGCACATGATCTCGGCGGCGTCCTGGTCGACCAGGTAGTCACCGCCCTTGACCGTGTCGAAGGTGTGCCATTCCCAGTTGTCGTCCTCGACGTTGGCCAGCGCCGCGCACATGCCGCCCTGCGCCGCTCCGGTGTGTGACCTGGTCGGATACAGCTTGGTCAGCACCGCGGTGTGAGCGCGCTGGGTCGATTCGATCGCCGCTCGCATGCCGGCGCCGCCGGCGCCGACGATGACCACGTCGTAACGATGGAACTGCATGGTTGTCCTTGCCCTTCGGAGGACCGCTCGCGGTCCGACCAGTATTCCGCTCAGCCCATCGAGGGATCGAACGTGAAGATCACCAGCGTGCCCAGGCCGACGGTCAGCACGACGGAGGCGGCCAGCAGGAGCTGGAGCCAGAACCGGGTGCCGTCCTTGCGGGCGTAATCGTTGATGATCGTGCGCAATCCGTTGGCCCCGTGTATCTCGGCCAGCCAGAGCATGAGCAGATCCCAGATCTGCCAGAACGGCGATGCCCACCGCCCGGCGACGAAGCCCCAGTTGATGCGCTGCACGCCGCCGTCGAGAACGTTCATGATCAACAGGTGGCCGAAGACCAGGAAGATCAGCACGATTCCGGAGAGCCGCATGAACACCCAGGAGTACATCTCGAAGTTGGTCCGGCGACCGCGGACGCGCTTGCGCCGTGCGCGGGGCGCCTCGATGCCGCGAGTGGCCGGCGGGTCGTAGGCGGCGGTCACGACGCACCACCGAACAGCACCTCGACGGTGTGCTTCAACATGAAGAACACGCCCGGCACCATGAGCAGCACCCAGATGGCCAGCACCGCCCAGAGCATCTGCCGCTGAAGCCGCGGGCCCCTGGCCCAGAAGTCGATGAGCATGATGCGGATCCCGTTGAGGCCGTGGAACACGACCGCTCCGACCAGCCCGACCTCGAGCAGGTTGACCACCGGGTTCTTGTAGGTGGCGATCACCTTGTTGTAGGTGTCCGGGGAGACCCGGACCAGCGCCGTGTCCAGCACGTGCGCGAACAGGAAGAAGAAAGTCAGGACTCCGGTGATGCGGTGGGCGACCCAGGACCACATGCCCTCGCCGCCCCGGTAGACCGAGCCCCGGCGCGGCCCCGGGACAGTGCCCGCCGCCCCCGCTGCGGTGGTTGATTGAGACATTTGGCTTGATCGACCTCCGGCCCCTCTGGCGTCAGAGCGAGATTCGCTCCGCACCGTGTCGCTCGGTCCGGTCGAGTATGTTCCCGCCCGGCGTGAACCCATGCCTACCAGAGCGCACCGACGACGCCCCGCGAACGGGCACAGTCGACGACGACCTGAGCAACGTCTTTGTCCTCGCTGCCGTGCTGACCTGCACAGACCGGATGGTGTGGCGACGATCGGCCAGCGCGGAGGGAGGGGAGAAGACGGGGCGACGGTTCCGGTCGATGTTATCTCCGGGTGATCAACCCAGCGCGCCGCGGGAATGTGACGATCGGGACAAGAGATGTGGGTGACACTGGTGAGGTCTGGCCGTCCCGGGCCGCCCAGGGAGGTCCGGCGGCGGTGGCCGTCGTCACTGATAGCCACCGGTCAGGCACTGTCAGAGATGAACAGGTCCGCAGAAGCCACGATTCGGTCACGGTCGCACGACGGTCCTTCTGGACACCGCGCAGGCGCGGGTAGCCTCCTCCGATCGCCCGTCGACGCGAGTACGTCCGGTCGGAAGGTCACCCGCCTGGATGAGTCCGATCCGGGACGGTTCTCCGGACGCCTTCTGTCGGCAACAATTCGCGTCGAGAATCAACGGCTGTGCTCGGCGGCCGATCGGCTCGCGGTCGGCGGGATGCCCGGCACGAAGTGCCATGTCCAGCAGGAAGAAGGAGAAAACGTGGTTCAGTCACGCAGTCTGAGGGCGATCGCCGGGGCGGCGCTGCTGGCGCTGACGCTGGCCGCCTGCGGCAGCTCGACTTCGGGAGGAAACAGTTCGAGCAGTTCGTCGTCGAGCTCGTCGAGTTCGTCGTCGGCAGCGGCGGGAGGCTCGTCCTCCGCGCCGGCTTCTTCGTCCATGGGATCCTCGTCGGCGCCGACGGGTGGCGCCGGGGCGTCTTCCAGCATGGGTTCGAGTTCGGCCATGTCGGGCGGGGCATCGTCTTCGGGTTCGTCTTCGGCCGGCAATGGTGCCGGCTCCGCCGCGGAAAGCTTCCCGGCCATGACAGGTACGCCGGCCAACATCAAGCTGGGCATGGCCTACGACGGTCCGAAGGGTGACCACTCCTTCACCGACTCCGCCGCCCGGGGAGCGGCCGCCGTCGTCAAGGCGGGCGGCACGCTGGTCGGTGAGCTCTCGGCGACCGTTGGCGAGCCCGACTCGGCCAAGGAGACCCGCCTGCAGCAGCTGGTCACCCAGGGCGCCAACACGATCGTGGCCGTGGGCTACGACTACGAGACCGCGCTGAAGAAGGTGGCCGCCGCCAACACCGGCGTGCACTTCGCGATCGTCGACGACGTCGTCAACGCTCCGAACGTCGCGTCGCTGACCTTCGCCGCCGAGCAGAGCTCGTTCCTGGTGGGGGCGGCCGCGGCGCTCAAGTCCAAGACCGGACACGTCGGATTCATCGGCGGGGTCAACGTGCCGTTGATCCAGACCTTCCAGGCCGGCTTCGACGCCGGAGCCAAGGCGGCGAACGCCAGCATCAAGATCGATGACAAGTACATCTCCCAGCCGCCGGACACCACCGGATACAACGCCCCCGACAAGGCGCAGACCATCGCCAAGGGCATGTTCGACGGCGGCGCCGACGTGATCTACGCGGCGGCCGGCGGTTCGGGAACCGGCCTGTTCAAGGAAGCCAAGGCGGACGGCAAGCTGGCCATCGGCGTCGATTCCGACCAGTACCAGGACCCGACGCTGGCGGCCTACAAGAGCGTGATCATCACTTCCGCGGTCAAGAACGTGGACGTGGCCACCTACCTATTCGCCTCGTCGGTGGCGACCGGCAAGCCGGAGACCGGAATTCAGGCCTTCGATCTGAAGAACGGCGGCGTCGGGTACGCCACCTCCGGTGGGCAGATCACCGACATCGAGCCCAAGCTCGACGCGCTCAAGCAGAAGATCATCGCCGGCACCATCAAGGTCCCGACCAGCCTGAGCTGAGGCAAACGGAAGGTCCGGCGGCGCCGTGGTTGACGGGGCCGCCGGACCTTCGTCGTTACTCCCGTTGGGCGGCCGGTCGGAGCGTCCCGGGGGGCGACTGCCCTTCGATGCCACCAGGGCGGGCCCCTCCCGGCGCCGCCGCGCGGCGGCCTTCCCAAACCGCGTTCCGCACTGGAAGCTATGCCCATGTCATCGCCCATGCCGTCATCGGGGCCAGCGCTCGACAAGACTCCCGGGGCACCTCCCGTCGCGGTACGGCTCACCGGCATCACCAAGCGGTTCCCCGGCGTGGTGGCCAATTCCGACATCAACTTCGCCGTCCGGCGCGGCACGGTCCATGCGCTGGTGGGGGAGAACGGTGCCGGTAAATCGACCCTGATGAAGACGCTGTTCGGGCTGCACCGCCCGGACGAAGGAACCATCGAGATCGACGGCCAGGAAATGGTTTTTCACTCCCCCGCCGACGCGATCGCCGCCGGAATCGGCATGGTGCACCAGCACTTCATGCTGGCGGACAACCTCACCGTCTGGGAGAACGTCGTTCTGGGCAGTGAGCCCGTCAACGGTATCCAGCTCGACGCCCGCCGCGCCCGGCGTGACATTGCCGAGATCGGCCGCCGCTACGGCCTCTCGGTCGACCCGAACGCCCTGGTGGAGCGGCTCGGGGTGGGCGCGCGGCAGCGGGTGGAGATCCTCAAGGTGCTGTACCGCGGCGCTCGCATCCTCATCCTCGACGAGCCCACCGCCGTGCTGGTACCGCAGGAGGTGGCCGAGCTGTTCGCCAATCTGCGCGAACTCAAGTCCGAGGGCCTCACCATCATCTTCATCTCGCACAAACTCGACGAGGTGCGCGCGGTAGCCGACGAGATCACGGTGATCCGCCGGGGTACGACGGTGGGCACCGCCGATCCGAAGACGGTGACCAACCGGCAGTTGGCCGAGATGATGGTGGGTTCACAACTGCCGGTTCCGGAGCTCCGTGAGTCCACGGTCACCGATCGGGTGATCCTGGAGATGGACGACGTCACCGCCGTGGGTGAGGGCGGACGAGACCTGCTGTCGCACATCACATTGCGCATCCACGCCGGTGAAGTGCTGGGCATTGCCGGCGTCGAGGGCAACGGCCAGGCCGAGTTGGTGGACGCGATCATGGGCATCTTGCCCGTCACCACCGGCCGCATCACGCTCAAGCAGCAGGACGTCACCCACAGCTCGCCGCTGCACCGACGTGAAGCCGGGGTGGGCTTCATCCCGGAGGACCGGCATCGCCAGGGCTTGCTGCTGGAGGCGACGCTGTGGGAGAACCGGATCCTCGGACACCAGAGCCGCGCGCCGATGAGCCGCGGGATGTTCCTCAACCGGGCCGGCGCCAAGGAGGACACCCGGCGCATCGTCAGCGCGTTCGACGTCCGCACGCCGAGTATCGACGTCTTGGCCGCGGCGCTGTCGGGCGGCAACCAGCAGAAGCTGATCGTCGGCCGGGAGATGAGCGGCCACCCGATCCTGCTGATCGCCGCGCATCCCACCCGGGGTGTCGATGTCGGTGCCCAGGCGGCGATCTGGGAACACCTGCGGCGCGCCCGCGAGGCCGGCCTGGCGGTCCTGTTGATTTCGGCCGACCTCGAGGAGCTCATCGGCATGTCGGACACGCTGACGGTGATCCTGCGCGGCCGGCTCGTCGGTTCCTACCGCCCGTCCGAGGTCACCCCGGAGTCCCTCGGCACGGCGATGACCGGGGGCGGCGTGGAAGCCGAGGCGACGTCAGCCGACGGCCCGGCCGCGGATTCGGTGAAGGAGAACTGATCCATGAAACCTTCGCTGCTGCGCCGCCTCTCGCTCGGTGCCGCCGCACCGGTCGGCGCGCTGATCATCTCCCTTCTCATCTGCAGCGGAGTGCTGCTGGCCTCCGGTCACAGCCCCTTCAGCGCTTTCCAAGCGATGGGCAAGTCGGCGGTGACCGCCAACGTGGTGGTGGGGGCGCTCAACCAGACCGCGGCCTACTACCTGGCGGCGGTGGCCGTGGCCGTGGGATTCAAGATGAACCTGCTCAACATCGGGGTGGACGGCCAGTACCGGCTGGCCGCCTTCCTGGCCGGTGCGGTGGCCGGTGCGAGCTGGATGAGCCACGTGCCCGGTTTTCTGCGCATCGTGCTCACCATCGTCATCGCCATGATCGTCGGCGCCGCCTGGGCCGGCGTCGCGGTCGGGCTCAAGGTGGGGCGCGGAGTCAGCGAGGTGATCAGCACGATCATGCTGAACTACATCGCCACCGGCATCATCGCGTTCCTGCTGGTCCCCGGCCGGCTTGGAGTGCTCTCCGGCAACAGCGTGGGGACCGCGGCGATCAGCGCCGGCGGCATGGCGCCGGGCATCACGGTGTCCGGTGCGCTGTCCGCCCTCTACTGGCTCGACCTGATCGCGGTGGTCATCGGCGTCGGCTACTGGTTCCTGCTGAACCGCACGGTTTTCGGCTTCCAGCTCAAGGCCACCGGCCTGAACCCGGCCGCGGCCGTGGCCTCCGGCATCAGCGCCAAACGAATGGCCGTCATCGGCATGCTGATGGCCGGGGCCGTCGCCGGCCTGGTCGGCATGCCGGAACTGCTCACCAACGCCGGCACCTACTCGATCAATTTCCCATCCGGCTACGCGGTGGCGGGTATCGCCATCGCGCTGCTGGGCCGCAATCATCCCCTGGGGATGGTCTTCTCGGCGTTGCTGTGGTCGTTCCTGGAGGGTTCTTCGAACGCCCTGCAAGGCGTGCACGTCTCCAACCAGCTGGTCCAGATCATGGAGGGGACCATCGTCTTGGCCGTGGTCATCGCCTACGAGGTGGTTCGCCGGTACCGCATCGTGCTGCAGCAGCGGGATGTGGCGCGGGCCCTCTCGGTCCGTTCGGGCGCCAAGGCGGTGGCCGCGTGAGCATCCCCGAAGCGTCCACGGCACCGACCGCGCCTCGCGGTCCGGCGCCCGGTACCCGCGCCGAGATTCTGGCCGCCCGCGGATCCACCGGGTCCGGCCGGCTCGGAGCCTGGCGTTGGGTCATCGTCGCCATCGGTGCCTTCGCGCTGATCTCCTTGGTCCGGACCTTGACCGGGGCCGACAATCTGACCAGCGAAGGAGCCGTGGAAACGGCGATCAAGGGAGCCATGCCCATCGCCATGGCCGGTCTGGCCGGCATCTGGTCGGAACGCGCCGGCATCGTCAACATCGGTCTCGAAGGCATGATGGTGCTCGGAACCTTCGGCTGCGGCTGGGCCGGTTACCAATGGGGCCCCTGGGTGGGGGTGATCGTCGGCATCCTGTGCGGCGCCCTCGGCGGTCTGCTGCACGCTCTGGCCACCGTCACCTTCGGTGTCGACCACATCATTTCGGGCGTGGCCATCACGATCGTGGCGCCGGGCCTGACGCTGTATCTCTCCCAGCAGCTCTTCGCCAATGTGCCCGGTGGCGGCATGCAGCAGTCACCGCCGGTCAACGACGTCTACCGCATCACCATCCCCGGTTGGTCGACGTGGATGGACAACCTGAACCACAAGCACATCTTCTTCGTCTCGGACCTGGCCGGCGTACTGGGCGGGTCGACGACGCAGTTGTCGTCGCTGACCGTCATCGGGGTCATCCTCGTGGTGGTGACGGGGTTCGTGCTGTGGCGAACCCGGTTCGGCCTACGGCTGCGGTCCACCGGTGAAGCGCCGTACGCCGCCGAGACGCTGGGCGTCAACGTCATCCGCTTCAAGTACGCGGCGGTCATCGTCTCCGGTGCCATCGCCGGCTTCGCCGGTTCCTTCCTGGTGGTCGGGCTGAATTTCGTGAACGGTCAGACGGGTGGCCGTGGCTACATCGGCCTGGCCTCGGTCATCTTCGGCAACTGGCGGCCCGGTGGCATGGTGCTGGGAGCGGTGCTTTTCGGATACACCGACGGCATCGGTCAATACGACAGCAGCGGCTCCGCCATGCACGCGGTGCTGTTGCTGCTGGCCATCGCGCTGGCGCTGACGGCCTTCGCGCAATGGCGCGCCGGCGCGCGCACCGTCGCCATCGTCTCCGTTCTGCTGGCCGCGGCCACGTTGCTGTGGTTCTTCACGACCACGGCCGTTCCCCAGCAACTCATCTACACCGCGCCGTATGCGATCACCCTGCTGGTGATGGGCCTTGCCTCGCAACGACTCCGGCCACCCCGGGCCGACGGCCAGCCGTATCGGAAGGGCTCGCATTGACCGCGGTGTCCGCGCCGGCGTTCGACTGGGAGGCACTGCGCGCACAGGCCGTGGACGCCGCCCAGCTGGCCTACTGCCCCTATTCGGGCTTGCAGGTGGGCGTGGCCGCGGTGGTCGACGACGGGCGCGTGTTGACCGGTTGCAATGTCGAGAACGCCTCGTACGGCTTGGGATTGTGCGCCGAGTGCACCCTGGTCGGACAATTGCGATTGTCCGGAGGCGGGCGGTTGGTCGCCCTGGCCTGCCGTTCCGGAGCGGGTGAGCTGTTGATGCCGTGCGGGCGTTGCCGTCAGCTGCTGTACGAATTCGGCGGCCCGGACCTCCTCGTCGACACTCCGGACGGCATTCGCGACATGCGCTGGGTATTGCCGGCCGCCTTCGGACCGGATGACCTGCCCGAGCCGCCCCGATGACGTCCGGCCGGCTCACCGGACTGCCGATCTTCGACGGGCGCGACATTCACCCAGGCGCCGAGTTGAGTTGGGAGAACGGCGTCGTCACAGCGATAGGACCGTCCGGCTGGACGTCACCCACGGCCGGCGGACCCGAATTTTCGGTGGTCCCCGGATTGATCGACACGCACGTGCATCTGGTGGGTTTCGCCGGGCGGCCGGGACCGGGTGCGCGGCTTCGATCTGGCCACCTGGCCGCTCATCACCTCGCGGGAAGAGCAGATCCTGCACGGCGCCGCGAACGCCCAGCGGGCTCTCCGGGCCGGCGTCACCACGTTGCGCGATCTGGGCGCCGACGAGTTGCAGGCCAGTCTGGCCCGGGTTTTCGACGCGGGCATCCTGCCCGGGCCCCGGCTCTTGGCGTCCGGGCCGGTGGGTATGACGGCCGGACACCTGGACCTGTTCACGCCGCGGGTGGTCAAGGAACGGCCGCCCACCGCCGACTCGCCGGATGCCTGCCGGGCTCTCGTGCGTCGTTGGGCCCGCGCCGGGCTGACCGGCATCAAGATCTACACGTCCGGCGGGGTGCTGTCGATGGGCGACAAGATCGGGTGGCGCAACCACACCCGGGCGGAGATTGCCGCCACCGTCGACGAAGCCCATGCGCTCGGCATGCTGGTGGCCTGCCACACCCACTCAGCGGAGGGGATCGCCATCGCCCTGGATGAGGGCGTCGATTCCATCGAACACGGCACCGGAATGACCGCAGCCCAAGCGGAAGTCATTGCCGCACGGAGTGTCTCGGTGGCGCCTACGCTGCTCATCAACGACATGATCGCCCGGGCGGAGGTCCCGGTCTCGGAAGAGGCGCAGCACATCGCGGCGGAGCTGCTGGTGCATCGGGACCGTGAACTGCGCCGGGCCGCCGACGTGGGGGTGCCGTTCGTGCTCGGGACCGACGCCAACGGCTACTTCCTGGAATTCGGCGACCAGTGGGCCGAACTCCGCCGCATGACCGAGGTACTCGGCTACTCCCCGCGAGAGGCGTTGACGTCGGCGACCTCTCGGGCCGCCCAGGCGGTGGGATTGTCCGACGTGACCGGAGCTTTGGTCCCTGGCCTGGCCGCCGACTTCGTGGTCATGCGCGGCCGGCCGGTCGAGAACGTCGACGACCTCGATCGCCAGAACGTCGTGGCCGTGGTTTGTCGCGGCGAACTCGTCGCCGGCGAATTGCCGACCGAACACAGCCAACCGCCGGGAGAACACCATCGCCATGCCGACTACCTCCGTTCTTGACAATGTCATCGCGTTGGTGCACGACCCCGCCGGCCGGCCGGAATTTCGTCCCGCCAGTCGCATCCGGATTTCCGATGGCCTGATCGAGGCGGTCGAGCCGACGGGCGGAGTCCGTGCCGGATGGGGTTGACGTGATCGACGGCCACGGCCAGGTCGCCATGCCCGGGCTGCTGAATTGCCATACCCACTCGCCGATGGTGATTTTCCGCGGGGCGGCCGAGGACCTGTCCAGTGAGGACTGGTTCAACAAGAAGATCTGGCCGATGGAGGTCAACCTCACCGACGACGACGTCGAGAACGGTGCCCTGCTGGCGTGTGCGGAAATGATCCGCACCGGAACGACCACCTTCGCCGACCATTACTTCGCCATGGACCGAGTGGCGGCGGCGGTGGACGCGTCCGGAATGCGGGCCAATCTGGGCTGGACGTACTTCTCCTCCGAAGGCCCGGCCGGCCTGGATCGCGGGGTCGGCTTCGCCCGCGATTTCGCCGGCGCGGCGGGTGGCCGGATCACGACTTCGCTGGCGCCGCACGCGGTCTACACCGTTGCCGACGAGGATTTGAGGCTCACCGCGCGAATCGCGCAGGCCGAGGACATCCTGGTGCATGTCCACGCCGCCGAGAGCCGGGCCGAAACGCGGGCCTGTCGGCAACGCCGCGGCACCACGCCCATCGGCGTGCTGGACCAGACCGGATTGCTCGGCGGCCGGGTGCTGATCGCCCACGCCAAAGGCGTAGTGCCCGAGGACCTTCCGCTGCTGGCGGCCGCCCGCGGCCGGGTCGGTGTCGGCAGCGCCCCCAAGGGCTACCTCAAGGTGGGGGAGGAGACCACGCCGATTCGCGCTCTGCTGTCGGCCGGGGTGAGCGTCGGCCTGGCCACCGACGGCGCCGCCTCCAACAATTCCCTGGACGTCTGGGAATCGATGATGATCACCTCGCTGGTGCAGAAGTGGGTGGAACAGGACGAGCTGTGGATGTCGGCCCGCCAGGTGCTGGGGCTGGCGACGTTGGACAGCGCCGCGGCGATGGGGTTGGCCGGGGTGGCCGGTTCGCTCGCCCCTGGCCATGTCGCCGACGTCATCCTCGTCGACCTGTCCGGGCCGCACACCCAGCCCATTCACGATCTGGCCTCGACCCTGGTCTACAGCGCGCGGTCGTCGGACATCACGATGACCATGGTGGCCGGCCGGGTCCTCATGCGGGACCGGCAATTGCTCACCGTCGATGTGCCCGCGGTGGTCGAGAAGCTCCGCCCGCGGCTGGCCGCGCTCACCGACACGTCGCACGGCCGGTCGATCCAGGAGTACAACGCGGTCTAGCTGTTGTCGTCCCGTCGATTCCGCCGTCGGCTCGGCCCGGTTCGTGGACGCTCGTATGTGTACACGCGGTGGGGTGTGAGCCGCGCCGGGGTTCGTCGACTGGCGGCGGGGTGCGCAAGCTACCGGAGGGTTCGCAACGCGTGCACATGTTGCGAACCCGGAAGCGGGTTGCGCAGTCGCCGGGCAGATCGCAAATAGAACCGATGCTTGTGGCTCCTGCGGCCGGGTTCCGAGCTCAAGCTTTGGCCTATGCGGGATTTCCCCGGCGATCGCCCTCGATTCGGCGCTCTACGATCCGGATATGCGGATCGGCGTGGGCATCCTTCCCCAATTCCCAGCGGCGGAAACGGCCCGTCGGTGGAAATCGTTGGAGGACAGAGGCTTCGCGCACGGCTGGACCTACGACCATCTGGCCTGGCGCGCCCTGGCCGACGAGCCGTGGCATTCCACCGTCGTCACCCTGGCCATTGCCGCGGGCGCCACCAGGCGCCTGAAAGTGGGCACCTGGGTCGCCTCGCCGAACTTCCGTCACCCGGTGCCCTTCGCCAAGGATCTGATGAGCCTGGACGACCTGTCCGGCGGGCGGGTGCTGGCGGCGATCGGTGCCGGCGGCCTGGGTTGGGACGCCGAGGTGCTCGGGCAACCGATCCTGACGCCGGGGGAGCGGGTGGACCGGCTGGCCGAATTCGTGGACTTGACCGACCGGCTGCTCACCACCTCCGACATCACTTGGCACGGGCGCTTTTACGATGCGGTGCGCGCGCGGATCAATCCGATGGGATCGCGGCAGCGCATCGAGCTGATCGTGGCCGGGAACGGCCGCCGTTCGATCGAACTGGCGGCGCGCTATGACGCCTGGGCGACCATCGGCGCGGACGGCGCCAACGTCGACGATCCCGCAGCCTGGTGGTCCCGGCTGGCGGGACTGGTCGAGCGCTACGACCGCGCGGTCGGCGACCGGGTGACAAAGCGCTATCTGAGCGCCGAAGGCGTACCCGGGTACGACTTCGAGTCGGTGGACTATGCCGTGGACGTGGCCGGCCGGGCCCAAGCTCTCGGCTTCACCGATCTCATCGTGCACTGGCCGCGCCCCACCGACCCCTACCGCGGCGACGACGCGGTGCTCGACGGACTCGCCGATCAGTTGGTCGCGGGCGAACTCAGACTTTGATGGCGGTGCCGCTGGCAATCCGGCGCGCCTCGGGACAGACTGCGCAACACGGGTTGGCATCGGCTGCGCAACACCCTAGCGAGGGCACCGCCGAATCGACGCGCCCGGTCAGGAGATGCGCCGCAGCGCGGCGCGGCGGCAGCAGAGATCGGCGCCCCGTCGGCGGGCACTGTCGGTGGTATCTGATCTGCTGGACGACATGCTCGACGCCCCGACCCCCCACTGGGCCCAGTCGACCTGGCTGGACGACGCGACGAACTGGATCGACGGGCGGCTGCGCGAGGCGGGTCGCCGCCGGATCGGACCGGTGGCCGATCTGCGCGTCCGGCCGTGGAGCGCGACGTTCTCGGTCCCTACGGAGCAAGGCGCCTGCTGGCTCAAGGCCTGCGCTCCGGACACCCGGTTCGAGGTGGGCATCTACCGAATCCTGTCCGTCGCCGTGCCCGAACAGATCCTGCTGCCGCTCGCTGTCGACCGGGACCGGGGCTGGCTCCTGCTTCCCGACGGAGGCCGGGCCATCGGGGGACTCTTCGACAACTCCGAGGCGGCGAAGTCCGCGCGCCGCGCCGATCAACTGTCCCAGGCGCTGCGGCAATACGGCGCCCTGCAACGCGCCGTGGCCCCGCGCGTCGATGACCTGCTGGCGGCCGGCGTGGCCGACATGCGTCCCGCGGTCATGCCGGCGCGCTTCGACGAAGCCGTCGAACGGACCCGCAACGTCTTGCGCCCGGCCGACATTGACGAGCGGCAGCAACTGGCCGCCGTCGAGAAGCTCCGGGGCCGGTTCGCCGACTGGTCCGCCGAATTGGCCGAATCAACCCTGCCCGCCAGCCTGGACCACAACGACCTGCACGTCGAGAACGTGTTGCCCGGCCAGGGACCTTACCGATTTTTCGACTGGGGTGATGCCGTGGTGGCCCACCCCTTCGCTTGCCTGTTGGTGCCGCTGAGCATTCTGGCCACGCTGCGCGGGGTGACTACCGGCGACCCGTCGGTGCAGGCCTCCCGATCGGAATACCTGGCCGGTTTCGCGTCCGACCCCGCCGCAAGCCTCTCCAGAGCTGCGGATCTCGCCGTCCGGGCGGCCGTGGTGGCCCGAGCGCTGGTGTGGGATCGGGCCATTGCCATGCAACGCACGGCGGGGGAGCAGGTCGACCCGGACTGGGTCACCGCGCCGTTGGAATCGCTGTCCCGGCTGCTCACTTTCGCGGAGCAGCCCTCCCGAGGGTGAGCCGTGCTGGTTCCGAAGGACCCAGGGACGCGCGCGCGATCTGCCGATGCTCGGTGTGACGCGCCGTCGCGGCGCCGCTCCGGTGAGAGTGGCAGGCTCATTCCCCTGCGCTCATTCCCCTTGACATTGACCAATTGCGTCAACACCTCGTCGATGTCGACCAGTTCGGCCGCGTCGGCCATGACCTGGTCGATCGGCTTGTAGGCCTGCGGGATCTCGTCGAGGAAGGCGTCCGACTCGCCCCAGACGATGCCCACCATTTCCCTGTCCAGATCCGCGCGGCTGAAGGTCTTCTTGGCCGCCGACCGGGAGTAGTTGCGGCCGGCACCGTGCGGCGCCGAGCACAAGGCCTGCGCGTTGCCCTTGCCGGTGACCACGTACGACCTGGTACCCATCGAGCCCGGAATGAGACCGCGGACGCCGGCGTGCGCGTCGATGGCTCCCTTCCGGGACAGCCATACCTCCCGGCCGAAGTGGGTCTCCCGCTCGGTGTAGTTGTGGTGACAGGCGATGGTCTCCAGGCGCTCGACCTCGCGGCCCAGATGCTGGGCCAGGCAGCCGACGGTGCGATCCAGCATCTCTTGCCGATTCAACAGGGCGAAGTGCTGCGCCCAGCGGAGCGCCTCCAGGTAGTTCGCGAATTCGGTGGTCCCCTCGGTCAGGGCGGATTCTCCCGGTCGTTGCAACAAGGCTGGTGGTGAGCGGTCAAGTGACAGCTGCCAGAAGCTTACCCATGAGGTCGCTCGGGGTGTTCCAGTTCAGTGTCTTGCGGGGACGCGCATTGATCTCGGCAGCAACTTGGGCGAGGTATTCGGCGCTATGAACCGATAGGTCAGACCCTTTCGGAAAATACTGGCGAAGTAAACCATTCATGTTTTCGTCGGTGCCGCGTTCCCACGGCGAATGAGCGTGGCAGAAATAGATCAGCGTGCCAGTCGCTTTCGTGATCTCCCGATGCCGGGCTAACTCCTTCCCCTGGTCCCACGTCAAAGAAAGACGCAACGAAGGCGGAATGGCCTCCAGGATGGGCACCAAGGCATCCGTCATATCTTTGGCGGTGCGCCGCCGAGGACAGGTGCACCAGGGTCAGGTAGCGGCAGGTGCGGTCCACCAGCGTGCCGATAGCGCTGCCGCCGTTGCGGCCGATGATCAAATCGCCCTCCAGATGCCCGGGTTCGGCGCGGTCGTTCGCCGAGGCCGGGCGGGCGTCGATCATCACGGCCGGGTCGGTGATCGCCGAGCGGCGCCGCTGATAGCGGTGCGGCCGGCGGCGGCGCCGTCCGGTGCGCAGGCTGGTCTTCGCGGTGCTGGTCAGGCCGCTGGCGTCGCGGTGATAGATGGCCCGGTACAACGTTTCGACCGCCAAGTGCCGCTGCGGGTCGTCCGGAAACGCGACGGTGAGTTGGTGGCTGATCTGCTCGGGGCTGAACCGCTTGCCCAGGCAGGCGTCGACGAAGGACCGCAGGACCGGGTCCGCGGCCAGTTTGGTGGTCTTTGGGCGGCTCCGCCGCCGGGTGGCGAGCTGGTGGGCGGTGTGCGGCAGGTAGACGCCGGTCGCTGGGTCGGTGTTGCGTCCGATCTCCCGGCTGATCGTGGACGGCGGCCGGCCCAACTCCGCGGCGATGGACCGCATCGATGTCCCGAGCCGGCGTAGGTCGGCGATGCGGATCCGCTCCGGTGCAGACAGATATCGATCTGACATATCCCCAACGGCAGTCGTTGATTCCGCCGGTGGATAAGAATAGGTGGTGCCGTGTTTGATTTCTTTCCGGCCGAGTCGCCATCGTGTGCCCGTTTTGCGGCACACACCGACCTCGCGGCAGGCTTGGACAATAGGCCAGGTCCTGATGGGGCAGCGCTATTCGCAAGGCAGCGCAGCGGTCCCGCGCTATCTGGATATGCCGCTGGGCCAGGCGGTTTCCGACTCCCCGGGAGCCCGAGTGGAGGAAAACCCAGATCCGGCCGCGGCCGTCGACCGACACCTCGATGAAGTGATTTCCGCTCCCCAACGACCCGAGCTGCAGACGCCACTTCGGGAGGATGCGGTCGGCCTGATCAACACCGGGGCGCCGCTCCAGGTCGGCGATCCGCCGCGCAGCGGAGGGACCAATGGTCGCGTTGGCGCCACCGGCGGACAGCGGGATCGAACGGGAAATGTTGCGGTGCAGGCGCTTCAGATCGCCTCGGGCCCGAACCTCGGACACCGTGAACTGCGTCCGGCAGGCGATCATGCCACACCCGATGTCCACCCCGACGGCGGCGGGCAGAATTGCCCCGTCGGTGGGGATGACCGACCCCACCGTCGCGCCCAGGCCGAGATGAGCGTCGGGCATCAGAGCGACATACGGCTTGATGAAGGGCATCTGGGCCGTGAGGCAGGCCTGCGCGCGGGTGGCTGCTTCGAGGATCGAGGCCCACGACAACACTCGGGGCTCGGCCGGTCCGCCGCCGGCAGCGGGCCGCTCCAGGATCGTCTCCATCGGAATCCTTCACGTCGATCTCAAAGTGCTGCCCGCGGTTCGGCGAGGAAGGCGCGGACCAGGCCGACCGCAGCCGCGGACAACAGCTCGAGAAGCCGTTGACCTTTCTCCGCGGAGGCCACCGAAGGATCGCCGAACACACCGCTGCGCGACAACCGATTAAGCCCGATCTGCAGATCGGGGAAGCTGGCCGGATAGGTCGGATACTCGGCGACGGCCCGATCCATCCGGACGGTCTGCGGGGCCAGGGCCAGCATGACCGACGTCTCGAACTCGTCCGCGTGACGGAGGGCGAAGCCGGCGGGCGCGCTGGTGCACACCTGATCACAAGCCTGCTGCAGACCCGGATAGTTGACGACCAGAACCGGCAGCGGCTCGAATTCCCGGGCGGCGATCCGCAGCGGCGCCTGGTTGCCGAAGTCGCCATTGACGATGACCAGGCCGGGCGCGCCGGCCCGGGCGGCGGCCTTGGCCACATCGGTGGCGATGGCCCGAACCGTGTCGAAGGCGAGCGACGTGGTCCCGGGAAAGCCGTCGTTGTCGGTCGTTTGCCCGTAGCTGACCGCCGGCAGGACCAGGGCGTCCACTTCGGCGGCGATCCGCCGGGCCAGCCCCGCGGCCATGATGGTGTCGGTCGCCAAGGGCAGATGCGGGCCGTGTTGCTCGTGGGCACCGAAGGGCAGCACCGGAATGGCGCCGGCCGCCAGCCGGTCGCGGACCTCCGGCCAGGGCAGCGGATCGCCGAGCAGCAGGTCGGTCACCGCACGGCCGGCGCAGCCACCGCCTGCAGGGCGACCTTGGTCATGTCGGCGTAGCAGTCCTCGCGCTCGGCCGCGGTCAGCCGTTCGTGCCGGGGCAGGTGGTCGGAAATGGTGACCACGGTGAGCGCGCGGCCGCCTTCCGCGCTGGCGGCGGCGAACAGGGCCGCCGCTTCCATTTCGACGCACAGCGTCCCGTGCGCGATCAGGGCCGCCATGGTGTCGGGTCGAGTCAGATAGAAATGGTCCCCGGAGAAAATCGGTCCGACCGTGGCGTCGATTCCTTGGTCAGCGGCGGCGTTCACCGCCGCCGCCAACAATGCGTAATCTGGCGCCGCGGAGAAATGCACACCGGGAATGCGCAGCGTGGCCATCGCCGAATCGGTGTGGGCGGCGGAAGCGATGACCACGTCGCCGAGCTTCAACTCATCGGCCAGGCCGCCCGCGGTACCGACCCGCACGATGTTGCGCACGCCGTAGAACCGGAACAGTTCGGTGGCGTAGATGGTGACGGAGGGAGATCCCATGCCCGAGGCCAAGACCGAGATCGGGCGTCCTTGGTAGGTGCCCGTCCAGCCTTCGATACCGCGGACTTCGGTGACCAGCCGCGCATCGTCGAAGAAGGTCTCGGCGATTTTCCGGGCCCGGCGCGGATCCCCGGGCATCAGCACGGAAGGCGCGAAATCACCGGGCTCGGCGCTGATGTGCGGAGTACTCACGAAGCTGCCTTTCGGGTCAAGTGCAGACCGGTCAGGCCGCGGATGACGAAGTAGGGCTGGTATTCCGGCTCAGCCGTCAATTCCAGGTCGAAACGCTTCCATTGCTCCAGCGAGGCGGCCAATTCCAGCCGCGCCAAGGGGGCCCCGATACAGAAATGCAGCCCGCCGCCGAAGCCGATGTGGGTCGATTCGCCGCGAGCGGCATCGAAGGTGTCGGCATCGGGGAACCGGTCCGGGTCGCGGTTGGCGCTGCCGAACAGCATGGCGATCCGGTCGCCGGTGGAAAATGTCGTCCCCGCCAGTTCCACCCCGTCCTGCAGCACCCACCGCTCGAACAACTGCAGTGGCGAGTCCCAGCGGATCATCTCCTCGACGGCCACGGCCGGCTCGACCTCGCCGGACATGACGCGTCGCCACTGATCGGGATGGAGCAGGAACGCCCGCATTCCGTTGCCCATGGTGTTGACCGTCGCTTCGTGCCCGGCGTTGAGCAGAACGATGACCGTGCAGACGATTTCGTCCTCGCTCAGCCGGTCGCCGCTGTCGGACACCTGGACCAGCTCGGTGACCAGGTCCGGCGCCGGATGTCGCCGGCGCTCGGCGATGAGACCCCGGACATAGCCGATGAACTCGTCGGCTGCTTGTTCCGCCCGCTCCTTCTCCGCCTCCGAGGTCAAGAATTCGTACATCTTGACGATGGCGTGCGACCAGGCCAGGAGGCGTGGCCCGTCCTGCTGCGGAACGCCGAGCAACATGCAGATGACGGCCACGGAGAAGGGCTGCGCGTATTGGGAAATGAGGTCGAACTCGGTGTCCAGCGCGTCCAGCTGCTGCGACGCGAGTTGGTTGATCTGCGGTCCCAGTGCGGCGACCGACTTGGCCGTGAACACCTTGGTGACCAGCCGGCGCAGCCGGGTGTGGTCCGGCGGCTCCAAGTTGAGCAGCGACCAGCGCTCGGACTCCGCCCAGCGGGCCCAGCGCGGATCGGGCTCCGGCTGCCCGAACTCGGCATGGGTGTACTGCGGGGTGTAGGCGCGGCCCAGCCGCCGGTCCCGCAGCGCGGCGTGGACATCGGCGAATCGGGTCAGCAGGGTGACGTTTCGGGCCGGGTAAGGCAACGCCGCTCCGGCGGCGCGCAGTCGCTGGAAAACGGGATACGGGTTGGCCAGAAAGGTGCGGTCGGACGGTTCGAAGCCGAGCTCGGTGGGATCGACGGACGGGACGGCGGGCACAGCTCACCGTACGACGTCGTCCCCCAGCGGCGACAGGAAGCGGTCGCGGGTTGGTCAAGGCGCCGAGCCGCCGCTCCGGGGTAGCGGGGCTGGATCCGGGGATCGGGCAGGATCGGCGGGTGACCACCTTCACCGCTGTCGACATCATCGCGACCAAGCGCGATGCCCACCCTCTCTCGGCCGCGCAGATCGACTGGGTGATCGCGGCTTATACGGCCGGCGAGGTGGCCGAGGAACAGATGTCGGCGCTGCTCATGGCCATTTTCCTGAACGGCATGGAGCCCGCGGAGATCGAGCGGTGGACGGCGGCGATGATCACGTCCGGCCTGCGCCTGGACGTGTCGTCGGTGGGGCGCCCGACCGTCGACAAGCACTCCACGGGCGGGGTGGGGGACAAGATCTCGCTGCCGCTGGTGCCCCTGGTGGCGGCGTGCGGCGCCGCGGTGCCTCAGGTGTCCGGACGCGGGCTTGGTCATACCGGCGGGACGCTGGACAAGATGGAGTCAATCGCCGGATGGCGCGCGACCCTGTCGCCGGCCGAGATGACGGCGCAGCTGGCCGATCTGGGGGCGGTGATCTGTGCGGCTTCGGCCGACCTGGCCCCGGCCGACCGGAAGTTGTACGCGTTGCGGGACGTGACGTCCACGGTGGAGTCGATTCCGCTGATCTCCGCGTCGATCATGAGCAAGAAGATCGCCGAAGGTACGTCCGCGCTGGTGCTGGACGTCAAGGTCGGGTCGGGAGCCTTCATGAAGACGTACCCGCGGGCGGCGGAGCTGGCCCGCACCATGGTGGCCATCGGGGCGGCCCACGGCGTGCGGGCGACGGCGATGTTGACCGATATGTCGATGCCGCTCGGGGCGGCGGTGGGCAACGCCGTGGAGGTCGCCGAATCGTTGGAGATTCTGGCTGGCCAGGGTCCGGCCGATGTCCGCGAACTGACGCTGGCCCTGGCCCGCGAGATGGTGACACTGGCCGGGCTGGACGCCGATCCGGAGCGCGTGCTCGACTCCGGCCGGGCGATGGATGTCTGGCGGGCCATGGTGTCGGCGCAGGGCGGCGACCCCGACGCGCCGCTGCCCGTGGCTCGCGAGAGCGAACCGGTCAGCGCCGGCCAGGCGGGCTACATCGAGTCGATCGACGCCCTGAGAGTCGGCTTGGCGGCCTGGCGGCTGGGCGCCGGCCGGGCCCGCAAGGAGGACCCGGTGCAGGCCGGCGCGGGCGTCACCCTGCTGGTCAGGCCGGGCGACCAGGTGGAGAAGGGTCAGGCGCTGTTCGAGATGCACACCGACACTCCGGAACGGTTCGCCGACGGGCTGGCGGAGCTCACCGAGGCGGTGAGCTATTCCGCGACGCCGGTGGCTGCCCGGAAGTCGCTCGTGCTCGATGTGATCCGCTGAACCTTCGAGGGCAGACATTCCTGCTCTCGTGTCCCGCTGCATCTCCGGATGCTCGCGCTCGTGCTCGATGTGATCCGCTGCACCTCCGGCGACTTTGGTCTCGCTGAGCTTCGCGTCCGACTTAAGCCCCCGCTGAACTACCCTCTCCTGCTCGACCACCGTCTCCTACTCGTCGAGCTCCAAGTCGTCCACCCATCCACCGCAGATAACACATATTTGTGTTATTTCAGTCATGCGTGGTAGCTTCGTCGCATGCCCACCGATGCGGAGATCACCTTCGCGGATCACGCCGGCCGGTTCTATGCCCGCCGCTACGGTTTCGCGCCCATCGTGGGCAGGGTCATCGGCTATCTGGCGCTCTGCGAACCGCGGGACCGGAGTATCGCCGAGCTGGCCGATGCCCTGTTGGCCAGCCGCAGTGCGATTTCCGGGGCCCTGGTGGTGCTGGACCACATCGGCGTCATTCACCGCTCCCGGGCCGCCGGCGAGCGGATGGACCGGGTGCGCATCGACATGAGCTCGCAGCGGGCCCTGGGCTTCGACATGGCCGAATTCGAGGAGCTGGGCGCCCTGGCCCGCGAAGGCCTCGATCTGGTGGCCGATGCCCCGGCCGAGCGGCGGGCGGTCCTGCTGGAAATGGCCGCTTTCGCCGACTTTCTGATCGAACGGCTCCCCGTCCTGGAGCAGGAGTGGAAGACGCATAGGGAAGCACTGCGGTCGTCGGGCGAATTGCCCGGCTGACCGAACTTTGCCCGCCGCTGAAGGTGAGGAGTTCTCATGACCAGCAGTTCCGCCGTGCCCGCGATCGCCGTGCGCGGCCTACGAAAGGCCTACGGCGCCCAGACGGTTCTGGCCGGCGTCGATCTGGATGTGGCGGCGGGAACGGTGTTCTCGCTGCTGGGACCGAACTGCGCCGGTAAGACGACGATGGTCCGGATTCTGTCCACGCTCATCCGGGCCGACGCCGGCGAGGTGCGCATCCTGGGCCACGACCTCGTCCGGCAAACCGGCGCGGTGCGGGCGCAGATCGGGGTGACCGGGCAATTCTCCGCGGTCGACAATCTGCTCACCGGCGCCGAGAACCTCCGGCTGATGGCGGATCTGCTTCATCTCGGCAAAGCGGCGGCGCGGCGCCGGGTGGCGGAGTTGCTGAGTCGTTTCGAGCTCGCCGACGCGGCCGACAAACCCCTCAGTACCTATTCCGGCGGTATGCGGCGCCGGCTCGATCTGGCCATGACCCTGGTCGGACAACCCCGGTTGATCTTCCTGGACGAGCCGACGACCGGGTTGGATCCGACCAGCCGACGGACCATGTGGCAGATCATCCGCGAATTGGTGGCCGACGGCGTGACCATCTTCCTGACCACTCAATACCTCTCCGAGGCCGACGAGCTCGCCGACCGGGTGGCGCTGCTCGACCACGGCGCCATCGTGGCCGAAGGCACGCCCGCGGAGCTGAAAAGCCGGATCGGCGCGGAGCATTTCACCATGTCCTTCGCCGACTCCGCGGCGCTGCACAGCGCCGCACAGCTGTGGTCCGAGGGCACCGTGGACAGCGGCTCGCTCACCCTGCGGCTTCCCGTCACCGGAACCGTCCCGGAATTGCGGCGGCTGCTCGACCGCTTGGACGATGCCCGGATACCAGTGGTCCGGGTGGGTTTGCACCGACCGGATCTGGACGACGTGTTCTTCGCCCTCACCGGTCACCCCACGGACTCCCGGGAAAAGGATGTGGTGCCGGTATGACCAGTGTGGCCGCGACGGTCTGGGACGCCCGCACAATGCTGCGGCGCAACCTTAAACACCAGCTGCGTTATCCCTCGCTGACCATCATGCTGGCCGGCCTGCCCATCGTCTTCCTGTTGCTGTTCGTGTACGTCTTCGGCGGGCAACTCGGGGCCGGATTGCCCTCGGGTGCCACCAGCGGCCGGGCCGGCTATCTCACCTACGTGGTGCCCGGCATTCTGATCGTCACGGTGGCCTCAGCCGCGTTGGGTACCGCGATCTCGGTGGCCACCGACATGACCGGGGGCATCATCGACCGGTTCCGCACCATGGCCATCGGCCGGGGAGCGGTCCTCACCGGTCATGTCGTCGGCAGCCTGATCCAGACGGTCGTCGTCCTCGTCCTGGTGCTGGTCGTGTCGATCGCATTGGGATTCCGGGTGAGCACCGGTCCGCTCGCCTGGCTGGCCGCCGCCGGCATTCTGCTGTTGTTCGCGTGTGCGCTGATCTGGCTGTCGGCCGCCTTGGGTCTGGCCGCGAAGAGCGTGGAGACGGCGAGTAACACGCCGATGTTTCTGACCCTGCTGCCGTTCCTGTCGAGCGGCTTCGTGCCCACCGGCAGCCTGCCGCCGGTGTTGCGGCAATTCGCCGAGTACCAGCCGTTCACCCCGGTGACCCAGGCGGTGCGCGGCCTGTTGACCGGGGGACTTGCGGGTGGTCAGGTGCTGGCCTCCGTGGCCTGGAGCGTGGGCATCGCCGCGCTCTGCTACTGGTGGGCGGTGCGCCTCTACCAGAAGCGGCGAGCCGCCAGCCCGGCCTGAGCCATTCCGTGGCGGCCCCTGCCGGATGGCTCAGTCCCTGGCGGCTCGGGGTGAGTCCCTGGCCGCCCCGGCGGCTCGGGTCTCTTCCTGGCCGCCCATGCGACTGCGCTCAGTCCGGCGCCATGGCCACCTGCAAGAACGCGTCGAAACCGCCGGATCGGCCAGGGCATCTCGGGAAACCGCCTTCTCGACCGGAGTTCCGGTGAGGATGCGCTTGACCGGCACCTCGCACTTCTTGCCGTTCAGGGTGTGCGGAATCGTCGGCACGGCCCAGGATCCGACCGGGGACATGGCGTGGCGAAAGGTCCTGCCGCACGGCCACTTTGACGGCCGCTCGCACCGCTTCGAGGTCGGCGCCTTCGGCCAGGCGGACGAACAGCACCAGGTCGTCCAGGTCGATGACCAGGCTGTCCAGCACCTGCGGCAGCGACTCCACCACCCGGTAGAACTCCGCCGTGCCCATGCGTACCCCTCCGCGGTTGAGGGTGGCGTCGGACCGCCCCTCGATGACGCACGAGCCGCGGGGCGTGATGCGGATCCAATCGCCGTGCCGCCAGACACCGGGAAAGTCCTCGAAATACGCTTCCCGCAGCCGCTTTCCGTCGGGGTCTGCCCAGAAGTAGATGGGCATCGACGGCATCGGTGCGGTGATGACCAATTCGCCCACTTCATTGACCAGGCTGCGGCCTTCGGGCGAGAACGAATCGACCGCCGCACCCAGGCAGCGCGCCGAGATCTCGCCCAGCCACACCGGAACGGTGGGAGCCGCACCGACGATGCCCGTGCAGATGTCGGTACCACCGGACAACGAGGAGATCTGGACGTTGGGGCCCACTTCGGCGCGGATCCACCCGAATCCGTCGCTGTCCAACGGAGATCCGGTCGACCCGAGCGCCCGGATCGACGACAGGTCGTGCTCGACCCGCGGTCGCAGGCCGGCCTTGCGGCAGGACGTCACATAGGCGGCCGAGACGCCCAGGTAATTGATGCGGTGACGTTCGGTCAACCGCCACAACGCCGTCAGATCCGGATGGCCGGGACTGCCGTCGTACAGCACCACGGTCGCACCGACCAGCAATCCTCCGATGAGCAGGTTCCACATCATCCAGCCGGTGGTCGAGAACCACAGGAACCGGTCACCGGCGCGGATGTCCATCTGCAAATTGATCGATTTGAGGTGTTCGAGGACGATGCCGCCGACGGACTGCACGATCGGCTTGGGCAGCCCCGTGGTGCCGGATGAATAGAGCACCCAGAGCGGGTCGTCGAACGCGCAGGTCGCGAACGTCGTCTCGGCGTGCCGATTCTCGGCCAGCAATTGGGTCCAACCGGTGCTGCCGGCGGGCGCGTCCGCGGACAGGCCGGGCAGGTGGATGAACTCGGTGATGCTGGGCACGGCCTCCCGTACCCGGGCGACGGTGGGCCGGATGTCGAACTCCCGGCCGCCGTAGCGGTAACCGTCGACGGCGAACAGCACCTTCGGTTCGATTTGCGCGAACCGGTCGATCACCGCGCCGGCCCCGAAGTCGGGGGAGCAGGACGACCAGACGGCGCCGCAGGCGGCCGTGGCCAGGAAGGCGACGAGGGTGGGCAGGGTGTTCGGGGCCAACGCCACCACCCGGTCGCCCTTTTCGACGCCTCGAGCCCGCAGCGCGGCCTGGACGGCGGCGACCTGACGCCGCAGCTCGGCTCGCGAGATCTGCTGTTCGGAGCCGTCTTCGGCCACGGCGATCACCGCCGGGTCGAGCCCGGCGCCGCTGAGGGCGCGTTCGGCGTAGTTCAGGGCGCCGCCGGGAAACCACCGGGCGCCGGGCAGCACCGGGTTGTCCAGAACTGCCTCTGGCCGGGCGTGCCAGCGGACGGAAAAGAAGTCGGACACGGCCTGCCAGAACCCGGATAGGTCGCGGACCGACCACTCCCACAGATCGTCGTAGGTCTCCAGCGGCCGGCCCGAGCGCGCGCTCGCCAGCTGGGCAAAGGCGGTGATCGGGGCATCGGCCACCCAGGCCGGGTCCGGCGACCAGAGGAGGGGAGGCACAACGTCGACAGCCACGTTCTTCACCTTTCCCGCTGGGACGTTCGCTGTCGAATCGGTGGCCGACCGGGGTCGATCGCGCACAGGAAAGGCACAAGCGAGGCAAAGCTCGTGCCGGGGTGAGCGCGAGAGGCTCTCTTCACCGGCGCACAGGGCGTCGGCAAAAAACCGGAGGTGCACCATGTTCGCCAAGACCAAGCGCCTGACCGCCGTTCTGGGTACGGCCGCTGTCCTGAGCCTGACCGCCGGGGCCGCGGTGGCGTCCGCGGCCACCATCGCCGACTCCTCGCAACTGTCCAAGGCCGGCGTGGCCACGTCCGCTTCCCCGTCGGTGTTGCGCATCGCGCCGGGCTCCCGGGGCACGGACGCTTGACCCGAGCAGCGTGAGTGAGTCGCCCGCGGGCCGAGGCGGCCCCACATACGGCGGGCCCAGCGGCGTCACCGCAAGGCCGTCCGCAGGTAGGAGCGCACGGCCAGCGGCACGAAGATCACTAGCAACGCGACGATCCAGAACCCGGTGTACAGCGCCGCATGCTGCAAGGCCCAGCCGGACGGCTGGCCCGCGCCGGTGGGCACGTTGCCGAACAGGTCCCGAGCGGCCTGCGTGATGGTGGAGACCGGGTTCCAGTCGGCGATGGTTCGCAGCACGGCCGGGAAATGCTGCGTGGGTACGAACGTGTTGGCGATGAAGGTGAGTGGGAAGATGACGATGAAGCTGGCGTTGTTGAAGACCTCCGGCGTCCGCACGGCCAATCCGACAATGGCCATCAGCCACGAGAAGGCGAAGGCGAACAGCAGCAACAGGAGATAGCCCAGAATCGCCTCTCCCACCGAGGAGTGGATGCGCCAGCCCACGATCAGGCCGGTCACCGACATGACCAGCACCGTGATCATGTTCAGGCCGATGTCGGCCACCGTGCGACCGACCAGCACCGCCGACCGGGCCATCGGCAGCGAGCGGAACCGATCGATCAGCCCCTTCTGCAGGTCGTCCGCCAGGCTCGAACCGGTGATGGTCGAGCCGAACAATACGGTCTGCGCGAAGATGCCGGGTAGCAGGAATTCGGCGTAGCTGATGCCGCTGATCGGGATGGCGCTACCGAAGACGTAGCGGAACAGCAGAACGAACATGATCGGTGACAGCGTCGAGAACACGATCAGGTCGGGCACCCGTTTGACCTTGATCAGGTTTCGCTTGGTGATGGTCACCCCGTCCGAAATGCCGTGCGCCAGCGTGGTCATGCCGTGGCTCCTATGGTTTGCGTGTTCGTCGGCGTCCCGTCTGGGGTGGTGTTCTCTTCCGCGCGGTGGCCGGTCAGGGTCAGGAAAACATCGTCGAGGTCGGGCCGGCGGAGACCCACGTCGACCAGTTCCACCTCGCTGCCGTCCAGCAGTGCCAGCGCCTGGGCCAGCACCTCGGCGCCGCCGCTGATCGGGACGGTCGCCTTCCGATTGCCCGCCTCGAACTGTCCGCGCTCGCTGCCGATCGGTTGCAGCCGGTCGCGCAGCACCGGCAATTGCTCGGCCGATGCCACCGTGAATTCCAGACGCTGACCGCCGACCTGCGCCTTCAGCTCATCGCCGGTGCCTCGGGCGATCACGACGCCGTGGTCGATGACCACCATGCGATTGGCCAGCCGATCGGCCTCCTCCAGATACTGGGTGGTCAGCAGAATGGTGGTGCCGTCGGTGACCAGACCGGCGATGAAGTCCCACATGCCCAGCCGGCTGCGCGGGTCCAGGCCGGTGGTCGGCTCGTCCAGAAAGAGCACCCGCGGCCGGGCGATGAGCGACGCCGCGATGTCCAGACGCCGGCGCATGCCACCCGAATAGGTCTTCGCCGGGCGGTCGGCGGCCTCGCTGAGGTCGAACCGATCCAGCAGTTCGCGCCCGCGCCGGCGGGATTCGGCGCGGCCTAAGTGGTACAGCCGGCCCACCATCTCGAGATTCTCGGCCCCGGTCAGGTACTCGTCGACCGCGGCATACTGCCCGGTCAGCCCCACCACTTCGCGAACCTGATCGGGTTGGCGCGCCACATCGAAACCGGCCACCGTGGCGGTCCCACCATCGGCCGGGAGCAGTGTGGCCAGGATCCGGACAGCCGTCGTTTTCCCGGCACCGTTGGGCCCCAGCAATCCCAGCACCGTGCCCTCGGCCACCGTGAAGTCGATGCCGTCCAGGGCCGTATTGGCTTTGAATCGCTTGACCAGGCCCTGCACTTCGATCAGATCGGTCATGACGAAGACCTTAGACAGACCCACCGACAGTCCGCTTTTCATTACGCCGGGCGAAGTTTCAGCGCGGCCGCCGAGCGTTTTCCGGCCGTTCGCCTGAGTGGTCTAGCGTGTCCGGATGCCGACCCCGCTCAACGTTGCGACCATTCTCACGGCCCCGAAGGTGCTACTTCACGATCATCTGGACGGGGGCCTGCGTCCGACCACGCTGATCGAACTGGCCGAAGCCGACGGGTACACCAAGCTGCCCAGCAACGATCCGGAGACCCTGGCCCGCTGGTTCGCCGACTCGGCCTATTCCGGCTCGCTCGAGCGGTACCTGGAGACCTTCACCCACACGCTCGGGGTGATGCAGAAGCGGGACGCGTTGGTCCGGGTGGCCTCGGAATGCGCCCAGGATCTCGCGGCCGACGGCGTGGTGTATGCCGAGGTCCGGTTCGCGCCCGAACTACATGTGGAGGAAGGTCTCTCGCTGATCGAGGTGGTGCAGGCGATCCTGGACGGGTTCGCCGCCGGCAGTGTCGCCGCGGCCCAGGCCGGTCACCGCATCCGGGTGCGGGCGCTGCTTACCGCCATGCGGCATGCCGCCCGGTCCCGGGAGATCGCCGAGCTGGCTGTGCGGTTCCGGGACGACGAAGTAGCCGGTTTCGACATCGCCGGAGCCGAAGCCGGGTTTCCGCCCACCCGGCACCTGGACGCGTTCGAATACCTCCGCCGGGAGAACGCGCATTTCACGATCCACGCCGGCGAAGCCTTCGGGCTGCCGTCGATCTGGGAGGCGATTCAGTGGTGCGGCGCCGACCGGCTCGGCCACGGGGTGCGCATCGTCGACGACATCTCCCTCGCTTTCGACGGGACCGCGCACCTGGGCCGGCTGGCGGAGTACGTGCGCGACAAGCGCATTCCGTTGGAGATGGCGCCCACCTCCAACGTGCAGACCGGAGCGGCCGAGTCGATCGCCAAGCACCCCATCGGGATCCTGAAGGATCTGCGTTTCCGGGTCACCGTCAACACCGACAACCGGCTGATGAGCGGGTGTTCGATGACCAGTGAAATGGCAGCTCTGGTCGACGCTTTCGACTACACCTGGGCCGATCTGCAGTGGTTCACCATCAACGCGATGAAGTCGGCGTTCCTGCCCTTCGAGCAGCGGCTGAAGCTGATCGACGACGTCATCAAACCCGGCTACGCCGCCCTGATGTCCTGAACAACCGGCGCCGAGATGACGGCGCCGCGCGCACCGACAGGGTCATTCGCGGTCCAGATCCCAGTCGAGGGACTGCCCGAACCGGTCGACCAGCACCGCGAACGCGCCCGCCTCGTCGTCGAACGGCGGGGCCGGGGCCAGTCGGTTGGGGTCGGGGGTGACGATCGCCCGGATCAGGTTGGACAGCGGGGTGGCCGTGGTCAGGGCGTCGGTCGACTCCTCGTCCCCGCGGGCGGTGGCCGCGTCGGTGAGCAACTCGACGGCCAAGCCCAGTTGCGCGGCGTTCACCTCGGTCGGTCCGGCGCCCAAGTCCTGCGCCAGCCCGTCCAGCCGGTAGTGGTTTTCCGGCCCACTGATCACCGAGGCCGACCCGGCCGCGATGGCGTCCTTGATCTCGTCCCACACTTCCAGGTCCGCCAGCGAGTGTTCTTCCGAGCTGTCGGTGATGTAGCGCTCCAACGCCTCGTCGGTGCTGAAGATCTGGATGCGTCCCCGGTTGGTGAGGAACACGGGCTGGTCGTCGAGGTAGCAGCGGAGCGTGGTGCCGGTCCGACCGCCCACGGTGACCGAGAGGCAGTCGATGCCGGCCTCGTCCCAGAAGGCCAGATCCGGATCACGTTCTTCCGGGGTCTCTTCGATGTCGTCCGCGCCGACCTCCGCGATTTCCCGGGACTGCTGCACGGCCGCCACCGCCTCGGCCTCCGCCTGAGCCTGGGCCAGCGCTTCGGCGTCGACCGCCGGGGTGGTGACCAGGCCGTCGAGGGCGTCGATGATCTTGTCCCAGCGTTTGGCCACGGCGTTGCCGATGCCGTTCCACAGCTTCTGGCCCGGGCGGCCGATGAAGGCCTGCTCGCCGAGGTTCAGCACCGAGAAGCCCTCGGCCGAGCCGAGCACCTCATCGATCACCGGCAGATCGCACACCTCGGCCAGCGAGCGCAGCATGGCCACGGTGTCCGAGAGCTCGGCCAGCGCCCAGATGTCCGGCACCTCGGAGACCAGCTCCGGAACCCCGACGATGTCGAACCGGTGATCGTCGTCCGGCGCCAGCTCGTCGACGTGCGCCTGCACGGCATCGTCCCACTGCGGATGGTCGACCAGGTCGTGCTCGTCGGCGGTGCGGATGAACGCGGCCAGGTGCGCGGCGTCCGGGAACACGAAGATGTGGTCGCCGTGCCCCAGGAACGCCTCCCACTCCTCGCCGTCCTCCGACCAGGGCGAGGCCCACAGGGTGAGGCCATTGCCGGCGGTCAGGCCGAGCTGGATGGGAACGATCTCGGCCACGGCGAGGTCCTTTCAACATGCGGAAGCGGCGCCCAGGATAGCCGGGCGCCGCGTACGAACCGTTTCAGCCGATGGCCGACATGACGTGCTTGATCCGGGTGTAGTCCTCGAATCCGTACATCGACAGGTCCTTGCCGTAGCCGGAGTGCCCGAAACCGCCGTGCGGCATCTCCGCGACCAGGGGGATGTGCGTGTTGATCCAGACGCAGCCGAAATTCAGGCCGGCGGACATGCGCATCGCCCGCCCGTGGTCAGCGGTCCACACCGACGACGAGAGCCCGTACTTCACCCCGTTCGCCCAGGCCAGCGCCTGGTTCTCGTCGGAGAAACGCTGCACGGTGATGACCGGCCCGAAGATCTCGTCCTGCACAGCCTCGTCGTCCTGCTGCAGCCCGGAGACGACGGTGGGGGTGTAGAAGAAGCCGCTGCCGAATTCGCTGCCGGTCGGCTTGGCGCCGCCGGCGTTCAGCTGGGCGTGGTCGGGGAGCCGGTCCACGAACCCGGACACCCGGTCCAGCTGGTTGGCGTTGTTGACCGGCCCGAACAGGGCGTCCGTGTTGGACGGGGGACCGACGACCGTGTTCTTGGCCTGCTCGGCCAGGGCGGCCACGAAGTCGTCGTGAATGCCGGGTCCGGCCAGCACCCGGGTGGCGGCGGTGCAGTCCTGTCCGGCGTTGAAGTAGCCGGCGATCGCGATCGCCTCGGCGGCCTTCTGCAGGTCGGCGTCGTCGAACACCACCACCGGGGCCTTGCCGCCGAGCTCCAGGTGGACCCGCTTGACGTCGCGGGCGGCCGCCTCGGCGACCTGGATGCCGGCCCGCACGCTGCCGGTGATGGCGACCAGGGCGGGTGTGGGGTGGGAGACCACGGCGGCGCCGGTGTTCCGGTCGCCGGTGACGACGTTGAGGACGCCGGCCGGCAGGAACTCGGCGGCCAGCTCCGCCAGAAGGAGCGTGGTGACTGGTGTGGTGTCTGAGGGCTTGAGGACGATGGTGTTGCCGGCGGCGAGGGCCGGGCCGATCTTCCAGATCGCCATCATCAGCGGGTAGTTCCAGGGGGTGACCTGGCCGACCACCCCGATCGGTTCCCGCCGGACGAACGAGGTGTGCCCGGCCATGTACTCGGCCGCCGCCGCGCCCCTCCAGGACGCGAGCCGCACCGGCGAAGAAGCGCAACTGGTCAACGGCGGGCGGCAGCTCTTCGCTGGTGGTCAGCCCGATCGGCTTCCCGGTGTTCTCCGACTCGGCGGCCACGAACTCGTCGGCGCGAGCCTCTAGGGCGTCGGCGATCTTCAGCAGGGCGCGCTGCCGCTCGGACGGCGTGGTCTTGCCCCAGCTTTCGAAGGCCGTCGCTGCGGCCCGGTAGGCCCGGTCGACGTCCTCGGCGGTGGAGACGGGCGCCTGCGCGTAGGCCTGCCCGGTGGACGGGTTGACGATGTCGCTGGTGCCGCCGGAGCCGTCGATGGAGGCGCCGTTGACGAAGTTCTGCAGGGTGCGCACGGGTCAGCCTGACTTCCGCCGGAAGGTCCGGGAGGTTTTGTGGCTGGCGGTGGCGCCGCCGACCCCGCCGTGCCCGTCCAGGTGGGCGGAGCGGGCCTGGCCGGCCTGCTTCTTCCGTTCCAGGGCGGCGGCGAAGGCGGCCTTGGTGTCCTTAGGTGCTTGGTCGGTGCCGGCGGTCTGTTCGGCAGCCGCCGGGTCGGAGGTTTCCGCGGCCTCGGTGGTCGGTTCGTCGCCGGCGTCGGCCGGGACGGCAGCCGTCGGTTGTTCGCGTTCGGCGGGCGGTTGGGCCGGCATGTCGAGCGCTCCCTTCGCTAGTCGGGTGAGTAGCTGGTCTCGATCGAACCATGCGGACCAACGGTCGGATCTTGAGGGTGTTCACCTCCATGCCGATCGGGTGAAAGTTTTTCGGGCGCCCGTGGCTGCGCCTTCGCTCCGCCCGGCACCTCCCCCTTAAGGATCACTCGACCTTCGTGCTGCCGACTTTGGTGCCATTGGCAATAACACGGAAGGGTGATATGCGGGCGCCTCTCCCCAGCGTCTGTCGAGGTTCCCTAACCGAATCGCCGCGGGATAGCGCCGTTTGGTGGCATGACGGGCCCCTTTGCACATGCCATACTTCTGCGGATCGTGCGCGTTAGTCGGTCGCGGGACCCGGGGGACAAGCGCGGTATTCCCACACTCACAGGTTCGGGGGAGAAGACGACACCATTGGTTCTGCGTACCGCCGGAGCAGACGACAATCGTTGCGATCAAGCGACTTTCAACGCAGCTGCCGCCCTGCGGTGTTTGCCGTCGGGCCCTGTTGACGTCCGAGGGTTCGTCAAGATGCCAGCTGCGGTCCAGGCGATCGGTGAGCATACGGCCGAGCACATACCTAAGAAATTCTTATGATCGCGTTCGACGCCGGTTCATGCACCAATATCGGCCACACTCGTCGAGTCAATGAAGACTCCGTCTTCGTCTCTGATCGCGTTTTTCTGGTCGCGGACGGCATGGGGGGCTACGCGGCCGGTGACATTGCCAGCCAGACCGTCGTCGAGGCATTCCGGGAACTGCCCGACGGCGCTGACCCGATCACCGTGCAATGGGTGATGAATGCTTTGGAGCGGGCCAACAGTCGTATCCGGGCATCGATTCCTGGGGGTACGACCGTGGCCGGGGCTGCGGTGGTGGCCGAGGCTGGCATTCCCTACTGGCTGATCTTCAATATCGGTGACTCACGGGTGTACCAACTCGCCGAAGGACGAGCAGGACAGGTGACGGTCGATCATTCGGTCGTTCAGGAAATGGTGGACAACGGCGAGTTGACCATGGATGCGGCGCGGAGCCATCCGGAGCGCAACATCATCACCAGGGCGATCGGATCCGACCAAGACTCCGGGCGGACCTGTGGCTTCTCCCTATTCTGCAAGGACAGCGGCTCATGCTCTGTTCCGACGGAGTGTCCAGCGAGATCCCCCAGCACCGCATCCTCGATCTCATCGCCGAGAAGTCATCAGCGCAGGCGATGGCCGACCGCATCGTCGAAGAGGCCCTCGACCTCGGAGGGCGGGACAACATCACCGCGATCGTGGTGGACGTCAAAGCCATCGATACCCCGACCGAGACACGATTCGACGAAGCAACGGCACCCGGCCTCATTTCGGTGAATGAGGCGACCCAACCGCGGCCCGTGGTGCTGAGCGGAGGTGTGCCCGCCCATGACTCCTGAAGTGCGGTATGAGCCCGGCAGAGCGTTTCTCTGTGCCGGGCCACGGGGCTGCTGTTTCACCAGTGACCGCCAGTTGGCAGTCGATTTCTGGCCGATCCTGTCCGGGCAGGATCCGGCGGACATTTTCGACCAGGCGCTCCGCGCAGGCCTGATGCACGTCGCCGAGCTCGTGCTCGTGGAGGTTGATGGTCAAGACGCGCGCGTCCTGGTTCGGGGGCAGCAGGTTTCGGTGATTACCGACCAGCCGGACGGTGCTCGCTTCATCGATGGGCGTGCGGTCCGGACTTGGGTCGAGCAGGCTGTTCCCAGTGCCGCGGTGCTCAGTGTCGGCGTGTGCGCCACTGGGTCGCTCCCGCTTTCCTCGGGCGTGGTCACGGCCGGCGCCTTCCAATGGATGCGGACGTCAGAAAACCCGAAGCCGATGCCCGAGAAGGTCGGCACGGTCGGCGGCGGAGTTGCCGAGCCGGCTCCGACTCATCTCCGGGCTCAGCCCAATGCCAATCCGCCGCGCAGCGAAACCGTCGCCCCGGCCGCCTCAGCTCCAGCCAACGAAAGCACCGACGCCGAGGTATTCGCGTCAGAGCCGGAACCACCGGCCTCGGAAGCTGTCTCGCCCTTGCCACCAGATCCAACGAAAGCCGAATCGGCAGCGGCATCGTCGCCGGAATTGCCGGGTGTAGCAGGAATGCGCACGGGTTCAGAGACCCGGACAGTCCCCGCCGACGAGGGCTACGACCACTTGTTCGAATCGACCATTCTGCGTTCGGTGGAGGATGCTGCCGTGCGACCGGTTGAAGAGACCGGCGGCCTCATCTCCAGTGTTCCGGGGGTATCAGCACCTGCGTCGGAAACGGGCGAAGGGCCGCCGGTCTCCGGATCCACGACCCTTGGCGACCACGACGGATCCACTATCTTGGCCGGGCAGGTAGCCGTGCTGCGCGCGGCGGCCGAGAGTCGGGAAGTGCCGCCCACACGTCCGGGAAAAGAACTCGTCCTCTCCACCGGTGCAGCGGTTCTCATGGACCGACCAATCATTCTCGGACGGTTGCCGCAGGCGGATCGAGTCACCGAGGGATCGTTGCCGCACCTGGTGACTGTCCCGAGCCGGGACGGTGGGATCTCCCGGTCGCATGTGCGGGTGGCAACCGAGGGTCAGCGGGTGACCGTGACGGATCTGCTCTCCACCAACGGTTCTCTGCTTCGACGGAGCGACGGTAGCGTGGACGAGCTGACGGGGGGAAATAGTCTGGCCTTCGAGCCGGGCGATGTCCTGGAATTCGGTGACAACATCACAGCCTACTTTCGGCTGCTCGAATGACAGCACCGACCTCACAGCCGCCGACGCTTTCAGGGCTGACACTCGAGCGCAAGCTGGGCGGCGGCGGTTTCGCCGATGTCTACCTGTACCGGCAGGAAAAGTTGAAACGGTCGGTCGCGGTGAAGGTGTTGCGGGCGCACGCCGCTACAGACGCGACCCAACAGCAGTTCCAAGCGGAAGCTATGTTGATGGCGGCCCTATCCGACCATCCGAACATCGTCACCATCCACGACGCGTCCATCGCGGACGACGGCCGACCCTATTTGGTGATGGCGTACCTGTCAGGCAAGAACCTTTCCGATCGGTACAAGACCGAGCGCATCGAGCTCCCGGACGTGCTGGCCATCGGAGTGCAATTGGCGGGCGCGGTGGAGACGGCTCACCGGGAGCACATCCTGCATCGAGACATCAAGCCCGCCAACGTTTTAACCGGCGCCAACGGCCACCCGGCACTGACGGACTTCGGAATCTCGGTGTCGACCGCGGAGTTGACCGGACAGCAGACGATCGCCATGTCCATTCCCTGGTCGCCACCGGAGATGCTGTCGGACACACCGGCGGGCGACGAACGGGCCGACGTCTATTCGCTGGCCGCCACTCTTTACACTTTGTTGGCCCGGCGCTCACCCTACGAGCGTCCCGGTCAGTCCAACGAGCCGGTCGATCTGATTCAGCGAATCTTGCACTCGGCGTTGACGCCAACCGGTCGCCCAGAGGTTTCGGCGTCCGCCGAGCGCACCCTCGCCCGGGCCCTGCACAAGAATCCCGTCTTCCGGCCGCGTTCCGCCCTGGTGTTCGGGCGGGAATTGCAGCAGCTGCAGCGCGAGTTGGGTCTCCCGGTCACGCCCATCGAAATTGCCGCCGAGGATCCCCAGGCGACCGCTCGCGAGATCGCCGCCCAGGACGATGGGCGCACCAAGGTCAAGCCCATCCGGACGATTCATGCGCAGAACGTCGAAAGCACCGCCCTGCGGCCCATCCGCGCCGATTCGTCCGCGGCCGGTCGATCGGCTGATCACACTCAGGTGCGGCAGGTTCAGCCGCGGCCCTATCTGCAACCCGGATATCTGCAACCCGCGCGGCCGGCCGCCGACACCGAACTGCGGCCGGAGCCGGTATCAGAGGTCGAGGAGCCGGTTGAGAAGCGCAGCCGGGTCCCGATGCTGATCGGCGGTGCCATTGTGGTCGTGATCGCGGCCGTCGTGGGCATCGTGCTTTGGACAAGGGGAACCACGCCCGCTGCTGCGCCGGACGGTCCGTCGACCCCGGCCACTACGGACAACGCCGCTCCGCCGGCGAGTGCACCGACCAATTTGGCCGCGAGAGCCGACAAAGGGAACATCGTCTTCAGCTGGACCAACCCCAGTCCGGCGAGCGGCGACTACTTCCGTTGGCAGCGGACCGACGTCGCGCCGGCCACCAGGTGGACTGATGCCGATAAGCCGACCGTATCTGTGCCGGGAACGCGAGTGTGCCTCAGTGTCGAGGTGGTCCGCGCAGACGGCGAACTGTCTGCCGCCTCATCGCTTTGTTATCCGGACAAGGGCTGACTGCGTGGCGCTCACGATCGATTATTGCGGCGAGATTTATCAGCCGGATCCAGTGACCGGTTTCGGGATAGGGCGGGACGGCGATCTGCGCGTCGACGACAATCCGTATCTTCACCGTCACTTTCTTCGCCTTGAATATGTCGGTGGCCTGTGGGTGCTCGCCAATATCGGCAGCCAGCTGTCGGCCACGGTCACCGACGGCTCTGGCTCCATGCAGGCCTGGCTGGCTCCAGGGGCACGGCTCCCCATGGTCTTCCCGACCACGATGGTGCTGTTCACTGCCGGGCCGACGACGTACGAGCTGATGATCGGAAATGACGACGTGCCTTACCTTTCGGTGGGGCCGGAGCCGGGGAGTAGCGGCGAGACCACCATCGGCCCGGTAACGCTGACACCGAGCCAGAAGCAGTTGATCGTCGCCCTGGCCGAGCCGTTGCTGCGGCGGGAAGGCACCTCGGTGAGCGCGATTCCCGCGTCTCGGGACGCCGCAATACGACTCGGTTGGGAGATCACCCGGTTCAATCGCAAATTGGACAACGTGTGTGACAAACTGGACCGACGCGGAGTACGGGGACTTCGCGGGGGGCCAGGACAGCTAGCCGTGAACAGACGTGCTCGATTGGTCGAGCACGCCGTCGCGACCAGGCTCGTCACCGCAGCCGATCTGCGGCTTTTGGATATCAGTCTCGAGGGGGAGTGATGGCGGCAAAAGCCATGGCCACCAAATCCGGACGTCGCTCCGTCTGGCGACCGAAGACGTGGGGACGCCGGCAGCGGCTGGCCTTGATGGTCACCTCGGTGGTGGTGGTCGTCGGTGTGGCAACCGCTTTCGCCGTCGTCAGCAACGGCTATCACGGAGCCCGGGTATCGGCATCGACCAGCACGGTATGGGTCACCAACGACGCCGACAGCACGGTCGGGCGCATCAACCTGCAGGTGAACCAGCTGAACTCCGCGTTCGACGGGTCCTCCGCCTTCGACGTCCTCCAGCAGGACGATCAGGTGGTCGAGATCGATTCCGCCAAGCACTACTTGAACTTTGTCGACGATGCGCTCGTCGCGACGTCAGCGCATGTGCCTCTTCCGGCGCGCGCGCAGGTCGCATTCGGCGGGGGCGTGGCCAGCATCCTCGACCAGGACACCGGGAAGTGGTGGCTGGGAACGCAGGACTCACTGTCCTCGTTCGACCCGGCCAGCACCCCGGCCGCGCTGACCACCGGGAAATCAGCGGTCGCCGCGGTCAGTCAGGACGGCCACCTGTTCGCGGTGCTGCCCGGCTCGAAGAATTTGTGGGAGGTGACGCTTTCGTCCAGCGGTGTGCCCGTGTCGGCCGGTGGCAATGGCAAAGGTGCCGTGCTGGCCCCGACCTCATTGTCGGGCGGAGCTATCAGCCCGACCATCGGGACCCACTCCCCGATCTCACTGACCACCGTCGGCGACCGGCCCGTGGTCCTGGACACCGCTGCGAAAGCGCTGGTCACCTCGGACCGCCGTATCCCCCTGTCCGATGTCGATGGCGCCCAGTTGCAGCAACCGGGCCCGGACGACGCCGATGTACTCATGGCCACCCGAACACATCTCTGGCGCATCCCGTTGGACGGTTCGGCACCGACGTCGGTGGCCGATGGCAACGGGGCGGTGCCGGCCAACCCGGTTCAGGTCGGCTCCTGCTCCTACGGTGCATGGGCGGCACCTAGCTCTCCGCCGATGGTGGAACAGTGTGGCACCGATCGGCTCAAGCAATTCGCCGTCAACGGCAAGGGCACCGACCCGGAGTTCCGGGTCAACAAGGGTGCGGTCGTGCTCAACGACAAAGCCTTCGGGGACAGCTTCGTGATCAACAACGACGGTACCGTGACCACCGTCGACAACTGGGGCGACGTCAAACCCGATCAGGAAACCGACGACCAGACGGACAAGAATTCGCAATCACCCAGCGAGGCCGACACCACCGCCGCGACCAAGGTGGACTGCGCCAAGCAGGGTCCGGACAAGCCAGTCGCGAAACCGGCGAAATACACCATCCGGGCCGGTCGCTCGACCATCCTGCCGCTGATGGACAACGTCACGCCGGGCAACTGTTCGGCGGACGAGGTCAGTGCCGTGACGGCATTGCCGGCGGCGGACGGCGCTGTGGAGCCGGTGAACTTCGGCCAGGACGTGCAGGTGACCATACCGGCGGGCGTGTCCGGCACCTTGCCCGACCTGAGGTACACCGTTGACGACGGGGTCAACAAGCCGACCAGCGCCTCCTTGTCGTTGACCATCGCCCCGGCGTCGGTCCAGGGCCAACTGAAGCAGTTGCGGGCGTCGATCGTGCCGGTGCAGCAGGGCGGCACGGTGACCTACAACGTGCTGCCGGACTGGATGTCGACCACCCATGACGACCTGTACCTGGAGGACGCCAAGGTCGACGGGGACGATTCGGTGTCCTTCACTCCGGACGGGAACATCACCTTCACGGACGCCGGAACCACCGGAACACAGACGAAGTCGGTTGCCTTCGAAATCACCGACGGTGTCAGCGACGCCAAGGGCACACTCAAGATCAACGTCGTCCAGGACAACAAGGAGCTGACTGCATCGGCGGTGTACGCGGTCTCGACGGTCGGCGTCCCGACCACAGCCTATCCGTTGAAGAGCGTGCTCACGACGACTGATCAGAAGCTGACGCTGGGTGCCGTGGCCGAGCGATCCGGCGGTCCGAAAGCGACAGCCACGACGAACGCCGACGGTGTGGGCGTCACGCTGTCCGGGTCAGCGCCGGGCATCTACTACTTCACCTACGCTGCGGTGGTCGCCGACAAGAAGTCCACTGGCGTCATCCGTTTCGACGTGGCGGCGGTGCCGGCCACCAACGAACCGCCGGTGGCCACCACCGACACCGTCTACCTGCCCGAAGGCTCGCCGGTCCGTATCGACCCGACCGCCAACGACGTCGATCCCATGGGTACCGGTCTGGCGGTCGCCCAGGTGATGCCGGATTCTCAGGGCGCTCTCAGCGTGACGGTGGACGGCATGCAGACGTTGACCATCGCGGCGCGCGGGTCCTTGTCAACGCCGACGTCGTTGGGCTACGTCGTTTCGAACGGCGTCGGTAAGACCACCGGCGAAATCCGGGTGGTTCCGGTGCCGCCACTGGCCAACCCCCCGGTGCCGGTGGCGCAGAACATCGCCATGAAGGTGCGCGCCGGCGATGCACTCACCATCCCGATCGCCCAATATGCGATGGACCCGCGCGGTGAAGCGCTGACGGTCGCTCTTGTCCAGGGTCAGACGACCGCCGTGCCCGGCACCTTGTTCGTCACCCAGACCGAGATCCGTTATCTTGCTCCGGCCAGCGCCCCTGGTTCGACGATCAAGTTCTCGTACACAGTGACCAACACCGACGGGGGAACTTCCGCACCGGCGGATGTCACGCTGACCGTGGTTCCCTTGGGCAACAATTCCGCGCCGAACGCTCCGGCTCCCATTCTGGGGCGGGTTTTCGCCGGACAGCAGCTGACTCTGCCGCTCCCGATCAACGGAATCGACCCGGATGGTGACTGGGTCACCTTGACCGACGCAACCAGCGAGAATCATCTGGGTCTGCCGAGCGTATCTACCGACGGCGACGGCGTGCTGACCTACACCGCGCTGGCCGGTTCCGGGGTGGACAAGGTGAATTACACGGTCAGTGACCAATTCGGCCTAACTGCGACTGGCTTAGCGACCATTCTGGTGGTGGCCAAGCCCGCGTTACTTCAGCCGCCGGTGGCCCCGAACCTCACGGCCAGCCTGCGTCCGGGGAAGGCCGTGGCCATTCACATCCTCAAGCAGGTCAGCGGCGACGGGATCAAGTTCAGCGCGACGCCTTTCACTGCGCCCGCCGGATGGACGGTCCGCGTGGACGGTGACGCGCTCATCGTCCAGGCCGACAATCACCAGGCTGGTGCAGTGGTTCAGCTCCAGTACAACGTGCAGGACAGCCGAGGTCTGGAGGCGACCGGCACGGTCAATGTCACGGTGTCCGCCGACGCGGTGCTGCCCCCTCCCGGCGCCACCGACATCTTCGTCACCAAACAGGCCGTGGCCGACAACACGAACGCCAAGGTCAACGTGACGGCGTCCGTTGTCAACAACACCGGTGCGGCCGCCGATCTCACCCTGATGGTGGCTGCGCCCGGCACCGTCACGGGGGCTCGCACGGTGTCGATCCCGCTGAGCGCCAGCCGCCAGGTCGTGACGTACTCCGTCACCGACAAGAACGGCGGGGTCGGGAAGGCGTTCATCGTGGTGCCGCCCAAGAAGGCGCTGGTGGTGCCGCCGAACCAGCCGCCGGCTCCGACGACCACGCCGACGACCAAACCGACCGCGCCGACGAGCAAATCGACCACGACGACGCAGGCCGATCCGCCGCCTACTCCGCTGACGGTGAATGTGCTCAAAGTCAATGCCGGCCAGACGGTTCAGCAGCCGATCAGCGGCTACGTCACTGTTCCGGCCGGCAAAACCGCCGTGATTCCCGACGGCGCTTCGTTCAGCGGTTCCACCCAGGGTCACGGTGCTCGGGTCGACCCGGGAACGTTCAGCTACGCCGCCAATGCCAACGGCAGTGGTTCCGACGTGCTTACGTTCCCGGTGCAGGAGGGCAACTCGGCGCCGATCCAGTTGTCCATCGGCATCGAGGTCATCCCGTCGATGCCGACGCTGAGCAACTACACGATGACCGTCGAGGCCGGTGGCACACCGGCGACGCTGCCGCTGACCGGCCTGTTGAATCCGCCGGACTACCCGAACGCGGGTCAGCTTCAGTTTGCCGTGACCGGCGGCGGTAACGGCTTCACCGTCTCGCTGTCGGGCAACACGCTGTCCGTCACCGCGGCATCGTCGGTACATCAGGGCACTCAGGTGCAGCTGCACGTCACCGCAAGCGATTCGCAGCACCGGACCGCCTCGGGCACTGTGACCGTGACGGCCACTGCGAAGCAGATGTTCACGATTCCGCGGATACCGGGACAGACCGGCCAGCCAGGCCACGCGACCCCGGTGTCGGTGCTTCCGACGGGAAGTTTCACCGACCCCATCGGCAAGGGCCTAAGCGTCGTCCCCGGATCGGTCAAGGTGGTCGGAGCCGGAAGTGCCTCCGGCAGTGACGGAACGATCAACGTGACGCCCAGCAAGGTCGGCACGATCCAGGTGTCCTACACCGTCCAGGACCGCTCGGGCGACCCGACTCGGACCCTGGCCGGGAGCTTCTCGCTCACTGTCAAGGATGTGCCTGGTAAGCCGGGGACGCCACGGGCCCAGCAGGTCAACGCGACTACCCTAACCGTCTCCTGGGGGGTAGCAGCGCCGAACGGATCGCCACCGGTCACCTATTCGGTACTCCGTTCCGATGGCCAGGCGGCGTGTGCGCCGACGACCGTCACCAACTGCACCGCGAAGGGCTTGACTGCGGGCAAGGCCTACAGTTTTACTGTCACCGCGGCGAACGCGTTGGGACAGGGCTCGACATCTGCGGCATCGCAATCCGTGACGCCGAACGGAACCCCTGACCCGCCTGCTTCGCCTACCGTTACGCTTAGCGCTGCAAACGAGTTTACAATCACTTGGTCGGTTAAGAACGACTCAACGCGGTACAGCGCGATAACACAGGTTCAATTGGTGCGATCTGACCAGAAAATAATTCCCGTGACGCTGGGGGAGACGCGGTATTCCGATCCTGGACTAGATGAAAACCTAAGTTATTGGTACGAAGTGCAGGTTTCGAACGCCGTCGGTGGAGCTGCACCTAAGTGGATCACGTCCGCCCATAGTTCTCCCCAACACCCCAATGCCACGCCCATTGCACCGACGGATTTAGGCATGGCGTTCGATCCACCGACGCACTCAGTAAAGTTTAGCTGGCAGCCTTCCGCGAATCAACAATACAGGCCAGTAGACCATTACTTGGTCGCGTACACAATCAACGGCTCGCCGTCTCCCAACATTCAGGTCGGTGGAGGAAGTTCTTCGGGAACAACCTTATCCAATGCGGAGAACCAAATGGACTATCGGCTCGTCAGCGTCACCCCGGTTGGGATATTTGGTGCAGGCGCCGCCGCGGACGGCTCAAACGTAGGTGCGGTCGAGCCATTTAGTCGCCCAGGCCCTGCCTCTACACCCACTGTCAGTGGCACAGGCGATGATCGTATATTACGAATAACGAACACGACGCCGATTAGTCTTTCCTACGGGTCTCGTGTAGAAGAACATTGGGTGAACGTTTCCGGTCGTGGCTGGGAACCACTAAACTCAGGATCTCATCCAGACGTGCGGGTGGACGCCAACGGTGTAACTTACTCTGTCGAGGACGAGATATGCCTCGGACAGCCATCGCCTGTCGATAAACATGAGTATAGTGAGGCCGACCTTTGTGGTGACTCTGCGACAGCTAGTGGCTACGCGTACGGTCCCCTAGGAGATTTGCAATTAAACCCGACGCCGACTGGTGATCATGTTCATTTCAGCTGGAACATTCAGTCGCTGGCGAACGGACGCCGGATCGCCTCGTCGAGTTATAGAATCGACACTGGCGGCAGCGGCGATGCGACGGCAAATGCGGCGGACTCGGTGTCCGGGTATTATTTGACAAGTAACCTTGACATAAATGTCACCTTCGCCGAAGGTGGTGTGTGGCACCAATCTGTTCAAGGCGTCGCACCAGACAATCCGAATAAATCGCTTCAACTAACCTACGGAGCCTGGAGTTCAAGCACAGACGGTGGTCGGGGTGCGTCGTATTGCGCCGCCAACTGTCATCAAATGTTCGTTTCGGGGAGCGGCTTTAAGCCTGGCGGGGCCTACACACTTCACTATTGGACGGACTGTGCAGTGTCCGGTACGGGGTCAAGTCAGGCGGAGAAAGATCAATGCACTGCCGGTGCAAGCATGCCCGCCGATTATCACGATAGCTCGGTACAAGCGGACGGCAACGGAAACATCTCTGCTTCTGACCGTTGGTTCGGGTTTCAAGGCGCCAGTGTGTGGGTCATTATCGACAACATAAGTTCGGCAAATCCGAACCCGTGTCCGTGGAAATAGGAGATTATTCATGACAATGACACCTGAAAACGCATCCTGGTTCGCCGAGACGTTTTCCAAGCTGGTCGGCAATGTGGGCCAGGTGGTGCTGGGTAAACCACGGCCCATCGGCCTGGCGTTCACCTGCCTGCTGTCCGAAGGGCACATGCTGCTCGAGGACTACCCGGGAACGGGTAAGACATCGCTCGCCCGCGCGTTGTCGTCGACCGTGCAGGGCACGACGTCCCGGATCCAGTTCACCCCGGACCTGCTGCCCAGTCGACGTCACCGGCGTCACGATCTATGAGCAGACCACCGGGGCGTTCAAGTTCCACCAGGGCCCGATCTTCGCGTCGATCGTGCTGGCCGACGAGATCAACCGCGCATCGCCGAAGACCCAGTCGGCGCTGCTGGAGGTGATGGAGGAAGGCAAGGTCACCGTCGACGGCGTAAGCCCACGGCGTCGGGACCCCCTTTATGGTCATCGCCACTCAGAATCCGATCGAGCAGGCCGGCACCTACCGGCTCCCCGAGGCGCAGCTCGACCGGTTCCTGATGAAGACCTCGCTCGGGTACCCGGATCACGCCTCCACGGTCGAGATCCTGGGCGCCGCCTCCACCAAAAACCATCAGCGGCACGTCGCGCCGATGGTGACCACGACAGCGGTCGTCGACATGATCGAGCTGGCCTCGACGGTGCATATCGACCCTGCCCTCTTCGAGTACGTCTCACAAATCGCCGAGGCCACCCGGGCCGCCGAGGAAACCACGCTGGGCGTGTCGGTCCGCGGTTGTCTCGCCCTGATCCGCGCGTCCCGGACCTGGGCTGCTGCGCATGGTCGGCATTTCGTGATCCCCGACGACATCAAGGATCTCGGCGAGCCGGTGCTGGCGCACCGCATCCTGTTGGAACCGGAGGCCGAGTTCGGCGGCGTGACAGTGCGCGATGTGCTCGGCCGCATCTTCGCCGAGATCGCCCCGCCCCAGCATCGCGGCTGATCCAGCCCCGCTACCCGCCAGACGCCTGGAGACGCCATGACAATGACGGTCGATCCGCCGGCCACCCGCCCATCGGCGCCCGCGCCGAGCGGTCCACCGGCCCCCGCCGTGAAGCCGAAGACGCCGCGCATGCGTCCGGCGCGACGGCGTCCTTCGGCGCGCGCTGCCGCCAAGGCGTTGCGGGCCAACGCCAAGCATGCGGCGCGGTGCGTCTCCGCGGTGACCGTGCTGGGTTGGTCGGTGCTCATCGCCGCGGGGATCAGCTGGATCGTGTCCCGGCTGACGGGCTGGATCGAGTTTTCGATGGCCGCCGTGGCGCTGGCCGCCGGATTCGTCGTCGCCTGCCTGTTCATCATCGGCCGGGCGCGCTACCAGGTGCGTATCGATTTGCGCACCCAGCGGGTCGTTGTCGGCATGCCGGCGGTCGGCCGGATGGTCGTTGGGCACGCAGGCGGAAAGCGGCTGCTGCCGGTTCGGATGGAACTGCCGGTCGGTACGGCCGTCGAGTTGGTGCGCGTGCCAGGACTGAAAGCCGGTGAGGAGCACGAAGAGGACTTCGTCATCCCGACCGAGCGGCGCGCCGTCATCGCGGTCGGTCCCGCCCGGTCGGTTCGCGGTGACGGCATGGGACTGCTCCGTCGGATCGTGAACTGGACGGAGCCGGAGCTGCTCTATGTGCACCCGCGCACCGTGTCGCTGTACGGCGCGGCGCCTGGTTACATCAAGGATCTGGAAGGCCAGACCACTCGGGAGCTCTCCAACAACGACGTGTCCTTTCACGCCCTGCGCGGCTATGTGCCCGGCGACGATCGTCGCTACATCCACTGGAAGACCAGTGCCCGCACCGGCGCGTTGATGGTCCGGCAGTTCGAGGAGACCCGGCGCAGCCATCTAGTGGTCGCCCTGTCGAACTTGGCCACCGACTACGCCGATCCCGAAGAGTTCGAGATCGCCGTATCGGCAGGCGCCTCGCTCGGCGTGCAGAGCTTCAAGGAACAGCGGGAACTGTCGGTGATTTCGGGAGCCCAGTCGCTGCGCGCGCCGACGGCCCGCCGCTTGCTGGACGACCTGGCCGGACTGGAACTGGCCGGCCACGCACCCGGAGTCGCGGGCGTTGCGCAGTCAGCGGCCACGAGCGTTCCCGACGTCTCGGTGGCTGTCGTCCTGTGCGGTAGCACGCCCACCCCCGCCGAACTGCGCCGGGCCGGCAACGCGTTTCCGCTCGGTGTTCGAGTCATCGCGGTGCGAATCGCCGTAGGTGCGGCCCCGAGCGTGCGCCGGATCGGAACCTTGCCGGTCGTGACAGTCGGCGCGTTGGCGGAGCTGCCGCGCGCACTGCGGGCGGTCAACGCATGAGCGCGACAGCGCAGGGAAGTCGGCGTCGTGCCGCCGGAGCGATCGACGGTGTCGTGCTGGCCGCGCTGGTCACTGCGGCCTCCTTGGCGTTCGGGCCGACCTATGGCGGGTGGCGCTGGCTGGTGGCCGCCGCCGGCGGCGCCGTGGTCGGCGCGGTGGTTGCCTGGATCGGGGCAGCCTTCCGCTGGCACTGGTCGCTGGTCACCCTTGGGTTGATCGTGGGCTATCTGCTGGCCGGCCCGGCGTTGGCCACGCCTTCGGTGGCCATTAGCGGATGGCTTCCGGGTCCAGAAGCGATCCGGCTTTTGGCTCTCGGAGTTTTCACCTCCTGGAAGCAGTCGTTGACGGTCGCCACACCCATCGGAACCTCGGGCGCCTTGCTGGTCGTCGTGTTCCTGCCGGCGTTGGTCTTCAGCGCCATCGGTACGTCCGTCGCCACTCGTGTGTCCAGGCCGAGGCGATGCGGATGGGCGATGGCTGCGCCCGCGGCAATGCTGGGAGTGGCGGCCGTCTTCGGCACCGATGCGGCCTACCTGCCCCTGTGGGCCGCGGCCATCGTCGCGGTCGGTGGTCTGATCTGGGTTTCCGCCCGGGCGGGCACGCTCGACCTGCGGCGGCCGATCTCTTTGCTCGCTGTTGTGGCCGCGGCCCTTGCCGCCCTCTACTGGGTGGGCCCGTCGACGACCCCCGCGAGCCCGCGACTCGCTTTGCGCGACAGTGTGATTCCGCAGTTCGATCCGGCCAGCTACCCGAGTCCGTTGTCCTCCTTTCGCGATTACTACAAGTCGTCGGCCACCCGGAGCCACGTGCTCTTCACCGTCACCGGGTTGCCAACCGACTCACGTCTGCGGCTGGCGGCGCTGGACAGCTATGACGGCATCGTCTACTCGGTCTCCGACGATCTCGGCGGATTCGGGCGGGTCGGCAGCACCATCAGGCAGAACGCCGGCGGTCGGGCTGTCGCCGTGGGCGTGACCATCGGCGGCTACTCCGGCGTGTACCTGCCGGCGGCGGGCGCCCTGAGCGGTATCACCTTTTCCGGTCCTGACGCGAGGTCCCTGACCCAAGACTTCCGGTACTCCAGCGGGAGTGATGTCGGCGTCGACCTGAACGCTGTCAGATCGGGCGACTCGTATGATTTCTCGGCCGTCCTGCCGGCGGACCTCACCGACGAGCAGTGGAAGAACGTCTCCATCGACACCACGGTGGGCGCGCAACTGGCCCCACCGAGCAGGACCGACCCGTCGGTGCAGGCGCTGGTGGACAAACTGTCCCAGGGGGCCGACTCGGTCGGCACGAAAATCTTGGCCATGCGGGACGGCTTCCAGAACGCCGCTCACCTGAGCCACGGAGGCGACGGCGAGCCGGCGTCTCGGTCCGGGCACGGTCTGGACCGGATCCGCACGTTGTTCACCGACCCGAACCTGACCGGGGATCAGGAGCAGTACGCCACCGGGTTCTCGCTGATGCTGTGGTCTGCCGGCATCCCCAACCGGGTCGTCATGGGCTTCACGACGACGGGCAAGCAGGCGGGGACCATGCAGATCACCGGCGGTGACCTGAGTGCCTGGGTCGAGGTGCCGGTCGTCGGCCACGGCTGGGTCACGGTGGACCCCAACCCGACGACGATCCAGAACACCCGCGTTCCGAAGCCGGCTCCCCAGCCGGACCCGAAACCTCAGGTCTTGCAGCCGCCCCCGCCTCCGCCCGTTCCGGCACAAGCGAATTCGAGTGACGCCAAGCAGCAGACGCCGGACGACAAGAAGAACGATCCGACCAAGAAGAAGAACAACACGTCGAACGGCTCCGGCATCGGCGGCATTCTCGCTGTCGTCGGCCTGTCCGCGGGCATCCCGATTCTGGTGGTGGGTCTGCCCGTTCTCTTGGTGCTGCTGCTCAAGCGACGCCGCCGGCAACGCCGCAGAGTGACCGGCTCCGCCGCGGACCGCATCAGCGGTGGCTGGTACGAGATGGTCGACCAGGCGGTGGATCTCGGACACCATGCGGACCGGAGGGCAACTCGTCCGGAAGCGGCCGCGGCCCTGGACCAGCAGTACGGGACCGGCACCGTCGCGTTGGCCCGCCGCGCGGACGCCCGGATCTTCGGTCCTGAGCAGATCACCGACGAGGAGGTTCGGCACTTCTGGGCCGAGGTCGATGCGGCGCTGCTGGGGTTGCGCGGCCGGCATGGCCGATGGCGCCGCCTGCGGGCCAAGCTGTCCCTCGCGTCGCTGCGTAGGAGCCGGAAGGGCCGATGAAGCTCAAGTTCACCTACCTCCGCCCCGGCGGCGAAGCTGTCGATCTGGTCGCCACCGTCGACGCCACCGTCACGGTGGGCGATCTGGCCACGGCCATCGCGCATCGCGACCCGATCCGGCGGGATCAGTCAGGCAAGCCGGCCGACCGGCCCGGCGAGCAGCACTCGCTCCGCGTGCACGCCGGGAGTCCGAATGGCCCGGCGACGGTGCTCTCGGCCGGTCTGCCATTGGCCGCCAGTGCTCTGCGCTCCGGGTGTTATCTCTCGCTCGCGCAGGTGAGCGAGCGCTGGCAGCAACGAGGGTCCGAGGCCGGCCCGGCCGCGGCCACCCTGAAGGTTCTGTCCGGGCCTGATGCAGGCAGGAATTTCCCGCTGCGTGAGGGCACGACGTACGTCGGCCGCGACCGTGCGTGCGACGTGGTCCTGTCGGATCCGCTGATCTCCAAGCGTCATGCCTACATCACGATCACCGACATGGCCGAGATCGTCGATCTGGGATCGGCGAACGGCCTGGTGCTTGGGGGCCAACCCGTCTCGCGCGCTGTTGTACGGCCCGACGACCGGATTCTGGTCGGCGACACGTCTTTGGCGATCACGCTGCACCGGAGCCCGGCTGCGTCGCTGTTGGCCACCACGGACGTCGACTTCAATCGATCGCCGCGCCTTGATCCCACCTATGCGGGACTGACTTTTCCCGCGCCGGAACCTCCTGAGCAACTGCGGCCGGATCGCTTGCCGTTGCTGGCCATGCTCGCGCCGTTGGTCATGGGAGCGATCCTTTTCGCCTTCACGCGGTCACTGCTGTCGATCGTCTTTGTCGCACTGTCCCCACTGTTGATGGTTGGGCAACTGCTGGACAACCGATATCAGCTCAGACGCGCAACCCGCCAAGCGCAGCGCGACTACGACGAGGCTCTCCGAGTTCTGCGCCAGGAGATCACCGACGCCCAACAGTCCGAGCGAATCGGAAGGTTGACCGAAATACCGTCCACGTCGGAGCTGATCGATGCCGCCGGCCGGCAAACCGGTCTGCTGTGGACCCGCCGACGGGAGCACGAGCGGTTCCTTAACGTCCGGCTGGGCGTAGGAGCGGATCTGAGCCGCCACGTGATCGAGTTGCCCAGCCGCGGACGTGCGTCCGCGCGCGACTGGGCCAGACTAACGGCTCTGCAGCACGATTTCCGGCTGATCGGGGGTGTGCCGATCGTCGCAGCGCTGGCGGACTCGGGCTCAGTGGGCATCGCCGGCCGGCTGGATATTGCCGCTGCGGTCGCTCGGGGAGTCGTTCTTCAGTTCGCGGGCCTGCACTCCCCGGCCGACCTGACGGTGGCCGCGATCGCGTCGAACGAAGCGACCGCTGAATGGGATTGGTTGAAGTGGCTGCCCCATTGCGGCGGTCCGCACTCGCCGCTGGTCGGCACGCATCTGGCCGGCGAAGCGGCGGCCGGCACTCGCTTGTTGGCCGAGTTGGAGGAGCTGATCGCCGACCGGGACCCGGCGCGAGTCGGCTCCTATCCCCGAGTTCTGGTCGTCGTCGACGACAACGCGCCGGTCGAACGGGCTCGGCTGGTGGGTGTGGCCGAGGACGGCCCTGCCGTGGGCGTGCACCTTTTGTGGGTCAGCAACAGTCAGGAGCAGTTGCCGGCCGCCTGCCGCACCTATGTGGTCGTCGACCCCGCTTCGGGATCGGTGACCGCCGGATTTGTCCGCACCGCCGCGGGATTCGGCCCGATCGAATGCGAGAGCGTCAGCGCTGCCGTCGCGCTCACCACGGCTCGGGCGTTGGCTCCCGTTTCCGACGCCGGGGTCCGGGTGGCCGACGACTCCGACCTCCCGCGCAGCGTCTCCTTTCTCAGCTTGATCGGCCCGGAGCTCGCGGGGCGCGCGGACGCCGTCGTCGAGCGGTGGCGGGAATCCGAGTCGATTGTCGACCGCACCGGTGGGACCAGAACGCGGCGCCGGAATTTGGGTCTGCGGGCCGTGATCGGTCAGGCGGCCGGCGAGCCCCTGACCCTCGATCTGCGCTCCCAGGGGCCGCACGCCCTGGTCGGCGGCACGACCGGCGCGGGCAAGAGTGAGTTCCTCCAGTCCTGGGTGTTGGGCATGGCGTGCGGCTACTCGCCCGACCTGCTCACGTTCTTGTTCGTCGACTACAAAGGCGGCGCTGCCTTTGCCGATTGCGTGCGGCTGCCGCACAGCGTTGGTTTGGTCACCGACCTCTCGCCGCATTTGGTGCGTCGGGCACTGACGTCGTTGAACGCGGAATTGCGGTACCGCGAACACATCCTGAATCGCAAGAAGGCCAAGGACCTTCTCGAACTCCAGCGGCGAGGAGATCCAGAAGCACCGCCCAGCCTGGTCATCGTGGTCGACGAGTTCGCCGCTCTCGTGCAGGAGGTTCCCGAATTCGTCGACGGCGTTGTCAACGTCGCGCAACGCGGGCGATCGCTGGGGCTGCATCTGATTCTGGCCACGCAGCGCCCGGCCGGTGTGATCAAGGACAATTTGCGGGCCAACACCAACCTCCGGGTAGCCCTCCGGATGGCGGACGCCAACGACTCCGTCGATGTGCTCGAGTCGCCGGTGGCGGCGGACTTCTCACCCGACCTGCCCGGTCGGGGGGCCGCCAAGACAGGACCGGGCCGGATCACTGGCTTCCAAACCGGTTATGTCGGCGGTTGGACCACCGACGACCAGGAGCCGTCGACCATCGCGCTACACGAACTCCACTTCGGTGTCGGACGACTGTGGGAAGAGCCCGACCGCGACAGCAACACGCAGACAAGCGATCTCGGCCCAACCGACATCGTCCGACTCGTCGATTCGGTGTCCTCAGCGGCCCGGCTGATCGATCTGCCCGACCCGCGCAAACCCTGGCTTCCCGATCTGGCCAGTCAATACGATCTGCAGTTCCTTGGTCAGCGACGAGATCGGGAACTGACCCTCGGAGTCGTCGACGACCCGAGTCAGCAACTGCAGCTGGCGGGATGCTTCCAGCCGGACACCGACGGCAACATGGCCGTTTACGGTACGGGAGGCGCCGGCAAATCCACCGTACTGCGGACGCTGGCGATCGCCGCGGGCATCACTCCTCGCTCGGGACCGTGTCAGGTCTACGGGCTCGACTTCGGCTCGTCGGGTCTGCGCATGCTGGAACCGCTCCCGCATGTCGGATCCATTATCTCCGGGGATGACGACGAACGAATCTCACGACTGGTGCGCTGGCTCAAGACCGTGGTCGATGAGCGCGCGGAGCGATATGCCGCGGTGAAAGCGGCCAACATCACCGAATATCGCGAGTTGAGCGGGCAGCGCGAAGAGCCTCGGATCCTGATCCTTCTCGACGGCTTTGCCGCCTTCCGGCAGCAGTACGAAAGCCTCGCGGTGGCATCGGTCTTCACGAACTTCACGCAGATCGCGTCGGACGGGCGTCCGGTGGGTGTCCATGTCGTCCTCACCGCGGACCGGGCGGCCAGTGTCCCCTCGTCTCTGCGCTCGGCGATCCAACGGACGCTGGTCCTGCGTCTTGCGGACCAAGGTGACTACGGCGGCCTAGGGGTGCCGTCCGATGCGCTGACGGCCGATTCACCGCCCGGTCGCGGACTTCTGGACGGCCGGGACATTCAGGTGTGTACCCTCGGCGGCACGCCCAGCCTGGTCATGCAGGCGCGAGCGGTCGAACGCTTGGCCGCCGCCATGGCCGGACGAGGCGTGCCGAGTGCACCGAAGATTCGGAGTCTGCCGACCAGGGTGGTGGTCGGCGACCTTGGCCCGGCGAGGAGCGGCCTGCCGATCGGCATCGCCGCCGATACGCTGCAGCCTCGCGAGATCGCCCTGACGGGCTTCTGGATCATCGCGGGGCCTCCCGGTTCGGCGACTGGCGATGTCCTAGCGGGCATCGCAGAGTCGATGCGCCGAAGCCGGGCCGGGACACCTCGGCTTCTGGTCGTCGGCGGAAAAACGACGCTCGACAGTGCCCTGCCGTGGACGGCGATCCTACGAACCAGCGAAGACGTTGAGAAGTGGCGTCAAATCGCTGCGGAAGGTCGGGAAGTCGCGCTCTTCCTAGAACAGGTGGCCGGGCTGGTCGACGCCCCGCTCGAGACCGACGTCCAGTCGCTCGCGCAAGCGATCGGTCGCGGGGCAGGCGTGGTCTTTGCCGAGTCCGAGACCGAACGTTGGCGCCAGTACTCGGAACTTTTGAAGATGTTGCGCAGCAGTCGACGTGGGCTACTGATCGAGCCCGATCAGGCCGACGGCGATGCGTTGCTGAACACGGAGTTGCCGCGGGTGAGACGGCGCGACTTCGCTTCTTGCGGCGGCATGTTGGTCGAGAATGGAGGTGCCGGCAAGGTTCAGTTCGCTGAAGCGGGCTGACGGCCATGGGGACTGCTCCCCATTGTCAAGCCCGTCTCCGCCCAGCAGAGTAATCCACGGAAGCAATCAGCGGGATCGCCGATAGGGAGCGAATCCCCACCACGAAAGGACAGTGATTGTCATGGCTCAAGTCGGAATGGACGTCGATGTCGTCCGTCAGATCGGCAAGAACCTCAGCAAGGCCTCGAACGACATCGCCACGGCGATGAACAACATCAATGGCCTGCTCTCGCAGGCCGAGGCCAACTGGCACGGCAAGGATGCGGATCACTTCAAGGACCTGTGGCAGAGCCAGTACCAGGGCCAGCTGCGGAAGATCATCCAGGAGATCTCGGACCTGGGCGTGGCCGCCGGCCGCAACGCCGACGAGCAGGACCGCATCTCCAGCAGCTACTGAGGACCGACCCCGGCGGCGCGGATACGGCGCCGCCGGGGTTCGCTGCTGACCGCAATCTCCCGTCACAACAGCCAGAATGGAGGTGAATCCACATGCCTTTCGTGGGTATGGACGTCGAGATCGTCACCAGGGTCTCTGCGAACCTCAAGGCGGAGGCCGACAAACTCGACGGGATCGTCACCACGGTCGACCAACTGGTTTCCCGGGCCAAGGCGACCTGGCACGGCCGGGATGCGGAACGACTGATCTCGCTCTGGCAGGGTTCGGCCCGGGGGGTGCTCAAGAATCTGTCGGAAGACGTCAAGGGTCTGGCCGACAAGGCCAAGGCCAATGCCGACGAGCAGACCAAGGCGAGCGAGAATTATGGCGAAACGTCACCTTCTGATGGTGCACGTGAAACTATCTGGGATGACATCGAAAAACTGGACAAGTTGAATGACCTGAAAGAGTTCACGGAGGGTGCGATCAGCCTGTCGCTGGGCGCAAAATATTTCAGGCAGGGCGTGAAAATCGCCGGGGGCATCCTTGAAGACGGCGGCGATTGGGTATTCAGACCCACTTTCGGCACGTCAATTGGCATGGGGTTCGGAACGGTCGAGGATCTCGAGAAAATGATCCCCGGGGCCGGTGCGGCGCTGAAGATCTTTCCTTGGCTTGGAATTGCTTTGGATGCCGGAGCTGGCATTCACGACTTCACTCGGGGCGATTATGTGGCTAGTGGTCTAGATGCGGCTGGCGTGGCTCTCGGTATTGCCGCCTTGGCAACGCCCGTGGGTTGGGGAGTGCTGGCCGGTGGGGCGGCCGTTGCGGGGGCCTCGCTGTTGTGGAGCAGCTTACCCGCTGGTTTCAAAGCTTCGGTCAACGGGGCGATTTCGACCGCCGTTGGAGATATCGGAGACGCGGCTGTGCAGGGTGCCAAGGCCGTCTGGAACGCCGATGTCGATGAGGCCAAGGCCGTTGTCCACGTGGCCGGGGACGTCGTGAACGCTGGTGCCAAAGCGGTGGACGCTGGCGCCAAGGCCGTCGACGCGGTCGCCGACGAGGGTTCCAAGGTTTTGAAGACCATTTTCAAGAAGCCCTCGTGGGCAACGTGGTGACAAGGACTCCATGATGACGACCGCCCTAACCACTGACGCCCAACCGAACACCACTCCGTTGCGACTGACCAGCGCTGAGTTGGCTTTCATCGGTGCGGCTGCCGATACGCCCCAAAGTGTCTTGTGCATGACCAAGCTCGGCCTCGATGACCAAGCCAATGACGCGACCCTCCAGGCGGTCGGCGCGTCCGAGTTGATGGCGCGAGAGCTCGCGCGAATCAACGGCGATCGCGTTGAACTGATAGCGGGCGCCGGTCTGACTGCGGCCGTTCTGAGCGGGATGCAAGCCTGGGCCCAATTCGGTTTCAGCGCGGCCGATGTGGCCAACGCACTGATCATTCTACGGGCCGACGAGGTGGCTCTATTGATCGATCCCCGCCCTGTAGGCGTGTTCGACTTCCGACTCCTCCGGCCCGGCACCTCGATCGACAAGATCACCCGGCCGCTGGTCGAACGCTTCTTGGATGAAGGCCCCGATCGACTGGTGGTGGGCCGCTCGGGAGCCGGGGAAGCGGAGCGTTCCGCAGCTGTCCTGCGCGGACCGGCAGGCGAGTGGCAAATCGCCTACGAGGTGCCAGAGCCGTCGACCAATCAGGAACTGCAAAGAACCGACTTCGTGGACGCCGACCACGCTTCCGCGCTCGAGGCGTTGATCAGCGCGACTTCCCTCGTGCAGTTAAAAGGGTCGAGCGAGGGGTAGAAGCATGACCAGTCCTTCTTCTCAGTTCTGCGGGTCGTGTGGACAACCGCTCACCTACGGAAGTCTGTTTTGCGAGCACTGCGGGACAGCGGCCTCGAGTGCGCCAGGCGTCCATAAGATTGGTGTTCATCCGGCGGTTCCGGCGGTGTTGCCCCAACGTTCGGCTGAATCAGGTCCGGGATCGGCCGCCTTCGGATCCCGGGTGGGCGCCTACCTAATGGATGTGCTGGCCGCCGGGCTCATGGGGGTTGCGGCGGTCGCATTCGTGCTGTTTCTGCCCAACCGCAGCTGGTACATCCCGGCCGCGATCGGCCTGACGGGTTTGCTGGTCTTCCTAATACTCGAGGCATTAGGAACGAGCGTCGGTAAGGCGGTCCTCGGGATCAAGGTCGTACGGGCAGACACCGGGGGCCGACCCCGTGTCGGCCGCGGTGTCGGGCGGTTCCTACTGCGGCAGGTTCTGATCGGCGTGACCCTGTCGGTGGCTGGTTTCTCGCCGTTGTGGGACTCCACCGGACAGCGACGGGCCTGGTGGGATAAAGCGTTCGGCACGGTCGTGGTGCCAAAGGACGCCGTCCGTTCTAGCAGCCACGCGGTCACGCCGGTCGCGGCGTCTGATCGATTAGATCTCCTCTGCCGCCCGGATTGGGCCAGGCCGACCGAACAATCCGCACCCGATCCCCACCTTCGATCCAGTGCAGTTGGTGCGCTCTGGTCGGATCGGCCAGCACGCCAAGCGGGAGTGTCGGCCATCAGTCAGCCCAACCCGGTCGGCCCGCCGTTGCTTTATGATGGGATGCCTGTTCCGTGGGCCGACGCTCAATCGCCCGGGAGCGTCATCTCGTCCGTCCCCGGCGGTCGCCGTGCGGACTCGGCCTCCGAGCGGACGAGCCTTCGAACGCCGAACCTGACGCATGAGAGAGCGTCTGCCTGGCTTTTGCACTTGGACAATGGCCAGACTGTTGAACTGACTGGTCCTGTGATTATCGGGCGCGACCCGTCCGTGGAGGACGGCGAGTCGCCGGCGGTCGCTGTGCCGATTGCCGACGAGACCCGCAGCGTCTCCAAGACGCATCTCCGGGTCGAACCCGCCGCCGACATCGTGAGCGTGACCGACCGCTTCAGCACCAATGGTGTCGCGGTCATCGTGGCTGGGGCGGCCACTGCTTGCCTGCCCGGCGTTCCCACTGCTGTCCCTGACAGTGCGGTGGTCCGATTCGGAGACCGGGAGCTCCGTATCAGCCGCAAATACTCTCCGCTGCCAGACCATCTCAGCCAGGCAGCGGCCGGCGAAGGAAGGAACTGATCCGATGCAGCCTTGCGCTCGTTGCGGGAGCCCGCTGACGGCCGGTCAACAATTTTGCACGCATTGCGGAACACCGGTGGCCACCACTCGTGAAGAAATGCCGGCGGAAGGAAACCCGATTCCTGTGCCGGACTCTTCGATCCCGGCACAGGACGTTGCGCCCGCCTATCAGTATGCGGCCGCCTCTGATGCCGGTGGACCGGGCCGTCCTTTGGCGAGTCCTGCGGAGCAGCCGCTCACCACGGTCAAGCCCTGGTTCAAGAAGCCCGCAGTGTTGATCGCGTCGGTCGCGGTCGTGGTCGTCATCGTGACCGCGGCAGTCTTGATCCCGGTTCTGACGAAGACGAAGTCCAGCGCAACCGGGCCATCGACTCCGAGCAGCGTTCCGGCCTCGGCCCCGTCCTCGAGTGGGACCGCGGCGTCGCCGTTACTCAAGCCCATTGCATCATCGGCGGTGTCGTCGCAGGTGCCTGCCTCATCCGAGGCAGGAGCACCTGAATCCGTCATTTCGCAATCGACCCCTGACTCGATATCCGGCGCATCCGCTCTCAGCGCGGCCTCCGAATCCGAACCAGCATCCGGTCAGCCGCCGACGGAGTCGTCGTCCGCGATCACTTCGGTGTCCGGAGCTCCGGACTGGTGTGACCCGACCAGCACGAATACTTCGGATACGCCGCAGTTCGCCGATGTGCTCGTACCTGGGCGGCCCGTCGGTCCTCTCGAGGATGCGCTCCAGCAGATGACGTCCGTCCCTGTGTTGGGCCAAGATGCCTCGATGGTGCTGAGCCAGATTCACGCCGAGAAACCGGCACCCAGTTTTGCGCTGGAGGCCATCGGCCGAATCGCTTTCAGCGGGACGGACATCGGAACGGCTCTTGACAACCTCAACACCGACTCCACCAAATCCTGCGGGGTCACTGCCTTCGACAGCGGCGCGTATGGTGCGGCCAGCCAAGGGCCGAACGCAAACGACAACGGGGGCCATGACAACATTTACAATGCGTTCGGACAGTGCGGCGGCGACGACAACTCGCAACAGTTGGGCATCGTGTCAAACGCCCGATCGGTCGTCGTGTGCAACAACCAGGTTGTTCTCACCAGTCTGGTGACGGGCTCGCAGCAGATGTTCCATGTCGACGAAAGCACCTTCAGCAAAGCCACTTCGGGTGTCAATGATGTGATGTGGGTGGAGTCGGTTGTCGCGCCGGCCGCCGGCCTGAACCCGCCTGTCTGGACCATCACCGCCCACATGCTGAACGTGGCGTCGGGCGCTCAGGGCGCCGTGCAACTCCCGACGCCCAAGTCCAATGGAGTTCCGGCCCAAACGGGCAATGTGGCTATTGAGGATGCAGATACGGATTATTCTCTGGTTTCCGTAGCGGCCGACGATGCGACGACCCGGTACGTCATCTCTCCTGCCGGAAAGGTACTGCACGTTTACAATGATGTGAACAATTCGACCGTGCTTAATGGCGATCGGATCGTCCCCGAACTGGTGCACACCGGGGCGCAGTCCGATTCCGCCACGGCAGATTTTTTCGATGCCACTATCGGCCAATTCGTGACAGTGCCGCACTATGACGACGAGGGCGACACCAAGTTCGTCTCCGACGCCGGATGTGGCCGAGAGGGATTGGTGTTGCACAGCAGCCAGAGCGAGGCGGGTGGTCCCAACTACGAGTACACTAGTGCCGGCGGTAAGCTGAAGCCGACCCAGGTCATCGACTTCCAATGGGACGGCGGCGACGGCACCGTTTACCGACCGGTCGGACTGGTCTCCAGCGGGCTGGTGGTCACCTACTCGACGACGAGCGGTGATCGTCTCGGCCTGCTCTCGCTTAAGACAGGCAAGATAGACTGGTCCATCGGTTCAGATTTGATCAATGTTGATCAGGCAGCCGTCGAACTAGGCGAAATCGTCGCGTCGAACAACTCCAATCAGACCGTTGTGGTCGACCCCACCACCGGAAAAGAAGCCGCCGGATTGTCGGACAACGCGATGAAGGCACTTGCTGTCGCCGACACGAGCTGGCTTCGATTGCCAAAGGGCTCCAAAGACACCGTTTGGGTGGGTCTCTCGGGCTCGTCTGCCTTCGTGCTGCAGCCGGCCGACGGCATCTGCGCGTAAACATCACCAGCAGGCTCGGAAGGGAATGACGGACATGAACACTTGCCCGAACTGCGGGAATCAGGTCGCTGCCGGCGCTCGCTTCTGCGGACGGTGTGGATTGAGCCTGGCCAGGGCGGCCGCAGGAAACGCGGACGGCGATCCACTGGGGGGCGAGGCGTCTCGCAGTGTCGGCGGCCAGTCGCCGGCTTTGTCCGGACCCATCGACGTCGAGGCGACCAGGTATCTCGGGCCAGGCGCCGCCCCGGTACCGCCAGTTCCATCCTGGGCGGCACCCTCCGGACCCTTTCAAGCATCCCCCGAGGACAACCGCCACACCGGTCCGATCAGCACCGTCGGAGCCCCGCCACCGGGGGTCGGGCGTGAAGACCGGCCGCCGACTGCGCCGCGCCAAGGTCCGGCCGCGGGTGCGGGTCGCAAGCGGCTGCCAATCCTGATCGCGGCCGGTGTTGTCCTGATTGTGGTGGTGGCCGTGGGCGCCTTCTTGCTGATGCACAAATCCACCTCGGGCGGCTCGACAGCGACGAACCAGGACGGTCCGGTCTTCGGGGCTGCGCCGAAAGCCGGTGCCACGGTGAACGTTGATGACTTGTTCGACGTGCCGCCGAGCGGCGACGCCAATCTGAACGTGCTCTATGCCTCGGACAGAATATTCGTGGTCGAGGGCATGGCTCAGGCCGGCGGTGTCAATGCCACGAGTTCGTCCGGGTCCGACGGATCCGGCTCGTCCGAGGCCGTGATCGCTGCCATCGACAACAACAGCGGCAAAGTTCTGTGGCACGTCAGCGGTACTGACCTCGACCCAGCCGGCAAGGCGGACTTTACGGACGGTTCGTTCGCGTGCTCCGTACCAGACGACGCCAGCCGCGTCGTCTGCGGAATCGCCGGGTATTCAGCACCGTCGACGCCGGTCGCTGACAGTTCGGCGACTGGCTCGACGAGTCAGGCGCAGAACAACTACGTCGAGCTCAGCTCGGTGAACATGGCATCCGGCAAGGTGACGACCGCCGAAGCGGATGGCTCGACCATGAGATACAGCCTCAATCTCGTGGGATCCGACGCGCTGCTTTACAGTTACGGCGGCGGGTCGGACGGAGGCGGAACAGTGGTCCGGGTCGATCCGAGCACCGGAAAGACCAAGTGGACCGCCCCGATCACGTACCACGCGGACGATTTCCCCGGGGGTCATTACGACGGAACGTATGTTGATGTTCCTGAGGCCGTCAGCAGCGGCGACTACTCCACCGCCTTGTTGAACCCGGACACAGGAGCACGAGTGCGCACCCTGAAAGGTTCCGGCTATCGATTGAACGGGACGTACTTCACGACCTATGTTGCGGGTGGCGGAAGCGGCAGCACCGTGAACTATGGCTCGGTGAAGACCGACGACCAGGGAAAGGTCGTCTGGCAGAACGCGAACGTCGAGCTGTCCGGCTATTTCGGCAGTACCGGTTATGGAACCGCTGACCCGCTACTGGCCACCAACGCCAACGGCTATGTGGGTGTCTCCCAAACCGACGGCAAAGTTGTCTGGACCGCCCCTAGGTCATTGACCACCGACAATTCGCTGGTCGCAGTGAGCGGAGGGGAGGCGTTCCTGCAGTCCTCCGACAGCCGGGTGCGCCTATTACATCTGGCCGACGGTACCCAGACCGGACTGGTCACCGGAAGCTTCGTCGCGGCCAGCGGTCCGGCGTTCTACACCTCCAGCGCCGGAAGACTGTTCGCTTGGAGCACCAAGGACGGGTCGAGCCTGTGGCGGGCCGACCTGTCGGACCTCGCGCCCGCCATCGATGCCAACGCTGCGCGTATCTCCGTCGAAAACGGGTCGATGTTCGTGGCCGACAAACAATCGATTACCCGGCTGATGCCGTCGTCCTGACTTTCTGCGCAGCACCAGTCCGCAGATTACTCTTCGACGGGAGCTGAGACCGATGTTCTGCACCAACTGCGGAGCACCTCTGGTTGGCAACGCCTTCTGCACCAATTGCGGCCAGCCGGCCGAACCAACGACGGCATTTCCGGCGGACACCGTCGTCCGGTCCGGTCCGCCACGGACGCCCGCACCGGTCGAGGCCGTCTCGTTCTCAGGTCAGCAGGCGACGCCCGCTCGTCGTCGGCCGCGCTGGGTCTTCGTCACTGCATTGTCCCTCGCCCTGATGGTGGCCGCGGGGGGAGCCGCATTGATCGTCTGGCGCTTGAATCAGCCGGGCGGCCATACGTCAACCCCGGCACCGGGCCCGCCGACAAGTGCGTCGACCGGCACGGCACCGGCTTCAACCGAAGTTTCGCAGGTGATCGCACCTTCCTCCGGCAGGCCGACGAACACGACAGCCGGCGCAGTCGCAGTGTCCAATCTTTCCGGGGGTACCGGAAGCACATCCCCCGCCTCATCGACGGCGGCCTCCTCATCGTTGTCGCGCCAAACGCCCTCGTCGAGTTCGAGTCCGCCCTCGACCCCGGGCATGGCCAATCTGGCGTCATTCACCCACGGTAAGGGCGAGTACTGGTTCAACTCGCCCGATTCGACCATCACGTGTGTGATGAGCGACGGCCGTACCCAGTGCCAGCTCCCAAAGCCTTATCTGACGCCGCATGGCGACGACGGCATGCAATGCGCGGGCGGTCCCACCTGGGCGGGATACGCGATTTTGATCGACTCAGGCTCAGCTCAGTACGGATTTTGTGGCCACGGCGAGCCCACGGAGGTCGAGCAAGATCGGTCGGGCGGCGGATCGGGCGGCAAGGCACTGGCCAACGGGCAGAGACTGTCCGCGTTCGGGGTCACCTGTAGCACCGCCGGCGACACAGTGACGTGTATGCAGGGCAAAGCCGGCTTCACGGTCGACAGCCAGCACTACCTCATCCTTCCGCGCGATGCAAAGGGCCCCGCCGGCCGCGACATGCGCGGCCGGCATCAGGCGATCGCTTGCGACTCCGGTTACATCCTGCAGGTGGCCTCACAAACGAATGACGCATTGCTGAAGACGCGCGCTGACGAAATCTTCGGGCTGAATCAAATCCCCGGGGGAATCAAATGGACCAGAACTGGCGATGGATGTCATCTCTACCAAGGCACCGGCGAAGTCATGTACACCGGGCCGTATCCCGACGAATACGCCGGTTGCGCCGACCGGAGGGCTTCGCCTCCGGATGCCTTCCTTCGCCCTACAGACCCCGGTGATTCCCATGCCTTCATCACCTGCCTGTGCGCCCCGTCGGACTTCCAGGTACAGGCGGTGAAGTCCGGTGCGCGCAATAGCGTTATGGTCGGTGAACTTCAACACATCCTCGAGGCCGGCTTGAAAAAGAACATCCGGTCAATCGATACCGATCCGAGTCTGTGGGGTACTTACGACGCGGACACGGCCGCGGCCGTCGCTGACTTCAAGGCGTCGGTGGGGGACAGCACGGCGGGCACGGTGATGACCGTCGACGACTGGTCGTTGCTGGCTGCCCAAGTTTGCTGACCTACAGCACCACCACGCTGCGCAGCACGTCCCCGTGGTGCATCTTCTCGAAGGCCCCCTCGATATCACCCAGCCCGATGGTCTCGGAGACGAACTTGTCCAGCGGGAGACGCCCCTGCTGGAAAAGGTCAATCAGCACCGGGAAGTCGCGGGAGGGCAAGCAGTCTCCGTACCAGGAGGACTTGAGCGATCCACCGCGGCCGAAGATGTCGATCAGCGGGATCTCCAGCTGGTAACTCGGATTCGGGACGCCGACCAGCACCACGGTGCCGGCCAGGTCCCGGCCGTAGAACGCCTGTTTCCAGGTCTCCGGACGGCCGACCGCGTCGATGACGACGTCCGCGCCGAAACCACCGGTCAGGCGTTGGATCTGCTCCACCACGTCACCGTCGCCCACCAGCACGGTGTGCGTCGCCCCGAAGTCGCGCGCCCAATCCAGCTTCCGCTGGTCCGTGTCCACCGCGATGATCCTGTTGGCCCCCACCAGGCGGGCACCGGCGATCGCGGCGTCACCCACCCCGCCGCAGCCGATCACCGCGACCGAATCGCCGCGCTGCACGTTCCCGGTGTTGATCGCCGCCCCCAGGCCCGCCATCACGCCGCACCCCAGCAGCCCGGCCACCGTGGCCGGCGCGTCCGGATCCACCTTCGTACACTGCCCGGCAGCCACCAGCGTCTTCTCCAGGAACGCCCCGATGCCCAACGCCGGGGACAGCTCGGTGCCGTCTTCCAGCGTCATCTTCTGCTTGGCGTTGTGGGTGTTGAAGCAGTACCAGGGCCGGCCGCGCAGACACGCGCGGCACTGTCCGCACACGGCCCGCCAGTTCAGGATCACGAAGTCGCCGGGAGCCACGTCCGTCACGTCCGGGCCGACCGCTTCGACGATCCCGGCCGCCTCGTGGCCCAGCAGGTAGGGATAGTCGTTCCCGATCCCGCCGACCTTGTAGTGCAGATCGGTGTGGCACACCCCGCAGGCTTGGATCTTGACCACGGCCTCGCCCGGTCCAGGATCGGGCACCAGCACCGTCACCACTTCGACCGGCGCCTCCTTGGCCCGTGAAATCACTCCCGAGACCCTGCTGACCATGTGCGTTTCCCTCGCCTTCCGACCAAGTGGACCGAGTCGGGACCGGCCCGTCCCTGAACTCGCGAGCTTAACGGGCGGCCCGTCGCTAGGGTCGGAGCGGTGAGCCGTTCAGCTGCGCCGGAACCACTCGACCTGCCCACCGGCGACTGGGCCGCCTGGATCGGCGTGCGGGCCGATGCTGATTTGGCCCACGCGGACGCAACGCTCGCCGAGCTCCGCGATCGGCCCGAACGGCCGACATCCGACGTGCTCGAACTCTGGAACAGCGCCGACGCGTCCCTGCGCGGGCTGGACGGCCTGGCGGGGCTGGTCGCCCAGGTGCATCCGGACCCGGCGGTGCGGACGGCCGCGGAAACCGTCGCCCAGCGGGTGGACCGGGCCCGCACCGAGCGCGGTCTGGACGCCGCGCTATTTGCCGCCCTGGACGCCACCGACCCGGAGGGTCTGGACGACGTCGCCCGCCGGATGCGTGACCAGGTGCTCCGCGACTTCCGGCGCAGCGGCGTGGATCGCCCCAAGGACGTCCGGAATCGCCTGCGGGATATCAACGAGCGACTCACCCTGCTGGGCCAGGCATTCGACCGCACCATCCGCGACGACGTGCGCAGTATTCGGATCCAGCCGGAGCAGCTGGCCGGCCTGCCCGACGATTACCGGGCCGAGCACCGGGCCGACGCGGAGGGCCTGGTTACTCTCACCACCGACTATCCGGACGTGTTGCCCTTTCGCGCGTTTGCGCACGACCGCGACGCCCGCCGGGAACTGATGACCGTCTTTCTGAACCGCGGCTATCCGGCCAATGAGCCGGCGCTGCACGAAATTCTGGCGCTCCGGCATGAGAAAGCCACGCTGCTGGGGTACGCCGACTGGGCCGACTATGACGCCGAAATCAAGATGATCGGCTCCGGCGCGGCCATCGCCGACTTCGTCGACCGGCTGGACGCCGCCGCCCGGCCGGCGTCCGATCGTGACCGCGCCGTGCTGCTGAACCGGCAGCGCGAGGACCGCCCCGATGCCACCACCTTGGATGTGAGCGACCGTTGGTACTACACCCGGCGCATCGCGCAGGAGCAATTCGACCTCGATCCCCAAGAAGTGCGGCGCTACTTCGAATTCGGCAAGGTGCGGGCCGGCCTGCTGGAGATCACCGGTCGCCTGTTCGGGCTGACCTACACCGCCGTCGACGCGCCCACTTGGCATCCTGACGTCGCGGTGTACGACGTGCATTCCGGGGGCGAGCGGATCGGCCGGATCTTCCTGGACCTGCATCCGCGCGAAGGGAAGTACAAGCACGCCGCCCAGTTCGATGTGGCCGCCGGGGAGATCGGGGTGCGGCTGCCGGAAGGCGCGCTGGTGTGCAACTTCTCGACCGGACTGATGGAGCATGACGACGTCGTCACGCTGTTCCACGAATTCGGGCACCTGGTGCACCACATCGTGGCCGGGCGTCAGCATTGGGCGCGCTTTTCCGGGGTGGCCACGGAATGGGACTTCGTCGAGGCGCCGTCCCAGATGCTGGAGGAGTGGGCCTGGGACGCCGAGGTGCTGCGGACCTTCGCCACCGACGCGGACGGCACGCCTATTCCCGTCGAACTGGTGCAGCGGATGCGGTCGGCGCACGCGTTCGGGCAAGGCATGTCCGTCCGCACCCAGCTGTTCTACGCGGCGTTGGCTCTGGCGTTCCATCGGGAACGGCCGGCCGACTTCACCGCTGTCCTGCGGGACTTACAGGCCCGCTACGACGCCGTGGACTATCTGCCCGACACGCATTTCTATGCCTCGTTCGGGCATCTGGAAGGCTATTCGTCGGCCTATTACACCTACATGTGGAGCTTGGTCATCGCCAAGGACCTGTTGTCGGCCTTCGATCCGGGGGACTTGCTGAATGCCGACGTCGCCAGCCGCTATCGCGACCGAATCCTGGCCCCGGGTGGCAGCCGGGACGCTGCCCGACTGGTGGAAGACTTTCTGGGCCGCCCGTTCACCTTCGACGCTTTCGTGGCGTGGCTGGATCGGCCGGTCGCGAAATCCTGCATCCGGGGCTGAAAGCCGCCGGGGGAGTTCAGCGGACCCGGGCGACGTGGGTCATGCCCTCGCGGGTGTGCACCTTGATCCGCTCCCGCGAAGCCGGCGTCCCGAGCGAGCGCTCGTGCTCGTCCAGCCGATCCCAACCCTCGAAATCGGTCACCGCCAAACCTTTTTCGGCCAGGAGCTCGAGAATGCCGTTCCCGTTCCGGATGGGCGCCGGGGGAAGTGCCGGGGCGTCGGCCAGCAGATGGGAAACGGTCTCCGCGGCGTCCGACTTGGTGTGGCCGATGAGGCCCACCGGTCCCCGCTTGACCCAGCCGGTGACATAGGTGCCGGGCAACACCTCGCCGTCGAGGTCGATGACCCGACCGCCGACGTTGGGCAGCACCAGCTTCGCGGTGTCGAACGGCAGGTCCTCGATCGACTCCGACCGGTAGCCGACCGCCCGGTAGACGGCCTGGACGTCCCAGTCGGTGAACTCGCCGGTGCCCCGGACGTTGCCGTCGCCGGTCAACTCCTGCCGCTCCGTGCGCAGCCCGGACACCCGGCCGTCGGCGCCCAGCACCTCGACCGGGTTCTCCAGGAAGTGCAGGTGGATGCGGCGATGCGGACCGGGCGTCGGTTCCCGCATGGCCCAATCGGACAGCACGTCGACCACCATGCGCAGCGACTTCGAGCGGGCCAGCGCTTCTTCCGAACCCTTGTCGAACTCCATGCCCTCAGGAACGACGACACACTGCACGTTCGGCGAGTGATCGAGGTCCCGGAGCTCCACGGGGGTGAACTTGGCCTGCGCCGGCCCGCGGCGGGCGAACATGTGGACGTCGGTGACGGCCGAGTCCTTCAGGACGGCGTGGACATGCTCGGGAATGTCGGTGTAGAGCAGCTCGTCACCGGTGCGGGCGAGCATGCGGGCGACGTCGAGGCCGACGTTGCCCACGCCGATCACCGCCACCGAGGTCGCCTTGGTCAGGTCCCAGACCTGGTCGCGGTCCGGGTGGGAGTCGTAGAAGGCCACGAAGTCGGCGGCGCCGTGGGAGCCTTCGAGCTGTTCGCCCGGGACGCCCAGGGCGCGGTCACGCTCGGCGCCGGTGGCGAAGATGACGGCGTCGTAGTACTGCCGCAGCTCGTCGACCTTGACGTCGACGCCGATGTGCACGTTGCCGAAGAACCGGATGCGGTCCTTTTCCAGCACCTTGTGCAGGGCCACGATGATCTGCTTGATCCGCGGGTGGTCCGGCGCCACGCCGTAGCGGATCAGCCCGTACGGGGTGGGCAGCCGATCGAAGATGTCGACCTGGGCGTGCTCGTCCTTCGTGGTCAGGATGTCCGCCGCGTAGATGCCGGCCGGCCCGGCACCGATGACGGCGACCCGCAGTGCGGGCAGCGCCGACCCGGCCGCGGCCGTCGGCGTCGCGCCCGGTGCTCCCTGCGGTGTCGTATCGGACAACTGCTCCTCCTGAAAAAAGATCGCCAGCTCTTCCAGGTTAAAGGCCATTAGCCTGGCCTTGCTTCCGCTCGACGCCAGAGCGTGACGAAGCTCGCACGCCTGGCCGGAGAAACGGCCGCCGGGCGAAGGAACGTCGCTGCTGCCCGATCACCGGGACACCGTCCCGGACGGCCAGACCCTCTCCGAGATCGCCGAAGACGAGTACGGCGCAACCGACGCATGGCCGACCATCGGGGCCGCCAACCACCTCGCCGATCCTGACGAGCTGGCCGTGGGTGAGGTCCTTACCATCCCGGGCATCCCCGCGGTTGGACAGAACCCCACGAACAGCGCAACGCCCCGGTGGTGTCAATGACGTGGCGGATGCCGTCCCGGTCGGTGTTCCAGGTGGGTACGGCCAGCTCTGTACGTCTTGCCAGCTGGGTACTTGCTGGTCAGCACTTTTGTGACGCACATCTCGATGGGCCGGCGAGCGTGACCATTGTGGGGCACGCACCGCCACTGCGGCACTCCAGGACTCGCCGCCCGGGGCGTTCGGCGCGTCCATCGACCGCCGCGGCGCCGCGCCGGCACCATGGAATTTTTTGGTCAGCGTGCCGGGCAGCTCTGCGCTCAGTCGTCGGGTTGTGTCAGGGGTGTCTTGGGGTACCTCTTCGCCGGCCGGCGCCGGACGATGGAAGACATGAAAATACTTCTTGCGTTTGCCCCGTGGATCGCATTCTGGGTGCTCGACGGTATGGTGACGTTCGAGTTGTCGGTGTTGATCGCCCTCGCGGTCGCACTTGTCATGGCCGGGTTGGAAGCGGCCCGCGGCCGACGGCCCAAGGCTCTGGACGCGGCCACCCTGGTGTGGTTCGGCGCCTTGGCGGTGGCTGGTGCGGCGTTGCACCAGCCCGCGCTCGGTACCTGGGCCGACGCTTTCTCGAACCTCTTCCTCGCGGTGGTGGCCGCAGCGACGATCGTGTCCGGGCGGCCGTTCACCCGGGCGTACGCCGACGAAGGCACCCCCGTCGAGCAGCGCTCCGAGCCGCTGTACCTGCGCGCCACCGCGGTGATCGCCTGGGCCTGGGTAGCAGCGTTCGTGGTGATGTTCGGGGCGGCACTCGTGGGGATCGCCGAGCCGTCGTGGTCGACCTGGACCGCGTGGGTCGTCCCGATCGCCGCTCTGGTGCTGGCGATGAAGTTCACCGCTTGGTACCCGGAGTCGTTGCAGCGGCGCGCCTCTGGCCGCCCTGCTGCGGCACTGTGGGCGCACCGATGATGGCGCTCGTGCGCCGGCTTGTGATCGCTGCCCTGGCCACCGCCGCGCTGGCGACCGTCATAGTCATCGCCCCAGCCGCTTCCGCCGGAACTCCCGGAATTCCGGCGATCCGCTACGTCGCACTGGGTGACTCGTTCACCGCCGGGTGGGGAGTGGGCACGGTCGCGCCCGACGAACCGTCCACCGGCTGCGGCCAGTCGGAACAGGACTACCCGCACCGGGTCGCCGCGGCCCTGCGCCTGCAGCTGCACGACGTCAGCTGCGCCGGGGCGACTACCGCGGCGTTCACCCAGCCGCAGACCGAGTTCCCGAATGTCAGCTCCGCACCGCCGGCCGCCCCGCAGTTCGACGCGCTCTCCGCTGATACCGCCCTGGTCACCGTCGGTATCGGCGGCAACGACTTCGGATTCGCGGACATCGCGCAGGCATGCGCCCGGAACCCCATCACTGGCTACGTCTTCGGCGGCCCGAATTGGCCGTACTACCCCTATTACAGCTATTGCCAGGATTACTACGACCCCGGTGGGCTTCCGGCCAACGACAAGTTGCGGGCGCGCATAGTGCAGCATGTCGGGCCGGCGGTGCAGCGTGCGGTCGCCGCCATTCACTCGCACGCTCCCCACGCCCTGGTCTATTTCGTCGATTACTTGGCCATCGCACCGGATCGCGCCTCCGCGCCGAACCCGGCGACCTACCCGAACTCGTGCTATTCGAGCCTGTTCAATGCCGACTCCTTCCCGTTCGGCGGTAAAGACGTGTCCTACCTCGCTGCGACCGAAAGCACGTTCAACTCCACGGTCGATGCCGCCGCCCGCGCCGCCGGAGCAACCGTGGTATCGCCCTACCGAGAGAGCCTGTCGCATTCGCCGTGCGCCGGGACGTCCGCCCCGTGGGTGTCGGGCATCACCGTGAACTATGACGGTTCGGTCCGTACCGGCAGCTTGCATCCCAATGCGGCGGGCACCGGCGCGCAGAGCATTGCAGTGCTCAGTGCGCTCCGCCGGCTGCGGTCCGATCCTCGAGCCAGTCGAACATGACCGCGTCGACTTGCAGCCGAGCGAGCGGTTCGCAGTGCCAGCTGGCCCCGTTGCGGGCCGTGAAATCAGCGATGCTGGCCCGGTCACCGATCATCGCCGCCAGTTCCTCGGACTGCCCGGGCCAGAACTGCTCGTGTTCCGGCGAGAAGATCAATGTGGGCGTAGTGATGGCGGCTGCGAGTTCCGGCGTGATCCGGTACCCGGAAATGGTGGTGAACAATTCGAACCAGTTGTCCTGCTGGTATGGGCGACTGCGGAAGGTCATGGCGCGTTTCACCGAGGGCATTTTCAGACCCCAGGCGAACTCGCGGTTGAAACCGGTTTCGTCGCCCTCTTTGAACTTGCTGATCATCGACTTGGGCAGATGACCGAAGAACGAGCGCACCACTTCGACCACACCGGGATCCAGGACCGCGCCGGCGAATCGGTGCTCGAATGCGAGCGCGCGCGGCAGCCAGTAGCCGGCCTGGCTGACGCCGTACGCGAGCAGTCGGCCGCCGTCGACATCCGATCGCTGGACCAAGGCGTCGACGACCGGGGTCAGTACTGTCTCCCAATCGAGCCGGAACGGTATGCCGCGTTCGAACAGCATGGACTGCTGTCCGGGACCGTCGTAGACGAAGGCGTTCCAACCGCGGGCCAGCGCGCCGGCGGCGCCGCAGCTCCACATGTCGGTCACCGATCCGTCACTACCGTTCGTCAGCACGAGCGTCGGTCGCGGCGCACCGCTGGCGTCCGGCCGGAGCAGATAACCTGGGAGTTCGGTGTCCTGGTAGGGAACCGGCACCGGCAGGTGCGCACCATCCGACAGCTGGATGAACCGGTCCCACTGCCGGCGGTGACGGCGGAAGGTCGGCAGCAGCTCGGGCGGGGCTGTCCGGTCAAGGAGTCCGTCCACCGCGCAAGACCAGTAGGTGGCCGCGCGCAGCGCTTGCCCGGCGGCGCTGATCCGATGGCCGCCCGCTGCAGCGGCGTCTGCTCGCTGCTCGACCTCCTGTGCGGTGGCGGACCATTCGTCGAACCACTGTGCGCTGGACCGGATGCGGTCCAAAGTGGCCAGCACCTCACCGATGTCCGCGGTGCCGTAGGCGGTTCGGCCGACGGCCAGGCGGGCGGAGAAATCGAGATCTTCATCGCGGTAGAAGCCGCCGGAATAGGCCCGGTGCGGCGCGGTCAACAGGGCCATGGTGTGCCTTTCGATGCCGGTCGATGCCATGACCAGTGTGGCTGGTGGCCGGACACCGAACAGCACTGCAGCCACCCGCAGAAATCCCTGATTTTCTTTCGTGTTGGGAGTAGCGAATGAGCCGCCATCTGCAACTCGACCTCTGGTTCGACGCCAGCGGCCTGCGCGGAACCGGGTCGGACAGCGACGGACGCACCTTTGCCATCGACTCGCTGCTCGGGGTGATCGCCGCGGTCACCCCATCGCCGGACTCTGACCGGGCGCTCGATGACCACCGGGACCCCGTGTGGGGTCCGTCCGCTCACCCGGACTCTCAGTGACCGCGGGCGGCCAGCGCGTTGGCGAGCTGCCCGCGACGGGTGACCCCCAACTTGGCGAACGCCGCGCGGAGGTGGGCCTCGACGGTCTTCTCGGTGACGAACAGGGAGCGGGCGATCTGCCGGTTCGTCAGGCCGTCGGCCGCGTGCCGGGCGGCGACTTGTTCGGCCCGGGTCAGGTCTTGCCGGGCGACCGGTCGGGCGACCCGCCGTACTCCCAAGGCCCGCAACTCGGTGGTCACCCGGTGCAGCAACCGGCGGCCGTCGCAGTACTCGGCAAGTCGACCGGCTTCGCGCAGCGCCCGTGCGGCGTCCCGGGGCTGGTCCGCGCGGTGATGCGCGCGGCCGAGGTCGTAGAGCGCCCATGCATGTTCGAGCCGGGACCCCGAGGACTGCAATGATGCGGCCGCCTGCACCAGCAGGTCGAGTTCGTCCGCGGGGGCCGTGATCCCCAACCGGCGGCCGATCCAGGCCTGTTCACGGATCGCGATCCCGATCGCCGCCGGAACGGCGGATCGTTCGGCGATGTCCCTTTCCTCGGCAACGAGCTCCGGCGCCCGGTCACGCTGGTGCTGGCGGACCAGACTGCGCGCGAGGCGGGACCGCCACGGGCTGGCGACCCCCTGCCACCCCAACTCGACGTTGACGGCGCCGTAACGGGCAAAACCGGCGGCCGCAGCTCCGAAACGGCCCTCGGCGAGCAGCAGTTCGGCACGGCTGAAGGCGAGCAACCGCAGGGCGATGCTGTCCGGGTCGAGGTCATCGGTGAGGGTCGCCGCGGGCGGTGCGGTGCCCTGCTCCGCCGCGACCGCGACCAGGACGGCCGCCGCCCGTGGCAGCAGCGTGATCGCGCCGCCGCCGCCGACGGTCCGGTGCCACTCGAACGCGGCCTGCGCTTCGGCGCTCGCGCCGCGCAGATCGCCTTGCCACTGCAGCACCGACGCGTGCTGCGCGAGCATGCCGGCATGCCGCTCGGCCAACGCCGGCGACCTGGTTGCCTCGACCAGTGCACCGAGAACGGTGTCCGCGCCCCCGAAGTCGCCGACGACCAATCGTGCCAGGCCGACCAGCGACTGGATGATGCCAGCGATCTCGGGCGGCGTCCCACCGGCCAGATCGAGGGCGGTCGCAGCCCGGTCCAGGACGGCCGTGCGCGGCGCCCCATCCAGACCGCCGTCCAGCGCCGTCGTCGCGGCGACCATGGCCTGCCACTCGCGGCTCCGACCGGTCGGAGGGGCGGCGATCAGAGCCCGTCGCCACTGCGTCAGGTACCGTCGCGCATCGGCGCTGACCGCCAGGCAGCCGAGCAGCTCCATGTCCAGTACATCTGCCCACCGCTGGGGGTCGGACAGCGACCCGCGCAGGTCCTGCAGTTCGCGGACCGCCGCGAAGCCGGCGCCGGCGTACCGCTCCGCGCGGGACAGCGTGACTGCGGCCAGCACTCGGTCCGCTTCGGTCGGCGCCCGGGAAATCAACGGCCGCAATACTTGTCCGGCTTCGGCGGAACCGGCAGCAGCCAGCGCCGCACCGAGCCGGAGCTGTAACGATTGGTCGTCCGGCGCGCTGCGAGCGGCCCGGCGCAGGTACTCGGCGGCCGTCGCGGGGCCGCCGGTGGCGACCGCAGACTCGGCCGCTGCGGTCAGCACATCGAGAGCCCAAGCCGGCAGCGGTGCGGAGGTGCGCAACAGATGGGCGCCGATCGCGTCCGGTTCCGAGCGGCCGCGGTGGAGTTCCGCCGCGGCGGCCGAGTGCATGCGCTCCCGGGTGGCCAGCGGCATCTGCTCGTAGATCACCGAGCGGACCAGGGGATGCACGAACTCCACCGGCTCGGCCCGGCCGACCAGGTCTCGGGAACGCAGGTCGTCGATCGCTTCCAGAGCTGTCTCGGCCGACATCCCGGCGACCGCCGCGATCACCTGCGTGGACCCGCGCTGCAGTGCGGCCAGCGCATGAGTCACCGCCAGCGCCGCCGGACCGGCACCACCGAGCCGGAGCAGCACCGACGTCGCCACACCCGCCGGCGTCAAGCCGGCCAGCCGACCGGCGCTGTCGTCGTCGGGCCGCAGGTGTTCGTCCTTGATCACGCGTAGGAGCTCGGTCACCAGGAAAGCGTTGCCACCGGTGACCGAGCTGAGTTCGGCGACGAAGCGCGGTGTGCCTTCGGCGAATTCGGCATCAACCCAGGCCGCCAGGACAGGTAGCGGTAGCGGCGGCAGGTGCAGTATCAGCTCGGGCATCGTGGTGAACGGGAACTCCGTCGCAGCGCGGGTCGCCACCAGGACGCCCACCGGCAGGTCCTCCAGCCGTCGACTGAGGAAGTCCAGCCACTCCCGTGAGGGATTGTCCGCCCACTGGATGTCGTCGACCGAGAGCAGTACAGGGCCTTCCGCGGCCAGATCGACCAGCTCCCAGTAAAGATCATCGAACACCACCATTCGCGGACGGTCAGCGTCGGTCAGCAGGCCCGGTCCAGTTCGGCCGTTGCGACGCTGCAACAGCTGTCGGGCCACGCCGAGAGGAGAGTTCTGCTCGACCTCTGCAGCCCGTGCGCGCAGCACCGTTGTCCCTTGGGCCTCGGCTCGTCGATGGGCGTCGCGCAGCAGCGTGCTTTTCCCCACCCCGGCCGGCCCGACCAGCACACCGACCCCGCCACGACCGCCCTGGATCGCCGAGACGAACGCCAACAGCCGAGCCTGCTCGACCTCGCGGCCGTACATCGTGACCCCACCCGGGTGTGCGGACTGCACCGGCCGAGGCTAGACCAAGCGTGTCCGACCGCGCGGCCCACCGCCACGACCGGGAGAGCCGCCCAGGACATTCTGCGGAGCGGCGTCATCTGCCGAGAGGACACGGGCGCGCATGAGGAGCGCGGCTGCCGATCTTAGGGATGTATCAGGGTGTGCGCGACGAGGCGCGGCCAGTGCGCTATGCGAGCCTTGTCCAGCTGCCTTAGGTGGCTTGGGTTCTTACGGGTACCACGAAAGGATGTGCAGTGGGGGGATCTGCCTGGGGGCCGGTGTTCACGCCGCTCGTCGCGGTGATCGGCGCAGTGGTGACCATTCGCCGTCGACGAGCCTCCGGTCGCGAAGCCGCTGAGATCTGGCTTTTGTGGATATTCGGCATGGTGACCGGCATCGGCGGGCTCGTCGTAACGGTCAGTCACGTGTTCTTCGCGGACTTCACGGCGCAGCAGATCGGTTTTCCGACGGGGAACCCGTTCCAATTCGAGGTTGCGATGGCGAATTTCGCCTTCGCGGTCCTGGGCCTGTTGTGCCTGAAATTCCGCGGCGCGTTCTGGCTCGCCACGGGCATCGGGTTCTCGGTGTTCTATCTGGGCGCAGCGGGTGGGCACGTCTACCAACTGGTCGCCCACGGCAACACGGCGCCCTACAACGCGGGCCCCATCCTCTACACCGACTTCGCAATTCCCATCGCCCTTCTGGTCCTGCTGTGGTTCTGGGCGCGCGGCAACTCGGCCGTCGTCACCGGCGACAAAAAGGTGAACCGGTGGCATCCGGCGGCAACGTCGGAAGCGGATCGTCCAGCAGGGGGCGGGGGGTCGACGACCGCGTCGACGGCGGCCGGACGGTCGGCTGATCCAGCAGCACCAGTTGCTCGGCGCTCTGACTGATTTCGGCCGCGTGTCGAGTGGAATGAACGTGTCCACCAGGCGGGTTTCCGCCGCAAACGCTGATCGGGTGACCCTGTGGTGGATGACCGCGGCCTGTCTGGCGGTTCTCGTCTGCGGCATGTCCCTGACGTGGTCGGCCTCCACCGTCGGTTCGGTCGTCGGCTAGTTGCTGCTCGTCGGGGTGCGGCGCTGCTCACCTTGGTGGCGGTGCTGATCGGCTTGAGTTGGGCGCGGCCGGTGGTGGCGAGCGGGGAGGTCGTGTCCGCGCCCGCCGCTCTGCCGGAGGCCGGATCTTCCGTGGACACGAACTGTCTGCAGCAGGCGGCCGGCGGTAGCTGCCGCCGTGAGGTGAACAGCGATCCGACGCAGCCGTATCTCCTGCTGGTGCCGCGGAACGTCTCGGAGTTGACCGCGGTCGTCGCCGGCGGTAGCGGCGCGGGCGGAGCGGACGGGGTCGCCGGTGGGAACGGCGGTCTGGTGGTGGCCGAGATTCCTGTCGTTCCAGGATCGACGTTGTCGGTGTACGTGGCCACGGGTGCGCAGGGCACCGAGCACGGCAGCGGTTGGCTCCCGGGGGGCGACGGAGTGTCGGACAGTGATCCGTTGAAGAGCAATTCCGGTGGTGGCGGCGGCGCATCTGCGGTGATCGGCCCAGACGGCGCTCTGGTGGTCGCCGGTGGTGGTGGCGGGGCCGGTGGCAGCGCCACCTCCAGCTTGCCGGGTGGTATCGGTGGCAGTGCCGGGTTGCCGGCCCTGGCCGGGTTCAGTGGCCGTGACTCCGACGGTGCCGGCGGGTTCAGTGCCGGGGGGAGTCCAACCACCCCGTACAAGGCTCCGGCGACGGTGCCGATCAAGGCACTCGGCGGCAACGGTGGTTGCTCGAACGACTACCGGTGTCAGGGCAGTGGCAGTCCGGACGGCGGCGGCTGGGGTGGCAACGGCACCTTTCCGGACAAGTCGCAAGAGCCCGGCGGAGGCGGCGGCGCAGGCTGGCCCAACGGTGGTTGGGGTGGCGGCGGTGCCACCACAGACGGGCTGTACCCGATCCCGGCCAGCGGTGGTGGCGGCGGTGGCGGGCAGAACTATGTCACCGCCGCGGGACAGGACTTGAGCAGCGGCAGCATCGCGCAGACCAACGGCTACGTGGAGTTCCGTCCAGCGGGGCTCGCGCAACGGGTGGATTGCGCGGCCGGCAATGGCGGCCAGACGGTGTCGTTGCCCACCGGTACCGCATCGGTGTTGGCGATCGCGGCCGGTGCCAGCGGTGGCGATACCAGTGACCCCAGCTGGACCGGTGTTCCAGGTGTTGGTGCGTTGGCGGTCGCGACCATCGCTGTCGGACCGGCGGACCGCGAGCTGGCCGTCTTCCCCGGCTGCGTGGGCGGCGGCCGAAAGCCGCAAGCCGTGTACGGCCTGGGTAACGGCGGTGGCGGCGGCGACGCGGGCACCGGTGCCGATCAAGGCGGTGGCGGTGGCGGCGGTTCGGCGGTGTTGGTCGGCACTGGTCCGCACCTGGGCACGCGACTGCTGGTCGCCGGCGGTGGGGGCGGCTCCGGTGGCGGTGCATTCGACATACAGAACCCCCTGAACAACCAGCCCGGCTGGCCCGGCGGCTCGGCCGGCCAGGGCTTCGACGAAACCGGCAACGGTTCGGGTGCCGGCGCCGGCGGCGGTGGCCGCGGTGGTGCCGGTGGCGGATCGGCCACCCAAGACGGCCAACCCGGCACCGACGGTAACGACCCGGTCCTCGGGCTCGCAGGCGGTGGCGGTGGTGGTGGCGGGGGCGGGATGCTCGGTGGCGGGCAGGGTCACGGCGGCGGAGACGGCTCCGGCGGCTACGGCGGCGGCGCCGGCACCTCGTACTACGACGCCAACCCCACCGACGGTGTGACGGACCCGCTGATCGGATTCTCTTCCCAGTCGGCCACGGGTTACGTGACGTTGGTGCCGCTCACCTCGCCCTCCACCTTGTCACTTGCGCTGCAACTGACCGGATCAGCTGCCGGCCTGCCGCAGTCGGCGAACTTCCCGTACCTGGTGTCGGTGCAGTGCACCCTGGGCGGGGTGGTGACCTTCCCCCCAACAGAGGTGCAGGTGACGCCGGGCCAAACCCAGCAACTTTCCGCCGCCATCCCCGGCGACTCCACCTGCACCGTGGACCAGGGATCCGGCGATATGGGTCGCGCCTGGTCCGGAGTCGTGCAGCCGCCGGCCGGCGGAAACGTCCTGGTGCCGGGCCAGAACAATTTGTTCACGATCACCGACGATGTCGACTTCTTGCAGCAGTTCGACGTGTCCTACACCCCGAACCCCGCGGACCCTCCTGGTTCCGCCGATTACAGCGTCTCGCTCAACTGTTATCTCAACGAGAACCCGATTTCTCTGCAGGGCAGCAGCTTTCAGGATCAGGGCGATCCCGCACCTGCCGATGCGGTGACCTTCAGCCCCGACGGTGACACCATGACTTTGCATTTCACCGGTGCATCGCGGTACATCTTCGGGCAACCCCGCAACGGTCCGGGACCACTGACCGGCACCCAGTGCGCGCTGTCCAGCCAGAATCTGAACGCCTTCCTGCAATACAGCCAAGGCGAGACTGTGGTGGCGACCGCCTACTCGGGGCCGCAGATCGGTCCTGAATTCGCCTTGACGGGGCTGAACGAACCGAACTCGCCCATCCCGGCGAGTTCGCTGAACATCCAATTCCAGTGCTTCGACCCCGCCAACGGAGGCTGCGCTCCCGCCGCCGCGGCACCGCTCGCCTCGAGACCATCGGTCACGTCCGCGACAACGACGTCAGGGTCACTCACCGTGCGCGCCGCCAGGACCGGCGCAGCGGCTGCCCGCTGGCCCGACCCGACTACCGTCACCGTGACGTGCACCGACCCCGGTCAAGGCGGCGCCACGCACGGTCGACGCTTCTCCCGCACCCTGGTCTTCAGCACCGGCATCGGCACGCAGACGATTTCCGGACTGGTTTCCGGCAGCGGCTGCACCGTCCGGCGCGGAACAGGGGGCGGAACGTCGGTCCACTACGCAACCGATCCCACCCCCACCGGCACTCCGCCGAGCACACCGCTCGGCCGCGCTGAAGGCATCGAGACCACCGTGGTCGGACACCGCACCGTCACTGTCACCGCCGATTTCCCGGCGGCACCCTGGCGGGTGTCGGTGCAGCGGGTCGGATCTGCCGCGAAATCGGCAGCCGCTTCCATCCGGGTCTCCGGTCGCTGTACGACCCCGGCCGGATCGACCGTGCCCGGATCGGATGTGTTCACATCCGTCGCCTCAGCGGGCGCCACCGTGCTGGGCGCAATTCCGGTCGGAGCACTCTGCAGCGTTCAACCGGTCAGCGGTCGCGCCACCGGGATCACATCGTCAGCGCCGATCACCGTGTCGGCTCAAGGCAGCACGTCGTCGGTGCAGCTGGACTACCGCAAGCCGGCGCAGGTCACCATCCGGGTGCAAACGGCCGGCGCCCCCACGCCGCAGCTGACAGGCCGGATCGCCGTCTTCGGGCGGTGTTGGTCACCGGAACATCCAGCTCAGGACCTCGCGTTGACCGCTGCCGGCACCACCGTGACCAACGGCGGCATCACACCAGCAGTAACAGTTCCGGTCGGGTACCACTGCGGCGGCGCCGCAGTGTCCATCCAGCCCGACAGCGCTGGTACCGGCGCGATCCAATCCAGCTGGACCAGCACAACCTTGCAGACCGCAGAAGGCGCAAGCCAACAGCTGCTGGTGACTCTCACCGCCACAACGCAGGCACCGCCCACGCATCCGACCGCGCCGGTACCGCCGGTCACGCCACACCCCCCATCGACCCCTGAACTGGCAAGCACGGGCACACCGGTGATCTCCGACCTCGACATCGCTGCGCTACTCATACTCAGCGGTGCTGCCGCCTTGCTGGTCGGGGCGAGACGTCGGCGCCGTGTCCGATGAGGGAACCCAGAGCTCTTCTTCGTCCCTGCCGCGGAGAGAGACGGTGCCCTCAACGACGTTGTCCGTGTCAGCCGACGGCTTCTACAGCCACGAAACGGTCGCCGGGCGAGGGTGCTGGAAATCGACCATGCCGGCGGCGAAAGACCCCGATCCGCTCTTCGACGCTCTCGTCGACGAGCTGCTCGACGAGCATCCGGACGCCGCACGTGGGTCCATGTTCGGGATGGCCTGCGTGAAGGTGAACGGCAAAGCCTGTCTGGGCCGTTACCAGGACGGCGCCAACTTCAAGTTGCCCACCGGCCCGCGGGAGGCAGCGTTGGCACTCCCCGGCGCCGGCCTGTTCGACCCCATGGGCGGCCGCCCGATGAAGGAATGGGTGCTGATACCCGACGAGCAGCACGCGCATTGGCCCGGGTTGGCCGAGGCCGCGCTGGCGTACGTCAGCCGCTTGACCTCGTGATCCCGCGGGGTCAGTAGCCGCCGTTCCCGGACAACGAGACCGCGCCGGTCGGATGCCAGACCGACTTGACCTCCAAAAACGCCCGCAGCCGCGCCGTGCCGGGCTCCTTCGCGAAGTCCAGCGACCGCGGCGAAAAGACCCGCTTGATGGTGCCGGCCGCCGCCCGTTCCCACTCCGTGCGCTGCTCGGCCGTAGCGCCCGTCAGATCGAGGGCGTTGACGTCGCCGTGGGCCGCCAGATGCGGCATGATCTCCGCCGCGTCCCCGGTGAGGATGTTGACCACCCCGCCGGGCAGGTCGGAGGTAGCCAGCACTTCGGCCAGGGCCACGGCCGGCATCGGCTTCGACTGCGAGGCCACCACCACAACCGTGTTGCCCGAGGTGATGATGGGCGCGAGTACCGATACCAGGCCCAACAGCGGGTCGTCATCCGGCGCCACCGCGGCGACCACGCCGGTCGGTTCGGGCACCGAGAACGCGAAGTAGGGACCGGCGACGGGATTGGCGCCGCCGAAGACCGCGGCGATCTTGTCGGTCCAGCCGGCGTAATGGACCAGCCGGTCCACGGCGGTGTCGACGGCCTGGGTTGCCTCGGCGCGCCCGTCGCCGGCCTCGGTCAGCAGGTCGGCGAATTGGGCGCGCCGTCCTTCCAGCATCTCGGCGATCCGGTAGATGACCTGCCCACGGTTGTAGGCCGTGGTGCCCGCCCAACCGGCGAAGGCCCTGCGGGCGGCGGCCACCGCGTCGCGGGCATCCTTGCGTGAGCCCCGGGCGGCGTTGGCCAGAAAGCCGCCGTCAGCGTCGCGCACCTCGTAGGTGCGGCCCGATTCGGAGCGGGGAAACGCTCCGCCGATATACAGCTTGTAGGTCTTGGCGACCGGAATGCGGTTCACGCCCAGTCCTCCGTATCCAGATAGGCGGCCAGGCCGGACCGGCCGCCCTCCCGGCCGAAACCGGATTCCTTGTAGCCACCGAACGCCGCGGTGGGGTCGAAGCGATTGAACGTGTTGGCCCACACCACGCCGGCCCGCAACGCCGCCGCCATTCCCAGGATGCGCGAACCCTTTTCGGTCCACACCCCGGCCGAGAGCCCGTACGGAGTGTTGTTGGCCTTGGCGACGGCTTCGTCCGGGGTGCGGAACGTCAGTACCGACAACACCGGTCCGAAGATCTCCTCCCGGGCGATCCGCATGGACTGGGACACTCCGGTGAAAACGGTGGGTGGGAAGAAGTAGCCACGGTCGGGGATCGGGCACGGCGAGGTCCACCGGGTGGCGCCTTCGTCGTCGCCGGCCCCGGTCAGCTCCTGGATGCGGATCAGTTGCTCGGCGGAGTTCACGGCGCCCACATCGGTGTTCTTGTCCATGGGATCACCGAGCCGCAGCGTCGAGATGCGTTCCTGGAGCTTGTCGACCACCTCTTCGGCCACCGATTCCTGGACCAGCAACCGCGATCCGGCGCAACACACGTGCCCCTGATTGAAGAAGATGCCGTTGACGATGCCCTCGACCGCCTGGTCCAGGGGCGCGTCGTCGAAGACGATGTTGGCCGCTTTGCCACCGAGTTCCAGGGTCAGCTTGCGGCCGGTTCCGGCCAGCGACTGCTGGATCTGCCGCCCGACGTCGGTGGACCCGGTGAAGGCTACTTTGTCGACCCCGCGATGGTTGACCAGCATCCGGCCGACATCGCCGGCCCCGGGCAGAATGTTGACGACACCGGGTGGAAGATCCGCGTGCGCCAAAATGTCTGCCAGCACCAGAATCGACAACGGTGTGGTCTCCGCCGGTTTGATGACCACGGTGTTGCCGGCCGCCAGCGCGGGCGCGATTTTCCAGGCCGCCATCAGCAGCGGGAAATTCCAGGGGATAACCTGGCCGACCACACCCAGCGGACGCGGCGCCGGGCCGAAACCCGCGTGGCCCAACTTGTCCGCCCAACCCGCATGGTAAAAGAAGTGCGCCGAGGCCGTCGGGATGTCGACGTCACGGGATTCCTTGATGGGTTTGCCGTTGTCCAGCGTTTCCACAACGGCCAACTCGCGCGCCCGTTCGGCGATGGCCCTGGCAATCCGGAACAGGTACTTCCCGCGCTCCAGCCCGGACATCCGGGACCACACGCCGGCGTAGGCCTTCCGGGCCGCGTCGACGGCCGCGTCGACATCCGCCGCAGCGGCCGTGGCGACGGTCGAGAGCGGTTGCGCGGTGGCTGGGTTCAGCGTGACCAGGTCATCGCCCGCGCCGTCGACGAACTGGCCGTTCAGGTACATCTGGTACCGGGGTTGAATTCGCCCGATGGCGGCGGATTCGGGAGCCGGGGCGAATTCCAGCGGCTCGGGTTGGCCCGGGGCGGAAACGAGATCGATCGTCATGTCAGTCCACCGTCACGTAATCGGGTCCGGAATAGTGGCCGTCGGCCTGGGTGCGACGCTGCAGGACCAGGTCGTTGAGCAGCGACGAGGCGCCGAACCGGAACAGGTAAGGGGTGAGCCAGGCCGGTCCGGCCACATCATTCACGGCCACCAGATAACGCAAGGCGTCCTTGGTATTCCGGATCCCGCCGGCCGCCTTCACGGCCCGCCGCTGACCGGTCGCCGCGTGCCAGTCGCGAACGGCTTGCATCAGCACGTGGGTCACCGGCAGGGTGGCCGCCGGCGACACCTTGCCGGTCGAGGTCTTGACGAAGTCACCGCCGGCCAGCAGAGCCAGCCAGCACGCCCGGCGGACGTTGTCGTAGGTGGCCAGCTCACCGGTCTCCAGGATCACCTTGAGCCGGACCGCGCCGCACTCCGCCTTGACCGCCCGGATCTCGTCGAAGACCTTGCCATAGTGGCCGGACAGGAACGCGCCGCGGTCGATGACCATGTCGATCTCCGTGGCCCCGGCGTCCAGGGCCAGCCGGGTATCGGCCAGCTTGACGGCCAGCGACGAGCGGCCCGACGGGAACGCTGTGGCCACCGCGGCCACGCCGATGGACGTGCCGGTCAGCGCGGCGGCGGCCACCGCGGCCATGTCCGGGTACACGCAGATGGCGGCGACCTGCGGGGTGTCCGGTCGTTCCGGATCGGGACGGCGGCCCTTGGCGGCCAGCGAGCGCACCTTGCCGACGGTGTCGGCGCCCTCCAGGGTGGTCAGGTCGACCATCGAGATGGCCAGGTCGATCAGCCGCTTCTTGGTGTCCTTCTTCAGCGATCGGGTGGCCAGGCCGGCGGCCCGCTGCTCGAGCCCGACCGGGTCGACGCCCGGCAGCCCGTGCAGGAACCGGCGCAGCGAGGCCTCGTCCGCGCTGACCCCGGTGCCCGGCTCGGCCAGGTCGCCGCTCGACGGCAGGGCGATGCTCATTCCGTCGATCGTAGGTGTCCCGCCGTCCGTGAACACCCGGTGCACGTATTCGCGCCGGATGTTCATCGGCGGAATGTGCCAGGCTTGACCGACCGCTCGCGCCCTAGGAGAGAACCGGATGCCCGCACCGCACGAGATCCCCGCCGGCTTCGACGTCACCGTCGTGGACCATCCGCTGGCGGTGGCCCGGTTGTCCACCATGCGTGACGCCCGCACCGACAACGCCACGTTCCGGGCCGCCCTCCGGGAATTGACCCTGATGCTGGTGTTGGAGGCGGCCAAGACGCTGCCCACGGAGCCGATGCCGCTGCACACTCCGGTGGCCCGGACCAGCGGAGTGCGGCTCGCCAATCCACCGCTGCTGGTGCCGGTGTTGCGGGCCGGGCTGGGTATGGCGGACCAGGCGCACGCGCTGATCCCGGAGGCGCAGATGGGCTTCGTCGGGCTGGCCCGGAACGAGGAGACGCTGCTGCCCACTCCGTACATGGAGTCGCTGCCCGAGTCGCTGGCCGGCCGGCCGGTCTACGTGCTGGATCCGATGCTGGCCACCGGCGGGTCGATGGTGCACACCATCGAGTTGCTGACCGCCCGCGGCGCCACCGATGTCACCGCGATCTGCGCGTTGGCCGCACCCGAGGGGCTGGCCACGCTGGCCGCCGCGCATCTGCCGGTGCGGGTGGTCACCGCCTCGGTGGACGAGCGGCTGAACGACTCCGGCTACATCGTGCCGGGCCTGGGTGACGCGGGGGACCGGCAGTTCGGCGCCGTCTGAGCAGTCGTTGCCGGTTCGGTGCCGTCTGCCCTGGCGCTGCCAGTTGGCTTACTTTACAAGGGCTCTCGCTATTTACAACGTGTGCCCACGTTGTAAATAGCGGAAACCATTGTAAATCGCTCGCTGAGTCCGGCGGGTCGTCGGAGGTCAGCTGGTCATCGCGCAGCAGGACCTGACCATGACGTTCCGCCGGACCTGACGAACGCGGCCCGGTCGCGGCGAGCCTGGGGATCGGCGTCCAGACCGTGGTCCCAGTCGTACTCGGCCCACACCTTGGGCGGCGTCGCCGCGTCGAAGAGCGCCCGCGCTTCCTCGATCGGCACGGTGTCGTCACGGCGGCCGTGCTGGACGAACAGCACCGCCTGCCGCTCGACCCGGACGAACTTGCCGGGATCCAGCCACAGGGCCGCCGCGGCCCAGTCCTCGGGAAACTCCTGGCCGCGGCCGGCATATTCGGCGCGGGCCATGCGGTTGAGCGAGCCCATTCCGTAGCTGAAGATGCCGATCCGGGTCAGCCGCGGCTCGACCGCGGTGAGGATGGCGCCCTGGGCAGCGCCGGCACTGTGGCCCAGGTACACCAGCTCGCCAGCCGGCGCCCCCACGGAGATCAGGACGTCCAGCGCGGCCCGTTGGATCAGCACAGCGGTGCGGATATCGCCGGCGAACACGTCGATTCCGGCGTCCGGCCGGTTCCAGGTGGCCGGCAGGATGACCGCCGCCCCCTGGGCCGCCAGCTCGGCCGCCTCGGCGTACAGGAACCGGCGGCCGTCGTCGCTGCCGCCGTGCGCCAACACCACACCTCGATCGATGGGGCCGCCCGGCGACACCACGGTGGCCACCGCCTCGACCCCGTCATGGACGGGAAACGTCACCTCGCGCCAGCGCAACGGTCCGTCGGTCCGCTCGCTGACCAGCCTCGCGTGCACCGCCAGGTCCGGCCGGGCGAAGAACCGGCGGCCGTCGTCGAGGGTCCATTCGCCGCGGTAGGGCCGGAAGGCGGTGGTAGACGGCGTCTTCTTCACCTGATCACTGGCCGTCGGGACCTGAAAGGAGTCGGCACGTAAGTCCTCCCGACCTCGAGTGGCGGCGAACCGTTTCAGCGTAGGTGAATCTGCTACCGGAGACCCGGCGACGTGTCGGCCCTGGATCGGGACACCACCGCGGTGCCGATGCCCCGCACCGCCGAGCCGATTGCGCGACCCGACGGCGGGTGCGCAACCTACCGGCGGGTTCGCAAGGCGTGCACAGGTTGCGAACCCGTGAAGACGTTGCGCAGTATGCCAACGCCGGCGGCGGACGAGCCCAACCGCGGGCGAGGAACCCGGAGATCCAGCCGCCGTCACGGACCTTGGTCGAGGCCGCGCGCGAGGGCTTTGGGCGCTTTCCGCAGCCACGCAGCGGTCAGGAGATCGCGCAGCAGTTCAAGGTTAGCCGGGGCCAGTTCGACGACCACGCACGCCAGCCGCTGGCCCCAGTAGAACGGCGAGCAGACGGTCGGGTTTTCGGCCACAGCGGCGTGGATCTCGCTCTCGTCGACCATGATCCTGATGTGCTCGTCGTCCGGAACCGTGGCAAAGATCTTGCCGCGGACGCGGAACGAATCGATCCCGTGGTGATCCTGGACAGTCACCTCGGGCAAACCCGCTGCCAGAGCGCGCGCCTCGGCGAGCGTGCTCATTGCGGACCGTGTCCGGTTCGCCCGGCCGAACCGACACCCGGGTCGGCCACGGATCAAGCCACCAGCGCGGCCACGGCGGCGGTCAGGGCGGCCAGCCGCCGTTCCGCATCGGCCCGCAGAGCGGCGACGTCAGCACCGTCCGGAACCGGCGCGGCGACCTCCAGGTAGCACTTCAGCTTCGGTTCGGTACCGGACGGCCGGATGACGACGCGGCTCGACGCCGTGCGGAACAGCAGGCCGTCGGTGAGCGGCAACAGGTCACGGGTCTCGGTCACCGGCTCGCCGGCCAATTCGGTGGGCAGAGCTTCGCGGAGCCGGGTCATGATCTTGTCGATGACCGACAGGTCGGCCACGCGCACCGAGTGGGCGCCGGTGACGTGTAGTCCGAAACGGCGGGCCAGTTCATCGAGCCGTGCGGCCACGGACGTCCCGGCAGCCTTCAGGTCGGCCACCAGGTCACAGGCCAGCACCGAGGCGGACAGGCCGTCCTTGTCTCGCACCGTTTCCGGGTCCACGCACAGGCCGAGAGCCTCCTCGTACGCGAACACCAGCCCGGTGCCCTGGCCGTCGCCGGCGCGGACCAAATTCTTGAACCCGGTGAGGGTCTCGTCGTACCGGACCCCGTATCCAGCAGCCACCGCGGCCAGCATCGTGGACGACACCACGGTGGTGGCCACCAGCGGATCCGGATGCCTGGCCCGGTCCAGTCGCGACAAAACCAGGTCGCCCAGCAGCACGCCCGCCTCGTTGCCGGTCAGCATGCGCCAGCCGCCCCCGGGTAGGGGGATACCGAGCGCGCAGCGGTCGGCGTCCGGGTCCACCGCGATGGCCAGGTCGGCCGATGCGGACTCGGCCAGCGCCAGCAGCAGGTCGGTGGCTCCGGGCTCCTCCGGGTTCGGGAACGCGACGGTCGGGAAGTCCGGATCCGGCTCCGCTTGCTCGGGTACCAGCTGGACATCTGGAAAACCGGCTCGGCGCAACATTTGCCGCAGCGTGGCGCCGCCCACGCCGTGCATCGGCGTGGCCACCACCCGCAAGTCGGTCGTTCCACCGACTCGGGACGACAAGGCGGCGGTGCGCTCGATATACGCATCGACGAGATCAGCCGGCCAGGCCGAGAATTCGCTCGCCACCGCGATGTCCACCGCCGCTGGCGCGGATTCGATCTGTTCCTCGATCTCGGTGTCCTGCGGGGAAACCAGTTGCGCCCCACCGGCCAGATAGACCTTGATGCCGTTGTCGAGCGGCGGATTGTGCGACGCGGTGATCTGGATGCCGGCCACGGCGTCCAGTTCGCGCACCGCGAAGGCGGTCAACGGGGTGGGCAACGGGCCGGGCGCCAGCATGACCGAGAACCCCAACGCGGTCAGCGTGCCCGCGGCCTCCCGAGCGAATTCCGCCGATCGGTGCCGGGCGTCGTATCCGACGATGACCGTGCCGGCGCGGCCGGACCGGATCAGAAACCTGCCCACGCCGAAGGCGGTGCGGCGGACGACGGCCAGGTTGAGGCCGGCCGGTCCCGCGCGCAACGGCCCGCGTAGTCCGGCCGTCCCGAAGGTCAGTGGCGCCGACAGGCGCTCGGCGAGCTCGGCGGTCGATCCGTTGGCCAGCAACGTTTCCAGTTCCGCCCGGTCGGCCGGACAGGGATCGGCGGCGATCCAGGCCCGGGCGGCCGCTTCGACGTCGGTCACTGGTCCGCCTTCCTAGGGCCCGGGGCGGTCAGCGAGCGTGGTGTCACGCCCGTTCCACCAACTCGGCCAGCAGCCGGCCCATTCGGGCGGCCGCCGCTTTTCCGGTCTCCAGCACCTCTTCGTGGGAAAGCGGTTCACCGGTGATGCCGGCGGCCAGATTGGTGACCAGGGACAGCCCGAACACCTCCGCGCCGGCCTCCCGCGCGGCGATCGCTTCCAGCACCGTGGACATGCCCACCAGGTCGGCACCCAGGGTGCGCAGCATGCGGATCTCGGCCGGTGTCTCGAAGTGCGGTCCGGGCAGCTGCGCGTACACGCCCTCGGTCAGCGACGGGTCGATCTCGCGGGCCAGGGCCCGGAGCCGCGGTGAATACAGATCGGTCAGGTCCACGAAATTCGCCCCGCTGATCGGCGACTGCGCGGTCAGGTTGAGGTGATCGCTGATCAGCACCGGTTGTCCGGGCGTCATGTCGGTGCGCAGCCCGCCGGCGGCGTTGGTCAGGATGACCAGCTTCGCGCCGGCGTACGCGGCCGCGCGCACGCCGTGCACCACGGACGAAACACCATGTCCCTCATACAAATGGGTGCGGCCCACAAACAGCAGCACGCGTTTGTCACCCACCGGTACCGACCGGATGTGGCCGGCGTGACCGAGCACCGCGGGCGGCAGGAATCCGGGAATCTGCGCGGCGGACACCTCAGCCGTGGGGTGGCCCAACTCGTCGGCGGCGGCGGACCAGCCGGAGCCCAGGACCAGCGCCACGTCGTGGTGCAGCACGCCGGTCGCCCGCGCCAGCGCCGTGGCCGCGGTCTCGGCCTTGGCGCGCTGGATGGTCTGCTGGTCCTCGCTCATGGCGGCAGACTAATCGAGCGGTGGAGCGCCGCCTCGCCCCCGACCGGTCAGCCGGGCCGCCCGGTGGGGCGGCTCGGATCAGCCGAGATCTTTGGAGGTGCCCACGACGGCCCACCCGGCCACGATTTCGTGGATGCCGCGGACCGCGAGATAGCCGATGACCACGGCCAGGACCGCCACCACGATCACCAGCCACCACCGGACGGTGGTCATCGACGTGGGCCGACGGTCGGGGTGGCTGGCGGCCGGGAGCGGCCGCAGCTTCCCGGTTCCCTGGGCCGCCCAGGGCGGGGGCGGCAGAGCGTCATCCGGTGCCGGCGGGGTGGCCGGCCCGGCCAGGCTGACGAACGGCCGGGACACGGTAGAGGCCGGCGCGATCGGAGCCGGCCCGGTGGCCGGACGGGGCGCCGGAGCGGTGGGCCGAGCCGGCGCCGTCGGGACCGGTACTCGGCTGGACCCGGTGGCAACGGCTGGACGGTTCGGCAGCCCCGTGGCCGTCCGGCTGCCGGGCGCGGGAGCGGTCAACACCGGCGCGGCCGGCGCCCACAGCCGAGTGGCGAGCCGGGCACTCACGCTCTCGTCCGCGATACCGCGCAGCACCACCTGGGCCTGCGCCGTGGTCATCCGGCGTTTCGGGTCCTTGGTCAACAGGGCGCGGATCAGGCCGTCGAGCCGGCCGGCGTTGGGCGGGGGCACCGGCGCCGGGTCGTTGACCACGGCGAAGAGCGTTTTCAGCGGATCCCCGGCGTCGTAGGGCGGGTTCCCGGTGATGCCGGCGTACAGCAGCCCGCCCAGACCCCAGGCGTCCGAGGCCGGTGTGGCGACCTCACCGGCGGCCACCTCGGGGGAGATGTAGGCGGGGGAGCCCAGCAGCAGACCGGTGGCCGTCATGGTGGTTTCCGCGATGCTGCGGGCAATCCCGAAGTCGGTCAGCTTGACGCGGCCGTCCTTGGCCAGCAGTACGTTGCCGGGCTTGACGTCCCGATGTGTGATGCCCACCGCGTGGGCGGCCAGCAGGGCCGAGGCCACGCCGAAACCGATGGCCGCGGTGGCCGGTTCGTCCAACACCTTCTCGGACGCCAGGATCTGGGCGAGCGACTGGGCGTCCAGCAACTCCATCACGATGGCCGGCGAGGCTTCGGTGGCCACCAGGTCGAAAATGATCACCACATGCGGATCCGTGACGGTGGCGATGGCCCGCGCCTCCCGCATGGCCCGCTCGGTGACCAGCTCGCGCTCGGCCCCGGGGGTGTTCGGGGGGAAGACCACCTCCTTGATGGCCACCCACCGGGTCAGCCACTCGTCGAAGGCGGACCACACCCGGCCCATGGAGCCGCGGCCGATGATCCGGTCCAGCCGGTAGCGCCCGCCTAGATAGCGGGGCGCCGTCGGCGGCGGGTCGGTCACCGGCAAAGTCTGTCAGGAACTCTGGGCGAAGGCCCGCAGAATGGCGTCGGCTGCCTCGGGTGCGGTCAGCCGGCCGGCGCGCACCTCCGCCTCGACGGTGGCCCGGACGGCCCGGACCGCGGGGGCGGTGGCCAGCCGGTGGTCGAGTTCGTCGTGGACCAGGGCCCAGCTCAGCGCCACCTGCTGGGTGGCGCGCTTGTCGAGCAGGCCGTCCGGTCCGAGCCGGTCGCGGGCGGCCATCAGCGCCTGCCAGACCGGCCGAACACCGTCTCCAGTGGTGGCGGAGCAGGTCAGCACTGGCGGTGCACCGGTGCGGCCGTGCACGACGCGCAGGGCGCCGGCGAGTTCTCGCGCGGCGGTGCGGGCGGCGATGAGCCGGTCGCCGTCGGCCTTGTTGACAGCCACCACGTCGACCACTTCCAGGATGCCCTTCTTGATGCCCTGGAGTTGGTCACCCGCGCCGGCCAGGGCCAGCAGCAGCGTCGCGTCGACCATGTCGGACACGCTGACCTCCGACTGGCCGATGCCCACTGTCTCGACCAGAACGACGTCGTAGCCGACACTTTCGAGCAGTGGGATGGTCTGAGCGGTGCGGCGGGCCACCCCGCCGAGCGTGCCGGCGGTGGGGGAAGGGCGCACAAAGGCGTCGGGATGGGCGGCGAGCCGCGGCATGCGGGTCTTGTCGCCCAGAACCGATCCGCCGGTTCTGGTGCTCGACGGGTCGACGGCCAGCACCCCGACGCGGTGGCCGTCGGCCACCAACTGCAGTCCGAGGGTTTCCACGAAACTGGATTTACCGACGCCCGGCACACCGGAGATGGCCACTCGCACCGCTGGTTCGGACGGTGCGGTCAGGGCGGCCAACAGCGCGCGGGCCTGTTCCCGGTGATCCGCCCGGGTGGACTCGACCAGGGTGATGGCGCGAGCAAGACCGGCTCGAGTCGAAAGGTCCGGGATCACAGCGTTCGGGACAGCGTGTCCAGCAGGGTCATTGCCGAGTGGGCGATGGGTGTGCCGGAGGTGAAGACAGCGGCGACGCCCATGTCCAGCAGCGTCGGCACGTCGGCCGGCGGGATGACACCGCCCACCACCACGAGGATGTCGGGCCGGCCGGCGCGGGCCAGCGCTTCTTGCAGGGCGGGGACGAGGGTGAGGTGGCCCGCGGCCAGCGAGGAGACCCCCACGACGTGGACGTCGGCGTCGATGGCTTGTCGGGCGACCTCGTCCGGAGTGGAGAACAGTGGGCCCACGTCCACGTCGAAGCCGAGGTCGGCGAAGGCGCTGACGATGACTTTCTGGCCGCGGTCGTGGCCGTCCTGGCCCATTTTCGCCACCAGGATGCGGGGGCGGCGGCCGTACTGGTCGGCGAACCGGGCGGTGGTCTGCAGCACGGCGGCGGTGTCGGCATCGCCGGCCTGCTCCGATTCGGCGCGGTACACGCCGGAAATCGTACGAATCACCGGTGTGTGCCGCCCGAAGACGGTTTCCAGGGCCGAGGTCATTTCCCCGACAGTGGCGCCCGCTCGGGCGGCGTCCACGGACAGCGCCAGCAGGTTCCCCGATCCGGAGCGGGCGGCGTCGGTGAGCGCCGCCAGGGCCCGATCGACGGTGCGTTGGTCCCGTTCCGCGCGGAGCCGCTCGAGCTTGGCCAGCTGGGCGGTGCGGACCGCGGCGTTGTCCACCGTGAGCACGTCGATGCCGGCGTTCTGGCCGGCCGGAGGCGGAAAAGCGTTGACCCCCAACAGCATCTGGCGTCCGGAGTCGATGCGGGCCTGGGTGCGGGCGGCGGCCGCTTCGATGCGCAGCTTGGGGATCCCCGCCTCGATGGCCGCGGCCATCCCGCCGACGGCGTCGATCTCGGCCAGGTGCGCGCGGGCCTGGACCAAGAGCTCGGTGGTGCGCTTCTCGACCAGGTGCGAGCCGCCCCACGGGTCGATGATCGAGGTGGTCCCGGTTTCGTGCTGCAGCACCAGTTGGGTGTTGCGGGCGATGCGGGCGGAGAAGTCGGTGGGCAGGGCCAGGGCTTCGTCCAGCGCGTTGGTGTGCAGCGACTGGGTGTGGCCCTGGGTGGCGGCAATCGCCTCGATGCAGGTCCGGGCCACGTTGTTGAACGGATCCTGGGCGGTCAGCGACCAGCCCGAGGTCTGGCAGTGGGTGCGCAGCATCGACGACCGCGGATTCTGCGGACGCGAATTCGGCCATCAATTCGAACCACAACTGACGGCCGGCGCGGAGTTTGGCGATCTCGGTGAAGAAATCCATCCCGATGCCCCAGAAGAACGACAGCCGCGGTGCGAACACGTCGACGTCCAGCCCGGCCGCGATGCCCGCCCGCACATATTCGATGCCGTCGGCCAGGGTGTAAGCCAACTCGAGATCAGCGGTGGCACCGGCTTCCTGGATGTGATATCCGGAAATGGAGATCGAATTGAATTTCGGCATCCGGGCCGCGGTGAACGCGAAGATGTCGCTGATGATCCGCATCGACGGGCCGGGCGGGAAGATATAGGTGTTACGGACCAGGAATTCCTTCAGGATGTCGTTCTGAATGGTGCCGGACAATTTCTCCGGCGGTACGCCCTGCTCCTCGGCGGCCACGACGTAGAGCGCCAGCACCGGCAGTACCGCCCCGTTCATGGTCATCGAGACGCTCATCGAATCCAGCGGGATGCCCGCGAACAGCTCGCGCATGTCCAGGATGGAATCGACCGCCACGCCGGCCATACCGACGTCGCCGATCACCCGGGGATGGTCGGAGTCGTAGCCGCGGTGCGTGGCCAGATCGAAGGCCACCGACAGACCCTTCTGCCCGGCGGCGATGTTGCGGCGGTAGAAGGCGTTCGATTCCGCCGCGGTGGAGAAACCGGCGTACTGCCGGATCGTCCACGGCGAGGTGGTGTACATGGTGGGATACGGCCCGCGCAGATACGGCGGCTGCCCCGGATATCCGGGATCGACCGCGTCGTTGACCGCGTCGGACTCGGCCAGCGGAATGCCGGCGAAACTGTCCGGGATCACGACGCCACCTGGAACCGGTTGACGCCGACCACAACTCGCTCCCCGTCGGCCACCGCCGCTGCCCGCGCCGATGCCTGGGCGGCCCAGGCGGCCGGCAGGGAACCGTCGGCCAGCCGATCCGCCACCTTCCCGTCCAACGTCTGGAACTCCGCCCAGGCGGCCGCGGCCAACCGGCGGGTCAGCTCCTCGAGCGCGAACGCCCCGGCAGCCGGATCGGCGTTCCGGGCCAGGAACGACTCCCCGGCCAGCAACCGGGAAATGTTGTGCGCCAGCCGCTCTCTCAGCTCCGAGGATCGGCCGGTGGCAGCGTCGAACGGCAGCACCGTGAGCGCGTCGGCGCCGCCCACCACCGCGGCCGCCGCCGCGACCGTGCTCCGGATCAGGTTGGTGTGCACGTCCTCGGCCGCGTACATCCGTGCGTTGGTCACCGCGTGCACCCGCACCGGCGCGCTCGGCAGCCCGCTGACGGTCCGGATCCGGTCCCAGCCCACTCGCAACGCCCGCAGCTTCGCCACCGACACGAAGAACTCCTGGCTGACCGTGACCCGGAAACCCGAGGGCGGCCGTCCGGCCCGCAGCGCGGCGGTGCCGGCCGCCAGCAGGTACCCAAGTTCGGAGACGTCGCCCGCGCCGGCGTCGGCCGCAACGGTCCCGTCGGTCTCGGTGCTGTCGGCGGGCCCGAGGTCGGCCACGTATTCCCACTCCGCGGGGCCGGGCACCGGGACCGGCAGCCGGAACGGCGTCAGGAACGCCGAGCCGAGCGCCGGTATGTCGATCTCACCGCGCGCCGACAGGGCCGCCGCCACGGCGGCCGGAACGCTGCCCTCCTCGACCGAGCGCCCGGCCTTGGCCAGCACCTGGGCGACCGCGCGGGCCCACGCCACGGCGTCGGCGGGCGGTGTGAGGTCGGGCGTCATGGGCGGGTTTCCAGTCGGGTCATCGGCGGGTCAGTCCTCGATCCGGCAGATCACGGTGCCGGAGGTGACGGCGGCGCCGGGGGTGAGTTCCAGCCCGGCGATGCGGCCCGCCTTGTGCGCCACCAGCGGTTGCTCCATCTTCATGGCCTCGACCACCAGCACCAGGTCACCGCCGGCCACCGCGTCCCCGTCGGCGACGGCGACCTTGACCACGGTGCCCTGCATGGGGGAGGTGAGGGCGTCTCCGGTGGCCACCGCGACGCTCGCCTTTCCGCGGCGGCGGCTCGGACGTCCGTCCGCGGCGGGAGCCGGGCCGCGGACACCGAACCCGGCGGGCAGGGTGACGTCGAGGCGGCGGCCGGCCACTTCCACCACGATCGTTTCCCGGGTGGGAAGTTCGGGTGCCGCGGCCGCCTCGGTGAACGGCGGGATCTGATTGTCGAATTCGGTTTCTATCCAGCGGGTGAACACCGCGAACGGCTCGGACACGAACGCCGGGTCACGGACCACCGCGCGATGGAACGGCAGCACCGTGGCCATGCCCTCCACCTGGTACTCGTCCAGGGCGCGACGGGCCCGGGCGATCGCGTCGGCGCGGGTCGGTCCCCAGACGATGAGTTTGGCCAGGAGGGAGTCGAAGGCGCCACCGATGACCGAGCCCGCCTGGACCCCCGAGTCCACCCGCACGCCCGGGCCGGCCGGTTCCCGGTACTCCGTGACGACGCCGGGAGCGGGCAGAAAGTTGCGGCCGGCGTCCTCGCCGTTGATGCGGAATTCGATGGCATGCCCGCGCGGCACGGGATCGGTGCCCCAACGAAGTTTTTCGCCATCGGCGATGCGGAACTGCTCACGCACCAGGTCGATACCGGCCGTCTCCTCCGACACTGGGTGCTCCACCTGCAGCCTGGTGTTCACTTCCAGGAAGCTGATCACCCCGTCCCGGCCGACCAGGAACTCGACCGTGCCCGCGCCGTGGTATCCCGCCTCCCGGCAGATGGCTTTGGCGGCGGCATGAATGGTGGCCCGCTGTTCGTCGGTCAGGAACGGCGCCGGGGCCTCCTCGACCAGCTTCTGGTTGCGGCGCTGCAGCGAACAGTCCCGGGTGCCGACCACGATGACGGTGCCGTGCTGGTCGGCCAGCACCTGCGCCTCCACGTGCCGGGACCGGTCCAGATACCGCTCCACGAAACACTCGCCCCGGCCGAACCCCGCGACCGCCTCCCGGACCGCCGAGGCATACAACTCCGGTATCTCCTCGGCCGTCCGGGCGATCTTCAATCCCCGGCCGCCGCCGCCGAACGCCGCCTTGATGGCCACCGGCAACCCGAATTCCTGGGCGAAGGCGATCACCTCGTCGGGCCCGGACACCGGCTCCTTCGTTCCCGGCACCAGCGGTGCCCCGGCCCGCAGTGCGATGTGCCGGGCGGTGACCTTGTCGCCCAGATCGCGGATGGCCGGCGGCGGCGGACCGATCCAGGTCAGCCCGGCGTCCAGCACCGCCTGCGCGAAATCGGCGTTCTCGGACAGGAACCCGTATCCGGGGTGGACCGCGTCCGCTCCAGAGGCGGTCGCGGCGTCCAGCACCTTGGCGAAGTCCAGGTAGGACTCGGCCGGAGTCTGGCCACCCAGCGCGAACGCCTCGTCGGCCATCCGGGCGTGCAGCGCATCCCGGTCCGGCTCGGCGTACACGGCCACCGACGCCAGATCGGCGTCCCGGCAGGCCCGAATGACCCGGACGGCGATCTCTCCGCGGTTGGCGATCAATACCTTTTTCATAACCACCCTCCGCGTGGATTCCGCCAGCCGCTGACCGGCACCCAGACCCGGTCCCCGTGGAGCGATCTCGCCCACGCCGATGGTGCGACGGCCGGGACGGGGTCGCGGTCACCGTCGCGGGCCGTCCCGGCCAGGACGGCGAGGACGGCGGCCAGTTCCGGCGCGGACACCGGCTGCCGGATGGAGATGTTCACAGCGGAATGTTCCCGTGTTTCTTGGGCGGCAGGGATTGCCGTTTGTTCCGCAGCATCCGCAGGCAACGCACCACCTCCGAGCGGGTTTGCGAGGGCCGGATCACATCGTCGACGTAACCGCGCTCGGCCGCCATGTAGGGGTTCAACAGGGCGTCCGCGTACTCCGCGGTCAGCCGGGCGCGCAACGCCTCCGCGTCGCCGGTCTGCTCGGCGGCAGCCAGCTCCCGCCGATACAGGATGTTGGCGGCGCCCTGCGCACCCATCACCGCGATCTGCGCCGTCGGCCAGGCCAGATTGATGTCGGCACCCAGATGCTTGGACCCCATCACGTCGTACGCCCCGCCGAACGCCTTCCGGGTCACCACGGTGATCTTCGGCACCGTGGCCTCGGCGTAGGCGTAGATCAGCTTCGCGCCGCGCCGGATGATGCCGGCGTGCTCCTGACCGACCCCGGGCAAGAACCCGGGCACATCCACCAGCGTCAGCAGCGGAATGTTGAACGCGTCGCAGGTCCGCACGAACCGGGCCGCCTTCTCCGACGCGTCGATGTCCAGACACCCGGCCAGATGCTGCGGCTGGTTGGCGACCACCCCGACCGGGGTGCCGTCCACCCGCCCGAAGCCGACGACGATGTTCGGCGCGAACAGCGACTGCACCTCCAAGAATTCGCCGTCGTCCACCACATGCTCGATCACGGTGTGCATGTCGTACGGCGCGGAATCCGAGTCCGGGATGAACGTGTCCAGGAAATCGTCGGCCTCGTCGTCCGCGTCGACCGGTTCGCCCGCCGGCAACGGATCCAGATTGTTGCTGGGCAGATACGACAGCAGCGCCTTGACATAGTCGATGGCGTCGGCCTCGTCGGCAGCCAGGTAATGCGCGTTGCCGCTGGTGGTGTTGTGTACCCGGGCCCCACCCAGCTCTTCCAGGGTGACGTTCTCGCCGGTGACCGTCTTGACCACATCCGGCCCGGTGATGAACATCTGCGACGTCTTGTCCACCATCACCACGAAATCGGTCAGCGCCGGCGAGTAAACGTGCCCGCCGGCCGCCGCCCCCATCACCAGCGAAATCTGCGGCACCACCCCGGAGGCTCGCACGTTCCGGTAGAAGATTTCGGCGTACAGGCCGAGCGAGACCACACCCTCCTGGATGCGGGCGCCGCCACCCTCGTTGATCCCGATCACCGGGCAACCATTGGTCATGGCGAAATCGAGGACCTTGACGATCTTCTCGCCGTACACCTCGCCCAGGCTGCCGCCGAACACGGTTACGTCCTGGCTGAAGACACACACCGGGCGGCCGTCCACGGTGCCGTACCCGGTGACCACGCCGTCGCCGAACGGCCGGTTGTCCGCCGAACCGAACGCGGTACTCCGGTGCCGGGCGTACTGGTCCAATTCCAGGAACGAACCCGGGTCCAGCAGCATCTCCACCCGTTCCCGGGCCGTCTTCTTCCCCTTGGCGTGCTGCCGTTCCACCGCGCGAGCGGAGCCGGCGTGCACCGCCTCCTGGTGCCGGCGCGCCAGCTCGGCCAGCTTCCCGGCCGTGGTGTGCGGCGCCGCGTCCGAGGCGTCGCCCTCATCGCGGGCGGCGTTCGTCATCGAGACAACCGTTCGCCGGGTCGAGGCATGTCGAGGACTCCCGCGCCGGTCACCGGCTGGTCCGCCCGAGGCGAACCCACCCACATCGCCGGGCCAGCGTTCGGGTTGACCTCACTCGCCGCTGGCGGATCTGCTCGGGACATGCTCCGGATTATTCACACCTGAAACCTTCGCGTTCGCCGTCGGGAGGTCGGTGCGCGCCGTCGGCGTCCATCTGGACGCGGCAGCGCGTCGGGGGAATCGCCCTGTCGGAGATCATGGCCTCATGCTGCGCTTCCAAGATCAGGTCGCCATCATCACCGGCGCCAGCCGAGGGATCGGCCTGGCCATCGCCCGCCGGCTGGTGCAGGAAGGCGCGCGGGTCTGCCTGACCGGCCGGGACCAGCCGGCACTCGATGAGGCCGTCGCCGGCCTGCCGGGCGGGCGAGCGTGCGGCGTGGCGGGCCGGGCCGACGATCCGCAGCACCAGGACGAGGTCCTGGCCCGGGTGAACGAGACCTTCGGCCGGCTGGACGTATTGGTCAACAATGCCGGGATCAACCCGGTCTACGGACCGCTGCTCGATATCGACCCGGCGGCGGCCCGCAAGATCCTCGACGTGAACGTGCTGGCCCCGCTGGCCTGGATCGAAAAGGCCGTGCGGCACGGTCAACTCGGATTCGGGCAGCGCGGGCGTGGTGGTGAATGTCTCCTCCGTCGCCGGCGAGGTCCCGGCGCCGGGCCTCGGGTGGTACGGCGTCAGCAAGGCCGCCTTGATCCACCTCACCGCCACGCTGGCCGCCGAACTCGGACCGGAGGTGCGGGTGAACGCGGTCGCCCCGGCGGTGGTCAAGACGCGGTTCGCCCGGGCGCTGTACGAGGGTCGCGAAGAGCGGGTGGCGGCCGCCTATCCGCTACGCCGGTTGGGTGTGCCCGACGACGTCGCCGGCGCCGTCGCCTTCCTGGCCTCCGCCGACGCCGGCTGGATCACCGGACACGTCCTCGACGTCAACGGCGGGCTGCGGGTGGCCGGCGGCAGCGCCTGACCTCGCCGGACGGCGCCGCGTCCTGGCCGGGCGCCTGGAACCAGGCCCGGATCGGCCCGCACCGCCCGGATCAGCCCAGCCGGGCCGGGAACCCGCCGGTGGCGATGGGCGACCACGCCGTGGGCGTGATCCGGATCAGGCATTTGCCCTGCTCGACCATGGCCCGCCGGTACTCGTCCCAATCCGGGTGCTCCCCGGAGATGCTGCCGGAAGTAGTCGACCAGCGGCTCCAGCGCCTCCGGCAATTCGAGAAGCTCGGCGTCGCCATCGATCTGCATCCAGGCGTCCCCGAAATCGTCGGACAGCACCACCACCGACGCGGTCGGCCGGCGCCGCACGTTGGCGGACTTGGCGCGTTCGGGGTAGGAGGAGATGACGATCCGTCCCTGCTCGTCGACGCCGCCGGTGACCGGCGACGCCTGCGCCCAGCCGTCGGACCGCTGCGTCAGCAGGATCATGCTGGTGCCGGGACCGGACGAAGTCCAGCATCGCCGGTCGCTCGACCGCGGTGCTGGTGGCGATTTTGCGGGGCATGGGCCTCCGATCGGGTCGGACGAGTCGCGTCAGCCGCGCGGCACTTCGTCCAGGATGAGTGTCGTTTTGGTGGACACTACGTCGGGCATCGCCTGGAACCGGTTGAGCACCAGGTCGCGCAGAGCGGCGGCGTCCGCGGCCCGGACCAGCAGTACGAGGTCGTCGTCGCCGGAGATCAGCGCTGCGTGCTCGACCTCGTCGATGTCGGCGATCCGGGCCCGGACGGCCTTCCAGGAGTGCTGGGCGATCCGTAGATAGATGTAGGCGGACACGCCGTGGCCGGTCTTGACCGGGTCCAGCACGACGGAGTAGCCGGTGATCACGCCGGTCTCCTCCAGCCGCGCCACCCGGGCATAGGCGCCGGCCCTGGAGATGTGGACCTGTTCGGCCAGCGACCGCATGGACAGCCGCCCGTCGGCGCTGAGCGCCCGCAGAATGCTAGCGGTCGACGTCGTCCAATTCCACTCGTCCGGCCGACGGTCGTGAGCACCGGCAGTTTCGTCGACATCTGGCCAACTGACCTGGCGTAGGCGGGCCGATTGTCCAGGATTCGGCCGCTGGATAGGACGGATGGCCAGCATCGGCCCATACTCGGGAAAAGACCGAGCGAAGGAGCCCGGGGTGCACGCACATCTACTTCCGAACGAGGAACCGCTGCAACTTCGTCGATGCCGACGGCGGCTGGCACGACTGCCCCGAGCTCGTGGCGCCGACCAGCGCCGAGGAACTGGTCGCGCTCTACCGCGGCATGGTGATCGGCCGCCGGTTCGACGCCCAGGCCACCGCGCTGGTCAAGCAGGGCCGGTTAGCCGTCTACCCGTCCTCGCACGGTCAGGACGCCTGCCAGGTGGCCGCCGCCCTCGCCCTGGACGAGGGGACTGGCTGTTCCCCACCTACCGGGATGCCGTCGCCGTGGTCTCCCGGGGCGTCGACCCGGTCGAGGTACTGGGGCTGCTGCGCGGCAGCTGGCACTGCGGCTACGACCCGGCCGCCGCCGAGTCGCCCCGCAGTGCACGCCGCTGGCCACCAATGAACTCCACGCGGTCGGACTGGCCCACGCCGCCCAGCTCAAACACGAGGACACGGTGGCGTTGGTGCTCTGCGGCGACGGGGCCACCAGCGAGGGCGACACCCACGAGGCGCTGAACTTCGCCGCCGTCTGGCAGGCGCCGGTGGTGTTCCTGGTGCAGAACAACGGCTACGCGATCAGCGTCCCGCTCGACAAGCAGATCGGCCGCGCCCTCCCTGGCGCACAAGGGAATCGGCTACGGCATCCCGTCCTACCGCGTCGACGGCAATGACGCCGCCGCGGTGTTCGCCGTGCTCCGGCCGGCGGTGGACAGGGCCCGGGCCGGCGGCGGCCCCACCCTCATCGAGGCGATGACCTACCGGATGGAGTCGCACACCAACGCCGACGACGCCACCCGCTACCGGTCGGCGGATGAGGTCGCGTCCTGGGAGCTCCGCGACCCGATCGCTCGGCTCCGCACGCTGCTCACCGATCACCAGGTCCTGACCTCAGAGCCGACCTGGACGCGGATCGACGACGAGGCCGAGCGGTTCGCCGAGGCGGTCCGCACGCGGATGAACGCCGAACCGACGCTCGATCCCGGACGACCTGTTCCGCCACGTCTACGCCGAGCAGACCCCGATGCTGGCGCGGCAGCAGGCGGTGCTGCATCGGGAAGCTGGGCGGAGACCCGTCCGTGTCGCCTGACGAACCCGATCACGATGGCGGCCGCGCTGAATCAGGCCCTGGCCGACAGCCTCTCCGACGACCCGACCGTGCTGGTGCTGGGCGAGGACGTCGGCACCCTGGGTGGCGTCTTCCGGATCACCGACGGGCTGGCCACCAAATTCGGACCGGACCGGGTGGTCGACACCCCGCTGGCCGAGTCCGGCATCGTCGGTACCGCCATCGGCATGGCCATGAACGGCCTGCGGCCGGTGGTCGAGATGCAGTTCGACGCCTTCGCCTATCCAGCCTTCGAGCAGATCACCAGCCATCTGGCCAAGCTGCACAACCGCACCCGCGGTGCGCTCAAACTGCCTATCGTGGTGCGCATCCCGTACGGCGGCGGCATCGGCGGCGTCGAGCACCACAGCGATTCCAGCGAGGTTTTCTACACCCACACCCCGGGCTCAAGGTGGTCACGCCGGCGACGGCGGGCGACGCCTATGCGTTGCTGCGGCAGGCCATCGCCAGTGACGACCCGGTGATCTTCCTGGAGCCGAAACGCCGGTACTGGACGAAGGAACCGGTGCGGCTGTCCATCTGTGGTCCGGGATTGGGACGCGCGATGGTGCGGCGGGCCGGCAGCGACGTGACCCTGATCGCCTACGGGGCCATGGTGGCGACGGCGCTGGAGACGGCCGAAGCGGCGCTGGAATACGGCTGGGATGTCGAGGTTGTCGATCTGCGCAGTCTGTCGCCGTTCGACGACGAGACGGTCACCGCATCGGTGCGCAAGACCGGCCGGGCCGTGGTGGTGCACGAGGCGTCCGGGTTCTGCGGCTACGGCGCCGAAGTGGCCGCCCGGCTGACCGAACAATGCTTCCATTACCTGCAGGCGCCCATCGGGCGGGTGACCGGATTCGACATCCCCTATGCGCCACCGAAACTCGAACAGTTCCACCTGCCGAACGTCGACCGGATCCTGGACGCCGTGGAAAGGCTGCAATGGAACGACCACCCGGCGGTGCGGCATGCCTGAGTTCTGTCTGCCCGATTTGGGGGAGGGCCTGACCGAGGCGCAGATCGTCGGCTGGATGGTCGCGCCCGGGGACCGGGTGCGAGTCGACCAACCGGTGGTCGAGGTGGAGACGGCCAAGGCGGTCGTCGAGGTGCCCGTGCCCTTCGCCGGCACGGTCGACGCGCTGCACGGGGCACCCGGCGACTCGGTGGCCGTCGGCGCGCCGCTGATCTCGGTGGGCGGGCCGGACGTCGCCGAATCCGGCCGTCCGGCTTCCGAGGGCACCGAAGCCGGCAGCGGCAATGTTCTGGTCGGCTACGGCACTTCGGAAACTGTGCGGCGACGCCGCCGGCCGACGGTGGAGCCGGTCGAGTCGGCACCGACGCCACCCACCCCGTTGACCGAGGCCACACTGCCCGCTCCGCCGGTCATCTCACCGGTGGTCCGCCAACTGGCCCGTGATCAGGGCGTCGATCTGCGGTTGGTGACCGGTTCCGGACCGGGCGGCGTGATTCGGCGCGCCGACGTCGAAAAGGCCATCAGCGAACGCCATGTGCCGCTGGGCGGCGCCGAGCGGCGCCCGCTGTCGGGCATCCGCAAGGCCATCGGCCAGAAGATGGCCCGCTCGCGCCGCGACATTCCCGAGGCCACCACCTGGGTGGATGTGGACGCCACCGAACTGGTGGCCGCCCACGCCAGCACCCAGGTCACCCTGCTCGGATTCCTGGGCCGATTCGCCGTGGCCGCTTTGCGGACCTACCCGGAACTGAACGGGCGGCTGGACGGCGATGACCTCGTCGTCCCCGAGCATGTCCACCTGGGATTCGCCGCCCAGACCGAACGCGGTCTGGTGGTGCCGGTGGTGCGTCACGCCGAGGCGCTGTCCGCCCGTCGGTTGGGCGCCCGGATCCGCGAACTCACCGCCGCCGCCCGGGCCGGCCGGGCCACGCCCGAAGACCTCACCGGCGGGACCTTCACGATCAACAACTACGGCATCTTCGGGGTCGACGGATCCGCGCCCATCATCAACGCCCCCGAGGTGGCGATGCTGGGAATCGGCCGCATCCTGGATCGCCCGTGGGTGGTGGAAGGGCAGGTGGTACCGCGCAAGATCGTGCAACTCTCGCTGGTCTTCGATCACCGGGTCTGTGATGGGGACATCGCCGGCGGTTTCCTGCGCACGGTCGCCGACTTCATCGAATCCCCGGTCGCGGCTCTGGCTGAGCTCTGATCCCTGGCTGCGCCCCTCGCGGAGCTGCGACCGACGGCTGCGCCTCTGGCCGCCGTCTCAGCGACCTCGAAATGAACCAACGACCCCGCTCAGCGAGGTTCTTGGTTCATTCCAGCTTCGGAAGACCGCCGGCGAGGGGAGCGGGCGTACCAGAACGCGCCGGCACACCACCGACGCGCGCCCTGCCCAAGCGCCCCGAGGCCTCGCTCGGGCGATCCCAAGAGGTGCGGCCCGACGAGCGCAGCGCTGCCGTGCAACCAGAAGCGGCACAGCCTGCGTCCGGGAGGTGCACAGGCGCGTCGCGCCTCAGGCACCCGGAGGCTGTCATGGCTGGACGACCGAGCCGCTCGATCCGACGCCGGCGGATGGCGGTGCTGGCCGCCGCCCTCAGTCTGATCGTGGTCGTCGCCGGGGTGCTGGCCGGCGGAAGTAGCAGCCGACCGGCGTCGACCGGCGTCGCGGGACCGACCGATGTGGGCGCGTCTTCCGGGACCCCGGCAACCAATTCGACGTCGAGCCAGCCCACAGACACTGACCCGTCCGGTGCCGTCACCCCCGGCAATCCCGTCCCGGGTGGTGGCGTTGTGCTGCCGGCCGGCTTCTCCCTCAAGGCCGGTGCGACGACTGCCCAGGCGGCAGCCGGGGCTCCGGTGGTCAAGGGCAAGACGCTGACCAAGGACTCGGTGAGCCAGATTCTGGGCCGCCTGCCCGCCTGGACCGACCAATCCGGTCTGGGCACCGATTTCCGTTGGCCCACGCAGTCGCTGACCAAACCGAGCGCCGGCCAAACGATCACGCAAAAGTTCCCGGCGGCCGGCGACGGCCAGCAACCGCCGGCCACGCCGCTGCCGACGCCCAGCGGCCCCCTTCAGATCCTGCGCATGCAGCCGCAAGGCAGCGTGTCGGTGGCGCCGTTCGCCAGCATCACCTTCAACCAGCCGATGATCCCGGTCAGCACCGTGGGCCAGCTGGCCGACAACCAGGTGCCGGCGAAGATCTCACCGTCGGTGCCGGGCCACTGGGACTGGGTCGGCACCACGACCTTGCGCTTCACCGCCGACTCGACAACCGTCGACCGGCTACCGATGGCCACGCGCTTCACTCTCACCGTTCCCGCGGGAGTCAAATCGCAGACGGGCGGCACGCTCGCCAAGGCGGCCGCCGTCACCTTCACCACCCCCGCGCCGAGCGTCCAGAGCTTCACACCCGCGAACAAGGAAGTGGTGAGTCGGAGCCCGGTGATGCTTGCGGTCTTCAATCAGCGAATCGATCCGGCCGCCGTCCTGGCCACCATCGCGGTCCGCGCCGGCGGCAAGTCCTGGCCGGTGCGGGCGGCCACCGGTGCGGAACTCGCGGCCGACCACGAGGCGAGCTCCGCAGCCAGCGCCGCGCCCGCCGGGCGGTTCGTCGCCTTCGTGCCCGTGCACGAGCTGCCCGCCGCCACGGCCATCGACGTGACGGTCAAGGCCGGCACCCGGTCGGCCGAGGGTCCGCTGACCAGCCCCCGCGATTCGACCCAAACTTTCTCGACCTACGCGCCGCTGCGCCTGACCCGGGGCACCTGCGCCGACAGCGGCTGCCAACCGGGCGGGCCGCTTGTGTTGCAGTTCAACAACTTTCTCGACATGCGCAGCTTCATTCCGGCGACTGTGAGCGTGTACCCGGCCATCCCGGGCGGCGCCTCCATCACAGCCTCGGGCCCGAACATCCTGATCTCCGGCGCGACGCAGGCGTCCACGACCTACCGCATCACCGTCAAGGCCGGCCTGCAGGACGTCTACGGTCAGAAACTCACCCAGCCCGTGGGTGCGGTCGAGTCGATCGAACGAGCCGGCATTCAGCTCTCCGCCTTTTCCAATGAGGTGACCACGATCGATCCCACCGGCTCCGGGCCGACCGTCACGGTCACCTCGGTCAACCAGAAACGGTTCCGGGAGGAAGTTTTCGCCGTCGAGCAGGGCGACTGGGAGCGATTCGACGCCTGGTATCAGAATTTCGAGCGCGGAGACACCAACCGCGGCCCGGGCGTGAACGTGCCCGTCCCGGATTGGCCCAAGCTGGTGGACCGCACCGTCGACATTCCCAGTAACCCGGACCGGCTCACCGCCACACGGCTGGATTTGAGCGGGCAGCTCACCAGCGGACGGAAACAGGTCGTCGTGATCGTCGAGGCGCTCGATCCGGCGGCCGCCGAACAGGTCTTCAGCAACCAGACCACCGCCTCTTGGGTGCAATCGACCGACTTGGGCGTCGACGTGATCAATGATCAGAGCAGCCTGCGAGTCTGGGTCACCGATCTGCGCACCGGAGCGCCGGTGTCCGGCGCCACGGCCGCCCTCCTCGACGGGAGCGGTCAACCCGTCACCAGTCTCACCACCGATGGAACAGGGATCGCCGCCGTCGACCTGACTTCGATCGACGCCGTCAGTGTGCGAGTGACCAAGGACGGCCAGACCGCGATCCTGCCGGGGAACATGTACGGCGACACCTGGAAGAGCCAACCGGAGCCGGACCAAATGATCTGGTACGTGACCGACGACCGGCAGACCTACCGGCCGGGAGAAACCGTGTCGGTCAAGGGTTGGGTGCGGCATCAGGCCAACGACACCACGCTGGCGCTGACCATTCCCAAAGGCGGCCAAGTCACCTGGACGGCGAACGACGGCACCGGCATCCACATCGGTGGTGGCCAGGCGACCGTTGACAGCGCCGGTGGTTTCGATTTCACCCTGGCGATCCCGGCCGGCGCGCATCTGGGCACCGCCCAAATCGGGATGCATTTGGCCGCCGCCGATGTCGGCACCGTGCAGTCCGACGCTTCCACCCACACCTTCACGATCGCCGATTTCCGGACGCCGGCCTTCCAGGTTGACACCCACGCCGCGACAAGCGATCCCGCCATCCGAGGCTCGGATCTCTCGGTGCAAACGGACGCGACCTACTACGCGGGTGGCCCGCTCGGCAATGCTCCCGTGGCCTGGCAGGTGCAAACGGCCACGGCCAGCTATGCCCCGCCGGGTTGGGGCAATTACACCTTCGGGGTCTGGACGCCATGGTGGTACGAAACGGCCGGGAACGCGGGTGGCTACGCCCATGGGGGCTACGGCCCGCTGCCCGCCGGTCCGGCCTACGGCTCCGGATACGGCTACGGCGGCGGTCAAAACGCCCACGTGCAGACCTTCTCCGGCACGACCGACGGGGCCGGCGCCGCCTCGGTGGCGGTGAACGTCGGTGAACTGGGCCAAGACACCGACGGCCTGCCGGTTTCGGTGGTGGCTCAGGCCACGGTCACCGACGTCAATCGGCAGCAGATCGCCGATACCGCCACCGTGATCGTGCACCCGGCCGACTACTACGTGGGGCTGGCCGGCGACGCGACCTTCGTCAAACAGGGCGAGAAGCTGACTCTGCAGACCATCGTCACCGGCATCGACGGCACCGCCCAGGCCGGGCGGCCGGTGACGGTGACGGCGGCGCGGGTGGTCGGCGGCGACGCCTACGGGTCGGCGGACGACGCCTCGGCGACCCTGGCCGATCCGCAGACCTGCTCCGTCACCTCGGCGACCACCGCCGGTCACCTGTACTTTCACCCCGGCCCTGGGTGGTGAGTACCGGATCACCGCGCTGGTCACCGACAAGCAGGGCCGGACCAGCCGCACCCAGCTGACCCGCTGGGTGGCCGGACCCGATGGCACGGTCGCCACCACGGTGCAGGAGCAGCAGGTCACCCTGGTTCCGGATCGCCGCACCTACCAACCCGGCCAATCGGCCACGTTGCTGGTCACCTCGCCCATCACCACCGGAACCGGGCTGATCACCCTGACCCACAACGGGATCGTGTCGACGAAGACCTTTCCGATCAGCGACAGTTCAGCCGTGGTCACTGTTCCGATCAGCGAGGCGTCCGTGCCCGGCGTGACCGCCAACGTCGAGGTGGTGGGGACCGTCCCGCGCGCCGACGACCCGGCCGGCGGCGCCGGAACGCGCCCCGGCTACGCCACCGGGCAGATCGACCTGTCCGTGTCCACGGTCACCCGCTCGCTGACCGTCACCGCCAAACCGCGACAGTCCACCGTGAAGCCCGGCGGCCAGACCACGGTCGACGTCAAGGTGGCCGACGCCAGCGGGAAACCGGTGGCCGGCAGCCAGTTCGAGGTGGTCGTCGTGGACGAGGCGGTGCTCGCGCTGAGCGGGAACCAGCGGCCGGACCCGTTGGCGACCTTCTACCCGCCCGATCAGTCCTGGCTGTCCGCGGTGTACGGCCGGGCGGACGTCATGCTCGGCACCGCCGCACCGCCCGGTTCGGGCGCGGCGGCGGGTTATTCTTCGGCGGGTGCATCTTCGGGAGCCGCGCCCGCTTCGTCGGCGTCATCCTCATCGGCGTCATTTGCGGCCGGCGGCGCCGCCAGTGACTCCGCCAATGCGCCGAGTCCCGCCCAGGCCGCCCCCGTAAATGGGAATGCGGCCACTGTCACCACTCCCATCGACCAGCGGTCGGCGTTCCAGGCGCTGGCGCTCTTCCGGCCCACGGTCACCACTGGAGCGGACGGCACGGCGGCGATCCCGGTCACCCTGCCGGACAATCTGACCCGCTATCGCGTCCAGGTGATTGCGGTCTCGGGCCCCAACCGTTTCGGCACCGGCGATGCCACTATCACCGCCGCGCTGCCCGTTGACCGTCCGGCCCGACGCCGCCGCGCTTCCTGAACTTCGGCGACCACGCCCAGCTTCCGGTGGTCGTCCAGAACCAGGGCGACACGCCCAGGACCACCGACGTGGTCCTGCAGGCCGCCAACCTGACCGTCAGCGGCTCGGTGGTCGGGATCGGCGCCGGCACGGGCGCCGCCGGGCAGGAGGTCACCGTGCCGGCTCACGGCCGGGTCGAGGTTCGCTTCGACGTGGCCGCCGACCGGGCCGGGACGGCGCGGTTCCGGGTGGCCGCTGTCAGCGGCACCGACGCCGACGCCGCGCAACAGGATTTCCCGGTGTACACGCCGTCGACGTCCGAGAGCTTCGCCACCTACGGCAGTGTGTCGGGCAATCAGGTGGTGAGTCAGAAACTCACCACCCCCCGATCCGTGATTCCGCAATTCGGCGGCCTGCAGATCAGCACGTCGTCCACCGCCCTCACCGAGCTCACCGACGCCGTCGACTTCGTGGCCCAATACGATTATCAGAGCTCCGATGCGCTGGCCGGGCAAGTCCTGGCCATCTCGTCCCTGGGTGATAGTGCTGCAAGCCTTCTCGGTCTCCGGCCTGCCGTCCCCGGACGAGCTCAAGGCCCTGGTGACCGCCGATCTCAAGCAGCTGCTGGCCCTGCAGAATTCCGACGGTGGATTCCCGTACTGGGAGAAGGGCGAAAAGTCCGACCCCTTCGATTCCGTGCAAGTGGTGCAATCCTTCTTGATCGCCCACAAATACGGCTACGGCGGCTCGACGAAGGGCGCACTGGCGGCCGCGGTGAAGCAGGCCCTGCCCTATCTGGACAGCATCGACAACCGGCTGCCCGACGGCACGACCCCACAAACCCGGGACTCGATGAATGCCTACGCCCTGGCGGTCCGGTTCCTGGCCGGCGACAAAGCGGCCGTCACCGAGGCCGACCAGCGGGTCGACAGCCGGGGAGCCGCGCTTCCGCTGGACGCCGTGGCCTGGTTGCTGCCGGTGGTCTCGGCGGCACCGCGGCAAACTCTGCTCACCCGGGTGAACAATGCGGCGGTCGACGACGCCGGCTCGGTGACCTTCACCGACCACGTCGTGGACGACGCGTGGACCACCCTGCAGTCCGACACCCGCACCGATGCTTTGATTCTCGGTGCCTTGCTGTCGGTGGACCCGAAATCCGACCTGCCGGCCAAAGTGGTTCACGGGCTGATGGACGCGCAACGCGGCGGACGCTGGGACAATTTGCAGGAGAACGCGTTCGCCCTCATGGCGCTACGGCAGTACTTCGACGTGGACGAGTCCGACACCCCCGACTTCGTCGCCGCCACCTGGCTGGGTCACCAATTTGCCGGGCAACACCGGTATTCCGGCCGCACCACCGGGCAGACCCAACTGGATATCCCGACCAGTACGGTGCTGGCCCAGGGCAATACTTCGGTGACATTGTCCGACAAAGGGTCGGGACGGCTCTACTACCGGATCGGCCTGACCACCGCCCCGGCCAACCTGTCGGTGCCGGCCCTGGATCGCGGTTTCGTGGTGTCCCGGACGTACCAGGGCGCCGACCAGGCGTCCGATGTGATCAGGGACGCCAAGGGGGTGTGGCACATCAAGGCCGGCGCGCGGGTACGGGTCACCGTGACGATGGTGTCCCGGAGTGCCCAGAGCCACGTCGCGTTGACCGATCCGCTGCCGGCCGGCCTGGAGGCGCTGAACCCGGCTCTGGCCACCACCTCACAGGATTTGGCCGGGAAGAACGCAAACAGTGCCGCCACCGATCCGCTGAGTTGGAACCCGACCTGGTACGACCATCAGGACCTGCGGGACGACCGGGCGGAGGCGTTCGCCGATCTGGCTGCAGGGCGGCGTCTACACCTACAGCTATCTGGCCAGCGCGACCACTCCGGGCTCCTTCGTCGTACCGCCGGCGACGGCCAAACAGATCTACGCGCCCGAGACGTTCGGCCGAACCGCCACCGACCATCTGGAGGTCACCGGCTGAGCGCGTTGGCACCGGCCGAACTGCCGGGCTCGTTCACCTGCTGTTCGGCCGGAAACCCTTCGAGAGGATCCGGGGTCGAAGCGGGGCGCACCACCAGCATCAAGGTCACGTACTACGAGATCACCGGCACCGGAGGCGTGCTCGCCGAGTTCGAGTCGTTCACGCTGCCCCGGCCGCGTCTGTACTGAGCTGCTTGCGGCGCGCCGGTCCCGGGCCCCCGCGCTTGCCGGCGCCGCGGTCATGCCGAACGATGGGCGCGTGATCCCGTCGCCTGCGACCGTCCGGCCCGCCGAATTGACGCTGCGTTTCCTGGCCGCCCCGACCGATGTCGCCTTTCTGGGCGGAACCGCGGTGGGCGGCGGCCGGGTGTTGGAATGGATCGACAAGGCCGGTTACGCGTGCGCGGTCGGTTGGAGCGGCCGGTATTGCGTGACGGCATACGTCGGCAACGTGAATTTCGGCGCCCCCATCCGTTCCGGGGAATTGGTCGAGGTGCACGCCCGGCTGGTGCACACCGGCACGTCGAGCATGCACATCGAGGTGGACGTCCGGTCGGCTGATCCGCGCACGGGCCGCTACGCCGCCGCCACCTCTTGCCTGATGATCTTCGTGGCCATGGGTGAGAACGCGCGCCCGGTGCCGGTGCCGTCTTTTGTGCCGATCACCGAGTCGGACCAGGAGCGACAGCGGCTGGCCGTGGCCCGGATCGGCCTGCGCGCGGACATCGAGGCCGAGCTGGCCGGTCAGCAATACACCGACGACCACACCGCGCCGGAGGTGGTGCTGCGCTTCCTGGCCGCCCCCACCGACGTCAACTGGGGTGGCAAGACCCACGGCGGCACCGTGATGCGATGGATCGATGAGGCGGCCTACGCGTGCGCCTGCCGGTGGAGCGGCGGGGAGCGGTCCATCGCCGTCTACTCCGGTGGTATCCGTTTCTATCGGCCGGTTCTCATCGGCAGCCTGGTGCAGGTCCGGGCCCGGTTGCTCTATACCGGCCGCAGCAGCATGCACATCGCGGTGCACGTCAGCTCGTCGGATCCGCGGGGCGGCGATTTCCAACTCACCACCCATTGCAGCACGGTGTTCGTCGGGCTCGATCTGTCCGGCCGGTCGGTGCGGGTTCCCACCTTCACGCCGCAGACCCAGGAAGACGTGCGGCTGCAACACCATGCCCGTCAGCTCATCGCCATCCGGGCCCGGATGAACAAGGACACCCCGGACTAGCGATCCCGCACGGCGCCGCTGCTTCAGCCGGCCCTGGCGAGATCGGCGAAGTCGGCGTAAGGCAGATTGTGCGCCTGCGCCACCGGCTCGTTGACGAGGTGGCCTTCCAGCGTGCTCAGTCCCTTGGCCAGCGCCGGGTCGGCGGCGGACGCCCCCTTGACGCCGGCCTTGGCCACCTTCACCAGGTACGGCAGGGTGGCCGAGGTGAGCGCCAGAGTGGAGGTTCGGGCTACGGCGCCGGGAATGTTCGCCACGCAGTAGTGGACGACCCCCTCTTCGACGTAAGTGGGAGCGGAATGCGTGGTGGGGCGGCTGGTTTCGAAGCAACCGCCCTGGTCGATGGCGATGTCGACGGCCACACTGCCGGGCCGCATAGAGGCAATCATTTCCCGGGTCACGAGTTTGGGCGCCTTGGCGCCGGGGACCAGGACCGCTCCGATGAGTACGTCAGAATCGGCGATGTAGGCCGCCATCCGCGCCCGGTTCGGCGTGACCAGGTCCAGCCGGCCCTCGAAGATGTCGGACAGGTAGGCCAGTCGCGACGGATTGGTGTCGAACACGCGGACGATGGCGCGCATCCCGACGGCGATCTTGGCCGCCTCGGTGCCGGACACCCCGCCGCCGATGATGGTCACCTTGGCGGCCGGCGTGCCGGGCACGCCGCCCAGGAGAATGCCGGCTCCACCGGCCGGACTCTCCAGAGCGCGCGCCGCCGCCTGGACGGCGAGACGGCCGGCCACCTCGCTCATCGGCGTCAGCAAGGGCAGTCGCCGGTCCGGCAGTTGGACGGTTTCGTAGGCGATGGAATCGATTCTTCGGGCCAGGAGGAATTCGGTCAGTTCCCGGTCGGCGGCGAGGTGGAGATAGGTGAACAGCTGCTGGCCCGAACGGAACCGCTCGTATTCGGCCGGAATCGGTTCTTTGACCTTGACGATCAGATCAGCCCCCGCGAACACTTCGTCCGCGGTCGAGGCGATCGTGGCTCCGGCGGCTTGATATTCGGCGTCACTGAACCGAGACCCCGCGCCCGCTCCGCTTTCCACGAGTACCTGATGTCCGTTGTAGACGAGTTCGGCGACACCGTCCGGCTGCACCGCGACGCGGTTCTCGTTGTCCTTTATTTCCTTCGGCACACCAACGACCATGGTGGACACGGCGGACTCCTTTCTCGAAGACCTGACAGGTTCATTGCTGCGGGCGGCGGCCGGCGTCGATGTGACCGCGGAATGTGGCGTGGACCGAGAAGATTTCAGAGTTGGGACCAGGCGTCGGTGAGAGCCGATCGCATGGCGGATTCGATCTGATCGAATTCGGCCTGGCCACAGATGAGCGGGGGAGCGAATTGGACGACGGCCTGGCCACGGTCGTCGGCGCGGCAATACACGCCGGCTTCCCAGAGTCCGGGTGCCACTACGCCGCGCAGGATTCGTTCGCAATCCGATTTGCTGAACGGTTCTTTCGTGGCCTTGTCCTTGACGAGTTCGACGGACCAGAAGTAGCCGTTGCCGCGGACATTGCCGACGATGGGCAGATCGTAAAGCTTTTCCAGCGTCTGACGGAGCGCGTTTTCGTTCCGCAACACGTTGCCGAGCAGATCTTCCTTCTCGAACAGATCGAGATTGGCCAGTGCGGCGGCGCAGGCCACCGGGTGCCCTCCGAAGGTGTAGCCATGCGGGAAGCTGACGTTGCCGCTGCTGAACGGTTCGAAGAGGCGATCGGAGATGATCGCGGCGCCCAACGCCGCGTAGCCCGACGTCAGACCTTTGGCGGTGGTGATGATATCCGGCTGGTAGCCGAACTTCTGGGCGCCGAACATGGTGCCCAGCCGACCGTAGGCGCAGATCACTTCGTCGGAGACCAGCAGGACGTCGTAGGTGTCGCAGATCTCGCGAAGACGCTCGAAATATCCGGGCGGGGGCGGCAGTGAACCGCCGGCATTCTGCACCGGCTCGACGAAGATGGCGGCGATCGAGTCCGGCCCTTCGGCCAAGATCGCTTCCTCGAAACGGTCGGCGGCCCATCGGCCGAACGCCTTCTCATCATCGGCCAGGTTCTCCGGGGCCCGGTAGAAATCAGTGTTGGGCACCCGGAAAGCGCCCGGCACCAGCGGTTCGAAGGCGTGCTTGAAGTTCGGCACCGAGGTGATGGACAAGGCGCCCTGCGTGGTGCCGTGGTAGGCGACCGCGCGGCTGATGACCTTCGTCTTGTTCGGCTTGCCGGTCAGCTTGAAATACTGTTTGGCCAGCTTCCACGCGGTCTCGACCGATTCGCCGCCGCCGGAGGAGAAGAAGACCTTGTTCAAATCGCCCGGGGCCAGCTCCGCAAGCCGGTCGGCGAGTTCGATGGCGGGGGGAGTGGCATAGGACCAGATCGGGAAGTAGGCCAGCTTTCGGGTTTGCGCATCGGCAGCGTCCGCGATCTCGCTCCGGCCGTAACCGGCTTGTACGACGAACAGGCCCGACAACGCGTCCAGATAGCGGCGCCCTTGGGTGTCGTAGATGTACGCCCCTTCGCCACGCTCGATCACGGGCACCGGCTTGTCCGTGAACGATCCCATCCGGGTGAAGTGCATCCACAGGTGGTCGGCTGCCCCGTTGGGTCCGGTCGGGGCGGTGGTGGGTTCGAAGACAGCGGTCATGGTGTGCCCTTTCAGCCGAGGAGGTGTTGTGGGAGTGTTGCTTTCCGGACGGCGGAACGCTCGGCGCCGGACCACGCTTTCCCTCAGGTCGGCAATTCCCAGGTGTGCACCGGCTCATTGCTGTGCATGCCCGCCGAATAGCGCTCCAGCATGGCCGTCAGCGCGTCGTCGCGGGACTTTCCGGACGCCTCAAGCCGGGCCACCGTCTCGCTCTGCCACCAAGACCCGTTGCGCCGCAACAGACAGCGCTGCTCCACCACGCCGAGCAGCCGGTCGCGCACGGCGGCGCCCACGCCCCAGCGGTCGAGCCCGTCGTGCGCCAGCGGCAACAGCCGCCGCAGAATCAGTTCGTCCCAGGTGATTTCGCCGAAGCCGGGCCAGTAGAACTGGGCGTCCACGCCATACCGGGCTCCCGAGGCGAAGTTGGCGTGCGCGGCATCGAACGTCATCCGCGTCCACACCGGGCGGTCCTCCGCGGCCAACATGGTCAAGGCTCCGTAATAGAAGGCCGCGTTGGCCAGCACGTCGACCACGGTCGGACCGGCCGGGAGGACCCGGTTCTCCACCCGGACGTGCGGGCGCCCGTCGACGACGTCGTACACCGGCCGGTTCCAGCGGTACACGGTGCCGTTGTGCAACCGCAGCTCCTGCAGGCGCGGGGCCTTGCCGTCCGCCAGCACCGCTTCCGGGTCTTCGTCGGTCGTTTCCGGCAGCAGGGCCGGGAAGTAGCGGACGTTCTCCTCGAACAGGTCGAAGATGGACGTGATCCAGCGCTCGCCGAAGAACACCGGCGGGCGCACCCCCTGGTTGCGCAGCTCCGGCGAGCGGGTGTCAGTGGCCTGCAGGAACAGTTCGGTGCGGGTCTCGGCCCATAGTTTGCGGCCGAACAGGAACGGCGAATTCGCGCCCAGGGCCAGCTGCGGCCCGGCCAGCGCCTGGGCCGCGTTCCAGGAAGCGGCGAAATCGACCGGCGATACCTGCAGATGCAGTTGCACGGAGGTGCAGGCCGACTCCGGCGCGATGGTGTCGGCGAACATCTTCAGGATTTCCGGCTGGCTTCCCGTGCCGGTGATATCCAGTTCGAGGTCTTCGCGCCGCGCCGCGAAGATGGCCTCTTCCAACGCGGCATAGCGCGGGTTGTGGCTCATCCAGCCGCCCGCCAGATGTTCCGGCCGCAGCGTCGGCAGGATGCCGATCATGACGATCTCGGTGTCCGAGGCGTTGGCCCGCGATTCGGCGTGGTTGAGCGAGTCGCGCAGCCGGGCCTCCAGGTCGGCCAGCTCGTTGCCGGGCAGCCGCAGCGGCGGCACGTTGAACTCGATGTTGTACCGGCCCAGTTCCGTCTGGAAGGCCGGATCGGCGATGGCCTCCAGCACCGCCGCGTTGGCCATGTCCGGCGCCCACGTCTGATCCACGAGGTTCAGCTCGATCTCCAACCCGGCCAGTTGCTCGTCGGCATCGAAGGAGTGGCTGGCCAGCATGGACTCGAAGACGTCCAGGCAGCGCTGGACCTTCTGCCGGTAACGCAGGCGCTGCTCGCGGGTGTATCCGGTGCCGGCCACCTCGTCGCCCATGCCGTGCCTCCTCGCCTGATGCGATCAGCCAACCATGACCCGTTCAGGCGGTGTTGCGGGGATGACGTTCGCCGAACAACCGTGGCGCCCGCGAGGTTGCTACGGTCGTGGCTGGAATGGTTCGGGAAACGAAACGTTGAGGAGTCGCGCGGCTGTGCCGGAGGTTGCTGGGCTGTTGGCGGTTCCCGAATCGGAGATCCCGGTCGATCTGGGGGCCGGTCGCGGGCCGGAATGGCTCGACGGCTACCTCGCGTCCGGCCTGGCCGAGCTGGTGTCCGTGCGCCGCCGGGTGCACGCCCACCCCGAGCTGGCCCGCACCGAAACGGCGACCTCTGATTTGTTGCTCGCCGAGCTGAAGGGCGCCGGGATCGCCGCCGAGCTGCTGCCCACCGGTACCGGCGTCGTCGCCGAGGTGGGATCCGGTGACCGGGTCGTCGCCCTGCGGGCGGACATCGACGCCCTCCCGCTACCCGAGGACTCCCAGCTGCCGTTCGCGTCGACCGTCCCCGGGGTCAGTCACGCCTGCGGTCATGATGTCCACCTGACCGCCGTGCTCGGTGCGGCGAAGGCGCTGGTGGCCGCGCCGGGCCTGCCCGGTCGCGTCCGGCTGATCTTCCAGCCGGCCGAGGAAGTGATGCCCGGCGGTTCGCACGACGTGGTCCACGCCGGCGCCCTGGACGGGGTGGAGCGGATCTTCTCCCTGCACTGCGACCCGCGGCTGGCGGTGGGCAAGGTGGGCCTGCGGGTGGGCGCCATCACCTCGACGTCCGACCGGATCGAGATCACGTTGGCCGGCTTGGGCGGCCACACCGCCCGCCCGCATCTGACCGCAGACCTGGTGTATGCGCTCGGCCTCCTCATCACCGGCCTGCCCGGATTGATCAGCCGCCGGGTCGACCCGCGCTCCGTGCCGGTGCTCGTCTGGGGCGCGGTGCGGGCCGGCGAGGCGGCCAACGCCATCCCGCGGTCGGGAGTGCTGCGCGGCACCTTGCGGATGATGGACCGCACCGGGTGGGAGCACGCCGAGACGCTGGTCCAGGAGTTGGTGGCCGAACTTCTGGCGCCCACCCGGGTCGACTACGAGCTGAACTACGTCCGCGGGGTGCCGCCGGTGATCAACGACCCGGAGTCCACCGGCTGCCTGGCCAGTGCGGTGGGGGCGATCCTCGGTCCCGACGGAGCCACCACCGCCGAACAGTCCACCGGCGCCGAAGATTTCGCGATCCTGCTGGACCACGTCCCCGGCGCACTGGCCCGGTTGGGCGTCTGGGATGGACACACCCCGCAGGTCGACCTGCATTCCCCGACGTTTCGCGCCGACGAACGAGCCATTCCCATCGGCGTGCGACTGCTGGTCCACACGGCCCTGGCCGCGCTGGCGGGCTGAACCGCCGGGACCCGCCGGGAACCACCGGCAACGCCCGTCAGTTGCCGATGGACCGACAGGGACGGTTCCGCAACTCGGCGACGTACTCGGCGGGGGCATTGGCGGCCTCGGCCGCGTCGGCGATGACGCCCAGGTAGCGGGCGCTGGGCACGCCGCCCTCGAAGGCCTCCAGCGCGTACAACCAGGCCAGCACGTCACCGTCCAGGGTGTGCACCCGCAACCGCAGCTTGGTGTAGAGCCCCAGGTCGGCGCCCTCCCAGGAATCCAGCGTGCGCTCATCGGAGGCCGACATGTCGTAGAGCACGACGAACACCGACGCCGCCGGATCCGGGTCGGGCACCACGGTGGCCAGCGCGCCCTCCCAGCCCAGGTGCTCACCGCCGAACGTGAGCCGCCAGCCCGGCAGCCAGCCCACGGCGGTCATCGGGGAGGAGGGGCAGCGCAGCAGCATCTGGGCGGGATCCATGTTCGACCCGTACGCCGCGTAAAGCGTCACGGGAGGGAGCCTATCGAGCCGTCGCCCACCGGACGGTCGCTACGGTGGACCGGCCCGTGCCCGCGCACCTTGATCAGGAAGGACGGCGATGACCCGCATCGTGATCATGGGCGGTGGCCCCGGCGGCTACGAGGCGGCGCTGGTCGCGGCCCAGTACGGCGCCGACGTGACGGTGGTGGAAAGCGACGGTGCCGGCGGCGCCTGCGTGCTCTACGACTGCGTGCCGTCCAAGACCTTCATCGCGTCGGCCGGCGCCCGGACGGCCGTCCTGCAGGCCAACACCCTCGGGGTCGCCGTGCCCGAGTCCAAGATCGACGTCGACCTGGGCGCCGTCCACGACCGGGTTCTGTCGCTGGCCCGGGCCCAGTCCGCGGACATCCAGGCCCGACTCGTGCGCGCCGGCATCAGCTTCCTGCCCGGGCGGGCCGAGCTGGCCGACACCGCAACCGGTCTCGGCGCCCACCGGGTCGAGGTGACCGGTTCCGACGGTGACCGCGCCGGCCTCGACGCGGAGGTGGTGCTGATCGCCACCGGGGCCCAACCCCGGATCCTGCCGGGTTCGGAACCCGACGGCGAACGGATCCTGACCTGGCGCCAGCTCTACTCGCTTCCGGAGCTGCCGGAGCACCTGGTGGTGGTCGGTTCCGGGGTCACCGGCGCCGAATTCGCCTCCGCCTACACGGAAATGGGCGTCCGCGGTCTCGCTGGTCTCCAGCCGGGACCGGGTGCTGCCCAGCGAGGACGCCGACGCGGCGGCGGTCATCGAAGAGGTCTTCACCTCTGCCGGATCGACCCTGGTCCGCCGGTCCCGGGCCGCGTCCGTCCGCCGGGACGGCGACGGCGTCGTGGTGACCCTGACCGACGGCGGCCAGGTGCGGGGATCGCATTGCCTGATGACCGTCGGGTCGGTCCCCAACACCACGGACATCGGCCTGGACAAGGTCGGGATCGTCACCGGACCGGGCGGCTACATCCAGGTGGACCGGGTGTCCAGGACATCGGTGCCCGGTATCTATGCCGCCGGCGACTGCACCGGTCTGTTGGCCTTGGCTTCGGTCGCGGCCATGCAGGGCCGGATCGCCATGTGGCACGCGCTGGGCGAGGGTGTGGCCCCGTTGCGGTTGAAGACGGTGGCCGGCAACGTCTTCACCCACCCGGAGATCGCCACCGTGGGCATCTCGCAGGCCGAGGTCGATGCCGGGCTGGTGCCGGCCTCGGTGCTCCGCTTGCCGCTGGCCACCAATCCGCGCGCCAAGATGCTCGGTCTGCGCGAGGGCTTCGTGAAGTTGGTGATCCGGCCGGCCACCGGGATGGTCATCGGTGGGGTGGTGGTGGCCCCGGAAGCCTCCGAACTGATCCTGCCGATCGCCATGGCGGTGCAGGCCGGGCTGACGGCCAGGGATCTGGCATACACGCTGTCCGTGTACCCGTCGCTGTCCGGCTCCATCACGGAGGTCGGCCGCCAGCTCATGCATTTCGACGGCGACCTCGGCTGACCCGGCCGCCTACCCTGGCCGAGGTGAGCAATTCCGAGGCCGCCCCCGCCGAGGTTCTGTGCATCCGACCACCCCGAACCCGGGGTGGAGATCCTCGACGCGCGAGAGGTTCCGCTCGGCGGCCCGCGCGGACTCACGGTCCGGCGGACGCTCCCGCAGCGCCGCCGGAGCCTCATCGGCGCCTGGTGTTTCGCCGACTCGTACGGGCCCACACCGGCTATCGCGGCCAAGGTGATGAACGTGCCGCCGCACCCGCACACCGGGCTGCAGACGGTCAGCTGGTTGTACGCCGGCCGTATCGAGCACCGGGATTCGGTAGGCAGCCACGTCGTGGTCGAGCCGGGCCAGGTCAACCTGATGACCGCCGGTCGCGGCATCCAGCATTCGGAAGTCTCGCTGGCCGACGCCCGGGCGCTGCACGGGGTGCAGCTGTGGGTCGCGCTGCCCGACAGCGACCGCTTCGTCGATCCCTTCTTCGAACATCATGTGCCGCAGCCGGTGTGCTGGGGCTCGGCCACCCTGCGGGTGTTCGTCGGTGAGCTGGCCGGGTTTCGGTCGCCGGTCACCTGTTTCTCCGGGCTGGTCGGTGCCCAGCTCGATCTGCCGGCCGGCGCCGAGGTCCACCTGCCCGTCGATCCCGCGTTCGAACACGGGTTGTTGGTCGATTCCGGTCATCCGACACTGGTCGGCAGCGTAGTGCCGGCCGGCCGGCTCGGAGTCGTCGGTACCGGGTCGGCGGAGCTGGTGGTGACAGCCGGCTCGGAGCCGGTCCGGGCGCTTTTGATCGGTGGTCGGCCGCTGGGCGAACAGGTCGTCATGTGGTGGAACTTCCTGGGCCGCAGCCATGATGAAATCGTGGAATTCCGGAACCGTTGGCAGCGTGAGGTGATCGGCGGTGGGGATCGGGACGGTCTTTTCGGGGCAATGGTGTTCGACGGGCCACCGTTGCCGGCCCCGGAGTTGCCCGCCACTCGGCTCCGCCCACGGTCGTGAGGAGCTTTGCCGAGCTGCTGGACGAGGCGCAGGACGTGCCGGTGGACGGATGGGACTTTTCCTGGTTCGCCGGCCGGGCCACCGAGGAGCGCACTCCGTGGGGTTACACCGCCCTGCTGGCCGCGCACATGTCCGGGGCCGACCGGGCGCTGGACATCCAGACGGGCGGGGGAGAGGTGCTGGCCGGACTGACCCGGGCGCCTCGGCTGCTGCGGGCCACCGAGGCCTGGCCGCCGAACGTCGCGCTGGCCCGGCAGCGGCTGTCCGCATTGGGGGCCGAGGTGGTCGAATCCCCGGAGGACGCGCCGCTCCCGTTCGCCGACGCCGCGTTCGACCTGGTCGCCGCCCGGCACCCAGTGCGGATCGACCTCGCGGAGGTGGCGCGGGTGCTCAGCGACGGTGGGACCCTGCTGACTCAGCTGGTTGGCGCCGGATCCAACCGCCAGCTGTTCGAATACCTGATGGGGCCCCAGGAGGTCGGCCACGACCGCTGGATCGAGCCGGCCGCCCGCGCGGCGGCCCTGGACGTGGTCGAACTCCGATCAGCGGCTTGCCGGGTGGAGTTCTTCGACGTCGGGGCGGTGGTGGTCTTCCTGCGCAAGGTCATCTGGACGGTCCCCGATTTTTCGGTGCGGCGCTACCGCGACCGGCTCCGGGATCTGGACCGCCAGATCCGCCGGGACGGCGTGTTCCGGGCGCATTCGCGGCGGATCCTGGTGCAGGCCCGGCGGATCGACCGCTGACCCGTTGCGCGCCGGTGCGCGGCCGGGTGGGGTCCTCAGCGGTCGTAAACGACCTCAGATCGCCCCGAGCGGCACGCAGGCCCCGGTCATCGTTTCCAGGAGCCACGAGTACCAGGAGTCCAATCCCGTGCCAGCGGTCGCGGACACCTCGAGGACCCGGGCGCTCGGATTCACCAGGCGCACTTCGCGCCGGAACATCTCGACGTCGAAGTCGAGATAGGGCAGGAGGTCGGCCTTGTTGAGCAGGACCAGGTCGGCCGAGCGGAAAGCGTGCGGATATTTCCGGGGCTTACCGGGACCTTCGGTGCCGGACGTCATCAGGACGCGGGCGTTCTCGCCCAGATCGAACAGGGCCGGGCAGACCAGGTTGCCAACATTTTCGATGAACACCAGCGAGCCGGCGGGCGGGTCCAACTCCGACAACGCGCGCGAGACCATGTCGGCGTCGAGGTGGCATCCGGTGCCGGTGTTGACCTGCACGGCCCGGGCGCCGGCCGCGGAGATGCGGTCGGCGTCGGCGGTGGTCTCCTGATCGCCTTCGATCACGGCCAGGGCCAGCTCCGGACGATCTCGGATGGTCCGCTCCAGCAGGGTGGTCTTGCCGGCCCCCGGTGAGCTCAGCACGTTCAGGGTGACGACCTGCCGGGCGGCGATCCAGCCACGAGTGGATTGGGCGCGGGCATCGTTCTTGGCCAGCACCCGCTGCTCCAGCGTGATCTCCTGAGAATGCGGGTGCGAATGGCCGAGCGGTTCGGCCGGGCCGTCGTGCGAGTGATGAACGTGGGGGCCATGCGGATGAACATGGCCGGCCGAATGGTCCAGTTCGGGCTCACGCAGCGTCATATCGACGTGTTCGGCATCGCAGCCGCAGGTCGCGCACATCAGCACACCTCCACGGAAAGGATTTTCAACTCCTCGCCGGCCAGCAGTCGGACATCGCTGCTGCCGCACGGACACAACAAGATCAAGTCGGGCACCCCGAAATCCGCATCGCACGCCAGGCAATGGGCCCGGCCCGGGACGTCCTCGACCAGGAGGGCAGCGCCGGCCAGTGACGTGTCCTCGGTCGCCACATCGAAGGAAAAGCGGAGCGCGTCCACGGAGACACCAGCCAGCGCACCGATTTGCAGCCGAACGGCACGCACCCGGCGGTCGCCGAGCTTGTCGGTCACGGCATCCACCAGGCTCTCGGCAATCGCGAGTTCGTGCATCGTGTTCACCGTACGTCCGAAACGCCGGCCCGAGCTCGGGCCAAGCGCGGCCCCCTTTCCCGATATCCGGGAATCCGGAAATTCCCGATTTTCGGATGACGCGAAAAAAAGCCGAAAGCGAGCCCGGCCGATGGACAGGAAACCGGCTTAACCTGAGGCCAGCGGTTCCCTGATCGGAGCAATCGCGCCGAGGGACTCGCGGGGTGGTTTAAGCCCGGATGGCGCCCGCAATACTCCCTGGAGAAGGCGGTGACCGATGACGGCCAGCACTGCTGCACATGCCGCTCCCGGCGGCAGCGTGGACGAGCCGGTGGTCCACGTCCTGTGGATCAATGCGGGGCTGAGTTGTGACGGCGATTCGGTGGCCCTCACCGCGGCGACGCAGCCCAGCATCGAGGAGATCGTGCTCGGCGCCCTGCCCGGCCTGCCGAAGATCCAGGTGCACTGGCCGCTGATCGATTTCGAGTGCGGGCCGGAGACGGGTGCCGACACCTTCATCGAATGGTGGTGGAAGGCCGACCGCGGCGAACTCGAACCGTTCGTTCTGGTCGTGGAGGGTTCGATCCCCAATGAGGCGATCAAGTCGGAAGGGTACTGGTGCGGGTTCGGCAACGACCCTGCGACCGGGCAGCCGGTGACGACCAGCCAGTGGCTCGACAAGCTCGCCCCCAAGGCGACGGCGATCGTCGCCGCCGGCACCTGCGCGACCTACGGCGGGATCCACGCAATGGCCGGTAATCCGACCGGCGCGATGGGTGTGCCCGACTACCTGGGCTGGGACTGGAAGTCCAAGGCCGGACTGCCCGTGGTGTGCGTACCCGGGTGCCCGGTGCATCCCGACAACATGTCGGAGACGTTGTTGTATCTGCTCTATCAACTCGCCGGCCAGGCCCCGATGATCCCACTGGACGACAAATTGCGGCCGACGTGGCTGTTCGGGGCGACCGTCCACGAGGGCTGTGACCGCGGCGGCTACTACGAGCAAGGTCAATTCGCGGACGTCTACGGCTCGCCGAAATGTCTGGTGAAATTGGGCTGCTGGGGACCAGTGGTCAAGTGCAATGTGCCGAAACGCGGTTGGATCAACGGCATCGGTGGCTGCCCGAACGTGGGCGGCATCTGCATCGCCTGCACCATGCCCGGGTTCCCCGACAAGTTCATGCCCTTCATGGACGAACCGCCCGGCAGCAAGGTGTCCGCGACGATCAGCGGTGCCTACGGCGGCCTGATCCGGAAACTCCGGTCGATCACCGAGGAAACGGTCGACAAGGAACCGAAATGGCGGCATCCGGGGCGTGCCCTGTCGACCGGCTATGCCCCGCACTGGACCCGACGTTAACGGCCGGAAAGGACATCAGACACCATGACTTTGGCCGAGGAACGCCGGGCCACCGAGGAACAGAAAGACGCCGACGTCGTCGAAATGGCGTGGGATCCGATCACCCGGATCGTCGGCAGCCTCGGCATCTACGCCAGCGTCGACTTCAAATCCAAAACCGTCCGGGAATGTCACAGCACATCCTCGATCTTCCGCGGCTACAGCATCTTCATGAAGGGCAAGGACCCGCGCGACGCGCACTTCATCACCAGCCGGATCTGCGGGATCTGCGGCGACAACCACGCCACCTGTTCGGTCTACAACCAGAACATGGCGTACGGAATCGCCCCGCCGCACCTCGGGGAATGGATCATCAACCTCGGTGAAGCCGCCGAGTACATGTTCGACCACAACATCTTCCAGGAAAACCTGGTGGGCGTGGACTACTGCGAGCGGATGGTCAAGGAGACCAATCCGGGCGTCCTGGAACTGGCGAATCGTACCGATGCACCGCATACCTCCGATCACGGCTACAAAACCATCGGCGACATCATGCGGTCGCTCAATCCGCTGGAGGGGGATTTCTACCGCGAGGCCCTGCAGGTGTCCCGGTACACCCGGGAGATGTTCTGCTTGATGGAAGGCCGCCACGTCCACCCGTCGACTCTGTATCCGGGTGGGGTGGGCACCGTTGCGACCATTCAGCTGTTCACCGATTACCTCACCCGGCTGATGCGCTACGTGGAATTCTGCAAGAAGGTCGTGCCGCTGCACGACGACCTCTTCGACTTCATGTACCAGGCCCTGCCGGGCTACGAGCATGTGGGGGAGCGCCGCGTCCTGCTCGGGTGTTGGGGAGCGTTCAACGACCCGGCGGTGTGCGATTTCAAGTACGCCACCATGGCCGATTGGGGGCGGCGCATGTTCGTGACCCCGGGGGTGATCGTCGACGGCAAACTGGTGACCAACAGCCTCGTCGACATCAACCTGGGCATGCGGATTTTGCTCGGGCATTCGTTCTACGACGACTGGGCGGGTGCCGGCTACGAGGAGTTCGTCAAGCGAGACCCGTTGGGAAATCCGGTCGACATCCGTCATCCGTGGAACCAGCACACGCTGCCCAAGCCGGCCAAGCGCGACTTCGACAAGGCCTACAGCTGGACCATGTCCCCGCGGTGGTTCGACGGCACCGATCACCTGGCCCTGGACACCGGCGGCGGACCGATCGCCCGACTCTGGTCGACCGCGTTGTCCGGCTTGGTGGACATCGGATATGTCAAGGCCACCGGCCACAGTGTCCAGATCAACCTGCCCCGGACCATTCTGAAGCCGGAAGTCAGCTTCGAATGGAAGATCCCGCAGTGGAGCAATGCGCTGGAGCGCAACCGGGCCCGCACCTACTTCCAGGCCTATGCGGCGGCCTGCGCCCTGCATTTCGCCGAGAAGGCCCTCGCTGAGGTGCGGGCCGGCCGCACCGACACCTGGACCCCGTTCACCGTGCCGGACGAAGCGGTCAGCGTCGGGTTCACCGAAGCGGTGCGCGGCGTGCTGAGCCACCATATGGTGATCAAGAACGGCAAGATCGCCAACTATCACCCTTACCCGCCCACGCCTTGGAACGGCAGCGTGCGGGACACGTACGGCACCCCGGGCCCGTACGAGGACGCCGTGCAGCACACGCCGATCTTCGAGGAGAATCCGCCCGAGAAGTTCAAGGGCATCGACATCATGAGGGCGGTGCGGAGCTTCGATCCCTGCCTGCCGTGCGGCGTGCACATGTACACCGGAGGCGGTTCGAAGATCACCCAGGTCCATTCGCCGGCCGTCGCGGTGAAGCCGTACTGATGGCGAGGCCGTCCGGAGCAGACGTACGGGCGTTGCCCGGTCGGATCGAGTCGTTGCTGGACGGGTTGCACGCCGCCGATGAAGCCACGGCGGCCCGGGCCGACCAGTTGGTCGCCGCCTTGCTGCAGCTCTACGGCTCCGGTCTGGAGCGGATCGTCGAGTTGCTCGACGACGCTTCGAGAGCGAAGTTGGCCGGCGACGACCTGATCGGAAACCTCCTGCTGTTGCACGACTGTCATCCGGTCGACCTGGACACAAGGATCCTCGGTGCCTTGGACCGGGTGCGGCCGTACCTCGGTTCGCATGCCGGCGGCATCGAATATCTCGGTGTGGACGACGAGGGAACCGCGCATCTGCGGCTGACCGGTCAATGCGACCACTGCCCGGCGTCGTCGGTCACCGTTCGCGAGAGCATCGAGAAGGCGATCTGGGAGGCCGCCCCTGATCTCGTAGCGGTGGACGTCGACAATGTCGCGGCGCCGTCCAGCGATCCGGCTGATCTCCGAGAGCTTCCGCTGCTGCAGATCTCGTTCCGGCACGATCTGTCCACCGCATCATGACGGGCACCGGAAACGGCGTCCCGGGCACCATCGTGAGCGGCGGGGGTGCCGCGGTGGTGCAGCGGCTGATGCGACCGCGACGTCTGCCGGCACCCGGCGAGGCGTGCGAACTGTGCGGCGAAACAATCGCCCCCACCCACTCTCACCTGGCCGACATCGCGCAGCGCCGGCTGGTCTGCAGTTGCCGAGGTTGTTATCTGCTGTTCACCGCGGATGGGGCCGGCGGCAAAACCTTGCGGGCCGTTCCGGACACGATTCGCCGCCTCGACCTGGCCCTCTCGGATGAGGAATGGCGCTCCCTGGACGTGCCCGTCGACGTCATGTTCTTGTTCGACCAGACCGCGCTGGACGCCGCCTGGGGTCCGGTGGCCTACTACCCGAGCCCGGGCGGCGCCACCGAATCGCTGTTCGACCTGCACGCCTGGGCGACCTTGTGCGATCGCCATCCCGCGCTGGCGAACCGGTTGCCTGATGTCGAGGCGATCCTGCTGCGCCGCCACGATTCCGGTGTCGCGGCCTATCTCGTCCCCATCGATGTCTGTTACGAGTTGGTGGGTGGGGTGCGGACCGTCTGGACCGGCATCAACGGTGGTCCCGAAGTGCAGGGTGTGCTGCAGGAGTTCTTCGCCGCGCTCGATCTGGGCCGGCGCCCGCAATGACCACCCTGGCTCTCGATTGCGTCGAAGCCCACCCGGACACCAATGGTCTGAGCCCGAACGTCGTGTTGCGCCTGGCCGTCCGGGAGGTCGATGGCGCACCCATCTATGCGCTGGCGCTGCGCATCCAGATACGGATCGAACCGGCTCAGCGGCGCTACTCCGATGCGGAGGCAGCTGATCTCGGCGACCTGTTCGGCGAGAAGTCGCGCTGGGCCAATACGGTCAAGCCGATGCAACTCGCCTTCCTGAGCACAGTGGTGCCCGGGTTCCGGCACTCCACCGACATCGACCTGCTCCTGCCGGCCAGCTACGACTTCGAGGTTGCCGCGCACAAATACCTGCACAGCCTCGCCGACGGTGACATCCCACTGCTGTTGCTGTTCTCGGGTTCGGTGTTCCTGCAGGCCGCCGACGGGCGGATCAACGTGGAGCCCATCGCCTGGCAGACCGAATGCCGGTTTGCGTTACCGGTGGCGGTATGGCGGGCCGCTCTGGACGTGCATTTCCCCGGCACTGCGTGGTTGCGGTTGCCCCATGAGACGTTCGATGCGCTGTACCGCTACCGAGTCGAGCACCAGCTCCTCGATTTCGACGACGCGGTCCAGCGGCTGCTCAAGGTCGGCGAAGTCGGCACCGGGGAGGGCCGGCCGTGACCGCCGGAACGACCCGCGCCGACCTCGTCGCGGCCCGGACGGTCGCGGACACGGTGTTGTTCGAGGGCTACATGCTCTACCCCTATCGGGCCAACGACCCGAAAAACCGGGTGCGGTGGCAATTCGGCGTCCTGGTCCCACCGGCCTGGTCCGCGCGCGAATCGTCGGAACGGACCACGTTGTCCTGCGAATGCATCGTGGAGCAAAGCCCGCGCGGCGCGACGTTGCGGGTCACGGCGCGGTTCCTGCAGGTGCAACGGCGGGCAGTGCTCGACGACGAAGGGCGGCAGGTAGATCACCTGGATGCCGGCCCGGCGATCTACCTGCCCTGGGATGAGGCCGTCGTCCAGGAAATCACCGTCGCGGGCCGCCTGGATGAGCCGCTCAGCCACCCATTCAGCGTCAGCGGTGGCTCGGAGTCGGAGGATCTGGGCGTCGGGACCTTTGTCCGCAGCCGGCAACGCTTGGACGGCCGGGTCGAGATTCGGTCACAGCAGCTGCCGGGGCCGTACGGGATCTCGCGGCTGCACCTGTCGCTGACGAACGAGACCCAGGCCCACATCTCCGACCGCCCGGCCGCACTCGCGTCGTCACTGATCGCCGCGCATCTACTCGTCGAGATCACCGACGGCCGCTTCAACTCCTGCACCGATCCGGCCGAATGGGCCCGCCCGGCGGTGGAGACCTGCGTCCAGGAGGGTGTTTTTCCCGTTCTGGCCGGGCCGGTCGGAGACCGAACGCTGCTGTTGGCCGCGCCGATCATCCTGCCCGACCATCCCGCAGTGGCACCCGAAAGCGTTGCGCAGTTCTGCGACGGCACCGAGATGGACGAAATGCTGACCCTGCGCACGCTCACCCTGACCGACGAGGAGAAGCGGTATGTGCGCGGCAGCGACCCACGGGCCGCCGAGCTGGTCGATCAGGTCGACGCCTTGCCGCCGGAACTGATGGATCGACTCCACGGCGCCATCCGCTCGATGACCGCCGTCCCCGCCCCGCCGGCGAAGGCGGATCCTCCCGACGTCGCACCGTGGTGGGACCCGGTGGAGGACGGTGCGGTGGATCCGGCCACCGATCTGGTGTTGATCGGGGGAACGCCGGTCGGCCGCGGCAGCCAGGTGCGGCTGTGGCCGGGATCGACCCGGGCCGATGCGCAGGACATGTTCCTCACCGGGCGGACCGGCACCGTCCAGGCGGTCGTGTTCGACGTGGACGGCCGCACCCATTTGGCCGTCACGCTCGACGATCTCGATGATCTGGCCGGTGGGGGCTACTACGAGCACGGCCGGTTTCTGTATTTCACCCCGGACGAAGTCGAAGCCGTCGAAGGCAACCCATGCGCACCCTGATCGCCGGCCTGGGCAACATCTTCGCGGGCGACGACGGCTTCGGAAGCGCCGTGGTCCAGGCGCTCGGACGGGTACGCCCCGGCTGGCCGGCGGGCACCGAACTGGTCGATTTCGGAATTCGTGGTGTGCACCTGGCCTACCAGCTGTTGGATGGCTACGACCTGGTCGTGCTGATCGACGCGGTCAGCCGGGGCGGGAAACCCGGCACGCTGTACGAGATCGATCACCGGCCCGGGGAACCGATCGGGGACTGCGCGGTCATGGATGCCCACGACCTCGGTCCGGACGGCGTGCTCGCCCTCGTTCCTGAACTGGGCGGCCGGCTCGGCCGCGTCTTGATTCTGGGCTGTGAACCCGCGTCGATCGCCCCGGGAATGGACCTGTCCGCGACGGTCCGGCGTAGCGTGGATCGAGCAGTTCCGCTGGTCGTCTCCATGGTGAAAACGGCCGCCGAACCGGTGGCCACAGCGATGGGAGGCAGTTGAAATGGGCAAGCTGCTGGGCATTCTCATTGTCGGCGGAGCCGCGGCCATGGCGGTCGCGAATTTTCCCGACATCATGCGCTACGTGAAGATGCGGATGATGTAGGGCCGCGGCGATGTGTCTGGGCATACCGGGCCGGGTGGTCGCGTGGACGCCGGGCATGGATCTGGCCCGCGTGGACGTGGCCGGCGTGGTCAGGGATATCAACATGGCGTTGTTGGACGGCCCGTTCGTGCCCGGTGACTGCATTCTCATCCATTCCGGCTTTGCCCTGGAGCGCATGACGGCCGAGGAATACGGGCAATCGATCCGGGTTTTCGACAACGGGTCGATGACCGCTGGCTTTGGTGTGGTGTGACTCTCGCGCCGCCGCAGACCCCGCCCATCCGGCAAACCCCTGGGCCGATCCTGTTCGTTCGTTACGCTTTTCCGCCCAACTATCATGGTGCGTGCGGCCCGAACGAATCGCAGACCCTGTTCGAGTACGGAGCCCGCGAGATGATCGACGGCGGGCTGCGTTCGTTGGCCAAGCAGTTCGCCGGTGCCTGGCCCTACCTGGAGCTCATCGCCCAGGCCAATGATCTCGCCGACCCGCTCGACCGGCGGGTGGTCGAGGCGTATTGGGTGGGTAACCGGCTGCTGGATCGAGTGGGCGTGCGTCACCTGGGCAATTCGATGGAAGAACGGTTCCGGCTGCGAACCGGCCGGCAATTCGGCCATGTGGTGGACAGCGTGGTGGACGGCGGTATGCCGCATCACAGTTTCCATGTCTTTTGCATCTACCCGTGGGTGGGATTGCTCGGCGACGACCGTCGCCACGAATATGCCCTGCAGGTCCTGCAACGATGCCGGATCCGATGGGGACAGGTGATCACGGTGCTGCCGTCGCAACTTCTCGTGTCATCCCGGCCCTTGCAATTCGATCGCGGCCGGCTGTTTCTGGGCGAGCCGGTCGTCGAAACCGTGGAACGAACTCTGGACGGGGTGGGCCTGGTTCAGGACTTCGAGCCGGGCGATTGGGTGTCGATGCACTGGGAGTGGGTGTGCGACAAGCTGGACATCCGGCAGCTCCATTCGTTGTGCAGCTACACCGCAATGCATCTCGACATGGTCAATTCCCGACCCAAGGAGGCCGGGGCCCTGAAAGCCCTCGGCTGAGCCGAAGTCATCCTGCGGGCGCCGGGAATGTCCAGGAACGGCGCACCGTCCAGTTGGATGCCTCGCCGACCGCGAATCGGGGCGGGCCGGGCAGGCGGGCGCGCAGTTCGCCGCCCGGCACCCGAAGGCGGTAGTCGGTGTGCGGACCCGCGAAGGCAACGCCGAGGATTTCCGCGCGCAGCGGGCCGCCTTCGGCCAACCAGTCGGGTCGGAGCAGGGTGAGGCCGTCCGGCGTGTCGATCATGGGAGCCGGCCCGGACAGCCGGGCGACCACAGGGCTGGCCGGTTCGGCGTACACAGCCTCTGGAGACCCGGTCTGGGCCACCCGGCCGTCGACCAGAACAGTGACCTCGTCGGCCAGGGACAGCGCCTCCGCCGCATCATGAGTCGCGTAGATGACGGCGACGTCGCGGACACGGGCCGAGGCCACCACGTCCAGAAAGTTCTGGCGGAGCGCCGTGTCCAGGTGGGCGGTCGGCTCGTCCAGGAGCAACACTTCGGCGTCCCGGGCCAACGCTCGAGCGAGTCCGACCCGTTGCTGTTGACCCCCGGACAACTCTCCCGGTCGTCGGTCGGCCAGCTGATCGATGTCCAGGGACCGCAACAGCTCTGTCACGCGGGTTCGGATAGCGCTGCGCGGCAGCCTTTTGCGTCGGAGTGGATAGCCAACCGTCTGCGCCACCGTGAGATGGGGCCACAATGCGAAGTTTTGGAACACCATGCCGACGGGTCTGTGCTCGGCCGGCACGAACCGGTTGTTCCCCGCGACCACCCGGTCACCGATTCGAATCACCCCCCTGCCGGGGGCCAGGATGCCGGCGATGGTGTGCAGCAAGGAGGATTTCCCGGATCCCGACGGGCCGAGCAGCGCCACCACCCGGCCGCGGGCGACGGTGAGGTCCAGGTGGTCCAAGGCAGTGACCGACCCGCGCCGAACGCAGACGTCGGAGCAGAGAACGGCGTCGCCCTCGCCACCGATCCGGACGTCAGTGAGCACGGCGGCCACGGCCCCGGAGCAGCAGCGCCGCCGGTACGGCGCACGCCAGCAGCAGAATGGTCAGAATCAACGAGAGAGCGGCCGTCTGGCCGACCCCGCCCGATTCCTGGGCGTTCAGGACGGCGACCGCGAGTGTCTGATTGTCGAACGAATACAGCAGGCTGGACATCGTGACTTCGTGCAGGCCGGCGACGAAGATCAACAGCCAGGCCCCCAGGACCACCGGCGCCAGAGCCGGAAACCACACCGTCCGGGCGGTTGCCAGCCACCCGGCTCCGGACACGTGGGCCGCGTCCAGCTCTCGGTCCGGAATCCGCTGGGCGCCGCCGGAGAGAGCCCGCAGGGCGAGCGCCCAGAACTTCGCCAGATAGGCCAGCAGAATGAGCGCCAAGCCGCTGCCTATGGTGCGGCCGTAGCCGAGCAGCAACCCGATGGCCAGCGTGGATCCAGGCAGGGCGTAGGTGATCAAGGACATTGATCCGGCGATTCGTCCCCGTCGGTGCCGTTGGCGCAGCGCAACGATGCTGCCGACCAGCACCAGGAGCGTGGCAGCAGCTGCGGCCAGCATCACGCTGTGCTCCAGGGCCGCCACGATCGGGGGCGACCAGGCGTCCGCGAAATTGCGGAGCGTCCAGTTGGCCGGCGTCGGCGGCAGCCCGACTGCGCGGGTGATGGCTGCGCTGGCCAACGCCAGCAAGGGGACAGCGATGGCCCAGAACACGTACCCGGACAACAGCGCGCTGCGCCACCAGCCACGCCGCGGCATCGACGCCGGCGGGGTCGATGCCGTAGTTTCGTCGCCGCCGGCCAGCACCTGGGGCAGCAGCCAGCGATCGGCCGGAATCGCGACCAGCAGGACGGCCGCCGCCAGGACCAGGGCCAGACCGACCGACTCTTCGAACGCCTCGGCCGAACTGGCCAGCGACAGGTCGGCGTAGATCCGCGTGGTGACGGTGGCGAACCCGCCCGGCGTCCCCAGTACTTGGGGCACGGCAAAGGATTCCGCCGCCGAAATACCGACGAGCACCGTCGCGGCGGCCAAAACCGGACGCAGCAGCGGCAGGGTCACAGTCCTGGTCACCGTCCATGTACTGGCTCCGCTGGTGCGGGCGGCCCACTCCAGATCGGGCCGCGCCCGCGTCGCCAGTCCGGCGGTGACCAACAGGAAGACCATCGGGACGGCGTCCACCACCGACACCACGACAACACCGGGGCCACCGGTCAAGCGATCCCACTCCAGCCCCACCAGGTGGTCTGTGAAACCCGCCCGGCCATAGGCCTGGGTCCAGCTGTAGCCCAGCACGAACTGCGGGACCACCAGCGGCAACAGCAGCAGGGCAGAAAGAGTCCGCCGCCCCGGCATCGGGTGTCGCAGCCAGAGCGCAGCAGTCGTCCCCAACACCACCGAGAAGACCGGCACGGCAACGGCCAGCAGCACACTGTGCCAAACCGCTGCGCCGAGTCCGGATCGGCCGGTCAAACCACGGAACCCGGCACCGTGGTTCTCCATGGCCACCGTGGCCAATCGAACCACCGGCACCCCGACCAAAGCGGCCAGCAGCGCGATCCCGGCCAGTCGGCCCACCCACTTCCACCGGCCGGACCGGCTCCTGGTGAGCGGGAGATCCGCTGTCGGGCTGAGAATTTCGACGGTCATGGTGGTCAGCCGGTGAAGATCGCCGAGTATTCCTTCTGGATGGCGACCGCGGAGCCGAACAAGCTCGTCCAGTCCGGGGCGGTGATCGGGCTGCCGGCGGGGAGGGGCGGCGCGCCCTTGACCGAAGGCAATGTGACATAAGTGTTTTGCCCGGCCATCGCCTGTTGGCCGGCGGCACTCGCCGCGAAGGCGGCGAAGTCGACCGCGACCGGTGAGCGACCGGGCTTGGTGGTGACACCGATCGGGGCGTATATGGCGATGGCGCCGGGCGCCGGCCACACCACCTGAATCGGGGAACCCTTTCGCTGATCGAGATAGGCGGCATTGGCCAGAGTCATTCCGGCCAGATATCGGCCCTGTTCGACCCCGGCCAGCGAGTCGGCCGGGCTGTCCACCTGCACGCCGCCGTTCGCCTTGAGTTTCCTGTAGTAGGCCAGCCCGTAACCGGATGCGGTCGAGAAGTACCCCAAGGCGCCCAAGGCGGAGGCGGCGAAATTCGGGTTCGGAATGACCACCGCATCCTGATAGGCGGCCCTGGTCAAATCGGACCAGGCGACGGGAGCCGGGGTGCCGGATTTCACCGCCAGCACCATGTAGAGCACGTCGATGCCGGTGAAATGCGCAGTTCGATAGGAGGCCGGGATATCGGCCGCGTTGGGCGGGCTCCAGGCGGCCAGCAGGTGTTGCTGGTCGTAGTTGTGCATGGTCAGCGGGTCACAGGCCCAGATGACGTCCGCCTGGATGCCACCGGTGCGAATGTCGCTGGCAATCTTGGCGTTCAGCGGACCGGTCGCCGCCCGGAACACCTGGACCTTGACCGCCGAATACCGACGGTTGAACGCTGCGATGACCGCTTGCTCGACGTTCTCACTGGCACACGTGTACAGCACGAGAGTGCCACTCGGGACCGACGACTGGGCGGCGGCCGGCGAATTGGACACCGGCGAGCCCGAACCGACGACTGACGATGGAGAGGCCGAACAACCAGTGGCGAGCACGGCGATGAGGACCAAAGCGACCACCGACCAGCGCCGCCCGCTCATGGCCCGGCCGGTCGGCCGGGGAGGCGGTCCGGCACGTCGAGACCGAGAATCCAGCAGTGATCTTTCGTCCGGTCAACGGGCGGCTCCGCCGGGCGGGACTCGATCGGCCCGGGCCCGCCGCCGGGTCGACGGTTCGGCGGCGTCTCGCCGGGAATGGTGCCGGCGCTGTCCGGCACCCAATTGGCCGGGTTGTCGGTCAGACCCAACAGATAGGTCACGGTGCAGTCGAGGGCAACGGCCAATTCCGGCAGGCGGCCCTGGTCGACTCCGGAACCGTGCTCGAATCCGGACAGTGCCCGATTGCTGGTCTGCACGCCGATCCGAGCCAGCCGGGCCACCACCTGTTTCTGGGTCAGCCCCAACTGCGAGCGGCGGATGCGGAGCCGGCCGCTGATCAGGTGATGCCGCTGCGGCCACGTCTCGCTGAGGGTCATGCCGGCAAGCCTCCTTCGCCGGGGGGAGGCGGTTCGGTGCTCGGCGGTCGACCCGGAGTGCCAGAATCCCGGATTCACGGAATCCTGCCCCTGGTACGCCCCGCCCGCAACCGGGAACGAACTCAGTCGGTCGAGCCGACAGGTGGGCGAACGTGGCCCATCTCGGCCAGGGCGTGAATTTCGTAGCGGGCGAAGTTGAACACCGGCGCCCGGCCGAGCAACCGCTCGAATTCTTCGTGGGAGCCGACCTCGTAGATCCAGGCGCCGCCGTGGGCACCGACGATGTGGTACCGGGCCAACACCTGACCGGATTCCTCCAGTTGCGTTCCGTAGTCAGCCATCTCGCCTACGGCGCGGGCCATCTCGCGGGAGATCAGCGACAGTTCGATCCGCCAGATGACGAGAAACTTCATCGGGCCTCCCCGTCGGATGCGGTCGGGTCCGGCCGGGTCGCCGACCCGGAGCCCTTGCCTTTCGGGTCACGCTACTTGCTTGCTGGGCGGATCGGGCGCCCCGTCCGGCTTCCCGGTGGGGTCGCCGTTGCGCCGGCGAGCACCGGTCGGGGAGCGGGCTGTGGATTCGGGGTAGATCAGTACGCGCTGACGGGAGCCCGGTCGTCCACCCGACGGATGACCTCGGACCGCTCGTCCGAGTTCTTGAACAGGTCGGTGGTCTGCGAGTCGTTGTAGACCGTCTCGTCCAGGATGCGTTCCCGCTTGGCGACGATCGTCGGCACCAGCGCCTGGCCGGCGACATTCACCGCGGTGCGGCCCATGTCCAGGATCGGGTCGATGGCCAGCAGGAGGCCGACGCCTTCCAACGGCAGCCCCAGTGTCGACAGGGTGAGGGTCAGCATGACGACGGCGCCGGTGACCCCGGCGGTCGCCGCCGAGCCGATGACCGACACCACCACGATGAGCAGGTAGTCGGTGAAAGCCAGGTGCAGATGGAAGAACTGCGCCACGAAGATTGCCGCCAGCGCCGGGTAGATCGCGGCGCAGCCATCCATCTTGGTGGTGGCGCCGAGCGGCACCGCGAATCCGGCGTACGCCCTCGGCACGCCGAGATTGGTCACGGTGACCTGCTCGGTCAGCGGGAGGGTTCCGATCGAGCTGCGCGAGACGAACCCCAGCTGGATCGCCGGCCAGGCTCCCTTGAAGAACCGCGCCGGGGAAAGCCCGTTCGCCTTCAGCAAGGTCGGGTAGACCACGAACAGCACGAGGATGAGTCCGATGTAGACGGCGGCGGTGAACACGCCGAGCGAGGACAGCGAAGCCCAGCCGTAACTGGCGACCGCCTTGCCGATGAGGCCGAGCGTGCCGATCGGAGCCAACCGGATGACCCACCACAGCACCCTCTGCACGATCGCCAGCAGCGCGGAATTGAAGACCAGGAACGGCTCCGCCGCCTTGCCGACCTTGAGTGCGGCGATTCCCAGCGCGATCGCAATCACCAGCAGTTGCAGAACGTTGAAGGTTACGCCGCTCTGACCACCCTGCAGGCCGAAGAAGTTGGCGGGCACCAGACCGACCAAGAAGTCCCACCAATTGCCACGGGTGCCCACGACCTTGGCCGCCGAAGCCGCCACCGACGTGTTCTCTCCCGGCCGCAGAATCAGGCCGAGCGCGATACCGATCAGGACGGCGATGCCGGCCGTGATCGCGAACCACAGCAGCGTCTTCCCGGCCAACCGCGCGGCGTTCTTCACCCCACGAAGGTTGGCGATGCTGGCGATGACGGCGGTCACGATCAGCGGCGCGACGATGACTTTCAGGAGATTGACGAATGTCGAGCCGATCGTCGTCAGCGTGCTGGTGAGCCAGTTGGGGTCGCCGCCCGGCAGCGGGCCGATCAGGCGGGCGACCAGGCCGAAGCCGATGCCCAGCACCAAACCGGCGAGTACCTGTGCCCCGAATGGGATCCGCCGGACGACGGCGAGTGACGTGGACATGAAGCACCTTTCATCCAAACGTTTGTCAAGACTGGTTCGATAGCTCGGCCTTTGTCATGCCGCTACCGAAGACGTTGCCCGCACAAGTTTTCATTCGCGGTGGGCACAACGACCTTCCCGGGGGACCGGACCCGGACGCACTGTCATCAAGAACGGGGCCCCTGCTGCCGGCCCGAGCCGCGCATTGATCTGGGCCCACGTCGGCCGATCTCTCGGCTCGCCTGTGCGCGCAGCGCAGCGGCGACGGCTCCGCCGCGGAAGGCGTTGACGGGCAGAAGTTGACGGGCAGAAGCTGACGGGCAGAAGTTGACGGGCAGAAGTCAGCGAGTGGGGGCCGGACAGGCCATGGCCGAGATCCGGCCGAAGTCAACATGACGCCTGCGCGTCAGGGGCGGGTTCGCGGCCACGGGGACGCACTTTACCCCAGCCGCATCCGATTCCGAGCAACGGCGGTGACCGCACGACCGGGCCACCCCGGAGTCAGACGCGACGGTCCCCACCCGACCGCCGCCCCCGGATCGAACGCATCTACCGACTGCGCCACAGGCAGACGGTTTTCCGGCCGCCTGGCGAAAGGCACCGACCAGGAGGGGATGCCGGCGCCGATCCCATACCGGTCAGGGCTTTCCAAAAGGCATCGGGCCGCACCGATGCGGTCGAAAGGTCCCGGCCGGCGACCTCATGGGGATGCGGGTAGCCGGTGGTGCGGCCAATTCAACAGTCGGGCGCCGTTCGCTGCCGTTTGGAGGATCAAGCCGTCCTTCGGCTCGTTGACGTCATAGCCGGTCAGCCGCCTGATCCGGTCCAGGCGGTAGGTCACGGTACGCACCGACACGTGAAGTCGTCGAGCGGCCGCCGTAGCGGTGTGTGCGCTGTCGAAGTAGGCGCGAAGGGTCGTCAGCAGCGGCTCGGCTCCGCCGCGGGCATTTTCCAGCGGCGAGAGGACGGTCCGGACGAGATCGACGTTGGCCGCTTGGTCCCTTCCGATGACGCGATGCAGGAGTAGGTCGCCAGGGGTCAGCTCGCGAGGGTGAACGCCGAGTTGTTCGGCCAGGTGCAGGGTGTCCCTGGCCTCCTCATAGGAGCGCGCGACGCCGTAGGAGCCCGGGAAGGCGCGACCGACCCCGACGCGCCATGCACTGCGAGTGGGGGTCGCTTGCTCGATTTGTGCTTGTAGCCGACGCGCCACCCGAAGAGTGGCTTCGCTGCTGGAGTAGGCGTTGCCCACCGGTCCGGGAACGATGGCAACTACTCGCCCGTCCTTGGTTCCGACCAGGACGTCGCGGTCGCCGAAGGCGTCCACGATCGACCGCTCGGCACTCAGCGCCGCGCGGTCGATGTCGGGACGCTGGTGAGCGGGAGCGGCCAGGGCGACGTGGTGCGCTGAAGTCAGGTCGAGCCCGTAGGGTTCTGCGCGCTCAACCATGCGGGCTACGTCTGCATCCCCCCTGAGCAGATCGTCGAGAAACTCCTGTCGCGTCGTCTGCTCCTGTCTGATCATGTGTTGCCGTGCGATCTGATGCCCGGCGATGAGGGCGGCTATCGCATTCGTCGTCACATCGAGCACTGCCTCGGCGGCCAGGTGCACATCGCCTGCTCGCCGGGGGCGCAACTCCGCCGGAAGCCGGCGCCACAACTGTTTGGCCAACGACAAGTAGAGGTTGACGACGGCATCGGCGCTGACGCCCTGTTCGGCCGCCCGCCCGCCCAGCTCGGAGATCGCAGCGAAACCCTCGGGACTCGTGCTCCGGCCCGCCAAAGCTGTCACCAACTGCTGAGCGAAGTCGCCGAGCAGATCGGCCGGAGCACCCGCCTCCTGGGCGGCGGCTCGGGTGATCGAGACGAACCACGGGGTGCGGTCGTCCAGGAACTCCGACGGTGCGGGCATTTCGTCCTGCTCCAGCTGGGTCAGTCGGTGCGTCAAGTTGCCGATCCTCGGCAACGTGAGGGGCTCGAAATCGGCCGAAGACCAGCCTAGCGTTCCGGTGCATGGGCAGCCACAGTGGATATCAGCAGACGATCGAGTCAACCGGAGGCGCTGTGTACGTGATGGACATATTCGATCGGTGTGACGAGATGGGCCGGCGGCCCCGCGAGCACCGATGGTCGGACCGGCGGGCCGCTCGGCGCGGGATGAAGGCGTACGACGCCTTGGCGGCGAGCCGGGGGCTGCCATGACGACAACCCACCAGCGCCTGGCCAAGCGGCGCACGGCCGAGCGTCTGACCACCGAGGAGTTCCGCCGCTTGCGGGTCTGCCTCGACGAACAGCGGAGATTCCGCATCGAACAGATCTTTGACCTCACCGATCCGCGCCGTGCCGAGCGCGAGGCGGTCATTACCGAAATCGATGCGCAGTTGCTCGCCGGCGCTCGATTCGCACTTGCTCAAATCGAGGCCGCCCTCGCTCGAATGCGGCACGGCCGGTACGGCATCTGCGCCGAGTGCACACAGCCGATCGCGCCCGAGCGCCTGGAGATCCTTCCCATGATCAGCTTGTGCATCCGTTGTCAAGGGGCAACCCAGCCGCGCGAAGCGCCGAGGGTGGTTCGGCTGCCGGGTCGGTGACCCGGTTGGTCACCCCGACACCGCCGCGGTGGACGAAGACGTCGTCCGTGTCCCGACCCCGGCGTGGGTCGCCGACTCGTTACGCACTTTTGGCCCGAACGCGTCATCTCCGATCCTCGCGCAGCGCATTCTTCTTCAGGACGAAAAGCACGACCCGCGCCGTGGCCCCGCGGGGACCGATGGCGGGATGGTGTTCGATGACGACGACCCGGACGGAGACGCTGATCATCGGCGCGGGCCTGTCCGGCATCGGAGCGGCGGCTCGGTTACGCCGGGCGGGCCGGGACTTCCTGGTCGTGGAAGCCCGCGCGGCGATCGGCGGCACCTGGGACCTGTTCCGCTATCCGGGAGTGCGGTCGGACTCCGACATGTTCACCCTCAGCTACTCGTTCCGTCCCTGGTCGTCGAGTACCGCCATCGCCGACGGTGCCGCCATTCGGGACTACGTGGTGGCGACCGCCGCCGCCGAGGGCGTCGAGGAGCACATCCGGTTCGGCCGTCGGGTGGTGTCGGCCGAATGGTCGTCGCCGGACCAACGTTGGACGGTGCGCTGCCGGACCGTCGACGGCGAGGAAGCGTACGAATGTCGGTTCCTGTGGTCCTGCACCGGTTACTACGACTACGAGCAGGGTTTCCGACCCGAGTTCCCCGGCGAAGCCAGCTTTTCCGGACGCATCGTGCATCCGCAGCACTGGCCGGAGGATCTCGAGGTGGCCGGCCGCCGGGTGCTGGTGATCGGCAGCGGCGCCACGGCGGTCACTCTGGTACCGGCGCTGGTGGCCCAGGGGGCGCACGTGACGATGCTGCAGCGGTCGCCGACCTGGATCGTCTCGATGCCAGGCCGCGATGTGGTGGCGGCCGTGGCCACCCGCGTGCTGGGCCGGCGCGCGGGCGCCTGGCTGGCCCGGTGGAAGAACGTGCTGACCCAGGTGGGGGTGTACCAGCTGTCCCGCTGGTGGCCGGCGGTGCTCAAGGCGGTGTTCCGCTGGGCGAGCCGGCGACAGCTCCCGGTCGGATATCCCGTGGACCTGAACTTCACGCCGCGCTACGACCCGTGGGACCAGCGGCTATGCCTGGCGCCGGACGGAGACTTCTATCGAGCGCTGCGGTCCGGCCGCGCCGAGGTGGTCACCGGCCGGATCGAACGGTTCGAGACCGACGGTGTGCGGTTGGTCGACGGGTGCCGGTTGACTGCCGACATCGTAGTCACCGCCACCGGTTTGGCGCTGCGACCGCTCGGCGGCCTCGCCCTGTCGGTGGACGGCGCGCCGGTGCGGCTGGCCGAGACCGTCACCTACAAGGGCATGATGCTGTCCGCGGTGCCGAACTTTTTCCTGACCGTGGGCTACGCAGTCGCGTCCTGGACCCTGCGGGCGGATCTGACGGCGGGATATGTTCTCCGCCTGCTCGGAACGCTGGAACGACTGGGCCGAAGCGTGGTCACGCCGTTGGCGCCACCGGCCGGATCACCCACGCGGCCCCTCATCGACCTCCAGTCGGGCTACATCCGGCGCAATGCCGATGCCCTGCTGCGGCAAGGGGATCGCGATCCGTGGCGGGTTCGCCAGAACTATTTGACCGATCTACGCGTCATGCGATTCGGCTCGGTCACCGACGGCGTGACCTTCGGATAGGTCCTCGGCGTTCCGGAAGGTCTGACCCTGCGTACCGTCCGACCGCTCCCAGATCACCACCAATTCATCCTTGGCGCCGAAGCGCACCAGATGCCGGCCGACGACGTTCTCCAGCTGTTCCACATTGGTCGCCGGCACCCGGATCGACAGGGCCAGACCGTGGTCCTTGGCCTCCAGCGTGCCGGTGCCGGACCCGAAGTCCATGCTGCCGTGCCCGGTCTCGGCCGACCATTCGCCGGGTATCCGCCGAGACAGGTGGGACACCAGCTGCTTGGCGTATCGGGCCGGCCGGTCGGTGGTCACCAGCGCGATGGAGGTGACGAGTTCTGGCGATTCTTCAGATGTGCTCACTCGTTCAGTGTGCGGCCAACCCCGTCCCCGCTGGAGCCCAGCGCCACCAAGCTCACGAAACGGTGAGCATGGTCTGGCGGGCTGACGGTTTCTCGCCCGAACCGGCCGAGCGCAATGGTCCTAAACTGCGGAAGTGGGGCCCTCCCGGCGGACCAGCGGCGCGTTGCTCATCACGTTGGTCATCGTCGGCGCCCTGGCCGCCGCCGGCCTCACGAATCGAGGCGTGCCCGGGCTGGCCACCATGGCGCCGATTCCCGACGCGCCCAAAGCCGGTTCCTGCGTTCTCGATCCCATCGTCGGCGGCGACGGTTACGACCTCGTCGAGATCGGTGACGGTGTCGCGCGGGTCGGTCCGTACGCCCAGCAGACATTCGGCGACTGCCGGACCGCCCATTTCGGCGAGCTGGTGCAGGTCTTCGCGCATCGGACGCACACCGTGGCGGTGGCCACCGACCCCACGCAGCCACCGTTCGCCCAACCGGTCGAGTTGACCCGGTGCTCGCTGGCCGCGGAGGCCTTCATCGGTGGGCTCGACATCACCGCGTCGCCGGGCCAATTCGGCGACTGGCAGCCGGTGACGTCAGCGAGTTCGGCCCTGGTCGATCCCTCCCCGCTCCAGCAGGCCGCCGGGCAGGACTGGGTGGCTTGCGTGGTCGGAGAAGCCCCGAATCAGGGCAGCGGCACCGGTTCGGTTCAGCCTTACATCGGAACGCTCCGAAATGCGTTGGCGACCGGACAGCGCGATCAATACGGCCAGTGCTACGCCGACGAGATGTTCAGCCAAACAGTGCCGTGCCGCCAGCCGCACCTTTTCGAGACCTTCGGCCTGCAAGCCGTACGCCGGCCGCTGTCCCTGTCGATCGCCCAGGACACCTGCCGAAATCTGGTGCTGGCCACGACCAAAAGGCCCGGCTTGCTCGAGGAAGGGCCGGTGTCAACGGTGATCACCAGCTTCGACTCGTTCGGGCAAGCCGTGGTGCCGCTTCCACCCACCATCCGGGTGGGTACCCTCATTTCCTGCGCGATCTCCGCTCGCCCGGACCAATCCTTGGTCGGGAGCCTGCTGGACATCGGAAAAGCCCCGCTGCCGGTCCGTCGCTGAGCTGAATTCGGTCGCTGATCGGAATGCTCAAGCGGTCGACGATCGGGCGGCGGGCTGCACACTCGACAACGCAGGTCCGAGGCGCCGGCCGGCTCGAGATCCGAGGTGATCAGCGGGCCATTCCAGCGGCGGGGGCCGCACAACGCAGCTCCGCTCGCCTGGGGAATGGGGATATCTGGGCCGGCCGTCGGGGTCTCCAAGTAGCGTTGCGCTTGATCGATCGATGTGGAACGAGCGAGGTGATGGGCGGTGACGACCGCAGCAACAGCGTCGGCGGCCCGGCTGGGGCCGGCCGAGCGAGCGGCGAACTGGGAGCGTCTGGGCGCCGAGGAGTTCGACGTCGTGGTGATCGGTGCCGGGGTGGTCGGGTCCGGGGCCGCACTCGACGCGGTGACTCGTGGACTGTCGGTGGCCCTGATCGAGTCGAGGGACATTTCGTCCGGCACGTCCTCGCGCAGCTCGAAGCTGTTCCACGGTGGCCTGCGCTACCTGGAGATGTTCGAGTTCGGGCTGGTCCGGGAAGCGCTCCGGGAGCGCGAGCTGATGCTGAGCAAGCTCTGCCCGCACCTGGCCAAGCCGGTTTCGTTCCTGTACCCGTTGGCCAAGCACTACGAACGGCCCTACGTCGGCTCCGGGCTCATTCTGTACGACACCATGGGTGGCGCGCGGTCGGTCCCGCGACACCGGCACCTGACCCGGGCGGGCGCGCTCCGGCTGGTGCCGGCGTTGGCCAAGGATTCGCTGGTCGGTGGCATCCGGTACTACGACGGTCAGGTCGACGACGCCCGTCACACGCTGGCGGTCGCCCGCACGGCCGCCGCGTACGGCGCGGTCGTCCGCACCTCGACGCAGGTCGTGGGGTTCGTCAAGGAGGCCGACCGGGTGGCCGGGGTGCGCGTCCAGGACGTGGAAAACGGTGCCGAGACGGTGGTGCGCGCCAAGGTGGTCATCAATGCCACCGGGGTGTGGACCGATGAGCTGCAGCGACTCTCGGGCGGCCGCGGCCGCTTCAAGGTGCGGGCCTCCAAGGGTGTGCATCTGGTTGTCGCCCGCGACAAGATCCCTTCTGAATCGGGCGTCATCTTGCGCACCGAGAAGTCGGTGCTCTTCGTCATCCCCTGGAAGGCGCACTGGATCATCGGCACCACCGACACGGACTGGAACCTGGACCTCGCGCACCCGGCGGCCACCAAGGCCGACATCGACTACATCCTCGATCACGTCAATTCGGTGCTGGCGGTTCCGCTGAGCCACGACGACATCGAGGGGGTCTACGCCGGGCTTCGGCCGCTGCTGGCCGGCGAGAGCGAGCAGTCCTCCAAACTGTCGCGTGAGCACGCGGTCGCCCGGGTGGCGCCCGGGCTGGTGGCCATCGCCGGCGGCAAGTACACGACCTACCGGGTGATGGGCGCCGACGCCGTCGAGGCCGCCGCCGAAGATCTACCCGGCCGCATCAACCCCTCGTGCACCGAGAACGTCCCGCTGCTCGGTGCCGAGGGATATCCCGCCCTGGTCAATCAAATCGACCGGCTCGGCGAACGGTACGGGTTGCATCCCTACCGGATCCGGCACCTGCTGGACCGCTACGGCAGCGAGATCCATGAAGTGCTCCGGTTGGCCACGGGACCCGACGCCGACCCGCAGCTCCTGGCGCCGCTGCCAGGAGCCGACGAGTACCTCCAGGTGGAAGCCCTGTTCGCGGTCACCCACGAGGCGGCGTTGCACGTGGAGGACATTCTGGCCCGGCGGACCCGCATCTCGATCGAATGCACACATCGCGGTACCGAGACCGCCCCGCGCGTGGCCGAGCTGATGGCGCAGGTCCTCGGCTGGGACGAGGAGGAGCGGGACCGCGAAGTGAATGCCTACGCCGCCCGGGTCGCCGCGGAGCGGCAATCCCAGACCGAACCCGATGACGCGGGCGCCGACCGGGCGCGACTGCAAGCACCGGAGGTTCGTGACCGGCTCGTCTCGCCGGTGGCCTGAGATGAGCCAGTACGGACCCGATCAGCGGCCGCCGCCGGTGACCGGGCCCATCACCGTGGCGCCCACCGGGCCCGAGCGGCCCGGGCTGGCCGGCTCGCTGGGATTCCGGGTCGGCTTGTTGGTCGTCAGCACCGGCGCCCTGATCGGCATCGCCCTGCTGGCGGCCCGATCCGGTCCGTGGGTGGGTCGTGATCAGAATCCGTCGATGTCGCCGCCCCAGCTGACGTTGCGGACCGTGCCGACGGTCCCGCGCGTCACCGTCACGCCGGACGTGCGGCCGCAGGCGCCGTCCTCGCCGACGAACTTCACGCCCTGGCTGATCGGCCTGGCCGTGCTCCTGGGCGCCGCATTGTTGCTCATGCTCGTGCTGTGGTGGCGGCAGCGGGACCGACGGGTCGGCCCACCCGACGAAGGCGAGCCGGCCGAGGGGCCTCCGATGCTGTCCGAACCGGAGGAAGGGTCGGCGGAGATGCCCTTCGATGCCCGGGTGGCGGCCGACCAGATCATCACCAGCTGGCAAGAAGTCGAGGGCACGGCGGAGTGGGCCGGCCGACGCCGGCGGCCGCAGCAAACCCCTACCGAATTCCTGGAGGCGGCCGTGGCCGGCCTACCGGTCGAGGCCGCGGCGCAGGCCACGTTGTTGCACCTCTATCACCAGGCCCGGTTCGACGTCCGGGCCTTGGGGCCGGAAAGCGCCCGGGCCGCTTACGTCGCCGCCGAGCGAATCTGCTCCGGTCTTCGTTACGCCGGAACGGCGTTGCTGACCGGACCGGCCGCGGCCGCCCTGGACACCGTTCCGCCCGGCGAGCGCCCATGAGCGGCCCTCCGCCCGGCCGGCCTCCCACCGGCCCGACCTCGGCGCATCCTCGCCCGCCGGTTCCGCATCGGACCACCGGTGCGACGCCCACCGGCATCTTCACTGCTTATCCGGCGCCCGGGCCGTATGCGGCGAACTATTCATCCCGCCGTTCCAGTGGTCTGGTCGACGGCGTGGTGGTGTCCCTCCTGCTCGGCCTGGGCGTCGGTGTCGCGGTCTACGCGGCCCGGGCCCCGGTGGCCCGAGCGGTGATCCTCGGGATCACGGTGGCCGCCGCCTTGCTGGTGTTGCTTCGCTCCGGCGGGCAGGCCCGTGATCCGATAGCCCGGTGGCGCCGGCCCGTCATCACCCGGTCCAGTCGGTCGCTGGTGCGGCGCTGGCAGGTGCTGCGGTTCGATCGCCTGGTCGGGCCGGCGCCGGCGCTGGTCAGTGACGTCCGCGACCGGATGCGCCGGATCCTGGCCGCCGAGCTGGAGCGCCAGAGTGTGGACTTCGATTCCGACGAGGCGCGGCGATTGCTGGGCGGCCGGGCGCACCAGTTGTTGTCCGGGCCGGTCGACCGGCGCGTCGGTGCGGGTCGGCTGCGCGAGCTGATTCAGGTGTCGGCCAGGATCTGCCCGCCGACACCGACGGTCGATCGCGGCCGCGGAACGACGAAGGGACCCCACGGATGACCGAGACGGCCGCCGCGCGCCTCACCGACTTGCCGGCTCCGCCGGAGATCGCCGCCACCGCCGGGCGGATCGCCGAAGCCGTCGGTACCGCGGTAGTGGGCAACGGATATCCGTTGCGGCTGGCGCTGGCGGCGGTGCTGGCCGGCGGCCACGTGCTGTTCGAGGACAACCCCGGGCTCGGTAAGACCCTGCTGGCCAGGAGCCTGTCCGGAGCGCTCGGACTGGAGTTCCGCCGGCTGCAGTTCACCCCCGACCTGCTGCCCTCCGACATCACCGGCTCCTACCTGTATCACCCGGGTCAGGGCGAATTCCGGTTCCAGCCCGGCCCGGTGTTCTGTGGGCTGCTGCTCGCCGACGAGATCAACCGCACCCCACCGAAGACCCAGTCCGCCCTGCTGGAGGCGATGCAGGAGCGGCAGGTGTCGGTGGAGGGCCACACCCACCCGCTGCCCGAGCCGTTCCACGTGATCGCCACGGCCAATCAGATCGAATACGAGGGCACCTACGCCTTACCGGAGGCGCAACTCGACCGCTTCCTGATCCGGACGCATCTGGGTTACCCACCGCCGCAGGCGGAGGCGGAGATGTTGCGGCGCCGGATCGCCCGGGCCTCCGGCGACCCGATCGTTTCTCCGGTCACCGATCCGGAAGCGCTGCTGCGACTGCAGGCCGGCGTGGAAAGGATCGAAGTCGACCCGGACATCATCGGCTACTGCGTCAACCTGGCCACGGCCAGTCGGCAGCATTCGTCCGTCGAGGCCGGGGTCTCCCCGCGCGGCACGCAGGCCCTGTTGTTGCTGGCTCGCGCCTGGGCAGCGCTGGACAGCCGCGGATTCGTGATCCCCGAAGATGTCAAGGCCGTGGCCGTGGCGGGGCTGGGTCATCGGCTGGTGCTCAATCTGGCCGCCTACACCGAGTCGGTGTCCGGCGAGGATGTCATCCGGCAACTGCTGCAGTCCGTACCGACTCCGCCCACCCAGCGGGCTGTGCGGCGCTGAGGCGATGCCGGATCAACCGTCCCCTCAGGGTTCGACCGGGCCGGTGCCACCCGGCGCCGGCTGGCGTCCCACCGCGGCCTGGGTAAGGGCGCTGACCCTGACGATCCTGACCATGGGCGGGGCGCTCGGTTTCGGTCGTGCCGACCTCGCCTTGATCGGCGCGCCAGTGACAGTCGGTCTGGTGCTGGCGTTCTCCTCCCGGCGCCCCGACCCCGGTTCCGGCCGCTCGGGAGAGGTCGTCGCGCGTGCCCGTGTCGACCCGCCGGTGCTGGGCGGCTCGGACACCGTCGTGACCGTGGACATCGCGGCCCCGCGCGATGCACAGCTGGTCTCGGTGGTCATTCCCGGCCCCAGCGAAGCGCCGGCCGGACGGGTCGTCACCCTCGCCGGCAGCGGTCGGGTGGAGGTGGTCATCCGCGCTCCGGAGTGGGGCCGCGAGACGCTGGCCCAGCCGGATCTCACCGCGGCCGGCCCCGACGGGCTCTGGCAGTACGGGCCGGTGCCCGCCGCGCCGGTGTCCGCCGACATCGCGCCGCGGGGTGGGCGTATCGAGCCGCTCGCGCTGCCGCCCATCTACGGCGGCTGGGCCGGTGATCACGCCAGCCGCCGATCCGGTCCGGGCGGTGATCTGATCGACCTGCGCGAATACGCACCCGGCGATCGGCTGCGGAGCATCCACTGGCGGGCCTACGCCCGCCATCAGAAACTCTTCGTCCGCCGCACCCAGACCGACGCCGACGCCGATTTCGTTCTCTGCGTCGACACTCGCGACGACGTCCGCCCGCAGCCGTACCCGCCCCGGAACGCGTGGCAACGCTTCACGTCGGCCTGGTCGGAGCGGCTGCGCGCGCTGGCGGAACTGGGGCGCGACATGGTCGTCGTCGACCGGCCCCGTCCGCAGACGCCGAAGTCGCCCCGCACCAGCTTCGATCTGACGGTGGACGCCGCCGCGACGGTGGCGGCCACCCAACTGCGGGCCGGCGACCGGGTGGGACTGTTGGATCTCGCGCACCCGCGCCGGCACGTCCGCCTGGGCACGGGGACCCGGCACCGCGAACGGATCCTGCGGCAGCTCGCCGGGCTGGATCTGCCCCGGTCACGCCTGTTGGTGCAGGCCGGTGCCTGGGCGCTGCCGGCCGGCGCCGTGGTCGTGCTGATCTCGCCGCTCACCGACGACGCCGCCGTGCAGGCCGGAGTGGACCTGCAACAGCGCGGGCACGTCGTCTTCGTCATCGACGCGCTGCCCCGGCGCGACCTGGTCGCCGCGGCCGGGCGGGACGTCGTGCACCGCGCCGAGCTCGGCCTGCTGCTGGCGGAGCGGGACCGACGCCTCGACAAGTTGCGGCGACGGGGGATTCCGGTCGCCGTTTGGGAGACCGGCAGCCTGACCGCCGATCTCAAGGTCTGGCGCCGCGCGGTGCGGCAGCACCGGTGAACGGCATTCCCAGCGGCGGAGCCTGGCTGCGGCTGTTACTCGGCCTGTCCGTGGCTGGGCTGGCCGTCACGGTGTGGGCGCCCACTCCGCAGACCGTCGAGTTCTGGTTGCAGTTGCTGCTGGACGTGGTCCTCGGGTGCTGGGCCGTGGCCCGCCCCGGGGGCTCGTCCGCGCTGGTGGTGCTGATCGCAGCCATCGGCGCCCGGGCGTGGGGCGGGACCGCCGTCCTGGACGCCCGATTGATCGCACTGCTGCTCCTGGTGCCGCTTGTGCACCAGCTCGCGGCGTTGGCGGCCGTGATCCCGCCCCGCGCGGTGCTCCGGCCGGCGGCGTTGCTGCCGACCGCCATGCGGCTGATCGGCGCCCTGCTGGTCACCGTGCTGATCCTGCTGCTGGTGCCGGTTCGCTGAGCCCGGCGGAATCGCGGCGTAATCAGCGCCGGCGCGGACCGCGCCATTCCGGGCCCCACACCGCGGCGCCGACGGAATACAGGATCGGGATGACCAGAAAGACCAGCCACGCCTGCGACACGTGGGCGGCCGACAGGAGAAAGAACAGCACGACCGCGATCCCGCTGCCCGCCGCGGCCAGGCCGGCCGCCACCTTCTGCGCCTTGCTCATCTCCGGCTGGCCGACGGGCGCGACGGCCGATCCGGTGGCCGGGGCCAACCCGACGCCGGGCGAGCGCGGCAGCGGAGCCGGGCGGACACCCGGCAACACCGGATGCGGCGCGGGCAGGTCGGTGAACAGGCTCCGCAGATCGGCCACCGTGCGGGCGGCGTTGGCCTGCGCCGACCGCTTCCCGTACTCGTCGATGTCGAGTCGCCCGGCCGTCATGTGCTCGCCGAGCGCTGTGATGGCCGAATTGCGCTCCACGTCGCCGACCCGCACGGCGCCGGACTCGGGTTCTCCCGAACTGGACGTCATGGCCACGACTGTAGGGGGTCAGGCGCCGCCCGCGGCCACCGGGAATTGCAGCTCCGTGACGTTGGCGGACGGGTCGTCGTCGTGCCATTCCCGGTACAGCTCACGTGGCGGAGCCACCACCGCATAGCCGGATTCCTCGATCCAGGCGTGCAGGGCTTCGTAGCTTTCCCCGACGGTCTCGATCGGGCCGGAGTGGATCAGGCTGGCCACCCGGGTCGCCGGTAGCTCGGACACCACGGCGCCCTCGGCGAGGCTCTGATCGGGAACGGCTTGGCCGCCGATGTCGAAGCCGATGTGGGCGATCATGGTGCCGTCGTCGGCCGGGCCTTCGTAATAGGCGGCTGCGATGCCGGGCCGGACGCCGGCCGCGGCCAGCCGATTCAGGACTTCCGGCAGGATCCGTGCGAACACCGGCCCGAGTTGCTCGGGCCCGGGTCCGGCTACCGTCGCCGGCATCTGCACGAGCCGCAGCGGCTCGCTCTTCTTGACCAGTACGTCGATGCTCATGGCCCAGGTCCTTCCCGTCTTCCGGTCCAGCTGGCGCTGCCGGTCCTTTTCGAGGGCGTGCAGGTGGGCGTCGACCCGGCGGAGCCGGGCCTGCTCGGCGGAAAGCTGCTCTTCGATCTGCGCCCGGCGCAGCCGGAGTAGCTGCGCGAAATCCGCGAGCGGCGGATCATCGCGCAGCACAGTGGCCACCTGGTCCAGTGAGAAACCGACGTCGCGCAGCGCCAGCAGGCGATGCAGCTCGGCCAGTTGCCCGGCACCGTAGAAGCGATAACCGGTCACCGGATCCACCCGGTCGGGGCGCAGAAGGCCGAGCTCGTCGTAATGCCGGAGCATCCGCGGCGAGATCTGTCCCATCCGAGCGAATTCGCCGATGGTCATCATCGGGGATCCGCCGGCCTGATCGTCAGCTGCACATGACCAGGTGTAGTGGTTGACACCGTGTCAAGGTCAAGGGCTGCGCCACAATTCGGTCACCGGCACTTTCACCTCGGCCAGCAGCCGTCGGGTCAGGGGCAGTGAGATGCCGATGACGGAGGAATGATCGCCGTCCAGACCGTCCACGAACCAGCCGCCGTACCCGTCGATCGTCAGCGCTCCGGCCACCTGCAGCGGCTCCCCGGTGGCCAGGTAGGCCTCGATCTCGGCGGCGGTCGGCGAGCCGAACCGAATGGTGGTGCTCTCGGTGGCGCCTGCCGCGGCAGTCACCTGCCCGTCCCGGACGCGGATCACCCGGTGCCCGGTCAGCAGATCGCCTTGGCCGCCGGCCATCTCGGACCATTCCGCCCGGGCGATTGCGGGGCTGGCCGGCTTTCCGCGCAGCCGGCCGCCCAGCCACAACATGGAGTCGCAACCCAAGACCACGGCCTGCGGGAAACGGGAGAGTACTTGGGCCAGCACGGCTTCGGCCTTGGCCCGGGCCAGCGCGGCCACGGTGGCCGCCGGGCCGAACTGTTCGTGGGCGGCCTGCACGGCCGGTTCGTCGATGCCCGAGACGATGACCTCCGGATCGATGCCGGCCGCCCGCAACACGCCCAGGCGCGCCGGGGAGGCGGAGGCCAGCACGGTGACGATCTTCGCGCCGGGGCCAGGCGCGCGGCCCGAGGTCATCGCGGCTCCTTAGGGTGGATCTTCGTGTCCGTTGATCCACCCTCGCACGATGTGGCCACCTCACGCCGTCCGCTCGCCGGCGAGCAGGTGCGGAGGTTGCTCGGCGACCGTCCCGGTCTGGACCTGGAGTTCGTCGCCGAAACCGGGTCGACCAACGCCGACCTGCTGCCCCGCGGTGATCCGCACGGTCGGATGGTGGCGAGGGTGGCCGAGTTGCAGACGGCCGGCCGCGGCCGCGTCGACCGCTCCTGGATGTCTCCGGCTGGCGCGGGGCTGACCTTCTCCGTACTGCTGTCGGATCAGCGCATCGCCCAGGATCGGCTGGGTTGGGTGGGGGCGATTCTGGGCCTCGCGGTGGTGCGCACCCTGGAGGAGCTGCGGCCCGTTGGGAACGCCGGCCTGAAATGGCCGAACGACCTGTTGGTCGACGAGCGCAAATGCGCGGGCATCCTGGCCGAGCGCACGACGGGTGCTGTCGTGGTGGGCATGGGTGTGAACGTGACCCTCACGGCGGCCGAATTGCCCCGGCCCGATGCCACTTCCCTGCTGTTGTCGGGTTATCCGATCGATCGGGCTCGGTTGCTGGCCGGCGTTCTCCAGCAGTTCACGACCCTGGTCGACCAGTGGCGCCGGGCCGGTGGGGACGTCGACGCGGCCGGCATCCGTTCCGCCTATCTGGCGCGCTGCCTCACGCTGGGCCGGCCCGTCACCCTCAGCCTGCCGGGCGGCGGCACGGTGAGCGGAACGGCCGTCGATATCGATGCGAGCGGAAAGCTCTTACTGAGCAACGCCGCGGGCGACGTCACCGGATATACCGCCGGTGACGTCGTCCACGCGTCGCTGGGCTGAAAGCCGTTTCTAGCCCGGCAGTTTCAGCGGCCGGCGGCCACCGCGGGTTGCCGGGCGAAGTCGGCGGACCCCGATCCGCCGGTCGTCCGGGCCGGTTCGGCGGTGAAGATGGCGACCATGGGGGAGTCGAACGGCTCCGTCGGGTGCGCCAGGTGGTGGGCGTAGGCGTAGGGCGTGAAGAACCGGGGGAGCGTGGGTTCCTGACTGGTCACGGTCAGGATGTCGCGGGCCGCGCGCAGCCGTTCTTCGGCCCCGATGGCGTCCGCAGCGGCCTTGAGAAGGGTGCGCGTCTCTTCGGTGATGATCCGGTCGATCAGCTCGGGAGTGACCGGCATGCCCTCGGCCAGCCTCGTCCGGTAGGTCGTCCACTGCCAGAGCTGCGCGCGGGAGATCTCCACGGTGGCGGCGTCCTCCATCAGATGGTCGATGGCCACGGCTCCGGCACCGCCGACCCACGCGGCCAGGTACGCCAACGTCACCCGGATGTTGGTGCGCAGGCCCTGCAGTGTGACTTCCGGTGCCCACGAGGCGAAATCGGTCAGGTCCCCGGCCACCACACGGACTTCCGGCCGTTGCCGATCCAGTTGATGCGGCCGGCCCTTCAACACTTCGGCGAAGGCGGCCCGACAGCAATCGATGAGGTCCGGGTGCGCCACCCACGAACCGTCGAATCCGTCTCCGGCTTCCCGGCGCTTGTCCGCTGCCACCTGGGCCATGGCGATGCGACTGGCCGCGGGATCACGTCGGGAAGGCACGAAGGCGGCCATGCCGCCGATGGCGTGCGCCCCGCGCCGGTGACAGGTGGCCACCAACAGGTCCGTGTACGCCCGCAGGAACGGCGTCGTCATGGTCAGCTGGGCGCGGTCGGGGAAGACGTATTGCGGGCCGCGGTGGGCGAAGGCCCGGATGGCCGAGAACAGATAGTCCCAGCGCCCGGCGTTCAGACCGGCGGAATGCTCTCGCAATTCGTACAAGATCTCGTCCATGGCGAAGGCGGCCGGGAGCGTCTCGATCAGAACGGTGGCCCTGACGGTGCCGTGCGGCAGCCGCAGCGCATCCTGGGCCCGGACGAAAATGTCGTTCCACAGACGGGCTTCCGCCGGCGACTCGAGTTTGGGCAGATAGAAATACGGGCCCCGGCCGGCGTCGATCAACGCCTGGGCGTTGTGGAAGAAATACAACCCGAAATCGACCAGCGCCGCCGGTAGCGTCCGCCCGTGCCGGACCAGGTGCTTCTCGGCCAGGTGCCACCCGCGCGGGCGGAACACGATCGTCGGTGTGCGCTCGCCGGCCGGCGCGTCGTTCGGCGAGATGGGCCGGGCGGAATACCGGCGCCCCGTCTCGACGAAGTCCAGGCGCCCTCGAATCGCATCCAGCAAATTGAGCTGACCGCCGATGATGTTGCTCCACGTCGGCGCGTTCGCGTCTTCGAAGTCGGCCATCCACACCGCCGCTGGGCAGTTCATGGCGTTGACCGTCATGGTGCGGGTGGGGGGACCGGTGATCTCGCAGTCCCGCCACTCCAGGCCAGGTGCTGGCGACGCCACTTGCCAGTCGCCCTCCCGGATCGTGGCGGTGGCGTCCGCGAAGGCGAATTCGGCCCCGCCGCTGATCTCGGCATCCCGCAACTCGCGGGCGGCCAACAACTCGGTGCGCCGCCCGGCGAACTCGGCGTCGAGCATGGCCACGAAATCCAGTGCGGCGGGCGTCAGAATCTCTGAGAAGCGCGGCTCCAGCGCCCCTTTGATGGTGATGGTGGTCATCGGATCCTCCGGTCTGGTTTCAGTGGAACTGGGCTTGTTCGGTGGAGCCGGCCAACGCGAGGGTGCCGCTGTCCGGATTGAGGGCGCTGGCCACCAGATCGAAATACCCGGTGCCGACCTCGGCCTGGTGCTTGACGGCGGTGTAACCGTGGCCGGCATCGGCGAACTCGGCTTCCTGCAGTTCGACGTAGGCCGGCATGCCGGCCCGGGCGTAGCCACTGGCCAGGTGGAACATGGCGTGATTGATGGCGTGGAAGCCCGCCAGGGTGATGAACTGGAAGGCATAGCCGAGCGCGCCCAGCTCGTCCTGGAAAGCGGCGATGTCCGCATCAGACAGCGCAGCCTTCCAGTTGAAGGACGGAGAGCAGTTGTAGGCCAAGAGCTTTCCGGGGAACTGGCGGTGCAGTTCGTCGGCGAACTCCCGGGCCAGTCCCAGATCGGGCGTCCCCGTCTCGACCCAGATCAGGTCCGCGTACGGCGCGTACGCCTGGGCTCGGGCCAGCACCGGCTCCAGTCCCGAACGCACCCGATAGAAGCCTTCGGCGGTGCGCTCGCCGGTCAGGAAGGGCTGGTCCACCGGATCGATGTCGCTGGTCAGCAGGTCGGCGCCCAGCGCGTCGGTGCGGGCGATGACCAGCGTGGGAACGCCGAGCACGTCCGCCGCCAGCCGGGCGGCGTTGAGGGTGCGGACGTGCTGGGTGGTCGGGATGAGCACCTTGCCACCGAGGTGTCCGCACTTCTTCTCGGACGAGAGCTGATCCTCCCAGTGCACGCCGGCCGCGCCCGCGGCGATCATCGACTTCATCAACTCGAAAGCGTTGAGGGGCCCACCGAAACCGGCTTCGGCATCCGCGACGATCGGGACGAAGTAGTCGAAACCGCCGGCGTCGGGCCGGATGCCGGCCGAGTGCTGGATCTGATCGGCGCGCTGCAGGGCGTTGTTGATGCGGCGCACCACAGCGGGCACCGAATTTGCCGGGTACAGGCTCTGGTCGGGATAGGTCTGTCCGGCCAGGTTTCCGTCGGCCGCGACCTGCCAGCCGGACAGATAAATGGCCTGCAGCCCGGCGCGGACCATCTGAACGGCCTGGTTGCCCGTGATGGCCCCCAGGGCCCGGGTGTAGGTGCCGGATTGCAGTTGCTCCCACAGGCGCGTCGCGCCCCGGCGAGCGAGTGTGTATTCCTCGACGACGCTGCCCCGCAACCGGACCACGTCCTCCGCCGAGTAGGTGCGCTCCAGCCCGGCCCAGCGGACGTCGCCGGCCCACTGCTGGCGGAGCAGGGCTGCTGCCTCGGAACCAGTCGGCACTCGCCCGATGTCGGACGCGGCGAAACGCACTCCGGTGCTGACATTGTGGGGATGAGGGCGAGTGGCCGGCAGCGTGGCGGTCATGGCGTTCCTTTCGGTTCTCGGGCCGGTACACGGCCCCTGGGTGCTGCCAGTAGCGGAAGCGTGTCTTCGGTGGTCCCGGTGAAAATCGGGACCGCCTGGGCCACGCCCCGCAAACGGGCGTGACATGACCTTGCAAGAAATTTCTGGCCGTTCACCCGACATTTTCAGTCAAGAAGTGCGTTTCTTTCGCTAATGTGCAGGAGTGGCTGCCTCCCGCTCCGTCACCGTCCCCGGCGAACGACCGGCGGTCACCGCCGTCCGGAAACCGCCGTCCGCACCGGGCGCTCGTCCCGCCCGATCGCTACCGCCGGCTGCGGCGGCCGCGTCGGCCGGGTCCGAAGCGGGCCCGGATTTGCTGACGATCGGTCGTCGGTTGCGGCATCTGCGCCGGGCCGCCGACCGCACCCTCGACGAGATCGCGGCGGAGGCGGCCCTGTCCCCGTCGGCCCTGTCGCTGATCGAGAACGGCAAGCGTGAAGCGAAACTGACGGTGCTGGCAGCACTGTCGCGGGCGCTGGGCACCACGGTCGGCGAACTGCTCACCGCGCCGCCGCCCAACCGGCGGGCCGCGCTGGAGATCGAGCTGGAGCGGGCGCAGCGATCAGGGGCGTTCGCCGCCCTCGGCCTGCCCGCGGTGCGGACCGGGCCCAGGCTGCCGATCGAGGCTCTGGAGTCGCTGGTCGGATTGCACCGGGAATTGGGCCGGTTGCGCGAGGAACAGGCCGCCACTCCCGAACAGGCGCGGCGGGCCAATGCGGCCCTGCGGGCGGACATGCGGCAAAGCGGCAATTACGCCGCCGATATCGAAAAGGAAGCCGCTGATCTAGTGGCCCGCACCTCTTACCAGGACGGGCCGATCACCCGGAATCTGGTCGAGAAAATGGCCGGCCGGCTCGGTTTCGTCCTCCGGCACAGTGGTGATCTTCCCGAGTCGACTCGCACCGTCACCGACCTGGCCAACCGCGTCATCTACTTGCCGAGGCCTGATGCCGGGCAACATGACTCGCGGGCGTTGGCCTTGCAGGCCCTGGGTCATGTGCTGCTCGGGCACCGGGTGCCGGCCGACTATTCCGAATTCCTGGCCCAGCGCGTGCAGATCAATTATTTCGCGGCGGCCGTGCTGCTGCCGGAAAAGGGCGCGCTGAATCTGCTGCGCCGGGGCCGGGCGGCCAAGGACATCGCCATCGAGGATCTGCGCGACGCCTACGCCGTCTCCTACGAGACCGCCGCCCACCGGTTCACCAATCTGGCCACCCACCATTTCGACCTGCCCGTGCACTTCATGCGTATTTCGGCGTCCGGGGTGATCTACAAGGCTTACGAGAACGACGGCGTGCATTTCCCCGCCGACTCGTCGGGGGCCATCGAAGGCCAGCGGGTGTGCCGTTTCTGGACGGCCAGGGCGGTCTTCGATCAGCCGGACTGGACCGTCCCGTACCAGCAGTACACCGACACGCCGTCGGGCACGTACTGGTGCACGGCCATGGTGGACCGCACCGCCAACGGCTTGTTCTCGGTCAGCGTCGGATTGCCGTACCAGCATGTGAAGTGGATGCGCGGTCGGGACACCACCGCCCGGTCCCGGTCGCGCTGCCCGGCGCCGGACTGTTGCGCCGATCCGCCGGCCCCGCTGGCCGCTCGCTGGCAGGGCAAGGCCTGGCCGAGCGCCCGAGTCCATTCCCATCTGCTGGCCGCGATGCCACCGGGCGTGTTCCCGGGCGTCGATCAGACCGAGGTGTTCGAGTTCCTCGACCGTCAGGCCGAAGTGGGGGAGCGGTGACCGGTCAGCCGGAGGGAGCGCTCACTTCCCGATCGACTGACGCGGCGCCGGAAGTGGCGGCGGCTCGGGCGGTCCGGGGCCGGATCGACCAGGCGTGCGTCGAGGCGGGGCGACCGCCCGGGTCGGTGCGGTTGCTGGTGGTGACGAAATTCGTCTCCGGCCGACCGCATCCGCTCGGTGTTGGGCGCCGGATTCGGGCTGCGTGGCGAGAATCGGGTTCAGGAGGTGCTGGCCAAGGCCAGCGAGCTGGCCATTCCGCACGAGTTGCACTTCCTGGGGCATCTGCAGGAGAACAAGGTCAACCAGCTGCTTTCCCCAGAGGCGAGCGTGAGTTGCTTGGAATCCCTGGACTCGTCGACGCTGGCGCGGCGGTTACAGGCCCGGCTCGAGGCACTCGATCGGACGCTGGAGGTGTTCTTGCAGGTCAACGTATCGGGCGAGGCCAGCAAGTCCGGGGTGACGCCGGACGAAGCGCCGGGACTATTCGCCGAGGTGACCGAGTGCGATCGGCTGCGGGTGCGGGGACTGATGACGATCGGCCTCAACTCGGCCGACCAGACCCTCGTGGCCGCGGGGTTCCGCCGACTGGCGCAGCTGCGCGACGAGTTGCGCGACCGTGCCGCGACGGCGGCGGACGGGTTGACGGAACTGTCGATGGGGATGTCCGGTGACTTCGAAACGGCCGTGGCCTGCGGATCCACGCTGGTCCGGGTGGGTTCGGCGATCTTCGGGTCGCGGCCGGGACGCTGAGATTCGGGCGGCGGTCGCCGTTGCCGCCGGGGGGCTGAACGCGGCAGGCGGGTGCGGGTTGCGGCCGGGCGTGCGCTTACGCTTGCGCCGCGGCGAGCGAGCCAGGCCCGCCGAGGCCACCGATGGTGGCTGCTGTGTGGTCATCATCCGATCTCCTTGTTCGGTTCATCGCACCAGGCAAGGATGCGGACATTCACAACTGCTCCCTGTTTGACGATCTCAGAGGCACACAGGAACCCTTCCGGCCGGTGCTCAAACTGCTCACTCCATTCCAGGTGTCAGCGACAAGGCAGCGATCGTCATCGTCGCCGAGACCGGCGCAGACATGACCCGATTCCCCACCGCGGCGCACCTGGCGTCCCGGGCCGGCGTCTGTCCCGGCCACCACGAATCGGCGGGCAAAAGGAAATCTGCTGCGCCACGACCCGGCAATTCCTACCTCAAAGGCGCCCTGGGCAACGCGGCAATGGGTGCCGCCCACACCAACGGCTGCTACTTTCCAAGCCAGATACCGAAGGCTCGCGGCACGCACCTCACCATTGAAAGCCATGGTCGCCGTGGAGCATTCGATCCTGACCGCCACCTGGAACATGATCAGCAACAACCAGACCTACAACGACGTCGGCAGCGAACACCACAGCCGCCGCGACCCCACCGCAGCCATCCGACGTATCACCCGACAAGCCAACGGCCTGGGCCTCACCGTCCGATTCGACCCCATCGAACAACGAAGCTGACACGTCAGACCCATCCATGGAGTCCGCGCGATACCCCGGCAATCACCTCACAGCCGCGACTACCGTTAGTTATTTTCGTCAGTGTCCGTAGCTAGTCAGTCCATTGGCGGTGCGCCAGCATCGAGGCCTCGGTGGCTACTTCCGCGGCGGCGACCATCGGGATCCGGCGAGGTCATTTTGCTTGCCGCCGGCCCTAGGAACCGTGCCGCAGCCAACCACGAACGGTCAGCGCTCAGTCGTCCGAACCGTCCGGATATATCTGCTAGGAGTGGCGCTCGAGCCCCAAAATGGGCCTAACATGATGCCTATCACGTCCGCATAGCGGCATTCAAATTTCGCATCATGGAATGGACCAGGCACGAAGCACCAGTAGTTGGCACCTGGTTGATGTTGCGGACGACCAGCACCACGCCACGTCGCAGAGAGATTGGTGAGACGCATGGATGAGAGTCGAATGGGTGCTCAACCCCCGGGCGACGTAGCCCGCGGTCAAGACCACCATCACCATGAGGCCCAGATTGACGCTGAGCAGCTGCGTCACTCAGCCACGCTGGCCGGGGTCGATGTCGACCCGGGCATGGTGGCTGCCCTCAGTCTTCGGCTTTACAACTCTGACTTGGCCCCCACCAAACGGGCCGGGCGACGTTGGGGCTCGTACAACATCTTTGCGCTATGGGCCAACGATGTTCACAGCCTGGGCAACTATGCCTTCGCCATCGGACTGTTCGCCATCGGGCTGGGCGCCTGGCAGATCCTGCTGGTCTTCCTGATCGGCGCGTTGCTTCTGTTCGCCCTGCTCAGCCTGTCCGGCTTCATGGGGGAGAAGACCGGTGTTCCGTTCCCGGTCATGAGCCGAATTGCTTTCGGAATCTATGGCGCTCAGGTCTCGTCCATCATCCGTGGCGGGGTGGCCATCGTCTGGTTCGGCATCCAAACCTACTTGGCCTCCGTCGTGGCGCGGGTGCTGCTGATCGCGCTCTGGCCCTCGCTGAAGTCGCTGGATACCAACAGCATCCTGGGTCTGTCAACACTGGGTTGGTTCGCTTTCCTGGCCCTGTGGGTCATTCAGGTTGTCATCGTCAGCTACGGAATGGACTTGATTCGCAAGTACGAGGCCTTCTCAGGACCGATCATCTTGATCACCATGCTGGCGCTGGCCATCTGGATCCTCTCCGATGCGAACTGGTCCATCGCCTTTTCCACCTCCAACGGCTTGAGTGGTGGTGCGATGTGGCGCCAGATCTTCGCCGGGGGGGCGTTGTGGGTCTCCATCTACGCCACCTTCGTGCTCAACTTCTGCGACTTCACCCGGGCCGCCAAGAAACGGGCGGTCATCACCCGGGGAAACCTTGCCGGGATCCCGATCAACATGTTGTTCTTTGCCGTCATCGTGGTCGTCTTGGCCGGCGGACAGTACAAGATCAACGGCAAAATCATCACCAGCCCAGCCGACATCGTCCAGTCCGTGCCCAACACCGCGCTCCTGGTCCTAGCCAGCCTGGCGTTGATCGTCCTGACGATCGCGGTGAATCTGATGGCAAACTTCGTGGCCCCGATCTACATGCTGGCCAACCTGTTTCCCCGCCACTTGAACTTCCGCCGGGCGGGTTGGGTCAGCGCTCTGATCGGGCTGATTCTGCTGCCCTGGAATCTGTACAACTCACCGGTGGTGATCGAGTATTTCCTCGGCGGACTGGGTGCCCTGCTCGGGCCACTGTTCGGGGTGATCATGGCGGACTACTGGGTGATCCGGAAGGCCAAGATCAACGTGCCCGACCTGTACAAGGAAGCGGCAACCGCCGACTACCACTACCGCAACGGCTTCCACCATCAGGCCTTCCAAGCGCTGATACCGGCGGCCGTGATCGCGATCGTCCTAGCCCTCGTTCCGACCTTTCAGGATGTCGCCCCGTTCGCCTGGTTCTTCGGCGCCGCGCTGGGCGCCATCTTCTACCTGGTACTTGCCCGAGGGCGGACCATGCCGATCCGAGACGTCTCCGGTGAACAGATCGCAGTCCCCAGCGTCCACTGACGCCGCAGGCGTATCGAACATCAGTAGGAGGAAGCAAACGATGCGCATCCTGGTGGTCAACGTCAACACCACGCAGTCCATGACCGACAGCATCGGGCGAACCGCCCGGTCGGTGGCCGCACCTGGGACCGAGATCGTTCCCTTGACGCCACTGTTCGGGGCCGACTCGGTCGAGGGAAACTATGAGAGCTACCTGGCCGCGATCGCAGTGATGGAGACCGTCCGCCGTTACGACCAGCCGTTCGACGCCGTCATCCAGGCCGGCTACGGCGAACACGGACGCGAGGGTCTGCAAGAACTGCTCGAGGTGCCAGTGGTCGACATCACCGAAGCAGCGGCAAGCACGGCCCAGTTCCTCGGCCACAAGTATTCGGTCGTGACAACCCTGGACCGCGCCGTGCCGCTGATCGAGGACCGGCTCAAGCTCGCCGGACTCGATGCCCGCTGCGCCTCGGTCCGCGCCAGTGGCCTCGGCGTACTCGACCTCGAAGCCGACCCGAACGCGGCGGTGGAAGCCATCGCCGCTCAAGCCGTCCGGGCGGTCCAAGAAGATCACGCCGAGGTTATCTGCCTAGGCTGTGGCGGCATGGCCGAGCTCCATGAGCGCGTTGCGGCGCGCACCGGGGTGCCGATCGTCGATGGCGTCGCTGCGGCGGTGACCATCGCAGAGGCACTGGTACGGATGGGTCTGACCACTTCGAAGGTGCGCACCTACGCACCTCCACGACCCAAGACCTTCAAGAACTGGCCACCCGCGCACTGACCACGGCTACGTCCCCTAGAAACCGACACGAGACTCAGGAGCGACCCATGAGTACAGGCCTCGCCGCCCGCACGTATGACCTGGTGATCCGGGGTCAGCGTGTGCTGATCAGCGCCGGCGAGGCCGCCCGGGAGGTGGGGATCGCTGATGGACGAGTCGTGGCCATTGAGCCGCTCGGCAACGGGTTGACCGGGCGGGAGGTGATCGACCTGGCCGCGGACGAGGTGTTGATACCCGGTCTGGTCGACACCCACGTCCACGTCAACGAGCCGGGGCGGACTCAGTGGGAAGGGTTTGCCTCGGCCACTCGCGCGGCCGCCGCGGGCGGCGTGACGACGATCGTCGATATGCCGCTGAACTCCATTCCCCCTACCTGCGACGTCGATGCCCTCGAGGTCAAGCGGGAGACCGCCCGGGATCAGGCCTTCGTCGACGTTGGTTTCTGGGGCGGGGCGATACCCGGTAACGGCGACAAACTGCGCCCGCTGCACGACGAGGGCGTCTTCGGCTTCAAATGTTTCCTGTTGCACTCGGGGGTCGAGGAGTTCCCGCCGTTGGACCCCGAGGAGATGGAAGCCGACATGGCGATACTCAAACAGTTCGACTCCCTGATGATCGTGCACGCAGAAGACGCTCGTGCCATCGAGCGGGCTCCGCAGCCCGAGGGTCGCCACTATGACCGGTTCCTGGCCTCCCGGCCCCGCGGGGCGGAGAACGTCGCCGTCAGCGCGGTGATCGAACGGGCCCGCTGGACCGGTGTCCGGGCGCACGTCCTGCACCTGTCCTCCTCCGACGCGCTGCCCATGATCGCCTCCGCCAAACGAGACGGGGTGCGGCTGACGGTGGAAACCTGTCCGCACTACCTGACCCTGACCGCCGAAGAGGTTCCCGACGGCGCCACCGCGTATAAGTGCTGCCCACCCATCCGGGAGGCCGCCAACCGCGAAGCGCTCTGGCAAGGCCTCCTGGACGGCACGATCGACTGCATCGTCTCTGACCATTCACCCAGCACGCTGGACCTGAAGGACTTGGAGAACGGAGACTTCGCCGTCGCGTGGGGCGGGGTCTCCTCATTGCAGCTGGGATTATCGCTGATCTGGACAGAGGCACGGCAACGTGGAATCCCGCTCGAGCGGGTGCTGGAGTGGATGTCGACCAAACCAGCAGAGCTGGTCCAACTCACCACCAAGGGCAGACTCGCAATCGGCTTCGACGCGGATCTGGCGATCTTCGCCCCCGACGAGTCCTACGTCGTCGACCCGGCCAAACTGCACCACAAGAACCCCATCACGCCCTACGCGACGAAGACGCTCACCGGGATCGTGCGGCGAACCTTTCTGCGCGGCAGAGAAATCGACGGTCAACAAGCATTCGGAAACCTTCTGCGCCGGACCGCGGTATGAGCTGAGTCCTTGCTCAGACGAGCACGATCACCCCAATCAGGCAGTCTCACCGGAGCACGGGGTCACGATGTCATTCAAAGGAGAACGCCCCATGCGTTACATCATTGGATACGCTCCGAACAAGCACGGCGAGGAGACCATCGCCTTGGCGTCCGCGCTGGCATCAACGCAGGACGCCGAACTGCGGGTCGTTCATGTTCTCGACAAGCCGGCTCCAGCCGACGCGGCATTCATCGAGGAGCGAGCGGTGCAGGAGACCCGGGCTGCGTGGGCGGAAGAACAGCTCGCGGAGGCGTTATCGCGCGTCTCCGGGGGTGTCGCGGCAACTGCCGACGTGGTGTACGCGGACTCGGTCGCCGAGGGCCTGATCGACGCGGCCCGCGACACCGACGCCGCACTGATCATTGTCAGCGCCGCGAGGAACGGGCCGCTGAAGCGCATCGCCATCGGTTCGGTCGCGAACGCGTTGCTGCACGCATCGCCCGTTCCAGTCGCCCTCGTCCCTTCAGGGTACGAGCAACCACCGCGCATCACCCGGATGACTGCGGCCGTCGGCTCCCGGCAAGGCGCCCACACCCTCCTCGAGGTAGCCGTCAAAGCAGCCGCACGCCGCCATGTAGTCCTGCGTCTCCTGTCACTGATCGCGCTCGACTTCGACGAATCGGCCGACCATGAATTTGCGCTCAACGCGGCACGGACGCATGCGCGCACCGTGCTCGATGAAGCGGTAGCGTCCGTCGGCACGAGCACGGACGTCACCTCGATAGTGGCCGAGGGCTCCACGATCGAAGACGCTGTTGAAAGCCTCCCGTGGAACGAAGGCGAGATCGTGATCATCGGTTCGAGCCGCCTGGCCGAACACCGAAAACTCTTCATGGGCAACACCGCGAACAAGCTCTTGCGAGCCCTACCGGTCCCACTGATCGTCGTGCCACGGTCCTTGGACGATGAAGCATCGCAGCCGGAATACCCGCCTTTATGACTCCATAGCCAGGTTGCTATAACCGTGATGAGATGAAGTCCATGGCTCAGGCACGTCGTTCATCCAGCATCGTGAGTCATCTCGTGCGGGACGCGGCGTATGTCTCCGGTCCGGAGGTTCTCGCCGAGTTGCGTCGCGTCATCGCCTCGGGCGAGGTCGCGCCGGGCACCCCTATCCCGCTCGACGAGGTGGCCGCGTTCTTCGGCGTCAGCCTGATCCCAGTCCGCGAAGCGCTCAAGACCCTGCTCGGCGAGCGGCTTGTCGATCACGAACCGCGTCTCGGCTATCAGGTGACGACGCTGACGTCGGACGAGCTGGACGAGATCTACGTCGTGCGAGGAACCCTCGAGGCGGCCGCGCTGGACGCCGCCGTCCGCAACGCCGGACCGCGCGACGATGTCGCCGTAAAGGAGGCCCACTCGCGCCTCGGCGCCGCCGTGGCCACCGACGACAGACCCAGCTTCCAGCACATCAGCCGGGAATTCCACATGGCCATCCTTGCGCCGTGCAGGATGCCCCGACTTCTGCACATGCTCGTTATAGCTTGGAATCTCACCGAGCCCGCGCAGACGATGATGCGTGTGACACCCGAGGACCGCACGGCCATGCAGGCAGACCACCAGGAGATGCTCGAGGCCTTCGTGGCGCGGGACGCAGAGCGGCTAAAGAACTGCGCGCGTCGACACCACGCCCGGCTCACCGTCTGCATTTCCCGGATCGGCGAGACCTGACCAGACTCAACCGGTTGTCGCAACTCCTCGAGTAATCAAGAAGTCCGTTCATCCTGTGACTGACGGCCGACCCCGGTGGTGCGTTTCTGCCCGCAGAGTGCTACAGCAAACGACCGCCTGTGATCGAGCCCAACCGCCAACCTCGCGCGCTCCCTGCGGTTGTCGTCGTTCTCGGCGGTGTCGGCACCTGGATCGTCAGGGGGCTCGTGCAAGCCAGAACAGTCACCACATCATCCTCAAAGGTATTGTCATCGACGGCGTTATCAGAACCATCAACCTTCATCGCTACATCATCCTCAGAAGCACCAGCGACTTCTCCTTCAGCTCCTTTCCTGGTTGGACCGGCAACTTCAATAAGCGTAGCTTCCTCGCAAGCACCATCAATCCATGTTACACCTCTTTTCATAAGAAAATCTATAACTTCGGACAGTGCATCATTTCAGAAGCACCGTTGCCCTCACCAACCGGGAAGTCGTCACCGTCCTCGTCAATGAGCTCAGCCCCAGTAAACCGGGTAGCTCCTTATGGCTCCTCATCAAACCTGTCGATAATAAACCGACTTACTATCTGACAGATAAGGTACCGATTGAAGTGGCAGCTGGCCGCGTTTGGGCAAGCCACCTAACGGCCGGGACAGGTCCGAAGGACCAGGGTCGGTACTATGAGTTGTTTGCGCTGATCGCTCTCGTTGGGGGCCTCGTCGACCAAGCATTGGCGCACAAGCCAGCCGCCCTGAAGCCGCGTACAGCGCCGTTGTCAGAACTCAGGTCGCCATTCTCGTGGCCTTGAATGAGCAAATTGCCTCCCTCCAGGAGGTGATGCGCGAACATTTTGATCAACACCCGGCCGCCAAGATCTATCTCAGCCAGCCGGGTCTGGGACCAATCCTCGCGCCCGGATCCTGGGAGAATTCGGCGACGACAACACCAGATTCGCCAGTTCCCGCGCCGGCAAGAACTACTCCGGGCTCCGGGCAAAGCCCCATCACCAAGGCCTCGGGAAAGAAAACCGTCGTACTGGCCAGGGCATGCCACCAATCACCGACTCGATCCAGCCCTGCATCAACAGGCGTTCGCTTCCCTGACCGGATCTTCCGGATGCCGCGCCTACTACGACGCCCTACGCGCCCGCAAGATCGGCACAACGCAGCCCTACGCCAGCTCGCCAACCGACTCGTCGGCATCCTCCACGGCTGCCTGGCCACCGGCTCGCCCTACAACGAAACCATCGCCTGGCAACAGCCACACACGGCCGCCGCTTGACTCAACTCAACGTGGGATGTCTCCCAGCAGACCCCTCCCGGAGCCCGCTGTCGGTGTCTGGTCCAATGAGCGCGGGCACGTCCATGGTGGGGAGGTCGAGGTACCGCTCGAGGGCGTCGACGACATCCATGGCCAACTCGGCGAAGGCGACGGCCTGATCTCGGGACAACGCCGGGTACTGCGTAAGGAGCGGAAGTGTGCGGCCGCGGCGGGCAGCGTGGGAACTGGCCGGCCGTGTCGGAAAAAGTCTTCCGATGTTCCGACTCGAAGAGCGATGGCGGCCAGGATCGGCGCAGTTGGCCGTGCCGATCCGCGCTCGAATTGGGTGATGGCGGTGGGGGAGATGCCGACCGCATCGGCCAGCTCCGTTCGCGGGAGGCGGGCCAGCCGGCGAGCCAGCATCAACCGGTTCCCGTCGAAGTCGGTGAAGGTGCCCTGCGCCCGGCGTCGGCGCGCAGCACGCGACGCGGGCGGTTCCTCCGGGAGCATGGACGCCATTCCTGGTCGGCTCGTGATCGCGGTCGGAGGATCGGCCTGGACTCCGGTCGGGCGGCGAACGAGTCATCAGGGGCAGAGGGCCGGTTGGGTGCGACCGGCGCGGCCTCCCTGTGCAGAGGTTCGTCCCGCCAGACCGGAAACAGTGCGAACCACGACGGCTGTCCAAAACTGGGGAAACCGACCCATCCCGCGGTGAGCCCAAGTCCCAACCGTCTTTGCCCTTCTCCAGGTGCAAAGCGACGGCCTGCTCGCAGATCGTCGCCCGCAGGCGCTCGATCTCCGCCGGCATCTTGCAGGTCGGCCTGCTCGACGGTCTGGCCGCGCCGGCCGGGCACCGCCGACGCAAACGCATCCAGGGCGCCCTGCCTGGCGGTGGCGCAGATCGAACGGATCGTGGTCCGGTCGATCCCGAACTTGTCGGCCAGCTCTCTCTGGGTCGCCGACGAGGTCACCACCGAGGTGAAGATCTCGTATTTCTGCGACGGCGTGAGCCGCTTGCGCCGCGGCGAGCGAGCCGGGCCCGCCGAGGCCACCGCTGGTGGCTGCTGTGTGGTCGTTATCTGATCTCCTTGTCCGGTTCATCGAACCAGCAAGGATGCGGACATTTACAACTGCTCCCTGGTTAACGATCTCAGACGCACAGAGCGTGGAGGTGACCGGCGGTGGTTTTCGCTGGGGACGTGGACGTGGCGGGCGGCGATTACGGGAACGTCCGGCGTGGGCGGCGCCCGAGGTGTCAAGATTTCTCCGAGCGCGAGCAGCGCACGCACCGACGAAGAAGGACACGATCGACGGCCGCACTCCGGCCGCGGACGCCGAGCCGAAGGGGCATCGCCATGGCCTATCCCGACAAGCTGCTGACCCGGGGCGAGCGAGTGGTGCTCAACAAGCACCCACACTGGAAGGCGCTCATCCTGCCGGTGCTGTTCTTCGTGGTCATCATCGCCGGGGCTTTCGTGCTGGCCGCGGTCATCAAGAACTGGAAGTACAGTCACCTGGGCTGGATCGCCATTGCCGTGGTCGGCGTCATCCTGTTGGTCCTGCTGTCGGTCATGCCTGTCATCGCTTGGCGGACCGAGCATTTCGTGGTCACGACCCAGCACGTATTCTTCCGCAAGGGCATCATTCGGCGGCGGGAACACCAAATCCCGCTCTCGTATGTGCAGAACATCGACGTCGAGGTTTCCGGTATGGGGTCGAATTCTTGGATACGGGTCGCTGATCGTTGAATCCGGGGCGGACAATCCGCTGGAATTTCAGAATGTCGCGGCCATCGCCTCTGTGCAATCCACCCTGAATCAGTTGATTGCCGACCAGCGGTCGCATTTCGGAAATGCCGAGCCGCCGGTACAGCCGGGTGGGCCGTACCCGGGGCCGTATTCGGGGCCTGTGCGCTGAAGCAAGGTGGGGAACCGACCCGCATGAGCTAGCGGTTTCCGCTCTTTCGGGGTCCGGTGATGATGGCGCTTACCGAAATTACCCAGTCTTGAACCGCCCCGGCATGTCCGGAGACTCATTGGCTTGAGAGTTCCAGCTGTTGCTGGGCTCTGGTGTGACGGTAGTAGGCCTGCTCAAGTTCGGCGGGTGGGATGTCGCCGCAGTAGCTGTGCACGCGGCGGTGGTTGAACCAGTCGACCCATTTCGGCGGTGGCCAGTTCGACCTGGTCGATGGTGTGCCAGGGGCCGCGGGGTTTGATCAGTTCGGTCTTGTACAGGCCGTTGATGGCATGGTTCCAATCCTCCAGGACTCGAAAGGAGGCGGTACAGAACCTGGGGTAGTTCACGTCCAGTCGGTTTGCAACGGCCGTTGTTGGTGGGTGTACTGCGTGGGTGGAAGACAGCGACGGTCTTCCGATGGCACGGTGCTGCGGATGCGGTATCCGGCTTATCGGTATCTGCCAAAATTCCACCGTCGCTACCTCAGCTGCACGATCGGGTATGCCCGGATCATCGCGAGCCGCGGAGGGTTCTGCAGGTGCGGACAGACGCTCCGATGACTATGGTCAGATCACATCGGTGATTCGATTCGTAGGAGATGTCAAATGCCGAACAATTGGTGGGGTCGATTGTCAGCGGTGGCGGTGGGTGTGGTGATCGGTGGCGCGATTTCGCAGGTGGGTGTCGTTGCTGAAGCGGCCCCTCCGGTCTCGACTCAGGCGCAGGTTGACGCCGTGTTCGCCGCCCAAGAAGAAGTGCTTGGCCTGCCGGGCATGCAGAGCCAGGAGCAGCTGAACGCGTTCAAGACTTGGCTGATCACTCGGCCGGGTGTCTACCAAGCCGGGTATTTTGATTCTGCGGTGGACATCGGTCTGAAGTCCATGACCCTGATGTGGCATGGATCGTCCGCGCTTGAAAAGGCTGCGGTGACGGAGGGTCGTCGTCGGGGTCTGAATGTCGACGTTGAGTCAGTCCCCTACACCCGCGATCAGGTTCTAAACGCGATGTCCACCCTGACCAACCCGGCCAGCCGGGCCCGGTTCGCGGGGTTCATCGTGACCACGGTTGAAGGTCCGACACCGACGGACTCGGAAATCACCGTGCTCGGGTCGTATTCGACCCCAGGCGCCAACCGGATGCTCAAGGCGCTGAACGTCGCTCCGGATGTTGCAACGCAGGCGACCCGACTGGCCGGCGGCTTGTCCGTTCGTGTCCAGTACGCAGCCACCGGCTCGTATCCCTACACGACCAGGACCACAGATTCCAGCCCGTTCAATGCCGGCGGCTTCATCAAAGGCAGCGACGGCTACTACTGCTCGTCCGGATTCGCCATCGTGCTAGGCGGCGAGGACAGAACTATGACGGCTCGCCATTGCACCGCCGGCGACTACACAGCGGCAAACAAGTCGACGTCGAACTACGGCGGAGTATTGAAGAACGAGAACACTACCGGTTCCAAGGTGCTCACCGGCGCGGGCTACCCGTGGATGTTCGACGGCGCCTACAACGACAGCAACGGCTACCACGAGATCGTCAACGCACTGTCGGACGTGTCGTTCGGCAGCTCGGTCTGCTCGAGCGGCGGCAACTCCGGCGTGCACTGCAACCTCAAGGTCACCAACATGAACGAAGAATTCGCCGACGGCGCAGGCAGCAACTTCGACTCCATCCGGGTCACCCAGCAAACCAAAGGTGCGATCGCAGGCGCCTCCGGCGACAGCGGCGGACCGATCCTGATCCCTAACAGCGACGGCAAGCACGTCTGGGCGGTGGGCATGCTGCAGGGCAGTCAGGAAGATCAGCTCTGGGGCACCGGGTCGTGCGGCGGCGCCAACCTTACGAGCGGCCTGCACTGCGCGGTGTCGATCGAGTTCACCTCCGAGCGGGTCATGCTCAACAGGCTCGGGGCCACCCTCGCCGCCTACAGCTGACCCTGACCTCGGGCCGTATGCAGCGCAGGGTAGGTGTGGACGCTTCGTTCATCGTCCGGACGCGGTAAACGTGAGCACCGCCTTCGGCGTGGTCACGACCAGGCGATCGTCGGACACGACGAAGGTGCAGTGCACCGAGGGCGCAGACGTCCCATCGGGTTGGATATCGAAAACCAATGAATCCACCGCAGCGACCGTGCTTCCACCACCCGCCCGGTACGTCGTCGACTGAAACCGGGTCGTCAGCGAGCCGTCATCCGCCACGACAAAACCGGCGGTCAAGTAGTTGACGGTGTCGTTGATGGCCAACGTGCCGTTTTCCGCGAACGTGACGGTTGGAACATGACCGGTGACCGCGTCCTCGCCGCCACCGCTTGAGGCTGAGACGAGATGCCATGTACCCACAACGGAAGGCACCGCCGGCTCCGTGGACGTACCACCCGCCGCGATCGATGTCGCCAGAACAACCACTACGACCGCGACCGCCGCCGCGACCGCGACCAGCACCGGCCGCCGCCGTGGCTGTGGCCGCTGAGCCATCACCCGGCGATAGGCGGGACAGTTGAACCGGTCCAGATCGCGGATCTGGACGCCGTTCCCCGCCGCACGCAGGTTCCTCCGGACGCGGTCCTCAACGTCAGACATCGGGTTCATCCCTCTCCAAGAGCGCACCAATCCGCCTGATCGCGTGGGACAACGCCACGGAAACGGCATTGGTGGTGATGCCTAATGCCTGACCGATCTCGGCAGGCGACATGTCCTCATAGAACCGCATGACCACAACCTGCTTCTGCCTGGCCGGTAACGCGTTGATGGCAGTCCGCACCTGCCCGTAGTCCGAGTCGGCCATGATCTGTTCGTCCGCAGGTGGCCCTACCAGGGCGGCCGGCCACGGCAAGATCCGCGCCAGCTTCCGCCGCCGTAACACCGACCGCGCCTGGTTCAGCACCGCAGTCCGCAGATACGCCGCTGACAGCGCCGGCGCCCCTCGGCCCGTTCGACGCGCCAGACGAACGAACACGTCCTGGACCGCTTCCTCGCCGCTGGCCACATCACCCACGAGCTGCACCGCCAACCGCACTAAATGCAGATACTGCGAGCGGTACAAATCATCAACCGACTCGCTCCGGGGCCAAAGCAGGCAGCATCGCCGCGTCCGCCCGACCCTCCGCCCTCATACCCCATTAACGCTCCAACGTTCGAGAAGTTACAAACCCCGCCGCAACCTTCGTGGCCCAGCAGGGGAAGCGGGCGAGACACCCGACGTCGGGCGGTCGTCGCTGAAGTTAGGCATACCATTGCCGCACCGCTCGAACGCGTGTACTATCGAACCTATGAGCGATGAGGCTGGCGGTAAGGTGGTGCAGCGGTTGCTGGCTGCCCTGCCGGCCCTGGCGGATACTGTCCAGGCCGGTCGTGGATCGTTCGGCGCGGCGGAGCGGGTGCGGTTGCTGACCGCGCTGGAACAGCTCAAGAGCGCCGCCGCGGCGTTGCAGGCCAGGATCACCGAAGCGCTGCTGAGCGACGAATTGGACGCCGCCGCCGCAGCCGGGCGGCGGGACACCGATGCGTACCGGTCCGTGGGTGGGCAGCTCGCCCTGGCCCGGCACGAATCCCAGTTCCGCGGCCGCCGCCTGCTCGGCCTGGCCCGGACGTTGTGCACCGACCTGCCCCACACCCTGGCCGCCCTGCAAGCCGGCGAGACCAACGAACGCCGCGTCGAGATGATCGTCGCCGCCTGCGGGTTCCTCACCCCAGCCCAGCGGCAGATGCTGGACGCCGAGCTGGCCCCGCAACTGGCCTCCCTGGGCGACGTGCACACCGAAGCCACCGCCCACGCCATCGCCTACCGGCTGGACCCGCACGGGTTCACCGACCGGTGCCGGCAAGCCGCGAAAGACCGGCGCATCACCCTGCGACCCGTCCCCGACACCATGGCGTACCTGGCCGCGCTGCTCCCCGTGGCCACCGCCGTGGCCTGCTACGCCGCCCTGAAAAACCACGCCGACACCACCATCGCCGCCGGCGACCCCCACCGCCCCCACCCCGACAACACCGACACCGGCGACCCTGAGACCCGGCCGCGGAGCCGAGACCAGGTGATGGCCGACGAACTACTCAACCGCCTCACCCACGGCGCCATCACCGGCGTCAACGACCACGGCCTACCCATCCCCGGCCACACCGAGGGCCCTGCCGACCGCGAGGACTCTGCCCACCCCGCCAACACCGAGGGCACCGACGACCGCGAGGACACCGAAAGCACTGCCGACAGCCCCAACACCCAAGCCCCTGCCGGCGACGGCGAGCCGGCCGGCGAGCACCGCCCCGACACCACCGCCGAGGTGGTCACCGAGATCGAACTGATCATCACCGACCGCACCCTGTTGAACCTGTCCGACGAACCCGCCCACCTCGTCGGGTACGGAACCATCCCCGCCCCGCTGGCCCGCGACCTGATCCTCACCGGCGATCCCCACCACCGCACCTTCTTCCGCCGCCTCTACCAACAACCCCACACCGGCGAACTACTCACCATGGACTCCCGGCGCCGCACCTTCCCACCCGGCATCAAAAAATTCCTGCGCCTCCGCGACCAACACTGCCGCATGCCCTGGTGCGGCGCCCCTATCCGCCACGCCGACCACATCCAACCCGCCCACACCGGCGGCCCCACCACCCTGACCAACGCCCAAGGGCTATGCGCCCACTGCAACTACCTCGTCAGCCTCTACGGCTGGACCACCACCGCCACCTCCGGCGGCGCCATCACCACCACCACACCCACCGGCACCACCTACCACAGCCCACCCCGAACCGCCGTTCAGCGACCGCGCTTAGGCTCACGCAAGTGACGGAGCCGATAGCTGACCTGCGGGCCCGGATTCTCGAAGGCGGCGCCCAGAAGTATCACCAGGCGAATGCCGAGAAGGGCAAGCTGTTCGCTCGCCGCAGGATCGAATTACTGGTCGACCCGGGCAGCTTCGTCGAGGACGGGCTGTTGGCCAACGCGCTGGCCGCCGGCTTGCCTGCCGACGGCGTGGTGACCGGAACCGCCCGGATCGACGGCCGGCCGGTGTGCCTGATGGCCAACGATTCGACCGTCAAAGCCGGATCCTGGGGCGCGCGCACGGTCGAGAAGATCATCCGGATCATCGAGAAGGCCTACTCGACCGGTGTACCCATGGTCTACCTGGTCGACTCCGCCGGCGCCCGGATCACCGACCAGGTGGAGCTGTTCCCCGGCCGGCGGGGAGCCGGCCACATCTTCCATTTGCAGGTCAAGGCGTCCGGCTCGATTCCGCAGGTCTGCGCTTTGTTCGGTCCGAGCGCGGCCGGCGGGGCGTATATCCCTGCCTTCTGCGACATCGTGATCATGGTCGCGGGCAACGCCTCCATGTATCTGGGCAGCGACCGCATGGTCGAAATGGTGACCGGCGAGAAGACCACGCTGGAAGACATGGGCAGTGCCCGGATGCACACCACCGTCTCCGGCGTGGGTCACCTGATGGTCAACGACGAACCCGCGGCCTTGGACGCCGTACGCGAGTACCTCAGCTATCTGCCGTCGAATTACCGGGGAGCCGCACCGCTCGCCGAGGCGAAGTCGGCTGGATCGGGCGATCTTCGGGCACTGGTGCCCGAGTCCGAACGTCAGGCCTTCGACATGCGCCGCTATGTCCGCGCGCTCGTCGACGACGGCTCGGTCTTCGAGATCCATCCCGGCTGGGCCCGGGAAGTGACGACCGCGTTCGCGCGCCTCGACGGCCGCCCGGTCGGCGTGGTGGCCAACAACTCGATGTTCCGCGGCGGCGTGTTGTTCGTTGATTCGGCCGACAAGGCGACCCGCTTCATCCAGTTGTGCGACGCGTTCAACCTTCCGCTGGTCTTCCTGGCCGACGTACCCGGGTTCATGGTCGGCAGTGCCGTCGAACGCCAGGGCATCATCCGCCACGGCGCAAAGATGATCAGCGCCGTCGCCGAGGCCACCGTGCCGAAGATCTGTGTGGTGGTGCGCAAGGCCTACGGGGCGGGGCTCTACGCGATGGCCGGCCCGGGTTTCGAACCCGACGCCACGCTGGCCCTCCCGACGGCCAAGATCGCGGTGATGGGTGCGGAAGCGGCGGTCAACGCCGTGTACGCGAACAAGATCGCCGCCCTCGACGACGAAGCGGAACGCACCGCCTACGTGGCGCAGCTGCGGGCTGAGTACGAGAAAGACATCGACGTGGTGCACCTGGCCGCTGAGCTGGTCGTGGACGCCGTGGTCGAGCCGGAAGAACTACGCGACGAGTTGATCGCCCGGGTCATGGCCGCGGCGAGCAAGGACCGGACGTTCAGCCGGCGCCGGCACGGGGTGACGCCGGTGTGACGGAGAAGTCAGCGGTCAGTGGTGCGGACCGGAGTAGAGGTCGATCTCCTCCGCGTCGGGGTAGTCGTCCTCACCGTGCGGGTGCAGTTCGTCCGGGAACACGAAGCGCCGGTAGGCCCAGTAGCGGAAAGCCATCGCCACCAGGGTGCCGAGCACATTGGCCGAGATGAAGTCGGTCAGCACCACAAACGCGTGGGCGTGTTCGGGCTGCCGGAATTGCAGCACATACCGCGACAGGGCCAGCGGAATCAGGTTGACGCCCAGCGCCAGCGCGTTGGCCACGAAAAACAAGGCCGCTTCGTGGTGCCGTTCCCGCCCCCCGCGGTGATTGAACGACCATTCGCGATTGAGGATGTAGGAGAAAACGGTCGAAACCAGAACCGAGAAAGCCTTGCTGGTGAGCGGCTTGTCCTCCAGCACCGTGTGCAGCAGCAGGTAGAAGACGCCTACGTCGACCAGCCACGAGGCGCCGCCGACGACCACGAATTTCGCGAGTTCTCGATGCTTCGGCGGCAGAATCTCACGGACGCGGTCGACGAGTGACACTTGCCCAGTCTAACGGAGCGCCTTGTTCAGTCCGGCTGAACGCGCGCCGGTCAAATCAGCCGAAGGCGATTGACGGTCCCAGATAGAGCAGATCGGCGCCCTTCAGGCCCAGCAGCCGGTTCAGGAAATCGATCGGCTGCTGGCTCGGATTGCTCACTTGGAGCAGGTTGAGACCGTCGGCATCGTTGCTGCCGTTGTACGAGTGGTAGCCGATGGGATTGCACCCGCTGGTGGCCGCAACCCAGGTGCCGTTCGGACGCCGGTCCTGGCAGGCCAGGCCGTTGCCGCCGCCGACGACCTTCTTGGCGGCCACGTGGTCGGCCGCCCACACAGTCACGTTCAATCGGGAGTAGCCGGCGCCGGACAGCGAGACGTTGCTGCCGCCGGGCGTGGAGATGGACTCCGCCTCGTTGGCGTTGTAGTCGGCCACCGACAGACTGGCCGCCGGGTCGATCCACACCACCGAGAGCGACCACGCGGCGAACGTGCCCGACGGCGTCACCCCGGACATCGACAACGTGTGCGGACCGGTCGACAGCTGCCCAGCCAGCGGCTGGCCGGAGCTGGAATCCGCCGACCAGGCGGTGACCAGCCCGGCCGTCGCCTGGTGGATATCGGACAGCGGGTAGGACTGTCCGTCCACCACCAAGGCCGGATTCGAGTTGGCAAAGCCCCCAGTGGCCGACCAGGTGACCTCGGCGAGCGCCACCCGGACGCCAGCAGGCACGGTGAGGGTGGTGGAGCCGGTGTCGGTGCGCCAGGCATCGCACGGAGTGCGCCCCAGGTTCGGGGTGGCACAGACCCGCAGTGATGCCCCGGCCTGAGTTCCTCCCACGGGCCCGGTCAGCCGGTATTCGCTGGCCACGGCGCGCGGACCCACCGACGAACCGGACAGGTCGGTGGCCGGACGGTCGCCGTCGACGTGAGCGAACAGATCGCCGCCGGCGTACAGAGCCGTCGCCGACACCTGCACGTCGACCTGCCCGGACCCGTCGGGGCGGCACGAAAGGGAGGACCCGTCGAGCGAGCAGCCGGCGGGAGCCGACGGGATGTAGAAGTTGGGCGCGTCCACCACGATCGGACCGGGATCAGTCACGGTCGCGTCAGCCGGCGTACCGATCAGTTCGAAGGTGGTCGCCCGACCCGGCGTGAAAGACCCGGACGGTGTCACCACGATCGACTTGTAGCCCGACCCGACGGACGTAGCGGTCGTGAAGGTCGGGGTGGGGGTCGCTCCGGCCGGCACGGTCACCGGGTTCAGGCTGCAGGGCGCTCGGCGCATTGGAGGCCACCTGAACGCCGAAGGTCTCGTCGAACTCGGACCGGTCCGCCGGAGTGCAGGCGATGAAGTTCCCCCGCCGCTGGCAATCGCTGGGCAGCGTCGTGACCGTCACGCCGGTGGCCAGCGTGGTCGGGAAGGTGACGGGGCCGGGATTGATCACGCCGCCGACCACCGTGCTGGTGAACCGCAGTGTGTTGGCGGAGCCGGCGGGGAGAACCGACGCGCCGGCCGTGGCGTGGAACGCTCCGTAGCCGCCCATGGGATCGCTGGACACGGTGACCGCGGGGGCCGAATCCAGCGTGCGGCCGGCTTGATCGGCCACCGAGAACGACCCCGACGCCGCCGTGGCCGTGGTGGTCACGTCGAGTTCGGTACCGGCAGTGGCGACCGCGCTCGGACAAGTCACCGTCTGCGCGCCGGTGTCGATGATGCAACCCGGCGCCGAGGTGACAGTGACGCCGTTGCTCAGGGTGGTCGGGATGACGACGTTGCCGGGATCTGCAGAGACCCCGTCCTTCGTAGTCGCGGTCAGGTTCAGGGAATCCTCCGCGGCCAACGCGAGATTGTCAGCGCCCGACAGGGCGACCGCTGCATAGCCGCTGGCCACGTTGACCGGGACGGTGTCCGGCGGGCCGCCCGACGAGACGGTGATGGTGCCCGTCTGGATGGATGCGTCGGCGGTGACACAGGCGGTCTCGACGACGCTCTGGTGCGCCGGAATGGTGGGCAAGGTGAGGCTCAGGCTGGTTCCGGTGGCCGAACAACCGGTCAGGCCGGCCGCCGTCGGCGCGAAGGCCGCTCCGGCGGCGCGGAGCGCGGAGCCGGATCCGGACCCCAGCTCCAGTCCGTTGCTGGCGGACAAGGTGACGACCTGCCCGGCCGCGACGTCGGTGTCCGAGCTGTTCTGGAAGGTCAGGGTGACGGTGCCGAATCCGCCGGAGGCCAGATCGGCCGACACGGTCGGCGGATTGTTCGGATCCAGGCCGACCGGTGAGGTCGGCGGAGTGGTGGTCGGCGACGTGGACGTGGTCGACGCGCCGGATGCCGAACTCTCGCCGGTCGAGGTGTCCGAGGTGGAGGTGTCCGAGGTGGAGGTGTCCGTCGAGCCAGCGCCGGAGGTGTCGGTCCCGCTGGTGCCGGAAGTGTCGGTGCCGGCGGTCGTATCGGTGGCCGCGGTGGTGCCGGTCGTCGGAATGGAGGTCGAGGCGGGGGCGGTGGTGGGGACGGTGCGCCCGCTCGGCACCGAAGCCGGCGCTCCGGTCGGCGCCGGGATCGCGACCACGGTGTCGGTGGGGCCGATCGGCAGCGGAACCCCGGGCGAGCCGGCCGACCCGGCGGAAGAGACGGTCGCGGAGGTGGCGGTCGCGGGCGTGGAGGCGCCGGAGGTCGCCGTGGCCCCGGAGGTCGCACCGGAGACCGCACCCGATCCCGAACCGGCCCCCGCGCCGGAGCCCGAGCCGGAACCGCCGCCGGAACCGGCCCCGCCGGTGCCGCCCGTGCCGGTGGAGCCGCCGTTTCCGCCCCCGGGATTCGGCGTGGACACCGCGGAGACGGTGGAATTGAGGCCGCCGGCGCTGGGCGGGTTACTGGAATTGTGCGTGGCGACCAGCACCACACCCGTGGCCACGACGGCGGCGGCCGCGGCGGCCGCGGTGACCGCGCCGGCGTGCGTAGTCGCCGCGGCACCCACCCACTTCAGCTTGGCGACCAAACCGGCGCCGGTTTTCACGGCCACGCCGACCTTGGCGCCGGTCGTCGCGCCCGCCACGTGGCTGAACGCGCCGACCTGAGCCAAGGGCGTCACCGCCGGCAAGGTGGCGACATAACCCAGGGCCGCCCCACCCAGAAGCAGCGGAGCAAGCAGCGCCCGCAGGCCGCCGTTGATCTCGGCCAACTCCGCCGCGAGCGCCCGGCAGCGGTCGCATTCGTCGAGGTGGGCGTCGACCTGCGCCTTCTCGCGCTTGGAGAGGCCACCGCGGGTCCAGGCGCCCAGCCGGTCGACGGTGGTGCGGCAGCGTTCCGCGGCGGTTTCCGCCAGGTGGGCCTGCAGGTACGCCTCGCGCAGTCCCTCGCGCGCCCGGAAGGCCAGCGACGACACCGCGTTCGGGGCCATGCCCAGGAGCAGCCCGACCTCGGCCGGGCTCTGGCCTTCCACCTGCGTGTGCCACAGCACCGTCTGCCAGCGCTCCGGGAGGCCCGCGAAAGCCTTGGCGACCAGCCCGTTCTCCAGATCGGCGATGACGGGGTCGTCCCCTTCGACGGCGACGTCGTGGTACTCGATGTCGTCGGTGAACTGGAGCTTCTTGTCCTTGCGGGTGCGGTCGTACGCGGTGTGCCGCAGGGTCGTGAACAGATAAGCGCGGAAGGCCGTGTCGGGGCCCTTGCCCTCGAGCAGCCCGTCCAGCACTCGCGCGAAGGCCTCGGACACGAGGTCATCGGCTTCGGCCTGCGAGTTGGCGAACTGCCGGGCCAACGTGGTGGCGGCGGCGGAGTGGCGGCGGTACAGGTCACCGAACGCGGTGCGGTCGCCGGCGCGCACGAGCGTGATGAGCTCGGCGTCGCTGGCCACCTGCGCGTGCGGATTGCCCGCCGGAAATGCCGCTGTCACGTCCCTGCTTCCGTGTCGTCGGCAGGCAACGCCAGCCGGATGGGTCCGTTTTCGGTCCTGGTGAACTGCCCGCGTCAGGCGTTCTGATCAGTGCCGTCGGTCGCGACAACCCCATTGGTCGCAACGGGCCGTCACCATTGTGACGCGAAGCGCGACTACTCATCACGCGGCAGTCGGTGGTGGTTTCACCCGACCCGGGCATTTCCGCGGTTGACGGTGGTGTCGGGGTCCGCTGTTAGAGGGATCGTCCCACCCTCCGGATGGCTCCGGCGGGCAGCGTCTCACTGTCGGTGCCCGAGAAACAGGACTTCCGGTCCGCCGCGGCGTGAACGGGTGATTGCGGTGTCAGGGAGGTCGAAATTTCTGGGCAGAAATGTTGCCCGGATCGGCGTGATGGACCGCCGGCCGGCTCGTCTCATCTCCGAACGAGCACGGTGGCTGCCTGAAAAGGGGCTCTCGAGCTCGACAGCCGGCCGCACACTGGCCACCAGAACTCACCGTCTGCACCGCAGACACATGACCAGGAGCCTCGATGCGAAGCGTAGGAACCACGACGTTGACCAGCGACGTCTTGGCTCGCGAGTGGGAGCAGCGCTCGGCTCAGGCCGGCTGGGCCTTTCCGTCCGACTGGCGGGTCCCCGCCATCGACGCCGTGTGCGACGCCATCTGTGCCGATGAGGACGTGTGGGCGGCGGCCGACCGGCTCGGGCGGGCCCGGGCGGCCAGCGGCATCAGCCTCGGCGAGACGCTGGCCGACATCGATGTCCTCTGCGCCCTGGCGCCGGCCCATTACACGTCGGTCCTGCGCCGGTCCGTGAGCCTGGGCTGGTCCGACCGGATCACCGCACCGCCGAGCACCGTGTCCAACCCCATCACCGGCCTGGTCACCCCGGAGTACGCGCAGGTCCGGCTGGGGGAGCTCTATCGGGACGCCGAGTCCCGCGGCGCCCGCATCGCTGACGAAATCGGCTTGGTGGTCATCCGCCTCGACCTGACCGGACGCACCGGATGGGCGCGCGCCTTGCCCATGATCCTGGCCGCCGACTGCATGCGCACCGTGTTCAACGGCGGACAGACCCTGGCTCAGCTGGGAGAGTCCGTGGCCATCGCGCTGGCACCCCGCAACACCATGCTGGCCCGGCGCGCTCGGCTGCTGGCGTCGATGATCGCGGCGCAGGTGGAGGGCGATCCGCAGGCCGTCATCCCGGCCCCGCACATCTGGATCGAGAACCTGCCGTCCGGCTACAACGCCGGCTTGGACCTGCTGGCCGAGCTCGGCCGCTGAATCCACGAGTTTGCGGCGTACCGCGTCGCGCCACCCGTCGCCGGGTCGGAGGGAATCCCGAGCCCCTCCGACCCGGCGGCTTCGTTGTGCCGGTTCAGTAGCCTCTAGCCGTGGATTCCCGGACCGGCCTCCCTCGCGTCGGCATGATCGGCGGCGGTCAGCTGGCGCGGATGACCCATCAGGCCGCCATCGCCCTCGGCCAGAGCCTGCGCGTGCTGGCCGAAAACTCGGACGATGCGGCGGCCACTGTCGCGGCCGACGTGCAACTCGGCTCGCCCCGTGACCTCACCGCCCTGCTGGCGTTCGCGCAAGGGTGCGACGTGCTCACCTTCGACCACGAACACGTGCCCGGCGAGCACATTCGAGCCCTGCACGCCGCCGGTCACCTGGTGTGGCCGGACGCCGACGCGCTGGTGCACGCCCAGAACAAGGCGGTGATGCGCCGGCGGCTGGCCGAGCTCGGGGTACCGGTGCCCGAGTTCCTGGTGCTGGAGGCGGACAGCCGAAGGAGCGCCGAATCGCCGGCGAACCCGGCCGACGCGAACCGGATCACCGCGCTTCAGCGCTTCGCCGGGTCCGAATGGCCGGTGGTGGTCAAGACGGCGACCGGTGGCTATGACGGCCGGGGCGTCTGGGTGGTGCAGGACCCGGACCAGGCCCAGGAACTACTCGGCCAACTGGCCGGGCAGACCGTCGTGGTCGAGCGGTTCGTGCCGCTGCAGCGGGAATTGGCGGCGGTGGTCGCCCGTTCGCCCTTCGGCCAGGCTGCGGCCTGGCCCGTCGTGGAAACAGTGCAGGAGAACGGCATCTGCGTCGAAGTCATCGCCCCGGCCCCCCGCTTGTCCGAGGCCACGGCATCGGCCGCCACCGAGCTGGCGCTGCGCGTGGCGGACGAATTGAAGGTGGTCGGCGTGTTGGCCGTCGAGTTGTTCGCGGTCGCACCGAGCACCGCGGCGCCGGACGGGCTGCTGGTGAACGAACTGGCCATGCGACCGCACAACTCCGCGCACTGGACCATGAACGGCTCGTTGACCAGCCAATTCGAGCAGCATCTGCGCGCTGTCCTGGACTATCCGCTGGGGCGCACGGAACCACTGGCGCCATTCACGGTGATGGGGAACGTGCTGGGGGTCGAGCCGGTGGGAGGGGCGGCCGAATCAGTCGATGAGCGGGTGCACCGTCTCGCGGCGCGGTTCCCCGAGGTGAAGGTGCACCTGTACGGCAAAGGCTTTCGGCCCGGCCGCAAGCTCGGTCATGTCAACGTGATGGGCGACGACCTGGCGTCGTTGCGACGGACGGCCCGGCTGGCCGCCGACTATCTCGGTTCTGGGCAGTGGCCCGACGGCTGGGATCCCCATGCGCACCAGCCGGCTGTTCGGTCGATCCAGGAGACCGCCGATGTCTGAGAACCCGCTCGTCGGACTGATCATGGGCAGCGACTCGGATTGGCCGGTGATGGCCGAGGCCGGGGCGGTGCTCGACGACTTCGAGATTCCGTTCGAGGTCGGAGTGGTTTCGGCCCACCGCACGCCGGCGCGCATGCTCGACTACGCCCGGTCGGCGGCCGGCCGCGGTCTCCGGGTGATCATCGCCGGGGCGGGCGGCGCCGCTCACCTGCCCGGAATGGTCGCCTCCGCCACTGTGCTGCCGGTCATCGGGGTACCGGTTCCGCTGGCTCGGCTGGACGGGCTCGACTCCTTGCTGTCGATCGTGCAGATGCCGGCGGGGATTCCGGTGGCCACGGTGTCCATCGGAGGTGCCCGCAACGCGGGCCTGCTGGCCGCCCGGATCCTGGCCAGTGCCGCCGACGACCACGGCCGCCGGTTGGCCGGCGAACTGGCCGCCTACGCCGATGACCTCGAGGCCATGGTGCTGGCCAAGGACCGGATGTTGAGCCGGGGACACGGGGTCGGGCTACGATCGGAAGTTACCGGCCGGTAACAATGCGGTCGGGTCCCGTCCCGAGGAGCCCTGATGACCGATCTCTTCGTCCTGCCGGACGACCACCGGGCGCTCCGCGAGGCGATCCGGGAGATCGCCGAAAAGGAGATCGCCCCCTTCGCCGCCGAGGTCGACGAGCAGGAGCGGTATCCCATCGAGGCCGAAAAGGCTTTGGTGGCCGCGGGGATGAACGCTGTGCACGTCCCGGAGGAGTACGGCGGCGCCGGTGCGGATGCGGTGGCCACCGTGATCGTCATCGAGGAAGTGGCCCGGGTCTGCGCCTCATCGTCGCTCATTCCGGCCGTGAACAAGCTGGGGTCCATGCCGATCCTGCTGTCCGGGTCCGACGACCTCAAACGACAGGTTCTGCCATCCATCGCCAGCGGCGAGGCCCTGATCTCCTACGCGTTGTCCGAACGCGAAGCCGGGTCCGACGCCGCCGCGATGCGCACCACCGCCCGCCCGGACGGGGACGAGTGGGTGCTCAACGGCAGCAAGTGCTGGATCACCAACGCCGGGATCTCCACCTGGTACACCGTCATGGCCGTGACGGACCCCGAGCGCAAGGCGAACGGGATTTCGGCCTTCGTGGTGCATGCCGCCGACCCCGGGTTCGTGGTCGGCGCCAAGGAACGCAAGCTCGGCGTCAAGGGCTCGCCTACCCGCGAGCTCTATTTCGAGGACTGCCGCATTCCGGGGGACCGGATCATCGGCGAACCGGGCACCGGATTCAAGACAGCCCTGGCCACTTTGGACCACACCCGCCCGACCATCGGGGCGCAGGCCGTCGGCATCGCCCAAGGGGCGTTGGACGTGGCGGTGAAATACCTCAAGGAGCGCAAGCAGTTCGGTAAGAAACTGGCCGATTTCCAGTCGCTGCAGTTCATGGTGGCGGACATGGCCATGCAGATCGAGGCGGCCCGCACGCTGGTGTACCAGGCGGCGGCGGCCAGCGAGCGCGGGGACGCCAACAAGGGATTCCTGGCCGCCGCCGCCAAGTGCCTGGCCTCCGACGTGGCCATGAAGGTGACCGTGGATGCCGTCCAGCTGCTCGGCGGCTACGGCTACACCCGAGACTTCCCGCTGGAGCGCATGATGCGGGACGCCAAGATCACCCAGATCTACGAGGGCACCAACCAGATCCAGCGTCTGGTGATGGCGCGTTCGCTGCTGCGCTAGGCGTAACGGCGGCGGTCGTCAGCCGTGGGCGATTCCGAAATCCACCTGGCTGGCCGGGTTCGTCCACTGGCTGCCAACACCCGTGAAGTACTCGGTGGACACGATGAACACGGGAACCCCGCGCGTGTCCTCGATCTCGAGGTAGATCCCTTGATAGGGAGACGGTCCCGAACCCTCGAGCGCTTCCAGGACCGCGCGGCCGGAATCGGTCAGGTCGGCTTTCGGCTGGGCGCGAGCGACGATTGCCAGCGCCGTGCCGAGCGGAGAAAAGACCCGCAGGCTGACGGTCTTCAGGTCATGGTCGGTCAGGATTTTCGCAACGCCCGCGATGATGTCGGCATCTGAGGCCGAGTCGGTGAACTGCTGTCCGGCCGCGACGTCCCCTTGGCCGCCGCCCCGGCCGTGGATCCGAGTGCCGTTGGGCAGCACCGCGTCGTAGGCGGAGACGCGCACTGTTTGTTGTAGGTCGGGCGAGGTGGCCAATCGGTCGGCGGCGGTTCCCTGGGCCAGCTCGGCGAGCCACTCGCCATACATCTCATGCTGCGCGTCGTCCTTGGCCGCCGTGTACCTCGCGAAGAAGGAGAACCGGCCGGTGCCGTAACTGGAGTTCTTTCCGAGCGCAACCAGCTGCGCCCAGACGAGAACCTTCGGATCCAGGGCGGCCAACGCCTCGCGCACCACGGTGTTCGGATCCAGCCTTGCCGCAGCTGCGATCGCGGCCGCATCGGGCGGAACGACCGCAGCGTAGGACACGGGGCCCGAACCGGTCGCGCTCGCGGTGTGGGCCCGGCTGGGTGCCGGCCGCGACGCGACGGGCGAAGCCGGCGCGGAGGGTGCCGCGGGCGCGGAGGGTGCCGAGGGCATGGAGGGTGCCGCGGGCGCGGAGGGTGCCGCCGACCGGCCGCAACCGACGAGGGCCACGAACACCCCGACCGCCAGACCGGCGGCGGCCATGCCAAACCTCAGTCGGGTCACAACCCCTGGACGGAACTGCGAGTTGTCAGGTTGCGTCCCGTGGCCAGGTCACCCGTTCCGCCGCCGCGATGGCGACGAGGTGATCGGGCGTAGCCCACGCCGGATCCACCGCCACCAGCGAGCCGCCCGCGGCGAGCGGGGCCAGCAGCACGTCGAGGCCCGAGGCCGGCCAGTTCCACGGATCGGCCGACAGTAGCCGGACTCCCGGCGGCAGCTCCTGGGCCGCCGCGCGTACCCGGGCCAGGAGATCCGCGGCCGACCAGACCTCGGAGCCCGCGGCCAGGGCAGCGGCCTCACCGGGCAACGACGCCGCCGAAAATCGGTCCGCCTGCGGCAGCACGGCCGTCGTGAAATCCCGCTGCGAACTCGCGACCTGCCGGCTGGGCGCTCCGAGCGGATGCCCGGAGACCACGAACACTTCGTCGGCCCGGCCCAGTGCGGGATCGGCTCCGTCGGGCACGAAAGCGGCCACCGCATCCGGCGTCGTCGTCGACCGCCACCACACACCCGGCCCACCACGTCCCGAGGAGCACCGGCGCGGTCTGCCACCCGGCGGAAAGGCCGACGAACACCCGGTCACCCGGCGCGGTCCCGAGTTCGTCGACCAGCAGCCCGGCCACCTTGGCCGACCAGTTCGCCAGCGAGGCGGTCGACAGTTCCGTGCGGTTCCCGCCGGCGTCGTACCAGGTCAGCCGGGGGGCGTGCGGGTCACCGGCCAGCAGCGGCTGCAGAATCGCGGCGCCGACGTTGCCGGTCAGTTGACGCACTGCACGCCGTTGGCCGTGATCACCGAACCGGCCTTGGTCGGCTTGGTGCCCGTCGAACCCGTGGACCCGGCGCCGGTCGCCGCTACGACGGCCGCGAACGCCGCCCCCTGGGCGCGCAGCCCGGACACCGCGAGGTCGTTGCCCACCACGATCAGCACATGGCCCTTCTCCACCGAGGACGCCTGGACCAGGGATCCGCCGCCCAGCGCCTGGGCGACCGCCTGCGGCATCGGCTTTGCCGCCGGCCGGATAGGCGATGGTGGTGCTCGACCGCACGCCGCTGAAGTCCACCGACTGGCCGGGCCGGTACCCGTCCCGCTGCAACTTGTCGCGTAGGGCGTCCCCACTCTGGTGCGAAGAGGTCGCGTCCTGCACATCGACGGTGATGGAAGACGGGTCGGCCGCGACGGCCGTCGAAGCGGTGGAAGGCGTGGTCGTAGCGGCGCTCGTCGAGGTGGCGGACGGCGAGCCACCGCTCAACTTGGCGAAGAACGCCTTCAGCTCGGCCGGGTCGGTGGCCAGCGCGTCGGTCCCCGAGGCCGCTGCGTTGCCGTGGGTGGGAACGGTGGTGAAGGTGACGTTGCCGCCGGACAGGTTCTGCATCTGCGAAGCGAACGAGAACAGGTCGAAACCGCGGTCCAGCGTCAAAGACTTCTCCGCCGCATCCGCCAGTTGGTTCAGCCGGCTGGGCGAACCCAGTACCCCGGCCGACATCATCTTGCTGGTCGCGCCGGCCAGGAACGCCTGCTGGCGCCGCACCCGGTCCAGGTCGCCGCCCGGCAGGCCGTGCCGCTGCCGGACGAAGGCCATCGCACTGCTGCCCTGGACCTCCTGTTCACCGGCCTTGAAGTTGCGCGCCCGAGTACGGATCGTTGACCGCCGCGTTCAGGCACACCGGCACCCCGCCGATTGCTTCGGACAGCGTGTAGAAGCCGATCAGGTTGACCTCGGCGTAATGGTCGATCTTCAGGCCGGTGAACCGCTCGATGACAGAGGTCAACATCACCCGGCCGGCCTCGGCGGCCTGCTTGGTGCGGGCGGCCCCGGCCGCCACGCCCTTCTTGGCCAGCGCTTCCTCGTCGTAGAACTTCGCGGTGCCGTAGAAGGAGTTGATCTTGTTGGCCTTGTAGGTGCCGTAGCTGCCGTCGTCGTACGGCCCCTTCACCTGCGAGGCGACCGCCTCGGGAATCCAGGTGTCCCGCGGGATCGACACCGCGGTGGCCTTCCCGCCGCCCTGCGGGATGTGCACGATGATGATCGTGTCGGTGTTGACGCTGCCGCCGTCGTCCTGAGTGCCGACCGCCTTGAGCTGTTCGGCGGTCAGCGGGTTGCCATCTGCGTCGGTGCGGGCATCCGAGCCCACCAGCAAGATGTTGACGCCGCCGGAGAACAGCACGCCGCCGCCTTTGTTGCCGCCCGCCTTGGTGTTCTGGTCGTTGACCGAGGAGATGACATCGCTGTCGGCCACCTGCGCGTTGGTGTTGTTCAGGAAGATCTTGTAGAAGCCCACCGCCACCAGCACGGCCAGCGACAGGACGCCCACGATGATGCGGCCGGCGATGATGCCGCCGGGTGTGCGGTGCCGCCGCGGTGGCGGATATCCCGGCGGGGCGCCGGCGGCCCGCCGAGGCCCGGCCGGCGGGGGAGTCGCTCCGGACCGGGCTGGGCCGGAAGGGCCGACAGTCGGCCGCCCGGAATTCGGGTAGCCCCCGGCCGGTCGCGTGGATCCCGCCGTTCGCGGCGGACGGGGCGGCGTTGATCCTGGCATCGGGGCGCCGCCGGCAGGGTCCGGATAGCCGGGCAGGACAGCGGTCCGGCCGGCGTCATCGGCGCCCGACGGGTCGTCCAGCTCGGACCAGGCCCGAGCGACGGGGTTGCGCAGCGGCCGGACGGAACGTCGCGACTCCCCGAATCCAGCGGCGGGGCCGGCCGGTCGGGAGTCGTCACGTCCGGGCCGGCGCGGGCCGGGTTGCGGATCGTCGAATCCTGGCGGCATGGCTCCTGCTCCTCGTGTACTGGCGTGTTCCGGGGTGACCTTCCGAATAACAGACGTCCGGGCCGACCCGACGTTCACGCTAAACCGGAGAGGTGTTGCCCGGGCGTCATCGACGTCGATTCCGGCGTGGCCCACAGCAGTGATCACGCCCAGCTCACACCCGTGGGCTCTCCGAACGGCCGGTCGGCGCGAGGCGATACGGCAGAATGAGCCCCCATGCGCATCCTCGTCACCGGCGGAGCTGGTTTCATCGGCTCGGCTTTCGTTCGGAATGTCCTGGCCGACAACTATCCGAACTTGACCGGTGCCAAGGTCACCGTCCTGGACAAGCTGACCTACGCGGGCAATCTGGCGAACCTGGCAGCGGTGGCCGATTCGCCCCGCTACCGCTTCGTGCAGGGCGACATCTGCGACGCCGAGCTGGTCGCCGGACTGGTGGCCGAATCCGATGCCGTGGTCCACTTCGCCGCCGAGTCGCACGTCGACCGGTCCATCTACGGCGGCGCCGACTTCGTGCTCACCAACGTGCTGGGCACCCAGACCCTGCTGCAGGCCGCGCTGGCCACCAAACTCGCCAAGTTCGTGCACGTGTCCACCGACGAGGTGTACGGCTCGATCGAAACCGGCTCGTGGGACGAGAAGCAGCCGCTGGAACCGAACTCGCCGTACTCCGCCAGCAAGGCCGGGTCGGACCTGATCGCCAGGGCCTACGCCAAGACCCACCAGCGTGCCGGTGGCCATCACCCGGTGCTCCAACAACTATGGCCCGTACCAGTTTCCGGAGAAGGTCATCCCGCTGTTCGTGACGAACCTGATGGACGGGCTGAAGGTGCCGCTGTACGGCGAGGGCCGCAACGTCCGCGACTGGCTGCACGTCGAGGACCACTGCCGCGGCATCGCTCTCGTCCTTGCGGACGGACGGCCGGGCGAGGTCTACAACATCGGCGGCGGCACCGAACTCACCAACGCCGAACTGACGGAAAAACTGATCGCCGCGACCGGCCGCGACGAGTCGTACATCGAGCGGATCGTCGACCCCCGGGGCGGCGGTCACGACCTCCGGTATTCGGTGGACATCTCCAAGATCTCCACCGAGCTCGGCTACCAGCCGCAGGTGTCGTTCGACCAGGGCCTGGCCGACACCGTGGAGTGGTACCGCGAGAACCGATCCTGGTGGGAGCCACTCAAGGCCCGCGCGGCGATCGACCGCTGACGTGTTCTCCCTGCTGGTCACCGGCGGCCGCGGCCAGGTCGGTACGGATGTGGCGCTGGCCGCTGCCGCGCGCGGCTGGCGGTCCCGGCCGCTGGGTTCGGCCGATCTGGACATCACCCATCGGGCCGCCGTCGAAGATGCCGTCGCCGATTTCGCCGCTGCCGCCGACGCGGCCGGCGATCGAGGGGTGGTCGTCAACTGCGCCGCTTATACGGCGGTGGACGCCGCCGAGGCGGACGAAACGGCCGCTGCGGCACTGAACGTCGCGGGCGCCGAGCACCTGGCCAGGGCCGCGGCCGCCCACGGCCTGGGCCTGCAGCACCTGTCGACCGACTACGTCTTCGCCGGCGACGGCACCCGGCCGTACGAGATCGACGACCCCACGGCGCCCCGGAGCGTCTACGGCCGCACCAAACTCGAAGGCGAACAGGCCGTTCTGGCCGCGCATCCGGAGGCCTTCGTCATCCGGACCGCGTGGGTCTACGGCGCCCACGGCCGCAATCGCAACTTCGTCAAGACGATGGCCATGCTCGAGGCGTCCCGCGAGACCGTGTCGGTCGTCGAATGACCAGTTGCGGGTCCCCGACCTGGTCCGCGGACCTCGCCGAGGGCCTGCTCGACCTGGCCGCGCTGAGCGCCGACGGCGCTCCCCGCAGGAAGAACGCGCCGCTGGGCGGCGTCCTGCACGCGGCCGGCGGGGGACAGACGTCCTGGTTCGGTTTCGCTCAGGCCATCTTCGCCGAGCTCGGGGCCGATCCGGCCCGGGTGCAGCCGACGACCAGCGCGGATTTCGTCCGGCCCGCGCCCCGGCCCGGCTATTCCGTCCTGTCTTCGGCCGCCTGGGAGGCGCTCGGCCTGGCCCCGCTGCGTGATTGGCGGTCCGCGTTGCACGATGCGTTCGCCCGCTACCGGGACTCGTTCCGCCCTCCGACGGTCTGAATTCGCCTGTCCGGCACCTGGGTGACGCCGCAGCCGCAGACCCGATGGTCCGAGTCGCTCGGTGCGGCGTGTTGTCACTGGCCGTCACGGTAAGACCGGCCGCGGCGCCCTGACGAGCGAAAGCCGCGCCCGGATCGGTCGGGCCATCCCCCGTCACTGCGCACAGTGGCCAGCAGAACCCTCCGACCAGGGACTGTAACTACAAGTAGATGTTTCACTACACTCGGTATCGAACCTCAGCGGGGGGACCGCACAGCGCAGAGCTGAACGGGGTTCGGAGGCCGCGGGATTCTCACGCCGCCTCGTCGATCCGAGGAGAGCTGGACATGTCTGCTTCCACCACGCTGCGCTGGGCCGCCCGGTCGGTCTTCGCTCTGGTCGCCATGGGCGTGGTCGCCACCGGTGCCGCCGCGCTGGCTGGGTCCGCCTCCGCCGCCGAACCGTCGGCCATCGCCAGCGGGCAGTTCGACCAGACCATGATCCAGTTGGTGAATCAGGCCCGCCACGACAACGGGGTCGCCCCCCTGGCTGAAGCCAAGGGCCTCGACTCAGTCGCTCACGGCTGGTCCGGAAAGCTGAACACCGGCAGCACCGCGTACAACCTGCAGCACGACCCGAACGCCTGGAACGAGGTCGGATCCAACGGCGCGGCCAACCGCACCACCTGGGGGGAGAACGTCGCCTGGTCGTCGTCGACCGCCACCTCGGCCGAGGCCATCTTCACCGCGTACATGCACTCGCCGGGCCACCGCGCCAACATCCTCAACAAGAGCTACCACTACATCGGCATGGGTTCGTCGGCCGGCGCGCACGGCATCTGGAACACCACCGAGTTCACCGACAAGGTGCAGACCGGCCAGGTCGTCGTGGCCAAGACCCCCAGTGCCGCCCAGAAGTCGCTGATCGCCGGGTGGGTCGTGAACCTGCTCGGCCGCCAGGCCACCGCGTCCGACGTCGCCGTTCAGGGTGGAGCGCTGGCGAACGGCGCTCGCCCGGCCACCGTGGCCAGCACCATCCTGAGCTCCACGGCGGGCTGGAACCACGAGGTCAACAACTACTACCGGCACTACGTCGGACATCTGCCCAGTGCCACCGACCTCTACAAGTGGACCAACGCCCTGGCCAGCGGCACCAGCACCGAGATCGTCCTGGCCAACCTGCTGGGCACGGCCGACGTCTGGACGAAAACCGGTCAGACGGCGGACGGTTACCTGACCTACGCGGCCCAGGCCGCCATGGGACGCACCCCGACCGCCGCGGAGCTGACGACCTGGAAGACGCTGTTGAGCGACATCAACGGGCGGACGCTCGCCGCCAAGGCCGTCGTCTCCTCACACGACGCCCGGGCCTACCGGATCGACGGCTACTACCGCGCCTACCTCAACCGGGCCGCGGATGCCGCCAGCCTGCACGGCCAGATGGTCGCCTACACCGATGACGCGAATGCCCGGCTGGCCATCCTGACGTCGCACGAATACCAGCTCAAGCACAGCTGATCCCCGCCCGGGCCCGGTGTGCGAGGGCCCAGACCGTTTCGGGCCCTCCGGACGTGGGGCCCCGAGGCGTTGTCCACGACACGTGAAGGCCCCAGACGAGCGGAGCCTCCGGACGTGGGGCCCCGAGGCGCTGTATACGACCCGTGAAGGCCCCAGACGGAGCAAACCCGGCCGGGCGAGGGCCATGAGACGGCTTGTTCAGCCGGCCGCCTGCCGGTAGGCGGCGACAGTGCGGTCCACACACCGATCCCAGGTCCAGCCGGCGGCATACCGGCGGAGATCGGCCGGCTCGGGATGGTCGCCCCCGAGCACCGCGGCCAGCCGATCGGCCAGCGCGTCGACGTCGCCAACCGGGAAGGTGCCGGCCCAGCCGCCCGCCACCTCCAGCATGGCCGGATCCTCGCTGACCACCACCGGGGTGCCGGTGGCCATCGCCTCGAGCACCGGAAGCCCGAAACCCTCGTACCGGGACGGCATCACCACCGCGCCGGCCGCGGCCACCAACCCCGGCAGATCGGCCTGGTCGACGAACGGCACCGTGAGGACATCCGGACCAGGGGACTCCGTGTTTCCCCAGCCCCGCGGACCGATCAGCACCAGCGGCGGCACGTCAGGGTCACGCTGACGCAGCTGCCGATGGGCGGCCAGGAGCGTGGGCAGGCCCTTGCGGGGTTCCCGGGTGCCGACAAAGAGCAGGTACTCGGCGGGCACACCCCACCGCGCCCGGACCGACTCCGTGGCCGGGATCGCCCCGTGCCATTCGGCGGCGACGCCCAATGGCGTCACCACCACCTTGTCCGGGGAGAGCTGCCAGCGTTCGATCAGGTCGTCGGCCACAGCCTGGGTCGGGGTGCACACCGCACCCGCGCGGCGCAGACCACGCGGCACCAGGTCGACCAGATCGGCCGAAGCCCGGTGCACCGTCTCCGGGAGGTGAACAAAGGCCAGATCGTGGACGGTGAGAACGCCGGCGGTGCGGCGCAGCGGGGGCAGCACGAAATTGGTGCCGTGGAAGACGCGCGAGGCTGGGAAGAACCACTCGCCGGGCGGGACCGGCAGTCGTCGCCAGCAGGTGCGCAACAGCCGGGCCGGCGCCGGCCGGCCGGGGCCACCGACCCCAGGGGGAAGCAACCCGGCCAACTCGGCACGTCCGCGCAGGGAGAAGGCGGTGCCGGCCAACGCGATGTCGTCGCGTTCGGCCAGCCCGTCGACGAGATGTCTGACGTAGCGGCCGATTCCGGTCGGCCGACCGAGCAGCGGGGTGGCGTCGACGGTGACGGCCAGGGGCTGGTCACCGGCCACCGGGTCAGCCCGTGCGCCGCTGCGAGGCCGGGGCCACGCCCGGGCCGTCGGTCCGGTTCTTGCCGCGGCCGCCGTCGAGCAGGTGGCGGCGCCGGCAGATCTCCGCCCACCGGGTCAGGAAGGCGTCGTCGGAGAATTCCCGGGCCCGGCGCATCGCCGAGGCGGCCAGGTGCCGTCGCAGGTCGTCGTCACGCGCCACCCGGGCGGTCAGCGCCACCGCCTGGTCCTCATCGTCCCAGCGGAAGCCGTCGACGCCGTCCCGGACGATCTCCTGCTGTCCGGCGCGGTCGATGACAACCGGCACGCAGCCCGCCGCCATGGCCTCGGCCGTGGTCATCCCGAAGTGCTCGTTGCGCCAGGGCCGCACTTCGGTGTTCTCGTTCATCCCGGTGGCGGACCAGAAGATCGACGCCCGATTGACCAGTCGTTCCAGGGTGTGCCGAGCGGCGTTGGGGTGCAACTCGATGGGCAGTCCCTCGGCGGCGGCCATCACCTGCTCGAAATAGGGCCGGTTGTCCGGCTCGCACCCGCCCACCATGTGCAAGGTCCAGCCTTCGGGCAGCCGCCGCTCGGTGACCAGCCGGCGGAAGATTCCGACCATCTCCAGTTGGCGCTTGGAGTGGCCCCGGGACGGGTCGAAGAAGCGGCCGATGGTGACGATCGTCTTGTCCCGCTGCGGTTCCGGCTGCATCGCGTCCACATCGATGGGTGGGAACAGCAGGTCGGATTCCACCTGCCACAGCCGGTCGATCCAGGTGGCCGTATAGGCGGAATTGGCCACCACGCTGTCATAGGCGTTCAGATAGCCCAGGTTCGGCCGGCCCAATTGCAGCCAAGGAAAACGGCGTACCAGCGGCGACGAGCCGTCCCGGCCGGCCGCGCCCTGGCGGAGGGCAATACCCAGGTCCCGGCTGTCCCCGGGCGGGGAGAACGTTTCGGCGTGAAAGTGCAGCGTGCGGGGCTCGGTGGAGGCGGGCACCACGAGTTCGTGACGGGTGAACTCCGGCGCGACCGTCAGATCAGCGACCAAGACGCCGTCGCCGTCCTCGACCCGGACCTGGGCCGGCGCCGGCGCACCGGGCCGGCCCAGCACCACGTGCATGGTTTCGGTGCCGCCATGCGGCAGTTCCAGCACACCGTGGTCGGTGCTCCACGACCACTTCGTGCGCAGCCCGCCCTCCACCGGGTACCAGCCGAGGCCGAAGCCGTAGCCGTGGATCTGGTTGACGTTGCTCACGTCGGTGCCGAGCCGCGGGGCCGCCCATCTGGCCACCCGGCGGCGCAAATCCGAGAGCTCATGGTCAGCCGGGGTCGGGAAGAACGTCAACAGGGCCGCCCGCGCCGACTGGGGCACCATTGTCGACATGTAGGTGCCGTTGACCAGCAGATCGTAGTCGGCGCTGGCGCTTTCGAATTTGCTCTCGCCGCCGTCGGCGATGATCCGGAGTTTCACGCCGCTCAGGTCGAGCGAGAGGTGGGCGGCCAGGCCATCCAGATCGAATTCGACGGGGGACAGCAGGTCCACCTGGTGACCCTGGCGGGCCAGACCGACGGCCATCATGCCGGAATGCCGCTCGCCGCCGCCCCGGGAAGCCCAGTACCGGTTGTACACAGCGGTTCTCATCGTGAGGTCACCAGCCACTTCTCCAGATCGGCGCGGCTGACGGTGGCCTGGCGGCTGATCCGCCGCCGCGACAGCAGTACCCCGGGCAGCAGGCCCAGATAGGACCGCAGCACCCTCAGCCGGACGGCCAGCGGCCCGAGAGCGGGCCGGCGCCGGCTCCGCAGCGTCGAAATCGCCGTGCGCAGGCCCATTTTGCCGGTCGTCATCACGAACAGCCCCACCGCTCGGGCCGCCCTGTCCGCCGACGCGTCCTTGGTCAGGGTCAACAGCCGATTCCGTTCGACATGGAACGTCCATCGCGGCGACCAAGCCACCGAGCTGGCCGAATGGATGTGCCGGAGCACGGCGGTGGGCACGTATTCGATCCGGCCGCCGCGGGACCGCAGCCGCCACGACAGGTCGGTGTCTTCGTAATACATGAAATAGCGCTCGTCGAAGAAACCGACTTCGGCCGCCTTGTCCATCCGCAGGGCCACGCCGTTGCCGCAGGCGGTGAAGACCTCCTCGACGCGGTCGTACTGGCCGTGGTCGACCTCTTCGAAACCGCGGTCCGCTCCGGCCCCGTTGACGAACACGATGCCGCCGGCGTTGTTCACCACGTCCAGCCGCGGAGTGGCCGGCGTCACCGCCACCTCGGCGACGGTCGGTTTACCGGCCACCGCTTTCCTGCCGCTGCCCACCGTCACCGAGGCCTGGTCACAGGTGAAGGTGATCGGCGAGTCCTCCCGGGTGAGCACCTCGATCGAAATGGTATGCGCCTCAGGCGATCCGCCTTCGTTCGGAAGGGGCACCAGGATCTCGCCCTCCGCGAACGACCATCGGAACTGATCGGTGGGCGTGCCCTCCGGGCCGAAGGTGCCTTTTTCGAACAGGGTCTTGCCGGTGACGTTGCGGCCGTCCACCTTGACCCCGTAGATGCGGGCCCCCAGGGTCCGGGGGTCCAGCCCACCGGGTGCGAAGCCCTTGGTGGCCAGCGTGATCCGGACGAAGTGGGGCAGGAACAGGATTTTCGACGCGGTGGCGACCAGCTCGCCGGTGGGGTCGTCCAGCAGCGGCGCCAGCAGATTCTCCAGCCAATCCGGCTCGGGCACCGCGTCGTTGTTCAACAGAACCGCATACGGCGTCTTGATCCGGGTGAGGGCGTAGTTGTTGCCCCCGGCGAATCCGCGGTTCCGGTACGACACCAGCAACTTCACGTCCGGATACTTCTCGGCCAGCAGGTCGCGGGAGGGGTCGGCGGACGCGTTGTCGACCACCACGACATCGAACTTCTCGCGGGGCAGGGTCTGCCGGGCCAAGCCATCCAAGCAGTCCGGCAACAGATGGGCACCGTTGTAGTTCACGATGACCACCGTCGCCAGGGCCGTCGCGCCTCCGGACGCGTCCTTGGCGGGAGCGGGGGCAGCGGTCATCGACCCACTCCGCTGCTGACCGGCTCGACCGGGGCGGTGGGATTCGCCACCGGGCGGAGAACGGGATCGATGGCCCGGACCGTGACGGCGCGGCTGTGCGGCAGCTGCAGCATGCCCGTCGACGGGTGGTCCAGGATCCGGTGCACGCCGGGCGACCGGGTGTGCGCCAGCGGCCGGCCGGTGGCGTCCATCACCTGCACGGCCAGTCGCAGCGCGATCCGCATGGGTGTGCGGTCGGCGGTGAACGAGAACCGCACCGACCACCGTCCGGGGGTGTGCGGCAGCGCGTCCCCTTCGGCGCCCGCGAAGAACAGCGGGAAGTCCTGCGGACCCATGGCCACGACCTCGACCCGGTCCACCAGCGCGGCCCAGTGCTCGTTGAGGTCCAGTTCGCAGACGACGTCGAAGGCCGCCATCGGGTCCAGGCGGTCGACGGGTTCCGTGCCGCCGGCGTCGGTCAGGTACACCCCGGCGAAGTCGAAACCGTTGTCGTCGGGCACCACGGTGACCGGAACGGCCGGCTCGTCGGTGCCCAGGATCCGGCGCAACGTGTCGATGGCGCCGTCGGGCTCACCGTCGTCGACGACCACGCCCTGGTTGAGCACGATCGCCCGGGTGCACAGGGTCTGCACCTGCGAGAGCGAGTGCGACACGAACAGGATCGTGCGGCCCTGCTCCTGGAACTCGTGGATCTTGTCCATGCACTTGCGCTGGAACGCCTCGTCGCCGACCGCCAGTACCTCGTCCACCAGCAGGATGTCCGGGTCGACGTGGATGGCCACCGAGAAGCCGAGCCGGACGTACATGCCCGACGAGTAGTGCTTGACCGGCTCGTCGATGAAGTTCTCCAGCTCGGAGAACTCGATGATCGAGGCCATGGCCCGGTCCGTGTCGTGCCGGGACAGGCCCAGCAGCGCGGCGTTGAGGTAGACGTTCTCGCGGCCGGTCAGCTCGCTGTTGAAACCGGCCCCCAGTTCCAGCAGCGAGGCGACCCGGCCGCGGACGGTGACCGTTCCGGAACTGGGCCGCAGGATCCCGGACAAGATCTTGAGCATGGTCGATTTCCCGGACCCGTTGGGGCCGATCAGACCGACCGTCGACCCCGCCGCGATGTCGACCGAGAAGCTGTCGATGGCCACGAAGTCCTTGGTCGTGGTGATGTCCCGGCGGATCAGCCGCTCCTTCAGCGACGTGGCACCGGCGGTGTGGGTACGGAAGACCTTGCGCACGTTGTGCGCGGAGATGACCGCTGGTTCGTCCACCGGCGGACCGTCCGGGCGGTACTCCACCACCCGGGTCTTCGCCGTCGACCCCAGATTGACCGCCACGGCGGCCGGATTGGCGTCCGACATCAGATGGCCTCGGCGAAATCCGCCGAATTCCTGGAATAGACCCGGTAACCCAGAAACAGGATGAGCAGCGAGATGGCGCCGCCCAGGCCCAGCCGTTCGATGTAGAACAGCCAGGTGTGGCCGGCCAGCACCAGGTCCTGGCTGCCCTTGATGGGCACGTCGGCGGCGTAGACGGCACGCTGCATGCACACGATGACGTCGGCCATGGGGTTGAGCCAGTACAACCACACCCAGCGGCCCATCTCGTGATAGATCTGCACGACCGCGTAGACCACCGGATTGAGCCAGATGCCGGCCATCAGCAGGATTTCCACGATATGAGCCGTGTCGCGGTATTTCACGTTCAGCGCGGCGACCAGGAAAGAGACACCGGTGGCCAGAATCACGGCCACCGCAATGGCCGGGAACATCAGCAAAAGGGCCGGACCGAGCATCACGGTATAGCCGGAAATCGCCATCACCACCAACATGGTGGCCAATTGCAGGATCAGGTGGATGAGGGCGAAACCCACTTGGGACAGCGGGAGGACGGCCAGCGGGAACGGAACCTTCTGCACCAGACCGGCGTTGCCGACGACGCAGCCGACGGAGTTGGACACGGCGCCGGCGAAGAAGTTCCACAGCAACAGCCCGCACAGCATGTAGAAGCCGAAGTTGGGAATGCCGGTCTTGAACACGACGCCGAAGACGAACGTGTACACGGCCAGCAGCAGCAATGGGTTGGCCAGCGACCACAGGAAGCCCAGGACGCTGCCCTGGTACTTGACCTTCATGTCCTTGCGGACGATGCCCTCGAGCAGTTCCCACCGGACGCGGGACTGCGCCTGGGCGCGCTGGGTGGTCGGCAACAGGTCTCCGTACTCTCGTTCGGTGCGACGGTCGGTCGTCGATTCGATCGGCTCCCGTCGGCGCGACGTTACCCGCCCGGGCCCGGCCGGGCGGGTGTGCTGAGCCCAGCCCTTGCCCGACGGCGCGAAAAGTATAGCCTTGTGACTTCGTCGTGCATTTCGCCGACCGAGCCCGACTGCCGGTAATCTGGACCGATGCCGTTTCTTTGCGGGTCGCTTGTCCGTGCCCTTCCGTCGGGTGGTGGCGCTGTTTCCTCCCGTTCGGAACCATCCTGCAACGGCGCATTTTCCCGCCGGGTGATCCGTTGACCGCCCAGCTCGTCGCCGACCCGGCCGTCGCCGGCGCCGGCGCCGGACATCAGACGACCCCGCCGCCACCGGCCGGTCGTCCGGCCCGGCGGTCGCTGTCAGCGCGGGTCAGTTGGCCGCTGGTCGGCGTCTGGCTCGGCGTGATCGCGCCGTTCCTGCTGTTCTGCAAGTACGCGATGGTGTCGGCGCCTGACTTCGACGGTGCCATGAACCTGCAGGTCGCCCAGAATTTTGCCCGCGGCCTGGGCTACGTGCGCATGTACGACGGCACCCGGGTCTTCCCGGCGGAGATCGAGACCAGCGGCCCCTACGTCTTCCTGTCCGCCGGATTCATCAAGCTGTTCGGTGCATCGACCTTCGTCTTCGAGCTCACCAACCTGTTGTTCGTCGGCCTGCTTTTGGTCACCGTCAGCCTGCTGCTGCGGCGCTGGCCGGTACTGCGGATCGTGGGTCCGACGCTGGCCCTGTTCGCCGTTCCCGGGATGGCCAACAACGCCATGCTTGGCTACGGCGAATACGTGGTGGCGGCCCTGGTGACCGCCGGTCTCGGACTGGTGGGCATCGTCGCCCGCGGGAGCCGGCGTCCGCTGTGGGTGCTGTTCGCCGCCGGGGCGCTGATCGGGCTGGGCTTCACGGTCAAGATCGTCGGCGCCATGGCCATACCGGTGTTCATCGTCGGGCTGGTGCTGGTGCTGCTGGTGCGGCCGGCCCTGTCGTGGTGGCGCGTCGGCCTGGCCGGCGCCGCCGGAGGCGCCCTCCCGATCGTGCTGGTCGAGGCGGAACGCCTCGTCGAACTCGGCTGGCATCCGTACCTGGCGTACTGGCACGAGCAGATCAAGGACATCGCCGCCCAGGCCGGAGTCACCGGTTCCGGGCCCGGCTACGGCGTGAACTCCGGTGCGGTGAGTACCCCAACGGTCCACCAGCCGCTGCTGACCACCGTGGCCAACCATGTGCACCTGCTGTCCCAGGCCATAGGTCTCAACGCCGAGTTCATGCTGCTGGTGCTGGCTCTGCCGTTCATCCTGCTGGTCGTGTTGTTCCTGATGCGCGGCTGCTCCTGGCGGGAGTGGTTGGCCAAGCCGGGCGTCGTCGTCACCGTGCTGCTGGCCGTGTACGCCGGCGGTTACCTGGTGTGGTGGATGGCCATCACGCCCGACGCGAAGGCGTGGCTGCGCCGGATCATCATCGGCCTGGTCGCCATCGCCTGCATGTACTTGCTGCTGGCCGGCATGGTCAAGGACCGGTTACGGGAGCCGACGCCGCTGATCAGTTCGGTTTCACGGTGGCGGCGGATATCGGTGCAGACCGGGGTGGCGGTGCTCGCGGTGCTCTACTTCCTGTGCGCCCTGCCGGGCCTGGCCAACCTGAATTCACAGGTGGCCGCCATGTGGAAGACCGAGCCCACTGAGGCCAACGATCAACTGATCGGGCAGTTGGCGAGCCAGTCCAAGGCTTTGCTGGCCCAGGGTGACGTGCTGTACGGCTCCGGATGGTGGTCGGCACCCAACGTGGCGCTGTACGCCGACGTGCCGTTGGCCAACCTGTTGTCCGTCAAGGCCTGCGATGCCGCGACCGGCATCCCCACCGGCAAGGCCTTCCTGATCTGGGACTACTACGCCGTTCACCTGGTCTCGCCGACCCCTCAGAGTACGGTGTACACCTTCTCCCAGGTCGACAAGAACAGGTACGGATCCATCTGGAAGATCGCCCCCCGGCCAGGCGTCTGCCCCTCCGGCTGAGCGACATCCCGCTTCGCGGCTCGCCGGGCGGATATGGTGGCCAGCCACCCGGCTACCGACGACCGGGCCGGTTCCGAGGAGGATTCGCCGATGGTCGCGACGGCGCTGCGCGGAATGGACGTGCCAGCCGGTCCCGACGGCACCCGCGTGCTCCGGCCGCCGCGTCAGACCTATGCCGACGGGGCCGAGGCGGAGGTGCTGGCCATCCTGCAGGCGGCCACCGACGTCTCCAGTACGAGCGCCGAACTGATCGGGCAGGCCCACGGATGGGCGCAGAGCTACCACCTGTCCCCGCAGCGCAGTGTGGTGCTCGACTTCCTGGACATCCCACCCGGCACCCGGGTGCTCGAGATCGGGGCGGGCTGCGGCCCCGTCACCCGGCACCTCGGTGAGCGGGGCGCCGAGGTCGACGCCATCGAACCGATGCCCGCGCGGGCGGCCGCCAACCGCGAGCGGTGCCGGGACCTGCCCAACGTGCAGGTGTGGGTAGGGGAACTCGAGGACGTTCCCGACGAGCCCAGCTACGACCTGGCCGTGGTGGTCGGCGTGCTCGAGTATGTCGCCGGGGGCTCGGCCGATCGACAGCCGTATCTGGACTTCCTGGCCGGACTGGCTCGGCGGCTGGTGCCCGGCGGCCAGCTGGCCCTGGCCATCGAGAACCAGCTGGGGGTCAAATACCTGGCCGGCGCGGCCGAGGACCACACCAACCGGATCTTCGACGGCGTCGAGGGCTACCCGTGGCAGCGCTACCCCGGACAGCCCGGCCACGGTGTGGCCCGCACGTTCTCGCGTCGCGCCCTGGTCCAGCTGCTGGCCGACGCCGGCTTGCACACCGACCGGGTGCTGGCCGCCTTCCCGGATTACAAGATGACCCGGGCAGTGCTCGACGAGTCGTTGGCCGACATCGATCCCAGCCTGGCCTACCGGATCCCGCAGTTCCCGAGTCCCGACCCGGTCGTGCCGCGGCCCCGGATGGCCGACGAGTTCTCCCTCTGGCGCAGCCTCGTGGAGGCCGGCCTGGCCGGCGACTTCCCGAACTCCTTCCTGGTCTGCGCGACCACCGCCGGCGGCGGGACGCACAGCACCCCGCTGTGGCCGGCCGGGCAGTACGCCGGCTTCGCCACGCTGGTCCGCGGCCCGGGAACCGCCGCTCGCACCCGGTTGGTCGCCGACCCGCAGGGCCCGATGCTGGTCCGTGACTATCTGGGCGAGCCGCCGGCCGGCACCCCCATCGTGGTCCAGGCCGGTCGCCGGCCGTACCGGCCCGGGCGGGACCTGATCGACCTGTTGGCCGCGGTGGACGACACCGAACTGCTGGCGGCGCTGCGGGGCTGGACAGATCTGCTGTTCGGGTTGGATTTCGACGGCGGTGCGCCGGTGGATGCCATGCCGCACAACGTGATCATCGCCGCCGACGGCGGTCTGGCCCTGATCGACGACGAGTTCCGGGTCCGCGACTGGACGGTCGAGCAGGTCTATCGGCGCGGGCTGTACTGGACGGCCAACAAACTCGCAGCGGTGACCGTGCCGGAACGCTGGACCGGGCTGGAAACGGTCCGCGACCTCGCCCTGCGGCTGGGCCGCGACCTCGGCTCCGAGCTGCCGGCCGACTGGCTCGACGAGACGATCGCACGCGAGGCGCAGCTGCAGGCCCAGGTCATCCCGTCGGTTCCCGAGGAGGAGCTGGCCCGGCGGCTCACCGCCAACGTCGACCGGTCCTTGGCGGAGGCCGGCCTGGGCGACCGGGTGTGGGAACACGCCCACGACGCGCGGGACCTCAGCCGCCGCCACGACGAGCTGCTCGCGGCCGTCAGCCGCGCCGAGACCGAAGGGAGCCGGGTCGAACTCGAGCGCCGCGCCCTGGAGGCGGAGCTGCAGGTGGCCCGGAACGAGACCGCGCGGGTCGAATTGGACCGGCAGGCCCTGGAGACGGAGGCGCACCGGCTGGAGCAGGACCGGAGACGGCTCGAGGCGGAGGTCGTCCGGGTGGAGGGCGAGCGCAAGGCGCTGGAACAGCAGGTGGCGGAGCTCTCCGAGCTGAACGAATTCCTGGCCGGCCAACTCGAACAGCGAACCGTGGAGCTGCGGACCCTGACCGGCCGGCGCCGGTCGTTCCCCGCTCGGCTGCGACGTCGATGACCGCGCCCCGGGCCGGAGGACCGGGCCGCATCGGGGTGGTGGTGGTGACGTACCTCCCGGGGGCCAACCTGCCCACGTTCCTGGATTCGGTTCTGGCCGCCAGTCGTTTTGCCACCCCGGTGGTGGTCGCCGACAACGGCCAGGCCGACGGCCGGCCGCTGGATCCGGACGGCGAGTCGGTGCTGGCGGCCGCGGCCCGGCCGCATGTCACGGTGCTGGCCACCGGAGGCAACCTCGGCTACGGCCGGGCGGCGAATCTTGGCGCCCGCCGGCTGTACGACGATCACCCCGATCTCGACCTGGTGGCCGTGTGCAACCCCGACCTCACGCTCCTGCCCGGGGCCCTTGACACGCTGGTGGAAGCCGCCGACCGGTGGCCGCGCGGCGGCTCCTTCGGTCCTCAGCTACGCACTCCGGACGGGCGCGTCTACCCGTCCGCCCGGGACCTGCCCTCGATCGGCCGGGGCATCGGACACGCCCTGTGCGGTCCCTGGTGGCCGTCGAATCCATGGACCCGGGCGTACCGCCGCCAGGACGACGCGCTGACCGAACGGGTGGCGGGATGGCTCTCCGGGGCGTGCCTGGTCATCCGGCGGGCAGCCTTCGAGGAGGTCGGCGGTTTCGATCCCGGCTACTTCATGTATTTCGAGGACGTGGATCTCGGCGCCCGGTTGGCTGCCGCCGGCTGGCAGAACGTGCTGGTGCCCGCGGCGGTCGCGGTACACACCGGCGGCCAGGCCACGGGCCGCCGGGCCGAAGCCATGCAGGTCGCCCACCACGATTCCGCCTACCGCTACCTGAGCCGGCAGTACGCCGCCTGGTATCAGGCGCCGCTCCGCCTGGCCCTGCGGGCCGGGCTGCTGGCCCGGTCGGTGCTGGCCCGGCGCAACGAACGCTTCGGCGCGGGCGCGGCCATTCCTCCCGGCCGGGTAGGGTCAACGAACTGAAATTCCGCGTGCTCGCCGGTGGCGCCGACGTCGCGGGTTGACCAACAGCCAAGCAGCCGGGCCCAACCAGATGCGCCCGCCGCACGTGAGGTGAGCAGACTTTGAAGGGCATCATCCTGGCCGGCGGGGCCGGAACCCGGCTGCATCCGGTCACCAAGGCGGTCTCCAAGCAGTTGCTGCCGGTCTACGACAAGCCGATGATCTACTACCCGCTCTCGGTGCTGATGCTGGCCGGCATCCGCGACATCCTGATGATCACCACGCCCGAGGACAATGCCGGTTTCCGGCGCGCTGCTGGGCGACGGCAGCCGAGTGGGGCTTCAACATCTCCTACGCGGAGCAGCCGCAGCCGAACGGCCTCGCCGAAGCGTTCATCATCGGCCGCGACCACATCGGCGACGATTCCGTCGCCCTGGTGCTGGGCGACAACATCTTCTACGGCCAGGGCTTTTCGCACACGTTGAAGTCCGTCGAGCCGAGCAACCTCGAAGGCTGCGTTCTGTTCGGCTACCCGGTGCGGGATCCGGAGCGTTACGGGGTGGGCGAGAAGAATGCCGACCGGCCGGCTGATCTCCATCGAGGAGAAGCCCGCCCAGCCGAAGTCGAACCTGGCCATCACCGGCCTCTATCTCTACGACAACAAGGTGGTCGAGTACGCGGCCGAGCTGCAGCCGAGCTCCCGCGGCGAGCTGGAGATCACCGACCTGAACAACATCTACCTGGCGCACGGCAGCGCTGCCCTGGTCGACCTGGGTCGCGGGTTCGCCTGGCTCGACACCGGCACGCACGACTCGCTGCTGGAAGCCGGCCAGTTCGTCCAGGTCCTGGAACACCGCGCAGGCAGTGCGCATCTCGTGCCTGGAGGAGATCGCGCTGACCATGGAGTTCATCACCGCCGAGCAGTGCCGCCGCTTGGGGCAGCAGTTGGCGAAGTCTCCCTACGGCCAATACGTGCTGGCCATCGCGGCGGCCGCGGCGTCCTGAGAGGTAGCCCAGAATGACCGACCCGAAGACCGAAGCCGGACTGGACGTCGACGCGATCGTGCTGGTCGGCGGGCAGGGCACCCGGCTGCGCCCGCTGACCCTGTCGGCGGCCAAACCGATGTTGCCCACCGCCGGTGTGCCGTTCCTGGAGCACCTGCTGTCCCGAATCCGGGCCCTCGGCATCCGCCGGGTTGTCCTGGGCACCTCGTACAAGGCGGAGACCTTCGCCGCGTACTTCGGCGACGGCAGCAACTTCGGCTTGGACATCCGGTATGTGGTGGAACAGGAGCCGCTGGGCACCGGGGGGGCCATCCGCAACGTGCTCGACGAGGTGACCGCCTCGACGGCGATGATCTTCAACGGTGACATCCTGTCCGGCGTCGACCTCGGCGCATTGCTGGCCACCCACCTCGAGAAGTCGGCCGATGTCACCCTGCATCTGGTCAAGGTGGCCGATCCCCGGGCCTTCGGCTCGGTACCGACCGGGCCGGACGGGCGGGTGCAGGCCTTCCTGGAAAAGACGGAGGAACCGCCGACCGACCAGATCAACGCCGGCTGTTATGTCTTCTCCCGGGAGGTCATCGAGTCCATCCCGGCCGGCCGGGTGGTGTCGGTGGAGCGGGAGACCTTCCCCGGTCTGCTGGCCGCCGGCAAACGGGTCTTCGGGCACGTCGACCGTTCCTACTGGCTCGACCTCGGCACGCCGAAGGCCTTCGTCCAGGGATCGGCCGATCTGGTGCGCGGAGCCGCTCCCACCGACGCCCTGCCCGGGCCGGTTGGTGAGGCACTTCTGCTGGCCGGCGCCAGCGTGGCCGACCATGCCGTGGTGCTGGGCGGCACCACCCTGGGCCGCAACTGCGTCGTCGGCGAGGACGCCAGGGTCGAGGGTTCGGTCGTCTTCGACGGGGCCGTCATCGAGGCCGACGCGGATGTGCGGTGGTCGGTGATCGGGGCCGGCGCCCGCGTCGGTGCGGGCAGCGTGGTCAACGAAGCGGTGATCGGCGACCGGGCCGTGATCGGCGCCGGCTGCGAGTTGGTCGGCGGCATCCGGGTCTGGCCGGATGTCGAACTGCCGGCTGGCGGCGTCCGGTTCTCGGCGCCTGCCTGACATGCCGGTCGTCCGCCTCGTTCTGGAACAGGTTCTGGCGCCGGTGCCCGGAGGCACGGGCCGCTACGCCCTCGAATTGGCTCGGGCGCTGCCGAAGGTGGCGCCCGCCGGCTGGTCGGTGAAGTCGGTGACCGCGTGGCATCGCTCGACCGGTGCGGCCGGGGTCCCGGGCGTGGAGGGCCCGAAGCGGATGCCGCTGGGGCATCGTGCCCTCACCGTGGCGTGGGAGCGAGGCAGCCCGCTGCTGTGGCCCGGCGGGGACCTCGTCCATGCCACCACGCCCTTTGCCCCACCGCGGCGCCGGCGACCGGTGGTGGTCACCGTCCATGACGCGGTGCCCTGGACGCACCCGCAGACCCTGACGCCGCGCGGGGTGGCGTGGCACCGGTCGATGATCGAACGAGCCGTGCACACCGCGGACGCCATCATCGTGCCCAGCGCCGCGGCCCGTGAGGAACTGGTGCGGTTCGTGGGCGGCGCCGGCCGCATGCAGGTCATTCCGAACGGCACCACGGTGCTGCCGCCTCCGGCCGATGCGGCTGCCCGGCGCGCCGCCTTCCACCTGCCCGAGCGGTATCTGCTCAGCCTGGCCACCTTGGAACCGCGCAAGGGCCTGGACGTGCTGCTGCAGGCGCTGGGCCGGCTCGGCCCGCAGGGGCCCGCCCTGGCTGTCGTCGGCCAGAGTGGCTGGGGGGATCTGGATCTGCCCGGGGCCGCGAGGTCGGCCGGAGTGGCGCCCGAGCAATTGCACATGCTGGGCCGGTTGTCCGACGACGACGTGGCCGCTGTGCTGGCCGGCGCGCAGGCCCTGGTGGTGCCGTCCCGGGCCGAGGGATTCGGACTGCAGCTGCTGGAAGCCATGGGAGCCGGGATCCCGGTCATCCACTCGGCGGCCCCGGCGCTGTCCGAGGTGGCCGGCGGGGCCGGAATCGAAGTGGCCGTCGGTGACCCGGTCGCGCTGGCCCGGGCGATCACCGACCTGTGGGGGGACGAGCGGGCCCGCGGCCAACTGGCCGCTGCCGGGCTCCGGCGGGCCGCGGACTTCAGCTGGGCGAGCACCGCGCGGGCCACGATGGAGCTCTATGCGCGCCTGGTCTGACCCGTCCGTGCTGCTGGACGCGACCGCGATTCCGGCCGAGCGGGGCGGCGTCGGCCGCTACGTCGACGCGCTGGTGGCAGCGCTGGACGCCGCCGGGGCCCGGCTGACCGTCGCCTGTCAGCATCACGACGCCGACGTGTTCGCGCGGCTGGCGCCGCACAGCCAGGTGGTGCCGGTGAGCCCGCGGTTGACCAGCCGCCCGCTGCGGCTGGCCTGGGAGCAGACCGGCCTGCCCGTCCTGGCCCGCCGGCTGCGGGTCGACGTCCTGCACGCCCCGCACTACACGGTCCCGCTGGCCGCCCGGATTCCGGTGGTCAGCACCCTGCACGACGCCACCTTCTTCTCCGATCCGCAGCTGCACCTGGGCGTGAAGGGCCGGTTCTTCCGCACCTGGACCCGGGTGGCTCTGCGCCGCGCGGCCGTCTGCGTGGTGCCCAGCCAGGCCACCGCGGACCAGCTCGTCCGGTTGGCCGGAGCCGACCCGGACCGCTTCACGGTGGCTTACCACGGTGTGGACCGCGAGCTCTTCCACCCGCCGCGGCCGGACCAGATCACGGTTCTGCGAGATCGCCTCGGGCTGGGCGCCGGCTCCTTCGTGTCGTTTTTGGGGACGGTCGAACCCCGCAAGAACGTTCCCGCGCTCATCCGCGGGTTCGGTCGCGCGGTGGCCGACAGGGCCGGCCGGGACGGCGAGGCCCCGGTCCTGGTGATCGCAGGTTCCCGGGGTTGGGACGAGGAGGTGGAACCGACCTTGGCCCGCGTGCCGCCGGGCGTGCGGGTGATCCCGACCGGTCACCTGCCGGTGGACATGCTGCCCGCGCTGCTGGGCGGGGCCGACGTCGTGGCTTACCCGAGCCTGGGGGAGGGGTTCGGCCTGCCGGTGCTGGAGGCCATGGCCTGCCGCGCGGCCGTGCTGACCACGAACCGGCTCAGCCTGCCCGAGGTGGGCGGGGACGCGGTGGCCTACTGCGACGTCACCGACGAGGCGATCGCCGCGGCCTTGACCCAGCTGCTGGACGACCCGGCCCGACGCGCGGACCTGGCCGACCGGGCCCTGACGCGGTCCGCCCGGTTCACCTGGGCGGCCTGCGCCGATCGGCACCGGGAGGCCTACGAGCGGGCGGCCCGCCGACCCTGACCATTCGGCCGGCGTGGTGCGATTTGTGGACCTGGAGGTCGGCTGACCGCCCCACGCGGGTCAGTCAGGGCCGGGCCAGGGCCGCTGCCACCAGCGCGCGGACGGAAGCGTCCACGTCCGGCAGTGCGTCCACCGGCCACCAGCGCAGATCCACCGACTCGGCCGACCGCACCGGCGCTGCCCCCGCGGGGGCCAGGGCCCGGAACTGCACATCCAAGTGCCGGGTCGGCACACCGAGCGAGCAGGTGATCGGGTGTACGTCCAGGCGTACCGGGACCGGGTCGAGTTCGCATCCGGCCATCCCGGACTCCTCGGCCACCTCGCGGTCCGCCGCGCCCGCCAGCGAGTCGTCGCCCGGCTCGCAGTGACCGCCCAGCTGCAGCCAGCGCCCGACCCGGGGATGCAGCGTGAGCAACACAGCGCGACGGTCGGCGGACAGCACCAGCGCACTGGCCGTCAGATGGCCCGCCGCACACGATCGCTGTGTCGCGTCCGGCCGCCCGGCCAAGAAGGCCAGATAGGCCTGCCGCAGGGAATCCTGATCGCGCCCCGCCGGCGTCCAATCGGCGAGCCGAGCGACGGCGTCGGCGTGGATCTGTCCGTGGGTCATCGGGACAGGAACGCCTCGGCCGCGGTGTCCAGGTCGACCGGCGGCCGCGGGGTGTTCGGTTCCGCGGGGTGGCCGACGGCGATGCCCCCCAACGGTTCCCAGTCCTCGGGCAGTCCCAGCACGCTGCGCACCACCACGGGGGCGAAGATGGTCGACGAGATCCAGGCACTGGCCAGCCCTTCCGCGGCCAGTGCCACCAGCAGGGCCTGCACCGCCGCCCCGCCGGCCACCGTGAACATGGTTCGTTCGGCCCGGCGGCGGCGCTCGTCGGGATAGCTGTGCCGGCCGCCTCCGGTGACGAACGGAACCACCAGTTCGGTGGCCTGATTGAGGATCTGGCCGCGCGCCACCCGCCGGGCGATGCGCTCGGGCGACCAGCCGTCGGCGGCCAGGTCCGCCTCCCATTCGGCGACCATGGCCGCCAGCAGGGCTTCTCGGTGTTCGCGCACCAGCACGAAACGCACCGGCCGGGTGTGGTGCGGCGCGGGGGCGGTCAGCGCGACGGCCACACAGCGGCGCAGCGTCTCGACCTCGACCGGTGCGCCGGTGAAGCTGCGCACCGTGCGCCGCAGCAGCACCGCCTCCCGCCGGCCCTGGGCGACGGCCAGGTCGGTGCCCAGCCGGAACAGATCCTCGTCGGCCGGCCGGATCAGGCTGCGGGCGGTGTCGGCGCTGGCTTCAGAACCGGGCGCGTCCAGGCCGGGCGCGTCCAAGCCGCGCACCGCTTGTTCCGGCGCGTCCAGGCCGCGCACGACGGCCACCGGGACGCCGGACAGCTTGCCCTTCACCAGATCCGCGGCGGCCGCCAGCTCGTCAGCCACCGCGACCTGGGTGATCACCAACTCGTTGCCGAATTCGTCGACACCACCCCGGTGATCGTCCAGCACGGTCACGCCGGACGCGCCGATGGCCACGTCGGTGACGCCCATCCGCCAGGCCCGGCCCTGGGTGTCGGTGATCAGCACCCCGATCCGCCGGCCCCGGGCCGCGAAGTCCTGGGCCAGCCGGTAGGCCGAGGCGTCGGGATCGTCAGGCAGCAGCGCGATCTCGTCCCGGTGCACATTGGAGGCATCGATCCCGGCCGCCGCCGCCACGATGCCGAGCCGGTTCTCCACGATCTTGGTCCGCCCGACCTGGGCGACCAGCCGCACGGTGTGCTCGTCGATCAGCCGGCGGCGGAAGGCGTCCCGTTCCTCCGGGTCGGCCGGCGCCGCCACCAGGCGGCCCTCGGTCTTGGAAACCACCTTCGAGGTGACCACCAGGACGTCCCCGTCCTGCAGCCAGGGAGCGGCCTTCGCGATCTCGGCGGCCAGGTCGTCACCGGGGCGGAAATCGGGCAGGCCGGTCACCGGCAGGATCTCGAGCCCGGCGGGGGCCGGCGCGCGCATCAGCCCACCAGCTTCCGGGCCGCGCGGATCATCGCCGCGGTGGCCGACGGGGACGACATGAGCAGCGGCGCCTGACCCACCGTCAGACCGGGAACGTCGGCTTCGTCGCCCTCGGCGATCAGGAAGGCATCGAGAATCCCGCCGGTGCGGCGAGACCCGTAAAGTCGTCCGACCCCTTGGGCCGTCGACTCGACCCCGACCCCGGTCAGGCATTGGTCGGCGTGTCCGCGCACCGGGGCACCCCCGATGAGCGGTGAAAAGCCCAGCACCGGAGCGGATGTCGCGCGCACCGCCGCCCGGATCCCGGGCACCGCCAGGATGGTGCCGATCGACACGACGGGATTGGACGGGGCGACCAGCACCAGATCGGCGCCCGAGATGGCCTCCACCACACCGGGACCGGGCGTCGCCTCGGCGGCCCCGATCGGAGTGATGGAGTGCGGCACCAGCTTGGCCTGGTAGCGGATCCACCATTCCTGGAAATGCAGGGCCACCAGCGGCGCCCGATCTCCGTCCGGGCTCTCCGGGTCGCTCACCACCACGTGGGTCTCGATCCGGTCGTCACTCATGGGCAGCAGCCGGACGCCGGGCTGCCAGCGGGCGGCCAGCGCCGCGGTCACCTGGCTCAGCGGATATCCGGCGTCCAACATCCGAGTGCGCACCAAGTGGGTGGCGATGTCACGGTCGCCCAGCGAGAACCACGGGGCCTCGGCGCCGTAGCCGGCCAGTTCGGTGGACACCGTCCAGGTTTCGTCCACCCGGCCCCACCCGCGGTGCAGATCGGCCACGCCGGCCAGGGTGTACAGGCAGGAATCCAGATCGGGGCAGATCTGTAGGCCGTGCAAGCGGACGTCGTCCGCCGTGTTGACGACGGCGGTGATCTCAGAATCGGCCGCCGAGCCGGTTCCGGCCGCCGCCGGCCCGAACGCGGGTAGGCCCAGGAACTCCTTGACGCCCAGCAGAAAACGGGCACCGCCGACGCCGCCGGCCAGTACGGTCACCTTCACGTCCGCCGATCCTTCCAGAAGTCGGGGGCGCCCTGCCGTGCTCGCCGTCGGCCGAACTGTCCGGTCGACACATCCGGCGGGCAGGTGGCGGTCAGCCGCAGCCAGTCGCGGGCCAGCGGCGGTCAGTCACGATCAGCCACGGTCAGACGCGGTCAGACGCGCCAGAACGGGAACAGCGATCCACCCAGGCCGGAGAGCGACGAATCGCCGCCGAACAGGTGAAACAGGCCGTCGGCCGGCACGTAGATCACCCGGGCCACTCGGGGGGCCTGCCACAGCAGCAGGAAGAGCACCAGCACCGCCCATTGGCGCCAGGGCGCGATGAGCCGGTGAAAACTGGCCGGCAGATACGGCGCCAGGATCCCGAAACCGTCCAGTCCGGGCACCGGCAGCAGGTTCAGGATGAACACGACGAACTGGATCGACGCCAGGTAGGACACCGCCGCGGCCAGGGCGATCGGCATCTGAACGTGGGTGCAGACCAGCGTCAGCAGAATGCCGAGCACGAAGTTGGTGGCCGGCCCGGCCGCGGAGATCAGGCTGGACCAGTACCGCCGGCGCAACCGGTGGTTCTCGATGAGCACCGCGCCACCTGGGAGCGGGATGCCGCCCGCGATCAGCAGAATCACCGGGATCAGCAGGCTGAAGACCGGATTCATGTACCGCAGCGGATTCAGCGTCAGATATCCGCGCGCCCGGACGGACTCGTCGCCGCCCGCCAGCGCGGTGACCGAGTGCAGAAACTCGTGCAGGCACAGGGAGATGACCCAACCTGCCAGCACGAAGAAGAAGACCCAGGGGGCCGCGGACTGGGCGGTGTCGGCGTGCGCCACGCCGTAACCGGTGACGGCCGCCAGCACCAGCAGGGCCGGAAAGATCAACGCTCCGGCGCGCTGGCGACTGGCTAGGGGTCGGGTCATGCGGTCCAGTGTCCCTGGCGCCGAGCCGGGCCTCGTCCCATCCGGCGGCTCCGGCACGACGCGCTCGGCCGAGCGAACCCGGACCCGGAACGGGAAATAGCACATTCGCCGCTTGACGCGGGGAGGGACACACCTGTGTAATCACATCGGTGTCATTCGGTTGGTCTCGAGCCGGGAACCCGGCGAGGACAGGGCCGCGGAGGCGCCGAGCAACTCAATGTCGATTGCGACGGGGCGCCGGCCCAGGGAGACCTGGTCGACGTCGCAACGGCGCCGGTTCTACCTACTGACGCCACGAAAAACATTGTTCCGAACGTTGGCGAAAGGACTCGACCCGTGTCGAACCCGGGGGTGGTCACGGCTTTTCCGGAGAGTCTTCTGACCCTTGAAGAAGAAGCCGACTGGCACGACCGCGCGCTGTGCGCCCAAACCGATCCGGAGGCCTTCTTTCCCGAGAAGGGCGGCTCCACTCGGGAGGCGAAGAAGATCTGCACCGGCTGCGAGGTGCGCGCCGAGTGCTTGTCCTACGCGCTGGCCAATGACGAACGCTTCGGCATCTGGGGCGGATTGAGCGAGCGGGAGCGCCGGCGGCTCAAGAAACGGGCCTGATCGTCCGGCCGCATCCCGGGTCGAGCCGTAGCGCCCTGGTCAATCCGGTTCGCCCAGGACCGCGGAGATCTGCCGGGTGAGGACCTCGACGACCAGGTCGGCCAGCTCCTCGACGTCGTCGGCGCGAGCCTCCAGTGGCCGGCGGTACACCACGATGCGGGCCTTGGTACTGCGTCCGCGGGAATCGATGCCCGGTGGCGTGAAGCGGGAGAGCGGCACCGGACCGTCCAGCACCACCTCCGGACCGGCCTCGCTCTCCTCGTCGGATTCGGTCGGAGGCACCTCGTCCACGGCGAACTCGATGGCGGCCAGCTCCCGGGGCCAGCGTTCGCCCAGCTCCGCCGCCGCCTCCAGCACCGTCTGATCGAACTGCTCGGCGCGGGTGCGCGAGCCGGGCAGGGCCGCCGGCAGCAGCGGCGTCCGCATTCCCCGCCCATGACGGTCCCGGTGAGCACGCATGTCGCGGAGCTTAGTGACGGCCGGCCCTGGGCCGGTGCAGATCGGGTGGGGAATAGTGGCCGCTTGCCTTTCCGGACGGTGTGCAGGCGGCGGTTGTCTGGCCGGACGGACCGGTGTGCGGCCGGGCCGGGATGGTCGACCCGCGCCTTGCAGTCTGGATGCCGGCGACGGCACTGCTGCCGACGGCGCGCCGTTTCACGGGGTGGCGATACGGCCCTTCGGTAAAGTTCCGGCAGATCCGGACTCGGGACCGGACCGGAAATCGCCCGGTCGACCATCCGGGACCAGCCGGACCGCCCGCCCGTCCAGGGACCGCGGTCCGGCCCACCAAGCAGCACGAGTAGGCACTCGGGACAGCAGCGACGAGAAGGGACGAGCCCATTCCGGATCAATCCGTGTCCCACGGGCGCACGTCCGGTGTCCGCTCGCCGCTGTCCTCGAACCGCCGGCGCCCCGGCCGCACCACGAGCCGGATCTCGGTGTCAGCGAGCGCGGCTGGTGGTATTGGCCGTCGCCCTGGTCGTCTTCGCGCTGAAGGTCTGGATGGCCGCCGCCACCTACGGCACCAATGACATCGGCCACTGGACCGCCTTCGCCGACACCGAACGGCTCACCGGGCCGGAGGGCATCTACGCCCACTACATTCCCGGGTCCTTCTACAACCATCCGCCCTTGATGGGCTACTACCTGCAACTGGTCAACTGGTTGCGCGACGCCGGTGTGGGGTTGCCGCTGACCATCCGGACCACCTCCAGCCTGGCGGACGTGGCCACCGCCCTGGTGGTCTTCGAGCTGGTCCGCGTCCGGCGCGACGTCGGGTCGGGCATGGTGGCCGGCGCGCTGGTGGGTGCCAGCCCGGTGCTGTTCCTGGTGTCCGGCTTCCACGGCAACACCGATCCGATCTTCACCTGTCTGACGCTGGTGTCGGTGTGGCTGCTGGTGGACCGCCGGCGTCCGGAACTGGCCGGCGTGGCGATCGCGCTGGCCGTGGGCGTCAAGATCATCCCGTTCGTGGCCATTCCCGCCCTGCTGATCTACGCCTGGCGACAGAATCGGCCGTATTTCGTGCGCTTCGCGGCCGGCTTGGCGGTGGCCTTCCTGCTCACCTGGACCCAGGCGCTACTGACCGCGTTTTCGCTGGTCAAGAGAAATGTCTTCGAATACGCCGGCGGCACCTCCTACTGGGGGATCGTGCAGCTGGGCCACTGGCTCGACGGCGGCGGAACTCCCGGCTGGTTGGCCGACTTCGTCGGCGGTGGCCGCATCTTGCCGGTCCTGTTGTGCGCCGCCGTGGCGGCGATCGCGACATGGCGGCGACCACAGCTCGCGCCCCAGGCCGTGGCCTGGGCGCTGATCGGCTTCCTGGCTCTGGGCACCGCCTACGCCCCGCAGTACGCGGTGTGGCCGGTGGCGGCCTGTTATCTGTTCGGCAATCCGTTGGCGACCGCCTACAACCTGAGCATGGGGGCGATCGAGTTCGAGGTCTACAACCGGTGGAACGGCGGTTTTCCCTGGTACCGGGCCTCCGCCTCGGACCCGACGACCTTCGAGGTCGACGTGTTGATCGTGCCCTGGCTGGTCTTGATGGCCATCTTGGTGCACGGGCTGCTGGTGTTGTTCCGTTTTCCCGCCGTCCCGGTCAACGCCCTATCATCGGCCGGTCGTCCGGTCCAGTCCGCGGCGAGGAACCGGAAGGACCGCCCGTGAGGTCGAGAAGCGCCAAGGTGACCAGGATGACGCCGGGTGGAATTCCCAGAGTCGCGCTGCGCATCGGCATCGCTGTCGTCGCCTACAACGCCGAGACGACGCTGCTGGCCACCCTGGAGCGGATTCCGGCGGATTTCCGGTCCGCCATCGAAGACATCTTCATCTGCGACGACGCCAGTTCCGACGACACCTTCGCCCAGGCCAAGGCCTGGGCCTCGCAGCCCGGCCACCCCCGCACCACGGTCATCCGGCACACCAAGAACCTGGGTTACGGCGGCAACCAGAAGGCCGCGTATTCGCTGGCCATCGAGCGCGGGCTCGACGTGGTCGTGCTGCTGCACGGCGACGGCCAGTACGCGCCGGAAAGCCTGCCCGACATGGTGGCGCCCTTCGAGTACTCCGACGCCGCGGCCGTGTTCGGCTCGCGGATGCTCGAGCGGGGTGCGGCGCGCCGGGGCGGCATGCCGCTCTACAAGTTCCTCGGCAACAAGGTGCTGACCCGCTTCGAGAACCGGGTGCTGGGCACGGAGCTCTCCGAATTCCATTCCGGTTACCGGGCCTACCGCACGTCGATTCTGAAGCAGATTCCGTACGCGGCCAACAGCGACGGCTTCGATTTCGACACCCAGATCATCGCCCAGGTCATCCACGCCGGCGGGCGCATCGTGGAAGTTCCCATCCCCACCTATTACGGGGACGAGATCTGCTACGTCGACGGCATGAAGTACGCCAAGGACGTCGTGAAGGACGTGCTGGAGTTCAAATTGGCCACCAAGGGTTTCGGCACCGCGGAATGGGTGCCCACTCCGGAGGAGTACGCCTTCAAAGAGGGCGACGGCTCCTCACATGCCGTCATCCTGGAGATGCTCAAGATGATGCCGCCGTCCCGGGTCCTGGATCTGGGCTGTTCCGGCGGTCTGCTGGCCGAGCAGGTCCGCGCCGCCGGTCACACGGTGGTCGGCGTCGACATGCTGGAACTGCCCGGGGTCCGGGAGCGGACCGACGAGTTCTACGTGGCCGACCTGGACAAACCGCTGCCGGCCGAGATCGGCACCGGCTTCGACCTGGTCATTGCGGGCGACATCATCGAGCATCTGGCCCGGCCGGGCGATGCCCTTCGGGACATGCTGGGCGTGCTCCGGCCCGGCGGCCAACTCATCCTCTCGGTCCCGAACTTCGGCCACTGGTACCCGCGGTTCCGGGTCGCGCTTGGGGTCTTCGGATACGACCGTCGCGGGGTGCTCGACAACACCCACCTGCGCTTCTTCACCCGCCGCACCCTGCGGCGGGCGGTCCGACGGGCCGGGTTCGACGTGCTGGAAGAGGCGCAGACGGGTCTGCCGTTGGGCAGCGTCGGCGCCGGCGGGGGCCTGGGCAACGCGGTCCGCCGGGTCGACCAGGCCCTGGTCAAGGCGCGCCCGACGCTGTTCGGCTATCAGAACGTGTTCCGGTTGACCCCGCACAAGGGTGCGACCATCTACGCCGAACAGATCAGCGAAGACGTGCCCCGGTACGGGGCGGCCCTGGACGGGGCGCAGCGTGCCACCGGAACCTGACTTCCCGTTCGACGTCGCCGAGTCGGCGGCCGGCCACCCCGCTCCGGGTCAGAAGGGACGCCACATGAGCCTGGCCAGTCTGGGATTCCTGCTGGTGGCCGTGGCCCTGGCGGCCACCGGTCAACTCCTGCTCAAGCACGGCATGAATCTGGCCACCGCCCGGTCGCAGGCCAACGGCCAGTCGCTGGTGCTGTCCGCGGCCGGCACACCGTGGGTGTGGGGCGGGCTGGTGGTGTTCGGCGTGTCGGCCATCGCCTGGCTGGCGACGCTGTCCCGGGTGCCGCTCAACGTGGCCTACCCGTTCAACGCCCTGGGTTTCCTGGTCATCCTGGTCTCCAGCGTGCTGATCCTGCACGAGCACACGAACGTCTGGACCTGGCTGGGAACGGTTCTGGTGGTGGGCGGTCTGATCGTCGTGGTGACCCTGGGGGCATCGCACTCGTCCTGAGCCACGAATGTCCGGCGCGCCTGCGTGTCGGTCAATTCGGCGGGCGATACCGTCCCGCACGTGGTCAGGACGCGACGCTGTTCCCGAACCGGGTGCCTGGATCCGGCAGTGGCCACGCTGACGTACGCATACGCGGATTCCACCGCCGTCGTCGGCCCACTGGCCACCGCGGCCGAGCCGCATTCGTACGACTTGTGCGCGCGGCACGCCATGCGGCTGACGGCCCCCAAAGGCTGGGAGATCGTCCGGCCCGACGGCGATCTGGCCACCGGCGGACCCGACGCCGACGACTTGGAGGCGCTGGCCAATGCGGTGCGCGAGGCCGGACGGGCCCCCGCACCACCGGAACGTGACGACTCCGTCCGGACCACCGGCCGCCGGGGCCACCTCAGGGTGTTGCGTTTCCCGGAGCAGTGACCGTTCGCCGACTGAGATATCTGTCCCGCCGCGGTTCATCGCAACCGTGCGCCACCAGAGGTGACTATGCGTTGCCGTAGGCTCTGGTGTCGAAGCGCCGGAAGCCCGCGGCCGATGTGATTCGGCCGCTGCCCGGTCACCCGCCGAACCAGGAGAGCACCGTGCCGACCCCCGAGCAGCCCGCCGTCGACCTCCGTCAGATCGTCAAGGCCTACGACGTGCGTGGCGTCGTCGGCGAGCAGTTCACCGCCGCCGCCGCGCGGGCCCTGGGCAACGCGTTCGCCGGGTTCCTGCTCGGCGCCGGCGAACTCCCCGCCGCGGCGGACGCCAGCGCCGATGGTGACGCGCAGAGCCGGCCGCGGGCCGTGGTGCTGGCGTACGACATGCGGGATTCGTCGCCGGAGCTGGCGGGCGCCTTTGCCGAGGGAGTCACGGCCGCCGGCCTGGATGTGGTGCGGGCCGGACTCGGGTCCACCGACCTGCTGTACTTCGCCTCCGGCTTCCTGGGGCTGCCGGGAGCCATGTTCACCGCGTCGCACAACCCGGCGAGGTACAACGGCATCAAACTCTGCCTGGCCGGCGCCGTGCCGCTGAGCCTGGACACCGGTCTGGACCGCATCCGTGACGAGGCCCAGGCGGTGCTGGACGGCGCCGATGCCCGGGTAGCCGCCGAAACCGGTCAGGTGAGCGAGCGGAATCTGCTGGAGGACTACGCCGGGTACTTGAGATCGCTGGTCGATCTGGAACACATCCGCCCGCTTCACGTCGTCGTGGATGCCGGCAATGGCATGGCCGGCTACACGGTGCCCGCGGTGTTCGCCGGGCTGCCGCTGCACCTCGAGCCGCTCTACTTCGACCTCGACGGAACCTTTCCCAACCACGAGGCCAACCCTCTGGAGCCGGCCAATCTGGTCGACCTGCAGGAGGAGGTGCGCCGGACGGGCGCCGACCTGGGGTTGGCGTTCGACGGCGACGCCGACCGGTGCTTCGTGGTCGACGAAAACGGGGACCCGGTCTCGCCTTCCGCGCATCACCGCGCTGGTGGCCACCCGGGAATTGGCCCGGACACCCGGCGCCACGATTCTCTACAACCTGATCACTTCGCGGACCGTGCCGGAAATCGTGGCCGCGGCCGGTGGCACCGCGGTGCGCACGCGGGTCGGTCATTCGTTCATCAAGGCCGAGATGGCCCGGACGGACGCCGTTTTCGGGGGCGAACACTCGGCGCACTACTACTTCCGGGACTTCTTCCGCGCCGACACCGGGATGCTGGCCGCCCTGCACGTCCTGTCCGCGCTGGGCGGCCAGGACCGGCCGCTGTCCGAGCTGGTGGCGCAGTTCAACCGGTACGCCGCGTCCGGCGAGATCAATTCCGAGGTCGCCGACGCCAAGGGCCGGATCCACGCCATCCGCGCCTGGGCCGCCGATCACCACGCCGAGGTCGACGAACTGGACGGCCTCACGGTGTCCCTGCCCGGCGGAGACTGGTTCAACGTCCGGTCCAGCAACACGGAACCGCTGCTGAGGTTGAACGTCGAAGCGGCGGATACGGCCGCGATGACCGCCCTGCGCGACGAGATCCTGGCTGTCATCCGCGGCTGAGCGCTCGACCGTGACCGGGCCGGCCGGCCCGAACCGGGATCTTCGACCGGCTTGATACGTATTCAGCCGACCCTGACTTCCGCGCGCGCCGCCGGGTGGCGCCGGAACCGGCGCTGCCGTGACCACAATGGCCGGAGACCCCGTTCTTGCCGCGGGCCAACCACCGCTCCCGGACAGCGAAGGACACGAGAACATGACGACCGGAATCGACCCCGTGCTGCTCGACGTGCTGGCCTGCCCCGATACCCACCACGCCCCGGTCAGAAGCGGACAGGACGCTGCCGGCGCCCCGGTGCTGGTGTGCACCGAATGCGGCCGGGCCTTCCCGATCCGCGACGGTATCCCGGTGATGCTCTTGGACGAGGCGATTCCGCCCCCCGGTGTGCCGATCGAGCCCGACGGGGCCGGGGGCTCGGCATGAGCGACTTCCCGGTGGTGGGTCCCGATACCCTGCGCGACAGCCGGGCGCTGAGCCGGCTGGACACGGCGGGGCTGTTCCCCGGCGTGGCCACTGCTGGTGCCCAAGTGCGGATCGTCGCCGAGCGGCTGCCTGCGCTCGACCCGACGGACCGCCCGCGGGCCCTGGTGGTGATCGGGCCGACGGCCGCGGCCGACGCCGCGCTGGTCGCCGCGCTGGTCGGAGAGCGCACCAGCGCCCCGATTCTCGGTGTGCGCACCGCGCCGCCTTGGCTGTCGCCGCTGGATCTGGTCGTGGCCCTGCCGGCGCGCCGTTCCGACGAGGCGCTGGCCGTGGCAATTTCCACCGCCGTCCGGCGGGGATGCCGGGTGGTGGTGCGCGGTCCCGTGGACGGGCCCTTGGCGCAGGCGGCGGGCGGGGCGCTGCTGCCGGTGGAGATCTCGGTGCCCGAAGCGTTCGCCGGCCCGGCGCGCTGGGCTCTGCTGAGCGGCGTGGCCGCCGCCGCCGGGTTGCTGGCCGGCATCGACGCGGCCGGGCTGGCCGCCGTGGCCGACGTCCTGGACGCCACCGCCCTGACCGTGGCGCCGGCCGCGGAGACCTTTCTCAACCCGGCCATCAACCTGGCCGAATACTTGAGCGGCGCGGTCCCGCTGCTGGTGGGCGCCGATCCGGTCGCGGACGGAGTGGCCGCCTGGGGCGCTGAGGTGCTGGCCGACGTGGCCGGACTCGGGGCCGCGGTGATCACCTCCGGACAGGCGGCCGGTTCGCCGCAGTTGCTGGCCCGGGCCGGGGCGGCCCGCGACCTGTTCGCCGATCCCTTCGCCGACGGCGGCGACGAGGTCCGCCATGCCCCGGTGCTGGTGTCGGTGCTGGACGGGCTCCGCGACGGCGACGAAGCGCGCGGTTCGGAATCCGGACCGAGCCTGTTGCCCTCGCTGCGGCGCGCGCTGCCCAATGCCATGCAGTTGGACGACGCGTCGGCGGCGTCGGCAGATGCTGTCCGTGCCTGCGGATCAGCGACCCGGTGCGGCGCCGGCCTTCGCCGACCCGGTGACCCTGACCCTGCCGCCGGGCCCGGCCCGGTCGCTGGCCGCGGCCTGCTCGGTGTCGGTGATCGTGTCCGCCGCCGCGGCCGCGTTGGCGCTGGTCGGTGCGCGGGCCGTCCCCGCCGACTATCCGGACGGGCTCGGCCGGGGTGGCGGGACGAGCCGGGCCTTCCGGCCGGTCCCGGAACCCGACCGGCCGTCGTGGGACGACCGGACCCGGGCGGACGACCCCGACAGCCAGGAGCGAGATCCATGGAACTGATGCGCAATCCGATTCGGCCGTACGCCTGGGGGTCGCGAACGGCCATCGCGGAGCTGCTCGGGCGAGGAGAGTCCGGCCCGCCATCCGCAGGCCGAGATGTGGATGGGCGCGCATCCCGGCGATCCGTCCACGGTGCTGATCGAGAACGATCCCAGTCGCTCGGAGCACAGCCTGGCCGAGCGGATCGAGGCGGATCCCGAGAAGATGCTCGGTCCGTCGGTGTCGGCGGCGTTCGGGGCCCGACTGCCGTTCCTGCTCAAGGTGCTCGCCGCCGAGGCGCCGCTGTCCCTGCAGGCCCATCCGACCAACGCCCAGGCGGAGTCCGGCTTCGCCGCCGAAGAGGCCGCCGGGGTGCCGCAGTCGTCGCCGGACCGGAACTACAAGGACCGTTCCCACAAACCGGAGATGATCTGTGCGCTGACCGAGATCCAGGCCCTGTGCGGGTTCCGGGACCCGGCGCAGACCCGCGAGGTGCTGGCCGAGCTGGGAGTGGGCCAGGTCGACTCGTACGCGTCGCTGCTGTCCACCGAACCGGCTGCCGACGGCGTCCGGGCCCTGTTCTCGTCGCTGATCACCATGCCGTCCTCCCGGCTGGGGCCGCTGCTCGGCGAAGTCCTGGAAGGGGCGGTGCGCGCCATCCGGGCCGGCTCGTCCCACGCCGAGGTCTTCCGCACCGTGCTGCAACTGGGCGAGCGTTATCCGCTGGACGCCGGCGTCCTGGCGGCGTTGATGATGAACCGCATCACGCTGCCGCCAGGCACGGCGTTGTTCCTACCGGCCGGCAACCTGCATGCCTACCTGTCCGGCACCGGCATCGAACTGATGGCCAACTCGGACAACGTGCTGCGGGGCGGACTCACCCCCAAGCACGTCGACGTGCCCGAATTGATGCGGGTTCTCGACTTCCGGCCCGGCGATCCGGACATCTCGACCGGAGTGGCGTCGCCGTCCGGGGAGACCGTTTTTCCCGTGCCGGTCAACGAGTTCCGGCTGTCCCGGATCGAACTGCGGGACAGCGCCATCGATCTCGACCATCCCGGACCGCAGATCCTGCTGTCGGTCGACGGCGCTCCCGAGCTGACCGATGGCTGCGGCCGCCGACTGGAGCTGACCCGCGGACGGTCGGCGTGGCTGGCCGCGGCCGACTCCGGGATACGGCTGTCCGGATCCGGTGTGGTGTTCCGGGCCACCGACGGCCTCGCCTGACGCCGGACTGATTGGCCCGCCGGATCCGCCGGTGGCACAGTGGGCAATCCATCGCACCGCCGGATCCGAGAGGACATCCCAGTCACCGCCATGTTCGATTCGCTGCTCGTCGCCAACCGCGGGGAAATCGCCCGTCGTGTGCTCCGCACGGCCAAACGGCTCGGCCTGCGCACCATCGCTGTCTACTCCGAGGTCGACGCGGATCTGCCGTTCGTCCAGGAGGCCGACGAGGCCGTGCTGATCGGGCCGGCCAACCCGGCCGAGTCCTACCGGAACATCGAGGCGGTGCTGGCCGCCGCCCGGCAGACCGGAGCGGCAGCCATCCACCCCGGCTACGGATTCCTCTCGGAGAACGCCGATTTCGCCCGGGCCGTCGTCGCGGCCGGGCTGGTCTGGGTGGGCCCCAGCCCGGAAGCCATCACCGCCATGGGGGACAAGATCGCCGCCCGCAACCGGATGGCGTCGGTCGGCGTCCCGGTCGCCCCGGGCACCGAGGAGCCGGTGGTGACGCCGGAAGCGGCGCGGGAGGCGGCGGCCGCTATCGGCTATCCGGTGATGATCAAGGCCTCGGCCGGCGGTGGCGGCATGGGCATGACCGTCGTCGACGATCCGGACAAGATGGGCGCCGAATTCGACAAGGTCACCGGGTTCGCCGGTCGGCTGTTCGGCGATTCGTCGGTGTTCGTGGAGCGGTATTTCCCGCGGGTCAGGCACGTCGAGGTGCAGATTCTCGGACTGGCCGACGGCCGGGTGCTGGCCCTGGGCGAGCGGGACTGCTCGGTGCAACGCCGCAATCAGAAGGTGGCGGAGGAAACGCCGTCTCCGGCTCTGACGCCGGCCGTTCGCAGCCGGATGCTCGCCGCCGCAGCGCAGGCCGGCGCAGCGGTCGACTACCGCGGAGCCGGCACGGTGGAATTCCTGTTCAGCCCACCAGCGGCGCCCGGCATGGACCAGGTGGACCCGACAGCACCGGGGCGACCCGGCGAAGGGGACGGCGAGTTCTTCTTCCTGGAGATGAACACCCGCTTGCAGGTCGAGCATCCGATCACCGAGGCCGTCCTGGGCATCGACCTGGTCGAGGCACAGTTGCGGGTGGCCGCGGGCGAAGAGCCGGGCTTCGACCCGGAAAGCCTGCAGGTGACCGGGCACGCCATCGAACTGCGGATCAACGCCGAAGATCCCAAACGGTTCCTGCCCGGACCCGGAGCGGTGTCCGAGTGGGTCGAACCGGTCGGGGAGGGGATCCGGGTGGACTCCGGCTACGCCGCCGGAACGGTCGTCACGCCTGCCTACGACTCGCTGATGGCCAAATTGATCGTGCACGCCGGCGACCGGGCGGCCGCGCTGGCGTTGGCCCGGCAGGCGGTCGCCGACTTCACCATCGTCGGGCCGAAGTCCAACCTGGCCTTCCACGCCGAACTGCTGCAGAACCCGGAATTCGTCTCCGGCGACTACGACACCGCGTTGGTCGCCCGGATGCGGGCCCGCTGACGAACGACCGCGTGCGCTCCGAATCGTGGGCGGCCGTGGGTCGCAGGCATGCCGCGAGCTCCGGCCGGCCCGGGCGGCCTCGCCCGGGAAGCGCCCCGGCGAGCCCCGTTTGCCCAGCGCAGGCGCCGATGGGTAGGTTCGACCAGGCTCCGCCGACCATCCCGAACAGCGCATTCCGCGTCGCCGGGAGCGCCGGGCGGGGAAACGGGAATCCGAAAAGCAAAGAAGTGAGGCTTCAAGTGGCTCTGCCCCAGTTGACCGACGAGCAGCGGGCCGCGGCCCTGGAGAAGGCGGCTGCGGCCCGCCGGGTCCGCGCCGAGCTGAAGGAGCGCCTCAAGCGCGGTGGGACCACGCTCAAGCAGGTGCTGGCGGACGCCGAGAGCGACGAGGCGCTGGCCAAGCTCAAGGTTTCCGCGCTGCTGGAAGCGCTGCCGGGCGTCGGCAAGGTCCGCGCCGCCGCGCTGATGGAGCAGTTCGAAATCGCCTCGAGTCGGCGCGTGCGCGGGCTTGGGAGACCGTCAGCGGCAGGCGTTGCTGGCCGAGTTCGGTTCCTGACCCTTCTCCCGACGCTGCCCGGGTCGGCGCTTCGTTCCCGGAGCCCGCGGCCCGGGCAGCCCGGTTTCCGGCCATGGATGCGGTGTCGCCGGCTGCGGCGTCCGACCCTTCTGCTGCCCCGCCGGGCCCACCCCGCGGGCGGCTGTTCGTGCTGTCCGGACCGTCCGGAGTGGGCAAGAGCACTGTGCTCGGCGGCGTCCGCCGCGCCCTGCCCGATCTTTGGTACTCGGTGTCGGCGACGACGCGCCGCCCGCGTCCGGGCGAGCGGGACGGGGTCAACTACTTCTTCTTGACGCCTGAGACGTTCGCCGAACTGGTGGCCGCGGGGGACATGCTCGAGCACGCCCACTTCGCCGGGCATCACTACGGCACTCCCAGAGCCGCTGTGGAGCAACGTCTCTCGGCCGGCCGGGACGTGCTGCTGGAGATCGACGTGCAGGGCGCCCGGCAGGTCAGGTCGGTTCCCGGCCTCGGCGCCGAAGCGGTGATGATCTTCCTGGCCCCGCCGTCGTTCGACGAGCTGACCCGGCGGCTGGCCGGGCGGGGAACCGAGACCGCCGACGTCATCGCCGCCCGGCTGCGGGCCGCCGAGGACGAATTGGCCGCCAAGCCCGAGTTCGATCACGTGGTCGTCAACACGAGCGTCGGCGACGCGGTCGCGGGATTGGTATCGTTGATGGCTGGTCCCGGTCCCGGTCGCTGAATTGCGATCAAGGTGGGCTGCCTGCTGCCCGCACCGAAGTGCCCACGGCCGGCCGCGCACGCCGGGGCCGGGCACGTCACCGGTGCCGCACCGGCGATTCGGCCCGATGGGCAAGCTGCTTGACGGCCGGCTCCGGTCGGGCCCGACCGTGTCGTCAGTACCGCTTCCACATCTATCCGAGGAGCACCGCAGCGTGACTTCAGCAACTCCGACAGCATCGCAGATCGCCGCCGCCGGCATCACCTACCCGCCGATCGACGAACTGCTCTCCAAGACCAGCTCCAAATACGGTCTCTCCATTTTCGCCGCCAAGCGTGCGCGCCAGATCAACGAGTACTACTCGCAGCTCCAGGAGGGCCTGCTGGAGTACGTCGGACCGCTGGTCGAGCCGCTCCCCAAGGAGAAGCCGCTGTCCATCGCCCTCCGCGAGATCAACGCCGGTCTGTTGGAGCACACCGAAGGCGAATGAAACCGGCGGGTTCTTCAGGCCCGCCACCACGGCTCGGGTCAGCCGCCCGACCGTCTTCTCGCTTGTTCTCGACGGCTCGTCACGTGGGCCGATCCGCCCTTTCCTTCCCTCGACCAGGAGACCTTTTTTCCGTGACCTCCCGACTGTTCACGTCCGAATCGGTGACCGAAGGCCATCCGGACAAGATCTGTGACGCCATCAGCGACTCGATCCTGGACGAGCTGCTGCGCCAGGATCCCTCCAGCCGCGTGGCGGTCGAGACGCTGGTGACCACCGGTCAGGTGCACGTGGCCGGCGAGGTGACGACCTCGGCGTACGCGGACATTCCCACGATCGTCCGCAACAAGGTGCTGGAGATCGGCTACGACTCGTCGGCCAAGGGCTTCGACGGTGCGTCCTGCGGCGTGAACGTGGCCATCGGGGCGCAGTCGCCGGACATCGCCCAAGGCGTCGACGTCGGCTACGAGGTGCGGGTGGGAGAGACCGAGGGCGAGGCGGCGGCCGACCCGGTCGCCACCCAGGGAGCCGGTGATCAGGGCCTGATGTTCGGCTACGCCTGCTCCGACACCCCGGAGCTGATGCCGCTGCCGATCGCCCTGGCCCACCGGCTGTCCCGCCGGCTGGCCCAGGTGCGCAAGTCCGGGCAGGTGCCGTACCTGCGGCCCGACGGCAAGACCCAGGTGACCATCGAATACGTCGGCGACCGGGCCATCCGGCTCGACACCGTGGTCATCTCCAGCCAGCACGCCGAGGACGTCGACCTGGTGAATCTGCTGGCCGTGGACGTGCGGGAGCAGGTGGTGGCACCCGAACTCGCCGACCTGACGATCGACACCCGCGACTTCGAGCTGCTGGTCAATCCGACCGGCCGGTTCGTGGTGGGCGGCCCGATGGGCGATGCCGGCCTCACCGGCCGCAAGATCATCGTGGACACCTACGGCGGCATGGCCCGCCACGGCGGCGGCGCCTTCTCCGGCAAGGATCCGTCCAAGGTCGACCGATCGGCCGCTTACGCCATGCGCTGGGTGGCCAAGAACGTGGTGGCCGCCGGCCTGGCCGAACGGATCGAGGTGCAGGTCGCCTACGCGATCGGGCACGTCGCCCCGGTCGGCCTGTTCGTGGAGACCTTCGGCACCGAAACCATCGACCCGGACAAGATCTCGGGAGCCATCACCGAGGTCTTCGACCTGCGCCCGGGCGCGATCATTCGTGACCTCGACCTCAAGCGGCCCATCTACGCCGCCACCGCGGCCTACGGCCACTTCGGCCGCACCGACATCGAGCTGCCCTGGGAGCAGCTGGACCGGGTCGACGCGCTGAAGGCGTGCGTGAACGGCTGACGGTCTCGGCGGCAGCCCTCGGAGTGCACCTGGCCGCAGCTACGGCCTCGGTGTCGGCGCCGTCTGATATCCACGACGGGTGCCCACTTCCGCGCTTTCCAGCCGCCGGCGATTGATCGCCCCCGCGGTCGAGCGCGTTCCGGCCGCTGACCGCCCGGTGGCCCGGATCGTGGTGGACGTCCCGCTCTCGCACCTGGACCGGCCGTTCGACTACCTGCTCACCGAAGAACAAGCAGCGCTGGCCCGTCCGGGCGTCCGGGTGCGGGTCCGCTTCTCCGGGCGGCTGGTGGGCGGGTTCTTGACCCACCGGGAGGACCGGTCCGAACACGACGGACGGCTGGCCTTCGTGGACCGAATCGTCTCCGCCGAACCGGTGCTCTCCGACGAGATCCTGCATCTGGCCAGAGCGGTGACCGACCGCTATGCCGGCACCCTGGCCGATGTGCTGCGACTGGCGGTGCCGCCCCGGCACGCCAAGGTCGAGGCCGAGCCGGAGCGGTTCCTCGCGCCCGCGCCCCTGGCAGCCAAAACCGACGCAGACGGCTGGCAGAGCTATCCGGCGGGCGCGGCGTTCCTGCGCGCGGTGGGCGAAGGCCGGCCGGTGCGGGCGGCCTGGCAGGCGCTGCCGGGGGAGGACTGGGTGGCTCGGCTGGCCGAGCTGGCCCGCGCCGCCGCGACGGCCGGGCGGGGCGCCCTGCTGCTGGTGCCGGACGCCGCCGATCTGCGCCGACTGGACCAGGCGCTGACCGCGGAGCTGGGTCCCGGCCGGCACATCGTGCTGTCGGCCGATCTGGGACCGGCCGAGCGGTACCGGCGCTTCCTCGCCGTGCGCCGCGGCCACGTCAAAGTGGTGGCCGGCACCCGCGCGGCCGCCTTCGCCCCGGTTCCGGATCTGGGCCTGCTGGCCATCTTCGACGACGGGTACGACGTCTTCGCCGAGCCGCGAGCGCCCTACCCCCACACCCGTGAGGTGCTGACCTTGCGCTCGGCGACGTCCGGGCATCCCGCTGTTGATCGGCGGCTTCGCCCGTTCCACCGAGACAGCGCTACTGGTCGAGAGCGGCTGGGCCAAGGACGTCACCGCGGCGCGCGGGGTGTTGCGGGCCCGGATGCCTCAGGTCCAGTCCGCCGGCGATGACCACGCGCGCGGCGCCAGCTCGGCCGCGGCGCGATCCCGAATTGCTCCGGCCGCCTTCGCCGCGGCCCGCGACGCCCTGGCCGCCGGCCATCCGGTCTTGGTGCAGGTGCCGCGGCGCGGTCACACACCCGGCCTGGCCTGTCAGGAATGCCGGCGGCCGGCCCGCTGCCGGAACTGTTCCGGACCGCTGGGGATCCAGGCCCGGAGCGGGCCGCCGCGCTGCGCCTGGTGCGGCCGCCCGGAAGCCGGCTTCGTGTGCCCGGCCTGCGGCAGCCGGCGCGTCCGCGCGGCGGTGGTGGGCGCCGACCGGACGGCCGAGGAACTGGGCCGGGCCTTCCCAGGCGTGCCGATCACCGCCTCGGCCGGTGATCATGTGCTGCCGACCGTGAAGGCGGTCCCCGCCTTCGTCATCGCCACTCCGGGAGCGGAGCCGGCGGTCGCGGGTGGTTATGGGGCGGCGCTCCTGCTCGACGCCGAAAGTCTCTTGGCCAAGCCCATTCTCAAAGCCGGTGAAGAGGCGCTCCGGCGCTGGCTCAATGCGGCGGCATTGGTTCGTCCCGGTCCCGAGGGCGGCCGGGTCGTGGTCGGGGCCGACGCCGGCCTGCCCGCCGTCCAAGCGCTCATCCGCTGGGATCCGGCCCGCTTCGCGGCCGAGGAGTTGGTGGCCCGGCGCGAATTGCGGCTGCCGCCCGCAGTGGCCATGTGCGCCGTCGACGGCGCCGAGCCGGCCGTCCTGGCGCTGACCGAAGAGTGGCTGGCCGGCGAATTCGTGACCGCGGCCGAGTCGGAGGTGCTCGGACCGGTGCCGCTGCCGGCGGGCACCGAGCTCGGTTCGCCGCCCGGCGCCGACCAGCGGGTGCGGGCCCTGATCCGGGTGCCGCTGCGGCGGCGCAAAGATCTCGCGGCCGGTGTGAAGACCGTTGGCCGCTGCCCGCGCGCTCCGCAAGGAGGCCCAGCCGGTGCGGATCCGGATCGATCCCGACGAGCTGTTCTGATCCGGCCGGCCTGGGCGCACGCTGTTTCGGGCGGCCCGCTCGAGGCCCTCCCGACGGTGTGCCAGCCGTCCGGGCCGGAGCGGGGCGGTGCCCCGACTACCCTGGTCCGACGTCGAAGGAGGCCGTTCTGCGCATCGTTTTCGCCGGTACCCCGGCGCCCGCCGTTCCGGCGCTCGCCGCCCTGGTGGCCGCCGGGCACGACATCGCCGCCGTGCTCACCCGGCCGGACGCCCTGGCGGGGCGCGGGCGCAAGCTGCAGCGTTCGGCGGTGGGCGGCTGGGCCGATGAGCACGGACTGGCGGTGCACACGCCACGGTCGGCCCGCACGCCCGAGTTCGCCGACCTACTGCGGAACGCGGCGCCCGAGGTCGCCGTGGCCGTCGCGTACGGAAACCTCTTGCCGTCCCCGGTGCTGGACATTCCCACCCACGGCTGGATCAACGTGCACTTCTCCCTGCTGCCCCGGTGGCGCGGCGCTGCCCCGGTGCAGGCCGCCATCCGGGCCGGCGACGCGGTGACCGGGGTGACGACCTTCCGGCTGGATCCGGGGATGGACACCGGGCCGGTGTACGGAACCGTGACCGAACCGATCGGTCCGCGCGACACCACCGGCACCCTCCTCGACCGGCTGGCGGACCGGGGCGCCGACCTGCTGCTGCGCACCGTCGCATCGTTGACCGACGGGCCCGCACCGGTACCGCAAGCCGCCGAAGGTGCCACCCTGGCGCCCAAGGTCACCATCGACGACGCCCGGATCGATTGGACCGCTCCGGCTGCGGATCTCGACCGGATCATCCGTTCCGTATCACCCGGAACCCGGCGCCTGGACCTCCTCGCGCTGGGGGCGGCTGGTGCTGGGCCCGGTGGAGGTCACCGACACGATGGGACTCGCCGCCGGGCAGCTCGTTGTCGAGAAGCGGCAGGTGCTGGTGGGCACCGGCACTGCCGGGGTGCGCCTGGGCTCGGTGCAGGCCCCGGGTCGCCGCGCCTTGGCGGCCGCCGACTGGGCGCGCGGCGTGCGCCCGGCGCTCGATGATCGCCTCGGATCCCCGGTGAGTCCATGAGCCCGGACGCCCGGCCCCCGCGGCCGTCCCGGCGCGACGACCGGGCGAACCGTGGTGCCGGTGGCGCCGCCGGACGCCGGCCGCCAGGCCGCCCGCAAACCGGGCGGGCTCCGGTGGTCGACGCCCCGCGGCAGGTTGCCCTCGACCTGCTCACCGCGGTCCGGGAACGCGGTGCCTACGCCAACCTCACGCTGCCGTCCCTGATCGACGCCGCCGGCCTGACCGGCCGCGACGCCGCCCTGGCCACCGAGATCAGCTACGGCAGCTGCCGCATGCTCGGCCAGCTCGACGCCATCCTGGATGCGGCGTCCGGGCGACCGGTCACCGAGCTGGACGGGGAGATCCACGACGCGCTGCGGCTGGGCGCCTATCAGTTGCTGCACACCAGGATCGGCGCCCATGCCGCCGTATCGGTGACCGTGGACCTGGTGCGGGCGGGGCGGCATCCGCGCGGTGCCGGGCTGGTCAACGCCGTGCTGCGCAAGGTGGCCGACCAGGACCTGGCCGGGTGGGTGGAGCGGCTTGTTCCGGCCGCGGCCGGCGACCCCATCGGCCGATTGGCCCTGGCCACCGCTCATCCCCGCTGGATCGTCACCGCCTTCGACGACGCGCTGTGGGGCGGTCGGCAGTCCGACGAGCCGCGGCGGCACCCCGATCCCGAGTTGGAATCGGCCCTGACCGCCGACGACCGGCCGCCTTCGGTGCACCTCGCCGTCCGGCCCGGTCGGATGGACCGGAACGAGCTGGCCGACGCGGTCGGTGGGCAACCGGCGCGGTACTCCCCGGTCGGCGTGTACCTGCCGCAGGGCAATCCGGGGCGGATCCGGGCGATCACCGGCGGCGCGGCCGGCGTCCAGGACGAGGGTTCGCAGCTGGTCACCCTGGCCCTGGCCGCGGTGGAGCTGGACGGCCCCGACCGGCGCTGGCTCGACCTGTGCGCCGGGCCCGGCGGCAAGGCCGCCCTGCTCGGCGGCCTGGCCGCCGGCCGCGGCGCTCACCTGGACGCGGTGGAGGTCACGCCGCACCGCGCCGACCTGGTGCGGTCGGCGGTGAGCGGGCTACCGGTCGACGTGCACACCGTGGACGGGCGCGATCCCGGACTGGCCGGCGATTTCGACCGGATTCTGCTCGACGCCCCGTGCACCGGGCTGGGCGCCCTGCGCCGCCGGCCCGAGGCCCGCTGGCGCCGGACGCCCGCTGATGTGGCCGGGTTGGTGCGCCTGCAGCGGGAGTTGCTGGCCTCGGCCGCCCGGCTGGTGCGGCCGGGCGGCGTGGTCGGCTACGTCACCTGCTCGCCACATCTGTCCGAGACGTCCGGGGTGATCGCCAGGCGCGCCCCGGAACTCGAACCGTTCGACGCCCGGCCCTACTTGGCCGGGGTGCCCGACCTGGGTGCCGGCCCCAGCGTGCAGCTGTGGCCGCATCGGCAGGGCACCGACGCGATGTTCCTCACGCTGCTGCGCAGACGCTGACCGTCCGGGCGGCCGCGAGCACGATCGACACTCGGGGAGCCCGGGAGACGGGGCGACGATGCCTAGACTCGCGGGTGTGTCTGCGCTGATTGCCCCGAGCATCCTGTCCGCCGACTTCGCGCGGCTGGCCGACGAAGCCGCCTCGGTGGCCGGGCCGGGCGGCGCCGACTGGCTGCACGTCGACGTCATGGACAACCACTTCGTGCCCAACCTGACGATCGGACTGCCGGTGGTGCAGGCGCTGCGCCAGGCCACCGATATCCCGCTCGACTGCCATTTGATGATCACCGACCCCGACCGCTGGGCCATCGGCTACGCCGAGGCGGGCGCGTACAACGTGACCGTGCACGCGGAAGCAGTGGCCGACCCGATCAGCATGGCCATGGACCTGCGGGCCGCCGGCGCCAAGGCCGGCCTGTCCCTGAAGCCTGGCACCGAGCTGGACGATTGGGTCGATGTGCTGCGCTCACTACGACACGCTGCTGATCATGACCGTTGAACCCGGCTTCGGGGGCCAGACGTTCATGTCGGACATGATGGATAAGGTGCGCAGCGCCCGGCGGATGGTGGCCACGGGGCACCTCAACGTCGTCGTCCAGGTCGACGGCGGTATCTCCGCCGACACCATCGCCCAGGCCGCCGAGGCCGGCGCGGACTGCTTCGTGGCCGGCTCCGCCGTCTACGGCCAGGCCGATCGGGCGGCCGCGGTCGGTGAGCTGCGCCGGCTGGCTCAGGCCGCCCAGCCCGATCCTGAGACCGAAGAGGTCGCGTCGGCCGCGGAGAGCGCCTGATGTTCACCGGCATCGTCGAGGAACGGGGCGAGGTGCTGGCGCTCGATCTGGCCGACGAGGGCGCCGACGCCCGGTTGACCGTGCGGGGTCCCAAGGTCACCAGCGACGTCCACCACGGCGACTCGATCGCGGTCTCCGGCGTCTGCCTCACGGTGGTGGCCAGCGGGGACGGGACGTTCACCGCCGATCTGATGCACGAGACCCTGGAACGAACCTCCGCCAAGGACTGGGCACCCGGGGCGGCGGTGAACCTGGAACGCTCCGTCCCGGCCGGCGGTCGCCTCGGCGGCCACGTGGTCCAGGGCCACGTCGACGGGGTCGGCACCGTGATCGCCCGCACCGAGCATCCGGGGTACGACGAATTCCGCATCGCCGTGCCCGGCACCCTGGCCCGCTACCTGGCCCCGAAGGGTGCGGTGGCGGTGGACGGCATCTCGCTCACCGTCATCGACGTGGTGGACACCGCCACCGGGCGCCGAATTCACGCTCGGCATCATTCCGGAGACCAGATCGGCCACCACCCTCGGCGAAGCGCAGCCCGGCCGCGCGGTCAACATCGAGGTCGACGTGCTGGCGAAATACGTCGAACGGCTGCTGACGTTCAATTCAGTCGGAGGAACACATGACTGAAACGACCGCGCTCAGCCCGGCTGCGGGTCCCGCAGAACGGGTGCGCACCGAATCCGGTCTGGACACCGTCGAGTACGCGATCAGTCAGATCGCGGCCGGCCGGGCCGTGGTCGTGATCGACGACGAGGACCGCGAGAACGAGGGCGACCTGATCTTCGCGGCCGAGCTGGCCACCCCCGAACTGGTGGCCTTCATGGTCCGGTACACCTCCGGTTATGTCTGTGTGCCGATCACCGAGGCCGAGGCCGACCGGCTCGACCTGCCGCCCATGTCGCGGATCAACCAGGATCCGCGCGGCACCGCCTACACCGTCACGGTCGATGCCAAAGTCGGTAACAGCACGGGCATTTCGGCCGTCGACCGGGCCCGGACGATCCGGCTGCTGGCCGACCCGAATTCGGTGGCCGCGGATTTCTCCCGGCCCGGGCACGTGGTGCCACTGCGCGCCCGCGACGGCGGCGTGCTGGTCCGGCCCGGCCACACCGAGGCAGCTGTCGACCTGGCCGTGCTGGCCGGACTCAAGCCGGCCGGCGTGCTGTGCGAGATCGTCAGCGAAAAGGACCCGCTCGGCATGGCCCGCACCGAGGAACTGCGGGTGTTCGCCGACGACCACGACCTGGCGCTGATCTCCATCGCCGACCTCATCGCCTACCGGCGGGCCCGGGAAGTGCAGATCCGCAAGATCGCGCAGGCCCGGCTGCCGCTGCCCGAAGGCATGTTCCAGGCCGTCGGGTATCAATCGACGATCACCGGCCGGGAGATCGTCGCGCTGGTCTACGGCGAGCTCGGCGACGGCGTCGACGTTCTGGTCCGGGTCCACTCCGAATGTCTGACCGGCGATGTGCTCGGGTCACTGCGCTGCGACTGCGGTCCGCAGCTGCACGCGGCGCTGCGCGCGGTGGTCGAGGAGGGCCGTGGCGTCGTCCTGTACATCAAGGGCCATGAAGGCCGGGGGATCGGGCTGCTGCAGAAGTTGCGGGCCTACGAGCTGCAGGACGCGGGCGCCGACACCGTCGACGCCAACCTGGCGCTGGGACTGCCGGCCGACGCCCGCGAATACGGCACCGGCGCCCAGGTGCTGGCCGATCTGGGGATCAAGTCCATGCGGCTGCTGACGAACAACCCCACCAAACGGGCCGGGCTGGAAGGCTACGGCCTGCAGATTTCCGGCGTCGAGTCCGCTGTCGGTGTCGGTCAACCCGGAGAACGTCAAATACCTGCGCACCAAGCGGGACCGGATGGGGCACGCCATCGCCGAACTCGACTCGCTGCGTGAGCCCGGAGTCGGACCGTTGGCCCTCGGTGACAGCGCCGCCGAACCCGAGGCGACCCGATGAGCGGGCAGGGGCGCCCCGAACTCGACATCCCGGCCGCCGCCGGGCTGCGGGTCGGCATCGTGGCCACCAAATGGAACGCCGCCATCGTCGACGTCCTGCTGGAGCGGGCCCTGGACCTCTGCGCCCGGGCCGGCACCAAGCCGCCCACCGTGGTCCGGGTGCCGGGCTGCATCGAGATCCCGGTCGTGGCCCAACAGCTGGCCGGCGATCATGACGCCGTGGTCGCGCTGGGTGTGGTGATCCGGGGTGGCACACCACATTTCGAGTATGTGTGTGATTCCGTGACCGCCGGGTTGACCCGGGTGGCGCTGGACTCTGGTGTCCCGGTCGGCAACGGCGTTCTCACCTGCGACACCCAGGAGCAGGCGGTCGACCGCAGCGGCGGGCCCGGCTCGATGGAGGACAAGGGCGCCGAAGCGGCCGCGGCGGCGCTGGAGACGGCCCTGGTGCTCCGTTCGCTGCGTGCACCGGCGACTGCGCTGGGCTTCGCGCGATGAGCATCCTCAATCGCACCGACCACGGCGAGGTGCTGTTCACCGTCCGACCCCGGCGCATGGCCCTGTACGCCCGGATCTCGGCCACTCTGGTGGTGGTGACCGGGATCGTGGTCGGGGTTTTGCTGCGGTCGACGCCGGACGGCGTGAGTTTCCGGCTGGCTGACCAGGTGGCGTTCATCATCGTGGCCTTCATGCTGGGGGCCGGAATCCTGACCATGGCGCGCCCTCGGCTGTTGATCACTCCGCAGGGCGTGTGGGTCCGCGGGGTGCTGGGAGAGAACTTCTACGGCTGGCCGTTGATCCTGCGGGTGGCTTTCCCGCAGGGCGCGCTCTACGCGCAGTTGGTCATGCCCGATGACGAGATCCGCGCCGTCATGGCCATTCAGGCGATGGACAAGCAGTTCGCCGTGGACCAGCTGGCCCGGGTCCGCGAGTTCCGCGACCGCTTCGGGCCGGCGCCGACCACACCGCGTGTGTCGGACGCCGACCGCGAGCGGGAGGCGCTGATCGCGGAGCTGAACCGTCCGCTCGGCCGCCTCGAACTCATCGACCGGGAGATGCGCGGCCGCAAGCAGAAGAAGCGCAAGACGTCGACCGGTCAGCTCAGGTAGGCCGAGGCCTCCTGGCGGAGCCGGCTCTCCCGCTCGGCGAGTTCCGGGCTGATCGCGTCGGCGAAGTCCTCGGCCTCGTAGATCGGGCGCAGCTCGATGGTGTTCGCCCGGAACGGGGCCTGCTTGATCCAGTCGACGGCCTCCTGCAGGGAGCCGACCTTCCAGATCCAGAATCCGGCCACCAGCTCCTTGGTCTCGGCGAACGGACCGTCGATCACGGACGTCGAGCCCGCGTCGAAGGCGACCCGCACGCCGTCGGAGCTGGGCTTGAGGCCCTCACCGGCGAGCATCACGCCCGCCTTGACCAGCTTCTCGTTGAAATCGCCCATCGCCGCGAATTCCTGCTGTGCATCGGGCGACGCGAAGTCCCCGCGCTCGCTCTCCTCGGTCGCCTTCACCAGCACCAGTACGCGCATGACATCGGTCCTTTCTCGGGGGTTTCGGGCGCCCGTTCGGATGCCTCGCCAAGACGTCGAACGGGCTGGGCCGTTCTCGACATGCTGGTCCGAACTTTTTCTCGAGCTCAGTGGGCGTGGGCCCGCGGGGGGCCCTCACCGGGGCCGGCGCCGGTGTCGTCCGGGACGATCGAGTACTCCCGGAAGGCGCGCTGCAGCGCGGTGAGCCCGTCCCGGAACGCGGCCGCGTGCGGCCCGAGGTCGGGCAGTGACGCGGTGACCAGCCCGGCCAGCGCGGTGATCAGCGTGCGGGCCTCGTCCAGATCGCGGTGACGGGGAGCGTCCGGGTTCTGGTCGGCCAGACCCAGTTGCTCCGCGGCGGCCGACATCAACATGACCACCGCCCGGCTGATGACCTCGATGGCCGGGACGTCGACCAGCTCGCGGACGTCGCCTTCCTGCGGGTCGGCAGTCCCGGGGTCGCGGGGGCCGGCGCCGACTTCCCGGGCATCGGGGTCTGGCTGAACGTCGGGTCCGGGGTTCGGCGGGACGTCGGTCAGCTCCCGGGCTATCGTCGGGCGGGCCGGCGGGGGCGGGCGGGGCGCTGGCGTTCATGGGATTCATTCAACCCGGCGGGGCGCGGGCGTGCGCTGCTGTCTCGGGGGCGCGGGGGCCGGCGGCGACTTCCCGGGCATCGGGGTCTGGCTGAACGTCGGGTCCGGGGTTCGGCGGGACGTCGGTCAGCTCCCGGGCGTCATCGTCGGGCGGGCCGGCGGGGGCGGGCGGGGCGCTGGCGTTCATGGGATTCATTCAACCCGGCGGGGCGCGGGCGTGCGCTGCTGTCTCGGGGGCGCTTCTCCTCGTGCGGTTCGGTTGCGCTTTGGCGCCGGTGGGCCGCCGAGCCCGCCCGGCCGCCCGCCGGGCCTCGCCGCGGCGCTCGATGGGCCGCACTTCCCACGGCGCGACGAGCGGCCGTCCGGCGCCTCTCGAGGCGTTTACAAGGTGCCCACGAGTTTACAAGGGGGGCCCGCATTGTAAACGCTTGGCGGCATTGTAAACACCTCGGCAACGGCTGGTCTCGGCCCAGCCAAACCCGGCCCGGCGGCAGCTGACAGCGTTTCCTGATAACCTTGCCGTGCGACCAGCTCGCTTCGCGCTGTTCTCTGCCCTCGGGCAGGTTCCTCGCGGGCGAGCGGCAAGCGGAGTCAGTCTCCCACCCGAGCCGCCCACGGCAGCCGGGTTCCGGTCCACGCAGTTGGTCGTTCGGCGGCCGACCCGGTTCGAAACGGGTTCGGGCACTGCCGCCCGGCTGCGTTGTGGTGTTCGAGTTTCCCGCCGTCGGCTGAGAAGCCCGTGCACCACCGGAAATGCTGCCCCCGCTTGCCATGCAGGCGGGGCTTTTGCGTTTCGGCACCGTTGAGAGTCCGGCCTCTTGGTCCGGTGGCCGCGAGCAGCATCCCGAGTCGGCTCAGCCAGAACCGGCCCGGTGAGCGCCGCAGTGCAACGGCGCTCAACTCGAGCAGTGCATGTAGGAGGATTCGATCAGCGTCGAACCACGCATCAACGACAGGATTCGCGTTCCTGAGGTCCGTCTCGTCGGAGCCGAAGGTGAGCAGATCGGCATCGTCTCGGTCACCGAGGCGTTGCGGCTGGCCCAAGAAGCCGACCTCGACCTCGTCGAAGTCGCTCCGGAGGCTCGGCCGCCGGTGTGCAAGCTCATGGACTACGGCAAGTTCAAGTACGAGAGCGCCCAGAAGGCTCGCGAAGCCCGTCGTAACCAGGTCCTGACGGTCATCAAGGAGATGAAACTCCGGCCGAAGATCGACAACCACGACTACGAGACCAAGAAGGGTCACGTCGTGCGGTTCTTGCAGGCCGGTGACAAGGTCAAGGTCACGATCATGTTCCGCGGTCGGGAGCAATCCCGCCCCGAACTGGGCTTCCGTCTGCTGCAGCGGTTGGCCGCCGACGTCGCCGAGTTGGGCGTCGTCGAGAGCGCACCCAAGCAGGACGGTCGCAACATGATCATGGTTTTGGCCCCGCACCGACAGAACAAGGTCAAGGCACCGGCCGTCGCCGCCGCCTCCTGATCCAGCCACCGGCCCCGGCTACGGCTGGACCGGAAAATCGGCACGATCAGCGCCCGAATCTGGATCTCCAGGTGCGGGCGCCGGCGACGCGCGCCCTGGCGGGTTCCGGCCAAGGATCCGCTGGTAGTGCCACGCAGTAATCAGAAGTGAGGAACACGGCATCGCCCTGCGGCGATGAGCACGAAACGGCACCGCCTCCCGGCGGCGCGAACACACGAAAGAACGAGGACCAGCGATGCCCAAGAACAAGACGCATTCCGGGATCAAGAAGCGAGTCAAGGTCACCGGCAGCGGCAAGCTCCTGCACGCCGGCTCCGGCAAGCGCCACAACCTGGAGAAGAAGAGCAGCCGGCAGACCCGCCGGATCGACAGCTCGCATGAAGTGGCCGCCGTTGACGCGCCGCGAGTGCGTCGCCTTCTCGGCATCTGACCTTTTCCGGTTCCGCCCGCACCCGGGCGGGCACGACCTCGATTTGTTCCCCTTTTCTCCCCCCGACACCCGCCCGTTCCTCTCCGACTCGCGTTGGTGTCCTTTTGCAGAAAGTCAGGTGCCGACATGGCCCGCGTCAAGAGAGCCGTCAACGCACAGAAGAAGCGGCGCACCGTCCTCGAGCACGCCAGCGGCTACCGCGGCCAGCGCTCCCGGCTGTACCGCAAGGCGAAGGAGCAGGTGCTCCACTCGCTCAACTACGCCTACAACGACCGGCGCAAGCGCAAGGGCGACTTCCGTCAGCTGTGGATCACCCGCATCAACGCGGCCGCCCGCGCCAACGGCATCACCTACAACCGTTTCGTGCAGGGCCTCAAAGCCTCCGGTGTGGAGGTCGACCGCAAGGTGCTCGCCGAACTGGCCGTGCATGACGAGGCGGCTTTCGCTGCGTTGGTCGAGGTCGCCCGGGCGGCGCTGCCCGCCGATGTGAACGCGGTCGACGCCGCCTGATCGGTTTCTCATGAGACCTGAGCCCGCCTCAGCGGGACGGCATCCGAACCACAGAACGAGCGCGGCCCCGTCCGGCGCCGGCCTCTCCGGCCGGCCCGCGGCGGGGCCTTTCGCTGACAACGATCAGCCGGAAGCGGTGCTGACCGAACGGTCTGCCCGGATCGTCAACGCGCACAAGCTGCTGCGCCGGTCTCGGCGCGATCAGGCGGGGGAGTTCCTGGCCGAGGGGGCGCAGGCGGTGCGCGAGGCGATCGCTGCCGAACGCGATCACCCCGGACTGGTCATCGAGCTGTACGTCACCGAGACCGGCGCGTCCCGGAACGTCGAACTGGTGCGGGCGGCGTTCGCGGCCGGCATCGAGGTGAGCCAGGTGACCGACAAGGCCGCCGAGTCGCTCTCGGACACGGTGCACCCCCAGGGCGTGGTGGCCCGCTGCCGGTCGGTGTTCTCAGAATGCGCGACCCTGCTGGCGTCCGCACCGCGGCTGCTCGCTGTGCTGGTCGAGACCAACGATCCGGGTAATGCCGGCACCATCATCCGGTTGGCCGACGCAGCCGGGGCGGATGGGGTGATCTTCGCCGGTGAGGCCGTCGATCCGCACAATCCCAAGGCCGTCCGCGCCTCCACGGGCAGCCTGTTCCACCTGCCGATCGTGCAGGTCTCCGATCCGGTGGCCCTGGCCACTCAGTTGTCGGCCAGCGGGCTCACCGTGCTGGCGTCCACCGGCACCGGCGACATCGACCTGGACGCGTTCGGCGACGCTGGTCTGCTGGCCGAGCCGACGGCCTGGCTGTTCGGCTCCGAAGCCCATGGCCTCCCGGAGGAGGTGCTGGCGGCGGCCGACGAACGGCTCGCGGTCCCGATTCACGGCCGCGCCGAGTCCCTGAACCTGGCTACCGCCGCGGCCGTCTGCCTGTACGCCAGCGCCCGGGCCCAGCGCGCCGCTCAGTGAGCCGCCGCCACCGCCCGGGCGCAGTGCGCGCCGCTCGCGGCGCCGTTCGGCGGCGGAAGGTCCGAAACTCACCCTGTGGGGCCATTTCCGGCTGTACGCAACAGCTGAAGGCCCCGCGCGAGTCGGGAATCGGTGCAGTGCCCAAAGACCAGTGCCCAGAGGCGAGCCGTTCGGCTACATGATCTCGCCGAGATACGAGTATTTGACGTACACCTCGGCCGCCAAGCCGGCCTCGTCCAGTACCCCCTGGACCGCCGTCAGCATGTACTTCGAGTCCCAGCCCATGTACAGGTGGCGGTCGCCGTCCAGAGTGTCCCAGTGACCGTGCCATGCGGGCGCGTCGAAGATGGGGCCGCCGCGGCGGGCGACGAAGCGTTCCACGTCGGCCCGGGACTCGGCCCACAGCCGCTTGAAGACTCGGTTGAACAGGTACTTCATGTCGTGGACTTCCCAGTGCTCCCCGCGGTACTCCACATAGTCGAATTCCCGCTCCCAGCCGCGCGGCCAGCCGCGGCGCCGCACCGCGTCCAGGATCGGGGTGAGCCCGTCGTCGTCGATCGGAATCGACGTGGACGCCGGCTTCGGCCGGGCCCACACGGTCAACACCTGGTCGGTCAGCCGAACGGTGCGCTCGGCGATGGCCGCGGTTCCCCACGCCCTCACCCCGGCCAGCCCGGCGGTCTCGGCAATGGCGCTGCGCGGGTAGATGGTGTCCCGCTTGGCGGGGAATGACAGTCCCTCGGCGCGGTCCGCCAGGTCCAGCTCCAGCAGCGCGAGATTGCCCAGGGTCTGGGCCAGCGCCCGATGGCTGTTCTGTTCGTCCTCGGTGTAATCGGCCCAAGGCCGGGTGCCATCGCCGGTCCAGGCTTCCCCAGGCACCGGGGGAAAGATGTGCTCCACGTCGAAGCCGTCCGGCTTGTCGATGCCTGCCAGTCGCATCAGCACATAGCCGGCGTGCGGGAGCGGTCGGTATTTGAGCGACACCCGCACGCGCTCGTCGGACGGGGTGATCCGGGCGATGGCCCGCACCAGCTCGTCCGGGCCCGCCCCGGCCGCCCGGCACAGCCGGGCCACCAGCCGCTCGATCCCGATCTCGACGATCGTGCGCCGGAGCAGCAGCGCCTGGATCTGCTCGAGGATGCGGATGAACGCCGGGGCGTCGAGACGGCCGGCGGCATAGCCGGAATAAGACCGCATGATCAGCGGATACATGCCGGGCCCGAACACATTGGCATAGCGCAGATGTCGAGCGATATCGGGGTTCGGCTCCCGGTCCGGCTCCAACATGACCCGGTAGATTTCGGCGTACTTCCGCCACTCGGCGGCGTGCACGGGCAACGTGCTGCGGTCCAGGCGCGGGAATTGCTGCCGAAAGGCGTCGTACACGCCCCGCTCGCCGGCCACCACCACCTCACGCCCGGTGGTCATCACCAGGTAGTGCCGCCAGAACCGCCCGATGGCCTCGCCCGTGCAGGTCTCGATCGGCGACCAGAAGACGTCCTCGATGTGGTTCTGCTCGGTGCGTGACAAACCCATCAGCACGTAGTTGTGGATGAGTTCGTCATCCCGCAACGGCTCGCCGGTAGAATTCAGGCTCTCGAAGATCTGCTGCGCGTTGGCGTGCGGGCCCACGCTGATGGCGACGTGTTCGAGCTTGCCCAGCCCGCGCCAGATGCGAGGCGCCTCCTGGACCCCGATCTGACTGCGGAAGAAGGCGTAGTTGCCGTCGAAGCGGGAGTCACGGCCCGGCCCCGGCGAATCGTCGGTGCCCGACCGGCCGAGCACCACCCGCTCGAACACGTCGGCCCAGGCCTGATGCGGCCGCAGCTTCGTTCGGGCCGGGTCGTCCGACCGGACGAGCACTCGTCCGATCTCCCGGGCCAACTCGGAATGCTCCGAGGCCAGCGTGTGCTGGACGGCGGCCGCCAACAGCATCAAGGTGGTGATGCGCTGCTGCCCGTCGATGAGCACGAGCTCGTCGGAGTCGTCACTGCGGCTGGTGGCCAGGATCGAGCCCAGGAAGTGGGTGTGGCGGTCCTCGAAGTCGGCCACGGCCCGCACATCGGTCAGCAACTGCTCGCAGCGGCCGATGTCCCAGCGGTATTGCCGCTGGTAGACGGGTACGACGATGGCGGTATCGGCGGCCGACAGCCAGGCGACGGTGTTGACCGCTCGGGCGGCGACATTGGTGGTTGTCGGGCCGCCGGGGGTGGTGTGGTCACTCATCGGGCACCAACCCTAGGCGGGTGCCGGTGGCGTTCCGGGGCCGACACCCGGACGTAGGCTTACCTAAGTTGGGCCGTTAACCGAGCGGGTTCTCCGCCCCGAAGACGAAGGGATCACGAGTCACAGCATGGGTTACATCACATCGGCAGCTCTGGAAGAGACGGGCTACGTCGTCCTCGACCACTACGACCAGGATCGCGATCCCCGGGAGTGGTTGGACATCGAATACGTGGATTGGAAGTCCTCGGGAGACACTCGGTTCGCGCCGCTGGCCAGCGCGTTCGGTGACATCGAGTGCAACGGCTTCTGGAACCACCAGCCGCCGCGCACCGACAAGGACGGTGTCTGGATCCCCGCCCAGACCGAGAAGGCGCCGAACCTGACCCGTCGCGCCCAGGAGCCCGGCGCGAACGTCGGCCGGTGCCGGGTCATCGAGCTGCAACCCAACACCTATGCCGATTGTCTGTACAACCTGCATCAGGACGACAACAACCGGCTGAATCCCGACGGCACCGGCTGGGTGGTGCGCGGGTTCTTCAACCTGACCGACGATCGGGGCAGCTTCTTCGTGCTCCGTGACAACCGCACCGACCCGAACGGAGAGGTGCGCATCGCCCTACCGGCCGGGGCGCAGCTGATCATCGACACGCAGCGGCTGTGGCACGCAACCACGCATGTGGGCGCCGAACCGCGCTACAACCTGATCACCTCGTGGGAGTCGGGCCCTGAGCTCGACGCCTACATCGAGAAGTACCACGGCCGCCCGCACGCGGAGATGGTCGAGGTCTCGCAGGAGATCCTCGACGCTGGGCAGGCCGAGCAGTCCCGTCGCATCGCCGCCCGCGCCGCCGCGCTGGCCGCCCGTGGTCGGGCCGAGCAGGTCGCCATGAGTGAGGCCTGACCAGCCACCCGAGTTCTTCCGGAAGCCCCGTCCGCCCCGTGCGGCGGGGCTTCCGCCGTTGGCGCGTCTGTTCACCTAGCGCAGTGGACAAACCGCGCGTGTTCAGTGCAGGGCAACAGCGGGCAGCCGAGTCAGCAGCACCACCCCGCCGCCCGCGCCGATTTGCCGGTATCCGGCGGCCTCCGCCTGATCGGCGATGGTCTGGGCGTCTGCGGCGCTGCCCAACGGGAAGTTCTGGTGGGCCAGGTCGATGACCGCGTATTCCGGGCCCGCGGGCCCCAGTGCGATGCGGCCGATCAGGCTGACGTCGTCCCGGCTGGTCAGCTGGGCAGCGAGGTTGTTCGACGCGGCGACGGTGTGTCCGGATGGCACCTCCGCCAAGAGCTGGTGAACCGCCGCGGTGTTCGCGCTGGTCGTCCACAACGGCGCGGAGAGCGCCTGGTCCAGGGTCTGCTGTGGGATCAGATACACGGTCACCGCGGCGCTCACGGCGAGCGGCCAGAGGCGGCGGCCGTGATAGTGGGTCAGCGCATCGACGAAGGCGACGAAGACGATCGGCATCAGCACGGCGCTGTAGTGGAACCAGGTGCCCCAGAACGAAGCGTTGCTCGACGCGAAACGCCAGAGGATGGTCGGCAGCGCCAGCCACAGAACGGACGACCGCACGGCCAGGAAGGCGGTCGGCGCCAACAGCCACACCAGTGTGATGATCTTGGTGTCCGGGGCCAGCAGGGTCAGCACGTCGTGCACGGCCGAGCCGGCGAAGTAACCGTCATGATCATTGCGGCCGTGCGGATTGGCCGCCGGGATGAGGACGAACTGGTCCAGCGCCGAGGCCGCGAAGCCGCCGGCCGCGGTCAGCAGCCCCAGGCGTCGTCGACCTCGCCAGGCGATCAGCAGGCCGAGCACCGCAACGTTGAGCCCGAGGTCCTCCTTGGTCAGCACCAGCGGCACCGACCACCAGACGGCAGCCAGGTAGCGCCGTTCCACGAAGGCGATCCCGGCCATCGTCATGGGCAGCACCGCGAACGCCACTTCGTGGAAGTCGAAGTTCGCGGCGTTGGCCACGCCCCAGGACAGCCCGTAGGCCGGGCCGATCACCAGCATGGCGCCCGTTCCGAGCCTCCGGCGTGCGAACCGCATCAGCGGGATCACCGGCAGCGACAACAAGATGGCCTGCGCGATGAGCAGGGTCACCGCCGACGGGAAGATGCGGTAAAACGGCGCCAGCAGCGCAACGATCGGCGACACGTGGTCCCCGAACAGGTTGAAACCAGGGCCCTTCAATGTCGCTGTTGGGGGGAACTGCAGGGTCGCGTAGGAACGGACCTCCTGGACGAAGATCCCGAGATCGAAGCCGCTGGTCTGCAGGTTGATGTGGCGGCGCACCGAGGTCGCGCTGTAAAGCGCCGCGATCAGGGCCGCCATTACCAATGGAACCCAGCCGTCGACCGCCCGCAGCCACCTCCCGGCCCTAGCGATGATCGCGCTCATTCGACCTGGGCCGGGTGGTTGACGTTCGGCCGGCGGCCCGGGAGGCGGGTTCTCCCGTTCGGTGTCGGTCACCCCATGATTCTGCGGGACCGACCGGGCCGGTGCGGCGCGGTGAGGCCGGCTTCGCGCGTTGATCGAAGGAGCCCCCGGGAGCTCCCGGTCCCGGCCAGACCGCCTGGCGTAGGCCGCCACCTGCGGCCAGGATGGGGAGCCCCTGACACCCGGACTGCGCCCGAGTTGCGCAGCTAACACCGAAGTCTTTGGTGCTATCTGCACATGTTGGGAGCTAGCTGGCCCAGCGCTCAGCCGGGACAGCGACGGGGCGGTCAGGCAGTGCCAGACTGACCGGCGTGCCGACTCTGTTCACCCGCATTCTCAACCGCGAGATCCCGGGCACCTTCGTGTGGGCCGACGAGCTGTGCGCGGCCTTCCTGTCCATCGCGCCCTTGGCCCCTGGGCACACTCTGGTGGTACCTCGGGCCGAGATCGACCGCTGGACCGACCTGCCTGCCGACGTGTTGACCTGCGTGATGACGGTCTCCCACCGCATCGGCCAGGCCCAGGTGGCCGCGTTCGGTGCCCCGCGGGCCGGTCTGCTGATCGCCGGCTTCGAGGTGCCGCACGCTCATGTGCACGTCTTTCCGGCGTCAGGCATGGCCGATTTCGATCTGGGCCGCACGAAGCCGGTCGACGCCGCCGAGCTGGCCGCCCCGGCTGCTGCCCTGCGGGGCGCGCTGACCACGGCCGGGTTCGGCGAATTCGTCAGCGAGTAAGGCGATGACGGGCCGACCGCGGCAGACGCTGATCTTCGACGCCGACGACACCCTGTGGCAGAACAACATCTTCTTCGAGCGGGTGGTCGAGGACTTCCTGGCCTGGGTCGATCACCCGACCCTGTCCCGGCCCGAGATCCGCGACATCCTGGACGAGATCGAGGCGGCCAACATCACGGTCCACGGGTACGGCTCCCGGGCCTTCCTGCACAACCTGGCCGAGACCCTGGGCCGGATTCGGCAGGCGCCGGTCACCGCGGCCGACCGCCGCGACATCGATGTGCTGGCCGCCGCGCTGCTGGAACACCGGGTCGAGCTGCTGGACGGGGTGGCCGACACTCTGACCGAACTGGCCGGCCGGCACGAGATGGTGATGCTGACCAAGGGTCATCCCGCCGAGCAGCAGCGCAAGATCGACGCATCCGGACTGACCAGGCACTTCGGGTCGGTGCACATCGTGGCCGAGAAGAATCCGGACACCTACCGCCGGCTGGCGCAGCAGCTGCACCTGCAGCCGGACCGCAGCTGGATGATCGGCAACTCGCCCAGGTCGGACATCCTCTCGGCCCGGGCCGCGGACCTCAACGCCGTCCACATCCCGCACACCTCGACCTGGGTGTTGGAAGAGGCTCAGCTCGATCTCACGGACAGCCGCATCTTGGTGCTGACCACCTTCCGGGAGCTGCTCAGCCACTTCTGAGGCGCCCGGGTGCACCGGCATCGGCCGCTGTGTGCACGCTTGCGGAACCCCGCCGGATCCCGGGCGCCGCGCCGGACCAGCGGACGAGTCAGGAACCCTGCGAACCGCCCGGGCTCGGCCTGGCACACTCGAGGTATGTCGGCCGGCGCTCAGCGATTCACCGGGCGCCACCGGGCGCTCGCGGCGCGGCTCGCGCTGCTTCGGAGCTGACCCCGGGGCGCTGCCCCGCCGTGCGACGCCGGTCTCGGCGTTCTGTCGGCCCCTTAGACTTTGCCGCGGTCGGGACGCGGTCGTGCGCGCCCACCCCTTGTCACTGCGCTGCGGCGCCGCCCGGAAGGTTGTCATGTCTTCGAGCTCTGCCGCGTTCGACCCGACCGACCAGAGCGCGGTAGAGGCGGCCGTCGACGCCGCGCTGGCCGCGATCGCCGCAGCCGGCGACCTCGAGCAACTCAAGCAGGTGCGGACCGCGTACGCCGGTGACAAGTCACCGCTCGCCCTGGCCAATCGAGCCATCGGAGCGCTGGACAAGGCGCAAAAGGCCACGGCCGGCAAGCTGATCGGCGCCGCCCGCGGCCGGGTGAACCAGGCGCTGGCCGCCCGAGAGGTCACGCTGGAGCAGCAGCGGAACGCGGAGGTGCTGTCCGCCGAACGCGTCGATGTCACCCTGCCCTACGACCGGACCCTGACCGGCGCTCGGCACCCGATCTCGATGATCATGGAGCAGATCGGCGACGTCTTCACGGCCATGGGCTGGGAGATCGCCGAGGGGCCGGAGCTGGAAACCGAGTGGTTCAACTTCGACGCCCTGAACCTGGGCCCCGACCACCCGGCGCGGGCCATGCAGGACAGCTTCTACGTGGCCGCGGGCTCGCGGGCCGGTTCGACGTCGAACTCGACGCAACAGTCGGCCGGCTCGGCGGATGAGGCGGACTCCGGCCTGGTGCTGCGGTCGCAGACCTCGCCCGTCCAGGTGCGCACGATGCTGAGCCAGCCGCTGCCCATCTATGTCATCTGTCCGGGCCGCGTCTACCGCACGGACGAGTTGGACGCCACCCACACGCCGGTGTTCCATCAGGTCGAAGGCCTGGCCATCGACCGGAACCTGTCGCTCGCTCACCTGAAGGGCACGTTGGATCATCTGGCCCGGGCCATGTTCGGGCCGGATTCCCGAACCCGCTTGCGGCCCAGCTTCTTTCCCTTCACCGAACCGTCGGCGGAAATGGATGTCTGGTTCGAGGCCAAGAAGGGCGGCCCCGGCTGGGTGGAGTGGGGCGGCTGCGGGGTCGTCGACCCGGCGGTGCTGCTCGCCTGCGGAATCGACCCCGAGAAGTACTCCGGGTTCGCCTTCGGTATGGGGATCGAACGGACGCTGCAGTTCCGGCACGACGTGGCCGACATGCGCGATCTGGTGGAGGGTGACGTGCGGTTCATTGCGGCTTTTTCCCGGCCGCGGTCGGCCGCCGCCGCTCTGGACGCCGACACCGACGCCGACACCGACACCGACACTGACACCGACCGAAAGGCCTGACCCGTCATGCGTTTGCCTGTCGAATGGCTGGCCGAGCACGTGGAACTGCCGGCCGGAACCACCGCCGAAGCTCTGGCCGACATCCTGGTCGAACTGGGTTTCGAGACCGAGGACATCCATACCGGGCCGCCCACCGTCGGCGACCTGGTGATCGGTCGGGTTCTGACCGTCACCGAGCTGACGGGGTTCAAAAAGCCCATCCGCTTCTGCACCGTCGACGTCGGTCCGGGCCACGGCCCGGACGGTTCCGACGAGCCGCGCGGAATCATCTGCGGCGCCATCAATTTCGCTGAGAACGACCTCGTCGTGGTGGCGTTGCCGGGCACCGAGCTGCCGGGCGGCTTCCGCATCGCCTCGCGACAGACCTACGGCCACCTGTCCGACGGGATGATCTGTTCGGTCCGCGAAATGGGCCTGGGGACCGAGCACGAAGGCATTCTGGTGCTCGGGCACGGCGACGTCGCCGGGCTCGCGCCGGGCCAGGATGCCCGCGCGGTGATCGGCGCCCACGACGCCGTCATCGAACTGGCCATCACCGCCGACCGCGGCTACGCCCTCTCCATCCGCGGGTTGGCCCGGGAAGTGTCGGCCGCGCTCGAAAAGCCCTTCCACGACGTGGATTTCCTCGATGGCTTGCCCGAGCGGGACGAGGCCGGCTGGCCGGTCACCATTGCCGACCGGGTCGGCTGCTCGCGATTCGTCACCGTCCGGGTCGCCGGGGTGGACTCGCACGCGCCGTCGCCCTATTGGCTGCGCAAGCGCCTGCAGCAGGCGGGCATCCGGGCCATTTCGCTGGCCGTCGACATCACCAACTACGTGATGATCGAATACGGACAACCGTTGCACGCCTTTGATTCCGCTCGGCTGACCGGGGAGATCATCGTCCGCCGCGCGGATCCCGGAGAAAATTTGACCACTTTGGACGGTCAGCGACGTACGTTGGCGTCCGACGATCTGGTGGTGGCGGACGAATCCGGGGCCGTGTCCCTGGCCGGCGTCATGGGCGGGGACAGCACCGAGATCTCGGACCGCACCACGGACGTGCTCATCGAGGCGGCGAACTGGGACACCGCCTCGATTTACCGCACGGCCAAGCGCCACAAGCTGCCGTCGGAGGCCTCCCGGCGGTTCGAACGCGGAGTGGACCCGGCCATCGCTCCGGCCGCCGCCGAGAAGGCGGCCGCCTTGCTCGTCGAGTTCGGCGGCGGCACCATCCTCGGCCGCAGCGACGTCGGCGACTGGTCGACACCCGGGCCGCTCCGGTTGCCGCTCTCCGAAACCGAGCGGCTCGTGGGCCGGCCGTTCGGGGCGGACGTCATCGCCTTCCGCTTGCAGCAGCTGGGCTGCGCCGTAGAACCGGACGGCGAAGCCGCCTTCACGGTGATTCCGCCCAGTTGGCGGCCTGACCTCACCCGGCCCGCTGACCTGACCGAAGAGGTCGCCCGGCTGGAGGGCTACGACACCATCCCGTCGGTCCTCCCGGCCGCCCCGCCCGGCACCGGCCTGACCGCCCGCCAGCGTCGGCACCGTGCGGTGGCCGCCGCCCTGGCCGCCGCCGGACTGATCGAGACGCTGTCGTTCCCGTTCGTGGGCGACCGCGACTGGGACCAACTCGGGCTCCCGGCCGACGACATGAGGCGGCAGACCGTCCGGCTGATCAACCCGCTGGACGCCACGCGCGGGCAGCTCGCCACCACCCTGTTGCCCGGCCTGATCGACACCGTGGTGCGCAACCTTTCTCGCGGTTCCCGCGAGCTTGCGTTGTTCGAGATAGGGCAGGTGTTCCTGCCGCAGCCTGGCGCACCCCGGCCGCCCGCTCTGCCTGTCGACCGCCGGCCCGACGATGCGGACCTGGCCAGGGCCGAGGCCAGCCTGCCTCGCCAGCCCCGGCACGTGGCCGCGGTGCTGGGCGGCGGCTTCGAGCGCGCCGGGTGGTGGGGACCCGGTCGCCCCGCGACCTGGGCGGATGCCATCGAGCTGGCCCGGCGGGTGGGCGTGGTGTGCGGAATCGAACTGCAGGTCACGGCGACCCAACTGATGCCTTGGCATCCCGGCCGGTGTGCGGAACTGGTGGCCGGCGTCCGGACCGTCGGCTACGCCGGTGAGCTGCATCCCCAGGTTTGCGAACGGCTGGCTCTGCCGCCGCGGACGGTCGCCTTCGAACTCGACCTCGACGCCATGCCGCCGTCGCCCCTGCCGGTCGGCCGGCCGGTGTCCGGCTTCCCGCCGGTGCACGTCGACCTGGCCGTCGTGGTGGACGCCGATACGCCGGCCGGGACGGTGGCCCAGGCGTTGACCGACGGGGGCGGCGACCTGCTGGAGGCCATCCGACTGTTCGACGTCTACACCGGTGACCGGGTGGAAGCCGGTCGGAAGTCGCTGGCCTTCGCGCTCACCGTGCGGGCCGCCGATCGCACGTTGACCGCCGCGGAGGCCGTGGCCGTCCGGGACGCGGCGCTGGCGGTGGCCGCCGAGCGAACCGGCGCCGTGCTGCGTTGACGACCGATGATGAACGGCGATGGTGAACGGCGATCAACCGAAAGGTGCCACGATGTCTGTCATGCCCGCGCCGTTGCCCGATGACCTGTCCCGGAAAATCCAAACTTCCGGGTATTACCCCGCCTTCGTCACCGACGTGCTCGACGTGGCGCTGGCCGGTGAGCCGGTGCGCGGACATCTGGTGCACGGCGAGACGACCTTCGACCTGGAGACCATCCGCCGGCACCTGTCGGTGATCGTGCTGACGCCCACCCGGCTGATATTCGTGCACGCCGACGACCACGGCGGCGACGAGGAGCACGGCGACTCCAGCCACGGCATCGCCACCAGCGAATCGGTGCCACTGTCATCGGTCCGCACCGTGATGGTCACCCACGTCGTGCCCGAACCGGAGCGGTACGTCGCCGGCGAGCTGGGCCGTGAGCTGACCCTGACCATCGGCTGGGGTGCGGTGGCCCGGATCGACCTCGAACCAGCCACCTGCGGTGACCCGAACTGCGACGCCGATCACGGCTACACCGGATCTTTCACCGGCGACGACCTGTCCCTGCGCATCAGCTCCGATGCCGAAGGCGCAGACGCGCTGCGCGACGGACTCGCCTTCGCGAAGATCCTGTCGGCAGCCACCGCGCAGTCGGCGGCCGGCACCGGGATGTCGATCTCGCTCGCGGAGCGTTGAAGTAGAGCTCTGTCTTGAAGGCAGTGAAGTTCCGCAGCAGCCGCAGGAAGCGTTCCTGGTCGGGGAGATCGAACACTGCGGCTGGCAACGCCAGGATCGGTTCGCCGTCGAGGCCTACCGTGCTGGGGGTGATCTGTCCGCCGTGAAGTGTTTCCACTCGCGCTCGGTGGTCACATCCTGGCGTTTCTTGGACTGGTGTTGGGCGGATCGCTGAGTTCGGCCTCGAGTTCCGCTTCCAGTTCGGCGATGGTGGGCAGGACGTTCTTCAGCTCGTCCGGCAGCTCGGTGGTGAGGCGGTTGGTGAGCGCGGTGGACCACTCGGCGACACCGATCGGCGCCTTCGTGCCGCGGAGCGCATATTCGGCGACCACATTGTTCTTCGACTGGCACAGCAGCAATCCGATGGTGGGCCGCTCCACCGGGCCGGCGAGCAGATCGTCGACGGCCGCCATGTACATGCCGAGTTGGCCCAAGTAGCCGGGCTCGAACGCGGTGGCTTTGAGCTCGACGACAACGTAAGCGTGCAGCCGAATGTGATAGAGCAGCAGGTCGGCGTAGAAGTCGCTGTCGTCGATAGTCAGCCGAACCTGGCGACCGACGAACGCGAAACCCTGACCGAGTTCGAGCAGGAAGCGCTCGATGTGGTCGATCAGCGCGAGTTCGAGATCGCGCTCACGACGGTGGTCAGCTAGGCCGAGGAAGTCGAAAACGTACGGGTCCTTGGTGGCCTGTTGGACGAGGTCGGAATCGGCCGGCGGAAGGGTGGTGGCGAAGTTGCTGATCGCCTTGCCGGCCCGTTCGTGCAGCCGGTTTTGGATCTGCAGGGCCAGAAGGTCTCGCGACCAGCCCTGCTCGATGGCTCGGCCCGCGTACCATTGCCGCAGCTCAGCGTTATCGAGCTTGTCGAGCAGGAGCTGGTGCTGGCGCCAGGGCAATTGTGCAGCGCCGCGCTGCACAATTGCGGGATCGGGCCAGGCTGCCGCGAAGGCTCGCATGTACTTCAGGTTCCGCGGGGAGTATCCCTTGGCATCCGGGAAGCGTTCGCGCAGGTCAGCCGACAGCCGATCAATGACCTTGGCGCCCCACCCCTCCTCTCGCTGCCGATCCAAGATCGCCCGCCCGATTGCCCAGTAGGTGGCCGTGAGTTCCTGATTGACCGCTGCGTACGCTCGTCGGCTTCCAGTGGAGATGTGGTCGACAACCGACGCCAACAGATCCGGGTACCAATTCGGCATCGACGCGTGCCCGGGCGCGGTTGCAAAGTCCGCAAAGTGCTGATCAGACATCTACAACACCTTTCGACTTGCTTCTAGGCGTCGCGCCCGGACGGGCGTGTCGACGAATCGTTCAAACCCCATTTCGGGAGTGCCAGCGGGGGGACAAACGTCAATTCGCAGCCCCCAAGTCGCCGTCATGTCCCGTCTGCGCCGGCGTCAAATTCGGAGTCCTCCCCTCGCCGCGGTTCAGTAAGCCGACCAATACCACGCATCCCATCGCCGCCACCAGCGAGTTGTAACACGCCGGGCCGACAACCCTGCTTCCCACGAGAGCGCATCTACCCGAAGCTCATCCAGCGAATGTATAAGTATGCTATTCGATGTATACTCGCGGAGTGACTCAGACCTACCGGGCGGCCGTGGCCGGAGCCAGCGGGTATGCCGGCGGTGAGATCCTCCGACTGCTGCTCGGCCACCCGAACATCGAGGTCGGTGCGCTGACCGGCAAACGCCAGCGTCGGAGACGAACTGGCCCTGCACCACCCGCAGCTGTTCCCGCTGGCGGACCGTGTGCTCGACCGAGACCACCGTGGCCAATCTGGCCGACCACGACGTGGTGTTTCTGGCCCTGCCGCACGGCCAGTCGCACGACATCGCCGCGCAACTTGCCCGCTGACATCGTGGTGATCGACTGCGGCGCCGACCATCGGCTCACCGACGCGGCCGCGTGGGAACAGTTCTACGGCACGCCGCATCGCCGGGACCTGGCCCTACGGGTTGCCCGAGCTGCCGGGTCTGCGAGAGCAAGCTGCGCGGCGCCCGGCGGATCGCCGTGCCGGGCTGCTATCCGACCGCGGTGTCGCTGGCCTTCGCCCCGGCCGTCACCGCCCTGGTCGAACCCGACGTCGTGGTGGTGGCGGCGTCGGGCACCTCCGGAGCGGGCCGAGCGGCCAAGTCGCAACCTGCTGGGCGCCGAGGTGATGGGAGCGGTCTCCGCCTATGGCGTGGGCGGCGTCCACCGGCACACCCCGGAGATGATCCAGAACCTGACACCCTTCGCCGCACGCGCCGGTCAAGGTCTCCTTCACGCCGCTGCTGGCCCCCATGCCGCGCGGCATCCTGGCCACGGTGAGCGCGCCCATCAAACCCGGCGTCGACCTGGAACTGGCCCGCAGTGTCATACGGCGGCTTCTACGGCGACGAACCGTTCGTGACGTTGCTGCCCGAAGGGCAATGGCCCACGCACCGCTGCCACCCTCGGCGCCAATACCGTGCTGCTGCAGCTCGCCATCGACGAGGCAGCCGGCCGGCTGATGGTCGTCGCGGCCGTGGACAACCTGACCAAGGGCACCGGCGGCGCGGCCGTGCAGTGCCTGAACCTGGCGCTCGGACTGGACGAAACCACGGGCCTGCCGACCGTTGGAGTAGCGCCATGAGTCGTCGACCGCCGCGCAGGGCTTCCGAGCCGCGGGGGCCACCGGCGGGCTCAAGGCGTCCGGCAAGCCGGACGTGCGCTCGGTCGTCAACGACGGCCCGACTTCGCGGCGCCGCCGGCGTCTTCACCGGGAACCGGGTGAAGGCCGCGCCGGTGCGATGGTGCCAGCAGATCCTCACCGCAGGCGAGCTCAGCGCGGTCGTGTTGAACTCCGGCGGCGCCAACGCCTGCACCGGCCCTGACGGTTTCGCCGACACGGTCGCCACCGCCGAGCATCTCGCCGAACTGCTCTGCCGTGCGCTCCGGACCAGGTCGCCGTCGGCTCCACCGGCCTGATCGGCGAACGGCTGCCGATGGACAAGCTGTTCGCCGGGATCAACGCGGCCGCGGCAGATCTCGCCGTCGACGGCGGCGCCGCGGCCGCCACCGCGATCATGACCACCGACACGGTGGCCAAGACCAGCCGGTGTCAGCCTCGGCGGCTTCACCGTCGGCGGAATGGCCAAGGGTGCCGGCATGCTGGCCCCGGGCCTGGCCACCATGCTGGTCGTGACTCACCACCGACGCCGTCGCCGATCAGTACGCCCTGGACACTGCGCTGCGGGCGGCCACCCGGGTCTCGTTCGACCGGCTCGACTCCGACGGCGCCATGTCCACCAACGACACCGTGCTGCTGCTGGCCTCGGGGGCCTCCGGCGTGCAGCCCGCCGCCGAGGCGCTGCGCGCCGCGGTGACCCGGGTCTGTCAAGACCTGGCCCGGCAACTGCTCGCCGACGCGGAGGGCGCGACCAAAGAGATCGCCATCGAGGTCCGGCAGGCCGCGACCGAGGACGACGCGGTGACGTCGGCCGGGCCGTCGCCCGGAACAACCTGGTCAAGACGGCCTTCTTCGGGCAGGACCCCAACTGGGGCCGGATCCTGGCCGCCGTCGGCACCGTCGACACCGGCGTGTATTCGACGCCGACCAGATGGACGTCGCTATCAACGGCGTCTGGATCTGTCGGCCGGCGGTCCAGGCGACGACCGGTCGAAGGTCGACCTGTCGGGCCGCTCGGTCCATGTCGACCATCGACCTGCACGCCGGCACTGAGACGGCAACGGTTCTGACGAACGACCTGTCCCACGCCTACGTGCACGAGAATTCGGCGTACTCGACATGACCGTCCGCCATCCCGCGGTCGACGCGGTCAGCCGCGACCCGGTCCGCGACCCGACCGGCGCGCAGCAGCGCCGCGCCCGGAGCGCGCGGCCGTGCTCGCCGACGCCCTGCCGTGGCTGCAGCGTTTCGCCGGCGCCCTGGTGGTCGTCAAGTACGGCGGCAACGCCATGGTCGACGACGAGCTGAAGAAGGCCTTCGCCGCCGACATGGTCTTCCTGCGCACCGTGGGGCTGCGGCCGGTGGTCGTGCACGGCGGCGGTCCGCAGATCTCCGCCATGCTGAAGCGAGTAGGCATGGAAGGGGAATTCAAGGCCGGGCTGCCGGGTCACCACGCCGGAGACGATGGACGTCGTCCGGATGGTGCTGGTCGGTCAGGTTGGCCGGGAACTGGTCGGGCTGATCAACAAGCACGGCCCCTACGCCGTCGGCATGTCCGGTGAGGACGCCGGGTCTGTTCACCGCTGCCCGCCGCACCGTGGTCGGTCGACGGGGTCGAGACCGACATCGGCCTGGTCGGCGACGTGGTCGAGGTCAATCCCGGCGGCCGTGCACGACCTGCTGGCCGCCGGGCGGATTCCGGTGATCTCCACCGTCGCGCCGGACGTCGACGGGGTGGTGCACAACGTCAACGCCGACACCGCCGCGGCGGCCCTGGCCATGGCTCTGGAAGCCGCCGAAACTGGTCGTCCTGACCGATGTCGAAGGTCTGTACGCCGACTGGCCGGACCAGTCTTCGCTGCTGTCGCAGATCTCGGTGTCCGCCCTGGCCGCGATGCTGCCCACCTTGGAGGCCGGCATGGTGCCCAAGATGGAAGGTTGCCTGCGGGCCGTCGAGAGCGGTGTTGCCGCCGCGCACGTCATCGACGGCCGCATCCCGCACTCGGTGCTGCTGGAAATCGTCACCACCGACGGGATCGGCACCATGGTCGTCCCTGATCCCCCGCTCCCGACCCGGCGCCCCGAAGGAGCAATTGTGAACCGGCAACCAATCCGCGGCCGACCGCTGGTCCGCCGCCCTGATGAACAACTTCGGAGCCCCGCCGGTCGAATTGGTGTCCGGATCGCGGCGCCGTGGTCACCGACGCCGACGGCAAGCGAATATCTCGACCTGCTCGGCGGGATCGCGGTCAATTCGCTCGGCCACGCCCACCCGGCGGTCGTCGAGGCGGTCAGCCGAGCAGGTGGCACACTGGGCCATGTCTCGAATTTCTTCACCCACCCGAAGGTGCTCGACCTCGCCGAGCAGCTGCTCGGATCATCTCCGGCGCCGAGCCGGACGCGCGGGTGCTGTTCTGCAATTCCGGCGCCGAGGCCAACGAGGCGGCGTTCAAGATCGCCCGGCTCACCGGCCGCCCCGGATCATCGCCTGCTGAAGGGCGCTTTCACGGCCGCACCATGGGCGCGCTGGCGCTGACCGGCCAGCCGCCAAGCGGGCGCCGTTCGAACCGATGCCGCCCGGGGTCGAGTTCGTCCCCTACGGCGACGTCGAAGCCTGCGGCGCGCCGTGACGACTCCGGTCGCCGCCGTGTTCCTCGAGCCGATCCTCGGCGAGGCCGGCGTGGTCACCCGCTCCCGGACGGCTATCTGGCCGCCGCGCGGGAGATCACCGCGCGCACGGCACACTGCTGGTCCTCGACGAGGTGCAGACCGGCATCGGCCGCACCGGCGCCTGGTTCGCCTTCCAGCAGGCCGGGATCCGCCCGGACGTCATCACGCTGGCCAAGGGCCTGGGCGGCGGGCTGCCCATCGGCGCGGTCCTCGGGATCGGGCCGGCGGCCGACGCTGCTGTCCGCCGGGCCAACACGGCTCGACCTTCGCCGGCAACCCGGTCATGTGCGGCCGCGGCTCTGGCGGTGCTGGCCACCATCGAAAGCGAGCACCTGCTCGACCACGTCGAGGCCCTCGGCAAGCACCTGTCCACCGCGATCGAGGATCTGCACCATCCGCTGATCGCCCGCGTCCGCGGCGCAGGGGCTGCTGCTGGGTGTCGTGCTCACCGAACCGGTCGCCGCGGCCGCCAAGCTTGCCGCCCGGAGGCGCGGGTTCCTCATCAACGCGCCGGCTCCCGACGTCCTGCGGCTGGCCCCGCCGTTGATCCTCACCACCGAACAGGCCGACACCTTCGTCGCCGCCCTGCCCGACATCCTCGACGACCGCCACCGCTTCCGGGAACAGCCGCCCGACCGATGACCATCGCCCCTGTTCCGTCCAGCGCCGTGACCGGACGGCGGCACTACCTGCGGGACGACGACCTCACGCCCGACGAGCTGATCGAGCTGCTCGACATCGCCGACGGCTCAAGCGCGACCGCCTAGCATGAACAGCCGCTGGCCGGCAAGGTCGGTCGCGGCGCGTGTTCGAGAAGAACTCGACGCGTACCCGGCTTTCGTTCGAGGTCGGCATCCGCCAGCTCGGCGGCCAGCCGGTCATCGTCGACGGCCGCACGTCCCAGCTCGGCCGCGAGGAGACCATCGAGGACACCTCGCGGGTGCTCTCCCGGTACGTCGACGCCGTCGCCATCCGGACCTTCGCGCAGCGCCGGATCAATGCGCTGGCCAGCGTCTCCACGCGTGCCGGTGGTCAACGCGCTGACCGACGAGTTCCACCCTTGCCAGGTGCTGGCCGACCTGCAGACCATCCGCGAACGCTTCGGCCGGCTCGCCGGCATCACGCTGACCTACCTCGGCGACGGCGCCAACAACATGTCGCACTCGCTGATGCTGGGCGGGGCGAACGCCGGGCTGCACGTGCGGGTGCCGCACCCGACCGGATTCGACCCGCGAGCCGGACATCCTGCTGGACGCCAAGAACCGCGCGGCGCAGACCGGCGGATCCATCGAGCTGATCACCGATCCGGTGCAGGCCGTCCCGGCGCCGACGTGCTGGTCACCGACACCTGGACCTCCATGGGTCAGGAGAACGACGGCCTGGACCGCGTCGGACCGTTCCGGCCGTACCAGATCAACGCCGGACTTGCTCGCCGCTGGCGGCGCGACGGGGCGATCGTGCTGCACTGCCTGCCGGCCCACCGCGGCTTGGAGATCACCGACGACGTCCTGGACGGGCCGCTCTCCGCCGTGTGGGACGAAGCCGAGAACCGGCTGCACGCCCAGAAGGCCCTGCTGGTCTTTCTGCTGGCCGCCCGGGCAGCACTGACGTCATGACCGCGACGACCGACCGGCCGCCAGCCATGACCGGCACGTCCCGGCCACCAAGGCGGCCCGGCTCGGGCTGATCACCGAGCTGATCCGCGACCGCGCCATCCGGTCGCAGACCGAGCTGTCGACCTGCTGCATGGCGCAGGGCCTTTCGGTCACCCAGGCGACGCTGTCCCGCGACCTGGAGGAGCTGGGCGCGGTCAAGATCCGCGGTGTCGACGGCGGCGCGCCGATCTACGTCATCCCCGAGGACGGTCCGCCCCGGCCCATGGAGGGCGGCACCGCCCGGCTGGCCCGGCTTTTCGGGGAGCTGCTGCTCTCGCACGCCGCCTCCGGGCAATCTCGCCGTCCTGCGCACGCCGCCGGGAGCGGCGCAATTCCTGGCCTCGGCCATCGACCGGGCCGCGCTGCCGGACATCATCGGCACCATCGCCGGAGACGACACCATCCTGGTGGTCGCCCGGGACGGCCTGTCCGGTTCCGAACTGGCCGCCCGGCTTGGCCGCGGGCCGGCTCCGAGTGACGTCCGCTCGAACTCCGCTGGTCTGACCGCCACCTCGGAAAGAAAGACAGGTTCGAAAGCAAGTGTCGAAGGTGCTGACGTCGTTGCCGTCCGGCGAGAAGGTGGGGATCGCTTTCTCCGGCGGCCTGGACACCTCGGTGGCCGTCGCCTGGATGCGCGAGCACGGTGCGGTGCCCTGCGCCTACACGGCCGACCTCGGCCAGTACGACGAGCCGGACCTGGCCGGGGTACCCGACCGGGCCAGGGCCTACGGCGCCGAGATCGCCCGAATCGTCGACTGCCGGGCAGCCCTGGTCGAGGAGGGCCTGGTCGCGCTGGCCTGCGGGGCGTTCCACATCCGGTCCGCCGGCGTCACCTACTTCAACACCACCCCGCTGGGCCGGGCCGTCACCGGCACGCTGCTGGTCACGCGCGATGCAGTCCGACGGCGTCGACATCTGGGGCGACGGGTCGACCTACAAGGGCAACGACATCGAACGGTTCTACCGCTACGGACTGCTGGCCAATCCGCGGCTGCGCATCTACAAGCCCTGGCTCGACGAGGCTTTCGTCGGCGAGCTGGGCGGCCGCACGGAGATGAGCCAGTGGCTGCTGCGAGCGCAACCTGCCCTACCGCGCCAGCGTCGAGAAGGCCTATTCCACCGACGCCAACATCTGGGGCGCCACCCACGAGGCGAAGACGCTGGAGTTCCTGGACACCGGCGTCGAGATCGTCGAGCCGATCATGGGTGTCGCGGTTCTGGGACCCGGCCGTGGATGTCGCGCCCGGAGGACGTCACCGTCAGCTACGAGCGCGGCCGGCCGGTGGCCATCAACGGCTAGGATTTCGCGCTCGCCGGTGGAACTCGTCCGGGCAGCCAACACCATCGGCGGTCGTCATGGCCTCGGCATGAGCGACCAGATCGAGAACCGCATCATCGAGGCCAAGTCGCGCGGGATCTACGAGGCGCCGGGCATGGCCCTGCTGCACGCGACCTATGAGCGACTGGTCAACGCCATCCACAACGAGGACACCATCGCCAGCTATCACGCCGAAGGGCGGCGGCTGGGCCGCCTGCTGTACGAGGGCCGCTGGTTCGACCCGCAGTCGCTGATGCTGCGGGAGTCGTTGCAGCGCTGGGTCGGCTCCGCGGTCACCGGCTCGGTGACCCTGCAGGCTCCGCCGCGGGCAACGACTACTCGATGGTGAACACCGACGGTCCGGCGCTGTCCTACCACCCGGAAAAGCTGTCGATGGAACGGGTCGAGGACGCGGCCTTCGGGCCGGTCGACCGCATCGGTCAGCTGACCATGCGGAACCTGGACATCGCCGACTCCCGCGCCAAGCTCGAGCTCTACGCGGGCTTGGGCCAGCTCGAGTACCGAACGCATGCTGGTCGGCGCGCTCGGGGCCGGCGACGCCGGGGAATCGGCGGCCATCGCGGCGCTGCCCCGGGCGGAACGGCCGGATCCGGCGGTCGAGGCGGCGACCGAATCCGCCGCCATGGAGTCGGGCACCGACTGATGGCCGATTCCCAGACCACGCTGCCCGAGAAGGGTGTGGACGCCGCCACCCCGTTGTGGGGCGGACGGTTCGCCGCCGGGCCGTCCCCCGAGACTGGCGGAGTTGTCAAGCTCCACCCAGTTCGACTGGGTGCTGGCGCCCTACGACATCGCCGGCTCCAAGGCGCACGCCGCGCGTGCTGCACCGCGCGGGCCTGCTCGACGACGCCGAGCTCACCGGCATGCCGGCGCCCTGGACGACCCTGCTGGCCGACGTCCGCTCCGGAGCATTCGCCCCGATTCCCGGCGACGAGGACGTGCACACTGCGCTCGAACGCGGCCTGCTCGACCGCGCCGGCCCCGTCTGGGCGGCAAACTGCGGGCCGGGCGGTCCCGCAACGACCAGGTCGCCACCCTCTACCGGCTGTATCTGCGGGACCATGCCCGGCGCGATCGGCGGACTGGTCGCTGGATCTGCAGGACGCCCTCCTGACCAGGCCGAGCAGCATCCGGACGCCGCGATGCCCGGCCGCACCCACTTCCAGCACGCCCAGCCGGTGCTGCTCGCGCATCATCTGGCGGCGCACGCCCAGTCGCTGGCCGAGACCTGGACCGAATCCGTGATTGGGACCGCCGCGCCTCGCTGTCGCCCGTACGGGTCCGGTGCCCTGGCCGGGTCGTCGCTGGGCCTGGACCCGGAGGCGGTGGCCACGGAGCTCGGTTTCGACGGGGCGAGCGGCCAACTCGATCGACGGCACCGCCTCCCGGGATTTCGCGGCCGAGCTCGCCTTCGACCTGGCCATGCTGGCGGTGGACATCAGCCGCTGGGCCGAGGAAGTGATCATCTTCTCCACCGCCGAGTTCGGCTACCTGCGGCTGCACGACGCGTACTCCACCGGGTCGTCGATCATGCCGCAGAAGAAGAACCCGGACATCGCCGAACTGGCCCGCGGCAAGGCCGGCCGACTGATCGGCAACCTGACCGGGCTGCTTGGCCACCTTCAAGGGGCTGCCCCTGGCCTACAACCGGGACCTGCAGGAGGACAAGGAACCACTCTTCGATTCCGTGGCCCAGCTCGAGGTGCTGCTGCCCGCTGTCACCGGGCTGACCCGCACGGTCGTCTTCGACACGGAGCGACTGGCGGCCATGGCCCCGGCCGGCTTCTCGCTGGCCACCGACATCGCGGAATGGCTGGTGCGGCAGGGTGTTCCGTTCCGGGTCGCGCACGAGGTGGCGGGCGAATGCGTCGCCCTGGCCGAGCGGACCGGCCGCAGCCTGGACCAGTTGACCGACGGGGAACTGGCCGGCATCAACGACGCACTCACCCCGGCGGTACGGGAGGTGCTGACCGTGGCCGGGTCGATCGACGCCCGGTCCGGTTTGGGCGGGACGGCCCGGGCGCGGGTGGCCGAGCAGCTGGCTGAGCTGCGGGCCCGGATGGAAACCGACCGGGCCTTCGTCGCCCGGTCTCCGTTCGCGCCGGGCCTGCTCGGCCCGGTCGGCTGAACCGGCCCGATGGCGTTCGGCCGCCGGCTGGGTCGCGTCGTTCTTCGCGTCGCGACGTGCTGACCGTGGCTCCCGATCTGCTGGGCCGGGTGCTGGTCACCGAGCGACCGGAAGGCAGCGTCGCCGTCCGGCTGACCGAAGTGGAGGCCTACCACGGCCCCGAAGACCCGGCGTCGCACGCCTTTCGCGGCCGCACCAGCCGCACCGCGGTGATGTTCGGGCCGGCCGGTCACCTCTATGTCTATTTCGTCTACGGCATGCACTGGTGTGCCAACCTGGTCACCGGGCCGGACGGCGAGGCGTCGGCGGTGCTGTTGCGGGCCGGCGAGGTGGTGGCCGGCCACGAACTGGCCGGTGCGCGCCGCCCAGTCCACGCGCACAACGCGCCGGATGGCTGGCCCGCGGCCCGGCGGCGCTGACGACCGTCCTCGGCCTCACGGGCGCCGACACCGGCCTGGACCTGTGCGCCGGGGCAGCGACCCTGCGCCTGCTGGCCGGCCCGCCGACGACCCGCGTGGAGGTCGCGTCCGGTCCTCGGGTCGGGGTGAGCGCCGCCGCCGACCGGCCTGGCGCTTCTGGATACCGGGGGAGCCCTCGGTCTCCGACTACCGGGCCGGGCACCCGCCGGACCCGCGCGGCTGGCTGGGCGGACCGGGTCCGCGCAAATGGAAGAATGACCGGCGTGTCGAACACCTGCCGCCTCGGTGCTCGACGAGCTGCGCTGGCGCGGCCTCGTCGCCCTGACCACCGACGAGGAGGCGCTGGCCGAAGCGCTGTCCGGGGCCGGCCGCGGCGAGCCGGTCACCGGCCTACTGCGGCTTCGACCCGACCGCGCCGAGCCTGCACTTCGGCAACCTGGTGCAGCTGATCGTTCTGCGCCATTTGCAACGAGCCGGTCATCGGGTGATCTGCCTGGTCGGCGGATCGACCGGCCTCATCGGCGACCCCAGACCGTCCGCCGAGCGGGTGCTCAAGACCAAAGAGCAGACGGCCGAGTGGGTGTCCCGCATCGCGGTCCAGGTCCGGCCCTTCCTGACCTTCGACGGGGACAACCCGGCGATTCTGGTCAACAACCTCGATTGGACGGCGCCGCTGTCGGCCATCGACTTCCTGCGGGACATCGGCAAGCACTTCCGCGTCAACACCATGATGCGCAAGGAGGCCGTGGCCGCCCGGCTGAACAGCGACGAAGGCATCAACTACACCGAGTTCAGCTACCAGATCCTGCAGGCTCTGGACTTCCTCCACCTTTTCCGGGAATACGGCTGCACGCTGCAGACCGGCGGGCAGGACCAGTGGGGGAACCTGACCGCCGGCGTCGATCTCATCCGGCGCAGCGAGGGTGCGGCCGTGCATCTGTTGGCGACTCCGCTGATCACCGACTCGCGCGGCCAGAAGTTCGGCAAGTCCGAGGGCAACGCCGTCTGGCTGTCGGCCGACCTGACCAGCCCCTACGCCTTCTACCAGTACTGGCTGAACGTCGAGGACGCCTCGGTCGTGCAACTGCTCAAGATCTTCACCGACCGGACCGCGGATGAGATCGCAGCACTGGCGGCTGCCGTGGTCGAGCGTCCGCAGGCCCGCGAAGCCCAGCGCACGCTGGCCGCCGACGTCACCACGCTCGTGCACGGTGCCCAAGCCACCGCGTCGGTCATCGAAGCCAGCGCCGCCCTGTTCGGCCGCGGTGACCTCGGCCAGGTGGATGAGGTCACCCTGCGTGGTGCCTTGTTGGAAACCGGATTGTCCGTCGCAACTCCGGGCGCCGGGATTGTCGAACTGCTGCAGACCGCCGGGCTCGCCTCCTCCAACTCCGACGCGCGCCGCACGGTCGCCGAGGGCGGCGCCAACGTCAACAATCGGCGGATCGGTGACCCGGAGTGGACGCCGACCGACGCCGAGTTGCTGCACGGTCGCTACCTCGTCATCCGCCGCGGGAAGAAGTCGGTGGCGGGCGTCGAATTCGTGGCCGCATAGCGCTTTCCACCGGCGGGTCACTCCACGGCCACAAGGCCGAACGCCATCGTCGTTGGGTCGGCGCGGCCCGTCTCTGTTACCGCGCGGTCCCCCAGTTGGACGTCCCCCGTCAACCGAGACTGCGCGCCCGGACACCGGAGGATGTCCGGCGGCCAGGCGCGCTCGCGCGGGATAGCACGGCCGCGCGGTGCAGCACCCGGCGAATCGCCGGCGACCGTCGTGGCCGGGGTCACCGTGCGGAATTCCGGCCACCACGTGGCTTCTCGGTCCGGTGTTCCCGCGGGTACACCTCGCTGACCTGCGGCGATAGCAACCAGGGTCACGGTGACCTGCAGATTTGACTCGCCTCACCCCGGCCCGTAACTTTCCTTCTGCACCGCGGAGCACCGAGCAGAGCCGGGGCCGGGAGGACGACAGGTCCGAACGGAGATCCTCACGAGTTCAGGTCGGTCCGGGTGCCAAACCCCTGCTGCGCTTAGGGTCTCAGCGATGAGGCCGGGCTCGGCTCCCAGCGGTCCAGGACATCTGGTACGACTGGAGGAGCCGGTCTTCAGGCCGGCAGGGCGGGGCCGCAGCGGATTTGACACCGCGAAACGGACCCGGTAACGTAGTTCGGGTTGCCCCCAGACAGGCCGAGAGGCTTGAACGGGTGCGCGTCCGCTCCTTGAGAACTCAACAGCGTACCGAAAGTCAGTGCCAACAACTGTCTTTTCGCAAGACAGTGTATCAGCATGACTGATACAACCTCGTCCTCCAGGTTCGCCTGGGGGTGAGATTCCTTTGGTACATATACGAGCAAACCAGCTCGAACATGTGCCAGCGATCTGGATGCCCTCGGGTGTCCATTCTCCATGTCAATCGGGCTGTTCGCAGCCACGGTTAATAAACATTCAATGGAGAGTTTGATCCTGGCTCAGGACGAACGCTGGCGGCGTGCTTAACACATGCAAGTCGAACGGAAAGGCCCCTTCGGGGGTACTCGAGTGGCGAACGGGTGAGTAACACGTGGGCAACCTGCCCCTAGCTCTGGGATAACACTTGGAAACAGGTGCTAATACCGGATGACAACCTTTCACGGCATCGCGATTGGTTCAAAGTTTTTCGGCTAGGGATGGGCCCGCGGCCTATCAGCTTGTTGGTGGGGTAACGGCCTACCAAGGCGACGACGGGTAGCCGGCCTGAGAGGGCGACCGGCCACACTGGGACTGAGACACGGCCCAGACTCCTACGGGAGGCAGCAGTGGGGAATATTGCGCAATGGGCGAAAGCCTGACGCAGCAACGCCGCGTGAGGGATGAAGGCCTTCGGGTTGTAAACCTCTTTCAGCAGGAACGAAGTCGAAAGTGACGGTACCTGCAGAAGAAGCACCGGCTAACTACGTGCCAGCAGCCGCGGTAATACGTAGGGTGCAAGCGTTGTCCGGATTTATTGGGCGTAAAGAGCTCGTAGGCGGTCTGTCGCGTCGGATGTGAAAACCCGGGGCTCAACCCCGGACCTGCATTCGATACGGGCAGACTAGAGTTCGGTAGGGGAGACTGGAATTCCTGGTGTAGCGGTGAAATGCGCAGATATCAGGAGGAACACCGGTGGCGAAGGCGGGTCTCTGGGCCGATACTGACGCTGAGGAGCGAAAGCGTGGGGAGCAAACAGGATTAGATACCCTGGTAGTCCATGCCGTAAACGTTGGGCGCTAGGTGTGGGGGTCCTTCCACGACCTCCGTGCCGCAGCTAACGCATTAAGCGCCCCGCCTGGGGAGTACGGCCGCAAGGCTAAAACTCAAAGGAATTGACGGGGGCCCGCACAAGCGGCGGAGCATGCGGATTAATTCGATGCAACGCGAAGAACCTTACCAAGGCTTGACATGCACAGGAAATCTCGCAGAGATGGTTCCCCCGCAAGGTCTGTGCACAGGTGGTGCATGGTTGTCGTCAGCTCGTGTCGTGAGATGTTGGGTTAAGTCCCGCAACGAGCGCAACCCTTGTCTTATGTTGCCAGCACGTAATGGCGGGGACTCATAGGAGACTGCCGGGGTCAACTCGGAGGAAGGTGGGGATGACGTCAAATCATCATGCCCCTTATGTCTTGGGCTTCACGCATGCTACAATGGCCGGTACAAAGGGCTGCGAAACCGCAAGGTGGAGCGAATCCCAAAAAGCCGGTCTCAGTTCGGATTGGGGTCTGCAACTCGACCCCATGAAGTCGGAGTCGCTAGTAATCGCAGATCAGCAACGCTGCGGTGAATACGTTCCCGGGCCTTGTACACACCGCCCGTCACGTCACGAAAGTCGGTAACACCCGAAGCCGGTGGCCCAACCCTTGTGGAGGGAGCCGTCGAAGGTGGGATCGGCGATTGGGACGAAGTCGTAACAAGGTAGCCGTACCGGAAGGTGCGGCTGGATCACCTCCTTTCTAAGGAGCATCTGGCTGGTTAATCCAGTCCAGGCCCACTACGCAGACGATCGTTCTGCGGTGGAGCTCATGGGTGGAACACTGACTAATTCGGTCCGCACAATGCTTCTCGCGTTCAGTACAGGTCCTCGTGACCAGGAACGGGCGAGCAAGGGTTGGGTGGGCCGTAGGTACGCTGTTGGGTCCTGAGGGAACGGGCGAAAGTTCGTTGCTTCGAAACATCGGGTCGACACTCCATCGAACGGCCGGCTTTGGCATGCCCAAAGCTGCGTACGCGATGACCAGGGTGCCGAACACGCCCGTACCTTGAGAACTGCACAGTGGACGCGAGCATCTTTGTGGCTAAGTTATAAAGAGCACACGGTGGATGCCTAGGCACCAAGAGCCGAAGAAGGACGTAGGAGGCTGCGATAAGCCTCGGGGAGCTGTCAACCGAGCTGAGATCCGAGGATGTCCGAATGGGGAAACCCGGCAGGAGTCATGTCCTGTCACCCTCGCCTGAACACATAGGGCGAGTGGAGGGAACGTGGGGAAGTGAAACATCTCAGTACCCACAGGAAGAGAAAACAACCGTGATTCCGTTAGTAGTGGCGAGCGAAAGCGGAAGAGGCTAAACCGAACGCGCGTGATAGCCGGCAGGCGTTGCACGTTCGGGGTCGTGGGACCGCATCGGAGGTTCTGCCGAACTTCCAAAGAGTCAGAAAATCTCGTGTTAGTCGAATGGCATTGGAAAAACCAGGCACAGAGGGTGACACCCCCGTAGACGAAAACACGTGATCTCTTTTGCGGCATCCCAAGTAGCAGCGAGCCCGTGAAATTCGCTGTGAATCTGGCGGGACCACCCGCTAAGCCTAAATACTCCTTGGTGACCGATAGCGGACTAGTACCGTGAGGGAAAGGTGAAAAGTACCCCGGGAGGGGAGTGAAATAGTACCTGAAACCGTGTGCTTACAATCCGTCGGAGGCTTTAGGGCTGACGGCGTGCCTTTTGAAGAATGAGCCTGCGAGTTAGTGGTACGTGGCAAGGTTAACCCGTGTGGGGAAGCCGTAGCGAAAGCGAGTCCGAATAGGGCGATTGAGTCGCGTGCTCTAGACCCGAAGCGAAGTGATCTACCCATGGCCAGGATGAAGCGACGGTAAGACGTCGTGGAGGTCCGAACCCACCAGGGTTGAAAACCTGGGGGATGAGCTGTGGGTAGGGGTGAAAGGCCAATCAAACTTCGTTATAGCTGGTTCTCCCCGAAATGCATTTAGGTGCAGCGTCGCGTGTTTCTTACCGGAGGTAGAGCACTGGATGATCTAGGGGGCCTACAAGCTTACCGAAATCAACCAAACTCCGAATGCCGGTAAGTGAGAGCGCGGCAGTGAGACTGTGGGGGCTAAGCTTCATAGTCGAAAGGGAAACAGCCCAGATCGCCGGTTAAGGCCCCTAAGCGTGTGCTAAGTGGGAAAGGATGTGGAGTCGCCCAGACAACCAGGAGGTTGGCTTAGAAGCAGCCACCCTTTAAAGAGTGCGTAATAGCTCACTGGTCAAGTGGTTCCGCGCCGACAATTTAGCGGGGCTCAAGCACACCGCCGAAACCGCGGCATTCAGACATCGATCGGCCCTTTGGGTCCAGTCGTCTGGATGGGTAGGGGAGCGTCGTGTGGCGAGTGAAGCGGCGGGGTAACCCAGCCGTGGACGCCACACGAGTGAGAATGCAGGCATGAGTAGCGAATGGGGAGTGAGAAACTCCCCCACCGAATGACCAAGGGTTCCTGGGCCAGGTTAATCCGCCCAGGGTGAGTCGGGACCTAAGGCGAGGCCGACAGGCGTAGTCGATGGACAACGGGTTGATATTCCCGTACCCGCGAAAGAGCGCCCATGACGAACCCGGTGATGCTAAACGTCCGATCTCCGCGCCGGCCTAGCTGGCAACGAGGGAGCACGTGAACCTATCCAGTAGTAGTCAAGCGATGGGGTGACACAGGAAGGTAGCTCCGCCAGTCAGTGGTAATACTGGTGTAAGGGTGTAGGTAGGTCCGGTAGGCAAATCCGCCGGATCGTTAATCTGAGACCTGACGCGTAGCCGATTGAGGCGAAGTAGAGTGATCCTATGCTGTCGAGAAAAGCCTCTAGCGAGCTCTGAGCGGCCCGTACCCCAAACCGACACAGGTGGTCAGGTAGAGAATACCAAGGTGATCGGGCGAACTGTGGTTAAGGAACTCGGCAAAATACCCCCGTAACTTCGGGAGAAGGGGGGCCGAGGTGTGTGAAGCCCCTTGCGGGCTAGCATGTTTCGGCCGCAGAGACCAGGGAGAAGCGACTGTTTACTAAAAACACAGGTCCATGCTAAGTCGCAAGACGACGTATATGGACTGACGCCTGCCCGGTGCTGGAAGGTTAAGAGGACCGGTTAGTGACTTCGGTTGCGAAGCTGAGAATTTAAGCCCCAGTAAACGGCGGTGGTAACTATAACCATCCTAAGGTAGCGAAATTCCTTGTCGGGTAAGTTCCGACCTGCACGAATGGCGTAACGACTTCTCTACTGTCTCAACCACAGGCCCGGCGAAATTGCACTACGAGTAAAGATGCTCGTTACGCGCGGCAGGACGGAAAGACCCCGGGACCTTTACTATAGCTTGGTATTGGTGTTCGGTTCGGCTTGTGTAGGATAGGTGGGAGACTGTGAAGCGGCCACGCTAGTGGCGGTGGAGTCAACGTTGAAATACCACTCTGGTCGTACTGGATGTCTAACCTAGGTCCATGATCTGGATCAGGGACAGTGCCTGGTGGGTAGTTTAACTGGGGCGGTTGCCTCCCAAAGAGTAACGGAGGCGCCCAAAGGTTCCCTCAGCCTGGTTGGCAATCAGGTTTCGAGTGTAAGTGCACAAGGGAGCTTGACTGTGAGAGGGACATCTCGAGCAGGGACGAAAGTCGGGACTAGTGATCCGGCGTCAGCTTGTGGAAGCGACGTCGCTCAACGGATAAAAGGTACCCCGGGGATAACAGGCTGATCTTGCCCAAGAGTCCATATCGACGGCATGGTTTGGCACCTCGATGTCGGCTCGTCGCATCCTGGGGCTGGAGTAGGTCCCAAGGGTTGGGCTGTTCGCCCATTAAAGCGGCACGCGAGCTGGGTTTAGAACGTCGTGAGACAGTTCGGTCCCTATCCGCCGCGCGCGCAGGAATCTTGAGGAAGGCTGTCCCTAGTACGAGAGGACCGGGACGGACGAACCTCTGGTGTGCCAGTTGTTCCACCAGGAGCACGGCTGGTTAGCTACGTTCGGAAGGGATAACCGCTGAAAGCATCTAAGCGGGAAGCTCGTTCCAAGATGAGGATTCCCACCCACTTGATGGGGTAAGGCCCCCGGCTAGACCACCGGGTTGATAGGCCGGAAGTGGAAGCACCGTAAGGTGTGCAGCTGACCGGTACTAATAGGCCGAGGACTTACCACAAAAATGCTACGCGTCCACTGTGCAGCTCTGGAGATACGGGCCAGAGCATGATCTTCGGGAGAAGTCTCGAATGATCTGCTCGCCTGAAACAACTCCATAGAGTTTCGGCGGCTATAGCGAGAGGGAAACGCCCGGTCCCATTCCGAACCCGGAAGCTAAGCCTCTCTGCGCCGATGGTACTGCACGGGCCACCGTGTGGGAGAGTAGGTCACCGCCGGACACCTTTCGATAAGGGGGTTACACGCAACTTCTGCGTGTAACCCCCTTTTTCGCGTTTCCGGCCCGATCGGTCGAAGCGGACGAGCCGCTTTTCGGTAGGTGGTGGGCGTCGACCGGTTACCGCAGCGCCGGGCTACGTGACCGGACGATGCCCCGCTGGTCCCCGGCCCGCCGGGGTCAGATCCGGAGGCGGAGAATCGGGAGATCGACAACGCGGGCGAGAGCCGGTTCTGACGTCGGTGCTGCCAGGTCGTAGCGCCGGCGCATCGACAGCGGGTCTCGTTAGGCACGCGACGGACGGCAGATCGAGAAGGCCAGGAAGGGAGAAGCGTCATGGTCACCAAGCCGGTGCTCATCATCAATGGCCCGAACCTGAACGCCTTGGGACGGCGCGAACCAGCGGTCTACGGTTCCGAAACGTTGAGCGACATCGAGCGTCGGTGTACCGCCCGTGCCGGGAAGCGCGGGCTGACCGTCACCTTCTTCCAGAGCAACTCCGAAGGTGCTCTCGTCGATCGGATCCAAGACGCCCGCGACGACTCGCGTGCGGTGATCATCAACCCCGGCGGTCTGTCGCACACCTCGGTTGTTCTGCGAGATGCGCTGACCTTCGCCGAGCTTCCGGTGGTGGAAGTGCACGTGAGCAACATTTACGCTCGGGAAGAGTTTCGGCACTTCTCGTATGTCTCGGCTGTCGCTGTCGGCGTCATCGCCGGCCTGGGCTCCTTCGGTTATCTGGCGGCGCTTGATTTCTTGGCTGAGCGGTGGGGGCAGCCGGCTTGACGCCTGAGCTGAGCTGCCACCGTCTGTCAGGCAGGGCAGACGATGAAATTTCCGCCGACCGGAGCAGCCTGCAGCCGTGGACGGACGGGCGACGCGAAACCCAGTCGATGAGCCACCGACACCCGAACGTCATACAAGAGGATTGAGATCATGAAGCAGGACGACTCCGGCGCTCGCCGTTCCGGCGGGGACCGACCGCGCCAAGGTGGTACCGGCGGGCCGCGTTCCGGCGCGTCGAACAGCCGCGACGACGCCCGGGGTCGGCGGGACGATCGGACGGGAGCAGACCGGCCCGGGCAGAACCGCGGATATCGGCCCACGGAACGGGATGCGGACGGCCGGCGGCGCGACCCGGACTGGGGACGGGGTCCGCGCGGCGACGCCCCGCGCCCGCCCGAAATGACGTCAAGCCAAGGTCGCGGCGGACAAGGTTTTCGCCAGGACGACGGCCGGGGCAATGCCGGCGGCCGTCGGTCCCCTGGCCTTCGCATCCCTGGCTCCGGCGACGCACCATTCCGGTCAGATCGCTCGAGCGGAAGCCGCCGCCCTGCAGACGAGAAGAGTGATGGCAGGAGCCGTAGAGCGGACTTTCCCGACGGGGACCGTGGCCCGGGCTGGGACCGGCCCCGACGCGACGACCGCGGCCCGTCGGCCGGACCGAAACGCGCCTCGGAGTCGCGTGGTGATTCCCGGTGGGCGGGCGCAGGCGATTCCCGGACCGGTGGCGACGGCGGATTTCGGGATGGGCCGAGGTCGTCGGATCGAGGAGAACGAAATGACCGCCCGGCCGCGTCCGGTCGAGGCGGTTACTCCGGGTCGCGGGGTGGGGCCGGAGGTGGCTCCGCGGCGTCCCGCGGCGGTTCTTCGTCGTCCGACCGTGCGGAACGTGGTGGCGGTTATGCGGTCGGCGGGCGCGGCTCCTGGTCGTCGGACCGGGCTGAGCGGGGCGGTTATGCGGGCGGCCGGCGTGATTCGTGGCCGGCGGACCAGGGCGAGCGTCGCGAGTCGGGCTATTCCGGCGGGCGCGACTCCTGGTCGTCGGATCGGACCGAGCGGGGCGGCTATGGAGGCGGCCGGGGTGGTTCTTCCTCCGACCGGAGCGAGCGTGGCGCGTCCGGGTATTCGGGCGCCCGCGGCGGTTTCGGGTCGTCGGACCGGTCCAGGGCCTTCGGCGACCGGCGGGGCACTGACACCGGCCGCGACGCGGGCCGGCCGCGCCCGTCCGGCGACAACCGCGGTGATTCCGCCCGCCCCGGGGCCGAGGGTGCGGATCGTCGTTCCTTCGACGACTGGGGGCGGTCCGCTCCTCCACGTCGCGGCTTCGGCCGACCCTGGGCGCCTCGATCCCCGCGCGAGGACTCACCCAGGCGGTACGGCGACGAACGGTCGCCGTACCCCGGCGGGGGCGAACGTCCGGCCGATCCGCGGTCTGCTGACCGGTCTCCTGCGGACACCTCGAGTCGCGGCCGCGGAACGCGGTTCGACCCACCGGGATCCCGCGACGAGCGGCGGCCCTGGTCCAGTGGCCGACCGGAGCGCGGCGACCAGGGTGACCGATCACCCAGTGCCGCTTCGTTCCCGCACCGGGGTGGACGGCCGCGGACTTCCGACAGCGATACCGGTCGACGCGACGACGATCGTCCGCGGGCCCGGGACGATCGGGCCGGTCGGGATCGCCCTGCCGCCCAGCGCTGGACCGATCGACAGGCCCGCGGAACGTCCGGGCCGACTCGTCAGGGTGATGACCAGGCCAGCGGACCGACGGACCGCCGGACGTTCGGTGAGGGGTGGAGCGGCCGGCGTCGCGATGAATCCGAGCCCTGGGACGCCCACCGCGCCGCCGAACGGCGGTCGATTCGGATGCGGCCGACCGCTCCAGACGGCGGGGCGGACCGCCCGAGCGGCCGTACCGGCGGGCTGGGCGGCGATCTCAGCGCCAGCTTCCAAATCACTTCGGCCGACGCCCTTTCGGAGGAGACGAGTACAGCGCCCCCGCCCGAGACTGCGGTTGACGGGCAGCAGAGCGATGTTTCGCGGTCGGACGACGCCGACGACAGGGCTCCGGCGGCCGACCCCGACGGGAGCGCCGACACCGGACCCACGCCGGTTCGGGAACCGGTCGAGCGTTCATCGCCGGAAGCCGGCGCCTACGGATTTCGCCAGGACAGCAGCAAACCTCGCTCGGCCCGAACTGATGACCGCCGTCCTCGCTTCGGATCTGACGATCGCAGAAGCCGGACCGATGAAGGCACGGCCGGTTTCGGGCGTGACGACCGGAGTAGCCGGTTCGGCGCTGGCGGTGCTCGGCCGCGGCGGGACGATCGGGCCGGCCGGTTCGGCGACGACGAGCCGCGTCCGGTTCGCGAGGCGCCGAGCGGCTCCCGGGTCCGACAGGCCGACAAGGACCTGACCTGGCCGGATATTCCGGAGTGGGTGGATATCGCGGAACTCGAGCCCAGCGTGCGGCGGGATCTGCGCAGTCTGTCCAAGGAGAACGCCGAATTCGTGTCCGCGCACCTCGTCGCGGCGGGGACGCTGGCGGATGAGGAACCAGAAGAGGCCTGGGTTCACGCCCGAGCGGCTCGGGCCCGCGGTGGGCGCATCGCCGTCGTCCGGGAAACCGCCGGTCTGGTCGCCTATCGGGCCGGCGAGTGGGCGGAGGCCATCAGCGAACTGCGCGCCGCCCGCCGCATGGGTGGGGGAGCCGGGCACCTTCCGGTCATGGCCGACGCCGAACGGGCCCTCGGCCATCCCGAGCGGGCGATCGAACTGGGACGCTCGGCCGAAGCCACGGAGTTGGACGAGGTCGGCCGCCTGGAACTGCGGATTGTGGTGGCCGGCGCGCGGGCCGACCTCGGTCAGCTCGACGCCGCCCTGGTTTCGTTGCGGTCCGACGTGGCCGCGGCCGACGAGCGCACGCCGGGCCGGGCCCGGTTGCTCTACGCCTACGCCGACCTGTTGGAACAAAGCGGTCAGCTCTCGGACGCGGTACGGACGTTCATGCAGGCCCTGGAGGCGGACGCCGACGAGGAGACGGACGCCGACGAACGGCTCAACGCGCTCGCCGATCGGCTGGCCCGTGAGGAAAAGGCGGCAGCGAGTCCGGACGCGTCGACGGCGGACGGTCAGCAGTCAGCTGCCGGCGACGACACGGCGGCCGACCAGCCATCGCCGGTCAACCCCGCCGAAACGGCGGGTCAGCAACCGCCGGCGGAGAGGGACACAACGGACTCGGCCGGCCGGCCGGGTTTCCACGACGATGTCTCCGAAGCCCGGGCCGAGGACCAAGCGCCCCCGGAATCAGCCGACGTGGACGCCGACGCACCAGCAGCACTGCTGGCCACACCGGCGTGGGACGCGCCCTCCTTCAGCCATCAGGACAAGGACCCCCGGTGACCCTGGCCCAGCAGTACGACGCCCTGTTGCTCGATCTCGACGGCACCGTGTACCTCGGCGGCAAGGTGATCCCGCACGTGGTGGAGGGGATCGCGGCGGCCGGCCGAGCGGGCTCGCGGGCCATGTATGTCACGAACAACGCGTCCCGTTCCCCGGCCGACGTGGCCGGGTCGTTGGCGCACATGGGCGTGCCGGCCCGCGCCGCCGACGTCCTGACCTCACCGGAGGTGGCCGCGCAGCTGCTCATCGAGCGAAATGCGCCCGGCGAACGCGTGCTGGTGGTGGGCTCGGAGTTCCTGGCCGACTCGGTGCACGCAGTCGGCTTTCGCCCGACGCGGTTGGTCGAGGACAACCCGGTCGCCGTGGTGCAGGGGCATTCCCCCGACACCGGCTGGCGGATCCTGGCCGAGGCGTGCATCGCGCTGCGGTCCGGCGCCGACTGGGTGGCCTGCAACGTAGACAGCACCCTGCCGACCGAACGTGGCCTGTTGCCCGGCAACGGCGCCATGGTGCAGGCGTTGCGCACGGCGACCGGTCTGGAGCCGCGCGTGGCCGGAAAACCGAATCGGCCGCTCCTCGACGAGGCGGTCCGGCGGGCCGCCGCGCAGCAGCCGCTGGTCATCGGCGACCGGTTGGACACCGACATCGAAGCCGGCGTCAGCGCCGGCCTGCCGTCGCTGCTGGTGCTGTCCGGAGTGTCCACGCCCGCTGATGTCCTCGCGGCGCCCGTGTCGAGACGACCCACCCTGCTGGCCTTCGACCTGCGCGGACTGGTCGACGACGCCTTCTACGTCGCGGTGGAGTCCGCCGACCACGGTTGGGCCGCCGAGCCGCTGGATGGCGCGCTCGTTCTGCGCGGGCCGGCCGGCCGCAGCAAGCTCGACGACCGGAATGTGCTCAGCGCCCTGGCGGCGGCGGCCACGGCGGCCTGGACCCACGGCACCACCACGGTGCACGCCGGGGACAGCACCGCCGAAGCGGCCCTGCGGCGGCTACGGCTGGTGTGACCCGCGCCGAGCCCGAGCCGCACCGACCCGCCACAAACCCCAGGGCCCACGCGCTGTCGTCGCTGGTTTCGGTAGCGTTGAGTGCACCAAGAAGATTCCGACGGCAGCGAGGACTTGACCCGGTGGACCAGCCGCAACCAGTACCTCGTCCTGGCTTTTTGCCGGGATTGCCGACCCCGTCCTCCGGTCCGGCAGCCGGAAATTCCGGAGCGCCGGCTGAACCTGTCGTTGCGCCGCCCAGCCCGCTGGACCGTCTGCGTTCGGCGGAGCAGCTGCTGTCAGAGGTCGACGGACTTCCACTGTCGCAACAGGCCGAGGCCTTCGAGCGCATCCACGCCGATTTGGCCGCGGCCCTGAATGGGTCCGTCGACCGCGCGCCGGCAACGCCCGGAAGCGGCTGATCGTGCGGCGCACGCGACTGGACGCCGAGCTGGTCCGCCGCGGATTGGCCCGATCCCGCGAGCACGCCGGTGAACTGATCGCGGCGGGACGCGTGCAACTGGCCGGTCGGCCGGCCGAGAAGGCCGCCACCGCCGTCGATCCCGCTGCCGCTCTGCTCATCCGCGACGATCCGGCCGACGAGGGGTGGGCGTCGCGCGGCGCCCACAAGCTGTTGGGTGCCTTGGCCGCGTTTCCCGATCTCGAGGTGGCGGGGACCCGATGCCTGGACGCCGGAGCCTCCACGGGCGGATTCACCGATGTGCTGCTGCGCCGCGGCGCCGCCACCGTCGAGGCGGTCGACGTGGGGTATGGGCACTTGATCTGGCGTCTGCGCAACGACTCTCGCGTCCACGTGCTGGAGCGCACCAACGTCCGGACGCTCACTCCCGAGCTCATCGGCGGACCCGTGGACCTTGTTGTGGCCGACCTGTCCTTCATCTCCCTGACGACCGTGCTGCCCGCCTTGACGAGCTGCTGCCGGCCCCGCGCCGACCAGCTGCTGATGGTCAAGCCGCAGTTCGAGATCGGCAAGGACCGGCTGGGCAGCGGCGGCGTCGTCCGCAATCCCGAACACCGTCACGAGACGGTCGTCACGGTCGCCACCCGAGCCGCGGAACTGGGCTGGGGAACCGCCGGAGCGGTGGCCTCGCCGCTGCCCGGGCCCAGCGGGAACGTCGAATACTTCCTGCGCCTTCGCTCAGACGTGCCGTTCGACCCGGAGTCCGTGAACGCCATGGCGCGGCGCGCCGTCGAGGAGGGTCCGCAATGAAATCCGGAACACATCGACCCCGGTCCGTGTTGCTGGTCGCGCACACCGGCCGCCCCGACATCGTGGCGACCGCGACCAAAGTCGCCAGCACGCTGAGCGAGCACGGCATCCGGGCCGTTGGCCTGTTCCGCGAGAGCCGCGAACTCGAGCTGGAACCGCTCGTCGACACCGAGCTGCAGTCCGACGGCGACTCGGGCCCGGTGGAGATGGTGCTGGCCATCGGCGGCGACGGAACTCTGCTGCGGGCCGCCGAAGCGGCGCGACCGCTGCAGGCGCCGGTCCTGGGGATCAATCTGGGTCGGGTCGGCTTTCTCGCCGAAGCCGACATCGACAACTTGGACGACGCGCTGCGCGCCATTGTCCACCGGGACTACCTGCGGGCCGGCGGTGTCACGGTGCGGATGACCGTGGACGTGACCATCGAGCGGGACGGCGAGATCCTCGACCAGTGCTGGGCGCTCAACGAAGTGAGCGTGGAGAAGGCAACCCGCGAACGCATTCTCGACGTCGTCGTCGAGGTGGACGGGCGTGGCGTCTCGGCTTTCGGCTGCGACGGCGTGTTGTGCGCGACGCCGACCGGTTCCACCGCCTACGCCTTCTCGGCCGGCGGCCCCATCGTTTGGCCCGACGTCGAGGCCCTTCTGGTCGCGCCGTCGAACGCCCACGCACTCTTCGCCCGGCCGCTGGTGGTGTCACCGAATTCCACCGTCACCGTGCACATCGACCCGGCCGGCCACAATGCGGTGCTGGCCTGCGACGGCCGGCGCATCCACGAGGTCCCCAGCGGCTCCCGGGTTCAGGTTCGCCGCGGGATCACGCCGGTGGCGATGGTCCGGCTCAGCGACCAGCCCTTCACCGACCGGCTGGTCCGCAAATTCGCGCTGCCGGTGCACGGCTGGCGCGACCAGCGCTACTGAGCCGACTCGCCGGATCGCCCATCGAACGTTCGTCCACCGGGCCGGTAGCGTGAGCAACGTGCTGTCCGAACTGCGGCTGAGCGGCCTGGGCGTCATCGAGGACGCCGTCCTGGAACCGCATCCCGGCCTGACCGCCGTCACCGGTGAGACCGGCGCCGGCAAGACCATGGTGGTCACGGCGCTGGGATTGATCGGTGGTGGCCGGGCGGACTCGTCCCGGGTGCGGTCCGGTGCGGACCGGGCCGCCGTGGAAGCACGCGTTCAGCTGGCCGCTGGTCATCCCGTTCAGGAGCTGGTCGAGGCCTCCGGCGGACACTCGGACGACGACGGGGCGCTGATCCTGGTGCGCATGGTGACCGCGGACGGCCGGTCCCGCGCCTACGCGGGTGGGCGCTCGGTGCCCTTGGCCACCCTGGCGGAGGTGGCCGAGCCGTTGATCGCGGTGCACGGCCAGTCGGAGGCCATTTCCCTGCTGCGGCCGCCCGAGCAGCGCCGGGTCCTCGACCGGTACGCCCAGTCGGAACCGCTGCTGGAGGCGTACCGGGCGGTGCGCGCCGACTGGCAGGCGGCCTCCGCCGAACTGCGCGACCGTACCGAGCGGGCCCGCGAACGCGCCCAGCGTGAGCAGGTGCTGCGGCTGGGAGTCGGCGAGATCGACAAGGTGCACCCGCTGCCGCGCGAAGACGTCGAGCTGTTGGCCGAGGTCCGCCGGCTCGAGAACGTCGACACCCTCCGAGTCTCCGCCGAGACCTCCCGCCAGGCGCTGGCCGGCGAGGATCCGGATCTGGTCAATGCCGTCCAGCTGGTCGAATCGGCCCGGAAGTCACTGGCCACGTCGGGCGACGAACGTCTGGCGCGTTGGGCAGCCGACCTGCACCAGGCGGCGGCCGTGCTGGTCGACGCGGCCGCCGACCTTTCGGCCTATGTGGACGAGCTCGATGCCGACCCCACTCGGTTGGAACGGCTGTTGGGTCGGCAGGCCGAACTCCGCACGCTGACCCGCCGGTACGCGGCCGACATCGACGGGGTGCTGGCCTGGCGCGAGGAGGCGGCGCGAGAACTGGCCGCGCTGGATTCGTCGGACGACGTGGTGGCGGCCCTCAAGCAGCGCTGTTCCGAACTGCGGGTGGCGGTCGCCCAAGCCGGTGATCGGTTGAGCCGGCACCGGGCCGCCGCAGCCGCGCGACTCGGGAAGCTGACCACCGCCGAGCTCAGTCACCTGGCCATGGCCCGCGCCGAAGTCACCGTCACTGTGGCGCCTCGGCTCGCTGAAGCCGGAGCTGCCGACGCGGTGCCGGTGGACGGGCAATGGCTGGCCGCGGGGCCGGACGGCCTGGACCACGTCGAGATCGGGCTGCGCGCGCATCCCAGCGCCCCGGAGCTGCCGCTGGCCAAGGGGGCGTCGGGCGGCGAACTGTCTCGGGTGATGTTGGCTCTGGAAGTGGTTCTGGCCGCGGCGGATCCGGTGGCGACGCTGGTGTTCGACGAGGTCGACGCGGGCGTCGGGGGACGAGCGGCTACCGAGATCGGCCTGCGCCTGGCCCTGCTGGCGCGGTCCCATCAGGTCGTCGTGGTCACGCACCTCGCTCAGGTGGCGGCGTTCGCCGACCGCCAGGTGGTCGTCGAGGCCGGTGAGGACGGGACCATCCGGGCCTCCTCGCTGCGGACGGTCAGCGACCAGGCCCGGGAAGCGGAGCTGGCCCGCATGCTGGGCGGCACCGATGACGCCACCGCCCTGGCCCATGCCGCCCAGCTGCTGGGGCAAGCGGTGCGGGCCAAGTCGAGGTCCGGCGCTGCGGCTTCCGCTTCCGCCGGCAAGACACGCAAGAAAGCCGCTCCTGACGCCGTACCGCTGGCGCACCGGCGCTAGGCCCACTATTTCGACCCGGAACGGTGTCGCTGTTCACTATTTGAAGCCTCCCGACCTCACTGAGTGACTCGATGGGGGGCGGAATCTGCCGACTGTCCGCGTGTCCCCAGGCTCGGCTGCGCTGATTCCCCGCGCGGGACTGGCACGATCGAGCTATGAAGCTTCTGTCACGCCAGTCACGCGTGTTGCCAGGAGTCACAGGCGTCGCGCGTGTCTCGCGACGCAGTGATGCGCTCCTGAGACGACTGGACCGCGGCGACATCGCGGTCTTCGAACACGGTGATCTCGACCGGGCCACGGCAGATGCGCTGGTCAGCGCCGGGGTAACCGCCGTGGTGAACGCCGCGCCGTCGATCTCGGGCCGATACCCGAACCTGGGTCCGCAGATCCTGGTCGACGCCGGCATCCCGCTGATCGACAACGTGCCCGACAAGATCTTCAGCCGGATCAAGGACGGCACCAAGATCCGGGTGGATGAGGGCCTGATCTACGCCGGCGACGACATGATCGCCGAAGGGATCGAGCAGACCTCAGAATCCGTGGCCGATCAGCTGGTCGAGGCCAAGGCGGGCATGGCCGCCCAGCTGGAGGCGTTCGCCGCCAACGCCATCGAATACATGAAGCGCGAGCGCACCCTACTGCTCGACGGGATCGGCATTCCCGAGGTATCCGTCCGGATCGCCGGCCGACAGGTCCTGATGGTGGCCGGCTCGCCCGACGCCGTCGAGCAGGTCAAGAAACTGCGGAAGTACATCGCCGATTTCAAGCCGGTGCTGGTCGGCGTGGACGGTGGGGCAGACGCCCTCCGGGAAGCGGGACACAAGCCGCACCTGATCGTGGGCAACCCGGAATCCATCTCCCCAGAGGCCCTGCGGTCCGGAGCCGAGGTCGTCATTCCGGCGGACATCGACGGGCACGCCCCCGGGTTGGAGCGGCTGCAAGATCTCGGCGTCGGAGCGGTCACGTTCCCCGCCACCGGCAGCAGCGAGGACCTGGCGCTGCTGCTGGTGGACGCCGCGGACTGCACGCTCATCACGACCGTGGGCATGAAGGCGACCCTCACCGATCTGCTCGACCGCAGCCGCGGCGACGCGGCCAGCTCGTTCCTGGTCCGGATGCGGGCGTCCAGCAAGATCGTCGACGCCCGGGCCGTGGCCCACCTGTACAAGGCGCGCATTTCCTGGTGGATCGTCATCCTGCTGCTGATCGTGGCGTTGGCCGCCATCGTCGCCGCGCTGCTGCTGTCCGACGTCTCGGGCACCTATCTCGATCTGGCCAAGCAATGGTGGAACCAATTCGTTTCCTGGGTGAGAGGGCTGTTCTGAGCCATGATTTCGATGCGGTATCACATCGTCTCGCTGGCGGCGATCTTCCTGGCCCTGGCCTTGGGCATCGTGCTGGGCGCCACCAAGGTGTCGTCGCCCATTCTCGCCGGCCTGCAGAGCGACAAGTCCGACCTGTCGGCCCAGAACGACCAATTGACCAGCCAGAATGCCGCGCTCAGCAACCGGGTCACCGGCGACGACAAGTTCGCCGGGGCCGTGTCGGGCCTGGCCGTGCGCGGCACCCTGCCGAACAGCAGCGTGGTGCTCTTCACCACCAGTGACGCGGACCCGGCCGACCGCGACGCCGTCGTGTCCTTGCTTACCCGGGCCGGGGCCAAGATCACTGCTCAGATGCAGTTGACGGCGGCCTTTGTCGATCCGCAGAACGCTTCGGCGATCCGTGACCTCGCGGCCAAGGTCCTTCCGGCGGGAGCGCAGTTGCCGGCCTCGACCTCGGCCGGGTCAAGTGCGGGCGCGCTACTCGGGTCAGTGCTCCTGACGGACAAGAACGGCAAGACCAGCGTCACCTCGGCCGAGGCCAGCGCCGCCCTGTCGGCGTTCTCCGGAGCGGGGTTCCTGCAGGCCACCGGCTCGGTGGCCGCGGGGCGGCTGGTCATCATCCTGACCGGGCCGGCAGAGACCGGCGGTTCCGAGGCGAACAAGGCCCAGACCCTGGCCGACTTCGCGGCCCAGATCAAGCAGGCGTCCGGCGGGGTGGTGCTGGCCGGCCGGCAGGGTTCGGAGACGACCACCGGCGCCGTCGGTGACATCCGGTCGGATACCGCGAAATCGGCGGCCGTCACGACCGTCGACGACGTGGACACCACCACCGGCCGACTGGCCACCGTGTTGGGCCTGGTCGAGCAGAACGGCGGGGGAGTCGGCCGCTACGGAATCGCCGCCAACGCCCAGGGCCAGATCCCGTCGCTGGCGGTCAACTAGCAATTTTGCGGATCGGCGGCCCGGGTCACCTCACGGAACCCGGGCCGCCGGTGTTTTGGCCGCTGTGCGCCGGCCGGCGGTAAATGCCGCCGCCGGCCGGCTGCCACGGAGCCCGGCCGGCGGTGACTTTGCCCCGATGCGGTGAAGGCGATGATCCAGCCGCTGCCGGGGCGGGATCCACCGGCACCGGGGCCGACGATGTTAAAGTGAAATTCCGTGAAGCGTGCCGGCTCCAGTGGTCCTCGATCAGGTCGGGCACCCGCCGCCCGGTCCGGGTCGTTCCGCTCCTGCCGTGCGCTGCCGATGGTCCGACAGCCGCGATCGCCCGCGATCGCACGACACGGGGAGTAGACCTTGCCGCATCCGGTGCACGTCACCAAACACATCTTCGTCACGGGGGGCGTGGCGTCGTCACTGGGTAAAGGACTCACCGCTTCCAGCCTGGGCCGGTTACTGACCTCCCGCGGCCTGCGGGTCACCATGCAGAAGCTGGATCCCTACATCAACGTCGATCCCGGAACGATGAACCCGTTTCAGCACGGCGAGGTGTTCGTCACCGAAGACGGGGCCGAAACGGATCTGGACATCGGACACTACGAACGATTCCTTGATCGCGATCTGTCCGCCGACGCCAACGTGACCACCGGCAAGATCTACTCCCGGGTCATCGCCCGCGAGCGGCGCGGCGAGTACCTCGGCGACACGGTGCAGGTCATCCCGCACATCACCAACGAAATCAAGGACCGCATCGTGGCGATGTCGATCCCGGCGGCCGACCACCATGCGCCGGACGTGGTCATCACCGAGATCGGCGGCACGGTGGGAGACATCGAGTCGTTGCCGTTCCTGGAGGCGGCCCGGCAGGTGCGGCACGACCTCGGTCGCGAGCATGTCTTCTTCCTGCACGTGTCGCTGGTTCCCTATCTGGCACCCTCGGGCGAGTTGAAGACGAAACCGACCCAGCATTCCGTGGCCGCGTTGCGCAACATCGGTATCCAGCCGGACGCGCTGGTCTGCCGCAGTGACCGGCCCATCCCGGAACCGTTGAAGCGCAAGATCTCTTTGATGTGCGACGTCGACGCGGAGGCGGTCATCGCCACACCGGACGCGCCGTCGATCTACGACATTCCCAAGGTCCTGCACACCGAGGGCCTGGACGCCTATGTGGTGCGCCGGCTGGGGCTGTCGTTCAAGGACGTCGACTGGACGCTCTGGGGTGACCTGTTGGATCGGGTCCACAAGCCGGCCGAGACCATTCGAATCGCCTTGGTGGGCAAGTACATCGACCTGCCCGACGCCTATCTGTCGGTGACCGAGGCGTTGCGGGCAGGCGGTTTCGGCAACCGCGCCAAGGTCGAGATCGTCTGGGTGGCCTCCGACGAGTGTGAGACACCGGCCGGCGCGGCCGCTGCGCTGTCGGACGTGCAGGGGGTGCTCATTCCCGGAGGCTTCGGGGTGCGGGGCATCGAGGGCAAGATCGGCGCGATCACCTTTGCCCGGGTGAACCGGATTCCGCTCCTGGGCCTCTGCCTGGGCCTGCAGTGCATGGTCATCGAAGTGGCACGCAATTTGGGCGGCCTCGGTGGCGCGAATTCCGCGGAGTTCGACGTCAATGCGGCGGACCCGGTCATCGCCACCATGGCCGACCAGACCGACGTGGTGGCCGGAGCCCGCGACATGGGCGGAACCATGCGCCTGGGCTCATATCCGGCCAAGCTCGCCGAAGGCAGCCTGGTTTCTGAAATTTACGGATCTACGTCCGTTTCGGAGCGGCATCGGCACCGCTACGAGGTGAACAACGCCTACCGGGCGCGCCTGGAGGCGGCCGGATTGCGGTTGTCGGGAACGTCGCCGGATGCGTCGCTGGTGGAATTCGTGGAATTGGACCGAGAACTGCACCCGTTCATGGTGGCCACCCAGGCGCACCCCGAATTCAAGTCCCGGCCCACCCGCCCGCACCCGCTGTTCCGCGCCTTCATCACGGCGTCGTTGGAGTATCTGAAGTCGGAGCGACTGCCGATCGATCCTCTCGACGGCGGGGATACGGTGCCAGAGACCAGTTTTCACCTCGACGATCGGGAGTTCGCCGCGGCTCACGCCGCCCAGCCGGCCGGAATGAGTCTGTCATGAGCGACGAACTGTTCTCGGTGGCCTCGTCAGAAACGGTGTTCTCCGGCCATGTCGCCCGGGTCCGGATCGACGACGTGGTCATGCCCGGTGGGAACACGGCCAAGCGGGAGGTGGTCGAACACGATCGCGCGGTGGCCGTGGTCGTGTTGGACTCGGCCCGGGGCGACGAGGAGGACCCCGACGTCGTCCTCATCGCGCAGTACCGGCATCCCGTGCGCCGGCGGTTGTGGGAGTTGCCAGCCGGACTCATGGATCACGACGGCGAGGATCCGTTGGTCGCCATCAAACGAGAGCTGGCCGAGGAGGCGGGCCTGCATGCGCTCGACTGGTCGATCCTGGTCGACCTTGTTCCCTCGCCGGGCTTTTGCACCGAAGGCGTGCGTATCTACCTGGCCGAGAACCTTTCCGATGTCGACCGCAGCGAGATAGAAGGACGAGGAAGCCGATCTGGAGGTCGTCCGGGTGCCGCTTTCCTACGCGGTCGATTCGGTCTACCGCGGCGAGATCGTCAACGGCATCGCGGTGGCGGGACTGCTCGCCGCCAGCGCGGCGCTGAAAGAGGGCCGCGAACTCCGCGACGCCCACGACGACTGGTCCTCGGGGGAGTCGACGGTGTTCGACGGATCGGCGATTCCCGCCGCGCCGTCATTGCGCGCCCTGCCGGCGTGACCGGCGCGGCCGACCCCGTCGCCGACCAACCGGCGGAGTTGGCCCGCCCGCTCCGGCGGTATCTCGATCACCTGGCCGTCGAACGCGGCTCGGCCACCAACACCCTGTTGTCCTACCGCCGTGACTTGCGCCGATATGTCGATTTCCTGGTCGCGCAGGGCGTCCGGGACGTCACCGAGGTCAGGGCTGATCATCTCCGCGGTTATCTGACCGCACTGCGCACCGGAGGTCCGGACGCGGCACCGTTGGCCGCTTCGTCGGCGGCCCGGGCCGTCGTTGCGGCGCGGGGCTGGCACAAATTCCTGTTGGCCGAGGGCCTGACCGGAACCGATCCGGCCCGCGACGTCCAGCCGCCGACGCCGAACCGGCGGCTGCCCAAGGCTTTGCCGGTCGACACGGTCGCGGCCATTCTCGAGGCGGCGGGCGCAGATGACCCGCGCGGGCTGCGGGACCGCGCCCTGCTGGAACTGCTCTACGCCACCGGAGCCCGGATCAGCGAGGCGGTCGGCTTGGACGTCGACGACATCGACGGCCCCGAACCGGGCACCGATTCCGTCGGAGTGGTGCGGCTTTTCGGCAAGGGGGCCAAGGAACGTCTGGTGCCGGTGGGCTCTTACGCGCTCGCAGCGGTGGACGCCTATCTGGTGCGGGGCCGGCCGGCGTTGGCCGCCGGGGGCCGGCGGGGCACACCGGCCCTGTTCCTCAACGTCCGCGGGGGCCGGCTGACGCGCCAATCCGCGTGGCAGGTGCTGCGCGACGCGGCCGATCGGGCCAAGGTGGCCGACGCCGTGTCTCCGCACACGCTGCGCCACTCTTTCGCCACGCACCTGCTGGAAGGCGGCGCGGACGTCCGGACCGTGCAGGAGCTGCTGGGCCACGCCTCGGTGGCCACCACCCAGATCTACACACTGGTGACCGTGGACGCTCTTCGCGAGGTGTATGCCACTGCCCATCCGCGGGCGCGCTGACCAGGGCCGAGCGCGGGCTGCGCGTGCCGCCCTTTGTCGGCGACCTCCCGGACACCTACGCTGAGCGGGGCGTCGCGCGGCCGGCGGCGTCGGGTCCTTTCTGTCGTCCGGCCGCACCGAGTCGAGCGGGAGAATCGCCAGGATGGGTGCACCGGACGACTCGGCCTGGATCGCCGCATCCTCGGTCGGCGCCTCCGCCTGGTCTCCGCCGGCCGCTCCGGCCGCTGACGACCCGGTCGGTACCACCGAGCCGGAGCCCGAGCCGGAATCGACGGACAGCGCCGGCCCCGACGATCACACCTGGTCCGGCGGGGAGTCTGAGCCGGCCGCAGGCTGGCACCAACCGGCCGTAGATTCCGGCCCGCCGGCCGCGGAGTGGAAGCACCAGAGCGCAGAGTGGGACGAATCGCCCAGCGAGCCGGAGCCCTCCTACAGCCAGGACGAGTCCCACGGTGAGGACGAGTTCCACGGACAGGACGAGTCCGACGGGCAGGACGAGTTCCACGGACAGGACGAGTCCCACGGTCAGGACGAGTTCCACGGACAGGACGAGTCCGACGGGCAGCAGGTCGAGGTCGACGCATACTTCCCCGGATCGGCCGCCTCGGCGGCGCCCGCGCTGACGGCCGGCCTGTTCCCGGCCACCACCGAACCGGCCGAGATCGGGCCGACCGGCCGCCCGATCCGCCCGCTGCCCGAACCCGAGCCGCTCGCCAGCCACGGACCGGCTCGGGTCATTGCCCTGTGCAACCAGAAGGGTGGCGTCGGCAAGACGACGTCGACCTTGAATCTCGGCGCCGCCCTGGCCAGCTACGGCCGGCGGGTGCTGCTGGTCGACTTCGATCCCCAGGGCGCGCTGTCGGCCGGTCTGGGCGTCCCCAGCCACGAGCTGGAACGCACCATCTACAACCTGATGCTGGAGCGGTCGACCAGCATCTCCGATGTCCTGGTCAGCACCAAGGTGCCGGGTCTGGACCTGATCCCCGCCAACATCGACCTGTCAGCCGCGGAAGTGCAGCTGATCAGCGAGGTGGGGCGGGAGCAGACGCTGTCCCGGGCGCTCCGGCCGCTGCTGCATGCCTACGACTACGTGCTGATCGACTGTCAGCCGTCGCTCGGCCTGTTGACCGTCAACGCGCTGGCCTGCTCGCACGGCGTCATCATGCCGGTGGCGGCCGAGTTCTTCTCACTCCGTGGCGTGGCCCTGCTGGTGGACACCATCCAGAAGGTGCAGGAGCGGATCAACCCGGAACTGCAGATCGACGGCGTGCTGGTCACCATGTTCGACGGCCGGACCGTCCACGCCCGGGATGTGGTGGCCATGCTGGTGCAGCGCTTCGGCGACCAGGTCTTCGATACGGTGATCTCCCGGACGGTGAAGTTCCCCGAAACCACCGTGGCGGGTGAACCGATCACCACCTATGCGCCGACTTCCGCTGCTGCTCAGGCTTTTCGGACTCTCGCCAAAGAAGTTCTGGCCGAGATCACGCATCTCGGAACCGGTGAAGACGCGGACGGGCAGTGACGGTCTTTCGCGCCGATCGGTGGAGCCGGGGCAGCGGGCGGTGAGCGTCGCGGTCGACACCCATTCCGATCCGGCGGTGCTCGCCCCGGGCGAACCGGACGCCGGCGGCCCGAGCGGCCGCGCTCCTGGCTTTCACATCACCCTGGACAACTTCGACGGACCCTTCGACCTGCTGCTCCAGCTGATCGGCCGCCACCAGCTGGACGTCACCGAAGTCGCGTTGTCCAAGGTGACCGATGAATTCCTGGCCTACCTCAAGGCGCTGGGAGACCGGGCTGATCTGGAGGTGGTCACCGAGTTCCTGGTGGTGGCGGCGACGTTGCTCGACCTCAAGGCCGCCCGCCTGGTGCCGGACGCCGAGGTCGAAGACGCCGAGGACCTGGCCCTGCTGGAGGCCAGAGACCTACTCTTCGCCCGTCTGCTGGCCTATCGCGCCTATCAGCAGGTGGCCGCCCTGTTCGCCGAACTGGAGTCGACCGCGCTGCGCCGGTACCCGCGAGCCGTCACCCTGGAGCCGCGGTATCTCGGGCTGCTTCCCGAAGTGTCCATTGGCCTGGACGCCGGCCATTTCGCCGAATTGGCGGCCGCGGTTTTCCGCCCCAAACCGCCGCCCACGGTGTCACTCGAGCACATCCACTCCTCGACGGTGTCGGTGGCCGAGCACACGGCGGCGTTGCGGGAACTGCTGGCCCACCGAGGGGTGGCCACGTTCGCTGAGCTGGTGTCCGACTGCGAACGGACTCTGGAAGTGGTGGCCCGCTTCCTCGGGTTGCTGAATCTGTATCGGGAGGCGGCCGTGACGTTCGACCAGCCCGAGCCGTTGGGCGTCCTCACGATCCAGTGGACGGGCGCCAGCAGCTCGACGGCCGGCAGCGGTGATTTCCCGGTGGATGAGTACGAATGACCGAGGAGATGGTGGAAAACTCCGTGCCGGCCACCGGCGCGACCGCGCCGACGCCGGAGTTTTCGGAGGCGACGCTTCCGGACGGGCGAAATACCACGCCGCCGGCGACAGACCGCGAGACCTTGTTCGACGTCGACGATGATCTGGCCACGGACGGGGATCCGTGGGTGTCCGACGCCGAATTGGACGGCGCCCTGGAGGCGGTGCTGCTGGTGGTGGATTCTCCGGTGACCGAATCGGCGTTGGCCGCCGCCACCGGCCACCCCGTGCGAATCGTGGCCGGACGGCTGGCCGACCTGGCCCAGCGGTACATCGATGCGGGGTCCGGCATCGAGCTGCGTCAGGTGGGCGGCGGGTGGCGTTTCTATACCCGCGACCGCTTCGCGCCGGTCGTGGAGCGATTCGTGCTGGATGGTCAGCAGTCGCGCTTGTCCCGGCCGGCCCTGGAGACGCTGGCCGTGATCGCCTACCGGCAGCCGGTGACCCGCGCCCGCATCGCCGGAGTGCGCGGCGTCAATGTTGATGGCGTGGTCAGAACCCTGACCGCGCGCGGGCTGATCGAGGAGCGCGGCACCGACTCCGACACCGGTGGTATCCAATACGGCACCACCGAACTGTTCCTGGAGCGGTTGGGCCTCGACGGCTTGGAAGACCTTCCGCCGTTGGGTCCGCTGCTCCCCGATGTGGATGCGATTGATGATGTCTGACCGAAATGCTCCGGGCGGCAACAACTCCGCCGCCGACGACGACGACACCGAGGCGGGCATCAGGCTGCAGAAGGTGCTGTCCGCCGCCGGGGTGGCGTCCCGCCGCAAGGCCGAGGAGCTGATCCGGGCCGGCCGGGTCAAAGTGGACGGGATCGTGGTGCGCGAAATGGGTTTGCGGATCGATCCCGACCGGGCCATCGTGCACGTCGACGGCAACCGGGTCGTGCTGCGGGAGGATCTCGTTTACCTGGCTCTGAACAAGATGCCGGGCATGTTGTCGACCATGTCCGACGACCAGGGGCGCCCGCACATCGGGCAGCTGGTCGAGGACCGTCCCGACGCCGGTCGGCTTTTCCACGTGGGTCGCCTCGATATGGATTCCGAGGGTCTGCTGCTGCTCACCAACGACGGGGAGCTGGCTCACCGGCTGACCCATCCGTCGTTCGGCGTGGCCAAGACCTACATGGCCGAGATTCCGGCCCCGGTGCCCCGGGACCTGGGCCGGAGGTTGCGGGCCGGGGTAACGCTGGAGGACGGGCCGGCCAGGGTGGACGGATTCCAGGTCGTGGATGTGCACAACAACCGGGCCGTGGTCGAAGTTGTGCTCCACGAAGGCCGCAAGCACATCGTGCGTCGGCTGCTCGCAGAGGTGGGGCATCCGGTGTCCCGCCTGGTCCGCACCAAGATCGGTGAGGTGCAACTCGGACACCAGCGCCCGGGCACGTTGCGCAAACTGAACCCGGTGGAGATCTCGTTGCTGTACAAAGCGGTCGGCCTGTGACGGCGGTGCCCCTTCGTCAGCCGGTCGGCGGTCCGGAGGCCTACCGGCTGGCCTGCGCCCCGGCTCTGCGATCCGCTGACGGTGCCGGTGGTCGGTCATGACGAGATCCGAAAATTTCGTCATCGCCATCGACGGGCCGTCGGGCACCGGCAAATCCACCGTCTCCCGGCGGGTGGCCGCGGCGCTGGACGCCGGGTACCTGGACACCGGGGCCATGTACCGCATCGTCACGCTCGCCGTGCTGCGCTCCGGGGTCGATCCACTCGACGACGCGGGCGTGAGTGGCGTGCTGGAGACGCTGCACTTCGTCACCCCGCTCGACCCGGCCCATCAACGGCATGTGCTGGCCGATCAGGACATCACCGACGAGATCCGCGGCGGCGCTGTCACTCTGGCCGTCACGCCGGTGTCGGCCAATCCGACGGTCAGGGCGTTCCTGTTCGAACGCCAGCGCTCGCTCGCCCACTCCGGACGCATGGTCGTCGAGGGCCGCGACATCGGCACCGTCGTTGCCCCCGATGCGACGCTGAAGATCTATCTGACCGCCGATGCGGCCGAGCGGGCCCGCCGCCGGCTGGACCAGAACACGGCGACCGGCCTTCTGGACCTGCCGCCCGATCTGCCCGCCGTCGCCGCCGACCTGGCGCGCCGGGATTCGTCGGACGCCTCCCGCCGGCACGCCCCGCTGCAGGCGGCGGCGGATGCGATCCACCTCGACTCCTCGGCCCTGGAATTGGAGGAAACCGTGGCCCGCGTCCTGGCGCTGGCCGCCGAGCGGGGCATCTCGTGAGAATCCGGCGCTTCTTCCGGCCCGAGGCCGCCGCCGACCCGGTGCCCGCGCACACCGGACGGCGCGGGGTGGACCGGGGCCGCCGAATCGGAATAGCTCTGTGCGGCGCCATGTATCAAGTTCGGCTCCGGGGTCTGGAAAACGTCCCGCTCCGTGGGCCGGTGCTGTTCGCGGCCAACCACATGAATTTCTGGGACGGGCCGGTGCTGTTCGGTTTCCTCCCCCGCCGGGTGGCGTTCCTGATCAAGGCCGAGGCGGTGCGCGGGCCGGTCGGCTGGCTGCTGCGCAACGTCGGCCAGTACTCGATCGACCGGGACGCACCCAGCCGGGACGTGCTGCTGGCCGCGCTGGACCTGCTGCGCCGCGGCGGCACGGTCGGTCTTTTCCCGGAGGGCACCCGAGGTGACGGCAATGTCGCCTCGGTGTTCAGCGGCGCCGGCTGGCTGGCCGTGCGCGCGGGCGCGACGGTGGTTCCGGTGGCGTTGCGCGGCACCGCCCGGCCGCCGGGGCGCCGGCGCCGCTTTCGCCCCCAGGTGAACATCCTGGTCGGGTCGCCGATCGCGGTCCCACCGGCGGCCGGGAAGCGGGCGGTCGACGCCGCCACCGCGGATATCCAACAAAAACTGTCAGAATTGGTGCAGGAATTGGATTCCGGAATCGCGAACGGCGCTTTCGGGCGCCCATCGAAAGCGACTGCGAAAGCGACATAGTGAGCGAGACAGAGGATTTCGAGCCCAGCGACGGGTTCTGGAGCGACGAGAGCGAGTTCTCGCCGTGGGAGGACAGCGCCGACGGCGAGGTCGACGAGGCGGGCAACGAGGGCCCGATTCCGACCATTGCCGTGGTCGGCCGTCCGAATGTGGGCAAGTCCACGCTCGTCAACCGGGTCATCGGCCGCCGCGAGGCGGTCGTTCAGGACCGGCCCGGGGTGACCCGCGACCGGGTCTCCTACGACGCGCTGTGGCGGGGACGCCGGTTCACCGTGGTGGACACCGGCGGCTGGGAACCCGACCCGGACGGCTTGCAGGTCGAGGTGGCCAGGCAGGCCGAGCGGGCCATGCAGACCACCGATGCGGTGGTGGTGGTGGTGGACGCCTCGGTGGGGGCCACCGCGGTGGACGAGGCGATTGCCCGGGTGCTGCGCCGGTCCAAGCGGCCGGTGCTGTTGGCGGCCAACAAGGTCGACGACGAGCGGCTGGTGTCCGAGGCCGCCTCGCTGTGGAATCTGGGGCTGGGGGAGCCGTTCGCGGTGTCGGCCCTGCACGGCCGCGGGTCCGGCGATCTGCTGGACAAGATGCTGGAGTTGCTGCCGACCGCACCGGCTGAGATGGTCGGCGGCGGAGCGGGCGGACCCCGGCGAGTGGCGCTGCTGGGCCGGCCGAACGTCGGCAAGTCATCGCTGCTGAACAAGCTGACCGGCGAGTCGCGGTCGGTCGTGGATGCGGTGGCCGGAACCACGGTGGACCCGGTCGACTCGATGGTGGAGCTGGACGGCGCTGTCTGGCGGTTCGTGGACACCGCCGGGTTGCGCCGAAAAGTGAATCAGGCCAAGGGCATGGAGTACTACGCGTCGCTGCGGACCCAGTCGGCGCTGGAGGCGGCCGAGGTCGCGGTGGTGCTCGTCGACTCGTCGGAGCCGATGACCGAGCAGGACCAGCGGGTCATCGGCATGGTCATCGATTCCGGCCGTGCGCTGGTCATCGCCATGAACAAGGCCGATCTGGTCGACGCCGACCGCCGCTACGAGATCAACCGCGAGCTCGAGCGCGACCTGATGCGGGTGCAGTGGGCCGAGCGCATCAACATTTCGGCCCAGACCGGGCGGGGCGTCCACCGGCTGGCGCCGGCGTTGCGGACCGCGCTGGACTCCTGGGACCGGCGGATTCCAACTGGGCGGCTGAACGGTTGGCTGACCCAGCTGATCCAGGGCACACCGCCGCCGGTGCGCAGCGGCCGCCAGCCGCGGGTCCTGTTCGCCACCCAGGCCGCCAACCGGCCGCCGACGTTCGTGCTGTTCACCACCGGCTTCCTGGAGGCTGGGTACCGCCGCTTTATCGAGCGGCGGCTGCGGGAGGACTTCGGTTTCTCCGGCTCTCCGGTCCGGGTCAACGTTCGGGTCCGGGAGAAGCGGTCGGCGCGGCGGTAGCTTCTCCGGCGCGCTGTTTGCCGGTCCCTTGTTCCTGACCTCTGCCCGCGCTGGCTGATTCGTCGGTGCCGCTCGGCCGGATTGATGCACCCCGCTCGCCAGTGAACCGGCAGCCTCGCTCAGCGGGGTTCCCGGTTCATCGGCGACCGGGGTGTCGTCTGGGCGCGCACGCGTCGGGTGGGCCCCGGTTGCCGCCGGTCGTCGCGGCGATCTGGGCCGCGGGTTCGTTGAGCGCCAGGACAGCTCAGGGCAAAAATGTGCCCCGGTGGGTGCGGTATTGTTACCCCGCCCGGTAGCTCGGGTGACCGGGATGTGGCGCAGCTTGGTAGCGCACTTGACTGGGGGTCAAGGGGTCGCAGGTTCAAATCCTGTCATCCCGACCAACACAGATGGGCCCAGCCTTTCGGCTGGGCCCTTGGTGTTGGTCGGGGTGACAGTCGGAGCCGGCCGAGGAGCGTCAGCGACGAGGGTGGAGCATCCCGACGTGGTGGGTGAGGTGGCCCAGCCGTCCTGGTTGGGCCCTTGGTGTTGGTCGGGGTGACAGTCGGAGCCGGCCGAGGAGCGTCAGCGACGAGGGTGGAGCATCCCGACGTGGTGGGTGAACCGGCCCATCCTTTTGGCTGGGCGCTTTGCTTGGCCATCAGACCCTGCACCAACCCGGCGTGCTTCAGGGGCGTCAGCAGGCGATTCTGTGGCAGCATCCCCAAGTCCTGGTGCCCGCTGAATTCAGGATGAGGCCGGCGCCCGCGTGGGGGACAGCTGGTCGAACGCGTAATACAGCGCGAGAATCGCGTGGACGATGAGCGCCGCGTAGGCACTGACGTACGACAGCCCGATGGTGGCGACATAGACCACGCCGCCGACACCGAACCGTTGCAACGCCCGCCGGCGCTGGAGAGCCGGCAACGCATGGTGCAGTAATTCGACGTCGCGCGTGACCGCCAGGAACAGGATCGCGAATGCGGTACCCATAGCGGTCATGACCCCGCTGTACACGGCGGCCGCAGTGTGGGCGCCACTCCCCGGATCGGTCAGATACTCCGCGACGAGCCGCGTCGGGAACGGGATGACCGACACCGTGAGCAACAGTGCGAGGTTGGCGAACAGAACCACACGATCGACCCGGCGGGCCAGCGTGCAGAGAACGTGGTGATTGATCCAGATGATCCCGATGACGAGGAAACTGACCAAGTAGGCGAAGTAGGCCGGCCACTCGTGGGCCAGCGCTTGACCCAATGACTCGTGGCCCAACTCGCCGCGTCCCGGCACGACGAGGTCGAGCACGAGCAAAGTGATCGCAATCGCGAACACCCCATCGCTGAAGGCCTCCAGACGCGCCGTCGCGAACAGCCGGCGTCGTGCCTCACCGGTACCAGTCGCAACCGTTGTCTGGGTGGCGTCCGAATCCTCAGCGGAGTGGCCGGTCACGCAGTCATCGCACATGAACAGCATCCTTATCGATCACGAGAATCCGGGCCAGCCAGATCCACGGTCGGACCAAGGGACGGACATTGGGTCGGGTGGCGGTCCGAAATCTCCATTCTGTCAGCCAGGAACTTTTTCAACGACCACGATTGGCGTCCAGCTTCGACAGTCAATCTGGCAACCTGCACCTACCAGCGATGGCTGGTCATTTCGGTGTTGGGCGGGCACTCTGTCCGGATGGCGAAGTCAGCTGATCGGCCCGCGGGCTCCGAGGTCGGCCTCCTGATGGTGCTGTTTGTGGCCATTGCTGAAGGTGATGACGGGGAGGTCGCCCGGCAGCTTGATGCCGCGCCCGCGCTGGCCACCCAGCCGCTCCAGTTCGGCGCGACCCGCACCAACGCCGACGCGTACTTTCTTCGGGCCATTTCTCACCACCTATACGGCGGCGACACGGCGCTTCACGTCGCCTCCGCGGCGCACAATCTACGACTCGCCAAGTTATTTGTCGGGCGAGGAGCAGATGTTCACGCCCGAAACCGAAGAGGAGCGCAGCCGATCCACTATGCGGCAGATGGACAGTCGGGCGCCGTCCACAAAAGTCCGGATGCCCAATCCGAGGTGATCACATATCTGGTCGAGGTAGGAGCAGATCCCGAAGCGAAGGACAACAGCGGTGTCTCCCCGCTGCATCGCGCCGTTCGCACTCGCAGTTCGAACGCCGTACGAGCCCTTCTGGACACGGGAGTCCGTCCGAGACAAGCGAACGAAAGCGGCTCGACTCCATTGCATCTCGCGGTCCAGAATACCGGAAAGGGTGGATCCGGTTCCAGCGCAGCCAGAGACGAACAGCACCGCATCATCGCGCTGCTCGTCGAGCACGGGGCGCGATCAACCGACGTCGACGCCAACGGAAAAACCGTGTTCGCTGCTGCATCCAGCGACTGGATTCGCCAGTTGCTCTGCATTTCCTGCAGGCTCACCTCGGCGGGACCGGGGACAGCCCTGGACTAGCTCGGGACTAGCTCGGGCCCCGCGAGACGTGGTCGCGGGGTATACAACGCGCCCGTGCAAATACAACGTGGGCCCACCTTGTATTTGCACGGGCGCGTTGTAGATGGCGGGCAGTCAAGCCCGTGCCGCGCAAGCCGGTCGCTGCCCCCACCGGCGGGGTCAGGCGGATGCGACGACCGGCACCCTTTCTCCCGAGCCCCGCATCGGCATCAGCGCCGGTCCCGGGAGATCGGCCAGGACGTTGCGCCGCCAGGTCGCCAGCAGGACGCCCGGAATCATCAACAGAGATGTCCGTCCGAGCAGCAGCGCGACCGGGTCGCTCTCCAGGAGGGCCGGGATGGCGAAATAGCCGAACAGTCAGAGGGTTGCGCTGATCAAGACGACGGCACGCGCCGGCCGCACCGCCGCGAAGCCGAACGTCCGGAGACTGAAGGGCATCACGGTCCGGTATAGGTCGACAACCGTCCAAATCACCACATAACCCGACGACGCCATAAATCCACCATCGACTCATCGGCCAACCGATCAGGAAATGGGTGACGTCCCCGTCGTCGGCAAAGACCCGGGTCGACACGTAGTCCCACAGGTTGGCCACGCCGAAGAACAGATACCAGAAAAGCACCAACGAAAGCCACGGCCGGATGGCAAGAAACGGCGTTTGATCAGAAGTCGACAGATCAGGTACGGCACACCGTTACCGATACCCGGTCCGGCGAACGCGGTGAGAGCCACCGCCCAATGCCGACCCGCGGCCACGGCGCTGGTGTAGTCGACGTTCTCGTCGATATGGGCGAGGCGAAAAATGTTCCAGGCCCCGGTGTCGCGCCCCCAGTAGATGTGCGACGGGTTCGATTTGATACCGGTGATCCAGGCCATGAACGAATGGCTGAACTCGTGGTGGTCACGGCCAGATGATGAGTTCACAGCTTGATCAACGCCGTGGCGGCGATCATTCACCACACCTGCGACGTCGAAACCGCTCCCGCCGGCCAGTTCTCCTGCGGTGCAGCGATCGGCTGCGCGGAGGTGCTCGGGACGGATATCAAGATGACCACCCGAATACGGACGGCATCGCCCGGGCCCAAACCAACCGTTCATCGTCGGCATCCTCCGCGAGTACCCTGCTCACTCCGGAGAGCGGGTCGGGGCCGAGACGCGCACGATCGTGGGCCGACGGCACAAGCAAGATCATCAGGCCGGAATCGGCACCACACCAACGGGTGTTTGTGTCTGGAAAACGGGTCGGACCAGTCATGATGTGACCATGACTCGGAATGTCCGTCGCTCCGCGCCCCGCGGGCGCGCGACGCTGACTCTGGTCGCCGCATGCGCTCTGGCGCTGGTCGGGTCCGCCTGCAGCTCATCGTCCGGAAAGGCGACCAGCGCCGGGTCGAGCAGCAGCACCAACCAGTCCACCGGCTCGACCAGCGCATCAACAGCTGCGAATCCGCCATCGAGCACCGCGGCCCCCATCAGCATCACGAGTTCGTCGTCCGCAGACTCGAGCGCTGCACCGTCGAGCATGACCGCGGCGTCCGCCAGCGGTGCGACGGCCACCAGCTCCACCCTGCTGTCGGATGCCATCTCCGAACAGCTGGACCTGGCGATCGGGAAGGCGATGCAGGACTACCGAGTACCCGGTGCGCTGGTGGGAATCTGGTCGCCGCGCGGGCAGTTCGTCCACGCCTTCGGTGTCGCGGACAAGCAGACCGGCGAAAAGATGAGCACCGGAATGTACATGCGCATCGGCAGCGAGACGAAGACCTTCGCGGTCACGGCCGTCCTGCAATTGGTCGACGCCGGCAAGCTCAGCCTCGACGATCCCATTGGAAAGTATCTCCAGGGAATTCCGCACGGTGGCGACAAGGCCACCATCAAGGAACTGGCCAACATGACCAGCGGGCTGCCCAGCTACACCACGAACCCGGCCTGGGTCAACCAGTTCCTGGCCAACCCGCACCGTCAGTGGAAGCCGGAGGAATTACTGAAGTTTGCCTACCAGCTACCGCAGCTGTTCCCGCCCGGGCAGCGCACCTCGTATTCCGACACCAACACGTTGATGCTCGGTCTGGTGGTCGAAAAGGTCAGCGGGATGCCGCTGCATGACTTCCTGCAGCAGCGAATTTTCACCCCGGCGGGGCTGCGGAACACCAGCCTGCCCACCGGCGCCGAGTTTCCCTCACCTCACGCCCACGGCTACACCGAGCAGACCCCGAGTGGCGCGGAAGCCGACGCCACCGACTGGAACCCATCTGAGGCATGGGCGGCGGGAGCCATGATCGCGACGGTCGATGACCTCGGTGTGTGGGCCAAAACTTTGGTGGTGGGCCATCTCCTGAAGCCGAAGACCCAGGCGGAGCGAGTGGACGTGCCCCTCAAGGACGGGCTGGGCTACGGCATCGGCCTCTTCGACAGCAACGGATGGCTCGGCCACAACGGGTCGATTCCGGGCTATCAGAGCATCACGGTCTACCTGCCGGAGGCCGACACGGCGGTGGTCGTACTGCTCAACACGGACAGCAGCGTCGCGGTGAACAACGGGAAGGCCACCGCCGAGCCGAGCACGCTCCTGGCGAAGGCCGTGACCTCGATCATCACGCCGGATCACGTCTTCGACCTCCCGGCCGCGCCGGTCAGCGCGCCCAGTTCGAGCTCGGCCGCCACCACCAGCGGCTGACCTCCGCCAACACCGGAGAAGCGTTGAACCCGGCCCCGAATCGCTTCCGGACGACGGTCGGCCGGTTGCACGAGCCTGAACACCAAAATCGCATCAAAAAGATTCCGAGTACTCCTGCAGCAGCCACGGCACCCTTCGACGACGGTGAAAGCATCGCAGCCGCTTGACCGGCCGTGATGCCTGCTCGCCTGCCGTCGGAGTAGACCAGCGTCGTCTACTCTGACCGCACCCGGAGAAACGGACGACCCTTGACCACTACCGCCATCCCGAATCCCTTGCTGCAGTTGAGCCTGCCCGAGTTGTCCCGGCGCAGCAGCATGAAGTGGCGGTTGTATTCGGCCGACGTGCTGCCGCTCTGGGTGGCGGAAATGGACGTCCACCTCGCCCCACCCGTGGCCCAAGCACTGCACGCGGCTGTCGACGCCGGTGACACCGGCTATCCCACCGGGGTCGAATATCCGGCGGCGGTCGCTGAGTTCGCGAGCCGCCGTTGGGGATGGACCGACTTCCCCACCGCCCACGCCGTTGTGCCCGACGTGATGATGGGCATCGTGGAAGTGCTCCGCCTGATCACCGAGCCGGGCGATCCGGTCATCGTCAACTGCCCCGTCTACCCGCCCTTCTACGCCTTCGTCACCAGCGCCGGCCGGCGCATCGTGGAGTCTCCGCTGACCGAGGCCGGGCGCATCGACATGGACCACCTGCGGGACACGTTCCGACAGGTCCGGGCCACGTCCCCGCGAGCGGTCTACCTGATCAGCAACCCGCACAATCCCTCCGGGGCCGCCCACACCCGCGACGAGCTGACTGCTGTGGCCGATCTGGCCCGCCGTCACGGCATCCGCGTTGTCGCCGACGAGATTCACGCTCCGCTCGTCCTTTCCGGCGCTAAGTTCACGCCCTACCTGACCGTCCCGGGGTCGGAGGACGCCTTCGCCCTGCTGTCCGCATCGAAAGCGTGGAACCTGGCCGGGCTGAAAGCGGCCCTGGCCCTGGCCGGGTCCGAGGCAGCGGCCGACCTGGCGCGGATGCCCGAAGAAGTCAGTCACGGACCGAGCCACCTGGGGGTCCTCGCGCACAGCGCCGCCTTCCGGGACGGCGCCGACTGGCTCGACGCGCTGCTGGCCGGTCTGGCCGAGAACCGCGAGCTGCTCGAGAAACTCCTCGCCGAACACCTGCCCCAGATCGGCTACCTGCGACCGGAGGCCACCTACCTGGCTTGGCTGGACTGCCGTGCCCTGGGGTTGCCCACGCCAGCACTCACCGCGCCGGGAGCCGTCGCCGACCTCGCCGGCCCCGCCCAATTCTTCGTCGACCACGCGCGCGTCGCCCTCAACTCGGGCCATGTCTTCGGCACCGGCGGCGCCGGCCACGTCCGGCTCAACTTCGCCACCCACCCCGACATCCTCACCGAGGCCATCACGCGCATGGGCACGGCCGCCGGCCGGCTGAAAGCGGTGCGCGGCATTGATCGGTGAGAGCGTTGGTTACTCGATTCTGATCGAAAGGCGGCGTCAACGATCGACAGCCTGTCTGTACCGACAGACGGTCCCGCTCAGCCACGGTCCCCTACGACTCCCGAGAAACAGTGTCAGGGCTGCAGTCCGGAAGGACGATCCTGCGACATGCGCTGGTGGTGTGGTGTTTCACCGCCGGCCGCCCTACCTGGTGGTCCGGAAACCGAATCACCGTCGCAAGGTCTAACCTCTACTCGAAATGCGCGGGTGGCTCACGTCGAAGAGTGCGCCCAGCGCTTGTTTGGCCACGGCCAGTCCTCCGAAAAGCTCGGCGTCCGCACCCAGCTCTCCGATGACGACCCTGATCGAGTCCGTGAACACTGGGCCGGCCAGCAACCTGATGGTGTCCGTGATGGTGGCCAGGACCTCCGGGGCGGCTCCTTGCAACATCCCGTCCAGCACGATGGCGTCGGGGCTGAGCCACAGGCAGACGTCGGCGAGGACGCGTCCGATCATTCGGCAAACGTCGATGAGGGCTCGGGTATGGGCCGATCCTCCGTAAGCCGCCAGCGTGAAGACGTCACCCAGCCGGGCGGGTGGGTGGGCCGGTTCGTCGCTGCTGACATTGAGCCGGGTGGTACTGAGTACGGCGGCCAGGCATCCTCGGCGACCGCATCGGCACAGCGGTCCGTCGGCGCTCGCCTGGATGTGGGCGATTTCGCCGGCCATCCCGGCGGCCCCTTTGACGAGTTGGCCGTTGATCACCAGCCCAGCTCCCACACCGTCGACGAGCTTGACGTACAGGATGTTGGACAGGCCAACGCCCGCGCCGAACGCCGCCTCTCCCAGCGCACCGAGATTCGCGTCATTTTCGGCTTTCACGGCTATACCCAGCCGCTGGCTCATGCGGGCGGCCAGGTCGCCGCTCATCCACGCCGGCAGCCGCACCGGCCCATCGTCCCGGGCGGACACCTCCATCAGCTTGTCGACGCCCGCGAAACCGCCTCCGTCTCTGAGGGGTCCGGGGACGCCGAGCACGACGAGCGAAAGGTCGTCGGCGTTCCGGCCGGCATCAGTGACGGTCTCGCCCAACCACCTGACCCCGTCGTTGATCAGGTCGAAGTCGGCGCCCAACGGTTTCACCGGGGTACGACGCTGGCTGAGGATCGTGCCGCCCATCGTCAAGACGCCGGTGGCCAGGTTCGAATGGCTCATGGCCAAGACTCCGACCAGCTCAGGTCGACCGCTGAGTCGCACCACGGAGGCAGGCCGGCCCCGCAAAGGTTGCGCGGTGCCCGATCTGGTGGGCTCATCTTCGGCGACCACACCGCGCTCGATCAGCGCTTTGAGCGCTCCGTTGACGGTTGACGGGGACAGGCCGGCCAACTGGGCGATCTGCGCCCGGGGCATACCTCCACCGGATCGGAGCACTCGGAGGACAGCGGTCACGGTCTTGTTCCGACCGTTGGCTTCGGGGCTGGTCGGCGGCATCACCCGATGCTATGCAACGAGCCGCGCTTCTGCCGAGTTCGTTCGAATATACGCGCTGACTGCGGCCTACCCGGCCCTTGACGATTCGAATTCACGGGATATTGTGGCCTAGCGCACCCGCTCCGCCACCTCGCGGAGCTGAGTTCCACCGAATTCGGCATAACTTGACCGCTGGTCGGCGCTGCTGTGATCGTGCTTCTACCTGGATCGGACGTCGCTGACCCGACACCCGGCATGGAAAGGATCATTTTGTTCCTGGCCGTCCGCCGCAGGTGCCGGACGAATCGCGGTCCGCCGGGGAAGCCCTGTCATCGAAGCAGACCATTGCGATCGTCGGCCCAGCTGACCCGCTAGGCGGCCCGTCGGGAATGCCCCAGCTGAGCCCCCAGCAGCGGCCAGCACCAGAGTTCGAGGGCCGCCACGTTCGGCCGCCGTCCACGACGACAGCCCTTCAACCATCCACGCAACAAGATCATAGGAAGGTCGGACAGCGCATGACGCCTTGCCGACGCCCCATTCGCCGTCGCGCCCTCGTGGCGGGCACCGCTGCAGTCGGATTGACCGCTTCAGCATTGTTCGCCGGGGGCCTGCTCCCTGCCGCTGCGAGTACCGCAGCGCAATCGTCCGCATCGGCGCCAACAGTGACCGGCGATGCCCGAGTTGACGCCCTGCTGGCCAAGATGACCTTGGACGAGAAGCTGACCCTGCTCGAGGGTGAGGCCGAAGCCGCATCGTCGAGCGATCAGTACCAGGCCGGCTATCTCCCCGGCATTCCTCGTCTGGGAATTCCGTCGTTGAAGTTGACCGACGGTCCGCCCGGCGTGATCACCAAACAGGATTCGACCGGCATGACGTCGACCATGGGCGTGGCCGCCACTTTCAGCCAGAGCGACGCCCAGGCCAACGGCGTCACGATCGGTCGGGATGCCAGGTCCCTCGGCCAGGATGTGGTCCTGGAGCCGTTCGTGAACATGGACCGGGACACCTCATGGGGCCGGGGATTCAACACCTTCGGTGAAGACCCGCTGCTGACCGGGCAAACCGGCGCCGCAGAGATCACCGGAATCCAATCGCAGGGTGTCATGGCGCAGGTCAAGCACTACATCGCCTACGACGGCGGCAACAAAGTCACGGTGGATTCGCAGACCTTGCACGAGATTTATCTGCAGCCGTTCACGGACGCGGTCAAGGCAGGGGTGTCGTCGATCATGTGCTCGTACAACGACATCAACGGCTACCACTCCTGCGCGAACGCCACCACGCTCACGCAGATCCTGCGCAACGAACTCGGTTTCAAGGGTTTCGTCACGTCCGACTGGGGTGCCACCCATGGCACCACGAATCTGAATGCCGGGCTGGACATGGAAATGCCCGGCGGCGGCGGCCCGAGCGGCGTGGGATTCACCTCCTACTTCACCAAGGACAGGCTGAAGGCGGCCATCAGCAGCGGATCGATTCAGGTGTCCCGGGTCACGGAGGCCGCTGGGCGGATCCTTTATGAAATGGACCGATTCGGACTGCTCACCGGCGCCTCCAAGCACACAGTGACAGCCGAGAACAACACCGCGGACCAGAAAACCGTGCTCAAGACGGCCCAGGACGCGGCCACGCTGCTGCAGAACAAGGGCAACACCTTGCCTTTGTCCAAGACATCTTTGTCGGCGCTGGCCGTTATCGGTCCCGGCGGCGGGCAGACGATCGCCACCAACAGCGGCGGCGAGGCCGCCGGCGGTCTGGTGTCCCAGCAAGTCAGCGCACTGACCACGCTGCGCAACGACACCAAGGGACAAGGCGGCAACTCCTACGCCGTGGCCGATGACCTCACCGGCACGGCCGTCCCCGGGAGCGTCCTGTCCCACGACGGGAAACCGGGCCTGCTGCGGACCACCTCCGGCACGTCGAGCACCTCAGTGGACAGCCAACTGAATTTCACCACCGCCGGCGGAAACGCATTGCCGGCCGGCAGCACCACGACCTGGACCGGAATGTTGACAGTTCCGTCGGCCGGAAGCTACTGGCTGAACATCCAGAGCCTCGGAGCCACCGGTGCTCTGGTCGTCGACGGAAAGACGCTCACCACCGTCGGCGGCGGGTTCGGTCCTGCTCCGCGATACGGGGTGGTGCACGCCACCGATGGCAACGCCCCGACCGCAACCACCGACGGCTTGGCCAACGGCCGAACGCTGATTTCGCTGACGGCGGGCGCACACGCTCTGTCGGTGACGGCGGCGGCGGACGTTTCCGGCCGGCCGGTACAGATCCGGTTGAGCTGGGTCACTCCGCAGCAGCAAAAGAAGAATTACGACGCTGCGGTTGCCGCCGCCAAGAAGGCCAAGACGGCCGTGGTGTTCGCCTGGGACACCGGCTCCGGTGATCTGAGCACCCCATTGCCGGACAGTCAGGACCAGCTGATCACGGATGTGGCCGCGGTCAACCCGAACACGGTTGTCGTTCTGCAGTCGAATCAGCCGATCGCCATGCCGTGGCTTTCCAAAGTCAAGTCCGTGCTCGAGGTCTACTACGGAGGCGATCAGGCGGGCGTCGCCCAGGCCAACGTGCTGCTGGGCAAGGTCAATCCCGCCGGGCGTCTGCCGTTCACCTGGCCGGCCAGCCTTGATCAGGAAGTCGCCCACCAGACCGCGCACCCGGAACGCACGTCCAACGGAGTGAAGCCGGACGGCACCCTGTGTGGCCCCCAGGGCTTCATCGCTGACCCCAATTGTTCGACGACCTACTCCGAGGGAGTCAACATCGGATACCGGTACTTCGACGCCACGAACGAGACGCCGCTGTACCCGTTCGGATACGGTCTGTCCTACACCAAGTTCCACTATTCAGGACTGCAGACCTCCACTGCCTCCGATGGTGGGCTGAACGTCAGCTTCCGGGTGACCAACACCGGAACCGTGGCCGGTGCCGAGGTACCGCAGGTGTACCTGACCACGCCGACGACGGTGCCCAGCGGAGTTCAGTTCGCCCCGAAGGCCTTGGCCGCCTACGGCCGGATCAGTCTGGCCGCCGGAAAGACGACCACTGTCGCGCTGCATGTGCCGCTGCGCCAACTGCAGTACTGGTCTGACGACTCCGGATGGACGACAGCCACCGGTACCCGTGGACTGCAGGTCGGTCCGTCGGAGAGAAATGTCGCCTTGCGCACGACGATCACCGTGAACGGCGGCTCCACCGTGACCGGCTATGTGTCACACAAGTAATCACTAGTCGGAAAAAGCGATCGGCGGCGGGCGCGAATTCTGCGTCCGCCGCCGATTTGTGCATTGCAATTTCAGTGAGGCGCCGAGCGATCTGAAGGTCCCCTTCGCTCAGCCGGTTCTTTCCTCGGTCTCAGTCCCGTTGCGGCGTCAGGTCTCAGCTGAGCTCAGGTGTGCTCGACAGCAGCTTTCTGGACCGGGAGCGCCTGGACGTAGCGGCTCATGAAGGTGTTGAAGCCGGTCACGTCGGCCCGTTCTGGCAGCACGGTCTGCAGCGGAGCGTCGACGAACACGTCCTGCTCGAGGAAGTCGGTCAGGTGCTGCCCGGGCCGCTGGTGGACGAGGTAGGCGGCCAGCACGGCGATACCCCAGGCTCCGCCCTCGGCGGCGATGTCTCCACTGGAAATGGGAACGTCCAGCGCGGCGGCCAAGAAGCGTTGTCCGACGCCTTTGGTTCGGAACAGCCCGCCGTGGGCAAAAAGCCGCGTGAGCTCCACATGTTCGTTGTCCCGCAGGACGTCCATCCCGATCCGCAAGGTGGCCAGTGACGCGAAAACCTGGGCTCGCACGAAATTGGCCAGGGTCAGGCGGCTGTCCGGTGTCCGGACCGTCAGCGGCCGGCCGTGTTCGAAGTGGGTGATCGGTTCTCCGGCTAGATAATTGAAGGCGGTCAGGCCGCCGGCGTCAGCGTCGGCGTCGAGCGCTGCGCGCATGAGAGTGTCGAAGACGGCGGGTTTGTCGACCGGCAGGCCGAGAGCGTCGGTCAGCTCGGTGAAAACGGTGGCCCAATTGTCCAGCTCGCTGGCGCCGTTGTTGCAGTGCACCATGGCCACGAGGTCTCCGGCTGGCGTGGTGACCAGGTCGATCTCCGTGTGCAGTTGACGCAATTTCTCTGGCAGCACCACCATGGCGAAGATGCTGGTGCCGGCGCTGACGCTGCCGGTCCGCGGGGCGACCGAGTTCGTGGCCACCATGCCGGTACCGGCGTCGCCTTCGGGCGGACACATCGCCGCGCCGGGCGCCAAATCCCCGGTGGGGTCCAACATGCGAGCACCGTTCTCGGTCAACCATCCGGCGGGCCGGCCGGCGGTCCGGATGGCGGGCAGCAGGTTTGCCAAACGCGTGGAGAGAGGGTGGCTGGCGGCCAGCCGGTCAAAGGTGTCCAGCAGGCCCTGGTCATAGTTCCCCGTCACCGGGTCGACGGGAAACATGCCGCTGGCATCGCCCACACCCAAGACTTTTTCGCCGGACAGCTGCCAGTGGACGTAGCCGGCCAAGGTGGTCAGGTGAGCGATCCTGCCGACGTGGGCTTCGCCGTCCAGCATGGCCTGGTAGAGGTGGGCGACGCTCCAGCGGTGCGGGATGTTGTAGTCGAACCGGGCGGTGAGCTCCTCGGCGGCGGCACCGGTGTTCGTGTTGCGCCAGGTCCGGAAGGGGACGAGCAATTCGCCCGTGGCATCGAAGGCCAGGTAACCGTGCATCATGGCCGAAACGCCCAGCGCGCTCACCGCCGTCAGCGTCACGTCGTAGCGAGCGTGCACATCGCCGGCCAGGGCGGCGACACATTTCTGCAGCCCGTCCCAGACCGAGTCCAGGGAATAGGTCCACAATCCGCCGACGTATTGGTTTTCCCAGGAATGGCCGGCCACCGCGATCGGCTGGTGATCCGGCCCGGTCAGCACGGCCTTGATCCGGGTGGAACCCAATTCGATGCCCAACGCCGCCCGCCCATCGACGATGGCCGCTGCGATGTCGACAGTCGCTTCGCTCACAGTCCGGCGGCCAAACGGTAATAGGCCTGGTTCCAGCGCAACTCCTGGTGGAAGCGGCGGACGGTGGTCATATCGTCGATGACGGCGAGTTCGGTGGCCAGGATGTCGGCCAGGTCGGACAAGTGGTCGACAGTGAGCGCGCGGGACAGCACGGTGTGATGGGGGCCGCCGGCGGCCAGCCATGACTCGGCCGACGTTTCGAGGTCGGGAGCGGGTTCCCACACGGCTCGGGCGACGGGCAGGTTGGGCAGCGGTTGCGGCGGGTCGATGACCTCGACCTGGTTGGCGACCAGGCGGAAGCGGTCCCCGAGGTCGCAGATGCCGAGCACGACGGCGGGGCCCGGCTCGGCATCGAAAACGAGCCGTACGGGATCCTCCCGACCGCCGATCCCCAGTGGGTGGATCTCGACCCGCGGCTTGTCTTTGGCGATGGACGGGCACACCTCGAGCATGTGGGCGCCCAGGATGGTGGCCGGCTGAGCGCCGAAGTCGTAGGTGTAGTCCTCCATGAACGACGTGCCGCCGGACAGCCCGACTGCCATGGCCTTGAGCGTGTGCAGCAGAACGGACGTCTTCCAATCGCCTTCGCCGCCGAAGCCGTATCCGTCGGCCATCAGCCGCTGGACGGCCAGGCCCGGCAGCTGGCGCAGGCCGCCGAGGTCCTGGAAATTGGTGGTGAAGGCGCCGAATCCGCCGTCGGCCAGGAATCCGCGTAGCCCGACCTCCACAGCCGCGCCGTAGCGCAGGGACTCGTGCCGATCTCCGCCCGGGCGCAATTCGTCGGCGACGTCATAGTCGACCAGGTACTGCTCGACGAGGTCGTCGACCCGCGCGCCATCGGCGGCGTCCACCCGTTCCACGAGATCGTTGACACCGTAGGTGTTGACCGACACCCCGAAGCGGATCTCGGCGTCGACCTTGTCCCCTTCGGTGACGGCGACATCGCGCATGTTGTCGCCGAACCGGGCCAGCTTCAAGGAGCGGATGGCTTGCGCGCCCAAGGCCGCCCGCTGCCAGATGCCGATGCGCTGCCGCACCCTGGGGTTGGACACATGGCCGGCGACTGTCTTTCGGGCGACCCCGATCCGGGTCTGGATGTACCCGACTTCCCGGTCGCCGTGAGCCGCTTGGTTCAGATTCATGAAATCCATGTCGATCTCCGCCCACGGCAGATCGACGTTGGCCTGAGTGTGCAGATGCAGTAACGGCTTGCGCAGCGCGGTGAACCCGGAGATCCACATCTTGGCCGGCGAGAAGGTGTGCATCCAGATGATCAAACCGGCGCAATTGTCGTCGGCGTTCGCCTCGAGCATGACCCGGCGAATCGCGTCGGCGTGAGCGAGCACCGGTTTCCTCACCACCGGTAGCGGCAGCTCAGCCGCCGCGTCCAGTTCTTCGGAAATCCCGCGGGACTGGGCGGCGACTTGGTCCAGCGTCTCCTGCCCGTACAGGCCCTGCGACCCGGTCAGGAACCAGACCTGCGGCGACGACATAGGGAAGTCCTTTCTTGGCGACGGGAAGGGAATTCAGCCACAAGGCCGGCGGTCGCACGGTGCGGCCGCGCGGACCCGGGTGGTCAAGATTGTCCGTAGGCGTTCTGATACCGGTCGAACAGCGAATCGACGTCGGCTTGGTCGATGGCAACCGGGTTGCCGAGCTGGCGGGCGAGGTAGGCGGAGCGGCAGACGTCTTCGCACATGACCGCCGCCTTCACCGCGGCCTCGGCATCCCGGCCGACCGTGAACGGTCCGTGGTTGGCCATCAACACCGCCCGGGACCGGCTGTGGCGCAACGTCTCGACAATTCCGCGCCCGATCGAGTCATCCCCGATCAGCGCAAAGGGCCCGATCGGGATGTCCCCACCGAACTCGTCCGCCATCATGGTCAGCACACACGGAACCGGCTGGCGGACGGCCGCCCAGGCGCAGGCATAGGTGGAGTGGGTGTGCACCACCCCACCGATCTGCGGCATGTGGCGGTAGACGTAGGCGTGCGCCGCAGTGTCGGAACTGGGCGCATGGTCGCCGTCCACCAGCCGGCCGTCGAAATCGCACACCACCATGGACTCGGGAGTCAGCTGATCGTAGGTGACGCCCGACGGCTTGATCACCAACAACTCTTCACCCGGGACGCGGGCCGAGACATTCCCGGCCGTCCAAATGACCAGGTTGTTCTTCGGCAGTTCGGCGTGCAATTCCGCCACCTGTGCGCGCAGCGCGTCGACGGTGCCGCGGATCTTTGTGTCCAGGTTCACGCCCGATCCCTCACTCAGCGCCCGTAACCGAGCAAAAACAATACTGCTCGCCTAACGGGTGCGATTTGTCATCGGTCGGTGATGGCCGTCGGCGGCTTTGTCGGGCTGCATCAGTGAGACTCACGGGAAACCTGCGAGCCGCTGCTGCCGATCAGGAAGTCGAGATCGGCCCCGGTGTTCGCTTGTTGCACCGTGCGCACATAAAGCTGCTCCCAGCCGCGGGAGGGTCGGGCGAACGCCGCCGCCACGGCCGCGGCGGGGGCACGATCGGCCAGCTCCGCGGCGGTGATGTCGATGTCCAGCCTGCGGTTCGGTACATCCAGCGTGATGATGTCGCCGGTGCGGATCAGGCCGAGCGGCCCACCGGCGGCGGCCTCCGGGCTGACGTGGAGGACAACGGTGCCATAGGCGGTACCGCTCATGCGTCCATCACAGATGCGGACCATGTCGCGAACCCCTTCGGCCAGCAGTTTCGGCGGCAGCGGCAGGTTGGCGACTTCCGGCATGCCCGGGTATCCCTTCGGCCCGCAACCCCGCAGGACGAGGACGGTGTTCGCATCGACGTCGAGATCCGGATCGTCGATGCGCGAGTGCAAATCTTCGACCGAGTCGAAAACCAGCGCCGGACCGCGGTGCGTCAACAGGTGCGGCGACGCCGCAGCTGGTTTGATGACCGCGCCATCGGGGGCGAGATTGCCGTGCAGGACAGCGATTCCGGCGTCGGGCTGGAGCGGCTCCGCGACGGTGCGGATCACTTCCGCGTCCCAGATGTCGGTGTCGTGGAGTTCGTCGACCAAGGCGCGGCCGGTGACCGTCAGGGCGGTGGGGTCGAGCAGGTCCTTGATCTGACCGAGGACCGCGTGCAACCCCCCGGCGCGGAAGAAGTCCTCCATGAGGTGCCGGCCGGCCGGCTGTAGATCGACGAGCAGCGGCACGTGCGAGCCGACCCTGTCGAAATCTTCCTGACTCAAGTCGATTCCGGCTCGACCGGCGATCGCCAAGAGGTGCACCACGGCGTTGGTGGACCCGCCGAGAGCGGCCAGGGCGACGATGGCGTTCTCGAAGGACGCCCGAGACAAGACCTGGCTGGGAGTGCGCTGCTGGGCAACCATGTCGACGATGAGCCGACCGGTGGCGTAGGCGCCTTCCCGCAGGCGGCTGTCCGGAGCCGGAGTGCCGGCCAGCCCGGGCAAGACCATGCCGAGGGTTTCCGCCAGCAAACCCATGGTCGAGGCGGTGCCCATGGTGTTGCAATGTCCCGGGCTGCGGATCATGGAGGACTCCGACCGCAGGAACTGTTCGTTCGACAGAGTTCCGGCGCGCACCTCTTCCGACAGCCGCCACACGTCCGTTCCACAGCCCAGCGGTTGACCCCGGAAGGTGCCGGTCAGCATGGGGCCACCGGGCACGACCACGGCGGGGAGATCCACTGAGCACGCGGCCATCAGCAGAGCGGGGATCGTCTTGTCGCACCCGCCGAGCAGCACGACACCGTCAATGGGGTTGGCCCGCAACATCTCTTCGATGGCCATGGCGGCCATGTTGCGCCACAGCATGGCCGTCGGCCTGACCTGCGTTTCGCCCAAGGAGACGACCGGGAGGTTCAGAGCGACGCCTCCGGCCGAAACAACACCCTGCCGGACGCTTTCGGCGACGTCGTTGAGATGGGCGTTGCACGGTGTGAAATCGGAGGCCGTGTTGGCGAGGGCGATGTGCGGACGGCCGTCGAAGGAATCAGCCGGTAGTCCGCGCCGCATCCAGGCGCGGTGTATGTAGGCGTTCCGGTCGCTGCCGCCGTACCACTGCGCGCTACGCTGAGCCATCGACATACCTTCCAACTATCGGAACGCCGTGCTATATGACAGGATTCCAGTGTACGGTGTCGGCGACTTCTTCTGGACATTTCACCGGAACAGAGGTGGAGGCGAGCGTGACGGTTCCAGACCGGGGGACAGGGAACGAGCGTCGCGTGGTCGGCTCGGAACGAGTGCTGTCCGTGCTGAAGGAGCTGGCCCGGCACCCCGACGGGGTCAGCTTGGACCTGCTGACCCGCAGCATCGCCAGTCCGAAATCAACGGTGCACCGGGCGCTGAGCTCGTTGCGCCGCGCCGGCTTGGCCGACCAGGACAGCCGGGGTCAATATCATCTGGGCGACGAGATGCTCAGAATGGCTTTCGCTTACCATGAAGCGCGACCGGACCACCTGCGTTTCACGCCCTTGTTGCAGGACCTGGCGCGTCGCTTCGGGGAGACAGCGCATTATGCGGTCCTGGACGGCGCGGAAATTGTCTACCGGGCGAAGGTGGATCCGACGGTCGGGGCGGCGCGGCTCACCTCGACGGTCGGCGGACGCAATCCCGCCCACACCACCGCGGTCGGGAAGCTGCTGCTGGCCAGTCGTCTCGGGTCCGTCGATGAGGTCGTCGCATGGATCGGCGCCCGGCAATTGGAGCGAAGGACACCCCAAACCAAAACGACGGCGGAGCAGCTCCACAGTGAGTTCGAGTTGGTCCGAAGTCGCGCATACTCGGTGGACGACCAGGAAAATGAAATGGGTGTCAACTGCCTGGCGCTGCCGATCTTCGCCGGGCCTATCGGGGAACCCACGGGCGCGGTCAGTATCAGCGCACTGGCGTACCGAACGCCCTTGCCGGTGCTCGTCGAAGCAGTGGACGAAATCCGGAGCATTCTCGGCGAGCTGTCGCGCCCGCCACCGGACCCGGCCACTGATCGCACCGCCGGTGCACAGCCGGAGCCCCGCGGCCAAACTCCGAATTCGGTTCCGGCACAGTGAACCCGTTTTTGACGCGGCCGAGGTCCGGCCCCCTGACCACCGAGGAGAACGTGAATGTATTTGATGCGCATCGGACCGCCGGGAACCGAGAGACCAGTCGCCAGGGTCGACGACGACCACTACGTGGACGTGTCCGACGTCGTTCAGGATTTCGACGAGCGCTTCTTCGCCGACGCCGGAATCGAACGGGTCCGGCCGGTGGTGGCCGAGCGCACCGAAGCCGGCCGGGTCGAGCGGTTCGCCGGTGAGCGCATCGGAGCACCGATGGCCCGGCCGCACCAAATTCTCTGCATCGGGCTGAATTATCGGGACCATGCCGCCGAAACCGGGCAAGCCGTTCCTGACGAGCCGATTCTGTTCACCAAATCGCCGAATGCCCTGGTTGGGCCGAACGACGCGGTCCGCATCCCGCGCGGTGCTACAAAACCCGACTGGGAAGTGGAATTGGGCATTGTCGTAGGTGCCCGGGCCAGCTACTTGGAGACTGTCGACGACAGTCGAGAGGTGATCGCCGGCTACACCGTCGTCAACGACGTCAGCGAGCGGACGTTTCAGATGGAACGCGGCGGCCAGTGGGTCAAGGGCAAGTCCGCCGAGACCTTCAATCCCGCCGGACCGTGGCTGGTGACCCCCGACGAGATCCCCGACGTCAACGACCTCGACATGTGGCTGGACGTCAACGGGCAGCGCCGACAGACCGGCAATACCCGCACCATGATCTTCGACCCGTACTTCATCGTCCATTACCTGAGCCAATTCCTGGTTCTCGAACCCGGTGACCTCATCAACACGGGCACACCGCCGGGCGTGGGAATGGGGTACCGGCCGCCGGTCTGGCTGGCCGCGGGCGACGTCATGACATTGGGCATCGCCGGCCTGGGGGAGCAACGGCAAGCCGTGATCGCGCCTCGATGACCGGGGACCTGGGGGCATGCGCGCTTATGTGCTGATCGACCCGGGGCGAGGGACGGTGCAAGACGTTCCCGAGCCCACTGCGACTGGTGGGGGTGCCGGCTCGAAAGTCCATATTGGCCCTCGACTGCCGTGAAGGAACGAATGTGAACGATTTCGAAGGACTGGCCGCCATTGTCACCGGCGGCGCCAGCGGCATCGGAGCAGCGGTCGCCAAGCTGTTGCGGCAACGCGGCGGCCAGGTGGCGGTCCTTGATCGCGCCGTCGAGGGCGCGCCCGAGGGCACAGTGGCGGTGAGATGCGACGTCACCAATGCGGCGGAGGTCGAGAACGCCGTGGGTCGGGCAGCCGAGGAATTCGGCCGGCTGGACATCGTCGTCAACAATGCCGGAATCGGCGCGGTCGGCGACATCAGCGCCAATGACGACGAGGAATGGGCGCGCGTCCTGGACGTGAACGTGGTGGGCATTGCCCGGGTGACACGGGCTGCGCTGCCGTATCTTCGCCGATCGGAACATCCGGCCGTGGTCAACACCTGCTCGGCCGTGGCGTTTGTCGGTGTTCAGCAACGCGCGCTCTACTCGGCCAGCAAGGGCGCCGTCCATGCGCTCACCCTGGCCATGGCGGCTGATTTCGCCCGGGAGGGCATCCGGGTCAACGCGGTGGCACCCGGAACCGCGCAGACACCGTGGGTGCAGCGGCTGCTCGACGCCGCCGACGATCCGGCCCGTGCCGCAGAGGCGTTGCGCCAACGGCAGCCGCTCGGGCGACTGGTGACCGCCGATGAAGTGGCCTGGGCGATCGCCTCGCTCGCCTCACCACACGCAGCCTCGACCTCCGGCAGCATCCTCCGGGTCGACGGCGGAATGACGAGCCTGCGCCTGAGCAGTCAGTAGGGCTGGCACGAAGGTGATCAATCCCGGCCCCGCCGGAACAGGCGGCTGAGCGGATCGTATTTCCGGTCGACGACCCGTTCCTTGAGCGGGATGATCGCATTGTCCGTGATCTTGATGTGCTCCGGGCACACCTCGGAGCAACATTTGGTGATGTTGCACAGCCCGAGTCCGTGCTGCTCCTGGGCGGCGATCTGTCGATCGGCGGAGTCGAGCGGGTGCATGTCGAGCTCGGCGACGCGGATGAAGAAGCGAGGTCCGGCGTACGCGGGCTTGTTGTCCTCGTGGTCCCGGATGACGTGACAGACGTCCTGGCACAGGAAGCATTCGATGCACTTGCGGAATTCCTGGCTGCGCTCGACGTCGACCTGAGCCATCCGGTAGTCACCGGGCGCCAACCCGGGCGGCGGCGAGAAGGACGGGATGGAACGGGCTTTTTCGTAGTTGAACGACACGTCGGTGACGAGGTCGCGGATCACCGGGAAGGCCCGCAGCGGGGTCACGGTGATGATGTCACGAACGCCGTAGGTTGACATCCGAGTCATGCACATCAGTCGCGGACGGCCGTTGATCTCGGCCGAACAGGAGCCGCACTTGCCGGCCTTGCAATTCCAGCGGACCGCCAGGTCACCGGCCTCGGTGGCCTGGATGCGGTGGATGACGTCGAGCACGACCTCGCCGTCGTTGACCTCCACGGCGTAGTCGACGAGTTCGCCGCCGTCGGCGTCCCCCCGCCACACTCGGAAATGGGCTGTGTAGGCCATTTGTCACGGTCCTTCCGGGCCGGTGGAAGCCGCGCCGTCGGCGGCGAGTACGGATAGTTCCGCTTCGGTGAAGTACTTCGCCAACTCCGTGTGCTCGAACAGGCTCAGGAGGTCGGCCCGGACCGGCGGCTGCGCAACGTCGTCGACCTGGACCGCCCCGTCGCGCAGAGAACAGACCAGCAATCGACGTCGCCAGTCGGACGACATGGCCGGGTAGTCCTCACGCGTGTGGCCGCCCCGGCTCTCGGTCCGCAACAAGGCCGACGCAGCCACACATCGACTGACGAGCAGCATGTTTCGCAGGTCCAGGGCGAGGTGCCAGCCGGGATTGAATTGTCGGTGGCCCTCGACAGAAATCTGCTGAGCTCGAGCGTCCAGGACGTCGAGCTTGCCCAGGGCCTGTTCGATCTCAGCGTGCCGACGGATGATGCCCACCAGGTCGTTCATGACCTGTTGGAGATCGGCGTGCACCGTGTACGGGTTCTCGCCGGTCTGCGGTCCACCGTCCCGGAACGGCGCGACCGCGGCGGCCGCCGCCGCCTCGACGTCCGCGTCCGCGATGGTCGGGATATTTCTGCCCAGGGAATCGATGTAGGCGGCCGCGCCGACGCCGGCCCGGCAGCCGAAGACCAGCAGATCGGACAGGGAGTTGCCGCCCAGCCGATTGGAACCGTGCATCCCGCCGGAACACTCGCCGGCCGCGAAAAGCCCCGGAACGCCGGTGGCGGCCCCGGTCTCGGCATCGACCTCGACGCCACCCATCACGTAGTGGCACGTGGGGCCGACTTCCATGGCCTCAGCCGTGATGTCGACGTCGGCCAGCTCGGAGAACTGGTGGTACATGCTCGGCAGCTTCTTGCGGATCTCCTCGGCCGAGCGGCGCGATGCGATGTCCAGGAACACCCCACCGTGCGGAGTGCCGCGTCCCTCTTTCACCTCGGAGTTGATGGCTCGGGCGACCTCGTCGCGGGGGAGGAGCTCCGGCGGCCGGTGATGGTGCTCGGGATCGGTGTACCAGCCATCGGCTTCGGCTTCGCTGGTTGCGTACTGGGCCTTGAACACGTCCGGGATGTAGTCGAACATGAACCGCTTGCCCTCGGAGTTCTTCAGGACTCCGCCGTCGCCGCGGACCGATTCGGTGACCAGGATGCCTTTGACGCTCGGCGGCCAGATCATGCCGGTCGGGTGGAACTGCACGAACTCCATGTTGATCAGCCGCGCACCGGCCCGCAGCGCCAGCGCGTGTCCGTCACCGGTGTATTCCCACGAATTGCTGGTGACCTTGAACGACTTTCCGATCCCGCCGGTAGCCAGGACCACCGCCGGGGCCTGGAAGACGGCGAACCGGCCGGTCTCCCGGAAATAGGCGAACGCGCCGGCGATGGCCCCACCGGACGTCAACAATTCGGTCACCGTGCATTCGGCGAACACTTTGATCCGGGCCTCGAAGTCACCGAGGTCGCGCTCGTCCTCCTGCTGCAACGACACGATCTTCTGCTGCATGGTGCGGATCAGCTCGAGGCCGGTCCGATCACCGACGTGAGCCAGCCGCGGATATTCGTGTCCGCCGAAGTTCCGCTGGCTGATGCGACCGTCGGGCGTGCGGTCGAAGAGGGCGCCGTAGGTCTCCAGTTCCCAGACTCGTTGGGGCGCTTCCAGGGCGTGCAGCTCGGCCATCCGCGGGTTGTTCAAGAACTTGCCGCCGCGCATGGTGTCCCGGAAATGCACCTGCCAGTTGTCGTGCGAATTGACATTGCCCATGGCCGCGGCGATCCCGCCCTCGGCCATGACCGTGTGCGCCTTGCCGAAAAGCGACTTGCACAGGACGGCCACGCGTTTCCCGGACTCCCGGGCGGCGATGGCCGCGCGGAGACCGGCGCCGCCGGCCCCGATGACCAGGAGGTCGTAGCTGTGCCGCTGGGGCCCGGTCATCAGAAGATCCGAAGGTCGGTGAGCGTGCCGCTGGCGACCAGGCGCACGTACAGATCGGTGAACGCGACCCACCCGAGGGAAAGCCAGGCGAGCAGCATGTGCCGCTCGTTCAGCACCGTCACCTTCATCCAGAGCCAATAGCGGACGGGATGCTTGGAGAAGTGCCGGAGTCGGCCGCCGATCAGGTGCCGGCAGGAGTGACAGGACAGCGAGTACAGCCACAACAATCCGGCGTTGATCAGCAGCACCAGAGTGCCCAGGCCCGCATGGAACCACCGACCCTGGTGGTCCCGGAAAGCGATCACCGCATCCCAGGTGAGGATGACGTTGAAAATGAGCCCGAGAAAGAAGAAATAGCGGTGAATGTTCTGCAGAATCAGCGGAAATCTGGTCTCGCCGGTGTACCCCTGCCGGGGTTCCGGGACGCCGCAGGCGGCCGGCGAGCGCCAGAACGCCCGGTAGTAGGCCTTTCGGTAGTAATAGCAGGTGAGCCGAAAGCCCAGCGGAAAGATCAGGATGATGACGGCGGGCGACAGCGGCCACCAGGTGCCGAAGATGCCCAGGGAGGGCGCGCCGGTCGCGCTGCAGCCGACGGTCAGGCACGGGGAATAGAAGGGTGAGATGTACGGCTCGTAGAAGTAGTCACGACCGATGAATGCGGCCCAGGTCGCGTACACGATGAAGGCCAGCAGGGCCAGCACCGTGATCAGAGGCGATCGCCACCATCGATCCGTGCGCAGAGTCGGTATTCCGACGAGGGCCCGACCGGGCGCCCCCACTCCGGCAGGGTGGCCGGTGGCCGCCATCACGCCCGCTGCCGATTGCGAGCGCAGCCGCTCCCCGCCGGTTCGATCACCGGTGGTGTGAGGAGCGAGGCCGGCTGGGCGAGGCGTGCGGCGCGTGGAAGCCGCCGACTCCTTCGTCGTCGACGCCTTGCCACAGCGTGTCTGGGTAGGGCGTATCCGGTATGACTTCCAGCTTCGGTGGCGCCGCGACGCGGCGCAGTTCCTGGCAGTCGCCGAGGTCCATTTCGAAACGTTCGATGTCATGGCGAAGCCGACGGATGGGTTGGACGTCTCCCACTTCGGCGGCGACCGCGTCCACTGCCTGGGCCAGCTGGGCCAGGGCGTGGTGCAGGTTGGCGGTGTCGACCAGGTCTGGCATGAACGCATCCCTTCGTGACATGTTTCGACGGCCGTGAGCGGGCGGACCAGCGCACGTCCGGAACTTCGCCCAGGTGGTGCTGCGACTCCTCGGCCGCTCAAGTGTCGCCCTCCGGTGACACACACGGCAAGACGACGGGCGGGATCCATGACGGTTTGTCACAGGTCCGCCCGAACGGACCCTTTTCGGGTGCCGCGGTGCGCCGGCCAGCGATCCGCCCCACCGGCTGGAACGCGGTTGCGCACTGCGTCGCCGTGTGCGATCGTTCCGGTTGTCGTGATCCATCGGCAGGAGGTGAGCCCCATGAACGCAGTGCCCGCAATGGGTGCTCCCCGGCAGCGCACGATCTCGCGACTGCGGTAGTCGCGAAGGGGAGCGCCCGCCCGGCTGTCCGCGAAAGGCGACTCCCATGAACACATCACCTTCCTCAACTCCGCACTTCTCCTCGGCCTCCACTTCAAATCGGTCCGATCAGCACCGGGATCTCCGGGACGTCGATGCCACCGGACGGCTGCCCGCGGGTGAGCGCGCGCTGGTCCTTCACGGTGGCGGATCGGCCGGCAATGCCTGGGAGATCGGTGTCGTGGCCGGCCTTTTTGACGCCGGTGTGGACCTGACCGCGGCCGATGTGATCGTCGGGACGTCGGCCGGGGCGACGGCCGCGGCGCAGATCACCGGCGCCACCCCGACCCAACTGCTCGCCGCCATCTTGACCGCTGAGCTGCCGTCAGGGACGGGTTCGTCCGGTCCGCACGGTGCTGGCAGCGCCATGCGGCCAGTGACTGATCACCTGGAGAGAACGAACCGCATCATCGCCTCGGCCGCGGACGCGGCCGACATGCGGCGACGAATCGGTGCGGCGGCGCTGGAGCTGAATGCGGCATCGGACGGCTCAGGGGCAACCCGATGGCGCGCCACCGTCGCCCCCCGGCTGCCCAGTCAGCGCTGGCCGGAACGAACGATCCTCATCACGGCGGTCGATGCCCGCACCGGGAAACCGGTCGTGTTCGACCGCCACAGCGGAGTCGACCTGGTGGATGCCGTCGCCGCCAGCACGTCCAGCGGCCTGCCCTACCGGATCGGTGACAACTGGTACATCGACGGTGGCTACCGACGCAACGAGAATGCCGACCTGGCCGCGGGATTCCGGCGCGTGCTGGTGCTTTCGCCATTCGGCGGCCGATCAAGGCATCCCCGGGAATGGGGCATGCAGCTGGCCGCACAAGTCGAGGAGTTGCGTGCGGGTGGCAGCCACGTCGAGACAGTTTTTCCCGACGACAATTCACTCCGCGCCTTCGGCGGCAACATGATGGATCCGTCGACGCGGCCGCCCGCCGCTCGGGCGGGTTACGGCCAGGGCACAGCCCTGGCCGAGGTGCTCACGCCTTTCTGGCGTTGAGACCGGTGGAACGGTGGCACGGCCAACGAACTCGAGCAGAAACACTGGCATTTTGGGCAATGGACATTGGTGTTCACTCTGCTGATTTCGCAGAAGTCGCACCGCGTTCCCGGAGCCAGGTGATGACATTTTGCTGGCGGGTCGATCTTTGCGAGGCCGCGTCCAGCGGGAACCCGTCGGCATAGCTCGGCGTCCAGGCCAGGTCGGCCCCCGCGTTCAGAAGGCGTTCGGCGGCTCGTCGCTGATGAGCCGCGCAGGCGTGCCAGAACGCCTGGGAAATGTCCTCGTGATCAGGTCTGGCGGCCAGCAGTGCCTCCAGCCGATCCAGTCGGCCCAGGGCAGCGGCGTGCCAGAGCTTGTCGATGCGGGCCCCCGCGCCGGCCAACAACTCGGCCACATGCCAACAGGCGTAGCCGATGGCATTGTCGAGCGGTGTTCCGATGGAGCCGCCCGGCGCTTCCGCGTCGGCACCCCCGAGGAGTAATGCCCGCGCCACATCCACATCGTCACTGCTCGCAGCCCAATGCAGCGGTGTCTCACCCTTCTTGCCGTTCCCGTCGCGGTGGTTGGGGTCTGCTCCGTGCTCGAGCAGGACTCGGACGATCTCGGGTCCGTGGGGGAGGTAGCCGGGCCAGTCGGTCGCGACGTGCAGCAGTGTCCGCCCTCGATGGCCGGGTAGCGGCAGCCGTGCCACCTCGACGGCGCGGTCGAGGATCCCGACCAGCTCGGCGACATTCCCGGATCGAACCGCCCGGACCGCGGCGTCTGCGTCGATATCCCGCTGTTCGTTCGAAAGTCTTCGCATGCCAACGCCTTTCGTCTGTGCCTGGGAGGAGGACCGCCGTTTCCATGGCTGGCCGCATGTCAGCCGCGGACGCTCTCGGCGATCCGGAGGGCCGCTTGCGCGGCGGTGAGATGCGTAGTGTCAACGACTTCGGCCTCGGCGTGCAACCACGTCCGGGCGGCCGCTGCGTAGGACTGGACATACTTCAGACGGAACGGGGACGGGATGGCGTGCTCCCTTTCGATGCGCCCCACGAGCGTGTCCTGGTCAGCGTGCAGAACGAATGCCGCAGCGGAATGGCGTGATCAGCCAGGCCCACGCTGATCTCGGGCTAATACTGCTCGACCAGAACCGTCATAGGGATCACCGAACTGCGGGCCGCATAGTCGAGCACGCGATAGGCAGTCTCGACGACCAAGGGTCGCCACGGGCGCCAGTGTTGGAAGTTGTCGGTTTCCGGTAAGCCCGGCTGATGTCCACCAACGTTCCGCCGACCTTCTCGGCGTCGAAGACCCGTGAGTCGGACAACAGCGGCTGTAGGAAGCCGCTCGTCGTGGTCTGACCCGCACCATGGGCGCCGTTGAGCCAAACGATCACGAAGAGACGCTAGCGCGATAGCGGTGGCTGTCCAGGTGTCCCGGAGGACGCATCGACTCGCCGGGGAGTCGCCGAGGTCACCCACAACAGCTCGGCGGGCCTGCCGCAACCAGCCGAACGGCGTAGCTTGGGTGACATGATCTGGGTCGCGGTGGTCATCGTGGTCGCAGTCATCGGCGTGATCTGGACCCTGTTCTACCGATGGTCTTCGCGGGTAGACGGGGAGCTTCGTGCCGAGGGCATGAAGTCGACGCCCATTTTCAATCTTCAACGCCGCTCCGTCGAACGGCGGACCAGTTCCATGTCGGGTTCCGGGTCAGTGCCCGTCGTCCCCGAGACCCAGAGCTGGACCCTCAAGCTGCCCGAGTGATCGCTGCCCACGCCGGGGAGATGGTTCATGGCGGGTAGGTGGTGTGGCCAGATCGTCCACCTCGATTGGGGTGCGATTGGCCAACCGGTGAGGCAGTACGTACGGAGTCCAAGAATTCTTTGCGCCCACCTGCAACGCTGACTGCGTTACTCGGATGATGGTGCATGATGGCCGCTTCGCCTTCCGACGACGAGCTCTGGAACAAGGTCCTCGCTGGTGATCCGGGGGCACTGACCCTGCTCTACGAGCGGCATGCTCCGGCCATCTTCAACCACTGCTATCAGCGGCTCCTGTCCCGATCCGACGCCGAAGACATCACCGCCGAGGTGTTCTCGACCGCCCTTGCCGCCCGCGGCCCGGTCACCGTGTTCCCGGACGCCGGGCTGCGGCCGTGGCTGTTCGGGGTGGCGAACAACCTGCTGCGCCGGTACCACTCCGCCCGTTCCGCATCCGACCGACTGGCCCGCCGACTCGCCGGCCGGTATGCCGATGTACCGGATATCGCCGAGGAATGCGCAGAACAGTCGGAGGACCGTCATTACGTCGCCTTGTTGAACGGCATTCTGCGGAAACTGGCCCCGGACGATCAGGACGTGATCCAACTTTGTGTCTTGCAGGGGCTTCCGCCCACGGTCGTGGCCGGAATCACCGGCAGCCGACCGGGAACCGTTCGCTCTCGTCTCTCCCGGGCGCTTTCTCGGGCGCGTCGTCATCTCGCGGCGCTCGAGTCGTCCCCGGTACCGACCAGAATTGCCGAAAGGACCTGAGGAAATGATCGAACTCGACGATGTGCTCGCCAAGATCGAACCCGTCGAACTGTCGCCGGAAATCCGTCAAATGCATCTGGCTCGTCTGCACGCTCTGCAGGCAGTCAAAAGCGCGGGCGGTATCGAATTGACCAATGATCATCACTGGCTGGGTTCGACCCGGACTCGGCGAGCCGTGTCCGGCGGTCTGGCTGCCGCTGCGGTGGCGGTCGTTGTCACCGCCTCTGCACTGATCGTGTCCAACCACCATGAGCCGGCCGCCTCGACTCAAGCGGCGGCGGGTGCCGCGACCACGACGAGCACCCGAGCTCCCGCCAGCACGTCCCCGGCTGTCCACGTGCCCGCCGGCAGCGCCGCCGTCGGTCTGTCCGATGCCCAATTCAGCAAACAGCTCGCGCAGATGCTCGGTTTGAGCCTGGACAGGGCCAATGTGGTCACCACCCAGCTCGACGCGCTGGCCAAGAACGGCTCGATCGACGCAGCCTCAGCACAATTCTCCCGGATCGCCGCCGGGGCCGGGGTGACGCCGGACCGGCTGGCTGCGGCCGTCGACGAGATCAAGAAGGCTGCCGCCGGGGCCAGCGCCGCCAACACATCGGCCCAGCCGCGCGACGCCGCCGGCTTATCCGCGAAATCGGCCGCCGCGGCGGTCAAGGGCACTGGGCAGCATGCCGAACAGAATCTGCTCACCAGTACCCAGGGGATCGGTGCGCTGGCCACGGCGCTGCACCTCAGCCGGGCCAAGGCGACCGAATTGGCCGGCCGGCTGGTCACCCTGCAGAACGGCGGCGGCCTCGACCCGGAATCCGCTGCTTTCCGGGGCATCGCGCAGGATTTCGGCTTGACGGCCGAGCAGCTGGCCGGCGCCATCGGCGCGGTCAAGGCGAGCGGCCGATGAGGTGTAGGAGCTGGGCGCGCTGAGCGGCAGGTCGACGTTCGTCGGCGGATGCGTCCGGGCCGGCTTCTTCGCGCCGACTACGCGGGTGGCACCTCGACCCCTGCGGCGTCATGTCTGAGCTGCCGGTGCGCCTCGTGCACGGTGTCGAGCTCAGCGTCCGACGCCTCCTCGAATGCGATCAACGCGTTCGACGCGCGGGGCAAGGCATGCAGAATCTCGTCGAGCTTCCGCTGGGTCGCTCGCTGCTCGCGCGCTTGGGTGTGCTGAATCACGAAGACCATGCACAGGGTCAGTGCGGCGACCAGAGTCTGGAAGATCGTCTCCCACCGACTCGAGAAGTCGACAGCAACACTGAACGCCACCCAGCACAGGTCGGCGGCCAGGACCGTGACCGCAACCGCAGGATGCGAGGCCAACCGGTCGATCCGGTGCACGACGCCACTGGCACCGGTCCGATGGCCGCGCAGCGGCTGTTCGGTCGATTCATCTTCAGCGATCACTGACAGCTCCATCACTTCCCTTGGGCATCGGCGGGGCCGGGCGGCCCGGCGCCAAGTAGAACATCCTGCTGACCAGCCGGATCTGGATCGACCAGGGAAGTCAGCGTCCTGGTCTCCTCGTCTCGGCGATCTTCGGTGGCTGGGTCACTTGCGTTGGCGTGACCTGACACTCGGTATGTCGTCTACGGCGCGGCTGGGACCGCTGTCGGGCCTGACCCGAAAATTGCCGCCGAAGGCGGGGATGAAGCCGAAAAATGGGTACCCCGAAGTCGGGCGGGCCCGCTGTAGGCGCCGGCCAACGATCGGGCCTCGGGCAAACGACCGGCCCGGATTTCGTTCCACGCCTTCGAAGGAGACCAGTTATGACGTTCGACAAAGACATGATTCTTCAGTTCTTGCACGGCAACGGCCAGCACGACCAGGCGGACCAGGCTGCTCAGGAGCTGCCGGACAAGGTGGACACCGACCAGCACGCCGGCCTGCTCGGTAAGTTCGGGATCAACCCGGCCGACCTGATTGCCAAACTGACCGGTGGTGGAGGTGGTGGCCAGCAGGGTGGTTTGGGCGGCCTGCTGGGAGGGCTTTCCTGACTCTGGTGGTGCCGTTGAGCCACTGCGTGCCCCGATCCCGGGAATCCGCCTCGCCCGACCCCGAGGCGCCATGGATCGGTCCGCGAAGTACCGTTCACTGCCCATCTGGGAGGAACGGTCCGGGAAGTTCACCCGTCGACGAGCAGCCCCCGCATGGGACCGAGCAGCCGTTCGGCGCGGCGCGAGATCGCCGGTAGCCGGACCACCCGGGTGGTGGGGCCCGGTTCCACGGCCGGTGCCGGCTCTCGAGGGTCGGTGTCGCCGACGAGCGGTTTCCAATACCGGTCGATCACCACGGCCGGGGGACCGTCGAGTTCGTCCACCGGGCGCTCGAGGTGCTCCGACCACAGCTGCAGGCGGGTTTTCCGGGCCAGCTCCCGGTCCTGGCTGAGCACGTTGACCTCGGTGTCGTTGAACAGCGAGTGTTCATTGAGGTTGGCAGATCCGATGGTCAGCCAACGGTCATCGACGATGCCGACCTTGGCGTGCACATAGATCGGCCCATGCGTGCCGGCTTCGTGTGATCGCACCGTCGCGGGCAGCAGTCGCTGGCCGTCGTCCGCCTCCAGGAGCCGCCCGAGTTGCCCACGCGTGGTATCAGCACCACTGCTCGGCCGGGTGGGCAGCACCAGCACAATTCGGAAATCCGCGCTGGGCGGCCGGCGAAGCTTGTTCACCAGAACGTCCACGATTTCGGTGGACCAGAGGAATTGGTTCTCCAGGTAGACGAATTCCTGGGCGGAGCCGAGCGCGCGCAAATAGGCGTCCAGGATTGAGAATTCGCCGCGGGGGGCGAAACGGTAGGTAGCGTCCGGGATGGTGCGGAGCTGAACGTTCGACCGACCCGGGCCTGGGTTGGGGCACCGGCGGGGGGATGTGCTGGGCGGTGACCTCGTTCCAGCGGCTGCGGAAGTGCGCGGCCACGTCGGTGACCACGGGTCCGGTCAGGCGGGTGGCGACGTCGTGCCAGCCGGTCGAGGTCCGGACGGGATGGAGTCGTTCTCGGTCCCAGCGGTCGCCGGCCAGGTTCGTCAGGTCGATGCCGCCGACAAAGGCGATTTCATCATCGATCACGATCGTCTTCTCGTGGTGGCAGTGCAACGTGCGTTCCCGGGCATCGAGCGCGCAGGCGATGCGGGAGCCGGCATGGAGCTGATCGCGGACCCGGTGCATCGCTTGGCGAGTCGGGCGGAAGGCCGGTGTGGAGGGCCGGCCCAGAGTAGGACCCGAACGTCGACGCTGTCGGCCCGCTCGGCCAGCAGGGCCTGGACGGTCGCGGCGTCCGGATGGCGCTCGAGTCGGAAGGAGGGTTCCAGATGCCATCCGGACACATGGATGTGGGAGCGGGCATCGCGGATGGCTAGGGCCATCTCGGCCAACGCCTCGCGGCCGTCGACGAGAACATCGACCGTGTTACCCGCCCGCACCGGGCCGCCGTCCGTTGACCACAGGCTGTGCTGCTCGTTCCCGGTCGGCTCCAGGATCGCGTGGCCGTTACGCGCCAACCGGCGACGGTGATGGCGACGCACCAGCTCATCGAGTTGGTCACCCAACACGTCGTCGAAGCGGCCCAAGGCACTCAATTCCCGAGTCGAGAGGTCGTCGTTCACGACAACACTGGTAGTCGAGGACACTACCTGGTCCGTCGGGCCGCGGTGAGGTGTGCGAACGCCGTGTTGGTAGGTGGCGCGCCCAAAAACGACACGGCTTGCGGCTGGACCACTCCTGCCGGCGAGCCCCGGCAGCGCCATTCCGGGGCCTGCCCCGGGATGCTGATTCGGAAAGCAGGCCAATGGATTTCGTCAGCCGGACGAATCAGCCTGCCACGGAATGTGCCCAGGCTTGGGATAGGGCTTGCCTTTCGAGTCGTAGACGGTCAATGTCCCGGCCGCGGGAGGCTTGACGAAACCGTAAAAGGTTTTTGTTCGCCGGGTATCGCATGCGTTCCGAGATCGGTTTCTTTCCAGCGCGGACATGTCATCCGTTGGACGCTGGGTTCCGTTCGGCCGGTGGCACGGCGTGGCCGACCGTTTCGCGATTCAAGTGCACCGGCTGTGGAGGGAGACCGCGAACGGCGTGGACCATTCTGCGAGGCATTACCAAGCTGTTGCGGCCGGCTGGTTGCGTTGACGTCACTCGCCGTTGGCCGGATTCCCGCACCGAGGCTCAGTAGCATGCGTCGAGCTGGACTCCTTGCGGTGCATCGCGACTCGTACCGCCAGAGGAGCTTTCCGTGAGATTTGCTGTCATCGCCCGCGTCGCCACGTCATTGGTGCTGATCTGCGCATGCAGCCTGGCCACCAGTAGCTGCTCCCAGAGCAACTCCGGCGCCAGCACATCCACGGTCGCCGCTCCGGCAACCACGCAGTCACTCACCGCGTCCGCCCCGATCGTGGCCACGGCCGGCGCCGACGGCACGTTGTCCGCGGCCAGCAGCCACGAGACAGCCGTGGCGAGATGCGACAAGCTCACCCCGGCCGACGTGCAATTCCTGATGACCGATAAGGCGACCGGCCCCACCGTGACCCCGACAGGCACCGACCACAACGGTCAACGGTGCGACTTCAACAACGCTGACGTAGACCAGACTGTGGAAGTCGTCGTCTTCCCGTCATCGGATCCGACATTCGGCTATGAGGCCCAGAAGGACGGCAAACCAGGAGCGGTGCCGTTGAGCGGTGTCGGCGAACGGGCGTATCGCAAAGCGGACGATTATGCCCCGACTGCCGATGGCAACGGCGTCACCTGCTCGGTCTCGGCCAGCATCGATGACGTACCCGCCGCTGCCGCACTCCTCGTCGGTGGACACAGCATCACGCTGACCCCGACGCAGGAAACCGCGGTCGCGACGGCGTTGGGCGCTGTCTGCAACCGAATCTTTGGCTCCGGGAACACCATCCCGGACTGGACAGCGCTACACAGCTGAACCGCTCATGGTGGGTGCCGCCAGTTCTGTGCCGGTCATCGATCCCCCTACGGGACAGAGAAGTGCCTGCTTCCGGTCCGCCAGCCGGCCCCCGATTCGTCGGCCAGAAACCGGAAAAAGGCCGTCCAGAGTCGGCGGCCGGAGCGGCCGGAGCGGCCTCGTCCGACCCCCGGGTGCCCCGACGGCTGGGCAGGGGTCGACCATGACCGACGGCGCGGGTGTCAAAACACCGGGCGCCGGCAAGCGCACTGACGTAATGGACGTGATGGATGCCGACCACCGGGCCGGCGCGAAAGGAGAACTGATGCCTACCCGTACAGCCCGCACCGAGTGGAGCGGCGGCCTGCAGGACGGATCGGGGAAGGTCACCCTGTCCAGCTCCGGCGTCGGCAGCTACGACGTGTCCTTTCCGCGGCGGGCCGCGGACGACGCGGGCGGGGTCACCAGCCCCGAAGAACTGGTGGCCGCCGCGCACTCGTCCTGTTATTCGATGGCCCTGTCCAACGAGTTGACCACCCGTGGCGGCACGGTGAAGAGCCTGATCACCGACGCCGCGGTGACCCTGGGCCCGGACCGGCCGGCGGCTTTCGGCTGACCGGCATCAAGCTGACCGTGCGCGGTCAGGTCGACGGGCTTGATGAGGGTGCCTTCCAGGAGGCGGCCAACGCCGCCAAGTCCGGATGTCGTCTCCAAAGCCCTGGCCGCCGTCACCATCACCCTGGACGCCGCTCTGGCCTGACCGGGCCGAACGAAACTGCCGCCCACCCGCGAGAGCGGTGGGCGGCAGTTTCCTGAGCGGGGGATCGGTCAGGCGAGTAGCGACGCCGGGGTCACCGCTGAGATCTTGTGCGCCTGGCCCACCGGTTCGTTGGTCAGCTGACCGGCGTGCGTCGTGAGTCCGAGAGCCAGGGCGGGGTCCGCGGACAGGGCCGCCCGCCAGCCGTGTTCGGCCAGCGCCCCGACGTAGGGCAGCGTGGCGTTGGTCAGCGCGAAAGTGGAGCTTGGCGGGGGCGCCGGGCATGTTGGCCACGCAGTAGAACACCGAGCCGTGCACCCGGAAGGTCGGGTCGTCGTGCGTGGTCGGGCGGGTGTCCTCGAAGCAACCACCCTGGTCGACGGCGATGTCCACCAGCACCGACCTCTGCGCATGGAGCTGACGAGTTCGTTGGTGACCAGCTTCGGGGCCTTGGCCCCCGGGATCAGCACGGCCCCGATCACCAGGTCCGCATCCCGGACCGCCGCCGCGATGTTGTACGCGTTGGAGGCGATCGCCGGCAGCCGCCCCATGGAACTGCAGATCGAGGCGCCGCAGGGTGGGCAGCGACAGGTCGATGATCGTCACCTCGGCGCGCATGCCCAGCGCGATGGTGGCGGCCTGCGCACCCGCGACGTGGCCCCCGAGAACGACGACCTTGCCCGTCGTCGACACCGGGCACACCGCCCAGCAGGACGCCGCGGCCGCCTTCGTTGCGCATCAGGTGGTACCCGCCCACGAGCGGAGCCATCCGGCCGGCAATCTCGCTCATCGGGGCCAGCAGCGGCAGCGACCGATCGGACAATTGCACGGTCTCGTAGGCGACCGAGGTCGTTCCGGCGGCCAGCAGCCGTTCGGTCAGCGGCCGGTCGGCGGCCAGGTGGAGGTAGGTGAAGAGCACCAGGTCGTCGCGCAGGTAGCCGTATTCGGAGGCCACGGGCTCTTTGACCTTGACGACCATGTCCGCGTTGCCCCATGCGCTGGCCGCATCAGGAACGATCTTGGCGCCGGCCTCCTCGTACTCGGCGTCGGAGATCCGGGAGCCGGCGCCGGCGCCGGCCTGCACCAGGACCTGGTGTCCGGCGGCCGAGAGGTGGTGAGCTCCGGCCGGCGTCAGCGCGACCCGGTACTCGCGGTCTGGACCTCTGCGGGCACGCCGATACGCATGGGCTTTCCTTCGGTTCAGTGAGCTGTCATTGGGCTGATTGTGCCAACTATTCTGAACTTTGGGTCGAGCCCAGGGAAGACGTCCGAATATCATTTTGTATTGGCCCGCACCACCGAACGAGCTACACCCAGCGGCAGGATGACGGCGGCTGCGGCGCACGAAGTTCGAGGACCGGGCCGCGCGCTTCCCGCGCCTCGTCGAATCGACGACATGACCGGCAGCTGCTACGCCTGCTGACCGCCGACGCCCGCTTGCCGAACAACGCCCTGGCCGAGGCGGTGGGGATTGCTCCGTCGACCTGTCTGAACCGAATCCGGCAGCTGCGCGATTCCGGGGTCATCCGGGGTTTCCATGCCGATGTCGATCCGGCGGCGCTGGGTTGGCCGCTGCGGGCCATGATCGCGGTTCGGCTGCGGGCCGGGGCCCGGGACCGGATGCTGGCCTTCCTGGATCGCATTCGGCGCCGGCCGGAGGTGGTCGACGGTATTTCCTGGGCGGGGCCGACGACTTCCTGGTCAACATCGCTGTCGCCGACACTGCCGCGGTGCGGGAATTCGTCGTCGACGCGCTGTCGGCTCATCCCGAAGTGGCCCACACCGAAACCAATCTGATCTTCGAGCACTACCGGGGCACGGCCGCGGATTGAGGACAACGGGCGGTCCCGCGCGGCCACGGCAGCCGCCGAGGCGCGCTCTACACTCGCGCCCATGCCCGCAGCTGCCGGACTCGACCTGGCCCGAGCCCGCCTGAAGGACGATGGTGCGCACCCAGCGGCCATCGCCGCCTTCGAGCGCGCCTACGCCCAACTCGCCGCCGGCGAAACCGGCCTGTTGGCCGAGACGGAGTTGGAGCCCGTCGACGAACTCCCGCGGCTGGCGGATCTCGAATTCGACGAAGACGCCGCCCGCGAGGCACTGGCCCGGACCGCGGTGATCAAACTGAACGGCGGCCTCGGCACGTCCATGGGAATGGATCGCGCCAAATCACGGCTCCCGGTGCACGACGGCCTGAGCTTCCTGGACGTGATCGCCCGGGAGATTCTGGGCCTCCGCGAGCAGTTCGGAGTCGACCTGCCCTTGCTGCTGATGAACAGCTTCCGGACCGCGGCCGACACCATGCGGGTGCTGCAGGCGTATCCCGAACTCCGGGTCGACGGTCTCCCGCTGGAATTCCTCCAGAATAGGGAACCGAAGCTGCGTTCCGACGATTTGACCCCGGTCGCCTGGCCGGCTGACCCGGCGCTGGAGTGGTGTCCGCCCGGGCACGGCGACCTGTATCCCGCCTTGGTCGGTTCGGGGGTGCTCCGGGCCCTGATAGACCGCGGCTATCGCTATGCCTTCGTCTCGAATTCCGACAATCTGGGCGCCCGGCCCGACCCCCGGCTGGCCGCCTGGTTCGCCGGTTCGCACGCGCCCTTCGGGGCCGAGTACTGCCGGCGAACCGCTGCCGACCGCAAGGGCGGCCACCTGGCGCGCCGGAAGTCCGACGGCGGCCTGGTGCTGCGCGAGTCGGCGCAGACCGCCCCCGAGGACGTCGACGCCTTCCAGGGCATCAACCGCCACCGCTTCTTCAACCGAACAGCCTGGCCTGCTGGACCTGCCGGCCCTGGAAGCCACCATGGATCAGAACGGCGGCGTTTTGCCGTTTCCGATCATCCGCAATGTCAAGACGGTGGATCCGACCGACGACTCCTCGCCCGAGGTCATCCAGATCGAAACCGCCATGGGCGCGGCCATCTCGGTGTTCGAGGGGGCTGTGGCCGTCGAGGTGGAGCGGGCTCGTTTCCTGGCGGTGAAAGCCACCAGCGACCTGCTCGTCATCCGCTCCGACGCCTACCAGCTCACCGACGCGGCCGAGATGCGCCTGGCGGCCGGACGGCAGCGGGCACCACTTGCCGTTCTGGGCAAGCCGTACAAACTCATCGGGGACTTCGACGCCCGCTTTCCCCAGGGCGCGCCCTCCCTGGTCGAGGCGGAATCGCTGACGGTGCAAGGGGACTGGACGTTCGGAGCCGATGTCACGGTGCGCGGCCGCGTAGTGGTGGACGAGGCCGGATCGCCGGGGCACATCCACGACGGCGCGGTGCTGACCGGAGATCCGTCTTGACCAGCGTCGACCGGACCGAAGACCCTCCGGTGATGCGGCAGGTGTCCACCCGGGTGGCCTATGCCATCTATGGCTGACCCTCCGCGAGGACGAGTTCGTCCGCGATGACGGGGTCAGCGGCATCTACAGCGTCGTCGACAAGAACGATTTCGCCGATGGTCATCGCCGAGGAGAACGGCGGCTTTCACTTGGTCGAGCAGTTCCGGTACGCGATCGGCCGGCGCTCGCTCGAGTTCCCGCAGGGCGGGTTCCCGCCCGGCCGGTCCGGCACGCCGCTCGACCTCGCCCAGGCCGAGCTGGCGGAGGAGACCGGCTTCCGGGCCCGGAACTCGGCGTCACCTCGGCCGGTTCTACGAAGCCATCGGCGACCGCAGCCAGGCCTACGACATCTTCCACGCGACGGATCTGACCCCCGGGCCGACGGCCAGGGAGGACACCGAGTCGGATATGACCTCGCAATGGGTCTCGGAGACCGAGTTCCGGCAGTTGCTGCTGGGCGGCGGAATCGTGGACGGTTGCACGGCCGCCGCCTACGGGTCGTTGGTGCTGCGGCGATGACCGAACCCGCGTCACCGGACTCGGCGACCGGCGCGCCCCCCGCGGACCTCCGAGGCGAAGAGAAGAAGCCGCTCTCGGACCGATCTGGACGATCCCCAACCTGCTGTCGTTCCTGCGGCTGCTGGGTGTGCCGCTGTTCCTCGAATCCTGCGGATCGCGACGCCGCACCACGACGGCTGGGCACTCACCGTGCTCACCGCCAGCGCCATCACCGATGTGGTGGACGGCCCGTGGCCCGCCTCCTCAACCAGTTCCGCAGCCGGCTGGGCGAATCCATGGGGGACCCGGCCGCCGACCGGCTGAACATCTTCGCCACGCTGGTCGCCTTCGTTCTCCGGGGATTCCTGTTCTGGTGGGTCGCCGCGCTGATCGTTTCCCGCGATCTGGTGCTGGCCGTGGGATTGCTGGCGCGGCGGCACGGGTACGTCGCGTTGCCGGTCCACTATCTGGGCAAGGCCGCCACGTTCTGTCTGCTTTATGC
>CAWEFT010000002.1:0-452779 GCA_963808365.1 uncultured Actinomycetota bacterium | reverse complement strand
GGCTGGACGGCAGGAGCGCCTCCCGATAGCGGTCGAGCCGCTCGGCCAGTTGGCTACGCCGGCCGGCACCGTCTCCGCCACCGCCTCGGGCACGGTGCCGACCTCGCTGACCAGGGCCAGCACCATGGGTATGCCCTCCGACTCCAGTTCTTCCACCCTGAGCCTCCCGCAGCAGCGCCAGTCCGGCGCTCGGCTCCCGGACGGTCATCGGGCAGTTCCTCCTGTCAACAGGTCACGACCTCGACGCCGTGACGGCGAATGTTTTCCAGCGTGGCCGCCGGCGCGGCCGAATCCGTGACCAGGTGCTGGATGCCCTCGACGCCGAGCAGGCGAACGGGGCACCGACGACCGAACTTGCTGCTGTCGGCCAGGATTGTCAACGGCCCGGACTGCAGCATGCGCCGGTCGGTGTCCCCTTCAGTGACGTTGGCGCCCGACAGCCCGCTGTGCGGATCGATGCCGAACGCGCTGGAAAACACCGCGTCCAGATGGAATTCCGCCAGTGCTCGTTCGGCAAGCGGTCCCAGCAGCGACATCTCGTCGTGCCGGAGCAAGCCACCGAGCACCACGACCGAGATGTTCGGGTACCGCGAAAGATGGTAGGCCAGGGTCAGGCCGTCCGTCAGAATGGTGATCCGCCGCTCGCCCAGGAACGGCAACATCGCTCTCCGTGGTGGTTCCCCCGGTCAGCAGGATGGTCGAACCGTCCGGGATCAGGCGCGCGGCCGCCTCGCCGATCCGGCGCTTCTCCCCCAGCCGGTCGGTCGACCGGGAACTGAGCACCGGCTCGACCGGCCCGTCCAGACTGGCGCCGCCATGAACCCGGGTGAGCAGGCCGCGATCGTCCATGTTCTTCAGATCACGTCGCACCGTGGACGCGCTCACGCCCAGCGCATCGGCCAGTTCCACGACGTTCCCGGATCCGTACACGCGCAGATGCGCCAGCAGTCGGCGCTGTCGCTCCAGAGAATGGATCATGCTCAGTACCCGCGGTTCCGGTCGACCAGGTTGAGCAGCGGCTCACCGGCCAGATAACGGGACAGGTTGTCCGCCACCAACTGACCGACCTGGCGGGCGTACAACGGCGCCAGGCCCGAGACGTGCGGAGTGAGGAACACGTTCGGCTCGGTCCACCACGGCGAATCGGCCGGCAACGGCTCGTCGTCGAACACGTCCAGCACGGCCGCGGAGAGCCGACCGCCGCGTAGTTGTTCCACCAGCGCCCGCTCGTCCACAATGCCGCCCCGGGCCACGTTGATCAGGGCCTGTCCCGGCTTGCCGACGGCCAGCACCTGGGCGTCGACCAGGTTCCGGGTCTGGTCGGTCAACGGAACCACCACGACCAGGTAGTCGGCCCGGGCGGCCAGCTCCTTTATGCGATCGGGTCCGAGAATCTCGGTGGCATCCTCGGTGTGGGACCGGCCGAAGTCCTGTTCTCGGGCCCGTTCCGCTGCGGTGCGGCCTCGCCCGGAACGGGTCAGGCCCACGACGTTCATCCCGAAGGTGCGGGCCAGGCGGCCGATTTCCCGACCGATGCGGCCGTAACCGACGATGCCGACGGTCGCGCCGATCAAACTGGCCGGCAGGAACCGGTCCCAGCGCAGCGCCGCGTCCGGCCAGTCGCGTCGGTCCCTGACGTCCAGCATCGCGGGAAGGCGGTGGGCGACGCCGAGAATCGCGAACATGACGTATTCGGCCAGCGGCACCGGCGAGACCCCGCCGATGGTGGTGATCGGGATGTCGGTGGCCCAGATCGGCTGGTCGCGCAGGTGGTCGACTCCGGAGGTGTCCAGTTGCAACCAGCGCAAGTCTGGCGCCCGGCCGGGCTCGGGAAACACTGCCGAGGTGTGCAGCACCTGGACCGTTCGCCACACCTCGTCGGGAACGTCCTCGGGCGCCGCCGCGGGAATCTGCTCGACCCGCAGGCGCGGGGACAGCGACCGCAACCGGTTCAGCCATTCGTCGTCGAAGTGCAGAGTGCTCAGATAATGCACCTCCGCGCTCATTTGATGCCGCTGCGCGCCATGCCCTGGACGAAGTACCGCTGGAAGGCACAGAACAGGATGACCATGGGCGCGATCATGAGCAGGCTCATGGCCATGATGGCGCCGTAGTTGGACGTGTACTGGCCCTGAAGATCGGTGACCATGCCGATGGGCAATGTGAACAGGTTGTCGGCTCCGAACAGCACCACCAGCGGCCAGGCGAACGAGTTCCACTCGCTCATCGCCGTGAGCAGCACCAGAACGGCGATCAATGGCTTGGCCAGCGGCAGCACGATCCGCACGAAAATGCGCAGTTGCCCGGCGCCGTCGCAGCGGGCGGCTTCGATCAACTCGTCCGGGATGGCCAGGAAGAACTGCCGGGCCAGGAAAATCCCGAACACGGTGGCGCTCTCCGGAATGATGACCGCCCAGATGTTGCCGTAGAGGCCCAGACCGATGGACAGCTTGAACTGGGCCACCATGATGGCCTGGACGGGCACCATCATGGTGGAGAGCAGCAGCAGGAACAGAGCGTTACGGAAGCGGAACTTCAGCTTGGCGAAGGCGTAGCCGGCCAACAGGTTCACCACCGTGGTGATGGCGGTGACGGCCAGCGCGATGACCGTGGAATTGCGGAACCAGGTCCACACCGGGAACTGCGAGATGGGCAGCGAATAGTTGTCGAAGGTGAGGTGCTTGGGCCACCAGTGCAACGCGCCGTCGTACAGCTCGTCCTGGGGCGACAGGGAGGTGATGACCATCCAGTACAGCGGAAACAGCATGACCAGCGTGATGACGACGGCCAGCACGACCCGGAGCGCGAAGAACCGGCCGCGTTTGCGGGGGCCCGAAAGCGACCGGGCCGGAACCACTTCGGATTCGGCCAGCAGACCGGCTCCTACGGCGACAGACATGGGATCCTCCTCAGCCCGTCTCGTCCCGGTTACGACTGAAACGCCATTGCGCGATGGTGACGATCAGCGTGATTCCGTAGATGACGATGCCTACGGCGGCTCCATAGCCGAGTTCCTGGGGGCCGTGCTCGTCGAAGGCGGTGCGGTAGGCGTAGGTCACCACGGTGGTCGTCGAGTAGTCGGGGCCGCCCCGGGTCATCGCCCACACGGTGTCGAACACCTGGAACGAATAGATGATGTTCATGATGAGCAGGAAGAAGGTGGACGGACCGAGCAGCGGGAAGGTGATCCGCCGGAACCGCTGCCAACCGGTCGCGCCGTCCACGGTGGCCGCCTCCAGCTGATCGGCGCCGATGGATTGCAGCCCCGCCAGGTAGATCAGCATGTCGAAACCCACGCGCTGCCACAGGGTGACGACGATGAGTGAGGTCATCGCCCAGGGCCCGCTGGACTGCCATTGCGGCCCGGTCACCCCGAACGCGGTCAGCAGCTTGTTGAAGAAACCGTTGTACTGGTCGAACATCCAGGCGCCCAGCACGCCGGTGGCCACCCCGGAGATGACCAACGGCAGGAAAATGATCGATCGATACAGGGTCCGCCCCGGTAGGACGCCGTTGAGCAACACGGCGATGCCCAGTCCGATGGCCATGCCCACCGGCACCGTGCAGATGGTGAACACGAAGGTGTTCCACAGGGTCTGCCAGAACACCGAATCCTGGAACAGGTCGCCGTAGTTGTTCACGCCCAGGAATTGCGGTGTGCCCAGCGGCTCGAGCTTCTGGAAGCTGTAGACCAGCGACATCACCAACGGGACGAGCAGGAAAACGACGATCAGGATGAGGTTGGGCAGCAAGAAGAACACCGCCGTAGCGGACTGCGAGGTGCGGAACGCCCGCCCGGCCCGGTTCCGGGCGCGCCCCGCCGGCGCCGGGGAGGCGGCTCCGGCGGGGGCGATCTGACTGCTGGTCATCGGAATGGGCGCTGACGTCAGGAACCGAGTGCGCTGTTGACCTTGGACGCGATCTGGCTGATCGTGGCCGCCGACGACTGGCCGTGGAAGGCCTGCTCCAGCTGGTCCTGCAGCACCGTGTTGATGTCGGCGAAGGCCGACACCGTCGATTCCTTGACGATCGTGCTGGAGATGGTCGTGGCCTGCTCCGCGCACACGCTGACCACATCGGGCCGGAAGGCGTAATTGAGCTTCTCGGAGGCCAGGGTCTTGAGGGTGGGCAATTCGACGGCCTGCTCACAGAAGTACTTCATGATGTCCTCGGACACCAGGAACTTCACGAAAGCGGCCGCCAGCTCCGGATTCTTGGACGCCTTGGTGACCACAATGGCGTTGCCGCCCAGATCGGAGGCGGCCGCCTTGTTCTGCGGCATGAAGGTGGCGGCCCAGTCACCACCCTTGTAGCCGGTCTTGGGGTCGGCCAGCTCGGGGACCAGGAAGTCGCCCACGAACGTCATGGCCACCAGCTTGGAGAGGAAGAAGTTGTCGGAGTACTGGCTGGTCTTGATGGTGTTGGTGTTCGGCACCCACTTCTTGTCGAAGAAGCTCTTGGTGAAGTCCATGGCCTGGGTGGCCGGCGCACTGGGAATGGCCGCCTTCTTCAAGTCCGGCGTCAGCAGCGTCCCACCCGCCTGGTACAGCCAGGACAGCCAGCGAAATGCCCCGGCCGCGGTCCAGTCGTAGGCGAAGGGGAACTGGTTGGCTGGCAGCTTGGCCCGAAGTTTGTCGGCCACCGCGCCGAACTCGTCCCACGACCAGGCATCCGCCAGCTTGGTGGGTACAGACGTGACACCCGCGTCGGCCAAGGCCGCCTTGTTGTAGACCAGGCAGGTGGTGTCGGTCTGGTGCGGCACGCCGTAGACCTTGCCGTTGAACTGCACCGCCTGCCAGAGCGCCGGCAGGAACGCGTCGGCCTCGGACGAGCTGAAGTACTGGGTGAGATCGAGCAGCGCGTCCTTGGACGAGTATTTCCCGATCGTGGTGTAGTCGACCCGGAAGACATCCGGCGCTGTGCCGGACTGGATGCCGCGGTCGATACCGGAGAAGAACCCGTCGTAGGGAACGGTTTTCAGAGTGATGGTGGTGCCGGGGTTGGCCGCCTCGAACTTCTTCTTGGCGTTTGTGAAGCCGGCGGTTTCGCCGGTGCTGCCACCCCAGAAGGCGAAACTGATGTTGCCCGACACCTTGGCGGCACTCGATGACGTGCTCGATGCCGACCCGGACGATCCGGACGACGCCGAGGTCGAGGCGGATGACGAGCCCCCACCGCCGCCCGCCGCCGAGCTGGTCGCGCTGCTGGAGCTGGACGACGAGCTGGAGCTGCTTGACGCGGATGAGTTCGAGTTGGAATGCACGGACGAACACGCCTCCAGCCCGAGCAGCGCGGCGCTGCCCACGGAGGCGGAGAGAAAACGGCGGCGTGACACGGACATCGGCACATCTCCTTGCCCTTGGCTGGTGAGAACGGAGCATGGCACCGCACTCGTCCGGCGTCAATAGTGCGCAAGAATTGAACGGAATTGCTCGATTGGGGAGCCGCTCTGGATGTTTGGTCACCGTTCGCGCTCACGGCCGATTGACCGGCCGGGCGATGCGCGTCTACGGTCCCTACCGACGGGCGGTCCGTCGGTCTTGTTGCTGCCAGCGCCCGATCTGTAGTCAGTCCTCGCGAACGGAAGAGCGTGCCGACCCCTGATCTGCTGATCCTGGCCGAGGTCAATCTCGACCTGGTGGTGGACTGCGGCACGGCACCGATTGAGTTCGGTCAGGTGGAAACCCTCGTCGAGAACGCGACTCTCACCCTGGGCAGCAGCGGCGCCATCACCGCCGCCGCCGCGGCGGCTCAAGGCTGCCGGGTCGCCCTGGTCGGCGTGGTCGGTGCCGACGAGCCCGGGGACATGGCTCGGCAGCGGCTCGCCCAACTGGGCGTGGACGTCTCCGGGCTCGTCCGCCGCGCCGACCTGCGCACCGGGATGACCATCGTCCTCACCCGGCCGGGCGGTGACCGGGCTTTGTTGACCTTTCCGGGCGCGATGACCGCACTGACCGCCGATCTGGTCGACCGCGGGTTGACCGATCGGGCCGGACACATCCATGTCAGCTCGCCGTTCCTGCAGAAGGGCTTGCAGCCCGGGCTCCCGGACCTGTTCCGCGCGGCGCGCACCCGCGGTGTCACGACGTCCATCGACCCCGGCTGGGATCCGGACGACCAGTGGACGGCAGTCCGCGATCTGCTGCCGGAGGTGGACTACCTGCTCCCCAATGCGGCCGAATGCCGCCGGCTGGCCCCCGATGCCGCGGACGAATTGGCGGCGGCGCAAGCGCTGGCCGCACGCGGGCCCAAAGTGGTGCTCAAACTGGGCGCGCAGGGTGGCGTGCTCATCGGCCCGACCGAGCGGATCCGGGTGCTGGCCGAGCCGACCCGGCCGGTCGACACCACAGGCGCGGGCGACAATTTCGACGCCGGCTTCCTGGCCGGGTTGCTGGACGGGAACGATCCGGCCACCGCTCTGGCCCGGGCGGTGGCCACTGGCAGCCTGGCCGTCACGGGCATCGGCGGCACCGGCCGGTTGGGCACCCGTCAGGAGGTGCTGGCCGCCGCTGAGCGACTCCACGTGACCGGCGTCGATCCGGTCTTCAGTCCGCACCGTCTTCTCGCCACGGAGGAAACGACATGAGCGTCTTCTCGGACACCGCCGGAATGCTGACCACCGCGGAGGTGGCCAGCCAACCGGACGTCTGGAGACGGACCCTGGCACAGGCGGCTGAGCTGACCGCGCCGCTGCCCGGGCCCGGTGAGCCGGTGCTGTTCGTCGGTTGCGGGACCTCGTACTACATCGGCGAGGCCTACTCCCGCCGCCGCAACACTGCCGGCTTGGGCCGCACCCGCGCCGCGATCGCCTCCGAGATTCCGTATCTCGAAGCGGACGAAACGCTGGTGGTGCTGTCCCGATCGGGCACCACCACCGACGTGATCCGGGTGATCGACCGGCTGCGGGATTCCAGGCACGTGATCGGAATTGTCGGTGAGGCCGGCACTCCGGTGGCCGAAAAGTGCCATGAGACGGTGCTTCTCGACTATGCCGACGAGAAATCGGTGGTCCAGACCCGCTTCGCCAGCACCGCGCTGCTGCTGTTGCGGGCCTCCCTCGGCGAGGACCTGCAGTCGCTTCCCGATCAGGCCGAGCAGGCCCTGGAATATCCGCTGCCGGAGGAGAACCCGCAGCACGTGGTATTTCTCGGCAGCGACTGGACCATCGGCGTCGCCCACGAGGCCGCGCTGAAGTGCCGGGAAGCCGCCGGCGCCTGGACCGAGGCCTATCCGGTCATGGAATATCAGCACGGGCCCATCTCGGTGGCGGGGCCGGAGTCGCTGGTGTGGTCGTTCACCGAGCTGCCCGACTTCGTACGCCGGTCCATCGAGGAGACGGGCGCGCTGGTGCTGGCCCCGGACCTGGACCCACTGGCCCAGTTGGTCATCGCCCATCGGCTGGCCCTGCGACTGGCGGCGGCCGCCGGCCGCGATCCCGATCACCCGCGCTATCTGTCCCGCGCGGTCGAACTGGATTAGCCGTGCCCGTCGTAGTCATCACGGCACCACCGCTGCCGGACGCCGGTACCTTGCCGGCGGCACTGTCCGCGGTGGCGGTCGCCGTGGCCGGCCCGCTGCGGCTGCGCGCCGAGGACGTCGTGGTCACCGCCGTGTCCACCGCCGCCACCGTCGTGGGAACCGCGCGTTGCGCCGGCTGGCCGGTCGTGATGCTCCATGGCAGCCCTCGCGACCCGGAGGCCATGAGGACGGCCCAACAGGCGGCCCGGCACGCAGTGGGACGCGCCTGGTCGGTGCCGGAGGAACGCATCTGGTCGCAGTGGCTCGTCCGCGAGCCGGACGGTCCATGATCCTGGCCGTCGCGCTGTCCCCCAGCCTGGATCGCACCCTGGTGGTGGACCGCATCCGACTCGGCGGCATCACGCGGCCCCAGCAGGTCGTTCAGGTGGCCGGCGGCAAAGGATTCAACGTGGCCCGGGCAGCCCAGGCGCTGGCCGTGCCGGTGACCGCGTTCGGCATCCTGGGTGGGCCCACCGGAACCGTGGTCGCCGAACTGCTTGGCATAGCGCAGGTTCCGGTCGTGATCCTGGCCGGAGCCCAGAACACCCGTACCTGCACGTCGATCGCCGCACGGAACGACGGCTCCCTGACCGAGTTCTACGAACCGGCCACCGGCACCGCGGCCGAGTTCGAGCACTTGGCCGAGGCCGTTCTCGAGGCGGTCGCGCCCGGCCAGTGGGTGGCCTTGGCCGGCTCCTTGCCGCCCACCGTGGCGCCGGACCGGCTGGCGGACCTGGTCACGGCGCTGCGCGATCGAGGAGCCCGGGTGGCGCTGGACAGCAGCGGGCCGGCTCTGGAGGCCGCGCTGGACGCCGGACTCGCCGTGGTCAAGGTCAACGCCGCCGAGGCGGCCGAAATCGTCGGCCAAGATGCACCTCCCGCCTCGTTGGTGCGGTCACTGCGGGCCCGCAGCGGCGCCCTGGCCGTCGTCACGGCAGGATCCGATGGGGCCTGGGCCATGGCCGACGAAGTCCGGCAGGTCGACAGCCCCGTGCGGGGCGGCTTCCCGGTGGGCAGCGGGGATTGCTTTCTGGCCGGGCTGCTGGCCGGCTTGGCGCAGAATTCGACGTTCGACGAGGCCGTGCGGCAGGCCGCCGCGGTCGCGGCCGCCAACGCTCTGCGGCCCGGAGCGGCGGTCTTCTCGCGGGACGACGTGGACGCCATCGAGCAGCGCCTGAACCTGCGCTGACATTTCTCAGGAGAAGGGAGGCCGGCCCAGATGCATGGCGATGCGGTGACCGGAGGTCCGGCTGATTCCGGAGCGGAGCTGCGGCGGGCGGACGTCGCGGTGGTCGGTGCCGGGTTGGCCGGGGCGGCGACGGCCTGGCAGCTGGCCCGCCGCGGACTCGCCGTGGCGCTGCTCGAACAGGCGACGCCGGCCCATCCGGGCGGGAGTTCGCACGGATCGGCTCGCATCTTCCGCTATGCCTATCCCGACCCCTTCTACGCCGGATTGGTCCGGGACGCGGAGACCGATTGGGCGGAGCTGGCCGACGCCAGCGGTCTGACCTTGCTGAATCGTTGTGGTGCTGTTGATTTCGGGATGGAGCGGCGTCCGGCCACCTTGGCCGATGTGCTCGCCGCGGTGGGGGTCGAGCACGCCTTGTTGTCCCCGCAGGCCGCCCGGGAGCGCTGGCCGGGGATCGCGTTCGACACCGAGGTGCTGTGGCAACCCACCGCCGGGGTGCTCGACGCCGACCGCACCGTCCGCGCCCTGGTGGAATTGGCGCAGCGGGAGGGAGCGGCGGTGCGCACCGGTTTGACGCTGACCGACCTGGCTGTCGAGGCCGCCGGTTTCCGGCTGGAGTCCGCCGAGTCCGGGTCGCTGCGCGCTGACCGGGTGGTGCTGGCCGCCGGCGGTTGGTTGCCGGAATGGCTGCCGCGGCTACCCGCGTCGCTGGCCGCCGGCATCCCCCCGCTCGTGGTGCGGCAGGAGCAGATTTTCCACTTTCCCTACCGCAGCGACGCTTTCGACGACTCGCTGTGGCCCGCGGTGATCCATCAGACGAACGAGATGAGCGCTTACGCCCTGCCCGGCGGCCGGGACGCCCGATTTCGCGGCCTGAAGGTGGCCGAATTCAACGGGGGCCGGATACTGCCGTCTGCGTCGGCGTCCGACGGGCGGGTCGACCCGGCCAACCGCGACCGGCTCACCGACTACGTGCGCCAGGCCTTTCCCGGCCTGGAACCGAGCCCCTACGCCGAAGCCACCTGTCTGTTCACCTCCACTCCGACCGAAGATTTCGTCCTCGACGGTCGAGATGGGTTGACCGTGGTCTCGCCCTGCTCGGGCCACGGCGCCAAGTTCGCGCCCCTCATCGGCCGGTTGGCCGCCGATGTGGTGCTCGGCTCACCGACGCCGGCGCCGTTCGCGTTCCGGGCCGGAGGTTGACCGCGCAAACGTCGGCCCTGGCCTCGCATCTCCCGACCCGCGCTGCCGCTCCACCCGCCGAGCGCTGGGGTGTCACGATTCTCGCGCGTGGCACAGCAAGGCCGTCCCACCGGACTGGGGCCATCAGGCGTCATATACGACGCGTCAAGGCCCCGGATGTGGGGGCCGGGCAAGCCTGGGAGGAACGGGACCCCGTCGCTGCATCCAGGGCGTCGCGGTCGTCACTCCCAGTACCACGCGAGCGGGAATGTCCCGGGCCGCGGGCCGGACGCACGGCACCACCTCAACGCCGCCGTTTCTCGGCCAGGAACTCCGAGATCCGGCCGATGGCTTCGGTGAGCACCGAAAGGTCGGGCAGGGTGACCAAGCGGAAGTGATCGGGCGCGAACCAGTTGAAGCCGGTGCCGTGGGTAACAAGAATCTTCTTGGCGTGCAACAACTCCAAAACGAAGGCTTCGTCGTCGGTGATGCGGTACCGATCGACGTCCAGTTTCGGGAAGCAGTACAAGGCGCCGCTGGGCTCGACGCAGCTCACGCCCGGAATTTCGTTGAGCAGCCGGGCGGCGGTCTTGCTCTGCTCGTAGAAGCGTCCTCCGGGCACAATCAGTTCGTTGATCGACTGGTAGCCGCCCAACGCGGTCTGAATGGCATGCTGGGCAGGGACATTCGGGCACATCCGCATGTTGGCCAGCAGCGTCAGTCCCTCGAGGAAGTCGGCGGCCGCGTGTTTGGGTCCGGACACCATCACCCAGCCCGAGCGGTAGCCGCACACCCGATAAGCCTTGGACAGTCCGGAGAACGTCAGGCACAACACGTCGTCGCCGGTGTAGGAGGCGGTGTGCCGGTGCACCGCGTCGTCGAAGACGATCTTCTCGTAGATCTCGTCGGAGAAGATGACCAGCTCGTGCCGCCGGGCCAGGTCGACCAGGTCTTTGAGCAATTGTTCGCTGTACACCGCTCCGGTGGGATTGTTGGGATTGATCAACACCAAGCCGTAGGTCTGCGGGGTGATCTTCGCCTCGACATCGGCGAGATCCGGCATCCACCCGTTGTTCTCGTCGCACCGGTAATGCACCGGCGTGCCGCCGGCCAGCGACACCGCGCCGGTCCAGAGCGGATAGTCCGGTGCCGGCACCAACACTTCGTTGCCGTCATCCAGAAACGCCTGCAACACCATGGTGATCAGCTCGGATACACCGTTGCCCAGAAAGACGTCGTCGACACCCGTCTCGGTCAGGCCCTTGGTCTGGTAGTACTGGGCCACCGCCGTGCGGGCGGAATAGATGCCGCGCGAGTCGGAATACCCTTGCGCCTCCGGCAGGTGGTGCACGATGTCGGCCACGATGGATTCGGGCGCCTCGAATCCGAACGGCGCGGGATTACCGATGTTGAGTTTGAGGATCTTGTGGCCCTCCGCCTCCAGGCGCTGGGCCTCCACCAGGATCGGGCCGCGCACGTCGTAGCGGACTCCGGCCAACTTGCGGCTCTGGACGATCGGGCGCATGGCGTCAGTCTGTCATTGCCCGATGGGCGAGGATGAGCGCATGTCCCCCGGGCCGGCCACTTCGACGCAGGGTCCGGCCGGGTTTCCGGGACCTTGTCAGCTCGTCCCCGGCGGGTTGGCCAGAGCTGCTGCCCGGGCGGTCGGGGCGAGACACCAGCATGGCTGAGCCGACGGTGGTGGGTATTCGAAAGTCCGTGCGGCGATGCGCATTCGCTGCCCTGATCGCTCTCGATGTGCTGCTGCTGGTGGTGCTGGTGGCCGCCCCGCGCACGTCGTTCCCCCGCTGGCTCTGGCTGGCGGTGCTCCTGATCGTGGTGGCCGCGGTGGGCGATTGGGCGCTGTGGCGGCTGGCGGCCAGCCGCATCGAGATCGACGACCGGGAGGTGGTGCTGCGGTACGCCTTCTACCCGGTGGTGCGCACGGAACGACCGCTCGTCGACGGCGTCGAAGTGGTGGAAAGCGGCGGCCTGTTCGCGCCGGCCGCCGGCCTGTCCCGAAGCCGTCGGCACCTGCCCGTGCTGGTGCTCGCCGGTGGTACGCGGATTCCGGTGCCGATGTGTTCCCGCCGCCGCCCCGCTGCCGCCGAAGGCGAGGCGATCCGGCTGCGCGCAGCTTTGGCCGCGCATCAGGGCTGGTAGCGATAACCCATGCCGGGCTCGGTGATCAGATGCCGGGGGCGGCTGGGGTCGGGCTCCAGTTTGCGTCGCAGCTGACTCAGGTAGATGCGCAGGTAGCTGGCGTCGGTGTGTTCGGGAGTGCCGCGCAGTTCCGTCAACAGGGCGCGAGACGTCACCAGCTTCCCGGGCTGTCGCAGCAGCACCGCGAGCAGGTGCCACTCCGTGGGGGTCAGGTGGATGCGCTCTCCGCTCGCATCCGTTGCCGTGGTGGCGGCCAAATCAACCGTGGCGGAGCCGAGGTGTATCACCGGCGTGGCGTCCGCCGTCGATGCTCGCCGGATCGTCGCCCGGATCCGGGCCAGCAGTTCGTCCATGCTGAACGGCTTGGTCACGTAGTCGTCGGCCCCCAGATCCAGGGCCGCCACCTTGTCGGCGCTGCCGGTCCGGGCCGACAGCACGATGATCGGCGTCTGGGCGTACCGGCGGACGGCGCGGATGACGTCCAGGCCGCTGAGGTCCGGCAACCCCAGGTCCAGCAGAACCAGGTCGTGTTCCCCGCCGCCCAGGGCGGACAACGCCGCACTCCCGGTGGCGGCCTCGGTGACCGAATATCCCCGCGCACTCATGTTCAGCGCAATGGCCCGGAGGAGCGCGCGCTCGTCCTCGACCACCAGGACGTTCACTCCGCTGCCCCCGGCGTGGCGGAGGGCAGGGACAGCACCAGAGAAGCGCCGCCCCCCGGCGTCTGCGCGATCCGAACGGTGCCGCCCATCACTTCGGTGAAGCCGCGCACGATCGCCAACCCCAGGCCGACGCCCGTTCCGTCGACGGGCACGTCGCCGAGCCGCTGAAACGGCGCGAAGACCGCCTCTTCCTGGCCGAGCGGCAGACCGGGACCGTGGTCGACGACCCACAGCTCGACGCGGTCCGGACCGGCCGCCCGACCGCGGATTTCCACGGAGCCGCCCGGACCGCCGTAGCGGAGGGCGTTCTGCACCAGATTGGCGACCACCCGCTCCAGCAGTCCGGCGTCGGCGCGGACCTCCGGCAGCTCGGCCGGCACGTCCACGTCAACGGCGACCGTGCCCTGCTGGCCGCCGGTCGGAAGGGCAGTGTCCAGCGCCCGGAACACCACGTCGTCCAGGCCGACCGGATCGGACATCACCGGCATGACTCCAGCCTGCAGCCGGGACAGGTCGAGCAGGTTGGTGACCAACACGGTCAGCCGGTTCAGGGCGCCGTCCGCGGCCGTCAACAGCTCCGTGCGGTCCGCGTCCGACCACGCGATGTCCACGGCGAGCAGGCTGGACACCGCGGCCTTGGCGGCGGCGATCGGAGTCCGCAGGTCGTGGCTCACCGCGTTCAGCAGGGCGGTCCGGGCCCGCTCCATCTGTTCGAGAAGGGTGACCGAGGCGGCCGCCTCGGCCAGCATGCGCTCCCGGTAGGCCACGGCAACCTGGGCCGCGAAGGCGCCGAACACCCGGCGGTTCTCCTCGGCCAGCGCCGGCCCGGCGACGGCCAGCGCCCGTCCGTCGGCCACGTCGACGACCTCGTCGGCCTGGCTCGGTGACGTGGGCGCACCCGGGCCGGCCTGAGCCACCGCACGCCAGCCGGTGTCCGTGCGCTCCAGCAGGCTGGCACTGCGCATCCCGAAGGTCTCCCGCACTCGCTCCAGCAATGCGGCGACGGCATCGCCGCCGCGCAGAACCGTCCCCGCCAGGGCCGACATGGTTTCCGCCTCGGCACCGGCCCGGGCCGCCAGCCCCGACCGCCGGGCGGACAAATCCACCACCCGGGAGACGAGCAACGCCACGCACAGAAATGCCGCCAGCGCCACCACGTTGCCGGGTTCGGTGACGGACAAGGTGTGCAGCGGCAGGGTGAAGAACCAGTTCAGCGCCAGACTGGCCAGCACCGCGCAGCCGGCCGCCGGCGCGAACCCGCCGACCAGCGCGCTGACCACCACCAAAAGCAGATAGAGCGAAACGTCCCCGGCCAAGGAGATGTGGCGGCCGGCCGCCACCAGCGCACCGGTCAGGGCGACGAGCAGCCCAACGGCCACCAGCCAACCCAGCAGCCGACGCCGGTGCCCGACTCCCCGCCGACGTCGCTCGACCGGTGGTGATCCGGCGACGACCTCCACGATGTCGAGCTGGCCGGCCTGACGCAGCAGTTGACCGGACATCGGCGAGCGCCGCGCCGACCTCCGCCCGCCGGGGACTCCGACGACCACCGTATGGGCCCCCACCAATCGCGCGAAGTCGGTCAGCGCCGTCGGCGGATCGCTGCCCAACACCGAATGGAAGGAGCCGCCGCGGACCTCGACGGCCTGCCGTAAAGCCTCCATCTCGATCGGCGGGCGCCCGTCCCGAGCACCCGCGTCGACGACGTGCACGGCCAGGAGTTCGCCGTCGATCAGCCGCTCCGTCAAGTCGGCCGCTCGGCGCAGGATGCCGTCGGAATGGACGGCGCCAGAAAGGCCGACCACTACCCGGCTGCGGCGGTCGGGGACCCGAGGCGGAAGAAATTCGTCCGGGCCGGCCGCCGCGCCCGGCATCGCCCGCGGTGTGCTCACCCCTCCATTCTCGCCGTGGGGGCCGACGTGTGGTCCGTCCGCCGGCCGATCCGTCGCGTTCCGGTATCAGCTTCGAGGAGCCCCAGCCGCTACCGGAGTCGGCCCGTGAGGAATTCGTGAATGCCGCGTGAGGGTGCCGCTGCGGTGACCCCGCCGGGCATTTCCCGGGCGTGCACTGGAACCAGCCGGTGACGGGCCGGCGAACGGTGCCCAGCGGAGGTTGCGGAAATGGTCATTGTCGAACCCGAGCGCCGAACGGGACTGCCTCCCACCCCGGTGCTCACCGCGGGCACCGAACGAGACGGCGCGGCCGAGACCACCGTCCCCGGAGTTGGTCCAGAAAGTGCCGTCGAGCGCTTCGAATTGCCCGAACGGCTGAGTTACCGGGCGAAGCGAATGCTGTTGGGTCCGCCGCTGACGACGGAAAAGCTGCACGAGGAAAAGCTCTCCAAAAAGGCCGCCCTCGGAGTGCTGTCCAGCGACTGCATCTCGTCCGCCGCCTACGGCACGGAGGAAATGCTGATCGTGCTGCTCGGCGCGTTCGGACTGGCCGGTTTCCACATCCTGCTGCCCATGACGCTCGTGGTGCTGCTGGTGCTCTTCGTGATGACGCTTTCCTACCGCGAAGTCGTCATGGTCTACACCAAGGCCGGCGGCTCGTATGTCGTGGCCCGGGAGAATTTCGGACCCCGGGTCGCCCAAATCGCTTCGGTGGCTTTGCTGATCGATTATGTGGTCACGGTGGCGGTCCAGGCCGCCGCGGGAACGGCCGCCGTGACCTCGCTGGTCCCGGCCCTCAATTCCGGTGAGGTGCCGCTCTTTCTCACCATTGTCGTCGTTCTCATCCTGGCCTTCGGAAATCTACGCGGTGTCCGTGAGGCCGCGAAAGCCTTTGCCGCCCCGACCTACTTGTTCGTGGGGGCCATCGGACTGGTCGTGGTGGTCGGGGTGGCCCGCAAATTCCTGGGCGACCTCCCGGTGCTGCCCACGGTCACCGGGCCGTCGACCGACCCGAATGTGATGATTCCGATCCACGACATGGGCCACCAGATCCTGTCCGGGGTGGCCATCTTCTATTTGTTGCGGGCGTTCGCGAACGGCGGGTCGTCGTTGACCGGGCTGGAGGCGATCTCGAACGGCGTGAGCGCATTCGCCAAACCGCGGGACCGCAACGCCCGGCGGACCCTGTCGGTGATGAGCCTGCTGCTGGGCACGCTGGTGGCCGGAGTTTCCTATTTGTCCTACGAAACCCACGCCACCCCGTACAACGGGGGCAGCCCGACGGTCATCAGCCAGGTGGCCCACGCGGCCTTCGGCGATGGCGCGATCGGCCACATCGGTTTCGCGGTCGTGCAGATCGCCACCGCGCTCATCCTGTTCACCGGCGCCAACACGCCTTTCACCGGCTTTCCGTTCTTGGCCAGCTTCTTGGCCGAGGACTCGTTCCTGCCGCGGCAACTGACCAGGCGCGGGCACCGCCTGGCCTTCAGCAACGGCATCGTGACGCTGACTTCCCTGGCCCTGGCCCTGCTCATAGCGGTCGGGTCGCACGTCGACAAACTGGTTCCGTTCTATGCGATCGGCGTGTTCACCGGTTTCACCATGGCCGGCTTCGGCATGGCCAAATACCATCGGACCAAGCGGGAAAAGGGGTGGAAACGCAAGCTCGTCGTCAATTTCACGGGCGGGGCGATGTCCCTGCTGGTGGTGCTCATCTTCGCGGTCACCAAATTCACCGAAGGCGCCTGGCTGGTGGTGCTGTTGTTCCCGCTGGCCTGGCTGTTGCTGATCCGGTTGAACCGGCAGTACCGCCGGGAGGCCTCGGCGCTGAATCTGCTCACCCAGTCCAAGCGGCTGCCCAGCCACCAAGCCAGCTACGCCCGGCATGTGGTCATCGTGCTGGTGGACCGCCTGGATCTGGCCGTGTGGCGAGGCCTGCGCTACGCGCAGAGTCTGCGGCCGTCGACCCTGCGGGCGGTGCACTTCTCGCTGGACAACCTGGTGGCGGCGGAGCTGGAGCGGGAATGGGTGATGGACAAGATCGGTGAACGGGTGCCGCTGCAGATCGTGGACTGCGCGGACCGCCGTCTCGTCCGCAGCGCGGGGGAACTGGCGTTGAACTCGGTCATTCTCGACCGCGCCGAGGTGACGGTGCTGCTGCCGCGGCGAACCTTCCGGGGCTTTTCCCAGCGTTTGTTGCACGACCGGACAGCCGACCGGCTGGCCGCCGCCCTGGGCCGGATCCCTCACGTGGCCGCCACCATCGTGCCCTTCGACACCACGCTGGACACCGTCACCGAAGAGCGCCTGCAGCGCGTCATCGCCGAGAGCGCGGCGTGCGCCAGCCTTCCAGGCGGCTCGGGAAACGAATCGGTGCTGCGCATGCCGGCGCCCGCCGAGGGCGTCCTGCCCATCGGCGCGGCGCACGTCAAGGAGAGCGTGACCGTGCAGGGCCGGGTGCGCTCGGTGAAGTTGGGCACGGCGGCCGGTCAGTCCCTCGAGGTGGAGTTGTTCGACGGCAGCGGCGGATTGCGGCTGCTGTTCATGGGCCGCACAGCCATCGCCGGGATCACGCCGGGCACCTGTTTGCGGGCGCACGGCCGGGTCGGCGAGTTCGGCGGGCATCTGGCCTTGGCCAACCCGAGCTACGAACTGCTGGTCTGACCCGCCGAACGGCAAATGATTTGCCGATCCCGGGCGCGTCCGGTTGCCCCGGCGGCCGATTCAGGCTGAGATCACACCAACGCGATAGGGGGCGAAATCGCCGCTCCGGCCGCCGGTTGCTGCGAGGATGAGGTTCTGAGCTGCATTCGCCGTCGGAGCGGCCAAGTCCGTTCCCCGCCCAGTCGCATCAGCCGGACCCGCCAGGAGGCAGCGAGATGTCCCACCCAGATCGATCCGAACCGTCCGGCGATCCGCGGCCGTCCGATGCCGGAACCGGCTCGGGCAGCGAGGACTGGGCCGACCGCACCCAGGTTTTGCCGCCGGGTGCGTTCGGCGCCACCGGTCAGGGCTCGTCGCCGGAGACAGACCTGTCGGCGCCGGCGGCGGCGCCGCCCAGCGGTTCGGACGTTGAGCCGCAGAGCAGCCGCTACTCGGGCGCCTCGACCAGCGGCGGCTGGTCCCCGGCCTCGGGCTCCAGCCCGTACGCTCCCGGGCGGACCGAAAGCCCGTCGTCCCCGTCCGGGACCGCGGGGTCGCCGAGTGGCGGGTCCGGCTACGGCAACCCATCGACAACCGGCTACGCCGGACCGGCCGCCGCGGCATCCTCTCGCTCGGCCACCGAATCGGACTACGGTCAGCCCTCGGCCAGCTGGCCCTCCGCCGGACAGTATGAAAGCGAAGGGAACGAGCGCTTCGCCGACCGGACCGCGTTTCTGTCCGACCAGCGACCGGCGTCGCAGCCGGAACCGGCCTCGAACGGTGCGGAGGCCGCCCAACGGCCGTACCCCGCCTCCGGTCCAGAGCCCGATGCACCAGCCGGCTATTCGCAATCCACGCCTCAGGGCTACGGCGGCAACCGCCCCGAAGCCGAATCCGGCTATGCGGAGCCGCCTCGACAGCCTTATCCAGCCAGTGGCCCGACCCAGACGGTTCGTCCGGACTTCTCCTCCCGCTCGTACTCGGCACCGTCGGACGGCGGCGAGGCGACGGTCAGTTACCCGGCCGGACTGCTTTCGTCGGCGGGCGAGCCGAAGCAGGCGACCGCTCCGCAGCCGGTCAGCTCCCTAGCGCCGGCGGGCACGCCCTATGGCGCAAGCGGTTACGGCGCACCGCCGGCCTACGCACCGACCGGTCCGGAACCCGGTAACTACCAACAGCCCGTCCCACCCCCACAAAGCGGTGCCGGGCCCGCGCCAACCGACACCGTCCGGCCGGCCCCGCCCGCCTCACGGGCACCGATCGCCGCGATCATGGCGGTGATCGGGATCGTTCTGGTCGGGGTCGGTGTGTTCCTGGCCGCCCGATACGGCTTCAATTTCACGGTCAGCCAGCACCTGGGCACCACCGACAAGATCCTGGCGGCGCTGGGTGGACTGGCCATCTTCGTGGCCATCGTGCTGAACGGCCTGTCGTTCTGGGCGACCCTCATCCCCGGCCTGGCGCTGACCGCGGTGGGAGCCTGGGCCGCCGTCTCGGTGTCCGGCGCTGCCCATCTGCGGTCGTGGTTGAAGTTCGCGCTGCCCGCGCCGGATCTGGACGGCTGGCGTCTGCTGGCCTGGACGGGGGCGCTGGGTGTGGTGCTCCTGGGCTCGAGCATCGCCGCCGCGATCGCCCGGGGCGGCGGCCGGCGCTTCGGGGTGTTGGCCACCAAGGCCGCCCAACCGGCACCGTCGGGACGGTCGACGCCGGCCTCGGGCCCGAACCGCTACTGAGCCAACGCGGCGCGCAACGCGGGCAGGATCGTCTGCAGCGCTTTGCCGCGATGCGAGAGCCGGTTCTTCTCGTCCGGGTCCAGCTGCGCCGAGGTGCGGCCCGACCCGTCGGCGTCGCTCTCGGCCGGCACGAAGATCGGGTCGTACCCGAACCCGTTGTGGCCGAGCGGTTCCCGGACGATCCGTCCGCGCCATTCGCCGCGCGGTGACGACCGGCTCGCCGTCCGGCCCGGCCAGCGCGACCGCACGACACGAACGCGGCGCCCAATCGCGTCGTCGGGCACATCACCGAGCTGCGCCAGCAGCAACTCGTAGTTGGCGACGTCGTCGCCGTGCCGACCGGACCAGCGTGCCGACAGCACGCCGGGCATGCCGTTCAGCGCGTCGACCGCCAGCCCGGAGTCGTCGGCCACGCTGACCAGCCCGGTGCTGCGGCACGCCTGTTCGGCCTTGATCAGCGCGTTCTCCTCGAACGTCGCGCCGGTCTCCGGTAGTTCCGGGAATTCGGGGACGTCGTCCAAGCCCGAGAACGGCGACGTGCTCACCGAGGATGCGCCGCAGTTCGGCGAGCTTCTTGGCGTTCCGGGTGGCCAGCAGGACTCTGGGCTGGGTCATAAGAAACCGCCGAGCCGTGCGGAAGCGCCTTGGGGTACGGCATCGCCAGCGCGGCCCGCTGCAGGTCGGTCAGCCGGCCGATCGCGGCCATCGCCGCGTCGAGCATGGCGTCCAGGGTGCGACGCGGGAAATGTCGCCCCCTCCGCCGGTGCCCTGGATCTCCACCAGGGTGCCGGTGTCGGTGGCCACCACGTTCATGTCCACCTCGGCGCGGCTGTCCTCCTCGTACGGGCAGGTCCACCCGGACCCGCCCCTCCACCACTCCGACGGAGACGGCCGCGATCTGGCAGGACAGCGGCTGCGGGATCGGACAACGCGCCGATCGCGCCGCAAATAGGTCACCGCATCGGCCAGCGCCACGTAGGCGCCCGGTGACGGCCGCGGTCCGGGTGCCGCCGTCGGCCTGCAGCACGTCGCAGTCGACCGCGATGGTGTTCTCGCCCAGCGCCGAGCCAGATCGACGCAGGCCCGCAGCGACCGGCCGATCAGCCGGGAGATCTCGTGGGTGCGTCCGCCGACCCGGCCCTTGACCGATTCCCGGTCGCTGCGCTCGTGGGTCGACGACGGCAACATCGCGTATTCGGCGGTCAGCCAGCCGAGCCCGGCTCCCTTGCGCCAACGCGGCACCCCCTGGGTCACCGACGCGGCGCACAGACACCTTGGTGCCGCCGAATTCCACCAGCACCGAGCCGGCCGGGTGGGACCTGGAATCCGCGGGTGAAGGTGATCGGGCCGAAGCTCGTCGTCGGCGCTTCCGTCTGCTCTGGTGTCATGCCCGCCACCCTATTTCACCGGGCGGCAGGGCTCAGCCGACCGGCGCCGCCGTCGGAGCGGAAGCAAAAGCTCGGTACCAGCCCGACCCTTTCGATCTCCGGCCCGAGGAATCGGCGGCCGAAATCGGCGAACGCATCCGGGTCGCCGGTGGCCAAGAACTCATGGGCGCCGCGGCGTTCCGGGCTTCGGCGAGCAGGTCGGCGCTCGGTCAGCCGCCGGTACACCTCCTTGGCGGTCTCCTCGGCGCTGGACACCAGCGTCACGCCCTCACCCATCACCAGCTGCAGCACGCCGGTGAGCAGCGGGTAGTGCGTGCAGCCCAGTACCAGGGTGTCGACGTCGGCCGTCCTGCAGCGGCGCCAGGTAAGCCTGCGCCAAACCGACGCACCTGGCGGCCGGAGGTGATTCCGCGTTCCACGAAATCCACGAAGGACGGGCAGGCCTGCGCGTACACCTGCACCTCGCGTACGGCGTCGAAAGCGTCCGGTACGCACCGGAGGCGATGGTCGCCGAGGTACCGATGACGCCGACCTGACCGCTGCGGTGGTGGCCACCGCGCGGCGGACGGCCGGCCGGATGACCTCGACGACCGGTACGTCGTACCGCTCCCGGGCATCGGCCAGGCACGCCGCCGCCGCCGTGTTGCAGGCGATGACCAGCATCTTGACGCCCGATGCCGACCAGGTGGTCGGCCACCATCGAGGGCGTGTTTGCGGACCTCGCGATGGCCAGCGGGCCGTACGGGCCGTTGGCCGTGTCGCCGACGTAGCGGACCCGTTCGGCCGGTAGCTGGTCGATGACGGAGCGGGCGACGGTCAGCCCGCCGACGCCGGAATCGAAGATGCCGATCGGGGAGTCGGTCGATCGGGGCTCACGCCGCTCGGACGATAGGCCGGGTCTCAGCCCGGAGCCCAGAGCTCGGGCGTGATCGGGGCGGATTGACGGCCTTCTTGCGGTCGGGGTCCGTCCGCCTTGGCGACCAGGAACGCCGCCAGCAGGCCGCCGAGCGCGCCGAACACATGGGCCTGCCAGGAGACACGCGCCGTTGCCCCATCAGCGACGGCGCCCACGATGCCGGTCCAGAACATGCCGCCCCAAATGGCCAGCAGCACGATGCCGACGGCGATCTGCCCCAGTTGCTGGGTGAAGACGCCGCGGCAGACCAGGTAGGTGAGCCAGCCGAAAACCAGCCCGGACGCGCCGACGGTCTCGTGATCGGCGGGAGCGATGAGCCAGACGCCCGAGCCCGGAGATCAGCCAGACCAGCGACGGTGACGGCGATGAACTGACGCACGCCGCCGACCATGATCAGGAACCCGAGCACCACGAACGGCATCAGGTTGGACAGCAGATGTCCCCACGACCAGTGCAGCAGTGGGGCCATCAGCACGCCCCACAGCCCGTGCCAGGTCCGCGGGCAGGATGCCGACGTGGTAGTCGAGGTAGTTGTGGCATGAACGTGTTCACGAGCTCCAGCACCACCAGCACCACGGTCAGCTAGCCGATGGTGACGACCGCCGGTCTGATCGCCGGCAGCAAGCGACGGCGTCTTGGACTTCGCCGCGGGCTGCTCGCCGGCGGGACAGCGGGAAGCGAGCCGCTCGGGAACGTCATGCTTCCAAGCTACCGACGCGCTGCCGGCCCGGGCAGAGGATTTCCCCTGAGCAGAACCCTGGTTCTGCCGCCACGGCCACGCCGCCGTCACGCCCAGAGCTGACCCTCGAGACCCTCCGCCGCTCGCCTCGTCGTCGCCCGCCCCGTACACACCGGTCGACAGGTACTTCCAGCCGGCGTCGGCGACCACGAAGGCGATGTCCGCGCGCGCGGCCCTCCTTGCAGCGCCCGCGCCGCGATGCCGAGCGCCGCGTGCAGCACCGCGCCGGTGGAGATGCCGGCGAAGATGCCCTCGACCTCGAGCAGCTCCCGGGTCCGGCGCACCGCATCCTCCGGCCCGACCGAGAAGCGGGAGGTGAGCACCGACGAGTCGTACAGCTCGGGAACGAAGCCCTCGTCCAGGTTGCGCAGCCCGTAGACCAGCTCGCCGTACCGCGGCTCGGCCGCGACGATCTGCGATGTCGGGCACCTTTTCGCGCAGGTACCGGCCCACGCCCATCAGCGTGCCGGTGGTGCCCAGACCGGCGACGAAGTGCGTGATCGTCGGCAGGTCGGCGAGCAGTTCCGGCCCGGTCGGCCGCGTAGTGCGCCGCCGGCGTTGTCCGGGTTGCCGTACTGGTAGAGCATCACCCAGTCCGGGTGGTCGGCGGCCAGCGTCTTGGCCATCGCGACCGCCGCGTTGGAACCGCCCGCGGCCGGCGAGGAGATGATCTGCGCGCCGTAGGCGCGGAGCAGCAGCCGGCGCTCCTCCGAGGTGTTCTCCGGCATCACGCAGATCAGTCGGTAGCCCTTGACCCGGCACACCATGGCCAGCGAGATGCCGGTGTTGCCGCTGGTCGGTTCGATGACGGTGCAGCCGGGCCGCAGCCTGCCGTCCGCCTCGGCCGCGGCCACCATGGCCAGCGCCGGCCGGTCCTTGATGGAGCCGGTCGGATTGCGGTCCTCCAGCTTGGCCCAAACGCGGACCGTCGGCCGACGGCGACAACCGCGGCAGACCGACCAGCGGAGTTCCGCCGACCGCTTCGACCAGGCTCGTACCGCCATCGAGGGGTCAGACCGCCCGCCGGCCACGGCCGCTGATGTCGCCTCGCGACGGTCCTGATTGGCCTCCGGCAGTCAGTCGCCGCCGGCGACGGCGGGCAGGATGGTCACCTGGTCGCCGTCCTTGACGCCGGTCTCCAGCCCGCCGGTGAACCGGACATCCTCGTCATTGACGTAGATGTTGACGAAGCGGTGCAGCGCACCGTTCTTCACCAGCCGATCGCCCAGACCGGTGTAACGCGATTCGAGGTCGGCGATCAGCTCGGCCACCGTCGCGCCATCGGCCGTGACGGTCTTCTCGCCCTTGGTCACCGGTCGCAGGATGGTGGGTACGGACACCGAAACGCTCATCTGTCTTCTCCTTCAGCGAGTGTGCGATCTGCTGGCTGAGCGCTCCGGCCAACCGGTGGCAACGCGAGCCCGCGACCGGCATTTCCGGCCACCGCTCATTGCATCGTCCCTGGACGCGATGCCACCGGCCGACGCGGCCAGGATCATCTCCACTTCTTCTTCGGTCACCTGGCCGTCGATGATGCGGTATGACCGGAATTCCATCGAATCGGCCTCTCGGGTGGAGACCAGCACGTAGTGCGCCTGCGGCTCCCCGGCGTACGCGATGTCGGTGCGGCTCGGGTAGGCCTCGGTGCGCGGTGTGCGAGTGGTAGACGACCACGATCTCCTCGTCCCGCTCGTCCAGCTCGCGGTACAGGCGCAGCTGTTCGCCGGAATCGAACCGGTAGAACGTGGGTGACCGTTCGGCGTTGATCATCCGGATCACCCGGTCGGGCCGTGTCGCTGACCGGCGGGCGCCGGCGATGATGCCGCAGGCTTCGTCCGGATGATCGGCCCTGGCGTGCGCGACGATGGCTTCGACCATGCGGCTCAGGGACTGCTCAGCACGCCGCAGCTATCCACCGGCTGCGCCTGATTCGACGAGCCGGCTGGACGCCGGTCGAACCGGCTAGCCAGCAGGGCGTTGACCAGCGAATCCTGCACCGCAGAGCAGCCAACGGTAGGTGGCGAACATCTGGCCATCTCGGATGCCCTCCGGGTCGGCCTGAGCGGCCGGCGGCTCGTAGTCGTCCTCGGTGATGTCCAGCCGGACACCCATCGCCAGCCGCACGTCGTTCAAGGTCGAGCCCAGGCCTGCGCCGCCGCCGCATCCAGGTGCACGGCGCCACCGCCGGGCGGCAGCGAGTCCAGCAGCCGCACGGCCGCGGAGTCCTTCATGGCGATCAGTTCCGGCTCCCGCAGCTCCGCATGCCGGACGGACGAGCTCCGGGTCGGCGGCGGGGAAATCCGGGCAGCAGTCGGGCCAGGGCCGGATCGGCCGGCGGCGTCGCCGGCGCCGGACCATCCCGGTCATGCCGGCCAGCGGATCGGCCGGGGTTTCGCGCGCGCCGGCCGGCCAGCATCTGCCGCACCTGGTCGACCAGGTCGGCCAGAATGGCCTACCTCGGCGGCCTCGAACTTCGGCGCACGCATCGGCCCCGGGACCGGCTGAGGACGCGCCGTCACTGGTCCTGGGCCAGGGTGGCCCACAGCCCGGCGCCCTGCAGCTTCAGCACGTCGGCCTCCATCGCGTCCCGGCTGCCGACCGACACCGTCGCCCGGCCCTTCTGATGCACGTCGAGCATCAGCGCCTCGGCCTTGGCCTGCGGATGACCGAGCAGCTTCTGGAATACGTAGGTGACGTAGGACATCAGGTTGACGGGGTCGTTCCAGACGATGGTCACCCACGGGACATCGGGCTCGCTGACAGTTCGGGTCAGCTGCTCGGTCTCCTCTGACCGGCGCGACCGAAGCCTGGTTCCGCGCTCCCCTGGCGATACCGGCAATCACGCTCTCAAGTTTGTCACGGGGCTGGATTTCGGCGCCGGTGCGGCGGGTCCGCCGGGCGGCGCGGGTCAACTGATCTGCAGCTGCCGGACGGCGACCACGCCGTCGGGACTGGCCCGGCCCACATGCAGGTAACCGCCCCGGAACCGGGCGTCGGCGGCCGACACCGACAGGATGCGGGCGAGGTCGGTGCGCGCCCAGACGATTTGCTGTGGGGTCACCGTCAACCGCAGGTGCATCCACTCGCCGGCCGTGGGAGGCGGCCCGATGACCTGGCCCAGCAGCTGCCCGGCGAGTTGGCCCTTGGTGTGGGCATACAGCTCCAGGTGGCCGGTCGCCCTGACCAGGGCATGGTAGCCGTTCGCCTTGCCCAACTGGTTTTCGTAGTACTGATCGTCGGGGGCGGCGAAGACCAGGTCCGCGTGCTGGGTCCGGTCGGCGGGCAGAGTGGTCCACTTCAGCTGGAAGTCGACCGTGTAGTCGGCGCGGGCGTTGCGAACAGGCGACAGGTTGCCCAGACAGACGAACTGCTGGTGACCGGCTCGGCCGGACAGGGACAGCTCGTCGCTGCCCGTCCAGGTCAGGCCGACGTGCGTGCCCGGACTGACGGTCAGTTCGCCGGGAGCCAATTTCTTGCTGGCCCAGGCGTCCCTGGTGGCCGGCCCGAGCGAGCGGCTCACGTAGCCGTAGTTGCCGGTGACGATGCCGGTGACCCCGAGGGAGCGGAGCCGGTCGGCGTCCGAGCGCCGCAGCACGTCCGCGGCCCAGACCTGCTGGCCGGTGGCGACCGCGTGCGTCACCAGATCATCGGCGATCAGGGCGTTGTCGGCGTCGTAGGCCCACAGCACGAGATAGTCCTGACCCTTTCGCAGCCGTCCCGCCAAGGTATCGATGTTGGGCATGCTGACGTCGGTCGGGGACCCGAAGTACCCGAACACCGAGAACCCGGCCCCGTGGGCCGCGGCGATCCGGGCGGTGGCCGTCCAGAACGCCTTGACCAGCACCGAGCCGACCAGGCCGGGTGCCGCGACCGCCTTCATCATGGCCGGATAGGCGGCGTCGTCCTTGGCCTCGACGGCTAGGACCGCACGGCCGCCCACCGCACCCAGGACCTCGTCGAACCGGGGCACGGGCAGCGGCGGCGACGTCCACCCCGGGCCGAGGTCGTCCGACTTCAGCGACAGGCCCCGGGTGTAGGAGTACGGCTGTTCGGCCACGGGGCCGGTCCCGGTGGTGGTCCGGTCGTAGGTGTCGTCGTGCATGGCGATGAGGGTGCCGTCGGAGGTGGCCCGAACGCTGACCTCCATCAGCTGCGCACCCCACGCCAGCGCCGCCTGGAAGGCGGGAATGCTGTTCTCCGGGATGACGTCGCCGCTGCCGCGGTGCGCCATGTACCACCGGGAGCCGACCCACTGGGTGTAGCTGCGGGGATTCGGTCCGCCGGTGACGGCGGCCGTCTGCGCGTCCGCAGTGGGTGCGGTGAAATGGCCGGCCGCAAAGCCGGCTCCGCCGACCGCAACCACACCGCCGCCCACGGCCAGACCGCGCAACAACGTGCGTCGCGGGACTCCGGGAGACCGGTCGGCCCCGCTGTTGCTCATCTGATGTCTTCCCCCGTCCCGATCTCCAATGGCGGCGATCTCATTTCGATCCCCGCTCGACCGGTGTTCGCCAGTGTGGTCAGGTCACGGTAAAGGTCGGGTTGCCCGGCGGCCAGGATTTCGGGCGGCCGGGGCGGGCCATCTTGTTTTCTAGTGGGCCGAGCGGGCTCTTCGGATCCTCGGACCGGTCCGGCGGCGCCACGTCACCGCCCCATTAGGCTCGCCGGGTGACCACCAGCACCGCCCTGCTGACCGACCACTACGAGCTCACGATGCTCGAGGCCGCGTTGCGCGACGGCACCGCCGAGCGCTCCTGTGTGTTCGAAGCGTTTGCCCGCCGGCTGCGCGGTGGGCGGCGGTACGGCGTGGTCGGCGGCACCGCTCGACTCCTGGACGCCGTGGCGCGCTTCCGGTTCGACGACGAGACGCTGGCCGCCATCGAGCATGTCCTGGACGGGCGCACGCTGGACCATCTGCGGAACTGGTCCTTCGACGGTGACATCGACGGTTACCCGGAAGGTCAGCTGTACTTCCCGCACTCTCCGCTGCTCACCGTGCGGGGCACTTTCGCCTCGTCCGTGATCTTGGAAACCATCGTTCTTTCGATCCTCAATCACGACAGCGCCATCGCCACCGCCGCCGCTCGGATGGTGACGGCGGCCGGCGGTCGGACCCTGATCGAGATGGGCGGCCGGCGCACCCACGAGGAGGCCGCGGTGGCGGCGTCCCGGGCCGCCTATTTGGCCGGGTTCACCAGCACCTCGAATCTGGAGGCGGGACGCCGCTACGGTGTGCCGACCGGAGGCACCGCCGCCCACGCCTTCACCCTGCTCCATGATTCAGAAGCCGACGCGTTCCGAGCGCAGGTGGAGGCGCTGGGAACGCGGACAACGCTGCTGGTGGACACCTACGACATCACCCGAGGCATCGCCACGGCCATCGAGGTGGCGGGTCCGGGTCTCGGGGCGGTGCGCATCGACTCCGGCGAGCTGGGGGTGCTGGCCCGGTCGGCGCGCGCTCAACTCGATGCGTTGGGCGCACGGGAGACCCGAGTGGTGCTCTCCGGCGACCTGGATGAATTCGCGATCGCCGCGCTGCGCGCCGAGCCGGTCGACGTCTACGGAGTCGGGACCTCCCTGGTCACCGGGTCGGGTGTGCCGACGGCCGGCATGATCTACAAACTCGTCTCCGTCGAGGGTCGGCCGGTGGCCAAGCGCAGCGAGAACAAGAGCTCGCTGGGCGGGGACAAGTCGGCCGTCCGTCGGCACCGCGAGACGGGGACCGCGGTCGAGGAAATCGTGTTCGCGAACGCGGGTCCGGCGCCGGAGAGCCGCGACGGCGATGTCATCCTGCCCATTCCCCTCATGCGCGCCGGCCGGCTGGTCGAGGGCCTCCCCACACTGGCCCAGAGCCGCAGCCGACTGACTAAGGCCTTGACGACGCTGCCCTGGGAAGGACTGAAACTGTCCCCCGGTGACCCGGCCCTGCCGGTCACGCTGATGCTGTGAGCTGCGGAGACCGGCGTGTGCTCGGCGGCAATTCTGGTCACCCGTTGAGGAGCGGGAGTCCAGCCGGGCGGCCCAGGCTGGGCAGACGGGCCGGGCGAGTCGGGTCATTCCCACCGGAGACCTCAGCCCAGCCGGTGCCGCCCAGCCGCAGGTTCGACGAAAGGATTCCCGATGACCATGCCCGAGCCTTCTCGGACCCATGCCCTGATCGTCACCGACCTCCAGCACGACTTCGCCGATCCGTCCGGCTCGCTGTACGTCAAGGGCGGCGAGGAACTGCTGGACCCGATCTCGAAGCTGATCGGTCGCACCAAAGCCGCTGGTGGGCTGGTGGTCTACACCCAGGATTGGCATCCGGAGCACACGCCGCACTTCCAGATCGACGGCGGGTTGTGGCCGGTGCACTGCGTGATGGGCAGCTTCGGAGCGGAGTTCGTCCCCGGGCTGCCGGTCGAAGGCCCGGTTGTGCGCAAAGGATCCGGGCCGGAGGATGGCTACTCCGGCTTCTCGGTGCTTCACATCCCGACCGGCACCACCAAGGGCACGGAGCTGTCGGCCATCCTGGATGACCACAACATCCAGGCGATCACCGTCGTCGGGCTGGCCGGGGACTGGTGCGTCAAGGCCACGGCGATCGACGCGGTGGGGCTGGGTTACGAGGCCACCGTGCCGCTGTCCCTCACCCGGTTCGTCGAACTCCACCAAGGGGACACCGAGGCGGCCATCGAGGCCATGCGCGAAGCGGGCGTCGCGGTCGTCTGAGCTGGTCCTCGCCCGCCGGTCGCCGTTTCCGTGGGCGCAGCCGGTCATCGCCGCGGGGTAGCAACAAAGTCCTGCGGGTTGCCCGAAAGACTTTGGTGTCATTCGCACGACTGTGTTGCTTTTACGACGGGATTGGCGGTCTGACGGGCGCAGCAGCCCAGCCCGTCAGACCAGCGTCCGGCTGGCCAGTTCCGCACCCTCGGCCAGACTGGCCAGCTTGGCGTAGACGATGTCCGGGTCCACGGCGCCGAAGCCGGCGAAAGTGGAGAAGCCGCAATCCGTCCCGGCGATCACTCGGTCGGATCCCACGATGTCGGTGAACTTGCCGATGCGCTCGGCCACCACCCGGGGGTGCTCCACAAAATTCGTCGTCGAGTCCAGCACACCCGGGATGAGCACCTTTTCCTCCGGGATCCGGTCCGCGATCTCGGCGAAGAAGCTCCAGTCGTGCTGATGACGGGGGTTCGACGTCTCGAACAGCAGGCCGGCCGGCTTGGCCGACAGCAGCGTCGGCAGGATGACGCCCATCTCCACGTCGTGGGTGTGTGGTCCCTCGTAGTTGCCCCAGCACACATGCATGCGGACCTTGTCGGCAGGCACATTGCGCAAAGCGTGATTCAGCACCTCGACGTGCTTGCCGATGAGCTGCAGATATTCCTCATCCGAGCGTCCCTTGTACATCATGTGGCGTCCCAGGCCCAGGTCCGGCGAATCCAGTTGCAAAGTCACGCCGGCCGCCACGATTGCCTCGTACTCGGGACGCATCGCCTCGGCCAACGCCTCCAGGTACTCGTCCTGCGTGGCGTAGTACTCATTCGGCTGGAACAGGGCGATGACCCCGGGCGACGCGGCATTCATGAACACGCCGTGCGGCGAATGGGCCCGCGCCGCGGCGGCCAGATGGTCCAGATCCCCCTGCAGCGGCTGCAACGTCTTGGGCTCCACGGGGCCCACACACTTCGGCCGCCGATACGTCGGCGTCCCGCCCCCTTTGGCCTGCCGTTGCAGGAAGGCAGGGAAGTCCTCCAGATCGGCCGGGGGCTCGCGCGGACTGTCCCCGTCGAATCCGGTGATCCGATCCTTGATGTACGTGGCGTAGGAAATTTTCGACATCTCGCCGTCGGACACCAGATCAACACCGGCGGCCACCTGCCGCGCGACCGCGTCGTCGACGGCGGCTCCGATCACGGAGTCGAACCGGGCCGGATCCACCGATTCGCCACGCTCGGCGGCGAAGACAAGATCGGTGACTTCCGCCGAGCGGGGCAGGGATCCCACGTGCGTGGTCTGGATGCGAGCCATGGTCGAGACTCTAGAGCTTCGGTCGCCCGGAGAACGCGTCTGCAGATGCGCTCAGAACGGCGTGCCACCGGCTCACCGCCACCTGCGATCGACCCGGAGGCCCGTGCAGAATGACCGGATGATCGACGCGCCGGCTCACATCCATGCGCTGGCCCGGCCCGCCCTGGCCTCGGCACCGCAGCATCGCCGCGATCTGTTCGGCTTGCAGTTGGACCGCTGGTGGGACGACCTGTGGTCGGGATTGTCGGCGGTATATCCGGCCAATGTGACGGCCGCTCTGGTGGACCGGCTGGTTCCGCTGGCCGCTCGCGCGTTCGCCGAGCGGGCTCCGGAACTCAGCCACCTGGACCTGCGCCGAATCCTGGAGCCCGATTGGTTCCAGCAAGAAAACGTTCTCGGCTATGCCGCCTACGCGGACCGTTTCGCCGGCGATCTCAACGGCGTGCGCGAGCGAATCGATTACCTGCGCGAGCTCGGGGTCACCTACCTGCATCTGATGCCGTTGTTGAACCCGCGCCCCGGCGACAGCGACGGTGGGTACGCCGTCCAGGACTACCGTTCGGTCCGCCCGGACCTGGGCACGATGGACGACCTGCGCGGGCTGTCGGCCGACCTGCGCCGGGGCGGAATCAGTCTGGTGCTGGATCTGGTGCTCAATCACGTTGCGCAGGAACATGAATGGGCCGTCAGGGCGCGATCCGGCGAACAGAAATATCGCGACTACTTCTACATCTTCGACGACCGGACGATGCCCGACGCCTACGAGCGCACGTTGCCGGAGATTTTTCCCGATTTCGCGCCGGGCAGTTTCACCTGGAACGAAGAATTGCAGGGCTGGGTCTGGACCACCTTCAACGCGTTCCAGTGGGACGTGAACTGGACAAATCCGGATGTGTTCTACGAGTATGCGGACATCGTCCTGCATCTGGCCAACGCCGGGGTGGAGGTGCTGCGACTCGACGCCATCGCGTTCGTCTTCAAGCGGCTGGGGACCAATTGCCAGAATCAGCCCGAGGTGCACCCGCTCACCCAGGCACTGCGGGCGGTGGCGCGTATCGCTTGTCCAGCTTTGTGTTTCAAAGCCGAGGCGATTGTCGGTCCGGCCGATCTGGTGCATTACCTGGGTCAGGGCCATCATTACGGCAAAGTCAGCGACATCGCTTATCACAACAGTTTGATGGTGCAGATCTGGTCGATGCTGGCGGCACGCGACGTTCGGTTGGCCGCGCACGCCCTCGGTAATCTCCCATCCGCCCCGTCGACGACGGCCTGGGTGACCTATCTGCGGTGTCACGACGACATCGGTTGGGCCATCGACGACGACGACGCCCGCGCCGTCGGAATCTCCGGTTTCGCGCACCGCTCCTTTCTGTCGGACTATTACTCGGGCCGCTATCCGGCGTCGCCGGCCAGAGGGCTGGTCTTCCAGTACAACGCAGTGACGGGAGATCGCCGGATCTCCGGGACAGCCGCCAGTCTCGCCGGTTTGGAGTCGGCCACCGAGCAGGCCGTCGCCGATGGTGATGCGGGCGCTGTCGACACCGTGGTCGGGCGGTTGTTCCTGGCCTACGCGGTCGTTCTGGGCTGGGGCGGCATACCGGTCATCTGGATGGGCGACGAACTGGGCATGACGAACGATCCCGGGTGGGCCGAGGAACCGGGGCACGAGACCGACAACCGCTGGGCGCACCGCCCGCGGATGGACTGGACCTTGGCCGACCGCCGGCATGACGACCGCACCGCGGCCGGCAAAATCTACGGCGCCCTCCGGCACCTGGTCTCCGTGCGCGCCGGACTCGACGAATTGCATGCGGGCATTCCCGCGGAAATCGGCACGGTGGCCGATCCTGGTGTGCTGCCGGTGATCCGCCGGCATCCGGCCGGCACATTGGTCGAGTTGTTCAACGTCACGGACAGCTGGCGTCCCTACTCCGCCGAACTCCTCGCCGGATACGGGGTGCTGGGCGGGACCGACCAGATCTCGGGCGAGAGCATCGATGCGGCTGCGGACGGCCAGGTCTGGCTCGCCCCGTACGCGGCCCTGTGGATCACCGCCGAGGTCTGAGTGAGCGAGGGTTTTTTCGCTGGATCAGTCTGGTCGGCGGAGGGCAGTCCGGCAGCCGGCGTCGTCACCTTCCCGACCGGTCGCGTTCGCGAGACCACGGTGGTCAGTGGTGTGCTGCGGCCGGCCGATCCCGGTAATCCCGTCGCGCTGGTGCTGACCCAGGCGACGCCGTTCCATCCCGTCGACCCGTTCTGGCCGGACCAGCCGGACGACCGGGGTTGGATGGACATGGCGGGCCGGCAACGGGCGGTACTCCGCGCTTTGACGGTGGCCTTTCGGCCGGACGGCGCCGTCGAGGTCGACACGGCGATCGGCGGCCGGCGGGAGGACGTTGACACCCTTTTCGCGGTGGGGCATCTTGTATCGGCTGCGGACGCGCCCGCCGTCGGCGAGCCGGTCACCCTGGCCGTCGACCCCGACCGTCGGAGGGCGCTCAGTGCCGCCCACACCGCCTGCCATCTGGCCGCGTTCGCCCTCAACCAGGCGCTCGACACCGGACCCGTTCCGCGCTGGAAAAAGCCCGGTGCGGTCGACTCCCTGGGCCACCGCGACTTCGACAAAACCGCCAACTCGGCCAGTGAGCATTTCCCGGATGGCCGCGCCGTCGACCATTACCGACTGGGCAAATCCCTGCGCAAGGTCTTCGATGTCGCCGGTCTGCTCAGCGATCTGACGGACGTCACCGCGGAGGTCAACGCCACGCTGCGGGGTTGGATCACCTGCGACGCGCCGGTCGAGCTCCGGCCGGCCGGCCCTCGTCTCGCGGATCGCCGCACCTGGCGATGTTCCCTTCCGCTTGGCGTAGCGCAGATGCCCTGCGGCGGAACTCATCTGACGAACGCCAACGAACTGTACAGCGCGGTGGTGGATCTCCAGGCCGCCGCCGACGCGACCGAATTGATTGTGACCACCCGCATTCGGACGGTCGACCACTGAGCTAGCGACTGAGATCGGCGACCAGAGGGCATCAGTGCCCACGATGACGGCGTCCGAGCTCGAACGCCGGTGCCGGTGTCGGCACCGACCGGAGCCCGTCACAGCTGGCGAGCGCGCCGGTCACGTTGTCCATCGACTGCCAACCGCAGTTGACAAAGTCCTGATGTCAACCTACGTTGGCACCATGGCTCAGGCGGAGGCTCTGGCGGCGGCGGCCAGCGACGAGGATCCCCGAACAGGGTTGCGAGCCGTAGCGGCCCTGCGGAAATTGTTGGACCAACTGGAGCGGGCGCACGTGCGGGCGGCTCGGGCGCAGGGCTGGTCCTGGGCGGACATTGCCAACGAGTTGGGTGTCAGCCGGCAGGCCGCCTTCAAGAAGCACCACGGAGGTTGAGGGAATGTCGAAGAACATCACACCAGCGGCCCGGGCGGTCATCGTCGACGCGGTGACGAGTGCTCGGCGCGCCGGCGCACATCAGGTCCGGGAAGAGGATCTGCTGTGGGCGGTTCTATCCCATCGCACCGGCGATCCGGTCTTGCGTTCGCTGAGCCCGGCGTTGGACGCCGATCAAATCCGGGCTGAGATCGGATCGCGGCGCCGGCGGGCCGGCCTGAGCGCCGGGGAGGGCCAGGCGTTGGCCGGGATGGGCATCGACCTCGGGGCGATCGTGGAACGGGCAGAAGCCGTGTTGGGTGAAGGCGCCCTGGACCCTGCCACGACCGCAACCCGCCACCCCACCTGGCGTGGGCCGAAGGTGTCTGCCGGCGTGGAGAAAGTGCTGATGGCCAGCCACCACCAAGCGCTGAACCGCGGTGACCGTGCGGTGGACGTCCCGCACCTGCTGCTCGGCCTGCTCGCTCAGGGCGGGCTGGCCGCCGACGCGCTGGCCGGCCGGGCCGTCACCGTGACCTCGGTTCTGGAGTTGTTGGAGCGTCACTACTCCGAACTCGGCGCACGCTGATAGACCCCGGCAGGAGCCGGCCGGATGGACCACGGCCGTCCCGGGGCGACTGACTACCGGCCAGGCGCCTGAGCGATCACGGTGACCGTTCCCGGACCCACCTCGGTGAATCCGGCGTCCCGCACGGCGAGAAGTCGGTGCTGCTCCCAGGCCATTTCCGGTTCGCCCAGCTGCGCGAGCCGGTCGGCGAACTGCGGCGACCGGCCGTGCAGCAGGGTGGGCAAGCCGCGATCACGCCACCGGAGCAAGGTGTCGACGTCGCCGCAGGACAGCAGCGCGGCGGCGATCATCCCGGCGTGCCCCGTCTGAGCCATGGCCTTGCCCAAGGTCATCGGCGGTTCCTCAGGCAACCAGAGCTGCAACATCGTGTCCGGATCGACGTGGGGACCGGCGGGCAGCTCCCCGGCCGGACCGGATTCCACGTCGGTACCGCCCACCTGCAGCTTGGCGATGCGCTTGTCGAGTTCCGCGACGCGCCCGGGCACCATGGCCCGCACTTGGGTGTCTCCGTCGATGAGGGAGATGCCCGGCAGGTCGGCGGTGGCGGCCCATTGGGCACCGCGGCCGCGGCGGGTGACCTTGCGGATGTGGCCGAGACAGTAGGCCCGGACGGCTTCGTACCATTCCCCACCGGGTTCGGCCCGCGGATCCAGGCACACTGCGGCGCAGCCCGTGGCGGCCAGTTCCAGAGCCCGCCGCCACACCGGCGGCCGGTCCCGTTCCAGCCGGATGATCAACTGGAGAGCCCGGATGTCGTCGGCCGCCTCTTCGCGGTCGGCCAGCACCGCTTCGGCGTCCAGGCGAAGCCAGTACCCGTATCGGGCGGCCAGCGGTGACAGCGCCTGGCCGATCAAGGCGTGGTGGGCGAAAGCTGCGGGAGCGGCACCCGGCGCAGGTGACCGTCGGCGAGGTCGGCATCCTCCACCTCGTCCCGGCTGATGCCCAGGATGAACAGGACCGGATCCAGGAACGGCTGGTTGAGTGCGGTGTCGGCGATCTCGGCCAGGGCGGGCTTGGCGTTGAAGGCGATGCCCAGGCCGGCGGCCGTCAACATGTCGATGTCGTTGGCGCCGTCGCCGACCGCCACCGTCTGGTCCAGCGGCACGCCCGATTCGGCGGCGAACCGCTCCAGAGCGCGGGCCTTGCCCGGGCCGGTCGACGATGTCGCCGGTCAGCCGGCCGGTGAGCTTGCCGTCCCGAACCTCCAGCGTGTTGGCGGCCACGAAGTCGAGCTGCAAGTCCTCGACCAGGTGGCGGGCCACCTGGGTGAAACCGCCGGACACGATGCCGCACCGGTAGCCGAGCCGCTTCAGCGTCCGGATCGTCGTCCGCGCGCCCGGAGTCAGTTCCAGCGAGCGGCCCACCTGGTCCAAGCACGTCCGCATCCAGACCGTCGAGCATGCGAACGCGGGCCCGCAGCGACTGCGGCGAAATCCAGTTCACCGCGCATGGCGGCTGCCGTGATCTCCTCGACCTGAGCGCGCATGCCGGTGTGGTCGGCCAGCATCTCGATCACCTCGCCGGTGATCAGCGTGGAATCGACGTCGAAGACGATCAGGCGCTTGGCCCGCCGGGCCAAACCGGCCCGCTGCACGGCGATGTCCACGTCGCAGCCGGTGGCAACGCTGGCCACCGCGCTGCGGAGCGCCTCGTCGTCCGCCGCGGTGACCGACAGCTCCAGGCCCGTCACCGGGTAGTCGGCCATCCGCTTGATGGTCTCGATGTTGACGTCGATCTCGCCGAAGGTCCGGGACAGTGCAGCGATGGCCCGGGCCGGTCAACGGCCGACCGAGGACGACGACGACGTGGCTGGCGGGGCGACGGCCGGCCGCGCCACCGGGGTTGATCGCCACGCGTACCGCCATGCCCACCGTGGCCATGGCCTGCTCGACGTGCTCCTGCGAGCCGTTCCGGATCGCCCGACGTGGACACCAGAACGCCGAGGGTCAGCGCGCCGCGGATCACTGCTTGGTCGATGTCCAGCACATCGACCCGATGCGACGACAAGGTGGTGAACAGCACGCCGGTGACGCCCGGCCGGTCGGGACCGGTGACCGTGATCAGCACTGGAAATGGTGAGCGGGACGCGCGGTCATCAGGAACTCGTTCTCCGGCCGCGGCCTCGGCTAGGCGCACCGCGGAAGTCGGTCTTGACACCACAATGCGGGCCCAGCCAAAGGCCGAGCCCGCACCAGGCTGTGCGCTCAGTGAACGCCGGCGTTGGAATTCGGGATCTTCAGATGCGCGACTGGACTCGAGGTCGGCCAGCGGCTCCCACTCCCGATGCGGATGGGCCTCGGTGCGCATCCGCTCGACCATGTGCGGGTGGTGCAACTCGAAGGCCGGACGCTCGGAACGAATCCGGGGCAGCGAAGTGGAAGTTGTGCCGCGGCGGTGGCGTCGAGGTGGCCCACTCCAAGGAATTGCCATAACCCCACGGATCGTCCGCCGTGGTGACCTCGCCGTGCCGCAGCGACCGCAAGCACGTTCCAGATGAACGGCAGCGTCGAGAAGCCGAGGACGAAGGCACCGATGGTCGAGATCGTGTTCAGCGTGGTGAAGCCATCGGTGGGCAGGTAGTCGGCGTAGCGGCGCGGGAAACCGATGGTTGCCCAGCCAGTGCTGCACCAGGAACGTCAGGTGGAAGCCGACGAAGGTGGTCCAGAAGTGGAAGCTTGCCGAGACCCTCGTCCAGGAACCGGCCGGTCATCTTCGGGAACCAGAAGTAGATGCCCGAATAGGTGGCGAACACGATGGTGCCGAAGAGCACGTAGTGGAAGTGGGCGACCACGAAATAGGAGTCCGACACGTGGAAGTCCAAGGCCGGGGCGGCCAGGATGACGCCGGTCAGCCCGCCGAACAGGAAGGTCACCAGGAAGCCGCAGGCGAACAGCATGGGCGTTTCGAAGGTGATCTGGCCCCGTCCACATGGTGCCGATCCAGTTGAAGAACTTCAGACCGGTCGGCACCGCGATGAGGAACGTCATGAAGCTGAAGAAGGGCAACAACACGGCGCCGGTGGCGAACATGTGATGCGCCCACACCGCCACGGACAGCGCCGCGATGGACAGCGTGGCATAGACCAGACCCCGGTAACCGAAGCAGGGTTTCCGGGAGAACACCGGGAAAACCTCGGAGACGATGCCGAAGAACGGCAAAGCGATGATGTAGACCTCGGGATGCCCGAAGAACCAGAACAGGTGCTGCCACAGGATCGCCCCGCCGTTGGCCGGGTCGAAGACGTGGGCGCCCGAGATGCCGGTCGGCGGCCAAACCGAACAACGCCGCGGTGAGGATCGGGAACGCGATCAGGACCAGGATCGACGTGACCAGGATGTTCCAGGTGAAGATCGGCAGCCGCCACATCGTCATGCCGGGAGCCCGGAGGCAGATCACGGTGGTGATCATGTTGACGCCGCCGAGGATGGTGCCCAGACCCGAGACGGCCAGGCCCATGATCCACAGGTCGCCACCGGCGCCCGGCGAGTTCACCGAGTCTGACAGCGGCGTGTAGGCGGTCCACCCGAACGCGGCCGCCCCGTTGGGCGTCGCGAAGCCCGACGTGGCGATGCAGGGCGCCGAAAAGGTACAGCCAGTAGGAGAAGGAGTTCAGCCGCGGGAAGGCGACGTCGGGCGCGCCGATCTGCAGCGGCAGTACGAAGTTGGCGAACCCGAACACGATGGCGGTTGCGTAGAACAGCAGCATGATCGTGCCGTGCATGGTGAGGAGCTGGTTGTACTGCTCCTGGGACAGGAACTGCAGACCCGGCCGCGCCAGCTCGGCTCGCATCAGCAGCGCCATCAGGCCGCCGACCATGAAGAAGAAGAACGCCGTGCAGATGTACATCTTGCCGAGCGTCTTCGGATCCGTCGTGCGCAGATAGCCGAGCAGGGCCACACCCGGGCGGCTACGGGTGACTGGATACGCCCGTTCCACTACAGGACGGGGAGCAACAGCGGTCACAGATCCTCCAGCTATCGGTGCAGGCGTGACGGAAACCGAGTTGATTTCCACCGAGACCGGTCGGGCAGGCCCGGCCGGTTCAGGTTTCTCACGCGACAATCGGAGCTTAGTCCGACGATGCGTAGAACACGCCGTCGGGAGCCGGGTTTTTCGCTGGTTTCAACGCCCGACGGCGTACGCCTGGGCACCCCGCGGATCGGCCCCCGCCCGCAGCACGCCTTCCCGCCGGGAAACGGCACACACCCGGCCCAGCGACCAGCCCGCCGAGCTGACGACGCGATGCCCCCGGGCCTGCAGCGCTTCCCGGATGTCCGGCGGCCACCGTGACTCCAGCACCGCTTGCCCGGGATGGCTCTCGCGGGGATAGAAGGAGCTTGGGAAGTGCGTGCTGTGCAGATTCGGGGCCTCGATGGAGGCCTGCAGATCGAGCCCGCCGACGATGTGACGGAGCAGGAACAGCAGCTGCCACTGGTCCTGCTGATCGCCGCCCGGCGTGCCGAAAGCGACCTCGACCCTTCCGCCCCGAAGCGCCATGGACGGCGACAGGGTGGTCCGCGGACGCCGGCCCGGGATCAGTGAGGTCGGCAGCCCTTTCGCAGGGTTGTCATCTGCAGGCGAGTGCCCAGCGGAAAGCCCAGGGCCGGAATGACCGGTGATGACGTCAGCCAGCCACCGCTGGGCGTGGCCGCGACGGTGTTGCCCCACCGGTCGACCACGCAGACATGGCAGGTGTCGCCGCGCTGGCTGGCTCGCGGTCCGCTTGGGGCTGGTACCCCCGTGCGGGACACGGTCGGGTCGCCGCTGGTGGATGCGCTCCCCTCGCCGGCGCGAACCAGATCGGGAAATTCGGGCAGGCGAGGCTCGCGGCCACCCGGACGGCCGGGCCGCAGCGTCGAATCCGCTTCTTCGCCGACCAGTCTTCGCCGGTCCTCGAGATAAGTCGGATCCAGCAGCTCGTCGAGGGTGGCCGCAGCGGGATCGCCGAACCAGGCGTCGCGGTCGGCGAAGGCCAGCTTGGTCACTTCCAACAGGGTGTGCAGCGCGTGCTCATCGGCCAGCGGCTCGATCGGGGTATCCCGGCGTTGCGGAGCGAGCCCGAATCCGGCCAGCAGTTGGAGCTGCTGCAGGAGCACCGGGCCCTGGCCCCACAGCCCCGTCTTGGCGATGGTCCACTCCCCCACGGCGGCGGTCGCGGGTTCTTCGTAGCCTGGTCGCCATGCGGCCAGGTCGGCGGCGGTGAGCACGCCGGGGTGCGCCTGACCCGTCGAGTCGAGGAAGGCGCCGCGACAGAATTCGTCGATGGCGGCGGCCACGAAACCTTGGCACCACGCGGCCAGGGCCGCGTCCAGTTGCGTCTCGCGGGAGCCCTGGCGGGCCTCGGCCTCCTCCATCAGCCGGCCGTAGGTGGCCGCCAGGTCGGGATTGGCGAGCGTCGAACCGACGGCCGGCGGGTCTCCGCCTGGGAGATACACCGCCGCCGATCCGGCCCACGATGCGATGAACAGGTCCTGCACTGCGGCGATGGACCGGGCGATCCCACCGATCACCGGGACGCCGCGGGCGGCCAACCCGGTCGCGGGTTCGAGCACCTCCCGCAGGGACTTGGTGCCGTGGTCACGCAGGAGCGTCAACCACGCGGCGGTGGACCCGGGAATCGCGGCAGCCAGCAGACCGGCCCCGGGCACGCGGTCGAGGCCGAAGTCCCGGTAGCGCTCGATCGTGGCCCCGGCCGGCGCCGGCCCTTGCCCGCACAGCACCGTCGGCAGGCCGTCGGGGCCGGCGAACAGCAAGGACATGTCGCCGCCCGGCCCGTTCAGATGTGGCTCGACGACCTGAAGGGCGAACCCCGTCGCCACTGCCGCATCCACCGCGTTGCCGCCGGCCTCCAGCATCGACATACCGATCGACGAGGCCAGGAAATGAGTGGAGGACACCATGCCGAACGAGCCCCAGAGCTCCGGGCGAGCAGCCATGCCGTCATCTTCCGCTCGGCCGGCCCCGACCCCGACGGCCGCGTCCGCCTGCGGCGCTCCCCGCGCGGCTTGCGCGGGGGCGACTCGATAGGTAGCCTACCTACCTAATGCCTTTGACCAGGAATCATGTTTCGGATCGAGCCGGCTCCGGCGGCTTCGGTCGCCGTGTCAGCAGCGGGCAGGACCTGCCGGAGTGAGTCCGTCCGCCGCGGCGACCAGGGCCACGGAAGACCTGATTGCCTTCTTCGGCCGATTACGGGGCCGGTTGCGCAACCAGCCGGGAGCTGGCCTGACACCCTCTCAGACGTCAGTCCTCCTGCGCCTGAAGAAGGATGGGCCGTCGACCACCACCGCGTTGGCCCTGGCCGAGCATGTTCGGTCACCTTCCATGACCGCCACCCTCAACAGTCTCGACGAACGAGGCCTGGTGGAACGCACCCCCGATCCGAATGACCGTCGGCGGCAGCTGATTTCGCTGACACCCACGGGGTGGGAGCAGCTGGAACGGGACCGGGACACCCGTTACGCACGGCTGGCCGCGGTGATGGATCAACGCCTCACCTCCGCCCAACTGGCCACCGTCAACGAGGCATTGGCCCTGCTCAGTGCGCTGATCGAGGACTGACAAATTCATGACTCGCGCACCGTCATCGCAAAGCAGAGCCGCCGAATCGGCCGCGCAAGGGTTCGACCGGCGGCTCATCGGGCCGATGGTCCTAGGCTCGATCCTGAACCCGGTCAACTCCTCGATCATCGCGGTGTCGCTGGTGCCAATCGGCCAGGCCTTCGGCGCGCCGGCCTCCCAGGTGGCCTGGCTGGTCTCGGCGCTCTACCTGGCCACCGCCATCGGGCAGCCCGTCGTCGGCCGATTGGTAGATCTGTTCGGGCCCAAGCGGCTCCTGATGGCCGGCGGGGCGCTCACCTTCGCCGCCGGCATTCTCGGCACCTTCGCACCGAACCTCGGCGTGCTCATCGCGGCTCGGGTCGTATTGGGTTTCGGCACCTGCGCGGGATACCCCGCGTCGATGTTCCTTGTTCGGAGCGAAGCCCGACGGACCGGCCTGGCCAGTCCCAGCGGAGTGTTGACCATTCTGTCGGTCTCGAACCAGACGGTGGCGGTCATCGGGCCGACGTTGGGTGGCCTGCTCATCGCCGTCGGCGGCTGGCGATTCACTTTCGCCGTCAACTTGATTCTCGGGCTGGCCAGTTTGGCGGTGTCAGCCCTTTTTGTACCGTCCCAGCGCGGGCCCGCGCGCGATTCTCACAGCGCACCGGCCGGTTCCACCCGACTGGACTACCTCGGTATCTGCCTGTTCGCCGCCACCCTGGTTTCCTTGCTGTTGTTCCTGATGAATCCGGGCATCAAGCAGCTCTACCTTCCGGCCATCAGCGTCCTGTCCGCGGCCGTCCTGACGTGGTGGGAGCTCCGGCATCCGGAGCCGTTCCTCGACCTGGCTCTGCTGGGCGGCAACGTGCCTCAGCTGCTCACGTACGCACGAGCGCTCCTGTCCGCCACCGTGTCGTACGCCTTTTTGTACGGCGTCACCCAGTGGTCGGAGGACGGGCGGCACCTGTCCGCGACCACCGCCGGACTGTTGCTGGTGCCGATGTCAGCCTTGGCGGTCGGAGTTTCCGCGTTGACCGGCCGCCGTCCCGAGATCCGGGCCAAACTCCTGGTCGGGTCGTTCTGCCAAATCGTCGGCTGTTCGCTGCTCCTGCTGCTGACCGGGCAAACACCCATCTGGCTGTTGGTGGTGGTGAGCGCCGTGTACGGCCTTCCGCAGGGCCTGAACAACTTGGCCATTCAGAATTCGCTTTATCACCAGGCGCACCCGGCCCGGCTCGGATCCTCGTCGGGTCTGCTCCGGACGTTCATGTACGCGGGCGCGATGGCCGCGTCCGCGCTCAACGGCGCCTTCTTCGGCGCCGCGGCCAACACCCCTGGTCTGCACGACATCGCCGTCGTGCTGATCGGTGCGGCGGTGGTTTTTCTGGCGCTGACCGCCTTCGATCGATCTCTGGCCCATATCGGTCGTCCGACCACCGAATCCTCCGCCGCACCTGCGTGACGGGATGGACTGATTTCCTCGCCCTTGCGAAAGGAACGCAACTTGCCTCGTCCCGTTTTGTTGCTGATGGATTTCCAGCAGGGGATCGTCGAGCGAATCGGCAATGCCGAGGTGGTCGCCCGCGCGCGGCGAGCAGCGGACGCGGCTCGTGCTCACGGCATCCCGGTCTTCTTCGTACGAGTGGGCTTTCGCGCCGGCTATCCGGAGGCGGCGGCGGCGAATGCATCGTTCGGACGCCTGGCGGACCGGGGCGACGTCATGACCATCGACCACCCGGCCACCCAGATCGCCGCGGGGCTCGAAGTCCGCAGCGGTGAACCTATCGTGCTCAAGAAGCGGATCAGCGCCTTCACCGGCAGCGATCTCGACGTGCTCCTGCGCGCCGCGGCTGCCGATTCCTTGGTGCTGGCCGGTATCTCGACCAGCGGTGTGGTGTTGTCGACGCTCCGGCAGGCCGCGGACCTCGACTTCCGGCTCACCGTGCTGAGCGACGCCTGCGCCGACCCGGATGCGGAGTTGCATCGGGTGCTGCTGGGAAGACTGTTTCCCAAGCAGGCGACGGTTCTGACGACCGCGCAGTGGGAGGCGTCGCTGGCGGGGTAGGCCACGGCGCTGCCCGGTCAGGCCGTGACGATGTCCTCGAGTCCCAGTTGTTTGGCGGTGACCGACCGCATCTCCACCTTGCGGACTTTGCCGGTCACGGTCATCGGAAATTCCCCCACCACCAGCACATAGCGCGGAATCTTGTAATTGGCGAGTTTGCCGGTGGCAAAGGCCTGCACGGCGGCCGCGTCGAGAGGTTCGGCCCCGGCCCGCATTTTGACCCAGGCGGCCAGTTCCTCGCCGTGCTTCTCGTCCGGTACTCCGATGACCTGGACGTCCTCGATGTCCGGATGCGTGTACAGGAACTCCTCGATTTCACGCGGATAGATGTTCTCCCCGCCGCGGATCACCATGTCCTTGATGCGGCCGACGATGTTGAAGTAGCCGTCGGTGCGCATGACCGCGAGGTCGCCGGTGTGCATCCACCCCTCTGAATCGACCGCCTCGGCCGTCTTGTCGGGTTCGTTCCAATAGCCTCGCATCACCGAGTATCCGCGGGTGCACAGTTCGCCGGGTTCCCCGCGCTCGACGGTCGCGCCGGTTCCCGGGTCGACCACCTTCACCTGCAGATGTGGGTGCACCTTGCCGATGGTGGCGGTGCGCAGCTCCAGGTCGTCCTCCGGGCCGGTTTGCGTTGACACCGGCGACGTCTCCGTCATGCCGTAGGCGATGGACACGTCGGACATGCCCATGTCGTTCACACAGCGCTTCATCACCTCGACGGGACAGGGTGATCCGGCCATGATCCCGGTGCGCAAGCTGGAAAGGTCGTACGAAGCGAAGTCCGGCCGGTTCTGCATGGCGATGAACATCGTCGGGACGCCGTACACGGCGGTGCATTTTTCGTCCTGAATCGTTTTCAAGGTGATCGCGGGGTCGAACCCAGGCGCCGGGATGATCATCGTGGCACCGTGGGTCGTGCAGCCCAGATTTCCCATGACCATTCCGAAACAATGATAAAAGGGAACAGGAATGGCGAGCCTGTCGTGCTCGGTGAAGTGGATCGTCTCGGTCACGAAGTAGCCGTTGTTCAGGATGTTCCGGTGCGAAAGGGTGGCTCCCTTCGGGAATCCGGTGGTTCCGGAGGTGTACTGGATATTGATCGGGTCGCCGGGTGTCAGCGAGCCGGATCGGATCCGCAAAGTCTCCGGTGCTATTCGGCGCCCCTCCGCGACCAGTCCGGACCAGTCGTCGGTGTCCACGAAGATGACGCTTTGCAGATCCGGGCAGTCCGTCCGGGTCGACTCGATCATCGCCCGGTAGTCGGAGGTTTTCCAGCTCGACATCGCGCACAGCATCCGCATACCGGACTGGTTGGCGACGTAGGCGAACTCGTGGGTGCGATAGGACGGATTGACGTTGACCAGGATGGCGCCGATCTTGGCCGTGGCGTACTGGACGATCGTCCACTCCGCGCAGTTCGGAGCCCAGATACCGACCCGGTCGCCGGCCTCGATGGCGGCCGCCAGCAAGCCGCGGGCCACCGCGTCGACGTCGCCGTCGAGTTGGGCGTAAGTCCAGCGCCGTCCGGAGGTCACCTCGACCAGCGCCTCACGGTCACCGAATCGGGCGACGGTCCGTGCGAAATTCTGCCCGATGGTCTCTTCCAGCAGCGGTGGGTTGCTCGCGCCGCGCGCCTCTGACAGCATCGTCGTCTCCTCGAACCTCGGCGGTCGACAGAGTTTCGACGGTAGACCCCGCAAGTGGACAGGGGCTGCTAAAGATGGGTCTGCCTTCTGTCGGCCAGTTGTCGCAGTTGCCGATCCTGCAGGCCGGGTACCCAATCGAACGCGGCCGCTGGGCCAACCCGTGGGTCGCTCGGAACGGCACCGTCTCGCACGGCCCGCAGATACGCACTGTCCTGCTCGATCCTGGCGCGCGCCTCATCGGCGCCCGCGATGGACCCATGGCCGGGCACGAGCACGTCGATTCGGTCCGCCCAGCTCTCGAGAAGTTGCAGTGCGGCGATATAGTCCTCGATCGGGTCGGCGGCGCTCAGATCCAGCATCGGAATCAAAACATCGGAGAGCATGTCGCCGGCGACCAGAACGCCACGCTCCTCGATCAGCAGGGCCGCATGACCCGGCGCGTGCGCCTGATGCTCGAGTGTCCGGACGAGCGGGCCATCCCAGGGAATCTCTGTGATGTCGGCGGGCAGACCGGCGATGCCGCGGAGCAACTCCAGCGGTATCTGCTCGGCGATGTCCGGCGGCAACATGCCGGCGACACGGGTTCGCCAATCCGGACCCGAGAGTCGTTCTCGCACGCTGGCCGCACACCGGGCCGTGCCATATCGAGGCGCTGAGCCCAGCTCGGGGATCCAGAGCAGGTGATCCCAATGCGGATGCGTCGAGAAACCGGCCACCACGGGCTGATCGAGCTCGGCGATGTCCTTTGTCAGACAGACGATCTCGTCCATGCGGATCCCCGGATCGATCACCAACACGCCGGCTCCACCTGACACGACCACGGCGTTGCTCTGGCAGAACTCGCTCGTGTGGATGAGCACGCCCTCGGCGACCTGCCTCAGCATGGCGCCTCCCGTCTCGTCGTTGGCGGCCACCCGCCGGCGGCGCTGTTCGCACGGCCCGACGAGCCGCGCAGCCCCTGGGCCCTCAACCTACGGCCCGCACACTCAGCCCACGAGGCCACCTCGCGCCGAGCGCATGACTCAGGAGGAGTGCCCAGGGCAGCCCGCGTCCAGCCGTTCCACCGGCTGGCCTGTCACTGTGGCGATGAAATCGAAGTCCTTGTCGACATGCAGCACCGTGAGGCCCGCCAGTTCCGCCGTGGCGGCGATGAGCAGGTCGGGAACGGACGGCGCGCGGTGCTGACCGCGCTCGGCCAGGCGCAGCTGCACCTCGACGGCACGGTCCTCGATCGCCGGCGTGAGGTATTGGACCGGCATCTGCGCCAGCGGCGGCTTCCGCAGTCCCGCCCGTACATCGGCGGCGGATCGCGCCGAGAAGCCGACCTCGAGCCGGGTGACCGTGGTGATGTGCACCAGGCCGCGCTCGATCCGAGACGCCCAGTCGTCGACATCCGGGCTGGAACCGAGGCGGGCGAGCGCGGACTTGTCGATCAACCAGCTCGTCGTCATCGCCACGCTGCTGCCATCACCTCGTCATCAGCAAGGTCGGCGAACGATTGACTGAACGCACGCAGATGGGCGCCGGTCACGGGTACCGCATCAGCAGTAGCGTCCTGCGCCAGCCGCCGCCGGAGGTACTGCGTGCGGGACAGCCCGAGCCGCGCGGCCCGGGCATCGATGGCCGACAGCACCGTGTCGGGCACGTCGCGGATGAGCACATCACTCACCAGCCCCACCTCCCTGATATCTGACGCTATCAGGGCGACGGGATGAACACGGACGCCGATGAATTTTCCGCATTTACGGTGCATTGGCCCGGATTACGGGGCCGTTCGCCCGGCCCTAAGGCGGCCGAAACCGGCCTACGGCCAGCCCGCGACTCCCAGAAATGGTGGAGCTGAGGGGACTCGAACCCCTGACCCCCACACTGCCAGTGTGGTGCGCTACCAGCTGCGCCACAGCCCCAAGCTGCCCGACAACATTAGCAAGCCACCGCACTTGAACCTAATCAGCTGGCTGCACGGCCGGCGCGGGCCGGCTGGTCAGTTCGCCAGCAGGTTCGTCAGCCAGTCGGCGGAGTTGATGTTGACGGCTTTACCGCCGGACAGGACAGCCAGTTCGGGCGTGGTGCCGACGACCTTGTTCAGAACGGCCACGCTGGCGGAGGAAGCGCTCTTGGCCGCGGCGACCCGAGCGCCGGAGGACACGCATTGGGTCGCCGGCGAGGTAGCCCCCGCCTTGCCGGCCAAGGACGCCAGCTGCGCGTTGGTCAGGTCCTCCCCGGTGCCGCTCTGCGGTTGGGTGCCGGTGGAGAGCAGTTGGCCGTAGAACTTCAGGTACGTGCCCCGGGGAGCGGCCGTGTCCGCGCCCACGCACAGCAGGGCAGCGGCCGCACGCGACGAGTAGTTGCCGGAGAACGAGTTTCCGTTGTCGACGTCCAAGAGGTGGTACGTCACCTGTAACTGTCCCTGGTCGACGGCCTTGTTGATCTGTTGGCCGAACTGCTGCTGGAACAAGGAGCAGTTCGTGCACATGGCGTCCGCGTAGAGATCGATGGCGTCCTTCGGACTGCTGCCGTTGGTCACGATCACCGCGTTGTCGCTGACCGCGCTGACCGAGTCGCGGGAGGCTCCGTAGCCGTCATCAGGGGTCTTGGCCTTCGACCGGTACATCAGGAGGCTCACCACAACGATCGCCGCGCACACCACGACGGCCACCAATCCCCACGTCAGCTGGCGTCGGGTCTGTCCGGGTTTTGTCGGGCGCTCCGCGGCCACCGACAGTCGCGGCTGGGACGGGTCGTAAGGCGGGGCGGTCCGTCCGTGACGGCTGCGCCGGTTGTCCGTTTCTCCGCCTGCCACACGCCGTCCTTCACGCCTCGCGCCGACCCGATGGGTTCGAGCCTGTCACAAGTCGGCCAGGTCAGCGGAAAAGCGCAGCTCAGCGGGCCGGGGGCTCCAGCAGCCCGGACGCCTCCACGTGCTGCCGCACCCGCTCGATGTCCGCCTCACTGGGCATCTCGTCGGTGAGCTTCATGATGTGCACACCGATGTGGGTCTCAGAGACGGAATCAACACCGCTTTCGCGCACCAGTTCGTGGGCAACCCAGCTGACCTCATCGTCGGAGAGCCGACGGCGAAGCAGCGCCAGCAGCGGGATGTAGTCCTGCGGGGGGACGCCTTTGGGATAGCCGGCGCGCAACCAGCCGATCATGGCGCGGAGGAAGGCGGGCCGTGTCGATGCGTTGGTGCCATTGGCATTGCCGGTCCCCGTCGCTGATCCCGATGCGCCATCTTGGGTGTTGATCGAGGCAGGAGCGGCGGTGGGAGCGTTCTCGACCGGATTCGCGACAGCTCCATCGCCGTCTCCGGAAAGTGGCCATCCGCCTCCGGCCAAACGCGCGGACACGCGGGCGCAGTCCTCGTCCGAGGGGTTCTGCCGGCTGACCTGCTCGACGGCCGCCCTGATCTCTTCCTGCGAGACCGGTAGATCGCCCTGCTCCACCAGAATATTGACGATGTGGTCCAGCTCCTGGGCGGTCAGCCGATGCCGGAGCAACGCCAGCAATGGCACCCGGTCGGTGGTCGGGATGCCTTCCGGGTAACCGGCTCGTAGCCACCGAAGGGCGCTGGCCAGGAAGTTTGCCCGGTTCGACGTCATGTGAATCCTTCCGACCGGCGTCTGCCGGCCTAGAGGTCGGTCCCGGCGTCAGCCGATCGAACGGTCAGGACAGTCCGAACTTGGCCAGGAAGGTCTTCGGAGCGGCAATCAGCACCAGTCCGACAGCCACTGCCAAACCGACGACCAAGAAGCACAAGTACCCACCCATTTTGCTCGCGAACGGCACTTCGGCGGCTGCGGACTCCCCCACCGGAGTAGAGCCGACGATCAACTTCAGGCCGAGCGCGACGATGGCGGGCAATCCGGCGCCGGCCAACAAGCCGACGACGAGAACCTTCCAGATGGGCTGCAGGCTGGTCCAGACGGCATTCATCGAGTCTCAGATCCTTCGGTTTCGGTTGATCAGGCGTGAGTGCCGACGGGCGTTCGCTCGGTCTCAGCGGCCGGTTCCAAGCCGTCTTCCCATTCGGCATTGACGTTTCCGGCGTGCACCGGGGTCTTGCGCGATCGCAGATAAATCATCGAACTGGTGGCCACCAGAATCGCGAAGACCACGAGGATTCCCAGCAGGCCGTGAGCGGGGCCCTTCAAGGCGCGCGCGATGGCGTAACACAGGCCGCCGACGACCGCGGCCACGGGCAGCGTGATGAGCCAGCCGGCGGCCATCCGGCCGGCGACGCGCCAGCGAACCGTCGCACCCCGTTTGCCGACGCCGGCGCCGAGAATGGAGCCGGTGGCGACGTGGGTGGTGGACAGCGCCAGACCCAGGTGCGACGAGGTGAGGATGACAGCGGCCGAGGCCGTTTCGGCCGACATACCCTGCGGCGATTCGATTTCGACGAGCCCCTTGCCGAGGGTGCGGATGACCCGCCAACCGCCGATGTAGGTGCCCAGCGCGATGGCCACGGCACAGGCGAGCTTCACCCAGAAGGGAACACCCGCGCTGCTGGACAGCGAACCGTGCGCCACCAGGGCCAAGAAGATGACGCCCATCGTCTTCTGCGCGTCACCGGTGCCGTGGGCGAGGGAAACGAGCGAGGCGGATCCGACCTGACCCCAGCGGAAGCCGTTCTCCCGGCGTCGGCCCGCGACCCGAGCGGTGATCCGGTAGACCAGCCAGGTTCCCGCGGCGGCGATGATGCAGGCCACCACCGGCGACAGCACGGCCGGCAACACGATGGAGGTCAGCACCAACTGCCAGTTGACCCCTGAGGTGAAACCCAGCCCGGCGATGGCGGCGCCGATCAGGCCACCGAACAGCGCGTGGGACGAACTCGACGGCAGCCCGAGCAGCCAGGTGACCAGGTTCCATAAGATGCCGCCGACCAGGCCGGCGAAAACAATCGTGATGAGCAGCTGATGCCCGGACTCCGAATCGAAGAGCGGCAGCGGCTTGCCCGAAGAATCCTGGATCTTCACGACCTTGGACACCGTCTTGGCGACCTGGATCGACAGGAACGCGCCCACCAGATTCAGCACGCCGGAGATGGCCACGGCGATCTTGGGCTTGAGCGCCCCGGTGGCGATGGACGTGGCCATAGCGTTGCCCGTGTCGTGGAATCCGTTCGTGAAGTCGAAACCCAACGCGGTCACGACGACGAGGATGAGAATGACGGTGTCGGTCACTCTTCAATTGTCTTGGGGCCTCAAACCAGTGGCGACCGTAGAAGGCGCTCCGAGGCGGAAATCCACAAGAAGTTCCGCCTCGGTTCACCCTCTGTTAACCCAGCGTCGGCCTGTTCACGTGGCGTCCGCCCGGCATCCGCGTTTCTGTCAACTGGTGCTGACGGAGTACTGGGCCACGATGTCGATCACGGCGGCCTCGGCCGGCGTGGCCTGCCCGGAAGATGAGCTCGAGGCGGAGGTCGCCGCGATGGTGAGCAACACCCGGCTTCCGATGGGGATGTTCTTCAGCTTGTCGGTCAGCTGTCCCGACGTGACAGCGATCTCCTGCGCGCCCTTGCTGGACGGATCGGCGGCGCTGGCCGAGGTAGCGGTAGCCGATCCCCACGTCGAGTTCGCGTTGGTGCCGTCCCAGTCGACCACCGAAATCTGCGCGATGATCTTGCCTTCTTTGGTGGCCGGGCCGGTGCCCTTGGCGACGATGTAGGCGTTCGAAGACACCGGCTGGGCCAGGCCGCTGGGGATGGTGATCTTCGGTTCCTTGCCGAGGTCTCCGGACACAACGGGAACGCCGGACGGCATCGTCTGCTTCGCCGCGTTGGCCTGGCCGCCCTGGGTCTGGGGAATGATGCTCACCAGGTCCACGACGAAGACGATGGTGTCGGTGCCCTTGATGCCGGCTCCGGCGCTGCCCGCCGACCCATAACCGGCCGACGGCGGCAGACTCAGCAGAATGCGGCTGCCCGTCTTCATACCGGTCAGGCCGACGTCCCATCCGGAGACGACCTCGCCGGCTCCGACACGGAAGGTGAACGTCGTCTTCTTGTCGTACGAGTTGTCGAAGACCTTGCCGTTCCAGACCTGACCGAGATAGTTGACGACCGCGTAGTCGCCGGAGCTGAGCGTGGCACCGCTCCCCTGGGACAGGATCTTGCGCTGAAGCGTGTTCGGCGGGTTCGTCTTCGGGAACGTCAAGGTCGGTTTCGTTCCGAGGGATCCGGTCGCCGTGGGCATTTCGGCCGCCGGAACTGGCGAAGCCACCGCGGTCGGCGCCGGGATGGTGGGACCGGCCGGGGTAGGAGCGACAGCCGACGACGCCGCCGTGCTGGCGGCATTAGAGCTGGCCGCAGTGGACGACTGCGCCGCTGACGCACCGGACACGTTGCCTGATCCGGTCGCGGTGGTCGCCGCGCTCCTCGTCGACGACGCACAGGCCGCGAGCACAAACACCATCGCGATCCCGACGACGCCCAGGCCAAGCTTTCGAAGCTGATTCACCGAGTTCCTTACAAGCACCAGTAGAAGATCAAGCAGGAACGGCAAAGGACGCCGACCGGCGCGCCTGCCGCAGGCACGGTGAACAACCCTACGCATTTCGGCTGTCGTCCGGCTGTGGATCCTCGGTCGGCTCCCTGCATTTTTCGGGTGAGCCTGAGCTCGCAGGATCGATGTGGCGTGCCGCGGCTATGGGGCGCTCGAGTGCTCGCCCGGGCACCTAGGCTGGCCCTGTGTCAGGCCCAGCGCGCGTCTTCGTGGCCCGCCTGGTGGGGCTACCCGTTTTCGGGCCCACCGGCGAATCCATCGGCAAGGTTCAGGGATATCGTCGCCGCTCTGCGGCTGGACCGAAAACCTCCGCGCGTGCTCGGCGTCGTCGTCGAGTTGCCCACCCGTCGCCGGATCTTCGTCCCGATGTTGCGGGTGTCGAACATCGAGCCGGAGTCGGTGGCCCTGGCCACCGGTTCGGTGAGCCTGCGACGATTCGAACAACGCCGCACCGAGGTGCTGCTGGTCGCCCAGTTGCTCAATGTCAAGGTCCGGATCGCCACCACCGCCGCGCCGGCGACGGTGGTCGATGCCGGCATGGAGACGCACCCGCACCCGGGATTGGGTGGTCACCAAGCTGGCCGTTCGTGAACGGTCCGGACGGCTGGGCCGGCGGGCGGCCGATCCAGCTCCGCGACTGGACCGATGTGCGCGGTACGGACCTGACGGACCTGACCGAATTCGACCACGCTGGGCACCCAGCAGCTGCTGGCCTCGTTCGAGGGCATTCGGGCGGCCGACGCGGCCACCGCCCTGCGCGACCTGCCGCCCTCGCGCCGGTACGAAGTGGTCGACGCACTGGACGACGACCGGCTGGCCGACGTCATCGAGGAGCTGCCCGAGGACGACCAGAAAGATCTGCTGGCCCACCTGGACGATGCCCGGGCCGCCGACATCCTCGAGGCGATGGATCCGGACGACGCGGCCGACCTGCTGGCCGAACTGCCGTCCGGCATGTCCGGAGCGACTCCTGGAACTGATGGAACCGGAGGAATCCGCACCGGTCCGCCGGCTGCTGCAGTACTCGTACGACACCGCCGGCGGTCTGATGACGCCCGAGCCGATCGTGCTGACCCCGGACGCGACGATCGCCGAGGCGCTGGCCCGGGTTCGCTCCCCCGACCTGACTCCCGCGCTCGGCGTCCATGGTGTTCGTCTGCCGGCCGCCGCAGGCGACGCCGACCGGTCGGTACCTGGGCAGCGTGCACACCCAGCGCTTGCTGCGACAGCCGCCCTTTGAGTTGGTGGCCGGAGCCAGTCGATGTGGAGATGGCCCGTCTGAGTCCCGGCGCGTCGCTGGCCGAGGTGACGCGGTTCTTTGCGGCCTACAACCTGGTGTGCGCCCCGGTGGTCGACGAGGAGGACCATCTGCTCGGCGCCGTGACCGTCGACGACGTGCTGGACCATCTGCTGCCCGACAACTGGCGCGAGATGGGCGTCAACGAGATGCCGCGCGGGTCCCGAACCGCAGCTCGATTGAAGGAGGCCGGTCGTGCCTGAAAGGCCACGCCGGCGCCTGGACCAACCCCGGTCCTCCCGTCGCTTCAAAGTCGACATCGACCCGGAGGCCTTCGGCCGGTTCTCCGAGAACCTGGCCCGCTTCCTGGGCACCGGGCAATTCTTGTTCTTTCAGACAATGCTGGTGGCGCTCTGGATCATCCTGAATCTCGCGGCCGTCAAGCTGCGTTGGGACCCTTATCCGTTCATTTTGCTCAATCTGGCGTTCTCCACCCAGGCCGCCTACGCCGCTCCATTGATTCTGCTGGCGCAGAACCGGCAAGACGATCGTGACCGGATAACGCTCGAGGAGGACCGGTCCCGGGCCGCGCAGACCAAGGCGGACACCGAGTTCCTGGCCCGCGAGTTGGCCGCGCTGCGGGTGGCGATCGGTGAGATCGCGACCCGCGATTACCTGCGCGGCGAACTCGACCGGCTGCGAGCCGACCTCGACTCGGTCGGCTCGGACGGCAAGCGCGACAAGGACGATCGGGTGACACCGAAGAACGCCGCGAAGTCCGGCAAGTCGGCCGGGCGTAGCCAGAAGGCTCCGGCGAAGCCGGTGCCAACGGAGGAGCTGTCCACACCCGAGTTGGATGAACAGCCGATTTCTTGAGTGAGTCGCGCTGGCGGTTGTCTGACGTTTACCTCCAGCCGGACCCCTGAGCGAAACCCCGGCGGCGGTTACCTGGTGTCAGCGGTCAGTCGCTAGGCGTGGGCCGATGTCAAGCGCGTGACCTGCGCCTTGTGCATAACCTGTGTCCGCCGCCCGACGGCGATGTATCGTCGTCCAACTCGGCTCGGGGTAAAGGGAAGGTTTGGTTGTGGGTCGCCGACGACGAAGATCAATTGTGCTGGTCAGCTGGGCGGCCGCCGCCCTGACTCTGCTCGCCGCCTGCACCTCCGGATCGACCGCTCAGACCTCCAGTACGCCGCTCAGTGCCGGCGGAAGCATGGTGGCCCCGCCGACATCGGGAGTTAGTGCATCGGCTGCCGTCGGAAGTGGCTCGACGGCGGGGAGCGGGACGGGCGTTTCGTCGAGTGCAGCCTCGTCCAGCGATCCGGTCAGCTCGACCACCCCGACGGATGCAACGTCGGGCGGCGGGTCGGCCAGCACGTCCGTGAACAGTGGCCCGAAGCCGTCGCCTGGGACGTCGACCGGTATTTTGCCAACGCAGGACACGTCCGCGCCTACTCATACGACGGCTGTGATTGTCACGGGCACTGAGATAAGCGAACTCGAAACAGCTTCTCGGCGCGCGATTGAGAGCCAAATGAACAAATATTGGGACGTTTACCTGCGCCTCTTTGCGATGCCCGCTTCGCAAAGGTCTGCAGCCTTGACCAACGTCGCTGTTGATCCCTTGAAATCCAAGATATTGACGCTCGCGTCAAGCTTTGATAAAGAGGGAATCAGGACGAAGGGGACCGTACAACATAGGTTTCATTGGCATACGCCGATTGGCGCACAGGCCCATGCAATACTTGGCGATTGCTTAAATGTTTCTCGATACGGCTCGTACTACATCAAGACCGGCAAGCAGCGCACTGTCGGTATCGCACGGTCTAATGTAGCGTTCGCATTCGTAAAGGACAAGGGCGGCGTATGGCGCGTCTCTGATATCGAGGAGTTGCCTGGCAAATGCTAAATCTCAGTCGATGGCGAATACTTGGAGTCATACTGATCGTAATCACGGCCTTCTGTTTCGTTGACCCTTCTCCTATGGCGAACGGGCTCGGAGCCGGCCACACGCCACCGTCAGGGCCGACGCCGGGGAGCGGTCAGCAGGCTGGTGCCATAGGTGACGGCTTGACAGCCACCATTGTGGCGTCCTCGTCTCAATCGGCGACAGGCTCAAGCGAGGAAGGATCTACCAGCGGGGACGGCCAGCCCCTTGATCCACTTGACGCGATTTCCGGACCAGAGTTGAGCGTTCCAGTGAACTGTGCTCCCATCGTGGAGAGCAACGATGACGCTATCTCACAGGGCTACGACCCATCTGCGGGAACGCTTGCGGAAGTGGTCTGCCAATATCAGACGTCCGCCAACGGCGTCGGTGGCGTGACATTTACCTATACGACTCAGTGGTTCCCGAACGGCACGACTGCGCCGGCGCCTGTAGTCACCGAAGCCGACGTCGTCAATATGGCAACCAGCCAGCTCCATGCCCCTGACGTTTCTATCAAGATCGGGCCCAACCCGAATTCGATTGCCGTCAAGATTCCGGTGTTTCTCTACTTGTCCGGCGGCAGGCCGGCCGATGTGACGGCCGAGGCGGCCGTACCTGGCATCGACGTTGTGGCGACCGCGTCATTGAAATCGGTGACGTGGTCCACCGACGAGATGATCAAAGACCCCAGCGATCAGAACCAGTCCGCGATGTCCGACAACCGGTGTTACGTCAACGGGCAAACCGTCCCGTCCGACCACGGCAGCTACACCACTTGTACTTGCCCAGGCCCCGGCGTCGCCCCACCCACCCCGTACGACGGCTCGAATCCGCCCTGCGGCTACATGTTCATCTGGCGCTCCACCGCTGACCGCACCCACGGGCGCAACACCTGGACCATCACCGCCGTGGCGAACTGGCAGGTGACCTGGACGGTCAACGGCGCAACTCCCGGCGCGGAGGTTCCCATCGACATCCGGTCGCCGCAGGCCACGCAAGCCGTCCAGGTTCATGAATACCGCACGGTCTTGGTATCGCCCAACGGCTGACGTCAGGTCCAACCCCTCCGGCGGAGGTCAATCTGCCCTGCTCCGATATGAAAGCATCCGCAGGTGCCCAAGATCGCGCTGCTGACATCCCGGTCCTTGCCCGTTCCCGACAACGAGATGCCGTTGATCGAGCAGGCGTTCGCGGCGCGTGGCTTCGACTCCACCGTCATGGCCTGGGATGACCCGGCGCTTCCCCGCTGCGGCGCCGACGCGGCGTTGATCCGCTCCACCTGGGACTACACGCACCGTCTTGACGACTTCCTCGACACGCTCACCCACTTGCCGATGCCAGTCCTCAACGCCCCGGAGGTTGTCCGGCAGAACGCTCATAAGGTCTACCTCGTCGACCTGGCGACCGCAGGGGTGCCCACCGTGCCGACCTGGCTCATCCGACGCGGCAGCGGCGTCGCACTGCCCGACGCGGGGGCTCCCGAAGTGATCGTCAAGCCCGCCGTCTCCGCCGGAGCCCGTGGGGTCGGCCGTTTCGTCAACGAGTCCGAGGACGCCGCGGAACACCTCCGCCAGCTTTCCACGGGCGTCGACGTGCTCGTCCAACCGTTTCTGCCCGATGTCGCCGACGGCGAACGCTCGCTGCTGTTCTTTGGCGGCACCTATTCCCATGCCGTCGTCAAACGACCGGCCAATGGTGACTTCCGGGTGCAGGAACAGTACGGCGGCGAGAGTCACTCGATCATTGCGGCCGATTCGGACCGTGATATCGCCGCCCAGGCCCTCAAGACTCTGGATCCTGACAACAACCTGGCTTACGCGCGGGTAGACCTGGTGGGCGGAGCCGACCGTCCGATGGTCATGGAGGTCGAGCTCATCGAGCCTTCGCTGTTCCTGTGGCTGGCACCCGGATCCCCTGACCGTCTGGTCAGCGCCGTCGCGGAGCGGATCTGACTCAGCCGACGGAGGCCATACGCTGCTTCGAGGTGCGCAGACCGTCGGTGACGGCAACATGCCGTCCGGCCGCCCCGAGCCCGAACTCCGGCATGTTCAGGTACACGGACTCGTAACTGCCCGGCGTGACCGAATACAACTCGTGCCACACGCCGATGTCGCCGCTATTGCCGATCCGCCGGACGAAACGCCGCCAGGCCTCGGCGTGCGGTGCGCTGGGGTCGGAGGCGAAGCGCTGCACGTCCTCCGCCGACCGCCAGTACGAGACGAGCATCGTCGTACGTCCGAACCAGTTGGCGAAACCGAGCAGACCGGCCTCCGGGTGGACGGACAGATGCTTGAGCATCCGCGGCATGGCGCTGAAAACCGGGCCGCTTCGCCGCAGCCCACGCAGGGTGTTGACCCGTGCGCCGATCAGGAAGACCGCTCCCGCACCCTCCGGAAACTGTCCGCAGAAACGCCCTGGGTAGATCGTCTCGCTCACCGCAGCCACCCTCGCTCTTTTCATAACGCTGTTTGAAAACACTGTAATGATAGGTTCCGTGGGTGGCAAGACCGAAAATTCACGATGCGGAGCTGCGGGACCGGCTGCTCGACCGGACCGCGAGAATCGTCGGCAGTGTGGGAGTCGTCGGTCTCTCACTGCGTACGCTGGCGGCCTCCGAGGCCACCTCGACGTCGGCCATCTACTCGCTCTTCGGGGGCAAGGCGGGACTGCTCGGAGCCTTGTTCGACGCCGCAAACCGGAGCTTCGGCGACGGCCAGCGCGCGGTTCCGATCACCGACGATCCGATGACCGACCTCCTCGAATTGGGCCGGGCCTACCGCGAGTGGGCGCTCAGTCATCCGCACCTGTACCAGGTGATCTTCGGCGGAGCTTTGGCCGGCTTCCAGCCGACGGCGGAACAGTTCGAGCGGGCGCGCTCGACCATCGAACCGCTGAACCGGGCCGTTGCGCGGGCCATTTCGGTTGGCAAACTGGCCGGCCCGCCGGAACTTGTCGCCTTGTCCGCCTGGTCGACGGTCCACGGCTTGGTCACACTAAACCTGGACTGCGATGTGGACGTCAGCAGCGACGCCGGGCTGGAGACATTCGAGGCGGTGTTGATGGCCGCCATGCGCGGGTGGTCAGTCGGTTGAACGTCCGTCGGTGGCGGCAGGCGGCGATATAGCGCCACCACGCTTCACAGACACCGCGAGTGCGCGCAGCCGCGGCGCTGTGGCAGCAGTCAGCCATCACCAAAAGCAGTAAGGCTGGACCCCAAACTACTGAGGTCCAGCCTTCTCGCTGGTGGAGGTGGCGGGAATCGAACCCGCGTCCAACGATGCTTTGTGAGGTCTTCTCCGGGCGCAGTTCGCGTCGTCCCTACTCGGCCTCACCGGTCATACGAACGTGCCGGTGCGACAGGCCCAGTCACTGTTTGATTTCCCGCGTCATCCCGTGACCGAAATCGGCGGTGATCCTCCTAGCGACGCCAGGTCCTGAGGCGGAGGCTAACTCAGGCTGACGGAGTCGCTACTCGCTCAGGCGGCGAGGGCGAACTCGCGCTGACTGTTGTCGGCGCTTGATTTTTTGCAACGGGTGGTTTTCGAGATCATCGTTGCCTTCCTCGGCCCGCTTCCCCTCACTCGACAGTCGCTGTCGAGACCAATCACCCCCGAGTCCGTGACCGCCCGAAGCAGAGGCGACCACCAGGAATGAACAGCAGAGCCAGTCTACGCGAGGCCGCGGCCGCCCGCATCCGACTAACCGGAGCGCTCAGTCGATGCCCTTGAACCGCCGGCCGGCCGCCTGGGCAATCTCCCGATCGGCGTCCCGCTTGGCCATCGCCTGCCGCTTGTCGTACTCCCGCTTGCCCCGGGCCAGACCCAGTTCGACCTTGACCCGGCCCTCGACGAAGTACAGGGACAGCGGCACCAACGCGGTCCCGGCGTCGTTCAGCTTGTTGGCGATTCGGTCGATCTCGGCTCGGTGCAGCAGCAGCTTGCGGGCCCGGCGCGGCGCGTGGTTGGTCCAGGTGCCCTCGGCGTATTCGGCGATGTGGATCCCGCGCAGCCAGATCTCGTCCTCGGTGAGGGTCGCGTATCCGTCGATCAGGGACGCCCGTCCGGCACGCAGCGACTTCACCTCGGTGCCCGTCAGGGCGATGCCGGCCTCGAAGGTGTCCAGGATGGTGTAGTCGTGCCGGGCTTTGCGGTTGGACGCGATCAGGCTGCGGCCGGTGGCCCGCTTGGCGTCACGGCGGGCGGCCTTCTTGATGTCGAGAGACGGAGACATAGCCGATCAAGCCTACCGATTGGCGCGACCGGCTTGGGGGCCGAGCGCGGGGGCCAGCCGTCGGAGGCGGAGCGCGTCGACGTCAGACCCGCACGTACAGCCGCAGCGTGACGTAGGACGCGATCAGCGACAGCACCACGCCGATCGGCAGGATCAGATAGCCGGCCCACACGATGTCGGCCGTCTGCACCGGGTAGATGACGTTGGAGCTGACGATGGTGCCGATCAATTTGTCCAGGAAGAAGATCTTGCACAGCACCAGGCCGACCACGGCCAGGGCGCCGCCGACCAATCCGCCGATCGCGCCTTCGATCATGAACGGGAGCTGGGTGCGCCATCGCGAGGCACCCACCAGCCGCATGATGTTCGTCTCGGCGCGCCTCGAGAGCGCGGCCACCTGGACCACGTTGGAGATCAGCAGGATGGCGGCGATCGCCGCAGCGAGCGCGATGAACAGGGCCAGATTTCGGCCGCTGTTGACCAGATCGATCAGCTTGGTCACCACGTTCGCCTGGCTGTTCACCTGGCTCACGCCCGCCTGCTTCCCGTACTGGCTGGCGATGACGCTGAAATGCGACGGGTCGTGCAGCCGCACCCGGAAGTAGGCCGAGAACGCCTGCGGGCGGGCGATGGCCAACATGTCCGGCTGGCCCGCGTATTGCTGCTGGTACTGCTGATACGCCTGGGCCTGCGAGTTGTAGTCGACGTCCTGGACCTCGGGGTTGGACTGCAGGGACTTCAGCAGGGCCTGGCAGTCGCCGTCCGTGCAGTTGGGGTCGGCCGACGACTCGGGCAGCGTGAGTTGGACGATGACCGCGATCTTCGACTCGTACAGATCGCGGGTGTGGCTGGCTTCTCGCGACAGCACCAGTCCGACGCCCAGCAGACACAGCGAGATCGCAGTGGTCAGCACCATCGCGATGGTCATGGTCAGGTTCCGGCGGATACCCGTGAAGGCTTCGCTGACGACGAATCCGGCGCGCATATGTTCCTTTCGCCGCACCGGGGGATGTCCCGGTGCAACCAGATTGCTGCGTTATTGACAGTGTGCGGGTCGATCGTCCCTGATCAGCGACCCACGCCGTACACCCCGCGGGACTCGTCGCGGACGACCTTGCCGAGTTGCAGTTCGATGACGCGGCGCCGCATGGAATCCACGATGTGATTGTCGTGAGTGGCCATCAGCACGGTGGTGCCGGTCCGGTTGATCCGCTCCAGCAACAGCATGATGTCGGCGCTGGTGTCGGGATCGAGGTTGCCCGTGGGCTCATCGGCCAACAGCAATAGCGGACGGTTGACGAAGGCGCGGGCGATGGCGACGCGTTGCTGTTCGCCGCCGGACAGTTCGTGCGGGAATCTGCGGGCCTTGCCTTCCAGGCCCACGAGCTCCAGCACCTCGGGCACGATCTTCTTGACCGTGATGCGGTTCCGGCCGATGACCTCGAGCGCGAATCCGACGTTCTCCTCGACCGTCTTGTTCGGGAGCAGCCGGAAGTCCTGGAAGACGCAGCCGAGCCGGCGGCGGTGCGCGGGCACCTTGGCCTGGCGCATCCTGTTCAGGTCCGAACCCGCCACCGTGACCTCACCGTGGGTGGCGATGTCCTCGCGGAGCACCAACCGCATGAACGTCGACTTTCCTGACCCGGACGGGCCGATCAGGAAGACGAACTCACCCTTCTCGACGTCCAGCGTGACATCGTCGAGCGCAGGACGGGTCGACGTCTTGTAACTCTTCGACACGTGGGACAGGTGAATCACAGCACCAAACCTTACGGATCTGCGAAGTTATCTGCGCGTGACATGCCCGAACGGTCACTACGAGTTCCGTCAATCTGCCAGGATCTGCACCGCCGCGGGGTGCAGACGCCCATTCGTGGCCAGAGCGTTGGCGGAAGACCAGGTGAACTCTCTGCCGTCGACATCGGTGAAGCTGCCACCCGCTTCCCGGACGATCGGGACAAGGGCCGCCATGTCCCAGAGATTCAACTCCGGTTCCGCCGCGATGTCGACGGCTCCTTCGGCCACCAGCATGTAGGAGTAGAAGTCGCCGTAGGCGCGGGTGCGCCAGGCCGCCTCCAGGAGTCGGCCGAACGCCTGACCCTGCCGGTGCCGCTGCCACTCCGCCATCTCCGAAAAACTCACCGAGGAATCGGCCAGCTCGCTCACGCTGGAGACCCGCAAGGACCTGGGCGGATGGTCGGCGAAGCGGCCGAAGGCGCCGCTGCCCGTCGCCGCCCACCACCGTCGGGTCAACGCGGGCGCGGACACGACTCCGACCACCGGTTGCTCACCGTCGCATAGGGCGATCAGGGTGGCCCACACCGGGACACCGCGGACGAAGTTCTTGGTCCCGTCGATCGGGTCGATCACCCATCGGCGTCGGGAAGTGCCGCCCGGGTCCCCGGAGCCGAACTCTTCACCCACCACCAGATCAGCGGGCCGGGCCCGGGACAGCACCTCGCGCAGCGCCTTCTCCACGGCCAGATCGGCGTCACTGACCGGCGTCAGGTCGGGTTTGGCGTCGACAGCAAGGTCCGCGGCGCCGAAGCGGGCGAGGCTGATGGCGTCGGCCGCGTCGGCCAGCCACAACGCCAGGTCGAGGTCTTCGGTGAGGGAGGGCACGAACGCCAACGTAGCCAGCGCTTCGGTCAGTCCCCGGTCGGGCCTGCCGCCGGCGCCCCGACCGGCCGGCCCGGCTGGAATTGCGTCTCGTACAGCTCGGCGTAGAGACCGCCCGCCAGCAGCAGTTCCTCGTGCCGGCCGCGCTCGACGATCCGGCCGTCGTCCACCACCAGGATCTGGTCGGCCCGGCGCACCGTCGACAGTCGGTGGGCGATGACCAATGAGGTCCGGCCCTGCAGGGCTGTGGTGAGGGCCTGCTGCACCGCCAGCTCCGATTCCGAATCCAGGTGAGCGGTGGCTTCATCGAGGATGACGATGTCCGGCGCCTTGAGAAGCACCCGCGCGATCGCCAACCGCTGCTTCTCCCCACCGGACAGTCGATAGCCGCGATCCCCCACCACCGTGTCCAGTCCGTCGGGCAGGCTGTCGACCAAGTGCAGAATCTGCGCCCCCGCCAGGGCATCGCGGAGGTCGTTCTCGGACGCCGACGGCCGGGCGTACATCAGGTTGGCCCGGATGGTGTCGTGGAACAGGTGCGCGTCCTGCGCGACGACGCCGATGGCGTCGCGTACGGATTGCACGGTTGCGTCCCGGACGTCGGTCCCCCCGATGCGCACCGCTCCGCTGTCGGCGTCGTAGATCCGCGGCACGAGTTGGGAGATGGTCGTCTTGCCCGCGCCGGACGGCCCGACCAGAGCCACCATCTGCCCGGCCTCGGCGGTGAACGAGATGCCCTTGAGCACGACGTTGCGCGCCTCGTGGTCGGGAGCGATGGCCTGGTCGGTCGGCTGGTGCCGATCCCCCAGGTCCTGCAGCGACGCCAATGACACCTGGTCGGCCGACGGGTACGCGAAATGCACATCGTCGAACTGGACGGTCCGAGCGCGCGGGGACAACGCGACCGCGTCGGGCCGATCGGCCACCAAGGGGGCCAGGTCCAACACTTCGAAGACCCGCTCGAAGGAGACCAGGGCAGTCATCACATCGACCCGCACGTTCGACAGGGCTGTGAGCGGTCCGTACAGGCGGGCCAACAGCAGGGCGAGCGCGACGACATCACCGGCGTTGAGATGACCATTGAGGGCCAGCGTCCCCCCGAGTCCGTAGGTGAGGGATTGGGCCAGCGCGGCCACCAGGGTGAGCGCCGCCAGAAAGACCCGCCCGTACATGGCGGTGGTGACGCCGATGTCCCGGACCCGGCCGGCCCGCACCGAGAAGGCGGTGGCTTCCCGCTCCGGGCGGCCGAACAGCGCGACCAGCAGCGCCCCGGCCACGTTGAACCGCTCGGTGGTCTGACTGTTCATGGCGGCGTTGAGGTTCGCCGCCTCACGGGTGAGGGCCTGCAGTTTCCGGCCGAACCAGCGGGCGGGCCAGACGAAGATAGGCAGCAGCACCAGCGAGAGCAGCGTGACCTGCCAGGACAGCGAGAACATGACGGCGGCGGTGAGGACCAGTCCGACCACGTTGGAGACGATGCCGGCCAATGTTGAGGTGAAGGCCTGTTGCGCGCCGATGACGTCGTTGTTCAGGCGGCTGACCAAGGCGCCGGTCTGGGTGCGGGTGAAGAACGCGATGCTCATGCGTTGGACGTGATCGAAGACCCGGGTGCGCAGGTCGTAGATGAGGCCCTCGCCGATCCGGGACGAATACCACCGGGAAATCAGCGAGAGGCCGGTATCGATCACCGCGAGCGCGGCGCCCACGAGGGCCAGCGTCACCACCGTGCGGATGGAGCCGTGGCCGGAGATCTGATTCACCACAGCGCCGGCCAGCAGGGGCGTCACCACCGAGATCACGGCATCGAGCACCGTGACGATCAGGAACATCACGAGTTCCCGGCGGTACGGACGGGCGAAAGCCACGATCCGGCGGACGATCCCCGGCGGCAATTTGCGGTGGACGACCGAATCGTCGCCGAACATGCGCCGATACATCATCGGGTGGGACACAGGACCTCCTTGCCGACCGGCTCGGAGCGCGCCGGCCGATGGGCGGTTCAGCGCCGCCGCGGCTCCATCTTGAATGTCGGAGCGGGGCCCGGCGGGGAGCGTTCGCTACCGGCCGAACCGGCTGCCTCGCCTTCGATCCGCCCGGCCAAACAGCGGGCCGGAAAAGCGCAGCCGAGTGCGACGAGTCCGGCGCTGAGGCGGTAGGTCTCGACCGCAGTGCGACTTCGTCACGACTTGATATCGCAGCGCAAACGATCGGCCACGTTGGGCGTCTCGCGGGCATGGCGAGTTCCAGAATGGTGACCATGACGCAGCGGTGCGAGCGGTGCGGCCGGGAACGGTCCGACAACTCGCCCTGGGTCATGCGCGTGATGCGGGGCGCCGTCGTGGGCTTTCTGTGCCCCGACGACACCACTCCGCTGGAGTTCACCGAGGCCAGCGTCAACGAATCGATCCTGGATTTCGGTCACGACCAGCGCGGACGAATCACCGCGCACGCTCGCGTCTGAAGGTTGTAGCGCCAAATCAGTTGCCTCGCTTGGCTTGCTCCTCGGCTGGGGAGCGGCCCCTCTCAACGCCGGGCTGCGCTTATCGCGTTCCAGAGCGCCTCGGCCACCTCCCGTTTGCTACCCCGGGCATGGGCCGCGACTTCGCCGTCGGAGCCGATGACCCAGAGCATGTTGTCCTCGACTTCGAAGCCGGTCGTCCAGCCCACGGGATTGACGGCGATCAGATCGACTCCTTTCCGCGCGCGCTTGCGCCGACCGCGATCGACGAGTTCCTCGGCGTCCGTGACGGTTTCGGCGGCGAAGGCGACGACGGTCTGGCCCGGCCGCCGACTTTTCACCAGGCCGGCCACGATGTCCGGGGTCTGCGTCAGCGTCAGTGTCAGTGTGCCGTCGGTGTCCTCTTTGACCAGCTTCCGGCTCGACACCTCGGCGACGCGGTAGTCGGCCACGGCGGCGGCCATCACCACCACGTCGACCTGGGCGGCCAGGCGCTGAGCGGCCTCCGCCAGTTCGTCCGCGGTGCCGACTCGGCTCACGGTGACGTCGGGTCGACTCGCCAGCGCCGCGGCGACCTCGGCGTCGACGTGGGCGGCCAGCAGGTGTACCCGGGCGCCCCGATCCGCGGCCGCCAGCGCGATGTGCAGCCCCTGCTTGCCGCTGGAGCGATTGCCGATGAACCGGACCGGGTCGATCGGCTCCCGGGTGCCGCCGGTGGTGACCAGTACGTCGAGCCCGGCCAGGTCAGTGCTGGTGGTCAACCGGCCGAGCGCGAAAGCGAAAACCTGTTCCGGCTCGCTCATCCGGCCCGGCCCCGAGTCAGCTCCGGTCAGTCGACCGCTGTCCGGGCCGATGACATGGACGCCGCGAGACCGCAAGGTGGCCAGGTTCTGCACGGTCGCCGGGTGCTCCCACATCGCGGTGTGCATGGCCGGCGCCACCACCACCGGGGCTCTGGTCGCTAGTAGCGTCGTCCCGAGGAGATCGTCGGCCAGCCCGGCGGTCATCTTGGCCAGGAAGTCGGCCGTGGCCGGCGCCACCACCATCAGGTCTGCGGAGGTTCCGAGCGCGACATGACGAACCGTGTCCACATCGTCATGGACCGACGTCGTCACCGGGTGCCCGCTGATGGCCTCCCAGGTGGTGCGGCCTACGAACCGCAGCGCGTCCTCGGTGGGGATGACATGCACTTCATGCCCGGCCAGGACGAAGAGCCGGGCCAGGTGGACCGCCTTGTAGGCCGCGATTCCACCGGTCACACCCACGACGACGAACACGGCTCGATTGTGGCATCAGCGCGTGCCGCTCGATCGGGGAAAGCGACCGGAGGCCGCCGATGTGCACAGTGATCATCGACGTGCCCGGCGGCGCTGGCGGACACGTGCGGGTGCTGGCGATCCGTGACGAAGATCCCGCGCGGCCGTGGCGCGGACCGGGCCAGTGGTGGCCCGACCGCTACCCCGGGGTGACCGGCATCGGCGACCAGCGTGCCGGCGGCGCCTGGCTGGCCGTGAACTCCGCGGCTCGCCGCGCTGCTGTCGTGTTGAACCGCCGGGAACGCGTGACGCCCGAGCAGCCGCTGACCCGAGGCGTCCTGCCGCTGGAGTCCGCCGTCGGCCGGCCGCTGCCGGACGTCCTGACCACTCGCGGTTTCAATCTTGTCGAGATCGCCGGCGCCTCAGTCCGTGTCACCTCCTGGGATGGCGTGGACCGACGGGACGTGGTGCTCGAACCGGGCACGCACATGATCGCGCACGACGACGTGGACAGCGAGCTGAGCGCCCGCATCGGCTACTGGCTCCCGGACTTCCGGGCCGCGGCCCGGTCGTCGACGGACGCCGACTGGACCGTGCGGTGGACGAATTTGTTGGCCCGCACCGCCGAGGAACCGCCGGATGCGGACCACGCCATCATTCGCAAGCAGTGGTTCCAGGACGCGCCCAGCCATTCCTTGCTGATGTGTCTGCTGGACGTCGGACCGGACCGTGTCCACCTGGAGTACGCCCCGTTCGAGAAGCCGGGCACTTGGTCGGACTCCATTCCCGCTCTCCTACGGCAGGCGGGGCAGGAGTTGGCTGACATCGAGGCTCAATCGGAAGGGCGCGGGCCGATGGACTCGACGTTGCCGTCTGGTGCCCCGCCGGCCTGACCTCACGTTTCCCGGGCCCTCACGGCCGGGGCCGGCTTCTCCGCGCTTGGCACGCCGGCCGGTTGGTCTGACGACCAGCCGCGGGTGCCGGCCGCGCGTCTGTCCACCGCCGGCCAGGCGTGGTTTCCCTTTCGCGGTGCGGCTGGCTAGTTTCGCGAACAAGGACTTCACGGTGGGCACGGGAATGAAGGGGCGGCGCGGTGGCGACGGCGGTTGACTACATCTCCGACGAGGTGCGCGAACTCGTCCGGCGGCGCGGCCTCGATCCGATCATGGATCACCGGTCCACCCGCCGGCTGATCGACGAGGTCATCACCCACTACGAAGAACGAGTCGCCACCTCGTCGCTGCCGCCGCTGATCGACCGGGTCGGCGCCGGCCAATCCATCTTCGATTCGCTGGCCGGGTTCGGTCCGCTGCAACGCTTCCTCGACGACCCATCCATCGAAGAGATCTGGATCAACGAGCCGGGCAAGGTGTTCATCGCCCGGCACGGCCGGTCCGAGCTCACCACCGTGGTCTTCCAACCGGGCGAGGTCCGCGACCTGGTGGAGCGGATGCTCAAGCCGTCCGGTCGCCGGCTGGACCTGTCCAGCCCGTTCGTGGACGCGTTGTTGCCCGACGGTTCGCGTCTGCACGCGGTCATTCCGGACATCACCCGCGAGCACATGTCGGTGAACATCCGAAAATTCGTGGTCGCCGCCAACGGGCTCGAAGATCTGGTCGCCCACGGCACCCTGACGGCGCACGCGGCCCGGTTCCTGGAGGCGTGCGTCATCGCCGGGCTGAACATCATTGTTTCCGGCGGCACGCAAGCCGGAAAAACCACGCTGCTCAACACCTTGGTCAATTCCGTGCCGCCTCGCGAGCGCGTCATCACTTGCGAGGAAGTCTTCGAACTGCGTCCCCGGCTTCCTGATGTCGTCGCGCTGCAGACCCGGCAACCCAATCTCGAGGGTCACGGCGAAATCCGCCTTCGCCGGCTGGTCAAGGAAGCGCTGCGGATGCGCCCGTCCCGCATCGTGGTTGGCGAGGTGCGTCAGGAAGAATCTCTCGACCTGTTGATTGCCTTGAATTCCGGCCTGCCCGGAATGTGTTCGCTGCACGCGAATTCGGCGCGCGAAGCCGTGGTGAAACTATGCACCCTGCCGCTGCTGGCCGGCGAGAACGTCACGGCCTCCTTCGTCGTTCCCACTGTCGCGTCGTCCGTGGACATCGTCGTGCAGATCGCCTTGGCCGCGGACGGGTCCCGGCAGCTCCGCGAAATCGCTGCGCTGCCAGGGCGTGTGGAGAACGGCGTCGTCGAGATCGCCGACCTGTTCGTCACGCAAGACGGAGCTCTTGTTCGCGGCAACGGATATCCGCCGCACGAGGAGCGTTTCGCCCGGGTTGGCTACCGACTGCCCGAGCTGCTTAGCAACCCGGGCACTTCGTAGATTGGCTGCCCGAGTCGACGCTGCCAATTTTGCCCGGTGGGCGGCCGATGCCCGCGCCGATGCGAAAGGGCCAGCACGAGTCGGGGACCGGGAAGAAACGCTGGGGATGCTAAGCGCCGCCAAATACATCGTGGAACGCTCCGCCGAGACCGGCCAACCTGTTCCGGACGCCGTACGCCAACTCGCCGCCGCCACACGACCGGCCAAGCCCGCACCAGCGCGCTAGCCGGATCGGAATCTGCGGCGGGCGAACGGCAGGCGAACGCGGTCACTCAGAACCGGGCTCGAGCCCGCGCTCACCTCCGACGCTGAAGCGCCGCCCAGGTCAGCCGATGGCGAGCAGGAGAAATGCATCAAGGCACTCGGCGTTTCACTTAGCTCGTTAAGTGAAACGTAGATCGTAAGATGGTGTCATGTACCGCCCGCCGCCTCGTGACGGCGAAGGTCGCGGGATTCCTGCCGCCCACGGCCACGTCGTCGGCGAGGACCGCACCGCCACATTCGATCCCATGGTGCCCTGGCCGCCGGTCGGCAGAGAAAGACAGACCTGGGCCGTCGGCCGGGCGGAAGGATTGACCCGGCGCGAACGCGCCACAGCCGCCGGCGGCATCTACTACTCCGCCGTCGCGTCCGACATTGCCGACGTCGATCTGACACTGCCAGGCTGGCTGGCCGCTGACGTCGACGACGCAACGGCAGCGATCGCCCGATTCGACTCCCGGGCCGCCAGCTTCGGGGGGCTTCCCTCCGTACTGCTCCGGTCGGAATCGGCGTCGTCGTCCCAGATCGAGCAGATCACTGCCTCGGCGCGAGCGATCGCCGAAGCGGAAGTGACCGGTCAGGGCACCGGGAACGCGGCTGTGGTCGCCGCGAACGTGCAGGCCATGGTCAAGGCCTTGGCCTCGACGGGGCCCGTGGACGCCGCGAGGATCGCCGACATCCAGCGGAGCCTTCTGGAGGTTCAAGCGCCGAAACTTGTCGGCTGGCGGGCTGAGCCCGTTTGGGTGGGCGGGCGCGGGAGCACTCCGCTCAACGCCGACTACGTGGCGCCGGACCACACCAGGATTCCCGCGTCGGTCGACGATCTGGCCCGGTTCGTCGCGCGTGACGATCTGCCGCCCCTCGCCCAGGCCGCGATCGCCCACGCCCAGTTCGAGACCATCCACCCGTTCGCGGACGGCAACGGTCGAACGGGCCGCGCCTTGGTGCAGCTGATCCTTCGAGACAAAGACCTGACCCGGTCCGTGACGGTGCCGGTCAGCGCCGGTCTACTGGTCGACAAGAGCCGCTATTTCCAGGCTCTCACCGCCTACCGCGCCGGCGACGCCGCTTCGATCATTTCCATGTTCACCTCGGCTTCGATCTTGGCGGTGCAACACGGCGAGCAGTTCGCCGAACGCTTGACGGCCATCACCGCCGGGTGGCGCTCGAAAGTGACGGCCCGCAGGGACTCGGCGGTGTGGCGGGTACTCGATGTGCTTCCTGCCCACCCCGTCTCAGACGCAGCGACGCTCGCCGCCGCGGTCCGCGTGGACAGCCGCAACATTCACCGGGCCGTTCAGCCTCTTCTCGACGCCGGGATTCTCAAGTTGGGCCAGCATCACAAGTCCCGGCGCTTCCTGTTTCGCGCACCGGACATTCTTCAGGCTCTGGACGAGTACGCCGAAATGTTCGGCCGCCGGTCGCGATAGATGGGCGTCAGCGCGGCCAATGGAGGTTGTCGACCCCACCCGCGTCAGCCCGCCGGCCGCCAGCCCAGCCGCGGACCGAGTTCGGTGGCCATATCGGTGAGGATCTGGTCGTAGTCCTCCGGTGCGAAGTTGAAAGGCAGCGCAAAGGCGACCTCGTCGCTTTCCCGGAAGGCGGCGTGCGCGGACAGGCGGTCGGCCAACTCGTCGGACCTGCCGACCAGGTCGGGCGCGAACAACATGCGGGCGGGACCCTGCGGCGACTTCGTGCGCGGCAGCCGGGCTTCGGCGTATTCGGTGTATTTGCGCCGCTGGGCGTCGGTGGCCGAGTCGGTCGGCAGCACGACCAGGCCCTGAGAGACCCGAGCCGCCGGCCCCGCCGGGGAGGCGGCTCGGAAGGCCCGGATCTGGGACACCTGCAGTTCGGCGAAATCCGGTGCGTCGTCGAGTTCCTCGACCTTGAGAACACTGCTGGTCAGGAAGTTGAGGCCGTGTTCGCCGGCCCATTGGGCCGACCGCAGGCTCGCCCCGCCGTACCACAGCCGGCTCGCCAGCCCTGGCGAGAAAGGCTGCACCCGATCGGAAAACACTTCTATGCCTTGCGTTCCCGAGAACTCGCTGGCCTTTTCGCCCTTGAGGAAGCCGATCAGCCGCTCCGCCCTCCGGTAGGAGAAGTCCTCGCTATCGGCGGTGTCCGGATAGAGCGACGCGCGGACGTCCTCCCAGTGCCTGGGCGGCCCGACACTGACACCGGGATTGATCCGCCCGTGGGACAGGACGTCGACGGTGGCGAGGTCCTCCGCCAGCCGCAGCGGATTCTCCCAACCCAGCGGCATCACCGCGGTCCCGAGTTCGATGCGACGGGTGCGTTGGCTGGCCGCGGCCAGCACGGCGATCGGTGACGAGATCCCGTGCTGCAGATGTCGGTGGCGCAGCCACGCCGAATCGAAGCCGAGCCGTTCGCCGAGCTCGATCATCGCGAGGGTGTATTCGTGCCCCGGTCCGGGATCGGCTGGATCGAAGACGCCGATGGTGAGGAACCCGAGTCGGCGCAGCGGCCGGTCCAGCTCTGGCATCGAAGGGCTCCTGAAGCGCGATTTCGGCGGTGGACAGCCCAAACCTACTGAGCCTCTGGCAGGGTGACGGCATGACCGAGCCCGCCCCCGGATTTCGCCCCGGAGCGATCAGCGCCATCACGCTGTTCGCCGAGGACCTGGCCGGCCACCCGTGCCTTATACGAACAGGCCTTCAACCTGTCGGTGGAGTTCGAGGATTCCGCTTCCGCCGTCTTTCGTTTCGGACCCATCCTGATCAATCTGCTCGACGCCCGGCAGGCTCCGGAGCTGATTGACCCGTCTGGGAGATCGCCAAGTAGTCAGGACGACAGCAGCCCCAGAGCCACCGAGGACAGCCCCAACCCAACGCCGCCACGCCAACCCATCCGTTCGCGCAGGAGCACCAGCGCCAGCAGCGCCGTCGCCGCAGGCGCCATGGCGGCCACCACCCCGCTGATGGCCAGCCCGATCCCGCCGGCCGCCACCGAGAACGAGAGATCGCCGACCGCGTCGGTGCAGCCGGCCACGCTCGTCAGCCACCAGAGACCGCTCCCACCCACCTGTCGAGGACGACCGATCAGGGCGATCGGCCACACCAGCGCCACCGAGCTCAACTTGGCCACGAGAGCGGGGCCGACGCCGGCGTTCGCGCCCCCGGCCCGGGCCAACAGCACGAAGTAGGCACCGAACCCGGCCCCCACCATGGCGGCCCACGCGAGCACTCGCGGCGAAACCGGACGACCGGACGTCGGGGAATGTCCCGGCATACCCAGAAGGGCGACCGCCAGCAGACCAGCCGCCACGCCGAGTGCGGAGACGAAGCGGAGCCGCTCGCCGCTGCACATGGCCACCGCGGCGGGTTCGGCCGCGGCCATCACCGCGATCATCGGGCAGATGACCGAGAGCGGCTGCACGGCCATCAGCCGGAACATCAGCCATGACGCCCCGGTGCCGGCCAGCCCGGCCAGAACGGCCCAGCTCACACCGGCCAGCGACAGCCGGAAAGGCAGAAAAGGCAGGAGCACCAGCAACAGAGCAGCGCCCGCCACCTCGTTCCGGGCCACGTTGACTACCGACGGCAGCCGCCGCGACGCGTAACCGGACAGGAAGTCGCTCACCCCGTACATCAGCGCGGCGGCCCCGGAGAGCGCGGTCAGCACGCTGGACCCATCTCGTCGGACCCGGTCATGCTGCTCGGACGCCGGCGATCGGCGGAAAAGACACCGGAACGGCACATTCCCGCTCAGGAACGCACCCGGGCTCGCGAAGCGCGAACTCTCAGGCCAGCCGGATGGCCACAGCGCCCGCGGCGATGAGCAGGGTGCCGAGGACCCGAGCCCGCCCGGTGGCCTCCTTCAAGACCACCACCGCGAACAGGGTGGCGAACACGATTGACGTTTCCCGGAGAGCAGCCACCACGGCGACCGGGGCCTTGGTCATGGCCCAGAGCACCAGGCCATACGCCCCGACGCTGGCCGCCCCACCCGCCAAGCCGACCCACCACCGGTGGCGGAACTCCGCCGTGAGATCCGACCGGCGCCGCCACACCGCGAAGGTGACCAGCGGGACCGCCGTGAACAGGAAGATCCACCCGGTGTATGCGGCCGGCGAACCGGAACGGCGAACCCCGGCCCCGTCGATCAGCGTGTAGCCGGCGATGACGACCGCCGTGAGCAGGGCCAAGCCGGTGGCCCGGCCGGATCTCGCCGCCGACCGGCCGAACAGTCCCACGGAACCGATGGCCCAGATCCCCGCGCAGATCAGCCCGACGCCCACCCATTCCCCGGCGGTCAGCGGCTCACCGAGCACCAGCACGCTGACCAGGGCGACGAGCATCGGCGCTGTCCCCCGCATCACCGGATAGGTGTGGCTCATGTCGCCCGCCCGGTACGTGGCGGCCACCAACGGGTAGTAGATCGACTGCGCGATCACGGATCCGGCCACGTTGCACCACGCGCCCGGCGCGATGGGCGGCAGGAAAGGAAGCGCCAACACGCTGACCACCGCCCCACCGGCGGCGATCAGCACCGCGGCCAAGAAGCCGTCCGGGGCCGTCTTGACCAGACTGTTCCACGACACATGCAGCAGCGCGGCCGCGAGCACGACGGCCAGAATGCCGATCGGCACCGCCGGATCAGGGCTCCGCGGGCGGATCGAGAGAACGCAGCAGCTGCTTCACCGCCGGGACCAGCACCGGCGCGACCGACAGCTCCGCGACGCCCCGCTCCACCAGGCCGGGCACGAACTCCGGCATGCCCGCGATCTCGCCGCAGACGGCCACCGGCACCCCCGCCGCGTTTGCTTGCTGACAGAGCTGGTCCAAAAGTCGGCTGATCGCGGTCGCGTGCGGGTCGAGGAGGTCGGCGACCGCCGGGTCGGTGCGGTCGGCCGCCATGGTGTAGCTGGCCAGATCGTTGGTGCCGACGGAAAGAAAATCGGCGAACTGGCAGAGCTCGTCCGCGGCCAGCGCGGCGGAGGGCACCTCGATCATCACGCCGACCCGCTCGGGCGAGGCGAACACCAGCTGATCGGCAACCAGGCTGGCCATCGCCTCGCCTACCGCTTCGCGGAAGGCCCGCGCCTCCGCGGCCAGGCTGACCATCGGCGCCATCACCGACACGTGGTGCCCCACCGCCGCCTGCCCGATCGCGCGCAACTGCATTTGCAGCAAATCAGGGTGGGCCAGCAGATAGCGCAGTCCGCGCAGTCCCAGGAACCCGTTCCGCTGAGCGTCCAGATTCAGGGCGGTGACGGGCTTATCGCCTCCGGCGTCGAGCACCCGAACGACGATGGGGCGGTCGCCCAGAATCTCGAAGATGGCCCGCAAGTCGGCGACCTGGGTGGCTTCGTCGGGGTACACGTCCCGATCCAGCAACAGCAATTCGGTGCGGAGCAGTCCGATGCCGTCGGCGCCGGACGCGACCGCCTTGCGGGCGTCCGCCACCGACCCGACGTTGGCCAACACGTGCAGGTGACGCCCGTCGGGCAGCACCACTTCCTCCGCCGCCTCGGCCAACCGCTGCCGGTCGGCGGCCTGACGGGCTTGCACCTTCTCGCGGGCGTATTCCAGTTCGCGGGGCGACGGGTCGATCGCGATGGTGCCGGCGTCACCGTCCAGGATCAACAGCGTGCCGGGATCCCGGCGCGCCAGCTCGTCGCCGGCCCGAAGCACCATCGGAAGTCCCAGGCCGCGCGCCACGATGACCGCGTGGGCAGTGGGCGAGCTCCGGGTCAGCACCACGCCACCGGCGCCCCGGTCGAGAAGGACCGGCACCTCGCCGGGCCCGAGGTCGTCGGCGACGACGATGCCGGATCGCAGGTCGGCCGGGATCCGGTCGACCCAGACGCCGAGCTGGGTCAGCACCGTGCCGCCGGCCTCTCGCAGGTCCACAGCGCGCGCGGCGACCAGTTCATCCGGTTCGGCGGCCAGTTCATCGGCCCGTTCGGTAACCGCCGACCACCAAGCCTGCGCGGCGCCGACGCCGGCGCGGACCTGGGCGCCGGCCGCTTCGCTGAGCTCCGGGTCGGCGATCAGGGCGGCGTGGGCAATCTCGAACTGGTTGCCGGTCAGCAGCTTTCGCCGAGCCCGTTCGATGGCTTGGAGCAGGCTTCCGAGCGGATCGTCCAGCTCGGCATGGCCGTTGGCCGGGTCCGGCAGGTGCAGCGGCGCGCGGTCCAGGAGGACCAGCGGACCCACCGCCAGGCCGGGCGACCCGGGCTGGGCGATCAGCGTGCCGTTCACCAGCGCGGACGGGACGAGCCTGGACATGGCCGCGTTGCCCAGCCGCGCCGGAATCGCTCCCATCCTGGTCGCGGCAATGCGGTTGCCAGCGTGCTCGGCCTCACCGAAGCCGGAGCCGACCGTCTCGGTCAGCACCCGGACCGCGCCGGCGGCATCCGGGCCGGTGGCCGAGATCTCGATCCGCTCGCCGCCGCGTACCGCCAGGGCGACGACCCGCAGCACGTTGGACAGCGGCACCGCCGGGCCCCCGGGCCGGCCGATGCGCACCTGGGCGTGCAGCCCGTCGACGGCTCGAGCCAGGGCGGCCACCGGCCGGGCGTGCAGCCCGTTTTCGTTGACCACGTCGGCCAGTACGGCGATGGGCGGCTCTTCGGATTCCGCCCCGAGGGTGGCCTCACCGCCTGAACCACTTTCTGTCGTGGTGGCCCCGGCGGAGCGGGCCGCTAGCTCGACGGTGCGCAGATCACCGCCGCTTTGAGCGGCCACCGCGGCGGCCACCGCTCCTTCCACCAGCGGCGCATCGACCAGCCGAATCTTCTCCGCCACATCGGGTTCCGCGAATTCGAGGACCGTTTCGGCGGTCAGCAGCGCGCTGCCGAGATCGTAGAGCAGGACGGCGCCGTCCGGCCCGCACGCCTGCGCGACGGCTCGGCTGATCACGTCGAACGAGGTGCCCAGGCCACCGTCGCCGTCGCCGCCCGCGGGGGCGATAGCCACATCCGGGGCCATTTGCCCGGCCAGTTCCGCCACCCCAGCCGCCAACGCCGCGCTGTGGGAGACCAGAACCAGCCCGACGGTCACGAGTTGGCTCGTCCCGCCGCCGCGTCGGCCAACGCCCGGAGCAGATACGCCGTGCTCTGCGCTCCCGGGTCGATGTGGCCGATCGACCGCTCGCCGAGATAAGAGGCCCGACCTTTGTGGGCCTGCAGGGGAATGGTGGATTGCGCTCCGGCTTCTGCGGCGTCGGCGGAAGCCGCCAACACCGCGGCCACGCCTTCGCCGGCCTCCGCCGCCGAGGTGGCGGCATCGGCCGCCGGCCACAGCGCGTCGACCATCGTCTTCTCCCCGACTTCCGCCTTGCCTCGGGCCGTGACGCCTTCGCGCGCGGCGACCAGTGCTTTGGCGATCTCCGACGGCCCCAGTTCACCGTCCCCGACGCTGGTCGCGGCGCGCAGGAAGGCCGTCCCGAACAAGGGACCTGAGGCGCCACCCACCGTCGAGATCAAAGTGCTGGCCACGAGTTTCAGTATGGCTCCGGGGCTGTCCCCGGGCGCGGCGTCCAGTTTGCTGACGACGGCGGAAAATCCGCGCCCGAGATTCTCGCCGTGATCGCCGTCGCCGATCTCCTGGTCCAGAGCGGTGAGTTCGGTGCGGTGCGCCTCGATGACGCCCGCGGCGGCCATCATCGCGGTGACAACGCTGTTCGCGTCGCAGGTGTCGCTCATTGTTTCTCCCGGGTTCGCAGCGCTGGGGTATCGGCCGGAGCATCCCACCACTTCGTGAGTTCGTCGTCCAGGCGCAGGACTGTGATCGACATGCCCTGCATCTCCAGCGATGTGACGTAGTTGCCGACCAACGACCTGACCACGTGGATCGACCTGCCGCCCAAATACCGCCGCGCCGAATCGAAAGCCACGTACAGCTCTATCAGGGGTGTGCCGCCCATGCCGTTCACCATGACCAGCGTCGATTCTCCGGCCGCGACGGGCAGGTCGGCCAGGATCGCGTCGAGCATGAGAGCGACGAGTTCGTCGGCGCGGGCCATCTCCCGGCGTTCGCGCCCGGGCTCGCCGTGAATACCGATGCCGAGTTCGATCTCGTTGTCGCCCAGCACGAAGGAGGGTGTACCGGCGTGCGGGACGACGACGCCGGACAGGGCGAGTCCCATGGATCTGACTCGGGCGTTGACTTTGGTGCCCAGCGTGGCCAGGTCAGCCAGTCGGGCTCCCTGCTCTGCCGCGGCGCCGACAATCTTCTCGACCATCACCGTCCCGCCGACGCCGCGACGGCCGGCCGTCCAGGTGGAGTCGGTGACCGCCACGTCGTCGTCGATCACGACGGTCGCCGTCTGGACGTCGTCCGCGCCCAGCAGCTCGGCCGCCATCTCGAAGTTGAGCACGTCACCGGTGTAGTTCTTGACCAGGAACAGCACGCCCGCGCCGGCGTCCACGGCCCGGGCCGCCGCCACGATCTGATCGGGAGTGGGCGAGGTGAAAACAGCGCCGGGCACCGCCGCGTCCAACATGCCGCGTCCCACGAATCCCGCGTGCAACGGCTCGTGTCCGCTGCCGCCACCGGAAACAACGGCCACCTTGGCGGCCACCGGGCCGCCGGCTCGAGTGACGAACAGCGGGTCGGCGTTCACCGTGACCAAGTCGGCGTGGGCGGCGGCGAACCCCGCCAAGGACTGCTGGACGACCGCGGACGGATCGTTGATGATCTTCTTCACGCCGCCGGTCCCTCCCGGAGCCGAATGGACAGGCAGGTGACGCAGCCTTCCAACTTCTCGTACTCGCCGATGTCCACCACGACCGGCTCGAAGCCCAGCTGGGCCAGCAGGTCGGCGGAGCGCGGCGCCGACGACGACATCAGCAGCCGGCCCTGACCCAGGTCGACGACATGAGAGCCGCCTTCCTCGGGCATGGCCCGGAAATGCGGGAAGAACGCCGGGTCGTCGACCAGCGGCGGGTACCCGATGATCGTCCCGTCCGGGAGAGCGGTCACCGCTGATTTAAGGTGCAGCACCTTGGTGAGCGGGACCGCGATGACGTTCCAACCCTCGCCGCCCAGCAGCGTGCGCAGCTCCCCGACCGCCGCGGCGTCGGTGCGACCACCGCGGCCGACGTAGACGGTTCGGCCGACCTTGAGAATGTCGCCGCCGTCCAGGAAACCGGCCGCCATGCGGAGCGTCCGATAGCCCAGGTCGGCCAGAGCGGCTGCGGTCCCCGCTGTCTCGCCGTTACGCTGGTCGGCCGCCGGGTTGGTCACCACCGCGAGGGACCCGAACATCACGGCGGTGTCCTCGACGAAGACGCTGTCCGGGTGGTCCGGGGCCGCGGGTACCTCGATCGGCGACCACCCCGCCCCGGCCAGGGCGTCGACGTAGGACTGCCACTGCCGACCGGCCAGCGTGACGTCCACGGGTCGCCGCTGTATGTGCGTGACCAGGCCTTCGGCCAACCGTTGGGACGGCCGGCGAACCAGCGCGCGAAGGCTCATGTCGTCGGGGCTCCCACTTCTGCCTGTCAACCGGCGGGACCGATCGGTACGGGCCGGGGTGAAAAAACCCTACCGGTCGGCCGGTTTGCCGGTTCGCCCACCGAGCCTTGGCAGGCTCGGTGCCGCAGCAACGTGGTGATCACGCCCGCGGGGATCGACGTCAGGCCGCAAACGCTAACCGGAGGTGGCCTCCGTCACGCCATTCCGCTTTCCTTGCCAGAACAAAGTCGTTAGCATGAGAAACGACTTCGAAAGGGACTCTCATCATGGCGCTGGCCCCATCGCGACACGACGCTGCGCATCACCACACCGAGGCGCATCAGCGTCGAGTCGCGCTCTCGGTCACCACGGTCGGCATTCTGGCCGCCACCCTGAATTCGTCGATCCTGATGATTTCGCTGCCAGCCATCTTCGCCGGCTTGGGGCTAAATCCCCTGGCACCGCAGAACATCTCGTACCTGCTGTGGCTGCTGATGGGCTACCTGCTGGTCACCGCGGTGCTGGTGGTGACCTTCGGCCGGCTGGGCGATCAATACGGCCGCGCCAGACTGTTCAATCTCGGCTTCCTGATCTTCACCGTCGGCTCCATCGCCTGCGCACTGATCCCCAACGTGGGTAGTGCCGGCGCGATGGAGTTGATCGCCCTTCGGGTGATCCAGGGGATCGGCGGCGCGATGCTGACCGCCAACTCGACCGCCATCATCACCGACGCCTTCCCACCGGACCGGCGCGGATTCGCTCTGGGCGTCAACCAGGTTGCGGCGTTGGCCGGGTCGTTCATCGGCCTGGTGGTGGGTGGCTTGCTGTCCGAATGGGATTGGCGGGCTGTGTTCTGGGTGAGCGTCCCGGTGGGCCTGTGGGGCACCTGGATGGGTTACCGCACGTTGCACGACCAGGCGGGCGACAAGAAGGCCGTTCGCATCGACTGGTGGGGCAACCTGACCTTCGGAGCCGGACTGATCCTCATTCTGGTGGCCATCACCTACGGCCTGCAGCCCTACGGCACCCACACCATGGGCTGGACCAGCCCGACCGTGCTGGGAGAGCTGATCGCCGGCGTGGTGTGCCTGGTCGCCTTCGTCTTCATCGAACTGCGCGTCAGCAGCCCCATGATCGATATGCGGCTGTTCCGGAACCGGGCCTTCGTGGCCGGCAACCTGGTCAATCTGTTCAGCTCCATGGCCCGGGGCGGGCTCCAGTTCATCCTGATCATCTGGCTGCAGGGCATCTGGCTGCCGCTGCACGGTTACGACTACGCGGATACGCCCCTGTGGGCCGGCATCTACATGCTGCCGCTGACCGTCGGCTTCCTGATCGCGGGGCCGGCGTCGGGGGCCCTCTCGGACCGGTTCGGCGCGCGGCTGTTCGCGACCGGCGGCCTGACACTGACCGCGTTGACCTTTGTCGGACTGATCCTGATCCCCGCCAACTTCGACTACGGGTTGTTCGCGACGCTGCTGGCCCTGAACGGCATCGGCATGGGCCTGATGGCGGCACCGAACTCCGCGGCCATCATGAACGCCGTCCCCGCCTCCGCCCGGGGCGCCGCGTCGGGCATCCGGGCCACCGGCATGAACGCCGGCATGGTGCTGTCCATGGGCGGCTTCTTCTCCCTGATGGCCTTGGGTCTGGCCAGCAAGCTCCCGGCCTCGATGTACAACGGCCTGACCGCGCTGGGCGTGCACAGCGACGCGGCCACGACCATCTCGCACATCCCGCCGGTCGGCACGCTGTTCGCCGCCTTCTTGGGCAGCAACCCGATCGAGTCGCTGATGGCGCAGGTCGATCCCAGCCAGCTGCGGCCCGGTGGCGGCGCCGACATCGCGACCCTGACCGGTCGGTCGTTCTTCCCGCATCTGATCTCCGAGCCGTTCCGCAACGGCCTGACCGTGGCGTTCTCCGCCTCGATCGTGCTGTTGGTGCTGGCCATCATCGCCTCCGCCGCACGTGGCAAGAAGTACGTCCACGCCGATGCGCACAGCGACACCATCGCGGCCCCGCAGCCCACGGCGGGCCGGGAAACCGGCGAAATCCACCACCACGCCGGAATGGTCGAGTCCTTCGCCCGCGAGGGGGCCGCCATCGGTTCGCCCAGTGGACCCGACGTCGACGAGGCGTTTGCCGTCGACGACCTGGCCAAGTCCAGCCGCCGACCCGCCACGGCCTGACCCTTTTCGCTACTGATCCCGGAATCCGACCGCGGGTTTCGGGATCAGTCGCGTCCGGTTCGGACGCGGAGCCGGCGGCTGTGCGATTCAACCCTTCAGCAACTCGAGCACGGCCCGTTCGACCGTGGGCGCCGCGGCGACCAGAGTGAGCATCTCGCCCGCCGACTCCTCGTCCACCACTTCGGGCAACAGGTCGGCCAGCTTCTTCATCGCGCGGGTGACAGCCACGGATACCGTGCGGTCGTGTTCGAAAGCCTCGACGACCCGCGGGTCGATGTACGAAGCCCGACACACCGCCGGGGTGTTGCCCAATCGCTGGGACACGGCTTTGACCGCTTGCCGCACGGCGCGAGTCGACGCGGTCCGCGACCATTTCCGGTCCGGCGCCCGTTCCAGGAACAGCTGCGCCAAGGCCACCGCAGCGAGGACTGTTCCGTGCCAGGTGCGGAAATCCTTGGCCGAGATCCCGGGCGCTATCACCTCTTTCAGATATGCGTTGATGTCGGCGCCGGACAGGTGCCGCCAGGTGCCGTGATCGTCATAAGCCAGCAGTTCCTGCGGCCCCGAGCGTCGGAGCTTCATGGCCGTAATGGTGCGCAGCAGATCCGGATCGTTGATCTTCTCGATGCGGTGCAGGCCCGACTTGGCCGTGTAGTCGAACACCAGCCGACCGCCTTCCCGACGCACATGCTCCTTGCGCAAGGTGGACAGCCCGAAACTGCCGTTGGTTTCGGCGTAGACCTCGCCGCCGATCCGGAAATGCCCCCGGTCCAGCAGCCGAAAGGCTGCCGCCAATGCCTTCTCACGGGGCATGCCGTCCTCGGCCAGCGCCAGCGACACCCGTCGCCGGGCCTGCGGAAGCCGATTGCCGAAACCCACCACCCGTTCGAACTTCTTGCGGTGCCGACCTGATGACCAGTCCTGGTGGTACAGGTATTGCCGGCGCCCGGCGGCGTCGGTACCCACGGCCTGCAGGTGACCGTTGGGGTACGGGCAGATCCAAACGTCCTTCCACGCCGGTGGAATGACCAGATCGGTGATCCGACCGATGGTTTCGGCGTCCGTGACGGCTTTACCCGCTGAATCGACATATTGCCAGCCGCGGCCGCGGCGCCGACGCGTGTAGCCGGGCTGGGTCGGCGAGGTTCGTCGCAGCCGCACCGTGGTCCTTTCGTCGCGCGCTCCTGTGGCTCGTCGACAAATACCCGGAGCGGCGGCGGGTCAACCCGCGCCGGCGCCGGGCGGCTGCGGCGGGGCGGCCGGGGGCTCCGACTGGCCGGGGACGACTCGCCGGCGCAGCGCCGAGTGCGGGATGCTGCTCATGTCGCGGCGAGCCAGCGGCGCAAAAGTCGGGTGGCCGGAATCGGCGGCGAATCGGTACGCCTGCATGGCTTCTCGTGGATCGGTGAGCCGCAGGAGTTGCCCCAAGTGGTACGCGGCGGTCGGCGCCACCTCCCGGTGCCGGGATTCGAGCGCGTTCCGCAGGGACGTCACCGCGGCCGCCGGATCGGAGGTCTGCAGCAACAGGCCCAGGTTGAGCGCGGCCAGCGGCGCGTGTTCGGGATGCCCGGAGGCCACGGCGATGCGATACGCCTCCGCCGCCGACGCCGGATCCTTGGTCGCCAGCAGATTTCCCAGATGCACCGCGGACAACGGGGCCCACTGTGGGTGGCCGGACTCGGCGGAGACCTTCAAAGCCTCGGCGGCGGCATCCGGGTCGCTGATCCAGAGCATCAGCCCGAGGTCGTTGGCCGCCATCGGTGCGTATTCGGCATGGCCGGTGGCCATGACCCGCCGATACGATTCCTCGGCGCCGGCCCGGTCGACTTGCCGTTGCAGGACCGCCTTGTGGTAGCCCGCTACCGGCGCCCAATCCGGATGACCGGTGTCCACCGCCAATTGGAAAGCCGCGATGGCTCCGGTCCGGTCGGCGGCGCTGAGCATGGTGCCCAGATCGAAGGCGGCGCGGGGAGCCAAGTCCCGGTGCCCCGATTCGATGGCCTGCCGGTAGGCCGCGGTGGCCGCGCCCGGGTCGAGGCGACTCAGCATGGCGCCGAGATGGATCGCCGCCTCCGGCGCCAGATCGACGTGGCCGGCATCGATGGCCGACCGGTACGCGCGGTTGGCGCCGGCGGTGTCGTAGGGCAGCAGCAGGGTGCCGAGCTCGATGGCGGCGCGCGAGGAGTAGTAGGGGTGCTGCGAGTCGATCGCGAATTGGAAGGCGTCCCGGGCGCCTTGGAAGTCCTGGCCCCGCAAAGTGTTTCCCAAGCTGACGGCGGCCCGCGGCGCGTGCTCGGGATGCCGATGCTCGATCACCGTGCGGTAGGCGTGAGCGGCCCCGTCGATGTTGGTGTGACTGAGCTGGTCGGCCAGGGCCAGCAGCGCGAGGTCGGCCGCCTCGGTCGTTCCCGGGGTCGGTTCCGGGCGGGGGGCTTCGGTCGTTCCCGAACTCGCCTGCGGGCGAGCGGCTTCGGCCGGCCCGGCTGTTTCTTCGTGCGGGGGGCTGGGCAGTGGCTCTTCCGCCGGGGCTTCCCCCGATGGACCGTCGGTGGGTCGCACCGCGCCCGAGGTGGTCAGGTCCGGCATTCCGGTGGCGGCCAGCACGGCCGCTCCCAGCGCCACCACGGTCTCCGGCTGGTCGAAGGCGACCGGGATGATCCCGAGCCGTTCGCTGATCACCTTGGCGATCAACGGGATCCGGCTCGACCCACCGACCAGATACACGCCGGCCAGGGCAGACGGGGCCACCCCGGCTTGCTCCAGGGTGGCGGTGAGGATGTCGACCGTGCGGTCGATCGAGGGACGGATGATCTTCTCGAATTCGCGGCGGGTCAGCAGGGCGTCGGGCAGTGGGTCCGGCAACGGGATGTCCACCTGAGACGTCTGGGACAGCAGTTCCTTGGCCGCCCGGACGTCGGCGCGCAAGGCCCGTAGAGCGCGGCGATCCCCCGCCGTCTTGGCCTCGATGAGGCTGCGCCAACGTTGCTGGTCCGATTCCTCCAGGTACCGACCGAGGTGCTCGAGGACCGATTGATCGAAGTCGACTCCGCCCAGATCGGGCAGTCCGGCTGAGGCCAGCACGTACAGGCCGTCGTCGCCGCCGCCGACCAGCGCGACGTCGAAGGTGCCGCCACCCAAGTCGTAGACGGCGAGCACCTTGCCCGGGGCCAAACGCCGACCGGCCCGGGTGAGGTAGTGGGTGGCCGCGGCGACCGGTTCGGGAATCAGCCGAATGTCCAGTGCCGTGGCGGCCAGCCCGGCCTGCTGGGCAGCGACGCGGAGCGATTGCTGGCGGACCGGCCCCCACTGGGCGGGATGGGTCAGGCAGACGTGGTCGGGGAGCCGCCCGCCGAGTTGGCGTCGGGCCTCGGCGGCCACCTGAGTCAACACGGCGGTCAGCGCATCGACGACCCGCACCAGCTTGAGCCCGAGCATCAGGTCGCCCTCGTCGATCCGGCGCTTGGGATTGGGTTCGAACTTCTCCGGGAGGTGCCGACCGAGCCGCTCGGCCTCGATCCCGACGGTCAGCCGGTTGTCCTCGTCCAGGCAGACGGCGGACGGCATCCAGGGGTGCCCGTTGATCGCCAGGGCGCGCGCCGGCGCGTCGTCCGCCGTCAGGGCAGCCACGGTGTTCGACGTGCCGAAGTCGACACCGAGGTCGTTCATCGTGTGGTCTCCAGGCAGGTTGTGGCGTCCGGGTCCAGCTGATCCGTTGTCCATCTGATGCGCGAATCCTCCCACCGGTTCCCCGCTCCGGTCAGGGGATTGCCGCTGCCGGTTTCGGTGGCTGGGACTTCGCTACGGGTCGTCCCGGCGCCGAGGTCGTGGCTGCCAGGGCTCCGTATCGGGGGTTCCGGACGCCGATGTCAAGGCTCCGGTGGTGGCCAAGCCTCACCCCAGCGGACGTCCCGCCCCGCCCGGTACAGCTCCCCCTGCCTCTTGGTCACCAGCCGGGTCTCGGCCTGGCTCCCATCCCCGAGGCACAAGTCCAGGGACACCAGACCCTTGCGGTAGCGAGGATGACGGATCACCCGGTTCGGAACCGGCTCGATCGGCAGCCGGGCGGCCACCACGTACGCGAACTTCTCGTCCTCATAGCTCAGCGCGGCCCCCTTGAGCCGTCGGTGGCTACCCAGCCGGGGCAGCCGCGCGGAGAAATGGCACCAGTCGTCGCCGTCCGCGAGCGGGCAGGCCAGCTCCTGCGGGCAGGGCGCGGCGATGTGCCAGCCGGCGTCGATCAGTTGGGTGCGAGCTCGCAGCACATTGCGGTAGCCGTAGACGGTGCCCGGCTCGACAACGGCCACCGCCGTGGCCGCCCGGGTCAAAGCCTGGACCAGGCCGCGTTGGGCGTCGGGTGACAACTCCCCCAGAACGTAGGCGGCGGTGCCGAGATCCGCCTCCGGATACTCCGCCGCTCCGGTCAGCTCGGACCTGACCCAGTTCGTTCCCTTAAGCCCGGGGTCGGCCGCCGCGATGGCCCGCCCCAACTCGATGGCCTCGGGCACCCCTTCATGGGCCGACCGGTCGCGGATCGAATCCCACACCGCGTCCGCCGCCCACAAAGCCGCCCCGGTGCCCGATCCCACATCCAGCTGGGAAAGCGGACGGAACTCACCCAATGACCAGGCCGCCTGCTCCAACGCGGCTCGCACGGCGGCGTACGTGGCCGGCATCCGGTACATCGCGTAGGCGGCGACATCCCGCGCGGTCTGCAGGATGGGCTGCCCCGGTGGCGCCGCCCGTCTGGCTTGATACCGCTCGATCAACACCGCGGTGGCGCTCGACAGCTCCCCGTCCGGAAACCGTCCACCGACGGCCGCGGCCAGGGCGTCCGCCAAGTCGTCCGCGGTGTTCGGCATGGTCGGAGCGTACGGTGACCACTTCTCGGCCCCGTTACGGTCAGACCGGGTCCGGCTCGGGGTGGATTCCCACTGTCCTCGCGCCCGCCGGGATTCCCCGGGCCCCAGCGCATTTTTACAACGTCCGCCCGCATTTACAAGGTCCGCACGCCTTGTAAATGCGTGGCCGCATTGTGAACGCGGGCTCGCCAGGACCGAGAGGGCAGAACGGAAAGGACCGCCCGGCTCGCGGTAGGCGAGCACTGGGCGGTCCTTGCGGAGCCAGCCGGTGACGGAGTTCGGAAGCGTCGTCCGGCCCGGCGGTCCTCCGCGTCAGGCGGCGATGGAGGCGCTGACCGGAGCGGCGGCGAGTTGGCTGGAGCGGTGGTGGACGATTTGGGCCTGGACTGCGATCATGATCGCGATCATCACCAGCACCTCGCCGATGCCGGCGCCGTCGTTGATGTGGGCGACGTAGGCCAAGAAGCCGAGCGCGAACTTGACGACGATCATGCCGAGGAACAGGCCGACGGTGAGGGCGGTTCCCTGGCTGTACATCCGGCCGTCTTCCTCTCGCCACACCCGGGTGAGCTGGCCGCGAACCACGCCGACCAGGGCACTGAGGACCAGACCGGCGGCCAGGAGGCCGTATCCGGCGACTCCGATGGGGGCGTGCATGCCGCCCAGGCAGATGCCGACGATCGCGTAGACGATGGCGAGCTTGAACCGAGACTCGGCGACCAGTTCGCTACGGCGGGTCTGCCGGTAGACGGAGTAGCCGGTGAGGGCGACGAGGGCGGCGATTTCGATGGCGTTCATGGTGGTTCCCTTTCGGCGGCGATGACGTGGGCGGTCCGGCAGTGGGCCGTGCTGAGAACAACTTTCGCCGATCTCCCGCCGCCACCGTGTCGACCCGCGGGCGGGTACCGCGGCTGATGGTCGCTCCCCCGATCGGGGGACGCGCTCCGGCCGCGGAGAGGCGACCGTTGATAGGCGGAGTCGGGCTTCGAGGGCTCGCGGGGCCCTCGCCTCTATGTGCTCTTCCGGTGGTGAGGGCTGGTCCGCTATTTTTCGGATTAGTGATGGGATCGCCGGCCTATTGTTCAGATGGCGAGCCGGGCACCAGTTAGCTGCTCAGATGGTCTCGGCGGATGGGGATCTCGACTTGCTCGTTGCCGTGCCACCCGGACGGTTCACCCGACTAGCATCTGCCTCATGCCCCCGGCACCCGACCTCCGTCCTGGCGGCCACCGGGTGTGGGCTGCTGATACTGGCGAGCGGGTGTGGCACCCCGAACGCCAACCCAACCGTTGGGAGCTCATCCAGCAGCACGGCGATCATTTCGAACGCAGCGGCCGCTCCGCCGACCGCCCTCATCGCCTCTGCTCTCCAAGGCATGGTGGCCGGCCGCAGCACGGAGTCGCTGATCTCCTCCGCCGGGCAAAGCACGGCGCCTATGTCGACCCCAACGGCGACATCGGGCCACCCGACAGCGATCACCGTGACGGTCACATCGCCTACGTCGCCTCGACCACCGGCACTGACCACGACGACCAATTCGTCGACGGCATCAACAACCAAGACGACGTCCAGTTCGCAGTCACCCGAGTCGTTCTGGAGTGCCCAGCCCGACAAAGTCGGTGGAACGCTGGCCCCAGCTTTTCCCACCAAACTCGCCAACTGGCACCTCACCGCCTCATGGGATGCGACGGTGCGCGCCTTCGATACGACGTGGTCGAATATTCCTGGCTCGGACGGCGGCATCTTCCCGAGCACCATGAACGGCTGTGATGAGCAGCTTTTTCTCGTCAGATGGCGCGCCCTCGAGAAAGGCCCGATCATCGACGCCCAATGGATCGATGACACCAATAAGCCCGGTGGCAAGGTGGCGTCGGGCAACGCCGGCTGGTTCATCCTCGATAGTTGCGAGACCCCAGCATTGCGCTATGACGACAAGTCTCCGCAGGGCGGAACCTGGCTGACGTCGCGGTTTCGGTGCAGCAGTACAGGCCATCGGCTTGACCAAGAGCAGCGGCGTGTGGTGCGCAACCGCCCAACGCACTGGGCAATCCGCCGTGCACATTTCTTTCCGGTCCATCAGCCCTGGCTAGACGGTATGAGCAATCACCGCGTGGGTGGTGATGGGCCGAGGCCTCGCTGCGCGTAGACGTGGGTTGCCGGAAGGTATCGGCCTTCGGGCACCACAGGCGGAGGAGGCCTCGGTGTTTTCAGAGCGTACGAGTGTGGGTCTGGATGTGCACGCGCGGTCGATCGTGGCGTGTGGTATGGACACGGTGACCGGGAAGTTGCATCGAGATCGGTTGTGCCCGGACGTTTCTGCGGTGCGGCGGTGGTTGGACGGTCTGCCGGGGCCGGTCGCGGTGGCGTACGAGGCGGGACCGACCGGGTACGGCCTGGCCCGGGCGTTGACCGCGGCGGGGGTGCGGTGTGTGGTGGCGGCGCCGTCGAGGCTGTTGCGCCCGGCCGGGGACCGGGTGAAAACCGATGCCCGGGATGCGGAGCATCTGGCTCGGCTGTTGCGGATGGATCAGGTGGTGGCAGTGCGGGTCCCCGAGGTGGGTGAGGAGGCCGCCCGGGATCTGGTCCGGGCCCGCGAGGACGCCCGCGGGGATCTGATGCGTTCCCGGCACCGGGTGTCGAAACTGCTGTTGCGGCAAGGGATCATGTGGTCCGGTGGGGCCGCGTGGACCGGGCGGCACGAGGCGTGGCTGCGTCAGCAGCGGTTCGAGTTGTCAGGCCTGCAGGCCGCGTTCGACGCGGCGGTGGAGGCGGTGGTGTTCACCACCGCCCGCCGGGATCGGCTGGACACCGCGATCGAGGCGATGGCCGCCGACAGCGTCTACACCCCGGTGGCCCGCCGGTTGGCGTGCCTGCGCGGAATCTCCACGTTGACCTCGTTCGCGTTGGCCGTGGAGATCGGCGACTGGACCCGGTTCACCGGCTCCACGATCGGCGCCTACGTCGGGTTGGTCCCGGCCGAACGTTCCTCCGGGGCGTCGCGGTCCCAGGGCTCGATCACCAAAACCGGGAACACCCACGCCCGCCGGCTCCTGGTCGAGGCGGCCTGGCACCACGCCAGGCCCTACCGCACCCCGGGGCTGACCCTGATGGCCCGGTGGGAGCTGGCCGACCCCGCGGCCCGGGCGCGCGGCCACGCCGGCAATCGGCGCCTGTATGACCGGTGGAACGTTTACCGCGCCCGGAAGAAGAAGTTGACCGTGGCCAACGTCGCCGTGGCCCGCGAACTCGCCGGCTGGTGCTGGTCATTAGCCACCCTGACCGACCCACCCGACCGGACCGGCTAGCGCCCACCACAGACCGCCGGGCGGCGGTCCACAGGTCGTCGGCAGCGCCAGGAGCAACCCGCGGAGTGTGCTATGAGCAGCAACGGTTTTCCGGTGCCACGCTCGCTATCTAGACCCGCAGGCAAGGCTCCAGCCGAACAGCCCGTCCTGCGGTAACCAACCAGCGCATATCAGTCTGACAGCGCCGTCGCCAACGACACGCTCACGACCACCGACCGCCGCCCGGCCCCCCACCAACACCACGTCCGCGCCCCCGAAACCCGGCCCGGACGAAAACAAACGCGCCCTCTTGACAAACGTCGCTACATATCAGCACCAGGGTCTTCGGTGCTAGCCCCACAACTTCGGTGCTAGAGCCGCTCGGTTCGCCAAGCGGACGTCTGGAGCGGCCATTCCATCGCCGTCAGACGAGATCCTCGCCTTGCCTGACACCACGGCCGCCATCCTGGTCGGCATTCGCCGCGGTCACGCTGCGTCGACCAACGGCCAAAACAATCCTAAAGAGACCACCCGCGACCCGAACAGGCGAAAACCGGCTCGCCGCCAACTTCGAAATCGCGACCCGACGGCACACAAACGAGTCCAAATCGAGCCGGGCGCGTTGGCCGCACTCGTCCCGATTCCGCGCAACGACAACACGACCACGTCCCGACCGATCACCCCGCGTGCAAGTTATCCACAACCCCCAACGTTGCGGCTACCGAGAACGTCACGCGCCCTTTACAGTCACCCCACCAACGACGAGATCCACGAAGGGGGCTGGGCATGGGGGCGCTACTCGGGCTGCTTGCCGGGCTCGGCCTCCTGCTCATTTGGCACGGCAGCACCCGCCGGCCCACGGGCCCCCGGTCTCACGCCCGCTCCGACCGACTCCGCGAACACCTCATCCAAGCCGGCCTGCCCGGCGTCACCCCCGCCCAGCTCATCGCCCTGCAGGCGCTGGCCGGCGCCCTGGTCCTGGCGCTGGGCTTCCTGATCACCAACGCCTGGTCCGTCTCTCTCGTCTTCGCCCTCTTCGCCCTGGCCGCACCACGGCTGCTGGTTGCCCGCCTGCGCCGCCGCCGACAATCCGACCTTCGGGAACTCTGGCCCGAAGTCGTCGACAACCTCACCTCCGGAGTCCGCGCCGGACTGTCCCTCCCCGAAGCCCTCGCCTCGGTCGGCACCCGCGGCCCCGAACAACTCCGCGACCCTTTCCGCCAATTCGGCTCCGACTACCGCACCACCGGCAAATTCAGCGACTGCCTCGACCGCCTCAAAGCCACCCTCGCCGACCCCGTCGGCGACCGCGTCTGCGAATCACTCCGCGTCGCCCGCGAAGTCGGCGGCACCGACCTCAGCCGCCTTTTGACTACCCTGTCCGGATTCCTCCGCGACGACGCCCGCGCCCGCGCTGAACTCTTGGCCCGACAATCCTGGTCGGTCAATGCCGCCCGGCTCGCCGTAGCCTCCCCGTGGCTGGTCCTGATATTGCTGGCCACTCAGAAACAAACGCTCCGCGCTTATGACACCCCCACCGGCACCTTGATCCTCGTCGTCGGGGCCGTCGTCTCGGTTGCGGCCTACCGGCTCATGCTGCGCATCGGCCGGCTCCCCGAAGACAAACGAGTGCTCCGATGAACCTGTACCTGGTTGGCGGGCTGCTCGGCGCGCTGGGCGCGGGCGGGCTTCTGCTGGTCATCCTGCTCGCCCCACCGTTGCGCCGCCCGACCCTGTCCGACCGCATCGCCCCGTACCTCGTCGACACTCCCGCGCCGTCCCGGCTCCTGGCCCGCCACAACGGTTGGGGCGCCGGCACGGCTCTGCAACGACTCCTGGCTCCCTATCTCAAAGACGCGATCCGCCTGCTCGATCGCACCATCGGTGGCCGCAGCTCTGTGCAGCAACGGCTTTCCGCCGTCGGCGACGACACCACCGTGGAAGACTTCCGCTCCGAACAACTACTGTGGGGTGCCCTCGGCGCCGCTGCCGCCCTCGGCCTCGGTGTGCTCGGCGTGCTTGTGGCCCACACCAACCCCGCCCTGGTCGCCCTGCTCATCCTGCTCGGCGCGATCGCCGGGGTCTTCGCCCGCGACTGGTGGCTCACCCAAACCGCCGCCAAGCATGACGCCGACATGCTGGCCGAATTCCCGGTCATCGCTGAAATGCTCGCCCTGGCCGTCACCGCCGGCGAAGGGCCCATCGGCGCCGTCGACCGCGTCACCCGCCTGGCCCGCGGTCACCTTGTCGACCAACTCAAGACCCTCCTCGCCGACACCCGCTCCGGCACCCCGTTTCTCACCGCCATCACCGCCCTTCGCGACCGCACGCGACTGGAACCCCTCAGCCGCTTCCTCGACGGCATGGCCGTGGCCATCGAACGCGGCACTCCCCTCGCGGACGTGCTCCGCGCCCAAGCCGCCGACGTCCGGGCCCTCGGACAACGCCAACTCCTGGAAACCGGTGGTAAGAAAGAAATCGGCATGATGGTGCCCGTGGTTTTTGTCGTTTTACCGATCACCATTGTCTTTGCTCTCTACCCAGGTCTCGTCATCATTTCGGCTGCCGCCAGTTGAGATGTCCCGATCCCGCCCATTGAAAATAACAGGAGAATGTCGTGATCTTGCGGTTGGAAATGACCGTTCTGCAGTTCCTCGCGAAGGTCTTCGGGCCGCCGTCGGACCGCGACGACGACGAGAACGACCGTGGCGATGTTCCGGGATGGGTCATGATCACGATCATGTCGGCGATTTTGGTCGTCATCATCATCGCCGTCTTCCGCGACAACCTGAAGAACTGGATCACCAACGCGTTCAACAGCGTCAACGGGAACAGCGGCGGCTGACCGACCATCGGGATCGAGGGGCCGCAGTATCCGAATTCGTTCTCGTCAGCGTTCTGCTTCTGATGATCTTCCTGACACTGGTGTCGTTCGGGCTGTGGGTCTACACCCGGGTCGTGCTGACCTCTGCCGTCGCGGAAGCGGCCCGGTACGCCGCCAACTCCGACGTCCCCACCGCGGAGGCCATCGACCGAGCCCGGCAGATACTGGGCGGTGGACCGCTCGGCTCGACGCGTAACACCCTGACCTGCAGCCAGAGCCAAGACGCGGGCACGGGGCTGATCTTCCTGGACTGCACGATGAAAACGCCCGGCCTGTTTCCTATTCTGAACGGCGTTTTCCCGGACCTTCATGTCACCGGCCACTCCCTCAAAGAGGTGGTCAGGTCATGAACGCACCAGCTACCACCGATGCCGGCGACGCCGCCCAAGCCGACGAGAACGACGCTGGACAAGCGCTGCTGGAGACCATCTTCCTGGGCGTCCTCGTGCTCATCCCGGTCGTCTACATCCTCATCGCCATCGTCCGGCTTCAGGCCACCTCCCTGGCCGTCGACCATGCCGCCCGCGACGCCGGCCGAGCGATTGACCTGGCCGCCTCCCTGGACAGCGGCGTCCGCAACGCGATCGCCATCAGCCGCATCGACTTGGCCGATCAAGGCGTCCCCGCCCAGGGATTGAACGTCACCTTCCACGGGGCAGGCAGCGGCTGCACCGGTCCGGAACGACTCCCCTCCCAATCGGCCGGCGACGTCTACGACATCTGCGTCGCCGTTCCACCGCACATCCCCGGCCTCCCCGACCTGACGGCCCTCACCGCCCGAAGTTCCGTCCGCGGCGTCTACACCCTGCACGTCGGCGCAATGCGCGAGGGACGTTGAGACCGCCCGCCCGCCACCCTGATCAGCGCGAAGTCGACCGAGAGGAAGGGTCCATCACCCCGCTCATCCTCGGATTTGTTCTCATCCTGCTGCTGCTGGGCTTCGCGGTCGGCGCCGTCGGGTCGGTCGTTCTGGCCCGCGAACAACTGCAAAGCGTGTGCGACGGCGCCGCCGTCACCGCCGGCAATGCGTTGCGCCCCGGCGCGTCCGACACAGCCAACACCGGTCTGGCCCGCACGGCCGCCGACACGTACGTCCGCGACCGCAGCGCGACGATGCCATTCCCCACCGTGACGGTCGCCGACGGCACCGCCGCGCTCACCTGCACGGAGAACTTCACGCCGACGTTCCTCGGCCTCATCCAAGTGCCGCTACCCCAAACCCTTACGGTCAGCGCTCACGGCCGACCAGACCTGCTCGACTGACTCAAAGCCTGAAGATCAGTGGGCCCGCGCGTAAAGCGCGTCGCTGATCCCGATGGCCAGCACACCCCAATCGGCATTCAGAATGTATTTGTTGGCGGCGTCCTTACTGGTCCCGGTGACCGGCATTTCCAGGTCGAATTCGGCCCAGCCGCCCTTCGGGTTACTGATCTCTCCGAAGAGTATGAGTTGCTTGGTGGTGGTGTCGGAGTAGTACGACACTTTGTACGACTGCTTGGTCTTCGAGCTGGCGAAGACTTTAGCGAGCGGAATGGACGCCCCGTCCGAGCTGTAGACGAGCGGATCGGTTTTGTCGCTGGTGGCCTTATATTTGTCTTTTCCGAACCATGTTTGGACGTCTTTTTCGTACTGCGCCTTGTCCAGCGAACGGGTCGTCGTCAGGTCGACGTAGACGAACGAAACCATGTTCTCCACGTCGTTGCAGGTGTACCGCTGGGTGTTCCCCGTCGATGACGGATCCGGTTTTGCACACACCGGGAAATCGATGGTGATCGTCCCGCCCTTGGCCTTGAACTTGACGTAATTGTGCTTCCCGGAATCCGTACTGGTGGTCTTCGTCGTCGACGTGGTCTTGGACGACGTACTGGTCGACGACGTCGTCGTCGCGGTGGTGCCGGTCGATGTGGACGTGCTGGGCGTCGTCGACGGCTGCGTGATCGCAGTCAAGCCAGAGGTATCGATGGAAAACGGCGTACTGCCCTGCGAAGACACGGGCGACGAGATGGACGGGGACGACAGCGGGCTCGACGACGACACCGGCGATGACGACGAAGCGGCCGAACTGGCCGCCGACGGGGAGGGCGGAATCGACACGGGGACCACATTGGGCGGCGGCACGCTCGCCCCTGATATCCCCTTGCTACATGCAGCGGTCAGCGCCAGCACGGAGCAGATACCGACGATCAGTGGAGCCCGTCGCCGGGCCGGTCGGTTGAGCGCGTTCGCCGCCATGACCTAGCCTTTCTCACCCCGTTCGACCACCTGGCGGAAACCATACGACGGCAGGACCACGAGGGCAGGTAATCGGCGATCAGTCGAGTGACTGTGACCCGATTGGGACCGGATGCCCGCTGCAACTGATGTGATGGACATGGTCGTTCCGGCCCTCCCGGAACCCCGGTCGCGGGAGAAGTCGGTGATGTCGGTTCGCAGCAGGACGGCCGTGCTGGTGTGCTTGGTGGCTGCCGCTCTGGCCCCACTGGCCAGCGGTGCGGCCGGGTCGACGACGGTGGCGACGGTTCGACCCATCCCGGCGTCGGCGGGTCACGTGCTGCACTGGACGGCAGACGCACCACCGACCACGGCCACCTGCGAAGCCTTGGACCAGGTCGCCTGCTACTCGCCGCTTCAGTTCCAACACGCGTACAACGTGTCGCCGCTGCTCGCGAAGGGCATCACCGGACGGGGCGAAACCATCGCCATCATCGACTCGTTCGGGTCCCCCACCATCGCGCACGATCTGGCCGTCTTCGATCAGGCCTACGGCCTTCCGGCGCCGCCCGCCCTGCTGATCATCCAGCCGGCCGGGCCGGTCCATCACGACCCGAGCTCATTGGACGCGCAAGGCTGGGCCGAGGAGACCAGCTTGGATGTCGAGTACGCGCACGCCATGGCGCCCGGCGCGAACATCCTGCTCGTGGAGACGCCGGTGGCGGAGACCGAAGGGGTGCAGGGGTTCCCAGAAATGATCCGGTCCGAGAACTTCGTCATCGATCACCACCTGGCCCAGGTGATCTCGCAGAGCTTCGGGGCGACCGAGAACACCTTCCCGTCCAAGGACAGCTTGCTGAAGCTACGGAGCGCCTTTTTGAACGCGCAGCGCAGCGGGGTCACCGTGCTCGGCGCGTCCGGCGACACCGGCGCCACCGACTACAAATTGGACAGCCAGACTCTCTACGACCATCGGGTCAACTCGTGGCCCTCCAGCGACCCGCTGGTCACCAGCGTGGGTGGAACGCAGTTGACGTTGGACAGCAAGGGCAACCGGACGGAACCGGACGTCGCCTGGGCGGAGAACCAGGGTGCCAGCGGCGGCGGGCTCAGCGAGTTCTTCGCGCGGCCGTCCTTTCAGAACAGTGTGCAAAAGGTGGTGGCCGGTCACCGCGGCACCCCGGACATCGCCATGGCCGCCGCCACAGACGGCGCGGCCATCGTTTATTGCACCGCACCAGGTTCCGCCGGTCAACCGATCAACCCGGGCGGCTGGGACATCATCGGGGGCACCAGCGAGGCCACCCCGCTGTTTGCCGGCATCGTGGCCCTGGCCGCCCAATACCGGCACGGGCCCGTCGGGGACATCAACGACGTCCTCTACGACCTGGCCAAGACGCCCGCTCCGAACGGCATCATCGATGTCACCGTCGGAGACAACTCCCAGAACGGCGTCGAGGGCTATCGAGCCGGCCGGGGATACGACCTGGTGACGGGCTGGGGCACCATCAACGCAGCCAGTTTCGTGCCGGCGTTGGCAATCGGGACTCTGTTTGCCGCCCACCTGCGGCCGTTCTAGCCGCTTCACCCATACAGTCCTTCCGGTGGCAAAAGGTTTGTGTTCAGATCGTGACCTTACCGGCGCTTGCCGGCGTCTCGAGGATTCGGAGAACACATGCACTCTCGTAGGATCGCGGCTCTGGGCACGGCGCTGGCCGCTGCGATGGTGGCCGTCGGCCCGTTGGCCTTGACCAGTACCGCTGGTTCGGTGGCTGCACCGACGGTGACCAAGCCGGTGCCCACCGTGGTCGGTCACATGCTCAGACAGGCGTTGCGCTTCCCGCCCACCACGGACTACTGCCGGACGAACCTCGGCATCGCGTGCTATTCACCCTTGCAATACCGCACGGCTTACAATTTGGCGCCGCTGTACAAGCTCGGTGACACGGGCAAGGGCCAGACCATCGCCATTGTCGACGCCTTCGGCTCGTCGACCATCGAGAACGACCTCCAGGTTTTCGACGCCCAATACGGCATCCCGGTGCCGCCCTCGTTCAAGATCATCCAACCGGCCGGGCCGGTGACCTACGACCCGACCAGCTCCGACCAGGCCGGCTGGGCCGGGGAGACCACTCTGGACGTCGAATACGCCCACGCCATCGCGCCGGGCGCCAACATTTTGCTGGTGGAGACGCCGGTGACCGAAACCGAGGGCGTGCAGGGCTTCCCCGAGATCGTCCAGGCCGAGAACTACGTCATCGACCACAACCTGGCTCAGGTCATCAGCCAGAGCTTCGGGGCGACCGAGAACACCTTTCCCTCCCGACAGAGTCTCCTGGATCTGCGCAGTGCGTTTCTCAACGCCGCGGCCCACCACGTGACGGTCCTCGGCGCCTCCGGCGACAACGGCGCCACCAGCCAAGAGCTCGACGGGTCCACCTTGTACCCGTATCCCGTGAATTCCTGGCCGTCCAGCGACCCGCTGGTCACCAGCATCGGCGGCACCCAGCTGGATCTCGACGCCAACGGCCACAAGCTGGCGCCGGACGTGGTTTGGAACGACGGCTATGGTGCGGCAGGCGGCGGGCTCAGCCAGGTGTTCAACCGTCCGTCCTTCCAGAACGGCGTCAAGAACGTGGTCGGCAGGCACCGCGGCACCCCGGACATCTCGATGACCGCCGCGGTCAACGGCGGCGGCATCGTTTACATCACCGCCCCCGGGAACGCACCCGGCTGGCACATCTACGGTGGCACCAGTGAGGCGTCGCCGATCTTCTCCGGCATCGTCGCCCTGACCACCCAGCTGGCCCGCGGCAAGATCGGCGACATCAACCCCGCCCTCTACGCGCTGGGCCGGGCCGGAAAGTATGCCGGCATCGTCGATGTCACCAGCGGGAACATCTCCTTTGCCGGCGTGATCGGACCGTCGGCCACCAAGGGTTACGACCTGGCCTCCGGCTGGGGCACCATCGACGCCGCACGGTTCGTGCCCGCTCTGGCGCTGGCCAGCAAGGTTCTGCACTAGGTTCGCCCGAAAAGCCCCGCTCCGCCTTACGGGCGAGCGGGGCTTTTCGTGTGCTCGGGTCGCTCACCACTCAGCCGGCGAGTGCGGCTCTTCTCTTCATAGCCGAGACGACTCTTGCACCTCAGACTTCCAGCGGCACGTCGCGCCAGATCTGCTGCATCACCTCGAACTCGTTGAACAGCAACCATTCCTCGGTGATGCGCCCACCCACGAAACGGTGTTGAGTGATACCCCAGAGGTGAACGCGTCGTCCGGTCGGTGCGCCGTAGATGCCGTTGCCGAGGTGAGTCCCGACCGCGCTCCAGCGCGTCGCCGTCAAATAGCCATCCTCGTCATTGCCCATGCCGTAGATGTCGTCCACCGATATGGCCACATCGGGGAACATGGCCAGCATCGACAACACGAACGACTTGACCTCGCCGCGACCGGTGAATTCCCGTCCGGACGCTCCGTGGAACTGCACGTTGGGGGCGTAGTAGGCGTCGATCCGATTCAGATTTCGCCAGTTCCACACCTCGTGGAAGAGGTAGCGCAGGGCCGCGTCGAAATCGAACCTTCCTGTGGGCGCGGGCCACCGAACCGGCTTACCCTGACCCAGCGTCCGCTCGGCCTCGCCGAAGCGCGCATCCAGCTGCGGCCGCAGCAGGGCCGCGGAATTACCGATTCCCCGGGCCAACGCGCGGAGGTTGAAACCGAGCTGGCTGAGCATCGCCGCATTGTTGTAAAGGACGTGCTCTTCGAAGATCTCATTCTCCAGCGCCACACAATTGGCGATACACCAGACCGCGATTCGCCGCCCGGTGGGCGCCCCGTAACCCGAGTAACCGGTGTTGGTGCCCAGGATGACCGCCCGGTGTGAGGTATGGAAGCCACTGACATCGTCGCCGGCCCAGATGATTTCATCCGCGTAGAGCCGGATGTCCGGAAAGGCGTTGATGGTGTGCACGGTGTCGGCGACGATTTTGTCACGCCCGTATTGCAGGCCCGAATCGTCGGTGACCCGAGAACTGTGGCGGTACGTGTCGTAGATGTAGCCGATCTCTTTTTCCTCCCAGATTCGGTGCGTGACCCGAACGATGTAGTCGATGATGTCGACGTATACGGGATCGAAACCACGCATGGATTGGCGAGCGGCCGTGGCCGGATGGAGCAACTGACGGTCGGTGCCGCCCTTCTCGCCGAGAGAGATCGTGAAGTCGCCGGGGCCGGGCGGCCGCGAGCGGTACGGATTCACGGCCGCCGAGGCCACCGGGCCGCCGTTGCCGACAGCCGATCCCCCGCCCGACGAGTCACCCCCGCCTGACTTGGCCGTCCGCGTCGCCGGCGGGGCAATTGCGTCCCCGGATTCCACGCTCGGATTGGTTCTCTCAGGCACAGGCACCTCCGCGTCGGGGTCGATCCGGCCAGCTTACGCATACGTATGCTGATTGCGGAAGGCAGTGCCAGACGGTTGGGTCGATCGGAGAGGAAAGCCGCAGGCGCCCACTGACGGGCCCGCAAAGCCCGACGCGCGCATGGACCGCGAGTCAAGACCGCCACTCAAGCGGTAGCCGATCAGCCGGCGGCCTCTGCGCGCCGGCCGGACGACGCCGTTCAGCCGCCGGCCGGCTTTGCCCGGTAGAGCGGAAAGAAGCCCGACAAATCGGCTGGATCGGCCGACGGCTGCCCGGCATGCAGCAGTTCCCGATAAGCGGCCGGATCGGCGACGACGCGAAGCGTCTGAAAAGGGTGTCGGCGCGGCGAGAAGCCCCGCTTAAACTCAAAGATGGTGTCTTCCTGACCCCCCACCCCCCCGCCGAGATGGAAGGCGGTGTAGCCGCGCTCGTGACCCCAGTGCACGGACTCGTGGACCAGGAACCGCGGGGTGCTCTCGGCCCTTTGGAACGCCGTTCGCACGCCCGCCAGATGAGCCTGCATCACCCCGCCCCCGGTGAGTAGCAGGCTGCCGGCGATTGGTTCGTCGTCGGCCAGGACGATCAGCAGGTGCACCGCCTCGTCCCCGAGCATCTGGTGCAGTCGTTGGAAATAGTCGCGGCCGAAGTGATACCCCTCCGCCGCCCCCACCCGGTCCATCGTTTCCGCGTACAGCGAGACAAATGCGTCCAAATAGTTCCAGTCGTCCATCACGGAGGTCCGTCCCAGCCGGCGGGACCGGTTGATCGCCTCGCGGTGGTCCTTGCGCACTTGGGTCCACCACTGTTCCCGCGTCAGGCTCAGGTCGATCGACACGGTGGACCCGTGGGTGTGCAGCAGTCCGATCTCGCCCAGGGGGTCGAAGGCGATGCGCTGGAGCGGATCCATCCGCACGAACAGCGAGACCAGTTGCGCCTGCCGAAGAGTGTCGAGGAATGCAACCGCGGCCCGGCCAATGAATTCGGGGTCAGCGCTGTTCACAATCGGGCCGGGGTAGCCGTACGGGGAAACCGCGTCGAAACGATCGGTACCGGTGATCGGACGGGTCACGAAAGGCAGGAGGAAGAGGTCATCGCCTTCCTCGTAAACGAACGCCGTCGGCGAACTCCCGGTCAGCTGGGCATCGAAACGAACGTACTCCGGCCGCTGGTACACCTGGTGCCAGCACTTCTCCAGGGCAGTGCGCCAGCGCTCGGAATCGGGTTCGATCAGGTCTGCGGCCGGCATCGTCGTTTTCCCCCAGGCGAGCGCTGATTGGCCGGCGAGTGGTCACCGCCGCTACAGTCAATCCAACCAGCCCGCTCGGCCGAGGTCCAGCGCGATGTGGTCGTGGCCATCCTGGATCGCTGTTCCCGTCGACGCGAACACCGGTTGAGCCCGTGAAATTGCCCGCCCGGTGGACCGCATCGGTGGATCCCGCGCCCGCTGGTCGTAATAGGCGCGGGTGGCGCCGGACGGCCGCCGCTGACGCTGCGAGAGGAGGAGGCGGGTCCTCCGGAATCCACATGTCCACATTTTGATGTGGCTGAGTAGTGCACGGAGGCCAAATAATGCCGTACAGTAGTCGCATGCTCACCTACCGTAGTCAAAGTCGAGGATCGGCCCATGCCGACCGCCCTCGCGTCTTGCGTTGGTCCCCGCTGCGTCGCCGGGGCACTCTACTAACCGCCCTGAGTTTGTGCCTCCTCATGGTGAGTTCCATCACAGTGTCCGCCGCGTCAGCGGCCGCGCCCGTACGGCAGGCGCGCGAGTTGGGGACGGCCACCATCTCACACGCCTCTGCACCAGCCGCGAAGGCGGGGCAGACCGCGACCGGACTCCGTTCCGTCGCCGGTTGGCAGGCCCTGTTCGATGCACGTTCGGCCGCCGACGACTCCCGGGTCTACAGCAGATTGAGCACATCTTCGGACAGTTGGGACTACTACAACCTCGCTTTCGGTGTGGATGCCTTCACCGCGATGTTCCGGGCCACTGGAAACACCAAGTACCTCGACAAGAGCCTCAGCTATGTGAACAACGTCATCGCGAGGGCCAAGCCGTCGTCGTCGCTGGGCACTCAGGCCTACGGCGACTCCTACCTGGGCTGGGTGTCGCAGCGCTCCGACGTCAAAGGTCAGGAGGTGCCTTTGTTCGAAAGCTTCCTCTGGCGGTACGTGACCGAGATGCTGTGGGCCATCCATCAGAACCCGACCGTCTACAACGCTCCCGCCTACAAGAGTCAGTACGACAGCATTCTCGCCTTCACTGAACGGAACATCTTCGACAAGTGGTACACGCGAAATGATGGACATGGCGGCGGCGGCGCCGGTTTCCCCGGTATGTACCGGCAGAACACGAACATGGCTTCGCACTGGGCGTTCATCAGCCTGTTCGTCTCCAAGCTGACGACCGACCCGACGCGACAGGCCCGCGCTCGCACCGTCTACACCAACATCGACGGTCAAATGCCGGTGTACGGCTCCAGCTTGCGCCACCAGTTCCTGCACCCCGCGGCGGCACCGGCCGCTTATGTTTGGAGCTCGGTGTGGGACGCGAGTGCCAGCCTGAGTCGCATCACCACCTCGAACGTGCAGGATGTGCCGCACGCCAGTGGCGAGGTCGCCTACATCATCGACGCCTACGAATTCTCAACCGGCGCCTGGACGTCGACCGACATCACGGCCCTATCGCATACGCTGACCGATCTCATCTGGCGAAAGGACGGCACCTACGCCGCCTACGTCGACGGCAGCGGCCCGGGCAACGGCGTCGTGTTCGACGGGTTCATGAAGCTGGGCCGCTACAACGCCGCCATCCAGAAGCGACTGGAGACCTACACCGGCGCGATCAGCGACAACAATTATGCCGTGATCTCCTTTCTCGCTAACGGTGCCCTGAACGCAAAATACCTGGGCGCCTGACCGACTCCGTGCAAGTCATGCGCTTCGCCGTCCGCGGCTGATTCGGGCCCGGACGGCGAGGCGCCGCCGTGAAGACGCCGTTCGCGTGCGCCCCCGGTCGACTAATTGTCCGGGGGGGCGCGCACCGACGTCGACGGCGGACCGGCGCCCTCGGCAGGGAACGCCGACCCGGTCCAGAACGACCGCGGTTGCGAATACCACCGCCACCGCCAGAAGGCAGCCGCCCACCACATCGGTTGCGTAGTGGTATCGCACGATCACGATGGTCGCGTTCAAGGCCAGGGCGCCCACCGCATCGGTGGCCAACCACCAACGCCGGCGAGACGCACGCAACCGCTCTCGAGCCACGGCCCCGCACAGCACGACCGCCACGGCCACCGCTTCGGAGGTCATTCCGGAGGACAGGCCGCTGGGAAAGCCGAGTACGGATCCCTCCGAGCGTCCCACGACGGGTTTGAGGACGGCCTCGGTGATCAGCACGGCCAGCAGCGGGCTGGTCAGGACGAGCGCGGCACCGCGCGGGTGGCCCACCCGCCAGCTCCACCACGCCGCCAGAACGGCGGACAAGACGACCAGGGCCGGCACCACAAAGGCCAGCGAGTCCGCGATGACCAGCAGACTGGCGTCGCTCAAATGGTCAACCCAAGCTGGGTCGAGAGCCTCGTCCCACCAGGTGGCCCCGGATCTGGGTATGCGCAGGCTGAGCCCAGCCAGGGCCGCAACGGCCACTCCGACCACGACCAGCGCCCGGGTCGGGCCCGCACCGGCGACCAGAGTCCGGCCGCCATGCCGCCTCGGGTCGGTGTCAGCCACCTCAGCGGAGAGCGAGTTCTAACGGCCGGCGCGCGGGGCTGCGCCGGAACGTCCACACCAGGGCCACACCGGCGAGGACGATACCCAAACAGACGTTGGTGAACCAGAAGATGCTTTGGATGTTGCTGTTGAGGAAATAGGCGTAGATCGCCACGAGCAGCACGGCACTGACGGGGCCCGCTCGGCGGAGCACCGACGAAAGGGCCCGCGCGGCCACGAAGCCCATCGCCGCCAGAAACACCAGAGCGCCCGGCGCACCGAAGTCGACGATCGCCGATCGGAACGCCGTGTAGATGTTGGTGGCCGCCCCCGGATCGCGGCCCAGTTGACGGAAATCCGGATAGGCCTGGCTCAGGCTGGGATTCATGCCGAGTTGGCGCGCCGGCGCGCCGAAGGTGGAAGCCCCCAAGGCCAGCGGGGGCGTGGCCTGGGCCGCATTCAGGCTCGGCTGATCTATCCATTGGGAAAAACTGGAGACGTAGCCGATCGCGTACACCCGGAAGCCGTTGAAGACGATGGGTTCGACCGACCCGCTCGTGGGGCCGATCCGGATGAAGGCGACGAAAATGAATGCCGCGGCCACCGCACCGAGGGACGCCACGGCCCCGAGCACTTGAGTCGCCCGAAGCTTGAGCAGCGTGCCCTGCCGCATCGATACGGCCACGATGCACGACACCAGGGTGAAGCAGGCTCCGAGCAGCATGGGCAACCTGGCCGTCGTGACCACAGCGAACGCCAGAGCCCCGAGCACGGGCAGGAACACCGGCAGCCACCAGCTCCGGAACCGCTCCGACCGCGGGATCACCAGCAGGAACGGCGCGGCCAGCGCACCGGCGTAGTTGACGGCCAGGAGCAGCGCAACCAGTCCCAGCGACTGCCCTTCGCCGGAATAGCGCTGCACGGCCAAGGTGTTGCCCACTTGGAACAGACCTGTCTGGCTGGTCAGCGAGCTCAACGAAAAGCCGCTCTGCCGGAAGATCAGGAGGGTGGCCAGCAGGCCGGAGGCTCCGCCCGCCAGACCGAGCAGCCCCAACCCTCGGGCCGAGCGCAGCGCGGTGCGGGCTTGGTCAGGAACTGCGCGGGGGGATGGACCCGTTGGCTCGGTCTTCGTACCCAGAAAAGATCCCAGCAGGACGGCCGCTGCTGCTGCGGTGATGAACCACGGGCCGGCGGCCGGAACGGTGTAGCCCGCCCCCAACACCCACGCTGCGACCATCCACACCGACCAATAGCCGGCGAACAAGGCACCCGGCGCGAACCAAGAACCTTCGACCCGGCGCGCGACAGCCGTCACCGCCAACAGGCACAGCACCGCCGCGGTCATCGCGACGCCCCACACACGGGCTGCAGGTGGCAGTGCAACCCGGCGCCGTCCATCAACCGGGTGGCCGAGCGGGTGTGGTTGACAGGCGCAGACGGCGTCAACTGCGGCTCGCCACAAGCTGTTCGATGTAGCGGGCAGAATCCCGCTGGTAGGACAACAGTTGCCGAGAGCGCCGGACGCCGGTGGTGACGTGTCCGGTGTGGGTGGCCACCACGCTCGGGGCGTAGACGAGCCGTCCGCCCAATGACCGGACGTTCTCCGCGACGGTGATTTCCTCGCCGAACAAAAAGGGCTCGTGATCCAGCGACCCGCCCCGGGTGAAATAGGAACGGTGGAAGGCCAAAACCGCGCCATGCCCGGCGTAAATCGGTCGCTGTGTTTGTGTTCGGGCCATCGCAGGACGCCGGCGCGTCCGGGTCGCCGCCACCCATGAGGCCAGAATCCAGAGCTGGGCGGTGAAGTGGTTCGCGAAGATGAGGCGACGCGACCGGGTATAGGCCCGGCTCGGGCGGTGCTCCATGAACGGGTTCAGGTCGCGGCCGGTGTCGGCGTCGAGCAGCCGGGGCGCAATCACCTCCGCGGAGGTCCGGGTCAACTCCACGAGAAAGTCATCGGCCAGAACAACATCCGGGTTGGTGACGATCAGCCATTCGGGGGGGCCATCCGTACCCGGCCTGGCCTTCGCGTAGCGGAGGAAGGCATTGACGGCTCCGAAATACCCGAGATTCGCGCCCGAATCGTGACGACTGACCGCCGGATGGGCCGCCACCGCATGCTCCAGGCACTCTTGGCCGGCCGGAGTGGAACCGTTGTCGAGGATCTGCAGCTCCCAGGCCAGCGATTGACGGGTGAGGGAGGCGATGAGCGCTTCGATCTCCTTCTCGGTGTGGTAGTTGACCGTGACGAACAGCACGTCAGCCGACATGGGACCTCCCTCGAACCGACGTGACCTGAGCGGATGCCGGCGGACCGGCCGCATCAGCGTGAGCCGGGTGCATGCGGCGCCATCCCACGCAGAGGGCCAAATACATGGCGGCGCTCAGAAAGGTCGTCCACGCCGCGGCCGCGGCACCGTAACGCGGAATCGTGAGCACGTTTCCCACCACGTTAACGATGGCGGAGATCAGCGCGAAGAGCAGCATCGTCTTGGTGCGATGCTCCATCTCGAGCCGCTTGTGCGCCGTCAGGGCCAGCTGCCAGGAGAACGCGCCCAACAGCAGCGGTAGGACCAGCGCCACGCCGGCCGGAGACCGGTAACCCAAGACGATGCGCACGAACAAATCCCGGAACGGAATGGCGCACAGCAGCACGGGGACGAACACGAGAAATTGCGCCCGCAACGCCCGGGTATTCTCGCGCAGGGCATCTCGGCGGTGCCCGGCGTTCCACAGGCGGGATACCCGCGGGTACGCGGCCATGGTGATCGGGAACAGGCAGACGGCCAGACCGCCGTTGAGGATGTCGTAGATGCCGGCGTAGGCGCCCGCCTGAGCCGGCCCTTTCCAGCGTGCGATCAGGATCCGGTCCGAAAACTGCAATACCGCGGCGATCGACAACCAGAGCGACATCGGCCAGCCATAGGTCCACCACATCCGCAGCGGTGCAGGGCCCGATGCGGCGGTAGCCGCCATCGGTCGTTCTCGGCGGCCGAGCGGCAGCAGCGTCTGGCCGAACGGCAACACGGCCAGCACCACGGCGACTGCCATGGCCAGGAGGAGTGCAATCCCGTTGCGGGCCAACAACAGCAGGGCCAGCACCGGGACGGCGAGCTGCAGCAGCGCCCGCACTGCCTCGGCGAGAACTACTTTGCGTTGGGCCAGCTCGCTCTGCAGCAGCGCGACGACGAAACCCTGGGCCGCGACAGCGATCGCCAGGACTCCGGCCCCGAATGCCACGTCGGGCTGCCACGACGAGAGCGTCAGTCCCACGATCACGGCGGTGGCCGCGCCGGCGGCCAGGAAGGATACCCACAAGCTCCAGCGCCGAATGGCTTCTGCAGGCGCAGACGGGTCGCCGGCGAACCGCAAACAGGCCTGGACGAGCCATCCGCTGGTCAAACTACAACTGAAAACCGCGGCGGCGAAGGCAATGCTGTACACCCCATAAGCGCCGGCGCCGGCCAACCGGATGAAAACGAGCACCCCACAGAACGATGCCGCGGCCGGAACCACCTTGGCCACGGCATAGGAGGCCGTTCCCGCAGGGAGCAGCCCGGCGAGTCGCCTCAGCGGCTGGGTAGTCGTCTGAGCGGCGCAATTCGTCATACCGCGGGCCGGTTCTCGTCCAATTGATCGGAGCCTCCGTCGAGCTCGAATCTCGTGTCACCGCCACGATGGGAGTGCGCTCCGGCATTCTTCGATTTGGTTACCGTCGTCGCTCCGGCGTGTCGGCGCGGCGCCGGACCGGATGTCGGCGCCGCCAGAGCCAGAGGGGCCTGCCGACGACGGTCCAGCCACGTTGCTGCTCCCAGCCCCACCAGGATACCCAGCACTGCTCCGATCCCCAGATCCTGCACCGGTTTCGGAGCAGAGGGTGACGTCGGCAGGGACGCCGGCTCGACAATGATGACGTCGGCGATCGGGGCGGCGGCTGGCGCGGCCAGCTTGACCAGATACGCATGCAACTGCGCCACAGCCGACTCCGCAATACGGGCCGCGCGCGCCGGGTCGCTGTCCGAGGCGGTGACGGCGATCAGGCTGGTGTCGGTGACAGGAGCGGCCACGATGCGCGATTGCAGGTCCGCGACCGACGTCGACAGGCCGAGTTCCCGCACGACCCCTCCGACGACGACGGTTCCGGTCATCAGATGGGCATAGGACTGGGCCAGTCCAGAGGCCAGCAAATTGCCCTCGTAGGCCGTTCCTGGATCAGGCTCCGCGGCCGTCGGCCGCACATCGACCTCCAAGCTGGAGCTGTAGGTCGGAGTGGTCAGCAGGCTGAATGCCCCGGCGATCACCAACGCCACGCACAGGCAGGCGACCATGATCCGCCAGTGTCGTAAGGCGACTCGCCACAGCGCGGGGCGACTGGCTTCATGCGGACCGTCGGAAAGCGCCGCGCCTCCCGCCAATACCGAGCCTGGGCGTCTGCGCCTGTCACACGACCCGCCATCACTCCGCTCGGAGGCGCCGATCATCGAGGCCCTCCCTCGGGCAGCGCGGACTGCAGCGCAGCCGTACCGAGGAACTCCGATGACGTGACTTGGCCACGCTCGCTGATCCCGGACCGGCGGAAAACCTGACCCACCGTCCGCACCAGGATTTTCAGGTCGAAGGCGGCATTGTGGTGATCGACGTAATAGACGTCGAGTTCGAACTTGCGCTCCCAGCTCATGTCGTTGCGGCCGTTCACTTGGGCCCAACCGGTGATGCCCGGCCGGACTTCGTGCCGTCGCGCCTGCTCCGGTGCGTAGCGGTCGAGGTAGATCGAGAGCAGGGGACGTGGACCGACCAGGCTCATGTCGCCCTTCAACACGTTGAACAACTCCGGCAGCTCGTCCAGGCTAAGACTCCGCAGCAGCTGACCCACCCGGGTGAGGCGTTGTTCCTCATCCTGGAGTTCGCCCCCCGGAGTGAACGGAGGGCGCATGGTGCGGAACTTGTAGATGGTGAACGGAGCCGCGTGACGCCCGGGGCGTTGTTGCGTGAAGAGGACCGGCCGACCCAGGAAGACCCGAACGACGATGGACACCAGCACGAACAGCGGGGTCGTCACGATGATCAGGAGCGCCGCCAGGACCACGTCGATCAGACGTTTACCCACGGTTTGAAACCCGTTCGCCCGCCGTCACTTTGGCCGCCGACCGCACCACGTCCATGACTCGCGAACGGGTGTGCGCACTCAGGCTGGATCCGCTCGGCAAGCACAGGCCCGTACGGAAGAGCTCATCGCACACGCCGGGACCCCGGAGCCGGCTGCCCGCGAACGCCGGCTGCAGGTGCATCGGCTTCCACACCGGACGGGACTCCATACGGTTGTGCTCCAGCAGATCCGCGACATCGTCCCGGCTGGAGCCGAACACCGATGGGTCGATCAGGACGCAGGTGAGCCAGCAGTTGGACGCCCCGTAGGCTGCCTGCGGCATGAACGTCAGACCGGGCACATCGTCCAGTCCGGCCCGGTAAGCACGGTTGTTCTCCCGACGGGCGGCGACCTTACCGGGAAGTCCCCGCAGCTGGCCACGCCCGAGGGCCGCCAGGATGTTGCTGAGCCGGTAGTTGTACCCGACGGTGCGGTGCTCGTAGTGCCGGACGGGCTCGCGCGCCTGCGTCGCCAGATACTGGACCTGGTCGGCGAGCTCGTCATCGTTGGTGACGACCATCCCGCCGCCGCTGGTCGTGATGATCTTGTTGCCGTTGAACGACAACACGGCCGCCCTTCCAAACGTGCCGGCGGCTCTGCCTCGGTACGTCGAGCCGAGCGATTCGGCCGCGTCCTCGACGAGCGGGACGCCGTAGTGGTCGCAAAGCGCCTGCAGAGCCGAGTAATCGGCGCACTGGCCGTACAGATCGACGGTCACCAGAGCGGCCGGCAGTCGACCGGTGCGGAAGCCGGTCTCGAACTCGTCCGCGACGAGCTGCGGATCGATGGTCCAGGTTTCGGGCGAGCAGTCCACGAAGACTGGAGTCGCGCCCAGGTAGCACACCGCATTCGCGGTGGCGGCGAACGTGAACGATGGAACCAGGACTCGGTCGCCGGGGCCGACCCCGAGGTTTTTCAGAACCAGATGGAGCCCGGCGGTACCCGACGACAGGGCGACGCAGCGTCGGACGCCCAGGGTGGTGGCCATCTCGGCCTCGAAGGCGGTGATATCCGGCCCCACCGGGGCAATCCAGTTCCCGTCGAAGGCCGCCAGCAGCAATTCCCGTTCGACGTCGCCGACGTCCGGCGGCGAGAGGTAGGTGTAGTCGGGGATGACGAGCTCGGGCATCATCGGCCGTTCACCTGCAGCTCCGGCTGACGGGTCCGGCCCCGGGCATTCCGCCGTCCCTGGCGTTCTCCAGCATCGCGTTGATGCGGGAGGACTGAGCTGACCGCCCAGGACAACGGTGGAGCAAGAGCCAGCCAGGACAGCATCGCGATCAGCTGCAGGCGGGGAGCCCCCGTGTCCAGCAGGGCCAGCGCGCTCCCATCGAGCGGCGGGACCGGCACCTGTGAGATCAGCGGATGCTTCGGTCGCTGGTCGGCCTCGCCCTTGCCGAGCAAGTCCTCGTGCATCTTTTCGCCCGGTCGCAGACCGGTGAAGACGATGTCTACGGCCCGTCCGGAGGTGTCGATCAAACGTTGGGCGATGTCGGCAATGCGGACCGGCTCTCCCATGTCGAGGACCTGGACGTCGCCGTGGCCGCCGATCGCACCGCTCTGCACGACCAGGCGGACGGCTTCCTCCACCGTCATGAAGTACCGGGTCACGTCCGGGTGCGTCACGGTGACCGGTCCGCCCGCCGCGATCTGCTCACGGAAGGCGGGCAAGACAGAACCGCGGCTGCCCAGCACGTTGCCGAAACGCACACTGAGAAAGGCGCCCGGCGCGGTCTCGGCCGCAGACGCGGTCAGTCGCTCGGTGATGCGTTTGGTGTAACCCAACACACTGGACGGATCGGCGGCCTTGTCGGTCGAGATGTTCACAAAATGAGTGACGTGATGGCGCACGGACACGTTCAGCAGATTCTGGGTGCCGATGATGTTCGTCTTGATGCCCTCGGACGGATGCATTTGCAGGAGCGGAAGGTGCTTGAGCGCAGCCGCGTGGAATACGACCTGAGGCTGATATTTCTCGAACACTTCGTTCAGCCGTGCGCGGTCGCGGATGTCGGCGACGACGAGACTCTCGTCGCTGAGCAAGGCCCGGCCCTCCAACGACATTTGCAGCGCGTGCAGAGCCGATTCATCTCGGTCCAGCATGATCAGATCGCCGGGATGGAACCGGGTGATCTGGCGGCACAACTCTGATCCGATAGAGCCGCCGGCCCCCGTCACGAGCACTCGGCGCCCGGTCAGGTATCCGGCCACCGAGGCCAGGTCGATTTCGACTTCCCGGCGGCCGAGCAGATCCGCATAGGTGACCGAGCGAATGTCGGAGACCTGGACCGGCGCTCCGAGAAGTTCGGCGACCGGCGGCAGCACGCGAATCTCCACTCCCAGGGGCGAGGCCCGATCGACGATGTCGCGAATGAGGGACGCACCCGCACTGGGGATGGCTACGACGAGCGTGCGTGATCCGGTCTGCTGTATCACCGACGCCAGCGCGGCTCGGGTACCCAGCACCGGAACGCCGGAGATTCGGAGTTGAGACTTGCGCGGGTCGTCGTCCAGCAAACCGACCGGGACATAAGGACTGTCCGGACTGCGCAGCATGGCGTGGATGATTTGCGCACCGCCGTTGCCGGCCCCGAGGACGAGGGCGGGCTTCGCGGTCAGTCTGGAGGGACGCAGACGATGCTCGCGGACGGACCGCACGACATAGCGGACCGCCAACATCAACAGCAGCGCGAGCATGGCCGCACCGACCTGGGACCGTTCGTACATCGCCTGCGCTAGAACCAGACTCGCGACGACCAGCACCCCACTGGTGACCACCACAGTGGCCACGACAGCGCGGATCTCCTCGAAACCTCCGTATTGCCATCGGCCGGTGTACAGCCCGAGCCCTCTGCCGACGAGCAGTTGCACCACAATGACGATGCCGAACAGGATCGCGAGACTCCGCCACTGACCATCGCTGACCTGGTTGTCCTGCAGGAAAAGGACAGACGACACGAGCGCCGCTGCAATGCACAGGACGTCGGCGGCCGCTTGGTTCGCTCGGCCGTGGCGAGCCAGGTGATACCGCAGGCGAGATCCTGTCATTGCACGATTGGAATGGGTTGACGGTTGCAGCACTTTCCTGAGCACAGACATCTTTTTTCGGTATCCCCCAAATGGACCGGTCGATCGGCGACGCGGGTGGCCAGGCTTGAGCGGCTTGGAATTTGCTCGAGCGCAGTTTGCAGCAAGACCGAGGCCCGGCCCGGCCGACGTGAGTCGGCTGACCAGACGAGGCCACAAATGGCTGTCAGACAGAAGCTTTCATGGCCACCCACCGAGTGAGATCTCGTTCGGCCCAGACGATCTCGCACGGATTGTCATCGACTTATTCATGTCGAGGCTGGACGACAGCGTGCGTACCCGGGTAGTCGGTGATTACCAATTGCTGTCCAGGAGCTGACTTGTCGAGACCGACGAACCACAACACAAAGACCCTCGATGTCGGAGCCCTGCGAGCACCACCAGACATACCCCATGAACATCAGATCCCTAGCGGCTCGTTACATCCTCAACCCGGCAAATCCCGAACGCGCGGTTGGTAGCACGGACATCGCCCCGTGAAGGTGGCCACAGCGCGAGACGGCGACGCGACATCCGCTTATCCGGCCCTGATGTTCCGCCCCCTACCGTTCTCGCCCTGTCCGGATGAGCAAGGCGAACAGAACTGTATCACTCTGAGTAAAGCTAAGCCCAGATAACTAGGACACAAACCACTCGAAAGGGTGGTTTGCGCCGCCAGGTGCCTGGCTCTGGCAACGGCAGAGCGCCAAGCCAAGGGTCCGAATGGCTTGGAACGGCTCGGCGAGGCTAGCGACGTGTACTCATTTGCAGCCGCATTCGTCGCGAGACTCAACCGACGGGCTTCAGAGCCGAAGCTGAAGGACGGATGTGCGCATGCCTCGTTCAGTCAGACCAGGTCGACTTCAGGCGAGGCCGCGCGCGGAAACCATTGACGCACAAAGTATTCTCTCAGCAACAGTTCAGGAAGGCCTCTCGGGGGAAATCCACGTGGTCGCCGCATGAATTTTGGACGACGGATCGGGCGGCCACCCAATCGGGATGGCCGTCAGCACTATCGCCGTTGTTAACGGGCCACCGCCGCGTGTCTGGTAAGGAGGAGCCGCAGCGCATAAGATACTGGGGACCGACGGAGACGCAATCATTACTGTCAGCCGGTGCTCGATCTATTACCGACTGTGATGTCGGTAGCCCTCCTCCTACCGACTGTGATGTCGGTACTCGTCCTGCTAGCGACTGTGAGGCCGATGGTGCGTGTCGTCTACATCCATCAGTATTACCGAAACCGCAGTATGTGGGGCGGCACCCGGTCCTATGAGTTGGCGCGTCGATTGGTCGCCGAGGGCCACGAGGTGCACATCGTGACCTCCGACGTGGACGCGACATCGTCGTCGATGCGGTGGCGAGTGGGCACAGAAGATGGCATCTCGGTGCATTGGCTGCCGGTGCCATATTCGAACCACATGTCGTACCGTCGACGTATCGCCGCCTTTGTCCAATTTGCCGTCCTCGCCAGCATCCGCGCGACGCGCCTTCGTCCCGACGTTGTCCTGGCCACGAGTACTCCGCTGACGGTTGCGGCCCCGGGCTTGATCGCGTCTAGGCTGCGAAGAGTTCCGTTCGTCTTCGAGGTGCGCGACCTATGGCCCGAACTGCCCATCGAAATGGGCGCCCTGTCAAACCCGCTGGCGCGCAGGCTGGCGTTCGGTCTGGCGCGCATGACGTACCACCGTGCGGCGCAGGTCATCGTCCTTTCGCCGGGCATGGCGGACGGCGTCGAGGGTTACGACTATCCGACCGAGCAAATCACCATCATTCCCAATGGCTGCGATTTGGATCTGTTCGCAGTGGATCGGGCTCAGGTGCAGCAGTTCAGGGACCGGTACGACTGGTTGGGTGACCGTCCTCTGGTGTTGTATGCGGGCACATTCGGGCCGATCAACGGAGTCGACTACCTGGTCAGGGTGGCGGCCGAAGTAATGAAAAGGGACGCGGAGATTCGCTTCCTCCTCGTCGGTGATGGACGCGAAGGTGCCAAGGTCGAGACGCTGGCCCGGGAACTGGGCGTGCTGGACCGGAACCTGTTCTTCCTTCCGCCGCTGCCCAAGGCCGACATTCCGACCGTCGTCGCTGCGGCCACCATGGCCACGAGCGTCTTCCTGCCCCTGCCGAAGATGTGGGACAACTCGGCCAACAAATTCTTCGACGCACTGGCCGCCGGGCGGCCGATCGCGATCAACTACGGCGGATGGCAAGCCGACCTTCTCTCGAGCACCGGCGCCGGCGTCGTCCTCGATCCCGCTGACGTGCCGGCCGCAGCGGAAGAAGTCGTGCGTCGGGTCCGTGACCGGAATTGGCTCGACGCCGCCGGGCGCGCCGCTCGTCGACTGGCCACCGATCAGTTCAACCGTGACACGCTGTTCCAACGATTCGACGGCGTGCTGTCGAAGGCCGTCGGTTCGCGCGCAGAGTCGACGTCCGGCCCTGTCGCAGTCCGGAATGAGGAGCCGTCAGTGCCATAGCCGAGACGTACGCGCCTTTCGCGGTCCCCTTCGTTGCGTCTTCACAATGCGCCCGAGCCCTTCACAAGGCCTGCCGCCGCTGTGGATGCCGGCCAACGTTGTGATACGCGGTCGCGGCCTGCTCGGCCACTGGGTGCACCGCGAGATAACAATCGCCGCAACACACGCCCCCGTGCCATGGCTGCGGGGAACGGCGCGAGGAACGTCGCTCTGGCCTACCCCGAGCCGGCGCTACCAGCTCTCCGTCACCTTCGAGAGGCCACGCGGAGCGTCGGGGTCGCCGCCCCGGTCCAGGGCCAGGCGCCAGGCCAGCTGCTGCAACGGAAGAATCTCCAGGATGGGCCGCAGCTGGTCGTCGATGCCGTCATCGGACAACGGGATGCCCTGCGGCGAACCGACTTCCAGAACGTCCGCCCCGCGGGCGTGCAGCCGTTCCAGCACGGCGGCCATGGATCGGCCGCCGGGACCGTTGCCGGTCACGGCCAGCACCGGCACTGACCGGTCGACCATCGCCATCGGACCGTGCAGCAGATCGGCGCCGGAAAACGCCTGGGCCGCCATATAGGAGGTTTCCATCAGCTTCAGGGCGGCCTCCCGGGCCGTGGCGTAGGAATACCCGCGGGCCGTGGTGATGAACCGCTCGGCGAACCGGTACCGGCCCGCAGCGGCGGTGCCCGCCTCGGCCGCCAGGGTCCGAGAAGCAGCGTCCGGCAACGGCTCCGCGGCCGCGCGGTTCCCGGTCAGCAGTTGGTGCAGGGCCAGCAACTCCGAGGTGTAGGTCTTGGTCGCCGCCACCGCCCGCTCCACCCCGGAACGCACGTCCACCGACAGCGCCGACGCCTGGACGAGTGGCGAGTCGGGGCTGTTGGTGACCGCCAGCGTCAACGCCCCGCCGGCTCGGGCGGCCGACAGCGCGTCGACCAGGTCGGGCGAGCCACCGGACTGGCTCACGGCCACGAAGAGCACACCGGACAGATCCGGGCGAGCGCCGTACAGCGTCGTCGTCGACGGCGAGACCAGGCCGGCCGGGACGCCCCAGCCGATTTCGACCAGGTACTTCGCGTACAACGCGGCGTGGTCGCTGGTTCCGCGGGCAGCGAACAGCACCAGGCGGGGACGGAACGCCTCGATCTGAGCGCGGGCGTGCTCCAGCTCTTCCCGCCCCTCGGCCAGCAGCCGGTTCAGCGCGGCCGGCTGCTCGGCGATCTCGCTTCTCATCAGCTCGCCCGGCCGCCGCTCGGGAGTGGCGCTCATCGGGTTGGCCCCACGGTCGCCCGCACCGCGTCGGCGATCGCATCCGCGGCCGCGGCCAGGAGATCCGGGGCGATGCCCCGGGTTCGGATGATCGGCCGCTCCGCGGGCAGGTCGGCCGGCCACCCGAGGTCGACCAGCACCAGCCGGCCATGGCGACGGGCAGCCGAAAGTACCTCGAGTTGCCACGGGAAGCGGTCCGGATCGCGGACCGCCAGCACCATGGGGCGATCGAGGTCCCGCCGCAATTCCTCCACCGCAGCGGAAACGTCGCCTTCGCCATCCACCAACACAATGTGGGCGTCGTCGATCCGGACGCCGATGTGGTCGGCCAGCGACCAGGGCAGGTCACCGGTGGCCATGCCGTTGGGAGTGCGGCATTCGACGACCAACATGGGCGGCGCCTGGTCGCTACCCGAAATCCGCAGCGCACCTTCGATGTCGCCGCGGATCTCCAGACTCCGCCGTGCGGCACTGGCCACGGTGATTTCGTCGCAGCCGGTGGGGCTTCCGCGCTCGGCCAGCCGCGCGGTTCTGGCGGCGGCGTCGGCCAGCCGTTCCTCGCTCAACCGGCCCTCGCCAACCGCCCGGACGACGGCGCGCGGGATCTCCTCGAGCAGTTCCGGATATTCGTCGGCCCCGGTCATGACGGTGTCCGCGCCCGCGCTCAGGGCCTGGGCAGCGGCCTCGACGATCCCGATGGTTCCGGACACGGCGCGCATCTCCAGGGCGTCCGTCACGACGGCGCCGCCGAAACCCATGTCGCTGCGCAGCAATCCGGTGATCGTGGGGCTCACTGTGGTCAACCGGTCCGGATCCAGCGCCGGAACCAGCAAGTGGCCGGTCATCACCGCTTTGACGCCGGCGGCGATCGCCGCCCGGAACGGGACCAGGTCGATCTCCTCCAGTTGGGCTCGGCTCTGCCGGAGCACCGCCACTTGGTGATGTGAGTCGTCCACGCTGGCGCCATGACCGGGAAAATGCTTGACGCAGGCGGCCATCCCGCTCCGTTGCAGGCCCCGCACCGCGGCGTTCACATGCCGGGCAGCCCGCTCGCTGTCAGCGCTGAACGACCGCACGCCGATGACCGGATTTCGCGCTTCGGAATTCACGTCCGCGACCGGAGCGAAGTCCACGGTGACGCCGACCCGGGCCAATCGAGCGCCCATGGCGGCGTGCACTTCTTCCGTGGTGGCTGGGTCGTCCAAGTGGCCGAGGGCCGCCGCCCCGGGGTATCGGCTGCCCACTGACTGGTCGAGCCGAGTGACGTCGCCGCCCTCTTCGTCCACGGCCAGGACGACGTCCCGTCCAGCGGCCGAGCGGAGCCGTTCGGTGAGGGCGGCGATCCGCTCGTCGCCACCGGCCAGGTTGTTGCCGAACAGCACCAGACCGCCCAAACCGCCGGCCAGCCCATCCAGCACCCACCGGGGCGGTTCGGGGCCGACGAACCCCAGGAGGAGACACTGCTTGGCCATTTGCGACAGTTGTCGAGCACCGGACACGCAGGCTCTCCGTTCGGTCGAACGTCTGCTCTAATTGGTGTAGACCAATGCTAGGACCGCGCCGGGGCTTCGCTCAAGAGCCCGTGACCAGCAGGACGGACAGGCGGATGAGCGCACTCGGTGCCGGCGCATCTCGTGCCGCTGCCGAGACCACAGCTCCGTACAACGCACCCAAGTATTACCTGGTCAAGCAGCATCTGCTGGAGATCATCGACTCACTGGCTCCGGGCAGCCCGGTGGCCACCGAACGCGACTTGGCCGTCCGGTTGTCCACCTCGAGAACCACGGTGCGACTGGCCCTTTCGGAGCTGGTCGGCGACGGCCGTTTGGTGCGGCGGCAAGGGTCGGGGACCTTCGTGGCCGAGCCCAAGATCAGCTGGCCGCTGCATCTGATCAGCTTCACCGACCAGGCCCGCGAGCAGGGCTTCATTCCCAGCACGGCGTTGCTGTCAGCCGAGCGTATCCGCGCGGATCGCTCCCTCGCCGACCGGCTGGGACTCAAGCCGGGTGGGTCGGTCTACCGAATCGAGCGGCTGCGGCTGGCCGACGACCGGCCGATGGCGCTGGAGACCTCGCATCTGTCGGCCGCCCGCTTCCCGGGCTTGCTCAGACACCTGAAGAACGAGCCGTCGCTGTACCGGGTGCTGGCCGACCAGTACGGGGTCGCGCCGGCCTGGGCCGAGGAAACCATCGAGACGGCGTCGGCCACGCCGCGGGAGGCCGAGCTGCTCGACACGGACACCGGGCTGCCCATGCTGGTCCTGTCCCGGCACAGCTTTGCCACCGACGACGCGCCGCTGGAGTGGGTGCGCAGTTGGTACCGCGGGGATCGCTACATCTTCGTGGCCCGCTTGACCCGCTGAGCGGATCAGCGCCAGTACCGGTGCAGCACCGAGTCCACGGACACGCCGTCGTTCGTGTAGTAGACCGGCCGGATCTGTACGTACATGCCGACAGTCGGCGCTTCCAGCAGGTAGGGCGTGCCGTCGATCAGGCCGAGGTAGACGGCCACATGTCCCTGGTAGCCGATGATGTCGCCGGGCCGCCCCTGGGTCCACGGCACCGAGGTGCCCGCGGCCCGCTGGGCCCACGAGTTGTCCGGAATGTGGAAGCCGGCCTGACTCAGCACGTACCCGGTCAGACCCGAGCAGTCGAACCCGACGATGCCCTGGCAGGAGTTGGAGGCGCCGCCGGCCCGGGCGCAACCCTGGTCGGCTCCCCCGCCGTTCGTCCCGCCGCCGTACACGTACGGCAGCCCGATGGCGGCGAATCCGGCGGCCAGACCGCTGGCCACGGCGGCGTTGGGCGCTGTGATGATCTTGCCGCGCGCTTCGGGCGCCACGGTGGCCGCCACCGGGATCGTCACCTGGACCCCGTTGAGCTGGACGTCCGCCGCCGCTCCGCCGCCGGTCTGCCCGAACCACTTCTGGAACAGGAAGAAGAAGTTCCGGTTGCCGTACGAGCTGCAGGCGTCTCCGACGCCCGGGTAGGCAGCCAGGGAGGCGGCGTTGGGCTGGTAGGGCGTGTAGTCGTAGAGCGACGCTGTGGCGGTGTTGCGGATGTGCACCAGCGAACCGCCGCACCCGGTCTCGGCCACGTTCCACAGGATGTTGACCGTCTGCCCGGCCTGGTAGTTGTACTTGCCGGGGTCCAGCCGGTACCGCGACCACTGCTTGGCCATGCCGGCGGCCTGATTGAAGAACCCGGCGTAGGCGGGGTCGCAGTTGGCACTGCCGCCCGGACCGGTGTCCGGGCAGTGCCAGCCGTAGGCGGCGTTGTAGGTGCCGGCCGACACGTCCGTCCGGGTCACCAGGGCAGATTCCTTCTGCAGAGTGGTCAGCATGACCTGCGGGTTGATGTCGCAGGCGACGGAGAGCTTGGCCAGGACGGTGGCGACGTCTTCGTTCTGGCCGCCCTGGTAGGTCGCGCAGTAGCGGTTGCCCGAAATCGTCGGGGTGGTCAGTCGCAGGTTCTTCAGGCACTCCGGGCCGAGGCAGGACGAACCCTCGGCGTTCAGGAACGCCCGGATCTGCGCCGCCGTCATGGCGTGGCTGTTGTAAAAGACCTGGTCGGCGATGATCATGCCCGGGTCGAAGGAGGTGGACCGGGTTTCCGCGCCCGCCCCGCAGTCGCTTCCGATTCCGGTGGCGACCGAACCGGCGCCCGGCCCACTCACGCCCGGAGCGTCGGGTCCGACCTCCGGGTCGTCGCTGGTTCCGGTGGGCACGGGCTTGGGGGCGGTGTCGACGACCGGCGGCGAATCGTGGCCCAGAGAGTCTTGGTGCTTTCCGGGGGTCTTCGCCCCGGACGTCTTTCCCGGCTGGGAGGGCTTCGAGGACGGCTTGGCCGTTGTCGTCGGTTTGGTCGTGGTGGCCTTGGTCGGCGTGGTCGAGGCCCTGGTCGTCGGCGTCGTCGGCACCGAGACCGCGGTGGTGGGGGTGGTGGCGGTGGTCGACCCGGTCGGGGTCGACGATCCGGCCGCCGATGAGGTTTGTGTGGTGCCGGAGGTGGACGCGGTGGTCGAGCCGGTTCCGGTCGAGGAGCCAGAGCCGGTCGGGGAGCTCGTCGCCCCGGTGGAGTCGGTCGAGTGCGGCGAGGTACCTGTGGCCGGCGTCGTCGCGGTGCTACCCGTGCTGCCGGTCGAGGCGCCCGTGCCGGTGGCCGTGGTGGCTGCGCCCGCGGTGGCCGTGCCGCTCGTCGTGGTGCCGGTCCCGCTCGTCGTCTCGGTCCCGCGGACCGTCCCATCGGTCGACCCCGTCGACCCAGTAGTGCCGGGGATGGCAGCCGCGGTGCCGTCGGCGCTGTCCCCAGCGGGTGTCGCGCCGCTCGACCGGGTGTCAGCCACCGCTTGGAACGCCTGGCCACCCTGTCGCAGGGCCGGCAGCGCCATGAAGCGGGTGGCCCGCCAGGCGACGGCCGCGACCGCGACGGTGGTCGCGCTCTTAGCTGCGGTGGTGGCGTCCAGAGTGGTCAGGGCGGCGCCGATGGGCAGGCCCGACATGGCGGCGTCCGCCGCCGCCAGCGGCATCAGCTTGGCCACCAGCGCCTGGCTGACACCGAACCACTGCAGAACGTTGCGGCCCACGTGCGATGACTGGACGATCTGGCCGATCTCCCAGTCGGCCCGCGGATCGCTGTCATAACCGGGATCGCGGGCCAGCAACTGCTCGAAGAACATCCGGCTGGCACCGGTCGCGTCGGTGCGGCTGTACTGGGTGTAGAGGCCGGACAGATCGGCGCTCCGCTGCTGGAACAGACCGGCGTCGGCGCCGGTCACCAACTGGGGATTGAGCGATGACTCCTGAAGCGCCACCGCCAAGGCCAGCCGCACTCCCCGCCGGGTCACGCCCATCTGCTGGCCGACCGACACGATCGTTTGGGCAGCCCCCACCTGCGCGGCGGTCAAGGCCACGCCGTCGTACACACCCGCCTGCGGCTTCTGGGCGGTGGTGATAGTGGTGGTGCCCGTCACCGTGCTGGCCGGCAGCACCGTCGCGCACGACGTCACAGCGGGAGCCGCCGGCACCGCGGCAGCCGAAACGGGGTCGGCCTCGGCGGGAATCAGACACGAGCCGAAGGTCACGGCGGTGATCGTGCCGACGGTCAGGGCGCGGCCGAGGACTCGCAGACGGCGGGTCGGGCGACTCACGACGCCAGAACCACTTCCGCGCGCACGCCAAATCGGCGCAGATCGGCCCGACCCCCGCGACCGAATTTCGCCATGACCGGCTGCATCCACAATCCCCTTAGCACCGAACCACCCCGCCGGAGCCAGCCGGCCCGAGGTGTGATGTCGACCCTACTTCGCAGCGTGTGTTCTTGACCATGGCTTGGTCGCAATCGAGTGAGCGAATTTCAGGTCACGTCTTGATGAGCGCTGGGTGACGAAAGACGGTCCTGGGTTCCTGTGCCGCGCCGTTTGCGCTCGCCTGGAGTAAGTTGCAAGCGCGCAAAAGGTCAAGGCAGCCCGCAAGGCGGCCGCGGCCGGCGCGAAAGGAGGCGCGTCGTGGGACTGATGGATGCCTTCCGAGGCAAGCGCAGAGACGACCCGGCCGAGTCCGGCGGACTCGAAGACGCGGCCGCCGCCGACGTTCCCGAGCCGATGTTCTTCACTCCTCGTACTGACGGCCGGTATGTGGCCGACGACGGTGAGGTCCTCCGGTTCGCGCCGGGCGGCAGGGTGTTCCGGACGCCCGCGGCCCCTTCCGCCGGCTCCGAGCCGGGTCCAGCGGCCAGTGCGATCGCCACCGGTGAATACACCCCCGGCGGCCGCTTCGTGGTGCAGGTGCCGTTCGAACGGCCCGTCTTCTTCGCCGCGCTCGACTTCTCGTTCGAACGATTCGTCGCCCGGCGCACCGAGACTGCCAACCGGAACTCGATGGAGCGCGAATACCGGTACCAGCCCAATGCCGGAGCCGGTGGTGATCCGGGCCAAGCGGCCGACCCGGCGGTACCGCCGCAATAGGGTGCGGCGCCGGCCAGCAGGTGACGGAACTCCACCCGCGAGCGGCTTTTCGGACGACGTCGACGGGCCATGGCCGGTGGGCCGGGCGGACAGCGCTTCGGAGCCCATCACCCGGGGCGTCCCAGTAGGCTGGACTGTTGTGAATCCCGACGTCGCCAGCCAGTTGTCCGCGCTGGACACGACCATGACCAGCATCGAAACGGTGATCGACCTGCCGCGGCTGCGGGCCTCGATCGAGCAGTTGTCCGAGCAGGCCAGTGTGCCCGACCTGTGGAACGACCAGGAGAACGCGCAGCGGGTGACCAGCAAGCTGTCCTATGCGCAGGCAGAACTGAAGCGACTCACCGATCTTCGGCAACGTCTCGACGACCTGCCGGTGCTGTTCGAACTGGCCGACGAGGACCCGGAGAACCTGCCGGACGCCCAGGCGGAACTGACCGCGGTCGAGGGCGACATCGAAACCATGGAAGTCCGGACCCTGCTGTCCGGTGAGTACGACGCCCGGGAAGCGCTGATCACCATTCGTTCCGAGGCCGGCGGCGTGGACGCCGCCGACTTCGCCGAGATGCTGCTCCGCATGTACTTGCGCTGGGCCGAGCGGCATGGCTACGCCGCCGACGTCTACGACACGTCCTACGCCGAAGAGGCCGGGATCAAGTCGGCCACTTTCCAGGTCAAATCCCCGTACGCCTACGGGACGCTCTCGGTCGAGCAAGGCACCCACCGGCTCGTTCGCATCTCGCCCTTCGACAACCAGGGACGACGGCAGACCTCGTTCGCCGGCGTGGAAGTGGTGCCCGTGGTGGAGACCAGCGATCACGTGGAGATCGACGAGAAGGAACTCCGCGTCGACGTCTACCGCTCCTCCGGGCCCGGCGGTCAAGGCGTCAACACCACCGATTCGGCGGTGCGTATCACCCACCTGCCGACCGGCATCGTGGTGTCCTGCCAGAACGAGCGATCGCAGATCCAGAACAAGGCGTCGGCCATGGCCGTGTTGCAGGCCAAGCTGCTGGAACGACGCCGGCAGCAGGAGAAGGCCGCCATGGACGCCCTCAAGGACGGTGGCAACTCCTGGGGCAACCAGATGCGGTCCTACGTGCTGCACCCGTACCAAATGGTCAAGGACCTCCGCACCAACTACGAGGTAGGGAACCCGACCGCCGTGTTCGACGGCGACATCGACGGCTTCATCGAAGCCGGCATCCGCTGGCGGCGGTCCAGCGAGAACTGACCCTCGGACCTGGAAAAGCCGGGGCGAGCCGCCCCAGCAGCCGGGGGACGAATGCGCCAATGCAACGAAGGTCACGACCTCCCGCTCGGCGCATTTCGTTGCGGAAAGTGACGGCCCAGAGGACCGTTCGGGTCGTCTGCCACTCGGCCGCCGTGGTTCGATCCGGTCATTCGGCCGACGAACCCGTGTTGCCGTGGGAGGTTTCGCGCCGCGAAATCGGCTCCCTGCTAAACCGGTTCGCAAACCGGATACGCGGCAACAGATTTCGGGTATGACCGGCTCACCCCAGCTACCGGCGCGAATGAGATCGCCTGGCCCGGCACTGCCACGCGGTTGGGCGATTGCCAAGATCAGAGCGGATGAAAAGACTCATTCCGGTTGACGGTCGTCCGGGCGAAAGGTCCAGCCGTTTTCCCTGAGTCGACATCGGGGTCCGGGTGGATACACCAATCTTCGGCGTGCCGCGCGGTTCGACGGGCAGCCCCTTCCGGGGCCGGCGCACCCGCCACACCCGCCGAGGCCAACGGCTTCAGCGCGCCCGTCGGCGCCGGCTGACCGCCACCGGCGTAGTGGCCGGGCTGCTGGCCACGCTGCTCAGCGTGCTGGCCGTGACGGCGGGGCCCGCCCAGGCGGCCGCCATTCCCTTCTCCACCCTGTTCGCCACGCAGGACAACGGCGCCGTCACCCTCATCGGGAACAGCCAGATGAGCTGCCCCACGTCCGCGGCCGCCTGCACCACCGGCCGCGCGGCTCCGGCTACCGCCAGCGCCCAGTCGAATGTCAACGACAACGACTACACCATGGGCTTTCTCGACGCCGACTCCGACGCCAGCACGAGCAACTCGACGAGCGCCGACCTGTCCCTGCCGTCCGGGTCGACGGTGTTGTCCGCCTTTTTGGTGTGGGGCGGTCGCCGCAACGACAGCAGCAACATCCAGCAGATCAGCACGGTGCAGGCGGAAACGGTGAAGTTCGAGGCCCCCGGCGCCTCCAGCTACAGCACCTTGACCGGCACGCTCGACGACCCGGCTCTGACCACCACCACGGACTACAACCCCTACCAGGGCTATTACGACGTCACCAGCCGGGTCAAGGCGGCCGGGAACGGCACCTACTGGGTCGGTGACATCGCCGCCACCACCGGAAGCGACCGGTACGCCGGCTGGTCCTTGATCGTCGCCTACCGGAACCCCGCGGCGCCGCTGCGCGATCTGCGGATCTACAACGGCTTCTCCAACGTCTCCGGTACCAGCAGCGCCACGATCAACCTTTCCGGCTTTCTCACCCCGGCCAGCGGGACGGTCAGCGCCGCCGTCGGTCTGGTGGCCTGGGAAGGTGATCGCGGCTTCGTCGGGGACGGGCTGAAGTTCAACGGCACATCCCTGTCCGACGCCACCCGCCCGGCCACCAACTTCTTCAACTCCGGCATCAGCGATACCGGCTCGCCCATCACGGCCCGGAATCCGAATTACCTGAACAACCTGGGCGTCGACATCGGCAAGATCAGCGCCACCAATGTGTTGTCCAACAACCAGACTTCGACGACCCTGACCCTGAGCACCAATGGCGACACCTACTATCCGGGCGTCATCACCACGCAGATCGATTTGTTCACACCGGCTTTCAACCCCGTGTCCAAATCGGTGGTCGACCTGAACGGAAACAGCCCGGCCAAGGTGGGCGACACCCTCCGCTATCAGATCTCGCTGACCAACACCGGCGCTGATCCGGCCGACAACTCGGTGATATCGGACGCGCTGCCGCCCAACACCACTTACGTACCAGGCAGTCTGATGTTGGTGGCCAATCCGGGGTCGACGGCCAACACGGCCCTGACTGACGCCACCGGTGACGACAACGGCGAGTACGTGGCCGCCAGCCGCACCGTCCGGGTCCGGGTCGGACAGGGCGCTTCCGCCACCGCCGGGGGCACCATCGGCGTCAACCAGACCAGCACCATGCAGTTTCAGGTGACCCTGGACCGGGCGTCGGCCGGGACCACCGTGACCAATACCTCCAGCTTGGCTTATCGCGCCCACACGATCGGCAACGACTACACCTTCGTGAGCAACGCGGTGGACACCCCGGTCGCGGCGCTGGCCGACCTCGCTCTCACCAAGACGTCAACCCCGGCGACCCAGAACGCCGGCGGGTCTGTGTCGTATCAACTCACCGCCACCAACAACGGACCCACCGCCGCGACCTCGGTCGTGATCACCGACACCCTGCCCAGCGGCGTGACCTTCACGTCGGCCTCCCCACCGGCCGGCACCTCGTGCGCGAGCAGCAGTGGCGTGGTGACCTGCACGACCGGGAGTCTGGCCAACGGGGCCGCACTGACCGTCCCCATCGTCGTCACCATCGACCCCGCGATCGCCTCCGGCAGCACGCTCACCGACGTCGCCACCGTCAGCTCGGCCACCAGCGACGACGTGCCCGGTAACAACACGGCCAGCGCCAGCACCGGCACCACCGTCTCCGCCGATGTCGGGCTCACCCAGACAGCCTCGACGAACACACCGAACGCCGGCAGCAACGTCACCTACACGATCACCGCCCGCAACAACGGCCCGTCGCAGGCCACCGGCGTCACGGTTTCCGATCCGCTCCCGCTCGGTTTCAGTTATGTCAGCTCCACGCCCGGGTCGACCTGCGTGGCCACCAATGACAACGTCACCTGCACCATCGGCTCCCTGGCCCCCAACGCCTCGTCGGTCGTCGCCATCACCGCGCATGCGGCGGCGAACCTGGCCGCCGGCACGATCACCAACACCGCCACCGTGACGACGTCCAGCCCGGATCCGAACTCCGCCAACGACTCCGCTTCGGTCGCGGTCTCGATCGCGGCGAGCGCCGACCTGGCGGTGACCAATACGGCGGCCACCGATCCGCTGATCGCCGGCACCAATGAGACCTACACGATCGCGGTGAAGAACAACGGGCCCTCCGACGCCGCCGGCGTCGTGGTGTCCGATCCTGCGGTCTCCGGGTTGACCGCACAGAGCGCCTCCAGCACCCAAGGATCGTGCGCCATCTCCAGCGGCAACGTGAGTTGCGCGGTGGGCAGCGTGGCCAACGGGTCGACGATCACCATCACGGTGGTCGCCCAGTTGGCCTCGACCCGGGCCTCCGGACCGCTGGGCAGCACCGCCACTGTCACCGCCACCACCACCGATGCGGTGACGGGCAACAACTCCAGCACCGCCACGGTGACCGTGACCGGCAGCGCGGACCTGTCGCTGACCAAGACGGCCGATCCCGCCCGCATCACGCCCGGCGATCCGGTGACGTACACGCTCACCGTCGCGAACAACGGACCCTCGCAGGCGAACGGCGTCGCGGTGACCGACCGGCTGCCGACCGGCCTGACCTTCACATCGGGTTCGGCCGGGTGCGCCCAAGCCGGCGGCACGGTGACCTGCACGGCGGCCACCCTGGCCTCCGGCGCCACCATCTCCTTCACCGTGACCGCCGACACTGCCAGCAACGTCGGCGACATTACCAACAGCGCGACCGTTTCCGCGGTGACCGCCGATCCCAGCACGGGCAACAACACCGCCGCCGCCACTTCGACCGCCAGCCCCCAGGCGGACCTGTCGCTGACCAAATCGGCCACCTCGCCGGTGATCCCCGGTCAGAACGTGACGTACTCGCTGACCATCGCCAACCAGGGTCCTTCCGACGCCGCCACCGTGGTGGTGACCGACCCGGCGCCCACCGGCGTCAGCCTGACCGCCGTCACCGCCACCCCGGCCGGCTTCCGCTGCACGATCAGCTCGAACCAGCTGACCTGCTCGTCGAATTCGGTCCCCAATGGCTACCGCGACACCGTCTCGGTGACCGGCGCCGTCGACGCGTCAGCCACCGGTTCGGTAATGAACACCGCCACGATCGCCTCGGCCACCGCCGATCCGACCGCTGGAAACAACTCCGCCTCGGTGACGTCCACGCTGTCCCCGCAAGCGGACGTCGGAGTCACCCTGACCGGGCCGACCGACCCGATCATCGCCGGAACGCTGGCCAGCTTCCAATTGCAGCTGGTCAACAACGGGCCGTCGACGGCCACGGGTGTGGTCGCCACGGGCCAGGTCCCGCCGGGCATGATCCCGGTCATCGGCTCGAGCGGAGGCGCCTGCACGGTGTCCAGCGGCACCGTCACCTGTGTGATCGGCACGATGGCGCCGGGCAAGACCATCACCATCCCGCTGAAGGCCACGGCCGACCCGACCCAACCGGCCGGACCGGACAGCGGTTCGGCCATCGTGGGGGCGACGACGCCGGACCCGGTGAGCGCCAACAACTCCTCGACCGTGTCGATGACCATTGCCACGTCCGCCGATCTGGCCGTCACCAAGACCGTGAGTCCCGATCCGCTCATCGCCGGCTCGCCGGCGACCTACACCATCGCCGTCACCAACAACGGTCCCTCCGACGCGGCGGCCGTGACGGTCTCGGATCTGCTCGACAACGCCTTGTCCGTCTCGACCGCCAGCCCGACGCTGGGATCCTGCACGGTGACCGGACAGCAGGTCAGTTGTGCGGCGGCGCGGCTGCCCGCCGGTGAGACGCTGACCGTCACCGTGCCGGTCAGCGTCGCCTCCCGCGCCACCGGAACCGTCGGTAACACGGCCACCGCCGCCTCATCGACCAGCGATCCCTCCTCGGACAACAACAGCTCCACCATCAACACCGTCGTGGCGGAGACCGCCCATCTGGTGTTGTCCAACACCGGGAGCCCGGATCCGGTCGCGGCCGGCGCCGCCGTGACCTACACGTTGCTCTTGGTCAACAACGGCCCCTCCGACGCCACCGGCGTGGTGCTGAACGACCCGCTGCCGACCGGCACCAAGGTGCTGTCCGTGACGTCGCCCGGCAACGTCTGCCCCACCACGGCCGGTGCGACCACTGTCACTTGTCAGCTGGGCGCGGTCGCCGAGGGCGGCGGCATCACGGTGCAGGTCACCGCCCAGGTGCCGTCGACGTCGACAGCCACCCGGCTGACCAACACCGCGACTGTCACCTCTCCCACGCCCGACTCGGACCCGTCCGGACGCACGGCCAGCGCCGACACCGATGTCGTCACCGCGGCCGACCTGGCCGTCGCCGACTCGGCGGTGACCGATCCGGTCGAGGCCGGCGGCACCCAGACCTATGTCCTCCAGATCAACAACAACGGCCCGTCGCTCGCCCAGGGCGTCGTCGTGACCGACACCTTGCCGGCCGGTGCCACCTTCGTCTCCGCCACGCCGTCGACGGGCTGCACCGCCGACGGCCGAACGGTGACGTGTGCCATCGGCGATGTGAACCGGTCGAATCCGGTGACGCTGCAGATCCAGGTAAGGCTCGACCCCGGCATCGGCGGCAGCACCATCACCAACACCGCGTCGGTCGCGTCCGCGCCGACCACCGGCAACCCGACCCCGGACCCCAACCCGGCCAACAACCGCGCCTCGGTCGGCCAAGAGGCGGCCACCCGCTCGGATCTGAGCCTGACCAAGGCGATCACCTCCGGCGCCGTGGTGGCGGGTGCGAACGTCACCTACCTGCTCACCGCCACCAACAACGGCCCTTCGAACACCAGTGATCTCAGCGTGAGCGACGCCATTCCCGCCTCCACCACGCTGGTCACCGCCACCGCGTCGGACGATGGATCCTGCCGGACGACTGTTCCGGTGGTCTGCACCTGGCCCGCCGTCGGCGTCGGCGGGGCGCGCACGGTCACCCTGGTGGTCGCGCTCGGCGCCGATACGACGCCGGGAACCAGTCTGACCAACACGGCGACCACCGCGTCGGAGAACCTGAACTCGACGCCCGCCAGCGCCACGGCCACCGCCACCGCCACCATCGCCGCCTCCGCGGACCTCTCCCTGACCAAGACACTGGTCACCGGGGCCCCGGTGGCCGGCGGCGCGGCCACCTGGCAACTGGTGGTCGCCAACGCCGGACCGTCGGACGCCCAGAACGTCGCCGTGGACGACACCGCGCCGGCCGGTGTCACCTTCACCGCGGTCACGCCCGTCATCGGATGCACCGCCACCGCGGCGGCTGTGCACTGCGACCTGAACACGGTGCCGTCCGGGGGCACGGTGACCGTGTCGGTGACCGGCACGCTGGACGCCGGCTACGACGCCGGCTCGGTGAGCAACTCCGCCAGCGTCACGTCCAGCACACCCGACCCCGACCCCGACAACAACACCGCCACCACCAAGGACAACGTGGGCACGACGGCCGACCTCGGCCTGACCGCGACGGCCGACTCGTCGCCATTCACGGCCGGCGCGACCGTCTCCTGGACCTTGTCCGTCGCCAACGCCGGCCCCTCGACGGCAGCGGCCACCGTGGTCACCGACGTGCTGCCCGCCGGGGTCAGCGCCGGGCAGGGTCAGGTGGCCGGCGGACCCGCCTGCACCACGGCCGACGGCACCGGCCCCGACGCCGGACGGATCGTGCTGACGTGCGCGGTCGGCGCATTGCCGGTCGGCTCGCCGGTGAGCATCTCGGTCTCCGGGCAACTCGATCCGGCGTACTCGGCGCCCAACCTGACCAACTCGGCCACCGTGGCATCCACCACCTCCGACCCGGACACCAGCAACAACCTGGCCACGGCCACAACACCCGTGACGACCAGCGCGAACCTGTCGCTGCGCAAGACCGGACCGCAGTCGGTCTCGGCCGGCCAGACCATCACCTGGACGCTGACGGCCGCCAACGCCGGTCCTTCCGACGCGCTCGGCGGCATGATCACCGATACGCTGCCCGACGGGCTGGCCGGCATCTCCGGATCCGGACCCGCGGGAGCCTGCACGCTGGCGGGAAACATGCTGACCTGCCCGGTCGGTGTCGTCGCCGCGACCGGGTCCGCGGTGGTCACCGTGACGGCCACGGTGCTGCCCTCGTACACCGGGCAGCTGATCAATTCGGCCACCTTGACGGGCACGACCAGCGACCCGGATCCGACCGACAACATCGCCACCACCGCCACGGAGGTGAACCGCAGCGCCGCCGTGTCGGTCACCAAGGCGTTCACCGGCACGTCCGCCGTACCCGGCCAGAGCGTCACCTGGACCCTGACGGCCACCAATGCCGGGCCGTCCGACGCCACCGATGTCACGGTCAGCGACGAGGTGCCGACAGCGGTGACCCAGGTGAGCGCCCGCTTCGGCTCGGCTCCCACCGACTGCACCGTCACCGGCAACACGGTGGTCTGCGACTTGGGGACTCTGGCACCCGCCTCCCCGGTCGTGGTCACGGTGACGGGCCTGCTGGCCGCCGACGACACGGAAGCCGCGCTGGTGAACTCGGCCACCATCGCCTCCCCCGACGATCCGCGCCCCGCGACGGAACGCACCAGCACCAGCTCCACCCCCGTCGCCCCCTCCGCCGACGTGTCGATCGGCAAGGCGTTGGTGTCCGGTCCACCGGTGGCCGGGGCGACTGCCCGGTACGTCCTGACCGTCGGCAACGCCGGACCATCGGACGCCACTGGCGTCGTGGTCACCGACCAGCTGCCCGACACCTTCCTCGACCCCACCATCTCCGTCAGCGGAAGCTCGGGCAGTTGCAGCCAGACCAGCGGGCTCATCTCCTGCGACCTCGGCCGGGTCCCGGCCGCCGCCACCCCGACGATCACCATCACCGGCACCTTCGCGCAGGACCTCGGCGACTCGGTTTCCAACACCGCGCAGGTCAGCGCGGACACGGCCGACCCGCTGGCCGACAACAATTCCTCGACGTCGGTGGGTTCCGCCTCCGCGTCCGCCGACCTGCGGGTGGTCAACAACGGTCCCGGCACCGCGACCGCCGGGTCGACGATCAGCTGGCAGGTCGTTGTCTCCAACGCCGGACCTTCCGATGCCCAGGCCGTCACCCTCGTCGACTCTGTTCCCGAGGGAGTGACCGGCGCCCAGGCTTCGGTCGACGGGACCGTCTGCGCACCGGGCGACTGCGCCATCGGCCAGATCGCGGCCGGCCACTCGGTGACCGTGACGATCACCGGCACGGTGTCGCCGGCCTTTTCGGACTCGTCGCTGACCAACGTCGCGTCGGCGGCCGGCTCCACGCCGGACCCCGATGGCGGCAACAACAGTGACACCGCCTCCACAGACGTGACCACGTCGGCGCACCTGGTGGTCAGCAAAAGTGTGACGCCCGAACCGCTGGTGCCCGGGCGGGACGCCACCTACCGCGTCGTGGTCCACAATGCCGGACCGTCGGACGCTCGAGCAGTGACCGCGACCGACGCGCTGCCCGACGGTCTTTCGCTGCGCGACCCGGGTGCGTCGGCTTCGGCCGGCGGATGCGCCCCGGTGGGACGCACCGTGTCCTGCGAGATCGGGACGGTCGCCGCGAACGCGGACGTCACCATCACGATCCCGGTGACCGTCGACCCGGCCTTCGCGGCCGCCGCCTTGACCAACACTGCCAGCGTCGACTCGCCGACCGCGGATCCCGACCCGACCAGTCGCACCGGCTCGACCACCACCGAGGTGACTCCGCTGGCCGACCTGACCGTCACCAAGACCGGACCGACCTCCGTGGTGGCCGGGCAGGACATCGCCTGGAACATCTTGGTCAGCAACGCCGGACCCTCCGTCGCCACCAGTGTGGTCGTCACCGACCCGGTACCCGGTGCGGTCGGCGGCCTGTCCGCGAGCGCCACCCAGGGCAGCTGCACCGTCACCGGTCACCTGGTCACCTGCATCATCGGAGATCTGGCACCGGGCGATGCCGCCCGGATCACGGTGGTCGCGAGCGGCCACGTCGATCCGGCCTTTCCCGGCAAATCGCTGGACAACACCGCCACCGTCGCGTCCAGCACTCCTGAGCCCGGCGACAACCCGACCGAGGGGCGCTCGTCGACCACTTCGACCACCGTCACCCAGGCGGCGGACCTGTCCATCAGCAACCAGCCGAGCCCGGCCTCATTCGTGCCCGGCCGGACCGGTACGTGGACCCTGACCGTGCACAACGCCGGGCCTTCCACCGCCACCGACATCAGGGTCACCGACACCGTGCCGACCGGACTGACCGCCGCCACCTACACCGACGGCGACGGCAACCCACTGGCCTGTCCGGACGGCGTGTGCTCCCTGGGGACGCTGGCTCCCGACGGGTCGGCAGTGGTCGTCCTCACCGGCATCGTCGACCCCGGACTGACCGGGACCATCAGCAATACCGCCGGCGTGGACTCGAGCACACCGGATCCCGACACCGCCAACAACCAGCGGACGTCCACGGTGCCGCTCGGCGCCCTGGCCCACCTGATGCTGACCAAGACCGGGCCGGCCACCGCCGTCGGCGGCCACACGATCTCCTGGTCGATCCGGGTCAGCAACACCGGACCCTCCACGGCGCGGGACGTCAGCGTCGTGGACTCGTTGCCAGCAACCGTTTCCGGCGTCAAGGCCACCGCCCCGGACGGGGTCACCTGCAGCGTCACCGGCTTGACGCTCAGCTGTGACCTGCCGGATCTCTCGGCTGCCGACGCCGCCGTGGTCGTCCCGGTGACCGGCACGATTGCGCCGTCCTTCTCCGGGACCCTTCTCAACAGCGCGCAGGCCACCACCAGCACGCCCACCGAGAACCCGGGCACCGACAACCAGGACCAGGTGGCGACCACAGTCACCGGCAGCGCAGACCTGTCCATCACCCAGCAGAGTCCGGAATCCGCCACCGCCGGCACCGCACTCAGCTGGACCCTCACGGTGCACAACGCCGGCCCCTCGGTCGCGCACGCGGTTCTCGTCACCGACCGCGCGCCCGACGGCGTCACGAACTTCGCCGGGACGATCAACGGCGTGGCCTGCGACACCCCCTGCAGTGTGGGAGATCTGGACCCAGGCCAGACGGTCACCCTGACCTACAGCGGAACGGTGGACCCCGCGTTCGCCGGCACGACGGTGCAAAACGTGGCCACGGTCGGAGCGGACACCCCCGATCCGGATTCGACCAACAACTCGGCGACGGGGTCGACGCCCGTCGCCCGGTCCGCCGACCTGTCCATCGTCAAAACGGTCAGCCCCGATCCGGCCATTCCGGGTCAGGCCATGACCTACACGCTGGCCGCGCGCAATTCCGGACCGTCCGCGGCCACCGGCGTGCTGCTGTCGGATTCCCTGCCGTCGGTCCTGCAGAACCCCACGGCCACCTTCAGCACCGGATCCGGGAACTGCGCGCTGACCGGCACGGCGCTGGAATGCTCGATCGCCTCGCTCGATCCGAACGACGGTGCCACCGTCCAGGTGACCGGAACCCTGGCGGCCGACGCCAGCCCCAGCGCGATCGGCAACACCGCTACGGTGGCGGCGTCGGGTACTCCGGATCCCAGCGGCGGCAACAATTCGTCCACCGTGTCGACGGGCGTGGCCAACGCCGACCTGTCGCTGACCAAGACGGCCTCGGCGGCCGCCGTCCGTCCCGGCGGCACGGTGACCTGGACCATCACGGCCAGCAACGCCGGACCCGGTCCGGCCCGCGGGGTTCTGGTCAGCGACCCGCTGCCCGCCGGCATCACGACCACCTCGATCACCCCCTCGCAGGGCACCTGCAACAGCACCGGTTCACCGGTCGTCGTGTCCTGCCCCTTGGGCACGGTGAAGGCGGGCGCCGCGGCCACCGTGCAGATCACCGGGACCGTGAGCGACGACCAAGCCGGTGCGCTGGTCAACACGGCCACCGTGACGTCACCGGACGACACCGACCCGAGCAACAACACGGCCTCATCGACCACTCCTGTCGACGCCGTCGCGGACCTGGCCCTGACCAAGACCGTCACCACGGCGGACGTGGTGGCCGGTGGGCCCATCGCCTGGAAGCTCAGCGTCAGGAACGCCGGCCCGGCCGACGCACCGAACGTCGTGCTGACCGACCCGATCCCGGGTGGGGTCGGCGGCATCACCGTGCCGACCGGTTGCCGATTGACCGGCCGGACGGTGACGTGTGCGCTGGGAACAGTGGCCGCCGGCGCCACCGCCGGCGTGGTGATCTCGGGCACCATTGACCCGGCCTTCCGGGACCGGTTGAGCAACACCGCGTCGGTGACGTCGGGCCTTCCGGACCCGCACCCCGGAAACAATTCGGCCGCCAGCAACACCACGGTGGGTCTGGACTCGCGGCTGTCCGTCACCAAGGTCGCCGACGCCAGCACGATCGAACCGGGGCAACCGGTGACCTACACGATCGTGGTGACGCAAGCCGGGCTCTCCGCGTCGGATCCGGGCAGCGTGCAGGAGAACTTCCCGTCGAACAGCACTTTCGTGTCGGCGACGGCCTCTCAAGGCACCTACGACAGCGCCACCGCGTTCTGGTCCGTCGGCAGCGTCGCGCCGGGCACACCGGCGCAGCTTCAGGTGACCTTGACCTTCTCTGGCGCGGACCAGGGCGACTCCATCAACAGCGTCACCCTCACTGGCACCGGACCGGGCGTCATCGAGGTCAAGGACGCATCGGCCACGGTGAAGGTGTCCCCGCACACATCGACCCATCCGACCACCACCTCGACACCACCCAGAACGTCGCCGCCGGCGACGCCACCGACCGGCAAGCCGCCAGCGCGGACGCTTCCCAACACCGGCTTCGACGCCCCGGGACTGTCCCTGCTGGCCCTGGTCCTGCTGGCCATCGGCGCGGGCGCGCTGACCATCGGACGCCGCCGCCGAAACGGCGCCCACCGGGCCCGATGAGCGAACCGGGTGCGGGGACTGCCCACTGCCAGTCCCCGCACCCGGACGTTCGCTCAGACCGGCGGCAAGTTGAACGAGCGCACCCAGTCGGGAGTGATCACGATGATTTCCCGGGAGAAACCGGGCGCCGGCGGCTCGACATCCCGCAGCGCCTGGGCGGGGCCGCGGATCTCGAGGTAGTGCGGGTTCCAGCCGGCACTGGTGTCGACCGTGTCGACGACAAAGGCGACTCGCGACCCGGCCGCCACATTGCGGAACTTCTTCGTCTCGCCCATCCGCTGGCCGCCGATCACCAGGGTGTCGTCGGCCTTCAAGAAGTAGGTGACCGGCGCGTTGCCGACCACACCGGACGGCGAAACCGTGGCCAGCCGCCCGAGCCGCTGCCCGGCCAGCCAGGCGCGTTGCTCCGCGCTGAATCCCGAGAATGCCATCTCATTCACCCTGCCCGGTCGATGGTCGGCTGCTTTGTTCGCCGGAACGGTAGCGCCGAGACCGTGAGCGTCCTGGCCCGGGGCGACCGCTCAGATCTCCTGGCCGGACGGCAGGATGACCAGGTCGCGAACGGTCACGTGGCGGGGCCGGGTCAGCAGGAACATCATCGCCTCGACGACGTCTTCCGACCGGATCCCGGCCTGCTCGGCCAGCTGGTCGGCGCGCTGCTGTTCGGCGTCCGGTCCGGTATAGCCCCACAGCTCGTTGAGGACGACGCCGGGCGACACACTGCCCAGCCGAACTCCGGTCGACCGGAGCTGGCGGCGCACCGTGTGGACGAACGAGTCCACCGCATGCTTGCTGGCCGAATAGACCGGCTCCCACCAGATGTCCTGGGTTCCGGACACCGACGAGGTCATGATCACGTCACCGCGGCCGGTGGCGATCATCCCCGGCAGGACCGCCCTGACCATCGCCAAAGCTCCGAAGACGTTGCTGTTCAGCAGCTCCCGCATCGCCTGCACGTCGACCCCGGCGAAGTCGCCGCCGAAGTACAGCCCGGCGTTGGAGAGCAAGATGTCGGGCTCGCCGAACGCCTCCGCCGCCGCCTGGACGATGGCTGCCCCGGCCGCGATGTCCGCCAGATCGGCCGCCACCGCCAGGGCCGTTCCGCCGGCGGAGTCGATGTCCCGCCGCACGCTGTCCAGCCGTTCCCGGTTCCGGCCCGCCAGAACCACTTTGACGCCCGCCCCGGCCAACTCCAGCGCGGCGGCGCGGCCGATGCCAGATCCGGCGCCGGTGACAATGGCCACCCGGCCGGTCAGAGATTCCGTCACTTCAGTCGATCCTCTTCTTCCCGTCGGCGAGCCTGGCCCGCCGCAGGACTTCGTCCGGGCGCCGGTCGATGCGTTCGGTGTCCGCGGCCGTCAGATACACCGGTCCGCCGGCGGCCAATGTGCCGAGCAGGATGGCGGCGACCTTGGTGGCCATCTCGGTGATCCGGAGAACCTCGGCCGGTGTGGCGCCCAGCGCGAACATGCCGTGGTTGACCAGGTACACGACCTTCGGCGCGGTCCCGGTGGCGGCCAGGTGGGCGGCCAACTGCCGGGCGGCCACCCGGGCCAGCGTCAGTCCGGGGTCGTGGTAGTCGATCAGCAGCGGCCGGGCGCCCAACACCACGACCTGGTCGGGGAACAGAGCCCCGGCAACCAAGGCGGAGGCCGAGCGGGAGCACAGGACGGAGTTGACGGCCACCGGATGGGTGTGGCCCACCGCCCGGACGCCGGGGAGCCGCTGACACACGGCGTGCAGCAACGACTCGACTGACGGCCGCCCACTTCCCCAACCCACCGCGGCCGCGAACACCCGGGCCACGTCCTCGTCGCCCGCCGCCTCGTCGGCCAGCAGCGCGTCGTAGTCGGCCAGCCGGACCAGCACGAAGTCGGCCGCGCCGGCCGTGGCCATTTCGGCCCCCGAGGCCTTGACCAGCATCGCGTCCTCGCCCACGGCGACCGAGGTGTTGCCCTCGGCCAGCAGCGCCCACGATCGATCGGGTCGGCCGAGCTCGCGCGACAACGCGATGATCTCGGCCAGTCGATCGGCAGGCACCGGAGCCAGTGTTTCGGTCAAGGTCGGCTGTCCCGTCCTGATCGGCCGTGTGAAAATGACACGAACGAACATAGCGCACCAAATCGCGGAGGCGGCAGCGGCCGTCCGGAGAGGCGAAGCGATGGCGGTGGAGGGGACGATCGACGGGCAGGACCGGCGGGCCTGGATGCGGCACCGGCTGGCCGCCGGCGAGCGCCTGTCCCTGCCGGACACCGCTCGACAATTCGGCGTGCACGAGATGACGGTGCGCCGGGACTTCCAATTCTTGGCCGAGTCCGGGTTGGGGCGCCGGATCCGCGGCGCCATTCTGCCCAGCAGCGCCGCACCGTTCGACGACCGCAGGAACCGGGCCTCGGCGGCGAAGCGGATCATCGCCGCCAAGTTGGCCGGAATGATCACACCCGGGATGGCGATCGGACTGGACGCTTCCACCACCGTTCATGCCCTCACCGCGATCCTGCCGGCCGACCAGGGGCTTTCGGTGATCACCAACGGGCTGGCCAGCTTCACCGCTCTGTGCCGCCGCGAGGGCGTGCGGGCGTACCTGTCCGGCGGGGAGCAGGAGGACCTCAACGATTGTCTGGTCGGCACCTTGGCGGTGCAGGCGCTGACCAATTTCAACCTTGACCTGGCCCTGATATCGGCGGCCGGCATTTCGGTGCGGTCGGGAACCAGCGAGAGCACGCTCGCCCAAGCCGGCATGAAGCTCGCCATGGCCGATACGGCCGAACGTCTGGTGCTGGCCGTCGATTCGGGAAAGTTCGAGTCGACCGCCCCGGTCAAATCGCTGGAATTGGCTCGGGTCGACGTGCTGGTGACCGAGCTCGATCCGGGCGACGGGCGGCTGGACCGCTACCGCCGGTTGGTCGCCGAAATCCTATGAGCCAGGCGGCAAACCATTAAATGAGGGTGTAACCGCCGTCAATGACCAGAGTCTGACCGGTCATGTACTCCGATTCGTCCGACGCCAGATACCGGACCAGGCCGTGCAGGTCCTCCGGCCGGCCCATCCGGCCGAGCGGAATGCGCGCAATCCAATCGTCGGCCAACTCCCGGTTCGCCTCGGTGAACTGCCGTGTCATCTCGGACAAAAAATATCCGGGCGCGATGGCGTTGACGCGAATGCCGGCGCCGGCCCATTCCACCGCCAGCGAGCGCGCCAGCGAGCTCACCGCCGCCTTGGTGGCGCTGTAGGACGCCTGGTGCTGCGGGACGTTGATGATCAAACCGGACATCGACGAGATGAAAATAGCGCTGCCGGGCTGTTTTTCGGCCAGCAGCCCGCGCGCGAACGCGGTGGCCGCAAAGAAGGTGCCGTCCAGGTTGATGTTCACCACCCGCCGCCACTCGGGGGTCCGGATGGCGACGCTGTCGTTCCAGACGGTGATTCCGGCCGCGGTGACCAACCGGTCGGGCAACCCGATCTCGGCGCGGACCTGCGCGAAAGCAGCGTCGACCGCCTCTTGATCCGTGACGTCCATCTGGATACCGACCGCGCGGACGCCGTAGGCGGCGGCCAATTCTCGGGCCGACTCCCCCACCGACTCCAGGACGTCCAGCAGCGCCACGTGCCGGCCGGTGACGGCCAGCGCGCCGGCGATCGACAGCCCCAGTCCGCGGGCGCCTCCGGTCACCACGGCTACACCTTCCTGCGCCACCCTTGCTCCTCCGCACCTTGTTACTACTTGTGATCTTCACACTAACTGACAGGGCTGTGCGACACTAGACAACGTGGACCGACCCGGCGAGCTGCTCCGGGCCGCTGCGCTGCCCGGCGATCGACAGGGCGGCGAACCGTCCCGCCCATGCCGCCGCGTCCGCCACCGCGTCGCCCCGGGTCAGCCCGTACAACAATCCGGCCGTGGACGCGTCGCCGGCTCCGTTAGTCGTCACCACCCGCTCGACCGGGGCGGGCGCCGTGACAACCCGCTGGTCCGCCCACGCCGGAGCGAGGCCGGCCAAACCCCGACCGCCCGCCGCCAACCGGGCGCATCCGGCGGTGCCGAGATGCAGACCCATCGCGCCGGCCGACACCGCGACCACGCCGGCACCACCGGCCAGCAAGCCCACCACCGTCGCCCGCAAGGCGTCCGGACCCGGGGTCGCCTCTTCGACCCAGCCCATCGACAGCAGGTCGTCCCAACTGGGACTGAACACGTCGATCAGCGGCAGGACGCGCTCGAGCACACGGCGCCAATCGACCGCCGCCACCGGCGACTGCGGGTCCACCACGGCGAGATCGACCGACGTGGTCAGGCCGGCCTCTTTCGCCCGGGCCAGCAGCCGGTACAGCGGCGCGCCGTCGTCGGTGAGGGTGCCGGGCAGCAGGGGCGGATATCCCAGATGCAGCAGGTCCACGCCGCCGAGATCGACGTGCGTGCCGTCGAAGCCGTTGTTGGCGCCGGGGTGGTGCCAAATGGTCCGGTCGATGCCCGGCGGTTCCAGGATCACGCTGTAGGAGGTGGCGAAGCGGTTGTCCACGGTGATCCGCGACGTGTCGATACCCCGGCCGGCGAGGATGTCGACGACCACGCGGCCGAAATGGTCGTCGCCGACCACCGCGTCCACCACCACGTCGAGCCCGCTGTCCGCCAGCCGGAGCCCGGTGTTGCCGACCGGACCGCCCACACTGAGCGAGGGGGCGCCGATCTCGACCAGGGCGCCGGGACCGAGCTGCGGCGGTCCGAGAAGGCCGGGAGCGACGTCGACGCAGACGTGGCCGGCCACCAGAATGCGGGTCATGCCCGTCCCCTCAGCTGTCCGAAATCGCGGGCGGGAGCGTAGCCGCGGTACGTCAGCTGATCGCCGCCGCCGATCGAGCACCAACCTATCCAACCGGGCGAATCGCCGTTTCGCCTCCGACCAGGAGAGTCATCTTGCTGCCCTACCGCCTCAACCGATTGTTCAACCCCCTCTCCGGTCGCGCGCTGGACGTGGCCGTCGATCACGGCTTCTTCGGTGAGCCCTCGTTCCTGCCCGGCATCGAGAACATGAAGGCCGTCATCGACACCCTGGTGGCAGCCGGTCCCGACGCCGTCCAGCTGACCGTGGGCCAGGCCCGCCTGCTGCAACAGCTCCCGGGCAAGCAGAAACCCGCGCTGGTGCTGCGGTCGGACGTGGCCAATGTCTATGGCCACCCCTTGGACAGCTATCTGTTCAGCAAGCACATCCCCGACGCCATCGAGCAGGCCGTACGGCTGGACGCCGTCGCGGTGTGCGCCAATCTGCTCGACCTGCCCGGTCATCCGGAGATTCGCGAGGCCACCATCACGTCGATCTTGGCCTTGCGGACCGAAGCCAACCGATACGGGATGCCGCTGATGATCGAACCGCTGGTGATGCGGGTCGGTGGCAGCGGCGGGTACGCCGTCGACGGTGACCTCAGCAAGATCACCACCCTGGTCCGGCAGGCCCGAGAACTGGGGGCCGACCTGATCAAGGCCGACCCGACCACCAACGCCGCCGACTACCACCAGGTCATCGAGGTGGCCGGCGACATCCCGGTGCTGGTCCGCGGCGGCGGGCGCGTCGACGACCGCACGCTGCTGGAGCGGACGGTGGCGGTCCTGGAACAGGGCGCCAGCGGCATCGTGTACGGGCGCAACGTGGTTCAGCATCCCGATCCGTCCGGCATCACCGCGGCCCTGATGGCCATCCTGCACGAGAATGCCGACTTGGAAACCGCTTTGACCCACCTGCGGGCCGGCTCGTGACCCCCCGCACCGTACGGGTCGGCATCGTCGGCGGCGGTCTGATGGGCCGTGAAATCGCCACCGCTCTGGCGCGGTGGCCGGCGCTCATCGATCATCCGGTCCGCCCGGAACTCACCGCCGTGTGCGACATCAATCCCGCTGCTCTGAACTGGTTCCACCAGATTCCCACGGTGACGAGCAAGGTCACCGACTACACCGAGCTGCTGTCCGACCCGGACATCGACGTGCTCTACATCGCGGTGCGCCATGATCTCCACGAGCAGCTCTACGTCGACACCATTTCGGCCGGGAAGAGCCTGCTGGCCGAAAAGCCTTTCGGCATCGACGGATCAGCCGCCGATGCCATCCTGGCCGCTATCGCCGCACATCCGGAGTCGTTCGTGCGCTGTTCCAGCGAAATGCCGTTCTTCCCCGGAGCGCAAATGGCGGTGAACTATGTCCGCTCCGGCGCCGTCGGCCGGATCGTGCAAGTGCGCTCGTCCTTCCTGCACGCCTCGGACCTCGACCCCCGCAAGCTCATCAACTGGAAACGGCAGACGCAGTTCTGCGGGACCGCCGGAGTGATGAACGATCTCGGGCTGCACGCCTGGCATGTGCCGCTGCGCCTGGGCTGGGCCCCCGACCGGGTGTTCGGCGTCCTGGAGAACGTGGTGGCCGAGCGACCGGGGCCGGGCGGCGAGATGGTGCCCTGCGACACCTGGGACAACGCGTCCCTGTACAGCTGGGTGATCGCCGACGGTTACGAATTCCCGCTCACCACCGAGACGAAGCGCATTGCCCCGGGCGAGAAGAACACCTGGGCCCTGGAAGTCGTGGGTTTGGATGGCGGCGTCCGCTTCTCCACCAAGAACCCCAAGCGCGTCGAGGTGTTCTCGGTGGTCGATGTGCCCGGCGGCGGGCGAGAGCAGGCTTGGACAGCGGTGGACGCGGGCAGCCAGTCGGTATGGCCCACTGTCACCGGCCCTATTTTCGAGTCCGGCTTCTCCGACTCCATCCTGCAGATGTGGGCCGCGTTCCTGGCCGAGCGAGAGGGACTGCTGGGCAACCGGTTCGGCTGCGTCCGCCCGGAGGAAGCGGCCCTGACGCACCAGATTTATGCGGCCGCGGCCGAGTCGCACGCCAACGGCGCGATGGTGCCGCTGCGCCGGTGACTGCCACCGGCGTCGCCCACGAGCCGTTGACGATGGCGGGCGGGAAGGGACGCCTCCGTGAGCCCACTACGCGATGACCGCCTCGACTGCGGACGCGACACCGGTGTCGGCCAGGAGTCCGGTCACCTCCAGATAGCGGGTCACGAAACGTTCGGCTCGGTCCAGGTTCAGGACTGCGAACGGCGCGGCGCGCAGGGCCGCCACCGGATCATCGGAACGTAGCAAGGCCAGGTCTTCGGCGCTCAATCGGGGCTCGAACGGTTCGAAGTGCTCGCCGCAGCCGTCGGTCCCGCTGAGGTAGCGCCGGAAGCACGCCACCAGGAGCGCTTCTCGGGACATGTCGTGACCACCGTCAAGCAGGGCTTGGATGGTCCGGGCGTGGAACGTCGGGATCTTCGACGCCCCGTCCGACGCGACGCGGAGCAATTGGTCCCCGACGGCCGGATTGCCGAATCTGTTCAGGATGGTGTCGCGGTACTCGGTGAGCGAGAGCCCCGGTGGGCCCTGGACGAACGGAATCGCATCGTGGTCCAGGAAGGTGCGCAACAGGTCGACCAGCACCGGGTCGGTCATCGCCTCGTGCACCAGCCGGTGGCCAGCCAGCAGGGCCGGGTACGACAACAGCATGTGCGAGGCGTTGAGCATGCGTCCCTTGACCGCCTCGAAAGCGGCCACGTCGTCCCGCAATTCGGCGCCGGCCTGCTCCCAACGCGGTCGTCCGGTCGGGAAGTTGTCCTGGATCACCCACTGGCGGAACGATTCCCCGACGGCCGGCACCGCGTCCGCCAGTCCGGTGAGCCGGCGGAGTTGTTCCGCCCGGTCGGCGTTTACCACCGGAGCAATGCGGTCGACCATGCTGTTGGGAAAAGCGACCTCCTGCTCGATCCATCGGGCCAGCTGCGGATCGATCAGGTGGGCATGTCCGACCAGGGCGCGCCGGGTGGTGTCCCCGTTGCTGCGCAAGTTGTCGCATGACATCACCGTGAACGGCGCGATTCCGGCCGCGCGACGGCGCGCCAAGGCCCGGGCGAGATATCCGAACGCGGTCAGCGGCGATGAGCCGGTCAGATCCCGGACGACATCCGGGTCGTCGGCGCAGAACTCGCCGGTGGCCTCGTCCAGGAAATAACCGCCCTCGGTGATGGTCAACGAGACAATCCGGATGTCGGGCGAACAGAGCCGGTCCAACACCGCAGCCGGATCAGCTGGCGCACAGAGATATTCGACCATCGCCCCGACGATCCGGGTGGCGCTACCGCCGCTGGGCTCGAACTCGGTGACGGAGTAGAGACCGTCCTGTCGCCGGTACACGTCGGCTTTCTCGCGGGCGGCCGGGCCGTCGGTGAGGCCGATACCGAGAATGCCCCAGCCGCTGTGGCCGTCCCGCTCCAAACAGTCTTCGGTGTACAGCGCTTCGTGCACCCGATGGAAGTTGCCGACTCCGAAATGAGCGATTCCGGCTGTCACACGGTGGCGGTCGTATTCGAAAATCCGGACGTCGCCGGGGCGAACCCGCACAGCGTCGGGCAGTTCCACGAGTGCGGCGTCGGGCGATCCGGACATCGTTGTCATTCTCAATCCTCGGGGCGCGGCGAATAGTCGGTTCTGATCATGACGGCCAGGTGTCGGTGATCGCGTCGAAGGCGGCCGCCGCGGCGGCGGTCGCGGGCACATCGAGTAGCCGCCGGGCCAGCGGAACGGGCATCGTCACCGCGGCCGCACCGCAGCCCGCCAGGAACTCCACGTCTTCCAGCGCACGGACACTGGCCGCCAGCATGGCCGTCCGGCCGCCGGTACCGTTGAGAATTGCCTGCATGGCCCGGACCTGGTCACGAGCCGGTTGATCGGCATCGGCCATCCGGCCCAGGTACGGCGCAATCCACCGCACCCCGAGCGCTGCCGCGGTGGCCGCTTGGTGCACGGCGTAGATCACGGTGAGCAGGACCGGAACGCCTTCTTCGGTCAGTCGGCCCGCGGCGGCCAGACCGTGGGCGGTGGCGGCCAGCTTGACCGTCATCCGGTCGCCTACTCCGCGCAGCCGCCTCCCGCATTGCACCAGCGCTTCGACATCGGTCCCCCACGCCTGGGCGAACACCTCCCGCGCCCCCGCCGCCACCGCCCAGCCGTAGACGGCCGGAATGTCGGCACCGGTCAATCCGGCCCTGTCGAGGATGGTCGGGTTGGTGGTGACCCCGGCGAAAACACCGGTGGCCAGCATCGGTTCGACGTCGGCTCGCTGCGCCGAGTCCAGGTAGAGCAAAAAACTCACTCGATACTCTCCTGCTCTGAAAGGCCGGACTCATCGGTTACCGCCGGCCACGTTTCGAACGGCGCCAACGCGAACGCCAGGCGTCCGCTGACGTGGGATGACCAGTAGGTGAGGTCAAGACCCTAGCCGACGCGGATCTTGTTAACCGCTGTGGCCATCGTCGTGGTCAAGGTCGCTCGATCGCCGACCTTCTCGGCCAGAACCGGTCCTCGGGTACGGACAGCTGTGCGCCGGCCGCTGTCGGTGGCTCGTGCCAACATTCCGGCCATGTCCACCGCATTCGCAATTCTCCTCGGCGTCGCCCTGATCCTGGCCGCGGTCCTCGTTGGTTCGGTCCGCGCCAACGCCCGGCTGCGCGAGTTTCGCGCCACCCACCCCTACGGCGCAGCGGATCTGCAGGACGCTCGGCAGGACAGCGTGACCCGCAGCCGCGGCGTCACCAGCGGCAAGATCCAGGAGCACCTGGCTCCGCTGCTTCCGCAGTTCGCCGAACGCTTCAATCTGCGCGAGGCCCGCTTCCTGGGTGCGCCCGTCGACTATGTGGTGTTCGAGGGATTGGAGGAGGGCCTGGTCGAGCAGGTGACCTTCGTGGAGATCAAGACCGGTCGTTCGCAACTCAGTTCGCGGGAGCGGGCCATCCGCGACGCCGTCGCCGATGGCCGCGTGGTTTTCGAAACCATGCGGTTGGACGGCAGCACCGCGCTCCCCCGGCCGGGGGAGAGCGCCCGGGCCCCCACCGCCCGGTGAATCGAAATGTGTGCGTCGAGACGGTGCCGGACTTCTGGGCCGGTGCCGAGCTCGCAGCCCACAGTTCGCAGCCGCGTTGACTCGCCTGGGATGCGCGGTAGGTGGGCACCGATGGCAGAGACACCGCGCCCGCCCCCGACCATGAGCCGGTCCGTATTTTGCCGATCGTCAGTCGACGTCGATCCGCAGCCCGTGTTCCGTCTCGCGCACCCAAAATGCGGCGAAGCTGCTGACCACCGCGTCAGCGTCCAGCTGTTCGCGCTGGTGGGTGCCGGCGATGGCCAGCGCCGTGCAACCCGCGGCCGTGGCCGCTGTCAGCCCAGCCGGGGCGTCCTCGACGGCGAGACAGTCGGCAGCGGCGAATCCCAAATGCTGCGCGGCCAGGAGAAACGGTTCGGGGTCAGGTTTGCCGTGCCTGACGTCATCGAAAGTGATCAACACGTCGGGCGTGGGCAGCCCGGCCGCGGCGATCCGAGCCAGCGCGAGTGGCCGGATACCCGAGGTAACGATGGCGCGCCGGTCAGCCGGTACGGCATTGAACAGCTCGGCCGCGCCGGGCATCGGCACCACGCCTTCGATGTCGGCGACCTCTCGAGCCGAGAATTCGGCCAAGGCCGCCGCGAATTCGTCGGCGGCGACCATTTTTCGCACCAGATCGGCCGCCGGACGCCCATGGTTGGCGGCGAGGTCGGGCGGCGGCAGCCCGCGATCGCGCGCCCACCCCTTCCAGCTGCGCTCGACCGCCGGCGTTGAGTCGACCAGAGTGCCGTCCAGGTCGAAAAGCACCGCGGCGAACACCCTCCCGGCCAGCGGCCAGGTGGGCTCGGCCGCGGGCACGTCGGGAGTTCTTGGGGAGCCGGAAGTCACGGCCTCCGTCATACCAGTTCGGTGTACGGCCGAGCGCGCCCTTCCATCACCGTGACCAGGTTCTCGAGGCGTCGCTTGCCCTCTGAGGCCAGATAGGACTGGCGCTCCGCCTGGGGCAGACCCACCGTGTCCTTCCAGATCGACCGTCCGGCGATGAACCCGCTCGTGCCTCCGGCATCGCAGGAAACCCGAAGCGCGGCCGCGAATTGATCGAATTCCACGCCGGCGGAAAGGACGGCCCACGGCACGGTCAGGCCACTGGCGAGCCGGGCGCAGGACGCCTCGTCCCCGGGGTACTCCAGCTTGATCAGATCCGGCTTCAGTTCGTCGAGCAGGAAGGCGGCTTCGATGATGCGATCCGCCCGCTGGGCAGGGGTCGGCGCCTCCTCGCCGGCCAACGGATAGATCAGGTTCTCGATGACTGACGGGATGCCGGCTTCGCGACAGTCGGCGATCACGTCGCGGACGATCTCCAAGACCTCCGCGGTCACGTCGGGTTCGCCGGGCGCAGCCCGGCGATCCGCGCGCAGCTGCACAAAGAACTTGCATGCGGTCGCACCCTCGTCGATCACCCAGCGGGCGTTCAACTGCGGGTCGCGAATGGAACGGGGTTCGCCGTTGATGGTGGCCCGTTCGCTTGGCTCGGCGGCGAGCAGCACGCCGTACGAGGGTCCCTCGGCGGGCAGGGATCGGATGGCCGGGATGCCGAAGGTCGGGTCCAGCAGGAAACCAGAAGCGGTGCCGCGCAGCGCCTGCACGGTGTCGGCCTTGATCTGGGTCAGCTCGGCGTCGCTGGGATCGGCAATGCCCTTGGCGTGGAACATCCGCTTCAGGGTGTTCCGCTGGTCCATCGCGACGATCGCGAAGGTGCCGTGCGGGGTGGCGATGTCAGCCAGTGTGGTCACCGGCGCGGTGGCGGTCATGCGGTGTTCTCCTTCTCGGGAGGGCTCAAGATTGCACGGGGACAGGATGGTGAAAAACGTTGGCGGCCAGAGCGTTGCCGGCCACAAAGGCGGCCGCGAACTCGGGACTCGGCCCACAGGGCCGCGTCCGGCAGTCGGCATCGGAATCGCCGGCGATGGCCAGGTCGGCGGCGCGGTCGGCAGCAAAGGCGGCGAAGAGGGCAGCGCCGAAGGCGCCGGCTTGACGCCGGTCGGAGAACCGGACGTTCGGCAGCGAGCGGCTCTTGGCCGCGCGCACGGATTGCATGGCGGTCCAGCCGCCCGCGACGACGGCGGCACCGGCCGGTCCGACCTCAGCGGCCATCCGGGTCAACACCCTATCGGCCTCGGCCACCACCGCATCCAGAGCGGCGCGCCACAGCACGGCGGGCGTCACTTGGTCCGATGTGGCCGAGATGGTCAGCGTGCCATCGTTGTTGGCCGAGCCGCCCACGACAACGCCGCGGGTGACCTCGTCGGTGTGCGGCAACAGTTGCTCGGCGCGGTCGATGCGCCGCCGGCCATCCGGATCATCGGCGCCCAACAGGCGCAAGGTCCGACGCAGGATCAGGCCCGCCTTGGTGCCGCCCAGAAGCGCCTGCTGGCCGTCGAGCACATGATGCACACAGTCGACTCCCTGGTCGGCCAACCGCTTTCGGGACGCATAGGGCAATCGGGGAACCGTCTGGACGAAAGCCTCGGCAGTGCCGAAGGAGTCGAACAGCTCATCGGATCCGGTGACACCGCAGCCCACCGCGGCCACGGGATGATCGTGACCGGCCACCGTGAGGGCGGCGCCGTGCAAGACCTCCGGGACCGGCCCGTGCACATTGCTGGCCCGACCCACCGGCGTGCCGGCCCGCACGATCGGCGGGATGAGTTCGGGCGTGGCGCCGACCGCGGCCAGCGCGGCGGCCCAGGGCTCGTCGGTTTCCTGATCCAGAAAACCGGTACGAGCCAGGAGCGACAGCTCCGCGGCCCGGTGACCACCCAAGCGGAAAATCAAGTATTCGCCGACGGACAGCCAGGTGTGACCGGCGAAATCCCTGCCCTGGTCGCGCATCCAGCCGAGCTTGCCCAAAGTCGCCTGCGGTCCGATCGGCAATCCCGTGCGACCGGTGAACTGGTCGAGCACCTCGGCGGGGAGCGCCCGGATCTCCCGCGCTCCGCGGGGGTCGAACCACGCCAGCACCGGCTGCACCGACCGGCCCTGGCCATCGAGCAGCACCCCGGACTCGCCCATGCTGGTGACCGCGATACCGGCCACGCGAACGTCACCGAGCTGTGCCATCGCCTGGTCAGCAGCCCGCTCGAGCAGGGCCAGCACCGAGGCGGCCAGCGCCTCCGCGGCCATTTCCGTGAACCGGCCCTCGCGGGTCTGCCACATCGTGGGCGCGGAAACCGTGAGGATCTCGTCCCCGTTCACGGTGGCGGCCAAGACCTTCAAATCGGTTGTCCCGACGTCGGCGCCGAGCACAATCTCGACAGTCACTCGGTTCCTTTCAGGTCAAGGGCTCGTGACAACGTTGTCAGGCGGGGCGACGCTACACCGGTTACGAACGCAATCACGGGAGCGGACGAATGGAACGCCCTGACTCTTCGATCGTGCCGGACAATGACAGCGTTGTCAAGCACGCGTCGTCGAGGCGATGGTGGGGGCAATTTTCTGCTTCACCATTGCTCGCGCAGCACGGGTCGCCAGGTGGAATCGCCGCGGGGCGGCCACGTTCCCACGCCAGTCGGGCCGAGACCGCGGGTGATAGCCACCGCCTGAACCGCGTTCCCGCTGACCAGACCTGAATCTCCGCTGAACTCTGCCAGGCCGCTTCTCCCGGTGTCCGCGCCCCGCACGGCCCCGGAGCGCCACGCCGCCGCACCACCGGGTCCGGCTAGCATCAGAGTTCTCCGTTTAGCACCAACAACTTTGGTGCTACCTGCGCAACTCCGTTGCAATCTGCCCCGCCCGCGTCCCCGGCGTCGAGGCCACGCACGCTCGGCCGTTCGGCCCGCAATCTGCCCACCACGCTTCCCTGGTGTCGGCGCCCGCCGGAACCCGCCGGACATGCCATAAGCACAACGACCAGGCGTTCCGAGCAGGGACGACTCCAGCGGGCGCCTCAGCGACGCCGAGAGGCTCCGGTCACGGGAGCAAAGTGGTGCTCACGGTGAATCGCCAGGAAGACACTCCGGTCAGCCGATTCCTGCGGCCAAGTGAGCCGATCCCTGACTGTCGCCCCGGGTTATCGGCTAAACCTCGGCTAAACCGGCTCGGCCGCCGCGCGCTCGGCGTGCAGCAACCGCTCGAAGCGGGCGAAGCGCTCGGCCATCAGCGATGGCGCATGGCTGGAATCGGGTGCCACCACCTGGCTCTCGCCGGTGGAGGCCACCAGGGCCAGGGCTTGGGCTTCATCGAACAGGCCGGCCGCCCGGCCGGCCAACAGTGCGGCTCCCCGGCCGGACGCGGCGGGGACCTCGACCGGCTCCAGCTCCGCCTGTAGGGCATCGGCGAGCATCTGCTGCCAAGCCAGCGACGTGGTGCCGCCGCCGGCCAGCCGCAGCCGGGTAGCGGTGCAGCCGGCGTCCCGCAGCGCCGACCAGGCGGCCCGGGTGCTCAGCGCCACTCCCTCCAGCGCGGACCTGAGCATCGTGCTGCGGTCGTGGCGCGGGTCCAGGTATGCCCACGACCCGCGCAGGGCCGTGTCCATGTACGGAGTGCGCTCACCGACCAGCTGGGGCAGGAAGATCGGGTCGTCCGCGGCAACCGGTTGCGACGCGGTCGCATACAGCTCCGCCCAGGATGCGTTGAACAACGTGCGCACCCATTCCAGGGTGGCTCCCCCGTTCAGGCCGGCCGCCATGCGGTACCAACCCGAATCGGTGGCCGCACGGTAAAGATGCGTGACCGGGGTGGTGCCGGACGGCGTCACGGCCGCGACCGGGGCCACGATTTGGATACCGGTTCCGATGGTCAATTGGCTCTGCCCGACCTGGGCCAGTCCCGCGCCGAACGCCGCCACGGCCGTGTCGCCGCCACCGGCAGCGACCGGGATTCCCGCGCGCAGACCGAGCTCGGCCGCAGCCACCGGACCAAGAACCCCGGCACCCGCCGCGGAATGCGGCAGCAGCGGCGGCAGCATCCGGGCCGGGATGCCCAGCGCATCCGCGACATCGAGGTCCCACGTGTCACCGGGCACGTCGTAAAGCAACGTGGCCGAGGCGTCGCTGGGTTCGGAGGCCGCCTCGCCGGTGAGGCGAAACCTGATCCAGTCCTTCGGCGAGAAGGCCCACCTGGTGGCCCGGAAGGGCTCGGGTTCGTGTCGAGCCAGCCAACCCAGGATGGGCCCGAACATGCCGGGCGACAGGGGATTCGCCAGCCGGTTCAGCAGCAGCGTGGGTAGCGCGCGGTAGGTGTCGAGCAGCTCGGTGGCTCGGGAGTCCGACCACAGCACGGCCGGCCGCAGGGGTCCACCGGCCCCGTCCGACACCACGACCCCGTGCATCTGGCCGGACAGCCCGATCCCGGCGATGTCCACCGCCGCGGTGACAACGGCTTCCCGGCAGGCCGCGACGACCGCGTCCCACCAGCTCGCCGGGTTCGTTTCTGACCATCCCGGGTGCGGGTGATCGACAGCGTAAGGCCGGACGATGTGGGCCAGCACGGTCGCATGGGCATCGGTGATGACGATCTTGACGGAGCTCGTCCCCAGGTCGATCCCCAACAAACCGGGGCCGGGTCGATCCGCTGGTGCGGTCATGCTGCCCAGATCCCTTCATCGCCAGGACAACCAAATGACAGCGACGGGCGCCGTCCGGCCTCCCGGACGACGCCCGCCGCAATGATCACCTCGTCAGCAGGCTGCCTTGTAGGCGGCACCCGAGCTGTCGACGTTGTCCTTGGTCAGAACCGAGAAGCCGGTCTGGATCTTGGCCGTGACCGGGCTGCCGTTCAATGCGTTGACGAGCTGGTCCAGGCCGTCGACGCCGATCTGGTACGGCTGCTGCGCGACGAGAGCCTGCACCGTACCGGCCTTGAGATCCTTGACCTGGCTGGGGCCGGCGTCGAAGCCGACGATCTTCACCTGGTTCGTCTTACCGGCCTGCTTGATACCGGTGGCAGCACCTTCGGCGGAGAACAGGTTGGTGGCGAAGATGCCGACCAAATCAGGATCCTTCTGCAGCGCCGCCGTGGTCAGCTGGGCGGCGATGGTGGGATCGTCCTGGTCGTACTGCACACCGACGTAGTTGTACTTGGGGTCGGCCTTGACGGCCTGCTCGAAGCCCTGCTGGCGCAGATCGGTGGTCGAGATACCCGGCTTGACCGACAGGACCAGCACCTTGCCGCCGTTCGGCACCAGCTGCTTGATGGCGGTGAAGGCCGCGGCGCCGCCGCCGAGGTTGTCCGACGCCACCTGCGTGACGGCCTTGGAGGGATCCGCCAGGGTGGTGTCGACCAAGCCGACCTTGATGCCGGCCGCAACGGCGTTGTTGATCGGCGACTGCATGGCCTTGGTGTCCGTCGGCGCGATCAACATCCCATCCGGCTTGGAAGCCACCACGGAGTCGACGATCGGCTTCTGCAGGGTCGCGTCGAACTTCGCCGGGCCCTGGGTGTTCACGGTGACGCCCAGCTTCTTGGCCTCGGCCTGGATGCCGCACTGCATGGTGATGTAGAAGTTGTCGCCCGCCACGCCCTGCACGAAGCTCACTTTGTAATTCTTGTTGGCCTTGGTCGGCGCGTTGCTGGCCGCGCCCGAGCCGGACGTGCCCGAGCTCGAGCTGGCGCCGCCTGATCCGCTGCTCGATGAGGAATTGGCGGCCGACCCCGAAGAACTTCCGCCGGATGCCGAAGCGCCTCCGCCGGATGCCGATGAACTCCCGGTCGGCGCGGACGAACCTCCCGCCGGCGCGCTGGAAGACGATGCGCTGGAAGACGAGCTGGAACTGGAGGAGGAGCTGGAACTCGCGGCCGGCTTGGACGACGAGCACGCCGCCAGGCTCACAACGGCCACGCAGGCGCCGGCGGCAGCCAGGATCTTGGTGCGCTTCACTGCTGGTCCTTTCACTTCTTCGATCCACGCTGGGCGGCTGCCCGGCGGGTTTGGTCAACGTAGACCGCGGCGATCAGCACCGCGCCGAGCGCCGCGCCCTGCCAATAGGGGGAAACACCGATGATCACGAAGCCGGCCTGGAGCACGGCCGGAATGAACAGGCCCACGACGGTGCCGAACATCGAACCCTGGCCGCCGAAGATGGACGTGCCGCCGATGACGACCGCGGAAATGGCGTTCAGATTCAGAAGGCTCAGCCCGCCGATAGATGTGGTGCCGAACTGCGAGAGGTACATGATGGCGCCGAGCCCGGCCAGGAATCCGGACAGCGCGTAGACCGAGATCAAGTGCCGCTTGGTCTTCACGCCCACTCGTTTGGCTGCTTCCTCACTCGATCCCACCGCGAAGGTGTAGAGACCGAACCTGGTGCGGTGCAGGCAGATACCGCCGATGATGACCACGATCAGCGCGATGAACGAGATGGCCGGGATGCCCAGCACCTTGTCGTACTGGCCGATGTCGGTCAACGTCGTGGCATTGACGCCGACGTCCAGCGCGTTGGTGATGACCTGGGCCAGGGCCAGAGCGAGCGACAGCGTCCCCAGGGTCACGATGAGCGGTGGGACGCGTGAGATGGCAACCAGATATCCGTTGAGCAGACCCCAGGCCGTGCCGACCAGGACGGCCACCAGGAGTCCGACGATCAGCACACCGGTGTTGTCACCGCCCATCGCCATCATCACCTTGGCCGAGATGACGGAGGAGAAGATCAGCACGGACCCGACCGACAAATCGATGCCGGAGGTGACGATCACAAACGTCATCCCGACGCCGATCACGGCGAGAATGGACACGTTCTGGCTGATCGTGGAGAAGTTGCTGGCGGAGAAGAACTTTCCGCCCGCCTTGACGGCGAAGAAGGCGACGATGACCACCAGAACACCGAGGATCCAGACGGACTGGAAATTGACCAACCGTTTCCAGAGCGGCTCGGAATGGTCGTGGCCGGTGTTGGGAACGGCGGCCTCGGACGCGGCGCTCACGTCCGGGCTGGTGCCGGGGGCCGGGATGATGCTCATGCCGCGGATCCTTTCGTGAGTGATGCGTCCAGCGCGCCGGTCATCGCGCCTACGAGTTGTTCGACTGAGGTGTCCGCCGCCTTGTAGGTCACCACCCGGGTACCGAGCCGCATGACCTGCACGCGGTCGGCGACCTCGAGCACGGCCGGCATGGAGTGCGAGATGAGAACCACCGCAATGCCTTTGTCACGGACCCGCTTGATCGTCTCCAGGACGTTCTTGGTCTGCACGACGCCCAACGCCGCGGTCGGCTCGTCAAGGAAGACGATCTTGCTGGCCCACGCGATGGCCCGGGCAATGGCGATCTGTTGCCGCTGACCACCGGACATCGATCCGACCGGTGTGGTCAGCGAACGCACCGTGCCGCCGAGTTCGGCGAAGCGCTTCTTGGCCTGCTCGCGCATCGCCTTGTTGTCCATGAATCCGAACAGGCCGGCGATACCTTTGGCCGGGATCTCCCGCCCCAGGTACATGTTCTGGGTGGGATCCAGGTGCGGGGCCAGGGCCAGGTCCTGGTACACCACCTCCATACCCATGCGGCTGGCCGTGCTGGGCGAATCCAGCGTGACCGGCTTGCCTTCGAACTCGATGAGGCCGGAATCCAACGCCAGGTTGCCCGACAATGCCTTCACCATCGTGGATTTCCCGGCCCCGTTGTCACCGATCAGCGCCACCACCTCACCGGGGTAGACGTCGAAATCGGCGTGATCCAGCGCCCGGACGTGCCCGAAGCTGCGGGTGAGACCCGTCGCCTTCAGTATCGGTGTCCCGGCCGGTGCTGCCCCGGCTCCGGTGTTCACATCGGGCGACGTCATCGCGGTGACACTTTCACCGTGGGGCTGGCGAATGTATTGCTCATGCGGCGCGCTGTCCCTTCCTTCGCTTCGGCCGTGAACGGTCGATGGGAAGGTGCGTACAAGATCCCGCAGCCTTCCGGTCCGTGTCGTCGGCGCGGCGGCCGACTCTGGCACGTGTCAACGGTCGCCCGTCGACACAGGGAATTACCGGCACTCCCCGAGCGAGGCTTGGCCCATCAGAGTCCACGGAGGCGATCTCCGCGAGCTGCTGAACCTTCTCGGCCCGAAGGCGTGTGGTCACTCACATTGCTCTTCCTGTGTCACCGTTGTCAAGACTGATCTGTCACCGGTGTCAGACTTTTTTCGCGGCCTTCCGCCGCCTCCCGTGGCGGAATGGTCACCGATGTCAGGCCAGGCATTGTCAGAGGGTGACACCGATGACATACTGTGGCCCTGTCCGGCTGAGGAGGCGACCATCTTGACGACGATGCGCGAGGTGGGAGCTCTGGCCGGGGTCAGCAGCAAAACCGTCTCTCGTGTCGTCAACGGCGATCGCTATGTGTCCGACTCGGTCCGATCCCGGGTCAACAAGGCCATCGAGGAGCTCCAGTACTTACCGAACACGCTGGCCCAGACATTCCGCACCGGACGTGACACCGCGATCGGCATTGCCATTCCCAACATGGCGGATCCATTCTTCAGTGCCGTGGTCCAGGCCATCACCGGCGAGGCCCGTGCCCAGGGTTCCGCCGTCCTGATCACCCAACTCGGCGACACGCCGGAGGACGAGCAGTCAGCCGTGGAAAGCCTGCTGCAGCGGCAGGTGGCCGGGCTCATCATCGCCCCGATTTCGGCCGACCACCGATACATCGCCAAATGGCAGCAACGCACGCAATTCGTCTTCGTCGACCGGGCGGCGCACCGGATCACCGCCGACAGCGTCGTCCACGACGACGAAGGCGGCGCTCGGGAGGCGACGCTGCACCTGCTCCGAGCGGGCCACCGGCACATCGCGTTCGTGGGCAATGCCCTGGCCATCGACACCGCGCAGCGAAGGCTGCAGGGCTACCGGGCGGCGCTGGCCGAGTACGGGATCTCCCCCAACTCCGATCTGGAAGTCAACGACCATGACGATGCCGGCTTCGCCGCGCGCACCTTCACCCGCCTGCTCGGCCTGGCCAAACCGCCCACGGCGATCTTCTGCTCCGCGTCGCAACTGTCCATCCGGCTCATTCCCTGGCTGCACGCCCAGAACCGCACGGACATCGGTTTCGTCAGCTTCGGCGACTTCCCGATGGCCGATTCGTTGTTGCCGACCGTGACCGTGATCGAACAAGACCCGCAAGAACTCGGCGTCACCGCCGTACGCCGACTGTTCGCCCGCATCGAAACGCCAACCCGCCGTCTGAAGCGCCATCTGATTTTGCCCGTCTTTCTCAAAGTCCGCGATTCCACCCCCACGCTGGTCGCACAGGTACGAACGGCCGGCTGAGATCCAACAGCACCGCACTCACCGCTACGGACCGTAGATCCGCCGCAGGCAACCGTGTTTCGCCCGAGCCGATCGCGTCATCATTCGACGCCTCCCGCCACACCGACATCCCTCTCACGTCAGAAAGAGTCTCCGCATGAGCGAATTCAAAGGCCGCACTGTCCTGGTCACCGGCGCTGCCGGTGGTATCGGGGGCGCCACCGTTCGCCAACTGACAGCCAGGGGCGCCGACGTCATCGCGGCGGGCCGCACCATGGATTCGCTGGAGGAGATCACCACCCAGACCGGTGCCCGGCCGCTGGCCTTCGATCTGACCAGCGAGGACAGCATCAAGGACGCCATCGACGGGCTGGATCTCTGGGGCGTCGTCAACTGTGCCGGGGATGGCGGCGAGATCGCCACCCCTCAGGACACCGATATCGCCGTCTTCGACAGAGTCATGGCCATCAACGCCCGCGGCGCGCTACTGGTCACCAAATACGCCGCTCGGAGCCTGATCCGGCTGGACAAAGGCGGCTCCATCGTCAACGTCTCCAGCCAGGCCGGGCTGGTGGCCCTGCCCGGCCACATCTCCTACGGATCCTCGAAGGCCGCCCTGGACAACATCACCCGCGTCTCCGCCCTGGAACTGGGGCAGTACGGCATTCGGGTCAACAGCGTGAACCCGACGGTGGTCATGACGCCGATGTCCGCCTGGTATTGGGGCCGTCCCGAGATCGAAAAGCCCTTCCTCGACGCGATGCCGCTGCACCGGTGGGCCACCGAGGACGACATCGCGGGCCCCATCGTCTTCCTGCTCTCCGACGCGGCCGCCATGATCAGCGGCGTGTCGCTGCCCATCGACGGCGGCTACACCAGCCGCTGATTCCCGGAAGCCGGCCGTTGAACACCACCGCGCTCTACGTCGTGGCCGGAGTCGCCGGCAGCGGCAAGAGCACGCTCGGTCGGGCGCTGGCCGAACGCTGTCAAGCCGTCCTACTGGACCAGGACATCCTCACCAACCCACTGATGGTCGAGATCGCCCGGCTGGTCGGTGCGTCCGATCACGATCTGGACCACCCGGCCCTCGCTTCCGCGCACATCCGCCAGGCCCGCTACCGCTGCCTGCTCGACTGCGCCCTGAGCAACGTGGAGATCGGCCGATCAGTCGTTCTCGTCGCGCCCTTCACCGCCGAGATCGGCTCCGCCGCGAGCTGGTCGGCAGCGTTCGCCGCCTTCCCCTCGCCGCCCGTCCTGCTCTGGGTATCGGTGCCGCCTGAGGTCGCTGCCCTTCGACGCCGAGCCCGCGCTCTGCCCCGGGACCTGGCCGCCGATCTGACCAGGCGCCCGCCGGCCTCGGTCCTGCCCGCGGTCCCCTATCTCGACGTCGACGGCACCCTGCCCACCGAGGACGCCCTGGCCCTGATCACGGGGCGGCTGGCGGCGAACGGGGAACTTCTGACTCCACCGCCCGCTTGCTGACCGTCGCTCGGACCTGCGGCCCCGGCCGGCGACGAGGGGAATTCCGGCGCCCGCCCGACCGTTGTACTGGTCGGGCACAGAGCCCGCGAGCAGGGGAAAGGGACAACATGGCTTCGCAGTACGGCAAGAATCCCGAGGCGGTCGCCCGACTGACCCCGGCGCAGTTCCAGGTCACTCAGCAAAGCGCGACCGAGCCGGCGTTCCGCAACGAGTTCTGGGACAACCACGAGGCCGGTTTGTACGTGGACGTGGTCTCCGGCGAGCCCTTGTTCACGTCGTTGACCAAGTACGACAGCCATTGCGGCTGGCCCAGCTTCACGGCGCCGGTCGAGTCGACCAATGTGGTCGAATTGAGCGACACCACCCACGGCATGGCGCGCACAGAGGTCCGATCCGCCAACGGTGATTCGCACCTCGGTCACGTTTTCCCCGACGGTCCCCGCGATGCCGGCGGCCTGCGCTACTGCATCAACTCGGCGGCTTTGCGTTTCATCCCGGTCGGCGACCTGGAGGCCGAGGGTTACGGCAACTACGCCCAGTTGTTCGTCAATGAGGAAGCGGCGAGATGACGACAGAAAAGGCGATCCTGGCCGGTGGTTGTTTCTGGGGTGTGGAAGATCTGATCCGCAAGCAGCCCGGTGTGCTGGACACCGAAGTCGGTTACACCGGCGGTGACGTGCCCAACGCGACTTACCGGAATCACGGCAACCACGCCGAGGCCGTGCAGATCACCTTCGACCCCGCCCGGACCAGCTTCCGGGATCTGCTCGAGTTCTTCTTCCAGATCCACGATCCGACCACCAAACACCGCCAGGGCAACGACGTAGGAGCCTCGTACCGCTCGGCGATCTTCTACACCTCGGACGAGCAGAGGCGAGTCGCCGAGGACACGATCGCCGACGTCGACGCCTCCGGCTTGTGGCCGGGCAAGGTCGTCACCGAAGTGGTGCCGGCCGGCCCGTTCTGGCAGGCCGAACCGGAGCATCAGGACTACCTGGAGCGGATTCCGTGGGGATACACCTGCCATTTCGTGCGGCCGGGCTGGAAGCTCCCGCGACGGGCGGACGCTGAAGTCATAAGCTGACGCACTCCGCGGGTAGTCGCCGTCGGCCCCCTGGCCATCTCCTCGGCCGGGGGGCCGGCGGCTGTCCGCCTTCGGGGTGACGGCGGAGATTTTCCGGACCCGCGGTTGCCCGGCTCCGAGGCGTGAGACATGATCCCGGAATGCTCAAGCGCGCGCATTCAACGCCGATTGCCGTTGCCACCATTGCCTTGCTCGCGGTCGGCTCCTTGACCGCGCCCGCTGCCGGTGCGCTGTCTCCCGCCTCTCCGGCGGCCGCGGTGTTGTCCGCCAGCGCCGCCGCCGATGGTCCGGGGACGTCCAGTCATTTCGATCTGGCCCGCAAGGATTGTCTCGGGACCGCCCGGAACACGACGTCCAAGATTTGGTACACCGTCGCCGACGGTGTCCTGTCGGACGTCTACGCCCCGACGATCGACACCACCAACGTGGAAACCATGCAGTACCTGGTCACCGATGGCTCGTCGTTCACCGACCTGCAGACCCGGGACACCACCTACACCGTCAAGGCCGACCCCACCGGCATGATCTGCACCGTCACCTCGACGGCCAAGAGCAAGCGGTACCGGCTCACCACCACCTACTCCACCGACCCCAGCCGGGCCAGTGTGGTCGTGCGCACGACCTACACGCCCCTGATCGCCGCCGCCCGCGATTACCAGCTCTACGTCAGGCTCGATGCGACCGTCGCCGGTAACGGCGGTGGCGGCACCGGGAACGGAGGCGCCGACTCGGCCACCGTCGACCGCAGCACGGGTTCACCGGTTCCGGTTTCTTACGACACGGTCACCACCACGAACGCCGTCAACCGCGACTACGCGGTGCCCAGCTATCTGGCGCTGCGGGCCGACCGGCCTTTTGCCGCGGTCAGCAGCGGATTCGTCGGAGCAGCCAGTGACGGGTTGAGCCAACTCGATGCGGCACACACGTTGACGGCCACTGACGACGCCGCCAACGGGAACGTCGAACAGACCGCCCAGGTCAACCGCGGCGCCGGCGGAACCTTCGAGCTGGCCTTGGGCTTCGGAACGACTCAAGCCGCCGCCGTCAAGACCGCCGGCGCTACCCTGGCCACCTCGTACGCCTCGCTGGTCGGCAACTACGCACTCGGCTGGCTGCGCTACGACATCGGCCTGCGGACTCCGTCGCTGAAGATCGCTGGGCTTTCGCGTAGCCAGCAGCTCGCGGTCGCCGGGCAGTACTATTTGTCCGCCAACGTGGTCAAGGCCAGTGAGGACAAGACCTTCCCCGGCGCCATCGTCGCGTCGCTGGCCTCCCCCTGGGGGCAGGCCGTCTCCGCGTCCGACCCGAACAACACCTATTTCGGTTCCTACCGTGAGGTCTTCGCCCGGGATCTCTACGAGGCGTACACCGCGCTGCTCACCGACGGCGACCTGGCCACCGCCCGCAACACGGCCCGGTTCCTGCTCTTGAAGCAGCAGCAAAGTGACGGGTCGATGCCCCGAAACTCGTTGGTGAACGGCAAAACGGCGCCCGACTCGTTCAACATTCAGCTGGACGAGGTGGCCTACCCAATCCTGATGGCGCAGCAGACCGGTCTGGGTGGCGACAAAACCTTGTGGCCGCATATCCGGTTGGCGGCCAATTATCTGATCAGCCATGGCCCGTCGGCCGGCCCGGAACGCTGGGAGGAACAGAGCGGCTACTCGCCGTCCACCATCGCCGCCGAAATCGCCGGTCTGGTGGCGGCCGCAACCATCGCCCGTCAGCACGGCGACGCGGTGGACGCCCGGATCTACCTGGCGGCCGCCGACCTGTACCAGCGAAACATCAAGGGCTGGACAGTAACCACCAACGGGCCGTTGTCTTCGAGCCCTTACTTCATCCGGCTGTCCAAGACCGGCGACCCGAACGCGGCCATCACGTACAACGTCGGGAACGGCGGACCCACTCTCGACCAGCGCAGCGTCATCGACGCCGGATTCCTGGAACTGGTGCGCCTGGGCGAACTCTCGGCCTCCGATCCCGACGTGGTGAACTCGATCAAGGTCGTCGACCAGACCATCAAGGTGCAGACGCCGACCGGTCCGGCCTGGATGCGCTACAACGGGGACGGCTACGGCGACTGCAGCGTTCCGGTCGCGAACGGCTGCACCACGGTCGGTGCGCCCTGGGCGCCCAGCGACAAGGGCACCGGGCACCCGTGGCCGGTCTTGTCGGCCGAGCGCGGTGAGTACGACCTGCTGACCGGTCAGAAATCCGCGGCGGGCGCTCTGGCCGGCGACATGCACGCCCAGTCGTCGGGTGTCGGATTGGTGCCGGAGCAGATCTGGGACGCGCCGAACCTGGCCGCCTCGCCCTACGGCACGGATCCGACCGTGGCGTCGATCGGCTTCAGGGACGGCAAGCCCGACGGTTCGGCCGCCCCGCTGACCTGGGGTTCCGCGTCCTTCACCCGGCTGGTGGCTGACCTGAGCGCCGGCAAGACCCTGGAGACGCCGTCGCTGACCGTGAACCGGTACGTGCGCCACACCCAGAAGTCGACGTCCCTGAAGGTCACCTCGCCGGCCGACCAGATCCCGGCCACCGGCTCCGTCACCGTGGCGGGGACCGCGGTTCCCGGTGCCACGGTGGACATCTCGGACGTGGCCACCGACGCCGACAGCGCCACCACCCAGGCCACAGTGAAGGTGGGCGCGTCGGGAACGTTCTCGGTGCCGATCGCCTTGACCCGCGGTACCAACGTGTTCGTGGTCAGCGCCACCGCACCCGACGGCGGGACCGCACAGCAAGTGCGCACCGTGGTCGAGGACATCGTCAACGGCACCCTCATCTACGACACCGCGGATCCCACCGGCGATGACAACGGGCCCGGCAACTACGCCTACCCGACGGCGCCGGACTTCCACGCCGGCGCGTACGACCTGACCGATTTCCAGATCTACGACACCGGTTCCACGGTCACCTTCCGGGTGCAGACCCGGGATCTGTCGCCGACTTTCGGTAGCCCACTGGGCGCGCAGCTGGTGGATCTGTACGTGCAGAATCCGTCCGCCGGCGCCACGACCACGGCGGCATCCTTCCCGGGCCGCAACTACACCATCGCCGCGAACTCGGCGTGGAACCGGCTGATCGAGGTGCAGGGCTTCGGGCAGCGCTTCGTCGACGCCACCAACACCCACACCGTGGGTGCGGTGACGATCAGCGCCAACGCCATCTCCCGGTACATCACCTTCTCGGTGGACAAGTCGGCCCTGGGCGGCACGCCCGCGGCCGGCTGGAAGTTCACACTGGCGCTGGCCGGCCAGGACGGATTCAGTTCGGATCTTTCCCGGGCGTTCAGTGCGACTCCGCAGGCCTACTCCTTCGGGGTCTGCGCCACTGCGAGTTCCGATCCGCACTGCACCGTCAATCCGGCCACCGTGCCCAAGGTGATGGACACCATTCCACCAGCCGGGGTCAGTCAGTCGACTGAGCTGGACTACACCAAAGGACCGGTGGAGCTGCAGGGTTTGACGCTGCCGTAGGCGGTCGATCGGGTCCGGTTTGTTTGGTTGGCCGGTCGGCGTTGATCCGGTCGGCCGGGCCAGCGGGTTTGGGCGGGCCGGCGGACGTCGGACTGGCGTTCCTGCGCCCGTCGGCGCGGGCCGGGTGATGCACCGTCGAGCCGTTCGTGCAGGAACATGGCGATATACAGCCGATTTCCTCCACCGACGGCGCCTTGGCTGCCCCCACCACGCGCTGTCGACCCGTCGAAGATGCCAGCAACACGCTCAACGCGCTGACCGGACATGACGACATGGCGCTAGGAACGCCGATGGCCCCTGACCGGCATTTCTGCCGATCAGGGGCCATCTCTCGTAGACCTAGCAGGACAACTATCAAACCCGCCCGGTCCGATTCGTAGGCTTTTGGGCCTTCACGAGGCGGTTTTTACCGGTCAATTCGCCCAGCACGCTGCGGCTACGGCCACTCCTCGGCGGCTGGTCCGACTGCCCGCCGAGGCCCAACGCGAACTGGTCGCGAGGTACGAGGCCGGCGCAACGCAGCGAGAGCTGGCCGACGAGCTGGGCATCGAGCGGCGCACGGCGATGGAGATCATCAGACGACACGGGGCCCAGCGAAAGCTGGGCCTTTCCGATGCCGACGTTGAGGATGCGATCCGACGCTACGAGCGTGGAGAATCGCTTGCAACGATCGGGCGGGCGCTCGGCGTGGGCAGCGAGACAGTCCGTCGCCGTCTGCATGAACGAGGAATCGCCCTACGGCCTCGAGGCGGAGCGACCGCCAGACCCCGCGAGTGACCGGCGGGCCGGCCTGTCGACGAGGCCGGAGCGGCCGAATCGCGTTCGGCAGGATGATGGCGTGACCGGTGCATTAGTCGAGCAGGGACAGCTGATCAGGGACTACATCTTCCCCATCATGAACATGCAACTGTCTGATGGGGGCGTCGCCTTGACCAACTTCTTGGGAAGCGGGTTCTTCATAGGCAACCGCAGCCTGCCCCTGACGGCGGCACATGTATTGAAAGGGGCTGGATCGCCCGGCATCGCGATGTGCGCGGTCGACAACTCCTGGACGGCGTTCGAGATCCAGGAGTGGGAGAAGCACCCAGAACACGACGTGGCCGTCCTGCGGATCGGCACCCAGGAAGGCCGGCAGTGGAACTCGATCGTGGAGGGCACTGTCGCTGAGACGCCAACCGGGAGCCTCCGATACCACCAGTGGGGTTACCCGGACGATGTGTTCTGGGAGATCGTCGAGAACGACCGCACTGTGGCACGGCCGGACTTGGTCTTCGTCGAAGGCCACGTCCGTCGCCGAATCCGCAACGTCGAGATTCCGAGAGTTTCGGGCAGCCTCTTTGTAGAGCTGAGCACCGTAGCTGGACCTGGCTGTTCCGGTAGCCCAGTCTTCGGCAAGATCCCCGGGCGAGCCACGTTCAGCCTTGCGGGTGTGTATCTCGGCGAGAAATTGAATGATCGTTCAACCAGCGTCGGATACGCGTTGCCGGTCGACGCCTTCGTCGATTGGGAGCCTGCGCTGCTCGGCAGAACCGTCGGGGCCGAGATCTCAACGGCGAACCCGGTGGCCTGAACTCGTGCGGCTCGACAACGACTACACGCGGTGTTTGATGATCGCCGCGATGAGTTCCTTGCTGCAGCCGATGGCAGCAGCGAGAGCGTTATAGGACCACCGCTCGGGATTGTCTTCCCGTGCGCGGCGGATCAACGCGTCTCGCTGCTGCCGGTGGCGTTCGGCCAGTGCGAGCGCCTCTGCCGCGCGCTGGTGATGCTCGCGGGCCTGCTGGATTCTCGGGTCAGATGGCACGGGCCGAGAAGTCGGTCAGCAGCGTCGGCAGGGCCGAGTCGAACCCGGCGATATCGAGCATGCCGGGATCGGTCGGGTCGGCGATAGTGAAGTCCGTCGCCGTCAGGCCGACCACGACGAGCCGGGCGTCGATGCCCGACCAGTCGCGGTACTCGCGAAGCGCCTGGTGGGGGTGGACGGCCCCGGCCCAGGTCTCGTTGTCGGTGTAGATGACGAACGTGTCGACCTTGACCTTGTTCGCGGTCGCCCACAGCATCGGCAGCGCGCAGTCGGTCCGGCTGAACGGCAGCCCCGAGATGCTCTTCAGGACATCGTCCAGACGCTGGCGCGGCGAGATCGCCAACGGCGCGATCCCGTCGAGCGTGGCGCCTCGCCGGAACAAACCCGTTCGCGGTGCGACGCTCGATGCGGTGAATCCGACCGTCGCGGTCTTCGGCTCCGTCGCCGCCGTCACCAGCGCCAACGCACCCGCCACCTCCCGAGGCGTGATCGACAGCCCCGAGATCGGTGCCATCGCCATCGACCCGGACACGTCGAGTGCGAGCAGGTTGCGCTTGTTCGCCGGCTCAACAGTGCCAAACCCGGTGTAGAACGCCGCGTCCAGAGCATCGACCACCTGCGACACCGGCTCCCATGACGACTGACCACGCCCGGACTTGCCCGAGGCATACGTCCGAGCCGCGACCAGCACGTTGACCGGGTGCACGCGCGCCTTGCGAAGCCGCTCACCGTCGGTGATCTGACTGACAACCAGGTCGAGGGTGTCCGACATCGGCGTCAGAAGGCCGAGCCGCGTCAGCCGCGGCAGCTGCCGTAGCAACGCCGTCTGCGGGACACCGTTGTCGAGCAGCTTCGCCCAGACCTCGGCCTCGCCCAGCGCAGCGTCGGGCAGCATCTCCCACGACAGCGACCGGTACCCGTCGAGGATCTCGACCCACTCCCGAACGGTCGTCGCCGACTGCGCCTTCTGGAAACCCTCCACGATCGCGGGGCCTTCCTGGGCGCGGCCGCAGATCCAGTCGAACAGCTGCTTGCGATCGGCCTCGACAGTCGCCGGGTGCGCCAGACGCAGCAGGTCACGGTGCGACCAGCCCTCACGCTGCCGGTACTTCACTGCCTGATACGCCACCGCATCGACCGGCTTGGACAGATACCAGTCCGCCACCGCGCGCCGCAGACCACGACCCCAGCCTCGGAACTGCTCGATGTAGCCCGCGAACAGGAACAGGTGCGTACCCGTCCGCGCCACCTGCGGTAGCGCCGCCAATGCAGCCTTGCGACCCTCGACGTCGCCGAGCGAGGCCGCAGCGGCCAACGCAAACAGCGCAGGGTTGTTCCGTGGCGCACGACCAGCCGATGAGATCGCCACGACCTCGTTGACCAGCTCCGTCGAGCGGTCCCGTGCCCACGCCAGCACGACCTCGGCGTTGGCCTTGGTCAGCTCGCGTTCGGTCGCGTAGTAGGTCCCGCCCTCGGTGCCCAGCACCAGGAAGCGACGCAGCCACTCCAACGGGGCGACCGTGAAGGTGAAGCCACCAGCGCTATTCGCTACCTGGCGCGAGTCGGCAGGCTGGGACTGCGGCGTCGACCGCAGGTTGATTTCGTTCAGCGCGTCAGGCATGGTGCCCTCCCTTCCAGTTCTTCCAATTCGTTGTTCGCGAGGCCGCGCGGGCGTGGTGTGACGGCCGGGTGTTGTTCCGTGACAGGGATAACCGACTGTCTCCGGCCCGCGCGGCGAGGCGATTTGGGGCGACGGACATGGTTGTGAGTCCGGGACGCCCATTGCTCTACCACTGAGCTACCGGAGCGAACTCCGAGCGGGATTCGAACCCGCGACCCATGGGTCCTGAGTTAACCGAAGCTCTCCGGCCCGTCGCTACTGCTGTTCAGTTAGCGCAGGCGGGCGTGGTTATGACGGCCGGACGCCGCGCCAGCGAGCTGGCACGGGGCCGGATTTGAACCGGCCTTAGCCACGGATAACCGACTGTCGCCGGCCCACCTGCTGCAGGGAGTGTAACGTGATACACCCATTGGAGCGCGAGTGCATTATTCGTTCACGACGGCTTGCCGGCCGTGGCACGATCCTCGGGTGTCAGAGTCGAGCGTGATCGAGGGCGATCGGAGCCGGCCGTCGGGCTACACGCACCCGCACGCCTCAGAAGAGGCTCGCCGGATCGCCGAAGCCGGGATGACCCTTCGCGTTCAAGTCGGCTCGGGCGTCCACGGAATCTCAATGGACGGTGGCAACGACGACCGCGACGAGATGGGTATCTGCGTCGAAAACGTCCTGCGTTTGTGACCGGCCTCGCCCGGGTGCCCAATGGCATCGTCGGCGAGCAGCCGTCCGTTGAGTTTGAGCAGTACGAACGTCACACAGCCTGGGACCGGTCCGGCGGAATCCGCGAGCGGTCCGGGGCTGCCGATCTTGACGTCATCGTCTACTCAGCACGCAAGTGGTGCCGCCTCGCACTCGCGGGAAACCCAACGGTGCTGATCCCGCTGTTCGTCCCCGACAGCGAGACGATGGTCCGCAGCACGGAAGGGTGCGAGCTGGTCGACAATGCCGAACGCTTCGTCTCGAAGCTGGCCGCCGAACGCTTCATTGGCTACCTCAAGTCGCAGCGGGATGCGATGACCGGCGAGCAGGGCGCACACACGAACCGCCCCGAGTTGGTTGCGATCCACGGCTACGACACGAAGTTCGCCGCGCACGCGCTGCGGTTGGGTATTCAAGGTGTCGAACTCCTCACGCAGGGACGGATGCACCTGCCGATGCTGGACGAACACCGGAGCTACCTGCTCTCCGTCCGACGTGGAGAGGTCGGCCTTGGGGACGTCCTTGATCGGATCAACGCGTACGAGGGCCAGCTGATCGACCTGAGCGAATCCGCATCGGTTCCTGACCAGCCAGACCGCGCCTGGGTGGATACCTGGCTCCATCGTGCGCACACCGGTTACTGGAGCCGTCTCGCGTGAAACGTCCGGTGGCGACGGACCCGCCCGTCCCCGACGGTGGTGCGCAGGACGTTTGGTACGGGCTTCTGCAGCGCAGAGGCGACGACCCGTCTTTGCTGGAAACGCCACTACCGGCCGCACGGTCACGGCGACGAACTCAGCCGCATCGATGGTACGGCCCAGGCCAAGGGACCGGTTCAACGTCCTGTTAGGTGAGGTAACAGGACAACTGTCAAACCCCCGCGACGGGACGCCAAGTAGGCCGAGACTGCCCCAAGACGGCTCAAACTCCCAGGCCATCGGCCTGGGAGTTTGAGTAAGGGCTATTTCTTCGGTTGTAGCGGGGACAGGATTTGAACCTGTGACCTCTGGGTTATGAGCCCAGCGAGCTACCGAGCTGCTCCACCCCGCGTCGCGGTAACCCAAGCTTACCAGCCGCCGCGGGGTGGTCCCGACGTTCAGCCGCGCCACCGGGAGCGCCGGTCAACCCGACGCCCAGCCGGTCGTCGAGGCGGCTAGCCGGACGCCCCGGCCGCGGCCGTCGACGACCCCGTCACCCGCACCGATCCCCCGGCCGGCGTCGTTGCCGGCGTGAGCCCGGCCAGCTTGAGGTACTGCTGCACAGCCTGCTCCAGAGCCTGCGAAGCGGTGCCGATCTGCCCGAGGTCGCCTGACTTCTTCGCCTGGTCGAGCTGAGCCTGCGCCGCCGCCAGCGCACTCAGCGCGCCGGACGCGTTACTGGGCACGGTCAGCGTCGGCCCGGTGGACGTGCTGGGCGGCGAGGTGGATCCACCACTGCTCGAGGTCGCCGAGCCGGAAGACCCGGTCTGCCCGCCGGAACCGGTATCCGGTGGCGTGTTCGCCGGGACCGCCTGTTCCAGCGCGCTGAGCAGGCTCGTGCCCACCCCGACCTGGTTGGCGTACCAGACCAGGACATAGTTCAGCTGTGGAAGCCCGGACGCCGATTGGCTCTTGACGTAGAACGGCTCGATGTAGAGCAGCGAACTGCCGACCGGCAGCGTCAACAGGTTGCCGAAGATGACCTGCGATCCGGAGCCGCCGTTGTTGGCCAGGGTGATGGCCGAGGTGATGGTCGGATTGCTCTTGAAGATCGAATAGATCTGCGCCGGGCCGGGCGTCTGCCCGTTCTGCGGGAGGGTGAGCACGGTGATCTTCCCGTACGTCGCCGGATCCGAAGACGCCGACATGTACGCATTCATGTACTGGCGTTGATAACCGGTGAGCACGCTGGTCAGCTGGAAGCTGGAGTTCGTGGCACCCGGCAACCGGACCTGCAGGTAGTACGGCGGCTGCTGGGCGTTCTCGGAGAACGTCGGGTCGTCGGGCACGTTCCAGAAACCGGAGGAATTGAAGAACTGCACCGGGTCGGTGACGTGATACTTCACCAGCAGACTGCGCTGCACCTCGAACATGTCCTGGGGATAGCGGAAGTGGTTCCGGAGGTCCTGGGGAATCGCCGATTGCGGCTTGACCAGGTTCGGGAAAACGCCTTCCCAGGCCTTGAGCACCGGATCGTTCGGATCGTTTTCGTAGAGGGTGACCGTGCCGTTGTAGGCATCGACGGTGGCCTTCACCGAGTTGCGCATGTACGACACGGTGGCGTTGGCCTGCGCGGTGTTGGTCGCCTCGCGCGACAGAGTTGTCGGTCGCCGAGTTCAGCGCCACCTGCTGGCTGTACGGATAGTTCTGCACCGTTGTGTAGCCGTCGACGATCCACTGGATCCGGCCGTCCACCACCGCGGGATACGGATGCGTGTCGAGCGTGAGGAACGGGGCGACCTGCTGCACCCGCTGCACCGGGTCGCGGTAATAAATGATCTTCGAGTTGTCGTTGATCTCCGACGAGAACAGGATGTTCGGCTCGCTGTAGTGCGTGGCGAAGACGAGCCGCTCGAAAAGGTTTCCGACGTCGACTCCGCCGGAGCCGGTGTACGTGTACTTCGGCAGCGCATCGGTGTCGTATTCGCGCGCGGCGCCGGTGGTGTCCGCCCCGACGATGGCGTAGTCCGGCTCCAGGCTGCCGAAGTAGATGCGCGGCTGGGTGATGTTCAGGACGCCCTTGGGTGTGACCAGGCTGGAATCCTCGAAATCGGGTAGTCCGTCCTGCACCTGGTTGGCCGGGGCGATCACGAAGCCGTCGCCGTGGGTGAAGACCATGTGTTCGTTGATCCAGTTGGTCTGATCGCCGGCCAGCTGGCTGGCCACCAGCTCACGGGCGGCCACCACGTAGTTCGCGGACTTCCCGCTGATCGTGTACCGGTCGACGTTGAGCTGATCGGGAAAACCGAAGAAGTTCTCCTGCTGCTGTTTCTGCTGGAAGGCGGCAGCGACGACGTTCGGGTCGAGCAGCCGGGCGTTGGCCACCGTGTCCTGGTCGTTGATCACCGTGGACGGGTTTTCACTCGGCGACGGGGTGAACGGCTGGTAATTCACGTCGGTGAGGCCGAACGCCTGCCGGGTGGCGTCGATGTTCCGCGAGATGTAGGCCGGCTCTTTGTTGATCTTGCTCGGGTTGACGACCACCGATTGCAGAATCAGCGGCCACAGCCCGCCGATGAGCACGCTGGACAGCACGAGCAGGGCCAGGGCAATGGCCGGGACCCGCACCGACCGCAGAAACGCGCCGCTGATGAAGCCGACGGCGCAGATGGCTGCGATGACCATCAGAATGATCTTGGCCGGCAGCACCGCGTAGACGTCTGTGTACGACGCACCGGTGAAGATGCCGCTCCGGTTGGAGAACAGCAGGTCATAGCGGTCGAACCAGTACTGCACCGCCTTGACCAGCACGAATGCGCCGATCAGCAGGGCAAGTTGCAGGGTGGTCTGGGCGGAGATCCGGCGGCCCGAGCCGGATAGCCGGATGCCGCCGAACAGGTACTGCGTCACCAGCACGGTGAAAAAGGCCAGCGCGATCAGAACGAACAGCCACGACAGGAACATCTGCAGCATCGGCAGGATGAAGACGTAGAAGCCGACGTCGTGGCCGAATTGAGGATCGGTCTGACCGAAGCTGCGGGCATGCAGCCAAAGCTGAACGGTCGTCCACTCCCCCTGCGCGGACAGGCCGCAGATGAGACCGACGATGATGGCGATGGTGAGGGTGAACGCCTTGGGCCGACCAGAGACGACCGTCCGATACGGGCTCAGCGGATCGACTTCGCCGGACGGGACGAACACCGGCCGGGAGCGGTAAGCGATCATCAACGACCCAGCGATCACCCCGAATCCGGCCAGTCCGGCGATGAAGAACAGCACGATGCGGGTGATCAGCTGAGTGGTGTAGACGCCGGTGAAACCGACTTCGTGGAACCAGGCCCAGTTGACGTAGATCCCGACGAACTGGAACCACAACACGATGAGCACGATCAGGATGGCGATCGTCAGCAGAACGCGCTTGGCTCGCTTGGAGAGACTGGGCATACCGAGGGACGGCCTGTTGGCCACGTTGGCAAACTCCTTGCTTCAGCCTTGCACCCGAGCAGACGGCCGTCGCCGACCGCGGCCGAGGACGTCCGCCGATCGCAGGGTGCCTGAGACGACAACTCTAGGTGGACGGCCTTGGTTCCCCGTCTGGCCCCGCCGAGCAACCGGCGGGGTGATGGCCCAGGCGAAACCTGTGTGACCATGCAGGCGTGAGCACGCCGGACCCGCCCATCGACGTCTCCGCTCCGGCGGCAAATCCCTGGTGGGAGGACCCGGACCTGGCGCAGGCCGTGGCCGAGGTCGAGGAATTCGCCGGCACCGCGGGCTGGGACGTGCCGCCGACCCTGTACGCGCTGGTGCGGACGGCCGACTTGGTGGCCGCCGAGCCCGGTTTGGCGGCGTCGCTGGGTCCGGATCCCGCCGTGTTCACCGCCATCGCCCAGGAATCACTCCCCGACGTGGGCGGGTCCGGCGAACCGGACATTTCCGCCGCGCTGGCGGCGATCTCCTGGCCCGACGAGGTGGCCGGCTGCGTCCTGGTGCAGGAGATCGTGGTGCTGCCGCCGGACGAGACCATCGAGCCGGGAGTAGATGTCACCGCATCGCAGGCGGCCACCCATCCGGAGCGACAGGAAGCGCGGCTGGTGGCCGGCGTGCTGCGCGGGCAGCCGGGCGGCGCCTGCCTGCTCCGGGTGCGACATGCGGAGGCCGATCCGCTGCGTGGTGGTGACCTGGCTCCCGGCCTGACTGCCGCGCTGCAGGCCACCTTCGCGGACTGACGCCGGTCAGCAGCCGGTCGGATTTCCGCCGCTGGCGATCTTCTGGACGGCGCTGGCGGCATCGGCGAGGGTCGACACCTTGACCAGGTGCAGGCCGGCCGGCACCCGGGTCAGCGCCTCCGGGCAGTTGTCGGACGGCGTCAGGAACCAGCTGGCGCCGGCGTTGCGGGCGGCGATTTCCTTGAGCAGGATGCCGCCGATGGCGCCGACCGTGCCCTTCTCGTCGTCGACCTCCATGGTCCCGGTGCCGGCGATGAACTTCCCGCCGGTCATGTCGCCCGGCGTCAGCTTGTCCAGGATGCCCAGGGTGAACATCAAACCGGCCGATGGGCCACCGATGTCGGCGAGCGAGATGTGGATCTGGAACGGCGCTTTGGGCCGTTCCACGGCGCCGATGCCCAGGAAGCCCTGATTGCCGGTGTTCTGCTGGCCCGCCGCCGCGCCGGACTCCAGCACCACCGGCTCGCTCAGCGACGCGCCGTTGCGCAGAATGCCGACGGTCACCTTCTGCCCCGGCTTCCGGCCGGTCAGCGCCGTTTTCAACGAGTTGTAGTCCGTCACCTTGGCACCGTCGATGGAGACGATCTGATCCTGCGGATTCAGCACCTTGGCGCTGGGTGAGGAGGCCGGAATGGTGCCGACATAGACGACGTTCGGATACGGCGCCGCCTTGTGTTGCGCGACGGCCTGGGTGTTCAGGTAGCGCAGTGCGGCGATCTCGGCCGCGGACTGCGAGTCGGCGAAGTCCTTGGCGTTTTGCTGATTGACCTGTTCGACGCTCTCGTTCGGCGGATAGATGTCCGACCGCGGCACGATCGAGTAGTCGCCGGTCGCCCACAGATACAAGGCTCCGAATAGCACCTGGTCGTCATAGACGGAGATGGTCGTCATGTTCAGGTGCCCGGTGGGCGATGTCTCCGCCGCGTCCTTGGCGATGTCGGCCGGGACATCGCCCGACAACGTGATCACTTCGGTGTTCTGCGCGCTGCCCAGCGTGTTGTAGGTGACGCCGGGGCCGAGGGCGACGTACGGGATGGGAACCAGTGCGCCCACCGCGATGAGAATCAGCGCCAACACCCCCGACACCAGAAGCGTGCGCGCCCGGACCGACGCCGGCCACCACCGCGGGCGGCGGCCGGTGGCGACCGTCGGGCTCCCCGCCGCCGGTGTGGCATCGGGACCTGAATTCGGCTCAGCAACCACCCCCGGGCCCGCCTCTGTCATGACCGGCACCCTATGTGGTTTCGCTGAGAGCTCAGCGCAGACGCAGCCGAGAGGGGCTTGGTGATCGCGCCGGCCCTACCCCGGGTCAGTACCGTGGAGGCCATGACCAACCTGCCGTTCGGATTCTCCCTGCCCGGCTCCGGTGACGGGGACGACGAGAACAACCGCTCGGGTAACGCCCCTGGTCAGGGTGCCCAAGGCGGCTTCGATCTCTCTCAGCTGGGGTCGATGCTCTCCCAGCTCGGTCAGATGATGTCGAGCGCCGCCGCCACCACGCCGAACGCCGGCCCGGTCAATTACGACCTGGCCAAGCGGCTGGCGCTGTCTCAGGTCCCGGTCAGCCACCCGGCATCGGGCGTGGACGTCAACCAGGTGCGCGAGGCGGTCGCCCTGGCCGAAGTGTGGCTGGACGGGGTCACGTCGTTGCCGGCCGGCGCCCGCACCTCCACGGCGTGGAACCCCCGGCAGTGGATCGAGCAGACCATGCCGATGTGGGAGAAGCTGTGCTCGCCGATCGCCGAGCGGGTGTCGACCGCCTGGGTCGAGGGGCTGCCGGAAGAGGCGCGGTCGGCGGCTGGGCCGCTGCTCGCCATGATGGGCTCGATGGGCGGCATGGCCTTCGGCTCCCAGCTCGGCCAGGGCCTGGCCCAGTTGTCCGGCGAGGTGCTGACCTCCACCGATGTCGGGCTGCCGCTCGGCCCCGACCACACTGCTGTGCTGATGCCGCTGGCCGTGCGGGATTTCGCGGCCGGACTTTCGCAGCCCGAGGACCAGGTGCGGTTGTATCTGGCCGCTCGGGAGGCGGCTCACCACCGCCTGTTCGCAGGGGTGCCCTGGCTGCGCGGACGCATCCTGGACCTGGTCACCGCTTACGCCAAGGCGATCAGCGTCGACTTCTCGTCGATGGAGGACCTGGCGGCCAATTTCGACCCGAGCAACATGGCCAACCTGGAATCGTTGATCGGCAAGGGCATGTTCGAGCCCAAGATCACTGCCGGCCAACAAGTCACCCTGGCCACGCTGGAGACCCTGTTGGCGCTGGTCGAGGGCTGGGTCGACACGATTGTGGCCGACGCGGTGGGCAACCGGCTCCCCGGTGCCGCCGCACTGCAGGAGACCCTTCGCCGCCGCCGGGCCACCGGTGGGCCGGCCGAGCAGACCTTCGCCACCCTCATCGGCTTGGAATTGCGGCCCCGGCGGCTGCGCGCCGCGGCCGATCTGTGGCGGGCGTTGGCCGGCTCCCGGGGCGCCGACGGGCGGGACGCGCTGTGGTCTCATCCCGACCTGCTGCCGTCCGCCTCTGACTTGGACGACCCGCAGGGATTCGTCGATCGGGACAAGCAGTTCAACGATCTGCTGGCCGGTCTCGATGACATCCCCGCCTTGGCGGACCCGGACATCGAGATCGCGGACGCGGCGCCCGAGGCGAAGTCCGGCGACGACTCCCCCGCCGCGGATGAGGGCGACGGCGAGGGGCCGAAGTCCTGACCGCGCGGCGTCGGTAGTTCCGACCCGCGCGCGGTCGGACGGGAATTCGGACTCAGGACGAGCGCGAGCGCTGCCAGAGATCGATGCCCGATTCGACGGCGTGCTGGTCGATCCGGTCCAGTTCGTCCTGACTGAGCTCCAGGTGGTCGACGGCGGCCACGCTGTCCTCCAGTTGCCGGACCGACGACGCGCCGACCAGCACCGAGGTCACCCGCGGGTCGCGGAGCGCCCAGGACAAGGCCAGTTGCGCCAGGCTCTGACCCCGCTCACCGGCCAGGTCGTTGAGCGCCCGGATGTGGGTGAGCGCGGCGTCGGTGAGCAGATCCGGGGACAGCGACGAGTTTCGCGAGGCCCGCGACCCCTCGGGAATGCCGTTCAGATACTTCGTGGTCAGCATGCCCTGGGCCAGCGGCGAGAACGCGATGCAGCCCACCCCGAGGTCTCCCAGGGTGTCCAGCAGACCGCCCTCGATCCAGCGATTCAGCATCGAGTACGACGGCTGGTGGATCAGCAGCGGCGTTCCCATCTCGGCCAGCAACCGCGCGGCCTCGGCGGTGCGCTCGGGGGAATACGACGAGATGCCGGCATACAGCGCCCGCCCGGACTGGACGGCGGTGTGCAGGGCACCCATCGTCTCCTCGAGCGGGGTCTCTGGGTCGTAGCGGTGCGAGTAGAAGATGTCGACGTAGTCCAGGCCCATGCGGGCCAGCGACTGGTCGAGCGAAGCGAGCAAGTATTTCCGCGATCCCCATTCCCCGTACGGTCCCGGCCACATGTCGTAGCCGGCCTTGCTGGAGATCACCAGTTCGTCGCGGTAGGGACGGAAGTCGTCGGCCAGGTGGCGACCGAAATTGGTCTCGGCGCTGCCGTAGGGCGGCCCGTAATTGTTGGCCAGATCGAAGTGGGTGATTCCGAGATCGAATGCGCGGCGGAGGATCTGGCGCTGTCGGTCGAAGTCGTCGACGTCGCCGAAGTTGTGCCACAGACCGAGCGAGACGGCCGGTAGCTTGAGCCCGCTGCGACCGATCCGCCGGTAGGGCATCGACTGGTAACGGGTATCGGAAGGTAGATAGGCCACGATGTCGCATTCTGCCCTGCCCGGTTCCGACGCGCCGCCAGTGGCCCGACGATCAGCGTCGCAACGCCGCCGCTAGTAGCCTGGCCAGTCAAGCGCGCCGATCGGCGGCTCCGGCGACACAGCCGGGCCTGTCGCGGCGCCCAGTTGCGGAAGCGAGAGGCTGGCACCGATGAGCGAGACGTACAACGGCTACTGCGTCAAGTGCAAGGAAAAGCGCGACTTCGAGGGCGAGGTGGCGGAGACCAACGGCCGCCGCATGGCCAAGGGCACCTGCCCGGTGTGCGGCACCAAGATGAACCGGATCCTGGGCAAGGCCTGATCGGGACCCGCTCTGAGGCGGGCGTACAGGTACTTGAGCCGGCTGCGACCGGCTGCACGCGGCGGGCGAGGACAATCGCCCGCCGTTGTTGTTGCTGCCGATCCATGTGGGATTCGCGATGGGTGTGGACAACCCGAGCGGCGCTCGACCGGCTCCTGGCACCCTCGGTCTCCGGGGGTGCACCATGACGAAAACGGTCCGGTCCATCGATCTGGGCGGTTATTACGCGCTGCGCGGTGGCCTGCGGGTGATCCAGCGCCCCGGCGGGACGATTCAGATCGGCACCGAGCCGCCGGAGTGGATGCTGCTGCACCGACCGCCGGATGAGGCCCTGGACGTCCTGAGCCGGTTGGACGGCTCGTCGATGGCCGGACAGGTGCTCAGCGATTGTGGCGCCGACGTGGCTGTCTGGTCCGCTCTGCTGGCCACGCTGCTGGAAGCCGGGCTGCTCCTCGGCATGCGGCACCGGCGCCGGCCGGCCGACTGGAACCGGGAGCTGACCGCCGAGCACCTGGCCCTGGTCCACCGGTACGGATCGAACGTGGCCGAACGCGTGCTGCAGGCCCGGGCGGACGCCGTCGTGGTGGTGCGGGGGTCTGGTCGGGTGGCCATCAACGTGGCCAGTGTGCTCCTGACCGCCGGGGTCGGGGCGGTCCACCGAGAGCCGGAGCCGGTACCCGGGATCGGTGCCGCCGGATCGGGGCGCCGGCGTTCCCGGAAACTTGCACCCGACTCCGCGAACCGGCCGGTGGCCGCTCGTCCGACCACCTCCGAGCCGAGCTCCGTGGACAGACCACCCCGGGCCGCTTTCCCACGGGACAAGACGGTCGGCCGCGACCAGCTGGTGGCTGCTGGGCGGGAATCCGGGGAGCGTGCGGCGAGCGACCGGCTGGGAAGCCGGCCCCGGCGGCCGAGTCTGGTGGTGCTGGCCGGCCAGGCCCCGGAGCCGCCCTGGGAAGCCGCCGCCCTGGTGCAGCGAGGTATCCCGCACCTCGCGGTCCGAGCCCAGATCGGATCGGCCGTCGTCGGTCCGTTGGTGCTGCCGGGCCGTTCCACCTGCGTGCTCTGCATCGTGCGACACCGCAGCGCGATGGATTCCGGATGGCCGGCGGTCGAGGCGGCCCTGCGGCGCAATCCGATCGTTCCGTCCGGCACGTTGGCCTCGGCGGCGGCCACGCTGGCCGCGATGGACGGCCTGACCTTCCTGGACGGCTTGCACATCCCGGCCACAGTGGACGGCACTGTGGAGTGGCGCAGCGGGGACTTGGTGCCGCGCCGTCGCAGCTGGTCGGTGCACCCGGAATGCGAATGTGCCGGCACTTACCCCGCCGAGGATGCGGAAATCCCCTCGAACTCCGCGAAGCCTCCGTCACAATGAACACGTGTCCGAAATTCCCAAGAACGCGCTCGGCCGGACGGCCCGGTTGGCGAGCCTGCCGCTGTCCGCGGCGGGGCGGGTGACGCTCGGCTGGGGACAACGGCTCATCGGCCGGGACCGCACCGAAGTGTCCGCCGAAATGCAACGCCGTACCGCCGAGCAGCTCTTCGAGGTCCTGGGCACGCTCAAGGGCGGCGCCATGAAGTTCGGGCAGGCGTTGAGCGTGTACGAAGCCGCGGTGCCGGAGGAGTTCGCCGGCCCGTACCGCGAGGCGCTCACGAAACTTCAGAACGCCGCTCCACCGATGCCGGCCCGCACGGTGCACCGCGTGCTGGACGAGCAACTCGGCACCGGCTGGCGCAACCGGTTCGCCAGCTTCGACGACGAGGCCGCCGCAGCGGCCAGCATCGGCCAGGTGCACCGGGCCGTGTGGCACGACGGGCGCGAAGTAGCCGTCAAGGTGCAGTACCCGGGCGCCGGCGAGGCTCTGAAGGCCGATCTGGACCAGTTGGCCCGAGTGGCTCCGCTGCTCGGCATGATGATGCCCGGGATCCAGTTCCGCCCCTTGTTGACCGAACTCCGGGAACGAGTGCTGGAAGAACTCGACTACGCGGCGGAGGCGGACAACCAGCGCACATTCGCCAGGGCCTACCGGGACGACCCCGGAATTCTCATTCCTCGGGTGCTGGGCAGTGCCCCGAAAGTCATCGTCTCCGAATGGCTGCACGGCAAAGGCTTGGCCGACATCATCCGGTCCGGAAGCCGCGAGGAACGGGACACCGCCGGCCGGCTGCTGACGGAATTGCATTTCTCCGCGCCCGAACGAGCGGGGTTGCTGCACGCGGATCCCCACCCGGGCAACTACCAGCTCACCGCGGAGGGTCGCCTGGGGGTCATTGATTTCGGCTCGGTGGCCCGCTTTCCGGACGGAGCGCCGCCGATCGTCGGCCGCATCTCCCGACTGGCGCTGGACAATCGCGCCGACGACGTCCTGGCCGGCTTACGAGCCGAGGGCTTCGTGCCGGACGACTACTTCCCCGACCCGGTGGCGCTGATGAATTACATCGCGCCGTACGCCGAGCCCTTACGCCACGAGTTGTTTCACTTCACCCGGCAGTGGATGCAGGAACAAGCGGCTCGGATGGCCGACCTGTCCAGCCAGGAATCGAAGCTGGCCCGTCATCTGAACCTGCCGCCGGCGTACTTGATGGTTCACCGGGTGACTTTCGGCTCCATCGGGGTGCTCTGCCAACTCGATGCGACCGCGCCGTTCCGGGCGATCGTCGATCGTTGGCAGCCGGGCTTCTCGGATCCGGACTGAGTCTCGGCCGCGGCTCCGTTCTTCACCACCATTCGGCGTCGAACTTGGCCTCGATGGAGCGCAGGTGCTGGCGGGCGCACAGATCGCACACCCATTGCCGACGCCCGCGGGCCTGGTCGAGTACCCAGGCGAGCGGTGGCTCGCCGGCGGGCGCGCTCCGGCCGCAGACGGAGCAGTTGACGACGGCATCGGCCATTCCGTCAGGCTAAGCCGGCAAACATCGTCCGGCCGGGCAGCCAACGCCAATCGGCCCGCCGGGAAGCGCGGACTGCGCATCCCGGCGGGCCGAATGGTGCGGCTCGGTAAAGCGGGTGAAACTCAGCCGGAGCGCCGGAACGTCGTGTTCCGGAACCGGCGCTGCCGACGGCGCGCGCGCATCATCTCGGCGTCGTGCTGCACACGAGCCGCGCGCTCACGAGCCAGATCGACTATCTGCATTGACATTTCGGTTCTCCTTGAGCGGGGCCGGATAGCGGCCCGAAAAGTGGTGTGGATGTATTCCGGTGCGGCACATGGATCGGCTCGTTCGGGTCAGCTCGGCCGCCGACCGTCCGCACCGTCGACATGTGGTTCGGCGACGCTCAGAGCGGCAGTCGAACTGCACACGACAGTGCAACTACCAGAGCGACAATCGACATTTCAGACGACGGCTGGCCGACCGCAGGACCAGCATCCTGCACACAACGGACTGCGAAGCACGCTGGACCACGCTGATCCGGCCTCAGGCCGCCACCTTGCGAGGGCGGCCGCGGGGCCGTTTGCGAGGGATGACGACGCCGTGCTCGAAGATTTCCCCTCCCCAGACTCCCCAGGGCTCGCCCCGCTCCAGAGCGCCGGCCAGACAGGCCTGCCGCACCGGGCAAACGGTGCACAGTTGCTTGGCCCGCTCCAGGTCGTCCGGCCGCTCGGCGAAGAACAGGTCGGGATCGCCGAGGTGGCAAGGCAAATCATGTGCGGTGAACGGGTCGATGGGGAAACCTGAAGGGGCTGGGTCCTGGGCGAAACCAATCCCGAAGATCTCGGCCAACGCGGCGGCACTTCGAGGAGTGTTGCTGGTCAAGGTCTTTCACCTCCGAAGAATGTGTCCGGGCCTTTGACGGGCCGGAATCTGTTGTGGTGTTCGGCGGGCCGGCTGATTGACCGGCGGGTGCGGGATTCGCTCAGCGCTGGACGGCTGGTTCGGTCCCGGCGCCCCGAGGCCCGGTGGTGGCCTGATCGGGAGCGGCGACGGCGTTCCGCGGAAACACCACGGCGCGGAACTCCTTTACAGAGTCCGCGACCGGAGGTGGGGTGCTGCTGAGGACCTACCTCAACGCACGCTCCCCGGAACGACGGGCACGCTGGACGCCATTGGGCGCGATTTCGCCGTGGCGCATGCCAGCGACGAGCTCGGCACTCGGCGTCCCATCGACCACGACGCCCGACGTGCCGAACTCATTCGTCGGCTTCAGCCAGAAACTGATCATCAGGCACCTCCTGGTGGTCGGTCGGCCCGTTTCCGGGGAGACAAGTCCGGTCCTGTGACCGAACAAGATTGACGAAGAAACCCTAAGACCGCCCAACGCGTCCGCGCAACCGAATTTCCGAAGTTTTTTTCACGCCACTGGCAAAGTTGCTGCCGACCACGGCTTTTCAGGCCAAATTTCTGCCTGGGGCAGCTCTGCGGGGCTCACCGCACGGAACCCACGATGGCCAGCACGTCCTGTCCGTACAGATCCAGCTTGGAGCGGCCGATCCCCTCGATGGCCAGCAGCGCCTGCTCGTCAGCCGGCCGGCGTTCGGCGATGGCCAACAAGGTGGCGTCGGAGAACACCACGAAGGCGGGCTTGGAAATCTCCGTGGATCGTTGCTTCCGCCAGGTGCGCAACGCCTCCACCAGGGTCGGATCGGCCGTGGACGGGCAGTTTTCGCATCGCCCGATCTTGATGGCGGCCGGCGTGGTCAACGGACCACCGCAGCGGCGACAACGCCCGGTGGGGCGGGACGTGCCGCGCACCGCGGGCTCGGGCGCCAATCCGTACAGGAAGCGGCTGCGACGTCGCGACCGCCGGCCGCCCGCGGCCCGGGACAGCGCCCACGACATGGCCAGTCTGGCCCGGGCCCGGGTGACCCCGACGTAGAAGAGGCGTCGCTCTTCTTCGACGTCCTCGGGAGTGTCGGCGTGCTGGATGGGCAGGGTTCCGTCGGTCAGCCCCACCAGGAAGACGGCCTCCCATTCCAGGCCCTTGGCCGCGTGCAGCGATGCCAGCGTCACGCCGTCGACCACTGGCGCGTGCTGGGCCTCCGCCCTTTGGTCCAGTTCGCCCACCAACGCGGTGAGGCCGGCCGCCGGTTCCACCGTGACCAGCTCTTCGGCCACCCCGACCAGGGCCAGGAGCGACTCCCAGCGGTCGCGCAGCGCGCCGGCCGGCGGCGGGTCGTCGGTGAGCCCGACGGGGCCGAGGATGGCGCGCACCGACTCGACCAAGGGCAGCGCCTCGTCCGGCGCGTTGGCCGCCTGTCGCAGGGCGACCAGGGCCTGGCGCACTTCGGGCCGCGCGAAGAAGCGCTCGCCGCCCCGGACGACGTACGGGATGCCGGCGTCCGACAGGGCCTTCTCGTACACCTCCGACTGCGCGTTGATGCGGTACAGCACCGCGATGGACGCGGCCGGCAGACCACCGGCGACCCAGGCGGCGATCTTGGCGGCGACCGCTTTGGCCTCCGCGGGCTCGTCGTCGTGCTCGGTGAAGGTGACGTCCGGCCCGTCCGGGCGCATCGCCACCAGCCGTAGCCGCAGGGCCGCGGTCCGTCCCGACCCGCCGGCGATGATGCGGTTGGCCATCGAGACGACCTGGGGCGTGGATCGGTAGTCGCGTTCCAGCCGCACGACGACCGCTTCGGGATATTTGCGTTCGAAATCCAGCAGGTACGCGGGTGTCGCTCCGGCGAACGAGTAGATCGTCTGATTGGCGTCGCCCACCACGGTGAGCTGATCGCGGTCCCCCAGCCAGGCGGACAACAGCCGCTGCTGCAGGGGCGTCACGTCCTGGTACTCGTCCACCACGAATGAGCGGTACCGGGACCGGAACTCGCGGGCGACATCGTCGTCCTCTTCCAGGATGGCGGCCGTCTGCATGAGCAGGTCGTCGAAATCGAGTTGTTCGGCGCGGCTTTTCAGCTCTTCGTAGCCGGCGAACACGGCGGCGGCGGTCTTGGCCGGCAGGGGCGTGTCCCGGAGCCGCTCGGCCACGGCCTGCTCGTACGTGTCCGGATGGATCATGCAGGCCTTGGCCCACTCGATCTCGCCGGCCAGATCGCGCAGTGTGGCGGCGTCCGTGGCCGCGCCGGCCCGCCGGGCCGCCCCGGCCACCAGGCGCAGCTTCTGCTCGACGACGGGCCAGATGCTGCCGCCGACCGCCCGGGGCCAGAAGTATTTGAGCTGCTTCAGGGCGGCCGAATGGAACGTCCTGGCCTGCACTCCCGGCACGCCCAGCGCACGCAGCCGCAGCCGCATCTCGCCGGCGGCGCGGGTGGTGAAGGTGACGGCCAGGATCTCCGAGACCGGCGACCGGCCGCTGTCCACCAGATGCGCGATGCGGTGCGTGATGGTGCGCGTCTTGCCGGTACCGGCTCCGGCCAGCACGCAGACGGGGCCGGCCGGCGCCAGCACCGCGGCCCGCTGCCCGTCGTCCAAACCGGCCAGAAGATCCATGGATCCATCCTCGCACGGATGTACGACACTCCGGCAAATCCGATCCCCACCGCCCGGCGTACTCCCTACAGGCGCGCCCAGCCCTCGATCATCCGGCGGGCGATGGAGACGTGGCCGGGCAGCAGGAATTCCGCTTCGGCTGGATCGCCGGTCCAATCCTGGGCGGCGGCCAGAGCGCGCCGGACTGTGGTCCGGTCCACCCAGCGAGCGTCCTCGATTTCGCCGTCGCGAGGAGCCAGCACCGCGCCCGGTTCGGCGCGCGCGGCAAAACCGACCATGAGCGACCGGGGAAAGGGCCACGGCTGCGAACTCAGGTAGGCGATGTCGGTGACTGATATGCCGATCTCTTCGCCGATCTCCCGGGCCACCGTGGTTTCCAACGCCTCCCCGGCCTCGACGAAGCCGGCGAGGACCGAGACTCGGCGGGCGGGCCAGGACGGCTGGCGCGCCAGCACCATCCGATCGGCGCCGTCGTGGACCAGTACGATCACCGCGGTATCGGTCCTCGGGAACTCCTCGTGGCCCTCCGGGCACACCCGGGACCAGCCGCCGGCCACCGAGCTGTTCGATCGTCCACAGCGGGGACAAAACGGCGCCAGCCGGTGCCAGTTGAGCAACGCGACCGCCGAGACCAGCAGGTTGGCGTCGACGTCCGGCAGCAGCCCGGCCATGTCACGCAGGCCGCTGGGTGTTGCACCCGCGGAACCGAGATCGGTGACGTCGTCAACCGGAACGGCCCAGAAATCCGCATCCGGCCCACCCCGCCGGGCGTGCCCCAGGACAACAGCCGCCGCCGGCGGCACGGTTCCGAACTCGGCCGCCGGCCGCAACACCAGCGATGGTCCTGACGCGCTGTGACGCACCAGCGCGCGGCCTTGGGCATCGACGCTCAGCACCTGAGCGCCGCGCCAGTGCTGGGCCAGCCGGTCCGGAGTCCGCACCGGCTCCGACCGGTCGAGAACGGCCACCGAGAGGTGCGGCGGGTCGATCGGAAACCCGAAAGAACGCGCTCCCACGCCGAAACCCGGCCACACCGGCGCACTCACAGCAGCTCGACTCCGCCGATGGCAGCCAGACCGGGGCCGACGGCGGCGAGATCGCCGACCACCACGCCGGTGAACGCGGCCGGGGTCAGATATTGTCCCGCGGCGGCGGCCACCTCCTCGGCGGTGGCAGCGGCCAATCGCTCCGGATGCCCTCGCAGCCAGTCGATTCCGATGCCCTGACCCAGCAGGGCACTCAGCGTGGACGCATAACCGGCCTGGGTGGCCAGCGATGTGGCCAGCGTGCCCAGCGCGTAGTTGCGGGCCGATTCCACCTCCGCGGGGCCCGGCGGGGTCAGCGCGATGCGGCCCAGCTCGTAGCGGGTCTCCCACAATGCCGGCGCCGTCGACTCTGTCGCCGTGTCGAAGGCGATTGTCAGCGCCGCGCGGCCGGGCCAGAATTCGATGGTCGAATGAGCGCCGTACACGTAACCCTTGTCCTCGCGGATGTTCTCGACCAACCGGGAGGAAAAGTAACCGCCGTAAACCAAATTGGCCAACTGGAACGCCGCGTACTGCGGATCCTCACGCGTCAGTCCGGCCGCGCTCAGGCGTACCTGCGACTGCACCGCCCCCTCGCGGGCGAAGGCGTGCACGGCACCCGGTGTCACCGTCGGCGGGGTCTGCAACGGCTGGGCCCGGCCCACCGGCGCCCAGCCGCCCAGGCGTTCGGCCACCAGGTCCAATGCCCTCTGGGGATCCAGGTCGCCCACCACCACCAGGAAAGAGCCCTCCGGTACCACGGCTTTGGCGTGCAGGGTGGCGATCTGGGACGGCGTCACCGCGGCCACCAGCGCGGCGTCCGGGATCTCCCATGCCGCCGGGGTGTCACCGAAACGACGTTCCTGCAGGTGTCGCCGCGCCACCGAGGCCGGTTGCGCGGCCATGACGGCGAGGTGCTCGACGAGCCGGTCCCGTTCGCCCTGGACGTCCTTCCGGCGAAAAGCCGGGTCGGTGAGCGAATCCGCCAGCACGGTCAGCACGTCGCCGAACCCGTGCGACAGCACCGATCCGCTGACCAGCAGACGCTGCGGGTCGACGGAGGCATCGAGATGGCCGCCCACCAGCGCCAGTTCGGCGTCGAGCTGGTCGCGGGTACGCGACGACGTCCCCAGAAGCACGGTGGCCGCCAGCATTTCGGCCCGGGCGGCGTGGCTGCGAGCGCGGCCGCCGAACGGCACTCGCAAGCGCAGTTCGACCATCGGGGTGCCCGCTTTGCGAATCGCGTATACGGTCAACCCGCTGGCCAGGGTGGCGGTGGCCAGCTCGGGGTCGTCGAACCGGGCGCCTCCCTGCAGGGGCGGAACCGGTCGCGGGCCCAGCGCGGTCCGGCCGATCTCATCGGCGGTGCGCCAGATGTCCGGGTCGTCGCTCCGGTTTTCGAGGAGGTCGTTGTCCGTGTCGTAGGCGACCATGGACGGTTCGGCAAGCACTTGCCGGACAGCAGGTTTGGGCGACGGCAGTCGGCGAACCGGGGTGGACACGGCGCTCTGTGCGACGGCCTCCGAGATTTTCGGCGCCTTCGCGCTCTTGGTCTTCTTGGCGTGCTTGCCCTTCTTGGACTGCTTGTCGGACTTGTCCGGCTTGCCTTTCGGCTTCTCCGACTTGTCCTTCTTGCCCTTGGGTTCGTCCTGAGGGGCGTGCTTTTTGGCCATGTCAGTTCTCCGTTCCGGGCGCCACGATCAGCAGGCCGCAGGTGGCCGGGTCCAAAGCGGCGGCCGCCGCGGCCACGTCGGCGCCTGACACGCCCGCGATGAGTTCCGGCAATTCCGACAGCAGTTCCGCCCGGCCGTGCAGCAATTCCATCGTTCCCAAAGACCTGGTGCGAGCGGCGATGCCGTCGTTCTCGCGGTACAGCGCGGCGCAGAACCGCGCCTGGGACATCCGCAGCTCGTCGCCGGTCGGGCCGTCGTCGGCCAATCGGCGAATTTCCTGCACCGCGGCGTCCAGGACGGTGTCCGCCGTGACGTCCGGCGCGTAAAGGGTGCCGAGCACGAACACGTCGGGATCGCGGGCGTCCAGCGGGCCACCCAACAGCCCGGGCACGGCCCAGATCTCGTTGACCAGTTGCCGTTCGGCCACCAAGGCGCGGTGCAGCCGGGAGGACTCACCGTCGGAGAGCACCTGCCCGAGCAATATGTACGCGAGATATCCGGGGAGATCGGCCACCGGGTCGGGCAAGCGCCATCCGGCTGCCAGAGCCGGGAGCGGTGCGAGCGCGTCGACCTTTTCGCCGCGCCGCTGCTCGGTGGGTGCGGGCTCGGCGAACGACGGCCGCTCTGGCCGGGGCCGGAACGGGACGTCCCCGAAATGCCGCTCCACCAGTGCTGTCGCGTCCGCGACGTCGAATCCTCCGCACACGGTCAGCACCGCGTTGGCCGGCGTGTAGTAGCGGTCGAAGAAGTCGGCGCAGTCGTCGACGGTGGCGGCCCGGAGGTCCTCGAAGGCGCCGTAGCCGTTGTGGGCGTTGGCGAAGGTCCGGAACAGCACGGCCGGCAGGTCGATCCACGGGAATCCGCCGTACGGCCGGTTGGAGTACGTTCAGCCGGATCTCTTCACTGACCACGTCCACCTGGTTGGCCAGGTTTTCCGCGGTGATTTTCGGGGCGCGCATGCGGTCGGCCTCGAGGAACAGGCCGCGCTCCAGCGCGGTGGCCGGCAGCACCTCGAAGTAGTCTGTGTAATCGAAATGGGTGGACCCGTTGAACACGCCGCCCGAGGACTGCACCAGGCGAAAGTGTTCGAGTTTGGGCAGCGATTCGCTGCCCTGGAACATCAGGTGCTCGAACAGGTGCGCAAATCCGGTGCGGCCTTCGGGCTCCGACCGGAATCCGACGTCGTAATGAACGGAAACACCCACGACCGGGCTGGCCGGATCCGGCGCGAACACCACCCGCAGCCCGTTGTCCAGCGTGGCCCGGGTCACTGGATAGTGCGCCGACGGCACAGCTCGAGAAGCTTTTTTCACTTTGGCTGGACTCACCGGACCACCCTAACCGCCGCGGGCGGGCCGCTGCGGCGCCCGAACGGCCGCCGACCGGACCCGGGGCGATCGCCGACGGGCTGGCGCAGCTGCCCCCGGCGGGGCTGACACCAGGGGCGGGACCGGCTCCACGCCCTCATGTCTGCCCATCCGCGGGCCTTCGCATCTCTGGCCCCAGCCCCCGGTGGGGTCCGACGGTCAGCCGGCGGTGCAGTCGGGCCTCAGCCGGCCAGTGCGCCCCGGGCAGTCAGCTGATGGTGCGCGGGCGGTCAGCCCGCCAGTCCGGCTCGGCCCACCGCCGCCAGCTCCCGCCAGAGATGCGCCACCGCTTCACAACCGCGGCGCAGCAGCTCCACCGGTGCCTTCTCGTTGGGCGCGTGAATCTGGTCGTCGTCGGTCATCACCCCCACGAAGATCAGTGGGGCGCCGATGGTTTCGGCCAGTTCCGCTTCCGGGCCGGAGCCGCCCTCGCGAGTGAGCAGCACCTCGTCGGCGTCGAAGGCTCGACTGAGGGCGCGCTTGGCCGCGAGGGTCGCCGGGTGCGTGGAATCGACGTGCACGGGCGCCACACCGCCGCCCTCCCAGACCATCTCCACCGTCACTCCGTCCGGTGCGGCGGCCCGGAAATGGTCCTCGACCAGCCGCTGCACGGTCGCCGGGTCCTGGTGCCCGACCAGCCGGAACGACAGCTTGGCGTAGCCGTCGGTCGGGACGATGGTCTTGTTGCCGGGCCCGATGTAGCCGCCCCACATCCCGTTGACCTCAGCGGTGGGCCGAGCGCCGATGCGTTCCAGGGTGGACCAGCCTCCTTCGCCCGCTGCGGTCCGGCTGCCGGCCGGTCCGGTGATCCACGCGCGCTCGTCGAAGGGCAGGGCCGCAGTGGCGGCTCGTTCGGCCTCCGTCGGCAGCGGCACCCCGTCGTAGAAGCCGGTCACGGCGATGTGGCCGTTCTCGTCGTGCAGGCCCGCGATCAGTCGGGCCAACACGGTGACCGGGTTGGGCACCGCGCCGCCGAACGCTCCCGAGTGCAGGTCGATATCCGGTCCGTGCACGTGCAGTTCACCGGCCACCAGGCCCCGCATGCCGATGCAAGTGGACGGGGTGTCGGCGCCGAAGATCCCCGTGTCGGACACCACGATGACGTCGGCGGGCAGCCGGCCGGACAGTTCGGCCAGCAACTCGGAGATGTGCGGAGAGCCGGATTCCTCCTCCCCCTCGACCAGCATGGTCAGGTCGATCGCCGGGGCGCTGCGACCGCTGGCCTGCAGGTGGGCCTGCAGCCCGAGCAGGTGCATCGCGATGTTGCCCTTGTCATCGCTGGCGCCCCGTCCGTGCAGCACCCCGTCCACGACCGCGGGTTCGAAGGGCGGCCGATCCCAGCGCGGGTCGTTCTCGGCCGGCTGGACGTCGTGGTGGCCGTACACCACCACCCGGACCGCTTCCGGGTCGCCGGACGGCCAATGGGCGTACACCGCCGGAAGGGCCGGCCCGCCGCCGATCACCTCGGCAACCGGAAAGCCGACGGCGCGCAATTGTTCGACCAGGAAGTCGGCGCTCGCCCGGACGTCGGCGTGCCGGGCCGGGTCGGCGCTCACCGACGGAATCGCCACCCAGGCGGTCAGCGTCGCCAGCCAGTCGTCGAAGTGTTCCGCCACAGCCTCGCGTTCGTTGGTCACGGCGATACCGTAGGCCCCCGGCCGCACCGAACGCCGCCGGGTTTGGCGAAGGCCGATCGGCCACGCGTCCTCCCGGCTCATATCGACTGGAGTCAAAACATCCCGTCGAAGCCGCCCCCACCCGACTCAGGCGTCGAAGCCCAGCTTGCGCAGCTGTTTCGGGTCCCGCTGCCAGTCCTTGGCCACCGAGACGTGCAGGTTCAGGTACACCCGGCTGCCGAGCAGGGTCTCGATCCGGTGCCGGGCTCGTTTGCCGACGTCACCCAGCCGGGAACCGCGGTGGCCCAGCACGATCGCCTTCTGCGAGTCCCGCTCCACGAACACCGTGCAGTAGACGTCGATCAGATCGGTGCGACCCTCGCGTGGCCCCATCTCGGTGACCATCGCGGCCAAGGAGTGGGGCAGCTCGTCCCGGACGCCGTCCAGGGCCGCCTCCCGCACGATCTCGGCGATCATCGTTTCGATCGGCTCGTCGGTCACCTCGCCGTCCGGGTACAGCCGCGGGCCGACCGGCAATTGGGCGACCATCAGGTCGACCAGCAGGTCGGTCTGGCTGGCCGCCACGGCCGAGACCGGGATCACGTCGGCGAAATCCCGCAATTGAGCGAGCCCGAGCAGTTGGGCGGCAATGTCTTTGGGAGCCGCCCGATCCGTCTTGGTCACGATGCCGATGCAGGGCGTGCGCGGCGCCTGTTCGGCCAGCTCCGCGATGATCCGGCGGTCACCGGGGCCGATCTTCTCGTCGGCCGGAACGCAGACGCCGATCACATCGACGTCGCTCCACACCGACCGCACCAGATCGTCCAGCCGCTCGCCCAGCAGGGTCCGGGGTTTGTGCATGCCGGGGGTGTCCACGATGACCAGTTGCGCGTCGTCCCGGGTGATGATGCCGCGGATGGCCCGCCGCGTGGTCTGCGGTTTGTCGGAGGTGATGGCGATGCGGGCACCGACCACCGCGTTCAGCAGAGTGGACTTGCCCACATTGGGACGCCCCACGAAACAGCCGAACCCGGAACGATGTTCGGCGGTCACCGGTCGCCCAGGTCCTGGCGATCCCGCGCAATGCCGTCCGGACCGGCCAGAATCAGCACGGGACAGTGGAGATCGCGCGCCGCAGATATGGACTCGTCGTCTGGCTGCCCGGCGGCGGTGACCACCACCACGGCCTCCAACTCCTCCGCCGCTGACGCTACCGCGACGGCCACCGCAGCTTGCACGGCGGTCAGCCGCAGCGACGGCAGGTCCACGGTGGCCCCCGCATAGGTGCGACCGTCCTGATCGCGCACCGCCGCTCCCTCGGCCGCCCCGGCGCGGCCGCGCGCCCCCCGGGCCAGCACCACCAGTTTGGCGTCCTCGGCGGACAGTTCGACAGGCGCGCTCGTCACCGCGACACCTTCTCGGCCGGCTCCTGGTCGTCGGCCTGCTCCACCGAAGGCAGGTCGGTGTCCTGCTCCTCGGGGCGCAGTTCGTCATCCATCAGTCGGCGCACGAGCAGCGTCTGCACCCGCGGCCGGCCGCGCCGGTCGACACCGGCCTCGCCGACCAACCTCAAGCCGTTGATGTCGGCCTCGGCTCCCGCGATGGGAACCCGTCCCAGCAACTGCGCGAACAGTCCGCCGACCGTCTCGACGTCCTCGGCCGGTAGTTCCACGTCGAAGACCTCGCCGAGGTCCTCCACCGGAAGCCGCGCCGACACCCGCACCAAGCCGTCCTCGAGATGTTCGATGGGGGCGGGCTGCTCTTGGTCGTACTCGTCGGTGATCTCACCGACGATTTCCTCGAGAATGTCCTCGATGGTGACAATCCCCGCGGTGCCGCCGTACTCGTCGATGACGATCGCGAAATGGTTGCGGTCGCGCTGCATGTCGCGTAGCAGGTCGTCGACGTTCTTGGATTCCGGAACGAACACCGGTGCTCGCATCACTTCGGCGAGCGCTGGTCCCCGATCGTCCGGTTCCAACGAAAGTGTTCTGGCGATGAGGTCTTTGAGGTAGACGACGCCGAGAACGTCGTCCACGTCTTCTCCGATCACCGGGATCCGCGAGAAACCGCTGCGGTTGGCCAAATGCATGGCCTGGCGCAGCGTCTTGTTCTCCTCGATCCAGACCACCTCGGTGCGGGGCACCATCACCTCACGGGCGATGGTGTCGCCCAGATCGAAGACGCTCTGCAGCATTTCGCGCTCCGACTCCTCCACCACGCCGCGGTCGCCGGCCAGGTCGACCAGCTCGCGGAGCTCGATGTCGGACGAGAAGGGGCCCTCCCGGAAGCCGCGGCCCGGGGTGATGGCGTTGCCGAGCTGGATCAGCACGCGGGCGATGGGTGCGAGCACCGAACCGAACAAGCGCACGGGACCCGCCGCTCGCAGGCCGATCGTGTAGGCGTGCTGGCGGCCCAGGGTGCGGGGCAACACCCCGATGACGACATAAACCAGCACCAGCATGACGGCGACCACGACCACACCGACCCACCAATGAATGCCCCAGCCGGACAGCGCGACGGCGGTGACCAGAGTGGTGGCGGTGATCTCCGCGCCCACTCTGAGCATCAGCAGCAGGTTTGTGTACCGCGGTTTGTCCTTGGCGATGGCCATCAGCGCGACGGCGCCCCGGCGCCCCGCGCGTTGCAGTTCCTCCACCCGCGCCGCCGAAACCATGGTGATCGCGGCGTCGGCCGCCGCGAAGAGTCCGGCGATCGGGATGAGCACGACGGCGAGGACCAACAGGACGACGTCGAGGGAGCTCACGCCGCCACGCTCACGGTTGGTGGTCCGGGCCGGACGGTTTGTCCAAGAGGGAATCCGCCGCGGCCAGCACCGCGTCGTCGATCTGGACCAAGCGTTGCCGGTGGGCCTGCGCCCGCTGCCGCTGCTCGGCGGCGGCGGTTTCCCGCTCCTGCCCGGCCTGCTCGGCGGTTCGCTGTTCGCGCCAGGCGTCCAGCAGTTCGTTCTGCAGCCGGAACATCTCGCGTTCCTCGCCGGGTTCGGCGTGGTCGTATCCCAGAAGGTGCAGGATGCCGTGCACGGTCAGCAGATGCAGTTCGTCGTCGAGGCTGTGTCCCGCCTGGCCGGCCTGTTCCAGCGCCACCGCCGGGCAGAGCACCACGTCGCCGAGCAGGGCGGGAGCGGCGCCCGGCTCGTCCGGCGAGCGGGCCGTGTCCAGCTCGTCCATCGGAAAACTCATCACATCGGTGGGGCCGGGTTCGTCCATCCACTTGACGTGCAATTCGGCCATGGCCTCGACGTCCATCAGGATCAGCGAGAGCTCGGCCAGCGGATTGATGCCCATCCGATCCAGCGCGAACCGGGACACCGAGACCAGGGCCAATTCCTCGACGGCTACGCCCGATTCGTTGGCGACCTCGACCGTCATTTCGGCAGCCCTCGGCCGGTATCGCCGCGCGGCCACTCGATGCGCGGACCGCTGCGGTGACCGGAACCGCGGGCGCCGTCGTCGCGCCGGGTGCCCCGGCCTGAGCGGTTGAAATCGCGGGGATCGGAACGGTCGCCGGCGGCGGCGTCCCAGCGCGCGTAGGCGTCGACGATGTCACCGACCAGCCGGTGCCGGACCACGTCCTGCGAGGTGAGGGTGGAGAAATGCACGTCGTCCACACCGGTGAGAATGCCCTGGACCACCCGCAGGCCGGATTGCTGGCCGCCCGGCAGGTCGACCTGGGTGACGTCGCCGGTGACGACGATCTTCGAGCCGAAGCCCAACCGGGTCAGGAACATCTTCATCTGCTCGGGCGTGGTGTTCTGCGCCTCGTCCAGAATGATGAAGGCATCGTTCAGGGTGCGGCCGCGCATGTACGCGAGCGGCGCCACCTCGATCGTGCCGGCGGCCATCAAGCGCGGAATCGACTCGGGGTCGAGCATGTCGTGCAAGCGCGTCGTAGAGCGGACGCAAATAGGGATCGATCTTCTCGCTCAGCGTGCCCGGCAGGTAACCCAGGCGTTCGCCGGCCTCGACCGCCGGCCTGGTCAGGATGATGCGGTTGACCTGCTTGGTCTGCAGCGCCTGCACCGCCTTGGCCATGGCCAAGTAGGTCTTGCCGGTGCCGGCCGGCCCGATGCCGAACACGATGGTGTGCTCGTCGATGGCGTCCACGTAACGCTTCTGATTGACCGTCTTGGGCCGAATGGTGCGGCCGCGCCGGGAGACGATGTTCAGCCCGAGCACCTGGGCCGGGGACTCCCCAGCCGGCGCGCCGGGGCTGCCGACGTCGGACAACATGCCGATGGTGCGCCGCACGGCGTCCGGGGTCAGCTGGGAACCCGCGTCCTGCAGGGCCAGCAACTCCTGGATGGCCCGGGCGGCCAGGGCCACGTCGGCCGAAGCGCCCCGCAGCGTGATGCGGTTTCCGCGCACGTGGATGTCGGCTGCCAGGTTCTGTTCCATCTGGCGCAGCAGAATGTCTCGGGACCCGAGCAGGCCGAGCATGGTGCGTTCGTCCGGCACCACGATGGTCGATTCCGTCGGGGGCTCGCGATCGCCGCGCTGGGCAGCCCCGGACCGGACGGCGGCCGGGGAACCCTCACTGGCGGGTGGCACATCCTGTCCGGACACTCCGGGCAGGTCCGGCGCGTGGAAATCCGGCACTGGGCGGACAGCCTGCTTTCTCTCTTCGGGGCGGCACCGCGGATTGGTGACCCATGAAGTCTACGTGCGTTCGACGCTCCGGCCATCGAGATGCCGCCAGTCCGGTCAGATCAGCTGCAGTGCCGCATCGCGGCTGACGAACCAGCCCTGGTGGCCCGGATCGACCAAGTCCATGTGGCCCATGCCCGGGCAACGCCACGAGCTCGACGGGGTCGCCGGCCGCTCGGGCGGCCGCCGCGTACCGCTCGGATTGGCTGATCGGCACCACGTCGTCCGCGTCGCCGTGCACGCAGACGATCCGTGCCCCGTCGCCGACATGCGCAAGCGGCGACGCGTTTGCGTACCGCTCGGGCCACGATGCGGGAGAACCGCCCATCATGTCCTCGACCGCGCCGTTGCCCAGCCGCTCGCGGGCCCCGCCGACCAGGTCCAGCACGCCGGCCTGGGACACGGCTCCGGTAACGGCGACCGGGGCGAGTGAGCCGAACGATCCCGGCGTCGCGGGCGGCAGGCTGTTCCGGTGGGCGAGCCAGGCCGCCAATTGACCGCCGGCCGAGTGGCCGACGGCGACCACGGCCGAGAGCCGCAAGCGCCCACCGGCGAGCCGCTGACCCGCGCCGGCCAGCGAATCCACCGCGGCGGCTACGTCGGCCAGAGTGGTCGGCCATCCGCCGGTGCCCTCAGGCCCCACCCGCCGGTACTCGACGGCCGCTGCGGCCACGCCGAACTCGGTCAACTGGGCGGCCAACGGGTCGGCCAACTCGATGCCGTACCGCTGCCGCCAGAAGCCGCCGTGAATGACAACCACCACGGGCAGGTCGGCTCCGGCGGGCAGATACAGCCGCAGGAACTGGCTGGGCTCGGGACCGTAGGAGTAGGTGAAGGCGTCCATCGGGACTGATTGTCGCGGTCAGTCAGCCGGCCGGTGACCACCGCGCGGTGCGGACGCCCAGAGCGCCCAACGCCACGGCCGCCGCGGCCGAGGTCCGCAGCACCTCCGGGCCGAGCCGGACCGGGAAAGCGCCGGCCGCCGCGAATTCAGCCACCTCGCCGTCGGTCAGCCCACCCTCTGGTCCCACTACCAGCAGCAGATCACCCGCTTCCGGAAGGGGAACCTGAGCAAGGGGCCGGGACTCGGCTTCGTGCAGCACCAGCGAGGCGGCGGCCGAGCCGATCAGTTCGATCACCTGCCGCGTGGTGGCCAGCTCGGCGACCTCCGGCACCCACGTGCGGCGCGCCTGCTTGGCGGCCTCCCGAGCGATGTGCCGCCATTTGGCCGCACCCTTCAGCGCTTTGGTGGCGCGGTCGGCAGGCTGCATACCGTCCGAATAGCCGGACCATCTCGACACCGACCTTTCCGCGGACCACGGGATGATGGCGTCGACGCCGGCCTGGGTGGCCAGGTCGACGGCCAGCTCGGCGTGATCCCCCTTGGCCAGGGCCTGCACCAGGACCACCCGTAACCGGGGACCAGGGATGCAGCCGCTCGATTGGACCTGCACGGAAAGGTCGTGCCGTCCCAGGCGCGAAACCTCGCCGGAGGCCCAGCCACCCCGTCCGTCGGTGAGCACCACCTGCTCACCGACTCGCATCCGCCGGACCGCGGCCGCATGGTGTCCCTCCGGGCCCGCCAGCTCGACCAGACCCGTGGTCGGAAGCGCATCGACGTGAAAAAACGGTGCCCCCGCCGGCGGGCGCACGGCGTCGGTCAACGACCGGCGAACGAGTCGCGAATCCGCCCGAAGAGGCCGGAGTGGGCCCGGGCCGACAGCTCCGGCTGCTCCTCGCCCCGCAGACTGGCCAGTTCGCGCAGCAGCTCGGCCTGCCGACCCTCCACCCGGGTCGGCGTGACGACCTCCAAGTGGATCACCAGGTTGCCCGACCCCGACCCGCGCAGCCGCGGCATGCCTTGCCCGCGCAGCGTCAGCACCGACCCGGATTGGGTACCCGGCTGGATGTCCAGGTCTTCCACTCCGTGCAGCGTTTTCAGGGCCATCGAAGTGCCCAGCGCCGCGGCCGTCATCGGCAGTTGGACGGTGCAGTGCAGGTCGATGCCGTCGCGGGTGAACTTGTCGTGCGCCAGTTCGCGGACCTCGACGTACAGGTCACCCGGAGCGCCGCCGCCGGGCCCGACCTCGCCCTGGCCGGCCAACCGGACCCGGATGCCGTCTCCGACGCCGGCGGGGATGTTCGCCCGCACGGTCCGCCGGGTGCGCACTCGTCCGTCGCCGCCGCACTGGCGGCACGGTTCGTTGATCACTTCACCGAAGCCGCGGCAGACCGGGCACGGCCGCGAGGTCACCACCTGGCCGAGCAGCGAGCGCTGGACCTGCTGGATCTCCCCGGAACCGTGGCAGGTGTCGCAGGTGATCGGTGTGGTGCCTTCCGCGCAGCCCGACCCGTGGCAGAGCGTGCACAGGGCCGCGGTGTCCACGGCGATGTCTTTGGCGACGCCGGTCGAGCACTCCTCGAGGGTCAGATCGATGGGAATCAGCGCGTCCTCGCCCGGGCGAACGCGCGAGCGCGGGCCGCGGGAGCGCACTGTGCCGCCGCCGAAGAACGCGTCCATGATGTCGCCGAGACCCATGCCGGCGGACCCGAACGGATCGCCGCCCATTCCGGCGCCGCCGCCTCCGCCTGGCGCCAGCGGATCGCCACCCAGGTCGACCACCTGCCGCTTGGCCGGATCGGACAGCACCTCGTAGGCGGCCGTGACGTCCTTGAACTTCTGCTGAGCCGCCGGGTCGGGATTGACGTCCGGGTGCAATTCCCGGGCCAGCTTCCGATAGGCACGTTTGATCTCGTCCTGGCCGGCGTTCTTTCCCACCCCGAGCAGACCGTAGTAGTCGCGTGCCACCTGCGCCTCTCTCACTTCTTTCTCAATTCCGACCGCATCTCTTTCTCACCGGGTCTCCCGGTCCGCATCCTCGGATATCCCTGGCCATAGTGGCGCAGCAAGGCCGCCAGCGCTGCCACCGGCCCGCTCAGCGACCGGCCACGATTTCGCCGACATATCTGGCCACCGCCCGCACGGCCGCCATCGCGCCGGGATAGTCGAGCCTGGTCGGACCCACCACCGCCACCCCGCCCATCAAAGTGGTTCCGGTGCCGTAACCAGCGGAGACGAACGCCGACGACGACAGGTTGCTGTCCGCATTTTCCTTGCCGATCGACACCATGACCGCGTCCGGGGTCTGCAGCACCGCCAGCAACTTCAGCAGGGTGACCTGCTCGTCGATGGCCTCCAGCACTCCCCGAAGAGTCTCGGGCTCGTCGAAGGCACCGGTGGCGTGCGACGTCCCCGACAGCACCAGCCGCTCCTCGCCCTGCTCCACCATGGCGTCGACCAGCACGCGGACGACCGCGGACACCACGTCGTGGCTTTCGGGGTCGGCTTGAGCCGCGATGGCCCGCAGCGAATCGACGGCCGCGTCGAAGCGGAGCCCGGTGACCCGAGCCGCCAGCGTGGTCCGTAGGCGGGCCACCAGGTCCTCCGACACCGGCGCGGCCGTGTCCACGACACGCTGCTCGACCCGCCCGGTGTCGGTGATGACCACGAGCAGCAGGCGATGGCCGGCCAGGGAGACGATTTCGATGTGCCGAACCGTGCTTCGGATCAGCGTCGGGTACTGCACGACGGCGATCTGGCGGGTCAGCTGGGACAGCAGCCGCACGGCGCGGCGGAGCACGTCGTCGAGATCGACAGCCTCCGACAGGAACGACTGGATGGCTCGCCGCTCGCCCACCGACAGCGGCTTGACCTGCGAGAGTCGGTCGACGAACAACCGGTAGCCCTTGTCGGTCGGGATACGGCCCGCCGAGGTGTGGGGTTGGGCAATGTAGCCCTCGTCTTCGAGGACCGCCATGTCGTTGCGGATGGTGGCCGGAGAGACCTGGAGCGCGTGCCGCTCGACCAGGGCCCTGGACCCCACCGGCTCGTGGGTGGCCACGTAATCAGCCACGATGGCCCGCAGGACCTGGAAGCGACGATCGTCCGCACTCATGTCCGCGTACCTCCCGCCCGGCTGGTTGTCTCTGTCGGCGGCCCAGCGTCCCGGATTGGCACTCTCAGGGTCCGTCTGCCAAGTGTAAGCGCGAGGACCCGGCCGGCCCGGCTATCCGCCCGCGTCGGCGACCATGCTCTTGGGCCGCGCTTTTGGGCTTGCCGAGGCGGCGAGTCGGGTCCTCGATCTCAGCCTGCGCAGACCGGCATCAGTCCAGCAATCGCAGCGCCAAGCCGTCGGCGAGCAGCCGCCCGGTCCGGGTCAGCACCGCCGTGCCGGCGGCCAGCGCGTCGGGGTCGAGAAGCCCGTCGGCGGCCTCGACCTGCGTCCGGATCCGCCCCGTCGGCGACAAGACCTGCACCGGCAAACCCTCCCGGAGCCGCAGGCGGAGCAGGACATCCTCGGTGTGGCGGTCGTGATCACCGAGCACCTCGCGGGCGTGCCCGGGCGAACGGCCGTCATCCAGCGCGGCGGCGTACCGCGCCGGGTGCTTGACGTTCCACCAACGCACTCCGCCGACGTGGGAGTGGGCGCCCGGCCCGATGCCCCACCAGTCACCCCCGGTCCAGTAGGCCACATTGTGGCGGCACCGCCCGCTCTCGCTGCGCGACCAGTTCGACACCTCGTACCAACCGAACCCGGCCCGGCCCAACAGGTCATCGGCCAACAGATACCGATCGGCCAGCACGTCCTCGTCGGGAGTCGCCAACTCGCCCCGCGCGACCTGTCGCGCCAATCGGGTGCCCGGTTCGACGATCAAGGAGTACGCCGACACGTGATCGGCGCCCGAGGCGACGACAGCCTCCAGCGAATGCGCGAAGTCGGCATCCGTCTCGCCGGGAGTTCCGTAGATCAGATCGAGGTTGACGTGCTGGAAGCCTTCCTGGCGGGCCCAGCCGACGACGTCGATGGCCCGACCCGGCGTGTGCCGGCGCTCCAGCACCCGCAGAACGCCCGGCGCGGTCGATTGCAGGCCGAGCGAGAGACGGGTGAACCCGCCCATCCGCAGCCGGGCCAGAAACTCGCGGTCGGTGGACTCCGGATTGGCCTCGGTCGTCACCTCCGCGTCGGCCGTCAACGAGAACTCGGACCGAATGGCGGCGAGAATCTCGGTGAGCGGCCCGGCGCCGACCAGCGACGGCGTGCCGCCGCCGAAGAACACGGTGGAAACCGCCCGTTCGCCGCCCAGAACTTTCCGGGCCAGTGCGATCTCGCGGCCCACCGCCGCCAGCCACGACTCGGGCGACGCTGAACTGCCGAGCTCGCCGGCCGTGTAGGTGTTGAAATCGCAATAGCCGCAACGGGTCGCGCAGAACGGCACGTGCACGTAGAACGAGAGCGTGCGCCGGTCCGCGCCGGCGAACGCCTGGTCGGGCAGCGAGCCGTCCGCCGGCACCGGTTCGCCCTCGGGCAGCGTCGAGGGCATCAGCCGTGTTTCCAGATGGTGAACCCCAGAGCCAGGGCAATGAGCACGACCAGGGCTACCGACATCCAGCGGCGACTCACCTGGGGCAGCGGCCTAGCCATCGGCCGGATCCAATGGTTCCGGCGGATGCGTCAGGCGCGCGGATCCAGCCGGATGGACGGCCGAATGCATGACCTCACGCCGGGCGTGCGGACGGACCACGAGTTCCACGATCTTGTCGACACCGCCGGCCAGCAGCCAGGACAACGGGATCAGCACCGCCAGCAGGATGATGACCTGCAGCCAGAAGACCTGCTCGGAGATCCAGGATTCAACCGCGTCGATGACGTCGTTCATCCGAGGATCGACTCGGATCTGGGCATTCCTCGAGTTTACGGCGGTCCGCCGGCCGGGCCGGTCAGCTGCCGGGCCGGTACACCATCAGCACGGTGATCACGACGAAGATCACCGCGACGATCCCGCCTCCCGCCGACACCCGCCCCACCAGCGCATTCAGCGGTTGTCGCTCCCCTACCAGCGACACCGCTCTGTCCAGGGTGGGGACGACCAGTGCCAGCACCAGGGCGATGGCCACCGCCCACAGCAGCACCGACAGCCACACCCAGGTCTCCCCGAATGAGGCGGTGCGCTGATGGGTGAAATCGGATGTGGTGCCGGCCAGCGCGAACCCGGCGATGACCACCAGCACCGATGCGTACGCGTAGATCCGCAGCACCCGTGACGACGAGGCCAGCGCGGGTCCGTCGGCCCGGCGCAGGCCGCGACCGGCGGTGGTGGCCGCGTGGACCAATGGGCCGATGAGGAAGATGGCGAACACGAGATGCAGAGCAAAAACGACCTTGAACATGCGCTGTTCCTAGCACTGAGGCCGGACGGAGTCAGCCCTCCGCCGACAACGCCACAATGGTTTCCGCCCGCCGGCGCATGGCGGCGTCGACCATGCTGCCGTCCGCGGCGCGCACGACGCCCTGCGCCTGGCGATCACCGGCTTCCAGCGCCGCCAGGACGTCGTGCGCCCACCGCACCTCCGTTTCCCCGGGCCGGAATGCCGCCTTGATCACCGACACCTGGCTGGGATGGATGGCGCTTCGCCCGTACATGCCCAGCGACCGTCCCCGGGCACACGACTTCGCCAAACCGTCGAGGTCTTCGATCTGCGGGTACGCCGCCATGGCGGGGGGCCGCAGGTCGGCGGCCGCCGCGGCCACCACGATCCGGGACCTCAAATAGTCAAACGCTTCCTCGCCGGCGACCAGCAACTCCGAGCGCAGATCGGATTCACCCAGACCCAATGACACCACCCCCGGCGCCGCAGCGATCGCCTCGCAGCCGGTCACTCCGCGCGCGGTCTCGATCAGAGCAGCGACCGGAAAGAACGCCGCCACGGTGGTGACATCCGACGGATGCTGCACCTTGGGCACTCGCACTTCGGACAGCCGCGCTCCCGCGCCGGACCAGGACTCCAGCGCGGCAAGGTCGGCGGCGAAAAAGGCGCTGTCAACGGCGTTCACCCGCACGGCCAGGTCGACGGGGGCGGTTCCGCCGGTCAGGAACGCCGTCACCCGCTCCCGCGCAACCGCCTTCGCGGCCGGCGCGACCGCGTCCTCCAGGTCGAGCACCACCAGGTCAGCGCCGGAAGCCACCGCTTTGCTGAACCGGTCCGCCCGGTCGCCCGGCACGTAGATGCCGCAAACCGGCCCGAACTGGCGACTCATATCGCTCCTTTGGCGCGCAGTTCGGCGATTTCCTCGACTGAGAACCCGTGCGCGGCCAGCACTTTTTCAGTGTCCGCGCCTGGCGGCCGGCCGGTCCAGCGGATGATCCCACCAGCATCGGCCAACCGAAACAGCACGTTCTGCATGGCCACGGTGCCGAAGTCGGGATCCTCGACCTCGGTGATGATGTCCCGGAACTGCACCTGCGGGTCGGCGAACAGGTCCGGCGCCTGGTAGATCGGCGCCACGGACGCGTCGACATCGTCGAAGGCGGCCTGCACCTCCGCCGCCGTCCGGTCTGCGATCCACTGCGCCACGGAGGCGTCGATGTCGTCACCGTGGGCGGCGCGTCCGTCCCCGTTGACGAACCAGTCCTGCCCGACCAGGTCATCCCGGCCGACCAGGCGCACGATCCGTTCGGCCACCGAGGTCGCACTGGCCGACACGGCCAAGAAGCGATGATCCTTGGTCTCGTACACGTTCCGCGGCGCGTTGTTGGCCGACCGGTTGCCCAACCGCGGCTGCAGCGCCCGGAGCTGGTCCCAGGCCGTGATTTGCGGACCCATCATCATGAGAATCGGCTCCAGTATCGACATGTCGATGACATCTCCATGTCCGCACTGATCGGCGCGCCGGACGGCGACCAGAATCGCGAAAGCGGTGGCCAGCGCCGCGATCCCGTCGGCCAAGGCGAACGGTGGCAGGGTGGGCGGCCCGTCGGGTTGGCCGTTGGCGGCCGCGAAGCCGCTCATGGCTTCGGCCAGCGAACCGAAGCCGGGCCGGTGCGCGTACGGACCGGTCTGTCCGAAGGCGGTGACGCGGGCGATGGTCAGCTTCGGGTTCGCACGCTGGAAGACGTCGGGACCGAGGTGCCAACCCTCCAGGGTGCCCGGCCGGAAGTTCTCGATGAGCACGTCGGCCTCGGACACCAACCGGAGTAACACTTCTCGTCCGCCGTCGGTGTGCAGGTCCGCCGTCACAGTCGCCTTGTTGCGGCCGATGGTCTTCCACCACAACCCGATTCCGTCCCGGCTCACCCCGTGGTGGCGGCTGCCGTCCGGCTGTCGAGGATGCTCGACCTTGATCACGTCGGCGCCGAAGTCGCCCAGATAGGTGGCCGCCAGGGGGCCGGCGAACAGGGTGGCGAGCTCGATCACCTTCAACCCGGCCAGCGGCATCGCCCGCAGTTCGGCCGCCATCAGTACTCGGCCGCCGGACCGGGCGCGGTGATGTGCTCGGCGCCGAATGACGTGCTCGACTCCGGTCCCCACGCCACACCAAAGCCCAGGCAGGCGGAGCGGGACAGTCCCCGACCGGGCATCGTCAGTTTCGCGACCCAACCCTGACCGCGCCCGCCGGAGTCGAAATACCACGGCGAGGCGTCGACCGGCCGTGGGCGGCCGCCCACCAGCAGATCGAAGCGGGTGGCGCCGTCCAAATAGAAGTCCGCTGTCCACTGCCATATCTGGGGCGATGACGGCTTCCTGCCTGCCCGGACGGCGAGTTGCCATTCGGTGGCCGTGGGGAGCCGTCCGCCCACCCAGGCCGCGTAAGCCGCGGCATCCTCCAGGTCGACGAAGACCACCGGCGCCTCGGGACCGCGCGCCAGCCGCGCATCGGAGACGAAGCGATGCCGGATCCGCGGCTGATAGCCGGTGCTCCCCAGGAAGGCGCTGAATTCGCCGGCGGTGACCGGAGCGGTCCGGACCCGCACCCCAGGCGGCACCACCAGCGTGTATTCCTGGGCCATTTCGGCGTGCAGGTCGGGCGCCAGTGGTTTCCACGCTTCGGTCCACCAGGCGCCGGAGAGCATGCCGTTCTCCCGCCGCCGGAAGCGAATCTCGCCGTGGTGCAGACCGGCCGACAGGGCGACCGCCGAAAAAGCCACGCGCTGAGCACCGTCCGCCTTCGCACCACCGGAAACCGGTCGGCGTCGGGCGAGGAGCGGCAACGCCTCGCGACGGGGCGGATGGACATCGGCGTACTGCCATCCGTCGAGATCGCCGACCACCACCGCGCCCACTCCGCGGGCCGGAAGCCGAACGGCGCGAACCGGTGTGGGCTGTTCCCCGAAGAGATCGACGACTGCGAAAGGCAGCTCCACCGTCGCGTCGACGTCACGCCGGTTCACCAACACATACAACTCGCGCTGGTCATCGGCGAACCGGCTTCCGTAGACATGACGGCTCTCGGCGTCCGAGCTCAGATCGACCAACGGCGTCCATTCGCCGGTGACCAGCAATTCGGAGAAGTGCGTCTGCACCGCCCGCATCCGCCGGTGCGTCGCCTTGTCGCGGTCGTTCCAGCCCACCCAGCTACCGAACACGTTGTCCCACAGCAGCACGCCGCAGCCGTTGAGATGCGCCGACTGCAGTTCCGTGCTGTGGTCACGGTTCCAGCGCCGCACATGGTGTTGCATGTGGCGACGGTCGAGCCAATGCGCCCGCAAGACCCCCGGCACCGGGCTGTCGGCGAACCATTGCGCCCACGACAGCTGGTGACTCGGCATGGCGGCCAGCCCGACTCGAGACTCGCTCTCCAGCACCCGCCGGGTGCCGATGGCGGCGACCATGTCCACCGGCGCCTCCCGCAAGGTGTCCAGGAAGAGCCCGTCGGCGTTCAACCGGTCCAGCGCCCGGCGCATCTGCACGGGGTCGGCACCGTCCCCGCGCCGGCTGGCGGTGTCCCAGGGGTTGTAATCCAGGAACACCCGGATGTCCCGGCTGTGGAACCAGTCGACCAGACCGCCGAGGCCGGGAACGTCGTAGAAATCGAACTGGTTGCGATCGTCCATGCCCAGCACCGGGTAGGCATGCCAGAGCAGAATGCCGTCGACGCCACCGAAATCCTCGGTCAATTCCGCCAGCAGCCGCTCAGGGGTGAACCGGTCGGTGGTCCAGTCGTACAGCCGCTCATCCCAGATCCAGCCGAAGAAGACGGTGCGGCACCGGGAAGCCCACCGCTGCTGGCGCGGCCCACTTCGCCGGGCCCGCACCGCCGACGCCCGATCGTCCCGCCACCGCTCCAAGAGTGATAGCCAAAGTGGCCGGTCAGCCACCGCGTCCGGTCCGGCGAAGATCTTGGCGGCGTCCATGTCTTCGGTGTTCGGCGATCGGCCCAGCATGGCCGAGATGGGGGTGAGCCCGCGCACAGGACCGGAACTGGTCAAGTCGACGGTGGTGGGCCCGTCGAGCGGGCGCGGAATGTTCAGATCGCGGCCATCCAGCGATGCGGCATCGAGAAACAGCGCCTCATCGACCGTCACGCGGCGGCTCCGGCCAGTTGTGTGGTGCGGGAGACCAACTGCGCCACGGTGGTGTTCGCAAAACCGGGCAGCGAGGTGTGCACTCGTCCGCCGATGGGGCCGGTCCAGCGGACGTCGATGCCGGCCGGCCCGACCAGCGCACCGACGATCCCGCCCACTGTCGCCCCAGTGGAATCCGTGTCCCAGCCGGCCACGGCGGTCAGCGCGACGGCGGCGTCGAAGTCGGTGCCGTGCCGGGCGATGGCGTAGGCGACCAACGCGGCGTTGTTGACGGCGTGCACCCAATGCAGGTGCCCGAACTTCTGGTGCAGGGCGTCCAGACCGTCGTCGTCGGACAGCGCCTGCCCGCCCAGCACCGCTGCTTCCTGCAGGGCAGCGGCCAAGGTGCTCCGGGGCGGCACCACCGATCGCCCGGCCGCGAGAACGACGTCGGCGTCGGCGCCCGCGACCGCCGCGCTAGCCATCGCCGCGTTGGCCATGGCCGAGTACAGACCGCTGCCGGTGTGGCTCAGCCAGGCATCGCGCCACGCCATCTCCGCCGCCGCCGCCACCCGTCCAGGATTCACCCATCCGTACGCGTCCGTGCGAATCGCCGCGCCGATCCACTCCCGGAACGGATTAGCGGTCACGGCCACCCGGTGGAGCGGCACGGCGTCCAGCAGGTTCCGATAGGCGGTCCGTTCAGCCGTGAAGACCAGTCCGGCCGGTAGGTTGCGCAACCACGACCCGGCGACGTCCTCGGTGGTGAAGTCCCGCCCGGACCGCTCGAGGAGCTCCACCGCCAGCATCGTGTAGTTGATGTCGTCGTCTTCGGGCATTCCGTCGATGTTCTCGGCCAGGCTGTGGCCCTGGCTGGCCCGGTTCCACGGGTATTGGAGGAGGACCGCCTCCGGGACGTCCCGAGCGGTGATGTACGACCGCAACGGCCACTGCCCCGAAGAACCCAGAATGGCCGCGATCCCCGGGCGCGGGATCTTCTCGACCACTTTGCCCAGCAGGCAGCCCACCAGGCGGCCCGTCCACGCGCCGGTGATCCTGGCCTCGAGGTCGGGATCGACGTCGAACCGCGGGGGCGGGCCGGACCAGGAAGCCACAATGGCGGGAAGGTCCCGCGGCTCCGCTTCCGCGTAGCCCGGGGCGACGGGCCGCCGGTCCAGCTCGGTTTGCAGTTCTCGCGCCAGATCGACCAGCGCCGGATCCGGTGGGCGGGGGCTGGCGCCGCCCCGACCGACCTCTGGCGGCCCGCCGGCAGCCAACCACCGCTCCCGGAGATCGGTGGTGCTTTTTCCTTCGTGTTCGGATTGGACGAATTCGTGGAGCACGTTGTCTTCGGGCTGAACCCAGGTAATTCTCACGACCGCGAGGTCACCAAACTCTCCCTGCGCCGGCTCTGCCGGACCTGCCAATTCCGTTCGTCGTCGGCGGCGATCCGACGGGCCACGGCGGCCATCACCCGGCCCGGCTGACGAAGGTCGGTGCGGCTGGCGGTGCTGATGGCGTCAACCCAGTCGGACGGCACCGCCTTGGTGCCGTTCAGTGCTCCACACAAGGTGCCCACCATTCCGGCGATCGAATCGCTGTCGCGGCCGTAATTCACCGCGCCCAGGACCGCGTCCCGGTACTCGCCGTCGGTGGCCACCAGCAGACCCAGGGCAACCGGCAGTTCCTCGATGGCTTTGGTGCGGCTGGGCTTCCGGGAATCCATCGCCGGCTGCCGGTACACCGGCCCCACCGTGTCGAACGGCTCGACCGCCTCGCGCAGGGCATCGGCGAAAGCGAACAAATCACCTCGGGTGGCGGGGCCGAGCTGCCGCGCCTTGGCCACGACGGCCGCGACCGCATGGCGAGTGCCGTCCTTGGCCACACCCAACGCCGCCTCGATCACCGAATCGACGCTCGCTCCGATGCCCATGGCCTCGGCCACCGCGGCGGCCAGCACGCCCGCCGCTTCCCGTCCGTACGACGACTGATGAGCCCCGGCCATGTCGATCGCCTCGAGGTAGGCGCCGGCCGGATCACCGGCGTTCGCGATGCCGACCGGACCGATGTACATGGCGGCGCCACAATTCACCAGGTTCCCGACCCCCGCCTCACGGGGATCGTTGTGGCCGTACCGCAACCGCAGCACCAGCCACTTCTCCGCCAGGAACACCCTTTGCAGCAGCACCGTCTCGCGCTCCAACTCGGGTATCCATTCGGTCCGGTCCACCATTTCCGCGACCAGGTCCGAATCGATGGCGTAGGCGTCCAGGTGGCGGCCGAGCCGGGCGTAAACGCGCACCAATGCGTGCGTCATCAAAGTGTCGTCGGTGATGTGCCCGTCACCCTTGTGGTACGGCGATCCCGGTCGGGCGTGCTGCCAATCCTCGTGGTACGGGCCGACGATGCCGGTCACCGGCCCACCCCAGCGGGTTCGGATCTGCTCGTGGGTCCATCCCTCGGTCGCTCCCCCGAGGGCGTCCCCGACCGCGCCGCCGGCCAATGCGGCGACGGCGCGGTCCTCGAATTCGTCCATGAATTGGTCAGCCGCCCGATGCTGCCTGCCAGCCCGAAGTGAACGCGTCCTTCAGGCCCTGGTCGTCCAGGGAGCCGGCGAAGTACTTCTGTAGGGCCGGAATCGCCGTGTCGCTCTTCCATTTCGGGAAGCCGTTGGCGGTGACGAAGGACGCCGGCACGAGATCCTTGGCCGTGGCCAAAATATTGGTCCAGCCGTAGGCACCCTTCGTCTCGGTCTGGATTTCGTCGCGAGCGGCTTGCGAGGAAGGAATGAGCCAGTCACCCTGACCCACCGCCGCCAGGTTTTTGGCCTGCATGAAGAAGTTGATGAATTCGGTGGCTTCCTGCTTGTGCTGCGACTGCTGGGTCACCGACAGGGTCTGCGGATCGGCAGCCTGATGCGCTGAGGCCGTCCCGGCCAGCGCGGGCAGCACGGTCCAGTGGAAGGTGGCCGGGGACGAAGCCTTGATCGTCTGGGCAATGTAGTCACCGCCGACCACCATCGAGTACTTGCCGGCGAAAAAGGCCGGCAGCGTGTCGGAGCCGCCCTGGGTCACGCTGGTGGCGTCCAGATTCTTGTCGGTGAGCAGCTTCTTGATGCGCTGCGGTACCTGCATTTCGTTGTCGCCCACGTTGAAGGTGGGCTGGTCGGCGCTGCCGGAGAAGAACACGCCGTTGAAGCCGAGCGAGAGATTCATGACCGTGGCGGCCGGTGACTTCAATCCCCAGCCCAATCCGGCGTGCCCGTTGGTGGTCAGCTTCTGAGCCAGTGCCTGGAAGTTGTCCCAGGACAGCGTGTCACCCGTCGGGACGGCCACGCCGGCCTGCTTGAACTGGTCGGTGTTGGCGAAGACCACGTACGACTGCAACAGCGTCGGCTCGGCGTAGACCTTGCCACCCACCGTCACCGTGTTCCAGATGGCTTGCGGGACGGCCGCTTTCACCGCAGGGTCGATCCACTGGCTGATGTCGGCCAGGAAACCCTGCTTGATGTAGTCGGTGATCAGCGAGGACTGGAAGTCCATGATGTCCGGTGCGGTGCCCCCGTTCAGCTGCGTCGTGTACTGATCGCCGGCGCTGTTGGCGTCGCCCTGACGCAGGGTCACCTGGATGTCCGGGTGAGCCCCGTTCCAATCGGAGACGATCTTCTTGACCGCGGCCACCGTGGGGGGCTGGAAGGCCAGGCTCTCGAAAGTCAGATTGACCTTGGCTCCGCCACCCCCGGTCGCTGATGAGGTGGACGTCGGGCCGGCCGACGAACTGCCGGAGCCGCCTGCGGCACCGGACGAGCTGGGAGCGCTCGAACTCGAGCTCGAGGCACTCGACGAACTGGAGCTCGAACCTGAGCTCGCACTCGAACTCGCCGAGCTGGACGAGGATCCGGATGATCCGGACGAACTGCTGCACGCGGCCAGCAGCAGGCTGAGCCCGCCTGCCAACACGACGGCGAATCGACGCGTACGCATGCCTTCTCCTTCTCGGCTATCGAGCCGAATGTGCGGTGGAAATTCTCGGTCGGACATGGATCAACCCTTGACCGCTCCGGCCAGCAAGCCGCCGGACAGTCGTTTTTGCAGGAAGACGAAGAACACCAGGCTGGGAATGGTGGCCAGCACCGATCCCGCGGCCAGCGGCCCGAGCTGCAGCTGGCCTTCGGCGCCCACGTACTTGGCGAGGGTGAGGGCCAGGGTGCGTTTCTCGGTACTGGTGATCAGGACCAGCGCGAAGAAGAACTCGTTCCAGGCCGAGATGAACGAGAACATGGCCGTGGCCACGATTCCGGGCGCCAGCAGGGGCAGCACGATGTTGAAGATGATCCGCAGGCGGTTGGCGCCGTCGACCGCGGCGGCTTCCTCGATGTCGGCCGGCACGGTGTTCATGTAACCCATCAACATCCACAGGGCGAAGGGCAGCGTCCACACCACGTACACGGCGGTGAGCCCGGGCAGCGAGTCCAACAGGTGCAGCGATTTCAGGATCAGGAACAACGGGATGATGATCAGGATGGTGGGAAAGACCTGACTGATCAGGATCCAGACGGTGGCCACCGTGCGGCCGCCGGTCCGGAATCTGGTGAGCGCGTAAGCAGCCGGGACGGCGATGAGCACCACGATGATCGTCGCCCCGACCGAGGTGAGGGCCGAATTCAGCGCCGATTTCAGCAGCCCCTGATCGGTCAGAGCAATGCCGTAATTGGCCCAGACGATCTGATGCGGGATCAAACTCGGATGGATCGAGGCCAGCTCTCGCGCCCCCTTGAGGGAAACGGAGATCAGCCACAGCAGTGGGTAGGCCAAGAAGACCAGGTACAGGACCAGGGCCACGTACTGGCCGACGCGGGTGGTTGGTCGCACCTGACCCATCATCGGGAACTCCGCAGCCGGCTGGGCAGATAGGCCAGCATGATGGCCAGCACCAGAATGACCGTGACGTCCGCCATGGCCGAGGCGTACCCGAAATCGCCGTAGCCGAAGGCCTCGTGATATGCGAACAGCATGGGCAGCATGGTCTCTCCGCCCGGACCGCCGGCCGTGAGGACGTACACCAAGCCGAAGGAATTGAAGTTCCAGATGAAATCCAGCGACGTGATGGCGGCGATCACCGGCCGGAGTTGGGGCAGCGTGACGGAATAGAACCGGCGCCAGGTGCCCGCGCCGTCGACCGCGGCCGCCTCGTGCAGGGTCGGCGAGATGCCCTGCAGCCCGGCCAGCAGGGTCACCGTGGTCTGCGGCATGCCGACCCACACACCGATCACGATGACCGTGGGCAGCGCGGTGTTGGCCTGCCCCAACAGGTTCAGGGAGCCGGTACCGAGGTGCAGCTGTCGGATCGTTTCGTTGAGCGAACCGACCGTGGGGTCCAGCAGCAGGCGCCACATGATGGCCACGATCACCGGCGGCATCGCCCAGGGCACCAGCGCCAACGTGCGGGCCAACCAGCGGAGCCGCAGGTTCTGGTTCAGCAGCAGCGCCAGCCCGAGGGCGGCCAGGAACTGCAGGATGGTCACGCTGAAGGACCAGATCAGACCGATCCGGAAGGAACTCCAGAACAGCGAATTGTGGAACAGTTTGCCGAACTGCTGGAAGCCGATGAAGTTCGTGGTGACGTTGTACCCCGAATGGGCGTCGGTGAAGCCCAGATAGATACCGCGCAGTAGCGGGAAGACCGACAGGATCAGGATCGGAATCGCGGCCGGCAACAGCAGCAGCAGCCCCGACCCGTTCCTGTTGAACCAGCGCTGGAATCGCGAAGGCCGGTGGGGCGGCATCGTCGGCAGCGTCTCCACAATCAGTGAGCCGGTCATGCGCTCACCTTCGCCGCCGCCGTCATCGGCCCGGTTGAATCGCGGAGCCGCAACTGGACAGCCTGGCGTACCCGCCGGACTGGAACGGCCGGATCGGCCAGCCGGCGCAACAACAGTCGGGCAGCCGCCGCGCCCCGCTGCTCGGCACCCAGGGACACGCTGGTCAGCGTGGGGTTGCTGTACTCGGTCACCTCGGTGTCGTCGATGCCGACCACCGCCACGTCGTCGGGAACCGTGACGCCGGCCCGGAGCAGGCAGTGCATGGCGGCGATCGCCATGACGTCGTTGGCGGCCAGCAGCCCGTCGAAGTCGCCGCGGGCGACCAAGCCGGACATCGCCCGGGTGCCTGCGTCGTAGGTGAAGCCGTCGGCCAGCACACAGCGGTCCGCGGATCCGTCCAGCCCGAGATCGCCCTGCGCGCGCCGGTAGCCGTCGAGCCGGCGGGCACCGGGATTCGTGTCGGCCGGGCCGCCCAAGAAGGCGATCCGGCGGCGCCCCGTCGCCACCAGGTGGTCCATGGCCAGCCGGACACCCTCCCCGGAGTCGACGGTCACGTTGTCCAGCCGGGTGCCTCGGGGCAGGGTGCCGATGACGACGACCGGGATCGGCGCGGTCAACAGCACGTCCAGCATGGTCGCGCCGGTGCGCAAGGGACAGATGATCAGGCCGTCGGTGTATCCGCGGGACACCGTGTGCAGCGCGGTCTGGGCGCCGAAATCCGGGTCCGACCCGATGGCGGAGACCTGGAGCCGGTACCCGGCCGCCCGGGCCACCCGCTCCACGCCCCGCATCATGGCCACATACGCGGGATTTCCGAGGTCGTCGACGGCCAGGGAGAGTTGACCGGTACGACGGAGTTTCAGCGATCGAGCGGAGAGATCCGGTTGGTAACCGAGGGCAACGGCTGCCTGGCGGATCCGCTCGGCCGTCTCCGGATGGGCCGAGTGGCCGTTCAGCACCCGCGAGGCGGACGCCACCGACACGCCGGCCTCGCGGGCCACGTCGGCGAGCCTCGACCTCATCGGCGTCCTTGCTGACGGTCTGGTAAACGATTCCGGAATCGTTTGCGGAATCGTTTACACGGTGACCGATGCGGTGGCGCCTGTCAAGAGCCCGGTCCGCGCTTCGCGGCAGGCGCTACTTCTTGTCTTTTCCGGTCGGCGCGTCCGTCGACAGGGCGGCGATGAAGGCTTCCTGCGGCACCTCGACCCGGCCCACCATCTTCATCCGCTTCTTGCCCTCTTTTTGCTTCTCCAGCAGCTTGCGTTTGCGGGTGATGTCACCGCCGTAGCACTTGGCCAGCACGTCCTTGCGCATCGCGCGGATCGATTCCCGCGCGATGATCCGCGAGCCGACGGCCGCCTGGATGGGCACCTCGAACTGCTGGCGCGGAATCAGGTCACGCAGCTTCCCGGTCATGGCCACGCCGTACGCGTAGGCGGCCTCCTTGTGCACGATGGCCGAAAAGGCGTCCACCGCTTCGCCCTGCAGCAGAATGTCCACCTTGACCAGGTCCGACGGCTGCATCCCGGCCTCTTCGTAATCCAGCGAGGCGTACCCCTTGGTGCGCGACTTCAGCGCGTCGAAGAAATCGAAGATGATCTCACCGAGCGGCATGGTGTAGCGCAGTTCCACGCGCGATTCGGACAGGTAGTCCATGCCGCCCAGGGATCCCCGCCGCCCCTGGCACAACTCCATGATGGTGCCGATGTACTCGCTGGGAGTGATGATCGTGCATTTGACGATCGGCTCCAGGATTTCTTTGATCTTCCCGGCCGGCCAGTCGCTGGGGTTCGTGACCACGTGCTCGGCCCCGTCCTCCATGCTGACCTGATAGATGACGTTGGGAGCGGTGGAGATGAGGTCCAGTCCGAATTCCCGCTCCAGCCGGTCACGGGTGATCTCCAGGTGCAGAAGGCCCAGATAGCCGCAGCGGTAACCGAATCCGAGGGCCGCCGACGACTCCGGTTCGTAGGTCAGCGCGGCGTCGTTGAGCCGGAGTTTGTCCAGCGCGTCGCGGAGCAGCGGGTAATCGGAGCCGTCCAGCGGGTACAAACCGGAATAGACCATGGGTCGCGGGTCGCGATAACCGCCGAGCGCTTCGGTGGCCCCCTTCAGCGCCGATGTGATGGTGTCGCCGACCCGGGACTGCCGGACGTCCTTGACGCCGGTGATCAGATACCCGACCTCACCGACCCCGAGCCCTCGGGTGGGAATGGGTTCCGGCGAGATGACCCCGACTTCCAGCAACTCATGAGTGGCCCGGGTGGACATCATCTGGATGCGCTCGCGCGGCGTGATCCGCCCGTCGATCACCCGGATGTAGGTGATGACGCCCCGGTAGATGTCGTAGACCGAGTCGAAGATCATGGCTCGAGCGGGACCTTCGGCGCGGCCGGTCGGCGCGGGGATGACGTCGACAACCTTGTCCAGGAGTTCGATCACGCCGGCGCCCGTCTTGCCGGACACTCGCAGAACGTCGTCGGGCGAGCCGCCCAGGATGTGCGCGATCTCGGCCGCATAGCGCTCGGGATCGGCGGCGGGCAGATCGATCTTGTTGAGCACCGGGATGACGGTGAGGTCGTTCTCCAGCGCCAGGTAGAGATTCGCCAGCGTCTGGGCCTCGATGCCCTGGGCGGCGTCGACCAGCAGGACTGCGCCCTCGCACGCGGCCAGCGAACGGGAGACCTCGTAGGTGAAGTCGACGTGTCCGGGTGTGTCGATCAGATGCAGAATGTGGTCTTCGCCGGCATGAGCGCCGGCCCGCGGCCGCCACGGGAGACGCACGTTCTGCGCCTTGATGGTGATGCCGCGCTCCCGCTCGATGTCCATCCGGTCCAGGTACTGCGCCCGCATGGATCGGCCGTCGACCACGCCGGTGATCTGCAACATCCGATCGGCCAGCGTCGACTTCCCGTGGTCGATGTGCGCGATGATGCAGAAGTTGCGGATCCGCTCCGGTGGGGTGAAGGTGCGGTGCGCGCTGCTGGCCAGGTTTCCTGCGGTCACGGACTTCTTTCGAATCTGCGGTTGATGCTGCGTCGACCTCCGATTCTCCCACGGCGGTCGGTGGCGGCCCGCGAACTCGACCACCTGACCGGCACGAGCCGATACCGCCGGGCGAAGATGAGCCCATGGTCTCCACCGTCGCCTTTGTCAACGCCCACGTCGTGCCGGTCGAATCGCAACCCTTCGACGGCACCGTCCTGGTCCGGGACGGAGTCATCGCCGAACTGGGCGTCGATGTGTCCGTTCCGGCCGACGCGACCACCGTCGACGCCGTCGGCCGCTGGTTGCTGCCGGGGTTCGTCGACGCGCACACGCACCTGGGGTTGCATGAGGAGGGTGAAGGCTGGGCCGGCAACGACACGAACGAGATGACCGATCCGGTGACGGCCGGCGTCCGGGCCATCGACGCGGTCAACCCGGTGGAACAGGGTTTCGACGACGCCCTGTCCGGAGGGGTGACCGCCGTCAACATCAATCCTGGATCCGGAAATCCGATCGGCGGGCTGACCGTGGCCGTACACACGCACGGGCGCATCGTCGACGAGATGGTGCTGCGGTCGCCGTCCGGTTTGAAGTCAGCGCTGGGCGAGAACCCCAAGCGCGTCTACAGCGATCAGAAGAAGATGCCGTCCACCCGGCTGGGCACCGCGGCCGTGATCCGCAAAGCCTTCGTGGACGCCAGGAACCGGCTGAAGAAGGCCGAGACCGAAGCGGTCGATGACGATCTGACGCTTGATGCGCTGAGCAGGGTCCTCCGGCGGGAGATTCCGTGGCGGCAACACTGCCATCGCGCCGACGACATCGCCACCGCGGTGCGGATCGCCGAGGAATTCGGATATGAGTTGGTCATCGACCACGGCACCGAGGCGCACCTGGTCGCGAAATTGCTGGCCGAGCGGAACATCCCGGTCTTGATCGGGCCGCTGTTCACGACCCGGTCGAAGGTCGAGTTGCGAAACCGCTCGCTGGCTAACCCGGGACGGCTGGCGGCCGCGGGTGTGACGATCTCGATCATCACCGATCACCCGGTGGTACCGATCCACTTCCTGGTCCATCAGGCCACCCTGGCGGTGAAGGAGGGCTTGGATCGTGATGTCGCACTGCGGGCGATCACCCTCAACCCCGCCACGGTCATGGGCGTGGCGGACCGGATCGGGTCGCTGGCCGTGGGCAAGGACGCGGATCTGGTGCTGTGGTCCGGAGATCCTCTGGACGTGATGTCCCGGGCCGAACAGGTCTACATCGGGGGGCGGGAGGTCTACCGCTATGACGCCGCAACCCGGACCGGGGTGGTGGCGGACCGGTGATCCGGCGGGCGGTTGGACCGGCGGCGCCTCGGTGGGCCGGCGCGCGCCTGGACCGTCGGCGCACCGGTGGGCCGGCGGCTGGCTTCGACCGGCGGCGCACCGGTGACCCAGCGCCCGGCTGGATCCTCGCCGCGGGCAGACCGGTGCTACGGGTGGGCCCACCCGTGAGCGGGCCGGCGGCCTTGCCGGCACGAGCGGGCGCATGTGCCTGACGCTGCCTGATGTCGAAGAAACCCGCGCTCACGGGCCCCATCGATTCCGCGGGAAAGAATTCGCCTACATCCGGGCGGACCACCATGGCGCGGGTCGGCCGGCGCTGGAGGTGAAGGCGCCCCGGGCGCGATCGTGAAGGTGTGCTGGCCGGTCGGTACGGCCGGCGGCACGGGATTGGAGCTGCCGGTTCTGGCGTCGGTCACCGCGGTGACGGTGCTGTGGGGACGATGGCTCAGGCGAGCGGATCGTTCGGCCGTCCCTGCGGACGGGCGATGACTGATAAACTTGTCAGTCGGTGCGCTCGTCAGCGGGTGCACAGCGCGTCAGTCGCCACTGCGGCGTCGGATCGCTGGAGAACGAGCGTGGCGGCGGGCGATATGTCTGCTCCGCGAACCAGACAGCGTGGCGGCGGGCGATCTGCTTGCCGCGCGGACCATACAGACGAGGAAACGAAGGCAATCCGGCGTGGCCAACATCAAGTCGCAGATCAAGCGGATCCGCACCAACGAGGAAGCGCGTCAGCGCAACAAGGCCGTCAAGTCGGCTCTGAAGACCGCCGTGCGGCGCGTCCGCAGCGCGGCTGACACCGGCGACAAGGCGACGGCCCAGGCCGAACTGGTCAAGGCATCGCGCAGCCTGGACAAGGCCGTCTCGAAGGGCGTCATCCACGCGAATCAGGCAGCCAATCGCAAGTCGGCCCTGGCTCAGCGGGTCTCCGCCCTCTGATTTCTGCTTTCCACGGGCGGCGTCACTGACGGTGGCGCCGCCTTTTGGCGTACCCGCCGCGACCTCTGTACGGCCCTGTTCGGGCCAGTCAGCCCCTCCTCGGGTTTCTGTGCTCCCTTCTCCGGTCCTGGCCATGGGGTGGCGTACTCCGGCGCGGTTTGGCGTCGTTCACCCCGGCGCCCCCGGTCCGCTCGCGCACACCTCCTACCGTTTTGCTCACCGCCCGTGTGCCCGCCGCCCTGGTTACACCACCACCCGGGACGTCACCGCTTGAGTGGGCCTGGACTGGCCTCGTGATGACGTACGTGATGTGTGCATCCTACGATCACACGCGTCATGATGGCCGTATGGGTCAGCTTTTGGAACACCCCGTTTTTCACCTCACCAACGAGCAGGCGCAGCCGTTATTTGCGGCGCACCGTGACCGACTCCCACCCGGCTCGGACGTGTTCGCGGTCGGTGTGCCGCCAGTGGCGGTCTCGCCTGGCGTAGCCAGTGCTGAGGACAGGGATAGGCGCCAAGTCCGTCTTAGGGCAGCGCTGGAGGCTGTAGTCACTGCCGCGGCGACTTCTATCGACGATGACGCGGATGCGTATCGGCGGTTTGTCGAAGCAATCACGTCCACTCGCCCGGCGGGCCGGGGACTGTTAGCTCAAGCCCATCGGTTCGTGGTTGCTGAGCAGGAGCTGGACGACGAGTTCGGGCTACTGACCAGCGGTGAGGTCGCGCGACTGAGCAGATCCACGGCGAAGAACACGGCTGCTACGGCCGCTCGGTGGGCCAGTGCCCGCAAGATCGTCGCTGTTCCTCGAGGCGATGGCCGAAACCGCTTCCCAGGCTTTCAGTTCGGTCCTGGCGGTCAACCCAAACCGGTCGTCGCCAAGGTCATAGCGGTGTTAGCCGGCAAACTTGACGCCGCCGCATTGGCGTTGTGGTTCGTGGCGGCCAATGGTTGGCTCAACGGAGATCGTCCGGTTGACGTGATGGATGACGCTCCCGGTGAGGTGGTAGACGCAGCCGCCGAGCTAGCGGCCGAGCTGGCGTGAGCCGGCTGACACCGACGCCGTTCGTTCCCACGCCGCCGGCGTCAGGCCTCGACCCTTTACTGGCGATATGGCCGGCGGGGACGGTGCTGTACCGGTCGTACAACGTGACTTGGGGGCTGCGGAGTTTTTACGCAGGCGACGCCGCGCACCGAGGCCGCTTTCATCCGTTCATCCCGGGCCGGCGGCGGGAACCCCTGCCGGTGCTGTACGCCTCGGAATCTGTCCCGGGGGCTTTGGCCGAGTCGATCTTCCACGACGTGCCCCCTCGGGGTACCCGAGTCGTCGATGCCGGCAAATTAGACGGTATGAGCAATCACCGCGTGGGTGGTGATGGGCCGAGGCCTCGCTGCGCGTAGACGTGGGTTGCCGGAAGGTATCGGCCTTCGGGCACCACAGGCGGAGGAGGCCTCGGTGTTTTCAGAGCGTACGAGTGTGGGTCTGGATGTGCACGCGCGGTCGATCGTGGCGTGTGGTATGGACACGGTGACCGGGAAGTTGCATCGAGATCGGTTGTGCCCGGACGTTTCTGCGGTGCGGCGGTGGTTGGACGGTCTGCCGGGGCCGGTCGCGGTGGCGTACGAGGCGGGACCGACCGGGTACGGCCTGGCCCGGGCGTTGACCGCGGCGGGGGTGCGGTGTGTGGTGGCGGCGCCGTCGAGGCTGTTGCGCCCGGCCGGGGACCGGGTGAAAACCGATGCCCGGGATGCGGAGCATCTGGCTCGGCTGTTGCGGATGGATCAGGTGGTGGCAGTGCGGGTCCCCGAGGTGGGTGAGGAGGCCGCCCGGGATCTGGTCCGGGCCCGCGAGGACGCCCGCGGGGATCTGATGCGTTCCCGGCACCGGGTGTCGAAACTGCTGTTGCGGCAAGGGATCATGTGGTCCGGTGGGGCCGCGTGGACCGGGCGGCACGAGGCGTGGCTGCGTCAGCAGCGGTTCGAGTTGTCAGGCCTGCAGGCCGCGTTCGACGCGGCGGTGGAGGCGGTGGTGTTCACCACCGCCCGCCGGGATCGGCTGGACACCGCGATCGAGGCGATGGCCGCCGACAGCGTCTACACCCCGGTGGCCCGCCGGTTGGCGTGCCTGCGCGGAATCTCCACGTTGACCTCGTTCGCGCTGGCCGTGGAGATCGGCGACTGGACCCGGTTCACCGGCTCCACGATCGGCGCCTACGTCGGGTTGGTCCCGGCCGAACGTTCCTCCGGGGCGTCGCGGTCCCAGGGCTCGATCACCAAAACCGGGAACACCCACGCCCGCCGGCTCCTGGTCGAGGCGGCCTGGCACCACGCCAGGCCCTACCGCACCCCGGGGCTGACCCTGATGGCCCGGTGGGAGCTGGCCGACCCCGCGGCCAAAAAGTCCTAAAAGCACATCAATTGTGTGTACCGATGACCGCGCGCCGCAACTTGCTGCTAGCTGATCTCACCGGGGCGGGCCTGGCCCGGATTGGCGTCAGCCGCGGTGAGCTCATCGACGGTGGCCCGCGCACTTATCCGGCCACTGCACAGTTGGCGAAGGCGCTGCATGATCAAACCGACGTTGACGGGTTGCTGTGGGTTTCTCGGCTGCACGACGTGTCACGAAACGTCGTCCTGTTCGAAGACCATGTCGACCCATCCGAGTTGGGACCGGCCGCCGGGCATGCCGTGTTAGCTCTGGGCTCGGGAATCGGATTCAACCTTACGCTCGAGCTGGCTGATCAGATGGGTATCACCATCACGGGCATCGCCTGAAGCCCAGCCCCCCGGGCCGCATGAGATGCGTTGTACGAGTGTTTGTCTGGCGTCTTACGTTGAGATAACAACGCATAAACTCACTTGTCCAGATATAGCGAACGAGGCCCAAGATTCACCCCCAGGCTAAACGGACGTCGCTGGCGGAACGCCTACTGACGTCAATGCCATCGGCCGACGCAGGCGAGAAGTGGAAGGCGGAGTATCACCGGTACACGGCTCGACGCCGTCTCAAGCAAGCAGCCAAGAGTGCTACATGGGCAGCGTCCAGCAGATCGAGGACACCGTGCGGCTGCTGCGCGACCAAGAGGCCGGACTCGTCGACCCTCCCCTCGGCATGCACACTTACGACCTCGGCCAGTACGTCGCCGCCCAGGAGAAATCGCGGACGCTATATGTGACCACTCGAGTTCCGCTCGAGAACATCCTGGCGCGGATCAAAGGTCGGCTTTGGGAGTTCTTGACCGAAACGGAGCATGAGGTAACCTTCGGCGAGGCGCCGGCCGAGACATTTGACCGCCTACGCTCGTACGTCGACCGACAGCTCGCGACTATTTCGCCGCTCGCTTTCGAACAATTTCAAACTGCCTACCGACCGCCACCATGATGCTTCCTTCCGCAATCACCTGCTGGGCCCGGCGACCCCGGTCCGGGTTCGCCGGCCTTCCGCCGGAAGCCGATCGGTTGCCGTCGCGACCGGGATGGAAATGACTACCAGCCGATGAAGCGCCAGGTCCAGGTGTGTCCGTTGCGCTCACAGCACCACGAGGGTTCTCATGGTCGTTCTCGCCCTGTATCGCGCCTCAGTATTTGAGCGACGATGCGCATCATCATCACCGACGAGATGATCAGCCCGAAATATCCGACGGCCCGGAGGGTGGGGTCGCCGTTCGGGGCCGCGATGTCGGATCCCAGCAGGATCAGCGCGGATGCCAGGATGCCGCCGACAGCCACCGCGGCGAAGATCGCCTGGTCCACCCACCGGGTCACCGTGGACCGGGATTCAGCCGCGAACGGGTCGATCTGCATCCGTAGGCGGCCGGCCCGTAATTGCAGCGCAATGTCCTCGGTGAGGCTGGGCAATGCGCGAATCGACGGCAGGGTCCGAAGCATTTCCTTGCTCAGCACATCGCGGACGCTGCCAAGCGAGGGCCGCATCGTGCGGCCGAGCAGTCCTGCTGCGGCGGCGGCCATGTCCACCTCGGGATTGATGGTCCGCAGCGTGCCCTCCAGGGTCACCAATGCGCGGGCGAGCACGGTCAGCGTCGACGGCACCGGAATGGAGTGCCGGCCCATCACTTTCACGATCTCCTGCAAACTGCGTGGATCAAAACCACCGGCTTGCAACTGCTCGGACATGATGGCCGAAATCTCACCCTCGAGCGTGCGCGGATCCATGCTGTCGCCGGCCGACCCGGACAGCGACCGGAGGGCCCGGACAACCAATGCCGGTTGGGCGGTGCCCAGGCCCGCTCCCATGAGCTGGAGCGCTTCGAGCGTGACCGAGTCGATGACACCGACCGCCCCGAAATCGATGAGCCACAGCACACCCTGCGGGTCGATCAGGACGTTGCCCGGATGCGGGTCGGCGTGGAAGACACCGCCGACCATGGCGTGGTTGAAGAAGGCCGTCAGTAGGCGTTCGGCCAGTTCGGCCCGCGGAACCCCGCAGGCGGCGACCGCTTCCTGGTCTGCCACGCTTCGTCCGTTGACCCGTTCGAGGATCAGGACGGAGTCGGTGCTCTTGCTCGTCTCTACCCACGGGACCGCCACGCCGACCGCACCCGGCGCTCCGGCGAGCGTGCGTCCGTTGGCGGCCTCCCGCAAATAGCTCAGTTCCAGCTCGACTGACCGGGTCAGCTCGTCGGCCAACGGCACCAGGCCGAACTTCCGGGCCGCTTCAAAGCGGCGCGAAGCGGCCCGGGACGCCCACCGAAACACCGCCGAATCCCGTAGCACCCCGACTTCGACGTCCGGACGCCGAACCTTCACGACCACCGGGCGGCCGTCGCGCAACACCGCCAGGTGCGTTTGTCCGATCGAGGCGGCCGCGAGCGGTTCATCCGAGAAATCTGTGAAGATCTCGTCGATCGGAGCCCCGAGCTCTGCCTCGATGCTCGCCCGGATGCGGTTCAGCGGCACCCGGGCGACGTTGCTCTGCAGGTCCGACAACTGCGCGATCAGCGGGTCCGGCAGTAGGTCGGACCGGGTCGACGCGATCTGGCCGAACTTGATGAACATTCCACCGCAGTCCTCCAGGAACAGCCGCAATCGAAAGGCGCCTTCGGGTGTGGCCAGCGCCGTCTGTGACAGTGACCGGGGCCCGGCCAGGCCTCGTCGCCGTGCGATGCGCACCACTTCGAACAACCGGCTGCCGATCGCGAGGCCGCTGCGCATCCGGGTTCGCAGTCTCGGCCGCCGGCCTCGCACCCGCGGGCGCAGCACGACGTCGATAGCGATGCTCAGCACCATCGTGCTCAGCAACGCGAACCCGAACGCCAACCCAAGCAGACCTAGGTCGTCGTCGGCTTCCGTCTTGCCCCGGAGCACCAAGGCGGCGAGCGAAAGGCCGACCACACTGCCCAACAGGCCCGCAATGCTTGCGCGCACCGCCCCCCGCTGGACACCGAGGATGCGACCGGACACCATACCGACGCCGACGACGAATACGACTGCGGCCACCCAGCCCCAGAACGGAAGGTGAATCTTGAAGCTCACCCGGTCATCCTGGACTGCTCGGACGAATGCCGCCACGCAAAACTATGGCGCCGCCATTAGGGATCCGCTGATCTACGGGCCATTCTGGGGGTGGCCGGCGGCGGGTGTGGGTGGCCCGGGTCGTTGGAGCGTTCCGATGCCTGGTTTCTCCTCTCAAGCCCCGGATTCGGGGCCCTGCAGCCGTTTTCGGGCAGGCTGCCGCCCAGCCGTCACCCGGTCAGGGCGACGGCGCGGGCCCGCATCAACCAGTTCGCCGACGCGAACAGCAGGTGCAGACGGTTCAGGTTCTTGGCCAAACCGCGGTAGCGGGTCTTCGCGAACCCGAAGTCCCGCTTCACGATCAGGAACGGATGCTCCACCTTCGCCCGCACCGACGCCTTCCGCGACTCCTCCGCCCGGTCCGGGCCGGGCATCGACTTCAGCCGGCCCTTACGCGCCGCGACCCGCCACGCCACCGTCGACCGGGCGCCGTCGCCGGTGAAGTCGGGCCGCTTATCAGCCCCTTGGTAGCCGGCGTCGGCGTAGACGACCTTGTCATCGTCGCGGACCAGGTCCGCCGCCTGGTCCAGGTCGTGCACGTTCGCCGCGGTCGCTGTCACCGTGTGGACGTAGCCGGTGCCGGCGTCCACGCCGATATGGGCCTTCATCCCGAAATACCACTGCTGACCCTTGCGCGTCTGGTGCATGTCCGGGTCCCGTTCACCCGCCGCGTTCTTCGTCGACGACGGCGCCGCGATGATCGTGGCGTCCACGATCGACCCGCCCCGCATGATCCAGCCCTGCTCGGCGAAGATCTCATTCTGGGCCGCGAACAGCTTCTCCCCCAACCGGTGCTCCTCCAACAGATGCCGAAAATGCAGCAGCGTCGTCGCGTCCGGGACCTGCTCGGTGGTGAAATCCAGGCCCAGGAACTTCCGCATCGCATAGGAGTCGTAGATCGCGTCCTCCACCCCCTCATCGGACAGGGAGAACCACACCTGCAGCAGATACATCCGCAGCATCGTTTCCACCGGTTTGGCCTTGCGGCCCCTCTTCCCCGGCGCGGCCGCGTAGTAGTGCGGCTCGATCAAAGCGACCCACCGCGCCCACGGGATCGTGGCGTCCATCGTCGCCAGGAACCGTTCCCGGCGGGAAACCCGCCGCCGATTGCCGTACTCCACATCGGTGAAACTGGGCTGCTCACTGTCCACACCCCATCCTCCCGTACACCCCACCACCAGCAACGACGCCGCCCCGGACCGCCGAGAAAATCAGCGCATCCCTAGGTGTAGTTCGTGCCGTTCCTGGGGTTCCTGGCGTTCCCGCCTGAGTCCGCCGGGTCATCTACGACAAATCTGGATTGAGGTTCCCCCGGGGGAACCTCAGACCGAAAACATCAGCGCATCCCTAGGCGATCGCCTGCGATCGACGCACACTGGCTCGGGCCAAACATCGAGAGGCGACTGCTCAACCGGACCGGTGCACTCACCGCGCTCGGACCACGTCCGGGACTCCGCCGACGGGCGCCCCTACCAGGGGCGTCCAGCTGGAGCTGTCTTCCTATGTGCGCGATGGTGATTGGAGGTGGGACGTCCACCGATTGGGGGAACCGTCGTCCTCCTGACCACGGGCCGGGCGGATGATCCTGGGACGGCTGGGCCGACGCCATGCTTTTCTCATGACCACCACACCTTCCTCCCGCAAATGGGCCGCCCGAGCGGCCATCATGCTCACCGCCGGCGCTCTTCTCACCGGCACCAGCCTCGGTATGGCCGCCGCGGCCACCCCCAACGATTCGCCCGCTCACCAGGCCGCCGCGCAGCAGAAGGTGGGCGACGTCCAGAGCAGCTACACGTTGACCAACCTCAGCCCCGGCACCCTGACCCTGGCCTCGGTGTGGACCCCAAGCGGCAACTGGTTCGACTCCAACCCGCTGACCACTATGGCCCCCGGCAACGTGTCCCGGATGGCGTTGCCATGGTGGTTTTGGAGCCACCGTTCCGCGTTCAAGGTCACCTACACCCTGCCCGACGGCGGCACCCTGACCTTCAACGAGGGCGGCGGCGATTCCTACCCGACCTGCAGCATCGCCAACAGCGACAACTACGTGTGCGCCGGCAACGGCCAGGTCGGGCCGTTCGACGACTGGACCGTTCAGGCCGCCGGAGCCAGCCACCGCACCGTCGACGCCACCACCGACCCGGCCACCGCGTCCGCCGTGCTCAACGGGGTCTGCGCCGGCGGCGCCAACACCAGCTGCAGTTTCACCCCGACCAGCGGCCTGACCTACTCGTGGGGCGATTCCCAAGTGGCCTCCGACGACCTGCCCAACTGCCTGAGCCAGACGTCCTCCCTGGCCTTCGCCGTGGCCAACACCCGCGAGGAAAGCACCAGCCTGGGCGGCAGCGTCAGCGCGGAGGCCGGCCTGAACGTGCTCGGCCTGGCCAACAGCAAGATCAGCGTCACCATCGACACCAGCCACACCTGGACGACCAGCACACAGATCAGCAACACCATCACCGCGCCGATCGACCCCGGCTACCTCGGCCACATCGACGCCATGCCTTGGGTCGGCCACGTCACCGGCACCTACGCCGCCCAGGTCGGCAACACCTCCTGGACCATAAACAACGTCGTCGTCAACCAGCCCGGCGACGGCACCCCCACCCACGCTGCCTGGGCCTACCCGCCCGTCGAGCACCAAATGAGCAGCACCGAACGAGCCACCTTTTGCCACGGCCCCATGACCGCCCCCCAGAACCACTAACCCGCGATCAACCACCCCGCAAGACCTTTTCGAACACAGCTCACCGCCCGGAGGCCCGCCCGCATCCGGGCGGTGGCGTGTTCGGATCGGTAGAACGTCCGCTATGCCGGGTCAGCCGGTCCCAGCGGTAGGCGACACGCGGCGGGAGCGAGAACTCGCCCCGAGCGAGAGCCCGCCCGAGCAAGACCCGGCCACAGCGAGACCCGGCCACAGCGAGACCCGGCCACAGCGAGACCCGGCCACAGCGAGAGCCCGCCCGCTAGCCCGAGCGAGACCCGGCGAGAACGACTCCCGGCGAGAACGAGCCCGCCGAGTCAGCCCGCCAGACGGGTTCCGCCAGGCGCCAGAACAGCCCAGCCCAAGCCCAAGCGTCCGGAAAGCTCAAGCCAGCCCAGTGGCCTCGAACGCCTCCAGAGTCGGCGCGATGGTGGCGGAGGGCCCGACGTGCGCTGCGATGGCGTCCAGCGTCTTCAGGCCATCACCGGTGTTGAAGACGACCGTCTCCGCGTCCGGATCGAGTTGGCCGGACGCCAGCAACTTACGGAGGGTCGCGACCGTGACCCCGCCGGCCGTCTCCGCGAAGATGCCCTCGGTGCGGGCGAGCAGCTTGATACCCTCGACCACCTCGTCGTCCGAGACGTCTTCGACCGCGCCGCCGGTGCGAGCGACGACGTCGAGCACGTAGGGTCCGTCAGCCGGGTTGCCGATGGCCAGCGACTTGGCGATGGTGTCCGGCCGCACCGGCTGCACGAAGTCGCGACCGGCCTTGAAGGCATTCGATACCGGGGCACAGCCCGTGGCCTGAGCACCGAAGATCTTGTAGCCGGCCTCGTCCACCAAGCCGAGCTTGATCAGCTCACCAAAACCCTTGTCCACCTTGGTCAGCTGCGACCCGGACGCGATCGGGATCACCACCTGTTGCGGAAGCCGCCAGCCCAGCTGTTCGGCCACCTCAAAGCCCAACGTCTTCGACCCTTCGGCGTAGAACGGCCGCACATTGACGTTGACGAACGCCCAATCCTCCTGCTCGGCGGCGATCTGGCCGGCCAGCCGGTTGATGTCGTCGTAGTTCCCGTCGACCGCGATCAGCGTGCCGCCGTAGGCCGCGGTCGTCAGGATTTTCTGCTGCTCCAGATTGGACGGAATGAACACCACGCTGCGAATTCCGGCCCGCGCCGCGGCCGCGGCCACCGCGTTGGCCAGGTTGCCGGTCGACGGGCACGCCAGGACCTTGAAGCCGAGCTGGCGGGCCGCCGCCAGCGCCACCGCAACCACACGGTCCTTGAACGAATGCGTCGGATTACCCGAGTCGTCTTTCACCCACAACGTTTTCATACCCAGCTCAGCCGCCAGCCGATCGGCGCGGACCAGCTTCGTCATGCCAGGATTGAGGTTCGGCGTCGCCGCCACCGTCGAGGGAACCGGAAGCAGCGGGGCGTAACGCCAGATGTTCTGCGGTCCGGATTCGATGCGCGTCCGCAGTGCCTCGCCGGAGAACGGGAAGTCGTACGCGATCTCCAACGGTCCGAAGCACTCGGTACACGCGTAGTACGGACCCAGTTCGACCCGATTGCCGCACTCGCGACACGAGAGCGCGACGGCAGCGCCCAGATCGACGGTGGGGGTAGCGCCGGGACGCGCCAATGTTTCGGTCATGACGAGGCCTTTCGTCTCATCTTTCCCGCCCTGTCCGGGGCGGGACGGAAGGGGCACCTGCTGCCGATCGGCCGGGTCCGGACGCGTCACGCGGCCGGGGCGATCATCGACGGTGGTTGCCGGGGCTTCATCGGGCCGTGTCCCTCTGCCCCTCTGGATGAGGTGGTACTGCACGCCGATCGCGGGCCTGAAGGCACCCGATCGGTTGAGTTGTCCGGCCAGGATATCCCACTGAGACACCATCGACGCGGCACTGTCGGTGCCGCCTGGCAGCATGGTGCCGTGCCCGCCCCCCACGCCGTCGATACTGCTGCGGCACCGCCGTTGGTGCTGATCAACGGGGACGAGCCGCTGCTGGTCGACCGGGCGATCAGCCGGGTGCTGGCCCGCGCCCGGCACCTCGACCCCGAAGTCGAGCGTCGGGACGCGAACGCGGCGGGCTTGACGCTGGGAGAACTCAGCGATCTCATCTCGCCCAGCCTGTTCGCCGAACCCAGGCTGGTGCTGATTCGGGGCGCCCAGGAAGCCGGCAAGGAGATCGCCGCGGCCCTGGTCGACTATCTGACGGACCCGGTTGACGGCGTCACCCTGGTGCTGCAGCACACCGGCGGGGCCCGGAACAAGGCTCTCGCCGACGCCTATCGCAAGGCCGGCGCCACCATCACCTGCGAGCGGATCACCAAACCGGCGGAGCGTCTGGACTTCGTTCGCAACGAGATCCGCTCAGCCGGCGGTGCCACCACCCCGGACGCGGTGGCCGCGCTCGTCGATGCCGTGGGCAACGACTTGCAGGAACTCGCGGCCGCCGCTGCCCAGTTGGTGGCCGACACAGGTGGGATGGTCGACGAACGAAGCGTCCGGCGGTATCACCGCGGCCGCGCGGAGGTGTCCGGATTCACGGTCAGCGACCTGGCCGTGGCCGGAGATGTGCCCGGGGCCCTGGAAGCGGTGCGGTGGGCGCTGTCCGTCGGAGTGGCCCATGTCTTGATCGCCGACGCGCTGGCCGACGGAATCCGCACGGTGGCCAAGGTGGCGGGGGCACGAGGCGGCAATTCGTACGCGCTGGCCTCCGAACTCGGCATGCCTCCCTGGAAGATCGATCGGGCTCGCACGACCGCGCGGGCCTGGTCGGAGGCGGGTCTGGCCAGCGCGATGACCATCACCGCCGACGTGAACGCGGCTGTGAAGGGTCAAGCGGCCGACCCCGACTACGCGCTGGAGAAGGCGGTGATCGAGTTGGGTAGGGCCAGAAGGCTCCGCTGACCGGAGGTGACAGCAGGACGTCTCGCCGATTCGATGCGACTGGGCCGGCGCTCCCGATGCGCCTCAGCCGGCGATCTCGATGCCGAACAGGGTATGCAGGGCCTGCAGGTAGTGGTCGGTGTCTCCGGAGCGGGCCAGTTCGCGGGCCCGCATGGTGGGAATGTGCAACAGCGACTGGGTGACCCGGTGCAGGGCCAGCTCCACCTCGTCGGCCACGTCCTGGTCCGGATACTTCGCTCGAAGTCGATCGAGTTCCTTTTGCATGGTCGACCCGACGTGACGGCGCAGGGCCACCACCGCGGGGTCGAGCGTGCGCACGGCCTGATCCTCTTCAAATTTGGCCACGGCCGCGATGACCAGATCCTGCGCAGCCACCAAACTCTCGCGGTGTTCGCCGGGCACGCCGTCGGCGACCGTCCGAAGATCCACGACCGTGACGCCCGGCATCTCGTGCACCTCCGGGGCGACGTCGGAATGCAGAGCCAGGTCGACGATGGTCAAGTTCTCGGTCCGGCGGCCCACCGCGCTCCGCACAGTGTCGGCATCCAGCACGGCGGGCGAGTGACCGCTGCAAGAGACGACCAGGGCCGCCTTGGCCAGGCCGGAGGCCAGATCGGTCACCGCCATCAGATCGTGCGAGTCGGCGAACGATTCCGCTCGGCCCGTGGGTGAGTACACGAAGATTTCGGCACATCCGCGCTTGCGCAGTTGGGCCACCACCACCCGGGCGTAAGCGCCGGTTCCGATGATGAGCGCGGACTCCGCCGGCCGCGGCATCGCTTCAGCCGCCAGGTCAAGACCGACCGAAGCCACCGATCGGCCGGCACCCCCCAGCGGCGTGCGGGTGGCGATCTGCTTGGCGGTTCGGGCCGCGCCCTGGAACAGCGCGTGCAGCACCGGCGTCGTCGTGCCGTCTTGCTGCGCGACGGCCAGCGCCTTGGAGACCTGTCCGGAGATCTCGGCCTCACCCACGACCATCGAGTCGAGCCCGGCGGCGACGGCAAACAGGTGCGCGGCGACAGGCGCGGCGACACGGACCTTGAGCACGCCGGTCACTTCGCTGACATCCAAGCCGGCCACTCCGGCGACGGCCTCCGCGGCCAGCTCCAAAGCCTCGTGGAAGCGCCCGGTGTCGAGGTAGATCTCCATCCGATTACAGGTGGAGAGCACCACCGCTCCGTCCAACGCGGTCCGGCGAGACGAGATGAGATCGGCGAATTCTGCGCGCAGTTGCGAGCAGCCGGCGGCCAGCCGGTCCAGTTGCGCAGGCTCGAGATCATGGTGACTGGCACCGAGGACCACGAGCATGAGCTCGATATTAGCGCTCTGATCTGCGACAACCCGGATAGGTAAGGCTAACCTGACCGCCGTTGACGGGCCGTTTCGAGTCGGAATGCGACGATGGACACGTTATGACCAATGCTCTCGAAGCCGCCAACGCGCTCCCGGCCGATTACCACTCGTCAGACGGCCGCACGCCACTTCACGCCGACCAACCGCGCCCGGACGGCGGCACCCCGGTCCCGGCCGACCCCTCGCCGGCCGGCCGTACGCCTCTCCCGGCCGACCACCCGTTGCTCGACGGCCGCACCGCCGGTTCTCCGCTCGTCCGGCAGCTGCGTGGCCAGGGGTCGGAGTCGGTCCCGGTGTGGTTCATGAGGCAGGCCGGCCGCTCGCTGCCCGAGTATCGCCAGGTGCGCGCCGGCATCCCCATGCTCGAGTCGTGCCTGCGGCCGGAACTGGCGGCCGAGATCACTTTGCAGCCGGTCCGCCGGCATGGCGTGGACGCGGCGGTGCTGTTCTCGGACATCGTGGTCCCGCTCAAGCTGGCCGGTGTCGACGTCGACATCGTTCCCGGGACCGGACCGGTCGTCGGCCATCCGGTTCGTACCGCCGCCGACGCGGCGGCCCTCCCGGACCTGGACCCCGAAGCGTTGTGGCCGGTCGCCGAGGCCGCCCGGTTGACCGTCGCCGAACTCGGTTCGACGCCGCTGATCGGCTTCGCGGGAGCCCCGTTCACGTTGGCGTCCTATCTGGTCGAAGGCGGCCCGTCGCGGGAGCTGTTGCGGACCAAGGCGCTGATGCACGCCGACCCGGCCACCTGGCACGAGCTGGCCGGGTGGGTGGCGGGAATCACCGCCCGATTCCTGGCCGCCCAGATCAGCGCCGGCGCCTCCGCCATCCAGTTGTTCGACTCCTGGGCCGGGGCCCTCTCGCTGGCCGACTACGCCGAATTCGTGGCGCCCCATTCGGCCGCGGTGCTGGCCACCGTCACGGAGGTGCCCCGCATCCATTTCGGGGTGGGCACGTCGGAGCTGCTGGTGGCCATGCGCGACGCCGGCGCCGACGTGATGGGCATCGACCACCGGATACCGCTGGACGTCGCCAACGCGCGACTCGGCGGTCGCAATCCCCTGCAGGGCAACCTCGATCCGGCGCTGCTCTTTGCCGGCGACGAGGTGCTGCATCGGCAGGCGCTGACGGTGCTCGAATCCGGCCGGTCAGCACCCGGGCACGTAGTCAACCTCGGGCACGGCGTCCCGCCGGAAACCGATCCGACCGTGTTGACCCGGCTGGTGGAATTCGTCCATCAACAGCCGGTCGCGTCGGCGGGCTCGTGACCAGCGGCGTCGCCGAGGTGGGCGGAGGCGTCCGCCAGCTGGTGGGCTCGTGACCAGCGGCGTCGCCGAGGTGGGCGGAGGCGTCGGCGAGCTGGTGGGCCGCCGCGTGGTCGTGGTCGGCGGCGGAGTCGGCGGGCTGGTCACCGCCTGGGACCTGGCGCGACGAGGGCAGGCCGTCACGGTGCTGGAACGCGATGACACCTGGGGTGGCAGCGTCGGTCGGCATGATCTGGCCGGCTTGACGCTGGATGCCGGAGCGGAATCGTTCGCCACGGCCACACCGGCGGTGGCCGACCTGATCGCTGATTTGGGACTGGCCGACCAGATCGTGGAGCCGAACCCGGCCGGGGCGTGGGTCCGGAACGACCGCGGGACAGCACCTCTGCCGGCCGGCGGGCTGCTGGGCATTCCGGGCCGGCCGTGGGCACCCGACGTGCGCGCGGCGCTGGGATGGGCCGGCGCACTGCGGGCCGCAGCCGACCCGCTGCTGCCCAGTCGGCTCGGTGCGCGGTCAACCACCCTGGGGCAACTGGTGCGTGCCCGGATGGGCTCGGCCGCCGTGTCCCGGTTGGTAGAGCCCGTGGCCGGCGGCGTCTACTCGACCCACCCGGACGAGTTGGAGCTCGCCACCGTCAACCCGCGCCTGCTGCCGGCGCTGGCGGACCGGGGCTCGCTCTCCGCAGCGGTGCGATCGCTGCGCAGCGGCGCCGCCCGGCCCGGGTCGGCGGTGGCCGGCCTACGCGGCGGGATGTTCCGCCTGGTGGACGCGTTGCTCGACCGGCTCAAAGACGCCGGGGTGGAGCTGCGGACCGGAGCGAGGGTGCACCGCCTGAGCGGCGGCGAGCGGTCCTGGACCGTGCGGACGGACGGCACCGAGCCGATCAAGGCCGATGCTGTGGTGCTGGCCACCACCACCCCGGAAACCAGCCGGCTGCTCGGCGAACTGGGTGGTGATCTGCCCGACATCTGCCAACCGATGACCGAGATTGCCTTGGTCACACTGATCGTCGACGAGCCCGCCCTCGACGCTTACCCGCGGGGTACCGGCCTGCTCGTCTCCAGCCGGGCCCGCGGAGTCGCTGCCAAGGCGCTCACCCACGCCACCGCCAAATGGGCCTGGCTGGCCGACTTGGCCGGACCCGGCTCGGCACGTTCTCCGCTTGTCCTACGGCCGCGGCGTCGTCGCCCCGCCGGGCGACGCCGGACTGGCCGAGCTCGGCCCGCCGCGATGCCGGTGAACTGCTGGGCGTTTCGCTCGCCCCGCCTACCATCCAGGCCTCCGACATCGTCCGGTGGACACAAGCGGCCGCGCGCCCCTTCCCCGGCCGGGCCGCGGCGGTCGAGGCCTTGCGGGCCGGCCTGCCCGCCGGTCTGGCCGTCACCGGCGCTGCGCTGGCGGGCACCGGACTGGGTTCGGTCGTCGCGGACGCCCGGCGCACCGCCGACCGGTTGACCGCCGCGATGGCCAACCATTGACCTGGCGCCCCACCTCCCCGACCGGGGGCAGGATGGGAGTCATGAGTTCTGCATCCGACGCGGCGCCGGCCGCTGCTCACCGGGCCAAACCGAGCGCGCGCGACATCAACGCCGAGATTCGTTACACCGCCTTCTCCGTCTACGCCCTGACGGGCATGCTGGACGCCCCGGCCGACCAGGTCACCCGTGAACTGGTGCAGCTGCGGGAAAAGCTGGCCGCCGACGACGTGGTCATCCGCGGCTGGTACGACGTGTCCGGCATGCGCCAGGGCGCCGACCTGATGCTGTGGTGGCATGCCCCCAACGCCGACGCACTGCAGTCCGCGGCGCGCCAGTTTCGCCGCACCACCGCCGGCCGGGCAATGTCCCCAGCCTGGTCGGTGCTGGGCATCCATCGCCCGGCCGAGTTCAACAAGGGTCACATACCCGCGTTCCTGGGCGGTGCCGAGCCGAAGAACTGGGCGACCGTCTACCCGTTCGTGCGGTCCTACGACTGGTACCTGCTACCCGAGGAGGAGCGCCGGGGCATGCTGGTCGAGCACGGGATCCTGGGTCGCGAATACCAACAGGTGCAGTCGAACACGGTGGCCGCATTCGCGCTCGGTGATTATGAATGGCTGCTCTGTTTGGAGGCCGACGAGCTGCACGACATCGTCGACTTGATGCGCCATCTGCGCTCGTCGAAGGCCAGACTGCATGTGCGCGAGGAAATTCCGTTCTACACGGGCCGGCGCATCAACGAGGCTGAAATCTTCGAGGTCCTCAGTTGACCGCTGGGCGACCCGGTTCGGCTTACGACGCCGTACTGCTGACGGGTTTCGGCGGTCCTGAGGGCCCCGACGACGTGATGCCGTTCCTGCGCAATGTGACTCGCGGCCGAGGGATCCCCGAGGAGCGGCTGGTCGAGGTGGCCGAGCACTACCTGACGCTCGGCGGTGTCTCCCCCATCAACGCTCAGAACCGCACCTTGCGGGCGGCTCTGCAGGACGAGTTGCAGCGGCGGGACATCATCCTGCCGGTGTTGTGGGGCAACCGGAACTGGCAGCCCTATCTCGCGGATGAGGTTGCCGCCGCCGACCGGGCCGGGATGCGTCGGCTGCTGGGTGTGGCCACCTCGGCGTATTCCTCGTATTCCTCGTGCCGGCAGTACCGTGAGGATTTCGCCGCCGCGCTGATCGACGCGGATGTCGTCGACAAGGTGACCGTCGACAAGGTGCGGCCCTATTTCGACCAGACCGGCTTCCTGGTCCCGTTCGCGGAAGGAACCCGAGATGCCGTCGCCGCTCTGGTGGCCGCCGGAATCGAATCGCCGCAGATCGAGGTCGTGTTCACCACGCATTCGATCCCGACCGGCATGGCCGACAGTTCCGGATCGGCCGAGCTCGGCGAGCACGGGAACGGCGGCGCCTATGTGGCACAGCACCTGATCGCCTGTCGCTTCGTGGCCGATCGGCTCCATACCGAGTACCCCGAGCTGCCGTGGCAGTTGGCTTACCAGTCCCGGTCCGGGCCGCCCCAGATGCCTTGGCTGGAACCTGATGTCAACGATGTGATCGCGGGTCTGCCGCGAGTAGGCCGACGTGCCGTCGTGGTGGTCCCGATCGGCTTCGTCTCCGACCACGTCGAAGTCATCTGGGACCTGGACACCGAAGCCGCCCAGACGGCCGCGGAGCACGGCCTGGCATTCGCGCGGGTGCCCACGCCGGGTGCCGATCCCCGGTTCGTGTCCACCCTCGCGGATCTGGTGATCGAGCGGTTGACCGGTGACGCGGCACCGGACTCGCCCACCGGTGCGGAGCCCCGCCCGGATTTCTGCGCCGCGGGGTGCTGCCGGAATCTGCGCGCGGTCAAACCCACCACGGCGGGCGTCGACTCTGACAGTGACTGGCAGGCGGCCGGCGCCCTCGCTCCGGCCGGGAGCGCGGGATGAGCCCGGTGCTGCGGGTCGGCACGCGCAGCAGTCTGTTGGCCCGCACCCAAGCGCAAACGGTGGCCGACCGCTTGTCCGCCCGCATCGGCATCCCGGCCAAGCTGGTCCTCATCGCCACCGAGGGCGACGTGAATGCCGGGGCGCTGGCGCAAATCGGCGGCACGGGCGTGTTCGTCACCGCGTTGCGGACCGCGTTGGCGGACGGTGCGGTCGATGTAGCCGTGCACTCACTCAAGGATCTGCCCACCAGCCGGCCGGACGGCATCAGTCTGGCCGCCGTGCCGCCGCGGGAGAATCCCGCCGATGCGCTGTGCTCGCGGGACGGGCAGGCCCTCGCCGACCTGCCCAAGGGTGCGCTGGTCGGCACCGGGTCTCCGCGTCGGGTGGCATTTCTGCGCCGCGCCCGCCCCGACCTGGACGTGCGCCCGATTCGCGGCAATGTGGACACCCGCCTGGGCCGGGTACAGGACGGCGATCTGGACGCGGTGGTTCTGGCCGCCGCCGGGTTGCACCGCCTCGGTCGCGACGATGCGGTCTCCGACTTGCTCAGCGACGACGTCATGCTGCCGGCTCCCGCGCAGGGCGCGCTGGCCGTGGAATGCCGCCTCAACGACCGCCACACCAGCTGGTACGCCTCGGCTCTGGCCAGGCTGGACGATCCCGCCGCCCGGGCCGAAGTCATCGCGGAACGCAGTGTGCTGGCCGCTCTGGAGGCGGGCTGCAGCGCGCCGGTCGGCGCCCGGGCCCGGGTGGCCGGGGAGCAATTGTCGCTGATGGCTGCGGTGGTCGCGCCGGACGGATCCCGATCGGTGAGCGACCGGATCGAAGGTCCGGCGTCGGACGCGGCCAAGCTCGGACTCGCCCTCGGCCAGCGCCTGCTCGACCAGGGCGCCGCCGAGTTGATGACCGCCCCGTCATGAGTCCGCCGGCCGCCCCGCTGGCGGGGCGACGAGTGCTGGTGCTGCGGCCGGCCGGGCGTTCGGCGGACCTGGTGAATGCGCTGGAACGACTCGGGGCGGCCGTCCAGGCAGAAGCGGCTATCCGGATCGTCCCGAGCCCGGATCCGGCCGGCCTGGACAACGGCGTTCGGCGGTGCGCCGCCGGTGAGTTCGACTGGGTCGCCTTCACCTCGGTCAACGCGGTCGATGCCGTGGCCGCACGAAGTCGCGCGCTGCGGCTCGCCGGGCCGGCCCCGAGCACGAAGCTGGCGGCCGTGGGGCCGGCCACCACGCGAGCCGTGCTCGCAGCCGGGTGGCCGGTGAATCGGCGGCCCGAGTCGGGCGGTTCGGCCGCCGATCTGGCCGCCCTGTTCCCGGCTGTTCACGAGAAGGTCGCTGTGTGGTTGCCACTCTCCGCCATCGCCGCCGACACCCTCCCGCAAGCCCTGAGCGAAAAGGGTTATCGAGTGACGACCACGGCGGCCTACGGCACCGCGCCGGCCGTGCTGGCCGCCCCGGTGCGCAATGACCTGGCGGCCGGGGCTTTCGACGCGGTGCTGGTGACTTCATCGAGCGGCGTCGCTTCGGTGCTCGCCGGGCCGGTCGCAGCAGACGTCCTGCTCGGCGCCATCGGTCCCTCGACCGCGCGGGCATTGGAAGCCGCGGGTCGCACCGCGGCCTTCGTCGCCACCCGCCCGACCACCGACGCACTGGTCAGCGGCCTCGTCGCCGCCGTTGCCCACACCGCAGAAAGAGCATCCCGATGACTCGCGTCCCCGGCCCCGGCCAATTCCCGACCGTCCGCCCGCGGCGCATCCGCCGAACGGCGGCCCTGCGCCGGCTCACGGCTGAGACCCGCTTGCACCCGGCGGATTTGGTGCTGCCCATGTTCGTCAAAGAGTCGCTGCGCGAACCGATGCCGCTCCAGTCCATGCCCGGCGTCTGGCAGCACACCCGCGACTCGTTGAAACGCGCCGCGACCGAAGCGGTTTCGGCCGGTGTCGGTGGGCTGATGATCTTCGGCATCCCGGCGCATCGCGACGCCGCTCGGGAGCGCCGCCACCGACGAGGGCGGCATCCTCAACGTCGCCATGGCGGAGCTTTCCGCTGAGGTGGGCGGCGACACCGTGCTGATGGCCGACCTGTGCCTGGACGAGTTCACCGACCACGGACACTGCGGGGTGCTGTCCGCGGACGGATCCGTCGACAACGACGCCACGCTGGCGCGCTACGCCGACATGGCCCTGGCTCTGGCCGCGTCCGGAACCGACCTCGTCGGCACCTCCGGGATGATGGATGGTCAGGTCGGGGCGGTGCGCTCGGCGCTGGACGAAGCCGGCCGGCTCGACACCGGCATCTTCGCGTACGCCGCCAAATACGCCTCCGCGTTCTACGGCCCGTTCCGGGAGGCGGTGGACTCGGCTCTGCAAGGCGACCGGCGCACGTACCAGCAGAACCCGGCCAACCGTCGCGAGGCGGCCCGCGAGGTGTCGTTGGATGTGGCCGAAGGCGCCGACCTGGTGATGGTCAAACCGGCCATGTCGTACCTGGACGTGTTGGCCGACGTGGCCGCCACGGTCGACATACCGGTGGCCGCCTACCAGATCTCCGGTGAGTACGCGATGATCACGGCGGCGGCGGCGAACGGATGGATCGACCGGGACCGAGCCGTCGTCGAGTCGCTGCTCGGCATTCGCCGCGCCGGCGCCCAGATCGTTCTCACCTACTGGGCCGCCGAAGTGGCCGGTTGGCTCAACGCCGGAAGGGACATCTGATGGAGACCGGCGCGAGCCAAGCCTTGTTCGAGCGCGGCCGGGCCGTCATCCCCGGCGGCGTCAACTCCCCGTCCGGGCCTTCCGGTCGGTGGGCGGCACCCCGCGGTTCATGCGCTCCGGCGCCGGCGCCCGGATCGTCGACGCCGACGGAAACTCCTACGTGGACCTGGTCGGCTCCTGGGGCCCGATGATTCTCGGGCACGCGCACCCCGCTGTGCTGCAGGCGGTCTCGGAAGCAGCCGCCCGCGGGCTCTCGTTCGGCACGCCGGGCGAGGGCGAGGTCGCGCTGGCCGAGGAGATCGTCGCCCGGGTGCCGGCGGTCCAGATGGTCCGCCTGGTCTCCTCCGGAACCGAGGCCACCATGTCGGCCATCCGGCTGGCGCGCGGGTTCACCGGGCGGACCAAGATCATCAAGTTCGCGGGCTGCTATCACGGGCACGTCGACGCGCTGTTGGCCGCGGCCGGTTCCGGGGTGGCCACCTTCGGGCTGCCGGACTCGGCCGGAGTCACGGCGGCGACCACGTCCGAGGTGATCGTGTTGCCCTACAACGATCTCGACGCGGTGCGGACCGCTTTCGAAGCGGCCGCCGGTGAGATCGCCGCCGTCATCACCGAAGCGGCCGCCGCCAACATGGGCGTGGTGCCGCCGATGCCCGGTTTCAACGCCGGCCTGGCCGAGATCGCCCATGCCGACGGCGCGCTGCTGATCAGCGACGAGGTGATGACCGGGTTCCGGGTCAGCCCGTCCGGCATGTTCGGACTCGACGCAGCGGTCGAGGGATGGACTCCCGACCTGCTCACCTTCGGCAAGGTGATCGGCGGCGGGCTGCCGGTCGGCGCGTTCGGCGGCCGCGCCGACATCATGGCGCTGTTGGCACCGGAAGGCCCGGTGTACCAAGCCGGCACGCTGTCCGGCAACCCGGTCGCCACCGCCGCCGGGCTGGCCACGCTGCGCGGGTGCGGCCCGGCCGTGTACGCGCACCTGAACGCCACGTCCGCCGAAATCGGCCGGCTGGCCGATGAAGCGCTGTCCGAAGTCGGTGTGCCGCATCGGCTTCAGGCGGTCGGCAATCTGTTCTCGGTGTTCTTCACCGATCTGGAGGTGCGCAACTACGACCAGGCCCGCACCCAGGACACGGCCGCCTTCGCGGCCTTCTTCCACGCCATGCTGGCGGCCGGGATCTACCTGCCGCCGTCGGCTTTCGAGGCCTGGTTCGTGTCGGCCGCGCACGACGACGAAGCCGTCCACCGGATCGCTGAGGCCCTGCCGGGCGCCGCTCGGGCCGCCGCCGCGGTGCGCCGCGCCGAGGCCGGTCGCTGAGCGCTACTCCCCCAGCAGCCGGCCGAACAGCTTCGGTAACCGGGACGGCCGCCCGGTCCGGGCCTCGGAGCGGTCGGCGGCCGCCATCACCCGCAGCCCCGCGTTGATACCCAGAAAGCGGAACGGCTCGGGCTCCCAACGCGGCGACCGGTGACCCACCCACGGCAGGTGCACCAGGTCGGTGTCCCGGCCCGCGACGAGGTCGGCCAGGGTGCGTCCGGCCAGATTGCTGGTCGAAACGCCGTCACCGACGTACCCACCGGCCGCGCCGACACCGGTAGCCGGGTCGAAGCGAACACCCGCCTGCCAGTCCCGCGAGATGCCCAGCGGGCCGCCCCAGGCATGGGTGAACCGCACCCCGGCCAGCGCCGGGAACATCTCGATCAGAGTGCGGCGCAATCGGTTGAAGACGGCGGGCACGCGGTCGAACGCGTCGCTGGTGCGGGAACCGAAGTGGTACGGCGCCCCTCGACCGCCGAACACCAACCGGCCGTCCGCGGTGCGTTGCCCGTAGCTGATCAGGTGCCGGTGATCGGTGAAGGTCGGCCGACTCGCTCAGGCCGATCTGGCCGAGGAGGTCGGGGCTCAGCGGTTCGGTGGCGATGATGAGTGAATACACCGGCGCGAGGTCGCGGCGCTGGCCGGGCAGTCTCGCCGTGTACGCCTCCGTGGCCCGAATCACCATCGGTGCCCGCACCGTGCCGTGTCCGGTGAGCACCCGTCCCGGCTCGATGCCGGTCACCGGAGTGCGCTCGAAAATCTGCGACACCGGCACCCGACACCGCGTCCGCCAGCCCCCGGACGAGGGCGGCGGGATCGAGCGCAGCGCAGTGCGCCGTCAGCGACGAACCCACGGCATCGGCCACGGATGCCACCGCCTGGGTTTCGGCCGCGCCCAACAAGCGCACATCGGCGTCCGTATCACCCCAGGAATGCGCACTGCGCACCGCTTCCCGGGCCCGGGCCCATTGCGGCGCGGACCGGGCGAAGGCGACCGTCCCGCCGCGCGCGAAGCCGCAGTCGATGTCCTCGTCGCGCACCACCCGTTCGATCTCGTCGATCGAGGCGCGCATGGCCGCTTTCTGGCGCCGGGCCGCCGCCCGACCGTGCTCGCGGGCGATCTTGTCCCAGGAGGCCGGGAAGAGCTCCGAGCACCAGCCCCCGTTGCGCCCGGAGGCCCCGAAACCGGCGATCTCCTTCTCCAGCACCGCGATGCGCAGGCCGGGCTGAAGACGCCGCAGGTAGTAGGCGGTCCACAAGCCGGTGTAGCCGGCGCCCACGATGGCCACGTCGTAGTCGCGGTTTCCGGGCAGCGCTGGGCGCGGAGTCAGCGGGCCGGCCCGCTCCAGCCAGAGACTGGTGTCCTTGTACCGCTTTTCGGATTCAGAGATAGTCGGGCGCCTTTTCCAGCACGGCCCGCAGCTTCTGCTCGATTTCGTCGAATTCCGGCTGACCGCAGGTCAGCGGTGGAGCCACCTGCACCACGGGGTCGCCGCGATCGTCGGCGCGGCAATAGATTCCGTTGGCGAACAGGGCACCGGATACATAACCGCGCAGCACCCGCTCGGATTCCTCGGCCGAGAACGACTGCTTGGTGTTCTTGTCCTTGACCAGTTCGATGCCGTAGAAGTAACCGTCCCCGCGGACGTCGCCGACGATCGGCAGGTCATGGAGCTTCTCCAGCGTGCGCCGGAACGCATTCTCGTTGCGCCGCACGTTGCCGAGCAGATCCTCGCGCTCGAACAGGTCGAGATTGGCCAGCGCGACGGCGCACGAGACCGGATGACCGCCGAAGGTGTATCCGTGGGCGAACATCACGTCGTCCTTGCTGAAGGGCTCGTAGATCCGGTCGGAGATCAGGGCCGCGCCCAGCGGCGAGTAGCCCGACGTCAGACCCTTGGCGGTGGTGATGATGTCGGGTTGATAGCCGAACTTCTGGGCGCCGAACATGGTGCCCAGGCGCCCGTACGCGCAGATGACCTCATCGGATACCAGCAACACGTCGTAGGTGTCGCAGATTTCGCGCAGTCGGTCGAAGTATCCGGGGGGCGGCGGGAAGCAGCCGCCGGCGTTCTGCACCGGCTCGACGAAGACCGCGGCCACGGTGTCCGGTCCCTCGGCCAGAATGGCTTCCTCGACCCGGTCGGCGGCCCACCGGCCGAACGCCTTCTCGTCATGGGCCACGAATTCCGGGGCTCGGTAGAAGTTGGTGTTGGGCACCTTGAACGCGCCCGGGACCAGCGGCTCGAAGGCCTGCCGGAACGGGGGCACGCCGGTGATGGACAGGGCCCCTTGGGTGGTGCCGTGGTACGCGATCGCGCGGCTGATGACCTTTGTCTTCAAGGGTTTGCCGACCAACTTGAAGTACTGCTTGGCCACCTTCCAAGCGGTTTCGACCGACTCGCCACCGCCCGAGGAGAAGAACACCTTGTTCAGGTCGCCGGGCGCCTCGGCGGCCAGTCGGTCAGCCAGTTCGATGGCGGTGGGATGCGCGTACGACCAGATGGGGAAGAATGCGAGTTTCTTCGCCTGCTCGGCGGCGGCAGCTGCCAGTTCTTCGCGTCCGTGGCCCGCCTGGACGACGAAGAGTCCGGATAGGGCGTCGAGATATTTCCGGCCGTTGGTGTCCCAGATATAGGGCCCGGAACCGCGTTCGATCACCGGCACCGGATGCGACTCGTACACGCTCATCCTGGTGAAGTGCATCCACAGGTGGTCGGAGGCCTTCTTGGCCCTCGGTGGAATCGAGCCGGTCTCGGCTGATTCTGCTGATCCGATGGTGGCGGTCATCTGTTCTCGTCCTTCGTGTGCATTTTTTCCGGTGCATGGATGATGGCGGCTGGCGGGTTCTCAGGATTGCGTGGTCACCGCGTTCCCCAGTGATACGTCTGCTTCGACAGGCGAAGATAGACAAAGGATTCCGTCGACCGCACGCCGGGAATGGTGCGGATCGAGTCGTTCAGCACGGCCAGCAGGTGATCGTCGTCGGTGCACACGACCTCGGCCAGCACGTCGAAGGATCCGGCCGTGATGACCACGTAGTCGACCTCGTCCATGGCCGCGAGCGCAGCGACGATCGGGGTGAGACTCCCCTCGGCCCGGATCCCGATCATCGCTTGCCGGGTGAACCCGAGTTGCAGCGGATCGGTGACCGCGACGATCTGCACGACGCCGGCGCCGACCAATCCGCGCACTCGTTGTCGAACCGCAGCTTCCGATAGCCCCACCGCCGCCGCGATCGAGGCGTACGACCGGCGGCCGTCCTGCTGCAACTGCTCGATGATGGCTTTGCCGATCGGGTCCAGCAGGCTTCCCGGTCGCTCGTTCGCGGCCTCCGACGGCGAGGCGGCACCCAGCGCCGAACGACTCATGCCGTCCATGATGGGTCCTCGAGCGCTCCGGGGGCAAGTGGCCAAAGCCGGGATTCACATCGGTTTCCTCCGCCTATTGCCCGCAATCGTGCGGATCCGCTTGCCAAACCGAGCTGAACGTGCGATAACCGTATTCAGACCCTCCGGTCGCCGGCGGCCCGGAGGCCAGTGGGGCTGGCAGGCCGAATTCCGACCGGCGACTCTGGTCACGACGAGAAGAAGGACATAGGGTCATCCGACGACGTCGCCGCCGTTCGGGCAGCGAACGCTCACGTTGTCCGAGCCCGGCGACCGCTGCTCGATGCGACATCCAACGCCCGGGAGGCCCCTTGTGACAGGACCGAACCCCGCCGCCGGTTCCCGCCTGCCGATGGCCGTAGGCCCGCGCCGGAGGTTCGGACGACGGTCCTTCCTGCGCGGCGCCGGAGTGACTGGGATGTCCGCCCTGTTGGCGGCCTGCAGTATTCCCGGCATCCGGGTCACCGGTTACCAGCCGGTCGCCGACCGGTCCGACCGGGACAAGACCGTGGACTGGGCGAACTGGCCGCTGTACATCGACCAACCCGACGACAAGTCCAAAGAGCCGACGTCGCTGGAGAAGTTCCAGACCCAAACCGGTATCCGGGTCACCTATACCGAAGACGTCAACGACAACGACGAGTACTTCGCCAAAATCCAGCCCCAGTTGACCGGCGGCGCGGCCATCGCCGCCGACGTCTTCGTGGTCACCGACTGGATGGTGGCCAAACTGATGCGGCTGGGCTTCGTGGTGGAGTTGGACCACGCCAACATCCCGAACTACGCGAACATGCGCCCCAACCTGCAGCAGGTCTCCTACGATCCGGGCCGCAAGTTCTCGATGACCTGGCAGTCCGGGTTGGCCGGCATCGCGGTGAACCCGAAGGCCACCGGCGGTCAGCAGGTCACCTCGATGGACCAACTGCTGACAGACCCGGCCCTGGCGGGCAAGGTGACGCTGCTGACCGAGATGCGAGACACCGTCGGGCTCACTCTGCTCGATCTCGGTTACGACCCGGCGAACTTCACCGACAGCCAATTCGACCAGGCCATCGCCAAGCTGCAGACCGCTGTGGACGGTGGTCAGATCCGGCGGTTCACCGGCAACGACTACGGCAACGACCTGGTGCAGGGCAACGTCGCCGCGTGTGTGGCGTGGACCGGCGACATCGTCGGGCTGCAGGGCGACAACCCCGACCTGACCTTCAACATCCCGGACGCCGGCGGCACGCTGTGGAGCGACAACTTCGTCATTCCGATCCGCAGCCCGCACAAGAAGAACGCCGAGCGGTTGATCAACTTCTATTACCAGCCCGAGATCGCCGCCCAGGTCGAGGATTACGTGAACTACATCTCGCCGGTGGTCGGGACCGACGTGGCCATGAAGGACCGCGACCCAGACCTTCTGAAAAGTCCGCTGGTCTTTCCCTCCGACGCTGCACTGGCCAAGACCCACGTGTTCATGGGTTTGACCGAGGAGCGGGAGAACCGTTGCAACGCCGCATTCGCCAAGCTGACAGGGGCCTGAGCCGATGACCACCGTTTCGCTGACCGCGCGGAAGCCGGAATCCGACACCATCGGTTCCGGACTGCAGATCCGCGGACTGCACAAGCATTACGGGCAGTTCCGGGCCGTCGACGGGATCGACCTGGACGTCGCGGACGGCCGTTTCTACGCGCTGCTCGGTCCGTCGGGCTGCGGAAAGACCACCACCCTGCGGATGGTGGCCGGATTGGAGGACCCGACCGCTGGTCAGATCTTCCTGGCCGGCGAGGACATCGCCAGGAAGCGCCCGTACCAGCGGCCGGTCAACACCGTCTTCCAGAGCTACGCGCTGTTCCCGCACATGACGATCTTCGAGAACGTGGCCTTCGGACTGCGCCGCCGCAAGGAGAGCGACATCGACCGGCGGGTCAACGAGATGCTGGAACTGGTCGAGATGCAGCACCTGGCCAAACGGAAGCCGACGCAGTTGTCCGGCGGTCAGCAACAGCGGGTGGCCGTGGTCCGGGCGCTGGTCAACCGGCCCAAGGTGCTGCTGTTGGACGAGCCCCTCGGTGCCCTCGACCTCAAGTTGCGCCGCCAGATGCAGCTGGAACTCAAACGAATCCAGACCGAGGTAGGCATCACTTTCATCCATGTCACGCACGACCAGGAAGAGGCCATGACCATGGCCGACACCATCGCGGTGCTCAACAAGGGCAAGGTCGAGCAGATGGGCAATCCCATCGAGCTGTACGAGAATCCGCGGACCGCCTTCGTGGCCGGTTTTCTCGGGCAGACCAACCTGCTGTCCGTCAAGGTCCTCTCCCGCGCGGCCGACGTGGTGAAGCTGGACTTCCACGGGGTGCAGCTGGCCATGCCGACCAAGCGGCTGGCCGCCACGGGCACCGCGGTGGAGGCGGGCGTGCGGCCGGAGAAGATCCAGATGGCCGAACTCGGACAGGCGCCGGCCGGTATGAACGCGGTGGACGGCCAGATCATCGACGCCTCGTTCATCGGGGTCTCCACCCAGTATCTGGTCAGGGCGCTGGCCGACGCGGACGAAGAGATCACGGTGTTCTCCCAGAACAGCGCGACCGATCTGCGCCGAGTGGGCGAACGGGTGACCGTGTACTGGCATCCCGAGCACACCTTCGGGCTGCACGAAGGGGCTTGGAAAGAGGCCGAGGCCGCCGAGGTGGCCGAGTGACCGGCGGAGCGCTGACCATCGGCGAGATGGTCGACCCGGCCCCGTCGCCCCAGCCCCGCCGCACCAAGAAGCTGACCCCGTATTTCCTGCTGCTGCCCGGTGGCCTGGCCCTGCTGGTGTTCTTTGTCCTGCCCATCCTCTCGCTGATCAACTCGTCGCTGACCTCCGGCGGCCTGGAGGAGGGCTATTCATTCAGCTGGGCGTTCAGCAATTACTGGAGTGTGTGGGTCGAATACTGGCCGCAATTCGTCCGGTCGCTGGTCTACGCCCTGCTGGCCACGCTGCTCACCATCTTGATCGCCTATCCCCTCGCCTACACCATCGCCTTCAAGGTCAGCACCAAGATCCGTCCACTGATGCTGGTGCTGATCATCGCGCCGTTCTTCACCAGCTTCCTGATCCGCACCCTGGCCTGGACGACGATCCTGTCCGACGACGGCGCCGCGGTTTCCGTCATGAAGCACATCGGGCTGCTGTGGGTCACCGATCACATCGGATTGACCAGCCACGACCGGGTGCTGGCCACGCCGCTGGCTGTCGTGCTGGGCCTGACGTACAACTTCCTGCCGTTCATGACCCTGCCGCTGTACGCCTCGCTGGAAAAACAGGACCGCACGCTGCTGCAGGCGTCCGGTGACCTGTACGCCAGCGCCTGGACCTCCTTCTGGAGGATCACCTGGCCGCTGTCCCTGCCCGGCGTGGTGTCCGGGACACTGCTGACCTTCATCCCCGCGGCCGGCGACTATGTGAACGCGACCTTTTTGGGATCGGTGCAACAGGCCATGTCCGGCAACGTGATCGACTCGCTGTTCCTGCGCATCCGCGACTACAACCACGCCGCCTCGCTGTCGATCTCCTTGATGATCGCGATCGTGGTGCTGGTCATCTACTACGTTCGCCGGGCCGGCACGGAGGATCTCGTCTGATGACCGCGACCCTGCCCCGGAACAAGCGGGAAGCGTTGCCCGTGGCCACGGCTCCGAAGGGCAACGCCGGCCGGTGGGCGCGTAACCACCTGGTCACGTTCTTCGGAATTCTGGCTCTGGTCTACATGTTCGTGCCCATCGCGGTCGTCGTGGTGTTCTCGTTCAACGACCCGTCCGGTCTGTTCAATTACAGCTGGGAGGGGTTCACCCTCAAGCACTGGGCGGATTTCCTGAGCTATCCGGGGCTGTGGGACTCGCTGTGGTTGTCCATCCAGATCGCCCTCCTGGCCACCCTGGCCGCCACCGTGTTGGGCACGCTGGCCGCCTTCGGTTTGGTGCGCCACCAATTCCGCGGCAAGGCGCTGGCCAACATCCTCATCTTCGTGCCCATGGCCACGCCCGAGGTGGTGGCCGGATCGTCTCTGTTGGTGCTGTTCGTCAACATGGGCATTCCGCTCGGATTTCTCACCATTTTCATCGCGCACACGATGTTCTGCTTCAGCTTCGTGGTCGTCACGGTCAAGGCCCGGCTGGTTGGTCTGGACCCCCAATTGGAACAGGCTGCCCAAGACCTCTACGCCAACCGCTGGGAAACGTTCCGCTACATCACGTTCCCGCTGATCCTGCCGGGCGTGGTGGGTGCGGCGATGCTGTCGTTCTCACTGTCGTTCGACGACTTCATCGTCACCAACTTCAATTCCGGTTCGGAGGTCACCTTCCCGATGTTCGTGTGGGGCGCTGCTCGTAAGGCGATCCCGCCGGAGATCAACGTGGTCGGCACCGTGATGCTGGTGGTGGCTCTCCTGTTCACGGTCTCCGGTCGCGTACTCAGCGCACGCCGTAATCGGTAGGCCACGGTGCGGATTGTGCGGCCGGGCGGATCGAGCCGGAAGCGGCCGCCCGCCATCGCTCAAACTGGCTCGATCGGCGGACACCGCCCGCATTCGGGTTTGATGGCGTAGCCTGAGGCCGAGCGCACTGGGCGGAGGTCGTTCTCGACTTTCGGTATTCGGCATTCGGGTTCCCAGGAACCCGGCGGCCGGATCGGGTCGCCGGATCGGCCGGCGATTGATCTCCTTCTCGCCGACGTTGTCCTCGCCGGTGCGCCACGGCCCGATTTGCCCCAGGGCCGACCCACGTTCGGGAGAACTGAGCACCATGACGCGCTACGGCGCCATGTTCGGACCAGACATCACCTTCTCGGGGATTCCCCGCTGCGATCTCGAGGACCCTGGGAGCTACGCCGAGGCCTTCGCCGTGGTCATCGGCGCCCCTTATGACGCCGGCACCTCCTACCGCTCGGGCGCCCGGATGGGACCGATGGCCCTCCGGTCGGTGGACTACTTGGAACACAACGGGTCTCGACCTCATCTGAGTCTGCGCGTCGACCCGCTCGAGGGCCTGGTGGACGCCGGCGACATCGAGATGGCGCCCACCGAAACGGTTCGCTCGTTGCGGAACCTGCAGCGCGCGGTGGAAAAGGTGGCCCGCGCCGGGAAGATTCCGGTCGTGCTCGGCGGGGACCACACCATTGCGATGGCCGATATCACCGGTCTGGCCGAACATTTCGGCTATGGCCGGATTTCCGTCATCCACTTCGACGCCCACGCCGACACCGGTGATCTGCAGTTCGGCTCGCTGTACGGTCACGGCCTGCCCATGCGCCGGGTCATCGAGTCCGGCGCCGTGCCCGGGTCGAAGTTCTTCCAGGTCGGTCTGCGCGGTTACTGGCCCGAGCCGCCGGAGCTGGCCTGGATGGCGGACCAGGGCATGCGCGGCTACGAGATGGCCGAGATCCAGCGGCGCGGCCTGGCGGCAGTACTGACCGAGGTCATCGAGAAGGCCGGCGAGGACACCGACGGGGTGTTCCTGTCCGTCGACATCGACGTGGTCGATCCCGGAATGGCGCCCGGCACCGGGACGCCGGAACCCGGGGGTCTCACCGGCCGGGAACTCCTGGACGCGGTGCGCCGGATCGGCCGGGAGACCAATCTGGTGGGTCTGGAGATCGTCGAGGTGGCGCCGCCCTACGACCAGGCCGACGTGACGGCGATGCTGGGCAACCGGGTCGTGCTGGAGACATTGTCCGGCGTTTCCCGGCGGCGAGCCGACGCGGCGGCGGGAACCACGTGGGACGAAAGCCTTCCCGTGCTTTCCGGCCGGGCCACCCGGGGGCCGCGGCCGGCCACCGGGAAGCTGCGCATCCTGCTGGTCGGTGCGGGCGGGGTCGGGTCCGCGATCGTGGCGATCGCGGCGCGGCGCGAATTCGTGGAGGCCATGGTGGTCGCCGACTACGACATCGGCCGGGCTGAACAGGCCGTCGACCGGGTCGGTGACGGACGTTTCGTGGCCGCCCAGGTGGACGCCACGCAGGTCGACGACGTCGCGGCGTTGCTGACCAAGTACCGGTGCGACGCGCTGCTCAACGCCACCGACCCGCGCTTCGTCATGCCGCTGTTCCGCGCCGCGCTGCAGGCCAAGGTGCACTACCTGGACATGGCGATGTCGTTGTCGCGGCCGCATGCCGCCGACCCGTACAACGTGCCCGGCGTCAAGCTGGGCGACGAGCAGTTCGCCACCCACGAGCAGTGGGTGGCGAACGACCGGATGGCCTTGGTGGGCATCGGCGTCGAGCCGGGGCTCTCCGATGTGTTCGCGCGGTACGCCAGCGACCACCTGTTCAGCCGGATCGACGAACTGGGCGTCCGCGACGGCGGCAATCTCACCGTCGACGGCTATGACTTCGCGCCGACCTTCTCGATCTGGACCACCATCGAGGAGTGCTTGAACCCGCCGTTGATCTTCGAGAAGGGCCGCGGGTGGTTCACCACCGAACCGTTCTCGGAGCCGGAGATCTTCGAGTTCCCGGAGGGCATCGGGCCGGTCGAATGCGTCAACGTCGAGCACGAGGAAGTCGTGCTCGTCCCCCGCTGGCTGAACGCCGGCCGGGTCACCTTCAAGTACGGCCTGGGCCGGGAGTTCATCGAGATCCTCAAGCTCCAGCACAAGCTGGGCATCGACAGCGCCGTGCACATCCAGGTCGGCTCGGTACGCGTCTCGCCCCGCGACGTGGTTGCCGCCCTGCTGCCCGACCCGGCCACCCTGGGTGACCGGATGCACGGCAAAACCTGTGCCGGTACTTGGGTTCGCGGTCTCGGCCAGGACGGCGCCCCGCGAGAGGTGTACCTGTATCACGTGGTGGACAACGACTGGTCGATGGCCGAGTACGGTGCTCAGGCCGTGGTGTGGCAGACCGCGGTCAACCCGGTGGTGGCCCTGGAACTGCTGGCCTCCGGCCCCTGGTCCGGCGCCGGCGTGCTCGGGCCCGAGGCGTTGCCGGCCGATCCGTTCCTGGATCTGCTGTCCGGCGCCTACGCCTCGCCGTGGGGGTTGCGGGAGATGACAGCTCCGGCGCTGGCGAAGTAGGCCGCCGGTCACTCATCACCGCCCGGAGTCGGCGTGGAACCGTGCAGCACCGCACCTCGTGTCACGACCCGCAGCTGGCCCCCGGTCAGACACACCGCGGCGTCGCCGTTCTGGTCGGTGCGCAGCACGGTCGCGCCGATCCCCGCGAGTTGGGCCAACGCCTTCGGATTGGGCTGCCCGTAGTCGTTGTGCAACCCGACGCCGATCAGTGACACCCGCGGGGAAACGGCCCGGGTGAAGGCGGGCAGCACCTTCGACGATCCGTGGTGCGGCTGCTCGAGCACGTCGGCCCGAAGGTCGGCGTGTCCGTCGAGCAGTTGTTGTTGGGCTTCGGTTTCGATGTCCCCAGTCATCAGGATGCGGACTCCGTCCCGGGTGATCAACGTGGTCACCGAGTCGTTGTTGGGGTCGCTGTCCGTACCGTGAAAGGCTGCCGCCGGCCCGAGCACGGTCAGCGCCAGTGACCCCGTCGCCCACCGGGTGCCCTGGGGCAGCCCGACAATGGGCACCGCCGCGGCGGCCGCCTCGGAGTTCACCGCCGTCCACGCGGCCGCCGGGTCCCGGTCCGGCCCCATACCGACCGCACCCACGGAGCGCCCCCGCAGCGCGCCGGGCAGCCCGTCGACATGGTCGGCGTGCAGGTGGGTCAAAACCAGCAGGGGAATCGATGTGACGTGCAGCCGATTCACGCAGCCGTCCATCAGGTCCGGGTCGGGCCCGGTATCGACGACGACGGCGGTATTCGGCTCCCCCGTCGAGATCACCATGCCGTCGCCCTGACCAACCTCGCAGGCCACCACCACCCAACCGGGCGGCGGCCAGCCCAGCGAGACGAAATGTGCCGGGATGAGGATCACCGCGGCACCCACGGAAGCGGCCAAGGCCAGACCACGAAAGCGGCGATGGCGCAGCACCAGCAACGCCGCCACAGCCAGGCCGGCCAAGGTGAGCACGCCGGCCACCGTCGCCGGCCACGGCACCGTGGCCACCGACCAATTGGCCAGCCGATGGGCGACGCCGGCGATCCAATCCAAGAGGGGGCGATCGGCCCCAGCCAGCGCTCGGGCGGCCAGCGGCCACCACAACCCCACCACCCCGGCCAGCAGCCCGATCACCAGGGCCGGAGCGACCACGGGTTCGGCGAGCAGGTTGGCGGGCAGCGAGGCCAGAGACACCGAGCCCGACAGCGCCGCGATCACCGGCATGGTCGCCAACCCGGCCGCCGCCGGCACCACCACCAGGCCGGCCCAGCCAGCCGGCCAACCGCGACGACGCAGCCCGCGGGACCACGTCGGAGCGAGGAGCACCAAGCCCGCCGTAGCCAACACCGAGAGGATGAAGCCAGCCGACACGGCCAACGCCGGCTGCCAGAGCAGCAACCCGAAGACCGCGCCCGACAGCGCCGGAATCGTCGCGCCCGGTCGACCGATGGCCAGGCCGGTCACCGCGAAACCGGCCATGACCGCCGCCCGCAACACCGACGGCTGGGGACCGACCAGCACCACCAGGGCGACGATGACGCCGGCCCCGCCGACCGCGGCGAACCGGGACCCGAAGCGCCGGAACAACAGCACCGCGCCGGCGCACAACAGACTGAAGTGTGAGCCCGACACGGCGAGCAGATGGGTCAGGCCGGTCGCCTTGGCGTCGGTGGACAGCTGGTCAGGGATCGCGGAGGTGTCGCCGACCACCAGGCCCGGCAGCAGGCCCCGCGCGTCGGGGTCGAGTCCGGCCGCGCTCTGCGTCAAGCCCGCTCGGATCCGGCCGGCCAAGCGCTGCCACCATGGCGGCCTCGACAGGGTTCTGGGCGGGTCGCGCGCCTGCACCAGGACGGCGGGCAGGATCGACTGAGCGTCGGCGCGCAGCAGCCCCGCCACCCGGACAGACGTGCCCGGCACCAGGGTCGCCCACGAAGCGCCGGTTCCCATGGCAGTGATTCCGGCTACGGGGCGCCAGGACCGTCCGGCCACCCGCACCGCCGACGCGTCCAGGGGCACGGCGAAGCGGGGCTGAACCTGGCCCGTCGCGTCGGTGACCGGAAATCCGGACCGAACCGCCGAAGGGAAACCGGACACCGTGCCGTCGATTTCCGCCCAGGACCCGGCGGCCGCGGCGGTCAGCAGCGGATCCGCGGCCGCCGACCCGACGGCACAACCAGCGGCCACCAGGCCGCCCAAAAGCGCGGCCACGGCGGCCAGCGCGCCGAACCGGGCTCGGGACCGACGGCTGAGCACGGCTCCGGCCACGCCCGCTGCCGCCACACTGATCGCCGGCGCCCAGTGTCCGGACACCCCGACGGCGGCGCCGATCCACACGCCCAACGCCGGAAGGGCCAGCCGGAAATCGGGCGGAATCCGTTCCTCCTCCTCGACCATCGGGCCGTGTCGGCGTCGTCGCCGCGGGCCCGCTTTGTCCAGGCGCTTCGACGCCCGGCACGGTGCCTCGCCGGGGCGAGCGGCTCTGGGTTCGAGCCGTGCAGTCCGCGCGATCATCTGACCGTCACCAACGGCGCCAGGTGAGCGAACTTGGCCGGGCCGATGCCCGGGATCTCTTGCAGCTGGTCGACCGAAGTGAAGAGGCCGTGCTGCTGGCGCCAGGAGACGATGTCGCCGGCGGTGACCGGGCCGACACCCGGCAAGGTGTCCAGGGCGCCGGCGGTGGCGGTGTTGAGGTCCAGCGGCGTCCGCGCGGCGGTGCTCGCTGCCGCGGAATTTGGCGCGACTGCGGGCGCGGCCATGTCGCCGACAGGGGCGCCGACCTGGCCCGCCGCCGGCACGATGATCGATTCACCGTCGGTGAGCCTGGCAGCCAAATTGAGGCCGGTGATGTCGGCCGCCTTGGTGGCGCCGCCGGCGGCGGCGATGGCATCGGAGACCCGGCTGCCGGCCGGGACGGTGACCACGCCAGGACGGAGCACCTTGCCGGTCACCGACACCACCAGCCGGCTGGCGGCTTGGGTCGCGCCCGTCGACGCCGATCCTGGCCCGGTCGTCGTCTTGACCGGCCGCAGGGAAGCCGCCGCCTGGGCAACCGGTTGGCCGGCCTGCGGGTCGGACGAGACCGCCGCCAGGGACACCGCGGCCACCGGCCGGGGCTCGGGACGGTCGCGCCACACACCGACCGCGGCCACCACGGCGGCGATGGCGGCCACCAGTCCGATCAGCACCGCGCCCCGGCGCCCGGGATCGATCCGGCCGTCCCGCAGGCTCTCCGGTACCCAGCGCTCGGCCAGCCGCCCCCACCGGCCGCTACGTTCCCGCCGGGCCCGGAACCGGGGTACGTCTTCGACAAGCGTTGGCGGGGCAGCTCGATCGCCGTCCTCGACCGCCAAGCCGGTCGCGAAATCGACAGTCCCCTCCGCGAAACACGTCTCGGCTTCGCGATCCTCCGCGGCCGGCCGGGCATCGACATCCCGGCCAGCCGCAGCCGTTCGAGGTGCGGCCCGGACTCGGCCGGGCCGCACCCCATGGCGTGACGCTTCTAGTGGCCCAGGTTGTTCCGAGGAGGGGCCGCCGGACCACGCGGTAGCCCAACCGGCAGGTACCCATCCGCCCCCCTCGCCGCTGCCCGGCGCCAACGGGCTCACGTCCGATCGTCGGCCGGCCGGGTGCGCCAGCAGCACGCCGTCGATGTCCTCCTCGTCGACCGACCCCTCATCGACCGACCGCCAAAGCGCAGCCGACGCCGGGTCGACCGCCCGCGCCGGCGTGAAACCCGGCGCCTGACCGAAGATCTCCAACCGCGCCGCCGCGGTACTCGCTTCTCGCACGACGCCAAAAGTAGGAAAATCTCGCCACCCGCGCCGGACATGTCCGGCTGGAATGTGCACAACCGTCGCTTGTGGATGCTTTGACGCCCCCAATGGCGGGCCAGCGCATCCGTCGTCGCCAGCACCGGACCACAGGCTGGGCAAGCCGGGACTCGTGCCCTCGGAAACCACTACCGCCCCGACCGATACTCACCTCATGCCCACGCCCATCCACATGCACAGCGGACAGCTCACGGTCTCGGCCGAGGCGGTGCGCGAGCTGGTGCGGGCGCAGTTCCCGCAATGGGCGGCGCTACCGGTGCGCTCCGTCCCCTCATCCGGCACGGTGAACGCCATCTTCCGGATCGGTGACCGACTGGTCGCCCGATTCCCACTGCAGCCGGCGGAGGTCATACCGACCCGGCGGTGGCTAGAGGCGGAGGCCTCGGCCGCGCGCCGGCTGAGCGGCCGCACCACCTTCCGGACACCCGAGCCGATGGCCATCGGGGAGCCCGGCGCCGGCTTTCCGTTGCCATGGTCGATTCAGACCTGGCTTCCGGGAACAGTGGCGGCACAGCACGACGCGAGTTCATCCGTCGCGTTCGGCCATGATCGGGCGCGATTCGTCCAGCAGGTTCGCGCCATCGACACCGAAGGCCGCCGGTTCACCGGGACGAACCGCGGCGGCGACCTGCGATCGCACGAGCAATGGATGCGCGAATGCTTCGCACGCAGCCAGGGCATGCTCGATGTGTCCTGGTTATGCCGGACCTGGCGGCAGTTCCGCGAACTGCCGCGGACGACGGCCGACGTCCTGACGCATGGCGACGTGATCCCCGGCAATCTACTGGTCGAAAACGGCCGCTTGACGGAGTTCTCGACGTCGGCGGGCTGGCACCGGCCGATCCGGCTTTGGACCTCGTGGGTGCCTGGCACGCCCTGGAAACCCGCAGCCGGCAGGAGTTCCGCACGGCGCTGCGGTGCGACGATCTGGAATGGGCTCGCGGCGCCGCCTGGGCGTTCGAACAGGCGGTCGGCCTGGTCTGGTATTACTCGGACAGCAACTCGGCTCTGAGTGACATGGGCCGCCGCACCCTGGCCCGGATCGCCGCCGACCCACCGCACTGAGCGTTTCCTGGGTGTCGAAGAACAATCGATCGCCCCGGCCAGAAAACACGCTTTCGAGGCACCGTCCGCGACAGCGCGCGGGCCGAACGAGTGACCACGGCGTGCGGAAGGGCCGGGCGCCGCCCCGTCAGAGGATCCCGTCACCCACCACGCCGATTCCTGACCGAGGGCCAGCACGGCCAGCATGTTCGGCGGCCGAACCGTTCACCGAAGTCGCCTGTCGAAACGACCAGGCGTCCGCTACCTTCCCCCCATGGCCCTGGGGAAATGGTTTCGCGCTGGCGTTTTTGTGCTGGTCACGCTGCTGACCGTCAGCGCCTGCACGGGCTCCAATTCGACCGGCTCCGCCGGCTCCACGTCGCTGCAGCTGCCCATTTCAGACACCGACGGCTCCGGCGGTTCCGCCGCGGCCGAACCGGTGACCGCCGCTGTCCCGTTGCCCCCCGGCATGTCGTCGGCGGGCACCGTCCGCACGGCCACCGCGACGATCTCCGCGAACGGCTTGTCCGCGACGCTCAAGGGCGGTGGTGAACTGACCGCTCAGCCGGTGACCCTGTCGCCGGCGGCCGGCGCGCAACTCCGGCTTTACACCAGCAGTTACGGCGCGGCCTTCGATGCCGCCGTTCAGATCGCCGCCGATCCCGCTGCCACATCGCACGGGCTCAAGCTCGTCAAAACTCTTTCGTCTCCGCTTCCTGCGAAGAGCCGGGCCGTGCTGATGGCCTGGGACGACCGGCTCGGCGGCTGGCGGGCCCTGCCGACGGCCGTGTCGACCGACCGGAAGACGCTCACCGCGACGGTCAAACAATCCGGGGTGATCACCGACGCTGTGATGCCGGTGGGCGAATGGCTCTCCCGCAGCGGCGGAACGGTTTTCGCGACGCACGCCGACGCCCCGTCGTGTGTGGGCCAGGTTCCGAGCTGGGTTCACACCCATACCTTCGTGGCCGATGCGGGTTCCACCGTGTTGTGGTGCGTCGGCCAGGACGCCCGGAACGCGAAGCTGTTGTCGGTCAAGGTGCGCACCAACCGCGGATACGGCGTGGTGGTGACCACGAAAACGCCGCCCCAGTCCAGCAGCAGCGATTACCTGTCCGGAAATGCCCTGAGCCTGAACACCAATCTGGCGTCCGAGCTGGGCGCGTCCGCAGCCGCTTCTCTGAACCATTTCCTGTCCGGTGGTCAGATCGTCCCGGGCGGTCACGAAGTCGACTTCACGTTCACCGAAAGCCAGGTCCGGACAGCGGGTTCGAGCAGCAAAGCGCTGGTCACCGCCCTGTCCCCCACCGGTCTGTCGTTGAATACGTCGCTGATGCTGCCGCTGATTCCCGCCCTGGGCGCCAACGCTGCCGGCAGCCACGATCAGGGTTCGCCCTCCGCCTATGCCGCCGCGCTGTTCACGGCAGCCAACTGCGGCAAGGTGCTGACGGCGGTGACCGGCACCGGCTCGGGCGGGCAGGCCGTGCAAAGCTGCCTGTCGGCGTTGGGTACCCAGCCTCCGGCCGAGATCGCCGCCGCCCTGACCAGGTCGAAGCTGAACGGCCAGCAGTCGCCCGACTCGCTGACCCAGGAAGTGGCGGCCGACCTGCAGAACATCCAGCGGCTGGCGGCCGCCGGTGTCGGTTTCCAGCTGGCGGATCAGGCGTCGGCCCTTGGGTTCTCGACGACGTCCGGGCAGCTTCTGGTGACCCCGGTCAGTGAGCTGCTGCTGGGCCAGCATGCGGTGGGGAAGCTGCGGCTGGGCACAACTCTGGCCGGCGCCCAGAAGATGTTTCCCGATCTGCAGGTCTCAGCCACCACTTCGGGATGCCAAAAGGCCACGGACCGGCAATTCACCCTGTTCTTCGCCGGGAGTTCCGATGCTGTTTCGGCCGGGCGCTTGGTGTACATCGCCATCAACGCCGGAACGGAATACGCGGCGGTCGGTTTCGCACCGGGCGACCCACTGTCCAAGGCCAAGGCCAAATACGGTGCGGCCGCAGCCGGTCCCGGATCGTCCCTGATCTTCCCCACCGGCGCCGGGAAAGCGGTCTACCAGCTCACCACGACCGGCCGCAGCACGAACGCCAAAGGACCGGCCCCGTTGCCGTTCTCGCCGGCCGAATACGAGAAACAGACGATAAGCTCCATCGCCCTGGCGGGTCCGGGCCAGACCTGCTCAAGCTGAGTCCGCCGGCGTCAGGCACCGAACCATCAAACGCCGGCGACTTCTTCGGCGTCGGCCGGCAGCACCACCTCGGTCAGCCCGGCATTGTAAGAATGCAGCCGCCAGGCCTCGCCCAATCGGTGCAGAACGACCCAGTGGCAGTTCGTGATGCCCACCAGGCTGCCCCAGGACGTGGGAGGCAGGCCGAGCAGGTAACCGGTCAGACCGACGATCAGGCCGCCGTGGGAGACCAACAAGCCGCGCTGAGCACCGGATTCGTCGAGTTCGTCCACCACCGCGGCGGCTCGCTGGGCGACCTGCCAACGGCTCTCGCCGCCGGGCGGCGAGTAGTGAGCCGTGGTGGTCCGCCACTTCTCCCATTCACCCGGCCAGGTAGCGACCACTTCGGCGCGCGTCAGTCCTTGCCAATCGCCCAGTGACGTCTCCCGCAAACGCTGATCCACCGGGAGCGCCTGTCCCGTGAGCGCCACGACCGCCGCCGCCGTCTCACGCGCCCGGCTCAGATCCGAGCTGACGACGACATCGGCCCGCAGCCCGGCCACCGACGGGGCCGCGGCTCGGGCCTGGGCGCGACCGGTGTCGTTGAGCGGAATGTCGATGTGGCCCTGCATGCGCTGCTGGGCGTTCCAGTCGGTTTCGCCGTGCCGGAGCAACACCAGGTGGTGCAGGCTCACGCCGTCGGTGCGACGCGTTCGCCGGGCGCATCCTGATCGACGAACGGCACGGAGGGGCAGTCCTTCCACAGCCGGTCCAGGGAGTAGAAAACGCGTTCCTCGGAGTGCTGCACGTGCACGACGACGTCGAGGTAGTCCAGCAGCACCCAGCGGCCGTCGCGTTCACCTTCGCGGCGGATGGGTTTGGCGCCGGCGGCGCGCATCTGCTCCTCGACCTAATCGACGATCGCGCCGACCTGGCGCTCGTTGGACGCCGGTGACGATGACGAAGCAATCGGTGATCGCCAGACGCTCCGACACGTCGATGATCTTGATATCGGTGGCCAGTTTGTCGGCCGCCGCTTGGGCGGACACCTGGGCCAGTTCCAATGCACGGTCGGTGGCGGTCACGAGGACATTTCTCCTTGGTCGATGGTGCGGTCGCGGTGGGGCGAGCGCAGGGCGCCGGGCGCCCCGGAACCAACTTGTTGATACAGGCCGTATTTCGCGATGTACTGCACGACGCCGTCCGGCACCAGGTACCAGACCGGCTCACTCGCACCGGCCCGGCGCCGGCAGTCGGTCGAGGAAATAGCCAAGGCGGGCACCTCCAGCAGGGTGACGGCCGAGTCCGGCAGGTCCGCCGGGGACAGGTGGTATCCCGGCCGCGTGACCCCGATGAAGTGGGCGAGGACGAACAGCTGGTCGACGTCCTTCCAGGCCAGAATGGCCGACAGCGCGTCGGCGCCGGTGATGAAGAACCATTCGGCGTCCGGCTCCGGCGCCGCAGATCGGTCAGGGTGTCGATGGTGTAGGTCGGGTCCGGCCGCGGTCGATGTCGACCCGGGACACCGAGAACCGCGGGATTGGCCGCGGTGGCGATGACCGTCATCAGGTAGCGGTGCTCGGCCGGCCTGACTTCGGTCTTCTGCCAGGGCTGCCCGGTGGGGACGAAAACCACCTCGTCCAGGCCGAACCGATGGCTCACCTCGGAGGCGGCGACGAGGTGGCCGTGGTGGATCGGGTCGAACGTGCCGCCCATCACTCCGACCCGTCGCGGCTGCGCTCACGATGCGCCCCGGATCTGGCCCGACCCGGTCACCACGTACTTGGTGCTGGTCAGCTCGGCCAGGCCCATCGGTCCGCGGGCGTGCAGCTTCTGGGTGGAGATGCCGATCTCGGCGCCGAACCCGAACTCAGCGCCGTCGGTGAACGCGGTCGACGCGTTGACCATGACGGCGGCGGCATCGACCCCGGTGGTGAAGATGTCGGCGTTGCGGACCGAGTTGGTGACGATCGCTTCGGTGTGCCCGGAACCGTGCGCCGTGATGTGCTCGATGGCGGCGGCCACGTCGTCGACCACGGCCGCCGTGATGTCCAGCGACAGGTACTCCGTGTCGAAGTCTTCGGCGGTGGCCGGGATCATCACGTGGCCAGCCCGTCGACCGCCGCGGCGATGGCGGCGACCCTCGGGTCGGCGTGCACCGTGACCCCGGCGCGGCCCAGGGCCGCCAGGGCCACCGGCAGGAAGGCGTCCGCGATGTCGGCGTGCACGAGCAGGTTCTCCGCCGCGTTGCACACGGAGGGGCGGCGGGCCTTGGAGTTGACCAGGATCTCGACGGCCATGTCGGGATCGGCGGACGCGTCGACGAACACGTGACAGTTGCCGATCGCCGGTCTCGATCACCGGGACGGTCGACCCGTTCGACGACGGCCGCGATCAGCCCGGCGCCACCGCGCGGGATGATCACGTCGACCAGGCCGCGGGCTGTCATCAGGTACTTCACCGACTCCCGGTCCGTCCCGGGGACCAGCTGCACCGCGTCGGCCGGGAAGCCGGCCGAGACCAAGCCCGCTCGAAGCAGGTCGACCAGCACGGAATTCGACGACTGGGCCAGACGCCGAGCCGCGCAGCAGCGCGGCATTTCCCGATTTCAGCGCGATGCCGGCCGCGTCCACGGTGACGTTGGGGCGCGCCTCGTAGATGATGGCCACTACGCCGAGCGGCACCCGCACCTGGGTCAGGCGCAGGCCGTTGGGCAGCACCGAGCCGCGAACCACCTCCCCGACCGGATCCGGCAGGGCCACCAGAGTGTCCAAGCCGGCGGCCATCGCCTCGATGCGACGCGGGGTCAGGGTCAGCCGGTCCAGCCGGGCTTCGGACATTCCCGACGCGCGCCCGGCGGCGACATCTTCGGCGTTGGCCGCCAGAATACGGTCCTCGCCGGACCGGATGGACGTCGCCATGGCGACCAGCGCGGCGTCCTTGTCGGCGCGCGGCCGCCCGGCCAGCGCCCGCGCCGCCCGGCGCGCGCGGCGAGCCGATTCCAGCACGTCGTCCCGATCAGCCGTGACGGTCCGGTTCGAATCCGCCGGGGCTTGAGTGACGGTCATGACGGTCCTTCCTGCTCAGCTGGTTGGGGATGGGTCGCAGGTCGTTGCGGCCGCCCGGTCGCGGCACCGGGCGCCGGGACGGAGTGCAGTGCCACCACGTCGTCGGCGTGGACGACCTCGTGCCGCAGTTCCTCCGGGACCTGGGCCAGGCTGTGGCCCAGAATTCGCCGCAGGTCCGCGGCATCGTGGCCGACGAATCCACGCCCGGTGACGGCGCCGTCCGGGCCGAGCAGGTCAACGACGTTACCGGCGTCGAAATCCCCGATGACCTCCGACGATGCCGGCCGGCAGCAACGACTTCCGGCGCCGCAGCACCGCGTCCACCGCTCCGGCGTCCAAGCGCAGGCCGCCGGCGGCGTGAGCGGCGTGCCGCAACCAGAACTGGCGGGCGCTGGTACGCCGCGGAGCCGGAGCGAACGCCGTGCCCACCCGGCGACTCGCGCGTCGACAACGCCGTCCCGGCCTCGGACAGCGGCGGCCAACAGACACAGGAATCCCGGAGCCGGTGGCCGTCTGGGCGGCGGTGAGCTTGGAGGCCATCCCGCCCGTGCTCACGTCGCTGGACGATCCGCCGATCGTCGATGTCGGCGAGTGCCGCCGCGTCGGTCACCTCGCGCACCGCCGTCGATCCGGGGCGGCGCGGGTCGCCGGTGTAGAGCGCATCGACGTCGGAGAGCAGGACCAGGGCATCGGCCCCGACCAGATGGGCCACCAGCGCCGCCAACCGGTCGTTGTCGCCGAACCGGATTTCGTCGGTGGCCACGGTGTCGTTCTCGTTGACCACCGGGACCACCCCCAACGACATCAGCTTGGCGAAGGTGCGCTGGGCGTTGCGGTAATGGGCCCGGCGAACCACGTCGTCGCTGGTCAGCAGCACTTGACCCACGGTCAGGGCGTGCCGGGCGAAGGAAGACGGCGTACTGCTGGGCCAGCAATTGCTGGCCGACCGAAGCCGCCGCCTGCTGGGTGGGCAGGTCACGCGGCCGGCGGCGCAAGCCCAGCGGTCGAAGACCGGCGGCGATGGCGCCGGAGGACACCAGCACCACATGAGCTGCCGGCGGCCACCCGAGCGGCCAACGCGTCGACCAGCGCATCCAGCCGGGCCGGGTCCAGGCCTCCGCCCGAAGTGGTGAGCGACGAGGAGCCCACCTTGACCACCACGGTGCGGGCACGCGGCGATCGCCGTTCGAGTGGTGGACGCTTCCGCGTCGGACGGGAACGGCCGGGGTGCGGCACGACATCGGTCATCGGGTCAGTCCGAGCGGATCGTCGGTTTCGGGCTCGAACGCGCCGATGTTCCAGTCGGCGGCCGTCGCTGCCCGCGTACGCGGCCCTCGACGACGGGCAGGCCGCGCCGGACCCGGTGCATTGCCTTGCGCTCCTCGGCGGCCGACCCGATCGTTCTGCTCCAGGCGCAGGTCGAGTGCCGCGACCGGTCGGGGAATAGTCGCCCGTAGCCGGCCGGCTCCCAGTCGAAGCTGATGTCGCCGATCCGGACGTGGACGCCCGGTTCGGCCCCCAGCTTGGCCAGTTGCTCCTCGACGCCCAGTCGGGCCAACCGGTCGGCGAGGTACCCGACCGCTTCGTCGTTGTTGAAGTCGGTCTGCCGGATCCAGCGTTCGGGCCGGGCTCCGCTGACGAGGTAACCGCCCTCCTCCTCCGGATCCAGGGAGACAGAGAAACCGGCGTCGTCGATCGCGACCGGGCGGACGATGATGCGCGCCGCGACCGGCTCCGGGCGGGCCCCGCGATCCTGCGGCCACCACCTCGGCCAGCGCGTACTTGAGCGCGTCGAGCCCTTCGTGCGTGGCCGTGGAGATCGGGAAGACCCGGTGGCCGGCTGCCTCCAGGTCGCCTGCGGACGAATTCGGCCAGCTCACGGGCCTCGGGCACGTCGATCTTGTTGAGTACCACCAGCCGGGGTCGATCGGCCAGATCGCGCAGATCGTGAAATCCGCCGGCGAGCGCGGAGCTCGATGTGCTTCCGCCGGCCAGCCCTCCGGCCGAACGTCCCTGGCTGTACTCGGCGAGTTCCGCCTCCAACGCGGCGATGTCGGAGGCCGGGTCACGGTCCGCCTCGAAGGTCGCGCAATCGACCACGTGGACCAGCACCGAGCAGCGTTCGATGTGCCGGAGGAACTCCAGTCCGAGACCCTTGCCCTGGCTCGCTCCCGGGATCAGCCCGGGCACGTCGGCGATGGTGAAGACTTCGGACCCCGCGGTGACCACGCCGAGGTTGCGGCGTCAAGGTGGTGAACGGGTAGTCGGCGATCTTGGGCTTCGCCGCGGAAAGGACCGAAACCAGAGAGGACTTGCCGGCGCTCGGGAACCCGACCAGGCCGACATCGGCCATCGACTTGAGTTCCAGGGTCAGCTCCGCGGTCTCCCCCGGCTCGCCGAGCAACGCGAAACCCGGTGCCTTGCGGGCGCGGGAGGCCAGTGCCGCGTTGCCCAGTCCGCCCCGGCCACCGCGCGCAGCGACGAAACGAGTACCCGCCCCGACCAGGTCGGCCAGCACACGACCTCGCTCGTCCAGCACGACGGTGCCCTCGGGCACCTTCAGCTCGATGGACCGGCCGTTGGCTCCGTCGCGGTCGTCGCCGGCGCCGGGCCGGCCGTTACCGGCTTTGGCGTGCGGACGGAAGTGGAAGTCGAGCAGGGTGTGCACGTTCGGATCGACGACCAGCACGATGTCGCCGCCGTTGCCGCCGTTGCCGCCATCGGGGCCGCCGAGCGGCTTGAACTTCTCGCGGTGCACGGAGCTGCAGCCATGGCCGCCGTCACCGGCCTGCACATGCAGCACCGCGCGGTCGACGAACTTGGACACGACGCACCTCCTCCACTGACAACGGTTGATCTCGGCTTCCGGGTCCCGAACGGGGCGGCTCGGACAGTCCCCACGGTCCGGACAACACAACAGGGGCGGATCCGGAACATTCCCGGACCGCCCCTGCGGCACAAGCCTTCCGAACGACGACCGGCAGATCAGGCCTCGACCGGAACGATGTTGACCGTCTTGCGGCCACGGCGGGATACCGAACTCGACGGCGCCAGGCGCGAGCGCGAACAGCGTGTCGTCCTTGCCGCGGCCGACACCCGTACCGGGGTGGAACTTGGTGCCCCGCTGCCGGATGAGGATCTCGCCGGCCTTGACGACCTGGCCACCGAAACGCTTCACGCCCAGGCGCTGGGCGTTGGAGTCACGACCGTTGCGCGAGCTGGACGCGCCCTTTTTGTGTGCCATGTCTGCTGGCCTTTCCGAGGAATTCTCGTCGCTGACGGGTGACGGCGGCCGGAACTACTTGACCGAGATGCCGGTGACCTTGACCTGCGTCAGCGGCTGGCGGTGACCCTGCCGCTTGTGGTAGCCGGTCTTGTTCTTGAACTTGTGGATGACGATCTTCGGGCCCTTGGTGTGGGCGACGACCTCGCCGGACACCGTCACCTTGGCCAGGTCGTCGGCCGCGGTGGTCAGCTGGGCACCATCGACGACCAGCACCGCCGGCAGGGTCAGCTCAGCGCCGGGCTCGCCCTCGAGCTTCTCGACCTCGATGACGTCGCCCTCGGCGACCTTGTACTGCTTGCCGCCGGTCTTGACGATCGCGTACATCTGACGCGCCCTTCCTCGTTGATCTCGCTGGTCACTGGCTGCCTGACCGGCCGGTGCCGGGAACGGCACGGTCACGCGGTCGCAGCCTCATGTCCTTCTGGAACTGCCGTCCACCCGAGACTCGCCGCGCTGATCGCGCAGCCGCTCAGCGCGCCTCGGAACTTCGAGGTGACCAGCACGACCGCCGCCGATCAGCAACTCGCTTGTGGGCGCACGACAGAACCCGCCGGGCGACGGGCAACTCCCGCACTCTACCCGCCGACTGTGCCTCCGACAAACCTCGAGCGAGCCGCCGATGAACAGCGCCCGCCGACGCCGACGCCCACCGCCTGACGGGGTCAGCCCGAGGTGGCCGGCCCAGCCGGCCGGGTGGCCGCCCGGCGTCGGCGCACGGTGCGGCTTGGCCGGTCGGCATCGCTTCGTTCGCGGTGCCGACGGCGGGATGCGTCGACGGTGGCCACGGCGACCGCCGCGGTCGGCGCGACAACTTCGCCGGCACCGGAGGTCGCGCCGCTCGACCAGACGCCGGAGCACCCGCCGGACGGACCGGCAGCGCGTCGTCCGCGGCGTCGTCCCCGCGGTTCGGCCGGCTCGGTGTCGGCGGCAGGACGCTTCCGGCTGGGCTTCCGGCTCGATCTTCGCGGCGCCGGCTGATCGCCGGTCTGGTCGTCCTGCTGCGCGGCCGGGCGCGTTGCCCGTCGCCCGATTCCGCCGGCGCGGCGACGCTCGATCCGGTCCGGCGGCTGCTCGCTGTCGTTCCGCCGGCCTGCTGCCCGGCGGCCAGCTGCGCATCGAGAGCCGCCAGGACCGCGCTGACCGCGTCGGTCGGCATCGACCGGCCGTTCGTGAGGTCCGCTCCTCGGCCAGCGGGCTCCGGCGTCGTTTGCCGGGGACCCGGCCGGCAGCATGGTCGTCATCGTACGGAAGTGCCAGGCGCCTTGGGACCACGCGGGTCCGGGCGCCGTCCGATCGGCACGACCACCTTGCGGCTGCTCCACCGGCGTCTCCCGGTTGTCCCGCTGGCCCTTGCCTCGCCGACGGCCCGAGCGGCGTTCGGGTTCCTCGTCCTCCTGGCATCGACCGGCTCCGGTCGGCATGTCGTGCAACAGGATTCCGCGGCCGCCGCAGTGCGGACACGGCTCCGAGAACGCCTCCACCAAGCCGGTGCCCATTTTTTTTCGCGTCATCTGGATCAGGCCGAGCGAGGTCACCTCGGCGACCTGGTGCCGGGTGCGGTCGCGCCCCAGGCATTCGGTCAACCGACGCAGCACCAGTTCGCGGTTGGATTCCAGCACCATGTCGATGAAATCGACGACGATGATGCCGCCGATGTCGCGGAGCCGCAGCTGGCGGACGATCTCTTCCGCCGCCTCGAGATTGTTCTTGGTGACGGTCTCTTCGAGGTTCCCGCCGGAGCCGGTGAACTTGCCGGTGTTGACGTCGACGACCGTCATCGCCTCGGTCCGGTCGATCACCAGCGAACCGCCCGACGGCAGGTGCACCTTGCGCTCCAGCGCCTTGGTGATCTGCTCGTCGATCCGGTAGGCCGCGAAGACGTCGCCGCGACCTGGGTCGTACTCGCGATACCCGGGGGCGAGCTCCGGAGCGACCGAGTTGATGTATGCGGAGACCGACTGCGTAGGCGTCAGTCGCCGTCGAGCGACCAATCGGGAGATGTCCGAGTTGAACAGGTCCCGGACGACCTTGATCAGCGTGTCCGGCTCGCTCGACAGCAGCGCCGGGCGCCGACTGCTTGTTCTGCGTGCGCGACGAGATCTCCTCCCACTGGGCCTTCAGCCGTTCGACGTCGGCGAGCCAGCTCCTGCTCGGCCACTCCTTCGGCCGCGGTGCGGATGATCACGCCGGCGTCCTCGGGCACGATGCGATCGAGGATCGATCTTGAGCCGCTTCCGCTCGGTGTCGGGCAGCTTGCGGGAGATTCCGGTGGCGCCGCCGCCCGGCACGTAGACCAGGAACCGGCCCGGCAGCGAGATCTGCGTGGTCAGCCGGGCGCCCTTGTGGCCGATCGGGTCCTTGGACACCTGGACGAGAATGGTATCCCCGCTGCTGAGAGCGGTTTCGATGCGGCGGGCCTTGCCGGCCAGCCCGGCGGCGTCCCAGTCGACCTCGCCGGCGTAGATCACCGCGTTCCGGCCCCTGCCGATGTCGACGAAGGCCGCCTCCATCGACGGCAGCACGTTCTGGACCTTGCCGAGGTAGATGTTGCCCATCAGCGACTCCGCGCCGGCCCGCGACACGAAGTGCTCGACCAGCACCCCGTCCTCCAGCAGGGCCACCTGCGCGAGGTCGCCTCGCTGCCGGACCGCCATGACCCGGTCGACCGCTTCCCGGCGGGCCAGGAACTCGGCCTCGGACAGGATCTGCGGGCGCCGGCGAGATTCGCGCGAATCCCGGCGCCGCTGCCGCTTGGCCTCCAGCCGGGTCGAGCCCCGGACACCCTGCACGTCCTCACCCGAGGACGGGCGACTCTCTCGGACGTGCACGACGGTGTTGTCGGGATCGTCCTCGCGGTTCGGTTCGTCACCGCCGGAACGCCGCCGCCGGCGACGACGACGGCGGTTGGCGTTCTCGGAGTCGTCGGTGTCTTCGCCCTGCGCCTCGGCGTCGTCGCGTTCGGCCTCGTCGCCCCCCGTATCGAGCGCCTGACCGCTTTCCGCGGCGGCGCTGTCCCCCTCGGCGATCGGCTCGGCGTCCGCATCGGCGCCGTCGGCGGTTTCCTCGCCCGGCTCACCGGCCCGGCCTCGTCCGCGGCGTCCACGTCGCCGCCGGCGCCGGCCGGCTTCTTCCGTCACTTCCTCGGTATCGCCACTCGACACCTGGACCTCTTCGGCCGCCGCAGCGGCGACGGCGCCGGCTCCCTCTTCGTCCGTAATCTCGGATGCCGCTCCCGCCTCCGGCTGTGCCTCCGCGGACACGGTCTGGCGGGCAGCGTCCTGGTCCGTCAGATCCGGCTCGTCCGACCGACCCCGGGCCCGACCACCCCGCGGACGCCGGCGCCGCGACCGGCCGCTGTCCCGCTCACCGTCCGAAGCGGCCGCGGGCGCCACGAACAGCGGTACCTGCTCGGCCTCCGCGTCGTCACCGGCCTCCGCGACTGCCGGCGGCTCAGGCTGGGCCGCCGGCGTGGCGTCTGCTTCGGCGCTGGCCGGCGGTTCCTCCGGCTCTGCGCCGGTCGCCGCTTCCGGCGCGATCATCGAGGTCAGAAGCGCGACGGCGGCGCCGTGATCGATGGTCGACTGCGCCGACTTGACCGCCACGCCTTGGTCGGCGAGTGCACTGACGATCTCTTTGGAACTGAGCCCAGCCCGTTTGGCCAGCTCGTGGATCCGAGGGCGGGCCGGCAGCCCGGCCAGGGCGGCGTCGAGACGCTCCCGGGCAGCGACCGGATCCGATGGCGTGAAGTCCGACACGAAATACAACCTTCCCCGCGGTCCCCGGAGCCCGACCCGGCGTAGGGAAGGCCCACGGGCCCCCGGCTACAGGAAGGCCGACAATGTCGCTCGCCCGCGGGGCGGGGAAACGACATCTCGATGACTCGGATACCGCCGATGCGCCGGACCCCAGTCCGGCGAAGTCTGTCTGATGGCATGCCGATCGATCACCTGCCGGCATCGCGCGAGCGGGCGAGGACGCGGAGGGCGTCTCACTCGCCCGTCTCGTTCCTGCTTGCCGCACATCGCTGATGCCCAGTCGGGACCGACCTGGCCGGGTCCACCGTGACCGGCGAACCACCGTCAGTATCTCACAACCGCTCCGCCGGCCCGGAGAATGACCCGGCGGCCGAGGGCCGTCCGGCCGATCATGTGACCAGCAAGCGCTCCAAGCGGCGCGCGGTAAGCAGCAGGCCGAACGCTGCCATGACGACGAAGTAGGCCGCGTGCCCGAGCATCGCCACATTCGGCTGCGCCAGGCACAACCCGCGGATCAACTCGATGCCGTGGTAAAGCGGCAGGCATTCCACAAAGATCTGGACGCCGCGCGGGTAGACGCCCAGCGGGTAGAAGGCGGTCGAGAACAGGAACATCGGCAGTAGCGCCGACTGGATCCAGTCCAGGCCCTGGAAGTTGTGGATGAACGAGGTGGCGGCCATACCTACGGCGGCGAATCCAGCCGCGACGAGGAGCGCGGCGGGGACGGCCAGTAGCACCCACCATGAGGTGACCAGATGCAGTAGGGCCATCACGGCCAAAAAGCCGACCGAGTACAGCCCGCCGCGGCCCAGCGCCCACCCGATCTCGCCGATCGCGATGTCGGCCGGGCCGAGCGACGTCGCCAGCATCGTGTCGTACAGCTTGGAATGGTGCATTTTGAAGAAGACGTTGCTGGTCGAGTCGTAGACCGCCCCGTTCATCGCCGAAGTGGCCAGCAAACCGGGGGCCAGGAAGGCGGTGTATGTCACCGTGCCGGCCGCCGTCGTCATCCCGCCGACGAGCGAACCGAGACCTTGACCGAGAGCCAACAGGTAGAAGATGGGCTCGAAGAACCCGGACAACACCGCCGTCCAGCTCTGCTTGTAGACGCGCAGGGCGCGTTCGAACAGGACGTGCGCCCGGCCCGCGTACAGATGGACCGGCAGGATGCGCAGCAACAGCGGCGCCACCCGCGCTGCCGAGGCCACGCCGGACCCGTCGTCGGCCGTACTCATACGACCAACCGGCGGACGAATTGGCGCCGGGCGACCATCACGCCGGTGACGAGCATGGCTAGGAGCACCGCCAGATGTCCGAGGGCGGGCGCCGGGTGCCAACTGCCCAGCGCGGCGCCCCGCGCCAATTCGTTGGCGTGCCACAGCGGAGAGATCCAGGCCAACCAGCGAATGCCGATCGGGATGCGGTCGATCGGGAAGTAGGCACCCGAGAACAACGTCATCGGCAGGACGACGAAGCGGAAGAGCACATTGAACACGGCGTCGGAATCGATGCGGGCGGTCAGCGCCACCACCCAGGCCGCGCAGGCGGCCGCCAGCAGCGCGGCGACCGGAATCATCAGCAATCCCGACAACCGGCCCGCGGCGCCGAACGCCAGCAGCACGATGTAGTAGACGACCGCTCCGACTACGGCGCGGCTGGCGGTGAAGACCGTCTGCGCGTCCGCCATCTGGTGCGGTCGTACCGGGGTGCAGAGGACCCCGTAGAACATGCGGTGCCATTTGAAGCGGTCCATGACCGGCCAAGTCGACTCGATCATGGCCACCTGCAGCGCCGCGGCCGTGAGCAGCGCCGGCGCGATGTAGTCGATGTACCGGACACCGCCCAGCGCTGCCCCGCCGGCGCCCCGGTTGATCAAAGTGCCGAGGCCGATGCCCATGGCCACGAGGAACAGGGACGGCGTGACCAGCGATTCCAGGATCGCGCTGAAGAAGAACTTGCGCCAACTGCGCACCAGGTATTCCCAAACCGCAAAGGTGCCGCCGCGCCGGGACGCCGCCGCCGGTGCCGGGGTCGGTGCGAGTGCCTGGGTCGGTGTCGGTGTCGGTGTCGGTCTCATGACAGTTTCAGTCCACCAGGCTGCGGCCGGTCAGAGTCAGGAAGACGTCCTCCAGGGTGGACCGGCGGACGAGCGACGACAGCGGGCGGACTCCCAGCCGCAGGCTGGCTTCCAGGGTCTCTTCCGCGTCGCCGGCGTAGACCAGTAACCGGTCGGGCAGCACCTCGATGCGCTCGACCACTTGCTGGACGGCCGGCAGCGCTTGACTCTGCTCGCCCGGCGCGAACCGCAACTCCAGCACCTCGCGGGTCGAATACCTCGCGATGAGATCGGCCGGTGACCCTTCGGCGGCGATCAGGCCTTGATCCATCACCACCAAGCGGTCACACAGCTGCTCGGCTTCGTCCATGTAGTGGGTCGTCAGGATGAGGGTGACGCCCTGTTGTTTGAGACGGAACAGCCGGTCCCACAGGACGTGCCGGGCCTGCGGGTCCAGCCCGGTGGTCGGTTCGTCCAACAACAGCAGCTCGGGTTCGTTCATCAGGGACCGGGCGATGGTGAGCCGGCGCTTCATGCCGCCGGACAACGAGCCCGTCTTGGCCTTGGCCTTCTCGGTCAGCTGAGCGAACTCCAGCAGCTCGTCGGCCTTGGCCCAGCAGACTGCCCGCGGTAGCCCGAAGTAACGGCCGTAGACGTACAGGTTCTCGCGGACGTCGAGTTCCTCGTCGAGGTTGTCCTGCTGCGGCACCACACCGAGGCGAGCGCGGATGGCCACGCCGTCGTGAGCGGGGTCCAGACCGAGGATGCGCAGTTCCCCAGCGGTGCGCGGGGAGACGCAGGCGATCATGCGCATGGTCGACGACTTGCCGGCGCCGTTCGGGCCGAGAAATCCGAACGCCTCACCGCGGGGGACGTCGACGTCGATCCCCCGCACCGCTTGCACCGCCTCCTGGCTCCGCCGCTTGCGTCGCCACCACGGGCCGGCCGTCGGCACGAAGGACTTGGCCAGCCCCCGCGCGAAGATCATCGGAGCTTCCCGGTCCGCCGCACCGGCCCGGGCCGAGTCGATTTGTGGTGCGCTCACGCGGCCCGACCGTACTCGGTGGGCCCGACAACGTTCAGGAATTTCTCAAGCTTGCGTTCCGGCGCGGCCGGAGGAGAGGGGCCCTGGGCAGGCGGCAGCGTACTGTGGAATGTGAAAAGAGCATGAAGTGATCGGGAAGTCGGTTCACATTGGCGTGCCGTCGCTGCGGTGGGACACAGATTTCCGCAACAATCGGTGAACAGGAACCGACGCACCGGCGAATCCCGCTTTAGAGCGTCGCGCCGGAATGACGGACGTCGGCCGCGAGAGGAAGGGACACGGAATCGCCATGGTCAAGCGCACCGTCGCCCTCTTCTCGGTAGGAGCCGCGGCCTTGCTCGCACTGCTGTGGCTGACGATGCCGGCCACTGCGGGCCCCGGCGACACCGAGCATCCGGTCCACAAGTTCCACGGCACCGTTCTGGCCAGCACCGGCCTGAACGTGGCAACCCCGGTGATAGTCGGACTGATCCTGCTCGCCGCCGGCCTCGTGTTTGTGGCCTGGGCTTTTCTGCGCGACAGTTCCCGCCGGTCTGGCCACTCCGCTGCCCGCCGGCACTGAGGGACTTTCGACTTCGAGACGCCGGCGAGACATCCGGGCGATCTCACCCCGGGTGATCTCTATTGATGACGCACTTCATGCGTGTGCCTGGCGGCCAGTCACCAAGGGCGTGACCTGGCGTTTCATGTCACCTCCGACGCTGACGGGCACCGATCGGTTCCCTGCCGTGTCGCTGGTGATCGGTTAGCGCGGCCGATGCTCACGTCGGCTGAGCGACTCCGCAAGCTTTCGACGGGTTCGCAACCTGTGCACACGTTGCGAACCCGGTCATGACTTGCGCGGTCCGGCCCAGTTCGCGAGGCGGGTGGGGCCGTGGGGCCATGACGCGTCGTCTGCGACCGGCTGAGCGCCCGCGCCGGCGCCGCCGGGCTCGATCCCGCCGCGCGGGGCGCTGAGGCGTCCTATAGGTCAGCTGATCGCCCCGCTCAGAGCTGGTCCCACATCGCCGGCGTCCGCGGAATCAGCTGGACGGCAACCCTCGAGTCCAGGTCAGCACGGCCGCATCGCGAGGCGAGCCCTCCTGCCACCAGCCGGCAAGCCGACCAGCTGCGACGAAACCCCGGGCTCGCAGGAACTCAGCCACCGGCGACCCGGCCACCGTCACCGCCGACCATCGGTCGATCGAGTCCGACGACTCGCGGAGCGCCTCCAGCAGCCGGCTCCCATGGCCCGCGCCGCGGTGGTCGGGATCCACCAGCAGGGGGAGGAGTTCGGCCGTATGACCACGGGCACCCACGCCCAGCCGGAGCATGGCGCAACCGACCAGGGTGCGGCCGGCCGTGACGGCCGCGGCCAGCGCCCAACCTTTCTTGACGGCGTCGATCGCCGATGCCGCCTGGGTGGCCACCGCCGACCGTTCCACGTCCGTCCCAAACCCCGAGTCGAGCACGCCGCTTTGGGCCACTCGCTGCCACAGGGTCACCAGGGCCACCCCAAAGGCGCTGTCGGAGGCCAGGCTGCCTTGCGGGCCGACCAGGCCGACGCGAACGCCGAAGCCTCCGGGCTCGGTCACAACGCCGGGAACCAGAGGCCGATCTCGCGAGCGGCCGACTCCGGCGAGTCCGAACCGTGGACCAGGTTGAGCTGCGTCTGCAGGCCGAAGTCGCCGCGGATGGTGCCCGGGGTCGCCTTCTCCACCGGATCGGTGCCGCCGGCCAGCTGACGGAACGCGGCGATGGCCCGGTCTCCCTCGACGACCAGGGCGACCACCGGGCCCGAGGTGATGAACTCCATCAGCGACTCGTAGAAGCCCTTGCCCTCGTGCTCGGCGTAGTGCCGTTCGGCGACCTCGCGGGTCACCTGCGCAGTTCCAGCGCGACCAGGGTCGAGCCCCTTGCGCTCGATCCGGGCGACGACCTCACCGACCAGGCCGCGCCGAACGCCGTCGGGCTTGATCAGGACCAGAGTGCGTTCGGACACGGCGAAATGCTCCTTCAACTGGTTTCGGTGTGCGGTTGCGCCCGGGATCGGCCGCGCTCGGGTCGGCGCCTGATGCTACCGGCGCGGTCGGGCCGACCCGGCCGGGTCGGCGCCGGCAGCGCACCGGCCGCCAGCCGGCGCCGGAACTCGGTCGCAGGTACAGACATGAACGCCCAGACCAGCACGAAACACGATGCCCATGACGCCCAGGGACGGCGTGATGATCCAGCCGACGATGACCAGCACCTGCAGGGCCAGGGCCGCCGTCACGAACCAGGCCGGCGCACGAAGGCGCACAGCGCGATACAGGCCGCGGCGAGCAGGCAGATGACCACCACGCCGGCGCGCCGGCGTACCGGCGCCGGTGTTCCTGGCCACCGGGATGGCCAGCAGCACCACGATCGCCTCCAGGATCAGCGTCGCCGACATGGCGCCGCGCAGCCCACGTTCCGGGTCGGCCGGTCGGGCGACCGGTTCGGCGCCGCCGGCCGGCTGCCGGCCGCCGCGGGGCTCGGTCTTTCTCATGCCGGCGGCAGGCCGGCGAGCGCGCGGACATCGCCCGCCGTGACCACGGAACCGGTGGCCAGCACGGCAGCCCGGAGCGACACCGGCTTCACTCGTCGTCGACCGGATTCCGGCCAGGTCGACGGCCAGCGCGATCGCCGACGTCCATCCGCGCGGCCGTGTGCACCCGCTCCTCGCCGAACACCTCGACCGCCAGTTCGGCCAGTTCGGCGACCGGCATCGACCGCGGCGACGAATTGCGGGTCACCACCACCTCGTCGAACGTGTCGGCCAGCTCCGCCAGGATCCCGCGGACATCCTTGTCGGCCAGCACGGCCAGCACCCCGACCAGGCGGGAGAACGAGAACTCCGCCGCCAGCGCGGCCGCCAACGCCCTGGCACCGTCCGGGTTGTGGGCCGCGTCGATGAAGATGGCCGGTGAGGTGCGGACCCGCTCGAGCCGGCCCGGCGAGCTGACCGAGGCGAACCCGTCCTGGATGGCGTCCAGATCGAGTTGGCGGCCGACGCCGGCGCCGAAGAACGCCTCGACGGCCGCCAGGGCCAGCGCCGCGTTCTCGGCCTGGTGCTCGCCCGCCAGCGGCAGGAAGATGTCCTCGTACACCCCGCCCAGACCCTGCAGGGTGAGACGCTGGCCGCCGACCGCGAAACCTCGTTCCAGAACCGTCGAACTCGCGGCCCGAACCGGGCGACCGTCGCGTCGACCTCGACCGCCCGGCGGAGCAGGACGTCCATGGCCGCCTCGGGCTGCCGGCCGAGCACGGCGATACCGATTCGGCCTTGATGATCCCCGCCTTGCTGGCCGGCGATCTCCGCGACGGTGTCGCCCAGGAAGTCCTTGTGGTCCAGGCCGATCGGGCGTGATCGACCGCGATCTTGGCGTCGGCGACGTTGGTGGAGTCCCAGGTGCCACCCAGGCCGACCTCGATGACGGCCACGTCGACCGGCGCGTCGGCGAAGGCCGCAAAGGCCATGGCGGTGAGGATCTCGAACTTCGAGAGGGCGATGCCGCCCTCGCCGGCATGCTGGCGGCATCGACCATGTCGACGTACGGCGCGATGTCGGCGTAGACGTCGAGACGTATTGCTCCACAGAGATCGGCATGCCGTCCAGGCGATCCGCTCGGTGACCGACTGCAGATGCGGCGAGGTGAACCGGCCGGTGCGCACCCCGATGCGGCTGAGCAGGGCGTCGATCATCCGGGTCGTCGAGGTCTTGCCGTTCGTGCCGGCGACCTGGATGACCGGATAGGCCCGCTGCGGGATGACCGAGCACGTCCATCAGCGCGAGATCCGGGCCAGCGTCGGCGAGATCTGCACCTCGTTGCGACGCCGGTCCAGCTGGTCCTCGACCACCGCCAGGGTCAGGGGCGGCGTGGTCGGGCAGCAGCAGGGCGTCGGCCTATCGTCGAGATCTGCGGTCGCCGAGGCGATCTCGCTGTTACGGGGTCGAGCGGATCGTCCCCGTCGTCAGTGTCGTCCCGGCTCGTTGTCGATGTCCGGGTCTCCCGTCCAGCCGAATCCGGCGGCGCCGGTCACGGAGTCGGCCGGATCGGCCGGCGCTCCGGACGGCAGCGTGGGGGCGTCATAGCCGTCGGGGTCGTACCCCTCACGGGGGACTGGTTGTAGAAATCCGCCCGGGCGAACCGCGGTAGCCCTGACCGGATCCTGCGCAGTTCCCCTGCCGGATTCGCGGGTCGTCGTTCGGGCGTCCGGCCTGGCGCCGCGGCGTCGGCACCGTCATCGGCGGCGTCCGAATGATCCGGTTGCTCGGCATCATTCGGGATTGCCGGTGTCGCTCATCGGCCACTCGCCTCGAGGTCGGCCAGCCGGGCGGCGATCCGGGCCAGGTCCGCGGCCGCCGTTTCGTGCCGTTGTCGGATGCCGGTGACCACCTTCTCCGGCGCCTTGGCCAGGAACTGCTCGTTGCCGAGTTTCTTTCGGTGTCGTCGATCTCCTTCTCCGCCGCCGACTTCTCCTTGCTCAGCCTGGCCATTTCGGCTCCGGCGTCCAGACGTGGTCGACGTGTCGATCGCCACCGAGGCCATTCCGCCGGACAGCAGCACCTCGATAGTCGCGGTGGCCGGAAACTCGTCGCCGGCGGCGGTGAGCCTGGTCAGTGCGGCCGCCGTGTCCGTCAGCGCAGCCGTCGCGTCGCCGAACAGCGGCCGGCACCGGTCGGCTGGGTGGCAGTCCCTGGTCGGCCCGGAACCGGCGGATCGCGGTGACCAGCTTGTCCGAGGTCGGCCACCCAGGCGGCCGCGGCCGGATCGGCGACGCCGGCCGGAGCCGCTGCGGCCACGGCGGCGACGACCAGCGTTTCGCCGCCGGTGAGATCGGTCCACAGAGTGTTCGGTCACGAACGGGCATCGAACGGGTGCAGCAGCCGGAACAGCCGATCGAGCACCGTGCCCACGCAGCGGCGGGCCGACTCGGCGGCCTCCGGGGTCTCCGGCCGTTGATCTGGACCTTGGCCAGCTCCAGATACCAGTCGCAGAACTCGTCCCAGGCGAAGTGATAGAGCCCTTCGGCCGCCTTGCCGAACTGGAAATCGCCCAGCAGCGCGGTGGTTTCGCTGATGACCTGGTCGAGCCGGTCCAGCACCCACCGGTCGGCCGGCGTGAGATCAGCTCGCGGCAGCGGGCGTCCGGCAGTACTGGCACCGTTCAGCATGCGCGCAACTTGGTGGCGTTGAACAGCTTGGTGCAGAATTTGCCCGAACCGGCCACCCATTCCTCGGCGATGGCCTGGTCGGCTGCCCGGGTTGGCCCCGCGGGCCAGCGTGAACCGCACCGCGTCCGCGCCGTACTTGTCGATCCAGGCCAGCGGATCGACGCCGTTGCCCTTGCGACTTCGACATCTTCTTGCCGAACTGGTCGCGCACCAGCCCGTGCAGCGCAACCGTTCGAAAGGCACCGACGGCAGCTCGCCGGCGTCGCCGCATGGCTAGGCGCCGAACATCATCATCCGGGCCACCCAGAAGAACAGGATGTCGTACCCGGTGACCAGCACCGACGTGGGATAGAAGGCTTTGCAGGGTGTCGGTGTGCTCCGGCCAGCCCATGGTCGAGAACGGCCACAGCCCGGAGGAGAACCAGGTGTCGAGCACGTCCGGGTCCTGGGTCCAGCCGTCGCCCGGCGGCTCCTCGTCCGGTCCGACACAACGGATCTCGCCGTCCGGGCGAGTACCAGACCGGGATGCGGTGACCCCACCAGAGCTGCCGCGAGATGGTCCAGTCGTGCATGTTGTCGACCCAGTCGAAATAGCGCGGGCCGCCAGTTCCGGTGGGTGGATCGCTGGTCCGGCCCTCCCGGACCGCGTCGGCCGCCGCCTTGGCCAGCGGCGCGACCTTGACGAACCACTGCAGGCTCAGCCGCGGTTCCACCACGTCGTCCGGACCGCGAGCAGTGGCCGACCGCATGGACGTACGGAATCTTCGCTCGGCGACGATCCGGCCCTCGACCGCGCAGTGCCTCCTTGACCGCGGCCCGGGCCTCGAACCGGTTCAGACCGTCGAAAGGCGTTCCGGTGCCGACGATCTCGGCCGTCCTCGGTCAGGATGGTGATGGCCGGCCAGTCCGTGCCGCCGGCCGATCTCGAAGTCGTTGGGATCGTGCGCCGGAGTCACCTTGACGGCGCCGGTGCCGAAAGCCGGGATCCACGTGCTCGTCGGCGACGATCGGGATCTGCCGGCCGACCAGCGGCAGAGTCGACCGTGCGGCCGACCAGGTGCGCGTAGCGCTCGTCCTCCGGGTGCACCGCGATGCCGGTGTCGCCGAGCATGGTCTCGACCCGGGTGGTCGCCACGACGACCGACAAGTCTTGTCCCGTCATCGGTCATTGCCGTCGTACCGGATCGAAACGAGTTCACCCTCGTCGTCGGAGTGGTCCACCTCGATGTCCGACAGCGCGGTCATGACAGCCGGGGCACCAATTGATGATCCGCTCGGCGCGATAGATCAGGCCGTCGTCGTACATCTTCTTGAAGATGGTCTGCACGGCGCGCGGACAGCCCGTCGTCCAAAGTGAATCGCTCGCGGCTCCAGTCGACCGAGTCACCCAGCCGCTTCATCTGGCCGAGGATCGCGCCGCCGGACTCGGCTTCCAGTCCCAGACCTTCTCACGAACAAGCTCGCGGCCGAAGTCGTGCCGGGTCTTGCCGTCGACGGCCAGCTGCTTCTCGACCACGTTCTGGGTGGCGATGCCGGCGTGGTCCATGCCCGGCAGCCAGAGCACCTCGTCCCCGCTCATCCGGTGCCAGCGCGCCAGGATGTCCATCAGCGTCTGGTCGAGCGCGTGCCCGACGTGCAGGTTGCCGGTCACGTTCGGCGGCGGCAGCACGATGGAGAACGGGCTTGCGCTCGCCGGACAGCACCCGCGGCTCGTCGGCGTGGAAATAGCCGGCCGCCAGCCATCTCTGGTACAGCGGCACCTCGACGGCCGCCGGATCGTAGGTATTGGACCGGTGGCGGGCGCGGTGGCGTCGGTGGTGGTCACCGGTCCATTTTAGGTGTCGCCCGGCGGCCGTTTTTTCGGCGGCGACGGTGGCACCGGGCCGGCGGTCGAGCCGGCGGACTCAGTACGAGCGCGGCAGGCCCAGGGTGTGCTGGGCCACGTAGTTGAGCACCATCTCGCTGTTGACCGGGGCGATCCGCAGCAGCCGGGCCATCCCCCACAGCGGAACCAGTCCGTATTCGACGGACAGCCCGTTGCCGCCGTGGGTCTGGATGGCGGCGTCGACGGCGGCCATCGCGGCCTCGGAGGCGGCGAACTTGGCCATGTTCGACGCCTCGCCGGCGGGCAGACCGGCGTCGTGCAGCCAGGCTGCCTTCGCCGTCATCAGCGCGGCCACCTCGACGGCGATCTGCGCGGCCGCCAGCGGGTGGGCCACCGCCTGGTGGGTGCCCAGCGGCGCTCGCCACACCGTTCGGGTATGCGGCGTAGGCGGCGGCTTTCTCGATGGCATACCGGCCGATGCCCACTGCCGAGCGCCGCCGCCGGCGATCCGCTCCGGGTTGAGGCCGTCGAACAGCGGCCGCAGGCCTTCCCCTTCGGCGCCGATCAAGCGCCGACGCCGGCACCCGTCACCTCGTCGTAGAAGACGGTGAACTGCCGGTCGGGGATCTGCGCGGCCACCGGCAGCGGTTGCCAGCAGAGTCCCGGGGTATCGGTGGGCACGAGGAACAGGGAATCAGGCGCCTCGCCCGCTGGCCTCGTCGACGCCGGTGCGGGCGACCAGTGAGGACAGCGGCGGACTCGTCGATCGCCGGAGATGTAGTACTTGCTACCGGTGATGACGTAGTCGTCGCCGTCGCGCACGGCGGTGGTCGAGATGTGGTGCGAGTTGGAGCCGGCGTCCGGCTCGGTGATGGCGAAGGCCACCTTGATGCTGCCGTCGGACAGCCGGGTCAACCATTCCTGCTTCTGCTCCGGTGTGCCGTGCCGGCGCAACACCTCGACGGCGATGGCACTGGACACCAGCAGCAGCAGCAGCGGGCAACCGGCCGCCGCTGCCTCGGTGGCCACCAGCGCCAGTTCGCTCATCCCGGCGCCCCCGCCGCCGTACTCGGTGGGAACGTTGATGCCGATGAATCCGGCCTTGCCGAGCTCGGTCCACAGCTCGGCCTGCGGGGTGGCGGTACGGGCGTGCTCGGCGAAGCTCGGCACGCATAGGGCGCGCGCGATCTCCCGCACCGCCGCCCGCAGGTCGGCGTACTCGGTGGGTTCCGAGAAATCCGGCATGTGCAGTCCTCCTCGACCGGCGTGGGCCGCCGCTTTAGGCGGCCACCGGTCACTCGCATCACCGACGCCGACCGGCCACTCGCCCGACCGACGGTGAATTCCAGGTGTCGAGGGGCCGGTGCCCGGTCACCTCGCGGGCCTGGTGATCCCGATTCGCCAGCCTACGTGACCAGGCGGCGGGTCGCCCGGAGTCGCGGTTGGTCGGCGCCCTGTCGCCCAACCCTGGGACCCCGAGGGTGCCGGATCCGTCGCCGGCGGTGATCACCCGGTGGGCTTGCGGCGCCGACGCCAGACCCACCATGCGACCAGAGCGACGACGACCCCCAGAACGACCCAGCTCAGGATGTTCGCGTATTTTTCGAGCTTGGTGTAGCTGGCGCCGGCCAGGTAGCCCAGCAGCGTGAAGCCGGCGCCCCACAGGATTCCGCCGGCCGCGTTCCAGGCCAAGAATGTGGGATACGGGAGCTTGACCGTCCCGGCCATTCCTGGCATGACGGCACGCAGGAAGGCGGTGAACCGACCGACGAACACGGCTCGGCCACCCAGCCGGTGCAGGCGATCCTTACCGGTGGCAATGGCGGCCTGATGTTTTCGGAAGATCTTGGCCGACAGGATCCGATCCCCGAAGTGACGCCCGACCTCGTATCCGACACTGTCACCGACGATGGCGGCCAGGACCACGACGCCGAGCATCACGAACAAGGAAACCGAGTGCCGGTAGGCCAAGACGCCGCCGAGAATCACGGCGGTTTCCCCAGGCAGAACGAACCCCACGAACACAGCCGCCTCGGCGAAGGCCAGACCGCCCACGACCGCGTACGCCGGCCATCCCCGGAAGGTCAGGAGCGGATCGATGATGGCGCTGACCAGGCTCACGACGCCATCCGACTCGAACTGGGTGGCGGGTGGGCAGGCACTCTCGAACACTACGTGGGTTGTAGTACCGATCTTCGGAAGCTCGTACCGGCACCTGCTACTCTGGCCGTAGTACGGATAGGCTTGCCTTAGTAATTGGGAGCACGCATGGGTTTCGCCGAGACGTTGTTGCTCGGCGTCATCGCCGGAGCGACCATCCTGCTGGGATTGCCGATCGCCCGGCTCCGGCGACCGGCCCCGACCTTGCGCCTGTTCCTCAACGCGGCGGCGGTCGGCGTCCTGATCTTCCTGCTGTGGGACGTGCTCGCGCACGCCTGGGAGCCCGTGGACGTGGCCTTGGCTCATGTGCACGATGGCAGCGCCGGGATCGCGCCGGCCATCGGGTACGGCGCGTTGTTCCTCAGCGGTCTGACCGCGGGCATGTTGGCCCTGGTGTTCTACGAGACGGCTTTGGGCCGGGCCAAGCAGCAGACTTTCGGCCCCGGCGCCGCCGCTGCGGGAGAGCTGTCCCAGCCGCGCCGCCTTCCGGAAATGACCTCCGCCCGCCGGCTCTCCATGATGATCGCCGTCGGCATCGGGCTGCACAACTTCGCCGAGGGTCTGGCCATCGGCCAATCCGCGGCCACCGGAGACATCTCCCTGGCCGCAGTGCTGGTCGTCGGCTTCGGCCTCCACAACGCCACCGAAGGCTTCGGAATCGTGGCCCCGCTGGCCGCATCTCAACAAGCCTCCGGCACCGGCGAAGATGCTCGGCCGGACTGGAGTTTCTTGCTGTTGTTGGGATTGATCGGCGGTGGCCCCACCTTCGTCGGCACCGCGGTCGGGCACAGCTTCACCAGCGCGCAGTTGAGCGTCGCCTTCCTGACTCTGGCCGCGGGATCGATTCTCTATGTGGTGGTGACCCTGCTCGGCGTGGCGGCCAAAGCGAAGCTGCCGCGCATTCTGGCCTACGGCTTGCTCGTGGGCCTCGCCGCCGGCTTCCTCACCGACGCCATCGTGACGGCCGGCGGCGGCTGACCAGCTGACGGCGGGTCTCGGCCGCTCCGGTTCGGGCTGGGCGAAACCAGACGGCGATACTACGTCTCCAATAGTAGTATTGCCGCTGGTGGCAACGCGGGAACCAAGCTTCGAGCGCGGCCGTGCCGGTCTGCGATGACCGGCCCCCGAATTCTCGAGCGGCCGCGAAAGGAATCACCATGGCCCCGGATCGTCGATTTGTCCGGCTTTCCCAACCTGTCCTGGCCAAAGTGCCGGCCATCGCGGCCGTTTTCTGGCTGATCAAGGTGTTGACCACCGGAATGGGCGAGGCAGCGTCGGATTACCTCAGCGCGGGCAGCCTCGTCGTGGCCGGGGCCGTAGGGGTTCTGGGCTTCGCGGTCGCGCTGTGGTGGCAGTGCCGGACGCGACGGTACATCGCCGCCATCTATTGGTTCGCCGTCGCCATGGTGGCGGTGTTCGGGACCATGGCTGCCGACGTGCTGCACGTGGGTCTCGGTCTCCCCTATCTCGGGTCCACGGCCTTCTATGCCCTCGTCGTCGCGGCGGTGTTCGCTTTCTGGTATCGCAAAGAAGGCACCCTTTCCATCCATAGCATTCTCACTCGGCGGCGCGAGACCTACTACTGGATCACGGTCCTCGCCACGTTCGCACTGGGCACCGCGGCCGGGGACCTCACCGCGGCGGAAATGCACCTCGGTTATCTCACCTCCGCGATCGTCTTTGCCGTGATCATCGCCATTCCGGCCATCGGCTGGTGGCGATTCGGCCTCAATCCCGTGGTGGCGTTCTGGTCGGCTTATGTCTTCACCCGCCCTTTGGGTGCCTCCATCGCTGATTGGCTGGGTAAGCCGGAATCGAGGTCGGGTCTGGGTTGGGGCGATGGTCCGGTCACCCTCGGCGCCCTGGTGCTCATCGTGGCGCTGGTCGGGTACCTGGCGGTTCGCAGAACTGATATCCAGCCCGCGGACCAGGCCGTTGTGGGGGCGCCGGGCTCGCAGCCGACAGCTCTCGAGGCGCCCGATCATCAGGTGGCCTGAGTTCTCGACCGGCGACCGCCGGAATCGTCATCCGTGCGGCGGCGAACCAGGGCCCGAGGGTTCGAGATCCCGATAGGCCGGAACCCCGAGAAGCTCGTCGACGGTGGTGAATCGGTAGCCCCGGCGTAGCAACTCCGGGACCACGATCTTGACGGCCCCGAAGGTGTTGGTCCGATCGCCACCGCGCGCGTCGAACCCGTCGTGAAAGATCAGGATGACGCCCGGTCGAGCCTGCGCCAGGGCGCGGCGGGCGATGCGTTGCGAACTGGGTTGGAAGACCTCGAAGGGGTGGCAGAACACGCCGGAGACCGGCCGCAAATCCTCCGCGCGCAGCACGCCGGGCAGTGTCGGGGTACGGAGCAGCCATGGCGGCCGGTACAACCCGGGGAGCCGACCGATGGCCCGCCCCAGCAGCCGCTGCGTGCGCGCGGTCTCCAGCCACTGGGCCTCCCGCCCGAGGCAACGCCCCACTTGATGGGAATAGCTGTGATTTCCTATCACGTGACCTTGGCCGACCAGCTGCGCCGTCACCGCCGGATATCGCTCCACACATTTCCCCACCTGGAAAAAGGTGGCCCGTACCCCCGCGCCGTGCAGATAATCCCCGATCAGGCTGGTGTACGGCTCATTGGGTCCGTCGTCGAAAGTCAGGGCCACGACCTTCTCGGCGGTCCGGCCCCGATAGGGGAAGCGGCAGACGAGTTGGGAATGACTGGACAGCAGTACCCAATACCCCGCTGCCGCCGCGCCGGCGCAGGTGAGGATCCACCCCCGTCGGGCGGCCCGTCGCTTGCTCACCGCTGGCGCTGGGCGGGTGTCAGCGTCGAATTGGCGGTGGCGTGGCCCTCCGGATGGCGAATGGCCGGGGCCATCCCCAGCACAGGTCGCCGGAACAGCCGGTTCAGGGCGTAGCCAAAGATGTAGTAGTAGAAGAACGACACCGCGAAGTTGTAGACGACGCCTTTTTCCATGCGGCGGGCCGAGGTGGAAATGGCATTGTGCGGATTGAAGGCCACCAGTCCGCGTCTTCGGAGCCGGCGCAGCAGGTCCAATTCGTCACCGCCTTGAGCCAGCCGTGTGTCGTATCCACAAAAGGCATCGCGGCGAAACGCGAAATTGGTCGCCGTCACGTACAGAACCGGGCCGCCCCACCGGGTGACCAGATGCACCCCGGAGAAAAGCGCCCGCTGCAGCCACAACCCCCACGAGGGGCCGTCGTGGAAATAACACGGACCGCCGACCGCCACGCCCCGGGGCTGCGCAGAGAACCAGTCGTCGATTTTGGACAACCAGTCCGGCGGGTAGATCGTGTCGGCGTCGGCCGAGACGATGATCTCGCCGCGAGCCGTGTCCGTTCCTCGCTGACGAGCGTGACAGACGCCGCGCTCGGCCTCGAAGACGACGAGCGCGCCGGCGGCCGCGGCGATGGTGGCCGTCCGGTCGGTGCTGTTGTTGTCCACCACGATGATCTCCACCCGGCCGGCGAAATCCTGAGCGGCCAGCGAGGCCAAGCAGTCGGACAGATAGAACTCTTCATTGAAGGCCGGGATGACCACGCTGAACCGCAGCCCGGCGTCGTGGGACGGATCGTCGATTTCGACCATTGGCGGCTCACTTCCTCTTCGTCGACGGAGCCACGAGGAGAGGCGGCTGCGGGCGGCGCTCTCGCTCCTCCGGTGCTCCGCGCGGTCCTTGCGCCTGGCCCAGGTCCATCTCTTGGTCCAACGGAACGACGGCCAGGCTCACGGCGGCGGGGGAACGGACCAGGAGACCGACCCCCGCGCACACCAGCAGGCAGGCAGTCCCGATCGCTGCCAGTCGCACCGGATCGGCCGGCAGACTCTCGTGCAGCAGCACATGACCGGCCAAGACCGCGACCAGCGGGTCGATAACAGTTGCGGTGGCCAGCGAACCGGCGAAATGGCCGGCTCGATAGGCGTGCTGCATGGTCAGGTAGCCGGCCAGTCCGAGGAGAACAATCCACAATGCGGCGACCACGACGGCCGGTGAAAAGCTCCCGGCCTGCGCCAGCAGCAGCAGCGCGCGAACCAGCACCGCCGTCAAACCGAACGCGGTGCCGGCCGCACCGGCCAGCAGCAGCGCCCGCGGACGTCCTGGTGCGAAATGACCACCGGCCACGGCAATGATCAGGACAACCGCGGCCGTGAAGCCGGTCAGCAGCAGCCATCCGGCCGAGGGGACCCCGACATTCACCGACGTCGGTATCAAACGCAAGATCACGATCAGTCCGGCCACCACCGCGGCGGCCGCGGCTATGTCGAGAAGCCGAATTCGCTTCTTGTCCAGCAACGCCGCCAGCGGAATGACGAAAACGATCCCGGTCACGCCCAGGGGTTGCACGAGCGCGAGGGTCGCCATGGACAGCGCCAGCACGTGCAGCGCCATGGACGCCACATCGCAGGCCACACCCGCCACCCACAACGGTCGCCGGCCCAGTCGCCACAGGAGCCGCAGGTCGGCCACGCCCGAAACATGGACCTTCAACGCTTCGCGATGTTGCAGCGCCGCGGCCATCGCGAAGCAGAACGCGCTGGCCAACGCCGCGTACACCGCTCCTGGCATGAGGCCATCCCCTACTCAAGGTCGGCTATCGAGCCGTACCTACTACTCATAGGATAGTGCTGTCGGGTGGAATGTGGAACCAGGCCGTCCGGACACCAGGCCGGATGTCGGTTCAGGCGTTCCGAGCGGATGAGCTGAAAATAGTGCGCCACCATGTCTCGCGCCGCGGCGAACATTGATCCTCGGGTCCTCCATGTGGCCTCCGCGAGGCTGAATCCGGCTGGCCGACGTGTCGAGGCCGTCCGAGCGGCGGGCCGCCCACCATGGTGCCGGGTGCCGCAGCGTTTCCCAACGCCGGGGTGCGTCGTCCCGATGAATTCAGACGATTTTCTTACCCGCCAATTCCCGGAGTCACGACCAGCAACGTACTACCGACGATATAGTAGTCATTGTGATGACCGACAGTAGGAGGCACGTGTCATGGGCCTGAGTGCAGCCGCCCAGATAGCCACCGGTTTCAACCCCCTCGATGCCACCAGCGTGTTGTCGGCGACCGGTCTGATCGGCATCTTTGTGGTGCTGGTGGCGGAAACCGGTCTGCTGATCGGCTTCTTCCTGCCCGGTGATTCCTTGTTGTTCACCGCCGGCCTGCTGGCCGCCTCGCACGGCAGCCTGCATTTGCCGCTGGGCGGAGTACTCGTCACCGCCGCGGCCGGGGCGCTGATAGGGGCGCAGATCGGGTTCGTCATCGGCCGGACCCTGGGCACCCGGCTCCTGACCCGAACCAACCATCCGGCGCTGCGCCGCGGTGCGGAGCGGGTGTCTGAGGTCATCAATCGATACGGCCCGGCCAAAGCCATCGTGCTGGCGCGGTTCATCCCGGTGGTCCGCACGGTGATGAACCCAATGGCCGGCATGCTGGGCATCCGGACACGGCTGTTCCTGCTCTGGCAGATCGTCGGCGGGTTGATCTGGTCGGTCGGGGTCAGCATGGCCGGGTACTGGCTGGGCAGCCGAATCCCGAGCATCGACACCTACCTGCTGCCCATCATCGCGTTGATCGTGGTGCTGTCCCTGATCCCAGTGGCCCTTGAACTGCGAAAGATGCACCGTCGGAGCCGATCGCCGGAACATTCTGGTGACGTCGCCGCCCAAGGCCAGGTTTCCAGTTCCCAGGAGCGACCGATATGAGCAACATCCTGTCCTATCCCGAAGCCATCATCGTCGGCGCGCTGCAGGGCATCACGGAGCTCTTTCCGGTGTCCAGCCTCGGCCACTCCGTGCTCATTCCCGCGTTGGTCGGCGGCAACTGGGCCAGTGACCTCAACGTCTCTTCTCCGGAGTCGCCTTACCTGGCCTTCATCGTCGGCCTACACGTGGCCACCGCGCTGGCCCTCCTGGTGTTCTTCTGGCGTGATTGGGTGCGGATCATCGGCGGATTCGTCACGTCGATCCGCTACCGGCGCATTTCCACCGACTCTGAGCGTTTGGCCTGGCTGATCGTGCTGGCCACCATCCCGGTCGGCATCGCCGGATTGCTGCTCGAGCACCTGTTCCGCACCGTCCTGGGTAAGCCGATGCCGGCCGCCGCCTTCCTGGCCGCCAACGGCCTGGTGCTGCTGGGCGGCGACTTCCTCCGCCGGCGCGCCGAAACCCGGTTGGCGGTCGCCGATGGTGTGCCTGTGGCCAGGCACGTCAATGGCAGTTCGGATGTGCTGGTGCAGGAAGAAAATCCAGCCACCTACCTACGCGGTCGGTCGCTGGCCGAGTCAGAGCCCATCGACGATGTGCACTCGGACGCACGCCTGGCCCGCATTCCGTTGCTCCGTGGCGTTTTGATCGGCTCGGCGCAGATCCTGGCCCTGTTGCCCGGCATCAGCCGGTCGGGCGTGACGATGGTCGCCGGGCTGACCCAGGGACTGTCCCACCGGGACGCGGCTCGCTTTTCCTTTCTGCTCGCCACACCGGTCATTCTGGCTGCGGGCGTACTCAAGGTGCCCGACCTGTTCGGCCCGTTGGGGCAGGGCATTCACGGCCAGATCCTGGCCGGCAGCCTGGCCTCCTTCGTTTGTGCCTACGTGGCGGTCCGATTCCTGGAGCGTTACTTCCGGACCCGCACGCTGTTGCCCTTCGCCATCTACTGCCTGGTCGCCGGGGTCGCCGCGTTCGTCTTCCTGGCCGTTCGATGATCAGTAGTCATGCAGGCGCGTCGGCAGCGCATTGACCGGGCTGTCGGAAGTGCACAGTTGGCCGACGCCCTCTTTTCCGGAAATCTGACAGGAGCGATATCTTGATCGAGGCAATTTCGCTGACGAAGCGTTATGGCGCCAAAACCGCGGTGGACGACCTGACTTTCACGGTCCGACCGGGCATCGTCACCGGCTTCCTGGGTCCGAACGGCGCGGGTAAATCGACCACCATGCGGATGATCCTGGGGCTGGACCGCCCGACCGCGGGTTCGGTCACCGTGAACGGCAAGCAGTATGCCGAACTCGCCGCGCCCCTGCACGAGGTTGGTGCCCTGCTCGAGGCCCGCTCCGTCCACACCGGCCGTACCGCCTACAGCCACTTGCTGGCGTTGGCCGCCACCCACGGCATATCCAAACGCCGGGTCGAGGAAGTCATCGGGCTCGTCGGCCTGGAAGACGTGGCCCGCAAACGGGCGGGCGGCTTCTCGCTCGGCATGGGCCAGCGGCTGGGTATCGCCTCCACGCTGCTGGGCGACCCCGGCACACTGCTGCTCGACGAGCCGGTCAACGGCCTGGATCCCGACGGCATTCTGTGGATCCGCAATCTGCTGAAGGGTTTGGCCGCCGAAGGCCGCACGGTGTTCGTCTCCAGCCACCTGATGAGCGAAATGGCGCTCACTGCGGACCATCTGGTGGTGGTCGGCCGCGGGCGGCTCATTGCCGATCGCCCGATCAGCGAGATCATTGCGTCGTCTTCGACTTCCAGCGTGCTGGTGCGCAGTCCGCGAGCCGGCGAGCTGCGCGGTGTGCTGGTGGCGGCGGGCGCAGAAGTGATCGACCTGGAGCCGCAAGCGCTGCACGTCACCGGCCTGACTGCCGGCGAGATCGGCGACCGGGCGCTCACCGCTGGCATCGTCGTTCATGAGCTCACCCCGCAACGGGCCTCGCTGGAACAAGCCTTCATGGAACTGACCAGCGACTCCGTCGAATACCACGGCTCGTTGACCACCGACGCGGCCACCGACTCCAGGAGCGCGGCATGACCTCCACTCAGCTCACCCCTCCCCCAGCACGGGCAGCCTTTGTGTCCCAACAGTTGCAGGGCCGCGTCACCCAGGGCCGGCTGATCCGCTCCGAGTGGATCAAGCTGCGGACGCTCCGATCCAGCTGGATCACCTTTGTGCTCGGCTTCGCCGCTCTACCGGTGATCGGGATTCTGGTGGGCGTGTTGACCAACCAGGACTGGAGCCACATGCGTCCCGGGCGCCAGGCGAACTTCAATCCGATCGACGCCAGCCTGACCGGCGTCAACTTCGCCCAACTGGCTTTCGGCGTGCTGGGCGTGCTGTTCATCAGCGGCGAGTACGGCACCGGCAGCATCCGATCGACGTTGGCCGCCGCCCCGAAACGGCTTCCGGTGCTGTGGGCGAAGACCGTGGTGTATCTGAGCGTGGTCCTGATCTCATCGGAAATCGGTTCGTTTCTCGGCTTTTTCGGCGGCCAGGCGGCGCTGGGCGCGCATGGCACCACCATTTCGGCGCCGGGCGCCCTCCGGGCCACGGTGGGCGTCGGCCTGTACCTCACGGTTGTCGCGCTGATCGGCCTGGCCCTGGGTTTTCTGATCAGGTCCACGGCCGGCGGTATCGCCGCTTTTGTGGGCATTCTCCTGGTGCTGCCCGGAATCATGAATGTATTGCCCGATTCCTGGCAAACCAATGTCGGGCCTTATCTGCCCAGCAACGCCGGTTCGGTGCTGTGGGATCAGCATCCGGACCCCGGATCGCTGGCCCCGTGGACCGGATTCGCTGTCTTTCTCCTCTACGGCGTCGTCGCCCTGGTGGGCGCAGCCGTCGCGCTGAAGCGGCGCGACGCCTAGTCAGCCGCTCGGGTCGAAAGACCGCCGCAACATGGCTCCGCAACCGTCCAACGCAGGGCGGAACCAGAGAATTGACGCTCAGAAGATCTAAGGATTCGACGCATGACCATCTCCGCCACCGCCACCCAAGCTCCCGGCACCGCCCCCACTCGGAACCGGACGTTCAACGTCCTCATTGGGCTCACCGCCCTGGCAGTGCTTCTCCAGGGCCTGTGGGCGGGCATTTTCCTGGAGCACGACGGTAATCGCGACGCCGCCGGCAATTGGATCGACGTGCACGCCCGGGGCGGCGACATCGCCATCGGTCTGGCCCTGCTGGCCAGCGTGGTCGGGTTTGTGAAGCTACGCCGGCGCAAGGCCCTGTGGATCGGGAGCGCCGTCCTGACGCTGCTGCTGGCCTTGGAGGCTTACCTCGGCGGCCTCGTCCGGGACGACAGCAAGGACACCCTCACCGCCGTCCACGTCCCGCTGGGCATGGCCATCATGGCCCTGGTGGTCTGGATCCCGGTGCACGCCCGGCGAGTCCGGCGGCTGGCCTGATCGGATCGCCGAGCAACGCTCGCCGCCGAGCCAAGCGCCTGAGCGGAGTGGGCCTGCCTCACTGTGGCCGAGGCGGCTGCACCCAGCGTGCTGTCCTACCGACTGCTGTCCACCGGTCCGGTGGCCAACGCCAGGCGCGAGCGCACCTTCACCAGCGACGCGCGTGGATTCGGAATTGCGGCGACGTCGAAGGCCCCGATGACGCCGGGCCGGAAGAGCAGGCAATGGGTCGAGCCGCCGAATCGGAAGTAACCCAGTTCGTCACCCCTTCCGATGTGATGCCCGGGCTTCACCTCCGGATCGATCAGACACGAAGACACCTCGGACATGCCCACAGCGAGAAACCCGACCAGGCCGATGGCCGGATTGTCGGCGTCGATCAGGATGATGGCGCGGGTGGCGACATGCGCCAGATAACCCTGCGAATCGGTCGGTTCGGTGGCCGCCGCCCCCTCTGAGTCGGCCTCCGAGTAGTACGTTCCCGGCTGCACGAAGGCTCGCACAATGGTCCCCGACACCGGACTGTGCCAGCGGTGGTAGTTGGTCGCACTCAGGAACGCCTGATACACGGTCCCACCGACGAACTGCGGAGCCGCCGGGTCACCGGCCAACATGTCGCGCAGCGAATAGGGCTGACTCTTGATCCAGAAGTCGTCGTGCTCACGCACATCCACGCTGATGGCGTACGGCGTCGACTCGCAGGCTGACACGATCACGCGGTCGTCATCCGGTGAGTCAACGGGGCGCTGACCTTCTTTGAAGCGTCGGGTGAAGAAGTCGTTCCACGAGGTGAACCCCCAGTGCTCGGCCGTCGGGTCGTATTGGTACTGGTGCATGCCGGTGGCCCGCTGCGCAGCTGGACTCTGCCACCCGCGCGGTGAATCGTTGAGGACATAAAGGGAGGCCGGGCTGGACAGGAACGAACACCACACGTCGAGGATCCGTTTGATCATCTCGTTGACCTGGCGATCGCGGTAGACGGCGAAACCCGCGGAGGTGCCCATGGTCCAGTCGAGGATGGCGCCCAACGGCAGAGTGACCGCCTGGTCACCGAATTCCGGCGCCATGGTCAACACTTCATTGATCAGTGCCAGCAGCTCGTTCACGTCATCGATGTGCCGGTCGCGGTACTTCTTGCCCCGCGGCACTTGCGCGATCATCTCGTTGACGTGCATCCGGACGATGGGGTCGGTGTTCATCAACTCCTGGAACTCGGCCAGTACGGGATGGAGCACGAGATCCGAACCGCGCGCAGCGACGCGATGTCGATGCCCTTCCAGCCAATCCTCGAGATCATCTTGATCCGGTGGCAACCAGCCGGCTTGACGCCGGACATCGACGGGCTCAGCACTGTCAGTCACGAAAAATGCCTCTCTCTGGACCCCGGCACGCCGCTCAGCCGCCACCACTGGACAGGCCGGCGATCAGATTGATGATCGATGCGAGGATGACAGCGCCGAACAAATAGGCCAGCAGCATATGTCGAAGCGCCGTGGCCCGGATCGCATGGGTCTTCAAGTCGGTGTCCGACACCTGGAAGGTCATGCCGACAGTGAAGGCCACATAGGCGAAATCCGTATAGCGCGGATCCTCGTCCTGGTTGAAGTCGATTCCGCCGGCTGGGCTTTGGTAGTACAGCCGGGCGTATTTCAGCGTGAAGAGCGTGTGAATGAGCAGCCAGGACAGCGCGACAGTAAGCAGAGCGCCGCCCGCCACGAACCCGGCGACGAGGCCCTTGCTGTCCTTCCCAGCGATCAGGATGGCACCGACTGCACCGAGGCTGGCCACCGCGGCGATCAACATCAGCACGTCTGTCGAAGCCCGGGACGGGTCCTCCTGGCTGGCGTGACGCCTGGTTTGCGCCGCATCCATTGGCGCGACAGCCAGCCACACCCATAGGTCGAACGTGGCAGCGGCGGCGGCCCAACCGGCGGCCGGAGCGACCGGCCAAGCGCCCGCCAATCCGGTGACCGCCACCACCACGACAAAAACTCCGGCCATCACCGCCAGTCGAGTCCGGCTACGCGGGGACCGCCACCGCTGATCAAGCTGCGTCTTTGCCATGACCACCTCGCTGAGAAAACCCGCGCCCGGCGGGTTCTTGCGCCCGGGCCGGGCGCTGAGCTCGGCTGCGGTATGCGCCGCTTCGCACCGTATCGGTCCCTGGGCTGCCGGCCATGCACGCTGCGGTAAAGACGGTGTTGTTGCGCCCTTCGGCAATGGTCGACTGCGGTGACCGTTCGGCTGATGTGTCCTTTCGTCTTCTGATCCCCGCTGCAGAGCCCGGTAGTCGGGTCTCCGCCAACCGGGTGGCGGGCTTCTGCGGGCCGGTCCGGAGGGCCAGCGGTCAGGTCAAGGCGTGCGAATTCGGTAGCGGTGCTCTGGGCGTCCGGTGGTGCCGTACCGGAGTTGGAGCGTCACCACCCCCTGCCGTTCCAGGTAGTTCAGATACCGCTGCGCGGTGGCGCGGCTGACGCCGACCCGATCGGAGATCTCGGCCGCTGACACGTCGTGATCGCTGAGCCGAACCGCTTCCCGGACCAGTTCCATGGTCGGCGCCGAGTGACCCTTCGCGGGACGCGCCGGCGACACGGCCGAGCTTCTCAACAGGCCGAACAACGTGTCCACGTCGGCTTGTTCGGCAGTGCTGTCCAAGCCGTCGATGTGGTGCCGGAGCCGTTGATAAGCGTTCAGCCGCTCGGCGAGCGCCTGATATCCGAACGGCTTGACCAAGTAATGGACGGCGCCGAGTTGCATGGCCGCGCGCACCGCCTCGATCTCCCGAGCGGCCGTGACCACGATGACGGCCGGGGGTTCTCGTTCTTCCAGCAGGTGGCGCACCACGTCCAATCCGCTGCCGTCGGGTAGGTAGATGTCCATCAACACCAGATCAGGGCGCAACCGCGCGGCGAGGTCTCGAGCTGCGGCGGCGGTGTGAGCCTGTCCGACGGCCACGAATCCTTCGGTGCGCTCGACGAAGGCCGCATGGATGCTGGCGACGCGGTAATCGTCGTCCACGATCAGCACCCTGATCGGCTGCTTGGTCATTGCATCGCAAGCGATGCCGACGGTGGGACCCGCGAATTCGGCACGTTTACGGGGATCTGGACCTCGAACCGCGCCCCGGCTCCGTCGACGGCCGCGGTCACCTCTATGGTGCCGTGCAGCCTGGTCACCAGACGGTGCACCAGCGCGAGACCCAAGCCCCGTCGCCGTCCCGAAGTGCTCGATTTGGTGCTGTACCCGTCCTGAAAGATCCGGGGCACCAGTTCTTCGGGCACCCCCGGGCCGTTGTCGGTCACGGCGACGGTGATCAGGTCGTCGATGTCGACGATCTCCACGATGACGTGCCTGGGCTGCGGCCGGTCGGCAAGGGCCTCCATGGCGTTGTCGACCAGGTTCCCGATCACGGTGGTCAGCACCTGGACCTTGTCCGGGCATTCCCGCAGCCATGTGTCCGGGGAGATCTCCAGCTGGATCGCCCGCTCGCTCGCCTCGGCCGCCTTGCCCAGCAGCAGTCCGACGATTTGCGGAGCCGCGATGTGCGTGCGCAGGGTGTTGTCGAATTCTGCTGCCGTCCCCCTGATCTCGGTGAGGTAGCTCAATGCCTCGGAATGACGGTTCAATTCCAGCAGGCCGGCCACGGCGTGCATTCGGTTGGCGAATTCGTGCTGTTGGGCGCGCAGCGATTCGGTCAGCCCACGCTCGCCGTCGAGTTCCCGCACGAGCGCCGCCAGCTCGGTCCGGTCCCGAAGGGTGACGACGGCACCGTGGGGCCGCCCGGCCAACGTGATCGGCATCCGGTTCACGACCAAGGCACTGTCGTCGGTGAGGACCAGGTCATCGGATGAGCTGCTCAGTCCGCCGAGCACGTCCCGCAGCCGTCCCGCGGGCAGGAGTTCCTCCAGGGTGTGACCGACGGACTGCGGTCCCAGACCCAGCAGGCGCTGGGCCTCGTCGTTGACCATCGAGACCCGTCCGTGGGTATCGAAAGCGAGGACCCCCTCGCGGATGCCGTGCAGGGTCGCCTCACGTTCCTGCAGCAGCAGGGCGATCTCGTCCAGTTCCAGTCCGAAGGTTCGCTTCTTGAGCCGCCGCCCCAGGGCCCAGGACGCGACCGCTCCCAGGCCCAGTGCGATGCCGAACCACACCGCGTAGGACGGAAGCTCGTTCCACAGGGCACTGGAGACCGAACTTTCCCGCAACCCGACCGACACTTCTCCGGCCAACGCGCCGTCGAGCCCGTACAGCGGGGCCAGGCCGTTGGCCGAGGGGCCGGTGCTGCCGTTGTCGGTCCCGACGTGGACCAGGCCATCGGTCACCACGATGGATTCGCTGATCTGCTGGCCGATCAGAGCGGGATCAGGATGCGAATGCCGGACCCGGTTCATGTCGATGATCACCACATAGGACGCCCCGGTGTCGTGCTGGATTCTGGTCGCCAGACTTTGGATCATCGCCGCGCATCCCGGCGCCTGATGTTGCATGCAGCTCCGGAGCTCCGGCACATCAGCGGTCGTTTGGGCGATCTCGGCCGCCCGGGTCTCGTACTGACTGTCCAGGTGACCACGCTCGGCTCCGACGAACAGGGCGAACCCGACCAGGACCGTCGTTGTCAGAATAGCCAGCTGGGCAACGAAGATCTGGCTGGAAAGTCGGCGCATCCGATTCGGCATCCCATCCATTGTGGCCGGGACCAACCTGGAAAAACAAGGCAGAACGACGTCGAATGGGTAACGCAGGCCCGAAGCCGGCGCCGGTGTGTCCGGGCCAGGAACAGCGCCGTCGTGAGCAAAACGAGCAAAACCACCGAAAACGCAGAATACGAATTCATGTGCCTGAAACGACGACGTTATCGCCGCGGGTGTTTACGGTTTGGCTCACCACGTGATCGGTGCCACAGAGTGTGCCGCCAACGTCAACGGGACGAAGGAGTCTCATGGCCCAGAAGAATCAGCCCCCGGCGGTGGCCGCGCAACGCGTTCCTGCCGATCCCGCCAAAATCGAGATCAAGCACCTCACGAAACGCTTCATGACCCGCTCCGGGGAACCGTTCACCGCAATCAGGGACGTCACCTTGACCGTGGAGCCGGGCCAGTTCTGCGCGATCGTGGGGCCGACCGGGTGCGGCAAGTCCACCACGTTGGGGCAGGTATCCGGTCTGGAACGGCCCAGCGGCGGCTCGGTACGGGTCGGCGGCCACGAGGTCAACGGGATCACCAAGGGCGTCAGTTTCATGTTCCAGAACGACGCGCTCTTCCCGTGGAAGAGTGTGTTGGCCAACGTGATGATGGGTCCGACGCTGACCGGGATGGGGAAGAAGGATGCGGTCGTCCTGGCCCGCGACTGGCTTCGACGGGTCGGCTTGGCCGGTTTCGAGGATCGCTACCCGCACCAGCTTTCCGGCGGTATGCGAAAGCGGGTGGCCATGGCCGCAGCCTTGATCAATTCGCCGCGAATCCTGTTGATGGATGAACCATTCGGCGCCCTGGACGTGCAGACGAAGGCCATCATGCAGACCGAGTTGCTGGGACTGTGGGAGCAGTCGCGTCCGTCGGTCCTGTTCATCACGCACGACCTGGACGAAGCCGTGGCTCTCGCCGACCGGGTCCTGATCATGACGAGCAGCCCCGGCACAATCAAGCAGAGCTTCGAAATCGACCTACCCCGTCCCCGGGGCGAGGTACAGACGATTCGCCACGAGCCGCGATTCCTCGAGCTTCAGGACCAGATCTGGGCGTCTCTCAAAGACGAGGTCGATCGCGCCTACGCCCGCACCGCAGGTGCCGCATGACTCACGTCACCGACGCGGTGTTCACCGCAAGCCGGCCGCGGGAGACCGAAGCGGACATCAAGAATGCGGCTCTTCGCGCGAAACGCCGCCGACGGCTCTGGCTGTGGACCGCCCGGCTGGGTTTTGCGGTCCTCACCATCGGCGGCTGGCAGCTTTTCACCGCGAAGAACTGGGTGGACCCGTTTTTCTACGGCCAACCCTCGTTGATCTGGAAATCGCTGGTCGCGTTGTTCACCAAGGGCACCGAATTCGGCTCGATCTGGGACGATATCGGGACCACCTTGAGAGAAGCTGTCTACGGATTCGTCCTGGGCGCCATCGCCGGGATCATCGTCGGCCTTCTACTGGGACAGAACCGATTTCTCTCCGATGTGCTGAGCCCGTACATCAAGGTCGTCAATGCCGTGCCGCGGATCATCCTGGGCTCGATCTTCCTGGTCGCGTTCGGCCTGGGCACCTTTCCCAAGGTTCTGCTGGCCGCCGTCCTGGTGTTCTTCATCGTCTTCTTCAACGCATTCCAGGGCGTACGCGAGGTCAATCCGAACCTGGTCGCCAATGTCAAGGTGCTGGGCGCGTCACCACTGCAGGTGGCCCGGCACGTCACCATTCCGTCCGCCCTGACTTGGATCATCGCCAGCCTGCACACCGCTTTCGGGTTCGCCATCATCGGCGCGCTCGTCGGCGAGGTGCTGGGCTCACAACGCGGAATCGGGCTCGTCATCAGCCAGGCCCAGGGGCAACTCGACCCCAATACTGTTTTCGCCGGGATGGTCATCATGGCCGTCATCACCCTGGCCGCCGAGTACCTCATCACTTTGCTGGAGAAGCGCGTGCTGTCCTGGCGGCCCCCCAGCCACACCGAAGCAGCTGCCCTCTGACGCGATCTCGAACTCTTCCACCACCGCAGCACTCTGCCGACAAGGCAACCCACGAAAGGAACACCGGATGTTCAGACGAACGATGACGTTGGCGGCGATCGGGGCGCTGGCCCTTGGCGTCGCCGCTTGCTCCAGCAGCGCGTCAACCTCCAACTCCAACTCCACCACCAGCAGCTCCACGTCCGGCCCGACGTCGGGAGCCGCATCGTCGGCCGGGAGCTCGACGAATAGCGGCGCGTCGTCCAGCGGCGCATCACCGAGCGGCCCCATGCCCACGGTGACGATGATGGTCGGCGGTATCGACAAGCAGATCTACTTGCCGTACCAGCTGGCCCAGAGCCTGGGTCTGTACAAGAAGTACGGCGTCAACATGCAGCTGTCCACCGAAGTCAACGGTGGCGTCGGGGCCGAGGACGCGATGGCCTCCGGCCAGGTGGATATGGCAGGCGCCTGGTACATCCACACCATCGATTTCCAGGCCAAGGGCAAAAATGTCATCAACCTGGTCCAGCTCTCGGGCGCGCCCGGTGAGCGGATCATGTGCGGCACCAACAGCGGCGTGCATTCCGCAGCCGACTTCAAAGGCAAGACCATCGGCGTGACGGACCTCGGATCAGGGACCGATGAGCTGACCCAGTTTCTCGCGTCGAAGCAGGGCATTACCCGCAAGGACTACCACACCCTGGCGGTCGGCGCCGGCGCCACCGCAATTGCGGCCATTCAGCGGGATACCGCTCAGTGCGTCATGACCACCCAGCCCACGGTCGGGGCGCTGGAGACGAAAAAGCTGGGCTATTCGGCCATCGATCTGGCCACCACCAAGGGCGCGCAGGCCGCGCTGGGCGGGGCCTGGCCGGCCGCTGGACTGCTGGCCACCGCGGACTGGGTGAACGCCCACAAGGACGCCGCCCAGCGGGTGGTCAACGCTCTCGTTGCGACCATGCACTGGATCGACACCCACACCGCAACCGACATCGCCAACGCGCTGCCGCAGCAATTCGTCCAGAACAGCACCATTTCCAAACAGCAGTACATCGACGGGCTGACCACGGACAAGGGACAGTTCCTGCCCGACGGAATCATGCCGGCCGGCGGCCCGAAGACGGTTTACGCCATGGAGCGGACCATCGGCACCGACGTCGCGAAGGTGACGCTGGCCAATACGTTCACCAACACCTACGCCATTGCCGCCAACAAGCTGGAGGGCAGCAAGATGACCACGCCGCCCGCCGGCCCCACCGGATGATGCCGGGGCGAGCAGACCGCCGCCGGTCCGGCCGGCCAGGTTGCTGAGCGACCGCGGGGATTGTGCGCGAGCACAATCCCCGCGGTTGTCTTTGTTTACCAAAAGCCCTGCCGGGAACCGCCGTCCGGTCCCATCCGCTGGCCGCGGTCGACGCGGCTGCGGCCCGGATCAACCGGTCGACGAGCCGGCCGCACCGACTGATTCGGCCGGCAGCACAGTGCCTGACTGCAGACGGATCCGCATCAGGTCCTGGCCGGGAGTCAGATTCCCCCGGTAGCCGACGCCGCCGGCCGCCCAGTCGATCCCGGGGACGCCCGGGCCGAGATGCGACAGCACCAGATGCCCGACCTCGCAGGCGTTGCCGATGGCGGCGATATCAGTCAAGCGAGTGTGCGCCTGAGCAACGTTGTTCACCGCCCTGATATTGCGGCCCATGTAGGGCAGCATGGCCTGGGGATCAAACGCTTCGTGAATCAGCAGGTTGCTGCCCAGGGCGAGGCGATTGAGGTTTTCGCAGGGCGCGGTGTCCCCGGAGAACGTGATCGACCCGTCGGCGGTTTCGAAACGGAAGGCATGGGCGGGCCGCATGGTGCCGTGCTTGACCGGAATGGTGGAAACCGAGATGTTCTCGTCGGCATACACCGGCCAGGGGTGCAGGGTTTCCGTGCGCGTACCGCCTTGTGCGGCAGCCGGGAGCGTCATGTCCAGCACGCGGAACAGCTCCCACGGAGCCGGTGCGGCCCCGCGTTGCGCAATCGAGGCTCCGAACGCCCGGTTGATCAAATTCACGGTGCCGGTCATTCCCGGCTCTTCACCGGACGTCTGCGGTCCGACGATCGTCACCGGCGCCTCCGGCCGCACGCCGTTGGAGGCCGCCCAGGTCAACAGCTGAGCCAAGTCGGCGATGTGGTCCAAGTGCAGGTGAGTCACGAAAACGGCCCGCAAAGAGCCGAACAACCGCGCCACCGGAACGTTCGAACCGGCCTGCAACAACTGTTCCGCGAAGCCTTGCCCGAGGTCGACCAGATAGCGCGATCCACCGACATCCAGGGCGCTGGAAATGCCTTTGCGTCCGCCCGGCCAATACACCGGGCCCCCGCCGGTACCCAGCAGAGTGACGGTCGTCCCGGCCGGGACATTCGTCGCCGCACCTTGTTTGACGGCGAAGCCGGTGGCGGACCCGCGGTGGTCCGGCTGCGGATTCCCGGCCGGTGTCGTGCAGCCGGCCAGCGTCGCGGCTGCGGCCGCCGCCGTCGACCCGGCGGCCCAGCGCAGTAGGGACCGCCGCGTCAGCTCACACATGACCACCCACCTGCAGCACGCCCTTCCGCGACGTCGGCCGCTGCACTCAAATCTCGCATCAGCACTGCAAGATCACCGTGAGTTCAGTGGGGATCGCTCGGGCCCGAGCGTCGGGAGTGAAAGGCGCGTGAGCGTGGGAAAGAGGCGGCGCGATCGGCCACGTGTCGCCACGGGTCGCCGAGTTGTCCTCGAATTCCGCGGCGGCCTCGCTACCGGATCTGCTCCGTGAACTTTTCAGTCACCGGGTTGAGTTCGCGGGCACCTGCAATGACCCGTTGGCGTCGAGAGTGATTGGCGTGGCCGATAGCTGTTCATAGTCCCACAGGCACCGCTTTGCGTGACTGTGGCCAGTCGAATGTGGTGTCCGCCGAGAGGATTTGTCTGCCCGCTGACTCGCCGGTCACCGCCAGAGTGCAAACCGAAGAGATGTCGGAGACCATATTCCCGGCAAAGACCTGGTAACCGTGATGAAATGCGCCCCGTGTCAGCAAGGACTTCGACTTTCTAGAACGTGGAATCCGCCGGCTCGGGCCCGGGCGCCTCCGGAGCCAGGAACATGGGTCCGTAGAAGGCGCGCTCACCGTCCATCAGCGACACGGTGACCACGCCCATGTCCTGCAGCTCGTCGAAGTTGTCGCGCAGCCAGTTCTCCGCGCTGATCTGGTCGGAAAAGGAGACCGGGGGCCCGGAGACCTCGACGCCCGCCTCGTCCGCGTAGAGCCAGTACCAGTCGGTCGCTTCGACGTCTACGAAACCGACCCCCGGGCCCGCACTGGCCAGCCCGTCATCCTCAGGTCCCGCAGCTTCGCCCATGGCAGAACGGTACCCGGTCAGGGTGCCGCCGGCGTGGAGCGATGGTGCCGCCCGGGTCTGCGCCTTGATCCGAAGGCGACCCTGCTTCTTCCGGCCAGGGTCCCACGGCAAGCAACGCGACCGAGCCCGAGCAGAGGACGGCGCCGGGGCGCGGCCGGCGGTCCCCTACCATCGCGTTGACCGGTGATCGACCCAGAAGCTGCTCCTCGAGTTCGCTCGGGCCAACTCACCGCTGGCCATCACCGGCGCCCACGTCGATTCCGGGAGGATTCCGCCATTCCGTTCTACGACACGATCACGCCGCCGGCAGCAGTGTTGCTGCCGGGCTGGGCTCACGGTCTGCGTCAGCTGCTCCAGTCGTTGCCCGCAGTGGGTGAGGACGTCGTTCCGCGCTCCCCGCATTTGGTGGTCTTCGGCGCCGACCACAGCGTGGCCGACCTGGCCGTCTCGGCCCATCCCGCGCAACAGACGGCCGCGCGCCTGGCCGCCGCGACGCAGCACGCCGGTCTCCTCGGCGCCGCGGCCGCCGTCGCGCAGACTCCCGTGCGCGCGGTGGATCTGACGACCGCCGGCGGCATCATCGCCACCCGGGCGGGCCGCATTGACATCGAGGACGGCCTGTCGGATCACGAGTTGGGCCTGGCCTTCCAGGCCGGCCGGGACGCGGCCGACGCCGAGGTGGATGCGGGGGCGGATCTGTTGGTCGGTGCCGTCGTCAGCGTGGCCGTCAGCACACCGGCCGCCGCTCTGGCCGCCCACATCACGGGTCTCGAGCCGGTGGACGCCACCGACCGGGGGTCCGGAATCTCCGACGCCGCCTGGATCCGCAAGGCCGCGGCCGTTCGTGATGCGCTTTTCCGCGCCCGCGCCGCCGACCCGTCGGTGGAGGGGCTGCTCCGCAGCATCGGCGGAGCTGACCTCGCGGCGCTGACCGGCTTCCTGGCCCGCGCGGCCGCCCGCCGCACGCCGGTCCTGGTCGACGACGTTCCCGGCACGGTGTGCGCGGTGCTGGCCAACCGACTGTCCCCGGGGGCCGACGCCTGGTTCACCGTGACCAGCCTGCAATCGGGATCCGTGCACCGGCGCCTGCTGGCCGTCCTGGGGGCCGAAGCGCTGGTCGGCTGGGGACTTCCGGTCGCCGGCTGCGGCGCGCTGGCGGTGCTTCCCACCATCCGGGCCACGTCGGCCGCGCTGTTGACCAGCGATGAGCCCCGGACCACCGAGGCCATCGACCGCTGGGATCCCGACCTGCACTGACCGGCGCTGACCGGCGCTGACCGGCGCTGACCGGCGCTGACCAGCCCGAGTCAGGACTGCTCGCGCTCGCAGAACCAGGTCGAGCGGCCGCCCAGCGTTGCTTTGCGCATGGGCGCGCCGCAGCGGGGGCAGTTCGCGCCGGCCTTCCGGAAGGGAATGATGTCGCCGGTGTGCACCCCACCTTTGCGGGTGGCCGCGGAGATGGCGCGACGCAGCGCGGCGTGTATCCGGTCGATCTGAGCCGTGGTCAGCTCGTCGGTCGGCCGGCGGGGGTCGACGGCCGCCTGCCACAACACCTCGTCGGCCAGCAGATTGCCGATGCCGGCCACCACCGACTGGTCGAGCAACCGCGCCTTCACCGGGACGCGGCTGCCCGCGGTCCGCAAGCCGTGCAGTGCCATCGAGAAGTTCGCCTTGGTCACGTGTTCGGCGTCAGTTCCCAGTCCGGAGAGATCCGGTTCCAGCCGGACCCGGGCCAGCCGCCGCTTGTCGAACAACACCAGCCGGCCGCCGTCGGAGAAGTCGAGACTGAACCGGTTCCATTGGCTGCCGGACAGGAAATTAGCGCCGGGGAAGGGTTCTCCGCCGTGTTCGACCCGGCCGTCCGCGCCGAAGGCCAGGATCAAACCGCTCATTCCCAGGTGCAAACCCAGGTGCGGACCGGCCGTTCGGGACCGACCGATCCCCGACGTCTCGCACCACATGGTCTTTCCGCGCCGGTGCGCCGCTGTCAGGCAGCGCCCGGTCAGCGCCGCGGCCAACTCCCCCGGCGGGTGTGGGCGACAGACGTAGGAATCCGAATCGTCGACCGCCACGATCGAGCGATCCAATGCGAAGTCGGCGATCACCCGGCGGGCACGCTCGACTTCCGGCAGTTCAGGCATTCGACCTCGGTTCTGACGCCGGGCCCCGGCGCTCGGTCGGTGGCAAGCGCGGGGCGGTCTGCCAGCAGTTGTACCCCGCCGACGCCGTGGCGACCTCAGGCGGGTAACGGACCGAACACCCGCAGGTCCGGCACCGGCCCGTCGAAGCGCTCAACCTGCACCAGGCAGCTGTGCGCGCTCGGCCCCTGAGCGAGCGACGAGGTGCCGTGATCACGGGTCAGCACGTTCGGGTTGCCGTGCACCTCCAGCCCTCCCGGGGCGATGGGATCGAACCAGGCTCCGGTGGAAAGGCGCACCACACCCGGACGGATGTCGTCCGACACCACGGCGCCGGCCAAGCAGGCGCCCCGGTCGTTGAACAGCCGCACGACGTCACCGCCGGCAATGCCACGTTCGGCGGCGTCGGCCGCGTTGATCAGCACCGGTTCGCGGCCCGCCACCTTGCTCCGCCGCGAATGCGCTGCCGAATCGTATTGCGAATGCAGCCGGCTTTCCGGTTGCCCGGACACCAGCGCCAACGGATAACGTTCCGCCACCGGAGATCCCAGCCATTCGGCCGGTTCGAACCACCGCGGATGCCCCGCGCAGTCGGGATACCCGAAGGAATCGATGGTGGCCGAGAAGATCTCGAGTTTCCCGCTCGGGGTGGGAATCGGGTTGACTTCGGCATCCGCCCGCAACGCCTGGTACGGGGGGACGGTGGGCGGCAGGTCCGGCAATCGGACCGGCCCGAGGCGCACCAGATCCGCCCATTCCGGAATGGCAATGCCCTGTTTGGCGGCCCGCTCCCGGGTGCGCCGGTACAACTCGGCCACCCACTCGTCCGCATCCCGACCTTCGGTGAACGCGAATTCCGTACCCAACGCCCTGGCGATACCGGAGAAGATCTGATAATCGGTCAGCACCCCAGGGGGCGCCTGCACCGCCTGGACGATCGGCGACAAGTACGGATCCTCGTTGCCCAGCGCAAAATCGGTCCGTTCCGCGAAAGTCGCTGCGGGCAGAACGATATCGGCATGCCGAGCCAAGGCATTGGCGAAGTGTTCGTGTACCACCACGGTGTCGGGCCGCTGCCAGGCCCGCGCCAGCCGGTGCAGATCCTGGTGATGATGGAACGGGTTTCCGCCGGCCCAATAGATCAAACGAATATCCGGGTAGGTGTAGCGGGCGCCGTCGTAATCGAATTCGCCGCCCGGGTTCTCCAGCATCTCGGTGATCCGGGCGACGGGAATGAACGTCCGGACGTTGTTCACCCCCTGCGGGAAGGCGGCCGCCCGCACCTTGCTGAGCGTCATCCCGTTGCGGTGCAGGGCGGCCAGTCCCACTCCGAAGCCACCACCCGGCCGGCCCATGGAGCCTGACAGGGCCGCCAGCGTCAGCGCCATCCAGGGAGCCTGCTCACCGAAATCGGCCCGCTGCACCGAGTACGACGTCGAGATCACCGTTCGCTCGGTGGCGATGCGCACCGCCAATTTCTCCAGCGCCTCCCGGTCGAGCCCGGAAATGCCGGCCGCCCAGTGGGCATCTTTGGGCTGCCCGTCGTCCTGCCCGAGCAGGTAGCGCTCGAATTGGGGCCAGCCGACCGTGCAGCGGGTCAGGAAGTCTAGGTCATGCCGCCCGGCGGTCACGATCGTGTGCGCCAGGCCGAGCATGATGGCCACGTCGGTACCCGGCCGGGCCGGCAACCAGGTCGCGTCCAAGAACTCCGCCGCGTCGGTGCGCAGCGGGCTGACGAAGACGAATTCGACGCCGGCGTGGCGCGCCGCCCGCTGCGCGTCCGGCGACGAGTGCGCACCCAACCCGCCGTCGTTGACCTGCGTGTTGCGCAGCGCCATGCCGCCGAAGGCCACCACCAGGGAACCGTGCTCGGCGATCTCGGCGAAGGTCGGTGAGGAGTTCATGGCGGTCGGCCAGCCGCCGGCCACCCGCCGCAGCAGCACGGTGATCGCCGCCGACGAGTACGTGTCGACGGAGTAGGTATAGCCGCCGGCCGTGTTCAGGAAGCGGTGGATCTGCGACTGCGGGTGGTGGAAGCGGCCGGCGCTGCCCCAGCCGTAGGACCCTCCGAAGATCGACGCGTTGCCGAATGTGGTTCGCACCCGGTCGATCTCGCGGGCGACCAGCTCGAAGGCGGACTCCCACGGAACCGCCACGAACGAGTCGTCGCCGCGCCGGCGGCACGCCCGTCTCGGTCGGCCCGCCCCGGTCCGTGCTCCAGCCAGCCACGCCGCACCATCGGCTGGGTCAACCGGCCCGGTGCGCGCAACGCGTCGCCGAGACCATCGCCGAGCCGGTTCGGAACGGGGTCGCCGGGAAGGGCGCGAGGTCCAGGAGCCGAGAACCGTCGGTGCGAGCCAGATAACTGCCCCAATGCGCCGCTGTCGGAACGGTCCGGATTCCGCTCATGGGATCGCCCAGTTCACCGGCGCACTACCCTGCTCCACCAACATCCGGTTGGCGCTGGAGAACGGCCGAGACCCGAAGAAGCCGCTGCTCGCCGACAACGGCGACGGATGGGCCGAGGCCAGCATGGGCACATCGCCCAGCATCGGCGTCAGCGTCTGGGCGTCCCGGCCCCACAGCACGGCCACCAAGGGACCGCCCCGGGCCACCAGTGCCCTGATGGCCTGCTCGGTCACCTGTCTCCCAGCCCCGCCCGCGTGGGAAGCCGGAGCACCGGGCCGCACGGTCAGCACCCGGTTGAGCAGCAGCACGCCGTTCTGCGTCCAGGCAGTGAGGTCCCCGTGCTCGGGCGGAACGATGCCGAGGTCGGCCGCGAGTTCTCTGTAGATGTTGGCCAGCGACCTGGGCAACGGGCGCACGTGTCGTTCCACAGCGAAGGACAGTCCGATGGGGTGACCCGGCGTCGGATAGGGATCCTGCCCGACGATGAGCACCCTGACGTCGGCGAGCGGGGCCCGGAAGGCGCGCAGCACGTTTTCCCCGGCCGGCAGGTACCTCCGCCCGGCCGCGATCTCGTCGCGGAGGAATCGACCCATGCCCGAGATGTCGTCGGCCACCGGTTCCAGCGCCGCCGCCCAACCAGGATCGATGATCTCGGCGAGCGGCCGGGCGGTCTGGGCGGTCCACTCGGGCAATCTATCCCGCCTGTCGCGACCGGACGCGCTCAGCGAAAGTGATCCCAACCCTCCGGACCGTCCCAATGCCCGCCGTCGACAGTGACCGCCGGCCCCGCGGGGTCGGCCGGGCCGACCGACCCGATCGGGTTCCAGCCCCGGGGGAGCGCCACCCCCGACGGGAACGTTGCCGCCAGCGCGTGATCATCGCCGCCGCTGAGCACCCACTCCAGCGGATTCTTTCCCAGGGCCGAGGCAATCTCGACCAGCCGCGGGTTGACCTCCACGGCCATCGAACGAATGTTGATGCCGACGCCCGACGCGGATGCGATGTGACCGAGATCGGCCAACAGGCCGTCGGACACGTCGATCATCGCCGTCGCGCCGGCCTCCGCGGCCATGGGGCCGGCGGCCAGCGGCGGCTCGGGTACGCGGTACGCCGTGACCAGCGCCGCCGGCGAGCGAAAACCTCTGGACAACACGGTCAATCCGGCCGCGGCCCATCCCAGGCGCCCCGCCACCGCGACCACGTCGCCGGGCTGCGCCCCCGACCGCAGCACCGGGCGGCCGCCGCGGAGGTCGCCCAGCACGGTGACCGATAGCGTGAGCACCTCGCTGCGCGTCACGTCCCCGCCGATCAGGGCCGCCCCGAATTCCGCGGCCGCGGCGGACAGGCCCCGGCCCAGCTGCAGGATCAGGTCGGCCGGCGTGTTCGGCGGGGCAGACAATCCGACGACCAGCCCGGTGGTGACCCCACCCATGGCGGCGATGTCGGCCATCGACGCCAACGCCGCGCGCCGGCCGATCTGCTCGCCCGACGCCCAGGAGGTGCGGAAGTGCACGCCGTCGACGAGGACGTCCACGCTGACCAGCACCCGGCCGTCCGGCGCCTGCAGGAGGGCGGCGTCGTCACCAGGTCCGAGCAGTACCCCCTCGTGGGTCGGCAGGGTTTCGACGATCTGATCGATGAGGGCGAACTCGCCGACCGCGGCGGCCGACCCCGGATCGAACCCCGTCGCGGCCGTGGCCGCCGCCGTCCCGCTGCGTGGCTGCATCGGCGCCACCTTTCTATCCGTTCGGTACCGGCGGACAGAAGTCGTTGCCGGACCGGGCTTTTTTTCTCGATCCGGCCGTGCGAGCCAGCGCCGCCCGGCCGATGGCGTCCATCGTGCCCGACCGATCGGTGCCCACCGGACCAAAAAACCGGTGGGACCGGTTCGCCGATCGCGGGCCCTGGTCAGCGGCGCCAGCGCACCGGACCCGGGCGGTAAACTTCGCGCGGCGGGCCGGTGGCTACCGGTGCACCACGAGCACAAGGAGCCAGAAGTGGTCCAGGCCTTCATCCTGATCCAAACCGAGGTCGGCCAGGCGGCCGCGGTCGCCAGCGCCATCGCCGATCTACCCGGGGTGGCCAGCGCCGAAGACGTCACCGGACCCTACGACGTGATCGTGCGCGCCGAGGCGGAAACGGTCGACGAGCTGGGCAAGCTGGTGGTGGCGCGCATCCAGGGTGTCGCCGGCATCACCCGTACCTTGACTTGTCCGGTCATTCGCATTTGACGCTCACCCGGGCCACATCGAGACCGTGACGGGACCGGCCGATCAGACCCAGTCCATCCCGGTGGAGCCGATCCCGGATGCGCCGGCCGGGGACTGGGAGCAACGCATTGTCCGACATCGGGCCTTGATCGCGGCCGTGGTTTCGCTGGCCGTCGTGGTGGTCGTCGTCGTGGCCTCGATCATGGCCCGCCGCGCCGCGGACGCGGATGTCGGTGTGCTGGCCGTGGCCGGCACCGACCAGCCTGGTGCCGGGACGGCTGCCTGCACCAAACTGACCGCCGCCCTGCCGGACACGCTGGCCGGCCAGGCTCGCCGCACGCTGGCTGACCCGGCCCCCACCTCCACCGCGGGCTGGGGTGATCCGGCCGCCGTGTACCGGTGCGGCGTACCGACCCCGGACCAATTGACCTGCAGCGCTCATCTACTGGCCGTCAACGGCGTGCAATGGCTGGCCATTGCCGAGGACGGCGACGTCACGTACCTGACCGCCGACCGGCAGGTGCGAGTGGCACTGACCATCCCCGACGGATTCAAGGGCGGAGACGCGCAGCTCACCATCGTCGCGCCGGCGGCCGTCACCGAACTGTCCAACCTCGTCGCCAGGGTGTTACCGGCCCGGGCGGTGTGTGACGGCAACGCCCAACTACTGCCGACGGACGGCGGCAGCTAGCCCCCACGTGCCTCTCGGTCAGCGCAGACCGGTGCCGCGGGCGATCGCCGTCTCGATCAGCACGGTGAGCAGCTCGGCGTAGGAGATACCGCCCTCCGTCCACATCCGCGGATACATCGATATCGGGGTGAATCCGGGCATGGTGTTGACCTCATTGACGACGACCTCGCCGGTCGGGGTGACGAAGAAGTCGACCCGGGCCAGACCCTGGGCGTCCAACGCCGCGAAAGCCCGGACGGCATAGTCGCGAATTCGTGCGTCGATCTCGGGCGGCAGCTGGGCCGGAATGTCGAAAGTGGCCACGTCGTCCAGGTACTTGGCGTTGAAATCGTAGAAGTCGAACGCCGGATCCAGATGGATCTCGGCGGTCGGCGACGCTTCGACGCGGCCGTCCGGATGCTCCAGTACGCCGCACTCGATCTCCCGTCCGCTGACGGCCGCCTCGACCATCACCTTGGGATCTGCCTCCCGCGCCAGCGCGATGGCAGCGTCCAGCGCGGCCCAGGAATCGACGCGGCTCACGCCCAACGATGACCCGGCGCGGGCCGGTTTGACGAAAACCGGCAGTCCCAGCCGCGCCTTCTCCGCCTCCGTCAGGGTGTCGCGACGCGGCCGCAACACCACGTACTCCCCTACCGGCAGCCCAGCGGCGCTCAACACCACCTTGGTGAATTCCTTGTCCATCCCGGCCGCCGAGGCGAAAACGCCCGGCCCGACGTAGGGCAGCCCGGCCAGCTCCAACATGCCCTGGATGGTGCCGTCCTCGCCGAACGGCCCGTGCAACAACGGGAACACCACATCGACGTCGAGTTCCTCGGACACCTCACCCGATGGGCCGTCCACGGTGACCAGCACCCCGGACGTCGGGTCGGCCGGCAGCAGCACCGCCTCACCCGCGCGCACGCTGGGCAGCTCCCGGCCGTGCCGGCGCAGCGCCAGCTCCGGATCGACCTTCAGCCACGCGCCGGCGCGCGTGATCCCGATCGGCACCACGTCGAACTTCTCGGGGTCCAAATGGTTCAGCACGCCCTGCGGCGGAGACGCAGGAGATGGAATGCTCGCCGCTGCGCCCCCCGAAGATGACCGCCACCCGAATGCGCCCGTCGCTCATGGGCGGAACGCTACCGTTCCGGAAGGCGCCAACCGGGAACGCCGAGTCGGCGCCACGGGCCCGGGCGGAACCCCTCAGCGCCCGACGAAGGCCCCGCCGCCACCTTTCGACCGGGCGAGATCACTCCGGCGTATGCGGCCGCAGCATCAGGAAGCCGATCATCTCCGACGGCGGCAGGTGCTGGTAGCACACCCGGTACACCGCTTCGGTGATCGGCATGTCGATGCCGTGCCGCAGGGCTAGCGCCCGGACCGACCGGCAACTGGCCACTCCCTCCGCCACCTGGCCGCCGGTGGCCACCAGCGCGTCCTCCACGCTGGCCCCGCGGCCGACGCGAGCGCCCAGGCTCCGGTTCCGGGACAACGGCGAGGAGCAGGTCGCCACCAGGTCGCCGAGCCCGGCCAGCCCGGCGAAGGTGGCTGGCACAGCGCCGAGTTCAGCGCCCAACCGGGCCAATCTCGTTGAGCCCGCGGGTCATCAGCGAGGCCGCGGTGTTCAGGCCGAAGCCCAAGCCATCCGCGATGCCGCAGGCCAGCGCGATGACATTCTTTCCGGTGCCGGCGATCTCGGCGCCCACGACATCGGTGATCGTGTACGGGCGAAAATAAGCGGGTGGCACAGGCCCGCTGCAGCTCCACCGCCCGATCGTGGTCGGCGCAGGCCAGCACGGACGCGGTCGGGTGGGCGCGGGCGATCTCCAATGCCAGGTTGGGCCCGGTCAGCACCACCACCCGCGCCGGATCGATACGCCCGACTGTGGTGATGACCTCGCTCATCCGCAGCCCGGTGCCCACCTCCACGCCCTTGGCCAGGGAGACCACGGAAATCGACGCCGGAATCGAGTCGCGGAACACCTGCAGGTTCTCGCGCAGCGATTGGCTCGGCACGCCGAGGACCACCGCGGCGGCACCCTCCAGCGCCTCGTCGAAATCCGCTGTGGCCGAGACCGATTCCGGTAACACGATGTCCGGCAAGTAGTCCAAATTGCGATGGTCGGCACAAATGCTGTGCGCCACCGACTCCCGGCGGGCCCAGAGCACCACCTCTCGGCCGGCGTCGGCCAGCACCTTGGCGAACGTGGTACCCCATGACCCGGCGCCGAGAACCGCGATCCGCTCTCGCGTCAAGAGCTCGGCGTTCGCCCGGACGGGTGGCGGCCGCCTGCCGCTCGGCCTTCTTGGGATCGAAAAAGTCGGCCGGCGCTGGCTCTGCCCGGATCTCGGCCAGCATCTCGGTGACGGCCGTCATGATGGCGTACGAACAGTCGCGCAGCAGCCGGCTGTCCACCGGGCGGCCCCGGAACGCGGACAGATCGAGCGGGGGCCCGAACTCGATGACGATCTTCTTCCGCGGGAACGGGCGAAAGCCGCCCTTGGTGTACGACCGGTAGATGTTGTGTGTGCCCCATGCGACCACGGGCACAACCGGGAAATCGCCGGACAGGGCCAGGGATGCGACGCCGGGACGCGGCCGCATGGGCCACAGGCCGGGATCCTTGGTCACCGTGCCGTCGGGATAGATCATCACCACCCGCCCTTCGGCCAGGGCTTCCTCGGCGGCCCGCAGACCGACCTGTCCCTTTCCGTTGCCCCGGTCGACCGGGATCTGCTGGGTGCCGCGCATCGCCCACCCCACGACCGGCAGCGTCCACAGTGACGCCTTGGCCAAGATGTGTGGCCACCGGCCGGACTTACGGATGCCCACCGCGTCGTAGATGGGATCGATGTGGGAGATGTGGTTGGCCACGACCAGCACCGGACCCGGGACGGCCATGTGCTCGAGCCCACGCAGTTCCCAGTGGGCCAGCAGTCGGGTCAGTGGATAGAAGACAACTTCACAGAACTTGATCCAGCCGTTGGCCGGCTCGAACACCGGTCCGCGCCGGGAAGATCTACGCCACGCCACGTCCTCGTCCTTTCTGCGCCCGGCCGGCGAGCGATTTTCGATCCGACCCGGAGATCCCCCGGGGCGCTGCGCTGCCTCGTCTGCGAAGGGTAGCGGCCGGCGGAACGGTCGGGACTGTCGTACCGCCAGGGCCGCGACCGGGGGACGCGGCGGCGTCCCGCGGCAGAGATTTCCCTCGTGCCCGCTGGTGAGCCGGTGCACCGGGAGACGACAATGTCGCACGTGACCGCAACCGAGGACGACCTCTCCGAAGAGACCATGGTGCCCGCCGTCGACGTGGCCGCCCCGAATGCGGCAAGCGATGCCGGAACGGTGCCGGTCGATGCGGTGAGCACCCTGGAGGCCACGGCGGTCGAACCGTTCCACGCGCCCGCCGTGGGCACGGCGCTCAGTGCGGCCCAACTGGCCAAGGCGACCGGCGAGGACAACGAGCCACTGCCGGCCGACCGCTTCCTCAACCGCGAACTATCGTGGCTGGACTTCAACGAGCGGGTGCTGGCGCTCGCCGAGGACGCCCGATGCAGCCGCTGCTGGAGCGGGTGAAGTTCCTGGCCATTTTCGCCTCGAACCTGGACGAGTTCTACATGGTGCGGGTGGCCGGGCTGAAGCGCCGCCGCGACATGGGGCTGTCGTTGGCCAGTGCCGACGGTCTCACCGCGTCCGAGCAGTTGCTGCTGATCTCGGAGCGCACGCAGGAGCTGGTCGAACGCCAGGGCATGTGCTTCACCGACGAGCGTGTTGCCGGCTCTCGAATCAGGCCGGCATCCGGATCGTGCGCTGGAATTCGAATCGAGGACGAGGACAAGGTGCGGCTGGCCGACTTCTTCACGGCGCAGATTTTTCCGGTGCTGACGCCGCTGGCGGTCGACCCGGCGCATCCGTTCCCGTACATCTCCGGGCTCAGCCTGAACATGGCGATCATCGTCCGCGACCCGGAAACCGGCGCCGAGAAGTTCGCGCGGGTGAAGGTGCCCAACAACGTCGACCGGTTCATCCGGGTGCACCGCGGGGTCGATGATTTTCTCCCCCTGGAGGATCTGATCGCGGCGCACCTGGCCGGAATTGTTCCCTGGCATGGAAGTGGTGGAGCACCAGATCTTCCGGGTGACGCGGAACGCCGATGTGGAGGTGGAGGAGGACCGCGACGAGGACCTGCTCAAGACCCTGGAACGAGAACTGGCCCGTCGTCGGTTCGGTTTGCCGGTGCGGCTGGAGATCGCCGACAACACCAGCGACCGGATCTTGATCTGCTGCTCGCCGAACTGGAGGTCGACCAGGCCGAGACGGTCGAAGTGACCGGACTTTTGGATCTGTCGAGTCTGTGGCAGCTCTACGGGCTCGACCGGCCGAATCTGAAGGACCCGCCGTTCGTCCCGGCCACCCATCCCGCGTTCGTCGAAGGGGAAACGCCCAAGAGCATTTTCGCGCGGCTGCGGGACGGCGATGTGCTGGTGCACCATCCCTACGAGTCGTTCGCCACGACCGTGCAGCGTTTCATCGAGCAGGCGGCCGACCGACCCGAACGTACTGGCCATCAAGCAGACGCTGTACCGGACGTCAGGCGATTCGCCGATTGTCGATGCGCTGATCTCGGCAGCGGCGGCCGGTAAACAGGTGGTGGCGCTGGTCGAGATCAAAGCCCGCTTCGACGAACTGGCCAATATCTCCTGGGCCAAGGCATCTGGAGCGGGCCGGCGTCCATGTGGTCTACGGCTTGGTGGGACTGAAGACGCATTGCAAGATTTGCCTGGTGGTCCGCCAGGAGGGCACCACCCTCCGGCGCTACTGCCATGTGGGGACCGGCAACTACAACCCCAAGACCGCCCGCATCTACGAGGACCTCGGCCTGCTCTCGGCCGACCCGGACCTGGGCGCGGATCTGACCGACCTGTTCAACGTGCTGACCGGATACTCCCGGCAGACCGAGTACCGGAACCTGCTGGTGGCGCCGCATTCCATCCGGTCCGGGATCGTCGACCGCATCGACCGGGAGATCGAGCACCAGCTGGCCGGGCGCGGCGGCGTGGTGCGGCTCAAGATGAATTCCATCGTCGACGAGGGCGTCATCGACGCGCTGTATCGCGCGTCTCGGGCCGGGGTGAAGGTCGACGTGACGGTGCGCGGCATCTGCGCGCTGCGAGCCGGTGTGCCCGGCCTGTCCGAGAACATCACCGTCCGCTCGGTGGTCGGCCGCTTCCTGGAGCATTCCCGCATCTTCTATTTCGGCGGCGGCGGCGAAGCCGGCACCGGCGAGGAGTTCTGGATCGGCAGCGCCGACATGATGCACCGCAACCTCGATCGACGGGTTGAGGCGCTGGTCCGGATCAAGGATCGGGTGGCCACCGAGCGGCTGCGCAACCTGTTGAATCTGACCTCCGCTCCGGAAACCCGTTGCTGGGTGCTCGGTCCGGACGGCTGGCACCGATCCCCGACCGACGGTCCCGGGCGGGACATGCAGGAGGAGATTTTGCGCCTCGGGCTCACCGCGGCGGCCGAATCGACAGCGGGGTCGCTGGCCGGATAACTTCGACCTCGATGTCCACGAGAAACGCCGGTCGCCGGACGCGTCAGCGACAACGGTCATGAACAGTCCCCGTCAGGTGCCCGGGTTGCGGGCGGCCGGTGGCGTGCTCTGGCGCCCGTCCCGCAAACACGGGTTCCGGGTCGCCGTCATCCATCGGCCGCGTTACGACGACTGGTCGTTGCCCAAGGGCAAGGCCGAACCCGGCGAGAGCCCGGTGGTGACAGCCTCGCGAGAGCTTTTCGAGGAGACGGGTTACACCACAGCTCTGGGGCGGCGGCTGGGCTCGGTCAGCTACCGGGTGAGCGCCGGCACCAAAACGGTCGACTTCTTCGCCGCTCGGGCGCTGCGCGGCGATTTCGCTCCCAACAAAGAAGTGGATCGCCTGGAATGGCTGCCGGTCTCGGCGGCTCGCAAGCGGATGAGCTACGACTTCGACCGGCAGACCCTGAGCCGGTTCACGATTCTGAGCGTCGAGACCAGCACCGTCATTCTGGTCCGGCACGCCCGGGCCGGGCACCGGGAATCCTTTGACGGACCCGACGATTCGCGCCCGCTGGACGGGAAGGGGCGCCGCCAGGCCGCGGCGCTGGCCACCGAGTTGAGCGTCTTCGCACCGATCCTGGCAGTCAGTGCCCCCTTGGTGCGGTGCACGGCCACCGTGGCCCCGCTGGCGGAGCGCCTGGGCCTGACTGTCGCGCTGGACCCGGACCTGGCCGAGGAGAACTACCGGGACGATCCGGGTGCGGCCCGACGCAAGGTCTTGCTGCTGGCCCACCCCGACGCCGCGGCACCGGGATGCGCCGGCGAGGCGGCCGAAGCCGAGACGACGTCGGGCGAGTCGCCCCGGCGTTGTCAAGGGGCCGGCTCAGTGGTGGCCAGCAGCCAGGGCGGCGTGATCCCTGGCGTTCTGAAAACCCTGGCCGCTCAGGCGAACCTGAGAATTCCCGAGCACAGCACGGCCAAGGCGTCGTTCTGGTGCTGACTTTCGCCGGTGGTCGGCTGGCCCAGGCCGACCACTATCCGCCCCCCGAGGTCTGACCGGCCGTCTCGTCAGAACGCGACCGGCTCCGCTGCTGCGGCCGGCGGCCGGTGCCGATTCAGCTGGTTCCGGTGTCGTCCCTGGGCCGGATCAGCTCCGCCCACGCCCAAGGCCCGGAACCGTCACGGTTCCGGGCCTTCTCGCGGTGAGGGCGGCGGCTACTTCTTGGCCGCCGCGCGGCTGCGGGTCGCGGCCGGTTTGGCGGCCGTCTTGGTGGCGGGAGCCGCCTTGGCCGCCTTGGCCGCGGGAACAGCTTTGGTGGCGCGGGCCCGCGTGGCAGTGGTCTTGGGTTCCGTGGTGGAAGCGGCCGTCGTCGCCCGCGTCCGCGTGGTCGCCGGCTTGGCGGCCGCGGTACCAGCCGCAGCGCGCGTCCGCGTGGTCGTGGTCCCGGTGGATGTGGTGGCTTTGGCGGCCGCCGCGGCGGCGCGCGCGGTCGTCGCCTTGCCGGTGGCCTTGGGCAGCTTCACGGTGCCGGCGATGACGTCCTTGAAGTACTTGCCAGGACGGAACGCCGGCACGGTGGTCTTCTTGACCTTGACCGCCTCGCCGGTGCGCGGGTTGCGAGCGGTGCGAGCGGCGCGGGCCCGCTTCTCGAAAACGCCGAACCCGGAGATCGATACGCTGCTCGCCCTTCTGCACCTCGCGCTGGACGAGGTCGATGAGTCCCTCGACCGCCGTTTGCGCCGCCTTTTTGTCTCCCTCCAGCCTTTCGGCGAGCTGGTTGATGAGGTCGGTCTTGTTCATGGGCTCCTCCAGGAGCGTTTCCCGGGCCCACGGGATGACTTCTGGGCCGTCTGGGGCAAACGTTAAGCCTGTTGTCGGTGATTTGCCAAGAGCCACGCCTGCGGATGACGCGGCCGTCCAACGGATCTCGGCCGCCGTCGGAGCCGATATCGGTACTCGGGCGGCCGGAGAAGTGCCCGTTCACCGCGGTCGTCAAGGCGCATCCCGGCCGTCGAAATCTCGGAAAACGCCTGTGCCCCAGCCGATCCGATGCTGACGGTCCACTGGGCACGATGCGGGTCCGCGCGCGGCGGGCGGACTCAGGCGGGCTGGGTCACGGGTTTGTAGGCCGGACGAGATTTTTCGAATTTCTCGATCTCCTCGGCATGTCGCAGCGTCAACGAGATGTCGTCCAAGCCCTCCAACAGCCGCCAGCGGGTGTACGGGTCGATCTGGAACGACAGCACTGTCGAACCGGCCGTGATGGTCTGCGTGTTCAGGTCGACGGTCAGCTCCATCCCCGGGTTGTTCTCCAACAACTTCCAGAGCAACTCGACGTCGTCCTGCGATACCTGGGCGGCCAGCAGTCCGTCCTTGGCCGAATTGCCCCGGAAGATATCGGCGAAGCGGGACGAGATCACGACCCTGATGCCATAGTCCCCGAGCGCCCAAACCGCGTGCTCACGCGAGGATCCGGTACCGAAGTCGGAACCGGCCACCAGCACCGAACCGCTGGTGAAAGCCGGATTGTTGAGGATGAAAGTGGGATCGGACCGCCAGGCCGAGAACAGGCCGTCTTCGAAACCGGTCCGGGTGATCCTCTTGAGGTAGACGGCCGGGATGATCTGGTCGGTGTCGACGTTGCTGCGGCGCAGCGGGATCCCGACGCCGGTGTGCTCGGTGAAGGCTCGCATGTTCTTCTGCTTTCGTCAGGAACGGAGAGGTTTGGAATTGCCGGGTAGCGGCCACAGCAATGGGGACGACCCCGGCGCCGGTGGACGGGTGTGCCTGGCGCGACGGCCCTCCCGGCGCTCACCCGCCGATGGACTCCAGGTCCGCCGGTGAGGAAAGTGTGCCCCGCACCGCGGTGGCCGCCGCCACCAGTGGCGAAACGAGGTGTGTCCGGCCGCCTTTACCCTGACGGCCCTCGAAATTCCGGTTCGAGGTGGACGCGCTCCGCTCACCCGGGGTGAGTTGGTCCGGGTTCATTCCCAGGCACATCGAGCAGCCCGCGCTGCGCCATTCCGCGCCGGCGTCGTGAAAACCTGGTCCAGACCTTCCGCTTCGGCCTGCTGCTTGACCCGCATGGAGCCCGGAACGACCAGCATGCGCAGGGCGGGGTCGATGTGCCGACCGCGCAGGATCGTCCGCCGCCGCCCGCAGGTCCTCGATCCGGCCGTTGGTGCAGGAGCCGAGGAAGACGGTGTCGACCCGGATGTCGCGCAGCGGCGTGCCCGCCGTCAGACCCATGTACTCCAGCGCTCGTTCGGCCGCGATGCGATCGGTGTCGCTGGTCGATCTTTTCGGGATCCGGGCACCGACGCCGAGAGCGGAAGGCCTTGACCCGGATTGGTACCCCACGTCACGAAGGGCGAGAGTTCCTGGGCGTCCAGCACCACTTCGGCGTCGAAGACGGCATCGTCGTCGGTGACCAGGCTGGACCAGTATTCGACGGCAGCGTCCCAATCGGCGCCCACGGGCGCGTGCGGCCGGCCCTTGATGTATTCGAAAGTCGTGGCGTCAGGAGCGATCATCCCGGCCCGGGCGCCGGCTTCTATCGACATATTGCAGACCGTCATCCGCGCTTCCATCGACAGCGCGCGAATCGCCTCGCCCCGGTATTCCAGGACATAGCCCTGGCCGCCACCGGTACCGATCTTGGCGATGACCGCCAGGATGATGTCCTTGGCGGTCACGCCGGCAGCGAGACTGTCGTGACGGTGATGGCCATGGTCTTGAACGGTTTGAGCGGCAGGGTCTGGGTGGCGAGAACGTGCTCCACCTCGCTGGTGCCGATTCCGAAGGCGAGCGCTCCGAACGCACCGTGGGTCGAGGTGTGCGAATCGCCGCACACGACGTCATTCCGGGCTGGGTCAGCCCCAACTGCGGCCCGACCACATGCACGATGCCCTGCTCGGCGTTGCCCATCGGGAACAGCCGGACCCCGAACTCGGCGCAGTTCTCGCGCAGCGTCTCCACCTGCGTGCGTGAAACGGCGTCGGCGATCGGCAGATTGACGCCGACCGTGGGCACGTTGTGATCCTCGGTCGCCAGGGTCAGGTCCGGCCGGCGCACCTTTCGGTCCAGCAGGCGCAGCCCGTCGAAGGCCTGCGGGCTGGTGACCTCGTGCACCAGATGCAGGTCGATGTAGAGCAGATCCGGTTCGCCCTCGGCGCGATGGACAACGTGGTCGTCCCAGACCTTTTCAGCGAGTGTGCGACCCATGGCCGGCCTTCCCTTTTCCTCGTCCGGAGCCCGGCCCCCGGAGAAGTTCTCGGTGCCCGGCCCAGCTGAACCTGTGATGGTGTTCTTGATACGCCTGTCGTCACCGGCGCCCGGCGTTCGGGCGGCTCGATTGGACTTCCCAGCATGCGAGAATTTAGTATCGATGCATGGGACAGTCTAGCGGTATCGGGGTGCTGGACAAAGTCCGTGCTGGTGCTCAAGGCGGCGGCCGCCGGGCCGGTCGGCCTGGTCGAGTTGTGCGCCGTCACCGGGCTTCCCCGGGCCACCGCCCACCGCCTCGCGGTCGGTTTGGAGGTCCACGGGCTGCTGGCCCGGGATACGCACGGCCGCTGGCGGCCCGGTCCGCTGCTGCCGGAACTGGCCGCCGGGTCACCGGATCCGCTTGGTGGGCGCGGCCAATGAGGTGCTGCCGCGGTTGCGCGACCGTACCGGGGAAAGCGTTCAGGTCTACCGGATGGACGGGACGGTCCGGGTCTGCATCGCTGCCGCCGAGCCGGTTTCGGGGCTGCGCGACACGGTGCCGGTCGGTGCCCGCCTGCCGCTGACGGCGGGGTCGGCGGCCAAGGTGTTGCTGGCCTGGTCCGATCCGGCGGCGGCGCGCGGCATTCTGATGGAGGCCGTGTTCACCGAACGCATGCTGGCCGAGGTGCGCCGCCGGGGCTGGGCGCAATCCACCGGCGAACGCGAGCCGGGAGTGGCCTCGGTCTCGGCCCCCGTCCGCGATCCGTCGGGCGCGGTCGTTGCCGCTGTCTCGGTGTCCGGCCCGGTGGAGCGGATCGGCCGACGCCCCGGCGAGCGTTGGGCCGGACCGCTGGTCGAAGCCGCGGACGCCATGACCGCACGCCTGTGAGCGAAAGAACCGCAAAGCAAGAAGCCGGACCCTGATCGGATCCGGCGTGTGCAGCTGTGTAGCTGTGTAGCTGTGTAGCCCCGAAGGGATTCGAACCCTCGCTACCGCCGTGAGAGGGCGGCGTCCTAGGCCGCTAGACGACGGGGCCCTAGGCGTTCAGCACCGCGGCCGAAGCCGTCGGGTGGCGAACAGGAAGAACTCTACCCGACGGCCCATCGGCACAGCGACCGCGATCGGGGCGTTCCCGCTGGGGTACTAGGACTCGAACCTAGAATGACGGAATCAGAATCCGTAGTGTTGCCAATTACACCATACCCCATCTGACCTGCATCGATGCTGCGCTCGTCCGGACCTCGGAAGGGCTTGCCATGACTCGGGCGGGACTGCCCCGGGCCAGCAGAGGCGGCCGAACGCGCTCAGCACCGGGAGACGATGTTACAGGTCCCGCGCCGATTGGCCCAATCGGCGCACGGTCCGGAACGGGCTGGGCAGCACTCGTTCCGGGTGGTCGTCGGACGTGGACCGCGGCCCGATGGTAATTGTTTCCCCGCTGGTCGCGGTGGCGTGGTAGGAGTGCCCGGTACGTCTTGTCGACAGGGCCGCCGGTCGATCGAAGGAGATCTCATGGATCCGCAGCTGGATGCGATCGCCCGGACCGTCCCGGCGGATCCGGTCAGCCAGTCCGATATCCAGGTGTGATGGTGCGCCGCGGGCGGACCCACTCCTGAGCCCGGGAGTGCCGTCGCGGAACTACTGGCCGGCGGAGACGGGTGGTGTGGGTGGACGTGCCCACCTGGTCTCCGGAGGCGGAGCGGTTGTTGACCGACGTCTTTCGATTCCATCCGCTGGCGGTGGCGGATGCTCAGCAGCGCAACCAGGTTCCCAAGGTGCACGTGTTGTTTCGCACCCGGCACGAGCTGCTCACCATCCGGACCATGTGCGCTTTGAGCAAGGAGGTCTACGGCCGCATGCTGACCCATCGAGGCATTCGGTTCGGGCAAGGGCAAGGGCAAGAAATCCCTGCGCCATGTCATCGACCAGTTCTTCCCATTGCAGTTGATGGCCGCCGGCCAGAAGGGAATACCTGCAGGGCACCATTACCGCGTTGTCCTCGGTCCTGGGCATGAACATGATCGTCAACGACCACACGCATTGGTTCGCGGTGTGGGTGCTGCTGGCCGTCATGGTGGTGATGTCACTGGCCCTCATGGTGTGGGCCAAGCGCAAGGGGCGGTTCTGACGGGACCGAACCGGGGCTGAGGTCTATCCAGGCGCGGCGGCGGTCAGAGCCGGGCAAGGGCCGCATCCAGCCGGGCCAGCGTGCGGGGCTGACCCAGGAGTTCGAGCGACTGGTAGAGCGGCGGCGACACCGTCCGTCCGGTCGCCGCCACCCGCACCGCGGTGAAGGCGATGCGCGGCTTGAGCCCCATCTGCTCGATGAGCGCTGCCTTCAGCGCCTTCTCGATCGGCTCGGCCGTGAAGTCGTCCAGCGATCCGAGGGCGTCCCGCGCGGCGTTCAGAACGGCCTGCGCGTCGGGGCCGAGATTCTTCGCCGCGGCCGCCGGATCCACCGCGAATTCGGTCTCGGCGATCAGCAGGAATTCGACCATCGCGGCAGCGTCGGAAAGCAAGGTGGACCGCTCCTGCACCAACGGGGCGGCGGCCGCGACGACCGCTCGCTGGGCGGCCGACAACTCCGACCCCGACCGGACCGACAAGTAGTCGGCCAGCCGGCCCGCGAAGTCCTGCGGAGTCAGCATTCTGATATGGGACGAATTGATCGCCTCGGCCTTCTTGCGGTCGAAACGAGCCGGATTGCCGGAAATCCGATAACCGTCGAAGGCGTCCACCAACTCGCTGGGCGTGAAGATGTCGCGATCGTCACCGATGGACCAGCCCAGCAGCGCCAGGTAATTCACCATGCCTTCGCGCAGGAACCCGTCGTCGCGGTACTGGAACAGGTTGGATTGGGGATCCCGCTTGGACAGTTTGCGGTTGCCTTCGCCGGTGACAAACGGCAGGTGCCCGAATTCCGGCGTATAGGCGGCCACTCCGATCTCGGCCAGCGCTTCGTACAGGGCGATCTGCCGGGGCGTGGACGGCAGAATGTCCTCGCCGCGCAGCACATGGGTGATGCCCATCAGCGCGTCGTCCACCGGATTGACCAATGTGTACAACGGATCTCCGGTGCCGCGCACCAGCACCGGGTCCGGCACCGTTCCGGCCCGGAAGGTGATCGGCCCGCGGACCATGTCCTGGAACGAGATGTCCCGGTCCGGCATCCTGAGCCGGAGGACCGGCGCCCGGCCTTCGGCCTGCGCCTTGCTCACCAGAGCCGGATCCGGGACGCGGTCGTAATTGTCGTAACCCAGCTTCGGGTCCTGTCCGGCGGCCAGATGGCGCGCGGTGACGTCGTCCGCAGTCGAGTAGGACTCGTACAGGTGACCGGCGGCGAGCAGGCGCGCCGCGACGTCCCGGTAGATGTCCCGCCGCAGACTCTGCCGGTACGGTCCGTGCGGCCCCCCGACGAGCGGACCCTCGTCCCAGTCCAGGCCCAACCAGGTCAGCGCATCCAGGATGGACTGATACGACTCCTCAGAATCGCGGGCGGCGTCGGTGTCCTCGATCCGGAACACGAACGTGCCGCCCCAGTGCCGGGCGAAGGCCCAATTGAAAAGGGCGGTCCTGGCCAGGCCGACATGCGGCGTTCCGGTGGGCGACGGGCAGAAGCGGGCCCGGACCGGGCGGGGGGACGCGGGGTTCACGGTTCCTGTCATGACCGGACCAGCGTAGAGCGTTCAGCTGGGCGGTCTCCGACGAGCGCACTCCCGGGGCCTCGGGACGATTCACCTCGTCTCGAACCGCTCAGAGCGCGGAGCCGCGCCGCTCGGTGTGCGCCCGCAGTTGCGCCGTGAAGGTGGCGACGTCCAAATCTTCACGCAGCGCGCGGGCCACGAGTTCGGCCTGGGTCTCCGGCGCCAGTCCACCGATCGGTTGATCGCGGTCCAGGTTGGTCGGGAAGGCGTAGCCCTCCGCGAAAGCGGCGATCACATTGGCCAGGGCGCGCTCGGACGCTCCGGATCGCTGCGCAGTCAGCAATTCCGGGTACAGGGCCAGGCTCATGGCCTGACGATCGACCGTTTCCATGGCCCGCCCGAAAGCCGAAGAGATTTGCAGCAGGTTCGCCATTCGGCGCACATCGGCCGAGGTGTTGGTGCCGGCCCCATGGAACAACGCCGGGTTGAAGAACGCGGCGTCGCCCTTTTCCAGGGGAAGCTGCACGTAGTTCTGGTTGAAGTATTCGGTGAACTCGGGCCGGTGGAAGGCCAGATATCCGGCCGGGAATTTCTGGGAGTGCGGCAGGTACAGGGTGGGGCCGGTTTCCACCGGCATGTCGCAGTGAGCCACGGCACCCTGCAGTGTCATGGCGGGCGACAGCAGGTGCACCTGCGCGGGGTAGACGCGGCTCTGCTCCAGGGACATGAAGCCCAAGTGGTAGTCACGGTGGGCGGTTTGCGCCTGGCCACCGGGATTGACCACGTTGATCTGGCTGGTGACCTGGTAGTTGGGCCCCAGCCAAGCCTTACTGATCAGGGCGATGATGTCGTTGGCGTAGTAAGCGGCGAACAGTTCGGGGTTCCGCACGGCGAATTTGTCCAGGGCGCCCCAGATACGGTCGTTGGCACCGGGCTTGGCGAAGTGGTCGCCGGCCTGCACGCCCGCCGCCTTCTGCTCGGCGATGAGCTCGAAGAACAGCGCGGTGGCCCGGTCGACCACCGAGACATCGGCAAAAGCCTTCTGGAAGACGACGATTCCAGGACCGTCCAGCAGGGCCCGGCCCAATTCCGCCTCGATGTCGGTGCGGGCATCGGGATCCGCGGCCCGCTCCGCCAGCTCGGGGCCGTAGACCAGCACGTTCTGGCTCACCGCGGCGGCGTTCGGGTAGTCGGACCGGTCGGTGGTCTGCTCGACCACCGCCTGGAAGTCAGCCAGGCGGCAGTCTGCGTCGGTGAAGTAGGCGGTGGTGCGGGCGCTGGTCATTGTGCTCATTGTCGGGGTTCCTCAGAAATTCGCGTTGGTGTGGTGGATGGGGCGGACCAGGCGACTTGCGGTCCCGGTGCTTTCAGCCTGCGGCCGCAACGACCTCACGTCAATGGCCGACGCCCATCACAAATCCATCATTTACGCTGTCTCGAGCGGTTGTGCGAACATCACAGAACCAGCAGACTGAGGGCGTGGTCAGTCATCCGTTCCCCATCCGGGACATTGCCCGGCGGGCCGGGGTGTCCGAGGCCACCGTCGACCGGGTTCTCAACGAGCGCGGCAACGTGCGGCAGAGCACCGTCATCGAAGTCCATCGGGCGATCGACGACCTGCGGCGGTCCGGTAACCACCTCCGGCTCCACGGACGCACCTTCACCGTTGACGTTGTGGTCGACGCCCCGGAGCGCTTCGCCACCGCGGTAGACGATGCGCTGGCCGCGCAGCTGGGCACGCTCCGGCCGGCGATCATCAAGCCGCGCCGGCATTTTCCGGAATCGCCGCCGCCCGAGTTGCTGGCCGAGAAACTGACCCAGATCGCCGGCCAGGGCAGCTCGGGGGTCATCCTGAAGGCTCCGGAGAACGAGGCGGTCGTGGCCGCGGTGGGCCGCCTCGCGGACGCCGGCATACCGGTCATCACGCTGGTCACCGATCTGCCCACCAGCCGGCGGCTGGCCTATGTGGGGCTGGACAACCGGTCGGCCGGAGCCACCGCGGCATACATCGTCGACCAATGGCTCGGGCTCTCCGACGCCGCCGTGCTCGTCACCCGGGGCGGAAGCGCCTTCCGCGGCGAGGACGACCGGGAGATCGGATTCCGGGCCACCCTGCGGGAACTCCACGCGGGCCGCCGGCAGATCGACCTGGTCAACACCGACGTCCGGGACGATGTGTTGCGCGAGCTGGTTTCCGACACGCTGCAGGCACATCCGGACATCGCCGCCGTCTACTCGATGTACGCCTACGGCGGCAACGCCGCCATCCTGGATGCCTTCGCCCGGGAAGGCCGGCCGTGCCGGGTGTCCCTGGCCCACGACCTGGACCGGGACAACCGGGAACTGCTGCGGACCGGCCGGCTGTCCGCGGTGTTGCATCACGACCTGAACCTCGACCTGTGCCGGGCCTGTCAACTGATCATGCAGTTCCACGACGCCATCGGTGGGCGACCGCACTCCTGGCATTCGGCGGTGCAGATCGTCACGCCCTACAACCTGCCGGCCTGAACGGACGTCGCCCGGGTCCAGGTCGCACGGGCGGCCCGGAAGTCAGCGGCGGGCGACCGGATTGGCCAGGGTACCGATGCCCTCGACGGTGACCGACACCCTCTGCCCGGCGGTCATCGGTCCGACTCCGGCCGGCGTGCCGGTCAGGATGACGTCGCCGGGCAGCAGAGTCATCACCGCCGAAGCGAACTCCACCAGTTCCCCGACGTTGAAGATCATGTCGGAGGTGTGGCCGTCCTGCTTGAGTTCGTCGTCCAGCTCGGTACGCACCGCCACGTCGCCGGGCTCGAGCTCGGTCTCGATCCACGGCCCGAGCGGGCAGAACGTGTCGAACCCCTTGCCCCGGGTGAACTGGACGTCGGCCCGCTGCAGATCGCGGGCGGTCACGTCGTTGGCCACTGTGTAGCCCAGGATCACCGAGGCGGCGTTCTCGGCCTTGACGTCGCGACAGGGCCGGCCGATGACCACCGCCAGCTCGCCCTCGAACTCCACCCGCGACGACGACGGCGGCAACAGAATCGGCGCGCTCGGGCCGATCACCGAGGTCGACGGCTTGAGAAAGATCAACGGTTCCGCCGGGACGGCGTTGCCCAGCTCAGCGGCGTGGTCGGCGTAGTTCCGGCCGACGGCGACCACCTTGGACGGCAGGATCGGCGCGAGCAGCCGCGTGTCCGCCAACGGCCAGGCGCGGCCCGGTGAAGGTCGGCGTCCCGAAAGGATGGTCGGCGATCTCCCGGCGCGACGTCGGACTCCGTCCGCGTTCGGCTCGATGGTCACGAAGGCGACGCCGTCGGGCGAGGCGATCCGGCCCAGTCTCATGGATCCTCACCCCGCCGGTGGAAGCGGGTGTCATGACACACCCGCGGTGTCGAGGGCGTAGACGAGTGAATCCACCAAGGCCTGCCAGGACGCCTCGACCACGTTCGGATGCACGCCGACGGTCGTCCACTCGGGCCGGCCCGGGTCCAGGGTGGACGCCGACGTCACCAGCACCCTGGTCACCGAGTCGGTGCCGGCGTGTCCGGCCAGGATGCGCACCTTGTAGTCCATCAGCTCCACGCCCGTCCAGACCCGGCAGGTACGGCGCCAACGCCGTGCCGCAGTGCCGTGTCCAGCGCGTTGACGGGACCGTTGCCCTCCGCCGTGGTGATCACCCGCTGCCCGCCGACGTGGACCTTGACGGTTGCCTCGCTGATGACCTCCGCACCGGCCGGGCCGTTCCGCCGTTCGACGATCACCCGGTAGGACTCCAGCGTGAACGGCGCCGTCCGCTCCTCACCCAGGCTGCTGGCCAGTTCGTCGCGCAGCAGCAGTTCGAAGGACGCGTCGGCGGCCTCGTAGGACCACCCGGTGGCCTCCCGGTTCTTGACCGTGTCGACCACCTTGGAGACCACACCGGGCCGACCGGCCAGGTCGACACCGAGTTCGGCCGCCTTGAGCTCCACCGAGGCCCGGCCGGCCATCTCGGTGATCAGGATGTGCATGTCGTTGCCGACCTGGCTCGGGATCCAGGTGGTTGTAGAGCTCGGGGTCGACCTTGATGGCCGACGCGTGCAGCCCGGCCTTGTGCGAGAACGCCGATTGACCGACGTAGGCCTGGTGGGTGTTCGGGGCGATGTTGGCCAGCTCGGCCAGCGCGTGGGAGACCCGGACCATCTCGGTCAGCCGACCCTCGGGCAGCACCGGCATCCCGAGCTTGACCGCGAGATTGCCGAGCACCGCGAACAGGTCGGCGTTCCCGGCCCGTTCGCCGTACCCGTTGGCCGTGCACTGCACGTGGGTGGCGCCGGCCTGCACGGCCGCCACGGAATTGGCCACCGCACAGCCGGTGTCGTCCTGGCAATGGATGCCGAGCCGGAACCCGGTGCGCTGCAAGACTTCCGTGACCATCTGGTGAATGCCGACCGGCATCATGCCGCCGTTGGTGTCGCACAGCACCATGACGTCGGCGCCGGCCGACATGGCCGCCTCGCCGACCCGCAGCCCGTAGTCCCGGTCGGCCTTGAATCCGTCGAAGAAGTGCTCGCAGTCCAGGAACACCCGGCGGCCCTCGCCGACCAGGAAGCTGACGGTGTCCCGGACCATCTCCAGGTTCTCCTCGAGCGTGGTGCGCAGCGCCCGCACCACGTGCCGGGGATCGGACTTGGCCACCAGGGTGATCACCGGCGCCTGGGAGTCCAGCAACGCCCGCACCTGCGGTCGTCCTGGCCGGCCGAGGCGCCCGCCTTGCGGGTCGCCCCGAAGGCCACCAGCTGCGGCGGTCTGCAGCGCCAGCTCGCCGGCGGCGGCGCGGGCGAAGAATTCGGTGTCCTTGGGCATCGCGCCCGGCCAGCCGCCCTCGATGAAGCCGACGCCCAGCTCGTCCAGCAGCGTGGCTACGGCGATCTTGTCGGCCACCGAGTAGGTGATGCCCTCGCGCTGAGCACCGTCCCGCAAGGTGGTGTCGAAGACGTGGAAAGCGTCACCGAGCGGCGACGTGATGCGCTGCATGCGCGGCAGCCGGGCTGGACATCAGAGGTCTCCTGGGGGTGAGGCCGGGACGAGGCGGGACCGTGCCGCTGGCCCGGCCGCTGCCAACAACGTCAGCTCGAGGCGAGCGCGGCCAGCCGGTCGCCGATCGCCGAGGTCGGCCTGCCGAACCGGGCTGCCTGGTGGCCAGGTCGAACGCCACGGCCGCCTCGACACGCCGGGCGGCGTCCGGAAGTCCGAGGTGATCGAGCAGCAGGCCGACCGACAGCACCGTCGCCGTGGGGTCGGCGGTGCCCGTCCCGGCGATGTCCGGGCGCCGAGCCGTGCACCGGTTCGAACATGCTGGGGTTGGCGCGGGAGACGTCGAGATTGCCGGACGCCGCCAGGCCGATGCCACCGGAAACCGCGGCGGCGAGGTCGGTGAAGATGTCGCCGAACAGGTTGTCGGTGACCACCACATCGAACCGGCCCGGGTCGGTGACCAGGTAGATCATCGCCGCATCCACGTGCGTGTAGGCCACCGAGACGTCCGGGAACTCCATGGCCACCTCTTCGACCACCCGGCTCCACAACTGCCCGGCATGCACCAGCACGTTGGTCTTGTGCACCAACGTCAGGTGCCGGCGCGGCCGGCGCATCGCCCGGCGGAAGGCGTCCCGGACCACCCGCTCCACCCCGAAATAGGTGTTCAGCGACACCTCGGTGGCGATCTCGTGCGGGGTGTCCTTGCGCAGCAGGCCGCCGTTGCCGGCGTACGGACCTTCGGTGCCTTCGCGCAGGACCACCAGGTCGATCGCCTGGTCACCGGCCAGCGGACCGGCCACCCCGGGGTACAGCCGGGCCGGCCGCAGGTTGACGTGGTGGTCGAGTTCGAACCGCAGGCGCAGCAGCAGACCCGCGCTCCAGAATCCCGGAGGGCACCGTCGGGTCGCCGACGGCACCCAGCAGGATCGCGTCGTGCTCGCGAATCTCGCGGAGCACCGAATCGGGCAGCAGTTCGCCGGTGCGGTGCCAGCGCGCCGCCCCGAGGTCGTAGGAGGTCGTCTCCACATCGGGCACGACGCCGGTCAGCACCTTCAGCCCCTCGGCGATGACCTCCGGACCGATGCCGTCACCGGGGATGACTGCCAGTTTCATGCTTCACCGCTTCTGTCTTCGGGGGTAGATATCAATTCGGACGCCCGGGTGTGTACGGCTCCGGTGCCGTCCGGTCGCTCGCCGGGCCGCGCCCGCGACGACCTGCGACAAAGGCTATCGGTCGACCACGCCGATTGGGCAATTCGGGGTCGCCCGATGCCGTTCAGGCCCGCGCAATCCCCCGGATGGCGCTGGCCGAGATGGCCTCCCCGATCGTCTCCAGCAGTTCCGGGCTGGGCAGCCCGTCCACTCGCAGCACCATGATGGCGGCATGCCCGGAGACCTCCTGGGAGATCTGGGCGGCCTCGATGTTGACGCCGGCGTCGCCGAGCAACTGCACCGACCCGGCCCATCACACCGGGCCGGTCGGCGTAGGCGGCCACGAGCCAGGTCGCCTTCGGCCCGCAGGTCGAAGTGCCGACCGTTGATCTCGATCAGCTTGGCCACCTGCTGCTCACCGGACAATGTGCCCGGAGACCGTGCGGACAGCCCCGTCGGGCATGGCTGCGCGCAGCGTGACCTGCGAGCGGTAGTCGCCCAGGTCGGTGGTCGACGTTCCGGACAGTGCCAGCCCGTGTTCGGCGGCCAGCGCCGGCGCGTTGACGAAGGTGACCGCCTCGGTGATGACCGGACCGAAGATGCCCGCGGACCGCCGCCAGCTGCAGGATCGTGGTGTCCTAGCCGGCCAGGTCGCCGCGCACCTCCACCACCACCTCGGCCGGGATGGCGCCGGCCACCGCGGTCAGGATGGTGCCCAGCCGGGAAACCAGCGGAATCCACGGGCGCACCTCGTCGCCGACCGGGCCGGCCGCCTGGACGTTCACCGCGTCGGGGACGAAGTCGCCGCGCAGGGCGAGCTTGACCGAATGGCGACCGCCGTGCCCGCCTTGTCCTGGGCCTCCTCGGTCGACGCACCCAGGTGAGGGGTCAGCACGATGTTCGGCGCCGACAGCAGTGGGTTGTCCGCCGTCACCGGCTCCTTGACGTACACGTCGATGCCGGCGCCGGCCACCCGGCCCTCCCTCAGCGCATCGGCCAGGGCCTGCTCGTCGACCAGCCCGCCGCGGGCGGCGTTGATCAGGATCAGGTTCGGCTTGACGGTGGCCAGCTCGGCCGCCCCGATCAGCCCGAGCGTCTCCTTGGTCTTCGGCAGGTGGATCGAGATGATGTCGGCCTCGCGCAGCAGCGTGGGCAGGTCGACCAGCTGCACGCCCAGCGACGGCCGCCCGGGCCGGCTGCAGGTAGGGGTCGTAGGCGATGACCTTGGTGCCGAAGGCGGCGATCCGGGCGGCGAACAGCTGGCCGATCCGGCCGAGCCCGACCACCCCGACCGTCTTGTCGGCGATCTCGACGCCGGAGAACCTGCTGCGCTTCCACTGGCCGGCGGCCATGGTGGCGTGCGCGGCCGGGATCTGCCGGGCCACCGACAGCAGCAGCGCCAGCGCGTGCTCGGCGGCGGTGATGATGTTCGACTGCGGCGCGTTGACCACCAGGACGCCCCGGGCCGTAGCCGCCGGAATGTCGACGTTGTCCAGGCCGATGCCGGCGCGGGCGACCACCTTCAGATTGGGCGCCGCGGCCAGGGCCTCGGCGTCGATGGTGGTGGCCGACCGGATCAGCACCGCGTCGGCGTCGGCCAGCGCCGGCAACAACGCCGAGCGATCGGCGCCGTCGACGTAGCGGATGTCGAAATCCGACCCGAGCACGTCCATGGCGGACTGGCGCGAGCTTTTCGGCGATGAGCACCACGGGCTGGGGCACGGTTCTCCTCGGAGCTTCCGTCGTTGGAAGGTTGAATCGGCGGTCGGCGAGCCTCGCCGGCCTGCGGCTGGGGCGACCCTGCTGGACCACTCCCTGACGGCCGGCCGCTTCAGGCACAGGCCGGTCTTGTCCCTCGGCGGACATGTTAGTTGGCCGCCGCACCTGCCCCGCGCCGCCCGCAACCCCGCGACGTCGAGAAATACGCCTGCCGCCGGTACCGATTGCGCCATTTCCCGTCGAAAATGCGGCGTAGCTCACTACGCTTAGCGGGTTCGATTCCATCGTCCGCGGCCTCGGACCGGACGTCAGCCACCGAAAGAGGGCACTCCAGTGACCGCTCCCCCGCCCTACGGCCCACCCGACGCGCCCGGGTCCGCCGGCTCGTTCCCGCCCCGGGCCGTCCGCTGGTCCCGGGTATCCCTCCGGGCCGCAACCGGTGTATTCGCCCGGTTACCCGCTTTCAGCCGGCTACCAGCCGGCACCCGGCTACCAGCCGCCGGGCAGTTACCAGCCGCCGGGGAATTACCAGCCCGGCTCGCAGCCCGCCTACCCGGCGGGATCGCCCTACGCCGTGGTACCGGTCCAGTCGGACCGGCGCCCGGGACTGATCACGGCGGCGGCCGTCCTGGCCTTCGTCTTCGGCGGCTTCGCGATCATCGGTCTCCCTGGTCATCGTGGCGGCCAGCGGCCTCGTCGAGTACGCGTCGTCGGTCTGCAACTCCGTGAACAATAACGATCCGCAATATCAGGCGGACTGCAGCACCGTGAACGGGTACAGCGGAACGGCCAAAGCGCTGGCCATCGGCCTGGTCATCGTGGCGATCCTGCTGATCTGGGGCGGCGTCACCGCCCTCACCGGCCGCAACGCCCAGCTGCTGGTGATCGGCTGCGCCGTCTACCTCGTCGTGGAATCGTCTTCGCCATCGTGGCCTCGACCTTCGGCGTCACAGTGATCACCGGGTTCATCGCCCCGTCCTCATTCTCGCCTTCATGCTGAACCCGGCGTCCCGGGCCTGGTTCCGGGCCAAGGCGCGCGCACGTTCTGAGCCGCCGCCCGACGTCGCTGCAGCAGGAAAATCCCGGCCGGCGGCTGTCGGATCCGGGATTTTCCTGCGTTCGGCGCTGTCAGCTCCGCGCGGCGGTGCCTGGTAGTCGTCGTCGGCCGAGCGGACCCAGCTCATCAGCCCGCGCGAGTTTGCGGCCGGTCTCCTCGATCGGGTGCGCCTCCTGCTCGGCGCGGAACTTCTTGAACTCCGGCGCGCCGGCGTCCTGGTCGGCGATGAACCGGGCGGCGAACGTGCCGTCCTGGATGTCGTCCAGCACACCCTGCATGTTCTTGCGCCACGTGGTCGTCGATGACGCGCGGGCCGGAAACGTAGTCGCCGTACTCGGCGGTGTCAGAGACCGACCAGCGCTGCTTGGCGATGCCGCCCTCGTACATCAGGTCGACGATCAGCTTGAGTTCGTGCAGCATCTCGAAGTAGGCGATCTCCGGCTGGTAGCCGGCCGCCGTCAGGGTCTCGAAGCCGGTCTGGACCAGCCGGGACATGCCGCCGCAGAGCACGGCCTGCTCACCGAACAGGTCGGTTTCGGTCTCCTCGGTGAAGGTCGTCTTGATGACGCCGGCGCGGGCACCGCCGATGGCCGCCGCATAGGACAGGGCCAGCGCCTGCGCGCCCCCGGTGTAGTCCTGCTCGACCGCGATCAGGTCCGGAACGCCCTTGCCGTCCACGAACTCGCGTCGGACCAGGTGTCCGGGGCCCTTCGGGGCGATCAGGATGACGTCGACGTCTGCCGGCGGCTTGATGTAGCCGTAACCGGATGTTGAAACCGTGACCGAACGCCAGCGCCTTGCCGGCCGACAGGTTCGGCTCGATGTCGTGCGGCGTAGACGTGCCGCTGCACGTGGTCCGGCGTGAGGATCATGATCAGGTCGGCTTCGGCGGCGGCCTCGGCCGGGGTGACCACGCGAGACCCTCGTCGGTGGCCTTGCTGCGCGACTTGGAGCCCTCCGGCAGACCGACGCGCACGTCGACGCCGGAGTCGCGCAGGCTCAGCGCGTGGGCGTGGCCCTGTGAGCCGTAACCGATGACGGCGACCTTGCGGCCCTGGATGATCGAGAGATCGGCGTCGTCGTCGTAGAAAATCTCGGCGGCCATGGTGTTCGACGTTCCTTTCGCGGGCCCGACGGCCCGGGTGGTTCGTGATGACGGGCAGATGGTGGCGCCCGGTCCGGGCCGGTCTGCCGCTCCGGATCGGCCGACGGCAGTGGGTGGTTGCGCGCCGGGCCGGGTGCCGACGCGGTCAGGCGTCGGCCGCGCGCGTTCCGAGGTGATCGACTTCGGACCGCGACCGAGCGCGACCATGCCGGACTGGACCAGTTCACGGACGCCGAACGGCTCGAGCATCTTGACCAGGGCCTTCGAGCTTATCGGTGGTGCCGGTCGCCTCGATGGTCATCGAATCGGGGGTGACGTCCACGACGTGGGCGCGGAACATGTCGACGATGGTGACCACCTGGGCCCGCACCGCGGCGTCGGCCCGCACCTTGATCAGCAGCAGTTCCCGATGCACCGCTGGCCGTGGGCGAGAGTTCCACGATCTTCAGCACGTTGATCAGTTTGTTGAGCTGCTTGGTGACCTGTTCCAGTGGCAGTTCGTCGACGGCCACCACGATGGTCATCCGGGAGACCTCGGGGTTCTCCGTCGGCCCGACCGCCAGCGAGTGGATGTTGAACTGCCGCCGCGAGAACAGCGACGAGACCCGCGCCAGCACACCGGGTTTGTTCTCGACGAGGACCGACAACGTATGCGTGCTCACAGTCGTTCTCCTATCCCGCGGGGATCAACTTCTCCCGCGGGGATCAACATTGTCGAAATGTGAATGATGGGGCGTGGTGGACAACGTTCGTCCGCCGCAGGCGAAGTTGATCCCCGCCGCAGGGTTGGCGGTCGGCGGCTTACTCCTCATCGAACAGGGGCCGGATGTCGCGAGCGGCCATGATCGTGGTGTTGCCGGTGCCGGCAGGCGACCATCGGCCACACCTGCGCATCGGCGCCGACGATGAAATCGACGACCACCGGACGGTCGTTGATGGCCATGGCCGCCTCGATCGTCTTGTCGACGTCCTCCTTGGACTCGCACCGCAGGCCGACGCAGCCGTAGGCCTCGGCCAGCATCTTGAAGTCCGGGATCCGGTGCTTGTGGGTGCCGAGGTCGGTCTGGCGTACCGCTCGCCGTAGAACAGCGTCTGCCACTGCCGGACCATGCCCAGGTTGCCGTTGTTGATGATGGCGACCTTGATCGGGATGCCCTCGATCGCGCAGGTGGCCAGCTCCTGGTTGGTCATCTGGAAACAGCCGTCGCCGTCGATGGCCCAGACCATTGAATCCGGGGCGCCCACCTTCGCGCCCATCGCCGCCGGCACCGCGTAGCCCATGGTGCCCAGGCCGCCGGAATTCAGCCAGGTGTAGGGCTTCTCGTAGGAGATGAACTGCGCCGCCCACATCTGGTGCTGCCCGACGCCCGCCGCGAAGATCGTGTCCGGACCGCTGATCTGCCCGAGCCGCTCGATCACGTACTGCGGCGACAGGCTGCCGTCCGCCGGCCAGTCGTAGCCCAGCGGGAAGGTCTCCCGGATCTCGTCGAGCTCGGCCCACCAGGCCGTCAGATCCGCCACCACGCCGGCGGTCTGCTCGATGGCCACCGCCGAGATCAGCTCGGTGATGACCTCCTTGGCGTCGCCGACGATCGGCACGTCGACGGCCCGGTTCTTGCCGATCTCGGCCGGGTCGATGTCGGCGTGGATGATCGTCGCGTCCGGGGCGAAGGTCGACAGCTGACCGGTGACCCGGTCGTCGAACCTCGCGCCGAGCGCGACGATGAGATCCGGCGTGCTGCATGGCGGCGACCGCAGCCACCGTGCCGTGCATTCCCGGCATGCCGAGGTGCTGGATGTGCGAGTCGGGGAAGGCGCCGCGGGCCATCAGCGTCGTCACCACCGGGATGCCGGTCAGCTCGGCCAGTACCTTGAGACCGCTCCGTCGCGTGGGCCTTGAGCACTCCGCCCCCGACGTAGTAGACCGGCCGCCGCGCCGCCGCGATCAACTTGGCCGCTGCGTTGACCTGCCCGGCGTGCGGCTTGGCCGCCGGCCGGTAGCCGGGCAGATGGACCTCCGTAGGCCAGCAGAAGACGGTCTCGGCCTGCAGGATGTCCTTCGGGATGTCCACCAGCACCGGGCCGGGTCGGCCGGTCGATGCCAGGTAGAACGCCGGCGCGATCGTCTCGGGATCTCGCCGTGCGTCGGTGACCATGAAGTTGTGCTTGGTGATGGGCATGGTGATGCCGCAGATGTCGGCCTCCTGGAAGCCGTCGGTGCCGATCAGCGAGCCGGCCGACCTGGCCGGTGATCGGCCACCAGCGGCACCGAGTCCATGTGAGCGTCGGCGATCGGCGTCACCAGATTCGTGGCGCCCGGTCCGGAGGTCGCCATGCACACGCCGACCCGCCCGGAGGCCTGGGCGTAGCCGGTGGCCGCGTGGCCGGCACCCTGTTCATGGCGCACCAGGATGTGCCGCACCTTGCGCGAGTCGAGCAGCGGGTCGTAGACCGGCAGGACCGCACCGCCGGGGATCCCGAAGACGACGTCGACGCCGGCCTCCTCCAACGAGCGCACCACCGATTGGGCACCCGTCATCGGCTCGGCGGCCGTGCCGATGAAATCAAGGCTGCTGGGGACCGTCCGGGTCTGCGTCATGGTCGAACCTTCCTTGGTTGGACACCCGACGTTCGAATCGCCAACCATCTGCGGGCAACAAAAAACCCCTTGCCACCGCGGTGACGAAGGGGTTTGCGCGTCGGGGCGTACTCGCTTACAGCGAGGCGACGACGCGCCTGCGGAGTACGAGAATCTGCGACATGCCTCGACTCTGGCAGACGGCGGGGCGGCCTGTCAACTCAGCGCGGCCGGCGGCTGAATTTCTGTCTCCGCGGTCATGTTCGGCCCTTGAATCGGGTCCGGCGCCATACCCGGGAATCGGCCCGCATCCGGAGCCTGCCCGTACCCGGGGGGACGCCCGTTCAGGCTTGGCGGAACCGACCGGTCAATCGCGAACCCACCCGAGCCGGCTGTTGGCGGTACTCCTCCAGTCGGGCCCACACCGACGGAACCGGCTCGCCGTCCCGCAGCCGCTGCAACGTGGTCCGTCCGGCCAACCGGAGATCCAAATCGTCCGGTCCGATTCCCATCAGGGTGCATTGTTCGGCCAACGCCGCGTCGGTGGCACGAAGGCCCGCGCCTGTCCATTGGGCCTGGAGGTCGGAATCGATGCCGGCGCGCCGCCAGCGCTCGTCGGTGGAAATATCTGATGTCTGCGGCAATTCCGATGGCGCCACCACCGGACCGCGATTTGCCGGCACGGTCCGGGAACCCGGCCGGGTGGCCGACCGGTTCATGGTGGGACGGCTGCTCTTCGCCGCGAAGAATGACGGCGGGGTGGCTCGTCCGGAAGGAACGTCGGGACCTTTCTCGGCAGCCTTGACGGCGACCGGTGCCGGCGCGCCCGCAAATGGGGAATAAGCGGGTAAGAATTGCGGGACATCCGTGGCCACGGCCGGAATCGGCGTGGTGATGGGCACATCGGCGGGCGCTGAGAACTGCACCGGGCTGACCGCAAAAGCGCGCTGGTCCACCGGGGCCGGCCGATCAACGGCCGGCCAGGCCGGCTCGGCCGTTTCGCGTCCGAAGTGGCGCCGGACGGCCCGGGCCGCAGAAAGCCCGACCACGGTCGAGCGGTCCCGGACTCTTTCGCCTTGCTCCCGCAGGAACTCGACGATCTCATCCGGAGACGTGCCGAGTTCGCTGGCCAGCTCATGAATTCGGATGCGAGAAGTTGCGGTTTGGTTACTGTTCATGGTCTTCCCCTGCGGCCCCACGGACCGCGATTTCACGGTGACGACGCGTCAATACGACACTGGACTCGCTCTCGCGCGAGTTCGAACACCGAACTAACACATCACCACGAGAATGACTTCACCGACGCAAAATGCGGCGACGAACGGCATTTCGGAACTCGAACCCAGCGGATAAGCGGAGTCGACACACCGAACGATGCGCGTCCCACACCTGTCCCGATGACGTCAATGTACTCGCCGACCGGCGTTTGCGGGGGCAATCGGCGGCGTGTCCGAGGCGCCGGAGCCGATTGATATCCGGCCATTCACATCCACGGCACACATCGGTACAGCAGCGGATCACAACCGCCCGAGTTATGTGATCCGCACCTCACGCCGCCTGGTTGTACCCGGGCGCCGCACGCCCGTCGCGGCGGCGCCGCTGAGCACAGCGATTTCTGGGAACATGGCACCGTGTCCATCAGCGAGTCGACCGACGCACCGACCGAACCGGGCGATCCCACGCCAGGTCGGCGGGTCGCGGCCCGAGCCCATTTCCGGATGCCGGTCGTGGCCCTGCTGTTTCCGGCTCTGCTGTTGTTCTGCGCGATACCACTGGCCTCCTACCGGGCGTATTTTGCGCCCGTCTACCTCATTCCGGCCGCCGCTCTGGCTTATGTATTGGTGACCAGCACGACCGTGACGGCGACAACCGTCACGGCCCGAACGTTGTTGGCCCGGCACCGATTGTCGTGGTCGGACCTGGCGGGTTTCGAATTCCGCGGGCCGCGGTGGGCGTTGGCGGTCACCACCTCGGGACGGCGTTTTCGGCTGCCCATGGTCCGGCCCCGGGATCTCCCGCTGCTGGCGGCCGTGTCCGGCGGGCGATTGAATCTGCGCACCGCCGCCGCGGCGGAATCGGAACCGCCGCCGGAACCGGACCCGGTGCCGGATCTGGCGTATTCGGAGGTCACGGAGGGCTCCGGACCACCGGACACCGTCGGTGCTTCCGACCCCAGCGCCGAGCCGGGTACCGATCCTGGTGCGAATGCCGAGCGCGCCGAATCAGCCAGCGACACCGGCCTCACCGCTCCGGTCGACGCGGAGTCCGGGCCGGCGGCCGCCCGAAGAGAGTCTGGGACGGGCGCCCACGACTCGGAAACAGGGCTGCCGGATACCATTTCGTCGTCGACTGCGTCAGCGCCCGCCGGCGCACCCCCGGATTCCGGGCGCGGTCCGGCGCCGGGAAGTGGGGGATTTTGATGGCCGCGCACCAGTGGTTCGTGCTCATGCACACCCGGGCCCCCGGGGTCCGGGGCAGTGTGTTCGACCATCCCGGCATCCGCGAGCACTACGCGTTCCTCGAGCGTCGGCTGGAGGCGGGACAGCTCATCGCCGCCGGACCCCTCACCGACTTCGACGGGGCCGCCCTGACCGTCCTCGATGTTCCGGATCTGGCCGAGGCGGAGCGGCTGGCCCGCGAGGACGATCTGGCCGTCTCGGGGGGACTCCTTGAAGTCACCGTGCGGCCCTGGGACGTGAGGCTGGCCAGGATGTGACCCGGGCGCCCGCCGGTCCTGCACAACCGACCGCGGCGCCCCGACGGCCGACGTAGCGTGGAGGCGATGAGAAGCCAGGGAGCCGGTGGACCGCGTGACCGGTCGGGACGGCGCCGCCGCCTGGGTCACACGGCGGGCGCGGCGGCCGTGGTCCTGCTCATCGCCTCCTGCGCCAGCTTTCCCGCCTCCGCCAATTCGTTCACCGCCGCGCCGAGCCTGACGCCGGCCGTGGTCACTCCGGTCGACCCGACGCCGGCTGGTCCGGGCGTCACCTCCTCCACCACGTCGGCCAGCCGGACGCCGACGAGCGCTCCGAAATCCACGCCGGCCACGTCGGGCACGTCGTCCGCCACCCGCCCGAGTCCAACCACGGCAAGATCCACCCCGTCCAGTACCGCGACGAGTGCGCCCGCGGATCCCTGCACCCCGACCGACGCGGCCGTCATCGCCGCGTGCCTGTCGGCCCCCTGGGGACTGATCCCGCTGGCCGACGGCGAATCGGCGATCGTCGGCGAGCGCACCACCGGACGCATCCTGCAGGTGGCCTACGGTCAGAAACCCGTGGTGCTGACCACCATCTCGGGGTTGGATTCGTCCGGAGACGGCGGGCTGCTCGGGCTGGCCCTGTCCCCCACCTACGACGAGGACGGGCTGATCTTCGCCTACGTGACCACCAAGACGGACAACCGCATTCTGCGCATCGCCGCCGGGGACCGGCCCAAAGCCATCTTCACCGGGATCCCCAAGGGCAAGGAGCACAACGGCGGCCCCATCGAGTTCGTGGGCAACGACCTTCTCGTCGGCACCGGAAACACCGGAAGGCCGTCCCTGGCGTCGTCAGCCACCTCGCTGGCCGGGAAGATCCTACGGATGGACGTCTTCGGCCACCCGGTCGGCGGGACCCTCGATCCCGGCTCGGCGGTGTACGCCTCCGGTCTGACCCAGCCGACCGGCCTGTGCGACCTGCCCACCGGCGCCCTCGGGGTGGTCGATCACCGCAGTGGCGCCGATCTGCTCCTGTCCGTGCAGGCCGGCAAGAGTTATGCCGCACCAACGTCTTCCGACACGGCCTGGACGTGGACGGCCGCGTCGGGCGGCGGCAACGACTGCGCCTACGACAACGGAATCCTGGTCGACACCTCACTGACCGGGCAGCGGTTGACCGCCGTCGCCATGGGCAACGACGGCAGCTATTCCGGCCAGCCGAGCCAACTGCTCGGTAATACCTACGGGCGGCTGCTCACCGTCGAAACCGGCCCGCAGCACCTGTTCTGGATGACCACGTCCAACAAGGACGGCCACGGCAAGCCCGTCCCGTCCGACGACCGGGTCATCGTGCTGAAGAACAACGGCGGGGCGGGCGGCGGGATCGATTGACGCGGCGTAACCGGTCAAGGGCGACAGCACAGCACCAGCCCGGCCGCCCGGAAATCAGCCCGGCACACCGAGGGTCTTGAGCACCAGCTCACGGACCTTGCCGGCGTCGGCCTGGCCCTTGGTGGCCTTCATGACCGAGCCCATGATGGCGCCGACCGCCTTGAGGTTGCCGCCACGCACCTGGTCCGCGATGGCCGGCTGGGCAGCCAGCGCGGCGTCGATCGCCGCCTGCAGCGCGGAATCGTCGGACACCACGGCCAGGCCGCGAGCGGCGACGACTTCTTCCGGCTCGCCCTCGCCGGCCAGCACGCCGTCGACCACCTGGCGAGCCAGCTTGGTGCTGAGCCTGCCCTCGCTGACCATGGCGATCACCTTGGCGAGTTGCCCGGGCGTGATCGGCAGGTCTGCCAGGGCCACGCCGCGCTCGTTGGCCCGCTGCCCGAGGTAGGACGACCACCAGGATCGGGCCTCGCCGGCCGGAGCCCCGGCGGCGACCGTCGCTCCACCAGATCGATGGCGTCGGCGGCGAGCAGATCGCGCATCTCGAGGTCGGCGAAGCCCCATTCGGTCTGCAACCGGGCCCGCCGCACCCAGGGCAGCTCCGGCAGACCCGCGCGGATGGACTCCACCCAGGCCGGCTCGGGCGCCATCGGGACCAGGTCAGGCTCGGGGAAATAGCGGTAGTCCTCGGCCGTTTCCTTGGAGCGACCCGACGAGGTGGTACCGGTCGACTCGTCGAAGTGGCGGGTCTCCTGAGTGATGTGCTGGCCGTCGGCCAGTCGAGCGCCCTGCCGGGTGATCTCGAAACGAACGGCCCGCTCGACGGAGCGGAGAGAGTTCACGTTCTTGGTTTCGGTGCGGGTTCCGAACACCGGGTTCCCCGCCGGGGTGAGCGACAGATTGGCGTCGCAGCGTAGCGAGCCCTGGTCCATCCGCACGTCCGAAACACCCAGCGACAGCAAGCAGATCGCGCAGCGCCGCCACGTAGGCCCGGGCCACGATCGGCGCCTTGGCCTTGGTCCCGACGATGGGTTTGGTGACGATCTCCACCAGCGGAACGCCGGCTCGGTTGTAATCGAGCAGCGAGTACTGGGCACCGTGGATCCGCCCCGTGGCTCCGCCCACGTGCGGTGGACTTTCCGGTGTCCTCCTCCATGTGGGCTCGTTCGATCTCCACCCGGACGATCTCGCCGTCCACATCGACGTCCAAGTAGCCGTTCGACGCGATCGGCTCGTCGTACTGGGAGATCTGGAAGTTCTTGGGCATGTCGGGGTAGAAGTAGTTCTTCCGCGCGAACCGGCACCAGGTGGCGATCGTGCAGTTCAGGGCCAGCCCGATCCGGATCGCGTACTCGACGGCGGTGGCGTTGACCACCGGCATGGCCCCGGGCAACGCCAGGCACGTCGGGCACACCTGGGTGTTGGGCGGTGCGCCGAACGCGGTGAAGCAGCCGCAGAACATCTTGGTGCGGGTCCCCAGCTCGACGTGCACCTCCAGACCCAGTACCGGATCGAACTGCTCGATGGCGGCGTCGTAGTCCATCAGCCGATCGGTCAGTGCGCGAGTCACTTCCCCACTCCCAACTCGGGCGCCGCCTCGGGCACCAGACGTCCGTGCGCGGCCAGATAGCCGGCCTCGAAGGCCGCCGCTACCTGGTACATGGCCCCTCGCCCATCGTCGGTGCCATGATCTGCAACCCCACCGGCAGCCCGGAGTCGGCGGCGATGCCGCTGGGCACCGACATCGCCGGAATGCCGGCCAGCGATCCGGGGATGGTGGCCAGGTCGTTGAGGTACATGGCCATCGGGTCGTCCACCTTCTCACCGATCTTGAACGCGGTGACCGGCGAGGCCGGGGAAATCAGGACATCCGCAGCGGTGTAGGCCTTCTCGAAGTCCTGCCGGATGAGCGTCCGAACCTTCTGGGCGCTGCCGTAGTAGGCGTCGTAGTAACCGGCCGACAGCGCATAGGTGCCGAGAATGATGCGGCGCTTGACCTCCGCGCCGAACCCGGCGCCGCGGGTCGCCGACATCACCGCTTCCGCGGACACCAGTTCCTGACCGGCCTGGTCGTGGTCGACCCGCAACCCGTACCGCATGGCGTCGAAACGGGCCAGGTTCGAGGAGCACTCGCTGGGCAGGATGAGGTAGTAGGCCGCCAGCCCGTATTCGAAGTGCGGGCAGGAGACCTCGACGATCTCGGCCCCGGCGGCGGTCAGCGCTTTGACCGCCGCGTCGAAGGAATCGAGCACGCCCTGCTGGTATCCCTTTCCGCCGAGTTGGCGGACCACGCCGATCTTCAGCCCGGCCACTCCGTCGGCTGAGCCCGCCGCTCGACCGCCGGCAAGATCCTGGGCACCGGTTGCGGGATCGAGGTGGAGTCGCGCGGGTCGTGGCCACCGATCACCTCGTGCAACATCGCCGTGTCCAGGACGGTGCGGGCGCAGGGCCCGACCTGGTCCAGCGATGAGGCCAGGGCGATCACGCCGTAGCGGGACACCCCGCCGTAGGTGGGCTTGGCGCCGACGGTGCCGGTGACGGCGGCCGGCTGGCGGATCGACCCGCCGGTGTCGGTGCCGATGGCCAGCGGTGCCTCGAACGCGGCCAGCGCCGCCGCCGAACCACCACCGGAGCCGCCCGGGATGCGGTCCAGCGCCCAGGGATTGCGGCTGGGCCCGTAGGCCGAGTTCTCGGTGGACGAACCCATGGCGAATTCGTCGAGGTTCGTCTTGCCCAGGATGACCACTCCGGCGCGGCGCAACCGGGTGGTCACGGTCGCGTCGTAGGGCGGAATCCATCCTTCGAGGATCTTGGATCCCGCGGTGGTCGGAACCCCCTGCTGCACGACGATGTCCTTCAGCGCCAACGGCACTCCGGCCAGCGGAGACGCCGCCGGCTCGCCGTCCCGGCGGGTGCGGTCCACGGCGGCGGCCTGCTCCAGCGCCAGATCGGCCGACACGTGCAGGAAGGCGTGGACGTCGCCGTCGACGGCGGCGATGCGGTCCAGATGGGCCTGGGTGACCTCGACGGCGCTGAATTCGCCGGACGCGATGCCCTGCGCCAGCGATGCGGCCGTCTTCCGGGTGAGGTCCGCGCTCATTGCTCTTCTCCGAGGATCTGGGGCACCCGGAAGCGGTCCTCCTCGGCCGCGGGGGCGCTCGCCAGCGCCGCCTCGCGGGACAGCCCGGGAGTGATGATGTCCTCGCGGTAGACGTTGGTCAGCGGGACGGCGTGTGTGGTCGGTTCGATGTCGCCGGCCGCCACCTTCGAAACCGCGGCGACCGAATCGAGGATCACCGACAGCTGGCCGAGGAAGGTGTCCAGCTCGGCGTCCGTGAGATCCAGACGGGCCAGGTGGGCCAGGTGCGCGACATCGTCGCGAGTGAGCACCGGGTTTTCGGAGGACAAGGCGCCTTCTCAGGTGAGGGGATATGGGCAACCGTTCGATCCTATGGGTTGCCGGGAATCGGTTTCCGCCCGCGGGATTCGCGCTCTCTAGCCGTGTGGGGCCGCCATGCGTCGCCTACGACGTCCCCAGGCCCCGCTCCTTCGTGAGGCGGCTTCGGGTTGGTGGTCGACATGACGAGGGCGCGTCGGACCCGGTTCGGGACATGGACAACCCCCGGGCTGCTCCGCCCGCACCACCGTGGCGCGCGACGGGCCGACTGGACAATGGTCGGCAGCCCGAGGGTCGGGTGACTGTCCGTGTGATCGCCGGGCCGCCCTGCGGGCGGGGTAATCCCCCGGCGCGTGCAGCGACGGCCTAGCGGCCAGTCACCTCACGAGTCCGATTGATACTCAAGTGTCGGACCACCTCCTCTCCCGTGTGCTTCCGAAAATACGCAAAGCCGCGCGTTGTGCCAATGGTTTTTTTCTGGCGGTGAAAGGGAGCGCTCACCGGGCCGCCCCGCCGGCGCCGGTCACCCGGACGTCAGTATCGGGATCGCTGGGTTGGACTTCTCACCGTGATGTGCAGGAAACTCAGCGTCAGTACAGGGCCAGCAGAATGTCACCGCGTGACACCGCCGAAGGCGGACGCTGCCCGTGCGGCCCCGAACGGCGGGAGCCGGCTTGGAGAAGGAGCGAAAGGGTTTGTCCTACGTCTTGCGGGTGGTCCTACCCGACCGTCCAGGCACCTTGGGTGCCGTCGCCACGGCCCTGGGCTCCGTCGGCGCCGACATCCTGGCCATGGACATCGTGGAGCGCTCCGCCGGCCAGGCGGTCGACGACCTGGTGGTGGACCTGCCGTCCAGCCGCCAGCCCGACTCGCTGATCACCGCCGCGGAGACGGTGCCGGGGGTGCGGGTCGAGTCCGTGCGCCCCGATCCGGGTGTGGCGGCGCGGCACAAGGAGTGGGAACTGGTGGAGCTGATCGCGTCCCATCCGGACACGGCCCTGACCGTGTTGGCCGAGATGCTCCCGAAGGTCCTGCGGGCCGGGTGGGCCATGGTCGTGAGGTCCGATGGCTCGAACGAGATCGAGCTGATCGCCGGGGGCGGCGGGGTGCCCAGCCTGGTCGGGTTGATCCCGGGCTGGGCACCCGTCACCGACGCAGCGCGCCTGGATCCCGATGCGGAATGGATGCCGGAGGACTGGAAGATGCTCGGCACCGAGGTGGCCGTGGCCCCGGTGGGGTCGGCGGACGTGGCTGTGCTCGTCGGCCGGCCGGGCGGCCCGGCGCTGCGGCAGTCCGAGGTCGCTCGGTTGGCCCACCTGGCCGGTTTGGCAGCGGCGGTGTCGGGGAAGACGGCGGACCGGCTCTGAGTCGCGGTGGGTGCGGCCGGACGGTGAGAGTTGACGGCCGGACGGTGACATCCGATGACGCACTGTGAGACTTGATGCGGCGCCCGTCAGATTCGATGCCGCGCCGGTGAGGGCCGGGATTGCCCGGTAACGGCGAGAGACCAGCCCCGACCGTCGCAGACCCCGTCGGTGGCCCGCGACTGTGGTCGACTCGTCAGGTCGCGGCGTACGGGTCGAAGCCGGCAACCGCACCGATCACCGTGACCGCGGGGGCGCCGATCCCGGCGTCCGCCGTGGCCGCCGCGATGCCGCTCAGGTCGGAGCGCACCGCCCGCTGGCGGGACGAGCCGGCGTCGGCCACGGTCGCCGCCGGGGTGTCCGGCGCCAGACCATCGGCGAGGAGTTCGGCGGTGATGGCCGGAAGGTTCTTCACGGCCATGAGCAGGATCAGCGTGGTTCCGGACCGGGCCAGCGCCGACCAGTCGAGCGTGCTGGCGGGGTCGCCGGGGGGCACGTGACCGGACACCACCGTGAAACCCTGGGTCATGGTGCGATGGGTGACCGGGATACCGGCTAGCGCCGGCGCAGCCAGCGACGCCGAGACGCCTGGGATCACCGTGACGGGAATGCCGGCGGCGGCGCAAGCCGCCCATTCCTCTCCGCCGCGTCCGAAGACGAAACTGTCACCCCCTTTGAGCCGCACCACATTCCGGCCCGCCGCCGCTCGCTCGACGAGCAGCCTGTTGATTTCCTCCTGGGGAGTGAAGCGGCCGCGCGGAATCTTGGATACGTCGATGACCTCGGCCCCGGCTCGCGTCTCGGCCAGCACGGCGAGCGGAGCCAGCCGATCGACCAGAAGCACGTCGGCCGCTCGCACCGCGTCCCGGCCCGCCACTGTGAGCAGGCCAGGATCTCCCGGTCCGCCGCCGACCAGGACGACCCGCCCCACGCTGGGTGTGGGCGACGACCGCGGGTTGGCCGCGCCGGCCGACGGAGCCGACTCCTCGACGACGACACCGCCCGGGGTCGCGCGCTCGTCGACGTCCCGGATCGGGCCGGTCAGGCCGGCATCCGGGCCGGACGCACTCGGCGCTGCCGGGTCGATGGGCACGTCATCCAGCCGATCGGACAGGCAGAACCGGCCGACGGCGTGAGCCGATTGCGCCGCGGCCCGATCGGTTTCCGGATCGCCGCTCGCCGCGACCACCAGCCAGAAACGCGCCAACTCGCCGCCCGGGGGCGGGACGTCCACAATGTGGATCGCGCCGCGCGCGCTGAGATCGACGATCGCCGCCACCGGGCCGGTGCCGACGGCCGTCACCCGGGCGCCGGCCTCGACCAGCGTCACAATGGCACCCAATGCCGGCGCGCCCACGCCGACAACCAGAACCTCACGGTCCTGAAGGGACAGTCGCACGGCCAAGCCGGGCGATTCCTCAGGCGGGCGCGCCGCGAACCGCCGTTTCTCCGCCGGCCAGTCGGTGGGCGGATCGGACCCGGTCATGTGTTGATCGCGGTCGGCTCGTCGGAGAGTTCGAAAAGGCCGGTCTCCGCCGCCTCGCCGGCCGCCGGGCCGGTCGGGCTAGCCGGTCGCGGGCGTCGAGCACTTTCCGCCTTTTTGATCGCCGCCCGACGCCGGTCGCCGCCGCCGCCGACGACGCCGTCTTCGTGGCCGCCGGCCTCGTCGCGGTCGACGCCGCCGGGCGAGGGCGACGTGTCAATGGTGGCGGTGGCTTTTCTGGCGCTGTCCGCCCGGCGCCCGTTGTCGAGTACGGAGCGCTCCGAGCCCGTTCCGTCGGTGTGCCGGCCGAACGGCACCGAAACGGTCACCGCCGCTTCCGCCGTGATGGGTAGGAAGTGCGCTCCGCGCAGCCCCCGGTAACGCTCCGGGTTTCCGGTCAGCAGGATCACCTGACACCCGCTGGTCAGGCCGGCCAGCGCCTGACTCATGGCGGCCAGTCGGTCGGGGTCGGAATGGCCCAAGGCATCGTCGAAAAAGACCGGGACCCCATCCGCCGGATCGATGACCGCGGCCGCGGCCAGCCGAACCAGCAGGCTCAACTGTTCGCGGGCCCCGGTCGACAACTGCGGGAACGGAATGGTCAGTCCGCCCCACGAGCGGGAGACCACGCGGAGGTCGGCGTCGACGGCCACGTCGAAATCGTCGCCGAAGACGAGCCGTCCGAGCCGCACCAGCTGATGCCGGAACGGTTCCACGTACGAGGTTTTCATCGCCAGCTGATGGTGTTGCAAGGTCCGCAGCAACAGTTGCGCCGCTTCCGCCCGCGCCGTCACGCTGCGGTGTTCACGCTCGGCCGCCACCAGCTCGGTACGAGCGGCGTCGTCGTCCTCCTGCCGTCCGAGTTCGGCGAGGAACTGCAGGCGTGATCGGGCCGACTCGAGTTCCAGCTCGGCAGCGCGGATCGCCTTGTGCAGGCGGTTCACCGTGGCTTCCGCCGCCGCGAGATCAGCGGGCAAGCGGGACGAGTCCGAATCGTTCCACCGGACCCGGCATTCATGCTCGGTGGCCTCCGATGCCTTGGCCTCGGCGCGGGCCTGAAGGGCTTGATCGGTCAGCTCCGCAGTAGCGACCTCGGCGACCGCCTCGTCGTGGCGAGCTGTAGCCGCCGTCAACAACGAATTGGCGGCGGCCAAGGCTCGGCGCAGCTCGCCGTGCTGACCGGACAACTCCTGGAACCGAGCGGTGGTTTGGGCCGACGTCCGTTCCGCGTCGGCCAGGCTCGTCCGAGATGACCGCTCCTGCTGCACGGCCGCGGTCAGCCGTTCTCGGGCCACCGCGGCGCTGGGCGGCAGCCTCCGCCCCGAGGCCTCGTTCTGGTCATGGTAGGAGCGAACATTCGTTTCCAGGGTGGCCAGGTCACGTGCCAGCGCGTCCAGGGTGGCGCCGCGCAGGAACTGGGCTGCCCGCTGGCGCGCCGAGGCGGCCTGTTCCACGGCCCGAATGCGGGCGTGGTGTCGGGTACGGGCGGTCGACAGCGACTCGATTCCGGTCTCGAGGTGAAGCCGGCTCAGCGCGGCCTCGGCCTGCCGGGCCGCTTCCGCCAACGCGGCCGCGTCCGCGCCGGGCCGAATGGCGATCTCCAATCGGCCGGCCACGACGAGCTCGATATCCCGATCGACCACGAGGTGGGTCCGTTTCCCGATGGGAAATTCGACTCCGGTGGCGTCGATCGGCCCGTGCGCGAGTACGTCGACATGAGCGGATCCGGCCTCTTGACGAGCCCGGGCGGATGCCAATTCGGTCGCCGCCTTTTCGAACTGGGCCAACGTCGCATCATCGACCGGATTGGCCGTCACCTCCCCCTCCGCGACCGAGAGCTCCTGAGTGGCTGCTCGGATCGCCGCGCAGCGCTGCTTCAAGTCGGCAGCGTCGGAGATCTCGCGGAGGTGGTCGGCGTCCGCCCGAGCCAGATCCAGGCGTTCGCGAGCCGACTCCGCGGTCGCCCGCGCCGAAGTCAGGGCCTGGAAAGCCAGAGTCGCCTGGAGCTCGGCCTCGGCCAGGGCCGATTCCAGCTGACCGATTTTTTCGTCGAGATCGTCGAGCACCCGCCGGTGCCGGTCGAGCTCGTCCACCACAGCCAGACGTTCACGCTGCCGCCGTTCGGCCTCCTGGAGCCTGATCCGAGCCGTTTCAACCGCCTCGGCGGCCACCCGCCACTGTGTCCTGAGACGCTCGGCCGTCGCCGTCCGCGCGCGCAACTCGTCGAGATGTGCTTCGGCGTCATCCGCTTCGACCCGCAACGACTCGATGCGGCGGTCGATGGCGTCGTGGGCGGCCACCTCGTCGTCCACCTGAGTCAGCGCCGCGGAGGTGCGGACCACCTCGGCGCGGGCCGCCTCCAGACGCGCGTCGACGTTCCGCAGCACGCCGGTGGGTCGGCCGGTGGGAGTGAAGTAGAGGGCGGCTTCGGCCAGCACCGCATCCAAGACCGGTTGGCCTGCGGCCGCCTCACCGCCGAGGGTGCCGGCCGCCCGGTCCAGCGCCTCCGACAGCACACTGGAATGCGACAGCTCCGGTTGCTGCGTGTCGGACTGGAGGATGCGCAGGGCCTTCCAAAGGCTCAGATCCACGGCGCCGCCCAGGATTTCGCGGACCCGGTCGTGGGCCGCCGGGCCGGACAGGTGCTCCCTGACCGGCTGGGACATGGTCAGGACCGTCTCGTGCCCCCGGTTGAATTGCTTGCGATAAATGAACCGGAAGTCGCCCACTGTCAATTCTGCTTCGACGGACGTTCCGACATCGGCGTTGACCGGTTGAACCGCTCGCACAGCCGCTTTGGTGGAGGTGTCCTTTTCCTCCAGCAGGAGATCCAGTGCCTCTATCAGCGAGCTCTTGCCGATCTCGTTGTTGCCGTGCAGCACGACCACGCCACCTTGACCACTGGCCGGGAATTCGACCGTGCGGTCGGTGACGCCGCGGAAATTGCGCAGCGTGATCCGGAGCAGCCTCATGTCGAGGCCGCCAATCGGTACAGCAGCCCCAGCGCGTCTCGGGCGGCTTGTCCTCGGTCGGAGTGGCCGGCCGCCTGTTCGGCGAGATCGAGCACGGCACGCTCGACGAAGCCGCCGATGCCCAGATCGGTGAGTTCGGCCGGATCGGCCAGCACCACCAGATCGCTTTTCTTCTCCCAGATCTCCAGCCCGGCCAGCACATTGCGCTGTCTGTCGAGCATGGCGTCGAGCGCGGCCTTCTCGGGCACGCTGAGCGTGCCGGTGAGGGTCAGGCGCACCACGCTGCGATCGCGCAGCGGAAGGGACAGCAGTTGCTCGTCGAGCGCGGCCACGTCCGCCGCGCTCTCCAGGCGCACGACGAGATCGTGGAAGGCCCAGGTGCCGACGCGTACCCGTTCCACCCGGACGTTTCCCGGCTCCGGACCGGGTTTCGCCTCGACCACCAGAACGGCGCCGGGGTCGATTTCGTCGTAGTCCGTGGCCTCGGGCGTACCCGGATACCAGATCCGACCGGTCCGCCCCACCTCCGTGGCGGAGTGCCGGTCGCCCAGCACCTGGATGCTCAGCCGCCCGTCGGCGATGGCCTGCTCGATGGTCTGCAGCGACATCGTCGCGGGATCGGTGCGATCCGGGTCCAGCCGGTCGACCGCCCCGTGCCCGACTCCGATGCGAACCACGTCGGGCGCCGGCGTCAACTCGGCCAGAACCGCGCCGAGCAGATCGAAGGTCGGCCGCTTGCTCGTCCACGGAGCGACCACCAGTTCGACACCGGGCCGCACCGGTAGCAACCCGGCCCGCGCAAGGACGTGCACGTTGGCCGGCACGCCGGCCAGGAAGTGGGTCGACCGGTACACCGATGCCGCATTGAGCGGGTCGTGATTGCCGGGCAGCAGATAGACCGGCACCGGAACAGCGGCCATGGCCTCCAGAGCGCGGCTGATCACCCTGGTTCCGACCGCATTGGTCTCGAACACGTCTCCGCACACCACCACGAATTCGCAGTCGTGGGCCACCACCACATCGGCGAGCGTGCGAATGGCATCGATGCGGGCGGAGGTGTACCTGGCTTGAGCGTCGGGGTCGAGGAAGTGCCTGGTCATGCCCAGTTGCCAGTCACCGGATGCCAGGAAACGCACCGAGGGTGCCGATCGCCTCGCCGCTGCCCGCATTGCTCGCCCCCTCTCGACCAATCTCGACGCGGACCGGAGGGCGCGCCTTTCCGCACTCGCCGCCATGCCGATCCGGCAAGAAGTTGGTACCACGAGCCGCCGACAATCGCGGGGAGGGCGGGCCCAGGGACCGCGCCATGGACCCGAATCCACCCCCCGTTCCGCAGGTCGCGCGCGGGCTGGCCGGCCGTCGAGCGGGCATGATTCAAGGCATGAGTCGCCGGTTCGCTCGTCGTCCCTCGGGCGGCACCGCGGCGCCCGGCGTTTACGCCATCGACACTGGCACGGCAGAGCTGATCCGCGACCGGGATCGCGTCCACGCGTACACCTTGCTGGTGAACGGCGCGGAGTCGTCGCACGCAGACCTCAACGACCCGGCGTGGTTGGAATTCGAGTATCTGCAATGGATGTCGGCGATGATCCGCACCCACCTGGCTGATCGGCCGGCGCTGGATGTGCTGCATCTGGGGGCCGCCGGCTGCTCACTGGCCCGGAACCTCATCACCCTCTGGCCGGAAAGCCGCCATCTGGCCGTCGAAGTCGACGCGAAACTGGCTGAGCTGGTGCGTGAGTGGTTCGGTCTGCCGCGAGCCCCCCAGCTGCGGATCAGGATCGGTGACGCCCGGGAGATCACCGAATCGCTCTCCGATGCCTCCTTCGACGTCGTGGTACGAGACGTGTTCGCCGGCACCGTAACTCCCGGTCCCTTGCTGACGGCCGAATTCGCCGCGCAGGTGCGCCGGGTTCTGCGGCCCGGCGGTTTGTACCTGGCGAATTGCGCGGATCGTCCCGACCTGGCCATGGCCAGGTCGGAAGCCGCCACCATCGCTTCGGTTTTCGACGAGGCGGCGATCGCCGCCGATCCGCCGACGCTGAAGGGGCGCCGGCGCGGCAACATCGTGTTGGCCGGATCCGATCGGCCGATCACCTCGTCCTCGATGGCGCGCGAACTGCGCGGCGGTGTGCTGCCCGCCGCGCTGTGGGATGGCGGTGAGGTCGTCGGGTTCGCGCAGAAGTCTCCCGTCCTGCACGACTCGACGCTGTCGCGTCCGGAGTCGTTGCTGGCCTTCCTGCGCGCCCGGGAGCCGGGCCACGCCTTCGAGTCGATTCCCGAGGATTTGCTCCCCGAGCAGGATTGATTCCGCTGGTCGTCGCGTTGTCGGTGGCCGGGTGCACACTCCGGCCATGAGCGAATTCACCATCGTTCCGAACGGCCGCTTCTCCCTGCGGGAGGCGGTTGAATTCGGCTTCGGCCAGCGGCACAGCGACCGTTTCCAGGGGGTGATGCGGCTGGCGTTCTGTGCGGACGATTTCTCCGGTCAGGTCGGTGTGGAGCTCCGCCAGGACGACAACGGGATGCACGGTTCGGTGGTGCCGGCAGGCGGTGTCAGCCCACCGGTTGCCGTGGTGCGTCGACAGGTGGCCCGCATCCTGTCGCTCGATCACGACATCGCGGCTTTCGAGGCGGTAGGCGGCCGGGATCCGGTGGTCGGACGCCTGCAGGCCGTCGCTCCTGGATTGCTGCCGCCGTTGTTCCATTCGCCGTACGAAGCCGCGCTCTGGGCCGTGCTGTCGGCCCGCCGGCCGGCCCGCCAGATGATGCAGGTGCGCGACCGGATGTCGGCTGAGTTCGGCGCCGTCCTCGAAGTGGCGGGCCGAAAGGTCTTCGCCGCGCCCCTGCCCGAGCAGTTACTGAGGATCAAGGAGTTCCCCGGCGTCCCGGAGGAGAAGATCAGCCGCTTGCACGGAATCGCCGAGGCGGCGGCCGCCGGACGTCTCGATCCCCAGCGCCTCCGGGCCATGGGACCGGAGGCGGTGCAGGACGAGATGCAGCGTCTGCGCGGAATCGGCCCTTTCTATGCCTCGCTCATCACCATCCGGGCCGTCGGGTTCACCGATGTGCTGCCCAGGGACGAACCATTGGTCCGGCAGGCGACCATCGAGCTGTACGGGCTGGGCCCCGAGGCCGGCCAAGAAGACTTCGAGCGGGTCGCGGAACCATGGCGGCCGTACCGCACCTGGGTCAGCGTGCTGATCCGGGCGGCCGGCAACCGGCTGTCCGGAACGCCGGTCGGCTGACGAGATGGTCCGGTACGTCGAGTTCTCGCCCCTGCCCGCGGCCGTTGGCCAGGCGGCGGCGCGCCGGTGGCCAAGTCAGGTGGCCAGGCCGGAAGCGCCGGGCTGCTATTCCGCCTCGCCGATCGATGCGCTTGCCCGAGCGGCGTCGGGACCTTGGTCGAGGAGGACCCGGAAGCCGGCCTCGTCCAGAACCGGCACCTTGAGCGAGACGGCTTTGTCGAATTTCGAGCCGGGCGCGTCGCCGACCACGACAAACGCCGTTTTGGCCGACACGGAGGCGGCCGCCTTGGCGCCCCGTTCCAGCAAGGCGGCCTTGGCCTCGTCGCGCGAGAAGCCCTCCAGCGAACCGGTGACCACGACGGACAGACCGGCCAGGATCTGCTCCGGACGGGCGGCTCGGTCGTCGGCCATCCGCACGCCGGCCGCCGCCCATTTCCGGACGATTTCTCGGTGCCAGTCGATGGCGAACCATTCCGCCAGGCCCGCGGCGATGGTGGGACCGACGCCGTCGACGGCGGCCAGCTGTTCCGCTTCCGCCGGGTCGATGGCCGCCTTTTCGATGGCCTGCAGGGAGCCGAAATGTTGAGCCAGCGCCCGGGCCGCGGTGGGGCCGACGTGCCGAATGGACAGGGCCACCAGCACCCGCCAGAGCGGCTGGTCCTTGCGCGTCTGCAAATTCTCGAGCAGTTTGACCCCGACTGCCGAGAGAGCGCCGTTCTTGGTGCGGAACAGCGGCACCTGCAGCAGCCGATCGCTGGTCAGTCCGAACGAATGACCGTCCGCGTCGGTACCCGGGAATATGTCGCCCTCGTCGGCGACCACCCCTGCTTCCAGCAGTGCGTTGGCCGCTTCGTACCCCATGCCCTCGATATCGAAAGCGCCCCGGGAAGCCAGCGCGGCCAACCGCTCCCGCAACTGCGCGGGGCAGCTCCGCGAGTTGGGGCAACGGATGTCGACGTCACCCTCCCTCATGGGCCGCAGTTCGGTGCCGCACGCCGGGCAGTGCGTCGGCATCACGAAGGAACGCAGCTCCCGGCCCTCCCGGGCCCCCACCACCGGACCGAGAACCTCGGGGATGACGTCGCCCGCTTTGCGGATCACGACGTCGTCCCCGATCAACACGCCCTTGCGGGCGACCTCCTGGGCGTTGTGCAACGTCGCCTGGGTCACCGTGGAGCCGGCCACCAGCACCGGCGCCAGGACGGCGTACGGCGTCACCCGGCCGGTCCGGCCCACGTTCACCAGGATGTCGCGGAGCAGGGTGGTGACCTCTTCGGGCGGATATTTGTAGGCGATCGCCCAGCGGGGCGCCCGGGAGGTGGTGCCGAGCCGGCGCTGCAGGGCAATCTCGTCGACCTTGACCACCAGCCCGTCGATGTCGTGGCTGATGTCGTGCCGGTGCTCCTGCCAGTGGGCGACTCGATCGACCACCTCGTCGACGCCGTCGACGACCCGGTTGTGGTCGCTGATCGGCAGTCCCCACGCCCGCAACCGTTCATAGGCCTCGGACTGCCGGGTGATCTCGAATCCGCGCCGGGCGCCTATGCCGTGGCACAGCATGGTCAGCGGGCGGGAAGCGGTGATGCGCGGGTCCTTCTGGCGCAGCGAGCCGGCGGCCGAGTTCCGCGGATTGGCAAAGGGCGCCTTGCCGGCCGCGACCAGCTGGGCGTTCAGCGCGGCGAAGCCGGCCAACGGAAAGAACACCTCGCCCCGGATCTCCACCAACTCGGGGATGTCATGGCCGCCGTCGTCACGCAGGCGGTGCGGCACCGCGGCGATGGTGCGCACGTTCAGGGTCACGTCCTCCCCCACCCGCCCGTCTCCGCGGGTGGCCGCCCGCACCAGGGCGCCATCTTGATAGGTGAGGTTGACGGCCAGCCCGTCGATCTTCAGCTCCGTCAGCCACCGCACCGGAGCGTGCGCGTCCCGTTCCGCCCGAGCCAACCACTCGACGAGCTCGTCGGCCGAAAAGACGTTGTCCAGACTGAGCATTCGCTCCGCGTGCTCGACCGACGCGAACTCGGTGGCGAAGCCGCCGCCCACGCGTTGAGTCGGCGAGTCCGGGGTCACCAAGATCGGATACTTCGTTTCCAGCTCCTGCAGCTGCCGGAGTAAGGCGTCGAAGGCGGCGTCCGACAGGGTCGGCGAATCGAGCACGTAGTAACGGAACTGGGCGTCCGAGATCTGTCCGGACAGGTCGGCGTGGCGGCGCCGGACTTCGTCGGGCACGCCACTGAGCGCATGGGCGGCCGCGGCGGTGGCCGGAAGCGCAGGTGCGGCGGCGGCGGACGGCTCGGCGTCGGGCGTCTGGGCGGGCACCCCTGCAGGCTAGCCAGACGCACCGACAGCGCGCCGCGGGCCAGACGAGGCGTCGCCGGGCCCGCCGCCCGGAGCCCGACCGGCCGACGGTCAGAAGCGGGTCCGCCAGCAAAATCGGCGTCCGCCAGCAATCGGCCCCGTCCCCACGCCTTTCCGGCCCGGTGACCTCACTCACCCGAGGCCACGGAATACGGACCGTAGCGAGATACTTGAACAGTCAAGTAACTGCTTAGCCACGCTACGGAACGAGCCCGAGGTACACATGACCACCCTCAAGATCATCATTGCGTCCACCCGTCCCGGACGGCTGGGCCTGCCGGTGGGCACCTGGTTCGCCGACTTCGCCCGGGCCCAGGGTGGTTTCGACGCGGTGGAGGTCCTGGACCTCGCCGATATCAAGCTGCCCTTGCTCGACGAGCCGAATCATCCGCGGCTGCGCCAGTACACCCAGCCGCACACCTTCGCCTGGTCCGAAGCGATCGACTCGGCGGACGCCATCGTGATCGTCACGCCCGAGTACAACTACTCGTTCCCGGCGAGCATCAAGAATGCGCTGGACTACCTCGCTCAGGAATGGGCCTACAAGCCCGTCGGGCTCGTCAGCTACGGCGGCATGTCCGGCGGCCTCCGCGCGGCGAACGCGCTGCGCCAGATCCTGTCCGTGCTCCGCATGGTGCCGGTGCCCGAGGCCGTGGCCATCCCGATGATCGGCAGCCAGGTCGTCGACGGCGAGTTCGTGGCTCAGAGCGTCAACGAGTCGGCGGCCACCGCCATGCTGGACGAGCTGGCCAAGTTGGCCACCGCGCTCGCGCCGCTGCGCACCCCCGCGGCTGTCTGACCCCAGCACGCCGGCCCGCTGAGTGCGGCGGCCGGTGAGCGCCACGAGCCGCCCCGAACTTTTTCGTTCCGCGCCCGGGTGGAGCAGCCTCACACCCAGCTGTCGGGTGGATCCTGCAACGCGGTGGCCAATTCGCGGGACAACTCCAGCGCCCGCCGCGACCAGCCCGCGGACGCTCCCGCCAGACCGCAGGTCGGCGTCACCACCAGCTTGGCCAGCTCCGAACGTGGGAACCCGAGCCGGTTGAAGATGTCGACCACCGGATGAGCCAGCGCGGTCAGCACCGGCGGGGCTGCCGGGTCCACCGCGGGGACCAATCCGGCCAGCACCACGATCGACTCCTCGACCGCCCGTCCGATGGGATCGAGCTCTGCCGCCCGCCGACCCACCGCCGTGAGATCCAGCGCCAACGCCCCAAAACCGCTGCGCCGCAGAATATCCACCGGAGCGGGCGTGGCGCAGCAGTGGGCCACCACCTGTGCGGCCGGGACCGGCAACGAGCCGATGAAGTCAGCAAGGGTGGATTCGACCACCTGCTCCGCGATCGCCGGCACCGTCCCGAATCCGCTGGGCGTGGACAAGCTGCCGCGCAGGACCGCGGGCAGACCCGGCTCGTCGAGCTGCACCACCACCTGGGCGCCGGGAACGCGGCGCCGCAGCTGATCCACGTGCTGGATCAGCCCTTCGGCCAGCGAAGCGGCCAGGTCGGCGACCGCACCGCTGTCCGTGAGCAGCCGGTGCCCGGAACCCAGTTCCAGCCCCGCCGCCAACGTCCAAGGACCGCAGACCTGCACCTTCACCCACGCCGCGCCGGCGAAGGCGCTCTCGGCCGCGTCCAGATCCCAAGCCAAGAAATCCAGCGCCCGGCGCACATCGCGGCCGGGCCGCCTGGTCATCCGCCAGCCGCTGGGCACCACCTCGGCGTGCAGGTCGATCAGCAGGCCGACCGCCCGGCCGATCATGTCCGCGCCCACCCCCCGGTCGGGCAGTTCGACCAGGTGCGGCAAGTCGGGGAGTTCGCCGGCCACCGTCCTGGCCGCCTCCCGGGCATCGGTGCCCGGTAGGGAGCCGATTCCGGTGGCCACGCCACCGGTCCAGGGCACGGGTTCCGGTTCCGGTTCCGGTTCCGGTTCGCGGTTCCGGTTCCGCGGACGGTCGCTCAGCCAGCGCCGCGCGATCCTGGGCGTCCGGCCGGATCAGGCTCATGCGGCGCCCACGATGGTGGCCGCACCCAGGGCGAAGGAGTCGGTCGGGTCGTACAGAACCATGGTCTGACCAGGTGCGACGCCGCGCAAGGTCCCCTCGAGCACGACCCGCAACCGGCCGTCGACCAGGTCGGCTGAGCCCGGCTGCGACCGGGCGTGGGCCCGTACCTGGACGCGACCGGCCACCGGAAAGGTGGGCGGCGTCCCCGCCGACCAAACCGTTCGCTCACCGGTCAGCACGGAGACGTTCAGCTCGGCGGCCGGTCCGACCGTCACCGTGGCACTGACCGGTTCGATGCCCAGCACGTACCGGGGGCGGCCGTCCGCCGCCGGCCGGGTCAGACGCAGGCCCTTGCGCTGCCCGACCGTGTATCCCAGGTAACCGTCGTGGTCGGCCAGCTTCTCACCGGTCGAGGAATCGACGATGGGACCGGGACGGTCACCGAGTTTCTCGCGCAGATAACCCCGGGTGTCGCCGTCGGGAATGAAACAGATGTCGTAGGAGTCCGGCTTTCCGGCCACCGCGAAGCCGCGGTCAGCGGCGATCTCGCGGACCTGCGCCTTGGTCAGCTCGCCCAGCGGGAACATGGTGCGAGCCAGTTGCTCGGCGGTGAGCACAGCCAGCACGTACGACTGATCCTTGGCCTCGTCCACGCTGCGGTACAGGATGCCGTCCCGCTGGCGCACATGGTGGCCGGTGGCGACCGCGTCGAAGCCGAGGGCGATCGCCCGGTCCAACAGAGCGGCGAATTTGATCTTTTCGTTGCAGCGTAGGCACGGGTTGGGCGTGCGGCCCGCGGCGTACTCGCTCAGAAAGTCGGAAACCACGTCTTCCAGGAAGTCCCCGCTGAAATCCCAGACATAGAAAGGAATCCCGAGAAGATCGGCGACCCGGCGGGCGTCGAAGGCGTCCTCGACGGTGCAACAACCCCGGGATCCGGTACGCAGTGTGCCCGGCTGGCGGGACAACGCCATGTGCACGCCGATGACCTCGTGGCCGGCCTCGACCGCCAGGGCCGCCGCCACCGCCGAGTCGACGCCTCCGCTCATGGCGGCGATGACCCGCATCAGCTGAGCACCGGGCCGGCTGCCGCAGCCGCCTTGGCGACGGTGCGTTGCCGCGCGGCATCGGCCGCGGCCCGAGCGCGCTCGACGACCGGACCCACCGCCTCCAACACGGCGTCGATATCCGCCTCGGAGGTCGCGTGGCCGAAGGAGAAACGCAGGGAGCCGCGGGCCGCGTCCTCATCGAGTCCCATGCCCAACAGCACGTGCGACGGCCTGGTCACGCCGGCCGTACACGCCGATCCGGTGGAACATTCGATGCCGCGCGCATCCAACAGCATCAACAGCGAGTCGCCTTCACAACCGTGGAACCGGACGTGCACGTTGGCCGCGAGCCGCGAGGGGCCGCCGTCGACCAGGGACTGCCCGGGATCGCCGGAGAACTCGACGCCGGTGACCCGGTCGGTGATTCCCCGGATCAGCCGGTCGCGCAGCTTTGACCAGCGGAGGATGCGGTCGGCGCGGTGCCGCACCGCGTCGGACACGGCCGCGGCCAGTCCGGCGATGCCGGCCACGTTGAGGGTTCCCGACCGGATCCCCCGCTCCTGACCGCCGCCGTGCAGGATCGGCTGCACTGCGAGTTCCCGCCGCACCAGCAGCGCGCCGCAGCCGACCGGCCCACCGATCTTGTGGGCGGTCAGCGAAAGGGCGTGAGCGCCGCTGGCCGCGAAGTCGACGGGCAGTTGCCCGATGGCCTGGACGGCGTCGGTGTGGAACGGGATGCCATGCGCGGCGGCCACGCCGGCCAATTCCCGCACCGGATTGACCGTCCCCACCTCGTTGTTGGCCCACATCACGCTGACCACGGCGACGTCGGCAGGATTCTCGGCGATCGCCGCCGCCAACGTGTCCGCGTGCACGCGACCGAAATCGTCGACCTCCAGCCAGCTGATGACGGCACCTTCGGTGTTCGCCAGGTGCTCCGCGGTCTCCAGCACGGCGTGGTGCTCGATGGCCGGCACCAGGACTCGCCGGCGGCCGGCGGCGCGACGGGCACGAAAAATGCCGGTCAGCGCGAGATTGTCCGATTCGGTGCCGCCCGAGGTGAAGATGACCTCGCTGGGCCGCGCCCCCAGCGCGGCGGCAATCGACTCGCGGGATTCCTCCACCAGGCGCCGGGCGTCGCGGCCCGAGGTGTGCAGGGACGAGGCGTTGCCGAGGCGGCCCATGGTGGCGGCCACGACCTCGACCACCGCCGGCAGGGCCGGGGTGGTGGCGGCGTGATCGAGGTAGGTCATCGCCCTCAAGGTTACGGCCGGGGCTGCCGGCCCTTTCCCAACTGCCGCAGCCACCCCGGATGATTCGCGAGCCAGGCCTCCCAGCCGAGAACCTCGACCGCCGGCACGCCCGGATGAGCCACCGCGGCCAAGGCGTTGACCTTCGCCTCGACGGTGCGGAGGTAACGGCCCAGGCGGTAGATCATGTGCAGGTACGACAACCAAACCACGATCAGGAAGGCCCCGAGTACTGCGACCACGGTCCAGGTGGCCGACGAGGTGGTCTTCGAATTCACGATCAGGGCTGCGGCCGCGGACAGGAACGCCAGCAGGGTCATCGACGAGCCCAGTCGCTGGGTCGTCTCTGACCGCAGGGCTCGGTATTCCTCCAGGACCACGGTCAGCTGGGCCTGTGCCGACGCAGCGGGATCTGGCGCGGTCACGCCATCAGTATCGGGTTTCTGGCTCTTATCGCGGAGGATTCCCGACCCCGCCCGTTCACGGTCGGCCGAAGCCGGCCCGCCGCAGCGCATCGGCCAGGCTGCCGTCCGAGGGCACCGCTGCCTCCGGCCGCTGTCCGCCCCGGTCCTGAGCCGCCCCGATCCGACCGCGTGGGCCGGCGTCGCGCCCCTCCGACCGGTTCTCGCGGGCGGCGCCACCGGGGCCTCGTCGTCCTGTCGCTTTGGGCGCCCCGGGCTCGTCGGCGAGCCGCAGCGACAGGGCGATGCGTTTGCGACTCGGATCCACCTCCATCACCTTGACCCTGACCACTTGTCCCGACCGGACGATCTGGCGCGGATCGGATACGAACTTCTCGCTCATCGCGGACACGTGAACCAGACCGTCCTGGTGGACGCCGATGTCCACGAACGCGCCGAAGGCGGCCACGTTCGTGACGACGCCTTCCAGCACCATGCCCGGTCGGAGGTCGGCGATCTTCTGGACGCCCTCGGCGAAGGAGGCGGTGGTGAATCCGGGACGCGGATCCCGTCCCGGCTTCTCCAACTCGGCCAGGATGTCGGTGATGGTGGGCACGCCGAAGGTGTCGTCGACGTAATCAGCCGGGTTCAGCGCACGGAGCAGCCCGGCGTTGCCGATCACCGCATCCAGGCTGGCAGCGGTGCGCTGCAGAATGACTTTGACCAGCGGGTAGGCCTCGGGGTGGACACCGGACCGGTCGAGCGGATCGCGGCCGCCGCGGATCCGCAGGAAGCCGGCACATTGTTCGAAGGCCTTGGCGCCGAGTCGCGGAACCTTCTTCAGCTCCCCGCGAGATGCGAACGGCCCGTTGGCATCCCGGTGTTTCACGATGTTCTCGGCCAAGGTGGCCGTGACGCCGGACACCCGGGCCAGGAGCGGCACCGACGCGGTGTTCACGTCAACGCCGACCGCGTTGACACAGTCCTCCACGACGTTGTCGAGAGTGCGGGAGAGCAGCGAATCGGCGATGTCGTGTTGGTACTGACCGACGCCGATCGATCTGGGGTCGATCTTGACCAGTTCGGCCAGCGGATCCTGCAGCCGCCTGGCAATGGATACCGCCCCCCGCAGCGAGACGTCGAGCCCCGGCAACTCCCGCGAGGCGTAGGCAGACGCCGAATAGACCGAGGCGCCGGCCTCCGAGACGACGATCTTGACCGGTCGGGGGGCGGGAAGTGTGGCGATGAGCTCCGCGGCCAGCTTGTCGGTTTCCCGGGACGCGGTTCCGTTCCCGATCGCGATCAACTCGACCCGATGCCGGTCGACCAGCTCAGCCAGGCTGGCGAGCGCACGGTCCCATCGGTTGTGCGGCTGGTGCGGATAGATGGTGTCGGTGGCCACCACCTTGCCGGTGCCGTCGACCACCGCCACCTTGACACCGGTACGGAAACCGGGGTCCAAGCCGAGCGTCGGACGGGACCCGGCCGGTGCGGCGAGCAGCACATCGCGCAGGTTGGCAGCGAACACTCCGGCAGCCGCTTGTTCGGCCTGCTGCCGCAGTCGCATGCGCACGTCCACCGCCAGCGAAACCGCCAGCTTGGTGCGCCAGGCCCAGCGGACGGTGTCGAGCAACCAGTCGTCGGCGGCGCGGCCGCGGTCCGCGATGCCGAAATGGGCGGCGATGGCCCTCTCGTAGCCGGACGGACCGGTCGGGTCGGCGTCCTCCGGCTCCGGGCTGACCGTCAGCTGCAGGACGCCGTCCTTCTCGCCGCGGAGCATGGCCAGTACGCGGTGCGAGGGGAGCCGGGTGAGCGGCTCGGCGAAGTCGTAGTAGTCGCGATAGTTGGCGCTGGCCGGATCGTCGGCGTTCACCTCGGGCCGCTTTCCGGCGACCAGCCGCCCGCGGGCCCACAGGCGATCCCGCAGCCGGCCCACGAGATCGGCGTCCTCGGCGAATCGCTCCACCAGGATGGCGCGAGCCCCGGCGAGCGCGTCGCTCGTCTCGGGAAGGCCCCGGTTGGGATCGATGTACCCAGCCGCCGTCCGAGCCGGATCCCGATGTGGCTCAGCCAGCAACGCATCGGCCAACGGCTGCAGACCCGCTTCCCGAGCGATCTGGGCCTTGGTGCGCCGCTTGGCCCGGTAGGGCAGGTAGATGTCCTCCAGCCGGGCCTTTGTTTCGGCCGCAGCCAGCGCGGCGGCCAGTTCCGGAGTCAGCTTGTTCTGCGCCGCGATGGCTTCGGCGACCGCGGTACGGCGCTCGTCCAGTTCGCGCAGGTAGCCGAGTCGCTCGGACAGAGTGCGCAGCTGCGCGTCATCCAGGCTGTCGGTGGCTTCCTTGCGGTACCGCGCGATGAACGGAACGGTCGAGCCGGAGTCGAGCAGGTCCACGGCCGCGGCCACCCGCCGCTCGGTCACCCCCAGTTCGTCGGCCAGTCGACGGGTGACGGAAAGCACCGGCGGCAAAGTCACGGCCGGCGTCACGGCGGAAGTCACGGCTGCCGAACCTACCGCCGCGGGCGGTCAGCTCTTGCGCTTGTGCAGTTCCTCCTGCAGCGCCGGCGCCACCTTGAACAGATCTCCGACCACGCCGAAGTCGGCGATCTCGAAGATCGGGGCGTCGGCGTCCTTGTTGACCGCGACGATGGTCTTCGAGGTCTGCATACCGGCGCGATGCTGGATGGCTCCTGAGATGCCCAGGGCGATGTACAGCTGCGGCGATACGGTGGTGCCGGTCTGGCCGACCTGGAACTGGTGCGGGTAGTAGCCGGAGTCCACGGCGGCGCGGGACGCTCCCACGGCCGCGCCCAGTTCGTCGGCGACGCCTTCGACGACCGCGAAGTTGTCGGCCGATCCCACGCCACGTCCGCCCGAGACCACGACGGTGGCGGCCGCCAGTTCAGGTCGATCGCCGGCCGGTTCGGGATGTTCGGCCACCACCCGCGGACCGGTCGCGCCGTCGACCTGGACGTCCAGCGTCACGAGCTCTGGCCTGTCGACGGCGGGAGCCGCCTCGAGAAACGAATTCGGCCGCACGGTGATGATCGGGAAGCCTTTGGCCACCCGGTATTTCATGGTGTAGTCGCCGCCGAAGACCGATTGGGTAGCCACCACCGCGCCGTCGACCGCCTCCAGGTCGACCGCCGAGGCGAGCACACCGGAATCCAGGCGAACGGCGAGGCGCCCGGCGATCTCCCAGCCGTCGACCGTGGCGGGGAGCAGCACGGCCGAGGGCGCGTCGGCGGCGGCCACGGCCGCCGTCAACGCCTCCAGCTCCGGAACGACCAGCACCTCGCCGGCGACGTCGGACTCGGCGGCGAAGATCTTGGCGGCGCCCGCTGCCCCCAGCGCCGCGGTCAGCGCCGTGGTCGTCCCGGGACGGCCCACCACGACCGCCGCCGGAGTCCCCAACCGGGCCGCGCCGGCCAACAGCTCGCCGGTGGTGCGCTTCAGCGCGCCGTCCTCGTGCTCCACCAGAACCAGAACATCACTCATTGCCGAATACCACTCTCTTTCGGGGAATCGAGGCCGGGTCAGACGAGCCGGCGGCCGGCCAAGAACTCGACGACCGCGGTCGCCGCTGTCCCGTCGTCGCTGACCTTCTCGCCGCCGCTGCGGGCGGGGCGGGGCACGCCCTCCACCACCTGCGTCGCCGCGGTCGCCAGGCCGAAAGCGCCCGCGTCCAGTCCCAGGTCGGCGACGGTCAGCGTCGTCACCGGCTTCTTCTTGGCCGCCATGATGCCCTTGAAGTTCGGATAGCGCGGCTCGGCGATCTTCTCGGTCACCGAGACCACCGCCGGCAGCGCCGCCGTCACATCGCGGTAGCCACCCTCGAACGTTCGCTGGGCGGACAACGTCGAGCCGTCGACCTCGACCTGCTGCACCGAACCGACCGACGCCACGCCGAGCCGTTCGGCCACCATGGCGGGAACCGCCGACGTCCGTCCGTCCGTCGACTCGTTGCCGGCCAGCACGAGATCGGCGTTGACCGTCTTCAAGGCCGCGGCCAGCGCGGCGGAGGTCTGCAGCGCATCGGACCCGGCCAGCGCCGTGTCCACCACGTGCACGGCACTGTCGGCGCCCATGGACAGTGCCTTGCGGATGGCGTCGGTGGCCCGGTCCGGACCCATGGTGACCACGATCACCTCACCGCCGTGCTTCTCGGTCAACTGCAGTGCGACCTCGACGGCCTTCTGATCGATTTCGTCGATGACCGCATCGGCGGCACCACGATCCAACGTCCAGTCACCCGTCGTCAGCCGACGCTCGGAATAGGTGTCCGGTACCTGCTTGACCAGGACCGCAATCTTCATCGCTGCTTCCTCACTACCGATTCGGGCCCCGGGAAACGGGTGCTCGGGCGCTGCGCTCGATTCTGCCCGCCGGATGCGGCGTGGCAGACTCAGCCCATGTCAGACCAGACGTTCAACCTACCGACTGCCACGGCCGGAAGGGACGGGGCGGAGCGGGCCTCGCCGCGCCCGGTACCGCTGGTCATGGACGTGGACACCGGCGTCGATGACGCCATGTCGCTGCTGTTTGCGGTCCGCTCACCGGGGCTGGACCTGCGCGCCGTGACCTGCGTCGGCGGCAACACGAACGTGGCTCAGGTGCTCGCCAACACCTGCTACGTGCTGGATACGGCGGGTGCCCCGGCCGACCTCCCGATGGCGGCCGGAGCCGCCCGGCCGATGCTGGCCGAGCCGGAGGACGCCTCTCACGTGCACGGGCCGGACGGGCTGGCGGGCCTGTCGCGACCGTCGCAGCGTTCGGTGTCCCCGCTACCGGCCGTGCAACTGCTGCGGAAGACCTTTCTGGACGCCGCGGCAGCCGGCGAGAAGCTGGTGTTGGTGCCCAGCGCACCGCTGACGAACATCGCGCTACTGCTCCGCACCTATCCGGAGGTGGCCACCGGGATCGAAAAGATCCTGTTCATGGGCGGTTCCGCGTCGGTGGGAAACGCCACGGCAGTGGCCGAGTTCAACATCTGGCACGACCCGGAGGCGGCCGCGGTGACCCTGCAGGCCGCCGGTGAACTGGGCATCCCGACGACCATGTACGGGCTGGACGTGTTCATGGACGTCACGGTCACCCGGGCCACCGCACGCGCCATGAGGACGTCCAGCGACCCGGGCACCGCCCTGGGCGGCGCACTGCTGGACCACCAGTGCGGCGTCTACGGCCAGGACGCCACCACCATCGGCGACGCGGGGACCACGGTTGCACTGGTCGATCCGGACGGGCTGGGTTTGCGGCGCCTCCCCGTGCAGGTCGTGCTGGGCGAGGGGGTCAGCCGCGGCCAGACTCTGGTCGACCGACGCAGCTGGGCCGGTGACCGGACCCGGGACCGCAACCCGCTGCGATCGACCATGGTGGACGTCGCGCTGACGGTCGAGGGGAAAAGGTTCGCCGACCTGTGGGTGCGAACGGTCAGCGGCTGAGGCGGCCGCTCAGACCCCGATGTCCTCGTTCCACAGCGACGGCTCGGCGGCGATGAATTCCGTCATCAGCTGGACGCAGCCTGGATCGTCGAGGACCACGACGTCCACCCCCCGGGACCGCAGGAGATCCTCACCGCCCCGGAAAGTGCGGTTCTCGCCGATGATCACGCGCGGGATCTTGTAGAGCACGATCGCTCCGGTGCACATGTCGCACGGCGAGAGGGTGGTGACCATGGTGGCCCGGGCGTAGACCCGGGCCGGCAGCCGGCCGGCGTTCTCCAGGCAGTCGGTTTCGCCGTGCCGGATGGCGCTACCCAGCTGAACCCGCTTGTTGTAGCCCGTGGCCAGGATCTCGCCGTCCACCACCAGGGCCGCGCCGATCGGGATGCCGCCCTCGGCCCCACCCCGCCGGGCGGCCGCCACCGCTGCGGCCAGCATCTCCTCGTCCGTCATCGTGTCTCCCTCTGGATAGGCCGCTCCGGAGCAGGACGCACCCTCGTTCGGCGCTGGCGGCTGGTCACGAGAGGATCATGTCGTGGTCGAGCTGCCGACAAGCCACCGCCCCGGCGGGGCCGCTGGGCATCGTTCGGTCTTGCGGGGGCGATGGTGGCTGTGGCCGGTCGTTGGGTCGGGGGTCGCCGCGGCGGGACTGACCATCGATCCCGCCAAGGCCGGCCTGTCGGGGCGGTCGCCGCTGCTCGAGGCGGTCGCCCTGCGCGGGCTGACGGGGCTCGGTCTGCTCACGGCCGGCGTGATGACCGGAATGAGCCTGCGGGGACCGGGTCGGCCCTGGCTCCGCGGCGTTTCGACGGCGGCGCTGCTGGCCGCCGGTGCGGTGCAGTGCGCCGTGCAGGTGGCTCGCGGGTGGGCGGGCCAGCGCATGTCCAGCCAGCCGGCCGACCTGGTGGTGCTGGGTTTCAACACCCTCGGGCCGGCCACCGACGCCTCGGCCATCGCCGCATTGGTGCAGGCGGAAGGCGCCCAACTGGTGGCCCTGCCGGAGACGGCTGCGGACACTGCGCACCGCGCGGTCGAGCGGTTGGCCGCCGCCGGCTTGACCTATGAAATGTTCTCCGACACCGGCGAGTACGACAATCCGACCAGCGTGTTGATCCGCTCGGATCTCGGTCCTTACCGATTCTCCGCGGTCCCGGACGCCGGGTTCGGAACCATCCGGGCCTCGCCGATGGCCGGGAGCGGCCCGGAATTCGTGGCCGTGCACACCCTGCCGCCGCGCCGGGCCTTCGGGCCACGCCAGGCCGGCTGGCTGCGAACGGTCCGCAAGGCTGTCGCGTTGGCCGCGTCCGGCGACAATGTCGTGGTGGCCGGCGATTTCAACGCCACGCGGGACCACGAACCGCTGCGCGACCTGGGGCCGTGCGCGGACGCGGCCGAGGTCACCGGCCGGGGTGCCGAGGGAACGTGGCCGGCCCGGCTGCCTACGGTCCTAGCGGCCCGCATCGACCACGTGCTCTACACCCGCGCGCGCTGGCGCGCGGTGGCCACCCGGACAGTCCGGGTCGCGGGAAGTGATCACCGGGCGCTGATCGCCCACCTGGTCAAGCTGACCGGCTGATCACCGACCGGTGGCGCCGGTCAAGAGCGCGTCTGCCGCGGCAGCACCGCCCAGCCCGGACACCCCTCCGCCGCGCCGAGACCCGGCCCCGGCCAGCAGGATCCGCATCGATCCCGGTACGTCGACGCCGAAAGCGGCGGCCGTGGTTTCGGCCTGCTGGTCATCGTCCCGCCAGGGCCAGTCCAGGTCGCCATGGAAGATGTGGCCGCCGGGCATCAGCAGCTCACGTTCCAGGTCGGTGGGCACGGCCGCGTCGACGCACGGTCGCCCGTCCGCATCGCGGGACAGGCAGTCCGCCAACGGTTCGTCGAGCTGCCGGTCCAGCGACTCGAGGGCCGCGGCCACTGCTCGCTCGCGCAGACCGGGATCGCTGCGGAACAAGCGGGCCGGAGCGTGCAGTCCGAACACCGTGAAAGTGTGGCCGGGATGTCCGTTCAAGATCGTCGGGTCCGTCAGGGAGTGGCAATAGACCTCGGCCGGCAGCGGGTCAGGCAGGGTGCCGGCCGCGGCCGCGGCAAACGCCGACTCCAGCCGGTCGAATCCCTCGTCGAGATGCGTGGTGCCGGCGAACGCCACCTCCGGGTCGGCGCCTGATTTGAGCCGCGGGAGCCGATCGAGCAACAGGTTGACCTTGACCTGGGAGCCCTCCGGCCGGGGGGCCGGCGCGCCCAGCCACCGCATCACGGTCGACGGCGCCACCGCCGCGAGCAGATGACCGGCCGACCACTCGCGGCCGTCCGCGCATTGCACCTGCACTCCGTCGGCTGATTCACCGGCCGACTCCACCGTGGCGTCCCGCACGATCCGCACTCCGGCCCGGTGAGCCCGGTCGACCAGCGTCGTCAGCACCGCTCCCATCCCGCCGATCGGTACCAGCCATTCCCCGGTACCCCGGCCGATCACGTGATAGAGGAAGCAGCGGTTGGCCCGCAGGTCGGCGCCGAACAAAGAGGCGTCGGTGCCGATGAGGGCGTCCGTGGCGGCCACGCCGCGCACCGTGTCGTCGGCGAAGCGGGAACTGATCACCTCGCCGATCGGCTCGGTGGTGAGCCGATCGAACAGCTCCGCCGCCGCTCGGTCCAGTTCGGTTCGTACCCGCCGGCCCACCTGCGCGCGGGTCAGCAGAGGTCCGCTCAGCATCGGCGCCAGCACGGCGGCGAGGCCGGCCAGTTGGCCGTAGAAGCTCAGCCAAGAGCGGTAGTGCTCAGCTCCGCCGGTCAGGTCGGCGAACGAGCGCTCGGTGGCCGCGCCGGGTCGGCGCTCGACCAGCAGGCCGCTCGCCCGGCCGTTTCGCACCACCGGGGTGTAGGAGGACACCGGCCGCGAGGCCAGGGGCAATTCGATGCCCAGGCGCTCGGCCAGCGCCGCCGGGAACAACGACACCAGATACGAGTACCGGGACAACACGGCGGGCCGCCCGGGGAAGACGGCCACGCTCTGGGTGGCACCACCGAGATGGTCGGAGGCCTCCAGCAGAGTGACGGTTCGGCCGCTCTGCGCGGCCAGGATGGCGGCCACCAAGCCGTTGTGCCCGCCCCCCACCACCAGGACGTCGCTGATTCGGGAACGGTCGGCGTTTGCCGCTTTCATGTTCTCCTCTTGTGTGGTTGTCTGCATGTCTCGCGGGACGGTGACGTCGAGCACCACCTTGCCCGGTCGCCCGGGCGGGGCCGCCACGCGTACTCGAGGGGAAAGCCGCCGATGACCGATCCCAATTCCTACCCGTCCGGCGAGGCCAACTATCCCGTCCAGCCGTCGGCCTATCCGTCCGGACCGCCCGTCTACCCACCCACCGGGCCGCTGTCCTACCTGCCGACGGGGCCGGTGTCGTACCCGACCGGTGGACCGGTGTCGTACCCGATCAGTGGGCCGGTGTCCTATCCGGCCGGCGGGGGTCTCCCGGCGCCATACCCGCCGACCGGGCCGGCCTATCCGGTCCCCAGCAGCGGCCCGTTCATCGCTCCGGCCGGCGGCTACCTGGTGGCGCAACCGCGCAACGGGATGGGTGTCGCCGCCCTGGTGTGCGGCATCATCGGTGTCGTCCTGTGCTGGAACTGGGGCGGCATCATCCTGAACATCCTGGCAATCATTTTCGGAGCCGTCGGCCTGGGACGGGCCAACCGCCGGGAGGCCAACAACCGCGGGGTGGCCCTGGCCGGCCTGGTGCTGGGCATCATCGGACTGGCGCTGTTCGTCATCCTGGTCATCGCGGTGGCCAGCATCTTCTTCTGACTCCGAGCGGCAGGCTTCTGCCCAGGGACGGTCGGCCGGCCAGGTCCCGCGGGCTGCCTCCGGTCATCGACACCGCGAAACAGCGACTGTCGGTGCATCTAGTTAGTTTGGAGAAGTGTCACTTGCCGTAGCGCCTCCCGGGGCGAGCACCAGCCGTTCCGCGCCCTCGTCCCCGGCCCGTCCCGGATGGCTCCGCCGGCTGTGGGGGTACTGCTGGCGCCACCGGGCCGTCACCATCGCGGCCATCGTGACGTCCCTGTTCGGGACCGGCCTGGGGGCGCTGACCCCGCTGTTGACCAAGGTCGCCGTCGACGACGCGACGAGTCGGCACACGCACGGGTTGCCTCTGGTGATCGGCGGTCTCATCGCGCTGGCCACCGTCCGTTTCGTGTCCTCGTTCATTCGCCGCTGGGGCGGCGGCCGGGTGTCCCTCGACGTACAGCACGATCTGCGGCAGGACGTGTTCGCGGCGCTGTCGCGACTCGATGGCGCCGGCCAGGATTCGCTGCGCACCGGTCAGGTGGTCTCGCGCGCATCTTCGGATCTGCAAGTCGTGCAGGGCCTGTTGGCCATGATCCCGTTGTCCGGCGGCCAAGCCGTTCTGTTCGTCGTGTCGGTGGTCATCATGCTGGTGCTGTCGCCGGTGCTGACGCTCACCGCTTTGCTGGTCGTCCCGGGCGTCGTGTTGCTGACCCGGGCCACCCGCAACGTGCTGTTCCCGGCCACCTGGGCCGCCCAGCAGGCGGCGGCCGACGTGGCCGACATCGTCGAGGAGGACGTCACCGGCGTCCGGGTGGTGAAGGGCTTCGGGCAGGAGGACCGCGAGCTGGGTCGGCTGGCGGCGGGAGCCGGGAACCTCTACACCAACCGGCTGCGAGCGGTGCGGCTGTCGGCCAAGGTGTCGCCGGGGATGGCTGCGCTCACTTCCCTGGGCCAGGTCGGGGTGCTCGCCCTCGGCGGCTACCTCGCCATCCACGGCTCGGTCACCCTGGGCACGTTCTTGGCCTTTTCGCTGTACCTCGGCCAGCTGGTGGCACCGGCCCGGACGCTGTCCATGCTGCTGATCCTCGGCCAGCAGGCCCGCGCGTCGGTGGAACGCGTGCTGGAGATCATCGATTCGGGGACGTCGATCACCGATCCGCCCGAGCCGATCCTGCTGCCGCACGGCGCGGCCGACGTCCGGTTCGAGAACGTCCGCTTCGGTTACACGGCGGACGAACCGGTGCTGGACGGTTTCGACCTGACGGTGCCGGCCGGGGCCACGATTGCGCTGGTCGGCGCGTCCGGGTCCGGGAAATCGACCGTCTCCCTGCTGCTCCCCCGGTTCTACGACCCGCAGGCCGGCAGCGTGCGCGTGGGTGGCGTGGACATCCGCACGGCCGGGTTGGCGGATCTGCGCGGCACGGTCGGGGTGGTGTTCGAGGAGGCTTTCCTGTTCTCCGACACCATCGCCCGCAACATCGGCTACGGGCGGCCGGACGCGTCGCGGGCCGAGATCGAGGCCGCGGCGGCCCTGGCGGAGGCCACCGACTTCATCGAGGCCCTCCCGGACGGCTACGACACCGTCATCGGTGAACGCGGCTTGACCCTGTCGGGCGGTCAGCGGCAGCGGCTGGCACTGGCCCGCGCCATGATCACCGATCCGCGGGTGCTGGTCCTCGACGACGCCACCAGTGCCGTCGATCCCGTCACCGAAGCCGCCATCCATGCCACCCTGCACCGGCTGACCGCCGACCGCACCACCATCCTGATCGCCCACCGCCGCTCGACCCTGGCCCTCGCGGACCGCATTGCCGTGGTGGCGGAGGGGCGGGTGATCGACGTCGGCGAGCACCCGGAATTGTTGGCTCGCTGCGCGATCTATCGTTCGCTGCTCGGCGGCGCCCAGGACGGCATCGACGAGCTCGACCCCGACGAAGAGCCTTTCCGGGCCGGTCGCGAGGTACCTGCACCCGGCGCCGACGGCATCACCGCCGCCTTGTGGCCCGCAGCCGAGGAACAACCGGGACGCATCCGTCAGATCACCATGGGCGGTGGCGGCCTGGGTGGGGTGCGTGGTCGCGGACCCGGTCGAGGCGGCGGCGGGGGGGCCGGGCCGGGCTCCGGAATGATGGCCGCCCTGCAAGCCACCCCCGAACTGTTGGCCCGGGTCGACGCGCTGCCTCCGGGCACCGACCGGCCGCCCGTCGACTCGCTGCCGCCGGCTGTGGCCGCGCGGTTGGCCGCCGCCGACCCTCCGGCCGGCCCGTCCAAGCGCCGCCGTCCCCCGACCGGTCGGTTCTCGCTGCGGTCGAGCCTGCGGCCGTTCCGGAGCTTGTTCGTCTGGTCGCTGCTGCTGGTGGCACTCGATGCCGCCGCCGGCCTCGCGCTCCCGGTACTGGTCAAGGGCGGGGTGGACCACGGCGTGGCCGAGTCGTCGATGTCCGTGGTGCTGGGCCTGGCCCTGGCCTCGCTGGCCGTGGTGCTGGCCGACTACGTGGTCCAGCGCTTCCAGCTCGTGATCACCGGCCAGGCCGGCGAGGGCGTGCTCTACCAGCTGCGGATTCGGCAGTTCGCCCAGCTGCAGCGGCTCGGCCTGGACTACTACGAACGGGAGATGGCCGGCCGGATCATGACCAGGATGACGACGGATGTCGATGCGCTGTCGTCGTTCCTGCAGACCGGTCTGATCACCGCCGTCGTGTCGCTGGCCACCTTCGGCGGGATTGCGGTGGTGCTCCTGGTGATGAACCCCGGACTGGCGCTGGTGGCCTTCGCCGTGCTGCCCCCGCTACTGGTGGCCACCTTCTTCTTCCGGCGGTACTCCTCGCGGGCCTACGCCGAGGCGCGGGAGAAGGTCGGCATCGTCAACGCCGATCTGCAGGAGAACGTCTCGGGTCTGCGCATCACCCAGGCGCTGCGCCGGGAAAGCGCGAACGCGGCCGGCTTCGCCGCCCGGTCCGATGATTACCGGCGGTCGCGGATGCGGGCCCAGACCGCCATCTCGCTGTTCTTTCCGTTCGTGGCCTTTCTCTGCGAACTGTCGGCGGCGCTGGTGCTCGGCGTCGGGGCGCATTGGGTCGTCACCGGGGCGCTGTCGGCCGGCACGCTCATCGCGTTCGAGCTCTACCTGGACTCGTTCTTCACCCCCGTTCCAGCAGCTCTCCCAGGTGTTCGACGGCTATCAGCAGGCCGTCGTCGGTCTGCACCGGATCGGCGACCTGTTGAGCACGCCCTCGTCGACGCCGCCGGCCGAGCATCCCGAGCCGGTTGGCCGGCTGGCCGGTGATGTGCGGGCCGAGCGCGTCGGCTTCCACTACACGTCGGCCGGCGAGAACGCCGCTCCCGCGCTGGCCGACGTGGACGTCCGCTTCGCGCCCGGCGAGACCGTCGCCGTGGTGGGAGCCACCGGAGCCGGCAAGTCGACCCTGGTCAAGCTGATCGCCCGGTACTACGACGTCACCACCGGCCGGATCACCGTCGACGGTCGCGACATCCGTTCGCTGGACCTGCCCGCCTACCGTCGTCACCTCGGCGTGGTGCCGCAGGAGCCGCACCTGTTCGCCGGCACCGTGCGCGACAACATCGCGTACGGCCGGCCGGACGCAACGGACGCCGAGGTGGAGGCAGCCGCCCGTGCGGTCGGGTGCGCTCGGGCGCCATCGCGGCGCTGTCCGGCGGCTTCCGGCACCAGGTGGACGAGCGCGGGCGCAACCTCTCGGCCGGTCAGCGGCAGCTGATTTCGCTGGCCCGGGCGGAACTGGTCGACCCGGATGTGCTGCTGCTGGACGAGGCGACCGCCGCCCTCGATCCGGCCGCCGAGGAGGCCGTGCTGGCGGCCACCGATCGGTTGGCCCGCGGGCGCACCACGATCGTGGTGGCGCACCGGCTGACCACCGCCAGCCGGGCCGACCGGATCGTGGTGATGAAGTCAGGCCGGGTCGCGGAGACCGGGACCCACGCCCAGCTGTTGGGGGCCGGCGGTGTCTACGCCGAGCTGTACGCCGATCTCGCGGGCCCAGTTCCCGGCCGGGTCTAACGTGCGGGGATGCCGAGCCGAGATGCGCGATCCGACGTCCGCCTCCCCGACTTCCTGGCCATCGACGCACTGCTGACCGACGAGGAGAAGCAGATCCGGGCGACCACTCGCGATCTGGTCGACGAGTTGGTCAGACCGCACATCGCCGAGCTGGTACGAGGGCGGCGAACTACCGGCCCGGGAGCTGGCGCGCCGATTCGGCCAGGCCGGACTGCTGGGCATGCACCTGGACGGCTACGGCTGTGCCGGCGTGTCGACCACCGCGTACGGGTTGGCCTGCCTGGAGTTGGAAGCCGCTGACTCGGGGGTGCGGTCATCGGTCTCGGTCCAGGGTTCACTGGCCATGTACCCGATCTGGCGGTTCGGCTCCGACGAGCAGAAGCACGCCTGGCTGCCCCGGATGGCCGCCGGCGAGAGGCTCGGCTGCTTCGGCCTCACCGAACCGGACGCCGGGTCGGACCCCGCTGCGATCCGCACCCGGGCCACCCGCGTCGCCGCGGCTACCGGCTGGACGGCGTGAAGATGTGGATCACCAATGGGACGGTCGCCGACGTGGCCGTCGTCTGGGCCCGGCTGGACGCCGACACCGACCGACCCGATCAGGGCTTTCCTGGTCCCGACCGACTCGCCTGGCTTCTCCGCCCGCCCGGTCCCCCACAAACTCTCGTTGCGCGCGTCGGTCACCGCGGAGCTGGTTCTGGATGGCGTGCTGGTGCCGGAATCTGCGGTGCTGCCGGACGCCCGCGGCCTGGGCGCGGCGCTGGCCTGCCTGACCCAGGCCCGGGCTGGGGATCGCGTTCGGCGCGCTTGGCAGCGGCGCGCGACTGCCTGACGACCGCGCTGGATACGCCACCAGCCGGGAGGCGTTCGGCGGCCGCTCGCCGGCTTCCAGCTGACCCAGGCGAAGTTGGCCGACATGGCTCACCGCCTGGAACGGGGCCTACCTGATGGCGCTGCGCTGGCGCAGCTGGCCGAGGCGGCACGCCACGGGACCGGACCGCTGCCGCCGGCCGCCGTCTCGATGGGCAAACTCAACTCGACCCGCACGGCTCTGGACATCGCCCGCACCTGCCGGACCATCCTGGGCGGCAACGGCATCACCGGTGAGTACCCGGTCATGCGCCACGCGGCGAACCTGGAGACGGTCTGACCTACGAGGGCACCGCCGAGATCCACCAACTGGTGATCGGCCGGGCTCTGACGGGTTCGAACGCATTCTCCTGACGGGCACTTCAGGGTCGTGGCGCTTCGGTGGCGATCAGCTGTGACATCGGTGGGGCCTGCCACGTCGTTCCCCGCCGCGGCCATCCCCTGCGGACTACCCTGGACGCGCTAGCACAGGTCACCCAGGGTTCTTCGCGGCCCGGGGCATTCTCGATCAGACAGAAGAGGCGGAAGCGACAGTGTCGTCAACCACGACGCACCGGAGTTCGGACCCAACGACTGGTTCGTCGAGGAGAAGTACCACCAGTTCCTCGGCCGATCCGGCCAGTGTCGACCAGATCTGGCGAGACTTTTTCACCGACGCGGTGGCCGAGCACCGCAAAGCGCTGGCCGAAGACAACGCGGAGGAGTCGGCCGACAACGCGGCGAGCGCTCCGATCGCCGCACCGCCCACCGCAGCGGCACCGAGGTCGCAGAACCCGGCCGCAGCCCCTTCGTCCAGCCACGCTCCGGGCCACGCTGCCTCGGTTGGCCGTACCCAGCCGACCTCCGCGCCGCCCCCGCCGCCGCCCGCCCGTCGCCCTGCCACTCCGGGGTCCAACGGCGCCACCAGCGGCAACGCTGCCCCGGCGACGGCTCCCGCTCCGGTCCCCCGGCCGGCGGCCGCGAGCGGTAACACCAACGGGTCCCCCAACGGAGCGGCCCAGGCCAGTACCGCCCAGCTGAAGCGGACCACCGCCACGCCCGACGACGTGGCCCAGGTGCGGGCGGCTCAGGCCGCCAAGAAGGCCGCCATCAAGGAATCGAGCGAGCCCCAGGAGATCAGCGCCGTGCTGCGCGGCTCGGCCGCCGCGGTGGTGCGGAACATGACCGCCTCGCTGGACCTGCCGACGGCTACCTCGGTACGGGCGGTGCCGGCAAAACTGTTGTCGGACAACCGAATTGTCATCAACAATTTCCTGCGCCGGAACCGCGGCGGCAAGGTCTCGTTCACTCATCTGATCGGTTTCGCGATCATCCGGGCGCTCCGGGACTACCCGAACATGAATCGGCACTTCGCCGAGATCGACGGGAAACCGCAAGTCGTCACGCCCAACTCACGTCAATCTGGGGCTGGCCATCGACCTGCCCGGCAAGGGGGGCCAGCGAGCGCTGGTCGTCGTGCCGATCCGCAACTGCGAGACGATGAACTTCATCCAGTTCTGGAACGCCTACGAGGAGGTGGTCCGGCAAGTCGCGGACCGGTCCGCTGACGCCGGAGGACTACCCGGGCATCGACCCTGTCGCTGACCAACCCGGGCGGCATCGGCACCATTCACTCCGTGCCCCGGCTGATGCCCGGCCAGGGCACGATCATCGGCGTCGGCGCGATGGAGTATCCGGCCGCCTTCCAGGGCGCCTCGACCAAACGCTGTCCGACCTGGGCATCTCCAAGATCATCACGCTGACCTCCACCTACGACCACCGGATCATCCAGGGCGCCGAGTCCGGCGAGTTCCTCCGCCGCATCCACCAGTTGCTGCTGGGCGAGGACGGCTTCTACGACGACGTTTTCACTTCGCTGCGGCTGCCCTACGAGCCGGTCCGCTGGGTGCAGGACACGCTCCAGGGGCGTCGGTGGATCGCACCGCACGGGTGCTCGAACTCATCGACGCGTACCGAACCCGCGGCCATCTGATGGCCGACACCGACCCACTCAACTATCGCCAGCGCAAACACCCCGACCTGGACGTGCTCTCCCACGGCCTGACGTTGTGGGATCTGGAGCGCGATTTCCCGGTCGGCGGATTCAACGGCGCCGAGCACATGAAGCTCCGCGACGTGCTCGGTGTGCTCCGCGACTCCTACTGCCGCACCGTCGGTATCGAGTACATGCACATCATGGATCCGGTGCAGCGGCGGTGGCTCCAGGAGCGAGTGGAGATCAAGCACGACAAGCCGGCCCTGGAGGAGCAGAAGTACATCCTGTCCCGGCTGAATTCGGCCGAGGCGTTCGAGACGTTCTTGCAGACCAAATACATCGGCCAGAAGCGGTTCTCGCTGGAGGGCGGCGAAACGGTCATCCCGCTGCTGGACGCGGCGCTGAACAAGGCCGCCGAGTACGGCCTCGACGAGGTCGTCATCGGCATGGCCCACCGCGGCCGGCTCAACGTTCTGGCGAACATCGTCGGCAAGCCTTACCAGCAGATCTTCCGCGAGTTCGAAGGCAACCTGGATCCGAAGCAGGCCCACGGCTCCGGGGACGTCAAGTACCACTTGGGCGCCGAGGGCAAGTACGTCCGGCCGTTCGGCGATGGGCAGGTCGAGGTCTCGCTGGTGGCCAATCCCTCGCACCTCGAGGTGGTCGACCCGGTGCTCGAGGGGCTGACCCGCGCCAAGCAGGACCTGCTCAACAAGGGCGACGGCGCGTTCACGGTGATGCCGATCGTCATCCACGGCGACGCCGCATTCGCCGGGCAGGGTGTGGTGGCCGAAACGCTGAACCTGTCGCTGCTGCGCGGTTACCGCACGGGCGGCACCGTCCACGTGATCATCAACAACCAGGTCGGCTTCACCACGGCCCCGGAGGCATCTCGATCCAGCGAGTACTCCACCGACGTGGCGAAGATGATCCAGGCGCCGATCTTCCACGTGAACGGCGACGATCCCGAAGCGGCCGTGTGGGTTTCGAAGCTGGCCGTCGACTACCGCGAGACGTTCGGCAAGGACGTAGTCATCGACATGGTGTGCTACCGGCGGCGTGGCCACAACGAGGGCGACGACCCCTCGATGACCAATCCGCTGATGTACCAGATCATCGACGGTAAGCGGTCGGTGCGGAAGATCTACACCGAGGCGTTGATCGGCCGCGGCGACCTGTCGCCGGAAGACGCCGAAGAAGCGTTGCGGGACTATCACACTCAGCTGGAGCGAGTGTTCAACGAGGTCAAGGAGTTGGAGCGGAGCGTGGCCGCGCCGTCGCCGACCATCGAGGCCGAGCAGCCCATCCCGCCCCAGGTGGTCACCTCCATCTCGCCCGAGATCGTGCGCCACATAGCGGATGTCGCCCTGCAATATCCCGAGGGCTTCACGCCGCACCCGCGTGTCAAGACGGTGCTCGACCGCCGGGTGGAGATGTCCAGGAACGGCGGCATCGACTGGGCGTTCGGCGAGTTGCTGGCGTTCGGATCCATCGCCATGGCCGGGCGGCTGGTGCGGCTGGCCGGCCAGGACTCGCGGCGCGGCACCTTCGGCCAGCGGCACGCGGCGCTGATCGACAAGAACACCGGGGCGGAATACATTCCGCTGCAACACCTGCAGGCCGAGCAGGGCAAGTTCTTGGCCTACGACTCGGCGTTGACCGAGTACGCCGGGCTCGGCTTCGAGTACGGGTACTCGGTGGCCAACCGGGACGCGCTGGTGATGTGGGAGGCGCAGTTCGGCGACTTCGTGAACGGCGCGCAGTCGGTGATCGACGAGTACCTGTCCTCCGGCGAGGCCAAGTGGGGGCAGCAGAGCGGCGTGGTGCTGCTGCTGCCGCACGGCCACGAGGGACAGGGACCGGATCACACCTCGGCCCGCATCGAGCGGTTCCTGCAACTGTGCGCCGAGGGCTCGATGACCGTGGCGGTGCCGTCGACGCCGGCCAACTACTTCCACCTGTTGCGCCGCCACGTCTTCGACGGTGTCCATCGCCCGATGGTCGTGTTCACGCCGAAGTCGTTGCTGCGCAACAAGGCCGTGGTCTCCAGCGTCGAGGACTTCACCGAGGGCAAGTTCGCTTCGGTGCTCCCGGATGCCAGCGTCGAACCGCGGGAGGTCAAGCGGGTGCTGATGTGCACCGGCAAGATCTACTACGAACTCGAGGAGTACCGGCGCTCGCACGGGATCACCGACACCGCGATCGTCCGGCTCGAGCAGATCTACCCCGTGCCCAAGCGGAAGCTCTCGTCGATCCTGGACAGCTACCCGGGCGTCAAGGATTTCCGCTGGGTGCAGGAGGAGCCGGCCAACCAGGGCTGCTGGCCCTTCCTGGCTCTCTGGCTGCCGGACATGCTGCCCCGGCTGCAGGGTCTGCGCCGGGTGTCGCGCCGGCCCATGGCCGCTCCGTCGGCCGGCTCACACCGGGTGCACGAGGTGGAGCAGGCGGCGGTGGTCAGCGCGGCGTTCGCCTGACCGCTGGGCGGGGCACCCGGCTGTGCCCGGGTGCGGGCGCGGGCTGACGGGCTGGGCCCGGACGCGGACGCGGGCTGACGGCCGGGCTGGGCGCGGCTTTACAAGGTCGCCGTGCATTTACAACGTCCGCGCACGTTGTAAATGCACGAGCGCCTTGTAAACCGGTGTCTCGCGCGATGTTGTCCACAGGCGCTGAGTCGTGCTTGCGCCACAGCGTTCTCGACCGCCACGCTCGCGTCATGGACTTCCCGGCCACGGATGACGGCGTGCTCACTCGGAGTCGCTTGCTCTCCGCGGGATTCGGCGACGTCGACATCGCCAAGGCGTTGCGATCCGGAGACTGGGAGCGACTCCACACCGGTGCCTACGGATCTACAACGGTGGGCGCGGCCGAACCTGATCACTACCGGCGCCGCGTCCTGGCCGTGGCCACCAAGGCACCCGAGTACGTGGTGTGCGGTGTCTCGGCTGCTGCCGTGCTCCGCGTCCCGCTCTGGGACGCCGACCTGAAGGACGTGCATCTCTACCGCCCGACGCGCACGGGCGCCGGTCAGTTCCCCGGCCGGCGAGTGCATTCGGCCCTGTTCGAGCCGTGGGAGGTTGAACAGGAGAACGGATTCCGGATCACATCGCCGGCCCGGACACTTTTCGACGTGGCCCGATGGTCCAGCGCCGAGACCGCGGTGGTGGCGGGTGATTGGATGCTGGCTCAGCGACTGACTTCTCGCCAGGAATTGCTCGATCTGGTGTCCGTTCATCCAGCTCTGCACGGGCTGTCGCGACTGAAGCGCGTCGTTGCTCGGCTCGATTCGCGCTCGGAGAGTCCCGGCGAGTCCCTGTCCCGCTTGACCCTGGTGCGTGGCGGGCTCCCGCAACCGGAGTGTCAGTTAGAAGTCTTCACCGCGAGCGGGCAGTTCGTGGCGCGGTGCGACTTCGGCTATCCCGATTGCGCAGTCGTGCTCGAGTTCGACGGGCGCATCAAGTACCAGCGCAACGAGATGAACAATGATCGGGCTCTGGAGGACGTGCTTTTCGCCGAGAAGCGGCGCGAAGACCGCTTGCGCGCTGCGGGACTCGTCGTGGTGCGAATCGTCTGGGCCGACCTGCAGCGGCCGGACGAGTTGTGCCAACGGGTCCAACAGGCGCTACTGATGGGCCGCCGGGCGATCGACGCCGGCCTCGTGACGGCCCGCTTCGTGGCCACTCCGAGCTGACGCCCCCTCGCCTCCTGGCGCCACCCGAACTGAGTCAACGCTGCCTCGGCGCCGAAAACCCGTGGTTTACAACGGCGTCGTGCATCTACAACGTGCGCACACCTTGTAAATGCACGGGGACCTTGTAAACGGCTCCCCGGGGACACGACGCGGGCAGCGGGCCCGGTCAGAACGCGGGCAGCGGGCCTGGTCAGGACGCGCCCAGCGGACCCCGGGTCAGACCGCCCGAACCCCCTTGCGCCACACGGCGAAGGTCAGGGGCATGCCGATGCGGTACGCGATGTGGTCGTAGGACGGCGCGTCGAGCACGTGCAGGTCGGCGCGGGTTCCGGGCGTCAGGCGGCCGACGTCGGTGCGGGCCAGCGCCCGGGCCCCGCCGGCGGTGGCCGCGTACACGGCCTCGGCCGGCGTCATCCCGCAGAGCATCACGGCCAGCGCCACCACCAGGCTCATGGACGAGGTGTACGACGACCCGGGGTTGCAGTTGGAGGCCAGCGCCACCGAAACCCGCGCGTCCAGCAGCCGGCGGGCGGGCGCCGGCGGCTGCTTGGTGGACAGGTCGCAGGCCGGCAGCAGGGTGGCCACCGTCGAGGAGCTGGCCAGCGCCTCGACGTCGCGGTCGTCGAGGTAGGTGCAGTGGTCGACCGAGACGGCGCCCAGGTCCGCGGCCAACCGCGGGCCGCTGCCGTACCCGAGTTGGTTGCCGTGCACCTTGAGCGCCAGCCCCTTGCGCAGGCCGGCGGCGAGGATCCGGCGGGAGCGGGCGTCGTCGAAAGCGCCTTCCTCGCAGAACACATCGACGAACTGCACCTCGGGGGCGATGGCGTCGAGCATCGGCCCACAGACCAGGTCGACGTAGGAATCGACCGCCGATTCGTACTCGGGCGGCACCACGTGGGCGCCCAGAAAGGTCACCGCGTCGACGTCCAGGCGCCGGGCCAGCTCGGCCGCCTGCACCTCGTCCGGAATCCGGAGCCCGTATCCCGTCTTGGTTTCCACGCATGTCGTTCCGCCGGCCAGCATCTCGCCGAGCCGACCCGCCACCAGCCGCTCCAAATCGTCGCGCGCCGCCCCCCGGGTCGCGGCCACGGTACTCAAAATACCTGCGGCGGCGTACTTCTCCCCCGCCATCCGGGCCGTGAACTCCGCTGCCCGGTCACCGGCGAAGATCAGATGGGTGTGGGAGTCGACCCATCCGGGCAGCACCGCTCGGCCGCCGACGTCCACCGCCTCATCGGCAGCGGGGGCCGAGGCGTCCGGGCCGACCCAGGCAATCTCGCCGTGCTGCAGCACGATGGCGGCGTCTTCGACGGTGCCCAGGAGCCCCGGGCCGTAGTTGCCGTCGTTGGTGACGAGTTGGGAGATGTTGCGGAGCACGGTGGACCGCCCGGCTCCGAAGTCCGTCGGCCCGGGCACCGGCGTTCCCGGGATGGTCACGACCAGGCCGCCGCAATGGCCTGCGCCAGCAGCGGTCCCGGTGCACCGAAGCGGACGTGCACACCGCCCCGCGCTTGCACCTCGCCCCCTACCACCACCACCGCGACGTCCGCGGCCGATGCGGCCAGCACCACCTGGAGCCCCTCCGATCCAGCCGTTCGAGCCGTTGTCGTGTCCAGCGCCACGAAGTCCGCGGGGGCACCCACCGTCAGCTCGCCGGCCGGCGAACCGATCGACCGGTGCGACGCCACCGTCGCCGCCCGGAGCAACTCCGCCGGTGTGAAGTTTCCGCGTACCCCGGTCCGCAAACGCTCTCCGTATTCCAGCCCCCGCAGCTGGGCCAGCGGATCGATGGCCACGTGCTGATCCGAACCAAGGGCCAGGGGCATGCCCGCGTCGGCCATCGGCCGAGCCTGCGGCAGCCCGTCGGCCAGGTCCGCCTCGGTGGTCGGGCAAACAACAGCGGACACGCCGGCCGCGCCCAGCAGGTCGACATCGGCGGCCGTCAAATGCGTCGCGTGTACCGCCGATGTCAGCGAGCTCAACGCCCCGGCGTCGGCCAGCAGTGCCGTGGGGGTCCGGCCTGTCGCGCTCAGCGCGGCGGCGTTCTCGGCCGGCTGTTCCGACAGGTGAACGTGCAGCACCCGGCCCGCGGCGGTGCGGGCCACCAACGGGAGTGCAGCCACCGGGACGGCTCGGACGGAGTGGATGGCCACACCGTGCCGGATCCAGGGGGGCAGCGCGGCCACCCGCGAGGCCCACGCCTCGACCGAGCCGTCCGAGAACCGCAACTGCGTGGGATTCAACCCGACACCGAAACCACCCGCCAGGTAGGCGGTGTCGAGCAGCGTGACGGCCAGTCCGACCTCGGCGCCGGCCTCGACCGCGGCCGTTCCCAACAGGTTCGGTTGGGCGTAGGGCACACCGCCCGGACCGTGATGCAGGTAATGGAACTCCCCGACGGCGGAAACGCCGGCGCACACCATTTCCACGTACACGGCCAGCGCCAGCCGACGGAAGGAGTCCGGATTGAGCCGGTCGGCCAGCCGGTACATCTGCTCCCGCCAGGTCCAGAACGACCCCGGTTCGGCCGAGCCGTGGGTGCGGCCACGAAGGGCCCGGTGGAACAGGTGCGAGTGCGCGTCGGCGAAGGCCGGCAGCACCAGGCCCGGTAACCACTCCGGCCGACCGTCGACCTCAGGCCCCCGCTGCCCATTCGGGTCCGGCCCGGCCCGATCCCCGGACGACAGCGACGTGATGATCCCGTCGTCGCACCCGACGACCACGTCCGGCACCACCCGGCCGTCCAGCCAGGCCGTGGCGCACCGGAAGTAACGGGTCACCGGACGAGGTCGGCGAGCACGTCGGCCAGCGCCGAGACACCGGCCAGACAGTCCGCCGTTTCGGCATGCTCCTCAGGGGCGTGCGAGATGCCGGTGGGGTTGCGCACGAACAGCATCGCGCTCGGTACGAAGGGGGCGAGGATGCCCGCATCGTGTCCGGCCCCGGTGGGAATGATCGGCGCGCCCAGCCGAGCCGACAGCTGCAGACCCAGCGCCGCGTCGAAATCGACGCGGTCCGAGATCGACTCGCGGTGCACGGTCAGCAAGCAGCCTTCCAGCTGCGCCTCCTCGCGGGCCGCCGTGACGATCTCGTCCACCAGCGCCCCGGTCTGTTCGGCCGAACCGTACCGGGCGTCCAGCCACAGGTTGACCGACGAGGCGATGACGTTGGTGCCCCCGGGGACCGGCTGCATCCGGCCCACGGTGGCCACGGCGCCCCGATGCGCGCGCAGGACGCGACGGGCCGCGAGCACCGCCGCCGCTGCCGGCACCATCGGGTCGCGCCGGTCGTCCAGCGAGGTGGTTCCGGCGTGGTTGCCCTGCCCGGCGAACGTCAGCCGCCAGCGTCCGTGCGCGACGACCTCCGACCCCACGCCAATGACGGCAGCCGGGTCGGCCCTGGGCAGCAGCCGGCCCTGCTCGACGTGCAGCTCCACGAAACAGCCGATCAGCCCCAGCCGGTCGGGGTCGGGGCCCAGCTGCAGGGGATCCAGACCCGCCCGGCGGGCCGCCTCGGCCACACTCACCCCGTCGGCGTCGTGCAGCCGCCGCACCGCGTCCGCGTCGGCCACACCCGTCATCAATCGCGAACCCAGACAGGGCAGCCCGAATCGTCCACCCTCTTCCTCGGCGAAGCAGACCACCGCCAGAGGCCGGGCCGGCCGGACACCGCGGACCCGCAGCTCGTCCACGGCGAGCAGCGCCGACACCACCCCGAGCGGCCCGTCGAAGGCCCCGCCGCCGGGCACAGAGTCCAAGTGCGACCCGGTGACCACGGCGTGCGGCCCGGGACGGCCCCACCACGCCCAGAGGTTGCCGTTCCGGTCGGTCTCGGTCTCCAACCCGCGCCGGGAAGCCTCGGCCAGGAACCACTCCCGCAGCGCCAGGTCGGCATCGTCGAAGGCGTGCCGGGAGTAGCCGCCGCGCAGCTTGTCCCGCCCCACTCCGGCCAGGTCCGTCCAGGCGGACAGGAAACGGTTGGCATCGGCGGCGGGCGGTTTCACGGAAGGTCGCCCGTTCACGAAGCGGCGGTCATCGGGACGACCAGACCGACCCGGTCCGCGGCCGCCACCGCCTCCGGGTAACCCGCGTCGACATGGCGCAGCACGCCCATGGCCGGGTCGTTGGTCAGCACCCGCTCCACCTTGCGGCCCCCCAGTTCGGTGCCGTCGGCCACCACCACCTGGCCGGCGTGGATGGACCGGCCGATACCCACCCCGCCGCCGTGGTGCAGCGACACCCAGGTGGCGCCGGACGCGGTGTTCACCAGTGCGTTGAGCAAAGGCCAGTCGGCGATGGCGTCCGATCCGTCCGCCATCGATTCCGTCTCCCGGTAGGGCGAGGCCACCGAACCCGAATCCAGGTGGTCGCGGCCGATGGCCACCGGCGCGGACAGCTCGTCCGTCCGCCACCATTTCGTTGAACCGGATTCCGGCCAGGTGCCGCTCGCCGGCACCAAGCCAGCAGATACGGGCCGGAAGCCCCTGGAAGGCAATCTTCTCGGGCGCCAGCCGCATCCAGCGCTGCAGGCCCTCGTTGTCCGGGAACATCTCCCGGATCGCGGCGTCGGTGGCGTGAATGTCAGCCGGGTCGCCCGACAGCGCCGCCCAGCGGAACGGCCCGCGGCCCTCGCAGAACAGCGGCCGGATGTAGGCCGGTACGAAGCCGGGGAAATCGAAGGACCGTTCGTAGCCGGCCAGTTGGGCCTCACCGCGGATGGAGTTCCCGTAGTCGAAGACCTCGGCGCCGGCGTCGAGGAAACCGACCATGGCCCTGACGTGTTCGGCCATGGACTCCCGGGCCCGGTCGGTGAACTCGTCGGGCTTCGCGGAGGCGTAGTCGTGCCAGTCCTCGAGCGAGACCCCGATCGGCAGATACCACAACGGATCGTGGGCGGACGTCTGATCGGTGACGATGTCCACGTCGACGCCCCGGCGCAGCAGATCGGGCAGGACTTCGGCCGCATTGCCGATCACCGCCACGGACAGCGCCCGCCGCTCCCGCTTGGCCGCCAGCACCTGCTCCAGTCCGGCGTCCAACGACTCGGCCACCACGTCCAGATAACGGGTCTGCACCCGCCGCCGGGCCCGATCGGGGTCCACCTCGATGCACAGCACGGCCCCACCGTTCAGCGTGACGGCCAGGGGCTGCGCCCCACCCATGCCGCCGAGGCCGGCCGTCACCGTCAGGGTGCCGGCCAACGACCCGCCGAAACGCTTGGTGGCCACCGCGGCGAACGTCTCGTAGGTTCCCTGGACGATGCCCTGGCTGCCGATGTAGATCCACGACCCGGCGGTCATCTGCCCGTACATGGTCAGGCCGAGCGCCTCCAGCCGGCGGAACTCCGGCCAGGTGGCCCAGTCCGGCACCAGGTGGGAATTGGCGATCAACACCCGCGGCGCCCATTCATGGGTGCGCAGCACGCCCACCGGGCGGCCCGATTGCACCAGCAGGGTTTCGTCCGATTCCAGCGTCGGTGAGCTCACGGCAAATGGCATCGAAGGAGGCCCAGTCGCGCGCGGCCCGGCCGGTACCCCCGTAAACCACGAGGTTGTCCGGATCCTCGGCCACGTCGGGGTCCAGGTTGTTCTGCAGCATCCGCAGCGGCGCCTCGGTGGCCCAGCTCTTGGCGGTGAGGTTGGTGCCACGCGGGGCACGGACCGGGCGAGCGCCCGGCAAGCCGGTCATGTCAGCCAACTCCTTCTACGGCCTTTCTAGGACATTTCGGGGCCGGGCTGGCGAGCTCGGGCGCCAATGGCTGCCAGTTTCGAGCAACTCCACCACGGCGTCGATCTCCGGAGCCAGGTGCCGGTCAGGCCCGGGACCGGGCACCCGCGTGCGGATCAGGGACCGGATCGCGCCGGTCACCGGCCCTGGTTCCAGCGGGGCCCGCAGGTCCAGGCCTCGGGCAGCGGTCAGCAGTTCGACGGCCAGCACCCGGCGCAGTCCGTCGACGGACCGCCGCAGTTTGCGGGCTGCGTGCCAGCCGAGCGAGACGTGGTCCTCCTGCATGGCTGACGACGGGATCGAGTCGACCGACGCGGGCACCGCGAGGCGTTTGAGTTCGGCCACGATGCCGGCCTGGGTGTACTGCGCGATCATGTGGCCCGAATCCACGCCGACCTCGTGGGCCAGGAACGGCGGCAGCCCGTGCGAGCGGGCCGGATCGAGCATGCGGTCGGTGCGCCGTTCGGAGATGGAGGCCAGGTCGGCCACCGAGATGGCCAGGAAATCCAGCACCGCCGCGACCGGGGCGCCGTGGAAGTTGCCGTTCGACTCCACCCGCCCGTCCGGCAGCACCACCGGGTTGTCGATGATGCTGGCCAGCTCGCGCCCGGCGATCGTGCGGGCGTGCGCGACCGTGTCGCGGGCGGTGCCGTGCACGGCGGGCGCGCACCGCAGGGAGTACGCGTCCTGGACCCGAGTGTCCTCCGGCCCGGCGTGCGAGGCCACGATCGCCGACCCGGCCAGGGCAGCGGTCATCCGGGCGGCGCTGACGCCTTGCCCCGTCTGCGGGCGGAGTGCGGCCAGGTCGGCCGCGAACACCCGGTCGGTACCCAGCAGCGCCTCGACGCTCATCGCGGCGGCCAGGTCGGCGGCGTCGATCAGTTCGTCCAGATCGGCCAGGGCCAACACCAGCTGGCCGAGCATCCCGTCGGTGCCGTTGATCAGGGCCAGGCCCTCTTTTTCCGCCAGCGTGATCGGCCTGAGCCCGACCTCGGCCAAGGCGTCGCCGGTGACCACCGCCGTGCCCGAGGCCTCGAGGACCGAACCTTCGCCGAGCAGGGCCAGCGCGACGGCGGCCAGCGGCGCCAGGTCGCCGGAGCAGCCCAGCGACCCGTATTCCGGGACCACCGGGGTCAGGTAGCTGTTGAGCAGGTCCCGGTAGGCGGCGGCGGTGGACGGCCGGATCCCGGTGCGGCCGGTGGCCAGCGTGGACAGGCGCAGCAGCATCATGGCCCGAACCACCTCGACCTCCACCGGCGGTCCGCTGCCGGCGGCGTGGGACCGGATCAGCGACAGCTGCAGGGCGGCGCGGCGGGGCCCGTCGATCGGCACGGTGGCCAGCGCCCCGAATCCCGTCGACACTCCGTAGTGCGGCGCCGGGTCCTTCGGCCAGGGCGTCGATCACGGCCCGTCCTCGGGCGATGGCGACTTCGGCGTCCTCGCTCAGGGATACCCGCGCGCCGTGCCGGGCCACGGCCACCACGTCGGCTTCGGACACCGGACCGGTTCCGACCCGGACCTCCGTAACTGGCATGGCGCTTATTCCAACACCACCGCTCCTGCGCCGCTGACACGGGCGGCCGGTCCTCGGCAGGGAACGGATCTTCGGCTCTGGCAAGCTGCCAGTCATGCAGGTTCGTGAACTGAAGGTGCCGGGTGCGTACGAGTTCACCCCGGTGCAGCACGGCGACTCCCGCGGGCTGTTCCTGGAGTGGTTCAAGGTCGACAAGATTGCCGAGGCCGTCGGGCATCCGCTGGAGCTGGCCCAGGCGAACATGTCCGTCTCGCGGGCCGGGACATTGCGCGGCATTCATTTCGCCGACGTCCCGCCGGGCCAGGCCAAGTACGTCACCTGCCCGCTGGGTGCCGCCATCGACTACATCGTGGACGTCCGGGTCGGCTCGCCGACGTTCGGCATCGTCGACTACGTCCGCCTGGACACCGAGACCCGCCGGGCGGTCTACCTCCCCGAGGGGGTCGGCCACGGATTCGTGGCCCTGCAGGACGGCACCACCCTGACCTACCTGTGCTCCACCGGCTATCGCCCCGGCGCAGAGCACGGCATCAACCCGTTGGATCCAGAACTGCGGCTGCCGCTCCCGGACGGGTTCGACTTCATCCTGTCCGACAAGGACACGGCCGCTCCGACTCTGGCCGACGCCCGGCAGCAGGGTCTGCTGCCCACGTGGCGGCAATCCCGCAAGTACGTCGCGTCGCTGACCGAGGACTGAGCCGATGACGGGACGCATCGCCCTGATCCGCCACGGCGAGACCGAGTGGAGTTCCTCGGGTCAGCACACGTCGGTGACGGACATCGACCTGACGGCGTCCGGAGAGCACCAGGCCACGGTGCTGCCGCGCATGCTGGCCGGGCTCGAGCTCGAACCCCGCACGGTCTTCTGCAGCCCGCGCCTGCGGGCCCGGCGGACCGCGGAACTGGCCGGGCTGACCATCACGGAGACGCTGCCCGACCTGGCCGAGTGGTTCTACGGGGAGTACGAGGGCCTCACCAGCGATCAAATCTTCCAGGAGCGTCCCGGTTGGTCGATCTTCGCCGACGGCGCGCCAGGTGGGGAAACTCCCGCTGAAGTGTCGGGCCGGGTTGACAGGGTGTTGGACCGCGCTCGGGACGCCCTGTCCGACGGCGACGTCGCCCTGGTGTGCCATGGACACCTGTCCCGGTCCATCGCGGTCCGCTGGGTGGATCTTCCGATCGGCGCCGGCGTGGCCATCTCGATGAGCCCGGCCGCCATCACCGTCCTCGGACAGGCCAAGGGCCTGCCGATCCTCGACCACGTCAACGTGGTGCCCTTCACGAGCTGGGTGCCGATCGAAGCGGATGCGTCATGACGGGCGCCGGCCCGCCGGGCGGTAGCGGCGGACGTCGTGATCACATGCCGAGCGACTCCCGGCTGCGGGCCATCGCACCGGCCGACGTGCCGGCCGTGGTGGCCCTGGTCCACGAACTGGCCGAATACGAGCGGTTGCCGGAGCACTGTCACCTGACGCCGGAGCAACTGGACCATGCTCTTTTCGGAGCGCAACCGGCCCTGTTCGGCACGGTGGCGCTGGCCGGTGACCAGCTCGTCGGGTATGCGCTGTGGTTCCGGAACTTCTCGACCTGGGAAGGCGTCCACGGCATCTATCTCGAGGACCTCTACGTCCGCCCCGAGCACCGCGGTTCCGGCCTCGGCAAGGCGCTCCTGCTGCACCTGGCCGAGTTGGCCAACCGCTTCGGATACGCCCGGGTCGAGTGGGCCGTGCTGGACTGGAACGCGCCGTCGATCGCCTTCTACCGATCGCTGGGGGCCGTCGCCATGGACGGGTGGACCGGGTTCCGGCTCACCGGTTCGGCGCTCGCGGCCCTTTCTTCCGGCTCGGGGCCGGCGGGTTCCCAGTTGCCGAGCCCGAGCTCTGGTCCCGGGTCGTTTTCGCCGGACGCCGGCTGACGGACTCCTGCCGGGCAGCGGCAGACCCTGCACCGGCCCCCGGGCGTCGCCAGGCGCCGCCTTTCTTGGCCGGCGCCACCACAGGCCCCGACGGCCGGATGGGAGCGGCCCGGCGCGCCGACGGAGCGGGGGCGGATTGACCTGCCTTGGCCTTCCTGGCCGCGTCCGGGAACTGGGCGGGCGGCGGCGCCGAGCGTCCGGGCAGCGCGAATTGGCTGGCCCATCTGTTGGCTGCCGGGGTGAGCAGCAGACCACCCGTGATGAGCGCATAGCCCACCACGGCCAGCCCCGGCCCGAGCCGACCGCTGGGCGCGGTCAGCCAGTAGCCGACCGCCAGTGCAATGACCTGTACGACGATGCCGGGTGAACGGCCCCAACGCCGTCCGCAGAAGAGTGCGTACCCGCAAGCCGCCAACCCTGCCGCCACTACCAGGAAGAACGCCACCTGGGCCAGGAGCTGAGCGACCGCTGCGGAATCCCGGAATCCGGACACCGCGATCATCACCGCGAGGACCACCACTCCCAGGGCCTGTACGGCCAGCAGCACGCCGGCCATCCGTACCCCGGCCGGCGGTGGCAACACCGCGTTTGTCGGCTCCGGTTCGGGCGTCGGACTCACCGGCCCAGCGTACTGAGATTGCGCTCCGCGGCCGGCCGCCGACCGTGCGTGGCGGCCCTGGGAACGACCCCGGTCGATCCGGCGCGCTGACGTAGGCTGCCCGGCGATGCGCGCGCTGCTGATCGTCAATCCCCACGCGACTTCGACGACCGCTCGTCGCCGGGACCTGCTGATGCACGCGCTGGCTTCGGAGGTGGCCCTGTCGGTACAGCACACCGGAGGCCGTGGGCACGCCGCCGAACTGGCAGCCGCCGCGGTGGGAGTGGCCGACCTGATCGTCGTGCATGGCGGTGACGGCACGGTCAACGAGGTAGTCAACGGCATCATGCATCGGTCCGCTCCCGGCCAGGGACCGCTGTTGGCCGTGGTGCCCGGCGGGTCGACCAACGTGTTCGCCCGGGCCGTCGGGATCGAGGCGGATCCCACGGCGGCCACCGAGCAGATCCTCGAAGCGGTCGGCGCTCGCCGTCTGCCCCGCGTCGTCTCCCTGGGCCGCGCCGATGACCGCTACTTCACGTTCAACGCCGGCCTCGGCCTGGACGCCGAAGTGGTCGACGCCGTCGAGCAGGTCCGCGCCAATGGCCGGGCCATCTCGAACGCCTTGCACGTGCGCAAGACGATCTCGCAATACTTCCGCACGCGTCGCCGGCCGGGACGGCTGCAGCTGCGGATACCCGGCGAGGATCCGATCGAGGGTGCTCGTCTGGCCTTCGTCTCGAACGTCGACCCGTGGACATATTGGGAGGCCCGGCCGGTCCGCACCAATCCCGGAACCGGGCCGACCACCGGACTGGGCCTGTTCGCGTTGCGCAGCCTGGGGATCCCGACCGTCGCCCGGGTGGCCCGGCAGATGCTGGTGGACCGGCCGGCCGAGCCCGGCGGACCATCCCGCGGTCCGGTGTCGCGTCAGCTCGTGCGCCGGGACGACCTCAGCGAGGTCGACGTCCGGTCCGACGTGCCCATCGGGCTCCAGGTGGACGGCGACTACCTCGGCCTCCGCTCCGGGGTTCGCTTCACGAGCGTTCCGGCGGCTCTCCGGGTGCTCGGCCCCGTCGCCCCGCTGGGTGGTGTGCTCGGAGCTTCGGGCTGAGCGTGGGTTCGCCGACCAGGACGGCACCAGTCCCGGTCTCCACCGGTCAGCGCTCAGCAGCCGGTTCGACCGGCGGACCTGGTGCCGATCGGGTGATCGCAAGGCGAGCCCATTTGCTGGGCCGAATGGGTTTTTCCCGGGGCTGCCTCTGCCGCCCGACCGACTCCTCGCCGTATCCTGCGGAACGGCGGAGTTCTCAACTGAATCGTGCCGACCTGCGGTCACAGTCCATCCGTTATACGACCGTGACCAAAGCGGTGAACTACGTAACCTCCTTGTCACCAACCCTTGACATCCCCGCCATGCGTGAAACGATGAATGTCAGTCGCTCAGTGCGCGCCTCGGAGACACGATCCGGTCGGCTCGGGAGCGACATGCAGTCCCGGAAGCACCAGCACGAACCCAGCAGCAGAAGTGAATATGAGCGGCCCGAATCCCGGCGAGCGGTTTCGGGGTGACCGAACGGGGAACGATGAGTTTCGATTCCATCGGGAACTTCGCACCCGGCCAGCGCATTGACTCAGGGCGCCCATCGGCCGCCAACTAGTGAGCTAGAGCAACAAAGGTGTCCCGGCCGACCGAGGAAGGGATGCCAAGACCACGCGAGACGGCCCGAAGACCGGAACCGTCGCTTTGAAACGGAGTACGAACCATGGATTGGCGTCATCGCGCGATCTGCCGCGACGAGGATCCCGAGCTGTTTTTCCCCGTCGGCAACTCCGGGCCGGCGCTGGTGCAGATCACCGAGGCCAAGACCGTGTGCTGGACGCTGCCCGGTGACCAGTGAGTGTCTGGCCTGGGCACTGGAGACCGGACAGGACGCCGGCGTCTGGGGCGGGATGAGCGAAGACGAGCGTCGCGCCCTCAAGCGTCGCCGGGCCCGCGCCCGCGCGCGCAGCCTGTAGTTTCCATTGGCCGAAGAGCCGCTCCGGGTCTGCCGCCCGGGGTGGCTTTTCATGAGCCCCGGTCGTCACGACCGAGCTCCATCGAGCGGCGGGCTCACGTCAGCCGGCCGCGGAGCGGGATGCGAAGCGCCACTTCGGTCCCGGGCTGATCCTCGCGGCGACGCAGACCGATGGAACCGAGCAGTTCCGCGTCCACCAGCGTCCGAACGATCTGCAGGCCCAACCCGGCACCGCGCTCCAACGAGAACCCGGCCGGAAGACCCGCCCCGTTGTCCTCCACCTTCAGATCGAGTTGACGGGCGGACCTGTCCACCCTGATCACCACGTCGGCGTGACGGGTTCCACCGTCCTCCTGCCCGTCGGTCCCGGTTCGGATATCCGTGTTCCAGGGCGTTTTGCACCAGTTCCGCCAGCACCATGACCAGCGGAGTGGCCAGGTCCGCGCCCAGGACACCGAAACTGCCGTTCCGGCGGACACGTGCCCGGGTCTCGGTCGAAGCCACCTCGGCCACCATCGGCACCAGTCGGTCGACGATCTGATCGAGATTGACCCGGTCGTCCGGCGAAGTCGACAGCATGTCGTGCACCAAAGCGATGGACGAGACCCGCCGGACCGACTCGCCGAGGGCGTGCCGCACGGCCGGCTCCCGGGACCGCCGCACCTGCAGTCGCAGCAGCGCGGCCACGGTCTGCAGGTTGTTCTTGACCCGGTGATGGATCTCGCGGATGGTCGCGTCCTTGCTGAGGAGGGCGCGGTCGCGACGCCGCACCTCGGTGACGTCCCGCACCAGCACCAGGGCCCCGCTCGGCCGGTCCGCGGGGCCGCAACGGCAACGCGCGGAACAGCACCGTCGCCGCCCGCACCTCGACCTCCATCCGCAGACTCGCTCGGCCCTGGACCGCACCGCTGATCCGGGCCGCCAGTTCCGCGCCGTCGAACGGGTCGGCGATCAATTTGCGGGTCAACGAGGCCAGGTCTTCGCCCGTCACGCCGCCCGGGTGGTTCATCCGGTGATAGGCCGACAGCGCATTGGGGCTGACGTAGACGACGCGGCCATCGGCGTCGACCCGCAGTAGACCGTCACCGGCCCGGGGCCCGGTGTGAATCTCCCCGGGATGCAACGGCGGCGGGAACGTGCCGTCGTAGACCATCTGGAAAAGGTCCTCGGCGGCGTCGATGTAGGCGGTCTCCAGCAGGCTGGCCTCCCGCCCGACGTTGCTGCCGGCGTCGCGGCTCAAGTAGGCGACCGTCTCGCCCGAGAGCCGGACGGGCAACACCTCGCGCCGGTAGGTGCGAGTGGAACCCGGGGCCCGCTCGTGCACATCGGGAAACTCGGAGACGATCTGGTCTGCCGCGCACGCGTCCCCGAGCAGGGCGGCATCGTGGCCGACGGCGCGGGCCCCGACCAGGTCGTCCTGATGGACGGTCGGTCCGGTGGTCGGCCGGACCTGGGACACGCACACGAAGTGCGCCGCGTCGTCCGCGTGCCCGCACTGCTCCGGGGCGTCGCACACCCACAGGCAGAGGTCGGAGAAGGACAGATCAGCCAGCAACTGCCATTCGGACACCAGGCTCTGCAGATGAGCCACCGCGGCACCGGACAGAGCCGTGTGCTCGGCCAGCAGATCGGAGAGCGTCGACATCGGTCAGCGGGCGCCCGTACCGATCGGCCGTCGGACGCCGGTACGGCGTCAGGAGATTTCCGCGATCAGGTCGCCCTCTTGCACGACGCTGCCTTCGGCCACCGCCACCTTGCTGACCGTGCCGTCCACCTCGGCGATCACCGGGATCTCCATCTTCATCGATTCCAGGATGACCAGGGTGTCGCCGTCAGCCACCGAATCGCCCTCCGCGACCAGGACCTTCCAGACGTTGGCGACCATCTCGGCACGCACTTCCTCAGCCATCGCCGTTCCTTTCCGCCGCGTCCGCGGAGACACTTTCCCGGGTCCCCCGGCTCGATCGGGCTCATCCTGTCACGTCGAGGAGGGCCTCTGCCTCGTGGCACCATGGTCACCGCACAGTCGCCACCCGCCGGCGTCCGGACGTTTCCCGGCCGGCTGGTGGCCGGAGAAGAACGGAGACACCGATGGGCAAGCGCGCCCGCAAGAAGAAGGCCCGTAAGAAGTCCGGCGCCAACCATGGCAAGCGGCCCAACTCCTGAGTCGCCGGGACGGGAAAGGCCCCCGCTCCTCATTTCCGCCGGTTTCCCGGTGACTGAGGGCAGGGGCCTTTCTGTTCTGCCTCGATGGCCGGCTCGATGACCGGCCGGCTCCGTCAGCCTTCGACTCTGACCTCGCCGCTCGTCACGCGGACCTCGCCGCTCGATGTCACCGACACCGACGTCAACGAGGCGATCAGCCGCGACCTGAACGGCTCGGGAGCCCGGTCGCCGCCGCACTTGGCGGCCAGCAGCGACTTCAGCTTCGCGTCCAGCCCGGCCTCTTCCAGACATGGGGAGCAGTCGTCGAGATGCTTCTGCACCGCGGCGCGACTGACCGGGTCCATCTCGTTGTCCAGGAACAGCCAGACGTCGCGCATGACCTGCGCACAGTCGTCGTCCTCGCAGATCATGCCGTCACGGTTCCCTTCTCAGTTCCAGCGGCCGGTTCGGCCTGCGCGCGACCGCGCAGCAAACCGCGCTCGGCGGCGTAATCGGTCAACAGCTCCCGCAGTTGCGCACGGCCGCGGTGCAGCCGGGACATCACGGTGCCCAGCGGAGTCCCCATGATTTCGGCGATCTCCTTGTAAGCGAAACCCTCGACGTCGGCGAGGTACACGGCCAGCCGGAAGTCCTCGGGCAGGCGCTGGAGCGCCTCCTTGACGTCGACGTCCGGCAACCGGTCCAAGGCGTCCATCTCCGCCGACCGCAGACCGGTGGAGGTATGGGACTCCACGGACGCGAGCTGCCAGTCGGTGATCTCGTCGGTCGGTGCCACCTGCGGCTGCCGCTGCTTCTTGCGATAGCCGTTGATGAAGGTGTTGGTCAGGATGCGGTAGAGCCACGCCCGCAGATTCGTGCCCTGGGTGAACGTCCCGAACGCCGCGTAGGCCTTCAGGAACGTTTCCTGCACCAGGTCCTCGGCGTCGGCCGGATTGCGCGTCATCCGCAACGCCGCGGCGTACAGCTGGTCCAGGAACGGCATGGCCTGCTCGGTGAATTGCCGGCCGAGTTGAGCCCGGTCCGCGGTCGCCGTCCCGGCCGACGAGACCGGCTGCGCCGGCGCTGCGCCCTGACTGTGTTGCTCCACGTCGGTAGCCACGTGCCCACTCCTTCCGGCCCCGAGAGCCGGAACCGATCGCCCCGAGGCTACCGGGCGGCCGGGCGGCAACCCCGCTCCGTGGCCGGTGATCACCACCTTCGGGACGACCTCGGTGCGGCCCCGTGAGGCCAGTGCTGCAGTCATCGACTACCGTCCTTCCGCCTGACCGAACGCCGGCAGTGCGGTGGCTATTCCGCCCGCTTCGTGCGCACGGCCGGGCGGGACTACCGTGGCCGACCGTGCCTGCTGCTCCCACTCCTGCTGTGGCCGCCCTGGTGAAGGCGAAGATCCCGCACACGCTGGCCGGCTATGACCACGACCCCAGGGCTGCCTCCTTCGGGCTCGAGGCGGCCCAGGCCCTCGGAATCGCACCCGATCGGGTCTTCAAGACACTGGTCGCGTCCCTGGACGGCAGGTTGGTGGTGGCCATCGTGCCGGTGTCCGCGCACCTCGATCTGAAGGCGCTGGCGGCGGCACTGGGCGGTAAGAAGGCGGCCATGGCGGATGTCGCCGACGCGGAACGATCCAGCGGTTACGTGACCGGCGGCATCTCTCCCATCGGCCAGCGCAAGGCGCTCCCGACCGCCCTGGACACGTCCGCCGCGGCCCACCCCAGCATCTACGTGTCGGCCGGCCGCCGTGGACTCGAGATCTGCCTGTCCCCCGACGACCTTCTGCGGATCACCCGCGGTGTGCTGGCGCCGATCGCGGCCGGCCGTCAGCTGCCGAGCGGCAACGCCAGCTGACCGTCCGGTTCGGCGCCCGCGGGCGTCTGCTGCACCCGGCGCAGGATGTCCGGGCTGTCGTTGTTGACGTTGCCAACCGCCGGACCCACCGGACGGAACTCCAAGGCCCGCACCAGTGCCTGGCTGGGTGGCGCGAGCAACGCGGCCACATCATCGGCGCTGCGCGCGGGGTCGAGCCAGGCGTCCCAATGCTCGGCCGGCAGGATCAGCGGCATGCGATCGTGGATCTCCGCCATCTCCCCCACGGCCTCGACGGTCAGGATCGTGTACGAGAGCAGGCCCGGCGGTTCCTCCCCATCCCCGTCCGCTTTTGGTTTCCAGTACTCCCACAGACCGGCGAAGGCCATCACGGATCCGTCGGCCGGAGCGATGTAGAAGGGTTGCTTGGCTGCGGCCCTGCCCTTGGCCGAACCGGTAGACCGCGGCGTCGCCCGGTCCAGTTTCTGCCACTCGAAGAACCCGCTGGCCGGCACCAGGGCGCGACGCTTGCCCAGCGCCGTGCGGAAGGCGCCCTTGGTCGGCACCGACTCGGCCCGGGCATTGAACATCCGGTTGCCCACCGACGGATCCTTGGCCCACGACGGCACCAGGCCCCAGTGCATCCAGTCGATGCGACGGACCTCGCCGTCGTCTGTCCGCCGGATGCGCACCACCGGGTTGTCCGTGGTCGGGCCGATGTTGTAGCGCGGGCGGGGCGCGTCCCCGCCGTAGGGCCCGGATTCCAGCGGCACCGTTCCGCCGGGCGCGGGCGTACCCGGGTCGGGCTCGGCGTCGAAGATGCCGTACAGCGTTTCCGGGTCCAGGGTGGTGGCGTAGCGGCCGCACATACCGACATGGTGCCAAGAAGACGGGACCGCTGGTGGCCCCGTTCGGCGTCCGGCATCGGAACCGGATGCGGGATCATGAGGCCATGACCGCTGCCGCCACGACCGCCTGGCTCGCCCCGTCGGCGCCATCGGGCGGCGTCGACGCGACCGTTCGCATACCCGGTTCCAAGTCCTTGACCAACCGCGCGCTGATTCTGGCGGCGCTGGCCGACCGCCCGTCGACGATCCGGTTTCCGTTGGTCAGCCGGGACTCCTCCCTGATGGCGGGCGCCCTGTCGGCCCTGGGTGTGCGGATTGCGGCGGCGGAGGACAGGTGGTCGATCACGCCCGCGCCGCTGCGTGGGCCCGCCGACATCGACTGCGGGCTGGCCGGCACGGTCATGCGGTTCGTTCCGCCGCTCGCTGCCCTGGCGGACGGGCGGGTGCGGCTGACCGGCGACGCCGCCGCCCGAGCCCGACCCATGGGCACCATCACCCAGGCGCTGCGGGATCTCGGCGTCGCCGTCAGCGGGGATGCCCTGCCGATCGAAATCAGCGGGGCGGGCTCGGTGCGGGGCGGGACCGTCCGCGTCGACGCCTCGGCGTCCTCCCAATTCGTGTCCGGTTTGCTGTTGTCGGGCGCCCGGTACGACGACGGCCTGACGGTGGTCCACGCCGGACCGCCGGTGCCTTCGCTCCCCCACATCGAGATGACGGTCCAGGCGTTGCGTGCGGTCGGAGTCTCGGTCGACGACTCGGCGCCCGACCGCTGGCGGGTCGAACCGGGTCCGATCGCCCCGTGGACCGCGCCGATCGAGCCGGACCTTTCCAACGCGACTCCGTTCCTGGCCGCCGCGGCGGTCAGCGGCGGAACCGTGCGCATTCCCGACTGGCCACGTGTCACCACCCAGCCGGGCGACCAGATCCGGGCGATCCTGACCTTGTTCGGCGCCGACGCCGAGGTCGGCGAATGCGGATTGTCCGTGTACCGGGCCGGCGGACGGCGCGCTGACCGGGCTGGATCTGGACCTGCATGAGGCCAGCGAGCTGACCCCGACCGTGGCGGCGGTGGCCCTGTTCGCGACCGGCCCCAGCCGGATCCGCGGTGTCGCCCACATCCGCGGTCATGAGACCGACCGCCTCGCGGCGCTGGTCGGCGACATCCGGGCCGTGGGCGGCGACGCCCAGGAGACCGAGGACGGGCTGATCATCCGGCCGCGGGAGCTGACCGGTGGGCCGTGGCGCGCCTTCGCCGACCACCGGATGGCCACGGCGGGCGCCATCGTGGGGTTGCGGGTGCCGCGGGTGCAGGTGGACGACATCGCCTGCACCGCCAAGACACTGCCCGGCTTCGCCAGCATGTGGGAACAAATGCTGGCGGCGGAGCCGTCCGCCGATCTCTCGCTGAGCGGGGCCGCGTCCTGATCCGCCGGCTGGAGGATTCCTGGGACAACGACGACGTCCGGGTCCGGCCGTCCCGGAGCACCCGGCCGCGCACGAAAACCCGGCCCCGGCACGAGGACTCGCAGTCCGGGATGGTGTTGACCGTCGACCGCGGCCGGTACGGCGTGCTGCTGGAGGAACACACCCGGCGGCAACGCACGATCACAGCGATGCGGGCTCGGGAACTCGGCCGGCGCGGCGTGGTGGTGGGCGATCGGGTGGACGTGGTCGGCGATCTGACCGGAGAACCCGACACCCTGGCCCGGATCGTCCGGATCGGCGAGCGCCGCAGCGAACTCCGCCGGTCCGCGGACGATGCCGCCGATCCGACGTCACCGGCCGGTGGCGCGCCCGGCGCCGGCGAGAAGGTCCTGGTGGCCAACGCGGACCTGCTGGTGATCGTGACGGCGTTGCTCGACCCGGAACCGCGGCCCGGCTTCATCGACCGCTGCCTGGTCGCCGCCTATACCGGCTATCTGGACCCGGTGCTGGTGCTGACCAAGGCCGATCTCGGGAACCCGGCCGGTCTGCTGGCGCTCTACTCGGACCTCGATCTGCCGGTGATCGTGAGTGGCCGGGCCCAGCCCGGGGAGCCGGAGCTGTCCGACGATGCCGTCGCCGAAGTTCGATCGCGGCTGCAGGACCGGGTATCGGTGCTGATCGGCCACTCCGGAGTCGGCAAATCCACCCTGGTCAATGCGCTGGTTCCGGACGCCGCCCGGGCCATCGGCACGGTCACCGGGGTCGGCAAGGGCCGGCACACGTCGACCTCCGCAGTGGCCCTGGCCCTGCCCGGCGGCGGCTGGGTGATCGACACCCCCGGCGTGCGCTCCTTCGGGCTGGCCCATGTCACCCCCGACGACCTGCTGGAGACGTTCGACGACTTGTTGCCCGGCACGGTCGCCTGTCCGCCCGGCTGCGATCACTCCGGACCGGACGGCGGCCCGAATTCCACCGGAGTGGGGTGCGCCCTGGACGCCTGGGTGGCCACCGGCCACGCCCGATTCGGACGGCTGGCCTCGTTCCGCCGGTTGCTGGCCTCCCGGGCCGGCGCCGTCGACGACATCCGGGAATGAGCCGGGGTCACGGTGCGGTCAGGTCGGGACGCTTGGGCAGGCGATCATCGCCCGACGAGCGCCCGGTCACCCGGCGCCTGACCCATGGGCCGACGTACTGCCGGTAATAACGGACCTGGGCGCCTCGTGTGGGTCGGGCCACCGGCTCGACCGGGTCGCGCCACGACTCGGGGGCCTCCGCTCCCAGCTCGGCCAGCACCTGCGCCGCCACTCGGGCGTGGCCGGCGGCGTTCAGATGGAGCCGGTCCGCCGACCAGAAGCGGCGGTCCCGGAGCTCGACTTCGTTCCAGAGATCGACCAGGATGGCGCCGCGCCGCCGGGCGATACTCCGGGCCCGCTCCGCCAGCACATCGCCCTGAGCCCGGACCTTGCCGCCCAACGGCAGATGATCGCTGGGATCTGCTCCCGTGAAGAAGACCACCGTCGCGCCGGTGGCCGCCAGCCGGGCCACCGCCAGATCCGCCAGCCGGGCAATCATGGCGATGTCGGCGCCGGGACGGAGCATGTCGTTGCCCCCGCCGGCGAACGTCACCAGGTCGGGTTGGAAATCCAGCGCGACATCGAGTTGCTCGTCGATGATCTGCCCGATCAGCTTCCCGCGGATCGCCAGGTTCGCGTACCCCTCGCTCGGCCACCCGGCCGGCCACCAGGTCGGCCCACCCGCGGACCGTACCGTCGGGCATCTCGTCCCCGACGCCTTCGGTGAAGCTGTCACCGAGTGCCACCATGCGGCGGAAGCGAACTGGGATGGGACCGGTGGACGGCGTTCGACACGCTGATCATTCTGCGGCCCGCGGCTCGACCGGACGCGGTGTTCCGCTGGTGTCAGGGAGTCGCCGGCGCCCCGAACCACAGTCTTCCGGACGCCGTCTGGGTCGGCAGCAACCCGAGGCCGGCGCCGGCACTCTGCGGCATCAGCTCTGTGACATAGGTCAACTTCTTTGCGACCGGAATAGTTGAACCTTCAACAAAGTTGTGATCTGATAGCAGACGTCACCGGCACGCCGAACCTTTCCCGCAGGAGGAACCAGCATGACCTCAACCCTCGCCCTCACCGGCACCTGGACCGCCGACACCGTCCACTCGGACGTCAGCTTCAAGGTTCGTCACATGGGCGTCGGCAAAGCCAAGGGCACCTTCGCTGTTCGGGTCGGCGACCCTGACCATCCCGGGTACCGCCTTCGAGGGCGCCACCGTCACCGCCGAGATCGACGCTATCACCGTGAACACCGGTCAGGAACAGCGGGATGAGCACGTGCAAGTCCAACGACTTCCTGGCATGTCGATCAGTTCCCGGTGCTGAACTTCATGTCCACGTCATCAAAACTTCTCCGGCGACGAGTTCGTCGTCGTAGGCGACCTGACCATCCGCGACATCACCAAGACCGTCGAGCTGGCCACCGAGTTCCTGGGCGCCACCATCGACGCCTACGGCAACGAGCGGATGGGCTTCTCCGCCACCACCTCACATCTCGCGCAAGGAGTACGGCGTGTCCTTCAACGCTGTCTTCGGCACCAGCAACGCGGTCGTCTGCGACAAGGTCGAGATCGCCCTCGAGCTGGAGTTCACCAAGAACGCCTGAGTTCGCTCTTCCCGCGCATTGATGGGCGCCCGGTCTCGCGATCGGGCGCCCATCAGCCGTTTCGGGGGCTCATTCCTCCGGCCCGGTCACGTCGTCGAGATCATCCAGCAGGAAGTCGACCTCCTGAGCGCCATACCAGGCGAGGTCGATGTCTTCAGCAGAGCCGACGGCGAACTCCGCGTCCACGTCGCCCAGATCGGCGGCGACCACCGCCTGCGCCGCAGCGCGGACGGTCGCCGCGGCGTCCGCCCCGTCAACGTGTACCGACGCCACCGCTCGCCACGGATCACGCCGTCGACCACGGCCGCGGACCGCTCGCGGTCGGATGCCGCGCGGGCGCGGACACGTCGGCGGCCAGCACCACCCGCAGCAGCTCCTGGCGCCGCGCTTTCCGCCCCGGCGTCGTCCTGGGCCGCCAGCAAACGCAGGCTGGCCCGGGCGGCATCGGTCATGGCCAGGTACTCGAGTTCCTCCTCGTCGGCGTCGGGATACTCGCGCCGCAGATCGGCGGTGACGCCGAAAACGATCCCGCCCAGCGGGCGGACCTCTCCCCGGCGGGCGGCGGATCGCAAGCCTTCCAGCGTCATTGGCATGTACACCCTCACGACGAACCCTTCCGGTGGTGAGCCCGGGGGGGCCGGGCCGGCGGTGGCATCAGTTCCTCGACGGCTTCGCCGAAATGCTCGGCGAATTCCTCCACGTCCGGGATGGCTTCGCGGTCGGCCGTCAAACCGAAGTACACGCCCCCGGCGTAGGACGTCACCGCTACGGCCAGCGCCTGTCCGCGTCCGAGCGGAGCCACCGGGTACATGGCCGCCACCGGCCACCCCGCCGCGTACAGCGGCACCTGCGGTCCGGGCACATTGGTGATCAGGACGTTGTAGGTGCGCGTGGACAGCTGGCCGGCCACCCGGGCGCCCGAGCGCATGCAGAGTGGGTGGGGCGAAGCGGCCGAGTTCGAGCAGGGCGTCCGCGCCGACCGGCCGGCCCCAGTCCAGGTGCCCGCACATCGCGTACGACACCTGGTGCAGCCTCATCACCGGATTCGGTTCGGCGATGGGCAGGTCGATCAGGTACGACTGCACCGGAAAGCTGGTGGAGCTCTCCCCGTCGCCGCTCTCACCGTCCGCGGGCCGGGAACTCGGGGTGGCCCGGACCGACACCGGGACCAACGCCCGCAGGGAGCTCGTCGGAGTGACCGCCTCGCCGCGGGCCAGCAGCCAGGAACGCAGCGCTCCGGCGACCACGGCCAGGATGACGTCGTTCACCGAGCCACCGTTGGCGGCTCGTACCCGCTTGAGGCCGCTCAGCTCGGTGGCGAAGGTGGCGAACCTGCGCTGCCCGCTGTTGGTCACGTTCAACAGGGACTTCGGCGCCGGAGTGATGGTGCGGCGAGCCAGATCGGCCACGCCCAGCCCCACGGACCCGAGGCGATTCAGGGTTTTCCGCAGGTCGAGCGAGGCCAGCCGGAGGGTGTCGAAAAGCTCGGTGGGTCGGCCGGCCAGGTCGGCGACGGCATCGACAACGAGATCGATGCCGCTGGGTGGCGGCGCCGGCGTCCAGGGCTCGGGTGTCAGGTCGCGCGGGCGGCGTCCCAGGTCCAGGATGGCGGCGGCCACGTCGACGGCGCCGATTCGGTCGACCAGCGCCTGGTGGGTTTTGTTGACCACCGCCACCCGGCCGTCCTGCAGACCCTCGATGACGTAGACCTCCCACAGCGGCCGGGACCGGTCCAGCGGCCGCGAGATCAGGCGGCCGACCAGGTCGTCCAGCTGGGCCTGGGTGCCGGGCTTGGGGAGGGCGGACCGCCGCACGTGGAAGGTGATGTCGAACTGTTCGTCGTCGATCCACACCGGCCGGGCCAGCCGGCCGGGCACCAATTGCACTTTCTGCCGGTAGCGCGGCACCAGCGCCAGGCGGCTCTCGATCAGATCGACGATGTCGGAGTAGTCGAACGAGCGGCCGGCCGCGTCCGGCGCTCGCGGGTCGAGAATGACCACACCACCGACCGGCAACGGGTTCCCGGCGTCCTCGGAGTACAGAAAGGCCGCGTCGGTGGCCGACAGACGATCGGTCATGCGGCCTATGGTGGCACGTCAGACCGGCGCGGCAGCCGCCCGGCGGCGACCGGATGGCTCCGGTGGCGCGATCACCGGCCCGGTCACCGATCCGGCCAGCTGATCCAACGCCTTGACCAGCGGTGAGCCCGGCGCCACCACCCGGAGCGCCTCACCGCGCTGCCAGGCTTTGTCGGTCGCCGACCGGTCTTCGGGCAACGTCGCGACAACCGGCACACCGGCGAACCGATCGACCGCCGCGGCGGCTTCGTCGGCCGCGCCGGCCGACCGGCGCACTCGGTTCAGAACCACCCGCGGCGCGGCCCCGGGCACCGTCTGGCTCAGCTCGGCCAGTCCGCGGACGAGCCGCTCCAACCCGGGCGGGTCCGCCGACCCGACGGCCAGCACCATGTCGGCGTCGGCCAGGACCGCCAGCGTCGCCCCGTTCCGCCGCGGCGCCACAGTGTCGAAGGTGATCTCCTCGTCCGCCTCGACGGCGAATCCACAGTCGACCACCACCACGGATGCCATGGCCCGAGCGACGCGCAGGACTGCCGGCACGGCCGACGGTCTCAGTTCGGGCCAGCGATCCGCTCGGGAGATGCCGGTGAGCATGTGCAGCTGCGGGCTGACGGCCCACATCAGTTTGGCCAGCTCGGTCCGGTCGAGCCGGCCATTCGCGGCCAACCGGCAGGCCCCCGCCAGGCCGGGCGACTCGTCGAGCAGGCCGAAGGCGCTGGCCAGCACCCCGCCGTAGACATCGGCGTCGACCAACAAGGTCGGTACTCCCGCTGCTGCCGTCGCTGCCGCCACCCCGGCGGCCACCGTGGTGCGCCCCGGTGCTCCGGTGGCGCCCCAGACGGCGATGACGCGGCCCGGAGCAGTCGGCTCGTCGGTCCGGTCACCGGTTCGATGACCGGTGGTCGGGGCTTGCGGATCCGGGCCGGGCGGCGGCAACGCCCGGCGTGGGTCGGACAGCACCATACGTTCCAGTGACCCCACCGCCTCGGGAGCGGGCGCTGCGGTGCGGTCGGGACCCGGCGTCGTTCTCGGTCCGAACGGCAGGTCGAGCAGGGCGGCGCGGACGGCGGCCAGCACCGCCAGTGCGCCGGCGTCGTCGGCCACCGCGAACCCGATCCCGATGCGATCGAGCCGCTCGACAGCTCGGGTGTCGGAGGCCGGATAGACGGCGATCACCGCCAGGCCGGCGGAACGGAGTCGGGCCACGGCCTCGCTGTCCATGCGCCGCAGGTCAGCGGATACCACGACCGCGGCGGCCAGCCCGGTTCCGGCCTCGGCCAGGACATCGGCGACGTCGACGCAGCGGCGGACCACAGTCATCGCCGAGCCTGGTCTGTCCAGCGACGCCACCAGTTCGTTCTCCCAGGACTGGCCGGTCCCGGCGGTCAGCAGACCGGTCATGGCAGGTTCACCGACACTCCGCGGTCGAGAGCCGGTCGGGGCCGGTGATCATCGGTCGGTGTCCAGCACCACGCGAATCTGCCCGGTGGGCAGCAGCTGCGTCAGCGACTGGGCGGTCGATCGGTCGAGCAGCAGCGACAATTTGTAGCTCTCCGAGGTGGCGCCGGACAGTCCTCCGGAGGCCGGGGCGACCACGGTCTGCACGGTGAGCCCCTCGCTGAGCAGCCTCGTGGTGGCGGCGGCACCGGCCGCACCAGGCGTGGTCAGGTACAGGTCGATCTTGCTGCCGGCCGCCACTCCATCAGGAAGCTGGTCGGCGTCGACATTGACCACGATCACCCGATTTCCGGTCGGCGCGGTCACGGCGGCGGCCGGAACGAGTTGGCCGGCGTTGAGGCTCTGAGTCAGCTGATGACCCAGTAGCCGTGGCCCCTCGTCAGCGGGCACGTACAGATCCCGGCTGTCGCCGAGGTTCACGTCGACGCTGCGCAAGTCGGCTGCAGTGATCACCTTGCCGGCGGCCAGATCGGTCGCCGCCGCCCAGACCGGGGTCAGTCGGGAGCTGGCCCCGATGACCCGGGCACCGAGTACCACGGCCCCCACGACCAGCACGATTCCGACCAGGATCCGCCAGTCGAGCCAGCGCGGCCGGCGCATCCGCCGGGGCACCTGGGCGAACCCGCCCGGGTCGACCGGCCGGTTTCCGGCGTTCGGTGGACCATCCGAGCCGGGGCCGGGTCGCCGGATCTCAGCAGTTCTCACGACGGATCCCCCGGCTCTCCTGATTTGGACGGTGCCCGCTGGAAGCCGGTGGCCGCCTGGGCCGGCGCGCCGGGCTGTGGAAGGCGCACCCGTGGGTCAAGCTACTGTGTCAAACTCGATGACATCAAACCAAACAGCCGTGAATCACACGAACGAGAACACTGTCGACGCTCGTCGGAACGGAAGGACGACACGGTGACTTCGGAGCGCTTCCTCACCTTGAGCGACGTGGCCGAGGTGTTGAACATCTCCGCCTCCCAGGCGTACGCCCTGGTGCGCAGCGGAGATCTCGCCGGCATCCAGATCGGCGGTCGCAACCAATGGCGCGTCGAACGCAGCCGGCTGGAGGCCTACATCGAGGAGGCCTACCGGCGGACGGCGGTCGGCCTGGCCGACCTCACAGACGCAGACGCTCCGGCTGAGACCTTGGGTCGTTCCCCGCGGGCCTGAGCCATCTGTCCGCGGTTTCCCACCCGGCCAGGCCTCGAGCACCCGGCGTCAGTTTCCCGGTTATCCCAGCGGCATGGCCCGGACCAGCACGACCGCCGAGAGCGGAATGGCCACCACGCCCCGGACGTCGGAGGCGCGGCGCGGCTCCCACGGCGCATGGACGGCCAGTTCCACGAAATCGGCGCCCACCCGATCCAGCGTGCCGGTGATCTCCGCGCCCGCGCCCGCTCCATCGCCCGAGGATCCGGACACGACGACGGCCACCGGCGACCGGTCGCGCGCGATGCCCCGGAGCATGTAACGCAGGTCGAGCCGCAGCGCAACACCGCTCAGCTCGGGAGCCGTGCTCCAGGTCAGACCCTCGACGATCGTCACTGCCGCCCTCGCGACGACGGTTTCGCGGCCCGGCGCTTCGTCCACCAGCAGCCAGTCCGGACCGACACTGCGCAGGGTTCCCGAGAGCCCCGGGCCGGCGGAGGTCCGGATCCGCAGATGCCGGCCAACGGCGCCACCGAGTCGAGCGGACAACTGCAACGCGCCGGCCGCCAGCCGTTGGCGGTCGGCCAACTCGGCCCACATCTCGGCGTCCGCCAGTTCTTCGAACCGGGCGTCGAGATCACGGAACAACTGCTCCCAGCGCATCAAGCGACCTTGGCCGATCGGCGCCGTGCCGTCAACCTGGCCCTTCCTCACCTTTGAGCGCGTTTGATGTCATTTGGTTGACGAATCTGTCCGGCTCATTTACCGTCAAACCGTGCCAAACAACGCCCAACCTACCGATATGGGCTCATTTCAGGGCTGCCGAGCGCGCCTCGCGGCTCGGCTGGGAAGCCTGTTCAGCGGGGCGGCGCTGGCGGGTTTGGCCGTGCTGCTGCCAGTGCCTTGGCGGTCGAGCACCTGGGCAACGCCTCGGACCGGCGGCCCGGACCAGGTGGTGGCCGCAGCGGCGCTGGCCGCGGCCGCGGTGCTGGTATGGGGCCTGCTCGCCTGGGCGGCGGCGGTGGGCGGCTTGGTCCTGTTGGCCCGATTGCCGGGATCGGCCGGTCAGTCGGCCCAACGGTGGCTGGGGCGGTTATGGCCCGGTCTGGCCCGGCGGGTGCTGGTCACGACCGTCGGCGCGTCCGTGTTGAGTGGTGCCGCCGCGAGTCTGTCGGCATCACTCACACCGGCCGGCGCGCCGGCGTCATTGGATGCGGGCGTCGCGGCTGCTGCGCCGTCCATGGCGCGGCCCCAGCTCCCGATATCCCCAGCCTCGACGTCGATATCGGCACTCCCGGCACCCATGCCGGAGCCGGCGATCTCCGCCGCGCGGGATCCAGCGGGCTTTCTGGTGCTCCGGCTGACCGCTGAGCCGCGGACTGAGGACGACACCGGGCCGGCGCCTCGAGGGGTGGCACCGGTGAATGCGGCCGGCGACCGATCATCGCCTCCCCACGACCGACTCAGCGCCGGGACCCCGCCCGCGCTCCGGCTGCACGCCCCGCTTCTTCGGGCCCAGAGCCCACGCCCGATCGATCTGGACTGGCCGGGTAAACCCCGAAGCGGGACGGAGAGCGACGCCGCGGCGGCCGGGTCCGGCGTGGTCGTGCTGCGCGGCGACAGCCTGTGGTCCATCGCCGCCCGCCACCTGGGCGCGGACGCCACCGACATACAGATCGATACCGCCTGGCGCGCTTGGTATGCCACCAATCGGGACGTGGTAGGGCCCGACCCCGACCTCATTCTGCCGGGTCAAATCCTCACCCCGCCCGCCCATCTGAAGGAGACGCAATGACCAGCGCCGCGCAGCGGGCCGACCTCATCAGCCAGACCGAGGCGGTCGCCTCGGGCTTGCCCACACTGGTGCCCTACCTCGCGCCGGTGCCGGACTCATTGCCGCCGTTCGACGACGAGCGAACCGCGAAGACCCGACTGCGCGCGCTGGCCCTTTCGTCGCCGGCCGGCCGGGCAATCGTCCGCGCCATGATGCGACCGCCGTCGACCCGGGTCGTGGTCACCGATCCGTCGGTGCCGTCGTGGTCGGAGGATTCCGACGTCGGAGTGCGACGCACCCGTTCCCGGGCGCTGCCCGAAGCGGAACGGGTGGGGCGTGCCCTGGCTCGCGCGCTGGTGGAAGTGATGTCCGGCCGCCGGCCGGTGAGCCAGCTCCGCGCGCACTGCGCGCCGGAGGTGTACGCCGGGCTGGCGGTGCAACCCGTGTCCGCGAACGCGATGGCGACCCTGGGCGGCGTCCGGGTGTGCGAGCCCGCGGACGGCGTGGCCGAGGTGGTCGCCGTGGTCCGCCTGGGCCGGCGGGCCCACGCCCTGGCCTTCCGGATCCAGGGCGTGGACGGTCGCTGGCGCATCACCGCGCTGCAGACAGCTTGAGCTGGGATCTGCCGAGCCGACTTGTGAGTGGTCCCCGAGCCTCAGGCGCCGGGCCGTCCGTGACACACCTTGTACTTCTTGCCGGACCTACAAGGGCACGGGTCGTTGCGTCCGGGTGCCTTGGTGACAGCGCCGTCGCCGGCCGGCTTGGTCGACGCCACCGAGCCGTCCTCGCTGGGCCCGGAGTAGCTCATCGGCTTCGCCGTGGGCTCGGCCAGTCCCTTGGCGCGCAAGGCCGTCGGGGCACCCGAGGTCTCGACCGGCTCCGGGGCGGCGGCCTGCTGGGTGGGCAGGGGCTGCATCGGCCGGACCCGGGTCCGGGTGGCCGGGCGGCCCGCCGCCGCACCGGCCGCCTGCCGCACGGGCGCCTGCTTGCCACCGACCGGCTTCGGCGGCGGCAGGGCACTGCCGTTCGGTCGCGCGGCGCCGTTGGGCTGGGCGACGGCGGCGGGCGGCGCGGATGCTGCGCTCGCGCCGTCACCATCGGGGCCCTGATCGGGCGCCGTGGTCGCCGCGCCGTTGCCGGCGTCGCCGGGTTCCTGCGAAATGATCTGGACCTGCAGGTTGTACAGGAAGCCGACCGATTCCTCCTTGAGGGAATCGAGCATCGAATTGAACATGTCGAAGCCCTCCCGCTGGTACTCGACCAGCGGGTCGCGCTGCGCCAGGCTGCGCAGGCCGATGCCCTCCTTGAGGTAGTCCATCTCGTAGAGGTGCTCACGCCATTTGCGGTCGAGCACGGACAGCACGACGCGACGCTCGAGCTCGCGGGTGATCTCCGGACTCAACGTCTCCTCGCGGCGGGCATAGGCGGCCCGGGCGTCGGCCAGGATCGCTTCGAGCAGCGTCTCCTTGGTCATGCCCTCCTTCTTGAGTTGCTCCACGTCCACGCTGATCGGATAGAGGGTCCGCAACGCGGTCCAGAGCGTGTCGGTGTCCCAGTCCTCGGCGTAGCCGGTGGCGGTGGCGCCGGTGACGTAGGCGGTGATCACGTCGGTGATCATGTTCTGCACCTGGATGTGCAGGTCCTCGCCGTCCAGGACACGGCGCCGCTCCTCGTAGATGACCGTGCGCTGCTTGTTCATCACCTCGTCGTACTTCAGGACGTTCTTGCGGATCTCGAAGTTCTGCTGCTCGACCTGGGTTTGCGCACTCTTGATGGCCTTGGTGACGAAGCTGTGCTCGATGGGCACGTTGTCAGGCATCCGCAGCCGAGTCATCAGCATCTCGACGGTGCCGCCACCGACCCGGCGCATCAGGTCGTCACCCAGCGAGAGGTAGAACCGCGACTCACCGGGATCACCCTGGCGGCCGGAGCGGCCGCGCAGCTGGTTGTCGATCCGCCGGGACTCGTGCCGCTCGGTGCCCAGCACGTACAGACCGCCGGCCGAGCGGACCTTCTCGGCCTCCTTCTTCGAGGATTCCTTGGCCTCGTCGAGCGCGTCCGGCCAGGCCCCTCTCGTAGTCCTCCGGGGTCTCGGCCGGTGAGAGCCCCTGCTCGCGCAGCTCCATGTCCGCGGTGAAGTCGGGGTTGCCGCCCAGCACGATGTCGGTGCCGCGGCCGGCCATGTTGGTGGCCACCGTCACCGCCCCGGTCCGGCCGGCCTGCGCAATGATCGCGGCTTCCCGGGCGTGGTTCTTGGCGTTCAGCACCTCGTGCGGCACGCCGGCGCGCAGCAGGAGCTTGGACAGCTGCTCGGATTTCTCCACCGACGCGGTGCCCACCAGCACCGGCTGGCCCTTTTCGTGCCGCTCGACGATGTCCTCCACCACCGCGTCGAATTTGGCGTCCTCGGTCTTGTAGATCATGTCGCCCTGGTCGGCCCGCTGCACCGGCTTGTTCGGCGGGATCGGCACGACGCCGAGGTTGTAGGTCTGGTGCAGTTCCGCCGCTTCGGTCTGGGCGGTGCCGGTCATGCCGGAGAGCTTCTCGTAGAGCCGGAAATAGTTCTGCAGCGTGATCGTGGCCAAGGTCTGGTTCTCGGCCTTGATCTCCACGCCTTCCTTGGCCTCGATGGCCTGGTGCATGCCCTCGTTGTAACGGCGGCCGTGCAGGACACGCCCGGTGAACTCGTCGACGATCAGGACTTCACCGTGGACCACGATGTAGTCCTTGTCCTTCTTGTACAGCTCCTTGGCCTTGAGGGCGTTGTTCAAGAAGCCCACCAAGCGGGGTGTTCACCGACTCGTAGAGGTTCTCGATGCCCAGGGCCTGCTCGACCTTGGCCACCCCTTCCTCGGTCGGGCCGACGGTGCGCTTGGACTCGTCCACCTCGTAGTCGACGTCGCGGATCATCCGCGGCACCAGCCGGGCGAAATCCGAGTACCACTTCGACGACGAGTCGGCCGGCCCCGAAATGATCAGTGGTGTGCGGGCCTCGTCGATGAGGATGGAGTCGACCTCGTCGACCACCGCGAAGTGGTGGCCGCGCTGGACCAGGTCGTCCTTGCTCCAGGCCATGTTGTCGCGCAGGTAGTCGAAACCGAACTCGTTGTTGGTTCCGTACGTGATGTCGGCGGCGTAGGCCGCCCGCCGCACGTCCGGGGCCTGATTGGACAGGATGACCCCGACCTCGAGCCCGAGGAAGCGGTGCACCCGGCCCATCCACTCCGCGTCGCGCTGGGCCAGGTAGTCGTTGGTGGTGACGACGTGAACGCCCTCGCCGGCGAGCGCGTTGAGGTACACCGGCAGCGTGGAAACCAGGGTCTTCCCCTCGCCGGTCTTCATCTCGGCGATGTTGCCGAGGTGCAGGGCGGCACCGCCCATCAGCTGCACGTCGAAGTGGCGCTGTCCCAGCGTCCGCTTGGCTGCCTCGCGCACCACGGCGAAGGCTTCGGGCAGAATCCCGTCCAGAGTCTCGCCGTTGGCCAGCCGGGTCTTGAACTCGGCGGTCTGCTCGCGCAGTTCCTCGTCGGTCAGTTCCACATAGCCGCTCTCGAGGCTGTTGATGTGGTCGGCGATAGTCCGGAGCCGCTTGAGCAACTTCGCTTCGCCGGCTCGGAGCAGTCGAGAAAGAACCACCTGCGCACCCTGTCGTTGTCGTTCGTTCGTCGGTCGTCACTGATTCGCCAGCGACCCCGGCGTGGCGCCCCCGATTGTCAGCCTGCATCGCCAGGGTGCGCAGGAGCGTTCACACCCAGCGACGGCGGCGTCTGGACGAGCCCGCCGCCGTCGACGCTTGGCGCCTTCATGGTAGGCGCCACTCGTCGGCAAAACCGCCGAGCGTTCCCGGGCCGGGGCCGGCGGACGCGGCCATCGGGAGAACCCGGTCGGGTAGGCAACGAACGACGGGGCGGCCGGAGTTCCGGATCGGCGATCGCGAGGCGGGGCGGGGCCGCCGGTCGCGACGCCGGCCCGGGAAGTCAGTCGGCCAGGCGCAGCAGGCCGTAGTTGAAGCCCTTCCGCCGATACACCACGGAGCAGACGCCCGTGTCGGCGTCCTTGAACAGATAGAAGTCGTGACCGACCAGTTCCATCTGGAACAGGGCCTGATCCACGGTGATCGGGTCGGCGGGGTGATCCTTGATGCGGACGATCCGCCCCGGCTCGTTGTCGACGCCGTCCCGATGATCGTCTTGCCAGCGTCCGGTGTCCGCCGAATCGACTTCGCTGTCGGCGGCGTTGTCCGGGCCGGGCACCAGCCCGGAGAAATCACCGGGCATCGCGTCGGTCGCGCCGACCAGGGCGCCGATGTGAGTTCGGGCGTGCTGGCGGTCGTGGCGCCGATCCGCCGAGCGGCGCAGACGGTTCTCCAACTTCACGGCGGCGCCGTCCAGAGCGGCATAGAAGGAGTCGGCGCTGCACTCGGAGCGGATCACCGGACCGCGTCCGGCCACCGTGATTTGGACCCGTTGGCAGGTTTTCGATTGTCGTCGGTTGAACTCGTGAGACAGCTCCACGTCGACGCGGATGATCTTCGAGTCGTACCGTTCCATGCGGTCGAGGCGCTCGGCGACGTGTGTCCGAAAGTGCTCGGGCACCTCGACATTCCGCCCTTTGACGACAATCTCCACGTGACCTCCCTGGGCTCTGCCGGCCAGTCGGCCAGCACTTGCTCGAGGGGTCGGAACGCCCGCGGCGAGCCCGCGCCGGTCCGACCCATGTCGACTTTCATCTCCGGCGGCCCGGCCGTGGTGCGTCCTTTCCGGTGTCACCGGAGATGAACTCGAACCTACCGCCCGGCCTTCGAACCGCAAGTGCAGAACCGCTGTTCACGGCGGTTGCGCAGGCTCTTCCCACTCCCGGGGCAGGACGATCGAAGATCGAACACGGTGAGTCAGTTCTCCGCTTGTCCGTTGCCCGGCGTTCGGCGGCCCGAAACCCGACCGCCGCATCGGTCGACCGCCGGACGGGCCGACCCCCGACTGCGGACAGACCGACCGGCCGCACACCGATCACCGCGCCGATCACGGCGTCGATCACCGCGCCGATCACCGCGCCGCCAGCCACGGGGCGGCGGCCGCCAGGGCCAGGAAGGCCGCCGGCCGGATGCCGGCGTCCGTCAGCGCCTCCAGCGAACTGATCAGGGTCGCGCCGGTGGTGACGACGTCGTCGAGAACGACGACCGGCCCGGTCCCGCTCGGGACGGCCGCCCCGTCCAGCCTCACCCGGCCGGACAGATTGGCCACCCGCTGGGCCGGAGACAGGCCCACGGAATCGGCGGCCCCGCGCTCGGTGAACAGGCACCGGGCCACGCCGGCGGGGACGCCCCGTGCCGCCAACTGGCGGGCCGCCGCGCGGGCCATGGCGGTCACCGGGTCACCCCCTCGTCGCTGCGCCGCCGTTCGGCGGCTGGGTGCCGGCACCAACCACAGGGTCGGCGACCGCCCGGGCGTTGCACCCGTCCGGCCGAGGCGGTTCGAAGCACTGGTCAAGGCGCCCAGGGCGGGCCACAGGGCCTGCCCCAGCGCGGCGCCGAGCAGCGGCGGCAGGTCCACTCGGCCGTGTTCCTTCCCCGCCAGGATCGCCGCCCGCACCGGCCCTTGATACCGGGTCAGCGCCCAGACCGGAGGCAAACGCAGGCCGGCGGCCCGATCCAGCACCTCGGTGGCCAGCCGTACCCGCCGGGGTACCGCCGCCAGCGCCGCCGCGCAGAACGCACACCACTGACCCGGGCGGCCGCAACCGGGACACAGCCGCGGGAGCAGCAGGTCCAGCCCGCACAGCAGCAGCCGGAGCAGGGGTTGACCGGTGGTCGACGACATGGGGCCACCGTGCCTCGCCACCGGGCCGGCGCGCCAGCCGTCAGGCGTCCCTGTGCACAGATCGGCGACTGTGCATGCTTTAAGCCCCCCGAGGTACCCGAGGCATTAGCCCCAAGGTCCGGTCGACCGGCCAGAACTGCTCTATCAGTTCGCCATGAAGGGGTTCTCGCCGATCAGCGGGCGGCCGTTCGGCGGCTCCCAGGTGCCCGTTCGGCTCGATCCCACCAGCTGGTAGATGCTCGTGTCGGTGGCGATGTACACCTCGCTGCCGTCGCTGGACACGGCCAAGGCCTGCACGTCGGTGTTCTGGATACCGGAGTCGGTGAACTGGGCCACCGTGTAGCCGTCGATCGACACCTGCTGCAGGGTCGCGTACGGCGCGTTGGGGGTACGCGCCGCCAGCAGGAGGTAACCCGCGCTGCTGAAAAGCACCGGCCCGACATTGGAGCCGAGCTGGGGGGCGAGCTCGTAGAGCCCGACCACCGTGGGGTTACCGGTACCGGTGCTCGAGCCGGCCCCGCCGACCGGCAGCGCATCCGGATTCGTCCCGGCCGACAGGACGCCCAGATACAGCTTCTGATCGGCCACCACCGCCACCCGCACCCCGTCGGGAGACACCGCGAACCCGCTGATCTGCTTGAAGGGCGCGAACGGGGCGCTCACGTGCAGCACCGTCTGGTTCTCCTTGGCCCCGGCCGACAGCGTCGCGGAGACCTGATAGAGCGCCGGCTTGTGGGCGTCGGTCGTCGGCCGCCCGTTGACCACCACCCACACCTCGTCGCCGGTGCGGGAGAACGACGGCGGCGTCAGATTGTCCCCGGACAGCACCGCTTTGAGGTCTGCGTGGGTGAACGGGTCACCGAGATACAGCTGCTGACTCCGGTCGTCTTCGAGTCCGACCACGCAGAGCACGCCGGTCGTCGCCGACAGGGTCGCGTTCTGCACGTTCACCCGGCCGTTGCCCGCGGAACCCCACAGCGGTCCGCCGGCCAGACCGCGGATCTCGCCGCGGTTCTCGGTGGATGTGGCCACGTAGTACAGGTCCGCCGTCTGGGTGCCGCCACCATTGCCCGGCGTCCGGTCCGGGTCGAACGACAGGAAGCTCGACGGCTGATAGGGCTTGTCCGGCCCGCCGCCGGCCGCTCCCTCCAGTGGCTGCCCCTCGATGAGGATGCTGACCTGGGGGGCCAGCTCTCGCAGGGTGAAGACGATCTGGGCCGCCAGCGCGCGCCGCCCGGCCACCGTGGCCACCTTGACTCCGGTCAGGTCGACCGTGGTCACTTCGCCGTTGGACAGCGGGCTCATCCGCAGGCTGGCCCCGGTCAGATAGGAATCGACCGCATAGGGCTGGGCCAGCAGCCCGGTCGGACCATCCAGCAGCAGGTCCAGCAGCCGCCGCACCCGGCGGTCGGCTGTTCCCGCCGCCGCCGAGGCGGATCCGGACGCTTCACTCGTGGGCGGGCTGGTGGACGCGGGGGTTGAGGTCCCGTCCTGCCCGGCCCGCAGAATCCAGCGTGGGTCGGGCACCACCACGGTCTGGGTGGCATCCAGGAAGTACACATTCGTGCGTTGGTAGTTCCGCTCGAAGTCGCTCCGCTGCAGCACGATGTCGTCGGGTGGGCCAGAGATCCGCCACCGTCCGGCCGCTTTGTCGACGGTGACGGTGGCCGTGTAGGCGGCGTTCTTCTGGGTGGCCAGGGTGAGCAGGCCGGCCGCATCGAGCGTGCCGACGAGGGCACCGCTGATGTTCACGAAGTTGCGGGCGTCGGTGTCCACTCCCCCGCCCGAAGCCGTCCGCAGACTGTCCACGACGATGATGCGCTTTGCCCGCCTGGGCCAGACCTGGGCAGCGGCCCCGGTCAGGAAGGCTCTGGCGTTCTGCACCGAGGTGCTGGTCGAGCTGTCCAGCGACACCGTGGCTGCGGCGGACAGGAAGCCCTTCACCAGATCGGTGGGCTGCTCTTCGTCGTTGGGCTTGGGAACGTTCGGCGCCGGCTGGGAGACGGTGTGGTCCTTGTGGACGCCGCTCGTGCCGGGCACTCCGGAACAGGCCGCCGCCAGGCCGCCCAAGGCCAGCAGGCCGAATTCGCGGCGAGTGACCAGCCCGAGCACTCGACGGGATGCGGTGTGTCCGGAATCGGTCATGCCGGCCCGTCTCCGCCCAGTCCGGCCGACCCGTCCTCGGCAGCGCCCGACCGTCGCTCCGGTGGTCGCGCCCACCGGCGCCGACGATCGAGCACCTGGTCGGCGTCCCTGACCACCGCGTGCAGGACGTCGATGCTGTCGGCCGGTCGGGGCGGGGACGACCTCGTCCTCTCCGTCCAGGCGCAGCGGCAGCGGGGACGCGTCGACGGCCGCTCCCTTGACCAGCGGGAGGGTCAGCCGGAACCGGGAGCCGACGCCCGGCCGGCCATCGGCCTGCAGCCAACCGCCGTGCAGCCGGGCGTCCTCCAGCGCGATGGCCAGTCCGAGTCCGGTGCCACCGGTCTGCCGTTGGCGGGACGGGTCCGCGCGCCAGAACCGGTTGAAGACCAGGCCGGCCTCACCCGGCTTCAGCCCCACCCCGCGATCGGTGACCGTGATGGCCAGGACCGCGTCGTCCTTGGCCAGCTCGATTTCCACTGGGCCGCCCTTCGGCGTGGTCGATGGCGTTGTTGACCAGATTGCGCAGGATGCGTGACACCCGCCGGTTGTCGATCTCGGCGAGCACCGGGCGCTCGGCGGACGCGCCAGGCAACTCCGACGTCGGGCGTTCGCGGGCCAGACCGCGCGACGACTCCACGACCGCGTCGACGACGCCGCGGACGTCGATCAGCTCGGCGGCCAATTCGGCCATGCCGGCGTCGTAGCGCGAGATCTCCAGCAGATCGGCCAGCAGGCTCTCGAACCGGTCGAGCTCCTCGACCAGCAGTTCGGTGGATCGGCCCAGGTGGGGCGGCAGTTCCTCGCGGGAGGAGTGCAGCAGGTCGGCGGCCATCCGCACGGTGGTCACCGGAGTGCGCAGTTCGTGCGAGACGTCGGAGGTGAATTGGCGCTGCAGTTTGCCGAATTCTTCGAGCTGGCGGATCTGCGCCCGGATGGCGTCGGCCATCCCGTTGAAGGATCGGGCCATGATGGCCAGCTCGGTCGGAGCCCTTGACCGGCATCCGCTCGCCCAGGTCGCCGGCCGCCAACCGGCCGCGCCACGGCCGCGGCCCGGCGCACCGGGCGGACCACTTGCATGCGCCACCAACAGCGCGATCAGGGTGAGAGCGAGGGCCAGGGCGCCGCCGCCGAACAGCAGCGTGTTCTGCACGACAGCGACGGTGCGTCTGTTCGGCGGTCAGCGGAAAGATCAGGAACACCGAGAAGGCTGCCGTGCTGGTGATGGCGGGCGAACCGATGACCAGGGCCGGTTCGTCGACGCCGTTGCGCACGATCGTGGTGTACACCTAGGCGACCACATCCGCCGCCGACCGGTGCTGACCAGATCGGCGGGCACGTCGGCGATGGGTCCCTGCGGACAACTGGCTGTTCGACGTCCGCGCCGGCACTGGATGATGACCGGGCTCGAAGCTGCCCGCCGGACTGCCGCGGCCGGAGTCGTTGCCGGAGGACCGCGCGGGGCCCCCACGGCGTCGAGGGCGGCCCCCATCGAGGCCAGCAGGGTCGCGTCGTCGATGTCCGCCTGGCTCAGCTGCGCCGCCACCGTCTGCGAGGCGCTTTCGACCGCCGTCATGGCCGCCTTGAGCTTGTAGTCGAGCAGTCGGGTGGTGATCTGTGACTGGATGACGAAACCGACGCCGATGAGCACTGCCGGTGGAGATGACCAGGGTCAGTACCGACCACGCGGAGCAGCAGCGACCGGCTCCAGAACGACAGCGCCGCGAGCCGAGCCCGCGCCGCCCACCAGCCGCAGCGACCGGCGCCGCGGGACGGGTCGGCAGAGTCGCGGCCGGCGACGTCATGGTGAGCTCACGCGGGTCAGGCCACCCCGGCCTTGTAGCCGACGCCGCGGACGGTCACCACGACCTCCGGCCGCTCCGGATCCTTCTCGATCTTGACCGCAGCCGCTGGACGTGCACGTTCACCAGCCGGGTATCGGCCGCGTGCCGGTAGCCCCAGACCTGCTCGAGCAGCACCTCCCGGGTGAACACCTGCCGCGGCTTCCGGGCCAGCGCGACCAGCAGGTCGAACTCCAGCGGGGTCAGCGGGATCTGCGCCCCGTCCCTGGTCACCTGGTGCCCCAGGACGTCGATCTCCACGTCGGCCACCCGCAGTCGCTCGGCGGTGCCGACGTCCGCGCGGCGCAGCCGGGCGCGGATCCGCGCGGTCAGCTCCTTGGGCTTGAACGGCTTCATGACGTAGTCGTCGGCGCCCGATTCCAGACCGAGCACGACGTCGACCGTGTCGGTCTTCGCGGTGAGCATGATGATCGGCATGCCCGACTCGGCGCGGATGTCCTTGCAGACGTCCAGTCCGGAGGTACCGGGCAGCATGAGATCCAGCAGCACCAGGTCGGGGTGGCTGTCCCGGAACACATCGATCGCCTTCGACCCGTCCCGGACCACGGCCGTCTCGAAGCCCTCGCCCCGCAGCACGATCGTCAACATCTCGGCCAGAGCAGGGTCGTCGTCGACCACGAGCACGCGTGCCTTCATGGCGACCATGTTGTCATTGTCGGCGCGCCGAACGCGGCACATTGCCCGGAAGCGTCCCGATCGTGCTCCTGCGTCAACCGGATCCGAACGCGGAGCGCACGCCGCAGCGGAGCACCATGAGCAGCGTGTCCGTCGCGGCCCCCATCAGCCCGGCCAGTTTCGTGGCCGAGTGGCGGCTGGAACCGCTGAGCCTGGCCGCGGTCGTGCTGGTCGCGGTGGCCTTCTTCCGAGCCCGGTCGTCCGCCGCACGCCGGGGCGTCCCCCGGTCGCGCGGCCTGGATGTGGTCCTCGTTCTGGGCCTGGCGGTGACCGTGTGGGTCACGTCCGGTTTCCTTGAGGCCAGGTCGACCCAGTTGATGTGGGTGTGGGCGACCCAGCAGTTGCTCCTGCTGTTGGTGGTGCCCATCATCCTGGTCGCCGGCCAGCCGATCGCGCTGCTGCGTCGGGCGGCCCCTCGTTCGGCGATCCTGCGGGTGCTGAACAGCCCGCCGATCCGGGTCCTCGGCCATCCGCTGGTCGCTCCGGTGCTGGTGCCGCTGCTGTGCCTGCTGATGTTCTTCGGCGGGCTCGGCAGCTGGGCCACGTCGTCGGTCTGGGCCGCCGGGGTGCTGCACCTGCTGCTGCTGACGGTGGGATTCCTGATCGCGCTGCCCCTGCTCGACGTCGACGACGATCGTTCGTCGCTGGCTGTCGGGCTGGCTCTCGGCGTCGGCTTCCTCGAACTGATCCTGGACGCCTTCCCCGGGTTGGTGCTGCGGTACCAGACACATCTGACGATCGCTTCGTTCGGGGTCAACCGGCCACCCTGGTCCCCCGACTGGCTGCCCGACCAGCACATCGCCGGGGACATCATGTGGATCGTCGCCGAGCTGCTCGACCTGCCGTTCCTGGTCCTGGCCGCCACCCGCTGGATCAGGGCCGACGCCAAAGAGGCAGCCCGGATCGACGCCGAACTGGACGCGCGGGCGCCGGTGACCGACGACGGGCAGGATGAGCCGACCAGCGCGCCGTGGTGGCTCGACCATCCCGAGCTGCGGGAACGGTTCGAGCGGGGCTGAGCACACCGCCGGTCTGGCAGCATCTTGGCCGTGAGCATTTCCGCGGACCCGACGCGTCCCAATCTGCGGCGCACCAGCCCGGACGGTTATCCCCAGCCCGGGCTGTACCCGCTGCGGCCGTTGCGCATCGGCGAGATCTTCGGAGGCGCCTTCCGGATCGGCGGCCGAAATCTGAAGGTGCTGCTGCCGTTCGCCGCGGTCGCCTCGGTGCTGGGCACGGCGGTCCAGCTGCTGGTGCTGGCCGCGACGGGTGAGCTGACCCATGTGGTGCGCGGCGACATCAACTTGCCCACCGGCCGCACGCCGACCAACGCCGAGGTCTCCTCGTTCCTGCACCACGAGCTGCTGATCTTCGCGGCGGCCATCGCCGGCGCGCTGATCACCTTCTTCGGCACCGTCGCGACGTCGGCCATCGCCGTCACACTGGTGACCGACGCCGCGCTGGCCGAGCGCACTCCCCACCCGCTCCGCCGGCTCAAGGGCCGCTACGGCGCTGCCCTGATCGCCACCTTGCTGACATTGCTGGCCACCGTGGCCGGCCTGATCCTGCTGATCGTGCCTGGCATCATCCTGGCGCTGACCTTCTACGTCAGCGCGCCGGCCGCGGTGATGGAGGGCGGGTCGGCCCGGGCGGCTATGCGACGCTCGGCCGCGTTGACCAAGGGTTATCGCTCCCGGCTGTTCGGCATCAGCTTTCTCGCGGAACTGATCGCCGGCGGCATCGCCCTGGCCGTGGGCGTGGTGATCGCGTCGATCGCCAGCGGGTGGGTGTCGGGTCAGTTGTCGACGACGGGTTACATCGTTCTCCAGCTCGTCGTCGCCCTGCTGACCGCGTTCCTGTCCGCCTGGTCCGCGGTGGTGACCGGGCTGCTCTACGTCGACCTGCGGATGCGCAAGGAGGATCTCGGCCGCACCCTCTGGTCCCACGCGATCGAGCAGGCCGGCCAGCAGGTCATCTGAGCCCGAGCCGATCGAGCAGGTCACCGGCGGATGCGCAGTCGCCGTCCATCGGCGCGGGATGCAGCACGGTCCAGGGTGAGAGGTAGGACGAGCCCGCCAGCTGCGCGTACATGGCGGCCGTGCGTTGCTGCAGCCGCCCATCGGCCTCGAACCGGTCCAGCGCCCGCGTCTGGTCGACCGCCGCCCTTCCGCGAGCCCGAGCCGCCGCCTCCTGCACCGACGTGGCCAGTAGGACTTGACGATGCGGAACCGGCAGGCCGAACCGGCCCATTTCCAACTCGGCCACCCAAGCCGGGAACCCGGCGTCGATGTCCGGACCGCCCAGCCGAGCCGCCCCGTAGGCGGCGTTGGAGCTAACGTATCGGTCGAGCAGGACGACGTCATTCCGGTCCAACAGCTCGACCAGCTCACCCCGGGCCTGCTGGCGGTCCAGCGCGAACAACAGCGCCCCGCCGTACACCGAGTCGGAAAGATCGCCCAGCCGCCCGTACAGCATGTCCCGGACGAGGTCCGCGGGCACCGACCGGCCGTACCGCGGGAAGGTCAAGGTGCCGACCGCCCGCCCCGCCGCGGTCAGATCGTGCGCCAGGCGCCGGGTGAGTGTCTGCTTCCCCGATCCGTCCAGCCCTTCGACGACGATCAGCCTGCCCACCCGCGCAGCGTAGTGGCGGCCGCTGTCGGGGTCGGCCCACCACCGCCGAGCGAAGCTGCGGCGTAGGAACGATCGTGTTGGATGGATGCATGGCAGAGAACGAACTGAGCAAGCCCGAAATCGACTTCCGGCCCGGTCCCGCACCGACCGGCCTGCAGATCGACGACATCGTCGTCGGCACGGGCGCCGAGGCCAAACCCGGTGACACGGTGCGCGTTCACTACGTGGGCGTCGAACACGATTCCGGTGAGCAGTTCGACGCGTCGTGGGATCGCGGCGAGTCGATCGAGTTCCCGTTGCGCGGGCTGATCCAGGGTTGGCAGGAGGGCATTCCCGGCATGAAGGTCGGCGGCCGGCGGGAACTGGTCATCCCGCCGGAGAAGGCCTACGGGCGGGCTGGCAGCGGTCACCGGCTGTCCGGCAAGACCCTGATCTTCGTGATCGATCTGCTCGCTGTCCGCTGACAAGCCGTCCGCTGACCCGAACGGACGGCGAAGGCCCCGGACCTGGTGGGTTCGGGGCCTTCGCCGTCGCTCGGGAGGTCAGTAGCGATAGTGCTCGGGCTTGTAGGGGCCCTCGACGTCGACGCCGATGTACTCGGCCTGGTCCTTGTCCAGCTTGGTCAGCTCGCCGCCCAACGCCTCCACGTGGATGCGGGCGACCTTTTCGTCCAGCGCCTTGGGCAACCGGTAGACCTCTTTGTCGTAGCTGGACCGCTTGGTGAACAGCTCGATCTGGGCGATCACCTGGTTGGAGAACGACGACGACATCACGAACGAGGGGTGTCCGGTGGCGTTGCCCAGGTTCAGCAGCCGGCCCTCGGACAGCACCAGGATGGTCCGACCGCCGGGGAACGTCCACAGGTGGACCTGCGGCTTGATCTCCAACCGCGAGATGCCGGGAATGCGGGCCAGCCCGGCCATGTCGATCTCGTTGTCGAAGTGACCGATGTTGCCCAGGATCGCCTGGTGCTTCATCCGCTGCATGTGCTCCACCCGCAAGATGTTCTTGTTGCCGGTGGCCGTGATGACGATGTCGGCCCGGTCGATGGCCGTGTCGATGGTGCGCACCTCGAAGCCGTCCATCAGCGCCTGCAAGGCGCAGATCGGGTCGATCTCGGCGATGATCACCCGCGCGCCCTGGCCGCGCAGCGACTCGGCGCAGCCCTTGCCGACATCGCCGTAGCCGGCCACCAGGGCCACCTTGCCGCCGATGAGCACGTCGGTGGCCCGATTGATGCCGTCGATCAGCGAGTGCCGGCAGCCGTACTTGTTGTCGAACTTGCTCTTGGTCACCGAGTCGTTGACGTTGATGGCCGGGAAGAGCAGCTCCCCCTGCGCGGCCAGCTGGTAGAGCCGCAGCACGCCGGTGGTGGTTTCCTCGGTGACGCCCTGAATGGCCGGGGCGATCCGGGAATAGCGGGTGGCGTCTTCGTCGAGGGAGTGGCGCAGCAGGTCGAGAATGACCTTCCACTCGTCCGAGTCGTCCTCTTCAGCCGACGGGACGACGCCGGCCTTCTCGTACTGGACGCCCTTGTGCATCAGCATGGTCACGTCGCCGCCGTCGTCCAGGATCATGTTCGGCCCTTCGGCCCCGCTCTCCCCGGGCCAGCGCAGCATCTGCTCGGTGCACCACCAGTACTCCTCGAGCGATTCGCCCTTCCACGCGTACACCGAAACCCCGCGCGGGGCTTCGGGAGTGCCGTGCGGCCCGACGACGGCGGCCGCGGCGGCGTGGTCCTGCGTGGAGAAGATGTTGCACGACACCCACCGAACGTCGGCACCCAGGCTCACCAGCGTCTCGATCAGCACCGCGGTTTGCACGGTCATGTGCAAAGACCCGGCGATCCGGGCGCCCTTGAGGGGTTGCACCTCGCTGTACTCCCGGCGCAGGGACATCAGCCCGGGCATCTCGTGCTCGGCGAGCGTGATCTCCTTGCGGCCGAACTCGGCGAGGGTGAGATCGGCCACCTTGAAATCCAGATCGCCGACGCGATCGGCGGTCAGGCGAATGGACTCGGTCGTGGTCACAGCGGCTGTTCCTCCTGGCGGTGTTCCGCTTGGTCGAAAGGCGCCGCGACGTCCGCAGCACCCGTAACGGCCGGACTCGGGCCCCTGGAAACCACCTGGAAACCAACGCTCGGCCCTGCACCGGACGCCCGAACGGGCGTGCATGTCGGAAGCCGATGCTACCGGCCGACGACGAGGAGGCCGATGGGATCGCACCAGTCGGCGGCCGGCAGCTCAGCGGTTTGCGGTTCCCGGCGGCCCGCCGCCCAGTTCGCCACGATCACTCCGGGGCGGGTTCCCGGGTGGCCGGTGTGCAGAAGAAGGCCACCACGATGAGAATCGCCACCACCAGCAGGCCGTGGAGCAGGCCGACGTGCTCGGCCAGGAAGCCGATGGCCGGCGGCCCCACCAGGAACGCCAGGTAGCCGATGGTCGCGACCGAACTGACCCGGGCGGCCGCCTTGGCGGGATCGTCCGCCGCGGCCGACATGCCCACCGGGAAACCGAGCGAAGCACCGAAGCCCCAGATCACCACGCCCACCAGGGCGATCCAGGCGTTGGGGACGAAGATCACGATTCCCAGGCCGACGGCGGCCAGCAGAGCCGTCACCCGGAGCACGGGCACCCGCCCGTACCTGTCCAGAACCCGGACGCCGACGATCCGGCCGGCGGTCATGGCCGCGACGAACACCGCGAAGACCAGAGCTCCGGACGTCTTGGACACGTGATGTCCGTCCACCATGGCCAGCGCCAGCCAATCGTTGGCCGACCCCTCGGCGAAGGCCATGCCCAGAACGACCAGGCCGATGAGCAGGGTGCGGGAATCACGCCAGGCGGACAGCCGCTCGCGCCACCCGGACTTCGCCCCGGGTTCCGGCTCGGGCTCCGGTTCATGGGCCGGCAACAGGCGCACGGCCCACAGTGCCGCCGCGATCACGATCACCCCGATGACGATCACGTGAGCCTGCAACGGGATGCCGAAGTGCTCGGCCAGCGCCCCGGCGCCGGCCCCCAGCACGGTGCCGCCGGAAAAGGCCGCGTGGAACAACGGCATGATCGTCTTGCCGATCGCGCGTTCGTTGGCCGCGCCCTCGACGTTCATGGCCACGTCGCACATGCCGTTGCCGAAGCCGGTGAGGGCCAGACCGATGAAGCCGATCAGGAAGCTGTGGGCGCTGCCGACGCCGAACCCGGCCACCACGAAACCCACGCCGATGATCAGTTGGCAGGTGAGGATGACGCGGCGGGCGCCCAGGGCGGCCAGCGCATGGCTGGACAGCGTCAAGCCGAGGATGGCTCCGACCGAGATGCCGAACGCCAGCAGACCCATCCGCTGGTCGTTGGCGTGCAACGAGTCCCGGACCGTCGGATTGCGGGCCAGCCAGGAAGCGATGCCGAACCCGCAGATGGTGAAGATGACGAAGACGGAGTTGCGCCAGGCCTTGACCGCGTGCGCATCCATCTGGCCGCTCCGGCCGGCGACGGTGGCGACCGGCCGGGTCGGGGCGGTGGCCGGGTCGGCCAGGTAGTTGGCGTGCCCGGTGTGGTCCGCGGCCGGGACCGGATGGGTACCCGTGCCGGCGGCGTTCGGGCGCGGTTCGGGTGAGCTTGTTGACATTCCTGACCTGTGGTGATGAGACGAGCGGCTTCGGTCGAATCGATTCGACTCAATTGGCTCGCCTAGGGTAGGCAACACCGATCGCCGACGTCAAGGTGGCCCGCTGACGAGACCGACGGCGCGACGACAGCGGCGTAGAGGTGGCGAAGGGAGCCCGGCCATGAGCGGACCGCCCGGCGCCCCCCCGCCCCGCCGCCCGACCCTGGCCGATGTGGCCGCTCAGGCCGGTGTTTCCGTGTCCACGGCGTCGTTGACGTTCTCCGGAGCCGGCCCGGTTTCCGAGGCCACCCGCGACCGGGTGCTGGCCGCCGCGGCCGCGCTGTCCTACGCGGGACCGGACCCGCGCGGAAGGTCGCTGCGGCAGGGCCGGTCGGGAATCATCGCGGTGGCGACCGAGGACACCATCGTCGACGCCTTCCGCGACCCCGTCATGGTGCTGTTCGCCGATGGCATCGCCACCGAACTGGCGCCCGCCGGGCTGTCGATGTTGCTGCTGCCGGGCATCGGCAGCGGCGCGACATCGATCGAGACGGCTCCCGTGGACGCGGCCGTCTTCGTGGGTTGCAGTCCGCGCATCACCCCGTCGGTGGCCGCCGGCCGGCGTCGCGGAATCCCGCTGGTGGCCATGGGGGGAACACTGTTCGCCGACGTGCCGACCGTGGACCTCGACGACCGCCGGGCCACCGTCACGCTGTGCCGGCACCTGGCCGAGCTGGGGCACCGCCGTGTCGCCGTGACCACGCTGCCGTTGGACGGATCCGGCTTCCGGGGCGTGTTGCCGCAGCGGGACGAGCGTTCGGTGGAGGCGACGGTGGGCGGGGATCGGCTGGCGGGCGCTCGGGACGTCTTCCCCGAACCCGTCGTCTACGTGGGCGGCAAGAGCTCGGTGGAGGAGGGTTACCGGGCCGGGACCGCGCTGCTCACCAGCGACGCCGGCGCCCTGCTACCTGCCGGCGAGCGGCCGAGCGCAGTGATCGCCCAAAGCGACCTGCTGGCGGCCGGCGTCATCCGCGCCGCCGAGCAGCTGGGTCTGGCGGTGCCCAGGGATCTTTCCGTGGTGGGTTTCGACGGCGTGCGCATCGACACCTTCATCTCGCACGACCTGACGACCATGGAGCAGCCGGCCCGTGAGCAGGGGCAAGCGGCCGGGCGGATGGTGCTCGACCTGCTGGCCGGGGGGTCGCCGCCCTCGCAGGGGTTCACCAGCGTTTTCCACCGCGGTGCCACGACCGCCCCGCCCCCCGGCGGTTGAGCGGGGATCACCGACGGCGGGTCCGAAGTGCGGCCGGGCCGAGACGCCGAGTACGCGCCGGCGGCGGTCAGCCGGTGACCGCTCCGACGGCCGCCGAATGCACCAGCTTGACGTATTTGGCCAGCACTCCGCGGTTGTAGGTGGGAGGCAGCGGCTTCCAGCCCTGCCTGCGCCGCTCCAGAACGTCCGGTTCCACGAGCAGGTCCAGGGAGCGGCTGGCGATGTCGACCCGGATCCGGTCGCCGTCCTCGATGAAGGCCACCGGGCCGGCATCGACGGCCTCGGGCGCGATGTGCCCGATGCACAGCCCGGTGGTACCTCCGGAGAACCGGCCGTCGGTGAGCAGCAGCACATCCTTGCCCAGCCCGGCGCCCTTGATGGCGCCGGTGATGGCCAGCATCTCGCGCATTCCCGGCCCGCCCTTGGGCCCCTCGTAGCGGATGACGACGACGTCCCCCTCGCGGATCTCACCGGCGGTGAGGGCGTCCATGGCCGCGCGCTCGCGCTCGAACACCCGGGCCGGCCCCTCGAACACGGCGAGGTCGAAACCGGCCGTCTTGACCACCGCGCCGTCCGGAGCCAGCGAGCCGTGCAGGATGCTCAGCCCGCCGGTGGCGTGGATCGGGTTGTCCAGGGTGCGGATCACCTCTCCGTCCAGCGGCGGCAGGTCCATCTCGGTCAGGTTCTCGGCCATGGTCTTCCCGGTCACCGTCAGCACGTCGCCGTTCAGGTGACCGGCGTCCAGTAACGCCTTGAGCACCACCGGCACCCCGCCCACCCGATCGACGTCGTTCATCACGTACTTGCCGAACGGCTTCAGATCCCCGAGGTGCGGGACCCGGGCGCCGATCCGGTTGAAATCGTCCAGGTGCAGTTCGACCCCCGCCTCGTGCGCAATGGCCAGCAGATGGAGCACGGCATTGGTGGAGCCGCCGAAGGCCATGGTGATGGCGATGGCGTTCTCGAAGGCGGGCTTTGTCAGGATGTCCCCGGCGGTGATGCCCTGCTTGATCAGGTTCACGGCCGCCTGGCCGGACAGGCGCGCGAAATGGTCGCGGCGCCGGTCCGCCGATGGCGGGGCGGCCGAGCCGGGCAGGCTCATCCCGAGGGCCTCGGCGATGGACGCCATGGTGTTGGCCGTGTACATGCCGCCGCAGGCTCCCTCGCCCGGGCAGATGGCGCGTTCGATGCGGTCGAGATCCTCTTCCGACATCTTGCCGGCCTTGCAGGCGCCGACCGCCTCGAAGGCGTCGATGAGGGTCACGTAGCCCTCGGTGCCGTCGGACAGCTTCACGAAGCCCGGCGCGATCGTGCCGGCGTACAGGAACACCGAGGACAGGTTCAGCCGGGCGGCGGCCATCAGCATGCCGGGCAACGACTTGTCGCAACCGGCCAGCAGCACGGAGCCGTCCAGGCGTTCGGCCTGCATCACCGTCTCCACCGAGTCCGCGATGATCTCGCGGGACACCAGCGAGAAGTGCATGCCCTCGTGGCCCATGGCGATGCCGTCGGAGACCGAGATGGTCCCGAACTGGAGCGGAAAGCCACCCGCGGCGTGCACGCCCTCCTTGGCGGCCCGCGCCAGGCGGTCGAGCGAGAGATTGCAGGGAGTGATCTCGTTCCACGAGCTGGCGATGCCGATCTGCGGCTTGTCCCAATCGTCGTCGCCCATCCCCACGGCGCGGAGCATGCCGCGGGCGGGAGCCTTTTCGATTCCTTCGGTGACGTCGCGGCTGCGGGGTTTGAGGTCGCTACCAGGACGGGCAGGCTTGAGATCGCTCACCTGAACAGAGTGGCACGCCGGGCGAGTCCAGTCAGACCCACCCGGCATGACCTGTCGCATCCGTCAGACGGCCACCAGGACGGCCTCGTCGGCGTCGCCGGCCGTGACCACGGTGCGGTTGCGCAGCCCGAACCAGGCCGTGATGCCGCCGACCACGACCAGGGCACCGGCGACCAGCAGACCCAACCGGTATCCGCCCAGGTAGGCGTCCAGCGGTGCGCTCCCCGCGTGGCTCAGCGCGGTCTGCCGCGCGGTGAGCACCACGCCGATGACCGTGATGCCCAGCAATCCGGCCACCTCCCGGCTGGCGTTGAACACGGCCGAGGCGACGCCGGCCTCGGCGGTGGGCATGGCCTCCAGCACGCTGGCCGTCAGCGGCGTGGACAGACCGCCGCCGATCCCGATGGCGAGAAAACTCGGCATCAGGGCGCCGTAGCCCGCGTGCTCTCCCAGCAGGGCCACGCTGGCGATGCCCAGGCCCATCAGCACGATGGCGAAGGACACCAGTCGATGCGCGCCGACCCGGTGGGAGATCTGTTCGGAGGCGACGGCCCCGATCACCATCAGCAGGGCCATCGGCACGAAGGCGGCACCGGCTTCGGTGGCCGAGAACCCGAGTACCTGCTGCAGGTAGATGGCGGTGAAGAAGTAGATGCCGAACAACCCGAAGGCCCACATCATCAGGGCGATGATCCCGCCAGAGAAGACCCGGTCGGCGAACAGCGACAGCTTGATCATCGGCTGGGCCGCGCGGCGTTCGACGGCCAGGAAAGCCGCGGCCAGTACCAGGGCCACCGCGAAGGCCGACACGATGGCGGGTGAGGACCAGCCCAGACCGTGTCCCTCGATGAGGGCGTAGGTGAGCGCGGAGAGCGCTCCGGTCGAGGTGACGATGCCGGGAATGTCCATTCGCCGCGGCGCGTCCGCCCCGCTCGACTCGCGGATCGCGAACAGGGCGAGTCCGGCGGTCACGATGCCCACCGGGACGTTGAGGAAGAAGATCCAGCCCCAGGAGACGTGCTGCGACAGGAAGCCGCCGATCAGCGGACCCACGGCGAGGGCGAGGGCACCGACGCCGGTGGCGACGCCCACGGCGGCGGCGCGCTTCCGCTTGTCGGTGAAGGTGGCGGAGATGATGGCCAGCGTCGTGGGGGTCAACAGGGCGGCGCCGAGGCCTTGCACGGCCCGGCTGGCGACCAGGACGGAGACGTTGCCGGCCAGCCCGGCGACCAGCGAGGCGCCGGTGAAGATGGCCAGGCCGGTCAGGAAGACGCGCTTGCGGCCGAAGACGTCGGCGAGGCGACCGCCCGCCAGCAGGAGGCTGGCGAACACCAGGATGTAGGCGCTGACCACCCATTCCAACCCGGAGGTGCTCAGCCGCAGGTCGCGCTGAATGGTCGGCATGGCCACATTGACAATGTTGTTGTCGAGGTACGTCATGAAGGTGGCCAGGGATACGGCCAGCAGAGTGATACGGGATCTGGGCATCGCAGTCAGGCTCCGAACGTTGGGCGGCGGTCGATGTGGGCGTTCCTATACGTCGTACATGTACTGCGTACAGCTTTACGCTCTACGGCGTATAGTTGTCAACGTGCCGGCTACGAAAACTTCCGAACGAACGGCTCGGGCCTCCCGGGTCGCCGCCCCGGGCATCGGCCGCGAGGCGCTGATCGACCGCGCCCTCGAGATCGCCGACACCGACGGCCTGGACGCGGTCACCATCCGCCGTCTCGCGCAGGAGTTCTCGGTGACGCCGATGGCGCTCTACTGGCACGTGAAGAACAAGGACGAACTGCTGGCCGCCATGGGCGATCGCCTCTTCGACGGCCTGGACCTGTCGTCCGTGCCCGAGTCGCTGCCGTGGCTCGATCAGCTGTCAGGCATCTTGACCGCGCTGGTCGCGGCCATGCGCCGGCATCCCGGCTCGGTGGAATTGGGGGCGCACCAGCTCCTGCAGAACGAGCCCGGCCGAGTTCTGTCCGAACGGTTCCTGGAGTTGCTCCGGCGCGCCGGGTTCTCGGTTCGCGAGCGCTCGGTCCTGGCCCATTCGGCGCTGCGGACGGCGATGAGCCTGATCATGACCCAGCCGGGCGCCGAACTGGACGCCCCGAGCGTCGAGCGCGACGCGATCGTCTCCCGCAAAAGGGCGCAGTTGTCCGCGCTGCCGCCGGCGAGCTACCCGAACCTCGTCGAATGCTCCGATGAGCTCGTCGACTGCGACGACGAAGACGAGTACTACACGGACGGCATCGCCCTGTACATCGCAGGCGTGCGCGGACGGGCGACCCAGCTGGCCGAAGCCGCGCGTTGAGCAGCGGGGCTGTGGCGGTACCGCGCTGAACCCGCTTCCTCGCGTTCTCCGAAAATTCATCCGCCTCTTGACAACGCCCGGCGTCTGCCGCACTCTATAACTGTTCGGTTTTAGAAGGAGTCGGTTATGGAGGATCAGCTGGACGCCGTTTTCGCGGCCCTGGCCGATCCGACGCGGCGAGCCATCCTGGCCCGCCTGGCGAAGGGAGACGCAAATGTCAACGAACTGGTCGGCCCGTTCGCCATCTCACAGCCGGCGGTGTCCAAGCACCTGAAGGTGCTCGAACAGGCGGGGTTGATCTCTCGCAGCCGGCAGGGCACCGCCCGGCTGAGCCACCTGCAGGCCGCTCCGCTTCGACTGGCCACTGAATGGTTGGCGGATTATCGGCAGTACTGGACGGAAAGTTTCGACCGACTCGACAGCCTGCTCAAAACTGTGCCGTCCGCCCCGTCCGTTTGATTTCGCCGCACGAAACGGCCCGGAAAGGAAAGTGTCATGACCGAGCTACGCATCACCGCCGAAGAAGGCCTGCCCTTCATCACCATCACGCGCGATTTCGCGGCGCCACCGGAATTGGTGTTCCGCGCGTTCACCGACGCCGAATTGCTGCCCCGCTGGTTGGGCCCGGCGAAATACCAGATGCGGGTGGACAAACTGGACGTCCGGGACGGCGGCAGCTGGCGCTTCGTCCACATCGATCCGGAGACCGGGGAGGAGTTCGGCTTCAAGGGCTGCTTCCACGGCGAGCCGTCGGTGCACGACGGAGTCACGCAGACCTGGGAATGGGAGGGTCTGCCCGGCCATGTCTCTCTCGAACACATGACACTGACGCCGATCGAGGCAGGGACCCGGTGGACCAATTCCGCCGTGTACCAGTCGATCGCGGACCGGGACGGGCTCATCGCCAACGGCATGGAAGCGGGCCTGTCCGAGGGCTGCGACCGTCTCGACGGTGTTTTCACCGAATTGCTCGCCACCACTCGCGCCTGAACACCAAAACAATCATTCTCGAAAGGATCTGCACATCATGAGCACTACGTCAGTCGGCACCTTCCTGTGGTACGAAGGGGACGTGCGGGAGCCGGTCCGGTTCTACCAGTCGCTGTTTCCGCAGCTGACCACCACGGCGGTCATCGATTACCCGGACGAGGTCCCCGGCCCGGAGAACATGATGTCGATCGAATTCGAATTGTTCGGAAACCATTTCGTCGCCTTCCAGGGCGGCCCGGCCCACCCGTTCACCGACGCGATCTCGATCATGGTGTCGGTCGAGACGCAGGAGGACATCGACTACTACTGGGATGCCTTCCTGGCCAACGGTGGCCAGGAGATCGCGTGTGGGTGGATCAAGGACAAGTGGGGCCTGTCCTGGCAGATCGTGCCCAGCGCGGTGATGGGCGAGACCCTCGGCGGCTCCGATCCCGAGGGCGCCGGGCGGGCCGTGCAGGCCATGCTCAAGATGCAGAAGTTGGACATCGCCGGGCTGCGGGCCGCGTACGCCGGGTCCTGATCGGGTCAGGCCATCAACGCCCGCAATTCGTCGTTGTGCCGGGAGGCGGCCGCGCGCAACCCGGCCGCGGAGGGACCGCCGGCCAGCACCTCCCGGCTGCTGGTCGGCAGGACCGCGGACAGGTCGTCGCCGAACACCGTGCGTAGGTCGGCGGCGGTAGCTCCTTGGGCCCCGATACCCGGCGCCAGCAACGGCCCGTTCACCCGGGACAGGTCGATGCCGGTGGCGCCGATGGTGGCACCGACCACCAGACCGACGCTACCCAGGGGCGCGGCGCCGGCGTTCCGGGCCGCGGCCTCGTCGGCGATGAGCTGACCGATCCGCCGTCCACCGGGGGCGGTGGCGTGCTGCACCGAGGGTCCTTCCGGATTCGAGGTCAGGGCCAGCACGAACACGCCCTTGCCGTTGGTGGCGGCCAGCTCCAACGCGGGCTCGAGGGATCCGAACCCCAGATAGGGCGACACCGTGATCGCATCGGCGGCCAGCGGGGCGTCGTCGGCGAGGTAGGCCTGGGCGTAGGCAGCCATGGTGGAGCCGATGTCGCCCCGCTTGACGTCCAGCAACATCAGCGCGCCGGCATCCCGACCGGCGGCCAAAACCCTTTCGAGCACGGCGATTCCGCCGCTGCCGTACACCTCGAAGAATGCGGACTGAGGCTTGAACACCGCGACCGACTCCCCCAGCGCGTCCACCACGGACAGGCTGAACCGTTCGAGGCCGGCCACCGTGGGCGTCATGCCCCAGGCCCGCAACAAAGCGGGATGCGGGTCGATGCCGACGCACAGCGGCCCGCGGTCCGCGACGGCCTCGGTGAGACGTAGCCCGAACGCTTTCATGCAACTCCTCGTTTCGCGATCGCCCGGTTCAGACCCGTGACCAGACCGGGTCCGGCGTAGATGAACCCGGTGTAGACCTGCAACAGGCAGGCCCCCGCGTCGAGCAGGGCCAGCCCGTCGTCCGGGCTCATCACCCCGCCCACCCCGATGACCGGCAGATCCGTGTGCGCCGCCAGGAATGAGACAAGCTGACGCGTCTTGTCCCGCAGCGGCTTTCCGGACAGCCCGCCGGCTTCCGCGGCCATCCGGGCGTCGGCCGGTGCGATGCCGGTCCGGGACAACGTGGTGTTGGCGGCGATGACGCCGGCCACGTTCCGGTCGGCACAGACCTGCAGTACCTCACCGACCGCCGTTTCGGTCAGGTCCGGCGCGATCTTCACCAGCACCGGGACCGGACGACCCGTCCGAGGGCGAGCCAGCAGGGCAGCCTGCTCCGTCATGGCCCCGAGCAGTTCGTCGAGAGGTCCGCGGTCCTGCAGAGTCCGCAGACCCGGCGTGTTCGGCGAAGACACGTTGACCGCGATGTAGTCGGCGAAGGGCTCCAGCGCCCGCATCGAGGTCAGGTAGTCCCCCACCGCCTGGTCGGTCGGAGTGAGCTTCGACTTGCCGATGGAAATCCCCAACGGGATGCCCGCGGGTCGCGCCGCCCGCAGGGTGGCGGCCAGCGCGGCGGCGCCGGCATTGTTGAACCCCATGCGGTTGATCAGGGCTTCCGACCGCGGCAGCCGGAACAGCCGAGGGCGGTCGTTGCCCGGCTGAGCCAGGGCCGTGACGGTCCCGAGTTCGGCGAAGCCGAAGCCCAGGGCCCGCCAGGCCGCTGAGGCGATGCCGTCTTTGTCGACGCCCGCGGCCAATCCGACGACGGACGGAAAATCGACCCCGAACACCCGCCGGGGCCCGGGGTGCCGCGTCGCCAGCTTGACCATGGCCGCCGTGAGCAGGCCGAAACGACCGGCCCGGGCCAGCATTCGCATGGTGGCGTGGTGCGCGGCCTCGGCGTCGCCGCGCCCCATCCGGAACAGGACGGGCCGGACGACCCGTCGATAGCCGGCCTCCACCAGGCTCACCGGGTGGCGTCCGCCTCACGGGACGCCCGCAGCTGGGCCTGGAGCACTTGAAGCGAGGCGACTCCGACGTCGGACCGGGTGAGCGCTTCGATGCCCTGGATGGCCGCGGCGGCGCCGGCCACCGTGGTGATGCAGGGCATGTCGGCGGCCACGGCGGCGGTGCGGATCTCGTAACCGTCGATCCGCGGTCCGGACTGACCGTACGGAGTGTTGATCACCAGATCGACCTGGCCGGCCCTGATCAGGTCGACGATGGTCTCGCCCTGGTCGGACTCGTAGTGCTTGCGCACCACCTCGACCGTCCATCCCGTTGCGCTGCAACATCTCCGCCGTGCCCTCAGTGGCCAGCACCTTGAAGCCGAGGTCGGCCAGCCGCTTGATCGGGAAGACCATGGACCGCTTGTCCTTGTTGGCCACCGAGACGAACACGGTGCCCTCTGGTCGGCAGCGAGCCGTACGACGCGGTCTGCGATTTCGCGAAGGCCGGGCCGAAAGCCATGTCCATGCCCATCACCTCGCCGGTCGAGCGCATCTCGGGTCCGAGGAGGGTGTCCACCCCGGATGCCGTCGGCCCGCCGGAACCGGTGGAACGGCATGACGGCCTCCTTCACCGAAACCGGCGCGCCGGTGGGCAGAGTGGCACCGTCGCCTCGGGCCGGGAGCAGGCCCTCCGAGCGGAGCTGCGCGATGGTGGTCGCCGGCCATGATGCGGGCGGCCGCCTTGGCCAGCGGCACCGCGGTCGCCTTCGACGTGAACGGCACCGTCCGGGATGCCCGCGGATTCGCCTCGAGGACGTACAAGCGTCTCTTCCTTCAGCGCGTACTGCACGTTCAGCAGCCCGCGCACCCGGCCGCCCAGCGCGATCGCCTCGGTGTGGGCGCGGACCCTCTCGATGTCGCTGCGGCCCAACGTGATCGGCGGCAGCACGCAGGCGGAGTCGCCGGAGTGGATGCCGGCCTCCTCGATGTGCTCCATCACGCCGCCGAGGTAGACCTCGGTGCCGTCGCAGAGCGCATCGACGTCGATCTCGATGGCGTCGTCCAGGAACCGGTCGACCAGCACCGGCTGGTCCGTCGGTGATCTCCGTCGCCGCGACTGATGTAGTCGGCCAGCGACGGCTCGTCGTAGACGATCTGCATGCCGCGGCCGCCCAGCACGTAGGAGGGCCGGACCAGCACCGGGTAGCCGATCCTGTCGGCCACCTCCCGGGCCTGGTCGAAAGACGTGGCCATGCCGAACGCCGGCGCCGGCAGACCGGCCGAGCGCAGCAGATCACCGAAGCGGCCCCGGTCCTCGGCGAGATCGATGGCGTCGGAGGACGTTCCGAGCACGGCAACCGGAAGGCGGCGACCGCGATCCGTCCCGCGACGGCGACCGACGCACCGTCCAGGAGGCAGGCTAGCTTCAGCGGCGTCTGGCCGCCCAGGGTGACGATGACCCCGGCCACCGTGCCGGACTCCTGTTCGGAGGCAATGACTTCCAGCACGTCCTCGGCGGTCAGCGGCTCGAAGTACAGCCGGTCGGAGGTGTCGTAGTCGGTGGACACGGTCTCCGGGTTGCAGTTGACCATGACGGTCTCGAAACCGGCCTCCCGCAATGCCAGCGCGGCGTGCACGCAGGAGTAGTCGAATTCGATGCCCTGCCCGATCCGGTTGGGCCCGGAGCCCAGGATGATCACCTTCGGGTTTGGTGGTCTGCGGCAGCACCTCGGACTCGGCCGCCGGATCGGTCTCGTAAGCCGAATAGTGGTACGGCGTCTGCGCTTCGAACTCGGCGGCGCAGGTGTCGACGGTCTTGAACACCGGCCGGACGCCGAGTGTCCACCGCTTCTCCCGGACCGCGGCCTCGGAGGCCGCCCAGTCGGGGCCTCCGAGCCGTCCACCTAATTCCGGCCGCAGCCGGGCGATCTGCAGGTCGGACAGTCCGTACCGCTTGGCCCGCCGCAACAGGGCTCGGTCAATTCGTCGGCGTCGCGGACCGCGGCGCCCACCGATGCGACAGCCCAGTTGCTCGAGGAACCAGGGGTCGATACCGGTCGCGTCGTCAGACCGCTCCACCCTCGGCCCCGGCCAGCAGCGCCTGGAAGACCGTGTACATCCGGCCGTCGGTGGGCACGGCCGCCCGGGCCACCAGCTCGTCCAGCGACGGCGTCGCGACGTCAGGTCGAAGAAGCCCAGCGCCTTGGTCTCCATGGAGCGCATGGCTTTGCCGAGTGCCTCGGCGAACGACCGGCCGATCGACATCGCCTCACCGACCGACTTCATGGTCGTGGTCAGCGTCGGGTCGGCGCCCGGGAACTTCTCGAAGGCGAAGCGCGGCACCTTGACCACCACGTAGTCCAGGATCGGCTCGAACGCGGCCGGAGTGGCCTTGGTGATGTCGTTGGCGATCTCGTCGAGCGTGTAGCCGATGGCCAGCTTGGCGGCGATCTTGGCGATCGGGAAGCCGGTGGCCTTGGAGGCCAGCGCCGACGACCGGGAGACCCGCGGGTTCATCTCGATGACGATCATCCGGCCGGTCGCCGGCTCGATGGCGAACTGGATGTTGCAGCCGCCGGTCGCCACGCCCACCGCACGCAGGATCTCCAGCCCCAGGTTGCGCATGACCTGGTATTCGCGGTCGGTCAGCGTCATGGCCGGCGCCACGGTCATCGAGTCGCCGGTGTGCACGCCCATCGGGTCGAGTTCTCGATGGAACACACCACGACGATGTTGTCGTTGCCGTCGCGCATGAGCTCCAGCTCGTATTCCTTCCAGCCGAGCACGCTTTCCTCGATCAGTACCGTCCGCGGTGCCGGTCGTCGGCGTTCGCGGTGAAGGAGGCGTGCGAGGCGGCCAGGCCGCCGCCGGCGATGCGTTCGATGTCGTCGGCGGAGTAGGCCAGTCCGGATCCCAGGCCCCCCATGGTGAAGGACGGCCGGACCACCACCGGCAGGCCCGAGATCAGCGACGGCGGCGCGCACCTCGGCCATCGTGTGGCAGACCGCCGACCGCGGGACGTCGCCCCCGACCTGACCGGACGATGTCCTTGAAGATCTGCCGGTCCTCGCCGCGCTGGATGGCCGGGATGTCGGCGCCGATCAGCTCGACGTCGTACTTCTCGAGCACGCCCGGTCGGCGATCGCGATCGCGGTGTTCAGCGCGGTCTGGCCGCCCAGAGTGGCCAGCAGTGCGTCCACCGGGTATCCGCGGTCGGCCTGGTCCTGCCAGCACCTTCTCGACGTATTCGGCGGTGATCGGCTCGATGTAGGTGGCGTCGGCGAACTCCGGGTCCGTCATGATCGTGGCCGGATTCGAGTTGATCAGCGAGACCCGGATGCCCTCCTCGCGCAGCACGCGGCAGGCCTGGGTGCCCGAGTAGTCGAATTCGCAGGCCTGCCCGATGACGATCGGACCGGACCCGATGACCAGGACGTGGGCGATGTCGGTGCGGCGGGCATCAGGAAGCGAGCCTTCGTCTGGGTCGGAGCGCATCCGGCGGGCATCAGATTCGTGAAACGGCCGAACAGGTAGCGGGCGTCGTGCGGCCCGGCCGCCGCCTCCGGGTGGAACTGCACCGAGAAGGCCGGCACGTCAAGGCATTCCAAGCCTTCGACGACGTCGTCGTTCAGCAGACGTAAGCCGACCTGCGCCCGGCCGAATTCGGTGTCGTACCACCCGCCCGGCTTCGGCGTCGACGGCGAAACCATGGTTCTGCGAGGAGACCAGCACCCGGCCGGTGCCTTCGTCGCGCACCGGCTGGTTGATGCCGCGGTGCCCGAACTTGAGCTTGTAGGTGCCGAAACCCAATGCCCGGCCCAGGATCTGATTGCCGAAGCAAATTCCGAAGAGCGGAATCCGGCGCTCCAGAATCTGCCGGGTCAGCGCGACCTGCCCGTCGGCGGTGGACGGGTCGCCCGGCCCGTTGGACAGGAAGACCCCGTCGACGCCGAGCTCTTCGATCTCCTCGATGCTGATGCTGGCCGGCAGCACATGGGTGGTGATCCCCGTCCAGCGCCAGCATGCCGGGGTGTTCGCCTTGATGCCCAGATCCATGGCCGCCACGGTGAATCGCGGCTCTCCGACCGCCGGCACGGTGTAGCGCTCGGCGGTCGGACACGTCGCCGGTCAGGTCGGCCCCGGCCATGGGCGGCTGGGCACGCACCTGCCCAGGAGATCGTCCGTCGCGGTCCCGGCGACTCGGCACCCGGCGAAGATCCCGCACCGCATCGCGCCCGGCGGTCCGCAGATGCCGGGTCAGCGCACGGGTGTCGACGCCGGCGATGCCGACCACGTCCTGGCGGCGCCATCTCCTGCGGCAGATCCGGAGGTGCGCCCGGAGTTGGAGGGGCGCGGGGAGAGATCCCGGATGACGTAGTCCGGCCACCCAGATCCGGCTCGGATTCGTTGTCTCCCGTCCTCGGTGGGGTCGCCCGCCCGGGCCGCCGGATCGCTGACCCAACCGGTGTTCCCGATCTGCGGCGCGGTGGCCACGACGACCTGGCGCCGGTAGGACGGATCGGTCAGCGTCTCCTGATAGCCGGTCATGCCGGTGGTGAACACGGCCTCGCCGAACGCCGAACCCGCTGCACCGAAGCACTCTCCGCGGAAGACACGACCATCCTCGAGGACCAGCATGGCGGGCGTCACGCGTCTCATGTCATGAAGTCACTGCTTGATCAGTTGCGCCGGCGGCGGCTGATCCATTCCTGCCTGGGCCTCCAGATCATCCGCCCGAAGTCCGCTGTCCGAGCTGGCTGCCGCCGAGATCCCACGTGACGACGAGGATGCCGTCCGGCATGCCCATCACCTTGCCGGCGATGCCGGGCGCCGTGCCGCACCGCCACCAGATCGGCCAGCGGGCACGAAGATCGGGTCTCGCCGATGCGGTCGATGCAGCAGCCCGGTGTCGTACAGCGTCATGCGTGGCCGGCGCGCCGGCGACCCAGTCCGCGGCTGACCACCCGCTCCTGCCAGCGGCCGGACTGCGTCGTCGACACGTACAGACCGGTCAGCGGTTCGGTCCGAGCCGGCGCCGGGATCCCCTGGCACGGAAGCTATCTCGGCACAGGCCGAGCCTACGGTCCTGACGGCTGAGCCCGGTGGCGCCAGCCCCGAACAGACGCCCGCGATGGCCAGGCCGGACGACGACGATCAGCCAACAGGGTGAGCAACAGCCGGTCCACGTCAGACCCCATCCTTCGACGGCGCGGCCGTCGCAGCCGACGGTGGCGTCGGCCGCGCAGGAACGTCCAGCGACACCGCGCCCGGCAATGTCACGCCCTCGAACGGCGTGTTGGCCGAGCAGGCTGGCCAAGCCGGCGCCGCGCACCGTCCAGGTGGCCGCCGGGTCCAGCAGCATCAGGTTGGCCGGCTCGCCCACCGCGATCGGCCGGCCCTGGTCGGCCAGACCGCCGATCCGGGCCGGGTTCTCGGACATCACCCGGGCCACCCCGCGCCAGTCCAGCAGGCCCGTGCCGCACCATGGTCGTCGACCACCACCGACAGCGCCGTCTGCAGACCGAGCATGCCGGGCTTGGCGTTGTCCCACTCGGTTTCCTTGTCCTGGCTGGCGTGCGGCGCGTGGTCGGTCGCCACGATGTCGATCACCCCTGACGGCCAGCGCGTCGCGCAGCGCCTCGACGTCGGCCCCGGTGCGCAGCGGCGGGTTCACCTTGAACACCGGGTCGTAGCCGACGGCGCATTCGTCGGTGAGCAGCAGGTGGTGCGGCGTGACCTCGGCGGTGACCCTGCGTCCCCCGCGCCTTGGCCGCCGCCACGATCTCGACCGAGCCGGCGGTCGACAGGTGACAGACGTGCAACCGGGAGTCGACATGGTCGGCGAGCAGGCAGTCGCGGGCGATGATCGCTTCCTCGGCGACCGCCGGCCAGCCGGTCAGCCCGAGCCGCGCCGATACCACGCCCTCGTTGCATCTGGGCACCGACGGTCAGCCGCGGCTCCTGGGCGTGCTGGGCGATCACCCCGTCGAAGGCCTTGACGTACTCGAGGGCCCGGCGCATCAGCAGCGGATCGGCGACGCAGTCGCCGTCGTCGGAGAAGATCCGGACGTGGGCCGCGGATGCGGCCATGGCACCCAGTTCGGCCAGCTGCTCGCCCTGTCGGCCGACGGTGACCGCGCCGATGGGGTGCACGTCGACCAGTCCGGCCTGCGACGCCGAGCCGGAAAACCTGCTCGACCACGCCGGCGGTGTCGGCGGTCGGGTCGGTGTTGGGCATCGCGAAGACCGCCGTGTAGCCACCCAGAACTGCTGCCGCGGCGATCCGGAGGCCACCGTCTCCGCGTCCTCCCGGCCGGGCTCGCGCAGGTGGGTGTGCAGGTCGACCAGTCCGGGCAGCACGATCAGGCCGGCACCGTCGACCGTGCAGCGTCCGACTGCGGCCGGATGCGGGCGGCGGCAGGCCCGACGGCGGCGATGATCCCGTCGGCCAGCAGCAGGTCCAGCAGGCTCCTCACCGTACGGCGCGGCGCCGATGACCAGCACTGCCTTGCATCGGCCGGTGTCTCCTTTCGGCGCGTCGCACCGGTCGGGCGGGCACGCGGCGTGCTCGTCCGGCGTCCCCCTGGCTCGCCGGACAGCAGCAGGTACAGCACGGCCATCCGGACGGCACGCCGTTAGCCACCTGCTCGACGATGACCGAGCCGCGGTCCGTCGGCCATCTGCGGCGTGATCTCCATGCCCCGGTTCATCGGGCCGGGGTGCAGCACCAACCCGTGGGCGGCCAGCATTTCCACCCGCCGGGAGTCGAGGCCGTAGGCGCGGGAGTATTCCCGGGCGGTCGGAAAAAACGCTCCGGCCATCCGTTCCCGCTGCACCCTCAGCATCATGACCGCGTCGGCGCCGCCCAGCGCGCGGTCCAGGTCGTAATCGACCTCGCGGGCCACGTGTGCACGCCGACCGGGAGCAGGGTCGGCGGCGCCACCAGGGTCACATCCACGCCCAGCGTCGCAGCAGCAGACGTTCGACCGGGCCACCCGCGAATGCAGCACGTCGCCGACGATGACGACCCGGCGGCCGGACAGATCGGAGCCGCTCTCCGAGCCCGGCCGGGTGTCGCCGTGAGATGGCGGCGCAGGGTGAAGGCGTCCAGCAGCGCCTGCGTCGGGTGCTCGTGCGTGCCGTCGCCGGCGTTGATCACGTGTCCGTTCACCCAGTGCGACAGGCGTTGCGGGGCGCCGGACGACGAGTGCCGGCACACCACGGCGTCGGCACCCATGGCCTGCAGGGTCAGCGCGGTGTCCTTGAGCGACTCGCCCTTGGACACCGAAGAGCCCTTGGCGGAGAAGTTGAGTACGTCGGCAGACAGGCGTTTGGCCGCCAGCTCGAACGAGATCCGGGTCCGGGTGGAGTCCTCGTAGAACAGGTTGACCACGGTGCGGCCCCGCAACGTGGGCAGCTTGCGCACCTCCCGGCCGGCCATGGCCTGCTCCAGGCGGGCGGCGGTGTCGAGGATGTGCACGGCCGCGTCCTTGGACAGGTCCGCGGTCGAGAGCAGGTGCCGGGGCATCATCCGCGGCTCAACTCCACGGCGTCGACGCCGTCGATTTCGGCGAGCCGCACGGCCACGTCGTCGGAGAGGGCGGTGGGGATGTTCTTGCCCACGTAGTCGGCCCGGATCGGCAGGCGGCGATGGCCGCGATCGACCAGCACGGCCAGTTGAATGGCCTCGGGGCGGCCGTGCTCGCGCAGGGCATCCATGGCGGCGCGCACGGTTCGGCCGGAGAACAGCACGTCATCGACCAGGATGACGGTGGCCCCGTCGATCTTCGCGTCGGGCAGCATCGTCTCCCCCAACGCCATCGGCGGGCGCCGACGCAGATCGTCGCGGTACAGGGTGATGTCCAGGGAACCGACCGGGTAGGGACGCCCGGCGAAGGTGAGCAGGCGGTCGGCCAGCCGTCGGGCGAGGTGCGAGCCGCGAGTCGGGATGCCCAGGAGGATCACGTCGTCCTCGCCGGTGCGCTCCAGGATCTGGTGCGCGATCCGGTCGATGGTGCGGCCGATGTCGGCCGGGCCGAGCAGGAATCCGTTCGCGTTTTCGGCGGACTTCACCGCAGCGACCTCCTTTCCCGCCTCGCTGGACGGCTTTAAAGGACGTCAGAGTGCTCGCGCCGCTCCGGATGGCCGGGGTGGCGGCGCGCGTCCGATGTTACCGGACCGTCACCGAAGGACCCGCATCCCTGAAGGCCGGCCGAGCTGCGCTCCGGTGCCGGCCAGGGGCTCGGGCGCAGGTCGATGGCCGCACTCCGGCGCCGGCTGCCGAGCCGGAGGCGCATGCCGGCCGCCGACTCCAGCCCAATCCTGCGAACGACTCCAGCCCGATCCTGCGAAATTCTTTGAACTTCCCCCGAGCGCGGAGTGTCACCACCCCAGGACGCGTCTTGAGGGGTCGTCCGTGACTCAGAAGCACCGCTCGGAGCGTTCCGTCACTCTGGTGAGCGTCTTCGGCCCTCCAACGGGTTGGGCGCTTCACGGTGCGTACACTTCGGCGCGCCATTTTCGACGCCACAGGGTGTACCACAACTAGCCAAGGTTCGACTACTCTCTGTATTGACGCCGCGAACGAATTGTCGTCGGCGCGGCGAAAGAAAACGAGTGCGGGAAGGCCGTTATGAGTGAGGACTACGCGCGGGCGTTGGGGCAGCGACTGCGGTCGATCCGCGCGCAGCAGGGTTTGAGTTTGCACGGCGTCGAGGAGAAGTCCGAGGGCCGGTGGAAGGCCGTCGTGGTCGGCTCCTACGAGCGCGGCGATCGCGCCGTCACCGTGGCCAAGCTGGCGGAACTGGCGGAGTTCTACGCGGTGCCAGTGGCCGAACTGCTGCCGGACGCCCGCGCGACCCGGCGCGGCAATCCAGCACCGAAACTGATGATCGACCTGCAGCGGCTGGCCGAGTTGCCGGCGCACCAGGCGGGGCCGTTGGCTCGTTATGCCGCGGCCATCCAGTCGCAGCGCGGTGATTACAACGGCAAGGTGCTGACGATCCGGCAGGAGGACCTGCGGTCGCTCGCGGTGATCTACGACATGTCGCCGGAGAACCTGGCCGAGCAGTTGGTCGGGTGGGGTGTGTTGCCGGCGGGGACCGAGCTCGACTGATTTCAGCCGCGGAGCTGCGGAGCGATCGTCAGGATCTGCCCCAGCACGCCGTTCATGAACCGGGGGGAATTGTCGGTCGAGAGCGTCTTGGCCACCTCCACCGCCTCATTCACGGCCACGGCCGGGGGAACATCGGTCGCGTAGACCAGCTCATAGGTGGCGATCCGCAGGATCGCCCGGTCAACGGCCGGCATCCGGGCGAGGGTCCAGCCCTCGGCGTGTTCGGCTGATCAGGTCGTCGATCCGCTCGGCATGGTCGGCGTAGCCGCGGACCAGCGACTCGGCGTACTCACCGAGCGGGACGATCCTCGGAGCTGCTGGCCGCGTGTTCCAGGCGTTCCTCGAGGACCGCGACGGGATCGATCCCGCGGGCGTCGGCGGCGTACAGAATGTCCAAGGCCCGCTTACGAGCCTTGGACTGGCCGACATCAGCGGCAGACATCGAGAGAATCCGCGGCTGATCAGGCGTTGACGCGGCCGAGGTAACGGCCGTCGCGGGTGTCGACCTTGATCTTGTCGCCGGTGTTCAGGAACAGCGGGACGTTGATCTCGGCGCCGGTTTCCAGGGTCGCGGGCTTGGTGCCACCGGTGGACCGGTCACCCTGCAGCCCGGGATCGGTGTGGGAGACGATCGATTCGACGGAGGCGGGCAGTTCGACGAACAGCACCACGCCCTCGTGCTGGGCGACCATCGCCTCCTGGTTCTCCAGCAGGTAGTCGGCAACGTGCCGACCGTCTGGGCGGAGATGTTGATCTGGTCGTAGGTGTCCTTGTCCATGAAGACGAAGTCGGACCCGTCCTTGTACAGGAAGGTCATGTCCCGCTTGTCGACGGTGGCCGTCTCGACCTTGATGCCGGCGTTGAAGGTCTTGTCGACGACCTTGCCGGTCATCACGTTCTTCAGCGTGGTGCGGACGAAGGCGGGGCCCTTGCCCGGCTTGACGTGCTGGAATTCGGTGATGGTCCAGAGTTGACGCCGTCCAGGTTGAGGACGAGGCCGTTCTTGAAATCGCTGGTGGAAGCCATGGGTGTGTCGCAGTGCCTTTCGTTCGGTGATTCTGATCTTTCGACAGCGTGCAACCGCACCTGGCCGGACGTCGGTGCTGCCGGCAGTCAGTTAGCTGCACGATCAGATCGCGGGAGGTCATCGTGAGCACCTCGTACCCGGCCCGCATTCCTGTCGAGGCGAATCGGGCGCCCGAACTACGCCGCTGTCCTCGATGCGGACCCCGCCGCGTCCGGGAAGATAAACGCCGGGCTCGACGGTGACACACATACTCTCCGCCATGATACCGGTCGCGCCGCGAGCCAGGCCCGGCGCTTCGTGGACCTGCAGGCCGACCCCGTGGCCCAGCCCGTGCGCGAACTGGTCGCCGTAGCCGGCGTCGCTGATCACGTCCCGGGCGGCCGCGTCCACCTCCCCGCCGGACACGCCGGGGCAACAGGCCTCGCGACCGGCGGTCTGGGCTGCGCCGCACCACGTCGAAGATCTCCACCTGCCAATCGGCCGGGGCGCCGAGGACGAAGGTTCTGGTCATGTCCGAGTGATAGCCGTCCACCTCGGCGCCGAAGTCGAACTTGAGAAGTCGCCGCGCTCCAGGGCGGCGTCGGTCGGCCGGTGGTGCGGGATGGCGCTGTTCTGATCCAGCGGCCACGATGGTCTCGAACGACGGTTCCCGAGCGCCCAGCCGGCGCATCCGCTCGTCCAGATCCAGGCCCACCTCACGCTCGGTGCGACCGGCTCGCACGCCGCCGGCCTCGATCAGTTCGGCGGAACGCCCGGTCGGCGACAGCGCAGGCGCGTGCGCAGGGCGTCGACCTCTCGCTCGTCCTTGATCGGCCGCAGTTCCTCGACCAGCCCCGCCGTCGGTTGCAAGGTGGCGGCCGTCTCCAAGCCGCTCCACCGGGCGTGTGTCCGCACGTTCACGGCCTCGGCCTCGAAGCCGAGTCGGCCGCCGGCCCTCCGGATCAGGGCCACATCGGACGACCGGTCGATGACCTTCGGGGAGGTCCGGCACCTCGGCCTCGGACTGCGTCACATACCGGCCGTCGGTGCAGAACTCGGTCTCCCCCGCCGCGCCCTCGGCGCGAATGAGCAGGGCGGCGTTGGAGCCTGTGAAGCCGGTGAGGTAGCGGACGTTGATCAAGTTGGTGACCAACAGGGCGTCGAGGCTGTGCTCGGCCAGCGCCGCGGCCAGCCTCGCTCGTCGGTCTTTGTACGGCATGCGAACCATGCCGGGGATGCTATGCCGCGTCATGGCGAGCTTCGTTGTCTTTGATCTGGCGACCCTCGTCTTCGTCGCCTTCGTCGCCTCCGTCGCCGTCGCTCTTGTCGTCACCGGGATCGGTGTCGTCGGGGCCGTCGTCGCGGTACGAGCCGATGATGAAGACATGCTGCGCCCGGGCCCATGACGGCAAAGCATCCGGCCAGTCGTCGTCGGCAGACTCGGGATTCGACGCGGGCGGCTCTCCTGGATGGACGGGTCGTCCACCACCCGTCACCTCCTCGCCGCGAGCAGTTCGAGCTCGTCGGCTGTCTTCTGACGGCCCCGGCTCAGGGCAGGGCGGATCCGGCGGCAGGCTGAGATAACGCTGTCCGGCGGGGGTCGTGACGGCGATGTCACCGTCATCGACCACGTCGGACTGCCATCCGGGGAACTCCTTGACCAGGTTGCAGGTTTGGCACTTGCTCTGCCCATTACCCAGATGGGTGTGGCCGCCGTCGTGGACCGGTCGGACATGGTCGGCGTGCCGGATCGGCGCATCGCAGAAGGGCGTGCGGCACACCCGGTCCCGGGCGAGCAGGAAATCGCGCATCGCGGCCGGAAAGCTCCGCGATCGGCTGTCCATGTCCACGAGTCGACGCCTGCCCGGTGGTCGGTACAGCCGTTTGACCCAGATCTTGACCGCCTTGTCGGCACCGAGGATGCGCCGGGCCAGTGGCGCCGGAACCGGTCCATATCCGATCGGCTGGGCGGGCTCGTTGTCGTTGTCGAGCAACGTCCGGTCGCTCATGACCAGGTGCAGGGAGATCCGCGCGCCGGGCAGTCCGGCGGGCAAACCGCCTTGACCGCAGACGGGGATCCGCGGTGCGGGGTCGGTCGGCTGTTTCGAGCACGAGCCGGTCTGCGCTCCTAAACGCCGATCTCGGCCGCCTTGACCAACACCCGGGGACGGTGAGGGGTTGGCGCTGGGCACGAAGGGCTGGTGCGACAGGGCGCCGGTGACGGCGGCCACCAACCCGTCAGCCATCAGCTGTCCGCGGCTCCGAGCGTCGCCTCGGCCCTTGGCCGCATCGGCCGCCGTGCGGAGTGCGGCGTACGTCGCGACGCCCGAGACCACCGGGAGCAGCGCCGAAATCCGGACCATCATGTCCGGCGCGGGCCGGATGGTCACGGTCCGGTCGGCGAGCGCTTTGCTGTTGCGCCGGACCACTGCGGCGACATCGAGTTCGGCGGCGATGGCCTTCGCCTTGTTCAGGGTGCCCAGATTGCCGAGCCGAGCGAGGCTCGGAGCCAGCAGTTGGTCGGCCACCCGCCGGTCGGCGCGTTCCAGCACGGAAAGTTCCTGGGTGAGAAGAGCGACTCGGTACTCGCTCGTTTCGCCGTCGCGAAGAGCCCGGGTCACCGACGGAAGATCGGTCGCCAACATGTCCGCCATGCGCAGAAGCTTCTGGCCGGCCGCCGGGCTCTCCCGGCGCGCGAGCGCGACCTCGGCGGCGACATTCCGCCGTACGGCCGCTTCGCCCCGCGGCACCTTCCGGCCTCCGTCGGCCGTCACCGACCGCGTCAACATGGCCGCCGACACGATGGCCTGCGCCGCACAACAGGCAGCCTTGAGCCGCTCCAGTTGGGCGATCAGGGCCACGGTTGCGGGGTCATCGAGCTCAGCCGGGAGTTGCTGGACGGTCGCGATGATCCGCTCCAGACTCTCTGTGGGCGGTGCCACCCGGCTTTCGTACACACGTCCAGTCTATAGCACGCATGTTCGACCCACAAGCATCTGGGCCGACCACCTTGAACAACTTCGGAGCGCGCACCTGGACGAGTCGAGATGGCCGGCGCCTCGCTGGTGCCGCGTCATCTGAGGGCGCTTGGTCGGGTTCATGCGTTCGTCGGCAATTCAGACTCTATGGGCGGCGGCGGCCAGGTAGCGGCCGCAGGGGTCGCGTGCGTCTTCGGGCCAGAACCTGCCCTACAAATCCACCCGCCCGGGAGCCCGCGGCCGCCCGGCCACGACCGAGTAGGCCGCCGCCAGCAGGGACGGGTCCGGCCCGACCAGCCGGCCCGGCTTGGCCAGCGCATCCAGGACCACGAAACGCAGGGTGCCGGAACGGGTCTTCTTGTCCGAGCCCATGATCTTGATCAATTCTGGCAGCGCTTCGGGATCGTAGGTCGTCGGCAGGCCCAGCGAATGCAGCACCGCCAGATGGCGATCGGCGGTTTCGTCGTCCAGACGCCCAGCGGCCCTGGACAATTCGGCCGCGAACACCAGCCCGACCGACACGGCCGCCCCGTGCCGCCACCGGTACTTCTCCCGCTTCTCGATGGCGTGCCCCAGAGTGTGCCCGTAATTCAAAATCTCGCGGAGGTCCGACTCCTTGAGATCCGCCGCCACCACGGTGGCCTTCACCTGGACGCTGCGGCGCACCAACTCGGCCAGCTCGGGCGACGAAGGATCAGCGGCGCGGTCGGCGTCGGCTTCGACCAGATCCAGAATCTGCGGATCGGCGATGAAGCCGCACTTCACCACCTCGGCCAATCCCGCCACCAATTCGTTGCGCGGCAACGACTCCAGCGTGGCCAGGTCGGCGACCACCGCGGACGGCTCGTAGAACGACCCCACCATGTTCTTGCCGGCACCGGTGTTGATCCCGGTCTTACCGCCCACGGCCGCATCGACCATGGCGAGCAGCGTGGTCGGCACCTGCACCAGCTTCACGCCGCGCATCCAGGTGGCCGCCGCGAACCCGGCCAGGTCGGTGACACTCCCGCCGCCCAGCCCGAGCACCGCGTCGCCCCGCTCCAGGCCGATCTCGCCCGAACACGTCCCAGCAGAACCCCAGCACGTCCAGCGTCTTGGCGTCCTCCGCGTCCGGTGTCTGGAGCAAGAACGCCGACAAGCCGCCGTCTTGCAACGCTTCTCGAATCGGCCTCCGCAGTCGCGGCCAACGTGGGCGCGTGCAGCAGGGCCACCTTGCCGGCGCCCGTTCTGCCTGACCACATCGACCAGGTCCCCCAGCAGACCGCGGCCGATCAGCACGTCGTAGCGGGCGGCCGAGGCCACCGACACGATCACCGGCTCAGTCATGCGCCCTCCGTCCGGACCAACCCGAGTTCCTGGGCGATGCGTTGCGCCACTTGGCCGGGCGTCAGCCGGTCGGTGTCCACCTCCAGGACGGCCACGCCCCGGTACACCGGCAACCGCTCGTCCAACAGCGCCTTGTACGTCGCCCGCGGATTGATACCGGTGAGCAGCGGCCGATTACTGGCCATCCCGGTGCGCCGCACGCCCACCGGCATGGACACGTTCAGGAACACCACCGCGTGACCGGCCAACAGTTCTCGGGTCTGCCGATGCAGCACCGCACCACCGCCCAGGGACAACACACCGCGGTGCTCGGCCAGGGCCGCCGCCACCGCCTGCCGCTCCAGCTCCCGGAAATGGGCCTCACCGTCGTCGATGAAGATCTCGGAGATCGGCTTGCCGGCCGCCCGCTCCACGTCACTGTCAGTGTCCCGCAACGGTTGTCCGAGCAGATGGGCCAGCCGTCGGCCTACCGTCGACTTCCCCGAGCCCATCGGTCCCACCAGCACCACGCTCGGCCGGTCGGTGGGAGCGGCCACTACAGGGCGCACCGGCCGCGAACCCGGGCGGCATCGGCGACCCGGTCGAGGGCGGCTCTCCGACCGCTGAGCCAGCCACTGGGTCAGGCGACAACGCTTGCCCCGGCAGCTTTGTCGGCCGGCAAGGGGCGAGTGGCTTGCAGAGTGGCCAGATACCCGTCCACGTTCCGCTTCGTCTCGGAAAGAGAATCCCCGCCGAACTTCTCGGCCACCGCGTCGGCCAACACCAAGGCGACCATCGCCTCCGCCACCACACCGGCCGCCGGAACGGCGCACACGTCGGAGCGCTGATGGATGGCGACCGCGGAGTCCCCGGTCGACACGTCCAGGGTGGCCAATGCCCGCGGCACCGTGGAGATCGGTTTCATCGCCCCGCGCACCCGCAAGATCTCGCCGTTGGTCATGCCGCCCTCGATGCCACCGGCCCGGTTCGACCGCCGGGTCACGCCCGGGTGGCGGGGATCGATTTCGTCGTGGGCCTGCGAACCGCGGCGGCGGGCGGTCAGGAAACCGTCGCCCACCTCGACACCCTTGATGGCTTGGATACCCATCAGGGCGGCGGCCAGCCGGGCGTCCAATTTGCGGTCGGCGTGCACGAAGGACCCCAGACCGGGCGGCAGGCCGTAGACCAGCACCTCGACCACCCCACCCAGGGTGTCTCCATCCGCCTTGGCCGCCTCGATCTCGGCGACCATCCGGGCGGTCGACTCCGGGTCCAGCGCCCGGACCGGTGACTCGTCGATCGCCGGCAGGTCGGCCGGCTCCGGCAACCGGCCCGCCACCGCGTCGGCCTCCCCGATGGACACCACGTGCGACACGATTTCGGCCCCCAGCGACGCCCGCAGGAAGTTCGCCGCGATGGTGCCCAGCGCCACCCGGCTGGCCGTCTCCCGCGCGGACGCCCGCTCCAGCACCGGCCGGGCATCGTCGAATCCGTACTTCTGCATGCCAGCCAGGTCCGCATGGCCGGGTCGCGGCCGGGTCAGCGGCGCATTGCGCGCCAAGCCGTCCAGCACATCGGCAGCCACCGGATCGGGGGCCATGATCTGCTCCCATTTCGGCCATTCGGTGTTGCCGATCTGGACCGCGATCGGGCCGCCCAGGGTGCTGCCGTGCCGCACGCCGCCCAGCAGGGTCACCACGTCCTGCTCGAACTTCATCCGGGCGCCACGGCCGTAACCAAGCCGGCGCCGGGCGAGCTGTCCGGCGATCTCGGAGCTGGTCACCGGCACGCCGGCGGGGAGCCCCTCCAGCACGGCGACCAGAGCGGGGCCGTGCGATTCACCGGCCGTGATCCAACGCAACACGCCGCCCATCCTCCCACGGTGCCGGGAAGCGCCGGGCCGTCCGAATCAGCGGTCAGCGTGTGCGATCGCCGTCAGCGATCAGTGGGCGCCGGATCGCCATCGGCGATCAGTGCGCGGCCTCCCAGGCGGCGTAGGCGTCGTGCACGACCCGCACCATGTCGTCGACGTCGTCGGTGAGATGCAGCAGCTTCAGATCGGGGCCGACACATTGCCCGCCTCGGCAACCGACGCGCGGATCCAGTCGACCAGACCGCCCCAGTACTCGGTGCCGAACAGCACGACCGGGAACTTGGTGACCTTCTTGGTCTGCACCAGGGTCAGCGCCTCGAACAGCTCGTCCAGAGTCCCGAACCCGCCGGGCAGGCACACGAACGCCTGCGAGTACTTCACGAACATCGTCTTGCGGGCGAAGAAGTACCGGAAGTTGATACCCAGATCGACCTACTGGTTGATCCCCTGCTCGAACGGCAACTCGATGCCCAGGCCGACCGAGATCCCGCCGGCCTCCTTGGCCCCCCGGTTGGCCGCCTCCATGAACCCGGGCCACCTCCGGTGATGACCGCGAAGCCCTCGCCGGCCAGCGCCGCTCCCACCCGCCGGCCCAGCTGGTACTGCGGCGTGTTCCGCTTCGTCCGCGCGCTGCCGAACACGGTGACGGCCCGCGGAATGCTGGCCAGGGCACCGAAGCCTTCGACGAATTCGGCCTGGATGCGCAGCACCCGCCAGGGATCGGTGTGCACCCAGTCCGTCGGGCCCCGCGAGTCCAGCAACCGCTGGTCCGTGGTCGACGTGCTGTCGGTCTGCGCGCCGCGCAGTACGACCGGCCCGCGCTTCTTCTCGCCCGACGGCTCGCAGCTCGCGCTCGTCGAGATGCTCGGAAGTTCGTCGTTCGTCACGCCCGGCACAGTAGAGCGTCGCAGGACCCCGGACGCGCGGACGCGCGCCCGACCTCGTTCACCAGCGACGTCGACCGTCAGGACAGGAACGAGCGCAGCATCTCGGTCATCTCCTGGATCTGCCGCCGCGACACGTGTTCCTCCCGGGTGTGGGCGAGCGAGGGGTCGCCCGGCCCGAAGTTGACCGCCGGAATGCCCAGCGCCGCGAACCGGGCCACGTCGGTCCATCCGTACTTGCCACCGCGACCCCACCGGCGGCGGCGACGAACTCCGCGGCGGCCGGTGCGGACAGCCCGGGCAGCGCGCCGGCGGCCACGTCCAGGATGTCGACCTCGAACCGTCGAACAGCTCCTTGACGAAGCGCGACCGCCGCGTCCGCGTCCCGGTCCGGGGCGAACCGGAAGTTGACCTTCATCAGCACTCGTCGGGAATGACATTGGAGGCCACGCCCCCGGTGATGCCCACGGCATTCAGGCCCTCGCGGTAGTGGCAGCCGTCGATGTCGACCGACCGGCCCCGGCAGCTCGGCCAGGCGGTCGAAAGCGCCGCCCCGCTGCGTGGATGGCGTTGTCGCCCAGCCACGAGCGGGCGGCAGTGGGCCCGACGGCCCGGCACGGTCAGCTCGCGGCGGCCAAGGTGCCCTGGCAGCCGCGCCTCCACCTGCCCGTTGGTCGGCTCGCCCAGGATCGCCAGATCAGCCGGTCAGCCATTCGGGCAGCTCCCGCTCGATCCGGGTCAGGCCGTTGCGTTCGTGCTCGATCTCCTCGCAGTCGTAGAACACGAAGGTCAGATCGCGAGCGGGTTCGTCCACTGTCGCGGCCAGGTGCAGCAGCATCGCGTCGCCGGACTTCATGTCCGTGGTGCCGCAACCGTGCAGCGTGTCGCCGTCCGGCGCGCGACGGGCACGTTGTCGGCGATGGGCACGGTGTCGATGTGGCCGGCCATCAGCACCCGGGTCGGCCGGCCCAACTGCCGTGCGGGCCAGGACCGCGTTGCCCATGCGCACGCACCTCGAACCGCCCGAGCTCGCGCAGCGCCGTCTCGATCGAGTCGGCGATCGGTCCTTCGGTCCCGCGACACGGACGGGATGTCGACCAGCCGCCGGGTCAGGTCGGCGGGATCGGCGTACAGGTCGAGATCGGGCATCGAATCCGAGCTACGGTCACGACCTCGCACAGTACCGTTGCCGGCCGTGCGGAAGCCGTGGGTGTGGATCGCGGCCCCGGTGGTTGTGGTGGCCGCCGTCGTCGTCGGGGTCGTCCTGGTGGTAAACGCCGTGCGGTCCTCGTCGGCGGCGGCAGCGCCCGAATGCACGGTCCCGGCGGTCAGCGGCGCGCCGGTGACGGTGATCGTCCAGGGACCGCAATCGTCCGGGGCAGGCGCCGCCGGGAATGCCGCTGCGCACGCCAGCCCGACCGCGTCGCACCTCGGTCATCGCGGCGCCGGACGTCGACCTGACGCGGTCCAGCTGCAGCACGCGTCGACCATCAACGCCGTGGGTCTGCGCCGCGGGCTGCCGCAACGGGCCCGGATCATCGCGGTGGCCACCGCGTTGCAGGAGTCGGGTCTGCGCAATCTGCCGCCGGCTCCGGCGACCGTGGACTCGGTAGGGCTGTTCCAGCAGCGGCCGTCGCAGGGCTGGGGCACGCGGCCCAGCTCGTCGACCCCGTCTACGCGGCCGGGACTTTCTACGACGCCCTGGCTCAAAGTCCAGGGCTGGCAGACGCATGTCACTGACCAAGGCGCGCAGAATCGTGCAGTATCTCCGCGTTCCCGACGCGTATGCGAAATGGGAGCCGAGGCGACCACCCTGGTCGGCGTTGCTCCGGCGGCACCGCCCCGGTGGTCAGCTGCCGTGCATCGCCGGGGCCGCAGCCGCCCACCACGCCGACGCCGACCCGAAAGACCGCTGCCGGGCACGGCGTCAGCCCAGCCGGCGCTGGCCGAACTGCTCGCCGCCGCGCAGGCCGAACTGGGCGGCCTGAGGCCGTGTCGGTGGTGACCGGTGGGCTCAGCGCCACTGTGAAGACATCGCTGCCGGGGACGAGCGGCCCAGAATCGGCCAACGCCCTGGCGGCCTGGGTGGTCGCCCACGGCACCGGCTTCCGGGCGGCTTCGGTGTCGGTGGGCACTCGCACCTGGGCCAGCCACGCCTGGTCGTCCGGCAGCACCGGTACCCGCCGGGCGGATTGTCGTGACCGTCGCCGCCGGCTACATCCTGACCGATCCGCGGCCCGCCGATAGGGTGACCAGCATGGGCGACTACTGCGCGTCCGGTGCGCGCGCCACCGGCCTGGCCACCGTCACCGCCGACGACACCGTGCTGGACGTCTGGTATCCGGCGCCGGCACTCACCGGCGGCGCCGAGCAGCGAGTCGAGCAGCCGGACCTGGCCGCGGCCGAGCGCACCGACGAGATCCGCGGTGTCAGCCTGCGAGTCGTGGAAACCGAGATCGCCTCGCTGGCCGAGGCGCCGGCCGGAACCGCCGATGTCTATCTGCGCCTGCATCTGCTGTCCGCTCGCCTGGTCCAACCGCGCACCGTGAACCTGGACGGCATCTTCGGGCTGCTGCCCAACAACGCCTGGACGTCGCTCGGCCCGGTGCCGGCCGACCGGGTAGGGGAGGTGACGGCTGGCGGCCGCCCGAGCCGGCCTGCGGCTGCAGGTGTTCGGCGTGGACAAGTTCCCGCGGATGACCGATTACCTGGTGCCCCAGGGCGTCCGCATTGCCGACGCCGACCGGGTCCGGCTCGGCGCCCACCTGGCGCCCGGTACCACGGTCATGCACGAGGGCTTCTGCAACTACAACGCCGGCACGCTGGGCACTTCGATGGTCGAAGGGCCGCATCTCCCAAGGTGTTCTGGTCGGCGACGGCAGCGACATCGGCGGCGGCGCCTCGATCATGGGCACGCTCTCCGGCGGCGGTAAGGAAATGGTCTCCATCGGCAAGGGTTGCCTGTTGGGCGCCAACTCCGGAGTGGGCATCTCGTTGGGCGACGAGTGCGTGGTGGAGTCCGGGCTGTACCTGACGTACGGCACGAAGCTGACCCTCAAGGCGGAGGGTCAGGAACGGACCGTCAAGGCGGCCGACCTGTCCGGCGCCGGCGGACTTCTCTACCGCCGGAACTCGCTGACCGGCGGGGTGGAAGCCGTTCCCCGGTCCGGGTCCTGGGGCGGACTCAACACCATCCTGCACGCCCACTGAAGCCATTCCTTGCGGACGATACCCCCCGGGGGTAGCATGACAGTCTCATACCCCCTCGGGGTATGTGGACGAAGGGTGGAGCATGGCCGGTTACAGCGGCACCAAGGACGACTATCTCAAGCGGCTGCGCCGGATCGAAGGCCAAGTCCGGGGCATCCAGCGGATGGTCGATGAAGACACCTACTGCATCGACGTTCTCACCCAGGTTTCGGCGATCAACCGCGCCCTGCAGGCTGTCTCCATCGGCTTGTTGGAGGATCACCTGGGGCACTGCGTCGCGCAGGCCGTACAGGCCGGCGGCGCGGAGGCGGACGACAAGATCCGCGAAGCCGCCGATGCCATCGCCCGGCTGGTGCGGAGCTGACCATGAGCGACACCGCTTCCCGGCAGCACACCGATTTCGCCATCACGGGTATGACTTGTGCGTCCTGCGCCGCCCGCATCGAGCGGAAGCTGAATCAGTTGGACGGCGTCTCGGCGACCGTCAACCTGGCCCTGGAGACCGCCCGGGTCGAGCATCCGGAATCGGTCAGCGCCGCAGAGGTGGCGTCCGTGGTGGAACGGCTCGGGTACCACGCCGCGCCCTCCCGACCACGTGGACTCGGGTCACCCGCCTCCCCCAGCGCCGAACTGTCGCCCACCACCGGCCAGCCGACAGCGCACGACCACGCCGGCGCCGAGCAGGGCCAGACCGCCCCGCACGACCACAGCGACGCTCCCCGGCTTCGGGCCCGGCTGATCGTGGCGACCATCCTGACCGTCCCGACCGTGGCGCTCGGCATGGTCCCGGCCTGGCAGTTCCCCGGCTGGGCCTGGCTCTCGCTGGTGCTGGCCACACCGGTGGTCGGCTGGGCGGGCTGGCCGTTCCACCGGGCCACGGTGATCAATCTCCGACACGGCGCCACCACCATGGACACGCTGGTGTCACTGGGCACGCTGGCCGCTTATCTGTGGTCGGTGGTGGCGTTGGTGTTCGGCTCCGCCGGCCGGGCGGACATGTCGGAAACGTTCGTGTTCCGGCTGTCCAGGGACGGATCCATCGCGAACGTGTACTTCGAAGCGGCTACCGCGGTCACCACCTTTCTGCTGGCCGGACGGTTCCTGGAGAGCCGAGCGAAGGGCAAGGCCGGGGCTGCGCTGCGGGCGCTGTCCAGCCTGGGGGCCAAGGACGTCGCCGTGCTCCGCGACGGACGCGAGAGCCGGATACCGGTCGATGAACTTCGGGTGGGTGACCGCTTCCTGGTGCGGCCCGGCGAGAAGATCGCCACCGACGGCGTGGTCGTCGACGGCGCCGCGGCGGTCGACACCTCGATGGTGACCGGGGAGTCGATCCCCGTGGAGATCGCCACCGATGATCCCGTCGTCGGGGGGACGGTGAACACCGACGGCCGGCTCGTCGTCCGGGCCACTCGGGTGGGCGCCGATACGCAGCTCGCGCGCATGGCGGAATTGGTCGCCGCCGCGCAGACCGGCAAGGCGCAGGTCCAGCGGCTCGCCGATCGCATCTCCGGGATCTTCGTGCCGATCGTGCTGGGTATCGCGCTGGTGACGTTCGCCGTCTGGCTGCTGTCGGGCGCGGCTGCTGCCGCCGCCTTCACCGCCGCGGTCGCGGTCCTGATCGTCGCCTGCCCCTGCGCGCTGGGCCTGGCCACGCCCACCGCCCTGCTGGTGGGTACCGGCCGAGCGGCCCAGCTGGGCATCCTCATCTCCGGCCCGCAAGCCCTGGAAAGCGCCCGGCACATCGACACCGTTGTGCTGGACAAGACGGGCACGGTGACGACCGGGCGGCTGGCCGTGGCGGCGGTGCACCCCCGAGGGCGGTATGCCGCCACCGAGCTCATCGCGCTGGCCGGAGCGGCGGAGTCGGGGTCGGAACATCCGATCGGGCGAGCCATCGCGGAGGCGGCCGTGGCGAGCGCGCCGTTGCGGGCAGCCGCAGACTTCCGGGCCCAGCCGGGCTTCGGGGTGCGGGCGTCGGTGGACGGGCGGCCCGTGACGGTCGGTCGAGCCGATCTCCCCACCGACGGGCACCCTGGGCGAACGGCCGTGAGGGTGGCGGTCGGCGACGAGCCGATCGGCGTGATCGAACTGGCCGACCAGGTTCGCCCGGACAGCGCTCGGGCCATCAACCGGCTCCGGGCGCTGGGGCTGACGCCACACCTGCTCACCGGCGATCACCAGGGCGTGGCCGCTGCCGTGGCGGCCGAGGTGGGCATCGACCCGGCCAACGTGCACGCCGGTGTCCTTCCCGAGCAGAAAGTCGCGGTCGTCGCCGGCCTGCAGCGCGCGGGCCACCGCGTGGCCATGGTGGGCGACGGCATCAACGATGCCGCCGCGCTGGCCACCGCCGACCTGGGCATGGCGATGGGCGCGGGAACCGACGCGGCCATCGCCGCCGCGGATCTGACGCTGGTCCGGGCCGACCTGAGCGCCGCGGTCGACGGGATCGGGCTGGCTCGGCGCACGCTGCGGGTGATCAAGGGCAACCTGTTCTGGGCCTTCGCCTACAACGTGGCCGGCATCCCGCTGGCGGCGCTGGGCTTGCTCAACCCGATGATCGCCGGCGCCGCCATGGCGTTCAGCTCGCTGTTCGTGGTGACCAACAGCCTGCGGCTGCGCGGCTTCCGGGCGGGAACGGAGATCCGGTGACCCCGCTCGGGGATACTCGAACCATGCCGCCCGCCGCCGAAGACCATCCGCGCGACGAAGCGGATCCCTTCTCATCCGTCGCTGACGGTCATCCACCGCCCCGCCCGGCCCCGCGCCGGCCGAACTTGATTCCCACCGGGGTCTCCGACGCCCTCTCCGCTGTGCTGGCCAAGTCCACCGCCAGCATGCGGGAGCACGAGAGTGGCAGCCGCACGGGCGGCGACATGGAGAACGTCCACCAGATGCGCGTGGCCACCCGCCGGATCCGGGCCTACCTGCGCGCCGCCGCGGCCGGCCCTGGACGAGGACATCGCCGGCGGACTGCGCCGGGATCTGGCCGAGCTGGCGGCCGCACTGGGTGAGGTCCGCGACCTGGACGTGATGATCGACCGCATGCACGCGGAGGCCGCCGCGCTCGACGACCCGGACGGCGCGGCGCTGGAGCGCTTGATCGACACCCTGGACGCCGACCGGGCGCAGGCCCGGCACGCCCTGGTCCGGCAACTCGACCTGCCCGGCTACGACGCCCTGCTGGCCGACCTGGACCGGGCGGCCAACGCGCCACCCGTTTACGACCCGTGGGTCGACCTGACGGAGCTGGCCGCCGCGGAGTTCGAGACGCTGGCCAAGGCGCACCGCAAACTGACCCGCCGATTCGGTGACCACCCGCCCGACGACGATCTGCACGCGCTGCGCATCCTGGGCAAGCGGGCCCGATACGCCGCCGAACTGCTGCCCAAGACGGGCAAGATCAGCGCTTATCTGGAGGCCCTGGCCGCATTCCAGGAGATCCTCGGCGAACACCAGGACGCCTGCGTGCTGGAGGACCAGTTGCGGGCGATGCTCTCCGGCGCCGCCGGACCCGACGCCGTGGCGGCGGCCGTGGCGGTGGGCCGAGTGGTGGCGGGCTGTCGCGAGCGCAAGGAAGCCGCCCGACTGGCCTGGCCGCGGGCTTGGAAGGCGGCCGTCAAGGCGGCGGAAGCGGCCTACGTCAAGGTTTCCCGCGGCTGACGCTCAGGCCATCAGCCGGGCGCAGCCGGCGGCCACTCGTTCGTCGGTGGCGGTGAAGGCCACACGGATGTGCTGGGCGCCGGCCGGTCCGTAGAAAGTTCCGGGGGCGCACAGGATCCCGCGCTCCGCCAGCCAGTTGACCGACGTCATGGCCGGCTCGCCGCGGGTACACCACAGATACAGGCCGGCCTCGGAGTGGGACACGGAGAAACCCGCGGCCTCGAAGGCCTCGATCAGCCGGGTTCGGCGGCTCGAGTAGCGGTTGCGCTGGGCCGCCACATGGGCGTCGTCGTCCAACGCCGCGGTGGCCGCCGCCTGGATCGGCGCCGGCACCATCGCGCCGACATGGCGACGCAGCGCGAGCAGACCGGCCACCAGCTTTTCGTCGCCGGACACGAAGGCGACGCGGTAACCGGCCATGTTGGACCGCTTGGAGAGCGAATGCAGCGCCAGGATTCCGGTGTGGTCACCGCCGCTGACTTCCTCGTGCAGCACCGAAACCGGTGCGTTCTCCCAACCCAGGTCGATGTAGCACTCGTCGGACAGCACGATGGCGCCGTGCCGGCGCGCCCAGCCGACGATCTTGGCCAACTGCGTGGTCGACAGCACCTTGCCGGTCGGGTTCGAGGGGCTGTTCAGCCAGATGAGGGCGGGCGCCTCGGTCATGGTGGACAGGCCCTCCCCCCGGACCACTTTCGCACCGGCCAGGTTGGCGCCGACCTCGTATGTCGGATAGGCGATCTCCGGTATGCAGACCACATCTCCGGTGCCGATGCCCAACTGGGTCGGCAGCGCGGCCACCGCTTCCTTGGACCCGATGGTCGGCAGCACGTCGTGCGGGTCGAGTCCGGCCACACCGTGGGCGCGCGCGAGCCAGCCGACGTAGGCCTCACGCAGGTCGGCGGTGCCCCAGACGGTGGGATATCCGGGGGTGTTCGAGTGGGCGGACAGCGCCGACCGGACGATGGCCGGGACCGGATCCACCGGAGTTCCGACCGACAGGTCGACGATGCCGTCGGCATGATCGCGCGCTCGGGACCGAGCGTGTTCGATCAGGTCCCAAGGGAAGTCGGGAAGCCCGGTCCCAAGGCCACGGGTCGGGCCGGATGCATTCCTGGACACCAGACGACTCTCGTCAGCTCTCCTCGCTCATGGGCGGTAGGGCCGCCACGAACGGCTCGTCGGTGCCGGTGCGGCCGACCTTGGAGGCGCCCCCGGGAGAGCCGAGGTCGTTGAAGAAGTCGACGTTGACACGGGTGTATTCCGACCACGCTTCGGGCACGTCGTCCTCGTAGAAGATGGCTTCGACGGGGCACACCGGCTCGCAGGCTCCGCAGTCGACGCATTCGTCGGGGTGGATGTACAGCATGCGATCGCCTTCGTAGATGCAGTCGACCGGACACTCCTCGACGCAGGCCCGGTCGAGCACGTCAACGCACGGTTCGGCAATCACGTAGGTCACAGCAGTTCTCCACCTCGGCGGTTGGTCACGGCTCCGGGGCGTCCCGGCGCCGTCTTTGGTGCCCGACAAAAGTATCCCGCGCGGCGCGCCGGCCCCGACACCCGGCGTCGGGTCAGCGAGGCAGACGCCGATCACGGGCGGCGCGCGGCAGCGTGTCGCCCCAACACCACCCGACAGCAAGCGCCGCGGCGACGGTGCCCGCCCCGAACAGCAAGGTGATCCGCCAGTCGCCCACTGAGAACGGCACCGGGTACAAGGTGTTGCGTTGCAGGGCCAGGGCCACGGTGACGACCAGCCAAACGACCGCCGGCAAGGCGGCGGCCCAGAGCCGCCCGACGAGCCGGAAGGCCAGCCGGGGCACCAGGAAAAGCACTACCGCGGCGGCCGCCACGCTGATGGGGAGCGGCACCGACCCGGCGTACAACGGCAGGAAGAAGATCACTTCGACGGCGGTCAGGCCGGTCAACACGGTGAGCAGCGCGACCAGCAGCAGATCTGGGCCGGCCGGCCGGGACGCGCTTTTCCCGGTCGGCCGGGTGTCCGCGGGTGCGCTCACGATCCGCCGATGAGGTCGGCGGCGCCGGCCGGGTAGCCGGGCCCGGCCACCACCCGGAAGTACTCGGCGTCCAGCAGCGGCTGCACCAGGCGGTTCGACAGCGCGAACGACGAGCCGAACACCTCCGCTTGAGTGGCGTGTGCGGCCAGGGCCCGGGCGCGCTGGCCGGCAAAGGCGGCCACGTCGACGGCCACATCCGCGCACTCGGCCAGATAGCCGATGTCCTCGGGCCGCGCCGCCCGGTAGGCCCCGCCCGGTCCTGCCCCCCGCTTCAGCGCCGCGGCGAACACCGCTCGCGGCTTGACCACCGCGAGCAGCCTGGGGACACCGGCCCGCGCAGCGGCCGCCCGGGACACCTGGTGGGTGGTGACATGGTCCGGATGTCCGTATCCACCGTCCGCGTCATAGGTCAGGACGGCATCCGGAGACAGCTCCGAGAACAGTTCCGCCAGCCACCCGACGGCCTCCGCGTGTCGTGGGCCGTCGACACCCGCGGCGACGAAAGCCCGCGGATGCTGCGCGGACGGGCTCCCGGCCATGCCCGAATCCCGGAAGTGTCCGATACCGCCCAGGTACCGGTGCTCGGTGACGCCGAGCGCAACCAGCGCGGCCTGCAGTTCCCAGTGCCGGTAGCCGCCGAGCTGGTCGGCCCGGGAGGCCACCAACTCCGACAGGCCGCTCCCGATCACCTCGCCCTCCTCGCCGAGGGTGGCGGTGACGACGACGACCCGGCTGCCGGCCGCGGCGTAGCGGGCCAGCGTCCCGCCCATGGTGATCGACTCGTCGTCGGGGTGCGCGTGCACGGCGACCAGCGTGGAAACCACGTGGTCACCCTAGAGGCAGGAGAACCGCTCAGAACACCTGGAACTCGTCGGGTTCCGACCCCGACACCGGCGGCCAGCAGCGCGTCCCGCTGCTGGCGACGCAGCCGCTGTTCCTCCGGATCGGGCACCGGCACCGCGGCCAGCAGGCGTTTGGTGTAGTCGTCCTTCGGATCCGACAGGATCTGCTCCTTCGTGCCCATCTCGACCAGCTTGCCGTGGTGCATCACCACGATCCGCCGGGACAGGATCTCCACCACCGCCAGGTCGTGCGAGATGAACAGGCAGGCGAAACCCTGTCTCCCGCTGCAGCTCCTGGAACAAGATCCAGCACCTTGGCCTGCACCGAGACGTCGAGCGCTGAGGTGGGCTCGTCGGCGATCAGCAGCTTCGGATTCAGCGCCAGCGCTCGCGCGATACCCACCCGCTGCCGCTGACCGCCGGACAGCTCGTGCGGATAGCGGTTGCGCAAGGCGCGTGGCAGCTGCACCTGGTCGAGCAGGCCCTCGACCCGATTGGACAGGTCCTTCTTGCCCTTGGCCACCTTGTGCAGCAAGCAGCGGTTCGCCGATCGACTCGCCGACGGGCAGCCGCGGGTTCAACGACGAGCCCGGGTCCTGGAAGACGAAGCTGACGGCCTGTCCGGACCGTTCCGCAGCTCCTTGCCCTTGGCCGTCGACCATGTCGGTGCCCACCACGTGGCGCGTGCCGCTCGACGAACGGAAGCAAGCCGACCATGGCCCGGCCGATCGTCGTCTTGCCCGAGCCCGGACTCGCCCGACCAGCCCGACCACCTCGCCGCGCCCGATCTCGAGGTCGAACCCGTCCACCGCCCGGAACGCCGGCGTGCTGCCGTGGCGCGGATACTCGACCGCGACTGCCGCGCAGGTCGACCACGGCCGGCTACGCCCGGAGCAGTCCGGCCCGCTTGGTGATGTCGGCTCGGTCCTTGACCAGCGTTAGCCGGCGACTCCCGCTGCACGTTCGACGCCTCGCTGGTGTACCGGTCGGTCGATCGAGCGGCACCGATCCTCGATGCCCGGCTCGGCCGAGGATCCTCGGCCGCCGATTCGCACGCCGCTTCTCTGGCCACCACCGAACCGAGGTGCGGCACGGCGTCCAGCAGTTGGATGGTGTATGGCTGCATCGGGCGGTGGAAGATTTCCTCCGCGTCGCCCCGCTCGACGATCACACCGTCCTTCATCACCAGGATGCGGTCGGCCATGTCGGCGACCACACCCATGTCGTGGGTGATCAGGATGATCGAGGCGTCGATGCGGTCCTTGAGATCCCGCATCAGCTTGAGGATCTCCGCCTGCACCGTGACGTCGAGGGCGGTGGTCGGCTCGTCGGCGATCAGCAGTCGGGGTCCAGGGCCAGTGACTGGGCGATCATCGCGCGCTGTCGTTGACCGCCGGACAGCTGGTGCGGATAGGCGTCGACCCGCCGCTCGCGGATCGGGGATCTCCACCAGCTTCAGCAGTTCGATGGCCCGCGCGCGGGCGGCCTTGGGCGCCATGGCCTGGTGCGTACGGAGCATCTCGGCGATCTGGAAACCGATGGTGTAGACCGGGTTGAGTGCGGTCATCGGCTCCTGGAAGATGACCGCGATCTCTTTGCCCCGGATCTGGCGCATGACCCGTTCGCTGGCGCCCGACCAGTTCCCGGTCGCCGAACTGGATCGACCCCTGGACGTGTGCGCGTTCCGCGGCAGCAGACCCATGATCGACATGGCCGTCGTCGACTTGCCCGAGCCGGACTCGCCGACGATGGCCAGCACCTCGCCGGCCTTGAGATCGAAATCGGCGTCCTTGACGGCTGGGTACCAGATGCCGTTGACCCAGAACTCGATGTCAGCTCGCGGACCGTCAGCACGGGCCGGCGGCGCCGGCGGGTCGGCCGGCGCGGGATTTCTCCAAGGTGGTCATCGGGTCCGTTCCTCACTCTGTCAGTCGAATCGAGCTGCGTCGGCGAATGCATGCCACCATGGAGCCGATGAGCCCGGAAATCCACCGCCCGATCCTTCGGCCGCTTTGCTGTGCATCGCGCATCTGGGCTGGTGAGCGCTGTTCAGCCTCGGCAGCGAGCTGCTGCGGCAGCCGGCCGAGGGCGCTGCGGTGCTGCCCTGGTTCGCCCTGGTCACGCTGCTGGTCTGGGCGATGTACTGGCGGCCGGCGTCGAGGTCGACGACGGCGGCGTGCGCCTGGTCAACGTGACCGCGCACCATCGACCTGCCGTGGCCGGCGATCCAGCGGATCGACACCAAATGGGCGCTGACGCTGTTCACCGCCTACGGCAAGGTACACCGCCTGGGCAGCGCCCGCCCCCGGTCTGCGGGCCGCGCCCGCTCATCGGGGCGGCGCGAAGGCTCGCGGTGCCCAGAGTCCGCCGTCGTCCGGGGTGCGAGCGTCCGACCGGGCGACCTGCCCGGCTCCCGTCCGGCGACGCCGCACCTGGCCGTCCGCCGGCGCTGGGAGGAGCTGCAGGGAAGCGGGCTACCTGGACGATCCGAAGCTGGAGTTCGAGCCGGCCGCCGGTGCACTGGCACTGGCTCACCATCGCCGGGCATCGGCGTGCTGCTGATCGGCTGCGTCTGGCCGTCCGCTCTGAGCGCTGACGGACGAGACCGCCACGCGCCGTGATCCACGCCGGGCGCCGCACCGGCGGACTCCGGCGGTGCGAGATCTCGACCTTGGCGGCGTGCGCAGGTCACGCGTCTTGGGGATGCGCTTCTGCCGCGGATCGAAGGCATCCCGCAGGCCGTCACCGATGAAGTTCAGGCACATGGCGATGATGATGATGAACACGCCGGGCCAGAGGAACAGGTACGGCTCGCCGGTCGGATGCGCGCCCTTGTAGTTCGAGATCAGCGAGCCCAGCGAGACGTCCGGGAACTGGATGCCGAAATCCAGGTAGCTCAGCGCCGCCTCGGTGCAGGATGCCGCCGCTCATCACCAGGGTCGCGTTGACGACGATGACGCTGACCGTGTTGGGCAGGATGTGCTTGAAGATGATCCGGGCGTCGGAGGCGCCGGCCACCCGGGCGGCATCGACGAATTCCCGCTCCCGCAGGGTGAGGAATTCAGCGCGGACCAGCCGAGCCAGTTGGGTCCAGGACAGCAAGCCGAGCGCCAGCGCCACCGAGCAGCACGCCGCGGGCGTTGAACAGCCACCCCGAGCACCGCGGTGACCAGCACGATCGGCAGGGTGATGATCAGATCGGTGAACCGCATGATGACCGAGTCGACCCAGCCGCGGTAGTAGCCGGCCACCGCGCCGATCACCACGCCGATGGCCGTGGAGATGCATGCCCATGACGAAGACCAGCACCAGGTGGTCTGCTGGATGCCCCGCATCACCTGGGCGAAGTTGTCGTAGCCGAGCGCACCGGACGCGCCGAACGGGAAGTCGCCCATGGAGAAGAAGTCGTGGCCGCCGATGCAGAGAATGGCGAGAGTGGCGTCGCTGCCCGGCCGCGCTGCCCACCGAGGTGGTAGTAGTTCCACTTCCACCAACCGCGGGATCGGTCCCCAGCCGATGCTGGTGGCGGCCAGCAGCATGACCAGGATCAGCACCACCAGCGAGATCATCGCCGGCTTGTGCCGCAGGAACCGCGTGCGGACGATCTGCGCCTGCGAGAGGCCGGCGACCTCCTTCTGTTCGAAGGTGGTTTCGTCCTCGCCCAGATCGGCGGCGGCGGCTGGACCGCGGGCGATCCCGGTTCGTGCGGCTCCGGAGGCAGCTGTGGTCATGGCTTCCTCACAACCTGATTCGCGGATCGAGGGCCGCATAGGCCAGGTCGGCCAGCAGGTTCACCAACACCGCCACCACCGCGCCGACCAGGAAAAACGCCATGACCGGGTTCGGGTCGATGTCGGGTCAGGCCGCTCTGGAACATGGCACCCAGGGCCTTCCAGCCGAACACGGTCTCGGTGAGGACTGCACCGCCCAGCACCGCCGGCGATGTCGAACGCGACCACGGTGGCCATCGGGATCAGCGCGTTGCGGAAAGCGTGGCGCATGATCACCGTCCGTTCGGTCAGGCCCTTGGACCGGGCGGTGCGGATGTAGTCCTGGTTCATCACCTCCAGCATGCTGGCCCTGGCGAACCGGGAGTGGGTGGCCAGCGAGATGAGCATCAGCGTGATCGTGGGCAGCGCCAGGTGGGTCAGTGTGTCGGTGGTCTGGATCCAGAAGTCGCCGACTTCAGGTTGGGCGTGGTCGGCAGGTTGGTCTTGATCGGGCGACCGTCGATCGCCGGGCTTGCCGATATAGGAGTGCCAGGCCCGCATGATGCCGATCGACGAAGATGACGAAACCGGTCAGCCGAACGGCGGTCAGTGCGCCGTTCCGGGCCGACAGCCCACGGTCGTCGCCGCCCCTACAGATAACCGATGACCCAGCCCGACGATCGATGGCGATCAGCAGCAGCAGCGATCAGCTTGAAGAAGCTCATGCCGGTGTAGAAGAAGTACTGCAGCGGGAACCACAGAGCGATGCCGATCGGCGACCGTGGTCAGCGCGGTGTACAGCGATCGGCGGTTGCTCAGCCCGGACGTCAGCACGGTGATCCCAGGGCCAGCAGGACGCACGAGGACGGCGATGATCACCGGGCCAAGACTCGGGTTGAGCAGCCAATGGGTGACGGTGATGTAGTACAGCGCCGCGAAGACAGACCAGCGCAGACGACGGCCCCGATCATCAAGCCGCCGGCGCAATTCGCCGCCGAACAGCGAATAGCGCGATCAGCCCCATGACCACCGAGATGACGATGATCGCCGCCCAGCTCAGCGCCGCCGCCGCCTGCAGGAACGTGTTGAACCGGATCGCCAGCAGGTCCTTGAGGATCGACGCCGATCCAGAACACCGGCAGCGAGAAGAACAAGAACACGATCAAGGTGACGGTGTAGTCCAGACCCGGAGTACTGCCGCAGCGCGGTGATGATGCCGATGGTGATGCCGAGGAGGATCGGACGACCACCACCGAAGCGGTGATCAGCCGGAGCGACACCAGGATGGCGCTGCTGAGCTGCCGTTGACCGGAATCTGGTTGATCGTCTGACCGAAATTGCACTGCCCGACCACACAGCCGCCGACCCCTTTGAGCCAGATGAAGTACCGGAGCACCGGATTCACGTTCAGGTGCAGGTCGGTGGTGATCACGGTCGATGGCGCGCTGCCGGGCGATCCGGGTTGGGAATCGTCCGGGCCGTGTCCCGGTCGGGTCACCGGCGCGCCGCCACCAGTTCGTAGGCGATGAAGGTGGCGCCCAGCAGGATGAAGAACGACGCGATGATGCGTCGCACCACAAAGGTCAGCACGTCGGAATCCCTTTCTGCGCACGTCCCCGAGCTGCGGGCCGATCGGCGAGCGACTCCTGGCCGTTTGTTCCGAACCGACCGTTCACCTGGTTCAGAATTCTCCTCCGGGGTTCAGGCGGCAACTATGAAGCGTGTAAACCGCGGAGCAATTCAATCGGCGACGCTCACGGCGATCGCCCTCTTCGCGCTGTTCTGGGTATGCGTGACCTGCCGGCGTCTGCCGGTCTATGGAGAGGTGCCTGCGGGAAAAGTGCTGTGGTCGGTACTCGTCTCTCCGATAACGGAGGAGCTGTTCTTTCGGAGCCTGATGTATAACGGATTTCTCTTTGTAGGAAGAAACCTGGCCTGGAAACGAGCGTTTGAGATGTTCGTCATGCTCTGCGTGGCGGTCATATTTGCGGTTGCCCACGCTCGCCATGGAATCTATTTGGAATTGACGATCGTTGCTGGCATTGTCTACGGGCTGTGCCGCTGGAAGAGCGGAAGCGTCATTCCAGCGATCGTTTGCCATTCTGTGTTTAACGCCCTGGTCATGTGGGCGTTCGGAAGATAGAACAATCATCGCTTCTCCGCTGGTGGCTCGGCCGGGAGTCTGCGGACTGCTGCAAGGACGCGGCCTAAATAGCCGTTCGCAATGCCTTGCTGCGTATCTCCCGTGTTGTAACGTGAAATTGCGTGCTGTAGTGCTTCCTGGCCCGGTCCATAAGTCCCTTGTTCAATTCGGTAATCATCCTCAAGAATCTGCCAGCCGACACGGAGATTCGTGCAAGGTTCCAACAGAGACGCTGGCGATATACCCCTTCGTTTAGCCTCTGCCGTACTGACCTGCATCAGCCCGAGGTCCACAAAGATGTCGTAGCTTTGGAAGTATGCTAGCCAATCCAGTGCTTCGCGTTGATTGGTAGGCTGACGCTTGAGTCGTAATGTTCCCTCGGGGAGGTTCCAATGCTTTAGCAGCGCCTTCGGGAAGTCGATCTGCATGGCATTGGGATTGCCGCTAGATTCGACCTGGATGACTGCGCGAAGTGTAGTCAGCGGTGCAGCTGGAAGGCAGGTCGATTGCAGCCTGGCAACGTCCGTGTTCTGTGCGCGCACTGCGGACGGAAGAAGCAACAGGCTCGCTGCGAGGAAGGCCTTCATCGGTTGCTTGCCTCATATAACGGAATTGCCCAAAGATCTGCCCAGCCTTGAGCAGCGACGTGCTGGACAGACGGAATGATCGTGCCGGATGCCCAGTACAAATTTGACGGGGCAAAAAGCATGTCAGGATTTCGCGATAACGTCTGGAGAGCGGGCCAAACAAGGAGCTGTTCGTAGCAGATGAGGACTCCAGCACGTCGATCCCAAATACGGATTGTGGCAGGGTAGCGGAGCATCAACGGGAAGCCGTTTCGCTCGTCGCCAATGCGCCACATGCCGAGAGGTACTGGAACTCGCTGCACGTAGGACAGGCGCTCCGTGTAGCCACGGGAAAGGAGAATGTTGCGATTCGCCTTCGTGTTCGGAACGGGAATTGTCGTGCCAATGAGCAGTCCGGTGTGCCGGGCCCTCAGTTGAGCAAAGGTCGTGGCCCAGCGTGCATCGTGCGTCAGAGTCCAGACTGGGATGATTGACTCCGGAAAAAGAATGAGTGTATCCGGGTGCGTAAGAGCGATTCGCCGCATTGCCTCTTCCTGGCCTCGCAATGTAGAGCCAAAGACGTCTCGTGTAGCTGGACCTCCGAAACGGGTGTTCACAGCAACGATACGTGCATCTTGCGGGGGGCGATGGAAACGAGCGTGTGTTGCGAGTGAAGCGCCTACGAGCACCGCTAGCGTAAGAGCCGTACCGAGACGACGGTAAGTCAATATTAGGAGTAAGGGCAGGCAAAGCCCGAGCCATCGAGTTCCAGGAAACCACTGGCCCGCAGAGATGAGTGGGTGTGCAACCGTGACGAGGCTGAGCGGGGGCAGGCTGAGCACGACAATGGCCGCGACGGTCGCTACAGGAAGAAACTCGCGATTGTAAAAGGCAATCCACGGTGCTGCACTAAGGGCTAGAAGAGTGGTCCAGATGAGCAGCGGGAGGACAAGGTTTCCCCCAGTGCCGAAGAAGCTCTCTGAACCCGGAATGACGCTCCATGTGGCCCCCGCGTAGTACACCGCGGCGCTGAGGGTGTCCAGTCGCCGCCGTGACTCTAAGTACACGAAAGGATATAGCAGGGCTAGGAAGTTCAGAGACGTCTTTCCACTCCATCCCGCGGCGCCGAAGCCAAGTGCAGCGGCGAAGAGCAGCGCAGTTCGGAAGTTCGGGGGGATCCGAACGGAGGGAAGATGGGTAGTCATTTTCTCTGTTGAGAGCTCTATAGATCCCGTGATTTTCATGAGCCCTGGACTCCAGTCGGCACGAGTCGTCTAAAATGCCGCCTAGTTCGTACTCGTTTCAGGGTGGTATCGCTTCTCGACCAGGAAAGGTTGAACCCAGTGCCGCACTGACCGAGCTGGTATCGGCCCGAAATAACGGGAATCGAAGCTTCTGGGACTGAAAGAACTGACTACCCACAGCTGTCCCGGTTGAACGTGATATT
>CAWEFT010000001.1:0-713271 GCA_963808365.1 uncultured Actinomycetota bacterium | reverse complement strand
GGGGTTCGGGCGGCAACTCCGGGGGCGTCCAGGACGACCCGATCAGAGCCCGGAGGCTGCCGAGCCTCTAGGTCGGCAGCCTCCGGATAAAACCGTTACGGGTAGATGAAGTAGCGGGTCGAGTGCCCCGGCCATCCACCCCCGGATCAGCTGGCGAGCTTCCACTCCCAGAAGTTCCAGAACAGCCGGGGGCTGACCGGGATCGACGAGACGTTCGTCACCTTGGTCGAGTCGAAGCCGACGATGTCCGGGTACTGGTACAGGATCGTGCCGAAGCCGTCGGTGACCAGCTGCTTCTCGGTGGCCTCGAGCATCTGGTTCTGGGTGGTCAGCATCCGTGGTGATGTTCAGCTTGTTCATCTCAGCCGTTGACCGTGGGGTTGTTGTACTGGCCGTAGTTGTTGCCGCCGTACACTGCCCTTCGAGTCCGGCCCGGTGAAGTTCGGCGGCTGCTGGGAGATGCCCAGGTTGGTGTTGATCCAGCCGAACAGCGAGGCGTCGTACTTGGAGATGTTCGGCAGGTTCGTGGCCCAGTTCGGATCCTTGCCGTCGACCAGGTTGAACCCGGCCTGCTTGGCCGACGCCGGCGATCAGCTGGAACTCCTGCGCCCGGACCGGGTTGGTCGACGAATACAGGAACCGCACGCTTGACGGGCATTGTGACGCCGGCCTTGGTCAGCAGCGCCTTGGCGCCGGCGATGTCGACCGTTGTCGCGGCGGCCATGCCGTTGGTCTTGGTCGCGATCGCGGTGTAGCAGCGCGGAGCCCGGACGTGGCGAGAACGAGTCGCGGACCGTGGCGTCCGGGTTGATCGGCTTGATCAGGCGGTCGACGATGTTCTGCCGCGGGATGGTCTTCAGGAAGGCCTGGCGAACTTCCTGCGCCTTGGCGGCGTCGCCGCCGTAGGTCTTCGGGTCGAACGGGCCGCCGTTGTTGAAGACCAGGTCGACGTGCTCCCAGCTGCCGGACGAGCCGGAGCTGGCCTTGATGCCCTGATCGGACAGCTTCTGCAGGCCCGGTACAGGTCGGTGGTCGGGTGCTGCGGCTCGATGGCGTCGACTTCACCGTTGGCCATGGCCTGCACGGCCGCGGTCGCGTCCGGCAGGTATGTCCACGTGATCGTCTTGATGCGTCGGCTTCGGGCCCCAGGTGTAGTCCGGGTTGGCCGTGAAGGTCATGTACTGATCCTTCTTGAAATCGGTCAACAGGTAGGCGCCGCTGGACAGGTACAGCGACTTGTCGCGTCGGCAGCTGGGGAAGTCGAAGCCGGTGTTCCAGAAGTTGGCGATCTTGGCCAGCGCGCCTTGTCGTCGTTCTTGGCCGCGTTGTAGAGCGCGGTGTTGGCCGCCGTCGGGTCAGTGATGCCCAGCGCCTTCTCCGCCGACCACGTGCGCCGGCAGGAAGCTCGGGACCGAAGTTCAACGCGGTAGTCGACGAAGGGCTTGCTGTAGACCACCGTCATCGTCTTGCTGTTCGGGCGTCATGGTCGGCATCTTGGTGACCAGCGCCATGCCCGGGCTGGCGTAGTCGAACGCGACGCTGGCGCCCTGGTTGGGCAGCGGGTTGCCGTCTTGGGATCGGTCTTCACCTGCCCGGTGGACAGCACGCCGCTACTGCGCGATCCACTGCAGCAGCATGTCGTCGGCGGTGACCGGCACGCCGTCCGACCACTTGGCGGCGGCGTTGATCGTGTATGTGACGGTCAGCGGGCTCTTGCTGGTCACCTTGCAGGTGATGAACTGGTCGTTGTTGACGAGCGTTGAGCTTGTCGTCGTAGTAGAACATCTGCGCCTGCGTCAGGTACTGGACGTGCGCGTTGTAGATCGAGTTGCCGTGCGTGGTCAGGTTGTTCCACGAGCTGGCCAGCTCGTCGTTGCCGGCGGTGACCGCGCCCGCGGCGGCACCCGGATCGGTGTAGGCGCCGTGCGGCGTTCCGCAGCCGTCGTCGCCGCCGCCGGCGCGGTCGACGAGCCGGTCGAGCCGCTCGAAGCTCCCGAGCTCCCCGGGCCGGTGCCGCCGCCCGAGGCTGGGGGCGCCGGACGAGCTGGCGGCACTGCTGCTGCCGGAGCTGGCCCCGCCCGTGGCGGAGCTGGACGACGAACTCGAGCTGCTGCTACTGCGAGCTCGAGCTCGAGTTGCTGTTTTGACCGGGGCTGGAGCAGGCGGCAACCACCAGCGCCGCTCCGGCCATGAGAGCAGCGAATGCCACTGCCCGTTGTTTCCTCATGTGGAGTCCTCCTCGAGAGTCCTACGTTCCTGACGGCTCTGGCCCACGTCGACCGAAGCCTCCGCTCAGGAACGCGGATGCTCCTGACCGCCAGACTCTAGAAACCTTCGCACCTGATGTGCCAGGTCACAAGAACGATCGTGACCAAAGGTTGACCGTTGGTTAGCGGGAGAGAAACGAATGGGCGACCTGACCCGGAAAAGTTCCCCTGTTTGCCACACCGACCGGCGAACAGAATTCGGTCGTTCGGGACATCTCGAACCGGAGGAGTAGTTTCTCCGGCCCCGGCCGCCAATAGCAGGAACTTGAGTCCGCGCCGGCCCATCCTCGGGAAGATTCGCCGGGCGCCACCCCGGCCGGCGCGGGGCGTCGGCGTTTTCGGCCATTTCCGGTCGGGGCGACCCGGGCGATCCCAGCCGGCGACGTTTTCGCATTTCTCGAAAATTCGCCGGAGCGTATTTTGCCGGCCGAACGGTCGGAAATCGTCCGGCCCGTCGTCCAGGTCGCCGAGTCCGGCGGGCGCCAGAAGGATGCGTCCGCGCAATCACCACGGCCAGTTCGGCAGGCCGACCAATGGCGTGGCCCAGACCCAGTCCGCTGAGGCGCTCTTCAGCACGGCCGCCAGTGGCGCGGACACGACGAAGGTCACCGTGGGCTGACCCAGGCTGATCAGCGGCAACTGGCCGGTCAGAAAGCGTGGCCAGGCTCTCATCGACCCGGCCGTCGACCAGCCAACGGGTCAGCGCGGGCTGCACCGATTGGTCGCAGAACCGGGACACGTTCCCGGCTCCTTGGTTCACGGCCGGACCACCGCCCGCGGACGTGCTCGTCGGCGTCTCGCCGGACGGAGAGGCGGGCGACGAGGACGAGGCCAGGACCGGCGTCGGCGGCGTCGCCGTCGCGGCCAGGGCTGTCGAGGGGCTGGCGGGTGGTTCGGCGCAGCCGAACGCCGAAGCGGCGGCGATCGCGTCCGACGAGCCCCGTGGCACAGCCAACAGCGCGAGGTCGGCGCTGGCGGTGGTCGCGAAACGGTCGGCCACCACGGTCCCCTGCGGCTCGCTCACCAGGTCGATCTCGATGCCCACCCGGCCCAGCTCGGCCTGGATGAGGACCGCGGCGGCGGCGAAGCGCGCGTTGGCCGCCGGGTAGGCCAACCGGAGCCGGAGCGGCGTCCCGTCCCGCTCGAAGTAGACACCGCCGGCTCGATAGCCGGCCGACTGCAGCAGCGTGCGGGCCGTCGCCGCATTGCCGGCGGTGCCGGGAACCGAGCCGGCGGCGGTGCTCTCCGGCACCGAAGTCGCTGGCGTGGTTGCCGTCGCCCCGGAAGGCACGGTGGACACGGGCTCGGTGGCCGGCAGGGCGAAGGCGGATGACGGGGCGACCACGGCCCCGGCCGTGCCGCCCAAGGCGGTGCGCACGGCGGGCATGTCCAAGCCGACCGCGACGGCCTGCCGCACCTTCAGTTCAGCCGTCGGTCCCGACGTGACGCCGAACAGCAGCTGAATCGTGGCCGGGCGGGGCACCACGATGCGGCGCTGAGCCGGTACCGCGGCATCGAGCGCCGCTCGGGTGGCGCTGTCCGGCCGCAGCAGTAGGGCCTGCAGGTCACCGCGTTTGAACGCGTCCAGCAGCGCCGGCCCGTCCCCGAACCGGAAGACCACCGAGGCGGGTCCGGGCTGGGTCCCCCAGAACTTGTCGTTCCGCAGCAACGTGGCCTCGTTGGTGGTGGTGTCCAGATCGGTGAACTTGTAGCGGTTTCCCGACACCGGGAGGATGAAGTCGAGGGCGTCGGTCCAGCCACCCGGGGCGTCCTTGAGAGTGTGCGAGGGCAGCAGCGCGGAGAAGAGTTCTCGCCAGTCCTGGAAAGGCGCGCGGAAGACCACGACCGCCGTCTTGCCGGCGTCCCGGGACTGCACCGACGTGATCATCCGGTAGCCGGCCGGGTCGATCGTCCCGTCCTGGGTCTGCATCTGACCGGTCAGGTAGGTGAAGTCGTCGGCGGTGATCGGCGTGCCGTCCGACCAGGCCGCCGCCCGGGCGATCTTGTAGGTCACCGTGAACGGATCGGTGGCGCTCACCTCGGCCTAGTCCAGCAGCGACTTGTCCAGCACGGGGCCGCTGGCGGTCTCGTCGAACGCGCTGGGCAGCACCAGAGCGGCGATCGCCGCGGCACCCACGGAGTTGTCGGCGGTCAGGTGCGGGTTGAAGCCCTGGGGCGGCCCGTCGACACCGACGAACACCGTCGAGCCGGCTCCTTGCGCGTTGCTGCCCGACGACGTGACGGTCGGCGCCTGGGGCGCCGGCAGACCGGGCGGAGTGCAGGCGGCGAGAAGGACGGCCAGCCCGGCGGCCAGCCCAGCCACCACCGCCCCGTGCGCACGCCGGAGGCGGCGGCGGCGCGCTCGGCGGTTCCTCATACCTGGACGATCGTAGGCGGACCGAGCCGTTGCGCCCGGTGCCGGCGAGCAGTCGAGCGGGCGGTCAGTTGCTGGTCTTGGAGCGCGCGCGGGTGCGGGCGCGCTCCCCGGCGTTCAGCACGATCTTGCGAATCCGCGCCGAGGTCGGGGTGACCTCGACGCATTCGTCGTCCGCGCAGAACTCGAGCGACTGCTCCAGGGACAGCGCACGCGGTGGCACCAGGTGCACCAGTTCGTCGCCGCTGGACTGCCGCATGTTGGTGAGCTTCTTCTCCTTGGTGATGTTGACGTCCATGTCGTCGGCCCGGGAGTTCTCGCCGACGATCATGCCCTCGTACACCTCGGTGGTCGGCGGCACGAACATGGTGCCGCGCTCCTGCAGGCAGAACATGGCGAACGGGGTGGCCTTGCCGGCCCGGTCGGCCACCAGCGAACCGCTCGGGCGCGGACCGCAGCTCGCCCGCCCACGGGCCGTAGCCGTCGAAGATCGCGGAGGCGATCCCGGTGCCGCGGGTGTCGGTCAGGAATTCGGTCCGGAACCCGATCAGGCCGCGGGACGGGACGTGGAACTCCAGCCGCACCCAGCCGGTGCCGTGGTTGGTCATGTTCTCCATCCGTCCCTTGCGCAGGGCCAGCAGCTGGGTCACGGCGCCGAGGTATTCCTCGGGCACGTCGACGGTCAGCCGTTCGAACGGCTCGTACTTGCGGCCGTTGACCTCCTTGGTCACCACCTGGGGCTTGCCGATGGTCAGCTCGAAACCCTCCCGGCGCATGGTCTCGACCAAGATGGCCAGCGCCAGCTCGCCTCGGCCCTGCACCTCCCAGGTGTCCGGCCGCTCGGTGTTCAGCACGCGGATCGAGACGTTGCCGATGAGTTCCTGGTCCAGCCGGTTCTTGACCTGGCGGGCCGTCAGCCTGGTGCCGCCGTCCCGGCCGGCCAGCGGCGAGGTGTTGATGCCCACCGTCATGGAGATGGCCGGCTCGTCCACGCGTGATCAGCGGCAGCGCCTGCGGGTTGTCCGGGTCGGCCAGCGTCTCGCCGATGGTGATGTCGGCGATGCCGGCCACCGCGATCAGGTCTCCCGGCGCTGGCGGACTCCACCGGGATCCGGTCGAGCGCCTCCGTCATCAGCAGCTCGGTGATCTTGGTCCGGCTGACCGTGCCGTCCTGCTGGATCCAGGCGACCTGCTGGCCGGCCCGGATGGTGCCCTCCGACGACCCGGCACATCCCGATCCGGCCGAGGTACGGCGAGGCGTCGATGTTGGTGACCTGGGCCTGCAACGGTGCGCCCTCGGTGTAGGTCGGCGCCGGAATCGTGTCGAGCAGGATGTCGAACAGCGGATCGAGGTTGTCGTGATCCGGCATCGTCGCCGTTCTCCGGCTTGTTCAGCGACGCCCGGCCGGCCCGCGAGGAGCAGTAGACGATCGGGAACTCGATCTGGTCGTCGTCGGCGTCCAGATCGAGGAACAGCGAATAGGTCTCGTCGACGACCTCGTCGATGCGGGCGTCGGCCCGGTCGGTCTTGTTGATGACGAGCACCACCGGGAGCCGGGCCAGAAGGGCCTTGCGCAGCACGAAGCGGGTCTGCGGCAGCGGGCCCTCCGACGCGTCGACCAGCAGCACGACGCCGTCCACCATCGACAGCGCCCGCTCCACCTCGCCGCCGAAGTCGGCATGGCCCGGAGTGTCCACGATGTTGATGACCAGATCGTCGACCGACCCGTCGTCCTTGGTGTGGTGCCGGCGGACAGCGGTGTTCTTGGCCAGGATGGTGATGCCCTTTTCCCGCTCCAGATCGCCGGAGTCCATCACCCGGTCGGTGTGGGCCGATCCGGCGCGGAACGCACCGGACTGCCAGAGCATGGCGTCCACCAGCGTGGTCTTGCCGTGGTCGACGTGGGCCACGATGGCGACATTGCGCAGGTCAGAACGTACGGGCACAGGAAACTTCGCTCTCTTGTGGTCAGGGTCGTCGTCGCCGGATGCGGTCCGGCACCGGGCAGCCGCCTCGCGCCGGACAGCCGGTCAGGGCCGCTGCCGCCCGGAGTGTCGGCTCCGGCGGGAACGCCGGGATCCCCAGCCGGCCGCATCCCGGCACGTCGGCATCGACGCACGGCAACCGGTCAATTCTACGGGCGTCCGACGCGAGGCCCCGCCCGATCGACTCCGGCCCCGGTCGGGAGACGGCCACGGCCGCCGTTCCGGACAACCGCGTCCTGGCCAAACGGGCGATCACCCTTGCCAGTCACATGCCCCCGCACCAGGATGCGAACACGCACCCAACGCCGGGAGAGGCCCTATGAGCGTCATCGAAAGCACCAGTCCACCGCCCACCTCGTCGTTGGAGGCGGAACAGGTCGGCTACAAGCAGAGCCTCGGCCGCCGGCATGTGCAGATGATCGCCATCGGCGGGGCCATTGGCACCGGCCTTTTCCTCGGCTCCGCCTCTCGACTGCACTCGACCGGCCCGGCGCTGCTGCTCTCGTACGCCTTCGTCGGAGTCATCGCCTTCCTGTTGATGCGCGCGCTGGGCGAACTGGTGCTGCACCGGGCCACGTCGGGGGCCTTCGTCTCCTACATGCGGGAGTTCTTCGGTGAGCACGCCGCTTTCGTGACCGGCTGGATGTACTGGCTGAACTGGGCCCTCACCGGCATCGCCGAGTTGTCCGCCGTCGGCTTGTACCTGCAGTACTGGTTCCCGAACCTGCCCACCTGGACCAGCGTCATTCTGGCGCTGGCCGCGGTGCTGGTCATCAACCTGATGAGTGCCCGCGCCTTCGGTGAGTTCGAATTCTGGGCCGCGCTGGCCAAGGTGGGCGCCATCATCATCTTCCTGGCGGTCGGTCTGGTCATCGTGATCGGCCGCTTCCACATCGGCACCAACCGGGCGGGCTTTGACAACCTGTGGAAGAACCCGGGTGGTTTCTGGCCGGCGTCGGGAGATTTCCATTGGTACGGACCAATTCTCATCATGTCGGGGGTGGTGTTCGCGTACGCGGCCATCGAAATGGTGGGCGTCGCGGCCGGCGAAATGGCCGACCCTCGACGGGAGGTGCCCAAGGCCGTCAACGCGGTCATCATGCGGATCGCGGTGTTCTACTGCGGCTCGATCCTGCTGCTGGTCTGCATGGTCCCGACGTCCAACTACACCTCGGGCACCAGCCCGTTCGTGACCATCTTCGACGATCTGAACATCCGGTGGATGGCCGCCATCATCCAGGTGGTGCTCATCGTCGCCGCCATGTCCAGCCTCAACTCCGGCCTCTACTCCACTGGCCGGGTGCTGCGGAGCCTGGGCATGAGCAAGCAGGCACCCAGATTCACCCTCCGGATGAGCGGCTCGGGCGTGCCGTGGGCCGGCATCGTGATGACCTCGGTGGTGTACCTGTTCGGCGCGGTGCTGAACGCGCTCACTCCGGACGCCTTCGAGATCGCGTTGGAGGCCGCGTCGGTGGCCGTGTTGTTCACCTGGTCCACCATCTTCCTGTGCCAGCTGCGGCTCCGCCGCCTCTCGGACCGCGGCGTCATCCCGGCCAGCCCGTTCCGGATGCCGGGCAGCCCGATCACCAGTTACGTCGGACTGGCGTTCTTGGTGCTGGTGGTGGTGGGAATGGCCATCTCCGGCTGGCAGGCCTCGCCGTATTTCTGGCACAAGACGGACTTCGTGGTGGTCGTTCTCGGCATCCCCGTCCTGGTCGTCATTCTCACCATCGGATGGCTCATCGTCCGGCCTGCCGTGCGCGCCGACACCGGAGGCCGTACCCGGTCGCTGTGGACCGACGACGGCCCCCGCTATGTGACGACGGCGGCCGAGGCGGAACGTGAAGCCGACGAGGCGGACCGCCCCAAGGGGCGGCCGCGGCGACCCGGCCGGGCCGGGACGGGAAGGAAGGGGTGAACCGGCAGGTGCGGACGGTCGGCCACCGGGCCGCGCCCGCCATGGGGTTATTGGTGGCCGTACTGCTGGTCAGCGCGTGCAGCTCGGCGCCAACCTCCCTGCACACCCCGACCGTGGTGAGCGGCACCGTGTCGGGCGGCAAGCTGAAGATCGGCATCGACGAGGACCAGCCGGGTCTGGGCCTGAAATCCGGAGACACCTATTCCGGATTCGACGTGGACACCGCCCGATACGTCGCCGCTGCGCTGGGCGTCCCGACCACCAACATCACCTGGGTGGAAGCCACCCCGGCGAACCGGGAGAAACTGCTCGAATCCGGATCCGTCGACCTGATCTTCTCGACGTACTCGATCACCGCTTCGCGGCGGAAGGTGGTCGACTTCGCCGGACCCTACTTCGTCGCCCACCAAGATTTGCTGGTGCGCCGCAACGACACCGACATCACCGGGCCCGAAACCGTCAACGGGCACGTGCTGTGCTCGGTGACCGGCACCACCTCCTCGGCCTACATCAAGCAGCATTACCGCGGCACCATCGACCTCAAGGAGTACGGCACCTATTCCGCCTGTGTCGCGGCCCTGGCCGACTCCCAGGTCGACGCGGTGACCACCGACGACGTCATCCTGGCGGGGTTCGCCGCCACCCCGCAGTACAAGGGCAAACTCAAGCTGGTCGGCAAGGGCTTCACCGACGAGGACTACGGGGTCGGGATCAAGAAGGGCGACAGCGCCATGGTCGCCAAGGTCAATGCGGCTTTGCGGCAGTACATCTCGGACGGTTCGTGGCGAGCCTCCCTGGACGACAACGTCCACCCGTCCGGCTACAGCATCCCGAATCCGCCCACACCCGGCAGTTGATGGCTCAGCATTCCCGGGAACCCACCGTCGAGCGCGGCGACCACATCACCGAAATCCAGACGTTTCTCGGCGCCCATCCGCCGTTCGACATCCTCGATCCGCACCGGCTGGCCGCCGTCGCGGCCGGGGCCCGCGCCCGCAGCTACCGCCGCGGCGAATTGGTGCTGGACGCCTTCGACCGGGCCAACGACGCCATGTACGTGGTGCGCGCCGGCCAGGTACAGGTCTGGAACGACGACGACCCCGCCGCTGGAGTGACCGACGAAATTCTCGGCCCGGGGGGCGTTTTCGGATATTCGGCCATGCTGACCGGGCGTTCGATCGGACCGCGGGTGGTGGCCGCCGTGGACGGCACCGTGATATTGCGGCTGCCCGGGGCGCTTCTGGCGCCGGCTTTCGCCACCGAACGCGGGGCGCAATTCCTGGCCGCCGCGGCCGCGGCCGCCACCGTCCGCCATCCGGCCTCATACACGCTGGTGGACGACCTCATCCGCACCGAGCCCTTGGTGGTCCGGCCCGAACTGAGCGTTTCCGAGTTGGCGACGGCGATGACCGAGCGCGAGTGGCCGATGGCCGCGGTCGAACTGCCGTCGGGCGGATACGGACTGGTGACAGACGCCCTGCTGCGCAGCCGGGTGCTCGCGGCCACCGAGGCGCCGGCCAGCCGGGCCGACAGTGTCATGGACCCCGACCCTCCGTCCGTTCGGCTGGGTTCCTCGGCCGCCGAGGCCCTGATCCTGCTGTTGGAGACGCGGGCGCCCGGGGTGCTGGTCACCGACCGGGACGAGCGTCTTCGGGGCATTGTGGTGCCCCGCGACTTCATGGTTTCGCCCACCACCGCCGGCGTCTCGCTGCACGAACAATTGCGGCGGGTGGACTCCATCGCCGAGTTGCAGCGGCTGGCCCGGATGGCGCCGTCGCTGTTGACCGACCTTCTGGGACGCCGGCTGAACTCGGGACGCGTGGTCGCGGTCTATTCGGCGATCGTCGACGCGGTGGTGCGGCAGGCGATCACGCTGGTGTTCGCGGCCCCTCCGGCGGCGTCGGCCGAGCGCTTCACCTGGCTCGCGCTCGGCAGCCACGGCCGGCACGAGGCGGTGCTGAGCTCCGACATCGACGCCGCCGTAGCGTTCGCCGACGATGTGAGCGAGGAGGAGATGACCGTTTGCCGGCAGAAATTCTCCGACATCGCCGCCGTGCTGGCGGGCGCCGGGCTGGCCGTGGACGAGCACGGCGCCTTTCCGTCCCGGCCGCTGTTCTCCCGGACCAATAAGCAATGGCGCGCCGCCGGTCAGAGCTGGCTGAGCGATCCCGTTCCTTCCAACGGGGCGATGATGGCGTCCCTGCTGGTGGACGGCCGGCCGATCCACGGCGATCCCGGCTTGCCGGAGGTCAGCCGGGTGTTCGGGGAACTGCGGAGCCACCCGGGCACCATGCGTTTGCTGCTGGCCGAATCGCTGGCGCGGCGGGCGCGGCTGCGTTCCGTTCGTTCTCTGCTGGGCCGGCGGGAAGACCGGCTCGATCTCAAAACGCACGCTGTGCTGCCCATCGTCAACCTCGCCCGATGGGTGGCCCTGAGTCAGGGTTCGGCGGAACTGCCCACCGTGGAGCGGCTGCGCGCCGGCGCCGGCTCGTCGATCCTGCCGCAGGCTCAAGCGGACACCCTGGTCGAGGTGTTCGACGTCCTGCAGCGGTTGCGCCTTCGCTATCAATTGCGCGAACAGGCCGACGGGCACCGGGTCGGCAACGTCGTGGCGATGGACCGGCTCTCCGCCATCGACCGCAGCGTCATCACCCGAGCCGTGCGCGAGATCGCCGCGGTGCAGAAGCGCATGGACAACGTCGCCGAATATGTGCCCGCCGCCCAGTGGACCGCCCCGGAGTCCGCCCCCTGAAGCAATTGCGGGGCCGCCCGGTTCCCGGTTCTCAGCCGGGGGCGTCGGTGCCCGGCCAGGGCACCGGCCGGCCCAGCAGGGCGGCCAACCGGTCGAGTGGTGTGGCGTCGGCACCGGCTTCCTGCTCCGGCCCGAACGGATGACCCGTCCGGGGGACGTTGCCCAGCATCGCCCGGGAGCCGGTGATCGCCTGGTCGACGATCTCCTCGGGCACGTCGAACGGCTCGTCGGTGGCCACCGACAGGTCCCAACCGTGAACCAGCAGCTCCACCAGACGCAGCTGCTGAATCGCTGCCCCGGGCACTTCGCCGATCGGGGACCGATAGCGACGGCCGAGAACGTCCGGTCCCGCCAGCGCCTCGAGCAGCCGGGCGTCGGCCAGCCGGACAGCGCCGTGCGGGTCGGATCCGAGAAAATCGGCGTCCCGGTCGATCGGTCCGCCGTCGGTCAACAGGCTGACGAAGGCGACCTGGCCAGCGACCACATGATTCACCACGGCCCGGACGTCCCAGGCCGAGCACGGCGTGGCTCGCTCACCTTGGTCGGGCAGCACTCGCGCCACCAACTCCTCGAACGCGGCGGACACTGTCCGCAGCTCCGGAGCGGTCCCTGCATCGGTCATTTTCGTCCCCTGTCGGTCGGAGCGCCGTGCCGCCTCCGGCGGTGTCGCGGTGGCTGACCCGGATACTGCACCAGAACACCGACAACCGCCCTACCGAACCGCAGGAGCATCCCGTGCCCGAGAGCAACCCCACCGATCCCTTCGCCGACGCTCCGTTGCACGTGCTGGAGGACGACGAGGATGTACCGCCGCGCCCCGAAGAGGACCTGGCCGACGTGGAACGCTCCGAACCCGACCCGAAGTAGCGCTACTGCTGGGTCAGATTGCTGTTCAGCGCCCCGTCGATGACGACGACCGGCGGGCCGCTCTGGGCCGCCGCCGGGAACTCGTCGCCCTCTTCGACCTGGGTCGGATTGAGCACCCGGAACATGAACGATTTGGTCCGGTCGCTCTGCGGGTTGCCGATGACCTGGGCGGCCGGCCCCTCTTCGATGACGTAGCCGCCATCCATGAAGATGACCCGGTCGGCCACATCCCGCGCGAAGGCCATCTCGTGGGTCACGACCATCATGGTCATGCCGTCCTTGGCCAAGCCGCGCATGACGGCCAGCACTTCCCCGACCAACTCCGGGTCGAGCGCCGAGGTGGGCTCGTCGAAGAGCATCAGCGCCGGATCCATGGACAGCGACCGGGCGATGGCCACCCGCTGTTGCTGCCCGCCGGATAGCTGCGGCGGATAAGCCGTCTCCTTGTGCGCCATGCCGACGCGCTCGAGATTGTGCCGGGCGGTGCGCTCCGCTTCCGACTTCTTCCGGCCCAGCACCTTGGTCTGCGCGATGGTGAGGTTCTGCAGCACCGTCATGTGCGGGAACAGGTTGAATTGCTGGAAGACCATTCCGATCGATCTGCGCATCGCGTTGACGTCGCATTCCGGATCGGTCACCTCGTAGCCGTTCACGACGACCTGTCCGGCGGTGGGCGATTCCAGCAGGTTGACGCACCGCAGCAGCGTGGTCTTGCCCGAGCCCGACGGGCCGATCAGACAGACCACCTCGCCGGGGTTGACGTCGAGATCGATGTTCTTCAGGACCTCGACGTCCCCGAATCGCTTGACCAGTCCGCGAACTCGGATGGCCGTGGGTGCGTAGAGATCGACCTCGGCAGTTGCAGTCATCGCGTCATCGCCTTCTTGCTTGGCGTCGTTCCAGTGCCCGCACGGCCTGGGAGAGCGGAAGGGTGATCACCAGGTAGGCCACTCCGGCCAGCATCAGATGGGAGGCGCCGGCGCTGATGCCGTCGATGCCGCCACTGGCCGCGGTCTGCCCGAGGTAGGTCAATTCATACTGCGAGGCCATGAAGCCCAGCGCGTAGACCAGCGAAGAATCCTTGATCAACAGGATGACCTCGTTGGTCAGCGGCGGAATGATGATCCGGAAAGCCTGCGGCAGAATGATCGAGATCATCGCCCGGCCGGTCGACATGCCCAAGGTGCGGGCGGCCTCCATCTGACCCGGCGGAACGGCCTGGACGCCGGCGCGGATGGTTTCCGACATGTAGGCGGCGGCCACCCCGCCGAGCCCCAGCGTGACCAGGACGTAGAAGTTCCCGAAGAATTTGTTGCTGGTCCCGAAGATGGTCGGGACCGCGTACGAGAGCAGGAACAACACCAGCAGCGTCGGCAGGCCGCGCATCAGTTCGACGTAGACGGTGGCGATCCAGCGATACAACGTGACTTGCGACAGTCGCATCAAGGCGATGATCAGGCCGAGCACCAGACCGAAGATGAAGGCCATCACCGTGTACAGCAGGGTGTTGACGAAGCCGGTCTTGATCATCCGCGGCAGGATCTGGCCCATGACATGGAAGTCCAGGAACTGGTCGGAGAAGTCCTTCCAGTGCCCGAGGATGGCCGCGACGGCGACGATCGCGATCAGCAGCGCGTACTGGCCCGTGCGGATGGCGGCGGTCCGCTGCCGTTTGGTCATGCCCCGTCCGGACTGCACGGGCCGTGAGGCGAGAGTTGCACTCACTGTTGTGTTCTCCAGTCAACTGTGGGGATGAGGGACGAACGCAAAGCCGGAAAGTAAACGGGACCGGCTCTGGAAGGAATGAGCCGGTCCCGTTCGCTGGGTCAAAGGCTGGTCGGTGCGGTTCCGCCGATCCACTTCTCGAAGCTGGTCTTGTATGTGCCGTCTTTCAGGGACTGGGCGATGGCGTAGTTGGCCACCTCGGCCAGCGCACTGTTGCCCTTGGCCACTCCGAAGCCGTACTGCTCACCGGTGTTGAAGTTGGTGACCACCTTGGCCTTGCCGTTCTGCTGCTTGACGTACTGGTTCAGGGCCGGCTGATCGTGGATGCCGGCGTCGATCTTGCCGGACTGCAGCGCCTGCTCCTCGTCCGAGATCTGCTTGTACTCCAGAACCGAATAACCGTACTGCGAGGCATGTGCCTGCGCATAGATCAGACCGGTGGTGCCGGTCTGCGCACCGAGCTTCTTGCCCTTGAGGTCGGCCAGGCCCTTCACCGAGCTGGACGACAGCACCATCAGCGCCTGCGAGGCGTCGTAGTACGGATTGGAGAAGGTGATCACGGCTTCGCGTTCGGGGGTGATGGTCATCGCCGCGGCCGAGATGTCGCACTTCTTCGACTTGGTGGCCTGGCCCGACTTGATGGCGGTGAAGTCCTGCACCGACACCTTGCGGGTGACGCCCAGGTCCTTGGCGATCCAGTCCATGAAGTCCATGTCGAAGCCGACGATGGTGCCGCTGCCGTTGTCCACCTCGAACGGCGGGTACGGGAGTGAGGTGCAGACGGTCAGCGCCGACGAATCGGTCAGGGTCGCCTTGGCGGCGCTGACCATGGCGGCCGACAGCGAGGCCGGAGCCGCCGTGGTGGGAGCCACGAAATTGGTGCCCGAGGTCGTGGTCGACGAGCCGGAACCCGATGAGCCGGACGAACTGGACGAACCCGACGAAGCCGGCGCGGACGAGGACGACGACCCCGAAGAGGCGGTCGAGGCCGAGGAGGCCGCGCTGCTGGACGATGAACTCGAGGACGACGAACTGGAGTTGGATGAGCCGCTGCTCGAGCTGCACGCGGTCAGCACCAGTGCGCCGGCGGCCGCCAGGGAGACGGCCGCGACGCGGAAGGTTGTGGATCTGCTCACTGAGTTGATCACTCCGATTCTCTAGACACGGGTCGGACCTCTCGTAGGTACCGAGCGATACCCGAGTTGGCGTGATCCTGCCACGGAATAGATGTCCGTAGGGTTTTGCGCCGCGCCGGATAAAAGACGAGACCGAGAACCCCGCCGAAGAATGCGGCGTCGAAGGATTACGGCGCCGGACAATCCCCGGTTACCTGGCTCAAGTGCTGATGAACGGCCTCGACGAAGGGGCGGTCATTGGGTAACCAATCGAGATCTTGAAGTTCGGCGGGGACGATCCACCGCACCTGGTCGTGAGCCGGGTCGACTTCCAGGGGAGTCGGATCCCCGGATTCCCAGGCCGCCAGATAGGCCCGCAACTCCCGGCCCTGCCCCACGTCGCAAGCTGGACCGACACGCTTTCCCACCCGCACGGCGATCCCGAGCTCCTCGGCCAATTCGCGCACCAGGGCTGCGCGCTCACCCTCGCCGGGTTCGACCTTGCCGCCGGGCATCTCCCAGAGCCCGGCCAGCTCCGGCGGCCGGGTACGGCGGGCGGCCAGCACCCTGCCGTCCCGGATCACCGCCGCCGCCACCACGACCTCTGGATCATGAGCAGCCAGAGTAGCGACGGCCAGCAACATCTCGCCGAATTCGACGAACCGGCGCCGGGCGTGCGCGAGCAGCAGCCGCGGCGTGGACAGGACCAGGTCGACGGTGGCCAGTGTGCCGCCGCCGGTCGCCTTGGTGACCAGGTCGATCCTCGCCCGCACCGGTCCGAACACGATTTCCGCCTGCGGCAGACCGTTGTCCGTGCCCAGCACCCGGAGGGTGGCCGACGCTGGGCGACCCCAGGGCACGTCGTGACGGAATTCGTGGGCCTCGCCCGGTCGCAGCTCCGTCCGCAGATCGGCACCGTCCCGACCGGCGCCCGTCTCCCGCAGGCCCAGCGCCCGGAAGGTCCGAGTCCAGACGTCCGCGCGGACCAACGCGCGACGCACGGACGACTCGTGACCGACGATGATCATGGCGCAGCGGAGCGGGCGGTACACGAGGAGTCAGCTTGCCACGGCATTCACCGGCGGCACTGCGGCGATGGCCGCCGGGTCGACGCGTAACCGCATCAGCTCGCCGGCCACGGTGTCGTCCCGGCCGCTGATCGAAATGGCCGGTACCGCACCCCAGGTCGGTATCTCGACCAGTAATTCGGATCGCTCCGGCCCGGGCAGGACCCGCAGGCAGCGGCCGGTCACCGGTCCGCTCGGATCGGCGACCAGGGCCGCGGGCCGGAGCGCCACTCGGCTCTCGCCGAGCCGGACACCGGTGACGGCGAACCAGTCGGCGGCGGACAGCACGGTACGGAAGCCCACGAAGCCGGCCACCCATTCGTCCGCCGGTTCCGACCAGACCTGCCGCGGCGGCCCGACCTGCCGTATCCGGCCCTGGTTCATCACGGCGATCCGGTCGGCCAGGGCGAAGGCCTCACCCTGATCATGGGTCACGAAAAGGGCAGTGGTGTGAGTGCCCCGCAGGATAACCCCCAGGTCGTCCAGCAGTCGCTCGCGCAGCGCCCGGTCCAGGGCGGCCAGCGGTTCGTCCAACAGCAGCAGCCGGGGAGCCGGGGCCAGGGCGCGGGCCAGGGCCACCCGTTGGGCCTCTCCCCCGGACAGCGAGGCGACGGGCCGGTGCCCGAACCCGGCCAGACCCACGAGTTCGAGCAACTCGTCCACCCGCTCGGCGCGCGCCGGCTTGCGATCCGGCCGCAGCCCGTAGGCGACGTTTCCGGCCACCGTCCGGTGTGGGAACAGGGCACCGTCCTGGAACATCAGCCCGAACCCGCGCCGGTAGGCCGGCACGCCGGCCAGATCGACACTCCCCCAGCTGATTCGGCCGGCGTCGAGCCGCTGCAACCCGGCCACCGTGCGCAGCAGCGTCGACTTTCCGCAGCCCGACGGGCCCACGATGGCCAGGATCTCGCCGGGCGCGACAGTCAGCCCGACCCGGTCGACCGCGGTGGTGGACCCGAAACGAACGGTGACATCCGCGATCTCGAGCACGTCACCACCCCAACGGAATGCCGGTGCGCCGGCCGCGGCCGGGCAGCACATCGATCAGCGCCACGGCCACCACGCACAGGGCCGCCAGCACGGTGGAGGCGGCCAGGGCCCGGCCCAGGTCGACGCTACTGGGATGGGCCAGCAGAAGGCCGATCTCGACCGGCAGCGTGGGGGTCGCCGGCCGGGCCAGGAACGAAGCGGCTCCGAATTCGCCCAACACCACCGCGAACGCGAAGGCGAACGCCCCGGCCAGCGCCCGCGCGGCCAACGGGAGATCGACGGCGGTCCAAACCCGCAGCGGGGCGCTGCCCAAGACGGCCGCGGCCTGCCGGAGCCGGTCGTCGACGGCGTCGAGGACCGGAAGGAGCATCCTGACGACCAACGGGATCGCCAGCAGCCCCTGGGCGATGGGCACCAATACGATCGAGCCGCGGAAGTTCACCGGCGGCTGATTGAAGGCGATCAGGAAGCCCAATCCGACCGTGACCGCGCTGACCCCGAGCGGCAGGGTCACCAGCGACTCGAGGGCCCGACGGCCGCGGCGGCGAGTGCGACCGGTCACCACGACGGCGACCGCACACCCGATGGTGACAGACCCGGCCGCGCCGACCAGGGCGAAGACCAACGAATCGCGCAGCGCGACGGTGAGCGGGACGAACAGCACGTTGTCGTTCCCCAAGGTGCCGAGGGCAGCGAAATTGGCCAGGGACCAGTGGCCGTCCACCCGGAAAGCCTTGATCACCAGCGTGATGGGTGCCGCCAGTACCACCGTGCCGGCGACCACGGCCGTCACGGCGGCGGGCAGGTCGACCGGCCGAAGACGGCTCGGCGCGACCAGCACGGTCGCACGCCGACCCGGCCGGTGGAACCGCCCGGCCACCACCAGGGTCAGGGCGACCAACACGATCTGAACGATCGAGAGCGCGGCCGCGGTCTTCAGATCCAAGTTGTCCATCGTCTGGTGATAGATCTCGGTCTCCACGGTCCCGTATCGGGATCCACCGAGGATTTGGATGACGCCGAAGCTGGTGGCGCAGAACAGGAACACCAGCACGCCGGCGGCGGTCACCGCCGGAGCCAGGGCCGGCAGCGTCACCGTGCGGAACACCCGGAACGGGCCGGCGCCTAGGCTGGCGGCGGCTTCGGCCGGGCGCGGATCCATCCCGGTCCACGCCGCCCCGACCGTACGGACCACGACGGCCAGATTCAGACACGTGTGGGCGGCCAGAATCGCCCATACCGTCTGGTCCAGGTGCCACGCGCCGAGCGGCCCGGAACTGGACAGCAAGGCCCGGAACGCCAGCCCGATGACCACAGTCGGCAGCACAAAGGGTGCGGTCAGCAGCGCGCGCACCAGGGCCCGACCCGGAAACCGTTTGCGGTACAGGACGTAGGCCGTAGGCAGGCCCAAGAGCAGACACAGGGCGGCTGACGCCAGGGCCTGCCAGACCGTGAAGAACAGGATGCGGCGGATCCGCGGTCGGGTCACGACGTCCCAGACGGCGCCGACACCGAAGCCGCCGGTGCCGGTCAGACCGCGGTGGAGCAGCACGGCGACGGGATAGCAGAAGAAGAGCGTGAAGACCAGCGCCGGCCCGGCCGCCAGCAGCCAGCCACCCAGGCGCCGGGTGGCCGTCCGCATTGCCGGTTCGCCGGAAATCGCGGGCCGCGCCTGGTCGCCGGCCGGGTCCGCGGCGGGCCGTACCGCCAGGCGCACCGATCGGGTCATTGCCCCATCACGTCGGACCACTGCGAAATCCAGCCGTCCCGGCCGGCGGCGATCCGGGCCGGCGTCAACGACGCCGGGTGCGGGGCGACGGGCGCGAATTTCTGCCAGTCGGCGGGAATGGTGGCCGCTTTCTGCACCGGGTAGACGTACATCTCCTCCGCCACCTGCGACTGGAACTCCTTGCTCAGCAGGAAATCAACGAATTTCTCGGCCCCCGACGGATTCTTGGCCCCGGCCAGCACTCCGGCGTATTCCACCTGCCGGAAACAGGTATTCAACAAGGCGCCTATGGTGGCCACCCCGTTCTTGACCTCGTCCGGCGGCGACGAGGAATAGGAGACGACGAGTGGGCGGTCGCCATGGCCATCCGCACCGGAGAAATCGACGGACCAGGCGTCGTCCCACCCGGAATCGACCTTCACCCCGTTGGCCACCAAAGACTTCCAGTAGCTGGTCCAGCCGTCCGAGAAATGTGAAATGGTGCCGAGAAGAAAGGCCAGGCCCGGCGAGGAGGTGGCCGGGGATTCGACGACCAGCAGATCCTTGTAAGCCGGTTTGGCCAGGTCCTCGTAGCTGGTCGGTTCGGCAAGCTTGTGCGCGGTGAAATAGTTGTGGTCGACGTTGACACACACGTCTCCGTAATCGACCGCGGTCAGTTGATCGGCGCCGGGAATGGCAAAACGATTCGCGCCACCGCTGGCAGCGGGCGACGTGTAGGGCTGGAGAATTCCAGCGGCCAGGGCTCGGGAGGCGAAGGTGTTGTCGATGCCGAATTCGACATCGCCCAGCGGGGCGTTCTTGGTGAGCACCAGCTTGTTGGTGAGCGCCCCGGCGTCGCCTTCGGTTTCGATCTTCACCGTGATGCCGGTCGTCTTCTCGAAATCAGCCAGGGTGCTCTTGGCGACGGCGAACGAGTCATGGGTGACGAGAACGACCTGACCGCCGGACTGGCCAGCACCGGTGGCCGCGGTGGACAATGCCGTCGTCGGCCCGGTGGACGACGCACCCGCAGGGGCGCCCGGCACCGCCGAGGTGAGCGGGGACGCGGTCGCCGGTGAGCCGACGGAACGGCCCGCCGTTCCCGCCCGCGAACTGGCCGCCGACGCATTCGGCGCTGACGAACTCTGCGCCGACGAATTCTGGGCTGACGGAGTCGGCGCTGAGGAGCTGCAGCCAGCGGCCGCGGCGAGCACGAAAAGCGTGACCGTGAGCGGTAGCCAGGGTCGGCCGGCGAATGTCCTCATGTGCCCTCCGGGTGGCGGGGCACGGTTCCTGCCGAGTTGGGCCAGGGCCGGTGCTCGACGGAAAAGAGCGAAGAACGACGTTCCTGCGCCGGCATGATCCGGATCAGGTTCGACGGTCAGGGACTTCGTGTCCCTCTCTCAGCCCGGCGCACCGGACTCCCGTGTCGACTGCAGATGCTACTCCGAATCCGGCGTTGTCACCGCCCGGCCGGGACGATCGGTGCGATGGCTGCGACCACTTCGGCGAGTCGGTCGAACAGATCCGGGCGATACACCTGAGGGAAGTTGACCAGGGCGTGGTCGATGCCGAGCTCGGCGAGCCGGCCGAACCGCTCGACGGTCTGCTGGACGGTGGCCCCTCCGTCGGATCCTTCCGCCGACAGGTCCAACCGGCCCAGGGTGGTCTTCTCGATCTCCGCGTAGTCCCGGCCCTGGTCGGCGCAATGCTGTTGCAGCACCTGGAGTTTGTGCTTCAGCTCGTCGTGACCCATCTCGAACAGATTGCAGGCGTCGGCGTATTGGGCGACGAATTTCAGCGTCTTCCGCTCCCCCGTCCCGCCGATCAGAATGGGCGGATGCGGTCGGCTGACCGGCTGCGGATGATTCAGCGGACGGGAGAGCTGATAGTGCTTGCCGGCGAACGCCGAGTCATCGTCGCGCCACATCTGGTGCGCGAGCCGCAGCACGTCCTCCAGCCGCTCGAACCGCTCGGCCAGCGGCGGGAACGGCACCCCGAGCCCGCTGTGCTCCTGCTCGTTCCAGGCCGCACCGATCCCGAAGTACGCACGACCCCCGGAGAGCACGTCCAGCGTGGTCGCCGTCTTGACCAGAACTCCGGGATGGCGATATGTCACGCCGGTCACCATGGTGCCGAGCTTGACGGTGCTCGTGGCGGCGGCCGCGAACGCGAGCGCCGACCAGCCCTCGAGCATGTCTTCCTCGGCCGCACCGACCGTCCGGATCTGGAAGAAGTGGTCCATGACCCACAGGCTGTGCACGCCGGCCTGTTCGGCGTCCTGCGCGATGCGCTTGAAAGTCGCACCGGTGGCCGTGGGCGCCTCCGGCCAGGTGAACGAAGGAACTTGAATCCCGAGCTTCATCTCTGCTGTGCCCTTTCGGCGCCCTTCGGCCAGAACCTGATGCGGTCCGTTGCACGACGGTAGCTCTTCCCGCGGTGCGGGCTTCAGGACCGGGCCAGCTGGCGAGCGATGACCAGGCGTTGGATCTGGTTGGTGCCCTCGAAGATCTGCATGACCTTGACCTCCCGCATGAAACGCTCCACCGGGTGCTCCTTGGTGTAACCGGCCCCACCGAGTACCTGCACCGCGTCGGTGGTCACTTTCATGGCCGCGTCGGTGCACACCAGCTTGGCGACGCTGGCCTGCCGGGTGTACGGCTTCCCCGCGTCGTGAGTACGAGCGGCCGCGAGGTAGGTCGCCCGCGCCGATTCGACCGCCGCGCACATGTCGGCGAGCAGAAAGCCGAGGCCGTCCAACTCGATGATGCGGCGCCCGAACGCTTCTCGCTCCTTGGCGTAGTTCACCGCGTAGTCCAGGGCCGCTTGGGCGACCCCCACGGCCACCGCACTGATGCCGAGCCGTCCGTAGTCGAGCGCGGCGAGGGCGATCTTCAACCCGTCCCCATCTGCTCCGATGAGCGCCTCGTCGGGTAATTGCGCCTCATCGAAATGCATCGCCGCGGTGACCGAAGCCGTCAACCCCATCTTGTGTTCCGGCCGGCCGGCGGTCACGCCGGCGGTATCGGCCGGTACATGAAAAGCCGAGATGCCGTTGGCACCAGGGCCGGACGTCCGCAGCAATGTGGTGTAGAAATCCGCGCAGCCGCCATGGGTCACCCAGGCCTTTTCCCCGGAAGCCACCCAGCCGTGATCGGTGCGGTGGGCCCGCGCCTGCATGGCCGCTGGGTCGGAACCGGCGTGCGCCTCGGACAGGCAATAGGCGCCGAGCTGTCCGCCGGCGAGCATCCCGGGCAGCCACTTCTGTTGCTGGGCCGGCGTACCCGCGCGGTAGAGGGCGAAGCAGGCCATCGTGTGGACGCTGATTCCGACGGCGACACTGGCCCAGCGCGCGGCCAGTTCCTCCAGCATCTGCAGGTAGACGACGGTCGGCTGACCGCCACCACCGACGCTCTCCGGATACGCCAGTCCGAGCAGACCGATATCGCCCAGCAGGCGGAAGACGTCGCGCGGAAATTCCTCGCGGGCCTCGAAGTCGGCAGCTCGCGGAGCCAATTCCGCATCGGCGACCTCGCGCACCAGGGCGAGCAGGTCATACGCCTCCTCGGTGGGCAACTCCCGGTCGATCACAATCCCTCCGCCTGGCTGCATCACTCGGCACGTCCACTGGCCGCTGCCGATCGGCTTTTGCCGGCCGACCGCAGCCTATGCCGCTCGGCCGACGGGGGTCGGAAATGTCGTCGACCGCACGTTCGGTGTTCGGTGCAGGGAGTCGGGGAAGCCCGCCGGGGTCAGGAATCGGTGGCGGGAAATATCTCGGCGCGCCGCCGGGCGTAATCCGCCTCTGACACCAAACCGCGAGTGCGCAGGGCTTGAAGGTAAATCAAGCCGTCGTTGTCGATCGAGTCGGTGGACATTCCGCTCCCGCCCGGGTAGACGGCGTCCTTCTCGTCGATCCGTTGCTTGGGCAACAGCCGAGCGAGCCGCCGCACCCGGCCCGCGGCTCCGCGACCGGTGGTTTCCCGGTCGCGGTCCCGGTCAAGGGCAAACACGTTCCCGGCCCCGGAGTCCTGCTCCGGATGGGTTCGGCGGACGATGCCCATTCAGCTCCCGAGTTTTCGACCAATTGGCCTGGACGGTCACCAGATTGTGCAACCAGCTCGGTTGTTCGACCATATCGCGACGCGGGGTTCACGCTAACGGGTCGTGGTGGTCACCGTCCGTCAACGGTGTCGTTGATCCATTTCTCTGACCCTCGCGCCGATCGGCCGGTTCGCCGTGCACGAAAAGGCGTCCAACCGGGCCCCCGTGGCCTGGGGCTGGCCCCGGGGTCGGCCGATGCGGCCCCAGGCGCTCGTTCCGGCGCTGGTCCCGCCCTGGTCCGTTACTCCCCTGTTTCGCCGTCCACGGACTCGCGCAGCAAATCGGCGTGGCCGTTGTGCCGGGCGTACTCCTCGATCATGTGCGTCACGATCCAGCGCAGGCTCGGCGCCCGACCATCCGGAAACGGGCGCCTGGCCGGCTGGTCCATACCGCCTGCCGCCAGCGCGGCGGCCGTCTGCCGTTGGGCGCGCGCCACCGACTCCCGCCACCGGGCGACCACGTCGTCCGGAGCATCGGTGAGGGCCGTGTGCCACTCCCAATCGCGGTCGGCCTGCCAATCCACATTCGCCCACGGTTCTCGCGCGGGCTCGCCGCCCAACCGATGGTCGAACCAGTCGTCCTCCACCAACGCCAGGTGTTTGACCAGACCGATGAGGGTCATCGTGGATGCGCCGACAGTGGCGCGCCAGCCGTCGCTGTTCAGGCCCCGGGTCTTCCAGGCCAAGGTGGCCCGTTGAAAATCGAGGAAGCCCAGCAGAGTGCCGATTTCGTCGGCGTTCAGCGGCGGTTCCGGGCGGCCCTGCTCGTCCACGTTGTCCATGGGCGGTGAACCTACGCGGACAGTCCCCGCGGAGGGAAGATGCCGGTAGCGGTCACCGCCGCGCTGTAGGTCCGCCAGGCCCTGGGCGCAGCCCGATTGGCGGTTACAAGTGGCCCAACACCGCCGCGGCGATCGCGCCCTCTTCCTGGTCCCACGGAGGGTTGATGGCGATGACCGAGAAGTAGTAGCCGTTCTTGGCGGCTTCGACCTGGTGGCCGACGCTGAAGCTGCCGGCCGGCAGGCCGGTCGGACGTGGTGTCGCTGGTACCACTTCCATCTGGTGATGCCGGAAGTCGGCTGCGCTCTCGAAAAAGACACTGACCGAGCCGGCCGGACGTCCGCCGGAATCCGTCATGTTCCAGCTGCACCCGATTCCGGCGGCGTTGGCCGGATCGGTCGTCTGACCCAAGCTCTTGGCCGAGACTTGAATCCGGACAGCAAGACGCGTACCGGCCATCTTGAGTTTCCCGAAGTCCGAGATGGGCAGCGATTGGCAAGGGTGGCCGGCGAACGGCACCTTGATCAGGTCGGTGGCGGCCTGCACCACCGCCCGCGGCCCCGTCGAGGGCGGGCCACCCAGCAAGGTGCCGGCCAACTCGCCGCCGGTGGCCTGCGGGGCTTCCGGGATGCTGGCGATGGAGGCGGGCGTTTCGACCATGTTCGCGTTGGCGCAGGCGGAGAGCAACGCCGCGCAGCACATGACCGCAACGGTGGGCAGCAAATGTGTCGGCTTCTTCGGTCCACCCATGCCGACCCCTTCCACTACTCCCTGATCGCAGGATAGGCCGGGGCGCAAGAGCCGGTCACCGAATGCGGCCCGGCGTCAACGCACCCAGACCGGGCATCGGGGCGACACCCATCTCCAACGGGTCCGCGCAACCTTTTCTGGCTCCCGGCGTCTTTGTTCTCGAGATCGGTACGATCGGCCGGTTGTCGCCAGATGCATCGAAATTTCGACGTCACATCGTCCGCGAAACCCCGTTTTCCGCGGAACAACCAGTTCTCGCACACCGACTAAATGCTGCCTGGACCCAAACGTGTCCAGCCGTAAGCACGCGGTTTCGGCCCAGCATGGCATCCCATGAGAACCGTTTCATCCACCATTCAGAACTATCGTCAGGAGAAACGAATGATCTTCCGAAATCGTCAGCATCGCGTCGAGGCCGGCGCATCCGACTCGATTGACACGGCGGTCGCCCGTCCGAGCCGCACCCGCCGCAGGATTCTGGTCCCGTTGACGGCGCTGGCACTGGGCGTCGGTTTGACGCTCGCCGGCGGCACCTCCGCCAGCGCTGCGGCTCCGCGCGAGCGGATTCCGGTGGCCCCGGTCGCCGCTTCCTTCACACCCGCGTTGAACGGACCGCAGACCTGCTCGATTCAGACCTACAACGGCCACTACCTGACCGCGGTTTCCGGCGGCGGGCGGACCAGCGACGTGCTGCACACGGACGCCACCCGGGTCGGCAGCTGGGAGAAATTCACCCTGATCGACTCGGGAGACGGCAGCAGTCCCATTCATTATGGGGTGCGCACCGTCTACGGCTACTACTTGACGGCCGTCGGCGGCGGTGGGCGTATCACGGACGTGTTTCATTCCGACGCCACCTGGCTTCTCGGTTGGGAGAAACTGACTTTCAACTCGCTGGGCTATGGCATCTACGACATCCAAACCATGGACGGCCATTACGTGACGGCCGTCGGTGGCGGTGGCCGCACCACCGACACCATCCACACCGACGCCACGCGCGTCGGATCCTGGGAGAAGTTCCGCGTCACCTGCGGTCTGTAACGCATCCCAGTGACCAGACCCCCGGTGGGTCGCGCCCGTGGCGGGCTCGGCCGGCCGGGGGTCTGGTTGTGTCAGCGAAATACGAGTGCTGTGGTCATGTCTCGACCAGGGGCCGCGGACCTGCTGCGTCCGGCGTCCGGAAAAGGTCCCGAGCGGCAGACGTCGCGCCGATGTTTGATGTCGATGCTCTCGACCAGGCTTTGCTGTAATACCGGTTCGATAATTCGGACTCGCTTTGTGGGGCCCTTTGTCGGCCCCGGCGCTCAGGCGGACAGCCGGCCGAGGGGCGGCCTCCACGACGTCGAGCGGAAACGACTCACCGGGGTCCAACTCGGCCCCACCCGCCCTCGGGTTTTTCATCAGGTCGGCATTGCTGACGATGTCGAGCTCTTCCGGGGCAACATCGTCGGCGGATCCACCAAGCTCGACACCCGCTCGGTTCCTGAACCCGCAAATGCGAGCCACCTCATTCGCTCTTTTCCATCGATCGAGAAATGAGCGACTTGGTCTACGCATCTGTCCCTCAAGCGCACGCGGCGACGCATTCCCGCGCGCGGATCGTCGGGCCCAACTGGCGATGGCGCGGCCTCACCCGTTGAAGCGGAACTCCACCGCTTTCGGCGACGAAGCAACCTCTCCCGGGCGGCGATCATGGCAGGGCCAGGAAGTCACGAAGCCAACCGTCGACCTCCTGCATGGTCGCCCGATCGACGGTGCCCGCGAGGTCGAGGAGTCGGTCACGGGTAACCGTCCGCGGCTGCTCGGTCATGGCGAAACTCGGCCGGTCGAGCGCCAGACCGGGGCCTCTCAAGAGCACATGATTCGGCCAACCACGATCAGTTGTGGTCACCGGAATGATGATCGCGAGGGTGTCGGCCTCTTTTAGGTACAGGTCGCTGGCCACCACGAGCGCGGGTCGGCGTCCGGCCCGTTTGCGCCCGCGCACGGGACCGAGTTCGGCCCACACCAGGGTCCCTCGCCGGAGATCAGATGCCATCTTGTCCGTCGCCCAGCGCGACATCCCAGTCCCAAAATTCGTCTCGATATTCCCGATCAGCACCGCGGAATGCGCGCCCGAATTCCTCCATACGTTGGCGCCGCTCGTAACCATCGAGCAGCTTTTCGATCAGACCGGCCGCAGTGACACCACGCTCGTGCGCATTCCGGTTGATCCGGTCGCGAAGCTCGGCCGGCACCTTGATCGTCGTAGTCACTCGACGAGTATACCGAAAGGTATACCATCGGTCTACCCCTTGGGCTGATGCGCAGCCGCGACGCATCGACCGCCATCGAATCGGCTGATCAACCTAGCGATGGCACAGCGTCTGCCATTGAACCGCAACCCAACGGATTGCGGTGCGGAGCAGAGTCCACCAGGACTGAGTGTGGCCGCTCAAGCGCTCTCGCGCACTGGCAATCAGCTGGTCGTAGGCCGGATCGAAAGGTGCCTCCAGCACCCGCTCGAGAAGGCATGACAGGGTTCCACCAGGCCACTTGCTCGCCACGGAACAGCACGGGCTCAATCGTCTTGGCGATGATCGGCCCGGCCAGATTGGGAGCTCCGTCGAACCGCAATGGGACATAGTCGTTGACAGCGAATTCGACTGTGTACATCCGCTCGCCCACGAGACGCGGAAGCAGCTCGTTCGGCACGTATTCCACCGGCATCACGCAACCTGCAGTGGCATGATCGCTGCGATCTGCTCGGACATCCGATCCTCGGCGAGGTCTAGGTCGTACTGGGTCTGAAGGTTCAGCCAGAACTGCGCAGAGGTGCCGAAGAACTTGGCCAGTCGTAGGGCTGTGTCGGCGGTGACCGCACGGTTGCCATGGACGATCTCATTGATCCGGCGCGGGGGCACCTTGATCGAGACCGCCAGCTTGTTCTGGGTGATGCCGAACTCCTCGATGAAGTCGGCCAGCAGCACCTCTCCCGGATGGATCGGGGCGAGCTTCTCAGTGATAGTCAACGATCTCAACCTCCTTGGGTCCGGCGTCCGTCCACACGAAGCAGATCCGCCACTGGTCATTGATCCTGATGCTGTGTTGACCGACCCGATCACCCTTCATCGCTTCGAGCCGGTTACCCGGTGGCACGCGGAGATCGTCAAGGTTCGCCGCAGCGCCAAGCTGACGGAGCTTGCGCAATGCGACCCGATGGATGCGAGGATCGATCGAGGGCACGCCCCACGCCACCAGAGCCGTTCAGTGTCCTTGTCACCGAACGATCTGATCACCGAACCAGTATATAACGCGTCGCGCTAATAACGCTAGACGTTAAACCGGAACTCGACGACATCGCCGTCGGCCATGACGTAGTCCTTGCCCTCCATGCGGGCCTTCCCCGCCGCCCGCGCGGCGGCGACGGAGCCCAGCGCGATGAGGTCGTCGTAGGACACGATCTCGGCTTTGATGAAGCCGCGCTCGAAATCGGTGTGGATCACCCCCGCGGCCTGCGGCGCGGTCGCGCCCTGCTTGATGGTCCAGGCCCGCGATTCCTTGGGCCCGGCGGTCAAATAGGTTTGCAAGCCCAGGGTGTGAAAACCGGCTCGTGCCAGGGCATCCAGGCCGGGTTCGGGCTGGCCGATCGACTCGAGGAGCTCCAGCGCCGACTCGGCATCCAGCTCCTGCAGTTCCGACTCCACTTTCGCGTCCAGGAAAACCGCGTCGGCTGGGGCGACGGCCGCAGCCAGCTCCGGCCTTGCGGGCCTCGTCGGTAAGCACGCTCTCGTCCGCGTTGAACACGTACAGGAACGGCTTCGCGGTCAACAGCGAAAGCTCTTTCAGCAGCGGCAGATCCAGCTTGTCCCGGGCCGAGAACAGCGTCTGCCCCGCATCGAGCATCGCCACCGCCGCCTGAGCGGCCTCGAGCACCGGCTTGCGGTCCTTGGCGTTCCGGGCCTCCTTCTCCAGCCGGGGCACCGCCTTCTCCAGCGTCTGCAGATCGGCCAGGATCAACTCGGTGTTGACCGTTTCCACATCGGCCAGGGCATCGACCCGGCCGTCGACATGCACCACGTCATCGTCGGCGAAGACCCGCACGACCTGACAGATGGCATCGGCCTCGCGAATGTTGGCCAAGAACTTGTTGCCCAGGCCCTGCCCCTCGCTGGCTCCCTTGACGATGCCGGCGATGTCCACGAACGACACGGTGGCCGGCACGGTCTTCACCGAATGGAACAGCTCGGCCAGTTTGTCCAGGCGGGGATCCGGCAGCGGCACCACACCGACGTTTGGCTCGATGGTCGCGAACGGGTAGTTCGCCGCCAGCACGTCAGCCTTGGTCAGCGCGTTGAACAGAGTCGACTTGCCGACGTTGGGCAGGCCGACGATGCCCAGGGTCAAACTCACGAGGTGCGAGTCTAGTGATCTCCGGCGGAGCACCGAGACGATCCAATCGGCATCGTCCCGCCAGGGATCGAGTCTGCCAGGTGGCGAACCGGTGCTCCAGCCCAAAGCCCGCCGGAACCAGATCGGCCACGAAATCATCCACCGCGTACTCCCGGTCGGTGGCGAAACCCGCCACCAGCCGGCCCCGGGTTTCAGCAGGCGCGGCCAGGTTCGCCAGCACCCGCTGCTCCGTCCCCGGGGCCAGGAAAACCATGACGTTGCCGGGCAGCGCGATCACATCGAACTGCCCGGAACCGCCCGCCACCTGCAGTTCCTCGGCCTGCACGGTCAACAAGTCGGCCACCACGAACGGCGTCCCGGCGTAACGATCCCGGGCGATCTCCACCAACGCCTGGTCGCGATCGGCACCTACCGCCCGATGCCCCATCCGGTGCAGCGCCGCGGCGATCCGGCCGGTTCCGCACCCACCGTCCAGCACGTCCGCGTGCCGCGGCAGCAGCGCGTCGACGAACCGGGCCTCCCCTTCGACGTCCTCACCTTCGCGGTACAGCTTTTCGAACCGGTCGGCGTAGCTCCGCCAGCGCCGACCGTCCCAATCCGTCTCCCACCGGGTGGGCGGAGCCAGCTCCACCGAACGGCTGGGCGCATTCTCGGATGACGACTCCGACGCGGACACGCCACCAGCATTCCATCCACGCTCGCGGCTCGGCCGGTCGGAGCCCGGCTGCTGCCCACATCACCGTCGCGAACGGCCCGGCTGCCGTGTCCGATTTCCGCGAACATCAGGCCCGGCCGGCTGGCAGAGTGACAGGCGTGAAGGTTGATTTCGACGCCGCTTACCGAGCAGTGCAAACCCGGGATCCACGTTTCGACGGTCAGTTCTTCACGGCTGTCAAGACCACGCGCATTTATTGCCGGCCGGCCTGTCCGGCCCGAACACCGTTGCCGCACAATGTCAATTTCTATCCCACGGCCGCGGCCGCGCAAGCCGCCGGATTCCGTCCCTGTCGCCGCTGCCTGCCCGACGCCGCGCCGGGATCCCCGGAATGGAATCTGCGGGCGGACACCGTCGGTGCCGCCATGCGGCTGATCGGCGACGGCCTCGTGGACCGGGAGGGAATTCCCGGTCTGGCCGCCCGTCTCGGCTACACGCCGCGGCACCTGGGCCGCATGTTGCAGGCCGAGGTCGGCGCCTCACCGTTGGCGCTGGCGCGAGCCCGGCGGGCGCAATTGGCTCGGACGTTGCTGACCACCACCGCCATGCCCATCGGCGACATCGCGTTCGCGGCCGGCTTCGCCAGCATCCGTCAGTTCAACGACACCATGCGGGAAGTGTTCGGTTTGGACCCGACGGCCCTGCGAGCCCATGCCCGGGTCGACCCGGTGCCGCCCGGCCCCGGCGCTCTGACGCTGAAGCTGCAGGTCCGCGCGCCGTTCTCCGGCACGTCGTGGCTGGCCTTCCTGGCCCGTCGTGCCATCCCGGGCGTCGAGGTCGTCGACGGCCGCACCTACGCACGCACCCTGACGCTGCCGCACGGGGCGGCCGCCGTCCGGTTGGCGATCCCGACCGACCAGGACCCGAAACCGGCCGTGAAAGCAACATTGCGGCTGCAGGACCTTTCCGATCTGGCCCCGGCGGTGGACCGCTGCCGCCGGCTGTTGGACGCCGACGCGGACCCCGAACGGATCGACACGCAGCTGTCCGCCGATCCGGCGCTGGCCACCTCGGTGGCGCGACACCCGGGGCTTCGGGTCCCGGGCGCGGTCGACGGTCCGGAGATCCTATTCCGGGCGCTTTTCGGGCAACAGGTATCGGTGGCCGCGGCCCGCACCGCCCTCGGCCGGCTCGCCGCTCGGGCCGGTGCTCCGCTGCCCGCCGACCTGGGGTTCGACGACCTGCCGCTGACCGCCCTTTTTCCCACCACCGACGCACTCGCCGCGTTGAGCCCGGCGGAAATTCCGGGACCGATGCGCCGGGCCACCACCATCATCGCTACCGCGGCCGCGCTGGCCGGCGGCGACCTACAGGTGGGCAGCGGGCGCCGAGCCGCCGATCTGTCCGCCGACCTGGTCGCCCGGCCCGGTATCGGTCCCTGGACCGCCGACTATGTGGTCATGCGGGTCCTCGGTGACCCGGATGTGCTGCTCACCGGGGACCTCGCGCTGCGGCGCGGGGCCACTGCCCTCGGGCTGCCCGGCGACGAGACGTCGCTCACCGAACACGCCGGGATCTGGCGCCCCTTCCGGAGTTACGCCGGCCAACATCTGTGGCTGGCCTCCGCATCCACGATCGGAGACATCCCATGAGCACCGCCCGCTGGACCATGACCGAAACGCCCGTCGGGCCCTTCGGCACCATCGTCGACGAGGAAGGTACCGTCCTCGCCGCCGGCTGGACGGACGATTCCACCAAGCTGTGCGGAATCATCCATCCCAGCCTCCGACCGCACGAGCTGACCCGCGTCCCGCGCATCGAGGCCGTGACCGACGCAGTCCTGGCCTATCACCACGGCGAGTTCGGCCGGATCGACAGCATTCCCGTTCGCCAGCGCTCGGGCCGCTACCTCGAGCAGGCCTGGGAAACGTTGCGCACCATCCCGGCCGGGGCACCCGTCAGCTACACGGAGTTCGCGGCCAAGACGGGCCGTCCAGCCGCGATCCGAGCGGCTGCGGCCGCGTGCGCCCGCAACGCGGCCGCATTGTTCGTGCCGTGCCATCGGGTGCTCCGCCAGGATGGGTCGCTGGGCGGCTTCCGGTGGGGGCTCGACGTCAAGCGCTGGCTGCTCGACCACGAGAGCTGAACCGGCGACCCGGTGATCCCGGCTGAGCAGGGGCGCGGCAACAAACCCAGCGGCGGGCAGGCCTACGGCAACGCCGAATACAACGCAGTCCAGAAATCGGCGTGCTCGTCCGGAAAACTCGGCACCGTCCACGACGTGGGGGCCAGCAGAATGCCGGTCAACTGCTCGGCCGGGTCGTTGTACCAGCTCGAGCCCAGCCCGCCCGTCCATCCATAGCGGCCAGGCTTTTCGTAGAGTCGATGACGACATCGGTTGACCTCCAACCCGAGTCCCCAGCTCTGACCGTCCGTCAGCCTGGGCCACGTCCTGGGGCACGAACCGATCCGTCTTCTCGGGCGGGACGTAGAAGCCGGTATTCACCACGGTCGCCACCGCCACCACCGGTTTGGTCAGGGAGGCGACGCGCCCACCCGGGTGCGGTGAACACGCGACGCTCGTCGCCTCAGCCATACGGCACGGTAACAATATGGGCGGACACCGTCGGGCCGCCGGCGCACGCCACCAAAGACCTGGCCGCAGCTCTAGGGAGGAGGACACGATGCTGGTGAGCAAGTCGGTCACCAGTCACGAGGTGGCCAAGTTGGCCGGAGTGTCGCAACCCACCGTGTCCCGCGCGTTGCGCGCCGACAGCCAGGTGTCCCAGCGGACCCGGGCCAAAGTGCTGGCGGCCGCGGAGAAGCTGGGCTACATCCCCAGCGAGCGCGGACGGAGCCTGTCCACCCGCTCCACCCGGCAGATCGCCATGGTGGCGGCCATCGACAATCCGCTGTATCCGTCGCTGATTCCGCCGTTGCACGACGCCCTGCTGGAATCCGGTTTTCGGATGGTGCTGCTGGCCGAACGAGGCAACGAAATGGTCAGCGACGAACGCCTGGTGGACGGCAGTGTCGACGGGGTCGTCCTCACGACGTCCCAACTCGCCTCTCCGCTGCCCGACCAGCTGCGCCGGCGCGGGGTGCCCTTTGTCGAACTGAACCGCACCTCCGATGTCGTCGACTCCGACCGCGTCACGCCGGACAACGCCGCCGGCGGACGGGCCGTGGCCGAGTTGTTCGCCCAGGCCGGTCACCGCAAGGTCGCTGCCCTGCTGGGGCCGGCCGTCACCAGCAGTTCACGCGAACGCGAGACCGGATTCCGCGCCGGGCTGCGGGAGGCGGGAATGACCCTGCCGGATAGCTGGACGCGGCGCAGTTGGTTCTCGGAGGAACACGGCCGCGCCAGCATGGACGACTTGCTCACGGCACCCGGCGAGGCTCCGCCCGCGGTGTTCTGCATCAACGACATGGTGGCGGTCGGCGCGATCAATTCCCTGATGAATCATGGGCTTTCGGTGCCGGGCGACGTGGCCGTCGTCGGTTTCGACGACCTGGCCATCGCCTCCTGGCCGCTGTTCGACCTCACCACGGTGCGAGTGGATTTCCCGGCCATGGCGGTGCGGGCGGCCGAACTCCTGCTCGCCCGAATCCTCGAGCCGAACCGCGGCTGGCACCACGACCAGTTCCCCGTCGAGCTGATTCTGCGCGGCAGTCACCGGCGCTGACCGATCGTCGCCAACTCGCTCTTGGCAAGGACCCTGCATACGTATACAGTGCCTTTATGACCTCCACGCTCCCCTCCACCGGAGAGGTCGCCGTCGCCGCCGACGACTTGGCCCTCCGCACCATCCGCAGTACCGACTACGTCAGCTGCAACACGGCCTTCATCGACTGCCGGATGCCGGGCAGCGACCAGAAGGAGAATTACTCCATCATCGGCTCCGGCGTGACGCAGAATCCGGATCAGGTTATCAACCTCCAGGTCAAACACGGTTTCAACTTCGGCGCCGCCGCCCTGCCGCCGGGCATCGTCAACAATTTGCACCTGCATTTCACCGCCGAGACGTTCATCAACACCCGCAGCATCTTCCGGCTGCGCTGGGGCGTCAACGGCGAGAACGAGTTCGACATCCACCCCGGGACCATCGCCACCATCCCGACCTGGATCTTCCGCGGCTTTGTCAATGTGGGTAATGAAAAGGGTTGGCTCTTCACCATTCTCGGTTTCGACAACACCGGCGGCATCATCTGGGGTCCGTCCATCGTGCGGGGCGCCCGGGACCAGGGTCTGTATCTGTCGGCCGACAACCAGCTCATCGACACCCAGAACGGCGGGGTGATCACCGAGAACACGGACTTGATCGCTCCGATGACCGACGACGAGGTCGCCAAGCTGCGGCAGTGGACCGTCCAGCAGATGCGCTCGCGCATCGTCACCCTGGACGATCTGACCTGGTCCAAGCATCCGTTCCTGTGCACCGAGTTGCCCGGCGGGCGCGCCGAATTCGCCCAGGTGATCGGGTACGGCATGACCGAGGATCGCGACCAGGTCCCGCCGATCCATTACCCCCACAACTTCAACACCGGTTGGCTGCGCGCCGAGCCGGGCGAGGGCATGCTGACGCACCGCCACCGCGAGACCCAGGCGCTGTTCGTCTGGCGCGGCCGGTGGAAAGTCACGCTCAACCACCTCGGCGAAGAAGTCACCACCGTCATCGGGCCGGAAGACACCCTGTCCATTCCGGCGGGCGCCTGGCGGCGCTTCGAGGTTCTCGAGCCCGCGGAGAGCGGCGATCAGGCCATGATGCTGGTCATCAACGGCGGCGACGGCCGGGTGCACCTGGAATGGGACGCCGAGGTCAAGGACATGGCCCACGAAAAGGACTGGGCGCAGGACGCCGCCGGCTATGTGGCGCCTTGGGCCGTGGTTCGCACCTCAGTGCTCGACGACTGACCCCATCCCCTTTTTCTCACCAGCGGAGCAGACGAAATGATCAAACACCTGAAGACGGCCGTGCCCGCCCAGACGGTCACCAATGCCCGGGCCGACGTGGCCGACACCGTGCGGGGCATCATCGCCGACATCCGCGAGCGCGGCGATGCCGCGGTCCGCGAATACTCGGAGAAGTTCGACAAGTGGTCACCGGAGAACTTCCGGTTGACCCCGGAAGAGGTCGAGTCCTACATCGCCCAGGTCCCCGATCAGGCCATCGAGGACATCAAGACGGTGCAGGCGCAGGTGCGCCGGTTCGCCCTGAAGCAGCGGGAATCCATCACCGACTTCGAGATCGAGACGCTGCCGGGCGTCCACCTCGGACAGAAGAACATTCCGATCGCCTCCTCCGGGGCCTACATACCGGGCGGCCGCTACCCGCTGACCGCTTCGGCGCACATGACCATCGTGACCGCCAAGGTCGCCGGAGTCCCGCGGGTGGCCGCCTGCACGCCGCCGATCCGCGGCGTCGTCCCGGCCGCCACCATCGCCGCGATGTCCCTGGGCGGTGCCGACGAGATCTACGTGCTGGGGGGCGTGCAAGCGGTCGTCTCGATGGCCCTGGGCACCGACACCATCGGCAAGGTCGACCTGCTGGCCGGGCCGGGCAACGCCTACGTCGCCGAGGCCAAGCGCCAGCTCTTCGGCGAAGTGGGTATCGACCTGTTCGCCGGGCCCACCGAGATCCTGGTCATCGCCGACGACGAGGCCGACCCCTTCATCGTGGCCGTCGACCTGCTCAGCCAGGCCGAGCACGGCCCCGACTCGCCGGCCATCCTGATCACCACCAGCGAGAAGCTGGGCCGGGCGGCGCTGGCGCACATCGAGAAGCTGCTGCCCGACATGCCCACCAAGGATTTCGCCGGGCCCGCCTGGCGCGATCACGGGCAGATCCTGGTCGTCGACTCCCTGGACGAAGCGTACGAAGTGGCCGACTCGTTCGCCTCCGAGCACGTCGAGGTGCTGACCGCCGAACCGCGCAAAGCCCTGGACGTCATGCAGAACTTCGGCGCGCTGTTCCTCGGCGAGGGCACCTGCGTGTCGTACGGCGACAAGGTCATCGGCACCAACCATGTGCTTCCCACTCGGGGCGCCGCGCGGTACACCGGCGGACTCTGGGTGGGCAAATACCTCAAGACCGTCACGTACCAGGAGGTCACCGACCCAGCGTCCAGCGCCTATCTGGGCGAGTTGTGCGGACGGGCGGCCCGGGTGGAGTTCTTCGAAGGCCACGCCCGCAGCGGCGATGTGCGGGCCGCGAAATTCGGCAGCGCGGAACTGGACTGGACCGGCGGCTGGCCAGCGAAGTCGTGATGCCGCTGAAGGGCCGCACGGCTCTGGTCACCGGGGCCGGAAATGGGCTGGGGCGCGCGATCTCGCTCGCCCTGGCCGGAGCCGGGCTTCGCGTCGTCATGACCGGCCGCACGCGAGAACCGTTGGTCGCAACCGCCGACCTGGTCCGGGAGGCCGGCCCCGAAGGCCGAGTCGCGACCGTCGATGTCGCCGACGAGTCTTCGGTCGAGGCGCTCGCCACCGAACTGGCCGACGAGGAGATCTCGGTCCTGGTCAACAACGCGGGGGTGCCCGGCCCGGTCGCTTCGCTGGTCGACATTGCAAAGGCCGATTGGGACGCTGTTTTCGCGGTGAACGTCACCGGCATGTTCTTGATGTGCCGGGCGTTCCTGCCGCCCATGATCGCCCGCGGAGCCGGCGACGTCATCAATTTGGCGTCGGTCAGTGGCAAACGGCCACTCGCCCGGCGGACCCCCTACTGCGCGTCGAAGATGGCGGTGATCGGTCTGACCACCACCCTGGCCGCCGAGGTCGGGCCGTTCGGGATCTCGGTGAACACTTTGTCCCCGGGTCCGGTCAACGGGCCCCGGATGGACCGGAATTTCCGGCTGGAGGCCGAGCGCACGGGATCTTCCGTCGAGGCCGCCCGGAACGCCTTCACTGGGCGGGCACTGCTCGGCCGCCTACTGGAAGAAACAGAGGTCGGCCAGGCCGTGGTGGCCATGCTGCAAATGCCGGGACTGCACGCCGCCGACATCGACCTGTCGGCCGGCATGGTGGCCCGATGAGGACTCCGGGAAGCGCTGGTCCGTCCTTCGCGGCCCGGCTGCGCGCAGGTGAGCGGTTGCTGGGCCCCCTGCTGCGCATGCCCAACGAGGTGCTGGTGGAGCTCACCGGTTTGGTGGGCATGGATTTCGTCGTGGTGGACACCGAACACGGCCCCGGCGACCAGATTCCGCTGACCGCTCACCTGGTGGCGGCTCGGGCGGCCGGGCTGGCCGCTCTGGTGCGGGTGGGTGCCGTCGGCGAACTGCTGCGCGTGCTCGACCTGGGCGCGGACGGCGTCATCTATCCGCACGTCGGTTCGGTGGCCCAGGCGCGCGCGGTGGTGGCGGCGACCCGCTACCCGCCGGCGGGCGAGCGCGGCTTCGCCACCTACAGCCGTTCCGGCCGCTATGGCCTCGCCTCCGCCGACGCGCATCTGGAGCACAGCGCCGCCAACACCGCGGTCATCCTGATGATCGAGGACGCCGAGGGTGTGGCGGCCGCGGCCGAAATCGCCGCTCTCGACGGCGTCGACGGGCTCTTCGTCGGGCCGGCCGATCTGTCGGTGTCGCTCGGACACCCGGGACAACCGGGCCATCCGGAGGTGGTCGCCGCCATCGCCACTGTGCACGCCGCCGCCCGGCGGGCCGGAAAGGCGGTGGTGACCATCTGCGCCGACGCCGCCACCGCCCGAGCCCACTTCGACGCCGGCAGCACGGCTGTCATGTACAACCTGCTCTCCGCCCAAGGTGCCCTGTTCCAGGCGCTGGCCGGCGCCAAACCGCCTGCATCAGAGCAAACGCAAGGATCACCGCTGCCGATCGTGCTTCTGCCGGGGATGCTGGGCACTCCCGCATTGTGGGACAAGTTGGCCGCCGAACTCGGCGGCGCTCACCCGCTCTGCGCGTTGCGGATCGACCGGGACGACAACATCGCCGACATGGCGGAATCGGTGCTGGCGCAGGCACCGCCGACCTTTGCTCTGGTCGGCCACTCCCTCGGCGGGGTGGTCGCGTTGGAAGTGGCCCGGCGTGCTCCCGACCGGGTGCGCAAATTGGCCCTGGTGGCGGCGAGTGGACGCGACGGCACGGACGCCCAGAGACGGTCATGGCAGCAGCTGGACGACGCCGTGGCCGCCGGACGCTTCGAAGAGGTGCTCAGCGATCAGGCAGTCGCCAACCTGGGCTCCGCAGACGTGGTGGCCGCGCACCGTGACGAGTTCGTGGCCATGGGCCGGCAGGTCGGACCGGACGGGTTGCGCCGCGAACTGGCCGCTCAGGCGGCGCGCCCGGACAGCCGGCCGGGCCTGTCCGGGCTGACGGTGCCCACCCTGGTGGTCAGCGGCGGCCAAGACCGGGTATGCCCACCCGAGCGGCAGGCGGAGATGGTGGCCGGGCTAGCCGACGCCCGGCACGTCACCCTGCCGGGCGTCGGTCACATGGTCCCGATGGAGGCGGCCGCCGCCCTGGCGGCGGCGCTGCGGGACTTCTTCGGCTGACCGGCTTCGGCGGACCGGCGCGCGGTCAGAGCCTGCTGGGCGAGCTCGGCGAACTCCTTGGTGGCCAACGACATCACTCCACCGGTCCGCCGGATGAGCGCGATGGTGTCGTACAGCGGTTCGGCGAACCGGACCCACGCCAGCTCCGGTGGGCAGGCCGTGCTTTCCAACACCGCCCGGCAGGCGATCGTGTTGCCCAGTCCCCGAGACACCAGGTGAAGGGCGGACTCCACGTGCTCCACCTCGATCCACGGCTCGATCTTCAGCCCGGCCAGGTGCGCCCGTTCCAGTAACTGCCGCCGCGTCGGATCGGTCCAGCCGTAGTGGGCGTCGTAGAGCACCAGACGGGATTGCGCGACCTGGTCGATGGTGACCGGACCCGCGATCGTGGCCCGGTCCGCGCTGACATAGAACACCTCATCCCGCAACAGCGGTGTCACCGTCAGCCCGTTGTCCTCGATCGGCAGCACCACCAGACCGGCCTCCAGTTCGCCGGCCACCACCGCCGCCGCGGTCTCCACCGAGTTCAGTCCCACCATCCGCACCCGCACGTGCGGGTGACGCACCAGGAACTTCTCGACCAGATCCGACAGCAGGTAGTAGTCGGCGTTCCGGAGCAGACCGAAGGTGGCCACACCCCCACCGAGCGTTCGCATGGCCCGGATCGCCTGCTGGCCGCCGTCCGCCGCCTCCAACGCCTGCGCCGCATACGGCAGCAACTCCTCACCCGCGCTGGTCAGCATCAGCCGGCGGGCACCACGGCCGAAAAGCGGTAAACCCAACTCGATCTCGAGTCGGCGAATCAATTCCGACACCGACGCCTGGGCGATCGCCAATTCCTCGGCCGCCGCCGTGAACGAGCCGGTCCGCGCTGCGCACAGAAAGGCCCGCAGCTGGTTGAGTGTCATAGGACAACCCTATGGCACGCACAGGAATACTGGGGCTTGTCCCAAAGCCTGGTCACCCCTAATTTCATACGTATGCAGCTCAGCTCCGCGGTCCTCGATCAGCTTCAAGGTTCCTACGAAATCCTCAAGGCACCGGCCGAATCCGGCCCGCCTGCCCAGCGGGATCCGAAGGTGATCGCGACGGTCAGCGAAATGCTTTCGACCATCGAGAAGCGCGGGCTGGATGCCGTGCTGGAGTACGCCGCCAAACTCGACCACCCGACCGGCGGTGTGCTGGAACTCGACGCGGAGGCAATCAAGGCCGGAGTCGACCGGTTGAAGCCGGATCTGCGGGAGGCGCTCGAGCTGGGTGCGGCCCGGACCCGAAAATTCGCTGAAACAACGAGATCCCATCTTGTCGATTTCGAGACCGAATTGATGCCGGGACTTGTCACCGGCGTGCATTACGTTCCCGTGGCGCGAGTCGGTGCCTATCTCCCGGCCGGCCGCTTCCCTTTGCTGGCCAGCGCATTCATGACCGTGAACGTCGCCAAGGTGGCCGGCTCCGACACCGTGCTGGCGTGCACCCCGCCCCAGGCCGATGGCGCGCCGGATCCGGCGGTGCTGTACGCGGCATCGGTCTCCGGCGCCGACCACATCTTCCTGCTGGGTGGCGTACAGGCGTTGGCCGCCATGGCATTCGGCCTGCTCGGCCAACCGCCCGTCGACATGCTGGTGGGCGCCGGAAATGCGTTCGTGGCGGAGGCCAAAAGGCAACTGTTCGGGAAGGTGGCGATCGACCTTCTGGCCGGCCCCAGCGAGGTCGCCGTGATCGCCGACGAATCGGCCGATCCGGAAATCGTGGCCGCCGATCTGTTGGGGCAGGCCGAGCACGGCCCCACGTCCCCGGCGGCACTGGTGACCACGTCCCGCGCGCTCGGGCAAGCCGTTCTCGAAGCCGTCGAGCGGCAATTGCCCACTCTGTCGACCCGAGAAATCTGTGAACCGGCCTGGCGGAATTACGGTTCGGTGATCTGGGCCGAGGACATCGACACGGCCGTCACGCTGATGGATGATTTTGCCCCGGAACACCTGGAAATCCAGACCCGACACGATGACGAGTACTTCGCAAAATTGCGAAACTATGGTTCGCTGTTTATCGGCCCGTGGAGCACGGTGGCCTACTCGGACAAGGGGATGGCCGGCACCAACCACGTGCTGCCCACGGCGGGCGGTGCCCGGCACAGCGCCGGACTGTCCGTCTCCCGATTCCTCAAGCCGCTCACCTATCAACGCATCACGCAGCGGGCAACCCCGGACCTGGCCGTCGCGGTCGACACCATCTCCAGCTACGAAGGCATGGCCGCCCACCGGGCAACCGCCACCGAAAGACTCGCGCGGTACGAGTCCTGAGCAGTCGCTCAACAGCCGCTGACCAGTGGCAATCCCTGTCCTGACGGAAGGAAGTGACCGGCGTGACTGCTCTTCTCGCGGCCGAAGGCATCTTCAAGAATTACGGGCACGTCGAGGTGCTCCGCGGAGTGGATTTCGACGTCCATCCCGGTGAAGTGACCTCGCTGATCGGCGACAACGGCGCCGGCAAGTCGACCCTGGTGAAGATCCTTTCGGGTGTGATGCCACCCGACAAGGGTGAGATCAGGCTGAACGGCCAGCCGATTCGCTTCGATTCCCCCCTGCACGCCCGAGAGACTGGGGATCGAAACGGTCTACCAGGACCTGGCGCTGGCTCCCGACCTGGGGCCGGCCGAGAATGCCTATGTCGGGCGGGAAATCCTCAAGCCGGGGCTGCTCGGCCGGCTGGGGGTGATCGACAAGAAGACCATGCGGGAGAAGGCCCGCGAGGCGTTCGTCTCGCTCGGCACGGACGTCAAGGACATGGACGCCCCCGTCGCCGCCCTTTCCGGCGGTCAGCGGCAGAGCGTTGCCATCTGCCGATCGGTGATGTGGGCCAAGGGTTTGGTTTTCATGGACGAGCCGACGGCAGCGCTCGGTGTCCGTCAGACAAGGAAGGTGCTCGAGATGATCCGCCGAGTCGCCGATCAAGGAGTAGCGGTGGTGTTGATCAGTCACAACATGCCCGATGTCCTTCAGGTATCCGACCGGGTACAGGTGCTGCGGCTGGGACGGATGGCCGCCACCTACAAGCGCGGCGAGGCCGACGTCGAAAGGCTTGTCGGCGCGATGACCGGCGCACTGGACGAGGCGCGCTCGTGACCGCCCCCGACGAACGCGCCGGCCTGGACGTCGCCGACGGCGGTCAGGACGTCCATGCGCCCGGTGTGCGGGTCAACCAGTCGTTACCCGCGCCGGGCACCGTGTCGAGCCAGAGCGCCGGACTGCCGGAACTGGACACGAAGGCGAATCCGGTGGCCGCGCTGGCGCTGGAGCCGGTCACCGCCGAATCCGCCGAACTCAAAGCCGGGCAACGCAGCCGGCTGCGGCGACGGCTGTTCGGCAGCACCCCGCTCTTGATGTTCGGCGTGCTGATCCTGATCTTCGTGGCGTTCAGCGTCCTGCATCCCGACACCTTCCCGGCGTTCGCGAACGTCCGCAACATGATCGACGACACTTCCCTGTACCTGATCATGGGAATCGGCTTCACCTACGTGATGATCGCCGCCGGTTTCGATCTGTCCCAGGGTTCGGTGCTGGTGTTCGGTCAGGTCGTCGCGGCCAAGGTGATGGTTCTGGTCGGCGGCCAGGGCGCCGGCACCGTAGCGGTCGGCTTCGTGGCCGCGATTGTCGCCGGCGCCATCTGGGGCTGGTTCAACGGTCTGGTCATCACCAAACTGCGGGTGCCGCCGCTGATCACCACGCTGGGTTCGCTCGGTGCCGCGCTCGGAATCGCCGACATCCTCACCCAAGGCCAGGACAACACCCCGACACCGTCGGCGCTGACGACGATGTCCGCGCAATTGCCGTTGGGCATGTCGTGGCGGGTGTGGGTCGCACTGATCGTCGCCATCATCGCCGGCCTCTACCTGCACCTGACGCGATTCGGCCGGCGCACCTTCGTGATCGGTTCGAACGAAGAAGCCGCGCGGCGAGCCGGCATCAATGTCGACCGGCACATCGTGAAGTTGTATATCATCGCCGCAGCCCTGGCCGGGTTGGCCGGGATGATGGCCCTGATCAACAACACCACTACCACGGTGGGCGGCCATGCCACCGACAGCCTCACCGTCGTCACCGGTGTGGCCCTCGGCGGCGTCAGTCTTTTCGGCGGCAACGGTCTGATGGTCGGCACCGTGGTCGGCATGTTCATTCCCACTGTGCTGTCCAATGGGCTGATCAGCGTTCACGTCCAGTCGTTCTGGCAGCAGGTCGTCACCGGCTTCATCCTCATCTTCGCCGTGTATCTCGACCAGTTCAAACGACGGCAACGCAGCAAGGCCTAGCATCACGACCTCTCGACCTCCCGCAACTCGCACCTCCGGCAAAGCCCTTGACGGCTGGTGCTTCCGGTCGGCGCCGCCGATCCGGAATCCTCACTCGAAGGAGAACACCCGTCCCATGAATTCGAAAACCCGCGTCGCGGTGGTGGCGACCGCTGCCGCCGCCGCCCTCACGCTGGCCGCGTGCAGCAGCAGCTCCGGTTCGTCGAGCTCGTCCAGCTCCTCGTCAACCTCCAGTTCGTCCTCGTCGGCCGCCGCCCCGACTTCGTCGTCGTCATCGGCGGCCGCCCCGGCTTCGTCGTCGGCGGCACCGGCCTCGTCATCGGCACCGGCCTCCAGCGCGTCGTCGGGCAGCGCCCCGGCTTCCTCCGGCAGCGCGCCCGCCTCCTCCGGCAGTGCTCCGGCCTCGTCCGGAGGCGCCCCCGCCTCCAGCGGCGCAGCCCTGCCCAGCCTGGCCAACGGGGCCGGCAACGGCAAGAAGATCGTCTACATCCCGGGTCTGACGGGCGTGGCGTTCTACTCGTCGGTGTCCTGTGGTGCCGCCGCCGAGGCCAAGCGGCTCGGCGCCAGCTTCGACACCCAGGGTGACCCGACCTTCGCGGTGGACAAGCAGACAGCTGTGCTGAACGCTGTGGTGGCCACCAAACCGGACGCCATCATGATCTCGATCACCGATCCGCAGGCCATGGTCGCGCCGCTGAAGAAGGCCCAGTCGGCCGGCATCAAGATCATCGGCATCGACGGCGACGTGAACGACAAGTCCATCATGAGCACCAACATCCAGTCCGACAACCTCAAGGGTGGAGCGCTGGCCGCTGACCGGCTGGGCGAGGTCATGGGCGGGAAGGGCACCGTCGTCACCGTCGACAACGCGGCCGGTTCGATCATCTCCGACGGCCGGTTTAACGGCTTCAAGACCGAGATGACCGCCAAATACCCGAACATCAAGGTGCTGGACCGGCAGTTCTCGGCCAACTCCACGGACAAGGCCGCGTCGATCGTCAAGGCCTCCATCGCCAATGACCCGACGATCAGCGGCGTCTACGCCCTGGAGACCGCGAACACCCAGGGCGCGGCAACCGGTGTGCAGCAGGCCGGCAAGAAGGGCTCCGTGCACATCGTCGGCTACGACACCTCCGACCCGATCATCGCTGACATCAAGGCCGGCACCGTCGACGGAACCGTAGCCCAGTACCCGCTGGGTGAGGGCATCACCGGTGTCGACTCGGCCATCACGCTGCTCAACGGCGGCACCGTTCCGCGCAACCAGGGCGAGCCGTTCTTCATGGTCACGCCGCAGAACGTGACCACCGCCGAGGCGCAGAAGTTCATCTACAAGACCAACTGCTGATTCTTCTCTGAAGCAGGCACCCACTCCGGCCGGGCGGCCGGCTTCGCCGAAAGGCGCGGCCAACCGCTCGGCCGGTCCAATTTCTTCAACTCCGCCCCGCCGCCCCGCTCCGCAGACAAAAGGTCGAGAATTTTCTTCATGGTCGACAAGCAGCCCGATACCAACATTGAACCCGCGGCCCCGGCCCGAAACGGCAGCGCCAAGAACACCGCGTCATCCGAGAGTCCCGCTGTCCACACCCATTCCGGCACCGACGACGGCCCTCGCACCACCGTGACCATGCCCGGCTTGATCTCGTCGGCCCACCAGCACACCCGCTTCATGCCGCCCGACTTCTCCATTTCGATGCGCAGCGGCTACGGCACGGTGACACCCGACGCGACGCGCACCGGCCGTCGGCAGAGCATGCGCGGTTTCGAAGACACATACACCGACATCGTGGATTACATCCTGCGCGACACCTCGCGCATCTGGGACGACCAGGACGTCGGTTACATCTACGACACCTACGCGCCGGGCTGCCGGGTGTTCGACGACAACGGCATGAAATACGGCGTCGAGCGGGTGGTGTCCGAAACCATCCAGTCGATCAACGCCTTTCCCGACACCCGCAACTACGCCGACGAGGTCATCTGGGCCGGAGACGACGAGCGCGGTTACGCGACGTCTCATCGCGCGGTCAACATCGGTCACCACACCGGTCCCTGGCGGTGGGGTCCGCCGACCGGCCGCAAGATCAACGTATGGGTCATCGCCAACTGCGTGACGCGAGACAACGCCATTTTCGAGGAATGGGTGCTGTACAACACCGGCGCCCGGCTGGCGCAATGCGGGATCGACCTGCGTGCAGGCGGCCATCCTGTTCGGCAACGAGAAGCTGGCCACGGCCTCGTTGTCCGACCAGCAGGCCGTCGAAGTGGAACGCCTGGTAGGTGGCCGCAATCCGGAGCCGTATCCGGCGAACCACCCGGTCGGGCAGCGGTTTCGATGTGGACTACGAGGTCCGGGCGCTGTTCCACAACCTCTACAACCGGCGCAACCTGTCGGTGGTCGACCAGGCGTATGCCCAGACGGTGCGCTGGAACGGCCCGACCAACCGTCAGGGTTACGGCCGCTCCGAGGTGAAGGGCATGGCCCGCAACCTGTTGTCGACCTTCCCGGATCTCGGGCTCGGCGTCGACGAGGTGTACTGGATGGGCAACGACACCGACGGCTACGCGATCTCGGTGCGTTGGAGCGCCACCGGGACGCACCGCGGATACGGCCTCTACGGCAATCCGACCGGTCGGCGCGTTTACCTCTGGGGTATTTCGCAGTTGTACGTCGTGGGCGGCCGAATCGTCGAGGAATGGATGCTGTTCAACGAGTTCGACGTGATGGCGCAGCTGTGGCGGGACGAGGCGCCCAGCTTGTTCGGCTGATCGATTTCTTGCGCTGGGCCCGACCTTCGGTTCGCCGAGGGCCGGGTCCGGCCTTTTCCGCAGGTCGGTCGATCTTCAAGGCCAACCCCTGGGTGCTGGCCTCGGATACCTGGGTGCTGGCCTCGGATACGGGAAGACGGGCGACCGGATGTGCTCCGATCGCCCGCCCTCACGGTCTCTACGTCAGCGAGCCAGCTGCTGGGTCACCCACCACGCCTTGCCCAGGGTCAGCACCGCCTGGGCCGGTTGATTCGCCATGTCCTGGTGCTCGGCATTGGCGGTCAGCGCCGCGGTGGCGCTCATCGCCGCGGAACCGCCGGCCACCACCGCCTTCTGGGTGATGTCCCGAGCCACCGACACCACCAGGTCGCGCTGGGTGAAGGTGAAGTGTGACCCCGACATCGTCGCCGCGGTGGCGGCCAGCAACGCGAATTCCGACTTCGCGTCCCGCACCGTGCCGTTCGAGTTCCAGAACCGAGAGGCCAGCGCGGCATTCAGCGCGGTGACGGTGGTCTTGGCCCACGACTGGCCGGCGAGCTGACTGCGCAGGTTGAGCAGTCGCTGTTTGGGGCTGTCCGTGCGCAGTCCCCAGCCATACGGATAGAGCGGGTCGTAGTTCTTGTCGCCCACATCCATCGGCAGCTGGCTCTCCGCCTTCACCCAGGTCACCGGCAGCCGGCCGGTGAAGGGCCGGTTCCCGAAGAGCACGTCCGCGACGCCCTCGCCCTCGCTGCCGGGCAGCCAGGAGGCAACCACCGCAGTGGCCTCGGGCACGATGCCGGTCAGGTCGAGCGGCCGGCCGGACACGTCCAGCACCACACATTTCATGGCCGCGCACACCTTGTCCACGGCGTCCCGGTCAGCCACCGACAGTTGCAGGGTGTGCCCGTTGACACCGACATCACCCATGCCCTCGGCGTACGGAGTGTCGCCGACGGCCACGATGCCGACGCTGTCCCCGGACGTCGGCGCGGACGCGTCCAGCGAGTAGGTCACCGACGCGTTCGGCGCCACCTGCTTGATGCCGGCCAAAATCGAGGTGCCGCCCGGCACGTCGCCGGACTGACCCTGCCACGTCAATGTCCAGCCGCCGCTCTGGTTGCCGACGTTGTCGGCCACCGACCCGGCCACGTAGACCTTGGCGTCCTTGTTCAGCGGCAACAGGTTCGCCGAATTCTTGAGCAGCACCTGCGATTCGGCTGCCGCCTGCCGGGCCACCGCCCGATGCGCCGCCGAACCGATGGTGTCGGCGTTGCTGCGGTCGGCGAAGGGATGGTCGAACAGGCCCAGCTCGAACTTCTGGGTCAGGATCCGCTTGACCGCATCGTCGATCCGGGCGTCCGATACGTCACCGGAACCGTTGAGGGCGGTCAGGTCGGTCACGAACGTCTGGTAGTTGTTCGGGACCATGACCATGTCGATACCGGCGTTGACGCCGACCTTGACGTCGTTCTTGTAGTCCGGGCTGATCTGGTCGATGGCGGCGTAGTCGCTGATCACGAAGCCCTTGAAGCCCAACTGGTCCTTCAGGACACCGGTGATCATGTCCGCGCGGGCGTGCATCTTGATGGGTGCCGCATCCTGCCCCAGGATCTGCAGGCTGGAGTAGGACGGCATGACCGACCCGATGCCCTTGTCGACGGCGGTCTTGTACGGGGCGATGTACAGGGCCTGCAGCTGTTGCGGAGTCACATAGGTGATGCCCTGGTCGATCTTGTAGTTGCCGGTGGTCGACGAGCCGTACTTGGTGCCGCCGTCGCCGAGGAAGTGCTTGGCCGTGCCCAGCACCGCGGTGTTGGACGACAGGTCGCCGGCGTTCTGCAGGCCGGTGATGACGGTCTCCATCTGGTTGACCAGCGCCGGATCCTCACCGAAGGACTCGTAACTGCGGCCCCAGCGCTCGTCTCGGGTGACACAGACACACGGCGCGAAGGCCCACGGGATGCCGGTGGCCCGGGTTTCGGTGGCGGTGACTTGACCCTCCTTCTCAGCCAGGGCCGGGTCGCGGGTGGCGCCGATGCCGATGTTGTGCGGGAACAGTGTCGCGCCGGCCAGGTTGTTGTCACCGTGTACGGAGTCGATGCCGTAGATCATCGGGATCTGCAACGGCGTGGACAGCGCCTGGGCCTGGAAGCCGTCGATCATGTCCGCCCAGCCGGCCGGGGTGTTCGAGCCCGGGGTGGAACCGCCGCCGGACAGCAACGATCCCAGCCGATACTTGGTGATGTCGGTACCGTCCCCGACCGCGGCGCGCTCGGCCTGGGTCATTTGACCCACCTTGTCCGCCAAAGTCATCCGCGACATCAGGTCGGCGACGCGGACGGCGACGGGCTGGCTCGCATCCAGGTAGGGATAGCCGTGGGCGTTCAGGACGATGGTCGGTGCGGCACCGACCAGATCGGCGTCACCGGAGGACAGCCCGACCACGATCGTCTTGGCCAATGACGTTCCGGACGTCGATTTCGTGACGACGTCGATTGTCTTCACGGTGGCGTTGGTGGAGCCGGCCGGGAAGGTGAGGTCACCGGAGTCGGCGGTGTAGTCGGTGCCGGCGGTCGCGGTGCTGTTCGGCGCGCCCAGCGTGTAGTGCACGACGACCGGGTCGGACAGCGACGTGCCGTCCTTGAGGTTCAGCTTGACGCCGACCTGGGCCGTGGCCCCGGCGTCGACCAAATACGTGGATTTGGCCGCCGAAAAGGTCGGCGTGGGATGGCCGTAGACGGCGAAGTCGTCGAATTCCAGGTGGCCGGTGGCCGCCGGCAGGTTGATGGCGAAGCCCCACATGGACGTCAGGTTGAGCACGCCGTCGGTCGGGGCGCCGCTGGGCTGGAAGTCACCCCGCTTGACCAGGGCCGAGAAGGGTTCCTGCACATGCACCCAGCCGGCGGTCGAATCTGTGAAGAACGCCTGCCAGAGTTCGGAATGCTCGCCGTCCGTGCCGCCGTCCTTGACTTCATATTCCGTCTTCTGGCCCGACCCGGTGCCCTTGTACCAGAAGCTGAATCCGCCGTAATTGCTCCAGTCCTGGGGCGTGGCGAAGTCGTCGCTGAATCCGCCGTACGTGGTGATCTTGTAGGGCACGTCGAGGGCATGGTTGCCGGCATCCGCGCCCGGCCGGTCGGGGGCGGAAATCACGGAGATCGGCGGGTTGCTGGCGTCGTCGCCGTGAAAGGTGAAGATCCCCGGGTTTCCGGTGGTGATCGGCACGGCGCCTTCGAAATCCTCGATGGACGGGAGCGGGCCGGTGGCGCCGGACGCGCTTTGCGCGCCGACCAGGGTGGCCATCGACACGGTGAGAACGGCGGCACCGAGCAGCGCCGTGCGCCGCTTCCCGGTTCGCCACCGCCGCAGCCGCGCCGATCTGATGCGACGGTCCGGAATGGGAAGCGTGGGTATCAAGCGCTGCACCTCTCTGTGCGAGGACGACCGGTGGAGGTGGCGCGGGACGGCTCCGGCGGCAGCGGTCGGTGTATCACCCTGCCGGACAGTCGGTTTGGCGCACTCCGCCCCACAGTGTGTGACCGGGGTGAGTCGCGGTCAATGGGTACCACTTCAATTTTGGTTCGCCCCGGCAAACTCACTCGATCGCAGCAGTCACGCTGGGTGGTCTAGACCAATCGGGGCTCTGGGTGGCTCGGACAGCAAGGCCCAGCGCGCCCGCAGGACAGGGGCCATGGCGGTGCCCAGGGGCGGCGACACGGGCAGCCCTTGGGCGACGAGCGCTTGCAGTACCTTGTCGAGCAACAAGCCGGGGGCCAGGAACAGCGGCACGATGGCCACCCGGGCCGCCCGCGCGCGCACCGCGGTCAGCACATCGATGGCCCACGGGCTGGTGGTGGCGAAGCCGACGTGCACGGGACGGGAGCGCAGGTCCGCCAGGTGCTCGGCGAAGCGGCCGACCTCGGCATTGGCCGCCGGATCCGATGAACCCACGGCGACCAGGACGACTTCGGCATCCGTCGGGATGTCGGCTCCCTGGGCGGTCGCGGCCACCACCTCGATCACGTCAGGCCCCAATCCCAACACGGGCGCGAGGGTCAGCGCGACCCCGGTGGCCCGGGCGGCGGCGGAAACCTGCTGCGGCGCGTCCGTTCCGGCGTGATAAGCGGAGCTGAACAGCAGCGGCACGACCACGGCCGGGCGACTCAGTTCTCGGCAGACGGTTTCCAGATCGGGATCGGACAATTCCAGGTACGCGGCTCGGCCGGCCGGAATCGGTGTGGTCACGGCGGCGTCGACCAGGGCGTCGACCGTCGCCGCGAAACGGGGATCCCGGCTGCCGTGAGCGAGACCGATCAGGGCGGGCAACACCTTCGCACCCTAACCGAGGTGCCGCCCCACGGTCCTAGCCGTCAGCCCACTTTGCGCCGTACCCCACGGTTGGGGCGTCAGCTCACCGCGGTCGTCACTCCACCGTGCGGCCAGCACTCCACCGTGCACCGGCACCCTCCGTGCACCGGCACCCGCCGTGCGCCTCACCGAGCCGCGCGACCGTCACCTCAGGGTGCGCTGCCACCCCACCGTGCGGCCGCAGTTTGCGCCGGTCCCCAGATTCGTCAGCCCCTCGTCCAGCCGGGCTAGCAACAAAGTTGTGCGGCTAGCAGCAAAGACTTTGGTGATAGCCTGCGAAATGCGTTGCTAGCCAAGCTGAACGAGCCCTCAAACGGAGGCTAGCCACCGTGAACGAGTTTCCAGAACAGCGAACCTTCACGCCAGCCAGGGTGAACGGGCTTCCAAGGCGGCGAACTCTGGTGCTGATATGTAGCGACGTTTGTCAAGAGGGCGCGTTTGTTTTCGTCCGGGCCGGGTTTCGGGGGCGCGGACGTGGTGTTGGTGGGGGGCCGGGCGGCGGTCGGTGGTCGTGAGCGTGTCGTTGGCGACGGCGCTGTCAGACTGATATGCGCGGGTTGGTTACCGCAGGACGGGCTGTTCGGCTGGAGCCTTGCCTGCGGGTCTAGATAGCGAGCGTGGCACCGGAAAACCGTTGCTGCTCATAGCACACTCCGCGGGTTGCTGATATGTAGCGACGTTTGTCAAGAGGGCGCGTTTGTTTTCGTCCGGGCCGGGTTTCGGGGGCGCGGACGTGGTGTTGGTGGGGGGCCGGGCGGCGGTCGGTGGTCGTGAGCGTGTCGTTGGCGACGGCGCTGTCAGACTGATATGCGCGGGTTGGTTACCGCAGGACGGGCTGTTCGGCTGGAGCCTTGCCTGCGGGTCTAGATAGCGAGCGTGGCACCGGAAAACCGTTGCTGCTCATAGCACACTCCGCGGGTTGCTCCTGGCGCTGCCGACGACCTGTGGACCGCCGCCCGGCGGTCTGTGGTGGGCGCTAGCCGGTCCGGTCGGGTGGGTCGGTCAGGGTGGCTAATGACCAGCACCAGCCGGCGAGTTCGCGGGCCACGGCGACGTTGGCCACGGTCAACTTCTTCTTCCGGGCGCGGTAAACGTTCCACCGGTCATACAGGCGCCGATTGCCGGCGTGGCCGCGCGCCCGGGCCGCGGGGTCGGCCAGCTCCCACCGGGCCATCAGGGTCAGCCCCGGGGTGCGGTAGGGCCTGGCGTGGTGCCAGGCCGCCTCGACCAGGAGCCGGCGGGCGTGGGTGTTCCCGGTTTTGGTGATCGAGCCCTGGGACCGCGACGCCCCGGAGGAACGTTCGGCCGGGACCAACCCGACGTAGGCGCCGATCGTGGAGCCGGTGAACCGGGTCCAGTCGCCGATCTCCACGGCCAACGCGAACGAGGTCAACGTGGAGATTCCGCGCAGGCACGCCAACCGGCGGGCCACCGGGGTGTAGACGCTGTCGGCGGCCATCGCCTCGATCGCGGTGTCCAGCCGATCCCGGCGGGCGGTGGTGAACACCACCGCCTCCACCGCCGCGTCGAACGCGGCCTGCAGGCCTGACAACTCGAACCGCTGCTGACGCAGCCACGCCTCGTGCCGCCCGGTCCACGCGGCCCCACCGGACCACATGATCCCTTGCCGCAACAGCAGTTTCGACACCCGGTGCCGGGAACGCATCAGATCCCCGCGGGCGTCCTCGCGGGCCCGGACCAGATCCCGGGCGGCCTCCTCACCCACCTCGGGGACCCGCACTGCCACCACCTGATCCATCCGCAACAGCCGAGCCAGATGCTCCGCATCCCGGGCATCGGTTTTCACCCGGTCCCCGGCCGGGCGCAACAGCCTCGACGGCGCCGCCACCACACACCGCACCCCCGCCGCGGTCAACGCCCGGGCCAGGCCGTACCCGGTCGGTCCCGCCTCGTACGCCACCGCGACCGGCCCCGGCAGACCGTCCAACCACCGCCGCACCGCAGAAACGTCCGGGCACAACCGATCTCGATGCAACTTCCCGGTCACCGTGTCCATACCACACGCCACGATCGACCGCGCGTGCACATCCAGACCCACACTCGTACGCTCTGAAAACACCGAGGCCTCCTCCGCCTGTGGTGCCCGAAGGCCGATACCTTCCGGCAACCCACGTCTACGCGCAGCGAGGCCTCGGCCCATCACCACCCACGCGGTGATTGCTCATACCGTCTAGCCAGGCTAGACAGGCCTCCCAGCTTGACCCTGGAATGAACCGTCAACCCCGCTCAGCGAGGTTCTTCGTTCATTTCACCGTCGGACGACGGTACCTGGGACCCGCGTGCCTGGCCAGGCCGAGCGGGCTCCCCGGACGGACTTTGCCAGCCCAGCACCCCACAAACCAGCAAGAGAAACCGGCTCAGCGAGCCGCCGTCAGACCCCGGCTGGCCAGCACCCGCCGCTCCACCGGCCGGAAGAGAATCAGCTCCATCCCGATGCCGACGAGGAAGATCAGGATCAGCGCGGTGTACATCGTCGGCGCATCGTCCAGTGATCGCGGCCCTGATCCATCAGCTGGCCCGAGCCCGAGCCCGAGCTTCGACGAGGTGGCGATCAGTTCCGCGGCCATCAAGCGAGCGCCAGGAGAATGCCCAGCCCTGCCGCAGCCCGGCCAGATACACCGGCAGCGACGCCGGCATCAGCACGTCCTTCGACCAGCCCCAGCGACCGCAGCCCCATCACCTTGCCGACCCTGGTCAGCAGCGGCGGCACCTGGTCCATGCCGGCCAGCAGGCCGTTGGCGATCGACGGCACCGCGCCGAGCAGCACGACGGCGTAGATGGCGCCGTCGGACAACCCGAACCACAGCACGGCCATCGGCACCCATGACACCGACGGCAGCGACTGCAGTCCGGTGATCAGCGGCCCGACGCGACACCCGCAGCCAGCGCCAACGGAACAGCGCCAGCCCGATCAGCGTGCCCAACACGATCGAAGCGGCGAAGCCGATCAGACCCGCGGCTGATGCTGGTCCAGATGACGTTGAACGCCGTGCCCGTTGGCCACCAGCGCGGTGAACGTCTGCCACACGCTGGCCGGCGACGGCAGCACGTAGTCGGGCTTCCAATGCCGCGACGTAGGCCAGCTGCCACAGCCCCAGCAGCGCCAGCAGGGCGATCAGCGGCGGGTAGACAGCCGGACAGGAAACGTCGCCAGGCCGGCTTCGCGCCAGGGTGGCACGTGTCTCCAGCGCATCCAGGCCGGCCCCGACGGCGGCCGTGTCCTCGCGGACCAGGGCCTCGTCGGCGGGTAGCCGCGGCTTGTCGCAGCGCCGGTGCCGCGGCGTCAAGGCGGGCATGGCTGGCGATCTCCTCCCGGAGGCGGACGGTGATCTCGGCGGCCAGGGCCGACACCTCGGGTGCTCGATGGTGCGCGGCCCGCTGATGTCGACCCGCCACTCCCGACCACCCGGCCGGGCCGTGACGACAGCAGCACCACCCGCTGGCCCAGCCGCACCGCCTCGCGAACGTTGTGGGTGACGAACACCACGCTGTTGCCCGGTCCGCTTCCAGACCCGGGTCAGCTCGTCGTGGAGCACGTCGCGGGTGATCGCGTCGAGCGCGGCGAACGGCTCGTCCATCAGCAGCACCTGGCCGCTGCTGGGCCAGCGCCCTGGCCAGTGCCACGCGCTGCCGCTGGCCGCCGGACAGCTCGTGGATCCGCCGCTCGGCCGTGCCGGACAGCCGCACCAGGTCCAGCAGCTCCTCGACCCGCGCACGGCGCTCCCCGCGCCGGACGCCGGCCAGTTTCAGGGCCAGCGCGACGTTCTGCGCCGGCGGTCAGCCACGGGAACAAGCGCCGCCTCCTGGAACATCAGCGCCGGCCGGCCGGCCGCCGCGATGGTGCCGGCGGTCGGCTCGTCCAGCCCGGCGATCAGGTTCAGCAGGGTCGACTTGCCGCAGCCGGAGGCGCCGAGCAGGCAGACGAACTCGCCTGGAGCCACCGCAGGTCGATGCTCTCCAGCGCCGCGACCGCGCCGCCGGGGCCGTGGAATACCTTGCTGACCCCGTCGACAGCACCCGCGGCGTCACCTCGGCCCGCGCGCTCCGGAGCGCGGCGGAACCACCCGGGGATCGTCCTCCGTCGAACGGCTCCAGGGTGTGGCCCTCAAGCACGGCGGCACGCTGCGTCGATCACGACGCTCATCCCGTTTCCTATCCCTACTGCTCGCCGAGGCCGTCGGCGCTGACCGGTCGGCTGGCCCTTGGCCTTCAACTCGGTGTTGAGAATGCGCAGGTCGAAGATGCCCTTGATGTCGGGCATCGATCTTGAGCAGACCGCCGTCCACGGCGTGCTGGCTCGACGTGTTGTAGGTGCTGGCCAGCGGATCGTCGGTGACCTTGATGTTCTTGAACGCGGCGGCGATCGACGGCGTCGGACAGCTTCTTGCCGGTCAGCTTGCCGATGCGCGTCGTTGACCGCGCCGGCCGCCTTGGTCGGATCCGCGTTGATCTCGTTGACCGCGGTCAGCTCGCCGTCGATCAGCGCCTTCACCGTGCCCGGATGCTGCTCGACAGATAGGACTTGGCAACGATCAGGATGGTGGTCGGGAATTCCTGGTTCGGCCACAGCGTCTTCTCGTCGACCAGCGTCTTGCCGCCCGCGGCCGACCAGCTGCGCGGCCCACGGCTCCGGCAGCCAGGCGCCGTCGATCTGGCCCGGACTTGAACAGGTTCAGCGTCTGCGAGTTGTCCTGGTTGACCACATCGACGTCGCTGCCGCCGTTGGTCTGCATCTTCAGACCGTTCTTGAACAGGTACTCGCGCAGCGAGACGTCCTGCGTGCCGCCGAGTTGCGGCGTGGCGATGCGTCTTGCCCTTCAGGTCGGCAGCCGAGGTGATGTCGGGCTTCACCACCAGCGAGGCGCCGTTCGCGGTGGCGCCGGCCACGATCCGCAGCGAGGTCGCCGTTGGACTTCACGATAGGCGTTGATGGCCGGGCTCGGGCCCGAGGAAGGCGGCGTCGATGGCGCCGGCGTTGAGCGCCTCGATGGCCGCGGGACCGGCGTTGAACACCTGGCGTCTGCAGCTTGGTGCTGCCCAGCGACTTGGCGAACGTGCCGTCGGCCACGCCCAGGACGGCGGCGGCGTGGGTGACATTGGCGAAGTAGCCCAGACGCAGCGTGCCGGCCGCGGTGACGCCGGCCACCGGCCGCGGAACGGACGAAGAACGACCCGGAGCTCGCCTGACCGGCGGAGTGGAGGCGGAGCTACTGGACGAGCAGGCCGACGAGCGGCGGTCAGAGCGACAGCGCCGGCCGCGGTCAGCCAGCGGCAGCGACTTCAGTTGCGGCAGCGAGTCGGCGATGAGAAGCGGGTACATGACGGAGCCTTTCGGAGCTGGACGTCACGGTCCGGGACGTGGGCAGGGAGGCAGAATCGCGAGCGGCGGAACGCTGTCGGCTGCGACATCGTGAGATCGTCATCGATTCCTCGTCGATTGGCGGTGCCGGACGGAAGACGGTCGGTCGGCGACGGAACCGTCTTTCTGGATGACGCCGGTCGGGCGTGCGCGCCGGGCGCAGCGCTGCGCGCCGGTCGCCGACCATGCCGGCGGCCAGCGTGGTGCCGTCGGCCGGGTCGACGAGCAGCAGCGATCCGACCGCGCCGCCGGGCCGGAACTCCTCCACCGGCACCGGGCTCGCCAGCCGCAGCCGTATCTGCGCGATGTCGTTGAGCGCCAGCGCATCCGGCGGCGCGGCGGCGGTCAGCGTGTCGATGTCCAGCAGGTGGTCGATGCGCGGCGACGATCACCGGTGCCGTCGGCGGTGCCGTACCGCAGCACGCCCGCATGCCCGTGCCGCACACCCTTGTCGGCCAGTTGGGTGACGGTGGCCGTGAACTCGGTGACCGGCGCGGGCGCATCGCTGGCGCCGGCCGATCAGGTCACCGCGGGAGAGGTCGACGTCGTCGGCCAGCAGCAGCGTGACCGAATCACCGGCCGTGGCCGACATCCATCGGGCCGTCCGCGGTGTCGATGCCCGACTGACCGTCGACGTCCGCCCGGACGGCAGCACCACCACCTCGTCGCCCGGGACGGACAGTGCCGGCCGCGACCCGGCCCGGCGTAGCCGCGGTAGTCCGGGATGCTCGCGCCGAGCGCGGCCGGATCACGTACTGGACCGGGAAGCGCAGACCCGCCAGAACTGCCGCGGTGTTGTCGAGATCCAGCGTGTTCCAGGTGCTCGAGAATGCTCGGGCCCGGTGTACCAGTCGATGCGCTCCGACCGCGCGACGACGTTGTCGCCGTGCAGCGCCGAGATCGGAATTGCCGTCACCTCGCCGATGCCGAGGTCCACCGCATAGACGGTCGAATTCGGCGGCGATGCGGTCGAAGACCGCCTCGTCGAAGTCGACGAGGTCGATCTTGTTGACCGCCAGCAGCAGGTGCGGCACGCCGAGCAGGGCCGCCACCGCCGCGTGCCGCCGCGTCTGGGCGACCACGCCGGTGCGGGCGTCGACCAGGATGACGACCAGGTCGGCCGTCGAGGCGCCGGTGATCGTGTTCCGGGTGTACTGCACGTGGCCGGGGGTGTCGGCCAGGATGAAGCTGCGGACCGCCGGTGGCGAAGTACCGGTAGGCGACGTCGATGGTGATGCCCTGCTCGCGCTCGGCCCGCAGCCCGTCGACCAGCAGCGAAAGATCCGGGCTGTCCAGTCCCCGCGCCGCCGAGGTCCGCTCCACCGCGTCGAGCTGTCCGACAGCACCGATTTCGAGTCGTGCAGCAGCCGGCCGACCAACGTGGACTTGCCGTCGTCGACGCGAACCGGCGGTGGCGAACCGCAGCAGACTCGCGGTCCTGCGCGAAGCGGCTCGGCCCGAAATCGGCGACAGGCGCGTCCAGCGCGTCGGCGGGCCGAATCGGCGGGCAGGAATGCCGTCATCATTAGAAGTACCCTTCCTTCTTGCGGTCTTCCATGGCCGCTTCGCTGAGCTTGTCGTCGGCCCGGGTGGCGCCGCGCTCGGTGATCCGGGTGGCGATGATCTCCTCGATCACCGCGTCGACGTCGGCTGCCGTCGAGTCGACCGCCCCGGTGCAGGACATGTCACCCGACCGTGCGGTATCGGACCTGCCGGCGCTCGCAGCTGCTCTCCGGGCCGACCGGCCCACCCCACTCGCCGGGCGCCAGCCACATACCGTTGCGCGGGAACACCTCGCGCTCGTGGGCGTAATAGATGTCCGGCAGCACGATCTGTTCGGCCTCGATGTAGTTCCAGACGTCCAGTTCGGTCCAGTTGGAGATCGGGAAAACGCGGACGTGCTCGCCGGGAGCGTGTTTGCCGTTGTAAGGTCCCACAGTTCGGGGCGCTGTCGACGCGGATCCCAGCCGCCGAACGCATCCCGGAGCGAGAAGATCCGTTCCTTGGCCCGCGACCTTCTCCTCGTCGCGGCGGGCGCCGCCGATGACCGCGTCGAAGCGCTCGGCGACGATCGTGTCGACCAGCGGCACGGTCTGCAGCGGATTCCGGGTGCCGTCCGGCCGCTCGGACAACCGGCCGTCGTCGATCCAGTCCTGGACTTGCGCGACGTCGCAGCCGGAATCCGCCCTCGGCCACCACCTGCGTCCCGGTAAGGCGAGCACCTCCGGGAAGTTGTGCCCGGTGTCCACGTGCAGCAGCGAGAACGGGAATCGGCGCCGGGTGGAACGCCTTGCGGGCCAAGTGGAGCACGCAGATGGAGTCCTTGCCGCCGGAGAACAGGATGACCGGCTTCTCGAACTCGCCGGCCACCTCGCGCAGGATGTAGATCCCCTCCGATTCCAGGGCCCGCAGGTGACCGCGGGCGTACCGCGCCGGCGGACACCGCGCGAGCCGGGAGCGTGCTGGTCATCGACTGTCTCCTCCCGTTCGGACAGCAGTTCGACAGCAGCTGCGACACGGCGCTCGGCCAGGTCCACGGCGGCGGTGTCCATCCGCAGATCCGGTTCGACCGGCACTTCGTAAGGGTCGTCGACACCGGTCATCGCGCTGATCTCGCCGCGGAACGCTTTGGCGTACAGGCCTTTCACATCCCGCTCCGCGCAAACCTCGAACGGGGGTGGACACGTGCACCAGCAGGTAATCGGTGCCGTTGGTCGGTGGTGCCAGCGCGCACCTTCGGCCCGGGCTGCGCTCGTACGGCGCGATGACCGGGACCAGGACCACCACTCCGTGCCGCGCCAGAAGTTCGGCCACGATAACCGATCCGGGTGCCCTGAGTGTGCCGGTCGGCCTCGGAGAAGCCCAGCCCGGCAGACAGCTGGGTCCGCATCTCGTCGCCGTCCAGGACCTCGGTGTCCGGCCCCGCCGGCGCGCAGTCATCGGCCACCGCGCAGCGCCAGGGTGGTCTTGCCGGCGCTCGGCAGCCCGGTCAGCCAGACCGTGACACCCCTGGTGCGGGTGCGGCGTTTGGGCGGCCGGTCTGGAGGCGAGAGTGCTGCTCATGTGTGGATCCCGCATTCGGTCTTGGTCAGCCCGGCCCAGCGGCCGGCCCTGGCGTCCTCGCCAGGGCGCACCCGGCGGGTGCACGGTTCGCAGCCGATCGACGGATACTCGTCGGACAGCAGCGGGTTGACCAGCACACCGTGTCGGCTGATGTAGTCGATCGACTCTGTCGTCGGTCCACCGGGCCAGCGGCGCGATCTTGATCCGCCCGCGTCTGGCGTCGAACGAGACCACCGGCGTGTTCGCGCGCGTCGGCCGACTCCGCCCTGCGCAAACCGGTCGCCCAGGCCTCGTAGCCCTGCAGCGCGGCGTTGAGCGGAGCCACCTTCCGCAGGGCGCAGCACTGATCCGGGTTGCGGGAGAACAAATCCCGGCCATAGGTGGCGTCCTGCTCGGCCACCGTCTGCAGCGGGCAGCACCCGGCGCAGCGTCACGTCGTAGACCGCCTCGACCGCATCCGCCGTGCCGATGGTCTCGACGAAGTGATATCCGGTGTCCAGAAAAAGGACCTCGACGCCGGGCGCGACCCGAGAAGCCAGATGCACCAACACGGTGTCCTGCATGGAGCCGGCCACCGCCCAGCCGTCACCGAACTCGGCGGCCGCCCAGGCCAGAATCTCCTCGGCCGAAGCCGTCTCCAGACGGTCCGCCGCGGCCGCGGCGAGTTCCCGGTCAGTTCCTGGGCGCCGCGCACGGTGGTGATCACGCGAAGCCCCTCGGCGGGGACGGCCGGCAACTCTTGGGCGGCAGCAACGGACGCCTGGGACGGAGAATCGGCGGGAACCGGCGAGCCGGCCAGACCAGGAACCGCACCGCGAACACCCGGCGGCAATCCCGGCAGCTCCAGGCGCCGTGGCGCTCCTCGTGGGGCCACAGGTCCGTCTCGCCGCAGTACGGGCAATGTTGGGCCGGGGTGCGGTTCTCACTCATGCCGGCTCATACCAGGGCCGCTTCGTCGGCCCGGACGACCCACTGCGCGAACCGCTCGCCCGGCTCCCGCTCCTTCTGATAGGTGCGCACCACCCGCTCGACGAAGTCGGTCAGCTCGTCGCCGGTCACCTTGTGCCCGCGCACCTTTCGACCGAATCCGGCGTCCAGCCCCAGACCGCCGCCCAGGTGCACCTGGAAGCCCTCGACCTGTTCGCCGTGTTGCGTCGGTGACCATCATGCCCTTGAGCCCGATGTCGGCGATCTGGGTGCGGGCGCAAGCGTTGGGGCAGCCGTTGATGTTGATGGTCAGCGGCACGTCCAGGTCGCCGATGCGCTCCTCGAGCTCGTCGACCAGCGCCATGCCCCGGGCCTTGGTCTCCACGATGGCCAGCTTGCAGAATTCGATACCCGTGCAGGCCATCATGTATCGCCGGAACGTACGAGGGCCGCACCGACAAACCGAGCTCCTCGAGGCCCGCGGAAACGGCCTCCACCCGATCCGGATCCACGTCCAGCATGATCAGTCCCTGATCGGTGGTCACCCGCGCGCGCTGGCGAACCGTGGCCTCGGCCAGGTCCGCGATGCCCGTGAGCACCGATCCCGACACCCGGCCGACCGTGGGGGTCGACGCCGACGTAGAAGTTCCCGTCCTGTCTGCCGGTGCACGCCGACGTGGTCCGCGGACCCCGTCGTAGGGCTCCAGTGCCGGGCCGTCGGTCAGCGTCCGCTTCAGGTACTCGCGTCTCGAGAACCTCGCGGAACTTGGCGACGCCCCAGTCGGCGACCAGAAACTTCAGCCGGGCCCGGTTACGCAGCCGCCGGTAACCGAAGTCGCGGAAGATCGAGATGACGCCCGCCCAGATCTCCGGGACCTCGTCCAGCGTGGCGAAGACGCCGAGGCGTTGGCCCAGCATCGGGTTGGTGGAAAGGCCACCGCCCACCCAGACGTCGAACCCCGGACCGAGCTCGGGGTGGACGACGCCGATGAAGGCGATGTCGTTGATCTCATGGGCGACGTCCTGGCGCGGGAACCGGAGATGGCGGTCTTGAACTTGCGCGGCAGGTTGGAGAACTCGTCGTTGCCGATGAAACCGCCGCTTGATCTCCTCGATGGCCGGTGTGCCGTCGATGATCTCGTCCTCGGCGATTCCGGCCACCGGTGAGCCCAGGATGACTCGCGGGGTGTCGCCGCACGCCTCCGCGGTGGACAGGCCGACGGCCTCCAGTTCGGCCCAGATCTCCGGCACGTCCTCGATGCGGATCCAGTGCAGCTGGATGTTCTGCCGGTCCGTGAGGTCGGCGGTGTCCCGGGCGTACCGGGTGGACACCCCGCCGATGACCCGCAGCTGCTCGGTGCTGAGCTGCCCACCGTCGATCCGCACCCGCAGCATGAAGTACTTGTCCTCGAGCTCTTCCGGCTCCAGGATGGCGGTTTTGCCGCCGTCGAATGCCCGGCGCCCGCTGGGTGTACAGGCCCCACCACCGGAACCGGCCCCGCAGGTCCTGCGGATCGATCCCGTCGAAACCGGTGTGGCGCGTAGATGTTCTCGATGCGGGACCGGCAGTTCAGCCCGTCGTCGTCCTTCTTGACCCGCTCGTTCGGGTTCAGCGGCTCCCGGTGACCGAGCGCCCACTGGCCCTGCCCGCGCGCCGTTTCTGGCCGGGGACGCCGGACGGCCGGGCGTTCGATCCCCGCGGCCGCGCGGCCGGGCGAGCGTTCGGCAGCGCCAGCTGGGCGGCCGGGCGAGCGTTCGGCAGCGCCAGCTGGGCGGCCGGGCGAGCGTTCGGCACCCGCGGCCGTCCGCGGCACCGGGCGGGGCGAGGCAGCGAGGGCGTCGGTCGGAGCTGACACAGCGGGCGTCCTTGTCAGGAATCGCGCCGGACGGACAGCGGCAGGCGAAGAGAACCTTCGAAGGGACGGAAGAGTTCCGGCGGCCGACGCGGACCGACCTGGCGCTGAACGGAAGTCGAGCGGCAGAGGTCAGCGCATGCGGCAACACACTGCGCTGGCCACGCGCGCGAGATCGACCTCGCGACGCTGGACGAGCGGCAGTGGGCGGCGGAACATGGACCAATTCTACAGGCCACCAGGGCGCGACCGAGCCACCGAGCGAAACGATCATTGTGCGCTCCGTGATCGGCTCTGTGGGCGCAGTTCGCCAAATCTCCCGATCCGCTCGTCATGCGACGCCGCGGTCCCGTCCCGCTGGGCGGCCGGCTGGACGCGAACCGCCTGGCCAACACCCGGTCGGCGGGTCCGGAACAACAAAGAATGACACCACCCGCCCGCTACCGTGGAGCGGTGAACAGCGCGTCCAGCCCCCGACCGACCGCGTCGGCCCGCCTCAAGGCCGAGACGGCCAGCGTGATCCCCACCGTCCCGGGTCTGCCGTTCTGGGGGGCTGTGCTGGTCGCCTTGGTGGCCACCGCGGTGGCCGCGCTGATCGATCTGAAGTCCTCGCACGTGGCCAACCCGACATTTTCTGCGATCCTCAGCGTCGGTTTCCTGCTCGGGGTGGTGCTGGCCAGCTTGGCGGTCCGGCGGCGGGCCGTCTTCACCGCCATGGTGCAGCCGCCGTTGGTGCTGGTGGTCGTGGTGTTCCTGGTCCGCCGGGCGGTGCTGAGCGAGCGCATTCCGTTCACCGGGTTGAGCATCATCAGTCTGTTTCCGCTGATGGCCATCGGCACGGCGGTGGCCGTTGTGATCGGCGCCGTTCGGCTGCTGATCCAACCGTTGCGCCGGCGCCGCACCAGTCCGCCCAACCGGCAGACGGCCGGCGCCCACTTCTGAGGTTCGCCTATCCGGCCGCGTCAACCGCGGGCAGCCCCGGCCCGCAACTCCCTCGGCAAGGAGAATGTCAACGTCTCCGTCGCCGCGGTGATCTCCTCGACGTTGCCGAAGCCTCGCTCCGCCAGATGCGCCAGCACGCCGTCGACGAGTTCCTCGGGCACCGAAGCGCCGGACGTCACGCCCACGGTGCTCACGCTCTCGAGCCAGGCATCATCGATCTCGGTGGCGAAGTCGACCAGGTGCGCGGCGCGCGCGCCGCTGTCCAACGCCACCTCCACCAACCGCACCGAGTTCGAGGAATTGCGGGATCCCACCACGATCATCAGGTCGCAGTCCGCGGCGATCTGCTTGACCACCACCTGCCGGTTCTGGGTGGCGTAACAGATGTCGTCGGACGGCGGCGCCGTCATCAGTGGGAACCGCTGGCGCAGTAGGTCAACGGTTTCCATCGTCTCGTCCACCGACAATGTCGTTTGGGAGAGCCAGACGACCTTGTCGGGGCGGTCCACGCTGATCGACCCGACGTCCGCCGCGTCGTTGACCAATTGGATCGACTCCGGCGCCTCGCCCTGGGTCCCCTCGACCTCTTCGTGGCCGCGGTGCCCGATCAGCAGGATGTCGTAGCCCTCCGCCGCGAACCGACGGGCTTCCTTGTGCACCTTGGTGACCAGCGGACAGGTGGCGTCGATCACTCGCAGCTGCCGAGCCGCCGCCTCCTCGTGGACGGCCGGCGACACCCCGTGGGCGGAGAACACCACCAAGGCGCCTTCCGGCACCTGCTCCGTCTCGTCCACGAAGATGGCGCCCCGCGCCTCCAGGGTGGCCACCACGTGCTTGTTGTGCACGATCTGCTTGCGCACGTACACCGGGGCGCCGTGCTGTTCCAGGGCCTTTTCCACCGTGACGACGGCCCGGTCGACGCCGGCGCAGTATCCGCGCGGCCGGGCCAGCAGGACGCGGCGCGGGCCGAGGGAGCCGCTGGCCGGGGCGGCGGAATCGGTGGGGAGGTCAGTCACGCTGTTCGATGCTACTGAGCGCCCTCGGCCGTCGCCGGTCCGCGCGATACGGCAGGCTGGTGTCATGGCCAGAACTCTGCCGACGCCGATCCGCATCGCCGCCGGACTCGTCGGCACCACCGTCGACACCATCACCGATCTGCCGCAGCGGCTGCCGGCGTTGGGGGTCTCACTGGTCGGGCAGGCCTTCCGCACCTCGCTCCGAGTGCGTCAGGAAGTGGCTGCCCTGGCCGCGCGAGGGGATGAACTGCTCGGCGGCTTCGCCCGCCACGAGGACAAACCGGCCTGGGCGACCTTCGACGAGGACGAGTCGCAATCATCGGCGGCTCCGGCGGCTCCGGCCGCATCGGCGGCTCCGGCCGCACCGGCCGCATCGGCGACTCCGGCGGCTCCGGCCGCATCGGCGGCTCCGGCGGCTCCGGCCGCATCGGCGGCTCCGGCGGCTCCGGCCGCATCGGCGGCTCCGGCGGCTCCGGCCGCATCGGCGGCTCCGGCGGCTCCGGCGGCTCCGGCGGCTCCACCCATGGCTACGGCCACGGAAGGGGACGACCCGGCTGGGCCACCGACCCCGGTGCCCGGTCCCCCGCCGACGCGGCGGCGGGCCGCCAAGAAGCCCACTGGTCCCCGGCTCGGTCGGGTCGGCGAGGCCACGGGCGCCGATGCTGCGTCGGAGATCGACGCCGATCTGCTCGCGGGCCTGACCACGAGCCCGCAGGACGGCCGACCCGCCGATCGCGAGCCGGCGTCCCCCAGCGGCCCCGCCGGCTGGCCCGACTACCACGCCCTGAGCGTCGCCGACGTCAAGGAGCGGCTGGAGGACGCCTCCGCCGAGAGTGTCCGGGTGTTGTACGCCTTCGAGGAGGCCGGCCCGGCCCGGCCGGCGTTCCTCACCCTGCTCGGCAACCGGCTGGCCACCCTCGAAACCCGGTGACCGTGCCGGTGGCCGACGGACCCGGCCGTCCGCCGGGCCAGCCGGATCCCGGCCGCCGGTCCCGCAGATGGCCGGCGACACCACGCGCGAGAATCCTTGGCCCGTGCGTGCACTCGCGCAGCGCATGGCCGAATACATCGGCCGCTCCCCGGCCGCCTGGATCGAAGGACAGATCACCCAGCTCTCCATCCGGAACAACACGTCGACGGCCTTTATGACCCTGCGCGATCCCATCGGTCGACATCTCTATAGCGGTGACCTGCTCCAAGGCGGTCCTCGAGGCGCTGGCCGGACCCGACCGAGGGCGCCCGGGTGGTGGTGCACGGCCGTTTCGAGTTCTACGCACCCCGCGGATCGCTGTCCTTCCGGGTGGACGCCCTGCAGCCGGTCGGCCTGGGTGAGCTGCTGGCCCGACTGGAGCGGCTCCGCCGGCTGTTGGCGGCCGAGGGGCTCACCGCGCCGCGAACGCAAGAAGAACCTGCCGTTCCTGCCCGGCACCATCGGGTTGATCACCGCCCGCGCGTCGGCGCGCGGAATCCGACGTGCTGGCCAACGCCCGCGGCCGTTGGCCGGCCGTGCGGTTCCGGATCGAGAACACTCCGGTGCAGGGCCCCTCTGCGGTTCCGCAGATGGTCGAGGCGCTGGGCCGGCTGGACGCCGATCCCCGGGTGGACGTGATCGTCTCGCCCGCGGCGGCGGCAGCGTGGAGGATCTGCTCCCGTTCTCCGACGAGACGCTGTGCCGGGCGGTGTCGGCCTGCCGGACCCCGGTGGTCTCCGCGATCGGACACGAGCCGGACCATCCGCTCGATCGACGACGTAGCCGACCTGCGGTGCTCCACGCCCACCGACGCGGGCAAGCGAGTGGTACCCGACGCGGTCGCCGAGTTGCGGGGCGTAGACCAGTTGCGGGGTCGGGCCCGGAGGGCGCTGCACGGCTGGGTGAGCACCGAAGCGGCGCGGCTCGCGCGGTTCACCACGGCCGCCGTGCTGACCGATCCGCTGCTCAAGGTCCGGCAGAACGCGGAGGTCGCCGAGCGATTGCGGGCCCGCGGACAGTCGGTGATCGACCAGCGTGCTCGATCGAGCGGAACGGGATGTCGAGCAGCGCCGGGCGCAATTGACCGCGCTCGGACCGGCGGCCACGCTGGCCCGGGGGTACGCCGTCGTCCAGGTCGGCCCGGCTGTTGCTTCGCTCCGTGGCTCAAGCCCCGAAGGGCACGGCCCTGCGGATCCGGGTCATGGACGGAGTGATCACCGCGACCAGCCGAGGGCCCGAGTCCGATCCGGTGATCCCCGCAGCGGTCAGCGACGAGCCGGGCTCAGCGTGAAAGGCTGGCCCGCATGAGCCCAGCGGAGCGCGCCGGTCAGGATCGCGGCGCACCGGCGGACCGTGGTTCCGCTCCTGTGCAGGAGGCCGCGGCCAGCTACGAGCACGCGCGCGACGAACTGGCCCAAGTGGTGGCAACGCTGGAGGCCGGGGGGCTCACCCTCGACGAATCGATCACCCTGTGGGAACGAGGCGAGCATCTGGCCGGCGAGTGCACCCGGTTCCTGGACGGCGCCCGTCAGCGGGTGGAGACGGCGCTGGCCCGAGCGGCCGGCCGGACGATTCCGAGGCCGACTGAGCTGCCCCGATGAGCGGCCGAAAGTGACGCCACCCGCCGCGCTGAAGCGGCCGGCGACTCGATTACGCGATGGAGGCAGCGACTGTTCGGAAGGCTGAATCGTCCGCCGAGCCCGTGATCAGGAACGTGATGCCGCCGGCCTGCCGCGACCCAGGCCTTTTCCTGCCGGACACCGGCGTAGATGGTCCACACAGCCGCGCCGACCGCCTCGGTGCCGGCGCTCGGCGACGTCTGCCCGACCTCCGCCGTCAACACGGCCGGGATCGACCCCGACGACTCGACCAGCTGCACGAAACGACCGTCCGGCGTGATCCAGCCGCCTCGTACCGCCGCCGGCGGATCGCCGTGGCCACCGGCACCGGTCACCGTGAACGAGTTCGGCGTCCACGTCGGACGGAATGTGCTGGGGCGGCACGGGCGCGAATCCGACCACTCGGTCTGGCGTTCGCGAAACCAGCCGAGACGTCAGCGGTGGGCGTGGTGCCACCCGCTGGGTTTGCCGGGCGAGAACGAGAAACCGCCGTTGAACAGCGCCACCAGCACCAGGACGACCGCGATGAGCAACCCCATCGGTCAGGCTCATGTCGCGAAGCGTCTTGTTCCTGCGGTCGGCCACGCGCTCATCATGTCATCGGCCGGCCCGGTGGCCGCGGCCCCGATTGCCCCCGCACCGGCCGTGCCGGCGGTGTGACGCAAGATCTGGGCCGGCCGGATGGCCCGCCGCTGGCCCGCAGCCACGCCACGGCAGAACGCTAGGTTCGCGTTATGGCAAAGCACAACGACGTGAACGAAACCGGCCAGCGGCGCCTACCGCATCGAGCACGACACCATGGGCGAGGTCCGGGTGCCGGCCGCCGCCAAATACCAGGCCCAGACCCAGCGGGCCGTCGAGAACTTCCCGATCTCCGGCCGCGGACTCGAGCGCAGCCAGATCCGGGCGCTGGCGCTGATCAAGGCGCGCCGCGGCCCGGACCAACGCCGAGACTCGGGCGTGCTCGACGGCCGAGATCGCCGCGAGCCGTCGCCGACGCGGCGGACCGAGTGGCGGCCGGCGACTTCGACGACGACTTCCCGATCGACGTCTTCCAGACCGGCTCCGGCACCAGCTCCAACATGAACACCAACGAGGTGATCGGCGACGCTGGCCAGCGAGGCGCTCGGGCCGCAAGGTGCACCCGAACGACCACGTCAACGCCTCCCAGTCGTCCAACGACGTCTTCCCCACCTCGATCCACGTGGCGGCGGCCGAGGAGGTCGCCGGCCGAGCTCATCCCGGCGCTGGACCATCTGGCCGACGGCGCTGGAGGCGAAGGCCGACGCAGTGGGCGACCGTGGTCAAGTCCGGCCGCACCCACCTGATGGACGCCACCCCGGTGACCCTCGGCCAGGAGTTCGGGGGCTACGCGGCCCAGGTACGGGGCGGTATCGAACGGCTGGAGGCGGCCTGCCCCGGCTGGCCGAACTGCCCCTCGGCGGCACCGCGGTCGGCACCGGCATCAACACCCCGCCCGGATTCGCGGCCGCGGTGATCGCCAAGCTGGCCGACGGTGACCGGCCTGCCGTTCATCGAAGCCCGCAACCACTTCGAGGCCCAGGGCAGCGTCGACCGGCTGGTCGAGACGTCGGGCCAGCTGCGCAGCATCGCGGTGGCCCTGGTCAAGATCTGCAACGACATGCGCTGGATGGGTTCCGGACCGCGGGCCGGCCTGGCCGAGATCCACCTGCCGGACCTGCAGCCGGGCTCGTCGATCATGCCGGGCAAGGTGAATCCGGTGCTGCCGGAGGCCACCGCCGATGGTGGCCGCCCAGGTGATCGGCAACGACGCCACGGTCGCCTTCGCCGGCACCTCCGGGGTCTTCGAGCTGAACGTCATGCTGCCGGTGATCGCGCGCAACCTGCTGGAGTCGATCCGGCTGCTGGCCAACGTCACCCGGCTGCTGGCCGACCGGTGCATCTACGGCATCGAGGCCGACGAGGAGCGTTGCCGCAGTCTTCGCCGAGTCCTCGCCCTCGATCGTCACCCCGCTGAACAAGTACATCGGCTACGAAGAGGCCGCCGTCAGTGGCCAAGCAGGCGCTCAAGGAGGACAAGACGATCAAGGCCGTCGTCCTGGAGCGCGGGCACGTCGAGTCGCGGCAAGCTGACCGCGGAGCAGCTGGACGCCGCCCTGGACGTGCTGTCGATGACCCACCCCTGACGCCGGTCGGCACCGGCCGCCGCGGTCGACCTACTCCGGCACGGGTTCGCCACCCGTGGACCCGGTGAGCCCGATGCAGGTTGCGCGCCCGTCGTCACACCAGCGGGAAGCTCACCGGCTGTGCCGCCCTGTCTGCGGACCGGTGTCGAAGGGCGGGGTCCAGGCCTGGGTGTCGGAGGCAATGTCTTCGTCGTCTTCGTCGTCTTCGTCGTCCTCCCGGTACCGGCGGCGACGCGGGGAGGAGTCTTCGGCATTTGCTTCCGGCCCCGCCGCCGGGCTTCGGGGCTTGCCTCCTGCCCGCCGGGCTCGCTGCCAGCCGCGCCGGGCGGCACGTCGTCGGTCGGGTCGGTGGATGGCGGACCGGACGTTGCGGACCCCGTAAGGCAACGGTCCGGGCCCCGCGGGAGGCGATGCCGGCTCGTTCCCGGCACCGGGCGCGGGCCGGACACGTCCTGGGTCGGAGCGAGCGGCGGCCCGGCGTGCGGTGTGCGGTCGGGAGACCGATCCGGTTGGTCGGCGCGGTGTGCCCGCTCTGCCCGAGGAACAGCCGGGGTGGCCGTCGGCTTCCCGGCCGGAGAGCAGCCGAACTCGTCGGACTCGATAGCCGGGGTGGCTAGCTCAGGTGGATTCCGGCCCGTCCGGGCGGGTCCGCCCGGCCCGAGGATGTCCTCCATCAGGTCCGCGTCGGGTATGAGCGCCGGCGCGGACGCAGCCAGGCGCGGCGTCCTCGGCCGCGGCCGCCTCGGCCAGCTGCCGCTCCCGCTGCTCGGTTCTCGGCGGCGATGCGCTGGCGCCGCAGCCACCAGAACACGCAACGCGGCGATATCCACAGCAGGATCACCGCCGCCGAGCACGTAGCCACGGCCAGATCGGCCGGCTGCTTCCCGTGCCCGACCCGGAGTCGTTCCCCGGCGTCGTGCACTGGCGGCAATCGCCGACGACGAGGACGCCGGGACCGAGGACGCGGCGGTGGCGGAAGCCACGCGAGCTGGCCGTGATCGAACCGGCGGCTGACGAACTCACCGGCACCGACGAGCCGGCCGGCGAGGAACTGCCGGTCGCCGACGCCGAGGTGCTGGCCGGCACGGTGACCAGGAAGCGGCCGATGCCGGTCGTCTTGGACGTCTCGCCGACCGCTTGCACGGTGTGTGGACCGGCGGGCAGGTTGCTTGGGCACCGTGAAGTCGATGGTCACCACGCCGTCGCCGTCGGCCGTTTGCGCCGGGAGATCGGTCTGTTCGGAGAACAGCGTCGACGTCGACCTTCTCGCCCGGGGTGAAGCCGCTGAACAGCACGCTGCTGCTTGCCCGCACCGGCGGCGACGGACGTTCGGAAATGGTGCGCGGCTGCACCGTTTTGGGGGCGACCTACCGACGTAGAACGTCGGTCGTTGCTGTGGACGAGGACGAGCTGGTCGGTGCGCCGCGTAGGCGAGCGGAATCGACACGGCAGTGCCGTTCGTCGCCGGTCACGTAGACGGGTGTAAACGGCGCAATCGGTGGTGGCAGCAGTTCAGCGTCGAACCCGTCGGTCGGCACGGTCAGGCTCAGACTGAACGACCCGCCGGGTCCCCACTTGGCCACCACCGCGTTGCCCTGCGGCGCTTTGCTCCCGGCCGCGGTCACATACCCCCAGGTCTGGTTGTCATTCGGGACCGAACCACCGACGCAATTGGCCAGGGAGGCCGGAGCCGCGCCGTCCGCCGCGCAGACGGCCACCACGAGCTGCCGGGCTCCGTCGAAGCCGCTGCCGTTGATCTGTATCGAGCCGCCGGCCGGGTCCAGGTCGGTCGCGGGGTCGACGATCAGCGTGATGGGTCCGGAGGCGGTGGTGACGGCCGCCCCGGCACCGCCGCGGGCGCGGCGGGCAAGGCAGCTGGTGCCGCCCCCACGTCCATGAGCAGAGCGGCCGCGACCGTGGCCACCGCGAACATCGCCGATCCAGCGGCAGCCCAGCCGGACGGGCGCCGGCGCGGGGTGGCCCGCCGGTTGGCGCCCGGTCCGCTTGGGATGCCCATCGGGCTATCTTGGCCTACCACGAGCGGCTCGGCCGCGACGGCTGTCGACCCAGCCGCCCGCCCGGCCCGCCACGCCGCATCCGGTCCGTCACGCCAGGTCCGGCAACTCCAGCATTTCGGTCACCAGGGCCGCGATCGGCGAGCGTTCCGACCGGGTCAAAGTGACGTGCGCGAACAGCGGATGGCCCTTGAGCGCCTCGATCACCGCGGCGACGCCGTCGTGCCGGCCCACCAGCAGGTTGTCGCGCTGGGCCACGTCGTGGGTCAGCACCACCCGCGAGTTCGTCCCCAGCCGCGACAGCACGGTCAGCAAAACGTTGCGCTCCAACGACTGTGCCTCGTCGACGATGACGAAGGAGTCGTGCAGGGACCGGCCGCGGATATGGGTCAGCGGCAGCACCTCCAGCATTCCGCGGGCCATCACCTCCTCGATCACCGCCGGCGAGGCGACTGCCGACAGCGTGTCGAACACGGCCTGCGACCACGGCGCATCTTCTCGCCCTCGCTGCCGGGCAGGTAGCCCAGATCCTGGCCGCCGACGGCGTACAGCGGCCGGAACACGACGACCTTGCGGTGCGCCCGGCGCTCCATCACCAGCTCCAGCCCGGCGCACAGGGCCAGCGCCGATTTGCCGGTACCGGCCCGGCCGCCGAGCGAGACGATGCCGATCTCGTCGTCCATCAGCAGATCGAGAGCGATGCGCTGCTCGGCGGACCTTCCCCGCAGGCCGAACGCTTCTTTCTCGCCGCGCACCAGCCGGACCTGTTTGCCGGGCGTCACCCGGCCCAGCGCGGACCCTGTCGGGGTGACCAGCTTGACGCCGGTGTGGCACGGCAGTTCTCGGGCCGCGTCCAGGTCGATCAGGCCGCTGGCGAACAGCGTGTCGACCTGTTCCTTGGCCACCTCGAGTTCGGCCATCCCGGTCCAGCCCGAGGAGATCACGTCCTGCGCGCGGTACTCGTCGGCGGCCAGGCCCGACCGCCGACGCCTTGACCCGCAGCGGCATGTCCTTGGACACCAGGGTGACGGCGCCGTCGCCCGTTCGGCGGCCAGGTTCAGGGCACAGGCCAGGATCCGCGAGTCGTTGCTGTCGTTGCGGAAGCCGGCCGGCAGCACCGAGGATCCGTGTGGTTGAGCTCGACGTGCAAGGTGCCGCCGAGGTCCCCCTTTCGCCGGGCACCGGGGCGTCCAGCCGGCCGTGTTCGATCCGCAGATCGTCCAGCATGCGCAGCGCCTGCCGGGCGAAATAGCCCAGTTCCGGGTGGTGACGCTTGGCCTCCAGCTCCGAGATGACCACCAGCGGCAGACCACCTCGTGCTCGGCGAACTTCGTGAGCGCCCAGGGATCGGACAGCAGAACCGAGGTGTCGACCACATAGGTGCGGATTCCCGAACCCGCGGCTGCTGCGCGAGCCGATCCGGCTGGGATTCCGGTCGCCGGTCGCATTTGCGAGTTTCGACTCCGGATGCGGCCGCTGTTCTCCGGATCGAGACGTCCGGCTCCGCCGGCATTCCCGACTGCGGAACGGCGTGATTGGCCACGAACAGCTCCTTTTGCCGGCGCGGTCACGCGCGCCTTAGCAAGAGTGGGCCGGTGGTTCCCCGCACAGATCGTGGCAGTGGGAGATATCGGCGACGCCCGGCAGCCGGCCCCCCGCGCACCGGCCCCCCGGGCCCCTGACCTGGCTGGAACTGCGGGGGCACTGCCACAATATCGGGGCCTCCCGCGTGCCCCGCAGATACTGCGGTGCACGTCAGGACGCTACCGGTGGTCCGGGGATCCCGCAGCCGTAAACGCGTAGAAACCGGGTGAATATCTGATGTTGCCCGGTCTCGTTGACGGCTCGTCGCGACCAGCGCCAGACCGACCGGCGCGACCCCGACCAGCGGCGATCGGGACCGGTGACCGGCTGCCTCGGTCGCTGGTGTCGATCGACCCCGTTCGAACGCCCGGATCCCCGGCCGCCGGGCATCACCGGCACGGCGGCGGTGCCGACGGCCGCGGCAGCACGACTGTCATCGTCAGGCCGCCGCCCGGCGCGTGTGCCCGGCGAGCACCCGGCCGCCGTGGGAACGCACGATCGCCGCGACGATGGACAGTCCCAGTCCGCTGCCCCCGTTCTCCCGGGACCGGGACGCATCGGCGCGGAAGAACCGGTCGAACATCTTGCGGCAATTCTCGTCCGAGACGCCGGGACCGTCGTCGGACACCATCACCGCGACCCCGTCGGCGTCGGTCAGCACCGACACCGTCACCGTCGTCCCGGGCGGGGTGTGAGTGCGGACGTTCGAGCAGATTGGCGAACAGCTGGTGCAGCCGCATCCGGTCGCCGCGACCATGGTCCTGGCCGGGCCTGCCGACGAGCCGCCAGGTGCGGGTCGCGTCGATCACTGCGGCGTCGTCGACCACGCCGGCCAGCAACTGCGCTCAGCTCGACCGGCTCCAGTCGCGTGGCTGCTCCGGCGCTCCGCCTCGATCAGGGTGAGCAGGTCCTCGACCAGGCCGCCCATCCGCCGGGCCTCGAAGCCCATCCGGTCCATCGCCCGGTCCACGGCCGAGTCCTCCGGCAGCACCCCGCCTTGTAGAGCTCCGAGTAGCCGCGCACCGCCGCGACCGGCGTGCGCAGCTCGTGGGAGGCGTCGGCGATGAACTGCCGCAGCCGCTCCTCGCCCTTGACCCGCTCGTCCAGCAGGCCGCCGATCCCGTCCAGCATGCCGTTGAAGGCCGTGGACGAGCCGGCCGATCTCGGTGCTCGGGTCCCCGCCGGCCACCCGGACGCTCCAGGTCGCCGCCGGCGATCTCGTCGGCCGCAGTGGCCATCGTCTCCAGCGGCTTGAGCTCACGGCGGATGATCAGCCCCGCGATGACACCGAACAGCACCAGCAGGCCGAAGGTGATCAGGAGCTCGAGGAGCACCAGCCGGTGCATGGTCGCGGTGATGTCGTCCAACGGCGTCCAGGCCACCAGATAACCGTCGACACCGGTGTTGCTCGAGGCAGGGACGGCCAGCACCAGATAGCGCTCGTTACCCGGCGCGTCGGACACGGTCTCCGGTGCGGTGGTCGGCGGGTTGCGGCTCAGGTTGGGGCTGTCGTCAACTTTGGGGTCCGGTGGCGACGACACGATCGTGCCGTCGCCCTCAGGGACGTAGGAGTACCCGATCGACCCGTGCAGCAGGTTGGCCGAATTGCTGCTGATCACCTGTTGCAGGTCGTACTGGTCCAGATGCTGGGCAGGGAGTTGATCACCCGGGTCAGCATGGCGCCGCGATCGGCGATCAACGACGACCGGATGCTGAGCGGCAGCATCACGTCTACCGCGGCCAGCGCGAAGGCGGCCACCGCCAGCACCAGCGCGATCAGCTTGCTCCGCAGCGACCAACGCCGACGGGGCTACCGATGCCCGGGGCCGGCTGGATCGGTCGATCATCGCCCCGTCGGTTCCGGTCGGCCGCCCATACCGTTGCGGTCCATGGACCCGCGCCTCACTTCCGGGGAGCGCGCAACACGTAGCCGAAGCCGCGGTGGGTGTGGATCAGCGGATCAGCGTCGGGAAATGCAGCGTCGACCTTGCGGCGCAAATAGGAGATGTAGGTGGCGACCACCGAGTCGTCGCCGTAGAAGTCGGTGCCCCACACGGCGTCCAGCAACTGCTGGCGGGAGAGCACGACGCTGGCGTTGTTCATCAGATGGCGCAGCATCTTGTATTCGGTGGGCGCCAGCTCGATTTCTGCCCGGCCCTGGTGACCTGATAGGTCTCCGCGTCCAGTTCAGATCCGCCACCTTGAGCCCGTCTCCGGCACAGTCCGGGGGCGCACCCGGCGCAGCACGGCGCTGACCCGGGCAGCCAGTTCCTCCAGTCCGAAGGGTTTGGTGACGTAGTCGTCCCCGCCGGCGGTCAGGCCGGCGATCTTGTCCCTGGGGGTGTCCAGAGCGGACAGGAACACCACCCCGGAATCGACGCCCTGGGCGCGCAGTCGCCGCATGACCTCCAGACCGTCGAAGTCGGGCAGCATGATGTCCAGAATGATCAGGTCGGGTCGCGTCTCGCCGGCCACGCGGACCGCCTCGCGCCCGGTCGAGGCGCTCGAGACGTCGTAGCCCAGGAATCGCATCGAGGTCGCGACGATGTCCTGCAGCGACGGCTCGTCGTCCACCACCAGCAATTTCGCCTTGTCGGCCATCTGAGAGTCCCTTTCGCGTTCGGGGCTGCGCTGCCCATGGCATGTCCGCCCGGAAGCATTGTTCAGCGTGCGGGTCCGGCCGCCGTGAACGGGATATGTGCCTTGGATGTGAGAGCCGCGATCAAGGGTTCGACGATGGTTTCCGCGGTGAACCGGCGGTCGGCGCGGGTCGCGGCGTCCTTGGCCAGCCGCTCCACCCAGGAGCGATCGGTGGCCAGCTGCACCAGGGCGTCGGCGAGCGCTTGCGGGTCGCCCGGCGGGACGAACACCGCGGCGTCGCCCAGCATCTGCCGCTGCGGTTCGGTGTCCGAGGTGACGATCGCGCACCCCGCGGCCGCGCATTGGTAAACCTTGTTGGGTACCACTTCCAGCGCCTTCGTGGTCACGCCGAAGATGCCCAGGGCGACATCGTGATCCGCCACCAGTTCCGGAAGATCGGCGGAAGGAACCAGGTCGCTCCAGACCACGGCCGTATTGGCCGCACCCGCCTGGGCGGTCTCTTCCAGGTCCTGGCCGGAACCGATCATCGTGACCTCGATGTCGGTCCGTCCGGCCAGCAGGCCCAAGGCCCGGCCGATCACCGGCGCCCCCTGCAACGGGGTGAACAAGCCGAAGAAAACCACCCGCAGGGCCCCGGGCCGGCGGCCGCTGTTGCGTCGGGCCCGGAACCAGCTGGCATCGGCACCGACCGGGCAGACGACCGTGCGCTCGGCCATCGGGGGCGGCACCCGCGCGGCGTGCTCGGCGGTGTCCAGCACGATGACGTCGGCGACAGCCATGGCCCGCCGATCGAGCGCGGCCAACGCCCGGGTGCGCAATCCCGGTTTGGTACCCCGGTCGGTCGCCGTGCCGGCCGCGAAGATCAGGTGGTCGAGGGCGATCGGCAGCCCGCGGAACGCCCAGTGGGCCAAGAAGACGTCGAAATGGCCCAGATAGCCGACCAACACAGCGTCGATCGGTTGCCGGCGGCGCACTTTCCGGCCCCGGCGGACCAGCCGCCACCACCGGGTTGCCAACCGGAGGATCAGCATGGGCAGCCGCCACGGCTCTTTGAGCATCTTGACCCGCTCGGCGGTGCTCAGCCTCAGCGGTTCGTTGACCTCGACGACACAGTGGCCGGCCGCCTCGATGCCCTCCATGAGCACGCGGATGCGGGGGTGGTCCTCGGCCTGGTACGTGCCGAAGGTCAAGACCGTGATGGGCCGCGCGGGCTGGGGACGGCGCGCGATGTTCGCCCCCGCGGCGTCGGCGTCGGCGTCGGCGTCGGGGTCGGCGGGGCGTGACACACCGGCGGTCGCGCCGACGAGCCAGCCCGTCAAGAAGTCTCCTTCGTTACCCTTTGCTGGGCCCTTGTGCGCCGCCTGAGTCGTGGCGTCGCCCCACCCACCACGGCCAACACGATATCCGCGATTGTCAGGACGGCCCTGGAGAGCAGGATCACCAACAGGGCGGAACCCGAATCCATCCAGGTGGCCAGGCCGACCCCGAGGATGACCTCACGGACGCCGGCGCCTGCCGAGGCCACCACGACCACGATCCCGGCCGCCGAGGCCAGCAGGAAAAGACCGATGTCCAGGAGCGGACGGGAGTAGTCGCCCCCAATCATCCCGGCCAGCAGATGAAATTGCAGACCACCCAGCAGTTGGCCCGCTCCCAGCCAGGCGGCCGCGATCAGCAGGCTGCGCTCCGGGATGCGCTGAAGGGTGATCGGGCGACGCAGCACCCGCCCCGCCCGCCGGGCGGCCCACGGCAGGACGCCTGGATAAAGCAGGGCGACCAGGGGCACCAGGACCAGCAGCGTCCACCAATACGTACCCAAAACCTCACGGCCGCCGACCGCCAGCAGGATTCCCCCCAGGGCACCGCTGGTCACCACCGACAACAACACGGTCAACAGGCTGGCCGTGCCGCTCCGGGTCTGCGGGACGTCGAGATCCTTGGCCAGGCGAGCCTGGGCGACGACGGTCCAGATGCCCCCTGGGATGTATTTGCCCAGCTGACCGACCAGAAAGACGCGCTGCGCGTCCATGGTGTCGAGATCGGAGCCCAGTCCGGCCAGGACCGCCCGCCAGGCGGGGACACCACTCCAACCGGCCAGCGCACCGCAGCAGAAGGCGCCGAGCACCGGCCAGAACTGAATACGCCCAGCGGCCGAGCCGAGTTGGTGCCAGTGGCTGACGACCCAATAGGCACCGAACCCGATGACCAGGAGCAAAAAGGCCACCCGCAGCAGACCCGCCCAACGGCGGCGAGGCGCAGCGGGGCCGTTGTCGCCGACCGGTTGCTCCCCCGACGGCCGCTCGCGTGAGGGCATTGCTGGTGGAAACTCCTTGGTCGGCTGCGAGGCGGGGCACGATCGCTCTGATGATGTCGGGCGGAAAGCAGAACCCCCGGGAGGCGAAGGATCGGGAGTCATCTCGACTGCGCCGACCGCGGAGCAGGAGCTGGCGGCGAGGCCTCGCGAACCGAAGGATGAGTTTACCCGGCGGAAAGGTCGGGCCCGGCCGACCGGGAATCCGCGCGGCTCGAACCGCCACCCAACCCGGCCCGCGGAGGGCGTTACGGCACGCCGGGGGCCGGAAGTTCCCGCCGGATGTCCGCCGGCGTCAGCGGTTCATCAAGCAAGCGCCGAAAGCGATCCAGAGCGGACACGCCGGCCGGCCGACCCTCCAGCCACGGCCGCAGCAGCCGCTCCCCTTCCACGTACGTCGACGTGTAGGCCCGCCACAGTGGGTCCGTGGCGAACCGCACCTGTTGCCGCGCGCGCTTCTCGTCCACCAGTGACCACCGCTGCAGATAGGCGACGGCGTCGTCCACGCCGACCTGTCCGGAATGCAGGAGCAAGGCGGCGTTCTGCCGCACGGAGTTCAGCGGCCGCGCGGCGATTTCCAGCGCTTCGGCCACGTCGGGATCGACCAGTCCTGGCCCGATGCCGCTGAGGACCTCGGCCGCCCAGGTCGCCCAACCGGCCCCCAGGGCGGCTGTCAACGCCAGATCGCCGAGCCCCTCGGCCATGACGCTGCTCGGCGTGTTGACCAAGAAGATGGTGTGCTCCGCGTGGCCGGCCCCGCGGACCAGCAGGTCCTCCTTGCGGCAGTGTTCGGTGTGGTGCCCGGGATAGCACTCGTGGGCCACCAACACCGGAAGCTGGCTCATCCGATGGCTGGCGTCCGCGTTCACCGCTACTCGGGAACGGAAATCCCCCAGGTAATAGTTGAAACCGCTCCAGGCGACGTCGCGCTCGATCTCGAAGTCGATGTGTTCGGCCGCCGGTAGGCCGGTCGGTTCCCGGACGCAGTCGCGGAGCGCGCCCGCCAGCGCCCGCACGGCCGTCTCGACCTGCTCGGGCGGGCAGAGTTCGCGCTCCCGGTGGGCACGCAGCCGGTCGTCCACGGCGCCCGGCCCCGGCAGCAGACCGTCGATGGCGTCGTGGGCGGCGGCGTACACGTCGGTGTCGGTCAATTCGATGTCGACCTGGAAATAACCGCGGACCTCGTCCTGGAAGCTGATCTGATCCCCGGCCAGTCGGCGGCCGGACAACGCCAGGGCGTCGAGATGGGCGGCCAGGAACGACCGGCGCGGCGGCTCCAACTCAGCGTCGTCCAGCCGTTCCCGCAACTGCCCGGCCTGACCGGCCAATTCGGCCGCGCTCGGCGTCGGCTCGGCCAAGACCTGCTGCCGCAACGCGGGGTCGCCGGTGTAGGCGTCCACGTAGCCGTCGACCAGCCGCCCGAAGCGCAGCCCCAGCCGCAGATAGTCCTCGATCAGGTTCGATGTGGCGTCCACGACCGTCCTGTCAGTTCCCGAAGCGGCGGTGTCGGGCGGCGTAGTCGCGCAGGGCCCGCAGGAAGTCGACCCGCCGGAAATCCGGCCAGTCGGCCTCGTAGAACCAGTACTCCGAATGAGCGCTCTGCCAAAGCAGGAAGCCCGAAAGACCGCTGCTCGCCCGAGGTCCGGATGATCAGGTCGGGGTCGGGCTGGCCGGAGGTGTAGAGATGATCGGAGACCAAGTCGGTGTCCAGATTGCTGATCATGTCGGCCAGGCTGCGGCCGGCTTCCGCGCCGGTCTGCAGGATCGATTTCACCGCGTCGATGATCTCCTGCCGGCCGCCGTAGCCCACCGCGATGTTCACCTCGACCCCGTTGCGGCTCTGGGTCCGCATCTCGGCGGCCGCCAGCCGGGTGGCCAGCCAGTCGGGCAGCACGTCCATGGCCCCGACGATGCGGAGTTTCCACGGTGCGCCGGGAGCGGCGAGTTCGTCGACCACGTCGGCGATGATCGCCAGCAGCGGCTGCAGCTCGTAGTCCGCCCGGCGCAGGTTGTCGGTGGACAACAGCCAGAGGGTGACCATGCTGATGCCGGTGGTCTGGCACCACTCCAGCAGGTTCGAGATGTGGGCGGCCCCAGCGCGGTGACCCTCGTTGGGGTTGGCCATGCCCTCCTTGCGGGCCCAGCGCCGGTTCCCGTCGATGATGACCCCGACGTGGTGAGGCAGGGTGGTCGGCCGCAGATGGTCTGGATCAGGGATTCGTAGACCCGGTACAGCAGGGTGGGAAGCCTCACGCTGAACCACCTTAGGACCCGGAACTGTGGTCGCGCGGGCCGCCCGGGGCGCTGGCGTGCGGGACTCGGTGGGTGAGCCAGTGTTCCCGTTCCGGGCGGCCCGGCTCGAGGGCTCGCGGGCGACGCGAGTGGGCCGTTGGAGACGCGAGTGGGCGACAAGATCACGGTGACGCGGCCGGGCGGTTCGGGCACGATGGACTCATGACTTCCGCCGTGGCCAACCGGGCACTCACCCGCCCCCGGGCGCGCGGCTGGATCCATTGGTACTCGGCGTTCGTCGCCGCGGCCATGGCCGTCGTGCTGGTCATCGTCGCGGCCACTGTTCGCGGCACCGGTGCCGCGCTGGCCTGCTCGGTGTACGCCGTCACCATCGTGGGGCTGTTCTCGGCTCAGCGCGACGTACCACCGCCACACCTGGGTCTCGGTCCGGGCCCGCACCTGGATGAAGCGGGCCGACCACTCGATGATCTTCGTTTTCATCGCCGGCACCTACACGCCGATCGCCGCGCTCGCGCTGTCGGCGTCGACGGCCGCCTGGGTGCTGATCGTGGTGTGGGCCGGCGCCGCCGGCGGGGTGGCGCTCAAGATGCTGTTTCCGCACGCGCCCCGCTGGCTAGGCGTGCCGTTCTACCTCGGGCTGGGTTGGGTGGCCGTGTTCGTGTTCCCGGACCTGCTGCACCACGGCGGGGTCGCGTCGTTCTCACTGCTGCTTATCGGCGGAATCTTCTATTCGATCGGCGCGGTCTTCTACGCGACCAAGCGCCCGGCGGGCTGGCCGCACACCTTCGGCTACCACGAGTTCTTCCACGCCGCCGTGACCGTCGCCGCGATCTGTCACTGCTTGGCCATCTGGCTTCTGCTGCTCTGAGCCTGCTGCGGCCGGTCGGATCTGAGCCTGAGCCTGCGCCGGCTGCTCTGCTCTGCTCTGCTGATGAGCGCGCCGCGCCAGTGGTCCGCTGTCTCGGGCAGTCGCCGGCAGTCCTGGCTCAGTCCTCCGTCGGTGCAGGTAGGTGGCTGTTATGCGCCATGTAGCTTCACGGACGGGGGCACTTCGGGCCCTGAGACCGGGTAGGCACGTTTCCTGGTGCCCGCGGGAGCCGGTCGTCGCGTTCCCGCGGGAACGCCCCGGTCGTCCTGTCCGTGAACATACGTGGCGAATATCAGCCACCGGGGTACACGGACGCAGGCACCCCGGCCCCGGTGGCCGTGGGACCCCGGTCCGCCCCGACCCAGACGTTCCCGCGGGAACGGGGCTAGCCCATGGGCTAGCCCAGGTTCGGTCCGGCGTCCCGGAGCCGGTTCACGTCCTCCATGGCCGCGCGGAGCTGGCTCAGCCAATCTTCGGCGTGCTCGCCGACCATCCGGACTGCCCACACCAGAGCTTCGGATCGGGATCGGGCGACTCCGGCGTCCACCAAGGTGTCCAGCACCAAGCGGTCCTGTTGGCGCAGCCGGGTCATCACCGGTACGGCGGCCGTAGTGAAGAGCTGGGTGGTCTCGCCGATCTTGGCGCCCCAGGAGATCTCCCGGCCGTACCGGAACTCCGCCTGCCGGGCGATCTCCATCCGCTCCTCGCGGCTCTCCTCCCGGAACCGGGCGATGCGGCCCGCCTCGGCGGCGGCGATAGTGGCCGCATCGGCCCCGTCCTGGTGCTCGATCGCCGGCAACTGGCCGACCACCACGATCTCGTCGCGGTCGACGGTGACCTCGGGCTGGCCGACGAACCAGTCGGCCGGCAGTCGCCCCGCGAACCAGCCGGCGGCGTCGGAAGCGTCGGGCGCCTCCGGTGCGGGTCCGCGCCCGCGTCCGCGCCGACCGGGACCGCCATGCGGCATGCCCGGACCGAATCCGCCGAACCCGGGCCCGAATCTCTCGCGCATGATTGCACTCCTTTGATTACCAAGTTGCAGCACATTCAGCGTAGCGATGAAGCCGCCCCTCAGCGCGACCGCCGACCCGCTCCCGCATCAGCGACCACTTGGGCAATGCGCCGCTGCCGAGTCGCAGGCTGCTTGGCGGTGCCGATCCACTCCAACATCAACCGCTTCCCCGAGGCGCTGCACCGATCCCAGAACGCCCGTGCTGGCGGCTCCGCGTCCAGGGCGGTCGCCAGGTCGGCCGGCTCGATCAACGCGGCGTACTCGTCCATGGCCGTCCACCGGCCGTCGGCCTGGGCCGCTTCCACCTCGGCCATCCCGGCCGGTGCCATCAGTGCGGCCGCCATCAGCCGAGCCACCTTCTGCTTGTTGACCACCGACCATTGGCTTCGAGGACGGCGGCGGCTGAACACGGCCAGCGTCCGGTCGGCGTCCAGCGCGCCCACCTGACTGTCCACCCAGCCGAAACACAGTGCCTCGTCGATGATCTCGCCGAACGGCACGTACCCGGGTCGACCCTTCTTGGCCAGCACCAGCGTGATCGGCGGTGAGTCAGATCCGTGCCGCGTCAGCCAATCCCGCCACTGCGCGCGGGACTCGACGACCACCCGAGGCCGATCGTCCGGCCCTGTCGATCGGCCCGAGGGCGGACGTCTGTCAGGCATGGCCAGCGGGCGCCGACGAAATCACCGGCCCGTGCGGCCGCACCAGCGCGGTCAGGGCCGCAACGTCGAGAACCGGCCGGTCGCAGACGAAACCATGACAGACATACGCGGCCGCCCGCCCGTCGATCGGGAACCGATCGGCCAGCAGCACGACGCCTTCGTCGTCGCCGACCCCGCCGACCACCACGGAACCGCCGGGGGCGAGCCGCCGCGCGGCGGACAACAGGTCGTTCCCGGGCGACCCGGCCACGGCGATCTGCAGCGGACCGGCCAGCATGGCCTCGGCCACCGCGAGGTACCACCCGGCGGCCCGAGGATGCTCGGCGGCCAAATCGGCCGCGCCTGCCAAGATCTGCTCGCTGGCGGAGCGCAAATCGGAGCGGTCGGTCAGGGCCGCCGCCGTCAGAAGAGCCCCCGCCATGGTGGAGGTGCCACTGGGCGCGGCCCCGTCGGTCGGGTCCCGCGGCCGGAGGAACAGTTCGCCTTCGCTCTGGTGCGGCGCATCCCACCAGCCGGCGCCGTCGTGGTAGTCGCGCAGCGCATCGTCGAGGACGCCCAGGGCGTCGTCCAGCGCTGCCGGGCCACTGGTCGCCTGGTGCAGGGCCAGCAGCGCCGCCGCCAGTTCGGCGACGTCGGACAGTTGCGCCCGCCCGGACCCGGGCTCTCCCCGAACGGACGAACGCAGCCACCCGTCGGGTCCCCGATGCACTCGGGTGAGGTAATCGGCGGCCTGCGCGGCGGCGTCGATCCAATCGGGCTGTCCCAACGCCGCCCCGGCCTCGGCCAGTGCCCCGACGGCCAACGCATTCGTGCGCAGCACGACCAATTCGTCGCGCGCCGGCTGCGGACGGGCCGATCTGGCCTCGTGCAGCCGGGCCCGCAGCCGCTCATAGATTTCCACGTCGGCCGGATCGGCCGGTAGCTGCAACACGCTTCCGGTCAGTTCGGCGGGATGGACGGATTTCACATGGAACAGGGCCGCGGCGACCGCCGCGTCCGATGGGCCGAGAACCTCTTCCAGCTCTTCAGGCGTCCAGAGATAGGTTCCGCCTTCGACGCCGGCGGTGTCGGCATCCAGCGACGCGGCGAAGGAACCGTCGGGCAGGCGCAGATCGGCCAGCAAGAATTCCGCGGTCTGCTCGGCCACCCGGTGTGAGAAGGCGGAGCCGGTCAGCCGGGCATGGTGGGCGTAAACACGCAGCAACTGCGCGTTGTCGTCCAGCATCTTCTCGAAGTGCGGGACATGCCAGTAGGCGTCGACGCTGTAGCGGGCGAAGCCGCCGGCGAGTTGATCGAAGATGCCGCCGCGGCCCATCCGGTCGAGGGTCAGCGAGACAGCCTCCAGCCAGGCGGCGCGGCCGGTGCGCTCGAACCCGCGCAACAGAAATTCCAGAATCGCCGCCGGCGGAAATTTCGGCGCCCCACGAAAACCGCCCTCCGCGGAATCCCACTGGGCCAGCACGCGTTCCGCCGCTTCCTCCGTCAGCCCGGCGGGGAAGATCGACGCCGGGGCGGAGAGATCAAGGGTCGTAGCGAGGTCCGCCCGCCCGGCCGCACCGCGGCCGCCCACCAACCCTCCGGACCCGCCAGGGCCGGACATGGCTCCGGCGATCGCCCCGGCGATGCGTTCCGCGCTCTCCAGCAGCTCCGGACGCCGGTCGCGCCAGGCCTCGGAGATCGCGGCCAGCAACTGCCGGAACGACGGCAGGCCGGGTCTGGGCCGGGCGGGAAGTAGGTACCGGCGTAGAACGGCCTGCCGTCCGGAGTCAGGAAGCAGGTCATCGGCCAGCCGCCCTGGCCGGTCAGCGCCTGGGTGGCCGTCATGTACACGGCGTCGACGTCCGGGCGCTCCTCCCGGTCGACCTTCATGGCCACGAACTCCTCATTGATCTGGGCGGCCGTCGCCGGATCGGAGAACGACTCGTGCGCCATCACATGACACCAATGGCAGGAGGCGTAGCCGACCGACAACATGATGGGCACGTCACGGTGGCGGGCCTCGACCAACGCCTCCTCACCCCACGGCCACCAGTCCACCGGGTTGTCGGCGTGCTGGCGCAGGTAGGAACTCTGGAGCGTCGGCGAGCCGATTGGGCATGTTCCGAACGTATCCGTTCCCGCCGGCGGTGAGCCGGGCCGAGGGCAGGCAGCCCCCACCAGAGGCGGACGAAGGTCAGCGGCCGGGCGGAGCGACTCCGGGATCAGGACGGGCGGAAGTCACTTCATCGCTGCGCGCCGGCCCGGTCACCGAGTCCGACGGCCGTCCGGTCATCGGGTCCGACGGCCCTTCGGTCGACGGTCCCGAAACGCCACCGGCTCCGTCGCCGCCCTCCTCCTGGGCCGGTGGCGGGTCGAACGACGCCGGCACCTTCTTCAGGTTCCGGTTCATCGACTTGGCCAGGAAGTAGCCGACGATGCCCAGGACCACGATGACGGCCAGCCCGATCGGGGCGGCCTTGCCGTAGTCGTCGCCGGTGGCGGCGGTCGCGTCGGCCCAGGTCGCCACCGCGGCCGGCCGACCCAGTCCGCGGCACTCACGAGGTCACCCGCTCCCGGATCCCGGCGAACAGGTCGTCCTCCGGCACCTGGGTGTCGACCAGCGAGCTGGCCAGCTCGTAGTCGTCGGTGGCCCACACCGAGGCTTCGATGTCGTGCGGCACGGCGAACCAGTGGGAGTCCGGGTCGATCTGCGTCGCGTGCGCCTTCAGCGCCCCGTCGCGCTGGACGAAGAAGTCGGCGACCTTGACCCTGGTGGTCATGCGCAGGCCGGGGTCGGGCCGGGCGCGCTCCGCGAACCGCTTGATCCACTCGTCGAACGGCCCTTCGCCGGTCCGCTCGCGGACCGCCTCGTTGATCGCCAGCATCCGTTCGCGCGGAGAAACCGACGTTGTAGTAGAGCTTCAGCGGCTGCCACGGCTCGCCCGGCGTCCGGGAAAGGCGTCCGGGTCGCCGGCCGCCTCGAACGCGGCCATCGAGACCACGTGGCACCGGATGTGGTCCGGGTGCGGATAGCCGCCGTTCTCGTCGTAGGTGGTCATCACGTGCGGACGGAACTCACGGATCACCCTGACCAGCGCCTCGGTCTCGACGCTCGACGTCGAGCGCACCGAAGCTATCCGTCGGGCAGATCCCAGGTCTCCGGGGCGCCCTCGTGATAGCCGGAGTCCTCGAAGCCCAGCCAGGTGTGGGCGACCCCGAGGATCTCGGCGGCTCTGGCCATCTCGAGCTGACCCGCAGTGTCGGGATGTCGTGCTCGTCGAGCTTCGGTGAACTTCGGGTTCAGGATGTCGCCGCGCTCGCCGCCGGTGCAGGACACCACCATCACGCCGACCCCGTCGTGCGCGTATTTCGCCAGGCTGGCCGCACCCTTGCTCGACTCGTCGTCCGGATGGGCGTGGACAGCCATCAGCCGCAACGGCGCCGGCAGCGCCTGCTGCCGCGCTCGGATGGCCGCGGCGGCCGCCATCTCCGCCGGGATCTCGGAAACCGGCCGATGCTCAGGCCGAGTTCGGCCGATCTCGGCCGGCGACGTCGTCGGAACGATCAGACCGGTCTGCTCGCTCGTCGGCCGGTTTCCTGTCCCGGTCGGCGTCCACTGCCTCGTCCAGATCTGTCGTGGCCCGGCGACAGGCCATCCAAAGACTCGCCGACCCACATTCTCCACGTCCGTCGGCCTGATCGGTGGCGGTGATGGCCAGCGACGGTGCGCAATTGACAATGCCGGTGTATCGCCGCGGCCGACCAGCGTGTTAAACTCGTGGCCGACTCAGCGGCCCCCGCGGGGGCCGTCAAGTGTTTTCCGGGATCGGTCATCGTCGCAGGTCGGCGGGCTTCCCGCGAACCGGCGTTGCGGGGTCCGGCGGCGCCGGCACGGCGTTCAGTTCCACATCACGAGCGCGGGAAAGCGCCTCGGGACCGCCTCGTTGCGGTGTCACACCATATCGTGCGGTTGTCGGTTTACGCTTTCGCGGTGACGCGTCAACGGGTGTCCGCCGTTCCGATTGGTGCCCGCGAGCGCATTGAGCAGCGGGGACCAGCCCCGATGAAGGAGTTCGCCATGACCGGAACGGTCGCCACCTGGCTGACCCAGGAGGCGTACGACCGTCTCAAGCACGAGCTGGACGAGCTTGTGCTGCAGCGCCCGATGATCGCGGCCGAGATCAACGCCCGGCGCGAAGAGGGCGACCTCAAGGAGAACGGCGGCTACCACGCCGCCCGCGACGAGCAGGCCAAGCAGGAGGACCGGATCCGGCGGCTGCAGGAGCTCCTGCGCGAGGCCCAGGTCGGCGTGCCGACCGGCAACGACGGCAGGTCGAACCCGGCATGGTCGTCACGTCGCCTACGACGGTGACGACGACGATCACGAGACGTTCCTGCTCGGCTCGCGCGAAGAGGGCGCCCACGGGTCGCTGCAGGTCTACTCCCCGCAGTCGCCGCTCGGCGCGGCGATTCTCGGCGCCACCAGGGTGAGACCCGTGAGTACCAGCTGCCGAACGGCAAGACGCAGAAGGTCGTCATCGTGGACGTCCAGCCGTACCACGGCTGATCTGTTGGCACCGAAAGGGCCGCGGCGCCGAGGACGACTCCTCGGGCCGCGGCCCTTTCAGTTTCTCCGGTCAGGTGTCGGCCTCTCCGGTCACCCGTGATCGAGCACCCGCACCGGCAGGTCCGACAGTGCTCGCAGGATCTGCTCACGATGCTCGGTCCCCCGGCACTCCAGCCGCAGGTCGACCTGGACATCGCCCAGGGTCAGCGCGCTGCCCAGCCGGGACTGCTCGACGTCCACCACCGAGGCGCCGAGCTCGGCGACTCAGCGCCAGCAGCCGGGCCAGGCGCCGGGCCGGTCGGAGATCTCCAGGCGCAGCGACAGGAAACGGCCGGCCGCGACCAGGCCGTGCTGGGTGACGTGCAGCAACACCAACGGGTCGATGTTCCCGCCGGACAGCACCACCACCACCGGCGGCTCGAACCGCGCCGGGTCGGCCATGATCGCGGCCACGGTGGCGGCGCCGGCCGCCTCGACCACCAGCTTCGCCCGCTCCAGGCACAGCAGCATCGCCCGGGAGATCTGGTCCTCGGACACCGTGACGATCTCGTCGACCAGGCCGGAGACGTGAGCGTAGGTCAGCGCGGTCGGCTCGCCGACCGCGATGCCGTCGGCCAGGGTGGACATCGAACTCAATCGGACCGGACGCCCGGCTTCCAGTGAACCGGGCCAGGCGGCGGCCTGCTCGGCCTGCACGCCGACCACACGCACTTGCGGATTGGTTTCCTTGATCGCGGCCGCGACCCCGCTGATCAGCCCGCCGCCGCCGGCCGACACCACCACGGTGCGGACATCGGGACACTGCGCCATGATCTCCAGGCCGACGGTGCCCTGGCCGCGGAGCATGTCCGGGTGGTCGAACGGGTGCACCAGCACGGCGCCGGTGCGGGCGGCGAACGCGCGGGCCTCGATCAGCGACTCGTCCAGCGTGTCCCCGACCAGATGGACCGTGGCGCCGTAGGCCCGGGTGGCGGCCAGCTTGGCGATCGACGCCCCGACCGGCATGAACACCGTCGCTGCTATACCGGTCATGGCGGCGGCCAGCGCCACCCCTTGTGCGTGGTTGCCGGCGCTGACGCGGCGACCACCCCGGCCGCCCGCTCGGTCTCGGAGAGCCGGGCGATGCGGGTGTAGGCGCCGCGGATCTTGAAAGAGCCGGTGCGCTGCAGGTTCTCGCACTTGAGCAGCACCGGGCCGCCGACCAGGTCCGAGAGCGGCCGCGATGATTCCATCGGGGTGTGCCTGATGACCCCTTCGAGCAGCGACGCGGCCGCCTCGATCTCTTCTAGGCTGACCCGGGCAATGACCGGCTCAGGAACGGACGAAGGCGTGGCGATCGGCGTGGTCATCCGCTGATCCTGGCATTTTCACGGCCCGAAGACGACGGAAAGCCGCCGCCGGCCGGAAGTCGATCCCGGTACATCTCCGGTCGCACCACCAGGGCGGCGGCACCGATCAACACGCTGTCGATGTCGAGTTCCGCCGGGACGACGCGCGGATCGGATGCGTAGGGCAGGGCGGCGTAGCCCGGCGGTCAGGCGAGCGCGTCGGCCAGATCGGCCAGCAGGTCGTCGATGTCCTCGATGCCCACCGACAGCCGGATGAGGTCCGAGGGAACCTCGAGCGAGGATCCGACCGCGCTGGCGTGGGTCATCAGGAACGGGTGCTCGATCAGTGATTCCACCCCGCCCAGCGACTCCCCCAGGGTGAAAATGCCGGGTGCGCGAGCACATCTTCACGGCTTCCTCCTGTCCGCCGCGGACCGTGAAGGACACCATTCCCCCGTAGCGGCTCATCTGGCCGGCCGCGGTGTCGTGCCCCGGGTGGCTGTCCAGACCCGGGTAGAAGACCCGGCCGACCTTGGGGTGCTCGACCAGCAGCGCGGTGACCGCCTCGGCGTTGTCGCAGTGCCGATCCATCCGCAGCGCCAGCGTCTTCACCCCGCGCAGCGTGAGCCAGGCGTCGAAGGGGCCGGCCACTCCGCCCATGGACTTGGCGGCGAAGGCGAACGCCTCGCCGAGTTCTTCGTCGGCGGTGATGAGCGCCCCGCCTACGACGTCGGAATGGCCACCGATGTACTTGGTGGTGGAGTGCACGACGACGTCGGCGCCCAGCGTGAGCGGCTGCTGCAGGTAGGGGCTGGCGAAGGTGTTGTCCACCACCAGCTTCGCGTCGTGGTCGTGGGCGATATCAGCCAGCGCCGCGATGTCGGCGATGCCGAGCAAGGGATTGGTCGGCGTCTCGCACCAGATGAGCCGCGTCGCATCGGTGCTGGCCGCCCGCACCGCGTCCAGGTCGCCCAACGGAACGGCCGAATAGGCCAAACCCCAAGGCGCGCAGATTTTGTCGAACAACCTGAAGGTGCCGCCGTAGGCATCGGCCGGAATGATGACGTGGTCGCCGGGCCGGAGCATGGCCCGGATGGCGGTGTCGGTGGCGGCCATGCCGGAGGCGAAAGCGGTTCCGTATCGCCCGCTTTCCAGGTCCGCCAGCACGGTTTCCAGCGCGGTCCGGGTCGGGTTGCCGGCCCGCGAGTAGTCGTAGCCGCCCTTGGTCTGTCCCACCACATCCTGCGCGAAGGTGGAGGTCTGGTAGATCGGTACCACCACCGCTCCGGTGGTGGCCTCGGGCGCCTGCCCGGCATGGATCGCCCGGGTGCTGAATCCGTCCGTCGCCGGGGCGGACGAGGGAGGCGGTACCGGCGGCGTCGGGGAGGTGCTCATGGCCGACACGCTATCGGCCCGGCCGGTCAATCGGCGGTTCGATGACCGGAGGCGGTGTTTCAGGCGGCCGTCAACGGTGCGGACAGCTGGTCCACGACGGTGCGTCGATGCCAGTTCTTGTCCCCGGCGCTTTGCACCAGCAGGTCGTACCGGAGCTGGACGGTGATCCCGTAGGCGCCCGCCTTGACCAGCGCAGCGGCGTTGATCGGCTGGCCCGCGGCCAGTTGGTTCCACCGATCGAACAGGGTTGTCGTGGCTCCGCTCCGATCCGACTGGGTGGAGTAGGAAACGGTTTTCGTCAGCTCGAACCCCGGGATGGCGTTGTCCGGAGCGTCCACCGTCTGGCCGAGTTCCACGCCGTTCAGTCCCGGAGTCAGGGCGTCGAGTCGCCATGACACGGTGAACCGGTCGACGAGCACCTCCGGAACGGTGGCCGTCTTCGGGGCCAGGTACGCAGCGACGTGCAGGTCGGCGGGGCCGAGAACCGACCATTTGGTGACCGGCACCGTGGTCCAGTAGTCCACCTTCAGCCCGAAGTTCTCGCCGTCGACGCTCACGTTGTGGTGGGCCGCACCGCTGGCCAGGCTGCTGGGCAGGGCCGGAGCGGTGCCGGTGGCGGTCAGTCCCTGGCTGGCCGGCGGCGTCGCAGTCGCCGTTCCGGCCGACGGGGCCGCTGATGTCCTTGAAGTCCCCGACGTGACCGGGGCGGTCGACATGCCGCCCGAAGCCGCGGATTTCGTGGACGAGGCGGTCGCCGCCGTGCTGGAAGCGGCCGGCGTCGCGCAGGCAGTGAGCCCCACCACCAGAGCACCGCCGACCAGGGCAGTGGACAACAAGCGGCGCGCAGCGGCCCAGGAGCGAAGGGCGGCGGGGGCGGGGTTCATGGCGGTAATTTCCTTCGGACGACGGAGATGGGGTGGCCTCGCGATAGGGACGCATTGCGGGCGCTTTCGTCACGAGGCGAAGCGCCGGGCGAGCCGGCGAACCGCTGTGATCAGGGGCGGTAGCCGCGCGTCGGCTTGAACACCTTCAGAAGCGCGAACGCGGTCAGCACGATGGTCAGCACGGTGGTGACGCTCCAGCCAGTGGTCAGCGCGGCCCGCTGCACGTCGGCACCGGCCTTCTCGATCCACCACCAGGTGCCGGCGGCGACCGCCAGCGCGACGAGGAGGACCGAGCCGATGATCTTCCCGATCGCCGAAGAGCCACCGCCCTTGCCCGACTCGGCGGCCGCCTGGGCGGCCCAGCCGTCCCGACGAGCGCCGAACCAGATGTTCAGCCAGCTGGTGATGGTGGAGTAGATCCGCGTCCACATCCACAGTTCGGCGGGCAACGCGAGGAGCGCGAAGACGATGTCGGCCGGGGTACGGTCCGGAACCCGCCAGGCGACCTTGACGTTCACCGCGACACCGACGGCCACCGGAATCAACCAGATGGGATTCCAGACGAACTGGTGCACTGCCGTCGCGGCGATCAGCATCAGCACGAACAGCAGGCGGACGATGCCGTTGAAGAACATCGAGAACTGCTGCTTCCAGGGGATGAACGTGTGCCGGTCGGGCATCTTGTTCTGCCACAACAGGGCGGCCATGCCCTCGTCCCACTTGCGCCGCTGGCCCATCAAACCCTTGAGCGTCACCATCGGTCCGGCGTAGGCGCGGGCGGTGGCGGACACCAGGGTCTTGCGTCCGGCCTCGTGCAGCCGCCAGGTCAGTTCCATGTCCTCGACCTGGGCGTCCGGATCCCACGGCGAGTTGCGCTCGTGCGTCTCGGTCACTTCCTGCAGGTGCTTGACCCGGAACAAGGTCGCCTGACCGCCCAGCACATAGGTGGAGCGATTGCGGGCCATGATGTCGGTCAGCCAGGAGGCGAAATCCATGCGCTGGGCACGGATCAGCTGACGCGCGAAGAACGTGGTGCCCAGGCTGATGTCGAACGTGTAGCGGGCCATGACCCCGGCGGCGGACGGCACCCGGAGCATCTCCGTCTCGAGCTGAGCGACCGCGTCCGCCGCCAGCACCGTGTCGGCATCGACGCCGAGGACGAAGTCGTACTGCTGCGCGAAGAGCTGCCATCCCTGTGTCAGGGCGCCGACCTTCTTGTCGACGTTGGCGACCGTGTTCATCACGGTGACCCGGCGGTAACGGCGCGCGATTTCCTCCGTACGGTCCGTGCAGTTGTCCAGGATGACCACAATGCGGTCGATGGGGCGGGACTGACCGAGCAGGCCGTCCAGGGTGCGGGCGATGTCCGCTTCCTCGTTGTGCGCCGGCACCATAGCCACGATGCGCGGAGCGCGCGGCGCGGGGCTGGTCACGGTCTTGGCCGGGAAGATTGACTTCATGGTGAGCTTGGCCTTCGCACCCACGGAGCGCAGGCGGGCCTTGCCGGTGTCGAAGAAATTCGCGAAAGGATCCGCGGGGCCGACCGTCCCATCGACAGTGAAGTCGGCGAGCGGGTCGCGGGTGGCGGGCAGCAAGGTGGTCACGGTAATCCCCTGGGTATCTGATCGAACGGCGGCGGCAGTAAGAACGGACTCCGATCCGGAGACGATCGACCCTGGTCGCCTGGAAATCTCAGTCCTCGATCGGCCGATTAGCTCGGCCGACCAACAGGACCAAAAGTAACGGAGCGTGGACTGCGATCTCCGCAATTCACCCGTTTGTCACCCTTTCGGGCTGACAAGTACGCTGAATGTAATTATATGAATGCTCAATCATCGACGGCTGAGCGCCGCGACGCCGGTCTCATCCAGCGTGTTTGCGCAGGTCAGGAGATAAAACAGGCCGATCCGGCCAGATTTGGGCCTGTTCGAACCATCCCCCGAAAGGGGAAACGGCTCACCCGGCCGCCCGAGCCGCGAAAGCACGATCGCTGGTGATCGCGGCGTTGCGGAGCGCGACATGACGGCGCTCCGTACGCCGGCAGGCGAGCGTCCAGCCCAGGAAAACCCTGCAGGTTAGTCCGGCCAGGAAACCAGCAGCTCGGGTCAGGCCAGGAAACCCAGCAGGTCAGCCCGAGTCAGCACCCCGGCCGGCTTGCCGTCGTCCACCACCATCACCGCGTCGTTGGCCTGCAGCAGCTCACGCAGCAGCGGCAATTCCTCGCCTGACCCCACGATCGGCAGTGCCGGGTTCATGTGGCGGGCGACCGCATCGGCCAGATTGGCCTGCCCGGTGAAGAGCGCCTCCAGCAAGGCCCGCTCGGATACCGATCCGACCACCTCACCGGCCATGACCGGGGGTTCGGCGGTCACCACCGGCATCTGGGAAACGCTGTACTCGCGCAGGATGTCGACGGCGTCCCGGATGGTTTCGTTCGGGTGGGTGTGCACCATGGCGGGCAACGTGCCGGTCTTGCGGCGCAAAACGTCTCCCACGGTGGCTCGTCCGTCGGCGGCTAGGAACCCGTACGAGGACATCCAGGAATCCGCGAAGATCTTGGACAGGTAGCCCCGGCCGCCGTCGGGCAACAGCACCACCACGATGTCGTCCTCGGTCAGATCCCTGGCCACTTCCAGGGCGGCGGCGACGGCCATGCCGCACGATCCACCGACCAGCAGGCCCTCCTCGCGGGCCAACCGCCGGGTCAGCGCGAAGGAGTCGGCGTCGGACACGGCGACGATCCGGTCGGCCACGGTCCGGTCGTAGGCGTCCGGCCAGAAATCTTCCCCGACGCCTTCCACCAGATAGGGCCGGCCGGTGCCGCCCGAGTACACCGACCCCTCGGGATCCGCGCCGATCACCTGGACTCGGCCCGCGGACTGGTCTTTCAGGAAGCGCCCGGTGCCGGAGATGGTGCCGCCCGTGCCGACTCCGGTCACGAAATGCGTGACCCGGCCGTCGGTGTCGGCCCAGATCTCGGGGCCCGTCGACTCGTAGTGGCTGGCCGGATTGGCCGGATTGGCGTATTGGTTCGGCTTCCAGGCTCCCGGGATCTCCCGGGTCAGCCGGTCGGAGACCGAGTAGTAGCTGTCCGGGGCCGACGGCTCGACCGCCGTCGGGCAGACAACGACCTCGGCGCCGTAGGCACGCAACACATTCCGCTTGTCCTCGCTGACCTTGTCCGGGCACACGAAGACGCACCGGTAGCCGCGGCGTTGTGCCACCAGGGCAAGCCCGACGCCGGTGTTGCCGCTGGTCGGTTCGACGATGGTGCCGCCCGGTTGCAGCGCCCCGGATTTCTCGGCCTCGGTCACCATCTTCAGGGCGATGCGGTCCTTGACCGAGCCGCCGGGGTTGACGTACTCCACCTTGGCCAGGATGAGCGGCCGCAGGCCGGCCGTCACCGAGCTGAGCTTGACCAGCGGCGTGCGGCCGACCAGATCGATCACGGATTCGGCGTAACGCACCGGCACGGACTCCTTTTCGGCAGTTCAGGACTCGGGACAATCGGGTCGCCGTTCACCCTAGGGCCTGCGGCCGGGCCCCCGATGGCGCAGGTGGCGGTCCGGTCAGGGCAGCTCGACGGCCTCCGGCCAGCCCACTCCGGGTCGGCAGACCAGGGCGCGGACGTTCCCACCGACGGTCCAGTCCCCGAAGCCGTAGGGCACCGCCAGCACCTGGCCGCGGCTGACCGCCATCTCGCCGTCACCGGAGAGCTGACCGGATCCGGCCAGCACCACGACTACGGCGAAGCCGGCCGCCACCTGTTCGCTCGTCGCTCCGCCCGGCGCGGCGGCATCGAGACGGAAGAAGGGCGCCGCTTCCTCGGGCAGCAACGGCCGCAACCCGGTGGACATGGCCTGCGGATCGGTGTGGCGCACCAGTTCGGCCAGCCGATCCGCGGAGAACCCCCGGTGGTTCAGTGCTTGCAGCGCGACGTCGAAACCGAGACCGAGATGCGAGTCCTCGCGGCCCGACGTGGTGATCGACCACTCCAACAGGATCGACTGGTCCGTCGGTTCCTGAACCTCGGCCACGAACACCCCCGCCCCGATGGCGTGGTTCGTCCCGTGGGGAACGAGGATGCCATCGCCCGGGCGCACGGTGATGCGATTCATGTGCCCCAGCAGCCAGTCGCTGTCCTGGGCGTCGACGCGCCGGGCCACCTCGTCGGGGTCGACGTCCACGGTCCAGCCCAGCCAGACGCTGGGATCGTCTCCCTCGACGTCGAACACGTACCACGCCTCGGTCTTGCCGTACGGACAGGCCAAATGCGAGCGAGCGAACTCGCGGCTGGGATGGACGTGGGCCGGCAGTCGCTGGCCGGCATCGAGCAGCTTCACCAGGATCCCGTTGTCGGCCGGGCCGGCCGGTCCCACGGTCGAGCCGATCCAGCCGAGCCGGTCAGCCGCGATCAGATCGCGCAACAAGGTCCCGTCGGCCGTTCTGGACAGGCCCACTCCCGGCTCGCCCTGGCGCTCGTTGGTGGCCGCCAGCCATTCCTCGGGCCGGAACGGGTTGGGCAAGTCCACCCCCCGCAGCTCGGCGATCCGGGCCCCGCCTCGATAGAAGTGGTCGATGATGTTGGGCGGCAACACCAGTGGCTTCACGGTCGCAGTTCTCCCGATCCTCGTTCGATCAACTCCACCGGCAGAGTGATCTCAGCCGGTTGCACCTCCGCGCCGTCCATCCGGGCCAGCAGGCGGGCCACGGCGGCCTCGGCGATGAGCCGCGGATCCTGGTTGATCACCGTGACAGCCGGAGCCACGGAGTCCGCCAGGTCGAAATCGCCGAAACTGACCAGGCCGACGTCGAGCCGGCGGGTGGCGTGCAGGGCGGACACCGCTCCCATGGCCGCCCGGGGATTCGCGGCGAAAACGGCGGTGGGCTGCACCGGCGAAGCCAGCAGCTCCCGCACGGCCCGGTCCGCGGCGGACGGTTCGCCGCAGTCCATCCGGATCAGCTCCGGCCGGGATTCCATTCCGTGATCGGCCAGGGCGTCGTCGTACCCCCGCCGGCGTGCGGCTGTGGTGTCCAGGCCCGGCGACTCGGCCAGCAAGGCGATCCGGGTGTGCCCGTGCCGGATCAGGTGGCTGGTGGCCGTGTGCGCACCCGCCCGGTCCTGCACCCGGATGGTGTCGTAGCCGGGCAGCTCCCAGCCGCGGTCGACCAGAACGACCGGAAGATCGCCGGCGGCCTCGGACACGTAGGAATGGTCGCCCCGGGCCGGTGCCAGCAGCACGGCCCCCACGTTCTGCTGCAGCAGTCGCAACAGCTGTCCGCGTTCCCGTTCGGCGTCGCGGCCCGTCGAGGCGATCAGCACGCTGATGCCCCGTTCGAGCGCGCGCTCCTCGACCACGGACACCAGCAGGGAGAAGAACCGGTCGGCGATCGAATCGATGATCACGCCGATGGTGTCGCTGCTGCCGGTGCGCAAGGAGTGGGCGACCGGGTTGCGCACGTACGACAACTGGGCCACGGCGGACTGCACGCGGTCCCGGGTGGCCGGCGAGACCTGCTCCGATCCGTTGACCACCCGCGACACCGTTTTGATCGAGACACCGGCGACCCGGGCCACGTCGTACACGGTGGCTCGCGGCATGGATGCAGCCTAGCGCCGGGCTTGACAGCGTTGTCGGGCGACGGGCGTGGTCGACCGTCAGTTGTGTACGGAGATCTCGATCCGGTAGCGACGGGTCTCGCCCGGCGACAGCTCGGGCAGCACGCCCTCCGCCCGGGCCGCTGCCCGACCGCCCAGCGAGGGACAGTTGCTCGGTTCGATGCCCAGGGCGTACGTGCCGTACCCGGCCATCGTCCATTGCCAGATCCACGGCAGCGCCGCCGGGTCGACCCGGACCGAGACGGCGAGGCCGAGAGTTTCGTTGCGAACGGTGGCGCTGGCGGCCGGCCCGCCCGGGTCGAGATCGTGCCGGAAGACCTGCTCGGCGTAGCCGGCCATCGGTGCGGGCATCCGATCCCACTCGGCCAGGCCCGCAGCCGCTTCGGCGTCGCGGGGGAACGGCGGTGAGGCGGCGCCGGGAATCTCGACGCGGACACCTTCGTCCAGGAACGGATAGCCGAAATTGATGTGGTAGAGCACCATGTGGGGCCACGGCTCGGCGCCGGCGTTGCCGATCTCGTCGTCGATCCGCAGATTCGGCCGACCCAGGACGACGCTGATGCGGCGGTTCCAGGTGAGGTTCTCGCCGAACATCCGCCACTGCCGCATGGTTCCGGACACCCACACCTGGTATCCCTCGTCGGTCCAGCCGGCGCCGGTGGCGACGTCGACGGCGACCAGCTCGGTGGCCACACCGTGTTGCGGGAGCTGCTGCCCGCCATCGACGACCGGCGGACCGAAATGATCCAAACCGCACGTGGTCAACAGGCCGGCCGCGAACCGGCGGGGGAAGCTGTTTGGCCCGGGCGGACCCGGCGACCACAACGCGGGGGTGCAGAAGGCCAGCGGCACTCCGGCGAACGCCACGGCACCCAGGTCCAAACCGCGATCGGGCAGCACTTCGACGTCGAAGCCGCCGGCGCTGATCAGCCGAACGCGGCGGCCGTCGCGCACCGAGTACGACTCGGCACGGGCCAGCGCTCGCAGGTCCAACACCCGACTTCCCAAGAACTCTCTGTCCTGCAGGGGTTCTCGAGTTGTCGACGGCGGCTCGGAGTCGGTCGGCGCGGCGGACATGGCCAGCAGCGTACGAGGACGCCGAGCTCCCCCGCCGGGCGCCCTGGCGGCGCCCCCGCCGGAGCTCCGGCTGGCAAGCTGGTGGCCAGAGCACCGGCGGTCGGCGATCGCTCGAATCAGCCCGGCGCCGGGCAAGATCCGGTGGTGCAGGAGTGGCGAGCGTGAGGGGCAGAGGCAAGCCGTCGTGGTGGGCGCTGGCGAGCGTCGGGGCCACGGCCGGCCTGGCGGCCGGAGCGGTGTCGGCCTTGTTGCGGCAGGGAGCGGCGGCCGCGCGCATCATCGAGAACGCCGCGCTCAGTGCGGTGGCGGCCGACGGGCTGTTGCGCGCATCGACGGTGTCCGCACCCGAGAGCGCACCGGCGACCGTACCGATCCCCCGGGCCGATGGGGTTTATTACCCGGACGGACGGTACCGCCGGGAGCCGCCCGAGACCGGTTCCCCCGATGCCATTTCGCCGTCCCGTGCGGTGGCGCCCGCCGATGTCGACTCGGCTCATGTCGATTCCGCTCCTGTCGACTCCGCTCAGCTGGATCCCGGCCGACCGCTGGTCCTGGCCATGATGGGCGACTCCCTGGCCGTCGGTTACGGCTGCGGGGAGGCGGCGGAACTGCCGGGCGTCCGGCTGGCGCGGGGGATCGCCGAAGCGCTGCAACGATCCGTCCGGCTGGTCACGCTCGGCCAGGTCGGAGCCGGCTCAGCGGATCTCCCGGCCCAGCTGCGCCGGACATTGCCGGACGGCCCCGATCTGGTCGTCCTGGTGATCGGGGCGAACGACATCCGTGACAAGGTCGGACCGCACATCTCCGCCGGCCGGCTGGAGCTGACGGTCGCCGCTTTGCGGGCCCAAGGCATACCCACCGTCGTGCCGACGTGCCCCGACTACGGGGTCATCCGTCCCATTCCGATGCCGCTGCGCGCGGTCCTGCACGCCTGGTCGGATCATCTCGCCAGGCTGCAGGCCCGGGTGGTGGGCCGGGCCGGCGGACGCTCGGTGGCGCTGGGCCGGCTGGTGGGGCCGGTGTTCGCCGCCGACCCCGAGGCCATGTTCTTCGGCGACGGCTTTCACCCGTCCGGAGCGGGCTACGCGCGCACGGTGGCGACCATCCTCCCGGTGGCGCTCCAGGCGATCCGCGAGGACGGGCCGGAGTCGACGCTCAGCGCCCAGCGGTCCGGAACCCGAGGCGAGCGGACAGCCTCTCCATGACCTGTGTCATCGCCGGCATCGGAACACCGGCTTGGGCGGCGTCGGACATCAGCACCACCAGTTGATCGGGCAGCACTTGTACGCCGAGAAACGGCACCGGTGGGCGCCACTGGCCGTCCGCCGCTGTGGCCAGCCCGGCCAGCTCGTCCAGGGCGGATCTGACGTCCTCGACCCGAGTGCCGTGCCGCCACGACGGACCCGACCAGCCGCGCAGCCGGGAAATCAGCTGGGCGGCCGGCCCCACGCTCACGCGGCGATCAGTTGGATCTGATCGAGGCGAGCAGCCGCAGCACCTCGATGTACAGCCAGACCAGCGTGACCATCAGGCTGAACGCGAAATACCAGGCCATGTTGGCCGGGGCCCCGGCCCGAATGGCCCGGTCGATCTGGTCGAAGTCGAGCAGGAAGCTCAGCGCCGCGATGACGATGAACACCACGCTGATGACGATCGAGAGCCCACTGCCGTCGCGCAGGTGGGTGTTGACGCCGAACAGGCTCATGACGAGGTTGAACAGCACCAGAACGACGGCGCCCATCATGGCCGCCAACAGGAACTTGGTGAACTTCGGAGTGACCCGGATCGCGCCGGTCTTGTAGACGATGAGCATGCCGACGAACACGCCGAGCGTGCCGGCCAGCGCCTGGAAACCGATGCCCTGGTAACCCGGTAGGGACTGGAAGGCGCCGGTGATGGCCCCGAGCAGAACGCCCTCGGCGACCGAGTAGCCGAGGATCAGCGCCGGATGGGTGGACCGCTTGAAGATGATGATCAGCGAGAGCACCAGCCCGACCAGCAGGGCCGGCATGGCCAGTACCCACGAGCTCGAGAAGACGATCGTCAGCATGGCGGAGACGATCCCGACGCCGAGCACGATCGCTGTCTTGGCGACCACGTCGTCCAGGGTCAGGAAACGCTCGCGGGCCGGCGCGTTCTGCGACGGGGCACCGTACATCTGCTGCAGGTAGGCGGCGCTGGGGGCCGCCTGGTTCTGCTGACCCTGAGCCTGAGCCGGGGTCAGGGCCCGGAAAGCTGGGTTGCTGCTCTGCACGGAACTACTCCTCGTTCGCTGAAGATGCCGATGGGCGCCACCCGCACCGGGGGTGACCTCACCATTCTCCAACGCCGTCCGAGCTGTGCAAGTTCCCGGACGGCGGATGTCGTCGCATGGTCGGGTGGCTCGGCTGCTGCGCCCCGGTCGAGTTTCGTGGACCAGCGCACCGGATACTCGTCTGGAAGCAGCGAGGACGCGTATCGGCGACGGCCGGCCTCCGGGATCGAACCCGGGCCAGGACGTCGACGTGATCCTCGCGTCGAGCCTGGTTAGGAGCACCTCATGTCCATTGCCTCCGCATTGCGCCGGGCCCCGCTGCGGGTCGCCACCGGCGCCTACATCCTGAACTCCGGACTCGGCAAGCTGAAGGCCGACGACGAGACGGCCACGGGCGTCCACGGTATGGCGACCAACGCCTACCCCGTGTTCAACAAGATGGCCCCGAAGTCGTTCGTCACCCTGCTGGGCGTCGGCGAGACGACGCTCGGTGCCGTGCTGCTCCTGCCGCTGGTGCCCGCGGGCCTGGCCGGTCTGGGCCTGCTCGGTTTCGCCGGCGCGCTGCTGGGCGTGTACGGACGCACCGAAGGGGTGCACGACAAGTACTTCCGGCCCCAGGGTGCGGGCTCGGGCTTGGCCAAGGACATTTGGATGGCCGGCTCGGGGCTGGCCCTGGTGCTGGACGCGCTCAGCCAGCGCGGGGAGCGGGCCAAGACCAAAATCGGCTGACCGAGCCGGCCAGAGCTGGCCACAGAGCTGGCCACAGTCCGGCGTGCTTGACGCAGTGTCGGCGTCAGCCTCAGAGCTCGCGGAGCAACGTGGATTTGGCCGTCTCGTACTCCGCATCACCAATCAGGCCGGCGGCGTGCCGGTCCCGCAACTCGGCCAGCGCGACGAGCGGGTCGACCGCCGGTGCCGTGGCCCCGCCGCCCACCACAGCCTCCGCGAACATGGCGCCGGACCGGCCCAGCGCCCGGTCGATCAGCACGTCCAGATCAGGACCGACGATGCGGACCGAAGATTTCTTGGGTGCTGTGACCTCCAGGCCGGACCTGGCCACGGACAGCCGCGGGCCGGTGGCCGACGAGTTGGCCACGAAGAGAATGCGGCGATTGGTCAGGGCCAGCACGCCCAGGACATGGTCGTAGCGACCTTCCATCATGATCTCTACGGTCTCCTCGACGGCGAGGTAGTCCTGCAGCTGTCGGATGGTCGGCTCGGACCGGAGGGTGGTCGCCATCCGAAGGGCCACCCGACGGAGCTCGGGTTCGATGCCCAGAGCGCTCAGTCGCTGCTCCGGCGGCACGCGCTTGAGCAGACCGCCCAGGGAGCGGGTCGGCTTGGTCATGGGAGCTCCTGAGGAAGTGCGGCAAGCGGATCGGTCCATTGTTGGCCAAGCGCGGCGTGGGCTGCGAAGCTCGGGTTGGCCTCAACGGTCCGCCGGTTCGGGCGGGTGCCCCCACAGGGACTCGAACCCTGACTGTGCCGATTTTAAGTCGGCTGCCTCTGCCGATTGGGCTATGGGGGCGTAGCGACCGGGCGTGCCGGACGAGCCTAAGTGCCTCGCATCCGCCGCACCCGTCCTGGTGCCCGTCGCCTAGGCGTCGATCGGCCGCGGCGGGGGCGTAAAGATCCAGGACCCGTCGGGCTTTGCTCACGAAGTGGGGGTCGGTGATGAAGACCCACGACTGGTATTGCCAGGGTTTGAGCGCCTCCTGGCTCAGCCACCGGCGGACCGTGGAGGCGGAGATGGGCGGGCAGATCCCGTCGGTGATGATCTGGCGGGCCAGTTCCGGCGCGGACCACCGCGCCAATGGCAGACCGCTGTCGGTGGCTGGGCGGCACGCCAACGCCTTGACCTGCGCGACCTGTACCGGGGTGAACCTGGGCGGCCGGCCGGATCGTTTCCCGTCGCTCAACGCGGACAGGCCCGGCGACGCCCGCCACCGGTGTCGCCACTTGGCGGCGGTGTCCACGCAGATCGCCAGACTCTCGGCGATCGCCGTGGTGGGCCATCCCTGCGCGGCGAGCAGCACGATCATGGCCCGCAGCGCCAGCCGTTGTGGGGTAGGTCCCGGCTCGCGCCAGCCGGGATAGCTCAGCGCTCTGGACAACAGTTAACTCGATCACACACCATGATCTGACAATCAACCCTTATGGCCGCACCACCCGAATCCACGAAAATCCCTGCAACACCGTCTGAATCCGTGCGGGTCCCAACGATGGCAGCGCGAGGTCAGCGCGCGATTTCCTGGTCAGAGACCGGTGCCCCCACAGGGACTCGAACCCTGACTGTGCCGATTTTAAGTCGGCTGCCTCTGCCTGATTGGGCTATGGGGGCCTTTGCCCGAACAGTAAGCGACCGCCGACTGTGCCCGAGAAGGTCAGCCCAGGGAGAGCGCGAGTCCGTCGAGGATGTCGTGCTCGGACACCGTGACCTCGGAGATCCCGGTCGCGGTGCGCACCAGTTCGCTGAGTACGGCCAGGATCAACGCTCCCCCGCCGATGACGTCGACACGGCCGGGGTGCATGTAGCCGAGGCCGGCGCGGTGGGCGCGGGTGGCAGTCAACAGCCGCTTCGCCGTGGCGTGTAGGGCATCGTCGGAGATCGCGGAGAGGTGGATGCGCACGGGATCGTAGGCGGGGAGCGCCATCGCCGCAGCCGCCACTGTGGTGGCGGTGCCGGACACGGCGACGAACCGCCGCGCGCGGGCCAGCGGCAGTTGCGCCAGCCCGGCCGCCAGCGCCTCCTGCGCCCAGCGCCGGGCGGCCGCGCTCTCGTCGGCCGACGGCGGGTCGGAGTGCAGGATCCGCTCGGTGATGCGTACGCAGCCGATGTCCAGGCTGCATCGGCCGAGAACCTCGGACCCGCCCACCACCAGCTCCGTCGAGCCCCCGCCGATGTCCGCGACCAGGAACGGACCCCGGTCCGGCAGCAGGTCGCCGACTGCCCCCCGCAGGGACAGCTCGGCCTCCTCGGTTCCCGAGATGACCTCCGGTTCCTGGCCGAGGGTGTTGGCCACCATGGCCACGAATTCGTCGCGGTTCTCCGCGTCCCGAGTCGCCGAGGTGGCCGCCATCCGCACCCGCACCGCCCCCGACGCTCGCAGGATCGCGGTGTAGTCGGCCAGCGCCCGCCAGGTGCGGTCGATGGCTCCCGAGGAGAGCCGCTTGGTGGCGTCGACCCCCTCCCCCAACCGCACCACTCGCATTTCCCGGTGCACGTCGGCCAGCCGGGGTCCGTCCGCGGTACCGGTCAGATCGGCCACCAGCAGGCGGATCGAATTGGTGCCGCAGTCGATGGCGGCCACCCTCATGGTCTCGTTCTCGCTCACATGCACCGGCCCATTGTTCAGCCGGCGGGACCTTCGGTGACGGGGTCGCCCAGCCTGACGCAGGGCGATTCACCGCGAAAGTATCCGCCCAGCGCGTCGACCGCCAGGTCGCCCAGCGGGTTCACCCCGCGTCCGGTGGCCAACGCCTGCGCCACCAGCACGTGCAGGCACTTCACCCGGTCCGGCATGCCGCCGGCGCTCACATCGCTGCCCAGATCGGCCAGCGAGTTCCGGACCTGCAGATACGCTTGGTGCGCGCGCCGATAGCCGGCCGCCAGCTGCGGATCACCGCCCAGCCGGTCCTGCAGCTCGCGCATGAGGCCGGCCGATTCCATCCGCGACACAGCCGCGTTCAGCTCGCGGCAGCACAGATAGAAGGTCGTCGGAAACGGCGTCCCGTCCGGCAACCGCGGAGCGGTGATCACGACGGCCGGGACGCCGTGGGCGCAGCGATAGCCCGCGGCCAGCGCGCCGCGCACCGGGCGCCCGAGTTCCTGGCGCAGACGGTGGTGGTCGGCGGGGGTCAGCGCAGCCATCGACGCGGGAGCGCCGAAACCCACCCCGGAGAAATCGGGCAGCCCACCGTCGGAGGCTCGGCCGGCGGTGGAGTGGGTCACCCGGGCGGCGCCAGGGTGTCCCAGAGATTTGTGGACCAGGCCTTGGTGATGGCCGGCTTGGGGGCTGCAGGAGCGCTCGGCACCGCTACCGGCGCGGCGTGCACGACATACACGGTGTCGCCGGGGCGGACGTACTGGAGCCGCTGGCGGGCCAGCTCGGCCAGGTAATTCGGGTCGTTCAGGGCCGCTTTCTGCTCATTCAGAGCCGCCAACTGGTCCTTCAGCTGCTGTTCGGTGGCCAGCTCCTGGGACAGTGTGGCGCGCCCCGCCACGAAGGACCGGATGGGCACGGCCAACACGGCGGCGGTGGCGAACAGGGCCAGGGCCAGCAGCAGGACGTGACGGGTGATGGTCGAGCGGGATGCGCGCGGCGAAGGCGGTGGCGGGCTGCCCGCCGAGAGCCGGCCGACCACTTCCACGCCGGTGCGCCGGCTGCGCGCGGGCCCGTGTCCCCGACCACGCACCGGCCGCGCGGTGCGGAACCGGAGGGACGGGCCGGCGGACTTCGGGACGATCGGCCGCCGGCTGGAAGGGGTCAGATCCGCGGCGAGCGCACTGGCCTCAGTCCGGTCAGCTGCTTCTGGCCGGCTGTCGTCCCGCCGGACTGTTCCCGCGTCGGGGGCGCCTGCTTCCGCGGAGTTTTCCTCACGGTTTTGGCCGGGCGCGCCGCCCCGGGCTGCACTGCGCGACGTCCGCGCCCGGGCCGCCCGCGCGTCGGCGCCGGACCTGGCGGGTCCGGTGCGACGGGGGCGGCGGCCGGGGGCGGTCACGAACTCGAAACTACTTGGCCGAGTACCGCGGGAACGCCAACTCGCCGAGGTAGCGCGCGGCGTCTCCGAGGTTCTCCTCGATCCGCAGCAGCTGGTTGTACTTGGCCACCCGTTCGGAGCGCGCCGGGGCGCCCGTCTTGATCTGTCCGCAGCCGGTGGCCACGGCCAGGTCGGCAATGGTGGTGTCCTCGGTTTCGCCCGAGCGGTGACTCATCATGCAGCGGTAACCCGAGGAGTGGGCCAGCGTGACGGCGTCGAGCGTCTCGGACAGGGTGCCGATCTGGTTGACCTTGACCAGGAGGGCGTTGGCGGCCCCGCGCGCGATGCCGTCCTCGAGCCGATCCGGGTTGGTGACGAACAGATCGTCGCCGACGATCTGGATGGCCGTGCCGAGCTGCGACGTCATGGAGATCCAGCCGTCCCAGTCGTCCTCGGACAGCGGATCTTCGATGGAGACGATCGGATAATTGGCGACCAGATCGGCGTAGTAGGCGATCATCTCGTCGGCGGTCTTGGCGGCGCCCTCGAACCGGTAGCTACTCGATTCGGCCGTGAAGAACTCGGTGGCGGCCACGTCCATGGCCAGGGCGATGTCGGTGCCCAGGCTGAACCCCGCCTTGCCGACCGCCTCGGCGATCAGATCCAGAGCCGCCCGGTTGGAATCCAGCGACGGCGCGAAGCCGCCCTCATCGCCGAGCCCGGTGGCCAGTCCCTTGCTCTTCAAGACCGACTTGAGGGAGTGATAGGTCTCGGCCCCCCACCGGAGCGCCTCCCGGAAGGTGGGCGCGCCGATGGGCGCGATCATGAATTCCTGGACGTCCACGGCCGTATCGGCGTGGGCGCCGCCGTTCAGGATGTTCATCATCGGCACCGGCAGGATGTGCGCGTTCGGTCCGCCCAGGTAGCGGAAGAGCTCGAGCTCGGCCGATTCGGCGGCCGCCTTGGCCACGGCCAGGGACACACCGAGGATCGCGTTGGCGCCGATCCGGCTCTTGTCCGGGGTGCCGTCCAGGTCGATCAGCTTCTGGTCGATGACCCGCTGCTCGATGGCGTCGAAGCCGATGAGCTCCGGCCCGATCTCGTCCAGCACGGCCTCGACGGCCTTCTGGACGCCCTTGCCGAGGTAGCGCGACGAATCGCCGTCCCGGAGTTCGACGGCCTCGTGTTCGCCGGTCGAGGCGCCCGAGGGCACCGCGGCCCGAGCCAGCGAGCCGTCCTCCAGGGCCACCTCGACCTCCACGGTCGGATTGCCCCGGGAGTCGAGGATCTCGCGGGCTCCGATGAGTTCGATGGCCGCCACGGGCGGCTCCCTTCTGTCAGTGCCGATCCTTCGGCGCGAGCAATGCACTCGGGGGCCACGAAGAGGGTTGACAGCGCTCGGCCGCGGACACCTCGTCGCCAGGCCCCAGCGGCCCCGGCCAGCCTAGCGGCGACGATTTGGGGTCGCCGTCCAGGCTCGCCGCCCTAGGGGCACATCGCCGCCCCCGGGCACCCGGGGAGCCGCCGGGGTTCCGCCGGACCGACGGGAGGCGGAGATCCCGGCCAGGTATTCGCCGGGCCCAAGCCGCCACGGGCATCGCAGCCGCGTTTTCCGGCCGGTCTCAGGCTGATACGGGGACATCCGCCGGGACCGCGGATTCTTCCCAGTCGATCACGTGTCTCAGCTCGGCGCCCAGCATCTTCTCCGGATTCATCTTGATCATCAGCGGCAGGGCCAGCCGCATCATGGCCCGGCCGGGCTTACCGGGCGTCTTCGTGCGGTTGGTGCGGGCGCCGCGCCGGGTGATCTTCTCGACCCGGCCGCGACGCAACCGTTCGTAGACCGCGAAGGCGGCGGTCGGGTCGTCGATGTCCCGCAGGCAGCGGGCCAATTGCACGGCACTTTCGACGGCCAGCGCCCCGCCCTGCCCGGTGCTGTTGGACGGGCAGTGCACGGCGTCCCCCACCAGCACCATCCGGCCGCGGTACCAGTGCGGCACCGGCGGCATGATGTGGATGGCGCCGAGCACCTCCAGCGTTTCCGACGTCGTCCGATCGGCGAACAGGCCGCCGGGGATGTCGCCGGCGTAGGTTTCGCGGAGCCGCGCCAGCCAGGTCGCGGCCGGGACGTCGCGGGCCTGGGTCAGCGAAAGGTACTGCGGGGACGGCAGGTTGGCGCCCCAGGCGACCCGGCCATCGGGCAGCGTCCAGTACAGGTAGTAGGCGCGGGAGCCGAAGGCGAAGGTCATGGTGCCCGGGGGTTCGGAACTGTCGTAGTCGACGAGGCCGCCGAATCCGAGCAGGCCGGTGTAGTCCGCACCGGGGGCCTGCGGATCGATCAGCGTCCGCACGGTCGAGCGGACCCCGTCGGCACCGACCAGGATGTCGCCGGTGGCCGTGCTGCCGTCGGCGAACACTGCGGTGACGGCGGTAACGGCACCGTTCGCGGTCGGCGATTCCGCCGAGACCAGCCGTTTGCCGAAGACGAACTCCACGCCGGCGGCGGCGGCATTGTCCCGCAGCACGCGGTGCAACTCGCCCCGATCGATCATGCGCTGCGGTTCCACGCCCGGGAAGCTGGGGCAGCTCGCCCAGAACTCGGCGGCCCACCGCCATCCGGGTCGTGGTGATGGGTAGGCCGGCGTCGCGAACGGCCTGGCCGGCGCCGATGATGTCCAGCGCCGCCAGACCGTTGGCCGCCAGGGCCAGCTGGCTGCCCACACCGCGATCGGACCGGGGGTACGCCTCGTAGACGGTGGCCGACCAGCCGGCCTTGACCAGGCCGGCGGCGACCACCGGGCCGGCGATGCCACCGCCGACGATCAACGCGTGTCGGCCACGGGAGGCGGATGGTGGAGAAGAGAAGGTCGAGGACAAGGAAGCACTCCTTCGGGATTTCGGCGCGCGCACAAGCGACGCCGCGGTGGTACCGCCCGTCGGAGGGAATTGATCCGGATATCCTGGGTAGCGCCAGCTCGGAGCCGGTTCTTCCGTTCCTCGGGACGGCGGTTTCGGGTGAACTCCGGTCCCGGCGGCGGTGTTGCCACACCGCCGTCCGGGGCCGCAGCACGGACGTCGTCCGTGTGATCAGCGGTCCGCGATGGCGCCCCTTTCCGCCAGTTCGGCCAGATCAGGCGGCAGTTCGCCGGTATGGTGCCAGGTTCGCCACCGTTCCAGTTCGGGGTGCGAGCCGCTGCGCAACTCGTCGAGCAGCGCCTGGATCCAGTCCGCCTCGGCCGCCAGCATGGCCAGCGAATACTCGTTCTCGATGAGGAACAGCCTCGGGACGGCGGCGGCCGCTTCCCGCATTGCGGCCCCTTCGGCCGCGGCGGCCGCTCGTACCGCTTCCAGCCGAATGCCGAGCAGCTCGATCACCTCGTCGGGTGGCAGCACGGCCAGCACCGACAGTCCCGCCGCGAACCGCGGGTGCTCGCGCTCGAAGGTCGAGACCAATTCTCGGGTCCAATCGACCAGCTCCTGGCGACCGGCGGCGGTGATCTCGTAGACGACCCGCTCCGGGCGGGCGCCCTGCCGGCTGTTGCCGACCGCTTCGACGAGACCGTGTCTGGCCAGGTTGTCGACGACGGTGTAGAGCGAGCCCCACTTGACGTTCATGTCCTGCTGCTTGTTCCGGGCCCGCATGATCGACGCCATCTCGTACCGGTGCATGGGCCGCTGGTACAGCGTCGACAGCACGGCGAGCGCCAGCAGGTTGCCCACCTTGCGTCGACCAGTCATACTCGCCTCCGAATACTCGTCTGCGAATATACGCGGGCGGGTATCCGAGGGGAAGGCTTTTGCCGAATCTTCCCCGACCAGCGCGGCCCGGACCTTCAGTCCTCGAATACCCCGCGCAGGCGGGGCAGCACCTCGGCTCCGTAGAGCGAGAGAAAGCGTTCCTGGTCCGGTCCCGGCGCGTGGAAGACCAGGTGGCGGAATCCCAGATCGACGTACTCCTGGATCTTCTGCACGTGTTCATCGGGATCGCTCGAGACGATCCAGCGGGTGACGGTTTTCTCGACCGGCAGCTCGTCGGCCAGCCGCTGCATCTCGATCGGATCCTCGACGCCCGACTTCTGCTCCGCCGAAAGCGCCAGGGCTCCCCAGTAATGGGTGTCATCCCTGGCCTTCTGCGGGTCGTGATCGAAGGACACCTTCACCTCGATCATCAGGTCCAGGTCATCGAGGGTGCGGCCGGCCTTTCCCGCGCCCTCCGCGAGCGCCGGCAGCAACGTGTCCCGGTAGAGCTCCATCCCCTTGCCGGAGGTCGTGATGAAACCGTCCGCGATCCGACCGGCCAGCCGGGTGGCCGCCGGGCCGGAGGCCCCGATGTACAACGGAACGGGCACGTCCGGCCGGTCGTAGATCGTCGCCTTGTCCGTCGCGTAGTACGTGCCCTGGAAGGTCACCCGGTCCTCGGTCCACAGTTTCTGGATCAGGGTGACCGCTTCCTTCATCCTGGCGAAGCGCTCCTTGCCGTCCGGCCAGGTCAGCCCGAGCGGAACCTCGTTGAGCGACTCGCCGGACCCCACGCCCAGCACGATGCGTCCGGGATAGAGCACACCGAGGGTGGCGAAGGCCTGGGCGATCACGGCCGGGTGGTACCGGAAGGTCGGGGTCAGCACCGACGTGCCCAAAATGACCCGCTCGGTGCGGGCGCCCACGGCGCCCAGCCAGGGCAGCGCCGCCGGAGCATGGCCACCGTCATGACGCCAGGGCTGGAGATGGTCGGAGACGAACACCGAGTCGAACCCGGCCTGTTCGGCGAGTACCGCGAAGTCGGCCAGCTCGCGGGGCGCGAACTGTTCCGCCGATGCCTTGTAGCCGAGTCTCAAGGGGTGTTGGGAGCCGCCGCTACCAGCGGTCGACGCGCTCTCCTGACTTGACCCGCTCGCGGATGTGTGCGCAGCAGTCACGGCATGCTCCTGAATCCGAGATGATGTCCGGCGCTTCCAACCCTAGGCATGGCCCGCGGACCGCCGGGTCCGGCCTCGGCGGCCCATGCCGATTCCGCCGACGGTTGCGGGCATGGGTTGCCGGAGCGGTCAAAGGGGAACGAGCAGACATGCCCGCTCCCGCTGCGCTCTTCGACATCGACGGCACCTTGGTGGACTCCAACTATCTGCATGTCCGGGCGTGGAGTGTCGCGCTCCGCGAGCTGGACCGGCCGGCCGGCGACTGGCGCATCCACCGCTGCATCGGGATGGACTCCGCCAAGTTGATGGACGAGTTGCTCGGACAAGACGCCGACGAGAAGTTACGGGAGTCGGCGAAGAAGGCGCACGAGGACGCCTACGCCGAACTGTCCGACCAGCTGCGCGTCTTCGATCGGGCGCGGGAGTTGTTGTCCGCCATCCGCTCGCGTGGATGGCAAGTGGTGTTGGCCACGTCGGCGCCGCCCGACGAGCTGAAAAAGCTCCTCGAGGTGCTGGATGTCGACGACATCGTCAACGCAATCACCTCGGCCGACGACGTGGATCAGGCCAAACCGGAACCGGACCTGATGCATCGGGCGCTGGACAAGGCCGGAGTGGACGCGGAGCAAGCCCTGATGGTCGGGGACACGATCTGGGACGGCCATTCCGCCGCCAAGGCCGGGGTGCCGTTCGTCGGAGTGAGGTCGGGGGGCATCGGCGGCGACCTGCTGCGCGGTGCGGGCGCCATCGCCGTGTACGACGATCCCGCCGAGTTACTGGCCCAACTCGACCGCAGTCCGTTCGCCACCCGCTGACCGGCGCCGCGCCCAACACGCGACTCTCACAGGAACGCGGAGACCACCAGGAAGCCGTTGAGGGAGCAGATCGCGCCGGCCACCACCCAGCCCAGCGACGCGGTGAGCCGCCCGTTGACCGCCGGACCCATGAGGGTGCGGTCGCCGGTGTAGCGGAGCAACGGCACCATGGCGAACGGCAGCCCGAAGGACAGTACGACCTGCGAAACCACCAGCGCGGCAGTGGGTTCCACGTTCACCGCCAACAGCGCCAGCGCCGGGAGCAGCGTGATGGCCCGGCGGGTGAGCAGCCCGAACCGCCGGTGCAACAGCCCCTGCATCACCACACTGCCCGCGTAACAGCCGACCGACGTGGACGCGAGCCCGGACACCAGGAGACCAATCGCGAACAGGACGCCGGCCACGGTCCCCAGGGTGTGGGTGACAGCCGCGTGCGCACCGGCCAACGTGTCCACCCGCGGCTGCGTCCGCAGCGCAGTGGCGGCGACCCACAGCATGGCCACGTTGACGGCCCCGGCCAGCACCATGGCCAGCACCACGTCAAGCCGGGTGGCCTGCAGCAGCCGCCGGCGGCGCGGGCCGGCCGGGACCTGCCCGAACCGGTCGCGCACCAGCGCCGAGTGCAGATAGACCACGTGCGGCATCACGGTCGCGCCGAGCATGGCCGTGGCCAGCAGTACCGAATCCCTCCCCGCGAATCTGGGCACCAGGCCCGAGACGATCCCGCCGACCGAGGGCGCCTCGATGAACAGCCCGGCCACGAAACCGATGGCGATGATGAGCAGCAGTCCGGTGATGGTTCGTTCGAACGGTGCCTGCCCCCGCCGATCCTGGATGAGCAACAACCCCAGCGAGACCACCCCGGCCACGATGCCGCCGGCCAGCAGCGGCAGGCCGAACAACAATTGCAGGGCCACGGCCCCGCCGATCACCTCGGCTAGATCGGTGGCCACCGCGATCGCCTCGGCCTGCACCCAGTACCCGATCCGGAGCCGAGTGCCGGCGCGCTGTCCGACCAGTTCGGGCAGCGATCGTCCGGTGACCAAGCCGAGCTTGGCGGACAGGAACTGAATCAGCCCGGCGCACAACGTGGCCAGGACCAGAACCCAGGTGAGCAGGTAGCCGTACCGGGTGCCGGCCTGCAGATTGGCGGCCACGTTGCCTGGATCGACATAGGCCACCGCCGCCACGAACGCCGGTCCGAGCAGGGCGATCAGGCCGCCGCGGCGTCGGACCTCGGGGTCGGCGGGCAGCACAGGGCCGCACGGGTCCAAACGCCGGTCGGTCACGGCAGCATTCTCGCCGAGACCTCAGGGCGCCCGACTGCCGCGGCGCCGCTCCTGAGCCACGACCGCCTCCCGGTCGGACAATCGCTCCAAACCGGTCAGCGCCTGCTTCATCCGGGCGTTGCCGGCGAAAGCCGCACCCCGCCGGTCCAGGAACGCCCAGTACCCGGCGGTGAACGGGCACGCATCCGGGCCGACGCGGACCTTGGGCGAGTACCGGCAACCCCCGCAGAAATCGCTCATCCGGTCGATGTAGGCTCCGCCGCCCGCATACGGTTTGGTGACATACCGTCCGCCGTCGGCGTATTGCGACATGCCGACCACATTGGCCACCATCACCCACTCGTAGCCGTCGACGAACATGCGATGGAACCAGTCGGCCAGCGCTGCCGGATTCCACCCCCGCTGCAGGCCGTAGTTGCCGAGCACCATCAGGCGCGGAATGTGGTGCACCCAACCGGTGTCGCGGACCTGCCCGAGAATGGTCGACAGGCAGCGGGCCTGGACGGCGTCGGCGTCCGCCTCCGCGAACCAGCCGGGCAGCGAGCCGCGCGCGTGCAGCGCATTGCGGTTCCGGTAATCCGGTTCGGAATGCCAGTACAGGTTCCACATGTAGTCACGCCAGCCGATGACCTGCCGGAGAAACCCTTCACACGCCGCCAGCGGCGCACGCCCGGCCCGGTGTTCGGCCTCCGCGCTCTCGGCCACCTCGACCGGGTCCAGCAGCCCCAGATTCAGCGAACTGGACAGCAGCGAGTGGGCCATCCAAGGGTCGTCCGCGAGCATGGCGTCCTCGTAGTCGCCGAACGCTCCCAACCGGGTCCGCAGAAAATGGGTCAGCGCCTGCAGCGCTTCGGTCCTGGTGACCGGGAACCGGCGCGCACCGTCCCGACCGGCGAACGAAACGTCGCCGTCGGCGGCCCAGCGGTCCAGGTCGCGGCGGACCTCGGCGTCGATCTCGTCCTCTTCCGGCCACCACGGCTCGGGCACGCCGAGCCGAGAACGCGACTCCGCCAGATCCAGCGCGAGGGCCGGATCCTGCCCATCGGGTCCACCTGACCGGCCCGCGCGCCTCTTGGGCGGCGGCTTGCGGTTCTCGGCGTCGTAATTCCACCGCCCACCCACCGGTTCGTCGCCGTCCATCAACAGGCCGAGCCGGCGGCGGGTGTCGCGGTAGAAGTCCTCGAGCAGCAGCCTCCCCCGCCGATTCTCCGCCCAGGTCTCGAACTCGGCTCGCCCGGTGACGAAGCCCCGTGCGGGCAGCACGTGCACTCCCGGCATGTTCTCGACCAACCGCAGGGCACCTCGGCTGGTCGGTTGGCAGACGCTGACCGGTTCCCGCTGCGCGAGCGGGGCCACCGCTTCCGCGTAGGTGTCGGCGCGCCGCACCGTGCAGCGCTCCCCCAACTCGGCCGCCCGGTGCCGCATGGCCGACAACACCAGGTGCGCCTTCTGGCGGTGGAAACGCCGACGGGCGAACACCCGGCGACTTTCGACCATCAGCACCCGCTGGTCGGTCCCGTCCAGGAAGTGTGGACCCAGCTGGTCACCGAAGATCCACCGCACGTCGTCCATCGCGCCACCTCCGGTCGTCGGCCGGGCGCGCCGACCGCAGCTCGTTATCGCCGGCGCGGCGGCAGGGAGCCGGGTCCGGGTCGGCCGGTCAGTACCCCGCGGAAGCCCGGCCCGACCCTGCCCGGGGGGCGTCGCGATCGCCCGTCTGGGCGGCAGCCAGCACGCCGGCGTGGGCCAGCGCCACAGCTCGCAAGGCGGCCTCCGGATCTTCACCGCGGAATCCGGCCGCGAAAGCCAGCCGATACAGCCGTTCGCCGACCCCGTCACCCTGGGGAAGGTCGACGGCCAGACCGAATTTGGCCGCCCGCACGCCCAGCTTGGCGGCGAGGGCCACAGCCGGCTGCCCGGTCGCCACGCCCGCCAGGACCCGGTCCCGTCCGGCCTCGGTGCGCTTGAGCTCATCCCACCGCACCTGCTGGTCGGCGGCCGTGGCCACGCTCTCCACCCGGCCGTCGTCGTCGGCGAACACATGCGGGTGTCGACGCATCAATTTGGCGGCCAGATCGGCCGCCACGTCGTCGATTCCGAAATCGTCCGCGATGCGGGCGTGGAAAAGCACCTGCAGCAGCACATCCCCGAGTTCCTCGCGCAGCTCGGCATCGTTCTCAGCGCCGGCGGCCCGGTCCTCGATGGCCTGCAGCAACTCGTAACACTCCTCGACCAGGTACCGAGCCAGCGACGAGTGCGTCTGTTCCGCGTCCCAGGGGCAACCGCCCGGCGACCGGAGCCGATCCATGACCGCAACGGCGTCCACCAGGGCGCGTCCCGGCTGGGCCGTCATGTACCGACGCCGTTTTCCACCACCTGCACCGTGGTGGGGTCCCAGATCCCGTAGCGCGGATTGACGGTGACGCCGACCCGAGCGGCGACGGGCGAAACCAACAGCGAACCGATGTCGAACAGCGATACCTGCTTCTGCACATCGCTGCTGATTTCGCTGAGCGTGAGCGAGCCCGGGACCGTCGACTTGGCCGTGACCCGGGCCAGCGCGTAAGTGACCGCCGCTGCGCCCTGCGAGTTGTTCGGGACGATGAGCACATCGCCGGCCGCAGCGGCGAAGATCCCCGCCGGCGCATCCTGGATGCCCTCCACGGCGTCCTCGGTATGGGTGTCGGCCGCTGTGATCCGGCCGTCCATGGCGTGCGGGTCGGCCATCCACTGGGCCCGGTACTGCACGGCGGTGGCGTAATCCAGGCCGGTGATCAGGTCGAAGGTGACCTGCACGTTCGGGATCCGGAGCCCGGCCGTGGGCAGCTTCTTGATCAGCGCCAACAGCAGGAGGCTGTCCGCCAGGGCCTGGCGGGCCCCGCTCTCCGGGACCTGCAGGCTCTGGGCGATCTTGGCCGCGCCGCCGCTGCTGGCCAGATTGCTGTTGACGTCGGCGTCCGTGACGCTGATGCCCTGCTGGGCGGCCGCTTCGGTGATCAGCTGATGCCGGATGGCCGCCGTCACCTGGGTGCGGTTGACCTGGGCCGTGGTCAGCGGGTCGGAGGTGGACAGCTGGTTCTGCCCGAGCACCGCTGTCGTCGCGTTGCGGACGGAGTTCTCGCTGATGGACACCCCGCCGACAACGGCAGCGTTACCGGGCGAGACGGTGCAACCGCTGAGGACCAGTCCGGCCACCGCCGCCAAGGCCACACCGCCGACGAGTCGACGCCGCCGCGGCCGCCGTTTTTGTTCACGCACGCGGCGATTATCTCAGTACGCCCCGGACGAAGCGACGACCGCCTTGAGCGTCTTCCACAGGATGACCAGGTCCGAGGTGATCGACCAGTTCTCCACGTAGTACAGATCAAGGCGCACGGTGTCCTCCCAGGCCAGGTCGGAGCGGCCGGACACCTGCCACAGGCCCGTCATGCCCGGCTTGACCAGCAGCCGGAGCATGGCGTCGTCCTTGTACAGCGCGACCTCCGACTGCAGCGGTGGCCGCGGGCCGACCAGGCTCATGTTGCCCTTGAGCACGTTGAACAGCTGCGGGAGTTCATCCAGGCTGAAGCGGCGCAGGAAGTGCCCGATCTTGGTGATGCGGGGATCGTCCTTCAGCTTGAAGAGAATGTCGTTGCCCGCGTCGTGCCTGATGGACCTCAGCTCGGCCAATTTCGCTTCCGCGTCGGTGACCATCGAACGGAACTTGATCATCCGGAACGGCTGGGAATTCAGGCCGATGCGTTCCTGCCGGAAGAACACCGGCCCGCGGTCGGAGATGCGGATCGCCGCGGCCAGCGTGAGAAGGACGGGAGCCAGCACGACGAGCAGCAAGGCCGAACCGATGACGTCGAACGACCGCTTGAGCAGCCGGTTGGCGCCGCGGTAGGTCGGCCGGTCCACGTGGATGAGCGGCAGGCCGGCCACCGGACGGGTGTGGATCCGCGGACCGGCGATGTTGGTGAGCGCAGGCGCCAGCACCAGATCGATCGATGTGCTCTCCAGCTGCCATCCCAACCGGCGGACCTTGGTCGGCCCGTAGGCGGACGTCGAGGTCACTGCGACGATCCCGACGTCAGCGAGTTGGGCGACCGCGGCGACATCGTCGAGGTTGCCGAGCACCGGATACCCCGCGAATTGATCGCCGGTATCGCGGTCCTTCTCGCTGAGGCAGACGCCCACCACGCGGTAACCGGCCAGCGGAGCGCGCTCCAACTCGGTGATCAGCTCGGCCACCGGGTGGGCGCTGCCCACGACCAGCACGTCCGACGAGAAGTCACCCAGCATGCGGCGGGACCGCAGCCAGAAGCGCCACACGAAGCGGCTGGCCAGCAGGGCGAACAGGCCCGCCGGCAGCATGACCAGGACGTAGGCCCGGGGTAGGTGCAGGTCCAGCACGTAGGAGGCGATGGCCACGACTCCGAAGAGGGCGACGCTGGACTGGATGATGCGCTTGTACTCGTCGGAGCCATGCCCGATCACGGCCGCGTCGCGGGTGGCGCCCCACTGCAGCAGCACGATCCAGCCGATGGACAGGCTTGCCGTCATCACCACGAAACGCGGGATTCTCCGGACGTCGAGCCACCTGCGTGAACACCGGGCCCACGTGGACCAGGTGAACCCCGACGGCGGCCCAGGCGATGGCCAGCACGTCCGTGACGACCAGCCGGCGGGCGTACCGCTTGGCCCACGGGGCAGCATGTGCGGCCGGCCGAGAAAACAGCTTCCGCGCCTGGGGCGCGGCGCTGGCCGGGGTCAACACATCGTGACTACGGGAAAAGCGGCCCTCAGACAGATCGCTCAACGGCTCTGCGACCACGACTAACGTCCCCTGCTCTGACATGTCGAGCACCCACCGGTGCGGACCACGATTGTTGTCGGGCCACAAGCGTCCCCGAACGCCGCTGGCTGAATGATGGAAAGACGCCGCCTCGGCGGGTCAGATAGCGGCCGCGGCCGGAAAGTCGTCGGTCAGGTTCCCCAGCTTCCGGCGCAGCAGGGTGCTGGAGGTGTGCATGGTGTAGGGGAAGTAGACGACCTCCACACCTACCGCGGCGAAGTCGGATTCGAGCTTGTCGCCCTTGGCCGTACCCCGCCAGTCGTCGCCCTTGAAGATGTGCGTGAAACCGACCTCCCGCCAGGAGTCCAGCTTGTCGGCCGTGCGCTCCGCGTACACCTCGTCGACCAGATTGATGCTGCGGACGATTTCGAGTCGCTCGGCCAGCGGGACGACCGGCGCGCGACCCTTGGTCTGCACCAGTACCTCGTCGGCTACAACCCCGGCCACCAAGAAGTCACAGTGTGACTTTGCGTGACGAAGGATGTTCAGATGACCGACATGGAACATGTCGAACGCGCCCGGGGCGTATCCAATCCGAACCGGCACGGGCACTTCCTTTCGAGAAAACGAGAGCCGCTGAACAGTGGTCAGCGCCGCGTCTTATGGTGCCTGAATCGTAACGGTCAGGTGGGCCGATTGTTACGGGAACCACCCATTCGGGGGTTCGGCGACTCCGTGACGCAGTTGATTAACTACCCTATGATGTCAGCAAACGGGCTAGCCGTTTACAGGCGAATGGCCCAACACGTGATCAGCAAACGTGTTCTTTCCTCAGACCTCTCAAGCGTTCGTGACGGCCTGCGCACGCATGCCACACGAAGGAGTGAGGTGAAGACTGGCGAGGTGCGCTTAACGACCAATGAACAGTCGTCAAAGGTGCGTCGGTCGGCACCCGAATAGCAGAGGGCTTCGTGATGTGGCCGTGACCCCGGACGCGCCCTGACCAGGCCATATGGCTGTCAAATCGAGACCAGGACGTAACCCTGTCGAGATCCTGGACGGCAATGCAGCTTGCGGCCGGACGGTCGCCGACCGATCCTGGCCCCACAGTTGGGGTTCGCAGCGAAGGCTGGCCCACGCAGAGCCGACCGAAGACCGTCCGCCCTTTCATTCCACCGATTGGCTGTTTTCCTCGACGGCGACGGCGGGCGATGCCGTCACCTCCGGGCCGTGCTTCACCAGGCGGTGCGACGGATGGGCGGAATCGGACGAATTCGTGGCTGCGGACAGCGGGACACTGCCGTCGGGGCTGACCAGCGCCGACCGGCCCGAACCCGCGGGGATCGGCAGCAGCGCGTTGGTGGTTTCGCTTGTCCGGGCGCCGTAGCGGCGGTAGTGGCGCTCTCCGGTGGTCATGGTCATCACCGGCCCCAGTACCCGACCGTCGACCGCCCGCATGGCCGCCATGGCGTCGGTGAGCTGCTGGCGGCGGGTCTTGGCGTAGCGGACGACCATCAGGACACCGTCGGCATGACGGGCCAGCACTGCCGCATCGGCCACCGGCAACACCGGCGGCGCGTCGAAGATGAGGACGTCGAAGTCGCGCTTGCATTCCTCGATCAACCGGCTCATCGCCGGGCTGCCGAGGAGCTCGGACGGATTGGGTGGGATGGAGCCCGAGAGCAGGACGTTGAGGTCCGCCGGCTTCCACACGGTGATCGCGGCGCCGAGCGGCAACCGGTCGAGCAGCACATCCGACAGTCCGGCGGTGCGCGGGATCTTGAGCAATTCAGCCACACTCGGCCGACGCAGGTCCGCTTCGATCAGCAGGACGCGTTGCGCGGTGCCGGCCAGGGCGATGGCCAGGTTGGTGGCCACCGTCGACGATCCTTCTCCGCCGACGGGCGCGGTCACCATGACGGCGGCCAGCGAGCGTTCCAGCGAGAGGAACTGAATGTTGGTACGCAACTGCCGGAAGTCCTCGGCGTAGGCGGACTTGTCGCCGTCGCTGGCCAGCACCGTCTCCCCGGTCACCTTGCGGGTGCGGCCCAACGGAGCCAACCCGGTGAGCTCGTGCAATTCGTCGGGCCGCCGGATCGAGGTGTTCAGCAGCTCCCACAACACGGCGATGATGATCCCGAGCACCAGGCCACTGACGAAGCCCAGCAGCATGTAGAGACCCTTTTTCGACACCGGCGAAGGGTCGAGGGTGGGCTGGGCCACCTGCTCCAGGGTGACCTGGGGGTCGATGTCGCCGATGAGGACGGTGAAGTCCTTGGCCACCGCTTCCGCAATCTTGAGCGATCTCTGCGACGAGGTGTCCGTGACCGTCGCCGTGATCAACACGGTCGATGGCGCCGTCGTGGCTGTGATCTCGCCGGTGATCTGCTTGGCCGTCAGGTTGATGCCCGGTTCACGGGCGATCAGGGTGCCCAGTCGCTGGCTGGACAGCAGCGAAAGGTAAGTATTGACGCGGCTCTGCGCCCACAGATCGTCGTTGTAGTAGTTGTTACCGGTACCCGTCGCCTTGGTGGTGTCCACAAAAAAGGTCACCGAACTGGCGTATTTGGTCGGGGTGCGCCAAGCGAACCCGGCCGCCGCGCCCACGCCGATTACGGTCACGATGAGGACGACCCACCATTTTTTGCGGAGGGCTCGCAGGTACGCCGATAGCTCCACTCAATGACCACTTTCGTCCCCGATGCGCCGGCTCTCGGCGATCCCGGGCACGGCTGAAAGCGCCCGGGTGCGAACACAGAATACCCAATCGGACGGGCGGTTTCGGCCGCCTCACTCGGATTCGCGCACGTCAAGCGCGTGTGAGTAGGGCAAACTGGTGGCCATGTCTCCTGGCGCCGACCGTTTGGACCAGCGTCCGGTCGTCGCGGTGTGGCGGTCGTCGTGGTTGGCTCGTTCCGAAACCTTCGTTCGCGCGCAGGTCGAGGCCCTGACGCGGTGGAGCCCACTGACGGTTGGCCTACGCCGGTTGCCGGACGGATTGCCCTTTCAGCCCGACTTTGCTCCCTTCACCCGCAGCTTGTCCTCACGGGTCGCCTTCAAGGTCAGCGAACTCAGCTCGCACCGCTTCGTGTTCGACCGGTACCTGCGCGACCACGACGTCCGGCTGATCCACGCGCACTTTGGGCCGGGCGGAATCAAGGTTCTGCCGGTCGCCGCGCGCCTGCGCATCCCGCTGGTGGTCACATTCCACGGTTTCGATGCCACGCGGCAGCCGGGGTTGCCCGGTCCGGAGGGCGAGCGGTACCGCGCCGGACTGCGGCGGCTCTTCGGGCAGGCCGACGGACTCATAGCCGTTTCCGAGTTCATCGCCGGTCGGCTGCGCGGGCTGGGTGCCCCCGCCGCCAAGGTCCGCGTCGAGCCGATAGGCATTCCGCTGCCGGCCGAACCCGCGGGGCTCCCACCCGTCGAGAGGGCGGGGGTGACATTCGTCGGCCGGCTCATCGAGCAGAAGGGCGTTCACCACCTGCTGGACGCCTATGCGCAGCTGTCGCCCGAGCTGCAGGCCAGGCACCCGCTGCGGATCGTCGGAACCGGCGCGCTGGCCGGCGTCCTGCGCGAGCGCATCGAGACGGAGCGCTTGAACGCCGAGTTGCTGGGCTACCGGACGCCGGCCAAGGTGGCCGAACTACTGGCCGCCACCAGCGTGTTCTGTGCGCCCTCGATCGCCTTCGACGGAGCCGAAGAGGCGTTCGGGATCGTCTATCTGGAGGCGGCTGCGGCCGGCTGCCCGGTGGTGGCGTACGTCTCGGGCGGAGTCCCGGAGTCCGTGCTGAACGGCCACACTGGATTGCTGGCCCCGGAGGGGGATCGTCCGGCGCTCGGGGCCGCGCTGCGGCGGCTCCTCCAGGAACCCTCACTGGCCGCCGATTTCGGTCGCGCCGGGCAGGCTCGCGTCCGGACGCAATTCGACGTGCACGTCAGGACCAGCGCGCTGGAGAGATTCTACGACGAGGTGGTCGCTGGACATTCGTCCCGGTGAGCGACCGGGGCCGGGCCGGGTGCCGCGTGACCGCAGCGAGGTGACCGGGCCCAGCGCCGCGGCGATTGGAACTGGGTGTCACACGCCGGACGGCACCGACTCCGGACGGGGATCGACGGTGGGCGCCGCCGCATCGGCGCCGCTGAGTACGAGTGGACCGTCGGGTGGTACGGGAGCGGCTATCGACGGCCGCCGGAATCGCCGCGTCTTGGGCACCCGCGCGGCCGCCGCTCCGCACAGGATGAGCGTGACCCACAACAGCGGACCTGCCACCGTGTCACCGGCGAGGCTGCTGTAGGTCTGCGGAATGAACAGCACCATCAGGCCGGCCGGCAGCACCCCGCGCAAAGGCGCCCGGATGGCCGCGAAGGCGACCAGCGCGAGCTGGATGCCGAAGTAGATGACCGTGGCGACGACGCCGATGCCCACCGCGTACATCACGATGGCGCTCTCGAAGCTCGTTTGCAGACCGGCGCTCAGAGCGACGGAGTAGGCGGACGTGATGCCGCCGCCGGACCAGAAGTAGTCGGTCCAGTGGGCGAAGAAGTACTGGTAGGCGAAGCCGCGGGCCGCGGCCGATCCGGTGTCGTTGACCAACCGGTCCTGCAGTCCCGAAGTCAGTCCGGAGGCTTCCGAGTAGATGCCCGCGCCGATCAGGACCAATATGCCGATCAGGCGGCCCTCGAACCGAATCGGCGATCGGAAGATGACGTACATGATGCCGAGGAGCCCGAGTGCCACTCCGGTGCGCGACTCGGTGATCAACACAGCGGCACCCAGCAGCACCACGAGCGGTATCTGAATCCAGGTCGGGCGCAGGCCGGCCACCAGCGGAATCGCCACGCACGCCAGCATGGACAGCGCCAGCGGATGGTCGGTCGTTCCCATCCACCGGGTCCAGCCGGCCGAGTGGAAGAAGTATTCGCTGTCGAACGACGCGCTGTACACCAGCACGCGACCGACGACTCGCTGGACGATCGCGAAAAGGCTCTCGATGACGGCCAGGCCGACGATCCAGGTCCGGAGCCAGGCCATGTCGCGCGGCCGGTCCAAGACGCCGGCGCAGCCCAGGGCGAACATCAGCACGGGCGCCAGGATCTGGTCGATCACCAGGACGGAACCGTTCTTGTACGGCCCGAAGCGCGCCATTTCGTAGGCCAGCACTACCACGGCCAGCAGCAGCACGTAGGGCAGGAAGTGGCGGCCGAGTTCCCGGCCCAGCCGCCGCGGGTCGGCCAGCAGTTGGACGATGAACACGATGAACGTCAGCCAGGTCGCCGGCTGGAACGAATATGACGACGTCGTCGAACCGGTCAGCAGGTGGCCAGCCACTCCGGGCACCGCCATCCAGACGGCGAGGATGACCCCGACGGCCACCACCGGGCGACGGCGGGTCAACACCGCAATCACCACACAGATAAGGAGCCAGACCCCCAGTCGGAGCACCTTCATAATGTACCGGGGCTGATGTTGGCCCCGGGTCCGTTCACGTCCGGTCACGGTCGGTGCGCTCCCTCGTGGCGACCACGACCGTCTGCCGCTCCAGGCGCGACAACCATCCGTCCGCGTCCGGGGCAACAACCGTTGACTTCGGGCGGCCTGGGACCCTTCGCCCGTTCCGCGGGCCAGCACCAACTGCCCGTTCCGCGGGCCAGCACCAACTGCTCGTTTCCCGATCCAGAACCGACCGCCCGCTCCAGGCCGGAACCAACTGCCCGCTCCGGGCCGGAACCAACTGCCCAGCCCGGGCAAGGAGGACAGCTGATGCCCGAGACCGTGGTGGTCGCCCACCCGTCTCCCGACCTGTACGGCTCGGACCTGCAGTTGCTGGAATCGGTGGCCGGGCTGCACGAGGCCGGTTACACGGTCCGGGTGGTGCTGCCGATGGCCGGGCCGCTGGTCGCCCGGCTGACCGAGCGAGGTGCTGAGGTGACGATCATGCCGGTGCCGGTGCTCCGCAAGTCGCTGCTCCGCCCGCTGCCGTTTCTGTCGATGCTGGCGCGGCTGCCGGCCACGCTGGTCCGGTCCGTGCGCTTCCTGCGCCGGCATCGTCCAGTCGCGCTTTATGTCAACACGGTGACCGTGCCCACCTGGCTGCTGGCCGGCGCGATCGCACGGGTGCCCCGGCTCGGCCACGTTCACGAAGCCGAGGAGGACCAGGCTCGGCTGATCCGATTCGCGCTGGCGCTGCCCGCCAAGCTGGCCGATCAGGTCCTGGTCAACAGCGCCGCCGCCGGCCGGGTGCTGGCCGAATCGGTGAAGCCGCTGCGGCTTGAAAAAGTCCAGCTCGTTTACAACGGAATTCTCGATCCGGGGATGACGCCGCGCCCGGACCGGCCGGACGGACCGGCCACGTTGGTGGTGGTGGGCCGGCTCTCGCCGCGCAAGGGCACCGATGTGGCGCTGGAGGCGCTGGCCGAATTGGTCGGGCAGCACCGGGACGTCCGCCTCCGGGTGGGCGGCTCGATCTTCCCCGGCTACGAGTGGTTCCAGACCCAGCTTCAGGACCGGGCCGCGCGTCCGGACCTGGCCGGACGGGTTGAACTGCTCGGCTATGTGCAGCCGATCGGTCCACTGCTGGCCGAGGCGGACATCGTCGTCGTGCCCTCCCGGGTGGAACCGTTCGGCAACACCGCCGTCGAGGCGATGCTGTCCGGCCGGCCCCTCGTGGCCTCGGCGGTGCAGGGGTTGAAGGAAATCGTCACCGACGGGTCCACGGGGCTGCTGGCGGAACCCGGCGATCCGCATGCGCTGGCGGCCGCCATCGCGCGGTTGCTCGACGATCCGGCCATGGCCGATCGGCTGGCCGCGGCCGGCCGGGCTGAAGCGCTCGAGCGATTCTCGGTAGGGCGATATCGCGACGAGATCGCCGCCGCTGTCGCCGAGGTGGCCCGACTCCGTATCTCGACGTCCGAGCGGGCCGCCAGATGACCTCGCCGGCAAACGAGCGGCTGGTCATCGCCGCGGCCACCTATCGCCGTACCGAATTGCTCACGGCTCTGCTCCCCCGGCTGCGGGACCAGGTGGCCGAACTCGGTCCGGGCGTGCGGGCCCGGATTCTCATCGTTGACAACGATCCGGCGGGCGGCGCGCGGGAGGTGGTGGAACAGGGCGCGCATCCCGAGGTGGTGTACGTCCATGAGGCCGAGCCGGGCATTTCGGCCGCCCGGAACCGGGCCCTGGCGGAAGCGGCGGAGGATGACGTTCTGCTGTTCCTGGACGACGACGAAATCCCCGGGCCCGGCTGGGCCGGCGCCTTGCTGGCGTGCTGGCGGACCTACCGCTGCACGGCGGTGGCGGGTCCGGTGATTCCCAGTTTTGCCGGCCCGGTCGATCGCTGGGTTCGGGCCAGCGGGGTGTTCGAGCGGCGGATCCGCCCGACCGGGACGGTGATCCGCGGGGCCGCCTCCAACAACCTGCTGCTCGACATGGCCGCCCTGCGCAGCTTTGGGCTGAGATTCGACCCCCGGTACGGACTTTCGGGCGGCAGCGACACGCTGCTGACGTACCAGATCACCGCCTACGGCGGCGAAATCCGCTGGTGCGACGAGGCCGAGGTCACCGACCTCATTCCGGCCGACCGCGCCCGCAAGGCGTGGGTGCGCCGACGGCTGTTCCGCACCAGCGGCGCCTGGGCCCGGGTGCATCTGGAGCTGGCGGGGCCCGGTCTCCGTCAACTGGCCGCCCGCGGCCGGATGACCTGGCGAGCCGTCGTTCGCGGCGGCAAGGGCGTTCTCGAGCTGGGGAGAGGGCTGCTGGCCCGCGATCCGGACCTGCGCACCAGGGGCGAATGCGACCTGATCAGTTCGGCGGCCCTGCTCACCGGAGCCTTTGGGCTGGTCCGGTACGAGTACCGCCGAGGCTGACCGGGCACCCTGTCGATCGGTCAGCCCCGGAGAGTCACTTCAGCGTGGACAGGGCCGGCTGGCTCGGCTCATCGGGCGAATCCGGCGAACCGGCCGCGTGCCGCCGCGGTCGCCGGGGTTTGCGCGGCCCGCGCCCGACCGCGCGGATCACGATGTCGACCACAAGCCGGAAATCGCGCCGCTCCTGCGGCGACAGCAACGCCACCAGGCCGAGAAAGACAGCGGCTGCGGCGATGCCGAGACCGAGTTGCGCGGCGGGATTGCGCACCAGCAGGCCGGCCGCCCAGGCGAGCACGCCCATCGGCGCGCTGACCACGACGACAGATCGCAACGCCTTCAGCGCCAACGGTTTGGTCGAGATTCCCGATTTGCGGCCGATCCACCAGATGGACACCGCCCAGTCGGCGATGAACGCGGCGGTGTGGCCGAACGCGACACCGACCGGTCCCCAAGGCAAACCGGCCAGGATCAGCGCGATCATGACCGGCCGCATGAACGTGTACACCCGCAACTGCATGCCGGTGAGGCCCTTGGACAGGCAGATCCAGTAGGTGAGCTGGGCGAATCCGCGGAACACGCCGCCCGCCGCGAGCACCGCGAAGATCGGGGCCACCGCCGACCACTTGCCGCCGAAGATGACGTCCACCAACGGAATGGACAGGCCGGCGGCCACCGCGAATCCGGTCCCGAACAGGTACAGACAGATCAGCTGGGCCCGGGCGACATAGCGGTCGTACCGTTCGGGTTCGTCCTGGACCCGCGACATCACGGGCAGCACCACCCGGGTCAGGGCGCTGCTCACCTGGTTGAGCGGGACGATCAGCAGCTGGTAGGCCCGTCCGTAGAAGCCGAGGGAACTGGCCCCCCAGTAGGCGCCGATGGCCAGATTGTCGACGTTGTTGGTCGCGTAGCCCATGGTCTGCATGCCGAGCAACGCGGTGCCGTACTTGAAGAAACGGCCCAGCGGGACGGACCGCCGGAAAAGACCCGGACGCCACTTGGCCTGGGCGGCGTTGGCGACGAGCGTGGTGCAGGTCATCACGATCTGCTGGAGCACGATCGCCCAGTAGCCGGCCCCTAGCGACGCGGCCACGATGGCCACCGTGATGCCCAGGGCCTGCGCGGAGATGTCGGTCACGGCCAGCGCCCGGAACCTCAACTCGCGACTCAGTTCCGCCCGGAACTGCGTGTTCGCCCCGCTGACCAGGAAGAGCCAGCCGAGCGCCAGCACGATGGGCACCAGCTGAGGGGCGCCGTAGAACTTGGCGATGAGCGGGCTCGCACCGGTCGCGATGGCGGCGCAGACGGTCCCGATGCCGGTGTTGACCCAGAACAGGTTGGTCCGCTCGGCATCGGAAAGCGTCTTGGCCTGGATGGCCGCGGACGACAGCCCGAAGTCGCGGATGATCTCGGCCACCCCGATGATCGCCGTGACCATGGCCACCAGACCGAAGTCCCGCGCGGTCAGCAACCGGGAAAGCACCACCAGAGAAGCGGCCTGGAGAACGAACCGGGCGCCCTGAGCGGCCAACGTGACGCTGGCGCCCTTGGCTGCCGCGGAACCCAGGTTCCTCATACGCCGGCCCTCCGCTCGGCCGCCGTGCCGGTGGCCACCTCGCGCGCCCCGACTTCCAACCGACCGGGCCCGACCGGAGGCACTACCGGCGGCGAGGCTTCCCGCCGGTATTCGCGATAGTTCCAGCCCACTGCGGCCATCGCCATACCCACCCCGCGGGCGACCGCCCGAACGCCGCGCGCCTGATCAACGGGGCGACGCAGCACGTAACCGACGCCGGCCCGGCCCAAGCCGCCGGCCACCCGGGCGAGGGACTTGCCCAAGAGCCGCAGCCGGACCGCCGCACGCTGCCCGGCACCGCGAGCGAGCAGCACGTCAATGGTGCCGGCAGTGTTGCCACTTGACATGGCCCGGGCCAGCACCCAGCGCCGGGTCATCCGGCTGCTCGGTACCCGGTCGTAGATGATCGCTTCGTCGCACCAGACCATCCGGACACCGCGCCGACCCAGTTGCCGCGTCAAGAAGGTGTCCTCACCACCGGTGAGCCCGAAACGGGGATCGAAGGAAAGGTTGGTCCGCCGGATGGCGGCCAGGTCGAGGAGCATGTTTCCGGCCGCGGCGACGTCGAGCACGCTGCCGGTGGGCATCCGCCGGCGGACGAAGAATCGGCCGGCCGCTATCCAGGGGTCGAGTTCGCTTTCGTAGTCGGCCAGCACCACCCCGGCCACCAGTTCCGCGTCGAAGCGGACCCGGGTGGTCAGCAGCTGGGCCAGCCAACCGGCCTCGGGCAGTTCGTCGTCGTCGATGAAGGCCACCAGATCGGTGGCCTCGGACAGGGCGCGGTTGCGCACGGCGACCACACCGGGCTCGGGCTCGGGCAGGTACCGCACCGCCGGTCCGCCGGTGTGGCGGTGCCGGTGGGCGGCGACCACCGGCTCGGCCGTTTGCTGCGGGTCGTTGTCGATGACCAGCACCTCGACGACGGCCGGGGCCACGTCGACGGGTTGGCCGTCCACAACGGCACCAGGCGCAGCCCCCGCGATTTCCGCTTCCGCCACGAGGGCGGCGAGCAGGTCGGCCAACATCTCCGGACGCCGGAAGGTGGGGACCGCAACCGCGAGGTGCTGCGCCTTGGTGTTGATCATGGTGCCGCTCTACTACTTCCTGGCCGGATTGGGGGCGGTTTCCCGCCCCCAATCAGTATCAGCGTGCTCAGCCGAGAGCGGTCGCGGTGAGGTTGTCGAAACTCGCCGTGACGGGCGCGTTCGTGGCCGAGCTGGCCAGATAGGTCCAGATCCCGAATCCGCCCGGGCCCTGCAGGGCCGCGGTGGTGTCGGTGGTGCTTGCCTGCCAGGCAGCCGGCTCCGTGCCGGCCGCCGACCACACCTTCGCGGTCAGCGTGCTGGTGGTGCCGTTGCCGGTGACGTCGAAGCGGATCCGCAAGAACTGCCCGGCAGTGGCGGCGAGCCCGGACACCACGACCGACTTCAGCGAGGTTTCGGTGGTGCCGACCATCTTGGTGATGTACATCGTGACCGCACCGGCCGAGCTGATGAGCAGCTTGGCGCGGTAGTCGCCCGCCGAGGTGTGCCGGGAGGCGACGGTCGCGAAGTAGCCACCGCCGGTGGCGATCCTGTCGGAGGCCACGTCCACCACCACGTCGCTGTTCCGCGTGGAGGGGGTGTTCAAGAACGCGGAGGCCCCGGCGCCGGCCTTGCTCATCGCCACGGTCCCGACCCCGTTCTTCACCTGGAACACCGAACCTGCGCCCACCAGGGTCCAGGCGCCGCCGGTATCGGCGGAGCCCAGGCCGTTGGTCACCGTGCGCGTGAACGAGTCCGCCGCGACCACGTTGGACACGGTGACCGATTTGGTGACCGAGTTGGTGGCGCCCTGGTTGTCGGCCACCGTCAGCTTGACGCTGTAGGTGCCGGCGCTGGCGAAGGTGTGCGACGTGGTGGCGTTCGCCGACGTCCCGCCGTCCCCGAAATCCCAGGCGTAGGAGGTGACGGTGCCGTCCGGATCCTTGGAGCCGGAGCCGTCGAACGCCACCACCAGCTGGCTGGGCGTCGCCGTGAAGGAGGCGACCGGCGGCTGGTTCGGCGCCGTCACCGACACCGACTGCGTGACCGAATTCGTCCCGCCCCGGTCGTCCGTCACCGTCAGCTTGGCGCTGTAGGTGCCGGTGGCCGTGTAGGTGTGCGACGGGGTGGCTTCCGCTCCCGGTCTGGCCGTCACCGAAATCCCACGCGTACGAGGCCACGGTGCCGTCCGGATCCGAGGAGCCGGAGCCGTCGAACGAAACGGCGAGCCCGGTCACCGTGTCGGTGAAGGCAGCCACCGGCGGCTGGTTGGCCGCCATCACGGTCACCGAATGGGTGATCGAGTTGGTGGCGCCCTGGTTGTCGGTGACAGTGAGCTTCACGCTGTAGGTGCCGGCCGTTGCGTAGGTGTGCGACGGAGTTGCGACCGGTATCGGAGCCGCCGTCACCGAAGTCCCAGGCGTACGAGGCCACGGTGCCGTCCGGATCGGACGAACCGGTGCCGTCGAAGGCCACGGAAAGGTTGTTCGGGGTGGAGGTGAACGCCGCCACTGGCGGCTGGTTCGGCTTGACCACGGACACCGACTGGGTCACCGAGTTGGTGGCGCCCTGGTTGTCGGTCACCGTCAGTTTGACGTTGTAGCTGCCGGTCGCCGCGAAGGTGTGCGACGGAGTGGCGACGGTATCCGAGCCGCCGTCCCCGAAATCCCAGGCGTACGAGGCCACGGTGCCGTCCGGATCGGACGAACCGGTGCCGTCGAACGAGCCACAGCCAGACCGTTGACCGTGTCGGTGAACGCGGCCACCGGCGGCTGGTTCGGGGCGACCGCCGTCACCTGATTGGTCACCGAATTCGTCAGCCCGCCGCCGTCGGTGACGGTCAGCTTGACGTTGTAGTTGCCGGCGGATGCGTAGGTGTGCGATGCCGTGGCACCGCTCCCTGTGCTGCCGTCACCGAAGTCCCAGCTGTAGGACGCGATGGGGCCGTCCTGGTCGGTGGAGCCGGTGCCGTCGAACGCGATGGTCAGGTTCGACGGGGTGGAGGTGAAGGCCGCGGTCGGCGCGTGGTTGACGGCCGAGGACGCATTCCAGTGGGTGTCGATCTGCGACTGGGTCAATTCGGTTGTGTAGACCGCCGCCTCGTCCAGGCTGCCGTTGAAGAACGCGCTGGAGCCGCCCCAGTCAGAGTCGCCGCCGACCCGCCAGTAGCCGCTGTAGCCCTGGGCCTGGTTCTGCGGGTTCGTGCCCACCAGCTGGTCGTCGACATAGAGCTTCATGCCGTCCGAGCCCTGCGTGGCGACCATGTAGTGCCACTTGCCGTCGTTGTACGACTGCGGCGAGGTGATCGTATTGGTCTGTCCCGGTCCACACGCCGAAGGTCAGCTGGCCCGAGTTCTCCATGTAGATGTGCCGGTCGTAGTTCGAGCTGTAACCGCTCTGGGCGTTGCCGAAGCCGATCAGCTTGCCGCCCGAGGTGGTCGTGGTCTTGAACCAGATCTCCTCGGAGTAGACGCTCGGTCCAGTCTCCTGGATGCCCGAGGCGAGGGTGCCGGTGGAGCCGTCGAAGGCGACCGCGGTGCCGGTCGAGCCGGACACCGGACTCGGGGTGCCGAAGGTCTCGTTCGCGGTGTAGACGCCGGTGTCGGAATTCCGGCTCGAGTCGACCGCGGACGGGCCGCTGGTCTCATCCATTCGGTAGTACGCCTCGGGGCTGTCGGCGTAAACGGCGGCACCGTACTTGTCGGTCGGGATGGCCGGCAGGGTGGAGGTCCGGCCACTGGCCACCCACTCGGCCTGGACCGCGTTCTTGTCCAGCGCCTTGCCGTTGAACACGGCGACCTCGTCGATGTCACCGGTGAAGAAATCGTTCGACGGCTTGTTCGGCCAGCCGTTGGTGTTGTCGCCACCGACCCGCCAATAGCCGCTGAAGGCCTGACCGGCGACGGCGTCGCTGCGGCTGGCCACCTTGACCCCGTCGATGTACAGCACCAGCCCGGCCGGGCTCAACGTGCCGACCACCTGATGCCAGGTGCCGTCGTTGTAGGTCTGGGCGGAATTGACGGTGGCCGGGCAGCTGTTGGTGCACACGCCCCAGAAGACGTGACCCGCGTTGTCCAAGTAGATCTGCCGGTCGTAGCCGGTGGACTCGCCGGTCTGCGCGTTGCCGAAGCCGACGATCTTGCCGCCGGTGGTGCTGGTGGTGCGGAACCACGCGGACACGGTCACCACGTCGGGTCCGGTGATCGGGTTGCGGGTGGCCGCCGATGCGGTGTTCGCACCGCTGAACGTGGCCGCCGAATCGCCGGCGATCGCCCCGGAGGTGCCGTCGGTGATACCGGCGCCCTCGTCCAGGTCGTTGTAGGCGGCGTGGTCATAGGCCACCGTGCCCGACGACTCGTCCAACGGCCAGTACGACGTCGCGCCGTCAGCGATCACCTGCTGCGCGTACGGGGTGTTCGAGCCGGTACTGGTGGTGGGCATGGTGACCGGGGTGACCGCGCCCCAGGAGATGTTGCCGGTGGAGTCCGTGGCGTTGAGCTGATAGTTGTACGTCGCGCCCGGGGTCAGTCCGGAATCCATGAAGCCGAGCGTGGCCAGATTCCAGTACGGCGAGGAGTCGGTGAGCGTCTTGATGACCACACCGTTCCGGTACACCTTGTAGGTCAGGTTCAGGTCGTCGCGGTCGGTGTTGGCCGGCCAGGAGACACGCAGGCTGGTCGCGGAGAAGGGCACCAGCGTGGGCACGAACTTGGCCTGGATGTTCAGCGGCCCCTGCTTTCCAGGGGCGGTGGGGCGAACGGCGAACCGGACCAGACCCTGCTGGGCGGTGCCGTTGACGTTCGGGAACTCGCCACCTTCGACGACGTAGGTGCCGTTGCCGGTCACCGTCCACGCCGCCTGGCCCTGACCGGTGTAGGTGCCCGTGACCAGTGAGGGAAACCAGTTGTACACCGACGGCGACGGCTGGCCGTACCAGTCGGTGTAGCCGCCGTAGGCGTTGTGGCCCAGCGTTCCAGTGGCCGAATCGGTGAAGGCGATGGTGTGCCGCTGGTTGATGGCCCAGTTGGCGTCGGTCTGCGGGAAACCGCCCACCGTCGCGCAGTAGTGCGCGTGGCTGACCGTGTAGGTGATGCCCGCATTGGAGAAGGTGTCGTAGGTGTCGCCGTGGCAGTCCTCCATCCACACGATCGCCCCGGTGTTGGGGTCGGCGGAGAAGGTGCCCTCCAGATTGCCGCCCGCCCCGAAGACGAAGCCGGTGCCGATGATGTTCTTGCCGTCGGTGCGCAGCGAGGTGATCCCGGCATTGGAACCGGCGTCCATCACGACCTGGTTGGTCGCCCACGGGATCAGCGCGCCGATGTTCAGGTCGACCTCGCCCAGTCCGTAGGCGGCCGAGCCGTTGATGTGCTGGAACTTGCCGCCCACGTACATCTTGGTGCGGTCCGGACCCAGGACCATGGTGGCCACGTTCTGGTCGGCGCTGGGCCGCCAGCCCAGCAACGCCCCCGTGGACGGGTTGTAGGCGGCCAGATGGTTGCGGGCCGTCGAGTTGGCGGTGGTGAAGTTGCCGCCGATGTAGACCGCCGAGCTGCTGGCTTGGATGGTGTCGACCTGGTTGTTCACGTCGAACGCGCAGCGTCGAGATGGCCGCGCCGGTGGACGGATTCAGGGCCACGAAGTGGTTGTGGGTCGCGCCGTCCGCGGTGGTGAAGTCACCGCCCGCGAACAGCTTGGTGCCGTCGGCCGAGATGGCCAGGGCCTTGACCTGTCCGTTCAGGTTGGGCACGAAGGTGGTGATCAGCGCACCGGTGGACAGGTTGTAGGCCAGCAGGTTCGTGCGCGGCGTCAGGTTTGTCCCGGGGGCGGCGCCGGCCGGGCGCGCGTTGGCGAAGGACCCGCCCGCGTACACCGTGTTGCCGACGATCACCTGGGTCCACACCACGCCGTCGATCTGCACCGTGGGCAGCGCGTCGGCGGTGACGTTGGAACTGCCGATCTGCAGCACCGGTCCCGGTCCGGTCGGGGTGGCCGCCGAAGCCGCCGGCGCGACCGCCACCGGGATCGCCAGCGACAGCACCACTGCTGTCGCCGAACTGATGGCGGTGATCAGCCGCCGACAAGGATGTTTGGGCAAGGGGATTTTCTCCTGGCTCTGGTTGTGGAGGTGCGCTGAGGGACCGGCTGATCAGCCGGCGTTGCCCTTGAACAGCACCACGGGAGTACCACTCGAGTAATTGACATCCACCGTGATCGGATCGCGACGATCTTTGGCGACGGTGAAGACGTAGACCCCGCTGCTCTGTTGGCCGGCAGCCAGGTCACCCCCGAAGGGTGCTGCGGGAGAACCGTCGACCGGCGGAGCAGCCTGCGCCGCCGAATCGAGGACATTGACGGCGACCGAACTCGTATCGATGGCGGATCCGGTCGAGTTCTTGATGGTCACGGTGATCGCGACGGCCGGGCCGGAGAACTGTCCCGGACCCTGAGCGGTGACGGTGACCGCTTTCACGCTGGTGATTCGCAATTGCACGCCCGTGGTGACGTTGACCGGCGAGGTCAACGGAACGGCCGGCTTGGTGGTGATCGGCACGGTGGAGACCGTCTGGGTGATGTTCCCGCCGTTCGTGGGCGGCACCGGGGTGGTGGCCGGAGCCGCCGGCTTGCTGGCGGACGAGCTGGTGGCGTGTCCGGACGATGACCGGGTCGAAGCCGAGCCCGTGGACGACGATCCGGCAATCCGGGTCGCCGCGGCGCCGGACGTCGTCGCTGCCGCACCACTGCTGGTCGTGCGGACCGAACCCGACCCGGTTGATGTGCTGCCCGGCGGAGCCACGGCGCTGCTCGCGGTCGAGGCGGAGCCCGAAACCGCCGAACTCGACGCGGGCACCGCGGACGTCGAAGACGTCGAAGAGGAGGAAGACGGGGCAGTCGAGGTGCAACCCACCGCGACAGCCAGGACACATGCGGCTATACCGGTCAGCAGACCGGAGGCGCGTCGGCGAGAAACCGGCCCGCTCATCGACGAACTCCATTCGGGACAAGGGCCTGCATGTCGCGGAACCACTTCACGGCGGCCAGCGCCAGGAAGCCCGCGTTGCAGGCGAACAGGAAGACATAGACACCGAAGAACACCGAGGTGCTCCCCAGCAGTGCGAAGACGACGCAGAGCAGGCCGTAATCAGTGGGAATCACCATGAGCGAACGGATCCCGGGGGTGGCACCGCGTTCGACGGTCGACCCGGTGGAAGCCTGGAAGTTGCGCCGCAGCTGGTCGTTCAGGGTCATTCCGAAGAACAGAACGGCAGCCACGACGGTGAAGGCAATCGGCACCAGCAGCCAGGCCGGATGACTTAGGCCGAAGAACCGGTACGCCGACACCAACACCGCCAGATGCAGCGTGGAGATCTTGGTGGCGTCGATCATGTGGTCCAGCCATTCACCGGACAGACTGCCGCCACCGCGCAGCCGGGCCAGCTGACCGTCGGCCGAGTCAAGGGCATAGCCGATGACCAGGCCGAGCATGATCAGCACGCCCGACCACCATGACGGCCGCACCAGCGCCAGCACGGCGATCGCTGCGAACGAGAACGTGGCGCTCAGCGCGGTGACCTGGTTGGGCGTCCAGCCCGCCCGGTACGCCATGGCGGCGAAGAGCCGGCCGATCGGCCGGTTCACGAACCTTGAGTAGGCCGGCGCGCCTTTGCTCGTTTTCTGCGCGCCCGCGAGGGCGGTCAGCGCGGCCAGCACGTTACGGGGCACGGCCGACCATTCCGACGGAGCGGCTGCGGTGGGCGCTCCGGCCGTGGTCGACGTCATCGATCCCAGGGAAGAAGTGCTCACTTCGGGTCGCGAAGCACCGGCTGTGGCACTCGTGACAGTCACCGGCAGATCAGCGGCCTGGTTCGTAGCGGTGTCGAATCGCTCCATCAGGCATTGACTTTCGGGTGCACCAGTGACGCTTCGGCGGCTCGCCGCGAGGGCCGCAAGCCGGTCAAGCGACTGCACAGCGCCTCATAGCGATCCGTCACGCGATCCCAGTCGTATCGCTCCGCCTGGATCAGCGCCTCGGCGCTGCGACGGACGATTGACTGCGGGTTCGCCTCGGAATCGTCGATCAGCGGCGTCAGTTCGGCCGGCGTGGAGAAGAACCGGCCGGACGGGCCGACCACCTCGCGGTTGAACGACACGTCGAAGGCTTGCGTGGCCGCCCCGGCGCCGATGGCGCGCAGCAGCGAGGGGTTCGTGCCTCCCACGGAATGACCATGAAGATAGGTGCGGGCGTTTGCGTACAACTGATCCAACAATTCCTGATCCCAGACGGTGCCCAGGAAGCGCACCCGCGAGTCCGCCTCGGCGTGCACCCGCTGGGTGTACTCCTCGGCATACGGCGCCGAGCCGACGACGATCAATGGCAGAGCGGCTTTGGACATGGTGTAGCCACGCACGATTTCTTCGACGTGGTTCTCCGGCTCGAAGCGGGCCACGACCAAGTGATAGCGATCGTGCTCCAGGCCCAGCTCGGCGAGCCGGCTGTCGACCTGGCCGACCTTCGGCGCACCGTAGGTGATCAAATCGGTGTCCGCCTGGTGCGCCTGGCGGTAGTAATCGGCGATTCCCTGCGCATCGGCGATCAGCGCGTCCGACCAGCGGACCGCCAATTTCTCGGCCGTGCGGTAGTAGGACTGACCGACCTTGCCCCACTTGGCTCGTTGCCATTCCAAGCCGTCGACATGCGTCGCGAAGGGGATGCGCCGGGCGCGCAGGAACGGCAGCCACGGTGCGTTCGCACAGTTGAAGACGATGGCTGCGTCAACGGGGTGGCGCACCAGGTGCGCCACGGACAGACCCGTGTGGCTCAACGTCTCCAAGGAGCGCTTCGGCAGGGCGGGGAGATGCACCAGGTCCATGCCCAGGAACTGGGCCGGGCGGTCTGCCGGAGCGTTCCCACCGGTCCGGCAGTAGACGACAACCTGGTGTCCGCGGTCGACCAGGCGACGCCCGACCTCCTCGACACAGGTCTCGAAACCGCCGTAACGCGCCGGAACACCGCGGGTGCCGACCATCGCCACGCGCAGACGCTGGCGGCCTTCCGTGGAGGCGGAATGGTCGAAATAGTGGAAGCCGAAGGCGGAAAAGGAACGAGCACTCATGCGGCGGACTTCCGTCCTTCGGAAGCCGGCAGCGTCGTTTCGGGCGCGCGGTGGCGCATGCGCATCGACCCCATCAGCCCGGCGGCGAGAAGGAGGACGGCCACCAGACCCCACGCCAGCGCCGCCGTCGGGAAGCCGGAACCGGCCGAAGCCGCTGTTGGCGAAGTCGTTACCGAATTGTCACCGACCGTGTCCGCAGCCGCGAAGCTGGCACCGAGAAACGAAAGCGCCCCTACGAGCGATGTGACTGTTGCGAACCGCATTTTCAGTCGTGTTGAGCGGGACATCGTCCTCGGCTCCTTTCCTCTGTCACTTCACAATCGCTACTGCCAGTGCCGAGGCACCGCTTCGAAGCGGTCTCCCCTGCGAAGATCCGAATGGTTACGTGCACCACTTGGACTACCGGAACTTTAACAGAAAGTGACCAATTAGCCCCCGCTGCGGAGGCGAATACTCACCTGATTCACACTTATGGGTCACTGCCCGCCTGCTCCCTTCAATCGAACGCCAACTACTCGTCGTTACGTTCAGATACCGAGCCGGGACGCACCCGTCTGGTCGGGCGGCCCCGCCCGACCCTTTACCGCTTCAGATCGGCCCGACGAAGAGCTGTGACCGCTTGCGTGCACACGATTACGTAGAGCCACTAGCTGACCGCCATGTCTCTGTACAGACAGTGAGAGTTGCTGATCATGACGTGGGCATTCGGGTGAACGCCCTGGGCAGTCGGGGGCTTGATGTCGCTGTGGTGGCCGGAACGACCGGGCCACCGCAGGCATCGGGCCAGCGTCGCCGCGGCCTCCCGATCTCGTCACCTGCGGGCGCTGCCCGGGCACCCCCTGTCATCTGGACGTCATCTGAGGTGACAAAGATCGCGGTATGAGCATCGACGCGCCTCCGTTCCCCGAAACCAGCAGCGGTCTGGGCCGCTCCGCCGGCGTCGAGCTCCGGGCCGACGTGCGGCGGGTGGGTGCGCTGCTGGGACAGACTCTGGTCCGCCAGCAAGGCCCCGAACTGCTCGAACTGGTCGAGAAGGTGCGGGCCTTGGCCAAGCAGGCCAGAGAGGCGCCCTCCACCCAGGAGCGCGATGGGGCCCACGCCGAGGTCCGGAAAATTCTGCGAGCCCTTCCGCTGGCGACGGCCACCAACCTGGTGCGCGCCTTCGCCGCTTATTTCCACTTGGCCAACGCCGCGGAGCAGGTCGATCGAGTTCGGGGCCTGCGGCATCGCCCGGAGGCCGACGGTTGGCTCTTCACTGCCGTCACCGACATCGTCACGACGGCCGGTCCGGAGGCCCTGGCGAATGCGGTGAGCGAGCTGGCTGTGCAACCGGTCTTCACCGCGCATCCCACCGAGGCCTCGCGACGCTCGGTGCTGTCAAAAATCCGCCGGCTGTCGGAGGTGCTCGCGGCCGGCTCACCCCCGGTAGCGCCCTGAGGAGCCGGCAGGACCGGGAGCTGGCCGAGTTGATCGACCTCATCTGGCAGACCGACGAGATCCGCCAGGTGCGGCCGACGCCGACCGACGAGGCGCGGAACGCGCTGTACTACCTGGACTCGGTGTTGTCGTCGACCGTCCCGGCCCTGCTGGCCGATTTCTCCGCCATGCTGGCCGACCACGGCGTCCAGTTCCCGGCCGACGCCGTCCCGCTGTCTTTCGGATCGTGGATCGGCGGTGACCGGGACGGCAATCCCAATGTCACTCCGCAGGTCACCCGGGAGGTGCTCGGCCTGCAGAGCGCGACGGCGGTCCGGATCGCCATCGAAATGATCGATTCGCTGATCCAGATGCTCTCGTCGTCCAGCCACATCGTGGACATCTCCCCCGAGCTGGCCGCTTCGATCGAAGATGACCTGGCCCATCTGCCGCGAATGGACAAGCGGGTGCTGGAGCTGAACGGCACGGAGCCGTACCGGCTCAAACTGACATGTATCAAGGCCAAACTCATCAACACCCGGGCCCGGGTCGGGTCCGGGTCGGTGCACGAACCCGGCCGCGACTACGCCGAGGGCGCGGAACTGTTGGCCGACCTCGACGTGGTGGCCGCGTCGCTGACCGCGCACGGGGGCGCCCTGGCCGCCTCGGGCATCGTGGCCCGCGTCCGTCGCGCGCTGGCAGTGTCGAACCTCTTCTTGGCGGTGCTGGACATCCGGGAGCACGCTGACGCCCACCACGACGCTGTGGGCCAGTTGATCGACCGGCTCGGGGAGATCGACTCCCGATACGGGGCTCTGGACCGGATGGAGCGGCAGCGGCTGCTGTCCGACGAATTGCGGGCCCGGCGGCCGCTCAGCCCGCTGCCACCGCCGCTGAATGCGTCCGGCACCAAGACGTTCGCGGTCTTCAGCGAGATCGGCCAGGCGCTGGACACCTACGGCCCCGACGGTCATCGAGCACGTACATCATCTCGATGACCCGGGGTGCCGACGACGTGATCGCGGCGGCCCTGCTGGCCAAGGAAGCGGGCCTGATCGATCTGCACGGCCGCGGCGACGGCGCAGCCGTTCGCCCGTATCGGATTTGCTCCGCTGCTGGAGACCGTCGAGGAGCTGCGCCGGGCCGGCGATGTGCTGAACGACCTGCTGTCCGATCCGTCGTACCGGGAGTTGGTCCGGCCTGCGCGGCGACGTGCAGGAAGTCATGCTCGGCTACTCGGACTCGAACAAGGAAGCGGGCATCACCACCAGCCAGTGGGAGATCCACAAGGCTCAACGCATCCTGCGCGACGTGGCGGCGCAAGCACGGCGTCCGGCTGCGGCTCTTCCACGGTCGCGGCGGCAGCGTGGGCGCGGCGGCGGTCCCACCTACGACGCGATCCTCGCCCAGCCGCACGGCGTGCTGGCCGGTGACGATCAAGTTCACCGAGCAGGGCGAGGTGATCTGCGACAAGTACTCGCTGCCGGAATTGGCCCGGGAGAACCTGGAGCTGACTCTGGCCGCCGTGCTGCGCGCGTCGACCCAGCACGTCTTGCCCCGCCTGTCGGGCCAGCAGACGCAGGTCTGGGACGAGGCCATGGACGACGGTCATCGGACGGCGCCTTTCCACGGTACCGATCACTGATCGACCATCCTGATCTGCCGGCCTATTTCCTGGCCTCCACCCCGGTGGAGCAGCTCGGGTCGCTGAACATCGGCTCACGACCCTCCAAACGTCCGGATGAAGGTGGCGGGCTCGGTTCGCTGCGGGCCATCCCGTGGGTTTTCGGCTGGACCCAATCCCGGCAGATCGTGCCGGGCTGGTTCGGCGTCGGGTCCGGCCTGAAGGCGCTCGCCAGCAAGGCCTGGCCTCGACACCCTGGTCGAGATGTACTGCGTCCTGGCACTTCTTCCGCACGTTCATCTCCAACGTCGAGATGACCCTGGCCAAGGCCGACATGGAGGTGGCGGCGCTGTACGTGCAGCAGCTGGTTCCGGCCGAGTTGCAGCCTCTCTTCGAGCTATCAAGGCCGAGTACCGGCTCACTCTCGAGGAGTTCATGCTGCTGACCGGCGAGGATCGGCCGCTGGACGCCCAACCCGGCCTGCAGCGCACGCTCGACGTCCGCGAGCCCTACCTGGAGCCGATCTCCTACCTGCAGGTCGAGTTGCTCTCCCGGGTCCGGGCCGCCGACGGCGAGGTGGACCCCGAGCTGCAACGGGCCCTGCTGCTCACCGTCAACGGGGTCGCCGCCGGGATGCGCAACACCGGCTGAACCGGCTTGTCGAGACTCCGAACCGTCATAAGCGTCCCCCGGGCGGGGACGGATCCAACGGGCATTACCTCCGGATGGCCTGCACGGCGACGGCGGGCTCAACCGGCCGTCACGCCCGGGCCGGCACCGGCCGCAGGGCGTCGAGCACCCGGTCGCAGTAGGCCAGCAGGGCGCGATCGCGCAACGGTTCGGCGCCGATCCGATCGGACTCGGCGGGCGCCCGCATCGTGAGCACCTTGGAGGTCTCCCGGTACTTGACGCCCGGGAACATCCGCATGAGCCGCAACTGACCCGAGTCCGGCAGGGTGACCGGCGAGAATTTCAGCCCTTGGGCGCCCAGCGACACGTCCCCCACGCCCGCGGTGCGGGCGCGCTGCCGGAAGGCGGCCATGGCCAGGAGGTTCTCCACCTCCTCGGGCAGCGGGCCGTACCGGTCGACCAGTTCGCCCCGGACCGACTCGATACCGGCCTCATCGGTGGCGCCGGCGATCTTCCGATAGGCGTCCAGCCGCAGCCGCTCGCCGGGCACGTATTCGTGCGGAATGCTCGCGTCGATCGGCAGCTCGACCCGGACCTCGAGCGGCTCCTCCTCTTCTTCCTCACCCGCCGATGCCGGCGACCGGCCGCCTTCTTGAAGGCGGTCACCGCCTCGCCGACCAGCCGGACGTACAGGTCGAATCCGACGCCGGCGATGTGGCCGGATCTGTTCGGCGCCCAGAATGCTGCCGGCGCCGCGGATCTCGAGATCGCGCATGGCCACGGCCATGCCGGAGCCGAGGTCGGAGTTCTGCGCGATGGTGGCCAGCCGGTCGTGCGCGGTCTCGGTCAGCGGCTTCTCGGCCGGGTACAGGAAGTACGCATACCCTCGCTCGCGACCGCGGCCGACCCGGCCGCGCAACTGGTGCATCTGGGAAAGCCCGAGGATCTCGGCGTGGTCGACGACCAGCGTGTTGGCGTTGGAGATGTCCAGGCCGGTCTCGACGATGGTGGTGCAGACCAGCACGTCGAAGGAGCGCTGCCAGAACCCGTCGATCACCTTCTCCAGCAGGTCCTCGTTCATCTGGCCGTGCGCCACCGCGACCCTGGCCTCCGGCACCGCCTCGCGGATGCGTCGCGGCCACCGCTGTCGATGTCGGCGACCCGGTTGTGCACGAAGAAGACCTGACCGTCGCGGAGCAGTTCGCGGCGGATCGCCGCGGCGACCAACTTGTCGTCGTACGCCGCCGACGTAGGTCAGGATCGGATGCCGCTCCTCCGGGGGCGTCAGCGATGGTGGACATCTCACGGATGCCGGCCAGGCTCATCTCCAGGGTGCGGGGGATCGGGGTGGCCGACATGGTCAACATGTCGACGTGCGCCCGCAGGGCGGTGATGTGCTCCTTGTGCTCGACGCCGAACCGCTGCTCCTCGTCGACGATGACCAGCCCGAGATCCTTGTAGCGGATGTTCGGCTGCAGCAGTCGGTGGGTGCCGATGACGATGTCGACGCTGCCGTCGGCCAGCCCCTTGATCGTCTGCTTCGACTCGGCGTCGATCGGTGAACCGGGACAGTCCTCTGACGGTCACCGGGAACGCCGACATGCGCTCGGTGAAGGTCGAGAGATGTTGCTGGGCCAGCAGGGTGGTGGGCACCAGAATGACGACCTGCTTGCCGTCCTGCACCGCCTTGAAGGCGGCGCGGACGGCGATCTCGGTCTTGCCGTAGCCGACGTCGCCGGAGATCACCCGGTCCATCGGGCGCGGCCTTCTCCATGTCCGCCTTCACCTCGTCGATGGCCGCCATCTGATCCGGGGTCTCGGTGAACGGGAAGGCGTCCTCCAGTTCCCGCTGCCACGGCGTGTCCGGCGGCGAAGGCGTGGCCGGGGGCGAGCGCCCGAGCCGCGTACAGCTGGACCAGCTTGGCGGCGATCTCGCGGACCGCCTTGCGGGCCCGACCCTTGGTCTTGGCCCAGTCGGCGCCGCCCAGCTTGTTCACGGTCGGCACCTCGCCGCCGATGTAGCGGGACAGCAGGTCGAGCGCGTCGGTCGGGACGAACAGCCGGTCGCCGGGTTGGCCCCGCTTGCTCGGGCGCGTATTCGACGACCAGGTATTCGCGCTCGGCGCCGCCGGAGGTGCGGCTGACCAGGTCGATGTACTTGCCGATGCCGTGCTGGGCGTGGACGACGTAGTCGCCCGGCTTGAGCGCCAGCGGGTCGACCGCGTTGCGGCGGCGCGACGGCATCTTGGCCGCGCGTCGGTCGGCGCCGCGTCCGCGGTTGCCGGTCAGGTCGGACTCGGTGATCACCGCCAGCCCGGCGCCGGTGATGACGAAACCGTCCTCCAGCCAGCCCGCGGGCCACCGTGACCATGCCGGGCCGCGGCGGCTGGTCCATGGCCGTCGCCGGCACCGACACGCGCCAGGTCGGCCTCGGCCAACCGCTCGGCCGCCCGGGCCGCGGTGCCGGCTCCGGGCACCACCACCACGGTGATCCCGCCGCTGCGCCGCGCGCTCCGGCGCGTCGGTCGATGGCCTGGCGATCTCGCCGCGGTAGGGCGGAGCGGCGACGATTCGGCCGGCAGTCCAGACCGGTCGACGTCCGCGGTCGGTCGCCGGGATCGTCCAGACCGAACGGCGCGATCCGCCACAGCGGCAGCTCAGGGTCGCGGATGACGTCCTGCACCTCGCCGAGCGTTCGGTAGGCCGATTCGGCCAAGTCGATCGGCGCCTTGCCGCCGGTCGCCGCGGCCATCCAGGAGGCGGCCAGGAATTCGGCGCCGGTCCGCACCAGGTCCTCGGCCCGGGTGCGGATCCGCTCGGGGTCGGCGAGCACCACATGGGTGCCGGCCGGCAGCAGCTCGGGCAGCAACGTCAGGCGGCCGGGCACCAGCACCGGGATGAGCGCCTCCATCCCCTCGACGGCGATGCCCGGCGGCGAGCTTGCCGAGCATCTCGGCCAGCGTCGGGTCGCCGGTGCCCTCGGCCGACAGGTGGGCGGCGCGGTCCCGGACCTCCTCGGTCAGCAGGATCTCGCGGCAGGCCTGGCGCGACGACCTGGTCGACCGCGATCGATGGACCGCTGATCGGTGACGGCGAACGTGCGGATGTCGGTGATCTCGTCGCCGAAGAACTCGACCCGGACCGGGTGGTCGTCGGTCGGCGGGAAGATGTCCAGAATGCCGCCGCGCACGGCGATCTCGCCGCGCTTCTCGACCATCTCCACGCGGGTGTAGGCCAGCGTGACCAGCCGGTCGACCAGTTCGCCCAGGTCGGTCCCAGTCCCCCACCTTCAGCTCGACCGGCGCCAGCTCGCCGAGATCCGGCGCCATCGGCTGGATCATCGACCGGATCGTGGCCACGACGACCGCCGGCGCACCGGCCGGATGCTCCTCCGGGTGGGCCAGCCGGCGCAGGGTGGCCAGCCGCTTGCCGACCGTGTCGGCGCGCGGCGAAAGCCGTTCGTGCGGCAGCGTTTCCCAGGACGGGAAGATCATCACCCGGTCGTCGCCGATCAGGTCCCCGACGGCGGCCGCGGTGGTCTCGGCCTCCCGGCCGGTCGCGGTCACCAGCAGCACCGGAACCCCGGCGCCGCGCTCCTGGGTGGGCGCGGCCAGGCCGGCCGCCAGGAAGGGCCGGAACCCCTCGGGCGCCACGATGCGGCGGCTCGGCGTGCCCGCCGCCGCCACCGCGTCCGCCAGCGCCGGATCGTCGAGGACCGCCTGCAGCAGTCCCGCGAGCGGGGCCGGGGCGGTGGTGGTGGTCCTGGTGTCGGCAGCGGTCACGCCGTCTTCTCCTTGCACATCTTCCGGGCCCGCGCGAGACGGCCCGGGTTTCTCGAGAACCGCCGGGCTTATGCGGGCACGCGCGAGAACCCCCGAGCCAAACCTGGCCGGGGGTCGTGGTCTCGACGGTACTCGCCGGGTTGGTGTACCCACCTTGCTGCTATTAGCAGCTGATGTTCACCGGCGGCGGCACAATGCGGCTCGAACCTCGGCCACCACCCGTTCCGGGCGTTTGGTGATGTCGTGCCACGTGAAGCGCAGCACGATCCAGCCTTGCAGGACCAACTGGTTCTGCCGGTGGCGGTCATCGGCGAAGCGATCGGGGGCGGTGTGATGCGCCCAGCCGTCTACCTCGACGAGCAGCCCGGCGGCGGCGAACAGGAAGTCGGCCCGTCGCCAGCCGGTTGCGGTCAGGACCCACTGGTTGATCTGCCAGCCACTGATCCCGGCGCGCCGGAAGAGCGACGCGAGACGCCGCTCGCTCTCCGACGCGGTCGCATCCTGAGCAGCAGCCGTCCACAGCCGACCCAGCCGACTACCCGTGGCACGAGGATTCCGGGTCAGCACCGCCGCCGCTTGGGCGTGCGTCACACCTCTTTGCAGGGCCCGGTCCAGTACCGATTGGCCCGCTGCTCCGAGTGCGGCGGCCCCGAAGACCGCCGCGAAGGGTCGGTCGGCCACCCGTAAACCGCGGTGGACGGAGACGTCGGCACGATCAAGCAGCCGGCGCACGACCTTGACTCCTCGCCCGGACCTCGGGTTCCGGCCGGGCGGCACCGTCACTTCGACCACGGCGGGCTGCTGCTCGGTCAACCTCCACCAGGTCGCTGCGGCCGCGCCTGTGACCACCGCATCGGATCCCAACCACAGCGCGGCCGCCCACACTCGCGTGTCGAACCCGGCAGGGGGCACCGCTGACGATCGATAGACGCCTGGATGCACTTCGAGCCACTCGTGTCGTTGCAACAATCCGCGGACGCTGCCCGGCGTGAGGTACAAGGATGTCGCTTGCGTCCGTGAGATCACCCCGGCCTGCTTGGCCATCAGCCGTCCGACGGCAGTTCTGTCCCCCACCGGGCGAGCATGACCGAAACGGCGGGGACCCGGCCGAGTTGTCCACAGTCGCCTCGTCGGTGTACCTGGCGGGTTGTTATTCGCGCCAGGCGTACACCGACAGGTCAGTGGCCCATCTCACCGGCCGTGGCCTGGATGCGGGCCAGGCGCTGGGGCTGGGCCAGCGGACCTTCGTGGCCCAGCCGAACTTCTCGAAGAACCAGATGGCCCGGGCCGAGATGTCGAGCTGGCCGCGGAGCACGCCGTGGCGGGCGCAGGTCGGGTCAGCGTGGTGCAGGTTGTGCCAGGACTCGCCGAACGACAGGAACGCCAGCGGCCAGAAGTTGGCCGACTTGTCGCGGGCGGCGAACGGGCGCTCGCCGATCATGTGGCAGATCGAGTTCACCGACCAGGTGACATGGTGCAGCAGCGCGATCCGGACCAGGCCGGCCCAGAAGAACGCGGTCAGCGCGCCCGGCCACGACATGGTGACCAGGCCGCCGACCACGCCGGGCCCGAAGATGGAGACCAGCGTCCACACCCAGAAGATGCGGTCCTGCCGGACGATGTCCTTGTCGGCCAGCAGGTCGGGCGCGAACCGCTGCTGATTGGTGTTGTCGCGGTCGAACATCCACCCCATGTGTGCGTGCCAGAAGCCTCGGCACAACGCGGCCACGGAGGTGCCGTACAGCCACGGCGAGTGCGGATCACCCTCCCGGTCGGAGAACGCGTGGTGACGCCGATGGTCGGCGACCCAGATGATCACCGGACCCTGGACCGCCATCTGGCCGGTGATGGCCAGGACGATCTTCAGCGGCCGATTCGCCTTGAACGACCCGTGGGTGAAGTAGCGATGGAACCCGACCGTCACGCCCATGCCGGAAATGACGTAGAAGACGGCACCGATGATCACGTCGGTCCAGCCCAGACCCCAGCCCCAGGCGAACGGCACCGCCACGATGACGGCCAGCAGCGGCAGCAGCGTGAAGCCGAAGACAGCGAGCCTGGGCGCCGATGCCGCGCCGGCCGACGGTGACCGTTTTGGCCACGGGCCGGGCTTCGGTGTCCTGCTCGTCCGGCGTCGGCTCGGCGAGCAACGCAGCTTGGGGTGGGGTCAACATCAATCCGTTTCTGTGGCGGGAAGGCAGACGGGTGGAGCGGAAGTGATAGTCATGGCGGCCGGTCGGCACGAGGCGCCGTCCGACGACGAGGACCGCGCAGCGGAAATCTCACCGTTATAAGGAACGTACCGGCCCGGACGCATGAGGTCGAGACCGGCGACCCGCGGTCCGACCGAGTGCCGGCCGGTTCCCGAGTCCAGGACACCCGCGGAACGCGGGCGCCGCGGTTCGCGGAAGCGTGCCCGTCGACTCGAGGGCATGGAATGATGGGGCCGCGCAATCCGCCGTGGTGTAACTGGCAGCACCTCAGATTTTGGTTCTGATTGTTCAGGTTCGAATCCTGGCGGCGGAGCGACTCGAAGCTTTTCGAGAGTACAAACGGCTCCGGCCCGGTCACCCGCAGAGGCGGAGACCGGGCCGGAGCCGTTTTGCTGGAGCTGCCTAGCCGAGGCGAACCGAGCTACCCAGGCTCCGGCTGCCGACGGCGAAGCCGGTCAGGCCGGAGACGGTGCTGGTCGTCGCCTGTGCGACCGACCCGACCAGCGACGTGACCGCCGAACTGGGCGCGCCGTTGGAGCTCACCGCATTGGCGCCGTGCGCGAGTTCGACACTGCTCCGGTCCTGTCCGGTGGCGGACGCGAAGGCGCCCAGGGTGGTGTAGACCGCCGGGTCGGTGCCGGCGCGGGCCCAGACCTCGATCCAGCCGGGCGCGGACGCCGACGAGCGCTGGTAGACGTTGCCGTTCATGGAGATCCCGCTCTGCGAGGCACCCAGCGTGTGGGTGTGATCCTCGAAGCCGACGATCGTGTTACCGGTCGACGTCTCGAAGATGTTGTTCGCGATCGACATCGGTCCCCAGATCCAGGGAACGGTGGGGTCCGGGATGGGCCGGCGGGTGTCGTGGCCCGGGGTACTGGGCTGGCTTGACCGGCGGGAGTCCTGCTCGATGTCCAGCGCACGGTTGTTGTTGACGATGGTGTTGTTCCAGATCGTCACATTGGAGGCGTTGGTCAGTCGCACGCCGGCCTGCACGTTGTTGGCGATGTAGTTGTTGATGATGGTGGGCGTGCCCGAGATCTCCACATCGATGCCGTAGCGCAGGTTGCCCATCATCACGTTGCGGGTGACGTTGATGTCATAGGTCGACGCATCGAACCAGGCGCCCGGCCCGTCGTTGCCGTCGAACTCGCTGCCCGTGACGTTGACGACGCGGCTCGAGGTGAGCTTCAGCCCTCCGGCCACCGGGGCCTGATTGAAATGCTGATCATTGTTGTTCACGAAGTAGACGCCGCTGAGGGTCAGGTTGTCCGCCCGGGACCCCTGGACGCCGACTTCACCGCTGTCGGCCACGGTCACGTTCCGAAGGGTGTCCGAGCCGGCCGAGAGATCCAAGCCACCCGTTGCACTCTGGGCGATCACCACGTTCTCCAGCGTGGTGAGCGTCGCGTTGCTGGCCACGGCACCCATGTCCGGCACCGAGGGCGCGTAGCGGGCGATTCCGATGCCGCGCAGAACGGTCCCGGAGCTGTTGACGCTGAAGGCCCGGATCAAGGTGCTGGCGTAGACCGTATGGCCGGCCGGATTACTGCCGAGGTACAACCGGTTCGCGCTGTAGTCGACGAAGAAGGAACCGGCGGTCACCTTCGCCAGGCTGGCCACCTGGGTCTGCGGAACACCGTCGATGAACACCTGGTCCGGGTGGGCTGCCATCGGATATGACGGGTTCAGCCACTGCCAGCCGGTGGTGGTTCCGTCGGCGGCACCGCGGGTGTAGGTCGGGCTGGAGTCGAATTTGGTCGTCCAGTTCCCCACGGACCAGGTCGACCCGGACTGAGCCCACCCGGTCACGGTGGTCGCGCCGTCGAACCACGCCGCCTCGTGCGGATAGGACTGAATCGTCAGCTTCTTGTTCGACGGGATGTAGATCGACTCGTGGTAGGTCCCCGCCCGCAGCACGATGGTCGCGCCGTTGCCCGCAGCGGAGATGGTGGCCGCGACCGTCCGTTTCGGTGCCGCTTGGGTTCCCGGATTGGAGTCGGAACCCGATGGCGAAACGAATAGCGCGCCACTGGGAATCGCGTATGCAGTGCTGCCAACCGGGGCGGATCCGGCCCCGGCGAGCCGCGGCGTCGGCAGGCTGGGTGCGAACCAGCCCGGAAGAGTGCCCGTCGAACCGGCGGCGGGCGTGGTGGTGGTCGTGGCGGGCGGCGGGCTCGACGAGGCCGGGGTGGCCGTCAGGCTGTCCAGCCGTACGGCGACCGACGGGCTCGTGGTGTCGGCGTAGTCCCAGAAGCCGACAGATCCGGCCCCGGTGACGCGGGCCGCTGACGAGTCCTGGACCGAAAGTGCCCAGCCCGGAACCGTGGTGCCGGCTATGTATGCCCGCGCCGACACGGTGACCGGCGACGTGCCGGAGATTTGCGCATCCACGATCAACGACGAACTGGCGCCCAGGGTGGTGGAAATGGACTTCGCACCAAGGAAGGTTTCCGTCGCTCCCTTGGTCCGGGAGATGTCCAGAGTCAGGGTTCCGTTGGTGGCCACGTGAACCTTGGCACGGTAGGACGAACCGTCGGACTGGCGCCGCAGCTCGACACCGTGGTAAAGCGACAATTTCGCCGTCGACAACGAAGTGGTTATCCCGAATGCGCTCTGCGCCTCGCCGTCACCGAGCGAGGCCGACGGTAGGTACGCCTCGGCCGATTTGCCCGCCAAAACGGCGGAAATCTTCCCGTTGTGGCCGTCGACGGAGAACGGATTCCCGTTCTGGTAGTGCACCGTGTAGGCGCCTCCGACGGCCGCAGACCCCAGGCCGGCAGCGACATTTCGCTCGAACGAATCGCTCACGACAGGCGCAGGTGTGCCCGCGTCGGCGGCCGAAGCGACGAAAGGTTGCAGCGACAGCACCGTCCCGCCGATCAGCGCGATGCTGGTGGCAAGCGATGCGGCCGCAATTCTTCGCCTTTTGGCGACAGAACTGATCCGGGGTGATGGCACAGGTCCTCCTGAATTGCATAGCTAATTTCCCGTCCCACGGCAGATTCTTCCGCGACGGGCACGACGGCAGGGCGAACAGCAGTCATCGACCATTCACCCTGGAGCGGTTTTCGTCGATGGGACAGAATCCGTCCGAACCACCGGCGAAATTTCGACTCGACTAATTCAGGACGAAACTTAACGTTTCAGACGCGTCACCGCCAGTACTTGTTTGAGACATCACTGTGATCGGACCGTGATTGGCGCGGGACGATGAATCTTCGTAGCGCATACACAGACCAAACTCAGCGGCCGGCCCCGAACGATCTGGCCAGGTCAGTTGAACCTCGAAGTTCCCATTCCCCCGATTGCTTCAGGCAAATGGGTGGAGGAGAGGCCGATTTCGGAGAAGCACATGACGTGGACGCTGGGGACCAAGTTGCCTCAACGTGACGTAGATCACGCTTACTCGGCGTGGCAGGCCGTTCGATTGGCGGTGTCTAGGCGGGGCTGAATCACTCTGGGGAATGATCCGGCGAGGGGTAGCAACGGCGAACCGGCCATTTCCCCGATCATCGGCACCCCGAAAGAGTCATAGCCGTCACTCGAACGTGACGATCGCCCTTCTGGGAGGCGAAGTGCCTGACCGACCCGGCGGACGAGCCGGTTCGACCGCCTAGTATCAGCGGACGGATGTGCTCCCGAACCCGGACGAGGTTCGCAACGCCGAAAGGACGATCCGTGTCGCAGCCGGACGATGACCGCGCCGCACCGTCCCGCACCACCGTTCCGGGCTCGGGCCGTCTCGCCGCTGTCCTGGTACTCGCGGCCGGAGCCGGCACGCGGATGAAGTCGGCGTTCCCAAAGGTGTTGCACCCCATAGCTGGTCGGCCGTTGATCAGCCACGCTCTGCTGGCCGCGGCCGCCTTGGAGCCGGACGAGCTGGTGGCCGTCATCGGGCACGGCCGTGACCGGGTCGCCGAATTCCTGACCGCGAACCACCCGGACGTGCGCCAGGTCGTGCAACTCGATCAGCGCGGGACCGGCCACGCGGTAGCGGTCGCCCTGGGGAATCGCCGTCCGACGGGCACGGTGGTGGTCACCTACGGCGACACCCCGCTGCTGTCCACGCGCACGTTGCGCTCGCTACTCGCAGCCCACCATGCGGAGGGCAACGCGGTCACCGTGCTCACGGCCGTGGTGGGCGATCCCCACGGCTACGGCCGGATCGTGCGCGACGGCGGCCAGGTGGCGGCCATCGTCGAGCACAAGGACGCGACGTCCGCGCAACAAACGATCAACGAGATCAATTCCGGCGTCTACGCCTTCGACGGCTCACTGCTGGCCGACATGCTGCCGCGGCTTTCGCCGGCCAACGTGCAAGGCGAGCTGTATCTCACCGACGTGATCGGCCTGGCCCGAGGCGAGGGCCACCGGGTGGGGGCGGTGGCCGCGTCCGACCCGGTCGAGACCGAGGGAGTCAATGACCGGGTTCAGCTGGCCCGCCTGGCCCGGGTGCTCAACGACCGCCTGATCGAGGCGGCCCAGCGCGCCGGGGTCACGGTGATGGACCCGGCGACGACCTGGATGCACGCCGACGTCGTGGTGGGTAGGGACACGGTGCTCCATCCGGGGTCGTCACTGGAGGCCGGCACGGTGGTCGGCGAGAACGCGGTCATCGGGCCGGATACGACGCTGTCCGGCTGCCAGGTCGGAGACGGGGCCACGGTGCTGCGCTCGCACTGCGTCGGCGCACAGATCGGCCCGCGTGCCTCGGTCGGGCCCTATACCTATCTGCGACCCGGGGCTGTGCTGGAGGAAAAGGCGAAGGCCGGCGGATACGTCGAGATCAAGAACTCGGTGCTCCGGCGCGGCGCCAAAGTGCCCCATCTTTCCTATGTGGGTGACGCCGAGATCGGCGCGGGCAGCAACATCGGCGCGGGAGTCATCACCGCGAATTACGACGGGGTGACCAAGAGCCGGACGGTGGTCGGCGAAAATGCCTTTGTGGGAACTGATTCCACCCTGGTCGCGCCGGTCACCATCGGCGACGGTGCCTATGTCGCGGCCGGCTCGACCGTCACCGACGATGTGGCGCCGGGCGATTTGGGCATCGCCCGCGGGCGCCAGACCGCCATTTCCGGCTGGGTGTTTCGCAAGCGGGCCGAAACGGCCTCCGCGGCTTCGGCGCGAAAGGCTGCGGAGCCGGACCCGGTGGTCAGCGGCGATCCGGACGGGCCGGTCGGCACCAAGCAGGAGGATCGTCGGGCGTGAATTCGCTCTCCACGAACAACCAGAAGAGCATGGTGCTTCTGGCCGGCCGGGGTTTTCCCGAATTGGCCGCCGAGGTGGCCGCCGAACTCAATGTGGAAATCACCCCGCAGGTGGTCTACGACTTCGCGAACGGAGAAATCTTCGCCCGCCCCGAGCATTCCGTGCGGGGCACCGATGCCTTCGTGCTGCAGTCGTGCGGGATGCCCATCAACAAATGGGTGATGGAAACGCTGATCATGGTCGACGCGCTCAAGCGCGCGTCGGCCAAGCGCATCACCGTCGTGCTGCCCTTCTATCCGTACGCCCGGCAGGACAAGAAGCACCGCGGCCGTGAACCCATTTCGGCCCGGCTGGTCGCCGACCTGCTGAAAACCGCCGGTGCCCACCGGCTGATGACCGTCGATCTGCACACCGACCAGATCCAGGGCTTCTTCGACGGACCGGTCGACCACCTGTTCGCACAGCCGATCCTGGTCGAACACGTCGCCCGGAATTATGGCCACGAGGACTGCTGACCATCGTCTCGCCGGATTCGGGGCGGGTGCGGACCGCCGAGCGGTGGGCGAACAAGTTCAACGACACCCCGATCGCGTTCATCCACAAGACGCGCGACCAGAACCGGCCCAATCAGGTGGTCGCCAAGGCCGTCGTCGGCGAGGTGGCCGGGCGGACCTGCATCGTGGTCGACGACATGATCGACACCGGCGGGACCATCGCCAAGGCGGCTCAGGAGGTGCTGGAGGCCGGGGCCCGCAAGGTCATCATCGCGGCGACCCACGGCGTGCTGTCCGATCCGGCCGCGGAGCGTCTCGGCCGCCTGTGGCGCCGCCGAGGTGGTACTGACCAACACCCTGCCGATTCCGCCGGAGCACCAGTTCGAGCAACTGACGGTGCTCTCCATCGCGCCCATGGTGGCCCGGGCCATCCACGAGGTGTTCGAGGACGGCTCGGTCACGTCCCTGTTCGACGTCTGAGTCTGGTCGACGTCTGAGCCTGGTCGACGTCTGAGTTCCTCTTCGACGTCTGAGTTCCGGTTCGACGTCTGAGTTCCGGTTCGACGTCCGACTCTGTTTACGGCAGCTGATCCCGGTCGACGACCGAGTCCGTCGCAGCGGACCGAGCAAAGCCGGGTTCGCGTGCACACCTTGCGAACCCGGCGGGAGGTTGCGCCCTCCCCCGCAGACCCGCAAACCCACGCGGACCAACAACCGAGCGGCTCGCTCGACGACACTGCTCCCTTGACCAGCACCCTTCCGCCGCAAGCCGCTTGACCGCCAATCTTCCGGCCCATAGCCTTGTGGACAGGAATTCCTGCGGTGAACGGTGAGGGTGAAGATAGATATGACGATGACGGAAACCGCGAGGTCGCCTCGACTGATGCCGGCCGCCGCACCGCCGGCGCCGGCATTCCCCGCGGCAGAACCAGCGGGCAAGCCCACCGCGGAGCCGTCCGCGCCCGCCGTGGATCTCGACCAGATCGTCGAAACGCTCCGCGCCGCAGTGGGTTTGGGCCCACTGCGCGTGGAAACGATTGAGTTGGCCGACGCGCGGGCCATCGTGCTGGGCTCCGCCAGCGCAATCGAGCTGGCTCAGCCCCGGCTGCGCGCCAGCCTGCGAGCCGCCGGTCCTGGCTCCGCCCAGCTGCACCTTTCGCCCCGGCCGGAACGCCCCCGCACCGATCCGCACGCGGCCCCGCAGCCGTTGGAGGTCGACCTGCTGGCCGCGGTGGACCTGTCTGGCCTGATCGCGACCGGAGCGGTCGACGCGCCCGGGCGGATCTGGATCCAGTCAGCGGCCGGGCCGGCGGTGGTGCAGACACCGACGGCGGCCGGGCCGGTGCTCATCGCGGCCGTGCGCGGGGTTGCGCTTGCGGATCTGGTGAGCAACGTCGCCGCGGCGTTCGCGCCGGACCGGCCGGCATCGGCCGAGACCAGCAGACATCCCCTGGCCTCCGATCCGGCCTGGCTGGACCTCAAGACAGCCGTCGAGGAGTTTCGTGCCTTGCAGGCGGCGGACGGCTCGGTGGCCGAGGACTGCACCGGCGCCGGCGCGGTGGTCGGCCGCATCGTGGAGGGCATCCGGGCGTTGACCCCGCATTTCCCCCACGACCGCTCCTATCTGCAGGCGCTGGTGGTGGATCTGGAGAAATGGCGGGCGAGTGGATTCTCCGTGCCGGACTTCCTGGATTCGCTGCTGGAATTCCACCCGGAACGAGAAAGAGTCGACGGCCGCACGCACCTGGTGGTCTTTCCCATGTACACCCAGAACGGGAATCCGGCCAAGCAGCTGGAAGCGGTTCTGCTGCAGGTGGTCTGGCCCGAATTCATCGACAGCCTGGAGACCGGCGGCTATTCGAACAAGATGTTCGTGCCGCTCCGATTCCTGGATTTCACGGCCGGCTACGACACGCATTCGGCGGTGCTGTTTCCGGAGACTGTGTCCACTCGGGAAACACCGCTTTTCAGCTGGGGTGGCATCTTCGCCGACCGCGAGGCCGCGCGTTTCCGCGCGGTGGTCACCGCCGCCGCGCGGGTGACCGGGCTGGCTTTGCCGCCCGCCGCCCTGGAATTGCTGCGCGACCAGCAGCTGGCCGAGAACGTGTTCGTGATGTGGGACCTGATTCACGACCGCACCCACATGCACGGCGATCTGCCCTTCGACCCGTTCATGATCAAACAGCGAATGCCGTACTTCCTGTACACGCTGGAGGAACTGCGCTGCGATCTGACCGCGTTCCGGGAATCGGTCCGGCTGGCCGAGGCAGGCGAACCGCACGCCCGGCTGGTCCAGTACGCGATCCTGTTCGACCGGATCTTCCGCTTCCCGGTGAGCGGCACTCGGATCCGGAACTACGACGGGCTCGGCGGGCAGTTGCTGTTCGCCTGGTTGCGACAACACGGCGTGCTGCACTGGACGGACAACCGGCTGTCCGTGGAGTGGGACCGGGTCTCCGATGCGGTGCTGGCCCTGGGTCGCGAGATCGACCAGCTCTACTGGACCTCCATCGACCGGCCTAAGACCGCCCATTGGCTGGCCGCCTACCGACTCGTGTCCGGCACGGTCACTCCGCATCCCGCCTCGGTGTGGGCCAAGGGCGCCGACGCCCTGCCACTGGACGGACCGCCCAAGGGCCTGACCGACGCGGTGCTGCCGGACGAGTTTCCCCTGTCGATGTTCTACGAGGCGTTGCAGCGGAAGATATCCGGCGTCGTTCAAGGGACGGCCGGAATCACCGGGTGGAGCACCGGGTCGGCGGCTGCGTGAGACCTCGCAAACTTCAGGGCAGACTGACCCGGTGAGTTCGACTTCCTTCGCTCCCCTACACGATCCCGAGCTGCGCGGGTTCGCCTCCGACAACTACGCCGGCGTCCACCCCGAGGTGCTCGACGCCCTGGCGCCAGGCCAACGGCGGTCATCAGATCTCCTACGGCGAGGACGTGTACACCCAGCGCCTCCAGGAGGTGGCCACCCACCACTTCGGTCCCGGCGCGGTCGCCTTCCCGGTGTTCAACGGCACCGGCGCCAACGTTCTCTCCCTGCAGTCGCTGGTGCCGGCCTGGGGCGCGGTGATCTGCTCGGAGAACGCCCACATCAACACCGACGAGAACGGCGCCCCGGAACGGGTGGCCGGTCTGAAGCTGCTCACCGTTCCGACTCCGGACGGCAAGCTGACCCCGGAACTGATCGATCGCCAGGCCTGGGGCTGGGGCGACGAACACCGGGCCCAGCCGCTGGCCGTGTCGCTGACCCAGAGCACCGAACTGGGCACTCTTTACTCGGTCGAGGAACTGCGTGCCATCGCCGACCACGCCCACGACCGCGGCATGAGCCTGCACATGGACGGCGCTCGGCTGTCCAACGCGGCGGCCTCCCTCGACCTGGCGATCCGGGACTTCACCGCCGATGTCGGCGTGGACATCGTGTCCTGGGGCGGCACCAAGAACGGGCTCATGTTCGGTGAAGCCGTCGTCGTGCTGGATCACGGCCGGGCGGGCGGCCCGGACCCGGCCGCCGTCATGAAGTACCTGCGCAAGATGAACATGCAGCTGGCCTCCAAGATGCGTTTCGTCTCGGCGCAACTGGTGGCGCTGTACGGCGGCGATCTGTGGTTGCGGTCCGCCCGGCACGCCAACGCGATGGCGGCCCGGTTGGCGGAGGCCGTATCCGGCCTGGACGGCGTGACCATCACGCAGCGGGTACAGGCCAACGGCGTGTTTCGCCGTGCTCGATCGGAAGTGGCGGCGGCGCTGCGCTCCGCTTTCCGGTTCTACGACTGGAACCCGGCCACCGGCGAGGTCCGGTGGATGTGCTCGTTCGACACCCGGGAAACCGACGTCGACGCGTTCGCCGGCCGGCTGAAGGAGTTGCTGGCAGAGCGCTGATCCCTCGCGTCGTCGCCGCGATGCCGGCCGTCCCCGTTCCCTCCCCAGCCCTGGTGGTGCTGATCGGAGTGGCCGGAGCCGGCAAGTCGGCCTGGGCGGCGGCGCGGTTCCGGTCCGGTGAAGTCGTTTCGTCCGACGCCCTGCGCGACGTGGTCGGCACCGGCCCGGCCGACCTGGACGCCTCCGCCGATGCGTTCGCCCTGGTCGAATCGATCGTGCGGGCCCGCTGTCGGCGCGGACTGACCAGCGTCGTGGACACGCTGGGACTCGAGCCGGGGCGGCGGCGCCAATGGCTCCGGCTGGCCCGCGACCACGGGTTGACCGCGGTCGCCGTGCTTGTCGATACGCCGGCCCCAGGTGTGCCGGTCCCGCAACGCCATCCGGGACAGACCCGTGCCCGCCCCGGTACTGACCGCCCAGGTGCGCCGGTTCCGCGAAGTGCGCGCCGAGGTCACCGACGAGGGTTGGGATCTGGTGCTCTTCGAGTCCGGCGTGATCGCCGCGCCAACGCCAGATCGGGAGCCGAATCCGGCGGCGGCGCGGATCGGCGCCCTGCTGCCGCGTGAAGGGCCGCCCCCGCTGGTCCTGCAGCTGTCCCGGTTCCCGGACCCCAGCCGCGCTCCGGAGGGTTTGGCCGGGTGGGTGCGGGACATCGCGGTGCGGGCGGAAGCGGTGGGCTTCGCCGGTCTGGCTTTGATGGACCATCTCATCCAGATTCCGCAGGTCGGGCGGGCCTGGGAGCCGATTCCTGAGCCGTGGGTCACGCTGGGCCTGCTGGCTGGAGCCACTGCGACGCTGCGCTTGGGCACCCTGGTGTCGCCGATCGGCTGGCGGTCGGGCGGCATCCTGGCGAAGGCGGCGGCCACTCTGGACGCGTTGTCCGGCGGTCGTGCCTTCTGTGGGGTGGGCGCGGGCTGGTGGGAACGCGAACACGCCGCCTTCGGTTTTCCGCTGCGGCCGGCGTCCGAACGGCTGGCCGACCTGGCGGTGGCCGCCGAGACGATGAAGGCCTTGTGGGCGCCAGGGACCAAGGCGTTTCGCGGCCGGTACGTCGAACTCCCGGAAACCACGTGCTATCCGCGCCCGGTGGGTGACCTGCCGTTGATCATCGGCGGCGCCGGGGAACGCCGCACGCTGCGGATCGGCGCCGAATTGGCGGACGCGGTCAACGTTCCGGCCACGGAGGTCGAGCGCAAGCTCTCGGTGCTGAACACTCACCTCGCCGCCGTCGGCCGGTCCGCGGCGGACTGTGCGCTCACCGTTCTGGACGTTCCGGTCACCGGCCGGGATCCGAACACTGTCGCCGCCACCGTGGAACGACTGCGGGGGCGGACCCCGGCGGCTGCTTTCGCGGCCCGTCATGCCGCGGGATTGCCCCAGGAGCACTTGGACCGGTACCGCCGACTGGCGGCGACCGGCGTGCGCGCGTTCTTCGTCGCACCCGCGGGGCTCCGCGAGCCGGACGACCTGGACATCTGGGCTCCGGTCACCCGTCAGCTCGCCGCGTCCTGACGCCAAGTCAGCGCCGCATGATCCAAGATCGGTGGTCATGGCTCGTCACACCGGATACCGCATGCCCACCTGGGTCTGGTTGAGCCTGCTGATCGCCAACGTCGCGCTGATCGTCGTCCTGCTGGTTCTCAACCTGCCGACAACGTCGAGAACCGGCCGCACCGTCGTGGTCACCGTCGTCCACACGGTGACCGGCACCGCGCCGGCCACGTCGTAGGGCGAATTCCGACAGCGCGAGAGACCGCGCCGCGACGGATTTGATCTTGATGGCCCGCCCGGTACTCTGGAACGGTTGCCTCGGCGAGGGTGATGCGGCCTGGCGGCTCGTCCGCACAGCTGCATTGCCGTGATCGACGCGGTGGGTCTCCCGCCTGCGTCGTCTGCCGCTCGCCGAAGCCTCAGATGACCCAAGAAGCCGCCCGAAGGCGGAAGTAGCGCAAGGAGTCCCACTGTGTCCGAGTTCCGCCTCGCCGCCGAAGCCCGCACCGATTTCGGCAAGGGCGGCGCCCGCCGCACCCGCCGGGCCGGCAAGATCCCGGCCGTCCTGTACGGCCACGGCAGTGCGCCCCTGCATCTGTCCCTGCCGGCCCGTGAGTTCGCGCACGCGCTCAAGGGCGGCGCCAACACGGTGCTCACCCTCGAACTCGCCGACGGCAAAACGGAGATGGCGCTGCCGAAGTCGGTGGTGCACCATCCGTTGCGCGATTACGTCGAGCACGTCGACCTGGTCATCGTCAAGCGCGGCGAGCGGGTGACCGTCGATGTCGCCGTCGTGCTGACCGGCGAGGCCGACAACAGCACTGTCGTGCTCCATGAAGCCGCGACGTTGTCGCTCGAGGTCGACGCCATGAACATTCCGGGTCAGCTGGAAGTCCCCATCGGTGGACTGCCCGCGGGTACCCAGGTGTTGGCCTCCCAGGTGACGCTGCCGGCCGGCGCCACCCTGGCCGGCGACCCGGACGTCCTGGTCGTCGGGATCCAGGCGGCGCCGACCGCCGCGCAGCTGGACGCCGACTCGGTGGCCGGCGAGGCCGACCTGGGCATCGAGCGGGACGAGCACACCGAGCCCACCGGGTCCTGAATCCGTACCGGTCTCTAGTTCTCCTCGTGCCGTTCCTTCTCGTCGGGCTGGGTAACCCCGGCCCGGCTTATTCCGGCAATCGGCACAACATCGGAGCGATGGTCGCCGACCTGCTGGCCGGGCGGGTCGGCGGCCGCTTCAAGGCCGGGAAGGCGAACGCCGAGGTCTGCGAGGGCCGGCTGGCCGGCGAATCGGTGGTGCTGGCCAAACCGCGCACCTACATGAACCTGTCCGGCGGCCCGGTGGCCGGCCTGGCTCGTTTCTTCAAGGTGGCCCCTGACCACATCGTCGTCGTCCACGATGAATTGGACATCGCCTTCGGCACGGTCCGGGTCAAGCAGGGCGGCGGCGAGGGCGGTCACAACGGCCTGCGCTCCATCTCACAATCGCTGGGCAGCAAGGACTATCTGCGGGTGCGCTGCGGCATCGGCCGACCGCCCGGACGCCAGGACGCCGCCGACTTCGTCCTGGCGAATTTCAGTGCCATCGAGCGCCCTGAACTGCCGTTCCTGCTCGATGCGGCCGCGGACGCCGTCGAATCGCTGCTCACGGTCGGCCTGCTGGAGACACAGAACCGGCTGCACTGAAGGTCAGGATTCTGTCTCCAGGAGGGCCACGGCCCGGCCGCGTTGGTGTTTGCCCGACGGGGTTTTGGGCAGCGAGCCCACCGGGAGCACCCGGACCTGGGCGGGCCGCACGCCGATCTGCGCCGTCACGATCGCTGCGGACCTCGGCCGAGATCCGGTCGGCAGCAGCCGGGTCGGCGGCCTCCCGCGATTCGACCAGCACTGCGAACGCTTCTCGCCGGCCTTCCGTCTCATCACGGACGGCCACTGCGTTTCCGGCCCGGACGCCCTCGACCCTCTCGGCGGCCCGCTCGATGTCGGTCGGATAGATGTTCCGGCCGCCCATGATGATCACGTCCTTGACCCGGCCGCACACCACCACCTCGGCCCTGCTCGGTCAGGTACCCGAGGTCGCCGGTGTCGAGCCAACCGTCCGTCCCCGCGAGTCGGGCGCGGGCCGTCGACCGTCAGGTAAAGCTACGGTGATCGACTCGCCGCGCAAGTGCAGAACACCCACCTCGCGAGCGGACAGGCATGCCCCAGTTCGTTCTCTGACGGACACCTCGATGCCGGGCAGCGGCGGCCCCAGCACCGGGAACGTCGCGGGTCGGCATGTCAGCGGGCGGACGAGTCGACAGGCACCGCCCGGTGGTCTCCTCCAGTTGAACCGCGTCCGAGCGCGTCGATCTCCAGCGGAGTGCCCCACTCGTGGAACGACACCCCCAGCGTCGCCTCGGCCATCCCGTAGGCGCACACCACCGCGGTCTCCGGCAGCCCGAAACGCGGCCCGCCTCGACGAAAGACTTCACGGCGCGGCACGTCGATCGGCTCCGCGCCGTTGAGGGCGAACCGCAGACTGGACAGGTCGAGCGTCGCGGTGCTCCGGGCCAGCACTCGGGCGCCGATGGCGTACGCGAAGTTCGGTGCGGCCGTGCACGGTCCCGCGATACTTGCTGATCAGCTCCGGCCACAGCCGAGGGATTGGCCGAGGAAGTCGGCCGGCGTAACGTGTGACCAGGTCGATCCCACGGCACATCGGCAGGTCAGGAATCCGACCATGCCCATGTCGTGGAAGAGCGGCAGCCAGGACACCATCACGTCGCGCCTCGGAACGCAAGTCCGCGGCGGCGCACATCGCCTCGATGTTCGCCCAGAGATTGCCGTGGGTGATCCGCACGGCCTTCGGCGTGGCCGTGGATCCGGAGGTCAGTTGCAGCAGCGCCGGGTCGTCCGTCGTCCGGCCTGATCGGCAGTCGCTGCATCGGGATCCCCGGCGGCCAGCTCGTCGACGGTCACCGCGTCGATGCCGTTGGCGCGCAGCATCTCCGGCCACTCGATGAACGGCTCGCCGACGATCACCAGCCGGGCGCCGATGACCGCCAGCGTGCGTCATCGTCTCGGCGGCGTAGTGATCCAGCCGGGTGCGAGGCGTCGGCTGGTGCAGCATGGTGACCGACCCGCCGGCCAGCCACACCGCCTGCGCGGCCGGCGCCACCTCGACCGGCGGCCCGGCCAGAATCGCCACCGCTTGCCCTGGCTGCAGCCCGAAGCGGCCAGTACGGCCGCCCCGGCCAGCGCCCGTCGTGCATCTCGCCCAGGTGGTGCGGATGGGTGACGGGGCTCGCCGGTGGCCATCCCGGCATCACCCTGCGCGGCCTGGCGCAAGGCGTCGACGAAGGCGCTCATGCCGCGCACTCTAACACGCGGCTCGATCCGCGCCACCGGCCCGGCCTACTTGTAAAGACGGTGTCGGCGCGGTTCCATGATCCCCCATGGCAACCAGGACCGGCGTCGGGCCGCTTCGTCGTGGTCGGGTCGGTGAACATGGACCTGGCCACCACCGCGGCGCTGCCGCGACCGGGTGAGACGGTGCTGGGCAACAGCTTCACCACGGGTCGCGGCGGCAAGGGGGCCAACCAGGCCATCGCCGCCGCCCGGGCCGGAGGGCCGGTGTGCAGCTTCATCGGAGCGGTCGGGGACGACGACTTCGGCTGCCGAGCTGCGCGACGGCCTGGCCGCGGACGGCGTTGGGTCGACCGGCTGCGCACGGTGCCCGGGCCCGAGCGGGATTGCCGCTGATCACCGTCGACGACTCGGGCGAGAACACCATCGTCGTGGTTCCCGGCGCCAACAGCACCCTGACCGGGCTGACCGACGACGACCGTACCGCGATCGGCGCCGCCGACGCAATGCTGGTCGCCAGCTGGAGATCCCGGTGTCCGCCGTCGCCGAGGCCGCCCAGCCGGCTCGCCGGAACCGGAGGTCGTTCCTGCTCAACCCCTCCCCCGTCCGGGACGTACCCGACGGAGTTGCTCGCCGCACGTATCGGTGGCCCTGGTCAACGAGAGCGGAGGCGCACGCGCCTTCGGTGATCGGCTGAACGGCAGTCGCGCACGTGGTCACGACGCTCGGCGCGGCCGGGGCCCGTTATCGGGGCCGGTTCGGGGAGTTGCACGTGCCGGCGCCGAAGGTCGACGGTGGTCGACACCACCGGCGCGGGCGACGCCTTCACCGGAACGCTGGCGGCCGGCTGGGTTTCGGCGACCGACCGCGCCGGCTGTGGAGTACGTGCTGCGGCGGGCCTGCGCGGCGGGAGCTCTGGCCACGCAGTTCGCCGCCGGCGCCAGATCGACGCGGCGCCCCGTTTACCGCCGCTGACTCGTCGCAGCGAACGGTGTTGGCCCACCCGAGGTAAATCGACCGACCGGCTGACCGCGCGCCGGTTCTCAGTGAGGCGCGATCACGCTCCAGGAGGTGGCAGATCGCATGGCCGCGAAACTACGAGCCGATGCGCAGCCCCCCGGACCGTCGGCAGGGTCGGCGCCGCCCGGGCCGCGCCGTCGCGAGCACCGATTCGCTGGTCTGTGCGTGGAATCTGCTGCTCCTGCTGCCGCTGCTGATGCTCATCACGGCCTGGTTCAACAAGGACCAGCCGCGGCTTTCGGATGCCGTTCTTCTACTGGTACCAAATGGCTTTTCGTCTTCGTAGGCGTCGCCTGCGTGTCGATCGTCTATGCGGCCACCAAGGACGCCGGACCACCCGGCCGGGCCGCCACCGACGGCCCGGCCGGCCCGGCCGCGCCCGGCCGACATCGGTGATCGAGGGCAGCTGCAGTGACCAGCGCAATGGTCGTCGAATTCATCATCTTCCTGATCCTGTTCCTCGGGGTCGCCGTCATCGGTTTCTGGGCAGCCGGTGGAAAGCCGGCGACACCATGGATCATCTGGACGAGTGGGGACTGGGCGGCCGGAAATTCGGCGGCTGGATCACCTGGTTCCTGGTCGGGGGGACCTCTACACGGCCTACACCTTCGTGGCCGTTCCGGCCCTGGTGTTCGGCGCCGGCGCGCTGGGCTTCTACGCGTTGCCCTACACCGTCGTGCTCTACCCGATCGTCTTCCTGCCGGTGTGCGGCTGTGGTCGGTCTCCCGGGCCAAGGGCTATGTGACGCCGGCCGATTTCGTCCGCGGCCGGTACAGCTCGCCGGCGCTGGCACGCTGGTCGCCATCACCGGCATCGTCGCCACCATGCCGTACATCGCGCTGCAGCTGGTCGGCCTGGAATCGGTGCTGCGCACCATGGGCATCAACGGACACGGCATTCGTCGGACACCTCCCGCTGTTCCTCGCCTTCCTGGTGCTCGCGCTGTACACCTACCAATCGGGCCTGCGCGCGCCGGCGCTGATCGCGTTCGTCAAGGACCGGCCTGATCTACGTCGTCATCCTCGTCGCGGTCATCTACCTGCCCGGCACAACTGGGCGGCTGGGGCCACATCTTCGACACCGCCGCAGCCAAGACGCTCACCACGGTGAATCGGCCACCAAGCCGGCGACCGGCAACATCCTGCTGACCCACACCAATCAGCTGCAGTACGCGACGCTGGCCCTCGGCTCGGCGCTGGCCCTGTTCCTCTACCCGCATTCGGCGACCGGGCTCCTGGCCTCCCGGAGCCGGGACGTCATCAAGAAGAACATGATCGCGCTGCCCGCCTACTCGTTCCTGCTGGGCCTGCTGGCCCTGTTCGGCTACGTGGCCATCACCGCCGGCACCAAGCCGATCGTCAACAACGCCACCGGGACGCCGGACAGCAACACCATCGTCCCCGCGCTGTTCGAACCCAGTTCACCTGCTGGTTCGCCGGGATCGCCTTTGCCGCCATCGGTATCGGCGCACTGGTGCCCGCGGCGATCATGTCGATCGCCGCGGCCAACCTCTGGACCCGGAACATCTACAAAGAGTTCTCTGAACCAGCGGCGCCACGCGCCAAACAGGAGGCCCAGCAGGCCAAGTGGGCGTCGCTGGTGGTCAAGTTCGGCGCCGTCGCCTTCATCCTGTTCATCAATCCGCAGTTCTCCATCGACCTGCAGCTGATCGGCGGCGTGATCATCCTGCAAACGCTGCCCGCGGTGGCCATCGCGCTTTACACCCGGTGGCAGCATTCCTAGGCGCTGATCGTCGGCTGGGTCGTCGGGCATGGCTTGCGGGCTCTACCTGCTGTACCGATCCCGAACCGGCCACCAACGGCAGCCAGCACTTCGGCGGATCGGCTCTCGCGCTCGGCAAGCTGTCGATCTTCGGCTGGCACCCGTTCGGCACCGTCCACCGTCCAGATCTACGTCGGCTTCGTGGCGCTGGTCGTCAACCTGGTCGTCGTGCGTCGTGGTCACGCGTCATCCTGCGGGCGGCCAAGGTCAGAGACGGCCGCCGACGACGACCGTCCGGCGCGACTACCACGTCGACGAAGGCGACCCACGGCTGCGGCCGGTGCGCCGAAGGCTGAGCCGCCGGTCCTCCCGGATGGCGCCCAGCCGGGCGGGCCGCCACCGTCCGTCGGGGCGTGATTTCAACTGCGCTCACCAAGTCCCGGTCGGAAATTCGGCACGATCGCATACTCTGCGTCACGTACAGCGCAGTACACGACCTGTTCATCGACGGACGGGAACTGCGGGTCTATCTCAAACGGCACCGGCGACCCGGTGCTGATGCTGCACGACCTGGGCACCTCGGCCGCGACCTTCGAGCACCTGACCACCCCGCTGGTCTGTGCCGTTTCCCGGGAATTGGTCGCCGTCGACCTGCCGGGCAGCGGACGCAGCGACCCGGTGCCGGCACCGATCTGAGCGGCCTACGTCGAGCCACCTGTCGCTGATGTTTCCCAGCCTGGGCCGGAGAGCCGATCGACCTGGTCGGCCACGGCTTCGGCGGCTATCTGGCGGCACGATCGCGGCCGCCCAGCATCCGCACATCCGCACCGGCTGATCCTTTGCGAACCCACCGCGCCGCCCCGCCCGGGCCGCCGGCCAGCGCCCGGATGCCCGCCGGGCATGGCCCTGTCCGGGGCGGTCACCACCCTGCGCCGCGGCAAGCTGCGGCAGAACCTGCAGGGTTCTCCCGGGCGCAAGTCCGTCCTGGAGCAGCTGGCCCAGGCGGACCCGCAATGGTGGGAGTCGCTGTCCCGGATCACCGCGCCGCACGCTGGTGCTGTGCAGCGGCGCAGCGGACGTCGGCGACCGCGCCCACTCGACCTGATCGCCGCCGGCATCCCCGGATTCCGTGCGGAGCCACCATCCACGGTGCGCCGAAGCCGCACACCAGGCGCCCGGTGGAATTCTCCGCGCACGTACTGGAGTTCCTGCGCCGACTGAGCCGGTCACCCAGGCCTCAGCTCGAGCGCCTCCGCGGCGGCCATCCAGCCAGTCTCGGCTTCGTCCTTCTCCGTTCGCGATCACCAGCAGCTGCGGAGTTGGCAGTCCAGCGCCGGCGGCCTCGTAGTCCGCGCCCACGGCGGCCAGCTTCGTCTGCAGGTCCTTCTCCTTGCGCAGCAGCGATTCCATCTTCTTCTCCCACGCGCTGCAGGTCCTTGCGCAGAGCCGCGGGCGGCGGCGGCGTCCAGCCGCGGGACCGGCTGCTGCCGCGGCCGGAGCTGCGGCCGATCGCGCCGGCCGGAGGTCGCTCCGCCGGAGACCGACCCACCTCGACGGCCGCCCGGCGACGCAGATACTCGTCGACCGCCACCGGGCAGGTGGGTGATCCTGCCGTCGCCCGAGCAGCGCCACCACGTCGTCGGTGACGCGCTCGATCAGGTACCGGTCGTGGCTGACCACGATGAGCGTGCCCGGCCAGGAGTCCAGCAGATCCTCCAGCGCCGACCAGGGTGTCGGTGTCCAGGTCGTTGGTCGGCTCGTCGAGGACCAGCACGTTCGGCTCGGCCATCAGGATCCGCAGCAACTGCAGCCGCCGACGCTCGCCGCCGGAGAGCTGCGCCACCCTGGTCCACTGGTGCTCGTTGGTGAAGCCGAACCGTTCGGCCAGCTGGCCGGCCGAGATGTCCTTGCCGCCCAGATTCACCGTGCCGGCGATCTCGGTGACTGCCTCGAGCAGCCGCAGCTCGGGCGGCAGCTCGATGACGTCCTGCGACAGATACCCGACGCTGGACCGTCTTGCCCCGCTTCACCATCCCGCGAGGTCACCGGCCGCTCACCGACGAGCACCCGCAGCAGCGTCGACTTCCCGGAACCGTTGATCCCGACCAGGCCGATCCGGTCGCCGGGCCCGACCGCCAGGTCACGTCGTCCAGCAGCACCCGGTCCCGCCGGGCGTCGGGACGGTCGCGGTCACACCCTCCAGGTCGAGCACGTCCTTGCCCAGCCGCTTCGCGGGCGAAGACTGTGCAGCTCGACGGTGTTCCGAGGCTCCGGCACGTCGGCGATCAGCGCCTCTGCCGCCTCGATGCGGTAGCGCGGCTTCGAGGTCCGCGCCGGCGCGCCGCGGCGCAGCCAGGCGAGTTCCTTGCGGGCCAGATTCTTGCGGGTCTCCTCGGCGGCCCGGTCCAGCCGCAGTCGCTCGGCGCGGGCGAAAACCCAGTCGCTAGTAACCTCCTTCGCGGATCTGCACCCGCCGTCGACGACCTCCCAGGTGGTGCCGGGCCACGGCGTCCAGGAACCAGCGGTCGTGGGTCACGGCCACCAGCGCGGACCGGCGGGCCAGCAGGTGGTCGGCCAGCCAGTGCACGCCCTCGATGTCCAGGTGGTTGGTCGGCTCGTCCAGGATCAGCAGGTCGGCGTCGGTGACCAGGGCGGCGGCCAGCGCCACCCGCCGCCGCTCACCGCCGGAGAGGTTGGCCACCATCGGCGTCCAGCCCGATGTTAGCCAGCCCGAGGCCGTCGAGCACGCCGCGGATCGACGAGTCGGACGCCCAGTTTCGCCGTCGGTCGCCGTCGCCGAAGGTGGGCAAGACGATGTCCCGGACGGTCGCGCCCGGCTCAGCAGATCGACCGTCTGGGTCACCACCTCCATCGAGACCCCGCGAGCGGCGACACCCGGCCGGAGTCGGGGCGTCGCCGCCCGGCCAGCACCGACAGCAGCGTGGTCTTACCGGCACCGTTGAGCCCCAGGACGCCGATGCGGTCACCGGTCTGCACCCCGAGCGATACGCCGTCAGCACCGCTTCACGGCCCCGTGGATCACGGTGACGGCTTCGAGATTGACGAGTTCGCCATATCGGCATCCTTCTCCTGCCTGGAATTCCCGCGGGAACGGGCGCGGTCAGCCGAGGCCGGTGTCACCCGTGGCCGTCGGCCCCGGGCGAGCCTCGATCGGCTCGCGCCCACCGCAGCAGCCGGCTGGAGATCAGCGGGCGGAGTTGAGGAGCCGAGCCCCGGGCGCCGGTCCGGACGCGATGCGGACCGCCCGGCAGGTGCCGGATCCGGCCAGTTCGGCAGCCACCTCGGCGGCCGACTCCGACGACGGCGCAAAGCAACGCCACCGTAGGACCGGAGCCGGACACCATCCCGCCCAGCGCACCGGCGGCCAACCCGGCGCGCAGCGTGTCGCGAAGCGCCAGGCAGCAAGACTCACCGCGGCGCCTGCAGGTCGTTGCCGAGCGCGGCCGCCGACCTGTCGCCGGGTCCCCGGAAGCCAGCGCCGCCAGCACGTCGGAGAGTTCACCCACCCGCGGCGGATCTCCCGCCGCCCGCAGACGGTCCAGCTCGGCGAAGACGGCCGGAGTCGCCAGCCCCGTCCTGGCCAGGGCCAGCACCCAGTGCAGCCGCATCCGCGACAACACCGGCGAAAGCCGCTCGCCCCGGCCGGTTCCGACCGCGGTGCCGCCGGTCAGCGCGAACGGCACGTCCGAGCCGAGCTCGGCGGCGAGCTCGGAAAGCTGGTCCCGGGACAGTTCCAAGCCCCACAGCGAGGCGCAGCCGAGCAGTGCGGCCGCGGCGTCGGCGCTGCCGCCGGCCATCCCGCCGGCCACCGGAATCTGCTTGTCGATCTCGATGGCGACGGCCGCCGGGCCGGCCGGTTCGCTTGGCCAGCAGTCGCGCCGCCGCCCCGGCCAGATTCTTCGCCCCGACCGGGCACGCCGGTCGACGCCAGGGTGCGCACCGCAGTCCGAGCGGCAGCGGTGATGCGCACTTCGTCGCACCAGGTCAACGGCGTGGAACACGGTCATCAGCGTCGTGATAGCCGTCCTCGCGGAGATCCCCGACCGACAGGTAGAGGTTGATCTTCGCGGGCGCCCGGACCCGGACCGTGAAAGGCGCTGTCATGCCGCCGCTTTCGCCGCCGCGATGCGCCGGAACGCGTCCACGTCGAGCATCTCGCCGCGCAAGCCGGGATCGACTCCGGCCGCCCGCAGAATCCCCTCGGCCTCGGCCGCCGATCCGGCCCAGCCGGCCAGTGCGGCCCGCAAAGTCTTGCGGCGCTGGGCGAAAGCCGCATCGACGACGGCGAACACCGGCCGGCCGGTCCGCCTCGCTGCGCCGCGCCGCATGCCGGTCGAGTGCGACCAGCGCCGAATCGACGCCAGGCACCGGCCAGAAGACCGACCGGGCGATCGAGCCGGCCCGCCGGGCCGTCCCGTACCAAGCCGCCTTGGCGCTGGGCTGACCGTAGGTCCGGGACCCGGTGCGGGCAGCGAGCCGATCGGCCACCTCGGCCTGCACCATCACCAGAACCCGTCGCAGCGATGGCAGCTCGGCCAGCAGATGCAGCAAGCACCGGCACCGCGACGTTGTAGGGCAGGTTGGCCACGAGCGCGCGTTGGCGCGACCATTCCGATCTCAGTCGGCCCGCACGGTCAGGGCGTCGGCCGTGATCACCGTGAGGTCGGCCGATCCGAGTCGGCTGCGTGGGCCGCGACGGTCTCCGGCAGCAGCGCGGCCAGCCGCGGATCGATCTCCACCGCGGTCACCCGATCGGCCTAGACTTCGAGCAGGCGCCAGGGTCAGCGAACCCAGCCCGGGGCCGATCTCGAGCACATGTCCGCCCGGTTCCAGACCGGCCAGCGGCGCGATGCGGCGCACGCTGTTCGCGTCGTGGACGAAGTTCTGACCCAGCATCTTGGTCGGGCGCAGGTCCAGCTCGGCCGCCAGCCGGCGGATCTCGGCGGCGCCCAGCAGCGTCCGGACGGCGGTGCGTCATCGCTCCGATTCACCCATCCATTTTCACACAGACGCCGGTCATTCCGTGGGCTCGATCCACCCGGCGGACCCAGTCAGATGTCGAGTTCCGCTATCTGGGCCGGAGCGGCCCTGTCCCGCTACATGGGATGAGGGCGGCCCTCCGCCACACCCGGTCTGTCAGAACCCGCGCGGTGATCAGGGACCGTCCGGCGCCGGTGCATGGGCCGCGTCGGCGCAGGCCCAGGGCTCCAGCCCGCGCTGCTGGTACAGCAGCTTGGCCCGCATCAGCTGTTCGGCGGGGCGGCGTCCATCGGATTGCCGCTGCCGCCCACGGACTCCCAGGTCGGGATGTCGAACTGGAACATGCCGTAGGTCGGCAGGCCGGCGGACGGGTTGGCGTTGACCGCCTTCGGGTTGTGGGTTGACTCGCAGTATGGCCAGCCCGTCCCAGTTGACGCCGAAGGTGGTGTCGTTGGTGAACACCTCGTCGCCGACGTAGGTGAACCCGGCGGCCGCCTCGTCGGCGGACTGCTGGCTGGTCGGGTCGGGGGCCTTGGTGCCCACCTTGACGACGGGCGCCACGGCCGGCACGACCGTGGCCCGGCCCAGCTCGGACCGAGTGGCGACCCGGCCGTTCACCGAGACGACCTTGTAGACGACGCGCTCGAAACCTTCCGAGCCCGGCGAGACGACCTTGGTGGTTCCCCGGTTCAACTTCGCGTCGGACACCTTGACGTCGGCGGGTTGGTCGACGGGGGCGTTGGCCACGGATGTCGCGACGCTGACCCGGGTCACGACGACCTGCATGCCGGTTTGCAATCGGGTGGACAGCGCCGGCGACACCTTGTCCAGCGGGCCCAGCACGACGTGGTGTTCGGCCAGCAAGGCGCGCACCGTATCCGCGGTGGTCGGCGCGGTGATGGCGGGCTTTCCGCCGACCGTCCAGCTGACCGTGTGCATGGTTTGTCCACTCACCGCCAGGCCGGTCGTCGGGATCACCGCGGAGGCATCGGCCGACCAGCGCACGCTCGCCTGCCCGGCCAGACCCGCCTGTGCCAGTGCGAGGTTGACCGTCCGCGCCGTGGTCCACAAATGCCTGGTGGTGCCGTCGAGCGTCACGGCGAACGGCCGTCCCCGCTCCACCACGATCACCGAGTCGGCCGCCACCGCCGCATCCAGCCCTGGGGCCACGGTGTCGTGCGCCCCCACCGCCAGACCGGTCGCCGCCAAAGTCCCACGCACGGTGGTGGCAGCGGTATGCACCTGCTGGACCTGGCCGTCGACCATGATCGACACCGGGTGTACGGCAACCGCCGAGGCGACCGACGAGCTGGTCGCGGCCGCGCCCGAGGGAGCCGAGCCGGCGGTGTGCAGCGTGCCGGTGACGGCGCCGCCCGCCAGTAGGCAGAGAGCGGAGGCCACGCCGACGAAGGCCGGTCTTCTGGTCAGGCGGGTCGACCGCTTCCGCGGCAGTTTCACCGTGTCCAGCTGGCTCAGGAACAGGGGCGGGGCGTCCGCATCAGGGCGCGCGTGTCTACTCATCATTTTTTCTGTCCGGGGTCGGGTGGCAGCGGTCGGCGTCAGCCGGCCGCGTAGCCACAGGCCCAAGGCTCGAGACCGCGTGCCGCGTAAACCTTCTCGGCGATCGCGATCTGCTCGTCCTTGGTGGCCAGATCGGCACGGGGGGCATACTGACCGCCACCGTTGGACAGCCAGGTGCCGATGTCGAACTGCAGGCCGCCGTAGTAGCCGTTGCCGGTGTTGATCGACCAGTTGTTGGTCGACTCGCAATTGGCGATGGCGTCCCAGTTGACGCTCCAGTGATTGGAGCCCGATGAGCTGCTACCGGAACTGGACGAGGATTGCGTCGAGGAGGACGAACTGGACGGAGTCGGCGAGCTGATGGCGACGGGCGCGACATAGGTGCCGACGTGAGTGATCGTCGGGATGGCGTCCTGGGTGGTCTTGATGTCGACCACTTCGCCCTGGCCGGACTTGCCGTTGACGACCTTGTACTTGTAGCTCACCTGCTGCTGGCCCGGATGGCCCTGCTGAGTGACCTGGGTGGTTCCCTTGTTGATCGAGTCGTCCTGCACCGTCTGGTCGGCCGGCTGGGCGACCGTCTTCGTCTGGACGACGACCTTGTAGGACACCCGGGTCACGACGACCTTGAGACCCTGCGACAGCTTGGTGGACAGCGCCGGGCTGACCGTGTCGTCCTTGCCCAGCTTGATGCCCTTGGCCTTGAGCAGATCACCGACCGTCTTGGCGTCCGAGACGGTCGAGGCCGCCTTCTTGGCTCCGTCGGCGACGACGACCGTCGGCAACGTCCACACCTTGATGGTCAGCGTGCCGTCGACCGGGGTCGACAGCGCCGGGCTGACCCGGTCGTTGCGACCGAGCGTGATCCCCTGTTCGGCCAGCACGCCGGCGACCGTGGTGGCCGCCGACATGACCGACTCGGGCGTTTTGCCGACGAGCTTCACGTCGTGGAGGGTGGCGGCTGTCAGGGCCAAGCCGCTGGCGGGCACGGCGGAGGTGCCCGCGGTCGAGAGTTTGTAGGCGGCCGGGTTCAGGCCGAGCGTCTTGAGCGCATCGTCGACGGTGCCCGCGGTCATGGTGACCGTCCGGATCCGTCCGTCGACGGCGACCGACACCACCCGCTTCTGGCTGGCGGTGACCGTGAGACCGGCCAGCGGGATCGATGCGCCGGCGGCAACGGACATCTGATAGTCGGCCGGGTTAAGGTGCATCAGGGCCATGGCATCGGCCACCGTGCCGCTGGTCGTCCACTGTTCGTGCTTGGTCCCGTCGATGTCGACGGTGAAAAGCCGTCCTCGGGCGATCGAAATCTTGGAGCCGTCCCCGATCGACGCGTCACCGGCCGGCGCCAGGGCGTCGTGCGGTCCGACCGACACGCCCGCCGCCGAGAGAGCACCGTCCACCGACCCGGACAGGGTGGTGATCTGCCGATCCTGGCCGTCCAGAGCGATGGTCACGGTCTTGGTCATGGCGGCAAGCGCTCCGCCGGTGATGGTGAGGGCGGTCACGGCCGCGGCGACGCCGACGAGAATGGGCTTACGCCAGCGGGACCGGCCGGTGCGGGCGGGCTGGGCGGTCGGCGGAGTCGGGACCACCGGCGTGGCCGAACCCGCCGCGCTCGCGGCACCGCCGCCGGTTTCAGGCGATTCGGCCCAGTCGGGGGATTCGGATTCGGCGTAGGGCGCGAAAGCCAAACCGCCGAACAAGTCGCCGGCGGTATCCGTATCGACGTCGACATCCGCCGGCTGATGGGAAACGCCCGGAAACTCCGCAGCGGAATCGTCTGGGTGCGCGCCGAATTCGGCCGCCGGGTGACCGCCGATTTCGGGTGTCACCGTCGCAATTCGACCCGTGACCGCAGCGTCATCGCCCGATTCCGGGTCGCGCCCGATTTTTTCGTACTCACCCAGAGATGCCAACTCAAGCCGTCCTGTTCCGCACCATCCGAGCAGGGGGCGAGCGGGCAGGAATCAGCACGGGCACAATGCAACGCGGCCAGGCCGTCCCTGCACAGTAATGAGCTGATTGCCACCGGACCGGCATTTCTCGTCCGCGGCAAACTCCATTGCCACACCCAGGACTTCCCCATCCCGGCCGTTGTCACAAGACAATAACGAACTGGGTACGGACAGGCAACCCCTTGACGTCTCAAACGTCTGAAAGAACTCGTTCCGGTCACCGACCGGTCACGGACGAATCCTGTTACCGCAGGTCAGAGCGGGCCCGGGAGCCCATATAACCGCTCTGTGTTACCCCTCACTTGATCGCACAGACTTTCCACTGGCGTTTGTCGAAGCGCGGCCAGGGCCCGAACGGTATAGGGCAGCGCATACGGCTCGTTGCGGGCTCCGCGATACGGGTGCGGGGCCAGAAACGGTGCATCCGTCTCGACGAGCAGCGACTCGGCCGGCACCGCGACGGCGGCCTCGCCGAGCGCTCCGGCGTTGCGGAAACTGACCGGTCCGGCGAACGAGCAGTACCAACCGGCGCTGGCGCAGCGCCGGGCCATGGCCGCGTCGCCGGAAAAGCAGTGGAAGACGACCCGGTCGGGGGCGCCCTCGGCCGCCAGCACGTCGAAAACCGCGTCGTGGGCATCCCGGTCGTGGATCATCAGCGGCTTGCCCAGGCGCTTGGCCAGGTCGATGTGCCAGGCGAAGGCGGCCCGCTGGGCGTCATGGGGCGCGGCGTCCCAATAGAAGTCCAGGCCGGTCTCGCCGATGGCCACCACCCGGGGATTCCGGGCCAGTTCCTCGAGTTCCGCTCGAGCGGCGCCGTCCAACGTGTCGGCCCGCGTCGGGTGCAAGGCGACCGCCGCATAGAGGTCGGCGTGCCAACCGGCCGCGGTGACGGCCCACCGGGCGGACGGAAGGTCGTCGGCCACCGTGACCACCCGCGACACCCCAACGGCGGCGGCCCGGGCCATGGCGGCAATCACGTCGGCCGGCGTTTCGCAGCCGCAGGCGTCCAGATGGGTGTGAGCGTCCACGACCGGCGCTGGAAGCGGCTCCGGCGCCGGGACGTCCTTCCGGTCCGCTCGGGCGGGATGTACGGCCATCGCGACGGGTCCGGCCTACTGGACCGGCGCCCAGTCGGGTCCGGTCTCCCCCAGCTTGGCGTCCAGCTTGGCGAAGAGCGGGGTCGGCTTGACCAGCGGTCGCCCGACCTCGATCTCCCGTCGCGTCCAGCTGGCCTGCTGCGCGGCGTAGTCGCCTGCCAGCACGGGATAGTCCCGGACGGGTGGCACCCCGACACCCTCGACGTCGTCGTCGAAGTCGGTGACCTCCCGGATCTCCGGCTGGGCGGCCCACACGCCTTGGCCGCCCAGCGCCTCGAAGACCTGCTGGCTGGAATGCGGCAGGAACGGGGTGAGCAGCGTCTTGGCGTCGTCGACCACCTGCAGCGCCGTGTGCAGCACCGTGCCCTGACGCTCCCGATCGTGCCGCAGTTTCCACGGTTCGGTCTCGGAGAGATATTTGTTCGCCAGCGAGACCACCCGCATGGATTCCCCGATGGCGGCCCTGAACCGGCTGCGGTTCAACAGGTCCCCGACCGTGCCGAAGGCCTTGGCCGAGGCTTCGAGCAGCGCCGCGTCAACGTCACCCGGGGCACTGGGAACCGGAATTCCGCCGAAATTGGCGTGCGCCATCGAAATCGAACGGTTGACCAGGTTGCCCCACTCGTTGGCCAGTTCGAAATTGGTGCGCCGAACGAATTCTTCCCAGGTGAAATCGGTGTCCTGGGTTTCCGGGCCGTTGGCGGCGATGAAATACCGCAACGAGTCGGGACCGAAGGCACGCAGGAAATCGCCGACATAGATGACGGTCTGCCGCGAGGTGGAGAACTTCGAACCGCTCATGGTCAGGAATTCGCTGGACACCACCTCGGTGGGCAGATTCAATTGTCCCAACTCACCTGGCTCGCCGCCTTTGGCGCCGGCCCCGTTGTAACCCAGCAGTTCGGCCGGCCAGATCTGGGAATGGAACGTGATGTTGTCCTTGCCCATGAAGTAGTACTGCACCGCTTCGGGATTGACCCACCACTGTTTCCATTCGTCGGTCGTCCGTCCGTAACGCCGCGCCCACTCCACCGCGGCCGAGAGGTAGCCGATCACCGCGTCGAACCACACGTACAGCTTCTTGTCCGGCCGGTCGCGCCATCCGTCCAGGGGAACCGGTATGCCCCAGTCGATGTCGCGGGTCATGGCGCGCGGGCGCAGGTCGTCGAGCAGGTTGAGCGAAAACTTCAGGACGTTCGGGCGCCAGTCGGTCCGGGTGTTCAGCCAAGCGCCGAGGGCGTCGACCAGCGCCGGCAGGTCCAGGAAGAAATGCTCGGATTCGACGAAACGCGGTGTCTCACCGTTGATTTTCGACCGCGGATTGATCAGGTCGATCGGGTCGAGTTGGTTTCCGCAGTTGTCGCACTGATCACCGCGGGCGCCGTCATAGCCGCAGATCGGGCAGGTGCCCTCGATGTAACGGTCCGGCAGCGTCCGTCCCGTCGATGGCGAGATCGCCGACATGGTCGTCTGCGGGACGAAATACCCGTTCCGGTGCACGGTCCGGAAGAGCTCCTGGGTGACCGCGTAGTGATTGCGGGTGCGCGTCCTGGTGAACAGGTCGTACGAAAGCCCAAGGCCGGCGAGATCTTCGACGATCACCCGGTTGTACCGGTCGGCCAGCTCGGCGGCGCTGACGCCCTCCTGGTCGGCCTGCACCAGGATCGGCGTGCCGTGCTCGTCGGTTCCGGACACCATGAGCACGTCGTTCCCGGCCATCCGCTGGTAGCGGGAGAAGACATCGGCGGGAACCCCGAATCCGGACACGTGGCCGATGTGACGGGGACCGTTGGCGTAGGGCCAGGCCACTGCGGTGAGGACGGAACTCATGCCGTCCAACTTATCGGGCCGCGCGAAGCGGTTCCGGCCGCCGCGGCACCCGGGTGGCGGGTCAGGCCACCAACCGCAAAGTGCCCGGCACCAATTCGTATCCGGCGTCGTCCACGGCTTGGGAAATGGCGTCGGCGGCCAGTTCCCGGCGGCTGAACACCTTCACCTGGCCCGACTGCAGTTCGATTTCGACCTGCTCGATCCCGGGTACGCTCTCCAGGAGTTCACCGGTCACCGCGGCGACGCAGTGGCTGCAGGTCATTCCCTTCACTTCGAAGACGGTGGTGAGCGTGGCGTCGGTCCGCGAGGTCATCGCGTCATCCTTCCGATCGGTGGGTGGCCACGGGCGCGCCATAACGCAGCCCGTCGAAAACCAGGTCGACGAGGGTGAGGGCGACATCGAGATTGTCCGGGCGGTCGTTGGCCATGCAGATGCCGCTGATTCCGCGGATGACCTCCGGTGACCGTACGTCGCTTCGGATCTCGCCGGCGGCGGCCGCGGTGTCCAGCAGGCTCTGGGCGGAGTCGTTGAGCACCTGACGAGAGTGGTCGAACAGCGTCGAGTCGTCTTGCATCATCGTCTTGAGCAGGGAGATCAGGCCTCGCTTGACGGCGCCGTACCGGACGAACCCGCGCATCCATTCGTGCAGCGCCCCAGCCGGATCCATCCGCTGCGGCAGGGTCTCGGCCGCCTCCCGCAGATCCTCGATCTGCTGGGTGTAGACGGCCAGCACCAACTCCTCGCGGGTGCGGAAGTGCCGGTACAAGGTGCCGATTCCGACGCCCGCCCGGCGCGCGACCTCTTCGAGCGGTACGTCCACGCCGTCGGAACTGAAGGCCTCGGTGGCGGTGCGCACCAGGTTGTCCCGGTTCCGGCGGGCATCCGCCCGGAGCGTCCGAACAGCCGGAGCCGAGGCGGCGACCGAGCCGGCTGGGGCAGAGCCAGCGGCTGAGCCGGAATGAGCCGCTGGACCGGAGCCGGCCGGAGCCGTGGCTGCCGAGTCAACCGGGTCGGTGTCGGTTCTTTCCGGCCCCGCCTGCGCTGTCGGGTCCGTCAGTCGCGCCGTTGCGCCCACCGGGTCCGTCCTTCCCAGTCCTTGATCGCCGATTTTTTCGCCAATGGGTCGCACCGCTTGCGAAACCGGAGATCGCCTCCGTATAGTCCTAAGTGGAGGTCGCCTCCGGTATAGTCCTGAAGTCCGGAGGTTTTCTCCGCTTCCACCACTGTACGCGCTCTCGGGTCGATCCGGAACGTGGCAGCGACGTGACCATCGTCAAAGAGGAAACGTTGTGACCCAGTCAATCTCATCCACCGCCGGGCTCCCGGCCCGGACCCCGTCCCGGGGCCTGGTCCTGGCCCTGGTCCTCACCGCTCAACTCATGGTCATGCTCGACACGACCGTCGTGAACATCGCCCTGCCGGACATGCTGACCGACCTGCACTTCAGCCCGACCGGGCTGTCGTGGGTGATCAACGCCTACACGCTCGCCTTCGGTGGCCTGATGCTGCTGGGCGCCCGCGCCGGTGACCTGATCGGCCGCCGCCCCGTCTTCCTGGCCGGCATCGCCGTGTTCACCGTCGCTTCGCTGGCCGGCGGTTTCGCCACCTCGCCGGCGCTGCTGCTGGCCGCCCGCGCGCTGCAAGGGCTGGGCGGCGCGCTGGCGGCTCCGTCCGCGCTGGCCCTGCTGATGATCATGTATCCGACGCCCGTCGAACGGACCCGGGCGATGAGCTACTACACCGCCGTCTCCGTGGGCGGTTCCGCGGTCGGCCTGCTGGCCGGCGGCATGCTGACCCAGTGGGTTTCCTGGCGGTGGGTGCTGTTCGTCAACGTGCCGATCGGCGTGGCGGTGCTGCTGGTCGGACTCCGGGTGCTGCCGGCCGCCGTGCGGCGGTCCGGCCACTTCGACCTGGCGGGTTCGATCACGTCGACCATCGGGATGACCGCGCTGGTCTACGGCTTCGTGCGGGCCGCCTCGGACGGCTGGGGTGACCCGGTCACCGTGGCCGGGTTCGTCGTCGGCGCCGTGCTGCTGAGCGCCTTCTTCCTGGTCGAACGCCGCGCGGAGTCGCCGATCACTCCGCTGCGGCTGTTCACCGACCGCGACCGCGTCGTGGCCTACGTGGCCCGATTGCTCCTGATGGGCGGCATGCTGGGCGTGTTCTTCTTCCTGACCCAGTTCCTGCAGGAAGTGCTGGGTTATTCGGCGCTGGCTTCCGGATTCGCGTTTCTGCCGCTGACCGCGGTGGTGTTCTCCAGCTCTCAGCTGGTGGCTCGGGTGCTGATCAACCGGGTGGGCACCAAGACGATCATCGTGACCGGGCTGTCCCTGTCGACCCTGGGGCTGCTCTGGCTGACCCAGCTCGACGCGTCCAGCGGCTACGTATCGGTCCTCGGCCCGCTGTTGCTGTTCGGACTGGGCAACGGAACCGCGTTCGTGCCGCTGTCGACCATGGCTCTCAAGGGCGTGGCGCCGGCCGATGCGGGCGCCGGGTCCGGTCTGATGAACGTGATCCAGCAGGTGGGCGGCTCGCTCGGGCTGGCCGTGCTGATCACCATCTTCGGCAGTGCCAGCAAGTCCGCCATCTCCCCCGCAGGCGCTTCGGCGGCGGAACGCGCGCAGCACGCGTTCGTGGTCGGCGCGGACCGCGGCTTTCTGGTGGCGGCGGGGTTCCTGGCCCTGACGCTCTTGACCGTCCTCTTGGCCATGCGCTCGGACAGGCCCCAGGCGCCAGCGGTCAACGTGTCGGATGACGCGGCCGAGCTGGCCGGTGTGGCTGCGGTCGAGGCGATCTGAACGTTTCTGCGGCCCGGAGCGGGCTCGGGAGGGAAACCCCCGGGCCCGTTCTCGCTGTCCGGAATATGGAACTGTGTGCGCTGCCGCGAGAAGAGGCGTTCCCCGACCAGGTCCGGCTCAGGTGACCGAGAAGCCGTCCGGCAGGGCGGCCCGACCGGTGAGGGCCCGGATCAGCGGCGCTCCCTGGCCGAGCCGCACGGCGACCCGGGCGGCCAACTCGGCGGCGGACTCCTGGACCTCGCGCGGCGGTTCCCACGAGAGCCGCGTCGCAGCGGCGATGTCCAGGCCGTGCACGGCCAACTCGAAGATCCGGGTGGGCAGATAGTTTCCGAACCGCATGCCGCCGCCGATGGTGGTGATGAGCCGGTCCGGCGGGGCGGCAGCGGCCTTGACGATGGCCTGGTCGGCCAGAGCGCGGAAGCGCGCCGCCGGCTCTTGACCCAGGGCGGCGCCGGCGTCCCGGCCACGCTGCACGACGCCCGCCCCACCGCCGGCCACCGCCTGCCGGGACATCGCGCAGTACTCGACCGCCGAGCGAAGCGCCTCACTCTCGGCCGGCCGGTCCAGGTACTCGATGACCGTCACCAGCGACCGCGACGTGTGCCCGACCAACGCCAACAGGTCCCACTCCCCGAGGCCCGACCCCGACCAGGCGTCGTCCGGAATCCGGCCGACGAGATCGGCGACGGACAGCGCAGCGGTACCGAACAACGAGGGCAGGTCGGCCACGGCGACGTCAGGCCTCGATTTCGGTGCGGTCGCCCGACCACAGCGTGTGGAACGCGCCGTCGGTGTCGACGCGCTTGTAGGTGTGGGCGCCGAAGAAGTCGCGCTGGCCCTGGATCAGCGCCGCCGGCAGCCTCGGGTCCGAACGCAACCCGTCGTAGTAGGACAGCGCGGCGGCGAAGCCGGGGGTGGGGATGCCGGACTGCGCCGCGCCGGCCACGATGCGCCGCCAGGAGTCCTGCGCCTTTCCGATCGCGTCGGTGAAGTACGGCGCGAACAGCAGCGAAGCCGGACGGGCGTCGGCCTGCCTCGTAGGCCTCGGTGATCCGGTTGAGGAACTTGGCCCGGATGATGCAGCCGCCGCGCCAGATCCGCGCCACCGCACCGAGGTCGATGTCCCACCCGTACTCCGCCGCGCCGGCCCGGATCTCGTCGAGACCCTGGGCGTAGGCGACGATCTTGCTGCGCGTACAGCGCGATCCGGACGTCCTCGACGAAGGCGTCGACGTCGCGGACGGACCACGACCCGGACGGTCCGGGCAGCCCGGACTGCTGGGCGGCCGCCCGCTGCTCGGCCGCCGACGACAGTCCGCGCGCGAACACGGCCTCGGCGATGCCGGAGACCGGGACGCCCAGGTCCAGGGCGGTCTGCACGGTCCAGGTGCCGGTGCCCTTCATCCCGGCGGCGTCCAGCACCACGTCGACGAACGGCTTGCCGGTCCGCGGCGTCGACCTGCTTGAGCACCTCGGCGGTGATCTCGATCAGGTACGAATCGAGCTCGCCCGGGTTCCACTCGGCGAACTTCTCGGCGATGGCGGCCGGATCCAGCCCGGCGCCGCGGCGGAGCAGGTCGTAGGCCTCGGCGATCAGCTGCATGTCGGCGTACTCGATGCCGTTGTGCACCATCTTGACGAAATGGCCGGCGCCGCCGGTGCCGATGTGGGTGCAGCACGGCTCCCCGTCGACGTGGGCGGAGATCTTCTCCAGGATCGGGCCGAGCGACTCGTACGACTCGTCGCGAGCCGCCCGGCATGATCGACGGGCCGTTGAGCGCGCCCTCCTCGCCGCCGGAAATGCCGCAGCCGACGAAGTGCAGGCCCTTGTCCTTGACAGCTTCGTCGCGCCGGATGGTGTCGGAGAATTTGGCGTTGCCGCCGTCGATGATGATGTCGCCCGGCTCCATCAGGTCGGCGAGTTCGTCGATCACCGCGTCGGTGGGCTCGCCGGCCTTCACCATGATGATCACCTTGCGGGGCACGGCCAGCGAGGCGACGAAGTCCGCCATCGATTCGGAAGCCACGAACGAGCCGTCGCCGCCGTGCTCGGCCAGCAAGGCCTTGGTCTTGGCGTTGGACCGGTTGTGGACCGCGGTCACGAACCCTGGCGGCGAAGTTACGGGCCAGATTGGAGCCCATCACCGCCAGACCGGTCACACCGATCTCGAGCCGTACCGACCGCGTTTTCGGGCATGCGGATCCTCCTGCGTTTCGAGCGTTCCGGCCATCAAGCCTGTCCGTATCCGGGTGACTCGCCCCGCATCCGGGTGTGCCGGCGCTCAGGACAGCGCGGCCCGCACAGCGGCCGCGATCCGGGCGCCGTCGGCCCGGCCGGCCGCCTTAGCCTGGGCCGCCTTGACCACCTGGCCCATCTGCCGCGGGCCGGGGTACGCACCGGTCGCCGCAGCCACCTCGGCCACTGCCCCGGCCACCAGGTCGGCCAATTCGGCATCGTCCAACGCCCGCGGCAGATACCCCTGCAAGATCGCCGCCTCACCGGTCTCCCGGTCGGCCAGGTCGCACCCGGCTGGCGGCCGCGTAGGTGTCCGCGGCTTCCTTGCGCTTTTTGATCTCGCGGGCCAGGACCGTCACCACCTCGGCGTCCGACAGCGCCTTGGCCTCGGCGCCGGCGACCTCTTCGTTGGTGATCGCGGCCAGCGCCATGCGCAGCGTCGAGACGGTGAGGGAATCCCTCGCCTTCATGGCAGCGGTGAGGTCGGCGCGGATCCGCACCTTGAGGGCGGGGGCATCGGCAGAACTGGCGGACATGGCCAGCACCCTATGCCGCTCGCCCAGCGCCGTCGGCGGCGTTCGGCCCGCTCGATCACCCCGCCCGTGCGCCGCCGCGTACACCTCTCGGCGGGAGAGTCCGGTGGCAGCGGCCACCTGGTCCACGGCGTCGCGTCGGGAAAGTCCGTGCTCGACCAGTTCGGCCACCTGCGCCGCCAGCTCGGCCGGGTCGGCGGAGACCGGTTCTACGCCGCCGCCGCCGGCCACCACGATGGTGATCTCGCCGCGGACCCCCGGCACGCCGGCGAGCAGCTCCCCCAGAGAGCCGCGCCGCACCTCCTCGTGGGTCTTGGTCAGTTCTCGGCACAGCGCCGCCCGTCGATCCGCCCCGAACGCGGCGACCATGGCGCCCAGCGTCTCCTCGACACGGTGCACCGACTCGAAGAAGACCATGGTCCGCGCCTCGGTGCGCAGCGCTGTGAACGCGGCGGCGCGCTCGCGACTTCCGCCGGGGTGGGAAGCCCTCGAAGGTGAAGCGATCCGACGGCAGGCCGGACAGGGCCAGCGCGGTGATCACCGCCGACGGACCGGGTACGGAGGTGACGGCCAGGCCGGCCGCGGCGGCCGCGGCGACCAATCGGTAGCCAGGGTCGGAGACCGACGGCATACCGGCGTCCGTCACCAGGACCACCCGTTGGCCGGCCCGGATGCGGTCCAGCAGAGCCGGGATCCGGGCCTGACTCGACCGCCTCGTAGTAGGACAGCACCGGCACCGACAACGGCACCCCGAGGTCGGCGGCGAGCCGTAGCAATCGGCGGGTGTCCTCGGCCGCGATGACGTCGGCGGAGGACAGGGCCTGGGCCAATCCGGGCGAGGCGTCGGTGATTCGGCCCAGTGGGGTCCCGGCCAGCACCAGCACACCGGGATCCGTCACCGGCTCACCCTACGATTCACCTTCATGACCGCCTCGTCGCTGTTGGACCGACCCGGTCCGGCCCACCCGGACCAGGACGACCTGGCCCAGGACCACAGCAGCGTTCCCGGCCTGGACGAAACCGACGACCGGCTGTTCCGGCCCGACCCGGCGGACGGCGTGGTGGCCATCGGGGAAGTGCCACCGGTGGTCCGGCCGGCCAAGTCCCCGGGCCGGTCGCCCGGGCGGTCGCGGTTCCGCTCGGTCGACCTGCCGACGGACCGGCCCGCGGCTGGTTCGTCACCCTGCTGCTCACCGCGATCGGCGCGTTCATCCGGCTTCTGGGACATCGGCGGCGCGGTCGACGGCGGCACCGGCGTCGGCGTGCCCACCCCCCTTTTCGACGAGAAGTACTACGCCGTCCAGGCCGCCGAGGTCATCCGCAATCTCGGGGTCGAGGACAACCAGGGATTCGCCGTGGTGGTGCACCCGCCGCTGGGCAAGCAGCTGATCGCCATCGGCGAGACTGCTGCTCGGCTACAACCCGGACGGCTGGCGCTTCTCCTCGGCGATCGCCGGCATCCTGATCGATCTTCCTGACCATCCGCGTCGTCCGCCGGCTGACCCGCTCCACCCTGCTCGGCGCCATCGGCGGCGTGCTGATGATCTGCGACTCCGTCAGTCACGTGCTGGCCCACATGGCGCTGCTGGACGTGTTCCAGGAGCTGTTCGTCCTGGCCGCGTTCGCCTGCCTCGTCGCCGATCGCGACCAGGTCCGACTCCGGTTGCAGCAGCGCCAACTTCGAAGGCTTCCTGCTGGCTCCGCCCGCGGAGCCGGCCTCGGCGTGGAACCGCTGGTGGCGGGCCGGGCCGTGGGCCGGTATCGCCCACGGGGCCCGCTGGTGGCGATTCGGGTGCGGGCTCAATCTGGGCCTGGCCATCGCCATCAAATACAACGGCATCTACTGGGTCGTCGGCTTCGGCCTGCTCACGGTCGTCTGGGACATCACGGCGCGGCGCGAGGTGGGGATCCGCCGACCGGTCTGGGCGGTCGTCCGCCGTGACCTGCTGCCCAGCGTCTGGGCGCTGGGAGTCACTCCCGGTCCTGGTGTACGTCGCCTCGTGGTGGGCGTGGTTGAGCTCGGAGACCGGCTACCCCCGCCACCTGTACTGCGCGGACCCCGGCGACCCGTGCGGAGGCTGGAAGTCGGCCGCCGGCACCGGCGGCATGTGGCACACCCTGGCCAGCCTGTGGCACAACTCGCTCTGGCAATACACCTGGTACATGCTGGATTTCCACTCCACGCTGCTCACCCCGGACAACCCCGCCCAGCGCCATCCGTGGGAGTCGAAACCGTGGAGCTGGCCGATGGGCACCCGGCCGCTGCTCACCTACGTCTCGTCCGGCCAGTCCTGCGGCGACGGCACCCACGACTGCGTCGGGCGGATCTGGATCATCGGCATTCCCGCGCTCTGGTGGCTCTCGCTGTTCGTGGCGGCGTGGGCGCTCTGGCGGGCGATCGCGCGGCTGGACTGGCGGTACGCCGCGGTGCTGGTCGGCTATGCGTTCGGCTACTTCCCGTGGTTCGCCAACCTGAACCGGCAGATGTACTTCTTCTACGTCGCCGGGCTGGCCCCGTTCCTGGTCATCGGCATCTCCCTGGTGCTCGGCGACATCCTGGGCAAGGCCAGGGTGGGCGTGGAACGGCGATATCTGTCCGTCGCCGTGGTCGTCCATCTACGTCGGTCTGGTGGTCGCCAACTTCATCTGGATGATCCCCATACTCAACGGGCTGCCCATCACCCAGCAGCATCTGAACATGGAGACCTGGCTGCCCTCCTGGGGCTGACCGCCGGTCCTGGCGGCCGTGATCGGTTCCGGTTCCCCGGTGACGGGTACTGCCCGGACGAGGTCACCGAACCCGGGTATAGGTTCGGAAACGACCCAGAGACGATCGTTCTTGGACCCATGAAGGGAGTCCGACATGGCGGAGTACACCCTCCCGGATCTGCCGTACGACTACGCGGCCCTGCGAGCCGCACATCAGCGCCCAGATCACCGAGCTGCACTACGCCAAGCACCACCAGACGTACGTGAACTGCGCTGAACCAGGTGCTCGAGCAGCTGGCCGAGGCGCGCGGAAAGGAGTCCTTCGGCTCTCATGCCCGGCCTGGAGAAGACATCTGGCCTTCAATCTCGGCGGACACATCAACCACTCGATCTGGTGGCCGAGCCTGTCGCCCGACGGCGGTGACAAGCCGGACGGCGAGCTGGCGGCAGCCATCGACGAGTACTTCGGCTCGTTCGACGGCTTCCAGAAGCAGTTCACCGCCAACGCCACCTCGATCCAGGGTTCCGGCTGGTCGATCCTGGCCTGGGACACGCTGGGCCAGCGGTTGAACATGTTCCAGCTGTACGACCAGCAGGGCAACATCCCCGCCGCTCAGGTGCCGATTGTGCTGATCGACATGTGGGAGCACGCCTTCTATCTCGACTACAAGAACGTCAAGGCCGACTACGTCAAAGCCTGGTGGAACGTCGTCAACTGGGCCGACGCTCAGCGCCGCTTCGCCGCCGCGCGGAGCCAGACCTCTGGCCTGGTCATCCTGTCCTAGCGCGCCCGTCGCTGATCGGCGTGAATAGCCCGGATCCTGAAAGGGTCCGGGCTTTTCGCTGACCGATTTTCTCAGCGGCCGCCCGGCGGGATGGCGGCGGAAGCGAGCGCCCGGCAGAACGACCGGAAGCCGGAGGAACTCGGAACCGGTTCAGACCACCGCCGTCATCCCGCCGTCTACGTACAGCACTTGGCCGTTGACGAAATTGGAAGCCGGCGAGGCCAGAAAGATCAACGCCCCCATCAAGTCCTCGACCTGGCCCCAGCGGCCCGCCGGAGTCCGCGTGGAAACCCAGGCGCTGAACTCCTTTTGGGCCACCAACGCCGCGGTGAGATCGGTGGCGATATATCCCGGCGCCAGTGCGTTCGCCTGTATTCCGTAGGGACCCAGATCGGCGCACATGCCCCGGGTCAGCATGACGATGCCGCCTTTGGTCGCGCTGTAGGGCGTGATACCTGGCCGGGCCAGCTGGCTCTGCACGGACGCGATGTTGATGATCTTGCCGCTGCCTCTCTCGGCCATGCCCCGGGCCACTCGTCGCCCGACCAGGAAAGCACTCGTGAGATTCGTCGCCACCAGGTCGTCCCAGTCCGCCACCGAGAAATCCAGCAGTGGAGCGCGCCGCTGAATACCGGCGTTGTTCACGACGATGTCCGGAACGCCCCAGCGCTCTTCGATTTCCGAGACACCGGCATCGACAGCGCCCGGTCGAGTCACGTCGAACGTCGCCACACAGGTTGAGCCGCCCGTCATGTCAGCCAGGGCCGACGCGGTTTGCTGGGCGCGTTCACGGTCCCGGCCGTGGACGACCACGCGAGCACCGGCTTCCAACAAAGCCTGGGCCAGCGACAACCCGATGCCGCGGCTCGATCCGGTCACCAAGGCGGTCGATCCGGTGAGGTCGAAGCGATTCATCGATTCTCCTTCTCGGGTGACCGAACTGCTGCCGGCGTATCCGGCAACAACTGCACACGCCCGGTCCGAATTCGCCGGCCCGGCGACGGCCGAGAAACCACCCGGAAGCGGGGGACATTCGATCATTCCACCCCGAGCTGGTGGCGCCGGCGAGCCCGGGCGAGGTAATGCGCGGCCAGCTCGCGGTTCTCGGCGTCCACTTGGGGCATGCCGGGTTGTCGCAGGCGGGGATCGACGGTGTCTCCGCCGGCGAGAAGCCCTCGCCAGTAACGCTTGTCGGCGGCCACCCGGTGAGCGGGATGATGTCCCGGATGACCGTGGCCGGGCACGAGCATGCGGGCCCGCGCCGCTACGGCCGACAAGGCCTCCAGACCTTCGAGATAGGCCTCGAGAGGCTCCGCTGGGTCGTGCCCCACCGGTTTCCGAGCGGCAATCGGCAGTTCCACGTCGCTGAGCATGTCCCCGGCGACGAGCGTGTGCGCGTCGACCACATAAAGCGCGCAGTGACCGATCTCGTGAGCGTGGTGGCGGATCAACCGAATCTCGCGCCCGGCCCACGGCAGCTTGGTCACCGGCCGCACCCGGCCCATCAAGGCGACCAGGTGGCCGGGGAAATCGGACCCCAGTTCGGCTGCCAGGGCCGCCCGGTGCCGCTGGCTGAGCAACGCGGTATCCGGGCTCGCCCACCGCGGTCCGGACCCGAAGCCGGGGTGCCAGAGCAGGTGGTCGTGGTGGGCATGAGTGGCGAAGCCGGCGGCGATGGTGATCCCGGCGGCGGCGATCGAGTCCGCCAGGGCCGCCAGTTCGTCCGGCTCCCACGCCGGGTCGACCAGCAGCGCCTGCCGCGGGGCGCCGGAGTCCGCCACGACCAGCGTCGACGTGGTGAGCTCCCGTCGACTGGTGTGGACGAAAACGCCTCTGGCCACCTCGACCCATCCGGAACCGGCCAACTCCGACCGCATGGCGCGAGAGTACGGACGTCAGTCCGACCCGGGAAGCCCGAGCCGCCGCCTCAGCCGGAGGGCGTCGAATCCGGCGTGGGACTCGAAATCGTTGTCGAAGTAGACATAGATGGCTCGCACTCCCGGCTTCCGCCGCCAGTCGTCGATCCGCTGCGCCCACTGATCGAGCTCGGCATCGGTGTACCCACTGGCATACAACTGCTGCGACCCGTGCAGCCGAAAATAGCCGAAATCGGCGGTGGGCCGCTCGATCCAGGGGAATTTCCCGGCCGTATCGGCCAACACCACGGCCACACCGGCGGCCTCGCACAATTCGTAGAAGGCGTCGTCGACAAAGGAGGGGTGCCGGACCTCGACCGCATGCCGGAGCCGATGGCCCGGCGCCAGTGTTGCACTGGCCGTCACCGGGTCCTGCCCGAAGCGGTTGGTCAGCCGGTCGTCGCATTCCCGGGCGATGCTTTCGGCGTCCGCCACCGTCCGCGGCAACAAGGCAAAGAAATCGGACATCCGGGCCGGACTGAAACGCAGCACGGGCGGTAACTGCCACAGGAACGGACCTAGCTTGTCCCCCAATGCCAGCGGCCCGGAGGCCAGGAAATTGGCCAGCGGACCGCGGACATCCAGCAGCTTCTTGTTGTGCGTGAGAAAACGGCCGCCCTTCACCGCAAACAGGAAGCCGGCGGGGGTGACATCCCGCCACTGGCGGTAGCTGGACGGCCGCTGCAGTGAATAGAAGGATCCGTTGATCTCCACGCTGTCCAGCCGCCCGGACAGGTACTCCAGCTGACGCCGCGCCGGCAGTCCGGACGGGTAGAACTCGTTCCGCCAGTGCGGATAGTTCCAACCGGACGTGCCGATGCGGATGTCCGTCACGGCTTCCCGGGATACCGGCGCCGCAGCCATGGAATGTCGCCCGACCCGCCGTCGCCTCAGCCGGACAGCTGCTGCAGCAGCGCTTTGGAAAAGGCCTCCAAGTCGTCCGGTTTCCGGCTGCTGATGAGGTTGCCGTCCACGACGACCTCCCGGTCCACCCACTCGGCGCCGGCATTGACCAGATCGGTCTTCAGACTGGGGAAGGAAGTCAACGTCTTGCCCCGCGCCAGGCCCGCTTCCACCAGAATCCACGGCGCATGGCAGATGACGGCCAGGGGCCGGCCCGAGGCCGCGAACGTCCGCACGAACGAGACGACATCGTCGTCAGCCCGCAGAAAGTCGGCGCCGGCGACGCCGCCGGGTAACACCAGGGCGTCGAAAGAGGCCGGGTCGGCGTCCTTGACGGCCTGCTCGACCGTGCGCGTCTCGCCCTTGTCGATGTGCTCGAACAGCTGGATCTCGCCGGTTTCGCTGGACAACAGCACCGGGGTGGCGCCGGCATCCTTGACGGCCTGCCACGGCTGCGTCAGTTCGGCCTGTTCCGTGCCGTCGGTCGCGATGAAAGCGACCCTGGTCTGGGGGGAGATGCTCATGAAAAGGCTCCTCTTTCCGGCTGACACCTGGTTTCGGTGTCCCGGGTCGGGTACCCGCGCCGTTCCCTGGCCAACCCACGGGTGCGGCCGAGCCGCCGGCCCTCAGGGGGCCAGCAGATCCTCGACCCGGCGCAGCTTCCCGTCGAGCTCGCCGGTGTAGCCCGGCCTGATGTCGGCTTTGAGCACCAGCGATACCCGTGATCCGTAGCGGGCCACCGCGGTGCAGGCGTCCCGGACCACGGTCAGGCACTCGTCCCACTCCCCCTCCAGGACGGTGAACATCGCGTCGGTCCGGTTCGCCACCCCCGACTCGCGGACCACCCGGAGTGCGGCGGCGACGGCTCGCGACACGGAACCGTCCTCGTCGCCGGCGGCGAGTTCGCCGGTGCCGGACGGGGACACGGAGAAGGCGACCAACATGGGATCGACGGTAGTCGTGCCCCGTTTCGTAGGCTCACGGCCGCGGCGGTCGGCGGTCGGCCGTCAGGAAGGAACGGGGATGACTCAGGCGGTGTCGGCGCGGCGGATCGTCGTGCTGGCGGCCTCCGCCTTCGTCGTGCTGGCGGCCGAGCCGCTGTTCGTGCTGGTCGACACGGCGGTCGTCGGCCACCTGCCGGCCGTCACGGCGCTGGCCGCGCTGGGCGCCGGCGGCACGCTGATGACGCTGCTCGCCCTGATCGGCAGCTCACTCGAGTACGGCACCACCGGACGGGCGGCCCGGTTCTTCGGCGCCGGCCGACGCGGGGAAGCGGTCAACGAAGGGGTGCAGGCATCTTGGCTGGCGCTGGGGCTCGGCGTGGCCACGGCGGCGGTCGGCGAAGCCCTGGCCGGCCCGCTGACCAGCCTGCTGGCCGGATCACCGCAGGTGGCGCGGGAGGCCGAGACGTGGTTGCGGATCGCGGTGCTGGGGCTGCCCGGCGTGCTCCTGGTGCTGGCGGGCAACGGCTGGATGCGAGGAGTGCAGAACACCCGGTCGCCGGTCAAGATCGTGCTGCTGGCCAATGCGCTGTCCGCCGCCGCCTCCCCCCTGCTGGTTTTTCCCGCCGGGCTGGGGTTGGCCGGCTCCGCGGTGGCGAATGTGTCGGCCCAGTGGCTGGCGGCGGTGCTGTTCCTGGTGGCCATCCGTCGGGAACGGATTCCACTGCGCCCGCAGCCGGCGGTGATGCGCCGCCAACTGGTCGTCAGCCGGGACGTGGTCATCCGGGCCGCCGCTTTCCAGGCCGCCTACCTGACGGCGGCTGGAGTGGCCGGCCGGATGGGGCCGGCCCAGCTCGCCGCGCACCAGGTCGGACTTCAGCTGTGGGAGTTCCTGGCGCTGTTGCTGGACTCGTTCGCCATTGCCGCGCAGTCGCTGATCGGCGCAGCGCTCGGCGGTGAGGATCCCTCGGCTGCGCGCGAGACGGCCGCCCGGGTGATGCGCTACGGCCTGTACACCGGCATCGTCTTCGCCGTCCTGCTGGCCGCCGGTTGGTTCGCTGTTCCGGCCGCCTTCACCTCCGACAGTGCGGTGCGGGATCAGATACACCTGCTGTGGCCGTGGCTGCTGGGCATGCTGCCGGTCGGCGGCGTGCTGTTCGCGCTGGACGGCGTGCTGTTCGGGTCCGGCGACTTCGCCTTCCTGCGCACCATCACGCTCATCGCCGCGCTGGCCGGATACGTTCCGGTGGCCGTCCTGTCGCTCGCCTGGCACTGGGGCATCGGCGGCGTGTGGGCTGGTCTGGCGTGCTTCATCGCCATCCGCTTCGTGGGCATGATGGCGCGGGTGCGCGGTAACGCCTGGCTGATCACCGGAGCGACCCGCTGAGCTCCGCTCAGCCGGCCAAGGCCGCGCTGACCTGCCGCCCGAAGAACGGGGCCATCGATCGCGAATAGGTGATCGAGATGTGGTGCGAATCGCTGTAGACCACCACGCCGCCGATCATGGCGTGGCAGGTGGTGGCATCGCAGAAATACTGGCTGAGCGGCAGATAGCTGACCAACCCCGGATTTTGCTGCGCGGCCTCTGTCATCAGGTTCGTCTGCACCATTTCCGAGCGTGGCTTGGCGCACGGGTCGACGGGAGAAGGGGCCAGAGCCACGCAGGTCGGCGCGTCGTCCGGCCGGGTTCCCGGGATGTCCTCGGTGACCAGGCTGTGGATGCCCCGCGCCTTGAGCGTCGACCACACCCCGACCATGCTCGATTTGGCCTGGTCTATCTCCGCGGTAGTCGCGTTGTCCCCGGCCAGGAACACCTGGGCGTCGTTGTGGCTCGCGAAGAGCACCGCCGACACGCTCGGTGTGGCCAACACGGTTCGCTGCAGCTTCGTGGTCCAGCCCAGGCACGACGGCGACGGCCCGTTCGGTCCGGTCCACGTCGACACCAAGCCCTGACAGTTCGTCTTGGCGGCCAGGACGATCTTCCAGCGATGCTGTTTGCCGTACAGATCCAGCGCCGGGATCAGCCGGAGGGCGTGGGAATTGCCGACCACGTAAACCACCGACGTGGGATCGGTGACGTCGCCGTAGTCGCACAGGATCAGTTGTGTGGAATTGATGCTCGACTGGCAGAGGTCGAGTTGGGTCTGCAGGTCCGCTCCGGCGAATGAAGCGTCGAAATCGGCGGGCCGGTCGAACCGGTTCACGCAACCGCCCTGCATCATCGCGTCGGCCCCGAAACACGTGGTCCCCGCCTGCACTTCGGCCAGCCCCGCGGCCTGCTCGGCCTTGTGCCGGGTGGTCAGCTGACCGTTCCAGGACGTCGTGATGACCAGAATGGCGGCCATCCCGACCGCGGCGAAGGCGTACGAGGGCCACATCCGGGCGCGCCACCAGTGCCCGGTCCGGACCGGATCTTCGACGAACCTTTTGGTCAGGAAGGCCAGGACGAGCGCCGCCGCCAAGCCGACCAGCTTGATCAGGAACGAGGGCTCGCGCCCGATCATGTACGGCAACCCGATGATGATCGGCCAATGCCAGAGATAGATCGAGTACGAGTAGTCGCCGAGCCACTGGACGGGCGACCATTCCGCGATCGCGGCGGTGATCCCGCCGACGGGCCGCATGCCACCCAGCAGCACCAGGGCGCAACCGGCCACCGGGATGGCGGCGATCCAGCCCGGGAACGACACGGTGGCACCGTTGATCCCGAACACCGCGGCGGCCAGGATGGCCAGCCCGATCCAGGTCAGCACCAGGCCGACCCGGGGGTGCCGGGTCAGCGAAGCGATCCCCGGCGACGTCGCGATCAATCCGCCCACCGCGAATTCCCAGGCGCGCACGGGTGTCGCGAAAAAGGCAATCGAGGGCCATTTGGCCGTTGCGATGACCGACGAAGCGAACGACAGCACGGCCACCAGCGCCAACGCCGTCCGCAGCACCCGCCGCTGGTGGCTCGGCCACCACCGGCGCGCGATCAGGGCCACCACCAACAGCAGCAGCGGCCACACCAGGTAGAACTGTTCCTCCACCGACAGCGACCAGTAGTGCTGGGCCAGCGAAGGGGCGTCGGCGGACGCCAGGTAGTCGACAGAGTTCTTCGCCAGCAGCCAGTTCTCGAAATAGCCGGCGCTGGCCCCGATCTCCGACAGGCTGTGCTGCCAGACCACTCCCGACATGAGGAACCGCATGGCCAGCAAGGTGGCGGCCAGGACGGTGAAGGCGGCGGGCAACAGACGGCGGATGCGGCGGGCCCAGAAGTCACGGAGGCGGATGCGGCCGGTGCGATCCAGTTCGGCGAGCAGATGGGTGGTGATCAGGAACCCGGAGATGACGAAGAAGACGTCGACGCCCACGAAACCGCCGCGCACCCAGTTCGGCCAGAAGTGGTACAGCACCACGGAGGACACCGCGATGGCCCGCAGCGCCTGCACGTCGGGGCGGAATTTCTTCGATCGCCGGCCCGTCGGGGTCGCCAGCACGTCCGTGCGGTGGCGTCCCTCGCGCAGCTCGGTGGGAATCGGGTCGACCTGACCGGGGGAGTCCTTCACCTCAGACATGAGGTCGCCGGCCGATGGCGACTTCGGGCTGACCGGCGGGTCGATCGGCCACCTCGGGCGCGCGTGACATGGTGACTGCCAATTCGTGAAACTCCGTCAGCATCCGGTGTGGTCTATCACCCGTTGAGCGCAGGCGGCGAGGCCGCTGTGGGCTGGGTTCGCAAGGACGATACCGGTTTCGTCACCACCAGTGGAGGTAAATGACCGCTGTGAGGGTCAAATCCACCTGTTCAGGGCATGGCCGGCCCGCGGCTCGGTTCCGGCTCCGGCTCCGGCTCCGGCTCCGGCTCCGGCTCCGGCTCCGGGAGGCTGTCGCTCTGCGGTCAGGGCGCGAGTCGGCGTCGGGGATCCCTCACGGCGACTCGGCTGCAGCCAGCCCGTGGGCGCGCCAGGCCGCCCGACCCGACTCGGACAGTCGCACTGCCCGGCCCGACGGCAGCCGGACGAGCCAGCCGCACCGCAAGAGGTGAGCGCAGAACTCGTCGGCCACCAGCCCGGCGAGGTGATCGCGGCGCTCCGTCCAGTCCAGGCACGGCCGGACCAGTGGGCGGCGGCTCGGGTTCGTCCAGCGCAACCCCCAGCCGGCGAACCAGTCCCGTCCGGGCTCGGTGAGTTGCCAGCCCGGTGAGATGACACCGAGCCGGCCGAGCTCGCCGGCCAGTCGGACGCCCAACTGCCCGGCCAGGTGGCGGTAGCAGGTGCGGCCCGCGCGCAGCCGTTCGTCGCGCACGACGACGGTGAGCCCGGGTGCCGTCTTCGGGTGAGTCGGCCCGGCCAGGTTGCCGATCCGCTCGACGAGATCCGCGATGGGCTCGCCGGCCAGCCGCAGATAACGGTGCCGGCCCTGGCGCGCCTCGGTCACCAGTCCCCCGGCCACCAATCGGTCGGCGTGCTCGCTCATCGTCGAGCGCACCACCCCGCAGTGCCCGGCCAGCTCGGACAATGTCCAGGCCCGGCCGTCCAACAGTGCCGTCAGCGTCTGTGTCCGTGTCCGGTCGGCCAGCAAGGCACCGATCGCCGTGAGATCCGGTGAGACCGATTCGTTCCGCACCTCACCAGCATCGCCCCGCCTTGGTTCGGCCGGTTCCGAAGCATGACGGCTGACCAGCCGCGAACCCACCCGGCCGGCGATCCGCCGTCATCACGACCTCCGGCGGCAGACCGGTCGGCAGGGCCTCGACAGGCCCACCCGGGTCACCCCGCGTTACAGGTCCACAATGTGACGTCATGATCGAGAAACACTCCGGACCTAGCGTCGCTGGAGTGGCCGACCTGTTCCTCAACTACCCGTTGGGACGGGCTTTCGACGAGATGTTCGCCGCTCCCGGCACCATCCGGCCGGCCTACCAGAGCGTGCACACGGCGTTGTCCTCGCTGTCGGCCGGGGATCTGAAGGCGCGGGCCGACATCATGGGCCGGACGTTTCTGGATCAGGGCATCACTTTCGCGCTGGGCGGCGTGGAGCGGCCCTTTCCGCTCGATCTGATTCCCCGCATCGTCACCGGCGCCGAATGGGTGGCCGTGCAACTCGGCGTGCCGCAACGGGTCCGGGCGCTTGGAGGTGTTCCTGGCCGACGTGTACGGGCCGGGCCGGATCTTCACCGACGGCGTCATCCCGCGCCGGCTGGTCACCACCTCACCCCATTTCCACCGTCAGGTCGCCGGTATGACCAGCCAGGACGGCGCGCGCATCGTCATCTCCGGGGTCGATCTGATCCGCGACGAGCACGGCACCTTCCGCGTGCTGGAGGACAACGTGCGGGTGCCGTCCGGAGTCTCCTATGTGCTGGAGAACCGGCAGGCCGTGACCCAGGTGCTGGCCGAGGCCGGGGGCCGACCACGAGGTGCGGCCGGTGGCCGAATATCCGGGCCGGCTGCTGGCCGCGCTTCGCGCCGTCGCCCCACCCGGGGTCAGCGACCCGACGGTGGTGGTGCTCACGCCCGGCGTCTACAACTCGGCCTACTTCGAGCACACCCTGCTGGCCCGGGAGATGGGAGTCGAACTGGTCGAGGGCCGAGACCTGATCTGCCGCAACAACCGGGTCTTCGTCCGGCACCACGGCCGGCGAAATGCCGGTGCACGTCATCTACCGCCGGATCGACGACGAATTCCTCGATCCGATGCAGTTCCGGCTCGACTCGCTGCTCGGCTCCCCCGGGCTGATCAACGCGGCCCGGGCCGGCAATCTGACCATCGCGAATGCGGTCGGCAACGGCATCGCCGACGACAAGCTGGTCTACACCTACGTGCCCGACATCATCCGGTACTACCTGAGCGAAGAGCCGATCCTGCTCAACGTCGACACCTACCGGATGGAGGAGCCCGACCACCTGCGATTACGCCCTGGACCATCTGGCGGAGCTGGTCATCAAGCCGGTCGACGGCTCCGGCGGCAAGGGCATCGTCATCGGGTCCCAGGCCGATCCGTCCACGCTGGCCAAGGCCCGGCGGAAGCGATCCTGGACGAACCCGCGCGGCTGGATCGCCCAGCGCGAGATCGCCCTGTCCACGGTGCCGACGCTGATCGGGGACAAGATGCGGCCGCGGCACGTCGACCTGCGGCCGTTCGCCGTCAACGACGGCAACTCGGTGTGGGTGCTGCCCGGCGGCCTGACCCGGGTGGCGCTACCCGAGGGCGAACTGGTGGTGAATTCCGTCCCAGGGCGGCGGCTCCAAGGACACCTGGGTGCTGGCCGGCGCGGACGAGCCGGTCAGCCCATCGGGACCAGGCGCAGTCACGACGGGCACCGGCGCTTCGACGCCCCGGACCGGCCGCCAACCCCGCGTTCTCAGGAAATTTCCAGCCCAGCGCAGACCAGGGCGAGTTCTGGCAGGTTCGACGCGACCGCTGCCGGCGCCTTTCCCGACCGACCGTCGGTCCCGGCGACGCAGCACGGCCAGCAGCAGCAGGGCCAGCACAACAGCGGCCGGGACGTGCTGAGCCGCATCGCCGAGTCGCTCTACTGGCTCGGCCGGCACGTCGAGCGGGCCGACTGCACCGCCCGGATCCTGGACACCTACCTGCACCTGCTGCCGACCGGTTCCTGGGCCACCGACCACCAGGTGATCCGGTCGCTGGTGCGACTCCATGGGGCTGTCCGGCGACGAAGAGGTCGATGGCGCGCGACTCCGGCAAGCTGGTCCGCACGCTGGTGTTCGACACCGAGCGCGCGTCCTCGGTCTCCGGTGCGCTGATCGCCGCCCGGGACAACGCCCGCGGCGTGCGCGACGCGCTGCCGCTGGACGTCTGGGAATGCCTGAACGTCACCTGGCACGGGCTGCGCAGCCGAGCCGCCGACCGGCGGCGGCCCGCACACCTTCCTGCGCTGGGTCGTCGCGAACGGTGCGCCATCGCCGCCGGCCTGATCGACCAGGTGATGAGCCACGACGAGGGCTGGCACTTCCTGGTCGTCGGGCGGGCGCTGGAGCGGGCCGACATGACCATCCGGCTGCTCGCGGCGGCCGACTCGCAGACCGGCTCGGTGCCGCCGTGGCGTGCGCTGGTCAGTCGGCCTGCGGCGGCTGGGAGCCGTACGTCGCGCCAGCACGGCGGCTCGATCGGGCCAGCGGACGGCCATCGAGTTCGCCCTGCTGGACCGGAAGTTTCCCGCGGTCGGTGCTGCGCTGCCTGACCGCCGCGGAGGCATTCGCTGGCCGAGTTGGAGGCCGCCGGCTCGGATGCAGCAGCGTGACCCCCGGCGCGACCCGTCCTCGGCGCGCCGCATCGTCGGCCGCACCCGGACCGGTCTCGACTACCGCACCGGTACCGACCTGTCGCCGACCTGCCGCAGCTGCTGTCCAACCTGCAGCGCACGGTGGCCAGCGCGCACGTGGCCATCAGCAATTCCTTCTTCCGGCGCGGGCGACGAGATCACCTGGGCCAACATTCGGATCCAGACGGGGCATGCTGCCCGTCCGATTTCCGGCGCCAACGGGCAGGTGACGAACGACCAGGGCATGTACGGCGATTGGTCCAACGACGACATCTGGCGGCTGCTCATCGTGCACCGCACCGAGCTCACCTATCCGGACACGGTGACCACCTCGTACAACGAGGTGCGGATGCAGCCATCGGACGAGCCCGGCCAGGCGGTGCTGTCCTGCCGGATGGAGATCGACCCGTTCGAGGGCGTGACCAGCTACCTCGACTACTTCGGCACCCGGGTCGCCTCGTTCGATGTCCACCGTCCGCACCGCCAGCTCACCGTCACCGCCACGCTCGACCGTGGAGACGTTCCCGGCCGCGTTCGGCCCGGGGCTACGGCGACGGCCCGCCGAGTCGCGACCATGAGCTGGGAGCAGCTGGCCGAGTCCGGCATCGGACGACCGGTTCGAGGAGTTCCTGCACCCCACCCAGCTCACCGAGCTGAACGACGAGCTGACCGGGCTGTCCGAGCAGTTCCGGGAGCAGGCCGCCACGCCCCGCCGACGCCGGCCGGCGGTGGCTGCACCATGCTCAAGAAGTCGCTGAAATACGAGCAGGGCGCGACCGGCGTGCACACCTCGGCGGACGAGGCCTGGACCGAGAAACGCGGCGTCTGCCAAGATTTCTCGCACCTGGCCATCGGTCTGCTGCGGGCGATGGGCATTCCCGACCCGGTACGTCTCCGGGTTACCTGCATCCCGGACCGCAGGCCGAGATCGGCCAGACCGTCACCGGCCAGTCCCATGCCTGGGTGGAGTGGTGCGACGGCGCCTGGGTACCGTTCGACCCGACCAACGGCTCCGCCCCCGGGCACGAACACGTCGTCGTCGGGCGCGGACGCGACTACCGCGACGTGCCGCCGGTCAAGGGCGTCTACGCCGGCCCGGAGGCCTCTGGCAACGAGGTCACCGTCAAGGTCACCCGGCTGCGTTGACCGGTTCGGCGCGGTCTTCGCCAGTAGCGCTGAGTTCAGCCCGAGGGCAATGGGTGAACCGGGTTCGGTCCCGCCGCCGGACATCCATCCGGCACCTTTCTTCAGGCCCCGTCAGAGAGGACGAGCGACTGGCGACCGGAACCGATGCGGATCTGGCCGATCGGCCGGCGTCGTTCGGCCCAGCTGTTCCTCGACCGGGTCGCCGCCACGCCGGAGCGGGAGGCATTCCGGTACCCGGTGGGCGGTGCCTGGCAGTCACTGACCTGGGCGCAGACCAGCGATCGCGCCTTCCAGATCGCCGCCGGCCTCATCGCTCTTGGGAGTCGAGTCCGGCCAGCGGGTCGCCATCGCCTCGGAAACGCGAATGGATTGGGTGCTAGCCGATTTCGGCATCCTGTGCGCGGGCGCGGCCACCACCACTGTCTATCCGACTACGGCGGCCGACGAGTTCGGCTTCATCCTGGCGACTCCCAGTCTCGGGTCATCTTCGCCGAGAACGCCGCCCAGGTCGAGAAGATCGCGCATGCGGATCTGCCGGATCTCTGTGCCGTGGTCGTTTTCGATCCAAGCGGTGCCGAATCCCCATCCGGTAAAGCCATGCTGACGCTGGACGAACTGTCGGCCAAGGGCCGCGCCCTGCTGGCGGAGCAGAGTACGGCTGTCACCGATCGGATCGCCGCCGTCGGAGCCGGAGGCACTCGCCACCCTGATCTACACCTCCGGAACCACGGGCCGCCCCAAGGGGGTTCGGCTGGTCCACGACAACTGGACCTACGAGGGCAAAGCCGTCGCCGCCCTCGATCTGCTGCATCCCGATGACGTGCAATATCTGTGGCTGCCGCTGTCGCACGTCTTCGGCAAGATGCTGATCGCCATGCAGATGGAGATCGGCTTCGCCACGGCGGTCGACGGCGACCTCAACAAGATCGTCGAGAACTTGGGCTCGGTCCGGCCGACTTTCATGGCCGGCGCACCGCGGATCTTCGAGAAGGTCAAGTCCCGGGTCACCCTGACCGCCCAGGGCGGTGGGGGCGTGAAGGCGAGGATTTTCGCACTGGGCATTCACCGTCGGCGAGAAGGCCTCTGATCTCCGGCAGCAGCGAAAACCGTTGCCGGCCCTGGTGAAAGCTCAGCTTGTTCTGGCCGACCGGTTGGTGTTCGGAAAGATCCGCCACGTCATCGGTGGCCGCATCCGCTTCTTCGTCTCCGGGTCGGCGAAGCTGTCGTCCGACGTCGCACGCTGGTTCGACGCCGCCGGGCTCACCATTCTGGAGGGATACGGGTTGACCGAGACCAGCGCAGCCTGCTCGGTCAATCTGCCGCAGGACACCCGCCTCGGCACGGTGGGACCGGCGCTGCCCGGCTCGGAATTCCGGATCGCCGAGGACGGCGAGATCCTGCTCCGAGGCAGGGGTGTCATGCGCGGCTACCACCACAATCAAGAGGCCACCGACGAGGTGCTGACCGACGGTTGGCTGCACACCGGGGATATCGGCGAGCTGCGCGACGGCTTCCTGGAGGTCACCGACCGCAAGAAGGACCTGATCAAGACGTCCGGCGGCAAGTACGTGGCGCCGCAGAAGATCGAGACCATCTTCAAGGCCATCTGCCCCTACGCCTCCCACATCGTGGTCCACGCCGAGGGCCGCAAATTCGCCTCCGCGCTGATCACCCTGGACCCCGACACCATCGCCGAGTGGGCGGAGAAGAACGGGCACGGCGCCGATTCGCCCGCCGACCTGGCTGGGTCGGCCGACGTGTCCACGCTGATCGGCGGCTATGTCGACGAGCTCAACGCCCGGCTGGAGCGGTGGGAGACCATCAAAAAGTTCGTCGTGTTGCCCGAGGACCTCTCCGTCGAGGCCGGGGAGCTCACTCCATCGATGAAGGTGCGCCGCAAGGTCGTCGAGAAGGCGCACATGGCCGAGCTGGACGCGCTCTACCGGGACTGACGCCGCCGCCGCGGGTGCCTGGTCCCGGGTGCCCGACCGCGGAGGCCTTTCGCGCGGCGGGCGTGGGGCTCTCTGCGTACCTATAGATCCACAGATCGCCACAGAGGACTCGCCACACTCCCGCGAGTCGATCTACTCACTCGCAGGTCCGGTGTACGAGACCCTTCCGTCGCCCGGCATTCGGGGCACCCACCGGCGACCAAAGCGCGCGCCGCTCCGCAGACGGGTGGCTCTTCCCGGATTTGTTCCCGTCGGCTCACTCATTCGGTATAGCCTTAGGCCATAGCGGGGAACATAGCGTAACTAAAGGTGGGACAGATGGCTGAACGGCTCAGGTCGAGCACGCGCGCGACCGGACCGCGGCGAGCGGCGATGGGATTGCTGATCACGTCGCTGCTGACGCTGGGAGCGGCGGCCATCGCGCCGGCCGCCGAGGCCGATCCGACCCCGGCGTCATCCTCGACCACTCCCACCGTGACGGCCGACGCCCTGCCGACCGTGCAGATCAACGGGGTGGTCTGGGACCAGGTCATCGCCGGCAACACGGTGTTCGCCGGCGGCCAGTTCAGCTCCGCCCGGCCGGCCGGGTACGCGCCGGGTGGACACGAAACGCCTCGGGCCGACCTGCTCGCCTACGACTTGACCACGGGCGATCTGAACACCGACTTCAATCCGACGCTGGACGGTCAGGTGAAGGCCCTGGCCGTTTCTCCCGACGGCAAAACGCTCTATGTCGGCGGCGATTTCACCAAGGTCAACAATTCCAGCCGCAATGGCCTGGCCGCCTTCGACATCGGCAGCGGTTCCCTGCTGGCGTGGGCGCCGGCCGCCAACGGCGAGGTGGAAAGCATCGTTCCCACCGCCAAGGCCGTCTATCTGAGCGGCGCGTTCACCAGCCTGGGCAACGTCACCCGCAAGTACATCGGCGCCGTCGCCACGACCACCGGGGCGCTGCTGGCCTGGGCGCCGGCCGTCGACGCCGCCGTGCGGACCATGACCGCCACCCCGGCCGGCGACAAACTGATCATCGGTGGCGTGTTCCAGACCGTCAACGGAACGCCCAGTCCGGGAATGGCGGCGCTGGACCCGTCGACCGGCGCCACGGTGAGCTGGCAGGCGCTCAAGGTCATCAAGAACGCCGACAGCGCCCACAATCTCGGGATCTACAAGCTCGCCCACGACTCCGACACCGTGTACGGAACCGGTTGGGATTTCTCCGGCACCACGCCGGGCCTGGAAGGCGCGTTCGCCGCGCGCCCGTCGGACGGCGCACTCGTCTGGATCGCCGACTGCCACGGCGACACGTATTCCGTCTTCTCCAACGGCAACGCCGTCTACACCGGTAGCCATCACCACGACTGCTCCAACATCGGTGGGTTCTCCGACGGCAACGGGTACTCCCCGGGCGGCGTCACCCGGGCCAACGCCTATGCCAAGACGCAGACCGGCGTCGTGCAGCAGAACCACGTGCACAAGGTCTATTACCAGAACTTCGGCGGGCAGCCCGCCACCTCACTGCTGCACTGGTACCCCGACATCAACGCCGGCACCTACACCAACACCGGCCAGGGCACCTGGACGGTGACCGGCACTTCCGACGGTCGCTATGTGCTCTACGGCGGCGAATTCACCACCGTGAACGGCATCCCTCAGCAGGGCCTCGTCCGGTTCGCCCGGCTCGGTGTCGACGGCGGGCAGGTGGCGCCCGACAAGAGCGCGGCCCTGCGCCCGACGGTAAGCCTGGTCAACGGTCAGGTCACAGTCAGCTGGACCGGCACCTTCGACAAGGACAGCGAACGCCTGACCTACCTGTTGTTCCGCGGCACGGACCAGACGCACCCTGTCGCGGTGGCCAGCGCCACGTCGCTCTGGTACGACCTGCCCACCTTCTCCGTGGTCGACGCGACGGCCCCACCGGGCCAGACCGCCAGCTACTCGGTCGCGGTCCTCGACGCCCAGGGCAACCGGGTGGACACGGCCGCCACCTCCGCCGCGATTCCCGGCTCGGCCACCGCACCGGCCAGCCACCCGCCGGCGCCGGCCTACACCTCAACCCAGTCCGGACTGTCGCTGTCGCTGTCGGGGGCGGCCTCGGCGGATCCCAACGGGGTCATCGCCAAGTTCGCCTGGAACTTCGGCGACGGGGCCACCGCCACCGGTCCGGCGGTCACCCACACCTTTTCCAGGGCGGCGACCTATCCGGTCACCCTGACGGTGACCGACGACCGCGGCCTGTCGCGCAGCTACTCCACCAGGATCAGCATGGGCGGCAACGCCAGCCCCGTGGCTGCGTTCACCTCCACGCTCACCGGCCTGACGGCCGGCCTGAACGCGACCGGGTCGTCGGATCCGGACGGCTCGATCGCCTCCTACGCCTGGGACTTCGGCGACGGCAGCACCGGCACCGGGGCCACCGCCACGCACACCTACGCCGCCCCGGGCGTGTACCCGGTGACGCTCACCGTGACCGACCCGGCCGGTGCGATCTCCACCCAGGTCGCCCTGATCACATCGGGCACGCCTCCTACGGCGGCGTTCTCCACGCAGCGGACCGGCTTGACGTTGCGGGCGGACGGTTCCGCTTCGCACGACGCGGACAACAACGCCGCCGCCAGGTGGAACTGGGACTTCGGCGACGGGACCACCGGCACGGGAGTGATCGGCCAGCACACCTACTCCCGCGCCGGCGCGTACCAAGTCACGCTGACGGTGACCGACAGCAGCGGTTTGGCCGCGGCCACGACCACCGCCGTCCAGGTCGTGGACATCCCCCCGACGCCGCGCTTCAGCTCCGCCGTCTCGGGCCACACCGTGTCGGTCAACGGCTCCGGATCCACCGATGCCGACGGCACCGTGACCGGCTGGATCTGGAACTTCGGTGACGGCACCACCGCGAACGGCGCCACGGCGACCCACACCTACGCCAAATACGGCAGTTACAAGATCAGCCTGACCGCCGTCGACAACGCCGGCTGGATGAGCACCACCACGACGTCGGTGACCACCGCCAACACGCCGCCTACCGCTTCGGCGAAGGTCGCCACGGCCCGGTTGAAGGCCACCTTCGACGCCTCGGCCGCCAAGGACAGCGACGGTCAGATCGTCAGTTACGCCTGGAACTTCGGCGATCACGGCTCGGGGACCGGCCGGACGATCAGCCACACCTACCGTCAGGCAGGCAGTTACCGGGTGACGCTGACCGTCAAGGACAACGGCGGAGCCACCGCGGTGTGGACGACGACCGTCAAGGTCAGCTGAACGACTGGCGGTGCGCAGTCCGGTCGGGCCCGCCGAATGGTGCGACGCCGGTCGGCTCAATCCAGCTGCGCCGGATCCTGCCCGTAGCGTTCGTGCCGGTCCAGCGCATTGATCCGGGCCAGGTCCTCGGCCGCCAATTCGACGCTGAGAGACACGAAGTTTTCCTTGATGCGTTCGGCGTGAACGCTTTTCGGAATGGTCAGGACGTTCATGGCCCGGTGCCAGGCCAGCACCGTCTGCGCCGGACTGGCGCCGGCCCGGGCGGCGACGTCGATGATCACCGGGTCGTCGAGCAGCCCCCGCCCCCCGCCGATCGGCCGCCACGCCTGGGTGACGATGCCGTGGGCCGCGTGGTAGGCGCGCAGCTCCTTCTGCTGCAGATAGGGGTGCAACTCGACCTGGTTGAGAACGGGAACGACGCCGGTCTCCGCGGCGAGCCTGTCCAGGTGAAGGGGCAGGAAGTTCGAGACACCGATCGAACGCACCCGACCGTCGGACCGCAGCTGGATCAACGCCTTCCAGGTGTCCACGAATTTGTTCTGCGCCGGTGCCGGCCAATGGATCAGGTAAAGATCGAGCACGTCCAGGCCCAGCTTGCCCATGCTCGCGTCGAAGGCGCGCAGGGTGGAGTCGTAGCCCTGGGCGGAGTTCCACACCTTGCTGGTCACGAAGATGTCATTCCGGGCCAGCCCGTGGTCCGCCGCGGCGGCCACGGCCCGGCCGACCGCCCGCTCGTTCTCGTACAACGCGGCCGTGTCGATCAGCCGGTAGCCGGTCGAGAATGCCGTAGCGACTGCGGACTCGGTCGCCGCCTCGTCGATCCGCCACACTCCGAAACCCAGCACTGGGATGCGGCTCCCGTCAGCCAGGGCGGCCTCGGGCACGGCCATGGGTTCGGCTCGGGGTTCGGGTTCTGCTCCGTCGGTCATGACGACGATCCTTCCCGTCGGCAGATCAGATGCGCGACCAGGGCGGTCCAGCCGGTCTGGTGGCTCGCTCCCAGTCCTTCGCCGGTGTCGCCGTGGAAATATTCGCTGAAGGTGGGGTGCTCGGACCACAACGGGTCCGGCGACGATTCGATCCGGCTGCCGTCGCTGGGTCGCCGGCCATCGGGCACCGGCCGGAACAGCGAGATGAGGCGACGGTCGATCTCGTCGGCCGCCTGGATCAAATTCATCTGCGTTTGCGAACCGGTGGGCACCGGCACCGTGAAGCCGGCGCCCAAAAAGGTCCCCTGCACCCGCAAGGCGTCGGCCAGCAGCACGTTCGGCGGAAACCACACCGGGCCGCGCCAGTTGGAATTACCGCCGAACAAGCCCGTCTGGGATTCGCCCGGCTCGTAGTCGATATAGGCAGTCGAACCGCCGACGTCGGCGGAGTAGCCGGCCCGGTAGGCCGCCGACAGCGAGCGGATGCCGAACGGCGACAAGAACTCCGACTCGTCGAACAGGCGAGCCAGCACCCGGCGGAGCGGATCGCCGGCCACCACGGACAGCAGTTCCGGCGGCCGCGCTCCGGCGGCGTCATCGGTGTCGGCCCGGCTGATCAAGCCCTCGACCTGATCCGGATGTCGTTTGCGCAACCACACCAGGCGAGAGGTGAAGTCCGGCAGTTCCGCCGATTCCGCCGGCAACCGGGCCACCGCCAAGAGAGGCAGCAATCCGACGACGGAGCGCACCCGCAGCGGCTGCACCTGACCGTCCGGATGAACCAGGATGTCGTAGAAGAAGCCGTCCTGCTCATCCCACACCGAAGCGTTCTGTGAGCCGAAGGTGTTCATTGCCCGGGCGATGGCCAGGAAATGCTCGAGGAACTTGGTGGCCAGATCGTCGAAAGCCTTGACGTGCGGCGCGATCTCGAGGCAGATCTTGAGCATGTGGAGGCAGAAGGACGCCATCCAGCTGGTCGCGTCGCTCTGCTCCAGACAGAAACCGGGCGGCACCGGCGCGGATCGGTTGAACATTCCGATGTTGTCCAGACCGAGAAACCCGCCCTGGAAGAGATTCGACCCGTCCGGATCCTTGCGGTTGACCCACCAGGCGAAGTTCAACAGCATCTTGGTGGCGATGCGCATCAGGAAGTCGTGGTCCCGGCCGCCGTCCGCCTGGTACACCTGCCAGGCCGCCCAGGCGTGCACCGGCGGGTTGACATCACCGAAAGCCCATTCGTAGGCGGGCAGCTGGCCGTCCGGATGCATGGCCCACTCGCGGCAGAGCAGCAGCAACTGTTCCTTGGCGAAAGCCGGATCGATGTGGGCGAACGCCACGCAGTGAAAGGCGAGATCCCAGGAAGCGAACCAGGGGTATTCCCATTCGTCGGGCATGCTGATCACGTCGGCCAGGCTGAGATTCCGCCACTCGACGTTGCGGGCGCCGCGCAGCCGCCGGTCGCCGGGTGGGGGCGGCTCACCGGGATCACCGTCCAACCATGTCGAGACGTCGTAGCGATAAACCTGTTTGCCCCACAGCAACCCGGCGAACGCGCGCCGGGCCACCTTGCGGTCGACGGCGTCGGTGCCGGCGGGCAACACGGCGTCGTAGAACTCGTCGGCCTCATCCCGGCGGTCCTTGACGACCGCGTCGAAGGCGGGACCGAAGGTCTCGGGCCCGGGTTCGGCCGGACTGAGCCGCAGCCGCACCTCCACGGTGGCGCCGGGGGCGACGGCCGGAAAGCGGTACCAGAAAGCAGCTTTGGTGCCGGTCGAGCCGGTGCCGACCGCGGTCGTGTCACCGTTGACAACGCACCGACCGATGCCGTCCTTGGTGGTGGCACTGGCATTGGCGGCCGTCCCGAACACCGCCATGGCGTTGGTCTCGTTCTCGCACATCAACAGCTCTGGCACACCCTCGGCGGACACCACGTAGCGGCCGAGAAAGGCGTGCCGGCAGTCGATCGCCCGCAGTGCCGCCGGCGTGAGCACGCGGTCCAGAGCGGTGATCAGCGGGCGGCGATCGTCGCCCCCCCAGGTCCAGGTGTTGCGGAAGGTGACCTGGGGCAGGATGTGCAGTGGCGCGGGGTCCGGCCCGCAATTCGTCGCGGATATGACGAGGCAGATGTCATCGGGAGCCACCTTTGCGTAACAGCACCGGACGTCGAAGAAACGGTTCTGATCGAGCACTCCGCTGTCGGCGAGTTCGAACTCCCGGTCCTGCCGACCGCGCCGGGCATTCTCTTCGCGCAGCCGTTGGTAGGGATATTCCGCCTGGGGGTAGCGATACAGCCATTCCGCCAGCGAGTGAGTCGGCGTGCCGTCGACGGCCCAGAAGTACTCCTTGACGTCCTCGCCGTGATTGCCCTGACCGTTGGTCAGCCCGAAGAGCCGCTCCTTCAGGATCGGGTCACGGCCGTTCCACAGCGCGACGGTCAGGTTGAGAAAGCCGAAGCGATCACAGAAGCCGCCCAGGCCGTCCTCCCCCCAGCGGTAGGCGCGCAAGTGGGCGTGCTCGAACGGCAGGTAGCTCCAGGCGTCCTGATTGGCTGAGTAGTCCTCCCGGACGGTGCCCCACTGGCGGCCGGCGACGTACGGTCCCCACAGCCGCCACGGGTCCGCGGCCGTGGGCGCCTCGGCCAGCCGCGTGTGTTCGGCGGAGCGGGAGGGTTGCGCCTGGTCGCCGGGCCAGGTGGCGGAGTGCCGGCCGCTCGTCATGCCGCTCAGCCTGGCATACCGGGTTCTGAGCCGATTCTCATGCCGCCTCCGTACCGTGACGGCATGGTTGCCGCGCCCTCACCCGCCTCCGTGCCGGCCCGGGCTCCGACATCCGACCGGTGGCCGGCGAGGCGGTGGCTGGCCGGCCTCGGGATGGCCGGCCTCGCGCTGTCCGTCGTGGTGATCGGGGTCCTGCACCTCGTGCCGCCCACCTCCCAGATCTCCCCGCTGAGCCGCACCATCAGCGAATACGGGCTGACCAGCCTGGCCTGGGCGTTCGATGTGGGTGTGCTGGCGCTGGTGATCGGTTCCATCGCGGTGTTCGTGGCCCTGGCGCTCGGCCGCCGGTTGCCGAGCACAGCGGCCGTGTTCGGCGCGTTCTGGGTGGCTGGGCTGAGCACCCTGGTGGCCTTCCCCAAGCACAATTACGCCTTGCCGGACGCGGGCGGCCAGAGTGGCTCCATTCACCGCGCCGCCAGCCTGGTGGCGTTTCTGGCCCTGCCGGTTTCGGTGTTGCTCGTCCGGGCCGGGCGGGGCATCGGTCGGTGGGCGAAGGGCCTGGCCGTCGTCTCGTTGCTGTGGTTCCTGCCCATCCTGTGGGCGATCACGCTGTCCGGGCAGCGGGCCTGGTGGACAGCGATCCCGCTGGGCCTGGTGGAGCGGGGCCTGGCGTTGACCGAGGTGTTGGCGTTGACCACCCTGGCCCTCGCCGCCGCCTCAGCGCCCGACCGAACCGGTGGCGGGTTCGGGCGCCACCAGGCTGGCCGGATCGGCGAAGGCGGTTTGACCGAACCGGTCGCGGACCGCGCCGACGAGGTGCTCGCCCGCCGAGACCCGGCCCCCGGGCAGGATGACAGAGAGATCGATGGTGCCGTCGACCACAGCGTCAGGAGCGACCACGGTCCGGGCCCCGGTCGCCGCAAAGTTCGCTGTCAGGAACTCCGGCGGCGTGCCGCAGTCGAAGGCCGCGGCGCCGTGCTCGACCAATTCCAGATCGCCCGCCGCCCAGGCCTTCTTCCAGATCAAGCCGTAGAGGCCGCTCGGCTCCGCAGTCAGGCGGGCGGCCTGGTCGGCCGGGACCACGGAGACACCGAGGAATCGGTGAGTGCCGAAGTCGGCGGCCGCGCCGACATCCTGGACCAGCAGCCGCGCCCGCTGACCGGTCCAGCCGTCGAGGAAGTGCGCGGGTGGGGCGGCGGAGAACACGTCGCTGTTGACCACCAGCACCGCGCGGCCGGCGATCCAGAACTTCAGTCGCCCCAAGGCCCCGGCGGTCCCCAGTAACCGCCCGCGCTCCTCGGACACCTCGACTCCGGGCCGGAGTCGCCGGGCCGCCGCGGCGATCTGGTCCGCCAGGTGGTGGGCGTTGACCGCCAGATCGGTGTCGGGATCGGCTCCGGCCTCGGTCAGCACGGCGGCCGCCCGCTCGAACGCCAACTCCAGCAGCGAGCGATTGCCCACCGTCAGCAGCGGCTTCGGAGTTCGGTCGGTGAGCGGCCGCATGCGGGTGCCCTGCCCGGCGGCCAGCACCACCGCGACCAGACCGTCAGTCACGGGTGGCGCTTTCGGCGGGTCTGTTCATGCGGCGGGCATCGCCGCGGCCACACCGATCAGGATCTCTCTGGTCTGCGGAGTCAGTCCTTCGGCGTCGGTGGTTCGCCATTCGAAGGAGACGACCTCCGAGCCCGGAGCCACCAGCAGCGCGTTCCGGTCCACTCGCACGAACCAGATCAGGTCCACGCGCTTCTTGCCCGGATCCACGTGGGCGGTGTCCGGCGCGGACCGCAGTGCGAGGCCGATCACGCCCACCTCCTCCGCCAACTCGCGCGCCAGCGCCCGGTGCGGTGGCTCACCGCGCTTGAGCAGGCCGCCGGGAAGGGCCAGGCCGGTGCGATGCAGTTGCCGGACGAACAGAACCCGTCCGGGCGCCGGCTCCCCGTCGTCGGCAGCCAGCGGGCCGTCGTGCAGCACGGCCAGCGCTCCCACCGTGTACGACGGGCTGGCCAGCCCCACGATCGAGCGGCGCACTCGGGGCGGCAGGCTTCCGAAGATCCGGTAAGCGGCCGGCCGGACCGCGGCCTTGATCCGGCGGCCCATCGACGGCATCGGCACCCCCTCTTTCTTTCTTCGGGCCGACGCGGATTCGACCCCGCATCGGGTCCAGGCTTCGGCAACGAGGCTCTCATACGCCCGGCGCTATCGTGGCTCGCCGGGGGCCTGCACGCCGAAATGGTGCGGCCCGGCCGGATGCGCCGGTCCCGAAGAGGCGGATGCGCCGTTCTGGGTGAGCGCAGGGCCGCCCCCGTCTGGGTTTCCGGTGCCGGGCCGGTGCTGTCGAGCGAAGTTCGAGCGAGAAGAGGTCAGCGTGCGCAATTCCGTCGGACGACGACGGCTGGCGGCCTGGGCGACGGCGTGTGCCGCGCTGCTGGTGGTGGCGGGCTGCACGGCCAGTAGCGGCAGTGCCGTCACGGTGACCAGCAATGTGACCCTCAGCACCAGCACCGCCAGTGCGACCACCGCTGCGACAGGCGCCACCAGTTCCACCTCGACCGCCGAGACGACTGGGTCGTCCCCCGGCGGGACGACATCCGTGTCGAGCGGTTCGACGACCGCCGTGCAGGCCACCACCAGTGGATCGACATCGGCCTCCGCCGCGACGAACCCGGGTCTGACCGGCCTCAAGCCCTATCCCGCGCCGGCCGGCACAGTGGTCAAAACCGAACCGGACGGGTTCCAGATCACGAAGATCAAGAAGGGCCAGACGCCGCCCCAGTTCATCGTGTACAGCTTCGACGGAGTGGGCTGGGACGAGAAGTGGAAGTACTGGTTCGACGTCGCTTCGAAGGTGCCGTTTCATTTCACCGGGTTTCTGTCCGGCATCTACCTGCTCACCAGCAGCAACGCCAATCTGTACACCGGTCCCGGGCACGGCGTGGGCAAGTCTTCGATCGGCTTCGGCGATCCCGGTAGCGTGCCGACCGAAATCGGCAATCTGAACAGGGCACTGGGCGAGGGCGAAGAGATCGGCACCCATTTCAACGGGCACTTCTGCGACGACAATCCGCCGGGCGGCGACCAGTGGAACACGGCCGACTGGAACAGCGAACTCGACCAGTTCTTCTCTTTCGTGAAGAATGTCGACAGCAACAACCACATCACCACCAAATTCGACCTGACCGCCGCCGAGATCAAGGGCGAGAGAACGCCTTGCCTGACCGGTCACAAGGAAGACCTGTACCCGGCCCTGGAATCCCATGGGCTGACGTACGACTCGTCGTTCGGTGAAATCGGCCGGGGTCTGGCCTGGCCGACCAAGAGCAGCGACGGCAAGATCTGGGAAATGGGCATGGTCGAATACCCGTTGCACGGGAGCGGAAAGCCGATCATCACCATGGACTACAACTTCTTCGCCAACCAGGAACCCACCAATTCCCCCAGCAATCCACCGGCCCAGGCCAAGAGCCAGGCCGACGGTGCCCAGGTGCTGGCGACCTACGAGGACATGTACAAGGCGGCCACCACCGACGGCATCGACGAGCCGCTGATACTCGGCAACCACTTCGAGAACTGGAACAACAACGCCTACACCGAGGCTTTGCATTCGTTCGCGCTGGAGGAATGCGGCAAGGCGAACACCTACTGCGTCCCGTTCCGTGACCTGATCGATTGGATGCAGGCACAGGATCCAGCGGTTCTGAAGTCGCTGCAGAACCACCGGTCGAACCTCGGCGGTTGTCCCTACACCGCCTGGCCGAATTGCCAGGGCAAGATCAAATACACGGATTGAGCGCGAGTCCTGACCCGATTCCGCGCCAGACTCGCGGCTCAGAACAACGAATCGCGAGGCCGCGCGTCCTACAGTGATCGACGGCTGTCGGACATTTGGGAGGTCATTCGGTGCGATCACCGGCCCGTAGACGCATCATGTCGCTGCTGGGCGCACTGACGGGGCTGGTTCTGGTGGCGGGTTGCACGTCGGCCGTCGATGCGGCCCTGACCGTGACGAGCCTGCGAACGGTCGCCGGCGCGGATCCGACGGCCGGTCAGCCTGCCGGCGGTTCCGGACATTCGGGATCCGGTTCGGCGGGCGGAACGTCGTCGGCCGGACGTGGCACCACATCCGCTCATGCCTCGGGAACGACGCCGCATCCGGGCGGCAGGGCCTACTCGACGCCGGCGGGCACGCTGGTGAAAACCGAACCGGACGGATTTCAGATCACCAAGATCAAGAAGGGGCAGACGCCGCCCCAGTTCATCGTGTACAGCTTCGACGGGGTGGGCTGGGACGAGAAGTGGCAGTACTGGTTCGGCGTGGGCCAACAAGTGCCGTTCCACTTCACCGGGTTCCTGTCCGGTATCTACCTGCTGACCACCGACAACAAGAACCTCTACACCGGTCCTGGGCACGGCGTCGGTCGCTCGTCGATCGGCTTCGGCGACCCCGGCAGCGTGCCGACGGAAATCGGCAATGTGAACAAGGCGCTCGCTCAGGGCGACGAAATCGGCACCCATTTCAACGGCCATTTCTGCGACGACAACCCGCCGGGCGGCGACCAGTGGAACACGGCCGACTGGAACAGCGAACTCGACCAGTTCTTCTCCTTCGTGAAGAACGTCGACACCAACAACCACATCACCACCAAGCTCAACCTGACCGCCGCCGAAATCAGGGGCGAGAGAACGCCTTGTTTGACCGGCAGCAAAGGCGATCTCTACCCCGCGCTCGAAGCGCACGGGATGGACTACGACTCCACCTTCGGTGAGGACGGGCGCGGTCTGGCCTGGCCGACCAAGAGCAGCGACGCCAAGATCTGGGAAATGGGCATGGTCGAATTTCCGTTGCACGGCAGCGGAAAACCGATCATCACCATGGATTACAACTTCTTCGCCCAGCAGGAACCGAACAATTCGCCCAGCAATCCGCCGGCCGCCGCCAAGAGCCAGGCGGACAGCGCCCAGGTGCTGGCCACCTACGAGGACATGTACAAGGCGGCCACCACCGACGGCATCCACGAGCCGTTGATCCTGGGCAACCATTTCGAGGACTGGAACAACAACGCCTATTCGGAGGCCCTGCACTCCTTCGCCCTCGAGGAGTGCGGCAAGGCGAACACCTATTGTGTGCCCTTCCGCGACCTCGTCGATTGGGAGGCGGCCCAGGATCCGGCGGTCCTGAAGTCGCTGCAGAACCACCGGTCGAACCTGGGCGGCTGTCCCTACACCGCCTGGCCGAAGTGTGAAGGCAAGATCAACTATACCGACTGACGCGGCCGGCGATCATCCGAAGTTGGTGTCGGCCAGCAACTCGGCGGAGCGCAATCTCTCCTGGCGCCCAGGCGATTGGAAGGCCACGATCAATTCGTCGGCCTGCGCCGATACCGCGAATTTCTCCAGATACTCCTGCACCGGTCCGGGAGCACCGACGGCCGCGTAGGTCATCATCTGCTTGACGTGCTCGCCGTGCGGCGAGTCCAGCAGCAGATCGGCCTCGGGATCGGTGAGCTTCTGGCCGCGCCCGAGGAAGGCCCGCACCCGGTTGCGCAGGGCGACTCGTTTCTGATCCTGCGCCTCGTCGTCGGAGTCGGCGGCGATCACGTTGACCCCGGCCAAGACGTAGGGCTCGGCCAGCTGAGCGGAGGGCTGGAACTGCCGGCGGTACACGGCGACCGCTTCGTGCAGGGCGCCGGGCGCGAAATGGGACGCGAACGCGTACGGAAGGCCCAGGGCGGCGGCCAACTGAGCACCGAACAGCGACGATCCCAGGATGTAGAGCGGAATGTCGGTGCCCCGGCCGGGCGTGGCCTCGACCCCTTCCACCCGAGTGGGCCCGGTCAGGTAGCCCTGCAGTTCCAGCACGTCCTGCGGAAAGCGGTCGGCGGAAGCCGGATCCCGGCGCAGTGCGTACATCGTGTTCCGGTCCGATCCCGGGGCGCGGCCCAGCCCGAGGTCGATGCGGCCCGGGTGCAGTTCCGCCAGGGTGCCGAACTGCTCCGCGATGGTCAGGGGCGCATGGTTGGGGAGCATCACACCGCCGGCGCCGAGACGAATGGTCGAGGTGTGGGCGGCCACGTGGGCGATCAGCACGCTGGTCGCGGACGACGCGATCGACGGCATGTTGTGGTGCTCGGCGTACCAGACCCGCCGGTACCCGCTGGCCTCGGCCAATCGGGCCAGGGCGACGCTGGCGGCGAAGCTGTCGGCGGCCGACTGCCCCGGCGCGATGGGCGCCAGGTCGAGAACGGACAGAACCAGGCTCACGCCGGACCTCCTGGGGGTCGGATCAGTGGGGCGACGGCGACTGCTCCGACAGCCATTGCCCGAATGTCTGGCGGCCGCGTTCGGCCCCGCTGTCAGCGAGCAACGCTCCGGTCCGGACAGCCTTTCCCGCCGCACCCGGCATCATGACGGGTATCACAAACAGCCGCCGCCTGCGGTGCTCGACCACTCGCCGCGCCATGTCGACGACATCCAGCACCTCCGGACCGGCCAGCTCGACGGTCCCTTGGCGCGGCGGTCCTTCGGCCAGGTCGACCAGCTTCTCGGCCACCTCGCGTGCCGCCACCGGTTCGGTCTGCATGTGCGGCAGGACTGCGAACGGCCCCCAACGACGGGCCAGGGCCTGGTCGGCGAACTCGTGGAACTGGGTGGCCCGCAGGATGGTGAAGGGCACTGCCCCGGCCCGGATCTGCTGCTCCTGCGCGACCTTGCCCTGGTAGTAGCCCAGCGCCGAACCGTCGATCCCCACGATCGACAGGGCGATGTGATGGCCCACACCGGCGGCCTGCTCCGCCTTGAGCAGACTGCGAGTAACGGCCGTGAAGAAGGCCACGGCCGGTCCCCGGCGGATCCCGTTGCGGTTGCTGACGTCGATGACCACATCGACGCCGGCCAGGGCCGCATTCAGGCCTGCTCCGGTGGTCAGGTCCACACCGGTCGAGCGGCTCAGCACGACCACCTCATGGCTGCGGCGCCTCGCCTCGTCAACAACATGACGTCCCACCGTGCCGGTTCCGCCGGCCACCGCCACCTTCATCGCCTGACTCCTTTCCGCCGCTCCATTCTCCCCACCCGACACGGCAACTTTCGGGCGGGCCAGTGCCCCCGATCTGTTGCCGTCTCGGGCCTGACCCCGGCTCGCACGGTTGCCTGACCCCGCTACCGGTCCCCTGACCTCGGCCAGCACCAAACCTCAGCGGTTAGCACCGAAGCCCAGGAGCGGTCACCCGGAGTACGATTGGTGTGGCAAAGATTTGTGCGCAAAACATTGGAGCAAGGTGACCGATATCGAACTACAACGCGACCCGCTGGCCTTGGAGCAGCAGGTCTGCTTTGCGCTGGTGGTGGCAGGGCGCAGCGTGTTGTCTGTCTACCGTCCGATCCTGGAGCCGTTGGGTCTGACCCATCCTCAGTACCTGGTGATGCTGGCCCTGTGGCAGCAGGCTCCCCGATCAGCGAAGGAGTTGTCCCAGGTTCTCCAGCTGGATCCGGGGACGCTGTCGCCCCTGCTGAAACGACTGGAGGCGGCGGGATTGATCAGCCGCCGCCGGGATCCCGGCGACGAGCGCGTGCTCTCCGTCGGTCTCACCGGCCGCGGGCTGGCGCTGCGGCAGCAGGCGTTGTCGGTGCCGACGGCCGTGGTGGCCCGGTTGGGCATGGATCTCGACGAGCTGCGCACTTTGCAGGCTTCGCTCCATCGCGTCATCGAGGCGGCGAGCCGCGATGAATGAGCGTGAGCCACATCCGGGCGCCATTCCGCCGGAGCAGCGGCGCCTGACGCTGATCGTGGCCGGGGTCGTCATCGGCGTGATCGTGATCGGCTGTCTGCTGGTCAATTTGCTGGCCGGCAGTCCGGTCGACTGGTTCTGGCTCATTTCCGGAACGGTCATGGTGTCCGCGCTGATCGTGTTCTTCCTCTGGGTCCGGCTCTCGGAATGACGCCGGAGTCAAACAGTTAGATTCGGGGGGTGTCTGGACCGAGCGCGCCGCTGTCCTACGGGTTCGACTCGCTCTACGGACACGGGTTCGCTCGCGTCGCGGCGTGCGCGGTACCGTCCCGGGTCGCCGATCCGCACGGCGTCGTCCCGGGCGTGCTGGAGGCGGCGAGGGCGTGCCACGACGACGGGATCGCGGTCGCCGTTTTTCCGGAGCTGGCCCTATCCGGCTACGCGATCGATGATCTGCTGGGCCAGGACGCCGTCCTGGACGCGGTTGTCTCGGCCGCGGAACAGCTGATCGAAGGGTCGGCCGACCTGATGCCGGTGCTCGTGGTCGGGGCGCCCCTGCGCTCCGCGGGCCGGTTGTTCAACACCGCCCTGGTCATCCACCGGGGCGAACTGCTGGGCGTCGTGCCGAAGATCCATCTGCCCAACTACCGCGAATTCTACGAACGGCGTCAGTTCGTCTCCGGCGAAGGCGTTCGGGAGCAACGCATCTCGGTCGGCAGCCGGGAAGCGCCATTCGGGACCGATCTGTTGTTCCCGGCCCTGGACGTGCCAGGGCTGGTGCTCGGCGTCGAAATCTGTGAGGACATGTTCGTCCCGGTGCCGCCGTCGAGCGCGCTGGCGCTGGCCGGTGCCACAGTGCTGGCCAACCTCTCCGGCAGCCCGATCACCATCGGCCGGGCGGACACCCGAAGTCTTTTGGCCCGGTCCCAATCCGTGCGCTGCCTGGCCGCTTACCTCTATGCCGCCGCCGGCCAGGGCGAATCGACCACCGATCTTTCCTGGGACGGTCAGACCAGCATCTTCGAAAACGGCCGGCTGCTGGCCGAGGGTCCACGGTTCGTGGCCGGGACGCAGGTCACCGTGGCCGACGTGGATCTGGACCTGTTGCGCCAGGAGCGGGCCCGGATGGGCACCTTCGACGACAACAGGCGCATGGTGGCCAGCGCGGATGCTTTCCGGCGCATCTCTTTTCGCTTGGCTCCACCCGACGCCGATCTGGGCCTGCGGCGGACGGTGGAACGTTTCCCGTTCGTCCCGGCCGACCCGGCGCGGCTGGCCCAGGACTGTTATGAGGCCTACAACATTCAGGTCGACGGTCTGGTGCAGCGGTTGCGGGCCACCGGTACGCAACGCGTGGTGCTCGGTATTTCGGGGGGACTGGACTCGACCCACGCCCTCATCGTGGCGGCGCGGGCGATGGACCTGTTGGGTCTGCCGCGCGAGAACGTCCTCGGTTTCACCCTGCCCGGGTTCGCGACCAGCTGGGGAACCAAGGCGAACGCCTGGGCCCTGATGGACGCGGTCGGGATCACCGGCCGAGAGATCGACATCCGACCCGCGGCCCGGCAATTGCTGACCGATCTGGAACATCCGTTCGCCCGCGGCGAAGACGCTTACGACGTCACCTTCGAGAATGTCCAGGCCGGGCTGCGGACCGACTATCTGTTCCGGTTGGCCAATCAGCGCGGTGGGATCGTCCTGGGCACCGGCGATCTGTCGGAGTTGGCCCTCGGCTGGAGCACCTACGGTGTGGGCGACCAGATGTCTCACTACAACGTGAACGCGGGAGTCCCCAAAACGCTGATCCAGCATTTGATCCGGTGGGTGGCCCAGTCCGGCGATTTCGCCCCGGAGGTCAATTCCACGCTGTTGTCGGTGCTGGAGACCGAGATTTCACCCGAACTGATCCCGGTGAAGGAGGGCGAAACGCCACAGAGCACCGAGGCCTCGGTGGGGCCTTACGAGCTCCAGGACTTCAACCTGTTCTACACGCTGCGGTACGGCTTCCGGCCGTCCAAGATCGCGTTCTTGGCCCGGCACGCGTGGCGCGATGCGGATACCGGTTCCTGGCCCCCCGGCTTCCCGGCCGAGCGCCGGCGGAGTTACGAACTGGAGCAGATCAGGTCCTGGCTGATCGTCTTCGTGCGCCGCTTCTTCGGCTTCGCCCAGTTCAAGCGGTCCGCGATGCCGAACGGACCGAAGGTCTCGGCGGGCGGGTCGCTCAGCCCGCGCGGTGATTGGCGAGCCCCCTCGGATGGGAATGCAACGGTGTGGTTGGCCGACATAGAGGCGCGGGTACCGCGACCGTAGTGACGTGGTTCGGCTGGGCGCCCGCACACCGGCCGGCCGGCGTCACCGAGCCAGCGGAATCACCGGGTGCGAAGGGAGGTCCTCAGCCATGAGTCGACAGGTAGTGGTGGTCACCGGAGCCAGCGGCGGCATCGGCCGGGCGGTGACCAGGGCGTTCGGCGCCCGCGGAGCCGCCGTGGGGTTGCTGGCCCGCGGAGCGGTCGGTCTGGAAGGAGCCGCCGAGGACGTGCGGCGGGCCGGCGGAGAGCCGCTCGTCGTGCCGACCGACGTAGCCGACGCCGATGCGGTGTTCGCCGCCGCCGACCAAGTCGAATCCACCCTGGGACCGATCGACGTCTGGGTCAATGTCGCGTTCAGTTCGGTGTTCGCACCGGTTGAGCAGATCTCACCCGACGAGTTCCGGCGGGTGACCGAGGTCAGCTACCTCGGCTACGTCTACGCCACCATGGCCGCGCTCAAGCTGATGAAGCCGCGGAACGCCGGCACCATCGTTCAGGTCGGCTCGGCGCTGGCCTACCGCGGCATCCCCCTGCAGAGCGCCTACTGCGGCGCGAAGCATGCGATCCAGGGTTTCAACGAGGCGGTGCGTTGCGAACTGCTGCACGAGCACAGCGGCGTCCACGTCACCATGGTGCAGATGCCGGCGGTCAACACGCCGCAGTTCAGTTGGGTGATCAACCGGCTGCCTGATCAGCCACAGCCGGTCCCGCCCATCTACCAGCCCGAAATGGCCGCTCGCGCCGTTGTTTTCGCCGCCGACCACCCCAAGCGGCGGGAGTACTGGGTGGGCTCCAGCACGGCCGCGACGCTGGCCGCCAACGCCGTGGCCCCTGGCCTGCTCGACCGGTACCTCGGCCGTACCGGCTTCAAGTCGCAGCAGACGCCCGAGCGTGCCGACCCGAACGCGCCGCAGAATCTGTGGGAACCGGCGGATGGGAAGGACGGGCGGGATTTCACCGCCCACGGCAAATTCGACGATCGGGCTCATCAGAGTGATCCGCAGTTGTGGGCGTCGCACCATCACGGGTTCGTCGGTGTGGCCGTGGGTGCGATGGTGGCGGCGGCCGGCGTCACCTCCGGGCGGGTACGCCGATCGAGCCGCGGACGGTGATCGGCATCGGGACGACATGGGTGCGCGGCGACGATTCGGGCTCGATCAACAGCTCCACCGCCCGGCTACCCATCTCCAGGTGTGGGATAGCGACGCTGGACAGACCCGGATCCAGCCATCCGGCGATCTCTGAATCGTCGAAGGAAACCACCGAGACGTCCTGTCCCACTTGCAGGCCGGCTCGGTTCACCGCCTGATAGGCGCCCATCGCCACCCGGTCGTTCATGCACAGCAAGGCGCTGGGCCGAAGACCGTCGGCGAGGGCCGCGGACAGTGCGACCCGGGCCGGTGTGGGCCACCACAGGCAGTCGATCGCCACGGGTTCCCCCAGACCCACCCCCGCCAGCGCTTCATTGATGCCGCGCCGTCGTTCGCGTGCCGCGATGACGTGATCCGGTGTCTCGCCCAACACCACGATGCCCTGCCGGTGCCCCGCGTCGAGCAGGGCCGTCACCGCATCCCGGCCTGCCTGTCGTTCGTCCGGGATGACGGCCGTCAGGACATTGTCCGTGCGCAGCAGGCAGTTCATCAGCACCAGCGGCTGAGCACGCAAAACGGGCGTCGGCGTGACCAGCTTGGTGTACATCGCCCCGAAAACGAATCCGGAAACGCCGCGGTCCAGCATCGCCTGGACCACATTGCGTTCCACCTCGGCGTCCCCTTCGGTTTCACCGACGAAAAGCAAATGCTGACGTAGCAGCGCCGTGGCCAAGGCGCCTCGAATTGCGTCGTGAGCGAAGATTTCGGTGGCGATCACATCGGAGATGAATCCGATCGTCTGGGTCAGGTTCGTCCGCAGGCTGCGCGCCAACAGGTTCGGCCGGTAGCTCAGTTCCCGGGCCGCCTGCAGCACGCGCTGGGCGGTCTCATTTCCGATTCGCATGTCACGGCGCCCGGAAAGGACAAAGGAAGCGGTCGTCCGTGAGACACCCGCCCGTTCGGCCACCTGCGCGAGGGTGATCCTGGGGCCGGGCAATCTGCCGCTCCTTGCCGAATGTGGGGACCTGGGCACCATAGCAAGCGTCCGCCGGGCCCGTGTTGCTCGCACCACTGACGGTGATCAAGCCGGATGGTCCGGCATTTCCCGGCGGCCGGCCGGCGGTGGGAATGCACCGCGCCGGCGGGGTGAGCGGCCGGTGAAAAGCAGGGGTCCGTCCCGGCGCAACCGACCAGTTCTCCGGACGTCCTCCTGGTGTTAAAAGCAGGCTCCGGCAGCCGTTTTCATCGGGTTGTCCGAACAGTTCGCACGGATCCGCCGTCCGGCGGAGACCGTTCCCCGTCCCCGGTCGCCTTCTCGGCGGCTGTATTTCCCCTGGCTTCAAGGAGGAACCATGAAGAAATGGACCGGAATCTCGCTGGCTCTCGCTGTAGGTGCGGCGATCGTGGCGGGCGTCGGATCCGCATCCGCGGCCGCTCCGCAGCCGGCCGCGGCGGCCCCGGCGATCGCCCCCGCCGCGGCGCAGTTGCCGGCCCTCGCGGCCACGGCCGCCTCGCCCACGGTGAGCCCCGAGACCCTCTACGTTCCGGTGCAGCCCTGCCGCATCGTCGACACCCGGGCGGCGGGCGGCGCGCTCGGCAACGGTGAGGTCCGCAGCTTCGTCGTCGGCGGCACCACCGGATTCGTTTTCCAAGGGGGTAAGTCGGGCGGTTGTGGCATTCCCGCCGACGCGACCGCCGTGTCGATGAGTGTCTCGGCGATCTCACCGTCCGCCGCCGGCTATCTCAGGGGCTGGCCGTACGGCACGGTGGAGCCCGCCGGTGGCACCTTCCTCAACTACAACAGTTCCGGTTCCGAGACCACCGGGACCACCCAGGCCGTCACCCCGAACGCCGCCAGGGGCTGGACGGTGCACAACTTCGGCACCAAAACTCATTTCGCCGCGGATGTCACCGGCTACTACGTGCCACAGATCGAGGGTTACGTCGGCGGCGACGGCAGCCTGCAGACGGGCACCAGCCGCATCGTGGACGTCGTCCACTCCGGCACCGGCTCCTACTACCTGGATCTGGACCGCAACGCCAGGTCCTGCTCCATCCAGGCCACCGCCTACAACCTGTACCGGTACGCGTCCGTCGGCTATTCCAGCTCCACCACTCCCAACCGGGTCAGCGTCTACGTCTGGTACCTGAACGGCACCACCCCGACTCCGGTCGATTACCCGTTCCACGTCCTGGTCAGTTGCTGACGGCCAGATAGTTCTGTCTCGACATCAAGCGGCGGAAACCGGTGCAGCCACCTGTTTCCGCCGCTTCGTCGTGCCCGGACCGGCCGGCGGTCGACTTCGGGCCTCAATGCTCACCGACGAAGCGCAGCTGCAGCGATCGGCCGAGGAAAGCCGCGTAGCGGTCGGCGGCCTCTTCCAACGCCACGCGCGTCGATCGGCGAATCGCCGCCAGCATCGTGACCTCGACGACCACGGACGCCGCGGCCAATGTGCGTCGCCAGGTACCGACCATCCGGCCGTCGGACAGCACCAGGTGGCGGAACACCGGGTTGTCCCGGGCCACCGCGGGCGGCGCCCAGCCAGCCGGATACAGCTCGTCGCGGCGGGCGAAGGCGATCATGTACTCGTCGTAATTGGGTAGCAGGAACACTCCGGCGGGATCAGCGGCCGGGGACCGCGGATCGACGAAATACGTGCGGCCGCCCAGCTCCGCGGTAATCAGTTCGGCGCCGGCGAACGCTGGTGAACAAGCCGCCGTCAAGGCCGATTTCGCGCTTTGCGAAGTCAGCCCGGACCACCAGGCGAAGTCCGCCGCGGTGGCCGGCCCGTGACCACGGATGTAGCGGCCGGCCAGGTCGGCCGCGGTGGGCAACGCTTCGCCGCTCTGCGGTGGCACGCGGTCGTCGACCAGCGCGTAGGTGTGCCGGTCGGCGTTCGGCGGACCGCCGCACAGCACACCGGAAATCTCCGCTCCGAGAAGGACATGCGCGGTGCGGACGCTGTCGGTCAGGTCGACGCCGGCGGCGGCCAGCAGCCTGACAATCTCCCCGCGGGAGACCGCACGCCCGGAGAGCTCGCTGCGCAGCACGCTCTCGATGCGGCCGAACTCCGCCGCGTCCAGCCCGAATTGCCGGAAGTAGGGGGCGGCCGCCTGCGCTACCCGTGGGCCCGTCAGCCGCAACAGCGGGCGAAGGTCGTCCCGGCTGACGTAGTGCCAGGTCGGCCGGAGTACGTGGGTGCGGATGACCGCACCGGTGGCGAGGGCATCGGCCAGCGAGCCGGGCCTGGGTTCGGCACACCGCTGAGCGATGGCCCACGCGGCGGCCGGGATGTCCTGGGACTGCACGGCGACCAGCCGGCGCACCACGTCGGCCGCCTGGGGCGGCGGGTGCGGGGCGGTCAGGGACTGCGCGAAGAGCCGTTGCCCGAGCAGCAGAGCCGGATCCACCGGCTCTGTCTACTCCGACCAGGAGATCGGGCCGAAACTGCGGTTCAGGAAGTCGCGCCGCGATCAGTGGGTCGGATCGGGCAACGCCTCGGCCCCGAGTCGGGCCTCCTCATCGTCGCTGGCGGACCGCAGGATGGCTTCGGCGCGCTCCCGGCGCTTTCGGCGCACCCGTCGCACCACCAGTACGCCGACCAGCAGGACCACCGCGATCAGGACATAGAGCGCGTACCGGTTGATGGCTTCGTAGATGGCGGTGATGTGGTTGCCGGCCAGATAACCCACACCCGACCAGGTCAGGCACCAGACGATCGCGCCGAGCGCGTTGAACAGCATGAACTTGCGCCATGGCATCTTGGTGATGCCCGCGATGATGCCATTGGCCTGGCGCAAGCCCTCCACGAAGCGAGCGATGGTGACGACCTTGCCGCCGTGCTTGGTGAAGAACGCCTCCGCCTTGTCCAGGCGCTCCGGGGTCAGGAACACGTACTTGCCCCACCGCAACGCGAGCGAGCGGCCGCCGAAACGCCCGATCAGGTAGCCGACGTTGTCACCGATGATGGAAGCCGCGATGGCCAGCAGCACGATGAAGGTGATGTTCAGCTTGCCCGCGCCGGCGTAGACCGCCGCGGCGATCAGCACCGTCTCCCCGGGAACCGGGACGCCGAAATCCTCGAGGAACAGGAACCCGCCGACGGCCAGGTACCCGAAGTTGTCCAGCACGGGGGCGAGGCTGCCCAGGATGCCAGGCAGTGCAGGGTCGGCCACGGGAGCCATCCTTCCAGGGTCGAGGTTCTTTGTCGTTCTGGTCGAACGGCTGGTCAGACGCCGGTGAAGCGGGCCCCGTTCCCGGTGACCCCGGAATTCTTTTTCCGTTGCCGATCCGCAACTCGGCTTGCGGGCCGGGCCGGCGAACCGCAGCCTGGAACCGTCACGAAAGGATGCAGATGAGTCATTCCCACGAGTTCGACCCCGCGATGCTCTCCGCCCCGTACTGGGACGAGCGGTATTCCTCGGTCGAACAGGTTTGGAGCGGGCGGCCCAACCCGCAACTGGTGGCCGAGGTGTCTGCGCTTGCGCCCGGCGCCGCGCTGGATGTCGGCGCGGGCGAGGGCGCCGATGCGATCTGGCTGGCCGGCCGCGGCTGGACGGTCACCGCCATCGACATCTCCCAGGTAGCCCTGGACCGAGCCGCCCAGCACGCCGCGCAGGCCGGAGCGGAGGTCGCCGCGCGCATCACCTGGCAGGTCGCCGACCTGTTGGCCTGGACGCCGCCGGCGGCCACGTACGACCTGGTCTCGGCGCAGTTCTTCCACCTGCCGCCGCACCTTCTCGCCCAGGCCCACCAGCGTCTGGCCGACGCGGTGCGGACGGGGGGTCAGCTGCTGATCGTGCTGCACCATTCGGACGACATCGTGACGGTGCCGAGGCCCTTCGGGTCCAGCTTGTTCCCGCCGCCCGAGGAGATCGTGGCCCGGTTCCCGCAGGACGATTGGGAGGTGGTCACCAAGGCGGCCCCGACGCGGGCGGCGGTCGACGCCGAGGGGCGGGAGATGGTGTTGCGGGACGCGGTGGTCCGGCTCCGGCGGCGCTGACGCCGGGCCCTGGATGGCCGGATCGGCAGGGCGGGGCCGTCAGAGGCTGTATACGACGCCCGGCGGCCCCGCTGGGCGGCAGGAGTGCCCCGGGCATGGCCGGATCCGCAGCGTGGGGCCGTCAGTTGTCGCATACGACGCCACCCGGCCCCGTTCTCGCCGAAGTGAGCGCTCGTCTATCATATGGATGAACGCTTGCCAGAAGGGCATGATGCCGTGACGACCGTCGAGGATGTTCTGCGCATGTACGGCGACGGGATCGGGGTCGCGGATTTCGCCGATCAGCTCGCGGAGTCGATGCGCGGGAAGACAGCGCCGGATTCCCGGGCGCTGTCGGCGCACGACCGGCAGGTACTGGGCCGCATTGGCGTGCCCGCCGCCGACCTGACCGGTCAGCCGCTGCCCGCTGGGCGCGCGGTGGTCGACGCGGCCGCGGATCTTCTGGTCGCCAACGCGGCGATGCTGCCGGTCGCGGATGTGGCAGCCAGGCTCGGCCGCTCCGTCGTCCGGGTTCGCGGCGCCATCGCCGACGGGTCGTTGTATGGGGTCAAGGTGGGCCGCAGTTGGTTGCTGCCGCAGTGGCAGTTCACCGACGCTGCCGCGCCGATTCCGCACCTGCGCAAAATCATTGCGGGAATTCCTCCGGGCACCTCGGCGCCAGCGCTGCAACGGGTGATGACCGAACCGGACGACGAGTTGTTCCTCGATGGGCACCCGGTCTCGCCCCGGGACTGGTTGATCGCCGGGCAGTTCGCCGCACCGGTCGTCCAGCTGATCGAGCAGCTATACGCGTGGTGAAGCTGCCGCGCACTCCGCCGGCCGCCCTCGTCATCGCCGATTCGGATGTGGCTGACTGGCCGCATCCACTCCTGACGCGGATCCACGGGACGTCCGGCCAATTCGCGTTGCCCTGGCATGAACTGCGGCACTTCGGACCCCTCGCCGCTCGGTTCGATCCGCATCCGCTTCCGGTGGGCCTTCACGCGGGCTACGCCGTCCTTTATGCCGCCGCTGATCTGGACACCGCTCTGGCTGAGGTCTTTCAGCGGGGCCGAGTCGTTCAACCGGCCGCCCCGAACCGGCCGACACTGACCGTGTGGAAACCGGCCCGAAACTTGCGGCTACTCGATATCCGCGGGCGGTGGCCGGTCCGGCAAGGCGCCTCGCACGTGCTCAACACGGGTCCCCACGGGGTCTGTCGGCAATGGGCGCACGCCATAGCCGATCATCGGCCGCCGGTCGACGGCATTCTGTATACGTCCTCGATGACCGGCCGCGACGCCGTCGCGCTGTTCCTTCCCGCTGGCGACTCGTTTCCCTCCACTCCGGAGTTGTCCCTACCGCTCGAGCACCCCGGTTTGGTGGGCCCGATCGCTGCCGCCGCCCGGCGGATCGGATACCAACTCGCCTGAAGCCTCTGACTCAAGCGGGGCCCCCAGTTGTCGTACACGACGCCACGCGGCCCCACCCGGCCCCGGAAGCGATCCGCACACGGGGGAAGCGGTCAGCGGTCGATGGGGACGACCAGCGCCCCGAGCGAGGTCAGCGGGACTGTCGCGCCAACGGTGTAAGTGGCTGTGGGCGACCGCTTTGTTCGACGAGGTCGTGAAGCTCGGCTATGACCGGTCGTATCTGTCGTTCACCCGGGCGTTGCGGTTGCGGGGGTTGCGGCCGGCGTGCGAGCCGTGCCACCCGACGAAGGGCCGCCCGGCGGCGGTGATCGAGCACCCGGCGGGGGCGGAGACGCAGTGGGACTGGGTGGAGCTCCCGGACCCACCGCCGGGCTGGGTTGGGTTTGGGAAACTCGCGTTCCTGTTGGTGGGGGTGCTGTCTCATTCGTCGTAGTGGCGGGGCGTGTTGTGTGAGTCGATGGAGCAGCCGCAGCTGACCGAGGCGTAGCACCAGATCGCGATCAAGCTCGGCGGACTCACGGTCGACTGGCGGTTCGACCGGATGGCCACCGTGGAGCATCCGGGTTCGGGTCAGGTCACCGCCACCTACGCCCCGATCGCCAAGCACTTCGGTGTCCGGGTCCGGCCCTGCCCACCGCGGCGCGGGAACCGTAAAGGCGTGGTGGAGAAGGCGAACCACACCGCCGCGCAACGCTGGTGGCGGTCCCTGCCCGACGAGGTCACCGCCGCCGCCGCCCAGGCGCTGCTGGATGAATTCTGCGACCAGGTCACCGACCACCGCCACCGCATCGACAACGACGGGAACCGGCGCACCGTTTTGGATTTGGCGCAGCCGAGCCGCTGCGACCGGTCCCAACAACCCCACCCATCGCGGTGGTCACGGTGACCCGAACCGTATCGGCGCAGGCGCTGGTGTCCTTCCGCAGCAACACCGACTCCGTCCCACCGGCCCACGTCCGGCACAGGTCACGGTGACACGCCGGCTCGGCGGCGCGACCATCTGCATCACCACCACCGCGGGGTCACCGCCGCCGTCCACGCCCGCAAACCCGACGGCGCCGGCGTCACCGTCCGATCGGAGCCGGACGTGACCGCGTTGAACACCGCCGCGCTGGCCGCGTTCACCACCTCCGCAGCGAACGCTCCAAACGGCGTATCCCCCCGGCCCGGCCGCCCGCGAAGCCGCCGCCGTCCTGCGCGGCCAAAACCCGCCGCGACCTTCGGGTTCGGTGGTTGATCTGACCCAGTACGCCGGAAGCGCCGCCCGCCGCCGCACACTGCCCGCTGACCCGACACCTGTGGCGAAGGAACAGCGACCATGACCACCACCAGCGAGGCCAGCTGCTACCAACAACTGCGGGAGCACCTGAAACTTCCTGCGGCTGCCCGACACGGCCGCCGCCCTGCCGACCGTCCTCGACCAAGCCAAGACCGAGACGCTCTCTCCGACGGCCACGTTGGAACGGCTGTTCCGCATCGAAGAGGAAGCGACGGAAGGCCGCCGGTTGACCGGGCGGTTGGGGTTCGCCGACCTGCCCAGCTCCCCCCGGAGGACTTCGACTACGACGCCCAACCAGCCGTCGACATCCGGCTCAGCGGGCCGCCCGACGGCGGCAAAACGATGCTCGCCGTCGGCCTGGCCCGCAAGATCGCCGAGTCGGCTGTCGAGCACGGTGGTGCCCGAGCCGGCCTGCGCCGTGAGGCGCAGCCAGTAAGATCGCCGTGCGTGCGGACTACTGGACCAGCCGCCCGCCCTGGGCTTTTCGATCTGTTCCCGTCATCGACGACGACAGGAAAAGAGGGTATGCACAGGTCCGGCAACGCGGGAGTGAACCGAGCGTAGGACGCCCCGGCCTGGCCATGAAGAGGGAAATTTTCTGCGGCAGGACATGCGAGCCGACAAGGCGGTCACTCGGTCGGGTATCGACGCCGAAGAGCCGACCCAGGGGCAGCACGAGGAGACGGTCGAAGCCTGCGTGGTGTGGCCCGCCCCGGGACTGGACCGGGTTGAAGACGGAGCAGCGGCGACCAGCCCGATGACGACCGGGACTGCAGTGAGCAACGCCAGATACCGGCGCAATCGTCCAGTTCCTCATTTGTTGGATTGCGTTGTCGGAGTTGTTGGCCGTGATGGGGAAGCTTGTTTGTTGCCCAAGCTGCGAGTGTCCGTAGGTCCCTCCGGGGGAAGCGCGAATTTCGATGGAGTACGAGCTAAGTACGAGGTCCCTCGTAAGGATGGAGCCGATCGACCCCGGGCCCCAACCAGCTGTAGTGCAATTGCTTACGGGCCCTGGCGTGCCGCACGAGGAACGTCCGAGAAGTCGCCTGCGGGCCAATCTTCGGACCAACTCGCGAGGACATTTATACCCGCAGTCAGTGGCAAATACCCAACTCAGTTGGCATCCGGGTGAAATATAATTTGGCTGTGATCCGGTCAATTTGTATCGTTGACACCGTGGTGCGGTCGTGGCCTGATATGGACGGTTCAGCGCTCACGTAACTCACATGTGTGCGATTTGAATCTCGGCGCCGAAGGCGTCACCTCATGCTCGGTCGCACGAAGTTGGTCGATACCGGTTCGGCGGCGACCGCCATGGTTCGCCTGCCAGACCTTGGACGGGGACTACCGATCAGCCCTAACTGGACCATCCGCTCACTCAGGAGCGGAGCGCGCACAAGCAAAGGAGCTTTCGCATGAGAAAAGGATCGTACGGCCGGCCGCGATGGCAACGGGCCGGCGCCATCGCGGCAGCCACTTGCGTAGTGGCGAGCATAGCGCTGAGTACACCGGCTGGCGCCGTCGGGGCAGATGGGAGGCATGCGATCGCCCCCGCCGCTGCCACTCCCGTTTGGCCGTGGATGAACACATCACTCTCGCCCGACCGGCGAGCGAGGCTGGTGCTCGCTCAGATGACCGTGGCCGAGAAGGTCGATCTGATGAGCGGCAATCAAGGTGATGGGCCGTACGCGTTCTACGCGAGCGGCATCCCGCGGCTGGGCATCCCAGCGCTGGCAATGGCGGACTCCGCGTCCGGTGTCCATGCGCACGGCGCGGTGTCCACCAACACCGGCGAGAACGCCACGGCTATGCCGTCCGCGCAGGCAATGGGCGCCACCTGGTCGACGAGCGCGATCATTCCCTACGCGACAGCGGTGACCAACGAGGTCCGCGCCACCGGGCAGAACGTGCTGCTCAGCCCGGTCGGCGACATTCTGCGTAACCCGTACTGGGGCCGGACCAACGAGAGTCCCAGCGAAGACCCGACGATGACGGCGAACTACCTGAGTACCTACACCAAGGTGACTCAGAGCCAGCACGTCATCGCCACGCTCAAGCACTACCTGGCATACAACCAGGAAACCAACCGCAGCAACGGCCAGAACGACATCATCTCCACCCTGGGGTTGCCCCCTGTGACCGGACAGTTGATCATGCGGCTTATGCCGCCTGAGTTTGATGGAGCTGTTCGAACTGTACGGGGCTGATCATGCCGATCGCCGAGTGCCGGCGGCGGCGGTTGTAGACCCGTTCGATCCAGTCCCCGACCGCTTGGATGGCTTCGGCGCGGGTGGGCCAGGGTCGTCGATTGTAGAATTCGGTTTTTAGCGTGGACCAAAACGATTCCTGTTGCGCATTATCCCAACAAACGCCGGTCCGCCCGACGGAACATTTCAGGCCGTGCGCTTCGGCCCAGGCATGAATTTGATCCGACGTGTATTGGCAACCGCGGTCGGCGTGGAACACGATCTTCTCGGCCGTCGGTCCACGGAAAGCGACCGCCATTTCCAACGCCTGTTCCACCAGATCCGCGCGCAGGTGATCGGCCATCGACCAGCCCAGCACCCGACGCGAGCAGCCGTCCCGCACCGCGCACAGATACAGCCACCCCTGACCCGTCGGCAGATACGTGATGTCCGACGTCCACACCGCCCCCAGCCGGCCGGTGTCCCACTGCCGGTCAACGAGATCGGGAAGATCCCGCGCACCGTCCGGCAGCGTCGTCACCCGCGTCCACCCGCGCGGACTGATCCCCTGCAGGCCCTGCCGTTTCATCGACGCCGCCACGGACTTGCGGGACACCCGCTCCCCGTCCTCGCGCAGATCCACCAGGACCCGCGGCGAGCCGTACACCCCGTCCGAGGCGGCATGAAACGCCAGCACCTTGCGGTCCAACTCGGCCCGCCGCTGCTGCGCCGCGCTCGGCCCGGCCTGCTCCGCCGCGACCCACTCGTAATACCCCGACCGGGACACCGACAACAACTGGGTCATTCTGGTGATCGCGTAGTTGACCTTCTCCGCGTGAATCAACCGATAAGCCTCTACCGGTTCGATTCGGTCGCGAAGAAGGTCGCGGCTTTTTTTAAAAACTCACGATCCAACCGTAATTCCGTGTTCTCTTTACGGAGCCTGACTAATTCGGCCCGCTCGTCGTCATCCAACATTACCGAATTATCACCCGCACCGGCCTCCTGCGCCTTCGCGACCCACCGACCCAACAGCTGCGCACCCACTCCGATCTCCGCGGCCACGTGCGCGATCGGCCGCCCCGTCTCGGTCACCAGCCGAACCGCCTGCTCCCGGTACTCCGGCGTGTACTTCCTCCGCTTGCCAGCCACAACGACATCCTCCCTGCGCGGCCAACAGCCACGCGAGCCGATGTCCGGTCAACGGGGGCAACCTCAACCCGGGCGCTGCGTGAGACGTATCTTCTGCCGTACGAGGCGGCCACCGCTGAGTCCGACCCCGGCAGTGTGATGTGTGCCTACACCAAGATCAACGGGGTCTATGGTTGCGAGAACCCGACGACCCTGCGCGGCTTCCTCGACACCATCGGCTTCACTGGCTTCACGATGACCGACTACGGTGCTGCGCACACCACGGCCGGATCACTGGCCGGTGGTGTCGACATCGAAACAGGAAACAAGGACGCCTACTCCGACCACCTACTGCAGGCGGTCCAGAACGGCAGCGTGCCCGTGTCGCGGCTCGACCAGTCGGTCTACCGCATCCTGTTCACGATGTTCCGCATCGGTCTGTTCGACCACCCCACAGCCGTCGGTCCCATCGATGTGGCAGCCGATGACCAGGTCGCACTCCGAACCGAAGAGCAGGCGATCACGCTCCTCAAAAACAACAACAACGCTCTCCCACTGACCAAGAAAGCCAAAAAGATCGCGGTGATCGGCGCCGACGCGAACATGATCGCCATCGGTGGCGGGACCCCGTTCGTCCAGGCAACGGAGTCGACCTCAGCGCTTCAGGGAATCCTGGATCGTGCCGGACAGTCGCACGCCAGCGTCACCTGGACCCAAGGCAACGATCAGGCTAACGGGGCGAACATGCTCGAGTCCAGCACCATGACAGCGGTCCCGTCCTCCGTTCTGTCGCCGACCAGCGGCGTGGGCACCGGTCTGAATGCCTATTTCTGGAAGGACCCCAATTTTCAGGGTTCCCCGGATCAGCAGCGCATCGCCCCGCAGGTCAACTACGACGTCGGCATTCTGAGTACGCTCGACACCCCTGGACCGTCCCAGGTGACCCCGCCGCCGGTGATCTGTGCGACTTGTCCCGGTTCTGCGGTCTACGACGGTCACATCACTGCACCGAAGACCGGCGCCTACAAGCTGGCGTTGACCGGCATGGGTGACGCCACCCTGGACATTGATGGGCAGCGGGTTGCCACGATGACGGGCGCGGATGGGGTGCTGGCCTACGGCGAGACCCCGACGCTGAACTGGGTGGCGGGCCACTCCTACACCCTGCACGTCACCTTCAAGGGCGACCATCCCTTCGAGATCCTCAACGACGGTTCTGTGCTGCTGGAGTGGAAGACCCCGGCCAAGGCATACTCGCCGGCCATCAAGCAGGCCGTCGCCGCGGCGAAGAAGAGCGACGTCGCCATTGTGTACGTCAACACAATCGAGGGTGAGGCGCACGACCGCGTCTCACTGAAGCTGCCGCAGAGCGATGATCAGCTGATCGAAGCAGTCAGCGCCGTCAACAAGCACACCATCGTGGTCATGGCCAACGCCGGCCCGGTGACGATGCCGTGGCTGAACAAGGTCGCCGCCGTAGTGGAGACCTACTACGGCGGTCAAGAGCAGGGCGCCGCGCTGGCCCACGTGCTCTGGGGTGACGTGAACCCGTCCGGCAAACTCACCGTCACCTACCCCACCACCGAGAAGGCAGTTCCTTCGACGATCGTGGCCCCCTACGCCGGTGCCGCGAACCCGAACGTCGTCTACGGCGAAGGCATCGACGTCGGCTACAAGGACTATGACGTCTCGAAAATCACTCCGCAGTTCCCGTTCGGCTACGGCCTGTCCTACAGCACCTTCCGGTACGGCCACCTGAACGTAAGTTGCGCCCACTCGGCAAAGTCTCTGGTCCACGTGCGGTTCACCATCACCAACACCAGTCGGCGATCAGGAGATGAAATCGCGCAAGTCTATGTCGGACTGCCGAAGTCGACCGGGGAACCGCCCAAGCGTCTCATCGGCTACGAACGGGTCAGCACCACAGCAGGTCACTCGACGACAGTGGAACTGACGATCGACCCCAAGGCAGCCACCCACCCGCTTGGCTACTTCGACACCGGGAGCAATAGCTGGAAAATTGCCTCCGGCACGTACAAGATCTACGTCGGCGGATCGGAGCGGAACACACCTCTGACAGCGAGCTTCAGCATCGCCTAACTCACGCCTAACTCGCAATCGCCTCATGATCAGGTTGAGGGCGGGACCCATTCTCGGGTTCCGCCCTCAACCTGACCACCGGGGGACTCGGTGTCCCGCGCATCAGGGGGCCGTGCTGCCCGCAACTCCCCCATTACGGGGCTGACTCTGCATCGGGACGGATTCGCGCCTACTTTGGACAGGTAACGCCGCGATCAGGCGATCCCGTCGGCTGTACCCGTCGCCGGGAAAGGACCACAGATGCCGACGGTTCCCCAGGACTTAGTTGCCGGGGTGATCTGGAGGGCTATCGAAGCCCGGGGATCGTTGACCCGGACACAACTCGAAGCGTTCACCGGGCTACCGAAGTCCACCGTGACCGAACATGTCCGGGTCATGCTGCGTCAGCGGATCTTGGAAGAAATCACTCCCCTGCACACGGGTTCCCGCGGCAGACCAGCTCGAGTTTTGATACCCGCTAGTTCCGGCTTCGCCACTGGCGTGATCGTCTTGAGTCACTCCACCGAGCTGGTCCAGGGACCGGTCCGAGTGGCCTTCGGGAGTTCGCGTGGCTTCATCCGCTGGATGCGAACCGCTGACGCTGACGGAAGTCCCCTGACTGTCGCTGCCGAATTGATCCAGGCCGGCCTGATAGCGATGCCTGAACTGGTCGTTCGTCAATTTTTGCTCGTTCTACCGCTTCCAGTGGTCCGCCGACAGGAGCAGGACGATGGGCTGCCGGCACTGCGGGTCATCGAGCCACTGGCCGATCTTCTGGGCGCCACCCCCCAGGACTGGTTGTCCAGCCGACTCGGCGCGCCGGTGGCCATTGCGAACGACGCAGACATGGGAGCCCTGGGCGAAGCGACCTTCGGCGCCCACCGCGTCGCCGACCTGATCTACATGAAAACACTGCACGGTCTGGGCATGGGAGTCGTCTCCGGTGGGGAACTGGTCGAGCCGACTGAAGTGCCAGTCGGAGAACTCGCCCATGTTCGGCGGCCGGGAAACGACATTCGCTGTCGTTGCGGCACAGTCGGCTGCTGGTTCACGAGTGGCTCGGTGGGGCCGGGGCTGCTCTCCAGAGTGCAGGCGCAGGGCGTCGACGTTTCCTCCTTATCCGAGCTGCAATCTCGTTGCGTTGCAGGTGATTCGACCGCCCAATCCGCGCTGACGCAGGTCGGCTCGCATATCGGTGAAGCATTCGCACAATTCGCAACGCTGTCTGGCCGATTCACGGTCTTGCTAGAACACGGTTTGCAGGCGGTGTTCGAACCCTTCGTGCAAGGGCTGCAGTCGGCCCTGGCCAGTAGCAACCCCGACTGGATGCCTAGGCTGCGCGTCCGTCAGGGCATGCTGGGTGATGAGGCCGAGGTGTTGGGCGGATTCGAATACGTCCGGGCCGGCAGCTGCACGGACCGCCAGCCCGGCCAAGCACACAGCGCGCCCGCAGTTGATACCCACACCGGGGTCGGTCAACTCTTTCTCAACAAATGAGGGTGAGCCGCTCAATCCGCGGACGCATGATGGTTTTGCGGCGGGCTGGTCAGGCGCCCGCGGGGTAGTCGGCGTCGGTGATGTGCTCGGCCCAGATGGTGGTGGTGGCCGGGCCGCCACCGAATTCGAGCATGGCGATGTACTCCATGAACGTGCCACGGGCGGCAGCGTGGAAGTGTTCCTCACGGGCCGGGTGTAAGGGTCTGACCGGCGTGCACCTGGATGATGGTGGCCGTCGCGGCCACCGAAGTGGCCCACCCCTGAGTGGCGTGCAGGTACTGACCGCGGGCGTGGGCGTGCCAGGCGGTGCGGGCGCCCGGCGCGAACCGCACCTTGGACACCGTCATCTGTTGAACGTCGGTGTGCGGGACGGCGATCGGATCCAGCCACACATCGCCGGCGAACTGCGCCGCCGGGTTTTCGACGTCGGCTTGCTCGGTTCGATCTGCGTCTGTAGGTCTCTCGTCTCTGGGATCGGGTGCCGAACAGGTCGGGGCGGCCGGCTGGGCCGATCAGGCGTCGCCGCGGAACACCTTCTTGGCCACTGCCATCGCGGCCATGGCCTTGGGCCAGCCGGCGTAGAACGCCAGGTGGGTGATTGCGGCGATCAGTTCCTCCTCGGTGGCGCCGTTGTCCTGGGCGTATCTGAGGTGGTAGACGAGCTGGTCGGTGTTGCCGGAGGTGACCAGACAGGCGACGGTGACCAGGCTCCGGTCCCGAGGGGCCAGAGCGGGGTCTTTCCAGACGTCGCCGAACAGGACGTCGTCAGTGTAGTTGGCCAGGGCCGGGGCGAAGTCGCCGAACATCTTCTGCGCTCCGGACGGCTGCGGGGTCGTCATATTGAAAACTCCCTACTGTGCTTGAGGTTGAGGGGTGATGGACGTCGAGACTGGGATCAGTGTTCGACGTAGGCCATGTGCTGTTCGTTGTACCGGTCACCGGCGACGCCGACCCGGACGGCGACGGCGTTGAGGTCCGACACCTCGTCGGCAGAGAGCGAGACGGTGGTAGCGGCGGCGTTCTCGGCAACGCGTTCGATGCGTCGGGTGCCGGGGATCGGCGCGATCCACCGCTGCTGGGCCAGCAGCCAGGCCAGGGCGACCTGACCCGGTGAAGCTTCTTTCGTGCAGGCCAGCTCGGTGACGTGGTCGACCAGAGCCTGGTTGGTGGAGCGGTTGTCGGCGCTGAACCGCGGGATCGTGGTGCGGACGTCACCGGCGGTGAACTGGGTGCCCTGATCGACGGTGCCGGTGAGGAAACCTTTCCCCAACGGGCTGAACGGCACGAACCCGATGCCCAGCTCGGCCAGAGTTGGCAGCACCTCGGCCTCGGGATCGCGTGTCCAAAGCGAGTATTCGCTCTGCACCGCGGTCACCGGGTGCACCGCGTGGGCCTTGCGGATCGTCCCGGCGGCGGCCTCGGACAATCCGAAGTGACGGACCTTCCCGGCCGCAACGAGTTCGCCGACGGCGCCGGCGACGTCTTCGATCGGCACCGCCGGGTCGACGCGGTGCTGGTAGAACAGGTCCAGAGTGTCTACACCCAGGCGCTGCAACGAGGCGTCGGCGACCCGTCGTATCTGCTCCGGTTGGCTGTTGAGCCCGACGGACTTGCCGTCTTCGATCTGCCAGCCGAACTTGGTGGCGATGACGACCCGGTCCCGCAGCGGCGCGAGCGCTTCGCCGACCAGTTCCTCGTTGACGTACGGGCCGTAGACCTCAGCGGTGTCGAAGAACGTGACGCCCAGGTCGACGGCGCGGCGAAGCACGCCGATCATGTCCTCGCGGCTGCCCGGGTTCCGACCGTAGCTCTGCGACATTCCCATGCAGCCCATGCCGATCGCCGAAACCTTAAGTCCCTGACCCAATGTGCGCGTGTGCATCTGCTCGGTCCTCTCAAATCGAATCTGCGGTCCCGGTCGACGGGTAACCGCAAGGTGGTGGCCTGAGCGGCCACCGTGGTCATCGCCGTGACGTAGCCGCCGCGGCCGTACTTGTTCACATAGGCCTGGTCGATCTGATCCGGCGCGGCGCTCTGGTCTGCGGCCAAGTCGACGGTGAAGGTGGCACCGGCGGCACTGATCTGGCCGTGGGGGCGAGCGATCACCTGCCGGACCAGCTGCCGGACGGGCCGAGGTAGGGCCGAACGAACAGCTCGTCGTCGACCCGGACCACCCAGGTCGGACCGGATTGCGCAGGGGCCGCCGGCCCTGCTGGTGGCGATCGTGATCTCCGCGGCATCGCCGATGAAGGTCAACTGTGGTGCGGTCCAGGTACTCACGCGGTCATGTGCAGCACGATCCGCCCACAGAGGCCGCCATTGGCCAGTAGACGGTGCGCCTCGCCTGCGCAATCGGCGGGACCTCGGCGACGCGGATGGCCAGCGCCGACCTCCACCATGTCCGCAGCCCGGCGATCGCGGTGTGATCGGTGGTGGCCGGCTCCGGACATTGAGCCAGTGCCCCGCAATGCTCCGCTCGGGTTCGCCGTCCCAGCCCCGCAACGCACCGATCTGGACGCCGTCGCGGACGGCACCCAGAATCGGATCACCCACGGCGGCGGTGTCCACGACGGCGTCCACTCCGAGCGGGAACTCCGATCGGATCGCGGCGGCGAAGGCTTCACTTCGGGGCGCGGAGCCGGCGGCGCCGTGCCCCCGCAGGGCTCGGGTGACCGAGGTGCCCGGCAGCACGACGGCGTCGCTGTAGCCGCCGCGGGCGGCGTGAAATCGACAAAGCCGACCACCGGCAGACCCAACCTCAAACCCAGCGCGGGATCGACAGTCTCGCCCAGTTCGTCCAGGACGCCGGCCACTTCCGTACCGGGCACGTAAGGCGGTCCGACCCGCTGGTAGAGCCCCGCCAGCAGTCCGGTCCGCAGCATCGCAGCAACCTGTTTCACCCGGGCCGCGCGCACCCGGACGCGGACCTCACCGAGCCCAGCACCCGGTTCCGGTCGCTGCACTGCAGGGAGGACTTCTGGGCCCCCGTCGGTGGTCAAGCCGATCGCTCGGATACTCATCTCAATTTCTTCTTTCGTGCGTTTCCCGCCACCAAGGCAGCGCTGATCGCCACGCGGCGCTCAGGCGAGCGTAAAAATGTGGTGGTGTGAGTCGGTTGCAAGTTTCAGGGCGCGTCAGCTGGGGTGTCCGCCGCGATGCCCGCCGCTGTGGCGGTCCAGCTGGCCAACAGCCGCAGCGCCTCCTCGGTGCCGGTGCCCGGTTCCGGCGTGTAGACCAGTAGGGACAGTCCCTGCTCGGCGAACAGGTCCAACGCCTGGTAGGTCAGGTACAGATCGCCCACGTCGAGGTGGTGGAAGTGCTTCTTGCCGCTGTAGTGCTGCTTGACGTTGTGGGCGGCCCACCGCTGCCGGAACTCCGGCGACCGAGTTGAGAGCACCCCGACCAGCGCGGTCATGTCCTCGTCGTACGGGTCCCGGCCGGCCTCGGTCCGCAAGATGGCCACGGTGTCGTCGGCGGCGCGGTCCCAGTCCGGGTAGAACCGGTGCGCCCGCCCGTCCAGAAACGCGAACCGGGCCAGATTCGGCGGCTTTATCCGGTCCTGGAACATCTCGTCGTACACGGCGCGGCCCAACAGGTTGGTGCCCAACACATCCAGCCGACCGTTGCGGACGAACGCCGGGCCGCCGGTGAACGCATCCAAGGTGGCCTGCACCTCCGGGCGGACCTGCGGCGGGCGGCGAGTCGCCCGTTTGCGGGCCGGTCCTTGGGCCCGAGCCAGATCGAACAGGTGCGCCCGCTCGGCCTCGTCCAGCTGCAAGGCCCGGCCGACGGCCTCAAGCACCGAATCGGACACACCGGTGAGGTTGCCGCGCTCGAGGCGGGTGTAGTACTCGATGCTCACACCGGCCAGCATCGCCACCTCACGGCGTCGCAGGCCCGGCACCCGGCGCAGAGTGCCATCGTTGACCACCCCGGCATCGGCTGGGGTGATCCGCGCGCGGCGGGAGACCAAGAAGTCCCGCACCTCGTTGCCGTTGTCCACGGCCTCGACGTTAGGCCCGCCGCCAGCCGGGGTGGGAGCTTCTGCTGTTACCCCTCACCGCACACCACCTCCCGACGACACGTTCGGTTCGGGCAGGCGGGTCAGCTCGTACGGCTCACCCGGTGCCAGCAACCGGATCCGCCCCGGGTTGTCGACCAAGTCACAGAGCACCTCGGGGTCGCCGTTGAACGGCGGGAAGTCCGGAGCGGCCACAGACCCCCAATGTTGCAGCAACAGCGGTGTGGCCGGGTAGGCATTGGCCATCCGTACAGCACCCGCCAGCCCGAAATGCCAATCGCTGTCGGAGAAGTCGAACAGCATCGCGTCCGGGGGCGGCATGTGCAGGTGATGCTCTGGGATCAGGCGGGAGTCGCCAGGCGCCCAGATCGTCCCGTCAGGAGTGGTCAGCCAGAATCCGCACGCATCCTCCGGCAGGTGAAAATGATCGCTCTCGCCCGGGACCTCGTTCGGCCACGCGTGATCAGCGGGCGTCACCTCGACGCGAACCGCGCCGATCTCGAAAACCTCGCCGATGCCGTGCCCCACGCCGCCCAGTCCTTCCTTGGTCATCAGCGAGGCGACGTAGGTCGTCGAGTGGAACGCCGCCGTCACCTCGGCCACGCCGCGGCACGTGGGCCGACTGAAATGATCGTTGTCGCTATGGGTCACTAACACCGCGTCGACCCGGGGCACATCGGCTACGGCGATGGGCATGTCAATCATGATCGGCATGTCGAAACCACCCAGCAACGGGTCAATCATGATCGTGGTTCCGCCGCTGTTGATCAGGAATCCGGCCATACCCAGCCACCGCAAGGTCGTTCCTTCTTGCGATGAACTGAACGCTTCCGCGCCGAACTGATGAGTGTCCGGGGCCCGAGCTTGACCATCCCGCCTATCCAGCCGAAGCGCCGACGGCCCGCTACCGGCTGATGAATCACCCATAATCGCGACGCACATCCCTCGTTCCGCCGGCCGATTGACCAACGGCCCGCCCCGAGGCAAGACACTACGACGCAGACGCTCAGCGCCGCAGGATTGGCACCCGCCATGCGCTGTCAAACAAGCGGCAAGCCGCTTCCTACCTGGCTGCTGGCCCGCCTTCCGCAACACCCCGTCCAGGCGACTCACATCCCGACAGACCCGAGTCGTTCTCTCGAACTTACGCTCTAACGATCGAAGGATGGAAAGTCATGCTTCAATCCCTCCACCACCTCGCACCGTGAGGTTCCCCCGCTGTGGCGGACAGTTGGTCCGGCTTGCCGGGTGGCAGGGCGGGTTGGCGCTGGTCAGGCCGCGAGGGTCCTCCGGTCTGCCCGACCTGCGCCGACCACAGGTTGACCACCCGCACCTGCATGTTCAACGGCGCGGTGGACATCTGCGGTTGCGCCGTCCGCGTCTCACCCGGCATGTCGGTGGGCAGCGGCCCGTCCTCAAGCGACGAACTGACCGACGAGCCGGCCGACGCCGTCGGGCTGCCGCCAATGGATGCGCCGCACGCCGTCAGAGTCAACCCGGCCGCCACGGCCAGCGGCAGCAGGATCATCTTCACAGAGGTCGATCGGGGCACAGCGTCTCCGCATCGGTCGGAGCACCACGAGGGTGACGATTTTCTTTGCCTGTATCGACGATTGACCGGCACCTCGGTTGCCAGCAAGGAACTGATATGTAGCGACGTTTGTCAAGAGGGCGCGTTTGTTTTCGTCCGGGCCGGGTTTCGGGGGCGCGGACGTGGTGTTGGTGGGGGGCCGGGCGGCGGTCGGTGGTCGTGAGCGTGTCGTTGGCGACGGCGCTGTCAGACTGATATGCGCGGGTTGGTTACCGCAGGACGGGCTGTTCGGCTGGAGCCTTGCCTGCGGGTCTAGATAGCGAGCGTGGCACCGGAAAACCGTTGCTGCTCATAGCACACTCCGCGGGTTGCTCCTGGCGCTGCCGACGACCTGTGGACCGCCGCCCGGCGGTCTGTGGTGGGCGCTAGCCGGTCCGGTCGGGTGGGTCGGTCAGGGTGGCTAATGACCAGCACCAGCCGGCGAGTTCGCGGGCCACGGCGACGTTGGCCACGGTCAACTTCTTCTTCCGGGCGCGGTAAACGTTCCACCGGTCATACAGGCGCCGATTGCCGGCGTGGCCGCGCGCCCGGGCCGCGGGGTCGGCCAGCTCCCACCGGGCCATCAGGGTCAGCCCCGGGGTGCGGTAGGGCCTGGCGTGGTGCCAGGCCGCCTCGACCAGGAGCCGGCGGGCGTGGGTGTTCCCGGTTTTGGTGATCGAGCCCTGGGACCGCGACGCCCCGGAGGAACGTTCGGCCGGGACCAACCCGACGTAGGCGCCGATCGTGGAGCCGGTGAACCGGGTCCAGTCGCCGATCTCCACGGCCAACGCGAACGAGGTCAACGTGGAGATTCCGCGCAGGCACGCCAACCGGCGGGCCACCGGGGTGTAGACGCTGTCGGCGGCCATCGCCTCGATCGCGGTGTCCAGCCGATCCCGGCGGGCGGTGGTGAACACCACCGCCTCCACCGCCGCGTCGAACGCGGCCTGCAGGCCTGACAACTCGAACCGCTGCTGACGCAGCCACGCCTCGTGCCGCCCGGTCCACGCGGCCCCACCGGACCACATGATCCCTTGCCGCAACAGCAGTTTCGACACCCGGTGCCGGGAACGCATCAGATCCCCGCGGGCGTCCTCGCGGGCCCGGACCAGATCCCGGGCGGCCTCCTCACCCACCTCGGGGACCCGCACTGCCACCACCTGATCCATCCGCAACAGCCGAGCCAGATGCTCCGCATCCCGGGCATCGGTTTTCACCCGGTCCCCGGCCGGGCGCAACAGCCTCGACGGCGCCGCCACCACACACCGCACCCCCGCCGCGGTCAACGCCCGGGCCAGGCCGTACCCGGTCGGTCCCGCCTCGTACGCCACCGCGACCGGCCCCGGCAGACCGTCCAACCACCGCCGCACCGCAGAAACGTCCGGGCACAACCGATCTCGATGCAACTTCCCGGTCACCGTGTCCATACCACACGCCACGATCGACCGCGCGTGCACATCCAGACCCACACTCGTACGCTCTGAAAACACCGAGGCCTCCTCCGCCTGTGGTGCCCGAAGGCCGATACCTTCCGGCAACCCACGTCTACGCGCAGCGAGGCCTCGGCCCATCACCACCCACGCGGTGATTGCTCATACCGTCTAGCCGTCGACCGAAATGGGATCGGCCCACCGCGGGTTCCCGCCGCCGTTTCGGACATAGTGGCTCGTTGAGCTTGTCCCGGCTGGCACCCAGCGAGCCAATTCACCGCCGGAGGGAAGGCAGCGCCGGCGGTGTTCCTGACCACCGGACTGGCGGCGGTCGCCGGCGGACTGGTCATTGCGCTGCTGATGCGTACCCGTCGCTCGACGACGCCGGTCCGGCAGCCGGAGTTGGCTTCCGCGGCCTGAAATGCTGCCCACCATCTGGTGACCGCCGCACGGCTGGAAAAGAAGTCAGCTCAACAGCTCTCGAAGGTCGCGAGCGCTCAGTCCCCGGCCGAATTCCCCGTCTGGTCCACCCTGTTCGTCCGGCCTGAACAAGGCGTCGAACAGGGTGGCCTTGCGGCGTTGCAGCGCCATCACTTTCTCCTCGATGGTGTCCGCGGCGACCAGTCGGTACACCAACACGTTCCGGGTCTGACCGATCCGATGGGTCCGGTCGATGGCCTGGCGTTCGCTGGCCGGGTTCCACCAGGGGTCGAGCAGGAAGACATAGTCGGCCTCGGTGAGGTTCACGCCGAAACCGCCGGCTTTCAGGCTGATCAAGAACACCGGAGCCGTGCCGGCCCGAAAGTCGTCGATCACCGCTCGGCGCCCACGAGTGCTGCCATCCAGGTAGGCGTGGGCGATGCCTTCGGTGTCGAGGCGGGCCGCCACCTTGGACAAATAGCTGGTGAATTGGCTGAACACCAGCGCCCGGTGCCCCTCGGCCACCACATCCGCGAGTTGCTCCATCAGTACGGTGAGCTTGGCGGAGGGCAAGGATTCGTATTCGGGAGCCACCAACCCCGCGTCCAAGGCCAGCAGCCGCAACAGTGTCAGCGAGCGGAACACGATGAACTTGTTGTTCTTCTCGTCCTCGTCCAGCAGCCGCAAGACTTTTCGCCGCTCACGTTGCAGGTAGAGGTCGTAGATTTCACGGTGCTGCGGGCCCAGGTCGACGCGCAGCACCTGCTCCTGACGCGGCGGTAGCTCGGCGGCGACGTGCTCCTTGGTCCGCCGCAGCAGGAACGGGCGGATGCGGCGGCGCAGCTGTTCCAGCCGCTCCGCCCGCACCTGGGCGGCGACTTCCGGTGCGCTACCGGCACCGACCCCGGCGGCGATGCCGGTCAAGGGCTGCTCGATCGGCCGGACATAATCCCGCTGGAATTTGGGTGCCGACGGGAACAGGCCCGGAGCGACGACGGCGAACAGCGCCTGCAGGTCGGTGAGCGAGTTCTCCACCGGAGTCCCGGTCAGGGCCAGCTTGAAGTCGACCGGCAACTCTGCGGCGCAGGCGAAGATGCGGGCGGCGGGGTTCTTGACGAACTGGGCTTCGTCGAGAATCAGTCCGGCCCAGCCCGTTTGCTCAGCGACGCGCTGGTAGGCCTCGAAATCCAGGCGCAACAGGGCGTAGCTGGTGACGACGATGTCGTAATCCGCCACGGCGTCGGTCAGCGGGGTTCGGCCGGCCGCCTCGGTGGCGGCGATTTGCCGGATCGCCAGGCCCGGGGTGAATCGTCCGGCCTCGGAGACCCAGTTGGGCACCACCGACGTGGGCGCGACGACCAGGAAGGGCCGGCGGTCGGGGCTGTGCTCGCGGGCGTGGGCGATCATGGCCAGGCACTGCAGGGTCTTGCCCAGGCCCATGTCGTCGGCCAGGATTCCGCCGAGCCGCGACCGCCACAGGAACGCCAGCCAGGACAGCCCGGCGGCCTGGTAGGGACGCAAGGTGGCCGCCAGTCCGGCGGGGGTCGGCACCGGGCGCGGGCTTTCGGCCGCCGCCTCGGCCACCAGAGCCCGCCACTGGGTGGCCGGCGGTTCCTGATCGGCCAGATCTTCGAAGGCCGGCCAGCTGGTGACGAGCTGATGGCGACTGAGCGACGGGACGGGCTCCCACTCGACCTGGTGCGCAGCTTCCTCCACCAGGGCCGCCAATTCGCGCAGCGCGGGATGGTTCAGGGAGAGGTAGCTGCCGTCGATCAACAACAGCTTCCGGCGTCCTTTGGCCAGCGCCGTGAACAGCGGCGTGAACGGGATCGTGACCCCGTCGATGGTGACGGTGATGCCCAGCGAGAACCAGTCGTGCTTCTCGGCGGGCACGACCGAGATGTCCAGTTCCGGCGCGCCCCGCAGTTCGCGGTAATTCGGTGCGGTACCGGACGTTTCCACCCGGATGCCGTCCAATCGCGACAGCCGGGGCAGCACCCGCAGGGTGAACTCGGCGGCTTCGACACCGGACAGGGTGACTGGATTGGGCAGCGACGCGTCCGGGTCGATCCAGTCGGCCGGTAGGAGTCCGGGAGCCAAAAGGTCCGCCAGGGCCCGGCGCGGCCCGGTTTGCCGGTCGTCCCAGCGCCAGGAAATCGAAAGAGCCTGCCCCGGCAGATGAGTCACCGTGGCGACCAACTCTGGCGGCAGTGGGGCGGGAAGGCTCACGGAACCGTCGGCGCTGGACAATTGGATCCGCTCACGCAACGCGGGCAGGTACTCGGCCATGAAGTCGTCGATTTCGGCTGCGGGGATGACGACCGGCGGCTCCCGACGGACGCCGAGCATGGCCGCCTGTTCGGTGGTCAGCGGGGCCGGCGTCGGAGCGATCGTGATGGACCCCGACCGGTCGACCCGATAGACGCCGTGGGCGCCGATCGGGTGAGCATCGTGGGCGGGAACGGCCTGACCGTCGATGACCAGGCGCGGCTGCAGTCGCGCCGTGTCGTCAGTGCGGCTCACGTCGAGGGTCACGTCAGCCTGGTCGGCCCGGTGCACCGATCCGCCGGCCCGCGGGCCGAGCAACGGCACCCCGAGGTCGCCGGTCTGGTCCAGCATCGCCCAGAGCGCGGGGTTGGCGAAGTCGTCCAAGAAGACCCATTCCGGGTCACGGCTCAGGTCCGTGGGGCCAATGGCGCGGTAGAGCGCGCCGAGCTCGCAGCACCAGCGGTGGTGGTCGGCGCGCAGATGCAGCCGGTTCTGCAGGTGCGGCAGATTGGACCAGGTGATGGTGCCCCGGGCCCATCCGCCGGCGGTCTTGGCCACCGGGCGCACCGCGAGTCGGTGCTCACGGTTCAGGCCCGCTGCGGGGATCATCCGGACCACCCGAGAGAGCGGGCCGTTCCACCGGTACCCGTTGCGGGGCAGGAACTCTCGCAGCTCGAACCGCAGCCCTACGGGCACCTGGGGGACTTCCGCCGACGCGGCGGTGCCGAGATAGCGGTCCAGCGCCTGGCGCCAACCGTCGTCCCCGGTGGTGGTCATGTCCCGATTCTGCGGGTTGTCCCCGACAGTGGCCTAGCGGCACCTTCGCTGGCGCCACCTCGAGAAGGCCGACGTTGCTCACAGGGCAAATTTTCCTATTGCGCAACTTTTGCCCTATAGTCGGCCCGGTGACCACTGGCCTCCGCGAGCGCAAGAAGGCGGAAACCCGTCGCGAGCTCAGCGCCGCCGCCGTGCGCCTGTGCCTGGCGCGCGGATACGAACTGGTCACCGTGGCCGACATCGCGGACGCTGCCGGCGTGTCCCGGCGCACCTTCTCCAATTACTTCGCCGGCAAAGCCGAATGCGTGGCCGCCTTTGGCCACCATCTGGCCGATGAAATCGTCGAGCTGGCCGGCCGGGCCCCGGCCGGTACCGAGCTGGGCGTCGTTCTGCGGCGCGGGATGCACGATTTCGCCGATCGGCTGGATGCGGGCTTCGACGACTTCATGCTGCTCATGCAGCGCGAGCCCGATTTGATGGCCGCCGGTATCGCCACCGAGGCGGTTGTGGTGGACCAGTTGGCCGGCGTGCTGGCGGCTTTGTCGGGTACCGCGTCGAGCGACATCCGGGTGCGCGCCTTCGCGGTGTGCTGCATATCCATCGTGAAGATCAGCTTCGACCGCTGGATAGCCGACGGCCGTCCGGACGGGACCGCCGGGCTGGACCGGCTGCTCGAGAGGGCCTTCTCGGTGGTCAACACCTCCGTGTTTTCCGCCTGACCCCGGCGGCGGCTGCACCGCACGCATTCCCTTTCCGAAAGGCGTTTCTCCGTGGCCACACTGCTGTATCGACTGGGAGCCTTCGCTGCCCACCGTCGCTGGACGGTGCTCATTGCCTGGCTGATCATTCTGGTCGGGATCGGGGCCGGCGGGCTGGCCTTCAAAGGCACCATGAGCGACACCTTCACGATTCCGGGCACCGAAGCTCAACAGGCGCTCAACCAGCTCTCGGCGAAGTTGCCGGCGGCGGGCGGGGCCTCCGGCCGCATCGTGTTCGCGGCTCCGGATGGCTCGACCGTGAACACGCCGGCGGTCAAGGCCCAGATCGAAGACGTGGTCGGTCAGGTCGGCAAACTGCCCAGCGTGCTGGCGGCTGTCGATCCGGCGGGGGCCAGGACCATCTCGCAGAACGGCCGGGTGGGCATCGCACAGATCCAGTTCGCCGGCCAGCTGACCGCCATTCCGCCGGCCACCCAGCAGCGAATCGCCGACATCGCGGCCGCGCACCGCGTCGACGGGCTGCAGATCGAACTGGCCGGCGGGGCCGTGAAGCAGGTGCCGGCCGCCGGCTCCACCGAGGGCATCGGTGTGCTCGTCGCGTTGGTGGTGCTGCTCATCACCTACGGATCAGTGGCCGCCGCGGGCATGAACATGCTGACCGCTCTGATCGGCGTGGGCGTCGGCATGTCCGGCATTCTGTGGGTCTCCGGCGCCATTCAGATGTCCTCCACTGCACCGATTCTGGCTCTCATGCTGGGACTGGCCGTCGGCATCGACTACGCCCTGTTCCTGGTGTCACGCCACCGCGATCAACTTCGGGCCGGGCTGCCGGTGCGGGAGTCGATCGCCAGAGCCACCGGCACGGCCGGCTCGGCCGTGGTCTTCGCCGGGCTGACCGTACTCATCGCGCTGGCGGGTCTGTCGGTGGTCGGCGTTCCCTTTCTGACGGTGATGGGTCTGGCCGCGGCCGGCACGGTGGCCGTGGCCGTCTTGATTGCCGTCACCCTGCTGCCGGCCCTGTTGTCGCTGGCCGGCGACCGGGTGCTGCGCAAGAAGCGCCGCGCCGAAGCGGCGCAGGCCCGAGCCGGTGCGGTGGACGATGCGGCCCCGCACCGGGTACGCGAACCCGGCCCTTGGATCCGGTTCATCACCCGCCGGCCCGGGTGGGTGGTGGCCGCCGTGGTCGTGATCATGGGCATCATCGCCTCGCCCGCCCTGAAACTGCATCTGGCCTTGCCGAACGACGGCGCGGCCGCCACCGACACCACCCAGTACCGGGCGTACCAGCTGATCGCGAAGAACTTCGGCGCCGGATACAACGGACCGCTGATCGTGACCGTGAGCGGCACCAGGGCCGAGGTGGCCGCGGCTCTGCCCGCTGTGGTGAAGGACATCTCCGCGGTGCCGGCCGCGCCGTTCGCGGTGCCCGGCGGGTTGAGCAAGGACGGCACCTTGGGGGTCATCCAGGTCGTTCCCCGGACCGGACCGTCGGACAAGGCCACCGAACAGCTGGTCCGCGATCTCCGGACGGATGCCAAGACCTGGGAGTCCGACACGCACACCGCCCTGGCGGTGACCGGGCAGACCGCGGTGGCCATCGACGTGTCCGACAAGCTGGCCGCTGCCCTGCCGATCTACTTGCTGGTCGTGGTCGGACTGGCGTTGATTTTGTTGCTGCTGGTTTTTCGCTCCATCGTGGTCCCGGTCAAGGCCGCGGTGGGCTTCCTGCTGTCCGTCGGTGTGTCGTTCGGCACCGTCGTCGCCGTCTATCAATGGGGGTGGCTGGGCGGGATTTTCGGCGTCGACAATCCGGGCCCCATCGTTTCGTTCCTGCCGGTGCTGTTGATCGGCGTGCTGTTCGGGTTGGCGATGGACTACCAGGTGTTCATGGTGGCCGGCATGCGGGAGGCCTATGTGCACGGCGCGGCCCCGAAGGCCGCCGTCCGCAACGGTTTCACCGCCGGGTCGCGAGTGGTGATCGCCGCCGCCATCATCATGACCAGCGTTTTCTCGGGCTTCATCCTGTCGCCCAATGCGATCATCGGGTCGATCGGCTTCGCGCTGGCCATCGGGGTCCTGGCGGACGCGTTCCTGGTCCGGATGACGCTGGTGCCAGCCGTGATGACCCTGCTCAATCGGGCCGCGTGGTACCTGCCGAAATGGCTGAATCGGGTGCTGCCCAACGTGGACATCGAGGGCGAGTCGCTCCTGAAGAAGCTCCGGGCCGACGCCGCGCAAGCGGTCGAGTCGGATCGCGCTCCCGAATTCGTCTGATCGCTCCAAAGGCTGCGAACCAGACAGCGCTCGTTCCGCCGCCCTGTCCGCGTCGCTCGGCCGAGTCGCTGTTATTCGCTGGGTTGTAACGGGAGTTACAGTTGGTATTTGCCGCCGAGGGTCGAGCCGGCTCCGACAGCGACCGTCTTCAGCAATTGTTTGTCGATCAGCGCCAGGAGGAATGGCTGGAGTTTCTGGCCGACTGCGCCAAGTTCGATGCCGAAACCGACAAGGCCATCAGGGTGCGCGACGTGTTCGGGGCGCCGGCGGCGTCCGAGTCCGGTGCCTGAAGCGACGCTCGCGCCGGCCGGCCCGAGGCGAGTGTGGTGGCCGCTGTACGGCGCCGGCTTCGTGACGGCCTTCGGCGCCCACAGCATTGCGGCCAGCCTCGGCGGTCTGGTGGGTCGGGAACACCTGTCGTTGTTGAGCCTCGGGGCGCTGCTGGCCATCTACGACGGCGCCGAGGTGCTGCTGAAACCGGTCTTCGGGTCGATGGCCGACCGGATCGGACCCCGGCGAGTGCTCTGGGGCGGACTCGTCGGCTTCGCCTGTGCCTCACTTGTTTTCGTCGTCGCTGGTTCGACGGCCACGCTGTGGGTGGCCCGGCTGGGCCAGGGCGCGGCCGCGGCGGCCTTTTCGCCGGCCGCATCGTCGCTGGTCGGGCGGCTATCGCCGGCCAAGGGCACGGGCCGGGCGTTCGGTGGCTACGGCGCTTGGAAGGGCCTGGGCTACACGTTGGGTCCGCTGCTGGGAGGCCTGTTGATCACCCTGGGCGGCTACCGGCTGTTGTTCTCGTTGCTCGCCGCCCTGGCCATCGCCGTCACCGTCTGGGTTCTCGGCGTCGTCCCTGACGTGCCGGCCTTGCCGCGGCGGCGGCAGACCGTTGTGGACCTCATCCGCAGGTTCAGCCAGCCATATTTTCTCCGCCCGACGGTGACCTTGGCCGGTACCACCGCTGCACTTTCGGCCGCCGTGGGCTTTCTCCCTGTGCTGGGCGCCGCACATCACCACGGTCCGGTCGTCACTGGAACGGCGGTCTCCGTTCTGGCCGCCACAGCGGCGCTGCTGCAACCGAAAGTGGGCAAGTCTCGCGATGCCGGTCGCATCTCCGACCGAGTCGGCATGGCCGGCGGCCTCGCGCTGGCCGCCGCCGGTTTCGCCCTGGTCGGCGCGACATCTGGCTTGGCAGCGATCTTTGTCGCCGCCGTGGCCGTCGGCGCCGGTATCGCGGTAGCGACTCCGCTCGGCTTTGCCCAGCTCGCCTCAGCGACGGCCCCGGAACACTTGGGTCAGACCATGGGAGCGGCCGAAGTCGGCCGGGAACTGGGCGACGCCGGCGGCCCGCTCCTGGTCGGATCTCTGGCCGCCATCGCCACGCTCAGCCTCGGGCTCTTCGGCTTGGCCGCCGTGCTGGCCATCCTGGCCGGCGGCGTCGTGGTGGCTACCGACAGTTCGCGTCAATCGTGAACGGGCTCGCCGGTGATCTGATGGTCGGCGTGAAACATGGCTTCTTGCAGCAGATTTCGGACATGCCCACCCCTGAGCTGATACAGCACCCGCCGGCCGTCGCGAGTGCCTTCGACCAGGCCGGCCAGCCGGAGCTTTGACAGGTGCTGGCTGGCCACAGTCGGGCGGCAACCAGCCGCGGCGGCCAACGTCGTCACATCGGCTCGCTCAGCCCGCAGAGCCCACAGAATCCGGACTCTAATGGGGTCGCCCAGCATGACGAACGACTGCACGGCCGCACGCACTTGCGCGGCCGTTGGTTCGGCTGGATGTTCGCCCTGTTCGGTAGCGGTTCTCAGACTCGACGCAGCAGCCATGGCGCGAGCTTAGCCGTTGCCTTCACATCTTCACATATGCGAAGGTGAACTATACTTCGGGCACCATCGCCTCGCTCGTAGATCGGTTGTTCATGACCCACCTCCTTCGGCACAGTGCGCACGTCGACGATGACCACCACGAGCACTCGCATGAGGACGCCGACCACGAGGGTCAGCACCGCCATGACCACGCTCTCGGGCACTCCCACCACCACGAAGGCTGGCGGGGCCGGCTTCGCCACAGTATTTCCGAAGCTTTCGGGGGCCACTCTCATGACACCGCCGATCAGATCGACAACGCATTGGAAGCCGACAGTGCCGGTCGTCGCGCTTTGGTCATCAGCCTGGTCGGTTTGGGCGTCACCGCGCTGATACAGCTGGTGGTGGTGTTGATCTCGGGTTCGGTGGCCCTGCTCGGCGATACCCTGCACAACTTCGCCGACGCCCTGACGGCCGTGCCGCTGTTGATTGCCTTCACTTTGGCGCGCCGAGCGCCGACCAAACGCTTCACCTACGGGTACGGCCGCGCCGAAGACATCGGTGGCCTGTTCGTCATCGCGATGATGTTGCTGTCCAGCGTGCTTGCTGCCTATGAAGCCATCGACCGGCTGATCCACCCGCGGCAAGTCGGCCACCTCTGGGCCGTCGCCGGCGCCGCATTGGTCGGCTTCGTCGGCAACGAGGTGGTGGCCCAGTATCGAATTCGAGTCGGACGTCAGATCGGTTCCGCCGCCCTGGTGGCCGATGGCCTGCATGCCCGCACCGACGGCTTCACCAGCCTGGCGGTGTTGATCGGAGCGGGTGGGGTGGCGATCGGCTGGCGCTGGGCCGACCCGGTCGTCGGGCTGTTGATCACGGTCGCCATCTTGGGCGTGCTGCGGTTGGCCATTCGACAAGTCGGTGCCCGGCTGATGGACGCCGTGGACCCTGAGCTCGTCGACAGGGCCACGGCGTCGGTGCTGACTGTCGATGGCGTCACCGGTGTTCGGGACCTGCGCATCAGGTGGATCGGACACACTCTGCGAGCCGAGGCTGACGTCACCGTCGATCCGTCGCTATCGGTGGGCCAAGCGCACGACCTGGCCCACCACGCCGAGCAGCATCTGCTGACGGACCTCCGCAGGCTCACCGCCGCCACCATTCATGTCAGCCCGAGCGGCGCGCATCCGAGCACTCCAGCGCTTCAGGGCTGATGTCACTGTCGTGGTCCCAAGCCACTGAACCACGGTGCCGAGGTCAGACATCCTGCCCTTGGACAGAATCGCAGCAGCCGGTGTCGACCGCCGTCTTGAACTGTGAAAACTACGGCGCACCAGCGAGGTGTCCCCACCGCTGCAGGGTCGCCTGAAAAATGTGATCGAACATCCCCACCAGGTCGAGGGTCGGGTCAGCCAGCCACTGCAATTCCAAGCCGTCCATGATGCCGAAAAGGGCGCGCACTTCGTTGTGGATTTCTGCGTGCGTCATTTCTCGTACTTGGCCGCTTTCGCTGGCCAACTCCAGGTTCTCCGTCGACTCCTTGACGATCCGCGCGTAACGATCCCTGATCCACGTCCTGGCGGGATAAGTGGGGTCCGAGGCCTCCGCGCTCACCGTCAGGAACAACTCCACGAACCCCGGATGCGCGGTGTGGAACTGCATATAACCCGGGAAAATCAGGAAATGGTCGATACCGAGGGGCACCGGTACCGGCCTGAGGAGCCGCAGGCGTCGATCCCAGTCGTTCAGAACCGTCAGGAGCAGATCCTCCTTCGATTCGAAGTGGCGCCGAAGGCCGGCCGGGGTGAGACCGACCGCCGAGCCGATCCGTCGCAGAGACGCTCCCGCGTAGCCACGGCGCGCGAAAATCGCGGTGGCGGCTTCGGTGATCTGCGCTCGGCGTTGGATACCGTTGCGGTATGGGCCCCGAGCCCCACTGCGCTCTGTTGTCATGGGGGGCGCCTGTTCAAGTTCGGACCGCTTCATCCTTGCGCGGATGCTACCCCGCGTCTACTGTCCTCGGTACGAAATGCACTCAACGCGGAACAGTTCGAGTGCGACTCGATTGCAGAACCGGGGCAGCCCATGGTCCGGCTTCTCGATTGAAGGGATGCCAATGATGGCGTCACCGCATGAGGCGCAAACGCGCCGCGTCGCTGGCTCAGGTGGCATCGATGCCCAACTCGAGTACTCCAGTCGGATGGCCGTGATCCGATTGCTCATAATTGAATCTGCCAACCGGTATCTCTGCCTCCAGCGCAGTTTCCGCGCGTCAATCGCAGCGTTGGTCTTCCACTGCATCTGCGCAAGGGAGCCCCGTCCGCGTGTCATCCAAGGGAACAGCACACCCTCAATTGGATTGGGCGCGCTCTCAATGAAGCCTCAGCGGATGCGAGCGCCGACGTGATCGACCAGATCGGGGTGGGCTTTCTCGGCGCGGGCCCGGTCACTCAGGCTATTCATCTGCCGACGTTGGCCCGGCTGACCGACATTTTTCGAGTGGTCACGGTCATGGACGTGAGTCAGGACATTGCCCGCTCGGTGGCCGGCAGAGTGGACGCCCAGTACACCAGCGACGCGAACGCAATGTTCGAGGATCCCGCTGTCGAGGTCATCGCCATCTGCAGTCCGCATCACTTCCATGCCGAACAGGTCATCGCCGCCTGCCGGGCCGGAAAGAAAGCGGTGCTCTGCGAGAAACCCTTTGCCACCACGCCTGACCAGGCGGAAGCCATCGCCGTCGTTGCGGCCGAGACACGGGTGCCGATCCTGGTGGGGGCGATGCATACCTTCGATCCGGGATGGCGGGCGGCGATGCGGCAGCTGGAATCCGGCAGCACCGCGAGGCTGATTCGGTCGTCCATCGTATTGCCGCCCAATGCCCGTTTCGAGGACTTCGCGACCGAGATCATTACCCGGCCCCCTCCTCCGCATCCGGATTTCGACGATCCGGACGTCGTGGCTGCGCTGGTGAACGGAAACGTCATGGGCTTGGGGATCCATGACCTGCCCTTGATTCGCAGCCTGCTCACCGACTGGCGGCAGCTGGATGTCTTGGCGGCCGAGGTGGTGCGGCCCAATGGCTATGCCATTGTCGGCCGTTGCGGGGATCAAGTGGTGGAACTGCACGCGTTGATGTCGCAGAACTGGGCGCCCAGATGGATTGTCGAGGTCTTCACGGACGATCGGGTGATCACCGTCGAGTTCACGCCGTCATATGTGTACGCCGGCAGCGCAGTAGCCCGAGTCGACACACTGGACTCAACGACCATTTATGGACCGACGGACCACAACGGCTACGAATGCGAGTGGCGTGAGCTGGCCGAAGTCGCTCGCGGTCAACGTCCGACGGTTGACACAGCCGCGCTTGTCGACGACCTGCGATTCGCATTGTCGATTGCCGGCTCGGCGGCCGAGCGGGCCCGCACAAGCGCGGCTCGGATATCCGCATGACGTCGTCCCTGCGCGTCGGCGCCAGCCCGGCCGCCCGCCGGAGTGGTGACGTCGACCCGGTGATCGCTTCGTTGCCGGTCTCGCTGCATCCGGTTTCGGAAGCTCCTGATCTCTGCGCCGTGGCCGGTGAAAGCGGTTGGACGGGCGAGGCCCTGGACATCCTGGGCACCGGTATCAGGGGCATTCTTGTCGTTGATCCGGTGAGCGAGGATGCCAGCGACTTGGCCGCGGCAGCCTCCGCGGCCGGGATACCGGTGGTCATCGATCGACCGCTGGCCGGCAACCCCACGGTACCGGTGATCGCCACACATTTCGCAAATGCTGGTGAACCGCATGGCCTCTTGGAGTGTCGAGTGGTGCAGTCCGGTTCCGGCGATCTGGACCGCGCCCTGCTGGATCAGCTCGCCCTTGTCCGCGCCGCCGCGGCTGAGGTGCAGTCGGCTACCGTGCTGGCGCGCACAAACCACTGCTACGCCATCCAGGGGTATCTGGCCAACGGTCGCCGCACCCAGCTCACCGGGATCTGCACCGCCGCCCAACCGCGCTCCGGACACCTGCGGCTTCTGGGGTTGACGGGATCAGTGGAGCTGACCGTGCCGGATCCATCCACCGCTCGCCCCGCCCAGGCCACCATCACGACCCCGGACGGCCTGGTGCTCCTGCCGACCATTTTCGAAAGCGCACATCGGGCCACCTGGCGCCGGCTGCGCGATCTCGTCGAAGCACGCCTTCCCGCACCTGATCTCGACGATTTCAGAAAGGATGTTGAACTCTTGAAAGCGATGGCCGACGGCCCGTGACCGAGCACCGACCAGCATCGAGTTCAGCCGGTCGGCTCAGCGCTCATCGCGGGGCGCGGAACCCGCTCTCGCAACGTCATTTCGGCCCGGTCCGCGCCGAGTCGCCGTCCGATCACGCCGACGCACGTCGGCGGGCCAGAAAAACCACCGTTCAATGCCAGCCAAAGGAGATCAAAATGACCGAATCGTCAGGCGTTTCTCGCCGAGGATTTTTCAAGTTCGCCGGGATGACGGCCGGAGCAGTTGCGCTCGGCGGCCCCACCCTGGCTGCCTGCGGCAAGAGCAGCGGGGGGTCCAGCGGCGGCGGGGGCGGGGGAACGCTCAAATTCTGGGATCAGCCGTGGGGAGTCGCGGCGTACAGCGACGCGGCCAAGGCGCTCACCGAGGCGTACAAGCCCGCCAACGGATTGCCGTCGGCGACCTACCAGGTCATCCAGTGGGCGAACTTCACGCAGACCTACTCGTCGGCGATCGCCAGCAAGACCGGTCCGGCCGTGAGCTCCGGCGGCGGCCTGCAGGCGTTCCAATTCGCGGCCCAGGGAGCGATCGCCTACGCCGACAACTTGATCTCCAAGTGGAAGACCGACAAGACGTACGACGATTTCCTGCCGGGTTTGGTGGATCAGCTCAAGACCGACAAGGGATATGTGGCGGTACCGTCCCAGTTGGACATGCGGGTCTTCTGGTACCGGAAATCGCTTTTCGACCAGAACGGGCTCAAGCCGCCCACCACGTGGAACGAGTACATGACGGTGGCGACCGCGCTGGGGAAGAAGGGTTTGTTCGCCTTCGGGACGGGTTCGGGCGCGGGCAACAACCTGGGTGCGCAGGCACTGCTGTCCATGATGATCAACAACGGTGGGGGGCTGTTCAACGCCAACGACCAGCTGGACTGCGTGACCCCCCGCAACATCGAAACGCTGGATTACGTAAAGGAATTGTTCGGGGTCAAAGCCATCGACCCGGCCTCGGTCAGTTATACGACCGACAACTTGCAGACCCAGTGGAAGACCAAAAAAGTCGCAATGGGCAATTACACACCTGGGCTGGATACGGACCTGACCGACACCTCGGGCGATCTGCTGGTGATGGACCCGATGACCGGTCCGCATGGGGACAAGGGCACGATCTCGTTCCTGAACAACCTGATGATGTACACCGAAACGCCGTCGCAGGCCGGATCCGAGGCCTTTCTGGACTACTACATCAAGAACATGAAGGTGCTGTGGACGAAGAAGGTGATCCCGCAGCTGCCGATCCTCAAATCGATCGTCGCCACACCTGAATTCCAGGCCAGCACCCAGAAAGTCAAGTGCATCAACGATTGGGTGCCCATCGCGAAGACGTACGCGGCCCAGGGCCACAAGTTGGGGCCGCTGGACGCCTCCATCGACGCCGGCCAGGCCCTGAACGCGTTCACTCAGTCGGTGCTGTCGGGGAAAGCCGATTCCAGGACTGTGTTGGCCAAGTTGCAGAGCGATATCGCCGCCCTTCAGACCAAGTAGACAGTCATGACGATTTCCGACTCGTCGGTTGCGACAACGGGCACCGTCGCGGCGCCGGCACCTTCGCCGGCGCGGCGACGACGCTTCAGCAACACCCAGCTCACCTTGATGCTGCTGGTGCTGCCGTCGTTGATTCTGGTCATCCTGATCAACGCCTATCCGTTGATCTACGCCGCGATCCAGTCACTGCACAACGGATCACTCATCACGACCGGCGATTTCGTCGGCCTGTCGAACTACGGGAACGTGCTCACCAGTCCCGACTTCTGGAACGCTGCGCTGTTCACCCTCCTGTTCACCGTGGTCGGCGTGTTCGGCAGCTGGCTGGTGGGCCTGGGACTCGCCTTACTGCTACGGACCAGGATTCCGGGACGGGGCACTTTCAAGGTGCTCTTGCTGTTGCCGTGGGTGGTCCCCATCGTGGTGTCGTCGACGGCGTGGAACTACCTTGTGGCCACCCCCGAAAGCCCGCTGCCGAAGTTGGCGAAAGCCCTCGGATTCGGGGACATCTTGTTCCTGGCCGACCCGACCTGGGCGAAGATCACCGTCTGCATCTTCAAGGTGTGGGTGTCCTTCCCGTTCATGATGTTGATGATTTCGGCGGCGCTGGCATCCGTCGATCCCACAATCTATGAGGCGGCCAAGATGGACGGCGCTTCGGGATGGAATCAGTTCCGGCTCATCACCCTGCCGATGATTTCGAGGTCGACATACATCTCGTGGATCTTGATGACCATCTTCTGTGTCAACGACTTCCCGACCATCTATCTACTCACCAACGGCGGCCCGGTCAGCGCTACGACGTCGCTGGTGGTCCTGGCCTACCGCACTGTATTTCAGAATTTCCAGACCGGTCCCGGTGTGGCCATCGCATTCTTGATGACGCTGACTCTCGTATTGGTTTCCGTGGTGCTGTACCGGCAGATCAAAAAGGCGGCCATCCAGTGAGCATCGTTCACGTCCACGAAACTCAGGCGGCGGCCAAGGCGGTCCTGCCGCACGCGGAGGTCAAGGACGACAAGGGCAAGAAGGGCCAATGGTGGCGATTCGCGGTGATCCTGGTGGTCACCGTGGTCCTGATCATTCCGATCCTCGTCACCGTCCTGTTGTCGCTGGAGCCCGGGATCAATTCCGGTGGAGGGACCGGGCTGACGCTGCGCAACTTCACCTACGTCCTGCAGTCCACCGATACCCTGACCTGGCTCGGCAACAGCACCATGGTCGCTCTGGGGACCGTCATCGTGTCGGTGGCCGTCGCAGCGCCGGCCGGCTACGTCCTGTCCCGCGGGCGGAGCAAGGCCGTGTCCGGGTATTCGCTTTTGCTTTTCGTCATCCAATCGCTGCCGGTGATCACCGCAGTCATCCCGCTGTTCATCCTGTTCGCCAACCTCGGACTCGTCGACAGCCTGACCGGATTGGGCATCATCTACGTCGGTGCGTCTATGTCCGTGGCGACCTGGATGATGGCGGCCTACATCGATTCGATTCCGATCACGCTGGAGGAAGCGGCGTGGATGGACGGTGCCTCGGTGTTCGGCGGTTTTATTCGCGTCGTGGTGCGCAATTCGCTGCCGGGGATCCTGTCGACGGCGATCTTCACCTTCTTGCTGTCGTGGAACGATTATCTGGTGGCGATCGTTTTCATCCGATCCCAGACGACCTTCACTCTGCCCCTCGGCCTGGAATCGTTCTTCCAACAGAACGCCACCGACTGGGGGTCGGTCATGGCCGTCGCCGTTATCATGATGCTGCCCCCGGTTGTCGTCTTTGCCGTTCTCAACCGCTTCTTCAGCGTGGGCGGTGTCGGCGGTTCGCTGGCCGGTCAGTGAGTGCCGATAGGTTGAGGCCAGGCGGCCGCGCCCTCGAGTACCCGCCCCGGGTGGACCGCGGTTCTCTGCTGTCACACGACCAGTACGAACTCACGCGGTAACCGACCGCAAGGAAATGGTGATGCGTCATGGTGAGCTCGGAACCGAGTCAGCCACCGGTCGATCGACCGTGGCAGGACACCTCGTTGCCGACCGCACAGCGAGTCGACCTACTCCTGGCGGCGATGACCCTGAAGGAGAAGGTCGCTCAGCTCGGCAGCCGGTGGGTCGGCAATGACATGGGCACTGACGCGGTGCCGGCGGACGAGAGCATCAATGTCGCACCGATGCAGGATGTGTTCGCCGCCGCCGGATCGGTCTCCCTGGAGCAGGCCAGCCGCGACGGAATCGGACACCTCACCCGGGTGTGGGGCAGTGTCCCGCTCACGGTGGAACAGGGCATCGCGGAACTCCTGCGCCAGCACCAGATCGTGCTGGCCGGCTCGCGACTGGGGATACCCGCCCTGGTCCACGAGGAGTGTCTGACCGGATTCACCACCTACGGGGCGACCGTCTATCCCGCCGCGATCGCCTGGGGCGCGACGTTCGATGCTGCTCTGATGGAACGGATGGCGGCGGCCATCGGACGCGACATGGCCGCCCTGGGAGTCCATCAGGGCCTGTCCCCGGTGCTGGACGTGGTTCGCGACTATCGCTGGGGCCGCGTCGAAGAGACGATGGGCGAGGATCCCTACTTGGTCGCGACACTGGGCTCGGCGTACGTCCGGGGGTTGCAGAGCGCCGGTGTGATCGCCACGCTCAAGCATTTCGCCGGCTACTCGGCCTCCCGGGCCGCTCGCAACCATGGACCGGTGTCGATGGGCCGGCGAGAATTGCTCGACGTCATCCTGCCGTCGTTCGAGACCGCCATCGCCACCGCCGGCGCGGGATCGGTGATGAACTCCTACTCCGATGTCGATGGCGTCCCGGCCGGCGCGGATTCTTGGCTGCTCACCGAGACCCTGCGGGACGACTGGGGTTTCACAGGCACCGTCGTCTCGGATTACTGGGCGGTGCCGTTCCTGGCCACGATGCACCGGGTCGCCGTCGACACCGCGGCAGCGGGTCGGCTGGCCCTCGCCGCCGGAATCGACGTGGAGCTGCCGGACACCATCGGGTTCGGCGCGGAACTGGCGGAGGCCGTTCTCGCCGGCCAGGTCGCGGCGGAACTCGTCGACCGCGCCGCTCGCCGGATGCTCTGGCAAAAGGTGGAGCTCGGCCTGCTCGATCCGGATTGGAGCCCGGAGAAATCCGCCCCCGGGCAAGGACGCGATCTTGATGGTGCCGACAATCGCGCACTGGCCAGGGAAATGGCTGAGCATTCCGTGATCCTGCTCGACACCGGGTCGGCCCTGCCGCTGCTCGGCGAGGGCCGGCGGCCACTCCGCAAAGTAGCGGTGGTCGGCCCCTGCGCCGGAGATCCCAAAACGTTCATGGGCTGCTACGCATTTCCCAACCACGTGCTGCCGCGATATCCGGAGCACGGGCTCGGAATCGACGTGCCCTCCGGCTTCGACGCCCTCCGCACCGAGCTATCCCGGGTGGAGGTGGTCTACCAGCCGGGTTGCCAGGTCATGGGGGCAGACAGATCCGGCTTCGAGGCCGCGCTGGCCGCGGCCGCGGACGCGGACGTCTGCGTCGCCTATGTCGGCGACCTGGCCGGGCTGTTCGGCCACGGCAGTTCCGGGGAGGGCTGCGACGCCGACGATCTGCGCCTCCCGGGCGTGCAGAATGACTTGCTGGCCGCGCTTCTGGACACCGGGACACCCGTCGTGGTCGTCGTCGTCTCCGGCCGGCCCTACGCCATGGGTGAAGTCGCGGGCCGAGCGGCGGGCCTGCTGCAGGCCTTTCTGCCGGGCGAGGAAGGGGGCGCCGCGATCGCCGGTGTGCTGAGCGGCCGGGTGGTGCCGGGCGCGAAATTACCGGTGCAGATACCCCGGCACCCCGGCGGGCAGCCGAGCACCTACCTGCAGCCGCCCCTGGGAAGTGCCGAGAGCGTGGGCATCAGCAGTCTGGATCCGACACCACTTTTTCCTTTTGGTTTCGGGATGTCGTACACCACGTTCGAGGTGGGGGAGCTCCGGTTGAGCGCCACCGAGATCGACACCGCCGGCGAGTTCACCGTCACGGTGCGCTTGCGCAACACCGGCTCCCGGGCTGGGGATGAAGTTGTTCAGCTGTACCAGCACGACGTGGTCGCCCAAGTGGCCAGACCGGTGAAGTTGCTGACCGGGTTCGCGCGCGTGCCCTTGGCGGCCGGAGCCGCGGTGGACGTGACGTTCCGCGTGCACGCCGACCGGTTGGCCTACACCGCGCCGGATCTCAGGCGTGTTGTTGAGCCCGGAGATGTGGACGTGCTGATCGGCACCTCTTCGGCAGACCTGCCGTGCCGGGCCACTGTTCGCCTCACCGGCCCGACTCGCCAAGTGGGCCATGATCGACGGCTGACGACCCCGGTCGAGATTTCCGTCGTCGACGAGAAGTTCGGCAGTGCCCCAGATTCCGGTTCCTCGAGTTCGGTGAGCGATTCGGCGAACCACCAGACCACCCAGCCAACGGAAGGAAGTCGACGATGAGCCGGCCGGTGACATTGTTCACGGGACAGTGGGCCGATCTGCCGTTCGAGGAGGTGGCCCGGTTGGCGTCGGAGTGGGGGTACGACGGACTGGAGATCGCGTGCTCGGGTGATCACCTCGACGTCGAGCGGGGCGCGGTCGACGACGACTACCTGGCGTCTCGGCGCGAGATACTCGATCGCCACGGGCTGCAGGTATTCGCGATCTCCGCGCACCTGCAGGGCCAGGCGGTGTGTGACGACCCGATCGATGAGCGGCACCGCGGAATCCTGTCCACGAAGGTGTGGGGCGACGGCGCGGCCGAGGGGGTCCGGCAGCGCGCCGCCGACGCCGTGAAGAACGCCGCACGGACGGCGGCCCGGCTCGGAGTGCAAACGGTGGTCGGATTCACCGGGTCGTCGATCTGGAAGTACGTGGCCATGTTCCCACCGGCGTCGCCGGCCATGGTGGACGCCGGATATCAGGATTTCGCGGACCGGTGGAATCCGATCCTCGATGTCTTCGACGAGGTCGGCGTGCGGTTTGCCCACGAAGTGCACCCGTCGGAGATCGCTTACGACTACTACACGACGCAGCGTGCATTGGCGGCGATCGACCATCGTCCCGCGTTCGGCCTCAATTGGGACCCGTCGCACATGGTGTGGCAGCAAATAGATCCGGTGCAGTTCATCTGGGACTTCCGGGATCGGATCTATCACGTGGACTGCAAGGACACCAAGGTGGCCCGCGCGGATGGCCGGCGCGGAGTGTTGGGCTCGCACTTGTCCTGGGCGGATCCACGCCGGGGCTGGGACTTCGTCTCGACCGGCCAGGGTGACGTCGACTGGGAGGCGTGCTTCCGGATGTTGACCACGATCGGCTATCAGGGGCCGATTTCCATCGAATGGGAGGACGCCGGGATGGATCGGCTGACGGGGGCTCCGCGGGCTCTGGCCTACATCCGATCTCAGCTGTTCGATCCGCCGTCGGCCGCGTTCGACGCGGCGTTCTCCCATCAGGACTGACGACTTTTCACACCAGGGATGGGAGCCGCAGGTGGCCGCCGTATTGCGTTCCGGAATTCTGGGGACGGGCTTCATGGGCGAGGTGCACGCCCGAGCCGTCCGGGCGGCGGGCGGTGTCGTTTCCGCGGTCGGATCCCGCACCCTGGAATCGGCGGAAAGCGCCGCGGACCGATTCGCCGCCGGACGCGGGGTGGTGTCTCCCGAGGAACTTGTTTCCTCCGACGACGTCGACATCGTCCACATCTGTACGCCGAATAGTTCGCACCTCCGGCTGGCGCAGCTGGCCCTCGCCGCCGGCAAACATGTCATCTGCGAGAAGCCGATCGCCACGTCCGTGGCCGATGCCCGCCTGCTCACCGACACCGCCGCCCAAGCCGGTGTGGTCAACGCGGTCCCGTTCGTGTACCGGTTCTACTCCTCCGTCCGGGAGATCAGGGCTCGTGTGCAGGGCGGCGACGCGGGCGCCATCCGGTTGGTTCACGGGTCTTATCTGCAGGACTGGCTTTCCCGTCCCGGCGACCACAATTGGCGGGTCGACCCGAGCCTCGGGGGCGCCTCTCGGGCTTTCGGCGACATCGGTGTGCACTGGTGCGATCTGGTCGAATTCGTCACTGGTCACCGAATCACCCGGCTGGCCGCAAAACTTCTGGTCGTCCCCCGCGATGGGGTCAACGCCGGCGGCGCGGACACGGAGGACGCCGCCACCATGATCTTCCGGACCGACCAGGGGGCCGCCGGTTCGGTGGTGATCAGTCAAGTCTCACCCGGCCGGAAGAACCGGCTGTGGTTGTCTGTCGACGCCGCCGACCGCTCCTACGAATTCAATCACGAACTGCCGGATTCGCTGTGGATCGGCGGCCGCGATCAAAACGTCGTGCTGCCCCGCGCGGCGGAAGCCTCCGTCGGTCCGCCCATCTACAACCTGGTTCCCACCGGTCATCCGCAGGGATACCAGGATTCGTTCACAGCATTCGTCGTCGACGTGTACCGGGCCGTTCGCGGGGAAAACGTCGACGGCCTGCCCACCTTCAGCGACGGGCTGCGGGCGGCCGAAATCACCGACGCCGTACTGGGGTCAGCCGGGCACGACAGCTGGGTCGAGGTGGCGACCTGAGCAGCTCTTCCCCGGTCGCGGACTCCCGGCGGTCGCCAGTCCGCGTCAGTCCCGGCCATCAATGATTGTCAGCACCGTCATCCCGACTCGAGGAGAATGAGATGCCACGTTTGTCCCCCCTTTCGATCCAGCTCTATTCGGTGCGCGAGCCCTTGGCTGACGATGTTTCCGGTACGTTGGCCCGGCTCGCGCAGATGGGTTTGACTCGCGTGGAGCCGTACAACATCGTGCAGAACACCCAAGAGTTGAAAAAGGCGATCGTCGACAACGGATTGTCCGCGCCCACGGCGCATCAACACTTCGTGGGAGGTGACGACCTGTCCGCCGCTTTCGAGGCGGCCCAAGAGCTGGGAATCGAGACGGTCATCGAACCCATGGTCCGAGGCGAGCAATGGGCGAGTCGGGACGGGCTCAAGTCGATAGTGGACGAGTTGACCGCGGCCGCGGATCTCGCGGCGTCCCGAGGGATGCGCGTCGGCTACCACAACCACGCTTTCGAGTTCGAAAACCTTCTCGACGGCGCGACGGCGTACGAAGTCTTCGTGGGCCTTCTCGACCCCAGAGTCGTTCTCGAGCTGGACACGTACTGGGCCATGATGGGCGGCCAGGACGTGCCCGCCCTGCTGCAACGGCTGGGTGACCGGGTGATCGCGTTGCATCTGAAGGATGGTCTCCGCGCCGGCACCACCGCCGATCAGCTGCCGCTGGGACAGGGAGACCTGCCGGTGCACGCCATCGTCGACGCTGCTGGCCCGGTGGAATATCCGGTCCTGGAATTCGACCAGTACGCGGGCGACATCTTCGACGGCGTCGCCGCCAGCTATGCGTTCGCCATCCAGTCCCTCGGGGCGGAGCGATGACTGTGGCCGCCCCACGCGGTTCGGGGCCGGTCGGCGTCGCCGTCATCGGGGCCGGGAAGATCAGTGAGCAGTACCTGGCCAATATGGCCACGTACCCGGACCTGGCCGTGCGGTTCTTGGCCGACCTGCTGCCTGATCGCGCGCGCCAGGTCGCCGACGAATACGGCGTCCCCGCTGCGGGCACCATGGACGAGGCCCTGGCCCGGGATGACGTGGAAATCATCGTCAACCTGACCATTCCGGCGGCCCATGCCGACGTCGCGTCGGCCGCCCTGGCCGCCGGAAAGCACGTTTGGAACGAGAAGCCGTTGACCGTGGACCGAGCCTCCGGCCAAGCGCTGGTGGCGCAGGCCGACCAGGCCGGGCTGCTGCTGGGCTGCGCGCCGGACACGATTCTGGGGCCGGGATTGCAGACCGCGTTGCGCATGATCGCGCGCGGAGACATCGGCCGGCCGCTGACAGCCGCGGTGATGTTCCAAGTGCCGGGCCCGCATTGGTGGCATCCCAATCCGGAGTTCTTGTACCAGGCCGGCGGGGGCCCGCTGCTGGACACCGGGCCGTATTACGTCACGACCCTCACGCAGATCTTCGGCCCCATCACCGGAGTCGTGGCTCGGGGAGCCAGCGCCTCCCCGACGCGGACCATCGGCCAGGGTCCTCGCGCCGGCGAGGTGTTCGACGTGACCGTGCCGAGCTATATCACCGCGATTTTCCAATTCGCCGAGGACGGCGTCGCCCAAGCCACCTTCAGCTTCGATTCGCCGCTGACCAGGCAGGGATTCGTCGAAATAGCGGGCACCGAAGCCACTCTGTCACTCCCCGATCCGAACCGCTTCGACGGCGGCACCCGGTTGATGAAATCGCGCGGCACCGAATGGCTCTCGTTCGAAGCGGAAGGAGTACTGGGCGGCCGCGGCGTCGGCGCAGTCGATATGGCTCGCGTGCTGCGCGGCGGCGGGCGCCACCATGCCACCGGCCAGCTGGGGCTGCATGTTTTGGACGCGATGTTGGCCGCCCACGAATCCATGGAGAGCCGGGGCTTCGTCGATGTGACGTCGACCTTCGATCCGATCGAGCCGTTGCCCGCCGGGTGGGACCCCACGGAAGCCACCATGTGATGCGGGGAGCCCGGGGCTCAGGCCATAGCTTTCTCGATGCCTGTCACATGTAAGCGGCGGTGCCGTAACGCCAGTACGCATCCTCCTCTGGTGTGATGCGGCGTCCGGTGATTTCTTCCGGGGTGATGCGCAGCCAGTGCTCGTGTGGGCCGGGGACCCACGGCACGGCGGCGGCTTCCCAGGTGGAGACGGCGACACCGTCGGGGTCCTCGGGCGTCAGGATCGCGCCGCGACCGCGGATCACGACGCTCCAGCCGGTATGCGTTCGATAGTCGATGTTGTCTGCTTCGAAACAAACGTTGGCGTCCTGCGCATAGGTGAGTTTGGTGCCCGGATGCGTCCGGATGACGACGACGTCGCCGTCGAGGCCATAGTTGACGGGAAAGATCAGCGGGTAGCCGTCGGCAATGACGCCGAGTCGGCCGACGCGGACGCTGGAAAGCAGCAGTAGGCAGTCGCTTTTCGACATCGGCTCGATGTCCGTACGCGTGCTTTCATTCTCGCGGGTGCGCATGTCATCATCCTTTACGAGGGTGGGAAATGGACGGGGTGCGTCGACTCGGCCCAGCCGGCGGTCGATCCGGTCGGTCCGTTGGTGGCGTTCCGGCTCCCGCCGCCCGATCCGCCGCTCGTCCAGTTCGCCGAGTTCGTCGGCCTCGTCGGCACCGGTTCGCGCATCGAAAGACCGTCGGCGAGCGAGCATCTCGTTCCGCCGGCCAGGCTCGACGCGCAACTGCCTGGGGCCGACGTCGTCCGGCAGGGCCCGGGTGTGGTCGATCGGCACATTTCCCCACGGTAGGCACCGGGGGTCAGCCGACCTAGGGTCGAAAGTCCCTTGGCGGCCGGGCCGTCGGGATGGTCGGCATCGCGTCCGTCCGGTCCGGGGGTGGGCTGATCTCCCTTTCCCCCTGCCACCGGGACCGACCAGGCCGTCACAGAACCCGCAAGGGGCCGGACACTCGCAAGAATTCGCAGGCGCCCGGCCCCTTCGTCACGCCCGCGCCGAGTCTGGTGGTACGCAAGAGCCATCCCCCGTGAAACGCTCCATCCGATCGGCGTTGACAATGAAGTGGTGGATTCCGGGGCCGAGCTCGAAGGCGCCCGCGGGCCGGCCGAATAGTCGCGGCAGATGAACTGTCGCGGTGCTCGGTACAACAAATTTCAAGAAGCATTGGTGTTCGTCGATGCGCCACCAGCTGGCAACGGCGCCCCCCGGCGTCGACAGGGTGGCTCCGGCTGCGCCCACCGCCTGAACCGGGTGGGGCCGGAAATGCACATGCCGGTAGCCCGGCCGGGCATCGTCAGCGTTGATCCCCGCCACGCCCTCATAGAGGAACTGGCCGACGGTGGCCAGCGCGAAGTGGTTGAACGAGTTCATCGCGGGATTCTGGAAGCTGTCGGGCGGCCGCCAGGTGTCCCAGTGTTCCCACATCGTGGTGGCGCCGTTTCGGATCTGCTCGCCCCAGGAGGGAGAGGTGTCCTGCAGCAGAACGGCGTACGCCAGCTCGATGTGCCCGTGGTCGGCCAGGACCTGCAACACAAACGCCGTCCCGACGAAGCCGGTGGTCAGGTGATGGTCTCGCGACCGGATGAGCCCGGCGAGGTGCTCAACGGCCGCCGGCACCAGATTCGGGGGCACTAGGTCGTTGGCCAGCGCTACGACATATCCGGTTTGGCTGTGGCCGGCGACCGACCCGTCCGGCCGGACGAACACGGCGGCGAATTCGGCGGCGATATCCGTCCACCAGGTCCGCAGCCGGAGCGCCGCTGCGTCGTCGCCCAACACCTCGGCCATCCGGGTGGCGGTCCGGACTGACCGGGCGTACCAACCGGTGCCGACCAGGACCGGCGCGGTCGGCTCCAGTGAGTTCCAGTCGCCGTAGACGTCGGCGCTGCGCAGCTGACTGTCCGGATCGCGCCGCTGCAGGTAGTCGAGCCAACGCAGGATCGGTGCCCAGCACCGCCGGAGAATTTCCAGGCGGCCGGTGCGCAGGTAGATCTCCCACGGCACACCGACGATCGCATCGCCCCATCCCGGCTGTCCGGTCTGGATGTCCCGGGGCGGCGGGTCGAGGTGCGGATACGGCGCGATGTCCCGGATGGCACCGTCGTCGCGTTGGTCGTCGATCAGCGTGGTGAGCCAGGATTCCAGCATCGGGGCGCAGTCGTAGTAGAGCAGGGCGGTCGCGGCGAACAGGTGGAGATCACCGGTCCAGCCGAGACGCTCATCCCGTTGCGGGCAGTCGACTGGAACACCCAAGAAATTCCCCTTCTGCGACCAGCGGACATTGTGGTCAATGCGGTCGAGCAGTCGATTGGACGTGAGGAACGTGCCGCTGGGCGCCATCGCGGTGTGCACGACCCGCGCCCTGATCGTCTCGGCGCCGACGGCCAGCGGCTTCTCGGAGCTGATTTCAGCGAAGCGAAACCCGTGCTGCGCGAACAACGGTCGCAGAACCTGAGCCGCGTGCGCCTTGGTCTGGAACCGGTCCTGCTGTCTGGCGGTTCGCAGGTTCGCCGTGTAGAGCTCACCGGCCGCCGTGAGGGCATCGGCGTGCCGGACGATGACCAGAGCCGCCGCGCCCTCCGCCCCGACCTGCAGCTCCACCCGACCGGACAGATGTTGGCCGAAGTCGACGATGACGCGATGGCTGTCGCGGTGCTCGACGGCGATAGGGCGCACGAGCTCCTGGGCGGTCATGGCGGAGAAGGGCTGGACTTCGAAGATCACCTCCGGCCTCGGCATCACGACCGCTCGCGGGCCGTCCGGTCGCCGACCCGGGGCCGGGTCGGCGACCGTGAGGTCGTGATCCTCCCCGTGGATGAGGTCGCTGAACAGCACGGGACCCTCGGTTAGCCGCCACGTGTCGTCCGTCGCCGCCGAAGCGTGAACGCCGGGGCCGTGCAGGCGCAGGTCCACGGAAATGGCCGTGCGGTCGCCGTAGATCTCACTGCCGAACCAGCCGACGTGCCCGGCCCACCACCCCGGGCCCACGACGGCGACCAGTTCGTTCTCCCCCTGGACGAGGAGGTCGGTGATCGGGGCCACCTGGTAGTGCAGGCGGTGTTCGTAGGAGGTCCAGCCCGGCGCCTGCTCGCCCAGCTCCACGCGGCGGCCGTTGACGCGGAGCTCGTACACGCCCAGCGCCGTGGCGTACACGGTGGCCCGCGTGGGGCGCTCGGAAAGGCGCAGGACCTTGTGCCAATAGGAGACCCGCTGGGAACCGCGATGCAGGAGGACCACCGGCGGCGCCGAGATGAACGGCGCCACCCATCGACCCTGCAGCCCCGTCGAGAACAGCGCGGGCGCCGACCATTCACTCCAATGCCCGTGCGCCGCACCGACCCGACAGCTCCACCGATATACGCTGTCCGCCAACAACTCGCGACCGGCGTACCGCACGGCGGACTCGCCGTCGAGAATTGCTTCCCACACCACATCGTCGCCGCCGGAGCCGTCGTCGGCCAACCGGCTGATCCGAATCTGCGTACGGGCCCCATCCTGGGACGGTGACCGCAGCCAGCTCAGGAGCGGCGCCGTTCCATCGACGACCGGATGACCGGTCCGGTGGTCGACGCGAAGATCCTGCGGGGAGATGACCAAGCGATCGAGGATGCCGGTCATCCCATGGATTCCGGCAGCTTCAGCGCCCGCCGGCGGTGCAGTTGGACCACCCGCTCGGTGGGCCCGGCGACGGCGATGTCGGCCCTGGTCCCGTCGAAGACCTTGTTGAAGAACTCGTCCCGGGTGGCCACGGTCATCCCCCGGGTGTGCCGGCCGTCCAGTTCCACGGCCACCGCGGTACTCCGCCATTCAAACGCCTCGGGCTCGAGAACCGCTGTCATGGCGCTGACATCGCACATAATCATCTGATCGGTTCGGTAGGCCTTGCGGTATCGCGCGGTCATGCCCGAATACAGGCGCGCCAGTTCGGGCGTGCCCATGGGGGCGCGCTCCACCTCGTCCAGTGGCAGGCAGGAGTGCGATCCGACGTCGTAGCCGACCATCCGAACCCGGGACGCGTTCCGCAATACCAGGTCGGCCGCCTCCGGGTCGATGGCCACGTTGGCCTCCCGCCAGGGGAAGGCGAAGGCGCCGGCCATCATCGTGATGCCGCCGATCGACCGCATCACCGCCGGGTCGCGCTCGAAGGCCGCCGCCACGTTGGTCAGCGCGCACAGCGTGAGCAGGTTGAGCCCGACTCCGTACAGGCGCGCGGCGTCCAGGATGGCCGCCACCCCGTCGACCGGCGAGACCGGGAGATCGATCATCGCGTCGGTGTAGGCGTTGAGAATGTGCTCCGGCTCCAGCCGGGCCAGGTCCGGGCTCGGGCGGCGCGGGTCGTCCAGGCCGGCGTGCACGGGCACATCGGGCCGGCCGGCGGCCCCGACGATGGCCGACGCCACCTGGGCCCGGCGTAGCGCGCTCCCGCCCGCGCCGACCGTGCTGATACCGACCAGTTCCACTTCAGGGCTGGCCAGGGCCAGGGCGATGGCGTGCGCGTCGTCGAAGTCCCCCCCGACGTCGGTGTCGATGAAGAGTCTCACTTGAAGGCCCCCAGTTTCATGCCGTCGGTGATGCGGCGTTCGAAGATCAGATACAGGATGACGACGGGCGACGCCATGAGCACCAGGGCGGCGAATTGATCGGCCCGGTCCGAAACGTTCTGGCCCTGGTACAGCGTCAGACCGATGGGAAGCGTCTGACTGGCCGGGTCCAACAGCAGGACGGCCGCCAGGCCCAGCTCGTTCCACAGCGAGATGCCCTGGACCAGACCGACGGCCACCAGGGCACCCCGGGACAGCGGGACGACGACCCGGCGGAAGGCGCCCCAGTCGCCGGTGCCGTCGATCTTGGCCGCATCGATCAGGTCGAGCGGGAACCCGGCGAAATAGGACCGCATCAGCACCGCCGACATCGGCACGGTGAAGGCGGCGTAGATGACGCCGAGCGCCCACGGTTTGCTGAGCATGGACCAGCTGTCCGCCAGCGAGAACAGCGGGATCCAGGTCACCACCGCCGGAACGGTGATCAGCAGGACGAAGTAGCGGTTGATCAGTCCCATGATGGGGCCGCCCGCCCTGGCCAGCGCAAAGGCCGCACAGGTTCCGGCGGCCATGCCCAGGGCGATGCCCACCGCCGTGGCCACGAAGCTGTTGATCAGCATGCGATAGGCGGGCTGGCCGAACTGCGGTCCTTCCCAGGCTGTGCGGTAGTTCGACCACTGCCAGGGCCGCGGCCAACCGATCGGCTGCGAGATCAGCTGGGTGTTGCTCTTCACCGACGAGTACAGAGCCAGCAGCACGGGAGAGATGGCCAGGACAGCCCAGAGCACGGTGGGGACGGCCGCCCAGCGAAACCCGCCCCGGCCCGGCGTTCTCGGATCAGACATTCTGGATTCGCCCGGGCCGGAACACGGACAGGTAGGCCATGGAGACCAGGACCACGACCAAGCAGGTGACGACGGCGCCGGCGGCGCCCAACCCGAAGTGCTGCAATTGGAACGCCTCCCGGTACACGTAGGTGCTGGTGACCTCCGACGCGTGGCCCGGACCGCCGCGGGTCATCACGAAGACCTGGTCGAACACCTTGAAGCCGTACATCACCTGGAGCAGCAGCACCGTCAGGATGACGTCCTTGACCAGCGGCAGGGTGATGTAGCGGAGCCGCTGGAACGCCGAGACACCGTCGAGCGAGGCTGCCTCCTGTACTTCGGCCGGCACATCCTGCAGCGCGGCCAGCACGATTATCATCGGCAGTCCGGAGAACTGCAGCACCGTGACGAACTCGACCGTCCACATGACGAGGGAGGGATTGCTGAGCCAGGCTTGACCCCATCCGGCGTGCAGGTTCTCGAGCAACGAGTTGACCCACCCGAAGTTCGCGTCCAGCCCGAAGACCCAGACCAGGCCGGTGAACACCACCGGCAGGATGACCGGAAGGAACACCATCGCCTTGATGAAACGGCTGTAGCGGTTCTGTCGGTTCAGATGGACGGCGATCAGGGTGCCCACCACCACCGTGCCGACCGCGGTCACCACCGCGAATTGCACGGTGTGCCACAGGGACGACCGAAAAGTCGGATCGGCGAACAGCACCTTGTAATTCCGGAGGCCGACCCAGGTCTCGTCACCGTAGCCCGCGTAGCTGTACAGCGACAGCCGCGCCGCGGCGATTCCGGGGTACACGGTGAACACCGCGGTCAGGGCGGCGGCCGGCAGTAACCACGCCAGCCAGCGGACACTACCCCGCGCCCGCGCCGTGCTGGTGCCCGGACCCCGGTCGGCGGCGGAACGGAGCACGGCCGGAGCGGCGCTCATCGCCGTCCCGATCCGGCCGGCTCGTCCGGGTACCGGTTGGCCAGGTCAGGTCCCACTGCGGAGCTGACCGGCCTGCTGTTCCAACTGGGCCGCCATGTCCTGCGGTGAGAGGCTGCCCTGGATGACCTGCTGCGCATCCGAGACCACGGTGTCCTGCAGGTCCGGTGGTGCCAGGATGCCGATCAGGTGGGTCTGGCCGCCGAGCGTGGTGATCGATTTCTGAATGGCCACCAGCGCCGGGATGGCGTTGGCCGGGGCGGTCACGTCGGTGCGGCTCGGTGGCCGACCGGCCGACAGCAAGGAGCCCTGGAAATCCTTGGTCATCATGGAGGACACGAACTCCTTGGCCAGCGGCACGTTCTTGCTCTTGGCGTTCACCCCGATACCGTCACCCGGGTACAACAGCCACTTGGTCGGGTTGGCGCCGGCCGGGGGCAGGAGGAACCAGCCCCATCCGAACTTGGCCTGCTGCTGCAGCGTCGACACCTCCCAGGTGCCGGACAGCATCATGCCGGCCTTCCCGGACAGGAACGAAGCGCCGGCCACATCGCCGTCGATGATGGGGTCCTTGCCGAAGACACCGCGGTCGGCCATGGTCTTGAACGACTGGATCGCGGTGACCACGCAGGGATCGGTCCATGAAGCGGTCGCCTGGGCGCCGGCGTTCGAACTGGCCGCCAGGGCGAGATACTTCGCGTCGCCGCAGCTACTCAGCACGTTCTGCTGAAAGATGTGATGGGCATCGGTTTTCCAGGCGTAGGCCAGGGGGAGGTCACCGTTGTTCTTGAGCGCGTCGGTGATCTTGAAGAAGTCGTCCATCGAAGCGACGCGGCCGCCGTCCGGGGCCATCAATCCGAGCTTGGTGAACAGGTCCTTGTTGTAGTAGACGACCGGCAGATACGTCTCGTCGATGTTGACCGCGTATTGCTTGCCGTCCGTCGTGTAGGTGTTCTTCACCGAAGCCGGCGTGGCCGCGTTGAGCCCTTGGCTCTGCCAGACGTCCGAGAGATCGGCCAGCGCACCCTCTTTGATCAGGGCCGGATAACTTCCGGTGCTGCCCACCTCCAGGATTGTCACGTCTGCGCCACTGCTCGTCCCCAGGGTGCGAGGCAGGTGGTGAAGTAGTCGTCCCCGGAAATGGCGTTGATGGTGATGTTCACGTTGGGGTGCGTCTTGCGGAAATCGGCCGCCGCGGTCTTCACGAAATCGAAGTTGGACCACACCGATACCGACAGACTCCCGGACTCGTTGTTGACGCCGGCCGAGGCGGTGCTCGCCGGAGCGGCCGGGCTGCTGGCCGGCGCTGATGACCCGGATGCACCGGAGGCTCCGCCGGCGGAAGGCTCGGCGGAACCGGCCGAGCCGAGGGCGGACGACGAAGTGGGTGCCGACGAGGACGAAAGGGCCGACGAGCTGGCCGAGGACGAACTGGACTCCGAGCTCGAGCTCGAGCTGCCTGACCCGCTGGTGCTGCTGCTACACGCCGCGGTCGCGGTGAGCAGCACCATCCCGGTCACGGCCCAGAGCCAAGCTGATCTTCTACGGTTCGAACGCATAGCGGAACGACTCCTTTGTCGGTGGCTGGAGCTTGCGTATGGCGTTGGTGAGCGGACTCAGCGGTTCTACTCGTGATGTCTACTCGTGTAGCACAGTAGGGTTCCCTAGCAAACCAGGCAAGATCTGAAATCGAAAATACGCCGGAACTTCGGACAGATCCGAAAGCGGGGGAAGCGGGCATGCCGACGAACTTCGGGACGCGGGCTACCCGGCGCGCCGTCGCCGAAAAGGCCAACGTCAGCACCGCGGTCGTGAGCTACGTCGTCAACAACGGTCCGCGGCCGGTCGCCGCCGGCACGCGGCAACGGGTCCTGGACGCGATCGCCGAGCTCGGGTACCGGCCCAACGGGGTGGCCCGCGCGCTCCGGCTGCAGAAGACCCACACCTACGGCGTCCTCGTCCCTGACAACAGCAATCCCTACTTCGCCGAACTCGCCAAAGCCATCGAAGATGTCGCCTACGAGCGGCGCCACGCCCTTGTCCTGGGCAACAGCAGCAACGACCCGCGCCGGGAGCAGGCCCAATTGCACGCGCTGATCGAACGCCAGGTCGACGGCCTGCTGATGATCAGCGCCGACGCCCATCCCGATCTGTCCGCCCTGATCAGCAGCGACATTCCGGTTGCCCTGCTGGACCGGGTCGTCGGCGGGTCGACCTTCCCGTCCATTTCCGTCGATAACGAGGCCGGTGCGTACGACGCCGTCCACCATTTGCTGGAGCACGGCCATCCCGACGTGGCCTACATCGCCGGTCACGGCGAGAGCCCGGCGGCCACCGATCGAGAGCGTGGGTGGCGCCGCGCACTCGGCGAGAGCCGGTCCCGGCGGCGTCCACGCATGGTGAAGTCCGAGTTCTCCCGGATCGGCGGCTACCGGGCTGCGACCGAACTACTTAGCGGCCCACGGCCGGCCCGGGCCGTCTTCGTCGCCTCCGATATCCAAGCCATTGGCGTCCTACGCGCCTGCCACGACGTTGGCATTTCTGTGCCCGACGATGCAGCAGTCGTATCCTTTGACGGCACCGAAGAATCGGCGTTCACCTCTCCCCGGCTATCAGTGATCGCTCAACCGATCCTGGAACTCGCCCGGGCAGCCATCTCCCTTTTAGATTCGACCGGCCCCCAGAGGGAACCTCGACATCACACACTTCCGCACACCTTCGTCGCGCGCGAATCTTGCGGATGCCCTGGCCTCTCCCCCGACGATAAATCATCGGCACAACGCCAGTAAGAACCGGCAAACCGGGCGCCAAACCGCAGAAACCTTACCGGCGATTCCCTTCCGTGCTTGACAGGCTGCCAACTTATGCCTTCAGCCGGGGCTCCACGCCATACCGGCAGAAGTGATGCCCCGCGAGTAGCCGCGGAACTCGGCGCAGCGTTCGGCGAGGTCTGCCAACGGCTCGAGGTCACCCTGGACGCATCGGAAACCGACCGTGACCACGCGCACCTCCTGGTCATGTGTTTCGTCAAGGGAGTTGGCCCCGGGGCTGATGCGAGACTGTCCGACTTTCGGTGTAACTGGGGCTAGATGATCTTGGTGGGGTCGAGTCGGCCTTCGAACACAACAGCGAATGAGTTGAGCGCCGGTTTCCACCTCGCCACCCAGCGTGCCCGCCCACCGCCGGTCGGGTCAAGGGAGCGGGTGACCAGGTACAGGACGGTGTGGCTGGCGTCGGCGAGGTGTCAGGGGAAAAACCCGGGTGGCTGGCGGTGGTTCGCCGGGCGGCCCGGAGGGAGCGGGTGAACGAGAGCCGGTCGGGGTCTTTCCCGGAGTCGGTGGCCGCGGTGTGCATCAGCCATCTGATGGCGTAGCGCACGGCAACTCGGCGCCGGCCGGTAGCTGCCAGATCGCTCCGTCCGCGGTGAACGGGGCGTGCGCCGGCGTAGGGGTGCTCAGGTGCAGTTCAAGACCGGTCGGGGACAGCGTCGCCGCGAGGACGTCGGGAACCTGGTCCTCGACGCCGGCCAGCGCCGCGCCGATGCTGCGCAGGGCCATCTCGAGCCAGCCCACGTCGACGGCGGCGGCCCGTTCGCGGAGGGTCTTTTCGGCGCGGATCTCGGGCCGGCTCGGCGTCGACGTTTTCCGCCCGGGCCGGCGACCGCGGTTGCTGCGCCGGCGGGCCAGGACCAGGGCGACCCAGATCGCGCCGGCCCCTGCGGCGGTGATGCCCAGCAGGGCCAGCACGTTCTGCGAGTGAGCCGACGTCGCGGCGGCAGTGGCGTCGGTCGCGGCTGCGGGTTCGGTCACGGACTCCCACGCTGGCACCGGCCGCGACGTCGAGAACATCGGGACCAATGACCCTGACCGAGCCGGTGATATCCGGCCAGGATCGGAGCTCGGTTGCCCAAACAACCAAGATCATGGCCGAGCTGGCCGACTCTTTGTCCACGGCGAGCGGTGACGGCATGCCGTTCAACCTCAGTGCATCGATTTCGCACCGGCGGCACTCGACGAAAGGAAGGCTGACGCGTTGCCCACCTCCGAGAGCGCGTCCGCGGGTGCGTTGACTCCGGCTCGAGCCGCCGAAAGCAGCGGAATCCCGGTGGTGCCCCGCCGGGCGTGGTTGATGCTGATCATGGCGACCGCTGGATTCGCAGTGAATTTCTGGGCGTGGGCGTTGTTGTCTCCGCTCGGTCCTTCTTTGAAGGAGTCGCTACGGCTGTCGCCCTTCTCCCAGGCCCTGATGGTGGCCGTTCCCGTGGTTGTCGGCTCGGTCGGCCGTATTCCGGTCGGTGCTCTGACCGACAGATTCGGTGGACGGGTGATGTTCCCGGTGGTGTCGCTGGTGACAGTCGTGCCGGTGTTGTTTCTCGGCTTGCTCGGGCACTCCAGCCTGACCGCGGTGCTGGCGGGTGGTTTCTTCCTGGGGATCGGCGGTACCGCCTTCGCGGTCGGCGTCCCCTTCGTGAACGCGTGGTTTCCGCCGCACCGTCGTGGTTTGGCGGTCGGTATCTTCGGCGCCGGAATGGGCGGGACGGCGATCAGTGCGTTGAGCACGGTCAAGCTCGTCAGCGCGCATGGCTTTGCGACGCCCTTCGTGATCACCGCGATCGTCTTGACCGTCTACGGCCTGGTGGCGGTGCTGCTGTTGCGTGACGCCCCAGATCGCGCGGCACCGGCCGGGCCGCTGGGGCGGCGGCTCGCGGACACCGTGCGGTTGCCGATCACGTGGCGGACGTCGGCTTTGTACGCGGTCGGCTTCGGCGGGTACGTCGCGTTCAGTGTCTACCTGCCCACCTATTTGAAGAACGCGTATGCCGTGACCCAGTCGGACGCGGCGAACAAGATGGCTGGTTTCGTGCTGATCGCGGTTGTCCTGCGGCCGGCCGGCGGCTGGCTGTCAGACCGGCTGAACCCCGCACGCGTTTTGACGGGCGCTTTCGCCGTTGTCGCGATCGGAGCATTCGTGCAGTCGGCCACGCCGGCCCTGTCTCCCGTCGGAACCCTCACCTTCCTGCTGATGGCCGCGGCGCTGGGCACCGCCTCCGGCGCCGTGTTCGCCCTTGTCGCGCGGCAAGCGCCGGCGAACAAGGTAGGCGCCGTCACCGGCGTGGTCGGAGCCGCCGGCGGACTCGGTGGCTTCATTCCGCCCCTGCTGATGGGCTCCATCTATGGCGGCCACGGGCAGTTACGCGCTCGGTTTGGTCGCCCTGGGCGTGGTCGCCCTACTGGTCCTCGGATTGTCGGCGTCGATGACCCGTACTACCGGACCGGACGCAGCTGTTCGAGCTGCCGTCGTCGACGTGAGGAGAAACAGCGAATGAGGGAACCCGGACGGTCCAGCGATCGGCCTGTCGCCGCTTCCACGCCCGGTTTGGATGATCCGCTCACCCAAGCACTGCTGCGGGCCGGTCGACATCTGCGCCCCGGCCGCCCCTCGGCGGATCTGCGCACGCTGCACCTGACGGGCGGCCGGGAATCGGACTCCTTCTACCGGGACCGCTGGTCGTATGACAAGGTCGTGCGCTCCACCCACGGCGTGAACTGCACCGGGTCCTGCTCCTGGAAGGTTTACGTCAAGGACGACATCATCACCTGGGAAGCGCAGCAGACCGACTATCCCTCTGTCGGACCGGACCGGCCGGAATACGAACCCCGCGGCTGCCCGCGTGGCGCCGCGTTCTCCTGGTACACCTACTCCCCGACCCGGGTGCGCTACCCGTACGTGCGGGGCGTACTGCTGGAGATGTTCCGCGCGGCCAAGTCTCGGCACCACGACGACCCGGTGGCCGCCTGGGCCGACATTGTCGCCACCCCGGAACTCCGGCAACGATATGTGTCGGCACGCGGCAAAGGCGGCTTCGTCCGAGCCCCGTGGGACGAGGCGATCGAGCTCGCCGCCGCCGCCCAGGTGCACACCATCAAGACCCGCGGGCCGGATCGGGTGGCCGGATTCTCGCCGATCCCCGCAATGAGCATGGTCAGCCACGGCGTCGGCGCTCGCTACCACGCCCTGCTCGGCGCGCCCATGTTGTCCTTCTACGACTGGTACGCCGACCTTCCGGTCGCCTCGCCGCAGGTATTCGGGGATCAAACCGACGTCCCGGAATCGGGTGACTGGTGGGACGCCGCATATCTGATCATGTGGGGTTCCAACCTTCCGGTGACGCGCACCCCCGACGCCCACTGGATGACCGAGGCGCGCTACCGCGGTCAGAAGGTCATCGCCGTCTCGCCGGATTACGCCGACAACGTCAAATTCGCCGACGAGTGGCTGGCCGCCCAGCCCGGGACCGACGGGGCCCTGGCGATGGCCATGGGCCATGTCATCCTCAAGGAATTCTTCGTCGACCGGCAGGCGCCGTACTTCCACGACTACGTCAGCCGATTCACCGATCTCCCGTTCCTGGTGAGCCTGGACCGTCGCCCGGACGGCACCCACACGGCCGGCAAATTCCTCACTGCAGCCGATCTCGGTAGCACCGACGAGAACGCCGCCTTCAAAACGGTCCTTCTCGACACCGCCACCGGGCAGCCCGTGGTGCCGCCCGGTTCCCTCGGATTCCGGTTCGGCGACTCCGGTGCCGGCCGATGGAACCTCGAGCTCGGCGACATCCGGCCGGTGTTGAGTCTGTACGACGACGCGGAAGCCGAGCCTCTGGATGTGTTGTTACCGCGTTTCGACGCACCCTCCGGTACCGGCAGCGCCATGCGACGCGGCGTGCCGGGCCGCCTGATCGCCGGGCGTTGGGTGACGACCGTGTTCGACCTGCTGCTGGCCAACTACGGCGTGGCCCGGGCCGGGCTGCCCGGCGATTGGCCGACCGGATACGACGACCCCACTCAGCCCGGCACCCCGGCCTGGCAGGAAGAGATCACCAGCGTGCCCGCCTCTGCCGCGGCCCGGATCGGGCGCGAGTTCGCGGCCAACGCCGAAACCTCCCACGGCCGATCGATGATCATTATGGGTGCCGGCACCAACCACTACTTCCACTCCGACACCATCTACCGAGCGTTTCTGGCCCTGGTGACGATGACCGGCTGCCAGGGCGTCAACGGGGGCGGCTGGGCTCACTACGTGGGGCAGGAGAAAGTGCGCCCTTTGACCGGATACTCGTTGTATGCCAATGCCACTGACTGGTCCCGCCCGTCCAGGACCATGATTGGTACGGCCTTTTTCTACCTGGCCACCGACCAGTGGCGCTACGACACTGCCGACAACACCCACCTGGCCTCCCCTCTGGGCGCCGGCCGGTTCGCGGGTAAGACGCCGGCCGACCTGATCGCCGCGTCGGCGCGGATGGGATGGATGCCCTCCTACCCCACCTTCAATTGGAACCCCCTGGATTTGGCCGACGCGATCGATCGTTCCGGCCAGTCACCTATCGATTTCATTCGCACCGAGCTGGACAGTGGCCGGCTCGAATTCGCCTGCGAGGATCCCGATGCCGACGAGAACTGGCCACGGGTGCTCACCGTGTGGCGCTCGAATCTGCTGGGCTCCAGCGCCAAAGGCGACGAATACTTCCTGCGCCATCTGATCGGCTCCGGCGACTCGCTACGCGCCGCCGAATCCGAGCCGCAGGTGCGGCCAGCGGATGTCCGGTGGCGCCCGCAGGCACCCGCAGGAAAGCTCGACCTGTTGCTGACCATGGACTTCCGGATGACCTCCACCACGCTGTTCTCCGACATCGTGCTGCCGGCCGCCACCTGGTACGAGAAGTTCGACCTGTCCAGTACCGACATGCACCCGTTCGTGCACGCTTTCAACCCGGCCATTCCACCGCCCTGGCAGACCCGGACCGATTTCGACATCTTTTCCTCGCTGGCGACCCGGTTCAGCCAGCTGGCCGCCACCCATCTGGGCACCCGCAAGGACCTCGTGGCCGTCCCGCTGTTGCACGACACCCCGGACGAGATGGCCACTCCAGGAGGGGTCCCGGCGGACTGGCGCAGCCCGGGCGTCGCCCCGATGCCCGGCGTCAACTTCCCCAAGCTGGCCATGGTGGAACGCGACTACACCGCCATCGCCGCGAAACTCGCCGCGCTCGGCCCGCTTTCGGACACACTCGGCGCGACCACCAAAGGCGTCACCTTCGATCTGCACCAGCCTCTGGCGTACCTGGCTGCCAAGAATGGTGTCGTCCGCGGCGGCGTTGCCGACGGCCGTCCCTCCCTGTCCCGAGACTCCCTGGCCTGCGAAGCGATCCTGGCGCTGTCCGGTACCACCAACGGCCATCTCGCGGTGAACGGTTTCCGCCACCTCGAAGCGCGCACCGGCACCCCGCTGGCCGACCTGGCCGCCGAACACGAAGGCCAACAAATCACCTTCGCCGACACCCAAGCGCGCCCCACGCCGGTGATCACCTCCCCGGAATGGTCCGGCTCCGAAGCCGGCGGACGGCGTTATTCGGCGTTCGTGATCAACGTCGAACGATCCAAGCCCTGGCACACTTTGACGGGGCGGATGCACTTCTTCCTCGACCATGACTGGATGGCCGAGCTCGGTGAGCAGCTGCCGGTCTATCGGCCGCCGCTGGACATGCACCGTCTCTTCGGCGAACCGCAGCTCGGATCCACCGGCGAACTCGGGGTGGCGGTGCGGTATCTGACCCCGCACTCAAAGTGGTCGATCCACTCGGAATATCAGGACAACCTGTTCATGCTGTCGCTGTCCCGGGGGGACCGACGATCTGGATGAGCCCCGCGGACGCGGCAAAAATCGGTGTCGCCGACAACGATTGGATCGAGGCGGTCAACCGCAACGGCGTGATCGTCGCCCGCGCCATCGTCTCTCATCGGATGCCGGAGGGCACCGTGTACATGTACCACGCCCAGGAACGGGTCATCGACGTACCGCTTGCCGAGGCCAGCGGCAAGCGGGGCGGCATCCACAACTCCGGCACTCGGCTGCTCATCAAACCCAGTCACCTGATCGGCGGCTACGCCCAACTGTCCTACGCCTTCAACTACCTCGGCCCCACCGGCAATCAACGGGATGAAGTCACCGTCATCCGCCGCCGCAGCCAGAAAGTGGAGTACTGACATGCGTGTCATGGCCCAGATGGCGATGGTCATGAACCTGGACAAGTGCATCGGCTGCCACACCTGCTCGGTGACCTGCAAGCAAGCCTGGACCAATCGATCCGGCGTCGAGTACGTGTGGTTCAACAACGTGGAAACCCGTCCCGGCCAGGGGTATCCGCGCACCTACGAGAATCAGGAGCGGTGGAAGGGCGGCTGGAAACTCACCCGCCGTGGTCGGCTCACCCTCACCGCCGGTGGCCGACTGAAGAAACTTGCGACCATCTTCTCCAATCCGCTGCTTCCCAACATCTCCGACTACTACGAGCCGTGGACCTACGACTACGAGAACCTCCTCACCGCCCCCGCCCAGCCACACATACCGGTCGCCCGCCCGAAATCGCTGCTCACCGGCCGAGAAATGAAAGTGCAGTGGTCGGCCAACTGGGACGACGACCTGGGCGGCGGCCCCACCCTCACTCGAAGCGACCCGATCCTGGCCAAGGTCAGCGAAACCGTCCAACTGGAGTTCGAAAAAACGTTCATGTTCTATCTGCCGCGGATCTGCGAGCACTGCCTCAACCCCTCGTGCGCCGCGTCGTGCCCGTCCGGAGCGATCTACAAACGCAGTGAGGACGGCATCGTCCTGGTCGACCAGGACCGCTGCCGGGGCTGGCGGATGTGCGTCACCGGATGCCCCTACAAGAAGATCTACTTCAACCACCGCACCGGAAAGGCCGAGAAGTGCACCTTTTGCTTCCCGCGGATCGAAGTGGGGATCCCCACCGTCTGCTCGGAAACCTGCGTCGGCCGGTTGCGTTACATCGGGCTGATCCTCTACGACGCCGACGCGGTGCTCGAGGCGGCTTCCACGCCCGACGAGCATGATCTGTACCGCGCACAACGCGCCGCGTTCCTGGACCCGGACGATCCCGCCGTGCAGCGCGCCGCCGAGCAGGCCGGCATTTCCCGCGACTGGATCCAGGCGGCGCAGCGCTCGCCGGTGTGGGCCCTGATCAATCGGTTCGAGGTTGCCCTGCCACTGCATCCCGAATACCGCACCATGCCGATGGTCTGGTACATCCCGCCGCTGTCCCCCGTGGTGGATGTCATCAAGAACGACGGCCACGACGCCGAAGAAGCCGGAAACCTCTTCGGCGCCATCGACGCGCTGCGTATCCCCATCGGGTATCTGGCCGAACTGTTCACCGCCGGCGATCCGAAACCGGTTCGCGATGTCCTGGCGCGACTGGCCGCCATGCGCTCCTACATGCGCGATGTGAATCTCGGCCAACCCCGCCGACCGGAATTGGCGGACGCGGTCGGCATGACTCCCGCCGAGATCGAGGACATGTACCGGCTGCTCGCGGTGGCCAAGTACGACGAGCGCTACGTCATCCCCGCCGCGCACGGCGAACTCCACGACCAGGCCGGGCAATTGGAGGAACTGGCCTGCTCTCTCGACTACGACGGCGGACCGGGTATGGGCGGATCCGGACCCTTCGGTGAGTCCTCCGGCGGCCCCCAACCCATCGCCGTGGAGAACTTCCACGCCCTGAGGCAGCGCCAAACCTCCGACCAATTCGTCGATCCCGCCGACTCGGGCCGCCGCGTGAATCTGCTGAACTGGGACGGCAAAGGCGCTGCCAGCGACCTCATGCCCCATCACCCGACGCGCCCGGTGGCTCCGCCCGACACCGACACCATCGGCCGTGGCGCATGAGCGGCACGGACATCACCGGGCTGGATCGGGCCCGCGCCCTGCAGGCAGCCGCGCTGTGCCTGGACTACCCGGACGAAGCCCTGCTGGCGCACCTCCCGTTGCTCGACACCGCCGCTGCGGCGCTCGCCTCCGCAGCCGGCGGGCCGCTGCACCGCTTCGTTCAGCACCTTTCCGCCACCGACGCCGGGAAACTGACCCGCGACTATGTCGACACCTTCGACCTGCGTCGACGCTGCTGCCTCTATCTGACCTACTACACCCACGGTGACACCCGAAAACGGGGCATGGCTCTCCTGGAATTCACGCACGCCTACCGCACCGCCGGAATCAGGCTCGCGGGCGGAGAACTGCCCGACCATCTCGGTGTGGTGTGCGAAGTCGCCGCCCGCGCACCGCATACCGGGCTACCGTTGCTGCGCGCGCACCGGGCCGGCGTCGAGCTTCTGCGGTCCGCGCTTCTTGACGCGGGCTCGCCCTACACCGACGTAATCGACACCATCCGGGCCGTTCTACCCGACCCGGCCCCGCACGATCTACAGCGGGCCTTGGATCTGGCTCGCTCCGGGCCACCGGCCGAGGAAGTGGGCCTGGAACCGTTCGCACCGCCGGAGTACATGGGAGCTCGCCGATGAACACGGTTCTATGGATCATCGTCCCGTACCTGTCGATCGCTATCTTCATCGGTGGCCACATCTGGCGATACCGTTACGACAAGTTCGGCTGGACCACCCGGTCCAGCCAGCTGTACGAGAATCGGCTGTTGCGGCTGGGCTCACCGCTGTTCCACTTCGGGATTCTGTTCGTCATCCTCGGGCACGTCGGCGGCATTCTCATCCCGGAATCCGCGACCAAAGCCATCGGACTCTCCGAGAGCGCCTACCACGCCGCCGCGGTCACCCTCGGCACCGTGTCCGGCATCATGACCCTGTCCGGAATCGCCATCCTGATCTATCGCCGTCGCACCACCGGGCCGGTTTTCTCGGCGACCACCCGCAACGACAAAGCCATGTACGTCTTACTGGTCGCCGCGCTCGTCGCTGGACTCGCGACCACCGTGCTCGGCAACATCACCGGCCATCCGCACGACTACCGGCTCACGGTCGCACCCTACTTCCGGTCCATCTTCTATCTTCACCCCGATGTCGGCCTGATCACGCAGGCCCCCATCGGGTTCCAGATCCACGTGATGATCGCCTGGGTGCTGTTCGCGGCGTGGCCGTTCACCCGCCTCGTGCACGTCTTCTCCGCCCCCGTCGGCTATCTCACCCGCCCCTACATCGTCTACCGCTCCCGCGCCGTCACCGGTGCTCGCACTGTCCGACGCGGATGGGAGCCCATCGCCGCCCCGCAACCCACCCAGAGGAACAAGACCCGCTGATGCCGACGATCTCGCTCACCGCCACCGCCCGGGAGCAGCTCGAGCTGGCTCACAGTGCTCCCGCCGCCCGATCTGCTGTCACCATCTTCGGCGGCCGCCAACACGCTCTTCGCCAAACCGTTGTCGCGCTGCTCGCCGGTGCCGAACTCGGCGACCACGAAAACCCCGGGGAGGCGACCGTTCAGGTGCTCAGCGGATGCGTGCGACTCACCGCGGACAGTTCCGCCTGGGAAGGCGAAGCCGGGGACCTGCTGGTGGTTCCTGATGCCCGCCACGGGCTGCAGGCCATCGAGAACTCCGTCATCCTGCTGACCGTGGTACCGCGAAGCCACGTCGGTTGATATTGCCGTCCGTTGTCCTCGACAGCATGCGCTGCCCGACCCGCGACCCGACGACCGTAAGACGGGACTTTCGACCCTGCCGCCTTAGATGCGGGATCTACATCATGTAGAAGTCAACGGTGCTGGCTCCGTCCCTGGCGCGCGCCGCCCGGGCGTCGCCGCGCCCACCGCAGAGAAGGAGGCTCGGTGTCGTCATCGGTGCTCGAGGATCAGAAGTCATTGTTATCGGCCGCTTCCGCGGAGGTGGTGAAGGTAACCGCCCAAGTGGTGGCCGAACACGCCGACGAGATCACGGCGCGCTTCTACCCCCGCATGTTCCGTGATCGCCCCGAGTTACTGCGCGTCTTCAACCAGGGCAACCAGGCCACTGGTGAACAATCCCGGGCGCTGGCGGCCTCGGTCGTGGCCTACGCCGTGCAGCTCATCGACCCGAACGCGCCCTCGTTCCGGCACGTGATGCAAAGAATTGCGTACAAACACATCTCGCTGGGCATTCGGCCGGAGCAATACACGATCGTCGGTCACCACCTTCTGGCGGCCGTCGGCGAAGTGCTGGGCGACGCCGTGACGCCGCAGGTAGCGGAGGCGTGGAACGAGGTGTATTGGCTTTTCGCCACCCAACTGATCGCCGAAGAAGCCCGCCTGTACCAGCAGGCGGGCATCGACGCCATGCGTCCACTGCGCCCCTACCGGATCATTCGCCGGATCGAAGAAACCAAAGACGTCATCTCCCTCGTTCTGGAGCCCGCCGATGGCGGCGACCTCCCGGCGATCAGCCCGGGTCAATACGTTTCCGTTTTCGTTGATCTGCCCAACGGAGCGCGTCAGCCGCGGCAGTACACGGTGTCCTCCACCTCACTCGGGCCGAGACTACAGATCACCGTCCGCCGCGTGAAAGGAGTGAACGGGGCACCTGACGGTCAGGTCTCCAGCTATCTGCACGATCACGCCGTACCCGGTGACATCTTGGACATCAGTGCTCCGGCCGGTGATTTCGTCGTGCAACCGTCGGGTGGACCGCTCCTTTTGGCCAGCGCGGGCGCCGGCATCACCACCGTGCTGCCCATCGTGGAACACATCGCCCGCACCCAACCCGAGCGCAAAGTGATCGTCGCCCACGCCGACCGCACGGCACAGGACCACGCCCTCCGCGAAACAGTGCTCCATGTCGGACGTCAACTCGACGACTTCACCGCGTACACCTGGTACGAAACCGTCGACCCCGAGAATGCCCGGGCCAAAAAAGGCCTGATGGACCTGAGCCAGATTCCCCTGCCGGACGACATCCAAGTCTTCACCTGCGGACGACTGCCCTTCATGCGGCACGTCCGATCCAGCCTCCTGTCCCGCGGGGTCCCACCCACCCGCATCCGCTACGAGGTGTTCGGACCGGACCTCTGGGCCGCACAGACGCCCGCGCCCCAGAGCGCGCAGATCTGAAAGCGGCACTGGGTCGCCGCCGCCGATCCGCTCACCCACCGGCCCGCGGCATCGTGAACCGGGTCGAGGAATCCGTGGCCGTGCCAGGTGCCGCCAGCGGTCCCGGTGCGACAGAAATTCGGGACCCTTTCGGCACAGTTCCGGTCCGTGAACGGACACCCTATGCTCTCACGATGCGGAACAAGGCGCGGCAACGGCGTTCCTTCCCATCAGCAGGTGGCTGATGGCGCGATCAAGAACGACGGTGGGCGACGGCCCGGTCCCCCGGCGGGTGTACGAGACTGAGTTACTGCGCCTGCAAGCCGAACTCGTTGTGCTGCAGGATTGGGTCCAGCAGACCGGTAACCGCCTTGTCGTCGTCTTCGAAGGACGGGACGCGGCCGGCAAGGGCGGCGCGATCAAACGCATCACCGAATTCCTCAATCCGCGGATCGTTCGCGTCGCGGCGCTGCCCGCTCCGACGGACCGGGAAAAGGGTCAATGGTATTTTCAGCGCTACGTCGCTCAGTTGCCCTCCTCCGGAGAGGTGGTCCTGTTCGACCGCTCCTGGTACAACCGCGCCGGCGTCGAGTACGTCATGGGCTTCTGCACCGCCAGGGAGCATCGCCGTTTCCTCGGCCAATGTCCCGTCTTTGAACGTCTCCTGGTCGACGAAGGGATTCTGCTGCGCAAGTATTGGTTCTCGGTCAGTGACACCGAGCAGGAGCGCCGATTCGCGGCCCGCAGCCGAGACCCGATGCGAAACTGGAAGCTGTCGCCGATGGACCTGGAATCCATCACTCGCTGGGAGGCGTATTCCCGGGCCAAGGACGAAATGTTCGTGCATACCGACACGCCGGAAGCACCCTGGCACGTCGTCGACGGAGATGACAAGCGCCGGGCCCGGCTCAACATGATCGCCCATCTGTTGTCGACCGTTCCCTACATCCGCAACCAGCAGTCGCCGATCGAGTTGCCTGCGCGGCCGCCCAGCAGCAATTACCAACGTCCGCCGCGGGAATTGTTCAACGAAGTTCCTGATCACGCCGCCACGTTGGCGATGTGAACACAGCAATTCCGAGCTGCTGAACACGGCTGACGGCTGGGACGGCGAAGCCGATCTCGCCGAAGTCGGGCGCAGGGCAAGAGCCCCGATGTGGCTGACCAGCGCCGCACCGGGGCTTTGCCTATTGCTGCGTTGTGCGACCGTGGAAGGCCGGAATCTTCTGCCGGGGCGATCAGGCCAGCAGGGCGTGCCGGCGAACGACGGAAGTGCCTGCCCACCATCGCCCCAGTCCCCAGCTGGAGGCGGTGCCGAGGGCCGCGACGACGAAAAGTCCGATGGCGAAGATGAGGTGGTAGTCGACGAGCGGGTTGCTCGACGAGGTGGCGGCGCCGCCGGTGGTGTGTTGCGCCGGCGGCCACTCGGCTGCCCACATCAAGAGCAGCAGAACGGCGCCGGCGATGGCCGTGATGCGGAGCAGTACCCCGAGGATCAAGGCCGCGCCGACGCCCAGCAGGCCGAGCATGAACAACGTGTCGACCAGTGCATGGCCGGCCATGCCGCGGAACATGCTCTGCAGCGGGCCCACTTCGACGTGGCCCAGGAACCCCCGCGTCGGCGATCCACCGTTGATCCAGGACGCCTCGTTGGAGGTGGCGTAACCGAGTCCGAACAGCTTGTCCAGGAGTGCCCACAGAAATACGAATCCCAGCCCGATCCGGAGCACGTCGACCGTGCGATGCGGCTGGGCGGGAATTGGTTGCCGATCACGGTCCACCGGCGCGATGGTCTCGGTCCGGTGCGTGGTTGCCGTCATGGTGCACTTTCCTTTCTCGGCCCGGTGGATACGGGTCGGCCTGCCGCGGCTGAGGCGGCCGCTGAATGTTCAACGGCTCTCATTCCACCCGCCCGCCCCGAACAGTCGTAGGGTCCAAAGGTCTGACGTAGCGGGATTTTTCGGGCGACATAAGTCCCGGAACAGCGAGACCTTCCGCCCTGGGAGTCGACCAATCCGCTCCGTAGCGTCGGTTCCGGGATCGACGAATGCGGTCCCGTTCTCGCCGAGAAGCAATGTCAGGAAGGTGCGCCATGACGGCAACCGATGTGATGGAGATCGACCGCCGCAGCGAGCGGACGAGTGGATTGATCGTGGTCGGGATCGACGGATCCGACGATTGTCTGGCCGCTTTGCGGTGGGCGGCCAGGAAAGCGGCGGCCACCGGCGGCCGGCTCCGGGTGGTGCACGCCCGGCACAGCGATGGGCTGATCGACGCGATCCTGAGCGCGGACGCCGAGCGAGCCAACGGGTCCCGGTGCATGTTGCACAACGAGGTCGAAGCCGTGCTCAAAACCATCGACCGGCGCCCGGATGTCGAGGAGGTGAGCCGGCGCGGTTGGCCCGGCGTCGTGCTGGCGCACGAGTCGCTGGAGGCCGACATCCTGGTCCTCGGCACGCACCGGCTGACCACACTGCGGGACAAAGTGTTCGGCACCGTCGCCCGCCAGTGCGTGAAAGGAGCGTCGTGCCCGGTGGTCATCGTCGACGTCGCGGGCAACACCGTCACCCATCATCCCGAGCGGGCGCTGGCTCGTCACTGATCAGGGGCGCTACCCGCCGATGGCATCCTGACCGGCCCGCAGCGGTGCATCCGAAGGCAAGGCGAGACCCGGTGCTGGACGAGACCGGCTGCGGCCACGATGGTGGCTGGCGTCGTCGTCCAGCACGGGAAGCCTGCCACCGTTCCTCACTAGAGCGTGTCTGCTAATACTGGGCGCGCCTGTCGTTGATGATCTTGGTATGGCGCGTGGTGGAGTGATTTCGGACGAGTTTTGGTCGGTGGTCGAGCCGTTGTTGCCGGCCTATGGTGGCCGTCGTGGTCGGCCCTGGAATGACCACCGGACAGTGTTGGAGGGGATCTGTTGGCGCTACCGCACCGGTTCGCCGTGGCGGGATCTGCCCGAGGAGTTCGGGCGATGGCAGACCGTGTGGGCGCGGCATTTCCGCTGGTCAACTGATGGCACCTACGAGCGGATCCTGGCCGAGGCGACGATGGTCGGGCATGACGGCGGCGAGCGGGGTGATGTGGTGGAGCGGTTGTTGGCGGCCGATTCCACCGTGGTCCGGGCGCATCAGCACGCCGCCGGGGCCCGCAAGGGCACCGGCGATCCGGAGGCCACCTCGACGGTCCCCGGCCACACAGGGGGCTCGGTCGAATGACAAGAATTTCGCGGTCGAGAATACGTCTAGCCTGACCCAACGACGCTGCGCCGCCCCTATCGCGGGCCCGAACCGGCGCGGCCGTCGCTGGGAAGCGTGGCGCCGAAAACGGCGACCTGAGTCCGGCGTTCCATGCCGAGTTTGTTCAGAATCGCCGACACGTAATTCTTGATGGTTTTCTCGGCCAGGTGCAGTTCGGCGCCGATCTGCCGGTTCGTCATTCCGTCGGTGATCAAGCGCAAGACCGCGCGTTCCCGTTCGGTGAGGACGGCCAGCCGGCTGTCGACGGGCTGATCGGACCTCAGCCGCTCCAGCAGCTTTTCGGTCATCTTCGGGTCGAGGAGCGACTTTCCGGCCGCGACGTCCCGCACGGCGTCGACCAGAGAGGCGCCGCGAATCTCCTTGAGCAGGTAGCCGGAGGCGCCGGCCATGACGGCGGCGAACAACGCCTCGTCGTCGTCGTACGACGTCAGGATCAGGCAACGGGTGTCCGGCAGCGCCGACCGGATGTCTCGGCAGACGTCGATACCGCTTCCGTCGGGCAACCGGCCATCCAGAATGGCGACGTCGGGTCGCACGGCAGGAATCCGGGCTCGGGCCTCGGCGGCGGTGCCGGCCTCGCCCACCACCTCGATGTCGGGATTGTCGCTGTGCAGCAGGTCGGCGATGCCTCGGCGTACCAGTTCGTGGTCGTCGAGCAGGAACACCCGGATACCAGCGGATCTGGGCTGGGCCGCTTCAGTGGTGGTCATGACAGCGGAACACTCCATTTCAGGGTGGTGCCGGCGGCCATCACCGGATTGATCAGCAGGGAGCCGCCGCGCTGCTCGGCGCGGGCGCGCAGGTTGGCCAGGCCACTGCGCCGTGGGGTGTCGCCGATTCCGATGCCGTTGTCGGCCACAGTGAGGACTATTTCATTGGCTTCCATGTCGATGTCGATATCGACGTCGACGGTGGTGGCTTTGGCGTGGCGGGCGACGTTGGTGAGCGTTTCGCGAAGCACCGCCTCCAGGTCGGCGCCCAAAATCTCGTCGACGGCCGTGTCGATGGCGCCGCGGAACCGTATCCGGGGTGGGGCGGTCAGTAGCGGGGCGACTTCGTCGGCGACCCGCAGCAGCCGGGAGCGGGCAGTCTCCGGCGTTGCGGTGGCGGGGTGCGCGCGAAGAGCGAAGATACTGGTGCGGATTTGTCGGATGGTCTCGTCGATGTCGTCGATGACGCTCTCGATTCTGGTGCCGACGTCGTCCGGAGTGCGCCTGATGGTGCTTTGCAGGGCCAAGCCGGAAGCGAACAGCCGTTGGATCACGTGGTCGTGCAGATCTCGGGCGATTCGTTCGCGGTCTTCGGACAGTTCGAGTTCTTCGCGAAGGTGTCGCGCGTCGGCCAGTTCGAGGGCAACCGCGGCGTGGCTGGCGAACGTTGATGCCATGTCCAGGTCGGCCAGCGTGAACACCGGCCGCCCCCGCAGGCGGCCGACCAGTAGCACACCGTGAATCGCGGATCCGTTCATGGGCAACGCCATTGCCGGCCCCACTGGTGCCACAGTGGCCAGGACAACGCCGGGTGCACCGGTCTGCGAGGCGTCGGGCACCCGCACGGGTTCACCAGCCTCGATCGCCTGCCCGGACAGGCTGCCCGAGTACGGATACGTCGTCCCCACGAGCTGGTCGGTGTCGTCGCCGCGGGCCACTTTGACCGTCATGGTGGACAGGTCGGCGGACGGCACACCGATCGTGACGAGGTCAGCGTCGGCCATGGTCAATACGGCGTCAGCGATGTCCGGTAGCGCGCCGGCCATGGTGAGCAACTTGCGGGTGATGTCCGTGGACGCCGACAACCAGCTCTGTCGGCGTTCGGACTCGGCGAACAGCCGGGCGTTCTCGATGGCAATGGCCGCGGTCCCGGCCAGACTCACAATGAGGTCGGCTTCGTCTTCGGTGAACGCGCCCCGGACGCTTTCGGCGAGATACAAGTTCCCGAAAACTTCGTCCCGCAGCCGGATCGGCACACCGAGGAAGCTCCGCATGGGCGGATGGTGCTCGGGAAAGCCGATGGACGCTGGGTGCGCACTCAAATCGGCAAGACGGATCGGGTCCGGCCGAACGATCAGCTCGCCGAGCAGGCCCAGCCCTTCCGGGAGATGCCCGATGCGAGCGGCGGTTTGCTCGTCGATGCCCGAGTAGACGAACTGATCGAGGCCACCGCTGGAGCCGATCACACCGAGGGCGCCGTAGCGGGCGCCGGCCAACTCGCGGGCGCATTCGACGACCCGGCGTAGCAGGTCGGGCAGGGCCAATTCAGCGAGGATGGCCCGGTTCGCCGCCAGCAGACCGCGCAGTCCCTCCCGCGCCGCCAGCACCTCGTCCGCCCGTTCCAGCAGTTCTTCCAGCAGGTCGTCGATGCGGCGCCGCTCCGCCGGCGGCTCGGGGACAGTTGGCCGGGCGGAATCCACGCTGCCCCATTCTGCCCCGCCTGGCGAGCGTCCCCGGAACGGCCCCGACCCGGCTGCCTCACAGCCCACCATGAGCAGTCCCAACTCTCGGCGTCGCCGGTTCTCCGGGTGCACAACGATGACTGAGGTGACGGCGTGGGCCAGCGCCCGGTACGAGACCGTTCACCACTTCCACCATCACCACGCCGCGCCCGTCAGCCGGTGGTGGTGGCTGCGGACGCGGGAAGACTGGCGGTCGGTTCGGTGATCAGGCAGTCGACGTAGCCCCGGCGCGGCGTGACAGGTACCGGGCTGCCGTAGCCGATCCGGACCACCGCCTGCGGATGCAAGCGGGTACCCAGGAGGTCGGCAAGGCGGTTCCGGTAGATGTCCCGCTCGATCAACTGGGACAGAAACGACGCCGACATGCCGTGATCGGTGGCCGTCAAGAGCATTCGCTCCATCGCTTGCCCGGCCAGTAGCTGGGCGATCGGCCCGTCAGCGGAGGTCGCCACCACGCCCAGCATCGGTGAGGGCTCGAAATCCTTTCCCGCGGGGCGGCTTTGCCGCTCGGACGGGCCGTAGTCCCGAAGTACCCACTCGTCTTCCGGCGCGGGCGCCGGTCCGGCGGACGACATCGGAACTCCGTCGGGCGAGCCGTGGCGTCCGGTCCAAAACCGGAACTCCGCCAACCACAATGGGTCGGCGTCCAATTCCCGATGGGCGAGCTTGGCCAACTGCGCGATTTGAGCGCGCACGACCGCATCCTCCATGACCAGCAGCGTGGCACCTTCCAGTTGTGCCGCCCGCACCAGTTGCAGCCGTTCCCCGGAGCTGACCTCGATGTCGAAAAAGGGCCGCCGATTCGTCCGCCGCCGCGAGATCGCCTGATAGAACATTGCCTTCTCCGGGGAGGGCCGCTCCCGACCGGCATCAGTCAATACGGCGGTCGCGCCGGCCCCGTCGCGGACGAATTCGACCGCGACCCGGCGCCCGGCCACGACGCTCAACGCCACCCGCAGATTGAACAATGCCGCGCCTACGGCCAACCGCATCTCCCGACCGTCCGGGTCGGCGACCGGCAGCAGCCTGGCCGGATCGGGCTGCACCTCGATCCGGTCGTCAGCCACCAGGAACCGCCACGGCTGACTGTTGTGCAACGACGGGGCCCGACATCCGGCGGTGAGGACCTCGGCCAGTTGGGCATCGCTCAATCCGAACGGGTGGGACGCCATGACGGACCTCCAGGCAACGCGGGCAGGCGGGACGTCATCAGCGTGGGACCTCGCGCGCTGTCGCCGACACAGGCGAAAGTCCCGAGGTTCACCGCACGCCCGCCCGTCAAGGTTCATGGTGGTCGGCCCGCCGCCCCCAGCGCCACGTCTGTCGTCGCTGTGTCAAGCTCGGTGAACGCGATCCACGCGTCGGGGCAGGCGCCGGCGGCGTGCCGTTCGTCGGACGGGTCGCGTTGGCACTCAGGGAGGACCGGTGACCGCCGTGCTCGACATCGACCAGTTGCTGACGGAGCTGACGCTGGCGGAGAAGGCGTCGCTCACCAGCGGCTCCTCCTTCTGGTACACCCAGGCCATTCCCCGGCTGGGTATCCCGAAGATTATGGTCTCCGACGGGCCGCACGGCTTGCGGGCCCAACCCGGGGAGGGTGACCACGTCGGCCTGAGCGGATCCCTGCCCGCCACTTGCTTTCCCACCGCCTCCGCCGTGGCCTCCACCTGGAACCCAGAGCTGCTCAACCGGATCGGTCAGGCCCTGGCGCAAGAGGCGCGGGCCTGCAACCTGTCGGTGATCCTGGGCCGGGCATCAACATGAAACGGTCGCCGCTGTGCGGCCGCAATTTCGAGTACTTCTCCGAGGACCCCTTCCTGGCCGGGGAACTGGCGGTCGGCATCGTGGACGGCATCCAGTCGCGTGGGGTGGGCACCTCGGTCAAGCACTATGCCGCCAACAACCAGGAAACCGATCGGCTGCGGGTCGACGCCCAGGTCGACGAACGCGCCTTGCGGGAGATCTACCTGCCGGCCTTCGAGCGCGTCGTCACCGGATCTCAGCCTTGGACCGTGATGTGCTCCTACAACAAGGTCAACGGCGTGTCCGCCTCCGAGAACCGGTGGTTGCTGGAGACGGTGCTGCGCAGTGAGTTTGGTTTTCAAGGTCTGGTGGTGTCCGACTGGGGCGCCGTCTATCACCGGGTTGCGGCCCTGCTGGCCGGGACCGACCTGGAAATGCCACCCGCGCTGGGACGCAGCCCCGAGCAGATCGTCGCGGCCGTCGAGGCGGGGCAGCTTCCCGCCGAGGTGCTCGACGAGCGGGTCCGCACCGTCCTGGAGCTGGTGGTCAAGGGGATGCCCGTGCTGGAACTGGACGAGACCTACGACGCCGACGCCCATCACCGCCTGGCCCGAGAGGCGGCGGCCGAATCGATCGTGCTGCTGGAAAACACCGGCCTCCTGCCGCTGCCGGCCGATGCCAGCATCGCGGTCATCGGCGAGTTCGCGCGTACACCGCGGTTTCAGGGCGCGGGGTCGTCCCAGGTGAACCCCACGCGGGTGGACACCCTGCTCGACGAGCTGCGCGCCGTCTACGGCCAGGTGCCCTTCGCGGCCGGTTACGGAATCGACGACACCGCCGGCGACGCCGAGCTGCTGGCCGAGGCCACGCAGGTGGCCCGGTCGGCGGACACGGTGATCGTGATGATCGGGCTGCCCGCCGCGGCCGAATCCGAGGGGTTCGACCGCGCTCATATGGATCTGCCCGACAACCAACTGGCCGCGCTGGAGGCGATCGCAGCGGCCAACCCCGCCGTCGTGGTGGTGCTGGTCAATGGCTCCACGGTCGTGCTCGACCGAGTCGTCCCCCACGCGAAGGCGCTGCTGGAAGCCTGGCTCGGTGGCCAGGCCGCCGGCGGCGCCATCGCCGACGTGCTGATCGGCCGGGTCAATCCATCCGGCCGGCTGGCGGAAGCCATTCCGCACCGCCTGCAGGACAACTCGTCCTTTCTCAATTTCCCCGGGGAGGATTCCACGGTCCGCTATGGCGAAGGGGTGTTCATCGGCTACCGCGGCTATGACAAAGCCGAGCAGGACGTGGCGTACCCGTTCGGATACGGCGCCTCCTACACCACATTTGCGCTGTCCGGGCTGACCGTGACGGCTCACGGTTCGGTGGCCGACGGCACCTTCGCGGCGACCGCAACGGCCACGATCACCAACACCGGCAGTGTTGACGGCGCCGAGGTGGTCCAGGTCTACGTGCAGGACCTGCAGTCCAGCGTGAGCCGGCCGGTCCGCGAGCTCAAGGGGTTCGCCAAGGTGCAGCTGGCGGCCGGGGAAAGCCGCGTTGTCAGCGTCGGACTCGACCAGCGGGCGTTCTCCTTCTGGTCCACCCGCCACCGCCGCTGGGTCGTCGAAGCCGGCGACTTCGTCATCGCCGTCGGCCCGAACTCGCGGGACCTGCCGTTGACCGGAGTTCTCAGCATCGCGGCACCGACCCTGACCGTGCCGCTGACCCGGGACTCGACCCTGCAGGAGTGGATGTCGGACCCGGCCGGCCGCGAGTGCATCGAGCGAGAGGTCGCCGGCGGTCAGTCGGCGGCGGTCCTTAGCGACGAGTTGGTCCACGTCATCGGCAATATGCCCATGAGTACGCTGGCCAACTTCGGCGGCATGAGCCTGAGCCACGAGGCCTTGGACCGGATCAGCGTGCAGTGGCAGGAGCAGGCGGGAACAGCCTGAGCGGAGGGAGCCGTCGTCGGCCCAGGTCCGATGGACGGCCGCTACACGAACAGCGCGTCGATCTCCAGACGGGACGTCAGGGCGTTCATCTGTTCGTGAGCCGCTGCGCCGATGGCTTGCCGGTCGGCGCCAGGTGCTGGACGACGTCGGTAGGCGCTGGAGCCTGGCATGAGACGTCCTGCTTGGCCGGTCAATTCACGCCCGTGGCCGGACCAGCGTGAGTCGCGACGGTTTCCACTAACGCTGCCCACCTCCGTCGAGGTTGTAGATCCTGTTCGCCGGTGAGCCTGGCTACCACTCCTACGAAGTGGCGAAAGGGACATTCACCGGCGCCGGACGATTTCCTCGACCGCTCCCGTCGCCGCGACCATCGAGGTGAATGGCTCACGGTCCGGTCGAACGCCGCTGCGGTGGAGGCCGGCCAAGAAGCCACCTACGAAACTGTCCCCGAGGCCGATGGTGACGGGCCTGAGGGGCCGCAGGGCGAGGGCTGCCGTGGCGGTCACACCGGCTCGTTCCAGGCCGGCAGCGACGGTCGCGCCGTTCTGGTTGGTCGGAGCCGAGCGAAGTTGCTCGACGTGGTCGGCGGTCATGTCGTCGCCCATGAGATATCGGGCGGCACTGACCCGGACACCCTCGCTCAGCGCGGTGCGCAATTGGGATGATTGGGGCCCGACGGCCGCGGCCCAACTGGAGGTGTGCACGACCAGGTTGCGGATGTTCCAGGTACGAGCGACGTCGGCCAGACCGCGATGGACGGATCGCGGATCGTCCATGTTGACTGGCGCTGCGAGGTGAGCGGCGAATTCGTCCTCGTTCATGCTGACGATGTCGCAAACGCCGGCCATCGCGCTTAGAGCGGTCGCTGCGAGATCGTGCCGATGGAAGCCGCTGTCTTCGTACACCGCCCATCCTGCCGGTGGCATGGCTCGAGCGATGATTTTGATCTGGTCCAGCCTTTCCTGCAGCAGGGTGCTGTCGGTGATGGCGTTGATTCCGGAGATCAACCAGATCAGGCTGTGGGCGGCGGTTTCGGGCAAGTCTGGGGCCAGAGCGAGCTCGGCGTTGGTGGGGTCATTGACGAAGATGAGCCTGTTGGGTCTGGGCGGCGTCCGGGTGATCCCGCCGACGGTCAGAGGTCCGTCCGAGGTGTACTGCACGATCAGATGCGGGTACACGGTCGGTTCTCGCCGGCTGGCCAAGTATCGGGCGCCCGGCCACAACAGCCTTTGCACGTGGGGAGACAGCGACGACAGGTGCACCGTGCAGTCGATTCCGAGCAGGTCCAGCACGCGACCAGCCCGCACGCCGGTGCCGCCGAGCGATTCCCGAAAGCCAAGCCGGCGGGCGATCGATTCGATGGCCGCCACCGAATCGACCGCTCGCTCTGTTCCCGTCCCGGCAGCGCTGTAGGCCAAAATGGCGCACAGCAGGTCCCTCTCATCGTGAATGTGCTGCGGCACGGCCGGCCAAGAGTCAATGGCCCATGCGGCAGCCAACTCCGAAACCGTCTCGGCATCCCACGAGACTTCGTAGTCCACAGCGCTGCTCAAGCCAAGCAGGATTTCTAACGCCTGGTCCACCAACCGCTCCAGTCTTTCTCCAGCACGAAGGGGTGGACGATCAGTACAGATTGGCCTTGTCGTCGGAGCAGAACAGCTTGATCTTCTCGATGGCGGTGTCCTTCATCGCTTCCATCGCCGGCGGTTCGATCGCGTTGGGTTCACGCAGGTTCTGGTTCTCCAGCACTTCGCGGAGTTTGCCATAGTAGGCGATCTTGATATCGCTGGAAATGTTGATCTTGTTCAGGCCCGCCTGGACGCCGGCGGAGATCTCGTGATCAGGGTTGCTGGACCCTCCGTGCAGGACCAGCGGGACGCTTACGGCCGCCTTGATCTCGCGCAGCAGGTCGATCTTGAGCTCGGGTTTGAGATCCGCCGGAACGAGGCCGTGGAATGTGCCGATGGCCACCGCGAGGGAATCGACTCCGGTCCGTTCGACGAAGGTGACGGCGTCGGCGGGTTCGGTGTAGATGATTGTCTTAGAGCCGGATTCTCCGTAGGCGTCGCCTTGGCCGATGGTGCCGAGTTCACCTTCGACGGACAATCCGACGCTGTGCGCGGCCTCGACCACCTTCGCCGTCACCGCCACATTTTCCTCAAACGGCAGGGCGGACCCGTCGATCATCACGGAGGTGAATCCCGCTTGGATGGCGGTGATGATCTGACCGTAATCGGCCCCGTGGTCCCAATGGACGGCGATGGGAACCGACGCGTTGCGTGAGTGTTCCAGGATCGCGTGCATGAGATCGGCGCCGATGTGCCGGAACTCGTCGGGATGAATGGCGACCATCATCGGCGATCCGGTTTTTTCGCACGCTTCGACGAGAGCGTTGAACATGGCGTATTCACTGACATTGAAGGCGGGAACGGCGAAGTTGTGCTTGTTGGCGACATCAAGCATGGCGGATCCGGTGATGAGCATGGAGCGTCCTTTTCTGGAGAGGATGGCGGGGAATGCGGCCGTTCGGAGGAGAAATACGTTGGTGGCGATCAGCCCTTGACGGAGCCGGCGGTGAGGCCTCCCAGGAAATACCGTTGGAAGAGCAGGAAGAAGAACAGCACCGGGATCGACCCGACGATGCTCATCGCGAACATGGCCTGCCAATCCACGGCGTTCTGCCCGATGAACAAGGAGATTCGAATCGGTACGGTCCGCACATGCTGCTTCGTGAGCATGAGCGCGAACAGGAACTCGTTCCAGGACAGCATGAAGGTGTAGACGCCGACCGACACCACGCCGGGCAGGGAGATCGGCAGCAGGATTCGCCAGAGGATGCGGATGGATGATGCGCCGTCCACGCGCGCCGCCTCGTCCAGGGTGCGAGGCAGCGTATCGAAATACGCCGTCATCATGACGATCGCGTACGGGAAGGTCAGCACCAGATGGGTCAGAATCAACCCGGTATAGGTGTCGTAAAGGCCGAACATCGTGATTAGGCCGAGATAGGGAATGACCAGCGAGATCGGTGGAACGGACTGCACCCCGACCACCACGGTCATCACTATCCGCTTGCCGCGAAAGTCGTTGCGGCTCAACCCGAACCCGGCCAGCACGGCCACGATGATCGTGAGGATGGTGACCGCGAAGCCGATGAGGTAGCTGTCGCCGAAGGCCCGCAGTTGCGACGGATCCTGGAAGAGTTTGCCGTAGGCGGCGAACGACGATTGGGCCGTGAACAGACTTGGCGGGTTCAGCAGAATCTGCGTGTTGGGCTTGAGCGAGCTCAGGAACATCCACAACACGGGCACGACAGCGAATGCCGCGCTGCACAGCAACCCGACCACGGTCCAGAACTTGACGATGCGGCGGGACCGGCGTGACGGTGCGGTAGCTCGGGTGACCACCACGTCTGCGGTTCCCGCAGCGACCGCGCTCATCGGTTCAACGCCCTTCGGCTCATGGCGTAGAAGATCGCCAGCACCAGGGAAATCGCCAAGATGATGACCGCGGCCGCCGATGCGACCGGGTAGTCCTGGTCGAAATAGGCCGTCGTGTAGGTGTAGTTGGCCATCACATCGGTGCTGTCGACCGGACCACCGCCGGTCAGCAGGAAGATCGTGGCGAAATTCTGCAGGTTCCAGATGGCATCCAGGATGCTCATCGACAGCGCGATCGGCCGCAGGTGTGGCCACGTGACGTTCCAGAACCGTTGGAACCTGTTGGCGCCGTCGACCCGGGCCGCTTCACGCAGTTCCCCGGATACCCCCTGCAGCCCGGCCAGCATGCTGATCATGAAGAACGGATAACCGGCCCAGATGTTGACGAAGATGATCGCCGCCAGGGCGGTATTGGTCTGTCCGAGCCAGGCCAGTCCCTGGGTGGGCAGGCCGAGGCTGTGGAGCACGAAGTTCACCACACCGTTGGGATCCAGCAACAGATACCGCCACAACGCGACGACGATCGTGATGGTGAACAGCCACGGAATGATGATCAGTGTCCGGAAAACACCCTTGACCACCCGGCCGAGCACCTCGCTGTTCAGCAGCAGCGCAAACCCGAGCCCCAGCAGCAGATGGAACGCCACGCTGACCAGCGCAAAGACGAACGTGTGCCAGATCGATGCGCGAAAGCTCGGATCCTGGAACAGCAGCGTGTAGTTGTCCAGGCCGACCAGATGCTTCGCCCGGCCGGGCCGGTGGACGATCGCGTAGTTGACCAGACTGTAGTAGATGACCGTCCCGATCGGGATGAACATCAACCCGACCATCAGGAGCAGCGCCGGGCTCAGGAACAGGTACGAGACCAGCGTGCGCCGACCGTTACGCGCCCGGTTGGGGGCGGCCGACCCGGCCGGCGACGTGCCGGCCGGCCGGGTCTGAACCAAAGTATGCGTCGTCACATTCTCAGTCACGCCAGTGATCGATTCGGGGCGATCAGCGCGTCGCTGCCGAGATGTGCTTGTTCCAGGCGGATTGTGTGTTGCTCAGTGTGGTTTGCACGTCCTGACTCACCGGTGAAGTACTTCTGCAGTTCCGAGTCGAAATCACTCTCCAACTGCACCGACACCGGCAGGCCGATTGGCGAACTCGTTCAGCGGTTTGCTGGCCTGGTAGATGCTGAACGCCTTCTGGATCAGCGGATCCGATTTTGACAGGTCGGGCTTCGCCGCCTTGTTTCCCGGGAAGCCGTTGGCCTCGGTCGCCAGCGTGGCATTCACCTTGGCATCCATCAAGAACTGGACGAACTTCCAGGCCTGGTCCTTGTACTTCGAACTGTTGGAGATGCCGATCGCCCAGGAGGCCGCATTGATGCCTTCCTGACCGGTGTAGCCGTCCTTGACCGGCACCGGCGCGAGCTCGAAATTGAGCTTCGGATTGTTCTGTTTGATCGAGGTCACGTGGGCGAGCGAATCGAACATCATCGCGACCTGCCCTTGAGCAAAGGCGTTCGGCTTCTGCGTCTCCTGCATGTTCATGGCGCCGGCCAGCACATCGTCGCTCTTGAAGAGGCTGTTGACGAATTCCAGCCCTGCTGCACACCAGGGTTGTTGATGTTGGTCTTGCCGTCCGAGGTCAGCATCGACCCGCCGGATGCCCACACCCAGGCCATCACGTCATTGGCGACCCCGTTCGGCGTTTGCGGAGACAGAGCGACCGCGAAACCTTTCGCCTTGGTCTTTTGGCTCACCGCGTCCGCCGCGGCCTTGAACTGCGTCTGAGTTTTCGGAATCGTGGTGATGCCCGCTTGCTTGAGCAGGTCGGTGTTGACGAACATCGGGTAGACGAAGTTGACGACAGGGATCATGTACACCGAGTTGTCGGTCTTGAGCTCACCGGTGAGGTTGCTGTCGTCGTAATTGGCCGATTTCATCAGGTCGGTCATGTTGGCCAACGCACCCTGGGACTGCAGATCGCTGTACCACGTCCCGTCCATGGCCACGATGTCAGAGATGTTGCCGGTGGCCGCCTGGGCGATGGTCGAATCGTGGGTGTTCTGGTACGGGTTGGTCACCAAATCGATCTTGATGGTGGGGTTCTGCTGCTCGAATTGGCTGACCAGCGCGTCCATGTCGCCCTTGGGCAGCTCACCTGCCCACCACTGGGAGAACTGAAGCGTGACCGTGTTGCCGGATCCGCCGCCCTGTGGCGTCGAGCTCGGGGCGGACGAACTGCTGCTGCTTCCCGACGACGAGGCCGCCGACGACGAAGAACTGCCGGACGCTGGCGTCGACGACGCAGAGCTGGCGGACGAGGTCGTCGACGACGACGAACTGCCGGAGCCGCCGCTACTGCTGCCGCAACCGGCCACCACCAGAGTCGCCGCGACACCAACGACTGCGGACACCCACATGCGACGTCCCAGTCTGCTTCCTGTGGCCATGTCATCTCCTGTTCGGGTGCATCATTGCTCCTACTTGGCTGCCGCTTAACGCTGTCTTCTGCGTCTTTCTGCGACTTTGACAGGCTAGACCGGCCGAAGCGATGCCGTCAACGGGGGTATTCCTGCGCGTTTGACGGCTTCGAATGACCGCCACCGTCAAGGAGCGGGGGCGCCTCGGCCGGTGGCAGCCGGTATCTGCACGTTTGTGCTGCTCTGTGCTAGACATGCCGGGTGGGAAAGCAGGCTTGGCCCCCCGAGTCGCGCAGCCAGCTGCCGGCCGGACGGAAGTCGGATTTATCGGCCTACGTGGACTTGGTCGGTGAGGTGACCGTGCACGAATTAGCTGACCGGTACGGCGTGTCGATTGACACCATCCGGCGCGATCTGGACCAGTTGCACAACGGTGGGCGCATTGTCCGCACGCACGGCGGCGCCGTCAGCATTGCGGTCCACAACCGCAGCGACCGCGGACTTGCGGTCCGGCTGCACCTTCAAGGAGCCCAGAAAGAAGCCATCGCGACCATTGTGGCGGGCCTGGTCACCGACGGCTCGGTTGTGATCATCAACGCCGGCACCACCGCGCTGGCTGTCGCCCGCGCTTTGCACGAACGACGCGAGCTCACCATCGCCACCAACAATCTTCTGCTGCCGGGCGTCATCTCGCCCAAGGCATTCCGCGAGCTGTACGTCTTCGGCGGCTCGACCCGAATCATGACCCAGGGAACCACCGGCCCGGTCAGATTCCCCACCACCGAGGGTCAGGACGTGTCCATTCGGGCAAACCTCGCTGTCGTCGCCGTCGGCGCGGTGGCAGTCGAAGGCGGGTACAGCACGAGCAACCTGGCCGAGGCAGTGATGATGCGCGAGATGATGCACCAATCGGAAAAGGTAGCGGTGCTGGCGGACTCGTCCAAATTCGACCGGCGCCTGTTTGCCCAGGTAGCGGAGCTCGGCATAGCCGACTACTTCGTCTCGGACTGTGCGCCGCCGCCGGCTCTCCGTCAGGCGCTCGAAGATGCCGGCGTGAGCCTGCTCCACCCCGAGGCGCCCACGCCCCCGACCGAACGGACGACACCGGCAATAGACAACCGCCGCTCGGCACCGCAACGGCGAGCGCCACAGGCGCCAGCCAAGCATCAGAACGGTGCACCGACGGAACCCGCCGAGAGCCCAGCCGCTGCTGCGAGCACATCCGGACCGAGCAACTGATCATCGGGCGACGGCGTCCGCAACAACGACCGAGACGCTTCAGCGAAACCTTTCTGCTGGGTACCGTGCGAAAACAGGTCGCCCCGGAGCGCCGGCCAACGTCGTGGAGCGAGCAGACAGCTGCGGGTGACCGCACGCTCCCAGCCTGGCCGGGCATAAGGAAGCAACGTTCGTCGGCTTCCAGAACGGGACTTACGTTGACGCAGTCGATCTGAGGTCGGCATTAGTTATGCCAGCAGCACGTCCACGCCTAAAGATCGAATTTGGTTGACCATCGAGCGAGGGGCTGATGATTCGGTGATAAGGACGTCGACATCGGAGGGCTGCGCGAAGGATGTGAACGAGTCCCGTCCGAGTTTGCTCGAGTCGGTGAGGATCATGGTTCGTGCGCTTTGAGCGACGGCGGTTCGTTTTACTTCGGCCACCAAAGGGTCCGCGGCGGTGAAACCGTTTTTCAGGCTTATCCCGTTGGTGCCGAGGACGGCGAGATCGACGGCTATTTCCGACAGCATCCGGATTGTCCAGGCTCCGATGACCGCATGGGATTGGCGTCGCAGATTGCCGGCGAGTTGAATGACGGAAACGTCGCTGCGGCGCCAGAAGTCGTTCGCCACGACGATCGCGGGCGTGACGATGGTGATCGCGCTGCTGGGTTCCAGTACCGACGCGAAGGCAGCGACGGTTGATCCTTCATCGAGGTAAATGACCTGGGCATTCCCGACGCTCGTCCATGGCACACCGGGCAATTCTGGCCTTTTCGCGGAATGCTGCTCGGATCGCGACAACACAGTTCCATCGTAGGCCGGCCGGTCCGAGGGCACGGCACCACCGTGGGTTCGGCTGACCAGCCCGTGTCTTTCCAATTCCGCAAAATCCCGGCGGATCGTTTCAGCCGCTACACCGAATTCACTGGATAAATCAGCCACACTGACCTGACCGGCGCGACGCGCAGAATTCACTATTTCGCATCGACGTTCGCCGATCAACATGAATTCCTCTCGCGAAAATGGGTTGGTGGTATGGCGGAGCCAGCCGTCCCAGTTGGAGATGGTGTATGTGCTGGAGGGTATGGCGGCTGATGCCGGCGCAAGCGCGCCGGAACTTCAGGAAACGCGCCGACTGCGGTGGTCGTCCACCTGGCCGACGCTGACTGAGCCCGCTACGGCTGGGCCGGTGGGCGGTTGGGTCAGCAGGGTTCCCTGGTGAGCAACTGCGGCCGCTCCGAAGCGAAGCGCCGATTCCAGGCAGGCCACCGGCCCGCAGTCGGCGGCCGCCAGATAACCCGCCAGGAAGGCGTCGCCGGCGCCGGCAGTGTTGACCACGCGGCTGGCGGCAGCCTGCCCGTATAACGCCATATCGGCGTCGACCAGGACGGCGCCGTCACCACCCAGGCTGACCAGGACGGTCCGAACGCCGGCGGATACGAGTTCACGGGCGGCGTCGGCGACGGCGCCGACCGTCGTCAGCGGCCGCCCGACGAGTTCAGACAGTTCCTCAGCGTTCGGTTTGATCAGGTGCGGGAGCGCCTCGGCTGGTCCTCTGAGGACCCTGGCGAGGGCTTCGCCCGAGCTGTCCAGGGCCATCAACCGGCCGGATGCCCGACCGGCGGCGATGGCCCGGACCAACTCGGACTCGGCGAATCCGGCCGGCAGACTGCCGCACCAGGCCAGCCACTCGCCGGGTCGGCTGGCCTGTTCGGCGGCGGCCAGCACAGACGAGACGTCCTCGATGCGCATTGTCGCGCCCGGGGCATTGAACTTCGTCGTGGTGCCGTCGCTTTCGATGACCGAGACGTTGCTACGCACGTCGCCGGACACCGGCACGGTGCGCACCGGGACACCGTTTTCGTGGAGCAGGTCGGTCAGGTGGCGGCCTACCGATCCACCCACCGGCAGCACCGCCACGGTCGGCTGGCCGGCGCCGTGGAGGGCGACGGAGACGTTGACCCCTTTGCCGCTGGGCTCGATCAGCTCGGACGTTGCGCGGTGGACTTGCCCGCGGTTGATGACACCGACCTTCAGGGTGCGGTCGAGGCTGGGATTCGCGGTGACGGTCGTGATCATGGTGCCCTCTCGGCGATTTGGATTTCCACACCGGCCGAGTCGATCGCCCGCAGCGCCTCGTCACTGATGCTGGAATCGGTGACGACCAGGTCGAGGTCGGCGAGCTCCGCGTAGCGGTGCAGGCTTTCTTTTCCGAATTTGGAGTGGTCAGCGAGGAGGATGCGGCGCCGCGCCGCCGCGAACATGGCCCGTTTGGTCATCCCCTCGTACTCATCCGGTGTGGTCAGGCCACGGCTGCCGGACACCGCATTGGCGCCGAGAAAGGCGACATCGACGTTGATGGCCTGCAACGCGCTGATGGTCGCCGGTCCCACGGCGGCGCGGCTGGGCCGTCGCAGGGTCCCGCCCAGGAGTTGCACCGTGACCGCGGATGCGTCGGTCAACACAGCCGCGATCGACAGCGAATTGGTACAGACGAAAAGTGAACTGTCCGTCGGCAAGAGGGCAGCCAGCGCGGCCGTGGTGGAGCCGGCGTCGAGCAGAATGGACGCCTGGGCCGGCACATGATCCAAGGCCAAGCGAGCGATCGCCTGCTTCTCGTCGGCGAAGGCGGTCCTGTCCTTGATGTCCGGCTCTGACCGGAGCTCGTGCAGCAGGATGGCCCCGCCGTGGACACGGCGAAGCAGTCCCCGCTCCTCCAGCAGGGCAAGATCCTTGCGGATGCTCTCTCCACTGACGCCGAGTTCGGCGGCCAGATTCGCCGCGTCGACCCGGCCGGCCGTGGTGAGTCTGCGCAACACGGTTTCCTGCCGCTCGGCCGCGAACATGGCCCGGCCATTCCTCATGACGTCTGCCTAATCATGACGTCTGCCTTGTCGATGGCGGCCCGAGAACCTCGGCGGGCCCGAGGGCGCCGGCCGCGCGGGCGGCGAGGATGGCCGCACCGAGCGCGCCGGCCTCCGGCGTCCGGGAGACCGTCAGCGGGCCGAATCCTGCCCGTTTGGCGGCCATGACCATGGCGCTGTTGCACCACCCCCCGGCAGCCACGAGGCGGCGATGGGGCCCGACGATGTCGCTCATGGCCCGGTGCAACTCGACCGCCTGGGCTGTCGCGGCCTCCACCACGGCCCTCCAGACGTCACCGGGTCCCACCCCGTCGGTCAACCCGGCGAGTTCCAGGGCGGCACCGCCGATCCCGGCGACGCGGACCGACTGTGACCTCGTCTGCAGCGCTGCCTCGTCCAAGGCGGCCAAACCCTCCCGTCCGACGCCGAGCACGGACAGGGTCCGTTGCATGGCGAGGCCGCCTTCGGTGCCGCCCAACAGCGACCACAGGCCACGCTGGATGCTGGCGTCCGTGGTTATTCCTTGCCGTGCCAACGCCAGGATGTGCTCCCGCGTCAGGTTCGGAGGAACGGTCCGGATGAGCGCCTCGGCCGTACCGGCCGAGTCGAGCTCGTCGCCGACATTTCCGGCCCCCGCCCCCAAGGCAGCGGCCTGGTGGTCATGTCCGGCCAACGTGATAACCGCGCCCCGCAGCCGCGGATCGACCAGCGGGTCGGAGACGTGCCCGATGGCGTCGCCGGACTGCACCAGATCCGACATCAGCGAGACCCGGGCCCTCGACCACGCCAGACTGTCCGCCCACCAGCCATCGCCAGCCACATCGAACCACCCGGTGCGCGAGGCCAGAGCCCGGTCGCACGCCTCATCGGCACCGAGGCCGCGGGCGATCCATTCGGCGACATTGAAGCGGCGCACCGCACGTGCGGCATCAGAATGGTGGTCGACGAGCCAGCGGTGCTTGGTCAGCGACCACTGTCCGCGCACGGGCTTGCCGGTGATGCCACTGAAGGATTCGGCGCCGAGGTCGTCGATCATCCGGGTCACCTCTGCGGCGTCGCGGGTGTCATGCCAGGCGATGGCCGGCGCAACCGGTCGGCCGGCGCCGTCGACCAGCACGCCGGTCTCACCCATGCTTGTGATTCCCAAGCCGGCGACCGTGACGCCGGCCGGCAGCGCGGTCATCGCCGCGTCGATCGCGGACCGTGCACCCACCAGCAAGGCTTCCGGATTGATCTCTACCCCGTCGTTCGTGACCGTCCACAGGGTTGGATGTCGCCCTTCGCACAGAGCTTCTCCAAACTCGTCGAAGACGACGACTTTGCTGGAGGTGGTCCCGGCGTCCAGCCCTGCCCACGCTGACATCGTTTTCCGGCCGTCCAATCTGTTGCTTGGGTTTGCTTGGCTTTTATTGTAAGCTATTGGAGTCTTGCCGTCCAGCCCACGCTCCGACGTCCCTTCGAAAGGACCACATGCCCATCACCACCACCGCGACGTTGATGGCCGACCAGATCGCCCTCGGAGGCGCAGTGGCCGCCTTCAACGTGATCACCCTCGAACACGCCGAGGGAATCATCGCCGGAGCCAGCGATGTCGGTGCGGGCGTCATCCTTCAAGTCAGCCAGAACGCGGTGAGCTTCCGCGGCGGAGCGATGCGACCCCTGTGCGCGGCTTTGAACGAAATGGCCGCGGCGGCATCCGTGCCCGTGTCCCTGCATCTGGACCACGTCGAAGATCCCGCTCTGGTCGAGCAGGGCGCTACGGCCGGATTCACGTCGATCATGGTCGACGCGGGGCGCCTGCCCTACGCCGAAAACGTGGCCCAGACCGCCGGCCAGACCCGCATGCTGCACAAGCAGAACATCTACGTCGAAGCCGAACTCGGCTACGTCGGCGGCAAACCCACTCAGGTAGCCAGCGCCCACACCGCCGGCGTCCGCACCGATCCCGACGAAGCCGCCCGATTCGTCCACGACACGGGCGTGGACGCCCTGGCCGTCGCGGTCGGAAGTTCCCACGCAATGACGTCCCGAGTAGCGAGCCTGGACTTCGACCTCATCAGCCGTCTTCGTGACGCAGTCTCGATTCCCCTCGTGCTGCACGGCTCGTCCGGGGTGGCTGACGACGACTTGCAGAAGGCGGTCCGCGCCGGCATCCGCAAAGTCAATATCGGCACTGCCCTGAATGTCTCGTTCACCTCCGCGCTGCGCGAAGTGCTCGAGCAGAGCAACTCCGTGGACCCCCGGCCCTACCTGCGCGCCGGCCGTGACGCCGTCCGCGAAACCGCCCGCACCCTCACCTCGGTCATCGCGGGCGCTTGACCAGCTCCGCCCAGCCCCGCCGCCAACCTCCAACAGAAAGGCTTCGCCGAATGACCACCATGCGACGAGTCGTCGTCGAACCCGCCCTCATCCACGTCGAGTCCACAGACGTGCCGACCCCGAAAGCCGACGAGGCGCTGGTCCGCAGCGTCGTCAGCGGCATCTGCGGATCCGATACCCACGCCGCCCATGGACGCCACCCGTTCGTGGCCCTGCCCTACCATCCCGGTCACGAAGTGGTGGGCGTCGTCGAGGCTCTCGGCGACCAGGTCGACGGCCTGGCCGTGGGTGACCGAGTCACCGCCGAACCGGATCTGCCCTGCTGGAACTGCAAGATGTGCACAACGGGCCGCGAAAACCTCTGCGAGAACCTCACCTTCTTCGGCTGCGGCTACGAGCAAGGCGGCATGGCCGATTACTTCACCCTCGCCGCCAACCGACTCCACGAAGTCCCCGAGACGCTCGACTACCCGACCGCGGCCCTGATCGAGCCGCTGTCCACGCCGGTGCACGCCGTCCGGCTCGCTGGTGACGTGACCGGAAAAACGGCGGTGGTCCTCGGAGCCGGCACCATCGGACTACTCGTCCTTTCGGTGCTGCGCGCCCGAGGCATCGGCCGGGTCGTGGTCACCGACCCGCTGCCCGACAAACGCGAACGGGCCACCTCCCTGGGGGCCGACGCCGTCGTCGACGCCATGGCCACCGACGTGGTCGACCAAGTTCGAGCCGCTCTCGGGGAAAGCGCCGACATCGTCTTCGACTGCGTCGCCATCCAAAGCTCCGTCCGGCAGGCAATCTCCATGGCCGACAAAGGAGGAACCGTCGTCATCGTCGGCGTTCCGGCGGCCGACGTCACCGTTCCGCTGCCCATCATTCAAGATCATCAAATCCGGATCCAGGGCAGTGCCACATACCTGCCGGAAGACTACGAAGACTCCATCCGGCTGCTCGAGCAGCAAGCGGTAAAAACCGCAGACTTCATCACCGCCATTCTTCCCCTCGGCCAGGTCGCCGAGGCCTTCGCGCTCTCCTCGTCCGGTCACCACATCAAGGTTCTCGTCGCCATTGACGAGAGCGTCCAAAAACCGACTCCATAACCTTAGCGGCGCAACGCCGTCCCGAAGCGCCTTCAGCTGGCAGAACGAAAGCCCCAACCTGGAATTGTTGCGCGCCATTGAGTCGGCAAAGCGGCTGAACCCACATCCCGACCCAGCGGTCACTTCTCTCTATGAATTTTTGCTCGTCGTCGGCTCGGCACAGCCCAGCAAACGCGATGAGTCTTTCGGAAGCTTCATCGGCTGATCCGGAGCGTCACAATTTGAAACGGACGGAACTTGAGCTCGATAGCGGATGTCGAATGCTCTGCCGGCAAGGCGTCAATCGCTATTGGCCGTTCGAGCAGATCTGTTTCCACCACGCGGGTCGCGACGAATGAGGGCGTGACGATGGCCGTGCAACGAGCGCCCCTGGGCTCGTACAGCCGCACCACGATGTCGCCACTGCGGTCGTCGGCCAACTTGACTGTCTCAACGACGGCGTCACCGTCGATGGCGACCAATGGGTCAACCTGCGAGGCGCCCGATCCCGTACGGACGGGCAGGTTGATGTCGTATCCTGCGCCGGCCGCTGCCGTGACATCGGCGTTGGCGACGATCGCGTAGCGGAATCGGTGATGTCCTTGGTCAGTGCGAGGATCGGGAAACCGCGGGCCGCGCACCAGTGACAGTCTGACCGTGGAATAGGTACCGCCGTTGCACCGGGCCGCGCGGCTGATGTCGTGCCCGTAGGTGCCGTCGTTGACGACGGCGATGCCGTAGCCTGGTTCGGCCACGCGGACCCATCGGTGGGCGCATACCTCGAAGCGGGCCGCATCCCAGCTGGTGTTGACATGGGTTGGCCGGACGATGTGGCCGAATTGCGTCTCGAACTGGGCGTGATCGGTGTGTACGTCCAGTGGCCACGCGGCCTTCAGTAGCATCTCCTGCTCGTGCCAGTCGACCTCGACCGTGCATGTCAGCTGGAGGCTACCCCGCTCCAGCGTCATTTCCTGAACGATCCGGCTCGCCCGATAACGGCGGTCGATCCGGACAGTAGCCGAGCCGGCGGTCGCGTCCGTGATCGTGGTCAGTTGATCGACGTCGACCAGGTCGCGAACGGTGTTGCGGTAGAACTCGTCGATATCCCACGCATCCCACATGTTGGGAAAATCGGGGTGCAGTTGAAGAAGGTTGGCGGCGGCGCCCGGTGGCACCAACTCCCGGCCGGCTGCCAGGTCCAGGATCGACCTGATCACGCCCCGCTGATCGATCCGCACCCGGAGCAATCCATTGTCGAGGACTACATCTGGGCTGCTCTTCCCAACCGAAGTGGGCGGCCCGTTCACAACACCCCTCGATGCGGACAGGGGCGGCACACCGTGGCGGCCCATCGGACTGGCGTTGAAGATCAGCGGCTCTTGTCCTTCGCCGCCCAGCGCAGTGAGGGCTGACGCGATGATCTCTTCCAGTTCAGTGGCTATCTGGACGTAGTTGTCCGCGGCCTCGCGATGCACCCAGGCGATGGAACTACCCGGTAGGATGTCGTGGAACTGCTGCAGGAGTACCAGCTTCCACAGGCGATCAAGCCGGTCGTACGGGTATTGCAGAAGTCCCCGGGTGGCGGCGGTGGCCGACCAGAGTTCAGCCTCATGCAGAAGACTCTCACTGCGCCGGTTGCCCTGCTTGGTCTTCACTTGCGAGGTGTACGTACCGCGATGTAGCTCGAGGTACAACTCGCCCACCCAGACGGGAGCGTCCGGGTACTCCTTTTCGGCGGCCGCGAAGAATTCGGCCGGTGTCCTCATGATCACTCTGGGGGAGCCCTCCAGATTGTGGGTGCGCCGGGCCCTGGCGATCATCTCCCGGGTGGGGCCTCCGCCCCCGTCGCCCCACCCGAAGGGGGCCAGTGAGACGCTGGCCGCACCTTTTTCGCGGAAGTTACTGGCTGCGTGGGCCAGTTCATGTCCGGACAGGTCGGAGTTGTAGGTGTCCACTGGCGGAAAGTGCGTAAAGACGCGAGTCCCGTCGATGCCTTCCCACATGAAGGTGTGGTGCGGGAACTTGTTTTCCTGGTTCCAGGAGATCTTTTGGGTTAGAGCGTGTCTGCTAATCAGCGCAGGTGCAGGACGCTGACCACGAGGTGGACCCCGCCCAAAAACGTCAGGGCGTGTTTGTCATAGCGGGTGGCGATGCCCCGCCACTGCTTGACCCGGGCGTAACCGCGTTCCACGGTGTTGCGTTTCTTGTACGCCTCGGCGTCGAACGCGGGCGGCCGGCCACCCTTCGAGCCCTTCTTCTTGCGGTGGGCCTGTTGATCGGAGCGTTGCGGGATGGTGTTGCTGATCCGTCTGCGCCGCAGCTCGGTCCGCGTCGAGGGATGCGAGTACGCCTTATCCGCCAACACCCTGACCCGGCCGTGGGCCCGCCCGGGACGCCGCCGGTCCAGGTCCAGAAGCGGCACCAACTGCGGGTTGTCCCCGCTGTGCCCGCCGGTCAGGATCACCGTCACCGGACACGCCCGCTGATCGGTCAGGGTGTGGATCTTGGTGGACAGGCCACCACGAGAACGACCCAACGCGTGATCGGCCGGCTCGACCGCGAAATTCTTGTCATTCGACCGAGCCCCCTGTGTGGCCCGGGACCGTCGAGGTGGCCTCCGGATCGCCGGTGCCCTTGCGGGCCCCGGCGGCGTGCTGATGCGCCCGGACCACGGTGGAATCGGCCGACAACAACCGCTCCACCACATCACCCTGCTCGCCGCCATGGTGCCCGGCCCTCGTCGCCTCGGCCAGGATCCGCTCGTAGGTGCCATCGGTTGACCAGCGGAAATGCCGTGCCCACACGGTCTGCCATCGCCCGAACTCCTCGGGCAGATCCCGCCACGGCGAACCGGTGCGGTAGCGCCAGCAGATCCCTTCCAGCACTGTCCGGTGGTCATTCCAGGGCCGACCACGACGGCCACCATAGGCCGGCAACAACGGCTCGACCACCGACCAGAACTCGTCCGAAATCACTCCACCACGCGCCATAGTCGGGTGGCCCGGGGGAATTGCACCCCCGGGCTCCCACAGAACGGAGCGTGACAGTCTCCCGTCACTCCGCTCTTCTCATCTCAGCCCGGCGAACGTGCGAACCCATTTCCAGTGCGCGAACAGCTCGGGTTCTCGATCGATGATCCCGAACCACCATGCCCGGAAACGTTTGTATGACCGCAGTCGCTTGTACTTCTGTCCAGCCCATCGCATCAGGTAGGTGTTGATGCGCTGCAGGAGGGGATTCAACTTCGACCGAGCGAATCGGCCGTAGTACTGCATCCAGCCTCGGACGACCGGATTGATCCAGTCGGCGAGCTCGTCCAGGCTGCGGGTTGTCCACCGATGGAGCCGCCATCGGCGGACCTGGCCGCTCATGTTGGCCAGGGCGACAGCGCTGACCGCCGGGAGGAACCCGACGACCAACTGCCCGTTTCTGCTCTTGGCGCCGCGGGTCTGGAATGTGTAGCCCAGGAACGTGAACGAGGTGTCCGGGTAGTCGCCACATCGTCTGTTGTCCCGGCAATACACGATCCGGGTTTTGTCCGGATGCAACTCCAGCCCCAGCACACTGAGCCGAGCACCGAGCGCGGCCCACACCTGCCGGGCCTGCCGTTCGGTCGCGCAGTGCACCACCGCGTCATCGGCATAGCGTTCGAATGTCACGGCCGGGAACTCCCGGACCAGGAACATGTCGAACGCGTAGTGCAGCACCAAATTGGCCAGCACCGGGGAAACGGCAGACCCTTGCGGGGTTCCCCGATCCCGATGCTGGACGGTGCCGTCCGGGTGCTGCAACGGGGCGTTGAGCCACCGCTTGACGTAGAGCAGCACCCACCGCTGCTCGGTGGTGATGTTCGCCGTGACCGCCTTGACGATCAGGTCGTGATCCAAACAGTCGAAGAAAGCCCGGATGTCCAAATCCAAGACCCAAGCCTTCTCCCAGCAACGTTTCCGGCACACCTCCAACGCCTGATGCGCCGACCGGCCGAGCCGGTACCCGTAAGAGTCAGGATGGAAGATCTGTTCCACCCGAGGCTCCAACGTCATCGCCGCCACGGTCTGCGCGATCCTGTCGCCGACCGTGGGCACCCCAAGGACCCTGACCCCGCCCTGCGGTTTCGGGATCTCCACTGCCCGCACCGGCGGCGGAAAATACGTCCCCGACGAGAGCCGATTCCAGATCATGTACAGGTTGTTCTTCAGATCCGTCTCGAACTCCGCCAGCGATCGCTCATCCACCCCCGGCGCGCCCTTGTTCGCCTTGACCCGCTTATACGCCTCCCACACCAACTGCTTCGAAATACTGAACGACTTGTCCGTCGGACCCGACTTGCCCACTCGTCTCCTCCCAGACAACGTCACCGCTGCCCGGTTGCTCGTGCGAACAATTCACCGATGAGCCGGCCCCTTCGCTCCACCCCCATTACAGAAGCTTCACCACTACTACGGGCCGGTCCGCCAGCCCGCGCCACCTCGGTACTCAACGTCTCCGGTTTCCGCCGTCAACGCTGTCCCTCTCGATGCCAACCACCACCGACATCCACGGCGACACGAGCCTTCCCACGTTCCATGCAAGAGCCGCAGACCGGGCTCGCGCCGCCTTCACGCCGGACACCACCTGGCCAGTCAGCAGGCACCCGCCAGACCCATCCCGGAAACTCTTGGACTCCCCGGTTTCGATGTCACCTAGTCGTTTCGACGCTTCAACAGCGGTTCGCTTCCGCTCGCCTTCCCGATCCCCACCTGACGCATCACCTGCGCCTTTTCCTCATCGCTCACCACGACGGTCATCAACCAACGCAGCATGAGGCGGTTTGACGCCTCCCCCTGCAGGGCGACGCCGGAGGGCCAACCTCCATCTCCTGCACAGCACCGCGTCACAAGAAGCCTCCTACGGCGACTCCTTCCTCCACGTTCGTGGCGCACCCAAGATCATCAACGACAGGGGCGCCCAGCATTAGCAGACACGCTCTAAGAACCATTGACATCCAGCGAGTTTGACGATTTGGGGGAGCGCGGCGGAGTAGCCGAACGAGTCCGGGAGCCAGACCTCACGACATTCGATACCGAACTGCTCGAGAAAGAAGCGCTTGCCGTAGACGAATTGCCGAACCATGGCCTCACCGCCGACCATATTGGTGTCAGACTCAACCCACATACCACCCACTGGCACGAAACGGCCGCCCTTGACCTGCTCGACCACGGCGGCGAAAACTTCAGGGCGCTGCTGGGCCAGCCATTCGTACTGCTGGGCCGACGACATCGCATAGACCAGGTCGGGATGAGTTTTCAGCAACTGCACGACGTTGGACGTTGTTCGGGCAACCTTGCGAACAGTCTCCCGGGTCGGCCACAGCCACGCGGAGTCGATGTGGGCGTGCCCGACTGCGGTGATCTGGTGTGCGGTGGCCGTCGCCGGCCGGGCCAGCATCGGCGCCAATTCGACGCGGGCGGCGGCGGCCGACTCGGCGATCCGGGCCAGGTCAATCCGGTCCAGTGCGCGCTCGATTCCCCGAAGGATGTCCCAGCGGCGTGATTCGCTCTCCGGCAGGCTTCGCATCAGCGAGTCCAGCACCTCGAGGTCTTGGACCAGCTCCCACACGTCCGTCTCGAAGACCGAGACGTCCGCGCGGACCAGCCGATACAGGGGGGCCCCACCGGCCGTCTGTTTGTCGCCCAACTCGGTGGGCGAGAATGGGTGCGCGTCTAGCAGAAGCGGGTTGGCCGCTGCTTCGACGTACAGGTCGATCTCTTCGCCGCCGATCGCCTGTTCGGTGATGGGTATCCACGTGTTGCGCGGGTTCAATCCCTTGACCGTAGAGCCGTCGGGTCGGTAGACGAGCCCTTCGGCCTGAAAACCCGGGGAATGGTTGGCCCAGCCAAGATCCACAATCGCCTCGACGGCATGGTCGGCGGCTGTGTCCGGTACGCGCCCGGTGAGATGAAACCAACTGGTCCCCCAGGCTGGTCCCCACGGGTCGCCGACCTTCGCCGCGGAATACGTCGCCCCGAGGGCGGTGGCGGGGCTGACCGGCTCGCCCTGTCCCCCGTCAACGGACCACACTTCGACCTGCAAATCAGCGACCGTGCGGTGGACGGCCGGGCGGACCTTTTCGTTGAGAGCTCGGCCCAGTCGGTTTTCGATGAGCACACGATGGTCGTGCATGCCTGCTGTTCCTCCCGGCCGGAGCCCGTGGAGCCCGGCTTCGACGGTCTTCTTTTCCCGTAAATCGCTCGCGCCCGACCAATCATAGTTCTCCGGGTGGGCATTGACGATCGGCCTACGCCGGGTCGTCCGAACGTTCCACTTTATCGATTCCGCGCCGATCGACAGCGATCCGGGATTTTTTTACCCTTTAACGGCACCCTCGCCGACGCCCTTGAAAAAGAACCGTTGCAGACACGCGAAGAAGATCATGATGAGGATCAGGGCGATCATAGTCCCGGGCTAACCGGCGGGATTGATGGTCATTACGGTTAGGCCTAAAAGTGCTGGCCCAGCGGGCCGGCACGACCGGTGAACAGGGTTCGGGGCTGGTATCCGTCGAGGGCTCGGCCGACTGCGCGGCTCGCCGCGATGGCAGCCGGGCGGCTCTTCTCTATCTTTCCGCGGGCCAACCTGGCAAGCAACGGCGGGCCACTATCGGGTTATTGCCGGTAACCGGATAATTAGCGGCGCTACTTCTCCTCTTGACGACGGAACAGCGGTCGTCATACGGTGGGTAGCGCCCGAATCTGCCAGCGCAGGCTGGCCATGACGGAGGCCGGAACCGCGTGGTATCAGAGGACGCGGTTCTTCGGTCCCCCCAAGATCGGCCGGTGATGCGGCCTAGTTCGGAATGTCCCTCTCACGGCCTCGCGTCGCCGCGTGGGCCTGGTCTCAAGGTGGAGCCATGAAGATGAATGGATCGACTCAGCAGACGTTCCCGCCGAGTCAGAGGAGGCGGTGGGCGACCGTTCGATCTCGCGGTGCGCGCGCGTCCTTGGCCTTGGTGGCCGCGGCCGCTCTGGCGGTCACGTCGGTCAGCACCGCCGAGGCTGCAAACCCAAGCCCCAACCCGAACGCGCTCGAGCTGGCGAACGCCCAGCTATCGCGGTCGGCGGCGGAGCAGGGCATGGTGCTCATGGAGAACCACGGCCATGCCTTGCCCCTGCAGAAGAAGACCGATGTGGCGTTGTTCGGGGTGGGCGCCTACGCCACAGTCAAGGGCGGCACCGGCTCGGGCAACGTCAACAACCGGTACACGATCAATGTCCGCACCGGCCTGGAGAACGCCGGCTTCAAAGTGACGACGAGCAGCGCCTACTGGGACGCCATGGTCAACGCCTACGACCACGAAGTACGGCGAACAGCGGATCGGGCGGCGGATTTGGTGCCACGATCGATTACTCCTCGGTGGAGCAGCCGCTGACGGCCGCGTCGGTCGCAGCCGACGGCGCCCACCGACACGGCCGTGTACGTGGTTGCCCGCAACTCCGGTGAAGGCGCGGACCGCTCGGCCGGTCCCGGCGACTACCAGCTCACCTCGACCGAGACCGGCGACATCCAGATCATCGGCCAGACCTACAAGCATGTCATCGTCGTGCTGAACGTCGGCGGCATCATCGACACCTCCTTCTTCAAGCAGATCAACGGGGCCACCAAGGACCCAGCCGGCGGTCAGGCCGTCGACTCGCTGCTGCTGATGAGCCAGGCCGGCCAGGAATCCGGCAACGCCCTGGCCGAGGTCCTCGACGGCGACGTCGACCCGTCGGGCAAGCTCACCGACACCTGGGCCTCGCAAGTACAGCTACTATCCCGCCTCGGCAACCTTCGGGAACAACGACGGGAACACCACCACTGAGCAGTACAGCGAAGGCATCTACGTCGGATACCGGTACTTCGACTCGTTCTACAAGTCGATCAACCCGAGCGATCCGGCCAGCGTCGTCACCTACCCGTTCGGATACGGCCTGTCCTACACCAACTTCGCCGTCGACCCGCTGCAGGTCAGCGCCAACACCAAGACAGTGACCGTGAAGGCCCTGGTCACCAACATCGGCGCCAAGGTACAGCGGCAAGGAGGTCGTCCAGACCTACTTCTCGGCGCCGCAAACCGGTGTGGACAAGCCGTACCAGCAACTGGCCGGCTACGCGAAGACCGACAGCTTGGCCCCCGGTGCCTCGCAGGTGGTCACCATCCAGCTACCGGACCACCGACATGGCCTCGTACGACGACGCTTCGGCCTCGTACGTCATGGACGCGGGCGACTACGTGATCCGGGTCGGCGACTCCTCGCGGACCACGCACGTCGCCGCCAAGATCCGCTTGGCGAAGACGTTGACGACCGAGCAGGTTGCGCACGAGATGAACCAGCGCGGCGCCGGCCAACGAACTGACCAGCAACCCGGCGAACTTCTACACCTACCCCAGCGAAACGGCACGAGCTGCGCTGGGCGCCGACCATCAACGCTGAACACCCGCGGCTTCAAGACCCAGCAGAACGCCGTCCGCCTACCAGCAGAACGTCCCGGTCGACAGCTCCTCGCCGTACTACGCGATCGACGGCAGCGAAGATCTCCTCCACCACCGCCTACGTCGACCCGACGCCAGACCAACTGGGAGGGCACCGGGGCGCCGTACCAGGCCAAGACCGGTGAGACCGTCAAGGCGGTTCACACCGACCCGAACGCCACGCTGTACGACGTGGCCAAGGGCAAGCGCGTCGATCCAGCAGTTCGTCGCCGGACTGAACGTCGACGCAGCTGGCGAACATCGTCGAGGGCGCCGGCGCCGGTGGGTCGGTTCCCGCAGGCGGTCGGTGCCGCCGGCTACACGACTCGCAAGTACGAGAGCCTCGGCATCCCCGGCGATGACGCTGTCCGACGGCCCGGCCGGACTGCGGCTCACCCAGCAGATGCCCGACCACGCCGCCGACCTACCAGTACGCGACCGCCTGGCCGATCGGCACGCTGCTCGCCCAGACCTGGGACCGGACTCTGGTCCAGCAGGTCGGCCAGGCCGTCGGCAAGGAGATGCGCGAGTTCGGCGCCACGCTGTGGCTGGCGCCCGGGCATGAACATCCACCGCGACCCGCTCAACGGCCGCAACTTCGAGTACTACTCCGAGGACCCGCTGGTCGCCGGACTGACCGCGGCCGCGACGACCAAGGGCGTGCAGAGCAACCCCGGCGTCGGCGTCACCATCAAGCACTTCGTCGCCAACAACCAGGAAGCCAACCGCAACGCCGTCGAACGAGATGATCGACGAGCGGGCGCTGCGGGAGATCTACCTGCGCGGCTTCCAGATCGCGGTCGAGATCGGCACAGCCGATGGCGGTCATGAGCTCGTACAACCAGGTCAACGGCACGTACTCCTCCGCGAACTACGACCTGTTGACCGACCTGCTGCGCGGTGAGTGGGGCTTCAAGGGCCTGGTCATGTCCGACTGGGGCGGCACGCACAACCCAGTCGCCACCATGTACGCCGGCAACGACCTGATCGATGCCCGGCGGCAATCCCGACCGAGATTCTCACCAACATCGAGAAGGTCGCGCCCACCATCGACGTCACCGGGCTGCCGGTGTTCGACGACCTCGATCTACTCAGCGTTCGGTTCACCGGCTACAGCTGGTCCCTGGGCGGTCTCACCCTCGCCGCCGACGGCACCAGACGTATCAGCACTACCGTCGACTCCGCACACCGACCTGTCGAAGGTGCTGTCGACGATCGTCACCTACGACGCAGCGTTCAACGGCGACCACCAAGCAACGCGGGCCCGTACGCATCGGTGGCCGACGCCTACGCCGACGTGTCTTCGCTGCTAGCCGGCACCGCGCTGACGGCGGCGCAGAAAGCGGCCATCACGGTCACGCCGACCTACCAGACCGCCGGCGACAGCAGCACCCCGGTGGTCGCCTACACGTCACACTGAAAGGCAATTACCCGGCGTCGTACAACGCTGCGCCTGGGTGACCTGCAGCGCAGCGCCATCCGGATCCTGACGGTCGCCATGCACTCCGAACCGTTCGGACAGCTGGCCAAACTCCAGGGTGTCCGCGGCATCAACATCACCTCCTACACCAGCCAGTTCGAGCACCTGCCCAGCATCGTCTTCACCTCGCTGAGCCGAGTGATCAAGCTGCCTCACGCCGCACAGCGCTGACCCGCAGACCCGATGTTCTGAGGTGGCCGCTCGCCGGGCGGCCACCTCAGAGCCGTGTAGGCAGCATGCATCTCGGACGATCAGTGCTCCGCACCGCCAGCGGACCTGCCGGTCTGACCACGCGGGAAGCGGTCTGCGACCACGCCTTGTCCGCAGGCTCGGTCCGCCGCCTAGAAATCCCGCTCCATAGGCTCATAATCGTCACCATGCTGGCGATGGCCGGGTGAAGCGGACTCGGGAGGTGAAGAACGCGGTGCCGACAGCCGTATGCAAGCAGGCCGGCGGCCGCAAGCGCGCTCCGGGGTGCGACCGGTTGCCGCAACACCGGAGGTCGGGCCGCCGAGCATGGTGAACTCGACGGCAGGTGACCTGGCGCAGTTGCCCGGCCGCCGTCGCCGCTCCCTGGAACTTCTGCTCGACTTGGTCGGCGCACGAGGTTCGGTCACCCGCGCCGACCTTGAAGCCGCTACTGGTCTCTCCCGCAGCGCGATCGCGGCCGCCGTCACCGAGCTCGTCGTCGCCGGCCACCTTCGCGACGAAGTCCAGAACCCCGGGCGCTCTCACACCCGAGAGGCCGTCAACCCACCCGGCTCGTTCTCGCCCGGCGGGATGGGCATGTGCTCGGGATCGACTTCGGACACATGCACGTGCGTGTCGCAGTCGCGACCACCGACGGGAAAATGCTCGCCACCGCATACGCAGTGGTCGACGTGGACGGCGCCGCGGACCAAGCCATCGCCGTCTTGCGACAGCTCGTCGACCGTGTGCTCGATGACGCCGACCTGCATCGATCGACGTTGTTAGGCGCCGCCGCCGGAATACCTGGACCGCTCGACCTTGACCGGAGAGTCGTGCAGTCACCAACCATTCTGCGGTCATGGGTGAACCGACCCGTCGGCGCCGAGCTTGAACAGGCACTCGGACTACCGGTCGACGTGTATAACGACGCCGACATGGGGGCGATCGGCGAGATGCACTTCGGCGTCGCCCGTGGGTACAGGAACTTCATCTACGTCAAGGCATCACACGGCATCGGGGCCAGCGTGGTTATCAATGGCCAACTGGTGCGCGGGGTCACCGGCATCGCCGGCGAGATCGGACACACCCGGCTACCCGAATCCACAAACCGTTGCCGTTGCGGCAATCAAGGCTGCCTTGAGTCCGTCATCTCCACCACCGAAGTCCGTGAGCAGCTCGCTCATACCCATCTGGCGGACTTACGTAGCCACATGAACCTAACGGAAATTGCTACCGACCCAATCGGGGGAAAAGTCCTCACCGACGCGGGCCGAATCGTCGGCCGCGTCTTAGCCGACGGCTGCAACTGGCTCAACCCAGAAGCGATCGTTCTCGGCGGTGAACTAGGCGCATCCGGCGAACCCTTCGCCGACGGGGTACGCGAATCCGTCGCGCGCTATGCCCAATTGGCCACCGCAGAAGCGGTCACGATCCACACAGCCCAACTCGGCGAGTTGGCAGAACTTTCAGGAGCGATCGCCGTCGCCCGCGACAACTCCGCGTTGCGCAGCGCGTCTGCATCACTTCCCTGAACCCGCGTTGGTAGCTGGTTGTCAGCCTGCCCAGCCTCTGGTCAAGTTCGCGACGGCCTGAGTCTGACTCGAGCACCCGTTCGACAAGCGTCGACATATCAGCGTTCGGTGCTCAAATCGAGTGTCAGCATGTGAATGGTCTGCGCAGGTCCCTGTCCGCGGCTAGTTTGGCGGCTGCGTCTTCAGCGGGAAGCCGGCAGCCGCTGGCCTTCTTGTACCAATTGTCGCCGAATCGCCCTCTCATGAGGGCACAGTACGGTAGCGAAAGCCGATAGAAATCCGGTTTATTCCCGATGAAAGATTCGGACCCTATGGCCGCCTTGATTTGCTCCGGGGTGAACAGATCCCGGTGTGCGTATGAGCAGCCATCGACGGGATCGCCAACGTAGACCGCGTTGATGAGGTCTCGTCGACTTGAGACGGTCGCGAATTGGCGGAGCATCTCCACTCTCTTTAAAACGTCGCTGAGAGTGAGCCGAGCGAACGCGCGAGCGGAATCATCGTGAACGGGAGCCCATGGTGCCGACCAGCGCGCATCTGCCGCGGCGTCACTGAACCGCTCATTAACCGCCACGACGTCAGATCGCTGTCCCAAAGATGCCAGGCGTCGGGTAACTCGAGGTGACCACCAGCCGGCGATCACCTCGACGGTCGCAGGCCGAATGGTGGCTACTTGCGGTGGCCCGGCGGTCTGATGAGATGTCCGTATCCGCCTGCGCGCAGGCGCCGGGTCACCCACACGTCGGACCGGCCCAGCTCCCAGCCCATCTTCTGGATGCTCAGGCCGGCGCGGTCGCGGGCGATGTCGTATTCGCCCAGAGAGCCGGTCCATCCGATGCGGTCGAGGGCGAGCCGCTCGGCGATGGCCGGGTGGTCGCGGCGGACGGCGCCGGCCTGGCGGAGAAGCGCGGCTACATGGTGACTGTGCAGCCCGGTTTTCTTCTGCAGCTGGGTCATGGTCAGGCCTGTCTCGTACCGCTGGCGCAGGTATCTGGCCGGTTCCGGGTAGCCCGCCGCCGCGGCGGTGGCGGTGAGGCGTTCGAGCGCGGTGGTGGTCTTCAATCGGCTGTCCAGGCCGTCCCGGCGCGCCCGGCTCTGCAGCCAGGGCCCACTGTGTCCGAGCTGGTTCGCCAGCCACAGCGGGCTCGTACCGGCGGGGTGAGCCATCAGGAACGCGCGCAGTGTCCGCTGGCCGACTCTGGCCAGCGCCTCCCGCTCCACCGGATGATCGGGGTCCAGCGGGCCGGGCAAAGCAAGACCAGAGATCAGTTTCGTCAAGGTGCAGCTGGCGGCCGGGGAAAGCCGCGTCGTCAGCGTCGAACTCGACCAGCGGGCGTTCTCCTTCTGGTCCACCCGCCACCGCCGCTGGGTCGTCGAAGCCGGCGACTTCGTCATCGCCGTCGGCCCGAACTCGCGGGACCTGCCGTTGACCGGAGTTCTCAGCATCGCGGCACCGCCCCTGACCGTGCCGCTGACCCGGGACTCGACCCTGCAGGAGTGGATGTCGGACCCGGCCGGCCGCGAGTGCATCGAGCGAGAAGTCGCCGCCGGTCAGCCGGCGGCGGTCCTGCGCGACGAGCTGGTCCACGTCATCGGCACCATGCCCATGAGTACGCTGGCCAATTTCGGCGGCATGAGCGTGAGCCACGAGGCCTTGGACCGGATCAGCGTGCAGTGGCAGGAGCAGGCCGGAAGAGCCTGAGCGGAGAGAGCCGTCGTCGCCCCCGGTCCGACGGACGGCCGCTAGACGAACAGTGCGTCGATCTCCAGACGGGTCGTGAGGGCGTTCATCTGCTCGTCGGCGGGGCGCCGCTCGAAGCGCTCGGCGGCGTCCAGCACCTTGGGCAAGATGGACACGTCGCCGGTGGTGATCAGGAACACCTCCGGCCGGCCGAGGACCCAGTGCACCGCGAGATCGATGTCGGCCTGTTCGCGCAGCGGCTCGTACCAGGTCGCAGCGGTCGACTCGCGGCCGTCCCAGCGTCGGCGGGCCAGCGATTTGATCGTCTGCAGGGCGATGCCGCGCTCGGCGCATACTGCCGCGAGGGCGTTGAAAGTCTTGGCGTACCGCTCATCCTGCATCTGCACATAGTTGTAGGGCACCAGCGCAGAGTTGAACGGGAAGCGTTCCAGGCTGCGCCGATGCATCTCGGGCACCGACAGACCGTGCCCGGTGATGCCGATGAAACGAACCAGGCCTTCCTCCCGAGCCTCCACCGCGGCCTCGAGCGCCCCGCCGCGGCTCAGCGCTTTGTCCCACTCGATCACGTCCACCAGGTTGTGCAGCTGGATCAGGTCGAGGTGGTCGACGCCCAACCGATCCAGCGACCGGCGAATCTGCTCCCGCGCGCCGCGATAGGTCCGCTCACCCGTCTTGCTGGCCAGGAAGAAAGTCTGGGGATGGCGGTTCAACCACGAAGCGATGCGCAATTCGGCATCTCCGTAGCTGGCGGCGACGTCGATGTGATTGATGCCGTGCTGCAACAGCACCTCGAGCGCGCCGTCCGCCTCGGCCTTGGACACATTGCTGAGCGCCGCCGCACCGAAAATCACCCGGCTGGATTCGTGTCCGGTCGCTCCGAACGGCATTCTCGGAATCATCGTGACCGCCTTGGGGTCGGTGACACTCGGACCGTTGGCGTCCGACCGGGGTGGGCCGGGCTGTCGTCAGCGTAGAACTCGACGTCGACGGCGACACGCAGTGGTGGGTGGACCGGCTGCTCACCCGGCTCACCGAGCCGGACGCCGGGCGGCCCGGTGGTTGGGGGGCCGTCTACCGGGGCGCCGCCGCCGGTCCCGGTTTCGACAATGCCGCGTCCGCCGCGAGGGTGTCGTCGAAACGCGAATGAGCGTCCCGGAAGTGCTCGTGCATGGCCACCGCGGCGCCGTCCGGGTCGCGTTCGCGCAGCCGGTCGAGAATGCGGCGATGCAGGGCCACGTCCGCCACCATGTCCGAAGTGCTAGGCGGCAGCAGCGGGTGCACGGCGTCCAGTACATCCCAGAACGCCGCCACCAATTGGATCACCAAATGATTGCCCAAGGGCGCATAGAGCTGCTCGTGGAATTGGCGATCGTGCACCTGGAAGGGAATACCGGCCCGGGCCGAGTCCTCCATGCGACCGACGGTGGCATCCAGCGCCGCGAGTTGTTCCTCGTCGACGACATTGGCCACCCGTTGCACCAGACGGGTTTCCAAGATGTCCCGGATGTCGATGAGGTCGGCGGCCGTGTCGAGCCGGTCGGTCCGGGCGGCCACGTGCCGGTGAAAGATGAGGGCATCCACCATCGGGTCCAGGGTGGGCCGCCCGACGAACGTGCCCCGGCCGTGCTCGACGCTCACGATGCCCCTGGCCTGCAGTCCCTTGATCGCCTCACGCAGCGAACTCCGGCTCACCCCCAGCGCGGCCATCAGCTCCGTTTCGGGCGGAAGTGGGGCGCCCGGCCGTATCTCGCGCGCGAGGATCAAATCCTTGATCTGCTCGGTCAAGTCGTAGGCCGGCCGGCGCAACGTCTCGTCGGCGTCGGGACGGCCGGCGGCCAGACCGTCTGTCGGCATCCGCCCACTCTCCTGCCGATTCGGGTTCTCCCGGCCACTCTTTTCCGGCCGGCGTCCCTGCGGAGCCTTGACCGCCTGCGGCGTTCAGCCTAGCATTGCCTGACGTCAGACGTCTGACGTCTCGGGAGTGAGGTAGACCGCCGACCGGAACCCGGACTCCTGAGATCTCCAGGTCGGATCACCGACTGCCGCTGGCCGGACGGGTTCGGGCGAAGGGTAGCGATGCGCGACATCTTCATTCCCGCCACCGGTATGGCCCGGGATGACGTCATCATCGAGTCGTGGCTGAAAGAGCCGGGTGACTCGGTGGCCATCGGCGATGTGGTCGCCGTGGTCGAGACGTCCAAAGCGGTCATCGATGTGCAGACCGACGCCGCCGGAGTATTGGGCCCGCACCTGGTGCCCGCCCGGGAGGCCGTCGCCCCGGGCACCACCATCGCTCACGTGCTGGAAAACGGTGAAGCGGCAGCGTCTTTCCCCGCCGCCACCCGCGCCGCTCCCCCCGACGCCTAGCCGAGGTCAGCCGGACTCGGCGGCCTCGTCGTCGCCGGCGACTGTCCCGGCCGTCTGGGCGGCGTCCTCGGCCACCCCGGGAGATGCCGCCGCCGGGGAGGAAGACTCCGGGCGGCCGCATCGGCTGAGCCCCGGGCTCGGCGCCTGGCCGCGCTGGCGGCGACCGGCTCCACCGATGCCACTGCGGCGCCCGCAGACCCAGCTATCGGACCCGCGGCCGGCCGACGACGACGGCAGCGCCCAGCCGGCCGGCGACTCGGATTCCGCCGGCCGCTCCCATCCCGCCGTCCCGCCCTGCCCCGCCGCCTCCAATCCGGCCCGTCGCGTCCGCGCCGGCACCATCGTCGAACGAGAAGCCGGAGGAGCAAACGCAGGCGGCCGGCCACACCGAACCGGCCGCCGCGGAGCGATACCGGCCGCCGTCGCTGCGGCCGTCGCCAATCCTGGCGGGACATCCCGCATTTCGCGGTGACCCGAGAAATGCGGATGAACCGAGCTGGCCAAGGCGCACCGCCAGACCCGCCTGGTGCTGCCCCAGGCCTGACGGTCACCGACCTGCTGGTACGGGCCCTCGCCCTGGCTTTCCTGGCCAACGCGAAGGACGCACCGACCTGGACATCGGCCTGGCCGTGGCCACCGAGCGTCGGCGTGGCGTCCCGGTCCTGCACAGTGTTCCGCAGCTCGACTCTGCTCGCAGCTGTCCGGCGGCCCGGGGGCGGCGGTCGAGCGAGCCAGGTCCGGCCGGATGACGCCGCCGACGATGCCGGCGATGCCGGTGACCACCCTGTCCAACCTCGGCGCGCTGGGCGTCGACCAGTTCACCGGGATCGTCCCGGTCGGTCAGACCAGCCTGATCACCGTCGGTCGGCTCGCCGAGCGGCCGGTCGTCTAGAAGGGCGGCTGCGGCCGGCCCTCACCATGCATGTCACCGTCAACGCCGACCACCGCAGCTGGGACGGCCAGCACGCGGCGCGGCACTGCTCGACCGGTTTGCCTCCGTACTCGGCTGAGCCCGCCCTGCTGCTCGGCTTCGGCCGTCGTCCGCCCACCGCTCCGCGGGAAAATTCATGACCAGCACCACCGAAATCACACCGCCGTCGCGCATCTCGGGATCCCCGCCGGAATCGCTGCGCGAATGGCTTCGGACATGCTGACTCATTCGCAAATTCGAGGAGACGGCCGATGAGCTGGCTTTGCGCGGCAAGGTTCCGGGCGGCATGCACCCGGCCATCGGCCAAGAGGCCGTCGCTGTCGGCATCGCCAGCGGGCTCCAGCCGACGACATCGTGGCCGGTACCCACCGTTCGCATCACCACGCGCTGGCCAAGAGGGCTCCGCCGACCTGGTGATGGCCGAATTGTTCGGCAAGGCAACTGGTTTGAACGGCGGCCGGGGCGGATCCATGCACCTGGCCGATTTCGACCTGGGCCTGTGGGGCTGCAACGGCATCGTCGGCGCCGGCCTGGGCTTGGCCATGGGCGGCGCCCTGGGTGCGTAGCTTGCTCAGCGACGGCCGGGTCTCGGTCGGCATCTTCGGTGACGGTGGCGCCAACACCGGCCGGGTCTGGGAATTCACGAACCTGGCCGCGATCTGGAAGCTGCCGCTGATCGCCGTCTGCGAGAACAACCTCTACGCCGTGGAAACGCCGTCGGCGTCGGTGACCGGGGGGCGGTCGGTTGCCCGGCCGAGCGGCAGGTTTCGGCTTGCCGCCGACGTCGTCGACGGACAGGACATCGTCGCGGTGCACGACGCCGTCACCGCGGCGGCCGAGCGCGCCCGCGACGGCGACGGGCCGACCTTCCTGGAGATCCAGACCTACCGCTACAAGGGTCACGACTGCGGTCAGACCATCCGGTACCGCACAGAAGAGGAAGTCGCAGTCCTGGCGGTCGTCGCGAGATCCCATCGAGCAGTTCACCGCCCGGCTGACCGCTGCCGGCCTGCTCGACGACGCCGAGGCTGACCGAGTTAGGCCAAGCCGTGCAGAGAGACCATCGACGACGCCGTGAATTTCGCCGAGGAGGCACCATGTCCGGACCCCTCCACCGCCGCCGCGAACGTGAACGACTGGAGCGACGCCCAGGGGTACACCAAATGACTGACGCGAGCACCGAAGGCACCTATTCGACGGCTTACCAATCCGGCATGCGCGAGGAAATGGAGCGCGACGACCGGATTTTCGTGCTGGGTACCGATCTGTACGACCGCGGCGGCCACTTCTCACAGGTCAAGGGTCTCGGCCCGCTGTTCGGGCACGAGCGGGTGCGGGACGCACCGATCTCCGAAGGCGCGATGGTCGCCGCCGGTGTCGGTGCCGCTCTGGCCGGAGCCCGGCCGGTGGTGGATCTGAACTTCATCGACTTCGCCTTCGGCGCCATGGACGAGCTGGTCAACCAGGCCGCCAAGATCCGCTACATGTGGGGCCGGCCGGTGCCATTGCTGGTGCGCGCCACGGCGGGCGTCGCGCAGGGCGGCGCCCAGCACAACAACAGCCTGCAGGGCCCGTTCATGAACATGCCCGGGCTCACCGTGGTCTTCCCCTACCGGCCCTGGGACGTCAAGGGACTGTTGAAATCCGCGCTGCGCGGCGACGATCCCGTCGTGTTCCTGATGCACAAGATGCTCACCGGCGCCCGCGGCCCGGTCGGCGGCCCCGACGACCTGGTGCCCATCGGGCAGGCCCGGATCGCCCGTCCCGGAAAGGATCTCACCTTGGTCACCTACGGCTACGGCGTCGGTCTGGCCGAGCAGGCGGCCGAGACGGTGTCGCCCGGACGGCATCGACGTCGAGGTCATCGATCTGCGCACGCTGTCACCGCTGGACGCCCACACGATCGTCGAGTCGGTGCAAGAAGACCGGCCGGGTGGTGGTCGTCGACGAGGCTCCGCACCTGGCCGGACCGGCCGCCGAGATCGCGGCCCTGATCAACGATCGCGCCTTCTGGTACCTCGACCAGCCGGTCGCCCGGGTCACCGGCGCCCACGCCCCGATCCCGCACAGTCCGCATCTGGTGGCGGCCCAGTTGCCCGCCATCGATCGGGTCGTCGACGTGGTCCGGCGGGTGGCCAGAGCGACCGGCCCCGAGGCGGCCGCCGCGGCGTCCTGAAATCAGCCGGATCCGAAGCCCACCTCGGCCGGCGCGATCGGTACCCCGGGGGTGCCCACCGCATTGACCGTCAGATTGCCGCCGTCGACAGGGACCACCAGCCCGGTGACCATGGCCGCCGCATCGGAAGCCAGAAACAGGGCCGGTCCCACGATGTCCGCTGCGGTGGTCAGGCGGCCCAACGGCACCCCGGCCAGCAACCGCTCACCCATGGTCTGGCCGTTGGCACCCGGTTCAGCCATCCACTCGCGCATCCCCGGCGAGTCCACCTGCGACGGCGCGATCGCGTTGACCCGCACTCCGCTGGCGCCCCACTCGAGCGCCAGCTCCCGGGTCATGGCGTTGAGACCGGCCTTGGCGATGGAGAAGGCGAAGTTGCCGCGGCCCATGCCGGAGCAACCACAGGTGGAGGTGACATTGATGATCACGCCGCGGCGCCGGGAAATCATGTGCCGCCCGACCGCCTGGCTCAACAGGAACGGCGCGGTGAGATTGAGGCTGAGAAGCCGTTCCCAATGCTCCCGGGTGATCTGATGCGGCAGCATACGATGGTTGCCGCCCGCATTGTTCACCAGAATGTCGACAGCGCCGAACTTTTCGACCACGCTGGCGACCAAGGCGCCGATGGCGGCCTCGTCGGTCAGGTCGCAGGTCATCGCCACCGTGGGGCCGGGAATGTCCCCTGCCACCCGGTCCAGACCGGCGGCGTTGACGTCGACCAGAACCGTGGTGGCACCGTTGGCGGCGAACCCCGCGGCCAGGGCCGAGCCGATCAGGCCGGCGGCGCCGGTGACGATGGCGACCCGGCCGTCCAGGCGCAGGGTGGTTGGTTCTGCCATGGCGGGTCCTTCCCATCGGTGGTGGGCTGATCTCGGCGCCGGCGGTCGCGAAGGCGGTGGCCAGCGGCGAACATGCGGGTCAGGACGAGACGGTGGGACGTGATCCGTCGACGACCAGTGACCCGAACTGCACGGTGCCGGTGTCCAGGTAGGCGATGACGTCGGCCACCGACCACCGTGAGAGGCGGTGAACCGACCGCCGGGACACGGACGCAGAATGTGGCGTGAGCACCGTGTTCGGCGCGGAGTGGAGCGGCGAATCCGCCGGCAGGGGCTCCGAGTCATAGACATCCAGGCCGGCGCCTCCCAATCGTCCGGCCACCAACAGGTCCGCCAGTGCCCGCTCGTCGAGAATGCCGCCGCGCGCCACGTTGAGCACGATGGCGCCGGCGGGGAGCCGTTCCAGTTCGGACCGGCCCAGCAGGTTGCGGGTCAGCGCGGTCAACGGCAGATGCAGGCTGAGCACGTCGCTGCGGGCCAGCAGCTCGTCCAGCGAGTCGACCCGGACGGCGAATGGAGGTGCCTGGATGAGACCCGGGTCGTAGACAGAGACGCTGGCCGCCAACGGGCGCGCGTATTCGGCGAAAACGCTGCCGATTCGGCCGCATCCGAGCACTCCGACCGTCATCTCGTCGAGCGGCCGGATGTCCGTCAACGCCAACGGGCCCTGCCAGCCATCTCGGACGAACTTGTCGCTGCTGACAATCCGGCGCTGCAGCACCAACAACATGGCCAGCGCGTGCGAGGCGACTTCCGGCGCGGCGTAGGCGGGCTGGTTGATCACGGCCACCCCGTGCGAGCCGGCCGCGACCAGATCGATGCTGTCCAGTCCGACTCCGGCTCGGCCGATGGCGCGCACCGATGAGTCGAAGGCAGCGATCACTTCGGCGCTCATCCGTTGCAGCGTCACCACGACCGCATCCGCGCCTTTGGTGGCACGGCCGATTCCGTCTGGATGGGACAGATCCACGAATCTGAGTTCCGCCTGCTCGGTGAAGTCGGCCCGCAGGCTCTCCTGATCGGGGAACGAGGTGTCGGCCACCGCGATGACGTAGTCACTCATGCCGACGCGTTCTCCTGACCCAGGCGTTCGAGTTCCGACCACAGCGACGCGGTGACCCGCACCCTCCCCGGTGGCTGGCCGGCCAGGGTGTGCGCCTCGACGTCGCCGGGCAGCAGCACCGGTTGACCCACATCGGCCGGCCGAGCGTTGCGCAGCCGGTTGGCGATGCCGAGGATCTCGCGCGCGATAGGTCTCCGAATCGGTCAACGATTCAGGGGCGACGGCCAGCAGGACGAGGTGGTTGAAGGAATCCGGCCGGTCACCCGGCCCGCCGCCACACAGGGCGTCCGCGACTATTTGCAGCATGATGCTCAAGCCGTGTCCCTTGTGACCGCCGAAAGGCAGAATCGCGCCGCCGCTGTAGAAATCGTTCGGATCGGTGGTGGGCCGGCCGTCGGAGGTCTGCAACACCCCTGGGGGCACGGGGCGGCCGTTGCGAGCGGCCACCCGGACCTTGCCTTCGGCGTAGCCTGCCGTGGCGAAATCCAGCACGATGGGCCGATCCCCCGGACCGCCGGAGACGGCGATGGCCAGTGGATTGGTCCCCAGCTGCCGGTCCAGGCCGCCCAGCGGCGCGACCGCCGGTCCGCAGCTGAGCCAGCCGATGCCCAGAAGGCCCTGGGCGGCCAATTCCTCCACCCACTCCCCCAACCGCCCGCTGTGACCGCAGGATCGCACAGCCACCACACCGGCACCCTGCTGGAGCGCCAGTTCGGCGGCCGTATCGGTGGCCAGCTGAGCGGCCAGATGTCCCCAGCCCCAGTGACCGTCGACGACGGCGGTGGCTCCGGTCCGGCGGACGACCTCCGGAACAGCGGTGGGGTCGATTTCTCCATTCGTCGTGGAATTGCGGTACTCGAGAACTCGGAGCAAGCCGTGGGAGGCGTGGCCCATTCGCTCGGCCAGCACCAGCGATGCCGCTACTCGCCCGGCCGCCGCGGGCGGGGCGCCGGCGGCCGCCAGAATTCGGGCCGCCAGGTTCTCCGCCTCCGCCACCGTGGGCGTCACCGAAGCGGCGGGCGCGGCCGGCGACGCGGTCACGAATCCGCTTTCGACAAAGGAGCGGCCGACCGGAGCACCGCCAGCGCCTCGCGGGCCGAATTGGCCAGCAAGGCGGTGTCGCTCGTGGCGGTGACCATGTCGAAGCCCAATCCGCCCCAGTGCCGCGCGTCTTCCGGATCGGCGGTGTGGGCGACGGCGATCTTGCCCGCGGCGTGAGTGGCGGCCAGTACCCGTTCCGACAACCCGTGCAGCACTTGGTTGTCGGTCCGCCAGCTCATGCCGCCGCCATGCGAGATGGAAAGATCCTGAGGCCCGATGTAGGTCCCGTCCAATTCCGGCACCGCCAGGATCTCCTCGAGATTGTCGTACCCGCCAGGGGTTTCGATCTGCACCAGACACAGCGCCCGGCGGTCGCCGTCGTCGGTGTGGTAGGCGGCGTACTGCTGGGCGAGTCGCCACGGTCCGAAGCTGCGGTATCCGCGGGGCGGATACCGGCAAGCACCGGCGATGGCTGCCGCCTCCTGGGCGTTGTCGACCATCGGAGCCAGAATGCCGTCCGCGCCCGCGTCCAGGGCCCACATCGCCGCCGCGAAGTCGGTTTTCCAGGGCAGCCGAACGATCACCGGTGTCCCCGCGGCTCCGGCGGCCGCGATCATCACCGCCAGTCGCTCCGGACCGCTGGAGGGGGCGTGTTGCAGGTCCACCACGAGCCAGTCGAATCCGGCCCGGCCCATCATCTCCGCCACCAAGGGGCTGTTCGATCCGAGAAACGCCCCCCACAGAGCGCCGGATCCCGCGCGACCGGTCGCTCGTTCGCGGAATCCACCTACGGTTGACGCTGTCATGGGACGGCGACCTCCTCGTCTACATCGCGGTCGCCCGCCGCACGCATTCGCCGGCTTGCGGTCCCGCCCGTCGTATGCCACGGTAAGGCCATTCATTGTGAACTGTCAACAATAAGCGAAGGCGTTTCCCGCTGCTGAGAGGTGTCCCGTCGGTGAACTGCCTGGCCCTTGGGAGCCCCTAGGTTTCAGCGGGTCCGGCGGCGCCCGGCGACCGGCGGCGGCGTCACCCGGTGAGGGTTTTCGAAACCGGTCAGGCCCGCCACCGCCAGCAGTTCCCGCGCGTCCTGCCCAGGAGCGAACGATTCCACGATCCGCATGTAGGCATATTGAATGTGCGTCACCACCACGGCGACGACCGCCTCTTCGTTCCGGGTGCGCAACACGTCGAGAATCTCCGTGTGTCCCTTGGCCATGTTCTCCCGCCAGTCCGGGTTGGCCAGATTTCGGGTCAGCAGGAAGCGGTACACCTGCAACCGAATGTTCTGCCAGCTCCCGTACAGCCGGGAATGGTGCGCCGCCTGATAGAAGGCGTCGTGGAACTGAACGTCCAGATTGGCGGCGTCCTGTTCGGTGGGGTTGTCCGAAAGGCGATCAGTGAACGCGCTCAACGCCTGCTGGATCCGCCCGAAATCGACCTCCGTCGCCCTTTTCACGGCATAACGGGCGGCCAGCGTCTCCAGCACGATGCGGAGGCTGTACACCTCCTCCAGGTCTTCGCGGGACAATTCGGCCACCGAAGCGCCGTGGTGCCGGGACAACATCACCAGGCCGTCGCGTTCCAAAGCCCCGAAGGCTTCCCGGATCGGGCCCCGGGAGACCTGGAGCATGGCCGCCAGATTTTCTTCCCGCAGCCGTTCGCCGGCCACGAATTCGCCCGACAAGATGGCATCCCGGAGCCGGTCGGTCACCTCGTCGGCCAGAGTGCGGCGACGCGCCGGCCCCATCGGTTGCGCCTTCGGCATCAGACCGCCTCCCCTCCGGAAACTGTCAACGGGGACCATACCAGCGGGGTCGGGTCATCCCGGACTTCCGTCCACGGGCGGAGAGCCCGTCGGACCGGGCGCGGAACCACTGCGCGCTGCGGCGACGACCCGATTGGTGAGCACCGGCAAGCCGGTGATCTCCACCCTGACCGTGTCCCCCGGCCGCAGGAAGCGGGGCGGCGTCCTGGCCACGCCCACGCCGGCCGGCGTGCCGGTGGCGATCAGGTCGCCGGGCAGCAGCGTCATCATCTGGGTCAGATAGGCGATCAGTTCCGGAATCTTGAACAGCAGATCGGACGTGCTGGCATCCTGCAGCACCTCCCCGCTGACCACCGTGCGCAGCCGGAGCGCGTGCGGGTCCGGTATTTCGTCCGCCGTCACCAGGGCCGGACCGATGGGCGCGAATGTGTCCCCACTCTTGCCCATCAGCCATTGGCTGGTGTGCGCCTGAAAATCCCGGGCGCTCACATCATTGACCGCCAGATAGCCCGCGACCATCCCCATCGCGTCGGAGGCAGCGACGTCGCGGCCGGCCCGGCCGATCACCACACCCAACTCGCCCTCGTAATCGACCTGCTCAGAGCGGCGGGGCAGCACAATGTCCTCGCCGCTGGCGATCAGCGCATTGGCGAACTTCCCGAACACCGTGGGGTACGGCGGTGTCTGGGAACCGGTTTCGGCGGCGTGGTCGGCATAGTTCACGCCGATGCAGATGATCTTCCGGGGTGCCGGGACGGCCGGCAGCATGCGCACCTCACCGGGATCGACGACGGGCAGGGCGGAGAGCTCCGGCCGATAGCCCCGCAGCACCGCCAGCGCGTCGTTCAGATCGTTCGGCAACTCCGAGTCGGCCGCCCGCAGATCTCGCAGCGCTCCCTCCGGGTCCACCGCGGCGTATTCCACTGAACCTCTGCGCAGAAAGCTGGCGATCTTCACGCCCGCACCGTCCCTGAGTTCAGCGAGCGTGTCAGCACAAGCCTCATCCCTTCACCGCGCCGGCGGTCAGTCCGCGCACCACATAGCGCTGCACGGAGAGGTAGAAAATCACCGGCAGAATGGAGAAGACCACGCCGGCGGCCTGCAATTCGAAAATGGGCACGTCCTGCTGACTGATGAAAGTGGCGATACCCAGCCCGGCGGTGTACTGGTCGCGATCGGTGATCAACGCCGAGGCGAAGATGTAGTCGTTCCAGCTGCCGAAGAAGGCGACCACCGCCACCGCGACCAGGCCGGGACGAGACAGCGGCAGCAGCACTCGGCGGAGCACTCCGAGGGGATTGCAGCCGTCCACCAGCGCCGCATCCAGCACCTCCGGGGGCACGTTGTCGTAGGACGATTTCAGGATCCAGGCGCCCAACGGCACGCTGAAGGCCGCGTAGATCAACGACAGCATCGGCAGGTTGTTGGTCCACCCCATGGATCGGTAGAACTGCAGCTCGGGAACCAGCACCATGGTTCCCGGCATCATCTGGGTGAAGAGCAGCAGGAATCCGAAGAGCGGTTTTCCGTGCCAACGCAGCCGGCCGAGCAGATAGGCGCCGAAGACCGAAGCAACGAGTGTGATCACGACCGTGATGAGCGCAACCAGCAAGGAGTGGCCCAGCCACGTGGCGATGGGCTGGTCCCGGAACAACTGAGTGATGGCGCTGGAATCGAAGCCGTGCAGGAAAAGCGGTGGCGGAAACGAAAGGGTGTAACTCTCGGGCTGGAAGGTCGACAACAGCATCCAGTAGATCGGGAAGATCACCACCAGGCACACCGCGACGATGACCACCGCACGAACCACCGTGCCGGTGATCTCCCGCGGCGTCCGCCTCCGCCCGGAAAGGGGAGCGGTCAGAACGGCACTGTTCATCGCGACCTCGAGATGCGCCGCTCGATGACGATGAACAGGCCGGTTCCGATCACCGAGAGAATCAGCCCCGCCACGGCAATCGCGCTGGCGTAGCTGTAGTTGAAGAACTGGAAGGCTTCGTTGTAGATCAGCAGCGACAGGGTGGTGGTGGTGTTGCCCGGACCGCCACCGGTGGACAGGAAGATGAGCGAGAACTGCTGCAGCGAAAAGATGAACGCCAGCACGGCCAGGAGGCACAGCGTCGGCGTGATGGCCGGCAGGATGACCGAGCGGAACCGCCGCAGCGCGCCGGCGCCATCCACCTTGGCCGCTTCGATCAGGTCGTCGGGCACGGCTTGCAGCGCAGACAGGGTGATCAGCGAGTAGAACGGGAAACCTTTCCATACCGTCATGGCCACCACGGACAGGAAGGCCCAATGCGGATCCGTCAGCCACGCCACATGGTGGCTGAAGCCGAGCCAGCCGATCATGCGATTGAAGATGCCGAAATTGGGATCCATCATCAGCAAGAACGTCAGAACGGTCGGGACGTCCGGCATCGCCCACGGCAGAGCCAGCACACCGCGGACAAAGGTGCGGCCGCGAAATGACCAGTTCAGCAACAATGCGATCAGCAGCCCGACCACCAGAACAACCACCACCACTACCGCGGTGAACTCCAGGGTGGTGCCGACGACCTGCCAGAAGATGGAGTCCTGCACCATCTCCCGGTAGTTGGCCGTGGTGGTTTTGCCGGCCTGACCCAATTGCTGGCTACGGAATGAAGTGGAGATGCCCCTGACGATGGGGTAGAGCACGAATACGCCTTCGAAGGCCAGAATCGGCACCACGATGACGTACGGGAACCAGCTCCATGGCTTCATCCGGGGGCGGCGCGCGAAGTGCGCGGGCCGGTCGACCCGCGCGTCGCGCCCACCTTGACTCATCACCTGTGTCGAAGCCATAGCAGCAAGCAGGTCTTCAGATCTGCGCCGAGAGTTCCTGCTGCGCCTGTTTCTGCGCCGCCGCCATGGCGTCCTCGACGCTGGTCCCGCCGGAGACCGCGTTGGACATCGCCTTGCAGATGATCTGGCCTATCTGGGCGTAGACGAAGGTGTAATCGCCCAGGATGTCGAATTCACCGACGTAGTTCGTCTTCAGATACCCGGACATCCAAGGCGTGGTGTCCAGGTACTTCTGGTAGTCCGGTTCATAGTCGCCGAAATTGCTGAACGGAATGATCGGGTAACCATTGGCCGTCGTCACGTCGTACAACGTCTTCGGCGTGATCATGAACTTCACCAGTTCCATCGCCGCCTGCTGATTCTTGGAGCTCTTGAGCACGACCACCGGGTGCAACCTGGCGATGGCCTTGTTGCCCGGCCACGGCGGCGGAGCGCTGCGCAGGTTCGGGTACAGCTTGGGCGCCAGCGTCTTCAGCGAGTTCAGGCCGGCGGCCACGTTCAGATTCATGGCGATCCGGTCGGACTGCCACAGCTTGGTGATGGCTGCCTCCGAGCTGCCCTTGGGGCCGCCCACCGTCAGCAGGTTCACCCAGTACTTCATCGCTTTGATGACGGGATCTGAGGTGAACTGCAGGGTTTTGCCGCTGGCCCAAGCGCCGCCGTAAGCCAGCGGGAAGTTCTGCAGCTGGTTCCACCAGTCAGCCTGGTCGGCCACGCTGTTCAGCAGGGCCACGCCGTATTGGTTCGGGGCCTTGGTCAGGGCCTTGGCCTGGCTGGTCCACTCGTCGAGCGTGGTGGGCGGGGCATTGAATCCGGCCGACTTCAGCAGCGCCTCGTCGTAGGTCAGCCCGAAGGGCACGTCGATGACCCCGAGCGCGAAGAGGTCGTTGCCGGACTGGAACTGCTCGTGAGCCGGAATCGGCGTGAGTTTGAGGTCTTGGGCGATGCTCTGCAGCGGCACGCACATCTGGAACTTGTTGATCAGCGCGGACGCGAGCTCGGGCGGGCACATCACCACGTCGGCGTCGATGCCGCCGGCCTGGGCCTGCGCGATGACGTTCTGGTCGAAAGTGGCAAAGGGCCATCCCGTCCAGCTGACCTCGATGTTGGGGTTGGCGGCGGTGAAGTCGCTGATCACTTTGTTCCAGGCGACCTTCTCGCCCTCCTCGAACTGTTCCCAGGACATCAATTTGAGGGTGGTCTTGCTCCCCCCACCACCTCCGGCGCTCGTTGTCGCTCCTCCGGAACCGCCGGCGGACGTGCTGGTGCTGCCGCCGGCCGCCGAACTCGACGAGCTGGACGAGCTGGACGAACTCGACGAACTCGACGACGAGCTGCTGCTCGAACCGCTTCCCGAACTGCTGCCGCAGGCGGCCAGAAATGCCGACCCCACTCCCGCGGCGGCCAGCCCACCGGTGGCACGCAGGAATCGACGCCGCGACACGCTCGGACGGCTGGCGTTCACCCCGGCGTCCGGCGTCGGCTCCGCAACCGGCAGGTCAGCCGGGTCGTGGTCGAGATGATCTGTCATTGTTGAGGATTCCTCTCTGTCGTTGAGAGGCGGCCCGGACGCCGGTCCCAGATCAGTCCGTCCCGACGACGGGCTGACGGGACAGGCGCGCAGCCGCGCCGGGTGCGCTGTGCCGTCCCGGACCACGAGAGCAGCGTTCTTGCTTCGCCCTTGCCTGAAGCATTCCGCGAGTGCCGTCAACTGTCAACTGTTTTAGCGAATTGAAACTGTCGTGGCGGTGCCGAAGCTGAGCGCGGGCCGGCCCTTGACCCCCGGTCGGGCCACGAAGCTGGTCCCCGACGCCGGCTGGGCGTCCAGGTCGGCGCGAATCTGGCTGGTGGTGATGAACAGCGTGTCCAGCTCCGCGCCGCCGAACGTCGCCGCGGTGACCCCCTTGACGGGCAATTCGACTATTCCGTCCTGGCGACCGGCCGGGTCGTAGCGGCGCACGGCACAGCCGTCGAAGAGCGCCACCCACACGCCTCCCTCCGCGTCGACGACCAAGCCGTCGGGATTGCCGTGTTCGGCGGGAACGGATACGAAGGGGCGGCGATTGGTCAGTCCGCTTTCGGCGTCGTAGTCGAACACGTCGACCCGATGGGTGGCGGTGTCGATGTAATAGGCCAATCGGCCGTCCGGTGAGAAATCGAAGCCGTTGGAGGTGGTCACCTTTGGCAGCACGATCTGGACAGCGCCGTCGGGGTCGAGGCGGTATACCCGGCCGGCGTCAGGAGACTCGTCATAGGCCATGGAGCCGCAGTAGAAGCGGCCGTCGGGATCGCAACCGCCTTCGTTGAGGCGCACGTGGGTCGGCTGCTCCGGTACGGTCGCCAAGATGCGTGCCTCGCTCAGGCTGCCGTCGGTGACGGCGAAGGAATTCTTCAGCGCCAGCACGGCACCGGCCGGCCCGCGCGGTCGGATCACCGCGGCGACCTCCCCGACATGATCGCGGGTGACAGTTGCGTCGCCGGCCAGCGAGAGCACGTCGCCGGCCAGCATGTCGACCCAACGGAGCCCACCCCACCCGGGCCACCAGCAGGGACCCTCGCCGTGAAAACACGTGGATCCGGGGATGGCTTCGACCGAATTCATCCTGACTCCTCGCTGAAATAGGCGCCCGAAGGACTCCATACTGTTTACACTCGACAGTTGGCGAAAGGAAGAGCCACCCGCTGATCGCCGGTCCGTCGGTTGTCCGTCACCAGGTGGCTGCGCCGCCTGCCGCAGCCGGTGACATCAGCTGCGGGACAGGAACTCCTTGAGCGCGGCGCGCACGTCGGCTTGGTGGGCGGCCGGCTCGTCGTACCGGGGCGGCACGCGTCGCAGCTCGGCGCCAAACTCCCGGGCGATCTGCGCCGCCAGCGGTAGTGGATGGACCGGATCGCGGTCGCTGCCGATGACCAGGATCGGCAGATCCGTGGCCGCGGGGCAGGCGGGCGCGGAGGCGGGCAGGGCCCGCAGCCGCTCGGCGCGGCCCGCCGCCCCGGGTGCGGTGAATTGTCCGTGCAGGGCTCGGGCAGCGGCCGCTGACACGGCCGCAATCGCGGCGTAGTCGGGTCCGGAGGTGAATTCACCGAGAGCCTCGACGGGCCCGAGGCTTTCCAGCAGATCGGCGATGCGCGGATAGACCGCGAGGTTGTCCGGATGGGGTGTCCAGCCCCAGGCCGGCCGGATGAGCACCATCCGGCGCACCGGCAACCAGTGCGCGGCCAGCAATTGGCAGGCCACGGCAGCGCCCAGCGAGATTCCCACCAGCGTGATCTCCGGGGCCGGCGGGAGCGCCTGTAGTAGCTCGACGACGTCCCGGGCCAGCGTCGCGAAGGTCAGGTCGGCGGCTCTCATCGGCAGCCGGGTGTCTCCGTGTCCCCGGAGATCGGGGGCCACGAAATGCCCATCGGTGGCCAGTTCGTCGTCGACGAGAGCCAGCGGTTGCGACCGGTCACCACCCAAGCCGTGCACCAGAAGCGTGCGCCTTGACCCTTCCCCGGCCAGTTGGTAGGCCAGGCCGGGTGTGGTTGCTGAACCGGTCATGATCTGGCGTAGGGTGCCGCCGCCCGCTCGAGCAGGTCGCTGACCCGCCGGGCATCGTCGGCGGTGAGATCCTGGGCGATCACCGGCACGGGGTGGGGCAGCTCAGCGTGCAGGCGCATGATCAGGTCGTAGTCCAGGCCGCCGGCTCCTGGCGCCGCATAGCCGGACGCGACGACATCCTTGGCGTGTACGGCGGCCACCGCCGGTCCCAGCTTGTCAAAGGCCTCGGTCAGGATCGTCTCCTGCTCGGGCAGGCTGTCCACGGTGAGCAAGTTGGCTGGATCCAGCACGATGGCCAGATGCCGGGCTGCGTCACCCAGTTCGGTCAGCAGCCGGCCGGCGGCGTCGGCGTCGATGATCACGTTGCCGGGCTCGGGTTCTATGCCCAGCCGGACGCCGGCGGCCGCGGCGCTCTCGATCAACGGGTCCAGGGTGGCCCGCAACTCCGTCCACGCCGCTGGGCTGGTGTTGTCGGGATGCGCGCGCCACATATTGGCCGCATCCCGGGTGCCGGTGCACAAGGTGACGACTTCCGCGCCGAGGGCCGGTGCCGTGGCGATGAGCGCCCGACAGTCGCGGATCGCGGCGGCGCGGGCCATCCGGTCCGGGTCGATGGCGTTGAAGGTGCCCGAGACGCCCCAAATCCGGACGCCGGCAGCGTGGAAGCTGGCGCGGATTTCGGCGGCCCGGACTTCCGTGAGGTCGGCATCCAGGGTCGGCCGACCGAGCACCGACAGGTTCAGCTGAGTGACCGAGAAACCGCCGGCCCGGATGGCGCCCGCCACAGCGGCGGCCGGTCCGGGCGGGAAGACCCGGGCGAACACACCTATCTCGATCACAACGTCACCGGTGCCCCGTCAGCGGCCACCGACGTCGCCACCGCGGCGATGAGTTTCACGGCCGCCACCCCGTCCTCGGCGCTGGGGCTGTCGGGCAATCCGTCCGCCACGGCGCGGGCGAAGGCCTCGATCTGCCGCTCGTACGGATTGGAATCGGCGAATACGGGGCGACTCGCGGTCGCGGTCGCCTCCTCGAACACCTCGACGTCGCTGGGCCGCAGGGCGAACGGGAAGTGCGTACGCAAGCTGACGTGGCCCTGGTCGCCGTAGATCTCGGCGCCCTCCGACCATTCGGCGTGCACGTTGGCGGAGATCTCGAAGTGGGCCAGACCACCGCCGGCCAGGTTGGCCACCCCGTGCCAGCTGAAATCGGACCCGGCCTGGGCGAGTTGGGCTGATATCCGGGTGGGGTCGCCGAGCAGATACCGCAAGCCGTCGAGCACATGCGAGCCGTGCGTGGTCAACAGGTAACCGGCTCGGTCGGCCTTGAAGATGGCCTCGTGGGCGCGGACGTCGTTGTCGATGACCATGGCCGGGAACAGGGTGGCTTCGGTGCCCGGCCGCAGGGCGGACATCACGCGATACCAGACGGTGGCCGAAAGGATCGTCCCGATGCGGGATCTGACGGCTTCGGCGGCAAACGCCACCCCCGGGTCGTACCGCTTCATGGCCCCGACCTGAAGGTGCAGCCCCGTTTCGGCGGCCTGGGCCGCGAGCCTTTCCGCGTCTTCCACGGATCCGGCGATCGGCTTCTCCACCAGCACATGTTTGCCGGCCGCCAGCGCCGCTCCGGCCAGCGGCAGGTGCAGGCGGTCGGGTACCGCCACGATCACCGCCGCCACGTTCGGGTCGGCCAGCAGTTCGTCGACGCTGCCGTAGCCGGGGACGTCGTAGCGGCGGGCGACGGTTCGGGCGAGTAACGGCGACGGGTCGCACAGGCCGACGAGCCGGGCGTTGTCGGCCCGCGCCAAGGCCGGCAGATGGGCGGCTTGGGCGATACGACCGGCTCCGATGAGACCAATTTTCAGCGGCTCGGACATGAAACTCCTCGGCGATGGGTGGCGAACAGTTCTGCGGTGATCCCGCGGTCAGCTGGGAGCCGGCTCGGCGCGGGCCAGCGCCGCCACACCCAGCACGCCGGCGCGATCACCGGCGCGAGCGGGGCGCACCGCGGGGAGGGGCAGCACCGGGCCGACCGGCACGCCGAGCGCCAGGTGGGTTCGAAGGGCGGCGAGCAGCGGCTCCCCCAGCCGGCCGGCGCCCCCGCCGATGACGAGGGTGTGCTGGTCCAACACCCGGGAGAGCTGGGCGGAGGCAGCCGCGATGGCTCGAGCGGCGGCGTCGAGGACGGCGAGCACCCGAGGGTCGCCGGCCTCGGCCAGCCGAGTCAGGTTGAGCGCCGACACGTCGACCGGTTCCCCGTCCTGGCCCAGCGCTTCCCGGGCCCGGGCCGTGATGGCTTTGCCCGACGCGAAGACGGCCAGACAGCCTCGCGCCCCGCAGACGCATTGCGGGCCGCCGGGGTCGACCACCAGATGCCCCAGTTCGCCACCGATGCCGAAAGCTCCGGTGAGCAGGCGTCCCTCGGCGATGACGCCGCCGCCGACATCGGTGCCCAGGGTGAAGATCACCATCGATCCACCGGCCGGCCGCCCGGCCAACAGGTATTCGCCCCACGCCGCCGCATTCCCATCGTTGTGCAGGATCACCGGCGCTCCGATGCGGCGGGCCAGGTCGTCGCGCACATTTTTGTGGTGCCAACCCAGGTTCAGCGCCTCGACGACCTCCGCCCGGTCGGGCGACAGGAAAGCGGCGATGGCCAGGCCGACAGCCGGATCGGTGTGTCCGGTGGCCGTCCGGAGTTCGGTGACGTGATCAGCGATGCTGTCGAGTGTGGCCTCATAGTCATGCGTCTCGACCGGGACAGTCCGGTATCCGGTCAGCAGTCGGTCCGGTTCCGACCAGGGGGCGACCTCGCCGGCCAACAGGCCGACAGCGAGTTTGGTGCCGCCCAGATCGATCCCGACGGCCGGGCGCGTTCTGAGATCCCGTTCGGTCATCGGACGCCGGCCGGTCGACTCAGCATCGACCCGGCCGGGTCGTGTCGATCGACGTGGACTGTCTGGTCGATTCCCAGCTGAGCGGCGGTCTCGATCTTGAAGGCCATCGGCTCGGCCACCGTGACCGACACAGCACCCCCGGCCGCCAACAATTGGGCCAGCAGCAGGCCGGTAGGGCCGGCCCCGAACACCAACGCGGTACTGCCCGGCCGCACGGCCAGCGTCTCCAGCCCATGCAGGGCACACGCGGTCGGTTCGGTGAAGACCGCCACGTCGGGGGGCAGCCCCTCCACCGAGAACACTTGAGTCGCACCGACCACCGCGTACTCGGCAAAGAAACCGTCGGCGGTGGAACCGATCCGACCATCTCCGGGCACAGTCCCAGACGTCCACTGCGGCAGTAGTCGCACCGGCCGCAGTAGATGTTGGGGTTGACGGTGACCTGCTGGCCGAGCGCCAGATCGGTGACACCGGCACCGACGGCGTCCACCATCCCGACACACTCGTGGCCGGGAATCAGCGGGAATTGCGCCCCGAACTCGCCGGCGTCGACGTGCCGGTCGGTGCCGCACAAGCCGGCCTGGGTGACCCGGATGCGGACCTGTCCAGGGCCCGGGTCCGGGGTGGGAATTTCCGCGACCTCGAATTGGCCGGCCGCCCGGTAGACGACGGCCCTCATCGACAGGCTCGGCGACGCACCGCACTGGTCAGCCGCGCATTCGAGCCGGCTCGACCAGGGGCGAAGTGGTTCATATCCGAAGCATGACGGACGGAGTCGAGCTTGTAAAGCCGCTCGAACCTCGACCTGCCGGGCGCGTCCACCGTCCGCGCCGGGCTTAGCAGCGCCGGTCCTTCGCTCGACTTGGATCGAGTCGCTGTTAAAGTCGGCGAATGATCAGGGTCGGTCCAGGTCGCCCGGTGTTCGCCGCCGAACGCCACGAGCAGATCCTCCGACTGCTGGCCGAGCAGGGCCGGGTGCGCGTGGTCGATCTGGCCGGCGACCTCAAGGTGGCCGAGCCGACCGTCCGCAAGGACATCATCGATCTGGCCGAACGCGGGCTGCTGCGGCGCACCTACGGCGGGGCCATCGCGCTGAGCACTCCCCCCGAACCGACCATCGCCGCTCGAAGCACCCGCCACATCCAAGCCAAGCAGCAAATCGCGGCGACGGCGATGGGCATGATCGAGCCCGGCGAGTCGCTGTACCTGGACAACGGCACCACCGTGCTGGCGCTGGCCACCGCCATGGCGACCTCCCCGGCGGCAGGGCGGTGGAACGTCAATCTGGTCACCAATGGAATCGAGGTCGCCCAGACCGTGGCGGATGTGCCCGGGATCCGGCATGTGTTGCTGGGCGGCACCTATCGCGCCGCCGGTCAGGCGCTGACCGGTCCCCTCACCCTCGACTCCCTGGCCCAGTTCTCCATCTCCACCGCCTTCATCGGGGTGTCCGGGCTGGCCGACGGCTGGCTCAGCGTCGCGGATCTGGCGGAGGCCCAGGTGAAGAGTGCGGTGATCGGCAAGGCCGGTCGCGTGGTGGTGCTGATGGATTCGTCCAAGTTCGGAATCAGCGATTTCGCCCGGATCTGCCGGCTGGAGGCGGTGACCACGATGCTCACCGATCGTCTGGACGAGAAACAGCGGGACCAGGTCCGACAGGCGGGTGTCGACATCATCACGCCGTGAACGGGGCCGCCCTCGTCACAATTTTCCTTCGCGGTTACAGCGTGTGCAGCTTCTCGATCGCGGCCAGCGGATCCGGGTCAGCGAAGACCAGCGACCCGGGGATGACGCCGGTCGCGCCGGCCGCGGCCAGCGCCCCCACCGTGTGCGGCCGGATGCCGCCGTCCACGAAGACAGGGACCGGCCGGTCGGCCGGTAGGGCGGCGCGAAGAGCGCGAATGCGCGCCGGAGTGGCTGGGTCGAGGCCGGCGCCCTTGATCCCGATCGGCGTGCCCATGACTAGGAATCGATCCACGTCGGTGCTCAGGCGGCTGGCCGGTTCGATCGGTTCGTCCACCTCGATCCCCAGCGAGGGCCGGCCGCCACGGTCGCGGATCAGGCGCAGCGTGGCGTGCACATCGCGGCATGGGCGCCGCTGCACGGTGACCATGTCGGCGCCGACGTCGAGAAACCGGCGGGCCCAGTGATCGGGGTCGGTGACGTTCAGGTGAATGTCCAGCGGCAGCGCGGTCCTTCGGCGCAGTGCCGCAACGAGATCGGGACCGAAGAGCAGGTCGTCCACGTTGTGCCCGTCGAAGACGTCGATATGGAAGCCATCGGCCGCCGGTGCCACCAGGTCGACCGCCCGCCCGACGTCGAGCAGGTCGGCCGACCACAATGACACGTAGGCAAGCACGGAACGGGACCCCCTTCGCCACCGAGCCCGCGCCGTGAGCTCGCCTCACCAGCCGATTTCGTGGTCATCTCCGGCCGAATGAAGTCGATCCTAGACGAGCGGATCCGATCGCTGAATAGGTCGGACGTGCACGCGGCAAGCTCGGCGTCGACGGTGGCCGCGGCCTACGCTCGGAAGCGTGAACACGCCGCAGCATTCGGCTGGCGGACAGCCACCGACAGCGCCCCGAGCCCAGACTCTGAAGTTTCAGGATCTAGCGAACCGAGTCGTCCGCGGGCTGCTCCGGGTTCCGGTGCTGAACCGGGTGGTCGGGCGCCGGTTGATCTGCGTGTATGTGGTGGGCCGGAAATCTGGCCGGCGGTTCGTGGTTCCGGTCGCGTACACCCGTCACGGCGATTCGTTGCTGGTCGGCACACCCTTCGCTTGGGGACGCAACCTGCGCACCGGCGAACCGGTCGACGTCCTGCTCAAGGGCAAACGCCGCTCGGTCGATGTCGAGGCGTTCCGGGATGAAGCCGGCGTCGTCGATCTCTACGGTGTGATGGCCCACGACAATCGCGCCTTCGCCCGCTTCAACAAGATCGGCACCGATTCTCACGGCCGGCCGGACGCCGGCGATCTCCACCGGGCCTGGGCCGCTGGCGCGCGGGCCTTCCGGTTCACGCCGCGCTGAACCGAACGGAAAGGATTGTCTGATGACCGATTCCGAACGGCCGGTGTTTGCCGAGCCGCTGTTCATCCTGGCCATGGATCACCGCGATTCGCTGGCCAAGAAGGTCTACGGCATCGACGGCGATCCGGACCAGGATCAGGTCGAGGCCATTCGCCGCGGCAAGGAGCTGGTGTACGGCGGTCTGCAGCAAGCCATCCAGTCGGGCAGCGATATCCGGCACAACGCGGTCCTGGTGGACGAACGCTACGGTGCCGAGGTCGCCCGGCAGGCCAAGGCGGCCGGTGTGGTGCTGGCCATGCCGATCGAGCGGTCGGGACAGGACTGGTTCGCGCTCGAGTACGGAACGCTGGACAGCGAAGCGTGGCTGGACCATCTCTCCGAGTTCGACCCCGCTTTCGCCAAGGTACTGGTGCGGGACAATCCCGCCTTCGATGTCGAGCGACGCCAGAAACAACTCCACGACTTGGGTGTCGTCTCCGCGAAACTCGTTGCCGCCGGACGCTCTTTACTGATCGAGCTGCTGGTCCCCCCCACCCAGAACGAGAAAGGCGACCGGTACGACGCCGACCGGCGACCGGAGCTGACCGAGGAGTTGATCACCGAATACCAGAGCGCCGGGATCGAGCCGGCCATTTGGAAGATCGAGGGCCTGGACAGCAGAAAGTCCGCCGAGCGCGTGGTGGCGGTGACGCAGCAGGGCGGCCGCGGAACGGTGCGCTGCATCGTGCTCGGGCGCGACGCGCCGCCGGATCAGCTCGACCACTGGCTCGAGACCGGCGCCCCGGTTCCGGGTTTTGCCGGTTTCGCCATCGGTCGCAGCATTTGGCAGCAGCCGCTGATCGACCATTTGGCCGGCCAGACCAGCGAAAGCGATGCGGTGGGCCGCATCGCCGCCAATTACCGGCATTACGTGGACACCTACACGGCCGCCGCCAGCAAACCCTGACACGCGTCCGGCAGGGAGCGGTCTGTCCGCGACCTGAGCCCGGGGGGCGGCCGGAGTCATACCCGTTGGTGGAGGCGGGTGGCTGTATATCGCCGTATATCTGCACGGACATCACCTATAAGGGACGAAACAAGCTTCCCATCGGGTGGGGCTCGGTACGCCAATCCGCCCCCGATGCGAGCCCTGCTGGCCGTGGTCGTCGGATTGGTACTCGCGGCCGTGGGCTGGGGCATCGCCCTCGTCGACGGTGTTTTCGTCACCGGCGCGGTGTCGGCCGCGCTCACCTGGCTTTGGTTCGGGATCGTCATGACGTTCCTGCTCAGCTGGGGAGCCGCCTTGCGCCGTGATGCGGTGGACAGTTCCTGACGCCCCGGCCCAGAAAGCACCAAACGTCGTCGGTGAGCAACGAAGACCTTGGTGCTTTGCCCACACCTTCGGTGCTATCCGCCCCACGCCGGCAACTGGCCGCCGTCAGACGCTCTCGCGTGGGCCCAGCCGCGGCGGCCACCCTATGCGGACGCCGGACTCGGCCGGCGTGGTCCCCGAACCGCCGATTGTGCGTACACCTGGTCCAGGACGACCAAGGTCTTACGAGCTTCGGCCGGGTCGATCCAAAAACCGCGGCCATCGCTGACATGCCGGTAGAAGTCATCGATGAGCAGCCGGTGGGCGGCGCCCCAATAGGAATGCGCGCCGCTGCCGATTGCGGTTTCCCGGACCATTTCGGTACGGCCGTCCGCCCAGGCGATCGTCAGATCGCCCTCCAGACGCAACACCGCCTTTTCGGTGCGCAGTTCGAGGGCGATAGGCGCGTTGTCGCTGTAACCGTTGGTGGCGTAGAAGAGGGACGTGGCCCCGCCGCTGTGGGTCAGGTGCACAACGGCGGTGTCTTCCACCTCGATCTCGCCGGCCAGCACCAGTTGGGTGGCGCACCCGCGGACGTCCACCGCCTCACCCAGGTACCACTGGAGCAGGTCCAGGGTGTGGATCGCCTGGTTGATGAGCACACCGCCGCCTGCCTGCGACCAAGTCCCGCGCCAAGGCCGGCGGGCGTAGTACGCGGCGTCCCGGAACCAGGTGACGCTGGCCCGGCCACCCAGCACCGCACCCAGCTCTCCGGAATCCAACAGCTCACGAATGCGCTGCGACGTGGTGTTGTAACGGTTCTGGAAGCACACGCCCACCGTGGCGCCGCTCGCGGCCGCCGCGGCGGTGACGGCGTCGGCGTCCGCGGGGTCGGTGGCCACCGGTTTTTCCACCAGCACGTGAACCCCGCGGCGGGCCGCGGCGATGGCCATCGGCGCATGCAGGTGATGCGGAGTGCAGATGTGAACCACATCCAGAGCCGCATCGTCGAGCATGGCATCGAGGTGCCGGTAGCGCTGGCCGCCGTACCGGTCAGCCGTGATGGCGGCGGCGTCCGGGTCGACATCAGCCACAGCCACCAGTTGGGCGTCCGGGTTCGCGGTGATCGCGTCCAAGTGCATCGGCGCGATGTCGCCGCAGCCGACCAGCCCGACGCGCAGCGGGGAACGCGGGCGGCCGTCCGATCCGGCGTGTTCGGTCATTTCGGCAGCGGGAGGTGGGCCACCGCCCAGTCGTAGGCGATTTGGTGACTCTCGCGATTGGGCATGGAGGGAACGTCGATTTCGATCATGAAATCGCCGGCGTAGCCGGCCGGGAACGCCGCGACGCACGCCGCCAGGTCGACTTGCCCGGTGCCAGGTTCGGCCCACAGCCGGCCGGGCCGGGTGGCGGCGTGATAGTCCAGGTCTTCGGCCCTGGCCGCGGAAATGCCCGCGGCGAAGGTGTCTTTGAGGTGTACTCCGACGATCCGGTCGGCGTATGCGGCCAGCACGGCCGGCACGTCCATGCCGGCCCAGGACATGTGGCCGGTGTCGGGACCGAAGGCCAGCAGCTCGGCACCGACGTCGTCCAGGACAGTACGAACCTCCTCCTCGGTCTCGATCCAGCCGCCGACGTGCGGATGCAACGCGGCTCGCACTCCTTCCGAGCGCATGGCCTCGGCCGCCGCGGCGACGCCGTCGACGACGGCTCGCAGGCGGGCCGGGTCGAAGTCGACTCCCACGGCTGGATGCCGCATTCGCGGGCTACCGGGCGGTTCCGTGGTGGAGACCATGCACACCGAAAGCCCCAGGGACGCCTGGACCGCCGCGAATCGCCGGGCCTGCTCGGCCACCTGCGGACGGCTGTCCGGGTTGTCGAAGGATCCGGGAAACAGGCTCAAAGCCGGCGTCAAGCCAAAACCGGCCAGCCAGGGCAAATAGTCGTCGGCGGCCATGTCGGTCGGGACGTCCGCTTTCACGGCCCGGTAGCCGATGGCGGCCAACTCCGTGAATGCCGCCCCCAGGGTGGCCGACGAGCGGTCCGGGGTGCCGCCGGCCATCCAGTAGGCGATCGGATTCACGGCCAGCCGCGGTCCGGCGTTCACAGCCGCACCGGCTTTCCGGTGCGCGCTGATTCGTACAAGCCGAGGATCACCGCCAGGGACGTGCGGGCATCCGTCGTGCTCACCCGCGGGGTGGTGCCGGTGGTGACCGCCTGCACGAAATCAGCCAGTTGGGCGGTATGGGCCTTGCCCAGCCCGAGGTCCTCGGGCCCGAGTTTGAAGTCGGCCGTCACCTGGTTCTCGCCCGTCTTATCGGACATGGCGATTTCCTCGGCGACACCGACCGTTTCGTACAGATACACCAGTTCGTCGTCGGAGATCACGGCCGACCCCTTGGTTCCGTAGATCGAAAGTCGCGCGTCCAGACCGGGATAGGCCGCGGTGGTGCCGTGAATCATGCCCAGCGCACCCGATCCGAACCGCACCACGGCCACCGCCGTGTCCTCTACCTCGACGCGTTCGTGCGCCAGGCAGGCGGTGTAGGCGAACACTTCGACCGGCGTACCCATCGCCGTGATCAGCAGGTTGATGGTGTGAACGGTCTGGTTCATGATCGCCCCGCCACCGTCCAGCGCCCAGGTGCCGCGCCAGTCCCCCGAGTCGTAGTAGGTCTGCCCTCGCCACCAGGCGTGGGAGGCGAGTCCCGAGGTGATCGTGCCCAGAGTGCCTTCGGCGATGGACCCGAGCACCTTTTCGGTGGATTTGTCGAACCGGTGCTGCGAGATGACGGTGGCCACCTTGCCGGAACGGGTCTCAGCCGCCAGGATCCGGTCGGCCGCCGCCAGGGACACGTCGATCGGCTTTTCGATGACCACGTGTTTACCGGCGTCGAGGACGGCGACCGCGACGTCGGCGTGCAGGCCGCTCGGCGTGCAGACGGTCACGGCGTCGATGTCGTCCCGCGCCAGCACGGCCGCCAAGTCGCTGGAAGAGCTGGACGCACCGTACTTCTCAGCCAGCGCCTCGGCCTTGGCCTGGTCGACATCGACGATGCAAACCAGTTCCGCGACGTCCGGCAACTGCGTGATGGCGTGCGCGTGGATCGTTCCGATGACCCCGGCGCCGACGACGGCGAAGCGGACTTTGGATGTGCTCATGCGTATGAAATTCCTTCGCTGGAGAGGATCGCGGTGAAAGCATTGGTGGCGCGCACGAATTCATCGGCGCCGGTGAATCCGCCGAGCGGATTGGCGCTGGCCAGATGCGGTTCCATGGAGAAGAATCCGTCGTAACCGTCGGCGGCCAGGGCGCGGACGGTGTCCACCACTTCGCCGTCGCCTTCGCCGGCGGGAACCACCTGCCCGGTGCCCAGGACCGCGTCCTTGACCTGGATGTAGACGGTGTGCGGCCGCAGTCGCGCGTAGCCTTCGGTGAAGGGCCGGACCCCGCACTGCACGTAGTTGGCGGCATCCCAGGCCAATTTGAGTTGCGGCGAGTCCACCGACTCGACGATGTCCAGCACCCGGTCCGGAACGTCGCCGTAGATTTCTTTTTCGTTCTCGTGCAGCAGAATCACCGGGTGCCCGGCCGCGCGGTCGGCCAAGGCCCGCATCCGCCTGATCACCTCGTCGCGGACATCCTCGGGCTTCTGGTCCGCCCGCAGGAAGAAGGAGAACAGCCGGATGTACGGCGCCCCCAGACGTTCCGCCACCGCCAGGGCGCGGTCCATTCGCACCAGATGCGCGTCGAAGTCGTCCTCGATGTTGATCTTACCGATCGGCGACCCGATCGACGACACCGAGATCGACTGCGCGGCGAGGATTTCGGCCGCCTCGTCGAGCTGCTGGTCGGACAGGTCGAGGACGTTGACGTCCCAGGCGCTGCGGAATTCGATGTAATGGATACCGAGCTGAGCGAGTAACCGGCACTGCGTCTCCAGATCCGGATCGATTTCGTCGGCAAATCCCGACAACGTCCACATGGTGTTCTCCTTCGCAGAAGTTTGGTGACGAGAGAGCGATGATCCGGGCCGAGCGGTCTACCCCGCCGGCGCCGCTGCCAGGGCGACCGCTTCGACCAGAACCTGGTCGGCAGCTAGATCGGGATCCAGCGCACCCATAACGGCCGCCGCCGCGTCGCTCTGGGCGGCCAGGCGGATCAGGTCGTCCCCGTTGGTGTCACGGACGGGTGCCCCGGCTCCTTGCAGGTGGTTGAGCCACCCGGACAGGATGCGGACCGCGGCAGCTGGCGTCTGTCCCGCGGTGCGTTCCCGGCGCAGCACGGGCAACACCCGAACGGGCAGCTTCTGGGAGCCGTCGGTGGCGATCTGGGCCAGCAAGTGGCGGATCCGGGGATTGCCGAATCGTTGCAACAGCGCCGACCGGTACTCCGCCGTTTCCTGGGCCGGGAGCCGGAGATACTTGGCGGCAAGGTCCCACCACTCTTCGAGCCAGGCCCGGCATTCCGGATCTGAAACCGCCTCGGCGACCGTTGTGTGGCCACGGGCGCTGCCCAGATAGGCCAGCAGGCTGTGACCGCCGTTGAGGAGCCACAGCTTGCGTTCCTCGTACGGGGTGATGTCGTCGACGAAGCGTGCGCCCGCACTGTCCCAGGCCGGCCGCCCGGCTGGGAACCGGCCGGAGAGCACCCATTCGCTGAACGGCTCGGTGGTCACCGGAACGTGGTCGGTGAAACCGGTGAGCCCGGCCGCCGCGGCCCGGTCCGCGTCGGTGGTGGCCGGCGTGATGCGGTCGACCATGGTGGTCACGAAATCGACATGGCCGGCGATCCATTGCGCCAGCTCCGGGTCGACCCGCTTGGCGAAGTCGGTCACCGCCCGCGCGGCCACCCTGCCGTTGTGCGGGAGGTTGTCGCACGGCACCACGGCGATGGGCCCGGCGTCGGCCTTCCGGCGCTCCGCCAATCCAGCGGCGAGCCGGGCCGGCACCGTCGTCAGCTGCTCCCGATCGGTCGTCCAGGCGGCCAGATCACCTGCTAAGGCCGGATTGTCGAGATTCAGCCCGTTCTCGCCGCTGACGTAACCGGCCTCCGTCACGGTCAAGGTGACGACGGCCACCTCGGGGTCGGCGAAATAACCGAGCAGGGCCGGGATGTCCGAACCCGGATGGGCGCTGCTGATCGACCTGATGACCTCGGCGTCGTCGCCGGTGGCCGACCGGACGATCAGCGTGTAGAGGCAGTCCTGCTCGCTCAGCGCGTCGGCGAGGCCGGTCGTCCGGCCGGCGAAGGCGGCGATGCCCCAGTCGGCGGCGTCGGCGGCATGGGCGGTGTACCAGGCCTGGTGGGCGCGGAAGAAGTTTCCCAGGCCCAGGTGGACAATACGGACCGGGGCGGCCAGGGCGCCCTGCCTGGTCAGCACGGTCATAGTTTGAACACCTTCCGCGGCTGGTCGTCGACCAGCGCCAGGATCGTTTCTTCGGCCTCGTCGACATCCAACCGGTGCTGGGCGACCAGTTCGGCCAGGAAGCCCGCGTCCAGCCGGCGCGACATGTCGTGCCGGGCCGGGATGGAACAGAAGGCGCGGGTGTCGTCGATGAAACCGGAGAGCTTGCCGAAACCGGTGGTCTCGGTGACCGAGCGTTGGAATGTCCGGATTTCGCTGGGATTGTCCAGGAACCACCAGGGGGCACCGACGAACACCGACGGATAGAAGCCGGCCAACGGCGCGATCTCTCGGCTGAACGCGTCCGGGTCGACCGTGAACAGCACGAGGTGGAAGTTCGGGTCGGTGCCGTATTTCTGCAACATCGGCTGCAGTGATTTGGTGTATTCCGTGGCGGTGGGGATGTCGTGCCCGGTGTCAGCACCGTACCGGGCGAAAGTGGCCGCATGATGATTGCGCCGCACGCCGGGGTGCACGGTCATCACCAGCCCGTCCTCACAGGACAGCCGGGCCATTTCCGATGTCATGTGCCGGCGGAAGGCGGTCGATTCCGCATCGGTCGCCTCTGCCGACCGGGCGGCGCGGTAGATCCTGGCCGCTTCCGCGGTGTCCAGCGAGGTGGTCTCCAGGTCACTGTGGCTGTGGTCGGCGGAGACCGCCCCGTGACTGACGAAGTAGCGGCGGCGTTCCGCCAGAGCGGCGAGATATCCGGCATAGTCACCGGTGTCGATCCCGGCGACCGCACCGAGCCGTCTGGTCAGATCCGGCCAGCCGAGTCCCGCCGGTTCCAGATACCGGTCCGGCCGGAAGGTGGGAACCACCCGGGTCGGAAAGTCCGGATCGGCCGCCAGGGCCGCATGCGGCGACAAATCGTCGCAGGGGTCATCGGTGGTGGCCAGCACGCTGATGTCGAAGGACTTCAGCAGGCTCCGCGGGCGGAATTCCGGTTCCGCCAGTCGCGCGGCGATCTCGTCGTACAGGTGGTCGGCATTCTCGTCGGCCGGGCGTTCCCCGATTCCGAAGATTTCCGAGAGTTCGGAATCGAACCAATAGCGGACCGGAGTCCCCCGAAAGACCGACCAATGCCGGCACAGTAACCGCCAGGCGTGGCGGGCTTGCGCTTCGGGCAGCGGCCCGGCGCCGACGCCGAGTTCGGCCAGGGGTACGCCGTTGGCATGGAGCAGCCTGGTGACGTAGTGGTCAGGTTGCAGGAGCAGGCTGGCCGGATCCGCGAACGGCTCGTTGTTTACCAGCATCTGGGGGTCGACGTGCCCATGCGGGGAGATGATCGGATGATTGCGAACCAAATCGTAGAAATGCCGCGCCAGACGGCGGGATTCCGGCTCGGACGGCAACAGCCGGTCGGGATGGACGCTCAGCGCCGCCGCCGGCGGCTTGGCGTTGGTCACAGTGTTCGCCATCGAACTCATCCCTTGTCGCCACCGGCAGTAAGCCCACCGACCAATTGCCGCTGGAAGATCATGTACAGCACGACGACCGGCAATGCAGATACGAACGAGGCCGCCATGAGTTGTCCGTAGAGCGGCAGCGACCCGCTCTCCGTGGTGGAAGCGAACGACTGCAACTGAATCGCCACCGTCTGGGTGTCCGGATTGGTCAGCACGCTGGCGAACAGCACGTCATTCCACCCGACCAGCAGTGAGAAGACCAATGTCACCACCATGCCCGGCACCATCAACGGGAAGATGATTCTCCGCAGGGCACCGAACCTGGTCAGGCCGTCGATCATGGCCGCTTCCTCGAACGACACCGGGATCTGCCGCAGGTTGGTCACGAGGAGCCAGGTGGCGAAGGGAATGGCGAACGTCAGGTAGGTGACGATCAGCGCGGGCCGCGAGCCCACGATGGAGATTCCCAGCTTGGTGCCCAGCGAGGAGAAAACCACGAACAGCGGCAGGATGATCATGACGCCTGGGATGGACTGCAATCCCACCAATGAGGACATCAACGCCCCCCGCCCGCGGAAGTTGAAACGGGTCAGACAGTAGGCGGCGCCCAAACCGAAGATGGTGGCGATGGCGGCCGCCGACAGCGACGCGATCAAGCTGTTCATCAGGCCGCGAGCCAGATTCACCGATGACCAGATGTCGATGTAATTCCCGAACCGCCAGGTGGTGGGCCAGATCTTCCCGGCGGCGGCATCGAGGTCCGGCATGACGGAGATCAACAGCATGTACACCACGGGCAGCAGGAACAGCAGCAGCACCACGATGACAACGACTTGCAGCCAGCGCGGCAACAACCGCTGCGGATCGCGCGCTGAGCGCTTCGCCGCACCCTTTCTCCGGGATGACTCGATGGAAACGGACGTCATCGTCTCACTCCTGTCCTGGCGCCGCGGTGAGCTTCGAAGCTCGTAGATAGAACACCGCCGGCACGATCATCAAGATCAACGAAATCACCGACATGGCGCTGCCCAGTCCGAATCGGAACGATTGGAAGGACGTCTGATAGATGTTGACGGGCAACGTCAATGCGGAGTCAGGTGCCGGCGTGCCCAGCAGGACGAACGGCAACGTGAAGTTGTTGAAATGCGCCAAGGTGGAAAGGAGCAGGCCCAGCAGCAATTGGTTGCGGATCTGCGGAAGTACCACATACCGGATCTTCTTGACCCAGGTGACCCCGTCCACATCGGCCGCCTCGTACAGATCGGCCGAAATCGCCTGCAAGCCGGCGATGCACATCATGTACACGAACGGCCAGGACGCCCAGACATCGACCAGAACGAGCGCCCAGAAGGCTTTGTTGCCGATCAGCCATTGGCCGCCGTCGATCCCGATCTTGGACAGCACCTCGTTGAAAACGCCTTCGGGCCGCAGGATGAACCGCCAAACGGTGGCCGTGACGAACGAGGGCAGGACGTACGGAATCAGGATGAGCGACCGGACCAGACCGCGGCCGCGGAACCGGGTGTTCACGGCCAGCGCCGCGAACAATCCGATCGGCGTGATGATCGCCGTGGTCAACACCGCAAAGGCCAGGCTGACCCAGATCGAGTACAGCAGCTGCGAGGTGTGGAACGCCTCCACATAATTGCCGAACCACAAAAACGGTGCCGAGAACCAGTTCCGGAGGCTGTACTGGTCCAAATCCAGGAAGCCGATGATCACCGCGATGACGAACGGCACGACGATGACCACGGTGAGCAGGACCAACGTGGGCGACATCAGCCACAATGGGCGTCCGCCTACGGTTCTGACCTTGTTCGTTTTGCGATTACCCGGCTCCGCCCCCGTCCCGGCCACCGGGACCGGGGAGACCGGCACCGGCGAGCCTGCGAGATCGGCACTCATTTGTTCGCTCGGTCCAGACTGGACTGAGCCTTCTGGTTCGCCGCATCGAGCAGCGATTGCAGGGCGCCGGTGTCGTACGTGCCCTTGGCCAACCCGGGCTGGGACTGGACGACCACGTTGCCGATGCCGTTCTGGATATCCGCCCAGGCGCCGGTGAACGGGGTGGGCGTTGAGCCCTTTTCAGCGGTCAGGAACGGGGCCATCAACGCATTGGAGCTGGTGATCTGGTTGAGGGCTTCGGTCGTGGTGGGTAGGTTCCCGAAATCGTTGTACTGCTCGATCTGCATGTCCTTGCTGGTGATCAGCTTGACGTAGGCCAGCGCGAGATCCTTGTTCTTGGTGTACGAGGCGATGGCGACGTTGTCGCCGGACACGATGGTCTGCGCCGCCGGGGCTCCGGCCGGCCGGCTCGTCATTCCCGGAGCGACCGAGGGCAGCGCCGCAAACGCGTACTTGCCCTTCACCACGGACTTGTCCAGCGTCGGGATAGAGGTGGCGGTGGCCAACGGGAAGATCGCGGCTTTGCCGGTCGCGAATGCGGTCAGGGCGTCGGCGTCCTTCCAGCCCGCGGCCTTCGGGTCCACAACCTTGTCCTTGGTCAAGAAATCGAAGTATTGGGTGGTCGCCTTGGCCACGATCGGAGAGTTGAGCTGAGCGGTCTTCAGGTCCGAGCTCACGAACCCGCCGCCCGCTTGCTCGCTGAGCGACCAAATGAATTTCCAGGGATCGAACCCGTCGGCGTATCCGATGGCCATGCCGTAGGTGGAACCCGTCGTCAGCTTCTTGGCGTCGGCCACCAAGCCGTCCCAAGTGGTCGGCGGTGTGCTGATCCCGGCCGCCTTGAACATATCGGTGTTGTAGGCCATGACGAACGGCCGCATGGCGACCGGAATACCTATCTGCGTGGAACTGTTCGGGCCCGACATACCGAGCGATTCCGGCACGAACTGGCTCTTGCCGCCCGCTTTCGTCCAATCGTCGGCCGAAAGGTTCACAAAGCCCTTGGTGCCGTAGGCCACCGGCGTAAAGGTGGTGCCCAGCTGATACACATCCGGGCCGCTGCCGGCCACGATGGAAGCCTGGATTTTCGTCGTTTCGTCGGCCGAGCTGGCGTACGTGTCGATGGTCAGGTCCGCCCCGGTGGCCGCCTTGAACTTCGCGGTGACGTCTTTCGACCAGGCGGCGAACTGAGTGGGGTAGTTCGGTTGCGAGCCGAGAAAGACCTCGAGATGTCCGCCGCTGCCGCTGCCACCACCCGAACCTTGGCTACTTCCACCGCCGCCGCTGCTGGAACCACACGCCGTCAAGGTGAGCGCCGCGGCGGCCACCACGGCCGTCATTCGTAGCATGGGTCGCATCGTTAGCTACCTTCTCTGCTCCGGACCTGGCCACTCCGGCAGGTCGAGTGATTTGAAGTTACGAAGGTGGCAGCCCATATGGGAACCGGTTGCCAAAAGTTGCCGTCAGACGGCACTTGGACTGGTCAAGCCGGCCCAGGAGGCGTACAACCGGTGTCAATCAGACGGCAGGGAGCGCGGTGGCCACGCCAGATCTCACTCCGAGCGTTGCCCATCGGTCGGCGGCTCGACGAACTATCACCATTGAAGACGTCGCCCGGGAGGCCGGGGTCGCCAAGTCGACGGTTTCCCGGGCGCTCAACAATCCCGGACGGCTGGCCCCGGACACGCAACGGCACATCCGGGAGGTGGCCAATCGGCTGGGCTACCAGCCGAATGCCGTCGCGCGGGCCCTCGGCACCAGGCGCACGGACACGATTGCCCTACTTGTTCCGGATATGAGCAATCCCTTCTTCTCCGGGATCATCCGGGGAGCCGAACATGAGGCGTCGTCGTCGGGCCGGAACCTGATCCTGATCGATTTCCACGAGGATCCCGACTTCGAGGCCGAGCAGGTGCGACGGCTGACCGGATCGGTCGATGGATTCATCCTCGGCGCCAGCCGGCTGGATTCCGGCCACATCCAGCAACTGGCCGCCAACCAACCCATCGTGACGCTCAATCGCCCGGTGCGCACCTTGCCTGGCGTCATCATCGATCCCACCGCCGGCGCGAATTCAGCCATGGAGCACCTCGCGTCGCTCTCGCACCAGCACATCAGCTACATCAGCGGACCCAGCGCCTCCTGGGCGAACCGCCGGCGCTGGGCCGCCCTCAGTGCCGCCGCCAAAGCCAAGAAAATCCGGGTGTCCCGACTCGGACCGTTCGTCGGCGCTCGGCAGAGCGGGCCGGCCGCCGCCGATGCGGTGATCGCGGCGGGAGCCACCGCGGCGGTGGCTTTCAACGACCTGATCGCCATCGGAATGCTCGGCCGCTTCGCCGAACGAGGCGTATCGGTCCCGGCCGACGTCAGCGTGCTCGGTTTCGACGACATCTTCGGCGCCGACTTCTGCTCACCAGGACTGACCACCCTGGCGGCACCGCTGGAGGAGCTGGGACGCACCGCGGTCCGCATCCTGCCCGACCACCAATCAGCCGCCGGCGCGGTCGAGCGCCACATCGTGCTGGCCGCGGCCCTCGTCGTCCGGGCTTCGACCGGAACGCGCGCCCTGAAGGCTTCCGGAGCGCTTCCCCCTGTCGCAGAGCGTTTCCGGTCCTCAATGTGATATCGGTGTGCCGGGCCGCATCCGGGAGCCATTACTCGTTCATTGGGCGTCAGCGCAGCGATCGTTCCAGCGGCGTGCGGATGGCTGGGGTGAATGTCGCACCGTCCAGGCGCCGGTTCAGCCGCTCCGCGGCCGCTTGCACCGCGGCGACCGCTTCAGCACCTCTGTCGGCGGCGAGAACGGTGCGGATCTCACCGGAAGGCACGACGGTCCACGAACCCACGATTTCCCCGTCCCACCACACAGTGGGACCTATGTTCCCCGCGCGGTCGAAGATCTGGCCAGGATCGATTCCGAGGAACCAGGCTCGCGACTTCCATCCCATCGGCGTGGGATCGAGCGCTGGAAGCAGGGCGGCGGCCGGTGCATCGGCCGGAGCGTCCGCGGCGTCGAGCTGATCGCGGAGCGCGACGCCCGGTTCGCCGTGCAGGTCGACCTCTTCCAACGGCCACGCCGCTAGGGCGCGGCGCGCCGTGGCTGTGTTCCAGCCGCTCCACCACTGGAAGTCGTCCACCGTGGCGGGACCGAAGCGCTCGAGCCAGCGCCGCGCCAGAGCTCGCTGAGCGACGAGGGTGTCAAGCTCGGGCAGCCCTCGGGGCCACCAGCGCTCGACCGATTCCCAGCTATGGTGCCGGCTCGTCCAGGCGCCCGTCGGAATGCCGCGGACGATTCGCCCTTCCGCACCCATGATCGTGAGAAGCGGAGAGGTGACGTTCTGCGGTTGTTCCGATGGCGCACCCGGATAAATCGTCGTGCGGAGCGCAGGCACTTCGGCTCCGAGCCGGGCCCCGGTGGCCGCCCCGAGACTTCGCAGCGAATGCTCCACGCTGTTGGCCGCATTTGCGAGCCACGCCTCGACATCGCCCTCGATTCCGGGGTCCGTGCCATTCCGCCGCATTCGGCTCAGGAGCTGCCGGCGGAGCGTCGCCGCCAGCGGCGCACTCACGGCGGCTTGGATCAGCGGCACGTCGACCGTCGGGAAAACAACAGAGTGCGCCGCATCGCCATCCATCGCACCAGTGTCTTCGTCTGGTACATCGCGGCCGAGATGTCAGCCAGCGTGGTCTTGGCGCTCCGGGCCAGCACGGACAGATAAACCGACGCCGTGTCTGTCGCGTGCAGGGCGATCAGCGAGCCGACGACCTCCACCGGCCCGGTGGCGTCCCCGCGAAGGTGGTGCCTTTCCACCAGCCGTTGGCGGCGCTGCCCAACCGAGACCGTACGCACGGCTCCTCCGTCACGCCGGCCGACATCACCCACCGATTTTCGATAGGGCCGGCCCTATCGAAATGCCCGGCTTATCAGGTCAGAGCAACTTGACGTTGATCTGCTTGACCTGGGTGAAGGACTCCAAGGCGCCCTCGAGCGAGAATTCGCGCCCGATACCGCTGGCCTTGTAACCGCCGTAGGACTGGCCGATGACCTGACCGCCACCCTGGTTGACCTGCACCCACCCGGATTCAATGCGGTGAGCCGTGTCCAGGGCCGCAGTCAGATCTCGACTGAACACGTAAGCGCCGAGACCGAAATGACTGTCGTTGGCCTGACGAATGACCTCGTCGCGATCCCGCCACGGAATGGCCACCAGGACGGGCCCGAAGATCTCTTCCTGGGCGATCCGCCAGTCGTTTCTGACGCCGGCCAGGATTGTCGGGGCCTGGTAGAAACCATCCAGCTCCGGATCGGAGAAATCGGAACCGTCCAGGGCCACCTCGACGCCGTCCTGGGACTTCCCGTCAGCGATATAACCGCGGATGGAGTCGATTGCTTCTGGCTGATGATCGAACCCATGTCTGACGACTCGTCCAGCGGATCGCCGACTTTCAGCGCACCGACTCGCTCGACCAGCGCGGCCAGGAACGTGTCGTACACGTCGGCGTGCACGAACAAGCGCGAACCCGCGGTGCACGACTGGCCCTGGCGGGTGAAGCGCATCGCCGTCAGCACGGCCGCCACAGTGTCGTCGATGGTGTCGGCGGTCGCCGAGTCCGGGAACACCAAGGTCGGGCTCTTACCGCCGAGCTCCAGCGACACGTGAGCCAGCCGCTTCCCGGTGACCTCCCCCACGTGCCGCCCGACGTCGGTCGAGCCGGTGAACGAGACCTTGTCCACCCCAGGGTGTCGGAGCAAGGCTTCGCCGATATCGCGACCGGCGCCGGTGACCACGTTGAGGACACCCGGCGGCAAGAACTCATTGACGATCTCCGCCATCCGCAGTACCGAAAGCGGTGCCTCCTGGGCCGTCTTCAGCACAAGGGTATTGCCGGCCGCGAGCGAGGCCGGGGTTTTCATGCCCGCGATCATCAGCGGCGAGTTCCAGGGCAGGATCCCGGCCACCACACCCAATGGCTCACGCCGGGTGTACTGAAGTTGATCAGCGCCGGCCGGCAGAACGACACCTTTGAATTCGCCGGCCACCCCGCCGAAATAGCGGAACAGGTCGACCAGGACTTGAGATTCCGGGCGTGCCTGCGTGCGCAGCGCATTGCCAGTGTCGGCCGCGGTCAACTGGGCCAGGTCCTCGGCCCCCGCTTCCAGCGCATCGGCTGCCCGGAGCAGGGCCTTCTGCCGGACCTTGAAATGGGTCGCGGCCCAGCGGGGCTGAGCGGCTCGAGCCGCGGCCACCGCGCGATCGGCGTCCACAGACGTGCCCACGGGCACCCGGGCCAGCGTCGACCCGCGACGCCCAGGCGATATCACGTCCGACCACTGCCCGTCGGCGGCAGGCACCCACTCGCCGTCGATGAGCATGGGCTGTTCGGCTACCGCTGTCGCACTGGTCACCATGTCCGTTGATCCTCCTCGTTGTGGATCGGGCCGATCAAGCATACCCAGCATTCTGTCATGTCCCGATGTCAGGACAAAGCGAGCTGAACGCTCGGGCTTGCGGCGCCATGATCGACCGCCGTGGGCCGGCGCTACGAGCCGCCCGTGTTCACCATCGGGTTACCCGGCCTACGGACGGACCCGACATGGCCGCCTGGGTATTTCCCGCCGGGCCCGTAGATAGAGCCTGCGCACTCCCGGTCCCGGGAGCCTGGCGGTTATCCGGATGGGGAAGGATCGGGTCGTCAGCGACCGGCGCGGATATGTCAATGAGGATGGGCGCATGTCTGAATCACCGAACGCTCAGCACGGCGAGGACGGGATGGCGTCCACGGGTTCGCTGGCCGGCCTCGTCGTCATCGACTTGTCTCGGGCGCTGGCCGGTCCGCACGCCGGCATGGTGTTGGGCGACCTCGGCGCCCGGGTGATCAAGGTGGAAGCCCCGGGGCACGGCGACGACACCCGGGGATGGGGACCGCCTTTCGTGCAACCGGAACACGGCGGCAACCGGGAGTCGACCTACTTCCTGTCCTGCAACCGGAACAAAGAGTCGATCGCCCTGGACCTGAAATCTGATGAGGGGCAACGGGTTTTGACTCAGCTGCTGGAGCGGGCGGATGTCCTTCTGGAGAATTTCAGGCCCGGAGTGTTGGGACGCCTTGGCTTCTCGGCCGGGAAATTGGCGCAGATAAACCCCGAGCTGGTCACTTTGTCCATTTCTGGGTTCGGGCACGACGGTCCCGAGGGCGGCCGCGCCGGATATGACCAGATCGCCCAGGGCGAAGCCGGTCTCATGTCACTGACCGGCTCGGGCCCCGACGACCCACAGCGGGTCGGCGTTCCCATTGCCGACCTGCTCGCCGGGCTCTACGGCGTCATCGGCGTGCTGGCTGCTTTGGTCGAGCGCGCCAACACCAAACGCGGGCAGATCGTGCGAACCTCACTGCTCGGCAGCCTGATCGGCGTGCACGCCTTTCAGGGCACGCGTTACACCGTGGCCGGGGATACCGGCCGAGCGCAGGGCAACCATCACCCGTCGATCTGCCCGTACGGCTTTTTCCGGTGCCGCGACGGCGCGGTCCAGATCGCGGTGGGTAGCGAACGGTTGTGGCGGGCGTTCTGCGGTGCTTTCGGCCTGGATCCGAATACGCCCGGGCTGGAAAACAACAGCGCACGGGTGCACGCCCGGGAACGAACCATCGCCGTGATCGAGGACCTGTTCGCCGACATCGACGCCGAACCACTCCTGGCCAAATTGGCGGCCGCGGGGATCCCGGCCGGCCAGGTCAGAACCCTGGATCAGGTCTACACCTGGGACCAGACCGCGTCCCAGCGTCTGCTCCTCGACGTCGATCACGAGTCGCTGGGCAAAATCACCTTGCCCGGTTCACCCCTGCGCTTCTTCGCCGCCGACAGCGGCGGCCAGGAGCGGGAGATCACCCGGCTGCACCATCGTGCCCCGCCCGTGCTCGACGCCGATGGCGAACGGGTGGTCGCCTGGCTGGCGGGCCCTTCGTGACATTCGGGCGGGCTCGCTGCGCGGGCACCGCCAGAATTCCGAATTGCCGCGCTCGGTGCCGGCTCCGGTGCGTTATCGCCCGGAAGCCCACACCACCAGAGCGGGAAGCTGTGGCGCTAAACGCGTCGACGTGAGATCTAGCCGGCTAGGTCAGGACGGCATCAGCGCGCCTACATCTCTCAAGGCCGGTGCCACCGGGTCGCCTTGACCCGAAAAAGAGGCTCCAGCGTGCCGGCCATGAGGTACGCCCGCGAAAGTGGGCTGGGCGTCACAACAGGCGGTCGGTAACTGGGGGCCGGGCGAGGCAGAGGACTGCTCCATAATCCGGATGTTTCCAAGCCTGAGGTCGAGACCGGGGACGTGAGGGCGTGCCGGTAAGGCGCGGACCGGGTCATAACGAGGCAAATCACTCCAAGGCACCGAGAAGGAGCCGGACGTCGAGTTCCTCCCTGCGCGGCGCGCTGTTCACCAGGTCGGATGAATCTATGCCCTCGGTCAGGGATTCGGCGCTGTACTGCTGGGCCGGGACGTTCCGCCGTGGTTATGGTCCTCACCTCCGCCGGCGGACGAGCGATCGAAAGGACCTGACCCTGATGGGCATCCGCAGAACCGCGCTGGCCACTGTCATTTTGGCGGGCATGGCGATGCCACTCGTGACAGCGCAGCCTGCCGACGCGAGTCGGGCATCGACGGCCACATGTTCGGCCTCGGTCTCCAACGCCCACCCGCTGCAGAACAGCACCGTCAAAGTCTCGGTCAGCAAGGTGGGCGCCGGCGCAGCGGTCACCACCGTGGCGCACTACAAGACGACCAACACCACCAAGAAGACAACGGCCGACCAGCACGGTCACGCATCCACCAGCTACAAGATCGGCCGGGCCACCCGCGGTTACAAGGTCGTCGTCAACGTGTCGGCCAGCAAGGGATCGGCGCACTGGTCTTGCCAGACCTCAATCATCACCAGGTAGTTTCGCGTCCGAGGCCGCCCATGTGATGCGACGATGTCGCCATTCGGCGACATCGTAGAATGTCGCCGTACGGCGACACAGTGCTAATGTCGGCGTGTGACGACATCATGGGAGGCTGAGCGGGATCGCTTCGCAGCGGTCCGGCTTCGGACGGCCAGCGACATCGGCGCGTTCATCCGTGATCAGCGCACCGAACGGAACATGAGTCAGCAGGCGTTGGCCAGACAGGCGAATGTCGGCCGGCAATGGTTGGTCGAGGTGGAGCAGGGCCGCCATTCCGGGGCCGAGATCGGGATGATCCTGGCGGTTCTGGCCGCGCTCGGCGTCGAGATGCAGCCTCGCCGCATCGATCAGCCGGCCGCGGGTGACCGGCCACAGGCGGAGGGCGATCAGGCGCTCACTCTCACCTCTTTGCTGGGCGGACTTCAGCGCGCTGATCCGCCAGGGATGACCGGCCCGTGAGGACAAAGGCGGCTGAGGATCATCGCCTGGTTGTGTTGATGGGTGGGGAACAGCTCGGCGACATCGTGGAGGACCGCGCGGGGAAGGTCCGGCTCCTCTACGCCGACGCCTACGCCGGCACTCCACTGTCGGTGTCGATGCCGTTGGCGGCCCGCCGTCACCCCGATCGTGTGGTCGGGGCGTGGCTGGACAACCTGTTGCCCGACAATGCCGAGGTGCGGCGCCGCTGGCGCGCCGAGTTCCACGTCGGTGATCTGCGCGCATTTTCTTTGCTGCGGCATGTCGGCGAGGAGGTCGCCGGTGGGGCGCAGTTCGTCCGCCCGGAACGGGTGGCCGACGTGGCTGCCGGCGGTGAATTGATCCCGCAGAAAGACACCGACATCGCCGAACGGTTGCGAAAGCTGCGCCGCGATCCGACCAGCTGGGAAGCGGCTCTGGATCATGGCCGGTTCAGTTTGGCCGGGTCGCAGGCGAAATTCGCCTTGCACCGCGACAAGTGCGGGTGGGCGATTCCAACTGGGCGGCTACCCACCACCCACATCCTGAAACCGGCGATGCGCGGATTTGCCGACCAGGACATCGGCGAGCACGTGTGCATGACCGCCGCCGCGCGGATGGGCTTGACGGTCGCCGAATCGCAGGTGCTGACGTTCGACGACGAACGGGCCTTCGTGGCCACCCGCTACGACCGGCTAGAAATGCCGGACGGGTGGCTACGGGTGCACCAGGAGGACATGTGCCAAGCGCTGGCTGTGCCGTCGATCCACAAGTACGAGGACTCCGGCGGCCCGACTGCGGTGCAGGTTGTGCAGCTGCTGAAACAGTTTTCGTCAGCGCCGGCGGCCGACGTTGATCGGTTCGTTGCCGCGCTGGCGTGGAATTGGCTTGCCGTCGGCACCGACGCGCACGGCAAGAACTATTCGCTTTTGCTGCTGGGGCGGGACGTCCGCTTGGCGCCGCTGTACGACCTGAACTCGCTGCTGCCGTACAGGGCGTTCCGGGCGCAGAAGATGGCGATGCGGGTCGGCGCGGCCACCGGTATCCGATCTACGGGCCGAGATCAGTGGGCCACCTTTGCCAAGCACGCGCGGCTCCCGGAGGACAGGATGATCGCGACGATCGCCGGGGTTTTGGATTCCGCCGCCGACGCGTTCGCCGACGCCGCCAGGGCAGCGGACATCGCCGACCTGGACAGTGACGTTCCATCGGTGCTGGTCGATCGGGTTGCGCGGCGCGTGGCCACGTGCCGCGGCCAAATAAAATCCGCCGGGGCGTAAGCCGTCGCCGCAGTCGCTGTTTGTGGTCCCGGCGCGGCGATCCACCGGCCGTCACCGTCCGCCGGCTGGGCATAGGTTTCCTGGCCACATCTAGGGATGCGCTGATTTTCTCGGTCGTCCGGGGCGGCGTCTGGGCTGGTGGTCGGGTGTACGGGAGGATGGGGTGTGGACAGTGAGCAGCCCAGTTTCACCGATGTGGAGTACGGCAATCGGCGGCGGGTTTCCCGCCGGGAGCGGTTTCTGGCGACGATGGACGCCACGATCCCGTGGGCGCGGTGGGTCGGTTTGATCGAGCCGCACTACTACGCGTCGTCGCCGGGGAAGAGGGGCCGCAAGGCCAAACCGGTGGAGACGATGCTGCGGATGTATCTGTTGCAGGTGTGGTTCTCCCTGTCCGATGAGGGGGTGGAGGACGCGATCTACGACTCGTATGCGATGCGGAAGTTCCTGGGCCTGGATTTCACCACCGAGCAGGTCCCGGACGCGACGACGCTGCTGCATTTTCGGCATCTGTTGGAGGAGCACCGGTTGGGGGAGAAGTTGTTCGCGGCCCAGAATGAGATCTTCGCCGAGCAGGGCTGGATCATGCGGGGCGGGTCGATCGTGGACGCCACGATCATCGCGGCGCCGTCGTCGACGAAGAACGCGGCGGGTGAACGGGACCCGGACATGCACCAGACGCGCAAGGGTCAGCAGTGGTATTTCGGGATGAAGGCCCATATCGGCGTGGACGCCGGCACCGGCTACGTCCACACGGTGACAGCGACCGCGGCGAACGTGCACGACCTGGACCAGGCGGCGGACCTGGTCCGCGACGATGACGAGGTCGTCTACGCCGACGCCGGCTACCAAGGGGCTGATAAGCGGCCCGACATGGCCGGCGACGGCGCCCGGTCGACGGTGGCGTGGCGGGTCGCGGCGCGTAAGGGCCGGCTCAAGTCGATGCCCGGCCCGGACCGGGCGGAGGAGTCGCGGAAGGCTTCGGTGCGGGCGAAGGTGGAGCATCCGTTCCTGATCGTGAAGCGGGACTTCGGGTTCGCGAAGACCCGCTACCGCGGTTTGGCCAAGAACCTGAACCATCTGCACCTGCTGTTCGCGTCGGCGAACTGGTTGATGCGGGCCCGCGCCGTCACCCTGACCGGGTGACGGCTGGGCGGCAGCCTGCCCGAAAACGGCTGCAGGTCCTCAAATCCGGGGCCGCAGGCAGACAAACCGGACACCAGACTGCTCCGGCGACCCGACCACGCAGACCCGCAGCCCATCACCCCCGAATCGGCCCGTAGATCAGCGCATCCCTAGGGTGCTGGTGAGGCCGGTTGGGTCGGCAGACGGGTGGCGGAGCATGTTCTTTGGTGGTTTAGTCAGTGGATTTTGAGGAAGCGCAACTCGCGGCGGCGGTAACCGGCAAGCGTTCCGGGCCGGTCCGCGTCGGTTGATACACCACCCATAGGTCCTATTGGGCTGGCGGTCGTGTGGCGTTACCGTTCACTGGCATCCAGCTGCAGATGCGGCAGTATCTCTAGAAACGAGACAATGATTTCGCTTCTGGGTTGGGTTTGGTAATTGCGGTGGCTGTGCCGTCTATTGCTGTGCGACGGCGTCTGTTTCGCAGGCGGCGGCGAGACCGGCAGCGACGGCGGACAACGGCGGCTATCCGTGCGGGTTATACAACGCTGATAACGCGTTAAGGGTGGAAAACACCTATTATGGAAATCGCAGCTTTTACTGCGTGAACGTGAAGGTCGGCGAAGGACGGTTGTTGTTCCAAACCTGATGTATTGGGCCGAAAGACTATGTCGTGGTTGGTGCCGCGTCGGTCGACGACACGTTGAAGTCTCTGACCGCGGTCAGCACGTGCTGACACGGTGGTTCAGCCTTGAGAACGAGATGGGTAGGAACCGGGCTGGTCGGACACTTTGGGCGTCGTCGCCGGCGTCTTGCTGATCGGTTGGGTTGATGTAGCTGTCCGGCGGGGTGTTGCCGTATCGCCGGACGTGCCGCCCCCACGGACGATGGGCTGGTGCGTGTTGTCCCCGATGCTTGGTGACCGGGAGGCGACGGTGGGAGACCGATCTATCCCGCCGAGCACGCGGCTCCGTGTACCGGCCGACGTTACGGCGGGATCGTCGCTGTGCTGGAGTCGTCGGTTGGCGCCCTGCAAACGCAGCGCTTTCCGGCGGTCGATCGGTTCGTCGATCCGGCGCTCACCGCACTGACCCTCTCACCGTGGGTGCGGCTCATCGGCGTCAGGGAGGCGATCGGACCAATCTCGCTGCAGAAAGCTCACGGACAGGCTTGGGTGGCCTGCGTCATCGCGCGCCGCCCCGCCGTAACCGGCGATACCTCCATGAGGACCAGAGTTCTTCTCACGAGAGCGATTTGGTGGAGCTGCGGGGAATCGAACCCCGGACCTCTTCGATGCGAACGAAGCGCGCTACCAACTGCGCTACAGCCCCGCGACCCGGTCGGGACCGCAGCGCTGGACAAGAGTAACAGGGGATCGGCCGCGCTGCAAAACGCTGCGAACGGCGCGAACGGCGCGTCAGCCGGCCCGGAAGCAATCCCCCACCAGCACCGGAACCACATCCGTCGCATCGATCTCCAGCGCGATGTCCATCTCGTCGCCGTAGCCGTCCTCGATGAGTTCGAGCCCGGAGGCACAATCCCGCAGCACCGAATTGAGCCGGTTCGACACCGCCCGGTACGCGCCGACGGCCGTCAGCGCCTCGGGCGACGCCGAGCCGAAGCCAGCTTCGACCAGCGCGCCGATCACGGCACCGGCCCCCCACAGATCCTCGGCCGCCGGGCGCAACCGGTCGCCGGGCCAGCGCTCCCCCGCCGCCACCACGGCGACCGGTCCACGCGGGAACTTGGCGATCAGATATTTCGCCACCGCCGACACGTTCCGGAAGGACGCGCCGACGACGGCCACGCCGGCCTCCATCAGCTCGCGAGCAGATGGCGGACCCGTTCGGCGACGGCAGCACCAGGCCACGGCCCTCGTTGAGCCGGCCATCGGCGACCGCACGGCGCACGGACCGGGGCGACAGGCTGATGCCGTCCAGCCCGCCTTCGCGGCGGCCCACCGCAAGCACCGCCGACCGGGAGGCCGCGAAGGCCGCCGTCGTGGCGTCCCGGAATTTGTAGGGGTAGACCCCGACGCCAGAATCGAGGGCCACCGTCAAAGTGGTGGTGAACGACAGCACATCGACCACCACCGCCGTGGCGGCGCTCTTGCCGATCGCGGCCGCGCCCTCCGCACCCCAGTCGAACCTGATGGCTGCGCTCGCCTGCTGGTACGGGTTGATCGGCGCTCTGGTCACGGTCACCCGCTTCTCGTCCGTCGTCGTTGAGGACTGCTCTGACCGGCGACCCAACGCGCCAGGACGGAGCCGACTACTGGCCAACAGCCTTTCGGTAGCTGACTGGGCGGTAGTACTCCAGATCGTCGAAGCTGGGGTCCTCGTCGTCAAGGTCCACGACCGTATGCCCCGCCTGCCAGTCGTGATACTGCGGCCGCCGGGGCGGCGTCACGGCGATTGGAGCGTCTTCGGCAAACGGGGTGACGCTGGTCCGACGGTCAGAGTGATACTCCGGCCGCGTCTGACGAGCGCGTTGCAGCTTCGCCATCCGCCGGCGTCGGATATCCGTCTCGATCTTGACCTGTCGGCGCAGATACAGCATGTAAAGCACCAGAAGTAGCCCGAAGACGCCTGTGGCGCCCCAGATCTCCGGATACGTGTAATGGGCGGCGACGCCGGTCAACACGGTGAGAAGAATTAGCACCAGCACGATTCGCCGACGCCGCCGATATCGCTGGGCGCGCAGCCGCTCCGCGGCTTCCGGGTTGAATCCGCCGCGGCCGGCCCGGCGGGGAATCGGCCGGTAGCGTGGGTCCTCCTCCAACTCCGGCTCGAGCGTCAACGTTCCCGCGGGAACGCGGGCCTCGGCGGTCCGGCCGTCCTCATGCCCGGGGTGTCCCGCCGAACGCGGCGAGCGGTACGGCGTGGCTCCCGCCGGGGACTCCCATCCGGCGACTGCCTCGTCCAGATCCTCGTCGTCGGCATACCCGTCGTCGCCGTCGAACTGGTCGTCGGCCGCGTCGTCGCCCGGCTCGAAGTCGCTCTGGTCGTACTCGACTCGGGCGGCCCGCCGCGACCTGAATCGGCGGACACCGGATGAAGAGGCGTGGGCGACGGCCGGCCGGCGGGCTTCCCGAACCTCGTCCTCGTACTCGTCCTCGTAGTCCGATTCGTCGCTCTCAGCGTCTATTTCGTCGTCAGCGTCTATTTCTTCGTCGGAATCGAGCAACTCCTCATCCAGCTCGCCGCTCGGCTCGTCGAAGTCCTGCTCATCCTGCATGTCGTCCTCTCCACGGGCGCGCCGGCCGAAATGCGGACGCCGCCGCCGGGTCGAGCCGCCGGAACCGAGCACCCGGAACCGAGCGGTGCTTTCGTATGCATCGGGCACAGCCTGGCGTCGCCGGGCGAACATCGGCACCAGAACGAACAACCAAGCCAGGGCCAGCAGCGCCACCAGGACGGACGTCGGGAGCGACATGCGGCCCTCCCCTCGAGTGCGTGCGGTGTAGCGCGAATCGGCGTGCCGGACGGCGGCCCACCTTGGCGATCACGCTAGTCACAGCAGCACCAGCGACCCCGGATGACACGCCAGCCGTAACCAACGCTGATCAGGGTGACGGGGTCAGGAAAGCGGTGGCCGATCGGCTCGGTACCGGCCCAGCAACTCCGCGGTCCCGCCGGGCACGTCTTCGTTGGTCAGCGCATAGAGCACGTGATCGCGCCACCGGCCGCCGACATGCAGATATCGTTCGATCACGCCTTCCTGCCGAAAACGCAGGTGGCGCAGAACCGCTCGGCTGGCGACGTTCTCCGGCGCCACCGTCGCCTCCAACCGGTGCAGGCCGGCGCCGGCGAACGCATGCCCGGTGGCCATCGCCAGCGCCGTGGTGGCCACCCCGCGCCCCGCTAGGCCGCTGTCCACCCAATAGCCCACCCAGGCGGACTGCAGCACCCCCCGATGAACCCCTCCGATGGTCAGCTGCCCGGCCAGGCGCCCGTTGACCACGATGGCGAACGGCAACGCCTCACCGCGCCGGGCGGCGATGGCCAGCCCGGCTCGATGGGCTCGCCACATCCCACGGGAGTGCCGATCCGTCCAGCTCGCCGAACTGGAGGCGTCCCACGGCGCGATCAGGGCCTCGTCCCGTATCCGGATCGCGCGCCAGGCGGGACCGTCCCCGCGTTCCAGTGGCCGCAGCAGGAGCGCTCCGGCCGCGGTGGGCTCTGGGCCGAGAACGGCCGGCCACCCCGACCGCCGATCCGGGCCGCTCCCCGAGTCGACCGGATCGAGGAACATCGAGGTCAGCGTTGCGCCAGGAACGAGACGGACACGTCGGTGCCGGCCGGAATGCTGGTCTCGTGCTCGTCGATCAACACCAGGCAGTTCGCCTCGGCCAGCGAGGCCAGAAGGTGCGTTCCGGCGCCGCCGAGCACGTGCACGACATATTCGTCGGAGTCATCGCGCATCAACTGGCCGCGCAGGAACTGGCGGCGGCCGGCCGGCGACACGATCGGCTCCAACAGTCGGGCGGACACGGTCCGCCGGTACGGATTCCGGCGGCCCAGCATGAGCCGCAGCACCGGACGGACCATCACCTCGAACACGACCAGTGCCGAGACCGGATTGGCGGGCAGCAGGAAGGTCGGCGTGTGCGTCGGACCCAGCCGTCCGAATCCCTGCGTCGACCCGGGCTGCATGGCCACTCGGGTCACCTCCAGAGTTCCGAGCTCAGCGAGGTTTTCGGCCACCAGATCGGCCGTGTGCCCGCCGGCGGCCCCGGCGATGACCAGCATTTCCGAGGCCAGCAACCGTCCCTCGACCATCTCGGTCAACCGACGCGAATCACGCGGGGCGATCCCGACCCGGGTCACCTCGGCGCCCGCATCGCGAGCCGCCGCGGCCAGCGCGAAAGAATTGACGTCATACACCTGGCCGGGGCCGGGCGACCGTGAGACGTCCACCAGCTCGTCACCGATCGAAATGACCGACAGCCGGGGCTTCGGGTGCACCAACACCTTGTCCCGTCCGACCGCGGCGAGCAAACCGACCTGAGCCGACCCGATGAACGCCCCGGACCGCACCGCCACGTCACCCGGTTGCACGTCCTCGCCGGTGCGCCGCACGAACTGCCCGGAGGGCAGCGATTCGATGACCGTCACCCGAGCCGGGGTCCCCTCCACATCCCCGCGGGGCACCACCGTGTCGGCGATCGTCGGCAGCGGGGCCCCGGTGGCCACGTACACGGCCTGGCGGGGCTGGAGACGGTGCGCGGTTCGGGCTCCGGCGGCGATCTCGCCCACCACGGGCAGGGTGACCGGCGCCGCCAGCGAGGCGTCACGGATGTCGACGGACCGGACCGCGTAGCCGTCCACGGCGGCCTGGTCGAACGCCGGGAGGGGGGCGGAGGCCACCACCTCTTCGGCGCACAGCAGACCCTGCGACTCCGCGATGGCCACCCGCACCGGCGGCGGCATCAGCGCGGACGAGAGCACCAGGTCCAGTTGTTCGGTCACCGAACGCACTGTCGGCACCCCCTTTTCGCACGTGTCGCGGTTGGCCCGAGGCCCAGGTCATCGGGCGTAACGCTACTGGTCTTTCCGGGGGCGCCCGGGCGGCGACGGGTCGTGTCTTGACACCGGCCACCCGCCCCGGTCTGCTGTGAGGCCGTGAGCGCGCCTTCCGTCCGGCCGGATGCTGCCGACAAGGACCAGTGGCGACGCTGGGCGATCGCACGCCGCCGCACTCGCTCCGACGCCGACCGTCTCGCCGCCCAGGTCGCCAACCGTGGGCACCTGCTCGAACTGGGCCGGAAGGTCGGTCGGCTGTGCGCCTTCCTGCCGCTGCCGTCGGAACCGTTGGACCCTGGGCTGCTCGACGACCTGGCGGTGAGCGGCGTGGAGGTGCTGATTCCCCGGGTCAGAGCGGATGCACCGCTCGACTGGTGCCGATTCCCGAGTCCGCTGATCCACGGCGCGTTCGGCATCGCCGAACCGACGGGGCCGGGACTCGGACCGGAGGCGATCGCCACGGCCGACATCGTGCTGGTCCCGGCGTTCGCGGTGGACCGGCGTGGAGTCCGACTCGGCCGCGGCGGCGGCCATTACGACCGCTCCCTCGCCTTGCTTGACGGCCCGAGCCGCCGCATCGCCGTTCTCTTCGACGGCGAGTTCGTCGATCAACTCCCGGCCGACCCGCACGACGTACCCGTGACGGCGTTCGTCGCCCCCGGCCAAGGCGTGGTGCCGCTGATTCCGCCGACCTGAGCCCCCCCACGCCCGGCGGTTTGCGGCGCCCACCAGGATCGGAGCATCATCGACTTGGCACTCTCACACCGGGAGTGCCAAATTGAGCCTGATAACAGCAGATCCGGCGGGCCCGCCGGAGCATCGCGGAGGACAACGTGCCGACCTATCAATACGCCTGCACCGATTGCGGTCACCGGTTCGAGCAGGTCCAGGCGTTCACCGACCCGTCGTTGACCGAGTGCCCGAACTGCGGCGGCAAGCTGCGCAAGGTCTACGGGTCCGTCGGCGTGGTGTTCAAGGGCACCGGCTTCTATCGCACCGACGCCCGCAACGGCGCGAACGGGAAGCCTGCCGCGGTGGACGGCAAGGCCGAGAAGTCCGAGAAGGTGAGTGCCGCGGCGTCGTCGGAGGCGGGCGGTTCGAAGTCTTCGGATGCGTCCTCGTCGTCGGGTAGTACCGCCGCGGCCAGCGCCGGCTCCGCATCGTCGAGTAGTTCCGGCTCCGCGGCCACCAGTCGGTCGGGAGCGACCAGCAGTACCAAGTCGGCGGCCTCAGCAGGCTGACCGGCGCGCCGTCGGGCGCGTTGTTCACATTCCGAAATCTGTCCACCCGGCGCCGAACGACTGAGGCGATGCACCGCCGCGAATCCTAATGTCGCCGCCATGAATCCCTGCGCGCACCGGCCGGCCGGCCGTGTCCGGTAACGGCCTCGACCCCCGCTGGCCCGATCGGCTGGTCACCATTCTCAGCCGGCGACCGGGTGGACGGCGAATCCGGGTGTTGCGACGTTTGCTCGCGCTCGGCTTGCTGGTCTGCGCGGGAGCCGTGGCCATCGCCCAGGAGCGGAATCCCGGACCTGGTTCGGCCGCGGTGCAGGTGGTGCGGGATCTGGCGGCCGGGGATCGACTCTCCGCGGCTGACGTCCGCCCGCTGCGACTGCAAACTCTTCCCGATGGAGCCCTGGCGCTGCCCGGCCAAGCGGGCGGACGCATTCTGGCCGGCCCCGTGCGGCGCGGCGAAATCCTCACCGACGCTCGGCTGGTGCCCAGCTCCGGGCCCTCACCTGGTCCCGGCCGGTCGGCGGTCCCGATCACGTTGGCGGACGCTTCGACTGCCGGATTGCTGTCCCCGGGTATGCACCTCGCCGTGATCGCGGTCGACGACGCCGGGACCGCCCGCACGGTGACGGCCGACGCCGTGGTCCTTTCCGTCATTGCCGCGGCGGACAAGGCCGGCGGCAGCCGCCTCATTCTGCTGGCGGTTGCCCAACGGGACGCCGATTCTGTCGCGGCGGACACCCTGACCGGCAAGATTGCCGTGCGGTTTGTCTGAAATCAGCGGTGCGAGACTCGCGTCCGGCGCTTCGGCAAACGGCGACGGCACTGCAAGAATGCGACGGTCAGACGATCAGGCGAAGTGCCGGCGACAGGAGACACCGACCATGCTCAAGGGTTTCAGGGACTTCATTCTTCGAGGCAACATCGTCGAATTGGCCATCGCGGTCGTCATCGGCACGGCCTTCACCGCGATCGTGGCCGCCTTCACCGCGAACATCATCAATCCGGTCATCGCCGCCATCGGATCGCCGAAGACGGGCGGCCTGGCCGTGGCCCTGCGGCACAACGCCGACGGCACTGCGGTGACGAACACGATCTTGGATTTCGGCAAGGTGATCACCGCGGCCATCACCTTCCTGATCACCGCGGCCGTCGTCTACTTCATCTTCGTGATCCCGATGAATCGGCTGAACGCGCGATTCAAGAAGGGCAAGGAAGAGACCATCGAGGCCGCCCCCACCGAACTGCAACTGCTCATCGAGATCCGCGATCTGCTGTCCTCACAGCAGGAGCCGCCCCTGCCCAACTCGGTCGATGCGGCCGCTCCCAACGCCTGACCTGCGCTCGCTTTCGCGCCCCGGATCGCCGGGCCGGCTGGCGGCCGCTCAGCCGTGATGCGGCGGCCGGTTGCCCAGGTACCAGTCATCGCCCCTGGAGTCGGCCAGTCCCCGTTCGTCGGACGTGACGTCGGGTAAGACCGTGCCGAACACGCGGTCCAGCTCCTCGGGGCTGGGGCGGCGGGTTGGTGCGGAGGCCGGTGCAGAGGCGGATTCGGCGGCGGCCGGTTCGGCCGGCTCCGGGGTAGCGCCGTCGCTTTGCGGATGGCCGGAGCCCGGTACGTTCATGGCAGGCACACTGCCACCTCGGTGACGCCGTCGCCGAGCCGGACCAGCGAAAAGGCGCGTGTGACATGGGCATCGTGGACAGGGCGAGCGAGGCGGCCGGCCGCGCCGGACAGGCCGCCCGCGGGTCGGCCGAAGAGCTCGGCGAGCGGATCAAGGGCGCAGCCGAAGCGGTGGGCGGCAAGGTCGCCGAGGTGGCCGAAGCCGCGTTCGGAAGGGCCAAAGAGGTGGCCAGCCCCGTGCTGGACCGGGCGGGCGACCTCGCCGCTCCGATGGCACACAAGGTGGGCGAAGCCGCCGCACCCGTGCTCACCAGGGTCAACGACGTCGCCGCGCCGGTTCTGAACAAGGTGGCCGAAGTGGCCGGCCCGGTTCTGAACAAGGTGAGTGAGGTCGCCTCGCCGGTCGTCGACCGGGTCGCGGGAGTGGCCGGGGGCGTGAGGGGCCGGGTGTTCGGGGCCGACAAGCCTGCGACCGGCGCGCCGGCCGGCGACGGAGACTCCCAGACGGCGCCGTCGGATGTCACCGGCAAGCTCGACGCGCAGACCACGGAGATGGCTCAGCAGGCGTCGGCCAAATCGCGTGCCGCCCAGCGTTAGTCGTGTTGGTCGCCCCGGGCTGCCGGCATCAGATCTCCGGGTCGGACAGTTCCTCGATGACGTGAATGGCCAGCGGCATCAAGGTGGCCAGCCCGTCGCGGATGGCGGCGCGGGACCCGGCCACGTTGGCGACCAGGGTCGACCCGGAGATACCCACCATGCCGCGGGAGACCACGGCATCCACCACCCCGGCCAGCATTCCTGACCAGCGCAGCGCCTGGGCGATGCCCGGCAGCTCCCGGTCGAGGACCTCAGAGGTGACGTCCGGTGTGACATCGCGCGGCGAAATGCCGGTGCCGCCGATGGTGACGACGAGGTCGACTCCACCGATGACCGCCGTGTTCAAAGCATTGCGGATGTCGACGGCATCGGATGGCACCGTGACCGTGCCGTCGACCACGAAGCCGGCCTCGGACAGCAACTCGGTGACCAGCGCCCCAGCCCCGCGGTCGTCCTGACCGTGGACGAGCTGGTCGGTGATCGACACGATCAAGGCACGACCCGAATGACTGGTGGACGCAGACGGCACAGCTGATCTCCCGACTTCATCGAAACCCACGCTGTTGGATCCGCGGGTGTGCGCTGAGCCTAGCCAACGGCTCGGGTACGCCTCATTCGGCGGATTCCGGGCCGGCGACTTGGCGGGCCAGCCGGTAGGTGGCCTCGTCGAACAGCACGAGCGTGGCGACGGACACCTGGCTGGCCGACTGCCGCAGCGCGGTGACCGCCTGGGCGATGGCGTCGTCCTTGGGCCACCGGTAGACCCCCGCGGAGATGAGCGGAAAGGCGACGGTCGCAGCCCCCAATTCGTCGGCCACGACCAGGCTGTTGGTGTAGCAGTCGCGCAAGGTGGCGGACTTGTCGATCGTCTTGGCCCAGGTGGGACCGACGGTGTGGATGACCCAGCGAGCCGCCAGCCGGCCCGCGGTGGTGGCGACCGCCTGCCCGGCCGGAAGCCCGTCCCGATACTGCTCGGTCTGCCGCAGCGCTCGGCAGGCGGCGCCGATCTCCGGCCCACCCGCCCGGTGAATGGCCCCGTCGACTCCACCACCACCCTTGAGTTGGGAATTGGCGGCGTTGACGATCGCGTCCACCTCCCAGGTGGTGATGTCACCGTGCGCGAGTTCGATCCGCATGGTGCCAGCATTCACCAGCTGACCACGACGCCCAACCGATCGGCGGAGAACTCGATGCGGGAAAGGCTTTTCACCGTGGTGCGGCCGGGCAGCGACGAGTGCGTGGACAAGATGCCGATCACCGGCACACCGGCCGCTTCGGCCGAGCGGATGCCGGCTGGGGCGTCCTCGAAGGCCAGGCATCGGGCGGGTGGTTGACCGACCGTCTCGGCTCCGAGCAGAAACGGCGCCGGGTCGGGCTTGCCGACGGTCACGTCGTCGGCGGTCACCAGGAACCGCGGCATGGGCAGCCCCGCCGCCCGCAGCCGAGCCGTGGCCAACCGCCGGGATCCACTGGTCACCACCGCCCAGCGCCGGGTCGGTAACTCGTCGAGGGCCCGGGCGGCCCCGGGCATCGCCACCACGTCCCCGGTGTCGGTGGACTCGGCCTCGATCATGAACTCGTTCAGTTCCTCGACCACGTCGTCGGGCACCGTCGGATCCATCATCCGCACCGCCTGGCGGGTGGGAATGCCGTGGATGAACGGCTCTACCTCGTCGAACGTGCGACCCAGCCGGGCGGCCAGCCTGGCCCAATTGCGGCGGACGCTGGCGGACGAGTCGACCAGAGTTCCGTCGAGATCGAAGAGAAGCGCCTGGGCGACGACTTGCGGCATGGGCAGAGCGTTTCACGCCGCCTGGCTGCTACCCCGTGGACCGGTCCTCGGCGGCGGGGCTCGGTCAGTCTGCGACGGGCGCTTCGGTTAGCGACGTGCGGGTTCGGTCCGCTCCGGGCGGACTCGATCAGCGAGCGACCGAGCGGCCCGGCCCGCGAGTGACGGAACAGACCTTCAGTGAGCGACGACCCGGCCCGGATGCAGGTGCTCGGAGACCCGGAAGCCCAGCAGCACGATGCCGGTCAGCGCGGAGATCACAGCGAAGAACAGGAAGGCAAAGCGGCCGATGGTCGCGAAGAGCACGACGGTGTCCGCCACCGCGCCCGCCGAGGTGTCGCGCCACAGCGACAGGGCGGTGGACACGATCGCGCTGACGATCATGGACAGCATCGCCACCTGGAAGTAGATCCTCGTCCATCTCCGCACCATGACGCATCCCTTCCCTTCGGCGCCGGTGTCGACTCCGAATGGCTCAGGCTAGGACGGCGAACGGGATGGTGCGGGCAGACCCGCCGAACCGGGGCCCGCTCCAAGAAACATCGCACCGATGCTCGACGTCGAACCAGAGTGAGATTCACGCCCAGGTCGTCACGGCTTCGAAGCTGAAGAATCTGCATCAGCGTCGTCTCACGCCATCGTGTGAGACCCCCTTCTTGGCTTCGAGTCAGTCAGCCATTTTTGCGGTTCCCCCGGATGTGCCGGTAAGAGCCCTTCAGCCTCGCCAGGCGGTGAAGGCGCTCGAAATTTCGAAACACGCATTCATCATTTATCGCTGGGCACCATCACCGGTTCCAACAGAGGAGCATTTCACAATGTGGTGGGTCAACGCGCGTTCTTAGGACCCGCTCGTGCTACGCGTTCACAGACGCTTGGCCGCCGGGATGTATCAGGGAGCGACTTGGTGAAAGTAAGTCCAAATTGGCGCAGAGGAATGTCCGTCTACTTCCATCTCTTGATCCACTGTCCCATGTCCGCTGGCGGGCCCACTTAGCCAGAAACTTGCTGAAATCTGGACGAGAGCCTCACAGACCCCGTACCCACTTGTCACATGATGGTCCACGGACACGTTGTCGATGTCGCTGGTGCTGATTCCTGTGTCACTCCACGTGCATCGCTGGTCGCTGGTTACAACTCTTCCATTCGTGTAATAGTAGTAATCCAAACTTGCCGTGTTAGACAAAAAGAGAAAGCTGACCGTGTGATGAAACCAGGAATGTACGGAATAAGTGGCAGCGGGCGTCAGTGTCCCATTCGCCTGAAGGCTTGTTCCCGTGCGATTGACTCGCGTCGTGCCAGAGGAATCAAAGGAGTCCGCTCCGGGATATTCGGCCGTCAGTTGTGCTCCAGACACCACACCCAATTGAACGTTTGGATCCGCGAAAATCGCGACCATCTCCTTTTGGTCGACCGCTGTCAGCCGAGCAAAATCCTCTTTCTGCTCCGCACTGAATCTTGATAGCAGAGTTGCACGAGCGTGAACGGTATCCGCCCCCGACCCAGCCATTGCCGGCCGTACACCGATGGCGAGTAGCAGAGCGGCTAGCCCAGCGGTAGCAGCGACGCGATAGCTGTACGGCTTCATTTTCATAAGTCCTCCTTAGATACGGGAACATCCCGGACACCGGCGGTATCACGGATGAAGAACCATTGACTAATAGCCTGTGTAAGGTGCTGCGTGATACACCCACCACCTGACGCGGAGCCGGAGTATACATATCCCCGCAGCCAGTCTATGCCTACTGTTTAAAGAGACAAACCTGCATTAGTAGGGTAAGTATGAGCCGCCGCATGCTGCGGAAGCCCTTGAAGGACCTTAAGGAACTTGTATGGTAGGTCACCTTGAACCTGCATTCGACTCAGTTGGGAGTCGATAGCCGCGAAGGAAATGACGACAATTTCCTTGCGAGAGGGACTGAATAAATATGCGAAGAGACTAATGAAGGCCAACGGCCAGAAAGAGCGCTTCCGAACGATCACGATCGTGTCCGCCGAGTGGCTCGAAATCCGGTAACCCCACTGAACCAAAGCTGGGACCAACGACGTCAGGGCCCACTCGCGCACCTCTGCAAGGGAACGTGAAGTATTCCACTCAAACGCCGGGCTACGGCTCGCGACCGTCTTCTGACCAGCACTTCGGGGAGCCTGCACCATCCGATCACCAGACCGGTGCAAGTTCGCTCCCAGACCGCTCACGTGCGACCCCCCAGCCTAAGCTTGTCTAGTTGCCGCTCAGTCCGGATAGCTTCGCACCAAGCCGCATGGAATCGCAAGCTAATGGTATCGATTCCACCATCTGGCCCTGTTGGAAAGTGGACGAAACCCATTCGTCGAATGCATCTTGGGCTGATGGGCGACTGCACTAACCTGGGTCGACACTGATGATCGGGCCCGATGTGCGTGTGGCAAGCAACCGATGTCTGCGCGCCCAGTTGCGGGGGGATGTCACGAGAGTTGATGTGGACGGCCCTTTCGCGCATGTGGCCCCGCTAACCTCGCCCTTTCACGCCTCAATTGGTGAGAATTGTTTTGACGTGTGTTGATCATGGGAAAAGGTGCCCTGACCTGCCAAGACGGTTCTTGCGACGGATCCATCTGCGGGCAGTATCAGGAGCACCTTTTCGATGCGGAAGTCTACGCGGTGGCGGTTGCCGATCATCACTGCCAGCGGGCAGCGGGTGGTGTCGCAGGCGGGTGGGGTGTTGCTGGCCCGCACGGCCCGGTCGGCCGGCTTGGATCGGGCCCTGTCGAAGGCGTTGGAGCGGTGGCGGCCCCGGTTCGCGGTGCACGATCCGGGCAAGATCGTGCTGGATCTGGCCGTCACCCTCGCGTTGGGCGGTGATTGTCTGGCCGATATCGCCCAGCTCCCGATGCAGCCGGCGGTGTTCGGGTCGGCGGCCTCGGACCCGACCGTGTCCCGGCTGGTCGACCGGTTGGCCGCGGAGGCGCCGAAAGCGTTGACCACTATCGCTTCCGCCCGCGCCGCCGCCCGCGCCCGGGTCTGAGGATTGGCCGGCCAGCAGGCCCCGAACCACCACGCCGATGGTGACGATCCGATCGTGGTGGACCTGGACGCGACGCTGGTGAGCGCCCATTCGGACAAGAAGCAGGCGACCAAAACCTACAAGAAAGGGTTCGGGTTCCATCCGATCGGAGCGTGGATCGACCACGGCCCGAACGGCACCGGCGAAGCCCTGGCCATGATTCTGCGACCCGGCAACGCCGGCGCGAACGCTACCGCCGACCACATCGCCGTCACCAAGGCCGCGCTGGCTCAGCTGCCCGGGATGAGCGGCCGGCCAGGAAGGAAGGTGCTGGTCAGAACGGACGGGGCCAGCGGCACACACGCCTTCCTAGGCTGGTTGACCGGTCAGCGGGCGGGAGTACTCGATCGGGTTCGGCCTGACCGAGGCGCTGGCGCATTTGGTCGACACTGTCCCCGAGAAGGCCTGGACCCCGGCCTACGACGCCGACCGCACACCCCGCGACGGCGCCTGGGTCGCCGAACTGACCGGCCTGGCCGAGCTGACCACCTGGCCGGCCGGGATGCGACTGATCATCCGCGTCGAACGACCAAACCCCGGCGCCCAACTGCGATTCACCGACTCGAACGGCAACCAGCTCACCGCGTTCGTCACCAACACCGCGCGTGGACAACTGGCCGACCTCGAACTGCGCCATCGCCGCCGAGCCCGGCCCCCGCAAGCGGGAGGTACCCAGCGAAGACCGCATCCGCGCCGCCAAAGACGTTGGCCTGAGGAACCCTCCGCTGCACGACTTCGCCCAGAACGAGATCTGGACCGCGATCGTCATGCTCGCCCAAGACCTGACCGCCTTGCTGCAACCACTCGGCCTCCTCCACCACGAAGCCCGCCGATGGGAACCGAAAACCCTGCGCTACCGCCTCTTCTCGATCGCCGCGAAACTCGGCCGCCGCAACCGACGCACCCGCCTGCACCTCGCAGACGCGCCCTTCACCGCCCTCGCCGTCACCGCCGCAGCCATCCTCACCGGCCTCGACCCCGGCTAACCAGCCCCCACCACCCCGACAGCACCACCCACCGGCCCCTGGAACCGGCACCCACCCCAGTGACCCAGGGCCAAACCAAGCCGCTCCGACCCGGAAGGACGCCCAAGATGATCAAGACTTGATCATCCACAAGCGCTCAAAAGATCACCTGCGCACATGGAGAAAGATCGAGGCTAAAGGAAGGCTAAAGGGACTGTGCTTCTATGCCTAATCGACCGGCGTGTCTTACTACGAATTCGACACCCGGCCCGCCGAATAAGTGGCCGGCGGGCCGAACCCAACGAAGAAGAGACCACGATTGATCGATGCTCCCCCCGCCACCGCTGTCTGCCCGGGCCGCCGGCACCTGGTCCAGCGGCGCGGCCTACAGAGGCCCTGCTCCGTTTCATGTTGCGGCCCCACACACCGACGTCCATCTTCATGCACCAGAGGCACGCTGCTCGACTGCACGCCATACCGTGGGCGGATGCGCTGCACCTGCTCAAACGAGCGGTGCTTCCCGAGCTACGTGAACGAGAACGCCACCGCGGGTCGAGCTGGCACGCTCGTTCGAGGGACCTGCCGCCCGCCGGTGGAAGGCGTCAAGACCGTCCATCCCGAGGCATGACGGGGACCCGCCCGACGGCTGCTGCATCACCTTCCGCGTGCGGAGGCACGGAGAACCGTGACCAAGGTCGTGTTCGTGGACGTCAGAGGAGCCGGACCAGTGCCCCCAGTAGGATTCGAACCTACGACACACGGTTTAGGAAACCGATGCTCTATCCCCTGAGCTATGAGGGCGCGCCCGGCCGACCGCCAGCCGACCGGGTCCGGAGCCGCTTCAGCGTAGAACACCCAGCGGCCCGCCGGTGCTGCGAAGACCGCGCCGAATACCCGAACGCCGCCACTTGGCCCGAGTCGCGTCTCCCGGTCCGGGGCGCAAACCACCCGAACGGCCGACCCGAACGGGCAATTGTCACGTGAAGTAGTTGTCAAGTCCGGCCCAGCGGGGGATGCTCTGGTGGCCGCACCGTAGCGGCGACGGCTTCGGTCCGTTTTTTGGGCCCGTCAGTGAGGCAATTTCAGATGATCAAAACGACTCCGCGAATCCGCCGGGCCGCCGGGCTGGTGGTGGCCCTGTCGATTGCCATGGTGGGCGCCGTGATCAATATCGACAATGCGGCGCAGGCGCAAAATCCGCACCCGCTGGCGGCGCACGTCGACCCGCCGTCCAGCCCATTGCCGGCCGGGACGTTTTGCAATCAAACGCCCACGCCTCCGACCCCGGCCGGGCAGCAACCGGGTCCCGACGATTACAACGGGCCCACCAAGGTGCTGCAGATCTTCGAGGAGAACGAATCGTCCTCGGCCATAGACACCAACGACCAGGCCGACGCATCCTTCCTGCTCGACACCTTGGGCGGGCAATGCGGAGTGCTGTCGAACATGCACGCAGAGACGCATCCCTCCGAGCCCAATTACCTGGATTCCGCGGACGGCGGCAACAACCCGAACTGGACGCTGTGCGATCTGCCGCCCAACAGCCCCGCGAACGGGTGCGCCTACGGCGCCGCGTCCCAGCTCACCGCACCAAGCATTTTCTCCCAGGTCGAATCCGCGTACGGGCCGGCCGGCTGGCGAATCTACGGGCAGAGCCAGACGCGGAATTGCCAAACGACCAACAGTCCCGACGGCCTTTTCGCCGTCCGGCACAATGCGGCGCAATATTTCACAGGGCTCAATTGTTCAGCAGATTCCATCCCGGCGGGTAATTGGCAATCGCAGCAGGGCCAGTTCTACACGGACGTCAAAGCCGGCCACCTGCCCGCTTACAGTCTGTACACGCCCAACGACACCGACGACGGCCACGACCCGGCCACCTACAGCCCCGCCAGCACCAACATCAAGAACCTGGACACGGCGCTGTCCAACGTCGTGAACCTCATCCAGTCGGGACCGGATTACCAATCGGGCCGGCTCATCGTGCTGGTGACATTCGACGAAGGCACGACCACCGGGCTGCCGCCGTACACCGACGCCAGGACCGGCGAAGACTGCACCGACCCGGCGCAGGGAGACACCAAGCCCTCCTGTCAGATCGTCAGCTACGTGGCGGGCCGATACGTGCCCTGGCAGAGCGACAACGACTTCACCACCCACTACAGCCTGCTCAAATCCACCCAGCAAGTGCTGGGCCTGACGCCGGCGAACGGCTTCAGCTACCTGGGCCACGCCGGCGACATGAACATCGCCGACTTCTACCGCCAGTTCAAACTGGCCCAGGACAGCTGGATCTCCGGTGGATCGCCGCCGAATCCGCCCAGCGTGCCCTCGGCCCCGACCGGCGTGGCCGCGGCCGCCGGCAACGGCATCGCCGCCATCAGCTTCACCGCGCCGGCTTCCAGTGGCGGTGGGTCCATCAGCTCGTACACCGTGACTGCCAACCCCGGCGGCATCACTGCCACGGGACCGCGCTCGCCGGTGGTTCTCAACGGCCTGTCCAATGGAACCAGCTACACGTTCACGGTGGCGGCCACCAACCGGCTCGGCACCGGACCGGCCTCGGCGGTCAGCAATGCCGTCAAGCCCAGCAACGCGGGCGGCACCAACCTGCTCGCCGACCCGGGCTTCGAAGCGGGGACCAGCGGGTGGTTGCTCTTCGGCACCGGATCCGTGAACAGGGTCACCACCCCGGTCCACACCGGCACCGGCGCGCTGACCGCCGTCCCTACCGGCACGACCGCCGGAATCACCGGCGCCCAGCACTCCGGCGTGGTCACCAAGACCACGGCCGGCCAGACGTACACCGTGTCCTGCTGGATCCAACCGACCAAGGCCAACGTCGGTGGGCTCCTCCGGCTGCTGGAAACGACGTCCGGGTACGCCACGGTCGCCGTCCTGCAGCAGGCCCGGCTGTTGACCGTGCCGACCGGAACCTGGACCCAACTGCAGGTCTCCGGCGCCGCCCTCACCACCGGCGACCGGGTCATCCCGCAGATGTACGCCCCGAATGCCAGCACCACCAACGGCTACCTGACCATCGACGACTGTTCATTCATCGCCGGGCTGCCGCCGACCGTCGCCGTCCCGGGGGCGCCCACCAACGTGACCGCGGCGGCCGGCGACGGCAGCGCCGTCGTCAGCTTCACCGCACCCGGCAGCACAGGCGGAGCCGCGGTGACCGGCTACACGGTGACCAGCAACCCCGGCGGCCTGACCGCTTCCGGCGCCAGCAGTCCCATCACCATGCCGGGACTGACCAACGGCACCTCGTACACCTTCACCGTGCAGGCCACGAATTCCGCCGGGACGGGCACCTCCTCCACGCCGAGCCCGGCGGTGACCCCGGTGTCCACTGCCACCGCGCCGGGCGCGCCGCAGAACGTGGTGGCCACCGCCGGCGACGGCCAAGCCGCGATCAGCTTCGACGCGCCCGCGACCGACGGCGGCAGCCCGATCACCGGCTACACCGTCACCAGCAGCCCCGACGGCCTGACCGCCACCGGAACCGCCAGCCCGCTCACCGTTACCGGTCTGACCAACGGCACCGCCTACACCTTCACCGTGACCGCCACCAACACCGCCGGCACCGGACCCGCCTCCGACGCCTCGACACCCGTCACCCCCGTCGCGGCGCCGGCGCCGACACGGCCGGGCGCGGCGCAGAACGTGGTGGCCACCGCCGGCGACGGCCAGGCCGCGATCAGCTTCGACCCGCCCGCGACCGACGGCGGCGCCCCGATCACCGGGTACACCGTGACCAGCAGCCCCGACGGCCTGACCGCCACCGGGACCACCGGCCCGCTCACGGTCACCGGACTGACCAACGGCACCGCCTACACCTTCACCGTGACCGCCACCAACACCGCCGGCACCGGACCCGCCTCCGACGCCTCGGCACCCGTCACCCCGGTCCCGGCCGTGACGGTGCCGGGTACGCCCACGGGCTTGACGGCGGCCCCGGGCAACGGCCAGATCAGCCTGACCTGGACCGCGCCGACCAGCACGGGCGGCGCCGCCATCAGCGATTACGTCGTCGGTTACCGACCACACGGCACGGGCTCGTTCACGGTGTATCCGGATGGCGTCTCCACTGCAGGTATGGCCACGGTGCTCGGGCTGACCAACGGCAGCAGCTACGACTTCCAAGTCAGTGCCGTCAACTCGGCCGGCACCGGCGCCGCCAGCGCGATCGTCAGCGCCGTTCCGGCCACTGTCCCGGATCCGCCGACCGCGGTGACGGCTGTCGCCGGGAACGCCGCCGCCACCGTGTCGTTCACGGCCCCGGTCAACACCGGCGGCTCACCGGTCACCGGCTACACCGTCATCACTTCGCCCGGGAACGCGGTGACCACCGGCTCGGGCGGCCCGATCACGGTGACCGGCCTGACCAACGGCACCGCCTACACCTTCACCGTCGCCGCCCGGAACGCGGTCGGCCTGGGCGCGGCATCTGCCGGGTCGGCTGCGGTGACCCCCGCCGCGCCGGCCGCCGAACTGCTCACCGATCCGGGCTTCGAGTCGGGCACCGGCGGCTGGTCGGTGTTCAGCGGCGGCACCATCGCCACCACGACCAGCCCCGTGCACGGCGGCGCCCACGCCCTCAAGGACACCGCAGCGGCCGGATCCAGTGGCTTCATCGGGATCATGCACACCGGTGTGATCAGCAAATCTGTGGCCGGACGGCCCTACACCGTGTCCTGCTACCTGCAGCCGGCCGCCGCAAATCTGACGGTGGTGGCCCGGTTCCTGGAGTACACCAGCAATTACTCGTCCTACCGGGCCCTGACTCCGACCACCACCATCACCAAGGTGGCCACCGGGAGCTGGACCAAGATTTCGGTCACCGCCACCGCCCTCAGCGCCAACGAACGGATGATTCCGCAGCTCTACAGCACCAATCAGGCCGCCGCGGCGGCGAGCATCACCTACGACGACTGCTCGGTGACCGCAGGCTGAGACCGGCTGGTCCGGCAGAATCCGGATGTGACACCACCGGATCGAGCGGCCGTCTGGCAGGACCGTTTCGACCGGTGGATCCTGGTGGCCGCCGCCGCGGCAGTGGTCGCCGTCGGCCTGCAGACCATCGGGTCCGGGGGCCCGCTGTATGTCCTCAGCCTGGCCTTGGCCGTGCTGGCCTGGTTGGTGTTCGTCGTCGACGCGGTCGTCATGCTCGCCGTTTCCGAGTCGCGCTGGGCCTGGGCCCGCTCCCACTGGTTCGACCTCAGCCTTTTGGTGGTCACCGCCCCGTGGGTGATCGTCGTCGCGCATCGTTGGCTGGCCCTGGAGCTGCTGCCCGCCTTCACCGTGCTGGAAGCCGCCAAACTGGCCAAGCTCGCCAAGATCGTCCGCTTCTTGCACACCCGGGGCACCGGCCGGCTCGGCGCCCGGATCGTGGCCGCTGTCGTGCTGCTCGCGGCGATCGGGGTTGGGATCGTCGTGCTCACGCACTGAGCGCCGCGACTGTGCCGCCGTTCGGTCGACGGAGGCCGTTGCGGACGGGGCCGGTGCGGCGAGCTGGCCATGGGGACGGATGTCCGGTGCGGACCCAGGTCGGTCACATCTGGTTCACTTCCGAACTGGGCAGACTGGTCGGGTTTGCCTAGCGTCGTGACGAGGACGGAATGACCGAACAAGCGGATCCGAAGAACAAGCCCAACCGGTCCAAGGCGCGGCGGCAGGCGCTCGCCGAGGCCCAGGCCCGCGCGCGGGCGGTGCGTGAGGCGCAGTTGGCCAAGGAACGCCGCCAGCGGATCCTGATCCGCGTGGTCGCACCGGTCGCAGTGGTGATCGTGGTGGTCGGCGTGTTCCTGATCGTCAAGCTGACCAGCCACAACTCATCCAGCGGCCAGAACACCAGCGGCCCCTCGACGCCGGCTCCGGCCAGCCTCACCCAGGCCCTGGCCACCATTCCGGCCAGCACTTTCGACGCGGTCGGCGCCGGCGAAGGGGTGACGGGCCTGCAGAAGATCAGCGGGCCGGAACTCACCGACGGCGGGAAGCCCGAACTTCTCTACGTCGGCGCCGAATACTGCCCCTACTGCGCCGGCATGCGCTGGGCGCTGGTGACCTCACTGGACCGCTTCGGCACCCTCTCCGGCCTCGGCGTCACCCACTCCTCGTCCACCGACGTCTACCCGAGCACCCCCACCCTGTCGTTCCACGGCGCCACCTTCACCAGCCAGTACCTGAGCGTGGTGGCCAAGGAGCTCTACACCAACATCCCCAGTGGGAACGGATACACCACCCTGGACTCGCTGACCAGCGCGGAATCCGCCCTCTTCAAATCGATCACCAATCAGTCGTTCCCGATGCTGGACGTGGGCGGGCAGTACGCGGGCTCCACGCCCTACGTGCCCGACTTCCTGGACGGGATGACACAGCAGCAGATCGCCGACAAACTCAAGGACCCGACCAGCACCCTGACCAAGAAGGTGCTCGGTTCGTCCAACGCGATCAGCGCCGCAATCTGTACGGTCACCAAGAACCAACCGGCCGCGGTGTGCAATTCCTCGGGCGTCAAGGCGGCGGCCGCCGCCCTGCTGAAGTCCTGAACCAATGCCGATCAACCGCTCGTCAGCCGCCTGGACTGCCTTCGGCCTGTGTCTGGTCGGCCTGGCCATTTCGGTGTACCTGACCTATGAGCACTTCACCGGCTCCACCACGCTGGCCTGTTCCGACAACGGCACGGTGAACTGCCTGAAGGTGACCACCAGCAAGTGGGCGGTGTTTCCGCCCGGAACGGGCGGCATTCCGGTGGCGCTGGCCGGGCTGATCTATTTCGTCGTCATGACCGCGTTGTGCCTGCCGGTGGAGTTCAACACCCGCACGGCCGCGCTCCGGGTGATCGGTTGCGTGGTCGGCATCGTGTCGGTGCTGTATCTGGTGTACGTCGAGTTGTTCAAGGTGGACGCCATCTGCCTGTGGTGTACAGCGATTCACGTCCTCACACTGCTGCTGCTGGGCGCCGTGCTGTGGGAGAACGAGCAACTCAGAAGCCGGGCGCTGGTCTGACGGGGTCACCGCCGGACAGCGACAGCTCCAGCAGCGCCAGCGCCCCGGCGCCTGGTGCGGTGAGCTGATCGGGAGGCAATCCCGTCCAGACGTCGGACAGGTCGGTCAGCGGCACCTCCCGGATGCGGTCGTACTCCTGGCCGGCGCCGAGATGATCGACCGACTCGCCCTCGGTCAGGTCCAACCGGACCACCACGTCGGGGCGCAGCCGGAGCAGGTCGTGGCACATCCCCAGAACGCTGCCGCGGCGCAGCACCTCCGCCGTCGACAACGGCACGCCGAGTTCTTCGGCCAGTTCGGCGGCCACCGTGTGGGCCAGGTGTTCGCCGTTCGTGCCGGGGTCGGATTCCATGTTGCCGGCCGGTGCCACGTGCCACAGGCCGCTGTCCACCACTCGGGCGTGCCGCTGCCCGATCAGAACCGCTCGACCGCCGCGGCCGGGAACGGTGCAGAGCACCGACACCCCGATCCCGGCAGCCCGTCCCCGCCCGCTGGCCAGCGGATCACCGGCCACCGCGTGGGCCCGGGCTCGCAGCGGCAGGTCGGCCAGCCGCACCGTGCGGGTGGGCGCCAGAGTCAGGAACTCGGCGCGGAGCGCATCACAAGTGGCGGTGACGTCGAAGTAACCGCCCCGGGAGGCCAAGAACCGCTGCTCACCGTCCCGCCAGCACAGCACAGCGCCGTCGAAGAGCGTCCGCTCGGCCAGCATGCCGGCCAGATGGGTGTCGCCGCCCCGGCGCAGCTGGACGTCGAGTTCCACCCGGTCGTCGCAGAGGTCGACAAAACCCGCCGGCGCCGCTCGGAACGGCCGCACCACCACCGGGTAGGTGCGCCCGGCCCGGACGAGAGCGTCCGGATACAGCCGGGCCAGAGCCGAGAAGTCCATCTACAGGCGGGTGAACACGACCGAGGCGTTGTGTCCGCCGAAGCCGAAGGAATTCGACATCGCAGCCCCGATGGGCATCTTCACCGCGTCCAGCCGGGTGACATCGATGCCCAGATCCGGGTCCGGATCCGTGAGGGTCGGCGTGGGCGGCGCGACCTGGTCGGCGACCGCCAGCACCGTGGCCACGGCCTCGACGGCACCGGCCGCGCCGACCAGGTGGCCGGTCATGGACTTGGTCGCCGACACCACCGGATGTTCCCCCAGCGCCGATCGGATGGCGCGGGCTTCGATCCGGTCCCCGACCGGTGTGGACGTGGCATGCGCGTTCACATGCTCGATGTCCGTGGCCGAGAGCCCGGCGTCACGCAGCGCGGCCGCCATGGCCCGCACCTGTCCCCCGCCCTCGGGATGTGGGGCCACCATGTCGTGCGCGTCCGAGGTCAGGGCGGCACCGGCCAGCCGGGCGTAGGCGCGCTTGCCCCGCGCCGAGGCGTCGGCAGCGCGTTCGAGAACCAGCAGTCCGGCTCCCTCGCCGAGCACGAACCCGTCGCGGGCCACGTCGAATGGGCGCGACGCATGCTCGGGATCGTCGTTGCGGGTGCTCATGGCCCTGGCCTGGGCGAAGGCGGCCATGGTGATATCGGTGATGCAGGCCTCGGCGCCGCCGGCCACGACGATGTCGGCGCGATCCAGCCGGAGCAGATCCAGGGCGTGGACGAGGGCTTCGGAACCGCTCGCGCACGCCGATGTCGGGGCGATCGCACCGGCCGCCGCATGAAACTCGATCGACAGCACGGCGGCCGGCGCATTCGGCATGTCCATCTGCACCAGCCGGGGCGACACGTGGCGATACCCCTTGTCCCGCAGCGCGTGGTGGTTGGCCAGGAGGGTGGAGAGCCCCCCGACCCCGGTGCCCACCACAACGGCCACCCGGGTCGGGTCCAGCGACAGACCGGCCAGGCCGGCGTCGGCCCATGCCTCACGTCCGGCCACCAGAGCCGCCTGGGCCGACCGGTCCAGCCGCTTGGCCTCCACCCGGTCGAGCCGTTTCGTCGGGTCCTCGGACATCCGCCCGGCCAGGCGGGCGGGCAATGGCTGCGCCCATTCGTCGGTCAGCGCCACGATGCCGGATCGGCCGGCCAGCAGGCCGTCCCAGAATTCGCCGGCGGTGGCTCCGAGTGGGGTCGTCGCCCCCAGGCCGGTGACCACCACGTCCGGTGCAGCTCTCACGGGTTGTCCTTCCTCGCGGCCAACGCGGCGTCTCGTTCGGCCAGGGCGGCGTCGACCGTTGCCACTGCCAGTTCCCGGGCGGCGGCGGCCACCGCCGCGGCCGTCTCCGCAGTCCGGTCCAACCGCCCGGACAGCGCGGCTCCGTCGAACACCAGGTGCAGCCGCAGCGCCAGCCCTTCGGCGTCAGCCACCCCGGCTGCGGTCGACAACTCGACCAGCAGCGCCCGGATGCGTCGCCGGTAGGTACCCACGGCATCCTCGACCCGGCTGCCCGGCTTCGCCTCCGCCGCCGCGGAGGCGAAAGCGCACCCGCGGTACCCCGGCCGCGTCATCCACAAAGCCTGCGCCTCGAACACGGCCAGCAGCCGCTCCCGCGCCGTGTCGTACCGAGCCACCTGCCGGTGCACCCGCCCCAGGATCCGATCGGCCCGGGCCGTGAGGTACGCGTTGACCAGCTCGTCCTTGCTGCGAAAACTGTTGTACAGCGACGCCTTGGCGACACCGGCCCGCTCGATGACCCGGTCGATGCCGACCGACTGCACACCCTCGGCGTAGAAGAGCTCGTCGGCGGCCGCCAACAGCCGCTCCCGGGCCGGATGCTTCACGGCCGGGACGCTGCGGTCCTGAATGCCGGTGCTCACGTCGGTCATCCTCGTCCTCGCCCGCGGAGCAGGGCGACCAGGGCCACGGCGGCGAGCCCGATGTCGAAAAGGCCATAGGCGCGCGCAGTGGGCAGCACACCACCAGCGTGCACGACGAGATACCCGGCGACCACCGCCGGAAGTCCCAGGCCCAGGTAGGACACGACATACAGCACGGACAACACCCCGGCCCGCTGGTGCGCGGCCACCAGCGGCACGACCGTGCGGATGCCACCCTGGAAGCCGGTACCGAAGCCGACTCCGGCCAGCGCGGTGGCCAGGAAGAACCAAGGCAGTGAGCCGGCTGCGACGGCGACCAGCGTGGCCGCCACACCGGCGATGAGGGTGGCGGCGCCCGACACGGCCAAGCGGTGGGCGCTCTGACCACGTAGCAGCAACACCGCCACCGCCGCGGTCCCGGCCAGCACGAACAACCCCAGCCCACCCAGCACCACAGAGGTCGAGCCCGACATCCCCCGAACCAGGGCCGGCCCGAGCGCGCCGTACAGCCCGGCCAGCGACCAGACCGCGAACAGAATCGGTGCCGCCGTGAGTACGGCCCGGCGCACCCTGGCGGGGACCTGGACGTCGGGCACCAGGGAGCGCGCCGCCCCGGCCACCCGACTGACCGTCTCGCGCAGGGCCAGCACCCCGCCGAACTGGACGATCAGCACCGCGATCAGCAACAGATAGATCAAATGCGTCGGGGCCGGGAGGAACTGGATGGCCAACGCCGACAGCAGGGCACCGCTGCCCGTCCCGATGCCGGGAGCCACCGAGTTGGCCACCGCGCCGCGTCGCGGGTCGAGATCCAACAGACCGGCCCCCACCGCACCGAGCGCCGTACCGGCGGCCAGACCCTGCACCACCCGGGCCAAGAGCAGGACGCCTACCCCGTCCGCCACGGCGAGCAGCACCAGCGCGACGATCTGCACGAGAATTGCCGCCAGCAGGACCGGGCGGCGGCCGAGATGATCGGACAACCGGCCGAAGACCAGGAGCGCGACCAGCACCGCGATGGCGTACACCCCGAAGACGACGGTGGTGGTGATCGGCGTGAAATGCCATTCCGTCTGGTAGGCCGCATAGAGCGGCGTCGGCGCGCTGGACCCCGCCAAGAAGGTCACCACGATCGAGGCGAGCAGCCCGAACGCGACCTTGCCGGGCAGCCGGTATCTCATCCGGCCGGCCGCGACGGCCTGGACACTTTCGACGGGCACGGTCTGATCCACCATCGAGCAGCTCACCGGAGGGTCTCCTAACATGGGTAGACAGGTCTGTTCAGTGACTATACAGACTTGTCTACCCAGTGCAAGCGCAGGGACTACCCAGTTTTGAGCCGCGCCAGCCAGCTGTATCAATCGACACTGGGCCACCACCTTGGGTCGCCGACCACCAAGCGCCGCCACGGCAGCGGCGAGAATTTCGAATCCGGTCGTCTTGCCGCCAATGGCCGCCAGCGTCAACCGCAATTTCATGCCGGCAGTATGGCCCGCGCTATTTCTTGTGCAGCGCTTCCGGCGTGTGAACGGCCTCGCCGCCCGACTTGTCGCTCTTGACCAGGTACTGCGGATCGTCTTTATCGGCTCGGACGGTTCGCCCGGCCGCCTCCGTGTCGTCGGTGATCTTCTTCTCGACGGTGCCGTGGGTGGTGCTGCCGTGCGATTGCCAGCTCACCTCGTCGCCTTTGTGCAGGTCTTTGGACATGAGTGGACTGTTCCCACGGTCGGCTGGGCGAATCGACCCCGCTCGGCGCTTACAGGGTGACCAGCTTGAACGTCTCCCACAGCCCCACACGAGTGCGGTTGGCGCGCAGGGACGCCTGGCCTGCGTACTCGGCGCACACCAGCAGCCCATTCGCCCGGGACGTCAGGCTGATCAGGTCGCCCTCGTGCGGAATCAGCGAATACGTCTCCCAGGTGCTCCGGGTTTCCCGGTTGGCGATGAGCGGGTCGTTGCCCGCATGGTCGGCGCAGACGAAGAGCCCGTTGACGGCCCGGAGCGCAATGCCGCCGTCCGACAGCTCGAAGTATTCGAAACGCTCCCAGGCTCCCACGGCGGTGCGGTTCGCGATCAGTGGCGAATTGCCGGCGTTTTCGGCCGTCACCCAACACTGGTTGGCCTGGGCCTGCAGCGCGACTTGCTTGGTCGACGCGCCGACGCCCTCGATCTGGTAGGCCAGGTTGCTCAATCGCGCATCGCCGGGACCGACGTTGATTTCGAAATGCATTTCGTCCACCGTGCCGCGGTAGTCGCCGCCCCAGTAGACGACTCCTTGGCAATCGTCGAGCAGCCGGCGAAGCGCCAGAACCTGACTCGGCGAGAACGTTCCCTTCTTCCCGTTGGGGTGTTTCTCGTAGTTCAGGTCAATGGCCGTGCCGGACGCGTGATTCGACCAGACGCTGGGATTGTTGACGTTCTTGCGGTATTGGTAGCCCTCGGTCTGGGCCGGGTCCAGGCGTTCGACCTCGACGTTGAACCGCTGGGCGAAGTAGATCAGCACCGTCTTGACGTCACCCGCTTTGACGGCCAGCGTCGCGGACGAGCCCGGTACGGGATAGGTGTGCACGTCGATCGTTTCCGGCGGGTAGCCGATGGGCCAGCCGTTGTAGGACGTGGGCGGCGCCGCTGTTCCAGCGGCCAAGGCCGGGGTCGGCAGCGCGGCACCCACCGCAGCCGCGCCCAGAGCGAGCCCGCCGGCGCGCAACATCGTTCGTCGGGACACAGAACCGGCGCGCCAGTGCGTCATTTCGCAACCTCCAGGGTCGAAAACGGCCTTCCGTTTCAGACAAGCACAATTTCCGGTGCCCGCGTCGGGGCGTTGCCCCGGCCACCGTGGTGAGCCCGGTCGTCCGGCTACGGAACGAGGTCCATCGGGCTGGGCCGACCGAGTGGCCACCCGAAGCCGGCCCACCGCCGGCCCGGGAGGGCCGCTGCGCCTTGTGCCCGCCGGAGGTCCGATCAGGTAGACGTGGTCCTGTCCGGACGATTTCCGATCGGCATCGGCTTTTCCGGGCCGGCAGCAAGAGAACTCAGCAGTTGCAGTCGCAGCACTCGCAGCACTCGCAGCAGCCCTCACACCCGTCGAAGTCGGGGCATCCGGAGCAGTCGCAGCCCGAACAACTGGAGTGGTGGCGCCGGCCGGTGCAGGGATTGACGTGCTCGGCGCAGCAGGCGTACCCGGTGCAGTAGACGCCGACCCACGGCAGCACTCCGCCCCAGCCCAGCTTGCGGGGCGGGTCCGGGGCGATCTCGATGTTGGGTGGCTCGGGGGCCTCGTTCCGGCCGGTTGAGCAGGTGGTCGTCGCTCCCTCGCCGAACGCCCGGTGCACGGCGGCATGGGTGCCGTCTATCAGGACGATCTTCAACAGCCGGTCATACACCAGCCGGAGCTCGGAGAACCCCTGTCGCAGCTGCCTTTCCAGCAATCGGCATTCGCCGCGGACCTCGTCCATAAAGATGCCGGTGGCGACGATCGGGTTGAAGGAGCCGGCCCGGACATCCTTCGCCCGGTCCTGGACGGCATCGAGCACGTGAGCCAGGGCGCCGAAGGCGGAGCCCATCCGCCGCAGCGCGTCTGTGTTGCCTGGGGCGCCGGCCACCGTGGCCGATGCGGCGAACACCTGCGCGGTCGCCGTGGCGGACGGCCGAATCACCTCTCGGAGGGCGATCAGTCCTCCGCCGCAGGTTCGTCGTTCCACCTCGGCCTGTCCGGTCAACCCGTTCAGCAGCCGGTCGATGTCGATCGCCGTGCTCATCGGCTCGTCCGACCGGGCCTTGGCACCGAGCACGGACGCCGCCCGCCGGGCCAGCTCCGAACCGACCCGGCCCGGGCCACCGAGCCCGTGCGCCGACTCGTCGACCAGGTCGGTGGCCTTGGCCGCCGCCAGGGCCAGGGAAGCGGTCGCTCCCAGGCGGGTGGACACCGCCGAGGTGGGCACCACCGCAGCCGAGCGCATCCCGCGCAGCGGGCACGGGCCCGCGGTGGTCCGCTCCGGCACCAGCGCCGATTGCGCCTCCACCAGCACCGACAGCATCACCGCGTCGGTGTTGGTCAGCGCTCTGAACAGCTGACCGTGGCGGTCGCGCAAGGTCAGGCACGACCCGCACAGATGTGCGCGCCATTGGGCGAGAAGGTCGTCGGGCAGGCGGCAGGAGCAGGGCTGGACGACTCCGAACATCGCAATATTTGATCACCAGCGACCCGCCCGAGGTCAGCAATTTCACTGATTTCGAACAGGCGGGCGCACACTCTGTCGCTATGACGATTGCGCCACGTCGCCCCTTCGGTCGGAGCCGCCGAGCCCTGTCCCTGTTGATCGTCGGATTGTTGGTCTCCCTGGGCATGGTGGCCTTCCCGCTGGCAGCAGGAGCGGTCAATTCCACCGCCCCCTCGACGACCAGCCAGCTGATTACTGTGGCCTCGCCCCAGGCCGGCTCGTCCTACGCCACCTTGTCGGCCTGGGCCCGGAACGCCGACGGCACCTGGATCCGCGAATTCGGGCCGGTGCCGGCCCGGGTGGGCGGAGCCGGCATCGGTCACGCTCACGAAGGTTCGGACCTGACGCCCGCCGGTACCTTCGCGCTGACGGTGGCCTTCGGTCGGATGGCCAACCCCGGCACCAAGATGAACTACTTCCAGACCGACTCGCTGGACTGGTGGGACGAGAACCCGTCGAGTCCCACCTACAACCTGCACGTGCGGCGGGTGAGCTCGCCGGGCGGCGCCAGCGAGAACCTCTACGACGCGGGCACCGCCTACAACTACGCCGTGAACATCGGCTACAACCTCGCTCGGGTGCCCGGAGCCGGTTCCGCCTTCTTCCTGCATGTGAACACCGGCTCGTCGACCGCCGGGTGTGTGTCGATCGACCAAAGCACCCTGGTCAACATCCTGAAATGGCTGGACCCGGCCAAGCACCCCTATATCGACATCCGGGTGGGACAGGAACTGGTGCCCACCCGTCCGTATCCGCCGACGCAGGCCCTGAACATGGCCAACCGGCTCATCGGCATCACGCATCCGGGCTGGACGCCGCCCGGCCAGCCCGCCCCGGACGGACACGCCTGGGCCACTCGGTTGATGGACGCCTATCCGGTCTCGGACATGGCCTCGCAGATGGCCACGTCGCAAACCCGATACCGCTACACGATCGCGCAGGCATATTCACGTTGCCTGGGCCGGAATCCCAGTGAGGCCGAATTCCATCCGTACATGGGTGATCTGGCCACCGGCCATTCGCTGACTTACCTCTACGGCAAACTGTGCAGCACCGATGCCGTCTGGAACCATTTCGGCGGCAATGAGACGGCTTGGATAATCGGCACTTTCCGAACTTTGGTGAGGCATGATCCGGTGGCCTCGGAGATTGCGAACTACGAGAAGATCTACGCGAAGTCTGGGCGCTATCAGGTCATCGCGACCATGCTGAACACCTTCGCCTTCCGCGACCATCAACTCGGTGAGCTGTGGATGGGCATGATGGGCAGCCTGGTGCCCGCCGGCATCCTCGCCCAGGACCGGAACACCATCCCGGCGCGCGGCTGGTTCACCCTGGTCGTCACGTTCGCCGCCACCAACACCTTCCGGGCCAGCAACCGCTGAGCCGACGAGATGACCGCCCTGGACGACGCAGTCGCCGTATTCCACGACAGCCTGACGGGGTTGCTCGGCGCCGCGCAGGCCGCGGTGGCCGGTCCTCCGCGGCTTGTGCCGACCGCCGGCGGGGTCGTCGAGCGCGCGGACACGCTGCTCGACGCGGGCCGGGCGGTGCAGACGGCCATCGACGCCGCGGTGACGGACCCGGTCGAGGCAACCACGCGCATGGCGGCCTTGCTGGACGCGCACCTGCGGGCCGCGCAAATGTGTGCGGCCACCGACGCGCATGCCGATCCCGACGCCCCGAATGTTCCTGCCGATCTGGCCAGATATCTGCCGGCCCAGAGTTCCGCCCCGGCGCCCCCCGCGCCCCCGGCGGCTACGGAGTCCATGGCGTCCATGGCGGAAATCGTGCTGGCCGACGCCGGCGACGGGATCGCGGACACGCTCCTGCGGCTGAGCGGCCGGGATCCGCTTCGGGGCGGAGCCGCCACGACCCTGCCCGAGCCGGTCTCCGACTGCGTGACGACCATCCGGACCAGCACCGTGAGGTCGGTGACCAACCTGGCCGAGGCGGTGGTCACCGGTGGGGTGCTCGGCGGTCTGGCCCCCGCGCTGGCGGCCCTCCCCGCGCTCCGGCCGCTGGTGGATTACGTCGACGGTGCCCTCGGCGTCCTGAAGAGGGCGGTGGTCAAACTGCTGGGCCGGGCCAGCGAGCTGATCCTGAGCATCCTGGGCAGCGCGGGTCTGGCCGGCGTGCAGAAGTGGCTCAGCGATGTTCTCCGGGCGGTGGGCGACCGCTGGGCGGGCCGGGCCTTCGACGAGCTGTTCGACGTCAGCGGCCTGCAAGCCCGCTTGGGTGCGCTGACCGCGGACCTGTCCGCCGACGTGGTCAGCGCCGACGCGGCCCGGGTGGAGAACAGCTTCCAGGACTGGGCGCGCTGGGGAGTGCGCGGCGTCCATGTGCTGGGGGTGGCGGCCGGTTGGCTGGCCACCCTGAATCCCCTGGTACCGCTCATTCCAGGGCTGCTGATCCTGGGCTATCTGCTGTGGATCGCCAACGACCACCTGGACTGGCCGGCCTGGCCCCTGCCGAGCGCCTGCCCGGGCCTGATCACGGTCCTCACGGCGGGCTGAGCGGGACGCCGCCCGGCAGCTGCGAACCCGATGAGCCGCTCGCGCTGCTCACAGCGACGGTGGCTCCGACGGTCACCACGGCGGCCGCGCCGATCGCGGTCAGCGACTTCGCCAACGTGGACATGCGCTTCGCCGGTCCAGGTCCAGGCCGCCATCGTCGTTCATTTCTCGCTCCTCACTTGCGCTGAAAATAGGTATCGATTCCGCACAGCGGCGTGCCACCACGGTGCTCGGGTCGGCTTTGCCCGAGCTGTGGACACGGGCAGAGAAGCCGATGCCGCGGTGCATGCACAGTTTCGGCACAGGTTGGACCTAGCGGCCGTACATAGGTGACGCTCAGGATTGAGGCCATGACAGCCTCCGGCACCTCGACGCCCTTCGCTTCCGTCGCTCCGCGCACCGACGCGCGGGAAATGTTGACGGGGCCAGATGGTCGGCCGATCAAGGTGCTGGTGGTCGATGACGAGCAGACGCTCTCCGAGCTGCTGGCTCTGGCCCTGCGCTACGAGGGGTGGGAGGTCCGGACCGCTTCCGACGGGACCGCGGCGGTCGCGGCTGCCCGCGACATGCGGCCCGACATCGTGGTTCTCGATGTGATGCTCCCCGACATGGACGGTCTGGAGGTCTTGCGCCGCTTGCGCACCGAATTCGAACGGACGCCGGTGCTGTTCCTGACGGCCAAGGACGCCGTCGAGGACCGCATCGCCGGGTTGACCGCCGGCGGCGACGACTACGTCACCAAACCTTTCTCCATCGAGGAGCTGGTGCTGCGGCTCCGCGCCCTGCTGCGCCGGTCCCACGTGGCCCTGGCCGCCGACAGCTCACTGATCACCGTCGGCGATCTGACCCTGGACGAGGACTCTCGCGAGGTGCACCGCGCCGGCCAGCTCATCCCGCTCACCGCCACCGAGTTCGAGCTGCTGCGTTTCCTGATGCGCAATGCCAAGCGCGTGCTGTCCAAGGCGCAGATCCTGGACCGGGTCTGGAACTACGACTTCGGCGGCCAGGCCAATATCGTCGAGCTGTACATCTCCTACCTGCGCAAGAAGATCGACTCCGGTCGCGCGCCGATGATCCACACCATGCGAGGTTTCGGATATGTCCTCAAGCCGGCTGGCTGAGGTTCGTCGCCGGCTGCACGGCCCGCGCACGCTGCGCACCCGGCTGGTTGTCGGGATCGTGGCGTTCATTGTCGCCCTCTGCGTGACGGTCGGGGTGATCACTGAGATCTTCCTGTCCCGCTACTTGGTCGAGCAGGTCGATCAGCGACTGATCAACTTCGGCGGAGCGGCCCGGCAGTTCTCGGGTGGCAGCACTGCGCCCGGCGGTCAGGCTCTGGCGTGCCGGTCCACGACCGCGAGCACAAGCGGGTTCGACCGCTTTCGTGGACCGCAACAGGATTCGGTGACCTTCACCTACAACCGATCCACCGGCACGGCGACCTACGCATGCGTAATCAAGAACGACATCTCTTCCGATCTGAATTCCGCACTGATCCCCGAGCTGAAGGCGATCACCGTGGGCGCCAAACCCACCACGATCGACCTGGCCGGTCTGGGTGAGTTCCGGGTAATGGCCCGATTGATACCGAAGCCGAACCCCATCCCTGGTCAGGATCCGGACACCACAGCGGCGACCGCCAGCGACACGGTGCAGGTCATCGCGCTGCCGCTGGACTCGGTGACCAGCACCGAGCAGAACCTGGCGTTGATCCTGCTGTTGGTGGCCGGCGGAGCCATCATCGTCGGCGCCGGCGTCGTCTTCCTGACGGTGCGCCGAGCCGTGCGCCCGCTGGAACGGGTGGCCGCCACCGCGCGGAAGGTCAGCACGCTCACCCTGGACAAGGGAGAGGTCGACCTCACCATCCGAGTGCCCGAACGGGACACCGATCTGCGCACCGAGATCGGACAGGTGGGTGCGGCCCTCAACCAGATGCTCGGCCACGTATCCGGGGCCTTGGAGACGCGGCACGCCTCCGAGACGCGGGTGCGGCAGTTCGTGGCGGACGCCTCCCATGAGCTGCGCACCCCGCTCGCCGCCATCCGCGGCTACGCGGAACTGGCTCGCCGCGGGGAACACGACCCGAACGCCGTCTCCCACGCCCTGCGCCGGGTCGAATCCGAATCGTCCCGGATGACCACCCTGGTCGAGGACCTGCTGCTGCTGGCCAGGCTGGACTCGGGTCGCCCGCTGGCCCGGGAAGAGGTCGACCTGTCGATGCTGGTCGTCGACCGGGTGTCCGATGCCCGCGTGGCCGGTCCGGACCATCGCTGGCAGCTCGACCTCCCCGACGAGCCCGTCACGGTCACCGGGGACGGCCAGCGGCTGCACCAGGTGCTGGCCAATCTGCTCACCAACGCGCGGAACCACACGCCGCCGGGCACAGTCGTCGTCACCAGCCTGGCCCGCCGGCCCAACGGTGTGGAGCTGACCGTCACCGACAACGGCCCCGGCATTCCCCCGGAGCTGCAACCGGAGATCTTCGGCCGCTTCGTGCGCGGCGACTCGTCGCGATCGCGGGCGGCCGGGTCCACCGGGCTGGGGCTGGCAATCGTGTCCGCGGTGGTCAGCGCCCACGGCGGCGCCGTGACCGTCGAGAGCCGGCCCGGCCGCACCACGGCCCGCGTCTTCCTGCCGGCCGACTCCGCGGAGGCCACCGGCACTTCCGTTCCCACCGTCGAACCGTCGTCCTCGCCGGCCGGGGTGCGCTGACCCGGCCGCGGTAGCGGTCGCACAGAAAAGCCATAGGTCAGCCTGGGCAGCGCGACAGGGCGCCCAGGGACAGTGAGATTCATGACCGCCACAGACCTGGCCCGGGGCAATAACAATCGGTTCCGACTGGACGAACCCTGCAGCGCGGCAGACGGTTTGCCGGGCCATGGGCGCCCGGTGGCCCTCTCCCTCGACCTGGTCGTGCCCGTCTACAACGAGCAGGGCGACTTGGAGCCGGCGGTTCGGCGATTGCACCATTACCTGAGCCGGACGCTGCCGTACAGCTTCCGGATCACTGTGGCGGACAACGCCTCGACCGACCGGACCGCCGAGATCGCCGACACGCTGGCCGCCGAAATCGACGAGGTCCACGTCGTTCACCTGGCCGAGAAGGGACGGGGCCGGGCGTTGAAGGCTGCCTGGGCCGGGTCCGACGCCGAAATCCTGGCCTACATGGACGTCGACCTGTCCACCGACCTGGCCGCCCTGCTCCCGCTGATCGCCCCGCTGCTGTCCGGGCACTCCGACCTGGCCATCGGTACCCGGCTGGCCCGGAGCTCCCGAGTGGTGCGCGGGCCGAAGCGGGAAATCATCTCGCGCTGCTACAACCTCATCCTGCGGAGCACGCTGGCCGCCCATTTCTCCGACGCCCAGTGCGGTTTCAAGGCCATCCGCGCCGACGTGGCCGGGCGGCTGCTGCCTTTGGTCCAGGACAACGGCTGGTTCTTCGACACCGAGTTGCTGGTGCTGGCCGAACGATCCGGGCTGCGTATCCATGAGGTGCCGGTGGACTGGGTGGACGACCCCGACTCGCGGGTTGACATCGTCGCCACCGCCGTCGCCGACCTGAAGGGGGTATGGCGGGTCGGCCGGGCGCTGGCCGGCGGAACCCTGCCGCTCGGGCAGGTGCGGGCCCAGTTGGGGCAGGCGCCGCTCGATCCGGCGCCGGCCGGAGTTCCGGTCGGCATGACCAAACAGATAGTCCGGTTCGCCGCCATCGGCGTGCTGTCAACGCTGGCGTACCTGCTGTTGTTCCTGGCCATCTCGCCGCTGACCGGGTCACAGCCGGCCAACTTCCTGGCCCTGGCCATCACAGCCGTGGCCAACACCGCCGCCAATCGCCGATTCACGTTCGGCGTGCGCGACCGCACCGGCGTCGTCCGGCACCAGGCCCAGGGCTTCGGCATCTTTCTGCTGGGCTGGGGCATCACCGCCGGCTCGCTCGCGTTGCTAGGGGCCGCGGTGGCCCACCCAGGGACGCTTCTGGAAGTCAGCGTGCTGATCGCGGCGAACCTGCTGGCCACCGTCGTCCGTTTCCTGCTGCTCCGCGGCTGGGTGTTCCGCAAGGTCACGCCATCGCAGCAAGATCCCATTCCCGAGCCCGGCCAGATTGGTGGCCTGACCATGACCACCGCCACCTGCGACGCCAGCCCGGCTCAATCGGTCGCCGCCGACCGCCGGCCGATCCGGGCTCTGGTCGTCGACGACGAGAATTCGCTTTCTGAATTGGTGACCCTCACGTTGCAATTGGAAGGCTGGTCGGTGCATGCGGCCGCCGACGGCCGAGCCGCGCTCGCCGCGGCTCGAATGTTCGAGCCGGACATCGTCATCCTGGACATGATGCTGCCGGACATGAACGGAATCAGCATTCTTCGAGAACTGCGCCGTCATAACCCCTCTCTGCCAGTAGTTTTCTTGACCGCCCGGGATGACCCGGACGATCGCCAGGAGGGCCTGAAGGCCGGCGCCGACGATTACCTGACCAAGCCCTTCTCGCTCGCCGAATTGCTCCGTTCGGCTGCACGCGGTGCTGTCCACCACCTTCCCGAAAGCTTCTGACATGAACAGGAATCAACTGCCATGACACTGACCACCGCGCCCCACGGCCTGGAGCGCCCTTCTTCGGTACCGTTCGGATTTGCCGACGCCGCAACGGAATCGATTTCGCACCCGGAGCCACCCGGCCCGCCGCACAGACGATCCCGTTGCGCCACCGTGTTTCTCGGCCGCCCTGAGGATCCGCGCTGGGCCCGACCACTGCTGTGGCTCCTGCTGGCCGGCACCGCCGCGCTGTACCTGGTCGACCTGTCCGCCTCCGGCTACGCCAACGAGTTCTACGCCGCCGCGGTCAAGTCGGGCACCGAATCCTGGAAGGCCTGGCTGTTCGGCTCGCTGGATTCGGCCAACGCGATCACCGTCGACAAACCACCGGCCGCCATGTGGCTCATGGTGCTGTCGGCGCGCATCTTCGGATTCTCGTCCTTCTCCATGCTGCTGCCCGACGCGCTGTGCGGCATCGGGACGGTGGCACTGACGTATCTGACGGTGCGGCGCTGGTCCGGCCACGCCGCCGGCCTTCTCGGCGGTGCCCTGCTGGCGCTGACCCCGGTGGCGGCGTTGATGTTCCGCTTCAACAACCCCGACGCCACCCTGGTCTTCCTGATGACCCTGGCCGCCTACTTCGTCACCCGGGCGATCGACGCGCGCCCTCACCGCAAGGGCCGCTCCACGGCGTGGCGGTGGATGGGGCTGGTCGGTCTCACGCTCGGCTTCGCGTTCCTGACCAAGATGTTCCAGGGCCTGCTCGTGGTGCCGGGCTTCGCGCTGGCGTATCTGGTCGCCGCGTCGGGTTCGTTCTGGATCCGGCTCCGCAACTGCTTCGCTGCCCTGGGCGGCCTGATCGTCGGCGCCGGCTGGTTCGTGGCCCTGGTGGCAGATCTGGCCGGCCGCCGCCCGTCCCTACATCGGCGGCAGCACCGACAACTCGCTGTGGCAACTGGCTGTCGGCTACAACGGCATCAGCCGGATCCTGGGCGGCTCCGGCAACGGGGGCGGCGGCGGCGACACCAGTTTCGGCGGCGCCACCGGCCTCACCCGAATGTTCGGCAGTTCCTTCGGCACCGAGATCTCCTGGATGCTGCCGGCCGCCCTGATCGGCCTGGTGGCGGGTCTGTGGTTCACGCTGCGGGTCCCGCGCACCGACCGGTCCCGGGCGTCGCTGATCCTGTGGGGCGGTTGGCTGGTCGTCACCGCGCTGGTGCTGTCGTACATGTCCGGCACCGTGCACCCGTACTACTCGGTCGCCCTGGCTCCGGCCATCGCCGCCACCATCGCCGTATCCGGCGTCGAGCTCTGGCGCGGCCGGCGGTTCTGGTTGCCCCGCATTTTCCTGGCCCTGATGGTCGCGGCCACCGCGGCGTGGAGCTTCGCCCTGCTGGGCACCTACGCGTCGGGTTGGCTGCCGTGGCTCCGCTGGGTGGGGCTGGTCGGCGGTCTCGCCGGCGCCACCCTGTTCGCCGTGGGCGGCGCGATGCTCAAGCGGATCACCGCCGTGGCCCTGCTCGTCGGCGTGCTCACCTCGCTGGGCGGCACCGCGGGGTACACCATCGCCACCGCCGCCCAGGGCCACACCGGCTCCATTCCCACCTCCGGACCCGCCGGATATTCGACCGGCGGGATGGGCGGCGGCTTCGGTGGTGGGCCTATGGGTGGCGGGCCTATGCGGTGGCCGGACGAATGGCGGCGGCGCACGGAGCGGAACCTTCCCCGGCGGAACGGGCGGCGGAACTGGCGGCGCACCCAGCGGGACCTCCAGCAGCGGCGGTCCGGGCGGGACGGCCCCCAGTGGTCCCGGCAGTGGAAACGGCGGTAGCTCCAGCAACAGCGCGCTGGTCGCTTTGCTGGAGAAGACCACCTCCCGGTGGGCGGCTGCCACCATCGGGTCCAACTCGGCGGAGACCTCCATCCTCTCCACCGACAAGGCGGTCATGGCCATCGGCGGCTTCACCGGCAGCGACAACTCGCCGACCCTGGCCCAGTTCAAGGCGTACGTCGCCGAGGGCGACATCACGTACTTCATCGCCGGCGGCGGCATGGGCGGTGGGGGTGCGGGTGGCGGCACTTCGTCGGCCTCGCAGATCACCTCCTGGGTCGAGTCCACCTTCAAATCGGAGACCGTCGGCGGGGTGACCGTGTACGTCCTGAAATAGCCCTTGACTCTAACGCAACGTCAGGGTTCACAGTGGAGCCGTCGAGGGAGTTCCGGGACGTGGAAAGGACGACATGACCTACACCGTCGGCCAGGTCGCGCGACTGGCCGGCGTGACGGTCCGGACGTTGCACCACTACGGCCAGATCGGACTGCTGGAACCCGGGGACCGGACAGCCTCGGGTTACCGGCACTATTCCGAGCCCGATCTGGACCGGCTCCGCACCATCCTGTTCTACCGCGAACTGGGCTTCTCACTCGACGACATCGCCGCCATCCTGGTCGATCCCGGCGCCGGCACCACTCAGCATCTGCAGCGTCAACGCTCACTGCTGGTCGACCGGATCCGGCGGCTGGAGGCCATGGTGGCATCCGTGGACAAGGAAATGGAGGGCCAGCGCATGGGCACCCAACTGACGCCCGAGGAGAAATTCGAGATCTTCGGACCCAACTACAGCGAGGACTACGAGACCGAGGCCGAGCAACGCTGGGGCGACACCGACGCCTGGCGGCAATCGCAGGAGCGGACCAGCCGGTTCGGCAAGGACGACTGGGTCGCCGTCAAGGCGGCCGGCGACGACCTGAACCGGCGGATGGCGGCGGCGTTGCGGGCCGGCGTGGCTCCCGACAGCGAGCCGGGCATGGACCTGGCCGAGGAGCACCACGCCCAGCTGCAGAAGTTCTATGACGCGCCCTATGCCATGCACCGGGGTTTGGCGGACATGTACCTGGCCGACGACCGCTTCACCCGGACGTACGAGCAGGTCGCTCCGGGTCTCACGCAGTGGCTGCACGACGCGATCCACGCCAACGCCGATCGCTTCGCCGGCTGAAAACGTTCCCGCGGGAACGTCGCAGGAACCAAAGCGTTCCCGCGGGAACGCCGCAGAATCGAAACGTTCCCGCGGGAACGCCGCAGAACCGAAACGTTCCCGCGGGAACGTCGCAGGAACCAAAGCGTTCCCGCGGGAACGCTTTGGGTTCGGAGCGCGTCGAAGGCCCATGAGTCGCCGGAGCGTCGCCGCCCTGTTGTTCCTGCTGGTCGCGGTGCTGAGCACAGCCGCCTGCGCGGCCGGAACGGTTCCCGGCCGCGCGGCGACCGGCGCGCCGACTACGACGGGCGCGACCGCCACCACCGGCGCTTCCACACCCACTGGGCAGGCCGGGGATTCCGGCTCCGGGTTAGCCGCCGCGCGCCCGGTCCAGGCGGTCTCCGGCGAAACCATCACCATGACGGTCGGACAGCGGATTCGGCTGGTCCCGCCCGCCGATGTGAACGCGACGCTCGAGCTGAGCGACTTCGACCAGGCCACCTTCTACGGCGACGAGCTGACCGTGTTGGCGCTGCGGCCCGGGACCCAGCCGATCAGCCTGCCCAACTTCGACAAGCACTTCGACTGCCCCAACGGCCCGTGCGCCCACCCGAACGCGCCCATCGCGATGACCCTGACCATCGTTGCCGGGCCAGGCCGCTCTCCAGCCGTCCCGGCACCGGTCACGTTGAGCGCCGCCGACCGCGGCCGAACCGTGGATCTGAAAGTCGGCCAGCGGGCGATCGCGCCGGCCGGCTTGAGTTTTGCCTGGTCCAGCACCTCTGGCGCGGTGGTCGGCCAAGAGCTGCCCGGTCAGACGCCGATTCTGGTCGGCGCCCGCCCCGGCTCCGACCGGTTGTCGCTGGAGAGCTTCGGGCCGAACGCCGCGCCGCCGATCGACATCACTGTCCGGGTCAGCTACTGAGGAGTCCCCCGGTCAGTCGCCCTCGTCGAACCAGTCGAACGTCCTGGTGACCGCCTTCTTCCACTTGGCGTACAACCGTTCCCGGGTGTCGCCGTCCATCTGCGGCTCCCAGCGCTTGCCCTCGGCCCAGTTGTTCCGGACGTCGTCCTCGCTCTCCCAGTAGCCGACCGCCAGACCGGCCGCGTAGGCGGCGCCCAGAGCGGTGGTCTCGGCGACGACCGGCCGGATGACCGGCACTCCCAGAATGTCGGCCTGGAACTGCATCAACGTCTCGTTGACGACCATGCCGCCGTCCACCTTCAGCGCGGTCAGGTCGACACCGGAGTCGGCGTTCATGGCGTCCAGCACCTCGCGGCTCTGGAACGCCGTGGCCTCCAGCACGGCCCGGGCCAGGTGGCCCTTGTTGACGTAGCGGGTGAGACCGACCAGGGCGCCGCGGGCGTCGGCGCGCCAGTACGGGGCGTACAGTCCGGAGAACGCCGGCACGAAATAGGCGCCGCCGTTGTCCTCGACCGTCTTGGCCAGCTCCTCGATCTCCGAGGCCGACGAGATGAGTCCGAGGTTGTCCCGGACCCACTGGACAAGCGACCCGGAGATGGCGATCGACCCCTCGAGGGCATACACCGCCGGCTGGTCGCCGATCTGGTAGCAGACGGTGGTCAGCAGCCCGTTCCGGGACGGGACCTTTTCGGTGCCGGTGTTGATGAGCATGAAATTGCCGGTGCCGTAGGTGTTTTTCGCCTCGCCGGCGGACAGGCAGGCCTGCCCGAAGGTGGCCGCCTGCTGGTCACCGAGAATGCCGGCGACCGGGACCCCGGCGAGCACGCCGCGCTGGCGGACCTGGCCGTACACCTCCGAGGAGGACCGGATCTGCGGCAGCATCGACAGCGGAATGCCCATGTCCGCGGCGATGCTCTCGTCCCAGGTCAGGGTGTCCAGGTCCATCAGCAGGGTGCGGGAGGCGTTCGTCGGCTCGGTGATGTGCAAACCGCCGTCCGGCCCGCCCGTCATGTTCCAGATGGTCCAGGTGTCCAGGTTGCCGAACACCAGGTCGCCGGCCTCGGCCCTTTTCCGGGCGCCGCTGACATTCTCGAGAATCCAGCGCACCTTGGGGCCGGAGAAGTAGGTCGCCAACGGCAGCCCGACCCGGGCTTTGTAGCGCTCGACTCCGCCGCCGAGGGCGCCCAGCTCCTGACAGATGGCGTCGGTGCGGGTGTCCTGCCAGACGATCGCGTTGTACACCGGTTCTCCGGTGTAGCGGTCCCAGACCATGGCGGTTTCCCGCTGATTGGTGATGCCGATCGCGGCGATGTCCGCGGCCGCCACATCCGCCTTGGCCAGGGCCCCGGCGGTGACTTCCCGGATGTTGCGCCAGATCTCGACGGGATCATGCTCCACCCAGCCGGCCCGCGGGAAGATCTGCTCGTGTTCCTTCTGCTCCGCGGCGACGACCCGGCCGTCGTGGTTGAAGATCAAGCAGCGGGTCGAGGTGGTGCCCTGGTCGACGGCGGCAATGTATTTGTCACTCATCATTTTTGCGACGCCGCGGAGAACCGGACCTCCGGAGCGCCGAGGCGGGCGGCGTCGGCGGTGTGGTCGTCCGGCTGCTGCTGTGATTCCCGCTCGGCGGCGACCCGGGCGTTGTAGTGCTCGATCTCGCGTTCCACGGCGGCGTCGTCCCAACCGAGCAACCCGGCCACCAATTCGGCCACCTCGCGTTCCACGGCCGTGCCGCGGCTCGGAGTGTCGATGGAAACCCGCATGCGGCGGGCCAGGATGTCGTCCAGGTGCAGCGCCCCCTCGTGCGAGACGGCGTAGTGCGCTTCGGCTTTCAGGTACTTGGGGGCGCCGGCGAACGGCTCGCCGAGTTCCGGGTTTTCGCTGACCAGGTCCAGGACCTCGCGGATGGCCGTCCCGTACCGGCCGAGCAGGTGATCGATGCGCTCGGCTGAGAGGCCGGAGGTCTCGGCCAGTCGCCTCTTGTTGTTGACCACGGCCTGGTAGCCCTCGGACCCCACCAGCGGCACGGTGTCGGTGGTCGACTTGGGAATGTTCCCGGGCAGTTGAGCGACCGCCGCGTCGACCGCATCGGCCGCCATCACCCGGTAGGTGGTGTACTTGCCGCCCGCCACCACGACGAGCCCGGGCACCGGGGAGACGACCGCATGTTCGCGGGACAGTTTGCTGGTCTGTTCCTCTTCGCCGGCCAGCAGCGGGCGCAGGCCGGCGTACACACCGACGACGTCGTCGCGGGTGAGCGGGGTGGCCAAGAGCCGATTGGCCTGCTCCAGGATGTAGTCGATGTCGGCGCGGCTGGCCGCGGGGTGAGCCAGGTCCAAAGCCCAAGGTGTGTCGGTGGTGCCCAGAATCCAGAAGTCGTCATCCCAGCTGCACGGAATGATGAACAACAGGCTCTTCTCGGTTTCGGTGATCAGCCCGGTGTCGGAGTCGATCTTCGCTCGCGGGATCAGCACGTGAACGCCCTTGGACGCCTGGACCCGGAACTGGCCCTTGCCACCGATCATCTTCTGGATGTCGTCCGTCCACACGCCGGCGGCGTTGATGATCACCTTGGCGCGCACCTCGATCTCGGTGCCGGTCTCCAGGTCGGCGACGACGGCACCCACCACCCGCTCGCCGTCGCGCAAAAAGCCCGTCACCCGGGCGCTGCTGGCGGCCAGGGCGCCGTGGGCCACGGCCGTGCGGGACAGCATCATGGTGTGCCGGGCGTCATCGAGCTGGCCCTCGTAGAACAGGATGCCGCCCTTGATCGCGCCCGGTTTGCCGCCCCGGAACGACTGCAGCGTCTTGGTCTTGGACAGGTGCTTGAGATGACTGGGCACCCCACGCCCGGCGCCGAGCACGTCGTAGACGCCGACGCCGGCGCCGACATAGGCGCGATCCCAGGCGAATCGCTCCAACGGATAGATGAACGGCACCGGCCGGGCCAAGTAGGGGCACAGCGTCTGCAGGATCAGCTTCCGTTCCCGCAGCGCCTCGAAGACCAGGGAGAAGTTGAGCTGCTTGAGATACCGCAGGCCGCCGTGCACCAGCTTGGAGGAACGGCTGGAGGTACCGGACGCGTAGTCTCTGGCCTCCACGATGCCGACGTCCAACCCGCGGGTGGCCGCGTCCAGGGCGGCGCCGGCGCCCACCACCCCGGCCCCGATGACCAGCACGTCCAATTCTCGAGCCGACATCTCCTGCAGGGCACTGCTCCGCGCGGCCGGGCTCAACGCCGGCGCAATCTCCGTCATGGAAGGAGCCTGCCGGACGGCGATCCCGACCACAACTAGGAGCATCCAAGCTGGGCGACGAACCGCCGCCCGCGATCCGAGGGGGTGGATCCAGCGGGTTCGGGGGCTTAAACCCCCGGTGCGGTCGGAGGGCAGCGAGAAGAATCATTGCCATGACCACCGCCCAACCCGATCAACGGCGCCGCTCGTTCCGGCCGTACGTCGGCGCGGCCGCGACGGTCACCCTCGAAGGTTTCCTGGCCCTGCTGGCCTTTCCATTCGTGGTGACCTCGATCAGCTTGCTCATCATCTGGGTCGGCATTCCGATGCTGGCCGTGTCCATCGGCTTCGCCCGCGGCATCGCCCGGCGGCACCGGCGGCTGATCGAGCGAGTGCTCGAGGTGCCCGCCGCCGATCCGTACCGGCCGGTGGAGGGGCGGCTGCTGGAACGGCTGCGCGGAGAGCTCACCCAGTCGGCCACCTACCGGGACCTGCTCTGGCTCATCCTGGCGGCCTTCCTCGGGTTTCCGCTGGGCCTGGTCGCCCTGATCTTCTTCCTGATCCTGCCGTTGGGCGTGGTCGCCAGCCCGGTGATGGTCCGCACCTACCTGACCATCGCGGCTTTCGTGCTGGCCCGCTCCCGCGAGGCCGCCCTGACCCAGCGGATCACCGAGCTGTCCACGTCGCGGGCCGAGACCGTCGACGCCCAGGCGGCCGAGATCAGGCGCATCGAAAGGGATCTGCACGACGGCGCGCAGGCCCGGCTGGTGGCCATGTCGATGAACCTGGGCCTGGCCGAGAAGCTCATGGAGTCGGATCCCGAGGCGGGCCGGGAACTCATCGAGGAAAGCCGGCACTCGGTCAGTGAGGCGCTGGCGGACCTGCGCAACCTGGTCCGCGGCATCCACCCGCCCGTGCTGGCCGACCGCGGTTTGGCCGGCGGGCTGGAGGCGCTCGCGCTGGCCGCGCCGCTGCACGTGGAGACGGATCTGGTGCTGGCCGGCCGGGCCCCCGCGCCGGTGGAGTCGGCCGTGTACTTCGCGGTCTCCGAGGCGCTGACCAACGCGGCCAAGCACTCCCAGGCAGCGAGCGCCTGGATCTGGCTGCGGCACGCCAACGGACGGCTCTCGCTGTCGGTCGGCGACAACGGGATCGGCGGCGCCCGCAATGTTCCCGGCGGTGGGCTGTACGGAATCGAGCGGCGACTGGCAGCATTCGACGGAACAATGACCGTCGCCAGCCCGGTGGGCGGTCCGACCGTGCTGTCCCTGGAGCTGCCGTGCGAGTTGTCATCGGAGAAGATCTAGCGCTGCTCCGCGATGGCCTGATCCGGCTGCTGCGCGCCCACGATTTCGACGTCGTCGACGCCGTCGACAACGGCCCCGGCCTGCTCAGGTCACTGCTGGAACACCGGCCGGACGTGGCCATCGTCGACGTCCGCCTGCCGCCCAGCTTCACCGACGAAGGGCTGCGGGCGGCCATCGAGGCACGCCGACAGCTTCCCGGCCTGCCGGTGCTGGTGCTGAGTCAGTACGTCGAGCAGCTCTACGCGCGAGAGCTTTTGGCCGGCGGCCAAGGGGGCATCGGCTACCTGCTCAAGGACCGGGTCTCCGATCTCGACGAGTTCATCGCGGCGGTGCGCCGAGTTGCGGCGGGCGGCACCGCCATGGACCCCGAGGTCATCGCCCAGTTGCTGGCCCGGCCGCAAACCGGCACGCCGCGGTCGGTGCTCACCCCCCGGGAGACCGAGGTCTTGGGCCTGATGGCTGAGGGACGGTCCAACGCGGCCATCGCCGCCCGGATGTTCATCACCGAGAAAGCGGTCGGCAAATACACGAACGCGATCTTCACCAAGCTGGACCTGACCCTGTCCGAGGACGACAACCGCCGCGTCCTGGCGGTTCTCAGATATCTGAACTCCTGAGCTTCAGAGCCAGAACCGGGCACAGATGCGCCGCCGTCCGCGCCCTTTTCAGCAGGGCCGCCGGTAGCGGCCGCCCGTCGACGAGGGGATAGCCCCATTCGTCCAGGCGCACCGCCTCCGGTAGTTCCTCCGCGCAGAGGCCGTGGGCCTGACAGCGCACGAAGTCGACGACCACGCGGGTGGTCCGACCGCTCATCACCGTCACCGCCCCGTTGTCAACGGCACGAACGGGCCGGCCGCCCCGCAGCCACCGCCGCCCAGATGGTGCGCGAGGTGCCCGGCCAGCGGGCCGGTGAGCAGCCGCATGGCACTGCCGGCCATGGCCACGGCGCCGTCCGGATGGGAGCAGCCGCCCCGGCCGGCGATGACCGGTAACCGCCGGCTCAACCGGTCGACGGCGTCGGCGTCGCCGCTGGCCAGTTCCTCGAAATCGGCGGCCACCGCGGGCAACCCGAAGAGGCACGGTCCACATTGCCGGGCCGATTCCGCGGCCAGGTGGGCCAGGATGCGCGCCGTCTCGGCCAGCGGGCAGCCTCCGGGCCCGAGGACGACGATCGAGCCCACTCCCCTCGACACGCCCGCGCTTCTCAAATGGGCGACCGTCCAGGGCAGCTCGGCCACATGCTCCAGCCGCACCCAACTCCCGGCCAAGCCACCGATCAGCGCCGTGCCCACCGCCGGTGCGCCGGACCGGGCCAGCAGGGCGCCGACCGGTACTCCCGAGGCAACCTCATGGACCCCGGGCTGGGGAACCGCGCCCGTCACGGTGGCCAGCACCGTGCCGGGCTCCCCCGGCCGGCCGAGCGCGGCGAACCATTCCGGGCCGTACCGCGCCAGCAGGCTGACCTGGGCCGCCGTTTCGGCGTTGACCACGAGGGTCGGCGCCCCACCCACGCCCTTTTCCCAGATCGGCGTGAATCGGCCCAACGGCCGGGCATCGCCGTGGTTGACGAAGTTGACCAGCGAACTGGCTTCGGAGGCGACGAACCGTGCGGGCAGCCCCACCCTTTCCACGGTGCGGGAATCGCTACCCTCCGCGGCGGCTGCCTGCCATAGCCGGTCGATCTCGCCCTCGGCATGCGCCGCGACGAGCCGCCGCTGGGCACCCAGCGCATCGGCCAAGATGTGCAGCCCGTCGAGTACCAGATGCGGTGCCCGTCGCAGGAGCTCCCGGTCCTTGCCGGAGGTCGGGTCGCCCTCGGCGGCGTTCACGATCACCACCGGCACCTTCCGGCCGCCCCGGTCGCTGACCCCGGCGAGCTTGCGCGCCAAGGGAAACGCTCCACCGCCCCGTCCGTTCAGGCCGACGGCCGTGACAGCCGCCATCAGCTCAGGCAACGGGAGCCGGGGGTGGGCACCGAATCTTGCCAGGTGGTCCGCGCGACTGACCACCGGCCGGAGCGGGAGCAGACGGTGCTCGTCCAGGGGCGAAAGGATGGCGGTGTCGGTCGCGGACGGCCGCGATTCCACGCAGATGCTCATCGGTTGCTCACCAATTCTCGGGCGAATTCTGGGGCGGAACTTCTGACTGCGGCATGCCGAGCGGCCAGCCGATAGATCAGCGCGATGACAACCGCGGGAATACAAACGATGTCCGTGATCAACATCCAGGCCGCCGACGAATCACCGCCACTGGTGCCCCAACCGTGCAGCATGGCGATCGGCCAGAGCCCGTACGCCGTGAAGTGCACGGCGCGCCACAGTCTGGCCGGGATTCGCCGCCGCAGCGCGCTGGTCACCCCGACCGCCAGCAGCAGGTCCACGGCGATGGCGCCCAAGCCGATCCAGAAGCCGTCGAAGGTGGAACCGAACGGAACCACCGCATCGGCTGCGTTCAGATCCACGTATCCGTCCACGATCGACGTGGTGATGTGGACCGCGGTGAAGACCAGCACCGCCACGGTCAGCGAGCGATGCATCCGCAGGATCGCGGTGCGGGCGAAGGTGCTGCCGACCCGTCCCGACGTCAGCAGGCCGAGCACCATCACGGCGGTCAACAGCACCTGGGCGACCACCCCGGTGGCCCGGCTGGCGTACCAGAGGATTTCGCCGCTCATCACGCCGCCGCTAGCAGATCATCGACCGGCCAGCCGGCGCAGGTGGTGACCGAGCCGTCGATGCCGACCAGCCGGGCCGCGATACCGCGGGCGTCGAGCCAGGCCGGCGCCTCGTCGCCGAGCACGATGGCCGCCGTGGTCGCCGCGTTCGCGTCCAAGCAGCTGCCGGCCACCGCCGATGCGCTCCGCCAGGTCGGCACCGGGTTTTCTCCGGTACGGGGGTCGACGATGTGGTGGCGGGGTCCGGCCGCGGTGGGCCAGCGCCGCACCCCGATGGCCGAGGTGGCCAGACCGCCTTCGGTGATGCTCACGATCTGCTCGGGCCTGGCGGCCGCTGTCCGGTGATGCGCACCGATGGCCACTCGCCAACCGCCCGCGGGCGCCGGACCGGCCACGGCCAGGTCACCGCCGAGGTTGACCAATACGCCGCCGTCGATCTGCGCCGCGATCCGGGCCGCGGCTCGATCGGCCGCCATGGCCTTGGCGGTCGCCCCCAGATCCAGACCGACGCCAACCGGAACCTGTAGCCGCCGCGACCGCATCAGGTGGTGGATTCCGTCGATGCCGGGCACCTTTGTCGGGCTGCCGAGGCCCGGCATGGACCTCAGCGCCGCGGCTGCCGTCAACGCGCGCACGTCCCGGTCGTAGCCCAGGGCCACCACCGCGGCGGCCACTGTGGGGTCGACCAGACCGCCGGTGATCCGGGCGATGCGCAGGGCCCCGGCCACCAGATCGTTGAGGGTCTTCGACACCGTGACCGCCCGCCCGGCGGCGGCGGCGAGCCGGTTGATCTCGGAGTCGGGCCGGAACCGGTTGGCGGCGGCGTCTACGGCGGCCAGTTCAGCCGCCAACTCGGCCACCGCGAAACGCAGCGCGGCCGGGTCGGTGACGGTCACCGTGGCTGTGGTCGACCAGATCGGGATGGAGACGGTGTTCGCGCCGGCCGCCGGGAACATCCGCAGCCGGAAACTCTGCCCGGCCATCACGACCCTCCCGAGCCCGAGTGGACGTCGTTGTTGGCGCTGCTCGTGGTGGGCGCCGATGCGGTCGTCAGCGCCTCGGAGCTGCTGGACGAGCTGCCGGCCGAACTGGTCTGATCGCTGGAGCCGGAGGCTGAAGACGTTCCCGCGGGAACGTCCGAGCTGCTGGTTGAAGGGCTGGTCGAGGTGCTGATGGAGGAATCGGGCGAATTGGAATTGGTCGTCTGGGCGGTGGCGGACAGGACCATGGTGATTCCCACCGTGGCCGCGGTCGCCACCGTCGCCACGCCTGCGGTCAAAGCCCGCGACAGCTTTCGTGGTGAACTCATGATCACCACGTTGGTGGGCCGGTCTGTGCCCTTCCTGTGACCGTCCGATGACCCGGCTACGGGTCCGTCCAGCGCGGGCGGCGGCCCGGCCCCAAGGGCCCGGTAGATTGCGAACAAGTTCCCAACGCCAGAGCGGGTACGGGTAGGCACGGAGAGGTGGCACATGTCGGACGCCGCAACCAGCAGGTCCCAGGTCGACGAACCGGGATCCCTCACCTACAACGGCGCCTCGCTGGACCTCAGAGTGATCCCGGCCACCGAGGGAGCCGGCGGCCTGGAGATTTCCAAGCTGCTGAGCACCACCGGGATGGTCACCCTCGATCCCGGCTACACCAACACCGGTTCCACCACGTCGAAGATCACCTACATCGACGGCGACGCGGGGATTCTCCGGTACCGCGGCTACCCCATCGAGCAGCTGGCCGAGAAGTCCAACTTCCTCGAGGTCACCTATCTGTTGATCTACGGTGACCTGCCGAGCACGGCCGACCTGGAGCGGTTCACCAACCGGATCAGCCGGCACACCCTGCTGCACGAGGACCTGAAGCGCTTCTTCGACGGCTTTCCCCGGGACGCGCACCCGATGCCGGTGCTGTCCAGCGCTGTTTCCGCGCTGTCGACCTTCTACCAGGACTCGCTCGACCCGTTCAACAAGGACCAGGTGGAGCTCTCCACCATCCGGCTGCTGGCCAAGGTGCCGACCATCGCCGCCTACGCCTACCGCAAATCCGTGGGCCAGCCCCTGCTCTACCCGGACAACTCCCTGGGCCTGGTCGAGAACTTCCTGCGCATGTCGTTCGGGTTCCCGGCCGAGCCCTACCAGGTCGACCCGAAGCTGGCCAAGGCGTTGGACCTGCTGTTCATGCTGCACGCCGACCACGAGCAGAACTGTTCGACCTCGACGGTCCGGCTGGTCGGCTCGGCCAACGCGAACCTCTTCGTTTCCGTCGCGGCGGGCATCAACGCGCTGTTCGGCCCGCTGCACGGCGGCGCCAACGAGGCGGTGCTGCAGATGCTCTCGTCGATCCGCGAAGACGGCGGCAACATCGACACCTTCGTCAAGCGGGTGAAGAACAAGGAGCCCGGCGTCAAGCTGATGGGCTTCGGCCACCGGGTCTACAAGAACTACGACCCGCGCGCCGCCATCGTGAAGAAGACCGCGGACTCCATCCTGGAATCGCTGGGCGCCCAGGACGACCTGCTCGACCTGGCCAAGCAGCTCGAAGACGTGGCCCTCAACGACGACTACTTCATCGAGCGGAAGCTCTACCCGAATGTCGACTTCTACACCGGCCTGATCTACAAGGCCATGGGCTTCCCGACCAAGATGTTCACGGTGCTGTTCGCCCTGGGCCGGTTGCCCGGTTGGATCGCGCAATGGCGGGAAATGATCTCAGACCCGGCCACCAAGATCGGCCGGCCACGCCAGGTCTACACCGGCTCCCCCGCCCGCGACTACTTGGCGGCCGAACAACGCTGAGGTGACAGCGAGATGCGTCGATGACCAGCCTGCTGTGGTTCCGCCGAGACCTGCGGCTGGCTGATCACCCGGCGTTGGCAGCGGCGACCCAAAACGGGCCCGTGCTGGGCGTTTTCGTTGTGGACGAGGCGCTACGTCGCCCATCCGGGCTGCCGCGGCGACATTTCCTGGCCGGGTGCCTGGAGGCCCTGGACAAGTCCATGAACGGGCGGCTCCTCGTCGTCCACGGCACCCCGCAGACGGTGCTGCCCCGGCTGGCCGCGGCGGTCGAGGCGACCGCGGTGCACGTCAGCGCCGATTACGGCCCCTACGGCCGGCGCCGCGACGACGCGGTATCCGATGCGCTCGGCCGCCGGGACATCGCCTGGGTGCCCACCGGTTCGCCCTATGCGGTGGCCCCGGGCCGCATCACCAAGCCCGACGGCGGCGCCTACTCGGTGTTCGCCCCGTTCTTCCACGCGTGGACCGCCCACGGCTGGCGGGATCCGGCCGATTCCGGGTCCGGCGTGACGTGGGTGGATCCCCGCGAGGTGGACGGCGGACCCGCCCGCTATGCCAACGCGAAGATCGGCTCGGCCCTGCCGTCCGGCATGACGCTGCCCGAGCCCGGCGAACAGGCCGCGCTCGACCGCTGGCGCGAGTACCGCGAAGAGCACCTGGCCGACTACCGCGACGACCGCAATCGCCCCGATCACCCCGGCACCAGCCGGCTGTCGCCGTACCTGAAGTGGGGCTGCGTGCATCCCCGGACACTCCTGGCCGACCTGGCCCAGCTGCGCAACGCGGGGGCTGCCGCGTACCGGCGGGAACTGGCCTTCCGGGAGTTCTACGCCGATCTGCTGTTCCACCAGCCCGATGGACCGCGGAAGTCCACCGATCCGGTCATCGATTCGCTGCCCTGGTCGCAGGGCGCCACGCTGGACCAGTACTTCGGGGCCTGGCGGGACGGGCGCACCGGCTATCCCTACATCGATGCCGGCATGCGGCAACTGCGGGCCGAGGGCTGGATCCACAATCGGGTCCGGATGGCCGTCGCGTCGTTCCTGATCAAAGACCTGCACGTGCCCTGGCAGCCCGGCGCCCGGCACTTCATGAACCTGCTGGTGGACGGGGACGTGGCCTCGAATTCGTTCAACTGGCAGTGGGTGGCCGGCTCCGGGCCGCAGTCCGCGCCCTACTACCGGATCTTCAATCCCGTTCTGCAGGGCCACAAGTTCGATCCGCAAGGCGAATACGTACGCCAATACGTCCCGGAACTGGCCGGAGTGCCCGGCATAGCGGTGCACACTCCCTGGGAGTTGCCGGACGGGATTCCGCCCGGCTATCCCGAGCGCATCGTCACCCACGAGAAGGAACGGGCCGAGTCGCTGCGCGCCTGGGAGCACCGCAACGCGGGCTGACTGGTTACTCTCCGCCCGTGCGCCGACCGCCGAATGCCGAACCACTCCCTCGCGAGGTGCACGTTCTCTCGGCCGTGGCCTTCTTCGTGGCCGCCGGTTTCGGCATCGTCTCACCGGCCATTCCGGTGTTCGCGCGAAGTTTCGGCGTTGACCGGCTGCTGTCCGGCCTGGTGATCAGCGCTTTTGCGCTGATGCGGCTGATCTCGGCGTTCGGTGTCGGGAAATTGGTCGACCGGCTCGGTTCCCGCGTCATCCTCGGCACCGGCATTGTCATCGTGGCGGTCAGCAGCGCCCTGGCCGGGCTGGCGGGCAACTACGGTCACCTCCTCGCCCTGCGGGCGGCGGGCGGGGTGGGGTCCGCGATGTTCTCGGTGTCCTCGGCCGCGCTGCTGCTAGGCGTCACCACCTCCGAGCAGCGAGGCCGGGCGATGGGCCGCTTCAGCGGCGGTTTCCTGATCGGCGGCATCGCCGGCCCGCTGCTGGGCGGCTTCGTGACCAGCTGGTCGCTCCGGACGCCGTTCTTCATCTACGCCGGGACGCTCGCCGCGGCCGGCGCCGTCGGCCTGCTCATGCTGCCCCGGCATCTGGCCGCGAAGGTCGACAGTTCCACCCGGAACGCCGACGCGATCGCCCGGCCCAACCCGTTGCGGCTGGCCGTCGCGCTCCGGATGCCTGCCTACCGGGCGGCCGCGCTGACCAACCTGGCCGACAACTGGGCGGCGGTCGGCGTGCGGGCGGCCATCATCCCGCTCTTCGTCAAGGAAGTGCTGCACCGCAGTAGCTACTGGACCGGTATCGGCTTCGCGGTGTTCACCGCCGCGAACATCCTCACCCTGCTGCTGGGCGGCCGGATAGCCGATCGCCGGGGACGGCGACCGCTGCTGCTGGCCGGTTGTCTGGGCAGCGCCGCCGGGGTGGCGCTGCTGCTGCTGCCGGCTTCGGTGGCCGTCTTCCTGGCCGGCTCGCTGGTGTTCGGACTGGGAAGCGGGCTGCTGGACGTCGCGCCGGGCGCCATGCTGGGCGACGTGGTCGGCGGGCGGGGCGGAACCGTCATCGCCGGATACCAGATGGCCGGCGATCTGGGGAGTCTGGCCGGGCCGATCGTCGCCGGGTTCCTCGCCGACCACGCGGGCTACGACGCCTCGTTTGTCAGCGCCATCACCGTGCTCGTTCTCGGCGCGCTGTTCGCTTCGCGGGCACCGGAAACCCTGCGGCGCGAGTCGGACCGCAGCGCCGTCTGACCGGGCCGGGACTGTGCCACCATCAGCTGTGATCACCGGCCGCGGCTACCTGGCTGTACGCATTGTGCGGGTGGGTTACGGCGCTTTGACCGCCGTCGCGCTCGTGCTCAACCTCATCAATGCCCTTCCGGTGCCAGGCTTCCGGGTCAGCAACTACTTCAGCTACTTCACCGTGCTGTCCAATGTCTTCGCCGCCGTCGTCCTGTTGGTCGGCGGCCTAGTTGATCCGGAATCACCGCGCTGGCAGTTCGTCCGGGGCGCCGCGACGCTGTGCATGACGGTGACCGGAGTCGTCTATGCCGCACTGCTGGCCAACGAGCCGCTCGGCATCGTCAAGCCCTGGATCAACGACGTCCTGCACCTCTTCGGGCCGCTGTTGCTGCTGCTCGACTGGCTGCTCAACCCACCGCGCTCGCGCCTGGGATACCGGGCCGCCGCGTCGTGGCTGTTGATCCCGCTGGTCTATTTCGGGTACACCCTCATCCGCGGACCGCTGGTGGGCCATTGGTACCCCTACCCGTTTGTCAATCCCACCCGACCGGGCGGATACGGGTTGGTCATCCTCACCTGCATTGTGGTCGGCATAGGGATCGCGGGCATTGCGTTCCTGCTGGTCCTGGCGGTCAACGCGGTCGGCTCCCGAACGCGGCGCCCTCCGGTCTCGCTGGTCGGTTCCCGCCGCTGAGCTTGTCGCTGCTGAAGCTGGGTCGCGGCTGAGCTGAGTCGCGGCTGCTGACCTGGTCGCTGCTGGGCTGGTCGCTGCGCTCGGTTCCCCCGGGGCCTGCGTCTTGCGGCACGCTCGTGTGGCTGGCTTGTGCGGCCAGCTGCGAGGACAGGCGGCGGCCAGGACCGGACGGTGGGCCGCGTCCTGCCGTCCCCACGGTGCAGCCACATGGCACCTCGGCATACCTTCTTGGGAACGCGGCACCGAGCTCCGGGTGGGCTGCACCCGAGGCTGAGAGCGGCGCGCCGACTAACCATTGCCAGGCCGGTTGCAGACGTTCCCGCGGGAACGTTCTTCGGCCGGCATCCCACCGCCTACCGACGCGTTTCCCGCCGAAACGCCTTCAGCCGATCGCGGCCGCCCACCCCCCTGTTTCCGCCGAAACGCCGGCCGTCGAGTCGCCTACGCCTGCCGGCCCCGTCCCCGCGGGAACGCCTTTGCCGTTGTCGGCGACGTAGCCGACTCGTTCCTCAGGAACGCCTGTCATCAATGTCGCGCCCGCCCCGGCCGACATGTTTCCCGCCGGATCACGTTTGTCAGACACCTTGTCAGCCACCTCCAACACGAACAGCTCGGGCGCCTATCCGCCCCTCCGACGCCGACGACGCGGCGGCCCAGCAGACGTCGATTCCGGGCACTGGTTCCTGCCCTCGCCGCGCCGAAACCGGTCCCAAAGGCTACTGACCTGCGGCGCAACGGTGCTAAAGGCGACTGTCGGTGGTCGATCGTATGTTCGTCCTACTGAAATGATTCGACGTTCGAGGGGAACTACCGTGGCTGAACCAGCCGGCTTCATCGCAGACGGATCGGCAACCGCCGTGTGGACCAACTGGCCCAAACCTTTTGATCCGGCGCGGGAGCCCGCCTTTGATCAAGAGGCGGCGGATGCCTGGTGCGCCCGGATCTGCGCTGCGGCAGCCCGGTTGGCGTCCGCCACGGCGCTATGGCTGGACCTGGTCGCGGCCTTTGACGAGTCCGGCGCGTGGTCGGGTGTTGGCATCCGTCATTGCGCACATTGGTTGTCGTGGGCGTGCTCGATTTCTCCGGGCACTGCCCGTGAGCACGTCCGGGTCGCTCGCGCGCTTCGCGAATTACCGCTGATCAGTGCAGCCTTTGCCGCCGGCGAACTGTCGTATTCCAAGGTGCGCGAAGTGACTCGGGTTCACCAGCGCGTCGATGAAGCCACCCTGCTCAACCTGGCTCGGAATTGCACGGCTTCCCAGCTCGAACGGTCCATTCGCGGGTTCCGGCGCCACGACACCGACCGGCTCGAGCAGGAATTGCGGCGACGAGCCCGCTGGCACACCGATACCGACGGCTCGGTCGTTTTTCACGCCCGACTGCCCGCCGAAGAAGGTGCGGCTGTCATCGCCGCGCTGGAGAAGGCAGCCGAAACACTGCGGCGACAGGACAACGAAGTCGTCAGCAACGCCGACGCTCTGTTGCACGTGGTTCGTTCGTTCCCGCAGCAGGACCATGCCCAGCCATCCACTGCCGACCGGGGTCTCGTGGTCGTCCGCGTCGACACCGAATCCTTGGGCGCAGCCCATCCCAGCCCGCTTCCGGCGGAAGCTCCACTGGCGCCCTCGCCCGGCCTCGCCGAGGCCGAGTGTCAAATTCCCGGCGTCAGCGGCTTGACCGCGGCCACGGCGGCCCGAATGGCTTGCGAGGGTTCGCTTCTGGCTGTCGTCCACGAGAAAAGCCGACCGTTGCGGCACGGTCGCCGGCGGCGGTTGGTCGGCGCTGTACAGCGCCGCATGCTCGAACTTCGCGACAAGCACTGCCAGCACCCGGGTTGCCACCGCACCACGATGCTGGAGGCTCACCACGTCGTGCCATGGTCGGCCGGCGGACCCACCGACCTGGAGAACCTGATCCTGTTGTGCCGGACGCATCACATGCTCATCCACGAGGCGCGGTTCAGCATCGAGCGGCGTGGAGAGCGGTGGGCCTTCTTCCAGCCGAACGGAATCGAGATCCTGCCCGGGCGCTGGGCCGGCTGACCCGCCGACAAGGACCGGGCGGACGTGGAAGCAGCGCTCGAAGCCTTCGCCGTGGATCGCGGCGAGCTGGGGGAGGTCCGCAGATGGACGGACCCGCGGGCCGAACGAATCCGGCCGGGATGGCGCGGTGAGCGTTTCAGCCTCGCTGCCACTGTCGGAGTGCTGTTTGGTGCCAAAGTCGTAAGACCGACCCTGAACGAAGCCGCCTGACGCGGCCCCGAAATGAGTGCGCAGCAGCTCAGTCCGGCGGCGGTCACCGTCCGACGGCGCGGGAGCTGGTTCGGTCAAGCGAATCTGTGCAGCACGGATGGCTGGTCTCGCACCGGTAAGGCACCGACCCGGCCGGCACTCATCCGGAGTCGATGCTGGTCCGGGCGACGATGCGTCGGGCCCGGCGGAAGACCGGTTCGTCGACCATCCGTCCCTCGAAGGCGAAGACACCCGCGGTCGTCGCGGCGGCGGCCAGAAGCCGCGTAGCCCATGCGATCTCCTGCTCGGTGGGCCGGAAGGCGGCCCGGATCACCGGGACCTGGGAGGGATGGATGCAGGCCTTGGCCGCGAACCCGGCGGCGGCGGCCTCAGCGGCCTCATAGCCCAGCCCGTCGACGTCCTGGAAGTCGAGAACCACCGTGTCGACGGCGGCCTTACCGAAAGCGGCGGTGGCCAGCAGAACCGTCGACCGAGCCTGCTCCGCGACCGGCCGGTATCGGCCGCCGGAAAGCCGCAAGGATTGGGTGGCACCAAGGCTGGCGCCCAGGTCTTCCGGCCCCCACATGAGACCGGCAACGAGCGGGGCTTCGGCAATGGCGGCCGCAGAGATGATGCCGCGGGCTGTCTCGCATATGGCATAGACACTGACGGCGCCGGCGTCGTGAGCAGACGACGACAACTCGGCGAACCCGTCCAGGTCCGCCGCCGCTTCGGTCTTGGCCAGCATGAACTGCCAAATCGGCGTGGCGCCCAGGGCCTCCAGATCACGGCGGTAGTCATCGGTGCCGGCCGGGTTCACCCGGACGATGGTCCGGTCCGGATCAAGGTCGCCAGCGGCGGCGGCGATCGCCCGCCGAGCCGAGGGTTTGGCATCCGGCCCGACTGCATCCTCCAGATCGAGAATCACCACGTCGGCGCGAGCGGCCGCCTTGGCGAATCGGTCCGGGCGGTCGGCGGGACAGAACAGCCAAGCGGGTCCGAGACCGGCCGGTGAACCCACTGGTCGACCTGCCCGTGAACCGGCCGACTGGTGCGGGGCGGCGCCTGGCAGCGACGCAGCGGCCTCAGCCCCGGCAACCTCAGCCCCGGCAACCTCAGCCCCGGCGGCCTCAGCCCCGGCGGCCTGAGCCCCGGAATTCACCGAGAACCAGCCGGCGTCACGCCGGACGGCATTGCATGAGCACGGTGCGGTTGGCCACGACCACGACCTCGTTGTTCTGGTTCCGGCCCGTGTGCACCAGGCTGACGATGCCCTCGCCCGGCCGGCTCTTGGAGAGCCGCTTTCCCACCACGACGCTCTCGGCGTTCAGCGTGTCCCCATGCCGGACCGGTAGCGGGAACCGGACATCGGTGAAGCCCAGGTTCGCCACGATGGTGCCCTGGGTGAGCTGATTGACCGTCAGCCCGATCAACGTGGACAGCGTCATCAGGCTGTTCATCAGTTGCCCGGAGAACGAGCCCGCCGACTCGCTCCACTGCGCGTCAACGTGCAACGCCTGCTGATTCATGGTCAGCGCCGAGAACAATTGGTTGTCCGCCTCCGTCAGCGTCCGGCCCGGACGGTGCCGATACACGACACCCTCCTCGAACTCCTCGAACCACAGACCACGCTGCTCGATCAGCCGCGGCGGCACCTGGTCAGCCATCGAAAAGTCAGAACCCTTCTGCCCGTAGCCCCCACGACCCCGACCAGGTCTCCCCCGGGTCGAGATGCTTGAGTCCCCAGCCATTGTTGAACGCATTCGCCGGGCAGGTCATCGGTTCGATGGCCACCGCCGAGCGCTGATCCGGCAGACCGGGCCCGGGGAAGATGCGCGGGGTGAACACATGAGCCCACCTGTAATCGGGGTCGGCCCACAACACAGTGGTCTTGCCGTCCGGCGCCGAGACATGGTGCTGCACCAGCCCGTCGGTCAGGTCGAGGTCGGTGAAGCCCATGTCGATCGACAGATCACCCACCCGTGCGCCGCCGGACAGATCCGGTCCCTGCGTTCCCGCGGGAACGCGATCGGTCGGGATCTGCGTCGTGGCATCGGCCACCACCTGAGTCGCGGCCCGGACCGTCACCGTCAGATCGGCTGCCGGCGTGGCACCGGCCCGCAGATAGGGATGCGCGCCGACCCCGAAGGGCGCCCGGCCGCGGCCCACGTTGGTCACCCGTTGCGTCACCGTCAGCCCCGTCTCGGACACGGCGAAGCGCACCGAGACGTCCAGAGTGAACGGATACCCATGCTGCGGATAGATGGAGGAACCGAGCTCGACGAAATCGGCGGCTTGGTCGACGACCTGGTAGACGGCGTTCCGGAGCAGACCGTGAATGGCGTTGCCCTTGGCCGGTTCGGTGATGTCCAGCTGCTGGTCCTGCCCATCGTGCTGCCAGCGGCCACCGGCGATACGGTTCGGCCAGGGCGCCAGCATGATGCCGCATCCCATCGGCGCCACCCACTCGTCCGGCCAGGTCTCGGTCAGCGGCTGGTCACCGAAATGGACGCCCCGCAGGACCGCCGCCACCTGCCCGACCTGGGCGCGGTAGCCGCCGCCCGACAGGTGGAACTGCACGCCACTGACCGGCCGCGGACCCGCTTCGGCCGACGTGGGCGAACCGGCGGCGGTCATCGCCCGGAGACCTCCGCGGTGAAGTGGGAAACCGCCCGGCCGAACTGCAACAGCCGCTGCATCTGGGCCAGCCCGCCGTCGGTCACCGACTTGGAAAAGCGGTACGTCTCGACGTACTGCACCGTGCGGGTCTCGTTCGCCTCGGTCAGTTCCGTCATCGATCGCTCCGGCGTCTGGGTGGAGAGATACAGCATCACCGAATGCATGGTCCGCGAACCGTCGCTCTCGTTGCGGAGCCGGTGCCGCAGGCCCTGGTCGACGATGGCGGTCAGTGGGATGGTGCGGATCGATGAGGAGAACATCAGCCCGCCGGGGCGCTCCTCGTCGACCTCGTCGTCGCCGTGCCACAGAATGAGCCGCCGACCGTCGGTGACCGCCACTTCCTGCCATAGCGAGATGCCCCACTCCTGCTGGGACGGCACCAGCTCGCAGGTGAACGCCCGGATGTCTCCCGGATCGACCACGCCACCCAGGGCCTCCAGCGCGGCATCGGCGTCCCGGATGTAGGCCCGGACGGCCTCATCGACCCGCTGGTACGGCGACCAATCCTGGGGTTGGTGTTCGACAGGAAAGGACATCGACGCCTCCTAGGCGGGAAAGAGCGCAGCGGATCCGCGGTTCTGGCAACGCTGGGAATGATCCTCCTGGCGCGGTGGTCAGAATGCTGCCGGGTCAGCGGGCCTGGCAAATCAGCAGGTCAGGCGGACCGGCGTTCCAAACCCCGAGATGGCGACGCTGAACAAGGTGCCGGCCATGCGGACGACGAAATAGGCGGAGATGCCCAGGCTGACCAGACAGGCCAGGACGGTCATGGCGACCCGACCGGACAGCACCATCACGCCCCCCGCTATCAGCAGGCCGAACGCCAGCAGCGCCGCGACGCCCAATCCGGTGGCCTCGTCCGCGCCGCTGCGCACCCTGAAGGTTTCACCCACGCTTCCGACGAACAGCAGCCAGAACGCGCCGATCAACACGAAGCCGGACTGTACGAACTGCAGCACCGCCGACGCGATCGCGGTGCCCGGTCGCCGCGGACCGACCGGCACCAGCGGGACGAGCTGATAGCCGACGGGGTAACCCACCGGATAGCCGATCGGAGGATAAGGGGAATAGGCGGCAGAGGTGCCCGAGTCCGGATAGGTCGGCGGTCCGGACGGCGGCGGGAAATAGCCGAACGGGTCCGGGCTGGACGTCATGGAGGAACAGTAGAACTACGCCGTCGTCTGCGGGGCCGGATGCACAGTTCGGGAATCGAACCGCCACAGCGAGCGGCCCAGGAACGCGGCCACCAGCACCAGGGCCATGCAGAGCAGGCCACCGCCGGTCACCGCGAACCGGGTTGAGGTGTGGGCCGCCACCAGTCCGTGGACCAGGTCCGCCAGCCGCGGTCCACCCGCCACCACGACTGTGAACACCCCCTGCATGCGGCCGCGCATCTGCTCGGTGGCCTCCGACTGGAGCAGCGTCGAGCGGTAGACGGCCGACACCAGATCGGCCCAGCCACCGGTGGCCAGGAAGATCACCGTGAACCACAGCCACGAGGTGGCACCGGCCAGCGCCATGGAGCCACCCCACACCAGGATGGCCAGCACGATGGCGACGCCCTGCCGGTGCACCTTGGACACCCAGCCGGTCGTCAGGCTGCCGAGCAGGGCACCGACAGCCAACGCCGCGTTCAGCAGACCGAGCACCGGCCCGCCGCCGAGCGGATCGCCGAACGTCTGGTGCGACATCTGCGGGAACAGCGCCCGCGGCATGCCGCAGACCATGGCGATGATGTCCACCATGAACGTCATGAGCAGCAGCGGCTTGGTCCGGAGGTAGCTGAGCCCGTCGATGATCCGGGCCCGGCCGACGTGCTCCGCCGGCCGCGGCATGGCCGGCAGCAGCAGGACGGCCGGCAGGATCGCGGTCAGCGACAGCGCATCCAGGAAATACAGCCACGGCAGGCCGACCAGCGGAATCAGCACGCCGGCGAGCAGCGGGCCGATGATGACGCCCACCGAGAAGACCGCCATGCTCAGCGCGTTAGCCGAGGGCAGCAGCTCCTTGGGCATGATCCGCGGCAGGATCGCGCTCTGGGTCGGCGAGTTGACGGCGAAGAAGCCCTGCTGCACGGCCAGCAGCGCCATCACCGTCCACACCGAGCCAGGACCGGCGATGCCAGCCACCCACAATCCCACCGAGGTCAGCGCGATGCCGATGGAGGTGACCACGAGAACCTTGCGACGGTCGAAGGTGTCGGCCAGCGCGCCGCCGAACAGCCCGAAGACGACCAGCGGCACCAGGGCGACGACCGAGGCGATGCCCACCCAGGCAGAGCTGCCGGTGATGTCGTAGATCTGCTGCTGCACGGCGACGGCGGTCAGGTTGGTGCCGATCACGGTGGCGATCCGGGCCAGGAACACCCGGCGGTACGGGGCGTAGGACAGCGGGCGGGTGTCGCGGCAGGACCTTGCGGAGCAGGGAAATCACGGGGCGAGGCGCTCCACGACCCACCCGGTGGAAGCCAACCGGAAACGCAGCCGGTCATGCATGCGGCCGCCGCGTCCCTGCCAGAACTCGACGCTGTGCGGCGCGATGCGCCAGCCGCCCCAGAGTCGCGGCAGGTCGACCGGCGTCGGGGAAACGGTCCTCCGCCGCCGCCTGCAGCGCGATCGAGTGCGGCGCGGTCGGCCACCACCTGGGACTGCGGGCTGGCCCACGCGCCCACCTGCGATCCGTGCGGCCGGGTGGCCCAGTAGGCCTCGGTGGTCTGCCGATCGACCCGGCTACCGGCCCCCGCACATGGATCTGCCGTTGCAACGAATACCACGGGAAAGTCACCGCCGCCCAGGGGTTTTCGGACAGGTCGGCACTCTTGGCGGAACCGTAGTTGGTGTAGAAGACGACGCCGTCGGCATCGACCTGTTTGGCCAGCACCGACCGGGCAGCGGGCACCCCGTCGCCGTTGGCGGTGGCCAGCACCATGGCGTTCGGCTCGGTCACCCCGGCCGCCACCGCGTCCGCCATCCAGGTGCGGAACTGAGTGAGCCAATCCCCGGCCAGATCCGCCTCCAACAGCCCGCCCAGCATGTAGTTCTGCCGCATGGCGGCCAGGTCGAGGGTGCCCGCGTCGCCACGCCGGCCGGGAGGATGATCAGGATGCACAGGTCACGGTAGCGCCGGGCCCGTCGTGATGAAGACCACCGGGCGGCGGCTGGCCCAACCGGCGATGCAGGCGGAAAGTCGAAACAATGCGAAACGTCGAAACATCATCGAACGAGGAGGTTCCCCGTGGCCGACAGCGTGTCGGATGAACCAGTCGAAGCCCGCCTTCGTGCCGGGACTCGAGGGCGTGGTCGCTTTCCACACCGCCATCGCCGAACCGGACAAGGACGGCGGCTCGCTGCGGTACCGCGGTGTCGACATCGAAGACCTGGTCGGCCACGTCGGCTTCGACGACGTCTGGGGGCTACTGGTGGACGACGCCTTCGGGAACGAGCTGCCGTACGACGTCTCGGTGCCCGCCCAGCGCAGCGGGAACGTCCGGATCGACGTGCAGGCTGCCGATTCCGCTGCTGGCCGCGGACCGGGCCTTCGCGCCCACCCTGGACTGCACCGACGCCGAGATCAGGGAGCAGGTGGCGGCCACCACGGCGGCCGTGCTCACCTATGCCGCCCGGTCCGCCCGCGGGGACCTGCCTGAGGTGCCGGAATCGCTGCTGGAAGGCACCCGCGGGGTCGTCGAGCGCTTCCTCACCGCCTGGCTCGGCGAGCCCACCCCCGAACAGATCCGGGCCATCGAGGCCTACTGGGTCTCGGCCGCCGAACACGGCATGAACGCGTCGACCTTCACCGCCCGGGTCATCACCTCCACCGGGGCCGACGTGCCCGCGGCCTTCGCCGGGGCCATCGGCGCCATGTCCGGCCCGCTGCACGGCGGCGCGCCCGCCCGGGTGCTGCCCATGATCGAAGCGGTGGAACGCTCCGGTGACCCCGAAGGCCTGGTCAAGGGCATCCTCGACCGCCACGAGAAGCTCATGGGCTTCGGTCACCGCGTCTACCGGGCCGAGGACCCGCGGGCCCGCATGTTGCGCCGGGTCTGCGCCGAGCTGAACGCTCCCCGGTACGAGGTGGCTGCGGCCCTGGAGCAGGCGGCCCTGACCGAGTTGCGTACCCGGCGACCCGACCATCCCATCGAGACGAACGTCGAATTCTGGGCGGCGGTCATCCTGGACTTCGCGAGCGTGCCGCCGGCCATGATGCCGGCCATGTTCACCTGTGCGCGTACCGCCGGCTGGAGTGCCCACGTCCTGGAACAGAAGAGACTGGGCCGGCTGGTGCGCCCGGCCGCCGTCTACGACGGGCACGGCCCCCGGCGCCCGGAAGACGTTCCCGGCTTCCGGGCCCGCGACCGCGCCGGCCCGAAGATTCGTTTGCAAGGATGACCAGCATGTCCGACCAACTGGCGCTTCCCGACAACCTCAAGCCCTCCGACGGGCGCTTCGGCTGCGGCCCGTCCAAGGTCCGTCCGGAGGCGCTGGCCGCGCTCGCCGCGTCGGGGAGTTCGGTGATGGGCACCTCGCACCGCCAGTCCGGCGTGAAGTCGCTGGTCCATCGGGTGCGCGAGGGTCTGACGCAGCTGTTCGCGCTGCCGGACGGCTGGCAGGTCATCCTGGGAAACGGCGGCAGTACGGCGTTCTGGGACGCGGCCGCATTCAGTCTGGTCCGGCAGAAGTCGCTGCACCTGACCTTCGGCGAGTTCTCCGGCAAGTTCGCGACCGTCACCAAAGCGGCTCCCTTCCTGGACGATCCGACGGTGCTGTCGGCCGACCCGGGCGATGCGCCCGACCCGGTCGCGGCCGACGATGTCGACGTCTACGCCTGGGCCCACAACGAGACGTCCACCGGCGTGGCGGTACCCGTGGCCAAGCCGACCGGGGCCACCCAGGACCAGCTGCTGCTGGTGGACGCGACCTCGGGGGCCGGCGGTCTGCCCGTCGATGTCACCCAGGCGGACGTGTACTACTTCGCCCCCCAGAAAGTGTTCGGCTCCGACGGCGGCCTGTGGATCGCGCTGGCCTCGCCGGCCGCCCAGCAACGAATCGCCGACATCGTCGGCAGCGGCCGGTGGATCCCGGAATTCCTGTCGGTGGCCACGGCTCTGGACAACTCGACCAAGGACCAGACGCTGAATACTCCAGCGGTGGCCACGCTGTTCCTGCTGGCCGACCAGATCGAGTGGATCAACGGCCAGGGCGGCCTGGAGTGGGCCACCAAACGAACCGCCGACTCGTCCTCCCGGCTCTACGACTGGGCTGAGAAATCGCCGTTCGCCACGCCGTTCGTGGCCCGGCCGGAGCTGCGGTCGCAGGTCGTCGGCACCATTGATTTCGCGGACTCGGTGAACGCGGCTGCTGTTGCCAAAGCCTTGCGGGCCAACGGGATCGTCGACACAGAGCCGTACCGGAAGCTGGGCCGCAACCAGCTGCGCATCGGCATGTTCCCGGCCGTCGAGCCCGACGACGTCAGCGCCTTGATCGAGTGCATCGACTACCTGGTCGAACGCATCTGAGCGGTCGGTCGGGTCGAGATGACGTCCTGCCCAGCGATTCCGGGTCGTGGCCGGTTCGCCACTGCGGGCCGAGTTGCGCCCGCTGATCGCGGCGGTCGACCCGGCCGTCGAGTTGGTGGTGGCGGACGATCTGCTGCCGCCCCAGCGCCATCCCGGTGATCATGACGGAGACCCCGCGTTCCGGCGCACACCCGCCCAACAGCGGGAGTTCGACCGGCTGATGACCGGTGCGGACGCCTGGTACGGCCTGCCCGATGTGAGCGTCGAGGAGACCCGCAGGCTGCTGCCTCACTCCCCCACCCTGCGCTGGGTGCACACCATGGCCGCCGGTGGCGGGGCCGCGGTGCGCGCGGCCAAGCTGTCCGACGCCGACCTGAAAAGGGTGGTCTTCACCACCTCGGCCGGCGTGCACGGGACGGCTCTGGCCGAGTTCGCCATCTTCGGGATCCTGGCCGCAGCTAAAGATCTACCCGTTCTCGCCGCCTTGAAGGAGCGCAAGATCTGGGCGGATCGGTGGTTCTTACGCCAGGTGCACGAGCAGACCATCCTGATCGTCGGACTGGGCGGCATCGGCACCGAAGTGGCCCGGCTGGCCAAGGCGCTCGGCGCGACGACCGTCGGGGTGCGTCACCACGTCGCCGAAGTGCCGCACGTGGACGAGGTCCACCCGGTCAGTGCGCTTCCCGACCTGCTGCCCCGGGCCGATGCCATCGTGCTGGCCCTGCCGGACACCGCGGACACGGCCGGAATGTTCGACGCCCAGCTGCTCGGGCAGGCCAAGCCGGGAGCGGTGCTGATCAACGTGGGGCGGGGCAACACGGTGGACGAGGCCGCCCTGGTCGAGGCGCTCGAGTCCGGCCGGCTGCGGTCCGCCTTCCTGGATGTGACCGCGATCGAGCCGCTGCCCGCCGATTCGCCGCTCTGGGAGTTGCCCAATGTGGTGATCTCGCCGCACACTGCCGCCCTGGAGGCCGACGAGGACCGGCGGATCGCCGAGCTGTTCGCCGACAACCTGCGGCGGTTGCTGGACCGACGCGAGCTCCGCAATGTCGTGGTACCGGGCCAGTTCTACTGATCGGCCGCCCGCAGAACCGGCAGCTCCCGCACCGTTCGCAGCGGCGAGAACAACACCGGCAGGAAGGCGAAGGCACCGCCGATCGCCGCCACCAGCAGAGTCGGCCGGACCCCGATCGCCGCGCCCAACGCGCCGCCGATCACCCCGCCCAACGGCATCGTTCCCCACACCAGAAAACGCATGGTCGCATTCATCCGGCCGAGCAGCTGCGGCGGGCACAGGCCCTGCCGAAAGCTGAGCTGGGTGATGTTGTAGACCACCACACCGGTCCAGAACACCAACTGCGCCAGCGCATACAGCCCCAGGGTCCAGTTCCGGTGCACGAACGGCGCAGCGAAGGCGAACGGCGCGATCACCGCCGCGGACATCCAGATGGTCGGGACCCTGACCCAGCCGACCGGCGATGCGCCGGGCGGACAAGCGATCCGATCAGACCACCGATCGCCGCCGTGGAACCCAGGAGGCCGATGACCCCGGCCGACAGCCCCAACTCGCGGGCCAGCAAGACGTACAGCACCGAAAAGGTCAGAGCGGAAAACAGGTTCGAACTCCCGGTCGTCATGGCGATCGCCCGCAGCATCCGGTTGCCGACGACGAACCTGACACCTTCGCTGATCTCCCGGCCCAGATGGCGGTCCACCCGTCGTTCCGGCCTCGGCGGCCGCCGGCGGATGGCCGCGACCCAACTCGCCGACCACAGGAAGCTGACGGCGTCGACGATCACCGCGAACGGAGCCGTCAGCCCCTGGATCAGCAGCCCCGCCGCGGTGGGCCCGGCGATCTGCGAGACGGATTCGCTGGCCTGCAGTTTCGAGTTTCCTTCCACCAGCCGGTCGGTCTCGACCAATTGAGGCAGGTAGGACTGGTAGGCCACGTCGAAGAAGACGGTCGCCACGCCCGTGATCAGGGCCACGACGTACAGCTGCGCGACGGTGAGCCGGCCCAGCAACTGCGCGACCGGAATGGAACCCACCGCGACCGCCCGGACCAGGTCGGCGGAGATCAGCACCAACCGCATCCGCATGCGGTCGACCCAGGCGCCGGCGGGCAGGCCGACCAGCAGAAAGGCGGCGGTCTCGCAGGCCGACAACAAGCCCACCTGAAAGGTGCTGGCATGCACGATGAGAATGGCGACCAGCGGCAGCGCCAGCTGACTGACCATGCCGCCGAACTGGCTGACCGTCTCGCCGATCCAAAGCCGCCGGAAGTCCGGGTGCCGCCACAGCGATCCGGTCCCCCGATCCGTCACCGCGTCCGACATTCCGCCATGCTGTCCCGACCGGTCGGGGAAAGTCCATTGTCTTCACCAGCCGCGGAACGCTAGGCCTGGACCGGCCGGTCCAGCTCGACGCCGCGCCGCGGTCCTTCTGTCGGCACGCCGGCCCGGACTCCCGTCGGCCGCAATGCCGCCACCACACCGACCGCCACGCCGACCGCCAGCACCGCCACCTGCAGCAGGGTCCAAGAATCAGGGTGAACGATCGACTGGCCACGGAGCGCCTGCACGGTGATCACCGCGATCAATCCGGCATAACCGGCCGCGGCAACGTGGACCAGCCGCGCCCGCACCGCCGCGGAGAACGGAGTCCACAGCTCCAGAGCCAGCAGCACCAAGGGAATCACCTGCAGAGCATGCAGACCGACGAAATGCGGGATGCGCAGGTCGCCGCCGACCGTGCTCCAACCCAGCAGCGGAAGTCCCGGGCCGCCGTCCGGCAGGCCCACGGTGTGCGCGCCCATGATGCCGCCGTGCGCGCCCGGCGCGAGCTGCGCCTTGGTCGGGATGGTCATGAGGTAGCCCAGGCTCATTCCGATCAGGGAGAGCAAGGTCCCGTACCGGACCGCCAGGTTGCGCGCCCGGTCCGGACCGGGGCTCGCGAAGAGCAGCACCGACACCACCAGGGTGGCCGACCACACGAACACTATGGTCACGCCCATCATCGAATACACCGCGGCGTCCAAAGGCGTGGAGACATTGAAATGACTGGTGGTGTCGCGGGCCGCCTGCCCGATGATTCCGACCATCTCCAGGGCCAGGCCCGCCGCGGCGACGGTGCCCGCCCACCAGGCCGTGCGTCGGGCCCGGCGCACCTGGCCCAGCAGGTACGACCAACTGCTCGCGTAGATCGCCACCGACAGTGAGAACTTGAACGGTTTGTCCCACAACGGGAGTCCGCCGATCGACCGCGGGTCGACCAGCATGCCGATCGCGCAGGCCAGGGTGGACACGGCCATGGCGACGGCCAGCCACATCAACGGTCGATGCCAGGTGATCCCGCGGGCGGCCGGCAGCAGAGTCCTCGCGAGGGAAGGTTTGGAAGTCATGCCTCGATCGTGATCTGCGGCACTCCGGTCGTCAGGGGGTTTAAGCCCCCGACGCCGCGGGGCCACTCCCCCGGTTCGGCCGCTACGGCGTTCCGACCGCCGCCTCGGCGCGCCTGCCCGGACGAGCAAATTCCGCCCCGTAGCGTGGCGGGCAATCAGCTGTCGGCATCGGGAGGGGTGACCACGGATGCGCGCGCTCAGGGTTTTGGAACTCGCCGCCAACGGACTCGACGTCATTTGTGAAGATCCGGAGAGCGACGAACGTTTTTCGGTGCGCTACGACGAAAAACTGCGGGCGGTGGCCCGCGGCGACCTGACTCCCGCCGGTCGCGTAGCCACGGAAGGTCCCTCGGGAATCGCCCCGCGAGAGATCCAGGCGCGCATCCGCTCCGGCGCAACGGTCGAGGAAATCGCCGCCGAGGCCGGCACTTCGGTGACGCGGGTGGAGCGCTTCGCATACCCGGTGCTGCTGGAGCGGGAAACCATGGCGCAGCGCGCCCGCAAGGCCCGCCCCACCATTGACGGCATCACCGCTTCCGGCTCCGTCGAGGAGACGGTGGCCGGCACCCTGGCCGGCCGCGGGTACACCGGCGATTTGATGTGGGACGCCTACAAGGCCGATGACGCCTGGGTGCTGTCGCTGCGCTGGCAGGTCGGCCGCAGCGAGAACCGGGCGCACTGGACGTTCCACCCCGGACGCGACAACGGGACCCTGACCGCCCGGGACGAGGCCGCCGCGGAGGTCGTCGACCCGGCGTTGCGGGTGCTGCGGCCGCTGCGGGAACTGAAAAGCCAGCCCCGCAAGGACGTCCGGGAGCGGCTGGCCGAGCAGTCGGTGACCGACGAACGGGCTGGTGCCCGGCCGCCGGCCCAGGTCGACGTGGCGCGCACGGGTACCGAATCGGCCGTCGGGTCCACCGGTGGCCCGGGAACGCGCGAACCCGCGGCTCCTCGTGCGTCTGGGTCTGCCTCTGCGTCTGCGTCAGCGCCTGCCTCCGTGTCTGTGCCAACGCCGGCTCCGGCGGCATCCCCAGCGACCAAAGCGGCTCCGTCCGCCCCGGCCAAGTCGAGCCAGCCGGTCCAGTCGCAGAAGGCCGTTCCCACGCCACGGCCCGGGCCTCGCCGCGGCAATCGGCCGGCCATGCCGTCCTGGGAAGACGTTCTGCTCGGGACCCGCAAAGGCTGATCCCCGCAAAAGCATTGGCCGACTGTCGGTGGCCGGTCGTAGCCTGGCCCGGCCATGTCCACAGTCACCACACAATCTGCCGTCGTCGACGCCCCGACCCCTCCGGCGCCAGATGGGCCGACCGGTCGGCACTCCTCGGTCGGCCATCTGTTGCGCTTGGCACCGTTCGTCCGCCCGATCCTGCCCCGGCTGATCTGGTCCGCCGTCGCCGCGGGTGTGGCCACCCTGGCCGGTATGGCCTTCCCACTGGTCATCCGGTTGCTGATCGACGGCCCCATTTCCGCGCATCGGCTGTCCCAGCTGTGGTGGCCCACCGCGTTGTTGCTCGGGTTGGGGCTGACCGAGGCCGGCCTGTTCTGGGTGCGCCGCATGCTGGCCGCCCGGCCGACCATGAGGGTCGAGGCGACCATGCGGCAGCGGCTCTACGACCATCTGCAGCGCCTGCCGGTGGCCTTCCACGATCGCTGGCCCACCGGCCAGCTGCTGTCACGAGCCGTGTCGGACCTCTCGACCATCCGCCGGTTTCTGTCGTTCGGGCTCGTTTTTCTGATCATCAACGCGGCGGCCTACGTCATCGGCGTGGTGCTGCTGCTGACGTTGTCCTGGCCGCTGGCGCTGATCATCGTGGCGGTGGCGATTCCGCTGTTCGCGGTATGCCTGTCCACCGAATTCCGCTATCAGGTGCTCTCCCGACGGTCGCAGGACCAGGTGGGCGACCTGGCCACCGTCGTCGAGGAGTCCGTGCTGGGCATCCGTATCCTCAAGGCGTTCGGGCGTAGCGCCCATCTGCGCTCGACCTTCCTGCGGCAGGCCCGTGAGCTGCGCGGGACGGAACTGTCGAAGGCCCGGATCGTCTGCGTGCTCTGGGCCGCGGTGATCTCACTGCCGGAAATCGCCTTGGGGCTGGCCCTGTATTTCGGCATCCGCGAGGTCGCCAACGGCTCGATGTCGCCGGGCACGCTGGTCGCCTTCTTCGGCGTGGCGCTGAGCCTGCGGTGGCCACTCGAGTCGCTCGCCTGGCTGATGGCCATGGCCAACGACGCGGCCACAGCGACGCAGCGGTACTTCGAGGTGCTGGACGCCGAACCGGATGTGGTGTCGCCGGCCGAGCCGGCCCGTCCCATCCCGGGTGGCGGGCGGCTGACGTTCCGGAACGTGCATTTCGCCTATCCGGATGCGCGGAGCGAGGTCCTGCGCGGCTTCGACCTGGACATCGCACCCGGCGAGACGGTCGCGGTCGTGGGGGCCACCGGCAGCGGCAAGACCACGCTCACCGCACTGGTCAACCGGCTCTACGACGTCGGTTCCGGTGAGATCGCGCTGGCCGGCGTGGACATTCGCCGGCTGGACCTGGCCGACCTGCGCACCCGGGTGGCACCGGCCTTCGAGGAGCCCACCTTGTTCTCGGCGTCGGTCCGGGAGAACGTGCTGATGGGCCGGCCGGGCAGCACCGATGAGGAGGTCCGCACGGCGCTGCGGATCGCGCAGGCCGACTTCGTCGACGAACTGCCGTGGGGCTTGGACACCCGCATCGGTGAACAGGGTCTGTCGCTGTCCGGCGGTCAGCGGCAGCGACTGGCCCTGGCCCGGGCTGTGATCGGGGGTCCGGAGGTGCTGGTGCTGGACGATCCGTTGTCGGCGCTGGACATCCACACCGAAGCCCTGGTCGAACAGGCTCTGCGATCGGTCCTGTCCCAGACCACAGCCCTGGTGATCGCGCATCGGGCGTCGACGGTGATGCTGGCCGACCGGGTCGCCCTGATGGTCGACGGCCGGGTGGCGGCGATCGGCCGGCACGCCGAGCTGATGCGGACCGTTCCCGCCTACCGGGATCTGCTGTCCAGCGAAGAGGACTCCGCCGCCGCGGCCGCGGAAGCAGATGCCGAACGAGACGCGGTACCGGTGCCGGCGGAGTCGCCGGTCTTCTCGCCGCCCAGCGAGGACGCCCGGCCGGACGGCGTCAAGCCGGCCGAGGCCGCGAACTGGCGGGGCCGTGCCGAGCCGCAGCCGGATGAGGACCTGGTTTCGCACCGCGGTTTGAAGCTGGCCGCTCGGAGCCAGCGGCTGCTGGCCACCCTGGTCCGCCCGCAGCGCACGCTCGTCGTGCTGGCGGCGATCGCGGTGTTGTGCAGCGAGGTGGCCTTCCTGGTCGGCCCACTCATCGTGGCCTACGGCATCGACCATGCGGTGCCCGCCCTGATGACCGGCGACGGGCGTCCTGTCACCTTGATCGCGATCGCCTATCTCGGGGCCGCCGTGCTCAATGCCGCCGGCAAGGCGGTCTTCGTCCGCTTCTCGGCGCTGGCCACCCAGAACATGCTGGTGGACCTGCGTGACCGCATGTTCCGGCATGTGCAGGCCTTGTCGCTCTCCTTCCACGAGCGGTACACCTCCGGACGGGTCATTTCCCGGATGACCAGCGACTTGGACACCTTGTCGGACTTGTCGTCGGAAGGTTTGGACGGGCTGATCTCCGGCGTCCTCTCGATCGCCGGTTCACTGATCGCCCTGCAGTTCTTGGACTGGCAGCTGGGCCTGATCACGCTGGTCTCGTTCCTGCCGGCGGTGCTGCTGATGCGCGCCTTCCAGCGTTCCTCGCGGGCCGCCTATCGGCTGACCCGCACCGCCATAGCCTCCCTGATCGTCCAGTTCACCGAGACCATGAACGGCTTTCGCGCAGTCCTGGCGTTCCGGCGGGAACGCCGCAACAGCGAAATCCTGGGCACCTTCAACGAGGATTACGCGCGCGCCAACGGGGACGGCCTGGTGGTGCTGGCCCACTTCATCGCCCGCACCCGGCTGGTCGGCAACCTGACCATCACCGCGGTCATGGTGGTGGGGGCGGTGCAGGTGATCCACGGAGCGGTGGCCGTCGGGGTGCTGGCCGCGTTCCTGCTGTATCTGCGGAGGATGTACGACCCGCTGGACGACCTGGCCATGTTCTACAACAGCTACCAGTCGGCCTCGGCGGCGCTGGAGAAGATCGCCGCCCTGCTCGACGAGGTGCCGTCGGTGCGGGAACCGGAGCAGCCCAACCCGCTGGACCGCATCGAAGGCGAGCTGACGTTCGAGGGAGTGCGGTTCGGCTACCACCCGGCGGTTCCGGTGCTGCACGAGCTGGACATGACGGTGCCGGCCGGGCAGACGGTGGCTGTGGTCGGCGCGACCGGAGCGGGCAAGTCGACGTTGGCCAAGCTGGTGTCGCGGTTCTACGACCCCACCGAGGGCCGGGTGTTGATCGACCGCACCGACGTGGCCACTGTCCCGTCCGAGGACCTGCGCCGCGGAGTCGTGATGGTCACCCAGGAGACGTTCCTGTTCTCCGGCTCGGTGGCCGACAACATCGCCCTGGGCAAGCCCAACGCCACGCGGCGGGAGATCGAGGATGCCGCCCGGGCCATCGGGGCGGCCGAGTTCATCGAGGCACTGCCCAACGGCTACGACACCGACGTGCGCAAGCGCGGCGGCCGGTTGTCGGCGGGCCAGCGGCAGCTCGTGGCCTTCGCCAGGGTGTTCCTGGCCGATCCGGCGGTGCTGATCCTCGACGAGGCCACCGCATCGCTGGACATCCCGTCCGAGCGGGCAGTCCAGCGCGCCCTGCGCACCGTGCTGGCCGATCGGACGGCGGTGATCATCGCCCACCGGCTCTCCACCGTGGCCATCGCCGACCGGGTGCTGGTGATGGCGGACGGGCGGGTCATCGAGGACGGCTCACCGGAGGCGCTGATCGGCGGCACGGGCTCGTTCGCCCGCCTGCACTCCGCCTGGCGGCATTCGCTGGTCTGATCTCGGCCGGCTGCCACCGACCCGCGTTTGGGCTGGCGGGCTCAGCCGGACGGCTCAGCCGGCCACCAGGAACACCAGGGCGCTGATCCAGGCACCGACGACGCCCAGCACGGCGCCCGCGCCCACCCAGCGCAGCACCGGCAGATCACGGGAGAACCACACCGCCGGGGTGAGGCCGCCGGCCACGATCACGTTGACGCCGATGGCCACCAGCGGATGGGTGGCCAGTCCGTCCGAGAGCACGTAGATGGCGGCTCCGATGACCAACGCCGAGAACAGTGCCAAGGTCACCCCCGGCGCCCACGGGGTCGGTTCCGGGTTCTCCCGCCATTCCGCCACCCACCGCCATTCGCGGCCGCCGGAGTCGCCGGCCTGTCCGGGTGCGTCGAGATCCCCCGTGGGCTGGGTGGCTGTCCGCTCCGGAGCAGGGGTCTCGGTCATCGGAGTCATTGTGCCGGACTGCGCTGAGGGTCCAGCAGCCCGGCGAACGCGACCGCCGCCGCCGTGGCCACATTCAGGGAATCGACGCCTGCGCTCATGGGTATGCGGACGGCCAGATCCGCGGCGGTCAACGCCTCGGTGCTCAGCCCCGGGCCCTCGGACCCCAGCAGCACCGCCAGCCGTGGCCCGGCCGGTTTCACCTGCGGCAGCGGCACCGCCTCCGGGCCAGGGGTCAACGCGGCCACCACGAAACCGGCCGCCCGGATCCGGTCCAGCAGGTCGGTGATCGACCCGGCGGCGGTCAGAAAGGGCACCCGGAAGACGTTGCCCATCGACACCCGCACGGCCCGCCGGTAGAGCGGGTCGGCGCATCCCGGTCCCAGAATGACCGCGTCCACTCCCAGGGCGGCGGCGTTTCGGAACAACGCGCCCAGATTCTCGTGGTCACCGATCCCCTCGAGAACGGCCAGGGAGCCGGACGTGGCCAAGAGCCGCTCGAGCTCGGGAGGTTCGGGGCGGTCGGCCGTGGCCAGCACGCCGCGATTCAGGTGGAAGCCGACAACGCGGGCCATCACGTCCGCGGTGGCGACGTAGAACGGCACCGGCGCGGGCGGCACGGTCAAGCGTTCCAGTTCGGTCAGCCGGCGCTCGACCCCGAGCAGCGCCCGGACCGGGTAGCGCGACGCGAACAGCCGCTCGACGACTACCACTCCTTCGGCGATCACCAGCCCGCGGCCGCCGGGCCGGTCCGGGCGGCGATCGGCCGTGGTCAAGTCGCGGAACTCGTCCAGCCGCGGGTCCGCGGGATCGGTGACGTCGTGGCGAACCAGGCCCGAGCGGCTCAGCCTGCCGCCAGTCGATCGAGGATGCCGATGGCCCGCCGGACGATCTGCCGTTCTTCCTCGGCCAAATCTTCCAGTTGGCTGGCCAGCCACGCGTTGCGGGCCCGGATGTTCTCGTCCAGCCGGGCCGCGCCGAGTGGCGTGATCTCCACCAGCACTTGGCGCCCGTCCGCGGGGCTGGCCTTGCGCTGGGCCACTCCCAGACTGACGAGCCCGTCGACCACCCGGGTGATGGAAGGCGGCCGCACCTGCTCGCGGGCGGCCAGGTCGCCGGCCGTCAACGGACCCTCCCGCCAGATGATGGCCAGCGCCGACAGCTGGGTCAGGGTCAGATCTTCCTCGGGGTGTTGCTGTCGCAGCTTCCGCGTCAGCCGATGGATGCAGAGCCGCAGGTCATCGGCCAGGCTGGTGATGTCTGACATGAGGAGAGATTACGGGCTTACGCTGCCCGGGTGAGCTACCAACCACCGCCCCTACCGCCGATGCGCTCCAATCTCGGGCACATCGTGATTCCGGGGACGGCGATCTGGTTCGTGGGCTTTCTGGTGCTGCTGTTCTTCCGCGGGCAGTTGCAGGCGCACGGTCACCTGATCTACCTGTGGACGGCGCTGGCCGGCGGAGTACTCGGCCTCATCGGGCTGGCCATCTACTTCTGGCAGCGCTGGTCGGCGCGCCGGGGGTTCCGGTCGTCGAACGCGATGGCGCTGGACGAGCAGTTCTGACCCCGGCCGTCAGGCGTGCGGACCGTCGACGCCGGACTCGGTGAACTCCAGTGCCGACCCGCCGGCGGCGGACACGGCCACGAACCGGTCGGCCCAAGCACCTACCGCCCAAGCCACCGCGCGGCCCACCCCGGTGGGCGATCCGTCGGTGACGAACGCGCCTTGACCGTCCGGCCACCAGACGACCGGGATTCGGGCCCCGTCCAACGTCACGGTTACCTGGGCGGCGGCGAAAATCTCCGGCTTGGCACCAGCCGGAGGATCGCTGAGCGTTCCCGCGGGAACGACCAACCCCCGCGGCCCCGCCGCAACGTCCGCCGGCCGCGTTCCCGCGGGAACGCCCAGCGCGGCGCAGACCGCGGCCACCAGGGAGGAATCCACCGGCGCCCGAGTGGACGCGTCGGTTACCGCCTCGTCGCCGTATCGCTCGGTCGCGGTCTCCAGATCGAGCAGATCTGCTGTCCGCTCCGGCTCGGACCCGCCGGGAACGAGCCGGCCGGCCGGCAGCACCTGAGCCCACCAGGGGTGGTCGAGCACCACGGCGTCGTCGGGGTCGACAACGGTCCCGTCGAGCGATCGCACCCCCGCGGGCAGCTGGGCTCCGGCCGCCACCACAGCCAGAACCGCAGCGGTCACCCGGCCGACCAGCGCGGCCGGCACCATCCGGGCGGGGTGGCTGTAGCGGGCCAGGAGTTCGTCCGGACAGCGCCGCGCGGCCGCGTTCAGATCCGGCAGCACACCCAGGGCCCGGGCGAAGACCGGATCGAGCGGCCCGGGTAGGACGTCGAACAGGCCGGCCAGGTCGCGGGCGTCCGGCAGCCGCCACTGGCCCACCGGAATGCCGGACACGGTCGCGTAGCGGGCGACCCACCAGGCCGGGTAGCCGTCCGGTTCGGCCAGGATCACCGCCCGGGTGTCGGGGTCCGCGGCCAACATGGCCAGCGCCTCCGGCCACCGGTCGGGGTCGATCAGGTCCAGGTCCGGCACCGCGGCTACGAACTCGCCGGCCCGGATGGATTCCGGCGCCTGGTCCCACCAGCGCTCGACGTCCGGCAGCGTGTCCAAGGCCTGCTCGCCGAGTTCGCCGTTGGACACCGGAAAACGGCTGACCGTCAGGCCGTTGCGGACCCCGGCCCGGCGGAGCACCTCCGCCGGATAGACCCGCGTCCAGCGCGACGCCAGCGTGGGCAGGTCCGCCTCGGCATCGAGGAGCGCGGCCAGCGGGGCGTCGGGCAACAGCAACTCGGCCGCCGGCCACGGTTCCCCGTCCGCATCGGTCAACACCAGGTCCGGAGCGCTCGACGCGCCGGCCTCGATCAGGTCCAGGGCCAGCGCACCCAACTGGTCGACGTCGTCGGGGTCGGGATCGACCTCGTCGAGCAGAGCCCGGAATTCGGCGAACCGGTTCCGGACGGCGTCGGCGGCCAAAAGCACGCCGGCGTCCGCACGCTCGGCGCCCAGCCGGAGCAGGAAGCCGGACGCGGCGGCCGGATCCACCAACGGCAGCGACGGTACGGCCCGGACCAGGCGGGCGAGCAGCCCCGCGTCGATCTCGCCGGGCAGGAGGGTGCCGCGGGCGCCCACCACCGTCCGGCCGGACGCGAGCGGGACCGGGACGTCGCTCCAGTCCTCGGGATCCTGCTCGCGCAGCAATTCGTAGAGAGCCCGGAAGAATTCCGGCGGACGGGCCAAGGCGGCCAGGGCCGACGACGCTTCGGCCGGTGCCGCCACCCGCACGCCCAATCGGCGGAGGGCGTCGGCCTCGGCGGTCGAGCCCGCCGATGGGATCAGCGTCGGCATCGCCTCGGCCACCAGCCGCAACGCGGCCGCGGGCAGGGCCGGCAGCAGCACGGCGTCGGCGACGGGGATCGGGTCGCCCAGGACCCCGGTCAGTTCGGCGCTCTCGGCCAGCGCCGACAGGATCTCCGCGCGCAACAGCCCGTCGACCTCGCCGGCCGGGAACCGCCGGCCCGGGATGAGCCGCCACCGCTGGGCCGGCGGCGCCGCGGCGAACAGTTCGACGTAGGCGGACGCCGCTTCGCGGAGCAGCAGATCCGACAACGGGCCGATGGACAAGTGCCGGCGGGTTTCGTCCACCGGAAAAGTGCCGGTCAACCGGGCCGGGAGGGTCAGCGGCTCGTCGGTGGGGGTGGGCGCGCCGAGTCGGGACACGGCCTCGAGCGCGTCGTCGGCGTCGAGTGGCCAGAAGTCGTCGCTGCGGTCGGCTTCCGGGCGGAACCAGGTCAGCCACCAACCACGGCGGTCTCGCTCCTCGGTGGGCCGGTCGGCCAGCAGCGCGGCCGGCACCGTCCCGGCCCGGTGCACGGTGCGATAGCGCACCGCGGCCCGGCCGTCGGCGATCTCCACCTGGTCTGGAGCCAGCACGCGCCGTTGCCAGCTGGTCACCTGGCCGTGGTGCTCCACCGCGAGTTCGTCCAGGCCCGGAACCGCCCAGAACAGGTCGGGTCCGAGGTCAGCGAGGATGCCTTCAGCGGCGGCTCGGGCCTCCGACCGCACCGGGAGGCGCACCTCGGTGGCGAAGTCGGCCGGGAGCGGATCGCCGACGGGCGGGGTCTGCCCGGCGAAGGCCAGTCGCAAGACCGGGACCCGCCCGGCCCGGGCCCGCAACTCAGCCTCTTGGGCCGGCCCCAGATCGGCCGCCGCCGCCGCCGACCGGGCCAGCGAGAACAGCACCGTGCCGGTGCGCGACACCACACTGGGTTCGTCGGTGAACCCGAGCACGGCGGTGAAGCCGACGCCGAAGTGACCGACGCTTTCCGCTTCGCCCCGTTTGGCCGAGGCGCGGAGAGAAGCCAGACCGGCCACTCCGGCAGCCGTCACCGGAGCCCCGGTGTTGGCGACCCGGAGTTCCGCGCCGGCCGGCCCGGTCAGCCAGCGGACGAGGATCCGGGCCGGCACGCCACCGGCTTTGGCGGCGTCGACTCCGTTGGCCACCAGTTCGAGCACGGCTCGGTCGGCGTACCCACCGAGGGCCAGCGCCTCTTCGGCGTTGGCGTCCTCGCGCAGCCGGGCCGGCGAGGCGCTCCAGGCAGCCAGCACCGCGGCCCGCAATCCGGCGGTATCAAAGGGATCGGCCGGCTGCGCGGCGGCCCGGTCAGTCGAAATCGGGACGTTCTGCCTTCTCGACCAGCGCGATCGTCACCGGCGGGGACTCGGGCTCGACCTCGGGCTCCAGCTCGGTGTCCAGTTCGGACTCAAACACGGGCTCCAGGTCGGATTCGGAAGCGAGCTCGACGATCTCCGGGGCGGGATGCGCATGGACCTCGAGAACGAGTTCGTCGAGAACGGTTTCGGTCGCCAGCCCCCGCGGCGGCGGCGGCGCCACCGAGGAATGCGCCCCGCACCCGAAGGCGGCGTTCACCACCCGTCCGTCGGCCGGTGAGTATTCGTTGCCGCACGCCCCGAAGGCCGTGCCCAGGGAACCGGCCAGCGGCAGATAGAACCCGCAGGTTCCGCACAGCGCGGGCGCTTGCAAAGCCATGTCCGACGCCGGCGAGAAGTCGCCGGCCACCAGCCGGTCGGCCAGGTCCAGGCGGCCGTCCCGGCTCATCACCAGTTCGCGGCCCAACCCGATCTCGGCGGCCAGCCGTTCCACCTCGGGGTCGTCGGACTGCAGGTAACCCGGCACCAGCCGGAAATCATCGGGCGGGGGCGGCAGCAGGTCGCCCGGCCCCAGATCCCCCGGGGTCAACCGCTCCTCCCACGGCACCCAGGCCGGGGTACCCAGCGCCTCGGCGCCGGGCAGCAGTACCACCTCGGAGACCGTGGGCGGGTCGTCGTCGACGACCGCCAGGGTCACCGACCACATCCAGCCCTCGTAGCCCGGTTCGGCGGCCGCCAGCGAGACGCTCACCGCGACCGCATCGAGCCGCACCGCGCCCAGCAGAGCGGGCGTGCCGGACTCGCCGGTCTCGGTCCGCACCGCATCCCGCGCGCTTTCCAGCAGAACCGCGGGCAGCTCGGCCGGATCGATCGGTTCTGCCCCGTCGAGCGGCGGTTCAGCCGGCGCTCGTGTCGTCGATCCCACGGCTATCACCCGAACATGATGCCCCAGTTCCGCACCGGGGCTTGCCGGCGGCGGCGCTCCTGTCGGTCTACCTGTGCGGGGGGCACCCGGTGCGGCAGGATGAACGGGTGAGGAATCCGGGCGACGGGCGCGGACCTGTCGACCCTGCCCGCGACGGGCGGTGGTTCGACCCGGTCACGGGGCGCCCGCTCGACGAAGCCGGCTACGAGGCCGGACGCGGCGACGAATCCGGCACCACGATCCTGCCGCGCCCGGGCCGGCCACCGCTGCCCGAAGCGGCCGGACACCAGCCGATGCCAGAACCGGCCCACCGCCAGCCGATGCCCGAGCCGGCCGGACGCCCACCGATCTCTGGGCCCAATTCTCAGACCACCGCCAGACCGACATCCGACCCGGCCGGCCGGCCACGCGTCGCCGGCCCGGTGCCGCACGGTCAGGTCGGCTTCGGTCAGCCGCCGCTGCCGCCGTACCGGCCGCCGGTCTCGCCGTACCGCTCCGACCCGTCGTATCCGCCCAGCCAGCCCAACCAGTCGGCCCCGCTCTATCAACCCAGCCGGCCGACGTACCAGCCCAGCCGGCCGACCTCCCAACCTTCGCTGCCCCGGCCCCCGTACCAGCCGCCCTACCAGCCGGCGGTTGGCTCCGGGCCGGCCTCCCCATACGCCCAGGACGGGCCGGATTCCCGGACCCAACAGCTGCCCCGGCCCACGCACCCGCCCGAACGCCGCGGGTCCCACCTGCCGCCCTATTCGGGCCCGTCGACCCCGCGGCCCGACGGCAGCCGCAGCGTCCCCGACCCGGCCGCAGCCACCGGCGGGCGCAGTCCCCGCAAACTGACCGTGACCCGGGTGGCGGCGTTGCGCAGCCGCGAACTCACCCTGCGCGGCGCCCGGATGTTCCACCGGGCCACCACCGCCGACGGCGCCGACGAGTCCGGCCTCGCCCACCTGACGTACGCGGTGATGGCCAACTACGCGGTCGACGCCGCGCTGGCGGTCGCCCTGGCCAACACGTTGTTCTTCGCGGCCGCCAAGGCGGAGTCCACCGGCAAGGTGCTGCTGTACCTGGTCATCACGGTGGCGCCGTTCGCGGTCATCGCCCCGTTCATCGGCCCGCTGCTGGACCGGCTCCAGCACGGCCGGCGGCTGGCATTGGCCCTCTCGAGCTTCGGCCGGGCCCTGCTGGCGGTGGTGATGGCGCTGGACTTCAACTCGAATTGGGTGCTCTACCCCTGCGCGCTGGGCAATCTGGTGTTGTCCAAGGCTTTCGGCGTGCTGAAGTCCTCCCTGACGCCGCGGGTGCTGCCCAAACAGATCACTCTGGTCAAGACGAACTCGCGACTGACCGTTTTCGGCCTGGTGGCGGGCGGGGTGGCCGGCGCGCTGGCCGCGGGCTTCGCCAAGGTCACCGGCTCGCCCGGCGCGTTGTTCTTCACCGCGGCCTGTGCCGTGGTGGGCGGCTGGCTCTGCTTCCGGATCCCGGCCTGGGTGGAGTCGACCGAGGGAGAGGTGCCCCTGCACAAGGCCCAAACCGGCCAGCGCAAGGGCTTCCCACCGAATGTGGTGGCGGCGCTGTGGTCGAACTCGACCATCCGAGTGGAGACCGGCTTTCTGGCTTTATTCATGGCGTTCGTGATCAAGAGCCAGTACGCGGACGCCAACGGCTTCAAGCAGCTGCTGCTGCTCGGCGTGGTCGGCGCGGCGGCCGGCGCCGGCGGCTTCGTCGGCAACGCCTTGGGCGCCCGGCTCAACCTGTCAGCCCCCGAGAAGATCTCCCTGTTCTCCCTGGGTGCGGTGGTGTTGGCCGCCGTGATCGCGGCCCTGGCGCCGGGGCTGCCCACCGCGGCCGTGGTGGGCCTGGTCGGCTCGACGGCCTCGTCGCTGGCCAAGGTGTGCCTGGACTCCACCATCCAATTCGGTCTGCCCGAAGCCAGCCGGGCCTCGGCCTTCGGAGTGAGCGAGTCCGTCCTCCAGCTGGCCTGGGTCTTCGGCGGAGTGCTCGGACTGCTGATCGGCGGGGTGTGGAGTTTCGGCCATGCGTCGGTGTACACGATCGGTTTCGCGGTGATCAGCGCGCTGCTGATCCTGGGCACCGTTCAATCAACGCTGATCAATGCGGGCAGATCGATGCTGCCGGGGCTGAAACTGCGCCGGAAGCCGGACAAGCCGGCCGCCGGCCCGGCGCCTCTGGGCTCGGCCGCGGTGGTCGGCGGGCCCGGGCTGGGTGGCGAAGAGCTGCGCCCCCCGGTCCGGACGGAGCGCCCGCGCCGCAAGACCCGAATCGCCGGAAAGGACGACTGACGAGTGCGGTTCAAGAGCCTGGTGACCGCCGTCGGTGGAACCGCGGTCCTGGCCGCCGTCCTGACCGGCTGCACCGTTCCGCGCCCCGATGTCACGTTCTACGGCCACTTCAAGGCGGTCAATGTCGGTCCCGCGCTGTGGTGCTCGCAGTCGGCGGTCGCCGCCGGCCAGAGCTGCAATGTTCCGCAGGCCACCGACGCCGGCCAGATCGGTTCCCTGCCGCTGCGGGCCGGCGACGGCGTGCAGATCAACGTCCCCGCCGACATCTACGACACCCCGTGGGTCGTCGTGATCTTCTACGCGGACGCCGCCGCGCAGCTCCACGAAGCGCGCACCGGCGTCTTCCTGGACAAGGAGACCGCGACCACGGTTCGCCCCCCGAGCGCCTCCGACCGGATCGTCCGGGTGGAGGTGCAGAGCGGCATCGTTCTGGGCACGGACGGTACCGCGGTGGCCACGCACAGCTGGGTCGTGGTCGGATCAGGAACATCATGACCGTCCCCACTGACAGCGCCCACTTCGTTGACTGCGGCCACATCCGTTTGGCCTACGAGAGTTTCGGATCGTCCGACGACCCGGCCGTGGTGCTGGTCATGGGCCTGAACGGGCAGCTGATCGCCTGGTCGGAGCCGTTCTGCCGGATGCTGGCCGGGCATGGCTTCCGGGTGATCCGGTTCGACAACCGCGACGTGGGTCTGTCGACACATCTGTCCGGCCGCGGGGTGCCGCCGCTCCAGGGTGTACTTCGGAACGCCGCCGCCCTACCGGCTGACCGATCTGGCCGGCGACGTGGTGCGGCTGATCGAACAATTGGCTCCCCAGGGCGCGCACCTGGTCGGCATCTCGATGGGCGGCATGATCGCGCAGACCGCGGCCATCCTGCGACCCGACCTGGTGCGCAGCCTCACCTCGATCTCGTCCACCACCGGTGCGCCGCGGGTCGGGAAGCCGACATTCGACATGGTCATCAGGACCCTGACCATGCGCCCGGTCCAAACCCGGGAGCAACGCATCCAGCAGTCGCTGGGCATTCTGCGGCGGATCGCCTCGCCCGGTTATCCCTTCGACGAGGCGGGGGCCCGCCAGCTGGCCGGCGCCGCCTACGACCGCAGTTACGACCCGGCCGGCGGTCAACGGCAGTTGGCGGCGGTACTGACGGCGCCGGACCGAACCGCGGCCCTGGGCCGGTTGTCCCTGCCGGCTCTGGTTCTGCACGGAACCGCCGACCCCCTCATCTCCGTCTCCGGCGGGGTGGCGACCGCGCGGGCTATTCCGGGCGCCCGGCTGATCACCTTCCCGGGGTCGGGCACGATCTGCCGGCGCCGCTGTGGGAGCGATACGCCGAGGAGATCGCGCTCTTGACACAGTCGTAGCGCGTCAATCTTCGAGCGCAGCGGCCCGGCCGGTCAGCAGCGATCGCTCCTTATCGTTCTGGGTGAGCTCGGCGGCGCGGCGAAACTCGGCCGCCGCGTCGGCCCGGCGGCCGAGCTTGGCCAGCAGGTCACCGCGTACCGCGGGCAACAGGTGGTAGCGGCGGAGGGCCGGCGCCTCCACGAGCTGATCCAGCAGGGCCAGGCCGGCGGCCGGCCCGTAGGCCATGCCCACCGCGACCGCGCGGTTGAGTTCGACGACAGGGGACGGAGCGGTTTCGGCCAGCGCTTGGTAGATGGCGGCGATCTCTGGCCAGTCGGTGTCCTCCGGGCGCCGGGCGCGGGCGTGACACGCGGCGATCGCCGCCTGCAGCGTGTACGGGGCGGCCGGACCGCCGTAGGCCAGGGCGCGCTGCAGACCGGCCAGTCCGCGCCGGATCAGCAGTTGATCCCAGCGCGTTCGGTCCTGGTCCAGCAGCAGGATCGGTTCCCCGTCCGGTCCCACCCGGGCCGGCGACCGGGAGGCCTGCAGTTCCATCAACGCCACCAGACCGTCCACCTCGGACTCGCCGCGAGCGATACCGGCCAGCAGCCGCCCCAGGCGCATGGCCTCGGCGCACAGCGCCGGCCGCATCCAGTCCTGACCGGCCGTGGCCGAATAGCCCTCGTTGAACACCAGGTAGAGGACTTCGAGGACGCCGCCGAGCCGCTCGGCCCGCTGCTCGGGGGCCGGTACCTCGAACGGCACCCCGGCCTTCTCGATCGTCGCCTTGGCTCGCGAGATGCGTTGCGCGATGGTCGCTTCGGTGGACAGGAAGGACCGGGCGATCTCCGCGGTGGAGAGCCCGCCGACCATCCGCAGGGTCAGCGCCACTCTCGAGTCGAGGGTGAGGACGGGGTGGCAGCACACGAAGATCAGCCGCAGCATGTCGTCGGCAATGTGGTCCTCGGCCGCCGCGTCCAGCTCGGCCTGGCCGTCGTCGGCTGCACCGGCCAGGCCGTGGCCCAACTCGACGACCTTGCGCTCCAGCCGGTCCTGCCGACGGAAGTGATCGATGGCCCGCCGCTTGGCGATGGCGGTGAGCCAGGCGCCCGGGTTGCCCGGGACGCCCGACTCCGGCCATTGCTGCAGCGCCGCCACCAGCGCATCCTGGGCGAGGTCCTCGGCCAGTTGCAGGTCGCGCACCATGCCGATCAGCCCGGCGACGACCCGGGCGGATTCGATCCGCCACACCGCCTCGACGGCGCGGCGGCTTTCCACAGCGGAGTCCGCCGTAGAGCTGGTCAGGGAGAACTCTGCGATCTGCCGGATTTCCACGACCGCGTCGAAGCCGGGCCAGTGATCCACGTGCGCCTGCAGGAACCGGCGGGACCATTCCTTGGCCTCGTCCAGCGAACGCACGTCATAGACGGCGTAGCCGCCCACCAGTTCTTTGGATTCCGCGAACGGGCCGTCGTGCACGGCGATGCGTCCCCCGGTCAGGTGCACTTCCGCCCCGTACTGGCTGGGCAGCAGGCCGCCCTGCTCGAGCAGGACGCCGGCCGCGGTCGCCTCCTGGCCGAGCTGGGCGATGGCGGCAAACAAGGCCGGCGGGGGGTAGTTCCGGTGTGCTTCGTCGGACCGGACGAAGGTCATGAAACGCATGGCAAGGTCCTTTCTGCGCGAGCCGGTCGAGCCGGCTCGCGGGGGTCGGAGACGCCGCGGTCGCGGGCTCTCACCGACGCGTCGTCGGACCGGACGCGGTTTCGACATCGGGTCGAGAAATATTTTCAGCCCCGATGTCGCACCGCCGCGTCGAAGCCTCAGAGGTCCAGTTCGTTCGCCACCGCCCGCAGCACCTGACCAAGCCGGGCGCCAGTGGCCCGATCCGGGTAGCGGCCGCGCCGCAGGTCCGGCAGCGCCTTGGACTCGAGCATCTTGATCATGTCATCGACCAGCCCGTGCAGCTCCTCCGCCGGCCGCCGATGCGCCGCCGCCACCGACGGCGGGGCTTCCAGCACACTGACCTGCAGCGCCTGCGGCCCCCGGCGGCCGTCGGCCAATCCGAATTCCACCTTCTGACCGGGCTTCAACGCCGTCGTCCCGTTGGCCAGCGCCGAGGTGCGCACGTGCACGTCCTCGCCGCCGCCCTCCTGGGCGATGAACCCGAAGCCCCGCTCCGGGTCGAACCACTTCACCTTGCCGGTTGGCACCCGACTCACCTGTCTCTTCCAGCGCCGATTTGTTCGGCATATCCATCTGGATTCGCGACCCCGATGTGGGCCCGAACCGAAAAAGCCGCGGGCGCCCGATCGGGGCGACGCGCGACCCACCAGCCTACTGCCCGGCTGCACCTATCCTGAGGGCGTGAACTCCCCCGCACCCGACCGCGCCTCCGGCCCCCGGACCGGCGGCAACGTCACGACGACCCGGATCAAGAATCGGCGTCGGGCCGCACCCCTGGCCAAGCTGGCCATGATTGTCTTCACCATCGGCCTGGTGGCCATCTTCGCGGACATGGTGCTGTTCGCAGCCGGCCACCGCGACCTGCCGTTGTGGCTCAATCTGACGGCGATGCTGGCCCCGGTGGGCCTGGGCCTGGGTCTGATCGGCGTATTCGTGGAGAGCCGCCAGGCCTCGCCGGCCCTGGCCGCCCGCCGCTCCGGCTGACTCGGGCTGAGTCCGGCTAGTGGACCGTGGCCAGTAGGTAGCTGTTCAGCCAGGACGGGAACGCGGTGAGGTCGTCCAGGACGACGTCGGCACCAGCAGCCGCCAGGTCCTCGGCACTGACCGGCCCGGTGGCCACCGCCACCGCCAAGGCATCGGCGGCCCGGGCACCGGTGATGTCACCGAGATGGTCGCCCACGTAGATCTCGGCTCCCAGATCCCGCAACGCGACGGCCTTGGCACTGCTCCACAGATCACCGACCACGGCGTCGACCTCGATACCCAGCGCGTCCAGGTGCAGCTGCGCGGTCGGACCGAACTTGGCAGTCACCACGACGGAGCGGCCACCGCGGTCGGCCACCGCCCGGACCGCCTCACGCGCCCCCGGCAGCGCGACGGTGGTCGGCACGATCAGGGACGGGGCCAGCGCGCGGTACCGGGCCACCAACTCCGCCACCAGCGCATCGGGCAGGTCGTACCGGGCCAACTCGTACGTCAGGGGCGGGCCCAACCGATTGGCGAACCCGACGCCATCGAGCTCCAGGCCGAACTCGGCGGACAGCACCTCGAAGACCTTGATCATCCCGGCACGGGGATCGATCAAGGTCATGTCGAGGTCGAAGCCGACGGTGAACGTCACGTAGCCCAGGGTAGGGGCGGGTTCGGAGCCTCCGGCACCTCGGAGGCGTCTCGAAGCGCGATGGAAATAAAGCTGTTATCGCGGCTGTGACTCCAGCCACGCCTGCCGGACCGGTCCGTGCGGGTCCGTGCGGGATCCGCTCGGTCGCCGGCGGCCGCCACCGTCGGCACCGGCTCGCTGCCCCGTACGCTGAATTCCGATGACTTCGCCCGGTTCGCTGCTGGATTCGTCGGAGCCGTCCCCGCCGCCGGCGACCCGCCGTTCGCCCGTGGACTCCCAGCAGGACCGGGTGGTGGCGGCCGTGCTGCTGGCTGTGGTGCTGGCGGTCATCGCCGTGATCGTCTTCTGGCCCAGCCCGCCGGACGCCTCCGGCCAACGTGGGCTGGTCCGGTTCTTCCTGCGGGCGCACGCCCAGGGGCTGCCCGGCTGGATCGGTTTCTCCCTCGTCGAGTCGGCGTCCAACGTGGTCATGTTCGCGCCCATCGGCTTCCTGGGCGCCATCGTGCTTGCGGCGGCACTCCTGGTTGATCGTGCTGGCGGCCGCCGCCCTGTCGGCGGCCATCGAGTTCGGCCAGTACCTCTTCCTGCCGTCGCCGGGTGCCGTCGGTGCACGACGTGCTGACCAACACGCTCGGAGCCACGCTGGGCTGGTTGATCGCCCTGCCGTGGATCATCCGGCTACGGCGGACACCGGATCAGCCAGACCCGAGGACGCCGACTGGCAGGCTGACGGGTCCTGTCAGCGGCCAGCCAGCCAGCGCTGCGCCGCGTCCAACCGGCGCGGACGCCGCCACCGGCGGGAACGGATCGGCGGTCTGTCCGACCAATTCGGCCACCGAGCCGATCACCAGGGTTGGCCGGAACGGGTACGTCTCGATGGCAGCCGGCGTCGCGATACCGGACAACACCAGGATGGTGGCCAGACCGGCCTCCAGACCAGCGATGACGTCGGTGTCCATCCGGTCGCCGATCATGATCGTCGACTCGGAGTGAGCCCCGATCTGCCGCAGCGCCGACCGCATCATCAGCGGATTGGGTTTGCCCACGAAGTACGGCTTCTTGCCGGTGGCCTTCTCGATCATGGCGGCCACGGCGCCCGCCGCCGGCAAGCTGCCCTGGCGGCTCGGGCCGGTGGCGTCCGGGTTGGTGGCCACGAACCGGGCGCCCCGATCGATGAGCCGGATGGCCGTGGTGATGGCCTCGAAGGACAGGTTGCGCGTTTCCCCGAGCACCACATAGTCCGGATCACGGTCGGTGAGCACGTAGCCGGCCTCGTGCAAAGCGGTGGTCAGCCCCACCTCCCCGATCACATAGGCCGTGCCGCCCGGGCGCTGGGTGTGCAGAAATCGGGCCGTCGCCAGGGCCGACGTCCAGATGCGGTCCTCCGGGATCTCCAAACCGGTCATCCGCAGCCGGGCGGCCAGGTCACGACGGGTGTAGATCGGATTGTTCGTGACGACGACGAAATTCACGGCGCGCTCGATCAACTCGGCCACGAACCCATCGGCGCCCGGCACCATGTGCTCCTCGTGCACCAGCACGCCGTCCATGTCGATCAGATAGGACCAGTTCTGCGGTTGACTCACGCCGTCCATGTTCTCAAAGGCCGTGTTCAGGCCGATTGACGGTAAATCCGCACTCGGTCGGCGTCGATGGACATGGGTACGGTTTGGCCCGGCCGCAGATCGAGGTCGGCCACCACGGCGGCCCCGACATCGACCATCGCCTCGAAGGGGGCGTCGACCAGCAGCCGGACGGCCGACGGGACCGCCTGCAGGTCCGCGACGTGCGCCCTCCAAAAATTGGCACCCACGGCGCCGGCAGCGGCTCCGCCGGCCCACGTCCCGCCCACCTGGATGGCGGCCGGCCCGAACAGCACGCTGGCCGGTTCGCCCGGACCGAGCACCTCGTCGGACAATCCGGTGATCAGGGTCTCTGGTCCGACCCGCACGGTGACCATGGCCAGGCCGGACGGGTGCGGCTGGCGCGCCTGCACCTGCCCCCCGAGCAGGTTGAGTCCGGCCAGCAGGGCCCCGAAGGCGCTTTTCGGCCGGCTCAGCAACCGCCCGGTCGGGCCGCTCTCGGTGATCCGCCCGTGCTGCAGCACGACCGCCCGATCGGTCAGCACCGCCGCGTCCAGCGCGTCGTGGGTGACCAGCACGGTGGTCACCCCGCGATCCCGGAGGTGGGTGCGCAGCGTCTGCCGGATCTCCGGGGCGGAGCCGACGTCCAGTCCGGCCAGCGGCTCGTCCAGCAGCATGACGTCCGGCTCGGCGGCCAGCGCACGGGCCAGGGCCACCCGCTGCCGCTGTCCGCCGGAGAGCTGGCCGGGCTTCCGGCCGGCGAAGTCCGCCAGACCCACGCGATCGAGCCATTCCCGGGCCGCCCGGTCGGCGCGCGAATGCGCGTGGTGCTGGGCGCGCGGGCCGAAGGCGACGTTCTCGGCGGCCGTGAGGTGGGGAAACAGCAGCGGTTCCTGGCCCAGCAGCCCGACCCGACGGTGTTCCGGCGGCACCTGTAGATCGCGCTCGCCGGGGACCGAACGCCGGGTCAGCACTCGCCCGTGGGAGCAGACTGTGCCCCGGTCCGGCGGCAACAGGCCGGCCAGCACCGCCAGCAGGGTGGACTTGCCGGCACCGTTGGGCCCCAGCACGGCCACGCTCTCGCCGGCCGTCACGGCCAGGTCCACCTCGACCGCGAATCGGCTGCGCAGCACGGAGAAATGCGCCTGCAGGGCGATGGGGCCGGCCGCATCCGTCCGGTCGGTTTTGCCGTAGCGGTCCGCCAGGTCGGCCGCCGGATGGTGCCCGGTCATCCCGCGCCGCCGATGCGCCACGGCCGGACCAGAGCGAGGATCACCCCGGCCACCAGGACCAGCAGCAGGGCCAGGGCGACGGCGGTGTCCTGGTCCACCCCGACGCTGTTGAAGGCGGTGTATATGGCGATCGGCATGGTTCGGGTGTGGTCGTTGTTGCCGGCGAACAGCGCCGTGGCCCCGAACTCGCCGAGAGCGCGGGCGAAGCACAGTGCCGTGCCGGACGCCAGACCGGGCCGGATCAGCGGCACGGTGACTCGGAGGAACACCGTCCACCGGCCGGCTCCCAGGGTGGCGGCGACGGTCTCGAAGGCGGTGCCCGCGGTGCGGAGCGTGGCTTCCAGGGAGAGCACCAGGAACGGCAGGGCGACAAAGGACTCGGAGATGACGACGGCGAGTGTGGTGAACGGGATCTGTACGCCGAACCACCCGGACAGGTAGCTGCCCAGGAGGCCGTGGCGGCCCAGGAGGAACAGCAGCGCGATGCCACCGACGGTGGGCGGCAGCACCAGCGGCAGGGTGACCAGCACCCGCAGCAGCCGGATCCAGCCGTTCTGCCGCCGGGCCAGGAGCAGCGAGATCGGAGCGCCCAGCAAGACACACACCAAGGTGGCCAGCAGGCCGCACACCAGGGACAACGTGAGCGCGTTCAGCGCCTCCGGCGATACCAGGGCGGCCGGCAATGTCGCCCAGTTCGCCTTGGCGACCAAGCCGACCAGCGGCAGGACGAGCAGCCCCAGCCCGAGAACGGCCGGTGCCCACAGCACCCGGGGCATCGCCCCGCTCGGCGCGGCGACGGAAACGGTCCCGGGGTCGGGGCGGCGGCGCTCCGGTCGCGGATCGAAAACCGGCGCCGCTCCGGTCACGGCTGGCCGAAACCCGCGTCCGACAGCAGCTGCCGGCCCTGGGCGCCGGTCACCAAGGCCACGAAGGCCTGGGCAGCGGCCAGGTTCTTCGTGGCCTTGAGAGTGGCGATCGGGTAGCTGTTGACGGCCTGGGCGGCCTCGGGGAAGTTGACACCGTCGATCTTGCCGGAGTTGGCCTTGACGTCGGTTTGGTACACCAACCCGGCGTCGGCTTCGCCGCCGGCGATCTTGGTCACCACGGCCGTGACGTTCTGTTCGGAGGACACCGGCGTGATGGTGACTTTGGCTGCGGTCAGCGCCTTCTGGGCGGCGGTGCCGCACGGCACCCCGGTCGCGCACAGCACGACGGAGGTCCCGGCCTTGGCCAGGTCCGCCAGTCCGGTGATCTTCTTCGGGTTGCCCGGCGCGACCGCGATCTCCAGTTCGTTGCTGGCGAACTCCACCGGGGCATTGGTCAGATTCGACACCTTGGCCATGTTGGCGTCGTCGGCGGAGGCGAAAACGTCGGCGTCCGCACCGTTCTCGAGCTGGGTGACCAGTATGGAGGATCCGTCGTACTCGATGGTCTTCACGGTGACGCCCGGGTTGGCTGCGGTGAACCGAACCTTCATCTCGTCGAACGTCTTCTGCAGCGAAGCCGCGGCGAAGATGGTCAGCGTCCCGGTCGGCGCGGAACCGGAACTCACGGATGACATCGACGAGGCGGCTCCACTGCTCGACGAGCACCCGGTCAGGGTGAGGACCGTCAGCGGGAGAAGGACGGCGAGGCGCTCCCGATAGCGGGTCATGTGCGTCCCCTCGGAGTTTCCACGATGACCGTGGTGGCCTTGACCACCGCGACGGCCAGGCTGCCCACTTCGAGCTCCAGCTCGCGGACCGCTTCCGCACTCATCAGGGAAACCACCCGGTGCGGACCGCATTGCAGTTCGACCTGAGCCATCACCTGGTCCTGAGTGATCCGGGTGACCAGGCCGACAAAGCGGTTGCGAGCCGACCGCGCCACGTCGGAGGGGTCGTCCGGGGTGTTCGCGTGGGCGCGGGCGAAGCCGGCCAGTTCGGCGCCGTCGATGACCGCCCGTCCCGCGGAGTCCCGCGCGGCATGCAAAGCAGCCGATTCGATCCAGCGGCGCACCGTGTCATCGCTCACTCCGAGCAGACCGGCGGCCTCGCTAATCCGAAAATGCGGCACAGATCAGATCTTAATGCCGAGTTTGCGGCTGTCGCACCGCCGCTGCCTGAAAGAACCTCCTGGCGTAATTTGAGCGACCATGGCAGAGAAATCCGGGATGCGGTTCGGAATCTTCATTCCGCAGGGCTGGCGGCTGGACCTGGTCGGCATCGATCCGGCGGTCCACTGGCAGACCATGTCGGGACTGGCCAAGCGGGCCGACGCCGGTCCCTGGGAGTCCCTCTGGGTCTATGACCACTTCCACACGACGCCGCAGCCCACGGCCGAGGCGACGCACGAGGCCTGGACCCTGATGGCCGGTTTCGCGGCCGTCACCAACCGGATCCGGCTGGGGCAGATGTGCACTTGCATGGCGTACCGCAATCCGGCCTATCTGGCCAAGGTGGCCGCCACGGTGGACCACATCTCGGCCGGCCGGGTCGAGATGGGCATCGGAGCCGGCTGGTACGAGCACGAATGGCGGGCCTATGGCTACGGTTTCCCGCCGGCGCGGGAACGCTTGCGCGCCCTGGAGGAGGGCGTCCAGATCATGTCGCAGGCGTGGACGACCGGTTCGTCGACATTGGACGGCCAGATCTACCAGGTCGACGGGGCGATCTGCCGGCCGCTGCCGGTGCAGAAAGGGGGCATCCCGCTGTGGATCGCCGGTGGCGGCGAGCAGGTGACCCTGAAGATCGCCGCGAAATACGCCCAGTACACGAACTTCGAGGGCTCCCTGGACGGCTTCGCGCGGAAATCGGCCATCCTGGCCGATCACTGCCGGGCCCTCGGGCGCGATTTCGACTCCATCACCCGGTCCGCCAACTTCAACGTGCTGATCGGCCGGACCGAATCCGAGGTGACCGAGCGCAAGGCCTGGTTGCGGCACCATTTCGCCACCGTCCTGGGCCCCGAACGCGCCGACGCCACCATGGCCCAATGGGCGTCGGCGGGGCCGTGCATCGGAACCATCGAACAGGTGCTGGAAAATCTGACCGCGCTGCAGCAGCAGGGCCTGGCCTACGCCATCGCGGTGTTCCCCGACCTGGCCTACGAGACGGCGGGCGTCGAACTCTTCGAGGAGGAGATCATCCCCGCCCTGCGGCAGGGCGTTTGACAGGATGACGCCGTGTCGAACCCGCACGAGTCATCGGAACCTCCGACCGCTGGCTCGGACGGGCGGACGGGCCGCGACCAACCAGACCGCCGCGACCGACCAGACCGCCGCGAGGCCCGGGAGCGGGCCGAGCGCCGGGAAGTGATCGGCTCGGACGAGGTCGAAGCCGGCGCCACCGAGCGGCTGACGTTCTTCTCCGACGCCGTCGCCGCCATCGCGGGTGGTGTCGGCCCAGGGCACCTTCGCCCCGGGCGGCTCGGGCCCGGTGCGGTTCACGCTCTACTCCGCCGTGCAGGTGCTGGCCAACGGGGTCATGGTGCTGATGATGCTGCACCTGCGGCGGCGGGCGCTGTACCGGCAGGACACGCCACGGCGGGTGGTGCTCACGGCGTACTGGCATTCGGCCACCATGGCCACCGGATTTCTGCTCTCCATCCCGGTGTTCTTCGTCTGGGACCGGGCGTGGATCGTCTGGATTGTCACCCCCGTGGTCCTGGGCGCGGCCGGGCGACGCTACTTCACGCTGCGATCGCGCCAGGGCCGCACCGATACCCGCCTCTACGACGACGTGATCTGACCCAAGGGGCCCAAGACGTCGGCCAGCGCTCGTTCGGTGACCGGGATCGACGTGATCTTGACTCCCAGGATGCGGTCGAGCCGGAATCCACGGCCCTCGCCGCGGGTACGGCACCAGCCCACCAGATACCACCGCCCGTCCGCGGCCAGCAGTCCGGCCGGCTCCACTTCCCGATCACTGGGTCGAGACCGGCCGTCGGTGTACACGATCCGGACGACGCGGCGGTCGTGCACGGCGCGTTCCAGCACCTCCCGGATCTCGTCGTCGGCTGACGGTTCGGGTTCCACGGGTCCGTGACGCGGACGGAGCGGCACCACGTCGGCCAGCCGTTCGGCGGGGCCGTCAAGAGTTTTCATCAGCGCCGCCGGCTCGGCCGCGACCACCTTGCGGGCAGCGGACAGCGCGGCCCGCGACATGCGCGTGCCCTGAGCCGCCAGCGCGGCCGCCACGGCCCCCAACTCGGCGGCAGTGAAGGTCAATGGAGCCACCGGTTCTGCCGGCGTCGAAGGGATCGGACCCAGGTGCACCCGCTCATCATCCGGCACGGCCCGGCCGCCGGTGCGAACGACACGGACTGCCGCGCGGGCAGCACCCTTGTGCGGCCAGGATGCCCCTTCCCCATCCTCAATTACCCTGGGCTGATGAGCGCGATCGCCCTCGGCCTGCCGGTCCACCGGTCGCGCTCGACGCTGCCCGATCGGCCCGACGTGCCCTTCCTGCTGGACAGTCATGGCCGCCGTGCGCGGGACCTGCGGGTCTCGCTGACCGATCGCTGCAATCTCCGCTGCACCTATTGCATGCCGGCCGAGGGCCTGGACTGGTTGCCCGGGCCCGAATTGCTGTCCGACGCCGAACTGCTGCGCCTGGTCCGGATCGCGGTGGAGCGCCTGGGCATTGAAGAAGTACGGCTGACCGGCGGGGAGCCGACCCTGCGACGAGGGATCGAGGATCTGATCGCCGCCGTCGCGGCCCTGCGGCCGCGGGTCGAGATTTCGCTGACCACCAACGGCGTGGGCCTGGCCCGGCGCGCTCAGCGCTTCGCCGACGCCGGGCTCGACCGCGTCAACATCTCCGTCGACACACTGTCCGGCCCCACCTACAACGCGCTGACGCGACGCCCGCGGTTGGGGGATGTACTCGCCGGCCTGGAGGCGGCCGCCGGCGCGGGCCTGAACCCCGTCAAGATCAACGCCGTGCTGCTCCGGGGCGTCAACGACCACGAGGCACCGGACCTACTGCAATACGCCCTGGACCGCGGCTATCACCTGCGCTTCATCGAACAGATGCCGCTGGACGCCGGCCACATCTGGGAGCGCGCGCAGATGGTCACCGCTGACGAGATCGAGGCCCGGCTGGCGCAGCGGTTCGAACTGACCCGCCACCCGGCTCCGCGCGGCGGCGCCCCGGCCGAACTGTTCGACGTGGCGGGGCACTTCGTGGACGGCCGGCCCGCCACTGTGGGGATCATCGCGTCGGTCACCCGACCGTTCTGCGGGAACTGCGACCGCACGCGGCTCACCGCCGACGGCCAACTGCGCACGTGCCTGTTCTCCCGGACCGAGACGGACCTGCGATCCATGCTCCGGTCCGGCGCCGACGACGCGGAAGTGGCCCGGGTCTGGCGCGGGGCGGCGTGGGCGAAGCTGCCGGGCCACGGCATCAACGATCCCTCCTTCCTGCAGCCGGACCGGCCGATGAGCGCGATCGGCGGATGAGCGCACCGGCCGGTTCACTGACGGTGCGGGTGAACTACTACGGGGCGGCCAAGGCGGCCTGCGGCACCTCGTCGGAGAACTTCCGGATTGCTCGGGCCACTGTGGCGTTGGTGCTGGCCCAGGTGGCCGCGCGCCATGGGAAGGCCGTGGAGCCGATCTTGGACCGATGCAGCTTTCTGCTCGACGGCCGAGCTGTGCACGACCGCACCGCCTTGTTGCCCGAAGGGGCCGATCTCGACGTCTTACCGCCGTTCGCCGGGGGCTGAGAGAGAGTTCCGGCCCTGTTCTCGGCCGTTCTCCGACGCCGGAGTGCCCTGATCCCTGATCATGTGCGTGTTAGCTTTCGCCGAGACCCCCACGGCGATACCGTTCGGTCGACAGGTAGCCCTGTCACAGCCGCACCCTGCGGCCGACCGATTCTGAGGAGGATCGCGTGACCCAGCCCCCGGGCGGCTACCCGCCACCGCAACAGCCCGGCCAGCAGCCCGGCGGTTATCCCCCGCCCGGGAGTGGATATCCGCCGGCTGCTCCGCCGCCACCGGCCGGCGCCGGTTATCCGCCCCCACCGGCCGGCTATCCCCCGCCGGCCACCGGCGGTTATCCGCCACCTGCTGCCGGTCCGACCCCACCCGCCGCACCCGGCGGCTACCCCGCTCCCGGCCAGGCGTATCCGCCGCCCAGCGCTCCCGGCGCCGCCGGTGGCTACCCGCCGGCCGGTGCGACGCCCTACCCGCCACCCGGCTCCGCGTACCCGCCACCCGGTCAGCCCGGCGGCTACCCGCCCGCGGGTCAGCAGGGCGGCTATCCGCAGCCAGGCGGATCGTCGGCCGGCTCGCAGCTGAATTTCAACACCGCGAACGTCAGCACCAGCGACTGGATCGTGCTGGGCGCCGGAGTGATTCTGCTGATCTTCAGCTTCTTCGGGTGGCTGTCGGCCTCGTCGTCGTACTCCGGCGGGTCCGGCATCGCCGGGTTCGACTACAGCTACAGCTACGGCGCCTGGCACGAGTACTGGTGGATCGCCACTCTGCTGGGCCTGGCGGTCTCGGTGATCGTGGCGCTGCGGCTGTTCGCCGGGCAGGCGATGGCGCAGATCCAGCCGCTGTTCCTGGTCATCGCGGCCGGGCTCGGCTTCATCATCACGCTGATTTCACTGATCGAGATCTTCACCAAGACCTCGGGGGCGGATGCCTCGGGCGACGGCTACAGCATTTCGGTGGGCCCCGGCTTCGGAATCTGGGTGTGCCTCATCGTGTCGCTGGTCCAGACGTACTTCCTGTGGATCTGGGGGCAGAAGCAGGCCAACTGGACCCTGCCCAAGCTGCCGGCTCCGAAGGGCTTCTGACCGGCATTCTCCCCGCGCCTCGACGGCCGCCAGTCCTCCGGGACGGGCGGCCGTCCGCGTTCCCGCGGGAACGTCTGTGCCCGACCCGCGTTCCCGCGGGAACGTCTGCCCGACCCGCGTTCCCGCGGGAACGTATTCGAAGCGGCGCGAGTCAGTCCCGGCTGACCGACACCGGGCGGTAGATGAGCACCGTTGACGGGGTCATCATCTGGCACGTCAACCGGTGCACGGCGGACCGCTCGACCTGCACCAGGACCGTCGCGGACCGCTCACCGGCCGTCACCCGTACCGACTCCAGTCCCTCCCCTGCCGGCTGCGCCGCCCCCGTGCGGTAGCCGGCGATCGGCCCGGCCCATTCGGCGTGCATCCGCGCCAGCGCCGCCTGCACCGCCGGTGGCAGACCGACCTTTCCGCGCATCGGTTCGATCAGCGCCTCCCCGCGCTCGGTCACCGCGATCAGCTCGTCCAGTTCGCCTACCCGCACGCTGCCGTAGACCAGCCCGCTGGGCAGCGCCAAGACGTTGGCGGCAAACCGGTCGCCGCCCACGTGGCTGCACTCCCACACCTGACCTGGTCGGCGCATGTCCAGCGCCGCTGCGATCGGCCGCCCGCGCAGCGCGCAGCAGGCGTCGTGGCTGCCGTGCGTGCAGACCAGGTAGTCCGGCTCGGTGGAGGCGACCAGCCCGACGTCTCCCGGCACGGCGCGCGACAGCAACTCGACCGATGCCGCCACCAGATCCGCGTCGGTGGCGTAGTGACCCCACCACAGCTGTTCCTGTCCGAGTCGGCAATCGGCGTACGCCCAGCGCCGACCGCCGGACAGCGGCGAGCGACCGGGCCGGCGCACAGCCAGCACCCGCACCCCGTGGGCCTCGCCGGCCCGCACCAGGGCGGCCGCGGCGGCCGGATCCAAATGGGACTCCAGCAGACCACGCCGCCCCCACGGTCCGGGCTGTTCGACGAGCAGCAATCGATCCGCCGGAAAGGCCGTGCCCAGCATGGGGTCGGCTCGTCGGCCCGCCCGGACGGAGCACCGGGCCAAGGTCTCGCGCGGTACCGGCGGCCCAGCGGCCCGGTTCCGGGACGGCAGAGCCGGGAGCGTCGCCTGCGGGTCGGACCACAGCTCAGGCACTGGGGGCCACGTCACCCGCGGGAATCAGCAGTCCTTCCCTGAGCAGCCGCCGGCCCAGCACCAGGCGTTCGGAATCATCCAGGCCGGGAAGGTCGGCCAGCCGGACGTCCGGACCGGCCAGGATGCACCGGAGCGCAGCGTCCATCACTGGGGGCAGGGTCACTGTCTTGTCCAGCGCGGTGACCGCGACACCCGCCGCCACCGTGCGGATGACCAACCGCAGCCCGGGACGCCGCCGGACCCGATCTTCCAGCCTCAACCCGGTGACAAAGGCCAGCTGGCTCAGCGGTGCCAGCGGAGCGGGCCGAGTGGCGCGCCGCAGCTCGCCACCGAGCCGGGCGGCCACCGCGTCGAGCCATTGGTCGGGGTGCGCGGCAGCAGCCGACAGGCGGTGGGCGACCAGCCGCAAGGAGGCGGCCAACGAGTCAGGATCGGAGAGGTCGAGGCCCATCGGCAGCGACCGCCTGACCTCCGGATCGTCCTGGAGCGCCTCGATCAGCGTCTCGGCCAGCCGGTATCCGGTCACGGGATGAATCCCGACCGTCAGATGAATGGACAGCTCACCTTGTGCCTTCGCCGCGTGCAGGAATCCACGCGGCAGGTACAGGGCATCGCCCGGTTCCAGAACCCGGTCCAGCAGCGCCGACTCGGCGGCTCGCGCGGCCACCGCCGCCTTCCGCTCGTCCCACGGCTGATCGGCCAACGGGTGCTCGATCACCGGCTCGTGGATGGTCCACCGCTTGGTGCCGGCGATCTGCAGCACGAACACGTCGTGGGTGTCGTAATGCGGCGAGAAACCCTGACTCTGGGCCGGGGTGACATAGGAATTGATCTGCACCGGGTGACCGAGTTGGGTCGACAGCTCGCTGGCGAAATCCAGCAACGGCGGCCAGTTCCGGTGCAGAGCCTGCAGAACGAGCGTCGCGCCGTCATCCAGCCGGCCGAGGATCTTGTCATCCGAAGCCTGGTCGGCGATTGTGGCTCCCACGCCGCCGCCGGCGGTGAAGCCGCGCTCGGCCAATACCACCCCTTCCCGCGCCATGCGCAGGAACGGCGTTCGCAGTCCGCGGCGGGACACCAACTCGTCGACCGCCGCCACCGAGAACAGGTCGACGAAGTCGGTGGACGAGGCGGTACCGTTCGGCCGGGCCGGGGTCAGCAGCGGTGCCCGACCCCAGTACTCAGCCGCGAACTGCTCGGCCGAGATCCCGATGCACCGCCCCAGCGCACCGTCGACGGGAACGTCGACGGCCGCTGACTGCTCAGGCGGCATCAGCTGCGGCTGGCCCCACTGTCCGCGCCGCCATCGGCGCCACCGTCGTGCGCACCCGGTTCACCGGACGCCCCGCCGTCGGCCGGACCCTCGGCACCCGAATCAGCCCCACCGTCGGCGCCACCGTCCTGCGCACCCGGCTCACCGGACGCCCCGCCGTCGGCCGGACCCTCGGCACCCGAATCAGCCCCACCATCTGCGCCACCGTCGCGCGCACCGGCCACACCCGAGGCGCCGCCGTCAGCCGGACCTTCTGCACCTGCCGATGTCGTGTTGATGTCGTCGTCACTGACGCTCATGGTGTTCTCCTCACGTCGTGGTTTGCCCGGTTGTCGCTGGGGGACAACGGGCCGGAGTTCCGGCCCGGGCGGCTTCAGGCTAGAGCGGCAGTTCGCCGGGACGGCGGCCGGGTCGCCACGGACGATCCGATCAGCCGACCCATTTCATCGTGGCGAACGACTGCGTCTGCGGATAAGAGGTCGGCTTGGGGCCCGGTCCGTAGACGTAGGTGTTGACCGAGTCCGCCGCGGTGTCGAAGGTGAGGAACCGGATCGGGTTGGTGGTCGTGGAGTGGAAGCAGTTCAGCAAACCGAGGATCTTGTTGCCGTTGTGCCCGGTCAGCACGATGGAGCAGCCGTTGCCCACGTGGCCGCTGACGATCATCTTGATATTGGAGTATTTGCTGATCAGGTTGTTCCACAGGTATCGGGGCGAGGTGTCGCCGTATTGATAGCCCTTGGCTTTCACCGTGCTCGAGTCCGCGACGTGGCACGTCGGGTCGAAGAAGGAGTGGGTGGTGACGATGACGTTGTCCTGCGGGTGAGCGGCCACCACCGAGTTGGCCCAGGAGACCACAGATGCCCGAGGCCACAACTCCAGCGAGAGCACCATCCAGGTCTTTCCCCCGGCGGTGAATTCCGAATAGACGTTGTCGACCTTGCCGGCTTGGAATTGACCGCCCGAGGGCACAGCCCCGAACCGCGCGACGTTGAAATACGAATTGAAAGTCGTGGTGTCACGCTGGTTGATGTAGGTGTGGCTGCACTTGTTGGTCCCGGCCGGGTACACGCGGCACTTTCCCCATTTGTGGTCCTGGCCGGTGCTCGGGCCGCCGGTGGCTTCCGAATCGTGGTTCCCGATAGCCAGAGAATAAGGAATACCCGCGGATTCCAGGGGTTTCACACCGTTGCTGACAGTGCCGTACTGCCAGTGCGCCGGGTGGCTCTTGCCGTTCAGAACGTTGTCGGTGGTGCTGGTGTTGTCGAACTCGACGTTGTCACCCACGCTGAACATGAACTTCAGGTTGGTCCTGGTCTTGTTGGCCACCAGATAGTTGGCCCGGCTGATGTACCGGGTGTCGCCCGGGTACAGGGTTTCCAGCTGGCTGTCCGGATAGACGGCGATGGTGAACTCCGTCGCCGCGTTCGAGACGGCTGGCACGGTGACCTGACCGACGCTCGAGGCCGCCGGGACCACGTCGGGCCCGCCGCCGAGCAGCCAGCGCGCCTGATAGGTGACGAGCGGCGTCTCCAACACGGTGGCGCTGAACCTCAGATCCGACCCCACCGGCACCTGCGCAGCGGTGACCCAGCCCGACCCGCTGTTCACCTGGAGGGTGGCGACCCGTCCGGCCGCGCCGGCGTGGGCCGTGCCCGAGCCGGTGAGATGGTAGGCCGTCGCCGAGAAGGCCACCGAGGCGATCCCGCCTGAGCCCTGGTCCAAGGCCGCCGAGCCCTGGACCAAGGTGACGGGCGAGTATGCCTGGCGCCAGGCGGTTCCGTTGTAACGCACCTGCACGTTGACCGTTTCGGGGATGCCGACCTTGCCGTTGTAGTGACCGGAGCTGTCCGTGCGGGCGTTGCCCACATGCGCCCAGCCCGATGCGCCGGGAGGCTGTCGCCAGATCTGGACGGTGGACCCGCTGATGCCCTGACCGGTGGTGGTGTCGGTCAACGTCCCGGTCACGTTGGCCTGGCTGCCGATCACCGCCGGGTTCGGGGTGATCGACGCGGACAACGCCGTCGCGTCCGGGCTCGTCGCCTGGGCGGGAAGGGCTCCCAGCAGTCCAGAAGCCACCACCATGCCCATCGCCGCAGCCGCGGCCACCACTCGTGCGCGTCTCATTTCTGCACCTTCCGCGTTGCTGTCCCGAGAACGCCCGAACGTGCGAAATGCACGCCGGATCCGGGCCGGTCGTCAATTAGTCAAACCTGACCCCATACGTGCAAAAGCCAGTAAAGTGCCGTTCTTCGCACTTTGCGCCGTAGTCGGCAGACCTACTTTACGTCCGCGTCACCGGATTAATCTACCCGGCCCGGGCCGAACGCCCCAAAAAAGGACCGCGCACCGACCGAATGGATACGGAATTCCCAGGTCATAAAGGTCTTCGTGACACACAGTAAAAATTGTGTCCGCGCAACGGGGGGGTGTACCGCATTTGCGACATAGCCCCGGCACAGAATTAGGCCGAACCCACCCATTCGTCGGTGCCGTCGTCGAACACCTGCCGCTTCCAGACCGGGAGCCGGTTCTTGACCTCCTCGACCAGCCGCGCGCACGCCGCGAACGCCGCGCCGCGGTGCGCGGCGGAGACCGCCGCGGCCAGCGCCACGTCGCCGATCTCCAGATGCCCATGGCGATGGCTGACGGCCACCGCGAGCACGCCGTCGAGCGCGGCGATGTCCGCCGCCACGGCGGCCAGGACCGTCGGGGCCGACGGATGGACCTCGTAGTCCAGCGACCGCACCCCGCGCCCGCGGTCGTGATCACGCACGACTCCGACGAAGCTGACGGTGGCGCCGGCCTCCGGGCGGTCGACGGCGGCGGTGTGGGCGGCCGGGTCCAGCGCGTCCGGGGTGACCGCGGCCGTCAGCACCAGGCCGGTCACGACCGGCCGCTGGAGTGGTCGCCGCCGGAGAGCTGGTCGAGCGCGTGATCCAGCACCGTTTCCAGGACGGCGATGCCGTCCCGGACGGCGCCGGTCGACCCGGCCAGATTGACGATCAGCGTCCTTCCCGAGACCCCGGCCAACCCCCGGGACAACAGCGCCGTGGGCACCGTTGTCTCGCCCGCCCGCCGGATGGCGTCGGCAAGGCCGGGGATTTCGTAGTCCAGCACCGCGCGGGTGGCTTCCGGAGTCCCGTCGCTCGGGGTGAGCCCGGTGCCGCCGGTGGTGAGGACCAGGTCAGCGGCCAGCGCCCCGCGCAAGGCGGCCAGCACGTCCGGACCGTCGGCCACCACGACCGGGGCCTCGACGGCAAAGCCCCGGTCGCGCAACCAGGTGGTCAGCATCGGCCCGGTGCGGTCCGGGTAGGACCCGGCCGCCGCGCGGGTCGAGGCCACGATGACCACGGCGGTGCGGGGAGCGCGGTCGCCCGGCTGCTCGGTCACGGCCGCACCCAGCTGCCCGTCTTGCCGCCGTCCTTGCGCTCCACCCGCACTCCGTCCAAGCTGGCGGCCGGGTCGACCGCCTTGATCATGTCGTGCACCGTCAGGCCGGCCACGGTCACCGCGGTGAGCGCCTCCATCTCGACACCGGTGCGATCGGCCGTCCGGGTGGTGGCGGTGATCCGCACCTCGCGGTCACCGAGCTCCAGATCGACGACCACCGAGGTCAGCGCGATGGAGTGGCACAGGGGAATCAGATCGGGCGTGCGCTTGGCGCCCATGATGCCGGCGATCCGGGCTGTGGCCAGGGCATCGCCCTTGGGCAATCCGTCGCGCCGCAACAAGGCGATGACCTCGGCGGTGGTCCGCACCGTTCCGGTGGCCACGGCCGTGCGCCTGGTCGCCTCCTTGTCCGAGACGTCGACCATGTGGGCCGCACCGGCTGGATCCAGATGTGTAAGGCCCGGCTCGCTCACGGCAGATCGGTGTCCTTCTTGGCGGTCCGCGCCGTGCGGGAGGCTCCTTCGACCGCCCGGGCGACGGCCTTGGAAACCGATTCGTCGAAGACGCTGGGCACGATGAACGAGGCGTTGAGCTGGTCCGGTCGTACCACATCAGCAATCGCCTCGGCCGCAGCCACCAGCATTTCGTCGGTGATGTTCTTGGCCTGAGCGTCCAGCAGGCCCCGAAAGACGCCCGGGAAGGCCAGCACGTTGTTGATCTGGTTCGGGAAGTCGCTCCGCCCGGTGGCCACGACGGCAGCGTGTTGCTGCGCCTCCAGCGGGTCGATCTCGGGGTCGGGGTTGGCCAGGGCGAACACCACCGCGTCGGGCGCCATCCTGGCGATGTCGTCGGCGGTGAGAATGTTCGGGGCCGAGACGCCGATGAACACGTCGGCTCCCACGATGGCGTCGTGGATCGAACCGGTCACGTTGTCCCGGTTCGTCCGGGCGGCGACGTTGGCCAGGTTGGGATCCATCCCGTCGCGATCTCGGTGCACGACCCCCCCGATGTCGACGGCCACGATGTCGGCGGGCTGCTGCAACAGCAACAGCCGGATGATGGCGTTACCGGCCGCTCCCACCCCGGAGACGACAATCCGGCATTGACGGATGTCCTTGCGGACGACTCGCAGCGCGTTGCGGAGCGCCCCCGTCACCACGATGGCCGTGCCGTGCTGATCGTCGTGGAACACGGGAATGTCGAGGATCTGGCGAAGGCGGGCCTCGATCTCGAAGCAACGCGGCGCCGCGATGTCCTCCAGATTGATGCCGCCGTACACCGGGGCCAGCAGTTGGACGGTGCGAATGATCTCTTCGGTGTCGGTGGTGTCCAGGCACACCGGCCAGGCGTCGACCCCGGCGAATTTCTTGAACAGGGCCGCCTTGCCCTCCATGACCGGCAGGGCGGCCGCCGGGCCGATGTTGCCCAGGCCCAGCACGGCGGTGCCATCGGTCACCACCGCGACGGTGTTCCTCTTGATGGTCAGCCGACGCGCGTCCTCGGGCCGTTCCGCGATGGCCAGACACACCCGGGCCACGCCCGGGGTGTACGCCCTGGACAGGTCATCGCGGTTGCGCAGCGGCACCTTGGAGGTGACCTCGATCTTGCCGCCCAGGTGGACCAGGAACGTCCGGTCGGAGACCTTGCGCACCTCGACGTCCGGCAGACTGCCGACAGCGTCGGTGATCTGGGTGGCGTGGTCGGCCGATTGCGCGTTGCAGGAGATGTCGACGACCATCTGGCCGGCGGCCGATTCGACCACGTCGAAGGCGGTGATCACGCCACCGGCCCGGCCGACGGCACTGGTCAGGTCGCCGGCGGCCGTCGCGGACGGCGGCGCGGCGATGCGCATGGTGATGGAGTAGCCGGGACCCGGAATAGCCATGAGGGTCAGGCTAACGCCCGCCCCATGCGGTACCGGCGCGGTCGGGCGTCAGGCCTCCGCCGGCGAGGCCGGCAAGAAGGACAGTCCGACGCTGCCGACGATTACCGAACGGCCGATGCCCCGCGTGAATGGGCCGCCTCTCCGTTCACGACGGCGGGCGGGTGGGGCGCCTTCTGCACCCAGAGGTACGAAAACCGCCCCAGCTGCCGACAGGGCACCTAGCCAGCCGTCAGCGGTTGATGACCGTGGTGGGGTGGATGTAGGGAATCTCGTCGCGCTCAAGGGGGAATTCGAGCTCGCCGAAAGGCGATAGAGATCCCTGCCGGTCGGTGTTGAACTCGCTGAGGGCGTGCTCCCCGACGGGCCCCGTGGGCCATCCGGGATCGACACGCCTGGCGCGCTTGGCCACGTGGACCTCCTGTCGCGACGGGAACCGGTGCCGGCGATGCGTGCGTCCGCGTGGGTGCTCGGGCGCATTCGCCGTGCTCCGCACTTTACCGTGGTGACCGTGGCGCCGACTTTGGACTGGCTGCGTGAGCGCAGCGCCGAGTCTTTGGTCACCCTGTTGCGGGCTCGGCCGGATCTGACGTTGCCCGCTCCCAGCGACCTGGCCGTGCTGGCCCGCCGACTGGACACGCCCCCGTCCGTCCAGCGCGCGGTGGAGCAGCTGGACCGCTTCCATCTGCAGATCCTGCAGGCCACCGCATTGCTGGCCGCACCGGCCCGGACCACCGACCGGCGGGCCATCGCCGAGCTGCTCGGCCCGGAGGTGGACAACGACGCCATCGACCGGGGCGCCGGCGAGCTGGAAGCGGTGGGTCTGCTCCGCGGCGGCGATCCCGTCGGCGTGGCGCCGGGCGTGCACGCGATTCTGGGCGAGTTCCCCGGGGGCCTGGGTCCCCGGGGCCGGCTCTCCGGCCGTCCGTTGGAGGAAGCCCTGGCCGGAGCCGCACCGGCGGCCCAAGCGCTGCTGCGTCGCCTGGATGCCGGACAGCCGCGGGGCTCGGTTCCGCCGTCCGGGAGCACCCGCGAGCTGGTCGGCGACCTGGTGCGCAGCGGACTGCTGCTGGAGGTCGACGAGCACACTGTGCTGCTGCCCCGGGAAGTCTCGGAACGACTGCGGGCCGGCCGGCCGCTGGGGCCGGTGTCGGCGCAGCCTCCGCCGATCCGGACCACCGACCCCGGCCGTGGACGGATCGATGCCACCGCGGGCGGCCAGGCCCTCGCCGCCGTCGCGCTCACGCAGCGGCTGCTGGCGGCGCTGGGCCGGCAGCCGGCGCCCGCGCTGAAGGCCGGCGGACTGGGAGTGCGCGAGACGCGCAGGCTGGCCAAGGAGCTCGCCGTCGCCGAGTCGCTCGTCGTGCTGCACCTGGAGGTCGCGGCGGAGGCGAACCTGCTGGCCGTGTCGGACTTCCGGGCCGCCGCGGCCCCGGCCTGGACGCCCACCCAGTTCGCCGACGAGTTCGAGGACTTGGCGCCGGAACAAGCCTGGGTGCTGTTGGCCAGTACCTGGCTGACGCTGCGCCGTGACCCCGCGCGCGTCGGCAGCCGGGACGAGAGCGCCCACAAGGTCGTCAACGCGTTGTCCTTCGACGCGGTGTGGACTCGCGGCCCCGCCGAACGCCGCCTGGTGCTGGGCGCGCTCGGAAGCGTCCCGGCGGGCCTCGCTCCTGCCCGGGACGACGTGCGGGAACGGCTGGCCTGGTCCAGTCCCCTACGGGATGCCGATCGACTCGGGCTGCTCGTCGCCTCGATCCTCGAGCAGGCGACCACCCTGGGCCTGGTGGCCTTCGACGGAACCAGCGTCGCCACTCGGGATTTGCTCGCCGACCGGCCGGACGAGGCAGCGCGGGCGCTGTCCGCGGCGCTGCCGGATCCGGTCGACCAGATCCTGGTGCAGGCGGATCTGACGGCCATCGCGCCCGGCCGCCTGGACCCCGACCTCGCCGCGCGGCTGGCCCAGGTCGCCGAGGTGGAGTCGGCGGGCTCGGCGACCGTGTACCGGATCACCCAGGACAGCCTGCGCCGCGCCCTCGACGCCGGTCTGAGCGCGTCCGACCTGCACCAGCTGTTCGACCGGCATTCGGCCACCGCGGTGCCGCAGGCTCTGGACTACCTCATCGACGACCTGGCGCGCCGGCACGGGGTGCTGCGACTGGGTGCAGCCGCCGGCTACCTCCGGAGCGACGACCCGGCCCTGGTCGAATCGGCCGTCGGCCTGGCCCAGGCGGCCGGGCTGCCGGTTCGGCGGCTGGCACCCACGGTGGCCGTCACCTCCGGTCCGCTCGAGGACCTCCTGGACGTCCTTCGGCAGGGCGGGCTCGTGCCCGCCGCCGAGGACGAAGCCGGCACCGTGGTCAGCCTGACGCCGCGACCTCACCGCACCCGGGCGGGTGCGAGCCCAGGCCCGGCCCGCCGGGAAGCGGCCGGCCCGTCCGACGAGCAGCTGGCCGCCCTGGTGAACCGGTTACAGGCCGGCAGCGTGGCCCAGGACCAGACCCCGAGCGAGACCCTGTCGGTGCTCCGGCACGCTGTGGACTTCCGCACACCCGTTTGGATCAACTACCTGGACGCCGAGGGCTCGCCGGTGCGGCGGCTCATTGATCCGGTCGCGGTATCCGGCGGTACGGTGGCCGCCTTCGACCACCTTCGTCAGGCCATGCGGACCTTCGCGTTGCACCGCATCAGTGGAGTGACCGAGGGCTGACCCGCTTCACCTCGATCACCACTGGACTGAACGGCTCGGGTGAGGTGGGCGTGAGCGCAGGCTGACGGGCGGCTGTCAAAAGGGACTCGGATCGGTAACCCATCGGCGTGTCGGAGGAAGCCAACCTTTTCGTGTTCTGCGGCGTCTATCCTTTGCTCCCGTACGGGGGACATTTTTCGGCGGCCGCTGCGTCGGCTCGCGCCTTTCGCCAGTAGCCCGACCTGCACCGGAGCTCAACTCGTTCCCTTTTTCGCCGTCCACCGATCGACCCGGAAGTTGTCCCGCATGAGACTTGCCACCCGTCTGGTCACCGCCGTGACAGCCGCCGCTCTCGCGCTCACCGCGGCGGCCTGCACCGCTTCCCATACCGCCGGTGGCTCGTCCGCCGCATCCTCATCCAGTTCGTCCGCGCCGTCGACGCCGTCGACCAGTGGCGCGCCGACGTCGGGAGCCAGCGTCACGGTAGCCCCGCCGGCCGCTGGGTCGGCCCCCGCCACGGCCGCCTCCAGCGCGGTGCCGGCCTCTGGTTCCACCGGCCCGTCGTCCAGTGCCCCGAGCGCGGCCACCAGCACACCCCCGCCCACACCGAAGCCGGCCACCGTGATCACCAGCCCCAAGCTGGGAGCCACGGACATCTCGCCCCGGCAGAACCTGACCATCTCGGCCAGCGGCGGCACCCTCCAGGACATCAAGTTCGTCAACGTGGACAGCGGCACCGCGGTCAAAGGACAGCTCTCGGGCAACAAGAGTTCCTGGACGCTGTCCGAGCCGCTGGGCTACTCCGCCACGTACAAGGTCACCGGGACCGCTGTGAACTCAGCCGGCCAGAAGACGAACGTCTCCGGCCGGTACACCACGGTGACCCCGGATGAGGAGATCCACGCGTCCATCTCGCCGAGCGACGGCGACACCGTCGGTATCGGCGCGCCCATCCTGATCAGTCTGGGCACGGACATCACCGACCCCGCCGCCCGCGCCCGCATCGAGAAAGCGATCACGGTCACCACCAGCCCGAAGACGGTGGGATCGTTCGCCTGGATCCAGCACGACGACGGGTGGGGTCTGGACTGGCGCCCGAAGGCCTACTGGAAGTCCGGCACCAAGGTCAGCGTCACGGCCAACCTGTACGGCGTCGACTTCGGCGGGAACCTCTGGGGTGAGACCGATCTGAAGTCCTCGTTCACCATTGGCCGGGCCGAGATCGTCAAGGGCGACATCAACACCCATCGGCTCAAGGTCTATGTCGACGGCAAGCTCAAGTACAACTTCCCGACCTCGTACGGATTGGAAAGTGACCCGGGCCGGGTCACCCGCGGTGGCACGTACATCGTGATGGGCAAGGAATACCTGCACCTGATGTCGAATCCGGCGTATCACTACTTCAACTTCAAGGCCTATTACGCCGTCCGTATCTCCAACAACGGCACCTTCATCCACGCCAACGACGGCACCGACGACGTCCAGGGCTACGAGAACGTCACCCACGGCTGCGCCAACCTGTCCATGGTCAACGCCGAGACGTACTACGACCAGGCGCTGTACGGCGACCCGGTCGAAATCACCGGTTCGTCGATCCCGCTGTCGCAGTCGGACGGTGACATCTACGACTGGACGATCCCGTGGAGCACGTGGGTCACCCTCTCGGCGCTGCACAAGGCACCGTCCGGGTCCACACAGAGCTGAGCCGCAGCTCCCGCAGCGTCAGGAAGGCAGCGGGCCGAGCTCGGTCACGGTCAACACAGCCTCGCCGGCGTCATCAGAGGCGGCCAGGTCGACATCCGCGGCGATGCCCCAGTCACGGTCGCCGGCCGAGTCGTCGAACGCCTGCCGGACGTGCCAGACGCCGGGCTCCCGCTGGATGGTGACCATCGCGGCCGCCCGGGCGTCGGGCCCCGTACCCAGATCGGCGTATTCCGCCCAGTAGTCGGCCATGGCGGCCTCGTAGCGCTCCGCGCTCCATCCGGTCTCGGCGTCCAACGCGGCCAGCGCTGCGTACCGGTGGAAAGCCAACAACTCCACCCGCCGGAACAGGGCGTTGCGGACCATCACCGAGAAGCCCCGCTCGTTGCCGGTCACCCCGGCCGCCGCGGTGGGCGGCCGCACGCCCTGACCACCGGGCGAGTCCGGTTCGGGGTGAGCGAGGGCTTCCCATTCCTCGAGCAGGCTGGAGTCCACGCCGCGGACCAGCTCGCCGACCCAGGCGATCAGGTCGGACAGCTCCTCGGTCCGCGCCTCGGCGGGCACGGTGCGCCGCAAGGCCCGGTAGGCGTCGGCCAGGTACCGCAGCACCACCCCCTCGCTGCGCTGCAGGCCGTAGAAGGCCACGTACTCGGTGAAGGTCATGGCCCGGGAATACAGATCACGGACCACCGACTTGGGCTCCGGCGCGAATTCCGACACCCAGGGATGGCCCTGCCGGTAGGCCTCGTACGCCACTTCCACCAGGTCGGCCAGTGGCTTCGGGTAGTCGATGTCCTCCAGCAGCTCCATCCGCTGCTCGTACTCGATCCCTTCCGCCTTCATGGCGGCCACCGCCTCGCCCCGGGCCACGAAACGCTGCGCGGACAGCACCGCCGACGGACCCTCCAGCGTGGCCTCGATCAGGGAGACCACATCGACCGCGTAGCTGTCCGAGGACCGGTCGAGGATGTCGATCGCGGCCAGCGCCAGGGGCGACAGTGGCTGGTCGAGGGCGAAGTCCAGCTGCAGGTCGGCGGTCATCCGATAGCGGCGGCCGGTTTCGTCGGGCTCCTCCAGGCGTTCCACCACGCCGGCGGCCAGCAGGCCGCGCAGGATGGCGATGGCCCGCCGGAAGTGGCGCAACTGCTGGGGCCGGGTGTCATGGCTGGCCTCGATCAGCCGGCGCATGGCCGAGAACGCGTCGCCGGGCCGCGAGATGACCCCCAGCACCATGGCGTGGCTGACCCGGAAGTGCGAGACCAGCGGCTCGGGCGCGGCCGCCACCAGCCGGTCGAAGGTCTGCTCGGACCAGCTGACGAAACCCTCCGGCGGCTTCCGGCGCACCACCTTTCGGCGTTTGGCGGGATCGTCGCCGGCCTTGGCCAAGGCCTTCTCGTTCTCGATGACGTGCTCCGGCGCCAGGACGACCACATCACCGGCCACATCGAACCCCGCCCGGCCGGCCCGCCCGGCGATCTGATGGAACTCCCGGGCGGACAGCAGCCGGGTGCGCCGGCCGTCGTACTTGCTCAACGCGGTCAGCAGCACGGTCCGGATGGGCACGTTGATGCCCACTCCCAGGGTGTCGGTCCCGCAGATGACCTTGAGAAGGCCGGTCTGGGCCAGCTTCTCGACCAGGCGCCGGTATTTGGGCAGCATGCCGGCGTGGTGAACGCCGATGCCGTGACGGACCAGCCGGGACAGCGTCCGACCGAACCCGGCGGAGAACCTGAAGTCCCCGATCACCGCGGCGATCTCGTCCCGTTCCGCCCTGGTCGCCACCGTCAGGCTGGTGAGCGCCTGGGCCCGCTCCAGCGCGGCGGCCTGGGTGAAGTGCACCAGGTAGACCGGGGCCCGGCGGGTGGCCAGGAGTTCTTCCAGCGTCTCGGTGATGGGCACGGTGACGTAGGAGAAGTGCAGCGGGACCGGTCGCTCCACTCCGGCGATGACGGAGGTGTGCCGGTCGGTGCGGCCGGTCAGATCCCGGGCGAAAAACGCCATCTCGCCCAGCGTCGCGGACATCAGGACGAACTGGGCGCGCGGCAACTCCAGCAGCGGCACCTGCCAGGCCCATCCGCGCTGCCGGTCGCCGTAGTAGTGGAACTCGTCCATCACCACGATGCCCGGGTCGGCATCGGCGCCGGCCCGCAGCGCGACCCCGGCCAGGATCTCCGCCGTGCAGCAGATGATCGGCGCGGTGGGGTTCACCGCCGAGTCGCCGGTGATCATGCCGACGTTGGCCGGACCGAAGATGTCGGTCAAGTCGAAGAACTTCTCGCTGACCAGCGCCTTGATCGGGGCGGAGTAATAGGAACGGCGGCCGGTGGCCAGCCCGGCGAACAGCGCCGCTGTGGCCGCCAGGCTCTTGCCCGACCCGGTGGGCGTGGCCACGATGACGTTGTGGCCGGACACCACCTCGAGCAGCGCTTCCTCCTGGTGCGGGTACAACTCGAGGCCGCGCCCGGTGGACCAGTCCACGAAGGCATCCACCAGCGCCTCGGGGCTCGGATCCGGCGGCGGCACGAGCAGTCCACTCGTGGCCACGGGATCGCGCAGGATGTCCGTCACGGCGGCGCCGGTCTACTTCGGCCGGCTGGACCGCAGGCGGGAGCGGATCACCCAGGTCATCACGCTGGCCAGAGCCACCGCCACGAAGGCCGCCACTCCGGCCATCTCGGCGGCGGCGGCCGGCAGGAATGCGCTGCCCAGCAGCAGCACCAGCCCGAGGCAGTGCAAAGCCACCCCGACGACCAGCGACCAGTCGTGCCGCAGCGCCCGCGCCACCGCGACGGGACCGCCCTGCGCACCGCGCAGCTGCCAGGCCCACATGGCCAGCGCCGCCAGCACCACCACCGGGCCGGCCACCCGCATCAGCGTGGTCAAGCCGGTCTGGTCGGCGGTGCCGGCCCATTGCACCCGCACGGCCACGAAGACGCCGATCCACAACACCAGCTGGGCGCGGTTGAAGGCGTTGGCCGCCGCCACCCGGAGGTTGAAGGCCATGATCCGGTCGCTGGGATCGAGCCGGAGCGCGGCGTGCAGCGCCGCCGCCGCCGCTCCCGAGCGTCCCTGGTTGAGGTCCGCTCTGGCCATTTCCGCCCGCGCCGCGTCATCGCCGGGGTCGAGGGCCAGAGTCTGGGCGAACTCCTGCCGCGCCTCCCCGTACTTCTTCAACTCCAGCAGCGTCGTCCCGAGCAGGCGGTGGGCATCGCTGTCGTGAGGGTTCCGCTCCACCGCCGACCGAGCCAGTCGTTCGGTGCCCGCGGTGATCTGATGGGCCTGCAGGTCGACGCTGACCCCGACCTGGTACGGCCCGGAGGCGTACGGAGCCAGCGTGATGGCGGTCCCCACCGCCTGACGGGCCAGATCGACCCGGCCGAGCTTCACCGCCACCTGCGCCATCAACATGTGGTGGTTGGGCTGATCGGGCTCCACAGCGACCGCCCGGCGGGCCGCCTGATAGGCGCTGTCCAGGTCCCGCGTGGCCAGATAGGCCCACCCCGCCTGCCGCAACGCTTCCGCATCGTCAGGATGGGCCGCCAGATGAGGGGCGAGCAGCCGCAGGGCTTCCTCCGGCCGGCCCGACTCACGCAGCAGCGCCGAGCGTTCGATGACTTCGATCACGATCGTCGACAGATCAGCTGACGGATCCGAGACCTGGAACGACGGTCGGCGCGGGCCGGAACCAGGCGTCGGACCGGCCGGAATCCGCGGCCCGGCCCGATAGAGGGTCAAAGGGATTGCTCATCGGCCCCTTCTCCTCGGGTCGTCGGACGGTCGCTCCCAACCTAGTGCCTGCCCGTCCGCCGTTCCGCGTTTCGTCCACATCCCTCCGGAATGGCAGGAGTGAGCGTTGGTCGGGGAGGCCGTCGGGAACATGGAGCGCTCCGGGCGCGCTGTGCTCTGTCGGTGGTCGCTGCCAGACTCGGACACCGAAGCGCATCAAGAGGGAGAGAACGTGAACGACGGACCGCTGATCGTGCAGTCGGACAAGACGCTGCTCTTGGAGGTCGCGCACCCGGACGCACCGGCAGCCCGCGCCCAGATCGCGCCCTTCGCCGAGTTGGAGCGGTCGCCCGAGCACGTACACACCTACCGCATCACCCCGCTGGCGCTGTGGAATGCGCGTGCCGCCGGGCACGACGCTGAGCAGGTGGTGGACGCCCTGGTTCGCTGGTCCCGCTTCCCGGTGCCGCAGGCCCTGCTGGTCGACGTGGTCGACACCATGAGCCGGTACGGGCGCCTCGTGCTGCAGACGCATCCCGCCCACGGGTTGATCCTCTCCTCACGGGACCGGGCGGTCCTCGAGGAGATCCTGCGGAACAAGAAGGTCTCGCCCATGCTGGGCGCCCGCATCGATCCGGACACCGTGCTGGTGCATCCCTCCGAGCGCGGCCGGCTCAAGCAGGTGCTGCTCAAGGTGGGCTGGCCGGCCGACGACGAAGCCGGTTACGTCGACGGCGAGGCCCACTCCATCAGCCTGGACACCTCGTCGGGCTGGTCGCTGCGCTCCTATCAGGGCGAGGCGGTGGACGGCTTCTGGCAGGGCGGGTCGGGCGTGGTGGTGCTGCCCTGCGGCGCGGGCAAAACACTGGTGGGCGCGGCGGCCATGGCCAAGGCCCAGGCGACCACGCTGATCCTGGTCACCAACACCGTCTCCGGCCGGCAGTGGAAGCGGGAGCTGATCGCCCGCACCTCGCTGACCGAGGACGAGATCGGTGAGTATTCCGGCGAACGCAAGGAGATCCGGCCGGTCACCATCGCCACCTATCAGGTCATGACCCGCAAGTCCGGAGGCGTCTACCGCCACCTGGACCTGTTCGATTCCCGGGACTGGGGACTGGTGATCTACGACGAAGTCCACCTGCTGCCCGCGCCGGTGTTCCGGATGACCGCGGATCTGCAGTCCCGCCGCCGGCTCGGGTTGACCGCCACCCTGGTACGCGAGGATGGCCGGGAAGGTGACGTGTTCTCGCTGATCGGGCCGAAGCGTTACGACGCCCCGTGGAAGGACATCGAATCGCAGGGCTGGATTGCTCCCGCCGAGTGCACCGAGGTCCGGGTCACCCTCACCGACGCTGAGCGCCTGACCTATGCGTTGGCCGAGCCCGAGGAGCGCTACAAGATCGCCTCGACCGCGCGGACCAAGCTGCCGGTGGTCCGGGAGATCCTGAATCGGCACCCCGACGAGCCGACGCTGGTCATCGGCGCCTATCTCGAGCAGCTGGACGAACTCGGCGAAGAACTCGACGCCCCGGTCATCCAGGGTTCGACGCGCAACGCCGAACGCGAGCGTCTGTTCGACGCGTTCCGCGCCGGAGAGGTGACCCGGCTGGTGGTGTCCAAGGTCGCCAACTTCTCCATCGACCTGCCCGACGCGACGGTCGCCATCCAGGTGTCGGGCACTTTCGGCTCCCGGCAGGAAGAGGCGCAGCGGCTGGGCCGGCTACTGCGCCCCAAAAGTGATGGCCGACAGGCGCACTTTTACTCCGTCGTCTCCCGCGACACCTTGGACACCGATTACGCCGCGCACCGGCAGCGGTTCCTGGCCGAGCAGGGTTACGCCTACCGGATCGTGGACGCGGACGATCTGCTGGGGCCCGCGATACCCGGCTCCGAGGCGTGAGCCCGGCCTGACACCGATCAACTGGCCGGGCAGAGCGCGCCGGTGTTCGCGTCCGTCCCGCACTTGGTCCGCAGGTCCCACACGTAGACGGTGTCGAACTGCTGGTCCGGCGGACGGCCCACCAGGCGGGTCGCCCGCTTGACCTCTTCCTTGAGCCATCGGTTACCGGGCGGGTCGGGGGCGACGATCAGGAACGTCGCCTTGGAGTCGGCCAGTTCGTGCCGCGCGGTCACCCACATGTTGGCCTTGATGTTTGCGCGCAGCTTGCTGGCGATGATGGCGAAGATGGCGATCAGGGTGGTCTGCCGGGGATAGAAGGAGGGCTTGCCGGTGCCGCTGTTGTTCAGGCTGTAGCCGCCGAGCTGGCGGAACCAGAAATTGGAGTCGATCTGCATCTGCATCCCCCGGTTCTGGGAGGAATTGGCCATCGGCGCCAGCATCACGATCGAGTTCTGCGGAACGGTGCGCTGCAGCTCGCCGTTCGTGAAGAAGGCGGGCGAAGGGGAGACGCCGAAGACGATCGGCGGCCGGTTCGAGATCCACGGGACCAACGAGGCCAGGATCAGCACCATGGCGATCCCGCCGACCCAGCGGCCGCGCTGTCGGCCGGCCGCCCGCGCCGTCCGCAGCTGGTCGATGGCCCACTGCAAGCCGTGGGCGACAAGAAAACCGGCGGCCAGCGCGAACACCAGGGCGAACCGGGCGGCCACGATGTTCTCGGCCACGGTCAGGACGTGCCGCGCCAGGTTGAACGGTGAGTAGCGGATGTTGAGCTCGCAGAACACGGCGAAGACGGCGACCACGAAGGCCACGATCACCAGCTTGTTGCGGCGCAGCAGCACGGTGATGGCCGGTAGCACGACCGCCAGTGGCCAGCCGATGTAGACGGCGTTCTCGCCGCCGTGCAGGTTGCCGGCACCGCCCCCCTGTTGGTGCAGCCAGAACAGCGCCGACGGGCTCACCAGCTGGCTGAAGCTGGCCTCGAACTCGTGGGCGTCGAAGATGGACTGGGTGAGTTTGACGCTCGGTGAGAACTGTTCGATCAGCGGTAGCGCCAGCAGCACCACGGCGACGCCGGCGGTGACCAGACCGGCTACCACCACCTTCTTCAGGCGCGCCTTGGCCTGCGGCCAGTACAGCAGGGCCACCAGCACCACGGTCGGCACGAGGGCCAGCGCGAGGATCAGCAGCACCTCGGAGCTGATCAGGTACTGGAGAAAACAGACCAGACCGAGCAGCGGCGCGGTCGGCCACAGCGGCCGTTCCTTCCGCCAGACCAGATCCTCCACCAGCATCACGATCACCGGCACCAGTACCAGGAAGAACAGGTGCAGGTGACCGCGCAGATGGAGAATGACGAACGGGCTGAACCCGAACATCAACCCGCCGACGAAAGCCGGAATGGGCCGCACATATCGCCGCAGCCATTTCGACGCCGTCCAGCAATTCAGTGCCGGTGCCAGCAGATAGAGGACGTTGAAGGTGGCGGTGGGCCCGAAGAGCGCGGTGATCGGGGACATCACGATGCCCAGGGCGAGCACCGAGGTGTTCCAGACCGCGGAGACGCCGTAGGGCGCCTGCAGATACGGGTTGAGCAGCGGATACATCCCGTGCCACAGGGAGAACTGGTCCCATTTGAGCCAGGACAGGAACAACGCCGCGTCACCGGATCCGCCGCCCACCGTGCGGGTGGCCATATGCGGCAGGAACGTGTGCTGATAGATCAGCGACAGGGCCAGATAGATGGCGAAGAAACTGAGGCCGATCCGCCAGGCTTTCAGCCGGCCGAGGGAGCGGACACCGAATCCGGGTCGCGCGACGGGTGTTGTCACGGGCTCGGCGATATCGGTGGTCGTCAAGTTCATCCTCTAGTTTCGGCGCAGGGCGGCCGGGAAAATGTCGGGCCCACCATAGCGCGCGCCGAGGCTGCGCTTCGTGAACTCACAGGGCACGGCGGAGCGCTGGAGCGCGGCTCCCGGTCCGCCCCGGCGCTCTACGCCGAGCGACGCCGCCGGCGGCGGGCCCGGAGGTAGTCGGCCACCACGAACTGGCCCAGCCGCTCCAGATCCGGGCTGAACACCCGGCCCCCGCAACGCCGGGCGATGGAGTCCACGAACCGGGCCAGGCCCGGATCGTCACCCAGCTTGAACACGTTCAGGGTGGCCCCGATCCGGGCGACCGCGTCGATCTCCGCCACGGTGGCCTGCAGGGTGGCTTGGCTGGTCGGCCAATGGAAGTACGGCTCGCCGTCCGGCATCAGGTGCGCGGTCGGTTCGCCGTCGGTGACCACCAGGATCACCGGCTCCGCCCCGGGATGGCGGTGCAGATGGCGGACGGCCAGTTTGAGCGCGTGCTGCAGGTTCGTGCCCTGCACCCATTCCGGTTCGATATGGGCGAGCTGCAGCGCCGACAACGGCCGGGCGAACCGGTCGAACCCGATGATCTGCAGCGCGTCGGAGCGGAATCTGGTGGCGACCAGATGGGCGAGCGCCAGCGCCGTCTGCTTCATCGGACCCCAGCGGTCCTCCTGGATCATCGAGAACGACAGGTCGACGCACAGCGCCACCGCCGCGCGCGAGCGGGACTCCGTCTCGGCGATGGCGAAGTCCTCCACCTCGAGATCGATGGGCACGCCACCGCGTCCGGTCCCCGCCTGCCGCAAGACCGCGTTCTGCACCGTGCGGACCGCGTCGACCGGCGCGTCGACCCCGAACTCCCAGGGCAGGAACGCCCCGGTGCGCTCGTCGGCCTGACCGCTGCGGTGATCCTCGTGGCGGCCCTTCTCGTCCGACTCCAGCTGCGAGAAGATCACTTTCAGGGCCGACTCGCCCAGCCGCCGCAGCGCCTTGGGCGACAGGCTGAGCACGCCCGCCTCCCGGGTGACGTAGCCCTGCCGTTCCAATTCCCGTTCCAGCTCGCGCAGCGCGGCCAGGTCGACCGCGGCGGTGGGCAGCTGCCGCTCCAGCGCCTCCACGTCGACGTCGTCCAAGGACGCCCCCGCATAGCTCTGGCCGAGCTGGTTCTCCAGCGACTCCAGGTCGGCCAGGTCCGACACCACTCCCACGGCGTCGCCGTAGCCGAGGGGTTCGTCCCCCTCGACGCCCATGCCGCGGCCCCGCATCATTCCCGGGCGCAGGGACCGCAGGTTGTCCTGCAGTTGGGCGATCTCACTCTCCAGGTCCGCATCGGCCAGCGCCTGCTCGATGAGCTGCTGCAATTCCGCGCGCTGCTCGCGGGACAACGAGCGCATCATCCGGTCCATGGCGGCCTGGCGCCGGGCCAGGGCATCGATCAGCTCATCGGTGTTCTGGGGGTTCTCCGGGAAGAACTGTCCGTGCCGATCCATGAAATCGGCGAACTGTTGCTCGGTGTCCTCTCCCTTGGCGTGGTCGGCCAGTAGTTTGTTCAGGTCGGACAGCATCTCCCGGACCTCGGCCATGGCCTGCGGGTTCTGTCCGGACAACGCCTGCTTCATGCCCGCGAACTGCCGGTCCAGAACCTGCTCCCGCAACATCTCCGCGATGTTGGCGTAGATTTGCCCGGCCTCTTCCGAATGCCACTCGTAATCCTTGAGATCTCTGATGGCGGAGGCAATCTCGTCCGGCACGGTGTCGAGGGTCAACTCGGCCAGCCGGGCGGCGTCGGTGTCCTCCGAGGCCAGCTGGTCCCGCTCGGCGGCCAGCGCCTGGTCCAGGGCCGCTCGCACCTGATCCAGCGTTCCGGCCAGGTTGCCGCTCTGCTGCAGTTGCTTGCGGCGCTGCCGGATCTCGCGGCGCAACTGATCCAGACCACGCCGGCCCTGGGTGCCGCGCCGGCGGAGTTCGTCCAGGGCATCCCGGACGCTGCGCCCGTCGAGGACCTTGCGGCCGAGTTCGTCCACCGCCGCCCGCACGTCGAACGGCGGGGCGAGCGGATCAGGTCCGCCCCGGAAGGAGCCGTACCGGTACCGATCGGCTCCGGGCATTCCGGCCATGCGCGACTACTTCCCGTAGATGGTCATCCCGTCGACGCTGTCCTTGGACAGCCGGCGGGTCAGGTACAGGCCTTCGAGCACGAATTCGACGGCCGCGGCCACTTGTCCCGGCGAGACGGTGTCCTCTTCGACGCCCAGCCCGTGCAGCACGGACGACAGCCCCGGCACGGTCCCGAACTGGGCCAGCAGATCCCTGGCCGGGACCAAGGCCCCGGTCTCCACGGTTTTGCCCTCCGCAAAGGCAGCCGAGAAGCCGGACAGATCCAGGCCACGCAGCCGCTCGCGGAACACCGCGGCCACGGCGAGCCGGAGCAGGTGGTCGAGAGTCTCGTCCTCCCGACCCTCTTCGCCCATTTCGAATTCCACCTTGCCGCGCAGCGTGCCCAGCACGGCCGGCAGGTCACCGATCCGCGCCACCGGCTCGTTCTCGCCGGCCAGAGCGCCGCGTCGGAGCGCCGCCCCGGCCACGGCCTCCGTCGCGGCGATCGCAAAGCGGGCGGAGACGCCCGAGCGCTGGTCGATGGCGCTGGATTCGCGGAGCTCGGACAGGAAGCGCGCGATGACGTGGACCACGTGCGCAGGAACTGCCGCGGGCAACTCGGCTTCCTGCTCGATCAGGGCGATCTCGCCGCTGATCTGGGTCGGGTAGTGAGTGCGGATCTCGGCGCCGAACCGGTCCTTGAGCGGAGTGATGATGCGCCCCCGGTTGGTGTAGTCCTCCGGGTTCGCCGACGCCACCACCAGCACGTCCAGGGGGAGGCGCAGGTTGTAGCCGCGGATTTGGATGTCCCGCTCCTCCAGCACGTTGAACAGCCCCACCTGGATGCGCTCGGCCAGGTCCGGAAGTTCGTTCAGGGCGAAGATGCCGCCGTTGGACCGGGGCAGCAGGCCGTAGTGCACGGTCTCCGGGTCTCCGAGGGACAGCCCCTGGGCCAGCTTGGTGGGGTCGACGTCGCCGATGAGGTCGCCGACGCTGGTGTCCGGCGTGGCCAGTTTCTCCGTGTAACGCTCGGAGCGGTGACGCCAGCGGATCGACGTCGCACCGTCGAGATCGGCCACCATGGTGCGGCCGGCCGTGGTCACCGGCGCGTAGGGATGTTCGTTGATTTCCGACAGGGCCAAGACCGGGACCCACTCGTCGAGGAGACCGGCCAGGGTGCGCATCAGCCGCGTCTTGCCCTGGCCCCGCTCGCCCAGCAGGACGAAGTCGTGACCGGCCAGGATGGCCCGCTCCACCGCGGGACCGACCGTGTTCTCGAAACCCACGATGCCCGGCAGCGACGGCTGCCCAGCCCGCAGGCGGGCGATTAGGTTGTCGCGGAGTTCCTGCTTGACCGTGCGGTGCACATGGCCGGATTTTCGCAGTTCGGCGAGCGTGGAAATGTCTGGCGGCGGGCTGGTAACGGTGAACGGCGAAGCGGTGTCTGCCACCTCCTCGACTGTACTGACCGAGGTCGGCGGGAAAGAGCGGCTGACCTGCCCGTGCCCTGATCGCTCGGTATCCCGGGGCTGGTTCGCGGCCTGCCGGTAGGCTTTTCGCAATGAGCGAAACCCGTGGCCGCCGCCTGAACGCCGGCCGCCGCCTGGTCGTCGCTTGGTCGTCGATACTGGCCCTGGCCGCCGGCTGCACCTCGGGAACAGTTGTCGGATCGTCGGGAACCGTTGCGCTGCCGACCATCTCACCCTCCAACCCGGCCGCCCGCACCACGACCACCGGCAGTCCGGTGCCGGTCAACCCGGCCGGTATGGCGCTCGGACCCGGCGTCACCGCCACCACTCTCACCCTGGGAGTGTTGGAAAACCCGGCCTCCGACGGCGGGTTCTCCGCCGGCCTGACGCTTTGGCAGAAGTCCGTGAACTCCAGTGGCGGTGTCTGCGGCCGAACTGTGGCGCTGGCCACCGGATCGGCGGGTGAGACCGCTGCCGATACGTACCGGCGACTGGCGCTCCAGGTGGTCGGTTTCGCCGCCGCGGACGCCGGCAGCGGCCCGGCCTCCGTGGCTTCGTTGGCCGGCCCCGACGGTCTGACCGTGCTGACAGCCACCGGCAGTTCGGCCGAGCTGACCGGCGCGGGGCAGGTCATCGTGGGGGCCACCGACGACATCCGCACCATCAACACGCTCGATTACCTGCGCACCTCTGGCCGGCTGACCGGCGGCCTGACCATCGGTGTGGTCACCGACGGCAGCGTCGACGCCACCAATGCGCTGGCCGGCGCCCAATGGTGGGCCGGCCGCAACCACGCCACGCTGCTCACCCGGCCGGTGGCCGACACGGCGGCGTGGAGCGGAGTCCAGGCGGTTCTCGTGCTGGCGCCCCCGGCGGCCGTGCGGCAGGCGCTCAGCACCGCGGCCGCGCCGCTTCCGGTGATCGCCGGTCTGGGCGGTTTCGACCCGTCGGGAGTGCCCAGCGATCAGGCCGCGCGGGTGTGGATCAGCCTGACCGCCCCCGCTTTCGGCTCGGACCACCCGATCGCAGCGGCGGTCTCCAAGGCCTTCGCCGAGTCCGGCGCCAAGTCCGCGGGTCCCGAGTTGCTGGACGGTTACGGGGTGGCGGCCACCTGGGAGCGACTCCTGTCGCGGGCCTGCTCCGATCGGTCGCTGACCCGGGCCGGCGTCGCCCGGTCGCTGACCGTGGTCGGGCCGGCCTCGCTCGACTCCCTGTTCGGTCCCTCCGATCCCGGGCTGGTGGTGCAGTCCAAGCTGCCGGCCACGCGGGTGTCCTCCATCGCCCAGGCCGCGCCGGGCGCGCCGGGCGGCATGCGCCCGACCGTCTGGTTGCAGGCCGCCGCCAACATCGCCGATTACCGGCCGCCCGGCTGACCCGGAGGTCACCACTCCGGCGGCAGCCGCGGGATACCGTGGCGCTGAGGAAACCCTCAGGCGTTTCCCAGTGAGCCGCCCAGTTTCGCATCCGGGAAAGGGAGAGCCATCACCGAGCGGGCCGGCGACGAGACGTCGCGCCAGGAGGACCTCGGGAGTTCGCTGTTCTCCGATGAGCTGGTGGTGTCGCGGCCGGCCCGACGGCTGGCCATCGCGCTGCTCGTCGTGGTTCTCATCCTCGACGCGGTGGCCATTCATCACCAGGGCCACCCGTTCGGCTTGTTCGTGGCCGCGGTGATCGGTGTGTTGCTGATGATCCGCGGGCTGCACCTGGGCCGGCCGCTGACCGTCGGACACATCCTGGCGGCCGCCGGACTCCTGGTGGCGTCCACGGCCGGGGCGGTGCTGACCGAATGGAACCTCCCGCCGCTGATGCTGTTGGCGGCCGCTGGACCGGCGCTGATGCTGCCGACGAACAGCCGGCCCACGCCGCACCGGTTCCATCAGATCGCCGCGCTGGTCGATCGGACCAGCGGAGACCCGTTGGCGCCGTTCGCGATGCATTCGCAGAAGAGTTACTTCCTGGCCGCGGACGGCACCACGGCTCTGGCCTACCGCACCATCTTCGGCATCGCGGTGGTCGGCGGCGACCCGCTGGGCCCGCCCGAGAAGCACGGGGTCGCGGTGGCCGAGTTCGCGGACTTCTGCGTGGCTCGGGGCTGGCGGATCGCGGTGCTCGGCGCCAGTGACGTCGGGCGCGGATTGTGGCGGTCGATCCCGATGCTCCGGCGCCCGGTGGCCGTGACCTTCGGCCGCGATGTGGTCATCGACGTGCCGTCCTTCACCATGGCCGGACGGCAGTTCCGGAACCTGCGGCAGTCGGTGGCCCGGGCCCGAAACGCCGGCGTGCGCACCGAGATCGTGCCGGAGCAGGCCTTGACCACCGACCAACGGGCCGAGCTGGCCGAGGTCATGGTGGCGTCCGGACACGGTCGGCAGCGCGGTTTCTCGATGATCCTGGACCGGCCGCTGGGCGGCACCACACCCGGAATCGTGCTGGCGGTGGCCCGCGACAGCCACGGACAGGTGGTCGCCTTCCAGCGGTGGGCCACCGCCGATCGCGGCCGCGAGATCTCACTCGACGTGCCTTGGCGGCGGCCGCACGCCCCGAACGGCGTGGACGAGAACATGACGGTGGCGATGATCGACTGGGCGGCCGGTCGCGGGGGGCGCCGGTTGTCGCTGGCCCTGGCGGCCTTTCCAGAACTGTTCGATTCCGACCGCCGGGGCTGGCGGCGGATCGCGTACTTCCTGGTGCACCTGGGCGACGGGTTGCTGTCGGTGGAGTCGCTGTACGCGTATCTGAAGAAGTTCCACGCCATCGGCGGACGGCGCTGGGTGCTGTTCAACCCGTGGACGACACTTTTCGCGGTGCCGGCCTTCTTCTGGCTCGAATTCCGGCGGCACGACTGAGCGCGCCCGCCGTGGCCCGAGTCAGCGCGCGGCTGACCGGGGCGGCCAGGGCACCAGCGCCGAGGTCGCCCGCCGGTACTGGGCGTAGGCCGGATACTTGCTTCCGGAGATCTGTTCGGTGAAATTTGTGGACCCCACGAACAAGCCCGTCAGGGCCACCGCGCCGATCACCGTCCACTGCCAGGGCGAGCCGGCGGCGACGGCACCGAAGACGAAGATCACCCACCATTGGGCGATCTCGCAGAAGTAGTTCGGGTGCCGGCTGTACCGGAAGAGCCCTTCGGACAGAAAGCCCGAGCGGAGCGGGCGGCCCGCCGCCAGCTCGGCGTGTTTGCGCTGGTGGAACCGCCACTGCTGCTCATCAGCGAGGGCCTCACCGGCCAGTAGGGCGAGGAAGATCACCGCGACGATCACGTCGCCGACGCCGAAGTCGCCCTGGCGCTGGTAGGCCGTCCAGGCCGGCAGGGCGATCGAGAAGAGCAGCAGATTCTGGAAGGCCGCGATGAAAAACAGGTTGAACACCTGCCAGAGGACGGGACTCATTCCCGCTCGGAGGACCTGCCAGCGGTAGTCCTCGCCGCCCTTGGCGTAGCCGCCCTTGCGCATGAAGTTGTAGGTCAGACGCAGTCCCCATACGGTCACCAGCGCGGCCATCAGATCCAGCCGGGCGTCGGCCAGGCGGGCCGCGCCGGCATAAATCCAGAGGTATACGACGGGGACGATCGACCAGATGCGGTCGACCCAGGAGTACTCCCGGGTGGCCAAGGACAGGATCCAGGCCAGGGCGGCGACACCGCAGGCGACGAGAAGGCTGAGAAACACGGGCTGCACGCCTGCACGGTAACGGCAATCGGTAGCTTGTTCGGTTATGAGCGGCCGCGTCGCCATCGATGCCCACGCTGTCGCCGCGCCGGAGCCGGCCGGCGGCCTTTCCGCCGTACTCGAGCGCCTGCGTGCGGTGCTGCCACCGTCCGCCCTGATCACCGACCCGGTCCAGCTGCGCACCTACGAGTCCGACGGCCTCACCGTGTACCGGGTCGCCCCAGCCGTGGTCGCCCTTCCGCAGACGGCCGAGCAGGTCCGACAGATCGTGCTGGCGTGCGCCGCGGAGAACGTGCCCTTCGTGGCGCGCGGGTCGGGCACCGGACTCTCCGGCGGCGCGCTCCCCCATCCGGCCGGCGTGCTACTGGTCCTTTCCCGCATGCGCGACATCGTCGAGATCTCCGGGCCTGATCAGCGCGCCGTGCTGCAGCCCGGCGTGCGGAACCTGCAGATCAGCCAGGCGGCCGCGGCGGCGGGGTACTACTTCGCCCCCGACCCGTCAAGCCAGCAGATCTGCTCGATCGGCGGCAACGTGGCCGAGAACTCCGGCGGCGCCCACTGCCTCAAGTACGGCTTCACCGCCAACCACGTGCTGGCGTTGGACATCGTGACGGCGGACGGCGACCGGACCACTATGGGCACCCGGGCCCCGGACGCGCCCGGATACGACCTGGTCGGCGCGTTCGTCGGGTTCCGAGGGCACCCTCGGGGTGGCCACCTCGGTCACCGTGCGCCTGGTCCGGAGCCCGGATGCCGTGCGGACGCTGCTGATCGGCTTCCCGGGCGTGAACGAGGCGGGCGCGGCCACGTCGGCGATCATCGCCGCCGGCATCGTGCCCGCCGCCATCGAGATGATGGACGCGCTGGCCATCGAGGCGGCAGAAGCGGCCGTGCACTGTGGCTACCCCGCCGGCGCGGGCGCGGTCCTGGTCATCGACCTCGATGGTCCGGCCGCAGAGGTGGCCGAAGAACTGGCGGTGGTGCAGGAGCTGGTGCGCGCGGCGGGCGCGTTCGAGATCCGCATCGCCGAAGCGGGCCCGGAACGGGTCGGCATCTGGAAGGGCCGGAAGTCGGCCTTCGCCGCCGTGGGACGCATCAGTCCCGACTACCTGGTCCAGGACGGCGTGATTCCGCGCACCGCCCTGCCGGAGGTGCTGGAGGCCATCGAAGATCTGTCGGCCCGCACGGGTATCCGGGTGGCGAACGTGTTCCACGCCGGCGACGGCAATCTGCACCCGCTGGTGCTGTTCGACGATGCAGTGCCCGGACAGGCCGAGCGGGCCGAAGAGGTGGCCGGGGCGATCCTGCAGATGTGCATCGATCGGGGCGGCTCGATCACCGGCGAACACGGCGTGGGCCTGGAGAAGGCGGCCTTCCTGCCGAAGATGTTCGGCGCCGACGATCTGGACACCATGCAGCTCGTGCGGTGCGCCTTCGATCCCCGGCGACTCGCCAATCCGGACAAGGTGTTTCCGACACCTCGGCTCTGCGGCGAGCCGCCCGGCCGACGCCGGGCCACGGGCCGCCCGGCGGACGCCGGTGAGGTGTTTTGACCTCCCCGGAGAGCTGTACCCCGGCCGGCCCTGCCGACGCCGTCGACGGCGTCCGGGCCCGCTGGGTGGCGCGGCCCGATTCGGTGCCGGAAGTGGCGGCCCTGCTGCGGGAGGCGGAGGCCAGGAGTTGGGCCGTGGTGCCGCGGGGCCATGGCACCAAGTTGAGCTGGGGCGCCGCGCCCGCCCGTCTGGATCTGCTGCTCGACCTGTCGGGCCTGAACCGGGTGGTGGAGCACGAGGCCGGAGACCTGGTCGTGGTGGCGGAGGCCGGAGTAGCGCTCGACGACCTGCAACGCCGATTGGCCGGGTCCGGGCAGCGGCTGGCTCTGGACTCGATGCTGCCGGGTGCGACGCTGGGCGGCATCATCGCCACCGCGTGCAGCGGACCGCGGCGGCTGGGCTTCGGGTCGGTGCGCGATCTGTTGATCGGCGTCACGCTGGTGCGGGCCGACGGGGTGGTGGCCAAGGCCGGCGGAAAAGTGGTCAAGAACGTGGCCGGATACGACCTGCCCAAATTGCTCACCGGCTCCTACGGGACCCTCGGCGTGGTGGTGCAGGCGGCGTTCCGGCTGCATCCGTTGCCCGCGTGCAGCGTGTGGGTCGAAACAATTGTCACAGAGGCGCATCTCGCCGCAGTGCTCGGCGCTTTGGTGGGTTCGCAACTGGCGCCGGCGGCCGTCGAGATCGACTGGACGGTCGACGGCGAGCCGATCCTGGCGGTGCTCCTGGAGGGCAGCGAGCCCGGTGTGGCGCATCGGTCCGCGCAGTTGGACGCGTCGCTTCCGGGCTCGGTCGGTACGGTGCGGGTGGAACCGGCCGACCGGCATCGCCTGGGTTTTCCGTTCGGTGCCGGAGAGTGGGCGCTGAAAATCACCGGCCAGTTGTCGGCCACCGCGGCCCTGTTGAAGGCCGCCCATCGCGCCGGAGTCAGCGTGCGCGGCTCCGCCGGCGTGGGCGTGTTCTACGGGTCACTGCCCGCCTCGCCCGGCGCGGCGGCCGCGATCGCTCAGCTGCGCACGTTGGCCGGGCGGTCCGGCGGCAGCCTGGTCGTACTGGACGGTCCGGCGCCCAGCAAGAGCACACTCGATGTCTGGGGCCCGGTGGCCGGTTGGGATTTGATGCGCCGGGTCAAGGACCAATTCGACCCCGGTCACCGGCTCGCTCCGGGCCGCTTCGTGGGAGGGCTCTGAGTGGTGGCCATCGATCTGGGTCTGCCCCGAGCGTTCGACGAACACCGCCCGCCCAGCGCTGAGCTGATCAACGACTGTGTGCACTGCGGTTTCTGCCTGTCCAGTTGCCCGACCTACCTGCTGTGGGGCGAGGAGATGGATTCGCCGCGCGGCCGGATTCATCTGATGAAGCAGGGCCTGGAATCGGCGCCGATGACCGACAGCATGGTCGGCCATTTCGATGCCTGCCTGGGCTGCCTGGCCTGCGTGACAGCTTGCCCCTCGGGGGTGCAGTACGACCGGCTGCTGGAACGAACCCGCGCCCAGGTGGAACGCCGGCATGTCCGGCCCTGGCGGGAGCGGCTGCTGCGCGGACTGATCTTCGCCCTCTTCCCGCACCCGGAACGGCTGCGCTGGCTGCGCGGGCCGCTCCGGTGGCTGCAGCGGCTGCGACTGGATCGACTGCTGCGGCGGACCGGATGGTTGATGCGGATCGCGCCGTCCCTGGCCACCTTGCAGGACCTGACTCCGGCTCTGGGGCCGGTGGTTTCCGTGCCGCCGGTTCTGCCGGCCCGAGGACCAAGGCGCGCGGTGGTCGGCCTGCTGACCGGCTGCGTCCAGCGGGAATTCTTCTCCGGCGTGAACGCGGCGACCGCCCGGGTGCTGGCCGCGGAGGGCTGTGACGTGGTGACGCCGGCGGCGCAGGGCTGTTGCGGCGCCCTGTCGCTGCACACCGGCCGGGAACCGGAGGCGCAGGAGTTCGCCCGGCGAACGATCGACGCGTTCCAGGCCGCGCAGGTGGAATACGTCGTGGTCAATGCGGCCGGCTGCGGTTCCAGCATGAAGGACTACGGGGATCTGCTGGCCGACGACCCGGTCTACGCCGCCCGCGCGATGGAGTTCGCCAGCCGGACCCGGGACCTCTCCGAGATCCTCGCCGCGTTGGGCTCGGTGGCGATCCGCCACCCGATCGACGCCACGGTGGCCTATCACGACGCCTGCCATCTCGCCCACGGCCAGGGGATCCGAACTCAGCCCCGGGCGCTGCTCGCGGAGATCCCCGGTCTGCGGGTGCGGGAGATCGCCGACGCGGACATCTGTTGTGGCTCAGCGGGTGTGTACAACATTTTGAATCCTGAGCCCGCGCGGGAACTGGGCGATCGCAAGGCAGCCGCCATTCTGGCGACCGGCGCCGACTACCTGGTCACCGCAAACCCCGGCTGCATGATGCAGATCGCCACCGCGTTGCGGCGGGCCGGGCGCCCGCTGGTCCTGCTGCACACCGCGGAGCTGCTCGACGCCGCCATCGTCGGCTCGACCCTGCCGACACCGGCGGCTGCGGGCGGCCCTGAAAACGGTTTCCTGGGCAAATAGTTCGCCCGGGTAAACTCTTGACTCGTGACGGCCGCGAACGACGATCAATTCCCGATCACCGTTCGCTCGCTGATCCCGTCGGCATTCCTGCCGGCTGTCGTCTTCGAGATCGGCAACGGTGCGGTCGCGCCCATCTTGGCGCTGACCGCGTTGCAATTGGGCGCCTCCCCCGCGACGGCCGGCTTCACTTTGTCCCTGCTGGGTCTGGGTCAAATCCTGGGCGACCTTCCGGCCGCGTCGGTGGCCAACCGGCTGGGTGACCGCCGGGCGATGATGTGGTCGGCGTTGGTGACCATCGCGGCCGAGCTGGTCTGCTTCCTGTCCCGCTCCGTCGTCATGTTGGACGGTGCGCTGCTGGTCATCGGGATGACCACCGCGACGTTCTACCTGGCCCGCCAGGCCTACATGACCGAAGTGGTGCCGGTCGGCCTGCGGGCGCGCGCCATGTCGACGATGGGCGGCTCGCACCGACTCGGGCTGTTCCTGGGGCCTTTCGTCGGGGCGGCGTTCATCGGATTGACCGGTCTGCGCGCGGCGTACGTGGTGGCGATGGTGACGGCCGCCGCCACCATGGTGTTGTTGGCGCTGGTTCCCGACGTGCCCGGCGCGGACCACCCGGCGGCGACGGGGAACCCGGTGGGCGATGTGCGAACCGTGGTGCGGGACCACCGCCGGTTGTTCCTCACCCTGGGGTTCGCGGTGATGGGAGTGGGCGCGGTCCGGGCGGCCCGGCAGACGGTCCTGCCGCTGTGGTCGGAGCACATCGGGATGTCGGCGCAGGCCACGAGTTTGCTCTTCGGCATCGCCAGCGCGGTCGACGTCTCGCTGTTCTATCCGGCCGGCCGCTTCATGGACCGGCACGGGCGGCTCGCTGTGGCAGTGCCGTCGATGCTGTTCCTGGGGCTGACGATGATGGTGCTGCCGCTGACCGGGAACGTCTGGTGGCTGGGCGTGGTGGCCGTCGGGATGAGCGCGGCCAACGGTCTGGGCGCGGGCATCATCGTCACGCTCGGGGCCGACGTGGCGCCGACCGAGATCCGATTGCGCTTCCTGTCCATCTGGCGGGTGATGAGCGACATCGGTGGGGCGCTGGGTCCCATCGTCGTGTCGGTGATGGCCACGCTGTTCACGCTGGCAGCTGGGATCGTCGGCGTCGGCGCCATCGGGCCGCTGTCCGCGCTCGGCCTGCGGGCCTGGGCGCCGCGGTACTCCCGTTTCGCAACCCGAGCCATGATGCGCAAGCACCGGGCGATGCACTCGACCTGACGGCGTTCCTGCGGGAATGTTCAGCCGGCCGCGTTCCCGCGGGAATGTTCAGCCGGCCGCGTTCCCGCGGGAACCTTCAGCCGGCCGCGTTCCCGCGGGAACGTTCAGCCGGCCGCGTTCCCGCGGGAACGTTCAGCCCGCCGGATGCCAGCGCGCCGGGTCCATGCGACCCCCGTAGAGCGGCAGCTCGATGGGCTCGTCGCCCTCCCGGAACTGGTCCCAGGGCCTGGTCAGCCCGGCGGTGCCGAAACGCCGCACCTTTTCCACCTGATCGAGATCGACGACATCGGTCAGCACGCCCGGGTTCTCGCTCGCCGCCGATGCCCGCACCAGGCCTTCCGGGTCCACGATCAGGCTCTGCCCCTGGCCGATCGGTCCGGCCACGTTCACGCTGACCATGAAGATCTGGTTCACGATCGCGTTCGCCCGGGCCAGCACCAGTTCCTGGGCCCGGTCGATGGTGGTGGTCTTGACGAGGTTGAACACGACTTCGGCGCCCATCCAGGCCAGGTGGCGAGTCACCTCCGGGAACCACGCGTCGTAACAGATCGACAGTCCGGCGCGGCCGATCCCGGGCAGCTCGAAAGTCACAAAGGCGCCGCCCGGGTCGTAAGGCTCGTAGGGCCGCCACGGGAAGATCTTGCGGTAGGAGGCGGCGAGTTCGCCCTCGGGCGACAGCGCCACCGCGGTATTGAAGATCTCGCCGCCCTCGCCCCGCTCACACACGGTCCCGGGCAGCAACCACACCTTGAGGTCGCCGGCCAGCTGCCGCAGCAGCTTGACCCGCGGTCCGTCCAGCGGCTCGGCCGAAGCCCGCAGTTGGTCATTGTGCAGTGCCGACGGTTCAGGCGTGCCGTGCAGGTGCAACTCCGGATAGACCACGATCTGCGCGTCGGGGAGCCCTTGAACCAGGCCGCTCACCTCGGCGGCGAATCCGTCCAGCGGGGCGTCGATCGGATGAGGAACCGACTGGGCGGCCACCACATACAACGGTCTCGACACGGGCTGCTCCTGATCACCGGCGGACCGGGGTGACGGGCGTACCGCTCCATTGTCCGGCATCACCACGGCCCGCGGCCGGAAAAAAATCAGACCGGCGGCGCCGGCCCAGTCGCCGACTCGCCGGTCTGATTTCCACCCCCGCCCCCAAGGGAAGCTCCGGACGAAAAGCAGATCCCCGGCCAGTCCCGGCCCGCCTGTTCTGCGTCGTCGCGATCGACCCCTCGACGACCTCAAGCGCGCGATACCGGGCGATCACTCGGCCGGGCAGACGTTCCATTGCGCCACCGGATCACCGGCGCGACACCGAAGGGATCAGCTCGGCACCGGCTGGCGGTCGACCTGTTTCCTGTCCGGTTCAGGTTTTCAGCCGGTGACGGTCACAGCCAGTGGGCTGTCCGTCAGGCAACCGACAGCTACCCCACGGGACAGCCTCAGTTTTCCTACTTGACGGTGCGCTCACTGAGCCAACGCAGGACCACCAGCACCCGCCGGTTGTATCCCGGTTCATCGGGAATGCCGAGTTTGTTGTAGATCGTCGAGACAGCCGCCTCCACCGCTCCGGTCGACGTGCGCACCGCCTCCGCGATGGCCGCGTTGGACGCCCCCGAGGCCAGGTGCGTGAGAATGAGCCGCTCGCGGGAAGTCAGCAGATCACGGGCGCCGCCCTGCCGCTGCCGGGCGAGCAACTCATCGACCACCAAGGAATCGCCGTAGGTCTGTCCGCCCACGATACGGCGCAGCGCGTGGGACAGCTCGGCCACGCTGTTCAGCGAATCCTTGAGCATGTATCCCTTGCGGGCCGACCCGTCGGCGAAGAGCTTCTCGGCGACGCCGGCGTCCGCGGTGGCCGTGAGCAGCAGGATCGCGGTCCGCGGATGTCGGTTCGCGACCTCCAGCGCCGCGTGCAGGCCATCGTCGCGCCGCCCGGCCATGTTCAGATCCAGCATCACGGCGTCCGCGGACACCCCGGCATCGAGTAGCGCCAGCAATTCGGCGCCGGTGGACGCCTCCCCCACCACCTCCACACCGGTGGCCTCGATGAGCTTGACCAGGCCGGCGCGATAAATGGGGTTGTCCTCGGCCACGGCTACCCGCACGGGATGACCACCCGCACCCGTGTGCCGCCGCCGACCGGGCTGGTCAGCGTGCACTGGCCGCCCAGAGCCGTGGCCCGGTCCCGGATGCCGGACAAGCCGCGGCCCCCGGCGTCGAGGCGGGCACCGCCGCGGCCGTCGTCCGTCACCTCGATGACCAGCCGGTCCTCCTCGAGCCGAGTCATCACCTGAACCCGGCTCGCCGCCGCGTGCTTGGCCGCGTTGGTGACCGCTTCGCTGATGGCGAAGTACGCGGTGAGCTCGGCGGTGTGCGGCACCTTCTCATGGGCAAGGTCCAGTGTGACCTCGAACGGGTAATGCCGGGTCGCCTCGGCGACGGCTCCCGCGAGACCCCGCTCCAACGCCAGCGGATGAAGCCCCGAAAGGACGGTCCGGAGCTCGGACAGGGCGTACCGCAACTGTTCGCGCATCTCCTGGAGGGCGACCCGGGTGGCCTCGTCGGTGGCGTGCGCCTCGGCCACCCCGATCTGCAGGCCCAGGGCCAGGAAGTGCTGCTGGACGCCGTCGTGCAGATCCTGCTCAAGCGCGCGACGCTCGGCATCGACGGTCTTGACGATCCGTTCGCTGGCGGCCTGCAGCCGCTCGAACTGGTCGTTGACTTCTTCCACCAACCGGGCGTTCTCCAGGCTGAAGGAGAAGGCCGCCACGGTCGCCGCCACCAGATCGGGGTCGCGGTGCAGCGCTCGGTCGGCCACGATGACGGCCAGCGGTGCGCCGGCCGCCCCCGACGCGTAGGTGGCCAGGTCGGCACCACCCGGCGTGTAGGGGCGGCCGCGGTCGTCGATGTAGCTCGCCGACTCGGCCGACCAGTAATACACGTCCAGGCCGGGATCCTCCAGGGCGACCCGGAGCGCCGACCGCACCTCGTCGGTGGATGGGTTGGCTCGCAGCTGCACCACCAGACTGCTCAGTCGGGTGTGGGCGAGCTGGCGACGCAGCACGGCGACCAGGAACGCGATCGGGACGGCGAAAATGCCCAGCGCCGCGACGATGTCGAGGGCGTCCAGGACCGAGCCGGACGCGCCCAGGGCCGCCGCGACCGGCTCGGCCGTGGCCACGGCGATGCCGAAGGCGGCGGCAATGGCCACCGGCGCCTTGACCCGCCGTTCGGCGGCTCTGGCCCGCTGCAGCCGGCGTATCCAGCTGACCACCAGAATCAGAGCCAAGACCACGATTCCGGCGTTACCGATCTTGTCGACGACCCGGTAGGCCGACATGTTCGGCCAGATCGACGGCCACCAGGCTCGAGACGAAAATTCGTGCCATTGCGGCCTGGAGATCGAGGCGGAGATGAGCGGAAGGGCCAGGAACCAGATGCAGGCCACCGACCACAGCACGCGATCACCGCCGGAGAGCTGACGCTCCGGATACCGATAGAGCGCCCACCCGATCAGCAGCAACCACAGATAGCCGAGAACGCTGGCCAGGTACGGGAAAGGTCCGGGCCAGTCGTTCGACCAGGACAGGATGAGCGCCGCGGAGGCGAAGATCATGGCGATGCCGGGCGCGGTCTGGAACGGTTCGCTGAGCAGCACCAGACCGCTGGCCAACAGGGCCGCGAACAGCACTGTCACCGCGACCGCTAAGCCCCAGTCCGAGGCCCATACCCCCCACAGGCCCAGCCCACCCAGCCCGGTCGCCAACGGAGTGCCGATCCCCAGCAGCAGCCACAAGCCCTTGGCCGGCAGTTGCCGGGTCACGCGCGGATCGTCGACCACGGCGTCGATGGTGTCGATGCCCGCCGGCCCGACCGGTTCGGCCGTTTCGGTGAGTGTGGCCTCCTGGCCGGCCTGCGCCGGAATGACGGGGGCGCGAAGGAGCCCAGCGTCGGCGGGTGAGGTCGTCAGGCGCACGCGAGCTCCTCGGGAAGGCCCGCGAAAGGGCATCGGTCGGTGCAAAACATACCGGCGCGACCGGTCCGGGTCGGCACGAAATGAACGAGCCACTCCGCCGGGCGACGTGCTGAGGTCGGGATCCGGCCCGAAATGAACGAACACCCCCGCTGGGCGACGTCGTCGGTTCATTCCGGGGGCGTGTGGACAAGACGGTCGGGCATCGGGCCGAGTTCGACATGCTGGCCTGGTGGGACGCGGATCCGACGACTTCCGCCGGCTGGTGCGGCGCCAGGCCGGCGTGGTCGCGCGCTGGCAGGCGGCGCGGTGCGGATTCAGCGCGGGACGCATCGATCGCCTGCAGGCGAACGGGGAATGGCGTCGCACCCTTCCCGGGGTGTACATCGTCGGCGACTACCCGACCACGTTCGAAACTCAGGTCTGGGCCGCCTGGTTGTGGGCCGGGTCGGCGGCGGCGGTCACCGGTGCCGCTGCCGCCCGATGGTGGCGGCTCACCGAGCTCGTCCCTTCCCGAGTCGAGCTGACGGTGCCGCCGCGGTGCAACCCTCGGGACCAGGACGCCGTAGCGGTGCGCAGAAGGCTGCTGTCCACCTCCGATGTCATCTCCCACAACGGTGTTCGGGTCGCGAGCCGCGCGTACGCAGCCACCCTGGGAGCGGCCGCTTTCGGCGCGCCCGGACAACCGATCCTGGACCGGGCCCTGTTGCGGGACGTTCGTCTCGCGGACGCCCGGGCAGTGGTGGACCGGAATCCGCGGGCCCCGGCCGCCGCCCTGGCCCGCCGCTGGCTCGCTGCCGCCGCTGACGGATCAGCGTCCGGGCTGGAGCGGAGTTTCCTCGCCCTCATGCGCCGGGCGGGCATCGGTGGCTGGCGGATCAACCTGCGCCTGGAGTCGGGACAGCGTTACCAGCCGGACTGCGCGATCGAGGAGTTTCAACTGCTGGTGGAGCTGGACGGCTGGGCTTTCCATTCCGGGCCCGAGCAGTTCGTCAGCGACCGGCGCCGACAGAACTCGCTGGTGCTGGCCGGATGGACGGTGCTGCGCTTCACCTGGTGGCAGGTGACGAATACGCCCGACCAGGTGGTCGCCGACGTCCGGGCCGCGATCGCGAGCCGCTCCCGGAGGCGCGGCGCCTGAACCAGTGCTGAGCCAATGAACCGTCAGCCTCGCTAGGCGGAGGTTTTGGTTCATTGGGCTCCCGTGCATACCCGCCCGAGACCGGACTCCCGGGGCACGATCACCAGCCGCTCGACCGACCCGCGGGCCCCGATCACACGCCGCCGCCCGGCCGACGTCCGGACCGGCATCACGAGCCGCCCGGCCGACGTCCGGACTGGGGTCACCGGCCACTCCGCCGGCGGCGCGCGACCCGGAGCCAATGAACCGTCCGCCCTGCCAGGCGGAGGTTTGAGTTCATTGGGCTCCGGAAGCACCGTCCGTCGAAAGAGCGGGTTCCCGGAGCCACCCGCGGGAACCCCGGCTCCCGTCGGGCTCCCGCCGCGGACACCGAGAGGGGCGCAGACACCGCAGACGCCGAAAGGGCGGTTTCGCCGAAGCAGAACCGCCCTCCCGAACGAAGAACTTTGACCCCAGCGGATCAGAAGTCCATGTCACCCCCGCCACCCGGGCCGGCCGACGCAGCGGCCTTCTCCGGCTTGTCGGCCACGACGGCCTCGGTGGTCAGGAACAACGCGGCGATGGACGCGGCGTTCTGCAGCGCCGACCGGGTAACCTTGGCCGGGTCGATAATGCCGGCCTTGACCAGGTCCTTGTACTCGCCGGTGGCGGCGTCCAGACCCTCGCCCGCAGGCAGGTGCTTGACCTTGTCCGCCACGACGCCGCCCTCGAGGCCGGCGTTGATGGCGATCTGCTTCAACGGCGCCTCGACCGCAACGCGGACGATGTTGGCGCCGGTGGCCTCGTCACCGGTCAGCTCCAGGGTGGCCAGCGCCTTGGTGGCCGCCTGCAGCAGGCCGACGCCACCACCCGCGACGATGCCCTCTTCGACCGCAGCCTTGGCGTTGCGGACGGCATCCTCGATGCGGTGCTTGCGCTCCTTGAGCTCGACCTCGGTCGCCGCTCCGGCCTTGATGACCGCAACGCCGCCGGCCAGCTTGGCCAACCGCTCCTGCAGCTTCTCGCGGTCGTAGTCGGAGTCCGACTTCTCGATCTCGGCGCGGATCTGCGAAACCCGGCCGGCGATCTGCTCGGCGTCGCCGCCACCGTCGACGATGGTGGTCTCGTCCTTGGTCACGATGACCTTGTGGGCGGTGCCCAGCAGGGACAGATCGGCGTTCTCCAGCTTCAGACCGACGTCCTCGCTGATCACCTGGCCACCGGTCAGGATCGCGATGTCCTGCAGCATGGCCTTGCGGCGATCACCGAAGCCCGGCGCCTTGACGGCGACGGACTTGAAGGTGCCGCGAATCTTGTTGACAACCAGGGTGGCCAGGGCCTCGCCATCGACGTCCTCGGCGATGATCAGCAGCGGTTTGCCGCTCTGGATGATCTTCTCGAGGATCGGCAGCAGGTCCTTCACGGCCGAGATCTTCGACTGGTACAGCAGGATGTAGGCGTCGTCGAGGACGGCTTCCTGGCGCTCGGCGTCGGTCGCGAAGTACAGCGACGTGTAGCCCTTGTCGAAGCGCATGCCCTCGGTGAGTTCGAGCTCCAGCCCGAACGCGTTGGACTCCTCGACGGTGATGACGCCTTCCTTGCCGACCTTGTCCATGGCTTCGGCGATGAGCTCACCGATGGAGGTGTCGGCGGCGGAGATCGACGCGGTGGCGGCGATCTGCTCCTTGGTCTCGATCTCGACGGCGTCTTCCAGCAGCTGGTCGGCGACGGCCTTGACCGCGACCTCGATGCCGCGCTTCAGCGCGAGCGGGTTCGCACCCGCGGCCACGTTCCGCAAGCCTTCGCGGACGAGGGCCTGGGCCAGCACGGTGGCCGTCGTCGTGCCGTCACCGGCAACGTCGTCGGTCTTCTTGGCAACTTCCTTGACGAGCTCGGCACCGATCTTCTCGTACGGATCTTCCAGCTCGATTTCCTTGGCGATCGACACACCATCGTTGGTGATGGTGGGCGCGCCCCACTTCTTCTCCAGGACGACGTTGCGGCCGCGCGGGCCCAGCGTCACCTTGACGGCGTCGGCGAGGATGTTCATCCCCCGCTCGAGGCCGCGACGCGCTTCCTCGTTGAAAGCGATCAGCTTGGCCATGAGGTGTTCTCTTCCTCCACTTGTTCGCCAGATGGCGCCAGCGTCACTCCCGCGCACGAGAGGTCTGCTTGGCTTGACCCGCGACCGGAGCGGCGCCCGCGACGGACGGACCCGGCCGTTGTGCCGGTGGCACGCCGACCAGGCCCTCACCGAACCGATCGACAGCGCCCACGCCCGGGCTCACCCCGGGCGCCGCGCTGCTGGCACTCAGGCTAGCCGAGTGCCAATTCAGGTTTAGCACTCGGGGGTGGAGAGTGCAAGAAACGACAGTGGGTGGCAACCCAGTCGCCATGACCTGGGCCGGTCAGGGGCCCAACAGATGGTCCAGGGTGATGCGCAGCGCGGCCTCCGCGCCCGGACCGAGTCCGGCCAGCAACACCTTTTCGCCGGCCGCGATCTCGCCGTGGACGGCGGCACGGCGGCGACGCCCGGAATCGGTCAGGGCCAGCACCCGTACCCGGCGGTCGTCCGGGTCGGGATCACGACTGATCAGGCCGTCCGCCTGCAGTCGGTCCAGGACGGCGATCAGCCGGGTCCGGTCGGCACCGATGGCGTCGGCCAGGGCGGCCTGGCTGCGCACCTCGCCTCGGGCCAGGGCGCTGAGCACCACGTACTCCCACATGCCGAGGCCGTGGGCGGCCAGGATCGGTCTGTTCCATGGCCAACACCCGGCGCAAGGCCCGGCTCAACAGGGCGCCCAGTTCCGGTTCGGCACTGGTTTCAGTGGCGGCCCCGGCCGGTTCCCTGGTCATGGTCGGGACATCGTAAGACCGTGCCGGTCGATCCGCGGAGACAACGATCCCCGAAGGAGAGAAAACCCGGTCCAGCAAATCGCGTCGTACGGAAGCCGATGATGCGCTGGTGACCTTTCCGCCCCATGCCGCCACCAGCCCCCTCTTGGAATATGACCCGACGGCCCGCGCCTTCATCGAACCGACGGAGCAGGTACGCCGCCGAGACGTACCGGAAGCCTGTGTCATCACCTTCTTTTCCGACGTCATCGGCCGCTTGGTCCAGCGGCGGGGAGCTCGGGTCGTCGCTGAGAACCGATGGGAGGACGGCGCACATCCGCTCCTGGAGTTGGAGCACGACGGGCAGCGCCTTGCCGTTCTGCAGTCGGGTGTGGGAGCGCCGCTGGCGGGCGGGCTGCTGGAAGAGGTGATCGCGATGGGATGCCAGGCCTTCGTGGTGTGCGGCGGAGCCGGAGCCCTGCGCCGTGACTTGACCGTCGGGCACCTGGTCGTGGTGTCGTCGTCATTGCGCGACGAGGGAACGTCGCACCATTACTTACCGGCTGCCCGGTACGTCGATGCCCACCCCGTGGCGCGTGAAGTTCTGGAACAAGTGCTCGGTGAGAAGGAGGTTCCGTTCGTCTCCGGGTGCACCTGGACGACCGACGCGCCTTATCGCGAGACGCCGGCCAAGATCGCCGCGCGCCAGGCGGAGGGGTGCCTCACCGTCGAGATGGAGGCCGCGGCCCTGGCCGCAGTGGCTCAGTTTCGACAGGCCCCGCTGGCGCAGGTCGTGTATTGCGGGGACGATCTGTCCGGCCAGACCTGGGATAACCGTTCCTGGCAGAACCTCTCCGACGTGCGAGAAGACCTCTTCGACCTGGCCGCCACGGCTGCGCTGCGAGGGGGAGAATGCTGCGGATGTATCTGTTGCAGGTGTGGTTCTCCCTGTCCGATGAGGGGGTGGAGGACGCGATCTACGACTCGTATGCGATGCGGAAGTTCCTGGGCCTGGATTTCACCACCGAGCAGGTCCCGGACGCGACGACGCTGCTGCATTTTCGGCATCTGTTGGAGGAGCACCGGTTGGGGGAGAAGTTGTTCGCGGCCCAGAATGAGATCTTCGCCGAGCAGGGCTGGATCATGCGGGGCGGGTCGATCGTGGACGCCACGATCATCGCGGCGCCGTCGTCGACGAAGAACGCGGCGGGTGAACGGGACCCGGACATGCACCAGACGCGCAAGGGTCAGCAGTGGTATTTCGGGATGAAGGCCCATATCGGCGTGGACGCCGGCACCGGCTACGTCCACACGGTGACAGCGACCGCGGCGAACGTGCACGACCTGGACCAGGCGGCGGACCTGGTCCGCGACGATGACGAGGTCGTCTACGCCGACGCCGGCTACCAAGGGGCTGATAAGCGGCCCGACATGGCCGGCGACGGCGCCCGGTCGACGGTGGCGTGGCGGGTCGCGGCGCGTAAGGGCCGGCTCAAGTCGATGCCCGGCCCGGACCGGGCGGAGGAGTCGCGGAAGGCTTCGGTGCGGGCGAAGGTGGAGCATCCGTTCCTGATCGTGAAGCGGGACTTCGGGTTCGCGAAGACCCGCTACCGCGGTTTGGCCAAGAACCTGAACCATCTGCACCTGCTGTTCGCGTCGGCGAACTGGTCGATGCGGGCCCGCGCCGTCACCCTGACCGGGTGACGGCTGGGCGGCAGCCTGCCCGAAAACGGCTGCAGGTCCTCAAATCCGGGGCCGCAGGCAGACAAACCGGACACCAGACTGCTCCGGCGACCCGACCACGCAGACCCGCAGCCCATCACCCCCGAATCGGCCCGTAGATCAGCGCATCCTTAGCCGGGACGACGAGTGGATGAAGACCCGGTTCTGGACAAGTCGTCTATGTTCGCCTACTATCTGCTTCAGTAGATGAAAGGGCTTCTCATGGACCTGACCGACGCCTACCCCGATTCCTTCGCGCTGCTGTCCGGCACGCTGGACTCGCTCAACGACGCCGATCTCGCCCGGCCCACCCCCTGTGCCGGCTGGACGCTGGCGGACCTACTCGCCCATCTCACGGCGCAACAGCGCGGCTTTTCTCGCGCGGCGGTCGGGCACGACGAGCTGGACGACTGGGCGGTGGCGGCGCCCGATCGTTCGGCGCGGGATGGCCTTAAAGCGTTCCGCCGCACCGCATTTCAGTCGGTCTTCCGGATGGCTGCGGCCCTGGCGGCCGGGGCGGAGCTGACCCTGGCCGAGTACCGGCGCACGGTGCCGTCCCGCACGGCCGCCGGCATGCAGATCGTCGACAACGTCGCGCACGCCTGGGACGTCGCCCAGGCCCGCGATCTGCCGCTGCCTGTGGACGCCGACTTGCTCGAGGTGGCGCTGCGGATCACCGAGCGGATTCCCACCGATCCCGCCGGCCGGGGAAGGGGTTTCGCTTTTGGGCCGGCCCTGGAACCGGCCGGATCCACACCGCTCGACCGCTTCCTGGCCCTGCTCGGTCGCGACCCGGCCTGGCTCGGCTCGGCGTCCTGAGGACCGAACGCCGAGCCGGATGCCGATCAGTTGAAGCAGTCCTGGTGGTTGTCCAACGAGATGGACACGATGGGGGCGTTGGCCGCGTACGTGCCGTTCGGATTCTCGTAGCGGTGGTCCAAATCCATCCAGTATTCGTATGACCCAGCAGTGGTCGCCACCGTGAGATTCGGAGCGTCCTCGGACGGCAAGACGTGCGGATAGATCGACCGCACCTTGGCCAGAGTGTCGCCGATCTTCATTCCGTTGGCCGTGGCGGCGGGATGGCTTTTACTGTCATTGACGAACACCAGGGTGCCGTCCCGGCCGAAGACCAAGCCAGAATCCAGGTACAATGCGCTGGCGCACTGCTCTTCCGGCGAGACCTGCAGCGCCGGGTAGACCGCCTTAGCCTGGGCCACCGTCATCCCGAGTGTGAACGGCCCGTACCCGTCGGGGCCGATCACGGCCGGGTAGGAGGGATGGACGACCACGCCGAGGATCGAATTGTTGCCGGGTATCCAGCCCACCAGGGCCGAGTTCGCCTGCAGGACAAGCCGATACAGCCGGTACCCGCCGCGCAGATGGAAGCCGATGGCGATCGATCCGTGCGCGCCGATCTCCGTCACCGCGATGGTCGACCAGCCGCCGTTGACGTTGGTCTGAATGACCACCGACTGGCCGGCCAGCACGGGCGCGGTATTGGCCAGATACTGCCGCCCGTCACCCTCGTGGCCGCTGCCGGCCGGTTTTATCTGTGAGGAGATCAGCGGTGCCCGGACGCCCAGCGTGGCCTGCGGCGAAGTAGCCGCACCGTACCCGCCCGCGGCTGCGACTGTCATTTTGATGTCGGTGTTGACGGCCGGCTTGAAGCCGACCTCGGAACGAGCCGGCACTGTTCGTCGTCGTGATGGCGGTCTGTTTCCAGCTGGCGCTGCTGGGCGCCTTGGTGAAGACGTAGACGTTTCGGCCGGACAACCCCTGTCCGCTGTCGCGGTCGAGAACGCGCCCGTTGGCCCCCGTGCCGGTCGCCCATTTCACCGGATTCGACTGCAGGGCAAACGAAATAGCCGTCGGCTTCGGCACCCCGGGTGCGGCCGAGGCCGCCGATGTCAGCCCCAGCAGCGCTATCGCCAACACCCCCAGCACCAGGAAAAACCTTTTGCCCATGACACTCCTTCAGTCGGACGGCACGGCCCGGACAGATGGCGGACCGGTACTCGACGTGAATGCTCCGGCGCAGTGGCCGGTGGCGGTCTGCGAATGCCAGCACGACGCGCGAAAGGGTCACCGAGCCTGCCCTTTGGGGCGGCCTTTCCATGGTCGGCGGTGGGCCGGTCAGCGCGAGATGGTCAGCGGATTCGGCAGCCCGGACAGGCTGGTCACCGTGCGCAGGTCGCTGGCGGTCGAAGTGACGCTCGTCCTGGGCGCCGTCGAGGTGCTCGGCGTGCCCGACCCCGACCTGCCCGGAATGGTGTCCTGCGGAGTGTGCTCGGACCCGCCGACCAGGATCAGCGCGGTGACCGCGCCGGCCACCAGCAGCACGCCCAGCCCCACCAGCCAGGGCCACGCCCGGTGGGGTTGGTCGGCGCGGTGCCGGAGGTCGGTCGACACGAAGTCAGGGTATGACGGCCTCGTCCACGCCCGGCGCTTGCCGAAGCGTTCCGTAGAGTTCCGCGCATGCCCACGTCCGGCACCGACACGGCCGTCGAAACCCGGCTCCTGACCGGGCCCAATCTCTACTTCCCCCGGCCCACGGTGAAGCTGACGCTCGACGCGGGACCGGCGCTGGCCGCCGATTCCGGCACGGTGGTCGGCTGGCAACGGGCGCTCAAAATCGCGGATGCGGCCGTCGGCCTTCCGGAGTCCCCCGCCCGCCGGGCCGCGGTGGCCGACTTGGCCGCCACCCTGGTCCGCCGGTGCGGCGCCGCCATCGGCCGGCGCGTCGCGGCCGTGGCCCGCCCGGGCGATGGCGACACCACCGTGGTCGCCTTCCCCTTCGTGCACCGTGGCACCGCCGAAGCCCTGGCCGCAGCCGTTGCCCGCACCTTCGGCCGGTTGACCGCTGGACAGGCGGGGCTCCGCCCGCTGCTGGCGGAGGTGCGGTCGGCGCTGGCCGGTATCGACCCGGGCGAGGCCGTGACGGCGCTCAAGCCGTCGATCCCGGTGATCGCCGTGACCGGGACGAACGGTAAGACCACCACCACCCGACTCATCGCCCACCTGATGAAGGCCGCCGGCCACGTACCGGGCTGGTCGTCCACGGACGGGGTGTTCCTGGACGGCGAGGAGGTGGAGAGCGGCGACTGGTCCGGGCCCGGCGGGGCCGGCCGCGTCCTGGCGGACCCGCGGATCACGGTCGCCGTCACCGAGACGGCCCGGGGCGGGATCCTGTTGCGCGGCATGGGAACCGCCGTCAACGACGTCTCGGTCGTCACCAACATCAGCGCCGACCATCTGGGCCTGCTGGGGGTGCATACGGTCGAGGACCTGGCCGAGGTCAAATCGGTGGTCGCCCGGGTCACCCGGCCGTCCGGCTGGACGGTGCTGAACGCCGAGGATCCGCTGGTGCGGGCCATGCGCGGAGTGTCGCGGGCCCGGCCGTGGTTCTTCGCCCTCGACCCGGCCAATGCCCATCTCGCACGAGGCCCTGGACGCGGGTGGCCGGGTGATCACCGTGCTGGGCGAGGACATCGCGGTGCTCGAACGCGGGCTGGATCCGCGCCGCATCTGCCGGGTGGCCGGTGTCCCCCTCACCTTGGCGGGCACGTCCCGGGTGAACGTCGCCAATGCGCTGGCCGCCACCGCGGCCGCGCTGGCGGCCGGAGCCTCGCTGGGGGCCGTGCGGCGCGGATTGGCCACGTTCGCCTCCAGCGCGGAACAGAACGCCGGGCGGCTGAACGTGTACGCCATTGGCGACGTGGTCATCGTGCTGGACCTTGCTCACAACGAGGCCTCCTTGGAGTCGTTGCTCGAGGTGGCCGACGCGCTGCGGGCGCCGGGCGGCGAACTGGCCGTCGTCCTCGGCACCGCGGGCGACCGCACCGACGAGGCGATCTTTGCCATGGGCGCGGCGGCGGCCGCCCGGGCCGACCGGCTGACGGTGGCGGGTCGGCGGAAGTACCTTCGCGGCCGGGTCGACGGCGAGATGGAGGCGCTGTGGCAGGCGGGCGCCGCCGAGGGCGGCCGGCTTGATGTCCCCGTCCACCCGGACGAACTGACCGCGCTGACGGCCCTGCTCGACTCCGGGTTACCGAGCGGCTCCGCCATTGCGGTGTGTGCGCTCGAACAGCGGGCAGAAATGACGGCGGAAATCACGGCGCGCGGCGGTTCCGAGATGGCGGCGGCGCACATCGCCACCCGGGCCGGGCGATGACCTGGCCGTTCGATGCGATGGCCACAAAAATATGAGAAGGTCACTGACCGGAGCGGAGAAAGCCTTTCCGCCGATCGCCATCACTCAGGAGTTTCTCTTTTGAAATCTGCGCGCGTATTTCTGGCCGCTCTCGTGACGACGGCCATGGCCGGTGGCGCGCTGGCGGGAGCCACCGCCGCCAGGGCCGCTCCGGCCGGCGCGACGGCAACCTCACAGATCGCGGTCTCCGCTTTCCGGGCCACCGCCGCCGGTCCCGCATCGCCGGCGGAGGCCAATCCCATCGCGCACCGGGTGGCCATCACCGCTGGACTGACCGGCTGGGACAACGGCAATTCCGGGGAAACGCCCGCCGAAATGTCGTGCATTCTCGCGCACGGTTATTCGTTCGACACCATTGACGTATCGACCAGCGGCGGCGGAAATCATTGGGATTCGGAGTACCGCCGGGCCGCGGCTCTGGGTTTGGACGTGGTGTTGTTCCAGGGTTATGACCCCGACGCGTTCGCCAATCCGGCCACGGCCACATCGCGGGGAAACACCATCGGTCAGGCCGCCAAGAGCATCGGCTACCCGGCCGGCGCGACCATCTTCGTCGATATCGAGGACAACGCCCGCTCCGCGGCGGCGAGAAAGAACAACGTGGCCTGGGTGCAGGCGTGGGCCGACGCGGTTCGCAGCTACGGCTACACCGCCGGCGCGTACATCGGCGTGCCCCAGTCGCTGACCGCAGCGCAGCTGAACACGTCGCTGTCGAAGGTGTCGGTGTTCTGGCGATCGGCGTCCGGCTCGGCGCCGCAGACCTCGTTGGGCTACGCCATCCGGCAGACCTCGGTGGACGTTCCGCTGTGCGGCGTCGACGCCGACTTCGACACGGCCGGGACCGACAACCGGGGCAAGGTGCTGACCGGAGCCGGATTCTCGCCGGCCGCGCCCACCGCCTCGGTGGCCGGCGCGTACCAGCCGGTGACGCCGGTCCGGCTGCTGGACACCCGCACCAGCCATCCGGTGCCCGCGCACGGGACCATCTACGTCCCGATCGCTGGTCGAGGTGGCGTGCCCGGCTCGGCGGCCGCGGCGATGGTCAACGTCACCGTGGCCGATCCCGCGTGGTCGGGCCTCCTATCGGTTTATCCCAATGGCGCCACCCGCAGCGCGGCGGCCGCGCTCGCCTTCCCCGCCGGCCGCATCGTCCGCGCCAACGTGGCCGCCAAACTGGGCAACGGTGGGCAGATCAGCGTCTACAACAACTCCAACTCCGCCAATCAGGTCCTGGTCGACGTCACCGGCTACTTCGTGGGCGGCACATCCACCGGCGGCGGCGCCTTCGAGGCGCTGAACCCGCAGCGCCTGCTCGACACCCGCTCCACCGGCCGGCCCATCGGCGGCGGGCAGACCGCCGATGTACGGATCCCGGGCAGCTCCGTCGGGGCCGCCGTGACCCACCTGTCGGTGCCGAACCCGACGACCAGCGGATACCTGATCAGCTACCCGGCGGGCACCGCGATCCCGATCGCTGCGAACGTCGCCTACACCGCCGGCACCCGGGTCGGCGACCTGGCCACCACGAAGGTGGCGTACGTCGGTACCGCGCCGGGCACGCCGACGATCTCGCTGGCCGCCACCTCGTCCGCCAGGATCGATGTGCTGGCCGATCTGGAGGGCTACTGGCACTCGGGCACCTCGAACGCCGCCGGGACCTACCGGGCGCTGGCCCCATCGCGGCTGCTGGACACCCGCACCGGGCATCCGGTCGGTCCGAACCACGCCATCGTGGTGCAGCTGACCGGCCGGGGCGGAGTACCCGCCACCGACGTGTCGGCGGTCATCGTCAATCTGACCGCGCTGGCCTCGTCGGGCGCCGGGACGGCGTACCTCTACCCGTCGGGTACCAGCCTGCCCTCGGTGTCCAGTCTGACCTTCGACAAGCAGGCGGTCGCGCAGCAGATCATCGTGCCGGTCGGCGCCGACGGACGGGTGCTGTTGTACGACGCCGGGGTGTCGGCCAACTACGTGATGGATGTCGAGGGCTGGATCGTCGCCGGCCGCTGACCCGGGCCGGCCCGCCCGGCCGGGCAGGATGAGCGGCATGCGCTCCGTCGAAGACCACGCCCGTATCGTCGCCGGACTGGTGGAACCCGCCCCGGCCCTCACGGTGCCGCTGGCCGAGGCGGACGGCCGCATCCTGGCCGCCGACCTGAACGCACCGATCAGCCTGCCGCCGTTCGCCAATTCCGCCATGGACGGTTACGCGGTGCGCCGCGCCGACCTGGTCGGCTTCCCGATCGAACTGGCGGTGTCCCAAGACATTCCCGCCGGCCGCATGGACACCGGCCCGCTGCTCGCCGGAACCGCCGCCCGGATCATGACCGGAGCGCCGATCCCGGACGGCGCCGACACCATCGTGCCGGTGGAGCGCACGGACGCCGGTGTCCGGACGGTGCGGATCGATTCCGCGCCCGAGCCAGGGATCCACGTCCGCCGGGTGGGTGAGGACGTCGTGGCCGGTGCCCGGGTCTTGGGCACCGGGACGCTGGTCCGGCCGGCGCACATCGGCGTGGCCGCGGCCCTGGGAGTCGCCGAACTGCTGGTGCGGCAGCCTCCGGTGGTCCTCGTGGTGTCCACCGGATCAGAGCTGGTCACGCCGGGGACGCCGCTCGGACCGGGCCAGATCTACGAGTCCAACGCCCCGATGCTGGCCGCCGCCGTGCGGGAAGCCGGCGGACAACCGCGCGTCGGCCGGTTCGTGGCCGACCATCCGGAGGAACTGCTGGCCGCGCTGGCGGCGGCCGCCGACGGCCCGGACCTGATCCTGACCACCGGTGGGGTCTCGGCCGGCGCGTTCGAGGTGGTCAAGGAGGCCCTGACCGGCCGGGGCGTGGAGTTCGCCAAGGTGGCCATGCAACCGGGGATGCCGCAAGGGGCGGGGCGGATCCGGCTCGGGAACCGCGACGTCCCGGTGGTCACCCTGCCGGGCAATCCGGTGAGCTCGTACGTGTCGTTCGAGGTGTTCGTGCGACCCGCGATCCGGGCGGCCATCGCCCACCCCGAGCCGCATCGACCGGTCACCCGGCGGCCCCTGTCCACCGGTCTGCAGTCACCCGACGGCAAGCGCCAATTCCGGCGCGCCCAGGTGGAACCGGACGGCACGGTCACGCCGTGGGGTGGCCCTGGCTCCCATCTGCTGGCCTGGCTGGCCGGCGCCGACGCCATGATCGTGGTCCCGGAGGAGGTCACCGCCCTCGACGCCGGCGCCCCGGTGGACGTGTGGCAGCTGGCCTGACCCCGGTCGTCCACTACCGTCGGGCCTCATGAGCACACTCGACGACTGGATGGAAGAGGTCGCCCAGACCCTCGCGTTGCCGCCGGCCCAGATGCCGGCCGACCTGCGGGACGCGCTGCTGGACCTGACCAAGGACGTCGCCCACAACGTCACCCGGATCGCCGGTCCGCTGACCTGTTATCTGGCCGGTCTGGCTGTCGGCCGGGGCGCCGCGCCCACACCGGCCATCACCGCCGTCGCCGAACTGGCCCGCAGCCGGGTGGCCGAGGACCGGACCGAGTAGGCGGCTACTACTTCTCGACCTTCTGCACGGCCAACTTGGCCAGCTCCGGCGGGGTGGCCAGGGAGGACGTGTCGGTTCCGGTCGCCACCAGGAAAGTCATGTTGATCGTCACCGCCTGGTCCTGGATGGCGATGAGGACGCCGGACGCCGACCCGAGGTCGATGCTCCAGGCCTGCGCGTCGGTGCCCCCGACCTGCTTGGTCAGGTTGGCGTGGTCAGTGATGGTGAACGCCGTCCCGTCGAGCGTGCCGCTCTTGCAATTGACCCCGCCCACGTCGTGCGCGTGCGCCTTCTTCGCGCCGTCGGCATCCACGTAGACGCTGATGGCCTCCTGCAGCTGGGCGACCTGGCCCTTGGCGAGGACCACGCCGGCGCGGATGGCGTTCGGGAACAATGTCGCCGTGTTCAGCTGACCGCAGATGCCTTTGGCGCCGATGGTCGCGTCCGGCAGCGCCTGGCTGGTGAAGCCGGTGCCGACGTCCTTGGGCGTCAGCAGGCGCGTCTTGAGTTCGTTGCGTACCTTGTCGGCCGCGGTTCCGGTGGTCTGGATCGTGGCGCTCGGATAGGTGGTCGTGGCCGTTCCGGCCGAGGCGGAGGTGTTCGTCGAGGCGGTGGTCTGGCCGGACGGCGGCTGGGCGGTCGACGCCGCCGTCGGCGCGGTCGCCACCGACGCCGGCGCCGAGGCGGAGGCCGAGCCGGTGGTCGCCGGCGATGATTCGGCCGACGACACCGGCGCTGACGAGCTCGCCGGGCTGGAGCTGACCGGCGCCGCCGAGGACACCGGGGCGGCGGACGATACGGGGGCGGCCGAGGAAGCCGGCACGGCCGCCGAATTGGCGACCGGCGATCCGGATGTGGTGCACCCGGCCAGGCTCAGGGCGACGGCCACCGAGACGGCCAGCGCCGCCGTGGCCCGGCGGGCATTGGTCGGCTGATTTCGCATCACCTGCAGATCATGCCTCGTCGAAGTCCGACGCGGCACCCGCTTGGGCACGATTGCCGATCGCCTGCAGCTCGTCCCACACCGCCCGGGCCCGGTCGACGCAGACCACCACCAGGTCACCGGGATTCGCCAGCGTCAGGGCGTGCCGGGTGGCCTCGATCTCGTCGAGCACGATGTCCACCCGCTTGGCCCGGGCCAGCTTCTGGGACTGGGCCCGGCGCGCCCCATCCACGAGCAGTTGCGCGGTTTCCCCGGCCCGGCGGCCGCGGAGCCGGACGTCCTCGCGGACCACCACGACATCGAAGTGCTTGGCCGCCTCGAAACCCAGGTCCACCATGTCCTGGTCGCGCCGGTCACCGGCGGTGGCCACGACGGCGAGGCGCTGCGGCCGTTCCAGTCCCGTGACGTCCTCGAAGAACCGGTCGACGAAGTCGCCCAGCGCCACCATGGCCGGCGCGTTGTGGCAGTAGTCGACGATGACGTTCACGCCGTGCACGTTCGTCAGGTTCATCCGACCGGGCGCCGAGTAGTACGAGGACGTGAAAGACCTGAGCCCGGCCCGGATGTCGTGCAGGGAGGCGCCCGCGCAATAGGCGGCGGCCGCGGCGGCCATGGCGTTCTGCACGTTGAACAAGGCCTTGCCACCGAAGGTAGCCGGAAGCAAATGTGTGTGCGCCAACGGCATTCGCCGGCGACCGTGCACCAATACGATCAGATCGCCCAGCTCCTGCTTCTCCAGGATGACCGCCTTGCCGCCCCGCCGGCAGTGGTCGGCGATCATCCGGTTGTCCGACTTCAGAGAGAACCAGACGACTTCCCCGGAACAGGCCCGTCGCATGTCGGCCACCAATTCATCGTCGGCGTTGAGCACCGCGGCGCCGTTCTTGGGCACCGCCTCGACGACCACCTGTTTGACCTTGGCCAGCTGCTCGACGGTGTCGATGCCGCGCAACCCGATGTGGTCCGGGGCCACGTTCAGCACCACGGCGACGTCGTTTCGCCCGTAGCCCAGACCTTCTCGCAGGATCCCGCCGCGGGCGACCTCGAAGACGGCGAAGTCGACGCGCGGATTCTGCAGCACCATTCGCGCGGACCGCGGGCCGGAGGCGTCGGACCGGATGACGAGCCGGTCGTCGATCACCACGCCGTCGGTGGAGGTCATGCCGACCTTGCGGCCGATGCCCTTGAAGATGTGGCCGATCATCCGGGTGGTGGTCGTCTTGCCGTTGGTACCGGTGACCGCGACGATCGGGATGCGGGAGCTGGTGCCCGGCGGAAAAAGAAGGTCCACCACGGGCTTGGCCACGTACTGCGGGTCGCCGATGGTGGGGTGGGAATGCATCCGGAATCCAGGGGCCGCGTTGACTTCGCAGATGGCGCCGCCGGTTTCGCGGACCGGTTCGGTGATGTCCGGGCACAGGAAGTCGATGCCGGCGATGTCCAGCCCGACGACCCGGGCCGCCTCCTCGGCGATGTCCACGTTGTCCGGATGCGCCTCGAAGGTGCGGTCGATGGAGATGCCGCCGGTCGACATGTTGCCGGTGAGCGCGAGTTTGACCATTTCCCCCCGAGGCGGAACATCGGTCATCTCGTAGCCTTGGCTGCGGACCAGATCCACCGCCGCATCGTTGACCGTGATCCGGGTCAGCACCTTCTCGTGGCCCACTCCGCGCCGCGGGTCCGCGTTCGTCTCCTCGACCAGCGCGGCCACCGTGGAACTGCCGTCGCCGATCACGTGGGCGGGTACGCGCTCGGCGATGGCGACCATGTTGCCGCCCACCACCAGCACCCGGTAGTCCCGGCCGGTGATGAAGGACTCCACGATGACGTCCCCGCGGCGGGATTCGTCGTAGGCGACGTCGAAGGCGGCCCGCACCGCCTCGTCAGTGGTCAGGTTGATGGCGACGCCGCGACCGTGGTTGCCGTCCAACGGTTTCACCACCACGGGGAAGCCGATGCGGTGGGCCAGCCGGACGGCCTCTTCCTTGCGGCGGGTGACGTCGCTGGCCGGGACCGGCAGGCCGGCCGCCGCCAGCAGGCGATTCGTCAGTTCCTTGTCCGAGGCGATGTCCACCGCCAGCGAGGATGTCTGCGAGGTCATGGTGGCCCGGATCCGCTGTTGGAAAACGCCCTGCCCGAGCTGCACCAGCGAACCGGCGTTCAGCCGCTGCCAGGGGATGTCACGAACGATCGCCTCTTCCAGGATGGCCTGCGTGGAGGGACCGAAGGCGACCCGCTGGCTGGTCCGCAGGAACAGCTCCTGCTCGGCGCGAAAGTCGAAATCCGGGTCGGGGGCAGCTGTCCCGTCGGACCGGCTGACGAGATCGTTGACCAGCCGGACGGCCAGCGTGCCGGCCAGCGTGGCCACTGTTTCGTCCAGGTAGCCGTAGATGACGTTGTAAATACCTTTCTTGCGGGTGGAGCGAGTCTTGCCGCGGGTGATCTCGTGACCGGCGGTGCGCTGCAGTTCCAGAGCGACGTGTTCGACGATGTGCCCGGCCCAGGTACCTTCCTCCAGCCGCTCGACGAACCCGCCTTCATGCCCCCGTGAACACTGATGTTCACGGAGCCCAGGCAGCGCGGCCAGGAGCATCTCGGAGAATCCCGGCAACAGATCGGACGGGCTGTTCTCCAGCTCGTGGATGTCGACCACCAGGTGAACGGCCGGCTCGTACGAGTAGTAGTTGGGGCCGCGATAGACCCGCGACTCGACGATCTGCACCACGCGCGCCGGATCGGCGGGCGGAAGGCTCGGCTCGCTCATTCGCACATCTTCCCCGTGGTCCGATCGGTGCTGATCACCGGCCCGGCCCAGGGCGATCGACCGGACCGGCCGCCTCGATGGGGAGCGCTGCCCATCGACGGACGTTCCGGCCGGTGGTCTGCTTTATCAGGTGGAACAAGAGCTCGACAGAGATATCTCCCGAGAATGGGATACAGCAACGGCCAGAAAAGCGGACGGGGGCCGTCCCCGTGGAAAAGGTGGTCATGAGTCCCCGGGGGTCGGGGCGGTCATTTGTGGGATTCAATACCGGCGCAGGACCTTTGGTCCTGGCGAGGATGGCCTGTCTTTGTATATCTGTCGATTTTCGGCGGCCGCTGGGCCCGCTCAGGAAGAACGATTCCCGCGGCCGGCTGACCGCGCCCGGACGTCGGTGCGACTGGTGATCAGAGGGGTATCACCAGTCGCGCCGGCTCACGGCCGCCGGCGGAGCTCCGCGGTGGTCTCGTGCGCGCCTTCAACCGCGATGCGCCGCGGCTTCGGCTTCGTTCCTGCGGGGACGTCCGACGGGGTGGCGACCGTCGGCGGATTCGACGAGTCCGGCAGACCGGGCGCCGAGATGAGTTGTCGCGCTTGCATGTCGAAGACCGCGCCCCGCGGCAGCGTGTGCAGGACCAGGCCCGACATCATCAGCGGCTGGGTGCCGGTCGCGGTGTAGGCGGTGGTCGTCACGTGGCTGCCGTCGACGATGGTGACGACTCCGCGGCCGCGGACCTCGAGCCGGCCGTCGGCGGAGATGATCGCCGCGGTGTCCTCGTCGATTCCGACGCCCAGCTGGGCCGGGTTCGCAGCGACCAGGGCCAGCAGCCGGCCGAACCGGTTCCGCTGGGTGAAGTGCTGGTCGACGATGACACCGGGCAGCAGGCCGAGTCCCTGGGAGACCTGCCCGACGCGGAATTTAGGGGTCGACCCGCCGGACCCGAAGGACACCATGTGCTCGGAGCAGATGCTGGCCCCGGCCGAGGTGCCGGCGATCAAAGCGCCGCCCCGGTGCGCCACCCGGATGGCCTCCCCCAGGGCTGTGCCGACCAGGATGGTGGCCAGCTTCGTCTGATTGCCCCCCGTCATGAACACGGCCGTCGCGCGTTCGACGGTGTGGACGATCTCGGTTGCCTCGGCCTGGGCGCGGCTCTCCGGCCGGATGCCGACCACGTCGCCGATGCCCAGTGTGGCGAAGAGCTGCAGGTAGGCGTGGGTGATCTCGTCGCCCAACGACGAGGCGGTCGACAGGACGACCAGGCGAGCGCCCGGACCGCCGGCCAGCCGCATGACGTCCTTCAGGATGGACATCTGGCCCACTTTGTCCTCGGCGCCCCCGATGGGCATGACGATTCCGGGACGTTGTGGTCGATCTTCGCGGGCCGGACGCACCATCGGATCACCCTAATGGTCTGCCCGGCGCGGACTTTTCCTTTGGCGTGCGCCCGCCCGGGCGCTGAGTCAGGATGGGGCCATGGGCGTGAATCTGACCAAAGGCGGCAATGTTTCCCTGACCAAGGCGGCCCCCGGACTGGCCACCGTCGTGCTCGGTCTGGGCTGGGACGCCCGCACCACCGACGGCGCCACCTTCGACCTGGACGCCAGCGCACTCGGGTTGGGCGCCGGCGGCAAGATCCTGACCGACGGTCACTTCGTCTTCTACAACAACAAGCGCTCCCCCGACGGTGCCATCGAGCACGGCGGTGACAATCTGACCGGCGAGGGTGCCGGCGACGACGAGATCATCACCGTCAATCTGGCCGGCGCACCGCCGGAGATCGCCAAGGTCGCCGTGGTGGCCTCCATCTACGACGCCGATACCAAACGCTTGTCGTTCGGCCAGGTGCGGAACGCCTACATCCGGGTGGTCAACGCCGCGGACGGATCGGAATTGGCCCGCTATGACTTGTCAGAGGATGCGTCGACCGAAACGGCCATGGTGTTCGGCGAACTCTACCGCAACGGCGCGGAGTGGAAATTCCGCGCCATCGGTCAGGGTTACGCCTCCGGTTTGGCCGGGATAGCGCAAGATTTCGGGGTCAACGTCTGACGGTCTGGACAGCCGCTGCGTCCTATCCGAACAGCGGCCGGAGCTGCTCGTTGAGAAACAAGCCCTGCGGATCGAATCGTCGCCGTATTTCCCGGAACTCATCCGCCCGCGGATAAAGCGCATCCACCCGCTCGCGGGTGGTGAAGTGCAACTTGCCCCAGTGCGGGCGGGCCCGGTAGGTGGCCAAAGCGGCGTCCACACCCCGCAAGAACGGCCAATAATCGGTGAACGGCTGCCCCGAGACGGAAATGACGCAGGTATCGGTCCGGTAATTCGGCGACAAATACGCCTCGTCGGCACCGGTGAAGCGGATCTCCATCGGGTAGATGAAGTCCGGAAAATCCTTGAGCATCAAACGGCGGATCTCCGCCATGGCGGCCGGTCCGTGCTCGACCGGGACCATGTATTCCAGCTCGTCGAAATTGGGGTCGTAATCCATTGGATAGATCTCGTAGCTGCGCCCGGCGTGCCAGCCCGCCCGCGGCGCCTGTCCTGCGGGCAGGTCGTCGTACAGCTTGACCTGGCAGTGGTCGACCAACGATTCCCCGGGTGGGGTCTGCAGCAAGTACAACGCCGCGGAGGCGTCGGTGGGCAACCAGAACAGCGAGAAGTGCCGATGGGACAGCAATTCATCCCAGCGCCGGACGACCTCGTCGTAGGGCAGGAATCCCACCCATTTCTGCAGGCTGTAGGCCGGCACGACGTTCATGGTCACCGCGGTGACCACGCCGAACATGCCCACCCCGACCTGGGCGGCGTGCAGCAGCTCCGGCTGGGTCTCGTCGATGTCCACGACGTCACCGGCCGCGTTCGCCACGCGCAGTCCGGCCACCGAGGCGGACAGGCTCGGCTGCGCGATCCCCGACCCGTGGGTCCCGGTGGCCACCGCCCCAGCGATGCGCTGCGTGTCGATGTCCCCCTGGTTGCGCAACGCCAGGCCGGCCGACCACAGCGGTGTGTAGAAATCCTTGATCAAGGTGGCTGCCCCGCCGGTGGCCCGGCCGGCCGACGCGTCGACGGCGATCACCCCCCGCAGGGCGCCCAGATCCAGGAGCAGCCCGTCGGTCTGTACCACCGGGGTGAACGAATGTCCGGCCCCCGACGCCCGGACGGGGATGTCACGCCGGGCCGCCTCTCCCACCAGGCGGGCCACCTCGTCTTCGCTCGACGGCGCCGCGAAGTGTGCGGCCGTGAATGTCTGATTACCCACCCAGTTCGTCCAGCGAGCCGGCGGGCCGAGCGGATCGGTGCTGTCGTCGAGGATCTCGACCCGCAGCGGCTGCTCGATCATCAAAGCTGGCCGGCGACGCGGTCGGGCCGCAGGCGGAGCACGACGCGCTGGTCACGGATCATCGCCGCGCGATAGTCCGCCCAATCGGGATGCTCGCCCTGGATGACCCGGAACACTTCGTCCAGCAGATCCAGCGCTTCGGGCTGCCGAACGATTTCGACCCGCCCGTCCAGCTGCACCCACGGACCGAAGAAGTTGCCGGTGAACACCAGGATCGACGCGCGCGGGTCCCGCTCCAGATTGCGGACCTTGGCCAACGGCGCCCGCGACGACACCACCACCGCGCCGTCGATGACACCCGCCGACACCGGTGACATCTGCGGTTCGCCGTTCTGCCGGTGGGTGGACAGCACCGCCTGGTGGTTTGCGGCCACGAATTCCAGCGCCTGGGCGATTTCCATGTCCAGAACCTACGACCGGGACGCGGCGATGGCTTGGTCGGGCGGGCGCAACTCGGGCGACATCCGTGCCCAGATCACCACCACCACCAGCAACACCACCTGCACCAGCGGGCCCACCCAGCGCACCAGATGGCCGATCAGGCCGCCCAGCGCGCCCCCGGCGATCAAGCCGGCCAGGATGCTCAAACTGTGCCCGACCTCGCGGACCGGCCGGCCGGAGGCCAGCCGAATGACGGTCTGGGTCAAGGTGCCCGTCAGATAGGTGGTCGACAGCCCCGAAACGCCGAACCGCTGGACGGCGCTGCTCTGCAGCCCCAGGGCCGCGGCGTTCAGTCCCAGCAACGCCAATTGGCCGCCGACGTCGGGTCGGCTTCGCATCGCCCAGAACCCCGCGGCGTACACCGCGATGATCCCCAGCTGCACCGCCAGCGCCCGGGTCACCGTGGGCGGCCACGTGGGGTTGTGCGGCTGGGGGGTGCCGGCCAGCAGGGTGCCCACCCAGCAACCCACGATGAACAGGGCAATGGCCACCACGGTGTGCAGGGTCAGAGTGAGGTTGCCGGTGCCCAGGGAGAGCCCGAAGAGCACCATGTTGCCGGTCATCACCGACGAGAACGCCGCTCCCAGCGCCAGGTAACCGAAGGCGTCGGAAAACCCGCTGTTCACCGCGAGGACCACGACAAGCACGTCGCGTTGTCTGCGCGCCGCCGTTCGCTGCTCAGCCACGAGACCAAGACGCTAGCCTCCCGGTCCGGCGACGCAACTCCGCTACCGTGTTCAGGCAAGCACGCCCGCTTTCCGGGCCGGACGGATAAGGAGCCCATGGCCGCCAGAACCGACGGGGCGGGGTCGCACCTGGTGTCGCTCGTTCGCAGCACCGTCCCCCCGATGCATCCGGGCGGTCGGCCGATCGTCTTCGGCACGGCCGGAGCCGCGCTGGCCGTTCGCTGGCTGCTCCGCCGCGCCGGGCTGCGGCGCCTCGCCCGGTCGATCGGCCGGCTCGGGCTGTTCGGAGCCGCCGCCTCGGCGATCTTCTTCCGGGAGCCGCCGCGGGTGCCGCCACTCGACGCCGGTCTGGTCGTGGCACCGGCCGACGGTGTCGTTTCGCTCATCGAATCAGCCGAACCGCCGGCCGAGCTCAGGCTGGAACCGGGCCCGCGCCTGCGGGTGTCGATCTTCCTGTCCCTGTTCGACGTGCATGTGCAGCGTGTTCCGGTCAGCGGCCGGGTCGAGAAGGTCGCCTACCGACCCGGCAAGTTCTTGTCCGCCGACCTGGACAAGGCCAGCACCGACAACGAGCGCAACTCACTGCTGCTGACCGCGGACACCGGTGGCCAAGTGATCGTCACCCAGATCGCGGGGCTGGTGGCCCGCCGGATCGTGTGCGACGTCCATCAGGGTGATGTGTTGACCGCCGGCGCAACGTACGGGCTCATCCGGTTCGGTTCGCGGCTGGACACCTACCTGCCGTCCGGGTCGAAGATCAAGGTCTCCGTCGGCCAGCGGGCGGTTGGGGGCGAGACCGTCCTGGCGGCCCTGCCCGGGCCCACGGCCTGATGCCCACCGTTCCCGGTGTCCGCTTCCTGCCGAACGCCATCACGGTGCTGGCCTTCTCGGCCGGGCTCTCCAGTGTCTATTTCGCCACCCAGGCCAAAGCCGGAGTGCTGTCCTGGCTGCTGGCCGTCGGTTCCCTGGGCGCCGCTGCCATTCTCGACTCGATCGACGGCCCGGCGGCTCGACTTCTCCGGTCCACCAGCCGGATCGGCGCGGAGCTGGACTCCCTGTCGGATCTGGTCTCCTTCGGCGTCGCGCCCGCTCTGATCAATTTCATCTGGGTGTTCCAGTCGTCGCGCTCCTTCGGCTGGGTCTTCTGTCTGCTCTACGCGGTATGTGTCGCCCTGCGGCTGGCACGCTTCAATTCGCTGCTCGACGACGAGCCACAGCCATGGGCCAAGGGATTTTTCACCGGTATCCCCGCGCCGGCAGCCGGTCTGCTGGCGTGCGTGCCGTTGCTGCTGTGGAATCGGTTCCCGCACTCCGTGTTCTCGGCCGGCTGGCTGGTGTGCGGCTGGTTGGCGATCGTCGGGCTGCTGGCCGTCTCCCGGCTGCCCAGCATCGCGCTGAAATCGGTCCGCATCTCGCCGGCGGTCATGGTTCCGGCGATGATCGTCCTGGTTGTGGCGGTCGCCGCGACCTTCTACGAACCCCAGATCATCACCGTCATCGGGCTGGGGATCTACCTGCTGCACCTGCCGTACGCCGGCTGGAAATACCTGCGTCTGAAACGTCACCCCGAGTTGTGGCCGCAACCCGGTGGCCGGTCGCCTCGCCGGGGATCCGGCCGCCGCGTACGGCTTTCGGTGCGGGTGCCACGTCGCCAGCGGGTGGCCGGCCGGTTCTCGGACGGCAGCCCGCTGCCGGAGGAGCGGCGACGCGGTTCATCCGGTCCGGTTCGGGGACGACTGAGCGGCCGGCGCCGCCTGCGCTGACCCAGCCGCCGTCGCCGAACCAGCACAGCACAGCCCCCCGGGGACGCGGACGGGCGGTCAGCTCAAACGTCGAAGCCGAGACGGCGGGCCGAGCGGGCCTTCTGCCGGCTGGCCCGCAACCGGCGGAGCCGACGGACCAGCAGCGGATCCTCCGCCAGCGCGGCCGGATTGTCGATGATCTCGTTCAGGACTTGGTAGTAGCGGGTGGCGGACAGGCCGAACATTTCCTTGACGGCCTGTTCCTTCAGTCCCGCGTACTGCCACCACTGCCGCTCGAAGGTCAGGATGTCGCGGTCGCGGCGGGAAAGGCCGTTGCCGGCGTCCGGTGTGGCCCCCGCTGCCGGGGCCGCGTTGTCAGTTCCCACTGAGGAAACCCCACCTTCCAGATCACCAGGCCCGCGATGACCGGGAATCACACTCGTGTCATTTGCCGGTTCATCGTGACACGACCGCCGCCGCGGCGCTACTCGGCCGGCGCGTGTCGCGGGGATTTCACCGGGACCGGGGCACCGGCAGAATGGCAGCCATGACCGGGGCCGTCGGAGTCGAGGCGATGTGGGAGCGCGCCTTGTTCTCGCCGGTCCCGGTGCGAAACACCTTTGAGGTGACAGTGCAGCGGTTGGCGCAGGGCATCCGGCTGGGCGTGCTGACCGACGGGGAGCAGTTGCCGCCGGAGCGGGCGCTGGCCGAAATGCTGGCCGTCAGCCGGGTGACCCTGCGAGAGGCCATCGGCGCGCTGCGCGAGGCGGGACTGGTGGAATCCCGGCGGGGCCGCGGCGGAGGCACGTTCGTCGTCTCCCCCGGGCGCTCGGCCGGCCGGACCGGCACGGCGCTGCCGTCGCTCGACGACACCCTGGACCTGCGGCGGGTGGTCGAACCGGGAACGGCGGCGCTGGCCGCGTCCCGGCCGATCAGCGAGGCCAACCGGGAGACCCTGCGGCGGTGCCTGGACGAGGCCGGAACCGCCGGGCTCGACCAGCGGCGGTTGGCCGACTCCCGGCTGCACCTGGCCATCGCCGCCGTGGGCGGCAGTTCGTCGGTCACCGCCCTGGTCGCCGATGTGCAGCTCCGGCTGGACCCGCTGCTCCGGGCCATTCCGGTGATTCCGGCCAACATCGCGCATTCCGATGAGCAGCATCGCGGGATCGTGGCCGCCGTCCTGGACTCCGACGCCGAAGCGGCGCGCTGCCGGATGGAGGAGCACGTCGACGGCACCGCCGCCCTGTTGCGCGGTTTCTTGCACTGAGTAGCTGCCAGAGGGGGTTTCTCGCCCGCCGGGACCGACACTGGTCGATCTGTCCGGGGCCTTCCCCCGCGGCACTCGAAACGGTATGGTCGGCAGACCTTTAATCGCAGTCGTTCGCCCCACGTCTCCGGCGACCAGCAATGCGCCGCCCTCCACCGGGAGTGACACCATGGCCACCATCCCCGTTCCCGACGAACTGCCCGCCGAATTGACCGACGACGAGAAGCATCTCGCCGAACTCGGCTACAAGCAGGAGCTGCACCGGTCCTGGTCCGGCTTCTCGAACTTCGCGATCTCGTTCTCGATCATCTCGATCCTGGCCGGCTGTTTCACCTCGTTCGGCCTGGGCTGGAACTACGGCGGACCCGCGTTGATCGCCTGGGGCTGGCCGTTCGTCTCGGTCTTCATCCTCCTCATCGGCATCTCGATGTCCGAACTCGTCTCGGCCTATCCCACCTCCGGCGGCATCTATTGGTGGGCCAGCAAACTCGGCGGTCCGAAGGCCGGCTTCTACACCGGCTGGCTGAACCTGATCGGGCTCATCGCCATCGTCGCCTCGGTGGCGTACGGCTGCGCGACGTTCCTGGACACCACCCTGGGATTCTTCGATTCCAGTTACCAATCCGGCCATCTGGGCCGCATCTTCGTCTACTTCGTCGTCATCCTGGGGCTCGCCGCCACGGTCAACATCTTCTCCAGCCATCTGCTGGCCGTCATCAACAACATCTCGGTGTGGTGGCACGTCTTCGGTGCCGCCGCGATCATCGCAATTCTGGTGTTCGTGCCCAAGCACCATGCGGCCGTCGGCGATGTGTTCGGAAAGGTCATCAACAACTCCGGAATCTTCGGCACGTCGACATCGAGCCCGGGATTCCTGATTTTCGTGCTACCCATCACCGCGATCCTGACCCAATACACGATCACCGGCTACGACGCGTCGGCTCATCTTTCCGAGGAAACCAAGAGCGCGGCCAATTCGGCCGCCAAGGGCATGTGGCGATCCATCTTCTACTCGGCCATCGGCGGCTGGTTGTTGTTGCTGGCCTTTCTGTTCGCCGTCCCGCCGATGTCTCCGGACGGGAAGATGACCGGCGCCGACTTCGTTTCCGCGCACGCCGGGTCCGCCTCGTCGATCTTCCTGGAGGCGATGAATTCCGGCTGGGGCGGCACGTTGTTGACCATTTCCACCGCCGGGCAGTTCTTCTGCACCATGGCCTGTCTGACGAGCTGCTCCCGCATGTTGTTCGCGTTCAGCCGGGACCGGGCCATTCCGGGCGCCCGTTATTGGTCCTCCCTGACCCGCTCGCGGGTACCGGCCAACGGCGTTGTTTTGGCCGCAGTCGTGGCCGCCATCATCACGCTGCCGGCCCTGGTGTCGGTGAACGGCGCACCCATTGCCTTCTTCGCCGTCGTGTCCATCGGAGTCGTCGGGCTCTACGTCTGCTTCGCCATCCCGATCTTCCTGCGCTGGCGCATGGGTAGCGCTTTCCGGGTCGGGAAGTGGAACCTGGGCCGGCACTACAAGTGGATCAATGCGCTGGCGCTCATCGAGATCGCGCTGACCTCGATCGTGGCCATCTTCCCCACCGCACATTCCGGCATCCCGTGGGCCAACGACTTCAGCTGGGCGGGCGTGAACTACACGCCGCTGCTGATCGGCGGCGCCCTCATCCTGCTCTGGATCTACTGGCACCTTTCGGTCAAGAAGTGGTTCACCGGGCCGAAAACCACCATCGACCTGCCGGCCGGTGTGTCCACCGCCCAGGAGATCGACCTGGAACAACATCACCGGCAGGGGCGCAGTTCATGACGGAGCACCCCCGCAGTCCCCGGATGCTGACCGTCGAGCAGCTCCACGAGCTCATCGACAGCGATGACGTCGACACCGTGGTCGTTGCCTTCACCGACATGCAGGGCCGCCTGCAGGGCAAGCGATTGCACGCCAAGTATTTCCTGGACGAGGTGCTCGCCCATGGCACCGAGGGCTGCAACTACCTGCTGGCCGTCGACGTGGACATGAACACGGTCGACGGCTACGCCATCTCCTCCTGGGAGAAGGGTTACGGCGACATGGTGTTCGCCCTGGACCTGGACACCATCCGGCGGCTCCCGCACCTGCCGGGCAGCGTGCTGATCCAGTGCGACCTGACATGGCTGGACGGCTCACCGGTGCGGCAGTCACCGCGGTCCATCCTGCAGAGCCAGGTGGAGGCGGCCGCCGGATTGGGCTACCAGGCCTTCGCCGGGACGGAACTGGAGTTCGTCGTCTTCGCCGATTCCTACGAGGAAGCCTGGGACGCCGGTTACCGGGACCTGACGCCGGTCAACCAGTACAACGTCGACTACTCGATTCTGGGCACCACCCGGATCGAGCCGTTGCTGCGCGACATCCGCAACACCATGTACGAAGCCGGCCTGACCGTGGAGTCGGCCAAAGGCGAATGCAACTACGGCCAGCACGAGGTGGCGTTCCGCTTCGCCGAGGTGCTGACCACCGCCGACAACCATGTCGTGTACAAGAACACCGCGAAAGAACTGGCCGCGCAGCACGGCGAGTCGCTGACCTTCATGGCGAAATACAACGAGCGGGAAGGCAATTCCTGCCATATTCATCTCTCGCTGCGCGGGCTGGATGGTGCCACCGTCTTGTGGGCCGACGGCGCCCGGACGGCGCTGTACGACTCGTTTCTGGCCGGCATCCTGGCCACCATGCGGGAATTCACTCTGCTGTACGCGCCGAACATCAACTCCTACAAAAGGTTCGCCAAGGGCTCGTTCGCTCCCACCGCGGTCGCCTGGGGAAACGACAATCGGACCTGTTCCGTGCGGCTCGTCGGACACGAGGCGTCCGCCCGGCTGGAGAACCGTTTGCCGGGCGGCGATGTCAACCCGTACCTGGCCATCGCCGGCATGCTGGCCGGCGGCCTGTACGGAGTACGGCGGAAGCTGCCGCTCGAACCGGAGACGGTCGGCAACGCCTACACGTCGGGCAAACCGCAGGTGCCGACGACGCTGCGCGAGGCGCGCGATCTCTTCGCCGGCTCGGCCATCGCCCGCGCGGCGTTCGGCGACGATGTGGTCGACCACTACGTCAACGCCGCCGACGTGGAACTGGCCGCCTTCGAGGCGGCCGTGACCGACTGGGAGCTGCGGCGCGGCTTCGAACGTCTGTGACAGAAAGGCATTCACTGGTGCTGAGCGCATTTTCCGCCGCCTACTCCGGGCCGCTCACCGGGGAAGGCGGGCATTCCACCCTGATCAACCCGGCCACCGGTGCCGCCCTGATCGACATCCCGCGGGCCTCGGCGGCCGAGACCGACGCGGCGATCGAGAAGGCGCACCGAGCCTTCCCGGCCTGGCGGGCGGTGGCCCCGGGTGAGCGGGCCGAGCTGCTGCGCGCCTTTGCTCGGGAGGTCGACGATCACCTTGAGGAGCTCGCCCAGCTGGAGGTGGTGAATTCCGGGCACACGATCGGCAACGCCCGGTGGGAAGCCGGCAACGTCCGAAACGTCCTGAACTACTACAGCGCGGCCCCGGAAAGGATGTTGGGCCAACAGATTCCGGTGCCGGGTGGCCTCGATGTGACGTTCCACGAGCCGCTGGGCGTGGTCGGCGTCATCGTTCCCTGGAACTTTCCCATGCCCATCGCCGGGTGGGGGTTCGCGCCGGCGCTCGCCGCCGGGAACTGCGTCGTGCTCAAACCGGCGGAGCTGACCCCGCTCACCGCCATCCGGATCGGCGAGCTGGCTCGGTCGGCGGGCCTGCCGGATGGTGTTCTCACGGTGATCCCCGGGCAGGGCAGCGTGGTCGGAGAACGATTCGTCACCCACCCCGGGGTTCGGAAGGTCTGTTTCACCGGGTCGACCGAGGTCGGCAAGCGCATCATGGCCGGTTGTGCCGCGCAGGTGAAGCGGCTCACCCTGGAGCTGGGCGGCAAGAGCGCGAACATCGTGTTCGCGGACTCTGATCTCGCCGCCGCGGCCGCCTCCGCGCCGGGCTCGGTGTTCGACAACGCCGGCCAGGACTGCTGTGCCCGATCGCGAATTCTCGTCGAGAGGTCCGCGTACGACGAATTTCTCGGGCTGCTGGAGTCCGCTGTCGGCCGGTTCCGGGTGCGGCCGCCGGCCGAGCCGGACGCGGAGATGGGGCCGCTCATCTCGGCGCATCAGCGGGCCACGGTGGCCGGGTATGTCGACGGCACCGACGTCGCCTTCACCGGGCAGCTTCCCGCTGACCCCGGTGAGGGGTTCTGGTATCCGCCGACGGTCGTGCTGCCCACCGGCCCCGAGGACCGTATCTGGCGCGAGGAAGTCTTCGGTCCGGTCGTGGCGGTGCTGCCGTTCGACGGGGAGGACCAAGCCATCGCCATGGCCAACGATTCGGAGTTCGGATTGTCGGGTTCGGTCTTCACGGCCGATCTGGGCAAGGCCCTGCGGGTGTCCCGCGCCGTGGAAACCGGAAATCTGTCGGTGAATTCGCACGCCTCGGTGCGCTATTGGACGCCTTTCGGCGGCTTCAAACAGTCCGGCTTGGGCCGCGAACTCGGACCGGACGCCCCCAATGCATTCACCGAGACCAAGAACGTCTTCTTCGCCTCCTGACCACCTCACGAAAGGTATCGATACTGCCCATGACCGGCCGCCTGGAAGGCAAAGTCGCCGTCATCACCGGAGGTTGCTCCGGTATCGGCCTGGCCACCGCCCGCACGTTCGCCGCCGAGGGCGCCCGGGTGGTGATCGGTGACCTGGACGAGGCCAAGGGGCCCGGTATCGCGGAGGAGCTGGGCGGCCGATTCCTCAAGGTCGACGTGACGGACCCGGAATCGGTGAACGCATTGTTCGCCCTGGCCAAGCGCACCTACGGCAGCGTGGATGTGGCTTTCAACAATGCGGGTATCTCGCCGCCCGACGACGACTCGATCCTGACCACGGAGCTCGAGGCCTGGCGCCGGGTCCAGGAAGTCAACCTGACCAGCGTCTACCTGTGCTGCAAGGCGGCCCTGCCGTACATGTTGGAGCAGGGCAAGGGATCCATCATCAACACCGCCTCGTTCGTGGCGGTCATGGGCGCCGCCACATCCCAGATCTCCTACACCGCCTCCAAGGGCGGGGTGCTGTCGATGAGCCGCGAACTGGGTGTGCAGTTCGCCCGGCAGGGTGTGCGGGTCAACGCGCTCTGCCCGGGTCCGGTGAACACACCCCTACTGCAGGAACTGTTCGCCAAAGATCCGGAGCGGGCCGCGCGCCGGCTGGTGCACATTCCGGTCGGCCGGTTTGCCGAAGCGCAGGAGATCGCGAACGCGGTGCTGTTCCTGGCCTCGGACGAATCCAGTTTCATCACCGCGTCCCAATTCCTGGTGGACGGAGGCATCTCCGGCGCTTACGTCACGCCGCTGGACTGAGTGGCGCATTTCCGCCGGGTGTTCTCAGTCGGCCTGAGGCGTCGCGGCCCACCGGTCGGCTTCCGAACGGGCCGCGGACGCGTGGAGGGCGGCCGCCTCCGCGTCGGCTTGAGCCCGGACGGCTTCGGCTGCGGCCGCGTCCGCCGCCGCACGAGCCGCCTCGGCTTGCTCGGCGGCCGCGCGGGCCTGCGCGCGGGCGTTGTCGGCTCGAACCGCGGACGCCTCGGCGATCCGCGGGGCCGCGGTTCGCGCGTCGAGACGACGTACGTAGTAGCGCAAGGACTCCCAGTCCGCTCCCGCCGCGTCGGTGTCGCGGGAATCCAGGATCTCGCCGCCGTGCAGGGCAATCGCCTCCCGCACCTCTTCCGGCGAGAGGGCGTTCATCGAGAACAGTTCCGGCATCTGCGGTTCGTCGTCGTCCGTGTCCATGACCGGCGCGGCCGCAGGTTCGGACACCGCATCCACCACCTCGACCTCGATGGACGGCACCCGGCCGCTCAGGGCGCCGAACCAGGTGATCATCTCTTCGACCAGGTCGACTTCGAGCACGTACCGGCCCGGCTCCGACGGGAGCGTCACGGGCAGCCGCCGGCGAATCGTCTCGCCGTCCGGCACCGGATCGGACACCTCCGCCCGGCCGTCGTCGTAGGCGATCAGCTCGCCGTCGGCCTTCTTCCAGTGATTGCCGAACTTCAGGCCGGTGCCCCGGGGCCAGTCCGAACCACTGGTGTTGACGGCCTCCACGCTGATCAGGGCGGTGGCACCGGCCGGCAGCCGGTCCGGAACCTTCGTGATGCTGATGTGGGCCCGGTGGCTGCCCTCCGGCAGCTCTCGCCCCACCGCCCGGGTCGGCATGTCGAAAACGGCCAGACCGCCTTCGGCCAGCACCCGGAGGAATTCCTCGATGTACCGGCGAGCGGCGGGCGGCGGATTGTGTTGCAGCACGATCGTCGAGTAGATGAAGTCGAAACGGCCGTCCTCGAAGAGCGAGAGATCGTCCGCCACATTCAGGTGGTATTCGACGCGACCCGGGTATTTGTTGTGGTGCCGGGCCAATTCGATCATGGTGTCGGCGATGTCGACGCCGTCGGCGTGATCGAAGACCTGGCCCAGCGCCTGCGTGAGGCGACCCATCCCGCAACCGAAATCCAGGCACCGGCCGCGCGAAAAGGTCAGCCCGCGCTTGTCGAGGTCGGCCACCAAAGCGGCGATCTCCGTTCGACCGGTGGCGAAGAACTCGTCGACGTCCCATCGGCCGTTGGTGCGCTTCGGATCGGAGAGGATCGCCCACATCGGATCGGCCTGTGCCCAGGCCTCCCACACTTGGTGTTGGCGAACCAGCGAAGCTTCGTCTTCGGACACCGGCCGATGATACTGGGCAGATGGGCGACAATCGGCCGGTGAAGCGTCCCGTCGTGGCCATCAGCATGTACACCGAACCCGCCAGTTGGGGCAGCTGGTCGCACGTCCCGGCCGCGCTGCTGCCCGACCGGTACGTGCAGGCAGTGCGGCGCGGCGGGGGCACGGCGGTCCTGGTGCCGCCCCTGGGGATCGGTGACGATGCCACCTCGCTGCTGGGCCGGGTGGACGGGCTGATCATTGCCGGCGGGGCCGACGTCAACCCGTCTCGTTACGGCGCCGAACCCCATGTGGCCACCGCGGCCTGGCGTGACGACCGGGATGTGTCGGAGTTCGCCCTCCTGGATGCTGCCGAAGTTCTCGGCCTCCCGGTGTTCGGGATTTGCCGCGGCATGCAGGTGATGGCCGCGCGGGCCGGCGGTTCGCTGCATCAACACGTGCCTGACCTGGTGGACAGCACCAGGCACGATCCCGGCCCCGGTCGCTACGGCTCGGTGGAGGTCAAGATCGAACCGGACAGCCGGTTGGCCGAGGTGCTCGACGACAGCCTCACCGTTCCGTGTCATCACCACCAGTCCGTCGACCGGCACCCGGGTTACCTCGCGTCCGCCCACGCCGAGGACGGCATCCTCGAGGCCATGGAATCCCCGGGTGAGCGGTTCGAGGTGGGCGTTCAATGGCATCCCGAGGCCAGCACCGACGTGAGATTGTTCGCCGCACTGGTGCAAGCGGCCGCGAGTTATCGCGCCGGCTGACGGTCAGCCGGTCACCTCGTCCAGCGCGGATAGATATCCCCTGGCCTGCCCGGCCGTGGTCGGGTGGTAGGAGTCGGAAAGATCCACGAAATCCACCGAGTGCAGCCAGGCGCTGCCGCCGCAGAGCTCATGCCCCGTGAAGTTGTCGCGCACGTCTGAGAACGCGAAACCGTGACGAGCGGCGGCCTGTTGGAGCACCCCGTCCAGCACGTTGATGCCCTCGTCGATCTTGGCGCGCGACGTACCCGACAGCCCGATGCAGAACCAGGCGCCCAACCGGTAGAAGAGCGGGTAATCGAGCACCACGACGTCGGCCGACCGGGCGCGCCGGTCGACCGCCTTGAACAGTTTGTCCAGTTTCCGGGGCAGCGCCGTGGTGGCTATGTTCTCGGCATTGTCGACGGCCTCAATGCAGTCGTCGGTGCCTTGCAAAGCGCATATCTGCATGATGGTGGCGAAGCCGACGTCGTTACCGCCGACCGTGATGGTGACCAGGTTCGAATTGGCCGGTATGGCGGGCACCTGATCGCTGAGCACGGTCGAGGTGGTCGCACCGGAGCAGGCCAGGAATTTGAGCGCGGACGCCCGGTGCTCCGACGCCCACAGGGCCGGGTACGCCGCGCTGTTGCGATCACATTCGGCTCCCAGGCTGCTGCCATCCGCCCCGACGCCGGCCGAGTACGAATCGCCGAGAGCGGCGTATCGGACGGGTGGCCGGGCTTGGACGCCCGTTGTTCCGGCCGCCGTCAGGGCCAGCACGCCGACGAGAATGACCAGGGGACGAAGAAGGCGCATGTCGCTCCTTTCCGAGGGTGGGTTGCGGTAGGTCTATCACCGCCACCTGGACGGCCGCGAAGCGGTGGGTATCCACTCGGTCACTGTGGGTTCGCACCGCGGCCCAACAGCCACCGCTCAGAGGCGCGGAGCCGGCATGTTCGGATCGAGCAGCACCGCGCCGATGAGCTCCTCGACGTCGCTGCCGACCATGGCGTGCTGGGTGGCCACATGCACGTCCCGGAAGCACCTTTGCAGCGGGTTGTTCTCGCGGATGGAGCTGCCGCCGCCGGCGTCGTAGGCCAGGTCGACGGCGCGGGCGGCGTTCCTCGTCGCCGTCATGATGGCCAGCCGCAGCGCCGCCCGTTGGGTTGTCGATGCCGCCGCTTCCCGGGTGTGGCCGGTCATTTCCGCCACTTGCGATCTGAGATAGGACAGCCCGCCGGCTCGGAGGGCCTCGGCCCCGGCCAGGGCGATGCGAGTGGCCGGTTTTTCCGCCAGCCACTGGCCGGTGGCCGGATTCCGTTTACTGCCCGCCAGTTCGCTGAGCGCCTCGATGGCCGCCCGGGCGATCCCCAGCGCCACCGCGCCGATGCCGAGAGCCAGCAGGCTGAGCACCGGGAACCGGTAGAGCAAACCGTCGGCATTGGGTGGGGCCGTCAAGGAGAACAGTCGATCGGGGGGGACCAGGACATCGGTGGCCTCCAGGTCGTGGCTGCCGGTCGCCTTGAGGCCGGAGACGTGCCAGGTGTCGTGCACGGTCAGCTCGGCTGGGGGCAGGATGGCGATGCGGGCGTCGGGCGTGCTTCCGGTGTCGACCAGCACGCCGGCGGCCAGCCACGTCGCGTGCCGGCAGCCGCTGGCGAAGGGCCATCGACCGCTGACCCGGTAACCGCCCGGCGCGGCGACCGCGCGCCCGCCGGGTGCCGCCACGCCCACCAAACAGAAATCCGGATCGGTCAGCATCTCGGCGGCCAGGGACTGATCCAGGCGGCCCAACGCGACGCTCGTCGCGGCGCCGATCATCGCCACCCAGCCGGCCGAGCCGTCCGCATAGCCGAGTTCTTCGACGACGTCGATCAGTTCCAGGGGATCGGCCTCCCGGCCGCCGGCAGCGCGGGGTGCAGCCAGCCGGAAAACGCCGAGTCCGCGCAGGGCGCCGACCTCGTCGTCGGTGAGGTCCCGATTCTGCTCGGCCTGGCCGGCCCGGCTGCGCAGGAGCGGCGTCAACTCACGGGCGGCAGCCAGCATGTCGGTCATCACCCGGATTATCCGGTTCGGCTTCGGCCGATCCGCGCCTGCCCCGTACCGGGTTCTGTGCCACTCTTGGCCGGTGCGCATGCAGTTCGCCAGCGGCCCCGATCCCACCGACCTGTTGACCCTGCCGTGGTCGACACAATTGGCGGACTGGCCCCGCGAGAAGCTGGTCAGCCTGCCGCGGGGCATCTCGCGCCACGTCGTGCGCTTCGTCCGTATCGGCGGAATCGTGTACGCCATCAAGGAAATCGACCGCGGCCTGGCCGAGCACGAGTACGAATTGCTTCGCGATCTGGCCAAGGTGGGCGTGCCGGTGGTGCAGGCCGTCGGGGTGGTCGCCGGCCGCACCACGCCGGAGGGCGATCCGCTGGACGCCGCCCTGGTGACCAAGCATTTGCGGTTCTCGCTGCCCTACCGGGCGCTGTTCTCCCGCCGACTCGACCCGGACCTGGAACCCAAGCTCCTCGACGCGCTGGCCCAGTTGCTGGTCCGCCTGCATCTGGCCGGCTTCGCCTGGAAGGACTGTTCGCTGTCGAACACCTTGTTTCGACGGGACGCCGGGGCGTTGGCCGCCTACCTGGTGGATGCCGAAACGGGTGAGTTGCGGGAGAGCCTGTCCACCGGTCAGCGGCAGCAGGACCTGGACATCGCGGAGACCAACCTGGCCGGCGAGCTGCTGGACCTGCAGATGTCCGGCCTGCTTCCGGAGACGGTGGACCCGTTGGAAACGGCGACATCGGTGTTGACCCGGTACGACCATCTGTGGGCGGAATTGACGGCGCCGCAGACCATCGGCGACGACGAATGGTGGCGGATCGAGCGGCGACTGCAGCGGCTCAACGAGTTGGGTTATGACGCGGCTCAAATCCAGATCAACGAAAAGGCCGGGGAGCCCCACGTTCTGGTGCAGACCCAGGTGGTGGAGGCCGGGCATCACCAGCGGCGGCTGTTCAATCTGACCGGGCTGCGGATGCAGGAGAACCAGGCGCGCCGGGTGCTCAACGATCTGGACACCTACCGAAGTCGCGCGGTGCTGCCGGAGACGGAGGTCGACGAGGACACGGTGGCCCGCCACTGGCTGGTCGACGTCTTCGAACCGGTCATCGAAGCGGTGCCCAAGGAACTCTCGGGCAAGCTGGAACAGGCCGAGATCTTTCACGAGTTCTTGGAGCACCGCTGGTTCTTGTCCGAGAAAGCCGGCCGGGAAGTCGATTTCAATGAGGCGCTGGCCTCGTACATTTCCACCGAACTGGCCCACCGACCGGACGAGCAGGCGGTGCTGGATCCGGATCTGCTGGGGAACGGGCTGATGCTGTCCGACGACAACGCGCCGCTCGATTCGGAATTCGCGGACAGCGACGATCTGGACGACTCAGCCTGGGAGAAAGCTGCGCTGCGGTACGGGGATTGATGCCGCGGCCGGGTTTCACCGGCTCGCGGCATTTCACCGACTCGCGCGTTTCACCGATTCACGGGCCTGACCGACTCGCGCGTTTCACCGGCTCGCGAACCTGGCGCTGCCCGGACCGGTCAGCCGCCCGGCGGGCAAGGTCCGGCCGGCGATGGTCATCATCAGATCCTGCGCGCTGCCCGACACCAGTTCACCGTCCCCGAGCGTGTAGTCGAAGTCGTTGGCCTGCAGGCGGATTCCGGCCGGGTCGAAGCCGAAATACTGCCGTGCGCTCGCTTCGTCGAACCCGGACAGCACGGCCGCCAGCACGTCGTCGTCCAACTTCGTGTCGCGGCCCAGCGGCACGGTCATGTCCAGACCGTGGATCACGTCGTGGCTCAACCCACCGCGCAGGCCGCCGCCCGGCGGAGCCCACAAGGTGTCTGCATTGGCCTTGAGGACTTCGAGCAGCTCCGTCGGGCCGGCTTGCGCGTCCCGTTTGGCGGTGCGATCGGCCATGGCCGTGAAGTCGTAGTTGTCGCTCGCGAGTTCGGCGCCGTACTGCTCGGGCGAGAACCGGAACGGCATGGTGATGTGGGCCAACACCTCGGTGATCCGCCAGCCCTCGCAGAGCGAAAGTGTCTCGAAGTCGGCCGCCGGCAGGCTGTCCAGAACGGCGATCAATTGTTTGCGGTGCCGCGGCACGATGGCGGCGTAGTCGTGGGCGTCGTCGGGGGTGGTCATGAGAAATGCCTTTCTGGGTGTTGGGCGAGGTAAGCAGCGAACTTGTCGAGGGAGCTCGAGAATCCGGCCCTGGCCTCCGGTCCGCGGGCGGCTTCGGGAACCCAGCGTTGTTCGATGCGTATTTCGGTGCGGCCGCCGGGCAATTGCGTGAACAGCGAGCTGACGATCATGCCGGAGTGAGTTTCTTGCCAGGACAACCGGCTGGGTGGGTCGACTTCGGTGTAGACGGCCTCGGTCGGGTAGCGGCTCCCATCTGCGCCGATCATGACGGTGCGGAAGGCGCCGCCGGGCCGCAGGTCGATCTGGATGTCGTCCAGCGGCGCGGTGACACCGGTGGGGCCCCAGAAGTGGGTCAAGTGGGCGGGTTCGGTGAGGCAGGCGAAGACCAACTCGCGCGGCGCGTCGAAGATTCGTGTGTAGACCAGGAGGTCGTCGCTCATGGTTGCGCCTGAATGGCTTTGAGGTGCACGGCGAGTTGGTCGAAGCGCTCGTCCCAAAGGCGGCGCGCGTCGGCGATCCAGTCCACGGCGGCGTCGAGCGCCTCACGGCGCAGATGGCAGGGCCGGAACTGGGCCCGACGGCTACGGGATATCAGACCGCAGCGCTCCAGGACCTTCAGATGTTTGGACACGGCCGGCAGGGTCATGCCGAACGGCTGGGCGAGCTCGTTCACGGTGGCGTCACCGTCGGCCAGGCGCCGCACGATGGCTCTTCGCGTCGGGTCCGCCAACGCGGCGAAGGTCGCGTCGAGCGAGGTGTCGGTCACCTGGACAGGCTACTTCACCGTACGGTTAATTAGCTAGACCGGAAACTGTTGTTTTCGACGCGGTGGCCGGCGGGCGGGCCGCCGCCCGGCTGCGACGCTCCGACCGGGCCGTGCCTACGGTGATCGGGTGCGCGGGGAGGACGGCGAGGTGGAGCTGCTGGCCGACGAGGATCGGCCGGGGGGCTGGCTGTTGCTCCTCGACCGGATTCGGCAGTCCTACGTGGATCTCAATGACCCGACCTATCTGGAGTTCCCGTATCTGCAGGCGTTCGCCGAGGCCGTCGAGGCCATGCGGCCGGGGCCGCTGACGATTGTTCATATCGGCGGCGGGGGCGCGACTTTCGCCCGTTGGTGCGCCGCTGTCCGGCCCGGAAGCGAACAAATCGTGTTCGAACCGAATGCCCGGCTCCTGGAATTGGTGCGACGGCGGCTGCCGATTACCGAGGTGGATTTCGTGGTCCGGGGCGGCCGATCGGGTGTCGCCGCCGCGGCTGCGGCCAGCGCTGACGTCGTGGTGGTAGACGCGTTCAGCGGGGGCCGGGTGCCGGCCGAACTCGCGAGTCGTGAATTCTTCGATGAGGCGGCCCGGGTCCTGCGGCCCGGCGGGTTACTGCTGATGAACACCACCGATGGCCCGCGGCTGGCGTATGTGCGCCGGCTGGTGGCGGCGATGGCCGGACGGTTCGGTGAGGTGGCCATCGAGCGGGAGAACCTGTCCAGCGTCGGCAATGTGGTGCTCTTCGCGGCCCGGTCCGGCGACCTGCCGATGGCGGTGGCGCTGGCCGAGGCCGGACCGCAGGGTCCGATCCGGGCGCTGGCCAGTGATGCGTTGGCCGAGTTTATCGGGGACGCCGAACCCTTCACCGACGCCGATTCCCAACGTTCGCCGAGCCCGCCGGAGAACACCTGGAGGGTGGGTGGTGACCTGTAGCAGAGACCTTTTGAGAATGACAACTCCATTTGGCCCCACGGTGCTGGTCTGATTTGGCCCCAGCCTCGTTGGATGTGGGCCCGACCTGGTCGGGCCGGGTCGTGCTGTCTTCAGGTTTTGGGTGGCGCGGCGGCTCCTTTCCGGTTGGTTCTGGTGGTGCGGAGGCGGTAGGAGTTGGTGCCGGTGTTGATGATGTGGGCGTTGAAGGTGAGTCGGTCGACGATGGCGGCGGCGAGGCGTGGGTCGGTGAAGGTGTTGCCCCACTCGCTGAATGGAGCGTTGGAGGCGCATGCGATGGACGCTCGTTCCTCGCGGGCGGTGATGATCTGGAAGAGCAGTTCCGCGCCGTGGGCGTCGAGGTGGACGTAGCCGACTTCGTCCAGACATAGGAGGCTGAGCCGGGAGTATCGGCCGATGACTCGTGAGAGTTGTTTATTGTCAGCGGCTTCAGCGAGTTCGTTGACCAGAGCTGCGGTGGTGACGTAGCGGACCCGGTGGCCGGCCTCGGCGGCGGCGGTGCCCAGGGCGATCAGCAGGTGGGTTTTCCCGGTGCCGGAATCGCCGAGCAGGACGACGGGTTCCGCGGCGGTGATCCAGGCGAGGCCGGCGAGGTCGGCCAGGGTGGCCGGGGGCAGGTCGGGCAGGGCGGTGTGGTCGAAGTCGGCGAGTCGTTTCGCTCGGGGGAATTTCGCCTCGGCGACCATCCTGATCCGGCGGCGGGCGTCCCGGTCGTCGACTTCAGCTGCCAGGACCTCGGCCAGGAAAGCGCCGTGGGACAACCGTTCCCGCGCTGCGGCGGCGGCGATCCGGCCGGCCTCGGCGCGGACGGTGGGCAGTCCCAGGGTGCGGCAGGCGGCGTCGACGCGGAGCGAGGCGGCCGGGTCGGACAGCGCGGTGACAGCGGCCGGGGCGGCCGCTCGGGGGTTCATGCCCGGGCTCGCAGGAGCTCGTCGTAGCCGTGCAGGGTCGGCAACGGCCGCTGATCGGGCGTCGTTGCCGCCGCCGGGTTCGGCGCCGGGACCCGGCTGTGGTCCAGGTGTCGGCGGGCCTCGACCGCGACCAGGTCGGCCTGGCAGGATCCCGCGGTCAGGGCCACGTCGATTCCGGCCAGCACCGCCGCGGTGGGCAGCGTCCGGTGCAGCAGCAACACCCCGATCAGCGCCCTGGTGCCGTCCCGGTCGCCGTAGGCGCGGCGGGCGGCGTCCCAGAACCGTTGGTGCCCGGCGGTGAATGTGCCCTCGGCCCGGGCCTGGACCAAAGCGGTGGCTCCGGCCAGCGCGCCGGGACGGTGGGCCAGGACCTCCAGGTAGTGATCCAGGTGCAGATCTTCGCTGCCCTTGTGCAGGGACCGGGTATGCCGAGCGACCAGCGCCCCATCGTGCCGAACGGCGATCCAGTCCGAACCCAACGCCACGTCCACTCGGGTGCCGGCCAGGCCGGCCGGCACGGAGTAGAACGACTGCCGCACGCAGACCCTGGCCTTAGCATCGACGCGACACGAAAGCGCCAACGATTCGTCGAAAGCGTTCGCCGGCAACCGGTTCAACAGCCCTGCTTCCCGCGCCGCGGCCTGCCCGACCGTCTCGACCCGAGCCGCGATCCGCCGATGACCGTCCCGCGCGTCCGCAGCCGCCAAGAGCTCGTTCAACTCCGCCAACGACGCCGCCACCGGCACCGGCGACAGATGAGTCCGCCGGAACCGGCCGATATCACCTTCCACACCGCCCTTCTCATGCGCACCGGCGATACCCGGCTCGCAGAAAAACGACTCGAACCCGTAATGCGACCGCAGGGCAACGAACCGCGGATTCTCCAACCGCTCCCGACCCAACAACACCCGCACCACCGCCGGTTTGAGGTTGTCATACCGGATCCGCCCGGACGGCACCCCACCGAACGTCTCGAACGCCCGCACATGCCCATCCAAGAACGACTCCGTCGCCACGTTCCCGTACGCGATGTGCACCGACCGCCCCGACGACGACAACCGCATCACAAACATGTGCAACTGCAACCGCTCTCCAGCGATCACCGCGACGAAATCGCCGAAATCGACCTCCGCATCCCGCCCCGGCTCATGAGTCTGCGGCACCACCACCAACCGACGATCCAACCCGATCTCGACCTTCAAATCGTGCACCAACGCCCGGACCGTCGACTCCGACACCCGCGCCCCGTGCTCATCCAGCAACCGCTGCCACACCCGCCGAGCCGTATGCCGCTGCTTACGCGGCGCCGACAGATCCGCCTCCAACCAACCCCGCACCACAGCAACCCACGGCCCCGACACCGGCCGCCGCCGCACCGGCACCTTCCGCGCCGGCGGCACCGCATCAGCCAACGCCGCCCGCACCGTCCGCCGATGCACCCGATGCCTCACCGACAACTCCCGGATCGACAAACCCTCATCCCGACCATCCCGTCGGATACGTTCGAACTGCTCCACTCTCGATCTCTCCTTCATCCCCAGCTCCTCCAGATCGCCTTGGCAGACGACCCGGACGCTAGGGCCTGGCAGATCGAGGGTGGGGCCAAACCAAGCTGGCACGCCGGGGCCACTTCACGCTGTCACACTCAGCTATGAGGAGTAGCGATGTCAGAGATCAGGAAGAAGTACGACCGGGAGTTCCGTGAGGGAGCGGTCCGGATCGTCGAGGAGACGAGCAAACCGATTGCCCAGATCGCTCGAGACCTGGGCGTCAACGAGGCACGTTGGGCAACTGGGTGACCAAGGCCCGGGCTGAACGTCAAGGCACGCAGGGCCTGTCGGCCGGCGACATCGGGGAGCTCAAGCGGCTCCGCGCGGAGGTCGCCGAGCTGCGGATGGAGCGTGATGTCCTCAAGCGATCGGTGGTCCTGTGGGTGAAGGAGGCGACGAAGTGAGCGTGGCACGCTTCATCGCCGACCAGAGGACCAAGCATCGAGTGCCACACGCGACGACGTGCGCTCTGTTGGGCGTGTCGGTGTCGTGGTTCTACAAGTGGGCGGCCCGCGCCGCCCGGCCGGGTCCGTACACCCCGGCCCAGGGCCGCCGGGCGGAGTTGGACATCGCGGTGGCCGAGGCGTTCGCGGCGGCCCGCGGGTTGCACGGCTCGCCGCGGCTGCACGCTGATCTGCGTGCGGCGGGCTGGATAGTGGCCGAGAAGACGGTGGCCGATTCGATGCGGCGGCAGCAGCTGGTGGCCCGGCAACCGAAGCGCCGCAATGGGTTGACTCGGCAGGACAAGACGGCGCCGAAGTTCCCTGACCTGGTCAAACGGGACTTCACCGCGCCGACGCCGAACGTCACGTGGGTCGGCGACATGACCGAGATCCCGACCGCCGGCGGCAAGCTGTATCTGGCCACCGTGATCGACTTGTACTCTCGGCGGCTGTTGGGCGCGGCGACCGGGCTGCACCCGGACGCCGACCTGGCCGGCCAGGCGATCCTGATGGCCGTCGCCGTCCGCGGCGGCAAGGCGGCGATCTGGCGTGAGCAGGTCGATCAGCGGGTCATCTTCCACACCGACCGCGGCAGCACCTACACCGCCAAGACCTTCACCAAGCTGTGCGCCGAGCAGGGCCTGCGGCAGTCGATGGGCCGGGTGGGTTCGTGTTTCGACAACGCCGCCGCCGAATCATTCTTCTCCTCGCTGGAGTGGGAAGTGTTGTCCCGCAACAAATTCGATTCGACACGGCAGGCTCAGGCTGTTATCATGGACTGGGCGTACGGGTTCTACAACCACCAACGCCGCCACTCCACCATCGGCATGGTCCCACCCGTGCAGTACGAACAGGACAACGCCGACCGCAACCGCGGCACGGCATGACGAACCCTCCACACTCAACCTTTGCCCTGCGTCGCCCGCCGGTGGCGTGGGATGGGTGGGGTCGCATCGCGCGTGGGTGCGGGGAGCACCGCTGGCGGGCAGTGCTCTGCTTGCCTTGCCTCCCACTCTTGCCCGTGGACACACCGGGACTGCGATGCCCTCGCGCGAAACCAACCCGGGTGTGCCGCGGTGGCCTGGCGATCCAGCGGCTCGATGAGCGTGTGGTCGGCCGCCGAAGCAGCACATCGCACCTATGTCTGGCGGCCGATCTCGCGTCGCCAGGTCGAGGCAACAGGTCGGCGTCATCGCCGAATCGGTTCGCCCGGCCTGAGTGCGAGAGGGGCAGAGCTTGGCCAGTCGCTCGCGGCCGAAAGTCGGCCACTTCCTTTCCATCTCGCCACCGTCGACGGTCAGAAGGGTGGCGGTTCGTCGGCGGGCAGGTCGGATGGGGTGGGTGGTGGTTTCCAGAGTGGGGTGGCGGGGCGTCGGTAGGTGCGGCCGAGGGGGGTGGTCCAGTCGTGGTGGCCGTCGGGGGTGCGGTGCAGGTGGTAGCCGCCGCCGTCTTTGCCGCGGTGGTGGTGGGCGCAGGCGGCGGCGAGGTTGTCGGCGCTGGTGGCGCCGCCGGTGCCGGATCCGGCGGGCGGGCCGAAGGGGATGCGGTGGTCGAGGTGGCAGCGGGCGGCGGGCATGCGGCAGCCCGGCGCGATGCAGCGTTGGTCGCGGGCCAGCACGAAGTCTTGTAGGTGTTGGGGTGGGTGGTAGCGGGTGCGGCCGTAGTCCAGCAGTTGTCCGGTCAGCGGGTCGCACACCAGCCGGGTCAGCGTGGCGTCGGCGGCGATCTCGCGGGCTTGGGCGGCGGTGATGGGCCCGTACCCGGCCAGCTCGCACGGCGACTGGCCGCCCAGCAGCGCATCGAAGGGCATCAGGACTTGGATGTGGGGTTGGCGGCCGTGCCGCTCGTGCAGGGCCAGGTGGTGCCAGCCGCCGGCGGCCAGTACGTCGGCGCACATGTCCACCAGGGCGTCGACCCGGCCCATGTCCAGACTGCGCCGCTCCGCCGCACCGGCCCCGGCCACGCCAGCCGCCCCGTCCGCGACGGATTCGCTGCCCGACACGCCGTGCCCGGCCGGGCCGCCGGTGGTGGGCAGGGCGGCGTGGCCGAGTCCGGTGAGGGCTTCCCAGATGGTGGCGATGTCGTCGATGGTGGAGTGGACCAGCAGGTTGGCCATGCCGTCGGGTTCGTGCCACTTTTTGACGGTGCGGCGTTGCCGGGCGGCGCGGCGCCGCTCCTCGGCGTCGGCCGGGTCGAATGCGATCAGCAGTTCCGCGCAGCGGTTCCGAAGTTCCGCGTCGGTCAGGGTGGGCGCCTCGGGCAGCACCACCGCCTCGACCCGGCGGGCCAGGACCGCGTCGGCGTGGAAGGTGGCGCGGACCAGGGTGCGGGCCTTGCCGGCGGCCAGCCGCCCGGACCGCATCGCCGCCAGCGTGGCAGGTAGGTCATCGACGAGGCGGGTGGCCTCGGCGACCCGGGTTTGCGCGGTGCCCTCCGACACTCCCAGCGCCAACGCCACCTCGAACTCATAGAACTCGCGCAGCGCCGGATAGTCCTTGCCCAGCCGGGCCGTCCGCTCGTAGGCCAACGATTCCACGTAGGCGATCTGCCGCTGACAGGCCACCAGGAACTCCACATCCACCTGCGCCCGGGCCAGCTGACCGTCCCGATCGGCGCCCACCGCCGGGAACCGCGGCGCCGCCTCCAACACCTGCTGCAACCCACACCCCGGCGCGGTGTTGGCCAACGTGGCCCGAACCGCGGCCAAATCCAGCCGGCCGGCATCGGCGCCGCCGCTGCCCGTCCCGGCCGCCCCCGCCCGGGCGGAGTCTCCGATTCCGCCACCGGCGGTGGACAGTTGGTCGACGGCCACGAACCGGGGCGCGGTGGCCGGGCCGAGCCACAGACCGCGGGCAGCGCTGTTCGTCTCGTCGTTGCCCGACACGATCAGCACCGCCAGCCCCTTCCGTCTACCACTCACTGTACTCGTACGCATGTTCGAGCGCAATATTCAGGACGAAACGATGTGGATGACATGTGCTGCGGATCAATGCGACTCGGCCTGCTTGGGCGCCGTGCTCCCAGACACAGGCATTAGGCGCGAGTGGGGGCATCGGGCTGCGGAGGCATCCGGATGTGCCTCCCTGGTCGAAGTGGCCGCTCAGCGTCGCGATCTCGAGCTGGACAGTTGAGCTCGGATGAACGAGGGTCTCGGGTCCCGCACGGGCCCGCCGGGCGCCCCAGCGAACGCAGCCACCGCGAGCATCAGCGACTAGAGCGTGTCTGCTAATGCTGGGCGCGCCTGTCGTTGATGATCTTGGTATGGCGCGTGGTGGAGTGATTTCGGACGAGTTCTGGTCGGTGGTCGAGCCGTTGTTGCCGGCCTATGGTGGCCGTCGTGGTCGGCCCTGGAATGACCACCGGACAGTGCTGGAAGGGATCTGCTGGCGCTACCGCACCGGTTCGCCGTGGCGGGATCTGCCCGAGGAGTTCGGGCGATGGCAGACCGTGTGGGCACGGCATTTCCGCTGGTCAACCGATGGCACCTACGAGCGGATCCTGGCCGAGGCGACGAGGGCCGGGCACCATGGCGGCGAGCAGGGTGATGTGGTGGAGCGGTTGTTGTCGGCCGATTCCACCGTGGTCCGGGCGCATCAGCACGCCGCCGGGGCCCGCAAGGGCACCGGCGATCCGGAGGCCACCTCGACGGTCCCGGGCCACACAGGGGGCTCGGTCGAATGACAAGAATTTCGCGGTCGAGCCGGCCGATCACGCGTTGGGTCGTTCTCGTGGTGGCCTGTCCACCAAGATCCACACCCTGACCGATCAGCCGGCGTGTCCGGTGACGGTGATCCTGACCGGCGGGCACAGCGGGGACAACCCGCAGTTGGTGCCGCTTCTGGACCTGGACCGGCGGCGTCCCGGGCGGGCCCACGGCCGGGTCAGGGTGTTGGCGGATAAGGCGTACTCGCATCCCTCGACGCGGACCGAGCTGCGGCGCAGACGGATCAGCAACACCATCCCGCAACGCTCCGATCAACAGGCCCACCGCAAGAAGAAGGGCTCGAAGGGTGGCCGGCCGCCCGCGTTCGACGCCGAGGCGTACAAGAAACGCAACACCGTGGAACGCGGCTACGCCCGGGTCAAGCAGTGGCGGGGCATCGCCACCCGCTATGACAAACACGCCCTGACGTTTTTGGGCGGGGTCCACCTCGTGGTCAGCGTCCTGCACCTGCGCTGATTAGCAGACACGCTCTAGGCGCACGACTGCCGCACGAAAGCGGATCGCCCCCAAGCGGTCGTCGAAATATGAGAACCGGCCGGCTCATCGATCGAGAACAATCACCTGCCCTACCGAACCAGAACCGCCCGCCCGGCCGACCACACGCCAGCCACATCCGCCGGTGTGGCGAGCGCGAAAACCCGGGCCAGCGCATCGATCGGATCGGCAGCGTTGGCCAAGTTGATGTCCAATTGGGTGCCCTGGTGGGGACGAATCCACACCGCGTCGAACTCCTTGCCGACTGAGAACTCACCGACCCGATCGTCAAGGCCAAGAGCCTGCGCCCCAGCCCGGGTGGCCAGATAAAGCAGATGCACCGGACTGAGCGCCATACCTTCCGCGCCGAGCAGCTGCTGAAGGAAATACGCCTGCAGCGCTTCCTTGGGCAGGAACAATCCTGTCCCGGCACCCACGTCCGAACCCAGCGCGACCCCGACCCGGTGCTCGACATGCCGCTTCAACGGGAACATTCCACTGCCCAGCGCCGCATTGCTGGTCGGACAATGCGCCGCCCACGCACCTGCCTCACCCATCACCTTCAATTCCGCATCGGTGACGTGTACGTTGTGCGCCAACACGCTGCGCGACCCGACCAATCCGTGCCGGGCGTATGAATCCAGGTAATTCCGCGAGTGCGGAAAGAGTTCGGCCACGGCAGCCACTTCGGCGGCGTTCTCGTTCAGATGCGAGGTGAAGAGCACGCCGTCGACTTGCATCAACTCCCCGCACATCGACAGCACCTCGTCGGAACAGGACAAGGAAAAGCGCGGTGTGACGGCGTATTTCAAGCGGCCGACACCGTGCCAGCGGGCAATCAACGCCTGGCTGTCGGCGAGCGCCCGCGCCGGGTCGCACAACAAGTCTGGCCGCAGGACCCTGTCCGAGACGACCAGCCCGGAAACGATGTTCAATCCCGACACGGCCGCGGCGGAGAACAGCTCCTGCATGGCGGACGCGAAATGCGACCCGAACACCAGCGCCGATGTCGTTCCGCCGGCCACCAGGCCGCGCAGAAAGTCGGCGGCCAGTGTGCGGGCGTACTCACGATCCGCCAGCCGCGCCTCCTCGGGCAACGCACACCGCTCCAACCAGTCCAGCAGCGGCATGCCCAAGCCGCCGATCGCCCGAATCTGCGGATAGTGCACATGGGAATCCACAAAGCCAGGGACCAGCACGCCGCCGGACAGATCCTCGACCGGCTCGTCCGGGTACTCGGCGAGCAGCCTCGGATAAGAGCCTCGAGCCGCGATGACACCGTCGCGCACCAGCAATCCGCCATCGGCGTCAACCGCCAGCGCGGCCAGCCCATGGGTGAACGGGTCACCCGGCGTATCGAGAAGCGTCCCCCGGAACATCGTCACCGGGTTGAACCGTCCGCGCCCGCCGCCCGCGCGGTCACCCCGTCCGTAACTGGCGACACAGCCGCCGATTCCGAAATCTTCCGGACGAGCGCCGCCGCCACCCCAATGGCGATCGACGCCGGATCCTTGACGTGCACGGCCGGATCGCCGACGGGACAGGTGATCCGGCCGATGTCGGCGTCCGAGTGCCCGGCGTCGGCCAGGTTTCGCCGGAACCGCGACCACTTGGCGGCGGAGCCGATCAGCCCGATCGAACCGAGCGTGGGCAACCGCAACGCCATGTCGCACAAAGCGAAGTCCTCGGCGTGATCGTGGGTGAGGATCAGCACGTGAGCACCGCGGGGCAAGCCCTCCAGGACCTGTTCACCCAACATCCGGTGGTGCACCACGACGTCGGCCGGGCCGCTGGTGATCTCCGCCAGCCGCAGTTCATCCAGCTGGTGCCGGCGGGAATCGACCAGGTGCAGGGCGATCTCCAGCCGGGACAGGATCCGCGCCACCTCGAAACCGACATGGCCGATCCCGAAAACGGCCACACAGGGCCGGACGGGCAGGGGTTCCAGCAGCAGGCGCACCTCGCCTCCGCAACATTGCTTGCCGTACCGCGTGCGCTCAAAGGTGTTGAGCCGGTTCTCCACCACCCGCAACTCGCGGGTGCCGGACGCGATCATCGCCCGCGCCGAGTCGATGGCTTCTTCCTCGAGATTGCCACCGCCGACACTGCCCCAGGTGTGGGCGGCGCCGACGACCATCTTGGCCCCGGCGTCGCGCGGGGCGTGCCCCCGTACCTCGAGCACGGTGACCAGAACTCCGGGCCGCGAATCGCGCCGCAATTGGGCGATCGCCGACAACCAGTCCATCTCAGACCCTCGCCAGCACGGGCACCGCCGGCTCGGGGACACTCTTGTCCACAGCCTCTTTCGCCGCTTGCACTGCCCAGAAGACCGCTTCCGGGGTCGACGGGAAACCGAGGTCGACGCTCCAGCCGGGCGGTCCGAACGCGGCGACGGCCTGCCGCAGCGCCTCTCGGACGCTGAAGGCGTGCATCAAGGGCGGTTCACCGACGGCCTTGGACCCGTAGACCACACCGGACTCGGTGGCCCGCTCGAACAAATGCACATTCAGGATCTCGGGCATCTCCGAAAGGCTGGGAATCTTGTACGTACTGGCCGCCTGAGTGTTCAGCCGGCCCCGGTGCGGACCGTCGGAGCAGTCCCAGCGCAGTTCCTCCAGTGTCAACCACCCAATGCCTTGCACGAATCCGCCCTCGATCTGGCCGAGGTCGATGAGGGGCGAAAGGCTGTCGCCCACGTCGTGCACCAGGTCCGCCCGCCGCACGCGATAGGCACCGGAGAATTCGTCGATCTCCACCTCCGACGCCGCCGCTCCGTAGGCGAAATACTTGAACGGCTCCCCTTGCATCCGTTCGGCATCCCAGTGCAGGCCCTCGGTGCGGTAGTAGCCGGCCGCCCACAGCTGCACCCGCTGGAAATAAGCCGTCCGCACCAGATCAGACCAGGCCAGTTGGCGGTCGTGGAAACCGATCCCGGTGACCACCCCGTCGACGAAGCGGACGTCGTCGGGATGAATACCCAGTTGGCCGGCCGCGACCACGGCCAATCGCCCGCGAATCTGCTCGCAGGCACTCTTGACGGCGCCTCCATTGAGATCGGCTCCCGAGGACGCCGCTGTCGCCGAGGTGTTGGGCACCTTGTCCGTGCGGGTCGGGGCCAGCCGGACTGCGGACAAGGGCAAGCCCAGGGCGGTGGCCGCCACCTGGATCATCTTGGTGTGCAGGCCCTGGCCCATTTCGCAGCCGCCGTGATTGACCAGCACCGAGCCGTCTTTGTAGACGTGTACCAGCGCTCCGGCCTGGTTGAACGCGGTCAGGTTGAAAGAGATACCGAATTTGACCGGAGTGACGGCCAGACCCCGCTTCAGGTGCTCACTGGAGGCGTTGAATTCTTCGATGGCCCGCTGCCGAGCCGCGAAATCACTGCGGGCCAGAACACTTGACCACACCGCCTCCAGGCGCTCGGCGTGCCGTACCGGCTGCCCGTACGGGGTCTGCTGCCCCGGCGCGTAGAGGTTCCGGTGGCGCAGCACATCCGGTGGCACCCCCAACAGGGGCGCGCACCGGCCGAGAATGTCCTCGATGACGGCCATGCCCTGCGGGCCGCCGAATCCCCGAAAGGCGGTGTTCGACTGGCGGTTCGTCTTGGCCACTCGGCCGGTCACATGGACGTTGGGAATCCAATAGGAGTTGTCGATGTGGCACAGCGCCCGGGTCAGCACCGGCTCGGACAGATCGAGGCTCCAACCGCCGTTGCTGGTCAGAGTGGCACGCAGCGCGATCAGTCGGGAATCGTCGTCGAAGCCGGCTTCCCAAGTGGCGTAGAAGGGATGGCGCTTACCGGTCATCGTGATGTCCTGGGTCCTGTTGAGCCGCAACGAGACCGGCCGCCCGGTGATCACCGCGCCCAGCGCCGCGACCGCCGCCAGCCCGTGCGGCTGGAACTCCTTACCGCCGAATCCCCCACCCATTCGCAAGCACTGGACCGTCACCTGATGGTCGGGCACGCCCAACACATGAGCCACGATGTCCTGGGTCTCGGTCGGATGCTGCGTCGAGCACTGGAGAAACACCTGACCGTTCTCGTCGACGACGGCCAGCGAGGCCATGGTCTCGAGATAAAAATGCTCCTGGCCGCCGATCTCCAGTTCACCGGCGAACCGGTGCGTCGCCGTCTGCAGGGCCCCGTCGGCGTCTCCGCGGGACACCGTGCGTTGCGTGCCCTGGAAGCTGTGGGCGTTGATGGCATCCTGCACGGTGACCAGAGCGGGCAGCGGTTCGTAGTCCACCTCGACCCGTTCAGCGCCCTGTCGGGCGGCCTCCAGGCTCTCACCGAGCACCCAGCAGACCGCATGTCCGTAGAACATGACCTCGCTGGGAAACAGCGGCTCGTCGTGCTTCTCGCCCGCGTCGTTGAGTCCGGGGACGTCGTCGGCGGTGAGAACGTGCACCACACCGGGCACCTCCCGCGCCGGACCGACCTCCAGCCGGGTCACCAGGGCGTGAGCGTGCGGCGCTTGCACCGGCCAGGCGTGCAACGGGTGGCTGGCCCGGTACACCAGATCCTGCGTGTAGAGCGCCCTCCCGGTCACATGCAGGTCGGCCGACTCGTGCGGGATCTCCAGGCCGACCTTCGGGTGGGCGGGTCGATCGGCCAGGGGTCCGTGATGCTGCGACAAGACTCAGACCTCCTGCAACTTGGGTGCGGGGTTGTCGGAGAAGAACTTGCGGATCGACGCGCCCAGCGTCGCGGCGCGGTAGGCACCGCTGGCCCGGTGGTCCGACATCGGGGTGCCCTCGGCCGCCAGCACTCGGGACGCTTCGTCGACGGTCGCGCGGTCCCAGGGGCGTCCGTGCAGCGCGGCTTCGGTGGAACGGGCCCGCAGCGGTGTCGCGGCCACTCCCCCGAGGCCGATCTTGATGTCTTCGACCAGTCCGTCGGCGTGCAGCCGCAGGGCGAAAGCGACGGCCACGCTGGAGATGTCGTCGAACCGCCGCTTGGCGATCTTTTGGAAGGCGGCCACCGGCGCCACCGGCAGCGGGATGCGAATGGTCTTGATGAGTTCCTCCGGGCGGCGGACGCTCTGTCGATACCCGGTGAAGTACTCGGACAAGGCCACCTCCCGTTCCCCGGACACCGCGGCGAGCACCAGACGAGCGTCCAGCGCCAGCAGCACTGGCGTCGCATCGCCGATCGGCGAGCCGGTGCCGAGATTTCCGCCCAAGGTCGCGCCGTTACGGATGAGTCGGGAGGCGAACTGCGGGAACAGGTCCGCGAACAGCGGCACCCGGCCCGCCAGGTTCCGCTCGAGTTCGGACAACGGGATGGACGCACCGATATCCAGCCACTCGGTACCGAATTCGACCGTGCGCAATTCGGGCAGGCGGTCGATGCCGACGGTCAGCGCCGCGCGGGAGTGCCGGATGTTCAGCTCCACGCCCCAGTCGGTGGATCCAGCCAGCACTTTGGCCCCTGGATAATCGGAAATGAGCCGCAGGGCAGCGTCCAGGTTGGGCGGCCGGACGAAGCGGCCTTGGTCGCTGTTCAGGTCCGAAACAGCGGGCGGCGGCGCCGGCCGGGCCAGGCGCTGCGCGAAACGGTCGTCGGCGGCCGGTCGGCCCAGCGCGTAGGCGGCGTCCCGAATCGGTCGGTATCCGGTGCAGCGACACAGGTTTCCCGACAGGGCGTGCAGGTCGAAGCCGTTGGGTCCGTGCTCGGCGGCGGGCACCGCGGCCAGCGCGGTGGGGCCGGCCGCGTGTTGCAGCACCGGCGTTTCCGCGGCACCGGCGGCGCCCGGGTCAGCGGCGGGGGCCGGCTCGACACTGCCGGTGGGTCGCCGGTCCGGCCGGTAGAACTCGGCGGCCATCGAGCAGACGAAACCGGGAGTGCAGTAGCCGCATTGGGAACCGCCCCGGACCGCCATCTCGTGTTGCACCGGGTGCAGAGCGCCCGGCGCGCCGAGCCCCTCGGCGGTCACCACTTCCTGATCCTGCAGGCTGGCCGCGGGTACCAAGCACGCATTGATGGCCGTCCACCGGCTGGCGGATTCGCCGTCGGGCTTGGCGACCAGAACAGCGCAGGCCCCGCATTCGCCCTCGGCGCAGCCCTCCTTGGCGCCGGTGAGACCGACGCCGCGCAGCCATTCGAGCAACGTCACGTGACCGCCCACGGCACCGAGCCGGCGGGTTTCGCCGTTGATGGTCAGGCATGGTTCCACTGTGTCGCTCCTCCTGTTCCCTTCTCTGATTCTGCGCCGCCGAGGTGAGCAATGCCCGGGCGGCGCTCCCGGTCGCCGCGACGGCTCGAAACCGCTCGCGGCCCGGCGCCGCGCGCTGCCGAGAGTCCGGGACTGTTACCGACGACACGTGTGGCTGGCGGCACCCCGCGCCCGCACCGGTGGACACGCTTGGCACAATCAGCGCGGTTCCTGGTGGCCGCCTGACGGACCGGTTTCGCTTTGTCCGGCGTCCGCTTTCCGGTCACCACACCATCCTTGACCGCATGGTTCAGTGCCGAACCTCCTGGCCGGCACCCGACCCGATCCCGGGGAGTCCCTGATGCCGTCCACCAGTCCTGGCTACTCCATCACCGTGCGGGCGCAGACCCCGCAGGTCCCCGGCGCCACCGGAGAGCTCGCCGTGGCCGTGGCCTCGGCCGGCGGCTCGCTGACGGCGTTGGATGTGGTCGAGTCCACCCGCGAAGGGCTGGTGGTCGACGTCACCTGCGATGCGGTCGACGCCGAGCACGCCGACCGCATCTCCGCGGCCATCGCGGCGCTCCCGGGCGTGACCGTGCGCAAGGTCAGCGACCGCACGTTCCTGCTGCATCTGGGCGGCAAGATCGAGGTCACTCCCAAGGTTCCGCTGAAACACCGCGACGATCTGTCCCGCGCCTACACCCCGGGCGTGGCCCGGGTCAGCATGGCCATCGCCAAGAACCCGGCCGACGCCCGCCGGCTGACCATCAAACGCAACACCGTCGCCGTGGTCACCGACGGCACCGCCGTGCTCGGACTGGGCGACATCGGACCCGCCGCCGCCCTGCCGGTCATGGAGGGCAAGGCCGCCCTGTTCAAGCAATTCGCCGGCGTCGACGCCTGGCCGGTCTGCCTCGACACCAAAGATGTCGATCAAATCGTGGAAATTGTCCGTTGTCTGGCCCCGGTGTACGGCGGCGTGAACTTGGAGGACATCTCGGCGCCACGCTGCTTCGAAATCGAACGGCGGCTGCGCGACCTGCTGGACATTCCCGTCTTTCACGACGACCAGCACGGCACCGCCATCGTCGTGCTGGCCGCCCTGACCAACGCCCTGCGCGTGGTGGGCAAGAATCCGGCGGACGTCAAGGTGGTCGTGTCCGGTGTCGGTGCCGCCGGCCACGCCATCATCAGACTGCTGGCCGCCCAGGGCTATCCGGACATCATCGGGTGCGACCGGCACGGCGCGCTGGCCCCCGGGCACGACGGCATGGACGAATTCCGCCGCTGGATCGCCGACCACACCAACCCCCGGCAGGTCCGCGGCCCCCTCGCCCAGGTCATCGCCGACGCGGACGTGTTCATCGGCGTGTCCGCGCCCCGCCTGCTCACCGGCGACGACATCGCGACCATGGCCAAGGACGCCATCGTCTTCGCCCTGTCCAACCCCGACCCCGAGGTCGACCCGTTCGCCGCGGCTCGGCACGCGGCCATCGTGGCCACCGGACGGTCGCGACTACCCCAACCAGATCAACAACGTGCTGGCTTTTCCCGGCTTCTTCCGCGGCATGCTGGACGCCGGCGTCCACCGCATCACCGACGGCTGCATGATCGCCGCGGCCACCGCCATCGCCGACTGCGTCGCCGACGAGGAACTCAACGCCAACTTCATCGTGCCCAGCGTCTTCGACCCGCAGGTGGCGCCGTCCGTGGCCGCAGCCGTTCGGGAGGCCGCCCTGGCCGGATCGGTAGACCCGGCGGCCACCGACTCCGTCGTCGACGACACCCCGCCGGTTCCATCGAGCTGAGGGAGCCGGCGTGAGCATCGTTCTGGGAGGCAACCAGTAGAGCAAGGCCGAGAACCGGGTGTACCTCGTCACCGCAACCCCGAAAGCCACCGGCGCGACGATCACGGTCGAAGAGTCGTCTGGGACCCGCATGGGATCTCGACTTCGACGCCACTTACACGACCATCCGGGACACCATGGCGGGCACGTTCGCCGCCGTTCCCAGCCTGGCCCTGCAACAGACGATGTACGAAATGGGAAGGCGGTGCTGGAGTCGCAGCCGGCCGTGGCGGAAATCAAGTTCTCGGCTGCCGAACAAACATCATTTCGTCTACGACCTGTCGCCCTTCGGTCTGGAGAATGCGAACGAGGTCTTTGTGGCCGCGGACCGTCCGTGCGGACTGATCGAGGCGACGGTGCTGCGCGACGACGCCCCGGCGCCCGGATCGGCTTGGGACACGGTCCCGGGATGCTGCTGAGCGTCGCGCCGTGCGCTCTAGCTGTCGTCCGAACGCGGCTATGAATGGACATGAGCACACGGGCGCGCTATCGGCCTGACACTCAGCCGAGGCTGATCGTGACCGGCCCGGCGGCGAAGTCCACCTTCCCGGTGATGTCGGCGGGCACCCGGAACACCCGGCCCGGTGCGGCCGGCCAGGCCAACCGCCGGCGCGCCACGACTCTGCCGTTCTGCCGCAGCACCACCGTGGGGAACGGCACGTACTTGTCGGTCCACAGCAGCAGGCGATTCCGCGGCGGGATCGGTCCACCGGAACGCGGAAATCTGCGGCGCCACCCACCGCAGGGGTGCCTGGGCGGACCGGGCGCTGGCTCACTCCGTCGTGCTTGAAGTGATCGGCCGGCGCATTGGCTTCGAGCTGCCCTGAATCGGCCGTTCCGGCTTCCGGGCCGGCAACACGACCGCCAACCGCATCAGCCGGAAGTCAACGGTCCAGCCGTCGACCCCCGGCCGATCACCCGATGGTGATCACTCGGCTGCGCCGGCGTTCTCGGTGCGGGCGGAAGTGCCGGCTTCGGACGCCTGAGCCCATTCCGCGCTGTGGGCGAGCGCGAAGTCGAGCGCCGCCGACAGCGCCGCCGAGCGTGAAGCCGCAGCACCGGAGGTCACGAGTTGATCGATCTGCCGACGTTGCGGCCGGGACAGTGACACGACGCCCCGCACCTCCAGGTGCGTGAACAAGTACTCCGTGCCGTCGATGGAAACTCCCCACGACACGGTGCGGCCATAGCGCTCCTGAGCCTGCCGCGCGATCCCGATGCGTTCCCGCCGGGTGTCCTCTCGGAACCGGGCGGCCCGTCCTTCGGACGCGGCCGAGGTGGGGCCGCCGCTGCCCTCGGCCACCTCCGGAGCGGCGAGTCGCCCCACGACCAGAATCTCGTCGTCGTCGATCTCGACGCTCGGTGCGCCGAGGAACCATCCATCGGGAAGACGGCCGGCGAACCAAGCCGCGGCGTCGCCCGCATCGGGCAGGTCGGCGCGATCGCCCTCCGGCCCGGCTGCCCACGGCCCGCGCCCGCGACCCGCCCATGGCCCGCGCGGGCCGAACCCACGACCACCGCCGGGGCCGAAGCCGCGACCACCGCCCGGCCCGAAGCCCACCACCGCCCTCCGAAGCCGCGACCACCACCCGGCCCGAAGCCCCGACCACCGCCGGGACCGAAGCCGAATCCGAATCCATCCTGACCCTTGCTCATGGCCTCGGCCGCCTCCCTCTCGCGCATCTCCGCGGGGCGGTGACCCTCTCGTTCGTTCTTCATGACTGCCTCCTCAGGTATTTGATTACGTGATTACACGCTTACATGCACCAGCGATGCAAGGCAAAAAGTTGTTCCCGAAGGCCCCTTGAGGTGGCCTGTATCACAGCGAGCCAGTCGAGATCACCCGACTGCGACCCGCTGGGGGATGGGACCAGCCCGTCGATCGGCCGCAGTGACGGTGTCAGTGACGCGTGCGCCCGGCGACAGCACCGCCCGGCAGGCTCACGGGCATGACACCGATCATCGAAGCGGAAGGCCTACGCAAGCGCTTCGGCTCCACGCAGGCTCTGGACGGAGTCGACCTCTCCGCGGAGGCCGGCACCGTCCTGGGTGTTCTCGGTCCCAACGGGGCCGGCAAAACCACCGCCGTGCGCATCATGGCGACCCTGTTGCGGGCTGACGCCGGCCAGGTACGTATCGCCGGATACGACGTGGCCAGCCAAGCGCACAAGGTGCGGGCCACCATCGGGTTGACGGGCCAGTACGCCTCGGTCGACGAGGACCTGACCGGCCTGCAGAACCTGGTGCTCATCGGGACCCTGCTCAACCTCTCCAAACGCGACGCCCGGAGCCGTGCCGTCGAACTGTTGGAATGGTTCGACCTGACCGACGCAGCCGCCCGGATGGCCAAGACCTACTCGGGAGGCATGCGACGCCGGCTGGACCTGGCGGCCAGCCTGGTCGGCCGTCCGTCCGTGATCTTTCTGGACGAACCCACCACCGGCCTGGACCCCGCCAAGCGGGAGGACATGTGGGAGGTCGTGCGCCGGCTGGTGGCCGACGGCTCCACGGTCTTGCTGACCACCCAATACCTGGACGAGGCCGATGCGCTGGCCGACCGGATCAGCGTCATCGATCACGGCCGGGTCATCGCCCATGACACACCCGAGGGACTGAAGCAGATCGTCGGCGGTCAGCGCATCGAGGTCCGGCCGACCGATCCGGCCCGACTGGAGGATGTCGCCTCCATCCTCGGCGCGGTGGGCACCGGGCGGCCGGAGAGTTCTGGTCGCAACAAGTTGTCCGTCCCGGTGGCCGGCGAGGACGCGCTGTCCGACGTCGTGGCCCGACTCGCCGCGGCGAGCATCTCCGTCGTGGAGCTCTCGTTGCATCTGCCCAGCCTCGACGAGGTCTTCCTCACCCTGACCGGCCACCAGGCCGAAGCCGCCGGTCCGGCGGACACCGACAAGGAGGCGGCGGCATGACCGTCACGACGTCCAGTCCTTACGCCCCAGAACGGTTGTCCACCAACGCCGCGCTCGACGGCGCCGCTGTGGTGTCGGGCGGCGGACCGGTCAGCTTCCTGCGGCATGTCTCCGCGCTGGCCAAACGCAGCCTGATCAAGACCTTCCGGACGCCGGAGGCCCTGATCGACGTCACCTTGCAGCCGATCATCTTCCTGCTGCTGTTCACCTACATCTTCGGTGGCGCTATTTCCGGAGACACCAAGTCGTACCTGGAGTTCCTGTTGCCCGGCCTGATGGGCCAGTCGATCGCCATGGCGGGCGTCGCACTGGGCCAGAACCTGAACGCCGACATCGAGAAGGGCGTGTTCGACCGGTTCCGTTCGCTGCCCATCGCCCGGTCCGCGCCTTTGGTCGGGGCCGTGGTGGCCGATTTCTTCCGCTACTTGATCCTGTGCGTGGTGGGCATCGGTTTCGGTTATCTGATCGGCTTCCGGGCCCATTCGCTGCTCGGCACGATCGCGGCGGTGGCCCTGGCCATCGCCTTCGCCCTGTGCTTCTGCTGGATCTCGGTGTTCGTGGGGATGATCGCCCGCACCTCCGGCGCTGTGCAGGGCATCATGTTCCTGCTGGTGCTGCCGCTGTCTTTCGGATCGAACACCTTCGTGTCGGCTCGCACGATGCCCGGCTGGTTGCAGGCCTTCGTCAACAACAACCCGATCTCGCACCTCGTCACGGCCGTACGCGGGCTGATGATCGGCGGACCGGTGGCCGGCGACCTGCTGTGGACGTTCGTCTGGATGGTGATTCTGGTGGCGATCTTCATGCCGCTCGCGCTGGTCTTCTATCGGCGGCGGGCCTGACGGCGGTGGCCGGCGCGGTCCTCACGTCGTCCCCGTGAGGGCGGCGCTCTCCCTGACGGCCAGCAGTGGACTGGGATCGAGCCGTTGCAGAGCGGCTGCCTGGTCGAGCGCCTTGCCGGCGCCGTAGGCAACGTCGAACTCGTCGCCGAGCGCCGCCCGCAGCTCTGCGGTCAGGGCGGCGATCCGCAAGTCCGTGGCGTCGTCGGCACCGCGCAACACGGCCGCGGCACCCAAGATCTCGGCCGCCGCCCGGGCGTCGCCCAGCCGGTGGGTGACCATCGCGATGGAGACCCCGGCGACGGCCACGATCGGGTGGTCGTTGGTGGTGAGGGCGCGCTGGTAGGCGTTCACGACGTCGGGAACGACAGTGGCCGCCGGCTCCCCGGATTCGACACCCACCGCGGCCAGCATGGCGGACAGCAGGGCCACGATGTGTCCGTTCAAGGGGGACCGGACCTCGTCGTGAAGTCGCTCCTGGACCTTGATCCGCAGATGAGCGGCCAACGAATCGATCTCGTCACGAGGAGCACCTTGCAACCAGGCCAGGCCCATGTCGGCCGCGTCGGCGATCAGCCGTCGTTCTTCGACGAACGCCGACCCCGGCGGCACGTGCCGAATACTGCGCACCATGGCCCGGGCCGCGGGAATGTCGCCACTGCGGGATTTCAGATCCGCCAAGCGCAGGACGAGGAAGAAGTCGTCGTCGACGGCCTGGATCTCGTGCGAGTAGCGCCGAGCGCGCTCGAAATCAGCGGTGGCTTCCGGGATTTCGACCGCGAATGGCGTGCAGGTTGCCGCGCATTTGCAATGCTGTGGCCAAACCCCAACGGTCCCCGAGCTTTTCGAAGAGCGGCAAGGACTGTCCCACGTCCGCTTCGACTTGGTCGGCATGGCCGAAGTTTTCGGCATAACCGGCCCGCATCGAATACGTCGCCGCCCGGACCCACTCGTCGGGATCCTCGGCGTTGCGGGCGAACCACTTCTCGGCGCGGTCGATGTCCCCCGAGAAGTAGGCGAGCATCGGCAGGATCATGCGCTGCAACGGAAAGGTGAAGCTGTCGTACTGGGGTTCCAGCCGGTCCAGCAGCCGCCGCATGTCCCCTTCCAGATCCGCCCACCGGTCATAGTCGCCCGTTGACATCGCGGACACCAGCAGCGCCGCCTCCAACAAGATCCGCTGGCGCGGCGCCGGTGCGCCGTCCTCGGACCGGCGCTCCGTGGATTTCAGGACGATGCCCTGCCACGTCGCCGCTTCCGGGTTGGCGCCCAGCAACACCCAGTACCAGGACAGCCGCAGTACCATGCCGATCGCCAGGGCGGCGGCACTGATTCTGGGCCGCTCACTGGCGGGCAACCGTCCCTCCGCGGCGGCCCGGTCGGCCAGAAAACGCAAGGCGGCCAAAAGGTTCTCGCGTTCCGTCCCCAGGACGCGCAGTGCGGAGAGTTGCGCCGAGGTGCGCAGCACCGGGTCGAGCCGGGTGACCAATCGGCGGAAGTACCGCGCATGGTGGATGCGCACCTGCTCGACCAGGCCCTGTTCGACCAGGCGCTCGACGCCGAACTCCCGGATGGTCTCCAGCATGCGGTAACGGAGGTCGCCCTCCACCTCGACCTGCAGCAATGACTTGTCGACCAGGGCGATCAACAGATCAGGAATTTCTGCGGCCAGCTCCGGCGGGCACACCGCCGTGGCCGCCGCCGGGGTGGCTCCGGCCGGGAACACCGACAATCGCTCGGCCAATTGCCGTTCGTCGCCGGACAGCAGCTCCCAACTCCACTCCACGACGGCTCGGAGCGTGCGATGTCGCGGCAGCGCGGAGCGGTTGCCTCCGGTCAGGAGCCGGAACCGGTCGTCGAGCCGGGCGGCGATCTCCGACGCCGGGAGCACCCGCAGTCGGGCCGCGGCCAGTTCGATGGCCAGCGGTAGACCGTCCAGCCGCCGGACGATCTGGACCACGGAAGCGACGGTGCCCTGCTCGACGGCGAACGACGGGCTGACGGCGCCGGCCCGCTCGACCAGTAGCTGCACGGACGAGGTGGCGAGTGCTTGCTCCGGCGTCGCGTCCGGGGCGGGCAGGGCCAGCGGTGCCAGCGCACAGAGCGCCTCGCCCACCATGCCGAGCGGTTCGCGGCTGGTGGCCAGCACCCGTACGTGGGGACAGTGGGCGAGGACATCGTCCAGCAGCTCAGCGACGGCGCCGAGCAGATGCTCACAGTTGTCGACGACCAGCAGCATGTGGGAGTCCTGCAACCGGTCCAAGATCCGCTCGCGGTAGTCCCGGACATCGCGGGCGCTGGTGTCGGTCGGATTGGTACCGGGGGCCTGCCCGGTCCGCTGCCCGATGGCGTCCAGAAACGCCACCTCGACGCCGGATTCGTCGCCCACCGGGGCGAGTTCGACCATGCACGCGGACCGGCCGGCCTCCCGCGGGTCCTCCGTCCACACCCGGGCCGCCTCGGCGGCCAGCCTCGTCTTGCCGGCGCCGCCGGGGCCGACCACGGTGGTCAGCCGGTGCGCGGCCAGCAGCGCAGCGAGCCGCAGCATGTCGTCCTCGCGGCCCAGGAAGCTGGTCAGGAAGGACCGCAGATGCACCGATTCGAGGGCTCGCTCGGCGGCGCTGGGCCGGGGGGCGAGGTCGCCGCGTAACAGGTCGACGTGAAGGGCCTGCAGCTCAGCACTGGGATCGACCCCCAACTCATCGGCCAGCCGCTCGCGCAGCCGGGCGTAGGCCACCAGCGCTTCGGCCGTGCGGCCGGTGGCCGCCAGCGCCCGCATGAGCTGCCCGGTGAAGCGCTCCCGGAGCAATTCGGCGGCCGCGACCTCCTCCAACCGATCGAGAACGTCGGCGGCGAAGCCCAGCCGAATCGAGGTCTCGAACAGGTCGCCCAACATGGTCAGCCGTTGTTCAGCCAAGCGGGACTCCGCGACGAGCGCCCATTCCGCGTCGTCCGCGTCCGCCAGCGGCGACCCCCGCCAGAGGCGGTCGGCCTGCCGCAGCACCGGCAACGCCTCGGCCGGCAGCCCCGCACTCAGCAGCTGGTGCCCGTTCCCCGCCAGGGCTAGGAAGCGCGACACATCGACGGCCTCCGGATCGATGTCGAGGCGATATCCGCCGGGCACCTGGCGAATCGCGCCCGGATGACCGAGCAGCCGTCGGAGCCGGGACACCAGGGATTGCAGCGCGTTGGCCGGCTCCGTGGGCGCGTCGCCCAGCCACACCGCCTCGACGAGGTCAGCGTGACCCGCCGGTGCGGACCGTGCTGCACCCACCTGCCAAGCGAGCCGGGTCAACAGTCGGCGCAGCCGGGCCCCGGCGACCGGGACGGAGGCCCCGTCCGCGCCGGTCACCTCCAGCGGTCCCAGGATTGACACCTGCACGCGCTCACTGTCCCAGACGGAGGCGACAAACACGCGGCGTGTTTGCGCGGTTATTCCGCGTGATCGGGACACCCGGAGCGCGTCCCTCTTTCGAGGGTCTACGTCCACTGCAAATCAACCGCGTAGGCCGCTGTCGAAAAAAAGTCGGTCGTTCTGGGATCGAAGAGGCAATCCCGTGCGTCAGTAACTGCGTTCCCGCCCAGCGTTCAGGAGATTCACATGTCAGCCGCCCGCATCCCCACGGCGCGCACTTGGCCGACCGTCATCCGAGCGGCGGTGCGCACTTTGCCCGGCCAGGCTGTCCAGGGCGCCCGGCGCATCCCGGTGACCATGACGGCGACTGACCGCGTTGCTCGTCATGGGCATCGTCACCGGCACGCTGATCCGGCCGCTCGACCCGGACATGGGCCTGCTGCACACTTTGTCCTTCGGCGCCCCAACCCTGGCCGACGGTCACTGGTGGACGTTCTTCACCGGCGCGATCGTCCTGCCGCGCCCCGAGTTCTACCTGGCCGTGGGAGCGCTCCTGGTTCTCGCCGTCGGTCCCTACGAACGTCGCGTCGGCGCGCTGCGGACGGCGATCGCCCTTGTCGGCACCCAACTCTTCGCCACCGTGGCCGCCGCTGCTGTCCTGCTGCCGTTGGCTCACTCCGCCTGGCCCTGGGCCAGCGCCCTGGCCGGTCAGGTCGACCTGGGCTTGTCGGCCGGAGTCCTCGGAATCGCCGGCGCCGCCAGTGCGCTGCTGAGTCCGACTTGGCGTCGCCGGGTGCGGGCTGCCGGCCTGGCTTACCTGGTGATCATCCTGTTCCGTTCCGGGCTGCTGTGGGACGTCGAACACCTGCTGGCCTTCGGCGCCGGCGTGCTGGCCGGTCCTCGCTTGGCCGGCCGGGCCCGGATGCCGCACCCGAAGCTGGAGCTGACCGCCATCCGTATCCGTTTCGGCGTGGCCGTGCTGGTGGCTTGCATGGGCGCCGCCGGCTTGGTCGAGACGATGTACCCAGGCATGGGCGGCATGTTCGGCCCGGGGCACCCGACCCACGACCCGATGCGCGGCTTCGCTCTGCAGCTCGGCGAGTTCGTGGTCTTCCTGCTCGTGGCCGACGGCCTGCGACGCGGACGCGCGGCGGCCTGGTGGCTGGCGACGATCGGAACCGCGATCAGCTTCATCAACGCCGTGGCGAATACCCGCGGATCGATCCAGGTCGCCGATGTCGCCTCCACCGCGCTGGTGCTGGCTGCCCTGCTCTTCTTCCGGAATGCCTTTCGGTGGCGCACCCCCGACGGGTTCGCCCGCAAGGTCATGGTGCGGGTGGGCATCGCCGTGGTCGCCTTCGGCGCGGCTTGGACCGGCCTGATCTGGGCCGTGCGCGGCCAACTGGACCCCAAGCCGGGCCTGATCGACACGCTCCGGCAGACCATGTCGGAATTCACCTTCAACCCCGGTCCACTGCGCGCCCACGGGGGCGTCTTCCATCTGCTGTTCGGCTTCCTGCCGGTGGCCTGGGCGCTGACCCTGATCGGCCTGCTGATCCCGTGGATCTACGCGGACCGCGGCCCGGACCGCTCCCCGCGGGAGTCGCTGCGCAAGCTGCTCCGCACGTACGGCGGCGGTTCGCTGGGTTGGATGCGTACCTGGCCGGCCTTCACCTCCTGGACCACCCGGGACGGCGAGATGGCCATCAGCTACTGCGTGGTGGGCACCGTCGCCATCGCCATCGGCGATCCGGTCGGACCGGAGGAGGGCTTCGGCAAGGCGGTCGCCGAGTTCAAGCGATTCTGTGCGTACGCCGGCTGGACCCCCTGCTGGTTCGCCGCCACCCCCGCTTTGGTGCAGGTCGGCCTGCGAACGACCCGCCGGGGCGCCCGAATCCTGGGTGCCGTGGAAGGCCACGCAGATCGGCGAGGACACCGTGATGAACCTGGGCAATCTGACCTTCACCGGCAAGCAGTGGCAGGACATCCGGACCGCCCGCAACCGCGCCGGTCGGGAAGGCATCCGCATGGTCACCGGCCGGCTCTCCGACTTCCCGGCCGAGCTGGGTGAGCGGATCGAGGGCATCTCGCGGGAATGGGTCTCGCAGAAGGCGCTCCCGGAGATGGGCTTCACGCTCGGCACCGTCCAGCACGCCCTCGATCCGGAGATCCGCACCCACGTGGCGCTGGACGCCGACGGCGCGGTCCAGGGAGTGACCACCTGGCTGCCGGTGTACGAGAACGGCGCGGTCATCGGCTGGACGCTGGATCTGATGCGCCGCCGTCCGGACGGTTTCCGCCCGGTGATGGAGTACTTGATCGCCGAGAGCGCCCTGCTGTTCCAGGCCGAGGGCTACCAGCGGTTGAGTCTGTCGGTGGCACCGCTGGCCCGGCGCACCCAGATCACCGGTAAGCGGACCATGCTGGATCGCACTCTGGACATGATGTCGGGTCTGCTCGAACCGACCTACGGGTTCCAGTCCCTGCTCGCGTTCAAGGCCAAGTTCCAGCCGGAGTTCAAGCCGGTCTACCTCGTCTACACCGGGATGGCCGAGCTGGCGTCGATCTCGCTGGCCATCGGGCGGGCGTACCTGCCCAACCTGGACACCCGGCAGGCGGCCATGCTGCTCCGCGGTCTGCGGCGCTCGCACGCGGCTCACGCCGGCGCGCACTGACGCTGTAGACATCGGCCGGTCGCCGCGCTCCCCGGCGCCGTGACTTCGTGGCACCGGTCCGGGGCCCTCTCGCTTGGCCCGCCGTTGGCGGGGTAAGAACTGAGCATGGCTGCTCTGAACCTCGGTGAGGTGCTCACCCAACTGTCCGGCTCTACCGGCCCCTACCTGTCGGTCAGTCTCGACGTCAGCCGCGACGAACCCGGTGCCGCGCACGAGATCGAGTTGCGCTGGCGCGCCCTGGCCGGCCGGATTCCGGCCGACTTCCCCGCCGCGGTGGTCGAATCGGTGGCCGCGGCCGCCGGCGCGCCGACCGGATTCGGCGGCCCGGCTGGGCGGTTGCTGGTGGCGAACGCGGACGGAGTACTCGTCGACCAGGCGTTTCCGGCTCGGCCGGTGCGGGACGAGGTGGTGACCGGGCCGGTACCTCATCTGCTTCCGCTCGTCCGAGCGCTGTCCGACCGGCCGCCGTACGTACTGGTCGAGGTGGACCGGACGGGCGCCGACCTGGAGATCGTCCGTCCTCTCGGCGCCGTGGAGCGGGAGTCGGTGGAGGGCGGCGACGACGTCCTGCACAAGGCCCACGTGGGCGGGTCGTCCCGGCGCGGGCCGCGGGCGTCGGCCGAGCCGCACGTCCAGGCCCGGGTCGAGGACTCGTGGGAACGCAACGCCGCCGAGGTCGCCAAGGTGGTGGACGGGGTGGTGGCCCGCGTGCGCCCGGCGGTGGTGCTGGTGGCCGGCGACGAGCATGCCGCGGGTCTGCTGACCGAGGCCGTGGAGGGCTCCGTCCGGTCGTTGATCAAGCGGCTGGACACCGGTGGCCGGGCGGCAGGGACGTCCGAGTCTGCCGAGACAGCGGCCATCGACGCCGAGTTGGTGGCCTGGGTGAAGGCTCGGCGCGACGCAGCCATCGATCGGTTCGCCAGCGCCGAGTCCCGGCAGACCGCCGCCGTGCAGGGGCTGGACGATGTGGTCACCTCGTTGCAGCGGGGGCAGGTCGAAGCCCTGCTGCTGCACGACGACCCGAGCTCGACCAAGACACTCTGGGCCGGCGGAGATCCGGTTCAGATCGCGGCCAGCTCCGCGCAACTGACCGACATGGGTGTGCAAGACCCGGTCGCCGTGCGAGCCGACGCCGCGTTCGTCTGGGCCGCGTTGTCGGCCGACGCCGACGTCACACTCCTGGACTTGGACGAGCTGCCCCTGACCGACGGCATCGGTGCCGTGCTTCGGTGGTCCGACCGCTCTACCCCGCACGATCGGGTGCCCGACATGCCGGGCCACGGTGAGGGGCCCGGCTCGCCCGGCCATTGAGCGACTGACGGCGAGCGTCCACTGAGCGGCAGACGGAGAGCGTCTGACCGAAGGACAGCCGATCGCCCACTGGGTGGGCGGTCGGCTGGCAAGCGGCAGGCCAGCGAGCAGCCAGTCAATCTCCACCGCGCCCGCCACCATTCGGAGGGCTCAGACCGGGCGGTCCTCCTCTTCTCCGGCGGGGACCGGGATGCTCTGCTCCCACGCGTCGGCCGGATCTGCCTCGAATGGCGTCTCGCCCGACACCCGCACTGTGTCGCCGCTCGGACCCGCAGACCGGGCCTGGTCGGCCACGTCTGCTTCCGGCGCCTCGGGCGAGTCGACGATTTCCTGCTCGGTCAGATCCTGTTCGTTCGCCTCAGTCATCGGCATCCCTTCTGTCGCTGTTTCCGCCGCCGGGCCATACCCGGGCCTGCCCGGGCCGCACAGGACGCGCTGGCACCGTCCGGCCCGGCGCCGTCGATTGTGTGCCCACTCCACCGGAAGGACACACCCGGGCGTTGTGACTCACGTCCGCCGGCCGGGTCGGCCTTTGTTGTGCGCCTGACACTTGCACTGGGCGGGCTCCCTAGCCAGCACCCTCATCGCCTGCGCCGGCATTTCCCGCGCATCGAGGAGCGGGTGCAGGTGGTGCGCACGACCCAGGGCACCCGCCCAGCAGATCAGCGAATGATCCGGGGGCCGAGCGTCGAACCAGATGCCGCGTTCGGCCTCGGCGGCCGGTGTGGAGATTCCGTGGGAGCTCATGGAACGAATGTACGACGGCGCACCGACAGTCGCTGTTTCCATGCGCATCGGGCAGCCGCTCCTGCACATAGTCGGATTGTCGATGCAGGCTGATGGCAAATATCAGCCAGCAATCTGCACCGACACCGCGAGTCCGCCGCGCTGACGCTGCTCGGGCGGCCGGCTGTTCACTCCCGCAGACGCTGCTTCGCGGCGGCCAGCTCAGGCGCCCCCTGCCGGCCGCATCACCCCCCAGATCACCGGAAGGCGGCCAGGAAGCGGTCGCGGAAGGCGTCCATGGGCCACACCGGCGCGCCCGGTCCGGGCAGCAGCCCAGGCTGCCAGTTCCAGCCGGCGATCTTGTCCAGCACAGCCGGGTCGTGCGCGATCACCGAGATGGGGACGTCGTGGCCCGGATTGGTACCGCTCACCACCGCCGCCGGTTGGTGGTCCCCCAGCACGACCATCACCAGGTTCGGGTTTCCGTAGCGCTGAACGAAAGAAATCAGCGTCGACAACGAGTATTGGATCGACTGTCCGTACGCCTGCCGGACGCCGGTTGCCGACTGCCACACCTGGGTAGGGGTGTTCCCGGCGGCCGGCTGCGACGCGAAGACCGATCCGTTGCCGATCGTCTGCCAGTCCACCATGGTGGGCAGGGGTGCCCACGGGGTGTGGCTGGACACCAGATCGATCTCGGCCATCACCGGGGGGCGGGGCGTCGGCGCGAGCACTTGGCGCTGGAATTCGGCCAGTGTGTACTGGTCGGGCATGGAGGCATAGCTGAAGCTGGGACCGCGGTAGCCGACGTTCCGGCCGTCCAGCTGGGTGTCGTAGTGGTAGAACGACGAACCCTCGGGCCAGTTCTGGAAGTTGGACGGAATGTCGCTCACCGTCTGCCAGCCCGCCCGCTGGAAGGCGTCGCTGAGTGTGAAGCGGTGACTGGCCACCAACTCGTCGTACCGCAATTGGCTGTCCACCCAGAGGCCGGATTGCAACGTCGAGTGGGCCAGCCAGCTGATGCCGCCGAACGTCGGCGAGGTCAGGAAGCCGCTGCGGGCCTGGAACCCGCTGGCCGCCAACGACGCGGTCCCGGCCCGCAGCACCTGGTCGACGCCTCCCGAGAACGTCGAATCCTGCACCGCCACCCGTCCGTAGCTCTCGACGAAGACGAACAGCACGTCCTTGCCGTGCAAGGCGGTCAGCAGATCGGCTCCGGGCGTGATGCTGGCCGGATCGTGGGTGATCTCGGCCGCGAACGTCTTCTGATCGGCCAGCCCGGTGCGGACGGCGCCGACCTGCGTGCTGGCCAGACCTATGGACTCGGCCGCCGCCACCGGCCGACCGGGCGCCACTGAGGCGCCGATCATGCGCGGCCACCAACCAGAGCACGACAGAGACGCCCAAGAAGCGGGCCGCCGTTCCGCGCCGCCCGATGATCAGCCGGGAGAGCCGCCGGGTGGACAGCGGCACACAGACCAGTAGCCCGAGCAGCACGAGGCCGGCCACCACGCCCGTGACGATCGCGGCGGGCCGGCCCACCGAATCGGCCAGCACGCCGAACGCCGGCCCCAGGTAGCTCCAGTCGGACACCGGATCGAACGGCCGGTCCAAGGCCTGGAAGAAGCCGATGTCGAGCACCGCCACCAACAAGATCAACGCCAGGATGCTGCCCGTCGCCCACGCCACCCACCGGGTGGCGCGCACGGGTAACGCCAGCACCAGCGCGACCAGCACGATTCCCTCCAGCGGCAATCGGAGCCACTCGGCGGGGCCCAGCTGGTCGAGTTGGTGGGGAGGCAACAGGGCGAACCAGACGAGCGCCGCCCCGCAGGCGGTGATCAACCCGGAGGCGACGCGCCGTACGACCGGGCGACGGACCGTGCCGGTGGTCGGTCGGTGGCGGAGCAGCCACCAGGTCTGCCGGCCGAATGACTCGGCGAGGAGCAGCAGCGCGGCGGCCACCATCGCTGTGGCCACCGGCCGCGGCAGCACATCAGTCGCGGCGATCACCAGCACGACGCCCTGGATCGCGGCGACCACCTTGTTCCAGTACCGGAACGGAGCGGCCGCCCGCATCCACGGCCAGATCCAGCCGGCGCCGGCCAGCAGGTAGCGGGCCGCCCCGGCCAGCAGCACGAAGCCACCCACCACGTGGGCGTCGTACACCGAGAGGACCAGGATCAGGAAGGCGTCGACTTCCATGTCGAACCGCGCCCCGACGGCGCTGACGGTGCCGGTCCGTCGCGCGACCGCCCCGTCCACCGCGTCCAAGGCGAGCGCCGCGGCACACAACGACACCAGGGTTTCGACCGGAATGGGATGGGCGAACGACGACGCCACCAGCGCCGCCACCCCGCCCACGAGAACGGCCCGGGTCAAGGTGACCCAGTCGGCCGGCCGCGGACCGTCCGCACCGTCCCACGACAGGGCCGCGGCCAGGCCCAGTGAACTCGTCAGTCCGCAGACGGCCCCGATGACCACACCTGCCACCGTGACGGAGCCCTCGACCGCCAGGCTGATCAAGACGACCGCCTGGCCGAGAACGCCGAGAAGAGCGCCTGATCGAACCGTCCGCACCGCGCCTCCGTAAACAGGGAAAGAACACCCGGCCCCTGCCCGTACCGTACGAAGGCGAACGACATCCGGTTCGGGCGGCGGAGAAGCAGAAGGGACTCGCCTCGGTGACGGTCAGGGCCAGCGCATTCTGGGTCGTCGAACCCGGAGCCGGCGAGCTACGGGAGGAAGTACTCCCGGACCGCGGGCCGGCCGATGTCACCGTGCGGACGGTCTGCACCGGCATCAGCCGCGGCACCGAGTCGCTGGTCTTCGCCGGGCGGGTCCCGCCGTCGGAATACGAACGGATGCGCGCGCCCTTCCAGGCGGGCGACTTCCCCGGTCCGGTGAAGTACGGCTATCTGAATGTCGGAGTGGTCGAAGAAGGACCGGCCGGCTATCTGGGCCGCCTCGTTTTCTGTCTCTACCCGCACCAGACCCGTTATGTGGTACCGGCTTCCGCGGTCACCGTGCTGCCGGAAGACGTTCCGGCCGCACGTGGGGTATTGCTCGGCACCGTGGAGACGGCCGTCAACGCGCTGTGGGACGCGCCGCCGTTGCTGGGCGACCGCATCACCGTGATCGGCGCCGGCATGGTGGGTTGTTGCGTGGCCCGGCTGGCGGCCGGTTATCCCGGCGTGCGTGTGACGTTGATCGATGTCGACCCCGGCCGGGCCTCGGTGGCGGCCGCGCTGGGAGTCGACTTTGGGCTGCCGGAGGACGCTCCCGGCCACCAGGACCTCGTCTTTCACGCCAGCGGCAGCGGGGCCGGGTTGGGCCGAGCTTTGGACATCGCCGGTTTCGAAGCAGTGGTGGTCGAACTCTCCTGGTACGGAAGCGATCCGGTGACGGTCGGCCTGGGTGGCGCCTTCCACGCGAACAGGTTGACGGTGCGGGCCAGCCAAGTGGGGCGGATCGCCCCACCGCGCCGCGAATCCCACTCGTTCGCCGATCGACGGCAGTTGGCCGCGGAACTGTTGCGCGACAACGCCTTCGACAGCCTGATCTCCGGCGACTCCCCGTACGCCGACCTACCCCAGGTGCTGGCCGACATCACCGCCGGTCGGCGAAACGCTCTGTGCCACATCATCTGTTATCCGGAGGAGTCAGTACCGTGTTCGCCGTGACGGTCCGCGACTCCTTCATGGTCGCCCACAGTTTCCGCGGTGAGATGTTCGGCCCCGCCCAACGACTGCACGGCGCAACGTTCGTGGTGGACGCGACGTTCCGGGCCGGGGAACTCGACTCCTCCGGAGTGGTCGTCGACATCGGCGCGGCCACGGCTGGGCTCCGCCGCGTGCTGGCCGACTTCGACTATCGCAACCTGGACGACGAGCCCACGTTGACCGGCCGGAACACCACCACTGAAGTGCTGGCTCAGGTGATCGCCGACCGGCTGGCCGATCTGGTGGCGGCAGGCGAATTCGGTCCGGGAGCCGGCCGGCTGTCCGCGATTCAAGTGACCTTGCATGAGTCGCACGTCGCCTGGGCCAGTTACGAGCGTGAACTGTGAACACGGTGCACTTCCTGGTGCCGGCCGGGGTCGCCGATCCGGCCCGGCCCAGCGGCGGCAACGTCTTCGACCAGCGCATCGCCGCTGCGCTGCCCGAGCACGGCTGGACGGCCCAGGAGCATCTGATCCCGGGAAGCTGGCCACATCCCGCCGCCGCCGATCGGGCCCGCATGGCCGAACTGCTCAGCCTCCTCCCGGACGGCGCGGTGGTCCTGATGGACGGACTCATCGGATCTGCCGCTCCAGAAGTGATTCTGCGGCAGTCTTTTCGGCTGCGGCTGGTGATGTTGTCGCATTCACCGGTCACCGACGGCGCGGAGTACGAGCGAGTGGCCATGCGGGGAGTGGCGGCGGTGATCACGCCGAGCCAAGCGGCCGGCTCGCTTCTCCGGGAGCGGTTCGGAGTTCAGGCCGCGGCCCTGCACGTGGCGTTGCCGGGGGTCGATCGGGGCGCGCCCGCGGCTCCGTCGGACGACGGCGGCAGGCTGTTGTCCGTCGGCGTACTGGCGCCGCACAAGGGCCAGGACCGCCTGGTCGAGGCCTTGCACGAACTGGCTCCCGTCCCATGGCGCTGCCATCTCGTCGGCGCCGTCGATCAAGACCCGGCCTTCACGAATCGGCTACGCCGGCGGATCGCCGCGACCAGGCTTGAGGGCCGAGTGACACTGGCCGGTCCGCTGTCCGGACCGGACCTGGACGCCGCCTACACCGCCGCCGATCTGCTGGTGGTGGCGTCACGCTCGGAGACCTACGGCATGGTCATCACCGAAGCTCTGGCCCACGGCGTCCCCGTGGTGGCGCCGGATCTCGGCGGCGCGCCGGAGGCACTCGGTCGCACCAGTCACGGCCGACCCGGACTGCTGACCCGGCCGGGCGATGTCCGGGACCTGACGCGCGCACTGCGGCGGTGGTTCGATGATCCGAATCTGCGCACTCTGCTGCGCCGGGCCGCCGCCGAACGCCGCGGCACCCTGACGGACTGGTCCGTCACAGCGCGACAGGTGGCCGCAGTGCTGACGGCGGTGGCGGCATGACGCGACGGCGCCGGCGGGCGCTGATCAAGACGCTGGCCGGTGCGCTCCTCGTGGTGCTGGTCGGCTGGCGGGTGGGAGCCGGACCGCTCGTGGCCGGTCTGCAGGCGGTCACGGCCGGATCGGTGGTGGCCGCTGTCCTGCTCGGTCTGCTGGCCACCCTGTCCTGCGCGTGGCGCTGGCGGACCGTGGCCCGCGCCCTGGGCGACGATCTCCCGTTCGGTCCGGCGGTGGCCGCTTATTACCGCTCCCAACTGCTCAACGCCACGCTGCCCGGCGGCGTGCTGGGCGACGCGCACCGCGCCGTGGAGACCGGCCAGCGGAACGGCAGCGTTCGGCACGGCGTGCGGGCCGTGGTGTGGGAGCGCACCCTTGGGCAGGTGGTGCAATTGGCGTTGACCCTGGTGGTGCTGCTGGTGCTGCCGTCACCGCTACGGGTGGGCGTCTTCTTTCTCGGGATGGGCCTTCTGGTCCTCGCGACGCTGGGCTGGTGGCTGTGCCGCCGTCTTCGCCTGGCTCGCCGGCCCAGCAGCGGTTTCGTGGACAGGGTCTGGGGTGACCTCCGCGTTCTGGGCCGGTTCGCTCCGGCGATCGGGGCAAGTTCGGCGGTGATGGCCGGCTCTCACCTGGCGGTGTTCGTCGTTGCGGCCCGAGCCGTCGATGTGTCGGCGCCGCTGGCGGTGCTGCTGCCGTTGGGGATGTTGACCCTGGCCGCCATGGGCATTCCGTTCGGGGTCGGCGGTTGGGGTCCACGGGAGGGTGTCGCCGCGTGGGTGTTCGGTGCCGCGGCTCTGGGTTCGGCGCAAGGGCTTTCCACGTCAGTTGCCTACGGTGTGCTGGCTTTGCTGGCGACGGCGCCGGGGGCGGTCGTCCTGGCGTTCCCGGGACTGATCGACCGGCGGCGTCCCGTCGGGGAATTGGTCACCCATGGCTGACCGGCCCTACACGGTGCTGTCCTGCAGCATGTCGCTGGACGGCTACCTGGCCGGAACCGGGGAACGGCGCTTGATGCTGTCCAACGACGCCGATTTCGATCGCGTCGACGCCGTCCGCGCGGCCTGCGACGCGATCCTGGTCGGCGCCGAGACGGTTCGGAAGGACAATCCGCGGCTGGTGATCAGGTCGGAGTTGCGGCGGCAGGAGCGGATCGCGGCCGGTCGACCGGAGTCACCGCTGAAGGCGACGGTCACCGGCAGTGGCCGTCTGGATCCCGACGCCGCGTTCTTCTCCGTCGGATCGGGTCAGCGCTTGGTCTACGGCGGCTCGGCGGCGATCCGGCAGCTGCGCGAGCGGCTGACCGACCGGGCCACCCTGATCGACGGCGGTGACTGCGTCGATATGCGTTGGCTGAGCCGGGATCTGCACGCTCGCGGGGTGAGTCGGCTGATGGTGGAGGGCGGCGGAATCCTGCACACGCAGTTCCTGACCGCTGATCTGGTCGACGAGTTGCATCTGGTGGTGGCGCCGTTCTTCGTCGGGAACTCGGCGGCCCGGCGCTTCGTGGGTGACGGGCACTTTCCGTTCCACGCCGGGCGGCGGGCGGAGTTGCTCGAGGCCAGACAGCTCGGCGACGTGGTCCTGCTGCGTTACGCGCTGTCCGAGCGGTGCGATGGCTGAGCCGTCAGCTCGAAGACCCGGATTCGGCGGTCGGTGCGGCGCTCGTAGAGCTCGAAATTCGGCCACAGCGCGACCAGTTCGGCCCAGGCCCGGTCTCGTTCGCTGCCCTGGAGTTCGCGGGATCGGAAAATCGAACTCCGGCCGCGGTGGCGAAGCAGGCCACGTCCGGCGGCCGCCAGGTTCTTGACCCACTGCGGCTCCTTGGCCTGCCCGAAATTGGACCCCGCGACCAGGAAGCGCGGCGGCCGAGCCCAACACAGCAAGGGCGTGGACAGCGGTCGCCCGGTCTTGCGCCCGGGCACGGTGAGAACGATGTTCGGGAGCCCGGCGATGGTCAGCAGCCCAAGGCGTCCCAAGCTGAGCCAACCGACCACCCTGTCGACGCGCACGATCACCGGCAGGTAGCGCGGCAGCCACGGAATGCGGCCGATGCGCAGGGCCAGCGGTCGGAGGGAGGCCATGACCGCACCCTAACCACGCGAGTGCCCGAGGGGCTTGAAGCCCGACGTTTCAAGACACTTTCGGTCCCCGCGCACGTCGCGCCCGGCGCAACGCGACTCTGACGATCGGCGGCGACCACACTGAAATTCCTGGCGGGGCGCCCAGCTCCTACCAGTACTCGCCAGCGGGAGGACGAGGCATGACCACAGCGGACCTGAAGTCCACCGTCCGAGAGGCGGTGGGCGCTCTCCTCACCAACGACGAAATCGCCCACCTGTCGGTGGACGGACGGGCGCCAGGAGCGGCCCCCGATGGATCGGTGATCGCTTGGCTGCACCTGGTCGTATCAGCTGGCGAGCAGTTCGACCTGCCGTTGGTGCAGCCGGGAGTCGTCGAAATCCGCGAGGAGATGGTCGAGCGGGTGATCAGCGAGCTTCAGGACTGGATCGCCGAGAGCCGGTTCGCCTGGGGACAACTGCGCCTCCCGCACTGACGGGGCGACCAGGGAAGGCCTGACAGAGCGCGAAACGATAGGGCCGCTCTTCCTTTTCCTTTTCATAATTGACCACGAATATCTTTGGCGCTCGCCTGAACTTCGCCAAACCTGCTCACCGGACCTCTCCACTTGCATCACGGCCGTTCGCCGCGCCGGCTTCCGATATTGCCGTTTTTCGATCAGGGACCAGCCGGAGTGTGCTGCTTCTTCCCCCTGAACTCCGTCGGTGGGTGACCTGGCAAACGACAACGACGGCTACCCACGCGAATTCGTTGGCATGGATCAAGCTGGAGGTTCATGTGCGGAAGGGGCGGGTACCCGCACGGACCTCCAGGGTTGAGCCACCGAGGGGACTTGAACCCCTAACCGCCCGATTACAAGTCGGGTGCGCTACCAATTGCGCCACGGTGGCCTGCCCTCACGAGCCGGATCAGCTTACCGATGCGGCTCCGACCACCCGGCGCTTCAGGTCAGCGAGAGCTCGCTCCGGCGTTGAGCAGGCACCCCGTGCGGTTCGGCCGTCTCGTCGTCTTCCTCGTCGACGAGGTCGGTGCCGTCGAGGTCGTCCAGGTCTTCCGGCTCCGGCAGACGGCGCGACCCGCTGACCGTGGAGAGCACCGAGCGGCAGATAGACGGGCTGACCCCGATGAGCGAAGACATAGCATCGACAGCGCCCTGATCGAGCACGATCACACCGGACTGACTGCCGCCGTGAGTACGGTTCTGCAGTTCCACCCATCGCCGGACAGCCGCCAGCCGCGGGTCTTGACTGCCGCGCAACGAGATCAGGTCAATTGTCACCGGCACGCCGGCCTCGGTGTCATGGCCCTTGGCCAGACCGCGCTCGGCCGCCGCGACGATCGTGCTCATGTTCTCGCCCAGCGCATGCGCGATCACCCACAGCACATCGATGCGCAGCGAGCGGTGGCCCGTTTCGTAGTTGGCCAGGGCGGCCTTGGAAATCAGACCCCCGGTTCGGGAAGCCACTTGCGCCTGCGTCAACTTCTGCCGACGGCGCGACTCACGAAGCAGTTTGCACACCGCTTGGGCGAACATTTCCTTCGACCACGAGTCGACGGCGTTCGTCATGGGATTCCCGTCTTGATCAAGATGGTTGCTCGGACTGGCTTGTCGCTCCGCTCTCACCACGGAACGTGGTCAGCGAGGGGCGTCTGCCCATTGAACCACACCTTTGGTCCAGTCCGCCGTCCATCTGCGAGTAGTTGTTCAGCACTGTGTGACCGGCCGTGACCACTCGATCGCGTACTGACTACACGGGTGGGCGCAAGCGATCAGGTGGGGCAACAGCCTACGGTTCCGACCGGACGAGGGCCCGACTGGCGTCCTTTTCCGTTCGGGCGCGCCGAACCTGTGGCCAGTCACCGACCGGCGGGAAACCACGCCGCGACAATCAGAGCCGGTCCATCACGCTGGGCGCCGGCGGCCTGCCAGGCGGTTCAGCCGAAAAGGGCTTTCCCGAACCAGTCTCCGGGCCCGGAAATACCTCCGGGGCAGGCCCAGACGCCACCACCGATATGGGTGATGTATTCGTTCAGCAAGTCGCCCGCGCCCAGCCGGTTCTGCAGCACCTTGAACTGGGTGTGCGGGTTCTTCTGGTAGGCCACGAAGAACAGCCCCGCGGCGAGCTTGCCGGTCGCCGGATCCAGGCCGTCCGTGTAGTTGTAGCCGCGCCGCAGGATGCGGACACCGCTGTTGGCCTCCGGCGACGCCAACCGGACGTGCGACCGCATGTCGATGACCGCGTTGCCGGCCGCATCCTTCTTGCCGAAATCAAGAGCGGTGAACTCGGTGCCGCCGGAGAGCGGGGCCCCGGAAGCCTTCTCCCGGCCGAAGATCTTCTCCTGGTCCGACAGGATGTCGGTGTCCCAGGACTCGATTTCCATCCGGATCTTGCGCGCGACCAGGTAGGAGCCGTTCTTCATCCACGGCTGATCGGTCTCGTCGCCCACCCATACGTAGTCGTCGACGGCGGCGGTGTCGTCGGCCTTGATGTTGTTGGTGCCGTCCTTGAAGCCCATCAGGTTGCGGGGCGTCGACTGGCCGGCACCTGTCGCGGAGGCCCGGCCGAAGCCGAGTTGCGACCAACGCAGCACCGCCGTTCCCCGGGCGGCTCGGATCATGTTGCGAATAGCGTGGAACACCACCTGCGGGTCGTTGGCGCAGGCCTGGATGCACAGGTCGCCGCCGTACAGGGCGTCCTGCATGCCCGAGTCGCCGGCCACCTGGCCCAGCGGTTGCAGAGCCGCCGGCAGCTTGTCGGTCAACCCGAACCGGCCGTCGAACAGCGAGGCGCCGAAGCCGACGGTTACGGTCAGCGCATACGGGCCGAGATCCAGGGCCTCCCCCGTGTCGTTCGGCGGAGCAGCGAGCTGGTCGGGAGCCGAGCTGACCGGCCGGCCGGTCGTGAACCGCGCGGCCATGGCCGCCCACCGACCCAACAGGTGCTGCAGGTCCGCGACGTCGGTGCTGGTCACATCGAGAGTGGCGAACATCAGGCGGTCCTGCTGAGCGGTGGTGATGCCGGCCTGCCGGACGCCGTAGAAGGGGACAGTGGCAGCGGCACCGTTGACCGCGGGAGCCGGCGCCGATTCGGTCGCCGCGCGCACCCCGTACCCGCCGCCGGCCCCGACGGCCAGCCCCGCGGCGCCGAGAGCCGCCCCCGACAGGAAGCGGCGACGGCTGGGTCCGGGTGCTGCGGTCATCCGAGGAACAACAACTCCTGTTCGGTATCTACTGCGTGATCTTCGACGACACGTTGGCCAGCGGCTCCTGCACGGCCAGTAATGCGTCGGTCAGCTTCTTCTTGTCCGCGTCGGTGAGTTTGTCGTACGGAGTCCAACCGCCCAGGGCCTTGGCGTCCTTGTAGGTCTCCAATGACTTCTGCAAGGCGTTGAACTGCGTCGTGATGGTGGGAACGATGGACGCATCGATCACGTTCAGCGCCGGCACCAGCATGAGAAAGGCCTGGTCGGAACCCTCGACGTTGGCGGCGAAGTCCAACAGGTCCAGCTTCGAGTACGTCTCCTCCTCGCCGGTGATCTTGGACTTGAGCACTTCGTCCAGCAGACCTGAGGAACCGTTGGCGATCTCGAACGGCTGGTATCCCCTGCCGTTCTTCGCAACGGTGTCCTTGGACAACGCGTTGGTCTGCGTCTGCAAGCTGCGCACGTTCGTGACCAACTGGTCGGCCAGGGGGGCCAGGCCGGTCAGCGAGTTCTTGGCGAACAGGCCTTGCTCGATGGGATGGAAACCGGTCCATTTCTGGCCGGACTGCACGTCTCCGATGCGCAGGTCGATGGCCGCATCCAGATCGGGAAAGGACTCGGCCACCGGCTCTATGCGCTCGTAGAACGGACGCGCCTTCGCGTAGTCGAGCTTGGCGGCCGCCAGGTTGCCGGCGTCGATGTCCTTGTCGAGCTGCTGGACGGCCGGCAACAGGAAGTTGACCTGGTCGTCGACGTATCCGGCATATTCCACGGCGGCCTGGTGGAGCAGGTCCGCGGTGTTGCCGGTCGGCAATGCCGCCTTGCCGGTCACCGTGAACGGAGTCTTCTCCGTCCGGGCGCCCGGGCAGTAGAACTGGTACGAACCGCCGTCGATCCGGACGGTGAACGACGTGGAAAAGCCGGGCGTCAGATTCTCGCGTTCGCCGATGATCCGCTCATCGGACAGCAACTCGGCTTCGGTGATGCCGGTGGCGTCGACGTTCTTGAGCGTGAAGGTGACCTGCCCGGCGGATACGGTCTCGGGATCGAGCTGGCAGCCGTTGGCATCGGTGATGGTGACGGTCACGGCCGAGCCGGACCCGGAAGCGCCGGATGACCCGCCGGCCGGCGATCCCGTGCTGCCCGAGCCGCTCGCCGAGGCAGCCAGGGCGGCGTCGCTCGCCGAACCGGTCGAGGTCGGCCCGGACGAGGTGGAGCTCCCGCAAGCCGAGAGCAGCAGCGCAGCAGCCGCCGCCGCAACGGCGGTACCGGCGGCGATCCGCCGGGACAGCATGAACCTCACGTGGTGGCTCTCCTTGTTCGGAACCGGCTTCGGGCAGCGAGAGCTGCCGACCGGTGGGTGCGGTGGTGCGGAGAAGACGGCCGGCTAGCTCCGGGGCTGCGCTCCGCTGCCGACCAGGACCGGAGCGGACGCTGATGCGCTGGCCACAACGGCACGGCGACCGGCGGTCGTCTGCCGCAGGGTCGCGACGGCGAACCCGCCGAGGATCAGGGCGAAGATCCCGAACATGGACGGCAACACTGAGCCCAGCAACTGGGCGTCCTGGGCCTGGGCGGCGCGGGCATGCGCGGCCGCGGTCGCGCTCGCGGCGGAGGCCGGGGTGGGCGCCACCACCGCCTGCAGAATTCGGCCGGCAGAGAGGGTGTTTCCGGCGGCCGTCGTCAACATCGCGGTCCGCGACAGTGACAGCGATGCGGTCAGTACCGAGCCGGTGGACGGATCAACGGTCAGCGTGGGAGTCCAGGTATCGGTGTAGGCGGCCGCCAAACTCCCCCGGCCGGGAGTACCTACTCCGACCGGGAGCCGGCCGTCATTGAGCGCCGCGACCTGCGCCTCGGACAGCGAACTGGGCAGACCCGCTGCGGCCGCGTCGACGCGGGAGCTGATCGGCGTGCCGGTGTAGATCGATCCGGCCGCCGAGTGCCCACTCAGCTCGACCGGACCGGATCCCCTGACGGTGAGGTCGCCGACGGTCAGATGGAGGTCGGCCCGGCCGCCCGTCAGGGTCACGGTGCCCGAGCCGGTCAGCGGCTGCCCGATCAGCGACGCGCCGGTGGCTGGATCGGTCCCGGACACCACGGACCCTGTCACCGCCAGTTGCGCTGATGTCACCGCGCCGGGCTTCGCCGGAGCAGCCACGAGCAGCACCACGGCGGCGACTGTCGCGGCCGCGGCCACACCGAACAGGGCCATGGCCCGAGTACGAGCCGAGGGCAGCTTGGCCGGAGGCCACCACACCACCGCCAACATCGGAACGGCGTACAGAAGCCAGCCGACCAATTCGATGACCGGCACGGTGGCCCGGATGCCAAGCATTCCGGTCAGCAGGGATTCTTGGACGGTGCCCGGTGTGGCCAGCCAATTCAGGTGCAGCACCGTCTGCTGCCCGCCGGTGACCCAGCCGGCCTCGTAGGCAGCCCGGAAGGTGCTCATCACCAGGCCGGCGGCGACCAGCACCAACACCACACCGGTGAACCGGAAGAATTTGGACAGATTGAGCTTCAGCCCGCCGTGGTAGATCAGGAACCCCAGGACCAGGGCCACGGCGATCCCCAGCAGGGCGCCGGAGGCGGCCGCGACCGGCGACACCGTCGACTGGAAAGCGGCCACCAGGAAGACGGCCGTTTCGAAGCCCTCCCGGAACACTGCCAGGAAGGCCATGATCACCAAGGCCGTGGCGCTTCCGCTGGCCAGCGCACCACCGGCGGCCGCCTGCAGTTGACCCTTGAGGTTGCGGGAATGGCGACGCATCCACAGCACCATGTAACTGACCATGACGACGGCGACGGCGGCCACGACGCACTCCAGCATTTCCTGCTGCCGCTGGGGCAGCGTGGAGTTGACCACCTGCAGCCCGACACCGACCACCAGGCACAGCACCACGGCCACGCCCACTCCGAGCCACATGCGCCGGACAGCGTCGGCGCGTCCGCTCTGCCGCAGGAACGCGGCGATGATGCCGACGATCAACGCCGCCTCGAGGCCCTCACGCAGGCCGATGACGAACGTGGCCAGCATCGCGTCCCTCCGGAATCCCTCGGCTCCACCTCGCGCTCGGGTGGCGGCGTTCCCAGGTCGCCATGGTAAGGCTGACCTTCCTTAGGGCAACCTACCCTACGGTTGATGGCCCGGGGAAGGGCGTTACCGGCCGTTCTCGAGCCGTCGGCGGTGCGAGCCGTGCCACACCTATCGCGGCTCGTGCTTCGCCCACCGTCCGTTCCGTCGGCCACCGCCGTTCTGTCGACGGCCAATCGGCGCGTTCCGACGATCACTCACCCCTACGATCGACGCCGTGACAATCCTGCCCATCGTCATCTGCGGCGACCCCGTCCTGCATCAACCGACGGTTCCGGTCACCGTCTTCGACGAGGAGCTGGCCGACTTCGTGCAAACGCTGTTCGAGACCAACACGGCGGCCAACGGAGCCGGGCTGGCCGCGAACCAGGTGGGTGATCCGCGCCGGGTGTTCGTCTACGACTGCCCCGACGACCAGGGCGCGCGCCATCGGGGGCATGTGGTGAATCCGACGATCGAGACGACCGCGGTGCCGGAGACGATGCCCGATCCGGATGACGATCTCGAAGGCTGCCTGTCCGTGCCCGGGGAGAATTTCCCGACCGGCCGTGCGGACTGGGCCAAGGTGACCGGCGTCGACGTGACGGGCGAGCCGATGGTCGTGGAGGGCACCGGCTTTCTGGCCCGCTGCTTGCAGCACGAGACTGATCATCTCGACGGGCACCTGTACCTCGACCGGCTGATCGGCCGGAACGCCCGGGCCGCCAAGAAAGCGGTCCGCGCCCACGGCTGGACGGCTGCGGGCAACTCCTGGATGCCGGGCCGGGATCCGGACCCGTTCGGCCACTGATTTGGCCGGCCCGAGGCACTCGGCCACCTCCCCCGGCCGGCCGCCCGGACACCGCTCGGGCAGCAGAACGCGTCCGTCACGTTTGACAACGCCCCCCGGGAGCCGACCTTCCTAAGGTGAATGCTGTGGCGGAACCCAGAAATGACCGGGACGCGGGCGCGGCCATGGTCGTGGTGGCCAACCGGCTGCCTTTCGACCTGGAGGAGCAACCCGACGGGACCACCAAGGCCCGGCAATCGCCGGGTGGGCTGGTCACCGCCCTGGAACCGATCCTGTCGCGCCGGCACGGGGCTTGGATCGGCTGGCCCGGCACGGCCGACGTCAACATCGAGCCGACAGAGACCGACGGTCTGACGTTGTATCCGGTGAAGCTATCCGCCGACGAGGTGGATCAGTACTACGAGGGCTTCTCGAACGCCACGCTGTGGCCGCTCTACCACGACGCGGTGGTGTCGTCGGAGTATCACCGGGATTGGTGGGACGCGTACCGGAAGGTCAATCGGCGCTTCGCCGTGCGCGCGGCGGAGGTCGCCGGGCCGTCAGCGGTGGTCTGGATCCACGATTACCAGTTGCAACTGGTGCCGGAAATGCTGCGCGAATTGCGTCCGGATGTCCGCATCGGCTTCTTCCTGCACATCCCGTTCCCGCCCATCGAGTTGTTCGACCGACTGCCGTGGCGCGTCCAAATCCTGCGCGGCCTGCTGGGAGCCGATTTGATCGGTTTCCAGCTGCCCGGGGGCAGCCGCAATTTCCTGCGCCTGGCCCGGCGACTGTTGAACGTCAAGGTCTCCGGCAAAATCATCGACTTCGAGGGCCGCCGGGTCGTCGCCGATGCCTTCCCCATCTCCATCGATTCGAAGTCCCAGTCGGAGCTGGCGGCTTCCAGCAAGGTTCGCCAGGACGCGGATCAGCTCCGGGTCGATCTGGGTCACCCCAAGAAAATCATTCTGGGGGTCGACCGGCTGGATTACACCAAGGGCATCGACATCCGGCTGCAGGCATTCCGGGAATTGCTCAGCGAGGGAGATCCGGCCGCGGCCGACGCGGTGATGATCCAGGTGGCCACGCCCAGCCGGGAGCGCCTGCAGTCGTATATCGATATGCGGGAGAGCATCGAACGCCAGGTGGGCGCGCTCAACGGGGATTTCGGCCGTATCGGCCGACCGGCCGTGCATTATCTGCATCATTCGCTCCCTCGGGAGGAATTGGCGGCCTTCTACCGGGCCGCCGACGTCATGACCGTGACGCCGCTGCGGGACGGCATGAACTTGGTGGCCAAGGAGTACGTGGCCTGCCGGGTCGACGGAAACGGCACGCTGCTGCTCTCGGAATTCACCGGCGCGGCGCAGGAACTGCGATCCGCCCTGCTGGTCAACCCGTACGACACCGACGGCGTGAAAGATGCGCTGCGGACGGCGCTGACCATGCCGGAGGCGGAATCCCGGCGGCGGATGCGGGCGCTGCGACGGCAAGTCCTCACCCATGACGTCGACCGGTGGGCTGCCGCCTTCTTGAACGCCTTGGAAGAGCCGGCGGCGGTCGCCGCCTCCGGGCGGATGACGCATGAGCTCCTCGAGGCCATTCTTCCGGCCGCCAAAACGGAGACCCTCTTGGTCGGCAGCGATTTCGACGGCACCCTGGCGCCCATCGTGGACGATCCGGCCACCGCCCGGGCGGTCCCGGCAGCGCTGCGGACGCTGCATGCGCTGGCCGCGCTGCCCAATACCCGGGTGGCCGTGGTGTCCGGGCGGGCTCGCTCGGACCTGCATGACCTGCTCGGGAACACCGGCGATCTCATTCTCATCGGCAGCCACGGCGCGGAGGTCGATCCGGAGTTCGGAAGTTCGCCGGCCGGATCCGGCGCCCAGGGCCTGACGGCGGAAGAGTCCGGACGGTTGGCGCGGCTCCGACAGGCGCTGCAATCCCTGATCACCGATCATCCCGACGTGCGGCTGGAGAGCAAACCGGCCGGTGTGGCCGTTCATCTGCGTGGCGCCGACGAGTCGTCGGCCGCAGCCGTCACCTCGGCCATCGAGAACGACCTGGCCACCTGGTCCGGAGTGCATGTGCTGCGCGGCCGCAAGGTGCTCGAATTGTCGGTGATCGCAGCGAACAAGGGCACCGCTTTCGAGCGCATTGCGCACCAGGCGGGCGCGACGGCTCAAGTCTTCTTGGGCGACGACATCACGGACGAGAATGTGTTCGCGCTGCTCGGCGAGTCGGACGTCGGCATCAAAGTCGGCCGCGGCGATACCGTGGCCCGCCATCGGATACCGGATCCGTCACATGTCGTCGACGTGCTGGCCACGCTGCTGGCGGCCCGGGAGATGAAGTCCGCCCGCTGAAGACAAATGCGACCGCCGCCGCGGCGGATTCGCGGGCGTCGGCGAATCAGACGGGCGGTTCGCCCGGTATCAGCGGATCAGACGCGCGGCGCGGCAGTGGTGCGGCCGGGCCGGAACGTCGTCGGCAGGACCACCCGACGCCCGCGGACGCTGCGGGCCGGATCCAGCAGCAGCCGCCCCGCATACCGGCCTTTGTCCTCGACCGGCTGTTCAATGGTCGTCAGCCCGACGTCCAGGGCCTCTTTGATCCCGTCGAAACCGGCCACCGACACGTCCTCAGGAACCCGCTGGCGACGGCGCTGGACCTCTTGAATAGCACCCAGAGCCAGCACGTCGGACGTGGCGACCAGCGCCGTGATGCCGGGGTCGGTGGCCAGGACCGCGGCGGCCGCCCGTGCGCCGGCGGCCAGGGAGTGGTCGAACTGCTCGACCACCGGAACCCGATCCCAAGCCACTCCGGCAGCGGTGAAGGCGTCGCGCAAGCCGGCTAATCGATTCCGCTGCACGTGGTACTGGGCGGTCTCCTGACGAGAGATGTCGACAAGGCCGTCATGGGGTGCTCGGCCCAGGCGCATGCAGATGACGCCGACCCGCCGGTGCCCCAGAGCGATGAGGTGCTCGGCCACTTCGCGGGCGGCCCCTCGGTCGTCGATGCCCACCAGGTCGGTACCCGGCGCGGCCGGCTGGTCGCAGATGACTGACGGCACCGGCCGCGCCAGTGCGGCCACCAGATGTGGGTCGTTCTCGGGCATCGAATACAGGACGAAACCGTCGACCGACGCGGCGCTCACGGCGGCCACATCGTCGGAATCCGGACGAGCCGGCACCATCAGCAACCCCACCCTGGCTTTGTCGCACTGCAGGGAAAGGCCCTCCAAGAAGGCGACCGCCCCAGGGTCCCGAAAGGCATACGCGAGTTGCTCGGTCATGAGCAGGCCGATGGCGCCCGCCTTGCGGGTGCGCAGCGAGCGCGCGACCGGATCCGGGCCGGCGTAGCCCAGCCGCGCCGCCGCATCCATGACGCGGGCGCGCAGGTGCGGCGACAGTTGATCGGGCCGGTTGTAGGCATTGGAAACGGTCGTGCGGGACACACCGAGTTCGGCGGCCAGGGACGCCAGTGTCGCGGGCGGGCGGACCCGGCCGTTGCGCGACGGTCCGGTCGCGAAATCGACGGCATCCTGCTCCATGACCCCACGGTAATGGGGCCGCGGGGCCGCCTGCGGGTGCGAAATCTCGGAAAGCGCTTTCCAGCGAAGTCTTCCGATATGGCCGTCGTTCCATTACTTTCGTTTTGGGTTTCCACTTTGTTTCGTCACCTGGCGAGGCCACCCGGTTTCGCCCGCAGTCGCACCGCGAACCCGCGCTCCGGCGGCCGATCGGAAGGACGTACTCCACATGGCTCAGGTCATCTACGACCACGCATCGCGCATCTACCCAGGCAACCCCCCGGTACGGGCGGTCAACGACCTCAATCTGGACATCGCCGACGGCGAATTCCTGGTCCTCGTCGGTCCGTCGGGTTCCGGCAAGTCCACCGCGCTGCGGATGCTGGCCGGCCTCGAGGACATCAATGAGGGCCGCGTCCTCATCGGCGGCCGGGATGTCACCAACGTGCCGCCGAAGAACCGCGACATCGCCATGGTGTTCCAGAGCTACGCCCTGTACCCGCACATGACGGTGGCGGAGAACATGGGCTTCGCGCTGAAGCTGCGCGGCGTACCGAAGCCCGAGATCGCCAAGAAGGTCAAGGAGGCCGCCGGCCTGTTGGACCTGGAGAAGTACCTGGAGCGCAAGCCGAAGGCCTTGTCCGGCGGTCAGCGCCAGCGCGTGGCCATGGGCCGCGCCATCGTGCGCGAGCCTTCCGTGTTCCTCATGGACGAGCCGCTGTCCAACCTGGACGCCAAGCTCCGGGTGGAGACCCGGGCCAACATCGCCGAGCTGCAGGCCCGGCTGGGAACCACCACCGTCTATGTCACCCACGATCAGGTCGAAGCCATGACCATGGGTCACCGGGTCGCGGTCCTGCAGGCGGGCGGGTTCCTGCAGCAGGTCGACACCCCACGCAACCTGTACGACCGTCCGGTCAACGTCTTTGTCGCCGGATTCATGGGTTCGCCGTCGATGAACTTCCTGACCGCGCCGCTCACTGCCGACGGCGCCAAACTGGGTGACTCAGTCGTGCCGCTCCCCCGCGAAATGCTTTCCGAGGCCTCCTCGAAGGGCCTGTCGGAGGTGACCTTTGGGGTGCGTCCCGAGAACCTGGTCATCACCAGCAACGGCATCCCGGTGCAGGTCGACCTGGTCGAAGAGCTGGGCGCCGACTCCTTCATCCATGGGCACGGTCCGGACGGCAAGCGCGTGGTCATCCGGGCCGACGCCCGGGTGCATCCGTCGCCTGGCGCCACCATCCGGGCCAACGTGATCGACAACCAGCACGTGCACCTGTTCGACCCGACGACCGGTGACCGGTTGACCAGTTCGGCCGCGGTTCCCGCCGACACCCCGGTGTCTGCCGCCACCGCCGACCTGACCAAGTAACTCTTTCCACCCCGAAGGGCGGGTCCTGGCCGACGGCCGGGCCCGCCCTTCAGGCTTTCCGTCCGTGGGCCAAGGCGGTCCGGTCGGTTCGAAGTCCCGTTTCTCGACCGCCGATTACGGCCGGCGGGGCTGCGACTAGCGTCAACCCGATGAGCGATCGCCTTTCTGCTGCCGAATTCGCCCGCGCCGACGGGATCGATGACTGGCGGGTGCTTTTCGGCGGAGCGCGGACCCGCTTCCGTACCGGATCGTTCGCCAAAGGCCTGGAACTGGTGGACGCGGTTGGTGCCCGGGCCGACGCGATGGACCACCATCCCGACGTCGACCTGCGTTACGGCACCGTCGACATCCGGCTGACCAGCCACGATGTCGGTGGCCTCAGCCATCGGGACGTCGCCCTCGCCCGGCAGATCTCGTCCACCGCAGCCGGCCTGGGTATCCGGGCCGATCCGAACGAGCTCCGCGTGGTCCAGATCGCCGTCGACGCGCTCGATGTGGCCGCGGTCGCTGCGTTCTGGCAGGCCGTGTTGGGCTACGACCTGCGGGACGGCGACCACTTGGTCGATTCGTCCGGCCGTGGACCGTCGCTCTGGGTGCAGCAGCTGGACGCGCCGCGGCCGCAGCGCAACCGTATCCACGTCGACGTGTCGGTTCCCGACGATCAGGCGGAGACGCGCATCGCGGCCGCGCTGGCGGCTGGCGGTCGGATCGTGAACGACGAGAACGCCCCCACTGGTGGACCTTGGCCGACCCGGAGGGCAACGAAGTCGATATCGCCACCATGCGCGGCCGGGACTGATCCACGCCCGGCCCCCAGACGGAGGGGGCGCTGATCGGGCGGCAACGCCCCCGCCCCACCAGCCCGGGCCTTCCGTTCCGATCCGTGAAAGGCCGCACGACGCACCATGAAAAGGGACGTCACGACACCGCCGCTCGATCAGGCGACGCTGACCCTGCGAAGTTGGGAATACCTGCGGCTGGCCGTGTTCGGCCTGGTCGTTCTGCTGGGCGTGGCTGTTCTCAAGGAAAGCCTGAGCAGTCACTGCCTGCAGAACTCGATCAGCGCGTACTACTACACCTCCGCGGGCTCGGTGTTCGTGGGCGCGATCGTGGCGATCGGCACCTGCCTGATTGCCGTGCAGGGCAGCACTGTCCGCGAGAACGTGCTCCTCGATGTCGCCGGCATGCTCGCTCTGGTCGTGGCCTTCGTCCCCGCTCCGGCGAACAGCAAAGCCACCATGCTGGCCGTCGGGCAACAACAACGATGCCCTGGACCCGTCGTCGATCCGGCGACGATCGCCCGAAACGTCTCCACCGGCGTCACTGCCATTCTCTGGGTGGGGCTGGTCGCCTTCGTCGTCCTGCTGGTCCGGATCGTCACCGTCAAACGCGCCAACCAGCGGAACCTGTTGGCCGGCTGGCTGGTGGGTGCCGCCGTGTACGCCTTCTTCGCCATCTGGTATCTCGGAATTGACAGCGCCGCATTCGTCCACTTCGCCCACTATTTCGCGGCCGGCGGGCTCTTTCTGTGCATCAGCATCGTCGCGGTCATCTATGCCTGGCGGAACGGCGGCGCGAGCAAGTTCTACGCCGCGGTGTACTGGTTCCTGGCCGGCGCCATGCTCGTCGGTGGCATCGTCTTCGGCGCGCTCGCCCTGGCCTCGGCTTGGCACCAGGCGTTTCTCGCTGTGGAGACCTGGGAAGTGTTCTTTTTCGCCGTCTTCTGGCTGGTTCAGACCATCGACCTGGAGAACCGGAAGTGGGAAAGTCCCACCCGTCGGCCCAGAGCCAGAACACGACGCCTACCGGTGTGATCGCTGCCGATCCATGGCCGGTTCGGCGGCCGCCCGCCCATCAGTGCAGCGGGTACAACAGGTCGCGTCCCAGATCAGCGACAGACACCGCGCCGGCCAAAGCCATGATGTGGCGGAGATCTTCGGTCAGTGCCCGCAGTACAGCGGTCACGCCGGTGGCACCGCCGGTGGCCAACGCCCAGAGGACGGGCCTGCCGACCAGCACCGCGCTGGCCCCCAGAATCAGCGCGGTCAGAGCGTCCGCACCGCTGCGGATGCCACCATCGACCAACACGGGCGCTCGGCCCTCGACGGCATCCACGACTTCTTCCAACACGACGGCGCTGGCAATCGACCGATCGAGTTGGCGGCCGCCATGGTTGGAAACGACGATGCCAGCGGCACCGGCGTCGAGACAGCGAAGGGCTTCGTCGGCACGCAGAACACCCTTGGCCAGCACGGGCAGGCCGCTGACGTCGTGGAGGCGGGCAATGGCTTCGCTGGTGGTGGCGGGATTCTGCTCACCGGCGTCACGCCGCTCAGCGCCGGGCTGCAGGTGGGGCCGCAGGTTGACCAGAAAATGGTCGTCGGTGATTTGGTTGGGTCGGCTGCTGGCAAGGTCCTTGCGACCCACATAGGGGGTATCGACGGTGAGCACAATAGCGCTCGCGCCGGCCGCTGAGGCCCGCTTGACCAGCGCGTCGGTCAGCCCACGATCGCGCATTTCGTACGCCTGAAACCACCAGGGGCCGGTGGCCGCGGCGGCGATCTCCTCGATGGTGCGGGACGCTCGCGTGGAGATGACCGTGAGGGCCCCCGCCTCGCCGGCGCCGGCGACGGTCGCGCATTCCCCGGCTGGGTGCGCGAGGGCATGAAAGGCCGTGGGGGCGACCAGAAATGGCGTCGCGGCCGGCGTACCGACGACTCCGATGCCCACGTCCACGGTGCTGACGTCGCGAAGGACACGGGGCCTCAGGCGCCAACGGCCCCAGGCGGTCTCCGCTTCCCGGGTCGTGATTTGATCGCCCGATCCCGAGGCGAAGTATTCGAAGATGTCGGGTCCCAGGCTGGTCCGGGCCGATTCGTATTGCTCCCTCAACAGCCGCAGCATCGGCCACCCCGAGTCAGCTGGAAGGCCGGGCCTGTCGGCTACCGTCACCGGCCTTCCAGCCGCTCACTAGTCGGTCAGTCGGTGTTCGTGTTCGTCGTAGTGCTCAGCGGGCTTGCCGTCGCGCGGGATCTCCAGAGCGCCGGTGATGAAGGCGACGGCGTCGGACATGGTGATCTCTTTGGGGTCGACGACACCGATCCGCCGACCGAGCCGGTGGACGTGGATGCGGTCGGCAACCTCGAAGATGGCCGGCATGTCGTGGCTGATCAGGATGACGGGCAGGCCGCGGTTGCTGATGCGTTTGATGAGATCCAATACGTGCGCGGTTTCCCGGACGCCGAGCGCGGCCGTCGGTTCGTCCATGATGACGAGCTTGGAGCCGAACATGGCCGCCCGGGCGACGGCCACCGCTTGGCGTTGACCGCCGGACAGGCTTTCGATGGCGACGCTGATGTCCTGGACGGTGCCGATGCCCAGTGAGTCCAGCTGGGCTTTGGCTTCGTTCCGCATGGCCTTTTTGTCCAGGAACCGCAGCTTGCCCCAAAAGCCCTCGCGGCGTATTTCCCGGCCCAGGAACAAATTCGTGGCGATGTCCAGAGCCGGTGCTACCGCGAGGGTTTGGTAGACGGTCTCGATACCCCGCCGCCGGGCCTCGTTGGGGTTGTTGAAGCGGATTTCCTGGCCGTCGAGGTAAACCTGGCCGGAGTCCGGGACGGCAGCGCCCGTCATCGCTTTGATGATGCTGGATTTCCCGGCTCCGTTGTCCCCGACGACGGCGAGGACTTCGCCGGGGAACAGGTCAAAATCCGATTCCCGGACGGCGGTGACTTTGCCATATCGCTTGACCACCTTGCGCGCGGCCAGGATCGGGGCGACACCGGCCGGCCCGCGGGCAGGACCAGCGGTGTCCGACGGCGGGATGGGATTGCTCAGGGCGGCGCCCTGGGGCGCCGGGGCCGGTGTCGTTGCTGGTGAGCTCATGAGCTTCTCCTGCGAGTGAGCTGATCGAACGCGACTGCCGCGATGACCAGGACGCCGGTGGCCAGGTTCTGATAATTCGAATCGATCTGCATGGCCGTGAGGCCGTTCCGGAGCACGGAGACGATGAGGGCTCCGACGACGGTGCCGACCACGCCGCCGCGGCCGCCGAACAGTGAGGTCCCGCCGATGACCACCGCGGTGATGGAGTCCAGATTGGCGGTCTGGAAAGCGTTCGGATCGGCAGAGGGGCTGCGTCCCAAAGCCATCCATGCGGCGATGCCGTAGATCACGCCGGCCACCATGTAGGCCGACAGCAGGACGCCCTTGACATTGATACCGGTCAGAGCGCGCGGCCTCGGCGTCATTGCCAACCGCGTAGATGTGCCGTCCCCAACCCGTCTTGCCCAGCATCAACCAGATCACGATGAACAGCAGAACGGCCACGATCGTGCCGTAACTGATCTGCACCGAGCCCAGGGTGATCTGCTTGCCCAACAGGGTCAGGGTGGTGTCGGCAGGAGACATCGGTGGTGGTGCCCCCCGAATAGAGAGCCGACACGGCGGTCACCACGGCCAGCATGCCCAGGGTGACGATGAACGGTGGCAACCGAAGCCGGGTGACCAGGGAGCCCGAGATCGCGGCAATGGCGCCCGCCACCACGATTCCGATGATCACCGAAACCGACGAGGCGAGCGACTGGGTCGCCAGGTTAGCCACCAGCATGGTGGCGAACACCATGATGGCGCCATTCGCCAGGTCGATACCAGCCGTCAAGATGACGATCGTCTGGCCCAACGCCAGCGTGCAAACCACTACGGTCTGACCGATGATGGTGGAGAAATTGTCCAAATTCAAGAATGTGCTGGTGGCGATGGAGAAAAACATCAACGCGATCACCAACGCGGCCGTCGGCCCCAGGGCCGGGGATCGGGCGAAGAGTTCCTTCACCCGATCGCCGCCGCGAGCCTTCGGTGACGCAATGCTCGTCATGACGCCTCCTTTGGCGAAACTGTGAACAGTTTGATCATCTGACTAATCGAGCACCGAAGTCTGCCGCCACGCGGGTGATGGCGCCGGCTGACGCCATCACCCAGCTGACTTCCCGGTGAGCAGGAAGCGTGACGGGCCTGAGAATACGGGTTCGGCTCAGCCCCAGCAGTTCTGCAGGCCCCAGGCCGAGTCCTTGGAGGCCACTCCGGCGATGGGCTTGTCGGTGATCAAAGTGGCACCGGTGTTGACGACACCGCTGGGCTTCTGCCCCGTCTTCGCGTAGTTCACGATGGCCTTCACGCCGTCCTCGGCCATGGTCTTCGGGAACTGCATCACGGTCGCGACGAATTTGCCGTCCTTGACGTACTGCACCCCGGAACACGAGCCGTCGATCGATCCGATGATCACCTTGCTCTGCATGCCCTTTTCGGTCAATGCCTGGTACGCACCCCGGCCGGCCGGTTCATTGATCGAATAGACGATGTTGACGTCCGGGTGCGCCTGCAGAAGGTTTTCCATGGCCTGCTGAGCCTTGGTCTGGTCACCGGCGGTCAAGGCCGACCCGATGACCTGTGGCGGGGTGCCGTCCGGCAGTCCCATGCCTTCCAGGAAACCGTTGTGCCGCTGAATGCCGACACTGGCGGACGGGTCGAGATCCAGGGTGATGATCTTCGGCGTCTCGCTACCGATTTTCGCCTTGATGTACTGCCCGAGGAACTTTCCGGCCTGCTGGTTGTCCGTGGCGTAGGTGGCCGGGACCGCGGTGGCCGGAGTGGTCTCCGAGTCCAGGGCCACCACCAGAATGCCCTTGGCCTGGGCCTCCTTGATGGCATTGAGGATGCCGGCCGAGTTGCTCGGCGTGATCATGATTCCCTTGACGCCCTGCTGGATCAGGTTCTCGATCGCATTGACCTGGCCCTCGTTGTCCCCGTCGAACTTGCCGGACAACGCGATCAACTCAGCACCGTCCGACGTCGCCAACGCCTTCGCCGACTCCCGCAATTTCACGAAATACGGGTTGGAATCGGTCTTGGTGACCAGGCCGATCTTGATGCTCCCCGTCGAGCCGCCGCCCCCACCGCTCGGCGCCGAGGACGAACCGCCACCGGCACTGCTGCTACTGGGGGCCGAGGACGTCCCGCTCGAAGCACCGCCGCCCCCGGCAGAGGACGACGACGACGACTGGGAAGACGGCGCTGAACTGCTGCTCGAGCTGGAACCACTGCTCTTCGTGCAGGCCGCCAAGGACAGCGCGGTGGCCACGCAGAGCGCGACGGCCGCGGTACTCCGAAGTTTGGGCTTCATTGCTTGAGTCTCCTTTTCGTAACGGACTTTTTTGTCCGAGATTTTGCCGGTGCCGTTCAAGAGGACAACGCTACCGCGAAGGTTTGGCCGGTTCATAGTGGCCGGGGGGTGTTTCGTGCGTTTCGCACCGGCGATTGCCGCTGCCCTTTGGTAGTTCATTTTTCGGGTGGCGATATCGCTGGCCGTTCCGGCGGGTCGTCGGGGTCGTCGGGGCGGTGCACCCCCGAGCGGGTTGCGGGGGTGCACCGGGCCGACTTATGTGAGGGTCAGCTAACCGGAACGGCGGACTTCAGGTGCCAGCCGAGTCCCACAGCCAGGGTGGCCGTGCCGCCGGTGGCGAACCAGCTGACTCCGGTGCTGGCCGCGTCGGGGAAGATCTGGTCGGTGAGGACGACCTGGCCGCGATCGGTGAAGACCTCGACCGATGACGTGTCGACCAGGACTCGCAGGCGCACCAGACCGTGGTCCAGGGGCAACGGGGCCGTCTGCACCCCACCGAACGTCGGGTCGAAACTCACGTCTCCGGACTTGGTGCGGTCGATGTAGACCCGATGAGTGCTGACGTCATAGCCGATCTGGGTGACATCGCCGTTGCTTCCGGTATGGACGTTGACGCCGAAGGTGGAGGCAGTCCCGGGGGCGAAGACGGCGTCCAGGTCCAGGGTCGCCCCGTGGATGCCGGCCCGGACCGTCCCCTTGATCTTTTTGTCGAGGGCGACGGAGGCCGGCAGAGCGGTGGAATGCAACTCGTTGAGTTGACGCACCGGTGACTGGGTCAGCTGAACCCGGCCGTTGATGGTGGCCAGTTCGATCTGCCGGGGCACAGTCATGGCGCTTCGCCATGGCGCCGTGGGGATGTTGCCGGCGTAGTTCCAGTTGTTCATCCAGGCGATCAGAATCTGCTTGCCGCCGGGAACGTCGTTCACCGAAGTGGCGGCGTAGAAGTCCGATCCGAAGTCCACCCAATGGGCCCGCTGGACGGTGGACAAGGCCGGGGCGTCGGCGAAGGTGAACTGATCGGCGTTGAGGTGGCCCCAACCGTTCGTGTTTTCGTCCACGACCTGGATTTGAGCGGTCTGCCCGGCGTATTTACGCAGATCGAAGGACGCCCAATCGAGGGCTTCATTGTTCGTGCCGGTCACCGACTGGACGACTTGCCCGTTGACCAGCAGGTCGACGGCCGTCTCCACGTTCCGGGTCTGGGCCTTCTCGCTGGCGAACACGATGTTGTCGACGTTGAGGTGACCCCAGCCGCCGTTGTTCTCGTCGACGATCTGGATCTGGGCCTGCTGGCCCTTGTAGGCGGCGACGTCCCAGGACTGCCAGTCCAAGGCTTCGGCGTTCGAACCGGTCGCCGTGGCCACGACCTTGCCGCCGACCAGCAGATTCACGGCGGTGGGGCCGGCACCGGGCAGGTAGGCGCTACCGGTGTAGGGGTGGTCGCCGCCGCCCACCAACATGTCGATGTAGTCACTGGAGACGGTGAAGGTGGGTGAGGTGATGGTGCCCATCGACAGGTCGTGGTTGAGGAAGGTATTGACCAGCTTCTTGCCCAGGTAGCCGGTCACCTGCTGCTGGTCGCCGATGGTGCCGGCGACGGGGCCGGTGCCGACGAAATCGCCGGTCGTGGTCCACCCAGGGCCGTAGGTGTCGCCTTCGAAGTCGGCGAAGACGGGGCCGGCGGGGTTCGCCGGATTGGTCGCCGATCCCGGAACGTGCGGATGGTTCCCGCCGCCTACTTCGAAGTTCAGGTACGGGTTGGAGACCTTGAAGGTGGGCGACGTCAAGACACCGGTGGAGCCGTCGCCGTCAGTGAAGCTGTCGGCGAACCCGGAACCGACGACTCCGTCCACCGCAGACTGTCCGGGCAGCGGCCCAGTCGCTGGAGCGGAGCCGAAGGCAGTCCCGCTGGTGGTCCACGGCGCGTAGGTGCCGTTGTCGAAATCTCCGAACGCCGTTCCGGCGGGGGGCGTGTACGTGCTGCTGTCGTCAGACGTGAACGTTTTCCCGTCGAACTGTCCGACGAAATACTGATCACCGGAGCCGCCCGCGATGCCGCCGGGATTGATGCCCACCACCAGCACCCACTTGGGCTTCTTCGGGTTGTTGTCGACGTTCAACGGCACCAACGTCGGGGTCTCCCATACCCCGCCGGTGGCCCCGGCCGGACCGAAGTCGCTCTGGTGCGTCCAGCTTTTCAGATTCTGCGACGTGTAGATCGATACTTTGTGCTGGTCGGACAGCGCCACCACCATGACCCAACTCTTGGTGGGTGCGTACCAGAACACTTTCGGATCCCGAAAGTTGGTCGAATTCAAGTTGAGGACGGGATTACCGGCGTATTTCGTCCAGGTGTTCCCGCCGTCGGTGCTGTAGGCCAGGGCTTGTTCCTGGATGCCGGTGGCCTTCTGAGCGCTTGTGTAGATCGCCACCAGCGGTGGGTTCGCGGCGGTGCCCAAGCCGCTGCTGTTGGTCTTGTCGTTGACGACGGAACCGCTGAAGATGTACTCGTTGTCATCTTGGGGAATGGCGACCGGCAGTTCCGTCCAGTGGACCAGGTCTTTGCTGACCGCATGCCCCCAGGAAATGTTCCCCCAGGTGGAACCGGATGGGTTGTATTGATAGAACAGGTGATACTGGCCCTTGTAGAAAATGGGTCCGTTGGGATCGTTGATCCAATTCCGGGCCGGCGTGTAATGGAATTGTGGTCGGTAGGGCTCGTGGTAGAGAGCCGGCGCCGCCGTTGCTGCTGCGGCGGCGGTCGGAGTGGCGGCCGGAGTGGCGGCCGCGACGGGGGCTGCGGCCAGCGCGCCGATCGTCAAGGTCGCACTGCAGAGGGTCGCCAGCAGTCTGATGCTGGACTTGATCTGGCGCGCCGCACGAGGCACGGGTTTGGGCATGAGCTCTCCTCATCGAGGTCACTGCGCGGATCTCACGCCCGAACGTCTGGCGGGAGCAGGACTAGAATCGCACAGGCAAACGCTTGCGCAACCGGTTGCTACGAAATTTCGCCCGTTTGGCGCATCGATTGTGTGGTTTTGCCGCAGTGGCAGTGTGGGGTTCGGCGCCGATTGAGGAGCAGCGGATGACGACGATGGCCGATGTAGCCAAACACGCCGGGGTGTCGGTCACCACCGTTTCCCACGTCATCAACCAGACCAGGACGATCAAACCTGACACCCGCGCGCGGGTCTTGGACGCCATCGCCTCCACCGGATTCGTGGTGAACACGCTGGCCCGCTCCCTGGCGACGTCGTCCACGGCCACCATCGGGCTGGCCGCTTCGGCCGTGCAGAACTTCTACTTCGCGGACATGGTGGCCGCCATCGACGCGGCGGTCCGAGCCGCCGGAAGCACCCTCTTGCTCGCCGACACCCATGAAGACCCCGACAATGAATTTGATATCGTGCGATCTCTCTACAGCCGGCGCGTCGACGGCATCCTCCTCGCGCCGGTGTCCGGCCGCGAGGATGCGGCACTGAACTACCTCCGCGAACTTCGAATTCCCGCCGTTCTGATTGATCGCTGCCCGGCCGACGACTTCGATCAGGTCGGCGTCGAAAACATCCAATCGACTCGGCAGTTGTCCGGCCATCTCGCCGAAGTGGGGCACCGTCGAATCGGCATGGTGACGGGAGTTCCCGGACTGCAAACCACTGTGGAACGCATCGAAGGTTACCGGCTGGGGCTGCAGGCGCACGGCCTGGCTGCCGACCCAGGCTTGATCATTTCCGGCGAGTCCGACGCCGCGGGCGCCGAGGCAGCCACCGACATGCTCCTTTCCCGCCCCGACCCACCCACCGCACTGGTGATCGGAAACAACCACATGACCATCGGCGCCTTGCGGGCGTTGAAACGCAATCGGATCCGGGTTCCGGAAGACGTCGCCTTGGCCGTTTTCGACGACTTCGACTGGGCCGACGTATTTTCTCCACATCTGACATCCATCGCACAGCCGATCCGGCACATCGCCGAACGGGCCGTTCAGATGCTGTTCGCCCGCATCGGCGGCCAGGCAACGGCACCGACCACTGAACGCCCGGCCGGCATATGGCGACACCGTGAGTCATGTGGCTGTCAGAGATGATGCATTGTCGAACCACTGGAACGATCCGAAGGGAATCAGACATATGTCGAAAGCGCTGTACGCGGAGTTCACAGCCAAACCGGCGCAAGCCCCGCGGGTGGCCTCGCTGATCACCGAGTATGCCCGGCTGGTCCGCCAAGAACCGGGGAACGTCGTTTTCGACGTCTACACAAAACGGGACAACGCCTCCGCTTTTTGGATCTTCGAGGTGTACGCCGATGACAGAGCCTTTGAAGAGCACCTCAGGGCACCTTACGGCCAGCCCTTCAATGAAGCCTTGGGCCCGCTCATCGAAGAAGCGCAGTCCGTCTTGACGCACCTTTCGGAGGTGGAACCCAGCGTCTAGCTGTTGTGGGTTGTGACGCCACAACAGCTAGCCGGCGCCAAGAGGTTCATCGCAATCGACAGTCTAGTTTGGGTCTCAATCCGCCGGTTCCAGCAGATATCTGACGATGTAGTCAGCCGGGTCGCGGAATCCGAGCGCTGAGCCGTGCCGGTGCTCCAAGCGGAGAGCAGCGGTCTCCGAACCGAGCCGCGCTCGTCAATTAAGTTGCCGCAAATATGCCGGATCGGGAACATCGCCCGCCCGAACGCCTCGATAGGCCCTGGCAAAAACGCTCCCAACATGCCGTAGCGTCTCCTCCACCGGCGAAAAGTCGGGCTCGCCTTGGCTGGCTACCGCACTTCAGCGACGTCCTTCGATGTGCGGCCAGGAGTCAGCGGCCGGGGGCTGCGGTCCCGAAGTGCGAGTCAAAACAGCATGACGTCGTAATAGTCATAATCGCCGCCGCTGGCGCCATCGCTGCCCAGGCCGGGTCTTACGAAGCAGATACCCGAGGGCTGGTTGGACGATCGTCGGTCCTCGTTCCCGGTGTGCTGAGACCGCATGCGAGCGGCGTCTGAAGGTTGGAGACTGCTGCCGGCGCGACGGTCTCGTCGACCCCTCCCACTCACCTGCGTTGTTGGGCGAGCCGGATGTAGCCGAACGCCGGCATGTTCGGCTACATCGGGCATCATGGTCATCCACTGCTCCCCAAACCGGCGCCGAACCCCACACTGCCACAGCCGCAAAACCACACGATCGATGCGCCAAACGGGCGAAAATTCCCAGCAACCGGTTGCGCAAGCGTTTGCCTGTGCGAAGATAGTTCTGCTCCCGCCAGCTGTTCGGGGGGACATCCGCGCAGTGACCTCGATGAGGAGAGCTCATGCCAAACCCGTGCCCCGTTCGGCGCGCCAGATCAAGCCCAGCATCACGCTGCCGGCGACCGTCTGCCCTGCGACCCTGACGATCGGCGCGCGGGCCGCAGCCCGCCCGCTCCAACCACCGAGCGCACAACGGCAGCGCCGGCCCCTACCACCAGGCCTGGCAGCTTCGCGACGGCACTCCGCACGTGCCATACCAGAATATCTGTCGCCACCCTCTTCTCGACTCTTTCGGGGAGCACGACGCGGCCTTGATCGTCGCGCCTCACCGCATCACAAGCCCATCTTTCGTGTTGCTCGTCGTTCGAAAGGCGACTCGTCATGTCTCGTGCCATACGTCCCTCATCGTCACTAGCCCGCCTCGCCGTCGTTTTTTCGGCGGTGCTCGCCCTGCTTATTGGTGTCGTGACGTGGGCGCCGTCCGCTCGGGCGGACACGGTTGGGTCCGAGCAGTACCGGCCGGCCGATCACTACTCGCCCGCGCAGAACTGGATGAACGATCCCAATGGCCTGATCTATTACCACGGGATTTACCATATGTTCTACCAATACAACAAGTACGGGACGACCGGCGGCAACGCATCATGGGGACATGCAATCAGCAGTGACTTGATCCACTGGACCGAGCTTCCGGTCGCCATTCCAGTCGACAACAACGAAGAAGTCTGGTCGGGCAGCGTGGTCTATGACCGGAACAACACCAGCGGCCTCGGCACGACGACGGACGGCCCGCTGATCGCCATTTACACCAGCGCGGTCAAAGACGGCACCGGTTATCAGCGGCAGTCCATCGCGTACAGCAACGACGGCGGCACCACGTGGACGAAGTACGCGAATAACCCGGTCATCGACATCCACTCGGTGAACTTCCGCGACCCGAAGGTGTTCTGGTATGCCCCGGCCAACAGCTGGCGCATGGTGGTCGCGCTGTCCGACCAGCATAAAGTCGCGATCTATTCATCCCCGAACCTGATCAACTGGACCGAGCAGAGCGAATTCGGCCCGCTCGGTGACACATCCTCGGTCTGGGAGTGCCCGGACCTGTTTCCGATGGCCGTCGATGGCAACCCGAACAACATCCAGTGGGTCCTCACGGTCAACGTGGCCGGCAAGGCGCAGTACTTCGTCGGCAACTTCGACGGCACCAGCTTCACCGCGCACGACGGCGTCTACACGCCGCCGGCCGGGAACCTGGTGGGCGACGGCGGCTTCGAAGGAAGCAGCTACGGCGACTGGACCACTACCGGCACGGCGTTCGGCTCCGGACCGGCCCACTCTGACGCTCCGACCAACAACGCCGTCGGCAACGGCTGGGTTGACAGCTACGGCTCGGCCGACTCCGACACCGGAACGCTGACCTCGCCGACCTTCACGATCAACCAGAACTACATCAATTTCCTGATGGCCGGCGGCAACCACCCCTACATCCCGGGTGGCCTGACCGCACCCCCTGACGGCACCACCGTCGAGGACTTCGAAGGCGACTCCCTACCCGGATGGACCGGCACCGGCGACTTCGTCGGCATCACCCCGACGAAAGAGATCCCTGTCCGGCCAGGTGGCGATCGGGTGTCCTCGACACCTGCCAGGCCGGATGCGACAGCGCAGAAGGAACGGTCACGTCGCCGGCCTTCACCGATCAACGCCCGCTACCTGGACCTGCTCACCGCCGGCGGGCAACACCCGTTGGGCGGGGCCATGCCCACTGCGGTGGCAGTGCTCGTCAACGGCACCGTCGTGGGCAGCGTCACCGGCAACAACAGCGGCTCCATGAACTGGCAGAACATCGACCTGGCCGCCTACCAGGGCCAGCAGGCCCAGGTCCAGGTCATCGACCAGTCCGACGGCAGCAACGGCTGGGGCCACATCATCGTCGACAACCCTGTCCTGTCCAACACCCAGGCCACCGGATGGGCCAACGAGACCGGCGCGAACCTGATCGTGAACGGCCAGATCGTGCGGACCGCCACCGGCAACTACAGCCCCAGCCTGGACTGGAGCAGCTGGAACGTCAGCCGACTTGAAGGGACAGCAGGCCCAGATCCAGATCGTCGACCAGAACAACGGCAGCGACTGGGGCCACACCATCGCCGACAACTTCGAACAAGCAGACGCCGCCGGCGCCTGCCAGCCGCCACGCGGGCCCATTGGATCGACTGGGGCTCCGACTTCTACGCCGCCGTCAGCTACAACGACGCCCCCAACGGCAAGCGCATCGAAATCGGCTGGATGAACAATTGGAACTACGCCAACACCATCCCCGAATCGCCGTGGCGCGGCGCCATGGCCCTGCCCCGCGAACTGAGCCTGACGCAGACCGCCGACGGCATCCAGCTGGTCCAGCAGGTGGTGTCGCAGGCGGCCGCCCTCGCGAAGGCACCCTCCTATAACGCCGGCAGCACCCCAGTGACCGGAACGCACCCGCTCCCGGCGGCCGCCGACGGGCAGGTGCAGCGCATCGACTTGACCCTCACCCCCGGCACGGCGACCCAGTCCGGCATCACCGTGCTCGGCGACGGCACCACCGCCACGATCGTCGGCTACGACGCCACCGCCGGGACCGTGTACATCGACCGGCGCAACTCCGGCGACACCTCCTTCAACAGCTCCTTCCCCACCGTCGACTCCGCCCCAGTCCAGCAGGACGCCAACGGCAACATCAACCTGACCGTCTACCTGGACCGGTCCTCGGTCGAGGTGTTCGCCCAGGGCGGCCAGAAGGCCCTCACGGACTTGGTGTTCCCCAACAGCGGTGCCGACCAGGTCGACTTGTTCGCCAACGGCGGCAGCGCCACGGTGCAGTCGCTGACCGTTACCCCGCTGGCGGCCGCGATGTTCCAAACCCCATTCACCACCACCCCCGCCCCGACCATCACCGGCACCACCGCCACCGGCGCCACCCTCACCGCCGTCCCCGGGGCCTGGGCGCCGCAACCGGGCTGGTTCACCTATCAGTGGCAGGCCGACGACATCGACGTCTCAGGTGCCACCGGATCGACGTTCGTGCCGACCGCTGCCCAGGTAGGCAAACGGCTCACCGTCACCGTCACCGCCCACCGCATCGACTACGAGCCCTACCCCGTCAGCTCCGCATCAACCGCACCCGTCACCGTCGGGTTCACACTGTCCCCGGCGCCGACCATCTCCGGCACCGCCGCCTTCGGCCACACCCTCACCGCGATCACCGGAACCTGGTCTCCGCGGCCCCGCTTCAGCTACCAGTGGTACGCCGACGGCACCGCAATCCAGGGTGCGACCGGCCGCAACTATAAGCTCGGCGCCGCCGCCCTGGGCAAGCGGATCACGGTGGCGGTGACCGGCACCAAGACGGGACTCACCACCGTCACGCAAACGTCCGCGCCCACCGATCCGGTGGCCACGATCGACTTCCCGGCCACGCCGTCACCCACCATCTCCGGCAACCCCGTATTCGGTACCCGGCTGTACGCGTCCGCCGGGTCGTGGCAGACCAGCCACATCACCCTGCGCTACCAATGGTCCGCTGGAGGGACGGCGATCAGCGGTGCCACCGGCACCAGCTACGTCCCCACGGCCGACGTCATCGGCAAGACCGTGACCGTTTCCGTCACCGGCTCCGCGACGGGGTACAACACGGTGACGAAGACCTCCGCGCCGACGGCGGCGGTGCAACCGGCCACGTTCGCGGCCACGCCTACGCCCACCATCTCCGGCACCACCGTCTACGGCCACACGCTGTACGGCTCCACCGGGTCCTGGCAGACCACCGGCGTGACCTTCACCTACCAGTGGTACGCCGACGGGAACCCGATCGCCGGGGCCACCAAGTCGACATACGCCATCGGCGCGACCGTCATCGGAACGCACATCACTCTGGCGGCCACCGGCAGCAAGACCGGCTACACCACCGTCACTGAATCCTCCGCAGCTACCGCCCCGGTCACCGCGTCCACGTTCACCTCGACGCCCACACCGGTCGTGACCGGGACACCCAAGGTCGGGTCGACACTGGCTGCATCGCCGGGCACCTGGCGCCCCAGCGCCACGTTCGCCTACCAGTGGTACGCCAACGGCGCGGCCATCAACGGCGCAACTACCTTGCATTACAAGCTGACTGCGGCCGAATTCGGAAAGACCATCACCGTAGCCGTCACCGGCAGCCGAACCGGATACACCACCGTCACCAAGGCTTCGGTCCCCAGCAGCACCGTCACACAATAAGCAGAAGGCCTGAACGGGTCTATCGCAGTGACGGATGGTTCAAACGCTCTATCTTGGTGTCCGTTGTTGGTTGGCCTTCGATTGAGGGCCGCAAAGGGGCTAGACGCAACGCGATGCACGTGGCATCGTCCGGGAGCATCGTGCCGACGTGGGCCCGGACGCTGTGCACGATTGCGCGTGGAATCTCCATATCGGAAGGTTTCTTTTCCAGCACTTCCGTCAGACCGGTCAACCCGAATTGTTCGCCCTGGGGATTGAGGGCACCGAGAACCCCATCGGTCATCAGTAACAAGAGGTCGCCCGGGCGGGTCTTGAGGTACTGCGGTTGAAAAGCGGTTCCATCCGCGACACCCAGGGGCGGGTCTGTTCGGACATCCGCGATGTCAAGTGTGGGTCGACAAATGATCGGTGCCGGAGTTCCGGCCCTCACGACGACGGTCTCGCCCGAACGGAGGTCGTGCTCGAGAACCGTCGCCGCCACTTCGGCACGACCGCGCGATTCGTCCCATAATGTCTGATCGGTCAGGGCAATGCCGTCCATCAGACTCAGCGAGGCGCGACGCGCGTTCCGAAGCGCAGTCAATGCCAGCTCTGAAGTCTGGGCCGCCAAAACGCCCTCACCAGCAGCATCCAAGAGTGTGACGGTGATTTTCTGGCCGTCGTAGGACCAATCGAAAAGATCACTGCTGACCAGATCCGCGGGTTCCAGCTGCGCATAAACCGAAAATCTGTCCTTCACATGCAGACCTCGGGCTTGAAGAAGCTGCCACTGCATTTCCGCCGGCAGACTCAAACGTCCAGTTCGACGTCGGCGCTCCATGACGTCGTTCCCGCGGCTGACCTCCCACAGCAGCGGCGCCAAGAGCTCCACGCACCGCTCGGCGAGGGACCGAATCGTCTCAGCATGCCCGTGGCGGCACGTCAGTTGGACAACTCCGATCCGGTGGCCACGAGACGACAGCGGCAGAATGAGCGACTCGTAGCGTCCGGCCTTGACGCTACCGGCTTGCTGGGTGCGAAACACGTCACCCGGCAGGCTGCCGGCGATCTTGACGCCTTGCCGTTCAGTCCGGCTCGCGGCTCCGCCCACTGGGTGCAAGCTTTTCATGACATAGTCCGTTTGCCAGATGACAGCCCGAACAATTTTCAGCTCATCCACGAGGGCGGTCGCGGCCGCGTCAGCCGCACCGGCATTGTCGGCGCGCGCCACGGCCAGGCCAACGGCCAGGACGGCGCCATCGGCGTCGAGATGGGTCACTCAGCCCCCGCCATCTTGATCGCGTCAACGGCGTCGCTGTACGCGCGTAGGCCCCTCGCGAGATCTGCCCGGCTCTTCTGATCCATCACGGACATGATCTGTCCGATCAGGGACACTCGCGCCTCCACAAAGCGTTCGACGCTGCGGCGACCGGCCGGGGTCAGCAGCAAGCGAATCTCCCTCTTGTCGGGGCGGCCGGTCTCTCGGATGATCAAACCGGCGGCGGTCAGCCGATCAATGAGCCGGGACGTCGACGACGGAAAAATGGCCAGCATGTGTGACAACTCGAGGTTGCTGCAACCGCCGGACGCCTCGACGGCGAGTAAGGCGCGCACTTGGGTCGGGCTCGTGGTCGCCTCGACGGAATCGAGGGCTTGCACCGTCGTGTTCGCCAGTGCCCGGCTCCATCGTTCGACCTGGACCACCTCGGCAGACTGAAGTAGGCGATGGGGCGGCGAACCCGCGGTTCGACCTGGGCTGGTTGTCACCCGCCGATAGTACTTCCCCATCTCGTTAACAGGCGTTAATCTGTTTAGATGGCTGCGGCGGGGTGCATCGATGGCGGCGGAAGCTCCCGACGGTTCGGCCGGGACGCCGGACTCGCGACGTCTTGATATCGAGGACCGCACCAGAACGGCCCGCCGACAAGCGTCGTCGAACCGCTAGTGAGAGGGAGGAACGACCATGGCAGGTGTCAAGGCGATTCAAGATGCGGTGGGCGCGGACGGCGTGGTTGTCGGCACTTGGCCCTCGTCGGGTGAGCCGCGCGGTGTCTTGGTCATGGTTGACGACCGCTGCTGGATGGTCTACCGCGACGAAACATTCGGGCTCGGCTGGGCGGTGTGCTTGGTGGGACCCAGCGGCGTGCCGGTGACCGGTAGCGAGCTGTGGTTACCTTTGGTGCCGGGCGAAACTGACGTGCCCGGCACGTGGTGGCGAAGGTTTTGCGACGCCACGTGTCCGTTGCCCGAGCGGTGGAACGGCCACACCCCGCCGTCGCCCGCATCGTCGCGATCCGGATCCGACGACGCCACCCCTCGCCTGAGCTTCGTTGTCGCCGCGAACCGGCTGCCGGTGGAGGTGACCGCCAGTGCGCCGCCCTGGACGACGTCGACGCAGTGGCACACCAGCCCCGGCGGATTGGTGGCCGCTGTCGAGCCGGTCGTCCAGCGCCACGGCGGCGGATGGGTCGGTTGGTCCGGCGGAGTTGACCACCACGAAGACCCGTTCGACCGGAATGGAATGCATTTGCTGCCGGTCACGCTCAGCGCTGATGAGGTGCAACGCTTTTACGACGGTTTCAGCAACGCGACGCTGTGGCCGCTGTATCACGATGTCATCGCGGAGCCGTATTTTGACGAGAGTTGGTGGGAAACCTACCGGCGCATCAACCAACGTTTCGCCGACACCGCGGCGTCCCGGGCGGCGCTCCGAGCCACCGTGTGGGTGCACGACTATCAGTTGCAACTCGTGCCCGCGATGCTGCGGGCCACCCGACCGGACTTGCGCATCGGCTACTTCCACCACATTCCCTTCCCAGGCCCCGAGATTTTCGCGCAACTGCCCTGGCGGAAGCAGGTGCTCGAGGGACTCCTCGGTGCGGACGCGCTCGGTTTCCAACGCAACACCGACGCCAGCAACTTCGTTCAAGCATGCCGGCGTTGGCTGCCAGCGGCCTCGGTCGAGATGAGTCCGACCGGCAAGGCACCAACGGCAACCGTGACGCAACCACCGCGGGCTGCGTCCGCCCGGACGGTTCGGGTCGGCGCTTTTCCCATCTCGATTGACGTCGGTTGTTTCGCCGACCTCGTCCAACGGCCCGACGTGCAGTCGCGAGCGCGACAAATCCGGGATGAATTGGGTGCTCCCGAGATCTTGATGCTGGCTGTCGACCGCATGGATTACACCAAGGGAATCTTGCACCGGCTGGACGCCTACGAGAGTCTGCTTCGCGACGGTGTCATCGGGCCGGAGCAGGCGGTGCTGGTCCAGGTGGCCACCCCGACCCGGGAACGCGTTGCCCGCTACCAGCAACTGGTGGAGCAGGTGGGAACGATGGTCGGACGGATCAATGGCGAGTACGGCACGTTGGGCCGGCCGGCGGTGCGGTACTTACACCATTCGTATCCGAAAGAAGAACTGGCGGCCTTGTATCTGGCCGCTGACATCATGCTCGTTTCGTCGCTTCGCGATGGAATGAACCTGGTGGCCAAGGAGTATGTGGCCTGCCGCGCGGACGACAGTGGAGTGCTGGTGCTCAGTGAATTCACCGGCGCGGCTGATGAGTTCAGGGCAACATTGCTGTTCAACCCGCACGATCGCAGGGCGGCCCAGCAGGCCATCGCAGACGCCATCAAGATGCCCAAGGCCGAGGCGACCGAACGAATGCGTGAGCTGAGAACCCATCTCCGAGATCATGATGTCCACCAGTGGGCGTCCACGTTCCTGACCTTTTTGCGGCAGGGCGACGCGGCGTCCCCTCGGTCGACGGCGAAGTCACCCCCGTCGGCCGGACCGGTGCCGAGGCAACGTTTCGAACCCGCCGACCCGAGGCTTAACTGCGATCATGGTCTCGGCGTTGCCGGCCGGCACGGGCGTGGTTAGTCGGGTATGTCGGTTGGGTCAGTCGTGGTCAAACGGGCGGGTCGGCCGGAATTGATGATTTGTGGCCGGGGAATCATGCCGCGAGTCGCACGCTGGCCACCCGGCGACCATATTCATCGGATCGCCACTGCTCGGCACGTTGCCACCCGCCGCCTGCCAAGCTGGCGTCGGCCGCTTGATCAGTGGGTTCCGACCAGGGAAAATCCGTGAGGTAATGGCCGTCCCTGGCCACGACAAAGATCGCGCCGTCGAACGCTAGCCCGGGCGTGTCGGCGATGAAGCCCTGCCAGTCAACGGAGATCGCGCCTGCTGATTGTTGAATGGCCAGTCCGGTATGGACTGTCGATGGCGACGTCACGTTTCTCCGTCCCTTCTCGGCGACGAAAGCGAAGCGACAGTTGGTCGCCGCCGCCGCCAATGCGCTCGAGTGGTCGGCCGTCAGCCGGTCCGGTATTCATCGGCGTCCGCACGTAAACGCATACCGTGGCCACGCTTGTCCGCATCAAGGTGCAGTACGCCGGCGGAAACTGTGGGGGCGCCCTCGACCAGAAGTGGTTCCAGCCGGGCATGGTCGATGAACCACTCCACGTGACGCACATTCGGGACGGCTGCGCCGATGGCTGCGTGTAAGGACGGGGCGCAGTGTGCGGAGACCTGCATGTTGTGTGCCGACGCCAAGGCCGCCCCGCGTAGCCATCCGGTGTAACCGCCGCAACGCGTCACGTCCAGCTGCAGACAGTCCACACTGGGCAGCAGCTGAGCCATGTCGTACACGTCGGAGGCATATTCGCCGGCCGCGACGTCGCAGGTGAGGGCGGAGCGAACGGCCTTCAGGCCGGTCAGGTCATCGCTGGAGACCGGTTCCTCGAACCAGGTGACGCCGAGTTCGTCAAGTGATCGGCCGATCCGGCGGGCCTGGCCCAGCGTGTAGCCGCCGTTGGCGTCGGCCATCAGCGTCACGTCGGTGTCAGCGAATTCGCGGAGTTGACGGATTCGGAGCAGGTCGCGCTCCGTCGCGGTTCCCCAGTCCTGGCCGATCTTGATTTTCATTGCGGTGCAGCCGGCCCGGTTCCAGACCTCGACCTGATCGGCGAGCTGTCTGTCGTCCAGTGAGGTGAAGCCGCCGGACCCGTACACCGGCACCTGTGTTCGGACCGCCCCGAAGAGGCCGGTCAGTGGTACGTCCAGCAGGCGGGCCTTGAGATCCCACAAGGCGATGTCAACCGCGCTGATCGCTTGCATCACCAGTCCCTTGGTGCCGAAGTTGCGGCAGGCTCGGTGCATGGCCGACCAGCACGCTTCGACATCAAAAGGATTCAGGCCGGTGACGATGGGGGCAAGCTTGTCGCGGATGATCTGGGCGGCGGCCGGGCTGCTGTAGGTCCAGCCCAGGCCGTGTACCCCGCCGGCGTGAACTTGAACGGTGACGGCCGTCGTCGCGTGCCAGGTCAACGTGCCATCGGATTCTGGCTCGTCTGTCGGGAACGTGTAGACCGCCGCGCTCAGCTCGGCAATCGTCGGTGGTCGAGTCGTCATCGCGTGAGCCTCCGATTCGGCGTGCCGTCTTTACCCAGCGCGGCGATTCGGGTGGCGGCTCGGGCGGCCAACGCCATGATCGTGAGAGCGGGATTGGCGGATCCTTGGGTGGGTAGCACACTTCCGTCGACGATGAACAGGTTCGAAGTGCCGAAGACCCGGTGATCGGCGTCGACGACACCTTGTGTCGGTGTGGTCGCCATCCTGGCGCCCCCGACGAGGTGGGCGTATCGGTCGATGGTGATGACTTCCTGCGCGCCAGCAGCGTGCAGTATCTCTTCCATCGATGTCTGCGCCGCTCTCATCAACATTTTGTCATTCGTGGATTGCGTGTAGGAAAAGTGGGCGACGGGCACGCCGTGCCGATCTTCCTCGGACGCGAGGGTGACGCGGTTGTCGGCGTGGGGCAGGAACTCACACAACGCGCCCAGGGTGGCCCAGTGGACATAGTCGCGCATATATTCACGCAGTGGCTCGCCCCAATGTCCCTGCGCGGTGACATGTTCGGCCCAGGTGATCGGCAGCGGACTGACTGTTTGTATTGACCAACCTCTTTTGTACGGTTTCGTCGGGTCCGTTTCGTAAAATGCCTCGCTGCTCACTTCGGGCGGTGGGGCCTTGTACATCCGGATTTCCTGCTCGAAACGCCCGGCGGTTTGGGGGGCGCCTTGAACCATCAGGTAGCGGCCGACTTGGTCGTGATCGTTACCCAGCCCCTCCGGAAAGCGTTTGCTGGTGGACAAAAGCAGAAGTCTCGGGGTTTCGATGCTGTAGCCGGCGACGGCCACGGCTTTGGCCCGCTGCCGGCGCTCGACGCCGCCGCGGATATATCTCACGCCGTTGACGCGGCCGGTGCGCTCGTCGACCAGCACCTCCGTGACATGGCTGTCCGGGCGGATTTCGGCTCCGTGGGCCAACGCATCCGGGATGTGCGTGATCAGCGGGCTCGCTTTGGCATTGACTTTGCATCCCTGCAGACAAAACCCTCGGTAGATGCAGTGCGGCCGGTTACCGAAGCGGCCGTTGGGAATGGCGACCGGGCCGATCCGCGCCTCGATGCCGGCGGCAGCGGCCCCGCGCAGAAAAATGTCGCCGTTGCCGCTGAGGGGATGCGGACTGTGCGGATAGGTGTGTGGGTGCCCCCAGGGCCAGTCCTGGCCCGCCACCGGTAATTCTGCCTCGATGCGCTCGTAATACGGCTCGACGTCGCCGTAGCCCAGCGGCCAGTCGGCGCCGACTCCGTCCAGGGAATGGATGCGGAAATCGGAGGGGTGAAACCGTGGGGTGTAACCGGCGTAGTGGATCATCGAACCGCCGACGCCGCGACCGGAGTTGTTCGAGCCCAGCGGGACCGGGTCGGCGCCGCCGATCTGCCGCGGCTCGGTCCAATAGAGGGAGTGAGAGCCACGTTCGTCGCTGACCCAGTCGGTGTCCGGATCCCAGAAGGGGCCGGCGTCCAGGCACACCACTGACCAACCGGCCCGAGCCAGTCGTTGCGTCAGCACGCTGCCACCCGCGCCGGCGCCGACCACCACCAGATCGACCTCGTCGGCGTCCGCGAAATGTCGCATGTCCTCGCGCAGTCGATGGTTGGTGCGGTCACCGTTGTTCGGAATCAGCCACGCCGACTCGTTCCGGGAACGAATGTCGCGGTAATCGCTACGCATGGTTGCCCCCGATCAGGTCGTCGTGACGCCGCCGCGCACGTTCCGTGCGGTCGACGAAGGGCATCGGGTCTTCGTCATGGTGGTCGGCGACTTCCCACCGTTCCCGGGCGTCGAGGCCGGCGTTCAGATATCCCCGCGGGTAGGCCGGCCCGCCGAAACCGATTTCGTTCCACGCCCACGGATGGGAATAGAAGGCCGTGCACGCGTACCGCGTCCACAGACTCCAGACCTGTTTGGCCGGATAACCGTGCCAATCCGATTCTTCCTGCGCCAGATCCTGAACTCCTTGCACCAGCGCGGCCCGGCGAGACGAGTCGATCTCGGCGAACCCGCCGTCGTGGACCGCCAGGCTGTCTTCGTTCAGAAACGCCAGGGTGTCGCGCCAACACTGCCCGTCCTCGGGCAGATCGTCGTAGTGCCAACCGTCGGTTTCCCCCAACGCCAACCGGGAGTCGACCAGCGGCAGGACCGGCACCCTCGGCTCGCCATCCTGCCCGAGCAACAGATCGAGCAACGGCTCGGCGATCGCCCGTTCGCCGGCCGAGAAGAAGGCCACATCGTTGGGCGGAGCCAGCCGGGCCAGGACTACCCCGGCAGTGACGTCATCCCACACATGCACCTGATCGAGCACGTCGAAACCAGGAAACCGGCCCCGGCCCTGCGGGGTGATGCCGCGCTGTTGCGGGGCACGGAAACCATTCACTACCGGTCACCCTCCCGGCGTAGCACCGCGGCCACGACGCCCATGGCGCCGACCAACGAAGCCAGCAGCGGCGCGAACATCGGCGGCCCCGCCTCCGCGTTGTAGCGAGTGAACCCGCCCGGCCGTTGGGCGATGCCCCGCCAGTGCAGGTAAGTGCCCTGCACACCGTTGATGATGATGGCCACGCTCGCCAGCGGCAGCACCGTCCGGGCCGCCCGGCGCGAGAACACTGCGGCCACGCCGGCCGGAATCGCGGTGGGGATGACCACCACCGGCCACCACATCATCTTGTTGCCGAAGCTGGCGCCGTCGTGCGACAGGAACACCTCCGCGGTGGTGACGGCGGCACCAGCCGCCGTCACCGCCGACAGCGACCGTTCGAACCGGCCGGTCCGAACATCGCGCAGCACCCGGATCCCGGCGTTCTTCCCACCGAGGAGCTCAGCGAACCTCATGGCTATGAAGGCTCTTTCGTTCCCGGGAGGTATTGCTGGACCTTCTGTTTGACGCCCTGTTTGACGATGCCCCAGGCGTCCTCGTCACCGTGCACGATGGCGCCGGCCAGTGATTTCGCTTGGTCGAAGGTGGCGTGCGGGGGGATGGGCGGCACGTCCGGATCGCACCGAATGTCCAGCACCGTCGGCGTGCTGGCGGCGAACGCGTCCTGCCAGGCGGGACCGATTTTGTCCGGGTCGTCGATCCGCGCCGACGCCAGACCCAGGCTCGCGGCGAAGGCGGCGAAGTCAACGTCTGGAAGGGTTTGGGATTGGCTGAACTTGGGAGCGCCGGCCATGGCTCGCATTTCCCAGGTCACCTGGTTCAGGTCATTGTTGTGCAGGATGGCGACGATCAACCGGGGATCGGACCACTGACGCCAATAGTGCGAGATGGTGATGAGCTCGGCCATGCCGTTCATCTGCATCGCGCCGTCACCGACCAGCGCAATCGCCGGCCTGTCCGGATGGGCCCACTTGGCGCCGATCACGTAGGGAACGCCCGGGCCCATGGTCGCCAATGTTCCGGACAATGATCCACGGATATCGCCGTGAAACTTCAAATGCCGGGCGTACCAGTTCGCCGCGGATCCGGAATCCGACGCCACCATGGCATTGGCCGGCAACCGCTCGGACAGTTCATAAAAGATCCGCATCGGGTTGATCGGGTCCGCGCCGGTCAGCGCGCGCCGCTGGGCCGTTTTCCACCAGTCCGCGGTGTTCGCCTCCACGGTCTCCCGCCACGACCGATCCTTCTTGCGCGCGACCAGCGGAATCAACGCTTTCAGGGTGGTTTTCGCGTCGCCGACGACGTTGAGCTCATAGGAATAGCGCATACCGATCCACTTGCCGGACCTATCGATCTGCGCGGCTCGCGCTTGACCCAGCGGCGGCAAGAACTGGGTGTACGGGAAGTTGGAGCCGACGGTCAGCAGCGTGTCACAGTCCATCATCAGGTGATAGCTGGCCGTGGTGCCCAACAGCCCGATGGAGCTGGTCACCCACGGGAGTGTGTCCGGCAGCACATCCTTGCCCAGCAACGCTTTCGCCGCGCCCGCACCCAGCAGGTCAGCCAGTTGCGTCAATTCATCACTGCATCCGCGGGCGCCTTGACCCACCAACAACGCCACCTTGCTACCCGCATTGAGCAGATCCGCCAGCTGCCGGACGGCATCCGCCTGCGGGGCGGCCACCGCCTGCTCCAGGCCCAAGCTGGACGGCACCTGCTTGAACTCGTGCCCGGGGGCGACATAGTCCAGATCGAAGACGTCAGACGGCACGATGATGCACGTCGGAGCGCTCTCGGTGATGGCTACCCGGATAGCTCGGTCGATCAGATTCGGGAATTGCTCTGGGACGGTGCACATCTGTAGGTAATCCGAGCACACGTCCTTGAACAGGGTGAGGAGGTCGACCTCCTGCTGGTAGGAGCCGCCCATCGCGGAGCGAGCCGTTTGCCCCACGATCGCCACCACCGGTACGTGATCCAGTTTGGCGTCGTACAGACCGTTGAGCAGATGGATTGCGCCAGGGCCACTCGTGGCCACACAGACTCCGACCTGCCCAGAGAACTTGGCGAACCCGACCGCCTCGAACGCGGCCATCTCCTCGTGCCGGGCCTGGACGAACTGCGGCTGGTTCTCGGCGCGTCCCCAGGCCGCCAGCAGGCCGTTGATGCCATCGCCGGGAAAACCAAAAACCTGTTGCACACCCCACTCCCGCAACCGAGACAACAGGAAATCGGCGACCTTCTTCGTCATGTGCAACTCCTCGATTCTGCCCAGACCCGATGATCAGGTCGGGTCGCGCTGGCTTTGGGAACCGGCGACTGCGCCATTACCTTTCTACTCGCACCTCTTGCGCTACCGCAAGCGTTCGAGGCAGACTATGACCATGGACGCGGCACGCAAGTCCGGCCACCCGCCGCCGGTTTCAACGGCACAGGTGGAGTCGGTCATGGCGGCGTCCCGGGTGCTGATCGGCATCAGTGCACAATCGCTGGCTGCGGTCGAGGACAGCGTCACGCTGCCGCAATTCCGCATTCTGGTCATTCTCGACAGCCGCGGACCCATTGGGCTCGCCGCACTCGCAACCGCGATGGGGGTCCACCCTTCGAACGCCACTCGAGCCTGCGATCGGCTGGTCGCCCTGGGTCTTTTGACCCGGCGGGACAATCCGGATGACCGTCGCTACCTGGCGCTGGAGCTCACGGAAAGCAGCCACCAACTGATCGACACGGTCATGAGTCTTCGCCGCCGGGCGATCGAAGCGGTTCTCCAGCGACTGGCTCCCGTCGATCGTGATCGGCTGGGCCACGCCATGGGCACGTTCGCCTTGGCCGGTGACGAGCCGGATCCACAACATCTGTGGGCGCTGGGTTGGACCACTCAGGCCCCTCCACCGAAGCACTCGAGCTGACAACCGCAAAGGAAGCAAGAACGGTATGAATAACCCGAACACACGCACAGACACCAACAGGCAGACCGTGGTGGTTACCGGCGCCAGCGGCGGCATCGGACGCGCGGTGGCCCGCGGCTTCGGTGCCCGCGGTGCGAAGGTGGCTCTCCTGGCCCGTGGTGAGCAGGGCCTGGCCGGTGCCGCGCACGACGTGGCCGAAGCCGGCGGAATCCCTTTGGCTCTACCCGTCGACGTGTCCGACCCTGATCAAGTCTTCGCCGCCGCCGATGACGTCGAAGAACAGCTCGGTCCCATCGACATCTGGGTGAATGATGCTTTCACCTCCGTATTCGCGCCGTTCCACGACATTCGTCCGGAGGAATACAAGCGTGTGACCGAAGTCTCCTATCTGGGCTACGTGTACGCCACCATGGCGGCGTTGAACAAAATGAGACCTCGCAATGCGGGCACCATTGTGCAGGTTGGATCAGCCCTGGCCTACCGCGGCATTCCGTTGCAGACGGCGTATTGCGGCGCCAAGCATGCTATCCAGGGATTCAACGAGGCGTTGCGGTGTGAGTTGTTGCACGCCAAGTCCGGCGTCCACGTCACCATGGTCCAAATGCCGGCCGTGAACACCCCTCAATTCTCTTGGGTGCTTTCTCGTCTGCGTCACCGGGCGCAGCCGGTGCCACCCATCTACGAACCCGAGTACGCGGCGCGCGGTGTGCTTTTCGCCGCGGACCATCCGAAACGCCGCGAATATTGGGTGGGCTCCAGCACGGCCGCTACTCTGGTGGCCAACGCGGTCGCGCCCGGGCTGCTCGACCGCTATCTGGGCCGCACTGGGTTCGCTTCCCAACAGACGCAGCAGGTGCAACCGGCTGACGCGCCGGTCAATTTGTGGGAACCCGCCGACGGCCCCGAGGGCCACGATTTCGGCGCTCACGGTCACTTCGATGATCAGGTGATCAAGCGCGACCCGCAACTCTTCGCCTCGCACCATCACGGTCTCATCGGCACCGTCGGATTAGGACTTGCCGTCGGCGCCGGTCTGATCATCCGCCATGGCGCGCAATCATGATCACCGCAGCAGGTCGAGCATCCACGCGTGTCCTGGGCGGTGCGACAGCCGCCATCGGCGGCGCCCTAGTGCTCCGACCCACTCTGGCCCGTCGCGCATCCACTGGCCCGGCCACGCCCAATCCGACGATCGTCCGTGTGCTGGGCGGTCGACAATTGGCGCAGGGCTGCCTTCAGGTCCTCATCCCCGCGGCTGACGTCGTGGCGGCCGGTATCGTCGTCGATCTCATTCACGCGGCCAGCATGCTCGCCGCATCACTGATCTGGCCCGCGTACCGACGGCCCGCCCTGACCAGCATGGCCATTGCCACCGCGACGGCCGCGACGGCAACCGCTCTGCTGGCGGTCGATCGCCGATGACCGTCAGCGACCCCGGCGCTCTGGCCGGCCGGGACGTTTACCCACCCCACGTCCTACGGGAATATGCATTGGTGGCCGACGGCGAACGCGGCGCCATTATCGGTCCCAAGGGAGACATCACTTGGCTGTGCGTCCCTCGATGGGACAGCGACGCAGTATTCAGCTCTCTCCTCGGCGGCCGCGGCGGGTACGCCATCACCCCGACTCGACCATTCGTCTGGGGCGGCTTCTACGAAGAAGGCACCCTCATCTGGCGCAGCCGGTGGGTGACGGGCGCCGGAATCATCGAGTGCCGCGAAGCTCTCGTCTTTCCCGGCGACATGCACCGGGCTGTCCTGCTCCGGCGGGTGATCGCCGTCGACGCCGACGCCGAGGTGAGTATCACCGTGAACCCCCGCGCCGATTTCGGGCGTCGAGCCTTCAGCGGTCTGCACCGCAGGTCCGGAATCTGGTCAGGCCACACCGGCAATCTGCACGTCCGCTTGAGCGGCGCTCCGGACGAAATGCGGCACGTCAGTACGGCTGATGGGCTTTGGGGAACATTGACCGTGCCGGCCGGCCGATATCACGACCTGAGCCTGGAAATCAGCGATCAACCGCTTCCCGACGATCCTCCCGATGCCAACGTGGCGTGGTCGGGAACACATACCGGGTGGGCGGCCGCCGTTCCGCCGCTGACCGCTTGTCTTGAACCGCGCGATGCCCGCCGGTCCTACGCCGTATTGCGCGGGATGACTTCCTCCAGCAGCGGTATGGTCGCCGCCGCTACGACGAGCCTGCCGGAACGCGCGGAAGCCGGTCGAAATTACGATTATCGCTACGTATGGATCCGCGACCAGTGCTACGCCGGGCAGGCGGCCGATGCCGCCGGCGGCCTGGATTTGCTCGACGATGCCGTTCGTTTTGTCGCCGGCCGGTTGCTCGAACACGGCCGCAACCTCAAACCTGCCTACACCGCCACCGGCGCCCCCGTCCCTGACCAGCGTCCCCTGGACGGGCTCCCGGGTTACCCAGGCGGATCCAACCTGATCGGCAACTGGGTCAACCAGCAGTTCCAACTCGACGCCTTCGGCGAATCGTTGTTGCTGCTGGCCGCAGCCGGGCGCCGCGACCGGCTCGACAGTGAAGCCTGGCACGCCGCGGAGATCGCGGCCGGTGTGATCGGCCAACGCTGGACCGAGCCTGACGCCGGAATCTGGGAGATAGACAACCAGGACTGGACGCACAGCCGGCTCATCTGCGTCGCCGGCTTGAAAGCGGCGGCGTCTCTCCCACAAGCCGGAGGCCATACCGGCGACTGGTTGGCGCTGGCCGACCGAATCCTGGCCGACACGACCCGGCACGCCGTTCACCCGACCGGTATTTGGCAACGATCACGGACTGATCCGGCCCTGGACGCGGCGCTGCTCATCCCGCCGCTGCGTGGCGCCGTCGCCGCCGACGATCGGCGCACCATCGCCACTCTCGACGCATACCTGAGCGCCCTGACTGAAGACGGCTACGCCTACCGATTCCGACACGATGAGCGACCCTTGGCGGACGCGGAAGGCTCGTTCACGCTGTGTGGATTCCTCGTGGCCCTGGCGTTGCATCAGCAGGGGCGATCGGTGCCCGCCGCTCGTTGGTACGAACGGATCCGGGCCTGCGCCGGCCCACCCGAAATCTTCTCCGAGGAATTCGATACCCATCAGCACCAACTCCGCGGGAATCTTCCCCAGGCTTTCGTGCATGCCCTGCACCTGGAAACTTCGGCGCGACTCGCGCAGTCGCCCGAGCGGCGGGGCTGACGCCGCAGCTGGTCCGACGGCCTTTGACAGGTGAAGCCCCGAGGATCCCTGCGACGATCGGGATATTTGCAACGTTCGCTCATATCCACGCATCCGTCAGGCGATTGGTTGGGAACAAGCGCCGAGGTGCCGAGTGGGCTCATCAGCAGTGCCGCCCCCACGGTGATCGCCGTCGGGTCGCCGTAACCCAACCCGAGCCCAGCCAGCGCCGCCGCGATCAACCCCACCGGATCGCGTCACCATCGACCTTGGCGTAGCGCAGCGCGTCGCGGATGCCTGCGACGTATCGCTCTGGCTGTTCCCAGGCCGCGAAATGCCCGCCGGCGCGTTCTTTCCGCCACACCCGGACGTCGAAAATGCGCTCGGCAAATTCGCGGGGCGCATTCACCAGATCCTGCGGAAAGATGGTGAAGACGGCAGGCGCGCTCACCCGCTCTGGCTTGACGCCGCCGACAGCGTAGGGAGTGAACGAGGTTCCGATTGCGCCGCTCACCCAGTACGCCGTGACCCAGGTGAGCAGTTCATCGCGGCTGAACACCGCCTCCAGGTCGCCCTCGCAGTCGGTCCAGCTCCGCAGTTTCTCGATCAGCCACGCCAGCAGGCCGGGGTGGTATTGGGACACATCGGTCAGATGCAGCGCCGCTACCTCTTGCTGGTGGGTGGCGGCCAGCGCCTCGGCGACGTCACACCCCACGTCGCCGGCGGACACCAGGTAACGGTCGTAGCCGAACTCCGCCATCGCCGAAGCCACCGCCCCAGCCATAGCGTCTGCGGACATCCCCTGCTCGGGAACCGGCGCGGCGAACGGAAAGCCGGGCAGGCTCGGAACCATCACATGCACATCTCTCAGCAAGGGCAGTACGCGTTCGAACCGCAGCACGGAATCCGGCCAGCCATGCAGCAGGAGCACAGCAGTGGCGTCCGGACGTCTCGATCGTTGGTGGATCGCTCTGACGGGCACTTTGCTGCGCTGGGTCCTTGCCCAGGGCCAAGCTCGAATACGCGCCTCGTGTGGACGCCAATCGTACGAGCGCTGCCAGTAGTCGATCAGGTCAGCAACGTAACCCGGGTCAACGCCGCGTTCCCACCCGACGACGTCGGGAAGAGCCACCTGCCGGTAGCGGTTGAGCCGAAGCTCCAGATCGGACAAAACCGTCTCGGCGACCCGTTCCGGCGCTGCGGCAGACGGGCCGTCAGTCCTGTGCGTCGTATGCATGATCCGTTCCAATCAAGGCTAACGAAAAATGGTGCTGTCAGGGAGTTCGTTGCTGGCTTACCCATCCCAGGCGATCGTTCGGCGGCCGTGGATGGTCGACGAAGCGATCATCATCGGGTCTCAACGATCGCCCCGGCAAGCCGTGCGGGTGGCATCGACGAGAAGCTGGGCAGCGTCGACGGTCTGGGCCAGGTCAATCACGGTATGTCCGGGATGGCTGAGTAACTCGCGGGCCCGCTCCGCGAAGTTCGCCGGGGCTGGTGTGAGCCGTTCCGTGGCGGCGACCGCGCCTTTCTCGTTGATCAACCACCGACCCGCTCGACCGTGGATGGCGTGCACGCACAGCATGACGATCCGGAACAGGCAGCCGGCCGTCCAGACCTCGTCGGCGCGGTGGCATGACTTGCGCAGACCGGCGAGCAGGAAGTCCGCCTCCCACAATCGTTCGACCAGCGCATCGGCCAAAGCGGAGGGATAGTGCTCGGTCTGCCGATGAAGTTCGCCCAGGCGCCCGGACGGATCGTTCAGCACCACTCCCAGCGCGACCTCGCCGGCATATGCGAAGTCCGGCACTCCCAACGGATGCCCGACCTGGGCGTGGAATTCGAACTCACCGCGTTGTGCCTTCTCCCATGAGGCATCGACCCGGTCGATGTCCCGGTAGATCCAGTCCACCGGGGCGCCGCCGATGTGCAACCAAGCGCCGCCGTCAACCCACGGCCCCCACTCTCCGGGCTGAGCGACCGCGGCTCGGGGGCCAGAAACGCCCCGGGCCAGGGACAAGAGCGCGTCTGTGTCCAACGGCGGCCGGTAGTACAAGCCCACGTCGTAGTCCGAATCCGGGGAGTGCTCGCCGCGGGCCCGACTCCCGCCCAACATCACGCCGACCACACCCGCGACCTGACCGAGACGCGCCGCCAAGTCGGACAACCATTCAGCGCCTTCCACCCGGTCACAATTTCACCCGGGACCGATCCCCTGCCGAACCGCCTGCGGGAGGCCCGCTAGGGGATCCCTCCGGAACGGCTCATTCGGTGCTGGCCTGCCCATTTCTCAGAGGTTGATGCAGTTGACGTGCCCCCAGAGATGGGGTGGTCCCTGTGGGGCGTTGGGTGGCTGGTTGAAGTCCAGGAGATACGCGCCGGCACCGCCGGGCCCTTGGTAGGAATCCTCCACGGTGGCGAACGGGGCGAAATAGCTCAGGACCCGGGCGGCCCGGTCAACGGGTTCTCTGTCCCCCAAGAAGGCGAACGTCAGCCAGACCCGGTGGTGCGCGAACTTGATCAGGCTGTCGGGCCGGCAGTCCGGGGAAGGAGTGAACGTGCCGGTGGCCTTGATCCCGAACTGCGGCCCGTAGAACACGAACGTAGAGACACCCCATGGATTCTCGACGTAAACGAGGTCGTGGGGCTGGCGGTGCTCGGCGACGTACTGCAGGGCTTCCCGGCCGGCCGTGACCTCATCGGGGACGACGGCCTTGCTCACGCCCCGCACCACGGAGGGACCGGCCGTGATCAGGAGCAGGACCGGCGCGAGGACCGCGGCCGCCACCCGGTGCCACCGCGGCAGTGTCAGCTGCAGCAGAGATACCACTGCCTCGACGGTGCCCGCCGCCAGCAGGACCAGCCCGATCGGAACGAGGTACAGGGCCAGGCGCCCCCACATCGGGTAGTGGAACGTGGCGCCCAAGACCACAGCCAGCGGTCCTGGTGCCGCCAGAATGACCGCCTCCAGGGGTGAAGTGCGGGCCAGGACGGCCACGCCCACCACCATCAGGAGCAGGCCCACCAGCGGAACGGTGAGGCCCAGCGGGTCGGCGGCGACGCGGACAGCCGCCGCGCCGGCCCAGGACAGGATGGACCCGGCGGTGTGGGTGTGTGGATAGCCCCCGTTGACCTGCCAATACTGCTGCAACGTGGTATCGGCCGACAGGCTTTTCAACGTGATCACATATTCAGCGGCGCCGCTGACGGCCAACACCGCCCCGAAGGGCGCCAGCCGGCGAACATCGGCCCGGGAACGAACGAACCGGGCGGCGAGGATGACGGCGCTGACGGCGGCGACGGCCAGACCAGGAAAGGAAAACCACACCAGCACCGTCACGGCGGCCGTCCACAGCAGCAAACTTCGGCCCGCCAGTCTGCAGCGGGCGGTCGCGATCGTCGCCAACAGGATGGCGGTGACCACGGTGGCGTCGGTGCTGTACTGCTTGGTTTCCGCGGCGTAGTAGATCAACCGTGGCGAGACAGCAGCCAGCGCAACGGCAACAACGGCGGCCACCGGCCGAAGCAGCCGGTTCGCCAAGGCGGCCAGCACCGGGAGCCCGGCGATGCCAGCGACCAGCGGGAACAATCGCAGAGCGTTTTCGTTCACGCCGAACACGGTCGTGGCCAGCTTCTCCGCCCACAGCCAGCCAACCGGAGCGGCCTGCTCACCGGCCAACGGCCTGGTGAGTTTCAGAAAAGAATCGGCGCGGATGGCTTTGGTGATCGTGATCTCGTCCAGCCACAACGACCGGTCGTGCGCCCAGTTCCGCAACCGCAGCAGCGCCCCCAGCAGCACGGCCACCCGCACCGCCCACACCGGCCAGGGCGCCTCCCCCCGCCGACGCCACCATGGGCGCGGCCGATCGACCCTCGCTGCCCTCACGGACAGCGCGGATGACGCATCAGCATCCACGGTGACCTGCATGCCGATCAGACGGTGGCCCGAGCCAAAAAGTTGTTCACAAACGAAACCCCCTCATGCGCGTGGCGCAGCCCAGCTCAGCCGGTATTAGGCATCTGGACAGCGCTAACCATAGCGGGACGCACGGACCTCGACCGTCTCATGGCGGCGCGCGCCGAGAGTCGTCTTTTCCGGCTCGTACATCGGCCTGGTGCATCCAGGCGCGTGTGTTAGTCAGAGCATGGGTAGCAGTGCTTGGTCAAAACACCCATCAGTCAAGCGCCAGGCCAAGATTTTTTTCGGGCCGTTCAAACGAAACGGTCCTGCAGCCTCATCCATCCAAGGATGGAGTGAACGGTGAGCGACCGGGACCTGACGACGGGCACTATCACCGCTTGGACGGTACGCAGCCGCGCGCTGACCTACTATGACGGGGTGATCGCCGGCCGTTATCGACCGCTGGGCACCGGCGACTTGGACCTGGCCGCCATCGTCGACACGCTGCAGCGCAACGGATCAGTGGCTGGTACACCCGCGAGCAGGACACCGTGCTGATCGAGGAATCGCGCGACGAGGGATCGGTGCGAGACGTCCGCATCAGCGCCGACTACGTTCGCAGTCTGCTGGCCGGCTCGACCCGGGAACGCAGTTGACGATGCCCCCGGAGCGCATCCCGAATGGTCTCCACATCGGCGTGATCGGACTGGGACGAGCTGGGCTCATGCACGCCCGCAACCTCTCCCAGCACCCCGGCGTCGCGAAGGTCACCGTGCTCGGTCGCGACCAGCAGCGAGTCAACCAGGGCAAGGCCGCGTTGGCCGCGGCGATCGCCCCGGGTTCCGACAGCTCGCTGGCCGGCGCCTTCGCACCCGCCAGTTCGGAGGTGGAGTTGGCGTCGACCACGGCCGGAATCGCGGAACTGGCCGCCGACCTGGACGGGTTGGTGGTGGCCACCACGACCCCGACCCACCCGGCCATGACCCGAGCCGCCGTGGCCGCCGGACTGCCTGTGCTGGTCGAGAAGCCGCTCACCCTGGACGTCGCCGAACTCACGGAACTCGCCGTCGAATTCGACGAGGCCCCGGTGATGGTGGCCTTTCACCGCCGTTACGACCCGGCGCACCAGGCCCTCAGAGCCCGGCTGGCCGCGGGCGAGGCCGGAACTCTGCGCATCGTGCGCGCCGTGGGCCACGATCGGCCACCCCTGCCGCTGGACTACATCCCGAAGTCCGGCGGTATGTGGCTGGACATGCTCATCCACGACTTCGACGCCATCCCATGGCTTACCGGACAACGGGTCGTTCGCGTGCAGGCGGCCGGCGGTGCATTGGATGAGCCCGAATTCGAGCGGTTCGACGACATCGACACGGCCGCGGCTATTCTCACGCTGGAATCCGGTGCTCTCGCGCTGATTAGCGGCACCCGGCGCAACGGAGCCGGACAGGACGTCCGGCTCGAGGTTTTCGGATCCCGGAATACCTTCGGGGTAGGAATCGAACCACGGACGCCCGTGACGTCCACCGAACCCGGCGTTCCCGGGCCGGCAGCTCCCTACCCGGACTTCATCGACCGTTTCGAACGGGCCTTCCGCAGTGAGATCGATCATTTCCTCGCCCTCGTCAGGGGCGACTCGGCCGCCAACCTCACTCCCCCGGCCGCCGGCCGGCATGCCGTCGAAATCGCCCGCGCGGCCGGACAGTCCCGGGTCAGCGGCCAGCCCGTCGACCTCCCCCGTTCAACCGGCATTCCACCGCTTCTTTGACCGAAGGACAGCTTCCGCTCATGCTCACCGACCTCGTCGCCACCTGCTGGACGCACGCCGGCATTTCCCAGACCGTCGACGGCATGGTCGTCAGCACGCTCGATATTCGACACCGAGCGGAGGCTGTCGCCGCTGCCGGGTTTGTCGGCATCGGATTCACCATCGAGGATTTGCTTTGCGCCCGCCAGACCGTCGGTTGGCCTGCTCTCAAGAAGCTTTGTGACGACCTGGGTCTGGTGCATAACGAGGTGGAGTTACTCAACGACTGGTGGACGTCCGGGCGGCGCCGGCAACGATCCGATCAGACCCGCGCCCTGTTGCTGGAAGCCGCGGTGGCACTCGGCGCCCGGCACATCAAGATTGCTCCCGACGTGCATTTCGATCCGGCCGCCCCACCACCGCCGCCGGTCGATCAAGACCGCTGGTCGGCCCCATTGCACCAGCTGGCCGCCGAAGCCGCGGCCGCCGGTACCCGGGTTGCCTTGGAGCCCTTGCCGATGTCGAATGTAGCCGACTTCACCGAAGCCTCCGCCCTGATCACGGCGGCCGACCACCCGGCGGCCGGCCTGGCGGTTGACATCTGGCACCTCGAACGCGGACCCTCCACCCTGGATGATCTGGCCCGGATTCCGGCAGAACAAATCTTTGCGTGGAACTGAACGACGCCTTGGCCCAGCAGGCAGGCAGCCTTTACTACGACACCACCCACAATCGGAAGCTCTGCGGAGGGGGCGATTTCAACGTCCGAGGCTTCATCCGGACCTTGCAAGGCATCGGGTTTTCCGGTCCGTGGGGAGTCGAAATCATTTCGGACGAGCATCGAGCGCGGCCGCTGGCCGAATCGCTGGTCGACGTCTACCGCACCACCCTGGCGCAGTTCGAATGATCGGCGGCCCGTCGGGATAAGCCGCGGCTCCTTGTGCTCTTGCGCACTGGGCGCCTGGTCTCGTGGTGTCTGCCTCGCCGACGCGCCCGACCGGCGTGCTAGCCACAGGGCCGGTCTTCCTGCCCGACCGGCCGGCTGGGCGGGTGACGGTCGTCGCCGGGACGAATGATCCGATAGCGTCGGACCTTCCGACACACGAATAGCATCCAAGTTCTGCGGCAAGCACCAAAGTCCCCGGTGCTAGCCGCTGAAGTTTGGTGCTATCCCATCGCGGGCCAGAAGGCATTACGTGCCGAGGGATTTCGATCAGAACAGCGCTCGCACTGGCTGTTCAGGGACAGCAGCACCAGCCGGTCCGTGTTGAATCAGCGGCTTCCGACCAAAATCAGTGCTGAGCGAGGCGCGCTTCGGCCAGCGTCGGTTCAAACAATTCAATGGGATTCCCCGACGGATCGTCGAGCAGGATCTGCTTACCCCCGACGCCGGAAACGATCTCGTTGCGGAAGTGCGCGCCGTCGGCACGCAGGGCATCGACAGCGGACTGCAGGTCGGAAACCTCGATAGAGAACCGGTTCCATCCGCCCGGCGTCGGCCGCGTCCCGTCGGGCATGGCCTGACCCCCTCCCGGGCCGCCACCCGGCGCGCTGAGCACGAGACGGAGGTCTCCCCTGGACAGCATGGCGAAGGCCGGGGCCGGATGCATGTCCTCGCGGAAGCCGAGGTGCCGGCAATAGAAGGCGATGGCAGCATCAACGTCATCGACGATGTACCGGACGCTCACCGTTGCCATCTCGGGTCCTTCCGTTCGTCCCTTCGTCAGGGTATTCCGAAGCACAAGGACGCAACGGCCGCCGATCAGCCGGCCGAAGCGGCGCGCGACCCCGCCGCATCCAGGCGCCGCCGCCGGGCCACCTCGGCCAGCACCACACCCGCCGCCACCGACGCATTGAGCGACTCCACCTGCCGGGCCATGGGAATGGACACGGTCAGGTCGCAGACGGTGCGGGTCAGCCGGGCGAGGCCGCGGCCCTCGGAGCCGACCACGATCACGAGCGGCCCGGTGGCCAGCTCGAAGGCGTCGGTGTCGACGGTGCCGTCGGCGTCCAGCCCGGCGATCATCAAACCCTCCGCCGCATACTCCTTGAGCGTCCGTACCAGGTTCGTGCAGCGCGCCACCCGGAGCCGGGCCGCGGTGCCCGCGGAGGTCCGCCACGCCGATGCCGTCATACCCGCCGATCGCCGCTCGGGCACCACCACGCCGTGCGCTCCGAAGGCGGCTGCGGACCGGACGATCGCCCCCAGATTCCGCGGATCGGTGACGCCGTCCACCGCCAAGATCAGCGGTGGCCGGCCGGAATCCCGCGCCCGGGCCAACAGGTCGTCGGGATGCGCGTAGTCGTAGGGCGGGACCTGCAGCGCCAATCCCTGGTGGATGGCGCCGCCGGTCAGGCGGTCCATCTCCGATCGCGAGATCTCCAGCAGCGCAATGGTTTTCTCACCGGCCAGCGCCACCGCCTCGCTGACCCGCTCATCGGAGGACAGCCCTTGGGCCACGTACAGCGCCGTCGCGGGCACCCCGGCCCGCAGCGCCTCGACGACGGGATTGCGACCCACCACTGTCTCGGGCAGGTCGCGATCCCGACGCGCGCTCCGGTTCTGGGCCCCGCCGGACCCTTCCCGCCGCGCCGCCGAAGCCGCCCGCCGCGCCGCCGGATGGCCCTTGCGTTCCTCGGCCGGAGGCGTCGGTCCCTTACCGCGCAAAGCGCGCTTCACCTGGCCACCCGATCCGATCGTGGCGCCCTTTTTCGTGCCGTCACGCCGAACGGCGCCTCGGCGCTGCGAATTACCGGCCATCAAAATCAGGTCTCCTCGTGGTGCTGCGTCTCCCGGTCACTCGGCCACCGACCACACCGGGCCGTCAGCCGTGTCCTCGATGGCGAATCCGGCGGTGGCGAGCGAATTCCGGATGGCGTCGGCGGTGACGAAATCCTTGGCCCGCCGGGCCCGGTCGCGTTCGGCCAACATGGTCTGGATGAGCGCGTCCACGGCCGCGGTCAGCTTGTCAGCGCTTCCGTCTCGGCCACTCCCCGCCTGTCGTCCCGCCCACTCGGCGGCGAACGGATCCAGGCCCAGCACCGCCAGCATCGCGCGCACCGAGGCCGCCTCGCGGGCCACCAATTCCCGGTCGCCGGCAGCCAGTCCGGCGTTGCCCGTGCGCACCGATTCATGCAATTCGGCCAGGGCGCGCGGCACCGAGAGGTCGTCGTCCATGGCCGCCACGAATTCACCGGGCAGTTCGCCGATGCCGACGTCAGCCCATCGAGCGGCCCGGTGCAAGAAATTCTCGACCTTTTCGAACGCCTTGGTGGCGTCGTCAAGCGCCTCGGGGGAGTATTCGATGGAGGACCGGTAGTGCACGCTGACCAGGTAGTACCGCAACGCGATGGGCCTGGTGTGTGCGGTGACCACCGGAATGGACAGAATGTTGCCCAACGATTTGCTCATCTTCTCGCCGGCCATCGTGACCCAGAAGGAATGCATCCAGTACCGGGCGAAGGGCAGGCCCAGTCCGTGTGACTGCGCGGCCTCGTTCTCGTGGTGCGGGAAGATGAGATCCAGCCCGCCGCCGTGGATGTCGAACTCGTCACCGAGATAGGCCCGGACCATGGCCGAGCACTCGATGTGCCATCCGGGGCGACCGCGACCCCAGGGCGAATCCCACCACGGTTCGCCGGGTTTGGCCGCTTTCCACAGGGTGAAGTCGGCCGGATCGGATTTCCCCGCCGCCTCGGATTCGCCCTGGCTCATTTCGTCGAGCCGCTGGCCGGACAGGAATCCGTAATCGGCCTGTTTGCGCACGGCGAAATAGACATCACCGGAAGCCGCATACGCCTTGCCGTCGTCGATCAGGCCGGCGATCATGTCCACGATCTGCGGAATGTGGCCGGTGGCGCGAGGTTCGATCGTCGGCGGCAGGCAGCCCAACAGCTCGTAGGCGGCCGTGAACGCCCGTTCGTGATCCGCGGCCCAGGCCCACCAGGGTCGGCCGGCTTCGGCGGACTTGCGCAGGATCTTGTCGTCGATGTCCGTGACGTTCCGGACGTGGGTGACCTGGTATCCGCTGTGCTCCAGCCACCGCCGGAGAACGTCGTAGACGATGCCCGCCCCGCGCAGGTGCCCGATGTGCGGGGTCGACTGCACCGTGGCACCGCAGTGGTACAGCCCGACGTGGCCGGGCCGCACCGGCTCGAACGGGCGCACCGTCCGGGTCGCGGTGTCGTAGAGGCGCAGAGTCACCAGATGAATCTACCCAGCCAGGTGGGCGCGGGCGAAGGCCAGCGAGTCGGCCAGGTCCCGGCGCCGTTGGTCCGCCGGGACCGCCTTGGTGGAAATCTCCACCACCACCGTGCCGGCAAAGTCCCCGGGCAGGGCGTTCAACACCTCCGCACATGGCTGTGAACCCCGGCCCGGCACCAGATGCTCGTCCCGGTTCGATCCGGAGCCGTCGGCCAGATGAAGGTGCGCCAGCCGAGAGCCCATGCGGCGCATCATGTCCAGCGCATCCACCTGAGCGGTGGCGGTGTGCGAGAGGTCCAGGGTGAAGTGCGGGTATCCGGCCGGCACCGGGTCCCAGTGCGGCCGATAGGCGTTCACCCGCTGTTGACGGACCCGGGCCGGAAACATGTTCTCCACCGCGATCCGGACGTCGCCGTCCAGGTCCGCCACCGCGTCCGCGAACCGCACCGCCCCACGCCGCTGCCAGACGAACGGCGGATGGGTGACCACCGTGGACGCGCCGAGCGATTCAGCCAGTTGCCGGCTGCGGACCAGTTTGACCAATGGGTCGACCGTCCAGACGGTTGCCGACACCAGCAGGCAGGGAGCGTGCACGGCCAGCACCCGGACGCCGTGGGCGGCGGTGACCCGGCGCAGCACGGCGGCCGATTGGCTGTCGGGGTCGGCGTGCACCATGACCTCGATGCCGTCGTACCCGAGTTCGGCGGCGCTGCGGCACGCCGCGGCGAGGCCATCGGGGAACACCGATGCGGTGGACATCCCGACCGGGATCGGCATCTTTGACTTCTCATTTCCGCTGGCCGGCAAGAGGGAAAGTGGGCACAGTTCACCACATGGATCCCAAGCAGGTGCTGCACACCTATCTGCGCAATCACCGCGACCAGCTGCTGGCCAAGTTGGACGGGCTGGGCGAGTACGACGTCCGGCGCCCCTTGGTCGATTCGGGGACGAACCTGTTGGGGCTGGTCAAGCACGTCGCCAGCGTGGAGCTCGGCTACTTCTCCACGGTGTTCGGTCAGTTCTCTGAGCTGATCGTTCCCTGGTTCGACGAGGACGCCGAGCCGGGCGCCGACATGTGGGCGACGGCCGACGAGTCGCGGGAGCAGATCGTCGCCTTCCGCAATGCGGTGGCAGCCCACGCCGATGCCGTCATCGACGGGCTGCCGCTGGACACGCCCGGCCGAGTGCCGTGGTGGCCGCCGGAGCGGGCCGCGGTGACCCTGCAACAGATCCTGGTGCACATGGTGGCGGAAACCGCCCGGCACGCCGGGCACGCCGACATCATCAGGGAGCTGATCGACGGTTCGCTGGGCACGCGCCCGAACGACCCGAACGTGCCCGAGCGCAGTCACCAGGACTGGCGCGCGTGGCGCGACCGGATCGAGCAGGCCGCCCGGGCGGCCGACGAACGCGGATCCGCTCCGGACGGATCCTGACCCGGCCGAAAGCTGAATCCACCCAACCTTCTCCGAACGGACCACCGGCCCATCCGAACCAGGGGTCAGGCGACTTCCGACGCTTCCTGGTAGAGCCCGAAGACATTCCCGTACGGGTCGGCGAACCGCGCGGTGATCTCCGGTGCGTCCCCGCCGATGGCCTGCACCACGGTTCCGCCCGCGGCGACGATCTCGCCCAGCGTGCCCTCGACGTTGTCCACCATCACATAGATCAGGACGCCCGCGTTGGGTTGGGCCGACCGGCCGGTCTCGGAACGCGCCGCTGACCTCGCCCACTCCGTCGTCGAAGGCGATCGCACCGTCACCGCGGGTGCGTATCGCCCAGCCGAACACCCGCCCGTAGAAATCGGCCGACGCCTGGGCGTCCGCGCACGGAACCTCCAGGTAGCAGACCTTGCCATTGCCGATGGTCGGGACCACGGTGACCTCCTGCGCAGGAATCAGGCCTGAAATTTGTAACCCAGCCCCCGCACAGTGAGCAGGTAGCGCGGCACGGCCGGGTCCGGTTCAATCTTGGCCCGCAATCGCTTGACGTGCACGTCGAGGGTCTTGGTGTCACCGACGTAGTCGGCGCCCCAGATCCGGTCGATGAGCTGTCCTCGGGTCAGCACCCGTCCGGCGTTGCGGAGCAGGAACTCCAGCAGGTCGAACTCCTTGAGCGGCATCTGGACGTCCTGGCCGGCGACGGTCACCACGTGCCGCTCGACGTCCATCGCCACCGGACCAGCGGCCAACGCCGATTCGGGCTCCGGTTCCGGTTCGCTGCGCCGCCGCAGGACGGCCCGGATCCGGGCGACGAGTTCGCGGGCCGAGTACGGCTTGGTCAGGTAGTCGTCCGCGCCGAGTTCCAGCCCGAGCACCTTGTCGATCTCGGTGTCCCGCGCGGTCACCATGATGATCGGCACGTTCGACTTGGCCCGAAGGGTCCGGCACACCTCCGTGCCGCTCATGCCCGGCAGCATCACGTCCAGCAGCACGATGTCCGCGCCGCTGCTGTCGTACGTTTCCAGCGCCTCCGGGCCGGTGACGGCCACGGCCGTGGAGAAGCCCTCCTTGCGCAGCAGGAACGACAGCGGGTCGGCCATCGACTCCTCGTCCTCGACGATCAAGACCCGGGTCACAGCACTTCTCCTTCAACCTTTTTTCCTGGCTTTGCTTTTGCGTTCCGGCTTTTTCTCGACCGGCTCGGCCGGCTCCTTGTAGCGCGGGAGCCGCAACGAGAACGTCGATCCCACACCGACTTCGGAGGTGAGAACGGCGCGGCCACCGTGATTGGCGGCGGCGTGTTTGACGATGGCCAGCCCGAGCCCGGTGCCACCGGTGACCCGCGAGCGGGCGGGGTCGGCCCGAAAGAAGCGCTCGAAGACGCGTTCCTGGTGTTCGGGCGAGATCCCGATCCCGCGGTCGGTCACCGAGATGTCCAGCACCCCGTCGACGATCGAGGCGCCGACGGTGACCGCGGTGCCGGCCGGCGAATAGCGGATGGCGTTGTCGAGCAGATTGGTCAGGGCCGTCACCAGAATGCTCTTGTCGCCCTCGACGTATTCGCCCGACGGCGGCAGCACCTCGATGGTGATGTCGAATTTCTCCGCCAGCGTCCTGGTGTGTTCGACCGCCTCGGCCACCACGCCGTCCACCGGGAGCAGCGTCAGCGTCGGCAGCGGATCGGCGCCCTGCAACCGAGACAGCATGATCAGGTCCCCGACCAACGCGTTCAGCCGCGAGGATTCGGTGAGCAGCCGCCCGGCGAAACGCCGGACCGAATCGGGATCCTCGGCCGCGTCCAGCATCGCCTCCGACAACAGCGAGATCGCCGAAACCGGTGTCTTCAATTCATGCGAGACGTTCGCGACGAAGTCCCGGCGCACCTGCTCGAGGCGCAGCGCTTCGGTTTCGTCCTGGGCGGTGGCCAGCACCAGCTGGGAACTGTCGGCGACCTTGGCGATCGGGCGCAGCGAGGCCTGTACCTGTACCGGCCGCCGACGCCGGCTGACCTTCACGGGCGCGCTCGAACCGCTCATCTCGACGTCCACGACGTCACCGGACTTCAGCACGTGGACGGCGGCGTCGACGATTCGCTGGTCGGCTTCCCGGCCGGACACCACGCCGAGTCGGCGCGCCATCTTGTTGGCGTAGAGCACCTTGCCGGCGGAATCCAGCACCGCATGAGCCATCGTCGAACCTTCGACGGCCATCCGGGGATAGTCCTCGTCGGCAGCTCGGGACCGGGGCACGACTCTGATCGTAGTGTTGCCGCAGCCGGCTCAGATGCCGTGCGGAAGCGACTGCCGGTGCGGCAGTGGCGACTTCCGGTGCAGACATGACGCGATGCTAGGCCGAAGTCCTGTCCCGCAACGGTTGTCCGGACCTCGTTCCGGGACTGTGTTCAAAATGGCCGGGCATTGTTCGACGGGCGTTCACGCCGTGTTCATGCCGGGCCGGGGCTACGCCTCGCGACTTCACGTGGTCGACGACCCGAGGCAGGTGGCACCGCTGCGCTCAGCGCCCTTGGTTGGCGACCGCCGCCGCCGCCGCGGCCGCTGCCTCCGGGTCCAGGTAGGTGCCGCCGGCCACCAGCGGGCGCAGGTCGGCGTCCAGGTCGTAGCGCAGCGGCTGCCCGGTGGGAATGTTGAGTGCGGCGATGTCGGCGTCGCTGATCCCGTCCAGCAGCTTGACCACGGCCCGGAGCGAGTTCCCGTGCGCGGCCACCAGCACGGTGCGGCCGAGGGCCAGGTCGTCGGCGATGGGCCCGCGCAGGTAGGGCTCCAGCCGGGCGACCACGTCAGCCAGACATTCGGTCTTGGGGGCGCCGCCCTCGATGTCGGCGTACCGGGGATCGTCGGCCTGGGAGTACGCGTTGTCGTCGGTGATCGGCGGCGGCGGCACGTCGTAGGAGCGCCGCCAGAGCATGAACTGCTCCTCGCCGTAGCTGGCCAGGGTCTGCTTCTTGTCCTTGCCCTGCAGATCGCCGTAGTGGCGCTCGTTCAGCCGCCAGGAGCGGCGGACCGGAATCCAGTGCCGGTCGGCGACGTCCAGGGCGAGATTGCCGGTGCTGATCGCCCGCCGGAGCAGCGAGGTGTGCACGACGTCGGGCAGCAACCCGGCCTCCAGGAGCAATTCGCCGCCGCGCTTGGCCTCGGCCATGCCCTTGTCGGACAGCGGCACGTCAACCCAGCCGGTGAACAGGTTCAGGGAGTTCCACGTGCTTTCGCCATGGCGGAGCAGGATCAGCGTCGAGGTCATACCGCGAAGTTTGCCAGGCCCGCCGGTCGGGTCACTCGTCCACCTGCACCGGCCGGGGCGCTCGCCGCCCGCGTCGGGTCCGGGAAATCCCGAACCACCACAGCGCCGCCAGAATGGCGACCAGCGGTAAGAAGGGGAGCACGGCCCCGAACACGGTCAGACAACCCTTGACGAATTGCTTGAAAGCGTGCCATCCGACCGTGATGCCCTTGACGAAACCGGTGGGCGGCGGGGGCGCCGCCGCCGCCTTCTTGGCCGGCAAGCGGTTTGACTGCGACCGTGACCGTCACCGAGATGGTGGAGAGCGAAACCTGATCCGACAGCGACGCCTGCTGACGCATCAGGGATTCCAGATCCGCTTCGCGAGTGGACAATTCGTTTTCGATCGCCAGGATGTCGCCGATTTTGGTGGCCTTGGTCAGCAACAATCGGAATTGGTCGATCGTTTTGTTGGCGCTGTCGATGCGCCCGGCCAGGTCGGCCACCTGCAGGCTGACGTCTTGGGACGATGACGACTCGTTCGACACCGTTCCGAAGCCGCTCAATTCGGTGAGGGCGGCACTGAAGTCGTCATTGGGGACTCGCAAGGTGAACGACCAGCTGTTCCCGCCGCCGTTGGACGAACTGACGTACCCTCCGCCGCTGGCCACCCCCTCGATCTGCGTTCGGGCAGTGGCCAGCGCCTTGGCCACCGCCTTGGCGTCGTCGGCCTGCTTTCCGTCGGACGGCACGGGCGTCAGCGTCAGCGCCAGATGGGCGGTCCAGATCACCTGCCGCCCTGGCGTACCAGCGCTGTGACCGGACCCGAAATCCGCCGGTTTTCCCGCGCCCGTCGATGGTGCGGGCGCCGCTGCCCCGGACGCAGACGCGGACGACGACGACACGGCGGCCGCCGGCGTGCCTGCGCTCGAACTCGAACTGGAACTCGAGCTGGAACCGGCATTCGAACTGGACGAAGAGGCTCCCGAACTGCCGGTGCAGGCGGCCACTCCCCCGACGCCCAGGGCCAGCAGCAGCCCGGCGACGACGAACTTGACGCGCTGGTGGGCCCTTTTCTCGACAGCGATCACGACGCGTCTCCTGTCTGCCATGGCCTCGCGGGAGGATTTCCCGCGGGGGTTCGGCAGGCAGACGGGCCGGCCCACGACCCGGGATGCAGGAAGTCACGTCACGGTTCGGTTTCGATCAAATGCCGAAAGGCTTGCAGGTTCTTCACCGATTGCCCCGTGGAACTGCGCCACGCCCATTCCCGCCGGATGGCGGAGGCGAATCCGCGCTGCAGGATCTGGTTGAAATCTTCGTCGGAGGCGCTGAGGACGACTCCTACCAGGGTGTCCAATTCGGCCGACAGAGCGTCGGCATCCGCGGCCCGCAGACCGGCGAGGCCCATCCTGCCGACCAGGTGGATGTCGCCCGAACTGTCGAGCGAGTAGCTCACCGATCGTAGCTTGGCATTGCGCTGCAACAGATATCGATAGACTTCGGCGTGGTTCTCGTCGGGTTTGCGGCAGACGAAGGACTCCACGACCAGTTCGCGGCGTCCGACGATCAACCAGACCAGCGTGCGATGACGGCGCTCTCCGGGCAGCGTCAGCAGGAATTCACCCGGCCCGTGCCCGACGAAGTCGACACCGAGCGAGCGGAGCGTCCCTTCGATCCGGGCTTCGAGCGGTTCTTCCATCGACCGTTCAGCTCACCGGGGCCAGGCGAGCAGCCAACGCCCGGCCGTAGCCGGCCAACAACCCATCCACGGTGCGGTCCCAGGAGAAGTGCGCCGCGTGATCGGCCGCGGCCTCCCCCAGTCGGGCGCGCTGAGCCGGATCGGCCAATAGTTCGCCGAGGGTCTGCGCCCAGGCGGCCGGCTCGTGTCCATGGACCAGACGACCCGTGCGGCCGTCCCTGACCGCCACGGGCAGGCCGCCGACCGCCGCGGCGACCACCGGCGTGCCGCACGCCTGCGCTTCCAAAGCCACCAGACCGAACGATTCCGAGCGGCTGGGCATGGCCACCACGTCGGCGGCCCGGAAGGCCGTCGCCAGCAGCGGCGGTGGTAGCGGCGGCAACTGGACGATGCGGTCGGCCACACCCAGCGCGGTGGCCATGGTGTACAGCTCCTCCCGGTACTTCCGGCCGGAACCGGAGTTGCCGCCCGCCAGCACCAGCCGGATGCGCCGGCCGCCCGGCGACCGACCCAGCGCGGGCAGGGCCTGGACGAGCACGTCGGGCGCTTTGAGCTGCTGGAGGCGGCCGGCAAACAGAATCACCTGGTCGTCATCCCGCCAGCCGAGTTCGGCTCGCGCGTCGGATCGTGGCCCGGGCCGGAAGGTGGCCAGATCGACGCCGGGATGAACGACCTCGATGCGCTGCGGTGCGACTCCGTAGTGATCGCGCAACTCGCGGGCCTCGGCCTTGGTGTGCGCCACCAACAGGTCCGCCTCGGCCAGCACCTGCTCCTCTCCGATGATGCGGCCCCGCGGTTCTGGTTCGTCCCCGGCGGTGAGGGCCGCGTTCTTCACCTTGGCCAGCGTGTGCGCCGAGTGCACCAGAGGCACGCCCCAGCGCTCCTTGACCAGGAATCCGACCTGCCCGGACAGCCAGTAGTGCGAATGCACCAGGTCGTAATGACCCCGCTCGTGCGCCGCCTCGGCCCGGAGCAGGCCGACAGTGAACGCGCACAGCTGCCCCGGCAGCTCGTTCTTGTCCATGCCCTCGAACGGGCCGGCCACCACGTTGCGAACAGTGACACCGGGCTCGACTGGCACGATCGGCGGCTGTTCGGCGCTGGTGCACCGGGTGAAGATCTCGACCTCCACGCCCCGGGCGGCCAGGCCCCGTGCGGTTTGGGCGACGTAGACGTTCATGCCGCCGGCATCACCGGTGCCGGGCTGGGCGAGCGGGGACGTGTGCAGGCTGATCATGGCGACTCGCCGCGGGCGGGCCGACGGGACCGGTGGCCGGGCATCGGGTCGGGACACGACGCTCACGCGTTCACGCTACCGGGGCAGGCAGCGACCATCGCGAGAAACCGGTTCGCGGACCAGCGCGAACGCCGGCCGGGAAGTACCGCCGGGTTCCCGCGTACGACGGATCGCGCGCCGCTACCAGCCGCCGTGAAGTGCCTCAGGTCCCCGAGTTCGACGAACCGTGCAGCGCGGACAGCGCCTGCCACTGGCTCCACGGGATCGTGTAATCGAACATGTCACCGTCGGCCGCCGACAGCGGCACGCTGGTGCCGGTGACCTCGACCGGGTCACCGATCAACGCCGAATTGAAGTAGGCCTGCGCACTCTCCGGCGACAGGTTGATGCACCCGTTGCTGACGTTGGTGTTGCCCTGGTCGCCGACCGTGTTCGGGTTTTCGTGGATGAATTCGCCGTTGTCGCTGATCCGGACGGCCCAGTACTCGGTCACCCGGTAGTTGGCCGGCGGCGTCCCCACCATGACCGTGGTCGGGTCCTTCTCCATGACGACGTGGATGCCGGAGCGGGTGATGTTCTGCTGGATGTCGCCGCGGCCGAACGAGGCCGGATACGTGGCCACCGTTGACGTGCACGACGACTCCCGATTCGGCGTCGTCGAGCAGTCGCGTTTCACGACGATGTCGTGAGCGTTGGCGTCGGCGTAGACGACCTGGGAACGGCCGATGGTGAAATCAGACGTCAGGTCTTCCGAGCCGTACACGCCGCCGGCAATCTTCAATCCGTACAGGTTCGCGGCGACGTGCACCTTGGTGCCGGCCGGCCAGTAGCCCTCGGGACGCCAATCCACTCCCCAGGCGTCGTCGTGGTGAATCCAGGCCCAGGACCCGTCCACGTGCGGCGTGGTGCTCACGGTCAGATGTTTCTCGATGTCGGCCCGGTCGACCGGATCGGTGGGGAAACGAACGACGATCGACTCGGCGACGCCGACGGTTTGCCCGTCGCCCGGGGACAGGATGCTGTCGGCCTCGTCGGAAGCAGGAAGGGTGGTGTACGACCCGCTGATGGGAACGTCCCGGCCGTCCGTTCCGACCGCCGTGCCGGTCACGTGGTAGGTCTTGCCGTAGCCGAGGACTTCACCGAGCGTCCAGCTGGTCCTGTCGGCGGACAGCTGACCGGTCACCGCCTTCCCGGCCGGATTGGTGAAGGCCAGGGAACTGATGGTGCCGTGGGCCACCTTGATGGTGATCGGTTGGGCCGGCGACAGTGACTTGGTCCCTAAACTCGGGCTGGCCGCCACGGTCGGCGCCGGGACCGGGGTGCTGGTCATGGAGCTGGTCGAGGCGCTGGCCGCCGGATTTCCCGAGGTCGATCCGGACGTCGCGGTGGACGCCGCCGGGCCGCCGGAAACAGAACCGTCCGCCGAGGACGATGCGGCGGCGGAGACCGGGCCGGCCGACGACGAGGTGGTCACCACCGGGGCGGCCGACGACGAGGATCCGCCGGCAACCGTGTCGGCCACCGGAGCCCCCGTGGTGGAGGCGCTGCAGGCGGAGGCCAGGACGACCACGCCGACCAGCGCGCCGGAAACCAACCAGCGGCGCACGACCCCAGTCGACAACGGAACCACCCTTCCTCTGTTCACGACATTCTTGACGCTTCAGTGTCCCGGATGGTTGCGTTGGCCAGGGGTGAGCATTGCCCGTGCGGTACAGCATTTTTCACAGCCGGCTAACGCGAAACCGCCCCGCCGGATGGGCGGAGCGGTCGCGGGGCGGGTTTTCGGCGCTCAATCGGCTCGGGTCAGCTCAACGCCGACATCGCTTTCCAGTCCGTGGCCGAGTAGATCCAGTCGTAGACGGCGTCCGCGGCGCTCATCTTGGTGCCGGTGTTCGAAACTTCGACCGGGTCGCCGTACATGGCCATGTCATAGAAGGTCTTGGCGTCGACCGGGCCCATGTTGACACACCCGTGCGACACGTTGGCCACGCCGAGATCCGCGATGACCTTGTCGTTCTCGTGAATGAACTCGCCGTTGTTGTTGATCCGGACGGCCCATTTCTCCGCCACGCCGCAATACCCGAAGTGGGTGTTGCACATGACCTTCACCGGCCACTTCTCCTGCACGATGTGGATGCCGCTGACGGTGTTCCGTTCGGCCACGTCGTTGGCTCCGTAGGAGACCGGGAAGTTCTTGAGCACCAGGCCGTCCTGGCTGGTCACCACGAGCCGGTGACTGTTCGCGTCGGCCTTCATGATGATGCCGTCGGGCCGGACCGAGAAGTGCCGGACCACGTCGGACCGGCCCCAGACTCCGTTGCCGTAATTCACCCCGGCCAGATCAGCGGTCACGGTGACCTTGGTGCCCTGCGGCCAGTACGGCGGTGACGACGACGACGTCTGGGCCGAACTGGAGGTCGGCCGCCAGTGCACCTGGGACTGCTTGTAGCCCAGATTCTGGAAGTCCTCGTCCTGCACCCAGCCCCAGTTGCCCTGCACCTTGGTGCCCGCCGACGAGGTCACGGTCAGCGCCTTCTCGGCCGCGGCCTTGTCGGCCACGGTGCCCAAGAAGGTGATGATGACGGGCGCCCCCACCCCGACCACGCCGTTCTCCGGGATGTTGACCTGGACGTCCATGGTCTTCTTCGGCTTGATCGTGCTGATCTTGCCGCTCACCGTCGTGGGCTTGCCCCCGGACAGCGGATTCACGGTCGCCTGGATCGTGTAGGTCGTGTTGTAGGCCAGGCGCTCCGATGTGGTCCAGGTGGTGCCGGAGCCACCGACCGCGCCCTTGATCGCGGTGCCGTCGTCGCCGGCCATGACGATCTGGGTGATCTTGCCCGCGAACACCGTCAGGGTGAACGGATTGTTGGGCGGCAGGTCCTTGGAACCGAAGGTGGGGCTGGCCGTGTAACGGATGCCGTTGGCGGCCTGCGCGGTCGGCGCCTTCGAGGCACTGGCGGTCGAGGTCGAGCTCTGGCTCGACGACGAGGTGCTGCCGGCGAGTCCGGGAGCGGTGACGGCCGACTGGCCGGCCACCCCCGTGGTCTCGGTGACGGTCACCACGTCACCGCCGCTGCTGGAGGAACAGCCGGCCAGCACCAGGCCGACGGCCACCACGGCGGCGATCAGGCCGGCGAACCGGCGGGGTCGGCGGGGGCTCGTCGACACGGGCTCACTCCACATCTTTGGTCTCGGTGCGCTGTCTTGGTGCACTTCTCGGGCGAGATGGATCACGGGAACGATCTGTGCTGATCAGCCCGCGTGGACAGGGACGGATCCGGCTCCATTGTCCCTGGCCGGACGATAGGTGGCGGTGATGTCGGCGCGCGCGGCGGAACCGAGCTCAATCCAGCGAGACGCCGACGAACACCGGTTCCGGCTCGAGCCGGACCGCGAAGGCGGATTGCACGCCGTCCCGGATCACTCGGGCCAGATCGAGCAGGTCGGTTGTGGTGCCGCCACCGTTGACCAGAGCCAGGGTGTGCTTGGAGGAGATGCGGGCCGGGCTGTCGGGACCGGGATAGCCCTTCGTGAAGCCCGCCCGCTCGATCAGCCAGGCCGCCGAGAGTTTGCGGGTCTCGGCGCCCGGCATCGGCCAGCTGGGCATGGCCACGTCGGCGCCGAGCCGGTCGCGCACCGCCTGGGCAGTCACCTGCAGCTGCTCGGCTGTGACGACCGGATTCGTGAAGAACGAGCCCGCCGATCGGCTGTCCGGATCCCCCGGGTCCAGCACCATGCCCTTGGAGCGGCGCAGTTCCAGCACGGCCGCCCGGATTTCTCGCTCCGAAACGACGGTGCCGGGCATCACATCCAGCCGCCGGGCCAGCTCGGCGTAGCGCACCCCGATAGGCCCATCGGGTAGCTCCAGCACCACCTCCAAAACCACCTGGTCGCTGCGGCCGCGAAGCACCGACGTCCGGTAGCCCAGTCCCAGATCGACGGCCGAAAGGGTTCGGAACTCGCCCGACGGCCGATGGAAGACCCGCACGGACCGCAGGTACTCGGAGACCTCCGTGCCGTAGGCGCCGACGTTCTGAATCGGGGTGGCGCCGGTGAGGCCGGGTATCCCGGACAGGGTGGCCAGCCCGGTCAGCCCAGCATCCAAGCGTCTGCACCACCACGTCGTCCCAGGGTTCACCGGCCGCGATCGTCAGCCGGTGCCCGTCGATCCGGACCCCGCGGTTGCGGATCCGGAGCACGGTGGCCTCGACGCCCGCATCGGCCACCACCAGGTTCGAGCCGCCCCCGACGACCAGGACCTCCCCGGGCTCGGTCAGGGTGCGCAGATCCTCCGCTGCGGTGATCTCCACCAGGCGCGGCGCGGGGCCACCCAATCCCAGAGTGGTCAACTCGGCCAGGACGGGCACGGCACTCCTTTGCGAACTCCGGGTTGCTGACGGATTCAGGATTCGGCCCTACCGGACGAATTCAAGATTCGGCGGTGGGACGGCTCAGCGTAGGCAGATCACGCACCGGCCGCTTGGCTATCGTGAAGGCGCGGCCGACCGGACCCGGATCGACGGTGTGTTCGACCGGGATCGCCTCACCGGTCTGAGCTCGACACGGACCGGACCACCGGCCGGTCGCCGCTGTGACGCACTCGCTCGTTGATCGTCGTGGCCGGCTACGGCCCGAGGGAAGGACCTTCCGTTGCCCACTCCGCTGTCCGTCACCCATCAGTTCTCGGCCTCGTCCGAGACCCTGTACGGCCTCCTCACCAACAAGGAATTCCTCGATGGGCGCCTGATCGAGACCGGCGGCCTGGACCCGCAGGTGGTCAAGTGCGAACACACCGACACCGGGGCGGTCGTGGTGACGCGCCAGTCGATCCCGTCGTCGGTGCTGCCCGGCATGGTGGCGTCGCTGATCCAGGGCGATCCGGTCACCGAGCGGACCGAGACGTGGAACAGAGCCGACGGCGCCTACAGCGGCGATTTCGGGGTCGTGATCAAGGGCGCCCCGGCCTCGTTGAAGGGGACGGTGACCCTGCGGCCGACCGGCGAGAACAGCTGTGAGCTGGCCACCGAGGGCAACGCCCTGGTGCCGATCCCGCTGTTCGGGCCCAAGGTCGAGCAGATCGTGGTCAGCCAGGTGCGAGAGCTGCTGGACCGGGAGGCCGCCTACACCGAACAGCATCTGGCCGGCTGAGGCGCCGTCACCGTCATGCCCGTCGACCGCCGGTACATCCTGACTCTGTCCTGTCCGGACACCACCGGCATCGTGGCTCGCATCTCCACGTTCCTGGCCGATCTGGGCGGCTGGATCGTGGAGGCGGCGTACCACTCGGACCAGGATTCCGGCCGCTTCTACACCCGCCAGGTGATCGGGGCGGACTCGCTGTCGATCGGGGTCGACGAGCTGCGCGCTCGCTTCACAGCCGTGGGTGCCGCGCTGTCCGCGCACCATGTGCAGGTCACCGACACCGCGCGGGTCAAGCGGGTGGTAGTGCTGGTGTCCAAGGAAGGCCACTGTTTGTATGAGCTGCTGGCCGCCTGGCACGCCGGCGAGCTGGGGGCGGACATCCGGGCGGTGATCGGCAATCACCTGACCCTGGCGCCGGTGGCTCAGATGTTCGGAATCCCGTTCGCCTACGTGCCGGTGCCCGGGGATGCCGACGGCAAGGCGGAGGCGTTCGACCGGATCCGTGAACTGGTCGACGCGGAAGAGCCGGATGCAGTTGTGCTGGCCCGCTTCATGCAGGTCGTGCCGCTGGCCCTGTGCGAACACTGGTCCGGGCGCTTGATCAACATCCACCACGGCTTCCTGCCGTCCTTCCAAGGGGCCCGGCCCTATCACCAGGCGCACGCGCGGGGGGTGAAGATGGTCGGGGCGACCTGCCACTACGTGACCGCCGATCTGGACGCCGGGCCGATCATCGACCAGGACGTGATCCGCGTCGACCACTCCGACTCCGCCGCGGACATGGCGCTGCGCGGCCGGACCATCGAGAAGACGGTGCTCTTCCGGGGGCTGACCTATCACCTGGAGGATCGAGTCATGCTCGACGGGCTCCGCACGGTGGTCTTCGGCTGACTCTGCTGCGCCCCTTGTCGTGGTGTGGGCGTCGGCTCGGGCGGTGACCGCCCAGCCCGCGTGGGGCCATCAGCGGTTGTATACGACGCGCCAGCTCCCCACGCAGCAGGGTCCGCCGCCTCCGGGACCAATGGACGCCGACCGCAACGGGCAGGCGGGCCGAGCGGAGTCGTGAGTGCGCAGAGCCGACGCCCGGGCCGACCGGCGCAGAATGAGGGGGCCAGCGCAGCGATCGAGGAGCGAGACCACATGACCGGCGAACCGGGCGAACTCTACGAACTACATCTGGAGGTGCCTGCGCTCGACAACCTCTCGGAGCCCGTCCTGGTCCACGCCCTGGACGGCTACGTGGACGCCGGTTCCGGGGTCAGCCTGGCGGTTGCCCACCTGCTGGAGAACCTGCCGCACGTGGTGGTCGCCACCTTCGACGTCGACCAGCTGCTTGATTACCGGTCCCGGCGGCCGACCCTGACCTTCTCGCAGAACGCCTTCACCGCGTACGACGAGCCGAAGTTGCAGATCCACCTGATCACCGATTCGGCCGGAACGCCGTTTTTACTGCTCAACGGACCGGAACCGGACATTCTCTGGGAACGGTTCTGTGCCGCGGTGATCCAGGTGGTCCAGCGCTTCGCCGTGCGGCTCACGGTCGGGCTGATGGCCATCCCCATGGCGGTCCCGCACACCCGGCCGACCGGCATGTCCAGCCACGCCACCCGTCCGGAGTTGCTGACCGGCGCCCAGGACTGGATCGGCACGATCCAGGTTCCCGGCCACGCCACCGGCCTGCTGGAATACCGCCTCGGCGCCGCGGGTGAGGACGCCATCGGCTTCGCCGCCCACGTGCCCCACTATGTCGCTCGCTCGGAATACCCGGAGACGGCCCGGCAGCTGATCCAGGCGCTGGCCGACGCGACCGGTCTGCTGCTGCCCACCTCGGGACTCGACCTGGCCGCCGCCAAGACAGCCGAGCAGATCGCCGCCCAGGTCGCGGAGAACACCGAGATCGCGTCGATGGTGCAGGCCCTGGAGCAGCAGTACGACTCGTTCGTGCAGGCCACCGGCCGGGGCCTGCTGGCCCAGTCGGCCCCGCTGCCCACCGCGGACGAGCTGGGCGCGCAATTCGAGGCCTTCCTGGCCGAACGCGACGGCGGTAACTGACCGGAGCCTCGAACGACCTCGCGACAAGCGCCGAGCAACGCCGCAGCTGAGGCGGGCAGCAAGTGGCCCGCTGGGCAGTAGCCTTCGGCACTGTGGCGGATCAACTCGGCTCACGGGTGCACCTGCCGGCCAGCCGGCGGGGAGCGGCCCTGGGCGTCGTACTTCGCCTGCTCGTCGCCGTGCTGTTGTTGGTCGCCACGGCCGCGCTGGTCTACTTCGGCCGGGCCGGATACGAGGACGTCAGGCACAACAACACGCCACCGACCTCCTGGCTGGACGCCGCCTACTACGCCGTGACCAGCGTCAGCAGCTTCGGTTCCGCGGGCATCGTCCCCGTTTCCGAATCCGCCCGCCTGATCAACATTCTCGTCATCGTGCCGATGCGGCTGCTGTTCCTGGTGCTGGTGATCGGCACCGCGTTGCAGGTGCTCACCGAGAGCGGTCGAACGTACTTCCGGTATCTACGGTGGAGAAGGCGCGTGAAGAAACACACGGTCATCATCGGGTTCGGCACCAAGGGCCGGGCGGCGGCCCGCGCGCTGCGGGAACAGGGCTATCCGGCCGACCGCATCGTCATCGTCGACAACGACGTTTCGTCCATCCGAGCCGCGACGGCCGCGGGCTTCGTCGGCGTCCAGGGTGACGCCCGCCGGGAAGAGGTGCTGCGCCAGGCCGCGGTCCCCACGGCGCAGCGGGTGATCGTGGCCGCCGACCGCGACGACACCAACGTGCTGGTCACGCTGACCGCGCGCCGGCTCGCGGAAGACGCCACCATCGCGGCCGCCGTGCGGGAAGAGCAGAACATCGGCGTGCTCCGCCAGGGCGGCGCCGACGTGATCATTCCGACAGCGGAATCGGCGGGCCGATTGCTGGGGCTGTCGCTGGCGGCGCCGAACGCCGGTCAGGTCATCGAAGACCTGCTGGAGCCGGTGGCCGGATTGCAGATCACCGAGCGGAAGGTGCGTCCCGAAGAGGTCGGTCTGACTCCCGCCCGGCTCACCGCTCAGGGCGAGATCGTCCTGACGGTGGTGCGGAACGGTGTGTCGCATCGGTTCGACTCCGGCACGGTGCGCGTCTTCCAGCCCGGCGACGTCATTGTGGTGATCACTGGGCCGACCGGGCTGACCCGCAGCCCCTCGCGAGCGGGCTCCTGATCGCCGGCGACCGGACCATGCGATCCCGGCAAAAATCACCCGAACGCGCGTTTTGAAAGCCGGGACGACCCCGCTGCCAACCTAGGTGCGTGAGCAGGGTGGGTTTCACTCCCGGCGGCGCCAGGCTCGGTGCCGGCGCCGTCCATTGGGGGTGACGGACAGGTCCGCTCGCCACCCTCCGTGCTCGAGTTCCCAGCCGCCGCACGCCCGAACGGGAAGCCGGCGCTGGTCAGCGCCGACGTTGTGCGCGACAGTGGACCAGTCACCGCGATGCAGGCAGACGCGAGCTCCTGGTGACCGCAAAACATAGCCGCGGCATGGCTTTTCGTTCGACGACCGGCGGAGCATGGATGATCATCCCCACGATCGACAGTGGGCTTGATGCGCTGGTTCGCAGCCAGCTACCGCTTCCGCCCACCCTCGGGGACGTGTCGTTCGACCCCCCGTCCGGGACATGGTCGGCGACGTTGAACCGCATCACGGTCAACTTCTTCCTGTTCGGGGCCGGCCGCTCCTCTCAGCCCCCGCGCCCGGGCACCGACCGATCGGTCGACGGTCGCCAGCAACGGCGGCTGCCGATTCCGATGCTCGAGCTGCATTACCTGGTCTCCGCCTGGGCCGGCGCCGTACGCGACGAACACCAGCTCCTGGGCGACACGCTCACCGCCTTTCTCAATCACCAGGTGCTGCCACCCGAATTGCTGCCCACGCAGCTGACCGCCCACGTCCAGCTGGCGGTGGCCGCGCACGAGATCAACCGGGCCAAGGACGTGTGGTCGGCGGTGGGCGCGACCATCAAGCCCTCCTTCGAGTTGATCGTGACCGGCGCGGCCGATGCCTTGCCGTACGAGGACCTGGCGCCGGCCGTGCAACGCATCGAGCGACTTCTCGCTCCGCGCAGCCGGTTCCCGATCCGTCCCGCCGCCGTGGACGGGACGGGCTGACGTGCGCGTTCTCGCCGGCGCCACGCAGCTCGACGTCAGTCCTGGCCAGAAGAGCGAGTTCCAGCTCGAGATCGTCAACACCGGCGACATCATCGACGGCGTCACCGCCCGGATCGTCGGATTGCCGCCGCAGTACGTGACCAGTCGGCCGGCGGTACTGCCGCTGTTCCCGGACGCCACCGGCCAACTCCAGCTGACCGTGGGCCTGCCCGCCACCTTTCCCGCTGGGCGCCATCAGCTTTCGGTCGAGGTGCAGTCGCGCCAGGCCGGACAGGGCAGCGAATACGTCGACGTCGACCTGCTCGTCCCGCAGGCCCCGGAGTACTCGGTGGCCGCACGGCCGCAGATCGCCCGCACCCGGCGGTCGGCCCGGTTCCTGCTGGACGTCACCAACCGCGGCAACGTGCCCCTGGACGTCGCCCTCACGGCCAACGATCCGGAGCGCGCCGTGTCGGTGCGGATCGAGCCGAGCCGGCTGACCGTGGAACCGGGCGCGGAGGCCCAGGTCCTGGTCATCGCCAAGGCGCCCCGCATCATCCTGGGCGCCGACCTGGACCGGCCGCTGACGATCATCGGGTCGGCCCGGCCGGTGGGCTCGGCCATACCGCTGCCCCACTCCCCGCTCATTCCCAAAGCCCTGTCACCGAGCGGGTTCCCGTTGCCGGGAGTCAGCACATCGCCCGCGCCGATGCCCGGACGCGAACTGGTCCCCTTCGGCACCGGCACCGCGATGGGCCTGGCGCCGCGCGACGACATCGACCTGCCCGGCTCACCCCCGGCGGCGGCGGGCGAGGATCAGGCCGCGGTGGCCGCCGGCCAGGAGCCGATGGTCAGCACCGCCGCGTTGATCCTGCGCAGCCGCCCGTGGTTCACCCGCGGCATGTTGACGGCGGTGATCCTGCTGGCCATCATCGCCGGCTGGGCGGCGGTGTTCCTGTTCGGCATCGGCCAGGTGTTCAAGGGCGATCCGCCCACCAAGCAGGCCCCCGCCTCGTTCTTCGCCGGCGCGGCGACCGGCAGCGCCGGGCCCTCGCTGGCCGCACACCAAGAATTCACCGCCGTTTCGGGCCAGCCTTCCGGAGGAACCGGGTCGGGCCCAGCCCCGGCGGCCCTGGTGGAGAACGCTCCGCCGGCCGGCGCCCTGCCCAAGACGGGCAACATGCCGGCCGGCCTGGGCGGAACCATCGCCGGCGAGGTCAGCGCGGCCAGCGACGGTCAGCCGGTCGGGCGGATCCTGGTCGAGGCCCTGCGCACCAACGCCGACGGAACGATCGTGACGGTCGCCTCGGGCGCCTCGCAGGCGGACGGCAGCTATCAGATTTCCGGGCTCTTTCCGGGGGACTACACCCTTCGCCTGTCGGCCAGCGGGTTTCGTACCGTCTACTACCCGGCCGCCACGAATCCGGCCAAGGCCACAACTGTGCTGGTCACGACCGGCAATGTCACCGACGAGATCAACGCGGTGATCACCGGTCTGCCTGCGCAGATCACCGGTTCCATTGATCCGGGTGACACCTTGCAGCCGGTGGTGGCCACCGTGTCCGTCCGTCCGCTGGCCGGGCCGAAACAGGGAAAGACGGTGGCCAGCACCAAGACCGCGGCCAACGGCAAGTACTCGTTGAAGAACCTGCCCGCGCCCGGCGACTACCAGCTCGTCATCACCGCCAAGGGCTATCAGAATTCCGAGGTCGAGACGATCGTCGACGGCGGCTCGACGCGCCTGCAGCCGACGATCCTGCTCGGCGCGGGCAACGGGTCGATCGCGGGCACGGTCACCGACGGCTCGGCCCCACTCGGCGGCGTCTCCGTCACCACCACCGTCAACGGCGCCACGCTGACGTCGGGAACCCCGACCACCGGCACGGTCGGGCATTTCGTGCTGGGCCAGTTGCCGACGCCGGCCACGTACGTGATCACCTTCGCGGCCGCCGGCTACGGCTCCGTCACCGTGGTCGTCGACCTGGGCCCGGGAGAGAACAAGACCAGCCTGAACGCCGCGCTGGTCAAGGGTTCGGGCACGGTGACCGGGCGGCTGGTGGATGCCAGCGGCGTCGGCTTGGGCGGGGCCGGCGTGACGGTCGGCGGCGACGCCAACCCCCAGTCCACCACCACGCTGACCCAGGGCGACGTGGGCGCGTTCACCGTGTCCGGCCTTCCCGTACCCGGCGAGTACACCCTCACCTTCCGGCTCACCGGCTACTCGGACACGATCGTGCCGGTCACGCTGGACGGGGTGCACAAGGTCCAACCGGTGACCGTCACCATGCCCAGCGCGTACGGCACCATCACCGGGGTCGTCACCGACTCCTCCGGCGCGGGCGTGGTCGGCGCCGCCGTGGTCGCCACCGACGGCACCAAGACCTGGCCCGTCACGTCGACGGCGGCGTCGGGTTCGGTGCCGAACGGCGGGTACGTCATCGACCAGTTGCCGGCCGGCGTCTACACGGTCACCGCCACATTGCCCGCCGGAGCCGCCCAGACCAGCGTGCTGACCGTGGTGGCCGGGAAGACGACCACCCGCAACTTCCCGATCGCGACGGCCGGCTGATGCGCGTCGACGTGTTCCCCGCCCGGGTCGAGCTCACCGAGAACATTCCGTTCGCGGTGCAGATCACCGTCCACAACACCGGCGACATCATCGGCGGCTACGCCCTTCGCATCCTGGGCGCCGACCCGAGCTGGGTGCGGCTGGACAGCGACACCCTGTCGCTCTTCCCCGATGCCACCCAGACGGTGACGGCCCTGTTCACCGTGCCCAAGGGCCTGGGCGCCGGGGATCGGCGCATCGCCGTGCAGGTCCGCGAGCTGACCCCACCCGGTTCGATCTCGGTGACCGAGATCGAGTTGCAGGTGCCGGCCCGGCAGGCGGTCAAGATGGCCCTGTCGCCGATGACCGTGATCGCCGGCAAGACCGGGAAGTTCGGCGTGGTGCTGGAGAACACCGGCAACACCACCGTCGACGTGCGGCCCATCGGATTGGACCCCGAAGAGAAGATCGCCTTCGAGTTCTTGCCGCCGATCGTCACGCTGTCGCCTGGGGAGCACGCCATCACCGACCTGCGGGCGTCGGCGAAACGCCGCTGGCTCGGCGCGCCGGTGGTCCGCACCTTCTCCTTGAGCTCTGCCGCCGGAGCAGCCCTTCCTGGAGGTGCCGGGCGCCGGCCCCGCCCTACACCGGGCCGTCCCGAAACCGGTCAAGATCCCCAAACTCCCGAAGCGGCCGGCCTTCGCGGTGCCCGCCCTGACCCCGCCGAAGTTGCCGGCTTTCGGCAAGCACGCGCCCGAGCCGCCGCAGGCGTTGCCGTTGCCGCCGCCGGCACCACCCGAGCCACTGGCCACCGGCACGTTGATGCAGAAGCCGCGGCTCGGTCGTGGGGTCATTTCGCTGCTGTCCCTGCTGCTGGCGGTGAGCGTGTTCGCCGTCGTGATCACTATCGCGCTGTCCCGGTTGGTCAGCACCTCGGCCGCCGACCGGGATCTGGCCATCCAGGTGGCGGCGGCCCGGCAGTCCACCGCCGCGGCCGGCAGCTCGGCCTTGGGCGGGCAGGTGAAGTTGCTGGCCACCGGCGGTCCGGCCGCCGGCGTCGCGGTGGACATCTTCACCGCCAGCGCCCTGGGTTCCCCGCTGGTCAGCACGGCCACCGACGCCGCCGGCCACTGGAACGCGGCCAATCTGCAGGACGGCGCCTACAAGATCAGATTCAGTGCCGCCGGCTTCTCGCAGATCTGGTACCCGTCGGCGACCGACGCCACCGGCGCCACCGCGGTGAACCTGCAGGTCGGCCAGAAGATGGGCGGTCTGGGGGTGGCGCTGGGCGGCCTGCCCGCCACGGTGGCCGGCGCGATCGTCGGCGACGACGTGGCCGGCGCGGTCCTGACGGTGTCCGTCCCGCAGGCCGACCTGCCCCGCAGCGGCGCGCCGCCGCCTCCGGTCCCCTCGACCAGCGTGATGACCACGGTGACCGGGGGCCCGGCCACCACCATCGGGCCCGCGCCCACTCCAAACGCATCCTCCTCGGGCGGCCCGGCGGCGGGCGCCCATGCCCCCGTGGCGGACACCGGTGCCGCGGCGACGGCGGCAGCCGCCCATGCCCCCGTGGCGGACACCGGTGCCGCGGCGACGGCGGGAGCCGCCCACGGCACCGGCGGTGCGTCCCCGGGGCGGTGCCGGGCGCCGTCGTGCAAACCGTGCCCATCGGGTCGGACGGCGCCTTCGAGATCGACCAACTTCCCTCGCCCGCCGTCTACGACCTGACCATCACCAAGACCGGATATGCGACCTCGACGCAGGAGATCGACCTGACCGGCGGCGAAACCCGCAAAGGCGTGGAACTACGGCTCGTCAAGGGCGACGGTCTGATCACGGGCACGGTCATGGGTCCGAACGGCCCCCTGGGCAACGCCATCGTCACCGCCACCACCGGAGCAACCACCGTGCAGACGGTTTCGCTCACCACCGGCAAGGTCGGCTCGTTCACCCTGCGCGGACTGGTGACGCCGGACACCTACACGGTGCAGGTGACGCTGGACAACTACACGCCCCAGTCGGCCACCCTGACGCTGATGGCCGGCGCCAAGCTCACCGGGGTACAGATCGCCCTGAACAAGGCATCCGGTCAGATCTCCGGGCTGGTGACCACCCTGGCCGACAACAAACCGGCCGCCGACGTGACCGTCACCGTGTCGTCCGGCGGCTCCGCGCTGACCAGTGCGACGGCCACCAGCCAGACCACGACCAACGGCGCCGGCACCGGGGCCACCAGCGGCAACATCGTCACCGTCACCCAGTCCACCGGGAAGGTGGGCTCGTGGACGGTCACCGGTCTGCCCATTCCGGGCAGCTACACGGTGACCTTCTCGCGGGCCGATCTGCAGTCGCAGACGGTGGCGGTGTCCCTCGATGCCAACGGGACGGTGTCGGGGGCGGCCATCAGTCAGGGGAACGGCATCACGGTGGCCATGAAGTCGGCCACCGCCCAGCTGACCGGCACGGTCACCCAGCGAAGCAGCGGCGGCAGCGTCAGCAAGGTCGGCGAGGCGGTGGTCAGCCTGTCCTCCGGCACCAGGACCTATACCGTTTCCAGCGCCTCGCTGCCGGGCGACCAGATCGGGCACTACACGATCACCGGAATCGTGCCGGGCACCTACACGCTGTCCGTGAGCAACGCCGGGACCAGTCCGACCACCGTGATCCTGACCTTCACGGCCGGCGAGGACCTGACCTATGACCCGGTGATGATTCCGCCCGCATCGATCAGCGGCCAGATCACCGACCTGTCCGGCGCCTCGGTGGCGGGTCTGCAGATCCTGCTCTACCAGTCGGCGCAGTACCCGGCCCAGGTCTACAAGACCACGACCACCAACAATTCGGGCGTCTACTCCTTCCCCGACGTCGACGCCCCCCAGGCGTACGTGGTGGAGGTCCGCAGCACCGTCTCGGGGCCGCTCGGCTCGCAGACCCTGGTGCTGCAGGCCAGTCAGGCCGAACTGCTGAACATCACGGTCGGCACCGCCGCCACCGGACCCGCCACCAATCCGCCGTCGACGAGCTTGTCCCCCACTGTGGTCACGGCGACCAAGGCTTCGTCCACCACCACCTCGGCCACCGCCACCAGGACGACCTCGTCGACGACCTGCGGCCAGGCGGGCTGTCCATGACCACCCCCGACGGATACGGATTCGCGGACGTGCCCCGGCCCAAAGTGACGCCCGGCGCACCGGACATCGCCATCCCCGTGGAGGTCCGGGCCGCCGCGGGGATGATGTCGACGTTCGACGTGGACATCACCCACACCGGTGAGCACGCTGCGCAGATCCGGGTGTCGATCCTGGGTCTGGACACCTCCTGGATTCCGGAGCCCGTCCTGATCGGGCCGCTGGAGCCGGGCGAGACCAGCCGGGTCAGGTTGGGCATCGCACCGGAGCGCGGCGCGTTGGGCGCGACCTATCCCTTCGTGGTCGCCGCGCAGACCCGCCCCCTGCTCGGCCCCGACGACCCCGCCCGGTCCCAGCTGATCAGCACGGCCGACTCGACGCTGTCCGTCGACGCGCGCGAGCGGATCACCATGACAGTGGCGCCGCAGACGCCGACCGCGGTGATCGGCCGGCGCATCCGCGTCGACCTCACGAACCCGGGGTCCCGCCCGGCCGAACTGACGCTGACGGGCCAGGCCGCGCGCGGCGCCGGCATCAACCTGGCCGTGGAGCACATCGTCATCCCGGCTCGCGGCCAGGCGACGGTGCGGGGCCGGTTGAATGTGATCCGCCCCCGGCTGCTCGGCGCGCACAACACCTTCAACTTCGTGGTCAGCGCGCGCGGGCTGGGCGCCCCGGAGGTCGCCGAAGGCACCCTGCGATCCGCGGCCGCTGCTGGGCAGCAAGCTCACCGGACTGTTGGTGTTCGCGGTGGTCATCGCGATGTGGGCAGTCGCGGCCGTGATCGGCATTCCCAAGATCTCGCAGTACATCGCCGACCGGAACAATGCGGCCTCGACGTCGCTGGCGCCGGCCGCCACACCCACCGCCGGCTCCGCCGGTACGGGCGGCGGTTCCCCGTCCGGAGGCACCGGCGCGGCCACGACCGGCTCCTCGTCCAGCGGCTCCCCGAGAACCTCGGGCACCGGCCAGTCGGGCAGCGGTTCGGGAAGCGGCAAGGCCGGGGGCGGCTCGGGCGGGGGTGGGAATTCCGGCGGCAACGGAAACGGCGGCACCTCTGGGGGTTCTGGCGGCGGCAATTCCGGTGGTGCGAACGGCAACGGCAACTCCGGCGGCAACTCCGCGGCCAACCCGGGCGCGAACGGCAATACCGGCGGCACCGCGCCGGGCGGTGCCGCCGGGGCGAACGCGCTCGGCAACGACAGCGCGTCCGGCGCTCAACTGACGGGCACCATCCTGGGGCCGGACATCAAAGGCGTGCAGCTGTCCCTGGAACCGGCCAGCCTGGTGGAGGCGGCCGACCAGAACGCCCAACCGGCACCCGGAACCGACGCCCGGACCAGCCAGGGTCTGCGGGCCATGGAAGGCGCCCTCGGCAAGATTCCGCGCGAAGCCCTGCAACTGGTCTCGGCGGGAACCAACCCGAATCAGGGCGTGCGCAGCACGGTGTCCGGGGACGACGGTTCGTTCGGTTTCGCAGGCATCACCTCGCCCGGGTACTACCTGCTGATCGCCGCCCGGGCCGGCTTCGAGACCCAGCGCTACATCGTCAACGCTGCCACCCTGGCCGGCGGGCTGCCGATGAACCTGACCATGCAGCCCGGCGAGGGGAAGCTGAGCGGCAAGGTCACCTCCGGTGGTCAGCCGGTCGGCGCGGCCAGCGTGTCCATCACCGACGGAACGGTGTCGCTCCAAACCTCGTCGGTGTCCAAACAGCTGGCCGGCGCGAAACTCGGGTCCTGGACGGTGGACGGCCTGTCCACGCCGGGCACCTACCTGGTCACGGTCACCGCCCCCGGGCTGGGGGCCGAGTCGCGGCTGGTCACCCTGAAGGCGGGCGGCGCCAGCACGGCGGATCTGACCTTGCTGCCTGGCGTTTCCGCCATCACCGGAACGGTCACCGGCCGGGACGCCCTCGGCCGGCTGGGTGGACTGGGCGGCGTCACCGTCACCGCGACCGGCACGGTCGGCGGCGTGCACGTCACCCGCAGCGCCACCACCGTCACCACCGGACCGGTAGGCGCCTACACGCTGCCCGACCTGCCCAATCCCGGTTCCTACACCGTCACCGTCACCGCGGACGGATACGCCTCCCAGACCCGCACGGTCGACCTGGCCGCCGGGGCCTCCTCCGCCGTGGTCGACCTGTCGCTCTCCCAGGCCGCCGGAGTGGTCGTGGGCACGGTCACCGGCACCGATGCCGCCGGGCGGGGCCTCGGCGGCCTGGTGGGCGTCGGTCTGACCCTGTCCGGCACCCAGGCGACGTTCAAGACGATGAGCACCTCCTCACCGGCCGGCGGCTACCAGTTCACCGGGGTGCCGCCCGGCACCTACGTGCTCACCGGCAGCCAGTTCGGCCGGGAAACCTCGTCGGTCACGGTGGTCGTGGTGGCCGCGCAGACGATCCGGGCCAACCTGAACCTGGCCACGGGCTCGCAGAACGAGCTGCCCACCACCTCCCACATCCGCGGGCAGGTGGTGGACGCCCGCACGCAGGGCAAGATCGACTGCGACCGGGCCGTCGAGGACCATCCGAACTGCCAGCTGACCGCCACCGTCACCGCCGTCACCGACACATCCGGCAACACCACCAAAACCAGCACACTCACCACCACGGTGCCGCCGGGCGAGGAATACGTCCTTCCCAGCCTGTCGGACACCGCCCACCACGGCATCGCTCCCGGCCTGTACACGGTGACCCTGTCGGCTCCCGGCTACGAGAACAACTCCGTGCTGGTCCAGGTGCCGCAGGGGCAGACCGTCGAGGCCCCGCAGGTGGCACTGGAGCCGCTGGGCATCATCTCCGGCACGGTGTCCGCCAAGATCGGTACGCCCGACGGCCCGAGCTGCGTGGTGAGCGTGCCCAATGGCGTCGGCGTCCCGGCCGGCTGCCGGATCACCACCGCGGGCGGGGTCTCCACCTGCACCGCGACCGGCGCCGGCGTCCGCTGCGCCGTGACCGGCGCCGACGGCAGCTATCTCATCCGCGGCCTTTTGCACGGCGCCTACCAACTCGAGGTCATCCCCACCGACCCGGAGTACCGCACCACCAAGCCCTTGCAGATCCAGCTGCAGTTGGCCGACGACTACCGCTTCGACCCGGCCCTCGACCGGATGGGGCGGGTCACCGTGCAGGTCCTGTCCCCCGACCAGAAGACGCTGGCCCTCTCCGACGTCCCCGGCGCGCAGGTCACCGCCACCAATGCCGCCACCGGCCAGCGAGCCGGCACCCCGCTCGGCGGTGCCGCCCGCACCGGAGCCGACGGCACCATCACCCTGACCAGGTTGACCGGCACCTTCACGCTGAACGCCGGCAAGACCGGCCTGGGCTCCGCGCAGCTGACCGGAGTCACCGTGGCCGACAACCAAGTGGTGACCGAGACTCTCGTGCTCACCCAATCGATCGGCGCGGTGGTCGGCCACGTCGCCACCTCCATCGACGGCGCCGCGGTCGATGTGGCCGGAGCCAAGGTGACGATCACCGGCGTGGTCGGGTTCGCCGGGCGCTCACCGGTCACCGGGACGGTCACCGTCACCACCGATGCCAACGGCTGCTACGCCATCATCCCGGTGGGCTGGAACCTCGCCACCGACCCCAAACTGGCCGGCGGCGATTGCGCCGGCGTGGCCCCCGGCTCCGTCGGGAAGATGACCGTCAGCGGCACCACCACACCGGCCTCCCTGGTCGCCCTGCCCATCAGCGTCAACGTCGTCGACTCGCGCGTCCAGTCGTTCACCGCCACCGGCGTGCTCATCACCGGCACCGGCCGGGTCAAGGTCATCCCACCCAGCCTGGTCACGGCCAACCCATCGGCGGCCGCCGGGCTGACCCTGACGCTGCGCGCTCCCCGCACGTCGACGGTGGCCGAAAATCCCGCCCAGACGGTGTTCACGGTCAGCCGCAAGCCCGCCGCCGCCGGTTCGGTGACCGTGCAGTCGAACGCCGGGAGCCCCTCCTTCGACGGCGACGTGGCCGTGGTCACCGGATCGCTGACCTTCGCCGACAGCCTGCTGGCGCCGCGGACCAACGTGCTGGTCCCGGGCCGGTACACCATCACCGCCACCCAGGTGGGCTACCAGACGACCACCGTCGACCTGTGGTGCGGCTTCGCCGAGAACTGCACGCTGGCCACGTTCGACGCCACCGGGAAGCTGCTCTCGACCCATGACAAGGTGGCCGAGACCGCGACCGTCGACCCGTCGCTGTCCTTCGTGCAGCGCCAGCTGCCGTCGCTGAACGGCGTCCTCTACGCCTCCCAGAACACGGCCGGTTCCGACTACGCGACCAATTGGCCGGTCCGTTCGGCGACCTTCACCGCCGTCGGGCCGGCCGCGGCCGGCAGCCTGGCCATCACGGTGACCACCCAGTCCGATCCCACCCTCGGTGCGGTCGCCGTCGCCGATCGGAGTCTGCCCGAGGACAACCAGAACCACACGGGCCTGGTGCAACCGGGCACGTACACGTTCACCGTGGCCCTCAACGGCTACCTGACCACACCTTCCTTCAGTGTCGAATGCGCGGCCAACTTCGAAACCCGCACCAGCCACAATTTCGTCGGCTGCGACCCGCTGACCACCGATTCGTCGCCGAGCGCGAACTCCCGGATCAACCTGATCCCGCTGCCTCGCTGGGACGGGTCGTTGCAGGCTCAGCCCACCAACGGGAGCACAGGTGACCTGACCGGCGTCACCATCGGTGTCACCGGCCCGATTCCGAGCCAGCTGCCGGCCCTGACTGTCGACAATCCCTCCCAGCCGACCTCCACCCTGTCCTGGAAGGACGGCATCCACCCCGACGGCCGGGTGGTACCCGGCACCTACACCCTCTCGTTCGCCAAATTCGGCTACGACCAGGTCACCGTAACCTTTTCGTGCGCGGCCGGAACCACCACCGTCGCCGCGGTCTGCCAGCCCGCCAACGGCCAGCCCATCGCGCTGACCATGTTGCCGCGGGGCGGCGGCACGGTGCAGGTCGACCAGACGCTGCCGGACGGCACGGTCGACTGGGACCAGTTGACGGTCAGCTTCTCCCAGGTGCCCAGCGGCGTCAGCGGTCTGCGGGTGGTGGCGGTCAATCCCAGCGGAACCAGCGCCGGCCTGCGCTGGACGGACCCGACTCTGCTCGCCGGCGGCTTCGATCAGATCATTCAGCGGGGGACGTATGTGTTCACCGTGGCGCTGCCCGGTTACGGCACCTCCGCGCCGGTGACCATGAACTGCCCGGCCAGGGTGACCGTCTGCGCGCCGCCCACCATCCAGCTGGGCCGGCTGCCGCTGGTCTCCGGAACGGTCAAGACGATCGCCACCCTGACTCCCGACCCGTCGACCGGCGTGTCCGGCGTGCAGGTGACCAGCACCAACCAGCCCTACCCCAACCAGCCGGTCACCCTGAGCATCAACCCCACGGCCGGCGACCCGACCACCGGTGAGCTGGTGTTCCACCAGACCGGCGAACCGGACCGGGTGGCGCTGCCCGGCACCTACAACTTGTTTTTCTCCGACAACGGCTATCAATCCGAAAGCCGGCTGCTGACCTGTACCGGAACCGGCTGCGCAATGACCTGTCCCACCGACCCGACCCTGGCCGGTACCTGTGATCCGGCGACGCCGTCGACGATCGAACTGCGGATGAACCCGGCCCCCGGCGGTTCGGTGGTGCTGACGCAGAGCCTGCCCAACGGACAGGACCCCTGGTCGGAGGCGACCGTCACCGTCACCTCCCAACCGGGCACCGCCGCCGGATTGTCGGTGAGCGTCAAAGGCATCGACGCGCAGCACGCCTCGCTGGTCTGGACACCGCCGGCCCCGGGCTTCGCCGGGACCGTGCCGCCGGGCAACTACCTGTTCACGGTGGCTGTTCCCGGCTATTCCAGCGGACCGGTCACCATGGCCTGCTCGATCACCACCGGCTGCGCCATGACCTGCTCCGCCGGCTGCTCCGGCAACGTCATCACGCTGAATCCGTTGCCGGCGTTCCGGGGCCAGGTGACCGACATGCTGGTGCCGGCGGCCGGCCAGCCCAATGTGCCTGTGGCCGCAGCCAGTCTCACCGGCACCGTGTCGGTTTCGGTGGTCAGCGGGCCGAACCTGGCCGCGCCACCGACCATCACCGTCGCGCCTGACGGCACCATGAGCTGGCAGGACGGAACGCTTCCGGCCAATGTGGCCCAACCCGGCACCTACCGGCTGCAACTGAGCCAGCCCGGCTTCGTGTCCACCACGGTCACGGTCGACTGCAGCTCCACGGCCGGTACTCCGGCCGGTACCTGTGCCTTCTCGGCGAGCGACACCAACGGCTTCACCCAGGACGCCGACGGCACCCTGGAGCTGAAGGTTTTCCAGACCCCGATCGGCGACGGCACCGTCGAATTCGACCACTGGGACGGCCAGACGGCCATTCCGTGGTCGCAGGCCACCGTCACCTTCACCAAGCGCCCGGCCGCCGCCGCGTCGGCGGTGATCACGCTGGTCGCCGACAGCGCGAAGTCGACGGCGACGACCGCCGTCGCCGACCTGGTGTGGCGCGATTCCAACTTCCCGAATCCGCCCTACGCGACCGGCACCACAGCCCCGACCGACACCTCGCCGTACAGCATCACCGTCTCGGTGCCGGGATTCGGAGCCGTGGCCAGCGGGGACTTCACGTGTGACCCGGGTACCCGCTGTCAGCCGGACGCCCCGCTGTCGCTGACCGCGCAACCGGCGTTCACCGGCTCGGTCACCGCCTCGCCGACCATCGCCGACCCGTCCACGGTGACGGTCACAGTGAGCAGCGGCAGCGATGTCGACAAGGTGACCGCCTCCGTGACCGGCTCGTCGGTGACCTCCACCTCCAGCGGCAACATCGCCTGGCACCAGGGCAGCGCGCCGCTCGGTGCCGTCGAGTACAGCGGAACCCCTTACACCATCACGGCTTCCGCGCCCGGCTATCTGGGCGGCTCGGTTTCGTTCACCTGCACCAAGGCGTCCTGCACCATGCCGGGCGCGATCCTGCTCTACCAGAACGGCAATCTCGTTGTCGACGTCAAGGACGACGCCGGCGACCCGGTCAACGGGGCCACGGTCACCTTCTCGGGGACCAACACGGCCACCACCACCGTCACAGCCCCGGCGAACGGCAACGAGCTGACCTTCCCCAACGTCGCCCCGTCGTCGGTCAAGGTCAGTTACGAAGCCGTGGTCCAGGCCGCTGGCTACGCCAAGTTCGACACCGCCGCACCACCGGCACCGGAGGACATCAGCTGCACGAGCACGCAGAACTCCGCCACACCCACCCCGTTCCAAGTGCTGTCCGGCGGCACCACCTACTGCACCTTGACGATCACCAAGCTCGGGGTGCTGACCGGCCAGGTGCTGGGCGTCACCCCGCTGACCGGGGGCGGAACCTCGTCCAGCCCGCTGGTGGGCGCGTCCATCAAGGTCACCCAGGGCAAGGTCAGCTTCACCGCCACCAGCGGCGCCAACGGCGCCTTCACGATCACCGGTACCGCGAGCCAACCCGGACTGGCCGCCGGGACCTGGTCCTTGACCGCCACTTTCGGCGGTTTCGACGCCGGCGGCGGCACTTTCACCGTGCTGCCCGACTACTCCATCCAAGAGGTCGATCCGGACAACGACGGGAACCCGCCGGCCGGCAAGATCCTGGTCAATGCGGACGGGCAGGCCACAGTCACCCTGGCCGTGCAGACCGTCGACTTCCAATTGCAGATGCTGGTCAACAACACCCAAGCCCTTTTGCCGAGCACGATTTCCATGTCGGGAAACAACGGCAAGTACACCTGCCAACTGACCACCAACACCGACCCGACCAAGGACACCTGCAGTGGCGCCGGCGATGCCGGCCAGGTCGTCGTCGGTGGCGGCGCGAAGAAGGACCAGAACTACATCGACTTCCCGACCGTCGTGCCCGGCACCTATGTGGTTTCGGTGTCCTCTGCCACCAACGCTTTCCGCCAATACAACGTCCAGTACATCGTGTTGCCCGGGGTCAGCCCCCAGGTGCTGGCCATCAACTTGTCGTCATCGTCCAGCTCCCAGGCCGGCACCGTCCAGGACGCCCAAGGAAACCTCCTCAACGGCGCCTACGTCGGCCTCCGGACCGCGAACAACGTGGCGGTCAAGGCCGTCGACACCTCCGGCAAGGCGCTCGACGCCACCACGGCCAACCTGACGCTGCCCGGCGGCCAGAAGTCGAACGGCGCCTACCAGTTCACGAACGTCCCGGACGGCACCTACCAATTGGTGGTCTCCTATCCCGGGTACGCGCCCGTCATCCGGACCGGTGTCACCTTCGACTCCGGCAACCCCAACAACAACGGCTTGATCGCGCCGGTGCAGTTGACCACCCGGGCCACCAACCAGGTCGTCGTCCAGGTGCACTCGGACGCCTCGACCCCGGGGGAACCGACCGCCGCCCTCGAACAAACCTCGCTTGGTACTGGACCCAGCGGACACCATCACCGGTTTGCCGGCCGACGCGGAGCTGACCCAGCCCATGGCCAAGGACGCCACCGTGGACGACGGGGCGGCCGCTACGTTCCCCCAGCTCGGAACGGGCAGCTGGGACGTTTCCCTGCCGAACACGACGCTTCGCCCGTTCGCCTCCTACACCGGCGCCGACCAGGCGGTGCACAGCTATGCCGGCTACGTCACCTCGTCACCGATCACCGTGACCGAACCGACCATCGGCGTCACCCCGAAACCGCAAACCGTTTCCGTCGGCCTGAACGAATCATTGACCACCATCTCCTACACCTGGCAGACAACACCGTGTTTCGCCGATCCCGTGACCGGCTCGCTGTCAGTCACGTTGACCAAGGCCAAGAATGGCAACGACCCCGCCGCGACCACGACGCTCTCGCTGCCGGTCACCACCAAGAACGGCGTTTCGACGGCGTCGACCCCGGTGTACCTACCCCCCGGCACCTTCAGCTGGGCCCCGACCGGCCTGTCCGCGAACTGGCAGACGCCGGACCCCGGAGGGGTGACACTCAACGCGAACTCCCCCGCAACCACCACGCCCGTCGTGATCGACATCCTGCCCAAACAGGTTGCGGTATCGGTTGATCTCACTGTGAAGGACCTGACCGGCGCCATCGACGACAGCCTGGCCCAGGGTCTGACGGTGACGGACGCGACGACCAAGAACAGCGCCACCTTCACCACCGGCTCCGGATCGGCCTCGTTGTGCGTGACGGCGCCGCCCGACGGCGGCTCCAGTTCGGCCTTGCTGTCCGTCGCCGGCGACGCCACCGTGCCCGTGCTCATGAAGGCGCAGACCAAGACGATCACGGCCGCCGGCCAGGCGGTACCCATCTCTCTGTGGGCTTTCCAGGTCGTCGTGGACAAGCCCTTCGTGGGCGGGTCTACCACCAGTCCGTTGAATGTCTCGCTCGCCTTGTCCGGGGCGACCAAGGCGTCGGAGTCGGTGAGCATCGCGTCGACGGACCTGGGTGCGTCGCCGTCCGCGCCCGCGTTCTACCTGGTCGACACGACGGCCATGACCGTCACCGCCACCCCGGATGCCGGCAGCGTCTACACCGCGACCACCTGGGGTCCGACCAATCCGACCACCAGCAAGACCAACCAGAACCCGGTCCTCACCCTCGGCTACCAGGATTCCGCCGTCACCGGCAAGGTGTTGGATTCGGCGCAGAAGCCGGTGACCGGCGCGACTGTCGCCCTTTACACGACCGCCGATTGGCTGGCCGCCCAGAAGAACAAGACGACCCCCACCCCGATCACCACCAACGGCCCGTACACCACCGGCGCCGGCGGAACGACCGGCACCGACGGACAGGCCACGTTTTACGAACTCGACGCCGACGGCTACACCCTGGTCGCCACCTACTCCAGCGCCGGCAAGGATTACAGCGGCACCGCCGCCGTCACGCTCAAGAACGGGACGCCGCAATTGAGCGTGCCCATCCAGCTGTCCCAGACGAACTGACCGCCGGGCTTTGGACCAGGGACGAACGGGCCATGTTCAGAGGAATCGTCGAGGCGGTCGCCGCTCTGCTCGCCGCGGCCGAGCGGCGGCCGGAACTGACCGGCCAGGATCAGCCGTTGCGTGCGCTAGTCGAGCTGCTGTCGGACGCTTACCTGTCCAGCCCCGATTTCGTCGACGCGGCCGATGACGACCTGTGGGCTGACCTTTCGCTGGTCTGGGACCTGACGAATTCCGAAACCCGAATCCTGGCCCTCGCTTTCGCGGCGTCCACCGACGTCAACGTGGCCAGCGCCTGCTCACTGCTGCAGGGATCCTCCGCCACCGAGCCGATCGCCGTCGCGGTGGCGGCCGAATTGGCCGGCATCGACCCACGCGGACCGGACCGGGCCGTCTTGTCCCCCAACGGGACGCTGGTCACGGCCGGCCTGCTGGAAGTGAACGATCATGCTCTGCTCCTGGCGCGCCGATTGTGGATGCCCGAGCCGGTGGTCGCCCATCTCACCCGGCAGGATGGCGTCGCCGACAACTTCGACGGGGCCCGATTCTTCGACCCGCTGCCCGTCAATTTCTCGATCACCGATCGCGTCGTCAACCTGGTCGAGGCGGCCACGCCGGTGATCTACATCCACGACGACGCCCGGGGTTCGGGCGTGAACCTCGCGGCCGGGGCGTTGGAGCGGGCCGAACTGCCGTATCTGGCCGTGACCGTCGAATCGAAGTTGACGGCGAAGACCGCCCGCGACGTGGTGCGGCGAGCCGCCCTGACGCGTCAGGTCCTGATCTTGCGCTGGGATCCGGCCCAGGAGGACGCGGCTGCCGGCCCGGGGGGCGACGTCGCCGCGGCCGTGCGGGTGTTGAGCCGGGCCCGGGTTCCGGTGTTGTGGGTCTCGGGGTCCGCCTATTCGCCCACCTGGCTGCCGTGGCTGCCGCCGGTCGTGGCGGCCGAGCCGTTCGCCCAGGCCGGCCGCGAGACGCTTTGGACACGAGAACTTCCGGAGCTGTCGGACCGCACCGATTGGCCGCCGTTCCCGTTCTCGCCTGACGAAGTCGTCCGGGCGGCCGACTCGGCGCGCAGCGAAGCGGCCAGCCGCGGCGACGTGGTCACGATGACCGATGTGCGCCGCAGCACCGACGTGGCGGCCGCGACCTTCCGCCCGTTGAGCGGGACCCGAAGGATCACGCCGTCGGTCCGGCTGGCCGACCTGACACTGGCGCCCCGGACCCGAGATCGACTGGAGGACATCTTGTCCTGGACGCGCCACCGCCAGAGCGTGCTCGACCAGCATCCGTCGATGTCCACCGGTGGACGGCTGCAGGGAGTGGCCGCGCTGTTCACTGGGCCGTCGGGCACCGGCAAGACGATGGCCGCCCAGGCTGTCGCCGGCGAGCTCGGCTACGAGCTGCTGACGGTGGACCTCTCGGCCGTCATCGACAAGTACATCGGCGAGACCGAGAAGAAACTGGAAAAGATCTTCGCCGCGGCGGAGTCGATCAATTCGGTGTTGTTCTTCGACGAGGCCGACGCCCTGTTCGGGACCCGATCGCAGGTGACCGACGCGCGGGACAAGTATGCGAATCAGGAAACGGCGTGGCTGCTGCAGCGGATGGAGACCTTCGGCGGCTTGGCCGTGCTGGCCACCAATCTGCGGGCCAATCTGGACCGCGCCTTCACTCGGCGGCTCAATTTCGTCGTGGCGTTCGACCCGCCGGGTCCGGAGTTGCGCCTGATTCTCTGGCGACGCTTCCTTTCCTCGGTGTCCGAGTGGGATCGTGAGGACAGCGCAGATCTTTCGTTGCTGGCGGCCCACGCCGACGTGACTGCGGGCGACATCCGAAACATTGTGCTGGCCGCCCTGCATTCCGCGGAGCGCCACGCGGAGCCGTTGGGGATGAAGCACCTGCTGCAGGCGACCGCTCGGGAGTTCGACAAACTCGGCCGCCGATTGCCGGCTCCGCTCGACGCACAGGAGGTCGTCCGATGAGCAGATCGAACACCAAGGACAAGAACAAGGGCGCGCAGAAGAAAACCAAGCAAACCTCGCCGCCGCAGGTGCAGCAGAACCCGGAGATTGAGCCGGCCCGGGAGACCGGGCCGCTACTGATCACCAAACCGGCGCCCAAGGAGTCACCGAAGCCGGTCGAGGCCAAGACCGCGGTGCCGTCGCAGCCCAGCGCGGCATCGGAGGAGGTGATTTCGCCGGCGCCGGTCGTGGAATCCGGGACGCCCGCCTCCGATGTGAAGCCGTCGGCGCCGACCCCGGAGCCTGAGGCCACGGTGCCGACGCCCGCAACGCAGCCAGCCGAATCCCCCGCTCTGGAAACGAAGACGCCGGCGCCGACACCGGCCACTGAGCCGGTCGCGACCGCCGCGGACGATAAGGCGTTACCACCAGAATTCAAGCCCGCCACGCCAGTGGTCGAGGAAGCCAAAGAAACCGCCCCAGAAATTGAGCTGCCCATCCCCGCATCCACCGAACCCGAAATGACCGCACCGGAGATCAAGGCGCCAGCGCCACCGGTCGCCGATACGAAAACGCCGCCTCAACCGGCCACGGCCGCCGTGGAAATCAAGGCAATGTCACCCGCGGAACGAGCCGCGAAGCGCAAAGCCGAACAGGCTGCCAAGAGCGCGGCCGGAAAGAAGGCGCCCGTGGTCTCTGCGGGCGGAAGCCCCATCCCTGAGGCCAAGCCGCCTCAACTCGACGCGGCGCCGTCCAAAAAGCCCGCACCGACGATTCCGGTCAAGGAGGCCGTCGCGGATACCAAAGCCCCAGCTTCCGCCGGCAAATCCACTCCGTCCGCGGCCAAGGCCGCCGATAAGACGGCGCCCGCCAAGCTGCCGCGCCATGTCGCTAAGGACACCGCTCCGATCCAGCACGCGTCGTTCCTGGACGAAAAGTTTTCCATCAAGACGCTGACGGAAGATCCTGAGATCTCTGCCCAGATCAAGGAATTCGCCCAGTCCTTACGCAATGACCGGCGTGAGCGAAAGGCGAACCGCGTCGGCAAGCTGATGAACGCGCCGGAGTACTCCGCCTTTGCCGACACCAAATTACCTGGTGCGGACCCCTTCGAATCCGGAGCCAACAAACCCGACACGTCTTCCGAGACGGGTAAGGCCCGCGGCTATTCGGCGATGATGAGTCTCCCCGAGGCCCTGACGAAGGCGTCGCCAACGGAGCTGAAGAATCTACCCGCCTTCAAGAAAAAGTTCGCACTCGCCGAGTTCGAAGGCGACACCGCCGACATCAAGCACAAGAAGTCCGGTGAGGTCGTGGCCGCGCTCGTGCTCATTCCGAGGAAGGACCAATTCAAGCTGGCTGCCAAGCCCGGAGCCGGCGACCGGACCGTCCTGGCCAAGACGCGCGGCAATCCTTCGCTTGGCGCGACGCATGTGGTGGATACCGCAGGCGTCGCGACGCGCCGATTCGCCTACTTCGAGACCTCGCGGCAGCAACTCATGGCCGCCTTGGAGACCGACACCTCCGCGTTTCGAGGCCGTTTTGCCCGCTACCGGCGTGCGATGAATGTGACGAACCCAAGCGACATCCTAAGCATTCCGCAAGACGACACCGAGCTGGCGGCAATCTATGGTCGCAAGCCCGGGCCAATGACGCTGGATCAGATGGCCCACCTGCACCAGTACCAGGGAAACGAACATCAGCAGCGCGGCGTCAGTCTCACGTCCACGCCGAAACGAGAAATCGTCAGCAACGAGGGCGGCACATTTCGGAGCCACGACGGCGTACGCATCAAGGTCGATCTCAGCCTGGTGCCCAAGGATGTCATCCTGCTGAATCACTACAGCGAGGGTGGTGTCGGCGACCGCCTCGCCGAGTTGGAAAGCGCGGGCACACCAGGTGTTCCCGGCATGCACCTGAGCAAGCCATTGGCGACCGACGAAGAAAAACAGGCGGCGGACAAGGCCAGGGCCGAGGGCCGGGAACCGGTCAAGCGGCCCGGCTACAATTACCAACGGAGCGTGGCCAAGAATCGCGAGCTCTTCCTCTCGCGGCTGGAGCCGGCGTGGATCGTGGATTTGGAAGACCACCTCAAAGACATCGTGAGCGACGACAAGAAGTCGCGCATGGCCAGTCCGGCGCAGAGCATCGCCCGAGTCGCCGGACCGGAAGGAAAGCCGGGAGCGCATGCCGACCTGGCCGATCTGCGCGGCAAAGTCGGTTTCGACCACTACGAGCGAGGACGCAAGCTCGGCCGCACCGGACAGGACGCGCCGACCGACGACGATCCGTTCGTGGCCGCCAATCTGGCGATGGGTCATGCTGCTGGCGTGGAGGAACGCCTGGGACTGTCGTGCGGTAGGTCCGAATATGACGCGTTCTGGGACGCGTTCACCCTCTCCATCGACAGAAAGGACCGTAAGCCCGTCCGCAAGAATAACGACGAGTCCAGGGTGGCCGAAGTGGCCCGGGCGGCGGCCAATTCGATCGTTCCGAAGGATGCCGACCAGACCACGACCAAACAGGCGATCCCCGTGGCCCGTGAGATGATTCGCCGCGCCTCGCGCTGGTACGCGCTGACCCAGCTCCGCGGCCGGAACGTGTACACCACCGGAAAGCCGATCCACGACGGCATGCACGACAGTTTCTGGATCGGCTGGGCCGAATCGGCCGGCGGCAATCCCGAGGAGGTGAAGAAGAAGCTCAAGGCGGAACCGGCGCCTGTTCCCGTCGAAGCCGACGCCCCCGCGGCCGAGACCACATCCGCAGCGCCGGCCACCACGCGGACGGGCTCCCCCGCACCGGAAAGCGCGTCCGCCGCCAGCAAATCGGATAGCACACCCGCCTCGGCAAAGTCGGGAAGTGGCATGTCGGCCGGTCCGCCCGGGAAGAGGCGCTGACGCGACGGGGATCAACGGTCTGGCCGGGTCCCGCGATGCTCACCAGATGTAGGCCCACGCCACCAGGGCCCCGATGACCACCACCGAGAGGACGACCAGCAGGACCCACCACCACGGGTAATCCTCCGGCGGTTCGGGTCCGGGCTCCGCCTCCACCATCGGGACGAACACCGGCTCCGGTTCCGGCGGCGGCGCCGCGACCGGACGCATGGGCAGACCGCAGCGCAGACAGTTGTCGGCGATCGGCGAATTCGGCTCGCCGCAATGCGGACAAGGCACCGACGCCGTGGCGGCTCGGCCTGCGGTGCCCGGCAGCCGGCGCAGCGAGGCGCCGGTGTCCTCACCCGACGGCAGCACCACCAGGCTGCGCGCCCAGAACAGTGGATAGTCACATTTGCGGCAGAAGTCCCCGGCCTCGCGATGAGCCGGATCGATTTGGGCGATCTGGCCGCATTCGGGGCAGGTGACCAACTCGCGGCGGTCCACCGGTCCCGGCGCCACGGCGACGCCGGCTGGATACGCCGAGTACTGCGGCTCTGTTGGGCCCGGCTGACTGCGGGGTGGTGGCGAGAAGTGGCCCCCGGGACCGCCGATGTTCGCCGACCCGAAAGGCTGATCAAAAGGCGCGCCGGGGCGTGACCCCAACGACGGCTCGGGGTTACCGCTTGGCGAAGCACCTTGGTAGTGGCCGGAGAAATACCCGGGGCCGGATTGGACCGGTGCCGCGGCCGTTCCCCACGGCGACGACGGCGCAGTGTTGTCAGCCGGCACGCCACCGGGAGGCCGAGCGGGCATCACCTCGGTGCCGCGAACCTGGCTCAGGTATTCCCGATCCGCGGCTTCCTGGTTCTCACCGTCGGTCCGTCGGCTGCTCCGCATTTTCATTCTCCTTCAGCGGCGGGCGAAATGCTCTGGCGCGGTCGACAGCACTCTCCGGGAACCGATCCACAACTCGGCCCGGACGTGAGCGGGAATTTCGTCCCGCACCAGGGCCACGAATTCGTCCTCGGACAGATGACCGGTGCCATGCACCGTCATGCGCACCCAGGCCACGTCCTCGGGCGCCTCACCTTCTGCCCATACGCCGCCGCCGTCCTCGACGACCGCGTCACCGGCCGACAGCATGCGCAGATACTCGGTGAGGCCGAAGCGGGTGCCGCGCCAGGCCAGCGCTTTCGACGAACTGTGCAGGATGACCCGTTGCAGCTCCTCGGGTATCGAAGCGTCAACGGTGTCAACCCCGATCCAGCTGGCCAGGTGGGAGATCATCGGAACCGGCGTCACCGTCCGGTCGGTGACGTGGTCGATCAGGTCGGCGTCCTCGAGCAGGCTGGCACCGAGTTCTTGAAAGATCGACACGAATCGCACGAAGAAGTCCGACTGCAACATGCCCACGGGCAGGTTGTTCAGCATCCAGTCGGGGCTGCGCGGCGCCCGACCCACCCGCGCGTCGCGGCGGACGTGGGCACGACCCGGCGGAACCGACGCCAGGGCAGACGATTTGGCCAGCACCGGTACACCGCCCGACGAACGGCCCGCCGACGAAGCCTCGTCCGACAGCACCGGCAGATGGTCGGCGGTCCCGTCGGCGTGACCGGCCGAGGGGTCGCCGGAACCCGACGGCGAATGCTGACCGGGCTGGTCGCTCACCGGTCCGGCTTTCTCGCGGTCCGTTCACTCACCGGACGACCACCCGGTGCGGGCCGGACAGGAACAGCGAGTGCGGTTCCAACCGGATCACGTCGCGGCCGGCTCCCACTCGGGCACCTGATCGCAGGTCGTACTCGAACAACTGGACTTCGTCCACTCGGTCGATTCCCTCGATGCTGTCCAGCAATTGGGCGATCGCCGCGGCGTTCAGATCGGCGTCAAACAACCAGCCGTTCCCGTTGGCCCCGCCCACCAGCGGGTGCAGGTAACGCGCCAATTCAGCGACGGCCCGCTGCCGAACCAGGGCCAGCGGCCGCCCGGCCGGCGCGTGCACCAAGGCCGCCACCGAAACACCCTGGTAGTAGGGGGTTCCCACCTCCACCGCGGTTCCCACGATCCGGTGCTCGTTCAGATAATCCGAAATCGTCCGCAGCAGCGGCGGGGTGAGGGCAAAGTCGTCCAGTTGATGTGTGCGGAAATCCGTGCGTACCTGGGGCACGACCAGCAGCCGGACCGGTCCTCGTCCCGACGCCGCCGGCAGACATCGCGCCCGGGCCACCTCGATCGACGACTCCAGAGTCAGCCGCTCGAAGTCCCCGGCGGTCACGGCCCGCTGGCCGGTCCGCAGGGTCAGCGGACCGCGAGCTTTGGCCTCCTCCACCGTTTCCCCGTCGACACCGCCGCCCGCCGGTTTCAGGTTGATCGCGCCGGCCACGTACGGCACCGCAGACCGCAGCACGGTCAACGTGCGAGCGCCGAGGTTCCCGGCGGCTCCGCCTCCGTACCGGTAACCGGCCACTTTGATCTCCGCTCCGTCCCGTGGGATGCGGCCATGCTGGCGGACCGAACCGTCCGGATACCGGATCCGCGGACCGAACCGGATGACACCGGAGGCGGAGTCCCAAACGAAATGGGCGTCGGCGGAAGTCGACCGGGAGAAGTCGGCGACCTCTGTCCAACTGACGGCGCCACCCGAATCGGTCACCACCACGGTTTCCCCGTCGCGGCGCGGCAGCACCGGCGGAAACGCCACCTGGAACTGCTGGCCCGGGCTACCGTTGGAGCGGCCCAACACTTCGCCGGGAGCGGACGAGGAATGCTCCGCGGTGACGGTGGCGCCCAAGGCAGCCGCTTCCAGCGCATTGATTCGCGGTGAAGCCTGGTACGTCGGTTGTCCTGGCAACGGCGTCTTCAGCCGCACCCGCAGCCAGAAGGCGCCGGTGTCGGCCAGGGTGAGAATCTCGTGCTGGTTGGGGATCATGAGCACGATCTCGCCGTTGCGGTTGAGCCCGCCGGTGGAGTCGGAGAACACGTCCACGGAGATCCAGGCCTCGCCGTTCCACACCTCCCAGGCCAGCGGCGGGTTGCGGGGATCGACCCCGATGCCCTCCGCGTGGGCCTGCACCGTCAGCCGCACCGCCATGCCCGCCAGCGATTCGGCGAACCCCAGGAGAAGGGCGTCGCCGGGCACCAACCGCCCCTGACCATCGACCGACGAGAAACAGCTGACCGCCGCCCCGGGGAAGCGCAGATCGTCGAAGACGCGTCCGAAACGTTGCCCGGTCCCGTCCGTGGTCAACGCGGCTGTCAGCTGTGGCGGACTGATCACCAGCTCGCGGACGGTGGAGAAAACAGCCGCTTCCGCGGCCGCGGCGGACGGCTGATCGAGGATCTGTTGGACGGCCGTCGACACCTGCAATCCGGCCGGTACCCGCACCGGTTCCGGCTGCACGGCCGTCAGCCAGAAGGTGATCTCGGCCCTGGCCACCGAGGGCGGGAAGGGCTCGATACCGACCAGGTTGAGGAAGTGGACATAAAGGCGATCGGGCACTTGATTGAGCCGGTACAGCACCATCTCGCTCATCCACGCGAACAGCTCGATGAGCGTCACGCCCGGATCGGAGACGTTGTGATTCGTCCATTCCGGGGTGTAGCGGGGAATCAGCCGCTTCGCCTCGTCGACGATGTCCTGGAACGTGCGGTCGTCCAGATTCGGGGCGGGCAGGACCATGCTTTCAGCCTTCCTCGTCCTCGGTGTGAGGAATTACGTAGAACGGGTACACCAGGTTTCGTCGGTCGTTGGTGGCCTTGACCCGATAGGTGACGCTGATGACGACCAGGGCCGAGTCCTTGGGGTCGGGAACCGGGTCCACCCGTTCGACGATCACTCGCGGTTCCCACTGGGCCAGGGCATCCCGCACCGCTTGCGCCATCAGCCCGAGCAAGTTCGTGGTCACCGGCTCGAACAGCAGATCCCAGATGCGACAACCGAACTGCGGGCGCATGACCCGCTCCCCCGGCGCGGTGGCCAGCACCACGGCCATGCTCCGGTCCAGATCGGCGGCTCCGTCGGTGAGCCGGATGGCGCCGGTGTGATCCACTCCCATCGGCCAATAGAAGCCGCGGCCCACGAACGTGGCGTCGTAGAACGCCGGACCCGCCGGATTGCGGGCGGGCAATTCGATCTCGTCCATATTCCTCCCCCTTCTCCTTCCGGCCGCGTTCGTCAGTTGATCTGCACGATCGCGCCCTTGACCGCGACCGGACCGGAAGCCGACACCTCGGCGGTGCCGTTGGACTTGATCTGGACGATTCCACCCTGAGCACTGAATTGCGCGCTGGCGGCCGCCTTGACGTTCACCCCGGAGAGTTCGACGTCGGTGTCCGCCTTGAGCGTGATCTTCTTGCCGGTCAGCGTGATCTCCCCGCTGTTGCTGATCACGATGGAACTGCTGCCCGATTTCAGCGTCATCGGAGTGCCGGCCGGCACCGTGGCGGTCAAATCCGTCTTGCCCAGTTTCACTTGATGGTTGCCGCCGGCCAAGGTCAGCCCGATGTACTGGTCCTCATCGCTGTCACCGTCACCGAATTCGATGGTGTGCCCCTTGCGCGACGTCATCTGCCGGGTATCGATCTGACCGTTGGTCTTCTTGAACGCCGGCTGCGCATCCTTGCCATTGAAAAGGCCACCGAGCACGATCGGCCGTCGCGGGTCGCCGTTCTCGAACCCCAACACCACCTCGTCGTTGATTTCCGGCATGAATGTCAGTCCCCGGGATTTACCCCCGCCGGGATTCACGATCCGGGCCCAGTTGCTCTCCAATTCGTTGTTGACCCCGGGATATTTCACCTTCACGTCGCCCGGACTGCCGTTGGTGTTGCCGATGGCGGTGACGATGCCCACCACCAGGTTGTCGCGCCGGAAACTCGACGTTCGCGGCGCCGCCAGGGTGTCGGCCAGTGAGCGAGGGGCTCGGCTGCCAGCCGTGAATCTGGTCTCGAAGCCGCGCGGCCCGTACGTGTGTCGCACCTCGCGGACGCGATAGGTGCCGGACGCAGGCCCGGCGTCAGCGATGACCACTCGGCCGCCCGGCACCAGTTTGTCGTTGACCAGGCAGGTTCCCCGGGCGATGACCGCCGAATTCACCCAGGTGTCGGTGGCCCGGGCAGCGAGTTGCAGCGCCTCGGCCTGCGTGATGGCCGAGTCCCGGGCGGTGGTCAGCTTGGCCTGGCTGGCCAGGTCCGAAGCGGTGAGGAACGGCACGACCAGGGCGGCGTCCGGCTTCTCGGCCACGGCGGCGGTCGGACCCTGGGCGGTGACCGCTTGTTTGAGCGCCACGTCCCATCCGGTGACCGTCGTCTCGCCCGGATGCAGAGCGCTGGCCTGCACGCTGAAGTGCCGCATGTTCTCGCCCATGGTCAACGTCACCGATGAGGTGGACGAGTTGGCCTTCTTGAAGTTAAGCGTCTTGGCATTCACCCACCAGTCGTAGCCGAGCCGATTGGCCAGTTCGCTGACGAACCCGAAATCCGAATCCGCTTGCAGCACGTAGTCGTATTGCGTGCCGGTGCTGTCGACGCTGGCCCGCAGGCCGTTCCGCCGGGCGATGTCGGACACGATGTCCGAATAGGAAACGCTGGTATAGGTCATCACCTGGTTGCCCAAGGTCATTCGGTATGCGTGATCGTGGGCGACGACGGTGAAATTGGGAACGCCGGCGTCAAGCTCCATTTCCACGCCGGTGACTTCGCCGGCGAAGAACGCCGTGGCGCCGGCCAGGCCGACGTTCAGGACGGCCCCGATCTTGAATCGATTCGACGTGGACACCGCATAGCCGATGTCGGCGAAATGCAATTCCAGCCGCCCCGGAAGACCGACGGACAAGGCCACCGTCAGGCCGGTGAGGGCTTCCAGATCGGCCGCCAGCATGTCGGTGCCGCTCACCTTGATCTCCGGCGCGATCAGGTCGACGCCGATGGCTCCGGTCATCTCTGCTTCCGGGGAATCGACAACAGGGACCCGGTCCGCAGCGCCAACGGGTCGGCAATACCGTTGGCCACTGCGATCTGCCGCCAGCGGGTGGCGTCGCCGTAGTACCGCGCGGAGATCCGGTCGAGCGTTTCGCCCGGCTGGACCCGGTGCACCCGATGCGGTTCCGGTGTCCCGGAGGTCGGGTTCTGCGGCCCGAAGGCGTCGGATTCGACGTACTGGGTCAGGTCGAGCGACATCTTCGCCCGCAGCGGCGTTCCGGTCGACGAGAAGTAGGTGAAGTTCAAATTGAGGCTGGTGACCACGGCCTTGAACGAATGCAGATTGCCCCAGTGGAACACCACGAAGGGCGGACGCGCATTGTTGGTGGTGGCGTCGGTGCCTGGCAGCGACGGGTCGATGTCCATCAACTTGAGTACTTTGCCGGTGTAATTGGTGACCGCGTCGCCGGTGTCCGTGGTGTCGAAGGTCAGCGTCAGTGACATCCTGCCCGACGAGGCGCCCTGGTAGTACAGCTGCGGGACCCCTTGCCCGGCCAGCGAATTGCCCGACCAGGAATTCGCGCGGGTGACCGTCAATTCCGACGGATTGAACATGCACGGAATGGTGTCCGACGAACCCTCGATCTCCAGGAACGCCTTTTCGGTCAGCGCCATGACGCCCCTCCTTCCTGCCTCGGTCCGGTCATCAGAAGACCCCCGGGTTGAACCGCCGGCCGCGACGAGCGAGTTCGTCGTGCACGCGGTCCTCGATCTTCTCGACGATCAACTCGACCAACTCGTCCCACTCGCGGGGCGTGAGCGCCGACGCCACCGACGCCGGCCGTTGCTCGCCTCGGGGAGATTGCGCAGACACGTCGGTACTCCTTCTGACCACAGCACTGGAGCCGGGCGACCCCGAAGCGAACACCGATGGCGGCACGACCGGCGACGACGGGGACGAACCCCATGCGGCCCGGGCGAACAGCGACGCCGGAAACTGGTCGACGAGACTGGCCCGACGGGACGAGGCGGGCGCGCCGCCACGGTTCGGGCCGCCCAGACCCAAAACGGCGGGCTCGATTCCCGGGCTTGCGGCCGGGCCGCCGGCCGCCATCGGCGGAAGGGGACCGGTACGGCCGGCCAGCGACACGGGCGGCGCGGGCATGGCGGCCAGCGCCGCGCCGGCGTCGGTGGTGTCGGCCGTGGTGCCGCCGGTCGGAGTAGCCGGAACCGCTGCGGGCGGCGGCATGGGCGTGCCCTTGGGCGGAGCGACCGGACGTCGGCTCAGCAGCGCTTGGGTGGCCGGTTTGATGACCGGGATGCCGGAATCGCCGTCGGGTCGCAGCATCGACCGCATCGCCGCCGGCCGGTTGTTGTTGGCGTCGGCCAGACCGGGCGCCGTGGGTCGCTCCTGATCTGCGAACGAGTGGTGGGTGAGTCGGCGAACGGGTCCCGCCGGCCAGGAAAGGGCCCGTCCCCGTGCGGCTCCGGGAACAGCCCGGTGTTCAACCAGGCCGGCCGCGGTGCTGTCCAACGCCGTGCCGGGACCGGACGCCGCTGATCCTGGCGCGGTGGGGCTGCCCGGTCCGGTGCCGCCCAGGTTCTGCGCCCCCGCTGGGGAGTCCTGGGCTGCCGTGCCAGTGGCCGGGTTGCCGCCCGTGCGGCTGGGTTTCGAGCCCGAGGGGCGGTTGACGGTCGCCGGGTCGGTCGCTGTGGCGCCGCCCGCGCTGCCGGTCGCCGTGGTCGCCGATCCGCGAGTGCCGCCCAGCCCCCACCCGGTCGTAGCCTCGCCGCCGCGGACCGCATAGCCCCGCAGCTCCCGAGCGGAACGCACCGGCACCTCCCCAGGCGCGAAAGTGCTGCGCGGCAAGGGGCCGCCGGCGGCCAGTCCGCTACGGCTCGCGGTTCGCAGCGCCTGCCCCAACAGGCCGGGCGTGGAATTGGCGCTCGCGCCGGCGGATGCTCGGCGGGTCAGCACCGCACTCGGACGAGACGGGGAGGGCACGGACGAGCCGGATCCGGCCGCGTCAGACATCGCGGAGCCGGTGTCCGCGAACCCGGCGGGGGCGCCGCCGAAAGCCGAAGCCAACGGGACCGAACTCGAGGTCAGCCGAACGCGCGCCGGGCCGGCCGAGGCCGACCGCCACGGCGGCGCGGCCCCCGCCGGCGCCGCGGCAGAGCGCGAACCAGGCGCGGCCGGTACGGCCATGGACTGAGGTGGGATCGGAGTCGGCGGTGGCAGTGGCGCCGGGTTCGCCGCCGTCGAGGGAGGGCCGGAGCCGGCGGCCAAAGACGCTGTGGCGCTGGTTGCTTCGTTGGCCGAACCGACCGTAGCCAACGAGCCGGCGGCGGACGCAGCTCCGGAAACACGGCCGGATCCCGGCCCGGTTGCGGATGCAGTGAATGCCACCGGTGTGGACGGGCCGGTTGCCGTGGGGGCCGAATCGGCGGCGGCCGGCATTGGCCCGGACCGGCGCCGCACGTCGAAGCTCGTCGGTTCGGCGGACTCGGTCGACGCCGGTCGGGGCAACGACGGCAGTCCGCCCGCGGTGGGCGCCAGAGGCATCCCCCGGCGGCCGATACGAATGGGTTCCCCACCGCTCAGCGACCGCGGCAGACCCGGGACGGTGGTCGGCGACGGAACTGGCGCCCATCGGAACCCGTTCGGCGACTGCCGCTGACCGGGCACCAGGCTGCGCAGCACGACCGGGCCGCTACGCCGCGCCGGGGCCGGGGCGTGGCCGCCGATGGTTCGGCCACCGGTGCGCAGGACATCCTGGAGGGCGGCCGGAACGGGCAAAGGGCCCGGACCGCCGTCGGCGACTGGCCCGGGACCGAGCCGGGTCGCCTCCGCGGACGGCGCACCGGCCGAATCGGTCCCTACTGGACTTGGAAATGGACCAGGCGCTGCTCCGGACGACGCCTTGGCCGGGTCGGCTGGCAGCGGAGTCGGGGCGTCAAGGGACGACTTGCTCGCTGACGCTTCGGGTCGACCCACGGCCGCCGAGGGCGGAGACGCGAGCCGCGGGGCCGACCGGGCAGGCGCCGACGCCTCGATCCGGCCTGCCACCGCCGACGCCGGGGGCACCAGCCGCGCGGCGGACCCCGAAGACGACGTCGCCACCCCGGCCGTCGCCGAGGCGGTGGGACTCATCGCTTCTGACGACGATCCGCGGCCGCCGTCGTCTGCGATTCCTGGCGTCGCGGTGGCCGCGCCGCCGCCTCCGTCGGTATCCGACCACCGATGGCGACCGGACAGCACGGTGCCGTCGCCGGTTGCGGCCGCGACGAAAGTTGGTCCCGATCCGGCAGCGGAATCATTGCGGTGCAGGCCCACAACCGGTGGCCGGGTGGTCCCCAGCCGGCTGGCCGGCCGAATCGAGACCGCGGACCGCGAACCGCTCGACAACCGACGATCGTCCGGCCCGGGCAGCGGACCCACGCCCAGCGGCAGACTGCCCGGCGACAGGCCTCGTCGCCACACTGTTCCCGGGGTCCAAGCACCGCCAGGATCCGGTCCGAACGTCGAGCGCCCAGTCACCTGCAGCGGTGCCAGTCCGGCCGTCACGGCCGAGGCAGAACCAGCAGCGGAGGGCTCGCCGGGCATCGGCGCCGACTCTGGAACCGGGGTCGAACCGATGCCGGCGACACCGGCGGCAGCGACCGATGGATCACTCGGCACCGACACGGGCCGGTGGCTGGCATCCGCCTTGGAACCCATCGCAGCGGTCGGGCTCGGCGCGGACGTCGGGGCCGGCGCGGATGCGGCCGTGGTAGCCAACGGCGCCGATGCCGAGGAGACACCCGACGGCGCGGAAGCGACCGCCGAGGGCGCGGAAGTGAACGCGGCCGCGGGAGACACGGACGTGGGCGCGGCCGCCGTCGGCGTCGCCGAAGCGCTCGGCCGGCCGGGGTTCACCGACGACCCGGACCACACCCGGCGGACGGCCGACGAGGTCGAGCGGTGGTCAGCGAGAAGCCCGCGCGGGCGCCGGGATCCCGCATAACCCGCCGGACGCCAGCCCGGGGTCGCTGCCACCGCAGCTGGTTCCCGAGTCTCCTTGGCCCGTCGCCGCAGGGTTGTGAGCGCCGCCGCCTCGGGTCTGGGAGCGGGAGCCCCGGATGCCCCGCTCGCGGCCGCACCCGGAATCGGGGGAACGCCGCCGGCTCCCGCCTCGGGCGGTGCGCCGCTCCCCCGGCCCGGCCCCGGCGGTTCACCCACCGACTGAACGGCGGTGGCCCGCGGCGTCACGAACCTGGTTCCAGCGTTGGTCATGGGGCCGGCCGCGCGTACTTCGGGATTGCGTCTGACCCGCACCGCGGTGCCGGTCATCTTGGCCGCCATCAGGCCGGGCACATGCGAGTCCTGGGTCGGTATGGCCCCGGCCACGCGCGCCAGCCCCCGTGCGGGCAAGTCCGGCGCTCGCTCGGCCTGACCGCTCCAACCCGAGCCGGCCGTCACACCAGGGGCGGCGGCGCCAGGCGGCGACTCAGCCGGCGCCACCGAACCAGGCGACGACTCAGCCGGCGCCACCGAACCAGGCGACGACTCAGCCGGCGCCACCGAACCAGGCGACGACTCAGCCGGCGCCACCGAACCAGGCGACAGCTTGGCCGGCGCCACCGAACCAAGCGACGACTCAGCCGGCGCCACGGAACCAGGCGACGAATCGCCCGGCGTCATCGAACCAGGGTTCGCCGGGGCGGACGTTCCGGAGATGGCCCGGGGCGCATCGGACTGACGCGTGGCCACGGCGGCGGGCCGCGCGGACCCGCTCCAGGTGGGTGTTGGATCCTCGGTCGCCGATGGTGTCCACCACCGGGGTGGCCGCACGACGCCATTGACCCGCAACGGCCGGATGTCACCGGGTCCGGCCAACTGCCGGCGGATGGCCGGGGGCCGGGCGACTCCCTGGCTGAACCGTTGGGCCGCCGCGGCCAGACTGCCGAGGAAGGCCGGGCGTTGCCGGCCCGGTGGGGACGGCAAGGCCCACCGGCGGGCGGCCTGGCGTCCCAGCCGGCTGCGCAAGCCGGGGTCGGCCAGCGCGTCGGCCGGGCGGGTCGGCCTGGTCGGCCGTCTGCATGTCCAATTCGGTCATCGGCGGGTCAGCCGCCCGGCGTGCTGCTGGTGAATCCCTGATGAGCGATCTCGAGTTCCTCGCTCAGCAGTGAGTCGTTGCTGCCGTCGAAATCAGGGCCCTTCCACCGGACCGGGAAGACGCCGTCCAACGACCAGGACCGCAGGCGGGTACCGGTGTCCGACATCGCCGTGATGGCGCCGGTGGACCGCTTCAATTTGTTCCCGGCCGCCGCGAAATCTTCGCCGGCCGTTTTCCGCATCCAATCGAACAGGGCATCGGCCTGGGTGAGTCCCCGCGTGAAGATGATGTTCGGCCACTCCAGGCGCCCCGGAAGCTTGAGGGCGTAACCATTCTGGCCGCCCTCCACCAGGTCTTCCGTCTGCGCGCTGACGGACAGACCCGACACGCCTGAGAACAAGCCGATCTCGATACCGTCCACCTCGAACAAAAACCGCGACCCGATGGCCGGCGAAGACAACGAGCCCAGCAGCGACGAAGCATCAGGCATATTCGCGGACCACCTCCCAGGCGCGCTCGTTCAGGGCGGCAACCGCGCGCACCATTCGCACCCGGTCGAGATGCTCAAGATCGAGCAGGTCGTCCAGGGTCCAATGCAAATGATATGCGAGGTAGGAGATCTCCTGCCAGATCGCATCAATCGGGTAGCGCAGCATCGGATCCGGCTAAGCCTGGGTGCGCGGAATCTCCTCGACCCGCGCCCGGGGTCCGACCCTGACCGGAGGTGAATAATCCGATCCGGCTTCGCTGGTGGCTCCGTTGGCGGCCGGCGAAGAGGACCCGGAAAAGGCCAGCTCGGCGGGCGCAGCCGGTGGCGCCGGGGCGGGTGGCGCGCCGGTCAGTGGTACCGCTGCCGCCTGCGCCGCCAGCAGGGCCTCGTATTCCGCCTGGTTCCCGAAATTGATCACCCCGTAGAAATCCTGCAAGAAAGCCAGGTCCGCGGCAAACAGCCCCTCGATCTCGTGGGCAGTGACCATGGACAGATCCCCCAGGGTCTTGACCACACGCGCCAGGATCAACACGGTCAAACGCGGGTCGTCCGGCCCGGTGACGGTCGGATCCCGCAGGGGCTCCAACTCATCCCGGGCCGTGGCCAACCGCATGACGCCCTTGCGGTGCACCTGCCCAGAGGCATCGACATATCCCCGGGGCAGGGTGAATTCATACTGCGTCTGCAAACTCACTTGACGCGCTCGAGCCTTTCGCAGACCAATGTGACGGTCTCCTTGACCGGGTCATTGGAGTCCACAGACAATTGGTCCGTCGCGATCTTGCTCGGCCAGCCGTTGGTGAAATTGAACCTGGCCACTTCCTTGTGCGTCGAGTCGTAGAGCACGATCGATCCGCTCTTCCGGTTGTTCGTCCGGTCGGTCAACAGGATGCCCTTGGTCTGGATGTCGTGGAACCACCCCCACAGCTTGTCCTGGGTCGAGTCCACCGCCGCCATCCGGACCAGCGAGATGTCCGGTGGCTTGTTCCGGCCGGCGAGCGTTTTGATGATCTGGCTCTTGCCGTCCTTGCCGACCTGTTGCATCGTCGCGACATCCATTTCGATGTCGAGGCCGGACACGCTGGTCAACATGGTGACGACCTCACCGTCGATCTCCAAGAAGAAGTTCTGGGCGACGATCGGGTCATTGTCAATCAGATCATTGGGCATGTGGGCCGCTCCTCGTTAGTGGTCAACCGGCTGGATCAGTTGGCGGATTGCTTTTGTTGGGCGATGCGGAAGACCACGAACTCCGCCGGCTTCACCGGAGAGATGCCGACCTCGACGACCAGCAGGCCCTGGTCGATCGATTCGGGTGGGTTGGTCTCGGCATCGCACTTGACGTAGAAGGCCTGGTCGACCGAGGAGCCGAACAACGCGCCGGCCGTCCACAAGCCGCGCAGGAATGCGTTGAGCGTCCGCTTGATGCCTTCCCACAGAGCCACGTCGTTCGGCTCGAAGACGGCCCACTGCGTGCCTTCGGCGATGGTCGATTCCACCATGTTGAACAGCCGGCGAACATTGATGTAGCGCCAGTCGGTGTCGCTGGCCAGCGTCCGGGCGCCCCAGATGCGAATGCCCCGGGTGCCGAACGGCCGGATGCAGTTGATACCGATGGGGTTCAGGACTGCTTGCTCGTTCTGGGTCACGCCGTACTCGACGTCCAAGCAGCCCCGGATGGTGTCGTTGGCCGGCGCCTTCCAGACGCCGCGGGTCTCGTCGGTGCGAGCCCAGACCCCGGCGATGTGGCCGCTCGGCGGAACGAACACCTCCGCATCGCCGTTGGTGCCGACCGGATTCTCGACCTTGATCCATGGGTAGTAAAGGGCCGCGAAAGCCGAGTCGTACATGGCAGTTTCGCTCCGCCATTCGCGGATCTGCTGAGGCGTCATACCGGGTGGCGCATCGAGAATGGCCATCCGGTTTCCGTGCTGCTCGCAGTGGCTGATCAGCGAGGTCTGGACAGCTTTCCACAGGCCCAGGTCGATGCTGCCGTCCTCCTTGGTGGCCGCGGTGACCAGGTCGGGCACCACCACGACGGTGACGTCCTCGGCGACGGCCAAGCCGTTGATACCCGCCCGGGCGGACTCGGAGCCGGCGAATTTACGGCCCGTGACGGGAACCGGTGTGGGAGCCGCCTTTTCGAGCGGGTACAGGCCGGGCTTGAGCAACTCCAGTTGGTCCTCCAGGGCGGTTTTCTCGTCGAGCTGCACCGTGACCTTGACCCGGGTGGAGGTCTTGTTGATGACGGTGGCGGCGTTGCGGTCGCCTTTGGCCAGGGTGAGGTTGTCGAAAGTCTCGACCGGCGAGCCGTTTTCCAAAACGATCACGTTGAACGGACTCGGCCCGTCGTCGTCGGTTTCGGCCGTGGCGATCTGCAGGGTGATGTCGGCGTCGGGTTCGATGCTCTCCACCGCCAGCGGGGCCCCGAGCGCACGGTCGGTGGCCGGCAGTTCCCGGCGGGCCGGCTCACCCGACGGCGCCGAATTCGGCACCCGGACGATGTAGGCCAGCGCGCCGCCGTTGGCGAAATATCCGTACACCGAGAGCGGCAGCATGGCTCCGGGCACAAAGCTGCCGTAGAGCTTCTCGAACTGCGTCCAGCTGGTGACCAGCCGGGGGGCCAGGCCCTCGGGATCGTTCGGGTCGTCGGCCGGCACCTTTTCCGTGAAACCAACGAAAGCGGTGATGGCGGTGGGCGCGGCGGTCAGCACCTTTTGGGCCGACGGCACTTCCTCGACGTAGACCCCGGGCGCGGCGTAGGTGGGCATTCCACTCCTTGACGTGGTGAAGACCCTCGGGGCTCCGGAAGCTCAGTATGCATACGCATACCAGGGCGGAGACAGGTGGGATGACAACGGATTCGAAGGCGTCGCGATCGCCCGCGCAGGGCAACTATGGCACTCGGCGGTGGACAGTGGAAATAGGGGTCACCCCGAAGCCAATTCCGAAATTCCGGTGGTGAGTGAACAACCCGATGGAACGCACACCATTCGAGTGGCCGCGCCGGACATGCAAACAAATGGCCCGCCCGGTGATTGCCCACAGTAGTCGGGCTCGGGGCAAATAGCCCCGGAGGATCCCGGTCAGGCCTCGGTGGTCCGCATTGTTCCCGGAAAGCCGATCTGGATGACTCCGCCGAAGGCGCAGTTGCAGGTGGACCCGGCCACCAGTGCCGGGATGCCACCGATGAGGGTCTGGGGGGCCAGCGGTGTCCAGGGCGCGGGCACCACCGGAACGCACGGCATCGGGGTCAGCACCCCCAACGCCGCCGCGGTGGCCGCGGCCACCGTGGGATTCGACAGGGTGGTGCACATGCCGAAGGGTGGAATATTGGTGATCGGCGCGATGTCGGTGATCGTCGCGGCCGGCTTCCCCTCGACCATCGGTCGCGGCGGCAACACCGCCAGCGAGCTCGGCGCCATCCCGAAACTGCAGGTGATCATCGCGCCCATGGTCACGCACGGCTTGCCCATGTGAGATCCCTTCGACGGCCCGGCGGTGGGATGCGGCCGATGTCGTCGACCGCTCCGCTCCAATCGGGTTAGAGCTTCTTGCCTTTGACGCTGCTGGTGAGCGGTTGCCCGGTGGTGACGATCAAGCACAGGACGGCGTGATCGTCGCTCTGCTCCCAGCTCCGGGCCGATGGCAGCAGGTAGGTGAAGTAGAGCGAGGAGTCCAGGTAGGAGATGCCGTCGTAGCCCTGGAACGCCTGGGCGCAGGCGCCGTCGGCGAATCCGGACAAGGTGTCGGACCCGGGATAACCCGAACCGACCACACCGGCCGCCGGCCGGTAGGGCAGCAGGGCGTAGGCCTCCTGGGAATGCGGCTGCTGGCAATCGATCGCGGTGAGGTTCGCCAGCTCGGCCTGCACATCCTTGGGCGGGTTGAAGCACTGGCCGATCTTGACGTCGAACACCGAAACGCTGCTGGTGGACGGCGAACTCGTTCCCGGGTTGCCGAACAAACCGCCGACCCAGCTACATCCCGCCGCGAACACGAGCACCGACAACACCGCCCCCAGCAGGAGCACCGGGCGGATGTGGCGGGACATGGCGGCTGGCCTTCTGCGGGCTTTGTGACGCACGGCTCCGCGAGTCCGGGCCGGCGAGTCGGGTCGGCTCAGCGTACAAGCGGGTCAAGGCCGGCGGAACCTGCGAACGGCCATTCATCCCCGGATGGCCGAGCGAGGCCCCCCGCCGATCAGCTGGCCAGCTGGTCCCGCAGCTTCCCGGCGATGCCGCGCAGCAACCGCGACACCTGCATCTGGCTGACCCCGATCTCCTCGCCGATGCGCGCCTGCGACAGGCCGTCGACGAACCGCATCCGCACCACGGCGCGCTCTCGCTCGGTCAGCGCGGTCATCATCGAGGACACGGTGAGCCGGTCCTCGACCTGCTCGATCCGCTCGTCCTCGCATCCCCAGCTCTGGGTCAGCGCCTGCCCGGTGATGGTGGGCGCATCCAGCGAACGAGGGTGACAGAGCTCGGATGCCTGGCGGGCCTCCCGGATGACCCCAGCGGTCACGCCGAACTCGTCGCTGAGGTCCTCCTCCGACCGACGCGGGCCGCCCTGATCCACGCCATCGGCTTCGCTCACCGACAGCGCCGCCCGGACCTCCTGGATTCGCCGCGGCGGGCGCACCATGAAGGAGTGATCACGGAAGTACCGCTTGATCTCACCGGCCACCGTGGGCACGGCGAACTGCAGGAAGTCTTCACTGCGGCCGGGCTGCCACCGCTGGACCGCTTTGAGCATGCCCAGGTACGCCAGCTGCTCCAGATCCGCCCGCTCCACACCGCGCCCGCGGTAACGAGCGGCGATCGACCGGGCCACCCCCTGATGCTCCAGAACAACTTGGGCCGCCAGTTCGCGCCGCACGTCAGCGTCTTCCGACTCGATCATGCGGCTGAGCAGCTCACGAACGCGGTCGTGGCGATCGCTCTTCTCACTGGCCGCCGGGGCCAGCGCGGACACCGAGCCGGCGCCCTGGCCGACAGCCGCAGCCCGGGGCGCGCGCGCCCTCGCCTGCCCGAAGTCCAGCCGGTGCACGGTGGCCGTGGCGGACGACGAGCTGGTCAGGGTGGCAGGGACCGCGTCCACAGCGACGGTGGAGGCGGCGATAGGGTCGACAGAAGTATGCGCAAGCGACATCAGAGTTCTCCTCAAGAGGAATGCAACTCTGGCTCCGCTTCTGGACCAGTCGAACTTTCTCAATGTACTACGGCGCGCCCCGGAAGAACAGCAGGGGGCACCGGCTGTGAATGTCCGAATGCGGGCACCATTCGCCGCGACGGCTTGTTTGAAGCTTGAACAAGTCGTCACCCGAATCCCGCCCACGTCGATTCCGGAAAGGCCGCCCATGACCGCCTCGGACTTCGGATCGAACGGCCCACGGTTCCTGCTCCTCATGCGGCATGCCGAGGCGGGACACCCCGGGGGCACCCGAGACCGGGATCGCCCGTTGACTGCGCACGGCCGCACCGAGGCCGCGGAGGCGGGTCGCTGGATGAGCGGGCAGCACTGGCCACTGGACGCCGCGCTAACCTCCGACGCCCTGCGCGCTCGCGACAGCCTGACGGCAGCAGCAGTTGTCGACCACAACGCGGAAGTCCGAGCCACGCCGGCGTTGTGGGACGCCACTGCGGATGAGGTGCTGGCAAAGGTGCGGGAGACCACCGCTGGGGTGACCGGACTGCTGGTTGTGGGCCATGCCCCTTCCGTCCCCGGGCTGGCCCGCGAGCTCTGCGGCCCGCAGTCCGCGCCGGCCGCCGTGGCGGCGATGGCGGACCGGTTCCCCACCGCGGCGGTGGCTGCGTTCCGCATCCGGCCACCTTGGTCGGAGCTCGACTACGGTGTCGCGGAGCTGCTGGAATTCTTTCTTCCCGGCCGTTAGCCGATATGTCCGACATTTCCGGAGAACGCCCCGATACCGGGCCGATCGGCTCGGTGAACGTCTCCCGGATTCCGTTCGAATTCGGTGTGAGCAGCGGACCTTTCGGGTTGGAAACGATGTTCGGGAAACCCGCCGTCCGGGGCGGCGAATTCGCTGACCACGCCTCCATCTGGGATGTCTTCGCCGCGGCACCCGGCCGGATCGTGGACGGCAGCGCCCCCGCTTCGGCGTCGTTCCGGCCGACCGCCGCCGCGGTTGCCGACGCGGCGGGTGCCCTGGCGGCCACCGCCTACCGCTTCCCCGTGTCGTGGGCTCGCCTGCAGCCCGGAGGTCGAGGCGACTTGGATCCGGCGGCCGTGGGGCACTACGACCGGTTACTCGACGCTTTGCTGGCCCGGGGTGTCCGCCCGTGGGCGACCGCCTACCACTGGCAACTCCCGCTGGCCGTGATGCTGACCGGCGGATGGCTGGTCAACGACACGGCCCAGCGGTTCGGCGAGTTCGCCGCGCTGCTGGGCGACCGGTTCGGCGATCGGGTCGCCACCTGGGTGACGATGGCAGACCCGCTGCTGCACATGGCCTATGGACATGCCGCCGGGGTCGACGCGCCGGGATTGACGCTGCTGGACCAGGCCGCATCGGTCACGGCTCACCTGCTGTTGGGTCACGGCCTGGCCGTCCAGGCGCTGCGGGCCGCCGTGTCCGCGCCGATCGGAGTCGCCCACCACCACACGGTCGTCGCTTCGGCCACCGACGGGCCGGCCGACCGGCGCGCGGCCCGCTTGTACGACGCCTACCACAATCGGCAATTCACCGATCCGCTCCTGACCGGCCGCTTCCCGCGTCTGCTGGACGGCTTGTTCTCCGGTCCGGACACCGCCCTGACCGAGACCGAATGGGCCCTGGTGACCGCGGAACTGGACTTCTACGGCGTGGACTACTTCGGACCGGTGACCGTGGCCGCGGCGACAGACAACCGCACCGTTCCCTTCAGCCTGCCCGCCGCGGCGGGCCCGGTCACGGCCGCCGGGCAGGCCGTGGACGCTTCCGGACTCACCACCGTCCTGGCCTCCTTGAGCAGCCGCTACCCGAACCTTCCACCGCTGGTCGTCGCCGAAACGGGCTCCGCGATGGTCGCGTCCGACGATGACCAGGAACGCGCCGACTTCCTCACCGATCACCTGGCCGCCACCCGAGCCGCGCAACGGCAGGGCGTCGACGTTCGCGGTTTTTTCGCCCGCTCCCTGTTCGACGAATGGGAGGGCACGGAGGGCCTCAGCTTCGGCCACGGCCTGACCGCGCCCGATGCCCGCGGTCGGCTGCAGCCGCGCCGGTCGGGTCGGGTGTTCCGGAAGCTGGCGGTCGGAGCTTGATCAGTCCAGCCGCACCTCGGCGAGGCGGGCCGCCAGTTGGGCGTGCAGGGCCGGCCCGGCCACCAACCACCCTGTCGGTGCGCCGGTCACCCCACTCGTGGACATGACCGCCCCCGCTTCCGTGGCGACCAGACCACCGGCGGCCACGTCCCAGATGTTGACACCTTCTTCCCAGAAGGCGTCCAGGTGCCCGGCACCGACCGCGCACAGATCCAGGGCCGCGGAGCCGATCCGCCGGATGTCGCGCACCGCGGGCAGCAGCCGGCTGATCACCGCGATCTGCCGGGCCCGGCGCTCGGCCGCGTAACCAAAGCCCGTGCCCAGCAGGGCGGCGGCCGCGTCCACTGGATCGTTCACCCGGAGCGGGCGGTTCCCCAGGAAGGCCCCTCGCCCCCGGATGGCGGTGTAGAGAAGGTCCCGGACCGGGTCGAAGACCACGCCGACCAGGGCGCCCTCGCCGTCGCTGAGCCCGATGCTGACGGCGAAGTTGTCGAGTCCGTAGAGGTAGTTCACCGTTCCGTCCAGCGGGTCGATGATCCAGGTCAACCCGGTGGTGCCCGCCTGGTTGGCACCTTCCTCGCCCAGCACACCGTCATCCGGTCGCGCATCGAGCAACTGCGCAACGATCAATTGCTCGGAGGCGCGGTCGGCCTCGGATACCGGGTCGGTGGGTGTCGATTTGGTCTCGACGGTCTTCACGTGCCCGTAGCGGGTGAGAAGCTCTCGGCCGGCGGCGCGGGCGGTGCGCACGGCCAGGTCGAGAAGTTCGTCGTTCAGGTCGGGGGCGCTCGTCACCGCCTCATCCTGGTGGAAGCCGACTCCTGGCTCTCACCCGGGCGGACAGATAAAACACGCGACGTCGGCCCATCTGTTCCGATGAGCCCTCCGAACCTAGGCTGACCTCTTTCGGCGCGACACCGCGCCGTCCGGCCGGATTTCGTCTCCCGAGTCGTCAGGAGCCTCGCATGTCGCTCATCGCTTCGCCTCGGCCGGCGGCCCTCTCGGCGCGCACCGTGGTTCGCCGGGCCCGCGGCGCGCTGACGGTCGTGGTCGGATTGCACATCTTGGCGTTCGGTGTGCTGCTCCTTTTCGTGCTGCCCGGCCACTTCCACGTCAACGGGAAATTGTTCGGCATTAGCCTGGCCATGGTCGCCTACCTGCTGGGTGTCCGGCATGCCTTCGACGCCGACCACATCGCCGCCATCGACAACACCACGCGCAAGCTGGTGGGCGAGAAACGGCCGGCGGGTTCGGTGGGGCTGTATTTCTCACTCGGCCACTCGACTATCGTCTTCGCGATGGCCCTGCTGATCGCGGTGGGCGCGAAGGTGGCCTCCACGCTGGTTTCCGACGACTCCGGTGTCCATCAGCTGCTCGGCGTCATCGGGACGGCTGTGTCCGGCGTTTTCCTGCTGCTCATCGGCCTGATCAACTTGCAGGCCTGGCGCGGCATCCTGCGGGTGTGGCGGGATGCCCGCGTGGGTGGTTGGGACGAGACCGCCTTGAACCGGGCGCTGGACGGCCGCGGCTTCTTCAACCGCCTGTTGCGACCCCTGATGCGACGCATCACCCGGCCCGGCCAGATGTACCCGATCGGGGTGCTGTTCGGGCTGGGCTTCGACACGGCGACCGAGATCTCGCTGCTGGTGCTGGCCGGCGCGGGGGCGGCGACCGGCCTGCCCTGGTATGCGGTGTTGGTGTTGCCCCTGCTGTTCGCGGCGGGGATGAGCCTGTTCGACACGGTCGACGGCGCCTTCATGCAGGTGGCTTACGAGTGGGCCTTCTTCCGGCCGGTGCGCAAGATCTACTACAACCTGACCACGACGGGCCTATCCGTGGCGGTCGCCCTGCTCATCGGTCTGGTGGAGATCGTCTCGCTGCTGCACGAGAAACTGCACTGGACCGACCCGGTCAGCGGCTGGATCCACGCGCTCAGCCTGGACGCGGTCGGGTTCACCATCGTCGGGCTGTTCGCCGCGGTCTTCCTGGGTTCCGGTCTGTACTGGCGATTCGGGCGGGTCGAGGAACGCTGGACCGCGCGTTTGGCCCGGCCGGCGGAGAGCTGACCCGACCGGCGGTCAGGGGCCGGCCTCGGCCAGGACGGGACTGGGCGCGACCGTGGCCCGGACGCGGTCACCGACGCCCAGTGCGGTGGTTTCGGCCACCGACATCTGCGCCAGGATCAAGGTGCCATCCGCCAGCACGGCCTGAACCCGACCGTGAGCACCCAGGAAGCTGGTGGCCACCACCGTCGCGGTGTCGGGTCCGGCGGCGTCGTCCACTGCGGCCAAGGCGGACAGACTGATCGCTTCCGGCCGGACCAACGCGACGACCGGCCCGGAGCTGGGCGAACCGGGCAGCAAGGGGACCTCGGACCCGAGCACCCGCACCGCGTTACCGGCGGCGACGGCCTTGACCCGATTGGTGACCCCGATGAAGCCGGCCACGAAGGGACTGGTCGGCCGGGAGTAGATCTCCTCCGGCGCGTCGAGCTGCTCGATCCGTCCGGCGCGCATGACACCCACCCGATCGGCGACCGCCAGCGCCTCTTCCTGGTCGTGCGTGACGAACAGGGTGGTGATGCCCACCTCCAATTGGATGCGCCGGATCTCGTCGCGCAACTGGACCCGCACCTTCGCGTCGAGGGCCGACAGCGGCTCGTCCAACAGCAGCACCTTGGGTTGGATGGCCAGCGCCCGGGCCAGCGCCACGCGCTGCTGCTGGCCGCCGGACATCTGATGGGCGTAGCGGTCGGCGTGCTGACCCAACCCGACCAGCTCGAGGTACTCGTGGGCGATCCGGTTCCGCTCGCTGGCGCCCTTGCCCCGGAGTTGCAGCCCGAAGGCCACATTTTGGCGAGCGGTCATGTGCGGGAACAGCGAGTAGGCCTGGAAGACCATGCCCATGTCCCGCTTGCTGGTGGGCGTATTGGACAGGTCGCGGCCGTCCACCACCACTTCCCCGGCGTCGGCGTCTTCCAGCCCGGCCAGCACGCGCAGGGCCGTCGTCTTGCCGCAACCGGACGGACCGAGCAGCACCACCAGCTCGCCAGGGGCCATGGACAGGCTCATGCCGTCCAGGGCGTGCACGGCGCCGTAGCTGCGTTGCAATGCGCGCAGTTCCACGCTCACGCCGGCGGACTTGGCCACCTCGGCGGGGGCGGAGGTCAGGGAGGTACTCATCAGGAGATCCGTCCGGTCGAAAAGGTCGGAAGGGAACAGCCGTCCGCCGGCGGCGACCCGGTCATCATGGGGTGTCGGGCGCCTTGGCGACCAACGGGATATTGACCGGTCCCGCCGCCGGCCGGGACGCCCGCCGACTGCGCCGGGACCCGTTGCCCACGAAGCTGAATGCGAACATCAGCAAGAAGGCGACCACCAGCATGGTCAGTGAGACGGCCGTCGTCAGCTTGGGATCACCGCTGCTGTTCAGGCCGAGGGTGTACAGAGCCACGGCCAAATTGTTCTTCAACAGCAGGTACGCCACCGTGAATTCACCGAGGACCAGGGCCACCGACAGAAAAACGGCGCCCAGGATGGCGGTGCGGATATTCGGGACCACGATCCGCCACATGACTTTTGACCACGAGCACCCCAGGCTGCGGGCCGCCTCCGACAAGGTCTTCACGTCGATGGCCGACAGTCCCGCGTCGATGGACCGGTAGGAGAACGGCAGGGCCAGGATCACGTAGGCGAAGCACAACCAGATGCTGCCGGTGGAGAGCACGTGCGCGATGCCGCGGTACACCCAGCCCAGGCCGACCACCAGCACGATGGCCGGAATGGTCAGCGGCAGCAGGCAGATGAACTCGACGACGCGGCGCAGCGCCGGAACCCTGATCCGCACCCAGGTCATGGTCGGCACCAGCAGGGCGACGGTCAGCACAGAGGTGATCGCGCACAGCGCGAGGGTGACCCACAGCCCGCTGATCAGGTCGGGAGCCTGTTGGTTCAGGACCGGAAAGTCCACCAGGGTCTTCCATGCGGACCAGTCGCGGTGGTTGCCCTGCCGGGTGGAGAAGTCGGCCAAGCCGACCAGCGGCAGCGCGAAGAACACTCCGACGACCACCAGGACCACCACGCGGATCACCGTTTGGCGTCGCCGTCGGGCGGCCCGCAGCCGCCGAGGCGCTCGGCCCGGCGCGATGACCGGGGCCAGCGGCGACTCCAGAGCGACCTGCGGAACCTGCGAGTCGGTCACCCCAGCCATCGGCTCGACCTCCGTTGCACCTTCGCGTAGGCGAAAAGCACGATGGCCACTACGACCACCATCAGCAGCGATTCAGCCATGGCCAGATTCGGCAGAGCGCCGCCGGTCTCGCTGGTCAGTGCCTGTTTGATCTGCATGACGATCAGCGGATTGGTCTCGTTGTTCAAGGTGACGGCGGTGGCGAAGGCCGAGAAGGCGTTGGTGAACAACAACATGAACGAGCCCAGGAACGACGGCAGCAGCAGCGGCCCGGCCACCCGTCGCCAGAACACCCAGGTGGAACCGCCGAGCGTTTCGCATGCCTCTCGCCATTGCGGCCGGATGCCGTCCACCGCCGGCAGGAAGATGATCACCATCAGCGGCACCTGGAAATAGGTGTAGACGATGATCAGGCCGGGCAGCGTGGCGAAGAAGTTGTGATCCACAGCGCTTCCGGTCAGCGCCAGATACAGCTTGGCGCCCAACCCGAACCGCGTCGTGAAGGTGAAGAGAAAGGCGAAGCCCAACATGACGCCGCCGAATTGGGCCAGCACCGAGGATAGCGAGGTGACGAAGCGGCGCAGCACGCCGGCCGGGTTCGCGGTCGACACCAGGTAGGCGACGACGCCACCCACCACCGCGCCGATCAGGGCGGACACCACTGAGAGCACCAGCGACTCACCGACCGACGACAGGATGTCGCCGGTGAAGGTCGTCTTGATGTTGGTGAACGTGAAGGAACCGTTGCCGTTGAGAAACGCCCCGATGAAGATGATCACGGCCGGGGCCAGCAGGAACAGCGCGGTGTAGACGAAGAACGGCACGGTGCCCCCGACGGGCCCCAGCCGACGGCCGAGGGTCCGGCCGCGCGTGGCGGCCGGACCCTTGCTGGCGATGGTCGTCATGGACGAGTCGTCGATCTCGCGGGCATCGCGGTCAGCTGACAGCCGCGGCCCAGGTCGACTTCAACACGGCGTTGGCCTTGGTGGTCTGCGCATCGGACATCTCCACCACCGCGCCGCTGATGGTCGGCAGGTTCTTGGCCGCGGCCGGATCGATGGTGTTGGCGGTCTTCATGGAGTTGTAGAGGATCGGCAGGGCGCCACCCTTGATCCAGAAGTTCTGCGCCTCCGCGGTGTAGAGGTACTCCTCCCAGAGACGGGCCGCCGCCGGGTGCGGAGCGCCGACGTTGATGGCCTGGTCGTAGTAACCACCCAAGTTGACGCCGTTCGGGGTGAACGTCTTCCAGGTGTCGCCGTTCTTCTGCGCGGCAGCGGCGTAGTTGGCCTGGTTGTAGGACCAGTCGAACACTGCCGTGATCGTGCCCGCCGACACCAGCTGCGCGCCGGCCTTGCTGACGTTGAAGGTCCCCGCCTGCTTCAGGGACTTGAAGTAGTCGACTCCCTTGGAGATGTCGTCCAGGGACCCGCCGTTGGCGATTGACGCCATCATGACCGCTTGCAGGCCGGCGTTGGCTTGGGTCGGGTCACCGTTGAGGGCCACACCGCCCTTGAAAGCCGAATCCTTCAGATCGTTCAGCGAGGACAGATCCTTGCCCGAGGTGGTCCGGTCGTAGCCGACCGTCATGACACCGGTGTAGTCGTTGTAAAACAGGCCCGACGCCTCTTTGTTGGCCGCCGGGATGTCGTTCCAGGCCGCCACCTTGTACGGCGCGAACTGCGACTTGTTGGCCAGCGCCACGGCCGCACCGACGTCGAAAACGTCGGGGGCCTGATCGGTGCCCTTGTTGGTCTGGGCGGCCTGGATCTCCTGCTGTGAGTTGGCGTCCGGCTGCTGGCTGGTGACCTTGATGTTCGGGTACTTCTTCTGGAAGCCGGAGATGACCTCGGCGTAGTCGGCCCAGGTCGGCGGCAGCGCGATGACGTTGAGCGCGCCCTCCTTGTTGGCCGCGGCGACGAGCGCGGCCATGCCGCCCAGGTCGGCCGCCGAGGTGGCCTTGGCGGCGTCGGTGGTGGTGCCGCCACCGGAGCTGGCCTGCCCCGAGCTCGACGCTCCACCCGACGACCCGCCGGAAACGGCAGGCGACGAACTCGCCGGAGCCGAGGAAGCAGGAGCGGAGGACGCCGAGCCGGAAGAACTGGCCGGAGCCGATGAGGACCCGCCGCCGGATGCGACCGTGGAGCTCGCACTCGAGGACGACGAGCTCGCGGCCGAACTCGATGAGGTGGACGAGGACGAGCTGGAACCACCGCTGCTGCTCGATCCGCACGCCGAGACGATCAGAGCGACGGCGGCCAGACCGGCCATTGCACCCTTCCGTCGCAGTGCCGCCCGAGTGTGACTTTCGCGCACTTGTTCTCCTTTTTCCAGGCATGAGGGACGGCCGGAGCGTGGCACCCGCAGGTGACGACGGCACCGTCCACCGGCGATCAACCGGTGAACTTCAGCAGAACGTAGCAACGGAGAACGGCCTTGGGAACGCCGAAATGGTTTCGATTACGCAACCGGCGGCATCATGCGCAACAAGAAGCTCACGGATGGTGAGGTGGCGAATGCGCTTCGTCATTGGTGAGCGTGAAGGGCATCGGCTTCGGCGCGGGCCGAGTGTGCGGCCGGCGACACGTAAGCGCTGGCCACGGGCGTTCGTGGTCAAGAATCGGCGCGCGGCGCGGCCAAGCCCGACACGACAATCACTCCCGGCCAGCGACCCAGGTCGGCGCCGTCGACGAGAATTTTGGAACCGCGGATGCCGGATCCCACAATGACGGTCCCGGCGGTGGTCACCGCTTCGTCGACGTAGATTGGCCATTCCGGCGGCAACCCGATGGGGGTGATGCCGCCGTATTCCATGCCGGTTTGCTCGACGGCTTCGGCCTGGGCGGCGAATGACACCTTGCGCACGTCCATCAGCCGGCGGGCCACGCCGTTGACATCGGCGCGGGTGGTGGCCAGCACAACGGCGGCGGCCCACTTCTGTTCACCCCCGCGCTTGCCGCACAGCACCACGCAGTTTGCGGACGCCTCCAGCGGTATGTCGTAAGTCGCACAAAAGGCGGCCGTATCGGACACCGCGGGATCGATCGGCGTCACAAAGACGGATGGGCCGGTTTCGGCGATCGCGGCTCGGGTGGTCGGTGCCAGCAGCTCAGGGTGGTCGGCGGCGGACTCCCCCGTCAGACCGCCGAGGGACAAGTTCTCGGACATCCGGACAGCGTGTCATCCCTGGGCGCCGCCCCACGACAACCCGCCGCCGCAGTCCGCAAGGCCCGGCCGGATGGCCGCCGGCGGATCAGACGGCGACCGGCCGGGCCGCCGGCGACTCAGAGTCGGGTTCTGCTGCGGCCGCGATTGAACATGCCCATCGCGGCTCCAATGAGGAACAGCACGATGCCGATGATCGCCAGCCAGATCAGTCCCTTGATCACGAAGCCCAGGACGCCGGTGACGATGCCGAGGATGATGAGGAGAACCACGAGGAGGACCATGTAGGTCTCCGTTCCCCTGTTCGGCCCCTTTCAATCCCGACAATACGCAATCGTGATCTTTGCGCGATGCGCTCACCGGGCGTCACGTCCCTTGGCCTTCGGGTGACAATGAATCGGTGCCCATTGCTCTGACCGCCTCGGCCGACCGGGTCGCCGACTTCCCCCGCTCGGCCGATGGGAACGATGCACGCCTGGCCACCGGACCGGCCGCACCCGAAAGCCACCGGAGCCGACCGGCGGGCACGTTGGCGATCGGGCCGTATCCGGTTTGGCCGCCCGTGGTCCTGGCGCCGATGGCCGGCATCACCAACGCGTCTTTCCGTGGACTGTGCCGCGAGTTCGCCGCGGCCGGCGTGCGGTCCGCCGACCCCCGGGTGATTGTCGAGGCCGCGGGCGCCGGTGGAGACGCCCCGGTTGCTGCGGCCGCGCCGTCAAGCGAGCCGTCAGCCGGCGCCGACGGCTGCGGTTTCGAATCACGTCCGGCCTCGTCCCCCGGGTTGTTCGTGTGCGAGATGATCACCAGCCGCGCGCTGGTGGCCCGCAACGCCAAGACCCTGGACATGATCCGGTTCGCGGCGGACGAACGGCCTCGGTCACTGCAGCTGTACGGCATCGACCCCGAGATCGTGGGCTCCGCCGTGCGGATGGTGGGGGAACAGGGATGGGCCGACCACGTCGACCTCAACTTCGGTTGCCCGGTGCCGAAGGTCACCCGCCGCGGCGGCGGGTCCGCGCTGCCCTACAAGCGCCGGCTGTTCGCCGCCATCGTCTCGCGGGCCGTGGACGAAGCCAGGCCCTTCGGCATCCCGGTCACCGTGAAGATGCGCGTCGGCATCGACGCTCAGCACGTGACGTTTCTCCAGGCGGGCCGGATCGCCCAGGACAGCGGTGTCGCCGCGGTGGCGCTGCACGCCCGCACCGCCCAACAGCACTACTCCGGGCAAGCCGATTGGTCCGCGATCGCCCGGCTGAAAGAAGTCGTCACCGATATCCCGGTCCTCGGCAACGGTGACATCTTCGCGGCCGAGGACGCGCTGGCCATGATGTCGGCCACCGGTTGCGATGGCGTGGTCGTCGGCCGCGGCTGCCAGGGCCGGCCATGGCTGTTCGCCGAGTTGGCCGCCGCGTTCGCCGGCCGCTCCCGGCCCACCCCGCCGGATCTGGGGGTGGTGGCCGGCGTGCTGCGCCGGCACGCCGAACTGCTCTGCCAGGAAATGGGCGCCGACCGCGGCATCCGCGACCTGCGCAAACACATCGCCTGGTATTTGAAGGGCTTTCCGGTGCGGTCCGAGATCCGCCGCGAGCTGGGGATGGTGTCCAGCCTGGACATGTTGGACTCGCTGCTGTCCCGGCTCGATCTCGATGAGGCGTATCCCGAGGCCGCCGAGGGTCCCCGCGGCCGGCAGGGCTCGCCCCAGCCGAAGGTCGTGCTCCCCCACGGCTGGCTGGACGATCCCGACGAACTGCTGATCCCGGACGCGGACGCGGAATCCGACACCAGCGGGGGCTGAGGGTGGGCAAGCGGTTGCCGGGCGTCACCGTCGCGCTTTTACTGCTCGCCGGCGCCTGCACCGCGACCCCGCCACCCGCGCCGGCACCCACCCGGAGTGACGACGGCCGTTCGACGGCATCGTCGCTGACTCCTCCGACGCCGACGAGCGCCCCACAGGCGTCGGCGACGCCGACCGTCCCGGCGTCCGCACCGTCGAACACCTTCTCGCCCGTCCCGAGCCCCGACGCGGCGGCGATCCGGCGCACGGTCGAGCGCTTCAATGCGGCCGACGGCACCGTCGCCGCTCAGCAGAAGGTCGTGGTCGACCTGGTGGATCCGGCGCAGCGAAGCATCCAGAGCCGGTGTCCGAAGGCCACGACGACGCTCGAGCTGGAACCGGTCTGGTCCGCGCTGGCCGCCGCCCCGGCCTGGCGGCCGTCCGCCGGCGAGATGAGTGGCGTGGTGTATTCGCTGCCCACCTTGATCCGGATTCATCGGGCCGGGCGCATCAGCGGAACCGACCTGACCGATCTGCACCTGGCTGTTTCGACCAACGGAAGTACCCGCGTCGCCCGATTGGTCGCCCTGTGCATTTCCTGAACCCGAACGGCGAACCGGCCTTATACGCGTCTGCCTGGAATAATTGGTGGCGGACACGCCGACTGGGTAGCTGAACCTGTCGGCGAGGGCCGCTTCGAGCGGTGGAGAGGCCCGCGCGGAAGTTCGAATCGGTGAGCGGTTGAATCACACGACGGTCGCGTCGGGGTCGTCACAGTCTGTGCTCGGTTCGCGGCGGTCGCGTGAATGGGCACGAGAAGCGAGAGGGAGGGTGCGTGAGCGACGAGCCGCGCGCCGGCGACGACACCGGCGAGGGCGCCCTTCCCGGTCGCGACGGCGAGACCGCCCCGTGGGAACGTCCCCGGCGGTGGGACAGCGAGCCGCTCGAGCCCACCAAGGTCGACGATCTGCTGGCTCGGCTGGGCAATCCTGATCTCCCCAGCCGCAGCCGCCGTCGGGCAGCGGACGACGGGGCCGAAAGCGTCCCGGCGGCCGATCTGATCGCCGCCCTGCAGACGCCCGGCGAAGGTGAAACCGCCGACTCCTCCGACCCCGTACCCGGCCACTCGACCGCGGACGACGCAGCCGGCGCGGACCAGCCGGAGAGCTCGGCGCACGACCCCGCTCAGCGGTCCCCAGACGAAGCACCAGCCGACCACGACGCCCCCACCGTGCAGATCCCCGCGCTTCCGGCCGGTTCGGCTGCCGATGACCCCACCGTGCTCCTGACCCAGGGACCCGCCGGTCACGCTGAGAATGAGCCGCCAGTCCGGGAAAGCGCACCTGACGGCGAGACGCAGGTCATCCCGAGGATCCCCCGCGAACACGATGACGCTGACTCCATCCGCGCCTGGTTGGCGGGCGCGGCGGCCCCCGCCGCTGCCGCCGGTGGGGGTCCCGATGGTCCGCGCCTCGACCACCGCAACCGCCGTCGGGTGATGATCGGCGGCCGCGCCTTCGCGACGCTGCTGGCCATCTTCCTGCTCATCTATGTGGGATGGAACTGGAGGATCGTCGCCAACGCCAACAAGGCCATCGGAAACAATTCAGTTCAGGCGTTGGACACCGGGAATCCGAGCGTCTCCCAACCGTCGACCAAAGTCAGCGTTCTGACCACCACGAACAGTGCGGGTCAGACGACCCTCACGACCAGGACGTCGCCCACGCCGACTTACGCGGCCGAGAACATCTTGATGATCGGTTCGGATACGCGCGCCGACGGCAATGGCAACGCCAGCAACGACAACGGGCAGGAACAGAGCGCCCAGTCCGACACCCTGATGCTGGCCCATATCTCGGCCGACCGCCAGCGGGTCACCGTGTTGTCGATTCCCCGGGACACCATCATTCCGGCCCCCAGCTGCAAGTCATGGGATTACATCACCGGCAAGTATTCCGACCAGAACTTCCCGGTGAGCGCGGGCCAGAAATTCCATATCAACAACAGCTATTCCGTCGGCGGCCCCAAATGCGTCGTGAAGGCCGTGGAGTCGCTCACCGGAATCGGGATCAACCGATTCATCGGCATCGATTTCAACGGCTTCAAGGACATGGTCGACGCCCTGCACGGAGTCACCCTCAACATCTGCCGTCCGATCGACGATGCCGAACTGGGCTGGATCACCCGCAAGTCCGGTGTACAGACCTTCCAGGGGCAACAGGCGCTGAATCTGGTCCGCGCCCGCAACGTCATCAGCGACAACGGTTTGTCGGACCTGGCGCGCATCAAGCGTCAGCAGGAGGTGCTGTCCGCCATCCTCCGCCAACTCTCGCAGGGCAACGTCCTGCTCAATCCCACGATGCTCAACAATTTCCTGCAGGCCTTTACCAAGAGCACGTTCACCGACAATGTCGACATCAATTCGCTGGCCCAGTTGGCCAGTTCGCTGGGTGACCTGACGCCGGGCAAGGTGACGTTCTACACCATGCCCACCGTCTCCGATCCCGACATCAGCGGCGCGGTCGATCCCGAACCCAAGGTCGCGGCAGCGGTTTTCGCGGCCATCAACAATGACGACCCGCTGCCGGGACAAAGCAGCACGCCGACCACCAAGAAGACGTCGGCGGCCAAGACGACCGGAGCCAGCGCGACGACGGACAGCACCGCGACGACAGCCACCACCGCCGAACCGGCGGCCAGCACCGCGACAACGGCGCCCGACCTGACGCTGACCGTGGCCCCAAAGAACGTCGACCTGCAGGTCTACAACGTGACGGGTCAGGCCGGCGTCGCCACCACCGCGCAGAAATCGTTGAATGCCCTGGGATTCAAGGTGACCGACGACAAATTGGTGCGGCCGGCGAACCAGACCCAGTCCACGGTCGAAGTTCTGTTCTCCGCTGGGAACCGGGCCGCGGCCCTGACCGTGGCCGCCGCGGTGCCGGGTGCCGTGCTCAAGGAGAGCGACGGGCTCGGAAGTGCGGTCCGGTTGATGCTGGGTTCGGATTTCTCGGGCCAGGTCACCGCCGTGTCCATCGGCGCGGCCGCTCCCGCTTCGGTCGACGGCAGCGGCACCGTGGCCGGTTCGTCAGGAGCCTCGGCGGCCACTGCGGGGCATTCCGCCTCCTCCGGTTCGTCGACCACCAAGGCGACGCCCGCCACCACTTTGAACCCGACCCAGGTCACGTCGGTCAACGCCGGCACGGCCGGTTGCGTTTGATTTCCGGCCGCCCACCGGTTCACCGGCCGTTCAGTGTCCGGGTGGCCTACCGTTCGCCCGGCCACCTGGCCTGACTCGGTGCGACCGGCCCATCACCAACAACTCGACCAACTCGGCGTTCACGGTGCGCAGCTGCTGACGTCGTCTGGCCGAAAGTGCCGAGACGGTGTTGTCCAGCCGGAACGTCGAGACCTGCTCGATCCGTCACCAGGCGTCGCCGGGGCGAACGTCCGCGATGGTGAGCGGTTCGTCGAGGTCCAGGGGTACCGCCGCCGGGACCGGCAGGACGAGGATCCACCCGCGTTCGTCGGGCGTCGGCGCCAAGCCCTGCATGGTGAGCGCGAACAACTCGCCCCGCCACGGCAGCCAGCCCCGCCCTCGGTAGAAGGGCATGCCATCGTCGGTCGTGCCCAGGCAACCCAAGTCGTAGCCGACCCTGATCACCCTTTCCAGCGGCGCCATCAGCGCCGCTCCGATGCCGCGGCGCCGCCGATCCGGCCGCACCCCTACGGCCTCCACGTAACCGGCCCGAAGCGCCCGACCGCGGTGAACGAGACGACGCTGCAGCACACTGGCGTGGCCCACGACCTCGCCGCCATCCAGGGCCACCGCGTGCAGCCCGCCCAGGGCGTGCTCCCAGTCCTCATCCGTCATGTCGTGGAAGACGTCCCACATCAGGACGCGGCAGCGCTCCAACAGCACCGGCTCGACGTCCGCCGTGTGCGCCACCAAGACCGTCGAGGCCATCAGCCCATCCTCGCAGAGCAGCCCGGCCGGGTTCGCGAGGCGATCGACGTACCTCCGCGTCCGCTGAGCGCCCCGCAGCACCGGCGCCCGGTCCGGTGAGGCACAGATCTCAACTCCGATCCACTGAAACGGATCGACACCATCCGTTTCACTGGTTAGCGTGGTCAGCGAAACGGATAACCGCTATCCACCGTTCAGGAGATTTCGTATGACCACCGTCCTCGAGGCGCAGTCGCGACTCGACCCCACCAGCGATCGGGCGCACAGCCGCCGATGGCTGATCCTCGTCGTCGTCGCCATCGCTCAACTCATGGTCGTCCTCGACGCCACCGTCGTGAACATCGCGCTGCCCACCGCCCAGAAAGCCCTGGGTTTCTCGGACGGACAGCGCCAGTGGATCGTCACGGCTTATGCGCTGGCCTTTGGCAGCCTTCTGCTCCTGGGCGGCCGCCTGGCCGACCTGGTCGGCCGCAAACGCATCTTCCTGGTCGGTCTGGTCGGATTCGCGCTCGCCTCGGCCGTGGGCGGAGCGGCCGACGGGTTCGGCATGCTCGTCACCGCGCGGGCGGCGCAGGGTTTGTTCGGTGCGCTGCTCGCCCCGGCCGCTCTGTCCCTGTTGACGACCACCTTCGCCGAGGCCAAGGAGAGGGCGAAGGCATTCGGCATCTTCGGCGCCGTCGCCGGTAGCGGCGCCGGCGTGGGTCTGCTGCTGGGCGGCTTCCTGACCGAATACACCTCGTGGCGGTGGTGCATGTACGTGAACCTGATCTTGGCCCTGTTGGCGGTCATTGGTGGCTCGCTGTGGCTGCAGGACCGGCCGTCCGAAGAGCGGCCGCGGCTGGACGTGCCCGGCGTGCTGCTGGTCACCGTCGGCCTGTTCAGCCTGGTGTTCGGCTTCTCCAAGGCGGAGACCGCCGGCTGGGGCGCCGGGATCACCCTGGGTTTCCTGGCCGCCGGAGTTCTCCTGCTCGTGCTGTTCGTGGCCTCGCAGCGTCGCAGCGCCCACCCGGTCCTGCCGCTGCGCATCTTGCTGGATCGCAACCGCGGCGGCTCACTCTTGGCCATGTTCACCAGCGGGATGGCCATGTTCGCCATCTTCCTGTTCCTGACCTATTACCTGCAGGGCATTCTCGGCATGAGCGCGGTGAAGTCCGGCCTGGCCTTCCTGCCCATGGTGGGCGCACTGATGATCAGCGCTCAGCTCGGCACCATCGTGCTGGCCTCCCGCGTCGCCCCGCGCTGGATCGTCGGCGTCGGCATGCTGATCGCGGCCGGCGGCATGCTGTTGCTCTCGGGGCTGACCCCGACCAGCACGTACGTCAGCGGCGTGCTGCCCGGTCTGCTCGTCTTCGGCTTCGGGGTCGGCGCGGTGTTCTCCAGCGCCTTCAGCAACGGCACCCGGAACGTCGATGCCGATGACTCCGGGGCCGCGTCGGCGGTACTGAACGCCACCCAGCAGGTGGGTGGGTCGATCGGCACCGCGCTGATCAACACCCTGGTGGCCAGCGCGCTGTCCGCTTACCTGGCCTCCCACGGCACCAGCCCCGCGGCGCAGGCGGCCGGCACCGTGCACAGCTTCACGGTGGGCTTTTTGATCGCCGCGCTTATCCTGACCGTGGGAGCGGTCGCCTCGGGGGCCGTGCTGCGCGGCACCATTCCGACCGGCAACCACGACGGCCGTGCCGTCCACGTATGAGCGGTACACGTCAGCGAAAGAAGTGAGTAGATGACCAGCGTCGGTCAGCTCAACTCCGCCGGCGGGGGGCTCGACACCGAGTCGCCCGCCGACGGGGCCTCCGCCTACCCGGTGGCAGCGGCCTCGGAACCCGGTCCGACCGACTCCTCCCCCGGCTCCGTACGCAAGGACGTGGCCCGCAACCGGGCCCGCATCCTGGCCGCCGCCGACCAACTCGTCGCCGATCGCGGCCTGGACCTGTCCTTCAACGAGCTCGCCCATCGCGCGGGAGTCGGCGTGGGCACCGTCTACCGGCACTTCGCCGATCGGCAGGCGGTGATCGACGCCATGTTGGAGTCCCGGCTGGAGCAGGTGATCGACATCCTGCGGGCCGCGATGGAGATCCCCGACCCCGGCCAAGCTTTCAAGACCGCGATCCGCGACGTCGTCCGCCTCCAGGCCCGCGACCGGGGCGTGCTGGCCTGTGTGGCCCCGGACCGCATCGACGGAGAACAACAGACCCACATCCGCGAGCACCTCAAGCCACTGCTGCAGCGGATCGTCGATCGCGCGCACGACTGCGGCTGGTTGCGGGCCGATGTCGAGATCACAGACATCCCGATCATCTTCTCGCTCGTCGGCACCCTCGCCGGCCAGACCGAGAGCGTCTGCCCGGATCTGTGGGCGCGGTATCTGGACCTCATGCTGGAGGGCATGTGCACGCCCTCCTCGAACCCGCTTTCGGGCGCGGCGCCGACCGTTCAGGTTCTGGAGGAGCTGGGTCGGCTCAAGCTGCACCGCGGCCGGTCGGCCTCTGACAGCAACTGACGGCCAGACGTCTGTGCCCGGCGCCGATGGTCCGGTGCCGGGCAGAGAAGCAGGGCGTCTCGTTGCACCGCCGAAAGATTCGCCCGTTCAGCCGTTGGCGAGCAGCGCCCGGCCGTAGAAATCCTTCGCATTGGTGACTCCCGGCAGCGCAAAGAAGTAACCGCCACCCACCGGGGACACGTAATCGACCAACGGTTCATCCGCCAACCGCTTCTGCACCGTGACGAACTGCTTGTCCAGGTCGGCCTGGAAGCAGCTGAAGATCAGGCCCATGTCCAGATTGCCGTTGGCGTCGATGCCCAGGTCGTAGTTGTAGCCACGGCGCAGGATCTGGTTGCCGGCGGTCGCGGCGGTGCGCGGATTGGCCAGCCGGATGTGCGCGTCCAGCGGGATCACCGAGCCGGTCGGATCGTCCGCATAATCCGGCAGGTCCGCCTCGGCATTGCCGGACAGCGGGGCGCCGGAATCCTTACGGCGGCCCAGTATCAGCTCCTGCTCCTCGACCGACACCCGGTCCCAGAATTCGACCAGCATGCGGATCGTGCGCACCACGTGATACGACCCGCCGGCCGTCCACGCCGGCTCGTCCGCCGACGAGTCCGGCACCCAGATCAACGAATTTCTGTCGGTCGTCTCGGCCACGTCGGGATTGGCGATGCCATCCTTGAAACCCAGGAGATTGCGTGGAGCCCCGGCCGGCCGCGGGGGTGGCGTGATCCCGTCGATCCGCCACCGGGCAGCCAGGCCGCCCCGGGTGTGCCGGGTCAGATCCCGCAGCGCGTGCAGCACCGTGTCGGAGTTGTCCGCGGCGATCTGCAGCAGCAGATCACCGTCACACCGGGCCCGGTCCAGATTGTCGTTCGGGAAGGTGTCCATCACCCGCAAACGGGCCGGTTTGGCCCGGGCCAATCCGAACCGCTCGTCGAAGACCGTCGAGCCCAGACCGACCGTGACGGTGAGCCCGTCGGCGGGGGCATCCGGCCCGAGCAGCCCGGAATCCAGTGCCGGTGCGGTGATCCCGACGTTGGGCACCGCACCCCCGGCGGTCAGCGACCGCGCTTGCGCGGTGAGTGTCTGCAGCACGTCGGTGAACTCGGACCGGGTCGCCGCGGTGAGATCCAGCGCGAGAAAAGTGACTGCCTTCTGCCGGCTCTGCAGGATGCCCGCTTGGTGAGCCCCGTGAAAGCTCGGCGTCTCGGCTGAGGAGACGGCCGGGGGGTTGACCGCTCGGGCGGAGGCCGCGGTACCGACCACCACAGCGGCGGAGCCGACGGTGGCGGCCGCACCCCGCAGGAAGGCGCGGCGGCCCAGTCCGGAACGCATTTCGTCCACCATGATTTTTTTCAGAACCTCCGCGGTTCGAGAATTGCGGCGACCGGCGCCAGCATTTCGGTGAGCTGCGAGAGATCGGAGTCGACAACCTCTTTCTGGGCCCGGGTCAGCTGGCTCAGCGCCTGCCAACGGCCGTGACCGAAAAGGGCGTTGATGTCGCCGCGGGCCTTGGCCAGTTCCGTGTTCAACGCCCCCAGTTGCGGATAACGCGGTTTCAGCAGCGAGGTGAGGATACCCAGCACCGTCGCCGTGCCGTCGAGGTTGGCCGAGACGGTGGCCAATCCGGAATGGCTGCCGAAGTCGTCCTGGCCGGTCAGCGAGAACTGCAACGCGTTCTCGCTGATTTCGTGCGCCCGGATCGACATCTGGAGCGGATCGATCTGGCTGGATCGGAACGTCTTCTCCAGAGCTTGCAGGTCCGAGACCAGGCCGGCGGCGAACGGCCGTATTTCGGTCGTCGACTGTCCGTGCCACAAGCCGTATTCCACGCGGTGAAAGCCCGTGAAACCGGGATCGTCGACGCCTTTGGGCAGCCCGTTGGGCAGCCCGTTGATGGCTCCGTCGGCGTCTCCGAAGGCGCCGTACGCCGCGCCGAGGCGCTCGTACTGTTGATGGGCGGGCAGCCAGTCCCGTTCGGCCGCAGCACGGTCGCCGCGGACCACATCGTTTCGCAGCTTCTCCGCGGCCGCCACCAGCTGCGGCAGTGCGCCGGTGACGTATTTCTGGTACGCGAGGGTGGCCGGAATGAGGTCCTGCTGGGTCACCGGGACGACCGACGGAGTCGGCGCCCCGCGCAGGGTTCCGGTGACGGTGACGGCTGGCCCGTCGATGACGTCTGCGTCCTCCATGGCGCAGCGGAAACGGTAGGTGCCGCCCGTGAGGTCGACCGCGAAGTCGACTGCGGTACCGGGACCGACGGGTTCCAATTCGGTGAAGAGGGCCCCGGTCTTGGCGTCGGCCAGAGCGACCTCACCGTTGCGGGTGTCGGTGTTGTGGACAGTGAACTGAAACCGGCCGGCCGGCCCACCGCTCCATCCCGTACCGCAGTGACTGACCGATGCCTGCACCGCAATTCTCGCCGGGCCGACCGGAGCGGACCCCGGCCCCGCGGAGACGGCCGCCTGCGGGACTGCGGCTCCTGTGATGGCCGAGGCGGTTGCTGCCGCGCCGGCCGAAGCCGTCTGGCCTCCGTTATGTGTTGCCGGTGACGACGCGTCGGGCCCGCAGGCGGAAACCAGCAGGCCGGCCAGCACCGCGGCGACCAGCGCACGCGCACGGGTACGGACGGACTGCACAGATAAACAGTAGGTGTCCGATTCGCTCCTGACGACCGCTGCGCCACCCGGCCGGGCGTCGTTTCCGAGCAGTTCCGCTCGACAGAAACAGTTGACCCGGCCGCCGCCGCTGGGGAAATGTCATGGTCATGACCGAACCGGCTACCGCCGCGCAGGCTCGGACCGATGTCGTCCGCGCGGCGTTCACCGCCTTCACGCATCAGGACAGGACCGGAGCCGAACGGCTCTACGCGCCTGAATATGTCTTCACCAGTCCGCAGGATGACCACCTCGATCGGGCCACTTTCTTCGCCAAATGCTTCCCGACCGCTCCGCTGCTGGGTGACCAGGTCGTGCTCGCCGTGGAGCCGTTCGGAACCGACGAGGTCTTCGCCTACTACGAATACGACGGCAGCGACGGTGGGCGGTACCGCAACACCGAGGTGCACCGGGTCGTGGACGGGAGAATCCGGGCGACGTCGGTTTTCTTCGGCGGTCGGGTGGATGGGAGCCGGCCGGCTCAGCCGAACCGGCCGGAGATGTAATCCTCGGTCGCCTTCTCCGTGGGATTCGAGAAGATCTTGCTCGTCACGTCGTACTCGATCAGCCGACCCGGCTGACCGACGCCGGCGAGGTTGAAAAAGGCTGTCTTGTCGGACACCCGGGCGGCCTGTTGCATGTTGTGGGTGACGATCACGATCGTGTAGCTGGCCTTGAGCTCGGAAATGAGATCCTCGATGGCCAGGGTCGAGATGGGGTCCAGGGCAGAGCAGGGCTCGTCCATCAGCAGGACCTCGGGTTCCACCGCGATCGCCCGGGCGATGCACAGTCGCTGCTGCTGACCGCCCGAGAGGCCCGCGCCCGGCCGGTTCAGCCGCTGTTCGACCTCTTCCCAGAGGTTGGCGCCGCGCAGTGACCGTTCCACGATGTCGTCGAACTCGTTCTTGGACTTGCGGGCGCCGGAGATCTTGTAGCCGGCGATGACGTTGTCGTAGATGGACATGGTCGGGAACGGATTGGCCTTCTGGAACACCATGCCGACGGTGCGCCGGACGTTGACCGGGTCCACGCCCGGGCCGTAGAGGTCCTCGCCGTCCAGCAGCACCTTGCCCTGCACCCGGCCGCCCGGGATCACCTCGTGCATCCGGTTCAGGGTGCGCAGGAAGGTCGACTTGCCGCAACCGGACGGTCCGATGATGGCGGTCACCGACAGCGCCGCGATGTTGATCGAGGCACCCTCGACGGCCAGGAAATCGCTGTAATAGACGTTGAGGTTCTCGACGTCGATCTGCTTCGCCATGAAATTTCTTCCTTCAGATCTTGCTCAGCGGGACTTCGGCTTGGCGCGGTTGGCCGCCACCCGGGCGACCACGTTGAGCACCAGGATGAATATCACCAGCAGCAGACCGGCCCCGAAAGCCAGATCGGCACTGCCCTGTCTGCCGGTGCGCTTGCCCGACTGGTCCCACACCATCATCGGCAGGGTGGCCTGGTCGCCGGAGAACGGGTTCCCGTTCTGCAACTGCGACTACGCGACCAGCAGGATCAGCGGGGCGGTTTCGCCGGCCACCCGGGCCACGGACAGCAGCGCCGAGGTGATGAGCTCGGACATCGCGGTGGGCAGCACCATCTTCAGCACGGTGCGCCACTTCGGGCCCAGCGCGTAGGAGGCGTCCCGCAGGTCACGCGGCACCAGCCGCAGCATTTCCTCGCTGGAGCGGATCACCACCGGAATCGTCAGGATGCACAGGCCCAGCGATCCGGCGAATCCGAACGGCCGGGCGTCCGAGCCGAGCAGCAAGAAGGTGTACACGAACAGGCCGGCCACGATGGACGGCACCCCGGTCATCACGTCGACGAAGAACGTGACGGCGCGAGCCAATCCGCCGCGGCCGTATTCGGCGAAGGTCAGCGCGCTCCGGTCGAGCCGGAGGTCATCGCGCCGCTCGAGGTCGAACCCGACGTCATCGCGCCGCTGGAGGCGGAACCGGACGTCATCGAGTTCGCAGCGCTGCTCGCCGAGCTGGAGCCGGCCGGGCTGGAGCTGCTCGAGGAAGAGCCGCTGCTCGAGCCGCAGGCAGACAGAGTCGGGGCCGCCGCCAGGATGGCCGCGGCTCGGCCCCTACTCGTTGATGTAGGGCTCGAGGGTGAGATGTCGCGGGCCGGGTACTGTGAAACATCATCGAGATAGGCGTTGCCATCGGACTTCTCGCCGACTCGCGGAGAGGGTGGGCCATTCATGTTCGCCTCTACGCTGGAATGATGAGTGAGCTCAGGCAGGACGCGCGGCATAATCAGGAGCGGATCCTTTCGGCAGCCCGGGAGTTGTTCGCCGAACGCGATCTGAATGTTCCGACATCCGAGATCGCGCGGCGCGCGGGCGTTGGAGCGGCCACGATTTATCGCCGCTTTCCGACTCGCGAGGCGCTGGTGGCTGCGGTCTTCACTGAGCATGTGAATGAGTGCGTGCAAAGCCTCCTTGACGCATCACGCGATCCGGATCCGTGGCGGGGATTCAGCGCAGCGATCGAGTCACTGTGCACGGTGGATGCCGACGCCCGTGGACTCACTCGCGCCTTCCTCGCCGCCGTGCCCGGGGGTGCATCGGAGTTCGCCGACCAGCGCCGAGCCGTCGAGGAAGCGTTCGCCGGCTTGGTTCGCCGGGCCAAGGATGCAGGAGCGCTTCGCGACGATTTCGGTCGGGATGACCTCTCGCTTGTCCTCGCCGCGAATGCGGGCCTCATCCGCGGGAGCGTGGCGGAGCGTCGGGCGGCGTCGAAAAAGCTCGCCGGCTACCTGTTGGCCGGATTCCATGCTCAGACGACCGCGGCACCCGGGGGCGTCACCGGTCAGCCGGTTTCGCGATCTCTATGACGTGTTTGCCGATCACGCCGCCCGCCTCGAGCGAACGGTGAGCGTCGGCGATCCGATCGAGTGGAAACACCCGCGCAACGATCGGCCGCAACACGCCCTGGTCGGCGAGTGATGCAACCTCGGTCAGCAATTCGGGATCGGGGTCGCCGCGAAAGATCCGCACACGACGAGATCCGTGAATCGTCGAGGCCAGCACGTAAACCAAACTTGCGATTCGGCGATTCATGTCAATTGTGATCGTCACCATTCGGCCGCCGGGGTTCAACAGTTTGCGTTGCGCGCGGAAGTCCGATCCGGCCGTGTCCAAGATCGCGTCGAATCGGCCCAGCGCCGACAGCGGCGTGCGCCGGTAGTCGATCACCTCGTCGGCGCCGAGATCCCGCGCGCGCTCGAATGCTTCGGCGCGTACGAGTGCGGTCACATGCGCTCCGTAGAGTTTGCCGACCTGTACAGCGAAGCTGCCCACGCCGCCTGTCGCCCCGCGCACGAGCAGACGCTCACCGGGCTGGATGGCGATTTTGTCGCGCAACGCGGTGATGGCGGTCGTCGCTCCCGCAGGAATGGTCACCGCGTCGAGCGCGGCAAGGCCATCCGGTGCAAGTGACAGGCGTTCGCGGCGAACCGCGAAGAACTCGGCCGCCGTTCCGGGAGGCGTCTCACTGATCGCCCACACCGTTTGACCGACCTGCACGTCATGAATATCGCCTCCCACCTCTACAACCTCACCCACTAGGTCGATGCCGGTGCGCATCGGGAACTTCCGACCAAGTACCACGCTCAATTTGCCGGCGCGACCCTGGACTTCGCCGCCGTTGAGGCTCGTCGCCAACACGCGCACCAACACCTCGCCCGCTTCCGGACTTGGCGTCGGCACCCCGGCGATGTGCAGCACATCAGGTGGTCCATACCGGTCAAACACGGCCGCTCGCATCTCCGCCACGACGTTCCCCTCTCTCCCGCAGAACTCGCTTTATCTATTGGACTTCAGCGACCATACGGTTCGTCAGACGCAACCTTGCTCGGAACTCCCGTAAGTGAGAGCAAAGGCATCGCCATGCTCGCAGAACACGGCTGCGCGGCCCCACGACCATCGTTGAGACGACGGCTGCCGACCGTACTGAGTGCGCGTGAGATGCACGCTGATTTCCTCCACGTCTTTGGGTTGCCGACCCCTTGCGGCTGTCAGCGCAGGTCAGCACACCGCAGGTGCGGCGCATCCTTAGGTCGCGACCCCGTCGCCGGGCAGGACGACAGTGAAACCCAAACGGTTCTTGGCCTGGCAGCAATGCCCGTGAGGTCAGACACGACGGCGCCGGCGCCGTCCAGGAAAAGGAGCCAATGTGTCAGAAATTGTCCGTCCGGGAGTCTCCGGGCGGCGCCGCTGGTGGTGCTCCGGGTTCGCATTGGTGGTCGTGAGCGCCGGAACAGTGCTCGGGGCCGGCCCCGCCACCGCGACCACGGCACCGGCAACAGCGCTGGCGGCGGATACCCCGGGCCTCTCGCCTATGGTTCTACTCGAACACATTGGCGCCCAGGGTGACCCGCAGTTCGTTGGAACTGCGCCAGCCGGATGGCCCTCCCTACAACGGCCTCACGGCCGACAACGAGGGCCTGGGCGTCTTGCCCGACGGCGACTTCCTGGTCAGCTCCGAGGTCGAGCCGTCGATTCGGATTTTCGGGCGCGATGACGTGCAAAAGGCGGAGCTGCCGGTGCCGGCCCGCTTCGACGTGGTGACCACCGGCGGCGAGGCCACCGTGAACGCCACCCTGGAAGGGCTGACCGTCGCACCCAATGGCCGGCAGATCGTCGCAGCCATGGAGGGGACGCTGTCCGGCGACACCCCTACGGACGGATCCCCCGCCACCTTCCGGCGATTCCTGGTTTATGCGGCTTCCAGCCACGGCTGGATCTTGACCAAGTAGGTTGGCTACTCCGTCGAGCCGGGTAATCGCATTTCGGAGGTCCAGGAATATGCCGACGGCAAATTGCTGGTCATGGAGGCCGCGTTCAGCCGCGCGGTCGGGAACAGTATTACCCTCTACGCGGTGACCGGACCGAACTCCGCGCCCGACGCCTCAAGCGTGCAGAACTCTTTCCACCCGAACGGATCTGGTCATGCCCAAGACCCTGGTCGCCGACGTCACCACTTGCCCGACGCTGGGCGCGACCAACAAAGAGTTCCAGTCCAATCCCCTGATGGACAATTACGAGGGCATGTACACGAAGGCGTTGCCTGTGCGTCACCTCTATGGCGTGGCACTTATCAGCGACGACAATTTCTCGACCGCCCAGACGACGCGAATCCTGAATCTGCTCGTCCGCCTGCCGTAATCGCCGCAGCGGCGGCTCAGCCCTCCCCGTTTCGCGTCACTCGATCGGCGGTAGGGCTGAGCCGTCAGCGGATTGGCTCGCCAGTACCCTGGTGGCTGGAAGTCGTGGGCGCCAAGCTGGTGGCATGTCCGAGTTCTCCTACGATTTTCCCCATCCGGCCTTCAGCGCCGGCAACCGAGGCGCTGGATCCGACTGGGCGGAGCCGCCCGCGGTCTCAAAGCCGCCGCCAGCCAATGTCTTCACCGCGGCGGCCTGGGGAGAGTTCCTTTACGTGCTGCTGGGACTGGCGACCTCCATCCTGTTCTTCGTCCTCACCATCACCTTGATCGCGGTGGGGGCCGGTCTGGCGATCATCTATGTGGGAGTCCCGCTCCTGGCTCTGGGGCTGCTGGTCGCCCGGGCCGGCGCGTACCTTGCTGCGGGCCTCGGCCGGGTACTTCTCGGCTGGCCGATCCAACCGCAGCGGCCCATCGCGATTCGGCGGGCCGGCCCGATCGGGGCGATGACAGCGGTCGTGCGGGACGGAACCTCCTGGCGCTCGGTCGCCTTCCACGTCCTGCGCATCCTGATCGCACCGGTCGCCTTCGCGTTCAGCCTGGCGTTCTACGCCTCGGGGCTCGGCAGCCTCAGCTACTGGTTCTGGCAGCACTGGCTGCCCTATCAGAGCGCGCCGGACGGCACCCGGCACCGCGGCGCGCAGCTGTGGCCCGGCTTCTTCCTCGACACCTGGCCCCGGATGCTGGTGCTGATCGGCGTGGGCGGCATCCTGCTCGCCCTCGCTCCCAGGGTGACCCGCTTCTTCACCAATTTGGACCGCGCCCTGCTGGCCGGACTGGTAGCCGGCCGCTGACCGGTGGGTCGTCCGTGACCGGCCCGCCGGCAGACGGTCAGGCGACGAAGCGGTAACCGATTCCGCGGACGGTCAGCATGTGCCGCGGGTCCCTGACATCGATCTCGATCTTGCCGCGCAGCCGGCGGACCAGAGCACCGAGGCGTTTGGATGTGGCGCCCGCGTCCTCGTCCCAAATCTGCTGCAGAATGCGGTCGCTGGCAATCGTGTCCCCCTCGTGCCGCATCATGAATTGCAGGAGAGCCAATTCCTGCGGACGGAGTTCGGTCAACCGGCCGCGAACGAATACCTGTGGGCCCGGGAGTTCGACCTGTATCGGACCAGCGGCCAGCGCACCCGGAGTGAGATCGGGACGACGGTAGGAGGACCGGCTCAAAAGGTCCGTCATCCGCGCGATCAGCTGGCGAGCGGCGAACGGTTTTGTCAGGTAGTCATCCGCGCCCAGCCGCGACGCCAGGGTCCTGCTCAGGTCGCCGTCGGTGGCGGTGAGCACGATGATCGGTACCCAGCTCCGCGACCGCACCGCTCGGCAAACCTCGAGCCCGCTCATAGCGGGCATCACCAGGTCCAGCAAGACGATGTCCGGGTCGATGGTCTGCAGCTGGGTGACGGCTTCCTGGCCGGAATGCAGGACGCTGGTCGAAAAGCCTTGTTCTCCAAGCAGATAGGCCAATGGCTCAGTGATCGCTTGGTCGTCGTCGACGATCAAGACTTTGGCCCTTGTTCCGCTTCGGCTCGTTTCGCCGGGCGACCTGATCAATTTTCCGGTGCCTCCTCGGCCCCGATCGTGGGCCGGTGAGCAAGCTACCTGACGTTGGTGGGGCTCGTTCCGGGCCAGTCTGTTCAAGCCGTCGACACCGGTCATCAGCCGGCGGGAGCTGGGCGACTGAGACGGACAGCGGGCTGAGGGTCAGCCGCCTTGCCGGCGCTTGACCCTCTGCAGCGCCTGAAACGCCTCCCGGCGGGTGCGCTGAGCGGTGGCGTGCTCCGATTCGGCGTCCTGCAGCGCGTCCCGGGCCTCGGCGAGCTGTTCGGTGAGCTCGTCGACCCGGGTCTGCGCGTCGTCGACCGCCCCCTGAGCGGCGGCCCAGCGCTTCTCGGCCTCGGCGAGATCCCGTTCGGCCGAAACCAGCTCAGCCGCTTTGCGTTCGCCGAGCTGGCTGTCGCGGGCGCTCAGCCGCTCGTTCTTCGCCGCGTCCAACTCCGCGCGGCGGCGGGCAGCCGCGGATTCGGCCTCCGGCTCCGGCTCACCCCCAGGCTCGGCTTCCGGCTCCGGCTCGTGCCCGCCCGCAGATTCGCCTCCGGCTCGCCGACAGCCACGTCTTCCGGCTCCGGCTCCGGCTGCGCGCCGTCCGCAGCCGCGGGATGTCCGGCTGGAGTCCGCCGGGCCGATCGCCGCCCGGCCGAGGAGGAATCCTTCGGCTCGGTGTCGGCCCCTCCGGGCAGCACCGTGAGCGCCGGGCCGATGTCCAGCCCGAATCCCGACCACTCGCCCGGTTGCACCACCAATCCGGCTTGCAGCTGGGCGGCGATCTGCTGGTCGGCCAGGGCCGCCGTGAGGGTGGAGGTGATCTCCTCGAGGATTCCCGGGGTGAGGGGGTCGTCGGCGAGTTCGGCCACCGCCGCCAGGGTGGTCTTGAAGAGCTCACGCCGCGTCGCCGTCAACTCGCGCAGGCGTGGGCCGTCCAGGGCTCGCTGGGCTCGCTGCAGCTCGGACGCCAGATCGGCCAATGCGGAGATGACTTCCGGGCGGTCGTGGGCCAGCACGTTCAGCAGATGTGCCGACTTCGTCGGTTTCCGCAGCGCGGCGACGGCGCGGGCCAATTCCTTGTCACCGGCGGACCGGAATTTCTTGGTCAGCTCCGACCGTCGGGCCACGAACTGGTCGGGTTCGGCCAGATACAGCTCCCGGGCCACGCTTTGCAGCGACGGAGAGCCGACGTCGTCCGGTTCCCCTTGAGCCGTCGGCGTTTCCGCGGCCGTTTCCGACCGGATCGACGTCCGACCGCGGCCAGACCCTGGGCTGTCGTCAGCCACGCCGGTAGACGACGTCGCGGCGGCTCTCGGTGAAACCCAGGCCGGCATAAAGGCGCAACGCCGGCGCATTGTCGCCCTCGACATATAACATGACCGCGGAGAGCCCTTGCGCTGCCATGCGATCGAGCCCGACGAGCGTCAACGGCCGGCCCAGCCGGCGGATCGGCGAGAGCGGATCGACGCCGATCACATAGACCTCCCCGACCGGTTCGGGTTGATCAGATCCGGCGGGATGAACTTTGGTCCAGTGAAAGCCAAGAATGCGTCCGGACTCGGCGTGCACGGCCAGGAAGAATCCCGCCGGATCGAACCAGCTCTGCCCCATTTCCCTGTGGAGATCGGCGAGCGAGAAGCGGCTTTGTTCCGGGTGCCAGGAAAAGGCGCGGGCGTTCACACCCACGATTTCTTCGTCGTCCTGGCCCGGCACGAAGGTCCGCATTTCGACGCCGTCCGGCCACTGCACCGCCCCGACGTCACCGGGCACTCCCAATGGGCGCCGCAACTGCAGCAGGGTGCGGACCGGTTTCATCCCGAACTTCTGGTTCAGCGCCTGGGCAGCCGGCAGATCCCCGTGAGCCCACACCGCCGAGGTGTGCTCGAGCGTTTCCCGCAACAGACGGGTGCCGAGCGCGCGTCCGCGGGCACTCGGATCGAGAACGAACTCGGCGGGGTCGGCCGCCGGAACGATCGCCACGCCCAGTGCCCCGTTCAGGTCCGGGGCCGCCGAACCCGGGATGACTTCGCCGGCGGCGTTGAGCCACAAGACGATTTCGGCCTCGTCGAAGTGGTCCAGGACGTGGCTGCCGATGGCCTTCACGCCGTCCACCGCGGCCGCCCGGTCCACCAAGGCCGCGGCCACCGCGGCGGGATCAGCGGCGGCGGCCGGCGACGTCTTTGTTCCGACCGTCTCCGGTTCGACGGGAACCATGTTTTCTTCCTCCGCCGGTAGCGGAGCCGACTCCTCGGCCGTCAACCCCGGGAGCTCCACCGGCTCGGTCCCGGAGCCGTTGGCCACGGCCGCACCGTCGCCGGCGTTCACCCCGAAACCCTCGTCCGGTCCCACCGCAGCCACGTCAGTGACCCGATGCCTGCTGCCCAGCGGCAGCGTTCGACGTTGCCGTGGTGGCTTCCCGGCCGCTGCCCGACCGAGCCGGCGGCACCATCTTGTAGCCGACGTTGCGCACGGTGCCGATGAGCGCCTCGTGCTCGGAGCCCAGCTTGGCCCGCAGCCGCCGGACGTGCACATCCACGGTGCGGGTGCCGCCGAAGAAGTCGTAGCCCCACACCTCGGTGACGAGTTGCTCACGGGTGAACACCCGACCCGGGTGCTGTGCCAGGAACTTCAGCAGTTCGAACTCCTTGTAGGTCAGCTCCAGCGGCCGGCCCCGCAGCCGGGCGGTGTAGGTGTCCTCTTCGATGGTCAATTCGCCCAGGCTGATCAACCCTGAGTTCGCCGCGCTGGACGTGCGGGCGGCCAGCAGCCGCAGCCGGGCATGGACCTCCGCCGGGCCGGCGCTGACCAGTACCACGTCGGCCACGCCCCATTCCGGCCCGATCGCGACCATGCCTCCTTCGGTGACGATGGCCAGGATCGACACGGCCAACCCGTCGGTACCGAGCAGCCGGCACAAAGTGCGAGCCGCGGCCAGATCGTGACGGGCGTCGAGGAGCACGATGTCGTACGGCCCGGCGGTGACGAGGGAAGCCGCCTCCGGCGCCGCCGCGCGCACCTTGAGGGGCAGGAGGTCGATGGCGGGCAGCACCGTCTCGGGAAGCGGATCAGCCGTGAGCAGAAGCAGGTCCATCGCGATCGTCTCCCTGCGCAGTCGACCGGGCGGTCTCGCGAAGCGACGATGCCGGCACGAGAACGGCCGGAAGAGAGGTTTCCGGGGTGTGCAGCCAATCTTAACGGTGGATGAAGCCGCTGGCCGCCGTCGTCGCGCCGGCGCATCCCACCCGGACCCGGAACCTGCGTCGCACCCCGGTCACGGCGGGTGGACGGACCACACTGGGGACATGCGCGCCGCTCCAGCCGAACCTCGCATCGAGGAGGTCACGATCACCACGGCCGACGGGGTGCACCTGCAGGGTTTGCACCGGCGGGCCCAAACCAGCGACCTCGCCATCGTCGTGGGTCACGGGTTCACCAATTCGACGGCCAAGCCGTCCAGCCGATCGGCCATCCTGTCGTTTGCCCTGCCGCCCACGCAGAATGCGGCCGTCCTGGCCTTCGACTTCCGCGGCCACGGACGTTCGGAGGGCTTCAGCACCGTCGGCATGAAGGAACACCAGGATATGGATGCCGCCATCGCCTACGCCCGGGCCGCGGGCTACCGGACCGTGGTCAGCGTCGGGTTCTCCATGGGCGGCTCGATCGCTCTTATCCAGGCGGCCGTGGGCGAGCACAAACCGGACGTTGTGGCCAGCATCTCCTCGCCCTCGACCTGGTTCATCCGGGAGACGGCCGCCATGAAACGGGTTCATTGGATCCTGGAGCATCCGCTGGGCCCATGGCTGGGTCGACGGGTCGGCGTGCGGCTCGACCGGCCCTGGGCCTACATCCCCCCGACGCCGCTGGAAGTCATGGACCGCATCGCGCCCATCCCCCTGCTGCTCGTGCACGGCACCGACGACCATTACTTCCGGCCTCAGCACGCCGTCGCCCTGGCGCAGGCGGCCGGCGGGCACGCAACGCTGTGGCTGGAACCGGGCATGGCGCACGCCGAGACCGGGACCAATCGGGTCGTGCTGCGCCGCGTCCGCGGCTGGATCGCCGCCCAGGCGGATGCGCTCAACGAGGCCCGAGCCTCGGACCCATCGCCGGCCGACTCCCTCGAGGAGAGCTGCTGACCTGCACCTTTGTCCAACCCGCCGCCAGATGGTGGGAGCAGTTGAAAGAATCGACCGGTGAAGGCCTTCCTGATCACCGTGGCGATCCTGATCGTGATCGTCGTCGGCGTCGACATTGCCGGCCGCGCCGTGGCCGAAAAGGAGGCCGGTTCGGCGATCGCCAGGTCCGCCGATCTGCAGGCCGCGCCCGACGTGGCCATTCACGGGTTCTCGTTCCTGGCTCAAGCCTTACCGGGGCACTACTCACACATCACTGTCGTCGACCACGACTTCCCGGTTGGAAACCTGGGGACGGCGGATACCACGGCCGAGCTCTACGACGTCGACTTCCCGCTCTCGGACGCGATCAAGGGCAATACCGACGCACTGGTCGCTCACACCGTCGACCTGCACGCCGACCTTCCCACCGCCGCCCTGACCAAGGCGTTCACCCAGGCCAACGTCAGCATCAGTTCCGGAGCCGGTGGGACGATCCAGTTGTCGACCACCATCACGGTGGCCGGCGTGTCGGTGCCGGTGTCCGCCGACATCACCGCGTCCTACCGAAACGGTGCCCTGAAGCTGTCCGCCACCAGGGTGACCGCGGCGGGCCTGTCCAGTTCGGTCACCGATTCGCTGGCCGCCAAGCTGTCGGTGTCGGTGCCGTTGGCCGGGTTGCTGCCGTTTCCGGTGCAGACCGCCACGGTCGTCACCGACGGCGCCCACCTGGTGGTCTCCGGGCAGCTGACGAACGTGTCGGGGCGCCAGCTCCGCTAGCCCAGAAGGCGGTCCGCGGCGATGCGGCGGGCTGCTACCTTTGACCTCGTGGATCCGCTGCTGACCTCCCGGCGTGCGGTCGACCTGGTTCGGGTCGGCAGCGCGCTGTGTTGTGCCGCGGGCCAGCCGGATCAGCGCTGACCAGCGCCCCATCCGGCCCGGCGGCGGCCAGGCCGTACTGGACCGATTCCGCCAGCCCTTCCGTTCTGCCCGCCGACCGGGCCCGGAAGCGAAACTGAACTCCACTCTTCCGGGTAGGCAGCGCGTGGGCGATTTGTCCCGTCCGTTTGCGACAGCGCAATCCTCACCGAAGGAGCCCCGCATCATGAGCCGCGAAGACGCGCTCGTTTCCACCGACTGGGTGGAGAAGAACCTGAACACCCCCGGCCTGGTCTTCGTCGAGGTGGACGAGGACACGACCGCCTACGACGGCGGCCACCTCCCCGGCGCGGTGAAGATCAACTGGAAGACCGAATTGCAGGATCCGGTCCGCCGTGACTTCGTCGATCAAGCCGGTCTCGAGAAGCTGTTGTCCGCCAAGGGCATCAGCAACGACGACACGGTGATCCTCTACGGCGGCAACAACAACTGGTTCGCCGCGTACGCCTACTGGTATTTCAAGCTGTACGGGCACCAGGCCGTCCAATTGATGGACGGCGGCCGCAAGAAGTGGGAACTCGACGGGCGCGCCCTGACCACCGACGAGACCGACCGGCCCGCCACGTCGTATACGGCAAAGCCGCAGGACGCGTCGATCCGCGCCAAGCGGGACGAGGTGCTCGCTGCCATCGGCAACCAGAATCTGGTCGATGTGCGCTCCCCCGACGAGTTCTCCGGCAAGCTGCTGGCTCCCGCGCACCTGCCGCAGGAGCAGGCGCAGCGAGGTGGCCACATCCCGACCGCCATCAATGTGCCGTGGTCGAAGGCCGCCAATGAGGACGGGACGTTCAAGTCCGACAGTGAACTCGCCGAGCTCTACGGCGGAGCCGGCCTGGACGAGTCCAAGGACACGATCGCCTATTGCCGCATCGGTGAGCGTTCGAGTCACACGTGGTTCGTGCTGAAGGAGTTGCTGGGCAAGGAGAACGTCAAGAACTACGACGGCTCCTGGACCGAATACGGCTCGCTGGTCGGTGTCCCGGTGGAGACCGGTCCCGGCACCGCTTCCTGATCCCCATTATCGCCAGCCCTTCCAACCCGAGGAGAGACTCATGTGCGGAGCTCCTGAACAGGCCCTGAACCTTCCGGCCGGCACCAACACCACCACCCAGGCCGTGCTGCAGGGGAAGGTGCTCTCCGGCGCCAACCCGGTGGCCGGCGCGTTCGTGCGTTTGCTCGATTCGACCGGCGAGTTCACCGCCGAGGTCGTCTCCTCGGGCGCCGGCGATTTCCGGTTCTATGCGGCCCCCGGCACCTGGACCGTGCGGGCGCTGTCCCGCTCCGGCAAGGGCCAGTTTGAGGTGGCCACCACCACCGGCTTGTATTCGGTCGACGTGCTGGTCGCCTGATTCTCTTTCACCAGAAGCCCGCTCGCTGGACCTCGTCCACGAGCGAGGCTTTTGGCGTATTCGGCGGGTGGCCGGCGGTCTTCCGAACGGGTTCAGCCGGTCACCACGGACACCGACAGCGAAGGACCGACGGGATTCCAATAGGACAGCGCGAACGGGGTGACCACGACGCCGGTTGTCCTGGCGGCCGGGGCGAGCGATGGCGGTGCCGCCGAGATCGCAAGTGGCGCTGCACCTGTCGGCCTCTCGGCCAGCACGGTCATGCGCGTGTTCCGAACTGGCGGAATTGTTGCAGGTAGCGCTGATCTGCCGGGTGGGTGTCCAGCAGCAGGAAGTCCGCGGTATTGAAGGCCGGGTCGAACGCCGGGCGACCGCAGATCTGAGCGCCCAGCCGCAGGTAGGCGCGCAGCAGCGGCGGAATGTCCAATTGCTCCGCCGGGTCGACGCCCCAGGACAGGAACGGCAACCGGGGCTGGCCCTCCCGGTCCGCGGAGACCCAATGCCGGCGACGGGCGAGCGAGCCGATAGGTGGCCACCGGCCGCTCGGGCCGGCCGATCTCGCGGGAGAAAACAATGAGGTGATCGGCCCGGGCATCGATGTCGTCACGGTCGATGCCCGGAGGTCCCGGGGTCGCCGCGCCCATTTCGACGTGAAAGACCGCGAACTCACGGTGACATCTGCCGGATTTGTCGGTGCCGGCGGGCCGATCGGCCGATGTCTGCCCGTTTCCCGGGCGCGGCCGCGCTAGTCGGGGAACCGCCGCAATTTGCGCAACTTCGTCCAGGCGTCCGCGAAATGGGCTTCGGCCGCTTGCGCCCGCCACTGCTCGGCGGCGTGCAGCCGACCCAGTGAGAAAGTGTTCTCACCGTCCAGGAAGGCGCGGCCGGCCAGATTCGCCAGCTCCTGGCGGGCCACCACGCTGTCCTGGTGGGCGCCCAGAATCTCTTGGACGTCCTCGGCTGCCGACGCCAAGGCGTCCGCCCGGTCACCGAACGCCAATTCCAACGCCTCGGCCGCGTAGCGCAATTTCTTGGCGCGTTTCCGGGACTCGTGGAAGCGGACGTCGCGATCGGCGGGCGTATCGGCCTTCTCGATGCTGTGGATCTCCCGGCGGAGCCGGCGGTAGGCGTTGTGCACCCGCTCGACCAGCAGGTCGTCCGCGGTCCTCTCGGCGGCGGCCAGCCAGGGTGGGTTGGTGGCCAGGGCGTCCAGCGAGTCCAACAGCGCGAAGTAGCGATCGTCGTGCAGCACTCGCAGCACCTCGTCGTGAGCCGCCCGGTATTGACCGGCGAACTCCCGGTCCACCCAGGCGGCTATTCCGCCGAACACCAAGTCCGGGTCGGCTTCCCGCTCGGCGGCGAACCGGTCGGCGAAATGGGCTCGTTGCACCTCCGCGTCCCGGGCCACGCCGAGCACCCCGGCCAGCCACTTCAGCTCCTCCCGGAGCGGATCGGTGAAGGCGCTGTCGAGCGCAGGGCGGAAGGTGCCCAGCACGCTGCGCAGCCGGCGGGTGGCCACGCGCATCTTGTGGACCGAATCCTCCTCGTCGGCGCGCACCCTTCCGTCGGCGAACTCCAGCGCCTCGATCTGGGCGACTAGATACGCCTGGATCACCACCCTCGCCGTATCGTGCGGCGACGCGGAGTTGATCCGGGGGAATCCGGCCCGCCGCCGGCCCTGCAGCGCCTGCGCCACTTTGGATGCGCTCCCCGCCGCAGTGGCACCGGCGTTCGTCAGGGCGTCGGACACCGCGTCCAGTTGTTCCTCGGTGCCGTGCTTGAGTTCGGCCTCCCATTCGCGCCAAGCCTGGCGGGAAGCGGGATCTCCCAATGCCTCGCTCTGTACGAGGTCGTCCGCCACCTCGACGATCACCTCTCCGGTCTCGTCGAGAAGCTCGGCGATGGTCCGGGTGGTGTGCAGAACGGCGACCGGCTGCAACGTCTTCCGGCGGACCCAGGCCCGGACGCGCTCGGTCAACTCGTCGGGTACCTGATCGGTCTCGGCCGTCAACGGCACCGCGGTCTCGGAGCGCGCACCCTCGGCGACCGGCATCTTCAGATGCCAACCGGCATCGTTGCCGCCCTCGCGGCGGCGCAGCGTGATCCGGGCGCCCAGCAGGGCCAGGGCATCGGTGTCGAAGTAGGTCGCGTTCAGTTCGAAGGTCGACGACCGCACGTTCGCGACACCTACCAATTCCGACAGATCCGGCAGCCGGGTATCCGCCGTCACTTCGAATTTCCGCTCGATCTCCGCCGAGGTGGTGGTCATGCCGTCCATCCTTCCCGGGTCCGGTCGGGCCGGCCCGCCGTGCCGCTCGCCACACCCATGTGCCCGATACCCTGAGCGCGTGGAGGTCTTTTATACGACGCTGTTGGTCGTCATCGCCGTAGCGATCGCCTGGTTCGCGTTCTACGTGGTCTACCGACTGTTGCACGAGGAGAAGTGAGCGAGCCGGGCGAGGCATTCCCCGAGTCCGCGCCCGAGGTGGCGCTGGGTTCCGGTGACGCCGCTGTCGCCGCGGCCGAGCGGCGCGCGGAGGTCACCCGGTCCCGGAACATCGATTCGGTGGACCCGCTGCCGGTGCCGGCCGACACGGCCAACTTCCGGATGGGGCCGGAAATCAACAAGGCGTGCCTGTCGTTGCTGCCGCTGGTGGGCATCTGGCGCGGCACCGGCGTGTACGGCAACGAGCCAGGCATCCAGAGCCCGCAATTCGGTCAGCAGATCACCATCGCGCACGACGGCCGCGACTTCCTGACGTACGAATCGATCACCTGGACGCTGGACGCGGAGGGGGACGTCGTCGCGCCGGCGGCGCGGGAACTGGGCTTCTGGCGGCCCCAACCGGATGGCTCCATCGAGCTGCTGGTGGCCCACGCCGAGGGCCGGATCGAGGTCTTCTACGGTCAGCCGCGCAGTCTGACGGTGTGGGCCATGTCGACGGATTCGGTGTGGCGCTCCTCGGGTCCGCCGGTCGTGGGAGCGACGCGCTTGTACGGAATCACCCCCGACGGAAGGTTGGCGTACGTGGAGGAGCGGGCTCATTCCGACGAGCCACTCGCGCCGCACTCGTCGGCCGCGCTGGACCGCGTCGCCGGCTGATCCGCCCATGGCACAGCCTGGTTTCCGCGAGCCATTTCCGGGTCCCCAGCCGGAGCACGTCGCGTCGCCGAGCCACGAGCACGACTCGTCCCGCGAGCACACCCACTCGCACTCGCAAGTTTCCGCGGACGCCGACCGCCGGTATTTGATCACCGCTTTGGCGCTGCTGGTCGGGTTCATGATCGGCGAGGTGGTGGTGGCCGCCTTCGCCGGATCCCTGGCGTTGCTGGCCGACGCAGGCCACATGCTGTCCGACGCGGGGGCGATCGCCGGGGCGCTGTGGGTGATGCGGCTGATGACCAAGCCGGCGGTGGACGCCTGGACCTACGGATTCCAGCGGGCTGAGATCCTGTCCGCCGCCGTCAACGGCGTTGTGCTGCTGGCCGTGGCGGCGGTGGTCGCGGTGGAGGCGATCCAGCACCTGGTGAACCCACCCGCGGTGCGCGGGGGCTTGGTGCTGGTGGTGGCGTTGGTCGGCATGGTCGTCAACGTCCTGGCCACCTGGTCGCTGTCCAAGGCGAACCGGCAAAGCCTGAACGTCGAGGGTGCGTTCCAGCACGTGTTGACCGACCTCTACGCCTTCATCGGCACCGCCATCGCGGCCGTGGTCATCCTGACCACCGGCTTTCAGCGGGCGGATGCCATCGCTTCTCTGCTGGTGGCGGCGCTGATGATCCGGGCGTCCTGGGGTCTGCTGCGCGACTCCGGCCGCATCCTGCTGGAGGGCGCGCCCGCCGGTGTGGCGCTGGACGAGGTGCGGACCCACATCGGTGAGCTGCCGGGCGTGGTGACGCTGCACGACCTGCACGTGTGGACGGTGCGGTCGGGTCTGCCGGCCTTGTCCGCGCACGTGGTCATCACCGACGAGTGCTTCACCAACGGCGCTGCCCCCGGCCTGCTCGACCGGGTCCAGGACTGCCTACGCGGCCATTTCGACGTCGACCACTCGACGCTGCAACTCGAACCGGCCAGTCACCTGGCCCACGAGTCCGGCGCCCACGACTGACTTCGGCTCTCGATTCCGCCCGCCAGCCGCGGCCCGGACGGGCGCCCTCAGCCGGCGATGCGAGCCAGCGTGGGGTGCCCGGGGACGACGGGAGTGACGGTGGCGGTGATGCCGGCCTGCCGCATCAGGGCCGACACCTCGGCGGTCTGATCCGGCAGCATCAAGGTGACGACCGTTCCGGACGCCCCAGCCCGGGCGGTGCGGCCGGACCGGTGCAGGTAGGCCTTGTGCTCGGTCGGCGGGTCGACGTGCACGACCAGCTCCACGCCGTCGACGTGGATGCCACGCGCGGCGATGTCGGTGGCCACCAGGACCGAGGCGGCGCCGGAGGCGAAAGCGGCCAGATTTCGCTCGCGGGCGTTCTGGGACAGGTTGCCGTGCAGATCGACGGCCGGGATGCCGCCCTTGGTCAACGCGGTCGCCCATTTCCGGGCGCCGTGCTTGGTCCGGGTGAACAGCAGGCGCCGCCCGGACCCGGTCGCCAGTTCCTGAACGACCCGGTTGCGGTCCTGCTGGCTGATGGCGAAAACGTGGTGGGACATGGCGCCCACTGGTGTGCTGCCCTCGTCCACGCTGAACAGGACAGGCTCGACCAGGAACTCGCCGACCAGCGCAGCAATGCCGTTGTCCAGGGTGGCGGAGAACAGCAGGCGCTGCGCGTCGCGGGGCGTGGCGCGCAGGATGCGCCGCACGCCGGGCAGGAATCCGAGGTCGGCCAGGTGGTCCGCCTCGTCCAGCACCACGATCTCGATGTCCCGCAGATCGCAGACGCCCCGGTTGATCAGGTCCTCGAGCCGGCCGGGGCAGGCGATGACGATGTCGACGCCGCGTTGCAGGGCTGACGTCTGGGGTCCGAATCCGACGCCGCCGAAGACCGTGACGGTGGTCAGTCCGTTGGCCTTGGCCAACGGGTCGACGGTGCGCTGGACCTGCAGAGCCAGTTCCCGGGTCGGCACCAGGATCAGACCGCGTGGCCGCTTGGCCGCGCTGCGCCGCCCGAACAGGTTGACGGTGATCGGCACCGCGAAGGCGATTGTCTTGCCGGATCCGGTGCGCCCCCGGCCCAGCACGTCGCGACCGGCCAGGGTCGCGGGCAACGTGGCGAGTTGCACCGGGAAAGGGTGCGTCGCGCCCAGGTCGGCCAGCACCGGCAACAGCGGGGCCGGCACGCCCAGTTCGGCGAAGGTGGCGGAGGGATCGGCCGTCGTCGGCGTCGCGGTCGGGAAATCAGCGGTTTGCGCGGTTCCGCGGGTCCCGGCGGTGGCCGGCCGGGCGGTGAGAGTGCTGCCGTTCTGTGGGTTGGCCGCCCGACGGGCCGGCTGGCTGGAGGCGGAACGAGCGCCGGCCTGGCCGGACGTTGAGGCGGCGGTTTCATTTCGGCCGCCGGCGCGCTGGCGCGGACCGCGGCTGCCGCCGGTGCGGCCATTGGCCTCGGCGGCGCTGGGCTGGGCGGTCCTGGTCTGCGCGCCGCTGGGGACAGCGGTCGTGGACTGGGCGCCGCTGGGCCGAGCGGTCGTGGACTGGGCGCCGCTGGCGAAAGCAGTCACCGAGAACAGGCTGCCCGCTCCGGTGGGGGCGGTGGCTGAAGTCGCCGGCCCGCCGGGGCGCCGGGAACGACGACGGTTGCGGTCGCCGCTGGGGGCGTTACCGCGGCCGGTGCCGGACGAGATCCAGGTGGTCTGAGATGCGTTGGTCAAAATCTTCCTTCAAAGTTCGGTAGTCAAAAGCCAGCGAAGCGGCGTGACCGCCGCCATCCGCGGGACAGCGGCTCCGCCGCTCAGGCGCAGTGCGGAACCGGCTCGGACTGTGCGATCTGCTCCGCTTTCAGCGCCGCCGTGGCGAGGTCCTGGTCGGTGTCGACGCGGCCCAAGTAGTCATCCCAGTCGTCCCGCCGTTCGGCCGCTTCGCCGGGACTGGGGACCGCAGGCTGGCTGGCGGAACCACAGGAGCCCGTAAACCGGACGACCGGCTGGTCGTCGTCGGGGCGGAGCTGCAGCATGGCGTGGTCGGTCATGCGGGCCTTCCTGATCGGTGCGCTTGACGGCGCGGAGTTTCTCCGGCCGAAAGCACCGACGAGGAAAATTGCCGTGGTTTGGCAGGTGACGGAACCCGGGAGGGCTCGGGCGGCGATTTCGGCTCTCATCGGACCGCACCGGCGCGAGCCACGAATGGTGAGCGTCTGCCGTCATGACACATTCGGCGGAGCCAACCAACACGACCATTGTCTCACACGGCACCCGAACAACCCCGGGGCAGCGGTGTAGGCATGATCACGGAAGCTCGGCGGCACAGTTCAAGGAAGCTCAGGCGGACCATTCGAGGGCGGCGGTTGGCTCCGCGATGTGGGCTCGTCCCTCCTGGACGGCTTTGATCAGGTTGCAGCCGGCGCACAGTCCTTGGCCGTTGGTCGCGCTGGTGGGTCCGCCGTGGGCGGCGGGGTGACGGTGGTCGATGTGCAGGATGGGGGCGCCGCACCAGGGGGTGCGGCAGGTCCGGTCGCGGTAGCGGATGAACCGGCGTAAAGAGTCGGGGAACAGCCGGGCCCGGGCTTCCATGGCGATCAACTGCCGGCTGCCGGGGGCGGTGTACAGCCGTCGGAGTTTGTCCCGAAGCTTGGAGTGCCCGGATAGCACGAGGTCGCGGGCCACGCCGGCGGGGAGAGGTCCGTAGCCGACCAGTTCGGCGGGTTCGTCCCCGCCCTGCAGCAGGGTCTCGTCGGACATGATGACGGCGATCTCGATGCTCAGCTCGGCGGCGGGCCGCTCCGCCGAGGACGACGGGCTGCGGCGGATGGGGGTGCCGTTCGCGTCGTGTCCGGCGATGGCGCCGTAGGTCAGCCGGGCGGCGAACTCGTCTGCCATGACCTGTCCGCGGCTGCGGGGCTGCTCCACCTGGCCGGGGCGGTCGCGGTCGGCGGTGGCGACGGTGGTGTCGGCGTGGCGGCGCAGCGCGGCGTAGCAGGCCACCGCGGTGGTCATCGGTAGTAGCGCGGTCAGATACGCCATCGACTCCGGGGCGGGTCGGACGGTGATGGTGCGGTCGGCGGCAGCATGGGCGGCCCGGTCCACCGAGCCGCGCGGATCCAGCCGGTAGGCGATGGCCCGGGCCTTCTTGTCCACATCCTGATCACCCAGCCCGTCCAGCTGCGGGGCGATCTCGGCGTCCAACCGGTCCCGGTCCGCATCCGTCAGGAACGTGGTGGCGGTGGCGATGAGCATCGCGCGGTGCTCGGACAACAGTCCGGCCTGCATCGCCGCGAAAGTCTCGGGCATCTGGGTGTGAAGGGTGCGGGCCAAACCCAACAGCCGCCGGGCCTTGCGCGGTGATTCCCGCCGCGCCAGGGCGATGAGTCCGGTCGAGGCGCGGTCGGCGTCGGCCATGTCCCGACCCACCGCCGCACCGGCGGCCCGCTGCGAGGCGACCAGGTCGCTGGTCAGCTGGGCCTGCGCCGCGCCGGCCAGACACTTGATCTCCTCCCACAACCGCAACGCGGCCAGGCGCTCCTCATCGTCGGCGGCGGCGGGCGCGGCGGCCAGCCGGGCGCGCATCGCCCGCAGCTCCTCCACACTCAGGCGTTCCAACATACGTTCGATTCTAAGACGTCGACAGCCGGATCGCAAGCGATTCTCGAACAGGTTTACTGGATGACTGCTTGAGTCAAGGGAGATGCCGTCAACCCGCGGAACGTATTTGCCTGAGGCCAACGAGCGGGCGTCTGGGGAGGTGAGCGGCCCGATACCTACGTTTAGGGATGCGCTGATTTTCTCGGTGGTCCGGGGCGGCGTCTGGGCTGGTGGTCGGGTGTACGGGAGGATGGGGTGTGGACAGTGAGCAGCCCAGTTTCACCGATGTGGAGTACGGCAATCGGCGGCGGGTTTCCCGCCGGGAGCGGTTCTTGGCGACGATGGACGCCACGATCCCGTGGGCGCGGTGGGTCGGTTTGATCGAGCCGCACTACTACGCGTCGTCGCCGGGGAAGAGGGGCCGTAAGGCCAAGCCGGTGGAGACGATGCTGCGGATGTATCTGTTGCAGGTGTGGTTCTCCCTGTCCGATGAGGGGGTGGAGGACGCGATCTACGACTCCTATGCGATGCGGAAGTTCCTGGGTGTGGATTTCACGTCCGAGCAGGTCCCGGACGCGACGACGCTGCTGCATTTTCGGCATCTGTTGGAGGAACACCAGGTGGGCCGCAAGTTGTTCGACGGCCCAGAATGAGATCTTCGCCGAGCAGGGCTGGATCATGCGGGGCGGGTCGATCGTGGACGCCACGATCATCGCGGCGCCGTCGTCGACGAAGAACGCGGCGGGTGACCGGGACCCGGACATGCACCAGACGCGCAAGGGTCAGCAGTGGTATTTCGGGATGAAGGCCCATATCGGCGTGGACGCCGGCACCGGCTACGTCCACACGGTGACAGCGACCGCGGCGAACGTGCACGACCTGGACCAGGCGGCGGACCTGGTCCGCGACGATGACGAGGTCGTCTACGCCGACGCCGGCTACCAAGGGGCTGATAAGCGGCCCGACATGGCCGGCGACGGCGCCCGGTCGACGGTGGCGTGGCGGGTCGCGGCGCGTAAGGGCCGGCTCAAGTCGATGCCCGGCCCGGACCGGGCGGAGGAGTCGCGGAAGGCTTCGGTGCGGGCCAAGGTGGAGTATCCGTTCCTGATCGTGAAGCGGGACTTCGGGTTCGCGAAGACCCGCTACCGCGGTTTGGCCAAGAACCTGAACCATCTGCACCTGCTGTTCGCGTCGGCGAACTGGTTGATGCGGGCCCGCGCCGTCGCCCTGACCGGGTGACGGCTGGGCGGCAGCCTGCCCGAAAACGGCTGCAGGGCCTCAAATCTGGGGCCGCAGGCAGACAAACCGGACACCAGACTGCTCCGGCGACCCGACCACGCAGACCCGCAGCCCATCACCCCCGAATCGACCCGTAGATCAGCGCATCCTTAGGTCGCCGGGCCTGGGACACGTCGACGACGCAACCTGAGCGGTACGGCAGACCGTAGCTGTCGCAGCAGCGCCCCGATCCGAGGAGGGGTGACGACTCCCAACTGCAGCATCGCTGTCAAGTCATCGCGGGTGGCCCAATGCTCGGCCAATTTGCCGTCAGCCACCCGGAACCAGTGGCTTTGAGCGTAATCAAACGGCTTCCCACTCGGAGGTAGGAAGCCATTCAGCCGGCCGAGGTTCGTGCCGCGCGACCGCACACGAGCGACCACAAGGTCGCCATCGGCAACAATCGCCTCGATCTCAAACGCGAGGTCCGGGAACTGCGCAGTCAGCCACTCGACGGTGCCCCGCATCGCATCGGGTCCTGATACGCGACCGGGCGCACGAGCTTCGAACGGAGCAGCGCCGTTCTCAACGAAATCCTTTGCCATCAGTTCATCGCAGGCCCGCGCGTCCCGTCGGTTCCATATCTCTTCGAAGTGACGTCGAACAAGATCGACGTTCTGCTGCGACATCAGATCCTCCGACCCGGAGCGGCTTGGGCTCATTATCAATCCGCCACGTCAAGTCAGCATGCTCGACACGACGACACAACTATCGCAACCCATCCCGGCCCATCACGACCCGAGCGCCGCGGAAACCACCTCCCTGGCTTCGGCTTGCACCTGCGCGAGGTGTTCGGGGCCCTTGAAGGACTCCGCGTAAATCTTGTAGACGTCTTCGGTGCCGGACGGCCGCGCGGCGAACCACGCGTTTTCGGTGGTCACTTTCAGACCGCCTATTTTGGCGCCGTTCCCCGGTGCCGCCACCAACCGGTCGACGATCTTCTCGCCGGCCAGGGTGTCCGCCTTCACGTCGTCAGGAGAAAGCTTGCCCAGCTTGGCTTTTTGGTCCTTCGTCGCCGGCGCATCGACTCGGGCGTAGGCCGGGTCACCGAACTTCGCGGTCAGCTCGCGGTAGCGCTCCGACGGCGACTTCCCGGTGACCGCACGGATTTCCGAAGCCAGCAGGTCCAGCAGGATGCCGTCCTTGTCGGTGGTCCAGACGGTGCCGCGGCGGCGGAGGAACGAGGCGCCGGCCGACTCTTCGCCGCCGAACCCGATCGTGCCCGAAATCAATCCGTCGACAAACCATTTGAATCCGACCGGTACCTCGACCAGCTTGCGCCCGAGGTCGGCCACGACCCGATCGATCATGGACGACGACACCAGCGTCTTGCCCACCCCCATGTCCGCGCCCCACTCGGTGCGCTTGGAGTACAGGTAATCGATGGCCACGGCCAGGTAGTGGTTCGGATTCATCAGCCCCGCGTCCGGAGTGACGATGCCATGCCGGTCGGCGTCGGCATCATTTCCGGTGGCCAGATCGAACTGGTCTCGCCGCTGCACCAACGAGGCCATCGCATACGGGGACGAGCAATCCATGCGGATCTTGCCGTCCCAATCCAGGGTCATGAACGACCATTGCGGGTCCACCCGCTTGTTCACCACAGTCATGTTCAGGTTCAGCCGATCGGCGATCGCCTCCCAGTAGCCGACGGAGGCGCCGCCGAGCGGGTCCGCGCCGATGCTGATCCCAGAAGCGCGGATCGCGTCGATGTCCACCACGCTGTCCAGGTCGCCGACATAGGAGGCGGTGAAGTCGAAGAAGCCCGTGGTGTCCGCGTTCCGGGCCGCCTCGGCCGACATGCGCAGCACCCCGTCCAGACCGTTGCGCAGCAGTTCATTGGCCCGGCCGGCGATCCACGAGGTGGCGTCGGTGTCTGCCGGTCCCCCGTTAGGTGGGTTGTATTTGAATCCGCCGTCGCGCGGGGGGTTGTGGCTGGGCGTCACCACGATGCCGTCGGCCAACCGGTCGGTGCGGCCCCGGTTCGCCTTCAGGATGGCGTGGGAGACCGCCGGCGTCGGCGTGAAGCCGTCGTTCACATCCAGCATCACCGTGACGCCGTTGGCCGCCAACACCTCGAGTGCGGTGGATTGCGCCGGTCCGGACAGCGCATGGGTGTCCGCGCCCATGTAGAGCGGCCCGTCGGTTCCCTGGCCTTTGCGGTACTCGCAGATCGCCTGGGTGATGGCCAAGATGTGGTCGCGGTTGAAGGCGACGTCCAGCGACGACCCGCGGTGCCCGGAAGTCCCGAACACGACCTGCTGGTTGGGGTCGGAGGGGTCCGGATGCAAGTCGTCGTACGCCGCCAGCAGGGCGTCGACGTCGATCAGGTCGCTGGATTGGGCCGGCTGTCCTGCGCGAGGATCCATAGCGCGAATTATGGCCGCCGAGTTTTCCGGCCGCTCGGCCAGGTTCGGCGTCATCCCTGACGGTTCTGCCGCCGGTAGCGGCCGAGCCGCGACCACCGCCCGAAAGCAGGCAGGACCGTTGCGCCGTCGGGGCGCCCGCCGACGCGGGCCGCATGGACGTCCGGATCGCCGTTCGGTCTCCGGTCTGGCAAACACGGCCCGCCCGCACCCCTCAACGGGCGGGCCAGCACTCGTACTTCGGAGTCCTCGCCCGTCGGGATGGCCCTCGGGACGAAAATTTTCGGAGACGGGTCAGGACGCCAGGTCAGAGCCCGGGCGGACGCCGGGAGGGTGGCGGCGAAAGCATCGCCTGACGTTCGGAAACGACATGAATGAGCATCGCGATTCGAGGGATCCCCGCACGGGCGGAACGCCGCCGCTGAAGCGGTTCTGCTCCTGTCCCTCTTTCCAACGTATAGCGCACCTGGGGGCTTGCGGCAAGACCCCGGCGGTGCCGCACAATTCGTCGCCCCGATGAAACCCGCGACAGAATCGGAGATCTCATGCTGGACGTATTGGTGGTGGGTGGCGGGCCCACCGGCGTCATGCTGGCCGCCGAATTGCGGCTGCAGGGAGTGCGCACCCTGGTGATCGACCAGCAGACCGAACCGACCCGGCACGCGCGGGCCCTCGGTTTGCACACCCGGAGCGTGGAAATTCTGGACCAACGCGGGCTGCTCGACCGATTTCTTGCGGTCGGACAGCAATACCCGCTCGGCGGCTTCTTTGCCGGCATCGTGAAGCCCACACCCCCTGATTTGGACACCGCCCATCCGTATCTGCTCGGCATTCCCCAGACCACCACGGAACGACTGCTCACCGACCATGCGCTGGCCCTCGGGGTCGAGATCCGCCGCGGCATCCAACTGACCGGATTGAGCCAGCACGACGATTCGGTGACCGCCGAGCTGGGCGACGGAAGCCGGCTGTCCGCTCACTATCTGGTCGGGTGCGACGGTGGCCGCAGCACGGTGCGCAAGCTGCTCGGCATCGCGTTCCCGGGAGAACCGACGCGGGCCGAAACGCTCATCGCCGAAGCCGAAATCACCGCCTCGGCCGACACGGTGACCGCGGTGGTGACCGAGGTTCGAAAGACCCGGCTCCGGTTCGGCCTCGGGCCGCTCGGCGACGGAAGATACCGCATCGTGGTGCCGGCCGCGGAAATCACGACGACGCCGGACGTGCCACCGACGCTCGATGAATTGCGCACCCAATTGCAGGCGTGGGCGGGCACTGATTTCGGGGTTCATTCCCCCGCTGGCTCTCCCGCTTCGGTGACGCCACGCAGCTGGCCGAGCGGTACCGGTCCGGCCGCGTGTTTCTCGCCGGCGATGCCGCCCACGTCCACCCGCCCAACGGCGGCCAAGGGTTGAACCTCGGCCTGCAGGACGCCTTCAACCTCGGCTGGAAACTGGCCGCCGAGACCGCCGGCTGGGCCCCCGCGGGCTTGCTTGACAGTTATCAGAGCGAACGCCGACCGGTGGCCGCCGATGTGCTCAACCTGACCACCGCGCTGACGGAGCTGGGTTCGTCCGAACCGGGCCCCCGAGCCGTGCGCGGGCTGCTGTCGGAACTGATGGACATCGAGGACGTGAACCGCCTGCTGATCGGGAAGTTCTCGGCCATCGGAATCCGGTACGACGTGGGCGACGGACCCGAACTGCTGGGCCGGCGGCTGAAGAACATTGCCCTGGCGCACGGGCGCTTGTACGACCTCATGCACCGGGGTCGCGGCCTGCTGCTCGACCAGACCGGCCGCCTCTCGGCGACAGGCTGGGAGGATCGAGTGGACCGCGTCGCCGACGTGAGCGAAGAACTGGACATACCCGCGGTGCTGCTGCGGCCGGACGGCCACGTGGTGTGGGCGGGAAGCGAGCAGGCCGAGCTGCGCCGGTTGATGACGCAGTGGTTCGGCCCGCCCGCCGGGTGAACCTCTTTCAGACGGTTTCGAGCGCGACCGGCGCTTGGGTTTCGCTGGCCGCACTGGGCGCGCTCCCCCGCAGCGGCACATGCTTGATGAACAGCGCGAGCACGACGCCGGCTGCCGCCACGACGGCGCCCCAGAAGAACACCCCGGTGATACCGTGGCTGACGGCTGTTTGAAGGCCGCTTGCACGGGCTCGGGCATGGCCAGCAACGTTTTCGGAGTCAGCGTGCCGCCTCTGACGACCGACCCGCCGCGCCCGCCCAGCGACGCGCTCAGGGAGCCGTCAGGCGGCTGGTGTACAGCGAACCCAGCAGGCTGACACCCAGCGAGCCGCCCATGGTGCGCAGGAACGTGATCGCTCCGGTCGACGAGCCGATGTCCTTGAGCGGCACGCTGTTCTGGCCGATGAGCGACGTGATCTGCATCAGGCAGCCCATACCCAGCGCCGAGGATGACCATGTATACGGAGGTGGTCAGTCCGGTGTCGACCGAGATCGTGGCCAAGCAGGCCGAGTCCGACCGTCATCACGATGCCGCCGACGATCGGGAAAGCTCGGTACTTGCCGGTCCGGCTGATCACCTGACCGGCGGCGAGGCTCATCACCAGCACGCCCGCCATCAAGGGGAGCAGCAGCAGGCCGGAATTCGTCGCCGAGGCACCCTGTACGTACTGCTGGAACTGCGGCAGGAAGACCATCCCGCCGAACAGGGCGAATCCGACGACGAAGGCCGAGCGCCGCGGACAGGCTGAAATTCAGATTCCGGAACACACCGCAGCGGGAGAATCGGGTCCGCGACCCGGGTCTCGACCTTGAGGAAAATTACGAAACCGACGGCGGCGAGGGCGATGAGACTCGAGGATCGTGGGTGAGCCCCAGGCGTATTGCGAACCGCCCCAGCTGGTGACCAGCACCAGCGCGGTGGTCCAGACGACGAGCAGGCCGCCCCCGAGCCAGTCGACCCGGGACTGCCCCTTGGCGGCACGGGCAGCTTCATGGTCATCGCGATGACGACGAGCGCGATGATGCCCAACGGGATGTTGACGTAGAAAGTCCAGCGCCACTGACAGGTGGTCGGTGATGAAGCCGCCGACCAGCGGGCCCGCGATCATGGAGACCGGCATCACGGCCATCATGTAGCCGGTGTATTTGGCGCGCTGCGCCGGGCGGCACCAGGACGGCCATGACGGCCATCACGCCGACCATCAGGCCGCCGGCTCCGATGCCCTGCAGGGCGCGGAAGGCGATGAGCTCGGTCATTGTCTGCGCGAGCCCGGACAGCGCCGAACCGGCCAGGAAGATGACGATCGACACCATGAAAACTGTCTTACGACTGAAGATGTCGCCGAGTTTGCCCCAGATCAGGGTGGCCGACGGTGGAGGCCAGGATGTAGGCGGTGGTCACCCACGAGAGGTGGGCGAGTCCGCCCAGGTCACCGACGATGGTCGGCAGGCCGGCGACACGATCATGTTGTCGAGCTGGGCGAGCAGCATCGCGATGATGAGGCCGCTCATCACGGTCAGGATCTGGCGGTGGGTGCGGGCGGGCGGCGTGGTCGATCGGGTTCGTGCGGTGCGGCAGCCGAGGCTGTCGGCGCGATCTTCAATCGAAGTGGAGGTCATGCGCTTCCTTCTTACTTACCGGTCGGTCAGTGATGAGACTAACCGACCGGTAAGTAGAAGGGAAGCCCACACGGAGGGATGATGGTCACATGTCCCCTACTGAGGTCCCGCGCGACGCCACGGCGGCCACCCCCGACTGCCCGTGCGAGCCCACGGGAGCACACCCAGACCAAGCGGCGGGCCCAGCAGATCGGCCCTGGACCTGTTTTCCCGCAACGGCTACGACTCCACCTCGATGCGGGAGATCGCCGCCGAACTCGGGGTGACCAAGGCCGCCCTCTACTACCACTTCACCGGTAAGGAGGCGATCGTTGCCAGCATCGTCGAGGATTACTTGTCGGGCGTGGACGATCTGGTCGAGTGGGCCCGACAAGAGCCCCGCCCACTCCCGATCAGCTGTTGCAGCGGTGGGCCGGGGTCGTGCGCACCGACGGGCTCCGCGTCATCCGTTTCATTCAGGCCAACCACCGCATCGTCCGCGACATGAACCTCGACGGCGGCTCCATCCGTGAGCGGATGGAGAAGCCTGGCCGCGGCGTTGACTCCGGGGGACGACTCGGTGGAGGCGCAGTTGCAGGGCCCGACTGGCCATGTTCGCCCCTGCACGGCGTGGGCGGGATGTCGGCCGCAGCCTCGAGCGCCGACCGAAGACGAGCTGTTCGACATCGGCCTGCGGGTGGCCCAGGAGATTCTCCGGGTGCCGCCCGGGTG